>NZ_CP035467.1:0-4998879 GCF_005931095.1 Methylotuvimicrobium buryatense | reverse complement strand
TATTTAAGAAGGTAGCGAAGAGTAAATAGATGATATTATAAAAAAATTATGCCACTATACAGCAATCAAATCAGTGCCGGCATAATTGACATAAACCGGCGTTTATTCTATCATCCCGGATCTTTTTTATCCGTTTTTGTTAACAATCATCTGAACCAGGATTTAAGGCCATGAAAAGAACCTATCAACCCAGTAAAATTAAACGCGTAAGAACTCACGGCTTTCGTGCCAGAATGGCGACCAAAGGCGGCCGTAAAGTCCTTAACGCCCGCAGAGCCAAGGGCCGTGCCAAGCTAACAGTCTAATTGATTGACGAACAAGGTATTTAGTTTCCCGCCGCAGTTAAGGTTAAGGAAGCCTTCTGAATATAAAAAAGTCTTTACCGGACCGGTAAAATCGAGTGATGCGTATTTCACATTACTGGCAGTTAGGAATGAGTTAGATCATCCTCGACTAGGTCTGGCAATTGCGAAAAAAATCATTAAAAAGGCTGTGGACAGAAATATGCTCAAAAGGACTGCCAGGGAAAGCTTTAGACTACAACAACACGAATTGATCAATATTGATGTTGTTGTTATGGCCCGAAAAGATGCACTCAATGCATCACCGGAACAATTACAAAAGTCATTGGCAAGGCATTGGCTTAGGTTGGTAAACCGATGCGAGTCTTACTCATAGCAATTATAAAGTTATACCAATACTTTATAAGTCCATTGTTAGGTAAAAACTGTCGTTTTTATCCCAGCTGCTCCTGCTATGCCTTAGAGGCGCTCCATAAACATGGAGCCGCCCAGGGCACCTATCTTACAGTCCGAAGAGTATTAAAGTGTCACCCTTTTCACGAAGGCGGGCTTGATCCTGTTCCAGAAAAAATTTGGTAAAAAGAATGGATAACATTAGATTTATATTAGTCGTTACATTTGCAATGCTGCTTTATATGCTCTATGACGCATGGCAAATCGATTACGGTCCGAAACGCGAAATTTCCGTCGCACAACAAATGCCGCAAGACCTTAAGGAAGACTTGCCCACGGCAACCGGCGGCGAACCGCAACCCGAATCACGCGCTGAAGCAAAACCCATAGTTACTGAGGTGACTGAATCGGGCGCTATTATTAGCGTAACAACCGATGTTCTGGCCTTGGAAATCGACCCCAAAGGCGGCACGATTCGTAACCTGGATTTGCTGAAATACCCTCGTGAAAAAGAAAACACCGCCGTTGAATGGGTTTGGAATCTGTTCGGCTTTTCGAAACCGGAAAAAGACCTTAGTCCGATCCGCTTATTCGATAGCAACCCGGAAAGATTATTTCTAGCACAAAGCGGTTTGATTGCCGCAGAGGGTTCGGCAAATGCTCCTACTCACCATACCGTATTTAACTTTGAAAAAGATCAATACCTTTTAGGTGACGATCAAGACACCATCACTGTACCGTTGACATGGACCGATAATCAAGGGTTGACTGTCACTAAAACACTCACCTTTAAACGCGGCAGTTATACCATTGGAGTCAATCAAACCGTCTCTAACGATTCGACGCAACCTTGGACCGGTCGGCAATATAAGCAATTGTTAAGAGTTCCGTATAAAGAAGAGGCGGGGCATACTTTTATCAGAACCTATGCCGGCGGCGTCGTTTATACAGAAGAGAATAAATATCAAAAAGTCAGTTTCGACGACATGGCGAGCGACAAGCTGAATGTCAAAACGACAGGCGGCTGGAGTGCGATGATCCAGCATTACTTTGCAGCGGCATGGATTCCGCCCAAAGACCAGGAAAATACGTTTTATACCAAAGACCTTAAAGATTGGCGTTATGTAATCGGTTCCTATTCTCCAGCGTTTACGGTCGAGCCGAATTCCGACATGGAGTTTAGCGCACAATTGTTTGCCGGCCCTAAAATACAGCCGATGATGGAAGAAATCGCCAAAGGTTTGGAACTAACCGTCGATTACGCTTGGTTAACGATCATTGCCAAGCCGATTTACTGGTTACTGAATCAAATTCATGGCTTTGTCGGCAACTGGGGTTTGTCTATTATCGGTGTGACCTTATTTATTAAACTGCTGTTCTTTAAACTTTCGCAAACCAGTTTTCGTTCGATGGCGAAAATGCGCAAGATTCAGCCGCGTCTGAAAGAACTGCAAGAACGTTTTGCCGATGACAGACAGCGTTTCAACAAAGAAATGATGGATATGTATAAACGGGAGAAAGTGAATCCCTTAGGCGGCTGCTTGCCGATATTGGTGCAGATTCCGGTCTTTATTTCTTTGTATTGGGTATTGGTCGAAACCGTTGAATTGCGTCAAGCTCCGTTTGCCTTGTGGATGCAGGATCTATCGGCGCAAGACCCGTTTTTTATCTTGCCGATCCTGATGGGCATTACGATGAAAATTCAACAAAGTTTAAATCCTGCCCCGATCGATCCGTTGCAAGCGAAAATCATGAAAATGTTTCCGATCGTGTTTACGGTATTCTTTCTATTCTTCCCGGCCGGTTTGGTCTTGTACTGGGTGGTCAACAATACGCTGTCGATCATCCAACAATGGTACATCACTAAAAACTTGGAAGATGCTAAGTAAAACCTGAGTGGACATCGGTACCAACGATACCATTGCCGCGATTGCCACGCCGCCCGGAAACGGCGGCGTCGGCATTGTACGGATATCGGGACCGGCGGTTTCTATTATTGCCGCTAAATTAACCGATCGTCCGTTACCGCCAAGATATGCCGTATTGACACCGTTTATCGATAGCGACGGTTCAGTCATCGATACCGGCATTGCCATCTACTTCCCTTCTCCGGCTTCCTATACCGGGGAAGATATCCTTGAACTGCAAGGACACGGCGGTTCGATCATTCTCGATATACTTCTCAAGCGCGTCTTATCGCTTGGCGCCCGCCTTGCACGACCCGGCGAATTCACCGAGCGCGCATTTCTTAACGGTAAGATTGACTTAGCACAAGCCGAAGCCGTTGCCGACTTGATAGAAAGCAGCACCGAACAATCGGCGCGTTCCGCACAACAATCGATGCAGGGTGCTTTCTCGAAACAAATCAATGAATTGGTTGAAGAACTGACCGAACTCAGAATCTATGTTGAAGCAGCCATAGACTTCGTCGATGAAGAAATCGATTTTCTCGGTGACGGAGTGGTACAAAATCGTATCGACCGATTAGCGGAAAAACTTCGAACTATATTGGCAACTGCACAACAAGGCTGCTTGCTTCGCGACGGAATGACGATCGTACTGGCCGGTAAACCCAATGCCGGTAAATCCAGTTTATTGAACGCCTTGGCCGGACATGACGCAGCGATTGTTACCGACATCGCCGGCACCACACGCGACGTGTTGAAAGAACGCATACAAATCGACGGCATGCCGCTGCATATCATTGATACGGCAGGTTTACGAGACAGCGACAATGCCGTTGAAAAAGAAGGCATACGTAGGGCTCGAGAGGAAATGAAGCGGGCTGATAAAGTCTTATTGATGATCGATGCCACAGATCCCGAGCATCAATCAATACTCGAGAACCTCCCCGAACATGTACCTATCACCAAAATCTACAATAAAATCGATCTAATCGGCATTAAACCTGAGATTCGCGAATCCGAACAAGGCACACAGATCTATTTGTCCGTCAAAAAAGAACAAGGCCTTGATCTTCTCAAACAGTATTTGAAAAACAGCGTCGGTTATCAATCCGAAACCGATAATGTTTTTATTGCTCGTAGACGGCATATCGAAGCATTACAAAAGGGTTTGATATTCGTTCAGAGTTCTCAAGAACAATTACAAAACCATCAAGCCGGTGAATTAGTGGCCGAGGATCTAAGACAAGCGCAACATTGTCTCGGTGAAATTACCGGTGCTGTTTCGTCCGATGATCTTTTAGGTCTGATCTTTTCCAGCTTTTGTATAGGAAAATAACCCGCGAATTAACACCAAACCGAGACCCAAACAACAAAGAACAAATAATTTAAATTCAATGATTAGCGGCTAAAGTACCGCTATATTTTTTTAGCCGTTTATGTCTTTTCTTTTGTGATTTTACACCTATACTACCCCAAGCAAAAAAGGGGTAAAGGAGGGGTAAAAATTGAAAGTTTCACTCGAAAAAAGAACGAACGCTAAAGGCGATAAGCTAAACTTGCGGCTTGTGTACTGGTACGACAGCGAAACAATTTTAAAGAAATAGCACGACACGTTAATATAAAAACGCAGGAGGGATGCCGGAGAGGCTGAACGGCCCTGACTCGAAATCAGTGGGGGGCGCAAGTCCCACGAGGGTTCAAATCCCTCTCCCTCCGCCATATCAACATTTCATGGCAACTTTTAGTGTTTTTAAAGATTGATACTAAAGGCATTTTATTAAACATTCCGTTCATTAAATCCTTTTAAGTTTGCACAATAAGACGGTATCTTTGACGGTATACCGTCAACGAAAAAAAGATATACCGTCAAATGACTCTCAGTGTTAAAGATCTACGCGATGCGGAGCCGCGCGACAAGCAATATAAGCTGACCGACCGCGAAGGCCTCTATGTGCTTGTGCATCCCAATGGTGGAAAATATTTCCGCTACGATTACCGCTTTGGCGGAAAACGAAAGACGCTTGCACTGGGCACCTTTCCTGAAACCTCATTGAGGTAGGCTAGAGACGCACTGCACGAAGCAAAGCAACAAGTAAAAAGTGGCATCTATCCTGCCTTATCCAGGAGAACTGATTATGAAATGCTATGCCGAGCAAGAAGGTGATTGCTGGGTGGCCGTATGCTTAAATTTCAACCTGGCCGCTCAAGGTGATACATACGAGGAAGCTAAAACCAAACTCGAATCGATGATCCGTGAATACGTTCATGACGCCCTGATCGGCGACGACAAACCTTATGCCGCGCAATTACTCTCGAGAAGCGCACCGCTATCGCTCTGGCTTAGATATCAAATCATTCGGCTAAAAATAGCGCTTTACCATACCCACCAAAAAATATTCGATGAGACCCTACCGCTACCAGGGTAAACGCATTAAAACTACATATAAAATCAAATGGTTATAATGCGTAGTATTTTCAGTAATTTCATAGCGGCAGCCTTTATTGCCACAAAATAAAAAACTAACAAATAAAATATTCTGCAAGCTTAGGTTGAATAGTCATAACATATTGATATGGCATTTATTTTAATGCGTTTGCCCTGCTACCGCTACGCCCTGCATGAGCAGTCAATACCCTCCGCTAACCTGCAAAGAGGTTAAAAAGATCCTGGCATACCTGGGATTCGTTGCCAGACCGCAAAAAGGCAAATCACACGAGCAATGGGTAAAAGAACACGATGCCACCCTGTACAAAGTTACCGTCGATTGCCCAACAAAGTCCCCTTTTACACAAACGCTCATCAAAAGCATGGCCGCCCAAGCCGGCATGACCAAAAAAGAGTTTTACCGCATCTTCAGGTTAATTAAATACCCCCGAACAGCCGGCACTGATCACAAAATTGGTTGCTCGACACCCGATACCTTTTATCCTAAAAAGAGCAGTTGGTAAGTGTTGTAGACCGTTCGTGCTGAGCCAAGTCGAAGCATGAAGGGTCTACAACACTTACACCGGATTGGTGAAGCCTCAAACTACCGTACACCCTTCGACAGGGCTCAGGGCGAACGGTAGTTTGAGGCTCTCAACTGCTCTTTTTAGGTTTATGGTCCGGAAATGCCGGACCATAAAACGAACATCATCGTTCTCAACATCGTCGTCTTGAATAGATCCACATACAGTGAAGGCAATTCCGGCTTCAATTTTTCGGCAAAATAGGCCCCTCTCGCCAAAAACAAAAAAATAAACCCTATATATAATATTTTTGTGTTCCACCCCTCCGCCAGATTAACATTCGCTCGCTGAAAATCGTGGAAACGGAGCGTTAGCGAAGTGAAGATTTTTAGTCCCCGATAGCCGTAGCGCCGGGTGTTTTGCCGGAGTCTGCGCGAATAGCGCAGGCGGAGGCAAAATACAAGGCATCGCGACACGGCGTAAAGCCATTTGTGGGAGTGCTACGGAGCCGCATCGAGTATGCGATGATGTGGCGTAGTGGCACGGACGCAGGGCGAATCGGGGCCGCCGAAGGCAATAATCGCCAAGTCATTTTTCGCTGCTGAAATCGGACGGACCCCATTTCAGCTTTCGCGAAAAATCTTGGCGCGCTTGTTTACTCCCTTTATACCCAAATATCGGCTAATTTTATGAAGTTATGGGGTGTGGCTAGCGAGGATGTCGGAAGCAGGAAGCTGCGGTCAAGCCCCCAGAGATGGGTTAACGGCGGTCCTTGCTAGTCACATCCCATACCTTTTATTCTTAGACGGTTTTTCATTCAAAAGGAAGTATCTTAAATATCTTGGATTAAAGCCATAAAAAAAGGGCGCTAAAAAACGCCCTTTTTATCAGCTTATAATTTAAATAATTAAATCAAGCCTGGTAATTCGCCGTACTGTTTCAAAGCGCTTTGCAGAGCTGCATCTACACCATCTAAAGATCCTTTTTTAGCGGCATTGCGAGCTTTTTTCAGCTCACCATTCGCGCGTGCGCGAGCAACGTCAACTTTGTCATTGGCATTGATTTCTTTGCTCATATCCAGAGCATCTTTGACTAAAACAGCAACTTCATCAGCGGAAGAACCGGCTGCAACTGCATCGATCGCAGCTTGAATTTTTTCGGAAGTCAATTTGATTGCTTCTACAGGCGCATATGAAATTCTGCCTGGATCGCTTTCAGCCATTACAGGGGTAGCAATAGCACCCATAGAGCTAGCAATAGCCAGAGATAACAATACCTTTCTTAAAAATTTCATGTCTAACTTGTCCTCATGTTGTCATAGTAACTATTATTCAGCAATGCAGCAGAAATTCCATCAAATTAAAGCTACTTAGCGTTGTCCATTCTAACGTAGATTGCCGCAATATCAAACTCAAAGTTAAAAACAATGCTTATAAATTCAACCAAGTATATTTGTAGGGTACTGTTAATGCTTGGCTTAGAAAGATTACATTGTAAATTCAATCCTCGTCGCGTTTGCAAGTAACATGTGCTTGACCGTTATCATAAACTTCGATTTGTACGTAAATAGGAGAACAGCAAACCGAGCAGTCTTCGTAATAACACTGTGAACCGGAAGGGATATCCAGCAATAAAGAAATCGTTTCACCGCAGTAAGGACATTGAATCGATATTTCTTCTAAATCGGTAAACATCAAACTTTAACCAGTAAGTTATCGAGCCAAGCCGCCGGCAATATACGTTTCAAATAGCCAAACAGATAAGTGGGAAAAGTCACGTAATAACGGATTTTAGGTCGTTTCGATTCCAAAGCATGAATCACCTTGTCGGCTACGGCTTCAGGCGGCAACGTAAAAGGTACGGCAGGCCCATCTTTTTGCAAGCGGGTTTCCATTGCGGCATAACGATCCTTATGAAAACTGTTGCTTGGGTCGATGTTTTTTTTAAAAAGCGCGAAGGCGTTTTTACGAAAATCGCTCAAGATCGGTCCGGGTTCAATGATCGATAAATCAATTCCGGTACCTTTAAGCTCCAGTCGTAACGTATCGGCTAAACCTTCCAAAGCAAACTTGCTGGCGTTATAAGCGCCCCGGTAAGTCATGGCGACAAATCCCAATACCGAGCTGTTGTAAATGATTCTGCCCTGCCCTTGCCGACGCATGATCGGAATGAGCAAATTGGTCAGTTCGTGCGTGCCGAAAAAATTAGTTTCAAATTGAAACCGTAATACATCACGGCTTAAATCTTCGACCGCGCCCGGTTGGCCGAAGGCACCATTATTGAACAATGCATCGATTCTACGTTCGGTCATGATCAGCATTTCGGAAACGGCTTGTCGAATCGACGCGCTATCGGCAAGATCGAGCCTTATTGTTTCAAAGCCTTCCTGTCTGAGTCGGTCGACATCGTGTTGTTGCCTAGCCGAAGCAATAACACGGTGGCCTCGTTGTTTGAGTGCAAGTGCCGTCGTATAACCGATTCCGGACGAACAACCGGTGATTAAAATTATTTTACTGTTAGACATTAAGATTATTGGAGTTCGGTTTCATTAAAATAAGCCGATTCGCCGTTACTACAATCCACCAAAAAAACCAAGTTTTCCAGAGTACTTCTAACATTCAGCTCCGAGGATTCGACACGATCGCAGCGTCCCGATGCCAGTTGTTTTTGTGCGGCCAATCTTCTCATACGCTCAATTTCCGGGAGACGCGATTGAAAGCTTTGTACCAAGGGCTTTAATTTGTCGTATTCGTAAGGCGGAATGGCATAAGCCGTAAATTGAACCGGATTATTTTTAATTAAGGTTTGATTAATTTCGGTTTCTTCTTTGGCATTCGCTAAGAATTGCTCTTGTTTTTGCTGTAATTGCTGTTCGGTTAGTTCCTGTTGTTTTTGCAATTCACGTTGCTGAGCTTGCCTCTTTAGTTGTTCGCTTTTATCAATCGCTCCGCCGGTTTTAAAATTGATCTGGACACTTTGGTGATTTTCATCGCAAGGCTTGGCTTGATAAATGGTTTTCCCCAAGGAATCGACACATTTAAAAGCATCGGCGTGAGCGATAGTTGAGACCGAAATAGCCAGTATAAAAATTGTAAGTCGCATCATGGTATTCTCGTCGTATTGTTATTACCTGACAATCACATAGCCGCAGCAAATCGAATGAAAGCAATTCATCAGTGAAAATATGTGTTAATTATAAGTCACTCTTAAATGCTTTGCTCATCCTGTAAAAAAGTTTGTTCTCGATAGTTCCGGCTTACGACTAAAAATAGTAATGCAGTAATCAACATCAGTCCGGTGAAAAACCAAAAATAAGCACTGCCTGATAATTGGTTGGAATCATCTGAACTCATCATTAAAAAATTGACTGCACTGGTCAATAAATTACCGGCGGCGATAAACACGAAATAATAAGCCATGATAAAGGATTTCATCGATTTCGGCGCCTGCGTATAGGAAAATTCCAGACAAGTGATCGAAACCATGACTTCGGCCGCGGTCAATAACAAATACGCCAATAACTGCCAACCTATATGCGGCGTTAGCCCCTCATCCAATTGCACTTGAATTACCGACGGTATCGCAAATGCGAAGACGGTTAAAAACAAGCCGATCGCGATTTTTCTCAAGGGAGTCAAGTCGAAATAACGATTCAAGAATGGGTACAAGCCATAGGAAAAACAAGGCACCAAGATCATGATCAGCAAAGGGTTAGCCGCCTGAATCTGTGAAGGTAGTATCTCGATACCGAATATGACTCTATCCATTTTTTGTGCCTGTAAAACCCATGATGAGCCAATCTGTTCGAATAGAGCCCAGAAAATCGCGATAAATATATAGATTGAGGTCAATTTGCCAAGGATCTTCAATCCGTCATAGCCAAGCATTTCCTTGATAAAGCCCATGCCGGCCGGATCAATATGTACAAAACGATAACGTCCCGCCCAAAAAATTATTGTGGCCAACAACATCAATATTCCGGGTACGCCGAAAGCAAGCGACGAACCATAGTTATGCAGTAGCCAGGGAATCAACAGCATCGAGGCAAAAGCGCCAAGATTGATCGAAAAATAAAACCAACCGAAGACTTTGGTCATTAAGTAGCTGTTCGTGTGACCGAATTGATCGCCTAAGTGTGATGACACGCAGGGTTTGATACCGCCGGCTCCAAACGCTATCAACGCTTGTCCGATCAAAAGTCCCAAACGGGTATCGTCGATCGACAAGGTCAAATGACCGAAACAATAAAAAAACGATAAAAAAAGAATGGTCCGGTATTTACCGAGCACGCTATCGGCCAGTAATGCGCCGAACAAAGGCATCAAATAAACCGCAGAAACGAACAAATGAAAATAGCCTTGGGCTTCATGCTCGGACATAAGATCGGGTTGTCCCGATGCATCGACTAAATATTGAGTCATGAAGACGACCAAAATGGCGCGCATACCGTAGTAGCTAAACCGTTCGGCGGCTTCATTGGCGATGATGAAGGGAATGCCCGAGGGCAGCTCGGTTGTTTTGAGCGGATTTTTGCGGTACTGGGACATGATTTTAAAAGAATCGGTTCTCTATAATCATAACAAATTAAAAGATTTAAAATTACTGTTACTATTAGTCAAGCTGAAATCTGTGGATAAGCCTTTTTTAATATTTTTTATCAATACTTTAGTTCCATGACTAAACTGCTTGTAAACTTCGGTTCAACATGTGGAGGGCTTGTGGATAAAATCGACCCGGTCAATTTATACACAGTAATACACAAGAAACTCACCGTTTATTCGCAAAGTTACGCACTTCTATACCGGTCCTCATACAGATACAATGGGAACC
The DNA here is from genome assembly GCF_005931095.1 of Methylotuvimicrobium buryatense. Classification (GTDB taxonomy): domain Bacteria; phylum Pseudomonadota; class Gammaproteobacteria; order Methylococcales; family Methylomonadaceae; genus Methylotuvimicrobium; species Methylotuvimicrobium buryatense. The sequence goes on along the minus strand of NZ_CP035467.1, from coordinate 4,988,498 downwards.
TTTCGGCATAAAAGTTGTTAAAGCAATTCGGCAAAGTATTAACTGCGTGGCTGGTCGAATTTAGGATTTGGTCATAAATAACCTCCCTATTTTTAATGCAAGGTAAGCGAGTTACCGAACCCGCTACAGAACTCATAGCGCCAGGAAGCTATTTTTCACGAAACCCTTAGGATTTTAATTTTTATTCATTCAGGATCATGAGCGTAGACATTACCAATCAAAGTGCGATGCAAAAGCTAAAAAGCTTTATCAGCAAGCAAATTATCGGACAGGATGTATTGATAGAAAGAATGCTGATTGCGTTGTTGAGCGACGGTCATATTCTTGTTGAAGGCGCGCCGGGCTTAGCTAAGACACGGGCAATCAATGTACTCAGCAAGGGTATCGAAGGCGATTTTCATCGCGTGCAATTTACGCCGGATTTATTGCCTGCCGATTTGACCGGGACCGAAATTTACCGGCCTCAACAAGGCACATTCGAATTTCAAAAAGGGCCTTTGTTTCATAATTTGATTTTGGCCGATGAGATTAATCGTTCGCCGGCCAAAGTGCAGGCGGCATTGCTCGAAGCGATGGCCGAAAGGCAGATAACCGTCGGCGGCGCGACTTATCCCCTACCCGCCTTGTTCATGGTCATGGCCACGCAAAACCCGATTGAACAAGAAGGCACCTATCCCCTGCCGGAAGCGCAATTGGACCGGTTCTTATTGCATATCAAAATCGATTATCCTGAAGCCGAACACGAAAAAAGTATTTTGCATCTCGCAAGAAACGAAGCTAAAAACGCTAAGAACGGTACAACAGAGTCTTTTATACCGTTGACGCAACACAATTTATTTGCAGCCCGTCAGGAAGTCTTGGATATTTATATGGCCGATAATCTTGAAGATTATTTGCTGCAAATCGTTTTGGCGACCCGTAATCCCGGTGCCTACGGCAAAGATTTGGCCTCGTGGCTGCAATACGGCGCAAGTCCAAGAGCCAGCATTGCATTGGACCGTTGCGCGAGAGCCAAGGCATGGCTGGGGCAACGCGATTTCGTCGGCCCCGAGGATATTCAGGATATTGCTTTCGATGTCTTACGGCATCGCCTGATTCTATCCTATGAGGCTGAAGCCGAAGGCATCACACCCGATTATTTCATTCGCGAATTGATCAACCGGATTGCTGTTCCTTGATGCTATCGAACAAAACCGACACTCCCTCTTCAGCTGCCGACGAACGAGTCGCGGTAAGTTTGAAAAGCTTGGTTGATCTTGCACAAACGGCTGGGTCGCTTAAATTGCATCGTTGGTCGATCCGCAGTCGGCAAACCGGCGGCTATGTATCGCGCTCGAAGGGACGCGGTATGGAATTCGATGAAGCGCGGCTTTATCAACCCGGAGACGATATTCGCAGCATCGATTGGCGAGTGACGGCCCGTACCGGAAAAACCCATACCAAGTTGTTTCGCGAAGAGCGGGAACGCCCGGTATTTATTGCGGTCGATAAACGCATGGCAATGCAATTTGCGACACGAGGCGTGTTCAAATCGGTACAGGCCGCTAAGTTGGCAGGGCTCTTGGCTTGGACCGCGCAGCAACACGGCGACCGCATCGGCGGGCAAATCTTTTCCGATAGCACCTGTATGGAGATGAAACCGCAACATGGCCGGCATGCGGTTTTGCGGTTTTTTCACAGCCTGGTGCAAACCGGTGAAGGCCATCCGGTCGAATTCAATTTCGAACTCGGTTTGGCAAGATTGTCGCAACATGCGCGGCCCGGCAGTCTGATTTATATCATCAGCGATTTTCGCGGCCTTGAAAGCAATGCCGAACATCATTTAAGGCGACTCGCCCAACATAACGATGTCGTGTTGATTCAAGTCTACGATCCATTGGAAAGCAGCCTGCCTTCGGGCGGACGTTTTCGTTTGACCGATAGCCGGCGCGATGTGGTCATCGATACTCGGGACCGGGATCGTTTGAGCGATTATCATCAACGCTTCAACGCGCGATGCCGTTATTTGGAAAATCTCGCGAAAAAATTCCGGATGACCTTTATCCAATGCAGCACCGTACAAGATCCGGTGCAGAGTTTACGTTAATGAATCCGCAGACGCTTCCATTACGCGATATTCATCTGCCGGAACCGATCGGTTTGTGGCCTCCCGCGCTCGGCTGGTGGCTAACGGCTCTGGGTATTGTAATATTACTGGTATCGATGGTTTGGTTGATTCGTCGTTTGACCCGTAAAACGGCACTGAAATCGGCGCGCCGATTATTGGCGGAATTAAAACAAGACCCGAGCCTGGATCCTGCCGAAAAGGTCAGTCGTCTGTCGGTCTTGCTTCGCCGAGTAACGATCAGCTTGGCATCGCGAGAGCAAATCGCGGGTTTAACAGGACAGGCTTGGTTGGACCATCTGGACGCCTCGCTGCCGGACAAACCCTTTAGTAACGGCATTGGCCGGCAATTGATCGAAATTCCGTACCGTAATGAATTACCACCGGACACCGATGTCTTGGCATTATTTGAACTGTGTGAGCGTTGGCTGAAAGCTCAAAAACGAAACAAACCATGATACATTTTGAATGGCCCTGGTTGATTGCGGCACTGCCCTTGCCTTTATTGGTCCGCTGGTTGCTGCCGCAAGATTCGCCGCAACAGCAAGCGGCATTGAAAGTTCCTTTTTTGGAAGATTTTTCAGTGTGTGCAGCGCAGACATCAATGAAATCGGCAAACTGGCCGTTGGTGATCGCGGTAATGGCTTGGATCTTGTTGGTATTTGCCGGCATGCGTCCGCAATGGCTCGGCGAACCGGTCGAACAAACGGTTAGCGGACGCGACTTGATGCTTGCTGTCGATTTATCGGGGAGCATGGAAGAGCAGGATTTTATCATTAATAAGCAACAGGTCGATCGATTAACCGCGACAAAATGGGTCGCCGGCGATTTCATCGCACGCCGGACCGGCGATCGAATCGGGTTGATTCTGTTCGGAACCCAGGCTTATCTACAAGTGCCGTTGACCTTCGACCGTAAAACGGTCGTGACTTTATTAAACGAATCGGTGATTAGTTTGGCCGGTGAAATGACCGCGATCGGCGATGCGATCGGTTTGGCGGTTAAAAGGCTAAGAAACCAGGAAGATACGAGCCGCGTATTGATCTTGCTGACCGACGGCGCGAATACCGCAGGTGAAGTTACGCCGTTGAAAGCGGCGGAATTAGCGGCCCAACACGATCTTAAAATTTATGCTATCGGCATCGGCGCAGACGAAATGATCGTGCGCAGTTTTTTTGGCTCCCGTAAAGTCAATCCATCGATGGACTTAGACGAAAAGACCTTGACCGAGATTGCGGAAATAACCGGCGGACGTTATTTTCGCGCCAGAAACACCGAAGAGCTCGAGCAAATCTACGATATTCTCGATCGACTCGAACCGGTCGAGAAAGACAAACAGTATTTTCGGCCTCGTAGCGAATTATTCCATTGGCCTCTGTCAATTTCTCTGGTTTTGGCCGGCATCATCGCGACGGCGAGATTGAGAGCATCATGATCGACTGGCAATACTTTCATTTTATCCGGCCGTGGTGGCTGTTGGCGCTAATACCTTGGTTTGCGGCTTTATTGTTGACGCTAAGACATAAACTACAACGGGGTAATTGGTCGACGGTTTGCGACGAGCCGTTGTTGCCCCATATCCTGCAGGACAAAGTACAAAATCGCAGCAGAATGACCTTGACCGCCGGAGCATTGGCGGCTTTGCTTACGATTTTCGCCTTGGCCGGACCCGCCTGGGAACGCTTACCCTCCCCTGTTTTCCGCGACGATTCGGCGTTGGTGATCGGCTTGGATTTATCGCTTTCGATGGATGCGACCGACCTAAAACCGAGCCGGCTGCAGCGCGCCCGTTTCAAAATCGCCGACATCCTGAAACAACGCAAGGACGGCCAGACCGCGTTATTGGTCTATGCCGGCGATGCCTTTACCGTGACTCCGTTGACAGCCGATACGCAAACGATTGCCAGTCAATTGTCGGCATTGACGACCGACATCATGCCGGTACAAGGCAGCAATTCTGTTGCAGCGCTAAATCATGCGATCGATTTGCTGAAACAAGCCGGCATGCAAAAAGGCCATATTCTCTTGGTAACCGATGGCGCCGATATCGATAAAACTGAGGCCACGGTAAAAAATCTGGGCGCTTATTCCTTATCGATACTCGGAGTCGGCACGGCCGAAGGCGCTCCAATCGGTGCGCCGGGCGGCGGTTTCGTCAAGGACGGACAAGGCAACATTGTCGTTCCGAAATTGAATGCCGGCGAATTGAAAAAATTAGCTGCGCTCGGTAATGGTATTTACCGGACGATCAGCCCGAACGACAGCGATATAGAACCTTTGTTGAGCGTCTTCGAAAACCGGCAAGTTCAAAGCGATGCCGGGAATGATGACTTATTACTGGAATTATGGGCGGAACGCGGTCCTTGGCTCCTGTTACTGATTTTGCCGTTGGCGGCATTGAGTTTCCGAAAAGGCGTATTATCGATTGCGATGCTGTTGATTTTGCCTTTTCCGAACCGGGCCGAGGCGCAGGACTGGCAAAGTTTGTGGAAAACGCCGAATCAACAAGCGCAACAGGCTTTCGAGGCCGGAGACTACGAACGAGCGGCCGGTTTGTTTAATGATCCGGAATGGAAGGCCGCCGCCGAATACAAGGCCGGGTTGTACGAACAAGTTCTTGAATCACTCAAAGATAGCCATAGCGCGCGCGCTCATTACAACCGTGGCAATGCAATGGCGCAATCGGGACGTTTGGCCGAGGCCGTCATGGCTTACGAGGAAGCGTTGAAGATCGATCCTGATCACGAAGACGCGGCATTCAACAAATCCGTTGTCGAAAAAGAATTGGAAAAACAACAGCAAGAACAGCAACAAGGCCAAGACCAAAACGATAAGAATCATCAGCAAGATTCCGAACAAAACGATCAAGGCGAGCCTTCGGAAGAGTCCGGCGACGACGAAGCGCAAGATCAAAACGAACAAACGGACGATCAAGATCGGCAACGCTCATCGCCCGAACCTCAAGACATTGAAGAAGGACAAGACGATCCGGAACAAGATGAAGGTCAAGTTCAAGAGCAAAACGACGAAACGCCTGATGATCAAGAAAAAGAAGAAGCGGCAACCCAAGAAACCGAACCGGCCGATGAAGCCAAACAAGCCAGCGAACAATGGCTGAAACGCATCCCGGACGATCCTGCCGGTTTGTTGAAACGTAAATTCCAATATCAATACGGCCGCCGCGGCCGGCAGCAACAACAAGACGAAGCTTGGTGACGACGACGATGAGGATAACGACAAAAAAAAGACTCTCGATAGAGAGCTTCTTGATGCTGATAGTGTTTAGTCTATTCGCGGCTTTCAAGGCACAGGCCGCAAACATCGATGTAACGGTCGATCGTAGCCCGGTCGGCTTGAACGAATCGTTCCAGATTACTTTTATTGCCGATGAAACGCCGGACGATCAGCCCGACTTCGCACCGCTCGAAAAAGATTTCGAGATACTCGGCCGGAGTCAAAGCAGTAGTACATCGATCATAAACGGTCAATACAGTAAGACGCAGCAATGGAAATTGTCGGTTATGGCCAAACACGCGGGCGAATTGACGATACCGGCTATTGCTTTCGGCAAAGATCGTAGCAATGAGGTTTCCTTGATGGTGACCGAAGCCGGTAGCCGTGAGATTCAGGCCGTCGATGACGAGTTGTTTTTGGAAGTCGAAGCCACGCCGGAAAATCCTTATGTCCAATCCCAAGTTCTCTATACCTTGCGTTTCTATCGCCGAGTGTCGATCACGCAAGCCCGGTTATCCGAACCGGAACTAGACAATGCCGTCATCGAAAAGCTTGGTGAGGACAGCAATTATACAACTCAAATCGGCGGTATCGGTTATCAAGTCACTGAGCGTAAATACGCGATTTTTCCGCAGCAAAGCGGAACGCTAACAATAGCGCCGTTGCAGCTCGATGCCGAAGTGATTACGGTAGGTCAACCCCGGTTCAACGGCTTTTTTAATCGGCAAAATAGCCAGTTGAAGCGGATTACTTCGAAAGCCGTTACGCTCAACGTGAAACCGATTCCGGAAACGTTTGCCGGCGGTCATTGGTTGGCGGCTGAAGGCTTGAGCCTCAGCCAGGAATGGTCGGGCGATATCGCTCGAATGAGAGTTGGCGAGCCGTTAACCCGAACTTTGCGTATTGCTGCCATAGGCACGACAGTCGGCCAACTACCCGAGATACATCGCACCCTACCGGTTGATGAAGTGAAAACTTATCCGGATCAGCCGGTTTTGAACGAAAATAAGGGAGCCGAAGGTGTCAAGGCGTTACGCGAGGAAAAAATCGCTTTCATACCCTCTAAAGCCGGTCGTTACACTCTTCCGGCAATCGAGATACCGTGGTTCAACACACGCTCAGGACAAGTCGAGATCGCCAAAATTCCGGAAGTAAACCTGATTACCGAAGGAGCAGCCACACCAACAGAAATAGAAATGCCGCATGCGGCAACCGGCGACGAGGTAAAAAACCAAGTTCAAACTGCAACTAAGCGAGAGGAAGTCGTAGCACCGCAAGAGGATTATTGGAGGTGGGCGGCGCTTTTTTTTGCGGTAGGTTGGTTGACCACCGGGCTTTATTTCGGTCTACGTCGTTCGGCAAAGCCGGAAGAAAAAACGCAAGACCCGATCAAAGAGTCCCTGTCCGGCTATGTCAAATCCTTGAAAAAAGCCTGTGCCGAAAACGATCCGCAAGCAGCCAAAAATGCCTTGGTCGCTTGGGGGCGGGAAAAATACAAGGTCGCCAGTCTAGGCGCGTTGGCCGATCATTGCGAGGCCAGACTGAGAGACGAGATCATGTATCTGAATGCGTGCCTTTACAGTGCCGATCGGGAAGACTGGCAAGGTAAAAAGTTATTTCAGGCATTTTCCGAGCATAAAGCTAGGGAGCAATTCGGCGATAAGTCGGTAGACAACGAATTGGAACCTTTGTATCGCTTGTAAAAATCGAACCTTAACTACTCGGCACCTAAACTTGAAGTTATTCAATTATACCTTTCGCACTTCAAATTTAGGCGATGCTTAAGGAGGCGCCGGGGTGCTAGGTCGATTTTTGCTCCTCGGCAATTGCTGAGTTACATGGATGTAATGAATGCAGAAAATGCAGGAGCATTTTTCTGCCCTGCATTGACCTAATACACGCCATCCGTGGCGTAATGCAAAATCGACATTCACGCCATCCATGGCGCTCGCAAAGGCTCTATGCCAGCATGGATGCTGGCATAGAGCCTACATGTACGTATTCACGGCGTTTTTTTACGATCACCCCGGTGCCGAATTTAGATACACGATGGGTATATCTAAGTGCCGGGTTTGATTGGCGTGAACTTAAAAACTCGACAAAATTTCCGTATCGTCAATTAATTATCGTCACGGGTCCGTGATCGTCGCAGTGATCCCCGTGAGGGTGATGTAAGCGTCCATTGACGATGTAATCGATGTGGTCGCCATGCGGAACGGCCGCATGTCCGCATCCTTCATGACCGCAAGCGCAGTCTAACGGCGCACAAACTGCCGGATTGGTTTCTGTTACAGCAATGACGTGTTCGTCGTAATGGTCTTTATGTGCATGATGCAAATGGCCGTCATGTAAATAATCCACATGACCGTCATGCTCAATACGCAAATGGCCGCAATGTTCGTTGTGAACGTGCTTGTGTTCGGTGTGAATGTGATGTTTCATGGAGGAATCTCCTAAATTTAAAGGGCGATAACGCCTTGATTTTAACAATCCAAATGTTCTCGACTGCGTTGAAACAAGTCTCGAACATGGTCGTCAACCAGTCGATAGAAAGCATGTTTTCCGGATCGACGGAACTGTACCAGATGCAGATTACGCAGCAATCGCAGCTGGTGTGAAATAGCCGATTGGCTCATATCCAATAAATTGGCCAAATCGTCCACACATAACTCGGTGTGCAGTAGTGCGGCAATGATCCTTACCCGCGTAGGGTCGGCTAAAGCTTTAAACAAGTCGGCCAAGCGACCGGCTTCGTACTCGTCAGGTAAGTCCGGTATGGCCTTGGCCAATAAATCGGGATGCGTTTCTTGCTCATCGCAGCAGTCCTTGGCGGCTAGTTCAGGTGAAATAATCATATCAATATCTACTCATATGTTCATCTATTAATCTTTAAGATAAGCATTTTAGTTAAATGTTCAAAATATTCTTGTTTATCCTCTTTACGAGTTTATACCTTTTGCACTTGAAATTTCGGCGATGCTTAAGGAGGCTACGGGGTGTTAGGTCGATTTGCTCCTCGGCAATTGCTGCTTTTATTCTTAGACGGTTTTTCAATCAAATGGGAGTAGAAAGGGATATTGCTGAGGAGCAAATGTCGACCGACAAAATGGTTAATAATTGATCCATATCAATAAGCGATTATGTAATAATGCAATAATGAGTTTACCCATAAGGGTTGTTAAATTTTATTGTTCGATCAATTCGATTGAGCAATGGAACAATACGTTTTAACTCACAATTGAGAAAAGTTTATTATGAAAATTATTAGCCATTTGTTTTTAGCCATTATTGCAGTTTCAGCCTTAGCCGCTTGCAGCGAATCCGGTCAAGGTCCTAGCAGGCCAGCCGACTCAGCAAATTCAGCGCAAATGATGTTGAAATAAGCACTCTCCGTTGCGAGTTGAGCCGGGGTTGCTGTTGCGCTTTAGCGTGTTACGAGGTAGCTTCGGTTCAATAACAATCTTCGACGAGAACTTTTAAAGCGTTCATGTTGTTAATTTTGATGTTGCGTCGATTGATTGCAATTATTCCTTGTTGATGTAGTTCAGTAAGTAAGCGGCTAACGGTTTCGTTAGTGATTCCTAAAAAATTGGCGATATCCTGCCGTTTCATTGTCAAATTAAATTCGGTTTTCGAAAATCCTAAGGCATTGTATCGATGCGATAGCTTTAATAAAAAGATCGCCATTTTTTCCTTGGCGGAACGATGACCTAATAACAAAATCTGATTATGATCGGATTCGATTTCCTTGCCTAAAACGCGTAGCATTTGAGTTTGCAAACTAGGAATCAACCGGCATAATTCATTAAGTTGAGATAATGGCAGTTCGCATACTTTGCTCGTTTCAAGCGCTATGCTTGAGCTTGTGAAGCGCCCATGTTGAAAAGCGTCAAACCCCATTAATTCCCCGGGTAAATAAAATCCAATTGTTTGTTCGGCGCCATCCGTGCTGGATATAAAACCTCTGAAAGACCCCGTTTTAACAACGTATAAGCTACGGCCTTCGTCGTCCTGTCGATAGAGATATTGATCGGATAATATTGGCGGTTTACTTTTTACCATCGTCGCGAACTGTTTCAACTCATTTTTCGCTAATCCGTAAGGAAGACATGACTCGACTAGCCTGCAGTCATGGCATAATGTTTCGTATGGGTCATAGTCTATAGTCGATGTCATTTTTTCTGATAGGGATAAAATTGTCGTCTGCCAAGATAACTCAAAAAAACAGTTATCCATTGACAAGCATACTTCGCAGCTAGCAAAGTTAAACGATCCTTCATTACAGCAATTCCCAATTTGGAGATCAAAAAGGGTGTGGGGTATGCTTGGCGAGGATGTCGGCAGCAGGGCAGATTTTTGCTCCTCGGCAATTGCTGAGTTACATGGATGTAATGAATGCAGAAAATGCAGGAGCATTTTTCTGCCCTGCATCGCCTAAAGCGCCTACTGGTGATGCCCTAATACACGCCATCCATGGCGTAGTGCGAAATCTGCATTCATGCCATCCATGGCAATCAGTCGCCGCCGTCAAGCCTACACGGACGTATTTACGGCGACCTGCCTAGCGAGTGACCGAACCCTCAACAGAGCTCATAGTTCCAGGACATTATTTATCACGAAATCCTGAGAAGGTGTTAAAAAATCAATTGGACCGGATATTTTATAGACAATTCAACTATACCGACTAACAGGTATTTAAAGTATACCCATCGCACTTCAAATTTCGGCATTGACGCATGGAGGCGCTGGGGTGTTCGGCAAAGGCTTTGACAGCCGGGATGCTGTCACAGAGCCTACATGGACGTTTCACGGCGTTCTTTGACGGACCCCCGGCGCCGAAATTTGACCAGCAAAGGGTATAAAACCCTTCATTTGCAAAGAGGCCTAACTATCCATGCTTGAACTAAGGCTTTATAATTCGGCTTTCGATATGGTTTAAGATTATCCAAGCAAGACATAGGAGAGTATAGATGGCAGCGACCGAGTCTAATATGATGCCTTTAGGAACCCGTGCGCCGGATTTCGAATTACCCGATACCGTGACCGGAACGACCAAAACGCTTCAAGAGTTAAAAGGAGAAAAAGGTACGGTGATTCTCTTTATGTGTAATCACTGCCCCTATGTGCTGCATGTCAAAGGGCAATTGATATCGATTGCCGAGCAATATGCTCAACAAGGTATTAGTACGATTGCAATCAGTGCTAATGACATTATCAATTATCCGCAGGACGCGCCGGATAAAATGCAAGCGATGATGCGAGAATGGGGCAATCCTTTCGCCGCTTATCTTTACGATGAAAGCCAGTCTGTTGCAAAAGCTTATCAAGCCGCTTGTACGCCGGATATATACGTATTCGATGCAGCCCTATCTTGTGTTTACCGCGGACGCTTGGACGGATCGACCCCAAAAAACGATGTTCCGCCGACCGGTAGCGATTTACGCACGGCTTTGGATAACTTACTGGCCGGAAAGTCCATCGATCCGCGGCAAATTCCAAGCATCGGTTGCAATATAAAATGGAAAGATTAATTTAACGATACGGAAGCACCCCGTTTTTCTTTCATTTTTTCAAATCTAACTTAAGTAGCCGAAAATCGGTTTATTGTTCTTCAAATTCAATGAAATCAAATCAAAAATTTAAACCTTGCGACCTGGTCATATATGGCGCGTTAGGCGATTTATCGACGCGCAAATTATTAATTTCGTTATATCGGCTCGAAAAATCAGAATTGATCGAGCCCGAGACTCGTATCATCGGTATTGACCGGCATGCTCTCGAAGAGGGCGGCTTCGTTAAAGTCGCTAGGAAAAGTCTACAGTCTTATCTTAATGAGACGATCGACGATGAAGTCTGGCAGCGTTACTCGGCTCGAATGCAATATCTCATGATCGACCTAACTCAACTCGATCAATATAAACAATTGAATTCGGTCATCGATTCCAAATCCAGAGTGTTGGTCAATTATTTAGCCGTCGCGCCGTTTTTGTTCAAAAATATTTGCCAGGGTCTCGATAAAGCAAAAATTTTGACTCGAGAATCGCGTGTGGTGATGGAAAAACCGATCGGCAACGATCTGAAATCCAATCGGGAAATCAACGATGCCGTTGCTGAAGTGTTTAACGAGGATCAGGTATTCCGTATCGATCATTATTTAGGCAAGGAAACGGTTCTGAATCTGTTGGCCTTACGATTTGCCAATTCGATTTTTACGACCAATTGGAATCACAATACCATCGATCACATTCAAATTACCGTTGGCGAGGAAGTCGGAATCGAGGGCCGTTGGGAGTATTTCGATAAAACCGGGCAACTACGGGATATGCTGCAAAATCATTTATTGCAGATCCTGACCTTTATCACAATGGAGCCTCCCGCGTCGCTGGAAGCCGAAAGCATTCATAGCGAAAAAATCAAGGTGTTGAAAGCCTTGCGTCCGATTACCGCCGACAATGTCGAAGAAGTGACCGTGCGAGGGCAATACACCGCCGGTTACATGAAAGGACAAGCCGTGCCGGGCTATACCGAGGAGGAAGGCGCCAATAAGGAGAGTACCACCGAAAGCTTCGTCGCGGTGCGCGTCGATATCGATAATTGGCGCTGGGCCGGCGTACCGATATATTTGCGTACCGGAAAGCGCATGCAAAATAAGCGCACCGAAATCGTCGTTTATTTCAAGCGCTTGCCGCACAATATCTTTAAGGACAGTTACCGCGAATTGCCGCCGAATAAGTTGATCATTCATTTACAGCCGAAGGAAGGCGTCGAAATTGAAATGCTCAATAAGGTACCCGGAATCGGCGGTAGTATCACGTTACAGCAGAATAAACTGGATTTGAGCTTTTCTGAAACGTTCAAAAACAGCCCGTTTTTCGGCGGTTACGAGCGGCTGATTTTGGAAGCAATGCGGGGCGATCCGACCTTGTTCCTGAGTCGGCAGGAAATCGAACAGGCTTGGGCATGGGTCGATTCGATACAAGATGCTTGGGCGCGTAGAAAAATTGCGCCAAAACCCTATTCCGCAGGAAGCTGGGGGCCGGTCGCGTCGGTGGCATTGTTGGCGCGTGACGGACGGGCTTGGGAAGAGTAAGCTCAATCTTGTAGGGTGCGCATCGCGCACCATTTGTCTCCATTGGCCGGGATGATCGGCTTAGGCTATGACAGCATGGATGCTGTCATAGAGCCTACAGGGACGTATTTACGGCGTCCTTTGACGCGGGCCCCCGGCGCTGAATTTTGATCTGTGATGGCTAAGTTATTAATAACAGGCTTCGATCCTTTTGCAGGAGAGATCGTTAATCCTTCATGGAAAGCCGTTCGCCATTTAAATAATACGATCATCGGTGGCTTTGAAGTGATTGCCCACGAAATTCCGACCGTGTTCGGTAAAGCGTCGGCGATCGTGCAAAGTCAAATTGAGCACCATCAACCCGCTGTCGTGATCGGTGTTGGTCAAGCGGGCGGTAGCAATGCCATTCGTATGGAATGTTTGGCCAAAAATCGGATTAACGCCAGAAAACAGGATAATGAAGGTAATCAACCTAAGAATACATTGATTGCCATTGAAGGTTCTGCCTCCTACCCGGCTTCGATTCCTGTTGAAAACATGGTCGAGCAGATCAAAACAGAGGGTATTTCAGCGTATCTTTCCAATTCAGCGGGAGCTTTTGTCTGTAACGAGCTTTTTTATTCGACACTCCATTATGTCGAATGCCAAAACCTGCCGATACGAGTTGGTTTTATTCATGTCCCTTATTTGCCGGAACAAGTCGCCAATACAAAACGAGCCGGACTGCTGCCAAGCATGACCGAAGAAACGGTCGTTCGAGCGCTGACTGTTGCAATCGAGGCTATTGGTGACCGTTTGAGCAATTAAACTCAAACAGCATTTCACCATTATGTATCCTTATGCAACCAACACGCCGAATAGTGAACGGCGCGCGGTTCGAACTCCGGTGGTTCTTCTACATCGCACAGCCCTTTGATGGCATACGGACAGCGCGGATGAAAGTGGCAACCAGGCGGCGGGTGCAACAGACTGGGCGGTTCGCCGTCCGGTAGTTCGCGTTCTTGAGCGGCATTCTTGGCATCGGGGTCGGCGGTGGCCGCTAGCAAGGCTTGCGTATAGGGATGCTGAGGAAAGTCGAGCAGGTCGTCAACAGTGGCTGCTTCGACGATGCGGCCTCCGTACATCACGAAAATGCGGTCGGCAAAATGCCGCACGGTCGATAAATCGTGCGTGATGAAGGCCAGCGTCAGCTCGCGCTTGCTTTGTATCGTACGGAGCAGGCGCAGGATCTCGACTCGTACCGAGGCGTCCAGCATCGAGACCGGTTCGTCCGCGATGATCATCGCCGGTTGTAAAATCAACGACCGGGCAATGACGACCCGCTGTTGCTGACCGCCGCTGAGCATATGCGGAAACTTAGGCAAATAATCGTCGGCTGGCGACAGGCGCACCTCTTCCAGTGCAGCCCGTATCCGCGTTTCACGTTCCTTGCGGTCTTTGACGCCGTGAATGATCAGCGGCTCGCTCAAGGCGCGGCGGATCGTCATGAAGGGCGGCAGCGCGCCGAAAGGGTCTTGCTGCACATAGCCGACACGCGCCCGGTATTGCTTGAGTTCATGCTTATTCAAGGCATGCATGTGTCGGCCTTCGAAGACGACTTCGCCTCGAGTCGGCGCATGCAGACCGAGTAATGTGCGCGCCAAGGAGCTTTTTCCGCAACCGCTTTCGCCGACGAAGGCAACCGCCTCGCCACGATAGAGGTGGAAATTGACGCCATTTACCGCACGCACATAGCCCGCCCGGATAAATCCCCATTGCTTTAATTCGAACCAGGTATGCAGGTCTTGTGCAGTAACCAAAACCTCTTTACTTAACGGCCGTGTTTCCAAAACGGGAATCGGAGTGTTATGCAATCCTTGCGGTTTGCCGGTTTCGATGCGGTCCGTATAAAGCCAGCAACGGACTTCGTTTCGTTTCGACAAGGCTATCGGCATAGGGTCTTCATCGCAGCGGTCGAATCGGGCGGGGCAACGATCGGCGAAACGGCAGCCCGAAGGCAGCAGCATCAGATTCGGCGGTTGACCTGGAATGTGATCGGGTTGCCGGGTCTGGTGCAGGCGCGGTACGCTGTCCATCAACAGCTTTCCGTAAGGATGGGCCGGTTTTGCAAAAAACTGCGCGGCACTGCTAAGTTCCACGAATTGCCCCGCATACATCAGCGCGACACGATCGGCGATTTCGCTGGATGTGGCGACGTCGTGGGTAATCAGCATGAAGCTGGTGCCCAGTTCCCGCTTGATGCGTTTCAATCGATTCATGATGCCGGCCTGCGTCAGCACGTCCAGCGCCGAAGTCGGCTCGTCCATGATCACCAGTTCCGGTTCCGCGACCAAGGCCATCGCCAGCACTACCCGTTGGCGCATGCCGCCGGAAAGTTCGAAAGGATAACGCCTTAAAAAATCGCCGGACACACCAACCAGTTCGAACACTTCCCCGGCGCGGGCCATGGCTTTGTGCGGGGACCAGCCGCGATGCACACACAAGGGTTCGGCCACTTGCTCGCCGACTCGCATGACCGGATTCAAAGCGTTCATCGAAGCCTGCATCACCAGCGAAATACGCAGCCATTGGATTTCACGGCGAAAGCGCTCGGGACTCAGGGGCATGATGTCGACGCCGTCGAGCAGTACCCGGCCCGAATGGTGTTTGACATTGCGCGGCAGTACCCGCAACAGGGCCTTGGCCAACGAGCTTTTGCCGCAACCCGACTCGCCCAGCACCACCAGTGCTTCGTTGCGCTGGATTTCGAAGTTCAGGCCGTCTACGGCTGTGACGATGCCGCGTTCGGTTTGATAAGCAAGCCGCAGATCTTCGACTTTGAGCAGGGGTTCTGTCATCATTAGATCCGCCGTAGCCTGGGGTTGAACACGCGATCCAGCGCAAAACCGAGCAAGGCAAAACCGAGACCTGTCAGCATCAGCAGCAAAGCCGGAGCCAGCACCCAATAATAATAGTGATTGTACAGAGCACTTTCGTTTTGCGCGTCATTGAGCACCTTGCCCCAAGTCGGCAGCACCGGATCGCCGAGCCCCAGCACCGCCAACGAGGCCTCCAGAAAAACGAATGCCGGGATCAGCGTCACGAAGGTCGGAATCAGCACCGGCAGGATGCGCGGGACCAAGTAATGCAAGATGATGCGGCTATCGCTGGCGCCGTAGGCTTGCGCGGCCTGAATGTAGGGTGACTCGCGTATCGGCAGCAGCATCCCCCGGTACATTTTGGCGCTGGCGCTGAATATGCCGAGTAGCACCACGACGCCCAGCATCAGCCAAATGCTGGTCGAATAGAGTGTTCCGACCATGACCAGTATCGGCAGCAGCGGTAAAATCATGTTGATTTCGGTGAGCCGTTGAATGGCGGCATCGAGCCGCCCGCCGAACCAAACCCCGGTTGCTGCGATTACTAAGGTCGTTAGCGTCGTGCCGACTGCCGCCAACAGGCCGAAAGCCAGCGCGATCGGCGTACCCCACAGCAGCGCGAGCAGCAAATCGCGGCGCTGATGATCGGTACCGGCGAGGCCGTGAACACGTCCATAAACAACCAATTCGGCGGTGATTTCGGCCGTTTCATCGAATAACACCGCATCCAAGACCAGCGTGTAGCGTCCGGGTAAAACTTCAGGCGAATCGGTGCCGGGCCGCGCCAGCAAACCCACATGGGGGAGTAGGCCAAGGCGGCGTTCCAATGCCCAATCCTGGGATATCGAAAAACGGTCGCTGGACGTGATACGGCGTCCTCCTAAGGGTATCTCGCGTCCGTCGGGGGTATGCCAAGTCAGTCGGGCAAAGGGTTCCCGGGTGTGCTTTCCCGACTTCAGAAACAAGTTGATTTCACTCGGAAACTCCGAAAAATTATAATCGAAGTGCAAGGGTATCTTTAGGCGCTTACCACCTGTGAAAGCTACCGATTCCGTTTCGGCAGCAAGGCTTGAAATTATCAATGTTTTAGGCTTGTTGCCGCCTTGCAAGCGATCAAGCCATGCCGGTTCGGCATTTCGGGGATGCATGCGCCAATAGTCGCCTCCGCGCCAACGATCGATGGCCTCGTCATAGGGTATTGCGCTAACCGTAACAATCGATAAACCGACTAAACAGAAAATGATAGCCATGCCGAGTAACGCGGAAGGATAACGGCGCAATTCCCACAGTCGTTCGCTCCAATATTTCATCGTTTTGCTCCGATGCGTACGCGCGGATCGACGATGCCGTACACGATGTCCAGCACCAGGATAGAGAAGGCCAGCAAATAAGCGAAAATCACCACCGAACCGATGATGACCGGCGTATCATGATGGCCGATGGCTTGAAAAATCAGCGTACCGAGGCCGGGCCAGCTGAAGGTTCGTTCTAAAATGATTGCGCCGCTCCACATACTGATCAGCATCAGCATGAAACTGGTAATGACCGGCGCTAGTGTCGGCCGTAAAATATAGCGCCGTTCGATCATGCGGGAAGGCAAACCCTTGGCTCTGGCCATTTCTACGTAATCCTCGCTGGAGTGAATCAAAAAGAAGGTTCTCCAGGAATAGATCGAAATGAAAATTTGCGACAGCAGCATGGCTAGCACCGGCAAGGCCATGTGCTTCAGGACGCTGAGTGCGTAATCTCGGCGGCCGAGCGGTGGCGGCGCCTCCACCATGCCGCCGGCAGGCAGTATCGGCAAAAGGAAAGCGAAGAATAGAATCAAAAAAATACCATAGAACCAAGCCGGTGCCGCTGAAGTCGGTGCCAAAACGATGACGATACGATCTATGAGACTGCCGTAGTGTCTAGACAGCCATAAGGCGATATAGACGGACAAGAAAAAAATCAGCAGATTGGCCGTGCCGAATAGCAACAAGGTGGCCGGCAAGCGCTCGAGGATGATTGCATGGACTTCCCGCGAACCCTGGTCGCTATGCATTTGCTCGGCGCGCCCCAAATCCAGCAGCATTGCACGGTAAAGATAATTAAAACTACGCAGCAGGAAAGGCCGGTCCAGATTCAGCCTTTGAACTTCCAAGTCGACGCGGCGTTGTATCAGTCGATTGCGCTCGTCGCTGTTGAGTTCGCGGAAAGACAAGTCGCCGCGCACGGCTTCGGAAATTTCGCTACGGATTTGCACCAGCCGCAATTCGTCTACGCGCCCCCCCATGTTGGCAATCAATATGGTGAGATAGACACCGATCAAAACCATCAGCGCCAGCGCAATGATGCGTTTGCCGGTAAATAACAGCATCAGTTTGAGATCGCGGACCAATCCTTCCGCATTTTTCGGAATACTTGGGTTTTGGCTAGGGTTCATGGTTCGATACCTTCGGGAATCGATTCGTCGGCGGGTAAGGTTGCGAAGCCGTGAGAGGCGAACGAAGGCAGCGCGACGCGGTTGGATTTGACCGCCAGTTCCAGACTATTGGCTCCGGAGCCGAGCCGATTAATTTGCCGCGCGGCCAAAATCACTCGCCAAATACCGTTCTCGAATGGTTCAGCCTTGCCTTTAAACGAAAGTTTGCCATCGCCGTCAAACAATAAAAACATGACCTCGTCGATGGCGTCCAGCGGATAAGGCTTTCCTTGAAATGTGATCTGCAATTCGAATGTTGCAGTTTGACCGGCTTTGACGAGGATCGGACCGTCCATGACCAACTCGGGAATTTCCGGTTGAACAAAGCGCAGCCATTTGTCGGCAGGGTCCGGGAAATCCTCGTTGCGGCGCAGTACAATGCTGCCTTCGAGCGGATGCACCGAATGCAGATAAAAAGGCCCGTTGCCAACCCAAAAATGACCGCGTTCGGCATACCAGTCTGTCAATGCTTGATAACGTTCTTCCGCTTCGCCGGAGCTTAAATAGTGTTTCAGCAGCGAGGCAAAAGGAATAAAGCCTTCGCGACCGGCCGATTCGAGCAATTGTTGCAAGATCGGCAAGCTGGGACCGGACACCAGGCTCAACCAGTCGACTTGCAACCGGTCGGCCTTGTGCGAGGAAAAGGTTAGACGCTCGTTTTGTTCGGCCAAGATGCCTAACGCCAAGCTATGCCAGGGCAAGACGCTCGGGCTCTTGTCGGCAACCGTGACCTCGGCGTCGGGATGAATTTGATCGCTATAGATGTCGATGATCAGCGGTTGTTTGGAGACGATACGCCAACCTCGGAAATGGCGCTGAAAGGATTCGAAATTGGGCACATGCGCGATGTCGTACAACGGACTGTTTGGATCGGCCCGCTCGAAGCTAAGAATCCACGGCAACAACAGGTCGGCTAGGGATAACGTGCTTCCGTCGTGCCAGCGCCGTTGCCAATAATCGTCCTTGTAACGAATACGAATGCGGCCGCGTGCTTCAAGGCCTTCGGGGTGTTTTTCGGCGACCGTGATAAAGCGCTTGTCATCGCTATTCCAGTCAATCCAGGCATTGCCGGGAACATTTATGGTTTCGGCCCGGTGTATAGTCAGCCAATCATGACTGATAATCAAAGGCACGCCATATTGGACTTTGACGTCGGCCGACTGGATTTGCTGCGGCCAATACAGGCCGGTGAATGGGTCCGCAAGCAGCGGCGGATCTTGCAGGGCGCGGATGATTTTTAGGTCGAAGATCCAATTACTGCCGGCGATCGGATTCCAGGGTTCCGTCAACAAGCCGGGCGAGCCGATGACCATGGTTCCGCCGATTTGATCGTCGAAGCGCAGAGTATAGGGCCACAGCGCCGAGGCGGAAACGCCGCCGGCCAAATCGACCGCCAGCCTTGCGTTATGCGCGCGGGGCCAGGCATTGATTTGATCCACTAGCCATACGCGAACCGAATCCTCCATCGCCAACTCCAATGCGCGGCTCATCAAAGCCCGACGTTCCGGCCAAGTGCGATAGTCACGGCGCTGCAAACGGTCGGCAATCTCGTCGAATTCGGCCGAGGGCCGGTAAGCCTGCCATAAAGGGTCGGCGCGGCCCTTGGGCGTGTAATAGTAACTGAAATTATCGGCCAGATCGCGCTCGATTCGACTGGCAATCCAGCCGCCCGTGTACATATGCCAAGCGCCGGTGCCTGGATCGCCGGCGAGCCAAATGCGCGAAGCTTCGGCGGCGGTGCGATAGAGGTAGCTGATTTCGAATCCGAGATTCTCGAGTAGCGTGCCGATATATTCGCCGATGTGCTTGCGCGCATCTTCGGTGCGGATCAACAGACGCAGACGTACCGGCCGGTCATGATAGCGCCAACGACCTTGCTCCAAGCGAGCGCCCAATGCCAGCATTTCCCTATTGATGATTTTTTTGGCTGCATTGGGATCGTGTTGATAACGCAGCTCTAATGCTCTGGCAACGTCAGCCAAATGCGCATAATCGGGAAACGCGGTGCTCAGCGGTAGAAACCGTGGGACAGCCAGGCCGCCGTAGATCTCTTCGGCAATATAGCGGCGGTTGATCAGTTGATTGAGAGCTTCGCGTAGCGCTGGAACATGGAAGGGATTGAGTTCGCCGTTGGCGAAATGAGGGCCGGCTGGATTGAGGGTTAGTTCCACCGAACTACCGTAGGAAAAATCGTAGTCCGCGCTTTTCGAATCGCGCAGGCGCTGAAAAACTGTGGTGCTGGTGATGCCTTGCGAGAAAATATGATGGCTACCACTTTCGATCAGGCTGACCACCTGTCCGATATCGCCCTGCTGGGTGAAGACGATTTGATCGACCAAGGCACCGCGGCGAGTACTGTCAAGTTGTTTCGTCGAAGGATGTTCAGTGCCGATCAAATTGGTGGTTGAGTCCTCGTTTTTGGGGAACGAAAAAAAAATGAGTGCTGCAAGACCCAAGATAAGGATCATGGGAAGAACGATTTTCATCATAACGCTCATGAAGGCTCGGCGATCGCCCCGGCAAATGAAAGTCATCGGCGTTTTGTCGTTAGTAACAAGATTGGTTGCTGCGTGACTTTCACAGTAATACCGCTAGGCTTTCTGCGTCGGTTCCGGAGGCGATGGCACACAGAATCCATCATATACTTCGCGCGGTCGCATTTGCTGGTAAGCTAACGCACTCTTTTGTCCGATAGCGGCCAGACCTACAAGGATGTAGGTAAGGGGCGTGAGCAGGAACGGAAGCTTTGCGAAAACAGTTACATAGTTTGCTATGCGCTTGTTTTCGCGTCTTGCTACCGAACAAAATAGCATTGCCATAAAATCCGCAAACATGACCGCGCGAAGTATAATGCTTAACCGGCATGCTATGGCTTAAAAAAGGCGTTGTCAAACTATTGAAGAAAAGGATGTGCTTCTCGGGCTCGTTCTTCGATTGATAAATCGGCCAATTCTAACGTAAAAGATCCTGCATTTCTTCACAGGTCGGTAATCCGGGTCTGGCGCCGGTTTTGGTACAACATAGCGCACCGGCAGCGCTGGCGTAATTCAAAATATCCAACCAGTCTTGGCCGGCGGCCAATGCAGCGGCGAAAGCACCGTGAAAAGCGTCGCCGGCACCAGTGCTATCGATAGCGATCACAGGATAGGCCGGCAGCTCGCCTTGTTCATTACCGCGTTGCCAAATCAAGCCGTTTTCGCCCAAGGTGATCACGGCAGCAGGTGCGGTTTCCGCCAGTCGCCTCAATGCCGTGTGTATGTCTCCGGCGTATTGCAGCGCAAATTTTTCCGAAGCAACCAAATAATCCGATAAGTCCAATAAGCCGATGCTGCCCTCGTGAACCGAGCCGGCATCGAGCACGGTCGGAATACCGTTGTATCTTGCATAGCGTGCCAGTTGTAAGGAAATATTCGGTTCGTGACCGTCGAACAGCATGACCTTGGCTTCGAGGTTCGAATAATCGACCGCACCGGCGTTCAAGGGGCGGGTTGCGCCTTTGTAATTGATCAGCGCGCGCCGGCCGTCGGGTTTGACCAGTATTGCAGAGAGGGGTGTCGGTGCCTTGCCTCTAACGATAAAACGGGTGTCGACGCCATCATCGAGCAATTCTTGCCAATGTTTGCTACCGAATAAGTCATCGCCTAAATAACCGGCAAAAGCCGCCTTGAAACCGAGCCGGGCAACCGTTATCGCGGCATTAGCGGCAGGCCCTCCGCCGCAACCGGCAAAGCGGTCGGCAAACACTTTCTCATCGGTGCCGGGGTGGGCCGGTACCGAAAAAATAAGATCATAAGTGGCTTGTCCTACGCAAAGGACATCGATACAAGTAGTAGGTTGATTCATAAGCGGAATAAATGCTAGTTATTACTGAGGTACAAGTGTAATGCAGTTTATACTTATCGTAGATCAATAGAGAAATTCAGCATAGATTACTCCTTTTATATAATCTCTATTTAAACACTTTAATGCGATAATATTTGACAAATAAACATGCAATCTATTTTCGACGATGAAAAAAAGCCTATCTTTTCGATCCTTTTCGAACGAAGTCGTTAAAAAAGGATCGATCGGTAAAGATGTATACCTTTCGCACTTCAAATTTCGGCAGTGCCCGAGGAGGCGCCGGGGTGTCCGGTCGGTTTTCGCTCCTGCAAAATCGACATTCACGCCATCCATGGCGTTCACAAAGGCTTTGCCAGCATGGAACTGGCATAGAGCCTACATGGACGTATTCACGGCGTCCTTTGACGGACACCCCGGTGCCGAATTTTGATCTACGATGGGTATAGTCAAACAATCGTCAATTGTTTTTCAGGCTCGCGGACTCACCAAAATTTATCGCATGGGAGAAGTTGAAGTTGTCGCATTGCGCAATGTCGATCTTGATCTGTATAGAGGCCAATTTGCCGTATTACTCGGCGCCTCGGGCAGTGGCAAATCTACGCTCTTGAATATTCTAGGCGGTTTGGATACCGCGACTTCCGGCCATGTGCTATACAGTGATAAAGATCTTACCGTCGTCAATGAGAGAGAGTTGACCGCATTTCGTCGAGACCATGTCGGCTTTGTATTTCAGTTTTACAATTTAATCCCGAGCCTACCCGCGCGTGAAAACGTTGCCGCGGTCACCGAAATTGCTTCGCAACCGATGACACCGGAAGATGCGCTCGAGCTTGTCGGCATGGGTAAACGGTTGGATCATTTCCCGGCCCAACTTTCCGGCGGAGAACAACAGCGGGTTGCAATCGCTCGGGCCATTGCTAAAAATCCGTCTGTATTATTGTGCGACGAGCCGACCGGCGCGCTCGACTCATCGACCGGAATCGTCGTTTTGGAAGCGCTCGAGCGCGCAAATCGTGAACTCGGCACCACCACAGTGGTTATCACCCACAACATAGTCATTGCAGAAATGGCGCATCATGTGATTCGGTTAGCCGATGGTCAAATTATAGGATCCGACTTTAATCAAGCGCGAAAATCGCCGTCGGAACTGAGCTGGTAATGCGGGCGCTCAACCGCAAATTACTACGCGATCTCTGGCTAATGCGCGGTATGACCTTGGCGATATCTCTGGTCATCATCGGAGGTATTTCGACTTTTATAATGTCGCGGGTTACCTACGAATCGCTAAAATTAACTCAAACGAGTTACTACATTAATCAGCGTTTCGCCGAAGTATTCGTAAGTTTGGTACGGGCTCCCGAAGCAGCGGCGGAGCGTTTTGCGGAATTGCCGGGCATCAACCAAGTCGAAACTCGCGTCGTGGCGGCTATCAATATCCAGGTAGAAGGTTTCGACGATCCCATTACCGGCCGCATCGTTTCATTACCCGATTTTGGTGCGCCTCGGCTCAATGTGCCATATGTGCGGCGCGGACGATTGCCGGTGGCGGGTGCCGGAAACGAAGTGGCGATTAGCGAAGCCTTTGCCGATGCGCATCGTTTAAAGCCGGGTGATCGTATCGCGGTAATTATCCGAGGACATCGCAAACGTCTTAATATTGTCGGCATTGTTTTAACGCCTGAGTATATGTATGCGATTCCACCGGGAGGACTATTTCCGGATTATCAACGTTACGGCATTTTATGGATGAACCGTAAGGCGCTTGCTACAGCCTACAATATGGATGGCGCTTTCAACAATGTAGTTTTTTCGCTTCAGTCGGGTGCATTCGAGCGCGATGTTATTGATGGAATCGATCTTATTCTTGC
The DNA here is from genome assembly GCF_005931095.1 of Methylotuvimicrobium buryatense. Classification (GTDB taxonomy): domain Bacteria; phylum Pseudomonadota; class Gammaproteobacteria; order Methylococcales; family Methylomonadaceae; genus Methylotuvimicrobium; species Methylotuvimicrobium buryatense. The sequence goes on along the minus strand of NZ_CP035467.1, from coordinate 4,965,058 downwards.
TCGTTATGGCGGGTTAGGCGCTTACAGTCGTAAAGATCAGTTCAGCCATCGATTCATTACCGATGAATTGCATGCCCTTGAAATCATGGCAACCATTTTTCCAGTGATTTTTTTGAGCGTGGCGACGTTTCTATTGAATATCGTCATCAGTCGATTGGTGTCCACAGAGCGTGAACAAATTGCGACACTGAAGGCATTCGGTTATGCAACGTCGCAAATTGCCATGCACTATGTCAAATTGATTATAAGCATAACATCTTTTGGGATAGTGTTAGGAGTCGCACTCGGGCTTTGGTTTGCAGACGCCTTATGCAGCATGTATCAACAGCTTTATAGTTTTCCCTATCTTCATTTCATATTGAATCCTGCCGTCATGTCGCAAGCCGTGCTCGTCACTCTATTTGCAGCGCTGGCAGGTACGGCCTTTGCCGTTCGGCGAGCCGCTCAACTTCCACCCGCAGAAGGTATGCGACCGGAACCGCCTCTAAACTATCGAGCTACGCTTATCGAGCGTATCGGTTTACAAAAGCATCTTGACGAACCGTCGCGTATGATAATTCGCCACATCGCGCGGCAGCCCGTCAAGGCAGGATTAACGATATTGGGTATCGCAGCCGCATGCGGTATTTTGATGATGACTAATTTTCAACGGGATGCAATCAATTGGATTATCGAAGTGCAGTATGGCTTGAGTAGCCGTGAAGATTTAACCGTCATGTTCAATGATCCGACACCGTACCGTGCGCTCTATTCGTTAGGAGCATTAGAGGGAGTAAATAATATTGAAGGTTTCCGCTCCGTTTCCGCTCGTTTGGTACATGGTCATCGCAGCTACCGTTTTAAAGTCGACGGCATAGAACCCGGCGGGAAACTCCATAGGATATTGAACCCATCGCTTGAGGCTATCGATATTCCCCAGGAAGGAATTATATTGTCCGACTACCTGGCAACGGAGATTCTCCAAATCGCACCCGGTCAATTACTGACGATTGAAGTTCTCGAGGGCAATAGGTCTGTATTTAAGGTCCCTGTCGTAGGTACTTCGCGGCAATATCTTGGTGTCAACGCATATATGAATCGCTCGACACTCAACCGTTTGATGCATGAAGGCCCCGCGATTTCCGGTGTGCAATTGTCTGTGGATCCCGAATATCAAATCAACCTCTATCACCAACTCCGAGACATGCCGCGCGTTGCTGGAACCATCGTTCGCGATACGGCAATCGAACAGTTCAATGAAATGATGGAAAAAACGATTCTATGGTTTTCCTTTATCACTGCCCTGCTGGGCGCCTTTGTCGCTTTTGGCGTCGTGTATAATTCGGCCCGTATCGCATTTTCGGAACGAAGTCGGGAGCTAGCCTCGTTACGAGTATTGGGTTTTACCCGCGCCGAAGTCGGTTACATCTTGCTGGGTGAAATAGGCTTGCTGACCCTAGCGGCCATTCCTCCCGGTTTTCTGGTTGGAATCGGTCTGTCGAGTTACATTGCAAAGTCATTTTCATCGGATCTTTACCGCATTCCGATGATCGTAGTTCCGTCGACTTATGCTTTAGCGGCTTCCATCGTTTTGATTTCTTTTGCAGTGACTGCTGCGTTGATTTGGCGGCAGTTGAGTCGTCTCGATCTTATCGAAGTATTAAAAACACGGGAGTAAACTAATGCCGTCAGGACGTTTTGTAGGGATATCGGCACTAATGGCGCTTGTTATACTGGCGATTGCATGGGGTTTCTGGCCTAGACCGGTATTGGTCGAAACGAGCATCGTTGCGCGCAGGCCGTTGCGGATTACTATAGAAGAAGAAGGCAAAACACGAGTTAAAGACCGTTACATGCTTTATGCGCCAGTGGCGGGTTACCTTAGACGCATCGATCTGGAAGTTGGCGATGTTGTCGAGCTAGGTCAACCGCTGGCCTTGATTGATCCCTTGCCGCCGACAGTATTGGACCCCCGCAGCCGAGCGGAAGCGGAAGCACGAGTTGCCGCGGCACGCTCAGCCTTAGCGCGTGTCAAGGCTTCAGCCAGACAAGCCCGTGCCGAGGCCGAACATGCCTCGGTAGAATTTCGCCGCCGCGAAGAATTGATGACGCGTAGTTTAATATCGCGTTCGGAATTCGACCAAGCACGCAGTCGTATGTTGGCTTTGAAAGCCGCAGCGCAAGCGGCTAATTCGGCAATCGAGGTGGCCCGTTTCGACTTAGAGGCTGCGCAAGCGGCGCTTCGTTATTCGGCTGTAGCGGATACTTCAAAGCCGGTTGAAACCGTACAAGTGCGCTCGCCTATCGGTGGACGCGTTTTAAACATCGAACAGAAAAGCGCTGGCGTAGTGCCTGCCGGACACTTGTTGTTGGAAGTCGGCGATACGCATAATCTGGAAATCGAAGTTGAGGTGTTATCTCATGATGCGATACGCATCGAACCCGGTGGGCGTGTATTATTGGAGCGTTGGGGAGGCAATGACATACTCGAAGGCATCGTGCGGATCATTAAGCCGACGGGCTTTACTAAAGTCAGTGCGCTAGGAGTCGAAGAGCAGCGTGTAGTGGTCGTCGCGGACATTCGTTCTGCCGCTGAAATCTGGCGGCGCTTAGGCGACGGTTACCGAGTGGAAGCAAAATTCATCGTTTGGGAACAACCAGAAGCACTGACCGTTGCCAGTAATGCATTATTCCGTCACAACGACGGCAGGGCCGTATTTGTTGTTGAAAATGGGCGTGCTCGATTGCGATCGGTACGGACAGGCCAGAGTAATGGCTTATTAACCGAAATTTTAGAAGGGCTCGTACTCGGCGAGAAGGTAATCGACCATCCCGATGATGCGATAGACGAAGGCACGCGCGTTGCGTCATTTGGTTCTTAAGGCAGCGTGTTTCAAAATAACGTTCATGAAGGTCTAGCCATCGCCCCGGCAAATGAAAGTTCTCTGGTGGGGAGGGTACGGTCACTCGCCCGACAGGACGCCGTAAATACGTCCCTGTAGGCTCGACGGCGGCTGTCCTTGCCGCCGACGCCTGCCGATCGAGCAACCGCACCCTCTTCGGAACCATAGGTATCTACACAAGTTTTCAGCTTTATAGAACAATTAGTTAAGTTAATTTTTCTGTTATCTAGGATAAAAAAGTAGACTAAAAACTTCAATTTTTAGTCCCTATCTTCATAAAAAACCAGAAGAAACTTTATAACAGCATGATATTAAAAGATAAAGATGTGTAGATACTTATGCTTCGGAACCGACATTGTTTTTCATATTTCTTATTCCTACGCTCTGCTTCACCAGAGGAATTGCGAACTTTCACAGTAAAAGCCTGCCCTTCTCCGTTTTTCATCCATCCAGGATCTTGAAAGTCAATACATGGGTAAGAATCGGTTATCGTTGTTTAGCGAGTCCCAATAAAATGTGGTTTTATGCCATAATAGCGCGTTTGTTTCCATCATATTTTCGCCGGTTAAGCCATGTCAGACAGAAAAATTCTTGTTACCAGTGCCCTGCCTTATGCCAATGGTCCGATTCATTTAGGACACATGGTCGAATATATTCAAACCGATATTTGGGTACGGTTTCAGAAACAACGGCATCAGCAATGCTATTTCGTTTGTGCCGACGATACGCACGGTACGCCGATCATGCTTAGGGCCGACAGCGAAGGCATTACGCCTGAACAATTAATCGCCCGCTCCGCCGAAGAGCATTTGGCCGACTTTACCGAGTTCGGCGTCGAGTTCGACAATTTTCATAGTACGCACTCTGAAGAAAACAAGTCGCTCGCCGAGTTGATCTATAGACGTTTGCGCGAGGGTGGGCATATCTCATCGCGTAACATCACGCAGGCATTCGATCCGGTCAAAAACATGTTTTTACCAGACCGATTCATTAAGGGCGATTGTCCGAAATGCGGCGCAAAGGACCAGTACGGTGACAGCTGTGAGGCGTGCGGCGCGACCTATTCGCCGACCGAATTGAAAAATGCCGTGTCGGTCGTTTCCGGCGAAAAACCGATTGAAAAAGAATCGCTGCATTATTTCTTCAAATTACCGGATTTCGAGAACATGTTGCGGGAATGGATAGCCGAAGGCCATTTGCAGCCTGAAGTTAGCAACAAAATGAACGAATGGCTCGAAAACGGTCTGCAGGAATGGGATATCTCGCGTGACGCGCCGTATTTCGGCTTCGAAATCCCGGACGCGCCGGGCAAATATTTTTATGTCTGGCTCGATGCGCCGATTGGATACATGGCTAGTTTCAAAAATCTGTGCGGGCGCGAGGAAGACTTGAATTTCGACGATTTCTGGGCCGAGGAAAGCGATGCCGAACTTTATCATTTCATCGGCAAGGACATCATCTATTTTCATGCACTGTTCTGGCCGGCAATGTTGAAGGGGTCAGGCTTTAGGATGCCGAGCGCAATCTTCGCGCATGGCTTTTTGACCGTGAACGGCGAGAAGATGTCCAAATCGCGCGGCACTTTCATTAAAGCGCGCACCTATCTCGACCACCTGAACCCGGAATATCTGCGTTATTATTTTGCCGCGAAACTCGGTTCCGGCGTCGACGATATCGATTTAAACTTCGACGATTTTACCCAGCGCGTCAATTCCGACCTAGTCGGTAAAGTCGTCAATATCGCCAGCCGTTGCGCCGGTTTTATTCATAAACGTTTCGACGGTATGCTCTCGAAACATTGTTCGGAGCCGGACCTGTTCGATTATTTCATCGAGGCTAATGAAGGCATTGCACGTTGTTATGAAACGCGCGAATTCGGTAAGGCAATGCGTGAAATCATGGCGCTCGCAGATCGCGCCAATCAGTATATCGACGAGAAAAAACCCTGGCTGATCGCGAAGGAGGAAGGTCGCGACGTGGAGCTGCATGAGGTCTGCTCGATGGGCATCAACTTGTTTAGATTACTGATCGTCTATTTAAAACCGGTCGTGCCGGCGATGGCGCATCAAGCCGAGATTTTTTTGAACCTGGAACCGGAGGCCTGGCCGGATAAAGCCGAGCCGTTGCTCGATCATCAGATTGACGTGTTTCGGCCGTTGATGACTCGGGTCGATCCGGACAAGATCGCTGCGGTGGTCGAAGCCTCAAAGGAAAACCTGCAAAAAACCGAGGAGCCGAAACCGAAGCGCTTCGAGCCGATCGCCGAGGCTATCGAGTTCGATGATTTCGCAAAACTGGATCTTCGCATCGCGCGCATCGTTAAAGCCGAACATGTCGAAGGCGCGGACAAGTTGTTGCAACTGACCGTCGATATCGGCGATGAAACACGCAATATCTTTGCCGGTATTAAATCGGCCTACGCGCCGGAAGATTTGGTCGGCAAATTGACACTGGTCGTCGCCAATTTAAAACCGAGGAAAATGCGTTTCGGCCTATCCGAAGGCATGGTGCTTGCGGCCGGGCCCGGTGGTAAAGACATTTGGTTGCTGAGTCCGGATCAAGGAGCCCTGCCCGGCATGCGCGTCAAGTGACAGAGTTCAAAGAATGCGGGCAAGCCCACCATTTCTGATAGCGAACAATCACTTGGCTTGAAAGCCCGGTATAGTCAGGCAAAAAAATTGCCCGACACACAGCAGTGGATGGATATACCCGTCGCAGATCAAATTTCGGCGCCTGGGTGTCCGCTAAAGGACGCCGTGAATACGTCCATGTAGTCTCTATGCCAGCTCCATGCTGGCAAAGCCTTTATCGGGGACCCCGACGCCGAAATTTGACTAGTAAAGGGTATAATTGTGCAAAAAGTAGCGACCGAGCGCTAAATTGTTGTGTTGTCCGGAAAGGCTATTGGTGTTTGAGCGTTACTGGCTTCGATAGTCGCGACGAAGGCGTCGCTCCCACAGAGAGCGGCGGACGCTCTGTGGGAGCGATCCCCTGATCGCGATCTCGAGGCCGAAAGTGTTAAGTCGCAATAAATGGTATCGAGGTCTCATTGGTTAAGGTTGCAAAAGGGTAATTTTTGACTTATGTATAACGATGAGCGCTGGAGCTTGGGAAAGAGCGTGGTGCGGGTTGGCCGTTATTAGCTTGATGCCCATGGGTTGTAACCCCGTCCTGCTTAGTAGTGATTTGCGTAGGAATAATGAGCCATTTAAATAACTTCTTATACCTTTCGCACTTCAAATTTCAGCCGAATTTTCATCTACGATTAGTAATTCTTAGACGGCTTCTCGATAAAAAGGGAGTCATCAATCACTGTGTGATGACAAGGCCTCGGTTAGCGCCGATTGCAAGTCGTTATATTCAAAACTGAAGCCAAGTTCATTAATGAGTCTTAATGGCATAACGCGTTGGCTGCCAAGTACTAGTTCCGACATTTCACCGAGCAGTAGCTTCAAAGCCCAAGCGGGAATCGGCAGTAAGGCAGGACGTTTCAAACAGGCGGCTAACGTTTCGGTGAACTCGCGATTGGTGACGGGGTTTGGTGCGGTAGCATTGTAAGGGCCGCGCATTGAGTCGTCGTTCAACATGGCGCAGGCGACGTTGATCCAATCTTGCCTATGTATCCAAGACATCCATTGGGTGCCGGCGCCGATTCGACCGCCCAGGCCAAGCTTGAAGGGTAAGAGCATACGTTGTAGCAGTCCCCCTTCGTGACCTATAACCAAACCGGTTCGTATTAAACAAACTCGGATATCGAGTTGTTCGGCTTGCAGCGCGCTGTTTTCCCAGGCCAAACATAATCGATGTGAAAAATCGTCTTTGGCGGGCGTCTCTTCATCGAGAACCGTGTCGCCTTGATTGCCGTAATAGCCAATCGCCGAACCGCTTATCAAGACTTCCGGTTTTACGGCCAATCCTTCCAGCGTTTCAAACAAACGATCCGTCAACAAGACGCGGCTATCCCAGATAATACGTTTTTGCGCTTCGGTCCATCGTTTATCGAATATGGGCGCGCCGGCCAGATTAATGACCGCGTCGAATCGTTGGTCCGGTGTGATGTCGTCGAGGCTGCCCAGGCTTTTTGTGTCGGGTCCGCAAATTGACTGAACACGTTCGGGATTCCGGCTAAGTACCGTCAGCTGGTGACCTTGACCGCTTAACTGTCTGGTCAAAAGGGTGCCGATAAAACCGGTGCCGCCTGTTAGTAATATGTTCATGACTCGGGCTCCGTAGTGAGAGTGGCAACAACAGATTTAGCGGGTTTGCTTATCAGGATTCCTCGACATGTTGACCGTCGTGTTCCTGTTTTACGGGTAGGAATGATAGTAAACCATAAGCAATGTGTGAAAGACCGGCATAGAGAAAAAACAGTCGATAAGTATGATCGATCGGAATTTGATTGACGCGACCATAAAATTCGAGAGCTCCACTTAACAAAATCAAAAAAAGACCGGCGGCTGTCAATTCTTTATAGCTTTGCTTCATGAAACAATAGGCGAACATCGATAATTCCGCTAGTACAATATAAATCATCATGATTTTGATGTTGTTGCTCAAAGGACCGTAAAGATCGCTATTGAGCTCGAAAAACGTTTGGTCATTCGTAAAGGATAGGGTTGCTGCTGCGACACTGACGGCCAGCGAGACATAATAATTAGCTTCCAAGGCATATTTGAAGCTAGTTAAGCCTTTTATTGCAAAACTATTCATGAAATTATCCTGAAAAAGAAGTCCTCCTGAAAGAACCGAAACAGGAGGACTTTATAGAGGAGGACGTTGACAGCGGCTAGGTTGCCAGACCGCTTTGACCGATGTTACCGCCGCTCGTTGTGTCAGGTGTTACGACGACGGGGGGCTGTTCGTCCTTATCATCATCTTCCGGTACCGGCGGGGCAATTTTTTTGCCTTTCATCAGTTCATCGATTTGAAACTTATCGATGGTTTCCCACTGCATTAATGCTTCCGCCATGTTATGTAAGATTTCCATGCGCTCGGTAAGAATCTGTTTGGCGCGCTCATAGTTTTTGTCGACCAGCGAGCGAATCTCATCGTCGATCAATCGAGCCATTTGCTCGGACATCGCTTTATTTTGCGGTCCGAAATAGCCTTGATTCTGATCCGGGCCGTAATCCATAGGGCCGAGGCGATCGGAGAGTCCCCATTTAGTCACCATGTTGCGGGCCAATTGTGTGGCGCGCTCGATGTCATTGGAAGCGCCGGTTGTCACTTTGTTTTTGCCGTATATGATTTCCTCGGCAACCCGACCGCCGAATAAGCTGGCGATTTGGCTTTCCAGTTTATCCCGGCTGGCGCTGTAGGAATCCCGTTCCGGTAGGAACATCGTGATGCCTAATGCACCACCACGGGGCATGATACTGACTTTGTAGACCGGATCGTGTTCCGGTACGATGCGACCGACGATGGCATGACCGGCTTCATGATAGGCGGTCATCAACTTATCTTCTTCGCGCATCATCATGCTTCTTCTTTCGGCGCCCATAAGCATTTTGTCGCGGGCTTTATCGAGATCTTCCATGTTCACTTCGCGTTTGTTTTTACGCGCCGCGAATAAAGCCGCTTCGTTGATCAGATTCGCGAGTTCCGCACCGGAAAAGCCGGGCGTGCCTCGGGCCAGATCGTTGATGTTGACATCGGCGGCTTGCGGTACTTTTTTGATATGGACGCTGAGTATTTGTTCGCGACCTTTGATATCGGGTAAGCCGACAGTGACTTGACGGTCGAATCGGCCCGGTCTCAGCAAGGCTTTATCGAGCACATCAGCACGGTTGGTCGCAGCGATGACGATGATGCCTTCGTTGCCGTTGAAGCCGTCCATTTCGACAAGCAATTGGTTTAGGGTTTGTTCGCGCTCGTCATTACCGCCGCCCATTCCGTTGCCGCGATGACGGCCGACCGCATCGATTTCGTCGATGAAGATGATGCACGGCGCGCGTTTCTTGGCTTGTTCGAACATATCGCGAACGCGAGAAGCACCGACGCCGACGAACATTTCGACGAAATCCGAACCGGATATCGAGAAGAACGGTACACCCGCTTCGCCTGCAATGGCCCGAGCCAGCAGCGTTTTACCGGTTCCCGGAGGACCGACCATCAATACGCCCCGCGGTATCTGGCCGCCGAGGAATTCGTATTTGGCGGGGTCTCTCAGAAAATCGACCATTTCGACGACGTCTTCCTTGGCTTCTTCGACGCCGGCGACATCGGTGAATTTAACCTTGATTTGGTTTTCCTCGAGCAATTTGGCCTTGCTTTTACCGAAATTCATCTGGCCGCCCATGCCGCCGCCTTGCTGTTTGCGGAAGAAATAAACCCAGACTGCGATCAGCAGTAACATCGGTGCCCATGAGATAAAGATCTGCATCAGCATCGATTGTTTCGGCGGCGAAGCAACTTTGATTTTGACGCCGTATTCCAATAATTCGTCGATCATTTTGGCATCATTTGGGTTATAGGTCATGAACCTTTCCCCATTACGACGACGACCATTGATTTCCTCGCCGTTGATCGTGACTTCAGCAACCACGCCGGCGCGTATGTCTTCAATAAAGTCAGAGTATGACAAGGCATAGTTACTGTCGTTTTGCGGGCCCATTCGGCTAAATGCCGTGAATAGCGTAAGCCCCACCGCTATCCAGATGACGATTTTAAGTGCATTTGATTTCATTTAAATTTTCTCCTCTTTAGAGATGTATGAGGATATCATTCTTCTTTCGAAAAATACCTGAAGAAATCCGATTTCGGTTCCAGTAACAGAGTATCCTGGGTATTTTCGAACGATTTTTGATAGGCGTTCAAGCTTCGGTGGAATGCATAAAACTCTTCATTTTTGCCATGGCTGACCGCATAGATCTCGGCCGACTTGGCATCGCCGCGTCCTCGTATTTGTTCGGCTTCTCGATACGCATTAGCCAAAATAATATCGCGCTCCTTATCGGCCTGCGCGCTAATTTGTTCTGCAAGTTCCGCGCCTTGTGAGCGGAATTCCCGGGCAACTCTTTCACGCTCGGCTTCCATTCTCCGGAATACCGAGCTGCTGACTTCGTCCGGCAGATCGATGCGCTTGATGCGGATATCGACTAATTCGATGCCGTATTGTTCAGCGACCGGGCTTAATTTTTCCATCAACACCTTGCGTAAATTGCCTCTATCCTCGGAAACCAAGTCTTTGATCGTTCTTAAGCCGAATTCGCCGCGCATCGCATCTTTCATAATTTGATCGAGTCGAAGGTTGGCTTGATAAGAATCGCCGCTGACTGTTGTATAAAACAGGCCGACATCGCCAATTTTCCATTTGGCAAAAGAATCGACAATCACATTTTTCTTTTCCGAAGTCAGGAAACGTTCCGATTTGGCATTAAGGGTTTGGATTCGCGCATCGAACGCGCTGGTATTATTGATCAAGGGCATTTTGAAATGAAGGCCCGGCCGATAATCGGATTCGACAATTTCGCCCAAGCGAAATTTGATCGCTTTTTCACTTTCGCCAACATAAAACACCGACATATAACCAAGAATAAGCACCGATAAACCGATGGGAACTAATAATTGTTTAGGTAACGAATTCATAGTCTGCTCCTGCTGGAACGGATTGTTGAAGCATGCACGGGTTTTCGGGCATCGGTTTGTGCGGCCTTTTCGATTTGCGCAATCGAATTTAGGTTAGGAGTACCGACATTTTGATCGCCATTTTTGTGCATCGAATCGATCGGCATGTAGAACATATTATTCCCGTTTTCAACCGCTACAATCACTTTATTGGTATTGCTGTATAACTTTTCTTTAGCTTCAAGATACAAACGTTTGCGGGTTATTCTGGGCGCTTTCTCGTATTCGACCAGTAATTGATCGAAGCGTTGCGTCTCGCCGGTTGCTCTAGCGACCACTTGAGCTTCATAGGCTTCAGCCTCCTGAATCAATCTTGCCGCTGCACCTCGAGCTTTAGGAATCACTTCGTTGGCATAAGCTTCGGCTTCGTTAATTAGCCTTTGTTTATCCTCTCGTGCCCGGATTGCATCCTCGAAGGCATTTTGAACTTCCTCGGGAGGCTGGGCATCCTGTAAGTTGACGCTGGCGATGCGAAGACCGGTTTGATATTGATCCATCGCTTCCTGCACCTGATCTTTGATTGCCGTGGCAATTTGACTGCGGCCTTCGGTTAGGATGAAGTCCATATTATTCTTGCCGATTACGCCCCGCTCGATACTTTCGGTCACTTGCTTAAGCGTGGCTTCGGCATTTTTGACGTTGAATAAATAATCCCTGGCATCTTTGATTTGATATTGAATGGCTAACCTAACGCTGATAATGTTTTCATCCCTGGTTAGCATCAGCGATTCGGGTAAGTCCGATCCGCTTCCGAGTTGACGGCCTCCGGTTTTATAGCCGATTTCAATGAAGCGTTGTTGTTCGACGTTGACGATAGACACATCTTCTATTGGAAAGGGCAAATGCCAATGCGGGCCAGGCATCGTAGTGGCTTGATAGGCGCCGAATCGGGTTTCCACGCCTCGATTGCCTTGGTCTACGATGTAAACGCCACTGCCAGCCCAGGCAATTAACAGCGCGGCGCTAGAGTAAGCAAAGATCGGTTTGGAGTGGCGGTTAAGAAAATTTTTGGGCTTTTTATTGATGCCGCGCCATATATTTTCGAATTGAGCTTCCCAATCGGATTTGGGATTTTCACCTAATTCCTTCGGGTCATTATTTTTATTGTTCCAGGTCATAGCGGACTCCTGATACTCGTGCGTTAAGGCCGGTTTATTTTTTATCCGACCTTTTTATTGTTCGGTGCAATGTCGAATTAATCGCTTGTTTTAGCCGGGTTCGAGAAAATCGACTAAATCGCTGCTGAATTTATTTTTTAATTTCAATAGTGCGCTGTTCTGAATTTGCCTGACCCGTTCACGTGTTAACGACATACGGTCGGCAATGTCTTGCAGCGTCATTTCGGTATCGCTATCGAGCCCGAAACGGCAATTGATAATGTCGGCTTCTCGCTCAGGTAGGGTTTCGATAGCCTTCCTCAAGCAGTTTTTCAATGCCGAATTAGCCAATATACTGATCGGTTGCGGAAAATGGTTCTGCTCCATCGAATCGACGATTGCCGGTAAATCCTCATCATCATTAATATTGTTATCAAGCGAAATGGTCGGTTGATAATTATTGACGATGGCTTTGATTTCCTCTTCAGGCAAGGCGCAGATTTCGGCAAGTGTTTTATTGGTCGGCCATTGGTTGTGTTTGACCAGATAATCGTTCATCGTTTCGAACACCGCGGCCGCTTTTGCCGCAATGTTGTAAGGCAAGCGGACCATTTTTTCCTGTCTGACCATGCCCCGAGTGATGCTTTGTTTGATCCAATAAATCGCATAAGTGGAAAAGCGCACCGATCGCCGCCAATCGTAACGGTCAACCGCCTTGATCAAACCCACAGTCCCGTCTTGAATTAAATCGGTAAATGGTAGCGAAGAATGGTGATATTGACGTGCAATGAAAGTGACTAGCCTAAGGTTGCCGCTGATCATCGCACGTCTTGCGGAAATCATTCGTTGTTGCTCGATCGACGCGGATTTCAACAACTCTAAGTCATCATCGTTGAGTGCTCGATCCTTGAGCCGGCAAGTTAAGACTTTGACGATTTGTTGCAGGAAATTAGGTAAAAGATGAAGATCTTCCAGTAACTGTTTGCATTCGGTAAATGCGGTGCTTGAATGCGGGTTGTCTTTGGCGTTGATCACTTGCTGAAAACACTCTAGTAACTTGCTTGCAAGCTGTTTAGCGGTATCCTGTGCAGCATTGTCCTTTTGTACAGGTTCGAGATTGTTTTTTCTGATAAGCTCGGACAAGTCGGTGCCATCGCCGATAGCGCGAACAAATTCGCCGGCTATAACAGACAGTCCCGAATTCGAATAAATCATCAAACGCGATAAGTTTAAGCGACTTTGTTCCATCTGTTGGGCTAGCGAGGTTAATTCCTCTGCAGTCAAAACCGATGCATTTTGCTGATGTATCAACAACTCGTCGCCTCCGCTTTGCATGAATGTCATTGCGTTATTCGATGAGGATAACTCTTCGGTTTCCGCAAATAAGTCGGCATCTACAGGTTCCGATTCGATTTCATCGGAATCGTTGTTTAGAGTGTCGATTTGCGGCCGGCACGAATCCATAAAATCCGTATCGAGGGAGGCTTCCTTGTATAAACCTCGAAAACTGCCGGAACGGTACTGATTGTTTAGCATTGAATGGTTCATTTGGGTCATAGTGGATTGCCCCTTACCAGGTAACTGGTTATATACCCTGAGTAAATACTTAGTTGAATCAACTAAAGCTTGGATTAAACATTACTCCTGAGTACAATGTTTGTCAAACATTAATCATAAACAAAACCTGTGCATAAATGTATACAATAAAAACCGTGACTTCACTCACAGGCATAAACACCGAAACACTCAGAGCTTGGGAAAGGCGCTACGGAACCGTTAACCCCGTTAGGGATAGCAAGGGCCGGCGTCTTTACACGCAGCAAGATGTCGAGCGTTTGACGCTGCTGTTGGCGGCAACTCAGCAAGGTTTTACGATCAGCAAAATCGCGGATTTAAGTAACGACGAACTGCAGGAGTTGTTGAGCGCCAACCCTAATCCGCCAAATGCCAATCAAGAATTGTTTTTTCTGCGTATCGTCGATGCCTTGCTGCAATTTCGCATGGATACCTGCGAAGACTTGCTAAGGCGGGCGCTGATTGCAATGGATCCCCTGAGTTATGCCCGAGAGGTTCTGTTGCCGACCCTCGAAAAGGTCGGTAATCTTTGGCATGAGGGTAGATTGACCATTGCTCAAGAGCATCTGTTTTCCGCCTGTGTTAAACGTATCGTATTAAGTATGGTAAATCACGAACAGCCATTTTCCGGAACCAATCCCGGTGTGATGTTCGCGACCATGACCGGAGAGCATCACGAATTCGGAATATTGCTGAGTTGCTGGTTGGCCGCTAGTCAACGTTGTAAATGCTATTACATCGGCCCCGATTTGCCATGGGAAGACTTGTTAAACGCCGGAAACCGGCTCAAGCCTTCTGTTATCGTTCTGAGCCTCGCTAATACACCGCCTGAACAAGCCATGGTTCAAAACTTAAACAATCTGGCCGAGGCGTTGCCGAAAGATATCCAGTTATGGGTCGGCGGTACCGGTGCACAGTATTTGTTCAAGTCGAATCAACTGCCGGAACGGTCGGTTTTTACCGCTAGTCTCGACGACTTTTACCATCGAATCGGTCGCTTGATTCAAAGTCGTCCGCTCTCGCGGCCGTTTTAGCGATTCTCGATCGATTGATTTAAGGTCTGACTTTTCAATGCATGAAAAGTTCTTAATTTCTTATCAATACGGTAGGTTTTTTTAATCCAGTCGTTCAAATGACATGAAGACGAGGTTTTTATTGCATTCGCGGCAAATGGCTTTCATAATTCTAGGCTTATTTAACACAGGACTATTGCCTGTTATTGTTGATTCGATGCTCAGATTCTTTTTTACTTTCTCAAATCCAATGCATGGTTGTTTTGGCCGAATATCGTCCGAGCGGATGGTTTATCGCTTGAGGCTGTGCGTGGTTATTTCGGAGTGTAGGGTTAGTTTTATGAAATACATGGCATTAAATATATTTAATAATCAACGATATGCTTAAAATGGGTTGCCGAATAATAATATGAAAAGGGCCCGGATGGGCCCTTTTTTTTGGTTTAACGTTTACACAGTCCCGTTTAAGGGACCCAATTAGGGGGCAGCAATGAACGAAGAAATCAGTCATTTGGTCGAGCGGCTTAACGATGCTGAAAATGAAGATCAAAAAACTGTTTTTGAACAAGCCATAGAAGAACTGGAAAGTACCGAGTTGGCATTATTGTTGGAATCCCTGCCCTTGCACCAACGTTTGGAGCGTTGGCAGCAGGTTCCTGTCGAAGATCGTGTCGATGTTTTGGTTGCCATGCGTGCCGAACCTAGGCAGACCATTATCGAAAGCTTCGAAGAATCGGAATTGCAGAGTTTGTTAAGCGGCTTACATGCCGAGGATTTGATCGAGCTGGCGGAAACATTGCCGGAATCGGTGATAGATACCGCGCTTGGCAATATGGATGCTAGTCAGCGTAAACATTATCAGTTATCGGCGCAATATGACGATGAACGAATCGGCCGCTATGTCGATCACGAGTTATTGATTTTACCAAGGACAGCAAGGGTTAGACAGGCGATGCGCTTGATCCGCAAAAACCTGCCCGAGTATACCGATTGCATTTATCTGATTCAGCGTAATGGTGCTTTCGTCGGCACCGTTCTCGTTCATAAATTGTACGCCGCGGATCCTCTTACGCCATTGGTCGAATTATGTATAGACGATCCCGTTACTGTTTCAGCGGATAGTTATTTAACCGATGCAGCGGAAAAGATGGAGCATTCGGGGCTAACCGCATTACCGGTCATCGATGCCAATCAACTGTTATTAGGCAGAATTACGTTACGCTTGGCTTTGGAAATTACCCGCGAAGAATATGAAAGCCAATTGATGGCAACCGCTGGTATGGATGAAGACGAAGACTTGTTCGCTCCTGTGATTCGTAGTTCCAAACGCCGGGCCACCTGGTTAGGAATTAATTTGATTACGGCTTTTTTGGCTTCTTGGTCAATCGGCTTATTTGAAGGTACATTACAGCAAATCGTTGCATTAGCGGTGTTGATGCCGATTGTCGCATCGATGGGCGGAATAGCCGGTAGTCAGACCTTGACTTTGATAATTAGAGGCATTGCATTGGGTCAAATCAGCAAAGGAAATTTTAAGCCGCTTTTAATTAAAGAGGTCAGCGTCGGCATACTCAATGGCTTGTTATGGGCTTTAGTGATCGGTGTAATTGCAGGCATTTGGTTCGGTAGTCTGTCTATCGGTTCGGTGATTGCGGCCGCGATTGTCGTCAATATTATCATTGCAGCTTTCGCAGGCGTCGTAATTCCATTGGTCTTGGATAAGCTCGATATCGACCCGGCCTTATCCGGTTCGGTCATCCTAACTACTGTGACCGATGTTGTCGGTTTTGTTGCTTTTTTGGGATTGGGGACCGTTTTTTTGTTGCGATAATCAATAGGCTCTTTGCTATACCCGTCATAGATCAAAATTCGGCGCCTGGGTGTCCGCTAAAGGACGCCGTGTCTAGCTAGCTCCATGCCGGCAAAGCCTTTATGAACGCCATGGATGGCGTGAATGTCGATTTTGCAGGAGCGAAAATCGACCGGACACCCAGGCGCCTCCTCAGGCACTGCCGGAAATTGAAGTGCGAAAGGTATAATCAAATGGTAGAGCCCCTCGAATCAACGACGAAATTTGAATTTAGATTGGTATAGAGCCGTCTCAATGCTGTCATAATTCAAAGCGACAATACTCATTATCCTAGAAAAAGCATTTCACCATAAAGATTCACAGCAATTCCCAATTTGGGGATCAAAAAGGGTGTGGAGCGTGCTTGGCGAGGATGTCGGCAGCGGGACAGGTTTTTGCTCCTCGGCAATTGCTCCCGCATTGCCCTACTAGACGCCATCCTTGGCGCTTAGGTGCTGCCAAGTCTCCATGGATGGGTTTACGGCGTTCCTCGACAGGCAACCCCACACCCTAAGATTGGCGAACCTGCTTAGGTAATCTCCTGAAATACTTCATGAACTTCATGGTTGACCTGCCGAGTTTAAGATTATATATATTGTGCCGCTGCTTTATGCTCATCGCATTACGAAACTCGGTTTGCTAAGGGCATAGTCGTATTTTTACAGGAGAAGGCTGATGACCGCACCTCGTTTTTTTACGCCCGAATTGAGTCAAAAACTGGATGGCTTATCCGAATTGGCGCTGGATTGTAATTTTTCCTGGAGTCACCGGGCCGACGAAATCTGGCATCGATTGAATAGCTCCTTATGGGAGCAATCCCGTAATCCATGGCTAGTGTTGCAAGCCTGTTCGGCAAACTTGTTGCAAGAGCTCGCCGATAATGAAGAATTTTGCCGAAAACTGCAAAGCATCGTGGCCGAGCATCGTGCCTCGCTGGCCGAACCCCGTTGGTACCAGAACGAACTCGAACAAAGCACTAAGCTAGCGCAAATTGCCTATTTCAGTATGGAGTTCGGCCTTAGCGAAGCTTTGCCGATTTATTCCGGCGGCCTGGGTTTATTGGCCGGCGATCATCTAAAAGCCGCCAATGATTTGGGCATCCCCCTCGTGGGCGTTGGCTTGTTGTATCAAAACGGCTATTTTCGTCAGGCTTTCGACGATGACGGCAATCAGATCGCGCTCTATCCCAACGCCGATACCGGCGATTTACCGATTTGCCCTGTACGAAAGGATAACGGCGAATGGCTCCGGATAAAACTCAATACCCCGTCGAAATTGTGGATCAGAGTGTGGCAAGCGCAAATCGGTCGAATTACGCTTTATCTATTGGATAGTAACGATCCGGTCAATCATCCGGTCGATCGTTGCATTACCAGCGAGTTGTACGGCGGCGGACTCGAAATCCGTTTGGCTCAAGAAATTTTATTGGGCATCGGTGGCTGGCGAGTGTTGAGAGCTTTAGGCATCAAGCCTGAAGTTTGTCATTTGAATGAGGGTCACGCGGCATTTTTAGTGCTGGAGCGAGCCCGCGATTTAATGAAAGAAACCGGGCTGGACTTTAAAACCGCGCTGAACATTACGCGGGCCGGTAATCTGTTTACCACGCATACGCCGGTCGAAGCCGGCTTCGATCGTTTCAGTCCGGAATTGATTGGAAAACGGCTCGGCAATTATGCGCAAAAACTCGATATCGATATCGAAACTTTATTGAATCTCGGCCGCAATCCGGATTTAAAAACCTACGATAAATCGTTCAACATGGCTTATCTGGCTATTCACGGAAGCGCCGCGGTTAACGGCGTGAGCCGATTGCATGGCGAGGTCAGTCGGCGTATTTTCAGCCCTTTGTTTCCGAATTGGCCGGCGGAAGAAATACCGATCGACCATATCACCAATGGCGTCTATGTTCCGGCATGGGATTCGCAGGAAGCCGACGAATTATGGACCGGTTTGTGCGGTAAAAACCGCTGGGTTTGCGAATACGGCGATTTGCCGGATCAATTCAAGCGGGTCACCAATGAACAGTTATGGAATCTGCGTGCGCAAAACCGAAAATGCTTGGTCGAGTTCGTCCGGGCTGAGTACAGTCGGGAACTCGATGTTCAGGGTAATATCTCGAAAACCGAGCGTAAAGATCAGGTGCTTCGCTTATTCGATCCTAATGTCATGACTATCGGTTTTGCCCGCCGGTTTGCAACCTATAAGCGCCCTAACCTGCTGTTAACCGACCCCGATCGTTTGGCCGCGATACTAACCAATCCCAATCGGCCGGTGCAATTGGTTATCTCGGGTAAAGCTCACCCGGCCGATTTGCCCGGTCAAGTGTTAATCCGAGCTTGGCATGAATTTATCCGTCGGCCTGAAATCAGGGAGCGTGCAATTTTTTTGAGCGACTACGATATGATTACCGCCGAATATTTGGTTCAAGGTGTCGACCTTTGGATCAACACGCCTAGACGTCCTTGGGAGGCTTGCGGGACCAGCGGCATGAAAATTCTGGTCAACGGCGGTTTGAATCTATCCGAACTCGACGGCTGGTGGGCGGAAGCGTACCGCCCCGAAGTCGGCTGGTCATTGAACGGGCAAGAGGTCGAGCAAGCCGATCATGAACAAGCCGAGATACTTTACCGCCTGCTCGAACAGGAAATCGTTCCGATGTTTTATGAGCGTGATCAACAGGGCTTGCCGCGCCGCTGGCTAGCTATCATGCGGGAAAGCATGGCGACGCTGACGCCTTATTTTTCGGCCAATCGCATGGTCAGGGAGTATACGTCCAAGTTTTATTTACCTCTAGCCGAAAGCTATTGCAAAAGGTTGGACGGAAATATGCAGCCGGGTAAGCAGCTGATCGAATGGTTGAAACGCATCGAAGACCTTTGGGCTAAAATTCATGTCGATAATGTGGTGACGGAAATCCGGGAGAAGGACTACGCGTTCAGCATGCAGGTTTATCTTGGGGAGCTTAACGAGGAAGATGTTTGTGTGGAATTGTTCGCGGAATCTTCAGGCGAAGGACGATTTGAGATTCATTCGATGGCGATAGAACAAGAGTTGGCCGGCGCGATAAACGGTTATATCTACAGTGCGACGATACCGAAAACCAGGCCGATAAGCGATTATACGCCCAGAATTAGACCCGGCAATCCGGATTGCAGTTTGCCGTTGGAAGCCAATCAGATTTACTGGGTGCAAGCGCGACAAGGGTAAATTAAATCTTGCCTCGCTTGCAGTAGAGATTTACAAAAAAGTCGTTTTTACTCGGCTTTTGCAATTTCCGCGCGCATTTGGTCGATGACTGCTTTGTAGTCCGGTTTGCCGAAAATCGCCGAACCGGCAACGAAGGTATCGGCGCCTGCCGCTTTGATTTCACGAATATTGTCGACTTTGACGCCGCCGTCGATTTCCAAACGAATATCGAAACCGCTTTCATCGATTCGTTTTCTTGCATCGCGCAGTTTGGTTAATGCCGATGGCAGAAACGACTGTCCGCCGAAGCCCGGATTGACCGACATCAACAAAATCATGTCGAGTTTATCCATCACATGATCGAGATAATGCAGAGAAGTCGACGGGTTGAATACCAAGCCGGCTTTACAACCTTGGTCTTTGATCAATTGCAAGGTTCTATCCAGATGAACCGAAGCCTCAGGATGGAAGGTAATATAGCTGGCGCCGGCTTTAGCGAAGTCCGGGATGATTCGATCGACCGGATCGATCATCAAATGCACGTCGATTGGAGCGGTAACGCCATGATTTCTTAATGCTTCGCAAACCAATGGGCCGATCGTTAAATTGGGTACGAAATGATTGTCCATGACGTCAAAATGGACAACATCGGCACCGGCCGCTAAAACGTTATCGACTTCTTCGCCTAAGCGGGCAAAATCGGCAGAGAGAATGGAAGGAGCTATCCAGTTTTGGGCCATTTTTTTATCCTCGATTAAAACAAAACAAGCAATTATAGTCTTTTTTTATTAATTGATCCCGCATTGATTTATAAGTGTATTCAGTGAGGCAAGCGATATCAAGTTTAAGTTCAAAAAACAACTCTGGAGCTATTGTAGAGTCGGATAGACGAGGACTATAATCGAGTCGTAGTTCTGTTCGTTTATACTCCTTTTAGATTGAAAACCGTCTAAGAATAAAAGGTATGGGATGTGTCATCGAGGAACGCCGTGAACCCCTCCATGGGGGCTTGACGGCAGCTCTGCCGACATCCTCGCTAGCCACACCCCATATCTTCATAAAGTTACCATTTTTGAGTATAAAGTGAGTAGAACTCGTCCATATAGCAAGGAGAATGATTATGAACAAGAAAATGATAATTGCGTTGTTGGCACCGTTGTTTTTTGCTCCGGCTGCTTATGCGCAATTCGAACATCACAAAGGACCTGTCGATAGTTGCGTGAAATCGGCGCTCGATGCTCATCCTGGGGATATAGTATCAATGCGGGCCGAAATCGAAGACGGTAAGCCTCAGTATGAATTGGATATCCACGGCAAGGATGGTAAGCATTGGGAAGTCGAATGCGATGCCGCAAGCGGTAAAATATCCGAAACCGAGCGCGAAGTCGCGGCCGACGATCCGGAATTTACGTCGAAGGCTAAAGTCAGATTGGATGCGGCGTTAAAAACGGCATTGGACAAGTATCCGGGCAGCGTCATGAAAATCGAATATGAAATCGAAGCGGACGGCGGCGTTGCCTATGAGTTCGATATCAAAACCGCCGACGGCAAGCTGCTTGAAGTTGAAGTCGATGCAATCAACGGCAAGCTCAGCGACCCGGAAGAAGTGGTCTATCAAATCGGCTTGGATTGATAAGGCGAGTCGTAATTACGGATGCTATTGTCGCTACAATAGCATCCGATTTTTTGGCACGGACCAGGACATTGCCAACCATACGGTAGATTGGCCATTTAACAGGGGTGTTTTTTGGGAGTTTTTCCCATTGCCTTGATCGACCTTCACCTGCTAGAGTCTTCGACCAGCATATCTCTCTTTCTTCAGTTGTTTCTCGAAAATTTCGCAGTGCCATATTTCCCCCTCCGATTGATTTCAATCACCGTTTTCATTTCACTGATGCCGTTCGTTGATGCGGCCGAGCCAGTCGAAAAGGAAGCGCAAGCCTCGGCACAAACGAAAATAAGTCCGTCTGGCGAGCCCGAAGATAAGGCCGTTTTGCTTGATGTATTGTCACGGTTCGAGTCCGAGTTACGAGAACAGCTCAAAAACGCCCTTGCCGAATTGAAACAGCGTATCGAACAGGGTCCGCCCTTCCAACTCGAAGAGCGTCAAAAGCGTATAGTCCGGCTGGAAATCTTGCTGAACGATCCCGATGCCGATTTGCCGGAACAATATCGGCGCGTCGTCGAAGCGTACCGGGTCGAGCTCGATTATGCGAAGACCATCGATGCCTATCGAGCTCTGCTGAAAACCGACGGAAACGAGCGCTTGGTGGACTTCCTCAGCATCGGGCGCTTGGCTTTGTATTACCAAACCCTCAATGGCCGCGAATCGGGCATTTGGCTTAACGATAGTCGCCGTTGGCAGCGTTTGTCCGGGGAAGGCAATGAAGCGATTACTCAAGGGCTGCGCACCGCGCGGAAATTGGAGCCGCCGCAATTGATCGAACTGCCGCTGCCGGGACCTAGGAAGCCATGAATATGAAATTTTGGTTTGTCTTATGCCTCGCGCTTGCTTTGGCCCCATTCGCCCAAGCCGAAACCGAAGCCGTATTGACGCCGCCGGAATTGGAAACCCGTTTGGACGAAGAGCTGGCGGCCAAGGCCGCATTGTTTCTGGCGATTCGAGAAAGCGCTTCGGACCTCAAGCCCTTATACCAGCAGCTTTTTTTAGCCGGCGATGCTGCCCGGCAGAGGGCCTTGCTCGAACAATTGGCCGACTCTAAACAGATACCGGCGACAGAAGATCTAAAGGAATTATTTACCAGTTTACAGCAGCAACTCGATGCCTTAGGGAGTGTGTCTATTATTCAGGCGCCGGTTTATGAACCTAGCGGTCAGGCCGTCGACAAGGAAGTACTAAGGCTCGGCGGTTTCAGCTTCATCGCCGATGGGCGTTATCTGGCGTATTCGCCCGAGATCGACCGATTGGTCGAATTGCCGCGCCAACCGGCGTCGAGCCTGCTCAATTCGGCGCGCCGATTTCAGCAAGTGAATGCCGATACGCTGGCGCCGGTCGCGATCGACCCGTCAGGCGGGCAGACCTTGCAGTTATTGGTGCAAATTCCGAATTTGCAAGAACGCATCGCCCAAGGCGGCATCGTCGGTTGTTTGATTCTGATCTTGGCTGGTTTCGCTTACGCGCTCAGCGGATACCGTTTCGTTGATCTGACCCTGGTCGGTAAACGCATCAAACAGCAACTGCAAACGACCGATTTGAGGCTCGACAACCCCTTAGGCAGGGTTCTCGCCAAGCTGGAACAGGAGACCGCATGCGATGAAGAGGCTTTGTATTTGACCGTCGAGGAAGCCTTAACCGGCGAGCGGATCAAACTGGAGCGCGCCCTGGCCTTTTTGAAATTAGTGGCGGCGATTGCTCCGATGTTGGGTTTGCTCGGTACCGTCACCGGCATGATTGAAACCTTTCAAGCCATTGCACTGCATGGCTCGGGCGATCCGAAATTGATGTCGGGGGGGATTTCGCAGGCGCTGGTTACAACCGTGCTGGGGCTGGTAGCCGCGATTCCGATTTTGTTGTTCCATAGCTTGTTGCTTGGCAGATGCCAAAATTTGGGCAATTTATTGGAAGCCCATGTCGCGGCGGCTCTGGCTTTACGTCTCGAGCAACGGCATGCCGCCGAATAAAACCTAACGGTAAACAGCGATGAACGGCGATATTATCGAAAGCCTGATCATTTCGCTGCAGCGCGCCGAACAGCACATCGAGGATTTGATCGCGATGGGCGGGCCTGTCATGTGGCCGCTGCTGGCCGTTTCGCTCGTATTGTGGACATTGGTTTTGGAGCGTTATTGGTATTTGCTGCTTGTCTTTCCCGCCTATATCGAAAACAATCTTCCGGTTTTGCGCTCGCGTGTCGTGCTGATCATCGAGACCGCTGAAGTCACTTTTTTACTGCGCCGCCATCTGCGGCTCATCAAAACATTGTCCGGTATTCTGCCGATGCTGGGTTTATTGGGCACCGTGACCGGCATCGTCGAAACCTTCGATTTGATTCGCGTGTTCGGTAGTGCCGAGCCGCGCATCGTCGCGCGCGGGGTCTCTCAGGCATTGATCACGACAATGGCCGGTTTGGTGTTGGGTTTATTCGGCGTGGCGGTCGGTTACGATCTCACTCGGCGGGCGCGCACAGGCGAGCGCCGGTTTCGCAGTCAAATCGGTCGTTATGAATAGATTGCCATGAATCGAAAAAAATTATACTTCGCGCGGCCACATTTACGGTTTTCTAACTCGCTCTTTTGTTCGATAGCTGCGTTGCGAAAACAGTTACATAGCTTGCTATGCGTCTGTTTTCGCGCCTTGCTCTCGAACAAAATAGCATTGCCATAAAAGCCGCAAACATGACCGCACGAAGTATATTCAAAAGCCGTAACGACAACAACGAGGATCATTCCGATACGATCAACATGACACCGTTGATCGACATGGTCTTCATTTTGTTGATTTTCTTTCTGGTGACCAGCTCGTTCATCCGCGAATCGACGGTTGCGGTTCAGCGCCCGAGAGCCGCGACGGCCACACCTCAGCAAAATACCGATTTGATCGTAACGATCGGCTCGGATGAACAAATCTGGCTGAACAACGACTCGGTGGATATACGCATGCTGCGTGCCCGGATCGAACAACAAGGACTCTCGGGACCGAGCCGGTCCGTGGTTATTTTGGCCGATCAAAAGACCAGCACAGGGCTGTTGATCAAGGTCATGGACCAACTGCGCTTAGCCGGCTTGGCCACAATCTCGGTGGCGGCCAGTACGGAGCCGGACCCTTCATGAAACCGGCGCATTCGGGCCGGGTGTTGTCGGCGTCGTTTGTCGCGGCCTTGATCATTAACCTAGCTTTGCTGCTCTTGATCGGCGCATTGATCAGCCGGCGAGAAGCCGCATTGATTTCGGAAGCGAAACCGCAAGCGATCGAATTCATTCGCATGCCGCCGAAGGTCGAAGAGCCGAAACCGAAGTCCAAACCGATCGAGCCTCCCGAACCGGAGCCGAAAGCCGAGCCCGAACCGGTAAGGCCCAAGCCCAAAGCCGTCACGCCGAAACCGGTCAAGCGTGCCGCTCCAAGGAAATCGGCCCCCAAAAAAACGCCATCGCCAAGCGTTCCGGCCCCCCGCATCGATATTCCCAAACAAGGAGACGGACCTGAATTGGCACCCGTGCCGGGCACCGACTCACGCGTGACCGCGCCGCCGTCGGATTGGTCGACCGACAAGACCGAAGCGGCGGCAAGCGGTGACGGCACCGGTGCGGGAAACAGCGGCGCGGGCGATCGAGCCTTGGTGGTGTTATCGCGCACGATGCCGCGTTACCCGCGTCGGGCGCGCGAACGCGCTATCGAAGGCTGGGTTCGCCTGGAAATCGTCGTGAAGCCGAATGGGACGGTCGGCGATGCCCGAGTCATCGATGCCAATCCGAAGCAAATTTTCGATCAGGCGGCTCTCGAAGCGATCCGGCGCTGGCGATTCAAACCGACACACAAGGACGGCCGCGCCGTCGAACAGCGAGTGGTTCAAGAAATCAGCTTTCGGCTCGATAGGCGGCGTTAGTCGAGCTTTCGATTCGCTGAGGAACAAGCTGAAATAACTTCTTTAAATGGTTCCCACGCTCTGCGGTTCGTATCGGTAACTTGCTAGACAGGTTATCGCTCCCAGGGCCGAATGCTCTGTGGGAGCGATCCCCAGATCGCGATGTCGAAGCCGCAAACGTCAGGTAGCAATAAATGCTATCGAGGTCGTATTGGCTAAGATGGCAATACACAATTTATGTATAACGACGAGTGCAGAGCGTGAGAACGATAAGTACCCCTCTTCATCTGAAAAAGGGCTGGTGTGAGAGCATCAACAGTCTGAGTTATCTTGTGCTCATTCTTAATCGGAATATCAATATCCATGGCACCAAGACATTGCACACATGAAAGCCAAATTAAAACTAATCGCGGGCTTCGTTTTGTTGGAAACGATCGATATCATTCCGTTGCCGATTACGACACTGGTTGCGGTCTATATCGTTTGGAAAAAGCCGCTTTGGTTTAAAAACCTGGTGCTGGAGCTTTATCAAGTGGACGAGCCGAAGGCTAAGGAACGGGATGACAAGTCATTGAATTAGCACCGGTGAAATAGAGCAATTTATCCAAAAAAGCGATTTCTACAAAATCCGCGGCAATATTTCGACGGCCCATTAGGTAAATGGCTTGGGAAGTATAACTAATCGAATCTTTTCGCGATTTTTGAGCGTTTCGTGGACAATATGCTTTTATTACCCGATTTCAAGAGAACCTCCCACGATGCCAGCGATTACAGAACAACTATTCGAATGTCTGTCCGATATTCAGACGCCTGGAAATTTTTATGCCACCGGTTCCATCGATGCTTTTCCTCCAAGTTTGGAAGTCGACGGCGTCGGGCGGATCGCGTTGCCCATACTGCCGGAACAGGCCGAACTGTTGATTGCGGCCGCCGAGCGCGCGCCATACGGCAAAGGCCGCGAAACATTGGTCGATACCGAGGTTCGGCGCACTTGGCAAATCGATGCCGGACAAATCAAACTCAGCGGCAAGCACTGGCGGGCGCAGCTCGATGCCATTGTCGGCCAGGCCGCAGCAGGTTTGGGCGTGGCCGGCGAAGTGCGAGCGGAACTTTACAAATTGCTGGTCTACGATGCCGGCAGTTTCTTTGTCGGTCATCGCGATACCGAGAAAACCGCCGGCATGTTCGCGACTTTGGTGATTGTCCTACCCTCTTTGTACCGGGGCGGCGAATTGCGTATCAGTCATCGTCAGGAAGAAGTCACGCTCGATTTGTATCGAGAAGATCCGTCCGAAATCGCTTTCGCGGCGTTTTATGCCGATTGCAGGCATGAAGTGTTGCCGGTTTCCGAAGGTTGCCGGTTGACCTTAATCTATAACCTGGTACGACCGGACACCAAAGCGCCATTGCCTCAACCGCCCGATTATCGCCGGCAACAAACACAAGCTGCTTCATTACTGCGCGATTGGGCGGCGTCGCTGGCAAATATTAGCGATCGCGAACTTCCGGAAAAACTGATTTATCCACTGGAGCATGCTTATACGCAGGCCGAATTAGGATTTGACGCGCTTAAAAATGCCGATGCCGCACTTGCCGAAGTATTGACCGAGGCCGCCGGGAAAGCCGATTGCGAGATTTATTTGGCGTTGGTGACGATGGCGGAAAGCGGCAGTGCGGAACCCATCTACACCGGAAGCGGCCGGCGCCGTTATTGGGACGACGATGATTTCGAATACGAAATCGGTGAGGTTTTCGATCGTTTCGAAACCGTTTCCGAATGGCGAAGTATCGACGGTAGTCAACCGCAATTACCCGTATTGCCGTTTAGCGCGGATGAATTTTGTCCGCCGGAGGCTTTCGAACAAATGGAAGCCTGCGATATCGAATTTCAAGAAGCGACCGGTAATGCGGGCGCATCCTTCGAACGCACCTATCGAAGCGCCGCACTGGTCATTTGGCCGCGCGCCGGTCATTTGGCGATCATCAATCAAGCGGGAGCGAAAGCCGCGCTAAACCAATTGATCGAATTGTGCGGACAATGGGAAAATGAAGGCAAGCCGCACGACTCCGATATTCGCCGAAATGCGCGTACCCTGGCGGGTTTCATGCTGCGCGATTGGTTACCGGATTCCTTCCAGCCGCAAGGCTACGCAAGCACTACCGTAGTGCGCGATTTCTTGAATCTATTGCTGCGTTTGCAGGATAGCGAACACATTGACCGGCTTTGGTCGATCATTGCCGAACGAGGATTTTACAACAAGGAAGACTGCTCCGAGCTGGTAAGGGCTTCCGAGCTATTGCCGTGGAACTCGGTGGTCCGCAGACTGGAAAGTGCAATCAAAATCGGCGGCTATAAAGCACTGGAAGCCGGCACCGCGCTGCTGGCCGCCTTTTGCTGGAGCAAACCCGAACAGGCGCCGGCATTGATCGCGGCCGCCGAAATTTTATACCAAGCATTGCCCGGCGACGCCAAGCGCTTTCCACAACTACAGCCTTGGGAGATCGAAAGGCTTAAAATCACTCCCGAGATGGCGGCGGATGTATTGGAAAGTTTCAGCGCGATCGAGCCCGTTTTGGCCGAAAAAACGCTGGAGTATATGCTTAAATGGCCTAATCGCTACAATATCGAGACGACTCTGACGCCTGCCTTGTTGCTGTTGACGGGCCACCCATTGCCGGTAGTGACACGGCTTCGCGCTGTTATCACAAGCTACCTACAGACCCGCATAGCCGACGAACCGGTACAACCGAAGGATTGGCGAAGACATAGTGCCTTGACTTGTAAGTGCAAGGACTGCGCGGAGTTAAGCGCATTTCTCGACAATCCTGAACAGTCTCAATGGACTTTGAAGGCACCCGAGGCGCGGCGTTCGCATGTCGAGGAAATCATCCGGCGAAGCAAGAGCGATGTCGATTGCGCGACCGACCGTAGTCATAGGCCTTATAGTCTGGTTTGTACAAAAAACCAGGCAAGTTATCGGCGGCATGCCGAGCAACATCAAAAATACCGGGATACGCTTGCGCAAATTACGGTTGACTAACTCATCCGGTTAATTTAAGAGTATTTAACACTTGCTAGACAAAGTTCAGCAAGCTGTGCTGGAATAATGAAATCAGAGATATGGCGAACAACATCCGCCATTTTTGACCGATTTATTTAAGGAGACCGCGATGCCTAAAAAAGCCGCGAAGAAGCAAAAAAACGATGAAAACCAAGAAACGCTGCGGGATTTGCAACGCCGCGCCGATGAATTTATCAATGAAGGGTTCATATCCGGTGAAATGGACGAGTTGTCCGAAGCATTGAATAAAAAGTTTATGGACTATATCGATGCGTACGAGGATACGAAATGGGTAGCGACCTTCGACTTACTGTTGCAATGCGGCATGACCTTACCGAGCCCGGAAGAGTTGGACGATACGCAACTCAGCGCCAAATTGTGGGAGGTCATTAATGGTCTAGCGATGCTGCGCATGTTTCTTTACAGCACGGATCACCTTAACGACCGCGAACTCTACGAAATACTTTGGCATGACGTGTTGCGCGAGGAAGGCCCGGTTATGCCGTTAGATAACGATTCGGCCTTCCATATCGATATATTGGGCAGCGGCAGCGAGACAGATATGATGCTTTACCTTCGCTTTTATGCGGATAAAGAAGAACGTCGCAACTGGGCGAAAGATTGGCCGGAAGATCTCATCCCTCCTCATGTCGAACCTCCTTACGATCGAGACCGGCACTTGCCGAGCCGCGATCAAACGCAATGGCGTATTGACGGCAAACCGTCTTAAAACAAAACTGTACTGCAACTTCGGATTTCGTTGTCTCGTTCCCAAGCTCCAGCTCTTATCGTTATACACAAATATCGGTAAAATTGCTAAACAAAGGTCATCGTATACCCGGCAACGGTGCTGTTTGAAAAAACTGCGGATATTGAACATCAGTGGCTCCGAAATCGCGATCTGGGGATCGCTCCCACAGAGCATCCTGCCCCTTGTGGGAGCGACGCCTTCGTCGCGATTTCGAAGCCGGGTACGTTAAGCAACAATAAAAGGTATCGAGGTCTTATTCGCCAAGATGGCAAGACGGTATCTACGACTTATGTATAACGGCGAGAGCTCCAGCTTGTGAATGCCTACCGTCAAGCTCTACTTGTATACACGCCAAGCTGCTAGAGCTTGGGAGCGAGAGAGCTTTCAAAAATGGCCGTAGCGACTCTCGCCTGCGCCTTGATAATTAGCGTAGATATGCTGGTAAACCAGCAAACTTTTCATATCCACTTCCTCATCCGGGTAGGTCTCTTGCGGCAACCACTGTAGACTGTGATCGATCAGGGTTTTCACTTGCGCGGCGACTTGAGTGCTTTCGCGCCAACGCTCGATTTTCAATTTTTCCGCTTTTAAGGTCGCCAACGTCGTTTTAGCAACTTCTTTAACTTTTTGGTCTTCCGCTTTGGTCAACTCCGGTTTTTTCAGTAAATCGAAAATCGCCAAAGTTTCTTCATCCAAACCCTCGCGCATCGCTCTTTCCGTTTCCGGCATCAGCCCGTTTTGCATGAAATCATTCAGATCGTCGAATGCTTTTTGAACGGCTTGAATGTCCTTGCCTTGGTTATATTCGGCAATGATGGCTTTATATTTTTCGTAAAACTCCAGACGAAGCGGGTTCTGCTGAACCATTTGCTCCAGTTTTTTTTGAATCGCTGCTTGCAGATCGAACACCACCGCGTTTTTTTGCTTCGATTTGGCAAACGCCGCCCGAAGCTTATCGAAATCCAAGCAGCTCAAATCGACAAAATCGTTATCGCGGATTTCGTTGTCTCGAACGTTGACGCTAATATCGACTTCTTGTTGCAGCCTGCGGATGACATCGGAAATATCGGCCAGCTTGGTTTTCTGATTCAACTGCTCGTAGATCGCTTCAATCGCGTTAAAAGCCTGAATAAAAGGTTTGACTTCGGGTTCCGGATACAACGCCTTGTATTTTCTGAAAACATCGCGCGCCGCAACTTCGAATCGAGTCCGCATGGTTGCATTCAAACACACGGCATTGGTTGCTTGTTTTAATTGGCTCAACCTCTCCAAGGCGGTTCCGGCAAGCAATAATTTATCCAAGTCGAACGCTACGTTCTGCAAGAATTGACGTACCGTTAAAATAGCATCGGCCAACTCGTCGGCCATTGCAACCAGCATTTCCAAGGGCCGGCCCGAGTCATTTTCCTCATCGCCGTTTTTGCGTTTACCCCTATCGCCGCCTTCGCCATAGATTGAATAGGCTTTTTCCAGTTGTTTGTATACATTGCCGTAATCGACAATCAAACCGTTTTCCTTTTCATCGTCATAGACTCGATTGGCGCGCGTGATGGTTTGCATCAGCGTATGCCCTTTGATCGGCTTGTCCAGATACACCGTTGAGACACTCGGCACATCAAAACCCGTAATCCACATCGCGCAAACTATCACTAAACGAAAAGGATTATCGTCATCCTTGAATTCGGTTTCCAAATCGCGCTCGACCATTTTTTTGCGGTGCGGCTCAATATCCAGGCCCAATTTGGCGAATTTCCGAACTTCATTTTGTTCGGGGCTAACCACCACGCACACTTCGGTCGCTTCAACCCGTTTCAAATGATGCTTGAGTTTCAGCTCTTCTTGCTGATCGTCGGCATCGTGAATGCGCTGTTTCAGTTCGGCGACATATTCCGGCCAATATTTCATAACCAAGTCGTGCATCCGGACGGCAGTCGGTTTATCCAACGCCACAAACATCGCTTTGCCTTGATAGCCGCGGTCATTGAAATGCCATACCAAATCCCTGGCGATCGCATCCAATCGTCGCTCGGACGTTAAAATCGGATAATCCCGTTTAAACTCCCGTTCCAGTTTTCGCCGCTGATCGTCATTCAACTCGGCATCATCGATGATATCGGACATGCGTTCGTCCAGATCGGGGTTTTCGATACCCAGCTTTTCGCCGCGATTCAAATAACGCAGCGGTAACGTTGCACCATCGACGATCGCCCGCTTAAAGTCATACACCGAAACATACTCGCCGAAAATATTCCGGGTCAGTTCCAGTTCGTTTTTAATGATCGGCGTACCGGTAAAGCCCAGATAAGAGGCGTTGGGAATTCCTTTGAAACGCATATTGCCGGCAAAAGCGCCGCCTTGAGTCCGGTGCGCCTCGTCGGAAATCACAATGATATTGGGGCGATCGGTAATCAGAGGGTAGTCCGTTTCCTTCTTGGGATCGATCGAGAACTTGTGAATCAACGTGAACACATAACGATGATTTTCGGTCAATAATTCACGTAAATGGTCGCGGCTCTTGGCGCGTACATTATCCTCGGTCACCGCGCCCACGCTGCTGAAAGTGTCGTAAAGCTGATTTTCCAGCTCGGTTCTATCGACAACCAACAAAAACGTGTAACTGCCGCCCAACTTACGCAGAATTTTTTGACACAGAAACACCATCGAATAGGACTTGCCGGAACCCTGAGTATGCCAAAACACGCCCAGCTTGCCTTTTAGCGCTTCAATATGGGCCGATCGATCGATGACCTTGTTGACGCCGATGAACTGATGGTTTTTGGCCATGATCTTGGTGACTTCGGACCCTTCGCCATCGAATAATAAAAAATTCTCGAACAAATCCAGCAAACGATGCGGCGCACAAGTGCCGCGTAGCAATGTATCGAGGCTCACCACGCCTTCGTCCTCCTCCTCGATGCGCTTCCATTCCATAAAAAATTTATACGGGCTGGTCAACGTACCGACCCGGCTATCGGCGCCATTGCTCAGAATGATAAACGCGTTGCAATGCAGAATTTCGGGGATGGTGTCTTTATAGTCGGAGAGATTATTGTCAAACGCATGGCGTAAATCGGTGTGATGGGCTTTCAACTCAAAAAACACCAGTGGAATGCCGTTCACAAACCCCACGACATCGGGGCGGCGGTTATATAATTTACCCACTACCTCAAATTGCCTGACGGCTAGAAAATGATTGTTCGCCGGGACGTCAAAATCAAAGACCTTCAAGCGTTTTTTCTGCAATACTCCTTTCTCGTCCTGATAACTGATCGGAACGCCTTTGACCAGCAGATCATGTTTATCCTTATTAATCGCAGCCGGATGCTTGTCCGCCGCTGATTCCTTCAGCACATTCACTGCTTGTTGATAAGCGGCTTCCGGCACATCGGGATTCGATGTCCGTAGCGCCTGTAACAGATAGCGCTCCAGAATCACTTCGGATTTATTCAGCCGCCCCAGCAAACCGTCGCTACGGTCGGCCTGAGTTGCCAGGGATTCCTTTTGCCAGGCCGTAACCACCGTCCAGCCTAGATCCTCCAGCACCTCTTGTGTCGCGGTCTCAATCAGGCCGTCTTCCGAATATTCGTAGCTCATTGCAGAAAATAGTTATGCCTTTAAAAAATATAAGATTAGCTAAGTTTTTTGAGTCTTGGTTAATTGTGTTAAGCGATGAGTTTTAAGGCTATTACGCCGCCTTGACTTCCAAATTTAACAGATAAATAGCAAGTGTCTGATTTTTAATAACTATTGCCGAATTTCCGAATTACAGTTAAATAAAAATGCAATGGCCGAACGCTCTACGGTTGTATCAGGATTAGCCATGAGCTGAAAAAATTCAGAACAGGTTGCCCGGTAGTATGGCCCATTTAGCCGATCCGGAGTGGCGTTGATTGGGTTAACCATCTTGGAAATTGTTGGTGATTATAGCTTATAAAGCGCCAGGCGTAGGGTGCGCATCGCGCACCTGGGTCGGGGCCTCGTCGGTTCGGAACCGTGGAAAGGTGCGCGATGCGCACCCTACGGCGCTATCGAAATTTAGATTTCAGCATGAGGGAATGGAGGGGCCGGGCTTAAAATCTCTCCATGAACGCTTCGTCCAGGACCAAAGCAATTCAAAACGTTCCGGTCGGATTGAATAACCGACCCGTGCTAGTACTCATCTTTAAACCTAAAAAGAGCAGTTGAGAGCTTCAAACTACCTTTCGCCCTGAGCCCTTCGGCTACGCTCAGGAGAGCCCTGTCGAAGGGTGAACGGTAGTTTGAGGCTTCATCAGGCCGGTGAAAGTGCAGTAGACCCTTCATGCTTCGACTTGGCTCAGCACGAACGGTCTTCTGCACATGCCAACTGCTCTTTCAGGTTAAAACGCTTAATCTTCGACCTTTTTCTTCCTCGTTTTTTTCGGCTTACAAGGATTAACGATAGCTGCATCGACTGTTGTAGCTGATTCAACGCGGGTAGGCATCAGACCAATTTTAGAAATCCCTACTAAGGCGCTCGGTAACGTAGCCTCAGGCGTAGGGCCAAACATACCGGTCCCAATCTGAAATTCCATCAATAAATCGTATTTTCCTTCGTGAATTCCATAATGTTTAACTAATAATTCGGTTAAGTCGCGGAGCGACAATACGGGAGCTACAGCCTTTGGTGATTGAATAATTTCGTTAGTGTCTTGCATAAGGAGCATCGGCAGGGTTGATAGGCATGTTAAACCACTGGGGTTCCGAAGATGGAATCGAGTTGATCACTGGGTTTTGTTGGCCAGCTATCGATATATTGAAGGGGTTGGTCACATCATGGCTTGCATACAGATAAGCCTCTAATGCGCGTTTAACAATTTCATTCAAAGATACGTCGTCATTGTACGATCTTAGAATGGCCTCTTTATGCAATTCCGGCGTAACCCTGACATTGAATTGGCCCTTCAAAGGCTTTTTAGCTTCGATCCCAAGCTCTGCACAGGTTTCAATATAGTCGTCCACCGCCGCTTCAAACTCTTGCCTCAACTGTTTTGGTGCCTCGGCTTCGTAGGTAATTAGATCATCAATAAACAACAACTTTCCGTAACAAATTTCTTCTTCGGCATCTATTTCGCAAGTTCCTTCGTAATCTTTGTACTTTAGTGTTTTCATTTCTTATCTATCAGCCCCTTTGATGTTAGGTGGTCAATGACTTGTCCAATGTAGATCTTTTTAACAATGTTGCCTGGATGTGGCTTGTGAAGATTGATCACCGCTTCTAATTCTTTGTTAAAAAACTTTCGTCTTGACCCATCGTTTTTTAGTTCTTTATAGCCAAATCCTTCTAGAACCTTTTTTAACTCATCCCATGTGATGTCGGAAGGAGTTGGTTGTGTGGTCAATCTTTCTAGCGCTTTCTGCTGCTTCGACATAACTTTAGACTAGAAAGTTCTTTTTGTAACTAAAAAACGGTTACACATTATCATTTGTAATGTTCTTATCGTCAATTTCACATTCAAAACTTAAAGATCATCACTAGTGTATGATGGCAAGAGTCTTTTATACCTCTTCGCCCAGGTTGAAGTACGGTCAGCGGCTTTTTGCAGAAATCCATGTCCTAAGGCATTGGTTTGCGTGAGCTCAAGGCAGCGGCATACTGACGCCCCGCAACGGATAAAGCTTTATTCAATGGTTTATGCGCCAAGTGAACCGACTTTACCGCACTCTCCTTGATATATACCTTTCGCACTTCAAATTTCGGCAGTGCCGGAGGAGGCCTCGGGGTGTTCGGTAAAGGCTTTGCCAGCATGGAGCTGGCATAGAGCCTACATGGACGTATTTACCCAGCACCTAAATAAGCCATGATTTTGAATCATTGCCAAAGACCTATGGAATTTAGGTGCTGGGTTTACGGCGTCCTTTGACGGGCACCCCGAGGCCGAATTTTCATCTACGATGAGTATAATTATGCTCCAGCCCTTTCTTATTTGCTATTAAAGCGCGTAGCCCGTATGCAGCGTAGCGGAATACGGGAATGGCGTGGCTCCGAGCTCTAAATAAAGACTATCAATTGATACCATCATTTAGCGCTTGGAATAACCTGTACATTGCCTATCAAAAAAGCTTTGTCATAAATAATGATCGGAACAGACTCTAGCTCGTCTTGAGCCATTAACATTCGATCAAACGGGTCTCGATGCGCAATCGCCAAGCTTCCTGCTTTTAGTGCATGACGCGACGTAATAGCCAATTCCGCAAAGCCCATTTTCCGAAGAAAACCCTGATAATCAGACAATAACGGCTTGGCTTCGGGTAGTTTGCCTATCCGGTATTTCGTTGCAATTTCCCAGGCCGATGCGCTGCTTAGAATTTGGTCATAAATAACTTCCCTATTTTAGTGGGTTCGGTAACTCGATTGGCAGGTGTCGGCGGCAGGGAAAGCCGCCGTCAAGCCTACAAGGAAGTATTCACGGCGTCCTGCCAGGCGAGTTACCGAACCCTCAACAAAGCTCATAACTCCAGAAAGTTATTTTTAGCGAAATCCTTACCAAAATTCTATGCGCGGGGTCGCTGATAATATCGCGGCTCACGGCACAAAGCTTGGGGTCGTTAAATACCCACCACAGCAAAACATGGGTATCGATAAAATAGCTCATTCCCATGCGTCCAATTCGGCATCAGGCAGCGGCTCAAAAAAGGCATCGCCTAGTTTTCCGGGCAATAATCCCGGTTGGCGCCTTTGCGGGGGCTCTTTCTTCAAACCCAACCTGAAGTAATGAATCAAATCATAAATCTCCGCTAACTTGTCTTCAGGAATATCCTGCAATTCCTTCATGATTTGTTCTTGTAGCATGGCTGTATCTCCGAACTAAGTGATAAATAAAACGCTCATGCGGCTTGCGGCTCTTGTGTCAGATTTGATGACAATTCACCTAATGGCTCAGGCAAATCCAACTGCTCGACATCGATCATGCCGGTCATCAGACGCGGCAGCAGGATGTCTCGGGCTTCTTTTAGGAGTTGGTTTTGAGATCGATATATTGAAATGGATTCATAAAGAGGTGATGAAAATTCATCATATTTTATTAGTAGATCTTTTGTTGGGACTACTATCTTAACGATTTCTGCCAAATCAGTTCTGGATAACTCTTGTTGATTCGTTGCCCCTTTGCCAAGATTTGCGATAAAAGAATCAATATGTTCTAAAGCCCTTCCTAAATACAATGCTGATATAGTAAAGCTAGCCCTAACAATAGTGACATGAGTGTCTACAGTAGAAGGGCTTGGTGATTCGAATACTTGAGCAACTCTACCTAATGTTCCTGTTCCTGTAGAGTTAATTAGAATATCAAATTTTTTTATTAATTTTTCATCAGGTATTTTTCTTTCTTTTGAAGTGAATCTTGCTTCGTCAAAATTAACAAAATGCTCCCTAATACATTTTTGATTTATTACATACGACCCATCGCTTTCAACGTAATCAGGAGATATTCCTCTATTTATGTATGATGCCAAATTACCAAGTTTTCCCCGAGACCATCCTACCGGCAATTCAGTTTCCGAATCCATCGGCGTGGTTTCGTGGCCGGGGAATTTCATGCGTACAAACCATTCTTCATAGGTGATTTGCGCCATTTCTTCCAGTAGCTTGATGCGTTTTAAGTTGTTTTCAATCAGGTCGTCATAGGCGGACAGAATGGCAGCGATTTTTTGTTGTATTGTTAGCGGAGGATAGCGAATTTTAACGTTTCTTAAATCACTACCTCTGATTCCTTTTACGGTTACACCGGAACTTAAAGCAGTAATTGATGGCTTACCAACCGGAGAAGAAAAATAGTAATAATAAAAAAGAGGGTACGCTTTTTCTAAATTTAGTCGGACTCGAATGATTGAAGATTCGAAGGTCAACTCCCCTGTTAGTCCTTTAATAAGAGATATTTTTCCAGATCCTTCCTCTACAATTGATCTTCTAGCAAATAACAAATCACCATTTTTTAA
Organism: Methylotuvimicrobium buryatense; assembly: GCF_005931095.1. Taxonomy (GTDB): domain Bacteria; phylum Pseudomonadota; class Gammaproteobacteria; order Methylococcales; family Methylomonadaceae; genus Methylotuvimicrobium; species Methylotuvimicrobium buryatense. The sequence continues at coordinate 4,928,518 of NZ_CP035467.1, read as the reverse complement.
AAGAAACCTTTCTTTTTCATCGTTGGAAAGCTCTATTTTTCTCATTTTTTGATTGCCAATGAATTCATATCCAAAGAGCTCTTTCATATTGACAATCTGCATTCCACTGCCTTGGAATTCAGCGGCTTTATAAACCCCATTTCTGACAGGTTCAGCAAAAACTTCCCCAAAGTTAACAAAACTCCAATTGTTACTCACAATCCTAACCTCAGAATCTGCTCCATCATTGCATTTGTGTTTTCATTGAGGGCGAATAACTCAGCATTAATTTCTGTCATACGCTTTTGATAATCAAAATCCTCGTCCACTTCGATGCTATACCCTACATACCGCCCCGGCGTCAGGCTGTAGTCGTTTTCCGCCACTTCGGCCAAATCGACGATCTTGCATAAGCCTTCGATATCGGCGTAACGGTCGTCGGGAAAGTATTGGGTCAAATGATGCCAGTCTTTCAAGGCTTGCTTGTAATCGTGCAACGGTTCGCCGACCTGGCTTTTGCAATACCGGTTTTGATAGGCGTTGATCGCGGCGTTCAATTCGCGCAGCAGTTTGCCTTGCTCATCCAATCGTTTTTTGCCGGTGCTGTCTTTTTTATCCAGCGCTTTTTTGTCCGTATCCAGTTGGGTTTTGTAGCTTTCCAGCAAAGCCGCCAGCCGTGGCACAGGATTTTCAAAGGTTTGCAATAGGGCATGGCAAGCGGCGTAATCGGCATCCTTAGCCAGGATGACGCATTGCGCCAATTCAAGTTGTGCGGCCTTAAAGTTCAACGCAGTGTTGTTAAACATAATGCCGGCACACTGTTGCCGTAACTCGTTGACGGCCTCTATCAAATCAGCGGCTTGTTCAATCGCCTGGGCTTGCAATTGCATGACTGCGTTACTTATTGCATCTGAATCGCCGCGATAGGCGTTCATGATCGCGGCAAAGGTCAGCAATTGCCCGGGCGAATAATCGTTGATCGTAGTCGTGACTTTGCGGAAGGTGTTGCGCGCATCGATCATCAGGATTTTGTCGCGGTTTTTTTCGCGTTTGCCGCGATCCAGAAACCAGACATGACAAGGCAGCGAGCGGGTGTAAAAGAAATTATTGCCCACCGAAACGATGCAATCCACCGCGCCGGTTGTTATCAGTTTTTGGCGGATGGCTTTTTCGGTGTTGCCGGCGTCGGTGGCCGAACTGGCCATGACGAAACCGGCGCGGCCCGTGGCGTTTAGATAGTGGTAAAAATACTGTATCCACAGATAGTTGCCGTTGTCGGCCTTTGGGATGCCGACCTCTTTAAACAGGCGAGGGTCGGTCTTGACGTAGTCCTTGTCTTTGTCGACCTTGTTGACGTTGAACGGCGGATTGGCCATCACGAAGTCGCATTGGCCGATCAGGTCGTGCGGGTCGGAGTAAAAGCTGTTGCTTTCGATGACCTTGCCTTCGATGCCGTGGATCGCCAAGTTCATTTTCGCCAATTTGGCATTGTTGGACTTTAACTCGGTGCCGTAGCATTTGATGGTTTCATTGACGCTTTTGCCGCCGTGCTCTTCGATAAAGTGGCCGGTTTGCACGAACATGCCGCCGGAACCGCAGGCCGGATCGTGAATGATGCCGTGGTCGGGTTGAATCAGGTTGACGATCAATTGCACCAACGACGGCGGGGTAAAGAATTCGCCGCCTTCCTGCGCGCCGGCCCCGCTCATCGAGAACTTCATCAAAAAATATTCGTAAATACGGCCGAATACGTCCCCGCTAAGGTTTTTGACCGAATCCTTGTTAAATACCCGAATGAGTTCGCGCAGTAAATCGGGGTCCAGCTCCTGATAATTTTTCGGCAAAATGCCGGCCAGATCGGGGTATTCCTCCTCGATCAGCCGCATCGCGGTATTCAAGGCTTCGCAAATGCCGACGCCTTCGGGCAGATTGGCGAGATAGTCGTATTGCGATTGCTCGGGAACCAGCATGGCTCCCGCCGCCAAGAAGTGTTCTTTAGTCGGTTTTAGTTTGCCGCGCGGCGTTTCAGGCATGGCGACTTCAATGGCAACCTTGGCTTGCTCGTAGCGGTTTTGCGCATAGCGCAGCAAGATCAGCCCTAGCACAGGGTCTTTGTATTCCGCCGCTGTCAGTTTGGAATTGGCCCGCAGATTATCGGCACTGGCCCAGAGTTCGGTTTCGAGTTGTTTAATTTGTTGCTGATTCATCGAGTTGTCGGCGAGCTTCCGTTATTTTTTGGCGTCGGGAATGCGGCATGAGCCGCTGGACCCTCGGTCGGGGCCTATTTAATACGAATTATCCTATCATGGACGTTTCGATTTGTTTAATCCCAGCCGGCATCCCGGCAATTCCCAGTTTAGGGATCACAGGTACGAGGGCGCACAAAAAAGCAAAAGATAGTGATAATAGAGAACAACGGGCTCCTTTTAACGTTGCCATTTTCAATAAGTTATTTAAATGCCAACTTAACTCAGTGACCTTAGGGTAAGGGGAGATTTTTTATAATAAATCCCCCCAACCCCTAATGCCACTAAGTTAAGGTGGCATTTAAATTGCATTTATAAAATAACAATAAACTTAATACAATAGCGTTGCTATTTGGTAAGATTGAGTTGGCATCAATATTCCTTAAAAACAGGAGAAGTGTCTGCGCAACTTATCCCACCCCCCAAGAACAACTCGAACGCTTTAAAAAGCAATTTTTACAACTCGACGCTCAAGGTATTGAGGATTTATTACCGACCGAGCCACTCCAGCGGCTTTTGAAAGACGCTGAAGAGGCTGTTCCGCACACGCTCCGGCAGCGGATTTGGACGCCGCTCGTGACTTTGCTGGCGCTCATTAAGCAGGCTTTGAAGCATGGCAGTTGCAGCGATGCCGTCAAATCAGTGCAAACCGAACAAATTAACTGCGGGCAAACGCGCTGTTCGGGCAATACCTCCGCGTATTGCCAAGCCCGGCAAAAACTCCCGGAAAGTTTACCACGAGAGCTCATCCGCTATACCGGGGAACGACTAGAAGCGGCGAGTCGAACGCACTGGTCCTGGCGAGGCCATCCCGTTAAGCTGGTCGACGGTAGCACGCTGACCCTGGCAGATACCTGCGCCAACCAAGAGACTTACCCGCAAGAATCCAATCAACAGGCCGGCTTGGGCTTCCCGATTCTGCGTCTTGAAATCGTGGCCTCGCTCAATCACGGCGGTTTATTGGGCGCGGAAGTTGCACCCTACTGCGGCAAAGGAACGGGTGAGACGGCTTTACTCAGACGCCTGATGGCAACGACAGTACAGCCCCATGATATCTGTCTAATGGACCAGTATTACGATAATTTCTGGACGATAGCTCAGTTCCGTGAACGCGATGCCGAGCTATTATGCCCGATGCGTAGCCATCGCAAAATCGATTGGTCGCAAGGCGTATGCTTGCGCGGTGACTCTACTGACCGTCTATTTGAGCTCAAGAAGCCTAAGCGCCCGGAATGGATGACGCCTGAAACGTATGAGGCCCTGGCGGATCACATCACGGTGCGGTTTTTTCGGATCTTTGGGCAAACCTACATGACCACATTAGTGGATGCCAAGCACTATCGGAAAAACGCACTACGGAAATTGTATCGGCACCGCTGGCAAATTGAAATCGATCTCCTTTTTATCAAAAAGGTCATGCAGATGGAGCCGTTACGCTGTAAGACACCTGCCATGGCACGAAAAGAGCTCACCGTATGTCTGCTGGCTTACAATCTGATTCGCTTGCTCATGCTGCAAGCTGGCATACGCCATCATGTTTGGCCGTGCCGAATTAGTTTTACAGAAGCCTTGGGAAGCTACAAAGAATTCGCTTCGAGTCTCGCGCAAACGACTGGTGAAACCCTGTTGAATTGGATTAACAACGTCTTGGAGATCGTGGCATCCAAAACGATCGGCGAACGTGAAGCGAGAATTGAGCCGAGAGCTGTGAAACGACGACCGACAAACCCGTTTCCTTATTTATCCGCGCCGCGCGCTCAGGTTAAAGAACAGCTATTAGCAAAACGCAAGGGAGATCAAATTATGAGATGCGCTAATGTTTAGGCAATTTTAATGCCTAATTAACTTAGTGGCATTACCCCCAACCCCTATTTTTTAAAGGGAGAGGCCAACAATTACGCCTGAATTGCTGTTTTTTGTCAAAGGGGTCTGATATATACCTCTGATCTGATAGGCTGTATAAGAAGTAAACTATTTATTTAAAAAATTCTTTTAAACGAACAGTAATCAATTCTTCTCTATGCTTAATAAATGCGGGAAAGTTTTCGAGCCTGTATAGCGAAAGATTTGTCGGCAGTAAGTGCCGAGTAAAAAAGCTATCCTCTCTTGTCTGAATCCATACATTAAAGTCCATTTGTGATTTTTCGATAAATTCGTCTCGCGAAAGCAATACCAAATTTGGCATACGGTCAGAAGAAGCTATATAAGTTTCTATTAAATTTCCTGATACACCAGCGCTCACAAGTTTTTCTTCTTCAAAAAAACTTAGAGGGAAAAGATGGTCTTTTTGAAAACGAACATTTAGCCAATCGTACTGATCATAAAGTAAAGACAGTGCAACAAATCCCAATTTTTTACTGTAATTGAGGCCTAGAAACTTTTCTATGGCAAGTGGATCGTATTCCGCGGAACGACCACGCAAAGTCATTTGAGCAACTAATTGGTTGCCTGGAAAATAATACGATGAACTTATTTCCTCACGAATGACACGGCGTGCTATTCCAATAGTCACACCAGCCTGTCCACCAAAAATTCCATTGAGCAGAGCATTTCCTAACCAGTGTCTGATTGATTCTAAATTTCTTGAATCATTCTTCATATCATCTAAACGACCAAGTTCAATAAGTTTATGAAAATAATAGACAATGACCATAACAGCATTTAAGCTCGTTAAGTTATGTTTTGCTATTCCAAACAAATTAACTGTTCTGAATGATACTTCTAGCGCTTCTTTTATGCTGGGCCAATTTGCCTCAATGATTGCAAGGTTGTCTTTAGTAAAATTTTGGATTTTAAACAAGAAATCAAGCTCTGAAAGCAATAATCCAGATCGCAAAACAAAATCACGATCAACATTATTTTCACTTTCCAATTCATTGTTCAAGTAAAGCACGAGATGATTGATTTCATCCCTTGCGTTGAGTTCAGACCATTTCAACGTAACCATTGACATTAGTAAATCTGACTTGCTTAACTTTGTGCCGCCATCATTGGCTCGAATGAAGATATCGAGAACTTTATCATAAGATTGGCTTTTTTCTGTGTAGTAGGAAATTGCTTGTTCATTCCATATTACGTGATAAAGCCTATCTAAATTGGCCCTGAATATTTTTTTTTGCTCTCTAGAAAGTGAGCCAGCTTCTTCAAGCAAGTTATCATGAAGATCGTCATATATGTCACGATCATGGCAGGTTAGAATGTCAGCGACCTTAAACCAATACTTGTTAGTTGCCGTATTACGAGGTGGGAGAGTTTCGTCATAAAACTTAAACCCATAACTTATGTCCTCAAAATAATCTTCTTCCTCGGCGTCCGGCTTGGAGTTTTTCAATAAATCTAGAAATAATGCTTGTTGAACCCATGCGTTAGGGTTATTTTTTCTCTGATTTTTTATTCTAACTGTATAAGTCCCTTTTAAACCAATCATCAATGATGTTAGGCGTTGTTGTCCGTCAAGAACTAGGGTTATATCATCATCTTCGGATGCGTCTGTCTTTTCATCGTGTATTTCCCCGAATTTAAAGTTTTTAACAAATTTATAAGTTTCCCAGCTTTGACGGTTCTCCGATTTGAGATCCCAAAATAGAAAAGAGCTGATTGGATAACCTTGCATCAACGAGTCGAATAAGCGAACAATCTGTTCTGTTTCCCAAACAAATGGCCTTTGTATAGCGGGTAGAAAATAAGATTTATTAAGCTTACCGAGTGTGTCGGCTATTGTTGTTGATTTGTAAGACACTTTTTATCCTTTTTATATTAATAATTAAATTCGGTTACCCTTTGATAAATTGCACCGCTCACAAAGTAACTGAAGATTTCTGATCGTATTACTTCCGCCTCGTGAAAATGGAATGATATGGTCAAAACACAGCTTTTCTTTGGTACCACATTCAACACAACGGCCTCCGTCTCTCTGCCACACCTCTCTTTGAACCGCTCTAGGAATAGCCTCTCTCCTGTTTTTTATCTCTTTGGGCGTTGGGAGTGCTGATCCGTCGACTGGCATAGCGATTTGATCAGATAGTTCTTCCTCATTGATGTCCGACAATGGAAGTGAATCACGAAAAGCTTTAATAAAGTCTATCGTTTCTCTCAACTGTGTCTCTGTGCGAACAAACAATTTGATTACAGGCAACCCTCGGCTCAGTCCAGGCGATGCGTATGTATTACTATGTCGACCAGCTTCCCCTGGATATTCTAGGGCAATTTCTGGTACGGCTTGGCCTTCTGTTGGATAAGGTAACCAGATATAGACACCTTGCTCACTGTTTGGACCGTCAATCTGCATGACGGATCCAAGATCGTGTCTGATATCCCATGCTAATACTTTGGCGGTGGTACGCGATGGAGTGCCAAACTCCGCAGAAAAAACATCAATTGCTCTGTTAATGAGTTTGTTCTGTACTTTCTCTTGCATATTTTGCCCCGTGTTTATTGCCTATGCGTTTTAGTCCGCGGGCTACCAGTTAAATAACCCGTAGTCACAACTATCTGCTCATCCGCCTGGTGGCTTTTGATCATGTAAACGTCTTTCAATTTATCGAACTCTTTCAGCAACCTTTCCAATTGGTTTCGGGCTTTCTGAAAATTTTTCTCCTTGAAATAAATCAACTCTGTTCCGCCATGCTGGTGTTCGACCGCACCATGCTCAATCAATAAGTCCAGCACAAGCTTGGGAATACAGCGTTGTTGAATTCTAGTTTCTGCGTGCTTGGTTAAAATCATGATGGCTTACCTTTGATTCAGTTGAACAATTGTTTGGCTTGGTACTCGGCGACTGCCGAAGCCAAAATCCGGCTGCCTTCGATTACAAAAGTATTAAGATTCTCAGATTTATAAAATTTGCCCAGCTCCAACAATGTATTGGGCGTCAAAATGCTTAACCTCTCGGAGACGTCTAAATTTTCCAAATTGTTGTATGCCTGGGTATGTGACTTATTCCAACCCAGTTGTTTTGCTAAGTCGGCAATCTCCAGCTTCGCCAACGTCCTCAGGACATAACAATGATGCCTAAACTGGCCTAACGTTTCGTATGTGTTGTATGGTGGTTCTTCTTCATATAGAAATGGTCCGGTAAATCCCCTTTTGGTTAATAGCCATCGGTAGGCTTCATCGGCATCTACAACCGTTTTGTCCTCTTGGCGACCGGCAACTATCAAGCGATCAGGCCCTTTTGAGCTAACGGCATTTCTAACGGTTTTAATTCCTACCCCGGCTAGCAAGGCAATCTCGTCTAATGTTAAATCAAGGCGTTCTAGGAGATTCCATCTTGCGCGTGCAGCTTCGGTAATCGTAAATAATGTTTCTAAAATAGGATCATCTTTACCACCTAGCATCGTAACCCCATCATCCTTAAACGATAATCTAGGTCGTGAACCAAATACATTTTGAAATGTACCTAACTCTAATAATGCATCAGATATCCAAGCTTCTAAATTATTATTACCATTGATGCTATCAACTCCATCCCACACACCTGTCTGTGCAAAATTAAAAATTTCTTGAATTCGTATTACAAAAACTGAATTTTCTAAATCGCTTTTTTCAATATAAGATTCGAGTGCTTCCGTCGAGCCGTCATAGTTAATATCCCCACCCTCATAGCTTTCTTCATCGATTTTCAACAATCTGGCGCCGGCTTTTTCATCAAAGAAACAATCAGTCCACATGGCGATAATTCCAAGAAATTCCATCGCGGCTTTTTTGGCGTCTTCTTTTGTGAGTTTTGAAAGTGTTATCATACTGCCCACTTAGTTGGTTTGGGAGTCATTTATTCCCGACGATTAAGAGTATACATGTCCTTTGTGAATTATTCAAGGAATTTAGGAGGCATTTTTTCCTTTTTTAAAAAGGGGCATTAGATGGAGCCGGAGAAAAGGGGTCAGAAAAGGGGTCCAGAAAAGGGGTCAGGTTACATTCTTGTGCTATTATTTAGTTAGTCCTTTAAACACACCAAAGCCATGCCTCGTCTCCCGCGCCTCGACTTGCCGAATGTCCCGCAGCACATTGTGCAACGCCATCATAAAAGGGGACGCATAAAAGGGGTCAGGTTACTTTTTGGGGTCATAGGAGGCCTGGACGTTCGGGGGATCGGCAATATCGTGGTCGATTTGTTTAAAGGTTTGCATAATCGATTGACTTTATAAAACAGCCTGACCAGCATTAACGCCGGAAAACACGCTGCGGCCCATGCTGCAGTATTATCATGCCGCTTCTCGCACCCGCATCTCGATATGTAAACCGGCTGATGCGGCCATATTGACTAGGGCATCTAGACCAAACAAATTAATCTTGCCGCGCATAAGATCAGAGATACGCGGTTGGGTAACGCCGAACAATTTTGCGGCCTGCGCTTGATTTAATCCGGCGCGGGTAATGTGATCTATTAAAATCTTCATTAGAGTCGAACGAAGTTTCATGTTTTCGGCTTCCTCAGGCGTGTCTTCGATAGCATCCCACACACTGGAAAATTGCTCGTTATTCATTAGGTTAACTCCTTTAGTAAATCACGATAGCGTTTGGCGGCTAAATTAATATCTGCCTGATTGGTTTTCTGGGCCTTTTTCTGAAAACAGTGCACCATATAGACAGCGTTGGCAAATTTGGCGACATAGAGCACGCGAAAGAGAAAAGGGGTCAGGTTACATTATTGTGCTATTATTTCGTTAGTCCTTTAAACATACCAAAGCCATGCCTCGTCTCCCGCGCCTCGACTTGCCTAATATCCCGCAGCACATTGTGCAACGCGGCAATAATCGCCAACCCATTTTCTTTGATGAAAATGATTATTCGATCTATCTCGAATATCTGTGTGAAGCCTTGGCGAAGAACTATTGCAAGCTTTACGCTTTCGTTCAGATGACGAATCATGTTCATTTGTTGTCAGTGAGCGAGGCTCCGGGCGGGATTTCCGGTTTGATGCAATCGGTCGGTCGGCGGTATGTCCGTTACATCAATAAGACCTACCAGCGCACCGGAACGCTCTTCGAAGGGCGTTTCAAATCGAGTTTGATCGACAGCGAGCGTTACTTGTTGACCTGCATGCGTTATATTGAATTGAATCCGGTCCGGGCCGGCATGGTGGACTATCCATGGGATTACCGGTGGTCCAGTTGCCGGCATCATGTGACCGGAAGCGGCATGGAATGGTTGGAGGAGCCGCCGGAATATCGCCTTTTGGCTGCGAAACCCAAGGCCCGAGCAATGTCCTACCGCGAACTCTGCAAGCAAGCCTTGGCCGACAATGACATTAGAGCGATACGCGCGCACTTGAACAAAGACTGCGCGCTCGGTTCGGACAAGTTTCAGCATGAAATCGAGGCTGTTTTGGGTCGACGCGTCAAAATTGCGCCGCAAGGTCGCCCCAAAAAAGCAAGAGATGGCAATAAAAAGTAACCTGACCCCTTTTAGAGATGTCTGATAGTTTTCGACTGCAAAAAATTATTCTGATCGACAGCTTTTGGCCCGGCAAGTCCGTTTTGCTGAAGCTGGATGGTCACACCAATCTGAGCGGCACGAACGGCGCCGGCAAGACTACATTTCTGCGTTTGATGCAGTTGTTCTGGGGCGAGCGGCCGAGCAATATCGTCGGCGGCAGTGGCAGTAAGAAAGGGTTTCTGGATTATTACCTGCCGCGCGGCAGCAGTTGTCTGGTCTACGAGTATCAACGTCCGCACGGTCAGGTCTGTCATGTCATGGTGCAGAGCGACGGGCGCGGTGCCAAATACAAGTTCATCGACGCCCCTTATCGGCAGGATTTTTATATCGGCGAGAACGGTCTGCCGCGCGACAGCCACAGCATCGAACGCCTCTACAAGACGCTGAACGCCGAGGCTTCCCGTTTCGTCGCGGTCGACGATTATTGCAGCATCATCCAGTGCCATCAGGTCAGTAGCGGCAAGCGCTGGTTGCGTCCGCTGCAACAACGCTTTGCGATGGGTTTCGCGCCGATGACGCATATCGAGAAGGTCATCGGTTCGGTCATCGAAAAAATCGGCGATTTCGACGTGATCAAACAAATGCTGATCGATATCTCGCGCAACAAACTCAGCCAGACCTTCCTGCAGAACGAAGACGATCAGCAGCCCTTTCAACTGAACAAACAGCACATTGACGCGTGGTTGTCCGACTTGACTGCAGCGAGGGAAATCGAGGCCAAGCGCGGCGATTTCGACGAATTGTTGCAGACGATAGGCGAGTACAAGGAAACGCTCAAGACCCTATCGCATATTCACGCGCTCGCGCTCGACAGTCATAAAACCGGCCTGAAGGAAAAAGACGCGCTCGAACAAAGCCTGAGCGAACTTAACGAACAGCGCGACCGATTGCAGCAGGAACACGATAGCCAGTTGGATCCGAAAACCGACACGCTGATCGAATGTAACGAGCGGCTGAAAGAACTGAATTATCAGATCGACGCGCTCGAAACGCAGAAACTCGAATATGAACGGCAGGATGCCGAAAGCTTTGCGTTCAGAGCTTCGCTACTCGAACAGCATGTCGAAAGACAGGTGAAAATCAAGGGCGAGATCGAAGCGCTGGAAAGCAAGACTCAGGAAATCAAGGCTTACTACGAGAAACAACTCGACGAATTACGGCACACTCACGACAGCCAGACCCAGACTTTCGAGAGGCAATGCGCAGAAGCGCAGTTCGCACAAGAGAAGAGCCTGCGCGAGACCGATGAGGCGTTTCAGCAACGCAAGGAAGAATTGCGGCAGGCAAAGGAAAGCCGGTTGCACCCGGTCAAGGAGCAAAAATCACAATGGCTGACCGAATTCGAAGTCGAAAAGAGCCGATTGAGGAATCCGCCGATTCCGGAAGCTTTGGCCGAACAGCAAGTCAAAAACCGGCAGGCGCTCGAAGCGGCCGTCAAGGAAAACCGGCTCGCCTATCAGGCACGGCATGACGCGCAAAATGACTACCAGAGCAAGCTCGATCAATTCCGGCAGATCGAACAAAAGCTCAAGGACAAAAATACCGAACTCAGAAATCTGCGCGAGCGCCATGCGCAGTGCCTGAAACGCCTGAGACCGGAACCCGGCACGCTGCAGCATTATCTCGACAATGAAGTCGAAGGCTGGCAAAACACCATCGGCCGCGTGATCGCGCCGGAACTGCTCGATCATAGCGGCCTCGATCCGCAGTGGAATGAAAACGGCGGCGACGACTTCTACGGACTGCGGATTGCGCTCGACACATTGGCCGAACGAAGCTATTTGACCGCCGACAAATTGCGTCTGGAGCAGGAAGAAAAAAATCTGTTCGACAACCTGAACGCGCTCGGCGTCGAAAGCGAAGGTCTCGATGCGAGTCTGAATGCCGCGAACACGCAACGCGAGCAGGCCAAGGCCGAGCTCGACAAGGTGCAGCAACGGATCAAGCGCGTCGAAAAGAACGAAGCGCATCTGCAAGACGAGGCGAATGCGCTGGCGGACCGGATCAAGGTCGAAACCGAAAAAGCGCGCCGCGACATCGAATTGAACATGCAGCGCTTGTCTTCCGACATCGAAGGCAGTAATAAAACCATCGCCGCGATTGAGGCGGAACACGAACAGGCGATGCATGCATTGCATGACGAACATCTGGGCCGGAAAGGCGTCATCGAGTCGGACGGCCAACGTCTGATTGCGACGATCAGAGAACAAATCGCCGCCGATACCGAACGCTTCGAACAGGAGAAACGCCGCATACAGCAGCAACTGAACAGCGAGTTGAAAGACAGCGGCGCCGACGACACGATCGTGAAATTGTCGGAACAGCTCCATGAGGCGAAGCGTCTTGAAAAAGAAGCGATAGACTTCCAGCGCAAGCATGAAGAATACCAGACGTGGTTGCAGCAACGCTGGCAGGAACATCCCGAACTGTGTCGTCGGCGCGGCGATTGCGAGAGTAAAAGCCGGCAGCTGAACGATGCGATCGAGCAGCTCAAGCAGGAGTTCAAGCGCCGCCGGGCGCAGCTGAATCAACAGATCGCTGCACAACAGGATCAATTGAAAAAGCGTCTCGGTTTGTTGAATCAACTGGAGCGATGCATGGAGCTGTTGAAAAGCAGTCCGCCGACCTATGCGGAAGAGCTGCATGCATACGCGGCCGACACGCTGCCGCGTCTAACCCAGGAGACGGTCAAGGATCGCAAGCGTCAGGAGCATGCGATCCACAGCGGCAAGCAGATTCTCGTGCAATTGTTCGGCAAACATCACCGCAGCCAGTTGGCCGAAGCCTGGCAACAGGCGCTGGCCGCGCCGGGGAATAGCGGGCCGTTTTTTCAGAACGAGGCCTTGGAGATCGAACAGCCGTTGATCGATGTGCTGCAAATGGTCGAACACGTCAGGCAAGCCACTGCGCAACAGATCGAACTGCATGCGACCGGTGTCAATGCCTTTTATCAGCATCTCTACAACTTCGACCGCGCGATCAAGCACACCGGCTCGGAGCTGTCCAAATACATCAGCGAAGAACAGTATTTCGTAGCGCTGGGCGAGATCACCGTCAACGTCCGCTCGAAGATGAGCGATCTGGAATATTGGCAGGCGCTGAAAAAATTCGGCGACAATTACAGTCAATACCGCGACAACGCCAAATTGATCGGCCATCGGGACATCCCCGACGAGCTGATTCAGGCAATGAACGAGCTGACCGCGCTGCTGCCATCGTCAGGTTTCAAGATCAAGCATTTGTCGCTGTTCGACATCGAGTTCAGCATCTACGAGAACGGCCAGCTCAAGCACGCCCGTAACGCGAAGGAGCTGAAGGACGTCAGTTCCACCGGACTGTCCTATCTGGCCTTGATCACGTTTTTCACCGGCGTGACGGCGATGCTGCGCAAGCAGAATCCGACTGTCGTCTGTTGGCCGATCGATGAGCTGGGCGATTTGGCGCCCGAGAACATCGAGGCGATGATGAATCTGCTCGCGAAACAGAACATACAGATTCTATCGGCGACGCCGACTGCCGACCGGCATGTGCTCGCCCTGTTCAGCCGGCGCTATCTGCTGAACAAGCAGAGACTGCATGAGGTCGAACTACCGGCCAGCAAGCTCGATCAGTTGTTGAATGCGATGCAACGGGAGAACGCCGATGTTTAAGCAGGTCGCCGAAGCGCTGTTGAGCGGTCATTTCATTTGCCCGACCGCCTATCCCGATGCCTACGATTATTTGTCGCAGCCGGCCAATGCGGACAAGATCGACGCGTTCCTTAAACCGTTGGACAGAACCTTGTTGTCGTTGGACGGCGAGGTCTATTATGCCGCCTACACGGTCGTCGACGACAGCAACCGCGGCCCCATCCGCGAAGCCTTCGCCGAAGTCCGTTCGCAATTGCGCCCGGTCGTCGAATGGATGGACATGGTCATGACCGCGCTCGGGCAGGACATGCCGATACGGGCGCGCGACGAAATTCGTATGACGCAGCTTTTGAACGCGATTGAGCACGAGCCGTCGCTGTCCGAGCAATTGAACCGGCTGACCCAATTGACGCTGTTCAAGACCAGCAAGACTGCGATCTCCGAACAGTTGTCGTGGGTCTTGCAAAAACTGGAGCAGAGCGGCTATCTGGTCAAGCCGAATCCGCAGGGCTCGCTTTATCTTGCGACCGGCAAGATCGATTATCTGCACCGCATCATCGCGTTTCTGAACGACGCCGAGGCGTTGGAGTTGGACAAGCACGCGGCCAATGCCGAAGATGTCGAGCAGCAGGAATTGTTTCTATGAGTTTCGACCGAGAACAGATCGCCGGCTTGATCCGCAAGCTGGCCGGCGCCGACCGGTTACTGGCGCAGACCTATATCGACGGAACGGTCTTCGTCGACGACGACAACCGCACCGCGATCGACAGTCTGAAAAAGGCCGGTATCTTACGTACCGCCGACGTCAGCGACGAATACCGCCTGACCGGCGACGTCAAACGCCTGATCGATCGCTTGCTGCTGCGCAATCAGCGCTACCAGCAGGCGATCGATCTGGGCAAGATGATATTGACCGTCGAAGAAGACATCGAGGACTATCGGCGCGCGCTCGAGCGAAACGAACAGGACGAGGCGCGCTATCATCTGGAACAGATCGACGACACGCTATACGAGGCGATCGAATCGCTGGAAACGAGCCTATCCGTCATGTTCGCGGCGATCACGAGCCAGTTCGGCTTCGTCTCGTCGCTGAACAGTAAGATCCGGCAAAACCGGCGCGCGTTGGCTTATGCGCAGCGCCTGGTGCAGGAACTCAACCAAGTCGACTTGAACGATTGCTACGACTGGCTAAGCTGGGCAGCGATTCCGCCCGAGCTGAGCCGCAAGATCATCCGTTTCATCGATCAATACAAGAGCATTGTCGAGCGGCTGACCAGCATCGTCGCCCGCATGAAGACCTTGCTGTTCACGCTGCGGCTGCAGGAACAGACCGCGAACCGAACCCGCGCGATGGCTCAATTTCTGAGGCAGCATCCGGAATGGGAACCGTTGGATTGGAGCATCGAGGCGGCCGCTCCGGAACTGCTTAGACGCGGTTCCGGCCTGAATTTGTCGCCCGGCATCGACACGGCCAATCCGGTCCTGCAAGCCGATCTCGTCGAGATCGTGCAGGAATTGAGACGGCAAACCAAACCGCTCGCGCCGCCGTCCCGGGACAATGCCTCGGCGCCGCTCGACACGCAGATGCCGGAGCGTATCGAATATCATCGAGACCTTTACGAGAGCCATATCGAAAACCTATTCGCATCGGCGCTCGAGCGGCAAGGCCGCAGCACGTCGGCGCTTCAGTATTGGCAAGGCGAAGGGCTCGAAATCAAGGCCGAATTGTGGCTGGACATGGTGTTCGCGCAATATTGCTGCCTGCCGCAGCGCATGAGAAGCGTCGTCGCGCTGGAGATGCAGGGTGAAAATCTGTCCGATTTCAACGGCAATCAAGTGATTCACGAGATTTCTTTACGCAGGGTGTAAATGAATGAACCGGAAACTGTTCAACTGGATCAGCGAACTCGTCGCAAGCGGGCCGGACCGAAACACGACTCGTCACGCCAGTGCGTTGGTCCGCGAAGTGATCGAACGTTATCGGTGCGGTCATTTGAATAAAGGCAGGCTGGTCTTCACCGCGCAGGACAAGCTCGAACTACGCCGGCGGGTTCGCGAGGAAACCGGCTTCGATCCCTTGGGCGAACGCCTGCCGGACGACAGGCTGACAGTCGCTAAACATCACGCGAACGAAAAACTGGCAGGGAAACCGGTCAGCGAAGATTATTTGCTGCTGAACAGTCCCGATGGCGCGCTCTGCATCAACGGTGGACGAATCACGCTGCAGCCTGCTTCGATCATGGCGGCTGGCGTGTTTTGTCCGAGTTCCGGCATCGTAACGGTCGAGCACGATGTGCTTGTGGTGGTCGAGAACCTGCCTGTCATGTCGCTGTGTCACGCATTCGAGATGCCGCAATCGGTTCGGCGGGCTCTCTGGGTTTATCGAGGCGACCCGAAAACCGGTTCGAAAATCGATGTCTGCCGCGCTTTTGTCGACCGTTTCGGTGCGAACAAAACCGTCGTCGTATTCAGCGATATGGATCCGAAAGGTTTGGAAATTGCATTGACGATGCCGCATGCTAATTACTGGCTCGGGCCGGTGCCGGAATCTTGGCAAACTTGGTTGAAAAAACAAGAAGTAGGAAATAGCGATGGCTATTATCTTCAGTCGAGGTCGATGACTTATCTGAAACGCCTTTCCGGAGCCGGTGCGCTGTCCGAGCCGATGAGTGCCTTAATCGCGTGTCTGCAAAACGAACGCAGCAGTTGCCGGCAAGAGCACATGTACAGCCACAAAATCGAGTTGGGCTTATTGCCGATACGCTAGCGGAAGGCCTTGATACGAACGTAACGCCAGGCGTAGGGTACTCATCGCGGACCCTAGCGCCGTAGGATGGGTAGTAGCGAAGCGGAAACCCATCGCTTTGTTTGAGTGCTGGTACGGTTGCGAGAACGCTGCCATTTACCAAATCCGCGATATGCTGTTACCCAAGCTCTAGCTTGGGTAACCTGTTCAGGAAGCTGGAGCTTCCAGGGTGTCTTTCCCAAGCTGGAGCTCTCATCGTTATACATAAATTGTACGCTGCGCGTACCAAAGCCGTGCCCTGACGGTTCGGTCGGCACATGAATATCGCGAGGTTACCATGGTACGCACAGCGTACCCTACGCGGTTCGTCTAGCGTTAGGTGATCCGCTAATGTTAAGTGACAATAAATGGTATCGAGGTCTCATTGGTTAAGATTGCAAAAGGGTAATTTTTGACTTATGTATAACGATGAGAGCTGGAGCTTGGGAAAGAGCGAGATGTGGGTTGGCCGTTTTTAGCTTGACGCGCATGGCTTGCGATCCCCGTCCTGCTAGGGATATGCTGATCTTTCGGCTTTAGCTGAAGAAACTCACTAATCAGGTCAGAATTTGTAAAAGCACGAACGACAAACTCCAAGAATCTTAACCCAGCCAAACTTGCTGCGCGTTGACAAATTCGTGCATGCCGTGCGGCCCCAGTTCGCGGCCGACTCCTGAGCGCTTGACGCCGCCGCTTGGTAATCTGGGGTCGGTTTTGACGATGCCGTTGACCGCGACTTGACCGGTTTCCAATTGCCGAGCCAGCGCTTCGCCTCGCGACCGTTCCGTCCAGATGCTGGCGGCTAGACCATATCGACTGTCGTTGGCTATGCGCACTGCTTCGTCTTGATCTTCAGCCTTGATAACGACGGCGACCGGGCCGAAAGTTTCTTCTCGCGCGGCGGTCATTTCGTTCGTGACACCGGTCAGTAAGGTGACCGGATAAAAATAGCCCGGCCCGTCCGGTATTTTTCCGCCGAGTCGGCATTGTGCGCCGGCGGCAATCGTTTCTTGAACCTGACGATGCAGGTTTAGTCGCAAGTCTTCTCGCGCCAAGGGGCCGATGTCTGTGCTTTCCTCATTCGGGTCGCCCAGTTTCAGCTTACTTAAACGTTCTTCAAGCCGTGTCACGAGTTCATCATGAATGCCGGCTTCGACAATGATGCGTTTGGCGGCGATACAAGATTGGCCGGCATTGATGATGCGCGACAGCGTAATCACATCGGCGGCTTTGTCCAGATCGGCATCGGACAGTACGATGCAGGGGTCGGAACCGCCTAATTCCAGGACGACTGGTTTGATTTCAGCACCGGCGATAGCGGCTACAAAACTGCCGGCTCTATCCGAACCGGTCAACGAGACGGCTTGCACGCGCGGGTCGCGAATAACCGCTTCGACATCGGCGTTCGACAAGGGCAGATTTTGCAATAGTCCCGTTGGTGCGCCGGCTTGCTCAAAAATCCGTGCTATTGCTTCGGCGCAGGCCGGAACATGCGGGTCGTGCTTCATCAGACAGGTGTTGCCGGCCATCAACGCTGGGGCGCAAAAGCGAAAAGCCAGCCAAATGGGTGCGTTCCACGGCAAAATTCCCAGTACAACGCCCAAAGGCAGATATTGCACATAGCTAAGACTGGCGTCCGATGCCAATGTATCCGAGGCAAGGTATGCCTCGCCATGTTCGGCGTAATGGTCGGCGCAGAGCGCTGCCTTCATTACTTCGGCACGAGCCTCCTTGATCGGTTTGCCCATTTCCAGAGTCATCAGTGGCGCCAAGGATTCTACATCGTCGCGTAAACGCTGAGCGATGTTACGTAACACTTGCGCGCGTTGCGCAAAGGATTGTTTTTTCCAATCGGCATAGGCTGTTTGCGCGCGATCGAGCGCAGCATCGCGAGCGGCGGCGTCGAGTTCCGGGCTTATGCCCAATGATTCGCCGTTGGATGGATTAATAACTTGTATGCTCATTAGTTTCGTTCTCCGTTGAATAAGCTAAATTAGGAATATCATTATTCATCGCTCCCACGCTGTTGAGGCCGTAAGTTAGTGAATACATCATAAAAAATTTATTCACCATGAAGAACATGAAGAAAAAGCCTATAAAGTCAACAATCTAATTCTTCATGTTCTTCATGGTTAATTCATAATCTTGAATACTTTCACAGTTTCTGGAGCGTGGTAGCCATTGAGTAACCCTCCTTGCCTAAGCCCCGTATTCGGGTTTCACCACAAAATCCTTATCCAGCGTGAAAAAGGATTCGCAGCCATTTTCGGTCACGTAAAGCGTGTCCGATATGCCCATAGTTTTATCGCCCTCGACGCCCCACATCCACGGGATGATGTGAAATGTCATGCCTTCTTCCAGCACCGTCGAAATACCTTGCTTTAAGCTGATGATGTAACCTTCGTCCCAGCTCGGCGGAAACGCGATGCCGATTGAATAGCCCGAACGCGTGATCAGGCTGCCGCCTATGTCATTGTCGGTGATGATCGCGCGCACCAGGTTATCGGCGTCCGAAACCGTCAGGCCGGGGCGCATGATTTCTTTCAGCCGTTGCAGCGCCAATTTCATTTTTTCCTGAGCCTTATAGAATGTATCCGTCATATCGCCCAGAACGACGGTGCGCATCATCGCGGTATGGTAGCGCCGGTAGCAGCCGCCGACTTCGAGAAAGACATGTTCGCCAGGCTGCACGACGCGTCCTTCCCAAGTAGCATGGCCGATCATCGTACGTGGACCACTAGTGACATAAGGCATTACTGCGGGAGTCTCGCCGCCCGCTTGAAACATGCCTGCACTGATCGCGGCTCCGATTTCGTTTTCGGTCGCACCGGCCACGCAAGCCTCGAACCCGGCTTTCATGCCGGCTTCGGTCGCATGCGCGGCCTTGCGCATGATTTCGATTTCCACCGGAGATTTGGTGATGCGCCCTTGTTCGACGATGCCGAAGCAATCCAGTAAGCGCCCGTCGGTGAAGGTTGTGTGAATCGAGTCTTGATGATAGGCCGGAAAGAAGTAGCTATTGCGTTCATAACCGATATGTTTGCCATTCAAACCGAATTCTCGAAGCGATTCCACGAGCATTTGAATCGCGTCGCCGGTATCGGGATAAGGTCGTGTGATTTCCACCCAAGTCCGCGCATAAACATTGGATTCTTCGAGTTTTCGAGTGATCATGAACGGCTCGTTGTCGAGCGGGATGACCAGGGCCTGAAAAAACGAATATCCGGTCGTTTGATAGTCGGTTAGATACATCAGGTTTTCCGGATCGCTGATTACGATAGCGTCAAGCAGCCGTTTTTGCATCCGCCCACGCAGTTCGTCGATTCGGCGTTGGTATTCCGCGAACGGAAATGTCATGTCGTCGCGTACAATCATAAGGCCTCCAAAGCATCCGCTAAGACGCCCGAGAAAATCGTTAAACCTTCGAGCAGATCGGCTTCCGGAATCGTAAGCGGCGGAATCATTTTGATGACTTTGCCGCCCGTTCCGCAGGCGCTGAGAAGCAGCCCGCGTTCGAAGCAAAGATTAACGATGTTTTTCGCCAAGGCGCCATCGGCGATGTCCAACCCTTGCAGCATACCTTTGCCGCGCACTTGAAACCGCCCTTGCCCGAAGCGCTCCGTCAAGTCTTCGAGATGCTGCTGCATCTTAGCGCCTTTCAGCTTGACATCGTTCATCAATGCATCATCGTTGAAATAGGACAGCGCCACTTTGCCGGCGACGAACGAGAAGCCTTGGCCTCGAAACGTGCCGGTATGTTCGCCGGGTTGCCAATGCTGGTCGTGTTCCGGCTTGACTAAATTCATCGCCAGCGGCGTGCCGAAGCCGCCGATGCCTTTGGCTAACGTGATAATGTCCGGCTCCAAATCCATGCCGTCAAAACTGAAATATTGACCGGTGCGCCCGCAACCGGCCTGGATGTCGTCAAAAATCAATAGCGCGCCCAGATCGTGCGCCAGTTTTTGCACGGCGTGTAACCATTCCCGACTGGCCACATTGATGCCGCCTTCGGCTTGAATCGGTTCGACTAAAAACGCCGCCGGCGGTTCCAGGCCGCTCGACGAATCGGAGAATTGCGCGCGCAATTGTTCAAGAGATTCCAAGCCGCAGCCTAATTGACAACCGATGCAGGGCTTTTCGCAGCCGAAGGGTTCATGACGGACATATTCCAAGGGTACGCCAGCGGCATTACGGAAATATTGGTTTGCCGTGCAGGCCAGCGAGCCCAACGTCATGCCGTGAAAGCCGTGATTGAATGCAATGATCGTACGGCGTCCGGTGACCTTGCGCGCCAATTTCAGCGCGGTTTCGACCGCATTAGTGCCGGTCGGTCCCATGAATTGCATTTTGTAATTCATGTTTCGCGGTTTTAGCACGCTATTGGCAAAGGCTTCGATAAAATCGCGTTTCGCCGTGGTGTAGGTATCCAGACTGTGCGCTACGCCATCCGCCTCGATAAAATCGATCAAGGCTTTTTTCATAAACGGGTTGTTGTGGCCGAAATTGAGTACACCGGCGCCTGCGAAGAAGTCGATATAGGATCTTCCTGACTCATCCACTTGACGGGCATTGGAAGCCGATTTGAAAACGGTCGGATATACGCGGCAATAGCCGCGAATTTCGGATTCCCATTGTTCAAAGACTTTCATGATTACTCTCCTTATAGTTGGCGGGGCGGCAAGTCGCCCGGTTAATGCTTATCCGGCGATATCGTTGCCGGATAACGCTTTTGCTTGAGTTAGGTTCGAGCGCGAAGCGAGTTAATCTCATCCGGCAAGGGCGCACCGGCCAAACGGGCATAAATGCGAGCGACTCGATCGATCAATTTGTCATTGAAATCGTATTCGGGGCTATGGCAGGAGCGTTGATGTGCTGCAATGCCGTCATCGGTGCCGATTAAAGCGAAAGCTCCCGTAATCGCATTCAGGTAATAATGGAAATCCTCAGAGGCCATGATTGGAAGCGGCGTATTTTGGCTGAGTCCGTCGCTGCCTAATTCCTGCAGCAATGCCCGGCGATAAAAAGCCGCGGGTTCGGGGTGATTGATCGTCGCTCCATATCTTGGAAAGACCGTAACGTGGCAATCGACCTCATAAGCCGCGGCGGTGGCCGTTGAAATGTCCTGAATGCATTGCGTCAATCGGTCGCGTGTCAATTCGTGGGCGATGCGGAAGCTGCCGCCGATCAAGGCCTTGTCGGGAATCACGGTAGGCGAGCTGGAGGCTTCGATCGAGGTGACACTCAGCACGGCGGCTTCCTGAGGCGGCAGCCGGCGCGATAGCGTCTGTTGCAGGGCAATGACTATAGCTGCCGCCGCAAGTACAGGGTCTCGACAGGCTTCCGGTTGACTGGCATGTCCGCCTTGGCCTTGAACAACGATTTCGAAGGTGCCGTTACCCGCCATGACCGTCCCGTCGGGACAGACTGCCTGACCGAACGGTATCGCCGGCCAATTGTGCCATCCGTATATGACGTCGACGCCTTCGAGTGCGCCGTCTTCGATCATGCGTTTGGCGCCATGACCGCCTTCTTCGGCCGGTTGAAACAACAGACTTACCGGACCCGGCAAGCTGTCTTCGTGAGTTTTGAGCCAGTGTGCGGCCGCGATCAGCGTGGCCGTGTGGCCGTCATGTCCGCAGGCGTGCATGCATCCTGCCGTTTGCGAGGACCAAGCCATACCACTGCTTTCATGGATAGGAAGTGCGTCGATATCGGCCCGTAAGGCGATATGGCGGCCGTTTTTGTTATGTGCCAATCGTGCCACCGTACCGGTGTCGGCACAGACTTGCCAAGCGATGCCTAAACGGGAAAGTTCATTGCGAATTCGCTGCGCGGTTTCTTGCTCCTGCCAGCTAAGTTCAGGTTTCTGATGCAGGGTATGGCGAAATGCCACGGCATTTTGAATCAGCTGTTCCCAGTGTATGGCCATATTTCAATACTCCTGTTTGGGCTTCCGGATTGCTTACTACGCTAAAGATTGCTATTACCTAAACAAGAAAACAGCAGGCTTTTTCACAGGTCGGTCATAGGTAGCCTGAATGGACTATAGGTCACACCATACCCTTTTTGACTAATCAGAACAAAAAGAAAGGCTAAAAAATAAGTCGTTTGGGAGATATAAATGGGAAGGAAAAGCAGGGTCTGTAAAATTAAGGCTTAATGCAAACAAGCATTTAGATGGGGTCTATGTTAAGACTTTTCAGTATTGAATTTCGCATGGTAATGTCTATGGACTTCCTGTTTTCCTTCTATGAATATGACATTGTTGGCCGAAAGTTGCATAAACGAGTTGTGGTCTTTAATTGCTTCTATCAGGCTTTGGCGTATCTATGCCGGAAACTTTGCTATTAACAAGTGGTCGCAGGTAGGTTTGTAAACACAGTTCGCGAATACAACGATGGGATGCTTGGTCGAGGCAGTGAAAATCAGCTGCACATAGTTGCCGAGTTGCTAAAAGGAACTGAATTTTTTCCGGATCGATCTCGATGCGTATCGTGCATGGCTTGTCGCAGACTTGCGGCGTTTCTTGCGTTAAGTTGTTCGACGCTAAAGAGGAGTTTTGGTGTCGTAAACGAAATGCCGACATTTTTGTAAGCAACCAACGGCTTTGTGCTATTTGCGAACACAGCAATGTCGGTATTTGTTTGATTACCAATTCAATAGGTAGCGATAATGGATTTAATTTTAAAACATTCATATGCGGCTTTTTATGATGGTTTCCAAAAAAGGAAAGCGTTGTTAGAATGAACTTTGTTTTAATAGTAATGAGAATCATTGTTATTAGCAAATAATTTATTCCTCTCTTTATTTATACTATTGCACTATGGTGCTTGAGCTTAGGCCTAACTAAAGTTAAATGATTCTTCGGGAAGATAGAGAGTAACCGTAACTTTCTTCATGAAATAGCTAAATGACTCTTGTTTGCATTTACAACTGTGATAAAGTTACTTTCGTTTTAACATTACTTGGATTTAATTTATGTTTTTAACGTGCCGATTTTCCAAGGCTCTGGCCGGCGTTACCGTGTTATTTTTGTCCGCCGGCGCTTATTCGGACCCTTTGAATCAAGCGATCGACACCGATCTGGCGACCAATAAAGCAGCCGTCGATTCGCAAAAAAACATCGATCGGCTTAGCGATCAAACTCAAAAAATGCTCGAGGAATACAGGACTGCAAGCCGCCATGCTGATACCTTGCAGACTTACAACAAACATCTGAAAGATTTGCTCGCCTCTCAGCAACAGGAGAAAGCCTCGCTCGAACGGCAGCTCGATCAGATTGAGGACACGCAACGCGAAATCGTGCCTTTGATTCTGCGTATGCTCGACAGTCTCGAGCAATTCATTGCCTTGGATGTGCCGTTTTTGCCCGAAGAGCGTCAGGAGCGCTTGAATCAGTTGAAAGACATGGTCAATCGCGCCGACGTGACCCCTGCCGAAAAATTTCGCCGTATCATCGAAGCGTTTCAAGTTGAAAACGAATACGGCAATACCATCGAAGCCTATCGGGCCGATCTCGAATTGGACGGGTCTGTCAGTTCGGTCGATTTTTTGCGCTTGGGCCGTGTCGCGTTGTATTTTCAACGTCTCGACGGTAGCGAAACCGGCTTCTGGAATAAAGAGACGCAATCTTGGGAAACCTTATCTTCGAGCTATCGCAACGCGATACGTGACGGGCTAAGAATCGCCCGTAAGGAAGCCGCGCCCGATTTACTGACGTTACCGCTGCCGGCGCCGGAGGCAAGCCAATGAGAGTAATAACTTTACTACTGACCGGATTGTTATTGTCCGGCAATGCGATCGCCGACCGACTTTCGCTCGATCAATTGCTGAAGGAAATTCAAAAATCCCAAGGTATCGAAGGCAAAATCAATCGCGAACGCGAAGCCCGTTTTATTGCCGATCATGCCAAGCAGCAGGAATTGTTGCAGTCGGCCAAAAACGAACTCGCGGCTCAAGAACGTTTGAGCAAACAATTGAAAGATCAAATGGAAGCGAACGAGCAGGCGCTCGACCGTTTGCAGGTTGAACTCGATAATCGTAGCGGTATTCTGCGCGAATTGACCGGCGTCGCGAAACAAGCCGCCGGCGATTTGAAAGCCGATTTGGAAAGCTCGATCGTTTCGGCACAGTTTCCGGAACGTGCCGGAAAATTGGCCGCGATGACGCAAAGCAAGGCGTTGCCGACCTTGGAAGAGCTCGAGTCGCTGTGGTTTTATCTGCTCCAAGAAATGACCGAATCAGGCAAAGTCGTCAAATTCGACAGCGATATTTTGACGGCTTCGGGCGAACCTCGTCAGGCAGAAGTGGTGCGCATCGGCACCTTCAACGCGATTGCCGACGGGCAGTATCTCCGCTATTTATCCGAAACCGGTAAATTGGCCGAATTGGCGCGGCAACCGGGCGGCGCTTATAACAGTCTTGCCGAAAAGTTTGCCGCGGCTTCGTCCGGAACCGCCGATTTGGGCGTCGATCCCACGCGCGGGGTGATTTTAAGCATGCTCATCCAAGCGCCCGATTCTATTGAACGAATTCAACAAGGCGGTGGGATCGGCTACATTATTTTGCTGCTGGGCGGCTTCGGTCTGATTTACGGACTGTATAGGCTGTTGATGTTGACTCAAACCCATAAGCGGGTTAGCGAGCAAATTGCATCGACCGAGGTTTCCGAAGCCAATCCGCTCGGGCGCATCATTACCGCGGTCGAACAAAATCAGACGCAAAACACTGAAACGCTGGAATTGATTCTCGACGAAGCGATTACCCGCGAGGTACCAGTCTTAGAAAAAGGGTTGTCGATGATCAAACTATTGGCCGCAGTCGCACCTCTGTTGGGACTGCTCGGTACCGTTACCGGTATGATCGCGACCTTCCAATCGATCAGTCTATTCGGTACCGGCGATCCGAAATTGATGGCGAGCGGGATCTCGCAAGCCTTGGTTACGACGATGCTGGGCTTGTGCGCAGCCGTTCCTTTACTGTTTTTGCATAGTCTATTGGCTTACCGTAGCCGTGCGCTGATTCAAGTTCTCGATGAACAAAGTGCCGGTATCATCAGTCGCCGGGCCGGAAAGTAATGAACGGGTTTTTCTCTATTTTCGATTCGATCGGCCATTTTCTCGATAGCGGCGGCATCGTTTTGAAGGTTATTTTGTTCGTTTCTGTCGGCTTGTGGTGTCTTATCGCCGAACGTTTGTTGTATTTTCGGTTTAATTATCCGAAGGATCGGCAAGTATGGCTGGAACAATGGGAAAGCCGTGTCGATAAAAGTTCTTACGATGCGCATAATATTCGAAACTTCATCATTTCCGAAGCCAAACTCGCAATGGGTAAGTCGTTGACTATCATCAAAATGCTGATCGGCTTATGTCCGCTACTCGGGCTTTTAGGTACCGTGACCGGCATGATACATGTTTTCGATGTGATGGCGGTGACCGGTACCGGCAATGCCCGGGCGATGGCTTCCGGTATTTCGCTGGCGACGATTCCGACCATGTCGGGAATGGTGATTGCGATCGCCGGTCTTTATTTCAGTAAAACGATAGAAGAACGCGTCAGCGACGAAACCCATCATTTAGCCGATTTATTGAAATTCCAATAACGAGATTGTTTTTATGCGACGTACTACTAGCCGTTCGACATCCGATCAAATTTCTGATATCGATATGACGCCGATGCTCGACATCGTGTTCATCATGCTGATTTTTTTCATTGTGACGACGTCTTTCGTTAAGGAATCCGGTATCGATGTTAATCGACCCACCGCGCAAACGGCCGAGAAAAAAGAACAGGCTCATATTATCGTGTCGATCAAGGCCGACGGCGAAATATGGATCGATAAACGCGCGGTCGATGTCCGCGCGGTCAGGGCCAATGTCGCGCGCTTGCAGGCCGAAAATCCGCTCGGCTCGGTTATCATTGCCGCCGACCGCGACACCAAGACCCACGTTCTTGTGCAAGTTATGGATCAAATCCGTTTGGCCGGTATCACCAATGCGGCGATCGCGACGGAAACGGAATCGAAGTGAAGCGCCTCGCGATTTCATTATTGGCCGGGCTGGGCGTTACGCTGGCTTTGTTTTGGCTGATGCAAGCGATGGTGATGAATAGAGGGAGCGGTTTTGAGAAAACCGACAACCTGCAAATGGTCGAGTTCGTGCGCTTGAAACGAGAAACCAAACCTCAGGTCCAGGAAAAAAAGACCGTCAAGCCGCCGCCTCCGCCGGAAAAACGTCCGCCGCCACCGCCGATGCAAACGCAGCACACACAACCGATGGCTGCCGCTCAGCCGAATTTGGCGATTCCGAATCTGAGCGTGCCGTTACCGAGCGCTCGTTTCGGCGGTTCGGCTTTGGAAGGTTTGACAGTGGGTGCGGCAGCGCCCTCGCCTTCCGCGCCGAGTGCAGCGGTCGGTACCGGCACGATTACGACCGACGTGACGCCATTGGTACGCATTCCGCCGCGTTATCCGATGCGTGCGGCGAGCCGGCGCATCGAAGGTTGGGTCAAGGTGGAATTTACGATTACGAAAACCGGCGAAGTCAGCGATGCGGTTGTGGTCGAGTCTCATCCAAGCGATATTTTTAACCGCGAAGCGCTTGCCGCCGTCAAGCGATGGAAATTCAAAGCGAAAGTGGTCGACGGCAAGGCTTACGAACAAAGGGCTCAACAAACCTTGGAGTTTAAACTGTCCAAATGAAGCGAACGCACTTACTCAGCTTACTGCTTGTTTCATTATTGAATGCGCCGGTTGCTGCCGCGGCCGATGCCAAGCAAGCGACGATTTCTCCTGCGCTGTATCAAAAAATTCAGTCTACGGACCGGCTTATTGCCGATAAGGCTTACGGCAAGGCCGAACAGCAATTGTTGGCGATGGTCGGCGAAGTCAAAGCCGGAGGCTTGGATCAAGCCGTCGTGTTGCGTAGCCTGGCTTCGGTTTATGCACTCAAGGAGCAATATGCTAAGGCTACCGAATGGCTGTCAAAAGCCGTTGCATTAAATACCCTGCCTGACAAACAACAGCAAGATGCGCTTTTAAACCTGGGGCAGCTATATTTGGCTGCCGAGCAATATGCCAAGGCGATTGAGACTCTGAAGCCATGGTTGGCAAAAAATCCGGTGCCGGATGCGCAAACTCATGTGTTGTTGGCGAATGCCTATACTCAGTTGAAACAATATCGTAATGCCTTGCCGCATATTTCCAAGGCCATTCAGTCGACTGCCAAGCCTGAAGATTCATGGTATCAGCTACAGCTCGCGTTGTTTTATGAATTGAAAGACTATCAATCGGCGATACCGTTATTGCGCAAGCTGATGGCTGCCAATCCGACCAAAAACGAGTATTGGACCCAGTTAGTTTCGGTTTATCAACAATTGAATCAATACACGCAGGCGGCCACGGTCAAGCATCTGGCATACAAAAAAGGCCTAGTGAATTCGGAACAGGAAATTTTAGATCTGGTTAATTTATTTCTGTATGCCGGGTTGCCGTATAAAGCCGCTTCCGTATTGCGGTCCGAACTCGATGCGAAAAAAGTTGCGAATACGGTAAAAAATTGGGAATTACTGGCTAACGCCTGGAAGCAGGCACGGGAATTGAATAAAGCCGTTCAAGCCTTGGAAGCCGCCTCTAAGCTCGATGACAAAGGCAGTCTTTATCAACAACTCGGGCAAATCTATTATGAGCAAGAAAACTGGAACGCAGCCATTGCCGCGATGAATAAGGCATTGGCAAAAGGCGGGTTGAAACAACCCGGCCAAGCTTATATGATTCTCGGGATGAGTTATTACGAAAGCAATAACACCGAACAGGCCCGCCAATCTTTTGCCCAGGCGAAAAGCTTTCCTAACAATAGAAAAAACGCAGAGCAATGGCTCAGTTATCTAAGTAAAACCAACGAGACTTCTTAGGAATGAGCACAAAATAACTTCTACAAGTAGTAGGCTTTGCGGAGGTTCGGTGACTCGCTTGACAGGACGCCGTGAATACGTCCCTGTAGGCTTGACGGCGGCTATCCCTGCCGCCGACACCTGTCAATCGAGCCCCCGGACTCCCCTTCCAACAGTTGTCTAAGTTATTTCATGCTCGTTCCTTAGATACGCTATTGCTCGTAAGCAGAGCCGAATAAGGCTAGGCTCTGCTATGCGGTTTTTTAAACAACTCTGAGATTGGGGTCGTCGTACAATCGACGTTTTTTCCAGCCGGCAAATTGACTATCGTCGAATTCCAGGTCATTGTCTATCGCATATTCATAGCAACTACGGAATAAGCGCGCGGTACGAAACGCGTGCAATTCGTCGTCGGCAGTGACTTTTTCGACATTGCCGACCTGAAAGGTTTTGTTTCTGGACTTGCCGTCCTTGACCCAAAACACCGTGTAGCATAAGTAACTCTTATCCTTGCGGTGGTCGTACTTGATCGTTCTAGAAACGCCGGTCAGTCCCGTAGTCGTTTTATTTTTCGGTGGCTTGAGAAAGCGCGTCTTACTCCCTTTCAAAGCCACCAACATTTGATCGCGCCAAGCGATAGCGGCTTTTAAGGATTTATTTTTGTTTCCCCAAAGCTTATGAGAAAAATAACGACTGGTTTCTTTACCTCGCCGAACGATTCGGACCTGATACCCGAATACATCGGGCTCTGTGATTTGTTTATGTTTTACCATAGCATTTGAACCTACTAACGGTTTTCACCATTTGTTGAACAGAGAATATTTGCCGCTAATACATCGAGGTTATTCCGCGTGAAGCAGAAAAATATTACAAAATTATGAAAGCTTACCGGTGTAAGCCTATGCTTACAAATTATCCTCATTCCCAAAATAAAAGCAAGTTAAAAGTTAGGGAATTGTGACAATTCCCTAGTATTTTGATGTAGAATGCGACTATGCCACCGATTGGTGGTTGTCCTCAACTCATAACCTTCTATTTTTAAACACTTGGAGACATTCGATGAGCGTATTAGTAGGTAAACAAGCCCCCGACTTTACCGTTCCTGCAGTACTGGGCAATGGCGAAATAGTCGATGCTTTTAATTTTTCCGAAGCAACAAAAGGCAAATATGCGGTAGTCTTCTTTTACCCGCTGGACTTTACCTTTGTTTGCCCTAGCGAATTGATCGCTCTCGATCATCGCATTGACGAGTTCAAAAGTCGTGGCGTCGAAGTAATTGCCGTTTCGATCGACTCTCACTTTACGCACAATGCATGGCGTAATACGCCGGTTAACAAAGGCGGTATTGGCCCGGTCCGTTACACAATGGCGGCCGATATTTCACACGGTATCTGTAAAGATTACGATGTCGAAGCCGCTGCGCCGGCCGTCGCTTATCGCGGAACTTTCTTGATCGACAAGGAAGGCGTGGTTCGTCATCAAGTCGTTAACGATCTGCCTCTGGGCCGTAACATGGACGAATTGATTCGTATGGTCGACGCCCTGCAATTCTTCGAGGAAAATGGCGAGGTTTGCCCTGCAGGTTGGAACAAAGGCGATTCGGGTATGAACGCAAGCCCTGAAGGCGTTGCCGAGTATCTGGAGAAAAATGCCGACAAGCTCTAATCGAATGATTCGATAGGCTTAAAAAGGCGCATTGCCGTTTGGCAATGCGCCTTTTTTATTTGTTGTCCTAAAAAGAGCAGTTGGCATGTGTTGTAGACCGTTCGTGTTGAGCCCTTCGGCTCTCCTGAGCGTAAGCCGAAGGGCTCAGAACGAACGGTAGTTTTTGAGGCACTCAAATGCTTTTTTAGGGTTATCGGTACGGAGTCAGGGTAATTAGGCAATAAGCAATTTACTGGTTGTCTTGTTTCGATTCGGCCGCATCGATCAGATATTTCTTTCGGATGAACAGTGTGGCAAGTATCGCAAGTAATGCAGGGGTTAAAATGATCACGAACTTCAAGATACCCGAATTTCCTGCAAGCGCATCTAAATTTAGACTTTTGATCGATAATTTGACGATCCACCAAGTCAACCAGTAACCAACCAAACCGGTTATCGCCCAGTTCATTGGGTTTTCACCTAATTTTTTCGCAGTTTGATAAAACCATACCAGCATAACGATTCCGGCAATTTGAGCAAACAACATTGAGTTACCCTCCCTATTCTTTTTTATTAAGTCGTGTGCCTTAATGAAAGCACTTTTGAGTGCTTCATGAGGTCACGGTGTATTTTTTTAATTATGCAATCGATCTACTACGATTTGATTTCGTTAACTCTTCGGAGCATAGGTATCCGGTGGCCTTGCGCAATATTTCGATTGATTTAAGCCGCAGTAACGCTTAACGTAATGAATGATCACACATGATAATTCAAATTTAACCGCTAATCACATCTTTATTCAGAAAGGAGACTGGCAGTGCTAAAAACCCTGAAAATATTTTTATCGGTTTTTGCGGCTATTATTTTGCTCATTGTCATTGCAGCAGTGGCTTTGCCGTTATTGTTCAGTCCCAATGATTTCAAGCCGCAAATTGCTTCGGCGGTTAAAGACAAAACCGGTCGCGATTTGACTATCTCGGGCGATATCGAAT
Organism: Methylotuvimicrobium buryatense; assembly: GCF_005931095.1. Classification (GTDB taxonomy): domain Bacteria; phylum Pseudomonadota; class Gammaproteobacteria; order Methylococcales; family Methylomonadaceae; genus Methylotuvimicrobium; species Methylotuvimicrobium buryatense. The sequence continues at coordinate 4,897,917 of NZ_CP035467.1, read as the reverse complement.
TATCGATCTTTCCATGGATTGGCGTCACTGCCGAAAAACTGGCCTTAAGCAATGCCGAAGGTTTTCAAAAAATTCCGTTCGCTGAAATCGAAAACGCGCAAATTAGAGCCAAATTACTGCCTTTATTGTCTAAAAAGTTCGAAGTAGACCGTGTCGTCCTGAAAGGCTTGATTTTAAATTTAGAAAAAAACGAGACCGGAATCAGTAATTGGGACGATTTCAAGCAAGCCCAACCCGAGGCGCATACCGCTGCGACATCAACCGAGTGGGAAGATACCAATACTGTCGATACCGATACCGATGTTGAAGCGCTTAAGACGGTTGCCAGTCTAGCGATTGCAGGCATAAATCTTGAAAACGCCCGATTGAATTGGCACGACAGGCAAAACGATACGCGCTTTTCAATTAAGGAGTTGAATCTGATTTCAGACGATTTGGCTTTCGATAAGCCCATCGATTTAAAGCTTAGCTTTATTTTAGAGCAGCCTGAACAGGAATTAACCGGCTTTTACCAGCTCTCCGCCGAATTACTGCTCAACGAAAATTTCGATCGCTTTAATGCGACCCGATTTGATTTATCCGCCGAGATTCGAGGAAAAGACATTCCCGGCGGATCGATGTCGGCAAAAGTGATGGCTCAAGCCGATCTGAATTTGACCGCGCAATTGCTCGAATTGACCAAGCTCGATGTCGAATCAGGGGATTTGCATGTGCTTGCATCGCTCAGCGGAAAGCAGGTGATTGACGCACCCGTTTTCGAGGGGCCTGTGAGCATTGCCCGCTTTAATCCATCGGCATGGTTAAAGCAGGCCGGCATCGACCCTCCTGTTATGCGTGATGCTCAGGCATTGACGTCATTAAGCGCCGATTTCAAATTACAGGTTGCATCCGAATCGGCGGATTTACAAAGTATCAGCATTCAACTCGACGATAGCGCGATTAAAGGTAATGGCCGCGTCGATAATTTCGGCGATCCGGCAATATCATTCAACTTAAACGTCGATACCTTGAATGTCGATCGTTATCTAGCGCCTGAAGACGAATCGGATAAGACAGCGCAACCGATTGCAGGACCTGCCGCCGCAGTCGCCGCGGGCGCTTCGATGATTCAGGTTGAAACCTTAAGAGGTTTGAATATCAATGGCTTGTTATCGATCGGCAGGCTCACGATCAGCAATCTTTTACTGCACGGTGTCGATCTCAAATTGACTGCCAAAGACGGCAAAGTCAACACCGAACAAGCCGTAAAAACTTTGTATCGGGGCTCTTATGAAGGCACGATGAATCTAGATGTGACCGGCGAATTGCCGCAATGGAGGCTCAACGAAAAATTCATCGGTATACAAATCGAACCTTTATTGAACGATTATGCCGGCAGTGCAAAGATTGCCGGTGCAATGACCGCATCGACTAGGCTCCAGGCTAGCGGCAATGATAGCAAAGCGCTTAAATCCACATTGAACGGCCAAGTCGATTTTTTATTCAAGGACAGCATCATTAGAGGATTTAATTTGCAACAAATGATCGACGATGCAAAATCACTGCTAAAAGGCACGCAGGTACTCCGCGACAATCCGAAAGATCAAACCGCTTTTTCCGAAATTAAGGGTAGCGCCCGAGTCGTCAATGGGGTTATTAGCAATAACGATCTTATCGCTACGGCTTCCAAGATCGAAGCCACCGGAAAAGGTACCGCTGATTTGAAATCCGAACGGATCGATTACCGGATCAATGCAAAACTAGTCCGAAGTAAAGTAGCCGAAAGCACGGCCGACAAGATCAAGGAATTGCCAATCGTCATCAACATCACCGGTAATTTCAAAGAGCCGGAATATAAACTCGATATTGCGTCGATGCTCAAAGACCAGCAACTGGAAAAGCTCGAGCGCAAAAAAGACAAGTTACTGGACAAGCTCGACAAAAAAGTTGGCCCCGGCGTTTCTGATATATTGAAAAAGTTTTTTTGATACCGGATCAAGACGATCCAAATACTCGAAACAAGCTTATTGAGAGCCATTGCTAAGTTCTCCGGTATTTACTCGCTACCGTTAAGTTAATGGCTTTTCCGTTCGCCTAGAGCCCTTCGGCTGTGCTCAGGAAAGCTTTGTCGAAGGGTGAATAGAGAAGCCCGGGTCGATAAGTTAAGCCGTCCATGGTTCGACAGGCTCACCACGAACGGCTTAACTTAATGGAATTGGGTGTTTAACTACCTGCTAGAACACTGCCATTAAGCTAAGGCAAACCCGTCATTCCGCCATGGATTAGCGGAATTCAGTGCCATGGATGGCAAGCTTTTGAGACACAGTAGAGCCTTAATGCAAGCATTACTTATTTCTGTGATGGCATAATAACTTAATGGCAGTGATCTGCTAGCCGGGTCTTACTCTTTGGAATAAGGGAAGGGTGACCGAATATAAACTTTCCAATACGTTTAAATCATAATCAATAGGGTTATTGAACCCCAACCATTGCTAAAGGAGACAACCACGATGTCCGAATATAGAAAATACCATTGTATGGAATGCGAACACATTTACGACGAAGCAAAAGGCGATCCGGACAGCGGCATTGCGCCCGGTACGCGCTGGGAAGATATTTCCGACGACTGGGTTTGCCCTATTTGCGGGGCACCGAAAAGTTTTTTCAAGTTGTTGGCATAACCTGCCTTAAATACGAGGGTTTCGGTTCAATGGCGATCTTTCCGGTGACCGAGCAGGATGCTTTTTACCGGGGGATAAAAAATCGTTAGTATACTCCTTTGCTTGTCAAATTTCGGTGCCGGGGTGCTCGTCAAAGGACGCCGTAAATACGTCCGCGTAGGCTCTATGATAGCATCCATGCTATCAAAGCCTTTGCCGAACACCCCGGCACCTCCATAGGCTAATGCCGAAATTTGAAGTGCGAAAGGTATATCGGTACTGTGAAAGTTCGTAGATATAGACTCTTTATCTAATTTTTTCGATATGCAAAAGCTCAGCAACGAAAATGCCGGTCCGAAGAGGGTGCGGTTGCTCGCCCGACAGGCGTCGGCGGCAGGGACAGCCGCCGTCGAGCCTACATGGATGTATTCACGGCGTCCTGTCGGGCGAGTGACCGCATCCTCAACTCCCCAAGAACTTTCATCATCCGGGGTAATTGCCAGGCCTTCATGAACGTTAGGTTATACTTCGCGGTTTTACTATTTCCTGATTCCAATGACTCCGAGCGAATTTCAAGACCGGCTGTTGGCGTGGTTCGACAAGCACGGACGCCATGACTTGCCCTGGCAGAACCCTGCGTCACCTTACAAAGTTTGGGTTTCCGAAGTCATGTTGCAGCAAACGCAAGTGGCAACCGTAATTCCTTATTTCAATGCATTCATCGCTCGCTTTCCCGATATTCAATCTCTCGCAGAGGCTTCGGTCGATACGGTTTTGCAGTATTGGGCAGGCCTTGGTTATTATGCTCGGGGACGCAACTTGCACAAATGCGCGCAAATCATTGCGGAGCGCGATTCGTTTCCTGATAGCTTGGACGAACTGCTCGATTTGCCCGGAATAGGCCGTTCGACCGCCGGCGCGATATTGAGCATCGCTTTCAAGAAAAGCCATCCGATACTGGATGGCAATGTCAAAAGAGTGCTGACCCGCTTCGCCGGCATTAGCGAATGGCCCGGCTCGACAGAAGCCAGTAAGACGCTCTGGAAGCTGAGCGCGTTGTATACGCCGGTCCATTGTGTCGAAGACTATACTCAGGCGATGATGGATCTAGGCGCCACGATTTGTACCCGGGGAAAGCCTAATTGTGCTGTTTGTCCGCTCGTTTCGGCTTGCAGGGCTCATATTGAAAATAAAACGGCGTCGATACCAGCTCCGAAACCGGCGCGTAAGCAACCGGTCAAGCAGGTTTATTTTTTATGCTTGACCACAAACGAGAACAGTATTTTGCTGGAACAAAGACCGGGTACCGGAATCTGGGGAGGCTTATGGAGCCTCCCGGAATTCGATACGATAGAATCGGCACGCTCGTGGTGTATGGCTCGTCATATAGACATCATTAATGAATACACCCAACCTAAAGTGCGTCATACCTTTTCGCATTATCATTTAGATTTTACGCCGCTGCACTTCCATACCAATAACCCTAATCATTTTGTGATGGAAGCAAACCGTATGCTCTGGTATAAACCTGAGCAATTTTCTTCACTTGCTTTGGCTGCGCCGATTAAGCGGCTGTTGCAACAAATTTATAAGGACTGACTATGACTAGAATCATTCGTTGTGCAAAATTAGGTATCGACGCCGAAGGCCTTGATGCGCCTCCGTTTCCGGGCCCTAAAGGACAGCAAATATTCGATACGATTTCAAAACAAGCTTGGCAGGATTGGCTTAGTTTACAAACCATGCTGATCAATGAGCATCGTTTGGCCAGTTTCGATCCTAAAGCTAAAAAATTTCTTGAGGAAGAACGGAATAAATTTTTATTCGGCGGTGGGGCTGAAATGCCCGAAGGATACGTGCCTCCAACAAAATAAATCGACAGCGTATATGTGTTGCAGTTCGTTGGTGTCTCGCAAAGCTGAAGCCAAAAGGGCTGCATCACATTTTGCCAAACCTGAGTTCGGTTTAGGAAACAGCCAATATCAGGCATCTCTTCCAGAAGAAGCCGTGAATACGTCCGTGTAGGCTTGACGGCGGAATCTGATTGCCATGGATGGCATGAATGCAGATTTTGCAGGAGCAAAAATCTGCCCTGCCGCCGACACCTGTCAATCGAGCCACCAAACCCCCTTCCAACAGTTGTCTAAGTTATTTCATGCTCGTTCCTAAGTCCGTTAAATCGGCGAGATTAAACGGATTCCGACTTTATCGACCTTCCTGTCCCAGCTTTTCGAGTCGGCGCAGCCACTTCCGCCTTTTATCGTGACCGATGGCTTCTACCATGCCAATCAGTGTGTCTTTGGCTGGACCGATACCGCAGAAACCCAGTATATTTCTCTCCAGGCTTTTCAAGCTATGAGCCAAATAAATGAAGCGGTATACGAAAGCCGGCATGCCCATGGTCACGACTATTCGCGCGCTTCTTCCTGAGAGGCATTTTTTCCATGGCTTGCCTTCTGCAGACTTGACAGCAGCGAATCCGGGTCTGAAAACTTGTTCGAGAAATGCTTTTAGATAGGCGGGCATGCTGCCGAGCCATAATGGGTAGATGATAACGAGATGCTCTGCCCATTGAATGATGTCCTGGGCTTGTTGAATCGAATCGCTTATGGCCCCTTGTTCGAATTCATGTTGTGTACGGAGAATCGGAAATTCGATTCGGGCAATGTCGATCGTTTTGATTTGATGCCCTTTAGAACGGGCTCCGTCGGCATAGGCGTTAGCAAGGGCTCGGCAAAATCGTTGCTCGTCCGGATCGGGATGTCCTTGAATGATCGCAATGCGTTTTGCCGTCATAACTTATTTTCAACTTAATCGGATTTCGACCGCACTTCTAAACTATGGAGTTTCGTCGCTTGATAAAAGAAAGGGCCTGTTCGACTTGCTAATGAGGGGTTAAATAGGAGCTAATCCATCAAGCGGTACCGCGATCCGTCATAAGCGTGTTATTTGTGTGCTATTGTTCGAAAAATTAACGCTTCATCGAATCGAAAAATTCGGAATTAGTCTTGAAGTCCTTGAGCTTGCCTAATAAGAACTCGGAAGCCGCCATTTCATCCATCGGTTGTAGGATTTTCCGCAATATCCAAGTCTTTTGCAGCTCTTCGGAGTCGACCAGGTATTCTTCGCGGCGTGTTCCGGAGCGATTGATATTGATCGCCGGATAAATTCGTTTTTCGGCCAATTTGCGGTCTAGGTGCAATTCCATGTTGCCGGTGCCTTTGAATTCCTCGTAAATCACATCGTCCATTCTCGAGCCGGTATCGATCAATGCGGTTGCAATGATCGTGAGACTCCCTCCTTCCTCGATATTTCTTGCGGCGCCAAAGAAGCGTTTGGGCTTTTCCAAGGCATTCGCGTCGACACCGCCGGTTAATACCTTGCCGGAAGAAGGCACAACAGTATTGAATGCGCGTGCTAATCGAGTGATCGAATCTAACAGAATGACTACATCGTGTTTATGCTCGACCAGTCTTCGCGCTTTTTCGATTACCATGTCGGCTACTTGCACATGTCGTGTTGCGGGTTCGTCGAAGGTGCTGGAAATAACCTCGCCGCGTACGCAACGTTCCATTTCGGTCACCTCTTCAGGGCGTTCGTCGATCAATAAGACGATCAGATAACATTCGGGATTTTTTTCGGCGATGGAATGGGCCAAGCTTTGCATGATCATCGTTTTACCGGCTTTCGGCGGCGAAACGATCAAGCCGCGTTGTCCCTTGCCGATCGGTGCGATCAGATCGATAATGCGGCCCGTCAAGTCCTCGCTGGTGCCATTACCTTTTTCTAAGGTGAAGCGTACGTTCGGAAACAGGGGGGTGAGGTTGGTAAAGAGAATCTTGTTTTTGGTATTTTCGGGCGCTTCGAAGTTAATGTTTTGAACTTTGAGCATCGCGAAGTAACGTTCCGATTCCTTCGGCGGGCGAATTTTGCCGCTGACCGTGTCGCCGGTGCGTAGGTTAAAGCGTCTTATTTGGCTGGGTGAAACGTAAATATCGTCGGGGCCTGCTAGATAAGAGCAACCGGGTGTGCGAAGAAAACCGAAACCGTCTTGTAAAATTTCCAATACGCCATCGCCGTATATATCCTCGCCGCTTTTGGCTTGTTTTTTTAAAATTGCGAAGATAAGGTCTTGTTTGCGTGTTCTGGCGACATTTTCGAGTCCCAATGACTCCGCAATATCAATAAGTTCGCTGACTTGTTTTAGTTTTAACTCGGTTAGATTCATAGATTAACGGGAACTCGAAGGAATGAAAAGCACGGCGAACGGCCGTAAAAACAAAGGGATGGTAAAATTTTTGGATTTTACCCACAGACGGGTAAGGAAGATGCCGAAAAAAGCAGCGCGATTATATATCAAAATAGTCGGGGCCGTCCAAATAATTTACGACAACCCCGAGTTCGCTGGAATATTAAATATTGTTATCGATGAAATCGGCCAATTGCGATTTAGTCAAGGCGCCAACTTTAGTTGCCTCGACTTCGCCGTCTTTAAACAGCATTAGTGTCGGTATGCCGCGCACGCCGTAATGCTGTGGCGTTTGTGGGTTTTCATCGATATTGAGTTTGACGACAGCTAGTCGACCGGCATATTCCTTGGCGATTTCATCCAGAACCGGTGCGATCATCCGACAAGGTCCGCACCATTCAGCCCAATAGTCAACTAGCACAGGACCGCCTGCTTTCAGTACGGTTTCGTTAAATTCACCATCAGTTACATGAAGGACTGACTCACTCACGCTATTCTCCAAAATTGCTAAAATTGTGACTATAGGAGTGCCGGCGTTATTTTGTCAATCACTTTCATCTTTTTTAAGTTATGCTATAGGACTATGAATACAACGCATCTTACTCAAACCCGATTCAGCAATTTGGAGTTATCCGATTCGATATTGCACGGACTGACCGAGGCCGGCTTTACGCATTGTACTCCAATACAGGATCGTTCGTTGCCTTTGTCATTAAGAGACAAGGATATCGCAGGGCAAGCTCAAACCGGAACCGGCAAAACAGCAACCTTTTTACTGGCTACCTTTCAGCGCTTAATCAACGACGAAAGTGAAAAGATCAAAAACCCCAGGGCGGTTATATTAGCACCTACCCGGGAGCTTGCCATTCAGATTCACAAAGATGCCTTGCAGCTGGGCAAATATTTGAACCTTAAGTTTGCGCTTATATACGGTGGGACCGACTATAAAAAACAAATGGATACCATCAAGTCCAATGTCGATATTATCATCGGCACACCGGGCCGTATTATCGACTTTTATCGGCAAGGGACTTTCACGCTGGATAACGTGCAGGTAATGGTGCTCGATGAAGCCGACCGGATGTTCGATCTAGGGTTCATTAAGGATATTCGATTCTTGTTAAGAAGGATGCCGCCGGCCGATAAGCGATTGAATATGCTGTTTTCGGCAACTTTATCCTACAAAGTGACCGAACTGGCTTACGAGCATATGAATCAGCCGGTACTTATCAAAATCGAAACGGAAGAAGTCACCTCCAAGGCCATTCGGCAAAGTGCGTTTTGTCCGTCCAACGAACAGAAAATACCGCTATTATTGGGCGTATTGAAAAAATATGCGCCGCAACGCAGCATTATTTTCGTCAACACCAAACGTTGTGCCGAACGACTTAACGACTATCTGAATGCCAATGGCTTCGTCACCGCTGTTTTGAGCGGCGATGTCCCTCAGGAAAAACGTCAGCGGTTATTGACTGATTTCCAGGAAAACAAAATTAGGCTCATGATCGCGACCGATGTCGCGGCGCGCGGGTTGCATATCGCCGACGTGTCGCATGTGATCAACTATGATTTACCTCAGGAAGTCGAGGATTACGTACACCGAATCGGCAGAACCGCGCGTTTCGGCGCCAGCGGCGAAGCGATCAGTTTTATTTGCGAAGAATACGCCTATTCGATGCCGGACATCGAAACTTATATCGGTCAAAAAGTTCCGATTCAATCGATAACGGCCGATTTGCTGGCTGAAGTGGTCAAGCCTGAGCGCAAGCCTCGGCCGGAGAGGCCCGCACGTAATAGTCAAAGTAAGTACCCGGAAAAGCCGAGAAAAAAGCCGGTGCCGCGAGATAAGTCTGCTCAAGCCGTTACAAGCCCTGCATCAGTTCCCGAAAATCCTCAATAGCAGGAAACTCGTCTATCAGTCTTTTCGAACGAGTGCTGTCCGGTTTACTGACCGATATCAAATAATTGATGCCGTATTGCCTGGCCGAATTCAAGACCGCCAGGCTGTCATCGACCAATAGCGTGCGTTGCTTGTCGAACGATTGATGGTTTTCCAGTAAACGCCAAAATCCCGGCTGTTCCTTCGGAAAGCCGAAATCATGCGAGCAGATAATAGCGTCGAAAAACGGCTGCAAACAGGTTTTTTCCATTTTCAGGTCCAAACTGCTTCTGTGCGCGTTGGTCACCAAAAAAAGATTTTTCGATGATTGTCTGACTTTTTCGAGAAATTCGGTGACATGCGGCAGGACGGCGATCAATCCTGCTATTTCGGCTTTAAGGCCGGCAATATCCAACTCCAAGACTTCGCTCCAATAATCCAGGCAATACCATTCCAACTTGCCTTCCATGCTTTTGAAGCGGGGTTCCAATTGATATTTGGCCGTTTCAACCGAGATGCCGGTTTTTTCGGCGAATTTCAACGGCACGAATTCCAGCCAGAAATGATTATCGAAATTCAAATCCAACAACGTGCCGTCCATGTCCAGTAAGACAGTATCAATTTTTTTCCAATCGATCATAAGAGTAGGTTATATTTGTCGGTCATCATATTAAAAATATAGCCAATAATGCGCGAAAAACCGACACTTCTCAATAAAACCGTGATCGCCGAAAGCCGGTTATTCCGTATCGAATCGCTCGACATCGAGTTTAGCAATGGCGAACAACGTAATTTCGAACGCCTGGCCCGAGGAAGGCCTGGAGGTGCGGTGTTAATTGTGCCGCTTTTGGATAAAGAAACGGTCTTATTGGTTCGTGAATATGCTGCCGGCGTTCATCGTTACGAGTTGGGTTTGCCTAAAGGTAAAACCGACGCCGGAGAAACTTTTATCGAAGCCGCAAACCGTGAACTCAAGGAGGAAGTCGGTTTTGGAGCTAGAACCCTTTTTCATTTGAGTTCTTTTTCAATCGCGCCCGCTTATCTCGAGCACATGACCGAGATTATTATTGCCAAGGATCTTTATGAGGAAAAGTTGCAGGGCGACGAACCCGAGGAACTCGAAGTCGTGCCCTGGAAAATAGACGATATTGGTGGGCTGATTGCAACCGGCGAGTGCACCGAAGCCCGATCGATTGCCGCGTTGTTTATGACATTGAATTATCTTAAGGGTTTGTAGTGGAGCAAAAACCAAGCTTTTTGATTCATTTATCATGAGATCCAAACAATACTCTTAACGATCATGAAGAAGCCGTCATCACCCCGGCAAATGAAAGTGCGAGGGGTGGTTAGGGTGCGGTCACTCGCCCGACAGGACGCCGTGAATACGTCCGTGTAGGCTTGACGGCGACTCCCTGCCGCCAACACCTGTCAGTCGAGCAACCGCACCCTCTTCGGAACAGGCATTGTTTTTCATATCGAAAAATTAGATTAAAGAGCCCAAATCTACGAACTATCACAGTAGCGTTCATGAAGGCCTAGCCATCGCCCCGGCAAATGAAAGTTCTCTGGTGGCGGAGGGTGCGGTCACTCGCCCGACAGGACGCCGTGAATACGTCCGTGTAGGCTTGACGGCGACTCCCTGCCGCCAACACCTGTCAGTCGAGCAACCGCACCCTCTTCGGAACAGGCATTGTTTTTCATATCGAAAAATTAGATTAAAGAGCCCAAATCTACGAGCTATCACAGTAACGTTCATGAAGGCCTAGCCATCGCCCCGGCAAATGAAAGTTCTCTGGTGGCGGAGGGTGCGGTCACTCGCCCGACAGGACGCCGTGAATACGTCCATGTAGGCTCGACGGCGGCTCCCTGCCGCCGACGCCTGTCGATCGAGCAACCGCACCCTCTCTGGAACCGGTATTGCCAGCACAGAGCTTTGTATATCGAAAAATTAGATAAAGTGTCCAAATCTACGAACTTTCACAGTAAGGGTTTGGCATCAAATAGATACTTCCCGAAACAATGATCCTTAAAGCGGGCTTTTTTTACTAGAAAAGGATATCGATGCAAGTTTATTGAAAGCTACTGTTGATATCTTCACTTATAAAAGGAATTTCCCAAGTTTACCAATTATCCTTTTCTGTCTGGTCGCAAGGCTTTTGGCGGTTTTGGCCGAAGTCCATTACGTTCAATCAGGAGTTAAAATCGATATGAAAACATTCAGCACAATCAACTTGTTGATCTTTTTTTCTATTATGTTGTTGAGCGTTAAAATGCCGTTGGAATTGATCCATGCGGTGGTATGGGTCGTTAAACACATCTATGTTTTCGTGGAATTTATGTTGGATGAAATCATCTCATTGACATTTGATACCGATCCAAGAACCACCGAGATTATCGTGTTTTATTTGATGTTGGGCATTGGCGCAATCATGGCGTTGGTCATTTTTAACTATATCGTCGATTTGTGGCGCCAGGCCAAAGAAACCGTTCCTGCTTGGTGCTTCGAGCAAAAAGCTCAATTGCAAAATACTTGGCAAACATCGCCAATGATTAAAAAATCGAAAGTGGTATGCAGTATCGCTTTGGGCGGTTCATTTGCGGTAATGTTGACATTGAGTTGATTTAACCAGTACTGGACAGATCGGCGTGTTGAAGGCTATGCTCGAGCCTTCAACACTTTGTCAAGGAGTTCGCCATGTCCTTATTTCCTAAATTATTTCCGGCAATGATTGATGCCGTGGATGCCATCATCAAGCAAAATTCAGAATCAGTTACCGAATTGGATCAAGCGATTGGCGACGGCGATCATGTCACGAATTTACAACGCGGTATTAAGGCCTTAAAAGCAAAAGAAGGGGAAATATCGGCTCTCGATTGGGCCGATGCTTTGCAGAACATCGGCATGGTATCGATGTCGGCGATCGGAGGTGCATCGGGGTCTCTTTACGGAACGCTATTCATCGCAATGAGCAAAGCGGCTAAGGGGCAAGAGTTGAGCGTTTCGACTTTCGCCGAAGCTTTCGCGCAAGGTGTCGAAGCGGTTAAGCGGAGAGGCAAGGCTGATGCCGGCGAGAAAACGATGCTCGATGTTTATATGCCGGTAGCCGATTGCCTGAAACAAGCGGAAGCAAATTCGACTGCATTGCCGGAAATTTTAAAGCAGGTATGTGCTACCGCTAATCAGGGTATGGAATCGACCCGCGACATGGTGGCGACAAAGGGCCGAGCATCGTTTTTGGGCGAACGCACGCGAGGGCATATCGACGCCGGAGCGAAAACCGCGCAACTAATGATTTGCGCGATTGTTTCAGTGTTGCCAAAGTAAGGGGCGAGCATGAAATAACTTAGACAACCGCCTCAATGCGTAATCTTTGTAGAAGTTATTTTGTGTCTATTCCTAACCTTTACATGCCCCAGCGTAACGCGGCGGTATGGACAGGCGCATCCCAAAGCTTCAATAGGTCCTCATCAAGCAAACTTAATGTGATGGAACAGCCGGCCATGTCGAGTGAAGTCGTGTAGTTGCCGACCAGTGAGCGCCGGATATCCACGCCGCGTTTTTGCCAAAACTGGGCCGCTAAATTATAAATCAAATGTAACTCGATGAGCGGTGTCGCTCCAAAACCGTTGATATGTAACAGTGCGGGTTGATTTTTTTTGGGTTTCAATTCCTCTTCAATCGCTGTCGACAGTTGTTCGACGATCTCCGTAGCGGATTTGATCGGTATCGTTTCGCGCCCTCTTTCGCCGTGAATACCGACGCCCATTTCAATTTCATCATCATTGAGGATAAAAGTCGGTTTGCCAAGCGCCGGCACGGTGCAGCTCGTCATTGCAACCCCCATCGACGCGGTTGCTTCGTTCACTCTTTCACCTATGGCTTTACAGGCAGCTAAGTCTTTGCCGTTTTCGGCGGCCGCGCCGACAACTTTTTCGACAATCAGTGTTCCGGCGACCCCCCTCCGTCCTGTGCTGTGGTTTTTCGGCAGGGAAACGTCATCGTTAACGAAAACAGTCGCATTCGAGCAATCGATCATTTCGGCGGCCATTTCGAAATTCATAACATCGCCCGCATAGTTTTTAACAATAAATAAAACACCGCCTCCGTTTTCGACGGCTTGCGCTGCAGCCATCATTTGATTCGGTGTTGGCGAAGTAAATATTTGCCCGGGGCATGCCGCATCGAGCATGCCGTGACCGACAAAGCCCGAATGCAAAGGTTCATGGCCGGAACCGCCGCCGGAAATGAGCGCGACTTTACCGGATTGTGTCGGTGCTTGGCGGCTGATGAAATGGGGTTCTTCATTGAAACGGACGATATCGGCATGAGCCATGGCAAAGCCGGACAAGCTTTCGTTAAGCAGAGTGTCGACGCTATTGATGAATTTTTTCATGTTCGGTACTCCTACGTAATAATTTGATAAAGGGTAGACCTTGGTACGATGCCTGGCAAATCGACTGACTGCCCATAGGATGATTAAGTTTTTTGCAAGGCCTGGGTAATCGCCCTGATGTCCGGCATGACCCAGGTAGGCTGGAAATCGGATAATTTTAAATCGTCTTCGGAAGACACGCCGGTCAGTACCATTAAACTGCGGATATCGGCGCGCACAGCGCCGAGGATATCGGTATCGAGCCGGTCGCCGATTGCAATCGTTTTGTTCATATCGGTACCAAGCAAGGCCATGGCTTGTTGGTACATGATCGGTTCCGGTTTGCCGATGGTAATCGGCTTAACACCGGTCGCGGCTTGTAAGGCCGCTAAAATGGCGCCATTGCCGATCGTCATGCCCTGCTCGGTCGGTAATGAAGTATCGGCATTGGTGCCGATGAATTTTGCGCCGGCATGGAGTGTGTAAGTCGCATTGGCCAATTTTTGCCAGGTGAGCGTTCGATCCAGTCCGCAGACCACGATGTTGGCATTTGCTTGAGTATTAACCGGATCGAAAGTGTCGGTTAAAGTAAATCCATGATCGAGAAGCGGCGCGCGTGCTCCCTCTTCGCCAATTACGAAAATGCGACTGGTGGTCGGGTCGACCTCCCGCGATAAATAAGAGGCGGTAGCCATCGCGGACGTCAGTATTTGTTCGGCGCTTATGAATACACCCATTCCGGCTAATTTTGAGACATATTGTTCAGCAGTAAGTGTTGCGTTGTTAGTCGCTAAAATGAAACGTAAATGCTTAGCGCGCAATGTCTCAAAAAAATCAATAAGCCCCGGAAGCGGTTGGGAGCCATGCCATAAAACGCCATCCATATCGACGATCAGCGCTTGAATATCGGAAAAAGGTATCATAATTTGTAGCTTTTTAGGTTAGGTTGATGAATGAAAAAGAAGGAGACCGAACGCTTGAAACCCTAAGGTACATTGAGGCGTTAGCAAAGAGCAAGTTTGATTCAAGTAATTGTTTCGTGCATAACTTTTAGCATCCGCTTGTAGTGTAGAGCTGGTGCTCTTTGATTCCGCGAAATTGACAACCGCTCGCATTCTGGTTAGAGTTCGTCGTTCAGGGTAAAAAATAGACTCGATTAAAGTCGATTTAGGTACCAATTTTCCGCTTTATAAAGGGAATTATGGTGGTGTAGGGCCTGATCGTTAATTATGATTTTTTCATTAAACAACAATAAACCGTAACTATCGGAGAAGAAACATGGCAAGACCATTAATACAAATGGCGTTGGACTCATTGGATTTCGAACAAACCGTTGCGCTTGCCGAGCAAGTAGCACCGTATGTAGATATTTTTGAGATTGGCACCCCATGCATCAAATACAACGGGGTTGGCTTAGTGAAAGAACTGAGACAACGTTTCCCGGACCAACTGTTGTTGGTTGATCTGAAAACGATGGATGCCGGCGAATACGAAGCGGCGCCGTTCTACGCAGCGGGCGCGGACATCTGCACCGTGTTGGGCGTATCGGGTCTGGCCACTATCGGTGGTGTAATCAAAGCGGCACGCGCGCACAATGCGGAAGTTCAAGTTGACCTGATCAACGTGCCTGACAAAGTTGAATGCGCACGCGAATCAGCGAAACTGGGCGCACAAATCGTCGGTGTACACACGGGCTTGGACGCACAAGCAGCGGGCCAAACGCCATTTGCCGATTTACAAGCGATTGCCGACCTAGGCCTGAACGTACGCGTATCGGTAGCCGGCGGTATCAAACAAGCGACCGTACAACAAGTGGTTGCCAGCGGCGCGAGCATCATCGTGGTCGGTGCGGCGATTTATGGCGCGCCATCCCCGGCAGAAGCAGCCCGTGAAATCCGTCAACTGGTTGATGCAGCGAGTGCATAAGTCATGCATCAGCAACTGATCATTGACAAAATATCCGGTATTCTAGCGGCGACCGACGACAGCTATGATCAAAAACTGACCGACCTACTCGACCAAGCGAAACGCGTGTTCGTATCGGGAGCGGGTCGGTCGGGCTTGATCGGTCGGTTTTTTGCGATGCGCTTAATGCATAGCGGCTACGATGTCAGCGTGGTTGGCGAAATCGTCACGCCGAGCATCAAGGCAGGCGACCTGTTAATCATCATCTCAGGCTCGGGCGAAACCGAACAATTGATCGCGTTCACCAAGAAAGCGAAAGAGATCGGCGCCAAAATCCTGTTGATCTCGGCGAAAAGCGATTCGACCATTGGTGATATGGCTGATGCAGTGTTCCAAGTTGGGACATCGGAGCTGTATGGCAAAGTGAAAGGCATGCCGATGGGCACCGTGTTCGAACTATCGACGCTGTTTTTCCTGGAAGCGATCATCTCACATATCATTCATGAGAAAGGCATTCCGGAAGAAGAAATGAGATCGCGGCACGCGAACCTGGAATGAGCCGAAGCGGAGCGATCCGCGCTGGAACAAACCGAAAGCCGAACCGAACGAGTGGCGACCCTGTCACTCGTTCCAACCGAATTCCAACACAACAAAAGAAGTGACCGAGCCGCAAGGCTTTACCAAAACGAGTCACCGTTGTAACTTACCGAATTGACAAAGGAGAAGAATATGCCTTCGCGCCGAGACTTAGCGAACGCCATACGCGCTTTGAGCATGGATGCCGTCCAAAAAGCCAACTCCGGACACCCGGGCGCACCGATGGGGATGGCGGATATCGCCGAGGTGTTGTGGAACGACTTCCTGCAGCATAACCCGACTAACCCGAGCTGGGCGAATCGAGACCGCTTTGTACTGTCCAACGGACACGGCTCGATGCTGCTGTACTCGTTACTGCATCTGACAGGCTACGGCCTGCCGATCGACGAACTGAAACAATTCCGTCAACTGCATTCGAAAACCCCGGGTCATCCGGAATACGGCTATGCGCCGGGCGTCGAAACGACGACCGGACCGTTAGGTCAAGGCATCACCAATGCCGTGGGTTTCGCGATAGCCGAACGCGCGCTGGCGGGCCAATTCAACCGCCCCGGCCACGAAATCGTCGACCACTACACCTACGCCTTCCTGGGCGACGGCTGCTTAATGGAAGGCATCTCGCATGAAGCTTGCTCATTGGCAGGCTCGATGAAACTGGGCAAACTGATTGCCGTCTACGACGACAACAACATCTCGATCGACGGCGAAGTCCGCGGTCACGGCGACACGCCGGGCTGGTTCCTGGACGACACGCCGAAACGCTTCGAAGCCTATGGCTGGCACGTCATCCCGAAAGTAGACGGCCATAACCCTGAAGCCGTCAAAAAAGCCTTGGAAGAAGCGCGCAGCGTGACCGACCGGCCGACTTTGATCTGTTGCCAAACCATCATTGGCTGGGGCTCGCCGAACAAAGAAGGCAAAGAAGAATGTCACGGAGCGGCATTAGGCGAAGCCGAAATCGAGGCGACCCGCGAACGCATCGGCTGGCCGCATGCGCCATTCGAAATCCCTGCCGACATCTATGCGGGCTGGGACGCGAAACACAAAGGCGCGCGTCAAGAAGCGGAGTGGAACGACAAATTCGCGAAATACCAAGCAGCGCATCCGGAACTGGCGGCCGAATTCGAACGTCGCATGAGCGGACAACTGCCGAGCGACTGGGCGGAAAAATCGAACGCCTTCATTGCCGCGGTCGACGCGAAAGGCGAAACCATCGCCAGCCGCAAAGCCTCGCAAAACACCCTGAACGGATTCGGACCGTTACTGCCCGAACTGATGGGCGGCTCGGCGGACTTGGCGGGCTCGAACCTGACCCTGTGGTCGGGCTGCAAAGACGTCAATGCACCGGGACACGACGGCAACTACGTCTACTACGGCGTCCGTGAATTCGGCATGTCGGCGATCATGAACGGCATCACCCTGCATGGCGGCTTCAAACCGTACGGCGCGACCTTCCTGATGTTCTCCGAATATGCGCGTAACGCATTGCGGATGGCGGCGTTGATGAAAATCCCGACCATCTTCGTATACACGCACGACTCGATCGGCTTAGGCGAAGACGGACCGACCCACCAACCGGTTGAACAAACCGCGACCTTGCGGATGATTCCGAACATGCAAGTGTGGCGTCCGTGCGATGCCGTGGAATCTGCGGTGTCGTGGAAAGCGGCGATCGAACGAAACGACGGTCCGAGCTGCCTGATCTTCTCACGGCAAAACCTAGCGCACATCGCGCGGACGTCGGCACAAATCGAAGCGATCGGTAAAGGCGGCTACATCCTGAAAGACAGTGAAGGTCAGCCGGACGTAATCCTGATCGCAACGGGATCGGAAGTCGAATTAGCGGTGAAAGCGGCGGACGAGCTGAGCGGCAAAGGTAAAAAAGTTCGAGTCGTATCGATGCCGTCGACCAACGTATTCGATGCACAAGACGAAGCCTACCGTGAGTCGGTATTGCCGAAAGCCGTCACGAAGCGCGTGGTCGTTGAAGCGGGCGTGACCGACAGTTGGTGGAAATACGCAGGCTCAAACGGCTGCGTAATCGGACTGGATCGTTTTGGCGAATCGGCCCCGGCCGGCGCGCTGTTCAAAGAGTTCGGCTTCACCGTTGACAATGTCGTCAAACACGTCGAAGCTCTGCTTTGATTCATCTTTAGCTAGTACCAGCAGAGTCTGGATAACAAAATGGTTTGCGGCGCCATGAGGTTATTTAACCTCTCGGTAGCCGCGAACCGATTAGGCTTCGTCGGCGGGTTTTGCTGAACAGCTTCTTAAAAACAACGTATTGATGTGGTGTCCACAGATGAAAAATAATAATTGGCTGAATAGTTTATTAGGGATACTGCCGACCTTTTCTTCCGACGACTCGGTCGAGCTGAGTAGCGATGTTGTAGTGTCTGTCAGAAATTCCGAAGGCCCGACAGGAGTAGAGCGATATTTGAATAAAATCACTCCGGAAAAAACGGTTTCCGTAACGGGAGTTGCAAGATATCTTGAAAAATACGCTGTAAAACCGGAAGCTGATAAACCTCAAGAAATTGTTGTCGAGAAATTAGAGCCAGAGTCATTGCCGGAAGAAATCGAATCGGGAGTATCTCGATATTTAACGAAAATGAATGAGCGTGCCAAGGTTGAGCCGGCAGTTACCGGCGTGGCTAAGTACCAAATGAGGCACGAGATATTGGATAAACCCCGGGAAATTGTAACTGGGGTAGCCAAATACCTGACTAAACAAGGGTTTGAAGAAAAAAAAGTGCCGGTTAGAACCGGCGTCGAAAAATATGTTACTAAGCAAGATCTTTTGGAAAATGCCGAGGTACCGGCAACAGGAGTAGCCAAATATTTATTGCGTCAGCAAATTGAAGCGACTCATTTGCCGCAAACGACCAAAGTTTCTAAATATATGACGCAGCAAGAACAAGCTGCTCGTCAAATACCGGCACAGACTGGTGTAACAAAATACCTCACCAAACAAATAGAGTTAGCAAAAAAATCCGCTCAGTTAACCGGTGTTGAGAAGTTCATTGATGAACAGGAAAAAGCCGAACAAAAATTGGCGGCGGAAAAAATTGTCGCTAGATATATTGAAGAAGAAGCCCGAATAGCGGCGGAAAAAAAAGCAGCTGTAGCTACTGCGATCGAAACGGCAGAGGAGTCGATTGAAAGTAAATTAGCGGCTATCAACGAAATGGACGGAACTTTAGTCGATAAATATGTTGCTAGACGGACTATTTTAAATAGCCTTCAACCGCCGGTTACCGGCGTGGCAAAATATACGGCTAAAAAATTAGCCAGAGAACATGGCGAGCCGGTTAAAACCGGCGTTGCCAGATATCTAGTAAAACAATATTTGGCTTCGTTGAATGCGCCGAAAGTAACCAAGGTTGAAAAATATATAACAAAAAGAGAATTGTTAGCATTGAGAGCGCCGGCGACGACCGGTGTAGATAAATATCTGGCTAAATCTTTGTTATCTCGTAAAGAAACATTAAAAGTTTCCGGTGTGTCCAAGTATTTGAAAAAACACACATTGACTGATAATAAGGTGCGTAACATTACCGGTGTTGCAAGATATATGATCAAGCAAATCGTAGCGCCAACCGCCGCAGAGCCTGTTATCGAGCTGACCGGCGTCGAAAAATATTTAAGGAATGCCGGTTGATAGTTCCGAAAATAAATTGATTTCAAGCGATATACGGGTAGTCGGGTTAGCTCGATAGAGGCTAGCCCGACCCTCGAGGCCGAATAATCGGCTAAACTTCATCTCTAGCCGCAAGCCTAAGCTTGCAAACCCTAACAGCGTAAATGGAATTAGCTCATTCCAAGCATTTAAGCGCTGCTTCTCGCTTTTTCGAACCAAAGTCTCTAAAAGGTATTGGGCATTGACATTTCAGCCCTTTCTACTTTACAGTTACCTCCGCATAACGAATATGTAACAAAAAATAATAACCTATCGGAGAAGAAACATGGCAAGACCATTAATACAAATGGCGTTGGACTCATTGGATTTCGAACAAACCGTTGCGCTTGCCGAGCAAGTAGCACCGTATGTAGATATTTTTGAGATTGGCACCCCATGCATCAAATACAACGGGGTTGGCTTAGTGAAAGAACTGAGACAACGTTTCCCGGACCAACTGTTGTTGGTTGATCTGAAAACGATGGATGCCGGCGAATACGAAGCGGCGCCGTTCTACGCAGCGGGCGCGGACATCTGCACCGTGTTGGGCGTATCGGGTCTGGCCACTATCGGTGGTGTAATCAAAGCGGCACGCGCGCACAATGCGGAAGTTCAAGTTGACCTGATCAACGTGCCTGACAAAGTTGAATGCGCACGCGAATCAGCGAAACTGGGCGCACAAATCGTCGGTGTACACACGGGCTTGGACGCACAAGCAGCGGGCCAAACGCCATTTGCCGATTTACAAGCGATTGCCGACCTAGGCCTGAACGTACGCGTATCGGTAGCCGGCGGTATCAAACAAGCGACCGTACAACAAGTGGTTGCCAGCGGCGCGAGCATCATCGTGGTCGGTGCGGCGATTTATGGCGCGCCATCCCCGGCAGAAGCAGCCCGTGAAATCCGTCAACTGGTTGATGCAGCGAGTGCATAAGTCATGCATCAGCAACTGATCATTGACAAAATATCCGGTATTCTAGCGGCGACCGACGACAGCTATGATCAAAAACTGACCGACCTACTCGACCAAGCGAAACGCGTGTTCGTATCGGGAGCGGGTCGGTCGGGCTTGATCGGTCGGTTTTTTGCGATGCGCTTAATGCATAGCGGCTACGATGTCAGCGTGGTTGGCGAAATCGTCACGCCGAGCATCAAGGCAGGCGACCTGTTAATCATCATCTCAGGCTCGGGCGAAACCGAACAATTGATCGCGTTCACCAAGAAAGCGAAAGAGATCGGCGCCAAAATCCTGTTGATCTCGGCGAAAAGCGATTCGACCATTGGTGATATGGCTGATGCAGTGTTCCAAGTTGGGACATCGGAGCTGTATGGCAAAGTGAAAGGCATGCCGATGGGCACCGTGTTCGAACTATCGACGCTGTTTTTCCTGGAAGCGATCATCTCACATATCATTCATGAGAAAGGCATTCCGGAAGAAGAAATGAGATCGCGGCACGCGAACCTGGAATGAGCCGAAGCGGAGCGATCCGCGCTGGAACAAACCGAAAGCCGAACCGAACGAGTGGCGACCCTGTCACTCGTTCCAACCGAATTCCAACACAACAAAAGAAGTGACCGAGCCGCAAGGCTTTACCAAAACGAGTCACCGTTGTAACTTACCGAATTGACAAAGGAGAAGAATATGCCTTCGCGCCGAGACTTAGCGAACGCCATACGCGCTTTGAGCATGGATGCCGTCCAAAAAGCCAACTCCGGACACCCGGGCGCACCGATGGGGATGGCGGATATCGCCGAGGTGTTGTGGAACGACTTCCTGCAGCATAACCCGACTAACCCGAGCTGGGCGAATCGAGACCGCTTTGTACTGTCCAACGGACACGGCTCGATGCTGCTGTACTCGTTACTGCATCTGACAGGCTACGGCCTGCCGATCGACGAACTGAAACAATTCCGTCAACTGCATTCGAAAACCCCGGGTCATCCGGAATACGGCTATGCGCCGGGCGTCGAAACGACGACCGGACCGTTAGGTCAAGGCATCACCAATGCCGTGGGTTTCGCGATAGCCGAACGCGCGCTGGCGGGCCAATTCAACCGCCCCGGCCACGAAATCGTCGACCACTACACCTACGCCTTCCTGGGCGACGGCTGCTTAATGGAAGGCATCTCGCATGAAGCTTGCTCATTGGCAGGCTCGATGAAACTGGGCAAACTGATTGCCGTCTACGACGACAACAACATCTCGATCGACGGCGAAGTCCGCGGTCACGGCGACACGCCGGGCTGGTTCCTGGACGACACGCCGAAACGCTTCGAAGCCTATGGCTGGCACGTCATCCCGAAAGTAGACGGCCATAACCCTGAAGCCGTCAAAAAAGCCTTGGAAGAAGCGCGCAGCGTGACCGACCGGCCGACTTTGATCTGTTGCCAAACCATCATTGGCTGGGGCTCGCCGAACAAAGAAGGCAAAGAAGAATGTCACGGAGCGGCATTAGGCGAAGCCGAAATCGAGGCGACCCGCGAACGCATCGGCTGGCCGCATGCGCCATTCGAAATCCCTGCCGACATCTATGCGGGCTGGGACGCGAAACACAAAGGCGCGCGTCAAGAAGCGGAGTGGAACGACAAATTCGCGAAATACCAAGCAGCGCATCCGGAACTGGCGGCCGAATTCGAACGTCGCATGAGCGGACAACTGCCGAGCGACTGGGCGGAAAAATCGAACGCCTTCATTGCCGCGGTCGACGCGAAAGGCGAAACCATCGCCAGCCGCAAAGCCTCGCAAAACACCCTGAACGGATTCGGACCGTTACTGCCCGAACTGATGGGCGGCTCGGCGGACTTGGCGGGCTCGAACCTGACCCTGTGGTCGGGCTGCAAAGACGTCAATGCACCGGGACACGACGGCAACTACGTCTACTACGGCGTCCGTGAATTCGGCATGTCGGCGATCATGAACGGCATCACCCTGCATGGCGGCTTCAAACCGTACGGCGCGACCTTCCTGATGTTCTCCGAATATGCGCGTAACGCATTGCGGATGGCGGCGTTGATGAAAATCCCGACCATCTTCGTATACACGCACGACTCGATCGGCTTAGGCGAAGACGGACCGACCCACCAACCGGTTGAACAAACCGCGACCTTGCGGATGATTCCGAACATGCAAGTGTGGCGTCCGTGCGATGCCGTGGAATCTGCGGTGTCGTGGAAAGCGGCGATCGAACGAAACGACGGTCCGAGCTGCCTGATCTTCTCACGGCAAAACCTAGCGCACATCGCGCGGACGTCGGCACAAATCGAAGCGATCGGTAAAGGCGGCTACATCCTGAAAGACAGTGAAGGTCAGCCGGACGTAATCCTGATCGCAACGGGATCGGAAGTCGAATTAGCGGTGAAAGCGGCGGACGAGCTGAGCGGCAAAGGTAAAAAAGTTCGAGTCGTATCGATGCCGTCGACCAACGTATTCGATGCACAAGACGAAGCCTACCGTGAGTCGGTATTGCCGAAAGCCGTCACGAAGCGCGTGGTCGTTGAAGCGGGCGTGACCGACAGTTGGTGGAAATACGCAGGCTCAAACGGCTGCGTAATCGGACTGGATCGTTTTGGCGAATCGGCCCCGGCCGGCGCGCTGTTCAAAGAGTTCGGCTTCACCGTTGACAATGTCGTCAAACACGTCGAAGCTCTGCTTTGATTCATCTTTAGCTAGTACCAGCAGAGTCTGGATAACAAAATGGTTTGCGGCGCCATGAGGTTATTTAACCTCTCGGTAGCCGCGAACCGATTAGGCTTCGTCGGCGGGTTTTGCTGAACAGCTTCTTAAAAACAACGTATTGATGTGGTGTCCACAGATGAAAAATAATAATTGGCTGAATAGTTTATTAGGGATACTGCCGACCTTTTCTTCCGACGACTCGGTCGAGCTGAGTAGCGATGTTGTAGTGTCTGTCAGAAATTCCGAAGGCCCGACAGGAGTAGAGCGATATTTGAATAAAATCACTCCGGAAAAAACGGTTTCCGTAACGGGAGTTGCAAGATATCTTGAAAAATACGCTGTAAAACCGGAAGCTGATAAACCTCAAGAAATTGTTGTCGAGAAATTAGAGCCAGAGTCATTGCCGGAAGAAATCGAATCGGGAGTATCTCGATATTTAACGAAAATGAATGAGCGTGCCAAGGTTGAGCCGGCAGTTACCGGCGTGGCTAAGTACCAAATGAGGCACGAGATATTGGATAAACCCCGGGAAATTGTAACTGGGGTAGCCAAATACCTGACTAAACAAGGGTTTGAAGAAAAAAAAGTGCCGGTTAGAACCGGCGTCGAAAAATATGTTACTAAGCAAGATCTTTTGGAAAATGCCGAGGTACCGGCAACAGGAGTAGCCAAATATTTATTGCGTCAGCAAATTGAAGCGACTCATTTGCCGCAAACGACCAAAGTTTCTAAATATATGACGCAGCAAGAACAAGCTGCTCGTCAAATACCGGCACAGACTGGTGTAACAAAATACCTCACCAAACAAATAGAGTTAGCAAAAAAATCCGCTCAGTTAACCGGTGTTGAGAAGTTCATTGATGAACAGGAAAAAGCCGAACAAAAATTGGCGGCGGAAAAAATTGTCGCTAGATATATTGAAGAAGAAGCCCGAATAGCGGCGGAAAAAAAAGCAGCTGTAGCTACTGCGATCGAAACGGCAGAGGAGTCGATTGAAAGTAAATTAGCGGCTATCAACGAAATGGACGGAACTTTAGTCGATAAATATGTTGCTAGACGGACTATTTTAAATAGCCTTCAACCGCCGGTTACCGGCGTGGCAAAATATACGGCTAAAAAATTAGCCAGAGAACATGGCGAGCCGGTTAAAACCGGCGTTGCCAGATATCTAGTAAAACAATATTTGGCTTCGTTGAATGCGCCGAAAGTAACCAAGGTTGAAAAATATATAACAAAAAGAGAATTGTTAGCATTGAGAGCGCCGGCGACGACCGGTGTAGATAAATATCTGGCTAAATCTTTGTTATCTCGTAAAGAAACATTAAAAGTTTCCGGTGTGTCCAAGTATTTGAAAAAACACACATTGACTGATAATAAGGTGCGTAACATTACCGGTGTTGCAAGATATATGATCAAGCAAATCGTAGCGCCAACCGCCGCAGAGCCTGTTATCGAGCTGACCGGCGTCGAAAAATATTTAAGGAATGCCGGTTGATAGTTCCGAAAATAAATTGATTTCAAGCGATATACGGGTAGTCGGGTTAGCTCGATAGAGGCTAGCCCGACCCTCGAGGCCGAATAATCGGCTAAACTTCATCTCTAGCCGCAAGCCTAAGCTTGCAAACCCTAACAGCGTAAATGGAATTAGCTCATTCCAAGCATTTAAGCGCTGCTTCTCGCTTTTTCGAACCAAAGTCTCTAAAAGGTATTGGGCATTGACATTTCAGCCCTTTCTACTTTACAGTTACCTCCGCATAACGAATATGTAACAAAAAATAATAACCTATCGGAGAAGAAACATGGCAAGACCATTAATACAAATGGCGTTGGACTCATTGGATTTCGAACAAACCGTTGCGCTTGCCGAGCAAGTAGCACCGTATGTAGATATTTTTGAGATTGGCACCCCATGCATCAAATACAACGGGGTTGGCTTAGTGAAAGAACTGAGACAACGTTTCCCGGACCAACTGTTGTTGGTTGATCTGAAAACGATGGATGCCGGCGAATACGAAGCGGCGCCGTTCTACGCAGCGGGCGCGGACATCTGCACCGTGTTGGGCGTATCGGGTCTGGCCACTATCGGTGGTGTAATCAAAGCGGCACGCGCGCACAATGCGGAAGTTCAAGTTGACCTGATCAACGTGCCTGACAAAGTTGAATGCGCACGCGAATCAGCGAAACTGGGCGCACAAATCGTCGGTGTACACACGGGCTTGGACGCACAAGCAGCGGGCCAAACGCCATTTGCCGATTTACAAGCGATTGCCGACCTAGGCCTGAACGTACGCGTATCGGTAGCCGGCGGTATCAAACAAGCGACCGTACAACAAGTGGTTGCCAGCGGCGCGAGCATCATCGTGGTCGGTGCGGCGATTTATGGCGCGCCATCCCCGGCAGAAGCAGCCCGTGAAATCCGTCAACTGGTTGATGCAGCGAGTGCATAAGTCATGCATCAGCAACTGATCATTGACAAAATATCCGGTATTCTAGCGGCGACCGACGACAGCTATGATCAAAAACTGACCGACCTACTCGACCAAGCGAAACGCGTGTTCGTATCGGGAGCGGGTCGGTCGGGCTTGATCGGTCGGTTTTTTGCGATGCGCTTAATGCATAGCGGCTACGATGTCAGCGTGGTTGGCGAAATCGTCACGCCGAGCATCAAGGCAGGCGACCTGTTAATCATCATCTCAGGCTCGGGCGAAACCGAACAATTGATCGCGTTCACCAAGAAAGCGAAAGAGATCGGCGCCAAAATCCTGTTGATCTCGGCGAAAAGCGATTCGACCATTGGTGATATGGCTGATGCAGTGTTCCAAGTTGGGACATCGGAGCTGTATGGCAAAGTGAAAGGCATGCCGATGGGCACCGTGTTCGAACTATCGACGCTGTTTTTCCTGGAAGCGATCATCTCACATATCATTCATGAGAAAGGCATTCCGGAAGAAGAAATGAGATCGCGGCACGCGAACCTGGAATGAGCCGAAGCGGAGCGATCCGCGCTGGAACAAACCGAAAGCCGAACCGAACGAGTGGCGACCCTGTCACTCGTTCCAACCGAATTCCAACACAACAAAAGAAGTGACCGAGCCGCAAGGCTTTACCAAAACGAGTCACCGTTGTAACTTACCGAATTGACAAAGGAGAAGAATATGCCTTCGCGCCGAGACTTAGCGAACGCCATACGCGCTTTGAGCATGGATGCCGTCCAAAAAGCCAACTCCGGACACCCGGGCGCACCGATGGGGATGGCGGATATCGCCGAGGTGTTGTGGAACGACTTCCTGCAGCATAACCCGACTAACCCGAGCTGGGCGAATCGAGACCGCTTTGTACTGTCCAACGGACACGGCTCGATGCTGCTGTACTCGTTACTGCATCTGACAGGCTACGGCCTGCCGATCGACGAACTGAAACAATTCCGTCAACTGCATTCGAAAACCCCGGGTCATCCGGAATACGGCTATGCGCCGGGCGTCGAAACGACGACCGGACCGTTAGGTCAAGGCATCACCAATGCCGTGGGTTTCGCGATAGCCGAACGCGCGCTGGCGGGCCAATTCAACCGCCCCGGCCACGAAATCGTCGACCACTACACCTACGCCTTCCTGGGCGACGGCTGCTTAATGGAAGGCATCTCGCATGAAGCTTGCTCATTGGCAGGCTCGATGAAACTGGGCAAACTGATTGCCGTCTACGACGACAACAACATCTCGATCGACGGCGAAGTCCGCGGTCACGGCGACACGCCGGGCTGGTTCCTGGACGACACGCCGAAACGCTTCGAAGCCTATGGCTGGCACGTCATCCCGAAAGTAGACGGCCATAACCCTGAAGCCGTCAAAAAAGCCTTGGAAGAAGCGCGCAGCGTGACCGACCGGCCGACTTTGATCTGTTGCCAAACCATCATTGGCTGGGGCTCGCCGAACAAAGAAGGCAAAGAAGAATGTCACGGAGCGGCATTAGGCGAAGCCGAAATCGAGGCGACCCGCGAACGCATCGGCTGGCCGCATGCGCCATTCGAAATCCCTGCCGACATCTATGCGGGCTGGGACGCGAAACACAAAGGCGCGCGTCAAGAAGCGGAGTGGAACGACAAATTCGCGAAATACCAAGCAGCGCATCCGGAACTGGCGGCCGAATTCGAACGTCGCATGAGCGGACAACTGCCGAGCGACTGGGCGGAAAAATCGAACGCCTTCATTGCCGCGGTCGACGCGAAAGGCGAAACCATCGCCAGCCGCAAAGCCTCGCAAAACACCCTGAACGGATTCGGACCGTTACTGCCCGAACTGATGGGCGGCTCGGCGGACTTGGCGGGCTCGAACCTGACCCTGTGGTCGGGCTGCAAAGACGTCAATGCACCGGGACACGACGGCAACTACGTCTACTACGGCGTCCGTGAATTCGGCATGTCGGCGATCATGAACGGCATCACCCTGCATGGCGGCTTCAAACCGTACGGCGCGACCTTCCTGATGTTCTCCGAATATGCGCGTAACGCATTGCGGATGGCGGCGTTGATGAAAATCCCGACCATCTTCGTATACACGCACGACTCGATCGGCTTAGGCGAAGACGGACCGACCCACCAACCGGTTGAACAAACCGCGACCTTGCGGATGATTCCGAACATGCAAGTGTGGCGTCCGTGCGATGCCGTGGAATCTGCGGTGTCGTGGAAAGCGGCGATCGAACGAAACGACGGTCCGAGCTGCCTGATCTTCTCACGGCAAAACCTAGCGCACATCGCGCGGACGTCGGCACAAATCGAAGCGATCGGTAAAGGCGGCTACATCCTGAAAGACAGTGAAGGTCAGCCGGACGTAATCCTGATCGCAACGGGATCGGAAGTCGAATTAGCGGTGAAAGCGGCGGACGAGCTGAGCGGCAAAGGTAAAAAAGTTCGAGTCGTATCGATGCCGTCGACCAACGTATTCGATGCACAAGACGAAGCCTACCGTGAGTCGGTATTGCCGAAAGCCGTCACGAAGCGCGTGGTCGTTGAAGCGGGCGTGACCGACAGTTGGTGGAAATACGCAGGCTCAAACGGCTGCGTAATCGGACTGGATCGTTTTGGCGAATCGGCCCCGGCCGGCGCGCTGTTCAAAGAGTTCGGCTTCACCGTTGACAATGTCGTCAAACACGTCGAAGCTCTGCTTTGATTCATCTTTAGCTAGTACCAGCAGAGTCTGGATAACAAAATGGTTTGCGGCGCCATGAGGTTATTTAACCTCTCGGTAGCCGCGAACCGATTAGGCTTCGTCGGCGGGTTTTGCTGAACAGCTTCTTAAAAACAACGTATTGATGTGGTGTCCACAGATGAAAAATAATAATTGGCTGAATAGTTTATTAGGGATACTGCCGACCTTTTCTTCCGACGACTCGGTCGAGCTGAGTAGCGATGTTGTAGTGTCTGTCAGAAATTCCGAAGGCCCGACAGGAGTAGAGCGATATTTGAATAAAATCACTCCGGAAAAAACGGTTTCCGTAACGGGAGTTGCAAGATATCTTGAAAAATACGCTGTAAAACCGGAAGCTGATAAACCTCAAGAAATTGTTGTCGAGAAATTAGAGCCAGAGTCATTGCCGGAAGAAATCGAATCGGGAGTATCTCGATATTTAACGAAAATGAATGAGCGTGCCAAGGTTGAGCCGGCAGTTACCGGCGTGGCTAAGTACCAAATGAGGCACGAGATATTGGATAAACCCCGGGAAATTGTAACTGGGGTAGCCAAATACCTGACTAAACAAGGGTTTGAAGAAAAAAAAGTGCCGGTTAGAACCGGCGTCGAAAAATATGTTACTAAGCAAGATCTTTTGGAAAATGCCGAGGTACCGGCAACAGGAGTAGCCAAATATTTATTGCGTCAGCAAATTGAAGCGACTCATTTGCCGCAAACGACCAAAGTTTCTAAATATATGACGCAGCAAGAACAAGCTGCTCGTCAAATACCGGCACAGACTGGTGTAACAAAATACCTCACCAAACAAATAGAGTTAGCAAAAAAATCCGCTCAGTTAACCGGTGTTGAGAAGTTCATTGATGAACAGGAAAAAGCCGAACAAAAATTGGCGGCGGAAAAAATTGTCGCTAGATATATTGAAGAAGAAGCCCGAATAGCGGCGGAAAAAAAAGCAGCTGTAGCTACTGCGATCGAAACGGCAGAGGAGTCGATTGAAAGTAAATTAGCGGCTATCAACGAAATGGACGGAACTTTAGTCGATAAATATGTTGCTAGACGGACTATTTTAAATAGCCTTCAACCGCCGGTTACCGGCGTGGCAAAATATACGGCTAAAAAATTAGCCAGAGAACATGGCGAGCCGGTTAAAACCGGCGTTGCCAGATATCTAGTAAAACAATATTTGGCTTCGTTGAATGCGCCGAAAGTAACCAAGGTTGAAAAATATATAACAAAAAGAGAATTGTTAGCATTGAGAGCGCCGGCGACGACCGGTGTAGATAAATATCTGGCTAAATCTTTGTTATCTCGTAAAGAAACATTAAAAGTTTCCGGTGTGTCCAAGTATTTGAAAAAACACACATTGACTGATAATAAGGTGCGTAACATTACCGGTGTTGCAAGATATATGATCAAGCAAATCGTAGCGCCAACCGCCGCAGAGCCTGTTATCGAGCTGACCGGCGTCGAAAAATATTTAAGGAATGCCGGTTGATAGTTCCGAAAATAAATTGATTTCAAGCGATATACGGGTAGTCGGGTTAGCTCGATAGAGGCTAGCCCGACCCTCGAGGCCGAATAATCGGCTAAACTTCATCTCTAGCCGCAAGCCTAAGCTTGCAAACCCTAACAGCGTAAATGGAATTAGCTCATTCCAAGCATTTAAGCGCTGCTTCTCGCTTTTTCGAACCAAAGTCTCTAAAAGGTATTGGGCATTGACATTTCAGCCCTTTCTACTTTACAGTTACCTCCGCATAACGAATATGTAACAAAAAATAATAACCTATCGGAGAAGAAACATGGCAAGACCATTAATACAAATGGCGTTGGACTCATTGGATTTCGAACAAACCGTTGCGCTTGCCGAGCAAGTAGCACCGTATGTAGATATTTTTGAGATTGGCACCCCATGCATCAAATACAACGGGGTTGGCTTAGTGAAAGAACTGAGACAACGTTTCCCGGACCAACTGTTGTTGGTTGATCTGAAAACGATGGATGCCGGCGAATACGAAGCGGCGCCGTTCTACGCAGCGGGCGCGGACATCTGCACCGTGTTGGGCGTATCGGGTCTGGCCACTATCGGTGGTGTAATCAAAGCGGCACGCGCGCACAATGCGGAAGTTCAAGTTGACCTGATCAACGTGCCTGACAAAGTTGAATGCGCACGCGAATCAGCGAAACTGGGCGCACAAATCGTCGGTGTACACACGGGCTTGGACGCACAAGCAGCGGGCCAAACGCCAT
This sequence comes from Methylotuvimicrobium buryatense, assembly GCF_005931095.1. GTDB lineage: Bacteria > Pseudomonadota > Gammaproteobacteria > Methylococcales > Methylomonadaceae > Methylotuvimicrobium > Methylotuvimicrobium buryatense. The sequence goes on along the minus strand of NZ_CP035467.1, from coordinate 4,867,484 downwards.
TTGCCGATTTACAAGCGATTGCCGACCTAGGCCTGAACGTACGCGTATCGGTAGCCGGCGGTATCAAACAAGCGACCGTACAACAAGTGGTTGCCAGCGGCGCGAGCATCATCGTGGTCGGTGCGGCGATTTATGGCGCGCCATCCCCGGCAGAAGCAGCCCGTGAAATCCGTCAACTGGTTGATGCAGCGAGTGCATAAGTCATGCATCAGCAACTGATCATTGACAAAATATCCGGTATTCTAGCGGCGACCGACGACAGCTATGATCAAAAACTGACCGACCTACTCGACCAAGCGAAACGCGTGTTCGTATCGGGAGCGGGTCGGTCGGGCTTGATCGGTCGGTTTTTTGCGATGCGCTTAATGCATAGCGGCTACGATGTCAGCGTGGTTGGCGAAATCGTCACGCCGAGCATCAAGGCAGGCGACCTGTTAATCATCATCTCAGGCTCGGGCGAAACCGAACAATTGATCGCGTTCACCAAGAAAGCGAAAGAGATCGGCGCCAAAATCCTGTTGATCTCGGCGAAAAGCGATTCGACCATTGGTGATATGGCTGATGCAGTGTTCCAAGTTGGGACATCGGAGCTGTATGGCAAAGTGAAAGGCATGCCGATGGGCACCGTGTTCGAACTATCGACGCTGTTTTTCCTGGAAGCGATCATCTCACATATCATTCATGAGAAAGGCATTCCGGAAGAAGAAATGAGATCGCGGCACGCGAACCTGGAATGAGCCGAAGCGGAGCGATCCGCGCTGGAACAAACCGAAAGCCGAACCGAACGAGTGGCGACCCTGTCACTCGTTCCAACCGAATTCCAACACAACAAAAGAAGTGACCGAGCCGCAAGGCTTTACCAAAACGAGTCACCGTTGTAACTTACCGAATTGACAAAGGAGAAGAATATGCCTTCGCGCCGAGACTTAGCGAACGCCATACGCGCTTTGAGCATGGATGCCGTCCAAAAAGCCAACTCCGGACACCCGGGCGCACCGATGGGGATGGCGGATATCGCCGAGGTGTTGTGGAACGACTTCCTGCAGCATAACCCGACTAACCCGAGCTGGGCGAATCGAGACCGCTTTGTACTGTCCAACGGACACGGCTCGATGCTGCTGTACTCGTTACTGCATCTGACAGGCTACGGCCTGCCGATCGACGAACTGAAACAATTCCGTCAACTGCATTCGAAAACCCCGGGTCATCCGGAATACGGCTATGCGCCGGGCGTCGAAACGACGACCGGACCGTTAGGTCAAGGCATCACCAATGCCGTGGGTTTCGCGATAGCCGAACGCGCGCTGGCGGGCCAATTCAACCGCCCCGGCCACGAAATCGTCGACCACTACACCTACGCCTTCCTGGGCGACGGCTGCTTAATGGAAGGCATCTCGCATGAAGCTTGCTCATTGGCAGGCTCGATGAAACTGGGCAAACTGATTGCCGTCTACGACGACAACAACATCTCGATCGACGGCGAAGTCCGCGGTCACGGCGACACGCCGGGCTGGTTCCTGGACGACACGCCGAAACGCTTCGAAGCCTATGGCTGGCACGTCATCCCGAAAGTAGACGGCCATAACCCTGAAGCCGTCAAAAAAGCCTTGGAAGAAGCGCGCAGCGTGACCGACCGGCCGACTTTGATCTGTTGCCAAACCATCATTGGCTGGGGCTCGCCGAACAAAGAAGGCAAAGAAGAATGTCACGGAGCGGCATTAGGCGAAGCCGAAATCGAGGCGACCCGCGAACGCATCGGCTGGCCGCATGCGCCATTCGAAATCCCTGCCGACATCTATGCGGGCTGGGACGCGAAACACAAAGGCGCGCGTCAAGAAGCGGAGTGGAACGACAAATTCGCGAAATACCAAGCAGCGCATCCGGAACTGGCGGCCGAATTCGAACGTCGCATGAGCGGACAACTGCCGAGCGACTGGGCGGAAAAATCGAACGCCTTCATTGCCGCGGTCGACGCGAAAGGCGAAACCATCGCCAGCCGCAAAGCCTCGCAAAACACCCTGAACGGATTCGGACCGTTACTGCCCGAACTGATGGGCGGCTCGGCGGACTTGGCGGGCTCGAACCTGACCCTGTGGTCGGGCTGCAAAGACGTCAATGCACCGGGACACGACGGCAACTACGTCTACTACGGCGTCCGTGAATTCGGCATGTCGGCGATCATGAACGGCATCACCCTGCATGGCGGCTTCAAACCGTACGGCGCGACCTTCCTGATGTTCTCCGAATATGCGCGTAACGCATTGCGGATGGCGGCGTTGATGAAAATCCCGACCATCTTCGTATACACGCACGACTCGATCGGCTTAGGCGAAGACGGACCGACCCACCAACCGGTTGAACAAACCGCGACCTTGCGGATGATTCCGAACATGCAAGTGTGGCGTCCGTGCGATGCCGTGGAATCTGCGGTGTCGTGGAAAGCGGCGATCGAACGAAACGACGGTCCGAGCTGCCTGATCTTCTCACGGCAAAACCTAGCGCACATCGCGCGGACGTCGGCACAAATCGAAGCGATCGGTAAAGGCGGCTACATCCTGAAAGACAGTGAAGGTCAGCCGGACGTAATCCTGATCGCAACGGGATCGGAAGTCGAATTAGCGGTGAAAGCGGCGGACGAGCTGAGCGGCAAAGGTAAAAAAGTTCGAGTCGTATCGATGCCGTCGACCAACGTATTCGATGCACAAGACGAAGCCTACCGTGAGTCGGTATTGCCGAAAGCCGTCACGAAGCGCGTGGTCGTTGAAGCGGGCGTGACCGACAGTTGGTGGAAATACGCAGGCTCAAACGGCTGCGTAATCGGACTGGATCGTTTTGGCGAATCGGCCCCGGCCGGCGCGCTGTTCAAAGAGTTCGGCTTCACCGTTGACAATGTCGTCAAACACGTCGAAGCTCTGCTTTGATAATTAACTTTAACAATTAACATTACACAGAGCGAAAAGTCATTCGGAAATGCGTTAGTGACCGGATGGCTTTTCAGCTTCCTACAGCAGAAAGGGGAACAACGTGAAAGTGAATACTATTACCATGGGTGCTTTGGCATCCTTGCTACTATCTAGTCCGATAGTTGGCGCTGAAGATAAATATCCGGCAGCAGACTTTAAACCGAAGGTTCAATATCAGGATTCCGACTATATCGCCAATACAGCGAAAGAGCCGGCCAAGGCTGAAGTCGCTGCCAAACCGACAGAGCCCGACTCCCGTTATCCAGCGACCAATTTCGAGCCAAAAGTCGTTTATCAAGATAGCGAGTATAAGCATACAACGCCAAAAGTGGCGACTCCAAGTGCGAACACAAGCTCGTCTTCTACGAGTTCAAGTGCTGAAGTCGCGAGCGCCGAATCGGCAACTCAAGAAGCGAAATCGGATAACACTCTAGTGATACTAGTCGCCGTATTGGCTGCTGTCGGTTTTCTAGTATTTAGAAGAAGTTCGGGTGTTGCCAAGTCCGGTGCGAGTGCTTCGGCTTATTATCAAGACAACAGCGGAACGACCGGCGTTGCAAGATATCTCAACAAGCTTGAAGGCTCTGCAGTGACTGGCGTCGCTAAATATTTGGAAAAACAAGCGGCATCGGTGCAAGAAAAAGTTGCGACCACAGGGGTCGACAAATATTTGGAAAAGAAAGAATTGGAATCGGAAACCGGCGTGTCAAAATATCTTCGTACTAAAGGCTAAAATCGAAGAGAACTAAAGGATAAAGAGCAAACAATCGAGATTTGTAGCCGGAAATGACTTCTAATTGATCGAATATACGTCTAATTGCTATGAGATTTGGGGCGTGCTTGGAGGGGGATGTCGTCAAGCACCGATGGATGGTTTCACAACGGTCCTCAACAGGCACTCCCCATTTCCCTTAAGAAGTCGCTCGATTTTTCAGTATGAAAAGAGTAGCGGTAGGCTCAAGATGGGCTCTTTTATCGACGAGGACGAGATAAATACCGGGCATTAAAAATCGTTATATTGAATGCCGGTTTGCTCAATAACGAAATATACTCATCGTAGATCAAAATTCGGCACCGGGGCCCGTCAAAGGACGCCGTGAATACGTCCATGTAGGCAAAGCCTTTGCCAGGCACCCCGGTGCCTACTTAGGCACTGCCGAAATTTGAAGTACGAAAGGTATATATTGGGCGAACCAATTTGATAAATCGGCTGCCTTTTTTAATCACGATGATCCGATATAGGAATTTGCTGATTAAATACTATCGAATAATAAAAACATAAAAGGCACGCTCGGTCATCGACTGGCTTCGGGACCAAATCCAAAATTAAATTCGAGCGTTTCATATATCGACGTTGAATTAGTATTTCACTTTTCGGCATGAGTCGCGGATCAATCCAGCCGTGGCCGCAATTATTTCCGGGAAGTCAAAAGATTTATATAACAGCAAATAAAGGTGCACAAAATGGCAAAAAATTTACTTGAACAACTTCGGGAAATGACCGTCGTTGTCGCAGATACCGGCGATCTTCAGGCAATCGAAACATTCAAGCCCAGAGATGCAACAACCAATCCATCGTTAATTACAGCAGCGGCTCAAATGCCTCAGTACCAAGATATCGTCGACGATACCTTGAAAGGTGCAAGAGCCACATTAGGTCAAAGCGCTTCGTCAGCGGAAGTCGTTTCTCTGGCATTTGACCGCTTGGCGGTTTCATTCGGTTTGAAAATTCTGGACATCATTCCCGGACGAGTTTCGACCGAAGTCGACGCCAGACTGTCATACGATACCGAAGCAACGATTGCTAAAGGCCGAGAATTAATCGCTCAGTACGAAGAGAAAGGCGTTTCTAAAGATCGAATTCTGATCAAAATCGCATCGACATGGGAAGGCATTAAAGCAGCGGAAGTTCTCGAAAAAGAAGGCATTCATTGTAATCTGACTTTATTATTCGGATTGCATCAAGCGATTGCTTGCGCCGAAGCGGGCATTACACTGATTTCTCCATTCGTCGGACGTATTCTGGACTGGTATAAAAAAGACACCGGACGCGATTCTTACGAACCGGCAGAAGATCCGGGCGTCATTTCGGTCACTGATGTTTACAACTACTACAAAAAATTCGGTTATAAAACTGAAGTTATGGGCGCAAGTTTCCGTAACATTGGCGAGATTACCGAATTAGCCGGTTGTGATTTATTGACTATCTCGCCTTCGCTGCTAGGAGAATTGCAATCTACCGAAGGCGATTTGCCACGTAAACTCGACCCTGCCAAAGCTGCTGGACAAGCGATTGAGAAAATCACTGTCGATAAAGCAACTTTCGATCGCATGCATGCAGATAACAGAATGGCGACGGAAAAATTATCCGAAGGTATCGATGGTTTCACTAAAGCGCTCGAAACCTTGGAAACACTGTTGGCTGAGCGTTTGGCGTCCTTAGAGGGATAAGATACGTTTCGGCATGGCGGCACAAGGGATGGGCCGCATGAAATGATAAAATTTTATCCGTAAATACATTTTCCCGTTTTTGTGCAGTTGTCGCGAAAACGGGTTTGTTTTTTGATATAGGAACCAAAAATGGCACAAAAAATTTTAGATATTGTTAAACCAGGTGTCGTAACCGGTGAAGATGTACAAAAAGTCTTTGCGTTTTGTAAAGAACATAAGTTTGCACTTCCAGCTGTAAACGTCATCAGTACCGATACGATCAATGCAGTACTCGAAGGTGCGGCTAAAGCAAAATCAGCCGTTATCATTCAGTTTTCAAACGGCGGCGCTGCTTTTTTTGCCGGCAAAGGCGTCAGTTTAGAAGGTCAAATGCCTTCAATTTTGGGAGCGATCTCAGGCGCGCAGCACGTTCATCTTATGGCTGAGCATTACGGTGTACCGGTTATTTTACATACCGATCATGCCGCGAAAAAATTATTACCCTGGATCGATGGCTTATTAGATGCCGGGGAAAAGCATTTCGAAAAAACCGGAAAACCGTTATTCAGTTCTCATATGCTGGATCTTTCAGAAGAAAGTCTGGAAGAGAACATTGAAATTTGCGGTAAATATCTAGAGCGTATGTCCAAAATGGATATGACTCTTGAAATTGAACTGGGTTGCACGGGCGGCGAAGAAGACGGCGTAGATAATACCGGTATGGATCATTCTATGCTCTATACGCAGCCGGAAGATGTTGCCTATGCTTATGAGCATTTAAGCAAAATTAGCCACCGTTTTACGATCGCGGCATCTTTCGGTAATGTGCACGGTGTTTACAAACCCGGCAATGTTAAGCTAACTCCGACCATTTTGCTGAATTCGCAAAAATTCGTTTCCGAGAAATATGACTTACCGGAAAACAGCTTGACCTTCGTATTTCATGGCGGTTCAGGTTCCACTCCTGAAGAAATCAAGGAATCGATCAGCTACGGCGTCGTTAAAATGAATATCGACACCGATACTCAATGGGCAACCTGGGCTGGCGTCATGGAATTCTATAAGAAAAACGAAGGTTATTTGCAAGGCCAAATCGGTAACCCTGACGGCGACGACAAGCCGAATAAAAAATATTATGATCCACGCGTTTGGCAACGTGCCGGCCAAGTCGGCATGGTGACCCGCCTGCAGCAGGCTTTCCAAGACTTAAACGCAACTAATACGTTGTAATAACAGCGTCCTTGAAAAGCCGATAATGACATTATCGGCTTTTTATTTGCCTGAAAAAGTCTCAAAGCCCGGATTATTGTCGGCTTAACATGGGCGTAAGCAATGGTGTGGGAATCTTAATTGACAATGAAAAAAAGAATATTAATTATCGGCGGCGTCGCAGGTGGCGCAAGCTGCGCTGCTCGGCTTCGTCGACTGTGCGAACATTGTGAAATCGTCATTTTCGAAATGGGTTCCTATGTCAGCTTTGCCAATTGCGGATTACCTTATTTTATTGGCGACGTGATTGTCGACGAACAAAAATTGCTCGTAGCAACACCGGAGTTATTCGAAAAGAGATTCAATATTCGTGTTTGTACCGATACCGAAGTGCTTGCGATCGATAGAACGAATAAAAGCATAGAAGTGTGTGATTTAAAAACCGGGAGGATGCGAAATGAATCGTACGATGCCTTAGTGCTTTCGACCGGGTCGGAAGCCGTATGGCCAGATATCGACGGTATCGATTTACCCGGTATATACGTATTAAGAACGATTCCGGATAGCCGAAAAATACGCGGTAATTTAGCGAATATGAAAAGCGCAGTGGTTTTGGGGGCCGGGTTTTTAGGCTTAGAGTTAGCCGAGAATCTAAAAAAACGGGGCTTAAAGGTAACCGTGTTGCAATCGACCGATCAAGTCATGCCGGCGTTAGATAAGGAAATGGCTAGATTTGTCGCACAGTATTTGCAAAAAAACGATATTGATTTGCAGCTTAACTGCCAAGTTAAGCGGTTTGAGCTGAATATAGATCAGACGCTAACCGTGCATCGGCAAGACGGCGAATCGATTGTCAGCGATGCGGTCATGGTCTCCGTTGGCGTAAAACCCAGAACTCAATTAGCCCGTCAAGCCGGTTTGATCATCGGCGATTTAGGCGGAATCCGAGTCGATGAAACCATGCAAACCAGCGACTCACATATTTGGGCGGTCGGTGATGTAGTCGAAGTACGGAATGTCATAACCGGCGAATGGCAATTATTACCTTTGGCCGGTCCTGCGAACCGGCAAGGTCGATTAGCGGCTGCGGCAATATTAAGCAATGAAGATCAGCAAGAGCTTCCGTCGATCTACCGAGGCGTTCAAGGGACATCGGTGTGCGGGCTCTTCGATTTGACAATCGCCAGTACCGGCGTTAATGAAAAGACCTTACAGAAGATTGGTTATGAACATTATGAAAAGGTTTATCTGCACCCGGGTAATCATGTCGGCTATTACCCGGGAGCGAAGCCGATTCACATGAAATTGCTGTACGATACTAGCAACGGCAAAATTCTCGGCGCTCAAGCGCTCGGCGAGTCGGGTGTGGCGCGGCGTATCGATGTCATTTCGGCATTCATACAAATGGGCGGTAGCGTTTACGATTTAGAGGAAGCCGAATTGTGTTATGCCCCGCAATTCGGAGCGACCAAAGATCCGGTGAATTTAGCCGGCATGATCGCGGCCAATCAATTGCGCGGGATGCATCCGCTTGCAAAATGGGAAGAGTTACTCGAAACGCATGTACAAGTTACGGAAGATCAGGACGAAGCGGCGCAATTACTCGCGTTTATATTGGACGATCCTTTTACACAGGCTCAGCTTGTCGATGTGCGAACCGAAGCGGAATTTCTGCAGAAACATATTCCGAATGCGATAAACATTCCGTTGGATAATTTACGCGATCGGTTAAATGAATTATCCCGCGAGCGGGAAATTTGGGTCGTTTGCGGCGTTGGGCAAAGAGCTTACAATGCCACCCGGATTCTGCAGCAAAACGGATTTCGGGTTAGAAATTTATCGGGTGGTATGCAAACTTATGAGACTTATAATGGTGAAAGATGAAAGATGAAAGATGAAAGATGAAAGATGAAAGGTGAAAGGTCAATGGTGAAAGGTCAATGGTGAATGGTGAATGGTGAATGGTGAATGGGCATCTGGTTCCGGCTTTAAACCGTACTAAAAGAAGGGGCTTGTAATTTATTGATAAGCGGTTATGCTGAAGCGGATAGTTAAATGGCCGACGGAAACATAAAAATGGGCAATATGGATACGATACAACCGACCAAGCATTTTTCGATTGCACACCGCTTAAACAAACGGCTCCGCATCATCGTTCCGAGTTTACGAAAAGATCGAGAGCGTGCTTATATCTTGCAAATTCTATTGTTGAAACGCGAAGGCGTTGAATCGGTCAATATCACGCCGCAGATTGGGTCGTTAACAATATTTTACGATCCGGAAAAATTGCCGTTCGAAAATCTATTGCGTCTGCTAGATGCCGTAATCGCCAATATCGGCGTGCAACCGCGCGAAGTGCTGAAAAGCCTAAAGCGGGATAAAAATTATTCCGACAAACTTGCTCAAGACTATGTCATCGGTGTCGGCGATATGAGCTGCGCCTCCTGCGCATTATATTTGGAAATGGTCCTGCAACGGCAGCCCGATGTGCTTCACGCCAGTGTCAATTACATTTCCGAAACCGCGCGGATCAAAACTTACTTGCCGAAAGATAAATTATTCAAAATTATCGCGGACAATGGCTATCAGGGCTTTTCGATCGATTCCTTGGCCGAACGAAAATTATTATTCGATCTTGAGCGCAAGCATTTACATAAAGCCAAACGGCAAATACTGGCGCTGGGCAAATTGAGCGTGCCGGTATGGTTACTGAGTGCGATCGGCTCAAAATCGCGCACACTCTTATTGATACAAGCCGTTTTAGCCGGTGCAGCTATTATCGGCGGCGGCCGAGACATTTTCAAAAAAGCGTTTAATCAAGCCAAGCGCGGCGCTGCCGAGATGGATAGTTTGGTTGCGCTAGGTGTTGGCGCGGCTTATACCTACAGCATTCCGGCATTATTTCGTCCCTCCCGTCATGTCTATTTCGGTGCAGCGACCGCGATTATCGATTTTGTGACGGTAGGCCGTTATCTGGAAGAACTAGCAAAAAATCGGGCGGTTCAAGACATACGCAAATTGGTGAATCTACAGCCTCATCAAGCGACATTGCTCAAAGACGGCAAAGAATTAAAAATCATGGCCGAACAAATCGAGATCGGCAACATTCTTCTGATCAGGCCGGGCGAGCGCATTCCGGCAGACGGCGAAGTGATCAAAGGGTTATCCAGCGTCAACGAAGCAATGGTAACCGGCTCGGCGATGCCCGCGATCAAAGAGCCCGGCCATAGACTCTACGATGGCAGCATCAACGGCAGCGGCGTACTGCAAATGCGCGCCACCGCAACCGGCAAGGATACCTTCTTGTCGGGTTTGATTCATATGGTTGACCAGGCTCAGGCGTCGAAATTGAAAATCCAAAAAACCGTCGATAGCGTCGCATCGGTTTTCGTGCCGTCGGTGATCGTATTGTCGGGAGTCACCTTCGGAGGCTGGTTGTTGGCTGGTGAGCGGGTAGCGCATGCTTTGTCCAATGCGATTGCCGTATTGTTGATTTCATGTCCATGCGCGCTCGGTTTGGCAACACCGGCGGCAACGATGGTGGGAACCGGTCAGGCGGCCAGGCGCGGCATTTATATCAGGAATGGCGAAGTCCTAGAAACGGCGGCGTCCATCGATACCGTTTTATTCGACAAAACCGGGACGATCACTGAAGGTATTGCCGAAATAACCGACTTGTTCAATGTATCGGATTTCGACGACGAGCGTCTGTTGCAGCTTGCGGCGTCAGCGGAGTTCAATTCGGAACATTTTTTAGGTCAAGCGATTGTACGCTACGCTAAAGAGCGTGGCATGGAAATAGAAGAATCCTCGCAATTTCATAATGCGCCGGATCGGGGCATTCGCGCTCAAATCGGTGACCGCCAATTATTGCTTGGCAGCGATCTTTGGATGAAACAACACCAGATCGATCTAACACCGCTTAAAGCGACCTCAAAAAAACTGGCTCAGCAAGGCAAGACCTTGGTTTTTCTTGCAATCGATCGGCGCGCGGCGGCGTTGTTTGCCGCTACCGATACGATACGTTCGAACGCCCGTCAAGTTGTCGAGCAGTTGCATCAAGCCGGGATCGATACCTGGATGGTGACCGGCGATACCGAACTGGCGGCCCGGCATATTTCCGAGCAGGTAGGAATCGTTACCGTGTATTCCGAAGCGGATCCCGCTAAAAAATTAGCGCTGATTCGTCAATTACGCGAAAGCGGGCACAAAGTCGCGATGATCGGCGACGGCATTAACGATGCGCCGGCGCTCGCGGCCGCGAATGTCAGCCTGGTGATCGATAAAGGCACCGATATCGCCATAGAAGCAGCCGACTTGGTGCTGTTGGACGGCGATATCGGCAAAATCGCCGATGCCATCGAATTGAGCGAGAATACGCTAAGTATTATCAAACAAAATCTGATTTGGGCATTCGGTTATAACGCGATTGCAATACCGTTTGCAGTGGCCGGTAAGCTTAATCCGGCCATCGCCTCGGCAGCGATGGCTCTCAGCTCGGTGTCGGTCATCGTTAATTCGCTACGCCTGAACCGGAAAAAATGAGCCAATCACCCTGATTAATTTTGGGGCTTGCAAAATCGCAAGCCCGCTTCAAGCAGGTTTAATCGTAGCTGTAATGTTTGCGCAATGGTTTAACGACTTCCCAATCGCTGTTCAAACCTTCGGGGAAAACGACCAAGTCGCCGGGAAGAATGCGAACCGGCTCGCCGCCTTCAGGCGTAACAATGATCTCGCCTTCGAGAATATAGGCCGTTTCGGTTTCGTCGAAGTCGATCGAGAACTTGGAGACTTCTTTTTCCCAAATAGCCCAATCCGAGACGCCTAATTCTTCCAAACGGGCTTCGCTGGGTTGATGTTCAATCTTGATTTGTGTCATAAAAATCCTTGATAAGAAATAACGAGCGGCGATTTTAGCATTTTCCGTTAAAAAGGCACTGTTGTTATCGAGGAACTTTTTTTAAATAGGAATTCCTAATTGGAGTTATATCAACCGAAATAAAACATCATAGACTTAGGAATTAAATTTGGTTTTCGGTTCTTGTGCGTTTAACATGACTGTTAGAAAAATAGAGTCTTGCATAGGCATCGCTTAGGATTTGGTCGCAAATAACGTCCCTATTTTATGGAGGTTTCGGTAACTCGATTGACAGGTGTCGGCGGCAGGCAGCCGCCGTCAAGTCTACACGGATGTATTCACGGCACCCTGTCAAGCGAGTTACTGAAACCTCGACAAAGCTCATAGTTTCAGGACGTTATTTATCACGAAATCATTATTGTAAGATTTGTCATTCGGTCGCTATGAAGAACGAGGCCGAACATTTGTTGAGACATCGGTAGACTACCCCGAATGTCTCGACGCTATCGTTGAGAGGACATTATGATAAAAAAACATTACAAATATATCGCACCCTTATTCATTTCAATTCTGACAGCCGGTTGCGCCGGCACTTCGGATAGCGGGCAGAGTGTCATTGGTAAGGTCGACAGCGGTCTGGCGACGATTGGTCAGACTGCGCAAACGGGAAGGCAAACGATCGAGGCCGGAACAGCGATCGCCAGTAGCGTGCCCGCTACACAAACCGCTTTAACCGAAGCGCTAGTCGGTCAATTGGGCGTTACCCAGCAGCAAGCACTGGGTGGGGCCGGCGCAATATTTCAAGCCGCCAAAACGAATATGACGCAACAAGCATTCGCCGGCTTGTCGCAATCCGTTCCTGGTATGTCGGAAATGCTCGCTGCAGCGCCGCAGGTCGGTGGAGCTGCAATGCTGGGAGGTGCCGGTGGAACTATCGGTACCATGCAGTCGCTTTATTCGTCGTTCAGGCAACTGAATTTATCGCCGGGTATGGTTAATCAGTTTGTTCCCGTGGTTGTCGACTACGTCAGCACCACAAGCGGGCAAGCGACTTCGAATCTGCTACGTTCGGCTTTGATTCCTTAGGCGGATAAACCCAAAAAACGTTTAGGACGTAATTGCAACCCCGTCCTGTCAATGCAGCAATTCCCAGTTTGAGCAGTTTCGCCGATTTTAGGGTGTGGGGTATGCCTGTCGAGGAACGCCGTAAACCCATCCATGGGTGCTTGGCGGCAGCTCGAACGCCAAGGATGGCGTGTAGTAGGGCAATGCAGGGCAGAAAAATGCTCCTGCATTTTCTGCATTCATTACATCCATGTAACTCAGCAATTGCCGAGGAGCAAAAATCTGCCCTGCTGCCGACATCCTCGCCAAGCATACCCCACACCCTTTTTGATCTCCAAATTGGGAATTGCTGCTGTCAATGCCTCTGAAAAGCGGTTCTCAAACGAGCGGTTCTTTAAAGCTTACTGTGTTTAACAAAGCCATCAGTGTAGATTCGCAAGAACCGCAACCAGAGCAAGCGCCGGTAATTCTCGACAGCCTTTCAGGGTCCGTAATGCCTTCATCGATGAGCCGGCGAATTTGCCGGTCGGTTGTGCCGCTACAGGCGCAGAGTACGTCATTATTGTTGTCGGGTCTTACTTGATTCATGAATGTTGTGTCGCGTTTATCAATTTGGGTTTTGCCTATGATTTCCGAATCGAGACGATATCGAAATCATAAACGGGAAATTTTATGACGTTTCAGTTCAAAAAGCGCAATCGCCGAATAAACCGCAATTGCACCGCCGAGTGCGATGAGATAAGGTGTTTTCAAATCGAATGCATAGTGTCCGGCAGTCCAAATGACGGTTCCGGCTAAAAGTGACCCGGCAGCGCTGTAAGCACCGCCGAAGCGCGTGAATAAGCCGAACACGACTACGGTTACGATCCCAGCGCTGCCGAATGCCGAAGCTTGCTCGACTAGGCTGTGAACGCGGTCGGTTTGCAAGGCAAGCCAGTAAGCGACCATGCCGCCGACTAGTACAGTCAGTCTTGCAATCCGAACTTTTCGGCTTTCGTCGATCGTACCAAGCAACGGCACGATTAGGTTATGCGACAGGAGCGCCGAGGCAGCCATGAGTGCGCTATCGACGGTGGACAAAATCGCCGAAATCAACGCACCGGCAAAAATGACATATAAAAACGTTGGTAAATAATTCTGCGCCAATTGCGGCAAGATTTGTTCGGGCTGTGCCAGGCCGGGTAACAAGCGATAACCGAGTAAGCCGATCAAGACCGGGATCAAGCCGACCGAAAGATACAATAGACCGCCGGCCAAACAAGCTTGACGTGCGATTTGCGGCGAACGGCAAGCCAGTACCCGAGATACCAGTTCTTGTGCGATTACCGATCCGCCGATTGGAATCATCCAGTGTTCCATAATATCCAGCCAGTTTTCATTCTCGGCGGTTTTGAATAAAACCAAACGCTCCGGTTCTATCGAGTCAATCGAAGGCTGCCAGCCTCCTCCGGCGGTCAACACAATCGCCAATAAAATCGAAAGACCTATGATCAGAGCGACACCTTGCACCGCATCAGTGATGACATCAGCCATCAAACCGCCGTACATCGTATAGACAATCACGACCAGCGCCGCGCAGGCGATCGTCAGCTCGACTTCGAAGCCGGACGTAGCCGATAACACCTGTCCGAATGCCCGAATTTGAGCGGCGGCCCACATGATCGTACCGGGCACCATCATCAATACCGCAAGTTTTTCAACCCGCGGCGAATAGCGTTGCCTAAACAAATCAGCCAAGGTGGTCAATTGCCGGCGCCACAATGGAATCGAAAACACTAAGCCCATCAAAACCAGACAGAGCGAATAACCGAAAGGATCGAGCGTCGCGCCGGACAGGCCTTCCTCATAAACAGCACCAGCCGCGCCGATACAGGTTTCGGCGCCGAACCAAGTCGCGAACACGCTCAGTGTCGCAAGACCTACGCCGAGACTGCGTCCGGCCAATAAATAATCGTCTTCCGTATTGATTTTTTTCGAAACGAAAACGCCGATTAAAAGCTGTGCCGATATATAAACCAGAATGCCGGTTAGGACTGTGTTCATGTTCGCAAAGAGGTAACGGTAGTGCCGAAAAAAAACCAAGTGAAAAATCTGCGGGATATTATACCTTTCGCATTTCAAATTTCGGCGATGCTTAAGGAGGCAGCAATTCGAAGTTTGAGAGTAAAAAGGCTGTGGAGCATGTTTGGCTAGGATATCGGCGGTACGCCATCCTTTGCGTTCGAGCCGACTTAAAGCCTAGGGGCGTATTTACCCAGCACCTAATTTTATATGTAATCAATCATGGGCTATGGCATTTAGGTGTTGAGTTTACGGTGTCCTGACAGCATCCGCTCCATTCCGAACTCTTTATTCGGGTTGGTACCCATAAGCGCCGACTTAGTGCCTATTCTATGGTGCGTTTATGGTTATCGGTATGGGTTGTCGATATCCATGTTGCATGGATGCTAAGGAACGAGCATGAAATAACTTAGACAACTGTTGGAAGGGGGGCGGTGGCTCGATTGACAGGTGTTGGCGGCAGGGCAGATTTTTGCACCTGCAAAATCTGCATTCATGCCATCCATGGCAATCAGATTCCGCCGTCAGGCCTACATGCACGTATTCACGGCGTCCTGTCAAGCGAGTTACCGAACCGCCACAAAGTCTACTACTTGTAAAAGTTATTTTGTGCATATTACTAAGTTACACATTGCCATCCGTGGCCCTGGATTCCGCCAATCCCTGGCGGAATGACGCGTTCCTTTCTTTAAGTTGGCGTTTATGGGGGGGTACCTGGCCTTCATGAGCCTTAGGATAATAGCTCCAGGACGTTATTTATCCGAAATTCTAAGCCGCCAACGCAGGGCTTTGAAACGCATCGATTGATTTCGCTAACTTCCCATATCTTGAAGTACTTGTTGAAGCGATGCGGACAAGTCGCGGCTCATTCGATTCAGGCATTCATTGAGTGCTGCCACGATGGTCGAATAATCATCGGTCGATCCCGGAGTACGATAAGTTATTTGACGGTTTTGTATGACATCTTGACCGCGACTGATGAACCATTGCGCCGTTAAACCGGCTTGTCCATGCCGATCGACATGAAACTCCAAAATAGTCAATGAGACGCGTAGCTTAGCCTGTCTGGCTAAGTTTGAAGATCTAGCATCTACGACCTCGGCAGGGACGAGCATTGAAAGATTTTGCGTCAGTACGCGGCTTATATTGGTATCGAGCGATTCGGCCCAACGGTTGAATTCGTTCAAACGATAGGTATTTCCACCGGTTCCGACGACAATTTGCGGCCTATCGATATAACGAGGAATGCGCACCCGACCAAGTGCGATAACAGGCTTTGCTCTCGTTTCGATAGCACTGCTTTCTTTTTCATTGATCGGTTCGAGTAGATAAAATTGAGAAGGCGGAGTTGTCCCGCCCATGCATCCCGTTAAGGATAAGAATAAACAGGTCAAGACGGGCAAACAAAAAGGCCGGATTGCATTCATAATTCAACATTCTCTAGTTATGTTTGCCGGAAATTAACGATTCCGGATGCCGTTCCAAATAATCGGCCAGTATTTTGATCGATCGCGATGCATCGTTAACCGACTCGAGCGTTTCGATTAAAGCCGATTCCGGGCCAAAGGTATCGCCGACCATGGATACCGAGTCCTGTGCCTTATTCAAGGCTGCGGTCGCGGCAGTCAAGGCGTTGTTAGCGGAAGCCAAAATAGGTTTGATATCCTGAACCATCGACCTGGAATCTTGGACCAATAAATTCGTATTATCGATAGCCGTATGCGTAGATTTGAGCATCGGCTCAAGGTTGCGATTGAGCGTACCGACCGCCTTTTCCATTCCCTCCATAGCATGAGCGAGAGAAACTTGGGATTGCTTGAGTTCATCGGATGCCAGCAGGTCTTTCATTTCTCTTAAATTGTCGGCAAAGTCGGTGACGATTTGTTCCAGCGGCAATGCGCGTAATTGATTGAGGAATTCTTCCGCCGAATGCAGGATTTCGTCGCTGGTTGTTAGGATGCCCGGAAACTCCGGAATCCCTTTATATTCCAGCTTAGCAAACACGGGAGGCTTATTAGTGTGCTTATCTACATCGACATAAAGAAGGCCGGTCAATAAGCTTTGTGTTTCCAGACGAGCGCGAAATCCGGCCTTAACCAATCTGTCCCGAAGGGCCAGGCGTTCTTCGTCTGTAATGGCTCTACCACTCGAGCCTATCACCCTACTGCGATCGATCGCCACCACGACGGGTTTATAAATCTTGATCGAGGTTTTATCGAATTGTAATGCGATATCGGTAACTTCGCCGATCTGCACGCCCTGCATTTTCACCGGGGCTCCAATATTTAAGCCATTGAGCGAAGAGTCGAAGAACACCACGAAGTAAACTTTGTCCGATTTAAAAAACTGGCCGCCGCCAAACATAAACAAGGCTACGATAACCAGTGCGACCGCTCCGACCGTAAAACTACCTATCGCCAATGGGTTTATCGGTTTACTCATAAGACTGCTAGCTCCTTATTAACGCGTTGTCTCGACATTGCCCTCGCCTCGAGTCAAGAATTGAATGATTTTGGAATCTTTGGATTCGTCCAGCAAGCGTTTGGGTGAACCGGTTGCCAGCATGGTTTTGGTTTCGGGGTCGAGAAACACCGCGTTCGTGCCAATGGCAAAGATACTGGCCAGTTCGTGCGTAACAACGACAATCGTCGTGCCTAATGCATCGCTTAAATTAATGATCAGATCGTCCAAAAGCCTTGCGCTGACAGGGTCGAGCCCGGCCGATGGCTCATCGAAAAACAGTATTTCCGGGTCGAGTGCCATCGCTCTGGCCAGTCCTGCCCGTTTTTGCATGCCGCCGCTGATTTCAGAAGGATAATAGTCTTCGAAACCTGCAAGGCCTACCAAGGCGAGTTTGTAAGAAACGATATCGGCGATTTCCGTGCGGCTGAAATCGGTAAATTCGCCGAGCGGCAAGGCAATATTTTCGGCCAAAGTAAGCGAGCTGAATAAGGCGCCGCTTTGATACAGCACGCCTATGCGCCGCAAGATTCGAATGCGTTCCGCATCGCTTGCGCGCCAAAAATTTTGCCGATCGTAAATGATATCGCCCTGTGCCGGTCGCAGAAGGCCGATTAAGTGTTTGAGCAGCGTGCTTTTGCCGCAACCGCTGCCGCCCATAATTACGAAAACATCGCCGCGGTTAATCGTGAAATTCAAATCGCGCTGAATTACGAAATCGCCGTAAGCCATCGTCAAATCCTTTACCGTGATATGAGGCGTGTTCATGATGACTTCCGAGATGTTTTCAAATGCCCAGCCGATTGCAGATCAAGGTGATGATCGAGTCGGCCACGACGATATAGACGATGCTGTTGACGACCGCGGCCGTCGCGGCATCGCCGACCGCCGAGGCGCTGCGTCCGCATTGCATGCCTCGCATGCAGCCGGCCGTGCCGATCAGTACAGCAAATACCAAACTTTTGAATAAACCTATGCTAAAGTCGGTGAGATCGACGGCCTTGCTGAGTTGATTAAAATATTGGGTCAAGGATACATCGAAGGCGTTGGTAGTGACGATGGCTCCGCCGAGTATGCCCATAAAGTCGGCATAGATACACAACAGCGGCAACATTAAGATTAACGCCAACATTCTCGGCAACACTAGAAACTCCATCGGCGATATGCCCATGGTCTTGAGCGCGTCTATTTCGCTGTTGACATTCATCGTACCCAACTGCGCGGCATAGGCTGCTCCCGTGCGGCCGGACATAATGACCGCCGTCATTAACGCGCCCATTTCGCGTACCGTTCCCAAGCCAACCAGATCGGCAATGAAAATTTGCGCGCCGAACATCGCCAGTTGCACCGCGCCGACGAAAGCCAGAATCAGGCCGACCAATAAACTGATCAGCGTAACGATCGCCAAGGCTCCGGGGCCCGCCTCTTGTATGCACAAAAATAAATCGACGGCACGAAACCGTGCTTTGCCTCGCATTAGCGAAATCCCGGCCTGCACCGTTTCGCCGATAAATATAACGAGCCCTTTGGCGTCGGCCAGTCCGCTTAAAACCATCTTGCCAATTTTAGCCAAGGCCGGTGTTTGTTGTGCCGAACGGCGATCGCCGGCTCGTTCCGGAACGGCTCGAGCCAGATTGAGTAGGCCTTGAACGCCATCCGGCAGGCCCGATAAATCGGGTTGGATGCGCTTGGTTTGGCAATAGTCCACGATTTCGAGCAGATACGTCGGCAAGCGGCTGTCCCAAAGGTCGAGATCGCCGGCTTGCAGCGTTAATCGCGCAAAGGGTGTGGCGGTTGCAAGTTGTGCCAATACTTGTTCGACAGGTTTTATATTAGCGCCTTGAGTCCAGTTGCCGGCCAAGTGAATTGACCAGGTATCCGCATCGATTTGCTCAAGCTTGATATCGCCCGAGATATTTTTTATATCCGGCATGCCGGTAGTCGCTTTCATCAAAAATTTATCCACAAATTTTTTGGCCGAAAAAATATAAGGACTTCATGGCAAATATACCCATCGTAGATCAAAATTCGGCACCGAGGTGTTCGTCAAAGGACGCCGTGAATACGTCCATGTAGGCTCTATGCTGGCAAAGCCTTTGCCGAACACCCAGGCGCCTCCTTAAGTAATAACGAAATTTGAAGTGCGAATGTTATAACTCCCGGAAGTTATTTATCGCGAAATCCTAAATATTCCTGCCATAGTAAAGCAAATCGGAATGTTACTGTGAAAGTTCGTAGATATAGACCCTTTATCTAATTTTTCGATATACGGCGCTCGACAGAGCAAATGCCGGTTCCGGAGAGGGTGCGGTTGCTCGACCGACAGGCGTCGGCGGCAGGGACAGCCGCCGTCGAGCCTACAGGGACGTATTCACGGCGTCCTGTCGGGCGAGTGACCGTACCCTCCCCACCAGAGAACTTTCATTTGCCGGGGCGATGGCTAGGCCTTCATGAACGTTACTGTGAAAGTTCGCAAATCCGAAGTCCTTATCTAATTTTTCGATATGTAAAAATATGCTGTAATAATGCCCAGCGCCTCGCACTTTCATTTGCTGGGGCGATTGCCAGGCTTTCATGAACGTTCGGAGCGGGTTGAATAACCCGCTCCGCGAGAAAGGCGGCTAAGTTATAGGTTTTTACGAAATTGCGCAAAACCCGAGCATGAAGAAGATCAATGCTTGCCTGGCTCCAGCTTCACGCCGCGCCGTTCGTGCGTCACATAAGCCTGAATGGCGGTCATTTTCGGGTCGTCGGCGTCGAGCGGTTGGCCTTCCAGCGGATTTTTCAGACACCAATTGATCATTTCCCACATCGGCACGACTTTACCTAGCTGTTTTTGAAATTTCGGATAAGTTTCAGGATGCGTGTTCGCGGCATTCGGATGGCACTGTGCGCAGGCGACGCCGTTGGTACCTAATTCAGGACTGGTCCATAGGCCTCGGCCTTGTTGGACGACGCCCATGAATTGTTGTTGCCAGCGTTCCAGATCGGCATCGGTAAATTCATCGGCGGAAGCAATGGGCATTGCGAATGTCAGCGCCAACGGCAGCAACAGGATAGCTTTAATGGGTTTGAGTTTCATGCGGTTCTCCCTGTAGGAATCCTAGAAATGCGTTTGCGGCGGAATGCGTGCGTCTTCGCTTTGATAAGCGCTGTCTTCCGGTTGTTTGGTTTTAGTATTGTAGATCACCGAACGCGCGGTGTTGTTATACAGCGTGTAATGCAGATCGACATTGCCGTTACTGGTATTGATAAACTGCCAACCGGTTGCGTCGCGCTCGAAAAAAGGATCGGCACGGTTCATCGGGACGGTTAATTTCGGTAGATATTGCTCGGCTTGAGCGTAAGACTGCGGATAGGGCCACGGCCATGCGGTGGCCATGACCGAGTTGAAGCTGATGTTGCCGATTTGGTTGTATTGGATTTGATGTACATGGCCATATATAACCGATACCTTATCGAAGGGCTTGAGTAAGGCTTGGATTTCTTCGGCGTCTTCGGTCCAGAAATTCCAGCCTTTGAAGATTTTTTGCAGCGGCGAATGCGATAACACGACGATCGGTGTAGTTTTGGCGACTTTGGATAAATCGGATTTGAGCCAGTTTCTTTGTTCCTCGCCGACCATGAACGGCGATCCGTTCGGATTGTCGAGTCCGGCCATTTCCAGCATACGCTGTTCGTTGCTCGGCCAGCGGTTGAAAGTCCAGTCGTCGTAAGTTCGGATGCTATTCAATACGATGAAATGCACGCCCTTATGATTGAAGCTGTAATATTGCGCGCCGAACAGTTGCTCCCAATAGTCGCCGAGGTCGAGATAATAGTCGTGCTCGCCCATCACATAGTGGACTTTATAGCGCAGTGCCGACATGATTTCGGCGCCGTGATCCAATTCGGCTTTCGTGCCGAGTTGGGCCAGATCCCCGCCGAAAAACACGAAATCGGGCTTCGGTACCAGTAGATTAGTTTCTGCCACTGCGCGAATCAGTCCCCGGTCCCAATTGCGGACGAAACGCGTGCCTTCGATATGCTGAATATGGGCATCGGAAATATAGGCGAACGTGAAGTTTTCGGCCGTGTCGGCAAAAGCCAATTCAATCAGGCTGATCGGTAACGTGCTGCCAAGGGCTGCGGCTCCCGCTGTTTTCAAAAAACTCCGGCGGCTTTTATGGATCGTATTCATCGTTCAAGTCTCCTTCAATTAACCGCTAGAGCCGATTCGGGTTCGGCCGGTTTTTTAGGGCTAGTCAATGCTTTCATGAACTCGACCAAATCGTCGATTTGCGCACCGGTTAAGTTGAGCGGACGTATGCCGCCGCTCAAGAAATCGTTGACGCGCGCGCCGGCATCCGAGACGCCGCCGTTGTTGTAATGCACCATGACTTCGCGCAAGGTTTTCACGCTGCCGTCATGCATGTAGGGCGCGGTTAATTCGACATTGCGTAGCGTTGGCGTCTTGAATGCGCCGATCTTGTTCAATTCGTCGGTGACCGCGAAGCGGCCGAGTTCCGACGATTTCGGATCGGTCAGTACCATGATATCGACGTCTTTACCCTGATATTTCGCCTCGAGGAAGGCTTGCGACAAGGCCGGAATGTCTTGCTCGATAAGATCGATGCCGATACCGATATTGTGAAAGCGGCTGTCGGTGAAGGTCGCATTATCTTGCTCGATCACATGGCAAGAGACGCACCGGCCTTGTCCGATGAATAAGTTGAATCCGCGAATTTGCGCATCGGTCATCGCATCGGTTTCGCCTTTGAAATAGAAACGGTCGAACGGCGAGTTGCCGGTGACAAGAGTACGCTCGAAACTGGCGATCGCTTGTACGACATGATCGATCGTCAGCGCATCACCTGCAACTTCGAAGACGTCTTGAAAAGACTGTTGATAATCCGGATCGCTACGGACGATATCGAGAATCGGGTCGTGATTGGGCAGGCCGTGTTCGACCGGGTTGATTAATGGCTGTTTCGCTTGATTTTCGAGATCGGGTTCGCGCCCGTCCCAAAATTGGGAATGATAAAACGCCGCGTTCAGCACCGTCGGCGCATTGCGTGTGCCGGTTTTGCCGCTGTGGCCGACCGAGACGGGTAGATTGTCGGTAAAGGTTTTGTTTTCGTCATGGCAATTCCCGCAACTGACCGTGCCGTCGATCGAAAAGCGTTTGTCGTGAAAAAGTTTGTCGCCGAGCGCGATCTTGCCCGGTGTTTGCGGATTGTTTTCGGGGATGGGAACCGGCGGTAAACCTAGTAGTTTGTCTTCTTCGGAATAGCGGATTGTAGGAGCGGTCTGAGTCTGCGGAGGGGGAGAAGTAGAAGGCTCGAGCGGGTCGGTTTTCGGTGTCTCGGTCGATTGCTCGCAACCGAACAAAACGGCAATGCCGAGCGTCAATACGAGTGAGTTGCGCATTTCAAGCCTCCAGCGGACAGAAGAACTGATTGGCATTGTAGTTTTTAAAAAGCCTTATCACAAGGCAATTCATGTTATGGACGATAGGTTTAGTCGAACATCGGAAATAAATCGATCAATCCATCGGCGGGAAGCGGTTTGGAATATAAAAAGCCTTGTCCGAAACGGCAGCCCGCTTGCATCAAGTAGGTGGCTTGTTCTTTATTTTCAATGCCTTCGGCAATGATATCCAAACGCATGTGACGGGCAATCGAAATGATGGAGTGGACAATCACTTTATCGTCAGGGTCGTTCAATATGTCACGGACAAAGGAGCGGTCGATCTTGATCGAATTAATCGGAAATTTTTTAAGATACGTTAACGAGGAATAACCCGTGCCGAAATCGTCCAACGATACGGTTATGCCCATTTGCATCAATTGTTGCAAAATGCGTATCACGGCGGACATATGTTGCATCATGACGGTTTCGGTGATTTCGATTTCTAAAAACCTCGCGTCAAGTCCGGTGCTATCCAGGCACTGCCTGATCGAATGGACCAAATCATTTTGCAGAAATTGTCGTGCCGATAGATTGACGCAGATTTTTTTTAATTGCGGTTGATCTTGATCGCGCCAAATCTTGAATTGCTTACAAGCGGACTTTAAAACCCATTCGCCGATTGCAACGATCATACCGGTTTCTTCGGCAATCGGAATGAAGTCATCGGGTGAAATCAGTCCTTTTCTCGGGTGATTCCAGCGTAACAACGCTTCGAAACCGATAATTTGATTCGGTGTTGTTTGTAAATCGATCAAGGGTTGGTAGTATACGATAAACTCATGATTGGGCAGGGCATGATGCAGATCGTTTTCAAGCGTGCTGCGGGTGAGCGCCTCGGAGCGCATATTATCGGAGAAATATTGGTAATTATTGCGTCCCGAAGCTTTTGCGTGATACATCGCGGCATCCGCGTTTTTGATCAATTCATCGACCGAAGAGCCATCCTTCGGAAATAGCGTGAATCCGATACTCGTCGATGTGATGAACTGGTTGCCGGATAAATCGAAAGGTTGCGATAACACATCGAGTATTTTTTTGGCGATCTCGGCGCTATGTAGTGCCGCACTCTGTTCGTCGACGAAATCGGTCAATAAAATAACGAATTCGTCGCCACCGAAACGCGCGACCGTATCGCTTTCTCGCACGCAGCTTTTGAGGCGTTTAGCCACATTTTGCAGCAATAAGTCGCCGGCAAAATGACCGAGGGTATCGTTGAGTATTTTGAAGCGATCCAGATCGAGAAAAAACACCGAAAGCCATAGTTTATGGCGTACCGCTTGAACGATGCCTTGCTTGAGCCGGTCGTTCAATAAAGCGCGATTAGGCAGTTCGGTCAAGGGATCGAAATAAGCCAATTGTTCGATTTGTTTCTCATTGAGTTTGCGTAGCGTGATGTCGGAAAATATGCCGATATAATGACTGACGCGACCGAATTTATCGTTGATGCGGCAAATACTGAGCCATTCGGCGTATAAATCTCCATTTTTTCTACGGTTCCAGATTTCGCCTTGCCAACAGCCTTCTTTGTTGATTTTTTGCCACATATCGCGGTAGAACTCAGGGCTTTGTCGCCCGGAGGAGAGAATTTTCGGCGTTCGGCCGATGACTTCGGCCGGTTTATAGCCCGTTACCGCGGTAAAAGCGAAGTTTATTTTGAGAATGGTCGTATCGGGCGCGGTAATCATGATGCTTTCCTGGCTATGCTCGAACACTTTCGCGGCAAGTTTTAGTTGCTCTTCCATTTTTTTGCGTTCGCCGATAGTAATGATATTGACCAGTAAACAATCATGGTTGAAATCGACACTCGCGCCGGCTTGCTTTTTTATCAGGCGTCCGCTGAGTTCAACGTAAATGGGTTTTTTGTGCATATCGAGCACTCTCAACTCGATTTGCTTTCCCTCCGGCTTTTTATAAAAAGCGTTGTAACGTGCGTTAAAAATACTCAAGTCGTCGGCATGAATAAAAGCGGCAAGAAACTTATCGCGTAATTCGCTATGGCTTTTACCGAGCATTTCTTGCACGGTCTGATTCGACTGCAAAATGCGTCCTTTTTCATCCAGT
This sequence comes from Methylotuvimicrobium buryatense, assembly GCF_005931095.1. Classification (GTDB taxonomy): domain Bacteria; phylum Pseudomonadota; class Gammaproteobacteria; order Methylococcales; family Methylomonadaceae; genus Methylotuvimicrobium; species Methylotuvimicrobium buryatense. The sequence continues at coordinate 4,842,926 of NZ_CP035467.1, read as the reverse complement.
CTTAAAAAACCTACCGGCGCTAGGTCGAAAAGTGTAATGAAGTCGTTTCTTGAAGCAATGAGTTGTTGCTGCGCTTCTACGAGCTGTTCGTTTTGCATGCGCAGTTCGATTTGATGCACATTCAGCTCGTGAAACAGCGTCTGCAAATCAAGCGGCAAATCCGCATCGAGATGGTTCGGCTCGAAATTGATTAAGGATTCCGCTTCATGTCTTAAATCGTCGATATCCGCTGGATTTTTCTTCATCTTGCGTGCCGGTTTAGTGTCGTTGTTCGCTGAATGCAATCAAAAGCGCTTCTCCGACGTGATCTCCGAGAACCGATGCGTTTATTTTGACGGCTAATTCTTGATTGTCCTTGGTGAGTCTTTGGGTCGATAGCGTTTGCGGGGCCGAACATCCCCGCGTCAATCCGGCGATAAAGCGCAGTACTTGTGTTCTGCCGGATTCGGGCGTTAGGTCCGCGATATTGCGGCCTATGGTTTCTTGCTTGAGCCAACCGTATAAATTCTCGGCGCCTTTATTCCAAGCGGTTATTTTTCCATTAGGGTCCAGTAAAATTAACGATTCTTCGGTATCCATCACGAGCGAAGCAAGGCGCTGAAGGCAACTGACGCAATCGTTTTTGACCGCCGTCATACGTGCACTAATATCGCGCTCGGTCAAGGCGATCAATTCGTTGCCTTGGCTTTCGGAATAAAGTAGCGAAGCCGTAACGGAAACATCGATCAATTTACCGCTTTTGGTGATACGCCGAGTTTCAAATTGCGATACGGCTTCGCCTAGATGATTTTTTTGCTGCAGCTTAGCAGCGATCGAGATGTCGGCAGACGGCATAAGCGATTGAAATTTCATGCCCAGCGCTTCCCGTTCAGTCCATCCGTAGAGTTTTTCGGCGCCGCGGTTCCAGGTGACGATGTTGCCGTCCAAGTCTTGCAACGTGATCGCGTCGTCAGAATAAAGCGCGAAATTGGCTAAGCGTTCGCGTTCCATTTTTTCGCGTATCTTAAGCTCGGTTTCGGTGCGTTTTAGCCGGTCGATATCGATGAAAGTCAGAATGATGCCGGCATAGGCATTGTCGGATATGGCGTAGGGTAAAACACGCAATAGATACCAATCGCCATTGGCGGTTTGCAGTTCCTGTTCGAACGGCGTTTGATTTTCGGACACCTCGTTGACGATTGCATCCAGATTGATATCGAGAATCGAATGCGACAAATGAAAAAAGGGCCGGCCGAGATCGTTGTCTCGGATATGGAATATCGACTCGAGTTGATGAGTAAAGCGCCTGACTTCGAGATTTTCGTCGAGAAATAGTGTCGCGATATTGGTGCTATTGAACAAATTATCCAAGTCGTTATTAAGCAGCGTTAATTCGGTGATCTTGCCTTGATACTCGGCGTTGACGGTATACAATTCTTCATTGACCGATTGCAGCTCTTCGTTGGTGCTTTGCAGTTCTTCGTTGCTGGCTAGCAGTTCTTCATTGGTTGCTTGCAGCTCTTCGTTGGATGTTTCCAACTCCTCTACCGTCGTTTGCAGGTTTTCTCGCGTGAATTGTAATTCCTGCTCCAGGTCATTGATGCGTTGTCGTGCATCCATGTCGACGTCGTAGGATAAAGGTTCGGTCGAGTTCGGCTTATTGGGCTCGGTCGTTTCGCTGATCATGACCGCGAGCAATTTTTCCTGGCTTTTCTTGCCGGGCAGGTTTTTGATGGTTAGCGTGACCGTTCTTAATTGATCATGGTCGTGAATGCGTATATTGGATAAGACGATTTCATTCGTGCCTTTTAACGCTTTATTAATGCCGGTTGCAATGGGTATTGCCAGATCCTTTATGACGATTTTCGTGACGTCGCTGCTGATTTTACCGCTGGGATAGGATAAATAGTCTCTGGCTTCACCGAAGGTATGCGAGATTTCCATGTTTTCGTTAACCAACATTGTAAACGGCAAAATATCCCCTGCAATGCCGTTGACGAAACGCTCTAACGTCCGGTCTTCGGAAAAACGGTTGATGGCCGGGCGGTTGACAGTCGTTGTGAAGGAAGGTTGAAAGCTAGAACCGGTAATTGGGCGCTGTTCCAAAGGTGTCAGCCCGGTTGCTTTGTATTTACCTTTGGAGCGGTATAGTTTGGTTTTAGGACTGACAAAGTCGAAATAATCGACCATATCGCCGATAGTTTCGCTGGTGCCGAGCAGTAGCAAACCGTCCTTGGTCAGCGAAAAATTGAATAATTCTAAGATTTTTTTCTGTAAAACCGGCTGCAGATAAATCAGCACGTTTCTACAACTGATCATATGAATATTGGTGAATGGTGGGTCCTTGATCAGGTTATGCTGGGCAAAAACCACCATTTCTCTAATTTTTTGCGTGACTTGAAAATTATCTTCCTTGCGTGAAAAATATTTGCTCAATAGCTCTGGCGGCACATCGGCGGCAATACTTTCAGGGTACAAACCGGCGCTCGCTTTCTCGATAGCGTTTTGATCGATATCGGTCGCGAATATTTTGATGCGGAAGTAATGTCCGGATTGCTCACGATATTCGGCGAGTAACATCGCCAGCGAATAAGCCTCTTCGCCAGTCGAGCATGCGGTTACCCACAAACGTAGGTCATCTCCTTGCAGTTTTCCGATCGATTCAGGTAGCCATTTTTCATTGAACTCTTGAAAAACGAATTCGTCCCGGAAAAAACATGTCACACCGATCAAAAGCTCTTGATAGAGGGTATTGATTTCTTGCTGGTTCGTTTCCATGAACCGGACATATTCGGTCAAATCGGCAAGTTGATTGATGCTGACCCGTCTCTCGATGCGGCGCATTACAGTACTAGGTTTGTAATAGGTAAAATCGATTTTGCATTTTTCGCGAAGCAGCGCGAAGATGCGGGTAATGCTGGTGCCGCCTTGTGGGATGATGTCCGTTTCCAGGCTGCCGGAATAAGGATGTTTAATGAAGGATAATAACTGCGGAGGCATTTCGTCCGGCGCAAGAATAAAATCGGCAAGCCCGGTCGCGGTTGCGTTGTTCGGCATGCCGGTGAATTTGGCGGATTCTTCGTCTTGAACCATCACCATGCCGCCGTGTTCCTTGATCGCCCGAATGCCGCGAGTGCCATCGCTGCCTGTTCCGGACAAAATAATCGCAATCCCGCGATTTCCTGCATCCTCGGCTAGAGATCGCAAGAAGATATCGACTGGCAGGTTAAGTCCTTCGGTTCGAACTTGTTCCTTGAGCAACAGTTTGCCGTGAAAAATGGTTAGGTTTTGTCGAGGGGGTATCAGGTAAATGTGGTTCTGATTGACTGCCATGCCATCCTCGATCCGATGTACGGGCATTTCGGTATGCTTGGACAGTAATTCAGCCATCAGGCTTTTATAATCGGGCGAAAGATGTTGAACGACGACAAATGCGAGTCCGGAATTGATCGGCATTTTCTTGAAGAATGACTCGATAGCCTCAAGGCCGCCGGCCGAGGCGCCGATGCCGACGATATAAGGCGCCGTAAGTTCGGATGAGGTGCCGTTTTCCATTATTGTATTATTGTTGTTAGGGTTAATCGGTCGGCTAAGACTAACACTTAAGCTGATCAGTGTTAAGAAAAAACGAACAGCCTCTGATTGAATGAGAGCGAGATAGCTCTATTTTTAATCACTACCGAGCGCTTTTCCGATATCAATACACTAAGTATATATTCACGACGCAGCGACAGATCTTAATATTTCGTTCGAAACGAAGTTGCCTTGTATTGGTTTTGAAAACAAATAGCCTTGCCCGTAGCTGCACCCGCTTTGTAAAACCAGTTCGGCTTGTTGTTCAGTTTCAATACCTTCTGCGAGTACTTCGAGATCTAAATTACGCCCGAGGCCTATGATTGCTCGCAGCATATCGGCCTGACGCGATTGTGGAGATTCGATTGTTCGTACGAAGGATTGATCGATTTTTAGCAAGTCAATCGGATAACGCTGAAGATATGCCAATGAAGAATAACCTGTACCGAAATCGTCCATCGACAATGAAAGTCCCATATTCTTTAAATGCGACATGATTCTCAATGTTGCATCTTCATGACAAATCGCAATATTTTCGGTGATTTCGAGATCTAGGCAATGCGGGGGCAAACCGCTGTCATCGAGAGCTCTTTTGACTGATTCTAGTAAGCCGCTCTTATAAAATTGGATGACAGACAAATTTACGGCCACTTTGATCGGTAGTCCGATCTGGTCTAGCCATTGCTTAGCTTGTCGGCAAGACTCTTGAATGACCCAGTTTCCAACAGGGACGATCAAGCCGGTTCTTTCCAATAATGGAATGAATTTTAACGGAGACACAATGCCTAGGGTGGGGTGGTGCCAGCGCAACAAGGCTTCAGCGCCGATAATTTTCCTGCTGGCGATATCGATTTGCGGTTGATATAAGATATGAAATTGTTTGCTAGCCAATGCTCGATGGATGTCGGATTCTAAAAGGTAGCGGTCGTGTAAGCCCGAATTCATTTCCGATGAATAGAAGATTAACGGTTTGACGCCGTAAGTATCCGTATGTTCCAGTGCAATTTCGGCACCGAGCAATAGCTCTTCGCCAGTCGAACCGCCATTCGGGTAAGTGTTTACACCGACCGAGATATCGGCAAATACGATTTGACCATCCAAAGAGAAAGGCTGCGAAAAAATGTCGAGTAAATCGAGCAGCGTTTTTTGCAATACATCGATGCGTATGTTATGGGCAATAACGGCCAAGCAATTGTGACTGATCATATAAGCATCGTCTTTCAACAAACTTGATATACGTTCCGAAACTGTTTTGACTAAGTCTTGGTATAAGCCATTGCCAATGGTAAAACGGCTTTGCGGTAGACGATTCAAACGAAATAGAACCAGAGAAAAGGGCATTTCTTGATTGGTTTTAGCCGATATCATGCGCAAATTTTCTAGTAAATGTTCGCGATTCGGCAAGCCGGTATAATTGTCGTAATTAACTAGACGGTGAATATTGGCTTTGGCTTTGCGCAGTCCATCGCGAATAGAGAATTCCCGTAACTCACGCTCTATAACCGGTAGTAGTCTGGCGAAATCGCCTTTACGAATAAAATCTTGTGCACCGGCCTGCATTGCTTCAATCATTATTTCATCAGTTATCGAGCCGGATACGATAATCAGCGGAATATCTAGCCCCGTCTGATTCAGAATATTCAGAGCAGACATCAAATCGAAGCATGGCATATTATGATCGCACAATACCGCATGCCATTGATTTATTGTCAAGGCTTGTTGAAATGATTCCGGATTATCGACACGTTCGTAATTGAGCTGATAACCGGCGTTGTGAAACTGATAACTCAGTAGTTCGCAATCATCGGCATTATCTTCAACGAACAATAAATTTAATTGCTTAGTTTCGCAATTCATGGTGATGCTCCTTCCTAGTTAGTATGAATATTCTTCTATGCGGTGGAAGCGCTTCAATCGGAGAGGATTCGTTTTTAATAAACTTAAGGGATATGCGATGAGTTAATCTTTTAATAAATCGGATAATAAATCGGAATCCGTGAACGCTTCGTTGTTATAAGGGCTTTCGGTAAATCGAGGGCGATACCATGCGCAAATTACTATGGAAACCATTCAACGATTCGGAATGGCTGATAAATAAATAGCCGCCGGGCCGAAGAAAATGTTGTATTCGTTCGATTAAGCGTTGCTTGGTGGTGACGTCGAAATAAATCATCACATTGCGCAAGAATATAATGTCGAAAGTTCCGAGGTCAGGTAGTTTTTCTATTAAATTAGCCCGTATAAATTTTACACGGCTGCGTAAACCTGCATCGATCAAGAAAAAACCGTCATATTCCCCGTGACCTTTGAGGCAGTGTTTTTTTAACAAAGACTTCGGTATTTTATCGGCGGCAGCGATTGGATACAGGCCCCTCCTTGCTTTATCGAGCATACGCGTAGAAATATCGGTTCCGACAACTTCCCATTGGCTGGTTTTGGCGTGTTCCGATGCTAGTAGTGCTAACGTATAGGATTCTTCTCCACTCGAACTTGCCGCGCTCCAAAAACGCAGACGTTGCCCAGGTTGACAAGTCGGGAAATATTGATCGATCAGAAAATCGAAGTGTTTGTACTCTCTAAAGAAATAAGTCTCATTGGTTGTCAGTAAATCGATTGCGGTTAATGTTTCGTGCTCGAAGCCGGGTTGACCCAGCAGTCGAAAATATTCACTGTAACTCGTAAAACCATAATGGCGTAAGCGTTTTTCGAGGCGACCGCAAACAAGTGCTTTTTTCGAATCGTTCAATACGATACCTGCGCGTTCGTATAAATAATCTCTAATCCATTCGAATTCATAACGTTCGAGCGTCAATGAGCCGTACAAAAATTGATTTCGTTGAAGACTTGTGGCTGACATAATCGACCTGTCCATTTTTAATGATGTATATGTTTCGGAGAGGTTTTGCGCCCCTCGGTTTGAAAGAAAGACATTAACCGGTGCAACTGTTCGATACGTTGCGTCATATCCTTTGCTGTCGCCGCCAATTCCTCGCTGACCGAGACATTTTGCTGAGTGATCGTATTGATTTGGGACATAGTTAAATTGACTTGCTGCACGCCCGAGGATTGTTCGCGTGATGCATCCGCAATCTCTCTTACCAATTCGGAGGTTTTGGCAATGCCTGGAACAATTTCGTCGAGCATTCTCCCGGCGTTTTCGGCGGTTTTGACGCTGTTTTCGGCCAAATCGCCGATTTCCTGAGCGGCGATTTGGCTGTGTTCGGCCAGTTTACGGACTTCTGCCGCGACAACAGCGAAACCTTTACCATGATCTCCCGCTCGGGCTGCTTCGATCGCTGCATTCAAAGCCAGCATGTTGGTTTGATAGGCGATATCATCAATGATGCTGATTTTGTCGGCGATCATTTTCATTGCCGCGATGGTTTGTTTGACGGCTAGCCCGCCTTCGTCGGCTTCATGGGCGGCCTTGCCGGCTGTCGTATCGGTCATTTTTGCGTTTTCGGCGTTTTGGTCGATTCTTCCCGCCATTTGTTCGATACTGGCGCTGGTTTCTTCGACATTGGCTGCTTGTTTGCTTGCCGATTCCGATAACCCTTGGGAGGTCGAAAGAATTTGCTTGGACGCACGGTTTAACAACACGGCGGCATCAACGACCTCGCTGACAGTTTGTCCCAATTTTCGGACGGTATTGTTTGTCGCTGCTCTTAGCTCTTCGAGTTGACCTTTATATCGTTCGTTAATCTGCTGAGTCATGTCGCCTTGCTCCATCGCCATTAATATTCTCTGAACCTGATCGAGCGGATCGATGACGGCATCCATCGTAGCATTGATACCTTCGACAATTTTTCGATAATCACCCTGATGCTTCGATGCATCGGCTCTTGTTTCGAGACGCCCTTCGACGGCGGCTTGGGACAGGATTATTGAGTCGGAGATCAAAGCCTGTACACTCAACACGGCTGCGTTGAGACCTTCTTTGAGCTGATTGAATTCCAAACCGTAATCGGTTTCATCGCGCTCGGGCATTTCACCGCGGCCGAGCTTACCGACAGCATCGACCATTACCGAGACCGGGTGTAGTATGCCTCGCACAATAAACCAGCTCAGCACAGAAAAAAGTGCGAACAAACTCAAAACTATCAATAAGATCGTGTATGTGTGACTGTTGATTTCATATATTCTCGCATTAAGTGCATCGGATAATGCACGATTGAAACTGTCGGAAGCAGTGTAACGGCGTGCAGTCATCGCATCGGTTTGATCAATAAAAGCATTAAGCGATAACAGGGGAGATTTCATATCGATGATTCGATCTTTGACGAGTTGGGTAATTTGCTTTGCATCTTTCGCCAGAGTGTGGCTAATATTGTTGAGTGTGTCATCGTTCACCGAAATTTTAGCGATACTTTCATCTAATAAAGTTTGGTTCTTATGTAGCGCTGCGATGAGCTGTATAAGAGCTGCCTGATCTTCAGGGGAAATGACTTGTCGCTTTAATACATGAGCACTTCGATTTATTAACTGGTTGAATAAATTTGCCGTATCCGGCAGTTGATTGATAGCGACCGTCATCAAGTAATAGGTATCGACTTCAGGGTCTAATGCCAATCCGGATACATCGGCGAGCTTGCGATTGAAAACCGACAGTTTGTCGATTAATCCGGCATTTTGCTCGGCGCCGAATTCTGAAGGTGATTTCGGGGTGTTGCGATATGTAATGCGCTGCCAATCGGATTTGATATCGTCCCAAAAGTGCGTCAAAGCAAAATCGGATAATTCGTTGTCGATGGTATCAATGGTTTTTATTTGATTGTCGATGGCGATGCTAATAGATTCAATACGATCCGATAATCCCTCGGTACCAGACAGCACTCGGCTATTGATGTTTGAATACTGTTGAAGCAATTGCATTAGCTTAATCGTTTCCCGTACATATCGAACGCCTAGTTTTTCCTGTTCGGTGACGTATGTCTCTTGGTTTGCGCGAACGATAAGCATTCCGGTCGGAACTGCGAACATAGTTACTGCCAGAAATACGAGTATGAAAAACTTATGAGACAGTTTGATATTGCTTAAAAAAGTTCTGAGTTTACCGGTTTCGAAAGGATTGGCTATCCGGCCTGCATTGATTTCTTGATAAAGCTTGTCAGCTTCCTCGATTTGCATTCGGGTTGGCTTAAAGCGCAAAGAGCGGTAAGCGACGATCTTGCCGTTATCGTAGACCGGCGCAACATGGGCATCGACCCAATAATAATCGCCGTTTTTGCAACGGTTTTTAATGCGGCCGTTCCAGGTGCGACCGGATGTGATTGTTTTCCAGAGCGACTGAAACGCTTGCGGCGGCATGTCCGGATGGCGGACTATGTTATGGTTTTGTTTCAGCAGTTCCTGTTCGCTGAAGCCGCTTATTTTGACGAATGCCGGGCTGGCGCTGGTAATGACACCATTTAAATCGGTCGTTGAGACCAGTTTGTCCTCTTCGCCGAAATGCACTTCGTTCTGTGTGATCGGTTCATTGTTTCTCATCGAAGTTGTTTCCTGTGCGTGTGGCGTTTGTGTCTGTCTTGGGTTGAGCAATGCGCGTTCGCCCGAATGACGCTCAATATTATTTTTTATTATTATTTCTATTCTTTGCTAGTCTAATTTCTGCACCGGAATAGTGACAAAGGACGCGGTGAATACATCTATGTACGCTCAATAATCCCTAACCTATAGCGTTTTATCTGTATTCATAACATTCTTGTGATGCTGCAGTTGCCGAGAATCGAAAATCAGCCGAACACCTCGGCGCCTTCATACGATAATGTCGAAATGTGAAGTGCAATAGGTATGGATTCCATAGTCAGCATGCTCCCATATAAACGATCGTCAAATATCGGCAGAGCTGTTCGGGCTTAGCCATAACACATCGACACATCGTTATTCGATGTCTAACGGACGAGTTTCGCCGGCCTCGCTCAATGCAGCCATTTCATCGACCGAAAGTACGCGGTTGCCGTTTAACAAAATAATGAAGCGGCCGTTGCTTTTGGCCATGCCATTGATGAAGTCAGGGCGGATGCCAATGCCGAAATTGGGGGGCGGCTCGATTTCTTGTTGTGCAATATCGATGACTTCGTTAACGGCATCGACGATGATGCCAATGTCGTGTGAGCCCTCCCCCCCGTTTTCGGTTTCGACGATCACGATTCCGCTTCGTTTGGCGATTGGCGTCATTCCTTTGCCGAAGCGCGCCATCAGATCGATGACCGGGACGACACTACCTCGCAGGTTGATGACACCGCGTACAAAATCGGGCATCATCGGGACTTCGGTTAATTCGCCGTAGGCTATGATTTCCTTGATATTCAAGATGCCCAGCGCATATACTTCGCCGTTTAGCATAAAAGTGAGGTACTGACCGGCCTTGGCGAGCGTTTGCGTGTTTTTTACCACTGGCTTGCGTTCGGTTGTCGTTGCGATTTCAGTCATGAGTTCCTCCTAAAAGCGTGCGAATTGCTTGAGATCGAATTCGCTCTCAACGTCGGTTGTTTCGTATTCTTCGATCGGTTTGACAGGTTTGGTTTTTTTCTGCTCCCTGACAGCAAAGGCCGGCGATTTTTTTTCGTTCCGCGCGATAGTGAAGAACCCCATCAAGCTTTGTAATTGTTCGGCTTGCCCTGTCATTTCTTCTGCAGTCGCGGCCAACTCCTCGCTTGCCGAGGCATTCTGTTGAGTGATCTGGTTCATTTGATTCATCGCAGTATTGATTTGGCTGACACCCGAGGCTTGTTCTTGAGAGGAGGCGGCAATTTCTTGAACCAAGTCTGACGTTTTTGCGATGCTAGGTACGATTTCGTCGAGCAATTTTCCAGCGCTTTCGGCGGTCATAACGCTGCTTTCCGCTAGTTCGCCGATTTCTTGTGCGGCTATTTGGCTACGTTCAGCCAATTTACGCACTTCCGCAGCGACTACCGCGAAGCCTTTTCCGTGGTCGCCTGCTCGAGCAGCCTCAATGGCGGCATTTAATGCCAACATATTGGTTTGATAAGCGATATCGTCGATGATGCCGATTTTTGCCGCGATGTCTTTCATTGCCGAGACGGTTTGTTTGACGGCTTCTCCGCCTTCGGTTGCTTCTTTCGATGCTTTGCCGGCCATGCCGTCGGTAACTTTGGCGTTTTCCGAATTCTGATTAATGCTGGCGGCCATTTGTTCAATGCTGGCGCTGGTTTGTTCGACGCTGGCGGCTTGCTCGCTAGATGCTTGCGACAACGATTGCGACGTTGCGCTTATTTGCTCTGAAGCCGAACCTAATTGGTCGGCAGCTGCGACGACTTCGGCTATCGTTTGCGAAAGCTTGACGATGGTATTGTTGACCGTTTGTTTGAAGTCGTTGAGTTGGCCTTTGTAGTCGCCGGCAATGTTGAGTGTAAGGTCGCCTTGTTCGACTCGCGTCAATACATCGATGGCTTCGTTGACGGGTACAATTACGCCATCTAATGTATCGTTCACGCCTTGGACAATTTTACGGAATTCGCCTTGATGTTTACTCGCTTCGGCTCGTGTTGCCAAGCGACCGTCCGTGGCGGCTTGAGCTAGCATATTGGCATCGTCGACCAAGGATTGAATAGCCGACATCATGTTTTTCATTGCCGCCATCACACTGGATCTATCGTCGGATTTCAATTCGATTTGGGTAGATAGATCGCCGACTGCAATTTTATTGGCCAGCATGACGACGAAATCGGGTTCTCCTCCGAGTTGAGCCATGATGCTGCGAGTTATCCAGGCCCCTAGAGCAAATAACGCAATCAACATCAAAAAAGCACCGGTCAGCATCATGGTTTTCGACGAATTGACTTGCTGATTGCCTACAGCAACCGCTTCATCGCCATATTTGACGTTCAAATCGATGATTTTGGCTAGCGTTGCTTCTGCTTTTGCGAATAAAGGTTCGTTCTTTTGAGTGCGTTGATAAAACTCTGCGAAGAGATCCTTCTGACGCTGCTCGTCCCGATTTTCGCTTAATGCGGAAATCGTATCGGTAATCTTGTTATCGGCTAACTTCCATTCCTCCCATTCACTGACGAATTGTTTCCACAATACGGCTTCTTCCTCGGTTTGCGGCAGCGGTTCGTAAAGTTTCCAGCCATTATCGATGCGGCGCCATATGTTTTTTTTCCTATTCGCTTCTTCGGAAAATTGGGTTTGCGCTTGATAGTCGTTCTCGAAAAAAGCGATGCGCCGGTTGGACGCGCTGATTGCGGTTTGCCCTTCATTAATGATTTCAAGACCGAGTACCGACGGCAAACGAACTTCGCCGACTTCGCTAAGTGAAGCGGCCGTGCCGACTAAACCGTACCAGCCGAATGCACCGACGATTAGTAACGCTATAAGAGCGACGGCTTGTATGCCGATTAACTTTGTTTTTAATGTCAGATTTTTCATAGTTATCTTCCGATTATGTGTAATTAACGAATAACCATTTCAGTCGATTACCGGACCCAGGCAAACGTGCGATCCAGTGGTCGTAGCGGATATCAATGTGTGTTCGAAGCAAATTCTTGTTGTCTTAGCAATGTCGGGACATCGATAATCAGTGCGACTTCGCCGCTACCGAGAATCGTCGAGCCGCCGACCCCTTGCACATGCCCGAACAACTTTCCGAGTGGTTTGATTACCGTTTGCAGTTCGCCTTTTAGTTTGTCGACGACCAAACCAGCCTTGACGCCAAGATGTTCGACGACAATGACATTTTGGCGTTTTGATAGGGTTGCCTTTTTGTTGAACAGTTGGCGCAGGCGAATGAAAGGCAAAACTTCGCCGCGCAATTCCATATAATCGTGATTTTCATTAGGCGGCAGCGCGACGCATTCGACGACCCTGTCAAGCGGTATCACATAAGAAGATTCGCCGACGCCGACTAAAAATCCGTCGATGATCGCAAGCGTCAAAGGTAAATAAATCCGCAGTGTCGTACCTTTTCCGGGTGTACTGTCGATAGCGATGTCGCCCCGTAATTCGGTGATATTGCGTTTGACGACATCCATGCCAACGCCACGGCCGGATAAGTTTGAAATTTGATCGGCAGTCGAAAAGCCGGGTTCGAAAATCAGCGAATAAACTTCCTGGTCGCTCAATGTTTCACCAACTTGTATCAACCCGCGTTCGACCGCTTTCGCTAAAATCTTGTCACGGTCAAGTCCGCGTCCGTCGTCTGAAACTTCGATTACAATGTTGCCCGAGCTATGGTAAGCATTGAGTTGTAAATTTCCTTGCGCGGGTTTATCGCGTTCAATGCGCAACTGGGCTGGCTCGATGCCGTGATCCATCGCATTACGCACCAAATGCATCAAAGGATCGCCGATTTTTTCGACGACCGATTTATCGATTTCAGTATCGGCGCCGCTGATATGTAACTTAATGTCTTTACCCAATTCTTTGCTGACATCGCGAACGACGCGTTGAAAACGGCTGAATGTGGATCCGATCGGCACCATGCGTAGTTGCAGTGCGCTGTCGCGTACTTCCTCGACAAGGCTAATGACGGCCGCATTGGCTTCTTGTAAAGCCATGTCTCCGGTTTGCGAGGCGCGTAAGCTAGCGGATGCACCGGCGATAACTAGCTCGCCTATCAAATCGATTAGTATGTCGAGTCGTCCGGCGTCAACGCGAATACTTTGGTTCTCAATTGCCTTGCTCTCCTTGACGCGTTGCTGTTTTTCGAGAGCGGCGCTGACGATCGGTTTTTGTACGGTTTGTTGTTCGATAAGAATGTCGCCGATATGCTGCGACTGTTGTCGTTCGCGTTTGGCTTGTTGAGCCTGAAGTCCCTCTTCAAGTTCGCGGCGCGTAATGACGCCGCATTTGATCAACAACTCGCCGAGTTGCATGTCATCTGATTCGAGTGAGTCGATCAAATCGATGTAATATTCGATCTTGCTTTCCAGCGGTAGGATATGAATTTGGCTGCCGGCCCTTACGAAATCGAAAACATTCTCGATATCGGCTTTTTCCGCATCGCTTTTGAAGACAATTTCGAAGATGAGATAATTGCTTTCAGGATCCATTTCGCCGGCGCTTGGTAACGCTTGCGTAGATGTCGTCAACTCGATGATTTCACCGAGCTTCGTCAAATAAAGGATGAACGACAACGGGTCCATGCCATCGCGCAGACAATCCGGATTGAAATGCAAAAAGAGATGCCAATTGCCGCTTTTTGAATTGTCGCACTCAATATTTTGGACACGATGGGTTTCGTCTTGCACTTGGATAGACTGTGATGCCACTTGGCTCGAATCGGTCTGTTTTCCCTCGGCGTTATCGAGAAAGGGCTGCAATCCCGCAATTATTTTTTCACTTTGCTTCGTTAGATCAGAATTTTCTTCGGTATGTCCTTTGGCAATTTCTCGAACTAGAATGCCGAGATGGTCGCAACAAGGCAGCAACGCGGCGACCAATTCAGAATCGACTTTTAAAAGACCGTCTCGCATGGCATCGAGCACGCTTTCAACAACGTGAGTAAAGCCGACGATGTGTTCGAACCCGAATATGCCCGCGCCACCTTTGATTGTATGAGCCGCGCGAAAGATTGCATTGATGGTTTCTTCGGATTCTTCAATGCTTTCCAGTTCCATCAAACCCTCTTCCATGACCTGCAATAACTCGGCGCTTTCGATGGTGTAGTTAACCAGCAATTCCTGCATTTCTTTATCTAAACTCATCGTTTTACTCCTCGTCGCTGGAGAGCACTACTTGATCGCCGAAAGTGCCGGTCAAGTTGGTCAGCTCCAATACGTTCAGGACCGCTTGGCTATGCATGACAAACTTGAGTTTTTTACCGGCTTTCATGGCTTCGCGTTTAATCAGGATCAAAAGCTGCAAGCCGGCGGTGTCGATTTCCGAAACATTAGCGAGATCGACCTCCAATTCTTCGTCGCACTCGAGAAACTCAAGTAAGCGCGGCTTTTGTTCTGCTGCGTTGAAAATGTTGAGTTCGCTTTCCAGAGCTAGAGTTTGCATGAGTTCTCCTAGGCTTTAAGTTCGGTTACGATTGCTGAGCCATTTGCAGTGCCATCGAGCAGATTATTGAAGTTCACGGGAGAATCAATTTGGAAACTGCGGCTAGCATCTGTTGCGGCTGAAACGGCTTAACGACCCAGGCTTTGGCGCCTGCCGCTTGACCCTCTTGGATCTTACTTTGCTGTGATTCGGTAGTCAGCATGATGATCGGCGTAAATTTATAGGCAGGTAGTTTTTTGGCTTCTTTGACGAATGTGATGCCGTCCATGTTCGGCATATTGACATCGGAAATGATCAAATGAATTTTCTTGCCGTCCATTTTGCTTAGTGCGTCTTTGCCGTCGCAGGCCTCGATGACCTCGTAGCCGTCGCCTTTCAACGAGATTTTGACGAGTTGACGGATCGATGAGGAATCGTCGACGATCATGATGGTTTTGCTCATGGTTTTTCTCCTAGAAAAAAGTAATGATTGAAGGGGCGTCATCGGCCGTTTGGTCCGGCTTCCGACCCTCTTGGTGAAGCTGGCGCTCTTCCGCCATCGCGTAAGAGCGTTCCAATTCGGCCATTAACGCTTCGGGATCGATGGTTTCGATTTCGCCGTTAGTGTTGAATTTTTCGAGCATGCTGTCGAAACGAGGAGGCAGGCTTTCGATGTTTTCGCAGACGTGACTGAGTACTTGGCTGACACGGTCTTGGAATTGCAAGCTGACGATAGCGTTTTGCACTTCCCGTTGAATACAGGCGCTTTCGTTGCGTAGAATTGCCGTCGATTCGGCAAGCGTATTCGTGGCTTCGTGAAAATCGCTCAAAACTTTGTTGATCGATTGCTCGGCATGATTGACCGACTCGGCATCGTGTTCTGCTGTATGCGTGGCTTCTTCAAATGCCGAAGAGATCGCGGCATTGATCGTTTCGACTTTTTCGGTGATGCGTTTGCCGGTTTCACCAGACATGGTCGACAGTTTACGAACCTCATCGGCCACCACCGCGAAACCTCGACCTGCCTCTCCGGCGCGCGCCGCCTCGATCGATGCATTGAGCGCGAGCAGATTGGTTTGACCCGCGATGCCGGCGACATCGGCGGCCATGGTTTTCAGATCGTCGATGAATTGCAGCAATCGGTGTATTTCCATCAGCAGAGCATCTTTGTTTTGTTTAGCCGCGCGAAGAGAATTGACGACGGTTTCGAGTTCTTGCTTATTGCGCTCGAACATCACGACTAAACCGGAATCGCCCGAAGCCATCGCCGAAGCGTCGATCGATTGTTCGATGCGGTCAATGATTTCGCTAAATTGGTCGAGAAGTTGCATCGTCGCGTTTTCCATCTGGCTGCGGGAGCTTTCGATCTGCCGTGTCCATACCGGCATCAATTGGTGTGCCAAATGTTGCTGATTTTCCAGTAATGTTGCGATCAAATTTTTGTCGGATTCCCGGTTTTTTGTATTATCCGAATTTAATGTGGCCGCGACTTGACCTGAAAGTGTATTGCTGAGGCGTATGCCAATACCGATAGCAACGATAGGCAATGATGCGGCGATTGCCGCAGCTTGCCAACCAAGGTCCGCAATAGCGGTGATCGCGACGGCACAGGCGCCCATTGCACCGATAATTGCCGTACCGATCAGGCAAGCTGTTCTGATGTTTTCCATATTGACTCCCAGTCGACTAATGTTTTGAATTCATATCCGGGCGACCGACCAAGCCCGTAATGACCTCGATAATATTGTTATAGTCCTTGATCTTGTCGAAGAAATAGCTGGCGCCATATTGCAATGCACGCTTTTTGTGCTGCTCGGTCGGGACGAGTGTCATTACTAAAATGTGTACGACTTCGCATTTGGATTTGATAGCTTTTAGAACTTCGAATCCATGACCGTCTTCCAGGCATAAATCGAGCAAAACGATTTCAGGATGGTGAACGGTGGCCAATGCGATCGCTGTTTCAACAGAATCGGCTTCGAGTAGCGAATGTTCCGGAATGCTGAGGCTAAGCATTTCGATGATTCGTTGGCGAACCAACGGGGAATCTTCAACAACCATCAGTTTCATGACTTTTTAATAAATGTTTTTCGTTGGGAAGCATCATGCGAAAAAAAGCGCATAAAAAATATCGGTGTATTTCCGAAATGACTTCTAGGAAAAAAGACGAGTGGCTATAGGAAAATTCCTATAAATGGTTTGTAAGCCGTGTTGCTTGCGGGCTATTGGTAGTTCTTAAGGAAAGAAGGTGTCGGGGGACGGGTTGATGAGATTGCAAACGATTTCACGTTTTCGAGAAGAACTCGATGCATACCGGCTATAAATCCGGCTTTTGTTGTCGGTCGATTTTCAAGGCATATCTAGAAGCTGATGTTTGATTGCATAACGGATTAAGTCGGCGTTAGTCGTCAATTGCATTTTTTGGAGGATATGCGTCTTGTGCGTGCTGATGGTTTTTACGCTGACAGAGAGTCGGTTGGCAATTTCGGTCAGGCCTTGACCGTCCGCCAATAGTTTGAAAATTTGAAATTCGCGGTCGGAGAGCAATGTGTGCGGTGGTTTGTCGCCGGATGATGTATTGCTATTAAATTCCATCGCCATGCGTTCAGCCGACGCTGGACTAATGAAAATGCCGCCGCTTGCCGCTTTGCGGATTGCCGAGACCAGTAATGTTGATGCGCTTTCTTTGGTCAGATAGCCAGAGGCGCCGGCTTTATATGCGCGAATCGCATATTGTTCCTCGCTATGCATGCTGAGGATTAGTACCGGTAATTTAGGTTGATCGGATTTGATTTGTTTCAACAATTCCAAACCGCTACGCCCGGGCATCGTCATGTCCATTACCATGACATGAATGTCGAGTTTACGCATGAGCCGGAGCGCTTCCATGCCGTCTGAGGCCTCGCCGACCACTTCGATGTCGTCGGAATCGGCGAGGATTAGCTTCAGGCCTTCGCGCAAGATCGCGTGATCGTCAACCAGCAATACTTTTATCATGTTCTTTTAATGGTTCGGTAATGACTTGTTTTGGCAGCATGACACGAATTTTGGTACCTTGTCCCGCTTGCCCGGTGATATCGATATGACCGCCCAGCGAGGTGACGCGTTCGCGTATGCCAAGTAAGCCGAACGGCTTTCGTTTGTTCGCGCTAGCGGCTTGGTGAATAAGGCCGATACCGTCGTCTTTTATCGATAGTACAATGCGTTCGTCGCAGTCTTCCAGTTCGACATCGAGACGGGAGGCTTTGGCGTGGCGTGCCACGTTGGTGACGGCCTCCTGCAAAATACGAAATATCGTTGTGTTAAGAACGTTATCGAAATCGAATTCCTCATGGCTTATTTTTAAGGTATATTCGACGCCAGTCCGCTCTTGAAATTCTGCGAGTAACCATTCGGCAGTTGCGGCCAATCCTAGGTCATCGAGTAAACCGGGGCGCAGGTTCGCAGAGATACGGCGCATCGAGTCGACCGTCGAATCGACGAGTGTGATCATATTGTCGGTTTTGACGAGCATTTCATCCTGGTCGTCGGCAAATCGTGTTAGCAACCAGGTTAAATCCATTTTCAGCGCGGTTAGTGCTTGTCCCAGTTCGTCGTGTAGCTCCCGCGCGATGCGAGTTCTTTCTTCTTCCCGGACCGACTGTAAAAAAGAGGACAATTCGCGCAAACGGCAGCGCGATTCGTTCAATTCGCGCTCGGCTTGTTTTCGGCGGCTAATGTCATGAAATGCCGTTACGACCGCTATGACTTGGTCGTTTTCGCGGATCGGTGTAGCAACATAAGAAACTTCAAAAAATGAGCCGTCGCGACGAATGAAAATTTCATCCTCGGTACGGTAGGGAATACCTTGACGGGTATAGTTGCCGACCGGGCAATCTTGTTCTGGATAGGGCGAACCGTCCGCTTTGAGGTAATGTATCAGTCGATGAAGATTTAGTCCGCTGACTTCGTTATTGCGCCAACCTAACAGCCTCTCCGCTTCGGGGTTTATGAACAGGATGCGTCCCTGGGCATCGGTAACTGCCAGTCCTTCGCCCAGCGCGCCGACGATGTTGTTTAATAATTTTTCTTTTTGTTTCAACGCCTGTTCGACTTGACGTTTTGTCGCGCGGTTTTTCGCTTCGGCGACTTCTCTTCGAATGGCGGGAACCAGTCGGACAAGGTTGTGTTTCGGTATGAAATCGTGAGCGCCTTTTTTCAGCAGCGTGACTGCGGTTTCTTCGTTCAAACAACCTGAAATAACGATACAGGGGATATCGAGATTGTTCGCTTCGAGGATATCGAGTACTTCGTAAGCGCTGAATGCCGGCAGATTATAATCGGAGACGATGACGTCCCAAGGCCGACTATCGAGTAATGTATGTAGGTCTTGTTTATTTTGTATCGCAGTATGCTCGAACGACAGTCCATCTCTTTCAAGAGTTGATATGACTAGCGCTTCGTCCAACTTATCGTCTTCGATCATCAGGATCGAAATTTTGCCGATTTGAGTCGTATTCATGTTATTACTGTTTCATTCCAGTTCAGCCAATAGCCGGCAATTTCGCGCACGGCTTCGACAAACTTTGCAAAATCGAGCGGTTTTTGGATATAGCTGTTGGCTCCGAGACGATAACTGGCTTCCAGGTCGCAGGATTCTTTGGACGAAGTTAATACGACAACCGGAGTTAGACGAGTTTGATCGATGCCGCGGATTTGTTTGAGCACTTCCAAACCGTCCAGTTTGGGTAATTTTAAATCGAGCAAGATGATGCGAGGTAATAATCGGCGATCTCGTTCGCTATGCTTGCCGCGAGCAAACAAATAGTCCAGTGCCTCTTCGCCGTCTCTGACGACTTCTATTTTATTCGTAATGTTATTATCTTGTAAGGCCCTGAGCATCAACGTAACGTCGTCTTCGTTGTCTTCCACCAGCAATATGACTTTGTCGCTCATGTTATATAATCTCATGGTAGTAAAATTAGAGTTTGAAAAAAAAGGTCGCTCCTTCATCCGGAACGCTTTCCGCCCAAACGCTGCCGTTGTGACGAGAAATAATACGCTGTACCGTCGCCAAACCGACACCTGTACCCTCGAATTCATCTTCGCTGTGCAGCCGTTGAAAAGCTCCGAACAGCTTGTGCGTGTATTTCGGATTGAATCCGGCGCCATTATCGCGCACAAAATAGACCGTTTGCTCGTTACTACGATAAAAACCGAGTTCGATTATAGTCGGTTCTCGATGACGCGTGAATTTCCATGCGTTGGCTAACAAGTTTTCCAAAACGATTTTCAATAATTGACTGTCGCCGAATATGCGACAGTCAGGCGCTATTAGGAATTCAGCCTTGCGCTCCGGTTCCCTTTGCTTGAGGTCCGTAAGAATCTCTTGCGCCATTTTTGATAAATCGACTTCGACGTATCGTAATTCGCCTCGGTTAACGCGGGACAATTGTAGCAAGTCGTCGATTAACTCAGCCATGCGCTTGGCTGCATTTTGAATACGATCGAGATAGCGGCGAGCTTTTTCGTCCATCGAATCGCCGTAATCGACTGATAGCATGTGTGAAAAGCCGTCAATCGCGCGCAACGGTGCACGAAGATCGTGGGAAACCGAATAACTGAATGCTTCCAGTTCTTTGTTGGCCGCTTCAAGCTGGGCCGTGCGTTTTTTAACGCGTTGCTCCAGTTGTCGGTTCAGGGCCTCGATCTCGGTCTTGTTTTGCCAGCTTTCGGTAATGTCGAGATGCATGACGACTGCGCCAAGCTGTTCTTCGGTCGATAGCGGTACGGCGATCATACGGTACCAACGCTGCTGATCCGGGGAGTTGCAGTCGTATTCATTGACGAATTGCGGACTTTGTCCGGACAGTACGTTTTTTAATCCATCAATTGTCGATTGAATGTCGGAATTGAGGCAAGTGGCGTTGTAACAGGCTTTAGGGTAATTGGTGCCGACGCCGAATTGTTGTAATGATAGACCGTTTTGACGCGCAAAATCATCCCAGCGCTTATTTACTGCAATAATTATACCGTCGTTGTCCAGTAACGCTAAATTGGCGGGGAGTGCGTCAAGTATCGCGCGTAGAATATTCGATTGATGCTGCAATTCTAGCTGGTTTTTCTTCAATTCATATTCAGCGAGCTTTCGTTCTGTAATATCGAGCGTCGTTCCTGTCATTTGTATTGGTTTTCCGTCGGCATTTAGAACGGTTTCACCTTGTCCGAGAATGTAGCGTATTTTTCCATCGGGCCTGCGGATACGGAATTCGCAACGGTAAGTGGATGACGTGTCGAGCGCTTTTTGAATTTCGTTGATGAAGAGTGTCCGGTCTTCTTCGACAATGAATTCGAGAAATGCATCATAGCTGGTTGCGATGCTTCCGGGCTCTAGGCCTAAAATACGGAAGCGTTCGTCTGACCACGACTGCCGGCCGGATTCAATGTCCCATTCCCAGCTACCCATGTGCGCGATGGCCTGTGCTTTGGATAGGTTTTGTTCTTTTTCGGTCAGGGATTGCTGGGCTTTTTTACGTTCGGTGATGTCGTTGAGAGTGGAGCGGCTGGCAATATAATGGCCTTGTTCGTCATAAATCGCGGTGGCGTTGACCGATACGAAAAAATGCGAGCCGTCTTTACGGACCATTTCGAACTCGAGATCTTGAACCGAACCTTCGTGTTTGAAGCGAGGAAAGTTTTTTTGAAATACTTTAACGTATTCGTCGGGAATCAAATCGATAAAAAGAACCTTGTCGACCAATTCCTCGCTTTCGTAGCCAAGCCAGTCGAGTTCGGTTCGATTGATTTTACGAATCACGCCGTCGCTATCCAAAGAATGGTATCCGCAGGGTGCATTTTCGTAGAGGTCTTCGATTTCGGCTTTCGAGCGAAGCAATTGTTTTTCTGTGCGTTTTTGCTCGGTGATGTCCAGCAAGGTCCCGAATATTGCGATCGGTTTACCCGCTTCATTCGTCTGAACATGAATCGATGCCTGTATATGACGTATCGCACCGTCAATTCGTACAATACGATATTCCATTTCGATCGGCTCGAGGTTTTTGGAGATATCTTCAAGAGCGGTCAATACCTTGTCTCTGTCTTCAAAATAGAGCAATGAAGCGAACGATGAGTAGTCGGGTTGGCGCGATTGCGGAGTCATGCCTACGATCCGAAACATTTCGTCGGACCAGCTCATTTGATCACTGATCAAGTCCCATTCCCAATTGCCGAGATGTGCAATCGCTTGGGCTTGTGACAGCATTTTTTCTTGACGGACAAGGTTGTCTCGGATTCGTCTGTGTTCGGTGACATCGCGAAAAACCATGACGACACCGATGATCGAGCCGTCTTTGTCGATAATCGGCGATGCTAATTGCTCTATCGAATACGTCGTGCCGAAAGCCGAAACTATCATGGCATGGTTGGCCAGCAATATTGCCCGTTGTTCGCGCAGACAACGATCGACCGGGTTTTCGATCGGGCTGTGATCGGTTTCGTCGAAAACTTTAAATACCTCGGCAAGCGGACGACCGGATGCCGCTTCGTTCGACAAGCCTGTCAATTGCGAAGCGACGGTATTCAACGAGGTCACGATACCTTTCGAATTAGTCGTGATAACGCCGTCCATGATCGAATGCAGCGTGACTTCCGCGCGCTCTTTCTCTCGATGCATGGCTTGCCTGGAAAGCTCCAGTTTGGCGTAAGGGTCGCGTACCAATTGTTCGAATAAAACACGGTACAAAAAGAGATAGGCCACGATTTTGTATATGTGCCCGAGCAAATTGAACGCGTCGGTCACGCTGGAATAACTGGTGAAGCATAATTCGCTGATGACGATGACGCTGGCTGCAGGACAAAGACCGCGACAATCGAAATGCATTCGAGTCTTAGTGGATACTCGGTAAAATAATACGGCCGATACGGCATACATCGTCATCACGATGTATTCGGCAATTTTTTTGGCGGGTGTCAAACCGCTTTGTTCGTCCCAAAACAGCGGTATCCAAGTCGGATGCCATAATTCGACCCAATATGTCAAAGCGGTTATCGTCAAAAAAAACGCGAGTAGGCGATAACGTCCTTGTTGAGACTTGAATGGTCGCCAAGCCAGCGTTGATGATGCTAGCATTGCGGCGGCCAGCATGAATCGAGCAGCAAGCCAAAACACAATCCCTTTTTGCGGACTGCTGGGGCTAATGAAGTCCGGCATGCCTTGATACGACATTAAATGCGCGAAATCCAGTAAGCCGACAGACAAAAAAGCGGTGCCTAGAATAGTTAGGTTACGTGGACGGTCGGCGTCGCATGTGTTCCAGATAATTCCAAAAATCATGCATGAAACGATGACCGAAAAAGTTTCCATTATCGTATGTAATGGAAGATAGGAGTCGATTTCGCGTAACTCCGATATCGGTGGCAAGAGAAGAAAAATGAAATAAATCAGAGCGAAAAAGCCGACTAGAATCCAAGTTTTGAGAATTAGGCTATTGATCATGACTTATTTTAAAGGGATAAGCACATCTTGGGCGGTTGCTGATTATGCTGTGAAAAAGGCGATGATTATTCTATAGGCTGACTATAACACGGAAATTTGATGGTATTGATTCGAATCGATTAAACCCTAGTCCTTTTATTTTACCTATCGTAGATCAAAATACGACACCGCGGCGCTCGTCAAAGGACGTCGTGAATCCAGCACATAAATTATCCAAGAAAATTCACTATGAACTATGGAATTTAGGTGTAGGGTGAATATGTTCTTGTAGACTCTTTGCCAGCATTCATGATGGCAAAGCCTTGCTATCGCCGTGGCTGGTGACGTGAACATCAATGTTGCATTACGCCCAGGATGGCGTGTAATAGGGCGCCACAGTAGGCGCTTTAGGCGACAACTAGTCTGACATGTGGCAAGTAGAAAAATCCCCCTGCATTTTCTGCATTCTTTTCATCCCTGTAACTCAGCAGTTGCCGAGAAGTAAAAATCGACCTAACGCCCCGGCGCCTCTTCAGGCACTAATGTAAAGCGTATAAAAGGCCTGTTCGAGGTGCGAAGGAGTTATAAATGTTCCGAGGCAATTTCAAGCTTGATGAATCGACTTATGTTGCTATCGCTAAAATTACCGTAAGCCAGCAGCAGTTTCACATAAGCACATTCGAGCGACAGATTCCAAAGCATTTCGGCGCCTTGTTCGAGTAATTCTCGCGTGCTTTCGTAGGCGCTATCGGTGTGTATCGACGGCGCCAGATAAACCGGAATGCCCTGCTTACTGCAACGTTCGATGAACGGCAGCAATGACCAATCAGCGCCCCACTGCATCGAAGCGCACGCTGTGCCGGAATGATAGAGATCGTGCAATACCGCATCGATGCCATCCAAATTAAACAGCGTGTAATTCAACCCCGGATAAGGCCTGATTAATGCGATGCGTTTCGAGAAATCCGGTTTTAAATCGAAAGCCGTGCCGGCTTTGTTTTTAAGCGTGATGAGCGGTTCGGAAAAAACGCCGTTTTCGAAACGGCAATAGCTTTTGTTTTGCACGCTGATAAAATCGCCGCTGAGTTGCAGCGAAGAAGCCAGGCGGCTGCCTAAATGGATTTGCGTGTATTCGCCCGGGTTTCGATAAGGGACGAAAACGCCCGTTTCGCGGCGCTGACGGATGAATTCGATCGCGGCGATAAAATTGTTCAAGCCGTTGGCCTCGGGATGATCAAGGGGGCGGTCGCTCGATACCAGCAGCATCGGTTTGTTTAGCGCATGGAAATAAAGACTTAACGCGGCGGCGGTATAGGCTAAGGTATCGGTGCCGTGCGTGACGATGACGCCGTCGTAGCGTTCGGGTTGCTCTGCCTCGATGGTTTTAATCAGTGTTTCCCAGAAGGTAGGTGTAATATTTTCGCTTAAAATTTGAACCGGTCGTATCGTTGTGAAGTCGATTTGTGAATGTTCCGGATACTGTCGTTCAAATAGCTGCAGTAAACGGTATGGCGCGTTGACGGAAGTTGCGATCGTGCCGCAGGAAGCCTCCGATCCGATCGTGCCGCCGGTAAATACAAGCAAAACGTTTTTCATAGTATGATGAATTCCAAAACAAATCTTCCAAGAATAGCAAAGACCTTTTTTTAACAAAATGAAAATATCTCTAATCGTCGCCATGTCTAGTAATCGCGTGATCGGTATCGATAACCGCTTGCCGTGGTATTTATCCGCGGACCTGAAAAAATTCAAGTCCATCACGATGGGATCGCCGATATTGATGGGCCGTAAAACGTACGAGTCGATCGGCAGGCCGTTGCCGGGACGGATCAATATCGTTATTACGCGTAATCCCGATTACCGTCCTTCGGGCTGCGAGGTATATAACGATATCGAAAGCGCGATGGAAAGTTGCCGTAATCATAACGAAATTTTCGTGATCGGCGGAGCGACATTTTACGAGGCCATGCTGCCGGTTGCCGATTACCTATACCTAACCGAGGTTAGGTGTGCGTTCGAAGGCGATACTTTTTTTCCGGAAATCGACAATAATCATTGGTTGGAAACGCATCGTGAGGATATTCACAATGACCCGGACGTTTCCTTCGGGTACAGTTTTGTGAAGTTGGAAAGAATAAAAAAATAGGCGGATTCAACCGATCATCAGTTCCCTCATGTTCAGATTTTAAATCACAACGAACACGACGGCGGCGACAATACCATGCTGTTTAGAGAAATTGTAATCATGCATTCGTTCGGCAAAATATAATTACAAAAAAGAGGAAGGAACAATGACAAAACTAATCAATCAACAAAGACGTCAGTTTTTACAATATTCGTTTTTCGGCGTGGCCGCAGCTTCCTTGCCCGGCATTAGCGCTGCGGCGATGAAACAAATCAAGAGCGAGCCCTCCCCCGACTTCAACCCCGATGTCGAAATCGAATTTACCTCGCGTAACGCTTTCGTGCCTATTCTAAGCAATGGGGAGAAGTCAAAAGTACAAAAATATTATGGCAAGCTATTGAAAGGCCCTAAGGATACCTTGCAAGACCTCGGCGATAATTTTTTGGGGCCTGTGATGAATCTGGTCAAAGGCCAAAAAGTCAGGGTTTATTATCGTAACCGGCTAAGCGAACCATCGATCATTCATTGGCACGGACTGCATGTACCGCAAGCCAGCGACGGGCATCCGATGTATACGATAGGTCCTGGCGAGCAATATGTGTATGAATTCGAAGTGATGAACCCTGCCGGAACCAGTTTTTATCATTCGCATGCGCATGAAGTCACCGGCGATCAAGTCTATTTCGGCTTAGCTGGGTTGATTAAAGTCACCGACGATACTGAAAAAGCCTTGGGACTGCCCAGCGGCGAATACGATGTTCCGTTAGTGCTGCAAGACAGGCGCTTCGACGCCAAAAACCAATTGCGTTACGTACATGGCATGCACGACAAAATGATGGGCTTTCTCGGCGATAAAATTATCGTTAATGGCAAGGAGGATGCCGAATTTTCGGTCAAGGCGCGGGCTTACCGCTTCCGTGCTTTGAACGGTTCCAATTCCAGAATCTATAAATTGGGTTGGGATGACGGTACGCCGTTGACCGCGATCGGCACCGACGCCCATTTACTGGAAAAGCCGGAAACGCGCCCTTACATCATGCTGGCGCCCGGCGAGAGGGTCGATCTTTGGCTCGACTTTAGCGGGCGCGAAGCCGGGTCGAAGCTCGTTATGTATAGTTTGCCGTATACCGGTGCGATGCCGCCGATGTATGAACGCATGCACGGCATACAAAGCGATCATGGCGGCATGGAGGAGAATGACGCAGCAAACGAAACCCGCGGCATGGGCATGATGGGCGGCGGAATGATGTCGGGCGGCTTGGCGCAGGGCGCTAAATTTGCCGTCGCGACCTTCAATGTCACCGCAACAGCCGAAGACTCGCCCAAGCTACCGGCCCAATTGGTCGCCTTCGAGCGTTTGACCGAACAACACGTCGATAATGCCGCTAAACCGATTCCAATCGGGATTTCCGAAAAACCGATGCGGCCGCAACTGAACGGCAAATCGTTTACGATGGATCATGTGTTCGATTTTGAGAAAGTCAAGCTGGGTTCGATCAAAAAAATCAAAATCTTTCATGATCATGGCCCTGGCGGCGGTCAGCACGGCGATGCCAAAATGGAGCACGATCCTAAACCGAAAGCAGATTCGGCAATGCAGATGAAGCATGGCACCGATAAACAAGAAGGAGAGTCGATGCAAGGCGGTCATGGCCGCGGCGGCATGGGTAAGATGGGAGGCATGCGCCATGGCGGCGGTATGGGCATGATGGGCGGTATGCAACATGACGGCGATGCACAACAAGCCGATCATGAAGGCGGAATGGGCATGGGTCGCGGTATGCGTGGGATGCAGCACGGTGGCGATACCGACATGCAAATGGGCGGTGGTATGGAAGAGGGAGAAGGTATGGGTATGATGGGCGGCATGAATCTATCGATGGCGCATCCGATTCATTTACACGGTCAACAATACCAAATTCTATCGAGAAAAATCGGTCCGATGGGTTCGAAGGGTTATGAGACCGTCAAAGACGGTTTCATCGATAGCGGTTGGAAGGATACCGTCTTGGTCATGCCTGGCGAAGAAGTGGAAATTGCCAAGCCCTTCCAAGATTTTAAAGGCCTGTTCTTATACCACTGTCATAATCTGGAGCATGAAAACTTGGGCATGATGCGGCAGTTCTTGGTTGAATAGACTGGGCTGCCGGATTAACCAAGATCCGGCATGATTTTTACGGTATTCATTTTCCCCTTGTCGAAGACGCTTACATGGATGTAAGCGGTAGACTGCGTCGGGAACCGGCAGTCGAGGTGGCGTATTAACTCGAAGGGCTAACGAATTCATACAATTCCAATTTAATTCCACTATGCAGTTTCTGACCAGTTTAGTTTTATTTCGCACCCGGTATTGGGTTGCTTTGTATTTTACGGCCGCCTTGCTCGGTGCCCTGATCGGCTTTTTCTTTTTATATCCGATCAACGAATTCGTTTATTACTTCGAACACGAACGCTACCGGCCCGATGCAGCGAATGTGATTCGATATGTGACCGGTGAAGTGATGAATTCGCTGAGGGGCAAGACTCCGATGAAAACAACTTTTTATGCTTTCGTCGGCGCAAGTTTAGGCTGCATTACCGCGTTGCTTTACAATGTCATGCATCGGCGCTGGCTGCAAATTCAACAGCTTACGCATGAGTTGGACAAGGATTTAGAGGCGCTGATCAAACAGGGAGAAAATCCGCATTTGGAATTTAAATCGTCATTGCGCTGGGACATCGTTGAAAATCGGGTTAATCGCGCGCTCGAGGGCGTCGTGATCAAGACCTTAGCCGGCTTTATGAACGGACAAGGCGGCACATTATTGATCGGGGTATCCGACGAGGGCGAAATCCTGGGATTAAACCAGGATTATCAAACGTTGAAAAAACCCGGCCGTGACGGATATGAGCAGCTGATCATGACCATGATCGCGTCGAATATGGGCGCCGATATCTGTCAATTCGTACGGGTCGTCTATCATGATCTCGACGGACTGGATATTTGCCGCTTGATCGTGCTCCCGTCAACACGCCCGGTCTTCATTCAACAAGGTAACAACCCGAAGCTTTATTTGAGAACCGGCGGCGGAACACGAGAGCTCAATGTGCAGGAAGCAATGGATTATATGAAGGTCCGCTGGCATAAATAGCCGGTATACCCGATTCCCAAAATCCCGTTTTCCAATAACTGTTACTCTCGGAGATTGATGCTGAAAAGGCTTTCACGTTTTTTCAGAAACCACGGCCTGTGGTATGGTCAATTCTTAGCAATACCGGCTTAAAAAATTGGGGTATTCTGAATCCGGTGTTGAAAAGTTAACGTTTGGCCGTGTCAAAAATTTCATTGATTGTTGACGCCAATAAAAAACCAACTTTTAACCGAACCTTGTCGAATGTTGAAGTACTGTATAACTGACATTCGAACCGACAATTTTTCGAGAAGACCACAGGCGACATCCGGCCACTTTGCGACATTTAAAGATTTTAGCGTATGACGGCAGTAATTACGAAAGCAATCGCTTAACGTAGAGTTAACCGGGCGCGGCTCACCAAAGCTTGAAAATTGATAAAGTGGCAAATGGCCTCGCCCGGTTAAGCGTTTTGTTGGACCGATTTTTTTTTGCATTTATCGTAAACAAACTCAGGATCGAGGTCGGCTCCAGACTCCCATTCAATGGTGTCAAAAACAACTCTAACTTTTTCAAATGATTTGCAATCTTTAAGACGATTAAAAATTCCAAAACCCAAGTATGGCTTCATATCTAACACGCCGCTTTCGCCGTTACTAAAGGTGATATCAAGCATGAAATCATCTCTGGGGACAACATCTGTTACTGATGGATACATTTTATTCCCTCCTATTGTAATGGTTGAATTTTGAACGGTTCCTCACCATTCATAACCAAATTCCAGTCATTCATAAGTTCTTCTTGATGTATTTCAGCCCATGCTAAGACAAGCTTTATTTGCCTCCTCGGCAAATTTCCCTCAATCAGTTCACATGTGCGTATGTCTACCGTAGCTGTATATTCAGCATAGTAGACATGAAAGTGCGGTGGCGGATGTTCACCAGGCGCAAAGTACATGCGGATGATAATTCCATAAAACGTCGATATTGTTGGCAAGACAATCCCCTGTTTAACATCTTTCATCCGGCGGGACCGCTGGAGAGTTCCGCCTTATGAGGGTTTTGATTTCACTCTGCCCCGATTATCTTGCGACCCCGATTATCTGATGGAGTTTCACTCTTTATTTACAAAAATAAAAATATAAAAATGCCGCCAAAAAATTCATTTGGCAGTGGCTTTTCCCTCGACAGTCATTAACATTGGTCACGGAAACGCAAGAACGTAAGCGCTATCATATCCATGAGTTTGTGGTACAGAAAGCGATCAAGCGTGCAGTAAATGATGCTAAATTGACCAAACGGGCAACCGCCCATACTTTGCGGCATTCCTTCGCCAGCCATTTATTAGAATCCAATTATGACATTCGCACTATTCAGGAATTGCTAGACCACAGCGATATCAGAACCACGATGATTTATACCCATATAGTACAAAGCAGAACACTCAAGCAAGCAAAAAGTCCATTGGATTTTGATACAGAATAAGTTGTCTTATTTTTCGATCATAAAGTGACTGCTTTTATTCGCTTTTCTGCCATTAAGAAATTAGTATTCTATGACGGCTTTGGGTCGTTTTAGTCTATTTCGATTCAAACCCAAAATGACATTGGTGACTGGCTGCTATTGAGAAGTTCGGCATTTGCCGTGAAAACAATTTGGTTTTTTAAGGACAATTGAAAAGCCGGTATCTAAGGAGAGTCACTTTTTGCCATAGGTGTTATCGTGGTCAGGGGCAATGGTTAGAAGACGAATGAAATCGCCATCACAATAAGCGGTAGCCCTTCTGGCTTGGGTGATCCGCAACGAATAAATTGCATCAATCCCCGTCGGGGGGTTGACACTAATGATCTTTTCCCACTTTATGCCGCTGTCTCGATAAACTTGATTCCAGGTCATTTGCCGTATTTTGTTGAGAGAGTCTAAGGCAGCGTGTCTTTCCGGCTTTTGCAGCATAAATAAGTTTTTTTGAAAAACAGGGTTGTTAAGATCAAGCCTGACCAGTTTATCTTGGTCATTCTTCGCCACTTAATTTCTCCAGCATGCTATCCAAATTACTTTCAGCGGGTTTATTGGTTTGCGCCCAAGACAAGGCATTTTGCAAGTCTGTAGCCGCTTTTGGTTGGTGTAACCAGCTTTCGTTGTCAGGGATGATAGTTGCCGTGCGTATTAGCCATACCCCCGGCTCTTGCTCCTCCACTAGCACTTGTCGGCCAGCGTAATGCTTCCCAAGTGAGATTTGCCCATTTGCGCCAATGACTTTGACACTAGGTTGTGTAGTTGCTCTCGACATTGCAACCTCCTTAATAATATAAGAAGGCACTATAGCACCAACATGGAAAAATTAATAGCTCCCGACAAGGGGGAAAATATTCGATAAAAACCTAAGCGAAGATAACCGGGGATGTAAGCGAATTTTTAGCAATTTCAATAAACTATGATAAATAATAAACGTATTCGCCATGCCGGACTATGGCTCATATCAACCATTTTTGAAAGATCGGCCAACACCCTCCGGTCGGGGTAGCAATCTAGATTTAATAGTTAAGGCATTCTGCGACCCAGTCGACTGTCCGGTATTCGGCCAGCAATTCCCAATTTGGAGATCAAAAAGGGTGCGGGGTATGCTTGGCGAGGATGTCGGCAGCAGGGCAGGTTTTTGCTCCTCGGCAATTGCTGAGTTACATGGATGTAATGAATGCAGAAAATGCAGGAGCATTTTTCTGTCCTGCATTGCCCTACTACACGCCATCCTTGGCGTTCGAGCTGCCGCCAAGCCCCCATGGATGGGTTTACGGCGTTCCTCGACAGGCATACCCCACACCCTAAAATCGGCGAAACTGCTCAAACTGGGAATTGCTGGAGTATGTGGTGGTGGATGCACTTTTGGCGCAAAGTTCATGCGCATAATTATGCCATAGAAGCGATGGGTATTTTGCTTGTCAATACCTGATACCAAATACCCGAAAGGGAAATACCAATAAATCAGCTCTTTTTTTGCCTAGGCTTCAATACGCCTTCGCAATCGATACTGACTCGGAAAACACTCTCTCCCAAATGTAACGCTGTTAGTGCGCCGCCCCAGAGACAGCCGGTGTCGATGCAATAACAATTGTTGCCTCGATAGTAACCGAGCGAGGACCAATGTCCGAATACGATGCGCAGGTCGGCGTTTTTACGGTTGGCAATTTCAAACCAAGGTTTTAAATTCTTAGACTGGGTTCCAGGCGGCCCGTTATGAATAAAATCGAGTTTGCCGTTATCATCGCAATAGCGCATGCGCGTAAAACAATTGATAATAAAACGTAGCCGCTCGACGCCTTTTAATTGAGGCGACCATAGGTTCGGTTTGTTGCCGTACATGTCTTTGAGAAAATCGGCATAATTGGAATCTTGTAGTGCATTTTCCGCCAGAGCGGCCATTTCGCGGGTCGTGTCGAAATCCCATTGCGGGGGCAGGCCGGCATGCACGAGACAAAAGTCGTCATTGTAGTGAAACAGCGGCCGATGTCTGAGCCAATCGAGCAGTTCGTCTCGGTCCGGCGCCTCGAGGATTTCGCTCAGCGAGTCTTTTTTGCGCTCGGATCTAATCGAACAAGCCGTAGCGAGCAAGTGTAAATCATGATTGCCCAGTACGGTCACGGCCGAGGAACCAAGCGATCTTACGAAACGTAGGGTTTCCAGCGATTTCGGCCCGCGGTTGACCAAGTCGCCCGCAAACCAGATTTGGTCGGAGCGTTCATTGAATCGGAGTGCATCCAATAGTCTAAGCAAATCGTCGTAGCAACCTTGAATATCGCCAATCGCATAAATGGACATGGTCAGTGTAAGGTTCTAGGAATCGACAGCGTGAACTTAGGGATATAAGCTTCAAAATCCTCGCCGTCATCGGAGCGCATCGAATATTTGCCTTGCATCACGCCTACCGGCGTTTCGATCATTGCGCCGCTGGTATAACGAAATGATTCGCCGGGTTTGAGATAGGGTTGTTCGCCGATGACGCCTTCGCCCGTAACCTCTTGTACTTTGCCGTTGGCATCGGTAATCAACCAATGCCGAGTCAATAATTTCGCCGGAATCATGCCGGCATTGGTGATCGTAATCGTATAGGCGAAGACGTAACGTCCTTCTTCCGGGTATGATTGCGTTTCGATGAAATGAGGGGTAGCCTCGATCATGATTTTATTTTTTGTGCTCATCGACGATGGTATAAATTATGAATGCTAAATTGATTAGTATTTCAACTTAACTCGGTTTTAAACGCAAGCAACTATTCAACATGAGATTCGACAGAGCGTTTACTATTCTATTGCTTTTGTTGCCATTGAACGTTTACGCGGCAAGTGCCGTTGATTTGTTTTCCGCCTCGGTCGGCGGTAATCAAGCCCGAGTCGAAGCGCTTCTGGCTCAAGGCCTCAATGTTAATAGCGCAACTCCCGGCGGGCGCACCGCATTGATGGGCGCGAGTTTCGGCGGTAATGCGCGGATTGCGCAAACTCTCTTGGCTTACGGCGCCGATGTGAATATGGCCGATAATACCGGGACGACGGCGTTGATGGATGCATTGATGTTCAGTCATGAAAATATCGTTAACTTGTTGATAACGGCAGGCGCCGATGTCAATGCCAAAGACAATCAAAATATAACGGTATTGGGTCGAGCGAAAAAAGTCGGTAATGAGCGCATCATCAAAATCCTCGAGCAAGCAGGCGCTCAGGAAGCACCGGAAGTCGAAGAAACGGAGCCTGTGGAGGAAGAAGGCGAAGCCCCTGCGGAAGAACAAGAAAAGCCTGAAGAATAGAGAGGGGAATCGAGATTTTCGTAAGCAATTAAAGCTATACTTCCCTACTAAGGATTTGGTCGTAAATAACTTCCGGGAGGGTTCGGTTGCTCGATTGGCAGGTGTCGGCGGCAGGGCAGATTTTTGCTCCTGCAAAATCTGCATTCATGCCATCCTTGGCAATCAGTCGCCGCCGTCAAGCCTACAAGGACGTATTCACGGCGTCCTGCCAAGCGAGTTACCGAACCCTCAACAAAGCTCATAATTCCAGGGCGTTATTTATCACGAAATCCTAATTCCAAAATCTAAAGGAGCGCGGCATGACCAAAATCCCCGTTAAATCGCCTGTTGTCGAACTGGATGGCGACGAAATGACCCGAATCATTTGGCATTTCATCAAGCAAGAATTGATTCTGCCCTACCTGGACCTGACGATCGATTATTACGATTTGAGTATTCAACAACGCGATGCGACCGACGATCAAATTACAATCGATGCCGCTCATGCCATTAAAAAGCATGGCGTAGGTATTAAATGCGCAACGATTACGCCGGACGAAGGGCGTGTCGAAGAATTCAATCTGAAGAAAATGTATAAATCGCCGAACGGGACGATACGGAATATTCTCGACGGCACCGTGTTCCGAGAGCCGATCATTTGCCGAAACGTACCCCGGTTGGTCCCGAATTGGACGCAACCGATCTGCATCGGCCGTCACGCCTTCGGCGATCAATACCGAGCGACCGATTTTTTAACGAAAGGCAAAGGTACGCTGCGTATAAGCTTTACCCCGGATGACGGCGGCGAAGTTCAGGATTTCGAAGTCTATCATTTCGAAGGCGACGGCGTGGCCTTGGCGATGTACAACACCGACGAGTCGATCGCGGGATTCGCGCGCAGTTGCTTCAATGTCGCATTGGATCGCGGTTGGCCGCTGTACTTGTCGACCAAGAACACGATTCTGAAAAAATACGACGGCCGCTTCAAGGATATATTCGAAGCGGTCTATCAGGCCGAATACAAGGACCGTTTCGCCGAGCAAGGCATAACTTACGAACATAAATTGATCGACGACATGGTCGCTTCGGCATTGAAATGGAACGGCGCATTTGTCTGGGCCTGCAAGAATTACGACGGCGACGTGCAATCCGATACGGTCGCGCAAGGTTTCGGTTCGTTGGGACTAATGACTTCGACCCTAGTGACGCCAGACGGTCAAACCATGGAGGCCGAAGCTGCTCACGGCACCGTCACGCGGCATTACCGCATGCACCAACAAGGCAAGAAGACCTCGACCAATCCAATCGCATCGATTTTCGCCTGGACGCGGGGCCTTGCGTTTCGCGGCAAGTTGGATAGCAATCAGGCCTTGATCGATTTTTGCGACACGCTTGAGAAAGTTTGCGTCGAAACCGTCGAAGCAGGGCAAATGACCAAAGACCTGGCCTTGTGTATTCACGGAGACGACCTGAACGACTCGCATTATTTAACTACCGAAGACTTTTTAAACGTGTTGCGAACGAATCTGGAGCAGCGCCTGACAACATGAGTCGATCGGCACTCATTAGCCTTGCGGTGATGGGCGTTATCGTCGGCGCTTATTATTACGCGAAACGGCCCAAGCCGGTCGAAGTCGAGGTTTATGTTTTGACCGACGGAGAGGTCAAGGCGACCGTGTCGAATACCCGTGTCGGCACCGTCAAGGCTTGCCGTAGATCCTATTTGGCTCCGGCTACCGGCGGCCAGGTGGCGGCATTGCATGTCGCGGAAGGCGATGGCGTCAAAAGAAATCAATTGTTGCTCGAAATCTGGAACGACGATTTGAAGGCGCAAGTCGAGCTTCAATCGGCACAAATCAAAGTCAATCGAGCCAATGCCGAACAAATTTGCGAGCTCGCCGCAGGCGCCGGACGAGAGGCCGACCGACTGGTTAAATTGCAAAAAAGCAAACAATTCGTTTCGGTCGATATGGTTGACAAGGCCGTGACTCAGGCCAAGGCGCAACAAGCCAGTTGTCGGTCTGCCCGCACTAACGTCGAGGTCGGTATTGCGAATTTGAATGTCGCCAAGGCCGCCGTCGAACGCACGATGATACGCGCGCCGTTCGACGGTGTCGTCGCCGAAGTCAACGCCGAAGTGGGCGAATTCGTCACGCCGTCGCCGCCCGGCATTCTCACATTGCCGCCGATCGATTTGCTGGATCTCAGTTGTTTGTTTGTCTCGGCGCCGATCGATGAAGTCGATGCCGCACAGATCAGAACCGGGATGCAGGCTTGCGTGTCGCTCGATGCGTTTAGCGGAGAGCGTTGTTCCGGCAAAGTATCGCGCATCGCACCTTATGTCTTGGAAAAGGAAAAACAGGCGCGCACCGTCGAAATCGAAGTCATATTAACGGACCCGAAGGACCTTGAAGGTTTGATGCCCGGTTACAGCGCCGATGTCGAAGTATTGTTGGCGCGCAAGGACAGCGCCTTGAGACTGCCTGCCGAAGCGATTCTAGGTACCGAGCGGGTTCTGTTGATCGGAGCCGACGGCGTTCTTGAAGAGCGCCGCTTCGAACCGGGCTTGGCGAATTGGAATTTTACCGAAGTCGTGTCGGGGCTCGACAAGGGCGATCGGGTCGTGTTCTCGGTAGGCCAGGAAGGCATCGAGGCAGGCGTTGCGGTGCGCGAAAAGTAATGATTCGCCTGGAAGACATTCACCGGTATTTTCAAGTCGGGGAACAGTCGGTGCATGCCCTCGACGATATCGATCTGACCATTGCGCACGGCGAATATCTATCGGTGATGGGGCCGTCGGGTTCCGGAAAGTCGACTTTATTGAATGTGATCGCGCTGCTGGATCAGCCTAGTTCCGGGCACTATTTTTTAAATGACCGGGATATTACACAGTACAGTGATGACGAATTGGCCAAGGTGCGCCGCGAAAATATCGGCTTCGTGTTCCAATTTTTTCATTTGATCCCTCGCCTGACCGCCGCCGAAAATGTCGAAATGCCGATGATGCTGGCCGGAATCGACCGCAAGGAACGGCAACAGCGAATCGAAACAGCCTTGAAGCAAGTCGGTTTATCCGATCGAGCCGGCCATAGGCCCGATCAATTATCCGGCGGCCAGTTGCAGCGCGTCGCGATCGCCCGAGCGATGATCATGAATCCCGGTATTCTGCTAGCCGACGAGCCGACCGGCAATCTCGACAGCAAATCGGGCGCCGAAATCATCGATCTATTGGAGCGTCTTAACGAGCAAGGCGTGACCTTGGTGGTGATCACGCACGACCCGTCGATCGGCGAGCGGGCCAAACGCAAGATTCGTATCGTGGACGGCAAAATCGAAGCTGAAACATGAATCGTGACTTTATCGGGTCATATCATTCCGGAACCAGCCAATCGACAGACCAAGTCCCCATACCATCCGTAAGCCTATCGTTCAGCCAAGGCATTAATTCCCGGGCCTGGCTTTCCAATTGCCAAGGCGGATTGATGAACAACAAGCCCGATCCGGTCATGCCCAATTCTTCGCTGTCCGGAAGAATACAGTGTTCGATTCGCAATTGTTTTTTGATACCGGTCTCGACGAGTGCGGCCATTAGATTATCGACTGTTTCTCGGCGAATCACGGGATACCAAAGACAATACACACCGATGGCGAAACGTCGGTACGCTTTTGCGAGCGTGTCAACCACACTGCTGTAATCCTCCTTCACTTCATAACTCGGGTCGATAAAAATCAATCCTCTTTTTTGTGGAGGCGGCAGTTTTTTTAATAGATTTTTTAAGCCGTCCTCTTGGGCAACGCTGATTTGCCGGCCGTTACGGTAGCGTTCTTGCAAGACCGCAAAATCGCTACCGTGCAGTTCGCTAAGTTGCATTCTGTCCTGAGAGCGCATCAACGCACGGACAAATTCCGGCGACCCGGGATAATGGCTTAGTTTACTATTGGTGTTTAACGAGCGAATTCCAGCGAAATAACTATCGAGCAAAGGGTGAAAGGTTTGGCTGGGATATAGGCGACCGATGCCTTGCCGGTATTCGCCGGTTTTTTCGGCAAAGGGCGACTGCAAAGAATAGGCCCCGGCGCCGGCATGTGTGTCGATATAAACGAAGGGTTTGTCTTTTTTCTTGAGTTCGATGATCGTCAAACAAAGCAGGCTGTGTTTGAGTACATCCGCGAAATTGCCGGCATGAAATCCGTGACGGTAGCTGAGCATGATTTTGGCTTCGCACTAGAAATTTTAATAAGGCGGGAATGCATGCCGATATTGCCTCGGCAGCCACGGTATGGGTTCCCACGGAGGGCCGTGGGAACCAGAAAAATAGATTCGGCGCCATCCCTGGCAGCCGGATTCCGGCGATCCCTACCGGACTGTCGCGTCCCCTGTTGACTGCGACGTCAATGAGCCGGACAGAGTGCTGTTTTAGACCGCTATAAAGCGTCCGACACTTGGCGGTGATAATAAGGCCATGTTTTGACATGCAAATGCTTGCGGATTGGCGTTTTGATAACCGATACGCATAATGCAATCGAAAACAGACACCAAACAGCGGCATATTCGTTCGGGTCGGTCGTGGTCAGATCGGAAACGAACGGACCGATTAAATAATGGAATCCGACAAAACGCCAAGATCCGTAAAGTAGCGGCAGATAGAAAGACACCAAAATATAAGTAAAAGCATGCAACCCCCAATCGAAACCGAATAACCAGCTTTGCGGTTCGGACATCAGGCCGTTCAATGGCATTTGCCAAGCGATATGCCAATCGCCGGATACCGAACAGGTCGCCGGTCCGCAAAAACCTTCGACACCGATTTGGCATGATCCTGCCCAATCGAAAGGAAACATTTTAACCAACATTGCCAACGATCCCATCGCGCAAATCGTATAAACAGTCGTACGAATTTTTAATTTGACGCTTTCCGGAATGAAATACATTGCGACCATATTGACGAAAAATGGCTGAAAAGCGATGTGAACATAACCGAAAAGCGTCAATATCTGATTATTCGGATTGTCGCATAGATTGATGTAAACGTAGGTTGCCGCTTGCAGGAGTTCCATCAGTGCAAAATACACCAAGGGAATCCACAATTCGTTCGATTCGCCTTTCCTGGCGACATAAACCGCCGTCGACAGCCCTGCAGCCGCCAAAACGGTCGATGCTTCTCCACTCCAACACATAATTCCTATCCTCATTTGTTATAGTTATAGAGATCCCGGTTTTAGCGGGCCTTTTTAGTACTATTTTATAATTTTATTGTTTCGACTGAATTCGGGTAATTCATTAGAAGCCGAAACCGTGCGCGTGATTATATTACAAAGCTTCCGGTTTATTGATTTCATTCGTAAAAAATTTAGTCTCGATTAAATCCGGGCACGAGACTGCAAAAGGCAAGAAATACGTCTAAACTTTAGAAAAATATTGAGTCAGTGGTGAACGGTTAGCCGTTAGCAGGGAGTAGACTTTATTTGACTATGGATACAATTGCTTTCTAAATACCGCTAACTGCAACGGGAACGCATCAATCAACCGCTTATGACATCTTTAAAAATAGAAGACTTATCGATTTTACTGGTCGAACCATCCTCAACGCAGCTTAAAGTCATTATCAAACATCTTAAGGAAGAAGGGATTGCCAGTATTGAAGGGGCGGATTCGGGTAATTCGGCTTTGATGATATTGTCCGATTATAAGCCCGATTTAATCATTAGTAGTATGTATTTGCCGGACATGACGGCTGCCGAAATGATTGTCAAAATCAAAGCCAATCAAGAACTAAACGACGTCCCGTTTATGTTGATATCCAGCGAGACTCGGTTTTCGGCATTAGACCCGATCCGGCAGGCCGGCGTCGTGGCGATCTTGCCCAAGCCCTTCGATCATGACAATTTGCGAAGAGCCCTGCGCTCGACGATCGAATTCATCGAACCGGAAGAACTCGAGTTGGATAATTATGCGATCGAAGCCTTGCGCGTCTTGGTGGTCGACGACAGTTCGATGGCGCGTAAGCATATCGTTCGGGTATTGAATAACATGGGCATCACTCAGATTACCACGGCCAATGACGGTAAGGCGGCGGCCGAGCTATTTCAAGCGACCGGCGAAGCCTTCGATTTAATCGTGACCGATTACAACATGCCGGAAATGGACGGACGAGAGCTGATTAGCCACATCCGCAACGACCGGCAAAATACCTTCATACCGATTCTCATGGTGACCAGCGAATCGAACGAAACCCGCTTGGATCAAGTTCAGCAAGCCGGCGTATCGGCGATTTGCGACAAACCCTTCGAGCCGCAAAACGTTAAAGAAATCTTATTCCGGGTGCTGAACGGCTAACACTTCTTAATTTTTGCACAATTTCCGGCGACAATGAGCTATCGCTTAATGGGTAAAGCTTGTGCGCCAGTCTATACCCATCGCAGATCAAAATTCGGCACCAGGGTGTCCGCCAAAGGACGCCGTGAATACATCCCTGTAGGCTCTATGCCAGCTCCATGCTGGCAAAGCCTTTGCCGCACACCCTGGCGCCTCCTCAGGCACTGCCGAAATTTGAAGTGCGAAAGGTATATATACTTCGCGCGGCCACATTTGCTGTTTTCTAACGCGCTCTTTTGTTCGATAGCGGCGTTACGAAAACAGTTACATAGCTTGCTATGCGCCTGTTTTCGCGCCTTGCTCTCGAACAAAATAGCATTGCCATAAAAGCCGCAAACATGAACGCACGAAGTATACGTGTCAAATTATTCCTGACTTTCCTGCTCACCACGCTGCTTTTGGTTTCGGGTATGTATGTGTTTATGCGCTGGTCTTTGGATCGGGGTTTTAACGAATTCATCAAATCGAGACAGCAGGAGCGCGTATCGGCGCTGATCGAAACGCTTAGCGATTATTATGCTCAAGAACACGATTGGGAAAAGTTGGCTGCTAATAAACAATTATGGATTCAGTTATTGTGGCAGTCCGATCAGCGCCGCCATCGTCCGCCGCCTAGTTTGATAGAGCAGGCGCAAAGCGAACCGTCGGGCTATTGGCCTCCGGCTATGCCGGAAAATTCGATGAGCCGGCGTTATACGCCTTTGCAACTGCGCGTTATGCTGTTGCGCGCAGATCGAACGATCATATACGGACGTGCCGATGCAGTAGAGAAACTGGAGGAACTAGAGCCTATCCATTACCAAGACGGTATTGTCGGATATTTGGGAATTTTGCCGGGTAAAACGCCGAGCCAACCCGGCGAATTGCGATTTATCGAGGGTCAGGCCAAGGCCTTCGTCTGGATTGCCTTATTGATGATATTGTTGTCCGCCTTTCTGGCTTGGTTATTGGCTTACATACTGGGAAGGCCGCTAAAGCGGATCACCACGGCGGCGAAAGCGCTTGCTATCGGTCGATACGATGTAAGGCTTCCTGTCGAATCCTCTGACGAACTCGGCGATTTGGCGCGCGATTTTAACGAATTGGCAACGGCGTTGGAACGGTCCGAACAATCGAAACGGCGCTGGGTCGCCGATATTTCCCATGAGTTGCGTACGCCTTTGGCGGTGCTGCATGGAGAATTGGAGGCCTTGCAAGACGGAATCCGCCCACTGACAGCCGAAGCGGTCGATTCGCTGCTTGGCGATGTCATGAGACTGAATCGTTTGACGGAGGATCTTTATCAATTGGCGCTTTCGGACCAGGGGGCGTTAAGCTATCGCAAGCAAACGCTCGACCCGATGACAGTGTTGCAGGAGGATGTCACCGCCTTATCGCCGGAATTCGATAACCGGCAAATCCGCTTGGAGTTGCTGAATCGTCTGACCAAAGCCGTGCGCATTCATGCCGACCCGGACCGATTGTCGCAACTATTCCGCAACCTATTGAGCAACAGCGCCAAGTATACCGATACCGACGGTTGCTTGAAGATCTTCGTCATGAAAAAAAGCGGTTCGTTGCTGATCGAATTCGCCGACAGCGCGCCCGGCGTACCTGAACAGGAAATAGGGCATTTATTCGATCGCTTTTATCGAGTCGAAAGTTCCCGCAGCCGACATCATGGCGGCGCAGGACTAGGCCTTGCCATTTGCGCGAATATCGTCCATGCGCACAACGGTACGATTACAGCCGGGAAATCAAAATTGGGCGGGCTTAACATCCGTATTGCGCTACCGTTATTATCTTAAGAAAGTTTCATCCTATCGTTCATGAAAGCGCGGCAATCACCCCGGCAAATGAAAGTACGAGGCGTGGGGAGGGCGCGGTCGCTCGCCCGACAGGACACCGTGAATACGTCCATGTAGGCTCGATGGCGGCTATCCTGCCGCCAACGCCTGTCGATCGAGCAACCGCCCCCTTTCCGGAACCGGTATTTTCTCTGCCGAGTTTCAACTATCGAAAAATTAGATAAAGAGCCAAAATCTACGAACTTTCACAGTAAAATCGGCAGTTTAACCATGAAGCACATGAAGTTCATTAAATTACTCAAGAAGTTGTCTGAGTATCCCCGCTAACCTACCGGGTGAGCGAAAGTTTTATACGAACGCGTAGCAAGTTATCGAGTTAGCTTCTTCTTATTCTTCATGATCTTCATGGTGAAATGTTTTTTCTACTCCCTTTATACTCAAAAAATGGCTAACTTTATTCTTAGACGGTTTTTCGATCAAAGGAAGTAGGCTCATCCACGGTCTCCATTGCGGCTAATAATGGGAGACTTTTGATCCGAGGAATATTTTATGAACCGTATCTTGATTGTCGAAGACGAACTCAAATTAGCTCGTCTGGAGGCGGATTATTTACATAATGCCGGTTATGCAACCGATTGCCTCGATGACGGTCTTAAAGTAGTGCCGTGGTTGAAACAAAATCCGGTCGATTTGATTTTGCTGGATTTGATGCTGCCGGGAAAAGACGGTTTGGATATTTGCCGCGAAATACGGGGCTTCAGTTCAGTACCGATCATTATCGTGACCGCACGTATCGAAGAAGTCGACAGGTTGCTGGGCTTAGAATTAGGCGCGGATGATTATATTTGTAAACCGTTTAGTCCGCGCGAAATGGTTGCTCGCGTCAAAGCAGTCTTGCGCAGGCTGCAGCCGCAAAAGGTAAGCGGCAGGGAAGGTCCGATATCGCTGATGTCGGAAAGTTTTCGAGTCCGGGCGGGGCATAGGGAAACCGAATTGACTGCGGTGGAATTTCAATTATTGCAGGCCTTATACGATCAACCCGGACGAATTTTTTCGCGTTCTAAATTAATGGATTTGATCTATCAGGACCAACGCATCGTTTCCGATCGGACGATCGATAGCCATATCAAGAAATTGCGCAAGAAATTGTCGGACTTGTTACCGGGACAGGAATTAGTCCACTCGGTTTACGGTGCCGGTTACCGTTACGAACCGCAATCGAACGAGGGCTAACGGTGAGCAGTAGACCTAACTCGACAATTTACCCCTGAAACACATGAAGTTCACTAATTCTTTCAACGGTTTGCTATAAAGCTATGAATATCCTTTACTGTGAAAGTTCGTAGGTTGAGACTCTTTATCTAATTTTTCGATATGCAACACAATGCCGGTTTCGAAGAGGGTGCGGTTGCTCGATCGGCAGGCGTCGGCGGCAGGGTAGATTTTTGCTCCTGCAAAAGAAGTCAGCCGAAATGTTTAGGGCAAACCGAAACGTTGGGGACGGGTTAAATAACCCGTCCCGCAGAAGTGGCTACGACTGGTCACTGCTCGGACAGTTGGCTTCGGCAAGCTGAAGCATCTTGCTAATCAGGCAAAAACTTGAGCTAACTTCATGCCCTTCATGGAGGAATGCTTTTTTATAGAAAGCTTTGAGTTTCAACCGTTGTCATACACTTTCACAATCTTTCCACAATTGCTGCAAATTGTTTACGCATTTGGCGTTTATATTAATTATCAAGAACGGAGATAAACCGTTCTTTTATTACTAACCCCAAGAGGATAAGATCATGAACAAAAAAATCATCGCAATCGCAATCGCATTGGCACTTCCGTTGACTGCAGCCGCATTCCCTCCCGGCGGCGGAAAAGGCGATATGGAAGGCCGTCATGGACAAAGAATAGAGCGCTTAGCCAAGGATTTGGACTTGACTGAAGAGCAACGCACTCAGCTGGAATCCATTTTCAAGGAACAGCATGAAAAATACCGAGCGATACACGAAGAAACCCGCGGCCGCATGCAGGAAGTGCTGAATGAAGAACAAATGCAAAAAATGGAAGCGTTAAAACAGCAGCGTAATGAAACATGGCAGGAAAAACGTCAGGAAAAACGTCAAGAGAGACGCCAGGAAAGACAGGAAAGGAAATCCGGCAAAACTGTCGACGCACAATAAGCGCAACGACTTGATCTTCTAAGCGATAAACAAAGAGTACGGCTGAGAAGGCAAGTATCGGTAGACAAAATACAACCGCAAGCCAGGGACGGATAGCGGTTTCGCTCGGTACCACCGGGAGATCGTTATGAAAAGTCTAACAAAAATAGTCGTCTTGGCCATGAGTGCGATGCTGTTGATGAATAGCGCCGTCTATGCTCAAGATCACCGGCCTCGTTCGAGTCGGCACAGTTATTCGAAACAACGGACTGCGCCGCCGCAAGCGCCGCGAACACGCATATATGCGACGCCTCGGCAACACTACACGCCATCTCCGCCCTATCCGCATTATTATAAACCCGGTCACCGGACTAGACCTTTGCCTCGCGGCGCATCGAGGATAGTGATCGACCGTTCGAGCTACTATTTTTATGATGGCTTTTATTATCAGCCGTTTCA
Organism: Methylotuvimicrobium buryatense; assembly: GCF_005931095.1. Lineage (GTDB taxonomy): Bacteria > Pseudomonadota > Gammaproteobacteria > Methylococcales > Methylomonadaceae > Methylotuvimicrobium > Methylotuvimicrobium buryatense. The sequence continues at coordinate 4,799,195 of NZ_CP035467.1, read as the reverse complement.
ATCAGGCTATATCATCGTCGATGCGCCGATCGGCGCGATCATCGCCACATTGCCGAGACTGCATCATCAAATGATTTGGCGAGGCTCACCTTATTTTGTCGTAGGCAATACGTTTTATCGTAGGCACCCGAGAGGCTACATCGTCGTCAATAATCCAGGCATTGTGCTTTGGCGATAAACCCAAATTGGCTTCCCAATTAAGGTGGGACAAAAGCACTAAGGATTAACCGTTCGCCCTGAGCGCAGCCGAAGGGCTCACCAAGAACGGATTAACCTTAAACTGTCCCGCGTTAAGTGAGTAGCCCCTAAATTCAATTAGAAAGAACACGGAGGGCGTAAAAATTAAAGTTCGCCCTCCCTTCGTGTTCTTAGTGGCCGATTTCAGTGAGAGGCTTATGGAGCGTTATCTACAAGCATCGCCAAGGGCTGCCTCATCGATATAAACATCGACGCCGGCGTCCGGTCTGATTAATGCGACCGGCAATACTTCTCCTTGACGCCATTGCTTGACGGCTTCTTGTTTGCCGGCCCCGGTCACTAAAAACAACACCTGCAGGCTATTGCTGAGGGCTTTGGAGCTCAAAGAAATTCTTTCCGGCGGCGGCTTCGGCGAATTAAACACGGCATGCACCGTCTCATCGCTTGAATGAACATGGCCTGGAAATAAGCTCGCGGTATGTCCGTCTTCGCCCATACCTAACAAGACCATATCGAATCGGCCGACCTGTTCGATCGTCGGGCGGTAGGCTTCGGCCGCTTTTTCCGGGCCGAGTTCGGCCGGCATCGTATGGATTTGCCCGGAAGGAATAGAAACCTTATCCAAAAATACCGAGCCAGCCATGCGGCTATTGCGGTCGGCATGATCGACAGGCAAACAGCGCTCGTCTCCATAATAGATATGCCAGTTGTTCCAATCGGCCGAGCTTTCGGCTAACAATTGATAAACCTTTTCGGGCGTGCTTCCACCCGCTAAGACTAATTTGAAGGCACCTCTCGCCGCGATGGCTTGTTCGGAGGCGGCAAGGATTTGCTGTGCAGCGGACGCGGCGACCTTGTCCGCTGTCGCAAACGAATGCCAATGGATTTTTTGCATGGTTTTAAGTCCTCTCGGTGGGTAATGGGTAGTAAGGCATTAATCTTAATTCGGCAGTCAGCCCACGAAATAAACGAAAGTAATCATGCAGTTACATAAATCTGTTAAATTACCCTTTGGGTGAGCAACTTGAAAAACATAACTATTTGGATATTTTCGTGATTTTCGTGGACAAAATGCTTTTTCTAAAATTAATCCAATGAACATGAAGAAACCCCTTCATCTCGATTTCTCTTCAATTACGGCTTTTCCGGGTTGCTTTAATCGAAGAACAATTGTATCAGTTCTTCGGTACTCGTTTCTTGAGTCCACGTTCTTACCGGGCTTTCCATCTCTTCATGCCTATAAGCCGGCCGGCAATACAAACGTCCTCGCCGATTTGACTGAACGCTCCCTGCCGACAGATTACGAATTTATTCGGCTTGCCGGTCGGCAAAAAAACCTACCAGACTCTGAACCAGTTCCGCCATGAACCGGTAATCCAACGTCTCCATCGTGTCGGTGCTTCGGTGATAGTGAGGATTGCGGTAAAAGGCGGTATCGGTGATCATTACGGCTCGGTAGCCTTCGTCCCAAAAAGAAGCATGATCGCTTAAGCGCACCGCCGGCATGATCCGTCCGCTCAGCGGCACAGTGAGCTTGACGACCGGAAGGTTTGGGTTCTGTTGAAAAGACCGGTGCAACGAACGGGTCAACGGCAAGGAACTGAAGTTGCCCACGATGCCGATAAAATCGCCTTGTTTTGGATAGCCCAGGAACATCAAGGGAAACGGATAGCGTTGGCAGCTTGGCTCGTGGCAAGTATAACCAACCATCTCAAGGCAAAGCATGCCGTCGATATTTTGCCCCGCCTCCCGGGCCCTTCTTGCATGAACCCGGCTGCCCATGTACCGAGTCCCGAATACCGGCGGTTCTTCCAGCGCGAAAGAAACAAAACTGACAGCCGTATCGAGTCGGCCTTGTTTCGACAAGGCTAGCAATTGGCGCGCCGTCTCCAATTGCACGGCTATTGCGCTGGCGTTGTCGTCTGCGCCTACCGTTCCGGTAACCGAATCGTAATGGGCGCCTATCAAATAATGCCGGGCGGATTGTTTCTCCGGTTCGAGACGCGCTATTACATTGGCCACCGTCATATCCCGATAATCGTAAGGCTCTCTTTCCGTCGTCATGCCAAGGCCTCGATAAAAAGACTCTATATAGGCCGCCGTTTTTTCGAGATGCTCCGGAAAACGCACGCTACGCTCGCCGATGGTCACTGTCAATGCTTTAAGGTGCTCTTTTAAACGTTGTTCGGTCATATCGAGTTCCACTGACGAAAATGCCTGTCGAGCATCGTTCGCCTTAACGCTTGCAGCAAAAAATGCGGCCAAAGCCGCGCTCAAAATCATAGGACGCATGATCATTGTTAAAACTCCGGTAAGGCTATGCATTGAATCTCTATCCAGGTCGAAACCTATTGTGGGAGCGACGCCTTCGTCGCGATGTCGATACCTGTGATGCTAAGCCCTCTTTGTTTTTCGAAGCTTTGGTGTTGTGGCTTCGATTTCGTTGTGCGTTATTAATCTCGGCTTCGATGATCGCGATCAGGGGATCGCTCCCACAATGGGTGTGTTGCTCACATTGTCTTCGCTGTTTCCCTAACACCGGTAAAGCTATTTAAGAGTCTTGAATCCATCCAGATCGAAAACCGCTAAATAATCGGCAAAAAGGCGGCGCGTCGGCAACCATTTGGGATTCGATTCCCGGATTATAATCTCAAAGGCTTGATTGAGCCTTGCCGGTATATCGATTGAAAATTGGCCGGGCGATACGCCGGCAAAAATACAGAGTTCCGCGGCCGTTTGCAGCAGGGCCAACGTTACCGAATCCATTGGGGCGCCGGCGTGAGCTCGCCAGGTATCGGCATCGGACAAACCTTCCTCGATATGACGGATAGCCGCACCCAGCCTACCTTGCATTACCGATAAGACGGCGAGATGATGACTGGCGCTTGCCGCTTCTTGAAGATAGGTTTCCTGCTCATATTCCTCAAAACGCTTCAAGAGCCATCGACGCCGCTCCCGCATCGCATCGAAGGCGGCATCGAAATTGCCGGCGCCGCGCTGGGCATGCGCCAAAAGACCGGCGACGATATGGCGGTAATCGTCTTTATCGAGCCGTCCGGCGCGAGTTTCATTTCGTCGCATCGGCTCATCGCTATCGAGTAGCGCCCAGGCATGACTTAATTCCGCGATGGCGGGTTCGTATTGCGACGTTTTTAGCAGCGACGCCCCGAGGCCTAAATGTGCTTTTAAGCGTTCGGCAAGGTTTTCCCCGGCAATTTCGGGTAACAAAGCGCGATAAAGATTTTCGGCCTGTTCATAGTCGCCTCCGACATAATGATAAAAAGCGCCTCTATCGATGACTAAAGCCCTGAATTCGGCGAGTTTGTCGCGATGGTCATCGATTAGCGTCTGCGCGCTTTCGATCTCGCTTTTCGAGGTTCTGTAGCGGCCTCTGAAATAATGACTGCGTGCCTTATCCAAACGGAAAGACAACTCTTGGCGAGGCCGGGTAAACGGCAAGCGAGCGCGTTCCTGAAAGTGGCGTAGCGCAATATGATGATTGCCCAAGGCGGCTTGCAGCAGACCTAATTCATGCAGCACGCTGGCTTTTCGGCGCGGATTGCGCGGTGCCAAGTCCAAGGCCAAATGATAATGAGTATGTGCGATCATCGCCATCTCATGATCGTGGCTGCGATGAAATTCGCGGTGCGCCAGATAGGCGTACAAATGATGAATTTCAGGGCTACGAGGCAAGACTTGCAAGGCCGGAAGAAGTAAAGCCATATCGCGGTCGACCTCCGTGCGGTGTTTCTCCAAGTCGGTGATCGCGTTGAGTCGCTGCCCCCTGAGATAAGCCTGCACGAAAGCCCATTCCGGCGCTTTCGACCGATCGGAATAACGGGTTTTATAGGCGGCCAGCAATTGCTCGCTGAATTTTCCGCTTCGAAGGCTCGCCTCAATATAGCCTTCATGCGCTTCCAACGATGTCGTAGTTTCGGTGATCTCATGAAATAACTCGGCGGCCTCAGTCGGATGTCCGCCGGCCATTTCGGCATAGGCTTTTTCCAGCACGATATCGGCAAAGATCGCCTCGGCGTGTTTCCGCTCGGGATGGCCGACTGGTACCGTGTCGAGCCAGAGTAAGCCCATTGTGTACAATAATTGTTGATAATCGTTGTACGCGGCATGATCGATTGCGCTCATGATCAAAGCGCGCCGCCGTTCGAAAGAGCCGGTCTCTTGAAAAAGCGAAGTCAAGTGATCCTGAGTGATGGCTTGACTAGCGGCATCGGTTGCCAGCAAATGCGATTCGATGGAAAGCATGAAGCCCAGCGGCGAATCGGGTTCGACCGTTTCGAGACGTTTTGCCAGCGATTGCCGTTGTTCGCGACGCGCAAGGCCTTGTAACAAGCTGCGTTTGTAAGCATCGGCATAACGCAGACGTTCGCGTTCGGAAAAGGCGGAATGTTCGGCCAGTTGCCGGAACATTCGAAGCAAGCGTTCGCGCTCATCCAAGAGACGTAAAAATTTTTGTTGTTGCATGGCGATCAGATGCAAACTGAAAGTATCCTTTTCGCCGGCCAAGTCCAATGCATCAGAAAGCGCTAAGGCTTGTTTTTTATCGCCTAGCACATCGAGTATCTCAAGGCGCGCCATCGCCGCCAAACGATGCACGGTGCTATGTCGAGCGCCTTGCCAACGAGACAGTCTATCCAGTCGCTCTTGCTGAGCCTGAATGAAGGCGGCATTAAGCTTGCCATGCGGGAGACGCTGTTCATCACGGCGGTAAGCCGTCAATTCCAACAAGACCTCAGTCCAATCGGCTAGCCAAGCATCGGCATCGTCTAAATCTTGCAGCAAGCGCAAATGATATTCGGTCGATTCGTATTCATGCAGGCTTAAGTGCTCCAGAATAATCCGGCGGTAAATTGCGATACGCTTGGCTTGGTCTTCAGTATCCGGCAACAGCCTTTTGAGCAAGAGCAAACGTTCCCAAGGATCGCGGGTGACTAAAAGCTCTTCTTCAATACGTTGCCGCGTCCAATCGGGCGGGACTAAGCCGCTCAAGGGCAGGCTATAGATTTGTAAATAACCGGCGCGCAAACAGGTCGCGATCAACTTATCTCGTGCCGGGGACGGATATTGGCAATTTCTTCGCCCGCTGGTCAATTGCTCGTAAGAGCCCCGCCGTATCGGGCTTACGGCATCGCCGTCGAATCGCGCGCGAAACAAGATACCGTTATCGCCGCCGTCGATTACGCCGTCGAAATTAGTGTCATTGAGAAATTGGGTAAAGTACAAATATTGTCCGTCCGGCGAAAAGGTAGGAAAACCCGTCGATCCCGGCATATCTGGGCGAAACAGCCGAGGGGATAGACCGGAAATCAACGGATGCAGGACAAATCCGGACGAGGCGCGCATCATGAAACTGAATTGCCCGGATGTCCCTTGTTCGAGTGGAACATAAACCAACCAACGCCCGTCCGGCGATACGGTGGGAGCGGCTATATTGCGGCTTAATAATAATTCGCCCGTGTCGCCGCGCCTTTGACCGACGGAATATTTACGAAGTTCATGCGTATCCAATAATCCGGTTCGGGTCAGCGCGCCAATGTGCAGGCTGTCCGGAAACCAAAAAACGTGCAGCACTTCGGTGTTTTCATCGGTTAAGCAACGGCGATCGCGCTGTTTGAAATGATATATGCAGGCATCGCCGGAGGCGTCTTCCTGATAAGAAATATACAATAAGCTTTGCCCGTCCGGGCTCAAGCGTGGTTGGCTCGTGTCGGCATTATCATCGAATACCAAGGTCGGCGCATTGCGCAATAGGCTTTGCCGATGAATCTCGGTGGTAGTGTTGGCGTTGCTTACAAAGGAAAGGGTTTCTCCGTCGTCGGCAAGTTGACCTTGGAAATGGTCGTAGCGCCCGGCGGTTAGGCCGACCATCGTTTCTAGTCGATCCTTGGGCGGATTCGCGCCGATTGCAACATTGCTCAGCAATCCGGAGGCGAGCAGACTCCATAGACATGTCTGCAGCCTGTTAGGATTTCGTGATAAATAACGTCCTGGAACTATGAGCGTTGTTGAGGGTTCGGTCACTCGCTTGACAGGACTCCGTGAATACGTCCGTGCTTGACGGCGGCGACTGATTGCCGAGGATGGCATGAATGCAGATTTTGCATTACGCCATGGGTGGCGTGTATTAGGGCAATGCAGGAGCAATTGCCGAGGAGAAAAAATCTGCCCTGCCGCCGACACCAGCCAATCGAGTAACCGAACCCTCCCTGAAATCATAAGTATCTACACATCTTTATCATTTAAAATCATGCTGTTATAAAGTTTCTTCTGGTTTATTATGAAGATAGGGACTAAAAATTGAGGTTTTTAATCTACTTATTTATCCTAGATCACAGAAGAATTAACTTAACTAATTGTTTTATAGAGCTGAAAACTTGTGTAGATACCTATGCCCTGAAATAGGGAAGTTATTTACGCCCCAGTCCTTGACGGAAAGAATGCTTATTCGCATTGTTTGATATCCCATTCGCCGCTGTCTTGTTGAACTTGCCCGCCGCAAACCAAGGCTTGCAAATGGCGCTGGCGCCAGATGTCTCTTATCTGCACCGAGCTGCTTTCGGGATTGTGTTCTTGAAGATAGCGCCAAAGTTGTTTACGGCTGCGGTTGACTCGCTGCACGGCTGCGCTGGTGCGTACCGTGGCGGCCGGGCCTGTGCAAGTCGCCGGCGTTTCAATCAACAAACCGCTACGCGCCTCACCGATACAGCGCCCGACCAGTAAATTATCCAAATAGTCGATTTCGCTCAACGGTATTTGCTGAAGTTGCACCAAACGGCCCAGTGCGTCATGGGACAAGTCAGTGCCGGCGGCTTCCAGTTGGCCACGCGTATAAGGGACGGCTTGCGGCACGATCGCCGATTCGCGCAAAGCATTCGCAAGCGTTAGCAATTCGCCGGCCGCTTGTTCTTCAAGAATGGTTTTGCGGTCCAGCAGCACGACATCGGGCGCACTGATACAAGCGGCAAGGGATAGCGCCAGCGCGAATGATATTGAAAATATTGTAAATCGAACGGTCATGATTGATTAAATGGATAACATTAGCATGCAAAAAGTTTCCTGATTTCGCAAAACTTTCAACCGAATCGGCAACGTATACTTCGCGCGGCCATGTTTGCGGATTTTATGGCAATGCTATTTTGTTCGGTAGCAAGACGCGAAAACAGGCGCATAGCAAGCTATGTAACTGTTTTCGCAAAGCTTCCGCTCCTGCTCACGCCCCTTACCTACATCCATGTAGGTAACGCCGCTATCGGACAAAAGAGCGCGCCAGAAAGCCGCAAATGTGGCCGCGCGAAGTATATATCCTGATTAGCAAGTTTCTTCAGCTAAAGCCCAAAGATCAGCATATCCTTAGCAGGATGGGGTCGCAATCCATGCACGTCAAGCTAAAACGGCCAACCCACATCACGCTCTTTCCCAAGCTCCAGCTTCCTGAGACCGACACAACCTTCGCACATTCTCAATCAACCCCGACTCGCTCGTTCAATCTTTCTTGATTGTCGGGAAGCTAGAGCTTCCTGAACAGATTACCCAAGCTGGAGCTTGGGTAATAGCATATTTTAGTTTTTGCGACTACGACTGGCCCCTGCTCGGACACTTGGCTTCGGCAAGCTGAAGCATCTTGCTAATCAGGACGTATATTGATGTTCATCATACCGTCTACATAAACAGGCTGCTATTTTGTTATACCCATCGCAGATCAAAATTCGGCACCAGGGTGTCCGTCAAAGGACGCCGTGAATACATCCCTGTAGGCTCTATGCCAGCTCCATGCTGGCAAAGCCTTTGCCGCACACCCTGACGCCTCCTCAGGCACTGCCCAAATTTGAAGTGCGAAAGGTATATATACCTTGTTCACGTCAAATTTCGGCAATGCCCGGGGCATAATTTTGATCCTCGAGGGGTATAATCGGCCGGATTTTGATAATCTAGGACACTTTTCTCTCAAGAGTCGGCTGAATGAATGCAATTTATTTGATGTTAATAGGCTTGGCTGCCATGGCGCTGGGTTATTTTGTCTACGCAAAATTTATTTGCGAAAAAATCTTTAAAGTCGATCCCATGTTTCTGACCCCGGCCCATGAATTGAACGACGGTATCGATTACGTGCCGACCAACAAATATGTACTTTGGGGGCATCATTTTACCTCGGTGGCTGGCGCCGCGCCGATCATCGGTCCCGCTATCGCCGTAATTTGGGGCTGGGTACCGGCTTTCGTTTGGGTTGTTTTAGGCACCATCTTCTTTGCCGGCGTGCATGACGCCGGCGGCATCTGGGCCAGTAACCGCAATCAAGCCAAATCGATCGGCTCATTGACCGGCGACATTATCGGTAAACGCGCCCGCAGTTGTTTCATGATCGTGATTTTTTTGTTGCTGCTGATGGTGAATGCGGTGTTCGCAGTCGTCATTGCCAGCCAATTGATTAGCTTTCCCAGCGCGACGATACCGGTCTGGGGAGCTATCGTTGTGGCGCTGATCATCGGCCAACTGATTTATCGCCGCTCCATCGGCTTGATGAGCGTAACACTGTTAGGCGTCATTGCACTGTATGCGATGATTTATGTCGGTGCCGAATTGCCGGTTTCATTGCCCGAGCAAGTGGCCGGTTTAAACGCCAACCAAAGCTGGATCATCATCCTGTTCGCTTATGCGGCGATCGCTTCGTTATTGCCGGTATGGGTGTTGCTGCAACCGAGAGATTACATCAACGGCATTCAACTGTTCATCGGACTGATTTTGTTTTACGGTGCAGTATTGGCTGCAGGCCCCGAGATTGTCGCTCCAGCTTTCAACACCGATTTGCCGGAAGGCACGCCGTCGATCATTCCGATTTTATTCGTGACCATTGCCTGCGGCGCCATTTCCGGCTTTCATGGCTTGGTGTCGAGCGGCACGACGTCCAAGCAATTGGATAAAGAGCCTGATTTGCGTTTCGTCGGTTATTTCGGCGCGGTCGGCGAAGGTTCGTTGGCATTGTCGGCCATCATAGCGACGACCGCGGGCTTCGCTACCTTGGGCGACTGGCAGGCGATCTATCACAGCTTCGGGCAAGGCGGCGTCGGCGCTTTCATCCAAGGCGGCGGCAATATTCTCCAGCAAGGTCTTGGGTTGGATAGCGTCTTGGCGGAAACACTTTTGACGGTGATGGTCGTCTTGTTTGCCGGCACCACGATGGATACTAGCTTGCGTTTGCAGCGCTATATCTTTCAAGAATGGGGCGTGATTTACCGGATCGGCTGGCTGCAAAAACCGCTTCAAGCGACACTATTGGCGGTCGGTTCGTGTTTGCTGCTGGCCTTCGGCGTCGGCGGCGACGGTAGCGGGGGGCTCTTGATATGGCCATTGTTCGGCACAACCAATCAATTGCTGGCCGGATTCACGCTCTTGGTGATTACGGTGATGTTGGTAAAACGCGGCCGGCCGATGTGGTATACCTTGGCGCCGCTGCTGTTTCTGCTGATCATGACCACGCTGGGCTTGCTAATTCAGCTGAAAAGCTTTTACGACCAACAAGACTGGTTCCTGTTGTCGCTCGACATCGTGGTATTGATTGCCGCCATCCTGATTTCGCTGGAATCGAGCTGGGTACTCGGCAAGCAAATCAAAGCCAATAAAGCCGAGGCCGTTAACCCATGAAATTGAGCGATCTAAAAACCCTGTTCAAGCAGGCCGATTATTACGCCGAAGAGTTCTATAACGCCCCCTATCGGGCGGCTATCGCCCGCGCCCGCCGTGAGCAGGACGATCTTTTCATGTTGCTGGTGTTTAGCGAAATGATGGGCGTGCCCAATCCTGTCAGTTATTACACACTGGAATTGCAGCCCATCCTGCTGGAACGTTTTCACGACTGGCATCGGCGAATGGGCATGGAGCACTCGCCGCTGGACCATATCAAATGCTGTTGACGCAATGAGTCACCTAACCGATAAGCGTATTCTGTTAGTCGGCGGCAAGGGCGGTGTGGGAAAAACCACGGTGTCCTCGGCGCTGGCCTTACTCGCCGCCCGGCGCGGAAAAAAAGTGCTGCTGGTTTCGACCGACCCGGCGCATAGCCTGGCCGATGCATTCGGCTGCCGAATCGGCGACAACATAACCCGACTGACGGCCAACATAGACGGACTGGAACTGGACCCCGACCGCGAAGTGGAACAGCACCTAGAGCGAGTGAGCGTCCAGTTGAAGCAGTTTGCCCGACCGGAAATGTACGGTGCGATCGAAAAACAAATGCGCTTGACCCGTCAATCGCCGGGCGCGCAAGAAGCCGCGATGCTAGAGCGGATTGCCAACACCCTGAAACTGGGTCTCAAGGACTACGATCTGACGATTTTCGATACGGCGCCGACCGGCCATACCTTGCGTTTATTAAGTCTGCCCGAGGCCATCGCGGCCTGGACCCAGGGCTTGCTGAACGCCAATCGACGTTCGGAAAAATTGGCTGAAGTTCTCGAGCACTTAACGCCTAAAGCCGGGCGCAGCATCGATAATCCGTTGTCCGATCCAAAAGAACATGCCACGGCAGACATGGATGCACGCACCAAGGCCATCGCTGAAACGCTGTTGACCCGGCAGCGCTTGTTGTTGCGAACCCGCGAACTATTTCAAGACAAAGAGCAAACGGCCTTGCTGTTTGTCTTGACGCCCGAAAAATTGCCGATTCTCGAAACCGCCCGCACCGTAAAAACCTTGCAGCAAGAACGGCTGCCTATAGCCGGCTTGGTCGTCAACCGTATATTGCCGGAAGAGGCCGGCGGCGATTTTTTAGCTCAACGCCGCCGGCAAGAAAAAATACACCTGCAGCAAATAGACCAAGACTTCGACGATCTACCGAGATATTCGATTCCGCTACAGGCAACCGACATACAAGGGATCGACGGGCTGAATGGGATGGCGGATTTGTTAAAGAATGCGGGGTTGTGACGGTATTTTCCAAATGGCTTATCGAGCGATAATCGGATGAAGGGTTCTTGCTCTGGGCCGATTTTCCAGCCCGCCCCGAACGTTTCGATTTGCTTGGGCCACGGTCGAAACGTTGAGGACGGGATTACAAATCCCGTCCTGCCAAGGTAGAGAAGGCGCCGCTTTGCCGTTGACCGGCAGATGCGTCGAAAACTGTTCCACCTCGCTAGTGCTTAGGTCACATGGATGGCGCTTGCCAACATGCAAAATAAAGCGTTTAATCCACTTGGTTTAGGCCTGTTCGGTACGAATGCTATAGTGCTTCAAACGAATCTTGGCTCGTACTTGATTCCATAATGTAGGTGAATTTTCCGAAGCCGGCACTGACGGTATTTTGCATTTAAGCCTGGTGCACATAAAAGGAGAAACCAATGATAAACGACGATCTTAAAAGTAGGGAAAACTCAATGCCGGGCAGCGGCATATCGCGCCGTGACTTTATAAAAGTTACCGCTGGCAGCGTCACATGCTTTTCTTTGAGTTCATGGATGCTTGGATGCGTCACCCATGACAGCGGGTTTGCCAAGGTCGCGAGTTACCCGATTGATTCCGATGTTTATACTACCCTCGATAGAACCATCAAGCCCGAGCCAACATCAGGGGCTATTTTGCCTGAATATCTCAACCGGATTTCAGAATACGATCAAAATGGATATGGTGTCTGGAGTTATGGCGAAGCGCTAGTTTGCGAACAACGCTTCGATATCATGGGAGTCTATAACCCTCCGGAAAGCAATCATCCTACAACACTGTTAAGATTTTTCAGTATCAGCGACATCCATATCACGGATAAAGAATCGCCTTCCCAGTTGATCTATATGCAGCAACTGAATCAATGTGGTTTTGAGGCAGGTGTTACGTCAGTTTATTCGCCTGTCATGATGTACACACCCCATGTGCTAGACGCGGCGATCCAGACGGTAAACGCCCTGCACCAAAATCAGCCCATCGACTTCGGCATCTCATTGGGGGATGCCTGCAACAGCACGCAGTACAACGAGTTGAGATGGTATATTGATGTCATTGACGGCAAGGTTATCAAACCCAGTTCCGGTGCTCATGAGGGCGCCGATGACATCGACTATCAGAAACCTTTCAAAGCCGCAGGGCTCGACCCGTCGATTCCCTGGTATCAAGCCATCGGCAATCACGATCATTTCTGGCTTGGCTCCATCCCGCCGGACGGTAAATACGGGGATGACCCGAGCTTGCGGGAATCTTGCACCAGCGACGAAGTCATTGCCATGTCAAATGCGCTTTGCCGCGCTAACGACATATATAGCTATAAAACCCCTGAAGAGACACTGTACTATATGGGCGTCATTGATGGTGCTACCCCGAACGGGGAGATCGTAAAGTATGGTCAAGTTGAAAACTTCAGCGCGCCCCCCAAAGTCGTCGCCGACTCAGACCGCTATTCACTGACCAAGATGCAGTGGGTTAAAGAGTTTTTTAACACCTCGACCGAACCGGTTGGTCATGGCTTTAGTCTGGTTCCCACAGGACAGGAAGCCGGCTTTGCCTGTTACAGCTTCGTGCCAAAAGTAAATATACCCATCAAGGTGATTGTTCTGGATAACACCCAGAGGGAGGACGACCAATCCACCAGCATCCATGGGCATGGTTTTCTTGACGAAGCCCGCTGGCAATGGCTTAAAGCGGAGCTTGCGGAGGGTGATGATCAGGATCAACTCATGATCATTGCGGCTCACATACCCATTGGCGTTCAAAAAGCAGGTACCTATATGGAATGGTTTGATAATTCCGCCAACCCCGATGAGCCGCAAAATGCGGTAGACCTGCCCGAATTGCTTGAAGAACTTCACAGCCATCCCAATCTGCTGATGTGGATTGCCGGTCATCGTCATGTGAATGCCGTTAAGGCATTTGAATCACCTGATCCGGTCGACGCTCCTGAAAAAGGTTTCTGGCAGGTGGAAACCTCATCACTGCATGATTTCCCGCAGCAATTGCGTATGTTTGATATCAAGCTCAACAGCGACTATACGATTTCCATCGTCACGACCAACGTTGATCCGGCAGCCAAAGAAGGAACGCCTGCATGGACCTCCCGCAAGTATGTTGTCGCAGCGCAGCAGATTGTCAACACTGAGTCGATATATCAAGCGGATAACAGGTCTAACTACCTTGTCGATCCAGCCACCCAAAACGAAGCTCGCGTGGATGGCAAGGTCGTTATGGATCCGAGCATTCGGCCGATGCCGACGGGGTCGTATAATGCCGAACTACTCAAACAACTGAGTCCGGCAATGATGGCGAAGATGCAGGTGCTGTTCCCCACAATATAAGCAGATCAGAGTCACCGATATCCCACAGAGCGGAAGGTTGGCCTTACATTTGACATTCAGACCTCCTTTTTCTAATTTGAAATTCAATATTTTTTTGATTCTTGGATTACATGGATGTGACGCTACGCATTGCCATCCCTGGCGGAATGACCCGCTTTTCCCTTAAGTTGGCGCCTATGGGAGCGAGCCCTAGGCGCGAAAGTGAGCAGGCTGACAGAACTCAAGGTTCATCGCGTATTCTGATGAATACGGCAAAACGAGGAATGCCCTTATCGGTGTAGCCTTGATGACGAAAGCTAATAAGGCTGCCCAGAGGCGGCGGGTCTTCTCTTTCCCGCTGGCTGAATCCGGTGCCGATGTAAAATTCCTTACCGTTTTCGGCTCGGACTTTAAGAGAGCCCATCTTGCCGACAAATTGTCCTTTGCCGGGACGATAACCGATCACGACCGCTTCCGCATCGTCGTAAGGTTTTAATTTAAGCAACCGATTGCTGCGGCCATGCTGGTAAAGACTGTCTTGATGATGCAGCATGAGGCCTTCGCCGCCTTCGGCCACGACTTGATCCAGTTTCTGTTTTAATTCGTCGGGGGATACGACTCGGAATTGCTTAATGAAATTCAGATACGGCGTATGCCGTCGCTGTGCCATTTGACGCATTGCGGCGACCCGTTCTGAAAAGGGTTTCGGATTGTCAGGCAGGTCAAAGACCATCAGTTTTATTTTCTCCCAGCCGGAATGAGGAGCCTTGCGACTGACGATTGAAACGGTCTGCTGATATTGACCTCTTGCCAACCATAGTTCACCATCCAGCGTTACATCGGGAAAGTCTTCGATGAACCAGTCTGGCGCATGGAGTAGGTGGCCGTTTTTAGAAATCAGTTGTTTTCCGTCCCAGCGCGCCCGGACCCCATCAAGCTTTTCGCTGACCCAATATTCCGTGACATCGATCGACGGATCGAAAACTTTGGCCTGCATGATGTCTGGTTTTTCAATGGCCGCGGCGCTTGCAACAAACAGAAATATCGGGATAAGCAGCAGGCGGACTAAGTTGAATCGATTAGCTTTGTTCATGCTGTTTGCTCCGTTGGTGGACCGAAATGCTATAGGGTAAGGTCCATAATCAAGAATTCTTATGAATAATCACTCCAATCGCAGGCCTTATTTTTCTTGATTCGAAACCCCATCTACTCATTTAATTGCAAGAGCGGCGCGACATGGCGGCTCATGAAGGGGCCTAATGGGATACCGCGGATTTCTTCGATATCGATCAATGCACCGCCGATGCCGCCGAGATCGACTTTCATCGAGGCCAGCCCTTGCGCCATCTCCATTCTGACAAAATTCGGATAACCGAAGGCCAAGGGTAGACGCAGCTTATTGAGCGCCGGATCTTCGCGAAAAGGGTCTAGCAGGTCCAGTAATTCGACCAAGTGTTGCCGGCTCAGACGCAAAATTTGCAGTCGCCCGTCGATTTCAAGTTTGGCTGGTAAAAACACGAAGGCCATGTTGCCGTCGATTCTTTCCCGGCTCTCACCGATTCTTAAACCGGTGGCATTGCCGCGAAACTTGAATCGTTCGGCGCCGGGAAAATAATCGACGATCAGTTGCCCCGAAATCGTGCCGGCGCCCTTTTTGAGTTTGAGCTTATTGAGTGAAAATACGTTGTTCTGAATGTGCAGGCTTCCGATGATCGGCGCCGCTTCCAGATTTTTCCAGCGTATCCGGCCGATTTTGAAGAAACTTTGGTTGCTAAGGAACGGTTGGACATCTTGATAACGAATACGAGCGAAGTGGTTGCGCTCGGAATCGTGAACGAGCGAAAAGCCGTTTTCGGCGTCCCATTCGATAGTTTCGGACAGTTGCACGCGGCCGTTTAGTCCGTCGACGTGGAGCTCCTGATCGGGTAGTGCCGCGTTGACATCGTTCAAGTTCAAGGTGGCTTTGATATTGAACAATGTGCCGTCGCTGGAGTTGATCGTAATCGGTGCGCTTAAGGCGCCTCGACCTTGAAACAATTCAGGGGCGGTATCGAGTTCCGCCAAAGATTGCGTTATTTCTCCGTTCAGGTTTAGTTCCCGCCATGATGATTGCTGTATTCCGCCGCTATCGACGACGCCGACTCGGTTCAGCGTTTTGTTTAAACTAAGCCGGGTACCGCCGCCCCGGTTATTCAGGGTCAGGTCGTCCAACACGAAAGATTCCAGGCGACTGGAATGCGCCCGGCCGCTTAGGCTCAAGTCGCGGATCGGGTATAGCGGAAAATAACTTTGTTCGGCGTTCTTTAGGCTGCCGTCTATGCGAATTTCGATATCGCCGCCGGCCAATCGCGAATCGCCCGTGATGTCCAATTGATGAGTCATTTCGGTTAACTCGATCACTTCGTTCCGCTCGTTGATCGATAGAGACGGTGCGGCTATATTGACGCCGGCTTGAATCTTACGGCCGCGTTGCCGGCCGTTTAACGCTAATTTGAGCACCGGCGCTCGAATCGATAATTCGTTATCGCGGTAGGCAATATTATTGAGATTGAGGTCGATTTGCTGGCTGGCTAGTAATTTATCTGCAAAGCCGGATGTCAAAACCGGCATTCCGGTGTCGGTATTGGCTTCGAGCAAACCTGCGATTGTTCCTCGCTGCGTGAGCTTTGCCGAGAAAGTTTGCCAATCGACCGCATGCGCCTCCGGTAGCCATTTTGCCAGCATGGCCGGTTGTTTCAGTTCTAAATTGCCGTTGTGTCTAAGGATGGCGGAGCTTGATTCGAATTCGGCGGTCGCTGCGGCGGACAGTTGCGAGCCTATAGCCATTGTCATGCGCGCCGTCGATTTTGTGGGGGCGAATTCAGCACTTAGACTGGATACGGGGTCTTGTTCGAGCAGGACGTCATTCAGGCGGGTCTGCTGCGAAGTTAAATTCAAATCGAGGCTATGCCGGTTTTCGCCGCCATGATGCTTGGCATGCAGTTGCACGACGGGAAACTCGGCCGTTAATTCGGAATCGTGAACTGCAATATTTTTTACCGTCGCCGAGAGTTCATGGTCCAGCGAGATCGCCTGGGGCTGGTCGATATTTCGATAGCGGCCTTGAAGCTGTGCCTCAGCGGCCGTTTTTTCGAGGTTTACGTTAGCCAGTTGCTCCATATTCACCGGTAGCTTCCGAACTAAAGCGCCAAGTGCGTCGGTTTGAGCATTGATAGCAGTATTCAGGTTCGCATCTTCTAGCGTGGCGTTGGCATCGAGCGTTAATTCGTCCACAGTGCCAGTTAGGGTTAATTCGGCATGAGAGGGCAAGGATTGCGCTTCGTTCGGTTCGAAAATAGCCAGCGTCCATTGTAAATTCGTTTGTTCAATTGGTGTTTGCTCAGAGTTGAACTTAAGCGCCGAGACATTCAATACGCCCCCTGCAGAAAAAGGTCGGTCCAGGCGCATCGGGAAATTCTCGGCATTAACGGTTAGTAACGCGCGCTGCAATTCCAGTTCGCTTGCGGCCGCATCCAGGTAAGAGACTTTGCCGATCGGAATGCTAAGTTGAAAATCCGCTCGTTCGGGCCAGTCGATAGCGCCGTTCAGTTGCAACGATAGATTCTTTAAGTCGAGTTTTTGTCCATTTTGATCAGACTTGATCGATTCGGCTTCACCGTCGACGCTGAGTTTTATGGCTTGATCGTTGCCGGCAATGCTTTCGATGCGGTAATTCAGACGCATCGATTCGACATCGGTGTCCGGAATTAATGCAGGCCAGGCCGCCAGCAACGGATCGACGTGTATACTGCCTGAGCCGGTTTGCAACAGCGGTAGCGGCGCATTATCCGGCCAGTTCGCGATCAGTTCGGCCTGCGCCGCCGTATCCAGCAGTTGCAGCTTGGTCAAGTTCAGTTTGGTGTCGTGCGCCTCGTTATCGAAAAGGGCTTGGGCATCGATATCGATAATGCTGCCGCCAATCGCCAAGCCGCTATCGAAAGTTTGCCGGAGCAAATTGCTTTGCACGCTTAATCGAACATTGCGGCTGGCGTCGATAGTCAGATTCGATGCGAAGCCCAGGTCCATGCTGCGGGTTTGTTGCGTCTCGGTTTGGTAATCGCTTAATTGCAAGCCTTCTGAGCGTTCGGCCGAGTCTATCTGTATGCGCGCCGAAACATCGCCAGGAATCAAGTAGGCGGTCGCATTGATATCGATGCCGTCGAGCCGTTGCCGGCCGATCAAGTCGCCGCGAGAGTCTAGCTCGGTTTGCGAGAGACTTAAACTGTTGAATCGAGCATGCTCGACCAACACCGCCATGGGCAGATCGGCCAACTGCAAGGTATGGGATAGTGGTTGTTCAGGGTCGTCGTCCGGTGCATCGTCACGAAATAAATCCAGAGTCGATAAGCCTTCTTCTTGTAAGACCGTATGGATAGCAAGTTCATCTATCTTGAATTCGCGCAACGTAAATTTACGGCTGAGTAGCGATCGGTAAGACCAGTGCGCGCTGAGACGGCCGAGGTCTAGCAATAAAGGTGTATGGCGACGATGAATTTCAGGCGCGCTGATTTTTAAACCGTCGATTTGTAGGCGGCCGCTTAGCGGTGCCAAATCCATATTTCGATAGTCGATCGCGATGCCGTGCGGCAAGGCCAATTGCCGGTTTAGCCAGGTTTTAAAACTTGGACGATCGAGATTGGCAAGCAATAGCGTTATACCAAGCATGAAAACCGCCAACAAACTTGCCGGCAACGCCAGCCAAAAAAGCCATGAACGGAAAAGAGTCATAGCGGGCAGATTAAGCAATATACGCCTTGGGATCAAGCGGTTAAAAAACTTGTACGCCAGGATGGTAAATTATGCCAGTCGTTTACGCTTTTGTGAGCAGTGATTGGCGCCGTTCGAGGTGTAAAAGGCTTTGTTTTCGTTCGGCGTTGATATTTCGAAAGAGGATTTGATCGCTATTGGCACCACTCCGGCGTCAACGAGGTACGCCAGAATTGATCTTCTTTTTCGAACAAACGGCGGCTTTCGGCGGGGCCCCAACTGCCGGCCGGATAAGTCGGGATGAAGTCGCGCTCTACGGCCCAGGTTTGCAGAATCGGGTCGACGATGCGCCAAGCATATTCGACTTCATCGAAGCGCAGGAACAACGAGCTGTCACCTTTCATGACATCGAGCAATAAATCTTCATAGGCGTCGATCGCTTTTTCATCGCTGTTTCGAAAACCGGCATCCAGGCTGCTGGTCCGTGTGCGCATTTCCAGGCCCGGTTCTTTGACGGTCATTTCCATGCGAATGCGTTCTTCGGGTTGAATGCTCAACAGCACCCAATTCGGATTCATGCATTGCACATGCGTATCGCGAAAAAACTGCAGCGGCGGATGACGAAAGCAAATCGAGACGACCGATTGCCCTTTGGCCAGTCGTTTACCGGTCTGTAGATAAAACGGCACGCCCCGCCAGCGCCAGTTATCGATGAATAATTTCACGGCAGCATAGGTTTCTGTAATGCTATTGGGCGGAATGTTCTCTTCCTCCAAATAACCCTTTACCTTTTCCTTGCCGATCGTGCCTTTGGCGTATTGGCCGCGATAGGCATGCGCGTGTACTGCCGATTTGGGAATTGAGCGAATCGATTTTAAGACCTTGACCTTCTCGTCGCGCAAGGATTCCGCTTCCATCGACGCGGGCGGTTCCATCGCAACCAGTGTCATCAGTTGTAGTAAATGGCTTTGCAGCATGTCGCGCAAAGCTCCTGCCCCATCGTAATAGCCGCCGCGCGTGTCGATACCGATATCTTCGGCATGGGTAATCTGAACATGGTCTATGTAGTTGCGGTTCCACAGCGGCTCTAGCATGACATTCGCGAAGCGGAATACCAATACATTCTGCACCATGCCTTTGCCTAGATAATGATCGATACGGTAGATCTGTTCTTCGCTTAAAAAGCGTCCGATCCGTTTTTGCAACGATTGCGCGCTGTCCAGGTCGTAACCGAAAGGCTTTTCGATGATAACGCGTTTCCAGCCGTATTCTTGATTCAACAATTCGACTTTGCTAAGCGACTCGATGACATTACCGAAATCCTCAGGACTGATCGCGAGATAAAATGCGATGTTTTTGGGAAAATCCTCATTCTTGCTCAAGGTAACTGCCAGACCTCTATAGCATTCAGCTTCATCGAGATTGCCTCGATGGTAGGAAAGCCGTTCGCTGAACCGTGCGAATACGGCCTCATCGATACCTTCACTGACCTTCGTGCCGATCATCTCTCGGATCTCTTCTAGCCATTTTTTTTGATCCCAAGGCCTTCGGCCGATGCCGATAATACGACTGCCTTCCGGCAGTTTGTTTTCGAGTTCCAAATGATAGAGTGCCGGCATCAGTTTAATTCGGGATAGATTGCCGGTTGCTCCGAAAATGACATAGGTACAGGGTTCAGCAGACATAGAATCGACTCGTGTTAGGCGTATAGTTTAAACGTTATAAGTAGATGATGCGGTTTTGCCGCCGTGCCCGGTCCAATCGGTATGAAAAAACTCGCCGCGCGGCCGGTCGGTACGTTCGTAACTGTGCGCTCCGAAATAATCGCGTTGCGCCTGTAACAGATTTGCGGGTAAGCGCGCCGTCCGGTAGCCGTCGTAAAAGGCTAGCGCACTGGAAAACGCCGGGGCCGGAATACCGAGTTCGATGCTGAGTATGACGGCTTTTCGCCAGCCGGGTTCGGCCTGCCGCATTGCATCGACGAAGAAATCGGCCAACAGCAAATTTTCCAAATCGGGATTGTTGTCGTAAGCCTGTTTGATGTCGTTTAAAAATGCGCTGCGTATAATGCAGCCGCCCCGCCACATCAGCGCGATTTCTCCGTAGTTCAGCGACCATCCGTATTCTTTCGCCGCCTCGCGCATGAGCCGGAAACCCTGCGCGTAAGAAATGATTTTCGATGCATATAAGGCATTGCGTATGGTTTCGATAGCTTCTTCTTTGTTTACCTCAAAACGGTTGACCGGTTTAGGCAGTTTTAGCGAGGCATTGATGCGTTCGTCTTTCATCGCCGACAGGCAGCGCGCGAAGACGGATTCGCCGATCAGTGTCAGAGGAATGCCCAAATCCAGCGCATTGATGCCAGTCCATTTACCGGTGCCTTTTTGGCCGGCCGTGTCGAGGATCTTGTCGAGGAGCGGGCTGCCGTCTTCGTCTTTATAGGCAAGAATATTGGCAGTGATTTCGACGAGATAGGAGCTGAGTTCCGCGTGGTTCCATTCGGCGAAAATTGTGGAAATTTCATCGGCAGAAAGACCGAGTCCTTCGGACATTAGTTGATAGGCTTCGCAAATGATTTGCATGTCGCCGTATTCGATGCCGTTATGGATCATTTTGACATAGTGGCCCGCGCCGCCATCGCCGACCCATTCACAGCAAGGCTGGCCGTCGACTTTCGCGCTGATGGCCTGCAAGACCGGTTTGACGCGGCTCCAGGCGTCCGGGTGACCGCCGGGCATGATCGAAGGTCCGTGTCTCGCGCCTTCCTCGCCGCCTGAGACGCCGGTTCCGATATATAGTAAGCCTTTTTCCTTTAGCGTACTTGTGCGCCGGTCGGTGTCGGTAAATAGCGAATTGCCGCCGTCGATGATGATGTCGCCGGCATCGAGTAGCGGGGTTAGTTGCTCGATATAATGATCGACCACGGTTCCGGCTTTAACCATTAACATCACGATGCGCGGTGTTTCCAGCTGTTCCACGAGATCTTCTATCGAGTAAGTTCCGATGATTTGCGTGTCTCTCGCCGGCCCTAGAAGAAATTCGTCGGTCTTCTCGGTCGTGCGGTTGTATACGGCTACCTTAAAACCATGATCATTGATGTTGAGAACTAAATTCTGGCCCATGACCGCCAGGCCGATTAAACCGATATTCGCTTTCATATTGAGGGCTCCCAAAGCCTTGTTTTTAAGCCTCATAGTAGCACGGGGGCGATTTTTTGCACGGCTACATTCGATGCAAGACGAATCTTTTTCTTTATCGGAAGCTGCCGAATTTGGACCGATCCCGGGTTGTCGGTATACTGAAGCGTAAGGCCTTTGTTTTTATGAACTTTCGGTTAAAATTTATACCCATCGGAGATCAAAGTTCGACGTTGGGGTCTGTCAAAGTCCCAACCTTAAATTTTTCAATGAGTTTAGGTGCTGGGTGAATGTTGATTTTACAGAAGCAAAAAATCGACCGAACACACTGTGCCTAGGGTGCACTACTATTAAGGTAAGCCATCACAGTAATAAGTATTTGTTGCATTCAGACTCTACTGTGCCTCAAAAGCTTGCCATCCATTGCGGATGACGGGCTTCCCTTAACTTAATGGCAGTGGTGCCTAGGGTGTCGAGATTTACCGATTTTCATGTCAGATAGAATGACTGCTTTATGGGTTTTGAGAAAATAACTAGCGCTTTATAGCCTATGATCATCAGCAAATTCCATGATAGTTTGAGCGCCGTAGGGTGCGCATCGCGCACCTTTCCACGGTGCCGTACCGACAAGAGCCCGACCAGGTGCGCGATGCGCACCCTACGCCTGGCACTTAAAAACCTATGATCACCAACAACTTCAAAAATACTATTGAGTTTAAAACGCGGGAACACAGTAATTAGCTAAAAAAGCTTTTTTAGACAGCCTACCCTGTGCCTCATTAGGCACTGCCGAAATTTGAAGTGCGAAAGGTATACGTAAGGTATGTTTGATTGAATCGATTTAAAATAGATCTCGATAGACAATAATAATTGTAGGAGAGCATGATGGAAGATACAGGTTATACAATGAAAGATGGACGGCAGTGGTTTGTCGATGGTTGGAAGCTGTTTACTAAAAACCCGCTGATGCTAATTCTCGGCACCGTGATCTGGATTCTTCTGGAAGTCCTGCTAGCACTACTTCCAGTAATTGGTGAGATATTAGACGGTTTGATCTTTCCGGTGATGTATGGCGGATTTTTGTATGCAATTCGAGAAGTTGACGAGCAGCGAAAGGTGAAAATCAGCCATTTTTTCCAAGGCTTCATTGATTCGTCCAAGCTTAAACCTTTGTTGATTCTCGGTTTGTTAATGGTATTCTTCGAAATTATTGAAGCGGGATTAACCGTAACACTCGGACCTTTCACGGCACTGATACTAGCTGCGCCATTGGGTATCTTGGTCATTTCAGCGTTGTTGTATTCAGTACCCCAAGTAATGTTTAGTGACAGCAAGCCGGTCGATGCAATCAAAAGTAGTTATTACAATTGCGGACGCCATATTTCGGCGATGATCACGATTTATCTGTTTTTGATACTCTTTGCAGTACTGTCTATCATCACGATTGGTTTGGCGATGATCGTAATCATGCCGGTTACGTTCTGTGCGTTTTATATCAGTTATAAAGCGATTTATCGATAGCATTAACTAGGTCTATTTTTCAGTCATACCTGGCGGAATATCGAGTCCTGCTTTAGTTGGATATGGGAAACCCTCTATACTAAATTATTGTACGATCTAGTACGTGTTTTTTGGAGTATATGAAATGGCTAGCTATGATCTAATCACTCGGCAATTCTACCCACTATCCATAACCTTGTTCGGATTGTTGTGCTTTAATTCATCGGCTATGGCTCAGCAAACTGAAGCAATAGCGTCAGATGACGCTATTCAATCCGCTATTGAACAAGAGCTCCCCTACCTGGACCGGGATTCGAAAAATTATAAAACCCCATTGGCCGGGGAAGGTTTCAGAACCGAGTTTCTCGGCGAAGAAATTATTGTCGATCCGCGCGACAGAACATCGGTGAATGCTTGGATGCTTGGCCTTCAGTACAACACGCCGGGGCCCGACGATCGGGACATCTTTCCCATAGGCAGTCTGTATTTTTGGCGGCAACCCGAACAAAGCAAATTGTTTTATGCAAATATTGCCGGGGCATACAACGACCTGTTCTACGGCGAACAGTTGCCCGATTGGGGCGATTTTCAATATGCATTAGCATTTAGGAATTTTACACCGCCGACCGCGATGAGCGAGGCTGTCGACGGACGAAGGGTACTCGATGAAGAAATGTACTGGGGGCGTTTACAATGGGATATCGGTCTCGGCTATCGGACTCAAGTCGATCCCGGTTATAACGATAATATCTTCATGGCCAATCTGTATTTCGAACCGGGTTTTTTATATTTCAGCAAAGGTGGCGAAGCGGCCGATAATCTGCTGGCGCCTCGCGATACCGTTGAGCTCGGCTCTCGCCTGGAAGTGAAATACGACGGTCTAAAACGGAATGTTTTGTGGCTAGCTCACGAAGGTTTTGCCGCCGGCGGGAATCTGGTCTACGGCCACCGCGTGAATTGGCGCGATTGGGGGCTCGATGGCAATCAATATCGCGCTAACGATTCTCGGGATCATTTGAGATTCGATGCCTATGCTTTAGGTGCCACCGGCGTTCCGTTTATCGATAGCGATAGACACCGGCTTCTAGGCTCCGTCCATGGCGGTACTGGCGCCAATCTTGATCGGTTTTCGGCGCAACGCATCGGAGGCGGGGTTAATCCAATGGGTTGGGATTTTGCATCGACTGCCATGCCCGTACTCCCCGGCGCTTCGGTATGGGAATATTATCCCGAACACTATTTGATCGGTAATGCCGAATACCGCTGGGAGCCGATTTTTTTCAGCTACTTTAGCTTGCACGGAACTGCGGGTTGGTTGAATCCGGTACGTAATATCGGCGGCGAATTTAAAAGGAAAGAAACTTTTTATAGCGCGGTGGGCGGACGGCTTGCGACCGGTTTTCTCGGTGAATCGATGCTGGTCGTGGATGTTACCCATAATTTCAACGTACTAAGGGATGACGAGCGGGGCGGAAGCGACATTACTTTCTTTGTGGTGAAGGAGTTTTAATTTGCCGTTGCCTTGAAAGTTGAGGCGCAGGGCGGGTTACTCAACCCGCCCTGAAGGTCTTATGTTTGCGCTGTGCATGGTCGAAACGTTCAGGACGCGGTTGCAAGCCCCGTCCGGCATAATTTTAATTTACCCTATTGCTTAATTGCATTGCCGGAGCTCTTCGATGGAACTCAATCAGGTCTTACCATGTCGTAAACGAGAATCTCTAATGCGCAGTTAATAGGGCGAAAGACTGCGTTATACAATGAATAGCCCAATTATTTTCTTGCCTTTATCAACAAAACTCAAAAACTTACCCATGAATAAATTAACCAGCATAGTGACAACCTTGATCATCGGACTGTCCCTCGGATTGGGCAGCGTCTCGGATGCCGAAGCCAAGCGGCTCGGCGGAGGCGGCTCGTTCGGCGGCAAATCCTCGTTCAATAAACCGTATCAACGTTCTGCCTCACCGGCAAAAGCCGCACCAACACGTCAACAGCAACAAGCCCAATCTCAAAACCAAGCGGCCAAACAAAAACTAGCCGGTCGCGGCGGCTTGATGGGCATGCTCGGCGGCCTGGCTTTGGGCGGGTTGCTCGGCGCCATGTTGTTCGGCGGCGCCTTCGAGAACTTCAATTTCATGGATATTTTAGTATTCGGCGGTATCGCGTTTTTACTCTATAAATTGTTTGCCGCCCGCGCCAAAAATACTGCGCGTCCGGTACCGGTCTATAGCCGCGATAGCTATGAACCGCAACAGCGATCAACTTCAGCTTATAGCGATTATGAAGCGCCTCAAACTCAAGCGCCATCGCGTGCCTCGGTCGGTAATACGGGTTTCAACACCGATTTATTGTTTAAAAAAGACTTTCAAGCCAATACCGATTCCGGATTCGAGCCTGCTATCGAAAATCGCGAGCTGATTTTGCCGGAAGGTTTCGATGAGCACGCTTTTTTGAACGGTGCCGAAAATGCATTTAGAGCTTTACAAGCCGCGTGGGACGATCGCGATCTAGCCGAAATCAGAGGCCTGACTACCGACCGCGTGTTCGCCGAAATACAGGATCAACTCAAGGCCTCGACCGATGACAACCGAACCGAGGTAATTAGCGTTCAAACCGAGTTGCTCGATGTCCGCGAATCCGGCAGCGAATTGGAAGCGACCGTATTGTTCGATACCGTAATACGCGAAGACATTTACGGACCGGAGCAAGCCGTTCGCGAAGTATGGCATTTCGTTAAGCCGAGAAATAGCCTGCAGCCGAAATGGTACCTGGACGGTATTCAGCAAGTCGAAGAATAACTTTAACATTACCGATACAAGGTTCGGCGGGGCCTCCGCCGAACCTTCACACTTTCCAAAATATGGACGTTTCTCCAGCCAATCCTCATAATCAGCCGAGCCCGCGGAATACCTCATTGCTGCTGGTCGAAGATCATAAAAATCTGGCTCAAGCGGTCGGGGCATATCTGGAAAGCAGCGGCTTTACGATGGATTACGCCTACGACGGATTATGCGCACTGCATCTTGCCGCAACGCAACGCTATGATGCCATTATTCTCGATATCACGCTGCCCGGCGGCATCGACGGTTTGGAAATATGCCGGAGACTGCGTAAAGACGCGCGTTTGTCGACGCCGATATTAATGCTGACTGCTCGCGATCAATTACAAGACAAATTGGATGGATTTCAACGCGGCGCTGACGACTATCTAGTCAAGCCGTTCGAAATGCCGGAGCTCGAAGCCCGCATCAATGCTTTGGTTCGCCGCGAACGCGGCGAATTAGACGAGTCCGTTTATCAAATTCACGATTTGACGTTCAATACCAACACGATGCAGGTCATGCGCCAGGGCCGGATTATTCAATTGTCGCCGACGTGTTTGCGGATACTGCGTATCTTGATGCGCGAATCGCCCAACCTGGTTACCCGAGAGCAATTGGAACATGAACTTTGGGGAGAACTAATCCCGGACAGCGACACGCTCCGAAGCCATTTATACAAACTGCGCAAAAAAATCGACAAGCCGTTTGCTGTGCCCTTGCTCGAAACCCAATCGGGGATCGGTTATCGGCTGATCGAACCGAATTAACCGTCTTTGCAGCTCCTGCCCGATGAAACCACTGAAAGACCGCAATTTCGACCCGTTTGTCGAAAAATTCGAACAAAAAGTCTACGGTACGTCCAAAGGCGATTGGCGGCTCAAGTTGCTGAAGGAAGACCTTGACGAGCTTTACCGGGCTGCCGAACCTCTGTCGATATGGGATGCCGGGTGCGGTTTTGCGCAAATCAGCCAATGGCTCGCCGGACAAGGCCATCATCTGACGATATGTGACGTGTCGGAAAAGATGTTGATGCGGGCGCGGCAGCATTTTTCCGAAGCCGGCCTGATCGCCGAATTTCATCATGAACCCTTACAAACGCTTGCGGCCAAACTTCCCCTATTCGATTTGGTTTTATTTCATGCGGTAATCGAATGGCTCGGCGAACCGCTCCCGGCCTTGCAAATCGTTATGGAGAAGGTCAAGCCCGGCGGCTATTTGTCGCTGTTGTTCTATAACCGTAATGCGATGGTTTATACCAATGCCTTGAAAGGCCATTGGCGCTGGAGAAACTTGCTTGACGATACCTATCTCGGCAAAGGCAAAAAACTAACGCCTCCCAATCCTCAATATCCCAACGAAGTCATCGAGCGATTGCAAAGCCAGGGATTTAGCATTACGGCGCATACCGGTATTCGCGTGTTTCACGATTATGTAAGCAAAGACACTTTAGACGGCAGCGATCCGGCCGAATTATTCGAATTGGAATACCGTTACTGCCGAATGCCGACCTACCGCGACATGGGGCGTTATATCCATCTATTGGCGCGCCGGCAAGGAGAAATCAATTAAGCCTAAATCCGGCAATTTAACCATTCGGGGAAAATGGGATCACGCCATTAGCGGTTGAGTGAAGCGCTCTTAAGGTTGCCGCTCATCATCTTATATCGGCAATACCATTGAGTATTTGCCGGCTTTTTTATCCCTTTGTTATAGTTATACGCCTAGCAAACTTTGTAGATTTTTCTCAAAATTCGCTTGATCGATCTGACTTAGTTTGCCGAGACGACATAGAATTAAGCGATCATCCAAAGTAAATAGCTTTAGACGAATTTTGGATGCCGATTTTAAGCCTGCGGAATCCAAGTCTTGTATTGATGTATCGAGCGGCCAATCCGAATGTTTGGCACTGGTAATCATGGCCATAACAATGTGACCAATACGCGAATTAAACAGGGCTTCGTCGGATAAAACTAACGCGGGTCTATGTTTGACAGCTTGACGATCCGTAAACGGGAAGGGAACTTTGACTATGTCGAAACGGTTTTAAGTCACGATAAGCCTCATCATCCTCGACGCTACTCCATTCGGATAAAGTGCCGCTCACTGCGCTCAGATATTCTACATCTAGAGGATTTATTCGTCGCACCCAGACGCGGCCATCTTCGCTAGTTTCCCAAACGACGGTATCTCCAGCTTCAAGATGAAGTTTTTTTCGGACATCCGCGGGGATGGTCACTTGACCTTTGCTGCTGATTTTTGCAAGTTGAGACATATCGATCTCCCGATGTAAGACATCTTTACTGTAAGATATATTTACCTAGCTCGCAAATATTGAATAGAATACGGGGTTATTCATTAACCCTATGTAATCATTAGTTTCTCAACAACGCTTGCAAATCCTGGCCGCTCGGCATTTGATGGACGCGCAGGCCGAATTCCTGCACGACCGCTAATATATGGTCGAAAATATCGGCTTGAATGCTTTCGTAATTAACCCAGTTCGTATCGTTGCTGAACGCATAGATCTGAATCGGCAGTCCATGCGCATCGGGTTCCAATTGGCGTACCATCAAAATCATTGCTTGATGAATACCGGGATGCGCCTTGAGGTAGGCATTTAAATAGGCGCGGAACGTGCCTAAATTAGTCAGTCGTCTGCCATTTACCGGACAAGACAAATCCGCGCATTCCTCGGCATTGGCCTTGGCTATTTCGGCTAGTTTTCGTTCGATATAGCCGGTCAGCAGCTTGGTTTTGCGCAAACGAACGATATCTTCCTCGGATAAAAACGCAACACTGCCGACATCGATTCGAATACTGCGCATAATACGCCGGCCGCCCGATTCTTGCATGCCGCGCCAGTTTTTAAACGAATCGGATATCAAGGCGTAAGTCGGGATCGTGGTAATCGTACGGTCCCAATTCTGCACCTTGACGGTGGTTAGGCCGATATCGATCACATCCCCGTCGGCGCCGTATTTGGGCATTTCCAACCAGTCGCCGACACTCAACATCTTATTGGCCGACAGTTGAATGCCGGCAGCCAAACCCAATAACGAATCCTTGAACACCAAGAGCAAGACCGCCGTCATCGCGCCCAAACTGCTGAGCAAAATCACCGGCGATTTGTCGGTGATGATCGAAACGAATAAGATACAGGCAAAACCGGATGCAAACAGCTTAATGCTTTGGAAGACGCCGCGCAAAGGCCAATGTCTTGCGACACGGTATTGATGCGCCAAGTACAGCAAGGTGTCGAGCAAGGAAAACAAGCTTAAGAGTAGATAAAACAAGATCCACAATTTAGCGGCTAATTCGATGCCGGATAAAAACAATGATTCCTGGGCCAACCATAGCTGCGCTTGCCAGCGGACCAAAACGGCCTGGAATACGAAGGCAATACGATTGAATAAATTTTGCTCGAATAAGGCCCGCTTCCAAACCCATTTGCTGCGGTAGGCCAGTTTTTCGACCAAACGCAGAAATACATAATGCAAAATGAGGTGGGTTAATATTGCAATGACGACGATGGCCGCCAGAGCGATTGCCACTTTGGTGCTAGGTTCCAGATTTAAGTCTTGCAGCCATTGTGTAGCCGTATTAAACACTGATCACTCCTAAAAGAAATTCATTAAACTGCTAAATGCAGAAAACATTTGTGGTTATAGTAAAGACAAATTCAGTCTCTTTTTGAAAAAGAAGTCTGCGAGGGGGATTATATAAATAAATCCTCCAATATCCCCTTTATCAAGGCTATGTTTGCGTTGAGGGTTGAAGAATTGGCTTTGACTTGGTGGGGCGGGGTTTGTAACCGCGGCCTAAACGTTACCTATATGGATGTAGGTAAGGGGCGTGAGCAGGAGCGGAAGTTTTTCGATCGTGACCAAAGTAAAACAAAATGTTCGGAGCGGGTTGAATAACCTGCCACGCGTGAGGTTATTATGCAGTAAATCTACGAATTGCCATCCTTGGCACTGGATTCCGCCAATCCCTGGCGGAATGACGCGTTATTTCCTTAAGTTGGCCATTGACCTGCATCGATGCAGAGTTCACGGCGATCTTTGACGGCCCTCCCCCGGTGCCGAATTTTGATCTACGGGTATACATCGAAAGTCATGATTGAACTAAAACGATATTACCAACAATAATGGTAACCTAATTGAGCCGCATGAGGCATAACCGATTATATGAGTCATACTATGAAAAAAACTTTGCTAAGCGCTTATCTTGGAATCCTAATCGTCTATTCGGGAAGCCTTAGCGCAAGTCAGAAGACCATACCGCTACCGATCGATTACCGCTTGATTCGAAATGTGCTGGTTGAACAGCTCTACACCGGCACCAATCGGACCGCCCATTTATGGAAGGATAGAGGCGGCTGTAGTTTGCTCGACATGTCCAACCCAAAAATCGACGGGCAACAAGGCCTCGTTCGAATCGTCAATGACGTACATGCGCGCATCGGCACCCTCATGGGCGGCGAGTGCTTAACCGTGTTGGATTGGACAGGCAAGCTCGAAACTTTTCAACGCGCGGTACTGGAGAACGGCGGTACTGTTCTACGCTTTCCGATCGACAAGGCGGTTGCTTACGACCCGAGCGGACAAGCATTGAGAATCGATCAATTGCAGGATTTGATAAAGCGTTTTGCCGAACCGAAATTGGCATCGGTTAAACTCGACCTTCAAGAAGTGCGCGGCGATATCGAAAAAACGCTGGCACCCGTCACGACTCCGGAAAATAAAGCGGCGGTGCAAGCCTTATTGAGCTCGTTACGATTCAGCGAAGTCAAGGCCGGCGAAACCGGTTTGGGCGTAAAAGTCGCTTTTGAGGTTCCGCAGGCAAATGCAAGAGCAAACAAGCAGGCCGCGCCGGTATTCAACGAAAGCGAAATGCAACAATGGAATGTAGCCTGGCAACGCTGGAACGCTTCATTATTTCAAGCGATCGATCGAGCCGCGGAAGATAGGGTTTCCGAGGATGTTCGCGATACGCTTTTGGAGACTTTACTTGCGGCTAAATCGGCCTTCCACAAGGGTTTGACGAGCAACGACACGAGCGGCGGCGATCCGGTCCGGATGTTTTTCAACGATTCATGGGATCGAGTGGCGCCGGTGCTGCGAACGATTGCCAAAGACGTACCCGGTACAGAGGGCTTGCGCTTTCTGACGTTTATCACCGCAACGGATTTGCTGTACGAGCTTGAAACCATCGGCTCGCCGCTCGGCTTAGACATATCGTCCGACGGATTGCGCCGTTTGGGCCGTATGCTATTGGTTAAGCAGGCCGGAACGAAATAAGTAATGCTTGATTCAGACGCTAATGTGACTCAAAAGCTTGCCGTTTATGGCGGAATGACGGGAACTTGAAGGCAGAGTAAATACATCTCCCATACCTTTTTTAATCGCCAAAATGGGGGATGTGTCAGCACAAGATTGTCACAAAGTTGTCATAATTTTGTCATAATTCGCATTTTTCTCGCGAAGCCAGTATCTCCATGAACAAATTATTTATCGGTAGGCTCCTGTCACACGCCATTCCGGTCGTGCTGTTCGGGCTGTTTTTGTCCGGAGTCGTTCTCGCCGCTGAACCCAGAGACCCGGAACGCTATATGCAAGAACTGCTGGCTATTGAAAAACGTCTCGACGCGAAGCTGCAAGCCTTGGATGAAAAACTGAAACGGCTCGAACAATTAGAAGCTACGCAACCCGTTAAGGCAACAGCTCCTGAACATGTTGTTCCGGCAAAAGATCAAGAAAGCGCGCTTGCCCAAGCCGAAGTGGATGCCAAGTCCGATGACACGAAGACTCAAGCCCAGGGTGGTTTGCCCTCCGGCGTCAGTTACGGCAAGAACGGATTTGAATTCAAGACCGATGACGGCAAGTTCGCATTGGCCATTCAAAACCGGATACAAGCCCGCTACGCCAATCCTTTCGACAGCGACCCTCGTTCACTCGGCGACCTCGATCGTGATCAAAGTACCTTCATGATCCGCCGTGCGCGGACCAAGCTCAAAGGCCATGCCTATTGGCCTTGGTTAAAATATTATCTGCAATACGACTGGTCTCAGCCGGTATTACGCGACTTAAATCTGACCGTGGACAAATTTCAATGGGCCAAATTATGGGTCGGTCGAGGCAAGGTTTTGTATAACGACGAACGGGTGACCTCTTCCGGCAATCAGCAATTCGTCAACCGGTCGATCGTCAACGACATATTTACAGTAGACCGGCAACAAGGGGTACAGATCTTCGGCAATCTATTCCCCGGCACCTGGCACGATATCAGTTATTATGCCGGCGTCTATGCCGGACTCGGCGTCGGCGAGCGCAATAATGACGACAACAACATGATGTATTCCGGCCGCTTGCAGTGGAATGCCTTGGGTGGAGAGATGCCGTTTTCCCAATCCGATCTCGAATTTCATGAAAATCCGGCCCTCAATTTCGCGTTCGCGGCGGCGACCAATCAAAGTCGATGCACCGCCTTCGAAACCGATAACCGAAGCTGCCGAGCACTGCCCGGCTTTAACGTAGGCGAAGACGGACAATACCGCATCAATCAAATGATGGAAGAAGTCCGTTTTAAATGGCAAGGCTTATCGATTCAACATGAAATGCACTGGAAGGAAGTTATCGATACGTTAAGAGCCCAAGGCGCCGGAGGGAGAGAAACGAATCTCATGGGCGGCTTAATCCAAGCCGGCTATTTTCCGCATTACCTAGTGGCGATCATTCCGAAAAATCTGGAGTTTGCCGGACGATATGCCTTTGTCGATCCCAATGTCGACGTCGATAACGACCGGCAACAAGAATTCAGCGGCGTAATGACCTATTTCTTCAATGGTCATAACAATAAAGTGAATTTTCAAGTCAGTCATTTGATCGTGGAAGACCCGAGGCAGGGAATCAGCCAATCGGATCAGCGGTTTTGGTTACAGTGGGATTTGTCGTTTTAACCCATGCCCGTTGTCTCGGTCCGAAGCTGGAACTTAGGAGCGAGACAGAGGAATGGAGTGATGTAGGATGGGTAGTAGCGAAGCGGAAACCCATCGCTTTGTTTGACTTCAGGCATGAATGTAGTAACGCAGCCATTAATCTAACCCGCGATTTGGTTCATTAACTTGTTTCGTTCCCAAGTTCTACTTGGGAATGCTTACCTTTAAGCTCTGCTTATCGTTCGTCAAGCGGAGCTTGACGGTAGACACTCCCAAACAAGAGTTTGGGAGTGAGCAATTTTGTTAGCGGCGCTTTTGATGGGCCACATATTCATCAAGTAATGTCCTGATGATTGTTTGATATTGCAGATGATGCTTTTTTGCCACTTCCTTGAAATAGACTACGCTTTCGGAACTGAGGGAAATTGTGACTTTTGTATTCTCTTTTTTAAGTGAAAGCTCTTCAGGTGATGGAAGAAAGTCTGTTACCAGCTTTAAATCACCAATGGGCTCATCACTGTACTTAATTACTTTGCCCATAGATCTTCTTAACTTTTCGCCAATAATACGAATGAAACCGGACCGATAAGTGAACCTGACAGGGAGGATGCCTGTACCTGCTTCGTTTAAGCCAAAACAATAATAACGCTTTTCATCTTGGCTGTGGTTTAGGTCTTCAGCAATGACGCGTCTCTTATCCATAAATGCGTACTGTGCTTCATAGAATGAAACACCATGTTTGCGCTGGTTTTCCTTATTTTTGATTTCATCCCACTCAAAGCTAGTTTCACTCATGGAGAGAAGATGTCATCAATATGGTTAAATAACCATACTGGTGCGCGATGGACAGGGATTTTTTGTTTTTCTCTGTTGCCTCTTTCCCAAGCGCTCCTGGAACTTGGGAGCGAGACAAACTGACGAATTCGGATTAACGCATATAGAGCTTTTTTATATCCTTTGCTGGTCAAATTTCGGCGCCGAAGAGTCCTGTCAAAGGACGCCGTGAATACGTCCATGTAGATACTCTGTTTAAAATCAAGTTAAAAATAGGCATTTTTCTGCTATTCAGCGATTGACGGAATTGCATAAAAACGCGTGTTATCGAATGGTTTATCATGCTTGAGCATGCCGTGAATCGCATGTAACAATTTACGCATGACCGCACAACAGGCTTGCAACGGTAATTTACCCATATCCAGGAGATGTTGGTAATACGCCTTAATATGGCGATCATGCTGCACAGCGCTCCAGACAGGCATATACAGGGCGGCGCGAATCTGGCTGTTACCGGCCTTGGATATACGCGTTTTTTTGTGGACACTCGTGCCGGAATCAAAAGCTCTTGGATCGAGCCCCGCAAACTTGACCCACTCACGGTGCGACATATCCGCAGGCAAAATCAGTAGTTCTCCCATGAGGGCAATCGCACTGGTATTGGCAATACCCTTAATGCTCGTGAACAAAACTAATGCTCGACTGAGTTCCGGATGTTTTTCGATCAATGCCAAGGCGCCAGCCGTTAACTGATCGATACGCTTATCTAATTGATCGATGGCCGCTTGTGCATCTTTTAGCACGGCTTTGGGTGTTTCAACTGTTGCGCTTAAGGCATGCAATTGATTCTTTGCTGCTGTTTTTTGATCGGTTAGCGCATTAATACGGCGTGAGAAACAACGTAAAGCGATCTTTTCATTCGAAGGACGGGACCAAGGCACAAAATCCATCCGTTCGGCATACACCGCCAGAGTATTCGCGTCCACATCATCTGTTTTACTATTGTTCATCAACACTTTAGCAAAGTTATGAGAGACCTTGGGATTGATGACCATTACCTTGACGCCGGCATCATGGAGCGCAACGGCTAAATCGAAATGATAACTGCCGGTGGCTTCCATACACACGATAATGCCGGACAATTTGTTCAGTTTCTTGGCCATCCGGGCATGATCAGCTGGGGTATTGGAGAACTTCTGCGGATTGAAAGGTTTGCCATTTTTGCGCACCACCAAAACCAGTTCTTTAGATCCTACATCGACGCCAGCGAAGATACGGGTTTGTGTGTCAAGTGAAGCGCTGTTAATTTGTTGATCTGCCATGTTTAATTGTTATTCTGTGATAAGGAAAGTAAACTAGTCATTGGTTCCCGACCCTGCGTATGCACCTACCATCCTTGTGAATGCAGGCTCTAAGCCTCAGATACTCCGCGGTATAGGTGAATAGGGCGGGGGCCAATCTACATGACAGGCTCTGGTTTAATCCAGTCCTCAGGCTCAAGCGGCCTCCCAATGAACTCGGTAAAGCTTAAAGTATTTCCTGGCTAAAATTCATTTAAATTAATCATACAAGGCTCTGTGACAGCATCCCTGCTGTCAAAGCCTTTGCCGAACACCCCGGCGCCTCCATGTGTCAATGCCGAAATTTGAAGTGCGATGGGTATAAGCTCGGCATTCACAACGGAGATTACATCTCCGGCGTCAGTAAAGCCTCTTTCAGCGCATTTGAGAACGGGTCTTTGCCGAACCAGATATTGAAATAAGCCAGCCCTTGTTCGGGGTCTTCTAGGGTTCCGAGCAGTTCATTGTTTAGAAAAAGTCTCAAACCGTTTTCGGCATCATAAATTAAATCGTAAAAATCGCCTTTATCAATGTCCTTATATTGGCGATTGAATCGATCGAAAGCGCTACGCCAATCCAGATATCGATCGCCTAAGTTCGCTTTTAGATATTCCTCGGAAGCCTCGCGGAAGGCCTTGGCCGGAATCGAGCGCTCGTAAATGAAGCGTAATTGTTTCGGAGAATCGTTGAAAACATCGATCGGGTTCTTACAATTGTTTAGATAAAGTTCGGCATAACCGACATGAATCCAGCGGAAAGCTTTCAATTCCCCCTTGCTGCAACGCGGTAGTTCAGCCTGCTGATTAGGGGGCAGTAAGTCTTCGGCGTATACCTTGCCGAACGACATTAAGCCTAACAAAATCGCTAGTCGTGTAAACCGTTTTTTATCCATTGTAATACTCCTCCGATAATCGGAACCTGTAGAAAAAAGCCTTGCGTGCTGTCCCAGTAGTCTTGATGCAGGACGATTTTGCCATGATCGTCGAAACGCAAATGGCTAAAGCCTATCGTCGTGACATCCTTGCTTCGACCCAACAGCGTGAACCGAGTTCGCATGTTCCAGCGCAGAAATACATCGTCGCCTTGTTCGAATACCGACATGACCTCAATACTGATCGAATCGAGATTTTTCTGGGTTTGTTCGAGATAACTCTGTAGGGCTTGCCGGTCATGCAGGGTTACGAGCGTATCGTTAAAATACAGTTGTTCGGCATAGGTATTTTCAACCTTAGTCTTTATCGGCAACACTTCCAAGTTGTCGTATAACTCGACAAAATGCCTGATTTTAGGATGTTTTCCGGCGTTCTGTTCGGCCGGAGCCATCGCCAAATATTCGCGCATCGGATTCGGTTCTATGCTACTACAGCCGGTTAGCGCCAGTAGTATGCCGAATAATGATGTCATTCGTTTCATCGCCCACTCCGTTATTTAATTTTCAGCAGAGTTTTACCGTTCTCTATGCACTATTGTGTGAACAAATCGCATGCAGGCGTTCACGTGTTTTTCACGCGCCTAGTATTCTAATAATTCCAATGCTCTTAAATGAAAGAGTAAGTTTTATGAGATGACTACGATGTTTATACAAACCGCATTAACCAAATTTTTCAGTTGGTTCGACAGTAGTCGAGTCAAAATCAAAGATACCGAAAGCGAAAAGGTCGACTGGCTGCGCGTGTTTCCATTTATCTTGGTTCATGTCGCGTGTCTATTGGTTTTCGTAGTCGGCTGGAGCCCGATTGTGATCGTTGTGGCACTTTTTTCCTATTTCATTCGCATGTTCGCGATCACCGCGTTCTATCATCGCTATTTTTCGCACAAGGCTTTTCGAACCAGCCGCGTGTGCCAGTTCCTTTTCGGCCTACTCGGCGCAACGGCAACGCAACGAGGCCCGATTTGGTGGGCGTCGCATCACCGCCGTCATCACCGCTACTCCGATACGGACCGCGATATGCATAGTCCGCGCAAAGGCTTTTGGTGGAGCCACATGGGCTGGTTTTTGAGCTCGAAACATTTTACGACCCGCGAACAATGGGTGCGCGACCTGATCAAATTTCCGGAACTGCGCTTCCTAGACCGCTTCGACGTCGTAATACCGGTGCTCTACGCGGTAGCGTTATGGGGGCTTGGGAAATGGCTCGAGGTGAGCTTTCCGGAGCTCGGCACGACAGGCTGGCAAATGTTGGTCTGGGGATATTTCGTATCGACGATTGTATTACTGCACTGCACGCTATCCATCAATTCGTTGTCGCATGTCTGGGGCAATCAACGTTACCAAACCGGCGACGATAGCCGCAACAACGGTTTTCTGGCGCTGATCACGCTCGGCGAAGGCTGGCATAACAATCATCATCATTATCCCGTGTCGGCTCGGCAAGGCTTTTATTGGTGGGAGATCGATATTAGTTATTACTTGCTGAAATTAATGTCGTGGTGCGGCTTGATTTGGGACTTGCAGCCGGTTCCGGTTGCGCGACTCAATTCTAAACGTTTGGACGCAGGAAGCAGCCAATGAAAATAGCGATCGTCGGGAGCGGCATCTCCGGTATTTATACGGCCCATTACTTGGATAAGCAACACGAGGTTACGATCTACGAAGCCAACACCTATTTGGGCGGTCATACCGATACGCATAATATTGTCTTGCACGACCGCCAATTTGCGGTCGATACAGGCTTCATCGTGTTCAACGAACACAACTACATTCATTTCTGCCGCTTCTTGAACGAATTAGGGGTTGCTTCGCAGCCTTCGGATATGAGCTTTAGTGTGGCCGATGCGAAAACCGGCCTCGAATACAATGCTACGACGATCGACAAGTTATTCTGTCAACGCCGAAATCTATTCAGCCCACGCTTTTATCGGATGATCGCGGACATTTTCCGCTTTTACCGCGAAGCGCCGGCCTTATTGAAAAGCGGCGACGATACGTTGACCTTGGGCGAGTACCTCCAACAAAACCGTTACAGCGAAGCCTTCATCGACGACCATATTTTGCCGATGGCTTGCGCCTTATGGTCGGGTCCGCCGGAAAGCCTGAAAAACTTTCCGGCACGCTATTTTGTTGCATTCATGAACAATCACCGCATGCTGAAGATCGATGACCGGCCGCTATGGCGCACGGTCAAAGGCGGCTCGTCGACCTATGTCGAAGCATTCAAGCAGCGCTTCGGCGGCGAACTGCGGCTGAATAGTCCGGTTCGCTCGATCGCACGAGACAATGACGGCGTCACGATTATCGACGAGAGCGGCGAGCGGCGTTTCGACCAGGTCGTCATTGCTTGTCACGGCGATCAGACGCTTCGGCTCTTGTCCGACCCGAGTCCGGATGAGACCGAAATACTCGGTGCGTTCTCATTTCAGGACAACGATACGGTGCTGCATACCGACGCGGCGTTGATGCCGAGGCATCCGAAAGCCTGGGCAAGTTGGAATGCGTTGAAACCGGCCGGGACTCAGGCGAATTGTACCGTAACTTATTGTATGAATTTGCTGCAAAACCTGGACGCGCCCGAGCCGTTGCTGGTGTCGCTGAATTGCACGGACCGCATCGATCCGTCAAAAATTTTGATGCAGCGGCATTATCGGCATCCGGTGTACACGCCGGAAAGCCTAGCCGCGCAAAAAAGGCATGCCGAAATTAACGGCCTTAACCGCACGTTTTATGCAGG
The DNA here is from genome assembly GCF_005931095.1 of Methylotuvimicrobium buryatense. GTDB lineage: Bacteria > Pseudomonadota > Gammaproteobacteria > Methylococcales > Methylomonadaceae > Methylotuvimicrobium > Methylotuvimicrobium buryatense. The sequence goes on along the minus strand of NZ_CP035467.1, from coordinate 4,760,808 downwards.
CGCCTATTGGGGTTGGGGATTTCATGAAGACGGCGCGGCCAGTGCGCAGTTGGCGATCGATAAACTGAACGCGCCGTCATGAACGCGCTGCACAGTCGCATCGCCAAAGGTTGGGTGCGCCACCGGCGCCACCTGCCGAAACCGCATGCTTTCCGCTATCCCTTGTTCATGACGTGGCTCGATCTCGACGAATTAGATAAGGTCATCGATAAAAGTCGTTTTTGGTCGAAGCAACGCTTTAATCTGGTCTCCTATTACCGCGAAGACTATCTCGGGCCTACGGATTCGGATTTGCGAGACGCGGTAAAAGCCCGAATTAAACAACAAAGCGGTGAAATATTTGAAGGGCGTATTTGTTTGCTGACACATCTGCGATATTTAGGTTTTGCATTCAATCCGGTCAGTTTTTATTTTTGTTTTCCTGACAGCGAGGATCAGCCCCGCTTCATTCTCGCCGAAATCACCAATACACCCTGGGGCGAGCGGTTTTGTTATGTCTTGGATACTCGGCAAAGCTCCGCTCAAAACAACAAATGGACCTTCGAATTCGGCAAAGCTTTTCATGTATCGCCGTTCATGCCGATGGACATCGATTACCGGTGGCGTTTCGCCTTAGCCGGCGATAAGTTGACGATACACATGCAATTGTACCGCCTAGCGCAATGCTGTTTCGATGCTACCCTGAAACTGGACATGCTCGATCCGTCCCCGAACACGATGCGCTCGGTGCCGTTGCAATATCCTATTATCACTTGCGCCATCGTTGTAAGGATTTATTGGCATGCTTTCCGGCTTTGGCTGAAAGGCATTCCGTTTTATTCGCATCCCGATAAATAAACCGAATTACATCAAGGAGATAAGAATGAATGCCGCAACCGCCGAATTAAGCAAGAATCCGGCTAGATTCGATTTGCTGCTGCGCAAAGCGCTACTGAATAAACTCAGTCATTTGCAAGATGCACAATTAACGGTGACCGACCCGCTCGGCAAAGTCGTACTCGGTAGACCCGGTCAGGATGGCCTCAGCGCCGAGATCAAAGTCTTCGATATGAGTTCTTACCGGCAGATATCGTTAGGCGGCTCGATCGGCGCCGCCGAGTCCTATATGGACAAATTATGGCAAACCGACGATTTGACTTCGGTGATCCGTATTTTGGTGCGCAATCGAGACTTGCTAGACAGCATGGAAGGCGGGTTGGCAACCTTGACGAACACCTTACTTAAATTCTGGCATTTCGCGCGCCGAAACTCCAAGCATGGCTCGCGCAAGAATATCGCCGCGCATTACGATCTGGGTAACGATTTGTTTTCGTTGTTTTTAGACAAGCACGGGATGTATTCGTCGGCGACTTATCACGATCTCGAACTCAGTCTCGAAGAAGCCTCGACGGCTAAATTGGAACGTATTTGCCGAAAATTGGACTTAAAGCCCAACGATAATGTCCTCGAAATCGGCACAGGTTGGGGCGGCTTTGCCACTTATGCCGCCAAGCATTTCGGCTGCCGCATAACGACCACGACCATCTCGAAAGAGCAGTTCGAGGCCGCACGGCAACGCATCGACGATGAAGGAGTCGCCGATCGTGTGACAGTGCTGATGGAGGATTACCGGGATTTGACCGGAGTGTACGACAAACTGGTGTCGATAGAAATGATCGAAGCGGTTGGGCATCATTATCTCGATACTTACCTCAAGCAGTGTGCGAACTTATTAAAACCGAACGGTCTGGCCTTGATTCAGGCGATAACGATCGAAGATCAGCGCTATAAACAGGCGCTGAAGAGTGTCGATTTTATCAAACGCTATATTTTTCCTGGCAGTTTCATTCCGTGCGTCAACGCGATTATCGCGAGCGCGTCGCGGAGCACCGATTTGCGCTTGATCAATCTAGAAGATCAAGGCGAAAGTTATGCGCTAACATTAAAAGCTTGGCGGGAACGTTTCATGGCTTCGCTCGATAAGGTTCGGGAGCAAGGCTACGACGAACAATTCATCAGGATGTGGGAGTTTTATCTGTGTTATTGCGAAGGCGGCTTTTGGGAAAAATCGATTTCCAACGTGCAATTGCTGCTGGCCAAACCCGGCAATCGCCGCGAACAATGGCTGCCGCGTCATGAATCGCAATAACCTCATTAATATGGCTTGGATGCAAGGCTTGTGGTTTGCAGCGGTCTTGTCGGCGGCGTCAAGCCAGTATTGGCCGGCACCGGTTATTTTAGTGTTGTTCGGGCTTTGGCATACCCGCCCTGCGATTCATGTCGCCGGCGATTTTCGTTTGGTGCCGGCTGCGGTCGTGCTTGGCATGATTTTGGATAGCAGCTGGGTTAGGTTCGGTTGGCTCGAATATGCTTCTCCTTGGCCGGATACCGATTATGCACCTTTATGGATTTTGCTGTTGTGGATCGGCTTGGCGCTCACCTTGAATCATTCGCTGGCCTGGTTGCAATCGCGTCTTTGGTTGGCCGGACTGCTCGGCGGCATTACGTGTCCGTTTTCTTATTGGGCGGCGGCAAGACTCGGTGCGCTCACTATCACTGAGAACTCCGGAGTTTGGATCTTCGGCCTGGCTTTGAGCTGGGCAGCGGCGCTACCGCTTTTGTTATGGATGGCGCGTGTAATCAGACAAAAAGATCATTCACTGGAGGCAAAACATGTTTAGTTTAATCGTAATCGCGGTACTAAGTACCGTGGCGATGTTAATGGCTTGGGTGTGGCAGCAAAACCACAAAAATGCCGGTATCGTTGATGTGATTTGGTCATTCGGAATGATGTTGGCGGGGCCTTGGTATGCGTTGACGGGAACCGCCCCTCTGTATTTACAGCTCAGTCTGGCCTTACTGACGTTCGCCTGGTTTTTACGATTGGGAAGTCATTTGTCTGCACGGGTGTTCGGGGAGCCGGAAGACGGTCGTTACCAAGCGATGCGGGCAGCGATGCAGAATAAGGCCGATAGCGGATTTTTGCAGTTTTTTTTAATGCAAGCCGGTTTTATCTGGGTGTTGTCCCTCCCGTTTTGGGCGGTCGCGCATACTCGCGATCCCAATCCGGTCATGGTTTTTTGCGCATTACTGGTTGCCTGTTTGGCCTTATGGGGCGAAACCACGGCAGACCGGCAATTGGCCGAATTTCGGAAAAATCCCGATAATCGTGGGCTGACGTGCCGAGCTGGTTGGTGGCGTTATTCCCGGCATCCGAATTATTTTTTCGAATGGCTGCATTGGTTCGCTTACCCGCTGATGGGTTGGGGCGGCGAATATCAATACTGGCTATGGCTCGCACCGGTCGTGATGTTTTGCTTTTTGTATTTTCTGACCGGTATTCCTTATACCGAACAACAAGCCTTGCGTTCTCGCGGAGATGATTACCGCCGCTATCAACAAACCACCAGCAAATTTTTGCCATGGTATCCGAAATCGACTTTTCCTTTGCAAAATCGATTTTCTATGCTGAATGCGATCGATCTGGCTGAGCGAGGTTTAATTCCCGATCCATTGATGCGAATCGGTATTCGAAATTTGTTGAGGCAACGTCTTAACGACGAATGCGCGAATGATGTCGAAAAGCAAAGCTTGCGTTATCTGTCGTTATTACAAACGCTGAGAGAAAGCCCTATCGCGATAGAAACCGATGCGGCAAATCGCCAACATTACGAAGTCCCCGCGGCTTTTTATCGACATGCACTGGGCAAGCATCTGAAATATTCGTCGTGCTACTGGGACGAAACGACTCAAACACTCGATGAAGCCGAAGCGCGTATGCTAAAGCTGACTTGCGAGCGGGCGGAATTGGCGGCCGGCCAGCAAATACTTGAGTTGGGTTGCGGCTGGGGCTCGTTGACTTTATGGATGGCCGAGCATTATCCCCGCAGTACAATTACGGCAGTATCGAACTCGAATAGTCAACGCGAATATATCCTCGAACAGGCGGAGCTAAGGGGCTTACGCAATCTCGAAGTAATCACCTGCGACGTGAATCGCTTGTCATTGACTGAACGGTACGATCGCGTCGTTTCGGTAGAGATGTTCGAACATATGCGCAATTACGAACATTTGATGAGTAATATCGCCAGCTGGTTAAAACCCGGCGGCAAGCTGTTCGTGCATATCTTTTGTCACCGTTATTTGGCCTATCCGTTCGAAACCGAAGGCGACGACAATTGGATGGGACGTTATTTTTTCACCGGCGGATTGATGCCGGCTCGCGACACGCTACTGCATTTTCAAGACCGGCTCAGGATAGAATGCCAATGGGACGTTTCCGGCCAACATTATCAAAAAACGTCCGAAGCCTGGTTGAGCAACATGGACCGATACCCATCCGAAATCGATCGGATTTTTGCGGAAACCTACGGGCGAGAAAAAGCGGCCGTTTGGCGGCAGCGTTGGAGGCTGTTTTTTATGGCTTGTGCCGAACTGTTCGGTTATCGGGGCGGGAATGAATGGTTGGTTAGGCACTATCGCTTTATCAGGCCGAGTGAATGATGAGCAAGCAAGGTCTTCAATATAAACTGATTAAGGCTTTTTTACTGCAGATTCTGTTGATCAGTGTTGCGACACTGATGGGTGTGTTTGCCGCCGCTAAAATCGTCGAAGATGTTCTGGTTCGCGAAGCCTTGCAAGGCGAAGCCGGTCATTTTTGGGAGCGCTATCGGCAAAACAGAAATTTTCCTGCGCCCGATACGCGTAATATGAGCGGTTATCTGGCTTCTAGCGGCGATTTTTCCAAGGTTCCCGGAGCATTACGACCGCTGCAGCCCGGCTTCGGCCGTGCTTTAATAGAGGGACGGCAGCCGATTGTGTACATCGAGGACAAAGACGATGCGCGACTGTATTTAGTCTTCGATGAACAGCAAGTCGCAGCCTTGTCGTTTTATTTCGGTGTCGTCCCGCTGAGCTTGGTATTGGTTTTGATTTATGTGTTCGCCTGGATGTCCTATCGCCAATCTAGGGACGCAATCTCGCCGGTGATTTTACTGGCTCATATCGTCGAAAGTTTCGATTTCAAAAAACAAGGACTCGCGGAACTGGATTTGAGCGAGTTACGACAAACCACCGATAGCGATGTCGCCAAGCTGGTCGATGCCTTAGACCACTTTACCGAGCGCCTGGAATTGTTCATCGAACGCGAACGCAATTTTACCCGCGACGCCAGCCACGAACTCAGAACGCCGCTGGCCGTCATCAAAAGCTCGTTGGCCTTGTTGCATAAGCGCTCGGATTACCAGCCGAACGAACAACGATCGTTGCAAACGATTGAAAACACGCTACGCGACATGGAAGGCCTGATCGATACGCTGTTATTACTGGCCCGCGAAGAATCTTCCCCGTTACCCGAAGACGACGTGCTGATCAATGATCTGCTCAGCAACCTGGTCGAGCAAGTCGGCCGGGCGGTCACCAATGAAAAAATCAGTGTCGAAGTCGAACAGAACTGTTTATTGTCGGTGCCTGCCGCCGAAAAGGTCTTGAGTATCTTGCTAAGCAACTTGCTACGCAACGCTTTCAGTTACACCCGGGCAGGTACGGTTTGCATTACGATCGACGAAAATCGCGTCACGATCGCGGACACCGGCATCGGCATGGAACAAAAACAACTCAAACAGGTGTTCGAACCCTTCTATCGCGCTCAAGAAGGCCAAAACGGTCACGGCTTAGGTTTGACGATCGTCAAGCGGCTCTGCAATCGTTTTGGCTGGAAGCTCAAAATCCGCAGCAAGCCCGGGGAAGGCACGGCTATATCGGTTGTTTTTCCGAAAGCGCGCCGGGTCGGCGGGAAGAGGTCTTAACGGTTATACCCATCGCACTTCAAATTTCGGCATTGACGTATGGACACCCCGGTGTCGAAATTTGACCAGCACAGGGTATAAACTGCCGAATTTTGATCTGCGTTGAGTGCGCTGAGTACATTTCATACTCGTTTCTAAGTAAGGATACTGCTCATAATTGTCACATGATTAAAAATTCTACTTCGAAAAAACACTTATAAACACTAACAATGGCGTTAAAAACATGTCAGAAAACAGTAGCGTAAAAACCCGAATCTCCGTCTTGATATTTTTTTGCGGTTTGTTCTTTTTTGTATTAGGAGTCGGGTACTCAATTTGGATACAAAACCAGTTGAATGCCGACAGCACGGCTTTCGATGCTAAATCCCAACTCGCACAAGCATCTTATACATTGCTCGGCATCATGGCTGGATTGATAATCAGCTCCATCATAACGGTATCTGTCGCGCTGGAACGCTTTATCGCGATGCCTATTCGCGACAATCTAAAGCAGTTTAAAACCGTTCGAAAAGATCTGAATCTCCGTCTCGAACACAAACACCAAGACGAATTAGGCAGCCTGTTTGAAGCCATCAATACCTATTCGGGAAATCTTCAGCAAATCATCGAAGAAGTTGCAAGAACATCGGACGACCTCAATGTCGCCGTCGAACAATTTGTCGGAAATACGCACCAAAGTATCGATCTTGCCCGATCTCAACAGCGAGAAACCGATCAAGTCGTCGACGCTAGCGCGCAAATGGCTGTTTCTTCGAACGAAATGGCTGAACATGCCGACGCAACTCAACAAGCCGCATCGGCAGCCAAACAGCAAACTAAAACCGGTTTGCAAGTCGTCAATCAAACGATTTCAGCAATCAGCATGTTGGCCAGTCAAATGGAATCGATGCAAGCGACGGTCACTCGGCTTGATCAAGGCAGTCACAACATCGGAGATGTTATCGATACAATCGCCAAAATTGCAGATCAAACTAATCTATTGGCACTAAATGCCGCGATAGAAGCCGCTAGAGCGGGCGAACACGGAAGAGGTTTCGCGGTCGTCGCGGACGAAGTCCGTAAACTGGCATTCGATACTCAAGAGGCCACGAAACAAATCCATGCGATCATTGTCGACCTTCAAGATTCCGCGCAAGCCGTAACCGGAGAAATCGAGCACGGCACGGCACAAGCTCACGATTGTGTCGAACAGGCCAATAAAGCCGGAGAATCGCTTCACGAAATCGATCAACGCGTCGATTCGGTTTACGACATGGGCAAACAGATTTCCACAGCGGCACGCGATCAAAATACCGTGGCAAGCGAAGTCAGCCAAAGCATGCTTCGGATCAACGAACTGGCCGAAGCCAACACGCAAGCAATGAATCAAAACAAAGATGTCAGCGACGCATTGTCGCAACGTGCTAACAAACTGGAACAATTGGTCGGCAACTTCAAAACCGATACGTTCTCGTCGAGCATGGTCGAATTCGGCCGCGACGACATCGAAAGCGCGATGCGTAAAATGAGTGCCGCAGAGCTCGATAATATGGCTTTCGGTGCGATCGAGTTGGACCGCAACGGCCGCATTCTGCATTATAACGCGGCCGAAGGCGCGATTACCGGTCGCAACCCGAAAGAAGTCATCGGTCGCAATTTTTTTTCCGAAGTCGCCCCTTGCACCGATACGCCGAAATTCAAAGGTGAGTTTGACAAAGGCATACGGATGGGATTCTTGAATAAAAAATTCGAATACACCTTCGACTACAACATGCGCCCGACCAATGTAAAAGTCCACATGAAAAAGGCGTTGAGCGGCGATACCTATTGGATTTTCGTAAAACGCGTATGAGATGGTGGCAAGACAACGCAAATTTGCGCCGTTTTATCGTCGACTTTGTGCTCGACCATTTAGGCTCGTTACGATTGGGAGCGCCTTTACCGTCGCCTCAATCCGTGATGCTTGCAGAAGGTTGGTGGGCTCCTCCGCTCGGCATGGATTCTCTCGAGCTCGTCGATTGCGCGAGCGCCTTTGCACAATCGCTTGCTATCAACGATAGCGGTTTAGGAGACCTGTTACTGGCCAAGCCTAGCGTCAATGGTTGGAAGGAGATTGCAACGGCCAGTCTCGAAAATTCAAGCCATACACTTCGTTTCCGAAGTTCCGGCTCGACCGGAAAAGCGCATTCTGTAACGCTCCCTTATGCCCACATAGAACAGGAAGCCCGATTCATCGCGAATAACTTGTTTAGCCTACATTGTCCCGCGCCACGGATTTGGTCGCTGGTTCCGGCCCATCATATCTACGGCTTCGTTTTCACGATGGTAGTCCCTACTCAAATGCGGGAATACCCGACCATAATCGACGCACGGCAGCGTTTACCGATTTCAATCGAACAGAGCTTGCGATCCGGTGACATTGTCGTCGCTGTACCGGATTTTTGGAGGCTCTGGATTAAAACCGGGTTGCGTCTTCAAAAAGATATCACGGTCGTTAGCGCGGCCGCATCCTGTGAAACCGATGTGCTGCTGGAACTAATAGGGCAAGGGGCGAATGTTATCGAAATATATGGAGCGACTGAAACCGGCGGCATCGGTTATCGTCAGCATCCGAACGAACCATTTACTGTAATGCCGCATTGGCGAGCTGAAGGAGAATGTTTAATAGGGCATTACCTCGAAGCGACTGTCCCCGATCATTTGGCGTGGCTAGATACCAACCGATTCGATATAAAAGGACGCAAAGACGGCAAAATTCAAATCGGTGGCATCAACATTTGTCCCAATGAAATCGCAGCATTGATCAAACAGCATAATGCCGTCGAGGACGCCATCGTCAGATTTGACGGAAGTCGTCTAAAAGCCTATGTGATTCCGAAAAACCTTCAATCATCGCAAGAACTGATAAGCGACTTATCGGTATGGTTATCACAACAACTGCCCGCCACCCATATCCCGAAACATTTTACGATCGGTTTGCAACTACCCCGTAATACGATGGGTAAATTGCGAGACTGGTAATTTTTTGCCAATTGCGACAAAACGAAGGACTTACCTGCTGGATAACCTGCCATGCGGACAAAGCAGAGCGGCTTTGATAACTGAGGGAGGCGCCGAGCTGAGCGAAAGGCTTTTATTTTGCACAAAGCCACTTCGGACCTGAGGCCGGTTTTATGGACTATTCCGGCTAAGAAAAGTATCCTCATTTATCACGAAATCCTTGGTGGCATTGAGGCCTATCCCTTTTTTAAATCTTTCCAATCAGATTGTCATGCTGAAAACAAAATCCAAGACATACAAAATATTAATCGGCTTATGGCTATTGCTGTTTTCAATGGCCAACTCGGAGGCATCCGGCAAGAGGATCATCGTGGCCGTGCTGGGCGACAGTGCCACACAAGGCGTCTGGGCCAATTCAACCTTGGGCAACCCGGGGCTGGATTTTTATTTAAGCGCCAATAAGGCCATACTGCGCCTAGAAAAGTTAAGGCCTGCCCAGCTCGCTTTGATTCAACAACCAGAAAACAATCTCATGGCTTATAGTCGTTTGATGGAACGAAAATTCAGATTCACGGCAAACACTCAGCTTTCCGCTACAGCGGGTAATCAAAGTTATTCGTTTGCCTCCCGTTTAAGACAACACACGAATAGACCGGTCAGAGTCTTGAATGTCGGCTTTCTTGCCGGTTCCTACAAATTCGGCCGACATCAATTGCGTCGACTGAGAAGTAGATTGGCAGGTAGAAGGCCAGATTACATTTTGGTGAACTTCAATATCATCGATGTTGTTTCAGGCGATACCCCTGATAGCTTTAAAAGCAATGTCAAAGATTTTTTCAACCTATTGATCCGGCGTTATCCGCGTAGCCAAATTATCGTGACGCCGCTGCAAGACCCATCCCCGATCTCGGCATTGACCGATACCGTCAGTATTCCGGCTTTTATAGGCTTTCCGACAACGACTTGCCGAGATATTCAAGAACGCGCTTATGGTTTGTTTAAATCGGTGTACACCGATCCGGAGGAAATGTTCCGTTTACAGCAAACCGCCGCTGAAATGAATCAGCTGCTTTCAGATGAAGTCGAGCAAATACGAGGTCGGCAACTACCCTACTCAGTCTTTCAAGGCAAAATCGCACTCACAGAGAATTTGCCTCAAATGAATCAAGACTGGAAAGAATATTTGGCCGCTGATTGTGTTCATCCCAATTTAAAAGGTCAGGCCATAATCGGGGATATGTTATGGGATGCTTTTTTGAGTGAATTAAGCGATTAGCAAAACATTTTCAGGCTTTCTGTTGGAAGGAGCCAAACCGAGCATAATTCCATTGATAGCTTGTTATTAACTTGCAATCCAGACAAATTTGCGTATCCATGTAAATTGCCCCGACTTTCGACGGTATTTTTTTCGGTACCAATTTCGCCGGTCTTGTTTGGCTGTATTTTGAAAGGCATGCGTCTCGAGCATGAGCCCCTGCCGACCAGGCGCACTGACTCCGATAGGATCAAGCAGTTTCACCGAATGACTGTCGCTATTCGAGGTCAACAAGGCTAAAATTAAAGTTTTTTTGATTCTCTGTGCAACGTTGCGCGATGTCGTCGCTTCGACGCAGAATCAAGCGATGACCGCGCTTTGGCGCTTTTAAATCTTGGATTCCAAATAACCCCATGATCAAAACTGAACAGCTATTCGAACACCTACTGACCCATTACCGGGGGCAATTCGCTACCGTTTTTTTACTGCCGATTTCGGCTGTTTACGGCGCCTATTCCGGGTTTCGCAATTGGTTGTCATTTCGCCTCAGTAGCGCCCCGGCAAAACATGAAACCCGCGTTGCCAGCGTCATTCGGCAAATAGAAGATTGGAAAGCGCAAGGAGTCGGGCAAAAACTATGTACGGCGAGGTCGGGCTGGAAAACCATGAGCGAGCTGGTGCCTAAATACAAATTGTCTCATCGCAAGATCGATATCGGACTGTACGACGTGTTGGAAATCGACGCGCAGCGCGGCATCGTTAGGGTAGAGCCCCTCGTTAGCATGGGGCAACTCTCGCGAACGCTGATCTCGCAAGGTTGGACCTTACCGGTGGTGCCGGAACTGGACAGTCTAACGGTAGGCGGTTTGATCATGGGCTTCGGCGTTGAAACCAGTAGCCATAAATACGGCTTGTTTCAGCACATTTGCGAAGCTTTCGAAATCGTGACGGCGGAAGGTAAGTTGGTCAAATGCAGTTCTTCGGAAAACCCCGAGCTGTTTTATCAAATTCCATGGAGTCACGGCACGCTGGGTTTTCTGGTGGCTGCCGAGTTGAAAATCATCCCGGTCAAAAAATTTGTCAGGGTTCATTACCTGCCTGTTCGCAGTTTGGATAATCTGGTCAGCGTATTCGAGCAAGCCTCGCGCGATACCGAAAACAACGATTTCGTCGAAGCTTTGGTCTATGGACGCGACGAGGCGGTTATCATGACCGGTAAATTCGCCGATGCGGTTGGCCAGGACGGTTCTTTAAACGCTATTGGAAGGTGGTATAAGCCTTGGTTTTTTAAGCATGTTCAAGGTTATCTGCAGAGCAATAAGGAAGGCGTCGAATATCTGCCGGTGCGGGATTATTACCATCGCCACACGCGCAGTTATTTTTGGGCGATGGAGGAAATCATTCCTTTCGGCAATCATCCTATTTTTAGAGCCTTGTTAGGCTGGGCTCTACCGCCCCGGATCGAGTTATTGAAGTATACCGAAACGCGAACCACTCAGCGGCTAAGGGAAAAATATCATGTGGTTCAGGATATGCTGGTGCCGATGCGTTTTCTGGAAACGTCCATCGATTATTTCGATAAGCATTTTCGTTTATATCCTTTGTGGCTGTCGCCGATGGCGATCAAAGATAACGGCGGGCAAGGCGGATTTGTGCAGCCGTATAAGGCTGAGGACGGCGAAATTGACGAGCTCTATGTCGACATTGGCGCTTACGGTACGCCGGCGAAAAGCGGTTTCGATAATGCCGAAGCTCTCCCGTTGTTGGAAAAATTCGTGATCGAACATCGCGGTTATCAAGCACTTTATGCGAGAACCTTCATGAGCCGGGATGATTTTAGAAGCATGTTCGATCATAGCAGTTACGATCGGATTCGGGAGCATTTGCCTCACTGCCGGCAGGCTTTCGATGAAGTCTACGATAAAGTTTCCTCGAATGGCAGGGTTGCGCCGGTCGAAATGAGGAAATTGGAAAAGGCGAGTTAAGGGTTTTCACCAATGGTAGAACGGGGGTTTACAACCCATGCGCATCAAGCTAAAAACGGCCAACCCACATCACGCTCTTTCCCAAGCAAAGAGCGGATGCGGGTTGAATAAATAATCGGCCCCGCTGCTGGTAAAAGCAAAGGCTATGCATTTCGCGCGATCAACTGTACCTATAGTCGATATTGTTGGACCCTAAGCTTTCTCTTCTCTGTTGATTTTTCCATTCGCGGTGCCTGACCATGATATCGACGACTTCCTGCGGATCGTCGGTGAGCGTTATGAAATTGAGGTCTTCTTCCGAAATCGTACCGTATTCGATCATTGTTGTTCTTACCCAATCCATTAAGCCTTGCCAATAATCGCTGCCGAATAACACTAAAGGCAACGGATAAATTTTATGCGTCTGCATCAAGGTTAGCGATTCGAAAAACTCATCGAGCGTGCCGAATCCGCCCGGCATGCAGACATAGCCCATCGAATGGCGCACGAACATGACTTTTCTGACGAAAAAGTAGCGAAAATTCAGCGAGATATCCTGATAAGGATTAGGGCGTTGCTCCATAGGCAATTCGATATTCAAGCCGACCGCGGGCGGTTTCTGCGTTTTCGCACCCTTGTTTGCGGCTTCCATGATTCCGGGGCCACCGCCGCTGATAACCGCGAAATTATGCTGGCCGAGTAATCCGGCAATTTCGACCGTTTTCAAATAATAATGATGATCCGGTTTTATGCGCGCGGAACCGAAAATTGAAATCGCATCGCTTAGATCGGATAAGCGGTCGAAACCTTCGGTAAATTCGCTGATAATCCTGAAAATTCGCCAAGATTGATCGCCTTTGACATCATCGATGATGTTGGCGGTGTCGTGTTGTTTGTTTGGGGTTTTCATCGCTTTATTGGGTTACGCTATGATTGAGTACATAAGTACTGAGCGCGCGCATTTTGCTACCGGTGATTTTCGGGAATTTGGGCATCATCAGCGAGCCGCCCTGCACTTTGTGAGTGATATACCTTTCATTTGCATTTTTCTCGTTCAACGAAAAAACGACTTGCGGGACTGCCGGATCTTTGGGTTGATGACATTCTGCACAAGCTTCCTTGAAGATGCTTTCGCCGGTTGCCGAAGAGGCAGGCGTATAGTCGCGGGTACAAGCCGCTAATATAAAAAAGGCCGAAACGAGCATGATCTTAATCATGAAACACTCCTTGAAAAATAATTTTACCGGATTGCAGTGTGGCGCTGACGCGGCCGGTTAATGTTTCTCCCCAATAGGGCGTATTGATACCTTTGCTATACCAAGTCGAATGGTCGACTTGCCATCGACGGCCAGGGTCGAATATGCAAATATCGGCGGATTTCCCCGGTGTCAATGTACCGCTTTCCAAACGCAGTACCTTGGCGGGGGTTTGCGTTAACGCGGCAATGCCTTGGGAGAGGGTAATCAATTTTTCATCGACCAGTTTCAGCATCAGCGGCAGTAACGTTTCAAGCGCCGATATGCCGGGCTCGGTTTCCGGAAATGCGCCCAATTTGGCATCGAGGTCGTGCGGTTGGTGATCCGAACACAGCGTGCCGATGGTGCCTTGCGTCAATGCCTTTCTTAGAAAGAGTTTATCTTGCTCGCTCCGTAACGGGGGCAAAACATGGTAAGCGCTGTCGAAAGGCTTCATGTCGTTTTCGGTCAGATGCAACTGATGCGCCGCGATATCGGCACTGACCGATAATCCGTATTTTTGGGCTTGCTGGATTTTGATCACCGAGCGTCGGCAACTGAGTTGTCCGAAATGCACGCGGCAGCCGGTTAATTCGGCGAGTTCGAGACATTGCGACAACGCGATCGTTTCGGCGGTTTCAGGAATCCCGGGCAAACCGTAGCGGGTCGCAAATGCTCCTTCATGCGCGCAGCCTTCATTGCTGAGACTGTGCTCATTGGGCCGGTAGATCAACAACAAATCATGACTGGCGGCATATTCCATCGCGCGCCTCAATACCAGTAGATTGCTTATCGGTCTGCCGCCGTTGCCGACCGCTATGCAACCGGCCTCTTTTAGCGCCAGCATCGAACTGAGTTCTTGGCCTTCGAGGTTTTGCGTCAGCGCGCCGATTGGTAGGATTTGCCGGTAATTGGAATTTTCAGCCAATTCCTTGACCAATTCGGTAATTGCCGGCGTATCGATAACCGGCCGCGTATCGGGTTGTAAAATCAAAGTCGTAATGCCGCCGGCCGCGGCCGCCTTGGTTTCGGTTTGAAACGTGGCCTTATGGCTTTGGCCCGGTTGGCGCAAGCGAGTGCTGATATCGATAAAGCCGGGGCAGACGATTTGGCCGGAAGCGTCGATGACGCTATCGGGCTCAAAGCCGTTGGGTTTCTCGAACAAGGCAAGGATTTTGCCGTCGGCAACGTAAACCGGACCGGTTCGATCGATCGAGTGGGCCGGATCGATCACGCGTCCTTGTTCGATCAGGATTCTTTTCATCAGGCCGCTCCTTGAGTTTGCATCGCCATCGACATGACTGCCATACGTATCGCGATGCCGTTACTGACTTGTCGTAATATGACCGATTGCGGACCGTCGGCCACGCGCGTATCGATTTCGACGCCGCGATTGATCGGTCCCGGGTGCATCACGATTGCATCGGGCTTGGCGATTTCCAGTTTTTCAGGCGTCAAACCGAAACATTTGAAGTATTCGCTTTCGCTGGGCAGCAGAGCCGAGGTCATACGCTCTTTTTGTAAGCGTAGCATGATGATGACATCGATGTCTTTGAGTCCCTCGGTCAAGTTATGGCAGACAGTGACGCCGAGCGTTTCGACATGTGCGGGGAGTAAGGTTTTCGGTGCGATAACCCGAACTTCGGCCGCGCCCAACGTATTGAGCGCAAGAATTTGCGAGCGCGCAACTCTGGAATGCAGGATGTCGCCGATGATCGCGACTCTCAGTGTGCTGAAATTCGGCTTGAACTGCCGAATCGTGAACATATCCAGCATTGCCTGCGTCGGATGACTGTGCCGGCCGTCGCCGGCATTGATCACGCTGATATGCGGCGCGGTATGTTCGGCGATAAAATGCGCGGCGCCGCTGGTTCCGTGACGTACGACGAACATATCGACGAACATCGCTTCCAGATTACGAATCGTATCAAGCAGGCTTTCGCCTTTCGAGGTGGCCGATGTCGCGATATTCATGCTGATGACATCGGCCGAGAGTCTTTTGGCCGCGAGTTCGAAGGTCGTTCGGGTACGTGTGCTGTTTTCGAAAAACAGATTAACGATGGTTTTACCCCTTAATAAGGGGACTTTTTTCACATGATGCCCCGACATTTCGGCAAACGATTCGGCAGTATCGAGAATTTCGGTTAACAGTGCTTTGTCGAGTCCGTCAATCGTTAGAAAGTGCTTTAATTTACCTTCGGGGTTTAATTGTAAATTGTGACTCATGCCTTAAGCCGCTGCGTCAAGAGTTTGAATATGGATATCCAAGGGATCCGGGCCAGTCAATTTGATGCGTTGATTGGCGTCGAGTTGTATCGTGGTGCCGATACAATCCGGGCGCAACGGAATTTGCCGCCCGTCGCGCTCGATCAGAACCGCCAACACGACTTGATTGGGCCTACCGTAGTCGAAGATTTCGTTGAGCGCGGCCCGAATCGTTCGCCCCGTGCAAAAGACATCGTCGACAAGAATAATATCGCGGCCCTCGATCGTGTTCGGCAAGGCGCTCGGTTTTACATTCGGATGCACGCCGATTTGCGAAAAATCGTCGCGATAAAACGTGATATCCAATAGCCCTAAAGGTTCTGTCAAACCCAAGCGTTGATGCAGGCGTTCGGCAACCCAGACGCCGCCGGTGCGAATGCCTATCATCAATGGATTTTCAAGCTTTCTGGTAGTGATAATCTTGCCGATGGCCGATTCCAGTCGAGTCAATAATTCAGGAATATCGAGGTGTTGATGGGTCATATGTCGGGGTTATTGAGTGTTGAGCCATGTTTGTAATATAAGCTGTGCGGCAAGCCGATCTTGCACTTCCCAGAGCTTGCCGGCGCTGACGCGCACATCGTCGTACAGCATTTGTTTGGCTTCAAAAGTCGTCAGGGTTTCATCCTGCTGAAAAACCGGTAGTTGAAAGCGTCCTTCCAATTGCCGGCAAAATTTGAGCATACGCGGGGTAATCGGATTATCCTGCCCATCATTTTGTCGGGAAATACCGACGACTAAGCCGGCCGGTTGCCATTCTTGTATAAGCCGGCCGATAGCCGTCCAATCCGGTGCTTGATTGACCGAGCGCAAAGTCGATAAGGCATTGGCCGTTCCGGTCGTGGTTTGTCCGACCGCCACGCCGATTTTTTTATTACCGAAATCGAACCCGAGGTAGGTATCGTGATTGCGAGGCGCAAGCGGATCTTGTTTAGCCATGTCCTGCCGGCGCGGTTAATTGATTGATGTCGATGCCGATTTGATGAGCTGCGGCCTGCCAGCGTTGATTGACCGGCGTATTGAAGATGATGTCATTGCCGCTAGGCGTGTTCAGCCAAGCATTATTGACGATTTCTTGCTCCAACTGGCCTTCTCCCCAGCCGGCATAGCCCAAGGCAACTAGATATTGTTCGGGGCCTTCGCCGATCGCGATGGCTTCGAGAATATCGCGCGATGTCGTTAGCGCGATTTCATCCGATATCGTGATCGAGGAATCCCATCTTCCGCATGGATTGTGGATCACAAAACCGCGCTCCTGTTGTACCGGACCGCCGAAAAATACCGGAGCTTCCGCTGCGGCCGGGAAGGTCACGTTGATTTGCATTTGTTTGAAGATGTCGCCCAGCTTCATGTCGATCTGCCGATTGATCACAATGCCTAATGCGCCATCGGCGTTATGTTGACATAGGTAGGTCACGGTATGAAAAAAACCCGGATCGGTCAGATTGGGCATCGCGATCAGAAATTGATTGTTTAAATAAGTCGTATCGGTCATATCGGTAAGTGTGTTCATGGCTGCGCGAGTTAATTGAGTTAACGTGCTGACATTCCCGATTCGTCCGAAAACTTCCAAACCCGGGTAATCACTAAAACATCCAACTCCTTGAGCAATTCTTGCGGCAATGGCGGAAACGGTGCGCTTAAACGAACGATTCTTTTGGCGGCTTCGTCTAAGGCTGCATTGCCTGAAGGACGTTTGATTCGAATATTATATATCGTGCCGTCCGGATTGATGCCGACTTCCATCGTCAACGTGCCGAAAAAGTTTTTTTTACGGGCGACTTCAGGGTAGTTAAGGTTACCGGTCGCTTCCACCTTTTTTTTCCAGTCCATCTCATATTGCGAAGCGACGTATTTATGGGTGCTCACAGCATTGACATGTTTGATCTTACTGATGTCGGCGCTGAGTTGCTGTTGCCGGACTTCGGTGCCCAGCTGCGCAATTTGTTGTTGCAAGGCTGCGGCGGTTATTTTCGGAACCGGTTTGCTTTGCGGTTCAGCCGGGACTTTAGCCGGTGCGGGGGGCGCTTTTGTTTCTGCGGGGCGAATCGTGCTGATTATTTTTTTGGGGGCTGCGGTTTGACGTTGAACCGGTTTGCTTTGCGGCTGCTTGTTAGGCAGGGTCCCGCGGCTGGGCAGTTTTTGCTTGGGGGGTTCCGGCTTGGTTTTTTGTTTACCGGCGCCGATTTGATTTTCCTGGGCTAGAAAACTGGCCTGTTTAGGCGCTTTTTGTGCCGGCGTCGTGGCTAAAGTGATCTCGATTGCACGATGAGTCTCTTCCTGTTTGGGCATTGAAAAATTGATGCCTAGGATGACTCCAATATGAAGTAAAGCGGCAATAAATAGCGTGATCAATAACGCATCGTTTTCCGATGTGTTGGTAGCTCTATTCAAGAAAGTGTTCGAAGCTGTCATAATCTTTTGATTGCTAAAGACTAAATGGAATCCGTGATTTTTTCATTAAACTACAAACCTTAGCTTAAAGGAAGTATCTTACAGGACGTGGTTTGCAACCCTGCCTTGATGTGTCGACTTTGCCCAAACCAAAATGTTCGGGGCGGGCTGAATAATCCGCCCCGCGGCGGTACTTCTCGGATTGCGCTACGCTCCATCCGGGCTACGCTGTTTTCTATGATTTTCGACAGAACCATTTACTCCGCCGCTTCTATACTCATCGTAGATCAATATTCGGCACCGGGGTGTCCGTCAAAGGACGCCGTGAATACGTCCATGTAGGCTCTATGCCAGCTCTATGCTGGCAAAGCCTTTGCCGTATACCCCGGCACCACCTCGGGCACTGCCGAAATTTGAAGTGCGAAAGGTATACCATTGGTATGGATCTGAGAAAGGGCTTGGTTTAGAAAAAATAACGGCCGATCGCTGCATTTTGAACGCTTTTTCGGTTTTGAATATGAATTCAATAAATTTTCGGGAAATTCAGCGAAGTTTTAATTCAATATGATCCATCAATTGTCCGGCGATGTTCAGTCCGAATTGCTTATCCAGTTCTTGCACGCAAGTCGGGCTGGTGACGTTGATTTCGGTGAGATAATCGCCGATGACGTCGATGCCGACAAAAATTAAACCTTTTTCGCGTAAGGTCGGCCCGATTTGCTTGGCAATCCAAGAATCCCGAGCGGTTAGTACGCGGCCTTCCGCATTGCCGCCGGCAGCCAAGTTACCGCGAGTTTCTCCTTGAGCCGGAATTCTAGCCAGCGCGTAGGGTACCGCCTCGCCGTCTACGATCAGAATACGCTTATCGCCGTTTTTTATTTCGGGTAGATACTTTTGCGCCATCACATACCGACAATTGTATTGCGTCATGGTTTCCAAAATAACACTTAAATTCGGATCGTCCTTGCGCAAATGAAAAATCGACGTACCGCCCATGCCGTCCAGCGGTTTTAAAATAATCTCGCCTTGTTCCGCCAAAAATTCGCGGATTCGTTTCGGCTCGCGGGCAACCAAGGTTTCCGCGCAGCATTGCGGAAACCATGCGGTAAACAGTTTTTCATTGGCGTCACGCAAAGATTGGGGTTTGTTGATCACATAAGCGCCTAAGGTTTCGGCTCGTTCGAGCAGATAAGTCGCATAGATGTATTCTTGATCGAAAGGCGGGTCTTTGCGCATCAAGATCGTATCGAGTTGATCCAGGGCGATATCCTGTTCGCCGGAAAATCGATGCCAACGCTCGGAGTTTCGTTGAACTTCCAACAAACGAGTTCGCGCATAGGCGCGGCCGTTACGCATGTAAAGATCATTGAGTTCCATATAGTGCAACTCCCACCCTCTGCTTTGAGCTTCAAGAAGCATTGCAAAGCTCGTATCTTTCTTGATGTTGATGCGATCGATCGGGTCCATGACCATGCCGAATTTTAAAGACATAAAAACTCTCAATAATCAGAAATTAAAAGGGGAGGCAATAATGCGTCAACTATAGCGGTTTCAGAGGCCTTGGGAAAGGATGTTTTAGCTTGTCAGGCGATGGTAATGAGGTTTCAATGATCGATACCATGTACAAGCCTATCTGTTCTTTTGGTTTACGAATGCTCCATAAAGCCGCGACAGGGGGGCGAAAAGCACGCAAGACGAGAAATGTCGGTTCTCGTTGAACGGACGTTTTTTCTTTCGGAAAGGAGTAAAAGGTTTACCTGACAGCTAAATTTTGGTATAAAAGCCGGCTAATTTTTGAACAATGGCAAACAAAGAGGTTAATCATGTCCAGAGTCTGTCAGGTTACAGGAAAACGCCCCGTAACCGGTAATAATGTATCGCACGCAAACAATAAAACCAGAAGACGTTTCTGCCCTAATCTGCAACATCATCGTTTTTGGGTGGAAAGCGAGAATCGCTGGGTTCGCCTGCGTGTTTCCACGAAAGGCATGCGCGTTATCGACAAAAGAGGCATCGATGCCGTTTTGGCCGATTTGCGTAAACAAGGTATTAAGGCATAAGGGGATCAACCATGCGCGATAAAATCAAACTCGTTTCATCCGAAGGCACCGGACATTTTTATACCACGACAAAAAACAAACGCACAATGCCTGAGAAGATGGAGATCAAAAAATTCGATCCCGTTGTTCGCAAGCATGTGATGTACAAAGAAGCTAAAATCAAATAATTTTTTGACGACACTTCTTTCGTTGCCCGGAAAGCCGCGGTTACGCTTACAGAGCCGTGGCTTTTTCGTCTAATACCGTAATCATTGTTTTTTCAGTTTATCTAACACTTCTTTCAGCTTTTCCGTTTGTTTGAATAATATTCGGTATTGCTTGATTGCATCTTCCTTGGCAGCTTCCAGTTGCTTGCATCTTTCGGTAAGTTCTTGATTAATATCTGATAAAGCCTCGTTTTGAGCTTTTAGTCGTTCGATTTGCTCGAGCAACGCTTCGTCATCGGGATTCGTTTTATGCGTCGCGGTCGGAGTGCCTTCTCTATCCGAGATTGTTTCCGAGCTTTCGCTATTGCGAAACGTGGTTTCGAAGCCATCGTCGATCGTGAAGAGAGCCGCCGTTTTTTTAAGTTCAGGCGAGACCTTTTGCATTCCCCCTTCCAAAATAAGCGCCTTGAACTTATTACGGAGCAACAAAAATGCAGCCGCCTCGCTGGTTTTTCCATTAGCGCAAACGACCACGACAGTGCGGGCACGATTGAGCGTTTTCAATTGCATTCGTAGAGTAAAGAACGGCGCGCTAATGCTGTCGTCTAAATGGTTTTGGTTATAGTCCTCGGTCGAGCGGACGTCCAATAAGATCGCCCCATTGGCTTGTTCTTGCTGCATTTGCTCGAAGTCGATGTATTTCAGCGCGGGTTCTTTGATCAGTGTTATAAAATGCTGTCTGGAAAGACGTAACAGAGATAACTTGCTGATGGCTGTAATCGTAACATTCCTGGGTTTATCCGATAACAGAGAGTCTTCGCCGAAAGTATCGCTCGTTCTTAGAAGCGCTAATTTGATCTCCTTGGCATTTTCGGAAGGTTTGCGAGTCAGCAAGCATTGGCCGGATTTGATCAAATAATAATAATCGCCCGGATCGCCTTGATGGAAAACGGCTTCGCCTTTTTCAAAAACGACTTCTTCGAGGCTCATAATTATTTTTTGTAGGTTGGCCGGAGGCAATCTTTGAAATATCGGAGACCTCAATAAAGTTGTCATCCAGTCATCAGAGTTGTCTTCCGGTTCGACTATGACCATGTAGCTACTTTCCTCTTCATAACTCAGCGACGATAAATAATTAAGTGTTTCCGTGGGCAGCCTTAAAAAACGAATGCTATTGCACGCCACGGCATCGATTTTTCTAGGTAATTGGTGAGCTAAGGCGAAGCGGGCCGATTCGCTTTCCGCGTCAATTATTTCGACCTCCAGGCCTTGAGCCTGCAAGGAAACTTGGCCGTCCAATAAATAAAATAAGTCCGCTTCCGTATCCCCTCTTTTAAATAAGACAGCATCGCGTTCTGCCGTTTCGATGGTGACTTCGGCGCACAATGCTTCAAAATGAGGTCCGGGCAGTATGGATAGTGGAACGAGTTTACGGATTGCTTGTGCGTCGTCGGAGCTGATATCTACAGCCATTCAAATTCATTATGAGGATTAAAGTGATTAATATAGCTCATTATCTTAGATAAAGCATTTCACCATGAAGATCATGAGGAATAACAAGTTAATTCAAAGCCTTATTTTGCCTATGCAAATCATTTTTGATTCCCTAATAAGGTTATCCAAAATTTTAGGGTAAGCCTTTGGCCAGCTTCATGAACTTCATGGTTAAACTGCCGAATTTAGGATATAAGTGCCTATTGAACATATACTTCATGCGGCCACATTTTCAGTATTCTGACTTGTTTTAAACATTTTTAGTCTTATATTGTCTACGTTGACTTTAAAGCCTGTCGAGGACTTTCATGAAGAATCACTTATTCGGTCGTTTATTATTAACGTTAGTATTCGGATTTTTAATCGTTACGCAAGTATCGGCAGGATTGCCGGTTGCGGTGGAGGGACAGCCTTTGCCGTCGCTGTCGCCCATTCTCGAACGCAGCATGCCGGCAGTCGTGAATATATCGACATCAACTAATATTCAGGTGAGGGAAAATCCGTTATTGCAAGATCCATTTTTCCGACATTTTTTTCAATTACCGGACCGGCCTCGCCAGCAACAACGCAACAGCCTGGGGTCCGGGGTCATTGTCGATAGCGCGAAAGGCTATGTTTTGACCAATAACCATGTCATCGACAAAGCCGATAAAATCATGGTGACATTGCACGACGGACGTCAGCTCGATGCCAAATTGATCGGCGCCGATCCTGAAGCCGATGTTGCGGTCGTACAAATTGCCGCCGATAACTTGGTTGCCTTGCCTATTTCCAACTCCGACGAATTGAGAGTCGGCGATTTCGTGATTGCGATCGGCAGCCCATTCGGCCTAAGTCAGACGGTTACTTCGGGTATCGTCAGTGCACTGGGTCGGTCCGGTTTAGGCATCGAAGGTTATGAAGATTTCATTCAAACCGATGCGTCGATCAACCCGGGAAATTCCGGCGGCGCATTGGTCAATTTACGCGGCGAATTTGTCGGCATGAATACCGCAATACTGGCGCCGGGCGGCGGTAATGTCGGTATCGGCTTTGCGATTCCGGCTAATATGGCGATGACGATCAAGGAGTCTCTGGTCACTCATGGCGAAGTGCGGCGCGGCTTGCTGGGTGTAACGACTCAGGATTTGACTCCCGAACTGGTTAAAGCCTTCGGTTTAAAAACCAAACACGGCGCCGTAATCAGCAAAGTGGCCGGCAATTCTCCCGCGGCAAAAGCCGGACTCGAACCGGGCGATATTATCACCGAGGTCAATGGCCAAAAAGTCAAAGGCAGTCACGATATTCGCAATATGATCGGTTTAATGAAAATCGGTGCCAAAGTCGATATCGGCTTTATGCGCGACGATAAAAAAATGCTCGTGCAAGCTGAAATCGGCAAGCCGCAGCGGCCTCATTTAGCCGGAAAAACGATTCATCCTCGTCTCGACGGTGCCGTGTTAAGCTCGACGCAAAAAAATCAAATCGAAGGGGTTTTATTCGAACAGATAGCAACAAACTCCTACCCTTGGCGAGCCGGATTACGACCGGGCGACATTATCGTTTCAGCCAATCGCTATCGGATTCGCACAATAGAGGAACTTGCTCAAGTCGCCAATCCCAATAACGCATTGTTGATCAATATACAGCGCGGCGAAGAAGCCTTCTTCTTGGTTTTGAAATAGCATTTTTTGTAACTATTCAGCGCATGCGGTAGGTTGGTGTCAGGCATTGATTTCTAAGGACGCGTGAATACATCCCTGTAAGCTCTGACTGCAACGTCCTGTTGCAGACAGCCTTATAAATCAATGCCTGACACCTTCTCATACATGACTTATGCTGAATAATTACCATTTTTTAAATCACTGACGACAAACTCAATGACCGAACGAACCTTTATTCCGCTCAATATTGCCGTACTGACGGTATCCGACACCCGTAACGAAGCCGATGACGTTTCGGGTAAAATCCTGGTCGACAAGGCGCTGGCATCGGGTCATCGAATTGCCGAAAAAAAAATCGTTCCGGATAATATATATCGAATCAGAGCGGCGCTATCGCAGTGGATCGCCGATGACTCGGTCGATGCGGTTTTAACCACCGGCGGCACCGGCGTAACCGGTCGAGACGGAACGCCGGAAGCGGTAGAGCCGTTGCTCGATAAAACCTTAGACGGTTTCAGCGAAGTCTTCCGAATGATTTCCTATCAAACGATCAAAACCTCGACGATACAATCGCGCGCAGTGGCCGGTGTCGCCAACGGAACCTATATCTTTTGTTTGCCGGGTTCGTCGAATGCTTGCAAGACGGCTTGGGACGAATTGATCGGGGCTCAACTGGATTTTCGGACCAAGCCATGTAATCTGGTGCAATTAATGCCGCGTCTAAAGGAAAGATAACATGCGTTGGAATTTTTTAGTCGTCGGCGCGTTATGTGCCGGCATTGGTGTCGGCTTGGGGGCATTCGGCGCGCACGGCTTAAAAGCAGTGCTAAGCTCCGATATGCTTGAAGTTTTCAAAACCGGCGTGACTTACCAAATGTGGCATTCGTTAGGTTTGTGTACAATCGGCCTCCTGCACCGGCAAAGCCCTCGGCAAGCATTATTGACATGGTCGGCATGGCTCATGTTCGCAGGCATCGTGCTCTTTTCGGGCAGTTTGTACCTTTTGACTTTGCTTGACCAAAAATGGTGGGGCATGATTACGCCATTCGGCGGTCTGGCATTCATCGCCGCTTGGGTAACGTTAGCCTTATACGCAGCCAAAGAGCAGCGGTAGAAGTCGAATAATAAAGGCTATGTTCGCGTTAGCAGTTGAAACGATTCTCTTTCCTACTAAATAAACCACTTAGGAAATAGTCAATGATTGCTTTCCAATACGCTGAGCGTGGAAGAGGGTACGATTACTCGCTTGACAGGACGCCGTGAATACGTCCATGTAGGCTTGACGGCAGCTATCCCTGCTGCCGACACCTGTCAATCGAGCAACCGTACCCTCCTTTCAGCCATTGGCGCGATATTGAAAAAAAAGTTATTCAGAGTTGAATCCTTGGGGTTCATGTTGGCTTTAAGTTCAAAAGTATCAACTATTAACGCGAACATAGCCATAATAAAACACCAAGGATTCGATTAAACGGATGCGGTCTATTTTTTTCGTCTTCCTGCACCCTAACCACCCCTCGGACTTTTATTTGCCGGGGTGATGACAGCTTGTTCATGATCGTTAGCCTATAAAAACAAGCGACTAAACCGAACAAAGCATCAATAAGTACTTTTTTACGGTAAACTTCAACGTAAACCTCCTTTCACAAAAAATATCGAATTAAATTATGCGTGACGCCTCTCCTCAAACGATCTATCTCAAAGACTACAAACCGCCGGAATATCTGATCCACGATACCGACTTGAATTTTACGTTGGATAACGAAAGCACGCGTGTCGTTGCCACGTTGACGATGAGCAGAAATCCGGCCTCGAAAGTCGATGACAGTGCTTTAATTCTGTTGGGCGAAAATCTGACCTTGCTCGGCGTTCAGTTGAATGGCGATACATTAAGCCCCGACCGCTATTTGCAAACACAGGAATCTTTAGTCATTCACGACGTGCCGCAGCACGAAAAATTCGTCGTTACGATCGAAAACACGATCAATCCCAAAGCCAACACGGCACTAGAAGGCTTGTATCTCTCTAAAAACATGCTGTGCACGCAATGCGAAGCGGAAGGCTTTCGCAAGATTACTTATTATCTCGACCGGCCCGATGTGATGAGCCGCTTCACAACTACGCTGGTCGGCGACAAGGAAAAATATCCGGTATTGTTGTCAAACGGTAACAAAAAGGCCCAGGGCGAACTGCCCGATAATAAACACTGGGTTACCTGGGAAGACCCGTTTAATAAGCCATGTTATTTGTTTGCGCTCGTGGCGGGGCAATTGGAATGCGTCAGAGATAGCTTTATCACGCAATCGGGGCGAAGGATAGCGCTTGAAATCTTTGTCGAAGCCCACGATCTCGATAAGTGCGATCATGCGATGCAATCGCTTAAAAATGCGATGCGCTGGGACGAGGAGACTTACGGACTCGAATACGATCTGGATTTGTACATGATCGTCGCGGTCGGGCATTTCAACATGGGCGCGATGGAAAACAAAGGCCTGAATATTTTCAATACCAAATTCGTCCTGGCTCGCCCGGACACCGCGACCGACAGCGATTACGAGCATATCGAAGGCGTGATCGGTCATGAATATTTCCATAACTGGAGCGGCAACCGCGTGACTTGCCGGGATTGGTTTCAATTGAGCCTGAAGGAGGGCTTTACTGTCTTCCGCGATCAGGAGTTCACCGGCGACCGGACCTCGAAAGCAGTCAAGCGTATCGAAGACGTAAACGCATTGCGGACCCGTCAGTTTGCCGAGGACGCAGGGCCGCTGGCACATCCGATCCGGCCCGACGCTTATATCGAGATTAATAACTTTTATACCTTGACGGTCTATGAAAAAGGCGCCGAAGTCGTCCGGATGCTGCATACGCTGCTCGGTCCTCAAGGTTTTCGCAAGGGCTGCGATCTGTATTTTCAGCGACACGACGGTCAGGCAGTTACTTGCGACGACTTCGTTAATGCGATGGAGGCGGCCAATGATGTCGACTTAACGCAATTTCGGCGTTGGTACTCACAGGCGGGCACGCCGGTATTGACCGTTTCGGAACATTACGATAGCGATACGCAAACATTATCGCTGACCCTTAAGCAAGACAACCCGCCGACACCCGGCCAGCCTCGCAAGGAACCGCTGCATATACCGATTAAAACCGGATTGATCCTGCCGGACGGCAATCTGGCGCAATGCCGATTGCAAGGTAGCGAACAAGTCAGTCATAAAATCGTGCTTGAATTGACCGAAAAAGAGCAAACATTTGTATTCGAGCAATTGCCGCAAAAACCGGTGATTTCATTGTTGCGCGGCTTTTCGGCGCCGGTGAAACTCAAGATGCAACGCTCGCTGGAAGAGTTGGCATTTTTGCTGAGCCATGATCCGGACACGTTCAACCGCTGGGAAGCCGGCCAGCTGTTGGCCGGACGTGTCATTGCCGAGCTGGTAGAAGATTTGCAAAACGATCGTTCGCTTACGATCAACCCGGTCTTGATAGAAGCCTACCGAAAAATCGCTCAGCACGGTTGGTTGGATTTATCGTATTTTGCGTTATTGTTAAGTCTGCCTTCGGAAATTTATCTGGCTGAACAAATGCCGATCATCGATGTCGAAGCGATTCATACGGCACGCGAATTTGTTGTATGTCAAATTGCAAAGCACCTTGAAGACGATCTAAGAGGCTTGTATCTGGATAATCACCGGGACGAGTCGGGTTGTTTCGAGGCTAAAGCAATCGGTCGGCGCCGCCTTAAAAATGTCTGTCTCGGCTATTTGAGTAAGTTGGACGATACCGAAATACAGCGCTGGTCGCTCAAGCAATTCGACACGGCCAAAAACATGACCGATCAAATTGCCGCATTGAGCGTCATCGTCAATACGCCGCATCCGGCCCGCGCAACTTGTTTGGATGCTTTTTACCGGCAATGGCGCGACGAGGCTCTGGTCTTGGACAAGTGGTTTGCTTTGCAAGCAACAGCCATTCCGCCGGACACTTTCGATGCGGTGGAACGCCTGTTGAAGCATCCCGACTTCGATTTAAAAAACCCTAACCGCGTTCGTGCGTTGGTCGGCTCATTTAGCCAGGCCAATCCGTTGCATTTTCACGCAGCTAGCGGGAAAGGTTATCGATTTTTAGCCGACAGGATTATTGAATTGAATACGCTCAACCCTCAAGTCGCATCGAGGATGGTTGGCGCATTGACGCAATGGCGGCGGTATGACGAGGGCCGGCAAGCTTTGATGAAAGCCGAGCTCGAACGTATCATGTCGACCGAGGCGATTTCCAAAGATGTTTATGAAGTGGCAAGCAAAAGCTTGGCATGAAAGATATTCTTTGCTAGTCAAATTTCGGCATCGGGGTAGTGCCCGTCAAAGGATAATTACCCAAGATAGTCAATCATTGCCCATAAACTACTCCCTTTTGATTGAAAAACCGTCTAAGAATAAAAGGTAGGGGGATGTGTTTATCGAGGATCGCCGTGAACCCATCCGAGGGGGCTTGACGGCAATCCGAACGCCACGGATGGCGTGTATTAGGGCAATGCAGGGCAGAAAAATGCTCCTGCATTTTCTGCATTCATTACATCCATGTAACTTAGCAATTGCCGAGGAGCAAAAATCTGCCCTGCTGCCGACATCCTCGCTAGCCATACCCTATACTTTCATAAAGTTAACCAGTTTTTGAGTATAAAGGGAGTATAGTTCTAACCGTTCTCTTTCATATCCTTATTTGAACTGGAATAGAGTCACCGGCGATGTAGCGCCGCTGTCAAATTCGATATACATCGCCCGACACATCCCCCAATAGCTTTTCGGCGTTTTCCAGTTGTATTGCCAATTGCCGTCGCGCTTGTTTTGCAGGCCGCTGTTGCCGGGTGCATATTCTTCAACGGCATCGTGTGGGCTGTGTGCGGCAGTTTCACAATCGATTGGATATGAATAGAAACCGGCAAAACTGCTGCTGTCCTCAATTGGCATGCCATTGGCATCGGTCAAGCGCCATTTGGTGGGGATCGATTGTCCGGCTTGAGCGGTGTTGATCAGTTCGTTATTCAGTGGAGCGCTAAAACCTTCAAACCGATAGGTGACCAAAAAAGTGGTGCAAGTCGGTGGTGTGGTGGTATTGCCTTTGCTGTCGGTACCGCGGACACAGACTTCGTTTGAACCTAATTGCTCGGCTGGCAATTCGGCAATAACATCCTCGGTCACGCTATCAAATGCCCCATCCTGTGCGCTCAAAAGTTCCCAATCGCCACCATTCAAACGGTATTCGGCGCTGACCACAGTGTTGTTGCCTGTTTCCACTTCGGAAACCGTTGCTCTCAGCGTAGTCGTACCATGGAGTAGCGCAGGATTCGGATTGACGCCGAGACCGTCGATTTTGGGCCCGGTTTGATCACTGTAGCCCACGCTGATTTCGATATGATTGGTATCGTTCATCGGCTGCGTGCCGGTCAGCGCAATCGAACCTTCCAAGATAAAGCCTTCGCTCAAGTCCTCACCGGTCACGTTCCATTTGGCACCATTCGCGGCGCCGACCAGACCCGTCGTCAACTCGGAGCCGTTGAGTTTGACATCGTTCAACGCGACCGACACGGTCGATGAGCCGCCACCGCCCATGCCGCTACCCATACCTCCGCCGCCCATGCCACCACACATCATGCCGCTACAGCCGCTGCTGTTATTCTGAACATTAATCAGAATATAGTTGAGCGTCCCGAGCGAACCTACGTTGCGCGATACCGTGACGGCGGACGCGCCGGTTCCGACTTTTGTCGAAAGGATTTGTGTATCGGAGTCGTAATTAAACTGAATCGGCTTGTTCAAGCCGCCCGTTACATCGCCTTCAGTTCGGTTGCCCGCCGTCGTGAGCGGCACCTTGCCGATATAAATTTCCTTCGGATTACTATTCATGCCCATGCCCATGCCTGAGCTGCTCAAATTGCGATAACGCACGGCGCCTTGCAACAGGGCTTCAGAATCGTGTCCCGATGCTATAGCTGCCGCAGCCTGCGCTTCCGCAAGCGCCAGGCATGCCAATCCGGCAATAGCCGTTAATTTAAATATCGATGATGTCTCTATTTTTTGCATATTAGTCTCTTTAGAATGATCAATAAAATGTGTAAATTAGGGTATGCTGTTGAGTCGGCCTAGCGTGTTGATTTATCGCGATACATTGATAGCTCCTGGAAAAACAAACCCTGAATCTGCCGGTCACATCGTTTCCCTTACCAAACTAGCAAAACCCTAAAAAATTCACATCCTTGTGATGGGGGCTTTTATTTTGAAACGCTGAACGTATGCAGCACGATACGGCTGGTTTTCTGAGTCGATGCATTGAACATCGTCTTGAAATCCTGCACTTCCGCATCGGGTTCGACGAACAGATCTTGCGCGAAGGAATAGGCCAATGGTTGATGCACTAGCTCGGCTTCCACGCTGTAACTGTTGCCGCTTAAGCCGCCGATTTGATAGCGGATTTGATCGCTGCCGCCGACAAAGTTGGCATCAGTCAACGCATCGCCTACGACTTTGATGTCATTCGGCGCGGTCGCTTTGTTGAAGCCTTTAGGTAGTAAGCGGTTGTCTTTCAGATACTGTGCGCCACGCAGCAAGGTATAGGTCACTTGGTCTGTGCTGTCGCCCATGATCGCCTCGTAAACCTGAACTTGATCCGGGCTGGTAATCAAATCGTAATGCGGCTCAAAGGTCGTGCGATCCATATCGGCATCCACGCCTTCGATGCTGCCGTTAGGATTGATTTTGCCCGATTCGAACACTACTTTGCCCTGTGCATCTTTGACCGTCACATGTAGTACGACACGACGCGAGGGATACGCACTCGGTAGTTTATGACCGGTTTGAGCGTTGATTTTCAGCGTGAAATCCAGCGTATTATTCGCTAAAGATTGCGTAACCGTTTCAATCGTCGCTGATTTATTTAACTGATCTTGGGTTTTTTGGAGGGTTTCCTCGAAATTATTCGACAAAATACCCAATTGCTCTTTGTTATTGTTGAAAATATCCAACATTAACTTATTACCGCCAACGAATTCGTGCAAAGCGAAATCGTCGCGTCTTTGCAACCACATCGGACGATTCGAAATAGGCACGCCATTGACGCGTGACATGTGACATTGCTGACAGCTTCGCGGCGTTACACTGGCAAAATCGCTGTGCTCCCATTCGCTATACGGCATTTGTTCCGGGAATTCACTTTCCGGTGTCGTGCTGAGAATAGTTCCCGACTCGTCGACAAAAGGTGTTTTTAAATTGTGGCAAGTCCCACAAAGCTTCGAGGATTTGACGTGTTCGCTATACACCGGTGTATATCCGGTATTCATGATCATCGGATTTGGGAATAGATCATCGTAGGGACCATAGATCGTCTTGCTGCCGTCAATATCATATTGGCCACTGAATTTCGATAAGGTACCTAAATCCGGTGAATTTTTGATTTGATGACAGACCGTACAGCTTACACCATTCAACGCTTCGTTGTGACGTGGATGGTCGGCATTCAGAAAACCGTTATCGAGAATCTCCAGCGGTTCGCCTTTTTTTCGCGCTTCGAAATTCGCCATCGGCGCATGGCAGCGCGTGCATTTGTCGTTGATGACATCAGCCAAGTGAGGGTTGCGGTTCAATTCGGAACGCACTTTGGCTTTCCACAGAGGATCTCGCGCCGAATTCGCCATCATCGTCGAAGACCAATCCGTTTCAATCGAAGCATCCTGACCATTTTCATCAGTCAGGTTGTTATGGCACATCGTGCAGTTGTTGGAACCGGAAAAATGTTCAGATTCAAAAGAGGGATTACCTGGCGAAGCAGGCGGCATTAAAAACGCGCCGTTGCTGTTGAGTTTAGTCGTGACATTGAAACTGGCCGATACGCCGCCGATCGTTAGTGTCGCGCTGGTCGTAACGTCGTGCTCAGTGGACGCCAACAACCGCACACGAACGCTGTCGTTAACATGGGCTTCACCCGCCGTTGCTACGAAGGTACCGTTGTTGACTGAATACAAACCGCCGCTAATGCTAATCGGTGTCGGGGCGTTGATGCCAGTAACGGTAATTGCATTGGAAGTGACGGTACTGCCCGGCTCGACATCGCTTTGTGCGGTGAAGCTGAACGCATCCGGCGTGGTATCAGTGATAAAGGCCGAGGTTGTCACGCTGAAAGAACCCGATACGCCACCAATTGTTACCGTTGCGCTGGTCGTGGTGTTGTGTGTATCTGATGATTGGACTTGTGCTCTGACTTGATCGCCAGCCTTGACGCTGCCCTGAGCGCTGGTAAAGCCTCCGCTATTGATTGCATACGCACCGCCGCTGACGCTGATCGGCGCAGGGGCGTTAATGCCGGTTACCGTGATCGGTTCCGATGTTATCGTGCTGTTGAGCGCTACATCCGTTTGCTGAGTAAAACTGAACGCATCCGGCGTGGTATTCAAGGTATCGCTCAAGGTTATTACCGTGAATGTTCCCGACACACCGCCTACTGTGAGCGTAGTACTTTTAGTCGTATCGTAGGTATTAGCCGAAGTCAGCCGAACGCGAATATTGTCGCCATTGTATGCAGTTCCTTTCTTGCTGGTGAAACTGCCGCCGTTGCGCGAATAGCTGCCACCGCTGATGCCGATAGAGGAGCCGGTATCGATGCCGGTAATCGTGATCGGGTCGGAAGTAATCGTGGTATTTAACGCAACACCGGTTTGATCGACAAACTCAAACGCATCCGGTGTACTGTCCTTACCGCCTCCACCGCCACCTTTGGACTGCGCCACGGCTCCAAAACCATACAACAACATAAACAGCCAACAAAGGCCTATAAAAATAAGTTTACGACTTTTCATTGTTTACCTTAAAAATAAAATAACCGGAATAAATAGGTGTCAATTAATATGCCAAATTACTATTTGTTTGATAATACAATGATTTCTTGTAGGTAATGACTCTCGCGTCAGTCATTGGGATAACCCAACATGCGTGCTTTCACGCATCTAGTGCGTCATATGCCGTAATTCAAAACCTTTCACTCATTGAATTTATGTCCACTATACCTATTGCTAACCCGATTTCGGCGCCGTGACGCCCCTCAAATGGCTAGCACAAAAAAATCCATAGCCTATTGGTTATGATTGATTACTTGGATAATTCAGATGCTAGGAAATCATCCATGATCTATGATTCCTCGCCTAACCCTCTCGGCTTCTTTATACACAATTGCCGAAATTTGTAGTGCGATGGGTATGCAAATGATGTATAGATACCTATAGCCTTGGCGCGATAACGAGGCAAATTCGTCGATGGATGTTAGAATACGGGCATTTCGACAAGAACAATGCGTAAAGCCATAGATTTAATGAGGAAACTATGCGGATTCCGAGACATTTAACCAAGATTATTGCGGCAACCCTCGGCATATTGCTTGTCGTTTATGTCGCATTCTATTTCGTATTTCTCGATCTGATCGTCGATTATTGGTGGTTTCAAGCATTAAGGTTTGAAGGCTATTTTTGGCTGAGATTGCTTTACCGCTTTTTTCTTTCGGGCGCGGTCACAGCGGTTTTCTTTTCGATTTTCTTTTTGCATTTTTGGTTGGCGGCCCGTTATCTGGGGTTCAATCCCAATCAGGATGTATTGCTGGACTCGGCCAAGCGTAAGCGTTTCGAGCGCCTAGCCGACTTATTCATGAGCTTGTCGCTCAAATTTTCTACGCCGGTCGCATTGATTTTAGCCATTGCGATTGCAATTCCCTTTTATCATCAATGGGAAACGGGGCTGTTGTATTTCTTCGGCGGATCATCCGGAATCGTTGAGCCCGTTTACGGACATGATATCGGTTTTTATTTACTGTCTTACCCGATTTATTTACTCATCCAAGAAGAGCTACTAGCTACAGCGATCATTATTTTTATAATGGTCGCTTTTCAATATTGGGTACAGCATACGTTTATCCCAAGTCAATCAAAAGAGTTTCCGAAGGCCGCTAAAATTCATCTGGCGGTGTTGTTCGGTTTTGTCGTGCTCTTCGTCGTTTGGGGTTTCATGCTGTACCGGTTTTCGCTGCTTTATGTCGACCGACACGAGCCGGTGTTTTCAGGGCCCGGCTTCGTCGAAATACGCTATCAACTACCGTTGATTTGGCTCTCGATTCTGGGGTTTCTGGCTGCTGCGATTTCATTGTTGTTTTATTATTTCTCCGAAACGACGCGGACCAAAGTCCCGTTTTTGATTTCATTGGGAGTCTTTGTTAGTGCGTTGGGCTTACAAGAAGTCAAGTTTATACCGCAATTGATCGATAAATTTATCGTCAAGCCTAATCCGGTTAGGACGCAGCGCCCGTTTATCGATCACAATATTGTCGCGACGCGCGATGCTTATGATTTAAAAAATATCGATATCGTCGATTTTACGGTGACGCTAGATCCGACCAAAGATATCGAAGCCTGGAGTACCCGAAGACGTTTCGAAAACATTCCGGTTTGGGATCGTGAATTTTTGAGCGATGTTTACAACCAGATTCAAAGTATCCGGCCGTATTATCATTTTCTCGATGTCGACGAAGGCCGTTATTTGATCGACGGTTTCAAACGTCAGGTCAATCTTGCCGCTCGGGAAATGAATATCTCCAAGCTCCCCGAAGAGGCACAAAACTGGGAAAACACGCATTTGCGTTTTACGCATGGTTACGGCGCGGTGGTGACGCCTGCGGCGCAAGATGCGGGTAATCCGATCCGTTGGTTTTTGCGGGACTTGGATTTAAGTTCCACAGTCGGATTCGATATCAAACACCCCGATATTTATTACGGAATGGAGGATTATAAATACGCAATCGTACCGAATAATCTTGACGTGGTTGCGCTTTCGGGCTCGCGTCCCGATCCCGCGGTCGATGCGCCCTATGTCGGCAAGGGTGGTATTCCGATTCCTTCGTTGTTTAGAAAAGCCTTGTTTTCGTTTTTTTTCAAGGATGAAAAAATATTTTTCTCGACCAATATCTCTCGAGAGAGCCGCTTGTTGATTCGTCGTAATGTCGTCGACCGGATCAGTCACCTAGCGCCTTTTCTGCATTTAGACAAAGATCCTTATCTGGTTGTCACGAAAGACCGATTCTATTGGGTGCAAGACGCCTATACCTTGTCGAATTGGTATCCGGTATCGAAATCGGCCGAGGATGATTTTTTAGACGGCAGCAAGGAATTCAACTATATCCGCAATTCGGTCAAGATCACCGTCGATGCTTACAGCGGTTTCACTCGTTTTTATGTTTCCGATCCGTCGGATGTGATCATTCAGGCTTACGACAGGGCTTACCCCGGCGTATTCCGCGATATCGACGAAATGCCGAGAGAATTAAAGCAACAATTGCGTTTTCCGCGCGACCTGTTCTATTTACAGATGAAAGTCTATGCCAAATATCATCAGCGTGACCCGGCATTGTTTTATCAACAGGCCGAGACTTGGAATTTTGCGGAAGTGAGAGGCAAGGAGGTCAAGCCTTACTACCAAACGGTAGACTTAGGGCATTGCGGCGGCAAGGAAGAATTCGTCATGATCAACCCGATGACGCCGATCAACAATCAGAACTTGAGCATGGTCGGCGTTGCCAGTGTGATGGATAGAGAAAAGTGCGGCGATGCCTTCAAAAAAAGCATAACGATCTACCAGTTCGCGAAGGAGGTTCAAGTCAACGGACCGGCACAGGTCGAGGCTTTGATTGAGCAAGATCCGGAGATCTCGGCCCAACTTACGCTCTGGGACCAACGCGGCTCCCGAGTGGAAATGGGGCGAATGATTATTTTGCCGATGGAACACTCGATTCTCTATGTTCAGCCGATTTATTTGATTGCGACTAGGACCCGAATACCTGAGTTGGCCAGAGTGATCGTATCGATCGGCAATGAGGTCGTCATGGATACCACGCTATGGAGTGCATTTTCACGATTGAGAGAGCGCTTTATTAAAATACAAGAGGACGACACTGGGACCACTTTCGATCCGGAGAATGGTCGGCCGAGATAAGAGGATAAAAAAAGCCGCTGTCGAATGATTCGGCAGCGGCTTAATTTTTATAGGGCATACATTTTTTATGATTTAATTTAGCAACATGTTGCAAAGCTTGTCTTCCAGGGTCATGCGGATGGCCAAATGCTCGCCTAGAACCGACAGGTCTTGCTCGAGAGAGCTGGGCGTTAAATAGTTTTTAGCGTGTTCGTACTTATCGTTGAAAACGATAGCCGCATCGGTGGTTCTCGATAGCTCGGGATAGAGTTCGTTTGCCACAGATAGCAACGCTTGGCGTTTTTCGTTACCGGACAATAATCGCTCATAAATGCCGAAGTGCCACAGCGACACATAATCGACTAGTAGTTGCGAAAACTCGGAAAGCCGAGTTTGCACTTTTTTACCGGCCGAAAACGGCTTCAGCTCGGCAATACGGCAATACATTGCCCACACCTCATGCCGTTCTTTTCTTAATTCATCGATTAAAGCTGCGGTACCCCGGCGTCTTTCAGGAAAGGTTTGCATAACAGCGCTCATCAGTCGATCCTCGTTTTGTTGTTGTGATGCAAATCTAATCCAAAATTTAATATAATGCAACAATCTATTAATTATTATGAAACTTTCTCGTGAAATGGTTCAAGATTATCAATTTTATCGTTGTGTTTCTGCAACAAATCTAAAGAGAGATTGATTCTTTTGGCGGCGAATATTTTTTTTGCGGTTGCGTTGCCATGCGAGGCGAAACCTCTGGTTGCACACTTCGGTTTGAAAAAAGACACAGCGGTGCGCGCTTTTGCAATGTATCGAAATGAATCTATTTATTTAACCGTTACGGGACCGGGAAAAAGTGCAATGGCGGCAGGTTTGGCCTACACGCAAGCCGTTAGTGCCTGTCTTGAAAATGCGCTATTTATCAATGTTGGAGTTGCAGGCCACAGGACGCATGATATCGGTAGCGCTTGGACAATCAATAAAGTAAGTGACGCCGATACCGGTAGAAATTACTATCCGATGCCTGTCTACGGCTTGTCATGTCCTGCAACATCGCTGTTGACAGGTTCTAAACCTCAGTTCGATTACAACCACGAACATTTATGCGACATGGAAGCCTCGGCATTCTTTGAGACGGCGGCGCGGTTTTCGACTGGCGAATTGATCCAGTGCTTAAAAGTCGTTTCGGACAACCGGTTGGAGCCGGGACGCAATCTCGATCCGAAAGTCGTTGAGCAATTGATAGGAAACAACATCGGCCTTCTGGGTCTCCTGCTCGACAAGCTCGAAGAACGCGCCAAACTTGTTAACCTCCCCGAAGCGCCTAACTTCGAGTACTGGATTCGGCAATATCGCTTTACCATAAGCGAACAAAATCGCCTGAAAAATTTGTTATCACGATTTTCGGTATTAACCGGCAAAAGCCTAGAGCCGGCCGATTTTGGAACGGTCAAATCCGGAAAAGAGTTGTTGGCAGCCTTGGAAAGCCGACTTGATAAGATAAAGTTCGAGTTATAAATCGGGCAAACAAGGTCGACAATAAGTACGGTCCGAGCGCTTTATCTTTCGCGCTTCTAATTTCGGCAGTGCTCGAGGAGTTGCTGGACCCTTGATGTCAGGGCAAACGCATTAAAAATACTGTTAAAACATAGAGTTTAGAGGTATCGTATCGGAATTTTGCGTATGTTACCAACGGACTGCAGTTTAATTAAGCACTTTTCCAACGTGACTGATCCCCGAATTGAACGTAAGAAACTTCATCAGTTGATGGATATCATTGTACTCACTGTTTGCGCCTCGTTAAGCGGTGCTGAGGGTTGGGAAGCCATTGAAGAGTTTGGCCATAATAAATTAGATTGGTTAAGGCAGTTTGTACCGTTAAAGAATGGCATTCCATCGCATGATTGCTTGGCGTATGTCATTTCTCGATTGTCACCGAAAGAATTTCAACGTTGCTTTATAGATTGGGTGAACGCCATTCGCGAAGTGATACCCGATGAAGTGATTGCGATAGATGGCAAAACCGCACGCCGTTCGCATGACCGCAAACGCGGCCAAAATCCGTTGCACATGGTCAGCGCCTGGGGTTGTGCGAATGGATTAGTGCTCGGCCAAGAAGCGACCGAAGAAAAGTCGAATGAAATTACCGCAATCCCGAAGCTATTGGCTTTGCTAGAACTTAAAGGTTGTATTGTGACCATTGATGCCATGGGCTGCCAGCGCACGATTGCTGAGCAAATCGTCGATCAAGGCGGTGATTACTGTTTGGGCCTGAAAGGCAATCAAGGCGAATTGCATGAAGCCGTCGAGGATTTTTTCAACACGGCCAAGCAAGCGAATTTTAACCACGTCGAATACGCTTATCACGAAGAAATCGACAACGACCATGGGCGTTTAGAAACCCGCCGTTATTGGATTACCGAGGAGCTTTGTACGCTCCCGAAAACGGAGCTCTGGAAAGAATTACGCAGCATTGGCTTCGTGGAGCGCGAATGCCACATCGGCGATAAAGTAACAATCGAGCAGCGTTGTTTCATTAACAGCATTAAAGCCGATGCGCAGCTATTTGCGCGGGCTGTGCGCCATCACTGGGGTATTGAAAACCAATTGCACTGGCGCTTAGACGTGGTCTTTCGAGAAGATGACAACCGAATTCGAAAAGGTAATGCCGCTGCGATTATGACCACCATCCGGCATATCTGTGTCAATCTGTTCCAGCAAGAGGAATCTAAACTCAGCATGAAAAAGAAAAGACTCAAAGCCGCCTGGAACGATCGCTACCGCGCTAAATTGCTGTTAGGAATGTAATTTTAATGCGTTTGCCCTGCCCTTGATGTGCATTCAATGCTGAATTTTGCACTGCTATGGGTATAATTGTCGATTTTAGAAAAAATGGGGACTGCATTATGGCTGTACGACTAGATATCGAGTTAACTGAAAGTGAGAAAGCCGCTATGGCCGCGATTCCATCTACATCATGGTTTACGCAATTTATATATCGAAACGCGGAGTCTCCTGTCCACCCAAATCGAAAGCTCGCCGAAAATAACGAAATGAAGCAGGCCATGGTTAGCGATTGGGTGACTGAATCGGTTAAAGGCAAAAGAGTCTTAGATTTGTTTTCAGCCAATGGAGGGTTTTCTATTATGGCTGCTCTTGCAGGCGCTAAAGAAGTGGTGGGTGTGGAGTTCTCGGAAGAACGGATCAAATGCGCTCAGTTTATAGCGAGTACACTGAAATCTGATTGCAAAATCGAGTTCATACATGGCGATGTCTATCAAATCGAAAATTATTTCGATGAGCCGTTCGATGTCGTACTTTGTCTTGGTGGGCTTTATCACATTGCAGACCCGGCGTTTGTATTGCGTCAAATTGGAGGCCTGACTAAGGAACGCCTACTTATGCAGACATCTCAGGTGCTGCCTATTCCCGGCAATTGGGCTAAATTCATTGTGCGGCGCCAAGATAAAACTCAGGGCGGCATGACAAGTATTCGGGGTGGTTATGGAA
Source organism: Methylotuvimicrobium buryatense (assembly GCF_005931095.1). GTDB lineage: Bacteria > Pseudomonadota > Gammaproteobacteria > Methylococcales > Methylomonadaceae > Methylotuvimicrobium > Methylotuvimicrobium buryatense. Next base: position 4,722,087 of record NZ_CP035467.1, on the reverse strand, counting down.
CCTGGTTCTATTCGCCCGGTTGCCTTCGAGAGCTGCTGCTGCACGGTGGCTTTGATATTGTTGAAGAACGGCAGCCATCGATACTTAAACGCCAACGATTTCCGTGGTTCTTTGCATCTTGTGAGCCCTTGACCTAACGGGTAAGCAGGAAGCAACCAGTCAAATACACCCTTTGCCAGTTAAATTTCGGCAGTGCCCGAGGAGGCGCCGGGGTGTGCGGCAAAGGCTTTGCCAGCATGGAGCTGGCATAGAGCCTACATGGACGTATTCACGGCGTCCTTTGGCGGACACCCCGGCGCCGAATTTTGATCTACGACGGGTAAATTGAATACTTTCTTAGTCTTGAACGCGCTTTAAATCATTACAAAAACTCCGGTATGTAAGCCAAATAATGTTCGAAGTTCGTGCACTGGTCGAGTAAATTATTCGTCATAATTTTTCCGACCCTAGCTATTCGGTTAACATGCAGCCATAATTTAAAATTCAATATACCTTTCGCACTTCAAATTTCGGCAGTGCCTGAGGAGGCGCCAGGGTGTGCGGCAAAGGCTTTGCCAGCATGGAGCTGGCATAGAGCCTACAGGGATGTATTCACGGCGTCCTTTGACGGACACCCTGGTGCCGAATTTTGATCTGCGATGGGTATAAATCGTTTGTACCGGCTTGTGACAGCAATTCCCCATTTGGGGATCAAAAAGGGTGTGGGGTGTGTTTGGCGAGGATGTCGGCAGCAGGGCAGATGTTTGCTCCTCGGCAATTGCTGAGTTACATGGATGTAATGAATGCAGAAAATGCAGGAGCATTTTTCTGCCCTGCATTGCCCTAATACACGCCATCCGTGGCGTTCGAGCTGCCGCCAAGCTCCCCATGGATGGGTTTACGGCGTTCCTCGACAGGCATACCCCACACCCTAAGATCGGCGAAACTGCTCAAACTGGGAATTGCTGGGCTTGTGAGGTATGCCCATTTTCCCTAACGTTACGATGCTATACTTCGCCTGTTTTCGGCTTTTATGGCAATGCTATTTTGTTCGGTAGCAAGGCGCGAAAACAGGCGCATAGCAAGCTATGTAACTGTTTTCACAACGCAGTTACCGAACTAAAGAGCGCGTTAGAAAACCGAGCATGTGACCGCGCGATGTATATACTTCGGCCGTGTCAACAATGCAAAGCGCGCCAGCAATTCCTTGAGACTTTGTCGAAATGCGCAGTGCAATAAGGTATGTCTCTGATATTTGCTATCAGCCTATCGCAATCGATAGCTTCCCCGTCAATCTAATTTATCAGGCCGATTGATACCGTTGCTTACACGATTAGTCGTTTACGTAATAAATTTTGTGACGGAACACCGGCTGAAAGGCGGGTTGTTGCTTTGTCTGTCATTTTTTACGGTTAGCCTCCAAGCGTATGAATCAACCCTGCAATTGCATAGCGGTTGGCAATACCGCTGGGGCGATTCATCTTTCGATGCCCAAGGGCGGCCGGAATGGGCTCTGCAAGACAACGCCAATGGAGCATGGCACCCAATCGACTTTCCTTCCAATCCTCCGGGACGCGACGGACAAACCAATATTTGGTTCCGTACCGTTTTACCGAACGGCAATTGGCAAGACCCGGTCATTTATATCTACAGTGTAGACTTGATTGTTCAAGCCTATCTGGATGGGCGAAAAATCTATCAGTACGGCAATTTCGATCATAACGGCCAAGGACGTTTCGAAGGTTGGCCTTGGCACATGATCCAACTGCCTGCCGATTTTGCCGGCAAGTTTCTTTATTTTCGGGTGTTTTCCGACTATAGCGACATCGGCCTGTGGGGCGAGGTCAAGTTGATGGAACGACTCGATTTGATCAAATTGATTCTCGAACATTCGGTGGAACAGATTGTCGTCAGCGGCTTTTCCTTGCTGATTGCCGGTTTGGCATTTGTTTTCGCATTACTGCAAGCCGAGCGGAGAAGTTTTTATTATTTGGCATTGTTCGCCTTGGCTTCCGCCTTGATGGTCTTCGGGCAGAGTCAAGTCAGATTGTGGTTGTTCAACGCGCCATTGTTTTGGGATCATTTGGCCGCGACCGGCTATTTTTTATTGCCGGTCGCTATGGCTTTATTGTTCGGCGAATGGTGTGCCGGTATCAAGTATCAAAGATTGATCGGGGCGCTATGGCGATTTCATTTAGTCTATGTAGTAGGCGCCAATATATTGCCATTAGTCGGTTATAGTGCAATTTCCAGAATGTATTTCGTTTTTGACGGTTTATTTGCGATCAGTCTGTCGTTATTGTTTGCAGTGGCTTTCTCGAGATTTCGTCATACCAACAATGAACAAAAAGTCATCATCGTCACATTTGCTTTTTTCGGTCTATTGCTGTTGCTCGACATGGCTGTGGCGCATAGTATTCTGCCTTGGCGGCGAATACCTCTGGGTTGGGGCTTGTTAAGTTTTTCTTTGGCATTGATCGCTATTTCGTTACATCACTTCGTACAAACGCAAACCGAGTTAAAGCGACTCAACGCAACGCTGGAACAAAAGGTCAAAGACCGCACGCAAGAGCTCGAATTATTAGCAACAAGAGACTCGTTGACCAATATGATGAATCGGCGCGCATTCTATCAAAAAGGCGAACCGATATTTCGCGCCGCCCAGCGTTACAAACGGAACCTGTCGGTCATCGTGTTGGATATCGATCACTTCAAGCGCTTCAACGATGCCCATGGACACGCGGTGGGCGACCAAGTGTTAGTCATGGTCGCCGATTGTTTACGGAAAAGTTGTCGAGATAGCGATTTTGCCGCGCGTTTCGGCGGCGAGGAATTTGTCTTGCTGCTGGAAGAGGCGGATTCGCATAGCGCGCTTAAATTTGCAGAGCGACTTCGTGACACTATCGCCGAATTGAGTCTTCCCGGTATCGAGCAATCAATTACCGCGAGTTTGGGTGTTGCGTGTTTGAGACCGGAAACGCAGAGTCTCGATGAACTGATCATAAGAGCCGACCGAGCGCTTTATGAAGCCAAGCATGGAGGGCGAAACAGGTGTTGTTATTTATAATATTCGGGCTCGCTTTTAACTCGAATATTTGAAAAGATATCAATCTGTCAATTTGGTCAGCAATTCCCAATTTGGAGATCAAAAAGGGTGTGGGACATGCTTGGCGAGGATGTGGGCAGCAGGACAGATTTTTGCTCCTCGGCAATTGCTGATTTACATGGATGTAATGAATGCAGAAAATGCAGGAGCATTTTTCTGCCCTGCATTGCCCTAATACACGCCATCCTTGGCGTTCCTCGACAGGCATACCCCACACCCTAAAATCGGCGAAACTGCTCAAACTGAGAATTGCTTCAATTTGGCTATGGATGTTTGATCCTAGAAAAAGCATTTCATCATGAAGAATAAGAAGACAGTTCAATAATTTGGTATTCGTTTGGATGGGTGTTGATTTTGAATAAAGTTACATTCTAAGGTAAGGTTGTGATTTTTAAATAGAGCAAGGAAAACCAATGGCTGAAATTATAGCGCGTAACGGTAACGATCTGACGGTTCAAGTCACTATAAAACTGACCGGCAGTTTAATGGAGATGGAAAATACGATATTGGATGGCTGTAATGAAATAGGCTGTTTGGCAACCACAGAAGCGTTGAAAATATTTGATACGGATGGGGGGCCAATAAAATTGGGTGATACTAAAATGACAGCTCGAGACAAGGACAACAAAACCTATCAAACGCCATACGGCAGTGTGCAGCTGGGGCGCTATGTTTATCAAACCTCAAAAGGCGGCAGAATTTATTGCCCTCTGGAGCACAAAGCACGGATTATCCGGGGTGCAACGCCAAAATTTGCCCAACAACTGTCGCATAAATATGCCAACATGAATGCACCGGCGGTCTGTTTGGATTTAGAAGACAATCATCATCGAAAAATAGCGCATTCTTATTTGCAGGATGTGAGCGATTGGGTGGGTGGCATTGCGGGGGCCAAAGAAGAGCTTTGGGAATATGACATTCCGCCCTTGGATGAAGCGATAACGACCATTGTCGTCAGTCTTGATGGCGCTTATGTATTGATACGTGAGGACGGTTACCGGGAAGCGATGGTGGGCAATATTTCGCTTTATGATGTGACCGGCAAACGTCAGCATACCATCTATATCGGTGAAGCCCCCGAATATGGGAAAGGCACATTTTTTCAGCGTTTGGAAAAAGAAATTGTTACCGTCAAAAAACACTATCCCGATGCCCTCTATTTAGGTATTGCCGATGGTGCAAAAAATAATTGGTCGTTTTTAGAGCAACATACCAGTCGTCAATTACTGGACTTTTTCCACGTCACTGAGTATCTGGCAAACGTCGCTTATGCTGCCTATCCAGGAAAAACGGACAAACCCAAGCGCATAATTTGGCTAGATGAACGCTGTAAACAGCTAAAACGTGAACCCGGTGCAGTCGAAACACTGATCAGTGAAATGGAAAAATTGGCCCAAAAAACCAGCCTGACAAAAACAGTCAAAGAGAATTTGGAGGCCGCGCTAACCTATTTTAAAAACCATAACCAGATGATGGATTATGCAATGCATACAGAAAAAAACTTACCTATTGGCTCAGGCGTCACCGAAGCTGCTTGCAAGACGCTGGTGAAGCAACGGCTTTGTGGTTCAGGTATGCGCTGGAAAAACCAAGGGGCTAAAGTGATTTTATCTTTACGTGCATTGGTTCAGTCTAAAGGAAGATGGCAACAGTTTTGGGATAAGATTGATCAATATGGTTCCCATGTGTGCGTATAATTCACATTATTCAAAATCAACACCCGTTTGGATAGAGCTTTCGATTACCAAAAAGGTTAGCGAGAATGTTTAGGTAATTTTGTGAAATCTTTTAAGAGAGCTTTATGTGCTTCATGGATAAACGGCCGAATTTAGGTTGATTGCAAAACTCGGTAATGTTTTACCTCGACAAGGAATTGACTTTTTATGATATTGTCTTATAGTATCGATTCACTACTAGCATGAGGTTGACGCATTTCCTCATAGAAGACGGATCGCTTGATCGAGTCATAGCGGTGAATGTTTAGGAGCGAGCATGAAATATCTTCTTCAAATGTCGTAAGGTGTTTGGTTGCTCGATTGACAAGTGTCTGCGGTAAAGCTGGTTTTTCCGCGCTGCTCTAGTGCACACCATTCTTGGTAATCAGACGCCACCCGCATGCATACAAGGATGAATTTCCCTCTACTCCCTTATGATTGAAAAACCGCCTAAGAATAAAAGGTATGGGATATGTCTCTCGAGGGCTGCCTAAGCTAATTTAGGTTCTGGGTATGCTGCGCGTCCTGTCAACCGCGTTGCCGAGCTCTCAATAAAGCTCATAGCTCCAGGAATTTATTTTGTGCATATTTCTTTTCTTAATAATCGAATATAACGACAAATACGAGGTAATCAATGAGAAACGGGACCCCTGCAACTGATAGATTTTGGTTATATACCGGTTTTATTTCTTTGGCATTAGTTGCAACTTTGATACTAGTCAAATTCAATGATGACGGCTTGTGCGGTACATGCAGGTATTTTACGATTTTAATCGACGATCTTTTTTATCAAGCAGAAGAATGATGAGCAAACTTTTCGGAAACTCCTAGGAGGCTGTCCGAGAGCTAACGTTTAACTCATTCCGTTTGGCAGGACGGGGGTTGCAACTCCGTCCGAAACGTTTCAACCGTGGCCGAAGCAAGCGGAAACATTGGAGACGGGTTAAATAACCCGTTTCGCAGGAGGTGGTTTATTCATCTCAAAGTGGAATAGAAAGACTAACACTTTATTGATGGTATACCTTTCGCACTTTAAATTTCGGCAGTGTCTAAGGAGGCACCGGGGTGCTCGGCAAAGGCTTTGCCAGCATGGAGCTGGCATAGAGTCTACAGGGACGTATTCACGGCGTCCTTTGACGGGCACCCCGGCGCCGAATTTTGATCTACGAGGGGTATAAATCGGTAAATAATAGGCAATTTTCACCACCCTACCTCGAAGCTAGCCGCGATCGCTTCAAGACTTCGGGTTGCGGCGGTATCGGGCTGAAAGTAGGGTCGTGGAGCACGATAAAGAATCCCGGTGCCGATGCCGTCGTCGTCAAGTAGCCTAAGGTAGGCCTCGCGCTTGTCGGCGGTCGGCGTAAAAGCCTCGTGTACCTGTTTCTTCCAGTTGAGCTGCTCCGGACGGAAAGTAACGCACGGACTCAATATCTGCACAAAAGCGAAACCGGGAAACTTGATGGCCTCGCTAATGATCTGCGCCAGTTCGTTGGGGGCATTCGAGAAGGCCCTCGCGATGAACGGCGCTCCCGCAGCCAGCGCCATTTCCAGCGGCTGGAAGGGGGGTTGATGCGTGCCTTGTGGCGCCAGTTTCGAACCGGTCCAGTCACTCTCAGTGGTCGGCGAAGCCTGTCCCTTCGTCATACCGTAGACCGCGTTGTCCATCACCAGGTAACTGAAATTGGCGTTGCGCCGGCAGGCATGGATGAAGTGGTTGCCGCCGATCGAGAAACCGTCTCCGTCGCCGCCTACGGCGATGACCGTGAGCTCCGGCCGGCTTATGGCTAACCCTGCGGCCACCGGCAATGCACGGCCGTGTACGCCGTGGAAACCGTAGGCCCGGGTGTAGGCCGGAAGCCGCGATGAGCAACCGATGCCGGCAATCAGGGCAACCTGTTCAGTGGGGATTTCCAGTGCTGCGAGCGACTTCGTGAGCGCGTTGAGCACGCCGTAATCACCGCAGCCTGCGCACCACACGGGCTTGTAGCTCGACTTGTAGTTCTTGTGCGCGTGGGTACGGATCTTGACTTGAGGTTCGCTGCTCATTTGACCTCCTCCATTTCTAGTACGCGAAGCGCGGCGGCGATCCGACCCGGCCGGAACAGCAGGGGGCCGGGCTCGGCAAGGCTGCGAGTGTGCGGCGGCAGCTCGCAGCTGGCCCGCAGATACTGAAAGAACTGAGCTCCGTGGCTTTGTTCGACCACCAACAGTCGCTTGATCCCGTCTAAAGCTGTAGTGAGTCGCACAGGATCAAGCGGTGCGATCAGCCTTAGCGACACGAGGCGTACCGCCAATCCATCGGCACGAACCCGCGCAACGGCCTCGCGAGCCGCTTGGGTGGAGGAACCCCAGGTCAGTAACCCAAGAGATCCATCGCCCTCGATATCGGCCCAGTCATCACCGTAATCGAATTGCTCGAGCTTGCGGCGGCGCTTGTCCAACTGTAGGCGATGGTCGGCGGGCATGGCCGAGGGACGCGCCGACGGCTTGTGGCTTAACCCCGTGGCTGTGTATTCGCTGCCCGGCGTGCCGGGAATGCCCATCATCGAAATGCCGTCGCTGCAATCCCTGAAACGTTGAAAATCCGCGATGTTCGCCGGCGCCCTGCGCCGCTTGGCGCGCCACTCGCGATCTTTCGGCGGCATAATGGCAGCGCGTGACTGGCCCAGAAACTGGTCGCTTAACACCACTGCCGGACATTGCAACGCCTCGGCCAGATATACGGCCCACTGGGTGGTCGTCATGCAGTCGCCAATGCCGTTGGGCGCCAACACCAACCGAGGTGCATCGCCGTGGGCGCCATAAACGGCAATGGCGAGATCAGCCTGCTCGGACTTGGTGGGAATGCCAGTAGCCGGCCCGCCACGCATAACATCAACCACAACCAGTGGCGTCTCGGTCGCCACCGCAAGCCCAAGCGCTTCGACCATCAGGGAAAAACCGGGGCCCGAAGTGGCAGTCATGGCCGGCACCCCGCCAAACGAGGCGCCAATGCACATGTTTATCGAGGCGAGTTCGTCTTCGGCCTGCACCAGGCAGCCGCCTACCTCGGGGAGCCGTTCTGCCAACCACTCCTGAATCTCGGTAGAGGGCGTGATCGGATAGGCAGCACAGAACCGCACCCCGCCGCGCAGCGCCCCCATGCCGACGGCTTCGTTACCGGTCAACAGCCAACGCGGTTGCGCTTGAGGCGGCGCGAGCTTGCAGGCACATTGAAGCGACTCGGCCGCGGAAATACCCGCCTGTAGTCCAGCCTGTATGACATCGGCAAACAGGTTTTCTTTTCCGATTAGCCGGCGTTTAATAGTATTCTTCATGCTGTCGAAATCGAGACCGACGAGTGCCCCGACGATGCCCACGGCAATGATATTGGCGCGTAAGCCGGAATGTTCGCGCGCAAGTTCGCTAAGCCTTACCGCGTAGTGGCGAGCACCCGAATCCGTCACCCAGACGGGCGGCTCGCCTTCAGCAGAGTCAGCAATAACCACGCTATCGGCATCCAGCACCAACTCGTCGGAAAAGTGCTCGGCCTTGCCCCAGTCCAGCGCGACTAAGAGATCGATGCGATCATCCTGGCAGCCGATAGACGTCACGCCGAGCCGAAGCACCGCTGCGGCTTCGCCTCCCCGGATCTGTGGACCGGTGGAACGCGTCATCAAGCCGAAATAACCTGCCTCGGCAGCAACATCCAGAAGAATCTGCCCGGCGGTCATTACGCCGGCACCGCCGCTGCCGATCAGAGTCAACGAGCAACTGTCCACGAGCGGTTTTTCTTGCGCCTCGTTCATCGCCGGTTGGCCCCGTCAGGCTTATCCATTCTTAAAATGTTCATGATTTATTCTCTGCACGGCGCGTCCTGACAGCTTGCAGGGGGGGGCGGCACTGCTGTGTGGGATTAAGCATAAGAAGTCCAATGGGCTGAATCGCGCATTTCAACCGGATTATGATCCGGGGAGGAAATGCCGTCAAGCGGGAGAAGAAGGCTAGAAAAATGGGTTGGGTTGAATTACAAAATAAACCCGGCGTCATTTATTTCACATTTTCAAAAAAGGCTATGAATCTCGATCTGACCCCGTCCATGTGCGCAAACGAAACGTTGCGTAAATTTGTCCGAGTGAATGTGCATTGTTAGCTACATCTAATACTCGAACATTTCTTTTAAGCACGACACAGTTCTTTTTGTGTCTTTGCGCTCACCGCCCCAAGTTTTGTAACAAGCCTTGATTTATCAACTGCCCTAATTTTATCCAGCAGGATCAGACCGCTTTTTCCTTTGAACTTACATGGAACACGACAAGGAAACTCAAAACCCTTAGTCGTCATTGGAGCCATAAGAACCGTAGACAGAGCCGACACTTCATTGGGAGAAATGACAACGCAAGGGCGTTTTTTATTGATCTCTCTTTCTTTTGTGGGATTGAGGTCAACGAGCCAAACTTCAAATCGCTTTATCATTACCAGTCAAGCTCATCATCCGAGTCGAGAGGGAAATCCAACCATTCATCATCTAGCGACTCTTGCCCCTGAGCCGAAATTGTTTGTTCTATAGCTTCTTTCCATCCTTCTCTAACTCCATTCTCCGGAGTTATGAGGAGGCCACTGTTAACCAATTGTAATTTTAGCTCTTTTCCTTCCAAACGAGCTTGTTCAATCAAAGGCTTAGGTATTCTTATGCCTTGCGAATTCCCTATTCGTACTAGCTGAGTCATTTGACTGCACTCCCATTATTTACCGAATTTAGCGTAACTATAATGTAATTAAAACTTGAGAGAATGATTGTTTTTGAGCAGCTAACGCCAAGCTTCAAGCTGAACGCGCCAAAGGCGCGTCGGCTGAAAAGAAGTCGGAAGAATTTATATGGAGAATGGAAGTCGGTAATATCAATTGTAAGACCTGACCTCAAGAACCAAGCAAAAAATTTAGGGTTATGTATTATTCGTAGTGGCTCCAGAGCCGAAGAACTTTAACTACTCGTTCATCTTCAAGTACTTGGTACACTAGGCGATGCTGAATATTGATCCGGCGGGAATAGGCTCCCGTAAGATCGCCGATGAGCTTCTCAAACGGAGGCGGCTTACGATACGGATCTTTTGCTATCAGCTCCAGCAATTCCTGTGCTTTTAGCTTCAGGCCGCTGGAGGCCAACTTCTTTGCATCCCTCTGAGCTTGCTTGGTGTAAACCAACTTCCATGCGGTAAATGTCACCAGTCGAGCTCTTCATTGCATTCATCCACAGGAGTATCCATACCCTTCCGAATAGACTCACGCATGCCTGGTACGGATAGCAGGTAAAGCGTTTCCTGAATTGCAGACCAATCTTCTTCGGAAACCAGAACAGCTTTATTCCGTTTACCCGTGATGACGATTGGTTGGTGAGATTCGGCGGTTTCATCAATCAACCGATAAAGGTTGCTGCGCGCCTCAGTTGCAGTTATTCCGGTCATGACATACCTCTGCTGTGTTCAAATTATCTTAAGTGTACGCCTTTTAGTACGTACGTCAAGACGAACGCTATGTAGAAAAAAGGGAGAAGGTTAAATTATTAATTAAACCTGACCCCTTTTTTTGTGAACCCCGTTATGCTCAGAATTGGGCATCCGAGTAAAAAAACGATCCGGGTTTGAAATTGAGCTGGTATATTTACCAAATAGAGAAATCAACAATCTTTCGAGGGCTGTTATGGACGAACTACTATCAAACCGTATTACGATAAATGCCGATATTTGCCACGGAAAACCCTGTATTCGAGGCTTGCGTTATCCGGTTGAAAACATCCTGGAATGGTTGAGCGCCGGAATGACCGTCGAAGAAATACTGGCCGATTATCAAGATCTGGAAAGGGACGACATCATGGCCGCTTTGGAATTTGCCGCTCGGTTAGCCAAAGTTAAACGGATTGAAAATTTGGCGGCATGAAATTTTTGGTTGACGCCCAACTCCCCAGGCATCTTTCGGATAGCCTGAAGTGGTGGGGGCATGATGTTGTTCATACGTCGGATTTGCCAGCAGGTGACCGCACTCCTGACTGGCGTATCAACGATATATCGTTAGCGGAACAAAGAGTGGTTATCACCAAAGATGCCGATTTTGTGAGTTCGCTTTTGATTACATCAGCGCCATTTAAGCTATTGCTAGTATCTACGGGAAACATCAGCAATAGGGCGTTAGTTGAGTTGTTCGAGAAAAACCTTTCGGTGATCGTCGCCGCATTGGAAATCTATGACTATGTGGAAATAACCCGTGGCCAATTAATCGAGCACCGGTAAATGCGAGGGATATACTTTGAGGCAACGTATAAAACTTCAGTTTGCAACGTAATCATGGGTTGCGCCAAACATACACCAGACCTCGACTTGTCACCCCAATAATCAGACGATTTTTGCTATATTTCAAGACCTGACCCCGTTGCCGTGATTCAGTTTGTGCCTTTTATTACCTAAATAATTTGTATCTGGCCCTGAGGTATCCCCACGAAATAGCCAAATAAAACAATTTGCTATGGCTGAAAATTGAGGGTGTTGATTTTGAATAATGTGAATTATACGCACACATGGGAACCATATTGATCAATCTTATCCCAAAACTGTTGCCATCTTCCTTTAGACTGAACCAATGCACGTAAAGATAAAATCACTTTAGCCCCTTGGTTTTTCCAGCGCATACCTGAACCACAAAGCCGTTGCTTCACCAGCGTCTTGCAAGCAGCTTCGGTGACGCCTGAGCCAATAGGTAAGTTTTTTTCTGTATGCATTGCATAATCCATCATCTGGTTATGGTTTTTAAAATAGGTTAGCGCGGCCTCCAAATTCTCTTTGACTGTTTTTGTCAGGCTGGTTTTTTGGGCCAATTTTTCCATTTCACTGATCAGTGTTTCGACTGCACCGGGTTCACGTTTTAGCTGTTTACAGCGTTCATCTAGCCAAATTATGCGCTTGGGTTTGTCCGTTTTTCCTGGATAGGCAGCATAAGCGACGTTTGCCAGATACTCAGTGACGTGGAAAAAGTCCAGTAATTGACGACTGGTATGTTGCTCTAAAAACGACCAATTATTTTTTGCACCATCGGCAATACCTAAATAGAGGGCATCGGGATAGTGTTTTTTGACGGTAACAATTTCTTTTTCCAAACGCTGAAAAAATGTGCCTTTCCCATATTCGGGGGCTTCACCGATATAGATGGTATGCTGACGTTTGCCGGTCACATCATAAAGCGAAATATTGCCCACCATCGCTTCCCGGTAACCGTCCTCACGTATCAATACATAAGCGCCATCAAGACTGACGACAATGGTCGTTATCGCTTCATCCAAGGGCGGAATGTCATATTCCCAAAGCTCTTCTTTGGCCCCCGCAATGCCACCCACCCAATCGCTCACATCCTGCAAATAAGAATGCGCTATTTTTCGATGATGATTGTCTTCTAAATCCAAACAGACCGCCGGTGCATTCATGTTGGCATATTTATGCGACAGTTGTTGGGCAAATTTTGGCGTTGCACCCCGGATAATCCGTGCTTTGTGCTCCAGAGGGCAATAAATTCTGCCGCCTTTTGAGGTTTGATAAACATAGCGCCCCAGCTGCACACTGCCGTATGGCGTTTGATAGGTTTTGTTGTCCTTGTCTCGAGCTGTCATTTTAGTATCACCCAATTTTATTGGCCCCCCATCCGTATCAAATATTTTCAACGCTTCTGTGGTTGCCAAACAGCCTATTTCATTACAGCCATCCAATATCGTATTTTCCATCTCCATTAAACTGCCGGTCAGTTTTATAGTGACTTGAACCGTCAGATCGTTACCGTTACGCGCTATAATTTCAGCCATTGGTTTTCCTTGCTCTATTTAAAAATCACAACCTTACCTTAGAATGTAACATTATTCAAAATCAACACCCAAAATTGATAGCTATATTGATTTTTCATCGTTCCTACGCTCTGCGTGGGAATGCATCCCGGGACGCTCTGCGTCCCCAGAGGTCGATAATCCCGACAAGAGCAACCAGGCATTCTCTATAGTTTCTTAATCCAATTGCCTGCGGCAGTCGACGCAGAGCGTCTAAATCGGCATTCCCACGCAGAGCATGGGAACGAGCGTTTTGTGGGGATACATCAGTATCTGACCCCGATTATTTAGCTTCCAGCCGCGCACACCTTTGGCGCGTCGGCTGAAAGGAAGTTGGGAGAATTTATATGGAGAATGGAAATCGGTAATGTCAAATGTAAGGACTGAGCCTAAGATTTACGGGGGTGGGCACCTCTATTTTCCAAAAAAAGCTATGGATCTAGAACCTGTTGCATGGCTGTGGCCGTATTTACTCGGAATCTATTCAAGTGATAGAATGCGAATTAAAAGCAACCTCGAAAACCTAGAACCTAGTGTTTTCGAGGTTTTTTGTTGCACTCATTTTTTGAAACGAGTATCTATAATGATAATAAGAGCTGTATAAGCAGCCGATTTAATAACCGGCGGAGACATAATGATGAAGCAGCAAGAAGAGTATGTCACAAAAAAAGATGCGTCAGTATTCTGGAAAGCATTTTTTGAAGTCCTATCCGGCTCATCGCTCTATGCCTCTCAAGGACATATAAATTTAGAGCAACGGGGGGACGCTATGAATAAAATGTCTGATCTTGAAAGATTGCGCGGAGATTGGCAAAAAATAGGAGCGGATTTCCGTGTCTCGATCAACAAAGCAAAACAAACAACAGAACGATTCTAATCATATCGTGTCGGCGCAATGGCAAGGCCCGTTGCCGCCGCCGTCTACCCTTAGGGAATTCGACGACATTATCCAAAATGGCGCCGAACGGATCATGAGAATGGCGGAGATAGAGCAACAGCATCGGCATGATTCTGAGAAAAAATTGATAGAACAAGCGCGCCAAGATTTTTCGCGAAAGCTGAAATGGGGTCCGTCCGATTTCAGCAGCGAAAAATGACTTGGCGATTATTGCCTTCGGCGGCCCCGATTCGCCCTGCGTCCGTGCCACTACGCCACATCATCGTAAACTCGATGCGGCTCCGTAGCACTCCCACAAATGGCTTTACGCCGTGTCGCGATGCCTTGTATTTTGCCTCCGCCTGCGCTATTCGCGCAGACTCCGGCAAAACACCCGGCGCTACGGCTATCGGGGACTAAAAATCTTCACTTCGCTAACGCTCCGTTTCCAAGATTTTCAGCGAATGATGTCAGGTCAATTAGGCGAGGTCAGTATTTAGGCTGGTTGGTCGCCGCATTATCGATTACCGGCGCGGTGGTCACCGCCTATTGGGGCGCACATTGGGCTGTTTCTTGTGCGCTGGTCGGCGTTCCTATTTTGGGTACCGTCAAAGCCATTATTGGGAAATAACGGAAAAATTCGCGCTGCTCAACACTGAGCAACAACGGGATAAAAGCAAAAGATCTAGATTAGTAGTATTGTTTGCTATTCATTAAGGCAGAATAGCCGGTTACCCGATTGCTCTACACAAATCCCGGTGTGCGGGATTACCGCACCGGGCGTTTCAAAGCTCCTCGTTTTGGAAAAAAGGCCTAGTTGAAATATAAAATAAACCGGTCTTTTTATTTCCCATTTCCAAAAAAAGCTATGAATCTAGACCCGACCCCTTTGCCTTTGCTTTGAGGCAACGTATAAAACTTCAGTTTGCAACGTAATCATGGGTTGCGCCAAACATACACCACACCTCGTCTTGTCACCCCAATAATCAGACAATTTTTGCTATATTTCAAGACCTGACGCCATTGTTCGGATTGAATGTCATGTTGGGCAACTTGGTCAATTGTGTTCGGCTTTGGCATGCAACTTCAGCCCAAGCGCACCGATAACTTTAAGGATGGTGTCGAAGCCTGGGCTGCGTTCACCGGAAAGCGCCTTGTAAAGGCTTTCACGGGATAGTCCTGCATCTCGCGCGACCTGTGACATACCTTTGGCCCGAGCTATGTCACCAAGTGCTTTGGCAATGAATGCTGCATCCCCATTAGCTTCTTCAAGGCATGCCTCAAGATAAGCAGCCATTTCTTCTGGTGTTCTGAGGTGTTCGGCAACGTCATAGCGAGTAGTAACAGTCTTAGTCATGATAAAAGCTATTCCGAAAGATTACGTGCGAGGCGTAAGGCGGTCTTAATATCCTTGGCTTGGGTACTCTTGTCACCGCCAGCCAGCAGAATGATCAGTTCTCGCCCCCGCTTCTTGAAATACACCCGGTAACCGGGGCCATAATTGATTCGCAATTCCGAGACACCTTCGCCAACGGGTTCAACATCTCCAGGGTTTCCAGCGGCAAGCCGCTCGATCCTTGTTTGGACGCGCGCTCTCGCTTGAAGATCATGCAGGTTGTCGAGCCATTTAGCGAAGTCGGCGGTTTTGCGAATTTCGATCATGCAACTACTGTAGTCACATGACTACATATTGTCAATATCCATGCGCCAGTTCTTAGGTGTCCAACGGACTGCAGTTGAGCGCCCCCGTCGCGACAGCAAAGTTGGAGCAAGTGGGGCATAGCCGCGACACGGTGTTCGCACGAACATAAGGATGGTCGACGCGTAGCGGTGCGCCATCGCGCCGTTGAAACCAACGTAACGAAACTGCGCACGTCCGAGCCTACTGAGGCTTCAGTTATTTTTAACGCACTTACCACCCTATAACCAGTTGTTCTTAATTGCTTTTGCAAAATTAAAGACCTGACCACGTCGCCCTCGCTGTTCTCTACTCTACCCGTTGCCCGGACCCCTTTGCCGACAGGCTAATGGGCGACCCCTTTTTTAATTCGAGCTAAGCCCCATAGATACCCAAAACTAATTCGCTTATTTTAGAGTGCGCTGTAACTAGCAATTCCCTAATATCCAATGATGTTCCTTTTAGTACAAACTTGACCCATTCGTAATTACGGTCAATCGGGATATCAAGCAAAATCTCTTCCCGAATTTCTTTTACTGGCTTCTCTTTGGTAAGTATTAGTGGTCCTTTAGGGTTCGCATGTACCCCGTCAATAACTAGCTTTCCGATAGTCACAGAACCACTGCCTTCCATTTTTAGCAGGTTACCAATTTGAGTTACTGAATTTTCACTATAAATTCTATCTTGTCGCTGAAGTTCAGTGTGCTTATTGATATTTGTTGTTTTACAGAGGTGAAGTAACCAATTGCTACCACACTTATGAGGCTGAATAGTTTCCAGAATAATCTTATACTTATTATGGAGATCAGGAAGATTTTTCTCTAAACTTTTTTCATATATTTTTCTATCTTTTCCGTATGGAAAATATACATATTTTGGAGCTTTAGCTGAGTTTGTTATCTCGGAAAGATCTGCTGCAACATAGTCCAGGCAACTTCTAAGATGCTCAAGGCAGCTTTTCACCTTTGGGCGAGCTATTTGAATAATGTCTTCATTTTTAATTGCGCCCGCATAAACTCCTTCGATTTCTTGCAAAAGTTCAGCAGCTTCAACGAGGAGTTCATCTACATCAGATTGTCGTGTTAACACCTTGCCTCTTTGGATTGCTAATGGGTTAAATAATTCCGTAAGGCGGAACGCGCTAGCGGTTCCGTTGAAAGCCGAATGCTAACCGACACCAGCGGTCCACCATCCGGCGGATCGCCTATCGGCATCCTCCCTACTTAACCGCACTTGGACTCCCCACAATTCAAGCAAGTCATGCATCCGTCCATCAGCACCATCGCTTTGGTGCTGCATTTGGTGCAGAGTACGGCTTGTTCCGGGAAGGCGTCGCCGTTGTTTGCCGCGCCGTGGTGGGCTTCGAATTCGCGGCGTTTTTCGGCGAGAAACTGTTTCTGGTGATCGCTCATTTCTTCGGGCTGAATCATGCCGATGTGTTTCAAGTGCGATTCGATCGCGTGGCCGATTTCGGCGACCAGCGAGGGCATGAATACGCCGCCTTTTTTGAAGTAGCCGCCGCGCGGGTCGAATACCGCTTTCAGCTCTTCGACCAGGAAGCAGGCGTCGCCGCCTTTGCGGAATACCGCCGAGATGACGCGCGTCAGCGCCAGCACCCATTGGAAATGCTCCATGTTCTTTGAGTTGATGAAGACTTCGTAAGGTCGGCGTTCTTCGTGCTCGGAGCCTTGGTTTAGGATGATGTCGTTGATCGTGATGTACAGCGCATGTTCGGATTGCGGCGTTTTGATCTTGTAGGTCGAGCCGACCAGAACTTCGGGCCGTTCGATGTTTTCGTGCATCGATTCCGGGGACGGTTTTTCCGCTTCGGGCTGGGCTGTTTCGGCGCTGTCTTTGGTCAGCACTTTGTAGCTGACGATTTTTTTGTTGATTTTGTGCAAGGTCATGATGATTACCTTAAATAGTTTGGGATTCGCCGGTTTAACGAATCGTCGATGTTTTTAACTGTCCTGGTTTTTACGCCCCGGCCGATGAATGCGGCTTCAGTGTGGGAGTGACGCTCTTGTCGCGACGTAGGCGTCGCTCCCACAGATCGTATTAACTACGTTGCGTTTTCCAGTTTTACGGAGTCCAGATATAAAGTATCCGGGCAAATATCTTGTTCGTGAGGCCACACCACCGTGCCGTGTTCGACCGCCTCGCGCTTGAAATAGGGCTTATCGCGCAGCTCTTTGAAAACGCTGAAGTCCAATAGCGGCTTGCAGTCGTATACGCCTCGGCTGCCGTCGGTAAATTGCAGTATCAACGAATAATCGTCGGTAACCTGAACTGTTTTGACGCGTGGGTTCATAGAACTGTCTCCGGATTAATTTCGTAGGTTGAGTTTACTCTGCAGGACATAAGAGCGAAGCCTAACCCAGCCTAAGATTACTTTCCCGGAAATCAAAACTTTCCGTAATATCCTTCCTTCAGCGCATCGAACAAATTCGCGGCGGAATGGATTTCGCCGTCGTACTCGACTTCTTCGTTGCCTTTCAATTCGATGACATGGCCGTCTTCGAGCGTGAACTGGTAGGTCGTGTTTTCGAGGTCTTTTTCCTTGACCAGCACACCCTGGAACACTTCCGGATTAAAGCGGAAGGTCGTGCAACCTTTTAGGCCCTTGTCGTAGGCGTACTCGTAGATCGACTTGAAGTCTTCGTACGGATAGTCGGTCGGCACGTTGGCGGTTTTGGAGATCGACGAATCGATCCATTTTTGCGCGGCGGCCTGAATATCGACATGTTGTGTCGGCGTGACATCGTCGGCGGCGATGAAATAATCCGGCAATTGCGCGTTCGGGTCGTCGCTGTACGGCATCGCGTCGGGATTGACCAGGTGGCGATAAGCCAAGAGTTCGAACGAGAACACGTCGACCTTTTCCTTGGACTTTTTGCCTTCGCGGATCACGTTACGCGAATAATGGTGCGCGAAGCTCGGTTCGATGCCGTTGCTGGCGTTGTTCGCGAGCGACAAAGAAATCGTGCCGGTCGGTGCGATCGAGCTGTGATGCGTGAAGCGGCTGCCGGTTTTGGTTAGTTCTTCGACCAGTTCCGGCTCTTCTTGTGCCAGTTGCTGCATGTAGCGGCTGTATTTCGCGTGCAACACTTTGCCTGGCACTTTGTCGCCGATTTTATAGCCGTCTTGCTGCATTTCCGGGCGTTTGTACAGCATTTCGCCGGTGACCGTGAACACTTGCTCCATTATCGGTGCCGGACCTTTTTCTTTCGCGAGTTCCAGTCCGACCTTCCAGCCTTCAATAGCCAGCGCTTTGGTGACTTCTTCGGTAAAGGCCAAAGACTCTTCCTCGCCGTATTTCAGGCCGAGCATCGTCAAGGTTGACCCTAAGCCGAGATAGCCCATGCCATGGCGGCGCTTGCCGAAGATTTCGTCGCGCTGTTGTTGTAGCGGCAGTCCGTTGATTTCGACGACGTTGTCGAGCATGCGGGTGAAAATACGCACGGTCTTGCGGAAACCTTCCCAATCGAATCCGGCTTCTTTGCTGAACGGTTTTTCGACGAATCGGGTCAGGTTGATCGAGCCGAGCAGACAACTGCCGTAGGGCGGTAATGGTTGTTCGCCGCATTGTCCTGTAACCAGTCCGTTAAAAATTACGGCATTGCAATCCGGCTGCGTGGTATCGAACACCGCTTCACGACCAGCATAATCAATGCTTTTTACCCGTGTCGTAAAGCGCTGTGATTTGCGCAAGGCTTTGTCCGCTGCCCACTGGCGATATTTCTCGTTTTTATAGTCGAGTAAGAAACCTATTTCGCGCATGAAGGTTTCCCGAGATTCGCCGTCGATAATCAATTCATAATCGGCTTTACACTGATAGTCTCTATGTCCGCCCTTACCGTCCGGCAATTGACGCATTTGCGCAGGACGCCGTTGTCTTATCCGCGAAAATACGCCGAAGTTTGCCAGCAATTGTTGTATGTCTTTAAGCAATCCGGGATAACTCGAAGCTAATCGAATCGAGCAGCTTTGGCTATTGCTTGAGATGTTGACAGTGCCGTCGGCTTGGAATAATGCGCGAAGATAGTTTTGGACGCAGTCTTCGGTACCGCGCCAAACGACTTCCGGTACGCGCAGTTTGCTATCACGCGAAAAGCCGTAATGTTCGAGTACGCGCGCCAGCACGACCGAGCGAATAAAAAGATGATTGCGTTCGGGCACGGCCACCGGAGAAACCTGGTATTGGCGAGCCGTTCTAGCGCTCTGTGCGATCAATGAATTGACATAAGTAGTAATCGTTTCAGCCAGACCTCTTTCTTCATTCCACAAATTCACGATTACGGCTTCCTGATTATTGCCGCGATTCGTAAAATGACCGTCCCCGGTAATCAGGCCCAGTAGCATGCCAAGCTTTTCATCGCCTTCATGACCGAATTGCCCTTTGCCAGATTGCACGAGTATTTCATCTCCCGGGCGAAGTTCGCGCAATTTGATTTTGCCGCGATCAGTATAAAAATCGTGCCATTCGGTGGCTTTGATTTCATAACCGTCTTCGGTGACTACACGATAGACTTCCGCTTGCTTTGCAGTCATGAAGGCAGGTTTAGCCGGTCGCACTTCAACACCCCGATGGTCTTGTCCCAAAGACCGGCAATCTACGGAAACCTCCAACGGCAAGCCGCGTCGGTACAATTCGCCTATCGTGACCAGCCCGTATTGGGTCGCGAGCCGAGTATCGGCGGTCACGCACGGGTTAGTCGCCCGAATGTTTTCGCAGAACCAGTTATTGTTCATTTCGTTGACTTTGTCGATCAGGATGAATCCCGGTTCGGCGTAGTCGTAGGTCGACGACATGATTATGTCCCAGAGGCGTCGGGCCGGCATGGTTTTGGTGATACGGCACGCGACTAGGCCGGCTTCGTTGACGACATAGCCTTTTTTGTTCGGCAGATCGCGCCAGACGATTTTGTCGGAATCGGTCAAATCGATAGCATCGGCTTTGACTTCGCGCTCGGTGACAGGAAACGACAACGGCCATTGCGCATCGTTTTTGACCGCTTCGACGAACTCGCGGGTGATCAGCAGCGACAGATTGAACTGGCGCAGACGGCCGTCTTCGCGTTTGGCCCGGATAAAATCGACGACATCGGGGTGCGCGACATCGAAGGTCGCCATTTGCGCGCCGCGGCGGCCGCCGGCCGAAGAAACCGTAAAACACATCTTGTCGTAGATGTCCATGAACGACAGCGGTCCGGACGTGTAGGCGCCGGCGCCGGACACGTAGGCGTTTTTCGGGCGTAGGGTCGAAAATTCATAGCCGATGCCGCATCCCGACTTGAGTGTAAGCCCTGCCTCATGCACTTTCGCCAGAATGTCGTCCATCGAGTCTTCGATGATGCCCGATACGGTGCAGTTGATAGTCGAGGTTGCCGGTTTGTGTTCAAGCGCGCCGGCGTTCGATGTGATACGGCCTGCGGGAATCGCGCCTTTACGCAATGCCCATAGAAATTCTTTGTGCCAATGCTCCTGCAAAGACTTGTTGGTCTCGACCTCGGCCAAGGCTTTCGCGACGCGTTTGTAGGTGTCGTCTATCGTGCCGTCGACGGCTTTGCCGTCTTTGGTTTTCAGGCGGTATTTGCTGTCCCAGATGTCCAGCGATGCGCTTTGCAGCGGAATTTCGGTCGCGTGTTGCGTAACGACTTGGAGTTTTGCGGTCATTCTTTGATTCCCTTGTCTGGTTGAACGTATTGGCTTTATCACATCCGGGAAAGGTCCGGATCATTGATGTTTCGTGCGGTCGATCGAGAAAATCCGCAAGCAACGCGAATCCCTCATATAGTGTTTATGGATATATCTTAAATCAATATGTTGTGTTTTTCGCGGTTTTTTTGCGCGCCAAAAGGAGCGATTGAGAGGTAGTTTTTTAAGTTCAATGAGTTAGCTTTAAAAAAAATTTTAGGCGACTCGAACATGGGAAAACCTTATTTTTTTTCAGCAAATCGATAGGCAAATTCGAAATTTGTGACATCGCGCGGCCAATGGCTTAACGATTGCAATGATATAGACCTATCATGTCTATCAGTGTTGTATAATCGCCATTTTTTCAAAGCTCCTTGTCATGTTCAACGAACAACGCTCCCAGTTACTCGAGAAATATCAAAATCTGACTGATAGCGACAAAGCCGTCATGCAGTTTTTAGCCGTTTGCCATAGTTACGAAACGGCCGCGTTTATCGCTCAAAATCTTTCGAAGCTAGGCATTCGCAGCGACCAAGGAAAGCCGTTTACCGCCGTTTCGATAAAACCGGTTTTGGTAGCTTTAAAAAACAATCGATTGCTGGAAGTCCAAGCCGGTAAAAGCGGTTACCGATGTAATCGCTTGCTTGCCGAACCGATTACCCGGCAATTAGTCGAGGATAAGCAATTCGAGCGCTATGCATCGTTATTCGACCAACCGACGCCGATCGCTAAGAAAGCCTCCTATGCCAATCAACACCAGTGCCTGCGCGATGCGCGTATTTCATTTCATCGCGGCGATTATGCTCTGGTTAATCAATGTCTTAGTATCGGTAACCGCTATTATTACCAATACCAATTGCCCGACCAAATCGATGTATATTTATCATGGATACTGAATCCGCTGGATGTCGCGTGGCTCAAGCGGCGGCACCCGCAGATGATCAACGACATGACCGGCTTTATCGGCCTGCATCAGCTCGTTTATCTCTATCACGACCCCGATATCTTCAATTTTTTAGCGGAATACGCTTCGGGAGACGCAGGCGCTTTACTATTGAAAATGGCGCCCCGGATTTATGCCGAATTATTGCTGCTACGCGGCGATTGGGACACTCTGGCGTTAGGAGTTGCGGACAGTGAAGATCCGGAATTACAGGCGTTAAGCGCCGCATTGGCGTTTTTAAAAGGCGATTTTTCCGGAGCCATCGCGCAATATGAAACAGCGTTAAAGTTAATTAGAAAAATAACCGGAAAAAAGACTATTTATTTTTACGGATTGGCCGGCATATTTTATCCGTTGGCGATCTTGAAATGCCGCGATGCGCACGATAAAAAATTGACGATGCTGTTGGGTCAGGCCATCAAGCTCAAAGGCTTTTGGGCCAATTGCTATCGTTATTTGGAAATTTTCCAGAAGTTTTTGCAAGGCGACTTGAGCCAGCGCGACAATGCGGTGTTCTATAACAAAATCGACCCGATTTCGAAGGGTTATGAAGACAATGGCGAACCGCATTCCGCAATTGAATTTCCGAAGTTAATTCTATTATTTCGCTTACTGGTGCGCTCCTGGATGACCGATGCGCCATTATCAGGATATCCGCTAGCCTCATTGGAAATCGTCCAAAATTTGTACCTGCGTTTAGTCGATAACGGTTACCGCTGGCCCGCCGCAGAACTGGCGAAATTATCAGGGCGCGCCGAAACCTTGTCGTCCAAATCCTGGGATGACGGCTTTCTGGATGGCCGGCCGGTTAGTCTGGCCGATTTGTTCGCGAGCCGACCCGACTGGGATTTAGCGCTCGATGCCTTGCTGGGCCTCGGCAATAGCGGGCTCCAAAGCGGCGCTGTACAAACGGAGAAGCCGACCCGCATGGCCTGGTTGGTCAGTTTTCAGGAAATATATAAAACGGTATTGATCGAACCGCGCGAGCAAAAACAGCAAGCCAAGGGAGGCTGGAGTAAAGGCCGTGCGGTGGCGCTGAAAAGGCTGCATACCGAGCGCGACAGTTTCGATTATTTGAGCGAGCATGACTCAAGGATTTGTTCTACGATCAAATCCTATACCGAAACTAGCGGTTGGTATGGCAGCAGCATTTATTATGAATTCAGCGAAAAAATGCCGCTTGCTCTGGTCGGGCATCCGCTGCTGTTTTGGTCCGACTCGCCGAATGTGCGGGTCGAAGTGGTCAAAGGCGAGCCGGAACTTCGCGTCAGCAAGGCCAAAGGCGGCAAAATCAAAATTACATTTACACCTGCGCCTAGTCATCAGCAAAACATAATCATCAGTAAGGAAACGCCGACCCGATTGAAAATGATCGAATTGACCGCCGATCATCATAAAATCTATCAACTTCTGGGCCCGAAAGGCCTGGAAGTACCGGTAACGGCTCAAGATCGCGTGCTGCAAACACTAACAGGCATCTCCGGTTTGTTGACCGTGCAATCGGATATCGGCGGCAGTTCCAGCACGGCCGAACAGGTCGAAGCCGATGCCACGCCTCGACTTCATTTATTGCCGCTCGGCGAAGGGCTCAAGGCCGCGCTGCTGATTCGCCCTTTTTCGACAAGCGGCGCTTATTATCAGCCCGGCCAAGGCGGTGCGAGCGTTTTTACCGAAGTCGACGGCAAACCGTTGCAAGCGCAACGCGATCTCAAGCTGGAAAAAATGCGTTGCGAAGAGGTCTTGTCCGCATGCTCTGCAATAGCCGAAGCCGATCGCGACGACGGAGGCGAATATCTGCTCGAAGATCCGGAACACTGCCTGGAATTGTTGTTACAACTACAATCCTTGCCGCCGGATCGCGTGTTATTGGAATGGCCCGAAGGCGTTAAATTCCGCTTGCTCGGGCACAGTACCGGCAGCGGTTTCAATATGCAGATCAAACGCGATAATGATTGGTTCGCGCTGCAAGGCGAGCTGCAGGTTAACGAAGATACCGTCATCGATATCCGCCAATTGCTGGGCTTATTGGGTAACCGCCAAGGCCGATTTTTACAATTGCAAGACGGACAGTTTATTGCATTGACCGACGAATTCCGCCGCCGTCTCGACGACTTGAAGGCTTATGCCGATTTGACAGGCAAAAAAGTCCGCATCAATCCGCTCGCGGCATTGACGCTAGAGGACTGGCAGGACGAAGCCGGTTTCAAGGTCGACAAACATTGGCAAAACCACATGCAGCGGCTCAAGGCCGCGCGCGAGTATCAGCCGGCCGTACCGTCCACGTTTCAAGCGGAATTGCGCGATTATCAAACGGACGGTTACAACTGGCTGGCGCGCTTGGCGCAATGGGGCGTCGGCGCCTGTTTGGCCGACGACATGGGGCTCGGCAAAACCATACAAGCGCTGGCGCTCCTGGTCGACAAAGCGCCGAACGGACCGAGCTTGATCATCGCGCCGACTTCGGTATGTATGAATTGGGAAAGCGAAGCGCGCCGTTTCGCGCCCACGCTCAATCCCATTCTATTCGGTAGCGGAGATCGTCAGCGTAAGCTCGACAGCCTGGGGTCTTTCGACTTGTTGATTTGCAGTTACGGATTGCTGCAACAAGAACAAGCCGCCGAGATGCTCTCGAAAATCCCTTTTCAAATCGCGATACTCGACGAGGCGCAGGCGATCAAAAACATCGCAACGCGGCGCTCGCAAGGCGCGATGAATTTACAGGCCGAATTCCGGGTGATCATGACCGGCACACCGCTGGAAAATCATCTCGGCGAATTATGGAATCTGTTTCGCTTTATCAATCCGGGGCTACTCGGTTCGCTGGAACAATTCAATAAACGCTTCGCGGGGCCTATTGAGCGCGATCGGAGTCAAGAGGCCCGTCAGCAATTAAAGAAATTGATTCAGCCGTTCATTTTGCGCCGCACTAAAACCCAAGTTCTGCAAGAGCTTCCGCCAAAGACCGAAATCCCGGTCTACGTCGAAATGAGCGGCGAGGAAATGGCGTTTTATGAGGCCTTGCGCCGCGAAAGTCTCGAAATTTTGAACAGTACCGGCAGTCAGGCCGGCGCCAAGCATTTGCAGATACTCGCCGCGATCACCAAATTGCGCCGCAGTTGTTGCAACACGCGGCTCGCCAATGCGGATATCGCACTGCCCAGTAGCAAATTGGCGGCATTCGGCGAAATCGTCGATGAATTGCTCGACAACAAACACAAAGCTCTGGTGTTCAGTCAATTCGTCGACCATTTGCAATTGATCAAGGACTATATCGAACAGCGCGGTATCGGCTATCAATATCTGGACGGCAGCACGCAGGCCAAGGAGCGTAAAAAACGGGTCGATGCATTTCAGCGCGGCGATGGCGAATTGTTCTTAATCAGTCTAAAAGCCGGCGGCGTCGGTTTAAATCTGACCGCGGCCGATTATGTGATTCACATGGATCCCTGGTGGAATCCTGCGGTCGAGGATCAAGCCTCGGACCGCGCGCACCGCATGGGCCAACAGCGGCCCGTAACGATTTACCGAATGATCGCGAAGAACACGATCGAGGAAAAAATCGTTGCACTGCACAGCCACAAGCGCGACTTGGCAGACAGTCTATTGGAAGGCGCGGACATCAGCGGCAAGATGTCGGCCGACGATTTGCTTGATTTGATGCGTGGGGAGTAGGGATTGCCGGAATCCGGTTGCCATGGATTAGCAGACCGTAACCTAAAAAGTGCAGCTGAGGGCCTCAATCTACCGTTCACCCCGAGCCCTTCGGCGGCGCTCATGAGCGCCATTGTATTAAATCGCGGGTTTGGTTAATGGCTGCATTACCACAACCTTACCTGCACTCAAACAAAGCGATGGGTTTCCGCTTCGCTGCTACCCATCCTACGGCCGTGCGTACCATGGTGGCTTCCTGCTGTTTCCCAATCCCAGTTCTCGTCGTTATACTTAATTCGTGTATTGCCAGCTTAGCTAATGTGACCTCGATACCCTTTATTGTTAACTAGCGCACCCGGCTTCGAAATCGCGATCAGGGGATCGCTCCCACAGAGCTTTCGGAACCCTTGAGGGAGCGACGCCTTCGTCTCGATTATCGAAGCCAAGGATGTTCGGCTTTTATCGAAATCCCCGATGCGTAATGTTCCCGCTGTTTCACAGGCTCCAGCTCGGGAAGCCCGATCACGAAGCTCGAGCTTCGCATTTCCGAAACCGGTAGCTCGATGCTAGGCCATTCGTAGGACTAACCGGAATACGTCATTCGCAAAACCGAATTATTAACTCTCCGATTCTTTCTCGAGATAGGCTTCAACTTCGTGCCCGCAGCTATGGCAGAATTTTTGATCTTCCTGCAATGCTTCGCCGCAGGCCGAACATTTGAATTCCTTGTGCTTAGGATGACCGCAGTGACAGCAAAATTTTGCGCTTCGCGACGACAATTGCCCGCATTCGGGGCAGACGCTAGTACGCAGACTTGGCAGCGCCGGCAGAGTTTCCCTGACTTCCTCGATCGAATCGATCAGATAGGGCGAATTCTGAAAGGCGACCCATACCAGCCAAATGCCAATTAGTACGATCAACAGAATCGCGATGCCGAAATAGAACGATCTGCCGGAAGCGCCGACGAAAAGCCCCAAGACTTGCCAAATGACGGCTTGTCCGATAATGACGATGACCAACAAGGCCGCCGGCACGCTGATCGCTTTGACAAAAAACAGCGCGCCGCCGGTTTTCGGGAGCGCTGCGATCGCATTCACGGCAAAAAGATAAAACAAAATCAGCGCGGTTATTTGCGTGACGAACAGCACCAAATCCGCCGCCACCAAACGATCGGCGATGACCAATCGTGACATGACCGGCAGTAGGCTAATTAAATAACCGACCAGCAGCACAATCAAAATTGTGATCAGATATTGCGCGGCGCGATAACCGCCGCTGCTTTTGAATGACGACATTATTTCCACGGCGATCTCCGCATCGTTTGAAAATTAAGATTAATCGGGGTCGATTCAACAAGGCCTTAACCAACCTTGATGAGATAAAACCTAAACCTTATCGGGTATTCTACTTATGAAAACGTAATATGTTGCCAGCTAAAGCTGGATTTTGAGGAATGAATGGGTTGCCTTCCTTGGCCTCGATTTTTGAACACTAAGAATTGCATTACTCTTTATCATTCAAAAACATAATGTCCCACTAACTATATTAAAATTGTTCTTGCCTGTAGCTAGATCAAGACTGCCGCTGACATTTATTTTGCTTTCTGGATATGGTTTAAGATTTTCAAACTTTCCGGTTCCAGCAATTGGCTTTAATGTTTCTTCAACTAGCAACACAGTTTCAGTTTCAAAAAAAGCAGAGGTGACCTCATCATCTTTAGTAAAAATCAAGCCTGCTTGATCGGAAGAACTTAAGACATGATTTAGCTTAATAAATGGAAAATCTGGGGCAATGATTTTTCCTTTAAATGGACCGCTAATCTTGATGGCAAGCTTTGGATTCTTGGGCAGTCTAGCGTTAACAAGGCTGATTTCATATTCGCCGATTTGCTCACTACCAGGAATATAGTATGAATCGGCTAGGTCATATGGAATAGAGTTAGATTTAGCAGTGCCTCCTGTTACAATATAACAATCGTTCAATTTATTATTTGCAGAAACATTGGCAATCGAAATGAAAATAACGCTAGCCGCCGCGATTAGAAATTTAAACATTTTTGCGAACCTCAAGGAAAAAAAGTGCTGAATAGACGATGGTTTCATTTTAAAAACACAAACTAGCTCAATGAGAATCCTTGGAGTCTAACCGAGGGCTGATTTTTACAACAATCTACTTCCTTGTGATTGAAAAACCGTCTAAGAATAAAAGGTTATTCATAAAGTTAGCTAATTTTTGAGTATAAAGGGAGTAGAAACTAATAGAATCAATCACAAGCCTAGCAAAGCGTAATTTAAATTTGTCAAGAGAACAAGTTAACAAAAAATTATTTTTCCAGCCTTCCTTTGCTCCACGCTTTTGAAAGAAGGCATTCCCATCAGTAACCCTATCGATCAATGCCGCTTCAGTCCGTTTTCCTATCCAATCTACGGTAGCCGATCGCCTCGCTCAAATGCGCAATTTCTATCGTTTCGGAACCGGCCAGGTCGGCTATGGTTCTTGCCACCTTGAGAATACGATGATAGGCGCGGTGCGACAGTCCGAACTTATCCATGGCTTGTTCGAGCAGTTCATGGCCTTGATCGGACAATCGGCAATGCTGTTTGACTTCGCGAGCGTTAAGCGCCGCATTGGTTTTTCCTTGACGCGACAACGCGATATTTCGTGCCGTGACTACACGCCCTCTGATTTGCACGCTGCTTTCTTCGCCTTCCTCCGAACCTTTTCGCAGCACCTCGCGAGACACTCTCGGCACCTCCAAATGCATATCGATACGATCGAGTAACGGCCCTGAAATGCGGGCACGGTATCGTGCGACTTGTTCTATCGAACAATGGCAACGTCCGGACGGATCTCCGAGATAACCGCATGGGCATGGATTCATCGCGGCAATCAATTGAAATCGCGCCGGAAATTCGGCTTGCCGGGCCGCCCGCGAAATACTGATATGACCGGTTTCGAGCGGTTCACGTAATACTTCCAGCACCCTACGGTCGAATTCTGGCAACTCGTCCAAAAACAAAGTGCCGTTATGAGCCAACGAAATTTCCCC
The DNA here is from genome assembly GCF_005931095.1 of Methylotuvimicrobium buryatense. Lineage (GTDB taxonomy): Bacteria > Pseudomonadota > Gammaproteobacteria > Methylococcales > Methylomonadaceae > Methylotuvimicrobium > Methylotuvimicrobium buryatense. Next base: position 4,693,552 of record NZ_CP035467.1, on the reverse strand, counting down.
CGGTTTCGGATTGCCGCCGCCACCGACCAACGCGGCGGCCGATGCGGTATGATGCGGCGCTCGAAACGGCGGTTTCAACCAATTGGCAACATCGAGACCTTTGTCGCTAATCGATGCAATCGCGGCGGTTTCTTGAGCTTGCTGTTCGGTCAACGGCGGCAGAATCGTCGGCAAGCGCGCGGCCAGCATCGATTTACCGGTGCCGGGCGGTCCGAGCATGATCAAATTATGCGCACCCGATGCGGCGATTTCGAAGGCACGCTTGACGTGATATTGCCCATGTACATCGGAAAAGTCGACCGATTCCGTTTCCGCTGGTAATACAAGGGTTTCCTCGTCGACGACGATCGATTTCTGTCCGTTCAGATGCGCGCACACTTCAAGCAAATGATTAGCCGGCAACAGATCGATGTCTTTGATCAAGGCCGCTTCGGCGCAATTTTCTTTGGGCAGAATAAGCGGTTTTCCGCTGTTACGGGTTTGTATCGCTATCGGTAAAACTCCGCTGACCGGACGCAATTCGCCGCCAAGAGAAAGTTCGCCGACACATTCGACTTCCGCTAGGCGGCCGGCTGGAATTTGGCCTGATGCCGCTAGAATACCTAAGGCGATAGCCAGATCGAAACGCCCGCCTTCCTTCGGTAAATCGGCCGGAGCCAGATTGATCGTGACGCGCTGCATCGGAAATTCGAAATATGAATTGATGATCGCACCGCGCACCCGGTCCCTGCTTTCCTTGACCGCCGTTTCGGGTAAACCGACGATATTGAGTGCGGGTAGGCCGCTCGTGACATGGACTTCCACCGTCACTAACGGCGCATCGATTCCGGAACGACCGCGGCTATAGGCTACGGCTAGAGTCATAAGTAATTTGGAGAAAAGCCGAATTTTTATCGAAAAACCGGCTTGAAAGGGTAGCGGTTAATTATTAATTAGCTTGATCGGAAGGGTTTTGATCAAGTTGTCTTTCCAACGCGGCAACGCGAATCTCCAGATCTTCGAGTTTCGTGCGTGTTTTGGTTAACACGGCTTTTTGCACTTCAAACTCTTCGCGGGTGACCAGGTCCAGTTTGCCGAGGGCGCCTTGCAAAATGGCATGGAAGTTTCTTTCCATATCTTCTTTCAAATGAGACAAACCGGGCGGCATGGCATTCGCCAGACGGTTGGCGATATCGTCAATGGCTTTGGGATCGAACATAGTAATACCTCGTAAATAATAAAGTGATGACTACTCAACAAGAGCAGTATCAGCGATTTGAACACAAATTAAGCAGGAAGCAAATTTTTCGAAAGGTGCGACAATACTATTCACATTTACCTCAGCACCTTTAGGTGAAATACAAATAGCGGATAAGTCCATTCACCATTCACCATTCACCATTCACTATTTACCACTCCCCTCAAACAATACATGTTCACGGCATATTTTAACGGCAGCATGTTGATTAAGCGGCTGTTGCGTTAAATCGCAGTGATAATGTTGGTCGAGCTCTAAAAAATAATAGCACGAGTAACAGACGCCGAAACTTTTTAAATTGTTGGCTTTTTGCAATGCGAGCAGTGTCGACAGCAATGCTTGGTTTAGCGCATCAAATTGTTCCTTAGGAATCGCTTGCTCGGTAGCAGGATAAATGTCGCAAGCTTGTATTTCCTTTAGAACAGACTCCCCGGCTGCCGACAGCCGCAAATGCAAGATACGCCGGTCCTGCTCATTCGGGTTTTTCTCGATATAACCTTTTCGCTCCAGCACTTGTAACGATTGCGAAACCGTACCTTTGGTTAGACCGAAATATTCGGCGACAGCGGCGGGCGTGTCGCTCATGCTATTGCATTGCGCCAAATAATCGAGAATTTGACCCTGTATCGGTTGCAAACCAAGCGCGGTGTACTTTTTCCGCTCTTCAGAGCGCACCAGCGTGCTGATCCTGTCGATCAATTTAAACGTGTTTAATTCCTGCATGGGTAGTATTTGGTCAGTTGCCGCGAGAGCGGTTTTTTAAGGACATTATACCGATTACAAAGGAATTTTCGGTATTCGCTTTAGATGAGATGTTCGAGAGCGAGTATATTCGTATCACCGGGTATAGTAGTTTTCAGCGCACGTTTTAATTTTCTGCCGACTGATCAATCAGTCCCCATACCGGTAACAACAGGTTTCGGCAATGGTCTTCAAATACCTCGTTCAACAATTCCACCGGATTGTAGTCTTCGAGAAACAATTTTCTAAGCTCAGGTTCGTAAGCTTGTTCGATCGCACGGGTTAGCTGGTCGATTGCCGAATCCAAGGCCGGCTTCGCCGCGCGGCTGCTTTGCGACAATTTATGCGCTTGTTTAACATAAGCGAAAGCCGGCTCGACGAAAAACGAATCGGGTCTGTGCAATCCTTGCCGATAGATTTCAATCCAAGCTTCCAATTCGCCTAACGCACAATAGTCCGGCTCGAACGTTATATCCTGGTCGAGAGCGATCAAGCAAGTCTGTTGAGGTTCGATTTGATTGATCATCAGATGATGCAACCAGGCAAGCATAAAATCCTTGCCTTTCAAATCGGCGTAACGATAAAACAGACTGCCGCGCTCATAACGATTGCCGAGTTTACCGGCCAACCGATAACTTCCGACCGCTAGGTCGACCGATAAATCCTCGAGCGGTTTGCCGAGCGCCTTGGCCTTGATTGCTTCGGCAAAGGCATCGATGTTTTGTTGCTGCCGGGCAAACTCGAGATCGCCGGCCACGCCCGATAGCCATCGCCCCTGTGCCTTCAGTTTTTGTGCAGTCAACGGTTTGTCGTGCAGTACCCCATCGATCCATTCGTGATAAATCGCATAACCGTCCAATTGACCGATCGCGAAGGGTTCGCGCTCCTCGGCATCCGCTGCAATGCCGTTGAAACGGACATCGAGTCGGCGTTGCATGAAATATTTTTGCGGATGTCGGTAAAATGCGAACAATTCGCCTATTTCAATGATTGTTTGGCCGGTTTCGTCCTCTAAACTGCCTTGCCACCAAGGTGCCGGCTCCGGTTTGGGCTTAACCAACGCCGCTGCTGCCTGGCAATCGGCCTCGGAATAACTGAACAAAGCCGATTCCGGCTCGAAATAACGCGGGCTGAAAGCCTGTAGCGGATGATAGGTCAGGCCATTGTCCAGGCCGTAATGATCGCGAAGCACGGCGAGCAGTTCGCTGATTACGACCGAAGGCGGTATCGTTTCGTTATGGCTAATCGACCGACCGATATAAGTCATAATCAATTGTTGCCGTGCCGACAGCAGGATCTCCAGAAACTGATAACGGTCGTCGGCGCGGCGCGAACGGTCGCCCTTGCGGAAATGGGCGGCAAGCAAATCGAAGGTCGGATTGCGGTCGACTTTCGGAAACTCGCCGTCGTTCATGCCGAGCAAGGCGATCACTTTAAACGGAATCGAGCGCATCGGCAGCATCGAACAAAACGTGAGTTGACCGCGTAAAAAGCCGTTTGACGATTTGTGTTCTTCCAATCGGCCTTCAAGCCAGGCGCAGACGACTTGCCACTCGATCGGCGCGTTGTGAATTTCGGGCAATCTTTCGGTTAATTCCGCCAATAATTCGTTGAGTTGTTGGCGCTCGACGGCATCGGCTTCGGGCAATAATTGATCGGCATAATAATAAAGCTTTTCGCCCCATGCCTTGAGCGATTTGGCCGTGCTTAAATCATTGCCGGCTCTAAACAACAATTGCATAAAATCGTTCAAGCCGCCAAGCGCCAACGCCGAAGAACCTTCGATATCGATATAAGGCAAGACGCCGTCGACAAAATCGTCGTCGGTGCCGACCGCATAACCCATCAACAAGCGATCCAATGCGGCTTGCCAGGTATTCTCATCGAGCTCGGGTAGGCCCAATTCGCGTTTATGTTCGGCCGATTTTCCCCAACGCACTTGCGTATCCCGAACCCAATGTTTGATCAATTCCAAATCGGTTTCGGACAAGCCGAAGCCCGGATAAACCGACGGTTTTTCGAGCAAATCCAGGACCGAGCGCCAACCGAACCGACTTTGGCTCAGCTTCAAAAAAACAATAAAAGCATCCAAGGCATGATTACTCAAGCGCAGACTGCGGTCGGCCACCGCATGCTGAATATCGTCGAATACCGCGGAAATAAACGGTTCGTATAATTCGATATCCGGCGCCATCACGACGATATCGCGTAGTTCCAACTCGGGGTCATGTTCCAGTGCGGCCAACAATTGGTTTTTCAAGACTTCGACTTCGCGCATACGGGAATGGCACGCATGAATAGCGATCGACCCGTCGCGGGTTAAAGGCGTCGATTCGCTGTCGTTATTGAGAATATCGTTTTGCAACTGCCGCAGTACCGTGCTCGGCTCGTCTTGTTCGAAACTGTCCAGCTCCAATTCGAACTGAACCTGCTCCAACAACATCTCTTGAAATTCGCGGCCTTGTTGACCCAATGCCGCCAACAGCGGATGCCCGCCGGCATCCTCTTGATCGATACGCTGACGCTTAGTCGCTAAATCCGCCCAAAAAGCTTGGGCGGGGTTGAGCAAATACAAGTGCACTTGCGCATGATTCGCCAATCCCTGTAAAAAACCGAGAAACAGGGGCGGCATGGTATTGACGCCGAAGATCGAAATTCGCTCAGGCAAAACGGCGGAAAATTGTCCAGGCGGCGCTGAATTAAAACGCTCGATTACTTCCAGCCATAAACTACCCCGATGCCTCGTGCCTGAATTTTCGGCAATCCGTTGCCATAACGCGCGTTGCCAGCGTTCGGTTTCCGTGTCGTAAAGCGTTTCGCCTTGCTGCCAGGCAGCCAGCATATCCGGACGCATGATTTGATATTGGTCGAAAATCAAGGCCAATTGTAACGCTAGCTGATAACGTTTTAAGGCCGCGGTTTCGCCGACCAAATAATTATTCAGCGGCGCAAATATTTCGTTGTCGAGTTCGCGAAGCAGTGCTTCGAAGCGCCAATGCAGCACATGGCGATCGAAGGCTTCGTCATTTAATCGACTGTCGATTCGTTGTGCCAAGGTACTGAAAAACCGTCCCGGAAATAAAAACTCATAATTCCCCCATACGCCGAGCAGGCTTGCCAATTGCTGTGACAACCAACGTTCCATACCCTGGCTTTGGATCAGAAACACTTCTTTGGCAAACGGCGAACTTAGCGGCCGGGTTTCGATGACTGCTGCCAAATGTTCGAGCAGGTTTTCGGTTTTATTGGAACTGTGCAGAATGAACATGACTTGGTTTGATTTTTTTCGGTTTTGGCGGCAAGCTCTTGGGAAAATTATTTATCGGCGGGAGTATAACAAGCGGAGACCGTAAACTAAGGCTATCGGTTATACCTTTCGCACTTCAAATTTCGGCAGTGCCTGAGGAGGCGCCAGGGTGTGCGGCAAAGGCTTTGCCAGCATGGAGCTGGCATAGAGCCTACAGGGATGTATTCACGGCGTCCTTTGACGGACACCTTGGTGCCGAATTTGTATAAACTAATGCTTTTGAGGATTACTATAGCCTTTTTGGGCTCTGTATAAAATATTTGCATCATTGGCCTATAAAACATTGAGCCTATTAAATACGAACTTTGGAACGATTAAACAATGAACGAAACCGAACAAGCTAAAAAAGTAAGACGCCTAACGGCAATCATTTATATCGTGTTAATGATTTTTTTAGTGATAGGAACTCTCTATTCCGAACAACGAAAGGAACAAGCGCGCGAGGCGCAAAAGCTTGCCGAACAAGGTATTATCGAGCAGCCATTCGAAGCGGAATAATTCGTATCAGAATCATTAAATAGGAAGCGACTCATGTTCATCAATAGCTTGCCGACTCTATTTACCTTTACCGACTTCATTAGTCCGATCGAAACCATCCTCATTTTGGTCGCGCTTTTGTTACTCGTTCATGTTTCCACGCGAGAGGCGCTTTATGATAGGGCATGGCCGGCGGCGGCCACGCCTTACCAAGCTTTATTAAACATCTGGTTGGGACAGGCGCCGTTATGGAAGGCATTTTGGCCGTTTTTTATTTTCGTGAACGGCGTTTTTCTTTATATCGATTACCGGATCATGAACGTCACGTTTACGATTGCGAGTTGGAAAACGGTACATGGCATGCTCTTTATCCCGGTGATTTGGTGGATCGTATCGGTCTGGCGCTGCGCGAAATATACCCGCTACCGGTTCGCCAACACCTTGGCGAAAACCATGACACTGTATTTTTTATTCGACTGTTTTTTGCGCTTCGTCATCAGCGCTTATTATCCGAATAGTTTTTTCGATTGCCGTTTGTTGGTCATGGAGTATGGCGATTGCTTTTGAGTAAGGGGGGTGTAGAATCGAATACTCCAACCATTAAGCGGAGGACATGTTATGAGCTGCTGCGACGACCCTACCGAGATCTCTAAAGTCGATCCACGGGAGTTAGTCCGCGAACAACAACATTACGGTAATCTAGTTCGCGATTTATTCACCGATGATCCCGAAAAAGTCCTACTCAAACTACTAAACGAAAGCAATGCTTATCTCAGGGAGCTGGCCGCATTAAGAGCCCATTACCCGTCGGTTCGATTGCGAGCGATCGAATTGTTGGATAAAAAAAGTCAGGCGGTACTCGAACAATTGATCGAACAAGAACCGGATTCGTCATTCGGAATCGCCGCAAAACAGCGCATAGAACAGTTAAGTAACGAAACCGGCCTATTCGGCAAATTGTTCAAGTCCTAATCGACCCAAGCACAACTACAATAACAACACGAGGCGGAATCATGAAATCACTAGCACTGCTCGGAACACTTGTCTTAATGACGGCTGCGACCAACTGTTGGGCTTACGGTAGCAGCAGCAGTAGCACCAAATCTTGCGATAAGCCGCGCTTCAGCGACTTCAATCCGGCCGAAAAATCGGAAGTTCCCGCGCAATCGGCCTTTTCGTTTAGCGCATCCGGCGTTAGCGACCCGAACAGTATTAAAGTAACTGTTAAAAACCAACCGGCCGAAGTCGCCATCACCGATAAAGGCGGTACTTATCAAGTTTCCGGGAACCTACCCGAAGGCTTGACCGGCACTTATGCCCGCATCGCCATCAGCGCCGACGGCCGCAACCGCTGCAAAGGAACGGGCGGCTGGTTGATCAAGATTACAGACTGATCATTCTTAAAAACCCGAAATCAGCCTGCGAAAAGCTTGACGATCTATTCATTAGCCGTAGGGGTCACTACCATTAAGTTAAGCCGTCAAAGAATAAGAAATGCGAGCAATTCCCATTTTGGGGATCAAAAAGGGTGAGGGGTGTGCTTGGCGAGGATGTCGGCAGCAGGGCAGATTTTTGCTCCATGCAAAATCTGCATTCGCGCCATCCTTGGCGTTCGAGCTGCCGCCAAGCCCCCATGGATGGGTTTACGGCGTTCCTCGACAGGCATACCCCACATCCTAAGATCGGCGAAAATGCTCAAACTGGGAATTACTGAAGTAATGCTGGCATTTACCGCATTCAGGCTCGAATGTGCTTCAAAAGCCTGCCATCCCTGGCCCTGGATTCCGCCAATCCCTGGCGGAATGACGCGTTTTTCCTTAAGTTGGCGCCTAGAGGGGTAGGGTACGCTGCGCGTACCATGGGCGGCTTGTGTAGATACTTATACTTGGAAAGCAAGAAGATTCGAAACTAAGCCGGTCAAACCACCGTCAAGCCTCACGATTTTCGATGAATTTTCCGTAATCGGCGCTGGGCCGGCCTAAATGATAGCCTTGGGCCAAATCGATGCCGAGTTCCTTGAGCATCTGCAGAGTTGCCGCGTCCTCGACAAATTCGGCTAAGACCGTTTTGTGCATACCTTTTGCGATACCGACCATTGCTTTGACAAATATTTGATTCTCTCGGTTATTCGGCAAATCACGAATGAACATGCCGTCGATTTTTAAAATATCGACTTCGAGATATTTTAAGTAAGCAAAAGTGGAAAAGCCGCTGCCGAAATCGTCCAGGCAAACCGTGCACCCCGCTTGGCGAATGCCCTCGATAAAGCGCTGTGCATCGCGGATATCCGAAACCGCAGCGGTTTCGGTTAACTCGATGATCAAGCGGTTCGCATCGACTCGGTTTTCTTCCAAGCAAGCGCGGATAAATTGCGGCAATTCGGGGTCGTCGAACGAACGTCCGGAAATATTGACCGCCAAGGACGGTAAAATGGAATTTTCGCTTAATAAGGCAATACTGCTCCGTAAAACCCAGCGGTCGATTTCCAGTATTTGCCCGCTATTTTCGGCGATTGGGATAAATTGGCCGGGCATGACTAATTGCTCGGGATGTTGCGGATCGCGCATGCGAACCAGCACTTCGAAATGACAGAGTTGACCGTTATCGACTCGATAGATGCCTTGAAAATGCAATTCCAACAAATCTTGCCGTAAAGCCTGTTCGATGCGTTGACGCCAAGACATTCTTTCCATTGCCGCGCCGGAGTTGTCGCGCTTGGGATCGTAAACGGCCCAAGTGTTTTTTCCATTGGCTTTGGCCTGATACATCGCGGTATCGGCATGGGCCACCAAATCTTCGACCGTTTCTCCGTGCTCCGGAAAGAAAGCCAACCCGACACTGGTCGTCAGACGAATATTGGTGCCCCGAAACCGGAACGGGATCGACGCGACAGCTTGATTAATCCGATTCGGCAACACCGTAATGTCGTTTTGCGGATGTAGATAGCTTAATATCGCAAACTCGTCGCCGCCCAAACGCGCGAATATCTCAACCTCGCGCAAAACCACCGAAATTTCCCCGGCTATCCGAACCAGCACGGTATCGCCGGCTCTATGGCCGAAGTTATCGTTAATGTATTTAAATTCATCCAAATCGAAATAAATTAACGCGAATTTATCGTGATTGCGGCGCGCCATTGCAATCATGTGATCAAGCTGTTCTTGAAAACGGTGTCGATTGTAAAGTCCGGTTAACGCATCATGTTCGGCTAAATAAAGCAATTGCTGAGCGGTTTGCCGCTCGTGGGTAATGTCTTCATAAATCCACAAACGGCCTAAAATTCGACCCTCGGTATCGGTCACCGGATAAGAAACTTGCGTCAGAATGCGACCGTCGTAGAGATCCAGTTCGAAACGTTCGCTGATTTCATGCGTATCCAGGACTTTCAACACGTATTTGGAGGCATGATCGGGCCGCGCGAACCGGTGCGTCGAATTTTCCAATACGAATTGAGTCGATTTGCCGACCGGATCCAAATCGTCTTCTATGGCCCACATTCGGCGAAAGGCAAGATTAACGTATTCGATGGCGCCGGCCTTGTCTTCGAACAAAATGCCGATGCTCATCGCCGACAACAATGCCGCCATCCGGCCTTGTTCGGCTTCGGCCACGATGCGTAACTCCCTTTGTTTTTGTTCGGCGCGGCTCAAGTCTTCGAAGGATTGTTGAAGGGCCAATTCGGCTTGTTTCAATTCGGTAATGTCTTGCACGGTACCGACTGCGCCAATCATTTTTCGCTGCCGATCGAATTCCAATTCGGCCCGTTCGCGTAACCATTTGACCTTGCCGTCGATCAATGCTCGGTGTTCAATATTGTACTCGGCCCCTTTTAAAGCGGCTTGCCAAGCTCGATCGACAAACGCTCGATCTTCCTCGTGCACGCGCTCCAAAAATTCTTCATAAGTCAACGGCATGCCCGGCGGCACGCCGAATATCCGATAAGTCTCGGGCGACCATTCCAAACCGTTATCGGCCTGATTTAAATACCAACTTCCGATATGGGCAACACTTTGCGCACGATTCAAGTTTTCTTGGCTTTGCCGAAGCGATTCTTCGATATGTCGCCGCTCCTCGACTTCCTGTTGCAATTTTTCATTCGCACGCTCTAATTGTGCAGTGCGAGCGGCAATGGTAGTTTCCAAGCGGGCATTCAAATCGGCCAATTGCGCCGATGCTTGAAACTCCCTACGATGTTTTTCGACATTAACCCGATACAGCATGATGCCGGTTGCCGTCGCCAAGGCCAAAGCGCACAAAGTGCGCAACGCCTCGATAGGAATTCCGGTTGTTTCTGAAAATATCCGGGCGTCGGCAAGGCTTGGTGTCGCAAACCAAGGAGCGTTAACGACCAATCCGGTAAAAAGACTGTAAAAAGCCAGACTATAGCCGGCCAACAGCATTGCAAAGTTAAGTTTGAGTGTACTCAAATACGGTCGGTTGCGGTATTCGTAAACCAAAAACGCAATGCCAGCCGAAGCCGCCCCGGGAAAACCGAGCAAATAGCGAATGCCGCTGTCGAATATAGCGGCGTAATTTTGCGATAGCGCCGCCGTTATCCCGGCAATTAGCAGGGAAACAACAGGAAATAAGCGGATGTATTTTAACCGGCGTCGATTGTTTTCGGAATTACATGTTAGCAACAGCCAAAAGCGTCGGGAGAATTCAAATAAAGCATAGAAGGAAGCAAGGTTTAATAAGTTTCCGACCAAGGAATTTGTTTGCAGGGATTCATCAATCAGTTCCCAAGCACATTGAAGCTCCCTAATGCCATGCAACATTCCGAAGCGAGCCAGCCAAACCAGTATTGTCGAAAAAGGCAGAACCGAATTATCTTTAGGTTGTAAATAAATCGCCGCGGCCAGGAATAAAAAGGCCATTCCGTAAACCAGATAGATTTCCGTCATATGTGCCTGAATGAGCGGCGGCAAGGTATCCATAAACGAGTTCCCAATTGTTATTGTTATTTTTTCGACTTCGTGTTTTTTTCTCTAAACCTAAAAAGAGCGCTTAGAATTTGCTGTAGACCGTTCGCGCCAAGCCAAGTCACTAAAACTGAAGCATCGACAAGGTATACCTTTCATACTTCAAATTTCGGCAGTGCCCGAGGAGGCGCCGGGGTGTCCGGTCGGTTTTCGCTCCTGCAAAATCGACATTCACGCCATCCATGGCGTTCACAAAGGCTTTGCCAGCATGGAGCTGGCATAGAGCCTACATGGACGTATTCACGGCGTCCTTTGACGGACACCCCGGTACCGAATTTTGATCTACGATGGGTATATCAGGCAACTTCGATGGTTTATTTAACGATGCGATAACACGGCTTATAAGTCTTGCCGGGCAGCTTCATGCGTTGTTGCTTGACAAAAGCGCTCAACAATTCGTCTACCGGCCCCATGATTTCGGCATCGCCTTTAATCTCGAAATGGCCGTGCTGTTCTATCGCTCTAATTCCGTCGTCTTTAACGTTGCCTGAGACAATACCGGAAAACACACGGCGCAGATTCGCGGCTAACAGATGGCTTTCCTGATCTTTATGCAATTTTAAGGCGGCCATGTTTTCGTGGGTCGGATTGAAGGGTTGTTGAAAATCGGGGCTGATTTTTAAGCCCCAGTTAAAATAATAGGCGTCTTCGCGCTGCTGGCGAAATTCGCGTACCCGCTGCATACCCTCTTTCATATCTCGCGCGACCCTGGCCGGATCGTCGATGATGATTTTGTAACGTTGTTGCGCGGCCAGCCCTAAGGTCTCGCCTATAAAACGGTTGATTTGCTTGAAATATTCCTCGGAACCTGCCGGCCCGGTAAAGATTAACGGAAACGAAATGTCCTTGTTGTCAGGGTGCAGCAAAATACCCAATAAATATAATATTTCCTCGGCCGTGCCGACTCCGCCCGGGAATACGACGATACCGTGGCCGGCTCTTACGAAGGCCTCGAGCCGTTTTTCGATATCCGGCATGATCACCAAATCGTTAACGATCGGATTTGGTGCTTCGGCGGCGATGATGCCCGGCTCGGTAATACCGATATAATGCCCGGTTCCGATACGCTGCTTGGCATGACCGATCGTTGCGCCTTTCATCGGCCCTTTCATCGCGCCGGGTCCGCAGCCGGTGCAAATGTCAAGGCCCCGCAAGCCCATTTGATAACCGACCACTTTCGAATAATCGTATTCCTCGCGCGAAATCGAATGGCCGCCCCAGCAAACCACCAATTGCGGTAGCTTGCCGGCTTTCAAGATATTGGCGTTGCGCAGTATATGAAAAACCGAATTGGTCACGCCTTCGGAGCTTTGCAGATCGAATTTCGGGTTATCGTTGATCTCGTCGCTGACATAGATAATATCGCGTAAAACGGCAAACAAATGTTCTTTAATGCCTTTGATCATATGACCGTCGACGAATGCGGTGGCCGGAGCTCCTTTCACTTCGAGTTTGATCCCTCGCTCTTCTTGAAGAACGCGGATTTCAAAGGATTTGTAGCGTTCGAGCAGTTCCTTGCCGTCATCCATATAATTGCCGCAATTCAACACCGCTAGCGAGCAATTGTGCAGTAAGCGGTAAAGCCCGCCTTGACTGGTATCGAGTAATTTATTGACTTCGGTCTTGGACAGAACGGCCAAGTGACCGGCCGGAGAGATTCTTGCGTCTACGACATCTTGTTTCATATTTTCCTTGGATGTATTGCGGTGTTCTTAAAATATAGCCCATAGGCTATGGAATTTAGGTGCTGGGTGAATACATCCATGTAGGCTCTATGATCCCTCACCTAAGGCTCATTGCCATTAAGTTAAGCCGTCATAAAAATAAGTAATTCTTGCATTCAAGCTAATGTACCTTAAAAGCCTGTCATCCATGGCACTGGATTCCGCCAGTCCATGGCGGAATGACGGGTTACCTAAGGCAAGGTGAGGGACTGTCAAAGCCAAACACCCCGGCGGCTCCATACGCTAATGCCGAAATTTGAAGTCCGATAGGTATACCAAAAATCAGAGGCGGCGCGAATTTACCGAATCAGTCACCGTTATGCTTATTTTCGTAGCTAATTTCCTGTTCGGGTATTTCGTTTTCAACTGGCGTCTGTTCGGCATTAAGCGTGCGCAATTCTTTTAAAACGGATCGCAAAATGCGCGTTTGCTGGTCTTGCTTAGCCTTGATACCAAACACGGCAAACGGCAATAATGTCCATAAAATAACCAGTAAAATTAGCACAACCAATCCGGCTATGTGCAAATGAGGTAATAAATCGGTCATCGTTTATATCGGATTTAGTTATCAAGAAATGTTTATCGTAGGCTAATCGGTTAAATCCCGCATTTTTTGTAGCTATTCAGTCCCCCGGCAATTATCGTTCCCACGCTCTGCGTGGGAATGCCTGAGTACCGCTCCAGCGGTACGAGACGCGAGAGCGTCTCGGTCTTCGTTCCCACGCTGGAGCGTGAGAACGATAGGGGGTGTGAATAATTACCATTTTTTAATTCGTGTCGTCCATGTTTATCAAGGCCTCGATCAATAAACGTAATTTATTTTGAATGATACGGGTATTTTGCGGCCCCATTCTGAGCATTTGTTTTTGAACGGGACTGAGCGCTTCCATATCGTTATCGGCAAATTGATATAGTACCGACGGTTTAATCAACGCAATTCGCGTTTCTACGACCGGTGCCGATAAAATTTCGGCGCCTGCTTTTTTGATCAAATCCTCTAACCGATAACTGTCCGGATAGCCGAATTGTGCAAAGACTTCTTGGCAAAGCGGTCTGACTTTTTGATAAAACTCCAGAATATCATGGACGTTGACCGAGTCGATTGCTTCGGCGAACGCGTTATAACGCTGATAACTTTTGGACGGAAGATAAAGTCCTTGTTGGTCTTCCTCGGCAATGAACGGTTCATCCAAGCTGAGCCAACGCATATGCTTATGAAGGCGCTGGCCTTGAGAAAAGTCGTTGATAATCAGAATAATCTTACGAATCTGCTCGTCCGATCTCAACCAGTAGGCAAGTTCAGGCGATAACGCGGTCAATTTTTCGTTGATAAAGTCGTCGCTTTCTTTGAGACTGGGTACAGCTGTAGGCTCCGTTTCTTCTGTTTCTGCTTGTTCGCTATTTGTTTTTAATTCGTTATCCGACAAAACGTCGGACACCAATGCCTCATCAAGTTTTGTTACCGAGGGAACCGGCAGCTCATAAGTTTCTAAACCTACCTCAGATTCAATCGTCTGCGTCGAACGCCAATATAGCCATACGCCTCCGGCAATAATTAATAGCAGTATTAACAAGAAAACGGTCATTCCGATCGGTTTTCTTCGTTGATACAAATCATAGCGCCCCATGTTTTTCCCCTTTTATCATTATGTATTTTCATCTCAGAAATACTTCGTATGGTCATGTTTTCGTCAAACACAACTCGAAACTCCCAAATAGCAGACGTTTTTTGCTCGGGGAGGTCTATCAAAACCTTCGCCTTTCATGGAAACGTCATCGAACGGTTAACAAGTTGTAACATTATCCCGGTAGTTTAGCCGCCATGTACCGCTTTTGGGATCTATTACAATGAAACTACATTACCGTTCCATTTGGATATCCGACACGCATCTAGGCACCCGGGGTTGTAAAGCCGAATATTTGCGCGACTTTCTCGATCATACCGAATCCGATTATCTGTATTTGGTCGGCGACATCATCGATTTTTGGAAATTCAAAACCGGCGCTTATTGGCCGATGCTGCACAGCGATATCGTACAGCGTATCATCAATAAAGCGCAAAACGGCACACGGGTCATCTATATTCCGGGCAACCACGACGAAGTATTTCGCAAGCATGCAGGCATGCATTTCAACGGCATCGATATTCAACTGAATGCTGTCCATACCACCGAAGACGGCCGTAAATTTTTGGTTTTACACGGCGATGAATTCGACAGCATCGTTTGTCATAACAAAAGCCTAGCCTATATCGGCGGCGAAGCCTATGAAGTCTTGTTACTGGTCAACCGCTGGTTCAATGCCGTCCGTACTCGATTGGGCTACAAATATTGGTCTTTATCCGCGTTTTTAAAACACAAAGTTAAAAACGTGGTCAGCTTTATGACTAATTATCAGCACATTCTGAGCCTCGAGGCGCAAAAACGCAAAGTGGACGGCATTATTTGCGGCCATATTCATCATGCCGATATTGCTACGATGGAGTTCGGTAAAACTTATTGCAATTGCGGCGATTGGGTCGAAAGCTGCACCGCGCTAACCGAGGACGAGTACGGAACGCTCAGTATCGTACGCTGGCTCGAAGATAGCCATGTATTGCTCGATGATGCCGTCAGCGAAGACACCGGGCTTGCGCAAGCGGCATAATCGGTGCTCAAAAAAACCATTCTCATGTCGGTCGGCGGCACTGTCTTTGTCGCCGGACTTATCCTCTTTCCGTTGCCGGTTCCGCTTGGTCTGCCGACCATGGTCGTGGGCTTGTCGATCATGCTTAAAGCATCGAACAAAATCAAGCGCACCGTCATCAGACTCTTCAAGAAAAACCGCCATAGCTCACACGTCTGGCGCAAGGGTCGCGCTCTACGCCGCAAGGTTCGTTGATGCCATCTCAGTTCGGCGCACCGTCATCAAATCTTAAACAAATCTTCATCTAATTGTCACAGAGTAGCCTTAAGCTTTGCCCTGAATTAAGGAGCTGAACATAAATGGAAAATCGATGATTTTCACCGCCCTACGTTGTCGCGGTCGACGCGCGGGCACCTAACGAGGGCAAGACTATGAAACTGATTTATTCGATTCACAAATGCGATGTGTTCATGTTTACCTGGCTGAATAACGTAAGCATCCACACGCATCTGGTTCGTCTATGCCGTTATATTTCGAAAACCGGCGACGGCATACTTTATGTGTTAGCGGCCGCGTGGCTGTATTGGGAAAGCGGTGCCGAATCGCCGCTGTTTAAAGCCATGGCCCTGGCGTTTCTTATCGAACGTCCGATTTATTTCATTCTTAAAAATAGTTTTAAACGAAATCGTCCGCAAGCGGCATTGGAAAATTTTCGTAGCGTCATTATCCCTTCGGATCAGTTCAGTTTTCCCTCCGGACACACTTCCGCAGCCTTCATGATGGCGACCTTGGTTGGTTTTTTCATGCCGGTCTTATTGATTCCGCTTTATCTATGGGCGGCATCGGTCGGTTTCTCACGCGTGGTACTGGGAGTGCATTTCCCAACCGATACCTTGATGGGCGCCGCAATAGGCGTCGGCACGGCAATTTTCAGCTTGGATTACTTATTATCACTATGAAGATATTTTATGGAGTACAAGGCACCGGTAACGGACACATTACTCGGGCCAGAGTCATGGCGAAAGAACTTTACGCCCAAGGTTTTGAGGTTACGTTTCAATTCAGCGGCCGTTCCGCCGACAAATATTTCGACATGGAAGTGTTCAACGGTTATCAGCTTAAAGAAGGACTAACCTTCAACACCGAAAAAGGGCAAGTCAATTACCTCAAAACCGCGCTACAGGCGCGGCCGATTCGTTTCATTCGGGATGTCAATACTCTGGATTTAAAGGGTTACGATTTGGTCATCAGCGACTTCGAGCCTGTGACGGCCTGGGCCGCTAAAAAGCAAAAAGTTCCGGTACTCGGTATCGGCCATCAGTATGCATTCAACCATAAAATTCCTAAGACCGGCTCGGATCCGATCGCCGACCAAGTGATGAAATATTTCGCTCCGGCCGACCAAGGCATCGGCTTGCATTGGCATCATTTCGGTCAACCGATCCTGCCGCCGATCATCGAAACACCGGAATTTCCGAAATCGATCGTCAACAATAAAATCATCGTCTATTTGCCGTTCGAAGATCAAAGCGAAGTCATAAAGTATTTGTGCCCGTTCGAAAATTTCGAATTTCATATTTACGCGCCGCAACCGGTCGAATCAAGATATCCTCATATTCTGTGCAAGCCGCTATCGCGTGACGGATTTCAAAAAGACTTATACGACAGCGCCGGCATCATAAGCAATGCCGGTTTCGAGCTGGCCAGCGAATCGCTGCAACTCGGCAAAAAAATTCTCGCCAAACCACTGCACGCGCAAATGGAACAAATTTCCAACGCCGCAGCGCTCGAACAACTCGGCTATGGCCATACGATGTTCAACATGGATGTCGCCGTCATTGAAAATTGGCTGCATAATCCGCATGCAGTACACATCACCTACCCGAATGTCGCCAAAATTATTGTGCAATGGATCAAAGACGGCATGCCGCAAATGGACATGAAATTTACCGAAGCGGTATGGGATAGCGTTGACGTATTGCAGATCAAGCGGCTTGCGGATATTTGATGACCCGCGCCTTTCTGTCGCTCAATTCGCATCGGCCAATTTGAAAAAAGCAAAAAGAAGCAAAAAAGGGGTCGGGTTAAATTAATAATTCAACCCGACCCCTTTTTGTTATCGTCGATGCCATTGACGCTCGGCAGCCGATGGCGTTGATCGAAGCTTTGGCGTTTTGACTTCGACGCCTTCAACTGGCTATTCGAACTTCTCGACCTCGATAATCGCGCTGGGGATCGCTCCCACAACGGAGTAAGGAGGCATTAATCGTTTTGGTGCGCGATATGTACACGCCTCATTGAAAAACACATGCTAGGTGGCTGTGTTTCCGGCTCCCGAAATGGTATTAAGGGTCTTTACAGTGACCAAGTTTGATGGGGCTTTATTCAACGTTGAAAATCGCGCCCCGCAATCATCGCTTCGACATAGCCGGTTCTGATTACAAAGTCGCCGAAACGTTCGCCGGCTTGGCGGTCGTCGGCATAATGCTGCAGTAAAGGTGCTAATTCAGCCAGAATCTGCTCCTCATTGATATTTTCCCGATACAGCTTATTCAGTCGTTGACCTTCGAACCCGGCGCCTAAATACAGATTATATTTGCCCGGCGCCTTGCCGACTAGGCCGATTTCACCGAGAAAAGGACGGGCACAGCCGTTTGGGCAGCCGGTCATGCGCAGTAAAATGGGGTCGTTCTCCAGGCCAAACTGTTGCAGTAGCGGCTCCAGTTTGTCGAGGAAAGCCGGCAGATAACGTTCGCTTTCGGCCATTGCCAGGCTGCAGGTCGGAAAGGCGACACAGGCCATCGCATTCAAGCGTAACGCGCTTTGCTGTCCCGGTTCTATAAAACCGTATTGGCGCAGCAGCGATTCGATTACCGGCTTATTGTGATCGCTGACCTTGCCGATGATCAGGTTTTGGTTTGGTGAAATCCGAAAGTCGCCGTCATGGACCTTGGCGATTTCGCGCAGCCCGGTCATGACGGGCATATCGTCGTCGGCGATACGGCCGTTCTGGATGAACACGGTGTAATCCCAGGTGTCGTTAATGCCCTTGATCCAACCGTAGCGGTCGCCCGAATATTCGAACCTGTATTCTCTCGGCGCTTCCAATTGCCAGCCCAGGCGACGATTCAATTCGAATTTGAACCAGTCGATGCCGCGGTCGTCTATGGTGTATTTCAGACGCGCATGCTTGCGGTTGGTTCTATTGCCGAAATCGCGCTGGATCTTGACGATTTCTTCGGCGACTTGCAGTGTCTTATGCTTGGGGCAGTAGCCGATCACGTCGGCCAAACGCGGATAGGTGTTCGGCTCTCCGTGGGTCAGGCTCATGCCGCCGCCGACCGTGACATTGAAACCGACCAGGCGGTCGTTCTCGGCAATTGCAATGAAGCCTAGATCGTTGGCGAAGATATCGACATCGTTGGCGGGCGGTACCGCGATTGCGGTCTTGAATTTACGCGGCAAATAATGTTTTCCGTAGATCGGTTCCTCGTCTTGTCGGCTGGAATCGATCAGCTTTTCGTCCAACCAGATTTCATGGTAGGCGGTCGTTCTCGGAGTCAGATGATCGTTGATGCGGCGGGCATATTCGTAGGCTTCCCCGTGCAGCCGGGATTGTTCCGGCACCGGGCTGCACATGACATTGCGGTTGACGTCGCCGCAGGCGGCGATGGTGTCGAGCAGCGAGGCGTTGATTTCGGCGATACTGCGTTTCAGGTCGCGTTTAAGGATGCCGTGGAACTGCAGCGCCTGGCGCGTGGTCAAGCGTATGCTGTCGTTGCACCAGGTGGTGGCGATACGGTCCATCTCCAGCCACTGCGCCGGCGTGCAAATGCCTCCGGCGACTCGGACCCGAACCATGAATTGATAATGCGGCTCCAGCTTTTGCTTGCGCCGCTCGTCGCGCAGGTCGCGGTCGTCCTGCTGATAAATGCCGTGAAACTTGGATAGTTGGGTATCGCTATCGGTCAGCGCGCCGGTCAACGGGTTATTCAGGCTTTCCACCAGGCTGCCGCGCAGATAATTGCTGGCATCCTTGATGCGTTCCACTTCGACCCGTTTGTTCAATTCTTCCTCAGACACGTTGGTCATGTTTGTATCCTCGTTAATAAATATCACGCTGATAGCGTTTTTCTTTCTGTAAGGTTTTCACATAGTGTTCCGCCGCATCGCGGTTCATGCCGCCTTCACGTTCGACCAGACCCAGCAGGGTTTCGTGCACGTCGCGAGCCATGTGTTTTTCGTCGCCGCAGACATAAAGATAAGCACCTTCCTGCAGCCAGGCATATAAGTCGCGGCTGTATTCCTGCATGCGCTGTTGCACATAGACTTTCTCGGCCTGGTCGCGGGAAAAGGCGACGTTCATCCGCGTTAGCAAGCCGCTTTTTAGATAACGCAGCCATTCGCTTTGATAGAGAAAGTCGGTCATGAAATGCTGATCGCCGAAAAACAGCCAGTTCTTGCCGTTGGCGCCGACGGCCTCGCGTTCCTCGACGAAGGCGCGGAACGGCGCGATACCGGTGCCCGGGCCGATCATGACGATCGGCGCACTGGGGTCGCTCGGCAGTTTGAAATTTTTGTTGTGATCGACATAGACCGGTATCGTAGTTTCCGAACCGATACGGTCGGCCAGGAAGGTCGAGCAGACGCCATGACGGCGGCGGCCGTGACTTTGATAGCGGACCGTTGCAACGGTCAAATGCACTTCATCGGGATGTTGTTTCAGGCTTGAGGCGATTGAATAGAGACGCGGCGGCAATTTGCGCAGACTATCGATGAAATCTTGCGGATTCAAATCGTCGCAGGGAAAATCGGTGATCAAATCGATGATTTCGCGGCCATATAAATAGTCGGCCAGGTCTTGCTTATGCGCCTCGTCAAACAGACCTTCCAACTTGGGGTTGCCGTTTAGAGCGGCATATTTCTGCAGTATCGGCCGGGTCAAGGTCGTGATTTCATAGTCGCAAAGTAGGGCTTCATACAATGAACGATCTTTTCCGTCGCTGCTGACCGCGTCATCCCCGTTAAAATGCAGGATTTCGAGCAGTTCTTCGACTAGCTCCGGAGCATTGCTAGGATAGATACCTAAGGCATCGCCGGGTTCATAGCTTAAACCGGAACCCTCCAGCGACAATTCATAGTGATGGGTTTCCTTGTTCGAGCCGCGCCCGTTCAACACGATGTCATCCAACAGCACGGCCGGAAATGGATTTTTGCGTGAATACGGAGATATTGCGGCGGTATTAGCCGTGGCCGGCGTCAGGCCCGTTTCCTCAGAGACACTCAGCGTGCGCTGGCTTAATACGTTCAGCACCGAAGTCATCCAGTCTTCCGCCGCCGTCTCGTAATCGACATCGCAATCGGCCCGCTCGAACAGCCGGGTGGCGCCAAGTTCTTCCAGGCGTTGATCGAAATCGGCGCCGGTTTTGCAGAAAAATTCATAACTGGTATCGCCCAACGCCAGCACGGCGAATTGGGTGTGTTTTAATGACGGCGCCCGTTTGCTGAACAAAAAGTCATAGAGATCTCGAGCATTATCGGGTGGATCGCCTTCGCCATAGGTGCTTACGATTACCAGCAAATACTTTTCAGTCTTCAGTTGCGGCGCCTTATAATCGCCCATGTCCTTGATCACGGTTCGCAGCCCGCGTTCGGCGGCTAAGTCATGGACTTGTTCGGCCAGCTCTTCGCAGTTGCCGGTTTGCGAACCGACCAGAATGGTGATTTCGTCGGCTGTTGCCTCATGGGCGGTGGTGCTTACCGCCGATGACAATTGCGCGGTCAGATAACCGGCTACCCAGGCTTTTTGTTCCGACGTTAACAGGGATGAAAACTGCCGGAACAACCGATAACGTTCCTCGTCTAACGGCGTTTGAGTTTGTTCGGGGAAGGTATTACGCATAAATATTTTCCTTATACAGTAGGGCTGAATAGTTTTTAACTATTGAAAAGTCCCATGTCTACCGACAAAAATCTATCAACCTAAAAAGAGCAGTTGAGAGCCAGAAACTGCCGTTCGCCCTGAGCCCTTCGGCTGCGCTCAGGAGAGCCCTGTCGAAGGGTGAGGGCTGGTTTGAGGCTTCACCAAGCCGGTGAAAGTGTTGTAGACCCTTCATGCTTCGACTTGGCTCAGCACGAACGGTCTACAACACATGCCAACTGCTCTGTTCAGGGTCAACGTTTGGCCCTGATTAAACAGATTCAGTTTTAAGTCGGACGCTAATAACCAAGTATTTTACTCAGCAATTATCATTAAAGCTAGTTTCCGTCCGTTGAGAACATTAATCCAGCTTCCGCTCGGTATAATTAGCTTTGATTTATTGGCCGTCGTGGTATAGATGAAGCAAGGTTTGGCGATTTTTCGGGACAAATAATGACGACACCACAATTCTCAACGAAAGTTAGATGTTTCCATGATGGCGACTGCCCTCTATGCAAAGCCGAAGTTAAGGCGATGAAAAGACTCGATCGAGACGGCGCGATTGAATGGGTTGATATAGTCCGCGACCAGGCAGCTCTCGATAGCGCCGGAATCAGTTATAAACAGGCGATGGACCGTATCCATGTCATCGACGAAAACAGGCAGTTGCAAACCGGGGCGCGAGCATTCTTGGTTCTGTGGAAGCGTTTGCCCTATTATCGCCGGTTGGCTGTCTTGGTCGAAACACTTCCTGGACTCTTACCTCTGATGGAATGCGCTTACCGCCTATTCGCCTATTATCGTCTGCCGTTGACCGGAAAACGGCGCATCGACGAAAAAAATTAATTCAACCTGACCCCTTTTTCTCTACCTTTTTCTCCTTAAGCACCGAATCCCTCCCTAGATCAAACCATTGAGGCTTGTATTAACATTGGTGGGGACGCCATGGTACGCGTAGCGTACATACCTACAGTCTTTTCGGCATTCGCATAGTATTAATTTCAACTATTAACGCGAACATAGCACCAACTTTGAGATTATAAGGAATAATCCAATGAAAGCATTTCTGTCACATTGATCTATCGACAAAGAAATTGTTAGGGAAGTAGCGAACCAACAGGGGCGACTCAACTGCATCTTCGATGAAAGAAGCTTCGATAGTGGCATGGAGTTTCAAAATTCGATCGAAGAAAAGCTTGCACTATCAAAAGCTTTTATATTTTTCGCAACTAGAGACTCGTTAGATTCTCATTGGTGTAACTTTGAACTTAACCAAGTCTTTTATTCAAAACTAAAGGGAGCGCTTAAGCGTTCAATTGTATTTATTTTAAATGACGAAGTTGAAGTTGGTGAGCTGCCTAGTTGGCTGATATCAGCTTATGTTTCGGGCAAAGTCACTTATGAGCTTAAGCGTTAGTAAACAGTTAACAAGTCAATAAACTACGCGCCTGCGGCGCCGGACGTGCTAAAAAGCACGCCGGTTATTTCGGGTGTTATGGCTTATCGACCTTCTCGCGTGAAAGAGCCAAATCATAAACTTCATTTCGATTTCTTTTTCCGACGGCAAGGACAGTGACAGTGACGGTAGTATCTGATACTGAATAGACTAGCCGATATCCAAGTTGACGCAGTTTGATTTTGTAAAGGTTTGTTCCTCCGCTAACTGCTGCAGAAGGAACCTGTGGACTGGAAAGCCGCTCTTTGAGTTTTTTAGCGAAAAGTTCCCGTACATTGGGACCGAGCTTTTTCCATTCTTTCAGGGCACTTTTCTTAAATGCTAACTCATAGATCATCCAGGTTAACCTTAATGCTTTCTTCGTCCATGCGGCCCCTGGCAATTTCCAGTAGCTCTTTATCTTCTATAAGGTCCATCATAGCTTCATAGGCTTTGGTGGGGATACAATAAAACACAGGCTCATTCCTGTTAAGCACGGCAATGGGCATGCCTTCTCCGCTGGCTACGACCTTCATGGGGTTGGCTTTTAGTTCGGAGATGCTGGCAGCCACGTCAGTAAGGATTTGATGCGTCATGGAGATACCTTGGGTTAATTATCATGAGGCCAAATATTAGCCCTGGTAATAGGTCTTGTAAAGCCATAACAATCAATTGCACGCGGCCAGCAAAGCTGGCGCGTGAATACGATCGTTAAAGATGGATTTATTCTGTTCCTCTTGATAATGAGCTATTGAATTGCCGTTCCTTTTGTCTATACTTGTACAACTTAATGATCAAGTGAGGCAAGTATGAAAGTCGTTACCTACACCCATGCACGCAATGCTCTCAAGTCTATATTGGATGAGGTAGTACAAGATGCTGACGTTACCATTATCAGTCGTCGTGATGCAGAGGGTGATGCAGTGGTGATGTCGCTGGATAGCTACAACAGCATCATGGAGACATTGCACCTGACTAGTAATCCAGCGAACGCGGCGGCATTAGCCAGAGCCATCGCACAAGACAAAGCGGGACAGGCGCAAGAACATCAATTACACCCTAGTGATTAATCATGCGTGTCATTCTATTTGTTCCCGATGCATGGGAGGATTATCTGTACTGGCAACATCAGGATAACAAAACGCTCAAGCGGTTAAACCTCTTGATTACAGCCTCCGCGCGCGATCCGTTTACCGGAATCGGAAAGCCCGAACCGCTACGTGGCGATTTATCCGGTTACTGGTCACGACGCATAGATGATACAAACCGCCTGGTATATCGGGCAACCGATACAGAGTTAGTCATTATCGCTTGCCGTTTTCATTACGAGAGCCGTCATTAACTTTCCTGATTAGCAAGATGCTTCAGCTTGCCGAAGTCAACTGTCCGAGTAGTGGCCAGTCGTAGCCACTTCTAAAAAAGGGGTCAGGTTAAATTGATAATTCAAATCGTCCCTTTTCTACCAGCAATTCCCAATTTGAGGATAAAAAAGGGTGCGGGGTGTGCTTGGCGAGGATGTCGGCGGCAGGGAGCCGCCGTCAAGCCCCCATGGATGGGTCTACGGCGTTCCTCGACAGGCATACCCCGCACCCTAAACACGGCGAAACTTCTTAGACTGGGAATTGCTGCTTTTCTACAGGTTATCCGTTTCTCCAGATAATATTGCGATGGTTTCTCTATGACTGAATGACTGAATAAACGCTAAATTGGCTTCTATCGCTCAAAGTGTTCTCACCCTTAGTAGCGCTTCGCCATATCGCGCAATGGCACGGCTTTGATTTTACCCGCGTTTCCTGCCGAGCCGAACGCTTCGAAGCGCGATTGGCAGAGCGCTTGCATTGCATCCCTGGCCGACTGATATATCTTGCGAGAATCCAGCTCCGATGCGTTTGCCGGATCGGCAATATAGCGGCGAATCGCGCCCGTGGAGGCCATACGCAGGTCGGTGTCGATATTAATCTTGCGGACGCCGTATTTTATGCCTTCGACGATTTCATCGACCGGCACGCCATAGGTTTGCGGAATGTCGCCGCCGTATTCGTTGATGACTTTCAGCCAGTCTTGCGGCACCGAGCTCGAACCGTGCATGACGAAGTGGGTATTCGGCAAGCGCTGTTGCAGTTCGCGCAAACGGCTGATCACCAAGACCTCGCCGGTCGGCGGTTTGCTGAATTTATAGGCGCCATGGCTGGTGCCGATGGCTACCGCCAACGCATCGACTTGGGTTTGTTCGACGAATTCGACCGCTTCTTCGGGGTCGGTCAACAAGCGATTCTTCGCCTGTCCCGTTTTGTTTTCCAAAGACCCCAGGCAGCCGATTTCGCCTTCCACGGACACGCCGCAGGCATGCGCCATCTTGACGACGGTGCGCGTCACGTCGACGTTATAGTCGAAAGAGGCCGGCGTTTTCATATCTTCCAGCAAGGAGCCGTCCATCATCACCGAGCTGAAGCCAGATTGGATCGCCTGGGCGCAGATGTCCGGGGATGGTGCATGATCCCGGTGCATGACAACTGGAATGTGCGGGTATTGTTCGACGGTAGCCATGATCAAATGACGCAAGAACACTTCTCCGGCATAGCGGTTGGCGCCTGCCGAGCCTTGCATGATAACGGGACTGTCGCAGGCATCGGCCGCCTGCATGATGGCCTGGACCTGCTCCATGTTGCTGACGTTGAATGCGGGAATGCCGAAGCCGTGTTCGGCGGCATAATCCAGCAGTTGTCGTAATGAGACCAAAGCCATGAGCGGTTCTCCTTCCTTTTTTAATTTAACGGTATTTCTCTGACAATGAAATTTGATACCGTCAAAAGTACCGCCAAAATTGACGGTATGCAATAAGGCACAAAAAAGCCCGCTAAGCTAAAAGCTTGCGGGCTTTATGAAAAATAGGTTCGAGGCCATCGCTTGGTGCTGGGGCCTGTCTCGAAGTCGCTATATTCGCCATATAAAACAATATGATGCAATCTCGTATTTTTTTGATACCCCTAAAAAGTACCCCCAGTTAATAAGCCCTTACCTAGTTTTCACACTTGCTTACGATCGCTTCAACGGGGGAAAAATGGGGTTTCACTTTCACCTTTGTTTTTTTCGGGGGAACCGGCGGAACCGCCATAAAGCCGCCGCAAGTTCTCTATGTATCCTTTCGGCATAGGTTCGGCCTTATCGTGTATTCTGTGTCTGGGTTTGCGTCTACTCATGCTTCGACCTCATAAAGTGAAAGTATCATTCTCGGCATTGCTCCGGGGTTTTTGCGCTCCCATTCGTCCCAATCCGCTGCTTGGTGCGGGCACGGTTGCAAATAGTCGTCCAAAAAATCACGATAGCAACCAGGGTTAGAGCATGACGCAATCAGAACGCTTTTATTTCGACTGTACGCCTCAAGGATCGCTGCCTTGGTTCCGGCATCCACCGCCATTATCCTTAAAAAAATCGCGCCGCCGTCCGTGTTCGCTTTGGCTTTCCGGCATTCTCCCGGCCTGCATTCACAAGGATTTTTACAGATGAACCAACTTGCCGCTTTTAACGGGTTAGGCTTTAAGCCTCGCTCTAGCCTGTTTAGCCTCGCTCTAAGCCTCACAGCCAGCCACCAACGCACAAATGACTATAACCTGCTCGGGTTCCGCGCCGTTCCGATCCGTCCACGCTTTCACCTGCTCATCAATGCTCGGCCCGCCTTCGGTTTCGGCCACGATAGCAACGCGGGGTTGTCGGTAGCCTATAACCTCTATCCGTTTCGTGATTTTGTTTAACCTTGCCTTGATACTCATTCGCCCGCCTTTTTCATTTGTACTTTGCGCGGAGCCCATCTTGATAAATCGATAGGAGGCTTAGGCTTCGGCAATGTTGAGGTAAAAATTCCACTGCTCGACCTGAAAGGCTTAGGCGCGGGCCAATAGCCATGCCGCCTTAATGATTCCTCGGTGAATGGTATTATCGGCCCGGTGTACTTTGTCATCGTTACTTCTTGCCTTCTTTTGCCAGCCGTTCAAGTTCTTCAAGCCGCTGTTCGATCTCGGTTTGTTGATGAATGTCGGCAACCATTTTTAGAATCTGCGCCAGTGTTCGCGCGTCGTTCGGCGGGATAGCGTCAGCATTCCCGAAAAAACGACGAGCAAGCCGGTAAATACTGCGCATTTCAGCGCCGATGGCCTTAGCATTGGTCAGCGGGCTTATTCGTTGTTTTCGCGTCTTTTTTGCCGTCATTTTTTCGGGTTTCAGCGGAACTTAAGCGGCTTCGCGGGCGCGTATTGGTGAGGCCATAACGCTTTTTTCTTCGATCATATCGATAAATACCCTTTCCTCGGCAAGAACGCTTAACAGGTTTGACTCCTGCCACGAATAGCCGGTATTCCTAAAAATGTTATCGCGCTCGACCGGATTAAAACCGGACTTATCCAGCAAGGACAACAAAACTCGCGCCGCCTCCGTCCACAAGGACTCGGACATTTGGTTATAAATGTCGATTGCGTAACACTCGGCAAAGAATGACATAAAAGTGTAGTCGGCTTTCACTTTGCCGTATTGGGCATCATTCAAGCCGGATAATGAAGCCGGCGCGCGAACGATAGCCAACGCCTCAATCGTGCTGATTCCTTTGAACAGGGCTTTTTTGATCGCGTTTTCATCGGCTCGATACATTGACCTAATTTCCTGATCGATCGCTATTTCATGCGCGGTCGGTTCCGGCAAGGGGAATAGGTCGATAAGCCGCTTAAGCCGCTTCGATGCGTCAGTCAATGCGCCTATCTCGCGACTATGCGCCTTGATGCGTAAATCAACGAATTCGGCAATGCGCTTGCTCGACATTTCTAACGACCCCTGTCTTGAGTAACGCTGATCCGCTTGAATTTTTACGATCTCATCTCCCAACGCTTTTGCGGCATCGTGCAGCGTGCTGAAAGCGGCCCTTGCTTTTGTCCGGTTGGAGTTAAGCTCGTCTATCGTGTCGTTGAGTTCCGAAATTTTGCGCTTGTATCCCTGCGCCGTGAGTTCGCGGAATGTGTTGTTGTCGGTCAATGGCCGCTCGTGCTGATTGAATCGGCCCGGCCATGGGGCAAGCATGGTTAGCGTATTGGCGATATGGGCATGCATCGGCATTGATGCATCTTGAATATCGTCTGTTTCGTCGTTCAGGTTAAGCACATAGGCTTGCTGTTTTGAGAATTTCATCTAATTAACCTCGAAAGTTTGAATTTCGGGGTTATTTATACGCTAAAAAGGTAGACTTTGGAATAAGTAAAAACACAACAAGTTGTTTTTATGATATTTAAATGACACAAGATATTGTGTTTTTAAGTGGTGTGGTGTCGATTGCGCCCCGGGGCGCAAGACTTTTTTCGACTTCGTTACCCCTCGCGCGCGTGGTGTCGATGCTTTGAGTAGCCAATTGGCTACTAAAATTCCCGTTACCCATCGCGCGCGTGGTGTCGATGAGCTTGTGTCCCATGGGACACAAAGAAATACCTGTTACCCCTCGCGCGCGTGGTGTCGATGGCATGCTCAAAAATGGAACCAACTCAAACAAAAATGATTGTAAACAATAAAGCAACAACCGATTCTCTAGCATGATTCCGTGCCAACTCGACGCAAGCAAGTAAATATAAGACTTTAAGGCAGGCACGAATATTGGTATAGGTGCTGTTTCGTTTAGTGAAACAATAGAATTTTGCCCCTGTTTGGATTGCCGGCACATACTGCCTGTGCTGTTGCAGTATGGTCGAATGTCGTAATCGTCAGAACGGCTCACTCTTGATAACGTCGAATTCTTTAAGCTGGTAAATCGTGAGCCGCTTTTTAAAGGTCGAATACCCGAACGGGTGCCTATCGACAATATCTACAACCACTGCTTTAGTTTTGCCGGGATAAGGTCGTCTTGCTCTGCCGATGGATTGAATAAGCCTTGTTGCTGCCGGTGTCTCTTTCTCGATTGACGCGCTAACCGGAACCGCGAATACAACGCAGCCCACATGAGGCCAGTTGATACCCTCGGAAAGCAACGAAAGCGTCCCAACAATAAGTCGGTGATTGGGCGCATCCTTCATGCGCTGTTCGCGGTCCTTTTTGGGTAGCTGCCCATGAATCAATAAAACTTCCTCGCCTTCATCCTCGAACAGTTCGAACAATCGTTCTGCGTGTTCGATTGTTCCGGTCATGACAACAACCGATGTATCAACGGTCAATTCGATAGCCTCATCGACAATTAACTGATTACGCCCCTGATCCTCGGCCAGAACGGATAAGAACTCCTGCCACGAATCGACCATGCAATCGAACTCAATATGAATTACCCGGACCTCTACCGGCAATACAGCGCCTTCAACTTCGCCTTGATCGATCTCCGCGATAATCTCTCCCACGGCGGCAAAAATCATAAATTCTAGATCGTCCCGCCTCTGTGGTGTGGCGGATAATCCGAAACGATACTTGGCTGGAAGCTGATTGATCGTATTGAATGCCTGCCTTGCCGGTAAATTGTGGCATTCGTCAGCCAGTACAAGCCCGTAACTCATCCCGCTTAAATCACGATTGGAAAGCGTTTGCATCAATCCCACGGTGAACTGATCTCCTTCGGAACTCTTGCCGCCACCAATCAATCCGGCATCCAATCCGGTGAACTCTTTAATGGCCTCGATCCATTGCGCCGCCAAATCTTTTGATTTGACCAGGATCAAGCAACGCTGCCCCAATCTTGACGCAAGCTCGATTCCCATTGTTGTCTTTCCTGCGCCGGTCGGCGCCACTAAAACTCCTTGTTGGTGTTCCAGGACTTCATCCAGGGCGCGCTTCTGATAATCGCGCAACTCGATAATGGTTCTAATCTCAACCGGGTGAACTGTTCGGCGGTCGTCAATCTCGATACTGTCACGAAGTCGAACGCCCCTTGGCACCATAAGGCCGTTGTCGGTTTCGTCGTACAGCCTCAAATTTCGGGGGGTATTTCCGGCATATCGGCCTTGGTTTCTTGCCTCCATGTATGCCGGGTTTGGATAGGTTAGTTTTTCTTTACATGCCTCAACGATGTTGTCGGGCATATCGATTAATTCAATTTTTGAATGGATGATTGCTTTCATAATCTGTTGTCTGTTTGTGGTAACAAGGTGTGCGTATCAGGTGTGCGTTACATGCGTTACACTTCTAAAGAAGTGTGTAACGCAACGCAACGCCCGTTACACCCGTTACAATGTAACGTTTTGTAACGTAACGTAACGCCTGTAACGCCTTAAAAAATACGCCATGCGAAATTGTCATATTCAACGGTAAGACCTTGATTTAAAAGCTTATTTCTTACTCTCCAGAATGTTGTTCGTTTTGCTTTTTCGGTGCCTCCGTCAACGACGATAACCTTGTAAGATTTGGCCCTCCAGTGTTCGATATTAACCACCTTCTGATTGCGCCAACCTGTCCGGCCTGGACCGGCAAATTTCGCCTTGATTTCGCCGGTAGGTTCGACGCCGTGTTTGTCGATCGCTTCGCTTAGAGCTGTCAAAACGGCATCATCTCGAGCAGACAATTTTCGTTTTTTCAATTCCGGCTTGGCTTCGCCGTCGAAATTGAGATACGCGCTCGTTAACGGTTCGCCTTCTTCGTCACGCCAATCAAGAGGAACCACGTTAAAGCAAAACTTGATTGGCTTTGGCGGCTCAAAGTCTTTTGCCTTGTTGCAGGAAAGAACGACGTATTCATCTAATTTGACCGCGCTATATTCCGCATCCATCGCCGCGCGGATCGCTGAACTACCGCGCCCTCGGTCTTTTTCTCCGTGTCCACTATGGTGGACAATCAGAACGGCGCAACCAAGCGGCTTAATGTGGTTGTCCAAATTTGAAACAAGCTGCCCGATATCCTTGGCGCTGTTTTCGTCGCCGACCATGTTTCGGTGCATCGTATCAATGACGACTAAGCCGGGGTTTGGGCAAATCGCTTTGATACTCTCCGCAACCCACGCCGCATTCTGAGCATCGGCAAAATTGCCCGGTTGCTCGCTTATAAAAAGCTGTTCCGGTGTGTTCATTCCGTACTTTGATTCAAGCGCCTTGAGCCTTCGCGCCAGCCCTGCAAAACCTTCGCCAGCAATAATAACAACGGGGGCTTGCTTCACCTTTTGACCGTTCCAGGCAATGCCCGCCGCAACACAAAAAGACCAATCAAGCGCAATCAGTGATTTTCCGCTTGCGGGGGGGCCAAATAAAAGGTTTATGCTGGCTCGCTCGATGTAACCTTTGACCGCCCAATCAAGCGGTTTCGGTTCGCTGGTCAGCTTTGATGCTCGATGGAGTTTAAACTTCGGCGGCTCATCGATCTCTATTTGAATCAAGCCCGGCTCGACGACTTCAACACTCTCAAAAATATCGCCGTTCACGCCGCCGCCCTCCGTTTCGGCTCAATAACAACGAGCGGCCTACTAAGGTCAAACAACACAACCTTAACGGCGCCGGCCTCGAGCAGAAGCCGCGCCAGTTTAAAAAGCGTTTCGTGTGGCTCGGGTTCGCCACACGTCCAAATTTGACAATACCGGCCCGAAACCGGCCACTGATAAGCCGCTGGGTCATCTTTGGGGGGAAGTACGAGCTTTGGCGTTCTAGGCAGCCTCGTCTTGCTCCTTGCGACCTGCCAAGCGTTTACGCCGGTGTAAATGATACAGTCGTCGGTGTGCGCGTAACTGTTCATATTCCGCGCGTATGGGGGAAGTTTTTTGCTCATTTAGCAAACTCCATTTTGCCGGGTGTGCGCGTTCCATCCAATCGGGTTATAATTGCCCTTGGTGGGTGATGGAACGCGCAAAAGCCCGGCTTGATTGATTAATCAGCCGGGCTTTTTATTGCCCGTCTTTTGTGTGGCCGCGCGTTCAATTTGCCGCCTGTCCAGCTCCGCCCGTGCTTCGTCCGATACGAACACAGAAGCCGATACCGATCTTAGGGAGTCGTGAAGCCCCCAAAGGATGCAAGCAAGGTCTTTATCTCCCGGCTTTGAAATCGTCTCATCGGCCGATAGAACACACGCCAACGAATTTAGCGTTTCGGCCACGTTGTCACAGTGCATGGTTGCGGCTTCGCCTAAATTGGTGAGCCATTGAAGCTGGTCATCGGGTAATTGCTCTTTGGCGTGGTCGAATAGAACAGTAAGCGCGTTTCCTGAATGGCATATCATGGCTTAACCCTCCGCCCGCGATTGACGAATGAACCGGCAATAATCGGCCATTCTCTGTGCGTCGATCTCTAGGCAGAGTAGATCTCCCTCGGTTGCGCCATTGGTGAACAAATCGGCATCAACTCGGGTAATCGATTCGACAAGCCTATCAATCCTACGTTTTAGGGTAACGTTTTTGGATGCTTGGGACTGGTTGCGCTGGTACGCTGGTTTTGATGTGGTCATTGCGGTAACTCCACTTGATAAGGAATAACCGCCACGGATACTTCTCACGGTATCGGGTGGCGGGCTTAAGCAGGGTGAGAAACCGCCAAGTGGAGCGGCCAGCGCCGAACGCTGCCTGAATAAGCCCGCCATAACAGAATAGACACGGATTAAGGCCGTGCTGAATGGTAGGCATAAAAAAGCCGCTAAAGGCTGCGGCGTTTTGATCGCCACTTGAAACGGGTTCTCACGCCCGGCGCTCGTTTTTTTCGAGTGCGCTGAAACTGTACCGCATAGAATCTTATCAGTCAACTTCCAGCGCTTTTTTCTGCGCCGCTTTAACCGGCTTGGCTTGGTGTTCGGGTCGGCTTGGTAGACTGCGGCAAACATTACGCGGCCTCCTCGATGAGTTTGCGAATATCCTCCGCCCGCCATGCGGTTGTCCTGGTGCTCAATTTTACGCCGGCTGGATACCGGCCCGACTTAACGCCCCTCCACCAGGTCGTTCGGGAAACCGGAATAATTGCCGGGGTGCCGGTCTTGGGGTTGCCTAGGATTTGCCAAATTCTGAGAAAGCCGTTTTCAGGAATTACGTTTGCTTGATTGGTGCTTGATTGTGTCATTTTGTCTTTCCGCGTTTGTTAATGTCGCGGTAAAGACTAAGGGATACACACAAAAAACAATGGCAAGAACATTTAAAAAATTCTAAAACTTCTTGTCATTGAAGGTTCATAACATCCCGGGTCGTTAGCGGCTCGTCTGGTTGCTCCGATACATTAGCTAAAGCAGCAACAAGACTATGATGTGGCTTTTTAAGCAGTAAAAGTGTTTTTTCTTTAAGCAATCGCGCCTTGACCAATGCCCGCGCCCGGCTTTGGTTTGACAGTGTTTTTTTGTTCGCATACGCCCCCGCTCCGGTGGCGTCTTGGTCGCATATTTCAGACATGATTACCAATAAGCCCAATAGTTCGTTTTTCAGAATATCCGCGCGGTAAAATCTTGCAGTTTTGCCAAAGTTTGTAGCTTTGTCGGCATAACGCTGTAACAAGTTAGGGTCGGTCATGCTCAATTGCCTCTGTAATTCAGCCGCCGCGCTACCTAATTCGTTTAATCTTATCGGCTTTGATTCTGGGTTGACTTGAAAAGCATTAGCGGGAATCGATGCAATATGTAGAAGATCGAAAAGAACCGCCTCATCAAACGATTTTGATAGCTCAACCAAGTTCCTAGAAATCTCAGCATCATCTAAAAGCGCCGTCTTAATATCTCGAAAATTCGAATTGATGGTACGGTTACGCAATGCGAAAAGAAAGGGATGATCCATTGATAACACTCCGTTACAAGTGTGCCGTTACGAAAAGCGCAAAAGTGCAGTCGACTGCACTTTTGAATCCAACAAATAAGGATTAACCGGAAACGGGGTAACGAATCCCGCTTGTTGGCCCGTCGGCCTATCCGGTTAAAGTCGATTGTATCAAAAGTTCCCAAAAGCGCACTGCGATTTGGATTTATGCACCTCGCGCGTGGTGTCGGTGTCTCGGGAATTTCTTTGTGCACTATAGTGCACAAACCGTTACTCCTCGCGCGTGGTGTCAGTCTGGGATTTCTTTGGCGCCTATAGGCCCCCAAGCCGTTACCCCTCGCGCGCGTGGTGTCAGTTTTCCCCCATGGGGGAATTTAGCGACTTTTGTACGTTACCCCTCGCGCGCGTGGTGCCTCGTTTGTCTACCATGGTAGACAAAGAAATCCCCCGTTTCCCCTCGCGCTCTGGGATTTCTTTGTTGCCCATGGGCAACTCAAGCGATTTATGCACCTGTTACCCCTCGCGCGCGTGGTGTCGATGGTGCAAAAGAGTTTGTCCACAATTGTGGACAAGTTACCCATCGCGCGCGTGGTGTCGATGGAAGTGCAAAAAAGTTTGTGCGCCATGGCGCACGTTACCCCTCGCGCGCGTGGTGTCGATGTTTGTCTCCAATTGGAGACAACCTTACCAAATACCCCGGCACTTACGGCACTTAACCGCCGTATTACGGCACTTATAATTTACAAGTGCCGTACCGTGAAGCCGCGCCGTTACTGGGTTTACGGCGGTTACGGCACTTACGGCACTTAGAAACCTACCTTTCCTATTAGCTTACCTTCTTAAACGGTATAACCTCCGCTCCATTTCTTAATCCGTCCAAATGATCTGCCCACGCTTGCATCATCTTTACCCGCTCCGGTAGATATTGCGCCCGGTTATAGGCGGCCCTCACGTTATCGCGTGGCATATGGCAGAGCTGCCGCTCGATCGCATCGGGAGAGAATCCTAATTCGTTCAGGATCGTTGAAGCGACACTTCTAAAGCCGTGCGCGGTCATGGTCTTGCCGTCATAGCCCAATGTCTTTAGGGCTTGGTTTACGGTGTTTTCTGATAATGGACGGCCCGGCCTTGTGGTGAATACATAGCCTTGGTTGCCGGTCAGGGCTTTAACGCTTTCTAGGACTTCGACCGCTTGACGGCTCAAGGGTACGATGTGCTGCACTTCTGTCTTAGTGACTAAATAACGCCACTCTCGCGACTCAAGGTCAATATCCTGCCATCGCATTTGGCGGATCTCTCCGGGACGTTGAAAGAGCAGTGCGGATATTTTTAACGCGCACTGCGTAACAAATGTTCCTTGGTATCCGTAAATGTCGCGGAGAAGTACCGCTAATTCTCGCGGTTCGGTGATTGCGGCTCGATGCTCGACTTTAAACGAGGGGATTTGTTTTGCTACCGGCTGCGCGGGGTCGTAGTCGGTCAGGCCGTGAGCGATCGCATAGGCGAACACTGAGGATATATCCGCCCGCGCCCGGTGCGCTGTCTCAAGCTGCCCTGATTCGATCAATGGCTTTAGTGCCGTGTAGATATCGGGGGCCTTAATCTCAATTAAAGGCTTTGCGCCGATCTGTGGAAAAAGGTGCATTTCGAAGCGCCTGATTCGTTTGCCGTGCGTAATGGGTTTTATGGTGTGTTCTATCGATATTGCCCACTCACGCGACACGCGCTCGAATGTGTGCGTCATGGCGTGGTGTTCGGCCTTCTGCTTTGCGCTTGGGTCAATCCCGGACTTTATCTGCTTCCTTGCATAGTCTCGCTTGTCTCTAGCTTCCTTTAGGCTGATATCAGGATACACGCCCAACGCTAAAAGCTTTTCCTTGTCGTCTATTCGATATTTCAGTCTGAAATATTTGCTACCGTTTGGCTTAACTAATAAGAACATCCCATTTTCATCGTAGAGCTTGAAAGCCTTTTCGCGGGGTTTGGCGTTTTTACAGGCAAGGTCTGATAGGGGCATGGTGGGGTATCTCCTGACTGGGGTATTTTTGTACCCCTGAAAGATACCCCAAAGTACCACTAGATTGCAACGTACCATATGGCACTGTAACGGACATAAAAAAGCCCGCGAACCTAGTAGATTAGCGGGCTTTCGTACTGTATGAGACTTGGTTGAATTCTTAAATGGTGCCTGGGGCCGGAATCGAACCGGCACGCCCTTTCGAGCGAGGGATTTTAAGTCCCTTGCGTCTACCAATTTCGCCACCCAGGCATTTAAGGATGTCGTAGAGCTGTGCATTGTACCTTATGCCGGACGGAATTCGCCAGTATTTTTTTACTTGCGTTTTGTTTCTAGCGAAACGGATTTTTCTTATTAAGATACGCTTACGGGCAAATTGATAAAACGACGATATGTTTCGATTTCGCAATGTAGAATGTTTTCATAAGCGTCAACTTAATGCCTATTCTATAGTGCATTTGCGGCTTTATTCGTTATCTCGCTAAGGATTGCCGATATCCAGATTAGATGGGATCTGAAGATACGCATAGCCATCCGTAGTCCTTGATTCCGCCAATTCCTGACGTAATGACGCGTTTTTCCTTAAATTGGCGCCTACTTGGAACGTTCTTCCGTTTTGCCATTGCCTGGTTTCGAGATACGTTTGAAATCAATACTTTTACTTGAGGAACACGTTTTGCATTCATCATTTCTGAGTTCGTTTTTTATCCGTTGCTTGTTAATCGCTACACTCTCGGGGCTTGGCTCGGTTTCTGCCGATACAAGTCGGCTAGTGGTCGGTGAATTCTCCTCCGGCAGCCTTGCCGGCTGGAAACCTAAATCGTTTAAAGGCACTACGCTTTATACGATCGAGTTGTTGGATGATGTTCGCGTATTACGAGCGAAGAGCGATCGGGCTGCGTCCGGTTTATTTAAAGAACAGCGTATCGATCTTCAAAAAACGCCTTATTTGAATTGGCGATGGCGCATCGATAACCGTTTGGGAAAGATCGACGAGCAAAGTAAGTCCGGCGACGATTATGCGGCCCGTGTCTATGTGGTGGTTAGCGGCGGCTGGGCATTCTGGCGAACGCGGGCGATCAATTATGTTTGGGCCGGCAATTCGCCGAAAGGCAAGGTTTGGCCGAATGCTTTTGCCGGTAGTAATGCGATGATGATCGCTTTGCGTTCGGCTGACGATCAAACCGCTACTTGGTATCAAGAAAAACGTAATGTACTCCGCGATTTGGAAGCGCAATTCGGCGAACCTATTCGCTACATCGATGCCGTGGCATTGATGACCGATACCGATAATGCCGGCGGCAGCGCCGAGGCTTATTACGGGGACATCTATTTCTCCCGGGATTGATTGTAAGGAATATGCACAAAATAACTGCTACAAGTAGTAGGCTTTGCGGCGATTCGGTGACTCGCTTGACAGGACGCCGTGAATACTTCCATGTAGGCTTGACGGCGGCGACTGATTGCCAAGGATGGTATGAATGCAGATTTTGCAGGAGCAAAAATCTGCCCTGCCGCCGACACCTGTCAATCGAGCCACCGAACCCCCTCCTAGAAGTTGTCGATGTTATTTCATGATCGTTACTAAGTATTCAGTCCCCCTTCTTTGAAAAAGAGGGGCTAGGGGAGATTGTTTATATAAATCCCCCTCACCCCCCCCCTTTTTCAAAGGGGGAGGACAATGTTGCGGTAATTTGCCAACGGGGCCTGAATACTTACGAAAAAATTCATTTCGTTATAACGTCAAAAATAAAACCGCGCATCGGCATTGTTTCGCGCAAAGTATATAATGACCGGTTTGCCGACTTTATTCAGACGTAGCAATGACCGATCAAAAGAAGATTTTAAGCTCCGATATCCGTTACGAATGCGGCGACTCCGCTTATACGCGCGGGCTCAGCTATTACCAAAGCGGCATGGTATCGAAAATGAACATTACCGAAGAGAGTGACCGGCATGTCCAATTGAAATCTACGGTCAAAGGGAGTGGTAACAACCATTATCGACAAAATATAGAAGTCACCTGGAACGACAAATTCAATAATGTTGAAATCGTCGGTTATTGTTCCTGTCCGATGCATTTTAACTGTAAGCATGTCGCGGCGGTTTGCCTTAAATACCGCAATGACATGACTGACATGCCGATAAAAACCGCTAGCCATGCTTCAAGTTGGCTGGGCTGGCTAGAAACCCTTAACAAACAAACATCCGCCAAATCGCCTTATCAAGATTTTCTTGCCTATACCCTGCTGCCGGCCTCGAAAAAAGGGGAGTTCAATCTCGATTTGACGATTACCCGCGAAAAGAAAACCGGCGGCTTATCCAAGGGCCGTAAAACTACAGTCAATAATCTGCGCTATGGGTATGCTTCAAACACTTATTTTCAAGAAGGCGACGAAGAACTCATTCGTTTAATCACCGCCTTACCAAGTACTTATGAAGGCGTACCGATCATTAACGGCGCGACCGGTTATTTGGTTTTGACGCAAGCCGTTAAAACCGAACGTTTGTTTTATCAATCATTGGACGAACCGGCGATAAGGAGCGGCGAATTACGCGATTTAAATTTCGAATGGCTCATGCAGGATAATGGCGATTTTCAGTTGGTGTTGAGCATCGAACATGACGCTATTTTAATTTTGACCGAACCGCCGATGTATCTGGATCCGGCAAACGGTTTAATCGGGCCGCTGAATGTGCATGGAATCGATTTTCAACAATTGCAAAAAATTCTGACGATTCCGCGTATTCCCGCCGAAGCCGCCGAAGAGTTTAGTGAGCGTTTAACGCTTCAACATCCCGAATTACCCTTACCGCCGCCGCGCAGGATTGAAATCGTTGAACTGCGGGGTCAAAAGCCCCGCCCTTTACTAACATTGTTCGGCACGCAATTTACGACTTCGAATTATGTCCATGCAATGACGGTCGGTTTCGATTATGCCGGGCATATTTTTGCGGCGCATCCGCTCGATAAAAACCAGGCGCACAGTTTTTATTCGAAAACGGATAATGCTTCGGCCGAATCCGAGCGCCATGTTTGGGAAGTGATTAAAACCGAACAAGGCTTATTGCGTATCGCACGCGACCAGGCTGCCGAATCCGAGGCGATTCAACGCTTAACCGACCAAGGCTTTCGTTCGATGGATTGGCCCGGCAACACCGAATTTGTCATGACGGCGCAGACGGATCCCTCCGATGCCAATGGGGCGATTCGATGGGGCGTATTCTTGCAAAATACCGTTCTCGAACTGGAGCAAGCCGGTTGGCGGATTGAAATTAACGATAGCTTTTTGATGAAATTCCAGGAGGCGGATACTTGGAATGCTGAAATCGACGAAAGCGGTAACGATTGGTTTGAAATGCGTTTTAATATTAACGTGGATGGTCAGTCGTTACCGCTTTTGCCGTTGATCATGCCGGTGTTGGAAAATTTTAAGGCGGGCCAATTGCCCGAAATGCTGAGTATTCCGATGGGAGAGCATCAATATTTGAATATTCCATCCGAACGCATCAAGCCGTTTTTGGATATCTTGTTCGAGTTATTCGATGCAGGTACTTATAGTAAAGAGGGCGTATTGACCCTATCTCGTTTCAATGCGGTCGCATTAGCCGATCTGGAAACGCACAGCTACGGTCTTTTCAGCCTAAAAGGCGGCAAGGCGCTTCGAGAAATTGCTAAGAAGTTACGAGATTTCAAAGGTATCGCCAACGTTGCACCGCCCGATGGCTTGAAGGCGCAGTTGCGCGACTATCAACAACTGGGGCTCAACTGGCTGCAATTTCTACGTGAATATCAATTCGCGGGGATTTTGGCCGACGATATGGGGCTCGGTAAAACCATTCAAACGCTAGCGCATATACAACTGGAAAAAGAGCAGGGACGATTGACCGCTCCCTGTCTAATCATCGCCCCGACCAGCTTGATGGGAAATTGGCGGCGCGAGGCCGAGCGCTTTACACCGGATTTGAGAGTCTTGATACTACAAGGCGTCGACCGAAAACAGCATTTTCATAAAATCAACGATTTCGATATCGTGCTGACGACCTATCCTTTACTGCCGCGCGACGAGGAGGCACTGACCGAGCCCGATTATCATTATTTGATTCTCGACGAGGCGCAAATTATCAAAAATCCTAAGGCCAAGGCGTCGGCCATTGTCAGAAGAATCAATGCGAATCATCGTTTATGTTTGACCGGCACGCCGCTGGAAAATCACTTGGGCGAATTATGGGCGCAATTCGATTTCTTGATGCCGGGCTTTCTCGGCGACAGCGCTTTTTTCAAGCGCATATACCGTACGCCGATCGAAACCCACGGCGACTTTGAGCAACGCAAGCGCTTGTCGCGCCGGCTCGAACCTTTTTTACTGCGCCGGACCAAGCAAGAGGTTGCCAAGGAGTTGCCGCCGAAGACCGAAATGATCCGTTCGGTGCCGCTCGACACCAAACAGGCCGCCTTATACGAGAGCATCCGTTTGACCATGGAGAAAAAGGTTCGCGATGCGATCGCGCAAAAAGGGCTGGCGCGCAGTCACATTACGATATTGGATGCCTTGCTGAAACTGCGCCAAACCTGCTGCGATCCGAGAACGTTAAACTTGAAAGAGGCTCAAAAAGTCAAACAGTCGGCTAAACTGGATCTATTGATGGAATTGCTGCCCGAGTTACTTGAGGAAGGCCGAAGAATCTTGGTATTCTCGCAATTCACGAAGATGATCGCGCTCATCGAAACCGAATTGAAAACCCGCAAAATTGCCTATAGCAAATTGACCGGGCAAACTAAAAACCGCGACGAGGTGATTAATTTATTCACCGGAGGCACAGTCGACGTATTCCTGATCAGCCTTAAGGCGGGTGGTGTCGGCTTGAATCTTACCGAAGCCGATACCGTGATCATTTACGATCCCTGGTGGAATCCTGCGGTGGAAAGCCAAGCCGCCGACCGGGCTTATCGAATCGGTCAAGACAAACCGGTATTCGTTTATAAACTGATTACCGAAAACACGGTCGAAGAGAAAATCCTTGCCTTGCAGGAAAAAAAGCGTGTATTGGCGTCCGGGGTTTATCAAGAGAACAACGAGCAAAGTTTTAATCTGACTGCGGAGGATTTGACTGCATTGTTCGATCCGGTACAGTCGTAGGCATTGATCCAATAAAAAGCATTTTGTCTACGAAACACACGAAAATATTTGATATCTTGGCAGGCTGGGGTTTGCAGCCGGCGAAACGAACGACGGCGCCAGCCAAAACCGTTTAAAAATTGCAAACTTCGTGTAATCTGTGATCTTCGAGATCCATCATAAACAACGGGCATTACTTCCTTTTGATTGAAAAACCGTCTAAGAATAAAAGGTATGGGATGTGTCTATCGAGGACCGCCGTATACCCATCCCTGGGGGCTTGACGGCAGCTCCCTGCTGCCGACATCCTCGCTAGCCACACCCCATACCTTCACAAAGTTAGCTAATTTTTGAGTATAAAGGGAGTATAACGATGAACGATTATCCGCCGCATATTGAAGTCATCAATGATACAGGCCTCTACCCACCTGGCTCGTCACCCCAACGCTGGTTTCTCTCCCGGCTGCCAATCTTTCTCGGCGTATTCCTGAGCGCATTGCTCATCGGCTTGGCTTTCAACTACAGCCGCCCTGCAATATACCGCAGTACTGCAACTTTACTGACTTCGGCAATGACCGCGATCGATCAGGTCTCGGAAACCGCCGATATCCAACATGTCGCGATACAGCGGCAAATTTTGCTGGGCCGCGAACTGTTGGATGAAACGCTCAAGAGGCTCGAGATAACGGATCCGCAAGCCAATCTGACTTTAGAAGACGTCAAGGAAATCTTGCAAGTCCAATCGTTGCCCGACACGCAGTTGGTCGAGATGCAGGCCGAAGGAGAAATGCCGGAGATTTTACCGGTCTTGATTAATACCTGGATCGACGTATATTTGGATGCCAGAGCGGCGGAAATCGAAAGAAGCAAAGGCAAGACGGTACAGATCGTCAAGGATGAATTGGCTGAATTGGAAATCAAAATCGTGCAAGCTCGGAACGCGCTGATCGAATTTAGAAATGAACATGACATAGCGTCGACCGAGCGCCAAGAAAATACGGTATTGGCCAAGCTAACCGGGCTAACGGCGGCATTGAATAACGCCAATGAGGCCGAAGTCAAAGCCAAGGCTCGACTCGAAGCCGTCGAAAAGGCCATTGAAGAGGGCCAAGCCGTCGTGCCGTCCCAGGATCAACGCAGCCTGGATCAATTGGAACAGCGGTTGCAACAGCTCAGGGAAAAGCTGGCCGAATTCGACAAACGCTACACCCGGGAATACCTGACTCGGCAACCGTCGATGAGATTCATTCCCGAGGAAATTAAAAAACTCGAAAAGGAAATCGCAGCCAAGCAGCAATTCGGCACAAGAATCGTGCATACCGATGCGATGCAAGAATACCAAGCCGCAAAAATGACGCTCGATCGTATTCGTCAACAGCTCGAGGATCACAAACGCATGGCATCGGAATTCAGCTCACGCTTCGCGCAACATGAAAGCCTTAGGGCCGATCTCGATGGGCTCGAAAAAATTTACCGAGAAACGCAAGAACGGCTAGTGCAAATCGAAACGCGTCCGGTCGAAAAATACCCTCAGGTTACCGTGATTGATCGAGCCTTTCTTGCCCGCGACCCCATCAGCCCGAATTACAGCCGAGATACACTGATTATCGTTATCGGGTCAGTCATGCTCGGACTGTTCGGCGTTTGGCTGGCCGAATTTTTACATCCGCCCCGCGAAAAGCAGTCAAACGATGCTTTATCGGCGCTGTCGGCCTACGCGAACCTGGGGTTTGGCGCCGGACGGCTGGACTTGCCGCAAATTTCGCCAGAAAGGCTCGCGCAAATCCGCAACCATCAGCGACTGAATGCGCCAATGCCCCGGGAATTGTCGGATGCCGATTTACGCGCACTGCTTAATGCTTCGAATACGATGGGCAAGCAGCTGATTGTTTTATTATTGCTTGGCGTTACATTGAAGGAAGCCGCGGCATTGACTCCGGATCATCTGGATGCCGAATCAGGAGAGATCCGGTTGAGCGGCCCCGTACCGAGAGTCATTTTGCTCGACGGTCTATTGAGTTATTTTAACGAGCAACATCGATTTCCGGTCTGGTATACCGATAGCCCGCTAGCGATCGACGATCTTTCCGCGATTATAAGCGTTGCGGCGATCGATGCCGGTATGACACATCCCGAAGATTTCAATGCCGATGCCATTCGCCATACCTACATCGTGTATCTCATAAGACAAGGTTTGAAATTATCCGAACTTGAAAATATCGTCGGAACGATATCGCCCTCCGATTTAGTCGAATACGGGCGCTACTCGCCGTTACGCCCCGGTCTTTCAGTGACCGAAATCAACCGAATCCATCCGGCTTTGGAAACGGAAGCGCTTCCGCCGGCGCAATGAACGAAAACAAATCGTGCACTTTTCGATCATAATCCCGACACTCAACGAACAAACCTCGATCGTTGAATGCCTTGGCAAACTGCAGCACTTACGCGAACATGCGGAAATTATCGTATCGGACGGCGGCAGTAGCGATCGTACCGTGGCGCTGGCCGAGGACTTGGCCGACCTTGTATTAACCGGCTCGGTCGGCCGCGCCAAACAAATGAATCGGGGGGCAAAGCATGCGCATGGCGAAGTCTTGATCTTTTTGCATGCCGATACTGTCTTGCCCGAACAAGCATTGAACTCGATTAGTCAAGCGCTGAATGAAGGCGCATGTTGGGGGCGTTTCGATATCCGTCTGTGTGGTAGTCATGTCATGTTGAAGGTGATCGCCGCACTAATGAATCTACGTTCGCGATGGACCGGCATCGCGACCGGAGATCAGGCGATTTTCGTGCATCGCAAAGCCTTCGATTCCGTAGGGGGCTTTCCCGATATCGCCTTGATGGAAGATATCGCGCTAAGCAAATCTTTGAAAAATTGGAGTAAACCTGCTTGCCTAAGCGCCCGTGTCGTCAGTTCCGGCAGACGCTGGGAAAGCTATGGCATATACCGAACGATTCTATTGATGTGGAGTCTAAGGCTACGTTATTTTTTGGGCAGTCATCCGGAGACATTGGCTTATCTTTACCGAACAGGAAAACTATGGAAACCGTAATCCGCTTATCTATTGCGCTAGGCATTTTTTTGATCATGATCGGCTGGGAAGCTTTGCGGCCAAGACGTAAGCAATCGCCCGACCGCAAACAGCGCTGGCCGATCAATATCGGCTTGGCTCTGTTCAACATGCTGCTGATGCGATTGACGGTCGGCGGAGCGGCCTATCTGAGCGCGGTTTATGCGCAAGAGCAGTCTTGGGGATTGTTGAACATTTTCGATATTCAAGGCTGGCCGGCTGTCGCAGTTACCTTGATCGCGCTCGATTTTGCGATTTACGGACAGCATGTGCTCTCGCATAAATGGCTGTTGTTATGGCGTTTGCACCAGATTCATCACACCGATATAGCCTTCGATGCGACAACGGCAGTTCGCTTTCATCCGTTGGAAATCGTTTTTTCGATGCTCTATAAAATCGCATGGATCTTGTTGCTCGGTGCGGACCCGCTGGCCGTGATCGCCTTCGAAATTATCCTGAACGGCGCGGCCACGTTCAATCACGGTAATGTCGACATCCCGGAGCGGGTCGACAAAATGCTACGCTGGCTCATTGTCACGCCGGACATGCACCGCATTCATCATTCGACGATCCAAGTCGAAACCGACAGTAATTATGGCTTTTCGATTTCGTGCTGGGATCGCCTATGCGGCACCTACCGAGCCGAACCCAAACAAGCACAAACCGAGATGCCGATCGGCCTAGCGCCATTCAGAAATCCCGAAGAACTCGGCCTCGCGAACTTGTTGCGCTTACCGTTTAGCGCGTTACGCCGGGAGTGAGGCGAGATATAGTTTCCTGATTACTAAGTTTCTTCAGCTAAAGCCCAAAGATCGGCATATCCCTAACAGGACGGGGTTCGCAAGCCATGCGCGTCAAGCTAAAAACGGCTAACCCACATCACGCTATTTCCCAAGCTCCAGCTTCCTGAACAGGTTACCCACGCTGGAGCTCTCATCGTTATACATAAGTCAGAAATTACCCTTTTGCAACCTTAACCAATGAGACCTCGATAGCATTTATTGTGACTTAACACTCTCGGCCTCGAGATCGCGATCAAGGAATCGCTCCCACAGAGCGTCCGCCGCTCTCTGTGGGAGCGACGCCTTCGTCGCGACTATCGAAGCCAGTAACGCTCAAACACCAATAGCCTTTCCGGACAACACAACAATTTAGCGCTCGGTCGCTACTTTTTGCACAATTAGGTATATTTATACTTAATGTATAAAGACGAGAGCTGGAGCTTGGGTAACAGCATATTTTAGTTTTTGCGACTACGACTGGCCCCTGTTCGGACACTTGGCTTCGGCAAGCTGAAGCATCTTGCTAATCAGGTATAGTTTTATTCCAGCTTAATTTGATCTTCGATCGTATGCGTTAACCGAACGCCCGGCAATTCCAAGGTCATCTTTACCTGTAGCG
The DNA here is from genome assembly GCF_005931095.1 of Methylotuvimicrobium buryatense. Classification (GTDB taxonomy): domain Bacteria; phylum Pseudomonadota; class Gammaproteobacteria; order Methylococcales; family Methylomonadaceae; genus Methylotuvimicrobium; species Methylotuvimicrobium buryatense. The sequence goes on along the minus strand of NZ_CP035467.1, from coordinate 4,648,835 downwards.
TTTCGGTTCCTTTCAACTCGCCCGTTTCAATGGCCTTGACAATGGCATGCTCAAGCTCTCGCTGTGACGTGACGCCGACTTGTTTCAAAAATTTCCTGACTTCCATATTCAAAGTATCTTCGTTCATAGCAACCTCCGTAAATCAAAAAGAAACACCGGTCGGGAAAGACCGCCCCTGAAAATCGACCAGCGTCAATCAAACCACCAATACGGATAGGTATCAAGCTTTATCTGAATGATTAAGTGGCCCGCCTGTTGAAAGGCTCTCGCGTGAGATTGACGTGCGCATTGATAAACCTAAAAAGAGCAGTTGGCATGTGTTGTAGACCGTTCGAGCCAAGTCGAAGCATGAAGGGTCTACAACACTTTCACCGGCACGGCGGAACAGTTCTCTATAACTTTACATGATAAATCAATGAAATATAACTAATCCTGGACAAACCTACATTTTTCAGATATAAAGCATCCTGACATTCTATGTTTGGGATACCCGCTTTGAACCTTCAAGAGATCATCGTACAACCAGTTCAGTCGGAAGAGCAGGAACGTTTTCAGTCATTAATGAAGGCACACCACTATCTGGGTGCTTTACCAAAGATCGGACATACCTTGTGGTATGTCGCCAGCTATCATAATCAATGGCTGGCACTCATCAGCTTTTCCGCCGCCGCCTGGAAATGTGCAGCGCGTGATCAGTGGATCGGTTGGAGCTATCGGGTTCAATATGATCGCCTTCACCTGATTGCTAACAATAGTCGCTTTCTGATTCTCCCCGAGCACCATTATCCTAACCTTGCGTCCCGGGTTCTTTCCTTATGTGAACGGCGAATTTCTCAGGATTGGCAGCAACGCTTCGGTTACCCCTTATTATTGCTAGAAACTTTCGTTGATCCTCAGTTGTTTCATGGCACGATTTATCGTGCTTCTAACTGGGTGCATGTCGGCGATACCCGTGGTTACCGTCGGATTCGCCAAGGCTATAGCCCTAGCGCTCAACAGCCCAAGCAGGTTTTTGTTAGACCCTTGGAAAAGCGCGCTCAAACTCACTTGTCGCAACCTATGCTTAGCCCCTGTTATGGCTATGGAGCACCAAAAATCATGCTAACCGCCGATCAAATGCGCACTTTACCAGAGTTCTTTCTTGATATTCCTGACCCGCGGCGTAAGCAGGGACAGCGTCATTCTCTGCCGTGTATTCTGGCTCTTGCCACAGCTGCCGTGCTCTGTGGAATGGAAGGCTATAAAGCGATTGGCAGCTGGGCGGATGACTTAGGCCAAAAAGCGCGAGCCCGTTTTGGCTGTCGCAAACGCAATGGGCGTTATCAGGTACCCAGTCGCACCACCTTTAGAGAAACCTTAATTAGCGTCGATCCCGCACAACTCGATCTTGCGCTGCAAGGCTGGAACGAACAATTCGCCGAAGCCGACGAAGGCTTGGCCGTCGACGGTAAAACCCTGCGTAACGCGATTGATGAAGACGGTCGTCAAACACACATCCTGGGCGTCGTCGGGCATCAGACGGGACGCTGCCACACTCAAAAAAAGTCGGTGCTTTGCCTGTAGAGGGAAGCGATGAACTTAAACAGACCAACGAAATCGGGATGTTCATCCCGGTTATGGATGCCCTGGCAAATATTGCCGATAAAACGATCACCGGCGACGCTCTTTTAACACAGCGTAAACTGGCGCACTATCTGGTCGAAGACCGGCAGGCCCATTATGTATTTACCGCCAAAGACAACCAACCCACAGTCGCCCAGGATATTCGCCTGGCCTTTGAAAATCGCCAAGCGCCTGACTATAGCGAGCCCTACACCTTAACGCATGGTCGTATTGAGTCACGCTCTATTTGGACGTCTACGCTCCTGAACAACTACCTTGATTTCCCTTTCGTCGGGCAAATATTTGCCATACAACGCCATACCATCGACAAAAAAAGCGGCCAAGAAACCTTTGAGATGGCTTACGGCCTGACCAGTCATTCGCCGATGAGCGCCAACGCTGAACAAGTGCTCAAGTTCAATAGAGATCATTGGGGCGTTGAGAGTCATCATTACCTACTGGATTGGAATTGGAATGAAGATCGTTGCAGGATAAGCAAAGGCCATGGACCTGAAAACATAACCTGTCTGCGCAGATTTGCCGCAGGGTTGATTAAGTCCATGAGTAAAGACAGTGTGGCAGCCACTACCGAAAAGCTGGCGCGTAATGTACGACGGGTATTCGATTACCTACGCATGACAGAGAATTCGAGAAAGGTTATATTGCGATACCAAAGTCAAGAAGTTTAGAACGGTTTCGCCGTGCTTTCACCGGCGTGGCCCCTTGTCAGGTAATCAAGCTTAAGAAATTGATCGCAGGCTGAGTTGACTCTATAATCGGCCACGGCCTGTATGACAGACTTCTTTTCATGGACCCTTCGATGATCGAGCGCGAGCTTGTATCGGGTTCGACGCCAACATTGGGGAAGTAATGACCAAGCGATCAGCCGAAGGGGCCGAAAAAGATAGTCGTAGCGACGTTCTATCGAAACGAAGCAATCAGGACAAACAGATCATGATTGTTTCGCAGAACGATGATCATGCGGCTGAGTTGACCCGGCGGCTCAGACAACAAGGCTATGCCGCCTTCAATGTCTCGCCCAATGCCGACTTTCGACCCCTCGCCGGCACCGATCCGCGTTTGATCCTGATCGATTGTCCGGGCTCCTGTCTGCCGATTCGGGAGTTCTTGCAGCGTCGACGCGACAATATCGACATTCCGGTCGTCTGTCTGCTCAACAAAGCGGTACATCAACAAGTCCATGCCTTCGATGCTCCTAATGATTCGGGCTTTTTGGAGCAAGCCGTGCCATTCGAAGTCGTCGAAGACCGTATCAAGCAGGTATTGGCTCTCGAAGACGGCAATCGCTCCCCGGAATGCGCGAAGCAACCCGATTCCGCGATGGCGCCGCAGGATCGGGTCTGCCCTGTTACGGAAGGGCGTTGCGGTTCAATCGGCCGTATCGACACAACAGCGATCGCACAGGCGCCGCAAAACGCCACGGCCCCGGTTTGCACCGTGTTGATCGTTTCAGCGCGGAAAGGCTTCGGCACTCAAATTGCCCAATTATTTGATCGCGAAGATCGGATCCGAGTGATCGGGCAATTCATCGACGAACTGACCTTCGTGCCGACCTTATTGAGCCTAATCGAGCCGAAGCTATTGCTGCTCGACCTTACGTCGATCGAAGGAACGCTAGACGACTGGTTGAGAACGATCAGACAAGCGGATCGGGAGCTCAAAATCATGCTATTGACCCATCTCGACGCGCCGGATTTTTTCAACGAGACGTTGAGTTATGAGGTATTCGGTCGTCTGTCGACGCTCGATTCGACCGATGTATTAAAAAAGGCCATCCTAGCCGTCAGCGAGGGCGAGCATTGGCTGCCCCGTCAGATGCTGCAAAGAGCGCTGCAGGAATTGACGAAGATTCACGGCGAACAAAAACCGGAAGACTCTTGGCACGATGATTGTGCTTCGATGACCGAGCGCGAACAAAACATTGCCCGGCTGGTCGCGGAGGGCCTGACGAACAAGGAGATCGGCAGGCAACTTCAGATCAGCCCGGAAACCGTCAAGATGCATCTCAAGCATATCTTCAATAAACTCGGCATTCAACGCCGTAGCCAACTGGCCGCCAAGTCTAATTTCCCGCGCTGACGTTGCCGAGTCGCGACACGTGCATCAAGCTACCCATTCGGGTAATGTGAACTTCGTCACATTTATGGAACACTGCCCCTGCAGTTTTTGAAAGTTTCTGGAAATAACGCGATCGAGCGGAATTGCTCGATCGCACTAATCAACGAAAGGAATTCGAATTAAACCTAAGGGGGTTTATCATGAAAACGTTACAACACAACAAAATCGCGATCGCATTGTTCGCGTCGGCGTTGACGCTCGGCATTGGCGGCGCAGCGTTCGCAGAAGAAATTACGGTTGTCGAAAATCCGGTTGTCTATCACAGCGACAACTGGCAATCCGGGAATGCAGGAGCCGAATGCAAGCAAATCGGAGATTATGTTTACTCATATAAATGGAATGAAGAAGAAGCTGGTAATTGTCCAACTTTTACTTTTGTTAAGCCGGATGGAACCACTGAATGCGAAGGCGCGCCGAACGGCAGCGAAACCGCCAATTTTTACGATTTGGACGGTAATCTCGTGCACAGCAACACGATCACGATTTCAGACAGCAATGGCCAAATCTTCGACTGGAGTTCGTCGCCAAATGGCATCGGCGCGGTGATCGTCAAAGCGGGAACGGGTGCGAACGTCTGGTTCTACGATCCGCAAGCGATGTCCGATACCAGGCTTTATGGGTATGGAAATAAAGACATCAGCCATGTCACGTTCTGCTGGAATCCGGATGATGCTCAAGACGATGGACAATGGTGCTCGCCCGGCTACTGGCGGCAAGAACACCACTATGACTCTTGGGCAGTGACCGGCTACGCCCCATCTGATCTTTTCTCTGTCGCTTTGGGTTACTATCCAAAATTGAGCAAACTAGGAGTCAGGGACGGGGCCACAGCTAATCCTACTTTGGGACAAGTGTTGAATGCTCCGCAATACTATGGCGGCGATGCCTTCAACGCGGTCGGTGATTTACTGAGTGGAGCCCACCCGGATGTCAATTTCAGTGGCGAACGTGTCGAAGATAGCTGCCCATTGGATTGACAAACAAACTTGACGAAAAATAATTACCAGGGATAAGTAAAAATACAGCCGGGGTCTCGGTCGACGACCGAACCCCGGTTTTTTCATGCCTATCGTTCTGTGGCCGGTTTACTTCTTGCCTCTTCCATTGTTGCCGCCACCACCGCTTTTCGTGCTGCCGGCCGCATCGCTGGCGCCGGCTGAATAACTATAGACGGTGCCCGAAGTCGTGTTGCTGTCGGTAAATCCGGTGTTGGTCACGTTCGCGATTATCGCGCCGTCGCGGTACACGGTATAGCCCGCGAGGCCCGACAGCGCGTCGGTCGAAGCCTGCCAGGACAGATTGACGCGGCCTTGTTTATCGACCGATGCGGTCAAGCCCGCAGGCACGTTCGGCGGCGTGCCGTCGACGATCACAGTCGCGCTGCCGGTCGTGTGGGCGAGATTCGGATCGTCGGCATTCAATGCGGTCACGATCACATCGACCGGATAGCTGCCCTCGAGCGCGCCGCCGGCATCGGCCTGCAGCGTCGCATTGCCGGTTTGTCCGGCATTTAGTATTTGTTCAGCCGGTGTCACGCTGCCCGGCAAGTAGCCTTCATAGTCGATGGCATAGCTGCCCGAGCCGCAGCTCGTGCTGTCCTGATTCGTCACCGAAACCGAAAAGTTGACCGATTGACCGGAGCGCAAGGCCAGGGCTACCGGAGCGACCGAAACTTGCGGCGCGGTCGCTGCGCAGCCGAAGCTGACCTGCACCGTTGCAGTGTTGCCGTTGCGGGCGATCTGCTGCACGGTTATGCCGTTCACGTCGTCGTTGAACACGCCGCCATCGCTCAGGGTTTGCAGATGTGTCGTGGCCGCATAGCCGCTGCCTCGATAGCGGTGAATGTTGATGCCGCGCGTGAAGTTTGTCGACAGCTGCCCGTAATCACCAATGGCCTGACGGTAAGACAAATAATAAAAATCCTTGTTGTTCGGTTTTGATATTTTCAACATGGTTGGAACGCCGGATGTCCATGGGGCGTTACCGATCGCGGCGATCTCATGAGTGCCGCTGCTTATCACGGTCGTGACCGCGCTGGGAACGCTCGTATACCAGCTCATCTGGTCGATATGAGCGGCGTTGAACAGATACCCGCTACTGCATCGTCTAAGCGCCTACTGTTCTGTTGGTGCCCAGCTACACGACATAAAAGGCGTTCGTTCCTCACCTAGCTTTAGGTGCACTGCCATTAAGGTAAGCGGCTACTCACTTAACGCGGGACAGTTTAAGGTTAATCCGTTCGTGGTGAGCCTGTCGAACCATGGGCGGATTAACCGTCCACCCTTCGACAGGCTCAGGGCGAACGGTTAATCCTTAGTGCTTTTGTCCCGCCTTAAGCATAAGTATCTACACATCTTTATCATTTAAAATCATGCTGTTATAAAGTTTCTTCTGGTTTATTATGAAGATAGGGACTAAAAATTGAGGTTTTTAATCTACTTTTTTATCCTAGATCACAGAAGAATTAACTTAACTAATTGTTTTATAAAGCTGAAAACTTGTGTAGATACCTATGCGCCTTAAGTGGGAAGCCAGTTAAGCCATCATAGAATTAAGTAATGCTTGTATCCAGGATCTACTTTGCCTCAAAAGCTTGCCATCCATGGCGCTGGATTCCGCCAGTCCATGGCGGAATGACGGGCTTCCCTTAACTTAATGGCAGTGAGCTTTAGGTGAGGAAGCATAGAATATCTACAGGGACGTATTCACGGATTTCCCGGAGTCGATGTTTGAGCGAAGGGATATATTTTTGTTGACATATAAATGAGAATCATTATTATTAGCGCTACGATAGATATTTGACCTCTCCTGACTATCGTTTGGCGCACGATGCTTGTCTCTCTTAAACATATCGCACACTGCGTGCGCCAATTTTTTTTGCTTACTCGAATGAGGATGTCATGTTGGAAAATCAATCGGAAACATCGGCTCTGCATGAAATTACACATCTTCATGCGAGCACGTTAATGCTAATCACCCAATTCAGTAACGGACATCATTGCCCGAAACTGGCGCACATGATCGTCAATCAACTACGCCGACTCATTACCGAGTCCGAGCTGGAACAACTGCCCACGGGCCAACAAATGTATCGGCAATTACTCAATCATTGGCAACAAGTGACGCAGACATTGCTGGAAAAGCGGCAACAAAACCGCAAGCGCACTCAATTACACTGAGTTTGTTCAGGATGAAACCTAAAAAATTCACTCGCCAACATGTTAAACGCCTTTTCGTTTATTCGGCTATGTCCTGCGCCGCTAAACTGCAAATATTCGAAAACCGCATGCGCTTGCTTTTGCGTACTATTGGCGAATGCGCCGGCGATTGCCGATGAGAAGGCCGCGATGAAAGATACGGTGGAGCTCGATACGATGATTGTCGAAGGCACTTCAAGCGCTCGTCCGTTGGATGAAGAGCCGGGTACCGCTTCGGTAATCGACGCCGAAACGATCGAACGGCGAATGGTCCGTAGCATCAAAGATCTGATCCGTTACGAGCCGGGCGTCAACGTCGGCAACGATCCGCAGCGTTTCGGCGCGACCGGCTTTACGATTCGCGGTCTCGGCGGCAACCGCGTGTTGATGCAAGTCGACGGCGTCCGTTTGCCGGACGCTTTTTCGATCGGCTCGTTCGCATCGGCGACGCGAAACATGGTCGATATGGATGCGCTGAAATCGGTCGAAATTATCCGAGGAGCAGGGGCTGCCCAATACGGCGGCGATGCGCTGGGCGGCACGGTCGGCTTTGTCACCAAAGATCCGCGCGATTACCTCGACACATTCGGCAACGATTATTATGCCGACGCCAAGCTCGGCTACAACTCGACCGACCGCAGCTTCTTGAAAACCGCAACCTTAGCCGGCGAATCGATGGGTTTCGAGAGTTTGCTGTTGTTAACGCATTCCGAAAGCCGAGAAACCGACACGAAAGGCGACAACAAAGAGCTGAATCCAAGACGGACCGCGCCAAGCCCGCAAGACAACGAAGTCTACAACGGACTCGGCAAGCTGCTCTACCGCTTCGACGAGGACAACGTACTGCGCTTGACCGGCGAGTGGATGCACAGCGAGTCCGAGCTCGACGCTTATCATGCCAGAGATCCATTGGGCATCGGTTTTCCGCCGAACACGAAAATCTTCAGCCTGATCACCGATGACAGACAAACGCGTTGGCGGATCTCATTGGATCATACGCTCGACCGTCTCGGTTTTGCGGTATTCGATAGCGCATTCTGGCGCGTATACCGGCAAAAAACTGCGGCGACACAAGAGACTTGGCAAGATCGCGACAATCCGCTGAATAAACGCCATTTAATCCACCGTATTTTCAGCTTCGATAACGACGATATCGGCGGAGAAATTCGCTTCGACAAACATTTCTCGACCGGTATTTTCGATCATGCACTGCAATACGGCGGTCAAATCAGCATGAACACGATTACGCAAAAGCGGGACGGCACAATAACCTATATCAGCGGTAGACCGCCGTTCATTCAACCGGGTACCGTTTCGAAAACCGTCGCGCCCGACACGTTTCCGGTGCGCGATTTTCCTGAAAGTATCGTGACGAAGGCGGGAGCTTATCTTCAAGACAGCATCACGTTTCTCGATCGGCGCGTAGAGTTGATTCCCGGCGTACGCATTGAGCTCTACTCTTTAAAGCCGCAAAAAGACTCGCTATACGATGCGACGTCGAAGGTGCAGCCGACTGAACTCGACGAGTACAAGATTCTGCCTAAGTTGGGCGCGTTATTTCATATCACCGATGAATTAACGATTCACGGGCAATATGCGGAAGGGTTCCGAGGCCCGAATTTTGGCGAAAGCAACGCCGGTTTCGTCAACGATCAATTCGGTTATCAAACAATCCCGAACTTCAATCTGACACCCGAAACCAGCACCGGATTCGAGATCGGTTTGCGCGGCAAAGGTGCGGCCGGAACGTTCGATCTGACTTTTTTTCGCAACGATTACAAGAATTTTTTATTTTTGGACACGGTTTGCGTGCCTTCGGCCGAGACCGGATTCTGTTTGGCCTACGGCGATACGCCAAGATTGACATTTCAGCAAATCAATAACCCTGACGATATTCGGATTCAGGGCGTCGAATTCAAAAGCCAACTTTACTTGGATTGGTTTCATGAAACTTTGGAAGGAGCGAGTTTAATAGCCAGCGGATCGTATGCAGAGGGCGTCAATCTCGAAACCGGTTCCTTGAACGACGTGTCCTTACGCGGCATCAGCCCCGCCAAAGGCGTGATCGGTCTGCGCTACGAAGAACCTTCGGGAATCTGGGGTTCTGAATTGATATTAACCTTGGTCGACGCCAAGCGTCCGAAGACCGCGCCGGACGATGCGCAATTCCTGCCCCGAGGATACGGCGTCGTCGACTTTAACGGCTACTATCGTTTCAACGATCATGTTTCGGTTAACGTCGGCGTGTTCAATTTGTTCGACAAAACCTATATCGACTGGGAAGACATCAATACGCGGGCCGGCGACCCGCATGCAACCTTCGGAGCCTACGCGAACGCCGATTTCTGGAAGCGTTATTCGCGACCGGGGCGCAACGTCGGCGCGACGTTGAAAATAGCATTTTGAGATATGGCGATGCAGTCAAGCTACCAAGACATTAAACAAAAATTGTCGTCGCTATTCGACGAATTATTCACGCATGAAGGCTATGCCGATATGCGCATCGAGATGCGCATTCTCAAACGAGGACAAAAAGAGGTGATTCTGCATTGCGGCAAACAATACCGTTATGTTGTCGATTTTCGGCCCGGTGATGACTCGCTAAATGCCGGCAAGGAAACCGGCAGTCATGCACTCGAATCCATCCGGTGCGAATCGAGGCGCTAACAAATTCTTTTCAATGGCGTCTTGCCGCCGCGCCTCCCATGTCTTCGATAGAGTTGCGGATTGACTGTTCGGGATCGAATCAAAGCGGCTTTAAAAATTTGTACCGACTCGCCCTGCGTCTTTGAGGTTAAGAAAAGGGTTTTTAACTTTCATTTACGAGGATAAAGAATGAAAACTTTATTGATATTAACTTTAAGCGCAGCATTTTTAAGCGTATCCGGCCTGGCTGCGGCCGATATACAAAACGGCCCGAATCCTTACAATCCGGGATACGGTTTCGATGCCCCGCATGCGGCATCTTGGGGCGGATGGGCGCGCGGCGATGCCGGTACGCTCTACGCCGAATGGGATACCTTCATCGATGCTTCCTATGGTACTGCAACCGACCGCACCGCAGCTCCGGACGTCGGCGAAGCCAATGTCTCCGATGCTTTTGCCGCTTGGAGTGCCGGGACTTTTGTTGCCGGCTCGGGAAACCTTTACAGTTTTTCGGTTCCTCAAAACTATAATTTCTCGGTTACCGGTAACGTCGGTATGGGACAGGTTCGAGCTGTTCTGCAATTCGAAGCTTCGGGCATACAGATGAATTATGACTCGATTAAATTAAACAATTTGGCGCCTACCTTTACCGAGAAAACGTTTTATGATGATGCCTTCCCAAGCTCTATGGGCCCAACCGATTTAGTACACTACCTGGCTATCTGGGACTTACCTGCAGAACCTGTCACATATAATTTTTCATTCAATAGTCCACCACATCAAAGCCTAACTCAGGTTGCGATCGATATTGCCGCGGCTTCTCTTTTTGATCATGATCTTGAGCCTGGGCCGACACCGGATCCCGATACAACGCCGGATTCGCCTGCATGGACCCGATTAGACCTTGCTGTCGTGGATATGCTGAACGATGTACCAAGTCTATTGGCCCAGATTGGCGAAAAAGCCTACTTGCTACCTGAAAACGCAAACAGAAGTTTTGCAGTGACCGATACTGGGATTTTATCCAGTCTAAAAGAATACGTAAGTACGATTACAGACGGTAAGCTTTATATCTTGGGTATGGAAACGACTAGAGTTTACGAGTTAAATGAAGATCATCTTGTGGAACAGTCTGAACTTGATGCCATGCCGACATCCCGGTTCGAGGCAACTGCGCTAACTACGGATCGAGGGGAGATATTTGTCTTCGGCGGCAAACAAACCCGGCCGAATGGCACAAGCAGATTGATCAATCGTCTCGAAAGCTTTAATCCCGAAACTAATGAATGGAAAAGGCATCGCAACATACCCGGTATTAATCGGCGCGAAGGCGCCGCCTTGGCCGCTGTCTCTATCGACGGCAAAGCCCACGCATATCTTCTAGGCGGCGGCGTGTTGCAAAGAAATAGACTATTCGGTGCGATTGCGGCCTACGATTTTGAGCTCAATCGCTGGGAGACGAGAGCCATGACTCCGATGCCGACGCCGAGGGCATTTCAAAGCGGTATACAGGCCCCGGTGTTGGATGGAAAAATCTATCTAATCGGCGGACGCTCCGTTAATAGCGCCGGCGGCTTGGCCAAGTCGGATAAAGTCGAAATCTATGACCCGGTGTCCAATACTTGGCAAATCGGCCCGAATTTGCCTAAAGAGATAGCCGAGCCGGTATCGTTCGCGACCGATGGAAAAATCTACGTCATCGATGCAGCTCAACAAACTGAGCAATCGGCAATAACGGCATGGGAACTGGATGGCACCTGGAAACCCTGGCTGGAAGAAGACCAAACCTGCGATTTAGATGGGGACGGACGATTCACTAATCGCGATGTCAATTTGTTTGCCCGTGCTTGTAGAGCCGGAACGGCTTACTGGAATTGCGATTTAACCGAAGACGGTGCGCCTATCGCCAGAAATATAAGGGAATATCGGCGCCAATGGAGTGATTATTGGAACCAAGCATGCCCCTAAGTGATAAAGCGAGGGTGTTATTCATGACTCAGTTAATAAAAAAAGCTGTATCGCCGTATTGGCCGGCTATGCCGGTCTATACCCATCGCAGATCAAAATTCGGCGCCGGGGTGTCCGTCAAAGGACGCCGTGAATACATCCCTGTAGGCTCTATGCCAGCTCCATGCTGGCAAAGCCTTTGCCACACACCCCGGCGCCTCCTCAGGCACTGCCGAAACTTGAAGTGCGAAAGGTATAGCTGCGGCCGATCTTTTCCAGAGATCTCTAATCCTATGTACTCGCCTACGGTTTCGATAATTCCCATGAAGCCATTTTGGGTAGTTGGACTCGAGGCGGCGACGGGAGCTTATACGCCAAATGGTACGCATTATTACCGAGGTTCCCGTTCCAGCCTTCGCCTGGCTGTTGAGTTCGAGCGTGCTGGGCTTGATCGGTTGGCGGCGCAGACAAAATGTGTCTGCGATTTTAGGCTAAACCCTATCAACCCCGCACCGGACAATTCGGCCCGGCTAGGGCCATATTTTAATCTAAAAGCGCCTAAGCGCCCGGAGGATGAAATGTATCGAATACAGACGCAACCGGCTAGCCCCGGTCCCGCCGAAATCGAGAAGGAAATTCGGCTGTACATGCACCTATATCTCACGCAACGAGTATGGTTCATATCGCAGGCGGTAGTCGAACTGATCGACGCACTGATCGGCCATCCCGACTTCGACGGAACGCCTGAACAGCGCTGCGGTTTCATACGCCTGGCAGGAGTTTGGCGCTGCATTGCATGGATAGACCGCTGTACGCAGACTCAGTCGTCCGGTTACGAAAATTCGCAAGAGGAATGATCATGTGCCAAGCAAACGATAGTCGAACGAACTCGATTTCTCCCGAGGCGTTAAAACGCCGCTGGGACGAACTACGCGAGAACAGGCCGCAATTGCGGATTAGGGAGGCCGCTTCCGCTTTGGAAGTCAGCGAGGTCGAACTCCTGGCGACCGGCTGCGGAGAAAACGCGACTCGTCTTGAGGCCGATTGGCTCAGTCTGTTGAACGGAATCCAATCCCTTGGCCCGGTGCTTGCGTTGACACGCAACGATGATGCGGTGCACGAAAAAACCGGTTTTTACCAAAGTATCCGGCTGACCGATACCGGCGGACAGATTCAGGGTGAAAACATCGACCTGTTTTTGGATTTTCGCCATTGGCATTCTGCTTTCGCCGTGACCGAACAAACTCGTCAGGGAGCTCGCGACAGTCTGCATTTTTTCGATCGCGACGGTACTGCCGTGCATAAGATTTACATGACCGAAAGCAGATGTATACCGGCCTACCGGGCCTTGATCGAACGTTACCGCTCCGAAGATCAATCCCAACGGCAATATGTCGAACCTCCGGTGCTAAACATTGATTCGGTAGCCGCCGTGGCCGGCAACGATAGGCTAGGACAGGCATGGCATGAGCGTTTGATCGCCTGTGGAGCCGTGCCTTATCAAAGCACCGAGCCGCTGCAAACCGAACGACTGCCGCCCTCGTCGTTTCGGCGTTTCATGGAAAAAGCGTCAGAAATCGGCGCCGGTTTGACCGTTTTAGTAGGCAATGCCGGCGCGCTGCAGGTTCATTCGGGCCCGATCGAGAAACTGATGATCACCGGCCCCTGGTTCAACGTGCTCGACGACGGTTTCAACCTGCATTTGAAGGAAGACGCGTTGGCGGAGCTTCGTCTGGCCGAACGGCGGGCAGGTAATACTTCGGTCAATACTCTGGAGCTTTACGATGCCGCCGGGCGTCATATCGCGATGATTCTCTTCGAGCATGCGGATTTGGGCGAATGCTTTACGACGGATGTTTGAACCTGAAAAGAGCAGTTGGCATGTAAGTATTCAGTCCCCCTCTTTGAAAAAGAGGGGCTAGGGGAGATTTTTTAAATAAATCCCCCTCAATCCCCCTTTTTCAAAGTGGGATGCCAACAATACGCCTGGATTGCGGTAATTTGCCAACGGGGTCTGAATACTTACGTTGGCATGTGTTGTAGACCGTTCGTGCTGAGCCAAGTCGAAGCATGAAGGGGCTACAACACTTTCACCGGCCTGGTGAAGCCTCAAACTATCCATCACCCTTCGACAGGGCTCTCCTGAGCGTAGACGAAGGGGTCAGGGCGAACGGTAGTTTGGGGCTCTCAACTGCTCTTTTTAGGTTGAATGTTTATCAACCCAAATTTCGCTATGCCGACCATCGTAAATTCAACAACATAACGGGCAATTCTTTTTGAAATAACTAACGAGACAATGACATGAACGATACCACAGTAGATTTTGAACAAGTCCGTGAGGACTGCAACCGCCTGACCGATTCTTTCGATTCGGTGTTGATGGCGACCGTAGGTTTGGACGGTAAGCCGGAAGCCAGTTACGCAGCCTATGTGAAATACCAAGGCGATTATTACATCTATATCAGCGAATTGGCGGCTCATACCCGCAATCTTTCGGAGAACGACAAGGTCAGTCTGTTGTTCATAGAAGATGAAGATAAAGCATCGCATTTATTCGCGCGGCAACGGGCCACGTTTCAAGGGCAGGCCGAAGAAATCGCGAGGGATAGCGAACAATTTCATTTTGTCATGGATGCGTTTCAACAGAAATTCGGGCAATTCATCGATATGCTGAAAAAATTGCAGGACTTCCATTTGTTTCGTATTCATCCGACGAAAGGATCGTTTGTACAAGGTTTTGCCCGCGCTTTCACGATCGAAGGCGAAGCCTTGGACGAATTCCGCCATGTCAACGATACCGGGCATCGGAACAGCGCACAAAGCAAGCCGGAATCGATGCCGGCGCATTGATTTCGGATATCGTGATAAAAACCTCCTGGAGCTATGAGCTTTGTTGAGGGTTCGGTAACTCGCTTGACAGGACGCCGTAAATACGTCCGTGTAGGCTTGACGGCGGCGACTGATTGCCAAGGATGGCATGAATGCGGATTTTGCATTACGCCATGGGTGGCGTGTATTAGGACAATGCAGGAGCAAAAATCTGCAAACGACAAGGATGGCGTGAATGCAGATTTTGCAGGAGCAAAAATCTGCCCTGCCGCCGACACCTGTCAATCGAGCAACCGAACCCTCTATCAAATAGGGAAGTTATTTAAGACCAAACCTTTCAAGGTCAGTAACACAACATGCATAAAAACAAACTATTCAAGATCGTCCGTACCGTCATGTGTTGCGTCGTGTTCGTAACTGCAGGCGCTTCGGCAAGCGAGCCGCGTATCGTTGCGGTCGGCGGCGCATTGACCGAAATTGTCTATGCACTCGGTGCGGAAAACCTGTTGGCCGGCGTCGACACAACCAGTCAATGGCCTGAAGCTGCGAAAGCATTACCGCAGGTAGGCTATATGCGCAATCTTTCGGCAGAAGGCATTTTGTCGCTAATGCCGACTCTATTGTTGACGACGCAAAGTTCGGGGCCGCAAACGGTTATCGAGCAGATCCGACAAGCCGGTGTGGAAATCAAAACCGTTAACGAAGACAATTCGGCGGACGGCGTGGTGTCCAAAATTCGAGCCGTCGCCGAATGGTTGAATGCGACCGAACAGGGCGAGCGCTTGGCGAAACAGGTACAGGAAGATTTCGATCGACTCGATCGATTCACGTCCGGGATTGCGAAACGTCCGAAAGTATTGTTTGTGCTGGCTATATCGCGCGGCGCTCCGATCGTCTCGGGTGAGGGAACGCCTGCCGATGCGATGATCCGTATCGCCGGCGGCGACAATGCTTTGAAAGGTTTCGAAGGCTTTAAGCCGGCAAGTAGCGAAGCTTTGATCGAAGCAGCGCCGGATGTGATCGTGTTGACCGATATGGCAGCGAATGCGATCGGCGGCATCGAGCGCTTGTTCGACATGCCCGGTTTCGGTGCGACACCGGCCGGCAAGCTAGGCAAAGCGGTAACGATGGATGCCCTGTATTTGTTGGGATTCGGCCCGAGATCCGGTCAAGCCGCGTTGGATTTAGCGACGCGCCTGCGCACCGTCGATACCGTGGCGTCTGAATGATGAAAGCGGCGTTTGCAATGTCTGGCGAAACGAAACGTTATGCAGTTCTGAGCGGTTTGACGCTGCTGCTGTTTGTAACGGCCGTCGTATCGCTCGGGATCGGCGCCTATTCGATTTCACCGGGGCAAGTACTCGCCATTCTGAGCGAGGTTTTCGGTCTGCAACTGCCCTGGTCGTTCGATGACGGCCATCGCGCCGTATTGGAATCGATACGCGGTCCGCGTATCGCACTCGGCGTGTTGATTGGCGCGACGCTGGCCGTCTCGGGAGCGGCAATGCAGGGCTTGTTCCGTAACCCGCTTGCCGACCCGGCATTGATCGGCGTATCGAGCGGCGCGGCATTGGCAGCGGTCGCTGCGATCGTGCTCGAAACCAGCCTGCTGCGGAACGTGGCGCAAATACTCGGTTATTATTATCTGCCTGCAGCGGCTTTTTCAGGCGGATTCGCGGTGACTTGGTTGGTCTACCGTTTCGCCGGTTCCGGCGGCCGTCTCGATATCGCTTCGCTGCTGCTGGCCGGAATCGCCGTCAACGCATTGGCAGGTTCCTTAACGGGGTTGTTGACTTCGATCGCAGACGATCAGCAATTGCGTACCTTAACATTTTGGAGCATGGGCAGTCTCGGCGGCGCTAACTGGAGTCAAGTCGCCGCCGGCTTGCCGTTTTTTTTGCTGAACTTGTTGCTGCTCCCGTATTTTTCAAGCGCTTTGAATGCGCTATTACTCGGCGAGGCGGAAGCCGGCCATCTCGGATTTTCGGTCGAAACCGTCAAAACCGCAGTGATCGTTTTGGTTGCACTCGGTGTGGGCTGTTGCGTCGCATTGGGCGGCATCATCGGTTTCATAGGGCTGGTCGTACCGCATTTGCTGCGGCTCAGGCTCGGTCCGGACCATCGCATTATACTGCCGGGTTCGGCTTTGCTCGGCGCCAGTCTATTGTTGGCATCGGACGGTCTGGCACGTAGCTTGGCCGTACCTGCCGAAATACCGATCGGGATCGTCACCGGCGTTTTGGGCAGTCCGTTCTTTTTGTGGTTACTGTATCGGCAACGGATGCTAGGAGGCTGAATGCTGGAGGCGCGTAAGATAGTTGTCGGCATCGGCGGCAAGCGTTTGTTGAACGATATCACGCTGTGCGTTAAGCCCGGCGAAGTACTCGCGGTCGTTGGGCCGAACGGCGCAGGCAAGTCGACATTGCTGAAAACAATGTGCGGCGATTTGAAACCGCGGCACGGTTTTATTACCATGAACGGCACCGAGCTCGACGATTGGCCGATAGCCGAACTGGCCCGTGTGCGCGGCGTGCTGCCGCAAAACTCGACGCTATCGTTTCCGTTCACGGTACTCGAGGTCGTAGCGATGGGGCGCTGCCCGCATCGGCGTAACGGCGATCCGGCGCACGACAATGCTATCATTCGGCAAGCAATGGCATTGACCGATACCGAAATGTTCGTCGATAGAATTTATACTACGCTATCGGGCGGCGAGCGTCAGCGCGTACAATTGGCGAGAGTTTTGACGCAGATATGGGAACCGGTCGGTGATCTGCCTCGCTATTTATTGCTCGACGAGCCGACATCGGCGCTCGATCTTGCGCATCAGCATAGCGTGTTGGCGATCGCCAGACGATTCGCCGACCGTTTTCAGGCCGGCGTTCTGGCGATTCTGCACGATTTGAATTTGGCTGCACTCTATGCCGACCGTATTGCGGTTCTGCATTCGGGTCGCTTGATGGCATTCGACAGTCCGGACCGGGTTTTAGATGCCGATTTGATCATGGAAATTTTCGGCTATCCGGTAACGATAGCCGTTCACCCTACTAAAACGAATTGTCCGCTGGTGATTCCGCATTTGTTGCAAAATGCCGAATGAATACAGACACCTGCCTAACAGTCGAATTGCGAATACAGAACGACAAATTACAAGCGAGTCATCTTATCCCGATTCCTTTTCCGGTAAATAAAAATCCCTGTGACTACAATGCCAGCGGTTAAAATCAGCATCAAAATGGGATGTTGATAAAACAAATCAAAAAAAGCGCCTACGCCTTGCGATGAGCCGCGATAGTAAGGTCCCATAAGTTCCTCCTCGGTTGAATATGAATTTTAAGAGCATACCTTCAGAATGTGCTTTGTCTATTCCTTTTATACCGCACATTACCGAACCCGAAGACAGGTCCCCACCACCCAGGTGCGCGATGCTCACCCTGCACCTGGCGTTTTCTAGCCTATGGTCACCAACAGTTTCTAGAATATTTTGAGATTAAAAAGTGTGAACACAAAAACTATCCCCTTTGCTAGTCAAATTTCGGCGTCGGGGTGCCCGTCAAAGGACGCCGTGAATACGTCCATGTAGGCTCTATGCCAGCATCCATGCTGGCAAAGCCTTTGCCGAGCACCCCGGCGCCTCCATACGCTAATGCCGAAATTTGAAGTGCGAAAGGTATACATAAGTCAAAAATTACCCTTTTGCAATCTTAACCAATGAGACCTCGATACCCTTTATTGTCACTTAAAACCCTCGGATATCCCGCACTTAACGCTCACTGCCATTAAGTTAAGCCATCACAGAATTAAGTAATGCTTGTATCCAGGATCTACTTTGCCTCAAAAGCTTGCCATCCATGGCACTGGATTCCGCCAGTCCATGGCGGAATGACGGGCTTCCCTTAACTTAATGGCAGTGACACCTAACGCTAGGTGATCCTACAATTTATGTATAACGATGAGAGATGGAGCTTGGGTAACAGCATATTTTAGTTTTTGCGACTACGATTGCCCCCTGCTCGGACACTTGGCTTCGGCAAGCTGAAGCATCTTGCTAATCAGGACAACCCATGCTTTAGCCGAATGACCAACGCAGCTAGGCTTTCGGTAATGTCACGCCGGTTTGGCCTTGATATTTACCGCCTCGGTCCGCGTAAGACGTTTCACAGACCTCGTCGCCGCCTAAAAATAGCATTTGCGCGACACCTTCATTCGCGTAGATTTTGGCCGGCAACGGTGTGGTATTTGAAAACTCCAAGGTTACATGGCCTTCCCATTCGGGCTCGAGCGGCGTGACGTTGACGATAATGCCGCAGCGCGCATAAGTCGATTTGCCAAGACAGATCGTCAGTACATCTCGCGGAATGCGGAAGAATTCGACAGTGCGTGCCAATGCGAACGAATTCGGTGGAATAATACAGACATCGGATTTAACGTCGACGAAACTCGCTTCGCTAAAATCCTTCGGATCGACGATTGCCGAATTAATGTTCGTGAAAATTTTAAATTCGTCCGAGCAGCGAACGTCGTATCCGTAACTCGAGGTGCCGTACGAAATCACTCGGCCTTTTTCCGTCTCCCTAACCTGCGTTGCGGCGAACGGCTCGATCATGCCGTGTTGTTCCGCCATCCGGCGTATCCACTTATCCGATTTGATGCTCATTGAATTCTTGTCCTAATTAATTGAAATCCGGTTTTTTTTACCATAGAAGCAAGCCATTATAAAACAATAAGGATTTCCTGTTTCAACAGCAATTCCCAGTTTGAGGAGTTTCGCCGATTTTAGGGTCTGGGGTGTGCCTGTCGAGGAACGCCGTAAACCCATCCATGGGGGCTTGGCGGCAGCTCGAACGCCAAGGATGGCCTGTAGTAGGGCAATGCAGGGCAGAAAAATGCTCCTGCATTTTCTGCATTCATTACATCCATGTAACTCAGCAATTGCCGAGGAGCAAAAATCTGGCCTGCTGCCGACATCCTCGCCAAGCATACCCCACACCCTTTTTGATCTCCAAATTGGGAATTGCTGCTGTTTCAATATCTCGTTTGCAAAGTCCGTCCGCGCGAATTTAGGTATTCTGAATCACGATATTCGGAAATTTAGTGCTGAAATCTTTGGCTTTCAAGGCCAGTTTTGCGGCCATTTTTCGCGCAATTTCACGGTAAATTTCAGCCGAGCGACCGTCGGGATCGGAGACGACCGTCGGACGGCCCGAATCGGCATTTAGCCTGATGTCTTTATCTAACGGTAACGCACCCAATAGCGGTACCTGGTTTTTTTCAGCCATCGCCGCGCCGCCGCCGCTACCGAAAATCGCTTCTTCATGACCGCACTGGCTACAAATATGCACGCTCATATTTTCGACGATGCCCAACACCGGTACGTTGACCTTTTCGAACATCGCTAAACCGCGTTGCGCATCGAGAAGCGCGATATCTTGCGGCGTCGTGACGATAACCGCACCGCTAACCGGTATTTGTTGCGACAGCGTTAATTGAATGTCCCCTGTGCCGGGCGGTAGATCCACTATCAAATAATCGAGATCGGTCCAACGCGTTTCCTTGAGCAATTGCTGTAACGCGCCGGTTACCATAGGGCCGCGCCAAATCATCGGCTGACTAGTGTCGACCAAATAGCCGATCGAATTGGTTTGTAAACCGAACGACATCTTCGGCAGCATGGTTTTGCCGTCTTCGCTTTCCGGAAAACCGGATTGTCCGAGCATCGTCGGAATGCTCGGCCCATAGATGTCGGCATCCAGAATACCGACCTTAGCGCCTTCCGCCGCCAAGGCCAGGGCTAAATTAACCGCCGTTGTCGATTTGCCGACGCCCCCTTTGCCGGATGCGACTGCGATGATGTTTTTGATGCCCGGCAGCGGATTCAAGCCTTGCTGTACCGCATGCGACAAAATATTGATAGTAATATCGATCGTCACGGTACCGATGCCATCCAGCGTCTTTAAATGCTCCAATACAGCTAACTTATACTCATCGAGATGTTTTTTGGCTGGATAGCCTAATTCCAGTTTTATCGAGACATCTGCACCGTCAACGTTGATCGATTTAATCGATTTAGCCGAAACCAAATCGGTTTCAACATTGGGGTCGATAAACGTCTTCAATCGATTTTGGATGTCTGCTTGGGTAATTTGTGCCATGAGTGCTCCGGGGTAAGGAAGTGTTGAATTAATAACCAACTAAAATACTAAGGATTGGTATTGTACAATCTGAAACCATTATTGACCACTGAACACGCTATTTCAAAACTTAGCGGTCGTTATCCCACGCTTGCGAAAATTGCTTTAGCGAACTATTTTTTTAATATCTTGATGTCATATCGCTCATTTTCCAGGTTGTTGAAATGGTCAAACGAATTTTTATTGTTGTCTTAGCGGTGTTGACGATGACGGCTTATTCTAACGAGAATTTGAAACAAAAGGCTCATACTGCTTTAAGTGACTTTTTTCAATTAAACGGGAAGTCGCTAAGTTTTGATGGGACTTATGTCGATACGCCGGCCGAATTTGGTCGAACATGTCGCATAAGCATTGATTTTACAATTCCGGGCCGGGAATATTTAACGATTAGCGGAGAATATACCGCAGTCGGCACATTGGGGGACGGCATTTATTTCGATGCCGCACCCGAAACTTTTACCCGAGTCGAGTTGCTTAACGGCAAGCTGATCGTGGAACAAAAATTTAGCGATAGTTTCGTCACCGGTTCCGAATACCTGTTGCAGGCAACTCAGCATTTCGGTCAACTTGAAATCAAATTAAAGCAAATGAATCGGTTTTTATTTTTTACCGATACCGTGGAAAAACGCTGTATTGCAAAACTTTAAAGGAGAGCTTCCATGGCTGTAGACCCGAAAAAACCGCGTACCGTTTTGATCATTCATGGCGTTCAGACCGGCGACGATAGCGATTTGAATCAAGATCGACTCATCGAACAGTTACTAAAAAGTCGTCTGGGCAATATGCCGCTTCAATTCAAGACCGATCTTTATCGTTATGAAAATTTAAACAATCAAGCGCAAAGCAAATATGGGAAATTAATCAAACTCATTGCCGCCAATCCGATAGGCGAAGTTTTGGCCGGCAATGCCCTCGATCTCATCGGCGATGTCGTCACCGCGCGCCTCGACACCAGCACCGCAGCACAAATTAGGCAAGGCTTCAAGAATAAGATTCTCGAGATTTTTACCGGAGGCAGTCCTTGCTATGTTGTCGCTCACAGTTTAGGTTCGATCTATGCCTTTGATGTGATCAACGAGTTGATCAAGGATAACCATTACTTCGACAGAAATTCGCGCCGAACCTGGCCGGTACAGGGATTAATCACGCTCGGTTCGCCGATAGGGTTGTCGATGTTCAAGAAAAGGCGTCAGAAAGTCCAATCTCTTGGCGAGGGAACCAAGATGTTCCGCTGGCTCAATTATTGGGACCGGACCGATCCGGTCGTATCCGGAAAACTGTTCGGCCAAACGCTAAACGGCTTCGAGATCGCCGAAAAATACCGCACCGAATCGCCGGACTTAGGTTGGGTCATCCGCGACCGGCCGGTCGATACCGGAAAAGCCTGGCTCATGGCACATGTGGCATATTGGGAAAACCCGATGGTCGGCGATGGCTTGTTCGATTTAGTCACTAACTAAGGATTTCGTGATAAATAACGTCCTGGAACTATACGCTTTGTTGAGGGTACGGTAACTCGCTTGGCAGGACGCCGTGAATACGTCCTTGTAGGCTTGACGGCGGCGACTAATTGCCATGGATGGCATGAATGCAGATTTTGTATTACGCCATGGATGGCGTGTATTAGAGCAATGCAGGGCAGAAAAATGCTCCTGCATTTTCTGCATTCATTACATCCATGTAACTCAGCAATTGCCGAGGAGCAAAAATCTGCAAACGCCATGGATGGCGTGAATGCAGATTTTGCAGGAGCAAAAATCTGCCCTGCCGCCGACACCTGCCAATCGAGCAACCGAACCCTCCGTAAAATAAGGAAGTTATTTGCGACCAAACCCTAAGCGGAACAGAAAACATGAAAAAACTTTTTACTTCGATTTATTTATTAGTCCTGCTCAACGGTTGTACGCTTTCGATGTATACAGCTGAACTGGATGCGTTGAATTCCGACGGCGAGCCGCGAAAAGCCCTGCTGTATTGGTCGAAAACCGACCGGTTGATCGGCACCTCGAAAGCCGGTCCGGTCATCTTGATGACCGAATGCAGCACACGCAGGTTGAGCTTCGATGAAACCGAGGCGCGAATTATTTACCGAGGCGAGCCGGGACGAGACCGGATTGCCGGACAAAACGAAACAATCGAGGACGGGACGGTTTGCGCGAAAATAGAAACGCAGTTGAAACTCACCGAATTGCAAGCCGGCGAGTTAATGCTGACAATGCTTTGCGAAGCCGTGTATGACGAATTCAGTATACAAGAGGGGTTATATACGCCCGCTTATCTTAAGGCCCGCGAAGCGCCGTACCTTTTCGACGTTCAAGAAAATACGAGTTGGAGCTTGTTCGGGGAAACCCCGAAAGCACCGGAGCCGCCGGAGTGCAAGTGAGCAATACGTTCGGGGCGAGTTGTATAAACCAGTCCCATGAGTTAAAGACTGTGAAGTATTCAATCTTACGAAATATACCCATCGCACTTCAAATTTCGGCATTGATGCGTGGAGGTGCCGGGGTGTTCGGCAAAGGCTTTGACAGCTGGGATGCTGTCACAGAGCCTACATGGACGTATTCACGGCGTCCTTTGACGGATACTCCGGCGCCGAAATTTGACCAGCAAAGGGTATAACCATGAAACGCATGAAGTGACATGAACAATTAGTTTATTGCAGTTATAGTCTTTTTCTTCATGTCCTTCATGGTGAATAAATTTTTTAATGATGTATTTGCCAGCACTTTTAAATCCTCGTTAGCTAGTCAATTGGTCGGCCATTGCGGCAATGTCGTCAAGCGAAGCACTGAGTTCGGCGAGTTTTTGATGAACCGCATCCGAATTCAAATTCAATACTGCGAATTCCTCTTCGCTGTAAATTTGATTTTGCCCGTCGCCGATACCTAAGGTTCCCAATAAGCAATCGCTTAAATACACCAATAAATTAAGAGGGTAATTGTCGCCGCGGTAATGAGGGTTATGGTGATGATAAACGACATCGACAATCGGTTTCGGCATCGACCAGCTGCGCATGAGCCAAGCGCCTAGCAAAGTATGGTCGACGCCGAAGGCAAACCGCTC
Source organism: Methylotuvimicrobium buryatense (assembly GCF_005931095.1). Taxonomy (GTDB): domain Bacteria; phylum Pseudomonadota; class Gammaproteobacteria; order Methylococcales; family Methylomonadaceae; genus Methylotuvimicrobium; species Methylotuvimicrobium buryatense. Next base: position 4,625,221 of record NZ_CP035467.1, on the reverse strand, counting down.
GATGTTGTAAACGCTTAGTGTGGCATTGGCATCGATGATTCTCGATAAATAAGCAAACTCTTCCGGAAACTCGTGCCCGAGCAATGGAAAGCCGATGTTGTGCAGCAACGAGGCTAAAAACAACGTTTGACGGTCCGGTCTTTCTTCGGCCGGCATCATTTCGCCGAGTGTCAATGTCAGGCGGGAACCGGCAATGGCTTGAATCCATAACATTCGAGTGCCGACCTTCCCGATTTTCGGCGCTTTAAGCGGCGATAACGCGCTAAGGCCCAGAGCCAAATTCATCACAAAATCATAGCCTAATACACGGGCTATCGACTCTTGTATCGATACGAGCTTGCCCCGGTAGCCGTAAAGGGCCGAACCGGCCCAGCGAATCACTTGCGAGCTCAGAATGGGATCCATTTCGATGATTGCCGCCAATTTTTTAACATCCGCTAACGGATCCGACGCCAATTCAATAATTTGCCGAGCGATACCCGGCAAGGGTGGTAGCGCCTTGATGCGATTGATTTCTTCACGCAAGTCTACCGGATGCGAAAAATTATCCAAGCCTGGATCGATAGTGTTGATAGTCCAACTACTCAGTGATGATTCCATTGTCAACTCTATTAATTGATATTGAGGCGATTTAATTTGCGGTATAAAGTTCTTTCGCTGATATTCATTTCAGAAGCAATCAGCTTACGGTTGCCTTGATATTTTTTGATCAAGGACCGAATGAACTCGGCTTCGATAGTATCCAAAGGGTTTATGTTTGATGCCCCAGTGTCCTCAATTACCGCTCCTTGTCCGCGTCTTTCTATCATACCGGGTTTTAATGTAGCGCCTTGACGCCGCATGATGGAAATATCCAGTTCATCGATAGTGTGGTTTTTGCAAAGGCATGTTGCCAGCTGCAGGCAATTTTTCAGTTCGCGTATATTGCCGGGCCATTTGTGCTGCATTAATTTTTGCATGGCGGCTTTGGTCGTACTATATACACAGCAGTCGCGTTGCCCGAAAGACTTAAGAAAATGTCCTACCAGTGCCGGCATATCCTCTATCCGGTCTCTCAAAGCCGGTATTTCCAACGGAAAAACCGACAATCGGTAAAACAAATCTTCCCGGAACAGTCCGTTTCTCACCATTTCTCCAAGGTTTCTGTGTGTGGCCGTCACGACTCGAACCGTCGATGTCAACGATGTGGTACCGCCTACCCGCCTAAATTGGCCGCTTTCTAATGCTCTTAATAACTTAGGTTGTAAAGAGACCGGCAATTCGCCGACCTCATCAAGAAACAAAGTGCCTCCGTCCGCTAGTTCGAACAATCCTTTTTTGGCGGATGCTGCCCCGGTAAAGGAGCCCTTTTCATGGCCGAACAGTTCGCTTTCGAACAAGTCTTCTCCGAGTACCGTGCAATCGACGATGACAAATTCTCCATAGGCATTTTGCGATTGCCGATGAATAAATTCGGCGGCGAGCTCTTTGCCGGTTCCGGTTTCGCCGTTTAACATGACCGGTACATTCGATTGAGCGGCCTTTTGCAAGTTAGATTTCAGATTTATGAAAGCAGAAGACGTGCCAACCATCTTCGGGCTTTTATCCTGAGGTTCCGACGCACCGGCGGTAAGTACCGACTCCCCCAGATAAAGCGTGCCGTCGGTATCGAGTAAAGGATAGCCCCGAACTTTCAATAAATACTCGCGCTCGTCCAAGGTATCGCTGAATAAACCCGCATAAGGCTCAAGCGTTTGAAAAAAACGTCGATGCCGGCAATCGCCCGGATTATTGCAGCACGCATTACCCAAAATACTTTCTCTGGTCTGCCCGAAATGATTTTCCCAAGCGCGATTAACGCCGACGATTTGTTGAGCTGCATTGACAATAATAAAAGGCAGGTCGTGGGTTTCGAGCAGCGAATTCAGCGTGAACGAGTTTATTTGCATAGTTCCAATCAGCAAGTTATATCCGAAAACCAAATTTCAGGTAAGTATTCAGTCCCCCTCTTTGAAAAAGAGGGGTTAGGGGAGATTTTTTAAATAAATCCCCCTCAATCCCCCTTTTTCAAAGGGGGAGGCCAACAATTACGCCTGAATTGCGGTAATTTGCCAACGGGGTCTGAATACTTACAAGTTCAGCGCCACTTGTCAGTATTTCGATTTAGTGACGTGTCAGCCCTGACAGTCAACATGACATTGTTGTCAGGCCCGGAAAGCATTCTAACTGATTAATTCATTATTAATAGAATTTCGGTTTTAATCAAAAAAAGAACCGTTGCTTGCCGTATGAGGCGGTTCGGTTCTTAGAAGGCATTGGCTTGGTTATGTTCATTGATGCAGTAAGCAGGAATAGGGACTTAAGAGAGTTGGCTTGAAAAATGCTGTTGATTAAATAGCAGTTACTTTTTTGAAACTTAATTGAATTATAGGATCAACAATGAACGCAAAATCAATATTGCTATATTCCATCTTGGCCCTCCTGTTTAAAGCGTTGACGTCAACGGCTCCCGGACCTTCTTTATTTATTCTGTTGAGTTTTGCATTGATTACATTCGGCTTCATGAGAAAAAGCCGGTCATAGCGAAGACTAGAAGCGCAACGGCACTGAATGATTAATTGCACTTTTGATCAGGCATAAACGTTCAGCCTAAATTCGGCAGTTTAATCATGAAGCTCATGAAGTTAATGAAGTATTTCAAAAGATTACCTAAGCATTGCAGCTAACCTTTCGGGCGAGCGAAAGTTGCACACAAACAAATGACAAGGTAATTAACTTCTTATTCTTCATGATCTTCATGGTGAAATTCTTTTTCTAGATTCAGACCAGCATTATCAAATTTTGTTGTTCATTATTGCCCTCTTTTTTAATTTCTTTAGGAATGCAACATGAGACTTTGTGAGCCTGTTTTACTGTGGATATGTATATTTTTACTGGGGGTGCCGTTAAATTCGACGGCAGCGATAATTGCTTGCAATGCGAATGACGCAATGGCTAACGGCTTCTATGCCAATGCTTGTGTCGGCGATGACAATATTAAACCCAAAGATGAACAAGCTTTTGTAATCGATAACTTTCAAGATGACGGAGATGCATTTTCCTTTATCGGTAAATTCAATGATGGCGAGGGTTTTGAGTCAAGCGACTCTGATATTGGCGGCTTCACATTAAGCGTATCGAAATTATCAGATCCCAATACAGGAGATTACTTTTTTTCTTATGCGCTGCTTGCACCGGAAGATTGGCTGGGAAAATTTGTCGATTGGACTTTGCTTGTTAAGCAGGCAAACAATAGTGTCATTGCTTATTTGTTCAGCGGTATCACACTTGGTATTGATGGTGGATTCAATAGCCGCTGGACAAACCCTCGCGAAAAGATCGTCAATGATTACTCTCATGTATCCGGCTTTATCCGGCTTGCCGAAGACCGCGGCATCAGTACACTAGCATCGACGGTGCCGGAGCCTAGTTTAACGCTGCTTTTCAGTATCGGATTGTTGGGTTTAGGAGCTAGATCGCAGATAAAACGGAAACACCTATTCGGCATGTGATACGCGAGAGTCGCCGGGGATATTCAGCGATAGAATGTCGGCAGTGCCATAGATTTTGTAGGGCCAAAAGCCTGCACTGCCGAAGGCGCAATTCAATTGAGCAACCGAATTTTGATATACGATGAGTATAACCAAATCCTTAGCTTTATTCCGGCCCCTCTTCTTTATCTTCCTCATGCGCCATATCGGAGATTTCCTTAAGTCTCGAAATGGCCTTGAAGTTAATACTATTTTCCGGATAGTTGCCTTCCGAATCCATGGAGCCGGCTTCTTGGCCGGTTAATAATTCTAGTGCTTCATCGACGGTCGAGACCGCATAGACGGCAAATTGTCCCGCTTCAACCGCATCGATAACATCCTTCATCAGCATGAGATTACGTTTATTCGCCGCAGGAATGATCACGCCTTGTTGACCGGTTAAGCCACGCGCTTTGCATAGTCTAAAAAAGCCTTCGATTTTTTCATTGACGCCGCCGATGGCTTGCACTTCGCCGTATTGATTGATCGATCCGGTCACGGCAAAACCTTGCTTGATCGGCGTTCGTGTCAGCGCCGATATCAAACAACATAATTCGGCCAAGGATGCGCTGTCGCCGTCGATATAACCGTAGGATTGTTCGACTGCGATGCTGGCAGAAATGGCAAACGGAAATTGTTGTGCGTAACAATGCCCGAGATAGCCGGTCAATATCATCACGCCTTTCGAATGAAGGGCTTGACCGAGTTCGGCTTCGCGTTCGATATCGACGATGCCACGGGAACCGGGGTAAACCGTCGCGGTGATACGCGCCGGCGCGCCAAAACTGCTGCCGCCGATTTCCAGAACAGTCAAGCCGTTTGCCTTACCGATTGCGGTGCCGTCGGTATCGATCAAAATCGTACCGTCGAGCATTTCGTCGAGAATTTCCTCGGATAGCCTACCGTTTCGTTGTTCGCGCGCGGAAAGGGCCTGCTCGATATGGGCTTGGTCGATGAATTCTGCGGCGTTACGCGCGCACAAGAGGTTTGCTTCGCCGATGATTTCGAGGGAATCGTTAATATGCGCCGATAAACGGTGCTGGTTTTCGGAAAGCCTGCAGCTATGCTCGATGAGGCGGGCAATAGCGGCCGAAGTCAATGTTTTGGAGCCGGTGTCGCGCGCATGTCTTATCATCAGTTGCGCAAAATTTTGCATCGAATCCGGATTCAGCAAAATGCGGTGATCGAAATCGGCCAGCACTCTGAACATTTCGTTAAATTCGTCGTCCAGTTCATGCAATAGGTAATAAATATCCCGCGAGCCGACTAAAACTACTTTGATGTTGAGTGGGATAACTTCCGGCTTTAACGTCATTGTATTGATGCCGAGCTCCGAATAAGGCGACTCGATTTCGATACGACCGGACTTCAGCGCGCGCTTTAAACCTTCCCAGACGAAAGGATAAGTGAGCAGTTTTTCGGCGTCGAGTATCAAATAACCGCCATTTGCGTGATGTAGCGAGCCCGGGCAGATTCGTCGGTAGTTGGTGACCAGGGTGCCTTGATCGCTGATATATTCGATGCGCCCGAATAAATTCGGATAAATCGGATGCGGGTCGTAAACGACCGGCGCACCGCATTCGGTTTTATAATCGACCAAGACGTTAGGAGCGTACTGCTCTTTCAGCAAAAGGCGCTTACTGATCTGATCGCGGCTATCGAGTCCAGGATTCGCAGCCAATACGTCGACGATGGTTTGACTCAGGTTTTTTTTGATTTCGTCTAAATAGGTGATGGCATCGTCGATGTTTTGATAGTCTTCGATCAACGCCTCGAAAAGCGGTTCGATGGCTTGATTAATCGTCGCATCGTCCAATTGCTTAAGTTGTTCGACAAGCGAACGCCGCCATTGCGGCAGTTCCAGCAAGACATCGCCTAGATAGTTTTCGAGCTCCTCGGTATGACGGTGAAACGCTTCGCGCTCGACTTGCGGTAATTGTATGAATTGCTCGTCTTCCAATAACTTGTCGTCCTTAACGGGCACGAAAGTGATCGTTTCACTCTCGCGATAGAGCGCGACATTCAAGGATTCCGCTTTTTCCTCGACTTGATGAATCGCCATGTTGTAGCGTTGATTAAAGCCGCGTTCGATCGCGGCTTTTTTTTGCTGATAGGTCGGACTTTCAAAAACGGCCGGAAAAGTAGCCAGCAAATTGTCGATCAATTCATCGATATCGGCGCAGAACTTCTGCCCGTATCCTGCCGGCAATTCGATCGAGACCGGTTCGCGCGGATTATCGAAATTATCGACATAAGCATAACTTGGCGGCGTCGGTTGATTTGGAGCCGATTGTTCAAGCTGTTGGGTAATCATTGACAGGCGCCCTGTGCCCGGTTCGCCCATGACATAAATGTTGTAGCCGGGATTTTGCATCGCGACGCCGAATTCCAATGCCGATCGGGCACGGGCTTGACCTAATATGGACGTTTGTTCGATGGCTGTTGCCAGGAGGATATCAAGGTTTTTCGGATTGACGGTTAATTTCAAGGCTTCCGGCGGAAGCGGCTGGTAGTCAGGCATGATAAATAATAGATGACGCTAATGTAATGGTGAGTAGCTAATCGTTCGAAAGCAGGGGGCGCTATTATACCCGTAGATCAAAATTCGGCAGTCCCTACACAGTTGCGCGCGCGCCATTTAACTTTGATTGTCATCGAACTGCTCGACCATTAGATCGAGATCTTTACTGAGTTTCGAAAGATTATGGCCGGCTTGACTGGCTATGGTTGCGTGTCCGGAAGTTTCTTTCGACAAGCGATCGATGGCTTCGATGTTTCGAGCGATTTCTTCTGAAACGATGTGTTGCTCCTCGGCGGCACTGGCGATTTGTAAAATCATATCGCTAATCGTGCTGACCGATTGCGTGGTTTCGGTCAATAATCTGGCCGAATTTTCTCCGTGTTTGACGCCATCGGCTGCTTTGATTCGTACCTTGCTCATTTCATCGACGGCATTTTTGGCGCCTAGTTGCAAGACCTCGATCATTTTATTGATTTCTTCAGTCGATTTTTGCGTGCGTCCGGCTAGGGTTCTAACTTCATCGGCAACGACTGCGAAACCGCGGCCTTGCTCGCCGGCTCGGGCTGCTTCGATTGCGGCATTCAGCGCCAACAAATTAGTTTGTTCGGCAATGCTTTGAATGACCTCCAAAACGCCGCCGATATCCTTGCTGTATTGAGCAAGATTTAAGATCGCCGATTCGGCGCTGTCGACCTCGGAAGACAAAGCGCCGATTAAAGTTACTGTATCGCCGACCCGCTGCATCGTTTGTTGAGAGATTTTATCGGCGTCTGCTGCAGCCTTTGCGGCATTACTGGCGCTTTGTGCAACTTCATTGATCGTCGCGGTCATTTGATGCATTGCCGTGGCGACTTGTTCGGTTTCCAGCAATTGCCGCGCCATGGCATGGCTGACTTGTTTGATTTCCCGCTCAGTGGCCTCGGCTTGTTGTGTAAGCGTCTCGGTCGCTTGTATTAAACGGCGTACGATTGTCCTGGATTTTGCTTTAAGAAGTTTGACGGCGAGTAACAGCTGTCCGGGTTCGGCCCCATCGTTAGTGTAAATTTGTTGCATGACCGGATTGTCGATAACCGAGCGCGCTTCGGACGCGGCATCGTTTAGCGGACGTACCAGCGCCGATATCAGGCCGAACGAAAATATCAGCGATATCGTCCAGGAAATCGCGGCAGGGGTCAGTTCGATATTTCCGAGAATATAGAGTCCTGCAAAAATTAGCGTTTGTAGCAACGAGAGCCCGATCAATAATTTGGGTCCCAGTTTCATACGGTCAAGCAAGGTGTTGATACTTTTTTCCGACGCTAGTTTCGGGTAGATTTTCTTTGCCTGCTCGATCGTTTCCGGCTCGGGCTTTACCCGAACCGATTCGAAACCGATGACTTTCCCCTTGTCGAAGCGTGGCGTTACAAAGGCGTCGACCCAGTAATAATCGCCATTTTTACAGCGATTCTTGACGATGCCCATCCACGGCTTGCCTTTCTGAATACTATTCCATAAGTCGGCAAACGCTGCTTCCGGCATTTCCGGATGGCGAACGATGTTATGAGGTTGCCCAAGCAGCTCTTGCTCATTGAAACCGCTTATTTTTAAGAAGTCCTGATTGATATATGTGATCTTTCCTTTAGGATCGGTTGCCGAAGTGATTGTGGCGGTACTGGGATAGTTGACTTCGTTTTGGGTAATGGGAAAGTTTTTTCTCATGGTTTGACCTAATTGGGGGAGCACAAGATTCGCTGAGGACAAGCGAATTTAATCGGTTTATTTGCCATGTTCAGTCATAACGAGACCGTTGAACCTAAAAAGAGCAGTTGACATGTGTTGTAGACCGTTCGTGCTGAGCCGAGTCGAAGCATGAAGGGTCTACAACACTTTCACCGGCTTGGTGTGAAGCCTCAAACTACCGTTCGCCCTTCGATAGGACTCTCCTGAGCGTAGCCGAAGGGCTTAGGACGAATGGTATTACTGCTCTTTTTAGGTTGAAAGACTTCATGCGCTTCATGGATAAACTGCCGAATTTAGGATGATTCGAATAAACTTGGCGCCCTGTCCGTCTTGATAACAAAAATCCCAGTATTATTTCATAAATACATCAAAACCCGATTATTTGTTTCAGCGTTGTCACATAAATGTAAAATTCCGCGCTTATCATGCAAGCTGAATTGAGATGAGAGCAAAAAGCATGATATTTAACGAATTGGACGAAGTCTGCATCAGTTTTTATCCGGGTTTGAGTTCGGATTATTTAAGTACCTTGGGCGATGAGAAAAACGGTTCCGAGGCGGATAAGAGCGAAAAGGCATATTGGTCATACCGCTCGGAACTGGACGAGCATGAAATCGCTTTAGTCGACTGAAGTCAAGGCCGGATAATCGGTATAACCTTTTTCATCGCCGCCGTAAAAGGTATCGGGGTCGGGCTTGTTGAGAGACGCATTTAGGCGAAAGCGTTCGGTCAAGTCAGGATTGGCGATGTAAAGCTTGCCGAAAGCAACCGTGTCGCATAAATTTCGGGCAATACTGTTTCGTGAACTATCCGCGTCATAGCCGCCGTTGGCGATATAAGGCCCGTTGAAATGCCGCCGCAACGCGGCAAAATCGAATTCGGCGGTATCTTCCTCGATCGGAACCATGCGTTCGACAATATGCAAATAGGCCAAATCGAAACGGTTCAATTGTTCGGCCGCATAATTAAAGTGACATTGCGGATCGCTGTCGCTCATGCTGTTGAAGGCATTGGTCGGGGACAAACGCAAACCGGTACGGTCGGCGCCGACCGTACCTACGACTGCTTCGGTGACTTCAAGCAATAGGCGCATTCTGTTATCGATGTTGCCGCCGTAAGCATCGGTTCGATGATTGGAACCGTCCCTCAGAAATTGATCCAGCAAATAACCGTTCGCGGCATGGATCTCAACGCCGTCGAACCCGGCAGTCAACGCATTTTCGGCTGCGATGCGGTATTGGTCGATAATGCTCGGTATTTCCAACAACTCCAACGCTCTAGGCGTAACAAAGGGTTTCAAACCTGCCTCGGTAAATGCCATGCCTTCGATACCGATAGCCGAAGGCGCGACCGGCAAAGCATGGCCCGGTTGCAGGTCGGGATGCGAAACGCGACCGACATGCCAGAGTTGCAAAAAAATTAATCCTCCCTCTTCATGTACCGCATCGGTTATTTTGCGCCAGCCGTCAATTTGCGCGGCGCTATAAATACCCGGAGTGAAGGCATAGCCCTTACCTTGCGGCGAAATATGCGTGGCTTCCGAGATAATCAATCCGGCACCGGCTCGCTGCCGGTAATAGTCGGCATTCAACTCCCAGGGAATATCTCCGGGTTGCTGCGCGCGGCTTCGGGTCAGTGGCGCCATAATGATGCGGTTTTTCAGTGTATATCTGCCTATTTTTACGGGGGTAAATAAAATATCTTCGGAAGTCATTTTTTCTGCTCTTGAGGTGTTACGGGAAATTGGGGTGAACTCAACTTTCCAGTGATCCCATTGAATCGGAAAATTGGGTTTTGCAAAAAGAATCGCTACGGCTATGATTGTACCGGACATCACATTGTTTTCGTAAAAGGATAAGACTTTGCACATACACATACTGGGCATCTGCGGAACGTTCATGGGCGGCCTGGCGCTTATCGCGCGCGAAATGGGTTATAGAGTCACCGGCTCCGATCAGAATGTCTATCCGCCGATGAGCACTCAGCTCGAACAGCAAGGTATCGAATTGATGAGCGGTTACCGGCCCGAAAATCTCGATTGCAAGCCCGATTTGGTGGTGATCGGCAATGCGCTGTCTCGCGGTAATCCGGAAGTCGAAGCAGTCTTGAATCGCGGCTTGAAATACGTTTCCGGCCCGCAATGGCTCGCCGAACATGTGCTCGCCGAGCGCTGGGTGCTCGGTGTCGCAGGCACGCACGGCAAAACCACGACGACCAGCATGCTGAGCTGGATATTGGAATATCAAGGCTTCAAACCAGGCTTTCTGATCGGCGGCATTCCGCTCAACTTCGGCATATCGGCCCGGCTAGGCGAATCGTCGTTCTTCGTGATCGAAGCCGACGAATACGACTGCGCATTTTTCGACAAGCGCTCGAAATTCGTGCATTATCGGCCGAGAACCGCGATCCTGAACAATCTCGAATACGATCATGCCGACATCTTTCCAGACCTCGATGCGATCAAAAAACAATTTCACCATTTGCTCAGAACCGTGCCTGGCGAAGGTCTCGTGATCGCACCCGAAGCCGACGAGAATATAAGCGATGTGTTAGACATGGGCTGTTGGACGCCGGTCGAAAAGACTTCGATCGAAGGCCGGTCGGCCTGGAATGCCGAATTGCTCAATTCGGACGGCACTCGATTCAAGATTAATTATCATGGAGCGGAGCAGGGCGAGGTGCTTTGGAATTTGACCGGCAATCACAATGTCGGCAATGCGCTGTCCGCGATTGCAGCGGCACGCCATATCGGCATTACGCCTAAGGATGCGATTGCGGCATTAGGCGAGTTCAAGAATGTCAAACGGCGCATGGAAGTCTTGGCCAAAATCGACGGTATAACGATTTACGATGACTTTGCGCATCATCCGACCGCGATCAAAACAACCTTAGAAGGTTTACGCAAGCAAGTCGGTTCCGAACGCATCATCGCGATCGTCGAGCCTCGCTCGAATACGATGCGCATGGGCATTCATACCAAATCGCTGGCTAAATCGCTGGTTGAAGCCGATCAAGCCATTCTATTCCAACCGGAAAACCTGGGCTGGGACTTAAGCGGTCTAAAAAATTACGCCGGCAATATCGAAATCTGTAAAACTCTCGACGACATCATCGCCAAGCTCAAATTGGAAGCCCGTTACGGCGGTCACTTCGTATTGATGAGCAACGGCAGTTTCGGCGGCATTTATACGCGCTTACAGCAAGAGTTGAGATAGGAAGCGCAACGCGCGTACCTTAAGAGACAAAACGCATGCTTTAGCAATTGTTTTCCTCGCCCTTTATCGACAGGAGTTCAGATTATGCTCAGAGTTCGGTGTTTACTATTGCCCTTATTATGGCTTGCCTTTCCCTGTTGGGCCGAGCCGCTCAAACCGGAAAATGTTCCCGAACCGCTCAAGCCCTGGATCGATTGGGTCCTGCACGACGATACGGAGCGAGGTTGTCCGTTTCTCTATAACAGTTTCGAACAGAAGCGCTGCGCCTGGCCGTCGCGATTGGACTTAGTGCTTAGCGGCACCGAAGGCCGCTTTACGATCGATTGGAATGCGTACCGGGAAAGCTGGGTCAATTTGCCCGGCCATGACAAACAATGGCCGCTCAATGTAACGGCTAACGGTAAGCCGCTATTGGTTACGGAAAAAAAGGGACGTCCAAGCGTTTTTCTCGAACCCGGCACTTACACGATTGAGGGTGCTTTTGCTTGGGATAAATTGCCCGAAAACTTAACGATCCCGCAGGACACAGGCCTCATCACTCTCCGCATAAACGGCCGAATCATCGACCGACCCAACCTGAAACAAGGCCAATTGTGGCTTACCGGAACCGACGACCGCCCCGTAAAACCCGATGAACGCAATAGCTTGGAACTTCAGGTATTCCGGCAACTGATCGACGAGATACCGATGCAAGTCCTCACGCGATTGGATTTGAATGTGTCGGGCGAACAGCGCGAAGTCAAGTTAGCTTATCCGATGCTGGAAGGCTTTCTGCCGCTACGCATCGATAGTCCTCTGCCTGCCCGATTGGAACCGGACGGTCAGTTATTGGTACAAGTCCGACCCGGACGTTGGCAGCTTGACATCCTGGCGCGTAGTACCGAGGCGCTCAACTCAATTCCTATATCCGAACCTTTATCCGATCAGCCGGACGATTGGCCGAAATCCGAAATTTGGGTTTTCGATGCCCGACCGTCTTTGCGTGTCGTCGAAATCGAGCGTCCGGCTGCAATCGATCCGAGCCAAACCAATTTGCCCGAACATTGGAAGCGCTTCCCAGCATACGCGATTAAACAAGGCGAGAGCTTAGTCCTGAAAACGATTCGTCGTGGCGACCCGGACGGAGAACCTAACAACCTGAATTTGACCCGAATTCTATGGCTCGATTTCAACGGTAAAGGATATACCGTCAACGACAAAATCACCGGGACCTTATCGCAAGGATGGCGACTCGATGCATTGCCTGGCGTCGAGCTCGGGCGCGTTAGCCTGGATGGTACAAACCAATTGATTACGCGCGCGCCTGACGGGCAAAGCCGAGGCGTCGAGATCAGAAAGGGCGTCATTCGGCTGGATGCCGATAGCCGAATCGATGGATCGCCCGGAGCATTGAACGCAGTCGGCTGGGCGCAATCTTTTCATCAAGTTCACGCCGAACTGAACCTGCCGCCCGGCTGGCGCTTACTTGCCGCCGGCGGTGTCGATAATGTGCCGGATTCCTGGTTGTCGCGTTGGACCTTGCTCGATTTGTTTTTAGTACTGGTAGCGGCACTCGCGGCGTTGCGGCTATGGGATGTTTATCGCGGCGCATTGACTTTACTGACCTTGGTATTGATCTGGCATGAACCGGGGGCGCCTCAATGGGTTTGGCTCAATATACTGGCGGCGGTGGCTTTATTGAAAGTGTTACCGGAAGGGCGGTTCCGCAACGTGGCCGGCGCTTTCCGTAATGTCGCCTTAGCTGTATTGGTGTTGATTGCGATACCGTTTATGGTCGATCAGGTGCGCATCGGACTCTATCCGCAATTGGAAAAACCGTGGCAACAGATTCAAGGCCCTCGTTACGAGCGTCCCGTTGCCGGCGCGATGCCTGAAGCGGCGGATGAATTGATGATGATGGAAGCGCCGTCGCTGGATACGGTTCGTAAAAAGGCGCGAAGCGCCGCCGGCATCGTCGCGAAAGCCGTGCCTTCTGCCGTACCGCAAAAACGGCTTTCCGAACGTACCGATCCGAATGCAAAAATCCAAACCGGCCCCGGTTTGCCGCAATGGCAATGGCAAACAATCAATTTGAGCTGGAACGGATCGGTAGCTCCCGACCAGCAAATCAGCTTATGGTATCTGTCGCCGTTCGTGACAATGCTCCTGAATTTTCTGAGAGTCGGCTTGATTGCGTTTTTGGCGATCGCGATGATCGAACGCTTGCCGAAACACTTCAAATTCAATCGTTCGGCAGCAAGTCTATTGGTCATACTGGGTCTGCCGCTATTGATGATGACGCCAAGTACACCGGTACAAGCAGCGTTTCCCGACCCTGTATTGCTCGACGAATTGAAAAACCGGCTGCAGAAAGCACCTGATTGCGTGCCGAATTGTGCCGGCATTTCGCTGATGAGATTTACGATTTCCGGCAAGGAATTGACGATCGATTTGGAAGTACACGCACGGGACAAAGTCGCGGTGCCGTTGCCGGGACACTACGAGCAATGGTTTCCGAATACGGTCAGCATAGACGGCGAACCGGCAAAAGCGCTGTACAGCTTCAATAACGGCTTATGGCTTGCTCTCGACGCAGGTTTGCATCGGGTCGTGATGAAAGGCACAGCGCCGGCAATGGCAAAATTTACCGTGCCGTTGCCATTGAAACCGAAGCGCGCCGAATTGGCAGTCAGCGATTGGCAGGTTTTCGGCGTTCATGAAAACGGCTTGACCGACGATCAACTCCAGTTTTCCCGAATAGCACAAACCGAAGCAGTAACGGAAAAAGCCGCATTCGATCCGGGCATCTTGCCGTCGTTCGTTAGAATTGAACGGACTTTACAATTAGGCTTGGATTGGCGCGTCGAGACCCGCGTCGTCAGAGTCTCGCCATCCGGTTCTTCAATCGTCTTGGCCGTACCGCTGCTTGACGGGGAATCGGTGATTACCGGCGGCGTACGTGTCGAAAAGGGCAAGGCTTTGGTCAATATGACCGCTACGCAAAGCGTCATGCACTGGGAATCGGTGCTGAAAAAAACGGAACACATTGAATTGAGTGCCGAACAAACCGACCAATGGATCGAAGTCTGGCGTGCCGATGTGAGTCCGGTTTGGCATATCGAAACGGCAGGCATCGCAATGATGCATCAAGATAAACGCGGTTATTGGCTGCCCGAATGGCGGCCTTGGCCCGGTGAGCAAATCGTGTTGACGGTAAGCCGACCCGAACCTGCACCAGGCCAAACGCTGACGATTGAGAGCAGTCGCTTGAATTTGACTCCGGGAAGCCGCAGCCGTAATGCGCAATTGGAGCTTGCTGTGGATAGCTCGCTCGCCGTGCAACATACGATTCAAATCCCCGAGCAGGCCGTATTGGAGGCGGTCACGATCAACGGCCAATCCCGCCCGATCCGGCAAAAAGACCGTGAAGTGGTATTGCCGATCGATCCGGGCAAACAGCAAGTCGTCTTGAACTGGCAGGAGTCGGTACCGATGTCGAGCCTGCTAGAGTCGTCCCGAGTCGACTTGGCCTTGCCGAGCGTCAACAGCAACATACACGTCACGTTGGGCGAGGATCGCTGGGTTCTGATGACGATGGGGCCGCGTTTCGGACCGGCGGTGTTAATCTGGGGCGTGCTGGTGGTGATCGTGATCGTCTCGTTCGGCCTGGGCAAAGTCACATTGACGCCACTGAAAACCCGGCACTGGCTGTTGCTGTTGATCGGCTTGAGTCAAATACCGGTGTTGTCGGCACTGATCGTTGTGCTCTGGCTGATCGCATTGGGGCTTCGCAAAGAACGGCCGGCGCAATCGACCAAGACCTTCAATGCCGCGCAAGTCGGTCTCGGGCTTTTGACGTTGTTGTCGTTGATGTTGCTATTCTGGGCCGTCGAACAAGGGCTCCTAGGCACGCCGGACATGCAGATTACCGGTAACCAATCGAGCGCCTACCGTCTGAATTGGTACCAGGACAGAAGCGCCGAGTTACTGCCGACCGCAACCGTCGTATCGGTTCCGCTGATGGTCTACCGCCTGCTGATGTTGGCCTGGTCGCTCTGGCTTGCAGTTGCATTATTAAACTGGCTGAAATGGGGCTGGACTTGTTTCTCGTCGAATGGGCTGTGGAAAAAGGACATCGTTAAGCTGGAATCGCCGTTGGATTTAGGACATCGGGAGGAGAACGGTAAGCAGTAAGTAGTGAGTGGGACGGCGCTTGTAATACCGTCCCTCATGTTTTGCCGGATATTAAATTCGAACCACGCCGACTCATCGCGGCTCAAGATCATTCGATGAAATCGTAAGCCTTGTATTTTTCGACCAAGGGTTTCAAGACTTCTTTAAGGACTTGATCATGGACCGGGTGATTCAAATAATTTTCCAGCGCTTGCTGGTTCTCGAAGGTGCTGGAGATCGCGATATCGTAGGAACCGTCGAGCGAGTGACTGCCATGTTTACGTTTGACGGCGGTAGGCGTGCCGATGTTGTAGGCGAGCACTCCGGGTAGCTTGGCCAGGCGTTTGGTGCCCTCGATGTATTGACGACGCGCGTTTTCATCGCCGTGTTGTTTCAGCCAGATAATCACCACATGATGAGCCTTGCGCTGCTCACTGGGATCGGTTGCTTGTTCCTTTGCGCCTGCGGCCGAACTCAATGCGGCCAATATCATTAAGAGTGAAAGCGGTTTCGCTAATTTCATTTTGTTTCCTCCTCGGAATTAAGGCGATGGTCGATCGCAGAATGGTAAAAGCCGGTTAGGATTTCGTGAAAAATAACTTCCTGGAGCTATGAGTTTTGTAGCGGGTTCGGTAACTCGCTTGACAGGACGCCGTGAATACGTCCGTGTAGGCTTGACGGCGGCTTTCCTTGCCGCCGACACCTGCCAATCGAGTTACCGAACCTGCTTACCTTGCATTAACAATAAGGAAGTTATTTATGACCAAATCCTTAATCTATCCGTCATGAAGCGGGAACCGGCATGATGAATCACGGCGGTTTTTGTTGTTGCCGTTTTAAACCCGACAAGAAACTATAAGCCTAATAAGAGCAATTGGCATGTGTTGTAGACCGTTCGTGCTGAGCCCAGTCGAAGCATGGAGGGGCTACAACACTTTGAAGCCTCAAACTACCCTTTTTAGGTTTATAGGCAAGTTTTTGACAGGGTATGTTGTCGTACCTTACCTTTTGCCCGAATCGGCTTTTTTAGACATCGATTCATAACCGGAAATGACATCGAACAATTCCTCGTCGATACTTCGCTGGCGTGTCTGATTGAAGGTTCGGCCGAGGTCATCCAACAGTTCGTCGATATTCTTTTCGGCCCGTTGCATCGCCGCCAGGCGACTGGCGTTTTCGCCGGCGAGCGACTCGGCGCAGGCTCTGTACATCGAAACGAAGAGATACTCCCGGATCAGGGCTCTCAGCGTCCCATCGTAATCGCCGACCGTTTCCGGAAGATTATCGGTCGGCCAAGCCGCCTTGACAAACTTGAGCCGCCACGCGGAATCCAGGGGCAACAGACGCAGACAGACCGGCTCATAGACGGCGCCGATCTCCGATTTAGGCCGGTTATGGAAAAGATAAAGCGAACTTTCATGGCTTAGTTGCCGGGTTTCGGTTTCGAGCAACAGTTGGCCGATCAACGGTGTAATGGCAGCCACCGAATTGGGCGTCGCAAATACTCTGCTTACCTCCAATCCCGAGTCGAGCAGATGCCCGTGAATGCGTTCGCCAACGGTCCAGATGATTTGCTCGCCCGCTAATTCTTGAAGTCGCTTGATCGCGAATTCGACCAACACATCATTGAACTGTCCGACCAAGCCTTGATCGGTGCCTAAAACGATCACGCCGATCCGATCCTCGGCTTTGCGCCGCGTGGTTTCGCCATAGGCGCCTACGCCCATCGGCTTGAGACTCGCCGTCAACGCCAGTTCGACGGTGCGGGCGTAATCCTCCAATGAACGTACGGCTTCTTCGTATTGAACGATGCTGGAAGCGGCCAGCGCCTTCATCGTCCGCACGACACTTTTCAGATCGCCCGCGCCTTCAATTTTACGGCGCAATTCGTTCGGCGTATCGGTCATTTTTGCATCGGCGCCAGTGCCTTGCCGGCGAGTTCAACGATAGCGCCGCGGTTCGAGTCGCTCAAAGGTTCGTCCGACAATAGACTTTGCCGTAGCGCTTCGGGCAGCTCCCGTGATGCATCGCGAACCGCGAGCTCAGCCTCGGGCATTCGGTCCAGCGGTACGGTATCGAACAAGCCTTCTGTCAATGCCAGTAAAACCGCTATTTGTTCGGCTACCGAAAACGTTTCGAATTCCGGTTGTTTAAGGCAGGTGCGGATACGACGTCCGTGTTCGATCGTCTTGCGGGTATGTTCATCGAGACGGGTGCCGAAACGGGCAAAGGTTTCCAATTCTTCGAATTGCGCGTAAGCCAGCTTCAGGTCGCCCGCAACGGAACGGTAGGCGGGGCGCTGTGCCTTGCCGCCCACCCGCGATACCGACTTGCCCACATCGATGGCCGGCAATACGCCTAATTCGAACAAGGCCGGCGACAAATAAATCTGGCCGTCGGTAATCGAAATCAGATTGGTCGGAATATAGGCGGACAGATTCTGCGCTTCGGTTTCGATGATCGGCAGCGCGGTCAATGAGCCGCCGCCGAGATCGTCATGCAAATGTGTCGCGCGCTCCAATAATCGGGAATGAATATAAAAAATATCCCCGGGAAAAGCTTCGCGTCCCGGCGGTCGCCGCAACAATAATGAAAGCTCGCGGTAAGCGCGGGCATGATTGGTTAAGTCGTCATAAACGATCAGTACGTCACGGCCTTGTTCCATGAAATATTCGGCTATGCTGGTCGCCGCATAAGGCGCGATATAGGCTAGACCGGATGGGCGGTGGCCGCCTGTGACCACGACCACCGTATAATCCATCGCGCCTTTTTCCTGCAAGGTGGCGATCACTTGGGACACGGCCGAAGCCCGTTGGCCGATCGCGCAATAAACACATAGGACATTTTGATCGCGCTGATTAAGTATCGTGTTGATCGCAATGGAGGTTTTGCCGATTTGCCGATCGCCCAGGATCAGTTCGCGCTGACCTCGACCGATCGGGATCAATGCGTCGATGACTTTAATGCCGGTTTGCAGCGGTACGGTCACCGGAGACCGGTCCATGATCGCAGGCGCTTCGCGCTCGATGGGACGGCGCTCGCTAAAATCGAGCGGTCCTTTTCCGTCCATGGCATGACCTAGCGGGTCGATCACGCGTCCAATGAGCCCTGTGCCCACCGGCACATCCATCACCCGGCCGGTGCGTTCGACTTCATCGCCGGCCTGTAAATGCCAATAATCGCCGAGTAGAACGACGCCGGTTTCATCCTCTTCGACATTGAAGGCAATGCCGTATAAATCGTTCGGAAACCTGACCAACTCTTCAAAACCCACGCCCGGCAATCCGGACACTTTGGCGATGCCGGTAGACACGGTTGTGATCGTGCCCACCTCTTGCAAGGTCATTTGCGGGCTATAGGTTTCACGAGCCTGTTTGATGTTCTCGAAGGCGCGCTCCAGAACGCTTGCTAACTGATCAGACGGCATGAGCATCGGGTCCGGAATGGCTCTGAGATACGCTTTTGGCCGTTAGTGTCCGATCTATACTGCTCTCAAAGTCTTGCAGGTATTCTGCGATATTCCAAGATAGTTTCCGGCCATTCGAACTCAGTTCGATGCCGCTGATTTGATCGGCATCGATATCGAATTCAATCGGGGCATTGACCGTAAATACGTCGTTGACGGCTTGTTTGATGGCGCTTTGCTGTTCCGGCATTAGAGCGAAAACGCTACGGACCTGGATTGGACTCGATGACTCTTGGATCGCATCGCTAAGCCGATTTTTTTCGGAGTCGTCGAGCGTGTGCAGACGTTGGAGAAAGGCTTCGCAAATACGCTGCTCCAGGCTCACCGAAGCCAAATCGGCTAACGTTTTACGGCTGATGGCAAAAACTTCCTCCCGGGTATTTCGCATGAGTTCCCGGTGTAAGCGATTTTGCTCGTTTTTTAGCGCTTGCTGCCAGGCGGAACGAAGCTCATCGGCTTCAATTCTTGCCGCCTTAATCAGTTTTTCGCGTTCGTGAGCCGCATCATCATGTACTTGTTTCAAAAGGCTCTCGCGCTGCTGCTCGAAACGTTCAATTTTGTCGACATATTCGATGCGTTCTCGTTCGGCAGAGGCCTTTATTTTTCGGGCTTCTTCCAGCTGTCCGGCAATTTTGTTTTCGCGATCGGTCAGCGCCTGCATGATGGGCTTATAAAGAAAGCGCTTCAACAAAGCCATCAAAATCAAGAAGTTGACAAGTTGAGCGAAAACGGTGAACCAGTCGATTAGCATGGCTTTACTGCCCCGCTGTCTGGGCTATCACATAATTCCAAAAAGGATTGGCGAAGACCAGAATCATCGACACGACAAAACAATAAATGGCGGTCGATTCGACCATGGCCAGACCAACAAACAGCGTTCGGGTAATTGTTGCCGCAGCATCAGGTTGTTGCGCCAATGCCGTTAATGCGGCTGCAACCGCTTTTCCTTCACCCAAAGCTGGCCCAATACTCCCAATACAGATGGTAAAGCCAGCGGTCATGATCGATGCGACGGCAATGTAAGCGATAATATCCATAATGACTCCTCTAATTTTTGATGTTAGTTTTGTAAGGTATGCTGCGCAGCCTTTGCAAAGGTATCCCGGCGATACCTTTCGCACTTCAAATTTAGGCAGTGCCTAAGGAGGCACCGGGGTGCCTGACAAAGGCTTTGCCAGCATGGATGCTGGCATAGAGCCTACATGGACGTATTTACGGCGTCCTTTGGCGGGCCCCCGGTGCCGAATTTTGATCTACGATGGGTATAATTTGTCCCGTAATGGGTACGCGATGCATACTTTACCTGCGCATGTCGTCAATCATGACGGCGGGTGGCCGCAGCAATATACACTGTCGCCAGTATCGTAAAGATATAGGCTTGCACGATGCCGGTTAGTAGACCTAATGCATTCATGATAATCGGAAAAAACAAGGGTGTCACAACTAACAATATCGCGACAATCATCGTACCGCTCATCATATTGCCGAACAGACGCACGGCCAATGCCAAGGTGCGGGATAATTCACCGATGATATTGAACGGCAACATAATCAGCGTCGGCTTTAAGTAGGACTTTAAATAACCGCCAAAGCCTTGCTCGGCAATACCGTAAAACGGCACGGCTATGAAAACGGCGATGGCCAATGCTGCCGTGGTCGATAACGAACCGGTCGGCGGTTCATAGCCGGGTAAAATCGCAAACAGATTGGCGGTGACGATAAACAGAAATAAGGTACCCAGAAACCCGAGGTATTTTTCCGGTCGCTTCAGGCCGACCTCCTCGATTTGTTGATTCAGGGTAATGACGATGACTTCCAGAACACTCTGCCAGCGTTTATTTTCTAGGCTTCTGGTTAGGTTTCGAGTGATCAGAATCGCACCGACAACCAACACTAGCATAATAGCCCAAGTCGTCACGATCGTGCCGTTAAGCTTAAGAAAACCGTATTGCCAAAAAATGATTTGATCTGAACTCAAACGCATGTGCTTATTCCTCGACAGTTTCGGGCAATTTTATCGATTCGAAACGGGTCAACCGAACGACGATGAAACGAGCAACGACAAAGCCTAATAGACAAGCCAAAAGCCTTGGCCAATGATCGGCAGCCAACCAATAAAAACCGGCCAGCGTGATGCCGGTTCGAAGCAGCATACTGCTAAAAAACCAGAGTCCGGGACGTTTTGACTGAAGGCCTTTTTGCACGGTCCACCAAAGTCCTCCGAAAAAAAACATCCCCAGCAAGCTGCCGGCCCCGAAAGCCAGTGCCAACATCAGATTTTCAGTCATCATTTTTATCCTGTTTTTTATGGATTCGGGTTTCTTCTTCGGACACCCAACGCCAGGCGTTCCAGCACCCAAGCATCAATCCCCCGATCAATAACATCAAGGTCCAGGAATGGGAGCCGGGATATCGACTGTCTAGCCATAAACCGACGATGGTTCCCAGTAACATTGGAATGGCGACAGACCAGCCGATCAAGCCGAACCAACCCAAGCCGAACCAGATTGTCTTATTCACTTGCCGTTGGGCTTCGAGCTTGCGTTCGGCCTTTGCACCGACTTGACGGCTCAACGGCGAGTCGGTAGACCGCTTTTTTTTATCGTTTGGTTCAGCCACGATGATACTCCATAAAGCGCCGGACAAAACCGCTTTCCAGTTTAGCCATGACCGAGCGAACGTTTTTTTCGTGTTCGTCCAATTCAAGAAATTCGTGCTCCACAGCCTCGCGCAATCGATCCAATTCGATACCGCCGATGGCGTTGCGCACCGATACCAGGACCTCGCTTCCAATCTTGACCAGCACGCCTTGATCAATGGCCAAATAAACCTCGTCAGCCGACGCCGTTTCATAGGTTAGAATGCCCGGAGCCAAAGCCGCAGCACAATCCAGGCGGTTCGGCAATATGCCGAACGAGCCTTGGGAAGTCTCGGCAATGATCCGACTGACGTCCTCGTGCTCGGCGAATACCCGGAAAGGCAACAAGATTTTAAGATGCATCGATGACGGCTTCATAGTGGACTCACTTTTTGGCTTCGTCAATCGAACCTATCATATAAAGTCCGCTTTCGGGATAATCCTTGAACTCATCGTTGAGAATGCGCTCGCAACCGTTCAGCGCATCGTTGCGGCTAACGAGCTTGCCGCTCAGGCCGGTGAATTGCTCGGTTGTGAAAAACGGCTGCGTCAAAAAACGTTCCAAACGGCGGGCGCGATACACGATATTACGATCTTCCCGCGAGAGCTGTTCGAGTCCCAGCATCGCGATGATGTCTTTCAAATCTTCGTATTGAGCCAACGTGCTTCTGACTTCCTGTGCGATTCGATAATGCCGTTCGCCCACGATACGCGGTGTCGCCATCTTGGAGTTGGATTGCAGTGGATCGATCGCAGGAAACAGCCCCTCGCTTGCTCGCTTTCGAGACAACACGATAGAGGCCGACAAATGAGAAAAGGTATGAACCGCGGCAGGGTCGGTAAAGTCGTCGGCCGGCACATAAACGGCTTGTATCGATGTGATCGCGCCGGTATCGGTATTGGCAATGCGTTCCTGCAATTGCGATAGTTCGGTGCTCATCGTCGATTGATAACCCAGGCGCGAAGGCATTTGCCCCATGAGCCCGGAAACTTCGGAGCCGGCCTGAATGAAACGGAAAATATTGTCGATCAGCAGTAGGACATCCCGGCGTTCGTCATCGCGGAAATATTCAGCCATCGTCAACGCGACATGACCGACCCGAAACCGGCTTCCCGGCAATTCGTTCATTTGTCCGAATACCATGACCATGTTCGGCAATACCCCGGCATCTGTCATTTCCCGGTACAACTCTTCACCTTCACGGCAGCGTTCGCCGATACCGCAAAACAGACTCACGCCCTCGTGTTGCCCGACCATATTATGAATCATCTCGGTAAGCAGAACCGTCTTGCCGACTCCGGCGCCGCCGAATAATCCCGCCTTGCCGCCTCGTTCCAAAGGCGCCAATACATCGATGATCTTGATACCGGTTTCGAACAGTTCCGACTTAGTCGAAAGACGCGCCAGCGGCGGAGGCGTTTGATGAACCGAGCGCCATTCGATATCGGACGGCATCGGCAATCGATCGATGGGACGTCCGAATACATTGAACATGCGAGATAGAACGTTCTTGCCTACCGGCGCTTTTAAAGGGCCGCCCGAGTTTTCGACCGACATGCCTCGGGCCAGTCCTTGCGTCGGTGTCATTGCGATGCCGCGAACCCGCGAATCGTCGAGCTGCGTCAATACCTCGATGATGACTCGGCGATCGTCGCCGGCATACAGAATCGTATGAATGGGCGGCAAACAGCAATCGAACCGGATATCGACCACGCTTCCGGTGATCGAAACGACTGATCCGACTTGCTTAAGGCTTGTTTCATCATTCATATTTGCCGCCTGAGTCGAACTATTAAATGCAGTGTTGTCTCTGTCGTGCCTTTGGGACCGATAGTCTTATTTAATAGAGGCTATGTTCGCGTTAATAGTTGAAGTTGTAGCACACCAGTCTCTTCTGCGGGACGGGTTATTTAACCCGTCCCCAACGTTTCGGTTTACCCTAAACATTTCGGCTTACTTCGGGCAAAGTCAAAACGTTTCGGACGGGGTTGCAAACCCCGTCCTGCTTGGGCATTTTCTATATTCCGAGCCGTCAAAATAAAAATGGCGCCTGACTAGGACAAATTTGCATGCTTTTCTTCAACCATCTCGCTGATCAAGGCCATCACTTCGGCGCTGGCATCTTCCGATTGTTGCATGTCGTTTATTATGTTGTCGATGATCGCTTTGTTACTTTGCCAGTTGTTTCGTGAATATTCATAGGCGCGTCGCGTGAATTTATGCACATCTTCGTGAGGTTTATTCAGCCTGGCATAGGCTTGCGTGGATCTAAATTGCTCATGCCCAAGCCCATCGAAATACCATTTGCCAAGCCTGCAATGCTGATGATCGACATCGATCGCATCGGCTTGCGGACAACGCTTTAGGTTTTCGATCGCGATATAGCCGTTCTGTTTATAAACAATATGATCGACTTTGGTTAATAGTGCAAAGGTTTTATCCTTGGCATAACTGATATAGCCGACCGACGCTTTTGCCGAAATTGAAAGATCGGCAAACTGACTCCGAAATTCGTCGACTTTTTCCATGATTTCTTGGGAAAGCTCGGCGGATGCCTCGGCTTCGGAATGCATTTGATTGACGCGCTTATTGAATGAATTGAGTGTTTTAGTAACCTCCAGCGCCGCATTCTTAGTGTGATCGGACAAGTTTTTGACTTCTTCCGCGACGACCGCGAAACCACGTCCGTATTCGCCTGCGCGTGCGGCTTCGATCGAAGCATTGAGCGCCAACAGATTGGTTTGGTCGGCGATACCGGTGATCATCGATAAGGATTCGGTTACTTTTTTACTATCGTCGATCAGTGCGGTAATGACATCGGTAACCGAATGAATATTGTCATTGATATTGGTTAACGAATGGCTAATTGTATTGACCGACGACAAGCTATTTTCGGCGTTATTGCCGGTATTAATCGCGATGCTTTCAACCTTATGCATTTGTTCGGTAATGCTCAGTAGGTCTTCCTGATTGGATTTGAGATTATCGAGTAAATTCGAGGTATTCAGCAGGTGCAGTCCGGCAGAAAGGCGATTTTTCGTGATCATCGTTTCATTATCGCTCATGACTCGCAGTGCTTTATTGACCGATTTCGCTGACGATTTAAGTAAGCCGGGAAAGCCGTCCGCAAGAGCGTAACGGTTATGATTGCCTTTGGCCGCTTGATCGAAACAAGTCGTGATTTCCTTGAAATAAGACTCCATGATGTCGAGCATTTCGTTCAATTCCCAAGCGATTTTGCCGAGCTCGCCCATTCCCTTGGTTCCTGTGATTCGGTGGTAAAGTTCGCCGTCATTGGTTTTAATTAATACATCTTGGATGATGGCAATAATACGCAAATATTTTTTTGTTTCTGTGAGCGCGTAAAATGCAATGACGGTGAGTCCAAGGTTAAAGAGTAGAACTAGCCATGAAAAGCCGCTGGTAAAAGTCGTGTAAATAAAATTGATCGCAGCGAGGAAACTAATACCGGCCACGGCATAATTAACCTTAGCTTTGAGAAAAGGAATGTCGGCACTGGTGTGGCGGCTCATCATTAAACTCCATTCGGTTTATAAAGCCCCAGAACGAGACTGTCATAATTTTTGGCGCCGGTCTGCGCGACGACATCGAATAAATAGGCCAGCGATTTGTCCGGAGCTTCTTTCGCGGAACAGCCTTTTTCTATCGCCAGCATTTCCCGATAAACCGGCACCAAAACATCCAACGCCGACGTCGGCGGTTTGCGCCTAACCGAATAATAACCCTGCAATTTGCCGTCTTTGTCGTAGTCCGGCGTAATATTCGCGAAGACCCAATAAAACCCACCATCTGAACACAGGTTTTTGGCAAAACCGAAAAATTCGTTTCCGGACTTTAAGGTATCCCACATAAACCGAAATACGCCGCGCGGCATTTCGGGATGCCGAATAATATTGTGTTGCACGCCAAGCAATTCGGACTCGGAGTATCCGGCAATTTCCATGAAAATACGGTTAGCGTAAGTGATTTTGCCGCTAATATCGGTTTTCGAAACGATAAAGTCGTTATCGCCCAGTTTCTTTTCGTCATTATTCGGGATAATATTTTTTTTCATCGTTGTGATGCGCCTTATAAGGTTCGATACATTTTTAGCAGAGTCGATTCCATAAAGTCTAGCTGTTGTAAAAAATATCGCCACCAGCTAAATAATTTTCCTCATTCGCACTGCTCCAGCGTGGGAGTGCGTACCTATCTTGCCTGGCAGCGAAGTTATGAGGTCCCACAGAGGGCGCTCATCGTTATACATAAATTGTAGGGTACCTCCAGGCTGTTAAGCTCCGAATCCCTGCCCAGATCAAACCATAAGGGCTTGTGGTAGCATTGGTGGGGTTGCCATGGTACGCACAGCGTACCCTACACCTCACTGCCATTAAGGTAAGCCGTCACAGAATAAGTAATTCTGGCATTCAGGATCGAATGTACTTCAAAAGCCTGCCATCTATGGCACTGGATTCCGTCAGTCCCTCACCTAGCGTTCACTGCCATTAAGTTAAGGATTTTTCCGTTCGCCCTGAGCCTGTCGAAGGGTGAATGGAAAAATCCTGGGTCGATAAGTTAAGCCGTCCATGGTTCGACAGGCTCACCACGAACGGCTTAACTTAATGGCAGTGTCACCTAGCGTTAGGTGAGGGATCGACATCCCGGCGCCTACTCGGGCACTGCCGAAATTTGAAGTGCGAAAGGTATAAAAAGCAGGAACACAGCAATTAGCAAAAAATGGCTTTTATCGACAGCCTACCTTAGATACCCTTGCTATTGTCCGGTTTTGTAGGAAAGTATGATGGAAAAACGGAAATCGTTCGAGTTTTTTCGACGATAGATAAACGGGAGTTGAAGAGAGGATGAGGCGAGTTGTTTCATCAAATGACCTTAGAGGCGATAAATATATCGCCTCTAAGGATTTAGGTAGCAATAAGCCGATTAATTAACGACTTTATTTAATTGACGACTCTATGTCCGCGGTTACGTAAACAAGTGCGGTAAGATCGTTTGAAGGCTTCCTCGGCCTCGAAGCCTTGTTTAGCGCCGCCGCCGAAACCGCCCGCTGCCGCGCCGATCGCAGCCCCTTTGCCGGGATTGCCGGTAAAGGCACCGACAGCTGCACCGCCGGCCGCGCCAATCAAGCCGCCGACACCCGCGCCGATAGCGGTTTCCTTAGCGGTACCGCCTGCTGCCTCACGAGCCAATTGTTCGCATTCGTAAAGGTCTTGATTCAAGCGATAAGCATTGGGGCTATCGTAGGTATCGACCGTGGGTGTCCAACCGGTTTGAGATGCACAAGCCGAAAGTAACAGTCCGCCGATCATGGTGATTCCAAGTGTCGATTTTTTCATAAAGATACCTCTTTGTTGAGTTTATAGTGGGTGCAAAAATATAACGTTGTATATGAATAAAGAATGAATTTTAACTATTAAAGTTCCCTTAAAACGGATACCGGCGGTTTGTCGACTACTTGCCTAACGCCCCAGAAACCTGCGAGACCGATAA
Source organism: Methylotuvimicrobium buryatense (assembly GCF_005931095.1). Lineage (GTDB taxonomy): Bacteria > Pseudomonadota > Gammaproteobacteria > Methylococcales > Methylomonadaceae > Methylotuvimicrobium > Methylotuvimicrobium buryatense. The sequence goes on along the minus strand of NZ_CP035467.1, from coordinate 4,598,453 downwards.
AAAAGCCGCTAAGCGTAGGCATGACCAACCATAGCAGAAAATTGGGCCGGTAATTCAAGTGCAGCACTTCGGTATATAACGCGAAAAGCACGATTTCGGACAGGCCGATCGCCAAAATTCCCGCACTAAAACCCAATAGCGCAAATTCGATTATATGCGTCTTCCGTAAAAATTGCCGATGCGCTCCTAGCGTTCGCATCAGCGCACCTTCATGAATGCGTTGGTCCAACCCGGCTTGAACCGCCGCGAACAGCACGGTAAATCCGGCTAGTAGTGCGAAATATAACAAATAGTTGATCGCTTGGGTTAGTTGCGCCAAGATCGTTTGGAATTGTTTGAGAATCAAATCCACTTCCAGAACGGTTACACTCGAGTAGCGTTTGACCAGTTCATTCAAGAAATGTTTTTGATTTTCCGGCAAATAAAAACTGGTCATCGAGGTGCTGGCAAATCCGTCCAAGGTTCCCGGCGAAAAAATCATATAAAAATTAGGCTTCATCGTATCCCACTTAACGCTGCGAATACTGACGACTTCCGCTTGCAATTGTTCGCTGCCGATAGTAAAAGTCAGCTTGTCGCCCAGCTCCACGCCAAGACTCGAAGCCAATTTTTGCTCGATCGACACCAAACCCGGGCTATCATTCGTCCACCACTTGCCGGATAGAATCTTGTTTTCATCGGGCACCTGCTCCGACCAGGTTAGGCTCAAGTCGCGATGCGTGGCTTGTTCGCCTTGGGAATCCTTACTGACGATTTTTTGCACCGGAATGCCGTTGATTCGGACGAGTCGTCCGCGAACGATCGGATAAAAGCGGCTGCCGGTCAGGCCTTGGTCATCCAAATCCTGCTGGAAACCGGCTTGTTGTTCGGGAAAAATATTCAACACGAAATGGTTCGGCGCCTGTTCCGGTAACTGACGTTGCCAATCGGTCAATAAATCGTTTCTGACCGTGAAGCTCAAGGTCATCGCCACCAGCGTGATGCTAAATGCCAAAATCTGACTCACCGATGCCTGCCGGTTACGAATCAAACCTTGCACACCGAAACGCCAAGTTAGAGGCAAACTGGGTAACAATTTTTGACAGGCCCAAAGGATTCCGTAAACCGCGCTGCCCAATACGAGTAACGCGATCAGGCCGACGCCGATGATGATGCCGGTCATTTTAAAATCTTCGGTATAACGCCATATCAAAACCGCGATAATAGCGATCGCCAAACCGTAAATCAGCCAAGCCGCGGACGGTAACGGCTCCAGGTCGCGGCGCAACACGCGTAGCGGCGACACCCGTTTGAGACGAAGCAGCGGCGGCAGAGCAAAACCCAGCAATACCGCCATGCCCGTCGCGAAACCGAAAAATACCGCAAACCAGCTCGGCGAGGCGATGGCATCCGGTAACAAATCATGCAAAAGATGAAACAGCCCGGCCTGCGCAAACCAGCCTAGAAGACAACCGATGGCGCTGGCCAACATTCCGAGAATAAAAAACTGACTACCGTAAAGCCATAAAATTTCTTTTTGCTTCAAGCCTAAGCATCTCAATACCGCCGTGGCATCGAAATGACGTTCGCTATACCGGCGCGTTGCAGCGGCAATCGCAACGCCGGCGATCAAAATCACGACAATGCTGGACAAGCCCAAGTAGCGCTCGGCCCGATTTAGCGCATTGCCGACTTCAGGGCGGTCCTGATGAATATCCATGATGCGCTGGGACGGATTCAGCTGCGGCTTGATCCAACGATTGAATGCCATGATGCTCTGCGCCTCGCCGGCAAACTGAAAGAAATAATGCACATGACTGCCCGGTTGTATCACTCCCGTAGCGGGTAAGTCGTCGGCATGCATCATGACCCGCGGCGATAGGCTGTAAAAATCGCCCCGCTTGTCCGGCTCGTAAGTCAAGACACGGCTGATCGTCAACGCTTTTTCGCCGACCGTCAAGGCATCGCCGATTTGCAAATGCAGTGCCGACAGCACGCGTTTTTCAACCCATACCGACCCCGGCTCAGGTCCGGACGCCACTATTTGCTCGTCGCTGAAATCGGCGCCGGTGACCTTTAAAAAACCGCGTAACGGATAACGGGGACTGACCGCCTTCACGCCGGCCAGCAACAGTTCGTCGTTTTCCATCAAGACGCTTGAAAACTCGGCGGTTTCCGAACGGGTCAAGGCCAATTCGCCGGCCTTTTCCAGCCATGTGCCGGAAATGCGTTCGGGACTCGTTATTACCAAATCGGCCGCGAGAAAATCGGCGGCTTGTAAGGTCATCGTACGATGCAGGCGATCGGCGAATAGCGTAATTGCAGTCGAACTGGTCACGGCGATGATCAACGCGGCAATCAGAATCGTGAGTTCGCCGGAACGGCTATCGCGAAACAACAAGCGTAGCGCCAGATTAAAACGCGTCATACCAGTCTCCCGGCATCGAGTTTAATGCTGCGCCGGCAGCGTTCGGCCAAATGGCTGTCATGCGTGACCAATATCAGCGTGGTGCTGTTTTCGCGGTTCAATTCGAACAATAAATCGATGATTTGTTCGCCGGTTTTACTGTCCAGATTGCCGGTCGGTTCGTCGGCGAATAAAATAGCCGGCCGCGTCACGAAAGCGCGGGCCAACGCGACGCGCTGTTGTTCGCCGCCGGAAAGCTGCCTTGACGTATGATTGAGCCGGTGGCTTAATCCCACCCTGCCGAGCAAATCGGCGGCCAAAACACGCGCATTTTTGTTGCCGCCCAACTCCAACGGCAACATCACATTTTCGACAGCGGTCAAACCCGGCAACAATTGAAACGACTGAAACACAAAGCCGATCAACTCGTTACGTACCGCCGCCCGCCCGTCTTCATCCATCGCCGTCAAATCGCGACCGTCAATCGTCACGGAACCGCTTGTCGGCGTATCGAGCCCGGCCAACAAACTCAATAAAGTCGATTTGCCGGAACCGGACTCGCCGACCACCGCGAGACTCTCTCCCGGTTTGATTTGTAAATCGACCGATGCCAAGATATGTAAGGTGCCATCCGAAGTTTGCACGGTTTTACCGAGATTTTCGGTGACGATAATATCTTTTAACGTTCTTTCAGGTTGAGTCTGTGTCATGTTTAAATTTTTGCTTGCAGTAATAATAGCGTTAAGTTCAGCGGTCGTGTCGGCTGAAACGATTGTCGTATTAGGCGATAGTATCAGCGCCGGATACGGAATAGAAGCGGGGAAAGGCTGGGTCGATTTACTTCAGAAAAAGCTGGAGGCCGAAAAGTTCCCGCATCAGGTGGTTAACGAAAGCATCAGCGGCGATACCAGCGCCGGCGGATTGGCTCGCATCGACAGCGCGTTGGCGCGGCATAGCCCGGAATGGGTGCTGCTGGAGCTTGGCGGCAACGACGGTTTAAGAGGATTGACCCCCAAGCAAATGCACGACAACTTGAACGAAATCGTCAAGCGTTCGAAACAAGCCGGCGCGCAAGTTTTGCTACTAGGCATGCGCATGCCGCCGAATCTCGGTAAACGCTATATTGAAATTTTTTACCAGGTTTATCCGGAACTGGCCAAAGAACACGACCTGCCTTTCGTGCCTTTTATACTCGAAGACGTGGCCCTGAAAGCGGAACTGATGCAGCGCGACCGAATTCATCCGAATGCCGACGCACAACCGATTATCGCCGAAAAAGTATGGGAATATTTAGGTCCGCTGTTAAAATGACAAGCCTTATTTCGGGTTTCCACCCGGCCGATTCACTCCAATAAATATAATAACGAGATCATTGATGAATGCCTTAACTCTGGAAAAAGCCAATCAAATCATTCATGTCGCATTAACCAATGCCCGCCAACTCAACCTAGAACCGCTGACCGTGGTCGTATTGGACGAAGCCGGCCATCTCAAAGCGATGCAACGCGAAGACGGCGCCACGATGATTCGAGAGCAAGTCGCGATCGCCAAAGCGTGGGGCGCGGTCAACATGGGCATGTCGTCGCGAAATCTTGCTGCCGTCGCCGAGCAACGCCCCGACTTCATGAACGCGCTGATCGGCTTGGCCGACGGAAAAGTCATGCCCGTTCCGGGCGGCGTATTGATTCGTAATGCCGACCACAAAATTCTCGGTGCGGTCGGAATCTCCGGCGACGTCTCCGACCAAGACGAGCGCTGCGCGATCGCCGGAATCCACGCGGCCGGTTTATTTTGCTAAGGAACGAGCATGAAATAACTTCATTCTAATATCGCAAGGAAGGAGGATTCGATTGACAGATGTCGGCCGCACGCCCCGAAGCCACCTTAGATAATACTGAAACAAAAACAAACCTCATCGTCATTCTTGTCGCATTGGTCGCCATGCCAATCGACTTATCTTCCCCACGCTAGTGCGCACTGCCATTAAGTTAAGCCGTTCGTGGTGAGCCTGTCGAACCATGGACGGCTTAACTTATCGACCCAGGATTTTTCCATTCACCCTTCGACAGGCTCAGGGCGAACGGAAAAATCCTTAACTTAATGGCAGTGCACGCTAGTGCGTGAATGTAGGCGAGTTTGCCCTGAATTGCGGGTGTGATGAGCTCGTGCGTCAAGTCGAGCAACCCCATGTCCCTATTGATCTCATTCACCACCAAACCGATCGCGCCGAATGAGCAAAGTATCGCATCCAGGTCATCGGCGTAACCGCCACCGCCGAGCCCAAAATTCTGTGCGGTATCTTGCACGCTCGCCACGTCGAGGTATTCCCTTTCTATTGAAAAAACGTCTAAAAATGAAAAGATATGGGGATATCTAGCAGGGTAAACGCATTAAAACTACATATAAAATCAAATGGTTATAATGCGTAGTATTTTCAGTAATTTCATAGCGGCAGCCTTTATTGCCACAAAATAAAAAACTAACAAATAAAATATTCTGCAAGCTTAGGTTGAATAGTCATAACATATTGATATGGCATTTATTTTAATGCGTTTGCCCTGGGATATCTAGCGATGTGTTGTGAAGTTAAGCAATTTCCCTATAATGCAATGATTTACTTCAAATGAGACGAAAACGATGGCTACCTTATTCTGGCTACAGACAGGCGCCTGTGGCGGCGATTCGCTGGCGCTATTGAGTGCTGAATCACCGAGCCTCGAACAAATTTTTTCGGCTCACGGCGTTGAATTGCTATGGCACCCCTCGTTGTCCAACGCGTCGATGCGCGAGCACGACGCGCTGCTCGAACGCATCGTCAACGGCGAACAAGCGTTGGACATACTTTGCGTCGAAGGCAGCATCGTCACGGCCCCGCGCGGTACCGGTCTGTACGACAGCTACCGCGGCCGGGCGCGCATGGACATCGCGCGTGAATTGGCAGAGCGGGCCGGTACGGTCGTCGCGATGGGCACCTGTGCTGCCTACGGTGGCGTTCATGCCGCGGCGCCGAATCCGGGCGATTGTATCGGCCTGCAATACAACCGTTCGACTCCGGGCGGTCTGTTGCCGCCGGAGTGGCGTTCGCGCGAGGGCCTTCCTGTCGTCAACGTCTCCGGTTGCCCGGCACATCCCCACGCCATGACCCAGACGCTGGCCTGGCTCGCCGCCGGACTGCCGTTGCCGCTGGACGAACTGAATCGTCCTAAGGCGTTCTTCAATACCGTCGTTCATCAGGGGTGTACGCGTAACGAGTATCACGAATACGACATCGAAGAAAACGAACCGGGCGGGCGCGCCTGTCTGTTTTTCAATCTCGGCTGCCAAGGGCCGATGACGCAGGCGGTATGCAACAGCGATCTGTGGAACGGCACCAGCAGCAAGACTCGCGCCGGTGTGCCTTGTTTCGGTTGCACGTCGCCGAGCTTCCCTCGCGACACCGATTTGTTCCTGACTGAGAAAATCGGCGACATTCCGTTGCGCTTGCCGCTGGGCGTCGAACGTCCCCGGTACATGGCATACAAGAATCTTGCCCGCGCCGCTGCGCCGGAACGCGTCAAAGACAAGAAAATGGACGTTTGAGATGGCTACGATTGAAGTCAACATCAATTTGAACCGCGTCGAGGGAGACCTCGAAATCGCTTTGGTGCTCGACGACGGCGTCGTCACGGAAGCTCGGACCATCGGCACACTGTATCGCGGTTTCGAGCAGATCATGATGGGCAGGGCGCCCCGCGATGCGTTGGTGATCACGCCGCGGGTCTGCGGCATTTGCGGTACGGCTCATCTTTACTCGGCAGTGCTCGCGCTCGAACATGCCTGGCGGACGCCGGTGCCGCCGAATGCGACGCGCATCCGCAATCTTTGCCTGATTGCCGAAGGTATACAGAACGATTTACGTCAAACCTTTCTGTTTTTCGCGCCCGATTTTTGCCATCGGCGTTATAGTCAGCACAGCTGGTTCGACGATGCGGTCGACGCTTTCGAACCGTTTCGCGGTTCGATTTATCTCGAAACGTTGGCTCAAACGCGGAAAGCGGTCGAAATCGTCGCGCATTTCGGCGGGCAATGGCCGCATTCATCCTATATGATACCCGGCGGCGTGACGACGCCGGCCGATCTGCGCCGGCTGTTGGCCTGCCGCTCGGTATTGGATGAGATTCAGCGCTGGTACGAACGGCGCGTCATCGGCGCTTCGCTCGACGATTGGCTGGCCTTGGAAGATGCCGAGCGCTATTTCGCTTGGCTCGATACGCCGGCGCATGCCGGCAGCGCGCTGGGTTTGATGAGCCGCGCGGCCCGCTCGCTCGGCCTACACCTGTGCGCCTCGGGTACGCCGCACATGCTCAGCTATGGCGCCTGGTGCGATCCCGACCGTTGGTCCGCGCCGCACGACGCGCGTGTGCTGCCGGGCGGTTTCTACGACGGCGGAAGCGGCACGGTCGGGCCATACGATCAACAACTGATCAATGAGCACGTTCGTCATTCCTGGTTCCGGCCTTATGACGGCGGGCGGCATCCGTGGAACGGCGAAACCGTCCCCGATTTTCAGCCGAACAGCGACCGCTACACTTGGGCGAAGGCGCCGCGCTACGGCGATAAGGTGGTGCAGACCGGACCGTTGGCCGAGCTGCTAATCGGCGGCGATGCACTGATTGCGTCGCTGCACCAAGCCGAAGGCGGCAGCGCTTGGCTTCGGCAATTCGCGCGGGTCAGGCGAATCGCCGTCGAATTGAAGCAAGCGCGACTGATACTCGACGAGTTAACAGCGAATCTACACGAGCCGCATATTTTGAATCCGGCCAAAACACAGGAAACCGACGGAGAAGGATACGGTCTGATCATGGCCGCGCGCGGGGCGCTCGGGCACTGGCTCAAAATCAAAGACGGTGTCATCGAAAAATATCAAATCATCACGCCAACCGCGTGGAACGCCTCTCCTAGAGACAGCGGAGGATTGCCGGGGCATTGGGAGCAAAGCCTAGTCGGACTGAGCGTTCAGGATCCGGACGATCCCGTAGAAATCGGGCATGTCATTCGCTCCCACGATCCGTGCCTAGTGTGCACGGTACATGTGCTGAACACCGGCACGAGGCTACGTTTCGGGCCATGAGTAATCGGCAATTATGTCATATCGTTTGCTTCGGTAATCCGCTCCACGGTGATGACGGTTTCGGTCCGGCGGTTTACCAACGGCTAGCGGCGCTGCCGCTGCCGGATAACGTGCGCGTGTTCGACGCCGGAACGCCCGGTCTGGCGGCATTAGCGCTATTTCAAGGATGCCATGAGGTGATGATCGTCGACGCCGTCGCATCGGGCGGCATACCAGGGAAATTAAGCCGATTATCGCCGAATGTTGTTACGGCCGAAATCACGTTACCGGGCCACGGCATCGGCGTAGGCTATTTGTTAAAGGCCGTTGCCGCGTTGCCGGACTGCCCACGCATCGAGATCATCGCAGCGGAAATCCTTGGAGCGGCACCGTTCCGTCCGGGCTTGTCAAAACCGGTGCGCCAAGCTGTCGACGATGCCTTCGTTCTACTGGAAAAATATGCCGAGCAAGTTTCCCGTCAATGAATCGCACCTAAATGAGGAACTGACGCGTTTGCGGGTCGAAGTCGAAGCGCTTCGAATCGCCAACGCGGCGCTCGAGCAACAATTGTCGATCGACGCCAAGCAGGCCGATTCGATGCTGCGGGTGCTCGAAATACGTAGTAACGAGCTAAAGGAAGCCAACCTACATCAGCTGAATCAAAGTAATTTCATCCGTCGCGTCATGGATTCGACCGGCGCGATGATGATCGTGCTGGGACCTGATGGGCATATACGCCAAGTCAATCGGCGTTGCGCGCAGGAGTTGTCCGGAACCGATTCGATTCCGGACAATCGCGTGCTGGACGACTGGTTGCATCCCGACGAACGACAAGCGCTTGTCGCACAAGCGATCGGTTTGCCGTGGCCCGTTTTTTCTCCGCTGTTCGAAGTCGTGCGGCGTTCGGGTTCCTATGCCGCTGAGCACCGTCTGGGAAGCCGCGACGGAAGCTATCGCCATTATTGGTTTGAGGCGAGTCTGCAACACAACCCTCAAGGCAAAGAAGAAGGCGCCGTCATTTGCGCGAGCGATATCACGCGGCTCAAACAACAACAAGAGCGATTGAGCCGAAGCGAAAAACGCCTGAAAGAGGCGCAAAAAATCGCCCGCCTGGGGCATTGGGAAATGGATTTGACGTGCGACAAACTCACTTGGTCGGAGGAAGTGTGTATTATTTTCGAGCTCGATTCGGCTTCGATACCCCGTAACTATGCGGACTTTCTCGAACTCGTCTATCCAGCCGACCGGGCCGCAGTCGACCGGGCTTTCACATCCGCCCTAAGCACGCATGGTTCTTACGACATCGAACATCGTCTGTTAGCGGCCGGCGGACAAATTAAGTGGATACACGAACGGTGCGTCATCTACTATGACGATGCCGGGCGGGCTTTACGGTTGGTCGGAACGATTCAGGATATCACCGAGCAACGCTTGGCCGAAGAGCAGTTGCGTCTTGCGGCGAGCGTCTTCGACAATAGCCTGAATGGCATTCTAATCACCGATGCGAATACGCGCATCGTCAAGGTCAACCGCATGTTCAGCGAAGTCATGGGCTATTCGTCCGACGAGGTGTTGGGACAAAAACCGAGCTTGCTGAAATCCGAGCACCACGATAAGCAATTTTATCGCAGTCTGTGGGCCGCACTCGAACGGGACGGCAAATGGCAGGGTGAGATTTGGGACCGGCGTAAGAACGGCGAACTGATACCACTGTGGCAAAATATATCGTCGGTGCGCGACGCCATCGGACGCGTGACGCACTATATCAGCGTCTTTTACGATTTAACCCAACAAAAGCAAAGCGCGAAACATATCTACCATCTGGCCTATTACGATGCCTTGACCGAACTACCGAACCGGCAGTTATTCAACGAGCGCTGCGAGCATGCACTGGAGAGGGCGAATCGCGACTACCATCCGCTGGCAGTTTTGTTTCTTGATCTGGACCGGTTCAAGCACGTCAACGACAGTCTCGGGCATCCGGCCGGAGACGAGCTTTTGCGCATGGTCGCACACGCAATCAAGAGTTCTTTGCGCCAAGACGATACGGTCGCGCGCTTGGGTGGCGACGAATTCATCATTTTGCTCGAAAATACCGGGAGCCGCTCCGATGTCGAACAGGTCGCCCTCAAAATCATTGCGCACCTCTCTAGACCTTTCATCGTTCAAGGCCATAAGCTGGAGATCGGCACGTCGATAGGCATCAGTTGTTATCCTGAGGATGGCAAAGACACCATGTCCTTAATCAAACACGCCGATCTTGCGATGTATCGAGCCAAGGAAAAAGGACGCGGTAATTTTCAGTTTTACGAAACGTATCTAACTACGCGCGCGAAAGAACGTCTTTTTCTCGAAAGTGAGCTGCGCGACGCACTGGAACGCCAGGAATTCCATCTTCATTACCAACCGCAATTCGCCTTATCCGGCGGCGAATTGATCGGAGCCGAGGCTTTATTGCGCTGGAATCATCACGAGCACGGCCTGATCGCGCCCGACAAGTTCATTCCGATCGCCGAGGAATCGGGGCTGATCGTCGCGATCGGCGAATGGGTGCTATCGGCCGCATGCAGTCAGGCCAAGGCATGGCTCGACGCCGGTTACGCATTCAAACAGGTCGCGGTCAATCTGTCCGGCGCGCAGATCGAACGCAGCGATATTTTGGCAACGGTCGGCAACGTCCTTGCAACAACGGGACTGCCTCCCCGGCACCTAGAGCTCGAAATCACCGAAACCTATATCATGCGTCAAGCGAAACAGAACGTTCGTATCATGGAAGAGCTTCGCGCATTGGGCGTGAGCCTGGCGATCGATGATTTCGGAACCGGGCAGTCGTCGCTCAGTTATTTGAAACGCCTGCCGGTCGACAAGTTGAAAATCGACCGTTCATTCGTGATGGATATTCCGCAAGATAGCAATGATATGGCCATTACCCGAGCGATTCTCGCACTCGGACACAGTTTGAAACTAACCGTTTTGGCCGAGGGTGTCGAAACCGCAGAACAAGCGGCTTTTCTTAACGAATTAAAATGCGACGAAGTGCAGGGCTATTATTACAGCCGCCCGCTGGACGCCGAAAGCTTCCGGAAGCTATTGGCCAAGCAAAAGTTCGATGCAGATCTTTTTGATTGAAGCCGGGTACGCTAGGTGAGGGGCCAGCATGGAGCTGGCATAGAGCCTACATGGACGTATTCACGGCGTCCTTTGACGGGGACCCCGGTGCCGAATTTTGAACTCCGATGGGTATAGTCATCGCGATATGGATACATACTTTGGGAGATAGGTGTCTATTTGCTTCTAGATGAAAGAAAAATGAAAGGAAAAATGGATAAATTTATATTCGAAGACGCCAATTAATGAAGTCTTTGGAAAATCATGCAGGGTATTTTTATGGAGTAATTTTTCGTAAATCAAGATTAGGCGGGCTGAAATAAGTAGCGGAATGCCGAAATATGAAATGCGGAAATTATGTCCGGATTAACCCGAATGGCAATGAAAAATATGGAAGTTTAGCCTTGCCATTTTTTGCAAAATAATGTTCTTTCATCCTCTAGGAGGTCATTATGATTCATGCGAACAAGTTGCATAAAATATTTCATCAACGTGCAGTTTTGAAAGCCGGATCTGAAGATCAGTCGCACTTGAAACAATCAACAGAACCGAAAGCCGATACAATGTCGATTTTCGAAAAGATTGTCAGAAAAGAGTGCAGAACCTTGATTCGATATATTTTCCATAACGCTGGTGGCCGATAACGGTCCCAAAGGGAGCAGGTTAAATTATTAATTAAACCTGCTCCCTTCATGTGTAAATGCTTGACTGCAAGCCCCGCTTTGTTGATATCAAATGTAAATCCTGACCTTTAGCTCAATGGAAGTGAGCATGAGTTTTCCGAAAATACGCTATCCTTAAAAAACCTGACACTAAACCAGGAGATGCGGCGATGGACCGCTTTGAACGAATCTACCAATTACACACCATCCTATCCGGTCGCCGAACGCCGGTTTCCAATGCCCAATTACAGGAAAAACTCGAATGCAGCGAAGCGACCGTAAAGCGGTTGCTAACACTCATGCGCGACCACTTCGACGCGCCGATCGCCTACGACCGTAAACGCAACGGTTATTATTACGACACCGAAGCCGGCGAACACCCTTACGAACTGCCCGGCTTATGGTTCAATGCCGAGGAATTATGGGGCTTGCTGACCTGCCATACCATGCTGCGCAAAATATCGCCGGGCCTGTTCGGCGAGCAAATCGCCCAACTGCAAAACCGGATCGAAAAACTTCTCGCGTTAGATCGAAGCAGCGCCGAACGCAAACTGGAATGCATTAAAATCGTCCCGATCGCCTCGCGACAAAAAGTTCGAAATCCATGGTTCGCCAAAATCGCCGGCTCGCTATTCGATAATAAACGCCTCGATTTGGTCTACGACGCGCGTAGCGACGGACAAATAACCACACGCAGCGTATCCCCGCAAAATCTAGTTTACTACCGGGACAACTGGTACCTTGACGCGTGGTGTCACTTTAGAAGAGAACTGCGCACCTTCGCACTGGAACGCATTAAAACCGCCGCCCGCCAAGAAATACCCTCCCAAAACGTCGATCGACAGCAACTCGAAGATTATTTCAGTTCCTCCTACGGCATCTTCTCCGGCAAAGCCGAACACACCGCAAAACTGAAATTCACGCCCGAACGCGCCCGCTGGGTCGCCGACGAACAATGGCATCCGAAACAAACCGGCCGCTGGCACGAAGACGGCAGTTACGAATTGAGCATACCCTTCGGCGATCACCGCGAGCTGTTGATGGACATCCTCCGCAATGGCGCCGAAGTCGAAATTTTGGAACCTGCCTTTTTACGCGAAGCCGTGATCGAGCAAATTCAAAAAATGGCGAAAATTTATCAAAAAGAATAAGTACCGTATCACGCTTTGATACGGTGGCTATGCATAATGACCAACTAGATCGGTAGACGAGGACGAAATGAACCATAAATTCGATGCTGGATTAAAACCAAAATGTTCATTCCAAATGAAAGTGCTATGAAATTTTTCAATACAACTCAAGCCAAACATCTATTGAAGCAGACTCTCGATATTGCCCAGCAAGAGCCGGTTATTATCCAAAAGCACCGAAAATATTTTGCGGTTTTATTGTCGTCTGCCCGTTACTCGGAATTGCTTGCATACGAAGACAAGTACCTGCACAACTTGGCTGTTTTGGTCGAGAAAGAAGGCTTCATCGGTACCGAGGCCAGCCGAAATCTGTTGGATAGTATTTGATGCGTCGAATCGATTTCATCCGGCCGGCAGGAGAAATTTTGCGACAATTGGCTAAGTCGGAGCAGCGTATTGCCAAGCAGTTCGAAAACGAATTGCCGCCTTTTTCGAATGGCTTGATGCAGGCCGAATATATATGAAAACAATCGGAATCCAATCATGATTTTACATATAACCGACGTCGTGTATCTCGATGATTATCGTATAAAACTGGTATTTAACGACGGATTGTCCGGTGTTGCCGATTTACGCAATGCGCTTTGGGGAGAAATGTTTGAACCATTATTGGACCCGAATAATTTCAGCCAAATCAGATTAAATCCGGAATTAGGTACCGTTAGCTGGCCCAATGGCGCCGACCTGGCTCCGGAGTTTTTATACACATTGATACAACCGAAAAACGAACCCAATGAAAACTGAGGTAGCCATGACCGAAACAGCCGGATATTACAGATACTGGGGCAAAGCCAAACCCGAAGGCGAGTCGGGCCCTGCCTATCATTTGCTGCCTTATCATTGTTTGGATGTGGCTTACTTATGATTCAATTCAATCCAAAGGAAAGCGGTTGGGCCAAAACTAACCAAGACGGCTCGCCTGGCTTGCCGATTTTTGAGCATTGTTGCCATGTAGGCTGGGTTGCGTTGGAGTTGGTAAAGCAAAGCCGAAAAATTCCCGATGCCGACTTAACACCAATTGCGATAGCGATCATTGCCGCCATTCATGATATTGGAAAATGGTCGCCAGGGTTTCTCGTTAAATGTCCTCTGTGGTTAATTCGAGAAAATTTAGTTTTATTTGCTGCTGACCATGCTTGGGAAGCGCAACAAGAGAAGCGGCATGAGGCACACAGTCAGGATTCAATTCAGCTGTTGCTTCAAAAGCGTGGAGTGAAGCAATCGGTAGCACAAGCGTGGGCAATGATTGCTGGCGCGCATCACGGAAAAATGCATGTTCCTGAAAAATACGGCAATTGTGATGTTACTCCTTTCATAGATGAGTGGCATTTCCAACGACAACAAATTATTTTCGAATTAGAAGCTGAGCTTGGTAGCGAGATACCCACTTATGAAGTAAATAAGCGTGATGCGATTGTTCCGTGGTTAATGGGATTAACCACTATTGCCGATTGGATTGGATCAGATGAAACATATTTTCCGGTAAATAAAGGCCTGGATACTGGCAACGGCAAAATAGCGGCAAAGCTTGCTGTCGAAAGTATAGGTTTAGCCAATCCACGCATACGAAAGGGGCTGAAGTTTAAAGATATTTTTGGCTTCATTCCAAACGAATTACAAGAAAAAGCGTTACTTGCCATTAAGGAACCCGGTATTTACGTCATAGAAGCGCCGATGGGTTTGGGGAAAACTGAAGCGGCATTGGCTTGCACTTACGAGCTTTTAAAAACCGGAAAAGCGTCGGGATTGTATTTTGCATTGCCTACGCAATTAACATCCAACCGGATTCATTTGCGGGTAAATGATTTCATTAACGCAATTTCTGAAACACCCGAAAATGCAAGACTGGCTCATGCTAATGCTTGGCTGGAGACGGATTATTACCAGCCAAGGGCAGTACAAACCATATTTAAAAAATTCGATGGTGATGCAACTGTCAGCCGTGACTGGTTTGCCTCCGCTAAAAGGGCATTATTGGCTAATTTTGGCGTGGGTACAATCGATCAGGCGTTAATGTCAATTGTTGCAGTGAAACATTTTTTCGTCAGGCGTTTTGCATTGTCCGGCAAAGTCATCATCATTGACGAAGTCCACAGTTACGATTATTTCACAGGAACTTTGGTTAAGTGCTTATGCGATGAGTTATTAAAACTCGGCTGTACGATCATAATTTTGTCCGCAACGTTACTGCCAAAAGTTAGAAATAAATTAATCGGTATTGACGGTAATTTAGTAAATGTAGATACCTATCCTTTAATTACCGGAAAAACGATAAATGGCGACGTTATAAAGCCGCAGTTTGCAGTAGCACCCGAAAGGCCAGCGGTTCGTAAAATCTTTAAAAACTCGAATCACTTAATCGAAGATGCCGTCAAGGCGGCTCAAATGGGGGCCAGAGTCTTGTGGGTTTGTAATACGGTTAATCTCGCACAGCAAATTTTTGGGCAATTACCAAGCGATAGTGGTTTTGAATCCGGGCTATTGCATTCGCGCTACCCGCATTTTATCCGGCAAGAGAGGGAAGCGTATTGGATGAAAAGGTTGGGTAAGACTGGTGCGCAACAAGGCGGTTGTATTTTGGTTTCTACACAAATTGTCGAACAAAGCGTCGATATTGACGCCGATATTCTTATCTCGGAATTGGCGCCAATGGATATGCTGTTGCAAAGGATTGGACGCTTATGGAGGCATATGGATGTTAGATCTGCACGAATTAGGCCTGTTTCTGAGCCACAAGTATGGATTGTCGAGGAAGAAAAAACACTCGCTGAATTGGAACGAGAAGGTAGCGAACGCATTAAGAAAGCTTTCGGTATTAAAGCAAAAGTCTATCAGGTATATCCGTTACTCAAGACCTATCAGACATTACATGATTATGAATTTATAGAATTATCGAATAAAACCGGGAATTCACAGATAAGACAATTACTGGAAAATACCTACGAAAACACAGATCAAGACCCTGATTCGTGGCAAGCCTTGTACTCGGAAGTCAAAGGTACAGAGTTTGCTGAAACAAGATTGGCCGAAGGAAATACACGGTTATTTTCCAAAATGGCTTTAGCTGATGAAGAAGGTAAACAAACACGGTTAATTGATATTGAAACAATTCCGCTTTTGATTGTTTTAGAAAGTAGTGTAAATCAAATAACTTTGTTGGATGACTATAAGATTTCCTTGCCTATTACTGAATTCAAAATACAGGATGCAAGGGCAATTCATCAAAACATTGTCAGAGTTCATGCTTGGCCATTCGAGCAAATTAAAAAAGAGTCGGAACTGTCTTTTTATCTGAAGGGTAAACATTGTTTGGCGCACCTGGATAACGACGGTCGGCTTAATATGGATGGATTGAAGCCTGAAATAAAACTTTCATGGTGCGAAATAAAAGGTGTTATACAAATTTACAACAAAGGAGGGCTTGATGAATCTTGTGACTGATCCCTGGTTGCCGGTGACTAATAGCAAAAATCAATTGTGCTATATCAGCTTGAATCAATTATTCGAACAATCGGATGAATGGCTTGACTTAGCATTAAGGCCGCATGAACGGATAAGTGTTATGCGATTTTTGATCTGTTTAGCTCAAGCTGGATTAGGCTTGCTTGAAGAAGATGAGTGGGACGATGCGTTAGATATAATTCCTGGTAAGTGTTTATATTACTTACAAAATTGGCAGGGTAGCTTTAATTTATTTGATTCCAAAAAACCTTTTTTACAAATTGCTGAGTTAGAACCATTCAATAAAGAACCAACGTACACAACAAAACTTAATTTTTCATTGGCAACGGGTAGTAATTCAACATTATTCGATCATGGGTGTATTAATCCTTTTAAAGAAACATCTCCTAGACAGATGGAAGCTTCCGCATTAGTCGTATCCCTTATAACGTTTAACAATTTTTCTTTAGGGGGGTTATATCCTCAAGCAAAATGGAAAAATAAAGTAACATCGAAATCAGGTGTCAAAGATGCGCCGTGTGCCTCACAGTCAATGCTTCATTGTTTTGTTAGAAAGCATACGATAGTTAAAACGTTACATGCCAATACGTTGACAATTCAACAGATTAAGGACCGATATGGCGACGATATTGGTGTTCCGGTATGGGAGTTTTTTCCTGTTTCCCCTGATGATAAAGATGCTGTTTTAAATGCGACACATACCTATTTGGGAAGACTAGTTCCCATTAGCAGATGGTTGAAATTACTTCCGGATAAAAAAACAATGCTAATGGGAGAAGGTTTTATTTATCCGGTGCATCCTGAATTTGTTGAAACTACTGCAGTATTAGTCGTCAATAAGCAGAAAGATGCGAATGACATATTGGGTTGTAAAACTGCTACGCCTTGGCGAGAACTTTGTGCATTAACCGCGAAACGTAAAGGAAAAACATTTGGAGGGCCCGCAGCTATAGAAAACCAGTCGAAATCCGAAGGTTATGATTTACAAATTCTAGCTTTAAAAAGAGAGCAAGCTTCGGTTCTTGATGGATTCGAATCCGTCCTTCATGTACCGAGTTACTTTACTAATTCGGATGAAAACAGAGCAGCATACAATGATGGTGTCAAGAAAGCGGAAATTATGGCATTTAGATTAGATGAAGCGATCCAGATATATCTTTCGATGTTAATGCCTCAAATGATTGAAATTGTCTCTAAAAAAATTAATAAACAACCCCTTTCTAAACATGAAAGTGAAAAATATCGTGCCATAAAAAGCCGTGTCAAAGAAAAATACCTTGCACATTATTGGACGCTGATTGAAAAACAGCGTCATCTACTAATGCAATACATTTCCCTATTAGGGATGGGTACGGATCAGGCGCGTGAAGATTCTAAGAAAGCTTGGTTGAAAGCTATTAACCAAGCTGCTACAGAAACATACGAAACCTTATGTAATCACGATAGCCCTCGCCAACTACGTGCTTATGTGGCGGGTTGGCATTTATTGCACCCGATTAAATCAGAAAGTCAGGAGGCGGCATGAGTCAAATATTTGAGGAACGTTTTATTCAGTATTTGCAAAATTTACAAACTGATCGAGGGAAAATGGCAACGCTGCGTAAAGGATTAATAGATAGTCAGGCGCAGGCGACATGGCCATTACTCAGTCGGTTTGTTGATTTTGATAAACCATATCAAATAAAGACTATTCAAACCGTTGCAGGGTTATTTGCTCATCATCCGAAAGCAGTAGATTACGGGAACATTGGCAGTTTATGTTTTCAATTATTGGATAGTGACGAAAAGCAAAAACTAGCATCTGGGGAATCCGGCACGATTTCTAGAAATTTCCAATACGCGTTAGCGGCAAATAACGATGAGATTTTACCCAGAGTAAGAAGGCTAATTTTTCGAGCAAAAGCAAATGAGAAAGTAATTTGTGTCAACTACGTTCAACTGACAACAGACTTGTTAGCGTGGAACAACAGCTTCAAAAAAGAAAAAATAAAGTTAGCTTGGGGAAAAGAATTCTGGAAGGTTCACGCCGATAAAGATTCGGATGAGGCTGAGGAGGTTGTCAGTAATGACTAATTTGATCAAGTTGTCTTTGACATACGAACAAATAGCGAAAGAAAAAATTACCGATAACTACGCGTGGCATAAAAAGGCATGGGAGCTATTTCAACATCATCCTGAGTTAAAACTACGTAGGAACAGGCCGGAAAGCGAAAAAGGCCCCACACCATTTCTAAGCCGATACACGGCCAAGAGTCAGCATGTCGAATTATTGGTGGTCTCCGATTTTGAGCCACAAATGCCAAATTGGTGTACGGAACAAACTTGGCGAGTTGTAACTATCAGTAACGAGTTTTTATCACAGCCAACTTATCAATTTGATTTATATGCGAATCCGACAAAAGCCATCAAAAAACCGAATGGTCAAGGAGGATTTACCAAAAACCGGCAGAGATTAACTTGGCTGGATGAGTTTTCTCAAACTAAGTGGTTAATACGCAAATCGGCTAGTCATGGCTTTATTGTGAGAGACGATTTTCCATTAAAGCTTGATAAACCGGTTGATCACCGATTTAACAAAAACGGCGAAAAGGGTTTGCATATCGGTGTGCGTTTCCAAGGAATATTGGAAGTTACCGATCATGAAAAATTTAAGCGAGCTTTTCGCGAAGGCATAGGTTCGGCTAAAGGATTCGGTTTTGGCTTACTGTTGATTAAACCGTTGCGAATTTAAAATTTAAAAATACAAGGAAATTCCATGAAACATTTAGAACTACATATTTTACAGTCTGTCCCAGTGACTTGTTTGAACCGTGATGACTTAGGATCACCCAAGACCGCTTTTTTTGGTGGCGTCCAGCGAGCCAGGGTGTCCAGTCAGAGTTGGAAGCGCGCTATTCGGGAATATGCACATGAAATCAGTCCTTATTTTGAAGGAAAAAGGACTCGCTTGATTATCGAGCCATTAGTGAAGCATTTGGAACAATTGGGTAAATCAGAAAGTGAGGCATTAGAGGGCGCTAAATCTATAGCTGCCGAGATAGGTAAATTAGACGCCGATGCCGAAAAAAAGTCTGGCGTTCATCGAGTAAAAACGCTCCATTATACCAGTGATGCCGAACTGAAAGCATTGGCGAAACAATATGTAGAACTGGGCGACGCCTCAAAAGCCGTTAAAAAAGTAGGCATCGGTGTTTTAAAAGATGCTGCTGATATTTCGCTATTTGGCCGTATGGTTGCCAACGATCATTCATTAACCATTGAGGGCGCGGCGATGTTTAATCATCCCATATCTACGCATAAGGTCGATAATGAATTAGACTTTTTTGCTGCGGTGGACGATTGGCAAAAAAAAGGTGAATCAGGTGCTGGGATGACAGGCACATTGGAGTTCAATTCTTCGGTTTACTATCGTTTTGCTGCGGTAAATCTGGGTATGTTAGCCGATAAAGAACATCTTGCTGCTATGACCGTTGACGAAAGGAAAAATGTCGTAACGGCATTCATTCAAGCAACATTGGAAGCGGTGCCAGGGATGACGGAATCAAATTCCGGTCGCAAAAATTCGATGAATGGGTATACCCGGCCGGCCTATGTGTTAGGCCTTGTCCGAGATAAAGGCCATCCGGTGCAATTGGTCAATGCCTTTGAGCAACCGGTTTGGAATGCTTCGGGAAAGGGTATTATGCCAGCGTCTGTATCTAAGCTAAAAGAGGAAGAAGAACATTTGAACAAAACGTGGAAGCTGGATCGACACCAAGTCGCTAGAGCGGTGATACCGGAATCGAACATTGATGAATTCATTGCCGAACTGGTGCAGCATGTCGAGTAAAAAAGTCATCGCATTACGCCTTAGCGGCCCCATGCAAGCATGGGGCTATAACAGCGAATATACTTATCGAAACTCGGGGTTGTTTCCCACTAAAAGCGCTGTCTTAGGAATCTGTTGTGCCGCCATGGGATTTTCGAGAGGTTCTGAGCAGGAAAAACAATTTTTGGGCAACTTATCCGGCTGCTTGATGACGGCGATTGCATTGCCTCGCAAACGTTTTTCCGGTGAAAAATCGTGGATGATCAATGTTCGTCGGATTGAGGATTTTCATACCGTAGAGCACACGAAAACAGCGTCCGGAACTATTAGCAAAAACGCCGTTATGACTTATCGACAATATCTGTGTGATGCTGACTTTGTTGTGTTGCTATCAGAAATTGAAAGCTCCATCGCGGATCAATTGGAAGACAAACTTCTTGATCCCGAATGGGGGATGTGGCTAGGACGCAAGTCCTGTATTCCCAGTGCCCCGATTTTTGCCGGGAAGTATGAAATGATCGAAGCGGCAAATGACAAATTACTCGGCGGCAAAGAACTTAAATCTTTCACCTATCAGAAAGAAGTTTTGTCTTTTTCTGATGGTACAGACTCTTTAATGGATGCTCCGCTCGATTTCGCAATCGATAGGCGTGTTAAAAGTCAACGTCGAGTGGTAATTCACGAAGCAGAAATTTAGCGCTAACGTCAACATGTAGTTCAAACCAATCATTCAAGTTTAGAGTTTGATGATATAGCCAGCACGGCATGCCGAATGTAGGAGGCGAATATGAAAATCAATGCCGAATTAGACGGGCAAAGTGAACAAGACTTACTTTTTATCCAGGAGCAAACCGGCGAAACCATACCCCGGATTATCAAGGAACTGCTGGCGGAAAAAGCCGAGTCGTTAAGGCAAAAAACTCACTCCGGCGCCAAGATGAAGGCTTTGTTGGAAAGCAATTTTGTCAGGTGCGCCGAAGGGCCGGAAGACTTGTCGGAAGTCTATAAAGACTATCTTTATAACGGTTTGAAGGAAAAGCATGGTATTGATTGATACCGGTTATTGGCGTGCATTAGGCAACCCTAAAGACAAATTCCATACCGGCTGTTGCCCGATTTCTGATGCTTCGCCCGCACATATCCATCGGTTGCGGCTTGTTTTCTGTTGCCGGGCTTAGTGTTATAGTCGTTCGGCAATGAGTCGGACAGGAGATTTGAAATGCGTATTACCGCTCGAATTGACGAAGATTACGAACAGAAACTTAAAACCATAAAACGGAAAACGAATCTGAATACGACGGAAATCATCAAAATTGCGTTGGATTTACTTTATGAAAAAACGGAATTATCGGCCAAAGAAAAAAACCGGATGCTAATCGATAAGTTGGCAGGCATAGGCCATGGGCCAAGCGATGGTTCGGTCAGGTATAAAGAATATGTCGCAGAGTACATCGATGAAAAACTGGGTCATCGCTGATACCGGTTTTTGGTATGCGTTGCTCAACAAGGATGATGTATATCATCATAAAGCCGTTGATATGCTTAGCTGGATTGATGCAGGATTGATTTCGACATGGCCTGTCATAACGGAAACTTGCTATTTTTTGCAATCGAGATTGGGGTAAAATCAAGCTTGTGCATTTCTCTCGACATACGATGAAGGCTTGTTCGACATTTACGATCTGCATCCCTCACACTTAAAACGGATAACAGAGTTAATGCAAAAATACGCCGACTTGCCGATGGATTTAGCCGACGCCTCGTTGGTGATTTTGGCTGAGGAGTTGGGTCACGGACGCATTCTTTCCACCGATATGCGAGACTTTCAAGCCTACCGTTGGAAAACTCACAAACCTTTTCAAAACCTACTGTTGCCCGATTCCTGATGTTTTCGCAAGCCCGCGTGAAATTGATGTAACACATTGTTGCCCGTATTCACGACAATGATTGGGCGCAAGCTGAAAAGTCGCTGTAGTGTGAGGCACGACGCTGCCTTGTATCAACCAACTGTTGCGAGAATGAAATACATTCGCAAGGCTACGCCAGCGCCGCGGATTGATATGAACTCTTCAGTCCGGCTATCCGAGCCGACCTTGTCCGATTTACTGTCGATCTTCGTAGAATTAAACAGCACCAGTAAACAGGTGCTAAAATCCGGTCTTAAAATCAGTAAGGATGAGCAGATGCAAACTAAATTTTCCGAAGATGTTATTTCGCTAAGCGATTTAAAGATAAATCCGGCTAAGGTGATTAATCAAGTAAAAGACACCCATCGGCCTATATTGTTAACCAGCCGGGGCCGTGGAGTCGCAGTGGTGCAAAATTTGGATGATTACGAAAAAGATCAAGAAGAGCGTGCCTTTATGAAAGCCGTCGCCCAGGGCTTGATGGATGTGAAAAATGGCCGAGTCATGGAGTTGGCGGAAGTCAAAACCAAGTTAGCTATTGACTAAATGAAACTACTGTTTGCCGATTCAGCCATTAACGATCTTATGGACATCAAAACCTACTATCGGGAGCAGGGGATCGAGCACATCGGCGATAAGTTTGTTTCTGGGATCATTGCCCATCTTGAAATCCTGATCAAACATCCCGAGATTGGCAGGATCGTGCCGGAATTTGCCGAGCCCAAAATTCGCGAACTTATCCACCCGCCTTTTCGAGTTGTTTATTGGTTGGACAATCCGCAAATCCATGTCGTTAGGGTTTGGCGGAGCGAACGATTGTTGCAACTTCCTGATCTAAACCAATCCTAGCCTATGCTTCCACCTTTAAAACCCATCGCCATGAAAGAACGCGTATCTATGGTCTTCATCCAGAAAGGCCAAATCGATGTCAAGGACGGCGCCTTCGTCGTCATCGACGAAACCGGTATCCGTACCCATATCCCGGTCGGCAGCATTGCCTGTATCATGCTGGAACCGGGCACTCGGATTTCGCATCATGCCGCAGCATTGGCCGCTAGAGCCGGGACCTTGCTGGTCTGGGTCGGCGATGCGGGCGTTCGGCTTTATGCTTCCGGGCAGCCGGGCGGCGCAAGGTCCGACCGATTGTTGTATCAGGCCAAGCTGGCATTGGACGACGCCGCTCGCTTGAAAGTCGTCCGCAAAATGTATGAAATCCGTTTCGGCGAAAAACCGCCCGAGCGCCGTAGCGTCGAGCAATTACGCGGGATCGAGGGCGCCCGAGTCAAAAAAACATATCAACTGTTGGCCAAACAGGTCGGCGTCGAATGGAAGGGCCGCAAATACGATCCGTCGCAATGGGACAAAAGCGACATGCCGAACCGCTGCATCAGCTCGGCAACGGCCTGCCTATACGGCATCTGCGAAGCGGCGGTATTGGCCGCCGGCTACGCGCCTGCGATCGGCTTCATTCATACCGGCAAGCCGCTGTCGTTCGTTTACGATATCGCCGACCTGTTCAAATTCGACGATATCATTCCGCACGCTTTCAAAATCGCCGCGAAAAATTATCCCGATCCGGAGCGCGAGGTGCGCCTGATGTGCCGGGATATCTTTCGGCAAACCAAAATCCTGAAAAAAATCATCCCGACGATCGAAGATGTCCTTGCCGCCGGCGAGCTGGAAATTCCGAAGCCGGCCGAAGAAAACATCGAGCCGGCGATACCGAACCCGGAAAACATCGGCGACGTAGGGCACCGAAGTTAGCGCTAAACCATTCGCAATTCGAATTTCGGAGCATTCGTGTCAAATCCCTCCCGGAAAGTGCCGGGATAAGGGATCAAAAAACGAAATTAGAAGCGCGATAACAATATTTACTCACCACTCATCGAATCATCATGTTAGTCATAGTCGTTGAAAATGTACCGCCGAGACTGCGAGGTCGTTTAGCCGTTTGGCTCATCGAAATCCGAGCAGGCGTTTATGTCGGCGACTTATCGGTCAAAGTCCGCGAAATGATTTGGCAGCAAATCGAGGCCGGCATCGAAGACGGCAACGCCGTGATGGTTTGGTCGACCAACACCGAGTCCGGTTTCGATTTCATGACGTTAGGCAAAAACCGGCGTCTGCCGGTCGAGCTAGACGGTCTGAAACTCGTGTCTTTTTATCCTCTTGAAGACGATGAAGCCAAAGCTCTTTAGCGTTCCCCGCACCGGTGGGGATGAACCGCTCTTTAACAATCCGGAAATACCGAAAATAATCGGTAGAAATTTGCAGGTTGATTTTCTGTTTATCTAACAATCGGTTAAGATAAGTGCGTTCCCCACACCCGTGGGGATGAACCGTCATAGGGTCGGAACACCTACGGAGTACAAAGGCGTTCCCCACACCCGTGGGGATGAACCGGAAATTTAAACCCACCTATCCCACCCTCGACCGCGTTCCCCACACCCGTGGGGATGAACCGAAATGTTCGCGAGTTTCGTAATCTGGTATTCAGCGTTCCCCACACCCGTGGGGATGAACCGTTAATCCGGATGGTACAACTACAATCTCAGAAGCGTTCCCCACACCCGTGGGGATGAACCGTCGTCGAGATAGAAAAGCGCGTATTAACACCAGCGTTCCCCACACCCGTGGGGATGAACCGCTTGCTGAGTTAATAGGGGTAAAACCGGAAGAGCGTTCCCCACACCCGTGGGGATGAACCGACTACTATTGCATAGAAGATGATTGCTTTGTAGCGTTCCCCACACCCGTGGGGATGAACCTGGTTGCCGATCAATTTATTCAATCGTTGAATCGCGTTCCCCACACCCGTGGGGATGAACCGTGATTGTCTGGATACGGGCTAATCGTCCTGAAGCGTTCCCCACACCCGTGGGGATGAACCGCCAAGGTGGAAAAATTGCAGATGCACAATGCTGCGTTCCCCACACCCGTGGGGATGAACCGTCTCATCGTGATCGCCTTCGAGATGATGCCAAGCGTTCCCCACACCCGTGGGGATGAACCGCACTGACACGATGGGGATTAAAACCGGTTTGTCGCGTTCCCCACACCCGTGGGGATGAACCGGCGAGGTTGATCTAGGTGAAATCGGCTTAATCGCGTTCCCCACACCCGTGGGGATGAACCGCATTCCTGGAGAGGAAGCGGAAGTCAGTAGAGGCGTTCCCCACACCCGTGGGGATGAACCGATTAATTAAATCGGATAAACGCCGATTATCAGGCGTTCCCCACACCCGTGGGGATGAACCGCGTTAGTTTGATTTTATTTTAAAGCGGTGCTTGCGTTCCCCACACCCGTGGGGATGAACCCAGCTATCTCGACAACACCCCGCCCAAAGCCCGGCGTTCCCCACACCCGTGGGGATGAACCGTTCGGCGTAACTCACGCCACGGCGCCATGCCGCGCGTTCCCCACACCCGTGGGGATGAACCGACTATTTTCAAAGTCTCTGGGATTCCTACTCCGCGTTCCCCACACCCGTGGGGATGAACCGACCTGATTGCGATGTATTGGGCGGCATTGGAGGCGTTCCCCACACCCGTGGGGATGAACCGGTGTGGCTGTACATTTAGCAGTAGATTTTCAAGCGTTCCCCACACCCGTGGGGATGAACCGTCTTCAATTGACACCAACAATAGATTGTTAAAGCGTTCCCCACACCCGTGGGGATGAACCGGAATTCTCGATGCGATCGCGCTGATCCTCAACGCGTTCCCCACACCCGTGGGGATGAACCTCTAGCTTTTGTGCTATCGCCTCATCCTCTGTTGCGTTCCCCACACCCGTGGGGATGAACCGCTCTCGGCCCTGCCGACTACAGCTTACCCGACGCGTTCCCCACACCCGTGGGGATGAACCGTCAGCGCAAACAGCCCGCCGGAGCCTATCCGGGCGTTCCCCACACCCGTGGGGATGAACCGTGGCTATCGGTGCCATCACGACCGGCAAAAAAGCGTTCCCCACACCCGTGGGGATGAACCGACCTGAATAAAAAATACCCGGCGACCGAGGAGGCGTTCCCCACACCCGTGGGGATGAACCGTCATTCTGGACGCGGTGGCCGGGCAGGTTGGCGCGTTCCCCACACCCGTGGGGATGAACCGCCGCCAGTTTTTTTGTTTTTGGGGTTGGTTTTGCGTTCCCCACACCCGTGGGGATGAACCGTTAAATTTGCTGCTCATGATTTCATCGAGCAAGCGTTCCCCACACCCGTGGGGATGAACCGCGATCCAGGACAAATCTATTTGAATGTTCATTGCGTTCCCCACACCCGTGGGGATGAACCGTAATACGATTCTTGCCCCGCTTTAAACGACATGCGCGTTCCCCACACCCGTGGGGATGAACCGTTTTCGACCACTCAGGCAATGGGGCTTCTCAAGCGTTCCCCACACCCGTGGGGATGAACCGTGATCGAGCAGGCGTTTAAAAATTTGGGCGTGGCGTTCCCCACACCCGTGGGGATGAACCGCGTGACCCCGTATTCTTTGTATTTCTGCTTTAGCGTTCCCCACACCCGTGGGGATGAACCGTTTACGAATCATTACCGACGGTTCACCAGATCGCGTTCCCCACACCCGTGGGGATGAACCGACGAAACGATTCGATCTTTTCGGGGAAATGCAGCGTTCCCCACACCCGTGGGGATGAACCGTCTATCCCGGCGTTCAAGTGATGATCGGGACCGCGTTCCCCACACCCGTGGGGATGAACCGATAACAATAAATGTAACATTACTATCCTTACTGCGTTCCCCACACCCGTGGGGATGAACCGAAAAAAAGCGCGGCGAACTTAAACCGCGCGAGGCGTTCCCCACACCCGTGGGGATGAACCGACATCATCACGGTTGAGGGGATCGAGTGGAGCGCGTTCCCCACACCCGTGGGGATGAACCGCCGGGTGAACGCTATGTAATCGGTGCTGACGTGCGTTCCCCACACCCGTGGGGATGAACCGTTTCTTTATGCGTTTCAGTAAAATCAGGAATTGCGTTCCCCACACCCGTGGGGATGAACCGCTATTGCTGCACGTCAAAAACAATTAGCCGAAGCGTTCCCCACACCCGTTGTCAATGGCCAACAGAATTGAGCCAGTTTTGGCCATTTAAATTGAGCCACTTTTCCAGGGTTACGATGCTTGATTTAGCTTTGATTTGAGTCGATAACTTTCCCCTCCTAGCATAAAAATGTGTGAATGATGGATGATGCGGTCGACGATGGGTACGGCAACGTTGTCATCGATAAAAAACTCGCCCCAGTTGGTGAATTCCTTGTTGGTGGTCAGGATCACCGAGCGGTATTCGTACAGCGCGTTGATGAGTTGAAACAGGTTGTGCATGCCTTGTTTGTTCATCGGCAGGTAACCCAGTTCGTCGATGATCAGTACATCGAATTTGAGCAGTTGGTTGATTTTCTTTTTCAACTCGCCTTTGAGTTCGGCCAGTTCCAAGGCCTCCATCAAGCCTAGCGCGGTGTTGAAGCTGACCTTATAACCGGCATCGATGGCTTTCAGGCCGATGCCGATGGCCAGGTGGGTCTTGCCGACCCCGGGCGGTCCGATGAAGACCACATTGTCCCGATTGTCGATAAAGCCGAAGTCGAGCAAACTGTTGACTTCCCGTTTACTGATGGTGGTCTGAAAGCGATAATCGAACTCTTCCAGGCTTTTGAGCAAAGGAAAGCCAGCGCGTTTGCGGTTTTGCTCGATGCGCTTGGCGTTGCGCTGGCGCTGTTCGTGTTCAACCAAGCTTTCGGCAAACTGCAGGTAGGAGCTTTCATGGGTCTCGGCCTGGCTAAGCAAGGTCGGCAAGTGCTCTGCAATTGCCGTCAGGCACAAGCCGCGGTATTGCCGGGCGACCTGATCAATGGACGGCATGGCGCTCTCCTTGGCCAGCCGAGTGGCCATTCAGGGCACGATAACGGGCCAGCGGGCGTTCTTGCTTGATGGCTGCAGTGGGCGGCTCTGATGGCTGAATCGATAGGGAGTCCTGCTCCACCGACTGGACGTCGCTGTCGCCCGAGCGTCCCGCAGACTGCCGCCATGCGTCCAGCCGTTCTTTCAGGCCGCTGGCCGTTAACCGAGGCGTGTCGATCAGCCGTGTCAGCACCGCTTCGGGAATCGCACCCTGCCGGTTGATCTGCTCGGTTAGCACCTGCTTGGCACCGGCCAGCTGGTCTTTGTAGATTTTCGGCGAGCTGGCTTTCAACAGGGCACATAGCTGAGTCACGACCGCCGGAGACGGCAGCAGTTCATGCAAGTCCTTTTCAAGCGTTTCGATGCGTAGCGACATATCCCGGTAATGATGCCGGTTCTTAATAATTTGCCCCTTTTCTAGACACACAGCATGTTCGGCGATCACTTTGTGAGTACTGAGATTGCTGATCTGGATGACGCCGTTAGCTTCATGCACGGCGACACGGGCGCATTGATACGCCATCGGTACCGGGTATTTATTGGATTGCCAGGCGATCAAGCCGGTTTTATCCGCCTTGCGGGTGATGCGGGCCTGGCTGGCGGTAGCGTCAACACAAGACGGCGTCAGGTAAGCCCGCATATGGCCTTGCTCGTTGGCCGCGTAATGTATCGCCGGTTGTTGGCCGGTGGTGCCGTGTCGCCGTTGATTGGCTATCCCGTCGAGCCAGTCGGTCATATGGGCCTTCAAAGCATCCCAGTCGGTAAAAGTCTCGCCATACAAGGCATTTTGTTTGACGTATTTGACCCCGGCCTCGACCTTGCCTTTGCTTTCCGGATCATAACCTTCACAAGCCCGAATCGTGAAGCCCGCTGCCGTGGCGTACTGATGGAAGCGCTGGTTCAAGCGCAACTCGCGAAACACTTCGCTAATGACCACCAGCTTGGTCTGATCGTACACGCACTCTTGCGGTATGCCGCCGAAATAGCGAAATGCCGCATCGTGCTGGCGAATCAGCGTTTCGGTATCAATAGGCTTGGCACAGATCGAAACATGCATCAGACGCGAATACGACAGCACAAACACCATGAAATATACCGTCGTCGCCACGCCGCCAATCATCACATCGCGCAGTTCGCCGCCATCGACCTGGCATTGTTCGCCCGGCACCATGTCCAATACCGGCTCATAATAACGCGCCTGCTTAAAGCTAATCTCTTGCTTGAGAGCCTGTATATAACGCCGTACCGAACGGTCGGAAACGGCCAAATCGTCCACTTTGGCCTTCAGTTTGCGCAGCACTTTGACCGCTGACAAGCCCGGATAGGTTTGCAGCAACTGAATAATGTAGTCGCGGTAATCGTCCAGCTTCTTACCTCGGGCTATCTCTTCCTGCAGGGCACTAATGTCCGCAGCCGACAGCTTCAGGTATTTGCTCACGGTGTTACGGGAAATACCCAATTGACTGGCAATCTGACGCTCGGATAAGCCGTTGCCATCGTTGTATAACGCTTTAATCTGATGGATCACAATCCACTCCTTCATGACGCTCCCTGGAAAAAATTCAGGGACTCTGTCAGATTTATTGGTATAAATAAAGTCTGAAAAAGTAGCTCAAAATTGTTGGCCATTTCTGGCTCAGTTTAATTGGCCATTAACAAAACTACGGGGTTACTATAATTTCTACGGTATTCGAGGGAACAGCAAAAGCTTAAGCAGTTTTGCATATCGAGTAGGGCAACTCTTCTATAAATGGCTGAACAGGCGTAGCCAACGCAAAAGCTATAATGTAGTTGGGTTCAAAGCATTACTTAAAGACTTTGAATTAATCAAACCGAGGATATGCCATGATTTCTAAGAATACTTGTGCGGCGAATATGTGCGAAGTGAGCAGTTCAGAAGAGCCCGGTGCGGTAATTCCGCACGCCGGGATCTGTGAGGGGGCAGTTGGGTAACTGGCTGTTCTACCTTGATCAGGCCACTGGAGGCAATTTTGGAATCGGCCGCCCGGTCCGCTGATGATCAATGACGGCAGCCAAATAAAGCCAAGGGGATTGCTGTCTTTTACGGCAGGTTTCGATCACGCTGATTAAAATGGCGAATACCCGCGAGCCTTGCTCGGTGCGCGTGCCATAGCTGATGCGTCTCAAAATCACCCAATGCCGCAAGGCCCGCTCGGCTTCGTTGTTGGTCAACGGCAAATGATAGGACGCAACGACCTGAAAGATCGCATCCCAATCATTGAGCATTTCACCGGCTAGCTCACGCGTCTTTTTATGCGTTGCTTCGCGCAGGCTTTCGCATAGCGCTCGATAGAGCGCTAGTGATTCTTGAAAGGTTTCCGTCAACGGTTTGTCGGGTGGGTCGACGCGGGCCTCACGAATCGCGTTCATCAGCGTATTCAGCAACGCCAGTGTTTGTTTACCGAACTGGCGGGCCACAGGGTCGAAACTCTCTTCCAGCCCTTGGGCTTTGCGCAGCAGATGCGCCCAGCAGCGCACACGATTCGGGTATCTGCGATAGGCTTGGTAGCCATCGCTCATGAGCCAGCCCAAATAGTCTTCGCCCAAGAGGTTTTCGAGCAATTCGGCACTGCGGTAGGCAATCCAGTAAGCGGTCACGCTATCCGTGCTGAACACCCAGAGCCATAAGAAGGTCGTCAGTTCCATCCAGGACGTTTCATCGACATGCAGTAATTGACTATTGACTACCGCCTCAATGAGTTCGTCTTCGATCGGCATCGCCGCCGCGCCGCTTTCATGCAGGGTGTTGTTGATCGTGCCGACACTGAGACTTAACCCTAACCAATCCTGCAAGAATTCGCGGATGCGCTCACGGGATAGCCGCATGCGATAGGCCAGACACACAATCAAGGCGGCCAAACCCGGCCCGACCAGGCGCCATTCGCTGCACACGACGTTCGGCAAACTGCCGTGGGTCACGTGACGATACGGTTCGTCTCGCGTCACATGGCCGCAGTGACACGTCGCTTCATAATAGCTATGCCGCGTCGTGATTAATCTCAAGCCCGGATCGTTCGCGTCAGCCCAGGTGAGGTCAACGGTATCAAAAGCGGTATACGCTTTTTGCTGACTTGTTGTGAACACAGTACCGCAACACGCGCAAAGCTCGGGACGATGGTCTTGATAGTCGGTCACTGGCAGGACTTGCTGTCTGCCGAAGCCTTGCGCACCAGGCTGCTTACCGGGTTTACGCACATCATCCGAAGCTTGAGACGAGTCGGTTTGAGAATCTTGTTTGGATTCTTTAGCAGGTGGCTCGGGTGAGGTGTTATCTGTTTCCTGGTCCGGCGTGTCTTCGCCAGCGTCTATAGCATCGGTATCACTGGCTGTATCGTTCGCCTTATCCCACGGTGCTTCACTACTGGGTGGCCGGGAGCTATTGCGCGAGTTTTGCTTCAAGCGCTCGCGTGCTTCCTTGAGATCGTTGAGCAAGCGAATCGAAAGGCGACGCAAAGCCTCTTCCGGCAAGTCAAGAAGCTTGTCTTCATCCAGTTGGTTTAGGTCATGATCGCTCAGTTGCATGGCGCACAGAATACGTCTTGGTGGCTAAAAAAATACAGTTTTTTAATGACTGATTGGATGATTTTTGTAGTGATCAAGGTAGAACAGCCAGTTACCCAACTGCCCCCTCACAGATCCCGGCGTGCGGAATTACCGCACCGGGCTCTTCTGAACTGCTCACTTCGCACATATTCGCCGCACAAGTATTCTTAGAAATCATGGCATATCCTCGGTTTGATTAATTCAAAGTCTTTGAGTAATGCTTTGAACCCAACTACATTATAGCTTTTGCGTTGGCTACGCCTGTTCAGCCATTTATAGAAGAGTTGCCCTACTCGATATGCAAAACTGCTTAAGCTTTTGCTGTTCCCTCGAATACCGTAGAAATTATAGTAACCCCGTAGTTTCCTATTTAGCTTGGCAAATAGGATTTTCTTCGGTAATCCACTGTATTTTCGGAACCATTCTTTGAGCTTAGGAATGAGCACGAAATAACTTGAGCAAGTAGTCGTTGCAATGCGGTAAAGTTAACGAACCTAAAACATTACCCCAAAACTTATAGTGAAGCCTGCTTACCCAATAGAAATTGAAAAACAAATGCAAGAAGTGTTCGACCGTCTATCCGAAAAAGATAAGCGTTTGTATGCGGGGGTTGAAGCATTAAAATTTCCTTATGGCGGCATCAGCTATATTGCTCAGCTGTTTTCCTGTTCTCGCAATACCATCCGACGAGGGATAAATGAACTGAAAGAGAAGGCAATTATCCCCAAAAAACGAGATAGAAAAGCGGGCGGAGGTCGAAAACAAACTATTAAAAAACACACGGATATTAATGACGCGTTTCTGTCTATTTTAAAAGAGCATACGGCAGGCGACCCGATGGATGAAACGAAAAAATGGACTAATTTGACGTGTGCCAAAATGGCCTGTCTATTGGCTGAAAAGGGTTTCAAAGTCAGTCGCAATATTGTCAGAAAATTATTAAAAAAGAATGATTATGTGAAGCGTAAGGCCTTGAAAAAGAAAGCGGCTGGCGGGCATGTAAATCGTAATGCGCAATTTGAGAATATCAGTCAATTGAGAGCTTTATATACGGCGGCGGGAAATCCTGTCATCAGCGTGGATACCAAGAAAAAGGAGCTGATTGGTAATCTGTTTCGCGATGGCAAGATCTATACCACTCAAACAGTTGAAGTTTATGATCATGACTTTCCGTCATTAGCCGAAGGCGTTGCCGTACCTCATACGCTTTATGATACTGAGCGCAACGAAGCCTACGTCAACATTGGGACAAGCCGTGACACCAGCGAGTTTTCCTGTGATTCGATTCGTCACTGGTGGTACACCTATGGCAACCTCTACTATCCGCTGGCAACATCCATTTTATTGCTGATGGATGGCGGTGGCAGTAACTCATCCAGACACTATATTTTCAAACAGGATTTGCAGGCATTAGTGGCAGAAATAGGCATTGAAATACGGATAGCGCATTATCCTCCGTACACCTCTAAATGGAATCCCATTGAACACCGGGTATTTCCTCATATTACTCGTGAATTATCCGGCATGATTTTAATCAGCCATGTCTTTATGAAAGAGTTAATTGAAAAGACAACAACAAAAGCGGGATTAAAAGTCTTTGCCTGTATTTTTAACAAGGTTTATGAAACGGGCAGAAAAGTTGTGGAGGGCTTTAAAGAATCCATGCGAATTGTATTTGATAAGCATCTGAGGCAATGGAATTATGTCGCCATACCTGAAGCGGTAAATTTATAAGTTGCTCAAGTTATTTCGTGCTCGTTCCTAAGCAATTTAGATTCCATCAACACTTGTCTTCAGCACTGCACTGCACTGCACTTGAAAGAATTGTGCTAATTCTCTAGGTTTCCACCTTTGCTTCGACACGTCTCAACTCAGAACCCGTTGTGTAGGTTGTATTGATGCGCCCATACGACAGAGCCACTGGGCATGAAGGCGCGACTTGGCCTGCGCGGTATCGATAAAACCGATTCTTTCCGGTATTTGAATAAACGCGCGCAACCAATAATCGAAATCGAAAGCCGTTTTTAAGGTCTCGTCCAACGGGCCGAGTAAGACGGTCAGGCTGCGTTTGAAAAAAACGGTAGGCTGACAAATAAAACACCGATCGGCGAATTCTTCGGCCGGCGTGGAGGGCAAGCGGGTCGGATAAGCCTCGATGAAGCGGCCGTGTTCATCGATGTGTTCGCCGTGGCCGTAGACCATCAGCCACGCCGGTTCGGTAATTAACGCATCGACCGCGCGTTGGATTGCATTCGGCGTATATAAGTCGTCCGAATTCAACCAGCCGATCAGCGTTCCCCGGACGATTTTCAAGGCTTTGTTCAAGGCATCGGCTGGTCCCGTGTCCGGGCCGGAGAACCACTTCAAACGGGGATCTTGGCGGCTTTTTTGACTCAACCAGTCCGGCGTGCCGTCGGTGGAGCCGCCGTCGGCGACGACGATCAATTCCAGATGGCGGTAACTTTGCGACAACACGCTTTCGACCGACTCGGCAATGAAATTTGCCTGATTGAAAGAGGGCATGACGATGGAAACCAGCGGTGGGGTGTTTTGAGGCATGAATCAAAAAATATTGTGCGTCTGGAAAGTAGTTGGCTGTGATTGGTCGAGACTCGGGGGTAATGATCAAACAAGCCTGTTGCCGATAGCTTTCACTTGGTTGCTCAAAAATTGTCCTGATTAGGAAGGGCTTCAGCTTGTCGATGCGAATAATCCGAGCTAGATCCAGTCGTTACTTGTTCCGTAAACCTCCGAATCGGTAATCGTAACAGCCGTTACGACCTCATTGAGAGGCGTTAAGCTGTTTTGTGTGTATGATATCGACGAAAATCGGCAAGCACTAGAGGTCGTGTGGGCGATCAAACAACGGTGTTAAAAATCAAATTTTTCGGCACAATAGAGTGGATGCAAAGACGGGGGGCGCCTACCACAGGATGGCCAACATCCTCTCATTCTTTTCGGGAGTGCAATACAAAACGAACCCAATCGGGTAAACAGACTTGCTCAAGATCATAGTGGTCAATAATCGTCTGCCTAGCCTTAAAGCGCATCTCTCGGTAATCATCAGGATTTTGCAAAACAGCAATAACCGTATCAGCCAACTGCCGCATATTAAAAAAATCCACTAATTGACCATTTATTCCATCCAATACCACTTCTTTTACAGGCGCTGTTTCCGACGCGACTAAAGCACAACCAACAGACATCGCTTCTAGCATCGACCATGACAAAACAAAAGGATAGGTTAAATACACATGGACAGAGGACACTTGTAAAATAGTCAAAAAATCACGATACGAAACCTTTCCCACAAAATGGATCCGCGACAGATCCAATTGATGCCCCAACTCTTTTAAATACAACTCGCGATAATTTTGACCATTCGGTAAACGGCGACCATAACTCACGGCATCTCCCCCAACAATTAAAATTTGAGCTTGAGGGCGCGCCTCTAAAATGGCCGGTAAAGCTCGCATTAAGCAATGAAAGCCTCGATACGGTTCTAAATTACGCGCAACATAAGTGATAATTTCATTATCTCGGGTCAATGTCTTGTTTTGATAACTAAAACAAGCTTCAGGATTGGGAGCCGCTAAACGCGTGTTAATTCCTTCATGAAATACCTTGATCTTACTATGAAACTCAACAGGATACTGTTGTTTTTGCCAATGTGTCGGAGCAATACCTTCATCGGCACTTTCTAAAGATAACAATTGCGTAGTATTTTTCAAGCGAACCAATAAACGCTCGTTTGTCGATATTGGAAACTCAGGATCAAACCCGACATCATGACCATAAGCATGATAATAAAATTCAAAATAATAAATATGCTTCGATTTAGGAAAAATATCTTTTAAAAATAAAGTTTCTCCCCAACCAGGATGAGCAATAATTATATCAGGATAAAATCCTTTGTTTTTCAAGCGTAAAGCGATACCTGCAACAAGCTGTCCACGCTGAGCGGCTATTTCAAAATCGCCTAATACCGATTGATGAAAAAGCTTGGAAAGCTCCAATTGATAACCTAATAAGATAATTCGCTTGTGAATGATTCCCCGCGTGCGAACGTTATTCGTTTCACCAATCGCATAAACTTTATTTTTAGGATCTTCAAGAAGAGCATTCGCTAAATGCCGAAATTGAGCCGGAAAATTCTGGTGAATAAAAAGAAAATTCATTTTATCAAATGACTTTACGCAAGCGCCTATTCAAGCTCTTGGGTTGACGGTAGACTGGCAAAACTTGATATAAAGGCAGAGATTAGCTCATGCAGCCATAGTATTCACTTAAATAGGCTAAATCCCCAGCATCGAAGATATCTAGTCCGAACTTTTTCCAGCGCCCGATAGAGCCCGGATTTTGGATTAAGTCGGCTAATTCATGGGTGTCGATATTTTTTTCATCATGTTTTAAAAATGAACATAAGCGCCGAATAACGACAAGCGGGTTATGACATAATTCATCATAGTCTATAAATAAAATTCGATGACTAAAATCGGGATGTGAAGCAATGTTCATTATTCTTCTATGCACAGCACACCAGTATTTAAGAGAGTACCTTGGCTCAATATGTTCTTGAGGTTCACCTCCTAAAAAAAAACTACCCCATAAACGGGGTTGATTCTGATTATTGCTATGAGCCATATCCAAACCATGGCGAATAACATGAATGTAATGCAACTTAGGTAAAAGTCTAAGTAAACGGTCAATCACAATATGTGTATTAGGCTCTTTCCACGCCCATTTAGACTGACCTGCTAAATCACAGCCCGTTTTCATTTCAGATACAAATTCATCAAGCAGTACCGAAAAGGTTTGATGACTCATATTCAAAATTTCTAAACGTTTAAACTTACTTGTAAATAAAAGGTTATCGTTAGCATGATTTAAATCACTCCCAATGTAGTACCCTAGTTCCATTAGCAAACGAGCCACAACTCTTGTACCGCTACCGCCGATCGCCCCAATGGCTACAGGAGAGACTATTTCCATAATATATACTGAAGGTTACTTTATAAAAATTCAGATGATCAAATTATAGCGAACATGATGAACCTCACCAGAAACAAGTCTTAAAAAATAAGCTCTAATGCGAGTCATAGTACAAGTTTAGATTTCCGCCATCCTTGGCGGATAAAAAGAGGGAAAATTAAACGATTATAAAATCATTTGCAGTTAATCCTGGATGGTTATCAATGCCTAAAATTGCAATCGGCGCCGCCTCGTTTATACCACTTCCATCAGCGTCGTAAGACAACAATCCGGTTTCATTGTCATAAACCAAATAGCGCTCCAGTTCATCAACGGTATCTTCAACAAACGCCGAGAAAATCGAACGATAAAGCACAATCTTATCGACATTGACTTCAAAATCAAGGATGGTGTCGACGTTTCCGATACCGGGAGCCGTGTTGAATACAAACTGATCTGAGCCGCTTCCACCTATAAGTGTATTATGGCCCAAACCACCATAAATTATGTCATCACCGTCACCGCCGTAAATGACATTATCGCCGTCGTCGCCTATCAACACGTCGTCAAAGCCGCTGCCGATGATGTTATGCAGGTTACGCAGCGTATCCCATCCTTGATGTGCGCTGATGAATTGCGCTTCCGTGATCCTTAAATCCACGGTCACGCCGTCTTGCGATGTGCTGTAATCCACGGTGTTGTTGCCTTCACCGCCATCGAGGTAGTCGTCACCGGCGCCGCCCGCTAGGGTGTCGTTGCCGGTTCCACCGTACAACGTATCGTTGCCTTGTCCGCCGTGCAGCCAGTTATCGCCCGCCACGGCGTAGATGACATCATCGCCCTGATTACCATACAACCGGTCATTGCCTTCGCCGCCATAGAGCGTGTCATTGCCCGCGCCGCCGTAAATCGTATCGTTGCCGCCGCCCCCGTAGATCACATTATCGCCGTCGTCGCCTGTCAACACGTCGTCAAAGCCGCTGCCGATGATGTTATGCAGGTTACGCAGCGTATCCCATCCTTGATGTGCGCTGATGAATTGCGCTTCCGTGATCCTTAAATCCACGGTCACGCCGTCTTGCGATGTGCTGTAATCCACGGTGTTGTTGCCTTCACCGCCATCGAGGTAGTCGTCACCGGCGCCGCCCGCTAGGGTGTCGTTGCCGGTTCCACCGTACAACGTATCGTTGCCTTGTCCGCCGTGCAGCCAGTTATCGCCCGCCACGGCGTAGATGACATCATCGCCCTGATTACCATACAACCGGTCATTGCCTTCGCCGCCATAGAGCGTGTCATTGCCCGCGCCGCCGTAAATCGTATCGTTGCCGCCGCCCCCGTAGATCACATTATCGCCGTCGTCGCCTGTCAACACGTC
Source organism: Methylotuvimicrobium buryatense (assembly GCF_005931095.1). Lineage (GTDB taxonomy): Bacteria > Pseudomonadota > Gammaproteobacteria > Methylococcales > Methylomonadaceae > Methylotuvimicrobium > Methylotuvimicrobium buryatense. The sequence goes on along the minus strand of NZ_CP035467.1, from coordinate 4,561,005 downwards.
GTCAAAGCCGCTGCCGATGATGTTATGCAGGTTACGCAGCGTATCCCATCCTTGATGTGCGCTGATGAATTGCGCTTCCGTGATCCTTAAATCCACGGTCACGCCGTCTTGCGATGTGCTGTAATCCACGGTGTTGTTGCCTTCACCGCCATCGAGGTAGTCGTCACCGGCGCCGCCCGCTAGGGTGTCGTTGCCGGTTCCACCGTACAACGTATCGTTGCCTTGTCCGCCGTGCAGCCAGTTATCGCCCGCCACGGCGTAGATGACATCATCGCCCTGATTACCATACAACCGGTCATTGCCTTCGCCGCCATAGAGCGTGTCATTGCCCGCGCCGCCGTAAATCGTATCGTTGCCGCCGCCCCCGTAGATCACATTATCGCCGTCGTCGCCTGTCAACACGTCGTCAAAGCCGCTGCCGATGATGTTATGCAGGTTACGCAGCGTATCCCATCCTTGATGTGCGCTGATGAATTGCGCTTCCGTGATCCTTAAATCCACGGTCACGCCGTCTTGCGATGTGCTGTAATCCACGGTGTTGTTGCCTTCACCGCCATCGAGGTAGTCGTCACCGGCGCCGCCCGCTAGGGTGTCGTTGCCGGTTCCACCGTACAACGTATCGTTGCCTTGTCCGCCGTGCAGCCAGTTATCGCCCGCCACGGCGTAGATGACATCATCGCCCTGATTACCATACAACCGGTCATTGCCTTCGCCGCCATAGAGCGTGTCATTGCCCGCGCCGCCGTAAATCGTATCGTTGCCGCCGCCCCCGTAGATCACATTATCGCCGTCGTCGCCTATCAACACGTCGTCAAAGCCGCTGCCGATGATGTTATGCAGGTTACGCAGCGTATCCCATCCTTGATGTGCGCTGATGAATTGCGCTTCCGTGATCCTTAAATCCACGGTCACGCCGTCTTGCGATGTGCTGTAATCCACGGTGTTGTTGCCTTCACCGCCATCGAGGTAGTCGTCACCGGCGCCGCCCGCTAGGGTGTCGTTGCCGGTTCCACCGTACAACGTATCGTTGCCTTGTCCGCCGTGCAGCCAGTTATCGCCCGCCACGGCGTAGATGACATCATCGCCCTGATTACCATACAACCGGTCATTGCCTTCGCCGCCATAGAGCGTGTCATTGCCCGCGCCGCCGTAAATCGTATCGTTGCCGCCGCCCCCGTAGATCACATTATCGCCGTCGTCGCCTGTCAACACGTCGTCAAAGCCGCTGCCGATGATGTTATGCAGGTTACGCAGCGTATCCCATCCTTGATGTGCGCTGATGAATTGCGCTTCCGTGATCCTTAAATCCACGGTCACGCCGTCTTGCGATGTGCTGTAATCCACGGTGTTGTTGCCTTCACCGCCATCGAGGTAGTCGTCACCGGCGCCGCCCGCTAGGGTGTCGTTGCCGGTTCCACCGTACAACGTATCGTTGCCTTGTCCGCCGTGCAGCCAGTTATCGCCCGCCACGGCGTAGATGACATCATCGCCCTGATTACCATACAACCGGTCATTGCCTTCGCCGCCATAGAGCGTGTCATTGCCCGCGCCGCCGTAAATCGTATCGTTGCCGCCGCCCCCGTAGATCACATTATCGCCGTCGTCGCCTGTCAACACGTCGTCAAAGCCGCTGCCGATGATGTTATGCAGGTTACGCAGCGTATCCCATCCTTGATGTGCGCTGATGAATTGCGCTTCCGTGATCCTTAAATCCACGGTCACGCCGTCTTGCGATGTGCTGTAATCCACGGTGTTGTTGCCTTCACCGCCATCGAGGTAGTCGTCACCGGCGCCGCCCGCTAGGGTGTCGTTGCCGGTTCCACCGTACAACGTATCGTTGCCTTGTCCGCCGTGCAGCCAGTTATCGCCCGCCACGGCGTAGATGACATCATCGCCCTGATTACCATACAACCGGTCATTGCCTTCGCCGCCATAGAGCGTGTCATTGCCCGCGCCGCCGTAAATCGTATCGTTGCCTTCAAAACCAAATATTTGTTCGGCATCTGCACTGCCGTCAATAACGTTATCGGCTGTTGTACCCAAAATAACAATAGCGCTTGCAACACTCCTCAAACCAGAGGCATCCGTTTGGCGCAGACGAACACTCATCACGCTGCCGTCATGCAGCAGCTTGTCTTCAGCCGTTCCTCCGGGCAACCATGTTACACCATTATCGGTACTGTATTCCCACGTTGCGCCGGGTTCGACGCCGACCAATGGAAATTCGTTATCCGATGGGAATGCGGCATTGACAGCAGTATCCACATCGCTCACTAAAGCCAGTGATGGCGCTAACGGCACATTACCCATCCGCAATGTATCCCCGACCACCATGCCGGATTGCCCGGACGCATCAATGATATCGATTTTCGAGGTAATAATACCATCAGCCAAGCTGGATAAATCCGCCGTGTAAGTGCCATCGAAGTTAAGATCATCAATAACGACTTGATCGCCATTAACATCCGTAAACGTCACGGTTGCCGTTGCATCGACGTCTAAGCCCACGACACTAAAATCGAGAGCTGTTTTTTCAGTCTCATCAATAAACTTATCATCATCCAGAACTTTAAAAATGCTTGGCGCAATATCGAGTCGAATAAAACCGATGGCAGAAGAGCCATCGGTCGAAGTGGCTTTTACAAATAGAACGCGAGGCGTATTGACGGCCCAGGTACTATTATTGGCAACAAAGATTTTACCCGCGTCAGATCCTGTTGACATGATTGAAAATTCACCGGCTGTATAAGGCGCCGTCCCCGCCGAATTTCCGACCAGCTCGTAGCTTTCCACTTGATCGGTGAGATCTAAATCATCGGCTATGGCTTTAATACCGATGAAGGTACCTATAGCCGTATCGATGGGCACCCAATTGGGCCGAATGCCAGGTATAATAGGGTCGATAGCAAATACCGGCGTGGAAATAGCGTACTCATTCACATCTTCCAGATTAATGATAAACCTTTGATCAAATGAGGCGCCCCCGGAATCGGTTGTGCGCACAGTTACCGCATATTGATGTTTCGTTTCTGCATCCAGCGTCACACCATCTCGGAAGCGGAGTTTATTACCCTCGGTCAGTTCAAAATTAAAGCCGTCTTCCGCATCTAAAATACTGTAGGCATGAACATCGTCGTCAACATCGATTGTAGTTAAACCACCAATGATACGACCTTCTCCGGGAGGCGTATTTTCTTTTATCGTGTCATTCGATAACAAAATCGCGGTTGGCGCGTCATTGGTGCCGTTGATCGTTACGGTGACGCTCGCTTCCGTGCCGTCAATACTTCGCACGGTGAAGCTTTCTTCAACGGTGTCGCCGACATTCAAATAGTCGAACGCACTGTTGGCCACAAAGGTCCAGGCGCCGTCTTCGGTGAGACTGAAGGTGCCGTGGTCGCCTTCAACGCTCTCCTGTGTCTGGAATTTATTGTCTTCGTTATCCGGATCCTCGTTCGTCAAGGTTCCGGTCAACGTCAACGGTGCATCGGTTTCATCGGCTGCTTGAGTTAAATCGCCTCCGATTACCGCCGGGTCGTTGGTGCCGTTGATCGTCACGGTGACGCTCGCTTCCGTGCCGTCAATACTTCGCACGGTGAAGCTTTCTTCAACGGTGTCGCCGACATTCAAATAGTCGAACGCACTGTTGGCCACAAAGGTCCAGGCACCGTCTTCGCTGAGACTGAAGGTGCCGTAGGTGCCGGCAACGTCTTCTTGTACTTGGAATTTGTTGTCTTCGTTATCGACGTCGCTGGCGGTCAAGGTTCCGGTCAAGGTCAACGGTTCATTGGTTTCATCGGCTGCTTGAGTTAAATCGCCTCCGATTACCGCCGGGTCGTTGGTGCCGTTGATCGTCACGGTGACGCTCGCTTCCGTGCCGTCAATACTTCGCACGGTGAAGCTTTCTTCAACGGTGTCGCCGACATTCAAATAGTCGAACGCACTGTTGGCCACAAAGGTCCAGGCACCGTCTTCGGTGAGACTGAAGGTGCCGTAGGTGCCGGCAACGTCTTCCTGTACTTGGAATTTGTTGTCTTCGTTATCGACGTCGCTGGCGGTCAAGGTTCCGGTCAACGTCAACGGTGCATCGGTTTCATCGGCTGCTTGAGTTAAATCGCCTCCGATTACCGCCGGGTCGTTGGTGCCGTTGATCGTCACGGTGACGCTCGCTTCCGTGCCGTCAATACTTCGCACGGCGAAGCTTTCTTCAACGGTGTCGCCGACATTCAGTTCGTCGAAGGCACTGTTGGCCACAAAGGTCCAGACGCCGTCTTCGGTGAGACTGAAGGCGCCGTGGGTGCCTTCAACGTTCTCCTGTACCTGGAATTTATTGTCTTCGTTATCGACGTCGACGGCGGTTAAGGTTCCGGTCAACGTCAACGGTGCATCGGTTTCATCGGCGGCTTGAGTTAAATCGCCGCCGATCACCGCCGGGTCGTTAACTCCGGTCACCGTTATCGTATAGGTCTGGGTAGCGGTTTCACCTTCCTCATCCTTAACCGTATAAGTCACCACAATGGTGCTGATTTCCTCATCGTTAAGGAATTTATACTGAGAAGGATCGACCGTGATCATTGAATCCGAACGGGAGACACCCGCCGGTAAGTCCTGACCGTCATTGCCTGTCGCTTCACCATCCACAACATAGACAACACTATCAATCGTTAAACTATCCAGCCCGAAATCCACATCAATATCGGTTACACCGTCCAATAGGTCGAAGCTAAAGCCCGGATCATTTTCAGAAGCCGTATCACTCGGCGCAGGCTCAATCGCTTGCGGCGCTTCATTGACATTGGCTACCTCGGCTGTCGGTGCGCTCACGACCGTCTCGAAAAAGCCTTCGCCATCAGTATATTGGATACGAACTGACAATGACTTGCCCACATCGTCCCGCGTTAGAGCATAGCTGTTGCCGGTATGCACAACCTCATTATCAATCAACCATTCAAACGTTACCGGCTCGTAAGGGCCGCCATCGGGATCATCCACGTCATGGGTTACGGTTAGAACATCACCCACTCGCACGTCATTGATGTCTCGTTCATCCGCTGTGTTGCTAATCGTCACTGAACCAAAGGGCGGATCGTTGACTATCGTCACATTGATGGTGGTCGTTGCCGAAACACCCGGATTATCGTCCATATCGACAGTCGTGACATCCACAAAACGAGGCGCATCGGTCGGCCGAGTCGACGTATTGCTATATTGGATAGCGCGCAAGGCGAGTTGGAAGAAAGTCGGGTCGAGTCCGCTTTCATTCGACAATGTGATTTCGTGACTATTGTTGCCGGTGACAGTTACACCAATCGCGTAAAACGTCGGGAGCTGGCTTTCAGTAATAAAAAGCTTTTCATTAGAGCCATTGACCGTATCACGCAAGGTCACCGTGACCGACTTGGTGTTTCCGTCCTGGTCGATCAATTCGGCATCGGAGGCTGCGATTGCAACTGGAGCCGCGCCTTCCGTGTAGCTTATTTGATGATCGCGCGTCTCTTCAGTCGGTCCGCTCAAGTCGACGACAGTCGACCAAATCACGTCAACAGTGAAAACAGCCGGAGCGGACGGTTCGCCTTCACTATCTTTTACGGTCAAACTCACATTCCGCGTCCCGACAAATGCATTTTCATTGGCATTTTGATAACGTAACGACAACAAGGCTTCGGTGTACTCTTCATGTGAACCGTCTCCAGTTATGACCAACGGTGAAGCCTCGGTACCGTTGCCGGTTATCGTCAATACGTTATCCAGGCTGGTCGTAAACGAACTGCCAGACGTTGAAAACAAAGTTTCCCAAGTATCACCAAAAGCATTGTCGGTAGTCCATGCGCTATCTAATATTAAACGTGCTTCGGTTAGATAATCACCAAAATCGACATCGGATAACGTGACTTCTTCGTCAGAAGCGAACAAAGGAATACCCTCGCTTCGCGCATAAAATTTGGTGTCATTATCGACTGAGACCTCGGGAGCGTCATTGACATCGGTGACCGTAAGCGTCACCAATCCCTCTGCGAGTGAATACGCCGAACTGCCGCCCCGGCTGCCGGCATTGTCTTCGCCGGCGATATCAGAAACGATGCCACCCGGGACACCGGTCGCCTGGTCCCAGGCGTAATAGCGCAAGCTCGGTTCAGTCAGGTCATTCGCGGTGGTGCCGTTCTTAGCATCCGGCACGAAACGCACTTTGTCATCCTGATCGAGCAACAGCACTTGGCCAACAGCAGTAAAATTGATGGCTTGCCACTCACCAAACGCTTCCGTTTCTGCATTGTAAAGACTGAACTCCCAATGCCCGCCAATGTCGCCGCCGTTGCTCGCCTCAAATATGGCCATGCCTTGTTTGACGCCGTTGTGCTCGCCATGCTCGCCGGTGTCCACATCGGTGATGGTGCCTAGCAACGCGGATACTAAATTACCCGCGTTAGTCACCTCGTCTTCGGTAATCGTTGCCGCGGCTTTTAACGCATCCGCCAGCACCGGCGCATCGTTGACCGGATTTACCGTGATGGCGATATCCGTTTCCGTATACAACGGGTCACCGCCGACATTGCCTTGGTCGTCGATCTTGACGCTCAGGGTGTCTGTGCCGTTGAAATTTTCGTCCGGCCGATACTCTAACCCAGCAACTGCCGCATTGACGTCAGTCAACGTACCGTAGAAAGTTAAACTGGCGCCTTCATTGGCGCTGTCTCCGACGAAAGTAATGCCGTCGGTGTTCGTTAAAGTCAGCGTACCGTGCGCCACCTCTAATGTAATCGTCACACTATCATTGCTAGTATCGCCATCGGCGCGACCGGAGATATCCACGTCGTCGAACGACAAACCGGTAATAGTCAGAACGCCGTCTTCATCGACGGTCTGAGGTACTGGCGCAACTATGGTCGGAGCGTCATTGACATCGGTGACCGTAAGCGTCACCAATCCTTCTGCTAGTGAATACGCCGAACTGTCGCCACGGTTTGCGACGTTGGCTTCGCCGGCGATGCCAGAAACGATGTCACCCGGGACACCGGTCGCCTGGTCCCAGGCGTAATAGCGCAAGCTCGGCTCCGCCAGGTCATTTGCCGTGGTGCCGCCAATTTGATCCGGCACGAAACGCACTTTGTCAGTCTGATCGAGCAACAGCACTTGGCCAACAGCAGTTAAATTGATGGCTTGCCACTCACCAAATTCTTCCGTTTCTGCATTGTAAAGACTAAACTCCCAATGCCCGCCAATGTCGCCGCCGTTGCTCGCCTCAAATATGGCCATGCCTTGTTTGACGCCGTTGTGCTCGCCATGCTCGCCGGTGTCCACATCGGTGATGGTGCCTAGCAGCGCGGATACTAAATTACCCGCGTTAGTCACCTCGTCTTCGGTAATCGTTGCCGCGGCTTTTAACGCATCCGTCAGCACCGGCGCATCGTTGACCGGATTAACCGTGATGGCGATATCCGTTTCCGTATACAACGGGTCACCGCCGACATTGCCTTGGTCGTCGATCTTGACGCTCAGGGTGTCTGTGCCGTTGAAATTTTCGTCCGGCCGATACTCTAACCCAGCAACTGCCGCATTGACGTCAGTCAACGTACCGTAGAAAGTTAAACTGGCGCCTTCATTGGCGCTGTCTCCGACGAAAGTAATGCCGTCGGTGTTCGTTAAAGTCAGCGTACCGTGCGCCACCTCTAATGTAATCGTCACACTATCATTGCTAGTATCGCCATCGGCGCGACCGGAGATATCCACGTCGTCGAACGACAAACCGGTAATAGTCAGAACGCCGTCTTCATCGACGGTCTGAGGTACTGGCGCAACTATGGTCGGAGCGTCATTGACATCGGTGACCGTAAGCGTCACCAATCCTTCTGCTAGTGAATACGCCGAACTGTCGCCACGGTTTGCGACGTTGGCTTCGCCGGCGATGCCAGAAACGATGTCACCCGGGACACCGGTCGCCTGGTCCCAGGCGTAATAGCGCAAGCTCGGCTCCGCCAGGTCATTTGCCGTGGTGCCGCCAATTTGATCCGGCACGAAACGCACTTTGTCAGTCTGATCGAGCAACAGCACTTGGCCAACAGCAGTTAAATTGATGGCTTGCCACTCACCAAATTCTTCCGTTTCTGCATTGTAAAGACTAAACTCCCAATGCCCGCCAATGTCGCCGCCGTTGCTCGCCTCAAATATGGCCATGCCTTGTTTGACGCCGTTGTGCTCGCCATGCTCGCCGGTGTCCACATCGGTGATGGTGCCTAGCAGCGCGGATACTAAATTACCCGCGTTAGTCACCTCGTCTTCGGTAATCGTTGCCGCGGCTTTTAACGCATCCGTCAGCACCGGTGCATCGTTGACCGGCGCCAGGTCGATCGTCAACGTTCTGGGGGTCGGATCCAGATCCACGCCGCCGTTTTCGGTACCGCCATTGTCTTGGACCTGAAAAGTAAAGCTCGCAGCGGCATCACCGTTGATATTAGCCGCTGGGCTATAGGTCAGCAAGCCCGCTTCCAGTTGTTCTCTGCTGACAAAATCCCCGGCGTTCACAGGTACGTTATCGAGCAGTAAGACGCCATACTCGGGCAACGTGCTAATCTTAACGGCAGCCAATTCATGCACGTCGTTATCCCACGGGTCGCTGAAACCAAAATCAGTGACGCCAAACGGATAAACCACATCCTCAGTTCCTGCGACCTGGCTATCAATGCCGACGGGTGCATCATTCACCGCAATCAAATTGATGATCGTTTGGGCGCCGACGCCGACATTATCATCGACATCGATGGCATTGGCTTCGACATAGCGTGTCTCAACACTAGGCGCGGTGGAGTCGTTTTGATAGCGCACGCCGCGCAATGCGACTTGGAAATTGGTTGAGGTTCCTCCGTCACCGGAAGCCACAAAGGTGATTGTCGTTGCTTTTGTCCAACCACTGCCGCTAACCGCTTCGCCATCACTGGCTTCCGTATCAATACTAATCCCACGAGGAGCCAGCCAGTCGAGCGTCGCTTGTGTTACTGACAGGTATTCTTGGGTTAAGTCTTCGGTGTTATCCAAAGGATTGGTTAGCGTTAATGTCAAGTTTCGAATCAAACCGTCTTGATCGACAATGCTCGAATTCGAAGTCGCAACAGCCACAGCCGGGGCTTTTTCGATGTAAGTGACGTCATGATCGCGGCCGGGTAATGGGCCGTTCATATCGATGACCGGCGTCCAAGGTACCGAAACGGTCACAGTCGCGACTCTTGGCCCCGCCACAACCGCCTCGGTAATGGGCGCGTCGGTTTCTGCCAGAACCACATTTACCTCTAAATCAAAAGCGAATTTGGGCTGCGTTGCCGCATCATAAAATTTTAATGAGTCACCCGATTCAAGCGACAACGGTCTGCTCGCCACAAAATTTTGGTTGTCTACTTTTAACGCAATAACAGCGCCGGAATCCACATCGTTAATGAAGATGCGTTGTCCTACAGCGATATCGGTATTTTCATCGGTTGTGGTGATAAACGCCGTGTTACTCTCATCGCCTTCGGCATCGATAACCGAAAAAGTGATTTCTCGATCACCGACAAAAGCATTTGGATTGGCATTGTTATACTGCACTTGGCGCAGTATAGCTTGGTAATCCTCTACTGAAGCGATTCCGCTGATCGTTAACGCCGCGCCATCGGCCGTTTGGCTTGATGAAACTGTCAATCCTGCCGTTGACGCAGCGTTTACGCCGTCTGCGGTTAGCGATAGAGACTCATAAAAAACACCGAATTGATTGTCTTGGGCGCCGGATACTAAACTGATAGTTGCCGATCCCATGGTTGGGCTGTCAATATCCGTCAACTCAAGAGCCGGCGCAATGATTACGGCATCACCACGCGGTTTAAACGTGCCGACCGCATGGATACCCGCCGCCTCCGATCCGCCAGCATCAAGTATTGGCGCATCGTTAGTGGGCGTAGCGATAATAGTTGTTGTGCCGCTTGCCGGAATCGCCCCTGTACCATCATCAATGGTATAGCTCAATGCGGCGATTTCGCCGCTCGGGGCGTTGATCGGCGTAACGTAGTAGATCGGATTATCAATCAACCAGCCCATTAAAGTTTCCGGGCTAGAAGTGACATTAAGAACCAATGTGTCGGTGTCGTTTCCTGCGACCTCGACTGCGGTGTCTAATGTGTCCACGCGCAAAGTACCCGACGTGACCGAAAGCGTTAACGTGAGCGCGTTATCGTCCGGGTCGACAATGGAGAGCACGTCGAGCGGAATTTGTGTGGGAACATCCTCTTCGACGGTAACGCTGTCTACTTGACCGCTAATGGTCGGCTTATCGTTGGCGCCGTTGATCGTGATGGTCAGCAGGGCGGTATCGGTCAGGCCATCAACATCGCGTACCGTGTAATTGAAGACTTCGGTGAGTGTTTGCCCGACATTCAGACCATCCACAGACTCATTGGTTTGCGCAACGATGTAAGTATATTCGCCGGTGGTTTTGTTGACGATTAGGTCGCCATAGTTGCCGCTAATAATAAAACTATCGCCGTCGTCATTGGCGGGGCGACCGATACCTTCGATATTGCCGGCACGAACGGCAGAAATCACCAGGGTTTCGGTCTGTCCTGGATTAGCGTCTGTAGCCGCTTCGTCAGCTAACAAATTACCAATTGCGTTTTCGCCCGGAACTTCGTGCCCTTCTTCTTGCGCCTCGCCTTCCTGATTGTTGGCAACCGGAGCAATTGCTGAAAGATTGACGTTACGAGGAACCGAAGTAATGTTCGACTCTTCCGCGCCAAAGTCGTCGGTATAATGGGTGATGACCCGAATCCATTTGCCGCCATCGGCACTGGTTAAGGTATAGCTACTGAAAATTGCGCCCGGAATGTTAGTAAAGTCACCGCCCTCGGTATCCGCAATCTGCCACTGGTATGTAGGCGTAGCCGTAAACAAACCATCGGGATCGGTGATAATTGCCGACCAGTTCGTGCCGGCGTTGGCGCCTGTGCCTGCAATCGTGATTTCTCCCGGAGTATTGATATTATCGATAGCGGGAAGCGCATCGGAAATCGGTGATTCCGCCACATTGCCGTTATCGGTATAGAACGCTTGAACGCGTACCGGGAAGCCGACTTCGGTGGTTGCGAGCGTCAGCGATTGTTCGTTGCCGCGTGCGCCGGCAACGTCAGTCCAAACGTCATCCGCCTGAATTTGCCACTGATAGATCACATTGGCGGGATTGAAACCATCGCCATCGGACACCGTGGCGGTCAAAGTGTCGCCTAATTTAGGCGCGCCAAGATCGGCCCCTTCGTTAATGGTAATCGCCACGGCTCCGGCGTTGTTCGGCAACAGCGCGCCGGGTAACGCGCCCTCGGCTGTGCCGCCCAGATTCAGGGTGAACGAAGTCGTTGCGGTACTGCCTCCCGTCGATTCGGTGCCGGTTAACTCGATATTGAGGTAAGCGGCATTGCCCGGCACCGTGCCGCTGAGCAGCAGTTTTCCGGCATTTTCACCCTCGGTCACTTCGATTAGGCTCAAACCGAATGAGTCGAGCGCTTGTCCGTTGGCAGTTGCTGAATAGCTAATGCCTTCGGTCGTTGCCGTGCCGGTCGGCGAGCCATCCGGGTCGATGAAAGGCTTGTCGAACAAGATACTGACCGCGCCCCCAGGCACGCCCGGCTGATCTTGCAAAGGCGTAACCAGCGCCAACGGATCGTTCGGGTTGATTATTGCCAGCGTAAAGGTTGTGAATACAGATGTTCCGGTTGTTGTGGTCGCAGTAACCTTGACGCTTAAATTTTCTTCACCTGCCGGTGGATTGCCGCTAAAAGTCGCGGTATCGGGATCGAAACTCAGCCATGCAGGCAACGCGCTGTCATCGGCCAGGGTCGCGCTATAGGTTAGTCCATTGTCTTCCTCGCCGAGGAAATTGAAGGCTCTAGCCGGAACCGTGTAGATACCCGAGCCTGGTCCATCAACAAAAGGCACGCTGGCCGGCATGACACCAACGGTAAGGTCTGAATCTTGTGTGTTGTTATAGACAATAAGCTGAAATTGACTGGCCGCCGTTCCATTCGAAACGGCATCAAAGGCGCGGATTTCGATCAACAGGTTGGCGGGTACCGCGCCATTACCCGAAAGCGTCAGCGTGTCCGGGGAAAAACTCAATGCCGGAGAATCAGTGATCAGGGTAGCCGCACCATTAGCAGGATTGATCGTAAAGGCGCTGTAAACCAGAGCGTCGTTTTCCGGGTCGCTAAAGGTTTCGGAAGGAATGGTATAGCTCCAGCTGTCGCCTTGGATAATGACATTAATGTCTGTACCGGCTGCGCCGACTTCATTGCGTGCAATAAAATCGGTAGCCGTGATATTAGTTGACGTAGAGCCATTGATGTTTTCTATGAGAAGGAATTGGCCTATGCTTGCGTTGCTGTAGCCCGTGCCGACATAAATGCTCCAATTGCTATTAACGTGGTAACTTTTGAATGTTTCTCCGTCATATATAAGAGGTAGCTGGGATACAAACTGGGCAAGCACCTGAGCAGGCGTTTGATTTCCAGCGATGTCAATGTGTCGCCCAAAAAATTCCAACAAGTAATCCGGTTCGCCCGTTCTGTTGCTAAACGTGAAAGTGCCTTGGCGAGGAGCATAATCAGGCTTATAGGTATTACCTGAAACAACCGATATAGGAGTCGAGTAGATAACAAGTTCTTCGGTGCCTAAATCCGTCTTCTCTCCGCCTTGGTTTGCTTCCAGCGTCACCGTCGCGCCGTCACGCTCGGTCACGGTGTAATTCGCCAGGCTCGCGTCGTTAATGGCTTCAGCGATTTGTTCGCCTGTAACCGCTGTGCCGGCAACCACAGTAGTATCGCCGACCGAAAATTCTGCCCCGCCGTAGGGACCGTCAATAAAGGTCAAATCGACGATTTCGAACCTGGCATCTTGTCCTTCAAGCGAAGGCACGAAAGCATTGGCAGGAGCCGCTATGGTGTCGCCGGTCACGATAAAATCATCAACGGTCAAATCGGCAACCGCGCCCGGGGTTTTGGCTGTTAACTGGACTGTCGTCCCGCTTTCAATATAGGCGCTCGTCCATTGCGTACCTTCTGCCGCGGCACTGTATGCGTCGTGGAATTGTTGTGCGACTTGTGCCGCCGTTTCGGTACCGGTCAGGCTTACTTCGACGCCATCGAATACGATACGGGTCGCGCCTTCAGCATTGGCAAAAGTAACTTCGACCGCTTCGGTGGCGGTGCCATCATCGGTAAACATAGCCGCAACATCATCTTCTAGCTTGAGCTCAGGCGCCCCAAAAGCACCGCCCGCCGCATCGGTAATTATCAGTTGATTACCTTCCCAAACCGCAGAAACGGGCGTGCCAGCAAACTCAGTGTTAATCAAACCGGCCAAATCAGCGCCGGAAGTAGCAGAGGAGATATCGAGGTCAGTAACCGTTCTGTCACCGGCGGTTAACGAGAACAGGCTTGCATTTGCGGCTTGTGCATCGGTTATCTCAAAAATCAGCGTACTGCCGCCTTGGGTGATGACGCTGGGCGAGGCGAGGGAGTTATCGACGATAACATTGAAGTCTGCTGCCGTCAGGGAGTCGCGCGCGCCCGGGGTGCGTGCGGTGAAGATGATCGTGTCGGCGAAAGTCTCGTGAACTGCGGCATTCCATTCGCCATTGCCGTTGACCTGTGCCGCGACAGCGCTTGCAATATCCGCAGTATTTAAATCGTTGATAGTGATCGTTTGCCCGTCAAAGGCCAATGTCTGGGCGCCTGCTACCTCGTGAAACTGGACTGATACCTGCTCGGCTACAGCCTCAGCGCCTTCTTGAACTATCGTGACGGTGTAGCGACCGACGTCGTCAATGATGACGGTGCCGTTGGTAAATTCAGCCCGCTCGCCGGCTTCTTTAGCGGTGAGGCGAACGTTGGCGCCGTCTGATGACGTGACATCGTATAGGCCGGAAGAGGCCGTGATCTCGGCTGCGACCGCCGCTGCAACCTCATTCGCGCCGGCTGTGCTGCCGAGTACAATCGGTCCGCTGCCGTCAAATCGGATCGCCTGCCCGCCCAGCATGCCGTCAAAAGTCACGGAAGTGATTTCCTTCGGCGCGTTCACCGCAGCCCAGGTCAATGGGTTATCTACGACCGGCGGTTGGTTCTCATTCGCACTGATGTTCAGCGTAAAAGTGTCGGTGGCACTAAGGCTGCCGTCGCTGGCGGTGACTTCGAAAGTCAGTGATTGATTGCCCCAGCTTAAAGGCGGGTTGCCACTGAAACTGCGGCTGGCTTCGTCGAAGGTCAGCCAATTAGAGGCGAGACCGGCGGTATCGTCAGCATTGGGGGTTACTGTGTCGGTAATGGAATAATCGACTTCGGCGCCGTTGACATGCGTGACTCTAACCGTATAAGTCAAGCCCATGCCCTCAGCATCGGTGAACGTCGCCGCAGGAATTTGATAAAACCAGTCGCCGGTTCCACTGAGTGCTTGATCCCCAATTGCGGATGCCAAAATCGGCGTGTCGTTGGTACCGGTCAAGGTGATGGTTAGTTGTTGGATCGACGAAGCGCCTTCTGGATCAGTGACGCGAAAATCGAAGACTTCGTTAACAACCGCACCTTCCGGCAGCGCATTGATCGCATTGAAGTTGGTGGCTTCATAACTCCACTGTCCGGTATGCTCATTGAGGGTTAACGTACCGAAAAGACCGACTTTACTCCAGGTCGACTCCGCTTTTCCGCCGCCACGGATACTGAACACAAGCGTGTTATCATCATTATCAACATCGGTTGCGGTCAGTGTGCCGGTCAATTGATTGTCGATAACATCCGAATTTGCGCCGGCCGTTAAGGTGACGCCCTCACCGACCGAAGTATCGTTAGCGGCGGTTTCGGTAATCGTCGCGGTCGGCGCACCGCTGGTGAATACCGGCGAGTCGTTGACCGGGATCACTTCAATTGCGACGGTTAGGCTGTTGTTACTGAGCGGTCCGTCTTCGGCAGGACTGACGGTATCGAATGTGACGCGGGTTTCACCGCTGCTAAAACCGGCGCCGTACGAATTGTCGAGCGCCCAGACGATTAGCGGCTCGGGAATGCCGTAGGCGTCTGGGTTCGGGGCAAAGCGCAGGATGGCGGTCGGTGCCAACACCAGGCCAAACTCTGTGGAAACGGTGCCGACATTGAACCAGTTAGTGCCATCCGTGGTGTACTGCCATTGGCCAATGATAGTTTCGGAATTAGCCGTAATGACGATGCCGGCAAAATTGCCGGTCAAATTCGGGGTGTCACCGGCATCGACATCGGTGAATCGCGGTGCAAACAGGCTTTCAACCGTTTGGCCGTTATTAACGGTTGGATCTTCCAACAGTTTCGGCATTTCAACGACAGTGCCGGCGAGATCCGGACGGTCATTGACCGGAAGGACTTGCACTGGGACGTCGCGCGTCGCCGCTGACAGCGCCCCTTCATCATCTACTGCGCGAACCTTGAAGGCGGGAATGGAGGTGCCATTGACATCCTGATTCGGCGTCCAATACGCATTGTGCGCGGAGGTAATCTGATCGTTGGAGCCAACAGCCCACAGTTCCGCATCTTCCGGGCTGGTTCCGATACGCAGCGTACCGCTGTTAACTTCGGTCACCTTGAAGGCATCAACCTTCCCGTCCGGATCCGAGGCTTTACCGCTTAGATGAGCGAAGGTAACCGTAATTTCGGTATCTTCGTCACCCTGGGTCACGACTGCATCGTACGCATCGAGTATCGGCGCCTGGTTGGAGGCAGGAACCTCCTCAATGGTTTCCTGAAGGTCGGCAGCGCTTGCGGCAAATACATAGGCCAGCGAGAAACTCACGGATTGACCGGCCGCTAAGTTGCCGACATTGATGCCAAGACCAATCGTATCGTCACGGGTAGCGCCGTCGCGAAACTCGTCTCCGCCATTTAAATAGGTATTCGGATCGGTCGTCCAGCCGGTAACACCGGCGTTACTCTCCAAGGACGTATTGCTGTACAGACCGATAACCCGTCCGCTGACCGGACCGGTACCTAGAACAATATCCGTTTCCGGAATACCATCTGCTCCGCGAACATTCAGTGTGTTGGTCGTTGATCCCGGCAGGCCATTGGAGTCCACGTCCGGGTCAATAGCACGCGCATAGCGCACATCGAATATCGAAGAGCTACCGGTATTCTCGAACGTCACACGGATACTGATAACGCGTTCATTCTCACCCAAAGAATAGACTTGGGTCATCTTGAGACCGGGCACGCTACTGAACGTGCTTTCAAACACCAATTCACCGAAGGTTTTAGCGGTGCTGCCCGAGCCGCTGGTTTGAATCGATGACGCTGCGCTGTTAATTGTGGTGGTGATTTGACCACCTGTAGGACTGGTGTTGTTGTTGACAAAAGTCGAGGAGCCCACTCGAACCGAAAACATTTCCCAAGGTGAGCCGGGAGTGAGGTAATCTGCCGTATCAAGAAAACCAAAACTACCTTCAGGGTCATACTGAATCCCGGGCTTGGTGTTTCCACCAAAACCAAAGGTACCATTGGCGCTATAGCCAAACTTGACATATTGGTTGTTGAAGATTCCGGGTGCCGTGGCGAGCAAGCCGCTATAGGCTTCCATCGCCTCGTTAGATAAAAAACCATCCACAGCGATTTCGCCGGTACTGAGTTCTAACACCCAGTTACCCCCCAATACACTCGGGCCGGTGGCGTCTAGGGAAGCAGCAACATCGGCGTTGGTCAGTTGTGCCAGTTCGTGAACAAAAGCATGACCTTCATCGCCTTCGCCCACATTACAGCCATACAATAAAATATCGCCATTTTCACTGATAAAACTGCCGAGATGTTCAAAATCAGCGGATCTTTCAGTCAGTGTCGACCGGTCAATCAGGCTGTTGCCGAGCTGAATGGCGCCCGGTTGGCCGTGGCTGATGATGTGGATCGCATCGAATTCGCCGTGATGCTCCAAAGTCGTCATTATCTGGTCAAGCCCGTCCGCCCCCGAATCAATTACTTGATAAATCGCATTTTCGGGAAGGCCCGCTACAAGTATATCGATATCATAAAGACTGTTATCGATGAAATAAATGACACGGGGTAGATTTGCGTTTGCTTCAGGTGTGTTCATATCGTTCATAACGGTGCGTGCCTTGTGTGTTAATTACTGTTTATTTTTAATAGGCGATTCAGTCTGCCAAGAGATGGATTTTGGTTGATGATCGTGCTTACTTTGTGCCTGTCGGTGTCTATGGTCTCTGCTTTTGAATCGATTGACCACTTATGGTTGACGAATACTATTCTTGTCACGCTCGACAAAACCATGATAATCGTAATGGCGTTGCACAGAGTTTCGCATATAACTATTCAAAGATCAAAATTCGGATCCGGAGTGCCCGTCAAAGGACGCCGAGAATACGTCCATGTAGAGACTCTATGCCAGCTCCATGCTGGCAAAGCCTTTGCGATCGCCACGGATGGTGTGTATTAGGGCACCAACAGTAGGTGCTTTAGGCGATGCAGGGCAGAAAAATGCTCCTGCATTTTCTGCATTCATTACATCCATGTAACTCAGCAATTGCCGACGACTACAAGGATGCAGGGCAACGCAGGAGCAGTTGCCGACGACTGCAAGGATGCAGGAGGTAGGGCAATGCAGGTGCAATTGCCGAGGAGCAAAAATCTGCCCTGCTGCCAACATCCTCGCTAGCCACACCCCATACCTTCAGAAAGTTAGCCGTTTTCTGAGTATAACGCATTACCTGATTAGCAAGATGCTTCAGCTAAAGCCCAAAAACCAGAATATTCTTGGCTAGAAGGCGCATACTGGCCACTTAATTAGCAAGGAGTCCAGCTCATGGCCATGAATAAAATCCAGTTTCAAGCAGGCCTGTCACTGCCTGCTTTTTTAGCGCAATTCGGCACCGAAGCGCAATGTGAAGACAGTTTAGAACAGTCCCGCTGGTCCCAAGGCTTTCGCTGCCCCGACTGCGGTCATGCCGAACACTATGTGCTTAAATCAGGCGGACGCAAAACCTTCCAATGCCGGTCCTGCCGATTACAGACATCGCTGATTGCGGGCACTTTATTCCAGAGTACCCACCTTAAACTGACGACCTGGTTTCTGGCGATCTACTTGATCAGCCAGGCCAAGACCGGTTTGTCCGCCCTGGCTTTGAAACGGCAGTTGGGCGTCAGTTACCCTACCGCTTGGCTGATCCAACAGAAACTGATGCAAGCGATGGTCGAACGGGATGCCCGGTACACCTTGGACGGCGAAGTTCAGGTGGACGATGCCTATCTCGGTGGCGAATTGGCTGGCGGTAAGGCCGGGCGCGGCTCTGAGAATAAGGTGCCCTTTGTCGCGGCGCTCTCGCTCAGCCCCGAGGGACAGCCGAGGTTTATCAAAATGGCGCCGATTCCGGGTTTTACCCGTAAAGCCATTGCCAATTGGGCACAAGGCGATCTCAGCCCCGGTTGTGTCGTGCGGTCCGACGGCTTGGCCTGTTTTGCCGGCGTGACCGATGCCGATTGTCAACACCAGGTAACCGTCGCCGGTGGTCGGAAACCCAAAGACCTGCCTGAGTTCTGTTGGATCAATACGGTACTGGGCAATCTCAAAACCAGTCTAGGTGGCGCCTACCATGCTTTCGATTTCGCAAAATACGGCACCCGTTACTTAGGTGCGTTCGCGTACCGCTTTAACCGGCGCTTCCGACTCGATACCATTACTACGCGCCTTATCGTGGCTGCGGCTACGACTGGACCCCGCTCGGATTATTGGCTTCGGCAAGCTGAAGCATCTTGCTAATCAGGTAATGTTATGCGTTCCCCACGCCCGTGGGGATGAACCGTTCCGCGCCTCTGCTTCTATAGCTGCACGTCTGGAGTTCCCCACGCCCGTGGGGATGAACCGCAATTTCAGCATCAAGACAGAAACAAAGACCAAGCGATCCCCACACCTGTGGGGATATATTACTTGCCTGTTATGTACCGGTAAATGTCAACATAGTTGTCGCATGTGTTATTGAGACTTTATCAAATCTATGGCTAAAATGCTGATTTGATTATGACAAGGTACGCGACTTATGGCATTACCGAGAACTTTGGGACTGGGTAGCCCATTATTGAATTTACCTCGAAGCTTTAAACCCATTTCTTCCCCAACTGAGCAACCGGTTTTCAGGCTTTCTCTTCGGCAACAGATGTTTTCTCTGGGGCTTTTATTTACGCTCAGTTTATTGGCTGCACTGGCGATGGCGGCTTATTTTTATCCGAGCATTGCGAGCAATGACAAAGTAGTCGCGAACATCGTTCGTAATATCGGCTTCGGCGGCGGCGTTTTCGGCTTTAGTTTGGTATTACTGACCGCTTTTTATCGGCACTGGGCGTCTGTAACCGCGCCGTTATATGCCTTAGCGGGCGGGGTGTTCATGAGCGGATTGGCGCTTTCACTTGAACAACGCTTTCCTGGCATTGCCGTACAGTCTTTGGTTGTGACATTCAGCATCGCTTTGGTAATGTATGCGTTGTATGCGACCGGTGTGATTAAAGTAACGCGAAAACTTTTTGTGCTGATTTACGCCGCGACGGCTACTATCGCGCTGGTTTATTTGGTGGGATTTACCGCATTGCTTGCCGGTGTGCCCTTGCCTTTTTTGCATGGTGCCGGTGTGGGCGGGATGCTTTGGTTTGGCTTTATCGTCGTGACCGCATCGTTAAATTTACTAGTCGATTTTCGTCGTATAGACAATGCTATACAACGCGCTCAACCTTCGTGGATGCGCTGGTACTTGGGACTGGGCATGCTAGTGACCTTAGTGTGGATGTACATTTCGGTTCTGAGGCTGATTGCAAATGCTAGACGATGAGGGATAAACGGGAAATGTGACAACAGGCTCTCGTCGGCCCGTGTTCGATTGCCTATTATTGTCCCTACATTTTAAAAACAGGGAAGTAATTTTTTACCAAATCCTTAGTTGTTTTTCTCGAAGCATTCTTCTGTAAGCTTCTTCCAGGTTTGCAATAAAATTCATTTCATTCCTAATCGGTGAATCTTCAAGCATCGAACGTAGCTCTTTTTTATAATGCGCGATGCGTTCTTTATCGTTCGCCAAATGTACCGCCTTTAAGAAATAGTCTTCTTCATCCATTGCGACTAATTCATTTGCGCCTATTGCGCTTAATATGGATTGCGAGACTCTTGCGACATGTGATTTACCGTCTAAAGCAATGACCGGCACACCCATAAAAATAGCCTGCATCGTTGTTGTGGTGCCGTTGTAAGGAAAAGTATCAAGTGCAATATCCAGTTCGTTATACAGCAATAAGTGCTCTGATCTTTTTGGCGAGAATCCGTACAATACTAGTCTGTCTATCTGTTCTAAACCGGCAGAGGCAAAACGTTTCTTGATACGATTCTGTTCAACTTTCTTTTCAAAACCTCTCCCCTTCAGCACAAATTTGGAATCAGGAACGGCCTGTAAGATTTGTACCCATAAAGCAATCGTTCTATCTGTGATTTTTGAAATTTTATTGAACGTACCGAAGGTCACAAAACTATTTGATTGACACGGCGCATCATTTATTTTCAAATTTTCAGGGGGCAGACGAAAGCATAAAAAACAATCTGGCAAGCGATACAGTTTTTCTGAATGCCACTCGTCTGAGACGTTTTGAGGGTCGCTGATCGAGTCAACAAGGCGATAATCCATTGTTTTTAAACCTGTTGTGCCGGGATACCCTAAATAAGTCACTTGGACGGGGGCTGCCCGTAAAGCAAATACATCTAACCGATTACCGCTGGTCAGGCCTGCCACGTCGATTAAAATATCGATAGCGTCCTGTTGAATTTGATCGAACAACTGTACTGTAGACATGTGTCGAATATCGATCCATCGATCGGCGGCCAGTTTAAATTGATGAGTCACACCATCTTCTTGATTAATATTGGCATAACAGAATATTTCAAAAATGTCCTTATTGTGATTTTGAATAATAGGCAACAAAAAATAAGCCACCGGATGAGCATTAAAATCCGGAGACACATAGCCGATTCTAATTTTTAAATGTTTACTGCGTGGCTTAAGCGAAAGTTTATATTTTAAAACGTAGTGATTTGTATATGCTTCGGCCCATTTTTTATGCTCTAGGGCAACTAACGAAGGAGGCTCGTCACTGTAATTTAAGGTATTGATTAAACGTTGATGCGTATTTAAATCGTATTTGATTTGCAATCCTTCTCGATATACTGAAATAGCTTCATCGACCTTGCCAAGCAGACGCAAGCAATTGCCTAGCACGCGAAAAACACGCGAGTCATCCGTGTTCATGCTCTTTGCTTGTTTTAAAAAAGCAGCGGCTTCGTCATAGTTACCTTGCTCAAATGCAGCAACTCCCTGCGCAAACACATTTTTAAATGAATCCGACATTATTGTTTCCTACCTGATTGCCTTGTTTAGTCCCCTAATTTTTTTATGGTGCCATTTAGTAGGGGCGCAGGTGACTAGCCGATATTCAAGACAAATCGGCATTATAAATTGGCTAAACGATTACAGTTTATTTAAGGCAGCAATTCCCAATTTGGAGATCAAAAAGGGTGTGGGGTATGCTTGGCGAGGATGTCGGCAGCAGGGAGCTGCCGCCAAGCCCCCATGGATGGGTTTACGGCGTTCCTCGACAGGCATACCCTACACCCTAAAATCGGCGAAACTGCTTAAACGTAAGTATTCAGACCCCGTTGGCAAATTACCGCAATCCAGGCGTATTGTTGGCATCTCCCTTTGAAAAAGGGGGATTTATTTAAAAAATCTCCCCTAGCCCCTCTTTTTCAAAGAGGGGGACTGAATACTTACGCTCAAACTGGGAATTGCTGTTATTTAAGGGCTGTCATATTCAAGCTAATCGGCCGGTTTAAAAACTGCTTATTGCTCGTATCGTTGAAAATGCCGAATCTTTCGACTCTCGTAATACTTTTAAACCCGGCCTTTGTTAAATAAAACCTTAAAAAATCTTCGTTAAGGCCTACCATATGAAAATCGTATGCATTCGTTTGCCCTCCGTAGAGCATTCTCATCACATAAAACCGATCTTTAAAACTTAGGCTTTTATCGACCAGCAGGGTGGCCAATGTATCTAGATCCGGGACACTAAGATAAATTTTTCCACCGGGAAGTAAAACTCTAAACCACTCTTTTAAAACTTCCTGTAGATCGCTAATATAGCTGAAATGTTCCAAAATATGGGAAGCATAGATTGCAGAAAATGTGTTATCCGCAAAACGAGATAAATCATTGGCATTACCCACATGGTCGACATGGTCGGTTTTTACAATATTGAATATCTCCCATCCCGCTTTTCTTTTCGTGCCGCCGATATGTAGTTTGCTTGCCATTAACACACGCCTCCAGAACTACTGAAAATACTTCATTATTTTCTTTGCAAATCAAATTCTGCTCCGAAGTGCCTGTTAGAGGGCTACAGGATATTTGCGCCAATAATGTGACCCAACAGAAAAGCACTTTGGTCGTATTTGCTCTCTAAGTCGGAAATTCGACCTTACATCACGAAGTATAACCTTGAATAAAAACAAGCTGTATGCTGTACCGAGTCGACCCTAACCCATTGACGAGTTAGTTTAAAACGAAAGCTGTTTATGCTTTTTTCCGGATATAAATGCGCATATGTCGATTCCGCTGTATGTCGGGTATACATAAGGCCCTTGGCGGACGCGATCATTGCCGCCATTATTTTGTCTGCACGCTTCTGTTCCCCCAGATAGGTCGACAGATAATATGCGGCAATTAAGCCCTCGCAACGCGAACCGTCGTGATAAACATGGTCGCCATAGTAATAATAGAAGCCTCCAGCATAATCTAAATAGGGCGAGTTCTCATCTGTATAACTATGTTCGATCATGGCATCCGCATCATTAAACACAAAGTCGATATAGCTATTTTTGCGAAATCCTTCGACCTTAACCCATTCCTCGATCGCTTGCATTAGCCAAGCATCGGCGGGTAACTCCAAAAACAATTCCTTGTATTTTACGGGCCGGATGTCCACTAAAAAATCCAGCGCTTTTTCGCTTTTTTCGGCGACTTCTTTTTTTAAATCGTCATCGATCCGATCGATCCACTGGTAGTATAGAGCCAGTCCCAATAAGGCTTCGCCCGGATAATAAAAAGAGAATAATTGTCTTTTGATATCATCGGGCGGGTCGATGATTGGCTGGCCTTGATTGAATAACGGGTGAATGTAATAACCGATCATTTCGCCGTCGTCGGCGATTCGAGACAGAATATGTCGAACGAGACCGTCGATAGTGAGTCGATAGGCTTCATCGCCGGTATGCCGGTAATAATGCATCAGCGCGACTAGTGCAACGCCCGCGCCGCCGAGTTTCGATTTTTTATTGTCGAACGGATAGCAGGCGTAGCGTCCTTGCCACTCGTGTTCTCTGAGTGTCGAAAACAGATATTGCATCGAATGGCCAGCGGCTTCGAGATAATCGTTGCGTCCGGTCAATTCATAACCGCGCAACAGCGAGATAGTTCCGCCGCAATGACGCAATATGTTGTTATACAAAGGATCGGCCATTTTGGGGTGGTCGAAGTCTACTTTCGTATCTTGATAAGCGTCGTAAAAATACAAAAAACTGCCGTCATCGTACATGTTGGCGACGAGCCAATCGATGCTTTTCAATGTACTTTCAAGCAAGGTTTCTTTGTCGAATCGAACTTTGCTAATCGGATAACCGCGATAGAGCGGTAAGATTTCTCGATCGGTATAGCTGATGAACGCAATACTTTTGATCAGGCTAGAAGATATCGGTTCGCTTCGCATCAGTTTTTCGCGAACTGAAAACCGGTTGGATTGTTTCGCGATGCCGGTTTTTTTCGCGAGGAAGCGCAGCAGTTGCGAAACGGACATGATGCTATGCACGACGGCGTCGGTCGGCATAAAGTAGCGTAATACGCCTTTATATTCGTATTTGATGCCGGTAATGCCCGGCTCGAAACGGCTGTCGCAAAACGTCGACCCGGTTAACGATTTCAGTGGGCACGGGCGCTCTTCGGTCACCATCTCAAACAAAATCCGGCATTGATTGGCGTCTTGAACGGCAAAGTCGGAAAGAGCAGGGTTGGTTTTGAGTTTTTCAACGATACGTTGCAATGTAGCTTCGATCGTTGCTCTTCTAGCCCCCCAGCGTATCGGTTTCAAACCTCGTTGAAACAGCGAAATGTAAATCTGCGAAATAACCGGATCGAATGGCAAGTCAAGGTCAGTCGTTGAAAAAGCGCTCTCTCCGGAAATTAATGCCTGACGGATGTCCTTCAATAACCGATGTTCCGCCGAAAAGTCCGTTTTGCTATGAAATGCTCGGTTTTGATCTGCCATGAGTGAGTTTTGTGCATCGAAGGGTGGTTTGATTGTTTTTTTGGACAGACTTAGAGTCTGTCGGTCCACAAAGCAGGAATGAGCCGCTCGGAGCGGCTCATTAGTTTGGGATGGTTTATCGCGTGTATTTTATTGGGCTTTTCTCTGGAGTTTATCGAAGCGATGAAAGTCGATGATGTAGCCTGTCAACTTCTTTTTAGCCGACGCGAATAAGTTAAAAGAAAGCAGGCTAACCCCAGGCTCAATAGAACCGAAATATGAGGTTCAGGCACCTGCACGCTGAATTGACTGATTGTTGTAACTCCAGCGCCGAATTGATCGTCTTTGGTTTTTTGTCGAAATCCGAAAATATCGCCTGCATTGACGAAGAAGCGGGTTTGGCCCGTTTGTATAAGATCGCCTTGGTCGTCAGTGAGCAGGAAAAAGACATCGTTGTGCAAATAGCCGAATGGATCCCATATGGGGTCTTTATCGATATCGAGTGTTTTATAGGACCAATAGAATGAGACAAAACCGGAAGCGGCCGCCATGATAGTGAGGTCGACATTGATCTGATCTTGATTTCCTGAAATTCCTTGATCGGATGATGTTAATGTCACAGAACTGAAGTCGTTGAAAGCAATGTAGCCATTACTGCCAGTGGTTGTCGTCCAATTAGCCGGGCTATACGGACCGGTAAAATCGGATATCAACGCAGCTTTGGCAGGAATGAATGCCATGAAGATTAACAACGCGATCAATGCCGTACATTTGTAGAACCGATGCTGGATTATCATTTAATCTCCCATGTATGAAGTAACGAATTGGTTTACAACTAGAGAACCTATCAAGGCGTGGCCGGATTATCTGCGAGATAATTCGCAATATTCCAATTGAATGGTGCTAGTCAATAATCGCATGGACTCCGCAGGCGACCATTAACTTTTCAGAATGATCGACTACGGAATATGAGCTTACAAGGTCATTAATTATTCCGGATCCGGTTCTAGGCTATCGGGTAAATCGAAGCCGTTTTCAAAAGGATTAAGCGGGTCGTCCATATCGGCGCTAGAAGTTCTAGGGTCGTTATCGCTCATGAACAAATCGTCTCCATCATCCAACAGGTCTTCGAGACTTAAAGTCTTGCCGCTGTTGTTGCCTTGATCGAAGTTATCGCTGTTTTCTGCATTATTGTTGTCTTCGGAATTGCCCGGGGCATCTTGGTCGCCGTTACCATGACCGTTGTTGCCTTGCCTATTGCCGCCGCTGTTGCCTTGGCCGGAGTTGTCGCTGTTTTCAGCATTATTGTTGTCTCCGGAATTGCCAGGAGCATCTTGATCGCCGTTGCCGTGACCATTGTTGCCTTGCCTGTTGCCATTGTTATCCTGATCGGAATCCTCTTCATCACCATTATCAGGTTCTTCGTTGTTAATGACATTTTGAGTTTTGGCGGACTCGTCGGTTTCATCAGCAGTAGAGCCTTCTTCAGGCATTTTGCTTTCTTCATCCTGATCTGGCTCGTGGTCATCCGGGGTATGATCGGAATTATCCGGTTCTTCATTGTCAGTGGTGTCTTCACCGTCAGACAAATCTTGATCGACCTCATCAGATTGTTCATCCTCAGTCACATCTTCATCATCGGTGGACTCCTCTTTTTCTTCGGTCGAATCCTCGTCTTCTGCAGTGGGATCAATTTCTTCGCCCGAAAACTCTTCATCAAAAGTGGTTTCCTCAACCTGTATTACTTCGTTATCGCTAACTTCATAAGTAGTAATCGTTTCATTCATCATACTTACAGCCGCATACTCTTGAGTCTCTCCATCTGTAATGCAACTGTTATCCGGATCGGCATCGAAACCTAGATCGATAAAGTGTTGAAGCGAGAAAGTACGCCCAATAACTTGGCCTCCAGGATTAGTCGTCCAACCATCGGTAGTAGTCGATTGTCCTGTTTGGTCGTAATGCCCCGGTCCGGCTTTGATGATGATATCAGTTACTTCGCCCCATTCCGTATTATTTTCAATAAATTCGGCCAATGATACGGCGATAGCAACATTGCTAAATTCAGGGCTACTTGGAAACTCGACTTTTCTTATCCCACTAGTTTTTCCAGTATCTAGTTTGTAGGCAATATACGAAATTGCGTGAGGCAATTCGCAGTCATCGTCCGTGTCTGTATCGGAATCCGTATCGGTATCGGTATCCGTGTCGGTATCGGTATCCGTATCCGTATCCGTATCCGTATCTGAGTCGGTATCCGTATCCGTGTCGGTATCGGTATCTGAGTCGGTATCGGTATCCGTGTCGGTATCGGTGTCCGTGTCGGTATCGGTGTCCGTATCGGTATCCGTGTCGGTATCCGTATCGGTATCGGTGTCCGTATCGGTATCCGTATCCGTATCCGTATCCGTGTCAGTATCGGTATCGGTATCCGTGTCTGTATCGGTATCGGTATCCGTGTCCGTATCCGTATCCGTATCGGTATCCGTATCCGTATCCGTATCGGTATCGGTATCGGTATCGGTGTCCGTGTCGGTATCCAAGTCCGTATCGGTGTCCGTATCTGTGTCGGTGTCGGTGTCGGTGTCGGTATCCGTATCGGTATCGGTGTCCGTATCGGTATCCGTATCCGTGTCGGTATCTGTGTCCGTATCCGTATCCGTATCCGTGTCAGTATCCGTGTCAGTATCGGTATCCGTGTCTGTATCGGTGTCCGTGTCCGTGTCCGTGTCGGTATCCGTATCCGTATCCGTATCCGTATCCGTATCCGTGTCGGTATCGGTATCCAAGTCCGTATCGGTGTCAGTATCCGTGTCGGTGTCGGAATCCGTGTCTGTATCGGTATCGGTATCGGTATCGGTATCGGTATCGGTATCGGTATCGGTATCCGTGTCCGTGTCCGTGTCTGTATCGGTATCCAAGTCCGTATCGGTGTCAGTATCCGTGTCGGTGTCGGAATCCGTGTCTGTATCGGTATCGGTATCGGTATCGGTATCGGTATCCGTGTCGGTATCCGTGTCGGTATCCGTGTCCGTGTCCGTGTCTGTATCGGTATCCAAGTCCGTATCGGTGTCAGTATCCGTGTCGGTGTCGGAATCCGTGTCTGTATCGGTATCGGTATCGGTATCGGTATCGGTATCCGTATCGGTATCGGTATCCGTGTCGGTATCCGTGTCGGTATCGGTATCGGTATCCGTGTCGGTATCGGTATCGGTATCCGTATCAGTGTCCGTATCGGTGTCAGTATCCGTATCTGTGTCGGTATCGGTATCGGTATCGGTATCCGTATCCGTATCGGTATCCGTATCTGTGTCGGTATCGGTATCCGTGTCGGTATCGGTATCCGTGTCGGTATCGGTGTCGGTGTCGGTATCGGTATCGGTGTCCGTATCGGTATCCGTATCGGTATCGGTATCGGTATCGGTATCGGTATCGGTATCCGTATCCGTATCGGTATCCGTATCTGTGTCGGTATCGGTATCCGTGTCGGTATCGGTATCGGTATCGGTATCGGTATCGGTATCCGTATCTGTGTCGGTATCGGTATCCGTGTCGGTATCGGTATCCGTATCCGTATCGGTATCGGTATCGGTATCGGTATCGGTGTCCGTGTCGGTATCCAAGTCCGTATCGGTGTCCGTATCTGTGTCGGTGTCGGTATCCGTATCGGTATCCGTATCCGTATCCGTGTCGGTATCTGTGTCCGTATCCGTATCCGTATCCGTGTCAGTATCGGTATCCGTGTCTGTATCGGTGTCCGTGTCCGTGTCGGTATCCGTATCCGTATCGGTGTCCGTGTCGGTATCGGTGTCGGTATCCAAGTCCGTATCGGTGTCAGTATCCGTGTCGGTGTCGGAATCCGTGTCTGTATCGGTATCGGTATCGGTATCGGTATCCGTGTCGGTATCCGTATCAGTGTCCGTATCGGTGTCAGTATCCGTATCTGTGTCGGTATCGGTATCGGTATCCGTATCCGTATCCGTATCCGTATCGGTATCCGTATCTGTGTCGGTATCGGTATCCGTGTCGGTATCGGTATCGGTATCCGTGTCGGTATCGGTATCGGTATCGGTATCGGTATCCGTATCAGTGTCCGTATCGGTGTCAGTATCCGTATCTGTGTCGGTATCGGTATCGGTATCGGTATCCGTATCCGTATCGGTATCCGTATCTGTGTCGGTATCGGTATCGGTATCGGTATCGGTATCGGTATCCGTATCTGAGTCGGTATCGGTATCCGTGTCGGTATCGGTGTCGGTGTCGGTGTCCGTATCGGTATCCGTATCGGTATCCGTATCCGTATCCGTATCGGTATCCGTATCTGTGTCGGTATCGGTATCGGTATCCGTGTCGGTATCGGTATCGGTATCGGTATCGGTATCCGTATCTGTGTCGGTATCGGTATCGGTATCCGTGTCGGTATCGGTATCCGTATCCGTATCGGTATCGGTATCGGTGTCCGTGTCGGTATCCAAGTCCGTATCGGTGTCCGTATCTGTGTCGGTGTCGGTATCCGTATCGGTATCGGTATCGGTGTCCGTATCGGTATCCGTATCCGTATCCGTGTCCGTATCGGTGTCCGTGTCTGTATCCGTATCGGTATCCGTGTCGGTATCCGTGTCGGTATCCGTATCCGTATCCGTGTCCGTATCGGTGTCTGTATCCGTATCCGTATCCGTGTCTGTATCGGTATCGGTATCCGTGTCGGTATCGGTGTCCGTATCTGTGTCGGTATCAGTATCCGTATCGGTATCGGTATCGGTATCGGTATCGGTATCGGTATCGGTATCCGTGTCGGTATCCGTGTCGGTATCGGTGTCCGTATCTGTGTCGGTATCGGTGTCCGTATCTGTGTCGGTATCGGTATCCGTGTCTGTATCGGTATCCGTATCGGTATCGGTATCGGTATCCGTATCCGTATCTGAGTCGGTATCGGTATCGGTATCCGTATCGGTGTCCGTGTCCGTGTCAGTATCCGTATCCGTATCCGTATCCGTGTCGGTATCGGTGTCCGTATCCGTATCCGTATCCGTATCCGTGTCCGTGTCCGTGTCCGTGTCCGTGTCCGTGTCGGTATCTGTGTCGGTATCGGTATCGGTGTCGGTGTCGGTATCCGTATCGGTGTCCGTGTCGGTATCGGTATCTGAGTCGGTATCGGTATCGGTGTCCGTATCGGTATCGGTATCCGTGTCAGTATCGGTATCGGTATCGGTATCGGTATCAGTATCCGTGTCGGTATCCGTATCCGTATCCGTATCCGTATCCGTATCCGTATCCGTATCCGTATCCGTGTCGGTATCCGTATCCGTATCCGTATCTGAGTCGGTATCGGTATCGGTATCCGTATCGGTGTCCGTGTCCGTGTCAGTATCCGTATCCGTATCCGTATCCGTATCCGTATCCGTATCCGTGTCCGTGTCAGTATCCGTATCCGTATCCGTATCCGTATCCGTATCCGTGTCGGTATCGGTGTCCGTATCCGTATCCGTGTCCGTGTCGGTATCTGTGTCGGTATCGGAATCCGTGTCTGTATCGGTATCGGTATCGGTGTCGGTGTCGGTGTCGGTGTCGGTATCCGTATCGGTGTCCGTGTCGGTATCGGTATCTGAGTCGGTATCGGTATCGGTGTCCGTATCGGTATCGGTATCCGTGTCAGTATCGGTATCGGTATCGGAATCCGTATCGGAATCCGTATCGGTGTCCGTATCGGTATCTAAGTCGGTATCGGTATCGGTATCCGTGTCGGTGTCGGTATCCGTATCCGTATCCGTATCCGTATCCGTATCAGTGTCGGTATCCGTGTCGGTATCGGTATCCGTATCGGTGTCCGTGTCCGTGTCAGTATCCGTATCGGTGTCGGTATCCGTGTCGGTATCCAAGTCCGTATCGGTGTCAGTATCTGTGTCCGTATCGGTATCCGTGTCTGTGTCTGTGTCGGTATCGGTATCGGTATCGGTATCTGTATCTGTATCGGAATCCGTATCGGTATCGGTATCGGTATCGGTGTCCGTGTCCGTGTCCGTGTCTGTATCGGTATCCGTATCCGTGTCCGTATCGGTGTCGGTATCAGTATCCGTATCTGTGTCGGTATCCGTATCCGTATCCGTGTCGGTATCCGTATCAGTGTCCGTGTCGGTATCCGTATCAGTGTCAGTATCGGTGTCAGTATCGGTGTCAGTATCGGTGTCAGTATCGGTGTCGGAATCCGTGTCTGTATCGGTATCTGAGTCGGTATCGGTGTCCGTGTCCGTGTCCGTGTCCGTGTCTGTATCGGTGTCGGTATCTGAGTCGGTATCGGTATCCGTATCCGTATCCGTATCGGTATCTGTGTCCGTATCGGTATCGGTATCCAAGTCCGTATCCGTATCCGTGTCTGTATCGGTGTCTGTATCGGTGTCTGTATCGGTGTCTGTATCGGTGTCCGTGTCGGTATCCGTATCCGTGTCTGTATCGGTGTCCGTATCTGTGTCCGTATCTGTGTCGGTATCGGTATCCGTATCTGTGTCGGTATCGGTATCCGTATCCGTATCGGTATCGGTATCCGTGTCGGTATCGGTGTCCGTATCTGTGTCGGTATCGGTATCCGTGTCTGTATCGGTATCCGTATCGGTATCGGTATCGGTATCCGTATCTGAGTCGGTATCGGTATCGGTATCGGTATCCGTATCAGTGTCGGTATCCGTATCAGTGTCGGTATCCGTATCGGTGTCAGTATCCGTGTCGGTATCGGTATCGGTATCCGTATCGGTGTCCGTGTCCGTGTCAGTATCCGTATCCGTGTCGGTATCGGTGTCCGTATCTGTATCGGTATCTGTATCGGTATCGGTATCGGTATCGGTGTCGGTGTCGGTATCCGTATCGGTGTCGGTATCGGTGTCCGTGTCGGAATCCGTGTCTGTATCGGTATCCAAGTCCGTATCCGTATCCGTGTCTGTATCGGTGTCCGTGTCTGTATCCGTATCGGTGTCGGTATCCGTGTCGGTATCCGTGTCGGTATCCGTGTCGGTATCCAAGTCCGTATCGGTATCGGTATCCGTATCGGTGTCGGTATCCGTGTCTGTATCCGTATCCGTATCCGTATCGGTATCCGTGTCTGTGTCTGTGTCGGTATCGGTATCGGTATCGGTATCGGTATCGGTATCTGTATCGGTATCTGTATCGGAATCCGTATCGGTATCGGTGTCCGTGTCCGTGTCCGTGTCTGTATCGGTATCGGTATCGGTATCGGTATCCGTGTCGGTGTCGGTATCGGTATCCGTGTCGGTGTCGGTATCCGTATCCGTATCCGTATCCGTATCAGTGTCCGTATCCGTATCTGAGTCGGTATCGGTATCGGTATCCGTGTCGGTATCCGTATCAGTGTCAGTATCGGTGTCGGAATCCGTGTCCGTGTCCGTGTCCGTGTCCGTATCCGTATCCGTATCCGTATCGGTGTCGGTATCAGTATCTGTGTCGGTATCAGTATCCGTGTCTGTGTCCGTATCACCTTCTTCCGCTAAAAGAGGATCGAAGCTTTCATTATCTTCGGTAAATTCTTGACTTGGGCCAATAGTGCTGTATCCAGCATCAGGGTCGACTTGATCGCCTTCGTATTCAATGATGACGGTGCTACTGCCTTCGTTGCTTCCTTCCGATACCGTAACGTCTCCGGTGCCAGGCGCGCCAGCTGCAGGAGCTTCTAAGTCAACGCTTGGATCTGCGCCTTCCAATAATGCTTGTTGGATTTCGTCAACTTCTTGTTGGATAGCGTCTCTTCTATCTTCAAGTTCGCTTAGAAGATCTTCTTCCGAGTCTGCTAAAGCTTGGGAGGTTTCGAGTAAGTCATTGCCGGATTCTAATAATTCGCTGATCAGTTCATTTGCGTTATGGCCTAGTGTAATGAAAGATCCGTCATCAAAAGAGATGCCGATAGAACTATTCGCGTCGGTTTGTATCCTTTCTTCCGGCAATACGAGATCGCCGCTTTTCAAAATGCGTTCCGTTCCATCGGCACTGATGGCTTTAACGGTTCCTTCTATGACTGACACGACACCTTGAACGGCCATTATTGCTCTCCAAGCTTTTGATAATTATAGTAACCTTGCGGTCAAAGGCTATTGATTAATTTACTGACGCTTTCATTGTTCCACGGTTTTAGTTTTTTGACTATTGTACGAAAAGTACAGTGTGGTACTGTGACATAATGAACAGAGCGAAAACGCAGGAGTAGTTGCCGAGGGTTTAGGGCACTGCCATTAAGTTAAGCCATTACAGAATTAAGTAATGCTTGTATCCAGGATCTACTTTGCCTCAAAAGCTTGCCATCCATGGCACTGGATTCCGCCAGTCCATGGCGGAATGACGGGCTTCCCTTAACTTAATGGCAGTGAGGGTTTAGGGAGGTTATTTAATATACCCGTCGTAGATCAAAATTCGGCGCCTGGTTGTCCTTTGACGGACCCCCGGTGCAGAATTTTGATCTGCGATGAGTATAATTACCGTTTTAAAAAGTTCTAATTCGATTCTTGTTTTCTATCGTTAAGCAAAACGGCTAAATGAAATCGATCGGGGATATTTAATTTATGGAAAATAGATGTCATGTGAGCTTTGACAGTTCTTTCCGAAATATCGAGCTCGGACGCGATCAATTTGTTGCTCAGACCTTTTTGAACCCGTTCGATCACTTCATGTTCGCGTGGCGTCAGGCAGTCGAGATCGACCGATGTGGAATGGGGTGGGGGTGGTGTGCTTGAATGGGCAATTTTGACCAGTTCGGCGACTACTTTCGAAACCAGGTGACGTTTCATCCAGAGATCGCCTTTTAAAATTCTCGATACGGCTATTCCTATAATTTTTGTGCCGACGTCTTCTTCGCAATACCCGGCTGCACCGGCTGTCATGAGCTCTATTTGCCGACTATCGGGCCAATTATGTCCGATCAACAAAACCCGGCCCGAATAATTTTTTATGAATTGATAAGGGGGGCGTTCTCGATCTATAAAACTTGTTTCTATGATGACCAGTTGATAGCGATTATCTATAGATTCCATTCGATCGGCGAACTCGACGACATAATTGTTGGATAGCGCTGAGCGCCATTTATTCAACGTAGTATTCGAGCTGGATATGATTAGAATCGAAGCTGTCATCGTTACGTTCTTATCGTTCTCGCATCGCGGTTGCTTTGGCACGTAAAATAGGCTTCAGTAAGTAGTCCAAAACACTTTTTTTGCCGGTTAAAATTTCGACATCGGCGGTCATGCCCGGAATGATGTCCAACAGATCCCCATGTCTTTCGAAATAAGTTTGTTTGGCGGTCAAACGAATAAGATAATAATTTTTACCGTCTTCCGGGTTGGTAATCGTATCGGCGCTGATATGATCCAAGGTTGCTTCCAAGCCGCCGTAAATCGCAAAATCGTAGGCGGTCAATTTGATAATGGCTTTTTGACCCGGATGCAAGAAGGCAATGTCGGACGGCCTGATCTCGGCTTGTATGAGCAGTTGATCTTCAAACGGTACGATTTCGATCAAATCCATGCCGGGCTGAACAACGCCTCCGATCGTGTTGATTTTGATTTGCTTGACTGTGCCCTTAACGGGGGCTCTGATCAACGTGCGGCTGACTTTATCTTCGGTAGCGCGCATCGATTCGGCAATGCGATCGAATCCAACTTTAGCGTCATTAAGCTCCTGGATAAGAGCCGTGCGAAATTGTGTTTGATGTTCATTGATACGGCTTTTGGCTTCTTTCAGCGCAGCGCGTAAACGCGGTACCGACAGTTGCGTGGCTCTTAGTTCTCCTTGTAAGTCGTTGGCCGTTCTTTTCAAGCGTAATAATTCCACTTCGGACAACGCGCCAAAGTCGACCAGCGGCTCCGATAATTCCAGTTCCTTGGCCAGCATCGCATAGCTATCCGTCAAACGTGATATTTTCGATTCCGCCTCAACGAGTTCTTGTTCGCGTTGAGAAACTTGTTGTTGAATGGTTTCCAAGGTCGATTGATATTCTTCTTTTTTGGATTCATACAAGCGTTGAGCTTGCCGCGCTAATTCGGGGTAGTTGGTTTCGATGGTTTCGGGGATTAGCAGTGGCGTTTTATTGACCAATGCATTCAGCCTTGCGATTTGTGCTTGTAACTCGAATTGTTTGATGCGTTCCTCGCCGAAGGTTGCGGCAAAGCGAACATCATCGAGGCGCATTAACGGTTGGCCTTTTTCGACGATATCGCCCTCGCGGATAAGAATTTCAGCCAGAATTCCACCTTCGAGATTTTGAATGACTTGTAGTCTGGTGGAAGGAATTATTTTTCCGGAACCGCGCGTGATTTCGTCAAGCATCGCGAAGTTTGCCCAAGCCAATGCGACTAAGGTAAACAAAGCGGTTAGCCACAAAATGAGATGGCTGTGAAACGAGGAGCGATACAGCACACCGGCATAGATGTCGCTTATGTATCGAGCGTCTTCGTCTTTTTCGCGCGCGCTTGAATTTAAAAACACTGTTGAATCCTCTCCGATTAACTGGAAACTTTGATCTGACCTTGTTTTAAAGCGTTGAGAACCTGGTCTTTCGGGCCGTCCGCTATGATTCGTCCGTTATCCATAATGATCAAACGATCCACCAAACTTAACAAAGACGTTTTATGCGTCACCAATAATAGTGTCTTATCCCTGATATGAGGGGCCAAGCGTTTTTTGAAACCATCTTCGGTACTGTTGTCCATTGCATTGGTCGGCTCGTCCATCACGTAAATGGGTGGGGACAACAGCAGTGCGCGAGCTACGGCAATACTTTGCCGTTGCCCCCCAGACAACGAGCGCCCGCGTTCGCCGACCGGCATTTCGAAGCCTTGCGGGTGTTTGTCAACAAAATGAGTCACTCCGGCTAATTGTGCGGCTTGTAAAATCATCGTGTCGTCTGCGTATCGGGCGCCGAGCGTAATGTTGTCTTTGACGCTGCCGTGCATCAACGAGATGTCTTGAGACACGTAACCGATTTGACGGCGTAAGTCGGATGGATCGATTTGACGAATATCGGTGCCGTCTATCAGAATTGCGCCGGATTGAACCTCGTAAAACCCTAGTAACAATTTTTCGACCGTCGATTTGCCGGACCCGATTCGTCCGAGTATCGCGACATGTTCGCCGGCATCGATCTTGAATGAGACATTTTCAAGTGCCTTGATCGGTTGATTTGGATAGCTGAAAGTCACATCTTTAAATTCTATGGAGCCTTTGAATTTGGGGCGATGTAAATATTTTTTGTATTCGTCGCGCTCAACGGGTTGATTCATCAATTGTTTCAATGACTCTAACGCAGTTCGGGCGGCATCGTAACGCGTCAACAACGCGGCGAATTTTCCTATTGGATTCAAAGCATGGCGTGTCAAAATCGTACAGGCGATGAGGCCGCCTACCGTCAATTCGCCCTCGATGATTAAATAGACTGCATAAATAACGACCATCAGATAGGTCATGCGCTGTAAAAAAGTGATGAGATTAGTCGCAAAAGACGAGTAAAAACGGGATTTCACGCTCAGCTTACTCATATAAGCGACGGTTTCTTCCCATTTTTTTTGCGACTGTCCTTCGGCGCTGGCGCCTTTGATGGTTTCCAAATTCGATAACGATTCGTAGAGCGTTGCTCCTTTTTGCGACGAAAATTGGGATAATTGTTGCGACAATTTTCTCAACGGCT
Source organism: Methylotuvimicrobium buryatense (assembly GCF_005931095.1). GTDB lineage: Bacteria > Pseudomonadota > Gammaproteobacteria > Methylococcales > Methylomonadaceae > Methylotuvimicrobium > Methylotuvimicrobium buryatense. The sequence continues at coordinate 4,524,972 of NZ_CP035467.1, read as the reverse complement.
TTTGAATGAAATACCCGCTGACTAATGCGACCGGAATGACGGTCAACGGAATGATTACCATGTCTCCCGCAAGATACCAAATGACGATCAAAAAAAGAATCGTGAAAGGCAAATCGATCAATGCGGTTAGTGTTGCCGAGGTCAAAAAGTCTCTAAATGACTCGAACTCATTGAAATTATTGGCAAACACGCCTAGTGACGTTGGCCTGGATTCCATTTTGATGCCCATGATGCGCTCGAATAAAGTAGCTGACAAGATGATTTCGGCACGTTTGCTGGCGGTGTCGATGAAGTAACTGCGTAAGCTCTTCATGACGAATTCAAAAGTATAGATAATCAGCATGCCGGTGGATAAGACCCATAAGGTTTCCAGCGCATGATTAGGCACCACTCGGTCATACACGTTCATGACGTAAAACGGCGTGGATATCGCGAAGAGGTTGATCAGAAACGAAGCCATCAAGACTTCGCTGTAAATCGGCCAGGACTTGAAAATGACATCCCAGAACCAGTGTACTGACTTGGGTGCTTGCGTTTGGTCGATGCGGCTGTCGAAAGAATGCTCTTGTTGAACGAAAAAGGCGGCTCCGGTGTAATCTTGGTTAAGTTCGTTCAGCGCGACAGTTTTTATTCCGTCTTCCGTTTCGGGAAACAGAACTTTACATTGGTTGCCATCTCTCGACAGCAGGATTATGGCTTGACCTTGCTTTAACAGCAAAATGGCGGGCAAGACCAAATTGGAAATTCGATCGAGCGGTCTGACGACAAGACCTGCCGCCAGGCCCGCTCTTTTGGCGGCTCTCGGAAATAAATCCGGAGTCAGGCGATTGCTTTCCAAGGGCAAGCCGGCCGTCAACGCATCGGCGGAGTGCGGGTTTTGCAACAATTTACATAAGACCAACAATGCATTCAGTAAAGGATCGTTAACCGACGAACTGTCGTTGTCGTTGCCGCCGGCTATTTCTATATTCCCCGCTTGTTCCGAATTCGATAGGCTCATTGTTGTTATTGTCGCTGCCAATAATTATTTACAAAGCGTTTGATTGTACTAGAATGAAAACGCTTTTGGTTACTTTTACGATAACTTATGCCCTATGCAATACGCGATAGCGCGGGAAAGATTATAGCGTTATATGACACCGAAACGGCCATTGATGCACAATGGTTGACCGATGACGAACCCGAGGTTTTGGAGTATCGACACTCTCAGTCCTTGTCGAACAAAGTCTTGCAGGAACTAGAAGAGTCCGACTTAGAGCTTATTCGGGTTTTGGAAGACGTGGTGGATCTATTGATAAAAAAACAGGTGTTTGCTATTACCGAATTACCGCCGTTTGCTCAGGAAAAACTCTCCAAACGTCAGCGACTGCGTTCGGATATGATTTCTCTTTCACCATTGATCGATACGGACGAAGGTATATTTTAGCAATACTCTCGTTTGAGAACCGCGATTGATAAGGATGTATACCCGTCGTAGATCAAAATTCGGCGCCTGGGTGTCCGCCAAAGGACGCCGTGAATACGTCCATATAGGCTCTATGCCAGCTCCATGCTGGCAAAGCCTTTGTGAGCGCCATGGATGGCGTGAATGTCGATTTTGCAGGAGCGAAAATCGACCGGACACCCAGGTCCCTCCTCTGGCACTGCCGAAATTTGAAGTGCGAAAGGTATATTGAGCGTACGAACATTCGTTAAAATAGCTCGCTTGAACGTTAAGAGATCATCGATCTCGTAACACCCATAATTCTTCTATGATAAAAATAAAAAAAATCTTACTGACGACAATTTTTCCGATAGCGATTGCGTTAAGCGCTTGTGCAGAACAGCCAATCAGAACCTTCCGGCCGATAAAAACGATCGAGCTCGATCATTTGATTCAAAACCACGGCTATCAACAAAAAGCCGATCACGTTTATGTGCTCTTGGATAGCTCGTCTTCGATGAAAGAAGCCTATCATGGCAATGCCGATCAAGATAACGATTTTCCCGGCGATGCCAAGCCAACAAAATTTTCGGTAGCCAGAGAGCTATTGTTTCGGATAAACAACAGTATCGAAGGGCTCGACATTAATGTCGCGCTTCGACGATTTGGCTTTGGGCCTTGTTTGGACTGGCGGCTTAGCCGTTTGGATTACCCGCTCGAGCCCCATGATCATGATCGATGGCTGTCTAGCCTAGGCCAACAAGAGTGCGTAAGCGGTGGCGCGACGCTGACTAATGCGCTTGAAGAAGTCGTAGCGGATTTGTCTTCGATTTCAGGGCAAACGGCGTTATTGATCATTAGCGATGGCAACGGTTACATCACTTCTCCGGTGACGCTCGCCAAGGTTCTGAAAGCCCGTTACGGCGATTCGATTTGCATTTACACGGTATGGACAGGAAATTCGAGTGATATACCGGGGCAATCGATGTTAAATAAACTTGCGGATATAGGCGGTTGCGGTTTTTATACTACATCTAGGACCATTTACCCGGCAACCGGTTTCGATGCCTTTATTGCTTCGGTCGTTTTGCATGAAAATCAGAATGAGACCGAATAACTGTCCGTAATCTATACCTTTCGCACTTCAAATTTCGGTAGTGCCCAAGGAGGCACCCCGGTGCCTTAGATCTACGATAGGTATATTTACTCGGTAAACGAAACGGGTGCGGGATATAACATTAACGGAAAAAATAGATATGAAGAAGCCATTGTTAGGTTTTTGTTTGGCATTGAGTTTGACTGTTTTGCCAAGTCATGCCGAGTCGATGCGTCAAGCCGTACAACGTACTCTCGACGAGAATCCCGAGATTCAGGAAGCCAGATCGGTACGTTTGGCTTATGAACAAGAAATCGATCAAGCCAAGGCGAATTATTTACCCAAGATCGATGTGTCCGCCGGTTACGGTTTGGAAAGAGCGAATACGCCGTTCACGCGAGGGTTTGGCGGTACTAATCAAAGGGGAGGCGTCAATCAATTTGGCAGAACCGAATCATCGGTACAATTTCGACAAATGATCTTCGATGGGTTTGAAACGCCGCATGAAGTCGACCGGTTTACGTTCAAAACCGATGCGCAGGCGTATAGAGTTTTCGGAAGATCCGAAATCATTGGTCTTCAAGCTGCTCAAACCTATATCGAAATGCTACGAAATCGAGCCTTATTGGATTTGGCGCAGGAAAACCTCGATACTCATCGCAGTATTTTTAGTCAAATCAGGCTGCGGACCGAGCGCGGGGTCGGCCGTAGATCGGACCTAGATCAAGCAACCGGCCGTCTTGCCAACGCAGAATCGAATTTTCTCGCTCAACAAGGTAATTTGCAAGATGCCGAGACTGGCTATTATCGCGTCATAGGCGTATTACCTAAAACATTGGAAGAAGCACCCAGCCCATCGAAGGAAAACGGCGACATACCGTCGAACCTCGATGACGCGATCGAATTGGCTTTGGCGAATCATCCTACGCTAAAAGAAGCTGAGTCGGATATCAAAGAATCGAAAGCGCAGCATGAGACCGCGTCGGCGCCGTTTTATCCTCGGGTCGATTTTGAAGTGAGTTATGATAACAATGACGACACAGGTGGTATTCGCGGCGTCAATGAAGACTTAACGGCCATGGTTCGCGTGCGATACAACTTATTCAATGGCGGGCGAGACATCGCCAGACGCCGCCAAACCGCTCACGAAATCGCTCAAGCCAAAAACATAAGAGACAATACCTATAGACAGGTTATGGAAAGTGTTAGGCTGGCCTGGGTCGCTTATCAAACGCTCAACAACCAAATGGCTTTTTTTGAATCGCATCGAACTTCCAGCATCAAGACGCTGGAGGCTTACAAGCGTCAATTCAATATCGGTCAGCGCACGCTTTTAGATTTGCTGGATACGACGAACGAGGTCTATATGGCCAGCATAGCCTATACCGATGCCATGTATAACGAACTTGCGGCGCGTTATCGCATTTTGGCCGGCATGGGGAAATTGAACCGGTTTTTGGGAACGGACTTGCCGGAAGAGATCAAACCAATCACCGAAGAACAACAGGCGGATGCCCGTTTTTTCAATTGAGAGGAGCGTACTGAAAAGACGCCTTACAGGCTGCCCTGTAGCAGCCTGTTCGTGAGATCGGTCCAAAGACTCAATCGATCGGATCCGCCGACACGTTGGCCGCTGCCTCGCGCTTTGGCCAACCACAACCCCGAACCGTTGAAACTATAAACCGGTATCAGATCGCCGCGTTCGGTTGCCGGCTTGATTTGAGGGATGAGATTATCTAAAACTAGCGGCACTGAGCGTGGCGTCTCGAAATATGTCAGAACCATATGTGCTTGTCCCAACTCCACGGCTTTGACATAGGTGATGCGTAATTTGTCATCGGGGACTCCCAGTATTTTTAGCGTAAAGTATTTGGCGATGGCGTAATCCTCACAGTCTCCAGCACCTTGAGCCAAAAACTCGACCGGTGTCGCCCAATAGTCTTCCACGCCCCACAAAAGAATATCATCGACAAAGTCAATTTTTTGATTAAAAAAATCATTGACTTTTTTGAGTTTTTCTCGCGCCGACAATATTTTAATGTCGGGGTTTTCCAGCAATTGTTTCCAAGCTTCGACACGCTGACGCCCCGCTACACCATATTTGTTTTCGACTCGTGACAATAGCTCCGAACTGATGTCGATTTGAGCCGTTGCAAACAGACTCAGACACAAGCCGACCAACAAGCAGATCGACTTGATCAGGCGCCATTGTCGTAAAACGCTTATCGTCATGAGAATTATCGACTGGCACCATCAATGCCGAGATCACGAAGCGTTGCATAGTCTTTATCGGATTTGACGTTTTCGGCAATGACCTTGATGTCGAGTAATTTTGCCGCCTGCACGATGGTTTCGATAAAGTCTGTTTTTGCCTCATGATCGGTCAAATTATTACTTAATTCGCGTGTCAAACGGATATAGTCGGGGCGCAAGTCTTTGATGTGCTCCAATTTCATCGTCTGAGGTTCGAATCGCTTGATCATGATTTCGGCGCCGAGAGTTCTAGTAAACCGGAAAAATTCTCGATAAGCGTCGAAGTCTTTCGAAACGGCATAAGTCGCAATGTTGAAAATCAATTGCTTGGCGGCGGGGCGATATTTGAGTTGTTCGACCAACCAGGTTCTGAATTCGGCATTCTTGATCGTTCGGGTCGAAACATTGACGGCAATCGCGTGCTGGAGATGTTGTGCGTCGATACAGTCAAGTGCATGACGAATGATGTCGCGGTCCAACTCAATGATTTTTGTAAATTTTTCTGCTATCGCGACAAACGGGGCTATCGGGACGGGATTTCCTTCGGAATCTAGCACATGAAATGAAGCTTCTTCGATCAGAACTTGCTCGTTTCTCAGGTCTTTAATCGGCTCGCAGTAAGAAATCTCATAGCTGCGGTTATCGATGACGTCGAATACCAGGTTTTTCCACTCGCCGATGTCCTTGGCGTAAATGCTGTCTTCTTTGATGTAGTAGCTGTTAGCGCCAATCAGTTGTGCTTGTTCGAAAGCTTCGTTTGCAGAGGCTAAGCTAATTGCCGGCGTTCCGAGCGGATTTATCGAGGAAATTCCGATATGAGCAATATCGGTGTGCTCGTATTCTTCAGCGAGCTCGGTGAGCGAATCGATCAACGACTGCGCTAAATGCTCGGCTTGATTTCGATTCAAAGTTCGGCCCAACAAAGCGAACTCCGAACCTAACAGGCGGTAGGGTGTCACCTGATGAGATTGATAATGAGCGGCAATGTCTTGTAGAGACTGAGCGAACGTTTTCAAAAACGCATCGACCCGATCGTCGCTGTATTCTTTCGTCAGTTTAGTTAGGCTATCTATTTTAATAATGAAAACATAGGCTTCTGTGTTGTTCAGGAACAATTGTTTCATGTCCGACTCGAAACAACTTTTTTTGAGCAAGCCGGTCAATTCGTCGTTGTGTAATTTTTTCCCTAAACCGTCCAGTTTATGATTCAGGTTGTTAATGACGCCTTCGATTTTTTTCGACATTAAGTTCATCGATAAGGCGACATTTTTAACCTCGGTTGTCCACGGGATATTTTCGATGGTTTTAAACTGTCCTTTCGCAATCGATAAGGCCAATGCATTAATATTTTTCAGCGGCGATAAAACGAAACGTAATATCAAAAATAACAATAAAACCGCGCCGACGAAAGTAATCAACGTAAACGTCATGGCGCTTTGGGCCAATTGATAGAGTTTTAGGTAACCGAATCCCGGGTTGGTCGAAACAAAAATCGTCCCGCTTAACATCCAGCCGGAGCTGATTTCGCTCGATGCGGTTGCAGTTTGCATAGGCAGCCATTCGACAAACCATTGAGGAACCTCGGTAAACACTCTATCGTTGGTTACTTTGATCAAGGTTTTATTGTCGACGTTGACCAACTTTATCTCGCGATAATAACCCATATCGAAAATCGCGTTGATCATCGTCTCTAAAATGGGATCGCTTTCGTTAGTCATATAAGGACTGAGGGACAAGCCTAAAGACGTTGCGGTATCTTGAGCATGAACCTGGGCTTCGATTTCCAGATAACTTTTGATCTTGTTTAAACTCAACGCAAAATTGATGCTGAAAATAACCAGAAAAATCAACGAAATTAGCAAAAGCAATTGTTTAGACAATGACATATTAACGCCTTAATTGATTGATGATGAGGCCGGGCGCCTGATCATGATGCAACGAAACCAAACTCAAAACCCATCGCAGCATCGTTTGTTTTTATATAAATTGAGTACGCGCGCTACATAAGCCTGCGTTTCGGGATAGGGTGGAATGCCCTTATGTCGGTCGACAGCGCCTTCCCCCGCATTATAGCCGGCCGCGGCGAGCGCCACATCGCCATCGTAACGTTTTAGCAACCACCTCAAATAACGTAAACCCGCTTTGATGTTTTGTGCGGCATCGAACGCGTCTTGGACATTGAAGCGCTCGGCCGTGGCCGGAATCAATTGCATCAAGCCCATCGCATTTTTGGGCGAGACGGCATTGGGATTGAAGTTCGATTCAATGCTGATAATCGATAGCGCCAAGCGTGGATCGATTTGATACCAAGGCGCCATCGTATAGACTAAATCGATGATCCATGTTTTTTGAGGCGGCAGTTTTTTTATCAGCTTATCAATGTCGATATCCTTGGAAAAAGAGAACGAATGCGATCGATAGCCCGATTTAGCCGGCAATTGTTTGTCGGAAAGCATGCAGCCGGGTAGTTGTAGTTTTTTCAACGGCATGGAATCGAGCATGGCTTGAGCTAATTGATGACCTTGCTGTCCGGCCGTGGCAAATAAAGCGGCGGCGTAATCACGATGAGAGCGAACGCCGGTTCCGGATGCGTACAACATGCCTAATTGATATTGGGCCTCGATGCTGCCTAGGCGCGCTGCTTTGCAAAAATTGACAGCCGCTTGCCAATAGTCGTTACGATTACGCCCATGACGCGTCAACCTAAAAGCGCGTTCCATCAATTGACGTGTTGCGGGCATCTCTAATTCGAGTATCGTCTCGAGTTCTTCATCTTGTTGAGCGAAGCTAAACGTGCCGTAAAATAATAATACGAGTAGGGCCAACAATAACGGCAATAATCGGGGGATGAAAGACATTTTGATAGAATTGCTTTCGTCAACAGACGACTTAGGTTATTGAGGAGCTGTTTCGGTACTGGGTTCTTCTAGGTAAAACTGAACGGCGTATGTGGTTTTCGTGCCGAAATCGTTCCAGACGTAGTGAGGGTTGACGATCGGGTCGGAAGGAATCGGCGCGGTGATAAGGTTGAACACGCCTGTGGCTATGCGTCCAGCCAAATGAAAAATCCCCATGCCGGTGCCGCCAATGAAACCGTAAATAATATTAGTTTCTCGGGTGGTAATATAAATGTTTTTAGGGACTTCTAGCCAACCGGTAGTGATATTTGCCAAAGCATTGCCTGATTTTGCAAAAAATTGAGTGGCATAGCTATCCTGTTCGGGCTCGGCATGAGAAAACGTCGACACACAAAGCAAAATGACAAAAACCGGCAACTTAATAGCTTTATCGATCATGATATAAACGCTCCAAAATTATTATTAAACGACGATTAATTTAGTAATTATTCACACCCCTATCGTTCCCACGCAGAGTGTGGGAACGATAATTGCCTGGGGACTGAATAGTTAATTAATTTAAGTAATTATAACCGTCTTTTCATTTAGGTCCCGGTGATTACGACACAAAGCGTGGAAACCTAGCAGTATCAAAATCGTCCAAGATCCTCGATAGACATATCCCATACCCTAAAATCGGCGAAACTGCTCAAACTGGGAATTGCTGTGATATACCCATCGCAGATCAAAATTCGGCACCAGGGTGTCCGTCAAAGGACGCCGTGAATACATCCCTGTAAGCTCTATGCCAGCTCCATGCTGGCAAAGCCTTTGCCGCACACCCTGGCGACTCCTCAGGCACTGCCGAAATTTGAAGTGCGAAAGGTATAAATAACATCCTGGAACTATGAGCTTTGTTGAGGGTTCGGCAGCAATTCCCAATTTGAGGATAAAAAGGGTGCGGGGTGTGCGTGGCGAGGATTTCTCGGCGGCTTTGCCTGCCGCCGACACCTGCCAATCGAGCTACCGAACCCTCCAAAAATAAGGAAGTTATTTTCGACCAAATCCTTATTATTCTTAGACGGTTTTTCAATCAAAAGGGAGTAGCTTGATGCACGCGGGGAAAAGGTCTCTTTAAGTCTATTCGGATCTAGCTCGATTTGTATTTAGCTTTCGAGAAAGATAGCGATTTTCCTGGCGCAATTCGTAAATATTAAACGCATCGCCGATTACTTGGCAAAGCGCTTCGTCTTCCCACGGCTTGGTCAGAAACTTGTAGACTTCGCCATGATTGACCGCATCGATCACGGAATTTAATTCGGTATAACCCGACAGCACGATGCGTATCGTGTCGGGGTAAATGTCCTTGATCCGCCTTAGAAATTCGGTTCCGGTCATTTCCGGCATGCGCTGGTCGCAAATGACAACGCCCGGTTGATGAATCGCCATCAATTCGAATCCTTCCTTGATACTCGTAGTGCCGACGATGCGAAATCCCTTGCGTCGTAATACGCGCGTCAATGCCGAAATGATATTCGACTCGTCGTCGATTAGTAATAAGACCCGTTCCGGCTTCTCGATTTGCTTGGGCGGAATACTTCGGCCCTCTCGTAATAACAAGGTAAAATCATCGGCCGGCAATGGACGGCTGAATAAGTAGCCCTGGATTTCTTCGCAGTTGATGCCGCGTAAAAAACCCAGTTGTCCTTCGGTTTCGACGCCTTCGGCGATGACTTTCAAGCCTAAACTGTGCGCCATTCCGACGACCGCGCGAACGATCGCCGCATCGCTTGGATTAGAAGTGAGATTGGCTACGAAGGATTTATCTATTTTGATTCGGGCAACCGGAAGCCGCTGCAAATAACTGAGCGATGAATAGCCAGTACCGAAATCGTCCAATGCGAAACCGATGCCTTCCGCTGATATCTCGTGCATCGTACGGATGACTTTATCGGCATCCATCAGTACGATGCTCTCGGTCAGTTCCAATTCCAGCCATTGCGGTTCAAGACCGGTTTTCTCGAGAGTTCGCTTGACTATGTTCGGAATATCGCCGCCATGAAATTGTCTAGCCGAAAGATTGACCGCCATGCGCAACGGCGGGAGTCCTTCGTCTTGCCATTTTCGATTGAGCCGGCAAGCCTCTTGCAGCACCCATTCGCCGATCGTGTTTATCATGCCGTTTTCTTCGAGCAGCGGGATGAAGTTCAGCGGCGAAACCAAGCCGTAATCGCGGCTTTGCCAACGCAGTAAGGCTTCGGCGCCGATGATCCGGCCTGTCGATAAATCCAATTGCGGTTGATAATGCAAAATGAATTCATTGCGCTCCAGAGCGCGGCGCAATGCGGTGTCGAGATTCAGTTGCCGCCGCGATCCTTCATCCATATCGGCGAAGAAAAAACGGCAAATAGTGTCGGTGTCGGGGGAAGAGGCGGCCAGTATGGCGTGCTTGAGAACCTCCGCCGGTTCGCCGTCCAATGGAAATCTTGCGATGCCGATAAACGGGTCGAGATAGTACTCTTGCCCGTCGATCTCGACGGCCTCGGCCAAGACCTTATGAATTTCCCAGGCCAGCTCTTCCGCGACATGCAAACCTTCCGGATCTTGCAATAGCAGGGCGAATTTCGCCTCGTCGATGCGAGCGCGAGGAACGGCCGGCAATACCGATTCGAGTCTGTCGACCAGAGTCCGGATAATCGCCAGGCCGGTATTGGGTTCCAGTAAATGCAAGACGATTTGTAGCCTGCGAAGGTTGACGACCATCACGACGACTTGATGCGCGTTTCCGTTATAACAAGATTCGTTCAAGCGTTCTTCGAATAGCGCGCGGCTAGGGAGGCCGGTTTGGGAGTCGTAATAGACGAAATAGCGCATCTTACTCTCGGCGGCGGTCCGCTTCTCCTCACGGCGGATAATGTCGAGCGCGAACGAAATATCATCCACCACTTCGAGCAATAGATTGATTTCGGCGTCGCGGAAAAAGCCCGGCTCTTTCGCCGCGATATTGAAAGAGCCGACGGTCTTGCCTTCAAGCCGTATCGGAAAGGAGGCGCCTTCAAGCAAGCCTAATTGCTCGGACATTTCGATCCAGGATGAAAAGCGCGACCCGCCGGCGGTCTCCTTGTCGTTCGATAAGACGTCGAATTTGCCTTCATTTAAACTCTTGAGCTGAGTTACCGTGACGTTACCGGCAGAGGCGACCGGTATCAGGCTTCCAGTTTCCGAGTCGATCAAGCCTATCCAGGCAATCGCGAAACCGCCGCTTTCGATGGCGATGCGGCAAGCCGCAACGTAAAGTTCCTGAGGGTCTTTGGTGCGGATAATGCATCGGTTGATATGGCTCAACATCGTATAGAGCCGGTTCCTCCTCTCTAGCTCCGTTTTCGTGTGAGTTTCGCCGATAGGCGTATCACTCGATGCCATGACAGCCTCCCAGCAATTGATTGATACAGCCTTGTAAGGCCCAGCGGTCTAAAGGCTTGGTCAGGATCACGGAGATCCCGGCCGAAGTCAGGCGGGCGCGCGAACCGTCGTCATCGAGCGCCGTCAACATCACAATAGGGATTCGGCCGGTAGCGGCATCGGCTTTGAGCCGCCTGACCACTTCGAAGCCATCCATGCCCGGCATCATCAGATCGAGCAAAATCAAGTCGGGCGGGTCGAAATCGACCGCATCCAGCGCGGCTTGTCCGGACTCCACGCTACGAATATCGTAACCATTCGGTTTTAAAAGGCTTTCCACCAGTTTACGGTTAATCGGGTCGTCGTCGGTAATCAAGATTTTTTTAGGTATTGTCATGGCGTTCTTCCTTTGGGAGGTTCATCGAAAGCGTTTTTTCAACTTCTCCAAGAAAATTTTTGTACTGAATCGGTTTGGCGATATAGCCGTCGCAACCGGCCGCGATCATTTTTTCCTCATCGCCTTTCATTGCGAAAGCGGTCAATGCGACGACTTTAATATGCTTTGTAGCATCCGCTTTTTTCAAAAGACGAGTCGCTTCAAGCCCGTCGATACCGGGCAATTGAATGTCCATCAGAATTAGGTCGGGCAAATATCTTTGCGCCAGCGCGATGCCGTCTTCGGCGTTGTCGGCCCGCAACACCCGGTAGCCGGCCTTTTCAAGCAGCATGCAGACGAGTTTCATATTGATAAACGTATCTTCCACTACCAGTATTTGCGCAGTCATATTGTTCTCTTGTTCAGTCGCAAAGATCTTCGGACTTCGTTGGCGAAACTCTTGTGATTGAAACTGGATTTTTCCATGATGGCCGCAACGTTTCCGTTCAAGACGGCGCGGTCTTCGGTCGTCAAAGTCTTCGCTGTTACCACTACAATCGGAATATCGGCGGTGTCGGGGCTCTGCTTCAGTGCTTCCACGACATCGAATCCGTTGATATCTGGCATCATCAAATCCAACACCAGCAGATCGGGCCGTTCGCGTTGAGCCAGAGCGATGCCGTCCTTGCCGCCATAGGCCTTCAATACAATATACCCGGGTTCGAGCAGATAAGCTGATAACAGGTCCACGGATTTCGGATCGTCGTCGACGACCAAAACTTTAACGCCTTCCATCGGCGTTACCGGTCTTAATTTTGTCAGCACGTTAACCAATTCGTTTCGGCCTACCGGCTTTTGCAATACCGCGCTGGCGCCCAGAGCGAAGCCTTTTTGCGCGTCTGCGACTATCGATACGATGACCACCGGAATGTTCGTTGCGGGGCTATCGGATTGTTTGATACGGGCCAACAGTTCCCAGCCGTCCATATCCGGCAAAAGGATATCCAGAATGATCAGCGAGGGCTGTAGACGTGCCAGCAGTTCAAGTCCCGCTGCAGCATTTTCGGCAAGCGCTATTTCGAATCCTTCCGGCTCCAATTGCAAGCGGATCAACTCGGCGGCGACCGGGTTATCTTCGATCACCAGCGCCAATGAATACCCGGAGTCCAACTCGTTTTGCCGGTTAGAGGGGAGCCGCTCGATATGATCGGCACCGATATCGCGCCAGGGCAGCCAAACGAAGAAACGGCTGCCCTGTCCCGGCGTGCTGGCCACGGCCATGGTGCCGCCGTGGAGTTGGGCTAGTTTTAACACTAACACCAAGCCTAGCCCGGTGCCTTCGCTTTTACGGGACAGTGAGGAATCCAATTGCGAAAAGGCGTGGAATAGGCGAGGCGCATCCTCGACCGAAATTCCGATGCCGCTATCCTCGATTTCGAATTCCATAAATTGCTCGAAGTGGTTTACCGGTAAAGGCATTCGCAGACAAGTTTCCGCATCGGAAGTCCAAGCTTCGACATCGAGGCGGCTTACCTTGCGGTACCGTAGTGTCACCCGGCCATCTTCATGCGTAAATTTGACCGCGTTGGACAGTAAGTTATAAATGATCTGCTTGGTCTTACGTCCGTCGAGCATGGCCGGCCCTATCGGTTCTGCCGTTTCAAGCTGCAGCCGGACGCGGTGTGCCGCAGCCTTTTCCTTGACAATAGCAAGACTATTGCGCAGTAAATCGTCGATATCGAGCGTGTCGAGATCCAAGGCCATCTTGCCGGCTTCGATTTTCGACAGATCGAGGATGTCGTTGATCAACGAGAGTAAATGCTGGCCGCTATGAAAGATGTCGGTGACATATTCACGTTGCTCCGGCGTCATTTCTCCGATCAGCTCGTCTTTGAGTACTTCGGAAAAGCCGATGATTGCGTTAAGCGGCGTGCGTAATTCGTGGGACATATTGGCCAAAAATTCGCTTTTGATGCGGGATAAGGTTTCTGCTGCTTCTTTGGTCTGAAGCATCGCTTCTTCGGCGCGTTTTCGATCGGTGATATCGTAAACGGTCGATCGGCTTGATAAATAGCTACCGTTTTCGTCGCGAATCGCGGAAGCATTCAGTAATACCGGTAAAATCGTGCCGTCCTTGCGCAGCATCTCGAATTCGAGCTCGCGTACCCAGCCTCGTTTTTTGAAAATAGAAAAATTTTCCTCGAATGCCTTTTGGCTCGATGGTGTCAAGAGATCTAAAAAACGCATATTACCGATCACTTCTTCCCGTGCGTAGCCCAGCCAAGCCAGTTCGGTGTCGTTGATGCGAATGAAGCGTCCCTGTTCGTCCAGCGAATGATAACCGCATGGCGCTTTGTTGTAGAGGTCTTCGATTTCGTCGGCCTGCCGGCTCCGGGCTTGATCGCGCAGTCTGCAAATACCGTAAGTCAAATCGGCAGCAGCCTCCTTCAATAATTCGATTTCGACGCTGTCGAAAGCATCGGTTTCCGTGGCATAGATGCTGAGCATGCCCAAAGTTTGATGACTATCGATCAACGGTAGTGCGATGCAAGAAGCGAAGCCGCATTGCAAAGCCGCCTCGCGCCAGGAACGGTATTCCGGCGCCATGGCGATGTCGGGCACGACTATCGGACGGCCTTCGGCTATGGCTCGTCCGCAAGCGCCATGGCGCGTACTATCATTTCCCCAGCTTAGGTTTAGGCGGTCGACATAGTCCCGATCGCTGCCGGCGTGCGCCACCGGCTCGATGTTTTTGTCGGTATCGTGCTTGGCAAATCCCACCCAAGCCATTCGGTAACCGCCTTTTTCCACGATCATACGGGTGATTTCATTCAGCAAGCTTTGTTCGTTCTCGGTATGCAGCATGGCTCTGTTGCCGGCGCTCAAGACATTCAAGGCGCGGTTGGCGTGCGACAGCGCCCGGTCGGATTGCAGCAAGCGGGCCTCGCGGCTCTGTAATCGAGCGGCCGTTTGATCGAATATGCGCGCGAGACGGCCGATTTCATCACCGGATTTATCGAGGTTGGCGCGCGCGGACCAATCGCCTTCGCCCAGTCGTTGAGCCGCATCGGTTAAAATATTCATTCGATGCAAGACCAGCCATCGGCTACCGAACCAGGCAATTAACAATGCCGCCAAGCTTGCGGCCGATAGTACGGTGATGTTCCGATACAGGCGCGATTCGACCGGCTCGAAAAAAACCTGTTTCGGTACGCCGACCCGCACATGGATGCATTTTTCGTCGATCCATAGCACGGGTTCGGAGGCATATATTCGTGAAATACCGTCCACATCCTGGAACTCCTCAAATGCCCGGCAGTTGCCGTTAGGTATTTCCCTCGCCGGCGCGGATCGTCCTGTCCATTCGTAATCGGTATCCGGAACGCGCAGCAACACGGTATTATCGGTATCGATGAGCGATACCACGGTCTCGTCCGACTGTAATAACGGTGTTAGTGCCGCCCGCAGCCAAGACAGGTCGATCGAGGCATAGAGTACTTTCAATAGCTTTCCGTCCTCTGTAAAGACGGGGTGACCCATGATCAATTCGGGCGATTTTAAAGGTAGGCCGAAGATGATATCGCCGATGGCGAACTGTCGGCTAGCGATGGCGCGGCGAAACCATAATCGTTCGGAAAAATTGGCAGGGTTCTCGAAATTCAGTGCATTGCATAATAAATTACCTTCGCTATCCGTCATGCCGATGTCGGCGAACAAAGAATTTTGGCTATGAATGCGAGGCAAGGATTCTTGGCAGCGAGGCAATAGCTCGGGAACGGTGACATAAGGTATATTCGACAATAAGACCAGCGATTGCCGCGTTTCTTCGAATAGCCGATTTTGCTTGTCGGCGATCCTCGCGGCTAAAGCTCGGGTTTGTTCTCGAGCTTCTCGCTCGGCGGCCTTATGATCTTCGATCGCCGAATAGATGATTAAACCGAAAGCCGGAATCGACGACACAAAAACCAGCAACAGCAGGCGGCCTCTAAGACTAATCGATAGATTTTTAAGTAAATCTGTAGTCAAGAGCTGCATCAATGTTTTTTTCATGAATCCGCCTTGCTTAATCGATTAGTTAAGCTGAAATGAATGTTAGGCTCGCTCCCGCGTAAAAATACCTACCTACAACACACATCATCCTCTGCTTTTTGGATAAAGATTTTCCTCGTTCCCACGGAGAACCGCTCGTCGTCATACATAAATTGTAGGGTACGCTGCGCGTACCTTCATGTCGTTAAGCACCGAATTCCCTACCCGGATCAAACCATAAAGGCTGATGTTAAGCATTGGTGGGCTTGCCATGGTACGCATAGCACTCCGGTAATAACGATTTCTAACGTCGATTCTCTTTCTTATATGAAGATAATGCACCTTATCTTCTTGAGAAATGAGACGGCTATCACATATTTATTTCTGTTGACATTGCTTAACCTGGACAAGCCGAAGCCCCAAAGGCAATTGTCTTGTTAATAAAGCAACACCTTTTGCGTAATCGTCCGCAGACAGGGCGGAATACGGGAGATTTCAGGCTTCGAAATTTTCGGATTCCATTTCACTAAATCCGGGTTGCTCCGCTTAAAAATCCAAAGCTTCGATTCGTTCATGAGCTTTACCGGAAAAGCTTTCCTCAAAGCACCCTAACACGCCGGCTTCCCGGGCTAGGCGTCGGAAGTTTTCGGAGCGGTTGGTGGTTTCCGAGGCGAACAGGATGAGCTCCAATTCCAACGGCGGCATCGCTTTCATTAGGTTTTTAACGAGCTGCGGATTGACGCCGTTACAACCGAAGTCGCCGAGCGACAGGGCTCTTGAGAATCCGTAAAATTGCTGCATACGGCTTTCGCATAATTGACTGTAACGCAAGCGATGCTTTTCGTGCTTGAGCGATTCTTTGATCGCCAGCGTCGCCGCCGCCGCATTGTATAAGGCGTTTTGCACGCCGTGGGAAAATACCGGGTCGACAAAAGCCGCGGCATCGCCGATGCAGTAATAGTTTTCGCCGCAGATAGTGTCGGAATAATAAGAATAATTCGGCCTGAATTGCAGCGAGCCTTCGATGAATTGCGCAGGCTCCAGCAGGCGGCTCAAATGCGGCAATGTCTTGCAGGCGTTCAGAAAAAAGGCTTCCCGTTGCTGCCGGTCCATGCCTTTGGTGCGTTCGGTCGGCGCGATGAGGCCGACGCTGGTTTTGCCGCGCAATACGATATGCCAGATCCAGCCGTCTTCAAAGGACATGACAAAGGTAACCGGCTTGATTCGATTTAGTTCTTCTTCGCTATGACTTTGACGATCGACGCCGACAAATCGTGAGTTTTCAAAATAACCCCACAACGATAAAAAATTCGTCTGCGAACTGATGGTGCGGCGGGTTTTAAACTGGTTGGCCAACAAAGAGCTCGGGCCGCTCGCGTCGACGACAAAGCGGCAACGAATGCTGCCGTCATCGTTACTGCGGCCGCGCTTGTCGGTATAGTGTACTTTCGGCCAAAGGCTGTCGGAAAGGTCGATTTTTTTGACCGCGACTTCGTGAAACACCCGGGCGTCGCAGCTTTGGGCATGCTTTAGCAGGATGTCGTCGAAAATATCGCGTTCGACATGCAGGCCGGGGCGGGTATAACCGAAGTCCGAAAAGCGGATTTGTTTGATCTTGCCGTTCCAGACCGTGATGCTGCCGGCTTTAGCGAGAAAGCCTTCATGTTCGATTTTTTCCGATACGCCGGTCATATCGGTAAATTTCCAAATATGCGGAATCAGGCTTTCACCGACTTGATTGCGAGGGAAAGTCGCCCGGTCGAGCAACACGACATCGATGCCGGCTTGCGCCAGATGCGTGGCCGCGCTGCTTCCGGCCGGGCCGCCGCCGATCACCAGAACGTCGCAAGAGCTGGGGATAGCAGTCATAAAGTGACCTTACAAATCGCCCAAAACGGCCTTTGCCGTCGGATGCGTCATCCATTCGGCGACATCGCGGCCTAAGGTTTTAACGCAGCGGCCCAGAATGGCGCAAGTGCCTTTATAGGCGCCGAACATGCCGCCTCCGGAATAACGCCGGGCCTTGAAATCGCCCAACTCTTTGCCGTTTTCAGTGAGCGTTCCGGTAATCGTGACGGTTTTAGGACCCGACCATGCTCCGCCGGCAGCGCCTTGCACTTCATCGATCGTGACGGTTAGAACTTTCGCGTCCGCAGGGCCTGTTTCGGTATCGGTAAGGATATCGGCATATTGCCGCGCGGCATTTTCCTTGATGAACTGAGATAGCTTGCCGTCTAGGTTGCATTCTTCTTTAACTGCGCCTCGAATATAAGACTCGTCTTTAAACGCGATCGGTTTAATGATCAAGGTGCCGGTACCGCTGGTTTGTATCGGCTGGGCGCTCGATTTGTTGGCTTGCGAAGCACAGCCGCTCAAGCTCAACAGAAAAACCGATAACATCAAATAAGTTAACTTCATCATTTCCTCCTCTTAGTATTAATAAACAAGCGTATAAGCATAGCATGCCGGCATTTAATTGAACGGCGTGTTTTTGAAGCCTTCAATCCTTTCATCTTAGAAAAGCATTTCACCCTGGAAATCATGAAGAATAAGAATTCAATTCAATAATTTACTGTGAAAGCTCGTAGATTTGGACTCTTTATCTAATTTTTCGATATACAGCGCTTGACAGAGCAAATGCCGGTTCCGAAGAGGGTGCGGTTGCTCGATCGACAGGCGTCGGCGGCAGGGCAGATTTTTGCTCCTGCAAAATCTGCATTCACGCCATCCTTGGCATTCGAGCCGCCGTCGAGCCTACATGGACGTATTCACGGCGTCCTGTCGGGCGAGTGACCGCACCCTCCCCACGCCCCGAATTTTCGTTTGCCGGGGTGATTGCTGGTCCTTCAAGAACATTATTATGCAGTTGCATAGAGCCTTCGTTTACTCAAGAGGTTGGCAAGAAAGTTTAGATAATCTCTTGAAGTATTTCATGATCTTCATGGTTAAACTGCTGAATTTAGGGTCGGTCAATGCCGATTTTTACCGTTATGCCGGCGTTTTAGTGTGTCTCAGGAATCTTCCCTGTGCTTGATAATCAGCGGACAAAACAAAAAGCCCAGCAACACGCCGAGCACGACGACACCGGCCAGAATTCTTAGCGACGTGCTCTCGGCTGTACCTAGACAACCGAAAGCCAGCGCGCTGGTCGACATCGAGGCGGCCATCGCTTGATAGGTTAGTTTGATATCGCCGCCGCGATTTTCCTGGTAAAAAATACCGTAATCGACACAGATTGCGACGACCAACAGAAAACCGACCAAATGCAGAAAACTGATCGCCGCGCCGCCGAGCGACCAGAGACTTAAAATGAACAGCGCCGCCAGTACCGCCGGCAATAGGGTTTGTAGCGTTTTTACCAGGCTTCGGTAGCGCACGGCCAATAGCAGCACGATAATGAATAAACCGGCCGCCAGCAAAGTTTGCGCCCGCTCGGTATAGTCGCGGGTCATGTCGTTGAGCATATCTCGCTGGCTGAAATAGCGTGCATCCTCTATCGTAGCTAGCGCCGCCCGTAGCGCTTCGGGTTCATGTTCGGCCAGCCAGATCATCACGACGCTTTGACGCTCCGTGCTGATGATGCGGCTGTCGATCAATCTTTTGACCGGTGTTTCGAATACCTGCTCTAATGTCAGCGCGTCCTGCTTCGGATAGTCGAACCGACCTAGCCGTTCGACCGACAAGCCCTGTTCTCGCAGCGCCTGTTGCCAAAGCTGCCGATTGGCGTCGGTCAGATGGTCTTGCAATAGGGCTTGATTAAGTTCTTGCTGACGTGTCGATAGTAACCACGGATACAGGCCGAAATACTCGTTTAGATCGCCTTGTTGTTTTAATCGATCCAGCACCGGATAAACTTGCTCGGCTTTTTGCAGTGCGGTTTCGATGTCTTGCCCGGTAATCAGCACGAAACGCCCCGGCTCGATACTGACCATACGCGCCCTGATTCGTTTATCGTTTTCTTTCAGATAATCCAGTTCCGGCGTTAGATCCTGCATGTCTTCGAGCCAGCGTAACGACGGTAAGGCGAATAACGACGAGCCCAGCAGCGCCAACAATACCGTCAATAGCCAAGGCCGGAAACGCGCGCAGAAGCTTGCCCAACGCGCGACTAGCGGAACCTTTAACGTTCTGCGGTCGTCGCCCGCGACCAATCCCGGCAAGATGAAGCGAGTCAACAATAAAGCGGCAATGATACCGGTGCCGGCATAGATCGCTATTTGTTGAAATCCCGGATAACCGGACGCGCCTAAGGCGGCATAACCGACTAAGGTCGTTATGCCGCCCAGTAACAGGCTGGGCCAGATTCTAATAATTGCCGCGGTCTTGTCCTCGGCGCGAACCGTTTGCGCGTGCGCAATCGCATGTATCGGGTAGTCGATGCAGATACCGATCAGCGTGGAGCCGATCGCGATAGTCATGCCGTGCACATAGCCGAACACCCAAGCGGTGCTCAATATCGCGCTCAAGATCACGATGATCAATAAGGTGAACACTTGCAGTAGCGCCCCAAACGAACGAAACAACAGCAGAAACAACGTCATTAGCGCGAGCGAAGAAAGGATACTGATTTGGACGATATCGCCCTGAATCAATTGTTGCGTTGCTGCCGCGAACACCGGAACGCCGGTCATTTCCAGTCGCCATGACTCCGGCCGGTCATGCATCAGTTCTTTGAAGGCTTGTTCGATCGCCGCCTGAATTCGGCTTTGTTGCGGCGCGTCCAATCCGGCCATTTCGGTTTCCAGGATCAGATTCCGGTATTGCGTATTGGCGATGCCGGCTTGTTGCATTTGCGCACCGACGGTGCGAAAGCCGTTCAGCGTCAATAACAAGGGATCTTGCAAGGCGATGCTTTTGACCATCGCGCCCTGCGGAGACAATAGCGCTCGTTTCAAAAACTCGGCTCGTTGCGCCAAGCCTTGCGGCGTGAACAGCTCTGCCAAATCCTGCTCCGGCTTAAGGCTGTACAGCGCGCCGGCGTAATCGCGGTATAGCACTTGCACCGCTTCGATGTTTTGGTTTTGTCGTTCGGGCGACCAGACTTCGAGCACGCCGTCGATGGCATTCAAGCGTTCTTGCAGCGTCTCAATGAAAGCGCCGGTCACCGGCTTGCCGTCATCCGAGCCGACCGAAATCAAATAGCGCCGCGACAATGCGCCGGACTGCATTTCGCTCGCGAGCAGCAGTTCCTCGGCATTGTCGCCGGCGACGATGAAGGCGGACAGGTCGGTCTTGAATTCGACCGTCAGTGCCACCAGTAATGACAGCAATGGCGGCAACAGATAAAACAGGCTCTTGCGTCGGTTCGGCAAATCAGTTCCCCTGCAATTCTTTATACAAGCGATTCACTTCGGTTTCGATCGCCTCGCCTTCAGCATCCTTGCGCAACAAAAATTCGCTGAAATCGCCGTCGGCCTGCCTGATTTCGATACGCTCGGCTTGTTGTCCGGGCTGGCCGGAAATAACGACAGTCAGTCCGGATCGATCTCCGCGCCTGGGTTTCAGCGTCATAAGCCAGTCTTGCTCCCGGGCGTCGAAATTGACGCGATACACCCGATGCAGTAAGGCCACATCGGCATTGACCAAGGCATTGAAGAAGGCGATATGCAAGCTTAGCGGATTGGCCGCGTCCAACTCGCCGCGATGGCGTACATTAGCCGCCGGATCGAAATAGAACATCCGGTCGCCCTTGATGCCCATCAAGACCCGCTCCGGTTGCAATTGCTCTTTGATCATCAAATCCGGCGCAAGCGAGTACAGATATCCGCTGCCTTGCCAAGGTTGGTCGATGAGTTCCAGTATGCGGGTTTCTCGATAGGCGATTCGTACCGCCGTATCCGATTGCATCCTTTGCATGACTTTCCACTCGGTATCGACGGCATGGGCAGCATTTGCCGATAACAATATCGGCAACAAAAGAAATGTTGAGCAAAATGATGTGATGTTAGGTTTTTTCATTAACGCGCCTGCACATCCATCCAGATTCTACGTCCGTTGACGATCATCGTTTTAATCGTCGAGCGCGGGTCGGGAATGCCCAGGCCGGGAAAGCGGAAATGGCGATAAATGTATTCTCCGATCATCAGAGCGCCGATCATCGCATAGATCAATGCGCCGTTATAGAGTGTCCACCAAAAGTCGTTGCCCCAGATTGCCAAGACTGTACACATCGCGGCATTGAATGCGAAAAATCCGGTCCAGAGCAGGGTCAATTGACGGCAATAGACAAGAATTTCGGGAGGAATTTCCGGAAACTCCAACCTTACGAAGCTTTCGATAAACGGCGGTCCCTTGTCTTTGAGCAAAGTCCGCCCGAAAACGCCCATCAACATGAGTTGAATCAATACCGGCAATATTTTCGCGGTTACGGTTTGCAGATAATACGCGCCCAACAGCAAGGCAAGCGCGAACAGTCCTTTGTAGATTTTGACTCTCAGGCTGGGCGCGGCCAACGCCCGCATGAGATAGATGCCGGAAAAAATAGCCGGCGCCAACCAGACCATCCCGCTTTCAATCCCCCGGTAAACCAGATACGGATAGGACAAAAACAAGCCGGTGGCGATAATGCTTTTTATGAGGGCGGTCATATCGAACAAGGATACATAATAAGGAAAAAAGCAAGAATGGGCTTAGCGCCGACCACTCATTTGTTAAGGGAAAAACACTTCGCTTCGCCTCGTTCAATACGTAAGCGTCTTTCGTCGAGAACATCTCGGTGCCAATCAGGCATGCCAATTTCAGTTTCGTCACGAACCAAGGAGTCCCAAATTGCCTCCATGGTTTCAAGACGTTCTGTCGTAGTCATTTTGTTGATTTCAAATGTATTCATAATCATTCCTCGACCCAGCTCACCTTGCTGTCTTTGAAATGCACATTGAAACGATTAAAACGGTGGCTCCAGTAAACCCAGCGGTTGCCGTCCAAGTTCGGCGTTTCGGTGATCGGCGGATAGCCGATCGCGACTAGTACTGCGTCCTTGCTCATGCCTTTAGCTACCGTGCCGTTTTGAATATGCTGCTTTTCCAAGGCGTTGAATCGCGATAGATCGACTTTGTTCGACGCGAATAATTTATCGAAGGCCCGGTAGACGTCATCTCCGGTATGTTTTTGAACATTTTTTATCGTCAAATGCTGGCTGGAATTATCGACCTCGACTTCGATCGTTTTATTGGTCATTTTCAATAGCCTAACCGGGGTATTGACCGGAATCGACGCGCCGCGCCGGTAATTGGTCGTCGGATGCACGCCTTTTTCGTAACGCATCACGAATTGCGTGTAGTAGGTGGCCCCCAATGAGATATGTGACGGCAGGGCTTCGGGCTTGATGGCCCTGGTGCAGGAGGCCAGCGAAAACAGTATTAATAAAAATAAACCGCGATTAGTCATACGCATCATCATTCTCCTTTACAGGCCGGCCGGTAACGTGCCGATCGGGCCATTCGATAATAGAACCACAAAAAAATGACGAAAACCGTCATGCTGATGCCGATAATATTAGCAGTTAATGGAATCAATATCAGCGAGCTGAGCAACTCGACCAGGATCAATAGGATCAAAATCACGGCAATGGCCCGACTATTCAGTTTTGTACAGCAATAAGCGCCCAATGGCGCGCCGATCACGACGACAGGCACCGCCGCCAGCCAGTAACGCTCAACCGTCGCGTTGAAGCTATCCAGCAAGAACCCATGCAGCGCAAATCCGGCCAGCGCATTGACCGCCATCAAGATCACCGACGTCGGCGTCGACACCTTTTCCGATAAACGGAACCACAACACCATCACCGAAAAACAAATGATATCGATGCCGCTACCGACCAAGCCGGTCATGCCGCCACCGACGGTTCCGATCAATAGCCAAATGGCTTTTTCGCGCGCGCCGAAAAACGGCAGCGTGTCATTATACAGTCGCTTTTGCCAAGTCAAGATCGTCAACGGCAATGCAAAAGCAGCGATCATCGCGGTGAATAGCATTTTTAACAGAGCGGGCGGTAGCAAGGGCGCCAATGCCGTAGAGCTAATCGAAACCCCGACCAAACCGCCCAAACTGGCCCAGGCAATGACCGGCCAGGCAACCGAAACGCGTAGCGCGATAATCGTCAACGACGCGGCGGTCATGCCGACGCTTTGAATGGCCAATGAGAAGATCTTGGCATCGAGCGGCGCGATATGCAGCACTTTCGTGAACACAGGGAAAGCGACCGCCCCGCCGCCTTCGCTGGTCGCGCCGGCGATGAACGAGCCGAAGACCATCGTCAAAGTGACGGCCCAATTTTCTTCGATGATCGATAGGCTATCCGGCGAGCTGTAGGCGTACCAAATCAGCCAAACCGCAAGTGCCAAAGCCGTGCTAAACAGTAATGGTTTATTTAAACGGTCGGTTGGATGAATTACCGTTTGATTGTCGATCAAGGCTGGTGAACGCTTAATCCGCAAGAACATCCTCAAAAATTTCAGCGAGCGGAACCGTTAATTCGAGACTGGAAAATCGGCAATCTTGTTGGCCGGTGTAATCATGCAGCATCCATTCGTTGTCCGAAGTCCGCCGATAACACTCCACCCGTAGCGCGTCGATATCGACGATGACATATTCCTTGAGCGACTCCAAACTGCGGTATGCGGCGAATTTAGGGCCCCTGTCAAATGCCTCGGTGGAATCGGACAATACTTCGGCGATGAGCGTCGGATGGGCTAAAAATTGCCCGGCCTTGCGGTCTTCCGGATGGCAAGTCACCATGACATCGGGATAGAAGAACGCGTCGGCCGACTCGACCCGCAGTTTCATGTCGGCCATGTAGGATTGACAAGGCGTACCGCGTAATCGTAGCTTAAGCGCGGCCAATAAGTTACCGGTAACGAGAACATGCTCGCGCCGCGCGCCGACCATCGCGAAGGTCTCGCCGGCAATGTATTCGTGTTTCTCGGTTTGGGATTCCTCCCAGGCCAAAAAACCGTCGACGGTAAATGTTAATGATTCTGCTTGTTGCATAAATCTATTTATCCTGAGAATCTTAAAGAATATGCACAAAATAACTTCTACAAGTAGTAGGCTTTGCGGAGGTTCGGTGACTCGCTTGGCAGGACGCCGTGAATACGTCCCTGTAGGCTTGACGGCGGAATCTGATTGCCAAGGATGGCATGAATGCAGATTTTGCAGGAGCAAAAATCTGCCCTGCCGCCGACACCTGTCAATCGAGCCACCGAACCCCCTTCCAAAGTTGTCGACGTTGTTTCATGCTCGTTCCTAAATGACAAAATGGTAACGAATCAAAACCGGTCATCGGGTCGACGGCCGGCCATTAGCGCGTTATGTTCGGCCAGATAGTCGGGGCGGTGCATCGGTTTGATTAAAATCAGTCCTGCGACAAAACCGCCTGCATGCGCCCAAAAGGCGACACCGCCGGCTTCATCGCCGATTGCCGGAATGCCGCTCAACAATTGAATCAAAAACCAATAACCCAGCATAAAACCGGCGGGAACGGAAAACGAAGTGATATAAAAACCAATCGGTATTATCGTATGTACCCGTGCTCTTGGATATAGCCGGGCATAAGCGCCCATGATGCCGCCGATCGCGCCTGAGGCGCCTACCATAGGTATCGCGGCTCCCGGATTGCTATAAATCTGGGCCCCCGCCGCGGCGATTGCGCAAAGCAAATAAAATACTACGAATCGAAAGCTACCCATCACATCCTCGACGTTATCGCCGAAAATCCATAAAAACCACATGTTGGCGATTAAATGAAACCAACTCCCGTGCAAAAAGGCATGAGTCAACAGGGTGCTATTGCCTGTTTCGCCGCTCAGAATACAGCCGTAGTTCGCAGTGACCTGAATTGTCATGCCTTTGGGCACCGTATTCAATAATTCACCCGGAATCAAACCGTAATGACACAGCGACTTAACCAATGCAGCCTCTCCGCCGGCACCTTGAAGCAATAGCCATACCGCGATATTCGCCGCAATGATTACGATCGTGATCACGGGAGGGCGAACGGTGGGGTTATCGTCTCGTATCGGTATCATTTTTAATCTCGGTAGGCTTTAATGCCTCTCACACTAAAACTTTTTTGCAGGCTAGGCAAACGGTTTAGCAAGCGGTTTGCCGATAAAGATACCTTGGCCGGGCCGCGCAACGCTTTTCCGATAGGCTTCAATTAGCGTGCTGCCTCTCAGATAATAAAACATCAGTACACCGGGGTGCGGAAATTTTTCCGGAAAATTGCAAGGCTCGATTACGGTCCCATAACTGCCGGTGACGCCGGCCTCAATCCACTCGATGATGCTCAGCTTACTGCCGGTTAACACGCCGCCGGTCGATGTCAAGTGATCGCCAACGGTTCCAGCAATTCCCAATTTGGAGATCAAAAAGGGTGTGGGGTATGCTTGGCGAGGATGTCGGCAGCAGGGCAGATTTTTGCTCCTGCAAAATCTGCATTCACGCCATCCTTGGCGCTCGAGCTGCCGCCAAGCCCCCATGGATGGGTTTACGGCGTTCCTCGACAGGCATACCCCACACCCTAAAATCGGCGAAACTGCTCAAACTGGGAATTGCTGCAACGATTCCGGGCGGGTAATGATTATCTAGAGGGACGTATTCACCCAGCAACTAAATTCCATAGTTGATTGGCTATGTTTAACTATCTTGGATAATTTTAGGTGCTGGGTTCACGGCGCTCTTTGATGGGCCCCATACGCCGAATTTTGATCTACGAAGATGGGTATACATGGAGGTGTGCGGGTTTTTGAGGAAAAATCCGCCAAATACTTCGCAGCCTTTATTTATTGCTGAAAGATGGGTCGTGATAGGTAGATGGTCAAGAGAAACAATTCGCATCAGAGTTGACAGTTCCACGTTATAAGCTAATTTTTATTTGATAACAGTAGATTGATCTTTTCTTTTCTGGGCGTCATCGGAAGTCATGGGACATTAAAGGACTCACATAACATCGTAGGTGCGTGCCTATTTGATTGTCGAAGGTATAAATTTATGAGCATATATTTGAGAGATGATAGCGACAACATTGTTCATCAGGTCATGGCGCAACAGCAAGCGAGTTCATGCGCCGTTGCCAGTATTTGGATGGCGCGAAATCAAGCCAAACAGATGACAATTGATGAATCGGAATGGGCGTTGGCATGGAGTATGTATCACCGAGTGGTTCAGGATGCGGGTTTTATCCCGGAAGCGCCTGCACCTATGTCTTTAGATCCAAGCGCGCATAGCAATGACCAGAATACCTTTGGAAACATGTTTTCAAGAATGGGGACATTCATGGATCAGGTCGCCCAAGCACTTAGAAATGATGGCCTGAGGGTGACCTTCAAAACTAGGTTTTCACCCGGAATAACGGTCGATGCTTGGCGGCTTTCAGATACTACTCCCGCGATTATTTTGCTCGGTTGGTACAATGGAGCACGCCGAAATGGCGGTCATTTCATTGTCGCATCGCGCAGAACATCACGCGGTCACATCGTATACCTCGACCCTTGGGAAGGGCAATTGCGCGAATTAGGTATCGGTCCTCAATATCTGTCTACAGGCCGATTTGAGCAGGTTATTTATATTTCGACTTGAGCTAATAGAAAGCAGCGTAATCGAACGATATAGGTATAGTGTGGCTGCCGAGATCCTCGCCAAGCATACCCCACACCCTTTTTGATCTTTAAATTGGGAATTGCTGCTGTTCACTCGATACCCTGCATTGATTGACCATTGAGGACGGACCATGCGTAAAATTTTGATCATAGGTGCTAGCAGTGGTATCGGCGCGGCTCTTACCCGCTTGGCTCAGGGGCAATTCCAAACTTATTCCGTCAGTCGTTCAGACGCAGAACCGGGTTTGTCGGAACATTTTAACTGCGATGTCTTAACCGACGCCTTACCGGCGTTGGACGAGCCATTGGCCGGCTTGGTTTATTGTCCCGGCAGTATCAACTTAAAACCCTTCGCAACGATCAAACTCGATCAGTTTCGGCAGGATTTGGAACTCAATCTGCTGGGCGCGGTGCGCTGCTTGCAGCATTATCAGCGTAATCTTCAGGCTGCGGATACGGCCTCGGTCGTGCTTTTCAGCACCGTAGCGGTGAATACCGGTTTTCCATACCATGCCACAGTGGCGGCCGCTAAAGGCGCGGTGGAAGGTTTGACCCGCTCCTTGGCTGCGGAATGGGCTCCGAAGATACGCGTCAATGCGATTGCTCCGTCATTAACCAACACCCCGTTAGCCGAACGTTTGATACGCGAAGACGCTAAAAAACAGGCTGCCGCCGCGCGCCATGCGCTGAATCGCATCGGTGAAGCCGAGGACATCGCTCAGATGGCCTTGTTTTTATTGTCCGACAAAGCCAGTTGGATTACCGGTCAAATCATGCGTGTCGACGGTGGAATATCGGCAGTCAGGACTTAGTCGTTTGGAATTCGCCTCAGCCTTGCATTTGCTGGTTCATTGGTTCACTTTTTGGAAAAGGAGATGGCGGTCATGAGTAAAAAGTACCATACGGTTGTAATCGGCGGCGGTTGTTTGGGCGCTGCCTGTGCTTTTTCGATAAGGCGCAAGCTCGGCAACAAAGCAGAAAAGGTGGCTATTGTAGAGAAAAAAGTATTGGGTGCGGGTTTGAGTTCTCGCCATAGCGCGATTGTCCGCTCGGCCAATGCGTCGCCAATGGCGGCAAGGATGGCCAAAATAGCCACACAGTATTGGAAAAATCTGCAACCGATTTGGGGTGTCGATATCCCTTTTGAACAGTCAGGGGCTATTTGGATCGCCGAGAGTCATTTCGGAAAGTCCTCAAAAAATTGGATGGACTTAGAGCAAGCAATGCAAAAAGAAGGCATCGATTTTACGATGATTTCTCATCAAGATGTGACCGAACTCACTCGGAATGCGGTTAAAATCGTCCCGGAAGAAATCTATTATTATGAGCCTGACGTTCTTCAGTTGGATTCCCCGCAAATCTTGAATGCAATGCAGACGGCCGCTCAAAAAAATAACATCGACATTTTAGAGCATTGCGAGGTCTTTGATTTTGAGCAAGATACTCGGAATGATATTACCGCCTTACACACCAGCCAGGGCAAAATCCTGACGAAGCATGTGGTCAATGCCGCAGGCGGTTGGAGTTCGGAATTGTTTGCCGGCATCGGTTTGCGCATTCCCGTGGCATTGGAGCCCGTGTACGCGGCTAATTTTTTGGTGAGTGTCAGCGATATTCCGGAATCAATGCCGATTATCGCCGACTATGTCAATCAAGCCTATTTTAGACGCTGGCGCGGCAGTATTTTGCATATGCACCAACCGAGACGGCGCAATGCTAAAGATATTGCCCGTTCATTTAGCCGAGCAGCGATGAATCCCGATGGTGCCAATGTCATTTACGACGCGTTGAGTTTTAACGTTAATCATCAGCAACTCGACAACTATCTCGGCAAAATCATTAGCCGTTTTCCAAGAATCGGAAAACCCGTTTATGCCGGAGGCTATCATTCATTTTTCGATATTACGCCCGATTTAAAATTCATTCTGGGGTCTGACACGCGAGTAAGTAATCTCTATCACTGCTTGGGCGCCGGCCAAGCTTTGAAATATGCGCCGATTTTCGGCGAGATCATCGCTGAATTAATCGTTGAAAAGCGCATGCCGGCCGATTCGATAGACATTGAGGAATTTTCCATAGCGCGATTCGCCGATAAAGACTTGTCTGAATATTGGCGTAGCGATTCTTTACAGCCGAGTGCTTTGTGAGTCGATAAGCAAAAGTTATCCGATCGAAAGTATTGTGCTTATGCTATAAAAAGTAACTTGACTACTTTTATAGAGCGCATCCCCCATGATGTAAAAGTAAGGACTGATCACTCACTTTTCTGACTTCGCTCTTCCTATTAGGGCGCTAATTGTTAGGGATTGAACTATGTAGCCCGTACCAGCGCATACGACTTACGCGAAGGCCATGGCTCGAAACCCCGGATTTCGCGCTGCTCTATCCAGGCTACGGCCTACCTAGCTGTCGGTTCCTACCCCGAATTATATTGCCATGCCATGTTCTTTTGCATATTCACGTAATGCCTTATTAACGGACTCTGAAGTTGGGAATAGTTTATGTAATTCAGGAGAGATAACCATAATATTAGTTCCTTCCCTATAGCGTTTAACATATTTTCCTCGCACCCCTGATTTGATAAGCTCTTCCGGGTACTCTTCTCGTAATGTATCTTCATTGTTCATATGCTTTATGCTCTCGATTAGTCATGCGCCTTGCAGATATAATGCGAATGTTATCACCTCTTTCTGTGAAAGAAACCACTAGAGGCGTACCCTTTTGTGAAACACCAAAAAGCAAATAGCGTTCTTCCTCGTAAGAGTGGTCCGGGTCTAAAACACAGGATGAAAAATCATCGTTAAACACTTCGCTGGCTTCAAAAAAAGAAATGCCATGCTTTTTCTGATTAGAAAATGCTTTGGTTTCATCCCATTCAAAATCCATGAGTACTTTTATCGTTTAGGTTAAAAAGTTTTGTTGAATGAGTATAACGAGTGATATAAAGCTTTAAAAGCAATAACAAACAAATCTTTTGTACACGACAAACCGTTTAAAAATTTTATAAAACGATCGGGATTCGTGTGATCAATGTTGCTCGCCAAATCTTTGTGGCGTCATACCTTCTCTCAACGACACCGCTCTTTATACCGCTGACCGTGATGCTTTGCTTGATTATTGATGAATTGAGTTCGGGAAAAAACATCCATCAGGATTTTTTCAGCATGCTATTTGAGGCTGGGGGATAACGTGGGGGGATTTTACTATTCGACAAATAACTGCGGGTTTGGGCTGGTTTTTACAGGAGCGGAGCGACGACTTCCATTGGAGCCCATTGCTATATACCCGCAGCAACCAAAGACTCGACATGATACTCAGGTCTATGAGCCGACAGATCATGAGTCGATTGCAGATTAAGCCAAAATTCAGGGGACGTATTGAAAGCTTCAGAAAGTAGCCAGGCAGTATCTGGCGTAATACCACGTTTACCACGTACAATCTCATTAACGCGTTGAACGGATATACCTAAATGAATAGCCAGGGCTTTTTGGGTAATCTCAAGAGGCTCAAGAAACTCTTTAAGTAATATCGTACCTGGGTGTGTTGCAGTTCTGTTCGTCGGAATCATACGTCACCTCACTATTAGTGATAGTCCATAATTTGGACATCATGAGCTGCATTGGCCTCCCAACGGAAAACAATGCACCATTGATTGTTTATACGGATACTGTGAAAACCCTTGAGATCACCTTTGAGTGGTTCCAGTCTGTTTCCAGGCGGAGATTTAAGATCGTCAAGGTTTTGAGCAGCATTGATTATGTCCAGCTTATACAGCGCCAATTCATGAATCTGGTTGGGCAGTTTTCTAGCTTTGTTGCTGGAAATTCCGTGAAACAAATCTGAAGTGGCCTTATCACCGAATGAAACAATCATGATACCGATATTAACGGATTCACGGTATTCATGCAATTTTTAGCGTTAAGGTAAGGGCCGCGTCCCTTTGACCGACTTATTAGGCCGGCAAACAAACCCCAAGGCTAAAAAGCTACCCGCCAAAACAACAATTTAGGGTTTTCACTCTGTGCCCAATTATTAATGACAAATGTAAGGCCTGACCTCGATGCTCCTTCGTACTCTGTAAAGGCATCGGGGTGGAACTCATACCTCATCGAGTAAACACCCGACGCACACGTTCCAATACTTCATCGCCGGGGATAGTCTGTACAAGTCCCGCTCGGACATCGTCACGGCGTCGCCGCGCCTCGGTTGACCAAAGTTGTTGAATATAACCGTCTTCTGCCGGGTCAAGGCTTTCTACAAGACGGTCGGCGAGCAAAGCGCGTGCTTCACTAGGCAAAGCGAGAGCCTCTTCGGCAATTTGTTCGACTGTCAAAATCATAACGATAGACCTTTTTAGCAATACGTTAGAAATATACCAACGAAGAGTTCAGTTGCCCCTTTGCTACGACTAGGCAATAAAGTGGGCGACTGAAAATAGTTTATTGGCCGTTTATTTGTTATAGGGCGTAATTTTACCTGTAGCAACGCATTTAGACCATCCACGAGCGTTGGAATTATTCATGCCACCAGGTGGTCGTGCATATGCGCTCATGCAAATTTTCCGAGGTTGGGTAATACCTGTGCCTTCGATCGTCAGTAAAGGATTTGATCAAAATAACTGGGGTCAGGTACGAGTTAAATGATACTGAATTGACCTGCGTTTAATTTGTACCTGACCCCAGTTATTTATTTGATAAGCTCTTCCGGGTACTGTTACCGTAATGTATCTTCATTGTTCATATGCTTTATGCTCTCGATTAGTCATGCGCCTTGCAGATATAATGCGAATGTGCCGTTCGTTATATGCATTTTACGCGCGGAACCCATATATAACCTTGCTTAGAATCACCATAAGTAACACTGGAAACTTTCATCTGATAAAGACCAGCGATATACAGACACATAATTGCATCTAAGGCATCCTCATTGCTTTTAAGAGCTTGACCTTTCAAACCTTGAATATACGATTCTGACAACAACAGCTTCAGCTCATTGGGAACTTTAAGAGCTAAAACACTTGAGGACTCTAATTTTAAGATGAAGCTTGATAATGCGACCTGCCCTGATTTTTTGTCAGCGACTTTACCTTTTTTATAAGCAAGTCTTTCTGGAAGCTCAAAGCATTCGATTATTGCTGGATGAGGATAGCATTCAATTAGCCACCGCTCTTGTGCAAGGTGCTGAAAGCCCCTTAACTCAAGCAGTGAGGACAAGCTAACACTCAAGGAGTCAGGATATAGGGATTTGTTAGAAGTGTGGCAACAAGCTTTTCTTGACCCATAGTCGCGACTAAGTGCTTTCTCACATTCTCTTTGACTAATTTGATTCTCGATAATCAGAGGAGCATCAATAGCAATTCCAGATAAATCCTTCTGATTTGAAATGAACTCAAAAACTCCAGACAAACAAAAGATTGCGGGTTCTAGAGCCTCTAGTGATAGCTTATTATCATTAAGAATCCCAACTGCAATAGCAGAAGGGTTCTTCTCTCCGTGCCAAGCTAAATCTATCCCTGCTAACTTCATGATTTCCTCTTATTGTCTATAACGCGCGGCTTCCAAGAGGTCGGAACCAAGCCCGATGTTAGACCTCTGTTAACCAAAACACGTCAACATTCAAGGCTTGGCTTAAATTACGAGCGACCCTTTCTCGCCACTCGTGCACGAGCATCGGGGTATCGCATGAAGATCTCTAGTGTCGGCATCTAGATGGTAAACGATACGCCACAAGTTGCTCGTCAAATCGTTTCCGGTCAGCCCCATACGTAGCGCATCCAGTATCGTATGCGACTGCCTGTTCGAACCATCGCCTGCGATGTACCAATTATTTGGCCACTCATGGTGGTGCTTGAAATAATTGGCACCCGTGTCAATGACTACCATCTTGCTCATTCCTGAATCGGTCATCGCCCCGGCCTGGCTTTCAATTATCAACCGCTTGCTACTCGGGATAGAGGAGTGACCATTAGTGAGTTGGCGAAGTCGAGTCACAATGGAGACGGCTTGAGTGATGGCTGCTTGACCTAGTACAAAAATGGAACCCAAAGCAACTTCAATAGAATGGTCTAGTTGCTCCATGGGAACATCCCAAAATGCGCGCGCAACGCCGTCTGGTCATCCACGCTCGAAAAATGCTTCTTCAGATTCCTTGATAGCTTCGTTCAGTGATCTTGCGACATCCTGCAATGGCAGGACGGCGAATGGATCGCACAGCTCCTCGAGTAGCCATTTCATTTCTCGGTCGTCATTTTCATTCATGTGCAAAGCTCTGACAGCGCCTAACGGTTATTGTCCTGATCGGGCTAACATACGGCTTTTCCTGCTTAATTGTCAAGAATGCAGCTACAACGCTAGATTTCTGAACTGTGTAATCTGCATTTAATTCATGATAAACCGATCGGGATAATACCAAAGCTACGTTTTGAATTTCCGCAATGACCAACATAAGCGACAGTTAAATATCCAAATGCATAAACAGAAATAAACAGGGTCAGATCGAAATTAGGTCATATCGTGTACTTTCCCGTCCCCCTTCCCGTATTCCGCTATGCTGCTTCGAGCTACGTGTTTTAACAGTAGTTTGGTGCGCATCGCGCGTCTAATGGTGTTACTCACGCTTCAGATTGGGTAATCTGTAGAGGAAGCTCTAGCTTTCCGACGATAAAGGAAAAATTGAATGAGCGAGTCGAGGTTGGTTGATGTTGTGCCGGTCTCTGGAAGCCGGATGGAGCTTGGTAAAGATCGGGATGCGGGTTGGGCGTTTTAGTTTGAGGCGTATGGGCTTTATAGCCTACAGCACGGGATTTGTAACCCCGTCCTAAACGTTTCGACTGTGGCTAAAGCAAATCAAAACGTTCGGGGCGGGGTGAATAACCCGCCCCGCGCGAAATATCTTCACTTCGCTGGTGCTCTGTTTCCAAGATTTTCAGCTAAGGACAATTCGATTTGTTCGGCAAATCCGCCAGGCGACCCTTGTCCGTTAATTGCCGATGGCGCCGTAATCATTCAAGCTGTTATTCCTGGAGTATGGATTCTAAAATCAATGGCTCTCGTTGATCATAGGCTTCATATTCGCCACTAATCACTTTAAACAACAAGCTATAGGAGACTTTCCATCGCCCGGTTTTACACTGTAACGTAACGGTTTTGGGATTCAAGCGAATCACTTTGCCGTACATTTCCACGTTCTCCCGTGTGTTCAAAAAGCCCAATATTTCGCCAATACCGACCTCATGACGCTGTAAGCCAGTGCCCTTGCTGTTATTAATCGCCGTGTCGGCCTGTTCAATATTCAACCAAAAATAGGGCAACTTCCACCTTTTGCCGTCCGTCAGGTTTTGCACCAATACTTTGGTTTTATTACATTCCAATAAAATCGCTTTGATAGGCGCATTATGGACCGCATCGAAGTATTCAACCTCCTGGCCAATGCGTAATTCACGTTTGATGGCCGAAATACGTTTAGGGTCATCGAGCATACGCCGGATCGCGACATTCAATCGATAAAGATCAAACGGCGATGCCGTATCAAGCATTTTGATCACTTCGCTGAAATTAACAGACATATTTCTTCACCTTAATAAATGGTTTCCATCAGAGTACAGCTCGTATGGGCTTTAATGACAGCATACTGCACAGGTTAATGAAAAACCACCATAGTTTTTCATGGTTGACGAGATGAAATGACATCGTAGTTATAAGCGGATAGGCGCTTCCCTGGCGTTCAGGACGGGTTTAACCAACCCGTCCTACTGAAGTCCGGTATAATCGGGATTTGTAACCCCGTCCTAAACGTTTCGACTGTGGCTAAAGCAAATCAAAACGTTCGGGGCGGGTTGAATAACCCGCCCCGCGCAAAGTATTTAGATTAACTCTAAAATAAGTACAAAAACCAAAGCCAAACCTAAACCGCAATGGATTACGCCCTTTACACTTGCCAATGGCCCCATAAAACCGGCAGACGGCAATTTCTGCGCAAAACCGAATCGGGAAAGCGCCTTGCGTGACGCATTGTATTGGAGACCGAGAATCGCTGCGAAAATCAAAAGGATACCGAGCGTTCCGGAATCATAATGAGGATAATGAGCGGAGGCGCCCATGAAAAATAACATCGGGACTGAAAACAATACATTCGTTCTAGAAGCCAGCCCCGCTTGCGCTGCTGCATCAGCCGCTTCAGGTATGGCCGCTTCGCCTTTCGCGGTTTTTTCGGTGGATGCGATTACTATTTTTTGATTCGGCCAAATGATTAACCAAACGTTTAAGAACATTAAAGTACCGAGCATAGCGCCGATATAGATATCGACCGACCACCCGCTGCCGCGGATTCCCATAATGCCGAGTCCTGTTAGAAAAGTCAGCATGGCTCCCCAGCGAAACCACCATAATGCGCGCGGCACCAACTTTTGAACAACATCTGATTTAGCTGAAGCTTCCGCCTCCTTAAAATACTCTCCTTGCACGAAATTGAAATAGTAAAGCAACCCAATCCAGGTTATTCCGGCCAAAAAATGTCCCCATCGAAACAGCATTTCCAGACCGGGTTGTGTTGTAAAAATGTCCATTAAAACCTCCCCTCATTAATTGATTATTGTTATTTTACGCAATGATTTTTTGTCTAGCCCAAGGGTTAATTCTTTATTGACAACAATGACGAAGTCGTATCCCTGGGTCAGCGTTTGGATAGTCGCTAAGTTTTTCCTGGCTGTCAAGTCAGAAAAAGCATTAATAATTAATAATTTACTACCTTTGTTATAAGAATCGCCTTATAAGTAAGTTAAGGCATTACGTATTAATAAAGAAAACATCGCAGGGAGGCCGCAGATAACATAACCTCGAAATAATTGGAGCGATAATGAGGGGGAAAGGCGTTTCCGCACACCAGAATACCTTGGCAGTAGGGGGTAACACATAAGCGCCAACTTAGTGTCTATTCTATGGTGTATTTGTAGCTTTATTCGTCATATCGGAATGGATTGCCGATATCCAGGTTACATGGGTGTGAAGCTTCGTATTGCCATCCCTGGCCCTGGATTCCGCCAATCCCTGGCGGAATGACGCGTTTTTCCTTAAGTTGGCGCCTATGAGGGGTAACCATAATCATCAAGCTAAGCGCAGATCCCCGTTGCTATACCCATCTTAGATCAAAATTCGGCACCGGGGTGCAAGTCAAAGGACGCCGTGAATACGTCCCTGTAGGCTCTATGCCAGCTCCATGCTGGCAAAGCCTTTGCCGAGCACCCCGGCGCCTCCTCAGGCACTGCCGAAATTTGAAGTGCGAGAGGTATAAATCATTATCGACCGCTTTCGGCGAGTCTAAGGAGTGTAGCCGGGATGGATCGCAGGGCAATCCGGGAAGTTCGAAGCCACGCCATTCCCGTATTCCGCTATGCTGCATACGGGCTACGTGCTTTAAAAGCAGTTTGGTGCGCATCGCTTAACTAATGCGGTTACCCAAGCTCCTACTCTCGCCGTTATACATAAGTCTTAGATACCGTCTTGCCACCTTGGCGAATGAGACCTCGATACCCTTTGTTGTTGCTTAACGTACCCGGCTTCGAAATCGCGACGAAGGCGTCGCTCCCACAAGGGGGGCGGATGCTCTGTGGGAGCGATCCCCAGATCGCGATTTCGAAGCCACTGATGTTCAATATCCGTAGATTTATCAAACAACACCGCTCCCAGGTATACGATGACCTCTGTTTAGCAAGTTTATCGATATTTGTGTATAACGATGAGAGCTCCTACTTGGGTAACCAGTTCAGGACGCTCTAGCTTCTCGACGATCAAGGAGGATTGAGCAAGCGATTCGGCCGGCTTCGTTCGCGTTTTCACGCAAGATAAAAAAACATTATCAAACGGGGGCGCCTCGGAACTATTTCAAACTCAAAAAAATTCAGCTTTCCCCCATTTTCAATTTCCCCTTACGGATGATTTTTTTGGCTTCAGCTCCTTTGACGACTTCTCCATTTTTCTCCAGCCAAACGATGGCGCCCGTGGGACACCTTTGGATAGGGGCTTGGGTTTGGTGCTTTTTGGAATAATCGACAACGGGTAAATTGTTGATCATCGTGATCAGGCTGGGGGCGTCCATCGCGCATTTGCCGCAGGCCGTGCAGCCGACTTCGCATTCTTCCAAAACCCCATCGCCTGCTTCCAGGCTTTTACAGGCTACCCATAGTCTATGACTGACGGGGTGTATCGAAAAAAGATCCTTCGGACAAACTTCGACGCAGTCTCCGCAGGCGGTACATTTTGCTTCATCGACGACCGGCAAACCGAAGGCATTCATTGTGATGGCATCGAAATCGCAGACTTTTTCACAATCTCCATGGCTTAAACAACCCCAAGAACACCCTTTGCCTCCACCTGAAACCAAGGCCTCCGCTCTGCAACTGGAAATCCCTTCATATCTGGCGCGATTGATCGCGACATTGTTACCTCCGGCACAAGCTAAGCGCGCGACCTTTTTCTCCTCAGAACCTGCATCCACGCCCAAAAATTGCGCAATCTCTTTTTGTCCTTCTTCGCTGCTTACGCTGCATTTGGCTGGCGGCATTTCGCCTTTGACCAAGGCTTCCGCAAATGGCCTGCATCCAGGGTATCCGCAAGCACCGCAGTTGGCATGAGGCAGCATGCCCTCCACCACATCGATTCTTGGGTCTTCGTAGACATACAGCTTTTTGTTGGCAATGATCAGCATCAGCGCCAATACCAGCGTCAATCCACCCAGTGCTAGCAAAGCAATCAGAATGGTCATCTCTATCTATCCGGTTCGGAAATCAATAAATCACCTCGGCCCATTTTTTGCCGGCAATCAGTTCGGCTTTCCGGTTTTCCCATTTTTCTTTGGAACCCATGATATTGATAAAGGCTTTGTCGAGATTTTCTTTCACCTTTTCATAGCCAGCGATAAAGATATAGGTGTTGGCCGAACCGAGCATTTCGAGAATTTCTTCGGCCCTTTGCTCTATCGCGTGATCCAGTAATATCGGATCTTCCCAATGCGGCCTTGGACTGAGTGCATGAAAGGCTTCGAATGTCGCTTTGTCGTAATACTGGGTCAGGTCTCCGTCCTTGTCGTTGAGATAGAGCAGTTCGAGTCCGCTTTTCGCACCATAAAATAAGCGGATTTTTCCGTACCACTCTTTTTCCTGGCTGTAAATGTGCTTGATAAATGCCTTGAATGGCGCGATTCCGGTACCCATTCCAATCATGATAATGTTGGCCTGTTTATCATCGGGCACTTTAAAGGGCAATTCGAAAGGACCGGTAATCGTGATTTCATCGCCCTCACGACGGTCGCACAGGAAGTTGGAGCTCACTCCCTGATATTGTTCTCCGCTGAACTCGTCCACATAAGAACATCTTTTGACCAGCATCGTTATCAGGGACTTGCCGTTGCTTCTTTCCGGAATGTCGGCAACGCTGTAAAGCCGATGATGATAGGAATTGCCGAAGTCGCTCTTGTGTTCGAGCAGAACGCCGAAGCTTTGATCTACCTGACAATCGAATTCGGGATTGTCTACCTCCAGTAATATTTCTCGAATTTCTTCCACATTGGCGGGGGTCAGCCTTTCGGTTTTTTTGACCTTGGCTTTGTATTGCTTAGTTGTATCGAGTTCTGATAAATAGGACATGGCTTTATTGCCTCATTTTGAAGATTCGTGATCGATTCGTTTGCTTTTTGAGCAAACCCGGGTGCATCCGCAATTGCCGCAGCTTAGCCTTTCGGCTAAAACGTCCGAGTCTGAAATGTTCTCGGAAAATGTTTCCCGCCATCGGGACTGCACCCAAACCCAAACCAGCAGCATCGATACTACGGCACTGATTCCAATTATAAATGTCATTAACGGCCCCCGTGTTTTATGTGCCTAAGCCCGAAAATCCCATAAACGTCAATGACAAGATCCCTGCGACCAACAAGGTCAACGCGGTTCCTTTGACTACATCGGGGACTTCCGCAAATTCCAATTGTTCTCTGATCCCTGCCATCAATATCAACGCCAAGGTAAATCCAATCCCGGCGCCCAAGGCATAAACGAGACTCTGGCTGAGGCTGTAGGCTTTGTTTGTTTGAAAGAGCGCCAAACCTAAAATGGCGCAATTGGTCGTAATCAGCGGAAGAAAAATCCCCAAGGCTCTAAATAAAGTAGGACTCATCTTCTTGATAAACATTTCCACCAATTGCACGGTGGAGGCGATCACGACGATATAGCTGATCAATTGCAGAAAGGGCGCATCGATAGCCACCAACAAGGCATGGATACCATAGGCGCAAATGGAGCTGATGAGCATGACGAAGGTCACCGCGCCGCCCATTTTGGTGGCGGTTTCCATTTTTCCCGAAACGCCGAGAAAGGGGCAGATGCCGAGGAAATAGGCCAAAACGAAATTGTTGACCAGGCTGGCATTGATAAATATGCTCCAATAGGATTCGGTATTCATCCTTTCGCTTTTTTAACTTTGAAATAATTAAACACAATTAGCCACAATGCTAACGTAAAAAAGCCACCGGCCGGCAGGATCATAATGATCCACTCTTGAAACGATTCCGGAAATATCGCGACATCGAACAAGCTTCCATTCCCGAGCAATTCTCTGACCGCACCCAGACAAAAAAGCGCTAATACGAAACCGACTCCCATACCCAAGGCGTCCATGATCGATTTACCTATGGTATTTTTCGAAGCAAAGGCCTCCGCGCGGCTAAGAATGAGGCAATTGACCACAATCAGTGAAATAAATGCCCCTAAATTTTTATGCAAATCGACGCTGATGGCTTGAATGGCATAATCGACGATCGTGACAAACGTGGCGATAATCAGAATAAAGGAGGCAATCCTGACTTGCTTGGGAATAAAGTTTCTTAAAGAAGCGACCAGTATATTGGACATCAACAGCACGAAAGCCGTCGCCAAACCCATCGCCAGCGCATTTTGGGCGGTATTGGATACCGCCAAAA
This sequence comes from Methylotuvimicrobium buryatense, assembly GCF_005931095.1. Lineage (GTDB taxonomy): Bacteria > Pseudomonadota > Gammaproteobacteria > Methylococcales > Methylomonadaceae > Methylotuvimicrobium > Methylotuvimicrobium buryatense. Next base: position 4,484,996 of record NZ_CP035467.1, on the reverse strand, counting down.
CCGGACACATGCCGAGCACCTGTACGAACACGGGATTTTCACGCCAAAGCCCCTTGATGAACTCGTCGGTGGAGCTTGGCTCAGCCTTTTTGTCGATATTATTGGTTATCCGCGCACTCATTTTGAATCCGTATTCACTTTAGGAACGAGCATCAAATAACTTCTTCAAATGTTGGAAGGGGGTTCGGTGGCTCGATTGACAGGTGTCGGCAGCAGGGCAGATTTTTGCTCCTGCAAAATCTGCATTCATGCCATCCTTGGCAATCAGATTCCGCTGTCGAGCCTACAGGGATGTATTCACGGCGTCCTGTTAAGCGAGTCACCGAACCTCCACAAAGCTTATTGTTTAGAGAAGTTGTTTTGTGCATATTCCTTAAACCTTCCAATTTGATTGTATATCAATGGAACCATGACTGACGAATTTTCACCGATGATATTGCCGATGGCTCTCGAAGAAATGGTTGCGCCGGTGATACCTTCGACCTCCCACGGATTGGATTTACCCCCTTGCTTAACCGGTATCACCTTATTTTGAATGCGAGTCGATTCAGGATCGAGTTTGACCGAAAGCGCTTTGAAGTTAGCCAGAAAGATTTCATCCTTTTCGATCTTATCTCCCAATCCAGGCGTTTCTTTACTTTCAAGTACATAGAAACCCATTATGGTTTGCGAATGGGGATTGTAGCCGTACAAAATCCGAATGACGTCGGCATAGCCTTGGCCGCTGGCCTCGATGGCTACGCCGAGAAATTCACCGGCGTCGTCGTAACCGGCATAGACCACCGGATTTTTTCCATCCGGTGCTTCGGCAGGCGTGAAATTCCCGTCCGTTCCCAATAAAAACATCCGTGTATTGCTGATGCCCGGCAAAACCTTGAAAACCGCTTTTTCCAGCGCTTCGGTTCGTAAACGATCGATTCTTTCCTTGGTGCCTTCATAGACCAGGACGATTAGCAAGGCGCAAAAGATGCCTATACTCACCATCGCGATCAGCATCTTTTTGCTTTCTTCCGAAGAATTGCTTTGACTCGATACAGAGGGATCGGCATTCATGGTTTTACCTTTCAGGTCCCGTAAACTCTAGGACGGATGAGTCGGTCGATGTGTGGAGACAGCGCGTTTCCCAATAAAATAGCGTACATCACGCCCTCGGGCAAACCGCCCCAAATACGAATAACGACCACAAGCAGCCCGATGAAGATGCCATAAATCACGACGCCCAATGACGTTATCGGGGAACCTACCATATCGGTGGCCATGAATACCGCCCCCAGCATCAAGCCGCCGGAGAAAAGCATAAATTCCGGAGAAGGGTAGATTTCCGGATTAATCCAATACAAAATGCCGCTTAAAACATAAACAGAGCCTAAAATAGCGACAGGAATGCGCCAGTTCATCATCTTGCGGGCAATTAAATAGAGTCCGCCCAATGCGATCAACACGGACGATGTTTCTCCGATCGATCCGCTGACAAGCCCCAAGGCCAAATCCGCGCTTTCCGTGGTAACTTGATCGAACTTAAAAGCAGAAAGCGGCGTGGCGCCCGATATGCCGTCGACGACAGGTTTTGCAAACGGAAAAGTTAGCACCGACTCGGACACACGGGTAAATCTGTCCGCCAAAAAAGCCGGATGCCAAGTCGTGATCGCGACTGGAAAGGCGGCTTGTAGAATGGCTCTTCCGACCAAAGCCGGGTTAAAGGCATTGTAGCCCAGGCCGCCAAAAACGAATTTTCCCAAGGCAATTGCCAATACTCCGCCGATGAAGGTCATCCATAATGGAAAAATCGGCGGTAACGTCAATCCCAACAGCAAACCGGTAATCACCGCCGAGCCGTCGGCAATCGTGCTCGGCCGGTTGGAAAATTTATTCAACAGATGCTCGGTCAGTACGCAAGCAATCAGGGAGGTGAGAATCACCAAAAGCGCATTGATACCGAAGGCATAAACGGCAAAAGCCGCAACCGGCAGAAGCGCATAGACCACGTTGCGCATGATCACATCGACGCCGACCCCTTTGTTGATATGGGGCGAACTGCTGATACGTAGGGTTTTGCTAAACATGGGCAACCGCCGATTTTCTTTTTCTAACGATTCCTTTGGCGACTCTGAAATATTGCACCAAAGGAATATTGGATGGGCACACATAGGAACAAGAGCCGCATTCGAAACAATCCATTAGGTGGTACTCCTCGGCCATCGTGTCGTAAGCTTCGGATTTTGCCAAGATGCCCAATCGCGAAGGATTCAGGGAAATCGGACAGGCATCGACACAGGCCCCGCATTTGATACACGGATAGATTTTGTCGCTTCTTTTGACATTTTCATCGCCGAACACCACGATGCCGGATGTGCCTTTGACAATCGATAGATCCAAGTCGGAGGCCGAAACGCCCATCATTGGCCCGCCCATATAGACTTCGCTGAGGTTTTCTGCGGCTCCGACGTGTTCCAATACAAAGCGTAGCGGCGTCCCGATCGGTATTAGATAATTGCCTTTTTTCTTGATTCCGGGGCCGGTAATTGTGACCACTCTTTCCTGAATGCCACGGCCATGGGGCAATAATCTTCCGATTTCGGCCGTCGTGGCGACATTGACCGCTACGGCATGAACATCGATCGGAAAACCGCCTGAAGGAACCTCTTTGCCGAGCAAAGCCGTAATCAGCATTTTCTCGGCGCCCTGAGGGTATTTGACCGGTACGACTTTGACTTTTACCGGCAAATCGTCAGGAATCCGGTCGGCTAAATGATCGGCGGCATCTTTTTTGTTGGCTTCGATGCCGATGATGACCTGCTTGGCGTCGGTGACTCTGAGAAGATACCGAATGCCGGTGAAAATATCATCGGCCTGTTCGAGCATGACTCGATGATCGGTGGTCAGATAAGGCTCGCATTCGATCCCGTTGATGATCAAGTGCTCGCAGAATTTACCCTCTGGGATTTTCAACTTGACGTGGGTCGGGAATGCGGCCCCGCCTAAGCCCACAATACCGGCATCCTGGATGCCTTGTAAAATGGCTTCCGGACTTGCCGACAAGGGAACAGGTGCGCCTTCCACGACTTCTTGTCCGGAAAAAGGGAAAGTTTCAAGATAAATGCCGCTTGCCTTTTGACCTCCGATGACCGGGACGTTGGCGATTTTCCTGACAATACCGGAAACCGGAGCATGCATCGGAACCGACAGATAGCCGTCGGCCTTGGCCAGCATCTGTCCCCTCGCGACCTCCTGGCCTTCGCGTACGATAACCTGAGCCGGCTTGCCTATATGTTGCTGCATCGGAAGGACAATCAACGGAGGAAACGGAAACTGCCGGACGGGCAGTTTGTTCGTGTCCTCCTTGTGTTCCGGGGGATGTACCCCATGCTTGAAAGTATTTGAAGAAAATTTCAACACGGCATCAATTAAATTTTTCGCCTCTTTTGATCCATTTCTCGATATCGGCGGCACTTCTATCGGCAGGCAGTCCCGGATGGATCACGCCGGCGGTACATTTTTCAGCCGCCTTGACCAAATCGCTGTAAGGTCCGGCATTGGCATCTTTGATAAAGGCCTTTTTATCGTTGTTGTAAGCGAAGATATTGGGGTTCAGGTTGATGCACTCGTCACAGGCCGTGCAATTCTCCGTTTCAAGCCAAGGCGCCATGCTATCCGCTTTGACTTCGGCCGCTGCGCCTGCCGAGGCTTCTGTGTCGGTTTCGCCTAACGCAAAATCCATGATGCCGGCACCCTCATCACCGGCTAGCTTCATCAAGCCCTTGGCAATCTTGCCGACGACTTCTGCTCGGATTTTGCTTTCTAAATCTTCCACCGGCGTTGCTTTTTCATCTTTGATGCCGGCAATGGCTTTCAGCATGATCCAGAAATCCCTTCTTTCCTCACAGGACAGTACCATCGTTTTGGATACCAAAACCCGGCTGAGCAGCTGTTTTCTGTCCACCGCCCAAATGAACGGAAATTTTCCTTCTCTTTCGGATTCGTCCAATTTTAGAAACTCGGACAAAACCACCATATTTTCATTCCAGGTATCGCGAGGCGCTTTTCTGAAGTGTTTTCTGAATCTTGCTTCGGTCAAGGCGAAATCAGCAAAGGTCATCGCAACTTCCATCGATTTTTGTCTACCGCCTTCCTGGTATTTCAGCGTATAGGTCGGCCAATGTTTATCCATGGCCGGATTCCCTTCCAAGTCGAATGCTTCTTGAGGCGTCACGCCTTTGTCCGGATCATAGCGGAAGATTGGATAGGCTCTGGATTCGACGGCCAGTTTAGCCTGATTGAAGCCCATGTCGTCACCAACGCCGTGCTCGGGTTGGCAGGTAGTGTACAGATTGAACAGCGCGGGTCTTTTCGTCATCAAGCCATCGATGAAGCCTTCGATCATGTGGCTGGTGTTGGCCAACGTGGCTTGCATGACATAGGTATTTCTGTGCGCCATGCCGATCAAGCCTATTTCTTTTCTCGGTTCGGATTTGCCTTTCCCGACTTTGCCGAATTGCGCCATGTCGGAGACTTGACCGACAAAACCCGAAGTACAAGCTTGGCCGCCGGTATTGGAATAGACTTGGGTATCGACGACCACTACTTTAATGGGTTTGCCCGAGGCCATCATGCGCGAAAGATTTTGGAAACCGATGTCGTACATCGCGCCGTCGCCGCCCAACGCAACGACAGGCGGACACAACTTCCACTCTTGGTCGGAAAACTGTTCCCAATTGAAATAGCTGAAGAATTCGTTATGATCGCGGGGATTGTAATTTCCGGTCAATTCCAATTCGGCTTTACGTATCAATTTGAATCCGTCGGCCATTTTGGCCATATGACCTTCAAAAATCCCCATGGCCAAGGAAGTGCTGTCTTGGAACAGGTGATTCGCCCAAGGGAACGGATAGGGATTGTACGGATAAGTACTGCCCCATACCGAGGTACAGCCCGTCGCATTGGTCATGCCCATCGTCGAGCGGCCTTTTCCGGTGACTCCGTTGGTATATTTCCAATGCAAGTGTTTCAAACCGGCAATGGTTTGCGTTGTTTCGGTCAACCATTCCTGGTCGATCGGGGAAGAACCTTTTTCATGCTCCAGTCTACGGGCAATCCCGGACATGGTCAGGTCCCCGCCCTGCATTTCGGCGACAATCTTGGACATCATGTCGGTGTCCGTGACGTTCATCGTGTTCATCAACTTGAGTTGAACATGTTTCTCCAGCTTTTCAATCAGATCCTGAAGATAAGCCACATGTTTTTCGACCCGTGGAATCATCAGGGATTCCACCGTGGCCATGAATAGATGAACGACCGACTTCTCGGAGCAACCCAAACAGGCCCCGTCGCCACTGGCAAAGCTTTGATAGGCCCCTTTATCCAACAAGATGGTTTCCAGAGGACCTATTTTTTCTTCCAGGTCGTCAACGCGATGAAATTTTTTCGGAGTATTCGGAAGGTCGCTCCAAAAGCCCCATTCCTCTCTCAATTTTGCAATCGATTCATCGGTTTGTTTGACTACCCTCAATGCGTCGTCATCGCATACCTTGACGCATTCCATACAGCCTTTACAGGTCGTAGGATTGACAGTGATGCTGAATAAGCCCCCGCTATTGGCTGCTTTCTTTTCGTGCAGGTCATAGTAGGGCCGAGTCAGCGAAAACTGGAAATCGCCGAGTTCGTCCCTGAACCATTGCAGTTCGGTAGCGAGCAATGAGTCCTTCGATTCTTGTTCGATAGCCGCATCGATGGCTTCATTGACCATGTTGTTCACGGTGACCCCCTCGTGCGGCTCATTGAAAAGCGCACGAATTTTGGGTTCCAGTTGTTTGACGGTTTTAGGAAGAAATTCGAGTTTGTCGTGTTTCCGTTTCACCCGTTTCAAAACCGTATCGAGCACATCCGATAATTCGCTGACCAAGCCGGGAATGGCCGTGTCTGGGCAAACCGTGTAACAGTTGCCGCAAGCCGTGCAATTATCGGCCACCCATTCCGGATGCTCAAAGCGAATGCCGGTCATATCCCTGAACAGCGATGTCGTTGCCGGCATCACGCTCAAACCGATAAAGGGGTCTGTTAGATTATCGTTGCCTTGGCCGGTGAGATAGAAATTACCGGTCTGCTCCCAAAAACGGTGAATATCGCTGAGTTTGGATTCACTCTGCGGGGTGGTTTTCAGTAGACTTGGAATCGGCGCGATCAATTGTCCGCTGGTTTTCTCGGCTTGAGCGCCTAAGACTTTGTTTTTGATTTCATGGACTTCATCGAATCCGCGCTTCACGACGCGCATGTTGTCATCGACGACCCGCTGACCTTTGCTGCCGAACTTGTGTTGCAATTGTTCTTCTATCGCTTTCAACAGCGCGACATCGCTGAGTCCGGATTTTTCCATCAAAGGCGATGCGGAGAAGAAAGCCCCCTGAAAAGCAATGCCTTGCATTCTGAGCTGTAATTCCGGATCGGTCGCTTCTTCTCTTGCGATTTTGAATCCATCGACATAAAAGACCCGGATGTCATTGTCGATGATCATCTTTTGGTAATGTACCGGTATGTCGGCCCAAACTTCATCGGCGGTTTTCCGCTCGCTTTGAATGATGAAAGTTCCGCCTTTTTTGAGACCCGCCAAGGCATTGGTATGCTTGAAAACATTCGGGTCAGGCGATAGCACCACATCGACGAAATAATATTCGCAATTGATATTGATCGGTTCGGGCGCGGCGGCAAGATAGTAAGTGGTCGGTTGTCCTTTTTTCTCCGAGCCGTATTTGGGATTGGCTTTAATGTCGTAGCCCAAAAGATCGAACAGCGTCATCGCCAGGTTTTTACCCGTCGTGATGGCACCCCAACCGCCGACCGAGTGAAACCTTACCGTAATGGCGCCCGGCGGCATTAGGTTTGGGTTTTCAGAACCGCGCACGGCCAATTCCTTCACATTCGGATAAGCTTCTTGAATGGCTTCTTGATGGGCTCTTTGTTTGGGCGTGAAGGCATGTTCCCGGATAAAGTCGATCGACAAATAAAAGCGTTTTTTATGCTTGCCGTTAGGTAGCATGTTTTCTATCGCGCCAATAATGCCTTCCGGTTGAAGATCGCGGCTGCCCATGCCGAAAGAGCCCGAATATAAAGGCGGCATTTCGCTGAATGAATAGGAAGACAAGTCCGGGTACGGAATATTTTTCTTGTGCGTGCCGTTTTCGATACATTTAGTAATTACCGCACGGGTTTCACGCATGATAGGAGGATCTTCCGCTAACGGCTGATCCAGCCTTTCCAAAATGGCGACGCCTTTTCGGCCTTTTAAAACTTTTCCCAAAAGATCCGCCGGGAAGGGTCTGAACATTACCAAATCCACCACGCCGACTTTCAAACCGCGAGTTTTTCTTAAGTAATCCGCCACCGCTTCGGCGCTAGAGACTACGCTGCCCTGACCTAGAATCAGGTAATCGGCGTCGTCGACTTTATAGGTCATGACGCGTGCGTAACGACGCCCCGTTAATTGATAATATTCCTCGAAAGCCTGGTCGGTCAGTTCTTTGATATGGTCGAAAAAGAAAGGGCGCTGAGCGGCGACACTTTGCATGTAAGCGTCCTGGTTCTGCACGAGTCCGGCCATCATAGGATTGTCCACATCCCACACTTCAGGAATACGTCTTCTTTTTTCCCCATAAATAATTCTTTGAGCCGGAGTGGGGGTATCGATGATGTCGTCCGGTCTACCCAGATACTCCTTGATCAACTCCCGCTCCGGCAATAAAAGAGACTCGATCAGATGGGTCGTCAAAAAGCCGTCTTGGGCGATCACGCCCGGATTCAAGGCTAATTCGGCAATCCTGTGGGAAATGATATTCAGGTCGGCCACATGCTGGGCTTTTTTGGCAAAAAGCTGAAAAAAACCGGTATCGTCAATCGCATGATAATCGTCATGTCCCGCATGCACATTGAGAGTGGCTTTGGTCATGGCTCTTGCGCCTATGTTCAAGACATAGGTCAGCCTTTTTCCTACAGCGGCATAGAGCGATTCGTGCATGTAGGCAATACCCTGACCGGAGGAAAAATTGGTGGACCTCAAGCCTGTCATGGACAATCCGGCCGTCACGGCAGCCGCGGCATGCTCTCCTTCCGGCTCAATAAAGATGAGAGGACGGTCGGAAATGTTCAAATGTCCTTTGGCCGCCTCTTCAGCCCAGTATTCGCCCATTTGGGTGGACGGTGTGATGGGATAGGCGCCTGCGGCATCCGAGGATTCGCGTTCGCACATGATGGCTACTGTATTGCCATCCATGGCTACCCTTGTTCCTGGATATTTGAATTGCTTGTTTCTATTTTCCATGACGGTATCGCTTGGTGGGATTATGGATAGGAATTTCAGAGTGACTTTCCGATTTATCCTTCGTTAAAACAGTATTCCAATTGAATCTAATTGGCAATGTTTTTTTGGTCGATTAATTAGGCTTCATTCAGCACAACAATAGCAGATTTGCCGGACTATTTTGGAATGCTGCTGCTGAAACTGGCACGCAAAAAACATACCTAATTGATGGTGTTTATGATGGTCGTATCGAATCGGCTTTTATTCATTAGGGGTTTGCGACAAATAATTTCCGGTACTATGGAGCTTAGCCTAGGGTTCGGTTACTCGCTTGACAGGTCAAGCGCCTAAATTAACCAAGGCAGTTAACCATTGCATAGCCAACAGGCTATGAAATTTAGGTGCTGGGTGAATACGTCCGCGTAGCACAACAATATCACATTTGCCGCACTATTTTGGAATGCTGCTGAAAGTATACCTTTCGCACTTCAAATTTCGGCAGTGCCTGAGGCGCCGCCGGGGTGCTCGGCAAAGGCTTTGCCAGCATGGAGCTGGCATAGAGCCTACGGGGACGTATTCACGGCGTCCTTTGACGTGCACCCCGGTGCCGAATTTTGATCTACGATGGGTATAATAAGCAAAAAGCATGCTTATTGATGGGGTTTGTCGTATCGAATCCCATATTACAAGGGAGGCTGTTTATGGCCAAAACCTTTATTTATTGAAGGAGAATTGATCGAGCTGGAAATCACCGAAACCGTATTGACCAAGAATACCGAAGAGTGTCTGAGTGCTGTGCATCAGTTGAAACAATTGTCGGTCAAATTTACGGTCGATACTTTGAAAAATCGATCGGGTATTCGTAAATAAATGTGACAACAATTGGGAGGATGTGCCATTTGTCAGGCTATCATTTCCTTGGGACAAAGTCTGGATCCGCATATCGTGCCCGAAGGCCTAGAACGAAATCGTTGACCTCACAGGGCTGGATTCTAGCAATGGCTACCGAGCGATATGAAGATGGCCGTTGAAAGGCTATATAGCCGCACCATCAAGATCGATGGCGCAATACGCTGGATCTACCGCAAGGAATACGTCAAAAACGAAGGCAAGATAATGCTGTGCTTGTCGTCCGAGATCATTCTTTATCTTTCCCTGCTATCCGATAAATTCACTGCCTACAAACTCAAATATGTTACTCAATTCAAAAGCAGCTACTCGCATATTTTTGGCGTTCACTCATTCGTTGCCCTGCGCCTGTTGGCCCTTGTGCGCGTTGATCAGCATGTGGCATTCCAAGCAGGATCGCTCGAGCCTAAGCGCTGCCTCCTTGGTCAGTTCTGCATCGTTTTGTGCAGTTGCTCGTTTCAGGTCGTGTATGGCTTCATTGAAGGACTTGCCATGCTTCTCGTAGACGTCTGTAGACAGATAGCCATCAATCGCGGCGGCGTACCTTTCCATCTCCACGGCTGCGGCATTGACACGGTTGAGTCTGCCTCGAACGATCGCATCGAGGACATCTTGCATCGAGTCTGACTTTCGACGCATCAACTGGTTCTTCAAATTGCGGTGAGACGGATTCTTATCGTATTCGCCGGCATAGCGCCAAACCTCGCCAAAGAGCCACACGACTAGAGCGACAACCAAAATGCCACTTAAGAGCGCAACTGTCCACTGCAAGCGATTTCTTTGGCTCATGCTTTTCTCCTAGCAGAAAACGAAGTAAAGGCCCCCTCGTTGTGAAGATGGCAAACGGTTCGGACCACTGGTATTAAGACGTTCCTGGGCTTGTTGAGTGGATAAACCATCTCTGTCGAGCTGCAAGTCTTCCAATGTCTGCTTGATATACAAGGAATGTCAGTCTCTTGGTTCATGAAATAGGGCTTTTTTGTCATGATTTCTTGGAGTTCAATGGTAAAGATTGGTTCTTATTCTCGTTCCAGCTCAAGGAATTTAACAAAAGTACCTTACTATTTACTGACTCAAAGCAAGATTTGAATTTGGTGGTCTGATTCTGGCCGTTACTCGTCTAATGATCATCATTCGCCGCATCCGGCAAAACCACCACAAACGGCCCGGCCCGAAGGTTCCCTTCGCCATAACACCGCACCTGAACCGACGGACAGAGGTTGAATTCCGGTTCCGCCAACAGATCCGCATCGATGCCATGGCCTAGCAGGGCAGTTTGAAGGCTCGGGTATTCGCCTTCCGGAGCAAGGCCGAAATGATCGTGCTGTGCGCGATGCTGGTATTCTGCGTGGGTCTGTATTCGATGAGCAATCTGGGCCTGCGCGGCGGACTGCATCAAATCCTGAAAGATTTCGATATCGCCTACGGCGAGTTCGTCAAAGTCCAAGGCCTAACCTGGCACACGCTGGAACTGAAGGCGATCGACAACCTGACGCTGGAGCACATCGAATGCGCCTGCCCGGTGCTCGGCGCCTGGCAAAAGGGCTTGATCGTCGAATACCAGGGCCAAGCCCGCTCGGTCGGCAAGAGCCAGCTGTACCACAACCTGTACCCGGTTGACGCAGTGCTGATCGAGGGCGAGCCGCCGCTGCGCGTGATCTCCCTGCGCGTCGACATGAAAGGCCGGTCGCTCCGTTGGCTGGTCGAGAATCTGAAGGCCAACCACGATTATTACCTATTGGGCGAATTGCACATCGACACCGACAAAGTGGTCGATGTCACGCAATTGGAGGTTTACCATCCGGTGAGCTGGAACGGGGCTAAGGTCAAGCTGCATTATGCGAAGGCCGGGGATTTGCGGGATTATTTGAATCTGACCGCGATCCGGGGCGAGGTGGTGGTTCAGTTTTGGTTGAGGCCGGGGGATGCGATGGTGAAGATGCGGTTTGATGGTGGGGCGGGAAGACGGCTATGCCGAAAGGCTTGGAACGGGCGTATTACAGCTAATTTCTTTCATTAACTCAAAAGTCTAATTAATAAGGAAGTCACTTTGAAATCGGAGCGTTTCTGGTTCTGAATATTGCGTATGTTAAGCTCCTACTCGAACGCCTGACTTAAGGTTTTTAGCTGCTTGTTTGGTGTGCGCTTCTCGTCGGTCGTGCGCCACTTCCGTCTGCTGTTGATGCGTGCGTACCTTTCCCGCCTCTCGGTGTGAGCCAGTACCCATGCTTCGCCCGACAACTCGCACCAATGCGTGGCCCCGCTGCTCATCGGCAGACAGTCGCTTGCAAGCCGACCAAAACGCACGAATCCAGCTTCATTCCACCGCTTGCTTGGCAATCTGCATGTCGTCGCTGTTCATGTGCTGCGTGTGAACAAGTCCTCCGTGGTCAACTGAGCACGTCTCAAGATACAGTAACAGTCTCTTTTCATTTTTCGTCATGTCGTCGAATTTCATCGTTTCAATCTCTAGTTAAGGGGTTTATTGGTTAGTTAAACTCAGGAATATGATTACGATCGGACCGTTTCAAAGCGTCGTGGTCTGGGGATTTTATTTGTTCCATCCTTTATATTCACAGTATGCCCAGATGACATGATCTAATTCAGCTAGGTTCGTCGCTGGATAATCGGGGTTTTTCTTAATTGATGTACGAAGCTGTTCGGCAAGCCAAATGTATTTTCCACCTTCACTTAAGCCTCTCGGTCTATTTTTTGTGACACCAACTTTAGTTAGCCAAGTTATGACTGGTTTATTCCAAAGCGGGTAATCTTCTGGGAAAAAATGACAAAGCATTTCTGTAAGAAAAGCTTTACGAACTTCTGCTTGGCCCGATTTTTCAAGTTGGTCATATTCTGTTTGTACAACAGCATCACGGTGGCCATTAGCTGTGATGCATTTTATGAGTGTTTCGCATAGCATCTGCCAGTTTGTTGCTTCTTTGCTATGACGAAAAATTCCGTTTCCTTGGAATTTCCATTTCGCCCCATTCCAGTTCTGAATGAGCCAGAAATAAAAATCATCTTGGACCATTTTCCCCGTGGCGCAATCCCTAACAGCTTGTTCAAGCTCAGTTCGAATTTCTTCGGAAGCGTAGGTGCGCTCTTTTCGTTCAGCAATAGCTTTGGCTAACCCAGGAAACTTCGGCAAGTGGAGACTGCCGATTGTATTATTGATTGATGAGGGTTTTGGACGGGGATTAGGAAGTGCAGCCTCTGGATATGCATTGATCCATTTTTGATCTACTGGCCTTGACCTTCCCAAGATATCCGCGATCCAGTTACTTATTTCCTGATAACGCTTTTTGTCAATTTTTATTTTTAAGTTTGCCTCATAATTGCTCTCAAAGGCTGCAACGGTCAAATTCGACGATCCAATGATGAGGAATCGTTCACCACCTTGTTTCCACATGACTATCTTTGGATGAAACCCATCAATCTTGTCAGTCACAAAGAAATGACAGATATCGTCATGCGCATTTTTCCAAATCAATGCATCGCTAAGAGCTTTCTTTCTAGTGATTCCAAAGTCTTTCCCAACGATTAAGGTTGCATTCTTGCATTCATCTGATAATTCAAAATTTTTCCAATCTCGCAAATATGCGGATAGCACGAAAATCTCATCCGCGTTCTCGAAAGCTGATACATAGGCATCATAAAGTAATGAATCTGATGTGGGGTTAAGGTAGATAGCCATCAATTCCTCTTATTTTCATATTGGTAGCCAGAAAACTCTAGTTTTGAGTGACCAACCACAAAAGGACAAATTTTAGACTATTTAGTCGAGCCTATACCGCAACATTAACCAGCCCCCAATCTATCGCATAGCGCCAGCATAGACATCACAACGGATGGATCACGCTCGTCACCACGCCCCAAATCACCGTTCCATTTCCTCACATAACACGATATCCCGATAGGCCGGGTTTTCCGAGCCTAAAACCCACTGACCGCCCCGGCGCTTCAAGTGCTTCACGACTAACTCGCCGTTCAGTGCGCAAATCACGATCCTGCCCGGCACCGGTTCCAGCGAACGATCGACGACCAGAATGTCGTTCGGATGAATGCCGGCGCCGAGCATCGATTCGCCTTGCGCGCGGACAAAGAACGTCGAGGCGGGCTTTTGCACCAGCAGTTCGTTCAGGTCCAGCGTTTTCTCGATGTAATCATCGGCCGGCGAGGGGAAGCCGGCCGAGACTTTGCCGGAAAACAACGGCAGGTTCACAGTTTTGGGGTTTGGCGCAGCGTAAAAGAAATTCGTTGGCATAATGAGCACGGCGGGTTGAGTAGGCGGAGCAGCCGAAAGGCGTTTTTATGTTCTCTTTATGTTCTCATTTTAGGCGCATTTTGCTAAACTGCCAGACATCCCAAAAGCAAATGATGTTGACACAATGACTGAATTAACCCGCCGACAACGACAAATCTTCGAGTTTTTGCGCGATAACTACGAACGCTTTGCCTATCCGCCGACGCTCGATGAGCTCTGCGAATCGTTGGGCATGGCTTCGCGCGGATCGTTGCACAAGCACATCAGCGCCTTGATCGATGCCGGACTGATCGAACCGTTCTCGGGCAGCAAACAAACCGGCATTCGTTTGACGGCCCAGGCGCAGCGGGATTATGCCGCGTGCGAACATGCCTTGCCCTATGTCGGTAAAATCGCCGCCGGCAAACCGATCGAAGCATTGGCCGATGTGCATTACCTGCCGGTCCCGGCGCTGCTGAAAAGCGACAAGCCGTGTTATGTCTTGCAAGTCAAAGGGGATTCGATGAAAGAAGCCGGCATTTTCGACGGGGATTGGGTGGTGATCGAGCAGCGCGATTACGCACGCAACGGGGAAATTGTCGTGGCGTTGATCGACAATCACGAAGCGACGTTGAAATATATCGAACAATCGCCGGGCAAAGTGCTGTTGATACCGGCTAATTCAGCGATGACAACCCAAATTTATGCGCCCGAACAAGTTCAAATTCAAGGTATTTTGGTCGGACAAATGCGCAGTTACCGGGCACATTAGCAACAAGCCTTTAAACGTGGAGAGCCGCTATGCAACGCAAAATTCACATGCAGGATCAGGTCAGGAACAGGGTGGCCGAGATTATGGAGGATCGCCGGTCGGATTGCGTAATTGCTTGGGGTATGAAGGTTCTGGTGGTGTCGGCGATTATGTTGGTTGGGGTGGTTTGGTGAGTTTTATGCTGTAGTCGAGTGGGACACAAACAGGCTTCTTCAGAAAGGTGCTCAGTTAAGCCGATTTGCGCAGCAATTCCCAGTTTGAGCAGTTTCGCCGATTTTAGGGTGTGGGGTATGCCTGTCGAGGAACGCCGTAAACCCATCCATGGGGGCTTGGCGGCAGCTAAGCGCCAAGGATGGCGTGTAGTAGGGCAATGCAGGAGCAATTGCCGAGGAGCAAAAATCTGCCCCTGCTGCCGACATCCTCGCCAAGCATACCCCTCACCCTTTTTGATCTCCAAATTGGGAATTGCTGGACTAACGCCGGTACTTTTTTCTTAAAGTGACCGATCCATACTGAGGAATCCACTATACCGGCATTGTTACAATTCGGTTTGCCGGCGCGGGATGGGCTGTAAATCAGGGGCAATACCGCCTAAGCAGGCCAGGCTCTCTCGCGTTCAATCAGGGCCTTCAAGGCTTCTTTGATGAGGCTGGATTTTGGTTAAAGCTTGAGCTTTTTCGAGTATGCATCATCTAAAACAACCGTCGTGAGCATAATGGCCTCCATAAAATGTCATCGAAGGATGCGTTTTTTGTGTAGTCAGGTAATTATTCCCCGTATTTCGCCGCTCATCAGCTTGGGGAGCAGGGACTGCCAAGCACTAGATATCGACATCGGCAGTTTATCGGTTGTCGAGCGGCGCGAAGCGATGCAAGTGATACTGGATGAGCACTTCAAAGCGCTGGAACGGCATGCCGGATTCGATTCTTACGATCGGCTGGAAAGTTTCGAGGCGGTGGCCCGGATTGCAGGGCCGGATAGCCGGATCGTCAAAAAATATCTTCGCTCGGATGCGTGACAGGTTGATTCGGGTTTCGAAGACATCAATAACGAAAAGCGGTGTCATATCCGATAGAAGTGTGGTATACCAAAATTAAACTCCCGACTTCGATGGAGGGTATCCACCATGAATTCAACCGATCCTTTCGGCGCACGGCAGTTATTGAATCCAGACCGTGCAAGCCCGTTGTTCTACTACCGTCTTGCGTGTTTAGAGTCCGCCGGCGCTGCTGATCTTTCCCGCTTGCCGCAAACGATAAAAATCTTGCTTGAGAGTCTGTTGCGCAACTGCGACGGCTATTCGATCACCGAAGACCATGTGCTCGGCCTCGCCGCTTGGCAGGCGCAAGGTTCCAGGCGGGAAATTCCCTACAAACCGGCGCGGGTCATCCTGCAGGACTTTACCGGCGTGCCGGCCTTGGTCGATCTGGCCGCGATGCGTGATGCGATGAACGAATTGGGCGGCGATCCGAAAAAAATCAATCCGTTTATCCCTTGCGATCTGGTGATAGACCATTCGGTGCAGGTCGATTATTTCGGCAAAGCCAATGCCTTGCCGATGAACGAAGCGGTCGAGTTTCAACGCAATCAAGAACGCTATGAATTCCTGAAATGGGGTCAATCGGCCTTTCAGAATCTGCGAGTGGTGCCGCCGTCTACCGGAATCGTTCATCAAGTCAATCTCGAATATTTGGCTCAAGTCGTCTTTCACAACAAGAACAGCGACCTGTGCTATCCCGACAGTTGCGTCGGCACCGATTCGCATACGCCGATGGTCAACGGCTTGGGCGTGTTGGCCTGGGGCGTCGGCGGCATCGAAGCCGAGGCGGTCATTCTGGATCAGCCCATTTACATGCTGGAACCGGATGTGGTCGGCATTAAATTGACCGGAAAGCTGCCGCCTGGCGTGACCGCGACCGATCTGGTGCTGCGTATCACCGAGTTGTGCAGGCAGTTCGGCGTTGTCGGTCAATTCGTCGAGTTTTACGGCTCCGGTTTGTCCCAACTCAGTATTCCGGATCGTGCGACCATCAGCAACATGGCCCCGGAGCAAGGTTCGACCGTGAGTTTTTTCCCGGTCGATAAGGCGGCTTTGAACTATATGCGCCTCACCGGGCGCAGTCCCGAACAAATCGAGCTCACCGAGCGCTATGCCAAGCTACAAGGATTATTCCGCACCGACGATGCGCCGGAGCCCGAATTTACCCGCACGCTGGAAGTCGATCTCGGCGAAATCGAGCCGGCGCTGGCCGGCCCAAAACGTCCGCAGGACCGAATTCCGCTGAGTCAAGTCGGACCGACTTATCGGCAGACGCTGATCGCGCCGGTCGGCATTCGCGGCATGGGCCTTGCCGAAAGCGATCTCGATCGCTGCGGCGTGGTATCGAACAAAGGCGCCTGCGAAACGATCACGCACGGCGCCGTCGTAATCGCCGCGATTACGTCCTGCACGAACACCAGCAATCCCTCCGTGATGCTCGGCGCCGGCCTGGTCGCGAAGAAAGCCGTCGAGAAAGGGCTCAAGGTCAAAAATTATGTCAAAACCTCGCTGGCGCCCGGCTCGCAGGTGGTGACCGAATATTTGAAGCAATCCGGGCTGCTGCCCTATCTGGAAGCGCTGGGTTTTTATCTGGTCGGCTACGGCTGCACGACCTGCATCGGCAATTCCGGCCCGCTCGATGCGGCGGTGGAAGAGGCCATCGTAGACAATGACTTGGTCGTGTCTGCGGTGTTGTCCGGCAACCGGAATTTCGAAGGCCGCGTGCATCCGCTCACCAAAACCAATTATCTCGCCTCGCCGCCGCTGGTGGTGGCCTATGCGTTGGCGGGATCGACCGCTGTCGATATGAGAAACGACTCCATCGGTCAAGGTAACGACGGCAAACCGGTGTTCCTGAAAGATATTTGGCCAACGACCGAGGAAATCGATGAAGTCGTCCGAAAATTTGTCACGCCGGAAATGTTCCGGGAGCGTTATGCCGATGTCTTTACCGGTACCCAGGCCTGGCAGGCGATTGCAGTCGCCGGCTCAGAGCGCTATCAATGGAACGAACGGTCGACTTATATCAGAAAACCGCCGTTCTTCGAAGGGCTGGGCGGCGGCTCCGAAACCATCGGCCGTCTCGCCGACATGCGGGTGTTGGCGCTGTTCGGCGATTCGGTCACGACCGATCATATTTCGCCGGCCGGTCAAATAGCGCCTGATTCGCCGGCGGCATTATATCTGCTCGAAAAAGGCGTCGAGCGCAAGGACTGGAATAGTTATGGTTCGCGCCGGGGTAACGATCAGGTGATGTGCAGAGGCACATTTGCGAATGTGCGTATTCATAACCTGTTGGTTCCGGGGGCCGAAGGCAATGTTACGATTCATCATCCCAGCGGCGAACGAATGACCTTTTTCGATGCCGCGATGAAGTACAAAGAATCCGGTATGCCGCTCTGTATTCTGGCGGGCAAGGAATACGGTTCAGGATCGTCACGCGATTGGGCGGCGAAAGGGCCGTTCATGCAGGGTGTCAAGGCCGTCATTGCGGAAAGTTACGAAAGAATTCATCGCAGCAATTTGATCGGCATGGGGATTTTGCCGTTGCAGTTTATGTCCGGCGAATCGGCGCAAAGTCTCGGGCTGAAGGGCGACGAAACTTTTACGGTGGACATCGCCGACGACACTGTTCCCCAACAAGTCGTCGACGTGACCGCCAGCGCTCCGGACGGGAGCGTTAAGTCCTTCAAGGCCGTCAGCCGCATCGATACGCCGATCGAAATTCAATATTACCGGGACGGCGGTATTTTGCGCACGGTTTTGAAGAAGCTGAGGGCGGGTTGAGGAAATCCATCCATTAAGCAAAGACAAAAGAGGGGCTGCATTCATGAAACATCCGCACGAGCATCATAAACATCAGGCGCCTCATGCCGGGGCTTCGAAATCCGATGAAAACGACGGCCATTCGCATTCGGCCCACAAAAACCATGCCGGACACGACAAGCACGCAGGCCATAGCGTGGAGATGTTTCGGGATAAATTTTGGCTGACGTTGGTGCTGGCCGTCCCAACGCTGATTTGGAGCGAGGAACTGCAGCGCTGGTTGTCGTATACGGCGCCGGCTTTTCCGGGTTCGGGGTATGTTTCGGCCGTTTTCGGCACGCTGGTTTATTTTTACGGCGGTTGGGTGTTTTTGCAAGGCGGCTGGCGCGAATTGCAAAGCCGCCTGCCGGGCATGATGATCTTGATCTCGCTGGCGATCAGCGTCGCTTTTTTGTACAGCCTGGCCGTCACGTTCGGTTTCAAGGGGCATGCGCTGTGGTGGGAGCTGGCATCTTTGGTGGCGATCATGCTGCTGGGACATTGGATAGAGATGCGTTCGATCTTCCAGGCCCAGGGCGCTTTGCAGGAATTGGCGAAGTTGCTGCCGGATACGGCGCTAAGGCTGGTCGACGGAGATAAAACCGAAGAGGTCGCCGTTGACCGCTTGCAAGACGGCGATTTGTTGTTGATCCGCCCAGGCGCGGCGGTTCCGGCCGACGGCGTCGTCAAGAGCGGTAAGAGTTCGGTCAATGAGGCATTGATTACCGGCGAATCCGAGCCGGTGACGAAAGGCGAGGGCGATGAAGTGATTGCAGGCACGGTCAATGGTGAAGGCTCCTTGCGCATCGAAGTTACCGGCACCGGAGATAAGACCGCTTTGGCCGGCATCATGCGCTTGGTCGATCAGGCTCAAACTTCACGCTCCCGGGCTCAGGCCTTGGCGGACCGGGCGGCGTTTTATCTGACGCTGGTCGCGATCGTCTCGGGCGCCTTGACATTCATTGCCTGGTCGCTGGCCGGCGCGACGATGGATTTCACCGTGACGCGGGTCGTGACGGTATTGGTCATCGCCTGTCCTCATGCCTTGGGGCTTGCCGTGCCGCTCGTGATTGCGATTTCGACGACATTGGGTGCGCGCGGTGGATTGTTGGTGCGCGATCGTAGGGGATTGGAGGAGGCGCGTAATCTGGATATCGTGGTGTTCGACAAGACCGGCACGCTGACCTTGGGCGAGCACCGCGTCGTCGAAACGATCACGGCCGAAGGCGTCGAGCCGGACGAAGCACTCCGGCTTGCCGCGGCGGTCGAACGCGATTCGGAGCATCCGATTGCGAGAGCCCTGCTCAAGAGCGCCGAAGAAGTCGAAATTGAATGGCCCTCGGCCCAGGATTTTCAAGCAATCCCCGGCCGGGGCGTGGAGGCTGTTGTGGAAGGGCGCAAACTTCAGGTGGGTGGGCCGGCCTTGCTAAAAACGTTCGAGAGAGAAATGCCCCAAGTCCTGGCGGACGCCGCCGACCGCTTCGGCGAATCCGGCCGGGCGGCGATTTATCTCGTCGAAGGGGATAGGGTTTTGGCGGTCTTTGCGATCGCCGATGCAATTCGTCCCGTTTCCGGTGAGGCGGTGCGCCTGTTGCATGATGCCGGCATCGAAGTCGCGATGCTGACCGGCGATTCGCAAGCGGTTGCCGATGCCGTGGCTAAGGAATTGAACATCGACACGGTGTTCGCTCAAGTGTTGCCCGAGGACAAGGTAAAGCGCATCGAAGAGCTTCAGGCTCAAGGCAAGCGCGTCGCGATGGTCGGAGACGGCGTCAACGATGCGCCGGCTTTGTTGACCGCCGATGTCGGTATTGCGATCGGCGCCGGCACCGATGTCGCTGTCGAGGCCGGCGATGTGGTCTTGGTCCGTTCGGATCCGCGCGACGTGTCGAGGATCGTCAATCTGAGCAAGGCGACCTATCGTAAGATGGTACAGAATTTGTGGTGGGCCGCGGGCTACAACATCGTCGCGATTCCGCTCGCGGCGGGCGCGTTGGCATGGGCCGGAATCCTTCTCGCGCCGGCGGTCGGCGCGGTGCTGATGTCGGCCAGCACGGTGATCGTGGCGCTGAATGCCCAATTGTTGCGCAGGGCCGAATTATAAGCCCGGCAGCGACACGCAGGTTCAACGGGCTGGAAAGAGCATGACGGCTTTATTAGGCTACACTTTTGGAATAAAAAATAACCGGATTCTAAATAATGAATAAATCAGCTTCATTTACAAGGCTGTTTATCTGCATTGCCTTTTTAGTGGTATTGATTGTTTTACACATAATACCGTTGCCGATATTAGAAGTGTTGATGCTGTATATTATGGTTTTTCGTCCCCGTTGGTTTAAGGAATTAATTGACAGCATCTATAATGAATAGCCTCGGTTGGGGCTGTGTTTTAACCGCTAAACGGTCATTATTCAGCATTTATGGCGTTCCTTGACAGGTATACTCCACGCCCTAAACTGCGAGAACATGCTCAAACCGGGAATTACTGCCCCATCAGCTTTGGATTCAGAACGATTTTGAGGATTTGCATTTCCTTTCTTTTTTCGAGCTGTCTGTAACAGCACGGAATGTCGGCAACTCAATGCTGCCGACATTCCGTAACTCCTAAAAATCAGACGTTTTTCGTCCGGATAAGGTGGTTAGGTTATTTATTGATCTTGCTTTTGATGAACGAGATGAGCGGCTTAACGCCATTTTCGATGAAAAAGCAGACGGTTTGCTTTGCTGCATGATAAATCACGGCGCTCATCGAAGTCTGTTCATCGAGCGACAACTTCTTGGCAGATGCCTTCCTGATGTTGTGATAGTAAACAGCCAAGCCATCGACGAAGACGTAGCGATATGCCCACATCTCTGCGATCGATGTAAACCACATGAATGCGAACGACACGGCCATACCCATACCAGCGATAATCACGAGCCAGGCAAACATCGGATGCAGCTTAGTGAGCCACCACGACATGATGTCCGCTATCAAGAATACGTAAGGCATGCCGATTGCGGTGCTTTTGATTACGACCGACGCGGTTTCGGAAAAACTAAAAATCAGACCGACGAACATGAAAATAAAAGCAATACCGAATAAGTGGATATGCGATATGCGAATCAACGAGGCGAAGGTAGCGCCTTCGTCTTGTTCGGTCACGGCTTTCAGTTGAGAAAAGTCGTTGTAATTAGGGATTCCCGACGCATCGGCGTTGTGACACATCACACATTTGGTTTCGATGATTTTTTTTGAGCCGCTGGATTCATATTCCGATTGTTCCGCCCCGTCCCGTGTCCATTGAATCAGTGCGAAGCGCTCTTGCTCGGTCGCATAGGGTTTCATCGAGCCGTTTAACTTGGTTTCGAGTAAGGTACCCGAGCGGTTGCCGTAATAACTGTAGACGATATCGTCGATCGATAGCCCGAACTTGCCGTCGGCCATACCGTGCGTAAAAAGAATTTGTATCAACGCAAAAAAGTAACCGACAGCAACGGTGCCTAAATAGCCGGTAAACAAGACTTTGATCGGAAGGTCGAGTTCTTTGAGATGGGATTTAAAAGGATGCATAGCGTGTTTCCATGGAAAATAAAAATCGAATTCGTAAAAAGGAAGGTGTAGACATAATAGACGCAAATTGCGGTCCATGTCGGGGCTTGAACGCATGCGAAATGCGCATCTCGTGCAATTTTATAAGACTTTCGGCGTCACCAAGCCTGAAAAAGCTACGAGACGCGGTTCCGGCGACTCTTTCGAGCAACCGCGCTCTTTTTAGATCGTGCAATTTCATAGCAAATGGGATTCTAACCAGGTTCGCAACGAGTACTAAAACGGTGCAAAGGTCAGTCCGTTGATCTTCTAATGACGACAGGTCTCGAAAAAAAGGTATAGAAAAAAGATTGCTGCAGCTTGGAGATTGCCCAGAGGGACAGTAATAATGCCGAAATCGCGGTGCCGGCAATCACCAGATCGGCATATTCGTATCCGGAAGGCAGAAATGCTTCAGCGACCGCGCCGCTTAGAACCATCACAACCAAGGGCAGCATATATAGCAATAGCGAGGCCTTGATTAAAATCCCCTCGCTAATTCCGATAACGACTTCGTCGCCGGTTTTTAACTCGATGTCGCAATCGACGGCGATCGAGCGTTTCTTGATAAACTTATCGAGCACCGAGGTGGAGCAGGAGCTTTTTTGCAGGCAACCGCCGCAGCCCTGCTTTGGCTTGCTTTCGACCCAAACTTGGTTATGTTCGATTTTTGCCACGATTGCATTTTCTTCGATCATGATCGTTCCTCGCCACTTTGAATCAATCGATAATTTCGGCAGTATACCGCGAAATCTTAATGCTATCCGACCAATAATACGGGGGAAGCCCGGCTTTTTGTTTGAGATGTTGCAAGAACTGCCGAGGATCGGGCAAGGACTCCCATACCGAAGGTAAAAAGGTGCCTCGTTTGAGGCCTTCTTCTAAAATCAAGCCGTCGATACCAGGGCGCAATTGGTCGATTAGATCTTGCTCCGAAGTGAATGCAATCGGTTCGGCGGGATTCAGTATCGAAATATGAATGTCCAATGCATCGAGTTCGTCGGCTTCGAGCGGTGGGAATCGGTAATCCTTGAATGCTGCGGAGAAAGCATTCTCGGCGACATCCTCGGCCATGGGTCTAATCGCTTCGAGCATGCCGATGCAGCCGCGCAGTTGTCCTTGTTTTTGCAAGGTCACGAATGTTGAGCGCGGCACAGTCAATTCGGGTGGATAATCGCTTAGATCGATCTTGAGCGCTTTGCCGTACTTTAAGCCATGAGCAATGGATGACTTGGCTAAATCCAGAAGGCGCCTGCGGTCTTGTTCAGTCAACGACATACGCTCCATACCCCACGACTCGGTCTTTATCGCCTGCGGTATCGCCGGAATTCCTGAGATCGACGGCTTTAATACTCATCGATTTTTGTCGCAACAATTTCAATAATCCGGATACCGCCACTTTGCCGCATGCGTCCTCGGGCGACAACTTTTCGTATTGCATTTGCTCGATCAAGGTACTGGTTTGTTGGTCGAGTTTTTTCGCAGTTAAATAATCGTGATAATGGCTTAAGTCGGAGCTGATGACGATCAAGGTTTCAGGGCCGCCCCAAACCAAATCGAGCGCTTGGCTGACTTGATCGGCCGAAGCATCGCCGGCGACAATCGGGATTAATTTAAAATCGGCCAACGTTTCCTGCAAGAAAGGCAAATGCACTTCCAGGCTGTGCTCATGGGTATGCGCTTGTTCGATGTATTCGACGAATGGCAACTTTATCAATGCTTCGACCGCAGTCCGGTCGATAACTATATTGCCCAATGGCGTTGTGTAGTAGTCGGTGCGGGTAACGGCCAAGCCGCGAAAAGCCACACGGTGCGAAGGCCCGATCAGCACGACTCGCGTGATGCTGTCGCGGGCCTGTTTTAGTCTCGCATAGGCGCTGGCGGCAATCGGCCCTGAATAAATGTAACCGGCGTGGGGGGCGATAATCGCCTTTGGAACTTTCGCCTCGGTTTCGGCATCATTTAAGTAATGATCCACCATTGTTCGCAACTCAGTCGGATCGTCAGGATAAAACAAGCCTGCGACTGCGGGTCTTCTGTTCATAGACAATATCCTGTATAAAAAGAGGAATGAAGAGGATTTTATAGCGGAAAGCTTACAATCCACTGACCCGCTAAAACATTCATTGGTTCCGGGAGAGCGCTAATGCCTAACTTGATTACCCCAGACACCGTTACGACACGCTATTGGCATGCCTTAGAGGATGGGCGCGTACAATGCGATCTATGTCCTAGATTTTGCAAATTGCATGAGGGTCAGCGAGGATTGTGTTTCGTCAGGCAAAACCAAAACGGTCAAGTTGTCATGACCAGCTACGGCCGGTCTAGCGGCTTTGCAATCGATCCGATCGAAAAGAAACCGTTGAACCATTTTTTACCGGGCACGCCAATTCTATCCTTCGGCACGGCCGGTTGCAATCTAGCATGTAAATTCTGTCAAAACTGGGATATCAGTAAATCGCGCGAGATGGATGCGCTGATGAGTTTGGCATCGGCTGAGGCGATTGCTAGAGCGGCGCGGGAAAATGGCTGCGATAGCGTCGCTTATACTTACAATGATCCGGTTATCTTTCATGAATATGCCATCGATACCGCAATCGCTTGCCGAGAACTCGGAATCAAATCGGTCGCGGTGACGGCCGGTTATGTGTGTCCTGAGCCTAGGGCCGAGTTTTATCGATATATGGATGCCGCCAATGTCGATCTCAAGGCCTTTACCGAAAACTTTTATCATAAAATTACCGGCAGTCATTTGGATGCCGTGCTCGATACGCTGCTTTACCTTAAGCATGAGACTTCAGTTTGGTTTGAATTAACGACCCTGGTCATTCCCGGCGAAAACGACTCGGAAAACGAATTCGAAGCGATGACGCAATGGGTCGTCGAAAACTTAGGCCCCGATGTGCCGATGCATTTCACCGCGTTTCATCCCGATTGGAAAATGATGGATAAGCCGCATACGCCGGTTTCGTCGCTACTACTCGCTCGTGACATTGCCATCAAAAATGGCGTCCGTTACGCCTATGTCGGTAATGTGCATCGAAAAGAAGCGGACAGCACCTATTGTCATCATTGCGGAAAACTCCTGATCGGTCGCGATTGGTATCAATTATCCGACTGGAATCTCGACGAAAAAGGGTGTTGTAAATTTTGCGGAACGCGTTGCGCCGGCGTTTTCAATGAAAAGCCTGGGAATTGGGGAGCGCGGCGCCAAGCAATCGAGGTCGCTTAATGCTCTTTGCCTAAATCCCTAAGTTCATGCTGATTCATGACACTTTAACTCAAGCGTTTGGCTCGATTAAAACCCAGCCGTTAAGGGTTTCGTTGATTATTCTCGCGATGAGCATCGGTGTGGCGTCGGTTACAGTATTGGTTGCATTGGGCGAAAGCGCTCGCAATTACATAGTCCAAGAATTCGAAGCGCTCGGTACGCATTTGGTGATCGTTTTACCGGGCAGAACGGAAACTGTTGGCGGACACCCACCGATTATGGGCGAAACGCCGCGCGATTTGACGCTAGACGATGCCGAAGCCTTGTTCAGAAGCCATTATATCGCCGCAGTTGCGCCGGTTTCGGTCGGTTCCGCGCCGGTTTCGGTGCGCGGCCAAGCGCTCGAGCGCGAGGCGAATATTTTGGGTTCGACGCATGCGCTGCAGCGCGTGCGCCGATTGACTATGGCTCAGGGGCATTTTTTACCGGATATGGATGTTAAGCGAGCGCAACAAGTCTGTGTCATCGGCCAAACGATTCGCGAGGAATTATTTCCGAGAGGTCCGGCCATCGGACAATGGCTGCGTATCCATGATCGCCGCTTTCGAGTCATCGGCGTGCTGTCGACCGAAGGCCAATCGATCGGCGTCGGTTTCGATGAGATCGTGATCGTTCCGGTTGCCTCGGCGCAAGCCTTATTCGATACGCAAGGCCTGTTCCGGGTCTTGGTCGAAGCCAAGTCCAAACCGGCGATGTATAAAGCGGTCGACGACATTCGCGAAATCATCAAGGCTCGCCACGAAGGCGAAGACGACGTGACGATCATCACGCAAGACAGCGTGGTACAAACCTTCGACAAAATATTGACCGCACTGACCTTGACTGTCGCCGGGATTGCCGGCATCAGCCTTGCGGTGGCGGGTGTGCTTGTTATGAATGTAATGTTGGTCAGCGTGACACAACGTACATCTGAAATCGGCCTGCTGCGGGCATTAGGCGCAACCAAGAGCCAATTGCAGCGTTTGTTTTTGACCGAGGCGGCGTTGTTATCGTTGGCCGGAGCAGTTTTAGGAGTCGTTGTCGGTCAATTGATTTTGTTCGTGTTGCAAATGCTGTATCCGGCGTTTCCGTTCATTTTTCCGAATTGGGCGCTTGCCGCCGCGCTAGCAGTATCGCTGGCTACAGGCTTGATTTTCGGGGTGTTGCCGGCACGCAAGGCGGCAAAGATGGA
Organism: Methylotuvimicrobium buryatense; assembly: GCF_005931095.1. Classification (GTDB taxonomy): domain Bacteria; phylum Pseudomonadota; class Gammaproteobacteria; order Methylococcales; family Methylomonadaceae; genus Methylotuvimicrobium; species Methylotuvimicrobium buryatense. The sequence continues at coordinate 4,458,928 of NZ_CP035467.1, read as the reverse complement.
CCCGGTTTCCGCGTTGGCGAAAAGGTAAGCAGACGATGACTATTTTCGATTTGGCCGGTTTATCGCTCCGCACCGTACTCAATCAAAAGCTACGTTCTTCATTGACCGCACTGGGTTTGATTATCGGCATTGCCGCTGTCGTGATTCTGACTTCGATCGGGCAAGGCATTCATCGTTTCGTGTTGGACGAATTCACGCAATTCGGCACGAATCTGCTCGCGATCACCCCAGGCAAAACCACGACCTTCGGCATATCCGGAGCCACCATCAGCACGGTGAGGCCCTTGACGATCGGCGATGCCGAGAGTGTCGGCAGGCTCCCGAATGTCATCGCCGCAATGCCGATGGTGCAAGGCAATGCCCGCGTGGAAACGATTGGCCGCCACCGGCGCGCCAATGTTTTCGGCGTGAGTTCGGCATTGCCGGAAATTTGGAAAATCAATGTTGCCAGCGGGCGGTTTCTACCCGAAGACGACCAGAGCGCCTCTCGAGCATTCGCCGTTTTGGGTAGTAAATTGGCTAGCGAACTATTCGGCCGAACGAATCCGTTGGGCGAGCGCATTCGCATCGGTGGAGATCGCTACCGCATTATCGGCGTGATGGAATCGAAAGGTCAAATGCTCGGATTCGATTTGGACGACACGGTACATATCCCGGCGGATAAAGCATTGGAGTTGTTCAACCGGCAAAGCCTGATGGAGATCGATGTCATTTACAATCCCGACATTTCGGTCGACATCGTCGAGCAAGCCATCAAGGATTTATTGATCCGGCGCCACGGTTTCGAGGATTTTACGATCATAACGCAGAATAAAATGCTCGAAACCATGGATTCGGTATTATCGATTCTGACGCTGGGAATCGGCGCGTTAGGCGGTATTTCGTTATTGGTCGGTTCGGTCGGCATTTTGACGATCATGACGATCGCCGTTTCCGAACGTATCTCCGAAATCGGCCTGCTGCGTGCGCTCGGCGCCGAGCGCCGCGTGGTTTTTCAGTTGTTTTTAGCCGAAGCCTTGGCGCTTAGCCTCGCCGGAGGATTGGCCGGTATTGCCGTCGGCATGCTTACCGTGCAATTGATCGTCGAGTTTATTCCGGCCTTACCGGTGCAATTGGCATGGGATTACTTGGCTGCCGCCTTTGTATTGTCGCTGGCGATCGGCATGGCCGCCGGCGTGATGCCGGCGATCAAGGCCGCACGCTTGAATCCGCTGGAAGCCTTGCGGACCGAGTAGCCGGAACCGAAACATGAGCTGCCGGGCGTTGCATTCTGTCTATTGCCGGGTTTTTAAATATCGGTCGAGAAACGCTAATACTTCGTCTTTGTATTGCTTGGCGTTGTATTCGAATAAGTCGTTATGGGCCGCGCCTTTGAAAACGACCCACCGTTTAGGCTTGTTCGCCGCATCGAATAACTGCCGTGCTTGAGTGATCCGCGTATGTCGGTCAAGGTCGCCATTTGCGATTAGAACAGGCGCTTGGGACTTGGCGATATGATCGATAGGGCGAAGGTCCGACGGCGAAACGCCCAGGCGCGGTTTAAGCTGCCAAAGCAATAATGGCGTCAATACATGGCTCAATGGCCCGATGCGCATTGCAATCCGGTTGTCGACCGCATCCGCTATCGTGGTATAGACCGACTCTAAAACCAGAGCATCGACATCTAACGGCGATGCCAATAATGCGGCAGCGCCGCCTAATGAAATTGCGACGATTCCGATTCGATGCCCGGGATTCAGTTTTCGGGCATAAACCACAGCCGCCCGTACATCATGGCGTTCGAGATGGCCGAATGTGATATATCGGCCTAAGCTTTCACCGTGGGCTTGAAAATCGATCAAAACCACGGCGTATCCCGCATCGAGAAAAAACTTGGCGCGCCCGAGCATGGCTTTGCGGTTAGCGCGAACCGGATGCAGCAGAATAATTGTCGCTTTTGCATCATCGCTCGATGCATACCAAGTCGCGATAGAGGCACCGGATTCGCTATCGAGCATGGCCTCTACTACCGGAAAATCTAAGTTTTCCGCTTCTATGTGACGATGAGCCGGTGCGACTAACGCGCCGCCTACTTGCCAGGCTTCAACCAGCAAGGCAAGCAAAACCAAGCCGCTCGCACCAATAAAGTATCGCCAAAAGTTGGATCGGGACATCGAAAAACCTACTCCCCTTTTGATTGAAAAACCGTCTAAGAATAAAAGGTATGGGATGTGTCAATCGAGGACCGCCGTGAACCCGTCCATGGGGCTTGACGGCAAATCCCTACTGCCGACATCCTCGTTAGCCACACCCCATACCCTCATAAAATTAGCTAATTTTTGAGTATAAGGGGAGTAGAAGCGATCTTTAACGATGCTTAGCGTATTGCGTCAATAATTTATCCAGATGATTAGCAAAGTTTTTTCGGTCGTTTTGATTGAGCGCAGCGGGACCTTCGGTTTGAATGCCGCTGGATCGCAATGTATCCATGAAATCCCTCATATTCAGCAACGAACGAATATTTTCGCTGGTATATAATTCGCCACGCGGATTCAATGCCTTGGCGCCTTTTTCGATGGCTTCCGCTGCCAAGGGGATATCGCCGGTGATGACAAGGTCGCCCGGAACAAGTTTTTTGACGATTTCATTGTCGGCCACATCGAAACCCTTCGACACCCGAAGGAAAGCGATAAAACGCGACGGCGGCACATTCACTGAATGATTGGCGACCAGCGTCAATTGCGTCTTGGTGCGCTCGGCCGCCTTGAACAAAATCTCCTTGATCACCACCGGACACGCATCGGCATCCACCCATATTTTCATATTGTATCTCTATATTAATTGTGTTGGTTACCGAGGTTTTTTCGTAAACCTCAAGGCGACTAACATTTTGTCCGCCAAAACATATCAGCAATTCCCAGTTTGAGCAGTTTCGCCGATTTTAGGGTGTGGGGTATGCCTGTCGAGGAACGCCGTAAACCCATCCATGGGGCTTGGCGGCAGCTCGAACGCCAAGGATGGCGTGAATGCAGATTTTGCATGGAGCAAAAATCTGCCCTGCTGCCGACATCCTCGCCAAGCATACCCCACACCCTTTTTGATCTCCAAATTGGGAATTGCTGAAAACATATTCGATTTCCCTCTCCTTTAAAAAAAGGTGATTTGCCGAAGCTTGGACCAGTTTAGTGTAGCGTCTCATTTTTGAGTCTATAATGAAAGCCAATGCATTTTGCGGTAATTAAAACAATTGCGGAGTTGATTGCCGCCGCTTAATCAAGCCAAATCAGCGGAGAAAGCCAGTGACAGAATTAGACGAGCTAACTAGCAAGCAACAAGATTTAAAAACGAACCTAGCCAAAACATCGACTTTGAATTTTACAGCACTAAGCCTTGCCGTCATTGCATTATTAATTGCAGCGGGCTTTGCTTTCATTAGTACCAACCGGAATACCGATCTTCGCGCGGAAGTTTCACGGCTAAGCGCGCAACAAGCTCAGGTTGGGCATCTCGATAGCCAGCACCGGTATGACGAATTGGCGGCTAAAGTCGAAAGTTTGAGCCAACATGTTTCGGAGCTGGCCTCTGGAAAAACGACGTTACTCGACACGACTGAACAACAACCGATTTCCGCCGATAAACTAAACGATTTACTCGAACAACAAAAAAACTTGCTTGATAGACTGGAGCGTTTGGAAAGAAATGCGCAGCAATTATCAATTAAACCGGCTGCCCAGCCTAAACGCGCGGCTCAGCCACGCAGTCATGCGCAAAAAGCTCAGGATTACTCGATTAATATTGGCGCATTTCAAAAAGCGGCCACGGCCGAAAAGAAAGCCGAACGTTTGAGAAATGAAGGTGTTACCGTTGACATTAATGAAGTAGTCGTCGACGGTAAAACCTGGTATCGATTGACCATACCCGGCTTTGCCAGCATGCAGGAAGCCCAACGTTTTTCCGAAACTTTAAAGAAACAATTCGGTATCAAATCGGTTTGGATCGGCGTCGATCAAACCTGGGGTCGAGGCTGATGAAACATAGCCGATTATTCTTGGTGACTTACTCGGAAAATCCGCGAATTGCTACATAAATTCAAGCAAGCTAAAACCCACGCTCAAAGCTCCATGCCTTCCCAACATTTCGACCCGATAACAACCGATTGCCGCCAAGGTATCAACTTAATCGAAGCTAGCGCAGGTACCGGCAAGACCTATGCTATCGCAATGCTGGCGCTGCGCTTTGTCGTCGAATTCGACATGAAAATCGACGAGTTGTTGGTGGTGACTTTTACGAAGGCCGCTACCGAGGAGTTGAAGGAGCGAATTAGGCTCAGACTCAATGAGGCTAAACAGGCTGCAAGCGGGAAAACCGAACACATTGACGGCGCGATCATCACGTGGCTAAACCGGCTCGAGATCGACCGCGATCTGATCAAAAAAAGGCTGAAATTGGCGCTACTCGATATCGACCAGGCCGCCGTGTTCACAATTCACGGTTTTTGCCAACGGGTCTTAAAAGAGCATGCGCTGGAAAGCGGCCAGCTATTCGATTCCGAACTGACCGCCGATGCGGCTGCCGTCAAGCAAGCTTGTGCCGACGATTTCTGGCGCGGCCAAATTTATCAAAGAGCCTCCTGGGAAGCCGCTTTGTTGACCGCAACGTACTCAACTCCGGATGCATTATTAGCCGGTATCGATCGCATTCCGCTCGACATCGAGATTTTTCCGGAGTATCGCGATCCGAACGAAGCATTAGCCGCCTGCCGGGAACAGGCAGAGCAAGCGCGTATCCATCTGGATCAGGCCGTTCAAACGCTGCTAAACCACTTTGATGACGGATTCTTTAAATCGTCTTATACCGAAATTTTTGAACATCGCCTGCAAGAATTGCGCGCCTGGTTAAATTACGAAACACTGCAGCTTCCAAATACTGCGGCCTTTGCATGCTTGACCTTAAACGGCCTGATCGATGGCTTGAACGGTAACAAGTTTAGAAAAACCAAAACGCAAAGCGGAGAACAGCGCAAGCAGGAGTATCTGGCAACACTGAAGGTCGACACCACGCCTTTCGACGCATTGGCCGACTCGATCGATCGAATCGGTCTGGTTTTTCGTCGGGCGCTGTTAGAACATGTCCGCATAGAACTGGACAAGCAAATGCAGCTACTCAATATATTGTCGTTCGATGATTTGATTAGCCGGCTTGCCAATGCCTTGCAAGGCAATCAAGGGACATTGTTGACCGCCGAATTGAGGCAACGCTTCAAGGCCGCATTGATCGACGAATTTCAGGATACCGATCAGAATCAGTGGCTGATCTTTTCAACCTTGTTCGGTTCAGACGCACATTATTTGTATTTGATCGGCGATCCCAAACAAGCGATCTATAAATTTCGCGGTGCCGATATTTTTTCGTATCTGGCCGCGCAGCAACAGGCGCATCATCGGTTTACCCTTGGCACGAACTGGCGTTCGCAGCCGGCCCTGGTCGAGGCGGTCAATGCCTTGTTCAGCCGCGAGCGGGCTTTTTTTCTCGAACAGTTGCAATTCCATCCGGTCGTCGGCGCTCCCGCCAATGCGGACAAAACCCTAAATCTCGATAAAGAGACGCTGGCGCCGATGATGCTCTGGCAACTGCCGCAAAGCGACAAGGGCCACTGGAGTTCCGGCAAAGCCGGCGAATGCCTTCAGGCCGAGGTCGTCAACGAAATCGTCGGATTGCTCAACGAGCCTTATTTTTTGAGCGATAGCGGCAGGCGAGTTGAGCCGGGCGATATCGCGGTATTGGTCAGAACCAATCGGCAAGCCTCGGAATATCAAGCGGCATTGCGCGAAGCCGGCGTCCCTTCGGTTTTGAACAGCACCGAATCGGTATTCGCGACCGCCGAAGCGGCCGATTTGTTTTGCTTGCTGCAAGCCATTGCCCACCCCGGCGACACGGTGCTATTGAAGCAAGCCTTGACGCTCGATTGGTTCGGGTTAGACGGGCAGACTTTATATCGTACCTTGAATCAAGAAGCGGCTTTGGATGCCTGGCTGTCGCATTTTTTGAATTACTATCAACATTGGCAGAGTCAAGGGCTGATGGCGATGATGCAGCGCTTGCTCGACCAGGAACAAATACGTCTGCAACTATCGGCTACCCGGCTTGCCGAGCGACGTTTGACCAACTTGCATCATCTAATCGAGTTAGTGCAGCAAGCCGCCGTCGACGAGCATTTAGGCATCGGAAAAACGCTGGACTGGCTGCGCGCGCGCATCGCCGATACGGCGGACGGCAAAGTCAGTCTCGAAGAGCAATGCATGCGCTTGGAAAGCGATGACGAAGCGGTCAAGATCGTCACGATGCACCGGTCGAAGGGGCTCGAGTATAATATCGTTTTTTGTCCGTCGCTTTGGCAACGCAGCAGCCGGCTCTCGACCGGTAGGCCTTTGATTCAATGTCACGAGCAAGGGCGTATCGTTGCCGATTTAGGCTCGGAGGATTTCGAACGCCGCCGCGCGCAAGCGATCGACGAAGAATTGGCCGAGGATTTGCGCGTATGTTATGTCGCTCTGACCCGGGCTAAATATCGCAGTTATCTGGCCTGGGCCGATGTTCGAAGCAAGGATGTTCCGAATCAGTCTGCATTGGCTTGGCTACTCGATTTCGAAGATTGCGATTTTGCCGCGCAACAAACGATCCTGATCGATTATTGCAGCCGCGACCCGAAGGCTTTCGAATATCGTTTATTGGAATTACCGGCGATGCCAAAGGGCCGTTACGAAAAACCGCTCGACGAAACTCGGCTATCGGCAAGATCGAGGCAACGTTCTTTGCGCACCGATTGGCAAATGAGCAGTTACACGGCACTCTCGGCCTTGAGTCTACAGGATGCGCCGGAATTGCCGGAAGACAAGGCCCGCGAATCGGCTTCGCTCGATGCGGAACCGGCCTTGTCGGCGGTCGGCATGCAGGAGGCGTTGCCGAAAGGCGCGCATACCGGCAACGTCGTGCACGACTTGCTGGAGCAACTCGATTTTGCGTATTTGGCCGATATGCCGGATATCGCCGAGTTGCGCGATAACACCTGTCGACGCTACGGTTTGCAAACGGAGCACCCTGAAGCCATCGACCGCTTATTGCAAGCCGTTGTGACAACTTCCTTGGCCGAAGACGATCCGGCTTTTCAGTTGATGAATATTGCCGATGAGCAATGTTTGAAGGAAATGCCGTTTTATCTCGCAATGCAGCCGATGAACGCCGCACAGATCAATGCGATCTTATCGGACTCTCCGGTTTATCAAGCGCTGAACAGCAAGCAAATGTGCGGTTATTTGACCGGTTTCATCGATTTGATTTGCGAATACGGCGGCCGTTATTACGTCATCGATTATAAAACCAACAGCCTGCCTGACTACCGGCCGGAAACGTTGACGGACGCGATGCGAGAGCATAATTACGGATTGCAATATTGGCTGTATACGCTGGTGCTGCACCGCTATTTGAACCAACGCTTGGCCGATTACGAGTATGAAAAGCATTTCGGCGGGGCACTATATTTATTCGTGCGAGGCATGCAGCCCGAACAACCGATGAGCGGTGTTTATAGGGATAGGCCGGATTTACGACGTATCGAGGCCTTATCGGAGATTTTTGGCGGATCGGAGGCTCTCGCTCCCAAGCTCTAGCTCACTGCCATTAAGTTAAGGGAAGCCCGTCATTCCGCCATGGATTGGCGGAATCCAGTGCCATGGATGGCAAGCTTTTGAAGTACATTAGAGCCTGAATGCAAGCATTACTTATTTCTGTGATGGCTTAACTTAATGGCTGTGAAGCTCTAGCTTGGTAGTTTAATAGCCCAAGCTCCGCTTGGCGTGTGTATACCCATCATCGTAGATCGATATTCGGCGCCGGAGTGCCCGTCAAAGGACGCCGTGAATGTCGATTTTGCAGGAGCAAAATCGACCTAACACCCCGGCGGCGGCGCCGGCTTTGCCGAAATTTGAAGCGAGAAAGGTATACAAGCAGCGCTTGACGGTAGGCATTCCCAAGCTGGAACTTGGGAACGAGACAAAGGCAATGCGATTTCGGCTTTTAGGGGTTTGCCAATTCAGAGAGATTGCGGAGTCAATTAGGAATCATTGTTACGAATTTCGGCTATCGCTTGAGAGCGACTCAACGGTTGTATCTCAACAAAACCGCTACCCTGCTTTTGAATTCCAACTTCCTTGGCGGCCGCATAGGACAGGTCTAGTTCCCTTTTACCATGATAAGGACCGCGGTCTGTGATTTGAACGACAACCGATTTATGGCTTTTGGGATTGGTGACTTTCACGTAGGATAACAGAGGTAGCGTCTTATGAGCCGCAGTCATCGCATACATATCGAACTTACGTCCGCTAGCGGTTTTTTTGCCGTGAAACTTAGGACCATACCAAGAGGCCCGGCCTAATCGCCCTTTTGTAGGTTTTCCTGCGGTTTTACCCGAAATCAGCTTGGTTTTATGCTGATCGGATGCTTCAACTGTCTTTACAGGATGAGTCAATAGGCTGCCCATCACAAACACAGAACTTGCCAATATGATTTTATTCATAATGTAAATCCTTATTATTTAACAATAATATGATTCTACCCTTGGTAATATTAAGCTAAACTTAAACCGTGGAAGTCGAAATCAATATTGGGGGTATTTATCGCCATGCTAAAACCGATTCAGACACTACCTTATAAGGGCTCCCTCTATTTCGCTCGTGGCGCTTTAAAGTATCTTATGGGCATCAATTTTCCGGCAACAAGCGCCGAAATTTATCTGACAAAATGACAGAAGAACCTACTTTTACCCGCCTCGATATGGCTTTTTCTCGTTTTTTGAGCCGGCGTAGCGCCTTGACCGGTGCCGCGCAAGACAATTTCGAAAAACTGATCGCACGTCTTTCCTTCGAGCAAAATCAAGGGCATAGTTGTATCCGCATCGATGCCAAAGCCCGTGAGGCAGTCTTGGCGTCAGGTCTGGCTTCGACGACCGATACCGCGCCGTTAATAGTTGAAGACGACCGGCTTTATCTGCAGCGTTATTGGGCCTATGAAAAAAATTTGGTCAACCGGATCTATGCAATGACCCGTGTCAATGTCTCCCATGCTGACGCCGAGGCCTTATTGGACCGCTACTTCCCGACCACTACAGGAGAAACCGACTGGCAGCGTGAAGCAGCCAAAACCGCGCTTAATCGAACGTTCTGCATCATTACCGGCGGTCCCGGGACTGGTAAAACCACAACTATCGTTAAGATTCTGGCTTTGCTGCAGGAATTGGCTGAACGCTCGTTATATATCGCCCTGGCCGCGCCGACCGGAAAAGCCGCAATGCGTCTGCAGGAGTCGATAGGTAACAGCAAGAGCACCCTGCCTTGTGCGGAAGCTATTAAACAATTCCTTCCCGAATCGGTCACAACCCTGCATCGCCTGCTAGGCTCTCGTCCGCCTTCGCCTTATTTCCGGCATAACGCCGAAAAACCCCTGCCTTTCGATTTGGTCGTGGTCGATGAAGCCTCGATGGTCGATTTAGCGTTAATGAGTAAATTGGTCGATGCACTCAAACCCAGTGCCCGTTTGATCTTACTCGGAGACAAAGATCAATTGGCATCGGTCGAATCGGGCGCGGTATTGGCAGATTTGACCGCAGCGTTGCCGAATCATACCGTCGAACTAAAAAAAGCACACAGATTCGATATGACGATCAAAAACCTGGCCGAAGCGGTCAATTTGCAGCATCCTGAAGCCGCTTGGTCGTCGTTGCAGGCAGGTTATGAGAACATCGGCTTATTGAATCAAGAAGCAATCGCCTATATTGTCGGACAGAGACGCGATTATTTACGCGCGATCGAGAGTTCGAATGATATCGAGCATATTTTTAATGCCTTCAAGCGATTTCAAGTGCTCTGTGCGAATCGGGCCGGAAAAAATAGCGTCGCCGATATTAATAGCCAAGTTGAACGCCTACTAGCCTCAATCGGTCATATCGACCCTATCGGGACTTGGTATCATGGGCGTCCGGTCATGATCACGCAGAACGATGCCGCGCTGCAACTTTATAACGGCGATATCGGCCTGTGTCTGAAAGACGCAGAGCAAAGCGGTAAATTGATGGTGTTTTTTCAGCGCCCCGACGGTAGCATCAAAAAATGCCTGCCGGCTCGATTGCCGCATTGCGAAACCGTATACGCAATGACGATCCATAAAAGCCAGGGTTCGGAATTCGACGAAATTCTTATTGCTCTTCCGGATCAACATAATCCGGTGTTGACCAAAGAGTTGCTCTATACCGCGATTACCCGCGCCCGGAAATCGGTCATAATACTGGCCGATCAAAAGGTTTTCAACGAAACCGTGCTGAGTAAAATCGATCGCTTCGGGGGCTTGGCGCAAAAACTGACGTGCACAGCCGACTAATGAAACTAGGATGGCGTTGATGCGCCGGATAATTTTGGGCGCCAAAAGGCTCTTTATCGTAACGATTCACCCCGTAAGCGCCAACTTAGTGTCTATTCTATGGTGTATTTGTAGCTTTTATTCGTCACATATCGGCATGGATTGCCGATATCCAGGTTACATGGGTGTGAAGCTTCGTATTGCCATCCCTGGTCCTGGATTCCGCCAATCCCTGGCGGAATGACGCGTTTTTCCTTAAGTTGGCGCCTATGACGATTCACCCCCCTGCTTTTAAAAGGCTATGTTCGCGTTAGCAGTTGAAACGATTCTCTTTCCTACTAAATAAACCACTTAGGAAATAGTCAATGATTGCTTTCCAATACGCTGAGCGTGGAAGAGGGTACGATTACTCGCTTGACAGGACGCCGTGAATACGTCCATGTAGGCTTGACGGCGGAATCTGATTGCCATGGATGGTATGAATGCAGATTTTTGCTCCCCGGCAATTGCTGAGTTACAAGCATGTAACGAATGCAGAAAATGCAGGAGCATTTTTCTGCCCTGCATCGCCTAAAGCGCCTACTGGTGGTGCCCTAATACACGCCATTCATGGCGTAATGCAAAATCAGCATTCATGCCATCCTTGGCAATCAGTCGCCGCAGTTAAGCGGATGTATTCACTTCGTCCTGTTAAGCGAGTAACCGAGCCCTTGACTCCAGGAAGTTATTTATCGCGAAATCCTAAGCAGGCTAACGTAGCGTTACTCTCTGGCAGACTGATAATTTTCAACGAATGCTTTCAGTCCTTCCTGGACCAAGTCGTAGGTTTTATCGATATTGTCAGCGATGCTTCCTTCCAATACGTTGAGTCCTTTCAAAATATCGCGTGCTTCACCGAAGCCTTTGTCGATGCCTTTGCCGATCAGTTCGACGAACGATTCCAATGCTTCTTCGATACTGAGGTCGCTGTGATTAGCGTGATAACGCTCGAAAAAAGCGGTGCTCATTTGCACGATGCGCCCGGCGGTGGCTTCCGGAGAAACATCCACGCCATCTTCGTAAGCTTTTTGAATGGCATTGTCGCCGAAATCGGCTTTGAGCGCGTCATTAATGCCTTCGAGCGCGGTCTTGAATAATAGAGCCATCGGCTCGTTACCGGCGCTCAAACTGACATCGAGCGAAGCTTGCAAGATCGAACGGTTTAATTCGGTTTTGGCTTCAGCAGCCGAGGTTTCGGATTTTTTAGTTTGAGCTAATTCGGATATTTTTTGCCCGAATGGTCCTTCGCTTTTATGGGAGGGGTCTTTGGCCATGGAACTTACCGTCTGGCCGAACGGTTCTGTTTTGATCTCCATTATTAGCCTCGAAGTTAAGATTTGTTCAAGTGTTATCCATTTATTGTAGCGGCCGTGGTTTTCAAATCTTTAGGTTGAAAAGAGTGAGGCTTTAACGTTACATCTAAATTCGGCAGTTTAACCATGAAGCGCATGAAGGCTTTCAAGAAAATACCTAAACATTCTCCATTCTCGCCAACCTATTCGGTGTGCGAAAGTTCTATGCAAATCTACAGCAACTTATTGAATTAACTTATTATTCATGGTGAAACGCTTTTTCTAAGTTAAAGGCTTCCGAATATTTGGTGATCGATCAGATCGCATAAGCAGTGACTAATCAATAAGTGCGTTTCTCGGATCCGGCTGTCGTTACTGGAGGGAACCCGGATCTCAATATCCGAGGTATTTAAAATCGGTGCCAGCATGCCGCCATCATGTCCGGTCAATGCGATCACCGATATATTTTTGTCGTGTGCGGCCGTAACGGCTTTGAGAATATTGGCCGGGTTGCCGTTACTGGAGAAGACCAGCAAGATATCTTCGCTTTGACCAAGGGCCTTGACTTGTTTGGCGAAAATGTCGTCGAAATGGTAGTCAGCGGCAATCGAGGTAATAACAGCGGTGTCGGCAGTCAACGCAATTGCCGGTAAGGCCGGGCGTTCTCGTTCCAAGCGGTTCAGCATTGCCGCCGAAAACTGTCCGGCATTTGCGGCACAAGCGCCGTTACCGCAGACTAGGATTTTGTTGTCGTTTAATATCGCCGTAACTAGTTTTTGTGAGGCGAATTCGATCGATTCGCCGAGACCGGCCAAGGTATCTTGTAGAGTTTGTAGGCTTTCGTTGAAATGCAGGGTAATTCGTTCTTGTAACATGATGGAAGTTGTCAAGTTAAAAAGGCGTTTTTTATCCAATCGATATTGGCGTCGCCGGAAACGGCAACGACGTCGAAGCGTATCGGACAAGGCGACGGGTGTCGTGATAAATAGAACCGTGTGGCGGCAATGATGCGCGATTGTTTTCGCGGGGTGACGCTTTCCAAAGCACTGCCGAAACGGTCGGATTTACGGTAGCGCACTTCGATAATTACCAGCGCCTCGCCGTCTTTCATGATCAAATCCAGTTCACCTAAACGGCAGCGAAAGTTACGAGCCACCGGTTTCAGGCCTTGGTCGATAAGAAAGCGGTGAGCTTTCTCCTCGGCAGATTCGCCGCTGACCAGGTGTTTGGCTTTCAATGGATTTAACAAATGCTGTCCTCAATACGAGTCGTCGTTCGGTGTCGCGATGCTTTGGTAGCTCTCGGACGTGCTTTGAACAAAGCCGATGACCTTAGGTACTCCTTGATTGAATTTGGCGCAGACCAAATTTCTTTTGATTCGGCCGGCCTTCGTCAGCAACAAGTTACCGGTCGCGCCATGATATTGAACGCTGCTTAGTTTACCAAGATGCGGAACCAGATTGTAGGCGTCGATCCCCATTGCCATTAAACGTAAATAAACGCTGGGGAATTGTTGCCAAGTGCTACGTAAGGCATTAATACTTAATTCGCCTTGGTAAACATTGTCGAATAGCCAAGGAATGTCGCAAAACGTTATCGTGTTCAAGTCCGTGTCCAGCTGAGGATTAGGCAAACCGCTATAAATATGGGGTGTGGCATAAACCGGCAAGTGCTGGGCATGAAAAAAACGCAATTGCGGATTAATCGAGCGCGCCGCCGTTTCATAGGCATTCAGAAAAATGACGTCGGCATCGCGTCGGATTCTCGGGACGAAAACGGCTGTTGGTAAGAATTGTCGGATTTTTTGATAACGCTGATTGCTTTCATCCAAATTCAATAGTTTTTTAATCGGTTCGGAAAAATCGGTCTGATTGGCTTGATAAGTTTGAATTTCCAGCAGGTTTGCGTCGGCTTTGTTCCAGAAATCCCGGATGTATTCGCCGATTCTTAAACCTTGCTCGGTATCGGGTATCAATAACAATGCGTTTTGTCGACCGTCGAACCAGGCAAGGCTAGCGATTTGTTCGGCGTCGTCGATTGGGCTGAGTCCGAATTGGTAAAGATTGGCTTTGTTTATTTCCGGAACATGATTGAGTGCAAGAACCGGAATACTTAAATCAGATGATGCCGCTAGGTTTTCAATGTCGGGTTTGCTGAGCGGGCCGATGACCATTTCCGCGCCCTCGGCGATAGCCTGATGATAAAGTACCGGTAGTGCGCTTTGACCGCTGTCGTAAAAACGAAGATCGGGCTTGGTTTCATTGCGATCCTGATAATAGGCGGCCATGATGCCCTCGCGAATGGCTTTTCCTGCGCGTCCGATAGGGCCTGTTTCGGGTAAAAACACGGCGATTTTGCCCGGTTGTTTGAAAGCATGCGCCGATTGAGCCAAGTAGCCTTGCAGAAATGCCGAGTCAGCGGGGTGATGAGGATAGTTTTGCCGCCATTGATCCAATGCGGTATCCAACAGAGCGCGATTATGTTGGTTGGTTTTGAGTAATTGCGCTAACGCCATCCATCCGGATAAGACATTGGTGCTTTCGGGGCTTGTTTGTTCCAGCGCCGCTACGGGTAGCAAGCTTAAGGTCTCAAGAATTGCGGCATGATTGGCCGGTTGTTGCGCGGGCGGCAGCAAATTACTCAATTCGACTCTCGAAGCAGCGCTTTTTTTCAGTTCGCCGGTCAACGAATAGGCAAAGGCACGGGATTGATGGAATTTGATTTGATCGGACCGCGGTAGTTGCAGCGGTTTGACTAGATTTAGTCTAGCGCTTGCTTGTTCCGCATCGCCGAAGCTGAGATCGATTTGCGCGTAATAAAGATTAAGCTGGTTGCGTTGCAACAAAGTAAGGTTATCCGGGTTGATTGCGTCGGCATAGTGTTTAGCGGTATCGCTATCGCCGGATTGGATTAACGATTCGATCGTAAATAAGCGTAATTGGTCTTGAAACTCGGATTGCTCGTCGGCAATGCGTCGATAAACTTGCGCGGCTTTGGCGGGTTGGCCTTGATCCATGAAGGCTTTAGCCGTGTGAGCGTCCGCCGGAAAAGACGGTTCATGGTCTTGGGGGGGCATGCACCCTGCGAGAAAAGTGCAAAGCAGCAAAAATGGCGAATGAAAATGGCGACTCATAGAAGGGTATACCTTTAAAATAGATCGGTTTAATCAGATGAGAGAATCCAATGTCTAGTCAATGCGGCAAATTATACGTGGTTGCCACGCCGATAGGTAATTTAGCGGATTTTAGTTTCCGGGCCGTCGACGTGTTAAAGGAAGTCGATTTGATTGCCGCGGAAGATACTCGACATGTCAGAATGCTATTACAGCATTACGGTATTGCCAACCGCTTAGTCTCGTTGCATCAGCACAACGAAGAAACGGCTTCGGCCGGATTGCTCGAAAAAATTCGCGGAGGTCTCGATATTGCGTTGGTTTCGGATGCAGGTACGCCGCTATTGAGCGATCCCGGTATGCCTTTGGTGCGCATGGCCAAAGATGCAGGCATCGAGGTATCGCCGATTCCGGGGGCCTGCGCTTTGATTGCGGCATTGTCGGCTGCAGGTTTGCCGGTGAGCCGTTTTATTTTCGAAGGTTTCTTGCCGCGGACATCGTCAGCACGTAAAACATTTTTTAAGGAGCGTTTGAATTGCGAATCGACCTGGGTTTTTTATGAGTCCAGCCATCGAATTTTAGATGCATTGAAGGATATGTCGGAAATATTGCCGGCCGACAGGCAGTTGGTAATTGCGAGGGAAATCACCAAATTACACGAAACGATCGTTAAGCGCCGTTTGGACGAGATGCTGGAATTGGTTGAAAGCGACGAAAACATGCGCAAAGGCGAATTCGTCGTGATTGTCGAGGGCGCTGTCATCGACAAAAATAACCAAGCATTGAGTGCCGAACATTTATCGGTATTAAAGACTCTTCTAAAGGAGTGTTCTGTCAAGACAGCCGCGGCTTTAGCCGCTGAAATTACCGGAGCTAAGAAGAAGGTTTTGTATGAGGCGGCTTTGGAGATGATGGGCAAGGTGATAGGTGAAAGGTGAAAGGTGAAAAGGTGAAAGGGGAAAGGGGAAAGGGGAAATTTTGGCTTGACAAATGGATTAAATGTCGCAATATTTCACCGCTCACCGCTCACCGCTCACCGCTCACCGCTCACCGCTCACCGCTCACCGCAAATTAATTTTCCGACATGTTTTTAATTCGCGTATAATTTCGCCGAGAGTCGGCCGGACAGTCGCTGTTTTGCCTTAGGGTAGAAGAGAGGAAAGTCCGGGCTCCATTGGGCAGAGTGCCAGGTAATGCCTGGGAGGCGCGAGCCTACGGAAAGTGCCACAGAAAATATACCGCCCCCCACCTAGAATCTGGATTCTAGGTGGGGGGTAAGGGTGAAATGGTGCGGTAAGAGCGCACCGCGCGGCTGGTAACAGGCGTGGCAGGGCAAACCCCACTCGGAGCAAGATCAAATAGGGGGACAGACGCGTGGCCCGCGCGGTTCCCGGGTAGATCGCTCGAGCCGTAAGGTGACTTGCGGCCTAGATGAATGACTGTTCGCGACAGAACCCGGCTTACAGGCCGACTCTTTTTTCACTACCGATTGCCGATTTTTTGCGTCTTTGCAGAAAATATCCGCGCATTCCCTCCTCCTACTCCCTTTATACCCATCATAGATCAAAATTCGACGCCGGGGTGTCCGCCAAAGGACGCCGTGAATACGTCCAAGTAGGGCTCTATGCCAGCTCCATGCCGGCAAAGCCTTTGTCAGACACCCCTGCGCCTCCTCGGGCACTGCCGAAATTTGAGGTGCGAAAGGTATAAACCCAAAAATCGGCCTGTTTTATGAAAGTATGGGGTGTGGCTAGCGAGGATGTCGGCAGCAGGGCAGATTTTTGCTCCATGCAAAATCTGCATTAACGCCATCCTTGGCGTTCGAGCTGCCGTCAAGCCCTCTTGGATGGGTTCACGGCGGTCCTCGTTAGGTACATCCCATACCCTTTATTCTTAGACGGTTTTGATTCAAAAGGGAGTAAATCCGATTGCCGTTAAGTCTCTAACGATCGGCGATTTAGGTTGTCTAAGTCCGCAGCGGCTATACCATTTTCAAAGCCCCTAATGCTTCTCTTCTCTTCTTTTTGTGCGATAAAAAATCCATTTTCATGCCTTTAATATTGAAAACCGGGTTTAGCGCTACTGGTTGTCGATTTGATTTTACGGTTGTAGAAAGTTGTTTGCAGCATTTGGCGGAGAGGTTTGTTTTATTTTGAGACGGTTCCGATTCGATACCTTCTAGTCAATTAATAGCTTTTCTTAACATTATTAATTAACTTTTTGATAAAGCGGGCAAATTGTTTTTTCTGCTGTGATATTTTCAAAGTGTTTTGTTCGGCTTTTATAAGTCATTGTCTTGCCATAAATAATTAAATTCAAATCGATCTTGACTAAGGTCGGATTGAAATCTATAGTGAACAAAAGTGGTGTAAAGTGGAAAAAAAGGGATTTTTTTGGCGAGCCGGGGCTTATTTTGTTAAGAGGCATCAATCCAATCAATCTTGACGCGAAAGGGCGTTTTGCAATTCCGACTAAATATCGGGAGGAGTTGTTGGAGAGTTGCGATCGGCAATTGATCGTCACGGTTGCGGTCGATGAGCATTGCGTCGGCGAAAACGGTTGTTTGTGGCTCTATCCCTTGCCGGAATGGGAAAAAGTCGAACAGGCCATTCTTAAGAAGCCGACTTTAAATAAAATGCTGACCAAACTTAGGCGTTTTTTGATCGGTAACGCGACAGAATGCGAAATGGATATGCAAGGCCGTATATTATTGCCGGAGAAATTGAGAAGCTTTGCCGGCATGGACAAGAAAATTATGTTGGTCGGGCAATTGAACAAATTCGAAATATGGAATGAAGAGGCATGGAATGCCAAAGAAGCCGAATGGATGAACAGCGACGATACCGAAGGTCTCGAAGAGCTAGGTTCTTTGTCTTTTTAATACGGGGAGATCTTAAGTGGAGCATTTGCCCGTATTGTTTTCGGAAGCGTTGCAAGCGCTTGCCATTAAAGCCGATGGCATTTATATCGATTGTACATTTGGGCGTGGCGGACACAGTCGTGGGATTCTGGATAGGTTAGGTCCTTCCGGTCGCTTACTAGCCTTAGACCGGGACATCGATGCGATTCAGTCGGAATGGGCGCGTGAAATAGCGAGCGATAAGCGTTTTAGTTTGCATCATGCATGCTTTTCGTCATTGCAAGCAATCGCCGAACAGGAGAATGTGCGAGGTCGGGTGGATGGCTTATTAATGGATTTAGGCGTCTCGTCGCCGCAATTGGATACCCCCGAACGGGGGTTTAGTTTTTTATACGACGGCCCTTTGGATATGCGAATGGATCATCGCTCGGGTTTGTCCGCAGCGCAATGGTTGACCGAAGTCGATGAGCGCGATTTGGTTCAAGTGTTATTCGAATTCGGCGAAGAGCGCTTTGCGCGGCGAATTGCTCGCGCCATTGTCGAACAGCGCCAGGAGCAACCGCTATCGACGACGCGGCAACTTGCCGAACTAATTGTAAACAGTGTGCCTGTTAGAGAAAAGCACAAACACCCTGCAACCCGAACTTTTCAGGCAATTCGGATTGCTGTCAATCGAGAACTCGAGGAATTGAAAAGTGGTTTGGAGCAGGCGGTCGATGTATTAAAACCCGGCGGACGTCTGGTTGTGATTTCGTTTCATTCATTGGAAGATCGAATTGCCAAGCGTTTTATCCGCGCGGAGTCGGGAGCCAAGTACGATCCAGGCAGATTACCGATTATGGAATCTGAAATAAAGAAAGGCATTTTGCGCAAAGTCGGTAAAGCGATCAAGGCCGGTGGAGGCGAGGTGGCGAAAAATCCACGGGCAAGAAGCGCGATCATGCGTGTGGCGGAAAGGTTGTGACGGAAACCAGGAGCGCTATTTTATCCTTGGCAGGCTTGTTGCTGTTAATACTGGGATCCGCAATGGGAGTCATTTACAGCAAGTATCAGTCACGATTGTTGTTTGTCGAAATACAGCAACAAGAACGCGAGCTGGACCGATACGAAGTAGAGTGGGGTCAATTACAGTTGGAGTTGACGACATTAGCGGAAGAAAATCGGGTCGAACAAATTGCCCGGGATAAATTAAAACTGGTCATGCCGGAACGAGACAAATTTATTTATTTAAAACCTTAGATGCACGGTTTTTCAACGCGTAAAAAAAAGGATGAACCGGAAACGGACTTTACCGTCAGGCGTAAAGTGTTATTGGTTTTTATGCTTGGAGCGATGGGTTTGCTGGCCGTTCGCGCCTTCGACCTGCAGGTATTGAGAAAGCAATTTCTCAAACAGCAGGGCGATATGCGCCATGTCAGTGCGGTATCGGTGTCTGCTTATCGAGGCATGATACTGGACCGAAACGGAGAGCCATTAGCGATCAGCTCGCCGGTTCAATCGATCTGGGTAAATCCGCAAGAACTCGCGGATGCCGAACCGGCTGCTATCGGGCAAATGGAAAAGCTTCTCGATTTGCCCGATAGAAAAATTAAAAACTTGATCGTGCCTGGTACTAAGCGGCGTTTTGCTTATGTCAAACGGCGCATCAATCCGCATTTGGCTGCGCAAGTAAAAGCATTAGATGTCCCTGGTGTTTATTTCGAACGAGAATTTAAACGCTATTATCCGGCGGGCCCGGTATCGGCTCATTTGGTCGGTTTTACGAATGTCGACGATGTCGGCCAAGAAGGCATTGAGCTTGCCTATGACGCAGTACTAAGAGGGACGGCCGGGAGCAAGCGGGTTATTCGCGACGGCAAAAGGCAAATTATTGGTGATGTCGAGGCGATATCGGCTCCGATCGATGGGCGGAATGTGCAGCTGAGCATCGACGAGCGCATTCAATATTTGGCTTATCGCGAATTACAGGCGGCAGTGCTTGAGCACCGCGCGAAAGCGGCGGCATTGGTTGTTCTAGACGCAAAAACCGGCGAGGTACTGGCCGATGCCAACCATCCTGCGTTCAATCCAAACACCCGAACGCACCTCAAAGGCAGTGCATTCAGAAATCGAGCGATTACCGATGTTTTCGAACCGGGTTCGACGGTCAAGCCCTTCGTTATCGCGGCGGCACTCGACGGCGGCTATATCAAGCCTGACTTGAAAATCGAAACGAATGGCACGTACCGAATCGGGCGAAATGTCGTCAGAGACGTGCACAACTACGGTACGCTTGATTTAACGCATGTCTTGAAAAAATCAAGTAATGTCGCAACCAGCATTGTCGCACTGGAGATGCCTCCGGACTATTTTTGGGGCATTTACAATCAATTAGGATTCGGCAACGCGGCGGGTATCGGTTTTCCAGGGGAAGCAAGTGGTAGCGTGCTGGATTACCAACGCTGGAATCAATTCGCGCAGGCGACCTTATCGTTCGGCTACGGTATGAATGCTTCGGTGCTTCAACTGGCAAGGGCTTATACGGCATTGGCCGATAACGGCTTGCTGCATTCGGTTAGTTTGTTGAAACGCGATCGTGACCCCGAAGCCAAACGCGTGTTTTCCGCGAAAACGGCCCAGTTGATTAGAACCATGCTGGAACAAGTCGTCTTGAAAGACGGTACCGCCTATCAGGCTAGGGTCGATGGCTATCGAGTCGCCGGCAAAACCGGAACGGCTAAAAAAGCCGGCGAAGGCGGCTATAAGGAAAAAAAATATTTATCGATTTTTGTCGGTATGGCGCCGGCTAGCGATCCGCGCGTCGTGATCGCGGTGATGGTGGATGAACCCTCGGCTGGTGCTTATTACGGAGGTGCGGTGGCAGGTCCCGTATTTTCCAAAGTTATGGCCGGTGCGCTGAGAATACTCGATGTCGCGCCGGACCAAGAAGAAACCATGCCGGTTTTGATCAGTAAAACCCCGGATCTCGTAGCGCAATGAAATTAGCAGAACTGCTGTCAGGCCATGCCCGAACCGGAGCGGATATCCCCGTTCGAGGGTTATCTCTGAATAGCCGGGATATTAAACCGGGCGACGTGTTCATCGCCGTGCAGGGCGTAAGGCAGCATGGTTTGGCGCATGTTCGCCAAGCTCTCGAACTCGGGGCTAGTGCGGTACTCTTTGAACCTCGTGGGGCGAGCGAATGGTTAGGTGGCGATCATCGTGATGTGCCATTTATCGCGGTCGAAGATCTGAATATGAAGTTGGGAGCGATCGCAAGCCGATTCTATGGCGAGCCGTCCGGTCGATTGCATGTGATTGGCATAACCGGCACTAACGGAAAAACGTCGTGCAGCCAGTTTTTAGCTCAAGCCCTGGATCGATGCGGGATTATCGGTACCTTAGGCTGGGGAGTTTCGGGCCATTTACACCAAACGATCAATACGACCCCGGATGCATTGGCGATTCAATGCATGTTGGCGAAATTGTTCGACGACCGACTGACAGCGGTTGCGATGGAAGTTTCCTCGCATGGCTTAGAACAGGGACGAGTGAACGGTATCCGTTTTCAAGGGGTCGTTTATACGAATATCAGTCGCGACCATTTGGACTATCACGGCTCGATGGAGCGGTATGTTCAAGCCAAATTAAAGTTGTTGGCAATGCCTGGTGTGAAGTTTGCCGTGATCAATTTGGATGATGCCTACAGTCAGCAAGTGCTGGCAGCGGTTCCCGATGGGGTGCTCGTGTGGGCCAGTAGTCTCCGCGGTAAAACCTTACCCTGCGGCGAATCGGTTCGCGGCGATTCGCTTCGTCAGACACTATCAGGAATCGAGCTTAACTTAACCTGGCGGGATCGACAAAAAAAAGTTTGTATCCCTTTATTTGGTGAATTCAACGCGGAAAATGCGTTGACGGTTTTTACCACTTTATTGGCTTCCGGCATGGATTTTGATAAAGCGGCTATAGAAATCGAACGCTTACAAGCGATCCCAGGGCGCATGGAGCGTTATGGCGGCGGCAATGAGCCATGGGTTTTTGTCGATTATGCTCATACGCCGGACGCACTCGACAAAGTATTGACGGGGCTTCGTAAGCAATGCGAAAAAAAATTGACGATCGTATTCGGCTGCGGCGGCGATCGGGATGAGGGCAAGCGGTCGCAAATGGGCCGTATTGCGCAACAGTGGGCGGACCGGGTTATTTTGACCGATGACAACCCGCGCGGAGAAGCGCCGGAAATGATTGTCGAAGCCATTATGGAAGGCTGTCGGTCGGGCGGTGTTTCCGTCATTCATGACAGGGCGCTGGCGATACAGACAGCGATTAGCGAGGCCGGCTCCGGTGATTGTGTGTTGATCGCGGGTAAAGGCCATGAAGAATATCAAGAAGTAAAAGGCCGAAAGATACCTTTTAGCGATAGAGAGACCGTAATAAAAGCACTGAGGTTAGTCGGGCAATGAAGTTAATGTTGAGCGAAATCGCGGATTATGTCGGCGGAGTTCTGTTCGGCGAGGATAAGGTCGTCACGGGAGTCAGTATTGACACGCGTACCATCGAAACGGGCAATCTCTATTGCGCGATCAAAGGCGAGCGATTCGATGGCAATGATTTTGTCGGTGATGCCGAGCAGGCAGGAGCAGTCGCGGCGATCTTAAGTCGTAAGGTCGAGGTGACGATGCCGATTGTTGTAGTGTCCGATACTCGCCTGGCTCTGGCTGAATTGGCCGGTTTTTGGCGGAACAGGCAAGCTGCACAAGTGGTTGGCATTACCGGCAGCAACGGCAAAACCACGGTCAAAGAAATGACCGCTGCGATATTGGGGATTCAAGGCCCGGTTCTTTATACCCAAGGCAATCTGAACAACGACATCGGTGTGCCGTTGACCTTAATGAGGATGGGCGCCGAGCATCGCTATGCGGTGATCGAGATGGGCGCGAACCATGCCGGTGAAATTGCCTATACCAGTCGGTATGCCAAGCCGCAGGTGACGATTATTAGCAATGTCGGCCCCGCGCATTTAGAAGGTTTCGGCAGTGTCGATGGCATCGCTCGAGCGAAAGGCGAAATTATCGGCTCTCTCGGTTCGGATGGGACGGCCGTGTTGAATCATGACGATACCTATTTCGATTATTGGAAAGAGCAGGCAGGAACACGCAAGGTATTGTCGTTCGGGCTAAAACCAGGCGCCGATATTCGTGCCGAAAACATCGTAACGCGTATCGAAAACGGCGAATTTGCGACAGCTTTCGAATGGATTCAAGGTGCGGTGCGTTATCCGATGCGGCTCAAATTGGCCGGCCGGCATAATGTACTGAATGCCTTGGCCGCAGGTGCCGCCGCTACCGCATTGGGTTTTGAGCCGATGACGATCAAGCAAGGACTCGAAAAGGTCCAGCCGGTTACCGGGCGTTTACAGCCGCTGGTCGGGCGTCAGGGCAATATCGTGATCGATGATACCTACAACGCTAACTCTGCATCGTTGAAGGCGGGTCTCGATGTGTTGATCGAATGCGGCGGTGAGCCCTGGGTGGCTTTAGGCGCCTTTGGCGAACTGGGACCCGAAAGCGCGAAAATACACCGCGAAATGGGCGAAGCCATGAAAACGATTGGCGTAAAAAGGCTGTTCGCGACCGGAGTCGACGCTCGGAATACCGTGCAGTCTTTTGGCGAAGGAGGCATTTTTTACGAAACGCAAGATGAATTAACAGAAGCTTTGAAGCGCGAAATGAACGGTCATGAAACCCTACTCGTGAAAGGGTCGAGAGCTCAGCGCATGGAACGTGTGGTCGGAGCCATCGTAGAGAATTACAGGAAATAGCATGTTACTTTATTTAACCGAATATTTGATGACGCTCGATAGCGCGTTTCGGGTTTTTCAATATTTGACGATGCGGGCCATTTTGGGGGCGCTCACCGCGTTGATTATCTCGCTGGTGATCGGGCCGTTCATGATTAAAAAATTGACCAGAAGAAAAATCGGTCAATGTGTGCGCACGGATGGGCCTAAAACGCATTTCGACAAAGCCGGAACGCCGACGATGGGCGGTGCGTTGATATTGGTCGCGGTCGGCATTAGCACCTTGCTGTGGAGCAACCTCGAAAACCGTTATATCTGGGTGATTTTTATCGTTACGATGGGCTTCGGCATCATCGGTTTTGTCGACGATTATAAAAAAGTCATGTTGGGTAATAGCGATGGGTTGTCGGCCAGGGCTAAATATTTTTGGCAATCGGTGATCGGAATGAGTGCAGCCGTCTATTTATTTGTCACAGCAAGCGCACCGGCCGAAACTCAATTCATCGTGCCGTTTTTCAAAGATGTCGGTATCGAAATGGGGTGGTTGTATATTGTCATGACTTATTTTGTCATCGTCGGAAGCAGCAATGCGGTGAATTTGACCGATGGCTTGGACGGCTTGGCGATCATGCCGACTATCATGGTGGCGGCGGGACTAGGGATATTCGCTTATTTGTCGGGCCATGTCGAGTTTGCGAAATACTTGGCGATTCCGTTTTTGCCGAATTCGGGCGAATTGATTGTGTTTTGCGCTGCGTTAATCGGTGCCGGGCTAGGCTTTTTGTGGTTCAACACCTATCCGGCCATGGTGTTCATGGGCGATGTCGGCGCACTGTCGCTGGGTGCGGCGCTGGGTGTTTTGGCGGTGCTGGTTAGACAGGAAATTGTTTTGGTGATCATGGGCGGCGTATTCGTGATGGAAACCCTGTCGGTGATTATACAAGTCGCATCATTCAAAATGACCGGTAAACGGGTGTTTCGCATGGCGCCGATTCATCATCACTTTGAATTGAAAGGTTGGCCGGAGCCGCGCGTTATCGTCAGGTTTTGGATCATTACCTTTATTTTAGTATTAATCGGTTTGTCGACTTTGAAGTTGAGATGACGATGAATGTAGTCAATACAGCCACGGCTTTAGCCGAAAAGTTTGGTCTGGAAGCGGCCAATTCCAGAGTGCTGGTAGTAGGAGCCGGCGAAACGGGGTTCTCGGTCGCTCGCTTCTTAGATGCACAAGGGATACGCTTTGCCATCGTCGACAGCCGGGCAAAGCCGCCGTTGCTCGACAAGCTATTGGAAAACCTGCCCGATGCGGCAGTGTTTACCGGCGGTTTCGATGCCGATGCTTTTAAAGTGGCGACTCATTTGATTGTCAGTCCCGGCGTTTCTCTTCGGGAGGATTCGATTGTCAAGGCGCATGCGCAAGGCGCCAAAATCATCGGCGATATCGATTTGTTGGCGGCCTGTGCAGCGGCGCCGATCGTTGCGATTACCGGATCGAACGGTAAAAGTACCGTTACGACCATGCTCGGCGCAATGGCTGTGGAAGCCGGGAAAAAAGCGGCAGTCGGCGGCAACCTGGGGACGCCGGCGTTGGACTTATTGGCACCGGATATCGAACTTTATATTTTGGAATTATCCAGTTTTCAATTGGAACGTACCGAGATACTGAATGCTTCTGCCGCGACAGTATTGAATATATCGCCGGATCATTTGGACCGATATGACAATGTTGCTGAATATGCCCGGGAAAAACAAAAAATATTTCGGGGCACCGGCGCTATGGTTTTGAATGCCGATGATCCTTTGGTCATCGATATGGCCGTGCCGGGTCGGAAGATATCGACTTTTGCGATCAATAACGAGGCGGAGTTCCATTTGGCTTGGGATGGCCACAAGGGATATTTGATGCGGAATGACAAGCGTTTGATGGCGCTGGACGAGTTGCCGCTCGAAGGACTGCATAATGCCGCGAACGCATTGGCGGCAATAGCGTTAGGTATGGCGATTGGTTTGGACGAACAATCGATGTGCAAAGCATTAACAAAATTCAAAGGCTT
Organism: Methylotuvimicrobium buryatense; assembly: GCF_005931095.1. Classification (GTDB taxonomy): domain Bacteria; phylum Pseudomonadota; class Gammaproteobacteria; order Methylococcales; family Methylomonadaceae; genus Methylotuvimicrobium; species Methylotuvimicrobium buryatense. Next base: position 4,433,403 of record NZ_CP035467.1, on the reverse strand, counting down.
AGAGCATCGCATGCAGCGGGTTGCCGTTAAAAACGGCATCACCTGGGTCAACGATTCGAAGGCAACGAATATCGGTGCCTGCGTTGCGGCATTGCAAGGTTATACCCGGAAAGTGATTTTGATAGCAGGCGGCGATGCAAAGGGCGCGGACATGAACGAATTGGTCCCGGCGATCCAACGCCAGGCAAAAAGCGTGATCCTAATGGGTAAGGATGGGCCTTTGATCGAGCAAGCATTGAATAACAGCGTGCCCATTTATAAAGCTGAAAATGTCGCCCGGGCGGTGAAAATTGCTGCCGAAATTGCCGATGAGGGCGATACCGTATTGCTTTCTCCGGCTTGCGCGAGTCTTGATCAATATAAAAGCTATAAAGAGCGAGGCGAAAAATTCGCGACCGCGGTTATGGAGCTAAACGCATGAGCCTTAATATCACGCCGATTAAAGCCGGCCGATTTTATCTCGACCCGTTATTGCTTGCCGTAATTACGGGATTATTGCTCATCGGTTATGTGATGGTGTCGTCTTCTTCGTTGCACTTGGGCGCGAAGCTGGACAACAACAGCTTACTTTATCCGATCAAGCAGATGATCCATATCGGGCTAGGTTTGGCGTTGGCGGCGGGTGTTTTTACCGTGCCGCTCAGAAAATGGGAGCAATGGGGGCCGAATTTGTTTGTGTTCGGTCTGGGCTTGTTGGTGTTGGTATTGATCCCGGGACTTGGCGTCAGGGTCAATGGTGCGGTTCGATGGCTGTCGATAGGCGGTTTCCGTATCCAAGTTTCGGAAGTCGTAAAATTGATTTCGGTCATTTATATGGCCAGTTATGTCACGCGTTACGAGGACTCGGTTAGAAATTCTTCGTTCGGTCTGCTTAAGCCATTGTTCTTGTTCACGATTGCATGCGTATTGTTGCTGATGGAGCCCGATTTCGGTTCGGCAGTCGTGATTCTGATTATTGCCTTGGGCGTGATGTTTTTGGCCGGTGCCCGATTATGGCAATTCGGCATCTTATTGGCCGCGGTTTTAGCGATGGCCGCGATGCTGGTGATTGTTTCGCCCTATCGTTTACGGAGGGTGATCAGTTTTTTGGATCCGTGGGCTGATCCGCAGGACACCGGTTTTCAATTGGTTCAGGCGTTGATATCGTTTGGGCGGGGCGAGTGGTTTGGTGTAGGGCTCGGTAGCGGGATTCAAAAATTGTTTTATTTGCCCGAGGCGCACACCGATTTTTTGTTTTCGGTGATTGCCGAGGAATTGGGTTTATTGGGTGTCGTCACGGTCATTGTACTATTCGCACTATTGGTTTGGCGCGCCATTGATATCGGCGCTAAAGCCGAAGTGGTCGGTAACAAATTCGCGGCATTCATTGCCTACGGAATCGGGATTTGGTTCGGCTTCCAGTCGTTCATCAATATGGGCGTCAACATGGGGATGTTGCCGACCAAGGGGTTAACTTTGCCTCTGATGAGTTACGGGGGCGGCAGTATGATCGTGATGTGTTGTGCAGTGGCAATATTGTGTAGAGTCAATAGCGAAGTTCAGGAAATGACTGCAAGCCAGCCTAAAAGGAGGCCGGTTTGGGCTCGCGCATCTTAATCATGGCCGGTGGAACCGGCGGGCATGTGTTTCCGGCACTGGCGGTAGCCAATTATCTTGCCGAACAAGGCTGGCAAATGAGTTGGCTCGGTACAAAAGGCGGCTTGGAAAGCCGTGTCGTTCCGGCGCACAAAATTGACATCGATTGGCTTTCGGTGGCAGGTGTTCGCGGCAAAGGACTATTTTCGAAAATCAAGGCCTTATTGTTGTTGATAAAAGCCTGCGGGCAAGCGTGGCGGATTTTGCGCCGCCGCAAGCCGGATGTCGTTTTGGGTATGGGCGGCTTTGTCTCGGGGCCGGGGGGATTAATGGCTAAATTAATGGGGATTCCTCTGGTGATTCATGAACAAAACCGAGTGCCGGGTACGACTAATCGCTTGTTAGCCAAATGGGCTAATCGAGTGCTGGAAGCGTTTCCAGGAAGCTTCGATAAAAAAATAAATGCACTATGGAGCGGCAATCCGCTACGCAAAGAATTGATAGGGATTCCTGAAAAAAAAGAGCATCGGCCCGGAGAGGCGGTCAGGTTGCTGGTCATCGGCGGTAGTCAGGGGGCGCAGGTGCTGAATCAAGTTGTTCCGGATGCGGTTGCGGTCGTGAGCGGATTGAAAGTCAGGCATCAAACAGGCGAAATCATGCGTGCTCAAGTCGAACAGCGTTATCAAGAATTAGGCGTCGATGCGGAAGTATCCGCATTTATCGAAGATATGGCAGAGGCTTACCGATGGGCCGATATCGCGGTGTGCCGGTCCGGGGCAATGACGGTCAGCGAATTGGCTGCAGCCGGTATTCCGGCTGTGTTGATCCCATTACCGCATGCGATCGACGATCATCAAAACGCGAATGCGCGTTATTTGGCCGATGTCGGAGGCGCCATGATTCTACCGCAAAAAGATTTATCGCCCGAAACTTTGGCTGAGCGAATCAAGGTCGTGATCGAACATGTAGCTGAAATGAGCAAGAAAACGAGAGCCTGCGCCAAGCTGGATGCGACAGAGGCTGTGGCATTGTGCTGTCAAGCGGAGGTCGGACGATGAACCTTCCGAGAGTTAAAATACCGACCAAGGCTTTAGGTAATATTGATCGTATTCATTTTGTCGGTATCGGCGGTACCGGTATGAGTGGGATAGCCGAAGTCTTATCGAATTTAGGCTATCAAGTTTCTGGGTCGGATCTTAAGGAAAGCGCCGTTACCAAAAGATTGGTTGAATTGGGCGTTAACGTCACTATCGGGCATCGCCGAGAGAATATTAGCGATGCCGATGTGGTTGTCGTATCGACGGCAGTCGACCGCAGCAATGCGGAAGTCGATGAAGCCGTTATCAAGCGAATCCCGGTTATTCCGCGCGCCGAAATGCTTGCCGAATTAATGCGTTTCCGTTTCGGTATTGCCGTCGCCGGAACGCATGGAAAGACGACGACGACCAGTTTGATCGCGAGCATCCTAGCCGAAGCCGGCCTGGATCCGACTTTCGTGATTGGCGGACGGTTGAACAGTGCAGGCGCGAATGCCAAGCTCGGACAAGGACATTATTTGGTTGCCGAAGCCGATGAAAGCGATGCTTCGTTTTTATTTTTACAGCCGATGATGGCGGTCGTGACCAATATCGATCAGGACCATATGGCGACCTATCAAGGCAGCTATAACAATCTAAAAGATACCTTCATCAAGTTCATTCATCAATTGCCGTTTTACGGATTGGCTGTGATGTGTATCGATGATGAAGGCGTTCGGGCAGTTTTACCGCAGATGTCCAAACCGTTTAAGACTTATGGCGTCGATAAACAGGCCGATGTCCGGGCCGTAGAGATTATTCAGGACGGTATGTTTACCACGTTTACGGTATTGCGTGCCGGAGGCTACGAACCGCTCAAGGTAACCTTGAACATGCCAGGCTGGCATAACATGCTCAATGCATTGGCGGCGATTGCGATCGCGACGGCTTTGGATGTCGACGACGCTGCCATTGTTAAAAGCCTGCAAGCATTTAAAGGTGTTGGAAGACGGTTTCAGATACAGGGTGATTTGCCGATCGATAAGGGCAGATTAACGATGGTCGACGATTACGGGCATCATCCACGCGAAATTGCAGCGACGTTGGAAGCTGTGCGGCAGGCATGGCCGAATCGGCGGGAAGTCATTGTCTTTCAACCGCATCGCTATACCCGCACTCGGGATTTGTTCGAGGATTTCGTACAAGTGCTGTCGAGCGTCGATGTCTTGATCTTGCTCGATGTTTATCCGGCAGGAGAAGCTCCGATTACCGGCGCCGACGGACGGGCTTTGAGCCGCGCTATCAGGGTTAGGGGTCAGGTAGACCCGGTTTTCGTCGAAGACTTGGACGAACTGCCGGAAATATTGGCCGGCATTTTACAAGCCGGCGATGTATTGCTGACAATGGGGGCAGGCAATGTCGGACAAATTGCTGCCGACTTGCCGGAGCAATTGGCGGCAGCGCTAGAGCTGCGTTGATTTCGGGCGCCGGGATTAAAACCGGTGACTAAGATCTAATGCAAAATGCAATCATTGAGTGATGAAATCAGTGCGCGATCAAATAAAGGGGCAATTGCTTGCTCATGAAAAATTAGCCAAATATACCAGTTGGCGGGTAGGCGGCGAGGCCGATTGGATGTTTATACCGCAGGATAAACAAGACCTGATCAATTTTATAAAATCGCAGCAGGGCAGAGAACCGCTTTTTTGGTTGGGTCTAGGCAGTAATTTGTTGGTTAGAGATGGCGGCATTCGCGGGACGGTCATCAATACGCGTAACCGGCTGAAGGGTATGTGTAAAAAAGATGGGTGTCGCGTATATGCCGAAGCCGGCGTTCCCTGTGCATTAATCGCCAGATATTGCGGTGAACAAGGCATGGTTGGCGCCGAATTCTTAGCGGGTATTCCCGGGACTCTCGGCGGTGCGTTGAAAATGAACGCCGGGGCTTTTGGCGGTGAGACCTGGGCTATCGTCGACAGCGTTGAAACGATTGATGCGCTCGGACAAGTCAGACAACGAAACCGTGCGGATTACGACGTAGCCTATCGTTCGGTATCGGGTCCGGCGCAAGAATGGTTTTTGTCCGCCGAGTTGAGACTGGAATCTGGGGATGTCGCCGAGAGCCAGCAAAAAATAAAGATATTGTTAGAACGACGTAATCAGACACAACCGACCAACCAGCCGAGTTGCGGCTCGGTATTCAAAAATCCGCCGGGCGATTTTGCCGCTCGGCTGATAGAAGCGTGCGGATTGAAAGGCTACCGTATTGGAGGCGCCGAAGTATCGGCTAAGCACGCTAATTTCATCGTCAATACAGGCGGTGCAAACGCCGCGGATATCGAAGCGCTGATCGGTCATGTGCAGAAAACCGTAGAAACAATGCAGGGGATAAGATTGCTAACAGAAGTTTGTGTGGTAGGTGAGGCCTTATGAAGCCGGTTCAAATAGAACAGCCCGGACAATTCGGACGCGTGGCCGTGCTCATGGGCGGTACGGCAGCCGAACGCGAAATTTCATTGATTAGTGGCGCGGCGGTGTTTCAGGCATTGAAAAAACAAGGTTTAGACGTTGAGGCCATTGACGTCACCGGTAGCGCGATCGATGCACTGACCGGGGTCAAAGCGGACCGCGTCTTCAACATTATTCACGGCCGCGGTGGCGAGGACGGTGTGTTACAAGGCGTTTTGGAAACGATGCGTTTACCTTATACCGGTAGCGGCGTTTTAGCTTCAGCCTTGAGCATGGATAAACTGCGCACAAAATTATGCTGGCATGGTTTAGGTTTGCCGACACCGAAATGGTTTTTATTGAAAAGCGAGAACGACGCGCAGGCTTGCATAGAAAAGCTTGGCTTGCCGCTCATCGTTAAGCCGGCTTTGGAAGGATCCAGTATAGGTATGAGCAAGGCGAACAGCTTAACGGAGTTGATCGAAGCTTACCGGCTGGCCGTGCAATACCGGTGCGATGTCTATGCCGAGGCCTGGGTTAGCGGCAACGAATACACGATCGCGGTATTGGACGGTGAAGCGCTGCCTGTTATTCGCCTCGAAACGCCGAATGTGTTTTACGATTTCGAAGCGAAATATAGAGCAGACACCACACGCTATCATTGTCCATGCGGACTGGATGCAGAGACGGAACAGCGTCTTCAAGCATTGGCGGTGTCGGCTTGCGAGGCGCTCGCGGTCAAGGGTTGGGCGCGGGTTGATGCGTTTATCGATAATTCCGGTCAGACACAATTGATTGAAGTCAATACCGTGCCCGGCATGACCGATCATAGCCTAGTGCCGATGGCCGCCAAACAGGCGGGAATTAGCTTTGAAGAATTGGTATGGCGAATTCTCGAAACGAGTTACGGATAAGGAGTCATGCGAGGTTCCGGAATTATAGCGAGTGCCGTGATACTGATAGGCATTATGTGGGTCGTTTGGGGCAGTCTAAAGAATTACGACGCGCATGCCACCACCATCAAATACGTTAGGACGGAAGGGGTTTTTCAATATATTAGCAAAAGCGAAGTTAAGGAAATATTGTTGCCTCTGGTAAAGACGGGTTTTTTTTCCGCCGATATCGAGGCGATCAAGGAGGCGGTCGAACAAATGCCTTGGGTCGATAAAGTCAGCGTCAAAAGAGTTTGGCCCGATGCGATTGATATAAAAGTATATGAGCAGGCAGCTGTGGCGCGTTGGGGGAAGATCGGTTTGCTCAACGTTCGCGGAGAGGTGTTTACTCCGGCAAATGTCGACCGCTTCGATCATTTACCGATGTTGGTGGGGCCTTCCGGGCAGCAGCAAAAAGTACTGGAGATTATGAAAGGCATCAGCATAACGTTAGCCGACCGGGCCTTAGGGTTGAGCGAATTCGTTATCGATGAAAGGCGATCATGGCGGATTGTGTTGAGTAATGGAACAGAGGTTTTGTTGGGTAGGAAGGAGCAACTTAAAAGTTTTCAGCGATTTTTGAAAACGCTGCAATTGTTTGAGCCGGAGCAGATCGATGCGATGGCTAAAGTCGATTTAAGATATCCGAACGGATATACCGTGTTGTGGAAGCCGGAAGCTAAAGCAATAGACTGGAAAAAAATGGCCGCCGAGCGGCGACAGTCCTAACAGGCGAAGATAAGAGTGTTGTAAGAGTTTATATAATGGCAAAAAAATCAGATCGAAATGTAGTAGTCGGGCTCGATATAGGAACTTCCAAAGTCGCGGCTATTGTCGGCGAATATACGGACGGCGGCGAAATGGAAGTCATCGGTATCGGATGTACGGTATCAAGAGGACTGAAAAAAGGCGTCGTGGTCAATCTGGAATCGACCGTGCAGTCGATTAGACGAGCTGTCGAGGAAGCAGAGCTGATGGCCGGTTGTCAAATTACCTCGGTATTTGCCGGAATCGCCGGCGGCCACATCCGAAGCCTCAATTCGCACGGCATCGTTGCGATCAAGGAAAAAGAAGTTACGCAATACGATATCGATCGAGTAATCGATTCGGCGCGAGCGGTTGCGATCCCGGCCGATCAGAAAATTTTGCATATTTTGCCGCAAGAATTTGTGATCGATCTGCAAGACGGTATCAAAGAGCCGATCGGCATGTCGGGTATTCGCCTCGAAGCGAAAGTCCATATGGTGACCGGAAGTGCCAGTGCCGCGCAAAACATCATCAAATGCATACGCCGCTGCGGGCTCGAAGTCGACGATATCGTATTGGAACAGTTGGCGTCTTGTAATTCGGTGTTAACCGAAGACGAAAAGGATTTAGGGGTCTGTTTGATCGATATCGGCGGAGGTACGACCGATATCGCAGTATTCGCGAACGGCGCTATCAAACATACGGCAGTAATTCCGATTGCCGGCGACCAGGTGACTAACGATATTGCAGTGGCATTGAGAACGCCGACGCAAAATGCCGAACAAATCAAGCAGAAATATGCTTGCGCATTGACGCAATTGGCGAATACCGAACAATTGATCGAAGTGCCGAGTATTGGAGACCGTGCGCCGCGTAAAATATCGGTGCAAAATCTCGCGGAAATTATCGAGCCGCGTTATGAAGAATTGATGCTATTGGTACAAGCGGAATTAAGACGTAGCGGATACGAAGAAATGATAGCCGCGGGAATCGTGGTGACGGGAGGAAGTTCGAAAGTAGCTGGATTGATAGAACTGGCCGAAGAGATTTTTCATATGCCGGTTCGGATGGGAGTTCCTCAGCATGTGTCGGGCTTGACCGATGCGGTGAAGAGCCCTATCCATTCCACCGGAGTTGGATTATTGCTCTATGGGAAAGAACATAGGGGTAGCTATGAAGGACTCGATGTCGAAAATACCGGGTTCATTGGCAAGATAAAGAAATGGTTTCAGGGTAACTTTTAAGAACAAAAAATTGTGAATTTGTAAGGGGAATCGAAATGAAATACGAGTTGTTGGATGTCGGCGCTGAAAATGCCGTAATAAAAGTCATTGGGGTCGGCGGTGGCGGCGGTAACGCAGTCAACCATATGGTTGAAAAACAGATCGACGGTGTGCAATTTATTTGTGCCAATACGGACGCTCAAGCATTGAAGAAACTCAATGTCGATACGATCATCCAATTAGGCGCGGAGTTAACAAAAGGTTTGGGTGCGGGAACCGACCCCAATGTGGGGCAGCAAGCCGCCGAAGAAAATCGAGACAGGATTCGTGAAGTCATACAAGGTGCCGACATGGTGTTCTTGACTGCCGGCATGGGCGGCGGCACAGGGACTGGCGCGATTCCGATTATTGCCGAGATCGCCAAAGACCTGGGAATTTTAACCGTGGCGGTCGTGACCAAACCTTTTCACTTCGAAGGCAAAAAGAAAATGGCAGTCGCCGAGCAAGGCATTGTCGCATTGGAAAAATATGTCGATTCCTTGATAACGATCCCGAATCAAAAATTGCTGCCCGTCTTGGGTAACAATATTTCGTTGATGAGCGCCTTCAGCGCCGCTAACAATGTGCTATTAGATGCGGTTCAAGGCATTACCGAATTGATTACCCATCCGGGAATGATCAATGTCGATTTTGCCGATGTTAGAACCGTGATGTCGGGTATGGGTGCCGCAATCATGGGAACCGGTTCCGCATCGGGCGAAAACAGAGCGAGAGAAGCGGCGGAAAAAGCCATTGCCTGCCCATTGTTGGAAGACATCAATTTGCAAGGCGCTCGCGGCATTTTAGTCAACATCAGTGCCGCCGATATGATGATTTCCGAATTCGATGAAGTTGGTAATATCGTTCATGAGTTCGGTGCAGAGGATGCCATTATCAAAATCGGTACCGCGATCGACCCAACCCTAGGCGATGAAATCAAGGTGACCGTCGTTGCAACTGGCATGGGCTCGCAACCGGCAGCAGTCGCGGCGCCGATCAAACTGGCGGTCAAGCAAGCGACTGCGGATAATGACTATACCACCTTTGAAAAGCCGACCGTGATTCGTCAAAACCGGCAAGAGCCTCGTACTACACGCTTCGGGGCGCAGCCGAAGAAAGACGTCGACATGGATTATTTGGACATTCCTGCGTTTTTAAGACGTCAGGCCGATTAGCCGGAAGTCTGCGGGTAGACAACGGGTATCTATATACTTCGCGCGGGCACATTTGAGGTTTATTTGATGCACTTTTTTATCCTATAGTTGCACCCCTAGCAGGACGAGGTTTGCAACCCCGTCCTAAACGTTTAGACTTTTGCCGAAGTAAGCCGAAATGTTTAGAGCTAAACCGGAATCGTTGGGGACGGGTTAAATAACCCGTCCCGCAGAACTGCGAGCGCCCGGATGGCGTGAGTCAGCAGACACCCGGAGGCCGTTCCTCTAGGAGGGCTATTCTCGGCAAAATCGTCAGTGCTCGGTGCGGCCTAACGGGGTCCAGGGAGGGCACCATAAGTCAAACCAAATTGACTAAACGGTTTAGGTAACAGGGTAACATATTGATATATTGTTTTTTAATGCGGTTACCCTGAGTATGCCTAGCTTTATTGCTTAGAAGGGTATCAATTTGTGTTAAAATTCGGCGCTTTGCCCCATTTATTTGGCATTACTGATTATGATAAAACAGCGTACGTTAAAAAATACTATTCGGGCGACGGGTGTCGGTCTGCACACCGGGGATAAGGTTTATTTGACTTTACGCCCGGCAGAACCGAACACGGGCATTCGGTTTCGTAGAGTGGATTTGGAAGAGCCGATCACGATCAATGCCACGCCTGAAAACGTCGGCGAAACGACTCTGTCGACTACTCTCGTACAAGATAAAATCAAAATATCCACGATAGAACACCTACTATCGGCATTCGCAGGGCTCGGCATCGACAACGCCATCATAGACCTCAGCGCAGCTGAGGTACCCATCATGGACGGCAGCGCAGGCCCCTTCGTCTTCTTATTGCAATCCGCCGGCGTCGAAGAACAAGACAGCCCGAAACAATATATTCGTATCAAGCGGCCGATTCGGGTCGAAGAAGACGATAAATGGGCGGCTTTCGAGCCTTTCAACGGTTTTAAAGTAACGTTTACGATCGATTTCGAACATCCCGCTTTCAAAGATCATTTGAAAACGGCAGTGATGGACTTTTCATCGACCACTTTCGTCAAGGAAGTCAGTCGAGCCAGAACTTTCGGATTTATGAAAGATATCGATATGCTCAGGCAAAATAACTTGGCTTTGGGCGGCAGTCTCGACAATGCCATCGTGGTCGACGACGACAAAATTCTTAATGAAGACGGCCTGCGCTATGCCGATGAATTCGTTAAACACAAAATTCTCGATGCGATCGGAGATCTGTATTTGCTAGGACACAGTCTAATCGGCGAGTTCGTTGGTTATAAATCCGGACACGGATTGAATAACAAGCTGTTACGCGCTTTGCTGAAAGATCGTGATGCTTGGGAAATGGTGACCTTTGATGACGAAAACGATGCGCCGATTTCATTCATGCGTTCCGCCCAGACATTGGTTACGCCGACATAATCGATCGCTTTATAGCACGAAAGACGTCACTCTATAGGGCGTTCAGCTTGATTATAAGACGGCAGCGCGCATTGCTGCCGTCCTTCTCTCCGACCGCATTTTACACCTTTGATCAGCGCGTTTTTCGATCGGACCGGAATAGTTTGCAACCTTGCACGAAAAGCCCTTCTACAGCGATTCATCCACCGGGGATGCTTTACAACACTGAGAATAGGGATCCCCAAATTGAGAGTTGCTGGTTGAATATAATTTTACTCTGATCAAAGTTAATTTTCAGTGTGTCAGAACGGGTGAGTAAAAACTGACCTGATTGCGCCCATTGTTTTTCGAGGCATACATTGCCGCATCCGCATGATTAACCAACTCGTTGGCAGAGGTCGTATCCTGCAGGGAAAGCGAAACGCCAATACTGGCCGAGATTTGTAGGGTATGGTTGCCGAGTTGAAAAGGTTCTGCCAGCCGCTGCTGGATTTTTTCTGCGACGCTTTCGACGTGCCTCGGATCTTGCAAGTTTGCCAATATAACGATAAATTCATCGCCCCCAAGGCGTGCAGCGGTATCGCTTTCCCGAACACAAGAATGAATGCGTTCTGCCGCATGCTTTAACAAACTGTCGCCAACCTCGTGGCCGTATCGGTCATTGATTTCCTTGAAATAATCCAAATCGATAAACAGCAATGCAATCGACGAACCGGCACGGTGGGAATGTTTTACATATTCTTCCAGTCGATTGGTAAAAAGGCTTCGATTGGGCAGTCCGGTTAAGCTATCGTAGTTGGCCTTAGTCCAGTTATCGTGTTCTGAAGCTCTGCGTTCGGTAACGTCGTGCCCTATACAGACCACTGACTCTACATCACCTTCATTGTTGAACACAGGTGTAAACACATAGTCATGCCATACAAGTTTCCCCGAGAAGGGTGTATAGGGCGCTTCTCTGCTAACGGACTCTTTGGAACGGATGACCTGTTCAATTTGTCCGTGTAGTTCTGCCGCAATCGGCAAATCCAGATCGTAATAATTTTTTCCTACCATTTCCTCCATCGAAAGACCGAATAAATCCTTCAGCTGTTTATTCGCATAAATAAACCTGCCCTCAAGATTGAAGCTAAAGATTAGGTCGGGGGCAGACGCCAGTATTGTCTCGAACATGCGGGAGTCGTAATCTTTTTCTGCAGAGTAACTGACCACTGCTTCCGTGATAGCCTGATCAATGGCTTCGTTGAAGCGGACCAGATCGTCAAGGTCTGTTTCTGAATTAAACTTCGTGGAATTGTTTTTCATCCAGAGCCTGATCACACTGGCACGAAGGGCACGATATTCGGCCACTGTGGAATTCAGGCTGAAACCATCCGCTAAACGTTCTGATCCATGCGTCGTTGCTGGTGTTGGGGAATCTTTAGGGATTTCTAGACCCTTTGCCTTTAGGCTTTGATCCTTCTCAGACTGGTAGCGCGCCAGATCAGCGGCAATCGTGAGCAGCATTTCACGGAGGTGATCACGCAACTGATCCTTATTCATGCCTTCCGCGTCAGAAAGGTACTTTGCGGCGAAATCTTCCCATTCCTGCAGAATAATTTCAAGATTTTCAAGGATAAATTTATCAAGGTGCATAGTAGTCTCATTTTCTTATACTACGATTCCAGCAATTCCCAATTTAGAAGCCAACAAGGGTGTGGAGTGTGTTTGGCGAGGGCCAATACCCGGAAAAAACACGGGACAACGAAATCGCATTATAAGAGGAAGGATATTTGAGCACAATCGTATCCAGCAATTCCCAGTTTGAGCATTTTCGCCGATCTTAGGGTGTGGGGTATGCCTGTCGAGGAACGCCGTAAACCCATCCATGGGGGCTTGGCGGCAGCTCGAACGCCAAGGATGGCGTGAATGCAGATTTTGCATGGAGCAAAAATCTGCCCTGCTGCCGACATCCTCGCCAAGCAAACTCCATACCCTTTTGATCCCCAAATTGGGAATTGCTGCAATCGTATCAGCGATTGAGTTGCTCTGATCCTACCTAAGCCAACCCCTCTTCGGGATGTAACGAATCGCCACGCGGCGGACTGTCGTACTCCCAAACGATAAACCCGTCCACAACTCCTTCGGCCGATATCGCCGGTTTCGCATTGAACAACGACAACAAAGTTTTGTTGAGAATCGTCAACGTTTCCGGATCGGATGCGCCGACGAAATGATGCTGCCGGATGGATATCCCTTTTATGTCAACATTTCAATCATAGACTATGATTGAGTCGGTTGAGTGAGGGTATTTCAGCCGGCATCGTTTCGGTCCGGTATTCGATACCGATTCATCTTTTTATTAACAAAAACAATAATTCCGATATATGTGGGGGAAGATGATGCTTATGCAGAAATGGCCATCGATCGATTTGGATGCCTACCGACAAATTGGCGATCCGGATGTCGACCGCTTAGTCGCCGAAGTGTTGCCGGACCAGCAGGGAGAATCGTCCGGCCGGTTCGCTTATAATGCGCTGTTGTTACTTGCCGATAAATTGATGGAAGCGCCGGAATTGGCGGTTATCGAGGATTCGCGGTTGAGCCGCCAGTTGAAATCGATGCCGAAGCCATTGGCAGATTACTACGATCCGATGGAGGTGCCCGATTGGGTCGACTCGGCTAAGCTGTCTATGGGCGCCAAGCTATGGCAGGAGAATACGTTGATCACCCTCATCACATTATATGCCGCTAGTCTGCCGGCGTGTTATTTGATGAAAAACGGTATTCCGGCGCTCTACCAAACCGAAAAGCTGCGCGAGAAAAAATATATATTTCAACGAATCTATGAAACAGGGTTGATGCTGGCCGCGACGATGGATCAGGGCGGTATCAAAATTGTCGAGGATGCCGAATTCGAGGACGATCGATTCCTCCTGGAAGTTTTACAAAAACTGGATAGCGAGGGACAGTGGCAGCGACAGGGACGATGCTGTTGCCGGACGGCCGGAAATTCGAAAACACCGATCGATCCCGCATTAATCCGGGCGGAAATCGAGAAATTACGCGGTAAACCTAAGCGTTATTTATGGGGCAAAGGCTATATTGCCGCCAAAAAAGTCCGTTTTTTACATGCTTCAATGCGTTTCATGCTGACTCAGCCAGGAGCCTGCCGGGCCTGGGGCAATAAAGAGAATCCTCAGTCGTTGGCCGAAACCATGAGTCACCGAAAATCGCCATGGGACACCGAACGATACGGCGTCCCGGTCAATCAAGAGGATTTAGCCTATACCTTGCTGACCTTCGGATTGGTCATCCCGAGGGGGCTTGAAACCTGGGGGTTACCGCTTAGCCTTGAGCAAAAAGAGGCCTTTCTGCATTTATGGCGTTTGATCGGCTACATCATGGGCGTCGATCAGACGTTATTGACCGATAAATGGGATGAGGCGCTAGCTCTTTATGAGACGATACAGCAGAGGCAAGCAGGACCTTCCGATGAGGGAGTCGTTCTGACCGACGCGCTGATGGGCTTTCTTGGCGATTACATGCCTCATCTACCGGGATTAGCGCACCGGCTCTCGGCTGCGATGATCATCAATCAACTAGGGATGGAGCATGCATCCTTCATTTTAGATGAAACGCTAATCAAGGAAACGCGTAAGTTTTGGCGGTGGCCGATATATAAAGTCGCTGCAAAATCTTTTCGCGGCTATTTGATCATGCGAGAGAAGGTATTCAAACGATTCAAGTATCTTGGCGGTTTGACCGTTAACCGTATGCATGAGGCCAGCGAGTTATTGATCGACAGTTGGCAGGACGGTTATAGTCGAAAGCCGTTTTTCGTGCCGGCCGATGCTTCGACATGGGTGCGCGCTCCGGGAATCGATGAAGACTTTTTAAGTCTATTGCGGCAATGGCGACGTAAATTATTCGCGAATATCGGTATTGGTTTATTGTTCTTGATCATTGCGATGTTTGGACTGATGGCGTCGGTGCCGATCGGTTTGGTTTCGGGATGGGCGGCATTTAAAGCGACCTTGATCGTTGCAGTATCGTCATGGGGTATTTCGCTAGCATGGATGCAGTTCAGACTGCCGGTCGTATTCAAGATGAGGCCGGATAACGAGGATTTTTTTAGCGCCTATCGGTAACAATAGAACACGGCTAATTCGGATCCGACAGATGTTCCTTAGGAACGAGCATGAAATAACTTAGACAACTGTTTTGGAAGGGGGGTTGGTGGCTCGATTGACCTCTAGCAGGACGGGGTTTGCAACCCCGTCCTAAACGTTTTGACTTTGGCCGAAGTTAGCAGAAATGTTTAGATCAAACCGAAACGTTGGGGACGGGTTAAATAACCCGTCCCGCAGAAGTGGCTACGACTGGCCACTGCTCGGACAATTGGCTGTATTCCTAAGTGGTTAAAAAATCCGATATGTTACCAATTAGCGTCATCAGTGTTTCTTTGTCTTTTTATTCGTAATCGTTTAGCCCCCCATCACTAAAAAAGTAGCATCTCCCGTTAAAACATGAAAAGCTATAGGACATGACGTTGAGCGACCGAGACCTTAGCCAAATGGACACGGACTATCTGGATGATTTGCCGGAGGGTGAGTTGCGTCCATTGAGTAAGCAACTGTTGGCGGATCTCAAAGAAGCCCGAGAACGACTCAAACAATCCCCGGATACGAGTTCGCGTCCGCCGTCATCCCGGGAGCCTTGGCAATCGAATCAATCCAGCGCCGAACCGTCGGAAGAAGCGCCGGCAACGGACGACTTGTCGGCACTGGATTCGTCTGAGTCTTCGTCAGATGACTTACCTAGCCAGGACTCGGCAACACCTCCGGCGGCGACCGGTGATAGCGGAAAGCCTAAAAAAGCCGGGCGCCAAGTCGGTAGCCCAGGCTATAGCCGCAACCTGACCTTACCGGTGACACGGACAATTGAGCATCGCCCGGATTGCTGCGCCGCGTGTAGGCAATCGTTTGCCGACAACACCGACTACCGACCCTGGAACGCCCGGTTCGAACTGGAGCTTGAAATCGGCAACGCCGAATCGCCGAAATTACAAATCGAACATAGCCGACATGACTACTTCTCGGCGACCTGTCCCTGCGGTCATCAAACCCGCGCCGAGCCCGGGCGAGGCGCCGACGAAGATGGCTGGAGCGTAGCCCTGAGCGAATGGCATCTGTGCGGCCCTCGGTTGGTTAGCTTTTTGGTTTATCTCTCATTGTCCCTACGGGCATCGCGCAGCAGAATCCAAGCCTATTTGCGCGATTGGCTGGGAATCTACCTCAGCACCAGCACCATCAATCAATGCATTCATGAAGCGGGACGTGCCGTTGCGCCGGTCGTCGACGAGCAGTTGATCGCGGAACTCAAGGCCGCCGGCCTCTTACATATCGATGAAACACCCTGGAAAGAAGCCGGGCAGTTATTTTGGCTCTGGGTCTTTGTCAGCGCACAGACGGTGATTTATCAAGTGGGCAAACGCCATCGTCTCGTCGTGAACCAGCTCTTAGGGGAAGCGTTTTGCGGCTTACTGATGACCGACGGCTACAGCGTCTATCGCATCTTTCCTAGGCGCTTGCGCTGTTGGGCGCACTTGGTGCGCAAGGCCCGAGCACTGTATCAGTGCCTGGATAGCGAAGGACAAGCTTTCGGCGAAGCCTTGTTATTGGCCATGATCCTGTTGATGCGCAACATCCACCGACTCCGCGAATCGCCGCCGGATGCCGAATCCTTATGGGCGCAGAATCAACAGTTGCTGACCTTGCTGCGCTCGCTCTGCGAGACGCACCGAGACATCGCGCATGTTGACAGCCGACAATTAGCCGGCGAATTTCTCAACGATTGGGAGGCCATCGTGCGCGTGGTCGAAACGCCGGCGCATCCATTGACCAACAACGTGGCGGAACGCAGTTTGCGGCACTGGGTATTGCTGCGCAAAATCACCTTCGGTTCGCGGACGGCACAAGGCAGTCGCGTGGTTGCCTTGCTGGCGAGCGTGATTGATACCGCGCGTTTGAGAGACCTGAATCCTTGGGAGTTTATTGCTCAAACACTGGCCGAACGCCGTAAAAACCAACCCGTCCCTCGTTTGCCTATGCCGGTTTTGGCGTGATAGGAACAGGGGGGGGCTAAACGATTACTTTTATTCAGTGGAGTAATTGTTGCAAATGCCTGTTCACAAACCGGTTTGGAGCCAGTTGCCCAAATTGGCCGCTAAATTAGCCGCCTTTGAGCAAGCACCCGTTGCTAATTTATGGGTCGACGCCTCAGGGGCTATCGGCTATGCCAATGAGCGCTTTTTACAGACTTTCGGTTACGCCGATGACGAATTGAGCGGTATGTCATTGGATCGTTTAATTCCGTCGCTCGATGTTGATAAATGGCGGGAAGAGTGGTGGCCGCTTATCGAAAATGATCGCTATCTTCCAATTTTTCCTTTGTCTTGGCGGCATAGCAAAGGAATCCGTATGGAATATACCGCGTCGGTGTCATGCGTCGAAGTTTCCGGATTGAGTTTTGTGGCATTTCATCTGTGGCCCAAATACTTAGAGCAAAGCAATAACGCTACATTAGCACAAAGCGATGTGTTAAGTGTTTTGCAATGTTTGGGGGAAAGTGTTTGCTTGCTGGATGATTTGGGCGTGATTCGTTTTGCCAATCCGGCGTTATGTAAGTTGGTCGGCGGTGCAGAGGCGGATCTGGTTGATGTTCCTCTTCTTGAAATCATATCGCCGGCAAAGTCGCATTTAACCAGGGTTTGGGATGTGTTAAGAAAGAAAAGGTCCGAAACCGAATGCGAATTTGAAAATCTAGCCGGAAAGTCGCTGCATGTGCGTATGACATCGGCACCCTTGCAAGCTCACGGGCAAGGTTTAGCTAGATATTTGGTCAGTTTTGTCGACATAACCGAGCAAATCAAAATAGCGCGTCAGTTGGAGGCTCAAAATGCCAGCTACGAGCGATTGGCGTCCAATGTACCTGGATTCATTTATAAATTTAGGATGACGCCGGAGGGTGTTTTTTCATTTCCTTATGCAAGCCGAGGCTGTAAGGAAATATTCGGCGTCGAGCCTGCCGCTGTCGCCAATGACGCTACGCCCATTGTACACACGATACATCCGGACGATCTGCCCGGATTTCAAAGTAGCGTTCTGGATTCCGCGATTCATTTATCTCCTTGGAATTTCGAAGCACGCCAGATGACGGCCAACGGCGAATGGAAATGGTTTCATGCCGCTTCCAGGCCGCATTTACAGGATAACGGCGATATTATTTGGGAAGGCTTGGTCATGGATGTGACTGCCCGCAAGCGATCCGAGGAAGAATTGGCCAAGGCTAAATTGGCTGCGGAAGTCTCGGCAAAAGCGAAAGCCGAATTTTTGGCCAATATGAGCCATGAAATCCGGACGCCGCTGAATGCGATCATCGGTCTAAATCGTCTGGTGCTTAAGTCGGAACTGAATGATGTGCAGCGGGATTATTTGCACAAAGTTCAGCTATCTTCGGAAAATCTGCTCGGCATTATTAATAATATTTTGGACTTTTCTAAAATCGAGTCGGGTAAGCTCGATGTCGAGCATGTCGAATTCAATTTGGATGCGGTATTGGAAAATATCGGCTCGATGTTAGAACCGGTCGCGGCTGAGAAACATTTGGATTTGTTGATCGACCGCGGGCTGGGGGTGCCATTATGCATGATCGGCGATTCGTTACGCTTGATTCAAGTGCTGACCAATTTGTGCAGCAATGCCATAAAGTTTACCGAACAAGGCGAAGTCGTTATTTCGGTCAAAACCGAAGGAGACGATCAATTGCGCTTTAGCGTCAGGGATACCGGAATCGGCTTGTCCGAAAAGCAAAAAAGCCGGATTTTCGAATCATTTACGCAAGCCGATAGTTCGACGACACGCCATTTCGGCGGGACAGGCTTAGGTTTGACGATCAGTAAACACTTGGTCGAAATGATGGGCGGAGAACTCGGTGTCGTCAGTGCCGAAGGCGCCGGAAGCGAGTTTTATTTTACACTGCCGTTGAATGTCGTTCCCGATAGTCAGTCAGTCGATCATATGCCGGCCGAATTGGAAGGTTGGCATGTATTGTTGATCTGCGAAAATGAAACAGCATGCGGGATATTCGAAACGATGCTGCGCGATTTGCGCTTTAATGTGACTCTGTGTTCTCTCGGAAAAATGAAATTACAGGACATATTGCGGGAACACCAAGATTCCGAGCAGTCCACGCTGGAATTGGTTTTGCTGGATTGGAAAATGAGTGACGCCGATAAGGCGGATATTCTTAAAGCTTTGGAAACGAGTGCGTTCGGGAAAAAGACACCGATCATCATCAATGTTTCGTCGCTCGAAGCCGAGAGTATCAAGAAAGTATCGGGACAATTCGCCAATATTACGCTGATGAATAAGCCGAGTACGCCGTCTTGTCTGATGGATGCGATCTTAAATGCTTG
Organism: Methylotuvimicrobium buryatense; assembly: GCF_005931095.1. GTDB lineage: Bacteria > Pseudomonadota > Gammaproteobacteria > Methylococcales > Methylomonadaceae > Methylotuvimicrobium > Methylotuvimicrobium buryatense. The sequence continues at coordinate 4,414,394 of NZ_CP035467.1, read as the reverse complement.
CGGTAAGGAGGCATTGATTGAAAACCTTAAAAACCGTCACGATACGGCAAACGCACTATTTTTCGAAGCAGCGGTACGAGGGATTCGAGTATTGATTGTCGAAGACAACGAAATCAATCAGGAGGTTGTGCGCAAAACTTTGGAAAGCGCCGGTGTTGTCGTTGATATTGTCAACAATGGATTGGAAGCGGTAAACCTGCTTCGGCAAACTGCCGACGAGCCGATATATAATGCCGTGCTGATGGATTTGCAGATGCCGGAAATGGACGGTTATGAAGCGACGACGATTCTGCGTAAGGATTCGCGTTTCGATAAGTTGCCCATTATAGCGATGACGGCGCATACGATTGAATCGGACCGGCAACAATGTTTGGCGACCGGTATGCAAGATCACATCGGTAAGCCGATCGATCCCGAACAATTATTTTCAAAATTGGCCCGATGGACAGTATTGAGCGGGGATCATGAGTCCCCCGTATTGCCTGAAAACCAGGCGCCGACAATGGAGTCGAGTCAATGCTTGCCTGCACTGGCTTCTCTTGAGACCGTTAATGTCCAATCTGCCTTGCGTTTATTGCAGGACGACGAGTCTCTATTACTCAAACTCTTGCTTAAATTCGCAGACGAACAGGGTAGCGCAGCGGATTCGATCGCGGGGATGTTAGTCGAAGAAAAACCGGAAAATGCAGCCGATAAAGCGCATCTTATTAAAGGCGTTGCCGGCAATCTCCATATTTTGAAAGTCTTCGAGACCGCCGCTCAATTAGAATCTGAGTTGCGGCAGTCGGACGCGTCGATGGTTGCTGAAGCACTCTCTAATTTTGCTTACGAAATGAATCGATTTGTCGAGGAAATGGACGGTTGGCGACAGCTAAGCGCTACTCCAGGTCTCGTCGAAGAGTCACGGAATTGTTCGGAAATGACAACCGAGGTTGTCAATGAAACCGTGACATTGTGCGGGCGTTTGATCGATTTTCTGGAAGCGAATAATTGGCAGGCAGAAGATTGTTTAGAGGAGCTGGAGCTCCGGATGGGCGGCGGATATGCTCAAGAATTGGCAATAATAAAAAATTATTTGATGGATCTTGAATTTGCCGTGGCTGCCGATTGCGTTAAAGAATTGAGGGACCGTTTACGTACGTCGATTTAAGTTTAACGCTAATGACGCATTCACAATCCTGAGCAGCCGAATCCTAAAAGGTTATGTTCGCGCTAATGGTTGAAAGGAGGGTACGGTTGCTCGATTGACAGGTGTCGGCGGCAGGGAAAGCCGCCGTCAAGCCTACATGGATGTATTTACGGCGTCCTGTCAAGCGAGTAATCGTACCCTCTTCCACGCTCAGTGTTTTGGAAAGCAATCATAGACTATTTCCTAAATGGTTTATTTAGTAGCAAAGAGAAACGTTACAACTGCTAACGCGAACATAGTCTCCTAAAAAGGTATAACACCATGACCGAGCCCGATACCATGCAAACGATACTGATTATCGACGATGCCAAGGAAAATATCGTCGTACTTTCAAGGCTATTGAAATCGCAAGCCAATATTATTTTTGCCCTAAGCGGAGAAGAAGGCTTGAAAATAGCAGGCACGCGTTTGCCCGATTTGATTTTGCTGGATATTTCGATGCCGGGACTCAACGGTTTCGAAGTATTGGAGCATTTAAAGCAATCCCAGACCACAGCGGATATTCCGATTATCTTTATTACAGGCATACCCGATGCCGAAACCGAGGAAAAAGGTTTGAATCTCGGTGCTGTCGATTACATTACCAAGCCCTTTGCTTCGGCCGTAGTCAAGGCAAGGGTAAGGCATCAATTAAAATTGCAACGATTGACGACGGCATTGAAAGAAGCCAATACCCGCTTGACGCAATTAGCAATGAGCGACCCGCTAACCGGCGCATATAATCGGCGTTATTTTTTGGACGCGCTCAAGAAAGAGCTCGAACGCGTGCAAAGATATCGGCATCCCAGCATTTTGATGGTATTCGACATAGATTGTTTCAAAAGCATTAATGATAACCATGGGCACGATATCGGCGATAAAGTGATCATAGAAATGGTTAAAGTCAGTACGACAATGCTTCGGAAAAACGATATTTTCAGCCGATTCGGCGGGGAGGAGTTTACGATCTTGTTGCCGGAAACTCCATTGGCCGAAGCCGCGCAAATCGCGAACCGCTTATGCCTGCAAATTGCCCGCACAACAATCGAATCCGGCAATAAAGCCCTTTCGTTTACGGTTAGTTGCGGCGTGACTCAATTGCGCGATGACGATAAGTCTCCGGATTCGATAATGAAAAGAGCCGATGTCGCGCTCTATCAAGCCAAACAGAGCGGGCGCAACCAAGTGGTCATTGCCGATGCGACAGAGCCTTCGGTATCGAATTGATCGTTTAAGCGCTACGTTATATGGATATGGCTAATGGGTGCGCTTTCATCGGCTTCCAATTGAGAGCCTTGGAGTATGTGTTTATAATCCAAGTCCGGTAAACATCATAATAATAAGAACAAAGGGGGATAAAATGAGTTTACGGGTTGGCATTGTCGGTCTCGGTCGAATCGGTCGCGGCATGTTGCGGGCAAATTACGCCGAACTAGCCTCCGGGCGTTTCGATATCCAAGTCATGTGCGACGTGATGTCGGTGGATCAGGTCGCTTATTTATTGTCGCACGATAGTACTTACGGCAATCCTCCCTTCAGCCTCGATTGCGACGGCAATAACTTAATCGTGGCCGGTAAGACGATACATTACCAACGAGTCGATAGGCGCCGTGCTTCGCCGGAGGAAGACAGCTTCGGGCATCTGCGTAAGTACGAACTCGATGTATTATTCGATGCGACCGGTACCGCCACTATCGAAGATTTGCGCTCGATCATCAAGCATAAAGTCGCAAAAAAAGTCGTTTGTACCACCAATATATCCGGTTGTGATTTGAGTATGGTCTATGGCGTCAACGACAATCAATACGACCCGGCTCGGCATCATGTCATTTCGGCGAGTACTTGTACCGGCAATGCGTTAGTACCGTTGTTTTCGATTTTGGAAAAACATATCGGCATCGATTACGCGAGAATCATTACGATTCATCCCGCTCTATCCGATCAGCGTGTGCTCGACGGTTATCATGCGACTTCTCATCTCGGTAGATCCAGTGCGGTGTCGATTTTGCCGACCAAAACCAATGTCGCCCATTCGGCTGCGTTGGTGCTACCGGCACTCCAGGGTAAGCTCGAGTCGATTTCGTATCGAATTCCCACCGCAATCGTTTCGGTTATCGATCTGACCGCCAATTTATCGAGGGATACGTCGCGCGAAGAGTGCATGGAGTTGTTCGAACATCATGCCCGGACCGATATGGCAGGGATAATTCATTGTGACTACGGAGCCTGGGGTCATGAAAAAGCCAGTATCGATTATCTAGGGCTACCGTATTCGGCGGTTTTGGTAATGAACCATTTGTCGCTGAATAGCGCTCGGCACTTGGGGCTTTCGTTGATGCACGATAATGAATTGGCCTATTGTTCGCGCGTGATTGACGTATTAGGCGTGTTGAGTCGCGGCGGGCTTTGATCCTAAAAAGAGCAGTTTGAGGCCTCACCAAGCCGGTGAAAGTGTTGTAGACCCTTCATGCTTCGACTTAGCTCAGCACGAACGGTCTACAACACATGTCAACAGCTCTTTTAAGGTTGATAGATGACGACCGAAGAAAGCCATGACCTAAAGCGCGATTAGATTGGATTGATCTTAAGAGTCGGGGTATAGTCAAATTTTGATCGACTGATGTAATTGATTAACCAAGTAATTTAAAGAGGTTATTATGGGCTTACTACAAGAATTAAATAAATTTGCCGAGGGTTTGGAGCAATTAAGGGACGAGGTTAAGGTTCAACTCCATTTGGCAAGCTTGGAATCCAAGCAGGAATGGGATCGGGCCGAAAAGCAAAGAGATCATTTTTTAGCCGAGCTGAACAAAATTAGCAAGGAAGCCAGCGGGAGTAAGGAAGGATTGATCGAAAAGGCGGAAGTGATCGGCGAAGAATTGAAATCTACTTACCAGCGTATTAAAGATAGATTATCGGAGTAGGCTATTGGGTTGAGGCGCCGGATCGTTGCTTGGCGCGTACTCCGGCTAGCAACAAATTTACTTTCCTGTTACAAAGCAACAGGGCAGACTGAATTGGGCGAAAAACTGACCTGCGCCGGCGGGAGAGCCCAATTCCAGGAATAGCGATTCGAGTTTTAGATTTCCTACTTGTCCTAATGCGGAACCGGTCAGTAAGGTACGAAAATCATTGCCACCCATCAATTGATGGGTGAGCGTCAAATACAGCCTCGATAATTGTTTGTCCCGAACTACGGTATCAAGCATTTTCGGGCCGGCAATCAGATAAATACTTTTGAGCCCAAGGCTTGCCAATATATTGAGTAAAGGCGTGCCTTCGACCATCCTGTCGGTGCCGGCCGATAACACTGGAAATCCTTGTGCTTGCCAAAAGCGAATGCGTTCGGGCGATGCATTTCTTCCGGTGGCGATATAAACTGTTTGTTTTGTTTCCAGCAGACTGCTATGGATGGGAAAGTTCAAGCTGGCGCTAGCAATAACGATTGCAGGTTGCTCGGGTAAACCGTTGATGCGTCGCCATTCGAGCAGATCTTTGTCCGTGACCTGCAAAATATTGCCTAATCGTTTTTCGCCCAATGCGCGCATGTAGCCGCCATGTGTTATCAGACAGTCGGCTTGTGCATGCAACTCCATGAATAAACTGAAATCGGAATCCGTCGTTAAATGCTTCGGTATAAAAGAAAGGCCTTTATCAATATCTTCAAGAGCGATACGCCCGTCTAAGCTGGAAAGAAAGTTAGCATAGACGAAGGGTAATCCCGGACGGCCTAATTCATGAGCTCTATGCGCTAAATACAAGCCATTGATGGCTATTTCCTGGGATGGGACGGGATAAAGACGTAAGAGTTTTTTTGTTGAGTCGGCTCGAGTCATGATTCACCGTAATACTTCTTAATCGCAAGTTAAGGCTGTCGCTTATCCCTTACAGCCTACACCTGGCGCTTAATCCTATAAACAAGGAAAACAGAAAATGGCCAAAAACATTAAGCAAAAACCGTCGCCGGAAACTCAAGCGGAGGCGCTGAAAATCGCCAAGGCAACACAGCGTCCGGCACAAACCAAAGAACAAACCAAACTGATCGCCCAGGGTATTGAAAAAGGTATCGATCTTTATAAAAAGCAGCAAAAGGAAAAGGCGAGAGAGTTGAGCCGGAAGCTCAAGAAAGTTTCCGATCAACAATCGGATTCTTCCGGGTCTGAAAATCAGACTACTGTTGAACGTATCGTTTATCGGCAACATTGGTTGCCTTGGTTATTATTGGTTCTGAGCTGGTTGGGGTGGGGATTTTATTTTTTTGGTTTCCAACAGTAGGCGAGCGCTCTTGCTATAAATTGTTACCTGATTAGCAAGTTTCTTCAGCTAAAGCCCAAAAACCAGCATATCCCTAGCAGGCACTGCCATTAAGTTAAGGACTTTTCCGTTCGCCCTGAGCTTGTCGAAGGGTGAACGGAAAAGTCCGAGTCGATAAGTTAAGCCGTCCATGGTTCGACAGGCTCACCACGAACGGCTTAACTTAATGGCATTGATCCCTAGCAGGACGGGGTTTGAAACCCCGTCCTAAACGTTTTGACTTTGGCCGAAGTCAGCCGAAATGTTTAGGGCAAACCGAAACGTTGGGGACGGGTTAAATAACCCGTCCCGCAGAAGTGGCTACGACTGGCCACTGCTCGGACAATTGGCTTCAGCAAGCTGAATCATCTTGCTAATCAGGAATTGTTGTAATTATTCAGCATAAGTCATGCCTGACACCAACCTACCGCATGCGCTGAATAGTTACGAATTGTTAAGGTCTGTTTTTCAAGCTTCCACGGTCCTCCGCTTGTCATAATACGCAAATCCCACGCCTTTTATCCTAAATTCGGCAATCACCCCACGCAAATCACGAAATACACAAAAGTAACCTTGCGGTTACATACTCCCATCTGATCGTAAAAGCGTCTCATTGTCGCCGAACACGAGTTACCGACCTCTTAACAAAGCTCATAGTTACAGGGCTTTATTTATCGCGAAATCCTTAGAAACAAGCACTGCCAAAAAGTTTCTCGCTTTACTGCTGCGTATGCGAAAGGCTATAAAAGTATCGAATCGATAGGTAACTTATACATCATATATATTGTATAAGTTACATTGTTGTGCCATAGTGACCCTGCCTCGCGACTTTCATAAATCGAATATCCGGTTAATAACCACTTTTTCATTCGATTGTCGGATGTTTCGGTTAATGGAAGTCGCAGGCTTCGATATCGGGGATTTTAGAAGGCGAATTCTTGCTTTCCGATTGTGATATCTACCAATGTGTCGAAGACTGAAAATTAACAACTGCTAATACTTAGGCTTAGCGGCTTATTCCTTATTTGTTAATGCAAAGCAACAAGTCTTCGGTAACTTTTTAACTCAATGAGGCAATCGATATGTATAAAACAATAGCAGTCTCTATGTTTGCCGGATTGATGGCAATTTCCATGCTTGCTGGAGCCGAGACGGGGTCTGTTCATTCGATCACACTGAAAGCGGTGGCTCTGGACTCCGGTCAATTAGCCTATCAAATGGTCAAGCACAAGATTAAAAGCCCTTCCGGTAAAGTCGAAGACATCACGAAACGTTACAGTCAGGAGGCATCGATACCGGGGCCGGCTATCGTCATGACCGAAGGCGATAAAGCGGAAGTTACCTTGGAACACGGCATCAAGGGCTCTAACGATCCGGTTAGTATTCACGTTCATGGCGTACATTACAAAATCGATAGTGACGGAACCATGAAAATACTCAATCACGTCAATGACCAAGCCGCCTTTCCCGGCAAACCTTACACCTATAAATGGACGGCTGCAGCCGGCACCGCCGGTGCTTGGCCTTATCATGATCATACTTTCGGCAATCCCATGCTAGGTGCCGAGGATAAAGGTTTATACGGAACTTTGATTATCAATCCGAAAAGCGGCAAGGTACCGGCTCTGATCGACGGCAAAGTCCAAAACGTGGCTATAAAAGACATTAAGCGGGAATTTATTTTGTGGATGAATGAAACCACGTTCTGGGGCATGGAAGTCAATAATATCGTGAATCGTCAGGTACCGCTTTGGACTAACCCCACTCTTGGCGCTCGTGAGAACGATCTGGTTCGTTTTCACGTCATCGGTATCGGCACAGGTTTTCATACCTTTCATCTTCATGCCCATCGCTGGATTCAACCCGGCACGACACATATCGTCGATACCTTCAATATCGGGCCGATTCAACGCGAATCGTTCGTAGTCAAGGCCGGCGAAGGCGTCGGTCCGGGCATGTGGCATTATCACTGCCATGTATTACAACACATGCAGAGCGGCATGATGGGAGCATTCAAAGTATTCGAATCGGCTCCAAATTAATCCGTAAAACAAATACAAAAATTGGAAGGTGAATATCATGAAGAGCTACAAAAAAACTTATTTAGCAACGATGGTTGCCGGTATTATCCTGAGTTGGAATGTACAGGCGGCTAAAGCCGATTTGGATGATGCTGTCCTAAGTACGCCGGGGTTGATGCCATCGGCAACCTTGGAGATGACCGACGAGCCCGGTTTGTGGTTTAAAGATCCGGTCGACGGTGATGCCTTAGTGGTGTTAAAGCCGGGGCAAGCGGTTCAAATAAAAATGGGCGATACCCGAACGGAACACACCATAACCAGTTTGCTTTGGCCGGCGGGAGCGAAGGATTTTCCGATCGATCAAGACCAACCGTCTAACGTGAGTATTACTAAAGCTTTGGACACACCGGGGCTTTATGTCTTTACCTGTAAAGTTCATCCGTATATGTTCGGCGCCGTCGTGGTCGACGACCCGGCAACCGAAGGTCTCGATATCGGTTCCGAACTGACATTGGTAACGGGCGTAACAGTCCCGGCCGATAGCGATATTGCCAAGCGTTTGCTGCGTACCTTTTTCGTGGTCACTACGCCGGACTTATGGCGCGATTACCGGGAGCCGGAATGGAAAGTGAGTCTTCCGGATATACCCTTGAATATCAAAGGCCAAACCATCAGTCTCAGCGCGTTGAGTTTGTCCATGCCTAATAAGTTGTTCAACCCTAAAACGCCCGGAGTCGGCGAGGTTTGGGTGAATACCCAATTCGAAATGATCGAAGGGAAAACGAAACCCGGTTCGGCGACGCGTATCGACGCGGCTAACTGGAAATTAGTCAACAAAGTCAAAGGGGTAGAGCAAGACTTGAATCACCCGCATAATATGTGGCCCGATCAGCGCTATCAATATATTTATCAGACGCAATGGTTCGATAAAAGACTGATGACCTTCGAGCGCGAAAGCGGTAAAGTGACCAGTAACGTCGAAGTCGGTGAATCGCCATCGCATGTCTTGACACGTCCCGGCGATGATAATCTGTATGTCGCGATCAACAATAGCGAACATGTCGTTAAAATGAAAGGCGGTAGCCGCCCCGCGGCAATCAAAAGCATCAGCACCGGGAAAAATAGCGGACCTCATGGGCATTTTATTACCGATGACGGAAAATATATGGTGACCCCGAATGCCTTGGCAAGTAGCGTGTCGGTCGTCGATCTCGACACCGAAAAAAATACCATGATTCCGACCGGAGGCGTCATTCCGATAGCGGTGTGGGGAACGCCTGACGGTCAACGTGCCTACGTCGCCAATCTGTTGGGCACGCCGCCGCTGTTAAGCAGTTTGACGGTCATCGATATTCCGGGCAAGAAGAAATTGTCCGACATCGACCTGGCCGCCGATTACGATCCGATATCGGGAAAAATCAGCGGCGAGGCATACGGGTTGTTGCCGATACAAACGCCGGTTAGTCCTGACGGTAAGTATGTAGTGACAGCGAATACCTTGAGCATGAGCATCACGATTGTCGATACCGCAACCAATAAAGTCGTCAAAAGCTTGCCTTGCGAGGCGGGATGTCATGGCGTTCATTTCGGCATGAAAAAAGGCGGCGGGTACTATGCTTATGTGGCCAGCAAGTTCGCTAATAATCTGTTGGTTGTGGATATGGATAAGCTTGAGGTGGCCGGCAGTATTTTATTGGCCGATGACAAAGATAGCAGCATAAAAGCCCATAACGGCATGGGCGGGCAGGGCGTGTTGCCGTTGCCGTTGGTTGAACACGGCTATTTGGCGCAAACCTTGAAATTAAGCGGAAAAAAAGAGTTGAGTCCGCAAGTGGAAGGCTGGTTGAAGCAATTGACCAAGGAACAAAAAGGGATTTGATAAAACGATTGGCCGGGAAAGTAATTTTCCCGGCAGCATTATGTATTGATTAAGACTCTAAATATCTTCTGGGCTAGTCAAATGCCCGTCAAAGGACGCTATGAATACTGACCCACCCGCGCTTTTGGGCGTGCGGTACATGACGAAAATCCTGGCGTAAAGTCAAGAGCGTCCGGTCAAGTGCTCAGGCGCGAAATCGTCGACCGCGATCGCTTTCATTTTCACGCTCTTTCCCAAGCTCCAGCTTGGGAAAGACACACCGGAAGCTCCAGCTTCTTGAGACCGACACAACCTCCGCGCATTCTCAATCACCCCCGACTCGCTCGCTCGTTCAATCTTTCTTGATTATCGGGAAGCTAGAGCTTCCTGAACAGGTTACCCAAGCTGGAGCTTGGGTAACAGCATATTTTAGTTTTTGCGACTACGACTAACCCCAGCTTGGACACTTGGCTTCGGCAAGCTGAAGCATCTTGCTAATCAGGTGAAGTTAAGTACCACCGCTCAATTGATCAGGCGCGAAATCGTCGACCGCGATCGCTTTCAGTTTGGCTTGCTCGGCTTTTTCGAGTAATGCATATTCGTCCTTGTCGATCAATTCCGATGCCAAAGCCTGCTGCAGTAGGGATGACGGCATTCCTTTGGGCAACGCTCCTTGTTTTTGCGCGGCGCGGATTTTTGCCTCGGCCGGTGCGGCCTCGAGTACTGCCTTGAAGGCCGTCTCGATGCGGCCGGTAGGATCGTCCGGGTCGGTGTTGATATAAATACCGTCGGTTAAACGTTCGCGCGCAGGGTTGTCGCTCAACAGCAGTTTTGCGAGAGGGCCTGTCAAGGTATCGCGCGGCGGCGCGCAGGGACTTCCGAGCGGATACAACAGGGCACGCAGCAAGCCGGCCGAAAGTGCCGCCGGCAGTAGCCGAAGTGCTTCCGATAACGATTGTTGGGCATGATACAGGCTGTCTTGGCAGGCCCAATGCAACAGCGGCAGGTCGTCCGAGGGCGCGCCTTGATTGTCGAAATGTTTGAGTACGCAGGAACACAAGTATAAGTGGCTCAGCACGTCGGCCAGCCGCCCGGAAATGCGTTCCTTGCGTTTGAGTCGGCCGCCCAGCGTCAGCAGCGCGACATCGGCGGCCAGCGCAAAGCCTGTGCTAAGCCGCGTCAATTGCCGGTAATAACGCTTCGTATGCCGGTTACCGGGCGCGGCGGTCAGTCGCGAACCGCCAACGCCGAACCAGAGCCCTCTAAGGATGTTCCTTAGAAAAAAACGGATATGCCGCCACACTACCGAGTCGAATTCACGCAAGGCTTGGGCCGTATCGGTTCGATTCAATGATTGTATTTCTTGCTGCACGAAGGGATGGCAGCGCACCGAACCTTGGCCGAAAATCATCATTGTGCGAGTTAGAATGTTCGCGCCCTCGACCGTGATGCCGACCGGGACGACTTGATACAAACGGCCAATTGCGTTGGAAGGCCCCAGACAAATGCCCGAACCGCCTTGAATATCCATGCCGTCGTTGACGATCCGCCGCATGCCTTCGGTGAGTTGGTATTTCAATATCGCCGAGATCACCGCCGGTTTTTCGCCGGCATCGAGCGCCGCGCAGGTTACTTGGCGAGCGGCGTCCATCAGATAGGCGCTGCCGGCCATGCGCGCCAGCACCTCTTCAATGCCTTCGAAGGCTCCGATCGGCAGATTGAACTGGTGCCTGATCCGCGCATAGGCGCCGGTGTTGCGGCAGATGAATTTGGCCGCGCCGACGCTCAGCGCCGGCAGCGAAATCGCGCGGCCGGTGGCGAGGCATTGCATCAACATTTTCCAGCCTTGACCGGCTTGTGCCGCGCCGCCGATGATCCAGTCGAGCGGAATGAAAACATCCTTGCCCCAGTTAGGGCCGTTCTGGAAGGCCGAATCGAGCGGAAAGTGGCGGCGGCCGATCGAAATACCCGGCGTATCGGTCGGAATTAGCGCGACGGTAATGCCGATGTCTTCGGTTTCGCCCAACAGCCGGTCGGGATCGTAAAGCTTGAACGCCAATCCCAGAACCGTGGCGACCGGGCCTAGCGTAATATAACGCTTCTCCCAATTGAGCCGTATGCCCAAAACTTGTTCATTGCCTTCGAACGCGCCGTAACAGACGATGCCGGTATCGGGCATCGCGCCGGCATCGCTGCCGGCCAGCGGGCCGGTTAGCGCGAATGCCGGTATTTCGAGGCCGTCGGCTAAACGCGGCAGATAATGATTCTTTTGCTGTTCGGTGCCGTAGGCCAGCAATAATTTGGCCGGTCCCAATGAATTCGGGACCATGACCGTGACTGCGGCGGTCGTGCTGCGGCTGGCGAGTTTCATGACGATTTGCGAATGCGCGAAATCGGAAAACTCCAGACCGCCGTAGCGTTTCGGTATGATGATGCCGCAAAATTTATGTTGTTTGATATAGTCCCAGACTTCCTTCGGTAAGTCTCGGCGCTTGAAGGTGATGTCCCAGTCGTCGAGCATCGCGCACAGGGTTTCCACAGTTCCGTCGATAAAGGCGCGTTCCTCGTCGCTCAGACGCGCCGCAGGCAGCGCCGCGATTTTGGCCCAGTCCGGCCGGCCCGTGAACAGTTCGGCGTCCCACCAGGTATTGCCTGCTTCGAGCGCTTCGCGTTCGGTTTGCGACATCGGCGGCAGATTGCGGCGCATGACCTTGAACAGCGGCCGGGTCAGTAGACTGCGGCGTATCGGAGCATAGGCAACGAGTCCGGCTAGGATAAGCCCGCTCGATACGGCGATAATGAATTCGGTCATGGCTTAATTCCTGTTGCTGTGTCAGTTCGTAGGTTTGGGTTCTTTATCTAATTTTTCGATATGCAAAACTCCGTTCTGGCAATGCCGGTTCCGGAGAGGGTGCGGTTGCTCGATCGACAGCCGCCGTCGAGCCTACATGGACGTATTCACGGCGTCCTGTCGGGCGAGTGACCGCACCCTCCGTCACCAGACTACTTTCATTTGCCGGGGCGATGGCCAGGCCTTCATGAACGTTACGTTGCTCGATTGCCCCGTCAGTTTCTCAACGGCTTGCCGGTTTTTAGCATGTGTTCGAGCCTTGCTGCAGTGCCGGGTTGCTTGACCAGGTGCAAAAAGGCTTGTCGTTCCAGGTTCAATATGTCTTGTTCGCTAAGCGGATCGAGGGAGTCGGTGTCTCCGCCGCTCAATACGAAAGCCAGTTGGCCGGCGATTTCCCGGTCGTAGGCGGTTGCTTTGCCCGAGAGCGCTAAGTTGCGCACGGCTATGTCAAGCGCCGCGCGGGCCGAAGCGCCCGGTAAATAATAAACATAAGGTTCCGGCGGTCGGTAGTCGGCGATCATTGTCAGGACGCGCGCTTTTGCGTCGGCCAGCAGACGGTCCTTGTTCATTGTGATGCCGTCGTGTTCGGATAAATAGAGTAATTCCTTCGCCAGCAAGGCCGATTTGGACGTTTTGGCGAGCGCGATGGTCTCGAAGGCTTGCGAAATCGCCGGCATCGGTCCGCTCGGGCGGTTAGGCAAGCTAAGCCATCGGCGCAATAATTCCTTACAGCCGCCCCAGCCCGGCACCAGACCGACTCCGGTTTCGACGAGGCCGGTATACAGTTCGGCATGGGCTTGCACCGCATCGCAATGCAGCAGAATTTCGCAGCCGCCGCCCAGCGCCAAACCGGACGGCGCGCCGACGACCGGGAAAGGCGCGTATTTCAAGGCTTGATAAGTTTGTTGCCCGAGCTCGACGATTCGGGCGACGGTGTCCCAATCTTGCCGCAGCAATGCCGGGGCCAGCAGAGTTAGATTGGCCCCGGCCGAAAAATGCTCGGCTTCGTTATGGATGACCATGCCATCGAAATTGTCACGGACGACGCCGATACTTTGTTGTGTCAGGCTCAGGCTGTCCGGGTCCAAAGTATTCATTTTGCTATGAAATTCTAGGCAAACGATGCCGTCGCCGATGTCCCACAAGCTGGCCGATGTATTTTCGAGCAAGGGCGCAGCACGCCGTTTGATGTCGCCGAGCGACAGCATGCCTTCGGGACGGTGAATCGGCCGATAGCGTCGCTCTTCGTCCTTACACTCCAGGACGCCTTGCTCGGTGCGATACAGGCTTTGCCGGTCCGCGAGCAGATAGGGAATCGGTTGGTGTTTTTTTTGAAGCCGCTCGACGAACCAGTCGACGCCGAGACGATCGAGTAGTTCGAATGGACCGTAACGCCAGTTGTAGCCGAGGCGCATCGCAGTATCGATCGCAAGCGGATCGTCGGCGATTTCCGGAATCAAGCTAGCCGCATAGCTTAGCGTGTCCGACCAGACTCGCCAGGCATAGCGATTGAGCGTTTCGCCGCCGGATAAAAAATTTTTCAAATCTTCGGGTCTGTGACTGACGCCGTCGATGCGAAATTTTTCACTGACACGATAGTCGCCGGTTTGAAGGTCGACCGCTTCCTTGATTTTGGTGTCGGCATCGGGCTTGAGACGATAAAATCCGCCGAGTCCCTTGCGACCTGTGTAGCCTTTTTCGATCATGGCGCGTAGCAACGGCGGCACGGCGCCGATCGCCCGCAAACGGTCCTTGGCCGGCAGGCTTTGCTTGAAGCCGCTCAGAACATGCGGCATCAAGTCCAGGCCGACCAGGTCCAGCAAGCCGAACACGCCGGTTTTCGGAATGCCGAACAGCGCCATCGCGGCATCGCATTCTTCGACGGTCAAGTTATTCGCGATCGCTTCAAGCAATGCCGTTTGTATCCAAAAGGTACCGATCCGATTCGCGATGAAGCCCGGCGTGTCCTTGCAAGTGACGCAGCCTTTACCGAGGCGCAGGTCTGCGAACATCGCGACCGCATCGAACAAATCGGGTGCGATGTCGGGCGGCGCGATCAGTTCCAGTAGGCGCATGTAGCGCGGCGGATTGAAAAAGTGCGTGATCATGAAGCGCCGCTTGAAGCTTTCGGATTGTTGCAAGGTCAGCATCTTCAACGGCAGTGTCGAGGTGTTCGACGATATCAGCGCATCCGGTCGGCAGACCGCTTCCAGCTGTCGATAAAGGATACGTTTGATGTCCGGATCTTCGAGCACGGCTTCGACGATCCAATCGGCCTCGGCCAGTCGGCCTAAATCGTCCTCGATATTGCCGGGCGAGATCAGCCGAACGTTGTTCGGGTGCATCAGCGGCGAGGGTTGGGCGGCAAGCATTTTGGCGATCGCTTGCTCGGCTATTTGATTACGGTTCGTTGCGTTATCCGGGACGATGTCCAATAAGACCACCGGAATACCCGCATTGGCGATATGCGCGGCGATGCCGGCACCCATTACGCCGGCGCCGACGACCGCTGCTCGTTCGATATTCATGATGCTGCCTCCAGAATGGTTGCAATGCCTTGGCCGCCGCCGATGCACTGTGTGGCCAGCGCATAGCGCTTACGCTCTCGGTGCAGTAGGCTGGCCGCCTTGCCGGTGATGCGCGCGCCGGTCGCGCCGAGAGGATGGCCTAGCGCGATCGCGCCGCCGTCCAGGTTGAGTTTTTCGATAGGGATAGGCAATTCTTGTAATACGGCCAAAGCCTGCGCGGCGAAGGCTTCGTTCAATTCGACCAGATCGATGTCTTCCAGCGACAAACCGGCTCTCTGCAAGGCCTTGTGCGTCGCGGCAACCGGGCCGATACCCATGATTTCCGGCTGGCAGGCGGATACCGCGATCGATTTGATACGGGCCAGTTTCGGCAGTCCGTGCGCGTCGGCATAGGCTTCGCTGCATACCAATACCGCCGCGGCGCCGTCGGTCAGCGGCGACGACGTCGCGGCCGTGACGCTGCCGTTTTGCAGAAATGCCGGCTTGAGCTCGGCCAGACCTTCCGCAGTCGAATCGGGGCGCGGACAGCCGTCTTGATCGATGCGATCGCCTCGGTGCGTTAGAATAGGCACGATCTCATCGGCAAAGTCGCCGTTTTGTCGGGCGTGCTGCGTTTTGCGCTGGCTGGTCAACGCGAAATTTTCTTGATCCCGGCGGGCTATGGAATAGCGGCGCGCTAGGTTTTCGGCGGTCTCGCCCATGCTCATGTAGGCCTCCGGGTGATTTTTATAAAGCTCCGGGTGCGGCAAGGTATTGAATCCGCCCATCGGCACGCGGCTCATCGATTCGACGCCGGCGCAAATGAAAACTTCGCCGGCGTTCATTTGAATCGCGCCGGCCGCGATATGAATCGCTTGCATCGACGAGCCGCAGAAACGGTTGACGGTCATGCCCGCGACTGAAATCGGCAATTCCGCCAGATGCACGACGAGGCGCGCGAGATTGAGGCCTTGCTCGCCTTCCGGAAAGGCGCAGCCGAGAATCAAGTCTTCGATGGCGTTCGGATCGACGCCGCACTTGTCGATCAGGGCCTTGACCACTTGCGCGGCCAAGTCGTCGGGTCTGACGTGGGCTAACTCGCCTTTGCCCGCCGGCGTGAACGGCGATCTGGCATATCCTGCGATGACTACATTATTCATGATGCTGTCTCCTCTTCGGGAATGGCTTGCGTTATGGGGCGGCTGGTGTCCTCGGTTTGTTGCAGCGAGCTTAAAAAATCGTCGATCACCGACCAAGTCTCGCCGATGTTTTCCATCAGAATGCCGTGCCGGTCGGCATCGATCGAATGTAAATATTTTCTTGCCGCGCCTAATTTGGCGAATACGGCTTCGGCGCTTTCCGGCGCGACGATTGGGTCCCGGTTGGCATAGAGTAATAAAGTCGGCGTTACGATACCGGGCAATAATTCGTCAAGATGCTGAATCAGTCTGCGTAATTCGAATAGCGCCCGGATCGGCGTATTGCAGTAATTGATGTCGGGATGTTCCGGCGTGTTGTCGATGAACGGTTTGACGCCCTCGAAAGAAGACAGCCAGCGTACCAGGCTATTGGTGTTGTGCAGTAAAGACACCAGCATAAAAGACGGATTCAAGAATTTGACAGGCACTGAAACCGCGACAACACCGGCGATTTCGGGACGGTTTTCCGCCGCGAGCTTGAGCGCCAAAGCGCCGCCGGTCGAAAAGCCGATCAAGACGATTTTTCCGCAGTGCGCTTTGAGGATAGTAAAGCCTTTGCGCACGCTGTCGAACCATTGCTCATAACTCAAATCTCTCAAGGCATTGGGTGACGTGCCGTGGCCCTTCAACCGAATCCCAAGCACCGTGAAGCCTTGGTGCGCCAGCTTGCGGCCGTAATCGCGAAGTTCCGCGGGGCTGGCCAACAGACCGTGTATCAACAGAATACCGATGCCGTTGGTTCGGGCCGGCTTCATCAAGAATGGAGACGGGTCGGCTATGGCGCTTTCGTGTTGCTTGATTGCGCCGTTTTGCAGCGTGCTGTAGGTCTGCTGTTCGTAGGCCAGCGCGATCAGTTCGTCGTCGAAATGCCAGGCCGCCAGTTGTTCGGGAGAGATCTTGGCATAGGCTTGGTCGGCGGCCGAAAGCGTATCGCGCACGGTGCTAAGCGGCGCCGCTTCGTTATTGTAGACCGCGACCGGATTTTCCAGACGGATTTGATCGAAGTCGTGGTCTTCGCACAATTTCGGCAAGAAATGGTAGCATTCGTCTTCTTCGGCAATGAGTTGCGATTCTTTGGCGATGCATATGAAGTGCTCGAAGCGGTCGTTGACGCAATGGGTCAGATCGCTGTACTCGTCTGGGTTCAAGAGGCTCCGATGTAAATGGATGACGGGATTTTTTTGCAGATTTTTTATCGCGATATACAGTACGGTATAAAATCGGCACTTTTCGATATGCTTGAGTCCGGCGCCGATTTTGCTCATGATCAGCGTCGAGGCCAGATGGCTGAGGTTCACCGTAACATTGGCATAGATCGCTTTCATGTATTGATTGCGCGAACAGCTTGCATTTTTGACGAATAGATAGCCGAGCAGGCGTTCTTTCCAAGTTCTCGGCGCGCTTGTCAAGTTGAACGCATCGTCCGGATCGCGTATGTCCGGCGCCGTTTTGTCCATGACCCAATGCGTGCGCCAATCCCAGACGCAACAAGGATTGACCGGCTCGCCCATGCGGATGTCCATGTCGGTGTCCTTGAGCAAGATATTACCTTCGATCAAGAGCTCTTCGGTTTGCCGAAGGCTCATCGTGTCCGAAAACAATTCGACGCTTTTGAACAATAGGTTTTCGGAGTTGCGAATCGGATAAAATGTGATGTTGGCCGGTACGATCAAGGTCGGTTTTAAGGCGGCCGCCATTAATTGATCCAAGCTGTCGAATTCGAGCAGGGACTGCCAGTGCAGTAAGCGCTCTTTGTCTTTTGTTTTGAAGGCATGGCGAATCGCCGACTTCAATGCTTCTACCCCTTGTCCTAACACGGCAGGACCGGTGTGATGCTTACGTCGAAGTCCGTTCATGCGCGAATAAATACTATATTCGCCTTTTTTGTCGATGACGCGCCGGTCCTTGACCATGCCGCCTTCGGGAAAAATAATGACTTTACGTCCGCGCAGGATTTGGCCGGCCAAGATAGCGAACAAACGGGGGTGATCGTGCGGAAATACGCCGACATGCTTCAAATAATTCGACAGTACATTGTCTTCCTTGAAGAATTCGCCCGATGCGATCGAGCAGCTGTAAGCGCCGGTTTGTTCGAAAAATAGAAATTGAGGAATGAAGGTTTCGAAGCGGGAAAAATGGTTGAACAGGAAAATATCGCCTTGTAATACCTGGTTGTCGGCGAACAGTTCGAATTTGACGCTCAATAAGTTTTTGACGGCCCTGAACAACTTGACCGAGCGAATATAGAGCGCGGTGTCGATGTCGTGCCAGTTTTCGGGGTAATCGGCATACTTCATGGTGCGGTGACTCCCTGGCGTCTTTTGAAGGCCGCCGTTTGAGGTCTTGCATAAAACCGGTCGAACCGATCGATGTCGAATGGTAGCTTTATGTAAAGACTTTCTACTTTTGCATCGGTTCCCTAAGATTGAACGTATATGCCTGTCGTAGATCAAAACGCGGGGCTGGGTGAATACGTTCGTATAGGTTCTTGCCAGCACCTATGCCGGAAAAGTTTTTAGGAAAATATGCACAAAATAACTTCTATAATTTGTAGCTGTTCTTTATGAACCGGAGCATGCAAGAAAAAATCGAACTCGAACACGAGGCGGCCAAGCTGTTCATGCGGCTTTACGAACAAAAAACGGGCATTCCGATGCGGCATATTTGGCATAACGAGCCGAAAAAGCCGGATGTATCGTGTTACCTAGGTGATCGGCGCTTGGATTTGGAAATTGCGCATTTGTACGGTAGTGAAGAAGAAGCCCAACTGATTTTGGGTCGCAAAGTCAGTATCCGGACGCTAGAGGCGTTGCATCGCTTGATTACCGTTCCGGTCGGCGGGCGCCTGTTGAATGCATTGAATGCGATTTTAGCCAGCAAGGCCGAAAAGTCCTATCACAGCGACCGGGTTTGGCTGGTTTTGCGTAACGCCAATCCGCTTTGGAGCCGGGAGGAACTGGCAGATAATTTGCACAGAGTGACGCTGCCGGAGTCTCATCCGTTCGAGCAGATTTGGGTCGTCGGAGACATGGAAGGAAAGTCCGGTATTTTGCGGCTGTTTCCTTGAGCTATCCTGATACCCTGTGGCCCGGATGCCCTGTGGGAGCGATCCCCTGATCGCGATTTTGAGGTCGAGACGGTTGGATAACAATAAATGGTATCGAGGCCGCAAAAACTAAAATATGCTGTTACCCAAGCTCCAGCTTGGGTAACCTGTTCAGGAAGCTCTAGCTTCCCGACAATCAAGAAAGATTGAACGAGCGAGTCGGGGTTGTTTGAGAATGTACGGAGGTTGTGTCGGTCCCAGGAAGCTGGAGCTTCCGGGGTGTCTTTCCCAAGCTGGAGCTCTCATCGTTATACGTAAGTCAAAAATTACCCTTTTGCAACCTTAACCAATGAGACCTCGATACCATTTATTGTTACTTATAGAGCCCGTGATTAATTAAGCTACATTCGAAGCGTATTTAGTATCTTCCAGTCCCTAGCAGGACGGGGTTTGCAACCCCGTCCTAAACGTTTTGACTTTGGCCGAAGTCAGCCGAAATGTTTAGGGCAATCCGAAACGTTGGGGACGGGTTAAATAACCCGTCCCGCAGAAGTGGCTACGACTGGCCACTGCATAGGTCGCACCGTTTAAGACTGAGCCGTTGGTACCTGCGACTCACACATATCCCTAGCAGGACGGGGTTTGCAGCCCCGTCCTAAACATTTTGACTTTGGCCGAAGTTAGCCGAAATGTTTAGGGCAATCCGAAACGTTGGGGACGGGTTAAATAACCCGCCCCGCGCGGGAAAAAGGTTTAGGTTTGCCCCTCTTCCTCCTGATCCTTTTCAATCGCCTCGAGCGAGAATCTTGAAGTCAAGCCGCCAGTCGATTTAGCGATCGCTTCGGTCGCCGATCCCTTGCCTTCGCTGAGGTTGATTTTCAATTTCAAGTTATTCGGCGAGTCGGAGTTTTGCAAGGCTTCTTCGAGCGAAATTTTGCCTTCCTTGAAAAGTTTGAGCAAATGGCTGTCGAAGGTTTGCATGCCGATGTTTTCGGATTTTTCCATCGCTTCCTTGATCGTATGAATTTCGCCTTTATGAATCAAGTCTTTGACCAATTGCGTCCCCAGCAAAATTTCGATCGCCGCGACCCGTTTTCCGTCCACGGTAGGAACAAGTCTTTGGGAAACAAAGGCCTTCAAATTCAGCGATAGATCCAGCAATAATTGGTTACGCCGCTCTTCCGGGAAGAAATTGATGATACGGTCCAGGGCCTGATTGGCGTTGTTGGCATGCAGCGTCGACAAGCATAAATGCCCAGTTTCGGCGAAGGCGAGTGCATGTTCCATCGTTTCTTGAGAGCGGATTTCGCCGATCAGAATCACGTCCGGTGCCTGGCGTAGCGTATTTTTCAACGCGTCCTCGTAACTGAGCGTATCGACGCCGACTTCGCGTTGATTGACCAGGCAGCGTTTGTGCGGATGAAGATATTCGATCGGGTCTTCGATCGTGATGATGTGCCCCGACGAATTGCTGTTGCGGTGATCGATCAGTGCGGCCAGGGAGGTCGACTTGCCGGAGCCGGTGCCGCCGACGAATAGAATCAAACCGCGCTTTTCCATGATGACTTTTTTCAGCACTTCGGGCAGGCCTAATTGATCGGCATTCGGAATATCGACCTTGATGTTTCGAATGACCAAGGCCAGGTTGTTGCGCTGTTTGAAAATATTGACCCGGAATCGGCCGATGCCCTGTTCGGTGATCGCCAGATTCATTTCCGGGACGTGTTCGAAGTCTTTTTGCTGATCGGCATCCATTAAACTGTAAGCGATAGCCTTGATGCGTTCGCCGGTCAGTTTTTCGCTTTCGAGCGGTTTCAATGCGCCTTGAAATTTTGCCGCGGCCGGCGCGCCGACCGTTAAGTAAAGATCGGAACCGTCTTTGCTGACCAAAATTCTTAGATAATCTTTAAAATCCATAATGAATCCATTAGTTTACATGTAGGATGGGTAGAGCGGAGCGAAACCCATCGGGGAGCGCCACGAAAGCCACTGTAACGCTTATGAAGGCCTGGCAATCGCCCCGGTAAATGAAAGTGAGAGGGTGAGGGAGGACGCGGTCACTCGCCCGACAGGACGCCGTGAATACGTCCATGTAGGCTCGACGGCGGAATCTGATTGCCATGGATGGCATGAATGCAGATTTTGCAGGAGCAAAAATCTGCCCTGCCGCCGACGCCTGTCGATCGAGCAACCGCACCCTCCTTGGAACCGGCATTGTTTTTCATATCGAAAAATTAGAGCCACGGTGCCAAAAATTTGATGGCTAGCTATTCTAGGTGATAATCACCGAAGTTGAACCCTGTTTAGCCAAGAAATGCGTATAATGACGCAATTTTTTAAACAAGCATTTTAAACACGATAATAGCGTTATGTCCGAACAAAGAAAAGCGGCGGCATTGATATCCGGAGGATTGGATTCGATGTTGGCCGCCAAAGTAATCATCGAACAAGGGGTGCATGTCGAAGGCATCAATTTTTTCACCGGCTTCTGCGTGGAGGGACACACGCATGCGATTCGCGAACGGGACCGCGCCAAGCCCAAGCGCAATAATTCGCTGTGGGTGGCCGAACAACTCGGCATCAAATTGCACATCGTCGATGTCATCGAGGAATACAAGGATGTGCTGATCAATCCTAAGCACGGCTACGGCAGTAACATGAATCCTTGTCTGGATTGCAAGATTTTCATGGTCAACAAGGCTAAGCAATGGATACAAGAGAACGGCTTCGATTTCATCATCACCGGCGAGGTCATCGGTCAACGGCCGATGTCGCAGCGTAAACAAACGATGCCGATCATCGCGCGCGAATCCGGTGCCGACGATTTGCTGCTCAGACCCTTATGCGCCAGAAATCTTCCGGAGACTCTGCCGGAGCGCGAAGGCTGGGTCGACCGCGCCAAATTGTTCGGCTTTAGCGGACGATCCAGAAAACCGCAAATGGAATTAGCGCAGCAGTTCGGCTTCGTCGATTATGCGCAGCCGGCCGGTGGCTGTTGTTTTTTGACCGACGAGAGTTATTCGGCGAAATTAGTCGATTTATGGCAAAACCGGGGTACGAAAGACTACGAACTCGACGATGTAATGTTGTTGAAAGTCGGGAGGCATATCCGTCCCAAGTCCAATTTCAAAGTCATCGTCGCGCGCGAGGAGGGCGAGAGCCGTTTTCTCGAAGGCTATAAAAAAGAATTCACCAGCTTGATCAGTAGCAGTCACAGCGGACCGTTAGCGTTGATCGACGGCGAACCGACCGATGAGGACTTAGCCTTGGCCGGACGCATCATTGCACGTTACGGACAAGGGCGCGATGCCGATCAGGTCGATATTTTGGTTAGAAGTCAAAAAGGTCTGGAACAAACGATTCAGGTGGCCCCGTTCGCGCCGGAGCAAATTGTCGAGGAGTGGTTCGTATGAGCCGGGAAACCCTAAATGCGCGGCGTCTGCTTTGCCCGTTGCCGGTGATACGAACGCAAGACCGGGTCAAACGCATGGCGGCCGGAGAACAATTGGAAGTTATTTGCACCGACCCCGGCGTGATGCAGGACATCCCCGCCTGGTGCCGCATCAATGGACACGCGATCCTTGAAACCAAAGCCGAGGACGGCGAATATATTATTGTTCTCGAAGTAGGCGAATAATGATCGAAGCGCGCCAGTCAGTCGAATCCGATCGGCTAAAAGCGAAGGTCAGTATCGTTGCTGCATGGACCAACCTAGCATTGTCGGTTCTGAAAATCGGCTTCGGTATACTGGGTCAATCGGCGGCCTTGATCGCGGACGGTGTCCACTCCTTATCCGATCTGGTCAGCGATTTACTGGTCATTACCGCGATTAAACTGGGCGCGCGAGAGGCCGATTTCGACCACCCGTACGGGCATCGGCGTTACGAGACGATCGCGACGGTCGCGCTAGGCGTCGGGTTGATTATAGTGGCCGGCGGCATCGCCTATGATGCAATGGAAAGAGTTCGCCAGCCCGAGCGCTTGTTGATGCCGGAATTCGAGGCGATGGCGATAGCCGCCTTATCGGTATTGACTAACGAATGGCTCTATCAATACACCAAGCGCATTGCCAAGCAAACCCGGTCCAAATTATTACTGGCCAATGCCTGGCATCATCGTAGCGATGCGATATCTTCGATCGTGGTGATCATCGGCGTGGCCGGCGTTTGGGTCGGTTATGAATATGCCGATGCGGTCGCCGCCGGGATCGTCGCATTGATGATCGCTAAAATCGGTTTAAGTCTGGTGATTCAAAGCGTCAAGGAGTTGGTCGATACCTCATTGCCCGAGACCTTGATCCGCGAGATACGCAGAGTGATCAAAACGACTCCCGGCGTGCGCGGCATTCATCTGCTCAGAACCCGCCAAATGGGCGAAGATGCCTATATCGACGCGCATATCGTCGTCGATGCCAGAATCAGCGTTTCCGAAGGACATATGATCGGCGATGCGGTCCGGCAAAATCTGAAAGCCGAATTCGACGACGTGGTCGACGTATTGGTCCATGTCGACCCCGAAGACGACGAATTCATCGACGAGCCGGTCGATGTGTTGCGTGCGGATGTGCAGGGTTACTTGCGTAACTATCTGGCCGAATTATTCGAAGATATCGAAGATTTCAAGATTCATTATCTGGAAGGGACAATCGAAATCGAAGTGATTTTGCCGCATCTGATGGGAAGTCAGCCGGAACGGATGGAAAAAGTTAAGCAACAATGCGCGCTGATGCAAGGCGCGTTTCCCAACATTAGCAAAATAAGCGTTTTATTGAAGATTTAGTATCTAATCAGTGTATGTGGTTGGTGTCAGGCATTAATTTCTAAGGACGCGTGAATATATCCCTGTAAGCTCTGACTGCAACGTCCTGTTGCAGACTGCCTTATAAATTAATGCTCGACATCTTCTTACTTATCCTAATGATTATGAAAAAGCTGTCATCACACTGGCAAATAAGAGTGCGAGGGGTGGGGAGGGTACGGTTACTCGCCCGACAGGACGCCGTGAATACGTCCATGTAGGCTCGACGGCGGCTTTCCCTGCCGCCGACGCCTGTCGGTCGAGCAACCGCACCCTCTCCGGAGCCGGCATTTTCTCTGCCGAGCTTCTTATATCGAAAAATTAGATAAAGAGCCAAAATCTACTAACTTTCACAGTAACAATTACAAGATTTAAAGGAGTCTATATGGCGGTGGGGCAGGTGACGTTTCCGGTAATGCACCAGGTGGACGGGATTGAGTTGGGCACGGCGTGCGCGGGCATCAAGCAAACGCAACGCGACGATCTGTTGCTCATACAAATGCGCGAAGGATCGACTTGCGCGGCGGTGTTTACACAGAACGCGTTTTGCGCGGCTCCGGTAGTTGTCGCGAAGGAGCATTTACAACAGGCCCCGCGTTGGCTGCTGATTAATTCCGGTAACGCCAATGCCGGCACCGGAAAAAGGGGGCTTGACGATGCCTTGTCGACCTGCGCGGACTTGGCAGAACTTGCCGGCGCGGATGCCCGGCAAGTTCTGCCGTTTTCGACCGGCGTGATCGGCGAACCGTTGGCCGTCGATAAAATCAAGGCGGCTTTACCGAAGGCCTTTGCCAATCTGGCCGAGGATCATTGGGAACAGGCCGCGCGCGCGATCATGACCACCGATACCTTTCCGAAAGGTGCATCGTTTACTCTCGAAATCGGCGGCGAGACGATCACGTTGACCGGCATATCCAAAGGCGCGGGCATGATTCAGCCGAACATGGCGACGATGCTGTCTTTCATCGCGACCGATGCCAAAATCGAGCGGGAATTGCTGCAGGCTTGTTTAGCGCGCGCCACCGAGTTATCGTTCAACCGCATAACCGTCGACGGCGATACCTCGACCAACGACGCCTGCGTCTTGATGGCCAGCGGCTGTTCCAAAGTACCCGAATTGACCGAAGGCAGCCCGGCCTACCAAGTCTTTGCCGACGCCGTGTTGAAGATTTGCAAGCAACTCAGCGAAGCGATCGTCCGGGACGGCGAAGGCGCGACCAAGTTGATGCGAATCGTTATAAATCAAGCCTTAGATGATGAAGAGGCCGTGCGCGTCGCCAAGACCATAGCCCATTCGCCGCTGGTCAAGACCGCGTTTTTTGCCAGCGATCCGAATTGGGGTCGCATTCTGGCGGCGGTCGGCAGGGCCGGCGTCGACAACATGGACCTGGAGCGGGTCGATATACACCTGGGCGACGTGTGCATCGTGCGCGGCGGCGGCCGCGCCGAAGACTATACCGAAGCGGCCGGCCAGCGAGTGATGAACGAACCGGAAATTACCGTAACCGTAACGCTCGGACGCGGCAGCGCCTCGCAAGAAGTCTTGACCTGTGATTTTTCCTACGACTATGTGCGGATCAATGCGGAGTATCGGACTTAGGTGAAAGGTGAAAGGTGAAAGGTGAAAGGTTAAAGGTTAAAGGTGAAAGGTGAAAGGTGAAAGGTTAAAGGTTAAAGGTTAAAGGTTAAAGGTTAAAGGTTAAAGGTTAAAGGTTAAAGGTTAAAGGTGAAAGAGGAAAGAGGAAAGAGGAAAGAGGAAAGGAAGCCCGGCGCTCTGTGGGAGCGATCCCCAGATCGCGATTTCGAAGCCCGAGAGTGTTAAGTGACAATAAATGTTATCGAGGTCTCATTTTCTCGTTCCCAAACTCTGTTTGGGAATGTCTACCCGGACGCTCTGCGTCTAACAACGCGGAGCGTTGCGGTATGAATTCCCACGGAGACCCTAGGAACTAGCCCTGTAGGATGGGTAGGAGCGTAGCGGAAACCCATCATGGTCTCCCTCGAACGCCAAAAAAACATAGCGGACGGATTGATAAAACCCGTCCGAAGAAAGAACAGGCGGCGGTGAAAAACGATGGGTTTCGGCTTCCGCCTCTACCCATCCTACGCAAGAGCCGCTATGCGGGATGTGCTGAGCTGTTTTTATCGTTCCTACGCTCCAGCGTCCAGTAAGGCCGTAGGATGGGTAGCAGCGAAGCGGAAACCCATCATGGGGCACGATAAACGGTAGGGAAACAATACGGAGCCATTCGAATAGTCCCCATAGCGTGAAAACCATTTGAAACAGCATCAACAAGAACAACAACTTATGAAATCGGTTTTAGAAGTCGCCGTTGGCGCGGTTGTCGACCGGCACGGTAAAATTCTGATCGCCAAGCGCCCCGACGATAAACATCAAGGCGGCCTATGGGAATTTCCGGGCGGTAAAATCGAGCCGGGCGAAACGCAGCGTCAAGCATTGGACCGCGAGCTCCATGAAGAACTGGCCATCGACGTTAAAACCGCAACGCCGCTGATCACGATTCATCACGACTACCCGGACCTCAGCGTAAGACTCAAAGTTTGGCGGATCGACCGGTTCGAAGGCGACCCGCATGGCAGAGAAGGACAAGCGGTCGAGTGGGTCGCTCCGACCGATCTTCAAAACTATTCCTTTCCGGCGGCGAATCGTCCGATCGTGACCGCGCTCCGCCTGCCGCCGTTTTATGCCATCCTGGACGACAGCACCCCCTCGGCGTTATTCTCTAACTTAAAAACCATTCTCGCCAACGGCATCAAACTGATTCAATTGCGCTTGAAAAAAGTAACGGCCGGCGAAGCGGCAGAATTTATCGCGCGCATCCTTCCTTTATGCCGCCGTCATGGCGCATCAGTCTTGCTCAACTCGGCCGTATCCGGAATCGAGGCGAGTGCAATAGACGGCATACATTTAACCGGAAAGGATTTAATGGCGTTACGCGAACGGCCGGACAGCCAAGGCTGGCTGGCCGCCTCTTGCCATAATGAAGCGGAACTGCGCCATGCCGAAACCGTCGGCGTCGATTTTGCCGTCTTGGCGCCGGTATTGCCGACCGCCACGCATCCGGGAGCCCGAATACTCGGTTGGCAAGGCTTTACAGCGCTCGCCGAAACCGCGAATATTCCGGTTTTCGGCTTGGGAGGCTTAGCAAAGGACGATCTGGCGCGAGTCCGTGAAGCCGGCGGCCAAGGCGTGGCCGGTATCCGGGCGTTCATCGAAACAGAATAAAAGCGTTCCCATGTTCCGGCATTCAGCAGTAGGATGGGTAGGAGCGAAGCGGAAACCCATCATGGGCGCCCGCAAACGGCAGGAAAACCTTACGCGGCCGAATCGATAAAACTCGCCCGACGGGGAATAGGAGTTTAAAAACCCGTATGGCGGAGGATTTGCCGGCGGGGTGAAAACGATGGGTTTCGGCTTCCGCCTCTACCCATCCTACGCAAGAACGGCGATGCAGGGTGTGCTGTAGGGAACCCCGCACACAACCGGCACCCCAACAGTTTAAGACCCTAAAAGGCAAAACCAATGCGATTCGACCCCCCTCGATTTTTCTTGATAATGTTCTTGCTGACGCTCCTAAGCCAAACGGTTACGGCAAAGACCGACCCTGAACTCGTCATGGACGTGTTTTGGGGTCAAAACTGTCCTCATTGCCTGGATCAAAAGCCCTTTCTGAGCGAATTGGCAGCCCGTTACCCGCAATTGCAAGTCCGGCAGCATGAAGTGTGGCGCAACCGCTTCAACCGGGAACTCTTTCAATTGACCGCGCGAGAACACGGCGTAGAAGCCGGCAGCGTGCCCGCCGTATTTGTCGACGGCAAGGTTTTTTTCGGCGATGCGCCGTTTATCCGGAAACAAATCGAAGATACGGTTAGGGCCTCCCTAAACCGAAAGCAGCAGCCGGACGACAGGCTAAAGGAAACGTTGGCGCAGCAGTCTCAAACTGACCGAGGATCGCCAACTAACGTCTCAACTACAATCGACGTCCCCTGGCTCGGCACCATAGACCTGGTCCGGCAACCGCTGATATTCAGCACCCTCTTGATTGCCTTTGTCGACGGCTTTAATCCATGTTCGTTATGGGTGTTGACGCTGCTGTTAGGCATGGTGATACATTCAGGCTCCAGAAAACGAATGTTGCTGGTCGGCCTGGTGTTCTTGTTCACCACGGCAACCCTCTACGGCGCCTTTGTCGCCGGCGTCTTTAAAGTGCTGGGCTATGTCGCCTATCTAATCTGGGTGCAGTGGCTGGTGGCCTTGTTCGCACTGCTATTCGGTTTGGTCAATGTCAAAGATTATTTTTGGTTTAAAAAAGGCATTTCGTTCACGATATCGGACAAACATAAACCGGGTATTTATCAATCGATAAGAGGCTTGTTGAATCCGGAAACAAAAGGTCTTGCGCTCGCGGGCGCTACCTTCGTCATGGCCTCGGGCATCGCATTGGTCGAATTGCCTTGTACGGCAGGCTTTCCGGTGATATGGAGTCAACTGGTCAGATCGCAGCAAGTCGGCACGATGGAATTTTTAGGCTTATTGCTGATTTATCTATTGATCTATCTTTCGATCGAAATCATTATTTTTTTGACGGCCTTGATAACGCTGAAAAGGCAAAAATTTGAAGAAAAGCACGGTCAAACGCTCAAACTTATCGGCGGCATGATCATGATCGCGCTGGGGATCGTCATGATCGTCGCCCCGGATATGATGAACGATCTCACCGGAACCTTAATCGTATTCTCGGCCGCCTTGTTCGCGGCGGCAGTAATCATACTCGTCCAAAAAATGCGAACCGATGCGGAATAAGCCGTATAGCGCAGTAGGATGGCTAGCAGCAAAGCGGAAACCCATCATGACAGCCATTGCAAAAGATGCGTCTAAAACAAGATTGTCGTAATGAATACAATAAAGCCATCACTTAAATACAAACTCATTGCCGCATCGCTGATGGGGTTCATTGCCTTGATTGCCATCACGCCGTTGTGCGGCTTTCTATTTCAATGCGGCTGTGATTGGCCTTGGCTGGGTTTGGATGCCGGGTGTAATTATCACGATTTGCATGCCAAGCATAAATGCCCGTGGTGCGCTTCGCTGGCGACGGGAGTTTTGTCGGCAGTCGCGGCAACGTTGCTGTCGGTGTTAACCGTAATGATCGCGCCTGTTCCGCGCTTCTTGCGGTTCGTTAATGAATGGGTTTTAAGGATTTCCTTTGGATCGGCAATTTTTGCGGTGACCGCTTTGGTAATGGCCGCAATCGCCGCAGTCCGGCAAGACTACCCTTTAGGCGTGGGAAGATTGTTGATAAGCGCTACGATCTAATCCTTATCGCACCCACGCTTCAGTGTGGGAGCCATTTGAAACCTTGATGAAGAATAACAGAAAATAATCGAGCCAATTGTCATTGGCCTATTAAATTGGCAGAATATGCCAACACTAATCATCGGAGCTTACTATGCCTACGCGCAATGTTGTTCTTACCGATCCACAAATGCAATTTGTGGAGCAATTGGTCCAATCGGGTCGTTATCAGAATGCCAGCGAAGTACTGCGAGAAGGATTGCGCTTGATGCAGCAGCGAGAACAAGAGCAAACTGTCCGCTTGCAAGCGTTGCGTGAGGCTGTCGCTGTGGGTATCGACGATATGGAGGCGGGCCAGTATACGACGCTGGAATCGGCCGATGCCATTCGCATGCATATGGCTGGGTTGGTCAAACACGCTACGTCACCGCGCTGATGACCTGTTGGACGGTCCGTCTTGCTCGGCAAGCCGAACAAGACATTGCGGATATTTTAACCTGGACAGCCGAGCGACTCGGCCCGCAACAGGCCGAGGTCTATAGGGAAACCCTGACTCAAGCATTGGCAGCCCTCATCGATGGACCCGGTATTATGGGTGCCAAATGCCGTGATGACATTCAGCAAGGGGTTTTTGTTCTTTCCGTTGCGAGGCACGGGCTGCGCGGTCGCCACATCCTTGTCTTTCGGCAAAGCGAAGCATGCTTTGTCGATGTTCTTCGCGTGCTTCACGACAGCATGGACATGGCTTGTCACATCGAGTGATAAATCGCTAAGGTCGGTGTTTAGATGACTTTCATCATTCCCACTCTCCGGCTAGCGTTCACACGTTTCAGCGTGGGAGCCATGTAAAATGGCTCAAGCCGCCTCGCGCGGCAAAACCTCGCGCTCTATGGCGTCAAGCGAGGATTGCTGTGCCCGGCGTAAGTCATAAGCTGTTTGCAGGTTCAGCCAGGATTGTGCATCTCCGCCAAAATAACGCGCCAAGCGCAAAGCGGTATCCGGCGTAATCGCGCGGCGTTCCTTAACGATTTCATGCAAACGCGTGGTCGGAACGTGCAAAGCGGTTGCCAACCCGTTTACGCTTAATGCCAAGGGATTCAAAAAATCTTCACGCAGGATTTCGCCGGGGTGTATCGGACGCATACGGTTTTCTATCATGAAATTTTTTCCTCAATGGTAATCAACAATTTCAACCTCAAAAGCATCGTTATCCAACCAGCGAAAACCCACTCTCCACTGGTCATTGATGCGAATGCTGTATTGTCCCGCACGACTCCCTTTTAGCGCTTCCAGGCGATTGCCCGGAGGGCTGCGTAAAAACGCCAGGCTAGCCGCGGCATGCAGTTGCGCCAACTTACGTTCGGCAATAGCTTGAAACGCGCGAAAACGTTTAGGCGATTCTCCTTCGAACAAGGCTTGGGTGTCTTTGCAGTGAAACGACTTAATCATTCGGAAGAGAATATTACGCAAAGCGTAATACGTCAAGCAGGCGATTTTTATCGATTCCACACTCCAGTGCCCAGAAAAACGATGGGTTTCGGCTTCCGCCTCTACCCATCCTACGCAAGAGCCACCCTGTAGGATGGGTAGCAGCGAAGCGGAAACCCATCATGGGCACCCCGCAAACGGCAGGGAAACACTACGCGGCCGAGTCAATAAAACCCGTCCGGCGGGAGATTTAGCGGCGAGGGTGAAAACGATGGGTTTCGGCTTCCGCCTCTACCCATCCTACGCAAGAGCCACCCTGTAGGATGGGTAGCAGCGAAGCGGAAACCCATCATGGGCGCCCGCAAACGGCAGGGAAACACTACGCGGCCGAGTCAATAAAACCCGTCCGGCGGGAGATTTAGCGGCGAGGGTGAAAACGACGGGTTTCGGCTTCCGCCTCTACCCATCCTACGCAAGAGCCACCCTGTAGGATGGGTAGTAGCGAAGCGGAAACCCATCATGGGCGCCCGCAAACGGCAGGGAAACATTACGCGGCCGAGTCAATAAAACCCGTCCGGCGGGAGATTTAGCGGCGAGGGTGAAAACGACGGGTTTCGGCTTCCGCCTCTACCCATCCTACGCAAGAGCCACCTTGTAGGATGGGTAGCAGCGAAGCGGAAACCCATCATGGGCACCCCGCAAACGGCAGGGAAACACTACGCGGCCGAGTCAATAAAACCCGTCCGGCGGGAGATTTAGCGGCGAGGGTGAAAACGATGGGTTTCGGCTTCCGCCTCTACCCATCCTACGCAAGAGCCACCCTGTAGGATGGGTAGCAGCGAAGCGGAAACCCATCATGGGCGCCCGCAAACGGCAGGGAAACACTACGCGGCCGAGTCAATAAAACCCGTCCGGCGGGAGATTTAGCGGCGAGGGTGAAAACGATGGGTTTCGGCTTCCGCCTCTACCCATCCTACGCAAGAGCCACCCTGTAGGATGGGTAGCAGCGAAGCGGAAACCCATCATGGGCGCCCGCAAACGGCAGGGAAACATTACGCGGCCGAGTCAATAAAACCCGTCCGGCGGGAGATTTAGCGGCGAGGGTGAAAACGATGGGTTTCGGCTTCCGCCTCTACCCATCCTACGCAAGAGCCACCCTGTAGGATGGGTAGCAGCGAAGCGGAAACCCATCATGGGCGCCCCCAAACGTCAGCTCCCAAACGGCAGGAAACCATTGCGGACAGGGATATAAAACCCGTTCGGCGGGAGATTTAGCTATCGTTCCCACGCTCCAACGTGGGAATGCATCCCACACCGCTCCGCGGTGCGAGGACGCTAA
Source organism: Methylotuvimicrobium buryatense (assembly GCF_005931095.1). Lineage (GTDB taxonomy): Bacteria > Pseudomonadota > Gammaproteobacteria > Methylococcales > Methylomonadaceae > Methylotuvimicrobium > Methylotuvimicrobium buryatense. The sequence goes on along the minus strand of NZ_CP035467.1, from coordinate 4,382,570 downwards.
AGCGTGAGAGCCATTCGAATTAGGTTATTTCACACAGTTTAGGTGTGTGATATCACGCAGTCCCATACTTCATTTTTTCGAGCCATTAAAAATAACCCTATTATTCAACAGGATAAAAGTTGGCATACCGTTTGCTTTATATGCAGGGACTGACCAAGTTGGTTCCGGTTAAGGAGGCACATAGCCCACGATGGGCGAATAGAAGGAGTTTCGGAACATGGGGGAAGGGCTTCCCCCCCGCTGCCATTACGCTCTGCTACAGCCAAGGGCAGCGACTTCGTTAGCGTAACTTAAAACACTAACTAACGAAAAAATGGGGAGAAACCCAACAATGAAACATTATAAAGTAAAACACATCGCAAGACAGGCTGGTATGACCTTGATCGAATTGACCGTCGTGCTGTTGGTATTGATCGGCTTGGCGGGATTGATGCTTCCGTATGTGGGCAGTTTTGTCGAAAAAACTGCCGACAGCACGGGATCTGCTAACTTGGCTCAACTTAATTCGGCAATGGGGCGTTTTATTACCGAAAAAAATAGAGTGCCTCATCATTTGGATTCACTGATTAACCATGCTGATGCGACAGCTGCTGCTACAGGTTCTTGTGTGGGTGCTACTGCTGGTGATGTTTTTTGCGGCTTAGCGAATCCTGCAGCGTTTGAGGCTGTCACTTACGAGGTGGGTACTGATGATATCGCTCTGGCATCGCTTGAAAAAGCGAATTTGACCATGTATCTCAACAATAACCCAAATGCCGCTACTAAAACCTTTAGCACAGGCACAGGGATGCTATATATTCCACCAGTCGTTGGTCAAACAACCAGATTTGCGCGCCTTCCAAGTGCGCCTGCAACGAGACAGCTGCTGTCTAGGGTGTTAGGCGGCGCGGGCATGGATTATTATCCAGAGTGTTATGACTACATTGCCATGGGTATTGGTGATCAGGCGGAATTAGTGGGTAACACGATCACTTCTTCGCCAGTCCATTATCCTAAAGACGCTTCAACTGGCCCGACTGAACGTTACGGTCATTATATCGCTATTTTCCAAGTAGATAGGGCGAATACGGGTGATGTGTCGATGGACGGTGGTAACTATACGCATACCTGCTCAACCATTACCGAACCTGCGAAATTTGTCGGTACGGTATTGAATACAGCGGATATCACTAATGGTAATAATGGTTTAGTTGGTGTTAAAAATGCCTTAGAAACTGCTTATATTAATAAAGTAAGCAACTAATCAGGTAGCCGTGTGTCTCGTTCCCACGCTTCGACGTGGAGGATAGCTAATCTTTGAGCCAAGCAGGATGGCTTGAGCATGGCTCTAGCCGTCTTGCCCGCCACGGACGGCTTTTTCTTAAACCGCCGGAGCGCACGACAGTCATGTCGCCCGCGCTCCGGATTCGATACCCCCCGATAGCAATGCGTTTTTTTTCGCGAGAGCGTATCGCTATCGGTCGGTTACAAAATCCATGCGATGCCGAGCGGTAACGATGGGTTTCGGCTTCCGCCTCTACCCATCCTACGCAAGAGCCGCCCTGTAGGATGGGTAGCAGCGAAGCGGAAACCCATCATGGGCGCCCGCAAACGGCAGGGAAACATTACGCGGCCGAGTCAATAAAACCCGTTCGGCGGGAGATTTAGCGGCGAGGGTGAAAACGACGGGTTTCGGCTTCCGCCTCTACCCATCCTACGCAAGAGCCGCCCTGTAGGATGGGTAGTAGCGAAGCGGAAACCCATCATGGGCGCCCGCAAACGGCAGGGAAACATTACGCGGCCGAGTCAATAAAACCCGTCCGGCGGGAGATTTAGCGGCGAGGGTGAAAACGATGGGTTTCGGCTTCCGCCTCTACCCATCCTACGCAAGAGCCACCCTGTAGGATGGGTAGTAGCGAAGCGGAAACCCATCATGGGCGCCCGCAAACGGCAGGGAAACACTACGCGGCCGAGTCAATAAAACCCGTCCGGCGGGAGATTTAGCGGCGAGGGTGAAAACGATGGGTTTCGGCTTCCGCCTCTACCCATCCTACGCAAGAGCCACCCTGTAGGATGGGTAGTAGCGAAGCGGAAACCCATCATGGGCGCCCGCAAACGGCAGGGAAACACTACGCGGCCGAGTCAATAAAACCCGTCCGGCGGGAGATTTGGCGGCGAGGGTGAAAACGACGGGTTTCGGCTTCCGCCTCTACCCATCCTACGCAAGAGCCACCCTGTAGGATGGGTAGTAGCGAAGCGGAAACCCATCATGGGCGCCCGCAAACGGCAGGGAAACATTACGCGGCCGAGTCAATAAAACCCGTCCGGCGGGAGATTTAGCGGCGAGGGTGAAAACGATGGGTTTCGGCTTCCGCCTCTACCCATCCTACGCAAGAGCCACCCTGTAGGATGGGTAGCAGCGAAGCGCAAACCCATCATGGGCGCCCGCAAACGGCAGGAGCCACGCCAATCCCGTATTCCGCTACGCTGCATACGGGCTACGTGCTCCGGGTGGTGACCATTGTGAAGTTTCGCCAAGACTTTAGTTGATGTTTGGTGTTGATGTTGTTGCATGCATCTCTGTTGGGGTGGCAACACCCCTTTTTTTGAATTTATCGTTCGCACGGTCCGGTTATCGTTCCCGCGGTTCGGCCATCGTTCCCGCTCTCTAGCTATCGTTCCCACGCTCCAGCGTGGGAATGCATCCCACACCGCTCCGCGGTGCGAGGACGCTGAAGCGTGGGAGCCAACTTGATAGGGTGTTGTAAAACCCGTCCGGCGGCAGATTCGGCGGCGGGGTGAAAAAAGATGGGTTTCGGCTTCCGCCTGTACCCATCCTACGCAAGCTTATCGTTACCACGCCGGAGCGTGGAAACGAGATGGGGGAAAGTTGTCCTCATTCCTTAGCGCAGGCTTCGGAATGGGGTTTTTATTTACATTTGCATTGAGATTTGAAACTTTATGAAAAAGAGCACTTTACTTATTACCGCACTGCCTTTGTTGCTTGCCGCGAGCGTGGCCAGCGCCATGCAGCCGCCTGCGCCTATCGTCATCAACCCGTTCGGAAACCAAGGCAATGGCGGCTGCAATATCGCCTCGGAAGCGGGCGATAGCGTATATCACGGCCCTGCCAGCGTTAAAGTCACCATCAACAAAAACTTCGCGATCGCTTCTTGTACCGTCACTCCGGATACCGACGGCGATGTGCAACCGGCTTTCGTCGAACGCGACGACGTGCCTTGCCGGATTAAATACGATCATCCAGGGCCTTACTTTTACAACGGCTTCGGCGGCTTCACCGCCACGCCTAGCGGCAATGTCATTGCCCGTTGCAAGGCCGAATTAACTTCTGAATAGGTTGCGTGGATAGAGGGATTTGGCGGCGGGGGTGAAAACGATGGGTTTCGGCTTCCGCCTCTACCCATCCTACGCAAGCCCCCCGTTGTAGGATGGGTAGGAGCGAAGCGGAAACCCATCATGGGCCCCCGCAAACGGCAGGGAAACGTAACTTATAGAGAGAATAGATTTACATGGCGCTACCTTTTCGTTTTTTATCGTTGCTGTTACTCGCGGCATGTACGGCTTTCGCATTGGGCCCTTGGTGGACGATGCGTTCGATTGCCCAGGCCGCGGACGAGCGGGACGAGGCGCAATGGCATGCGCTGGTGAGAACCGATCATTTGCAAACCTATGCCGGTAAGTTGCTCGAAGCCATGTTGGATTTGCGCATGTACGCGGATATGAAAAACGACACGCGCGAAGCATTGCGCGACAATTCGGACGGCAAGCGGCTGGTCGAAAGCACCGCGCGGCTGTTGGCCGGGCCGCAAGGTTTCAGGCATTTGCTGTGCGGCGAGTTGACCGATGACCCGAACGGCGAAGCGCAGGGCCAAGCCGGTTGTTGGGCGCTGGACGGTTCCGTCCGTTGGGAGTCGCCGATCAAGGCGCGGGTCAGCTTTACCAATCCCGAAACGCTTTGGCAATCCGAATTGGTTTTGCTGCGCATCGGTTTGTTTCAATGGCAAGCGATCGCGGTCGATTTGCCGGCCGATGCCATTTTAAAACGCTTTACTCAGTCGCTGGGGTTGGAGTCTAAGTAAGTTTTAAACGATGGGTTTCGGCTTCCGCCTCTACCCATCCTACGCAAGTGCCACATTCCTCGTTCCCAAACTCTGTTTGGGAATGCCTACCCGGACGCTCTGCGTCCAACAACGCGGAGCGTTGCGACATGAATTCCCATGGAGACCGTAGGAACTGGAAATAAAACCCGTCCGGCGGGAGATTCGCCGGCGGGTTAAAAACGATGGGTTTCGGCTTCCGCCTCTACCCATCCTACGCAAGAGCTTCGTTGTAGGATGGGTAGAGGCGTAGCGGAAACCCATCATGGGCTACTTAAGCTGTTTTTTCAGAAGTGCTGTAGCGCCGATACTTTTTTACTTGTTATTTTCGGTAGTCGGATAATTATTACTCTAAATGAAACTGCCTCAATTTTTTTCACGTCCATCCCATACGCTGCTGTATATCACCGAAGTCAAAACGTTCCGTATCGATACCGACCGCAAGGGCGCTATCACAGACGCTTTGAACGTGTTCGACATTGACTGCGACAAGGCCGGAAAGCTGCCGGCCGCGCTTGAACAGATTATTTCCAAATCGTCTCCGCTGGGCCGCAAGGTCTGGGTGTTCTATGTCCGTTTGAATACGCACGCGTTGAGTTTGCCTTCGGCGCAGGTTGAAGGCATCGAGGGCGACATGCTGGAGCAGGCCTTGCAATTCGAATATGAGGCGATGACCGGCAGGTCTATCGGCAAAAACCGTTTGGCGTATTGCTTTCTCGGCAGCGATGAAGACATGAGTCATTATTGGTTGAATTTGATCGCGGAGGAAACTTTGGCCGACACCGCGGCCGTTTTAAAAAAAGCCGGTTGCGCGTTGGCCGGTTTGTCTCATCCGGGCGGCTTGCCTGTGCTGCTGTCCGAAGACGGCAAGTCGAGTTGGTGGCGTATCGAGTGTTGGTCGACGACGGTTTTCGCGCTTGCAAAAACGCCGGACCAGGGGATGACGTTGCAAATCATGATCAAGGAGCAACATCCGCAGTGGCATGAAGAACTCGATCAATGGCTGCTGGAAATCGGCGCGGTCGATAAGACCGAAGTGTTGTTGAATAATCAGATCGAATTTACTCCCGAGTCCGATGCGAAATTTCATTTGACCGATGAGGCCGCTTTGACGCAGTGGCTGGCGCACTGGGCGAAGCATCTGATCAAGCAGGATGCAGTCGGCGTACCGCTGTTGAATCCTAAGGTTCCGATCAATCGGGAGTTGTTTTATATGATCGGCAGCGGCGTTTCGGCGGCGTTGCTGTGCGTAAGTCACAGCGCCTGGCTGTTGTATCAAACGCAGGATTACGAATACAAGACCGAAGCGTTGACGCAAGCGGAACAAGATCTGAAAGTTTATCGCGAGTCGGTTTATAAAAATCAGCAGGAAATCGGCAAGCTCGATAAGAAGATAAAGACTTTGCAGGGTAATGTCGATTTGGTTCCGAAGGCGTTGAGCGCGTTTAAGGCGCGTCCGGCCGCGCTATTGAAGCATTTGGCCGTGGCCAGTCCCGATGATTTGTTGATCGAGAGCGTTGAGGTTGTCAATGGGGGTTTGCGGGTGTCGGGCGTCGCGCTAGAGGCCGATTTACCGAACCGGCTGAGCAATCGCTTGGAGCCGGTTTTGTCGACGCTCGGTTGGCGTGTCAATGCGCCGTCCAAGAAGGATATGGTCTTGCTTGAAGGGGGCGGTCCCTGGGAGTTTTCCGTGATGATCGACGATAACGGGTTGAGCGGTTTTATCGAGCATGCGGAGCAGACGCCGCTATGACGCCCGAGCAAAAGCGCGAGCGTCTGCTGAAACGGATTTTACCGGGGATGGCGATTACTGTGATTTATTTTGTGTTCGTTAGCGGGTTGCTATCCGAAAAGATGCAAAAGGCCGAAGAGACTTATCAGGGGCTGTATCGGCAAGGGATTTCGCCGGCGGCGCTGCCGGGCGTGATGAATCAGGTCGATCAAACGCGGCAGCAAATCGATACGCTGCAACGGCAGCAGTCCGAGCTGGGCAAGAAAATGTTGGAGATTGCCGGTTTTTTAAGCGGCGAGTCGTCGATCAACGAGGCGACGGCGCTGCTTTCCGAGATCATGATGCGGCATAACATTTGGGTGATCGAGGAAAAGCGCGAAAGTTTTCCGGCGGAGCAATTGAGCGTGTCGTTGCGGGAGGTGTTGCAATGGGTCGAGCCGGAGGGCGGATCGGATAGTTCCGGAGCCGGTAAAGGTCAGGGCAAATCGGCGCGGACGATTCTGGTCGGCCGGTTGTCGTTGCGCGGCGCTTATTTGGATATGTACCGGGCGATGGCTGAGTTGGCCGCGAGCGGTTTTAAGGGGGTGCCGGTGCAATTGACGATGCAGACGCCGGAAGACGGCGCGCTCAGGCAGGGCGAGTTGGAGTGGGAGTTGATTTTGTGGATGTAGTTATCGTTCCCGCGTTTCGGCGTGGGAATGCAGCCCGGTAGAGCTGTAGGATGGGTAGCAGCGAAGCGGAAACCCATCATGGGGACCCCGCAAACGGCAGGGAAACATTACGCGGCCGAGTCAAGAAAACTCGTCCGGCGGGAGATTTGGCGGCGAGGGTGAAAACGATGGGTTTCGGCTTCCGCCTCTACCCATCCTACGCAAGAGCCGCCCTGTAGGATGGGTAGTAGCGAAGCGGAAACCCATCATGGGCGCCCGCAAACGGCAGGGAAACATTACGCGGCCGAGTCAATAAAACCCGTCCGGCGGGAGATTTAGCGGCGAGGGTGAAAACGATGGGTTTCGGCTTCCGCCTCTACCCATCCTACGCAAGAGCCACCCTGTAGGATGGGTAGCAGCGAAGCGGAAACCCATCATGGGCGCCCGCAAACGGCAGGGAAACACTACGCGGCCGAGTCAATAAAACCCGTCCGGCGGGAGATTTAGCGGCGAGGGTGAAAACGATGGGTTTCGGCTTCCGCCTCTACCCATCCTACGCAAGAGCCACCCTGTAGGATGGGTAGCAGCGAAGCGGAAACCCATCATGGGCGCCCGCAAACGGCAGGGAAACATTACGCGGCCGAGTCAATAAAACTCGTCCGGCGGGAGATTTAGCGGCGGGGGTGAAAACGATGGGTTTCGGCTTCCGCCTCTACCCATCCTACGCAAGAGCCGCCCTGTAGGATGGGTAGTAGCGAAGCGGAAACCCATCATGGGGACCCCGCAAACGGCAGGGAAACATTACGCGGCCGAGTCAAGAAAACTCGTCCGGCGGGAGATTTGGCGGCGAGGGTGAAAACGATGGGTTTCGGCTTCCGCCTCTACCCATCCTACGCAAGAGCCGCCCTGTAGGATGGGTAGCAGCGAAGCGGAAACCCATCATGGAAGCGGCTCAGCGCCGGGTTGCTGGAGCGTGGGGAAGCATAGTTTTAGCCGAAGACGGCACAATGAATTCTAATAAGTTGAAGATATGACGCAATTACCGGGGTTTTCGTTGAAGAATTGGCAAAATCAGGCGCAACAAAGCCATGAGGAATTACGTGCTCAGGCGCGGGAGCCGGTTCAGGATGGCGAGGCGATTTTATTTACCGACGATGTTCTGTCGCTGACCACGGCTGTCGAGGATATCTCTTCGGGTGGAGCCGGTTTGGTGCTGCGCGACGAGGTTTGCGCAATCCGGGAAAACGTGACCTTGACCTTGACGATACAGTCTGGGCATCAGCGCATGACGCGTCAGGCGGTCGTGCGATGGGTCAAGGTGTCGGGCCCGGAAACGCGCTTAGGTATCCAATATATCGATCATGTTTGTTTGTCGCCGGATTCGCATCGGTTGGACATTGAAAGCGTGCGCATCGATCCTTCTTGCGCGTTGCGCATTCCGGCATCGATCGCGGTGCGCCGAAAGTTGCTGCCGTTTTTGGCGATGGACGGGGTCGTGCATGTCGCGACGGGAAGCCTGATCAATGCCGGCTTGACCAATGCGGTGGAGCGGCTGGTCAAGTCGCCGGTTCGTTTATGGGATGTCGACAAGTCCGCATTGGATAAGGTCATTCACGAGGTTTACGGCAACGCCTTGACGGTCAAGGCGTTGCCGGTGGCGGGCGCGGCAAGCAACGATGCGGTCGACTTGGGCGATAAGTTGCTGTATGCGGCCTATATTCGCCAAGCTTCGGATATTCATATCGATCCGGGTTTCAACGGGGCGCGCATCCGGTTTCGCGTCGACGGTCAATTGGAAAATTACGATGTGGTTAAACACGGGGCCTATACCGAGTTGGCCAGCCGTCTGAAAGTCATGGCGAATTTGGATATCGCCGAAAAACGTTTGCCGCAAGACGGACGTTTTTCGCATCAATTCGTCAGAGGCGGGCGGCGCGTCGACATTCGCGTCGCGACACTGCCGACCAAATACGGCGAACGCATCACGATGCGGCTGTTGGCCTTGCAAACCGGCGCTTTGACGTTGGACCGGCTGGGCTTTATCGGCGAGCATCAGCGCATTATCGAAAGTTTTCTGCGCCGGACTCAAGGCATGATGATTTTGACCGGGCCGACCGGCAGCGGCAAAACGACGACGTTGTACGCGGCGATTCGGATGCTGCTCGAAAGCCGCGATTTAAACGTCATTACGATAGAAGATCCGATCGAATACGAAATCGAGGGCGTCGCGCAGTGCGAGGTCGATCCGACGTCGAACAAGGTCGATTTCGCGAAGGCCTTGCGCAGTATTTTACGGCACGACCCCGATGTCGTGATGCTCGGCGAGATTCGCGATCAGGAGACTGCGAATATCGCGATCAAGGCCGCGTTGACCGGGCATATGGTGCTTGGAACCTTGCATACCAATTCGGCGGCGGCGACCGTGACGCGCTTGATCGATATGGGCGTGGAGCCTTATTTGGTCGCGGCGGCGTTGCGTTTGGCGGTGGCCCAGCGCTTGTTGCGGCGCTTGTGCAAGCATTGCCGCATTTCGCGTCCGTTGACGGAACAAGAGGCGTTGATTTTAGGGCGAGCTAATTTGACCGGCGCGCGAATTTACGATCCGACCGGTTGCGTGTATTGCGGCAATCGCGGTTATGCCGGGCGTATCGGTTTGTACGAGTTGTTGGAGCTGCGTGCGGATTGGGCCCGCGATGTCGCGCAAGGTCGCGGCGAGGCGCAATTGGTCGAAAATATGCGCGAAGCCGGTATGCACGGTTTGATAGACGATGCGATCGACAAGATGATAACCGGGGAGACGTCGTTTCATGAGGTGCTGCAAGTGGTTTCTTCATGGTAGTGCGCGGCGCTGTTCCAGCAATTCCCAGTTTGAGCAGTTTCGCCGATCTTAGGGTGTGGGGTATGCCTGTCGAGGAACGCCGTAAACCCATCCATGGGGGCTTGGCGGCAGCTAAGCGCCAAGGATGGCGTGAATGCAGATTTTGCATTACGCCATGGATGGCGTGTATTAGGGCAATGCAGGAGCAATTGCCGAGGAGCAAAAATCTGTCCCGCTGCCGACATCCTCGCCAAGCATACCCCACACCCTTTTTGATCCCCAAATTGGGAATTGCTGGCGACATTCATCGGTGATTGCATAATGGCGTTATTTACTTATACCGCCCGCGATCGTGGCGGGCAGCAAGTCGCTGACAGTATCGAGTCGCCGAACCGGGAGCGCGCGATTGCCGCTTTGCGCAAGCAAGGTTTGTTGGTGCTGGGTATCGACGAGCAGAAACCCAAAGGCGAAGGCGGGCAATTTAGTCTGAATCCGCTGGATTACCGGTCGATGCATAACGGCGATATCGAGCATAATTTTCATCAAATCGCGGTGATGTTGCGTAGCGGTATCAGTTTATTGGAAGCACTGGAGTTGACGTTGGCGCATGCGCGGTTCGGCACCCGCAAGACTTGGCGCAAGCTGCGCGATCGGATTCAAGAAGGCAGTTCGTTTACCGAGGCGTTGGCGGAACATTCGATTTTTAGCCAGTTTACGATTCAGTTAGTGCGCGTCGGCGAGCAAACCGGTCATCTGGGGACGGTGCTGGATCAGGCGGCGCATGAGGTAAAAGCGAGCCGCAAGTTGAAAAAACAGATTATTTCGGCATTGAAATACCCGCTGTTTACGTTGTTGTTTGCGATCGGTTTGGTCGTTTTTATGTTGACCAGTCTCGTGCCGGAGATCAAAAAATTGCTGCAGATTACCGGTAAGCCGATGCCGCCGATTACGCAGGCGCTGATCGATGTGTCCGATTGGTTTTTGGCGAACGGTGTGTTTATCGGAATCGGTTTGGTATCGGCGGCGGCCTGTTTTATCGCGTTTTATAGTTGGCCGACGAGTCGTTGGTGGATAGACCGTTACGCGTTGCGGGTGCCGGTGTTCGGCTATGTTTTTCGTTTGTCCGGTACGGTGATGTTTTCGCGGGCGATGGGCTTATTGCTGCGTAGCGGCGTGGTGATCGTCGAAGCGTTGGAAACGATGGAAAAGCTGCATGTCAATCAATATATGGCTAGCTGCGTTGGTCATGCGCGAGACAGTATTTTGCACGGCGTCGCGCTGGGCGATGCGCTATCGCCGCGATCGGGTTATATGCCGTTGATGTTGCAAATGGTCCGTGTCGGCGAAAGTTCGGGCACATTGGATCAGCTCTTGCAGGAGATGGCTGACTATCACGATGAGCTGTTGCAACGGGCCATCGCGACCTTGACCGGGATGATCGCGCCGGCGATGACGATTATCGTCGGCGGCGTGGTCGGTTTTGTGTATGCCGCTTTTTTGGTGGCGATGTTTTCGGCCGCCGGAGGCAGTCCGTCATGAGGTTTTGGTTAGGAGTGTCGATGCTGGCTGCGATATGCGGTTCGGCTACCGGCGAAGTTGCCGGTGAAGATCGGGCGCCGCAAGCGGATGTTGTGCGCAGCAAGGCGTTGACGCGAGGCAATATTGCCGAAGCGACCGAGGTTTTGCGCGACCCGACGCAAATGAGCGGTAATTTTCGTCAAGCGGTGAAAAACATGGCGCCGGCTCAAGCCCCCTCATCAAGCGCCGGAGCCGCCCGGCAAAATTTTCCGACGATAGAGTTGGTCGCCAAGGCGATGCGCACCGAAAAGGCGGGCAAGGTTGTGTTACGCGTCGGCAATAGCTTGCTGCATATGCGGTTGGATAATAGCGTGTCGATCATGCACAACGGCGCGCTGTTGAACTTGCGCATCGATGAAATAACGGCCGAGCATGTTCAAGTTCATCTACTTGAATTCAATCAAACGTTGATTTTGCAGTGATGCTCGGTGTTTAGGTTTTTTCGGATTTAAGAATGCTCAGGATTTTTCGTTTTTGCGTATTGTTGGCCGGTTTGTTTATCGTTCCCACGCTCCAGCGTGGGAATGAATACCGAGACGCTCCAGCGTCTCGTGCCGTTGGGGCGGTACTCAAGCGTTCTCACGCAGAACGGGGGAACGATAAAAGTGCGGGCGCGTTGGGGGAGGGTGCGGTCACTCGCCCGACAGGACGCCGTGAATACGTCCCTGTAGGCTCGACGGCGGCTTTCCCTGCCGCCGACGCCTGCCGGTCGAGCAACCGCACCCTCCTCGGAACCGGCATTTCTATCGTTCTCACGCAGAGCGTGGGAACGATAAAGTTCATCTGGTTGAATTCAATCAGTCTTTGATTTTGCAGTGATGCTCGGTGTTTAGGTTTTTTTCGGATTTAAGAATGCTCAGGATTTTTCGTTTTTGCGTGTTATTGGCCGGTTTGTTTATCGTTCCCACGCTCCAGCGTGGGAATGAATACCGAGACGCTCCAGCGTCTCGTGCCGTTGGGGCGGTACTCAAGCGTTCTCACGCAGAACGGGGGAACGATAAAAGTGCGGGCGCGTGGGGGAGGGTGCGGTCACTCGCCCGACAGGACGCCGTGAATACGTCCCTGTAGGCTCGACGGCGGCTTTCCCTGCCGCCGACGCCTGCCGGTCGAGCAACCGCACCCTCCTCGGAACCGGCATTTCTGTCGTTCTCACGCAGAGCGTGGGAACGATAAAGTTCATCTGATTGAATTCAATCAGTCTTTGATTTTGCAGTGATGCTCGGTGTTTAGGTTTTTTTCGGATTTAAAAATGCTCAGGATTTTTCGTTTTTGCGTGTTATTGGCCGGTTTGTGGGCCGGGCTTTGCTTTCATACTTCGGCGCATGCGCTAAGGAGCCCGGAGCAGAAAATCGCGCAATTGGATTTTCGCGATATCTCTGTCGGCGATGCGCTGAAAGTCCTGTCGGATCAATCCGGCTTGAATGTGATCGCTTCGCAGGAAGCGGCGCAGATTCACATCACGATGTATTTGCAAGACATTACGCCGATGGAGGTGATCGATGCACTCTCCAAAACCTACAATTTGTGGTATCAGCACGACGGCAGCGCCAACATCATTCGTATTTACACGATCAAGGAATATCGGATGGAGCAGGTGGAGTTTAAAAGGGAAGAAACCGAAATCTTCACGATGAAGAACGCAAAGAACGCGCTGGATTTGGCCGAAACGATACAGAATTTGTTCATGGAGCGGGTGCGCTTGAGCTACGGGCGCAACCAAAACGAACTGATGATGGATTTGAGTCAGCGTTTTCAACGCTTCAATATGTTGGATAGCCAGACGACGCTGGGCTCCGGCGGGTCGCGCGGCGGCGGCGGAATGGGCGGAATGAGCGGCGGCATGGGAGGCATGGGCGGCGGCATGGGCGGCGGCATGGGCGGCGGTATGGGAGGCATGAGCGGCGGCATGGGTGGCGGTATGGGAGGCATGGGCGGCAGTATGGGAGGTATGGGCGGCCAACAAAACATGCGCTCCAATCGTCAAGTCGAAATGGACGAACAAATGCGTCTCCAGACCGAGTTGATGCGTAAATATGCGGACGACCCGCAAACCTTTCTGGCGGGCGATTCCGAACGCGGACGTACGTTGTTGAGAGAAAGCGTGCAATTGCAGGCGCCGATCTATGTCGGCGTTATCAAGCACCAGAACCGTGTTTTGGTTCGCACGCGCGATTTCGATGCGATGCAGGAAATACGTCAGTTGTACAAAACACTGGATACCGAGAGTTCCATGTTGTTGATGGAGGTCAAGATCCTGTCTCTGGATTTGTCGGACGGTTACGACTCTTTATTCGATTTCAAGATTCGTCAGGGCGATGCCAATATTTCGACCTTGAATGCGACCAGCGCGCTCAATAGCGCCATCAATACCGCGGCCGCCGTGTTCGATCCGAGTTTGCTGGCGACCGTGATCAGCGAAAAGTTCGAGATGCGTTTGCAGTTATTGGAAAAGGAAGGCCGCGTGACCGAGTTGGCGACGCCGATGTTGATGACCACCAACCAGGAAGTCAGCCGCGTGTTCGTCGGCGAGGAACGGCCGATCGTCAGCGGTTATTCGGCATCGAGCACGCCGGGCGGAACCGGCACCGTCCAGCAAATCGTTCAACCGATTCTGGTGCCGGAAACCGATACCCGCGCGATCGGCACGACTTTGTTGTTGACGCCGAATATCAATGCCGACCGCACCGTGACCATTCAATTGTTGGTCGAGCAATCCACGATCGCCAACGATCAAGCGACGATTCCGGTACAGGTGGCTAATGCGCTGGTCGAGGCGCGTATTGATTTGGTCCAGGAACGGACTTTCAGCGGCACGGTTGTCGCCAATGACGGTTCGTCGATCGCGGTCGGCGGCTTGATCGAGGAAGGCGCGCGCAGCCGGGAAAACAAGGTGCCTATCTTGGGCGATTTGCCCCTATTGGGTTTTTTCTTTCGCGAAGAGGCGCAGGCGCGCGAGCGGCGCGAACTGGTCATCGTCATCAAGCCGCATATCATCGGCACGCCGGCCGAAGCGCAAGACGTGAGCCGAGCCATGGCCGAGAAAAACAGCGTGCATCCGAACGCGCCGATGATGGACAACATGGATGTCTACAGCAATCCGGACCGGCGGCATAAAGGTTATGTGCTCGAACAGCCCTATAAGCAATACATGAAGCAAGATGCGACCGATAAGTATCGGGGGCGCGGGGATTCCAGAGAGTTTCCTGGACGATCCGGCGCTTCGCGCTCGGAATCGACTTCGGCGCAGCAAACTTATATGGACTTGACGCGCTATGCGGCCGAATCGATTCGGGTATTGCCGGAACAGCGCCAACCCCATGCCAAAATTCAACCGGCCGCATTGCAACAACAAACACCGCTGGCATTGTTGCCGAACGAGTCGATTCGGATATTGCCGTTTGAAAGTTGGCGGCAAGGCGGGGTTTATGTCACTGCGCTGGAAGTACGCAATGCGTCGCCGCAACCGGTCGCGATCGATCAAAGGCAGCTCAAGGGGCGCTGGCTGGCGGCGACTTTGGAGGGCGATCATCTTGCCGCGCAAGGCGATTTCGGCGATTCGACCTATTTGTATCTGATCTCCGCCGAACCGTTCGACGATATCATCGCCCATTTACCGGTAGGCGGAGGTTAGGAATATGCACAAAATAACTTCGCGAAACAGTCAGCTTTGTGGAGGTTCGGTAACTCGCTTGACAGGCCGCCGTGATTACATCCTTGTAGGCTTGACGGCGTCTGTCCCTGCCGCCGACACCAGTCAAGCGAGCCACCGAACCCCCTTCCTGCATTTGAAGAAGTTATTTCATGCTCGCTCTTTAATCGTAACAGGACCGGACAACATTCGACGGAGCCTTTTGGAAAAGCGGTGTCGGTTTCTTGCGCTAGTGGGATTGGTTTCCGTTTCGGCGTGGGGACAAGTGCCCGAGCTTAACATGCATGTCTTCGAGACGCCGCCCGCGCCGATTCCGGTAACGAATATAACGGCCGGACTCGATCAAGATGAAATGACGTCCTTTCAAATGGTCATTTTCGACCCGGAGGCCGAAGCCGAAACCTTGGACGAATATCCCCGGCATCGGCAACGGCGGCAGGTGGTCGACGATTTTAGCGTTTTGGTCGCCGGCGATATCGGTTATCAACGGGAAAGCCTGGCGTGGAGCGTCGCTTCGGCGGATGGTGCGATAGACCCGATTACGCGTGTCGAATGGCAAGACCTCGACACCTGGAAGTTAAAAGGCCGCATGGATATCGTTTCGCCGAGCGGCATTACGCTACGCGGCGATGCCGGTTACGCCTGGGTTTTGAACGGCAGCGGACAGGAAGCCGGCTTCGACGGCGCTCCGAATTCTCAAAATGCCGGTGACGGTTATAGTTGGGATGTCTCGGTCGGACTAGGCTACCGCCTACAGGTCGGCGATACCGAATCGGTTGCCTTCGCCGCGACGCCTTTGGCGGGTTATGCCTGGCGTCGGCAACGTTATGTAATGCAAGGCGTGGAAGAAAACCGCTATGCCGCGAGTTGGCAAGGGCCTTGGGTCGGCCTGGATACGTCTTTGACCTGGCTCGACTATCACCAGTTGTTTGTTTCCGCGCAGTATCATTGGGCTGATTACGAGGCATCCGGCGACTGGCGGCAGTTGGCCGATGTGCGTCATCCCGATAGTTTCGAGCATGAAGCCGATGCAACCGGTTATCTGGGATCGTTGGGATACCGTTATATGCGTCCCGAGGGCTGGGGCTTGAGTCTGAGTTTCGATTATCAAAAATGGCAGGGCGATCCAGGGCAGGAGCGGTTTTATTTTGCCAACGGCGAGGTCGTGGAGTCGCGATTCAAAGACCTGTCGCGCGAGTCGGTCGGCGTGAATTTAGGCATTAATTTACAATTTTGAATGCGTATGTTGGGAGCGATCCGGCTCCTTGTGGGCGCGACGCCTTCGTCGCGAATTCGAAGCGCTGCAGGATGGGTTTCCGCTTCGCTGCTACCCATCCTACAAGGCGGCTCTTGCGTAGGATGGGTAGAGGCGGAAGCCGAAACCCATCGTTTTCATGCCTCCGATGGATATTTTGCCGGATAGAGGTCATAAACCCGTCCGAAACCTTTTAATGGTTCCCACGCTCTGCGTGGGAACCCAGGCGGGGACGCTCCAGCGTCCCCGAACCGCGGAGCGGTTCGGGCTGCATTCCCACGCCGGAGCGTGGGAACGATGGGATGTTGGGAGCCATCCGGCTCCCTGTGGGAGCGACGTCTTCGTCGCGATTTCGAAGCGCTGCAGGATGGGTTTCCGCTTCGCTGCTACCCATCCTGCAAGGCGGCTCTTGCGTAGGATGGGTAGAGGCGGAAGCCGAAACCCATCGTTTCACTTAAATTTGAATGCTTATGATGAATCGATACCGTTTAGTGTTTTTATTGATGGTCTGTTGCGGCGTGTCGGCACAGGGCGCGGACATACGCTTGAGCAGTCATCTGCAACGCTTGCAAGCCGAATTCCGTCAGCATAGCGCTGCCGGCAAACCCGTTCAGAGTTTCGTTTCCGCCGACCGAACGCTGTCGGTGATCGATCATCGCTATGTCGTGATCGACATTTCGGCAGCCGATTCGGCACAGGCCGAAACGCTGCTCGAACACTTGCAATCACTCGGCATGATGCACGCGGTCCGCTATAAACAACTCGTTTCCGGCGTGTTTCCGATTGAAAGCTTGCATGAGCTCGAAGGATTGTCCGGCGTCAATTGGGTGCAAGCATCGAGCGCATCGCGCCATGCGCTGGGACCGCCAGGCGGCTTGGCCTACAACGCGGCCGATGCGGCGATGTTCACCGATGTCGTGCGCAAACGCTATAACGTCGACGGCAGCGGCGTGACGATCGGCGTCTTGTCCGACAGCTACAACTGTTTGGATGGCGCGGCGGACGACGTGCTAAGCGGCGATCTGCCGGACGATGTCGTCGTGTTGCAGGACTATCCGTTTTGCGATGAGGGTTTAAGCGACGAAGGCCGGGCGATGATGCAATTGGTTTACGACATCGCTCCGGGGGCGAAGCAGATGTTTTATACCGCATGGATGGGCGCGGCCGGCTTTGCCCAAGGCATTCAGCGTTTGGCCGATGCCGGCGCCGATATCATCGTCGACGACATCGCATACCTGACCATGCCGATGTTCCAAGACGGGCCGATCGCGCAATCGGTCGACGAAGTCAAGGCGCGCGGCGTCGCTTATTTTTCTTCGGCGGGGAACATGGCCAGGCTGTCTTACGAAAACGATTTCGTGTCGGGCCGCGAGCCCTTGTCGTACGATACTGCGCATGATTTCGGCAAGGCGGCGGGGCAGGCTTCCGATTTTTATCAGAAAATCACAATACCTCAAAACACGGGTGTGCGCATCGTGTTGCAATGGGACGACCCGGCTGAAATCGCCGGCGGAGCAGGCGCGAAAACCGATCTGGATTTGTTTTTATTGGATCACAGCAAACGGCGCATCGTGACCAGCAGCCAGGACAGCAATATCGGACACAATCCGGTCGAGATTCTTGGCATCGAACACTCGATGGAAACGACCGAGTTTTATTTATATATCAGCCATCGGGCCGGGCCCGCGCCCAAGCATGTTAAATATGTAATGTTCGGCCCGCCCGCGCCTTGGCCGGATGCAAAAGAAGACGAATTGGTACAGCTTAGCGTGCAATTTAACAACGGCGCCCCGGCTTTGGTCATGCCCGATGGGCAAGTGATGCAGCGAGGCAAGGCCGTTGTCGTATTGGAACGTGAAATTGTCGAAATCAATACGCAAGAGAGACCTTTATTTCTGGGCAGCGACAGCAATGTTCTAATCGAATACAAAGACGAATTTCATCGCATCGGTGCACCCTATTTGTCTATTTGGTTCATTCCAGAAGGTTTCAAGGCCGCGTTGATCGGCCGCGAACTGATTCTTTACCGCGATATCGAAGATGTCGTGCCCTTGACTATCGACCACTACCCCACCCACAGCGGCACCGTTTACGGTCATGCCAACGCGGCCGGCGCGATGGCGGTCGGCGCGATTCCCTACGAGGAAACGCCGTGGTTCGGAACGCCGATTACAGACAGCAAAATTCAGTATTTTTCATCGGCGGGCGGCACGCCGATTTATTTCAATCGGGACGGTATCAGGCACAATCAGGCAGAACAGCGCCTTAAACCCGATATCGTCGCGCCCGATAATAGCGACACGACATTTTTCGGCAATGACAACGACGGCAGCGGCTTTCCCAATTTTACCGGCACCTCGGCAGCAGCGCCGAATGCCGCCGCCTTGGCGGGCTTATTGAAACAGGCGTTTCCGTTTTTAAGCCCCGATCAAGTTCATCTGGCGATGCGTAAAGGCAGCCTGGCGCTACACGATCCCGCAGGCAATGTTTCACAACCGGCTCCACCCAATCCGGACTGTGAATTCGCGGACGACTTCAACTGGGGGACCGGTTGCGGTCTGGTAAAGGCGGACCGGATTTTTAGCGAAGCCGGTAATGCGGCCGACTCCGTGTATTTAACCCTAAAGGCAATCGAGCCTCTCGTCATTGCCGGCCGCGAATTCGCCTATCGCTTCGAAGTGCACAATTTCAGCGGACAAACCTTGACCAATTTACAGGTAAGCGCCAAGGGTCTGCCGAAATTCCTCCGCTATCGCTACGTCGACGGCTGCCCGAGCTTCAACAGAAAGAAAGTCGAATGCAAACTCCCCGACTTGCCTTCCGGCGGCACGGCGGCTTTTAGCATCGGCGTGATGCCGAGAAACAATCCGACCCGGCGCTTACTGCTCGAAGCGGAAGTGTCGACCGACGCGCCGGTCGATTTAAGCGGCGCGCAAGCCGTGCTGGATATCGAACTACTGGCGGTGCCCGGCGATATCAACGGCGACGGCTGCGTGGACAAAGCCGATTGGCGCCGCCTGTTCAGCGCCTATCGACGGGGCGATCATAAACCGGCCTACGACTTGGACGGCGACGGCCTGGTCGGACAAAGCGATTTGCAGATATTGAAAACGCTCTACTCCAGACCGGGAGGTAGACGATGCCGTTGATAGCGACCGACAGAATCGACCGAATGCCCGCCCCGAAACGTCGCCAGCGAGGACTCACCCTAGTCGAACTGACCGTAACGCTGTTGATACTAACCGTACTGGCAACCATCGCGATACGCTCGACCAACGACCTAGGCTTTCAAGTGCGTTACGAACAAACCAAAGAACGCCTGGAAATGATCCGAAACGCAATCCTCGGCAATCCGAGGTTGATCATTAACGGCCAGCAAGCGATTAGCGGGTTTGTGGCGGATATGGGGCGGTTGCCGGGGAGCGTACGTGATCTACTTCAGGCCAGTGCTTGCATAGTTGGCGGTGTCGCTACTCAAAAATCTTTATTGGAGTGTGAAAGTGATGGTGGATCGTGGACATGGTTTGACACTCCGTGTACTGATGATGTTTCCACAACGCAAATAGATTGTTCGATAGCTGGTGGTCTCTGGCTTGGTTGGCAAATTCATTTGGAGTCAGGCTTAGGTTATGGATGGCGCGGCCCATATCTAAATGTGTCTGGTAATCCCGATGGCACGGATACATTTACTGATGGTTGGGGACGAACAGGAGTGGATAAACCCGGAACTCTTTCAATTGATGAGGCAATAAGCAATTATGGTTGGGAGTTGGAAAATACACCAAGTATCAACGATTTAAAAATTATCAGTTACGGAAAGGATCAAGTCTATGACGGTGGTAGTTGTTCAAATGATTTCAATTGTGATTTCTTCACGCAGATTCTAGTAAGCGATTATCAAAAAGATATTTTCCCCGGCATTACTGTGAAACTCCAAGGAAGAGTGTTTTCAATGGATAGTCATTGCAGCAATGCGTCTTATACAACTCGGGTAGATTGCGAAGCAGCTCAAGGAATATGGTATGGCGGATGTAGTGAAGGTATTCCGGGCTCTCCTAGTCCTAGTTATTCCAATAAAACAACTTGTGAAGCTGCTAGTAAAACATGGAAATCCTGCAGCCTAGCAGTCTATACAACACAAACTGACTGCGAAGATAATGATGGTATTTGGTATGGCGAGGGATATGGTTGTTCCGATGCAGCATATTCTAATAAAACGGCTTGTAAAGATGCAGATGCTAGTAATACATGGAATAGTTGTAGTGATAAAGATGAAGAGACTCGTGCTGGTTGTGAGGCTACAACACCAGCATCTAACTGGTTTGGGGATGGAGTGGCTGGCGAGTCAAGGTTGGTTTGCCTCAGGGTATATCATTATTCAAATGGATCAATAGACACACTTATTCCAACATCTACGCCAGTTATTTATGAAGATGGAGCAATACATAATTTAGTCTTCGATTTTCCAGTAAACAGTTTGATCAAAACAGGTGAAGCACGTATTGCAATTTATTACCAGAGAGGTGTTGATGGCTGCAAAACCACGATACCTTATCCCTGGGAAAGTAAGCCACAACCAATAACAATATATCCCAGAACTTCATTGCCAGTAATAAATTGGTAGAAAAACGATGGGTTTCGGCTTCCGCCTCTACCCATCCTGCAGCGCTTCGAAATCGCGACGAAGGCGTCGCTCCCACAAGGAGTCGGATCGCTCCCAACATTCCATCGTTCCCATGCTCCGGCGTGGGAATGCAGCCCGAACCGCTCCGCGGTTCGGGGGCGCTGGAGCGTCCCCGCCTGGGTTCCCACGCCGGAGCGTGGGAACCATTAAAACGTTTCGGACGGGTTTATGATCTCTATCCGGCAAGATATCCGTCGGCGAGGCGAAAAACGATGGGTTTCGGCTTCCGCCTCTACCCATCCTACGCAAGAGCCACCTTGTAGGATGGGTAGCAGCGAAGCGGAAACCCATCATGGGTTCCCGCAAACGGCAGGAAACCCGTTCGGCAGCATGTATTTTGAGGATTTGAGCGAATGAAACGATGTTCTTGTTTTTTGCAACGCGGTTTGACGTTGTTGGAGTTGAGTGTTGTCTTGCTGGTGTTGATTGCGCTGGCCGGGTTGATGGTGCCTTATGTCGTCGGCACCGGGCAAATGGCGATGTGCCGGGCGACCGATGCGTCGATGACGGTTGTGAAAGAGGCAATCATGGGTGGTTCTGCGGGGCCGGGTTATTACATGGATACTTTGGGCCATTATCCTTCACCAAAAGACAATCCCGATCATAAATATGGCTTGCATTATTTATTCGTGGCTGGAGGTCGGGATAAATATAATCCCAAGACCGCAGTCGGTTTGCGAGATCCGTATTTATCGACCGGTGGCAGATCAACTGATCAATATCATGCCAGCTTCGGCGCTGTTTTTGATTCGTCGAGCAATCCAAACGGTACGGTGCATATCGATCACAATGATCTGGACCTAGATTTGTATCATGTATTCGACGCCTGGGGCAGACCGATTGTTCTACAAGTTCCAATCGATACCAGCGACTCAGAAGATCCCTTTAAATACGCGCGGTTGGTTTCGGCGGGACCTGGGCATGGGCTTGGGCCAAAAGACGCCGCAATTGATACCACGATTAGCAATCTAGATGCCTCCGACCGCAACGACGACCGGGTGCTTTATCTACGCATGCCCGATCCCGGTCGTAATGAGCCTTGCGATAACTATTAACACTGTTGCGGGTTCTGGCGGCACTGACCTGCGCGACATTATTTTCGACCGAGAAGGATTGACAGTATGGAACATGACTTAGAAGCGTTAATTAACCAAGCGAATCAAATTATTCTGGGTAAGGATCGGCAAATTCGATTGGCGGTGTGTTGTTTGCTGGCCAAAGGGCATTTGTTGATCGAGGATTTACCCGGCGTGGGGAAGACGACTTTGTCGCATGCGCTGGCTAAATTATTCGGTATGGATTATCAGCGTTTGCAATTTACCAGCGATCTGTTGCCGGCGGATATTATCGGTTCGTCGGTGTTTATGGCGAATGAGCATGCGTTTAAGTTTCATCCCGGCCCGATTTTCAGGCAAATGATCTTGGCCGATGAAATCAATCGCGCTTCGCCGAAGGCGCAAAGCGCTTTGCTCGAGGCGATGGAGGAACGGCAAGTAACGGTAGACGGCGAAACGTATGCTTTGCCCGAGTTGTTTTTTGTGATCGCCACGCAAAACCCGAATCATCATGTGGGTACGTTTTCTTTGCCCGAGTCGCAATTAGACCGGTTTTTGATGCGGATCGAGCTGGGTTATCCGGATCATCGCGCCGAGTTGTCGTTGTTGTCCGGCGAGGCGCGCTATCGCTTGCTTGAGGATTTGCCGGTGATGATGCCGGCAGAGCGTTTGTTGCAGTTGCAGGATCAAGTGGCGCGCGTGTATGCCTCGCCGGCTTTGTTGAATTATGTGTTGGCGGTCGTGACGTTTACTCGGCAATCCGATCAGTATCATTGCGGTTTATCGCCTCGGGCCGGTTTGGCTTTGCTGAACGCGGCTAAGGCTTGGGCGTTGTTGGCCAATCGCGACGCGGTGTTGCCCGAAGATGTGCAAGCGGTATTGCCGGCGGTTGCGGGGCACCGGATTCGTTCCGGGGTGGGGAATTCGGAGGCTATCGTGGCGCCGATTTTACAAAACGTGCCGGTGGTTTAAGTGCTGTCTTTACCTGCCGCCGACGCTCCGGTAAATGAAAGTTTGAGACGTGGGGGAGGGTGCGGTCACTCGCCCGACAGGACGCCGTGAACCCAGCACCTAAATTATCCAAGATAGTTAACCATAGCCAATGGGCTATGGAATTTAGGTGCTGGGTGAATACGTCCATGTAGGCTCGACGGCGGCTTTTCCTGCCGCCGACGCCTGTCGGTCGAGCAACCGAACCCTCTTCGGAACCGGTATCTGAGCAGGACGGGGTTTAAACCCCGTCCTAAACGTTTCGCCCGTGGCCAAAGCAAACCGAAAGTAACTATTCAGTCCCCCGGAAATTATCGTTCCCACGCTCTGCGTGGGAATGCCTGAGTACCGCTCCAGCGGTACGAGACGCTAGAGCGTCTCGGTTTTCATTTCCACGCCGGAGCGTGGGAACGATAGGGGCTGTGAATAATTACAACCGAAATGTTTGGAGCAAATCGAAACGTTCGGAGCGGGTTGAATAACCCGCCCCGCGCTCATCGTTATACATAAATTGTAGGGTACGCTGCGCGTACCAAAGCCGTGCCCTGACGGTTCGGCTGGCGCATGAACATCGAGGGGTTACCATGGTACGCACAGCGTACCCTACGCGGATCAACTAGCGTTAGGTGTGGGATATCCAAGGGTGTTAAGTGACAATAAATGGTATCGAGGTCTCATTGGTTAAGATTGCGAAAGGTATATTTTGAAACGAATTACGGTTAGAGGTGTGGGATGAACGCAGATCTAGCGTCATTGAAGCAAGGTTTCGGGTTCGGGCGTTTTTTCAGGCGGGGCGAGTCTGCGAGCGGTCCGTTGGAGTTGACGCGGCGGCGGGTTTTTATTTTGCCGACGCAGCGGGGGCTGAGCTTGGTTTATACCATTGTGTTATTGTTGTTGATCGCTCTGATTTATAACAATAATTTGGTGTACGGCTTGGCGTTTTTTCTGGCTAGCCTATTTTTTGTGTCGATTTTGCATACCTATCGGGCGCTGGCCGGGTTGGTGGTAAAAACCGGTTATGCGGCCCCGGTTTTTGCCGGCGAATCGGCGGGTTTGTCATTGACGGTGAGTAATCCGACGGACACTCGACGCTATGCTTTGTCGGCGCATCTGGAAAACGAGTCGGTTTTCGATTTGGAGGCTCGGCAAAGTAAAACGCTCACCTTATATATGCGTACTCAACAACGCGGTTGGCATTCGATTGGCGCGATAACGCTGGCCAGTCATTATCCGTTGGGTCTTTTCCGGGCCTGGTCGCCGCTGCGCTTTAGCGATCGGATTTTGGTTTATCCGAAGCCGGCTCGGGATGTCGTGCCTTTTCCGGACGCAAGCGGGTCTGACGCAGCCGGGCAGAGCGTTAGCGACCGCGGCGGGCAAGACGATTTTATCGGCACTCGCGAATATCAGGCGGGAGATTTGTTGCGCCAGATTCATTGGAAGGCTTATGCCAAGGGTCAAGGCTTGTTGTCTAAACAATATGCCGGCGAGTCGGTCGGCACCGAGTTGTGGTTGGATTATGGGCAGGCTTTCGGGGAGCGAACCGAAGATCGTTTGAGCAGTTTATGCCGCTGGATTTTGGATGCCGATACGGCCGGTTTGCGTTATGGCTTGCGTTTGCCGGGCTGCCGTATTCCGCCGGATCACGGTGCTTCGCATCGAGCCCGCTGCTTGAAGGCTTTGGCTCTTTTTGAGGGCGAGCGATCATGAATGCAGGTATCTTGCGAGGCTTGTTATTTGCGGTCGCTTTGATCGTGCTGCCTCACGTCGGTCATATTCCGCCGCTTTTATCCGTATTTTTTGGGGTGTTGTGGTTTTGGCGTTTTTGCGGTATTCGTTATCCGAATTGTCTGCCTAAGGGCATGGCTGCTTCGGTGTTGATGTTGGTCGGTATCGGTTTGCTGGTCGCTCATCATCGAGGCGAATGGGGGATCGGTAGCGGTACGGCCTTGTTTGTGACGGCCTTGGGCTTGAAGTTGTTGGAGTTGAATAAGCCGCGCGATGTTTATTTGATTGCTTATTTGGGCTTTATCGTCATTGCCGCTCAGTTTTTGTATTGGCAAAACATCGTTGCCGCCGTTTATGGTTTGTCGGTCAGTTTGTTGTTGTTGGCCTGTTTGGTCGCCGTGAATCAGCATGGCCGTCTGTTTCGCGTCGATGTATTGCGCAGGATTTCGTATTTGTTTTTGCAGGCCCTGCCGATGACGGCAATTTTATTCATGGTGTTCCCTCGGGTGCAGGCGCCTGCCTGGGCATTTTTGAATGACGATAAGCATCGGGCGCAGTCGGGCCTCGGCGATATTTTGGAGCCGGGCGCTTTCGATCAATTGGCTTTGTCGCCCAAACTGGCGTTCCGGGTCAAGTTTGACGGGGCGATGCCGCCTAAGGATCAATTGTATTGGCGCGGCCCGGTGTTTAGTTTTACCGACGGTGTTCGGTGGCGCAGGTCTACTAATGCTCATGCCAAGTATTATCAAGAACCCTTGCAGGTATCCGGTCAATCGTATGCCTATCGCTTGTTGCTGGAACCGCAAGCTCACTCATGGGTGTATGGGCTGGAGATGCCCGTCGAGTTTGATGACTCGTTGCGGCGCGATGCCAATTATCAGTTGCTTAGTCGGGTTCGGAGCGAGGAGGCCGCCGAATTTAAGCTGGTGTCTTATTCGCACTACAACACCGGTCGTATTACGCGTTCGGAGTATGCGGAAAACCGGCAATTACCCGGCGAGCCTTCCGTTGAAGTCGAGTCTTTGGTTCGGCAATTACACGGTTTTGACGAGGCGCCCGAGCGGTATTTGAATAATGTGTTGGCGTGGTTTCGGCGGCAGGGTTTTCAATACAGTCTGACACCGCCTTTGATGCCGGATCGTCCGATTGAAACATTTTTGTTCGAGGCCAAAACGGGTTTTTGCAATCACTATGCGACGGCGTTTGTTTATTTATTGAGGGTCGCCGATATTCCGGCCCGTGTGGTTACGGGTTATCAGGGCGGCGAGTTCAATAAAATCGGCCGATTTTTAGAAGTCCGGCAATCGGATGCGCATGCCTGGGCTGAGGTTTGGCTGGACGGCAAGGGTTGGGTTCGGGTCGATCCTACGAGTGCCGTTATGCCGGTTCAGACCTCGCAAGATTCGCTTAGGGATGAGCGTTCGGAGTTCGGAGAGGCGGGCGCGGCGCCCATTGACCGGGAAATTCGAGATTCCTGGTCCGATTTGAAGCCGGTCGAGCAGTTTTGGAATAGTTTGGAATATTACTGGCAGCGCTGGATCGTGAGTTATGGCAGCGGAACGCGTAGCGATCTGTTGAATCGCCTTCATCTGAAGCATTGGCAAGAGGTGTTGTTCGGCTTGCTGGCCGTATGGCTTGCGGTGATGTTGATTTTGGCGGGTATGTTGTTGAGGCCTTGGGGCAAGCGTGACGATCCGGTGGTGAAATTGTATCGGAAATTTTGCCGGAAAATGACCCGGTTGGGCGTGGAGAGAGCAAGCAGCGAAGGACCGATCGATTTTGCGCAAAGAGCAAAGGTGCATTGTCCGGAATTGGCGCGCGATATCGATGAGATTACCGAGATATTCGTTAGATTGAAATATCAGCGTGCGGATTCGGACGGCGATTTTAGGCGCTTGAGAAGGAAGGTTTCGGGGTTGCGATGTTGAATTCGGAAGGGCTACGCAAGAGCGACCCTGTAGGATGGGTAGCAGCGAAGCGGAAACCCATCATGGGTTCCCACAAACGGCAAAAAACATTACGGTCGGATTGATAACACCCGTCCGGCGGGAAAACCGGCGGCGAGGCGAAAAACGATGGGTTTCGGCTTCCGCCTCTACCCATCCTACGCAAGAGCGACCTTGTAGGATGGGTAGCAGCGAAGCGGAAACCCATCACGGGTACCCGCAAACGGCAAAAAAGCATTGCGACCGGATTGATAACACCCGTCCGGCAGGAAAACCGGCGGCGGCGAAAAACGATGGGTTTCGGCTTCCGCCTCTACCCATCCTACGCAAGAGCGACCCTGTTGGATGGATTGTTACCTACCGACTTCATGCCAAATAAATCCTCTCCAATGCACTGCGCGAGACATTGCCGCGTGAGTCTTCGGCTTCGATGTAGTAGCGCACATTGCCTGCCCCGACCGGTAAGGACGCGGTGCAATAATCGGCCGATACCGAGGCGCCGGTGTGGCTTGGATATGGGCCGTGATTGTTGAGATCTAGGCGTTTCTCGCCGGAAGCTGTGCGCAGTACGAGTGTCGAGCGCTTCAGGCCCGATAGATCGTGGATGAAAGTATGCAACGTGGCTTCTCTCGGCGCGGCTTTAAGACAACCCTGTCCCCAACAATCGCCGCCCGGGTTTTCCGGCGTAACCCAGGGGGCGAAAATGGTAGGTCCGGTGCTGTCGCCGACTTGTTTAACGGCGCTGCCGAGTAATTGCCAGCCTTTATTGGCCGCTTCGGTGACTTGTTTATCCCAGACGTCCTGACCGGTCCAATACCAGTAACAGCTGGTTTCGGCCGTGAGCATCAAGCGCGAGGCTTCTTGCAGCGCGGCATGTTCCGGCGCGCTGTCTTCGATCGTATGCACGAGGTTTTGCAGTGCCGTTAGAACGGCCCACGAGTTTAGGTCCGGTGAGTAGGGTTGGTCGTAGCGGCTGAACCATTTCATGAATTGCGGATCGCCGTTATCGGCACCGCTCCAGGAGCCGGGTTCGATATGCACGGCCTGAGCCGGGTCGGGCGGGAAACGCTGCAAATAATCCTCGCTGGTGGTCAGTTCGAAGCGCGGGTCTTGATGCAGCCAGCGCACCAGTTCGCCGGTGTTGTGATGATAATAACTGTCGGCACCGCCTCCGTGATTGTCGCCGTCTGAATGGAGCAGAAAAAAAGGCGGATGTTTCGGATCGAAACTGCCGGTTTCGACGATTCGATCGTAAACCTGACCGAGTACGTCAGCATATTGTAAGGCGCCGAAGCCGCCCCGGGCGTCTTCGTTGCCGATGTAGCGCTCGGCCGGAATGCCGATGATTTTATGAATCTTGCCGTCAGGGTCTTCGTAGGCGATATATTCGGGCCGCATCAGGCTTGGAGAAATTTTCGAGCCGGCCCAGATGTTGTGCAGTTGCAGCCAATCGTCGATCGGCGGGTTGACTTGTTCCGCGGGGTTGGGCGGCAGCATGCCTTCGTTGATACCGGCGTAAGGATAGTCGCGGCAGGCGCGGTAGCGGTGGATGGAATCGTAGATCACCGCCTCGATGCCTGCCTCCTTCAGTGCCGGAATCATGCGTACATGGAAGGCGGTCTCCGGGGGAAACAAGACTTTGGAGGCTTCGGCTCCGAAGTGGGCGCGTATGGCGTCTTGGTGCCACTGAATGTGGCGCACGATGTTGCGCTCCGGGATCAGCGCCATCAGCGGATGAAAGTAGCCGAACGCGGAAAAAGCCATGCGGGGATTGCCGAGTGCGGTTTTGGCGCCGGCGATGCCGCGCAACTCGTTTTTCCAGCCAGAGAAACGGCCGCCGCACAAGCCTTGCGCTTCGCAGCGATCGAGTTGTTCGATCAGCGAACCGCTCCAGCTGGTGGATAGGCCGGCATGCGGCAAGTTTCCTTCGTCATATTGGCGCACCGCGGCCGGTAGGAAACCGGTGTAATTGCCGACGCGGGAGCCGAAGATCTCGTCTTTTTCGCCATCCCAATAATCGGGGTCGGCCGCGCGGTAATAAGGTTGGTGCATGTGTTTGTGAATGCTGAAGTACACCTTGATGCCGTCTGCAATCTCTATTTTTCGTGCGGCGCGGGGAGGAGCTTCTAGCCGGAGATCTCGGTAGACTTTGATCCAGTCGTCTCCTCCGGCCCGGCTCAAGTCGGCCTGGCGGCAGCCTTCGATCTGTATATGGATGTGATTTGCGGCAAATAAACCGGCCGGTATCTTTGCGGTATAAATATAGCCGCCTTTGTCGTCGGCCCGGCTGCCGATCGCCTCATCCTTTATGATTTTTTGCCGGCCTTCGCCATGCAATATCACTTGGGGAAACGGGATTATGCCGTCGGCGCGAAAGCTGATCTCGAATGATGGATTTTTTCCCGAGGCATCGCAAGCAAGCGATTCGGGGCAATTGATATCCGATAGTTTGGAAAAAATACTCATCTTTATGTCCTATGATTTCAACGGCCGAGAATGATAAAAGTGTAGGTCTTCTTAATCAATCTGTCGACTATGCCGGCCGCTGCTTTTTGCACAATTGGTATATTTATACTTGTGTATAACGGTGAGAGCTACTGCTTGGGAAGGCGAGGAAAATTATAACTAATTAGATATTTTCGTGATTTGCGTGTGTTTTGTGGGCAACATGCTTGGGTTAATCATCGTCTTCCAGCAATTCGACGCCGATTCTGCTTCGATGCACGCAGTCGGCGTAGATATCGTCTGCATTCGACAAGCCGCGAGCTTCCAAATAACACTGGCGCGAAACAGTCAAATAGTCTTCTAAATCGATCTTAGGCGTTTTGTGTCCGGCAAAACGCATGCAGTTTGTAAAGGTGCCGGCATCGTAAAATATGGGGATTTCGACCTCGGTCATACCGCCCCCGGCCGGCACTTTTATGCGCTCCTTGCGCATCGAAGTTTTGAAGCAATTCGAGGCATCTATGAAGTAACCTCGATTGTTTTCTAGGGGTTCGGTTTGGGTGAATATACCAGAGCAACTTTGTAAAATAATCATCGCTATCGGCAAGGCGGCTTTTTTAAAACTGAGCATCATTATTAATTGGGGTAAAAGGGGCGACAGGTTATTATCGAGCCGAAATATGACAATTAAATGAATCGGCAATTTAGTTGGATCGAAACGATTTATGACTGACCATTCGAAGAGTTTCGTTGAGTTCTCGATTATCAAGGCAATCAATATTCAATAAATAAACCTAAAAAGAGCAGTTGACATGTGTTGTAGACCGTTCGTGCTGAGCCAAGTCGAAGCCTGAAGGGTCTACAACACTATCACCGTAAGTATTCAGTCCCCCTCTTTGAAAAAGAGGGGCTAGGGGAGATTTTTTAAATAAATCCCCCTCAATCCCCCTTTTTCAAAGGGGGAGGCCAACAATTGCGACTGAATGGCGGTAATTTGCCAACGGGGTCTGAATACTTACCTATCACCGGCTTGGTGAAGCCTCAAACTACCGATCACCCTTCGACAGGGCTCTCCTGAGCGCAGCCGAAGGGCTCAGGGCGAACGATAGTTTGAGACTCTCAACTGCTCTTTTCAGGATAAAAGCTTATTTTATCGTTCGGTAATGTATGGTCTGTTGTTATTAAAGGGTTTTTTAAAATTTAACGGGGCGGGGTATGAGTGAAGATATTCGAATGGGTCCGGTACGTTTGATTCAAGGTATTGAAGTCCCGAGTTTCTTTTATGGGACGGCCTGGAAGGAAGAACGGACCGAGGCATTGGTTTTGGCCGCGATCGAAGCCGGCTTCCGGGCCGTCGATACCGCGAATCAGCGGCGGCATTATTACGAAGAGGGCGTCGGACATGCGCTAAGCAAGGTGCTGGGGGAGGGCCGACTTAAACGCGGCGAGCTGTTTCTGCAAAGCAAGTTTACCTATGCGGCGAGTCAAGATCATCGGCTTCCTTACGATCCCGATGCGGATTACGCCACGCAGGTCGAGCAGTCGTTCAGCCGCACGCTAAAGCATTTGGGCACCGATTATCTGGATTCCTACATTTTGCATGGGCCTTCGCTAGGCCAAGGTCTGGCCGAAGCGGATCGCGAAGTATGGCGAGCGATGGAAAGTCTCTGCAAATCCGGTTCGGTTCGATTGATCGGCGTTTCGAATATCAGTGAGGATCAATTAAGGCTCTTGATTGAATTTGCCGAGATTAAGCCGGCATTCGTGCAAAACCGATGTTTTGCGCGGACGCAATGGGATTCCGAGGTTAGAAAGCAATGTCGCGATCATGGCATCGTTTACCAAGGCTTTTCGTTGTTGACGGCGAACGTTTCCGAATTGAACCGCCCTATCATGGATCAGGTTACAAAGCGTCACGGCTGTACCAAGGCACAGGCCGTGTTTCGTTTCGCGTTGCAACTCGGTATGATTCCGTTGACCGGCACGAGCGATCCGGAGCATATGAAACAAGACTTGTCGGTATATGACTTCGCGTTCAATGCAGATGAAATAGCTATGATTGAAAATGTTGCGGCTTGAATCGATGATTCGAGTCATTGTTCAATGATCCTCGTTCCCGCATGCCGGCAGTGGTTATGAGTTTCCGCTTCCGCCTCTACCCATCCTAGGCGAGAGCCATTTGATAGGGGCGGCTCGGCGTCGGGGGTAGCAGGGTAGTAGGATGGGTAGTAGCGAAGCGGAAACCCATCATGGGGAGCGGCAAGCGCTAGGCGATGCAGCTTGCACCGCTACCCGTCTGGGAATGCTGATCTTGTCTCGGTAGCCAAGGTAGGGATTCCCACGGAGGACCGCGCGAAGTATATATAAGTCATAAATTATCCTTATGCAATCTTAGCTAATGAGGCCTCGATACCATTTTATGTCACTTAACATTGTCGGCCTCGAAATCGCGATCAGGGGATCGCTCCCACAGCGCTTGCAATCCTCTGTGGGAGCGACGCCTTCGTCGCGACTATCGAAGCCACCGATACTCGGCAGCCGGGGATTTTATCGAAGCTCCCGATGCCACTTGCCGGACGGGTTTTATAAACCCGTTCGCAACGTTTTATCACCCTAAGATGGGTTTTCGCTTCGCCTCTACCCATCCTACTGCATTTTTTCCTGGTTCTCACGGTCCTCCGTGGGACCCCATACACATTTAGGGATGTTATTTTTACCGTATCTTAAGAGGAATTTGCGATGCCTTATTTAAAACTCAATACCAATACGCCCATCACCGATGAAAAATCTTCGCCATTACTGGCCGAAATGTCGCAACTGATGGCCAAAGAGACCGGTAAGTCGGAGCGCTATGTCATGGTCGAGCTGGCTTCCGGCAAGCCGATGTTGTTCGGCGGCAGCGATAAGCCATTGGCTTATCTCGAATGTAAAAGTATCGGCTTGAGCGGCGCTCAGGCGCGTTCGTTGTCGGCGTCATTAAGCCGCTTGCTGGAAAAGGAATTGTCGATACCGCCCGATCGCGTTTATATCGAATTCAGCAATTGCCCGGCGGAATTATGGGGATGGAACGGTTCAACATTCGGATGAGCGAGTGATAGGTTGCGCGGCGACTGTGCAGATTTGCCCTGCGATTCAGCCTTGGATAATTGTGATCACCTAACGTACATGAAGGTGCTATTATCACTCCGGCAAATGAAGGCTCGACGGCGGAATCTGATTGCCATGGATGGCGTGAATGCCGATTTTGCATGGAGCAAAAATCGGCCCTGCCGCCGACGCGCTTGTCGATCGAGCAACCGCACTCTCTTCGGAGCCGGCATTTTCGTTGCTGAGTTTTTGTATATCGAAAATTAGATAAAGAGTCTAAATCTACGAACTTTCACAGTAAGGAGAAAGGAGGTTTTATGTTATTTAAATTGATTATGGTCTTTGTCGATGAGGACAAGGTTGAAGACGTTATGGACGCGTCGAGAAACGCCGGTGCGACTGGTGCGACGATCATCAGCAAGGCTCGTGGGCAAGGTCTCGAAAAAGTCGTCGGTATTTTGGGTTTCGAAATATTGAGCCCGCGTGCGGTCGTGCTGATACTGGCCGAGGCGAGGCGGGCCGAACGTATTTTGGAGGCGGTTACCGAAGCCGGCAATCTCGATGAAAGTCTCGGCACCGGCATCGCGATTCAGCTCGATGTCGACAAGGCCTTGGGGCTCAGCGAGCATGTCAAAGAACTGGAAAAAAAGAAGCCGTTCGTATGAGCGACTGCCGTTGCTTTGAGTTATTTAACATTTTATTCGAAAACAAGCGCACCAACCGATGATAGAACAAGCCTTTGTGCAGATATTATTGATGCTCGGCACGTCCGTGGCTGCCGTCATCCTGTTTCAGAAACTGCACATTCCTTCAAGTCTCGGCTATCTGATGGTCGGGGTGCTGTTCGGCGCGCATACGCCGGGGCCGGTCATCGACGTTCAACAGATTCGGGAAGTTGCCGAATTCGGTATCGTGTTTTTGCTGTTCACGATCGGTCTGAGTTTTTCGTTGCCACAGATCCATGCCTTGCGCGGTCAAGTTTTGAGTCTCGGCACCGGGCAAGTCGTTTTGACGACAGCGTTGATCGGCACGGGCTGTTGGTTGCTCGGTTTGCCGCCGGCGACCTCGTTCGTGATCGGCGCGGTGTTCGCACAATCGTCGACGACGATCATCAGCAAACAACTCACCGAGCAGGGGGAGGAAAATAGCCGGCACGGCCGATTGGGTGTTGCGATGTCAGTGTTTCAGGACGTGACAGCCGTGCCTTTGATTGTTGTCATTCCGGTGCTCGGCGTGCTTGATGACGATGCCGGCGTGTTGTTCGAATCGCTCGGCTGGGCAATGGCCAAGGCTATTGTCGCATTTTTGCTGGTTTTCATGCTGGGCAGATGGTTGCTTCGCCCGTTGTTTCATAGCGTCGCGGCAAGGCGTTCCACCGAGCTGTTCACGCTGACGGTGCTGTTCGTATCGCTGTTGGCTGCGTGGACGACCAGCCAGCTCGGTTTGTCGATGGCGTTTGGCGCGTTTCTGGTCGGCATGATGCTCGGTGAGACCGAGTTTCGCCATCAGGTTGAATCGACGATCAGGCCGTTTCGCGATGTCTTGATCGGTTTGTTCTTCGTCAGCATCGGCATGCTGTTCGATCCTGCCGCAATTCCTCAGAATTGGCAATGGGCAACGATCGGCACCATCGCGATGCTCGTGTCGAAAACGGTCTTGGTCGCGCTGATCGTGCGCTGGTCGGGTCTCGACGGTCTGACTGCATGGCGTACCGGGTTCTTGCTCGCGGTCGGCGGAGAGTTCGGCTTTGCGTTGCTTGCGATCGCGCTCGACGTCAATGCCATTGCCAATCAATATTCACAGATCGTCTTTACTTCGGTATTGTTTTCAATGATAGTGGCGCCTTTTCTGATTCGCTATAACCATGTTCTGGCCGGCTTGTTGGTACGACGGTCGGTAAGGCGTCAAAATGATCCCGAAACGTTGCCGGTTAGTGCCGATGCGACGCAACATCTACACGATCATGCGATCATTTGCGGCTACGGTCGTATCGGACAGAGTGTCGGTCATTTTCTCGAAGAGGAAAAAATTCCTTATGTCGCGGTCGATCTCGATTCGGCGCGTATCAAAGAGGCTCATGTCGCTGGTGAACCGGTCTATTACGGCGACTCGTCGGAGCGCGACATTCTCGAGGCCTTGGGCATCGATAGCGCCAAATTGCTCGTGATCAGTTACGACGATGTGTTGTTGGCGAAAAAGATTTTGCATCACGTTCGCGCATTGCGTCCGGATTTGCCGGTCATGGTGCGAACGCGCGACGAGGCCCATGTCGATGAATTGCGGCAAGCCGGCGCGACCGAAGTCGTGCCCGAGGTGCTCGAAGCTGGACTGATGATTGCGTCTCATGCGTTGTTGTTGCTAAACGTGCCGTTCAAGCGTGTCGTGCGCAGGATGCAGCAGCAGCGGGCCGGCCGTTACCGGCTGCTGCGCGAATTGTATCGCGGCGAGGATGTGTTTTCGGATAATCCGAATATTCTGACGGAGGACGGGCTGCGCAGCGTTTTGATGTTGCCGGGTAGTCGGGGAATCGGCAAAAAACTTTCCGAGTTTGCTTTCGACGGCGTGACGGTTTCGTCTTTGGTCAGGCAAGGGAGCAGAGAGGAGGATCCGCTCGATGTGTTCATCGTCGAAGGTGATGTCGTCGTGCTGTTCGGAGCGCCCGGCACTTTGGACCGGGCCGAGCGGCTTTTGCTCGGTTGATGGCGCAAGCCTTGTTAGCCGAACGTTTTGCCGCGGCTAATATCTGACAGAAAATTGGACACTCCGATATAATAGCGCGCTTTTAGGCTGAATCTGCCGGAACTTCGCTCGGCTTTCTCATTTTTGATATGCAATTCGATTTACTCAATACGGACGGCCTTGCGCGGCGCGGCCGCCTGACTTTCGCGCGCGGCGTTGTTGAAACGCCCGTTTTTATGCCTGTCGGCACTTATGGTTCAGTCAAGGCGATGACGCCGGAAGAATTGAACGATGTCGGTGCGCAAATCATTCTTGGCAATACCTTTCATTTGATGTTGAGGCCGGGTGTCGAGGTCATGAACGCGCACGGCGATTTGCACGATTTCATGCATTGGGATAAGCCGATTTTGACCGATTCCGGCGGCTTTCAGGTGTTCAGTCTCGGCGCCTTGCGCAAGATCACCGAGCAGGGCGTGACCTTCAAATCGCCGATCAACGGCAGCTCGATTTTCATGGGGCCGGAAGAATCGATGTCTGTGCAACGGCATTTAGGCTCGGATATCGTGATGATTTTCGACGAATGCACGCCTTATCCGGCCTCGGTCGATCAGGCCGCCGATTCGATGCGCCTGTCTTTGCGCTGGGCCGAGCGCAGCAAGAAGGCGCATGGCGAGAATCCTTCGGCCTTGTTCGGTATCGTGCAGGGCGGCATGTATGAACACTTAAGGCGAGAATCGTTGGCGGGTTTGGTCGATATCGGTTTCGACGGTTATGCGATCGGAGGGCTATCGGTCGGCGAGCCGAAAGAGGAAATGCTGGCGATGCTCGATGTCGTGCAGCCGATGATGCCGTCCGATAAACCGCGATATTTGATGGGCGTCGGCACGCCCGAAGATCTGGTCGAGGCGGTCCGGCGCGGCGTCGATATGTTCGATTGCGTGATGCCGACTCGTAACGCGCGCAACGGCCATTTGTTCACGCGGAGCGGCGTCATTAAAATCCGCAATAGTCGTTACCAGTTCGATACCGGGCCGCTCGATGAAAATTGCGGCTGTTATACCTGCCGGCATTATTCGCGTTCTTACCTTAGGCATTTGGATAAGTGCGGCGAAATGCTCGGTTCGCGTCTTAATACGATTCACAATCTTTTTTATTATTTGCAATTGATGCAGGAACTTCGGCAGGCGATCGAAACTCGGAGCTTGGATGATTATGTCAAGCAGTTTTATCAACAACGAGGTAAAAACGTTCCCGATGTGGCATAATGGCGGCCTTTTTGTATAACAACTACTATAAAAGAGGATAACAATGAGTTTCTTAATTTCCGATGCCATGGCGCAAGCCGCGCCGGCGGCTCAGCAACCCGGTTTTGAAGGATTGCTGTTTCCGCTAGGGATTCTGGTGTTTTTCTATTTTTTGTTTCTGCGGCCGCAATCTAAGCGCAGCAAGGAACACAAGCAGATGATCGACTCGTTGACTAAAGGCGTCGAAGTCGTGACGAATGGCGGCATTCTGGGTAAGGTCGCGGATTTAGACGATAATTTTGTCAAGCTTGAAATCAGCGAGAATGTCTTCATTCAGGTTCAACGCCATGCCATTGGCAGTTTAATGCCGAAAGGCACCTATAAAGCGATCGCCAAAAAACCGAAAGTTTGATCGCGGGTTTAAAGTCGGAATAATAAAATGCAAAATCGTTTCCCACTCTGGAAAAATCTATTAATCCTGATCGTCTTTTTGATTGGGTTTATTTATGCCTTACCCAATCTTTTCGGCGACGATCCGTCGGTTCAGGTGTCCTTCTCGAATGTCAGTACGGTCGAGACCGCCCAGGTTCAGCAGATAGAAGAATTGGTCAAGCAAGCCGGAATGACCATTAAAGAAGTTGAAACCGGTAATGGCAATATCTTGATCCGTTTCAACGATACCAACGACCAATTGAAAGCGGCGGATTTACTGAGGGATAGACTGGGAAACGATGCTACGGTCGCGCTTAACTTGGCGCCCGCGACGCCGGGTTGGCTGCGCGCGTTCGGTGCAAGCCCTATGTATCTGGGCCTCGATTTGCGAGGCGGCGTGCATTTTATGCTTGAAGTCGATATGGATGCCGCGGTTAAGCAAGCCGAGGAGCGTTATAATGATGACGTTCGTTCGGCCTTGCGCGATGCCAAAATCCGTTACCAATCGGTGTCGCAAGAAACCGGCTATATCCGCGTTAAGCTTAGAGACGAGGAAGATACCAATGCTGCCGTTGCGGTGCTGGACAAGGATTTTTCGACGCTGAATATCGAACGGCCGAATGTCGAGAACGAGCTTTGGCTAAAAATTACCGAAGCCGAGCAAAAAGAAGTTAAAAAATTCGCTCTGGCGCAAAATATCACGACCTTGCGTAACCGGGTTAACGAATTAGGCGTTGCCGAGCCGGTCATTCAACAGCAAGGTAATAATCGTATCGTCGTGCAATTGCCCGGCATTCAGGACACGACCCGTGCCAAGGATATTCTAGGTACGACCGCGACATTAGAGTATCGCTTGGTCGATGTCGAGCATGACGTACAAAAAGCTTTACAAGGACGGCCGCCGGTCGGTAGCCGTATCTATTATGAGAAAAACGGTAATCCGATTCTATTGGATAGGCGAATTATCGTGACCGGCGATCAGATCGTCGATGCATCGTCCGGATTGGATCAAAATAATTCGCCCTCGGTATTTGTGACCTTGAACGGTATCGGCGCGAAGAAAATGGGTAAGGTGACCAGCGAGAATATCGGCCGGCCGATGGCGGTCGTGTTCGTCGAATATAAAGTAAAAACGCGTGAAGTTAACGGCGAAAAAGTTCGGACCAAGGAAAAGGTTGAAAAAGTGATCAGCGTCGCGACGATTCGCGATGCCTTTAGTAAGCGTTTCCAAACGACCGGTCTCGATAGCACTACGGAAGCCCGTAATTTAGCTTTATTGCTTAGAGCGGGCGCCTTGGCCGCGCCGGTCGATATCGTCGAAGAGCGCACCGTCGGTCCGAGCCTCGGCCAAGATAATATCGACCAAGGCATGCGGTCGGTCATGGTCGGTTTTGTTCTGGTGCTGTTATTCATGGCGGCTTATTACCGCGTGTTCGGTTTGGTCGCAAATCTGGCGTTGGGGTTCAATCTCGTCGTTATCGTAGCAATCTTGTCGATGTTGCAGGCGACGCTGACCATGCCGGGCATTGCCGGGATCGTGCTGACTATCGGTATGGCGGTCGATGCTAACGTATTGATTTTCGAACGCATTCGCGAGGAGATCAAAAACGGTAACACGCCGCAATCGAGTATTTATGCCGGTTACGAAAAGGCTTTCGGGACAATTTTCGACGCCAACATTACAACGCTTTTAGTGGCCTTGGTCTTGTTCGGATTCGGCACGGGGCCGGTCAAAGGTTTCGCGGTGACTTTGTCGATCGGTATTTTGTCGTCGATGTTTACGGCTATTTTAGGCACCCGGATGGTTATTAACTGGATATACGGCAGTCGCCGTGTCGAGAAATTATCCATTTAGGCGCATTTCGGATTAAGAAGACTGATTATGAATATTAAAACGATAGATTTTTTGGGAAAGCGTCAGTGGGCTTATATTTTTTCCTCGTTGCTGCTGCTCGTTTCGATCGGATCGTTAGCGACTCAGGGTTTAAAGATGGGCATCGACTTTACCGGCGGTACGTTGGTTGAAGTTGCTTATCAAAATGCGGCCGACTTGACGGTGATGCGCGCGGCGCTTGCCGATGAGGGGTTCGGAGATGCAATGGTGCAGCATTTCGGTAGCTCCAGGGACGTCTTGATCCGCTTGAAGCCCGATGAGACTGTGTCGAGTGCCGAGCTCAGCGCGCAGGTCGTTGCGGCGATCAATAAAAAAACGGCGGAACCGGCCGAATTGCGCCGTGTCGAATTCGTCGGGCCGCAAGTCGGCGATGAATTGGCCGAAGACGGCGGTTTGGCAATGCTGTATTCGATGTTCGGGGTGTTGATTTATATCGCGTGGCGTTTCGAATACAAATTTGCGTTGGGATCGGTTGCTGCCTTGATTCACGATGTCATCATAACGCTCGGCTTTTTTTCGCTGTTCGGGCTTGAGTTCGACTTGACGGTATTGGCTGCGTTGCTGGCGGTTATCGGTTATTCGCTGAACGATACGATCGTCGTATTCGACCGAATTCGCGACAATTTTAGACTTTTAAGACAGGTTGGTTCCGAGGAGGTCATGAATACTTCTTTAAATGAAACCTTGAGCCGTACCCTGATGACCTCGTTCACGACGATTTTAGTGTTGATCGCATTGGCTGTGCTCGGCGGCGAAATTATTCATAATTTTTCAGTGGCTTTGTTGGTCGGTATTTTGATAGGGACTTATTCTTCCATCTTTGTTGCGAGTCCGATCGTACTGGCATTAGGTATCACGCAAAAAGATTTGATGGTGCCGGTCAAAGAAGGTACCGATGTCGATGATTTGCCTTAAATTAAGTATTTGGTAATCGATCGGGGTAGT
The DNA here is from genome assembly GCF_005931095.1 of Methylotuvimicrobium buryatense. GTDB lineage: Bacteria > Pseudomonadota > Gammaproteobacteria > Methylococcales > Methylomonadaceae > Methylotuvimicrobium > Methylotuvimicrobium buryatense. Next base: position 4,343,665 of record NZ_CP035467.1, on the reverse strand, counting down.
TGGGAAATGAATGATTTAGCTTATCATTGTTAGCAGTTAGCAGTTAGCAGTTAGCAGTTAGCAGTTAGCAGTGAATAGTGAATAGTGAATAGTGAATAGGTCCGGCCTTAGAAAAGCTATGTCTCGTTCCCAAGCTCCAGCTTGGGAACGCCTACCTTCAAGCTCTGCTTGACGAAGCTCGTAGGATGCGGTGAGGCGCGAACCGCATCGATCGCGACCTGTGCGGCGCACGTTGTTTAACGCATCCTGCACGCCTTCACAGGCTCTTTGGTTTGGGAAACCTTTTAGTTAAGCTCTTGCTTACCGGTTACGAGAAGCTGGAGCTTCTCGTACTGCATTCCCAAGCTGGAGCTTGGGAACGAGTGAAACAGAGGCTATCGAATATCCGGGAACGGTGCGGTTTGACAAATCTGCGGATATTGAACGGCAGTGGCTTCGAAATCGCGATCATGGGATCGCTCCCACAGAAGCATCCGCCCCCTTGTGGGAGCGACGCCTTCGTCTCGATTTCGAAGTCGGGCGCGCTAAGTGACAATAAATGTTATCGAAGTCGCATTAGCTAAGATGGCAAGATGGTAATGCGCATTTTATGTATAACGATGAACGCTCTGCGTGGGAATGCCTGAGTACCGCTCCAGCGGTACGAAACGCAAGAGCGTCTCGGCCTACGTTCCCACGCTGGAGCGTGGGAACGATAGAAAAGCGATCACACTATCGGATAGGTATTTGGTAGTTTAATTTTTTTAATATAATTTGGAGTTATTTAAGAATGGCAATAGAACGTACTTTTTCAATCATTAAGCCTGATGCAGTTGCGAAAAACGTCATTGGCGAAATTTACAGTCGCTTTGAAAAAAACGGTTTGCAAATCATTGCCGCGAAAATGCTGCACATGACCCGCGAGCAGGCCGAAGGTTTTTATGCCGTTCATAAAGAGCGTCCTTTCTTTAAAGACTTGGTCGATTTTATGATTACGGGTCCTGTTATGATGCAGGTTTTGGAAGGCGAAGATGCGATTGCGAAAAACCGCGATTTAATGGGCGCGACCAATCCTAAAGAAGCGGCGCCCGGAACGATTCGCGCCGATTTCGCCGACAGCATCGACGCTAATGCCGTACACGGTTCCGATGCGACTGAAACCGCTCAGCAAGAAATCGCTTTCTTTTTTACAGAAAATGAACTTTGCCCTCGCACCCGCTAAACTGAACAAGATCAATCTACTCGATTTCGACAGAAAAGGGCTCGAAGCCTTTTTCGTCGAAATCGGCGAAAAGCCTTTTCGCGCGACGCAATTGCTCAAATGGATTTACCAGGAAGGCGTCGAGGATTTTTCTCAAATGAGCAATCTGAGTAAGGCCTTGCGCACGCAGTTAGCCGAACAATGCTCGCTCGATACGCCTGAAATCGTGCTCGAACAACTCGCTTCGGACGGCACGCGTAAATGGGTCTTGGAGACTTCTTGCGGAAACCGTATCGAAACGGTATTTATACCGGAAGAAGGGCGGGGTACCTTGTGCGTATCTTCGCAAATCGGTTGCGCATTGGCGTGTACTTTTTGTTCGACCGCTCAGCAAGGGTTTAACCGAAATCTGACGACGGCCGAGATTATCGGTCAGTTGTTCGCCGCGCAAAAGCGTTTGGGTTCGGCACAAAAAATCACCAACGTCGTGATGATGGGCATGGGCGAGCCCTTGCTTAATTTCGACAATGTCGTAGCGGCAATGAATCTGATGATGGACGATTTCGCCTATGGTTTGTCGAAGCGGCGCGTGACGATCAGTACGTCCGGCATCGTGCCGGCGATGTACCGTTTGACCGAAGTTTGCGATGTTAGTCTAGCGGTGTCATTGCACGCTGTGACCGACGAACTGCGCGACGAGTTGGTGCCGATCAATAAGAAATACCCGTTAAAGGAATTGCTGGCGGCTTGCCGCGATAATGTTAAAAGTTCCCCGCGTCGTAGGATTACTTTCGAATATGTGATGCTCGAAGGCATTAATGATTCGGTGCAGGATGCTAAAGCAATGATCAGGCTATTGAAAACCGTACCGTCGAAAATTAATTTGATTCCTTTCAATCCTTTTCCGAATTCGTCCTATCGTTGTTCGAGCAGCGATGCAATCGATCGTTTTCGCGCTGTTTTGCATAATGCCGGCATGGTCACGACGATTAGAAAGACGCGCGGCGATGATATCGACGCCGCCTGCGGGCAGTTGGTCGGCAAAGTTCAGGATAAAAGCCGCCGACACTTAAAATTACAGTTGGCAGGATCTGAACGTGCCGCATAGGATGGCTCTATTTTGCCGCTTGGTTTCGGTAGTCAGTGTGTTGCTTGCAATGCCTGCATGTTCTTTGTTCGATTCTCGCGGTGACAAAGTGGAAGCCGCCGATACCCAATTACAATTGGGGGTCCGCTATATGAGCATGGATAAACTGGCCATTGCTAAGCAGCATTTGGAGCGATCTGTCGATTTAAATTCAAAAAATGTCGAGGCACATAATGCCTTGGCATTTTTGTATGAAAAGCTTAATGATGAGGAGTCGGCCCGGGAAAGCTATGAGTACGCCTTGAAATTGGATGCCGAGGATTTGAGCGTATTGAATAATTTCGGGCGTTTTCTTTGCGAACGAGGCGAATACCAGGAAGGCATGGCTTATCTGGAAAAGGCGGTGCGCAGTCCTTTGAATAATCGCCAGTGGCTTGCGGCAACGAATGCAGGGCGTTGCGCATTGACGCAAAAGAAGTCGACGATGGCCGAAGCCTACCTGAGGCAGGCATTACAGCGGCAACCCAATTATGCGCCGGCGCTTCAAGCGATGCAAAAGCTCAGTTATCAAAATGGCGATTATTGGGCGGCGAAGGGGTTTTATGAGCGTTATAGTAATGTTTCCCGGCAATCAGCTGAAGCGCTGTGGTATGCCTACCAAACCGAACGGGCGCTCGGCAATCAAGAGATCGCCGAGCGATACAAAAGTCAATTGATGGAATCATTTCCGTTGGCGGAAGAGACTCAGCGGATTTATTCAACGCAAGAAAAATTAAAACATGGCAAATAATATTCAGGCAATCCGTGGAATGCATGACATTCTGCCGGATCAATCGCCGCTTTGGCAGTATGCCGAACGGATAATTTCGGAAGTGCTAGGATCCTACGGGTACAGCGAAATAAGGTTGCCGATCGTCGAAAAAACCGAATTATTCAAGCGCTCGATCGGCGAGGTGACCGATATTGTCGAAAAAGAAATGTATACCTTCGACGACCGTAACGGCGATTCGTTGACGCTACGCCCCGAAGGCACGGCAGGTTGTTTGAGAGCCTCGCTCGAGCATGGCTTATTGCATAATCAAATGCATCGGTTATGGTATTACGGGCCGATGTTTCGGCATGAACGTCCGCAGAAAGGCCGTTACCGCCAGTTTTACCAATTGGGCGTCGAAGCTTATGGTATGCCGGGGCCCGATATCGATGCGGAATTGATTTTGCTGAGCCATCGATTTTGGCAGCGCTTAGGAATTGCCGATAAAGTCGAATTGCAGCTTAATACGCTCGGTACAATCGAAGAAAGGTTGGTATACCGCGAGAAGTTGGTCGATTATTTCAGCGAGCATCTTGAATTACTCGACGAAGATAGTCGCCGGCGTTTGCACACGAATCCACTACGGATTCTTGACACTAAGAATGAAGGGATGCGCGAGTTGATCGCTAATGCGCCCGAATTGACCGACTTTTTGGGCAGCGATAGTCAAGCGCATTTCAAGTCGTTAACCGAGACTTTGAAGACATTGGGTATAGAATTTGTCCTGAATACTCGTTTGGTGCGAGGCCTCGATTATTACAGTAAGACTGTTTTCGAATGGGTGACGGCCGAATTAGGCGCGCAAGGCACGATCTGTGCGGGCGGTCGTTATGACGGTTTAATCGAGCAATTGGGCGGAAAAGCCAATCATGCGGTCGGCTTTGCGATGGGTATGGAGCGTATTTTGGCTTTGATGGAAACTTTGCCGAATTTGCCGATCAAACCGGTAGTCGACGTTTATATGATTCGAGTCGGCGAACAAGCAGAGCGAATTAGCATGGAATGGGCCGAGACTATTCGCAATGAGTTGCCCGGATTAAGACTGCAAATTAATTGCGGCGGCGGCAGTTTTAAAAGTCAATTCAAGAAAGCCGATAAAAGCGGCGCCGAATATGCTTTGATCATCGGTGACGATGAAGCGGTGCGTGGAGAAGTGGGTATTAAAGCGCTGCGTCAGAATCAAGAACAGCAAAATCTGCCGCTGCAGCAAGCTTTGGAATTTTTAAAAAGTCGTTTTTGAATTGCTGGTAAGGCAGGAATCGGATAAGACAAAGTTTACGGATTGCGTCTCATTAAATAGAACGCTGATTGTGCTTAGGATTTGGTCATAAATTAAGCACCTCAAATGGTTCCCAACCTCTGTATCACTGCCATTAAGTTAAGGTAAGCCCGTCATTCCGCCATGGACTGGCGGAATCCAGTGCCATGGATGGCAAGCTTTTGAGGCACATTAGAGCCTGAATGCAAGCATTACTTATCTCTGTGACGGCTTAACTTAATGGCAGTGATCCTCTGCATGGGAACCCCGTGCGGGACGGGTTATTTAACCCGTCCCCAAAGTTTCGAATTGTTTTAGCCACAGTCGAAACGTTCAGGACGGGGTTGTAAGCCCCGTCCCGCATAAGAGCGCTGATCGTTCAAGTCAGTAATGTCCGTGTTCAATTAAAATAGTCAACGAACAAAACCAATTCAAAAAATCTGAGCAATCACTAATTTTTAGCAAAAGCACGATAGAGTATTTATGGCAATTTACGAAACAGAAGAAGAACAGGTCGAAGCCCTTAAACGTTGGTGGAAAGAAAATGGACGCTCTACGATTACCGGCGTGATTGTCGGTGTTGTGATTATCGTCGGCTGGAATATTTGGCAGGATTATAAGCAAAGCCAGGCTTTGCAAGCATCGGCTTTGTATGCGCAATTACTGAACGCGCAAACTGAAGGTAATTTGGAATCTGCCGAAAAAATCGCCGAACGGATACAGGACCAATTCGGTGGTACTGCTTACAGCGATTACGCTGGGCTATTCAATGCAAAAAACAAAGTGCAGCAGGGTGATTTAGCCGCTGCAAAACAAAGTCTCGAAGCAGTTGCAAAAAAGGGCAGCGACGAAATTGCTCAAGTTGCAAGGCTCGGCTTGATTCGTATTTTGCTGGCAAAGGGCGAGTATGAACAGGGTTTACAAATGATTGCCGAAGCAAAATACAGTGACGGGTTCTCCGGTGCTTATGACGAGCTGAAAGGCGATTTGTATGTTGCGCTTGAGCGGTTGGGAGAGGCGCGGACGGCTTATCAAGCCGCATTGCGTAGCGGGCATAAATCGCCGTTGTTGCAATTTAAGCTGGATGACATAACTGAAGCTGAAATCATTGTTAAGCAATAAATGAGACTTTTACTTGTTGCTCTGTTTGGCTTGAGCGTGGCGGGGTGTACGGCCCTGGAATCGTTAAGCGGGATTACCGATTATTTTTTAGGCGGTGAGGACAACACCGACCCGCCGAGCGAACTGACCCAGTATGAGCCTGAAATTGAATTAGAGTATCTATGGAAAGAGTCGGTCGGTTCGGGATCCGGCGAGAAGTTTTTAAAGTTGATTCCAGCGGTACATGAGGGAAAAATTATTGCCGCCGATACTAAAGGACTTGTATTGGCGTTGGATTTGAAAACCGGCGACGAGATTTGGGAAGCCGATACCGAGGCTAAATTTGCCGGAGGGCCGGGCGTTTCCGATTCGACCGTCGTGCTCGGTACCAACGACGGCAATGTTGTGGCGCTGAACATGGCCAATGGTTCGGTACGCTGGACCGTTCCGGTTTCGAGCGAAGTGATTTCGGTTCCGGTAATTTCCCAAGGCGTTATTGTCGTCAGAACGACCGACGGTAGAGTGATGGCGTTGAATGAAACCGATGGCGCCACGCTTTGGGAATACGAGCTTAGCGTCCCTGCGTTAAGTATCCGCGGCACCGGCGCGCCAATCGTGCTCAATGAAAATGTTATCTGCGGGTTTGCGAATGGAAAATTATTGTCGTTGAGGCTAACCGACGGTAAGCATATTTGGGAAACCAGTATTGCAATTCCGGGCGGGCGAACTGAAATTGAAAGACTGGTCGATTTAGTTGTCGACCCGGTCGCAACCGATGGCGTGATTTTTATTGCCAGTTATCGTGGTGGAACGAGTGCGGTGCTGGAGCAAAATGGCGATGTTATTTGGCGTAATGCCGATGTTTCGTCTTATACCGGTATGAGTCATGATTGGCGTTATCTTTATGTTAGCGATGTCAGCAGCGATGTATGGCAACTCGATCAGCGTAACGGCGCTTCATTATGGAAGCAAAGCGATTTACATCAACGAAAGCTAACGGCGCCGGTAGCCTACGATAATTATGTCGTGGTCGGCGATTTCGAAGGTTATCTGCATTGGTTGTCTAAAAGCGACGGCAGGCAGGTGGGGCGCATTCGGATTACCGATGCGGCGATCGACGCGCAGCCGGTCGTCGTTGACGACGTGCTGTATGTCTATGCAAAAAACGGCGTTCTTGCCGCATTAAAGGCACGGTTATTATAAATATGTTACCTGTGATTGCCCTAGTCGGGCGCCCCAATGTCGGTAAATCGACATTGTTCAATTATTTAACACGAAGCCGCGAGGCTTTAGTTGCCGATTATCCAGGGTTGACTCGCGACCGGCAATACGGTCGAGTCAAACGAGGTCAGCGCGATTGTCTGGTCGTCGATACCGGCGGGATTGCCGATGACGCGGACGGTATCGACAGCTTTGCCAAAAAGCAAGTGCAAGTCGCGCTCGAAGAGGCCGACGTGGTTTTTTTTATCGTCGATGCCCGCGAAGGACTCAATGCCTCCGATCAAAGCATTGCCGAAAATCTTAGAAGACTCGATAAGCCGGTCGTCTTAGTCGTCAATAAAATCGACGGCGTCGATGCGAATGCGGCTGTCGCCGATTTTTATGCGCTGGCGCTCGGCGAGCCTTATAAGGTCGCCGCGACACACGGGCGCGGCGTTTTCGAGTTATTGGCGCATGTCGATGAATTGCTGCCTATGACCGAGGCGGACGAGACCGAGGTCGATGCCGGAATCGGCATTGCAATCGTCGGACGGCCTAATGTCGGTAAATCGACGCTGGTTAATAGGTTATTGGGGGAAGAGAGGGTCGTCGTTTTCGATGAGCCGGGTACGACTCGCGATAGCATCTATATTCCGTTTGAGCGTAACGGTCAAAAATTTACGCTGATCGATACGGCCGGGATGCGGCGGCGGTCTAAAATTGCACTGACCGTTGAAAAGTTCAGTGTCATTAAATCATTGCAAGCGATCGAAAAAGCCAATGTGGTCATTTATTTGATCGATGCCGCCGAAGGCGTGACCGATCAGGATGCGCATTTGTTGGGGCTAGTCTTGGAAGCAGGGCGGGCATTGATTATCGGCTTGAATAAATGGGACGGGTTGGGCGTCGATCAAAAGGATCTGATCAAACGGCAACTGGATATTAAGCTGTCTTTCGTCGATTTTGCGCAAAAGCATCCGATTTCCGCTTTGCACGGAAGTGGAGTCGGTAAATTGTTCGATGTCGTGCATGAATTATATGATGCGGCGATGATCGATATGTCGACTCCGGTGCTGACCAACTTATTGAAGGATGCGGTGACCACACACCAACCGCCGCTGGTTAATGGACGGCGCATTAAGCTGAAATATGCGCATCAAGGAGGCAGAAACCCTCCGGTCGTGGTGATACACGGTACGCAAACCGATGCTTTACCGGGATCGTATAAACGGTTTTTGATGAATTATTTCCGTGATCGTTTGGGGCTCAAAGGGACGCCGATTCGTCTCGAATTCAAATCGCCGGTCAATCCGTTCGCCGGAATCAAAAATAAGTTGACCGATCGTCAAGTCAAGAAAAAGCAAAGACTGGTCAAGCATGCGAAAAAAAAATAGCTCTCTCATCATAATGCTGTTTACAACCTATGTTTTACTCCCTTTTGATCGAAAAACCGTCTAAGAATAAAAGGTATGGGATGTGTCTTTCGAGGAACGCCGTTAACCCATCCATGGAGGCTTGACGGTAGCACTCGAACGCCATCCTCGCTATACCCTTTGCTGGTCAAATTTCGGCGCCGGGATGTCCGTCAAAGGACGCCGTGAATACGTCCCTGTAGGCTCTGTGACAGCATCCCTGCTGTCAAAGCCTTGGCGTTCGAGCTGCCGCCAAGCCCCTATGGATGGGTTTACGGCGTTCCTCGACAGGCATACCCCACACCCTAAAATCGGCGAAACTGCTCAAACTGGGAATTGCTGGCATGCACCGATTGCGATCCTATTGACCTGAAGATGCTTTCATCCTCTCGGAGAATTAATATTGCTTGTAACTATTCAGTCTCCCGGCAATTATCGTTCCCACTCTCTGCTTCACTGCCATTAAGTTAAGAACTTTTCCGTTCATCCTGAGCCCTTCGGCTGCGCTCAGGAGAGCCTTGTCAAAGGGTGTAATGTTAACCCATGCCAAAAAAAATCAATCATTGCTGGTTTTTTTGACGTAATAAATGTACAAAGTGGCCTTTGAAATAACCATGAGAATGTTGCTTTAATTGATTTATGGACGATTTAAATTCAGTAAGAGCGATAAGCGATCAGGAACTTTCCGATCGTCTAGCGCTTATCCAATTGTCGGCTCGCGATATCGAGTTACTAAAAAACTTGCATGTTCGGTTGAAAGGCATTCGCATGGACTTTCTCGATGAATTTTACGTGCAAATGTTACAGTTTGAGGAAACGAGCAGGCTTTTATCGGATCCCGAACAAGTCGAACGCTTGAAAACAAAACAAGCTGCCTATTTCGAACGTTTAATTGAAGGTCGATATGACCACGATTATGTCAAGGATAGGGTGCAAATCGGCGCAACGCATCATCGCATCGGTTTGAAGCCGCAATGGTATATTGGCGCTTATCATTTTTACTTGGCTTGGCTTTTCGAGCAAATGCAACACACACCGCATACAGAAGACAAGGAGTGTTTTGCGGCTTTGTTGGCCGTTATCAAAGTTATTTTGTTCGATATTGAATTGGCGATCGACGCGTATTTTCAGGCCGATCACGATATGCTCAGGCTCATGGCTCAAGTGTTCGAAAGCAATGTCGAGGGAGTGCTAATTAGCGATACTCGAGGGCGCATCCTGCATGCAAACCGTAAAGTTTCGTCGATTGCGGGCTATTCGCATGAGGAATTATTGCGTTTGCCGGTGACAACTTTATTGGCGCCGCAAGAGCGGAACGTGTTTGTCGACTACTGGCAGGGCATTAACGTCGGATCGCCTTGGCAAGGCGAAACGTATTTGCAAAAACGTGACGGAAAATCGTTTCCAGCCTGGGTTAATGTCAGTGCAGTGATGGATGATAATAATCGGGTGACTCATTTTGTCATCGAATTTTCCGATATTAGCGCTTATCGCTTAGCGCAAGAAGCATTGCAGCAACGTACCGAGGAGTTGGCAAGATCCAATAAAGAATTGGAGCAATTTGCCTATGTTGCATCGCATGACTTACAAGAACCGCTGCGCATGGTGGCCAGTTTTACGCAATTATTGGCGCGCCGGTATGAGGGTAAGCTGGATGCCGATGCCGACGAGTTTATTCATTATGCGGTCGATGGCGCGACACGAATGCAAACCCTGATCAACGATTTGTTGGCATATTCCAGAGTTGGAACGCGTGTGAAACCGTTCGAGCTGGTGAGTCTTGAAATCGTGTTGCAAAAGGCCTTGGATAATTTACGGCTTGCTGTCGAGGAAAGCGGCGCGGAAATCGTTCGGCCAACCCTGCCTACTATCTTGGGCGATACTGTCCAATTGACTCAATTGTTTCAAAACTTGATCGCTAATGCGATCAAGTTCCGTGGCGAAGCATCACCGAAAATAAATATTTCGGTATCATGCTCGGACGATTTTTGGCGAGTCGAATTAAACGATAACGGAATCGGAATAGCGCCTGAATTTTTTGAGCGTATTTTTGTAATTTTTCAACGCCTGCATACGAAGGAGGATTATCCCGGAACCGGAATCGGCCTTGCGATCTGCAAAAAGATCGTCGAGCGACACGGAGGAACGATTAGCGTCGAATCGGAGCCCGATCAGGGCGCTACTTTTATTGTGATATTACCTAAAATCAAAAGCGAGGAAGTGAACCAATGAGTCTGGAAGAGATTGGCCGTGCTGCGGAGTTTTTGCTGGTAGAGGATAATCCGGGCGATGTGCGCTTGACTAAAGAGGCTTTGACAGAGAGTAAAGTCAAAAATAATTTGAACGTGGTCGGCGATGGCGAGGAAGCAATGGCTTTTTTGAGGCGGCAGGGAAAATATGCCGAAGCGCCAAGGCCCGATGTTATTCTGCTCGATCTCAATTTACCCAAAAAAAACGGGCGCGAAGTCTTGGAAGAAATTAAAGCCGACCCGAGTCTAAAGCGAATTCCGGTTGTCATTATTACCTCTTCCGAAGCCGAACAGGACGTTTTGAGAACTTATGATCTGCATGTCAATTGTTATGTCAACAAGCCGGTGGATTTAGAACAATTTGTCAAGGTGGTGCAATCCATCGAAACGTTTTGGTTGACAATCGTCAAGTTGCCTTCCGAAATAGAGGAATAATGATGAGCCAGGTTGCCGCTAAAGTATTGCTGATAGAGGATAATCCGGGCGATGTTAAATTAGTTCAAGTATTGCTGGAGTCGAGTGATGAGCATCAGCAGCCTTTTGAATTGATTAGAGTCGGGCAGCTAAGCGATGCTTTTCCTCTTTTGTCGAAAGGCGGCATCATGGCGATATTGCTCGATTTAGGGCTGCCGGATGGTAACGGGATCGATACCTTGATTCGAGTACATGCTGCCGCACCTATGATTCCGATAGTCGTACTCAGCGCCGAGGAAGATGAAATGCTGGCGATACGCTCGGTACAATTGGGTGCACAGGATTTCCTGGTCAAACAGGGTATTTCGGGGATGTTACTCAGGCGGGCGATCTGTTATGCGATGGAACGAAAACGCTTGATGGAGCAATTGCAATATTTGGCTCATTACGATGTATTGACAGGACTGGCCAATCGAAAGTTGTTTTACGATAGGTTGAAGCATGATGTCATCGGAGCAAAGCGTTCGAAAAAATCATTGGCATTGATTTTTCTCGATCTGAACGACTTTAAACAAGTTAATGATTCTTTGGGGCATCATGCCGGCGACGAATTGCTCAAAAATGTTGCGAAACGTTTATCCGGTAGTGTGCGCGCTAGCGATTGCGTGGCCAGAATGGGAGGCGATGAATTTACGATTATCCTCAATGGTTTGAATAACGCAGAGGAAGCCGCCTTGATTGCCGATAAGATTTTGAAGGCTTTGGTCGAGCCGTTTCAGCTTGGCGGTTCCGTGATGGTCATTCGCGCCAGTTTGGGAATCGCAACCTATCCCGATGATAGCGATGAATTGGACAAGCTAATCGGGGCGGCCGATTCGGCAATGTACAAAGCCAAAGAGTCGGGCAGCGAAAAAATCAGCCGGTTTTGTTTTTATTCGGCGGCAATGACTGCCAAGGTCCAGCATGAGGTAAAAAAAGTTCATCAACTTAAGCGAGCCCACGAAAACGGCGAGTTCGAGTTGTATTACCAGCCGGAAGTCGACGTGCATAGCGGAAAGATCATTGGTATGGAAGCTTTGTTGCGTTGGCGCCATCCCAATCAGGGAGTTTTGACGCCGTCCTCGTTTATGCAGGATTTAGAAGATACCGGTCTCATCGTTCCTATCGGCGAATGGGTCATCCGGAAAGCCTGCGAGCAATGCAAAGTTTGGCAAGACCAAGGTTTTCCGACATTGACGGTGTCGATCAATATATCGGCAAAACAATTTCGTCATAATGGTTTTGCCGATGGTGTATTGGGTGCTATTGATCAGTTAAGTGTGAATCCGGCTTTGGTTGAGTTGGGTTTTAACGAAGAGACTCTATGGGAAGAAGAGGCGCGTTCCGTTATCGTGCTTGACCGATTAAGCAAAGCCGGTGTGAAATTGTCGTTGGATCATTTCGGTAGTGGATCGATTTCTTTTAAAACGTTAACGCGCTTTCCGATTCACGCCATTAAAATTGACCATGCGTTGATTGCCCAGGCGTCATCTGACTCGGCTGAAACGGCGATAGCCAAGGCAGCTATCGAAATTGCTCACGTATTCAATATCAAAGGCTTGGCTGGAGGTATTGAAACTCAGGACCAACTCGATTGGGCTCGCCGAATCGCTTGCGACGAGGTGCAGGGACATCTCTATAGTAAGCCTCTCCCGGTTGACGAGGCGACCGAATTAATGGCTCGGCATGATTTCTTGAGTCCGCAAGACTAATATGGCTATCCGTTAAAATGAAAATTTTACTAATTGAGGATCATAAGCCGGATGCGATATTGCTGCGTGAATTGTTGAGCGAAAATAGCACCGATCAGATTCATTTATTTCATTTGGAGCGATTAGGCGATGCGCTTGAGGCTCTGAAAAGTAGGGAGTTCGATATTGCCTTACTCGACTTGTCGTTGCCGGATGCCTTTGGACAGGAAACCTTTCGACGCTTGAATCGAGTTGCGCCGAGTCTGCCGATCATTGTCTTGACCGGGACCGACGATCAAGAGCTGGCAATGGATTTGGCGCAGGCGGGGGCTCAAGATTATCTAGTCAAGAGCGAATTGAGCAGCGGGCTTTTGCACCGTTCGCTGCATTATGCGATAGAACGTAAACGGACCGAATTAAAACTTCGTTTAGCGGCCACGGTATTCGAAAGTACGCTCGAAGGCATCATGATTACAGATGCCAAAACTAATATCATCAGCGTCAACGAGGCATTTTGCGAAATCACAGGCTATAGTACCGAGGAAATAGTCGGGTGTACGCCTACGATGTTCGAGTCGGAGCGTCATAGTAAGGCTTTTTTTCGTCAATTATGGGATATTCTCAATAAAACCGGTCAATGGCGAGGAGAGATATGGAATCGTCGTAAAAGCGGTGAGGTGTTTCCAGCCTGGGTTAATATCAGCGCGGTACCCAACATAGCGGATGATAAAATCGGACATTATGTCGCGGTATTTACAGAAATTACCGAACTTAAATTATCCGAAGAAAGGTTAAATTATCTGGCGCATCACGATCCGTTAACCGGGCTTCCCAATCGCTTATTATTTCAAGACCGATTGGCGCAAGGCATTCTGCAAGCGCAGCGCGGAAAGAGCATGATTGCCGTAATGTTTTTGGACTTGGATCGGTTTAAATTAATCAACGATACGCTCGGTCACCCGATTGGCGACGAGCTTTTGGTTGCGGTTGCCGAGCGTCTTCGTCGATGTGCGCGCGAAACCGATACGATTGCCCGTTTGGGCGGTGATGAGTTTGCGGTTGTTTTATCGAGCATGACGCATGAAGAAGATGTTGAGCATGTGGCGCAAAAGATTATTCAAGCCTTGTCTTCGGTGTTTTGCGTGGGCGGGCATGAGGTCTTCGTCACCACGAGTATCGGAATTACATTTTATCCGGGACTCAATAACGATCGAAGTAAATTGTTAGAGCAGGCCGATGTCGCCATGTATCATGCGAAAAAGCAAGGCCGCAATAACTATCAATATTATACGGCGGATATGAATGCCGCAGCGTATGAGCGGTTGATGCTCGAAACAAATTTGCGAAGAGCGTTGGAAAGGGAAGAATTCAGGCTGTACTATCAACCTCAGATTGATGTTCAAAGTGGGGCTGTGACCGGTGTCGAGGCGTTGATTCGTTGGCAAAGTCCGGAGCTTGGCTTGGTTTCTCCGGGCGGATTCATTCCTTTGCTGGAAGAGACCGGTTTAATCGTTCCGGTTGGCGAATGGGTTTTAGAAACCGCTTGCCGGCAAATGAAAGAATGGCTTGATGCCGGTTATCCGGCCATGACGATGGCGGTTAATTTATCCGCAAGGCAATTTCATCAAGCCGATTTAGTAGAAAGAATCGCGCAGATTTTACAAGAGCTTGATTTACCACCTGAGTTGTTGGAGTTGGAATTGACCGAAAGCATGGTTATGGAGAGCGTCGATTCGGCAGTTGAAATTCTGCACAAGCTAAAGCGAATGGGCGTCAAGGTGGCAATCGACGATTTCGGCACGGGGGTTTCATCTTTGGGGTATTTAAAGCATTTTCCGATCGATACCCTAAAAATCAGTCATGATTTCGTGTTGAATTTGCCCCGCGATTCGGTGGATGCCTCCATCGCTTCGGCGGTCATTAATCTTGCGCGTAATATGCAGTTAAGTAGTGTCGCCGAAGGCGTGGAAAATTCCGAGCAAATGGATTTTTTGCGTAACCAAGACTGCGAGCGATTACAAGGATATTTATTCAGTCGCCCGATTCCTGCAGAAAAGATGTCTGAATTGCTCGGAACTTGGCAAGCGATGCCGAAAAAATCGGGCTGAGTTGGATTATTAAGGAATATGCACAAAGTAACTTATACAAGTAGTAGGCTTTGTGGCGGTTTGGTGACTCGCTTGACAGGACGCCGTGAATACGTCCATGTAGGCTTGACGGCGGCTATCCCTGTCGCCGACACCTGTCAATCGAGCCACCAAACCTCCTCCAACAGTTGTCTAAGTTATTTCATGCTCGTTCCTAATAGGCTTTTCGGCGATTCGGTGACTCGTTTGACAGGATGCCGTGAATACTTCCATGTAGGCTTGACGGCGGAATCTGATTGGCATGGATGGCATGAACCTAAAAAGAGCAGTTGGCATGTGTTGTAGACCGTTCGTGCTGAGTAAAGTCGAAGCATGAAGGGTCTACAACACGTTCACCGGCCTGGTGAAGCCTCAAACTACCGTTCACCCTTCGACAAGTTCAGGGCGAACGGTAGTTTGAGGATCTCAACTGCTCTTTTTAGGATGAATGCAGATTTTGCAGGAGCAAAAGTCTGTCCTGCTGCCGACATCCTCGCCAAGCATACCCCACACCCTTTTTGATCTCCAAATTGGGAATTGCTGACCGAACCCCTCCCAGAAGTTGTCGAAGCTATTTCATGTTCGTTCCTAAAAATTAATCCCGAGCGAGTAAACAAGTCATGTGGATTCAAAAGCAAATTAAAATAAGCTCAAAAAAACGCGGCTTTCATTTAATCTCGCATGAAATTCGTCAAGGCTTTCCTGAGATAGGCGCGATGAAGTGCGGGTTATTACATCTATTTATACAGCATACTTCGGCATCGTTGGCGATTAATGAAAATGCCGATCCCGATGTCAGAATGGATATGGAGGCTTATTTTTCCAAAACGGTCCCGGAAAATGAACCTTATTATAGGCATACGCTCGAAGGGAGTGATGATATGCCGGCGCATTTAAAAAATATTATGATCGGTTGCCAGTTGACGATACCGGTTGGTTCGGGTCGAATGCTGTTGGGTACATGGCAAGGCATTTATTTGTGCGAGCATCGGGAAGATGCGGGTGCTAGAAACATAATTGCGACCATGACGGGTGATCTGCTTCACGAATAAATAGTGAGGCTACCTATTTACCCATCGGAGATCAAAATTCGGCGCCGAGGTGTTCGTCAAAGGACGCCGTGAATACGTCCATGTAGGCTCTATGCCAGCTCCATGCTGGCAAAGCCTTTGCCGAACACCCCGGTGCCTCCATGCGTCAATGCCCAAATTTGAAGCGCAATGGGTATGCATTCTCCGAGGCGGGAAAAAGTTGGGTGAGGTCAAATGAAAAATAATTTCTTGTCGATTCCATAGGAGTAATTAATGAAAAAAATATCGGCGATAATGATTATGTTGCCTTTTGTTTTTGCCGGAAGCTTAGCTCGGTCTGAAATTGGAGAGGTTAAGGATGTTGTGGTTTATCGAAGTCCTTCGTGTGGATGTTGTGGAAAATGGGTCAAACATCTTAAGGATAATAACTTTAATGTGATTGACAATATTGTTCACGATGTGGACTCGGTTAAACGTAAATATGGGGTTCCCAGCGAGTTGGCTTCCTGTCATACGGCGATAGTGGGCGATTATGTGATCGAAGGTCATGTGCCTGCCGAAGATATCGAAAAGCTCTTGAGTTTAAAATCCGATGTTTCAGGTATTGCCGTACCGGGGATGCCTGTCGGGACGCCTGGAATGGAAATGGGCGATCGCAAAGACGCTTATAAAGTCATTGCTTTCGATAAGGAAAGCCGTAAGCAGGTTTTTAGTGTGCATGAAGAATAAGATTATTTACTGTGCCAGCCAAGTTTCGGCGTCGGGAGGTCAAGAAGGCAGTAAATACCTCTATCAAAGAACGTTATGATTCTAGGCGCGAGGCTGAAGTCTTTGCGATTCGCCCCGGATACTGCTTGGCCGATGCCGAAATTTGACGTGCGATAGGCATGATTTAAAAATCGGCAAAAAAATGCCCTCTAAAAGAGGGCATTTTTTTTGCGGCGAATTGGGTTGAGGAGGCGCTTATCGGTTTATAGCTCGTCAATGCCCGATAATCCGTCAACCGACCAATTGTCAGTATTCAAAATGCCCGATTGATCATCGCCTTTTTTGTATTTTATCCGGCAAGCATATCTTCTTGTTATGCTTGCCGTGTCAGGGCTCGCTATTTCAACTTCCGCATTGATGACATATTGATAGTTGCCGATGCCCCATGCATTAAGCGGCTGTGCCGAAAAGAATGCCGAATACTTAGTATCAAGCTCTTCTTTTATATAGTTGTTACAGAAGGTAAAAGCAAGATCGGTCATTTCATTGGAAATGCTTTCTAAATCACCGATGTCCTGTGAGTCAACGAGAAAAAGGTCGGAGCTGACTACTTTATGTACAAAAGGCATGATGGCTTCACGCTGAAATAAGATAAGCCCGATGAAGCCGATGATAATAAACAAGAATTTAAAATTTTTCATTGAGGTTTTTAGTATATGGGGTTATGAAAACAAATGC
Organism: Methylotuvimicrobium buryatense; assembly: GCF_005931095.1. Taxonomy (GTDB): domain Bacteria; phylum Pseudomonadota; class Gammaproteobacteria; order Methylococcales; family Methylomonadaceae; genus Methylotuvimicrobium; species Methylotuvimicrobium buryatense. The sequence continues at coordinate 4,326,620 of NZ_CP035467.1, read as the reverse complement.
GATTCTAACAGAATTCAGGCTGTAGGAAACTCAATTTGACAATATGAAAAGTATTGTGATTTTAGACTGTTAGCGTAAAAAACGGTCAGTGTAGCAAGTCGTTAACAAGTCTGGACAGTTGAAACAAGTCGATCAATGAAGACTCAAGAATAATGATAGCTAATTGTCATTAAGCATTTTTATCAGGCGTGATGCTTGAGTCAATAGCTAATTACTTGCAGATGGAATAAAGCCTTGAATTTTTAATCAAGCTGTCCGAAAAAAGACGATAAGCGCGAAGATTTTATTTCGGCACCAGGGGGCCCGTCAAAGGGCGTTGTGAATACGCCCATGCAGGCTCTATGCCGGCATCCATGCCGGAAAAGCCTTTGCCGAACATTTCGGCGCTTCCTTAAGCAATGCCGAAATTCGAAGTGCGAAAGGTATAGTTATCACGAAATCCTTGCTCTTGGGAGTCGACACCAAGATGGTGATTGTATAGTCACCGAAGCAATCGACTATGGCATTGAAAAAATTGATAATCGCTACCGTAACGTCATAACTACCAGCTCAATATGTCGTTACGGCAGTCCATAGCGGAATAACGAAGCATTAATTAGGTATGTGTAAATGCCCGGTCGGAAATGGAAAGTTTGCCTTCGCCTCTTGCGCATGTTGCCTAACAGCTTATTTATTTTTCCTGATTAGCAAGATGCTTCGGCTTGCCAAAGCCAGGTGTCGGAGCAGGGTCCAGTCGTAGTCGCAAAAACTAAAATATGCTGTTACCCAAGCTCCAACGCTCATCGTTATACATAAGTCAAAAATTTCTCTTTTGCAATCTTAGCCAATGAGACCTCGATGCCATTTATTGCCACCCAACGAAACCGGCTTCGAAATCGCGGATCAGGGGATCGCTCCCACAGAGCGTTCATCGCCGCCTTCGTCGCGACTATCGAAACCAATGACGATCAATATCCACAGATTTATCAAACATCAACGCTCCCAGTGATTCGATAAACTCAGTTCAGCAAGTGTGCCGGCACTTATGTATAACGATGAGAGCTCTAGCTTGGGTAACCTGTTCAGGAAACTGGAGCTTCCGGGGGGGGGGGCTTTCCTAAGCTGGATCTTGGGAAAGAGCGTGATGTGGCTTGGCCGTTTTTAGCTTGACGCGCATGGCTTACGAACTCCGTCCTGCTAGGGAGATGCTGAATCTTTGGGCTTTAGCTGAAGAAACTTGCTAATCAGGTTATTTTTTGGCATTGCTATGATCGAAATGGAATGAAAATGATCCGAAAAACAGGCTTTTGTAAGCAACCGATAAATAAGAGGTTAAGGGCTGGAAGATAAATGAAAATCAGGGTGGATAAAGAACTAATGATTAATAGCGCACTAGATCGGTCATAAATTAAGTTGACAAGCCTTTTCGAAATGATAAACTGAGCAGCACCAAATTGGACTGGTAGAGCTTAAATAAAAGCGTTAAAGGGATGTTTTAAAACAACCGCCCTTCGGGGTTTTTAAAAATTTTTTAGGAGGTAGAAATGGCTGCTACAACTGAGTCAGTTAAAGCTGATGCTGCAGAAGCACCACTTTTGAACAAAAAAAATATAATTGCCGGTGCATCTTTGTACCTGGTATTTTATGCTTGGGTTCGTTGGTATGAAGGCGTTTATGGCTGGTCCGCCGGTCTTGACTCTTTCGCTCCGGAATTCGAAACTTACTGGATGAACTTCCTGTACATCGAAATGGTTCTGGAAGTATTGACAGCTTCTATCTTGTGGGGTTATATCTGGAAAACTCGTGATCGTAAAGTGATGTCAATCACTCCACGTGAAGAGTTGAGAAGACATTTTACTCACTGGACATGGCTAATGATGTACGGCATCGCGATCTACTTCGGTGCTAGCTACTTCACAGAGCAAGACGGTACATGGCATCAAACCATCGTACGTGATACTGACTTCACTCCAAGTCATATCATTGAGTTCTACTTGAGCTACCCAATCTATATCATCACTGGTGGCGCTTCTTTCTTGTACGCTAAAACAAGACTTCCAACTTACCAACAAGGTTTGTCTCTGCAATACCTGGTTGTTGTTGTAGGTCCATTCATGATTCTGCCAAACGTTGGTTTGAACGAGTGGGGTCATACTTTCTGGTTTATGGAAGAATTGTTTGTTGCTCCTCTGCACTATGGTTTCGTCTTCTTCGGATGGTCGGCTCTGGGTGTATTGGGTGTAATCAACATCGAGTTGGGCGCATTGTCCAAGCTGCTGAAAAAAGACTTAGCATAAGTTAGGTCTGTAAAAACTATCTCCTGGTCGCTTCTTCTTCATTGAAGAAGCGATACAGAAAATAGTAAAAATAAATAATAATTTTTAAATCCTTTAGGAGGTAAGCTAATGAGCGCATCTCAATCAGCTGTTCGTTCACGCGCAGAAGCTGTCAAAGTTTCTCGTACGTTCGACTACATGATTCTCTTTACGGCGTTTTTTGTTGTTCTCGGTGGTTATCATATCCACTATATGTTGACTGGCGGTGACTGGGATTTCTGGACCGATTGGAAAGATAGACGTCTATGGGTAACTGTAGCGCCAATCGTTTCAATTACTTTCCCTGCTGCGGTTCAAGCTGTACTTTGGTGGCGCTATCGCATCGCTTGGGGTGCAACTCTGTGTATCTTAGGTCTGTTACTCGGTGAGTGGATCAACAGATACTTCAACTTCTGGGGATGGACATACTTCCCAGTTAACTTTGTATTCCCTTCAAACCTGATGCCAGGTGCGATCGTATTAGACGTTATCCTGATGCTTTCTAACAGCATGACTCTGACTGCGGTTGTTGGTGGTTTGGCTTGGGGCTTACTGTTCTATCCAGGTAACTGGCCAATCATTGCTCCATTACATGTTCCTGTTGAATACAACGGCATGATGATGACTCTGGCTGACCTTCAAGGTTACCACTATGTTAGAACTGGTACTCCTGAGTACATCCGTATGGTTGAAAAAGGAACACTGAGAACATTTGGTAAAGACGTTGCTCCAGTATCAGCGTTCTTCTCTGGTTTCGTAAGTATCTTGATTTACTTCTTGTGGCACTTCTTCGGAAGATGGTTCGGAAGTGAAAAATTTGTACAAGGTTCTTGATACAAACTTAATAATCAAAAAACCACGGTATATTCATTTCGAATCTACTGGATGCTTATAAAACTATTAATTCTCTGTAATAGAGGAGGATATATGAAAATAATAAAAGACAAAGTTGCTAAATTGTCCTTTGTCGCACTGCTCGTATCTGTAACGGCAGCGATGTTTTACACTCCGACAGCATCTGCTCATGGTGAGAAATCACAGGCGGCGTTCATGCGTATGCGGACCATTCACTGGTTCGATTTGAACTGGTCTAAAGACCAAGTTGCAGTCAATGAAACTATGTCAATTTCAGGTAAATTCCACGTATTCGCGGGATGGCCGGAAACTGTCGATAAGCCAGAAGTTTCTTTCTTGAACATCGGTATTCCTGGTCCTGTATTTATTCGTGCAGGTTCTTGGATCGGTGGTCAATTAGTTCCTCGTTCAGTAACTTTGGAACTTGGCGAAACTTATGAGTTTAAAGTTTTATTGAAAGCACGTCGTCCAGGTGACTGGCACGTTCATACTATGATGAACGTTCAAGGCGGTGGTCCTATCATTGGCCCAGGTAAATGGGTAACTATTACTGGTAAAATGAGCGATTTCAGAAACCCAATCACTACTTTGACCGGTGAAACCATTGATCTGGAAAACTATGCATTAGACGGTGTCTATGGATGGCATTTGTTCTGGTACGTTTTGGGTATTGCTTGGATGGTATACTGGTGCCGCAAGCCTGTATTCATTCCACGTAGAATAGCTGTCGATGCTGGTAAAGCCGATTCATTGATCACACCAACTGACAAAAAAGTTGGTATGGCTTTCGCTGCTGGTACTATGGCAATCGTTGCTATCTCAATGGGTCAAGCCAACGAGAAATATCCTGTTACGACTCCATTGCAAGCAGGTTTGATGCGCGGTATTAAATCTTTAGAACTTCCACAACCTACAGTTTCTGTAAAAGTTGTTGACGCTTCTTACCGTGTACCAGGTCGTGCAATGCAAATGACTTTGGAACTCGTTAACAACGGTGATTCTGCAGTTCGTTTGGCTGAGTTCAACACAGCTGCTGTTCGTTTCTTGGATTCTGAAGTGTACGAAGACGACACTAACTATCCAGATGATTTGTTAGCCGAAGACGGTTTGACTGTTAGCGATAACAGCCCGCTGGCTCCAGGCGAAACAAGAACAGTTGAAGTTACTGCTTCTGACGCAGCATGGGAAGTTTACCGTTTAGCTGACTTGATCTACGATCCAGACAGCCGTTTCGCGGGTCTGTTGTTCTTCATCGATGAAGACGGCAACCGTCAAATGGTAATGGTAGATGCACCATTGATCCCAACATTCATCTAATGAATAGCTTGGTCTAATTATATAGACTAAGTAGGGTTAAAGCCCTCGTGCTGAAAAGCACGGGGGCTTTTTTATTTGTATCGAAAAAGTGAGAGTGTTTGATTTAGCTTGAATGCGCGACTGGCTAAGGGGTTAAGTAGAAAAACCAGTGGAGAGTTGTCATAAAAGAGCAGTTGACATGTGATGTAGTCGGAGCATACCGTTTTCGTATTCCTCTGCGCTGCATAAGGGGTAAGGAATATGCACAAAATAACTTATACAAGTAGTAGGCTTTGTGGCGGTTTGGTGACTCGCTTGACAGGACGCCGTGAATACGTCCCTGTAGGCTTGACGGTGGCTATCCCTGCCGCCGACACCTGTCAATCGAGCCACCAAACCCCCTTCCAACAGTTGTCTAAGTTATTTCATGCTCGTTCCTAAGTGATTTAATAGCAACTTGGAAAGAGTGGATATGTATTGGGTGTTTTACTCCCTTTTGATTGAAAAACCGCCTAAGAATAAAAGGTATGGGATATGTCTATCGAGGCAGCAATTCCCAGTTTGAGCAGTTTCGCCGATTTTAGAGTGTGGGGTATGCCTGCCGACATCCTCGCTAGCTGCACCCAATATCTTCATAAAGCTAACCATTTTTTGAGTATAAAGGGAGTAGCTTGATGCGTATGGTGTGTATGTCTTTTGCACTTCAAATTTCGGCAGTGCCAGAGGAGGAGCCTGGGTGTCCGATAAAGGCTTTGCCAGCATGGAGCTGGGATAGGGGCTACATGAACGTTTCACGGCGCCCTTTAGCGGACACCCAGGCGCCGAATTTTGATCTACGACGGGTATTACTCCCATTTGGTTGAAAAACCGTTAAACCTAAATTCGGAAGTTTAACCATGAAGTTGATGGAGTTCATAAAGCATTTCAAGAAATTATAAACATTCTCGCTAACCGTCTTGGTGAGCCAATGATCTATGTGTATATTCTGGCCCAAACTGAACACTTTCCGGATTTTCCAGAATCGGTGTTCCAGTTACCAGAATCCCATCTAACGCATTGTTTATCTAATCAGTTTATCCTTCCCGCCTTATTGTGGAAAAGATAAGGTCAGCGAATAGAACGGCCATTCGAAAATTACGAGAAGTACTCAGGCTTCGCTACAGCGCCGTATTAAACAAAAAAACCTAAATTCGCAAGTCAGGCCACTAAAATCACGAAATACACCATAGAGTAGACACTAAGTTGGCGCTTATGGAGGGGTGAACGGCGGCTTGAAGGGTAAGTGTTGGCAACTCAAAGCAGAAAAATGCTCTTGAATGCTCAGCATTCATTACATCTTTGCCAAGCACATCCCACGCCCTTTTTGATCCCCAAATGGGGAATTGCTGCTAGCTAAGCCTTATACCTTCATGAGGTTAGCTAATTTTTGACTGCAAATCTAGAAAAAATTCACTATGAAGATCATAAAGAATAAGAAGTTGATTCAATAAATTGGTGTGCCTTCTTATGGGGGTGGGCAGCGCAATGTTTATAGCTTGTTTTTTATTGCCATGAGGATAATGAAGGGAAGAGAATTGAGTGCTTTGTGAGCGGTCTCAATATCACGAATGAACTCAATAGATAAACTCAATGCGGTAATACAGCATTTTCAAATCAAACACTCCAATGGCAATAATGATGACATAGACTGTTAATGGTTATACCCATCGCACTTCAAATTTCGTCATTGACGCGTGGAGGTGCCGGGGTGTTCGGCAAAGGTCTTGACAGCAGGGGTGCTGTCAAGAGCCTACATGGACGTTTCACGGCGTCCATTGACGAACACCCCTGCGCCGAAATTTGACCAGCAAAGGGTATAGTAACGCGATTAAATAGAATACGCTGTGTCTTCAAGTTATTCATACTCTTCATGGTAGAACTAAAATCATATTTTTTTGAATCAACGCCCGTTCTTATAAAGATTTAGCTCGCCCGATAGGTTAGCGGGACTGCACGGTTAATATAGTGAGTGACTTAATGAGCTTCAGGCGCTTAATGGTTAAGCTATCAAATTTAGGATATAGGGAATAATTATATATTTCCTATGTCAAATTTCGGCACTGCTTGAGGAGGCGCCGGGGGGTGCGGAAAAGGCTTGGCCAGCATGGAGGTGGCATAGAGGCTGCTAGTATGTATTAACGGCGTTCTTTGACGGACATCACGGGGCCGAATTTTGATCTACGATGGGTATACGTCTAAAAGTTTTGATGGGTGGGCTCTATGGATGGGCTCTTAATTCGCTACATATATTGAAAACTATTGCGGCAATTAATGTGGAGATGGGGCTGATCGCATGGGAACCTGCTTAAAGAATTAGAAATATAATTCGAAGCGCGGTAAAGGCTATTAAAAAGTTGGAAAGCTGAGGAGAATATTTCTAAGAAAAATTGCGGAAGGAGCAGGGAGAGGAATAAGGTGACGAGATGATTGTATGGAGTTGAGAAAGCTAAAATTGAATATGAATCCAGCTTATTTGAAAACAAGCTGGATTCATTAGGTCAAAGCTTACAATCTAATAGTTGTATTTTCAACTTTTTGTTTGGAGCTATCAGGATCGTCCAGGCAGCCTGTTAAACCAACGATCATTAATGCCATAGCTAAAAGTGATAAAACTTTTTTCATACTATCCTCCAAAAGAATTTATTTTTATATTAATAAAATTACAGTACTAAATGCTTAGCACGGTATTTTTATATCATGGCAAAAATATCTATGCAACATTTAAATTAAAATGAGCGTAGATGTCATAATGGTAGGGGGGGAGATTTATGCTAAAAAGTATGTTGTTGTTTATAGTAAGCTATTGTTCTAAAAAGAAACATAAATAATGAGAATTAACTCGATGCTTACTTGGGTTATTCGAATAGTTCGCTCGTAACTCACGCAGCTGTATGGTGAAGTCACTCAAGCTTTAGAATGGAGGAATTGTCTGGTCCGGCAATCGGTTTTGGTAAATATTTAGTCCTCCTCTTTTAAAAAGACGACGGCATGGACAACTAGAGGTAGAACGCAGGAGCAGTTGCCGAGGGGTTAGGTGAAGTTTTTTTAATGAATAACTTTATTCAAAGGGGTAGAGTCATAAGCGCCAGATTAGAGCCTATTCTCCTCCCTAAAATCTGCGACATCCTCGCTAGCCACACCTCATACCTTCATAAAGCTAACCATTTTTAGAGTATAAAGGGAGTATGGTGCGTTTATGGCTTTATTCGTCATATCGGTATGGGTTGTCGATATCCATGGTGCATTGATGTGGTGCTACGCATTGCCATCCTTGGTCCTGGATTCCGCCAATCCCTGGCGGAATGACGCGTTCCTTCCTTAAATTAGTACTTATGGGGTATAAGTATCTACACATTTTTATCATTTAAAATCATGCTGTTATACCTTTTGCACTTCAAGTTTCGGCGGTGCCCGAGGAGGCTCCGGGGTGTCCGACAAAGGCTTTGCCAGCATGGAGCTGGCATAGAGCCTACATGGGCCTATTCACGGCGTCCTTAGGTGAACGCCCCGGCGCCGAATTTTGATCTACGATAGGTATTTAAAGTTTCTTCTGGTTTATTATGAAGATAGGGACTAAAAATTGAAGTTTTTAGTCTACTTTTTTATCCTAGATAACAGAAAAATTAACTTAACTAATTGTTTTATAAAGCTGAAAACTTGTGTAGATACCTATGGCTTATGGGGGGGGGGGGGCTGCATGTTTGAAATGTAGGGGTCTGAATAATTACTATTTATGAGTATAAGGGGAGTAAATTGCAAAACCTTGTCGTTATTCAGGTGTGACAGTAGGCCAATAGCTTGATTTAAGGGAGGCATGATTGAGCAGCATTTGGCTTAGGTTGCTATGGAATTGCTGATGTTTCCAATGGACTGTGCCAAGGTTTGACCATTCTCCACTGAGGTTTTGATTCAGCAAGTCATAAACCCAGAATGATGGCGCCGAGTTTGTCTTGATCTTGATGGTGAACACAGTGTCATCAAGGTTTAGCTCAAGTCTATGGGACCAGTATGCAGTGATTTTCATGATCAGTTTGTTGAGCCTGATAACATCGATATTCGGTGTGACGGCAATATTGGCCCACATTGAATGAACGCGTCCCCAGTGAGGGGCAAGTATTCGCCCTTCTTGGTTGATGAACGGTAACCAGGCTTCATCTCCTTCATTATTGGTATAGGTGATTGCGAGTAATGAGTCATAGCCCTCAAAATGGTCGTGTAAATAAAGAGCGTGGGGTGTTATACCGATGAATGAATGGGATAGTAACAAAATCGAATTGCTGGCCTGGGTTAGTGTGAGCGTCATAGGGTTGTTGCGTGTGTCGACATTAAGTCGATATAGCAGTCCGTAGTGCAAGGAGCTATTGATTTGTAGTATACAAATGATAAAAAGGGCTTTAGACAGCGTTTTTAAGTTTTTTCTTAAACGAGGGTTGTCGGTCTCAAATAAGCGGTCATAAAAGGTGGGTAATTTACATTGGGTTGTATTTGGGATGATGCAGTCTTGATTGCATGGCGTGCGTTGTCTGTTGTCGGCTATGTTGCGATAGATTGTTTTGGTCAGATGATAAATGCCAGGAATACTCATTAACCAGCCGAATAAGAATGGATAGCGCATTTTTATTAGGATTCGTATATAGGTATTGATGCCGCTATAAACTTTTCCGTTTTCATCGACGGCATAAAGATCCGTTAGTAGGGTGTTTAGTGGTATGGAAGATAGAGCGGGTTGTTTATTTGAAAAGGTTTGAGCGTCTTTAAATTCAATGCATTTGAAAATATCGAAATGATTGACGGTTAATGCGGTCCGGTTGCATAAAGGGCAGTCTTTGTCGTAATAGACAAGTAATAAAGGCTGAGTGGGTCTTAAGGTTTTCGCTAAGCAACGCCACCATGAAAATGGAACCAGTAGAATGTAAAAAATGAGCATGCTAAGGCCAAACGGATAAATGTTTAGAGAAATCGTTATGCCAAGGTGTAAGCCAATGCCAATAAAAAGGTAGATGGGGCGTAAGTGACGGTTTGAAAATAAGAATAGAAAGCTGAATTGAAAAATGATAATGGTATAGCCAATCATCTTTTGTAAGACTTCCTGGTTGAGCAGCCAGGACATATTGATCGCGGATACATAATAAGGCTGTGTGGACGGAAGCCAGGCGCCTAGGCCGTTTCGCCAGTGTTCAGCAAATAATTTATGAATCGCCGAGTCGAAATATAGAAAGCCCAGGCAGATCAATATAGGGAGGTGGTAGCTGAGGATTGAAACAGTAGGTTTTTGATGTTGCGAATAATGACGAAAAGGTGTGCTGAGTTTTAGCCTTAATTGATCAATTGCAAAGGCTTTGTCGGTCGGCATGAAGAGTAGAAAAAATCCTGCTCCGGTCATAAATGCATCGAATCCGCCGTCAAAGTCGCGCTGCATGGGGGTAAATTGTACAAAGACGATCCAAAAAATGTAGCTGACAATCAGGGCGTATTGGCATTGGTAGCCAGCGATTATGAATAAGGCAGCAATCGCCCAGAGGCAAAGAAAAAAAGGAATGAGTGGGAATTCGACGTCAATGTAAGGAGTAGGGTCGAAAATTAGATGGTTGAAATATAACAAGAAGCAGATTTCTTGAAATAACACCATTCCGTAGAATAGTCGGAATAAGCCGATGCCGGTGGCTGGGGCGGGTTTAGTATGGAGTTGGTATATCTTGGTGTAAATAAAATGATACATTTAATAAAGCAATGTGCTGATTAAATGTACAAATTATAAGGTATTTAGGCGGCGAGTGGATAAAAAAACAAAGGCCGCCTCTAATACTTTAACGGAATTAGCAGGGGCGGCCTTGTAATCTTTATTTAAACTAACGGAGTGTTAGTTTATTTGTCTTCGTCGTTAGGCTCAGCAAAAACCCATTTTACTAAGAAGTAACCGGCTGCGATAACGACAATCGCACCGATCATGCCAGCTGGTTCTTTTAACATTTCAGTCAAATCTAAGATCGCACCCATGAGTGTCCTACCTGTATTTTTATATTTTAGAAAATGCTATAGACATAGCAAATGAGCCATCAATGATACTTTAGACACAGCTAATGTCAAGATTTATTGTTGAAATTTTAAAGCGATGCACAATAAGTTAGGGGAATGTAAAAACTAGAGTAGCGGTGGGTGTGTGTTATAATCCGAAAGACCTATAAAATTCAAAGTAAAAAGGTGGGAAAATGAATATAAAAATGAGAATACATGCAATATGGCCCGCTGTTTTATTGGCTTTTGCAGCGAATGCGGAAGTCTTATTGAAAGATCAGTCTGAAATTTTGGGAAGTTGGAATCTCTATGCGGAATCTGCTAAGTTGGATGGAGAGAAAAAAGCGTTAAGCGTCGAGTGGGATTTTAAAACTGACGGGGTGTTGAACACTAAATCGATCGATACGTTCGGGCGAACTAAGACGTTTGAAGTGGCATTAAAATATTCTGTCGAAGATGGCATGATTAGAAAGCAAGCGACTCCCGGTCGCGAAAAATACGAATCTTGCAAAGTGATCGAAAAATCGGATTCGGATATGATTTTGAAGTGTACCTATCTTTTTTTCTTTTTAACTAAAAAATAATAACTAAAACAGGAGGGTGTGCAATGATTGGTGGTATTGTGATGATTCTGGTAGCCGTTTGGGTCTACCAGTCGGCTTCGCGAGCTAAAGTAGAAAAAACCCTTTTTTGGGTGGTTTTGTGCTCGGTCGTTTTTTTAGCGGTTCAATTTACGGCTGTTTATTTCAATGTGTATTTACTCGAGACCTTTAAAGGCGGCGGTTTCGAAGGCGGCTATGAGCGGGATTTGGCTTCCGTCGGCGACCGAAAAACCAAAGGCGGCATATTTCAAGGATTTACCGGAACTCTGTTGTCCATTGTGTTTGAATTGATGCCGCCGCTTCTGGGTGTCTTAGCCGTTGCATTTATTAGAACTAAGTTTATGCTCAAAGAAGCATTGACAGTTTCTAATTTATTCAGCGGAATGAAAGAGTTATTCGTCTCGATCAAGAATAGCTTCAAACCGGAATAGTCTCTCGTTTTACAAGGCAAAAAAGCCCAAGTCCTGCTTGGGCTTTTTTGTTAATCAGCCAGTAATTTTTGCAACAAGTAATGCCAAAAGAGCGACAAATAAAACGGTAAAAATAATGCCGACAATGATGTACGTGGATAAGTTGCCGTGTTCGAAATCCCGTTGCCTGTTTTTGTCACTTTGTACGCCGACTGCGGCGGCGAAAACGCTTTTTATTACACTGAGTATCGTCGGTTTCGACATAACCATCCCCCTAGAAATCCGTTAAGCATAATATGGTGCGACAGCTTGTCAAGCCAAGCTTTATCCGGGCGCTCTGCCCTTATTTAACTTCTAGCATGTAAGCACATGAGTAAATTAGAAAATTTTAAAAAAAGACTGTCCCAAAGTATCCTGTTTTTAGATGGCGCTATGGGCACGATGATTCAAAGCTACAAATTGGAAGAAAAAGATTATCGGGGCAAACGTTTTTCGGACTGGACTGTCGATCTAAAAGGTAATAATGACCTGTTGTCTTTGACTCAGCCGGATATTATTAAAGCGATTCACAGCGCATATCTCGATGTCGGTTGCGATATTATCGAGACTAATACCTTTAATGCGACGCAAATTGCGATGGCCGATTACAAAATGGAATCATTGGCCTATGAGATCAATTTGGAATCGGCGCGACTGGCTAGACAGGCTGCTGACGAATATACCCACAAAACACCTGATAAGCCGCGCTTCGTAGCCGGTATTTTAGGGCCGACCAACCGAACTGCATCGATGTCGCCGGATGTCAACGACCCCGGTTTTCGTAATATCGACTTCGATACTTTGGTTGATGCTTATACCGAAGCGACGCGGGGCTTGATTGACGGCGGTTCCGATATTATTTTGATCGAAACGGTATTCGATACGCTCAATGCCAAGGCGGCAATTTTCGCGGTCGATCAATATTTCGAAGCGCTCGGCTATAAACTGCCAGTCATGATTTCCGGCACGATTACCGATGCGTCCGGCAGAACCCTGTCGGGTCAAACCGTCGCGGCGTTTTGGAATTCACTCAGTCATATCGAGCCGATTTCATTCGGCTTCAACTGTGCCTTAGGTGCGAAAGAACTCAGACAACATATCGAAGAGTTATCTTCGATAGCCGATACGCATGTGTCGGCTCATCCAAACGCGGGCTTGCCGAACGAATTCGGCGAATATGACGAATCGCCGGAAGATATGGCCTTGGAGTTGGCTGATTGGGCCGCGAACGGTTATTTGAACATCATCGGCGGCTGTTGCGGCACGTCGCCCGAGCATATCAAAGCGATTGTCGAGGCGGTCAAGCAATATCCGCCGAGAGTCGTTCCCGTTATTGAAAAGCAATGCCGCCTGGCCGGCCTGGAACCGATGAATATTGGGCCGGATTCGTTGTTCGTTAATGTCGGCGAACGGACCAATGTCACCGGCTCGGCAAAATTCAAGCGCTTAGTTGTCGACGGCGATTTTGAAACGGCATTGGAAATAGCCAAGGACCAGGTCGAAAACGGCGCGCAAATCATCGATATCAACATGGACGAAGGCATGTTGGAGTCGAAAGAAGCGATGGTGCGCTTTCTCAGTCTGATCGCGGCAGAACCCGATATCGCTAAGGTGCCGATCATGCTCGATTCGTCGAAATGGGATATTCTCGAAGCCGGATTGAAGTGCATTCAAGGCAAGGGTGTCGTTAATTCTATCTCGATGAAGGAAGGCGAGGAGGCATTTATACGACATGCCAAATTGATACGTCGCTATGGTGCGGCTGCAATCGTGATGGCTTTCGACGAACAAGGTCAAGCCGATACGCGTGATAGAAAGGTCGAAATCTGCAGTCGGGCCTATCGTATTTTGACCGAGCAATTGAATTTTCCGGCCGAGGACATTATTTTCGACCCGAACATCTTTGCGATTGCAACCGGTATCGATGAGCACAATAACTACGGCATGGATTTTATCGAGGCGACCCGCGAAATCAAGCGAACGCTACCTCATGCCTTGATTTCGGGCGGCGTGTCGAACGTGTCTTTTTCGTTCCGAGGGAACAATCCGGTTCGCGAGGCGATACATGCGGTATTTTTGTATCATGCGATCAAGGCCGGCATGGATATGGGCATCGTCAATGCCGGCCAATTGGCGATTTACGAAGATATTCCGATAGAATTGCGCGATGCGGTTGAGGATGTTGTGCTCAATCGTAATGACCGCGCGACCGAACGCTTGCTTGAGTTGGCCGAAAAATATCGAGGCGACGGTAGTACGGTAGCCAAGCCGGAAGAGCTGGAATGGCGTAGTTGGCCGGTTACTAAAAGGCTCGAGCATGCCTTGGTTAAAGGCATCGCCGATTTCATCGACGAAGATACCGAGCAGGCACGACAGGAAGCCGAAAAGCCGCTGCATGTAATCGAAGGCGCGTTGATGGACGGCATGAATGTGGTCGGCGATTTGTTTGGAGCCGGCAAAATGTTTTTGCCGCAAGTCGTCAAGTCGGCGCGTGTCATGAAAAAGGCGGTCGCTTATTTGATGCCGTTCATGGAAGCTGAGCAAGACGGCGAAATGCAGACCAACGGCAAAATACTGATGGCCACCGTCAAAGGCGACGTGCACGATATCGGTAAAAACATCGTCGGAGTGGTGCTGCAATGCAATAATTTTCAGGTTATCGACTTGGGAGTGATGGTGCCGGCCGAAAAAATATTGCAGACCGCGCGAGATGAAAAAGTCGATATCATCGGTCTCAGCGGATTGATTACGCCGTCTCTCGATGAAATGGTGCATATGGCCAAGGAAATGGAACGACAAGGCTTCGACATTCCGTTGATGATCGGCGGCGCAACGACTTCACGAGCGCATACTGCGGTCAAGATCGAGCCTAACTATCATGGCCCGGTTGTTTATGTTGCCGACGCCTCCAGAAGCGTCGGTGTCGCCAGTCATTTGGTCAGCGACGATTCCAAGGAGGCATTTACCCAAAAAATCAAGGAAGAATACAAGGAGGTTCGGGAAAGGCATCAGGGCCGTAAAGCCAAGACCAAGCAGCACAGTATTGAGCAGGCGAGGCGCAATAAATTCAATTGGACCGATTTCGAGCCGGTCAAGCCCACTTTTTTAGGCACCAAAGTCATCGATCGCTTTCCTCTCGATACGTTGGTTTGGTATATCGATTGGACGCCGTTCTTCCATACCTGGGAATTGGCCGGTAAATATCCCGATATTTTCGAAGATCGGGTTGTCGGCGTCGAAGCGCGAAAGTTATTTGAAGATGCGCAGACCATGTTGAAAAAAATCATCAACGAAGAATGGCTTCAGGCTCGAGCCGTTATCGGTTTTTTTTCGGCCAACAGCGACGGCGACGACATCATTTTATATAAAGACGATTCGCGGCTTGAAAAGCGAGAAATTTTGCATCATTTGCGGCAGCAAAGTGTCAAGGCGCCGGGGCGGCCGAATTATTGTTTGTCCGATTTCATCGCGCCTATCGATAGCGGCAAGACCGATTATTTGGGCGGCTTTGCGGTAACGACCGGCATCGGCATCGAAGCTAAGCTCGAAGAATTCGAAAAAGACCATGACGATTACAGTTCGATCATGCTCAAGGCCTTGGCAGACCGATTGGCAGAAGCCTTCGCCGAGTATATGCATGAAGCGGTTAGGAAGGATTTTTGGGGTTATGCAAAAGACGAACAATACCGTAACGATGAGTTGATCGCAGAATCTTATCAAGGCATAAGGCCGGCTCCGGGTTATCCCGCTTGTCCGGATCATACCGAAAAGAGCAAATTGTTCGAGTTGCTCAATGTTACGGCGACGACCGGCATCGAGTTGACCGAGAGTTACGCGATGTATCCGGCTTCGGCGGTCAGCGGCTGGTATTTTTCGCATCCGGAAGCGCAGTATTTCAATGTTGGCAAGATCGATCACGATCAGCTCGAAGACTATGCGCGCCGAAAAGGCATCGCGAAGGAAGTAGCTGAGCGGTGGTTGTCCGCGCATTTGCATCACTGAGGAGCTTTCTATGATTGAACGCGCGATCGAGCGCATCATGTATGCGAGTCGCTGGATTTTGGCGCCGGTGTATCTAGGAATGAGCGTAGCCTTGTTGGCAATATCGGTAAAATTTTTTCAGGAGATCATTCATTTTGTCCCTCACATTCTTGAGATCGATGAAGCGAATTTGACTTTGAAGTTATTGACTTTGATCGATCTGACTCTGGTTGGTAGTCTAGTCATCATCGTGATGTTCAGCGGTTACGAAAATTTCGTTTCGCAAATGGATATCGGTTTGTCGACCGAAAAGCTGGGTTGGCTCGGAACGCATGATTACGGTTCTCTAAAAATCAAGCTGGCATCGTCGATTGTCGCGATCTCGTCGATTCATTTGTTGAAAGTATTCATGAATATACAAGGGACTGACAACGACAAGATTTTATGGTATGTCGCCGTGCATTTAACTCTCGTAATTTCTGCGCTGTTGATGGGTTTTCTCGATAAAATCAGCAAGCATCATGATTAAGTTGATTCTGTTCGGGACGCAAGGCTGCCATTTGTGCGAGCAAGCGGAGGAAATGCTGAATAGTTATCTGGCAGATAATAACGATATCGAGATTGAGTCGATCGATATAGCCGAGCAAACGCAATGGCAGGAGCGTTACGCGATACGCATCCCGGTGTTGTTGCACGAGGCGTCGGGTTCAGAACTTTGTTGGCCGTTCGATCGACTCGATGTAGAGAGGCTTGTCGCAATGATTAGCGGAAAGTATGATGGTAAGCGGTAAGCCCTGTATTGCTTGATCCCATACGCGGGGCGGGTTATTTAACCCGCCCTTGAATTGAATTTAGGCCGCTTCGAAGGCTTCGAAATAAACCGTGGGTGACGAGCATCAGTGACTTTCCCTCGCCTAGCCTTAGGAGAGGGACGGTGGAAGTGTTGTTCCCGCTGAGGATGGCGGATGCACTGTGGGAGCGATCCCTAGATCGCGATTTCGAGGCCAAGAATGCTAAGTTACATTAAATGGCATCGAGGTCAAAAAGGCTAAAATATGTGGCTACCCAAGCGCCAGATCGGGTAGCCTGTTCAGGAAGCTCTAGTTTCCGGGGTGTCTTTCACAAGCTGGAGTTTGGGAAAGAGCGTGATGCGGGTTGGCCGTTTTAAGCTTGATGCGCATGGATTACAAACCCCGTCCAGCCAAGGGCGACTGATAATGGCTTGCGTCTTAAACCGAACTCAGGTTGCATAAGTTTTTTGAGTCCATTGGTTGATCAGCTTGAAAGGTTTAACTAATTGAATATTTTCGTGATTTTCGTAAATAAAAAATGCTTTTTACAGCTGATGGCTGTTTCCTAATGACCAAACCGGGTGAGTCGATTGGCTCCCGGTTTGGCAGGTCGAACCGAGGAAGCTGGTTATTTTTTCTCGGGCTGTTTCGGTTGCGCGAGTTCGAAAATAATTAATTCGGCGGTGCCTTTGCCGACATTTTCGACCGACATGACATCGCCGGACTCCCAGAATACGTCTCCGGCCGAATAGACTCCCGTTTTATCGCCTTCGATGACTTTTAACTTGCCTTTGACGACATAGCGAGGGCCAGGGCCGTCGTGGGTATGGTCCGGTGTTTTGAATCCTGCAGGTATGGTGACTTTGATTGTTTTGGCATTGACGGTATTCGACGGTAATTCGATCTGTTGTTCTAATAATAGTTTTCTGTCGAATTTGCCTTGAGTTTGCGCGGTCGCCGTTGAAATTCCAAGCGTCAGCATGGCTAACGGTAACCCGAACATTCCTGCGTATTTTAAATAACAATTATTGTTCATCTTGCTTTCTCCCGTATAAATTTATTGTGAGATTGTTTGATCGTTAGCTGGTGATTTTGTTGCATCGAATTTTGCTATTTCAATAAGAAATTACCAAATCAAGTCGTCCGGTATTTGATAATCGGCATAGGGATCGTCAGTCGCGGGTTGTTTGGGAGGCTCATTGATTAAAACGATCACGCCGGGTAAGCGTTGTTCGATTTTTTGGGCAATTTCGAGCGGTACGATTTGATATTGTTTTTCGCAAATGACGATTGCCGCGCGGCCATTGACGATTTGATTTCGTACGAACTCCGAAACATATACCGATTTAACTTTGCCGTTATCGTTAAAATTGTATTTTACGCCTTCATTGCTTTGCGCAAGCTTATGTTGCTCGACCAGTTGTTTGATCTGAGCGGCCAGTTGTTTTCGTTCCGTTTCTTCTTTTTTTAGTTGGTTGAGCAGACGGTCTTTTTCTTGTTGTTCCGTTTTAGCTTTTTGTATCTCCAGTCGAGTTTGCTCCGTAGCGGCATGGGCATTCTTTTTGGGTTGTTTACGTTTTTCGGCCCGAATTTGTTTAGCCTTGGTGTCGCTGGCAAGGCCGGACTTCAGCAGTTGTTCCTGTAGACTTAATTTTTTTTGAGTCATGGTTTTTTCGTGACGGCAATAAGTTAAATAGTAGTGACCGAAAAGATCAGATAACAGGTGTAACCGATGTAGGCCGATAATAATAATCCGCCTTCTATACGGTTGATTCGTCCTCCGCCATTGTTGGAGTAACCCAGGACAAAAAGGGAAGCCGTTAGTGCGGCCATGACAGGCCAATCTCGGAGCAAAATATCTTCGGGGATCGTCATGGGATGTATGGCTCCTGCAATCCCTACGACCGCAGTCGTATTGAATAGATTGGACCCGATAATATTTCCCAAGGCAATATCGTGCTCGCCCTTCTTGGCGGCGATGACTGATGACGCCAGTTCCGGCAAAGATGTGCCGATTGCAACGACGGTTAGTCCAATGATTAAATCGCTGATACCTAGACTTTGTGCAATCGTGACTGCGCCTGAGACCAGCATCTGTGAGCTGACGATCAATAACACCAAGCCTAAGGCAACCCAAAATAACGCACGACCAAGTGTCATCTCGTGGGCTTGTAATTCGGATTCCATTTCCTTTTCGAAACTATCGGAATCTTTTTTCATGCCTTGGATGATGGTCCAGCCCATGATCATGCCAAACACCGCTAATAAAAGCCAAGCATCCAATTGAGTAAATTCGTTGTCATAAATTTGCAAGGCGGCGAACAACGTGACCGCGCTAAGGATAGGGAGTTCTTTTCGAAGCACTTGAGAGTGTACGGCAATCGGACTTATGATCGCGGTGATGCCGAGAATTAATGCGATATTGGTGATATTTGAGCCGTAGCCGTTGCCTAATGCGATATTCGGATTGCCTTGCCATGCCGATATTGAAGACACCGCCATTTCCGGGGCGGAGGTGCCGAAACCGACGATGACCATGCCGATCAATAGCGGCGACATTCCGGCAAAATGCGCAACAGCGGACGCGCCCTCGACAAAGCGATCGGCACTCCAGACTAATAATGCTAAACCGACAATAATTAGAACAACAGATAACGCCATGGAGACTCCAAAAAAGAAATACAGAGTTTTATGATTCTGTATATGGAAGGGAAAAGGAAATCGATTACAATCGAGCTTTGAAAGAGCCATTGTTGTACCGGTTTTATTTACCCATCGTAGATAAAAATTCGGCACCGGGGCCCGTCAAAGGATGCCGTGAATACGCCCATGTAAGCTCTAGCCAGCATCCATGCTGGCAAAGCCTTTGCCAGGCATCTCGGTGCCTCCTTAGGCACTGCCGAAATTTGAAGTGCGAAAGGTAAAACCGAATTATATTCCAATTCGAATGATAGCTTGCCACTAAATCAAGGGGGCGCAATGAGAATAGGTGTTCCGAAAGAAATTAAGGATCAAGAAGGAAGGGTGGGACTGACTCCGGCGGCCGCCGGAATATTGGTCGAGCGAGGCCACGAAGTGTTAGTTGAAATCGGTGCCGGATTAGATTCGGGGTTTACCGATAATCATTACAAGCAGCTTGGTGTTAATTTGGTTTCAGCATCGGAGGCTTGGCAGGCGGACCTAGTGGTTAAGGTCAAGGAGCCGTTGCCTGCCGAGTATCAGTATTTGAAGCAACAAAAGATCTTTACTTTTTTGCATTTGGCCGGTGTCGATCCGGCTTTGACCGATGCCTTGCTGACTAATGGCACCACCGCGATTGCCTACGAACTGGTTGAAGATGAGCAAGGCCGGTTGCCGATTCTAGTGCCGATGAGTGCGATAGCCGGCAATGTCGCGGTCTTGATGGGCGCGTATTACCTGGCTAAGTTCAATGGCGGCAAAGGCGTTCAATTAGGCCGCATTGGCAAGAACAGGCATGGTAATGTGTTGGTCGTCGGCGATGGGGTGGTTGGCATGCATGCCGCTCGCGTGGCATCGGCAATGGGAGCCGAGGTTTATGTCGCCGGTATCGACAAATCGCACATGGATTGGTTGAGAAGAAACGAGTTGCCGGAAGTCAATTTCGTATTATCGACGCCGGAAAATATAAGCCGCATTGTTACCGAGGCAGACCTTATTATTGGGGCCGTGTTGTGCAGGGGAGACAAAGCGCCTAAAGTCATCACCGAACAAATGATAGCGACGATGATGCCCGGCTCGGTCGTTGTCGACGTCAGTATCGACCAAGGCGGTTGCATCGAAACTTCGCGGCCGACATCGCATACCGAGCCCGTTTACAGGACGCATGGCGTGATTCATTATTGCGTTAGCAATATGCCCGGCGCCTACCCTCGAACCTCGACACTGGCGCTCAATGAAGCGACTTTGCCTTTTGTTCTAAAGCTGGCCGAAGCAGATAAAGAAGGGCTTGAGCATCTTGACAGTGGATTAAAGAAAGCAGTCATGACTTATCACGGACAGTTGACCAATCATGCTGCAGCTGCAGCGCTTGACAAATTAAAGCATTATCGGGCTTTGGTTGATTAGCGTGGGAAAAATCAGCAATTCCCATTTTGAGCAGTTTCGCCGATTTTAGGGTGTGGGGTATGCCTGTCGAGGAACGCCGTAAACCCATCCATGGGGGCTTGGCGGCAGCTCGAACGCCAAGGATGGCCTGAATGCAGATTTTGCATTACGTCAAGGATGGCGTGTAGTAGGGCAATGCAGGAGCAATTGCCGAGGAGCAAAAATCTGCCCTGCTGCCGACATCCTCGCCAAGCATACCCCACACCCTTTTTGATCTCCAAATTGGGAATTGCTGGGGAAAAATAGTTCGGATTTCGATAGTTGGTTTTTTTGATAGTCCTTTAACGAGAAGTTTTTCCAGAGGTTAACGCTGCTGCCGCCAACGGTAATACACTTTCCCGTCATCGCATTGCCAACTCAAGCGTTGACTCCCGCTGTCGTTGATAAACGGTTGGCAATCGTGGTCGATTTTAAATTGTGCCCATTCGCCGTCGTCGATATTGGAACTGATGTAAGCACCGATCAACTTAAAAATGACAATACCGAATAACAGAACAATGATGGTTGTTGCAAGGTTATGTCGTAATA
Source organism: Methylotuvimicrobium buryatense (assembly GCF_005931095.1). Taxonomy (GTDB): domain Bacteria; phylum Pseudomonadota; class Gammaproteobacteria; order Methylococcales; family Methylomonadaceae; genus Methylotuvimicrobium; species Methylotuvimicrobium buryatense. The sequence goes on along the minus strand of NZ_CP035467.1, from coordinate 4,305,645 downwards.
ACAATATTATTTTTGCGGCTTTATGGAATAAGTACATGGCAGCCTTCCTGTTCGGTTATTGAATATGATTATCCTAAGAAGAGCAGTTGGCATGTGTTGTAGACCGTTCGTGCTGAGCCAAGTCGAAGCATGAACGGTCTACAACACTTTCACCGGCTTGGTGAAGCATCAAACTACCCTCACCCTTCGACAAGGCTCTCTTGAGCGCAGACGAAGGGCTCAGAGCGAACGGGTAGTTTGAGTCTCTTAGCTGCTCTTTTTAGGATTATTGTTTGTTCATCGATGCCTATTTGAGTTTTGTGTTGCTTTATTCGGGCTCCGAATTCAACGGCAGTTCCCGAGGAGCTTGGTCGGTGGATTGCTTGGCTTTTCTCGCGGCCTGTATCATTTCGTTGCGCCGTTTCTCGAGTACCAGTAGCTCGATATCCCTGCGTAAATATTCGGAAGTTTCCTGAGTGGCTTCATAGCGTTTTTTCTGCTCTTCGATCTGCATCGCCAGTTCCATTTCCTTCAGGCGGCTTTCGTGTTGCAGCCTTTCCGCATGCAACTTTTCCTGCAATTTCTGAGCTTCTGATTGTTTTTGCGCAGCTAAAGCCCGTTCCGCTTCGGATTCGATTTGTTTTAAGCGCTGTTCCTGTTTGAGCTTTTCTTGTTGCATGCGTTCTTTCGCGGCATTCCATTGAGCTTGTTGTTCTTCGAACAGTTTGAGTTCGGCTGCGAGCTCTTTTTCTTTCAGTAACTGTTGATGCCTCAACTTTTCTTCTTGCAGTCGTTGCTCGTTTTCAAGTTGTTTAGCCAGTTGTTGGCGTTGCAATTCTCGTTGCGTTTCCTGCTCGAGTTCTTGCAGACGGGTTTGATGCCGGACGCGCTCCATGTACAGGCGTTCTTCCAGGTTGAATTGCTCGGTTATTTGTCGCTCTTGCTCCTTTAGTAAGCGCAAATTGGATTCTGCCTCAAGTGCTTGTTCTTTGATTTTTAATTCCGTTTCCCGGTTTCTTTTTTCGATAAGCAGGCGTTCTTGTTCTTCTTGTTGGCGCAGGTTTTCCCTATTTTGACGTTCCTTGAATTCGAAGTTTTTCTTTTGGATTTTTAAATAAATATCTTCACGAGCAAAACCATTGTTCAGGTTTTGCGATTGCGCAACATCGGCAAAAGACGGTTGTATCGAGCATAACGCACGACACTGGATATGTTGAGTGATTAGTGTTTCGTTGATTTGCGATTGAATTTGCTTTTCGATCGGCGCTAAACCGGATTCTATCCATTCGCCATTGTCGAGCTTTTTAATTTCCTGGTCGATGACATCGCGAACCAGGCTTTCATAAGCTTTTTTGATATGTCGGTTGATCTCGGGCAAGGTCTCAAGATGTGCCATCGCATAGTGAATCGAGGCTTGAAAATGAATCGTCAGATTGATCTCAAGTGAGCAAAAACCGCCGTAGAGTTCGGCACGACAGATCATCAGCCAGTCTTCGATCGGTAGATGATAAATACGATGGTAAAAACGCGGAGTAAATGTTGTGGGACGTGGAAAGGCCTTCCGATAAGGACCTAGTTTTGCGACGACTAAACGTCGGCTGCCGTCGAAGCCCGGGTCCCAAGTTTCATCTTGGTCGTTCGCTTCGCTGGCGATATCGGCTAGCCAGAGGTCCAGAGGCGATTTAGTGCTGTTCATGGGTAGCGGGTTCGGTATTCATCGTTACAGGTTCTGCGCGTCCGGATTGCTCCTTGATTTTTTGTAGTTTATCGCCAAGCTTTTCGGCAATTAACGGATAAAGCGTCGGCGCGAATTCCACAGTACGGTCATCGACTTTACGCAAAAAGCCCCGGCTAAGCAACAGGCCGACCGCAAACATTCTCGGCCAGTCAATATAGCGTTTGGCTTTTTCGATTTCGGTTTTTTCGATAATCATTTCCAGGGCATCGTTTTCGTTGATGCGAAATTGCGTGAATTGTCTAAGGCACTCGAAAACCAACTCTTCCTCTTGTTCAGTTAGTGGGCCGGGAGCGGTGAATTCCAGGCGGTAGGAGAGCAGTACGGTAAAAAAATCGACCATGCCCGCGCACACTAAAGCAAAGGTCGAAAAGCCCGTCCACATTGCAAATGACGGTTTGATGCCTTGGATATATTGCGAGTAAGGCATCAATACCGGTGCCGCGGGTAAATGGGTGTTGAATTTGGCGACTTGTCGATTGAATTGCAATTGAACGGTCTGCAAACCGCTCGATATCTGTTGATATATTTCTCGAATAGCTTCGGAATCCTGGTCAAGTTGGTTTAGATTGGCTTGTAGTGCGCCGATTTGGGCGTCGAGAAGTGCAAGTTGTTCTTCAAGTCCTGCCAATTCAGATTTTTTGTTTTGATAAAGCTCGTTATAGTGCCGCCATATTCGGCCTTCGCCGATTTGGTTTCTTAACGATGGAGGGATTTCAGGATGCGTGCCGAAATAAGCTTGAGTGACTTGTTGGTTCAACTGTTCCACTTCAAGCCGCTCTTTCGCCAGCAATTCCCCTTTGATGGCGATAATGTTGCTTAAATAATCCTCGACTTTATTGCGGACCTCGTTGAGGCGTTGGATATGAATCGTGTCTTGCTCGGAGATTTCATAAAATTTGAAATAAGAAAACGACACCGATGCGCCCAATGCAATCAACAGCGAGGCAAGCACGCTGAAATAACGCAATCGATTGGCACGCCAATGAATCCCTGCGATTTCGAATGAGCAAATTACGATGATCGATTGAATCGCGACCGTGATGATCAGCGCGATCCAGGGTGTGATGAAATGCGACATGCCGTAATATGTCGTAAACCCGGAAGCCAAACTGAGCGCGAGAACGATGGGAATGGTCCATATTCGCATCAGACTCACGAACATGGTTTGTATGATGTTGATGAGACGTCCTAGGCCGCCGCTTTTCATTTTTATTATTATTCGGTTGTCCATCGTCTGACTTTATGTTGTTATTCGAGTAAGCGTAATCCTAAAAAATCAGCTGGAGCGCTTGGAATCCGTTCGTGCTGAGTCCTTCGGACTGCGCTCAGGAGAGCCTTGTCGAAGTATGAGCGAATCCAAGCGCCACCCATTGGGTGAGCATTCTAAATCCCGCCCACCCTTCGACTAGGCTCAGGGCGAACGGGATTTAGAATGCTCAACTGATTTTTTAGCGTTATTGCGGAAATTAGCAAGATTAAAAAAATTCTGCTAATAGTATCACATTGAATTTAAATAGTTTCTATTGAAAACAAATCAAGCAGTTGTCTTTATTCCGGCTATTGCGTGAGGGTTTTAACCGTATATTTGAGATTGAGTGTCAATCATGAAAATAGCCATAATCGGAGCCGGCCATGTCGGTTCGTCGTTAGCGTATGCGCTGGTGTTGAAGGGGTTGGGCAATTATTTGTTGTTGGTCAATCGTGATGCGACCAAAGCGTTGGGAAATGCATTAGATTTACAGCATACACTGGCTTTTTGCGAACGACCGATGCAAATCGAGGGCGGCCCGCTTGAAGAGGCGGTGGGTTGCGATATCGTCGCGATCACCGCTTCGACGCCGATGGCAAAAGGCATGACTTCTCGTATGGAATTAGGCAAAGCGAATGTCGAGTTATTCAAATCGATTATCCCGATGCTGGCCGAAAATAATCCTGAAGCTGTTTTTATTATCATCACCAATCCGGTCGATGTGATGACCTGCTGTGCTACGCGGCTTTCGGGATTGCCGTCGTCACAAATCGTCGGAATCGGCACGCTGGTCGACTCGGCTCGATTCAGAACCTTATTGTCCAAGGCCGAGCAGATTCATCCCGACGATTTAAGAGCCTATATTCTTGGCGAACACGGACCGAATCAGTTTCCGGTATTCAGCCATGCTTCGGCTGGCGGCGAGCTGATAACCGATAGTCCGAGGCATAGAGAGATTTTTGAAGAGGTCAACAAGGCCGGTTTCGAGGTCTATCGATTGAAAGGTTATACCAATTTTGCGATTGCTTCAGCCGCTTGCGAAGTCATCAGAACCATAGTTCACGACGAACATCGAACGATGCCGCTCAGTACTTGTTTCGATGACTGGCAGGGGATCAAAGACAATTGTTTCAGCATTCCGGTCGTACTAGGCCGTTCCGGTATTATCCGGTATTTGCAGCCCGACCTAAACAGTCTGGAGATCGAGGCGCTGGAGCAATCGGCCAGAACGGTCCGAGCCAATATCGATAGTTTATTGCTTGGGGTAGGTGAAAGAGGAAAGGTGAAAGGTGAAAGATGAAAGGTGAAAGGTGAAAGGTGAAAGGTGAAAGGTGAAAGGGGAAAGGTGAAAGGGGAAAGGGGAAAGGGGAAAGAGGAAAGAGGAAAGAGGAAAGAGGAAAGAGGAAAGAGGAAAGAGGAAAGAGGAAAGAGGAATGGAGTCTTGTGGGAGCGATCCCCAGATCGCGATTTCGAAGCCGGTAAGCTTGGATGATAATAAAGGGTATCGAAGTCACATTGGTCAAGGTTCCTCGTTACCGCCGCTCCAGCGTGGGAATGCATACCAAAGCTGAAAGATGAAGGGAGAAACGTGGCCGACTCAAGTATCGTGTTTGTGGCGCAGTAGCGGCCGAATATCGAACCACGTTGCGGTAACTAGATAAGCTGCAAGGCTTGCCGAAGCGCTGAGCCAGGTGTTGATAAGATAGACTTCTGTCGCGAAATGATGGGCAACATATAAAATTAAACCGAAGGTGATATAGCCGATGATCTTGCCTAGCCTATAAGGGACCGGATAATAGCGGCGCCCGAGTAGCCAAGAGATGACGGCCATGAATAGATAGCACGCCAGCGTCGCCCAGGCAGAACCGTGATAACCCCAAATCGGGATCCACCAAATATTCAGCCAAGCGGTCAAACCGGCGCCCGCCAACGAAACCCAAGCGCCCATGCCGGTGCGGTCGGTCAATTTGTACCAGATCGACAGATTGACATAGATGCCGAGCAGTAGATTTGCGATCAATAAGACCGGCACAATATCGAGGCCTTCACGGAAATCCGAGCCGATAAAATATTGAAAGAAATCGATGAATAGCGTCACGACTAGAAAAATAAACACGCCGAAGATTACAAAATAATTCATGATCAATGCATAAGACTTTTGTGCATCCTCACGTCCGGCTATGCTAAAGAAAAACGGTTCGCCGGCATAGCGGAAAGCTTGCACGAACAGGCTCATTAGAATCGATAATTTATAACAGGCGCCATAGATACCGAGCATTTGCAAATTGGTATCCAAATCATAAGGCAGCATATATTTCAATATTGCCCGGTCGAGCATTTCGTTGACCATGCCGGCGAATCCGATGATGACCATAGGCAATGAATAGATCAACATCGGTTTGAGTATTGTCGGGCTTAGCTGCAGGCGTATGCCGCGCAGTTGCGGAATCAGTAACAGGAATTTAAAACAACTGGCCAGCAGGTTGGCTAGGAAAATATATCCGACACCGATCGCCGGGTCGTAAATAAAACGAATCGCCGAATCCGGCCAGGCCGCAGCGATTTTAGGACAAGCAACCAGAAAAAACAGATTGAGGCCGATGGTCAAGAAAATCTCGGTCAATTTGATGCCGGCAAAACGCCATGCCCGGTTTTCCGCGCGTAACCGCGCGAACGGCAGCGCCGTTATCGCGTCCAGAACTAGAATCGATGCAAACCAAAGAATATATTCAGGATGTTCGCCGTAATGCAGAAGCTCCGCCAAAGTTTCGTTGAAAAATACGATGAACCCGAGAAAAGTCAGATTAACCAAAACTAAAAAGCTTTGCGCGCCGGCATAGACTGTCTCTTTCGAAAAATCCTTTTTATTGTGAAATCGAAAATATCCGGTTTCAAGGCCGCCGATCAACAGTACCGCGAAAAAACCGGCGTATGCATAAAATTCCGAGACCACGCCGTATTCACCGGTATTGAATGTGTAGGTGTAGAGCGGGACCAAAAGATAATTAAGAAAACGGCCGATGATGCTGCTAAGGCCGTAAATTGCGGTCTGTGAAACGAGTTGACGTAAAGGGTTCAAGACAAAGGGTCCGGTTAACAGAGTAGCTATAGCTATCGTAGATCAATATTCGGCGTCGGGGTGTCCGTTAAAGGGCATGGTGCATATGTCCATGTAGGCAAAGCCTTTGCCGAATACCCCGGCGCCTAAGTCTGTTGAAAAAAGCCATTTTAGCTAATTTCTGTATTACCGCTTTTTAATCTCAAAATAACTTGGAAATTGTTGATGGTCATAGGCTATAAAGCGCTAGGTGTAGGGTGAACATCGCGCACCAAGGTCGGGCATCCGTCGTGTTAGGCGGTTTTTCAATCAAAAGGGAGTAGATCGTTTTTCAACCACCGAGAACACAAGGCATGAATATCTATACCTTTGTGAACTCTGCGGTTTTATTAAGCGTTAAATGAAAAATTCAAAGAGTTGAGTGATAAGAGACTAAGGATAAATAACCTTAGGCTGGAAATAGGCGGCCGGATATTTGGGATCGAATTCCGCTATCGAGGCCGGTTCGCTGCTTGATTTTTTATCGGCTTTTTGGGCGTCCGGTGCGGTATCCAATTGATCTGCTAATTCTTCATCGATAAAAACGACTTTCGGTTGAAAGTTGCTGGCAGGGTATTGCTCGTCACTGCCGGCTGAAGCAGTCGTTGACGCTAAAGTGAAGCCGAATGCGGCAAAGCCTAATAGGATTCTTTTGAACATTATTGTATGGTCCTCCGGGTCGTTGAATATCAGCCCGCTATTATACCTTTCGTACTTCAAAATTCGGCAGGTGACTAAGGAGGCACCGGGGTGCTCGACAAAGGCTTTGCCAGCATGGAGCTGGCATAGAGCCTACATGGACGTATTCACGGCGTCCTTTGACGGGCACCCCGGCGCCGAATTTTGATCTGCGATGAGTATATCTAGGATAGCGGGGGCATAAAGGGCTATAAGTATCGGGTATTTTTCCCGGTCCTGCAACAGTGCAGGACGTTTAAACGACTGCCGGTAAGCTCATAAAAGCGCCCTGATTTCAGGATGATCCTGAAGCAATTTTTGTCTGAACGCCTCGATAGCCGTTTCGTCGTCGCGTTTGTCTCTCGGAATGTTCACGCGGATTTCGCTGATCGCCTGCATCGGCGGCGAAGACAGGAAAACCAGGCGATCCGCTAGCGCGATCGCTTCGCGCAGGTCGTGCGTGACGAACAAGACCGTATGCGGACGCTGTTGCCAGAGTCTTATCAACAATTCCCTGACCTGACGCGCGGTTGGAGCATCGAGCGACACGAAAGGCTCGTCCATCAATAGCACGTCGGGATCGATCGCAAAGGCCCTGATGATCGAAACGCGCCGACTCATGCCCAAGGACAGGCGTTCCGGATAGACCTGTTGGGCATCGGTCAATTGCATCGTGTCGAGCAAGGCGTCAACCGTTTTCGGGTCATGATCGGTCGGCAGGGCCAGCGTGATGTTTTCTCGGACGGTCTTCCACGGCAAAAGCCGAGGGTTCTGAAAGACATAGCCGATTTTCGGTGTTTTGTGCCGATGTTCGACCGTGATTTCGCCCCGGTAATCCCGGTCTAATCCGGCCAGGATGTTCAGCAGCGTGGTCTTGCCGCAGCCGGACGGGCCGACCAGGCAAATGAATTCATTGGACGGCAATTCCAGTTTCAGATCGGCGATGGCACGGTGACCCGGGGATTGTCGTTGCGATGGATAGGTTTTGTCAACGATGTCGATGCGGATCGCGGTCATCGGCGCCACCTTCCGGCTTTTCGGTCGAGCGGTTTCAGAATGAGTATCTCGATCACTTGAATCACCGCCACAAACGCGACCGTATAGGCCAGAATGCCGGCGACGTCGAACATTTGAAAGAATAAATGCAATTGGTAGCCCATGCCGTTACTGCGGCCGAGCAGTTCGACGACGAGAATGATTTTCCAAATCAATGCTAAACCCGAACGCGTTGCGCCCATGACAAAAGGATGCAGTTGTGGCCAGATGACATGAACCAGAGTTTTGCGTTTACCGAAATGGTAACAGCGGGCCATTTCCAGTAAATCCTTGTCCAGGGCTCGAGTGCCTTCTCGAATCGTGACGACGACGTTCGGCAGTTTGTTGATGACGACCGCAAGAATAGCGGCTGATTCGATCAGTCCAAACCAGACATAGCACAAGATAATCGTCACCAAGGCCGGGATATTCAAAAAAATGACCAGCCAGTTATCGAAAAAGGCATCCAGTTTTTGATTCCGGCCTAAGACGATACCGATGGCGCAACCGAGTAGCATCGCAACGGCAAAACTGGAAACCAATCTAAGCAAGGTCACGCCCAGATGATAAGGAAGTTGGCCGGATAAGGTTTCTTGCCAGAATACCTCGGTCACCGATGCCGGCGTTGGTAGGCTATTGTCGCTGAGATAAAGGGCAAGGCCCTGCCATAGCCCTATAAAGAGCAGGATCGACAACAGATTGAGTGTTCTGTAATGGCTTAGCTTAGTTGAAGTCATGTTTGGATTAAGTGCAGCAGCATTTCAGTGATAACGCTGCTATTGACGAAAGCGCTTCCTTTAATTCAGTGACATCCGAGCATTATTCTTGGTCGATGGCCCAAAAAGTACCTGGCTGCAGATTGTCGTCTTTTCCGGTCAGTTTGTTGTGGCTGACCGTTTTCAAAATACGGTAGATGCGGTTAGCCGCATTTTTTTCTGGGTCACCCCACTGTTTTACGGCGCCTTCGCAATAACGCTTGCGCAGTACGCTTTGAGTATGCGTATCATCGGTTTGCGTTAACGGCAGGATTTTTTGCCAGGCTTCATCCGATTCGCATAGCAATGCGCGGGCTTGTCGAGCGGCTTGCAAAAAACCGGTCAGTACTTGTTTATGTTGCTCGGCCCAGCTTTGTTTGAAGACATAGCCAAGCGCCGGCACCTCCTCTTCTATTCCTAGTGTTTTGATCAACGCTTGACCGTCGATAATTTGGCGATATCCTTGAGCTTCAAGTTTGGCGGCAAAATGCCAATATGTCATGACGGCATCAAGGCGGTTGTTGAGCATTTGCTGATTGAGTAAGGGTGGAGCGCCGTAGACCTTTTCGATAGATGAAGCGATTTCGCTATTGCCTTGTTGTTGGAAAGCGGCTTGCATCAGCAACCCGTTTTTGTCGAGTTCTCCGCCGGCGATACCTAAGCGTTTATCTTTAAGGTCGTTTAGCGTTTTGATCGGGCTGTTTTCAGTAACGACGAGCCCGCCCGAGACATTTGAGTAAGGATAAAACGTATAATCGGCACCCGTCGAGCGCAATTTCGATACCCATATCCAGTCGGAGACGATAATGTCGACCGCACCTGATTGCAGTGCAATTTTACCGGCTTCAGGGTTGGCCAGTGGATGAATAGCCAATTCAAATTTGCCGGATTCGTCGAGTTTAGCACTTTGTAAGGTTTGCACTTCCCAGGCTGCCGTGCCGAACTCCAAAATACCCAGACGTATAATAACGGGTTCTGCAGCGAAGCTGTTGAGCGAGAACAACAAGCCAAGCCAGAAAAAGTGTAATTGTTTTTTCATTGGAGTCATCCTTTCTGTTCGATAGTCAATAACCGAAACATTCTAACTTGTTTTGGCTCTGAAATGGGGAGGCTATACTTCGCGCGGTCATGTTTTCGGCTTTTATGGCAATGCTATTTTGTTCGACGCTTACAGGGAGGTAAGCGGTAGACTGCGTCTGGAACCGGCAGTCGACGCTTACAGGGAGGTAAGCGGTAGACTGCGTCTGGAACCGGCAGTCGAGAGCAAACCACTAAAACAGACTATGAGCCGTATTGTGATAATATTGCCACATTAGTCAACCGATATAACTTATGAGTTCATTATCCAACACGACGCAATTGATCGACCGCTTCGGCAGAATTGTCGATTATGTAAGAATTTCAATCACCGACCGCTGCGATTTTCGATGTCAATATTGTATGGCCGAAGACATGGTGTTTTTGCCGCGTGCGCAAATTTTAACGCTCGAAGAAATCCATACGATAGCCCGGGCGTTTACTGAATTGGGCGTCAAAAAAATCCGTGTGACCGGGGGCGAGCCGTTGGTGCGCAAAGGCGCATTGCAATTGCTCGAAAATCTGGGGCGTTTGTCGGGACTGAATGAACTGGTTCTGACCTCCAACGGTTCTCAATTGGCGACGATGGCGCAAGCGATTAAATCGGCCGGCGTAAAGAGGCTCAATGTCAGCTTGGATACGCTCGATGCAAAAAAATTCAAGGATATTACCCGAACCGGCGACTTGCATCAGGTGTTGCGAGGTATCGAGGCGGCGAGGCAGGCGCGGTTCAAACGCATCAAAATCAATGCGGTCGTTTTGAAAAATCGTAATCATGAAGAAACGACCGATTTGGTTCAGTTTGCAATCGACCGTGATTTGGATATCAGCTTCATCGAAGAAATGCCGCTCGGTGTCATCGGCAGTCACGATCGCGCCGAAGCGTATTACTCCAGCGATGAAATTAAAGCCGATTTGGAACGGCATTTCAATTTGATTGCGAGTACCGAAAAAACCGGTGGGCCTTCGAAATACTTCCAGGTTGCAGGAACTTCGACCAAGGTCGGGTTTATCTCGCCGCATAGCCACAATTTTTGTAGCACCTGCAATCGTGTCCGATTGACCGTTGAAGGCCGATTGCTGTTGTGCCTCGGCAACGAGCACTCGGTCGATCTAAAAAAAGTCATTCGAGCAAATCCGGGGAATCTCGATGCGCTTAAAAATGCGATCGTCGAGGCGATGAAAATCAAACCGGAAAAGCATGAATTCAATCTAAACGAACAACCGGTTATTTTCAGACATATGAATGTAACGGGGGGGTGAAAGGTGAAAGATGACAAGCGCGCCAAGATTTTTCGCGAAAGCTGAAATGGGGTCCGTCCGATTTCAGCAGCGAAAAATTACTTGGCGATTATTGCCTTCGGCGGCCCCGATTCGCCCTGCGTCCGTGCCACTACGCCACATCATCGTAAACTCGATGCGGCTCCGTAGCACTCCCACAAATGGCTTTACGCCGTGTCGCGATGCCTTGTATTTTGCCTCCGCCTGCGCTATTCGCGCAGACTCCGGCAAAACACCCGGCGCTACGGCTATCGGGGACTAAAAATCTTCACTTCGCTGGCGCTCCGTTTCCAAGATTTTCAGCGAAGGTGAAAGATGAAAGATGAAAGATGAAAGATGAAAGATGAAAGATGAAAGATGAAAGATGAAAGATGAAAGATGAAAGATGGGTTCTTATGTTCTCGCCAAATGTATCCCACAGCGCCAAAAATTGTCGTTCATTGAGGCGAAGGTGACGAGCCAATAGACGCCAACATAAAGAAAAAATGCGTCATTCCGCCAGGGATTGGCGGAATCCAGTGCCATGGATGGCAATGCGAAGCTTCACATTTATGTAATCTGGATATCTGCAATCTATTCCGACATGACGAATAATGCCGCAAAAGCACTACAGAATAGGCGCTAATTTGGCGCTTATGGGTGTTCCCCCACCAGTGAATTAGTCTGAGCCGTCTGTTTTAATTGGCAAAGGGCCAATTTTTATTAACCCGCAACTTTATTTCCCCCACCTAAAAATTATGACATTCGAATCTCTAGGGCTTATTGCCCAACTCCAAACAGCAGTTGCGGAACAGGGTTATGAAACGCCTACGCCGATACAGCAAAAAGCTATTCCGCTTATTCTTGACGGACGCGATGTCATGGCCGGCGCGCAAACCGGAACCGGTAAAACGGCCGGTTTTGCGTTACCGATCCTGCAGCGGTTGAGCGAGACGATTAACAAAAAACCTCGGCCGGTTCGTACATTGGTATTGGTGCCGACTCGCGAACTGGCAGTACAAGTGCATCAAAGTTTCAAGGATTACGGCAAGCATGTCGCGTTGTTTAGTGAGGTGGTTTTCGGTGGTGTGAGCATGAACGGTCAAGCTCAACAGTTGCGGCGCGGTTGCGATATTGTTGTCGCGACTCCGGGACGATTGCTAGACCATGCTCGCCAAGGCAATGTCGATTTGGGGCGAGTCGAAATATTGGTTCTTGATGAAGCCGACCGAATGCTGGATATGGGTTTCAAGCGTGAAGTCGATGCAATACTGGCATTGCTGCCTAGACAGCGTCAAAATTTGTTATTTTCGGCGACTTTTTCTAATGAGATAAAAACCCTGGCAGGGCGCTTACTGCATGATCCGGTCGCAATTGAAGCGCCGCGGCAAACGATCGATGCCGATACCGTCGAACAACGTATTTATCCGATTAAGCGCGAATACAAGCGGGAATTATTATCTTACCTGATCGGTAGCGGTAATTGGCGACAAGTCTTGGTGTTCGTTAGAACCCGGCATGGGGCGGACCGTTTGGCCGAGCAATTAATCAAAGATGGTATTCGGACTGGGGTATTGCACGGTGACAAATCTCAAGGCGCGAGGATGCGTGCTTTGGCGGGATTCAAATCCGGGAAAATAGCGGTTTTGGTGGCGACCGATATTGCCGCGCGAGGCCTCGATATCGATCAATTGCCGCATGTGGTTAATTTCGATCTACCATCCGTGGCCGAGGATTATGTGCATCGTATTGGCAGAACCGGTCGCGCAGGATGGGTCGGCGAGGCTATTTCGCTAGTTTGCCCCGAGGAAGCGCCGATGCTCTTGGCGATTGAGAAATTATTAAAACGGTCGATACCGCGCGTTGCCGATACCGGTTACGAAGCCGTTTCATTGGAGGATCGGTCGGGAGCGGAAAAAAAGGATAATAAACGCACTACGCGTAGCGCTCCGCCCGTTAGAAAAAAAGCGCACCGAGGAGTGGCTTTCGTTAATAAAAAACGAGGGGACAAGCAAGGCAAGCGCTTGAGGAAAACTTGAATATATACCCTTTGCTTGTCAAATTTCGGTGCCGGGGTGCCCGTCAAAGGACGCCGTAAATACGACCATGTAGGCTCTATGATAGCATCCATGCTATCAAAGCCTTTGCGGAGCACCCCGGCGCCTCCTGAGGCAATGCCGAAATTTGAAGTGCGAAAGGTATACTTCTGCGTATTTCTAATCAACCAAGCTCAACAAAATCCCGGCCGCGACGGCGGAGCCGATCACGCCGGCAACGTTCGGTCCCATTGCATGCATCAGCAGGAAGTTATGAGGGTTGCTTTCAAGACCTAGCTTATTGGCGACCCTGGCCGCCATCGGGACCGCCGATACACCGGCCGCGCCTATTAGCGGGTTGACCGGTGTTTTGCTGAATTTATTCATGATTTTTGCCATGATGACGCCGGCGGCGGTGCCGATGCAAAAAGCGATCGCGCCCAAACCCAAAATACCGAGTGTTTCGAATTTCAGAAATGCTTCGGCGCTCAGTTTAGAGCCGACCGAAAGGCCTAAGAAAATCGTGACGATGTTGATCAATTCGTTTTGCGCGGTCTTGCTCAGACGGTCGACCGCCCCGCAAGTATTCATTAGGTTACCTAAACAAAACATGCCTACCAAGGGCGCGGCCGAGGGCAAAAGCAAGGCAGTTAACAGTAATAGCAGCAGTGGAAACAAGATTTTTTCGGATTTACTGACGGCTCTGAGCTGCTCCATTTCGATCATGCGCTCTTTTTCCGTAGTCAATGCGCGCATGATCGGCGGTTGGATGAGCGGCACCAGAGCCATATAGGAATAAGCGGCAACTGCGATCGCTCCGAGCAGGTCAGGGGCTAACTTCGAAGCAACATAGATGGCCGTAGGCCCGTCGGCGCCGCCGATAATGGCAATTGCCGCGGCATCCTTAAGCGAAAACTCGAGGCCGGGCACCATGTTTAGCGCTAATGCGCCTAATAATGTTGAAAAAATACCGAATTGAGCCGCAGCGCCTAGTAATAAGGTCTTCGGGTTGGCCAGCATCGGTCCGAAGTCCGTCATTGCTCCGACGCCCATGAAGATCAATAATGGAAATATGCCGGTTTTAATGCCGAAATATAAATAGTATAAAAGACCGCCTTCTTCGGCCATGTCTGCAATCGGTATGTTGCTCAGCACTGCGCCGAAACCGATCGGTAGTAGTAATAGAGGCTCAAAACCTTTCTTGATGGCCAGGAACAGAAGTAAAAAACCTACCATCATCATAAAAGCCTGGCCGGTTTGGATGTTGTAGATCCCGGTGCTTTGCCAGAGCGAATTTAAATTTTCCATAAATGATCTCGATTGAAGTTGATTTTTATTCTGAATAGTTGTTGAGTGCATCACGCATTAGCAGAGACAAGGCCAGGAATTAGGAAATGCTAATGGACTGAATTCGTTAACCTAGGATTTGGTCGTAAATAACTTCCCTATTTTCGGAGGGTTCGGTAACTCGATTGGCAGGTGTCGGCGGCAGGGAAAGCCGCCGTCAAGCCTACACGGACGTATTTGCGGCGTCCTGTCAAGCGAGTTACCGAACCCTCAACAACGCTCATAGTTCCTGGACATTATTTATCACGAAATCCCTAGGGCTTTTTTATTATAAATTGAAGAGCGCTTTTATTTATCCTCATCGGCGCGCCTTAGTCCTTATTTAATAAAGAAGGGGTTGGGGTTCGGGAAGGTGCCGGCGCGATGTTAAGGGGAGGACCGTTCATGCTTTGGCAGTGCTAGGCACGAACGGTGGTTTATCTCTGGCTCTTGTGGCTTTATAAGGTAATCAGGGCGTCGCCGACCGTCACTGCGGAACCTTCCTTGATATGGACGATAGATACCGTGCCGCTGGTTTTGGAGCGAACTTCGGTTTCCATTTTCATGGCCTCCATGATCACGACTACATCGCCGGCTTTTACCGTGCCGCCAATACTGACATTGATCTTTAAGATATTTCCCGCCATTGGCGCTTGAACGATCGCGCCTCCGGAGTTGATTGGCTGAGCTGGTTCTGCAGGTGTTATTCCCGGCTTGATGTCGAATGTTGTTCCGCCCGGCGCAACCGAGACATTAAAGGTTTTGCCGTCAACGTTGACGCTATAGGTTTCGGCTTGACATGCGGTTTTTTGCGGTACGGTCGGAACGGGGACTGCAGGTTCGTTCGAAGGCGGGGCTTCGAAGGCTTCGGCCTGGCCGCGATGGCTAATGAATTTCCAGCCGATTTGGGCGAATAAGCCATAAATCAGAGCGTCTTCTTCGAGATTGTCGGCTAATGTTACGTCTTCGGCTTTCGCTTTGGCGCGGACTTCTTCGATTAATTTGTCCATTTCGGGTTCCAGCAAATCGGCTGGACGGCAGGTGATCGGTTTGGCGCCGACCAGCACCTTGGCTTGAAGCTCGGCATTAACCGGAGCCGGCGTAGCACCGTATTCGCCTTTCAGTACACCTGCAGATTCCTTGGTGATAGTTTTATAGCGCTCGCCGGTCAATACATTGATGACCGCTTGCGTGCCGACGATTTGCGATGTTGGTGTCACAAGTGGAATGAAGCCTAGGTCTTCTCGGACTCGCGGTATTTCTTCCAAGACCTCATCGAAGCGGTCTGCGGCATTTTGTTCCTTTAATTGGCTTTCCATGTTGGTCAGCATTCCGCCGGGTACTTGGCTAGTCAGGATGCGGCTGTCGACGCCTTTTAAATTGCCTTCGAAACGTGCGTATTTTTTGCGAATTTCTCGGAAATAGGCGGCAATGTCTTCTAATTTCTTGATGTTGAGTCCGGTATCTCTCGCTTGACCCTCAAGTGCGGCGACCATGGTTTCGGTAGGGCTGTGTCCGTAAGTCATGCTAAGCGAGGAAATTGCCGTGTCGACATTATCGATTCCGGCTTCCGCGGCTTTAATCAGCGTTCCGACGCTTAGCCCTGTCGTCGCATGGCAATGTAAGTGCACCGGAATCGATAAACTTTGCTTGAGGCGGCCAACTAACTCATAAGCGGCATAGGGCGTCAACAAGCCGGCCATATCCTTGATACAAACCGAATGCGCGCCCATGTCTTCGATTTGTTTGCCTTGATCGACCCACATGTCGAGCGTATGTACCGGACTGACCGTATAAGAAATGGTGCCTTGGGCGTGTTTGTCCGTGGCCAGTACCGCTTTTACCGCGCGCTCGATATTGCGCATATCGTTCATCGCGTCGAAAATTCGAAAGACGTCGATGCCGTTTACCGCGCAGCGTTCGACGAATTTATCGACGACATCGTCGGCATAATGCCGATAACCGAGAATATTTTGGCCGCGAAACAGCATTTGTTGCGGCGTGTTGGGCATCGCGGCCTTCAGTTGGCGAAGGCGTTCCCAGGGGTCTTCGCCCAAATAACGGATGCAGGCGTCGAATGTGGCGCCGCCCCAGGTTTCCAAAGACCAGTAGCCGACTTTGTCAAGTTTTTCACAGATCGGCAACATGTCTTCGATGCGAAGGCGTGTCGCCAGAATCGACTGGTGCGCGTCGCGTAATACGACTTCCGTGATTCCTAAAGGTTTGGTGTTGGCTGCTGTCATAGCTTGGGTTCTCCGTGGACCTTATGGGAGGTCAAATCATTAAAAGTTGATGCGACTTTAAGTTTTAACCAGGGCGTTCAATTAACTTCGGTTGCGAATAAAAAAGGCGCTTGGCTGCGAGTATGGTTAGTATCCGGAGTCCTACGGCAGATGCAAATGGGCTGAAATTAAAGTCGTTTGGCGTGCATTATATTGAAAAAACAAGGCAACATCATCTTGAATTGCTTTGCGGGAAAAATGAGCAGGCCTTGTTTATGAGAATATTCGAGGCTTAGGCGTTGCGGTTTTACTCCCTTTTGATCGAAAAACCGTCTAAGAATAAAAGGTATGGGATGTGTCTAACGAGGACCGTCGTGAACCCATTCATGGGGGCTTGACGGCAGCGATCGAACGCCAAGGATGGCGTGAATGCAGATTTTGCATGGAGCAAAAATCTGCCCTGTTGCCGACATCCTCGCTAGCCACACCCCATACCTTCATAAAGCTAGCCATTTTTTGAGTATAAAGGGAGTATGTCGTTTTCGCATCGGTTTCATAGCATAGGTTTATTTCATTATTATAGGGTTGAGAGATGATTGTTATGCTTGAAAGAGGTATCTCTTCGGTGCAAGTCCTTATGGCGCAATGATCGTCGCACCTAAATTGTGCTTTTGTTTATTAATACGCCCTAGAAAAGAGCGGTTGCTTTCATGTTGGTAGAGGTTTTATTTTCTTATATGTTGTTTGTTAAGGGTATTTCAATGGTGGCACATTATCTGCATTAGACAAGTTGGGTTGTATCTTTAATGCTACAATTTGCGTAAAACGCAACAAAAGCTACGCTTAAATCATGGCGAATCAATAGGTTTAGGGGTTTTAGTTAATAAGCAAGATTAATCTAAGTTAGTCGAATAACTGATTCACAAGAATGTTTTTCGATAGTTACTCTACTTAAAAAGGCGACACTTATGTACATAAATAAAAAGCAAAATGGTTGGCGATTGACTCTTGTAAGCGCGATACTGATGTCATCGGCGGCGCATGCTGAAGATAAAGGTCTCATTGAGAGTTTAACGGGTTCCGATATCAATAAAACCGCGCCGATGCGAGATTTGGGTTTGAAATTCGGCGGCTGGGTTTCGGGCGGTATAGCGGGTAATCCGCATGATCCGCGCGACAAGACTAATGGTCCGGTAACATTCAATAACCGTTCGAACGAATTCCATATGCATCAATTATATGGCTATATCGAAAAAGCGGTCGATACCGAGAGCAATAAGTGGGACTTGGGTTTTCGCGCAGATGTGGTTTACGGCGTGGATGCTGCTTATACGACACAGGCTAATTTCGACGATAATCTTGTCGTCGATTCTTCCTCGCGATTTTATAAGCTGGCATTTCCGCAAGTGTATGCCGAATTGTTTGCGCCGATCGGCAACGGTTTGACGACTAAGGTCGGTCACTTTTATACGATTATCGGCAATGAGGTGGTTACCGCGCCGGATAACTTCTTCTTTTCGCATGCTTATACGATGCAATATGGCGAACCGTTTACGCATACCGGCGTTTTAATGTCCTATCCTTTGACAAGTAACATCGAGTTGACGGGCGGGGTGGTCTCCGGTTGGGATTCATTCTTTCAGCAGCCTGCCAATTTCTTGGGCGGCGTGACTTATACGACCGACGATGAAAAAACAACATTGGCGGTTTCTTATATTACGGGCGATACCGTCGTTGCGGAAAGGGGCGACTCGGTTGATGGATCTAAAGTCGAGCGCCATCGTTCAATGTATAGTGTGGTGTTGTATCATGATTTTACCGACGAGCTGCACTATACCTTGCAGCACGATTTAGGTGTGCAAGACAATGTTTACCAAAGGGGCGGCGATTCCAAGTGGTATGGCGTCAATCAGTATTTAACTTACGACGTCAATGATCAATTGGCTACTGGTCTTCGTTTTGAATGGTTCCGTGATCAAGACGGGACTCAAGTTTCTGCCGCGGGCAATAAAAATCACTACTTCGCGATTACCGCGGGCGTGAATTATTCTCCGTTATCCTGGTTAATGATTAGACCTGAAGTCAGGTACGACTGGGTGACCGGCGCCAATGAATTCGATGCCGGTGCGGCCAGTGATCAAGTGCTGATATCTGCGGATGCGATCATTCGTTTCTAGGGTTTTGAAAACGGCCTCAAATGGTAACTTATACCCGTCGTAGATCAAAATTTGGCGCCTGGTTGTCCGCTAAAGGACGCCGTGAATACGTCCATGTAGTCTCTATGCCAGCTCCATGCTGGCAAAGCCTTTATTGGACACCCAGGCGCCTCCTCGGGCACTGCCGAAATTTGAAGTGCGAAAGGTATAAATACGTTCAAGGAGCTTTCGATTCTTTTTCTAGTGTTAAGAGAGGTGGCTCCCTTATGATCGAAAAACCATCTAAGAATAAAAGGCATGGGATGTGTCTATCGAGGTCCGTGTTGCCGACATCCTCGCTAGCCACACACCATATCTTCATAAAGTTAGCTATTTTTTGAGTATAAAGGCAGTAGTAAGGTCCTTTATTTTTAGTCTAAATAGGGGGATAAAAGCGGATTTTGATCCAACAAAATCCGCCAACCACTTCAGTGCCCAAGCTATCCAGTGAGTTTTTTTGTTATACCCATCGCAGATCAAAATTCGGAACCAGGGGGCCGTCAAAGGGCGCCGTAAATACGTCCATTTAGGCAAAGCCTTTGCCGAGCACCCTGGTGCCTCCTTAAGCATCGCCGAAATTTGAAGTGTGAAAGGTATAACTCCCCTTAAAATTCAGAAAGTTCCTCAGCCATCTGTCGGTGAAACTCGGCCATTTTGCGACTATCTTCGGCTGCTACTTCTAGGTCTCTTGTCATCTTGGCGGCTTGCGATTTCAGTCCATGAATCCTTTTGCCTTGCTTCCAAGGTCGGGCTCTGTATTCCCTGAGCATTTGCCGTTCTTCTTCTGCATTAGCTTCCAGGGTTTTTGCAACTTCATCGTAATGTTCGGCCAAACGCAAATGGTCTTCGCGCGTTTGCGCTGTTTTTACGGCATGCGCCCAGTTAGAGGACGTTGTAGGTTGAGAAGCGCAAGCCGTTAACATGGTCGAAACACAAAAAATTAAAAGAATTTTTTTCATTGTCATCAATATTTTCCTGTAACTGAAGATTCCCACAAATTATAAGAACTGCTGAGACCCGGGGGCAACCTACAAGTTCAATTCTTAATGAATGGGCATGAGATAAGTTAGGCCGCTGACTCCGCGATTTTTGTTCGTATTGAAGGAGCGCAAACAGGCCTTAAAGATTTGGTCGTAAATAACTTCCCCATTTTAAGGGGCGGTTGCTCAATTGGCAGGTGTCGGCGGCTCAGCGTCCTGTCAAACGAGTCACTGAATATCCACACAGCCTACTACTTATAGAAGTTATTTTGTGAGCATTCCTTAATTTTGAGTATAAAGTGAGTGTTATGGAAATAAGGAGGGTGGGAAGGGGGGGGTTAAATGTTTATGCAAATGATATTGATTACTATTAGCACTTGTTGTATTGTATTCGCTAATTTTTTTGATCTATAAAAATCATTCCGGCTTGCTTCCGGTTATAAAACAATCAATATCATTTGTGGGGGAGTTATGTTTCATTCGAAACGCGTCATTGGGTCGTTATCTTTGGCCTGTTTATCATTTGGGATAGCGCCTCAGGCGCAAGGTGTCGATAAGGATGCTCCGCCGACCGTGCTCGATACGGTTAAGATTATCGGCGACCCTGACAAGGCTCGGGATATGCCTGCGTCGGCACATTACATCGATACTAGCGATATTCGCGATCAAACCTATAGCGATATCAATCGAATTTTACGTAAGGCCCCCGGCGTTAATATCCGCGAAGAGGACGGTTTCGGTCTGTTTCCTAACATCAGTTTCCGCGGGGTCGATACGACGCGCAGTGCAAAAATTACTGTGATGGAAGACGGCGTGTTGACGGCGCCGGCCCCTTATTCAGCGCCTGCCGCTTATTTTAATCCGGCCGGCGGTCGTATGAGCGGCATCGAGGTTATGAAAGGCGGCAGTCAGGTCAAATACGGTCCGCATATTACCGGCGGGGTGTTGAACTATCTGTCAACGCCGATTCCCGAAGACGGCAAGGCTTATCTGAAGACGATTTACGGCAGTTACGATGAAGTCCGCTCGCACGGTTATGTCGGCAACACTCATGATACCGAGTTCGGCCGCTTCGGTTATCTGGTCGAGGGTTTTTATCGGCGGTCCGACGGCTTCAAGACGATCGATTCGACTACAGGTTTTGAAGGGAGTGATAGGACCGGTTTTTCACAAGTTGAACCGATGATTCGCTTATCCTGGGAGCCGAATACCGAAATGTACCAAAGGCTCGAGGTCAAGTTCGGTTATTCGAACATGGATGCCGACGAAACTTATCTCGGCTTGAGTGAAGCCGATTTTAGAAACGATCCGTATCGGCGCTATGCGGCATCACGATTCGATAATATCACGACCGAGCATTTCAGAGGCTTCGCGCGGTATTTCATTTCGCCGACCGACGACTTGGATATCGTCACGACGGCTTACTATAGCGAATTCGCAAGGAATTGGAGTAAATTGCATGATATTCGTGGAGGGGCGTCGGGGAATATGGGCTTGGCCAGTGCATTGGCAGGCGCAAATGGCGGGTTGGGCTTGGATTGTCTTAAGGGTCGTGTGAACTGTGGGCTTCGGGTCCGGGACAACAATCGCGAATATTACCTTGGAGGTGTCGAATCGGTAGCGAACTATCGAATCGATTTAGGCGCTACGCATCATGAGCTAAGCGGCGGTTTTCGATATCACGAAGATGGAGAGAAAAGGCATCAGCATCAAATTACGTATTCTCAAGATGCCAATGGCGTGATTACCGGGAACAATTTCGGTGACCGGCTGGATACATTACCCGGTGGTCAAAATAATGCTAAAAGCGATACGCGCGCCTATGCCTTTTTCCTAAAGGATCGTATCGAATTCGGTAATTGGGGCTTTACGCCTGGTATTCGTTACGAGCATCTTTATCAAGAATATAAGAAGCACGTTCCTTTGGATAGACAACGAACCGTGGCCGATACAGTCTCCACATCCTTCGATTTGTATGCTGGCGGAGCAAGTCTCGATTATAAATTCAATGATGAATGGATGGTATTCGGTAGCGTTCATCGAGGGTTTTCTCCGCCCGGACCTTCCGACATAGAAGCCAAAAGAGAGGCCGAAACGAATAATGCTTACGAATTGGGAATGCGTTTTGCAAAAGGAGCGTTTTCTGCCGAAGTTATCGGATTCTATACGCAATTCGAAAACTTGATCGTGGTGAACAGTATCGGTGGTGCCGGAGCTGATTTTGGTGAAAACTTCGGGGAAGTCGATACCCGAGGCGTCGAACTGGCGCTTAATTTCGATGCAGGACAGGCTTTCGGCTGGGGTTTCCGTAATCCTTACTTCGTTTCCTTTACCTACACCGATACCGTCCAATTAAACGATGCGGCCTCGACCGACGCCGAATCGATTTTCAGCTTCGGCAAAAAAGGCAATCGCGTGCCTTATATCCCCGAATATGCGGTCAGTTTCGGCAGCGGTATTCATTTCGACAAATGGGGTTTCGACGTGACCGGCAACTATGTCGGTGAAACGTATACCAGCGCGAGCAATACATCCCTGCAAATAGACGGCAATGGCAATCCCGATTCGCGTTTCGGTAAAACAGACGACTATGTCATCGTCGATGTTTCGGCCTATTACCAGGTGACGAAAGGCATAAAATTGCTCGGCGGCGTACAAAATGCCAATAATGAAGAGTACAACGTTTCGAGGCAGCCCTACGGCCCCCGCCCCGGCATGCCGATTTTCGCCTACGGCGGTTTCGAGCTAGACTTCGATATTTAAGTTTGTCTTGACCGGCCCGGAGCGGGCCGGTTTTAGAGTGGTCTTTCCTAAATCTAACACAAGGATGTGCCTTTTTTCTCGATTAGCGAGCGTTAGTCGCTAAGCATGACTCCGCCTGCCCAAGCGAAAAATAGAAGTCCACCAATTCTGGCGCTGATTGCGGCATTGAATGGGCTTAATTTTTCGGGCGTTATGATCAAGGTTAATACCAGCATGCCGGTAATGTTCATCAGGCCGACCGAAAACATCACGAGCATTTCGGCCCAGCAACAGCCCAAACAAACAACTCCATGTTGTATGCCCATTCGATAAGCGCCCATTGCTCCATCGCGCCATCGGTTCATTAAAAATCCTACCGGGCTTTGGCAATAGCTTAGGCAAGCATTTTTAGTCGGGGAAAACTGATAGGCGCCGGCCATTACTAATATCGCAATCGCGAGAATCCGATTGTTGTTGTCCATCATTGGAGACAGCCAGAGCAGGCCGTGCATTTGCCACTGCAATAGCGCTAAAACAATGCTGAATAAAAGCCAGATGCTCAAATAGCCGAGCACGAACAGCGGGGATAAACGAAAAAGGTTTTGACCTCGTTTGCGGCAAATGGTGGCAAATGCCATCACGGTCGGAAATGCGGAAGGAAGCATCATCGCGATCATCATGACGGCCCACATAGAAAAGACGATACCGAAATCGAAGGCCGACCATGCTGAAGTCGCGGAGGGCGCATCCACATTTCCGTCATTGGCGTTTCGGACATGTAGCGGTATTGCCAGAATACTCCGGCCCATGCCATGAGATTGACGGCCAGTAAGGCCGCAAACAGCGTATTTTGGGTTCGGGTCACGGCTTAGGGGTGGTATTCGAAATCGGAATAAAAGCCGTTGCGTTCCGAGAAGGTCCAGTCGTATTGGTAATCTTTATAACGGTAATGTTTGGAGCGTGCGACGATCGAGGCGTGTGAAGGAACCACGCACAGAGGCGGATTGCTGATTGTCGATTCGCCGCCGGATATGCCTTGAATGCTTTCGATTTCGGCTTCGGCGATGCCCGGAATGCTCAGGCGGCGTTGGTTTTTTTCGGACGAATAGTGTATCGGCGTTTTTTCGATGCCAAGTACTTCACTAACTAAACTCATCAAAATTTGCGGATGCCCGCCCGCGCGGCCGCCGAATATTTCGGTAATCGCGTTTGCTTGGTTGTCGTCGGCGCGGTCGTCGATGTAGAGAGCGGCTTGCCAGTTGCCTTCGATCATCGTCCCTGGCGAGTAGCAGGCCAGGACTACATTAAGATTGTCGAGCGTAATCTGTTGGTAATGGCCTGTCTCGATATGCCAAGCGACCAGTAATTTACAGGCGCCTTCGCTAGGAGGTTTTAGCCAGATGCAAGGGCAGGCGGTTTCGCAGTTACAAGCTTCGAAATAGCGCCTTGTAAATGCCAAGTTTTATCGGTCTGGTTCATAACGTTCTGTCAAAAAGATTCTTTAAAAGGTCGCAAGTCGAGCTCGTGCGTCCAAGCGCTCCGATGTTGTTGATGCATCGCCCAATAGGTGTCGGCGATTGCATCGAGTTGCATCAAGCCTTCCGGGCCCTTTTGTGCGACAAATTCGGGGAATTGCTTTCTGGCTCGTTCGCCGTCGATCACGCCGTCGAGAATCGTATGCACGACGTGAATCCCGCGCGGCGAGAATTCTCGCGCCATACCTTGCGCCAAGGCTCTAAGTCCGGCTTTGGCGGAAGCAAAAGCGGTAAACGGCGGTTTTGCTCTCAGTGAAGCGGTGGCGCCTGTAAAAAACAGCGTACCTTTGCCGCGTTCGAGCATGAGAGAGACGGCTTCCTTGCCGAATAAAAATCCACCCAAACAATTTTGCTGCCACAAACGAGCGAATGTTTCGTTTTCGGTTTCCAAAAGTGGGCTACGAATATTGCTGTCGACATTGTAGGCGGCAATTTCGAGTGGATAACCCTGTAAGGCTATCGTTTCGAAAAGATGCGCGATGTCATGTTCAACCGTTGCATCGGCGACGACTAAGGTGGCCGATCCGCCTTGTTGGCGGATGGTTTTGACCACATGTAGCAGCTTATCCTCACTTCGGCCTGCAATAAAAACGTGCAAGCCTTTTGATGAAAAACATTTGGCGAGTGTGGCGCCCAATCCTTGTTCCGGACCTACCCCAATAACTACGGCTGAACATGGCTGCTGCATCGTTATGCGCGTCCCGCCGCAGTCGCTTCGGGAACTTCTATCAATTTACCGTCTTTGACGTCATAGATATAGCCGTAAATCGGAATATCGGACGGTACCAGCGGGCTGTTTCTGATGCGCATCACGTCCTCCGTCACGCTTTGCGCCTGATCCTTGATGGTCAGCCAATTGATGTATTTGCCGTCGGTGCAACCGGGCCCTTCGCAACTGTCATGCCAGCCATCGGCATCGACCGAGGCGGTTTTTAGACTGCTAGATAATAAATCGCCCATAATTTCATTCGTGAAGGTTTCCATACCGCAATCGGTGTGATGGATTACGAACCATTCTCGGGTACCCAAGAGTTTGTAGGAAATAACTAGCGAACGGATTGCGTCGTCGCTGGCGCGTCCGCCGGCATTGCGGATGACGTGAGCGTCGCCTTCGGAAAGGCCGGCGTATTTAGCGGGGTCGAGACGAGCATCCATGCAGGTCAAGATTGCGAAACGACGTCCCGGCGGCATCGGCAGGTCGCCTTTGTCGAAACTATTGGCGTATTCGCGGTTGGCAAGTAAAACTTCATTCAATACATTGCTCATGTGTTTCTCCTCATTATCGTTGTTTTAATAGTGCTTCGTTATTATCGTCTGCGTATTTAGTATAAATGGGTTGGGTTTCCAAAGGATTAAGCGCAGGCTGATATTTTAAATTGGGACTCATTTCAAAAGGTTTATCTTATAAAGTCAGGCATTTTGCATGCCATCGAATCGCAAAATTATAAGGTTTGTGAATACAATGGGTTAGAAAGTTTCCTGGGAAATATTGTGAAATTATGGTTCAATTAGTGAAATTAGATTTCACACGAGAGCCGCATGAATGAGACTTCATTTTCCGATTTAACGCCAACCTTTTTTTTACAGACTTTTGTGTTGGAGTTGATGCATGCTGCCGAACAGCAAGGCAAAACTCATAGCGAGGAGCTTATCGAATACATCGCTCGAACTGCGGGAAGGTTTTTTGAAGAAACTTATCGAGAAGAGCGCAATATCAAAGATGCGTTGGAACTGGAAAGTTATATCGAGTTAATTGTTGGGTTAAAAAATAAAATCGGCGGTGGGTTTTCTCTGGTCTCGGCGGATAGTCAATGTGTTCGGGTTAAAAATAGTTGCTGTCCCTTTGGGGAAGGGGTTACGCACTTTCCCGAATTATGCCGGATGACCTCTAGTGTTTTCGGCGGGATTGCGGCCAGAAACTTCGGTTATGCCAAGGTGGAAATCGCTAAGAGCATCGCTCGTAAGGACGGCGGCTGCGATGTGTCGGTATATCTGAATGAGGAAGAGGCAAAAGGACGTCCGGGGCTTGAATATGGTCATCGAAATAGTGAAGAAGGTGAGAAGGATATGACGGATTTACATTCTCGCATTGAAGAGAGCATGCAAAAAATATGGCGATTGAAATCGCCAAGGCCTACTAAAAAGCAGCCGCCCGTTATAGTGGCAAAATCTCCGGTCATGCAAAAAGTATTGCAGGCGATTGAAAAAATTGCGCCGACTGTTGCGACGGTGTTGATTCAAGGGGAAACCGGGGTTGGTAAAGAGTTAGTTGCGCGCGCTATTCATGCGATGAGCTGGCGTAGTGGTCAAGCTTTCATGGCAATTAATTGCGGTGCGATTCCCGATACCTTAATAGAGAGTGCGTTATTCGGGCATGAAAAAGGGGCATTTACCGGGGCGGTGGAGATCCAGCAAGGTGTTTTTGAGCGCGCCGATGGCGGTACGCTGTTTCTAGATGAGGTGGATTCGTTGTCTGCGGCCGCACAGACCCGTCTGTTAAGAGTGGTGCAAGAGGGTGAGTTGGAGCGCGTTGGTGGAAAAAAAACCATTGAGGTCGATGTGCGTTTGATTTCTGCGACAAATCAGGATTTGCAGGAGCGTGTCGAGCAGGGCTTGTTTCGGAAAGACTTGTTTTATCGTTTGAATGTGGTGAGGTTATCTATTCCGCCATTGGCGCAAAGAGGGGAGGATTTTCCGTATTTGGTTCAGGTTATCTTGAAAAGGTTGGGCGAAAAATATAATAAAACGGTGCTTTCGGTTAGCCGGGGCGTGATGCAAAAGATTCGCGCTTATCATTGGCCCGGTAATGTCAGAGAGTTGGAGAATGTATTGGAGCGTGCGGTTTTGTTTGTATCCGGCTCCGAAATTACGCAGCTTGATCTGGAGATGCCCTCTCCTGAGGCGGTTGGCGATAATTGGCGAGACATCAAGGAAGGCGTAGTCGCGGATGCGGAGCGGAATTTTTTGCAAGCGTCTTTACGCCAGCATCGCGGTGATGTCAAAAAGGTGGCTGCAGCGATGGATCTGACGCCGAGAGCGGTGTACGGAAAGCTAAAAAAGTACGGAATGGATGCCGGTCAATTTCGCGTTAATCCGGGTTTGGATGTCGATGGTTAATAATTTCGCTGAACCGAAAATTCGGCGAGAGCAATCAGGGCGGCCTTGTAAGTTGAGTCAGGTAATATGGTTAGTGCGTCGATTGCTTTTTGGGCTTCTTCGTGGGCTCTTTGTTCGGTGTAGGCGATAGCTTGGGTTTTTTGTACGACGGTATAGACTTCTTGAAAGGCGTCGCGGTCGCCGGTTTTGATTGCGTCTATGATGATTTGCGTTTCTTCGGGGGTGCCGACTTGAATTGCATGAATCAACGGTAGTGTGGGCTTGCCTTCGGCCAGGTCGTCGCCGAGATTCTTACCGAGTTCTTCCTTGGTGGCTTTGTAGTCGAGGGCGTCGTCGATTAATTGAAAAGCGATGCCAAGATGTTGTCCGTATCGTGCGAGGTTGTCTTCAATTTCCGGGGCGCTTTGCGAAATTACTGCGCCGAGTCGCGTGGCGGCGCTGAATAAAATTGCGGTTTTGCGCGAGATGACCTCAAGATATTTGGCTTCGGTGGTCTCCGGGTTGTTGCAGTTAAGTAGTTGCAATACCTCGCCTTCGGCAATCGCGGTCGTGGTTTTGGATAGGATCTCCATTACGCGCATGTTGTTGGTTCTTACCATCATTTCAAAGGCGCTCGAATACAGGTAGTCGCCTACTAAAACGCTGGCAGCATTGCCCCAAACCGCATTAGCGGATTCCTTGCCGCGTCGTAATTCCGATTCGTCCACCACGTCGTCATGCAGTAAAGTTGCGGTATGGATGAATTCAATGACTGCGGCTAAAATGAGATGATGATTATGGATTGGGCCGAGCGCTTTGGCTGCCAATAATAGTAACATCGGGCGCAAACGCTTGCCGCCGTTGCCGACAATATAATGGCCTACTTGATTAATGAGAATGACATCGGAGCTTAACTCGTCGAGGATTAGCTGGTCGACCGCTTTAGTTTCCTCGGTTGTGAGTTCCTTGATAGTGTTGAAATCCGGATGTTGCTTAGTATTCGGGCTAAGGTTGGTTTGGGATGCCATGAGTCGATGAGTGCTCAATAATGTCAATTAAAGTTTGATTCGGGTGTGCTGCCCGTGAAATCCGATTAATAAAGTTATTTTCGGGTAAAGGCTAAGATAACTGACCATGCTATTGAATAAAGTATATTGGTGTCAATAGCTTTGTTGTGTTATTTTATGCATTGCAATCGAATAGTTCGTTGGATATAAGTTTGACGTAACTTTTTTTTAAAAATATAATTGTCTGTTTACTTTTAACAGATAGTTGCTTGATGGAGCTGACGCGGATGTATGCGGTAATTCAAACAGGTGGAAAACAGTACCGGGTTGAGGAAGGTGCGACCTTAAAAATAGAAAAACTTGAGCTGGGAACAGGCGATAGCGTTGAATTCGATAAAGTGCTGATGGTTCAGTCGGGTGATGCTGTAAAAGTCGGTCAGCCTTATGTCGAAGGCGGCAAGGTTACGGCGACTGTGGTGTCTCAAGGTAGGCACAAAAAAATCAAAATTATTAAATTCAGAAGACGTAAGCACCATATGAAGCAAATGGGGCATCGTCAGTATTTCACAGAAGTCCAGATTACTGGTATTTCTGCTTAAATTTTTTTGGGAGTAGGGTAATGGCTCATAAGAAAGCGGGTGGTAGTACTCGGAACGGTCGCGATTCCAATGCAAAACGCTTGGGTGTTAAAATGTTCGGCGGCCAAGTCGTAAAAGCGGGAAATATTATCGTGCGTCAGCGCGGCACTAAATTTCATGCGGGCGATAATGTTAGCTGCGGTAGAGATCATACTTTATTTGCAACGGCAGAGGGCAAAATCGTTTTTCAGGTCAAAGGGCCTAATAAACGCAAGTTTGTCAGTATTGTTGCTGCATAAGACGTTGCGCCGCATTCGCGGCAAGCAGTGTTTAATGAAAAGCCTCGCCCTTCAAGGTGGGGCTTTTTTGTTTGTGAACGGATGAAGATGCGACGTGTAAGCGATGAAATTTGTTGATGATGCGGTGATTCGGGTTGAGGCGGGTGATGGCGGCAATGGCGCTGTCGGTTTTCGTCGTGAAAAGTTTATTCCGAAAGGCGGGCCGGATGGTGGTGACGGAGGTGATGGCGGTAGTGTCTATTTGGTGGCTACCGAAAACGTTAATACCTTGGTGGATTTTCGTTATCAGCCGGTGCATAGGGCGCAGCGAGGGCAAAACGGTATGGCCCGCAACTGTACCGGTAAGAAAGGTGAGGATTGCTTGGTGCCTGTGCCGCCCGGAACCTTGGTGACTGAGGCTGAAACCGGTGAGGTTTTGGGTGAGTTGGTCAAGGCGGGTGAGCGGTTACTGGTCGCTCAAGGCGGTTTTCATGGTCTGGGAAATACGCGGTTCAAGAGTAGCATTAATCGTACGCCGATGCAGGCGACGAAAGGGACGCCGGGCGAGCATCGTATGCTCAAGCTGGAATTGACTCTGATTGCCGATGTCGGGCTTTTGGGTTTGCCCAATGCCGGTAAATCCAGTCTGATACGAGCGGTGTCGTCGGCTCGTCCGAAAGTCGCCGATTATCCCTTTACGACTTTGCATCCGAATTTGGGCGTGGTTAGGGTCGATGATTTGCGCAGTTTCGTTATCGCCGATATTCCCGGTGTAATCGAGGGTGCGGCCGAAGGTGCCGGATTGGGCTTGCAGTTTTTAAAGCACTTATCGCGTACCGGATTGTTGCTGCATTTGATCGATGTAATGCCTTATGAATCGATGGATTCGCCGGTGGTGTCGGCGCGTAAGATTATTCGGGAGGTGAAGTCGTGGAGTGATGATTTGGCCGATAAGCCTCGCTGGTTGGTGCTGAATAAAATCGACAGGCTTGAACCCGATTCGGTTGAACAGTATTGCCAGGCTATTGTCGACGAATTGGAGTGGCAGGGGCCCGTGTTCAAGGTTTCGGCCTTGCAGGGTGAAGGAACGCGTGAATTGATGTTTGCGATCATGATTTTTTTGGAAGAGCGACGGCGGGGCGACAGTGAGCAGAAGTGATTTTGCTAAAACGAAAAGGGTAGTGGTCAAGATCGGTAGTTCTTTATTGACCGCCGGCGGGCGAGGTCTCAACAAGGAGGCGATTGCGGCTTGGGTCGAGCAAATGGCAAGTTTGCGCGCGCGCGGCATCGAAGTGATTTTGGTGTCTTCGGGGGCGGTGGCCGAGGGTATGGCTCGTTTGGGTTTGAGGGTTCGTCCGAAAACATTGCATGAATTGCAGGCGGCGGCTTCGGTGGGGCAGATGGGGTTGGTCCGAGTTTTTGAAAATAATTTTCAGCAACACGGATTGCATGCGGCTCAGGTTTTGTTGACGCATGATGACTTGTCGGATCGGCGGCGTTATTTAAATGCCAGAAGCACGCTGTTGGCGCTGCTCAAATTCGGTGTCGTGCCGGTAATTAATGAAAATGACGCGGTGGCGACTGAAGAAATTCGTTTCGGCGATAACGATACATTGGGTGCGTTGGTGGCGAACCTTATTGAAGCCGAGTTGTTGATTATCTTAACTGATCAGCAAGGGTTGTTTACCGCTGATCCCGGTGTCGATCCGGCTGCGCGTTTGGTTTCGGAGATCAATGTGAATGATGCCAGTCTCGATACCATGGCTGGAGATAGTCGTAGCGGGCTTGGTCGAGGAGGGATGTATACCAAGGTGCGTGCGGCAAGATTGGCTTCGCGTTCCGGCGCGGCCACGGTGATTGCGGCCGGTGTCGCGGAGAACGTGATTGCTGAAGTCGTTGCGGGTAAATTGATTGGTACCTATATGGTGCCGAGTATTGGGCCGTTATTGGCGAGAAAGCGTTGGTTGGCCGGGCAGTTGCAGGTCAAGGGACGTCTGGAATTGGATGACGGTGCGGTGAGGGTTTTAAGGGATGCCGGCAAAAGCTTGTTGGCGGTGGGGGTAAAAAACGTAATCGGCGGGTTTCAGCGCGGCGAATTGGTTTCTTGCGTGAGTGCTCAAGGGATGGAGGTTGCGCGAGGGTTGATTAATTATAGCGCGGAAGATGTGAGAAAAGTTGTCGGAAGGCCGAGTTCGGAATTCGAGCGTATTCTCGGGTATGCAGACGATGAGGAATTAATTCATCGTGACAATATGGTGGTGATGTAAGGGGGGTAAAAAGCCGAAGGGCGTTGCATTCGGCTTTTTTATCGATTAAGCAAGGCCGCGAATTTTGGCGTTTAATCTGCTTTTGCTGCGTGCGGCTTTGTTTTTGTGGATCAGGCCTTTGTTGACTGCGGAATCGATAATGGGGACCGCAGTTTGAAAAGCGGCTTGCGCTTTTTCTTTGTCGCCTGCGTTGACCGCAGCCAGAACTTTTTTGATGAAAGTACGCAGATTGCTGCGTTGTCCAGCGTTACGAATGCGGCTTTTTTCCGCTTGTCGCGCCCGCTTCTTAGCTTGTGCTGTATTAGCCATAGTATATCGATTCGTAAAGGGTGAGTTAATAAGACCGCATATTATCTTGCGTAGTGCTACTATTGTCAATTTTTAATGATGTGAGAAATAGTCGTTTTGGGCAGGGAGATTGTTAAAACAACAATGATCGCCAGTTTTATGACGATGCTTTCGCGTATTGTGGATGCCTTAGAAATATGTTGATTGCCAGGCTTTTCGGCGTCGATGCGGCTCCTGATGCATTTTTCGTGGCTTTCAAAATACCAAATTTTTTGCGGCGCCGATAGTGGCTTTGGCCTGGAGCGTTTTACTTGCGGGTTTGTTGTGACTTAGGTTGAGTATAGGCGGCGCGTTTTTCCAGCAATTCCCAGTTTGAGCAGTTTCGCCGATTTTAGGGTGTGGGGTATGCCTGTCGAGGAACGCCGTAAACCCATCCATGGGGGCTTGGCGGCAGCTAAGCGCCAAGGATGGTGTGAATGCAGATTTTGCATTACGCCAAGGATGGCGTGTAGTAGGGCAATGCAGGACAGAAAAATGCTCCTGCATTTTCTGCATTCATTACATCCATGTAACTCAGCAATTGCCGAGGAGCAAAAATCTGCCCCTGCTGCCGACATCCTCGCCAAGCATACCCCACACCCTTTTTGATTTCCAAATTGGGAATTGCTGCTGGGGTGCAAATTGTCGGTCACATACGCCGGATAATGGTAGAATTCACTGTTTTTCCAGCAAGATGTGTTCATGCGATTGATAAGAGGATTGGCTCACATTGAGCCCATGCCGAAAGGTTGTGTGCTGACGATAGGCAATTTCGACGGTTTGCACTTAGGTCACCGGGCGGTTATCGACAAATTGGCACGGCAAGGCCGGGAAATGGGGTTGCCGTCGGTCGCTTTGATATTCGAACCCCAGCCATTGGAATATTTTCAAGGCAGAAATGCGCCGTCGCGTCTGACCCGATTACGGGAAAAAATTATTCAGTTCTCGGATTCGCCGATTGATCGAGTATTGATACTACGTTTTAATCGCTTCTTTGCCGATTTGGATGCAGAGGCTTTTATCGAAGGTATTTTGCTGAAACGGCTGAATGTCAAATATCTCGTGGTCGGTGATGATTTTCATTTCGGCAAGGCGCGGCGCGGTAATTTCGCGATGCTGAAGGAAAAGGGCCTTGAATTCGGCTTTCAAGTCGAAGATACGCCTTCTTACCAATTGGACGGGCATCGAGTTAGCAGCACGATGATTCGGGATGCCTTGGGCGAGGGCGACTTGGATTATGCGGCCAGTATGCTGGGGCGTTCTTATTCGGTTTGTGGTCGAGTGGCCTATGGCGATAAGATAGGGCGCACGATAGGATTTCCAACCGCGAACATTCAGCTATCGCGAAAAAACACGCCGATCGAGGGTGTGTTCGCGGTTGTCATGACAGGCATCGACGGACGGGAAATTCCCGGTGTTGCTAATGTCGGAACCCGGCCGACCGTGGGCGGCGGTTCGAAGGTGATTTTGGAAACCCATTTATTCGATTTCAATCGCGATATTTACGGGCACTATGTCGAAGTGCATTTCAAGAAGAAAATAAGAAATGAAATGCGTTTTCCTTCGCTGACCGAACTCAAGGCGCAAATCGTCAACGATGTGGCCGAAGCTAAAAAAATTTTACTGATTTAACTTAAGTTAACGACGATGGATTATAAAACTACACTGAATTTACCTAAAACGGACTTTCCGATGAAAGCCAATCTGGCGCAACGCGAACCGGAGCGGCTGGCGGCTTGGAACGACATCGATCTGTATCGAAAAATCAGGGAAGAGTTTGCCGGCCGCCCTCGCTTCATTCTGCATGACGGACCTCCTTATGCGAACGGTGCGATTCATATCGGTCACGCGGTCAATAAAGTTTTGAAAGATATCATCGTCAAGTCTAAATCATTGAGCGGATTTGATGCGCCTTATGTACCGGGTTGGGATTGTCACGGTCTACCGATCGAGCTGATGGTCGAAAAGAAAGTCGGCAAGGCCGGCGGCAAAGTTTCCGAGGCCGAATTCCGCAATGCCTGCCGCGACTATGCGGCCAAGCAAGTCGAGATGCAAAAGGGCGAATTCATTCGCTTGGGTGTATTGGGCGAATGGGATAACCCGTATTTGACGATGAATTACAAGTTCGAAGCCGATATCGTTCGCGCACTCGGCAAGATCAGCAAAAACGGTCATCTCAGTAAAGGCGCTAAACCTGTACATTGGTGTACCGATTGCGGTTCGGCGCTGGCCGAGGCCGAAGTCGAATATGAAGACAAGCATTCGCCGGCCATCGATGTGCGTTTTCAGGTCGTCGATGAAGCCGCATTTTTGGCGCGCTGTCATCATGTGCCCGAGCACGAAGGCGAAGGCCCAATCTCGGTCGTGATTTGGACGACCACGCCGTGGACCTTGCCGGCCAACCAGGCTGTAGCATTGAACCCGGAATTGGAATATGCGGTCGTGCAATGCGAAAAAGACGGCGCGAAGGAAAGGCTGGTCTTGGCCGAAGCCTTACTGAAAGATGCAATGCTTCGTTATGGCTTTGAAGATTATCATGTGATCGCTTATTGCAAGGGCGACGCTTTGGAAAATCAGTTGTTGCAACATCCGTTCTATGCGCGCCAAGTGCCGGTGATACTCGGCGATCATGTCACGATCGAGGCAGGTACCGGGGCGGTACATACTGCGCCCGGTCATGGTCAGGAAGACTATGTCGTCGGCTTGAAGTACGATTTGCCGGTCGATAACCCGGTCGGCGACAACGGTGTATTCTTGCCGAATACCGAATTGTTTGCCGGCGAGCATGTTTTTACCGCGAACGATCATGTCTTGGCTGTTTTGGCTGAGCGAGGAAAACTGGTGCATCACGAATCGATGCTGCACAGTTATCCGCATTGCTGGCGGCATAAGACGCCGATCATCTTCCGCGCGACGCCGCAATGGTTTATCTCGATGGAGAAAAACGGTTTGCGCGACAAGGCGCTTGAGGAGATAGGCAAGGTCCAATGGATACCGGACTGGGGGCAGGCCCGTATCGAAGGCATGGTCGGCGGCCGTCCGGATTGGTGCGTATCGCGTCAGCGTACCTGGGGCGTGCCGATTGCGTTATTCGTGCATAAGGAAACCGGCGACTTGCATCCGAACACCGAGGCATTGATCGAACAAGTGGCTCTGCGCATCGAACAAAAAGGCATCGACGCCTGGTTCGAATTGGACGCGGCCGAATTACTCGGTGCCGATGCCGAACATTACGAAAAAATGCAAGATACGCTCGATGTCTGGTTCGATTCCGGTGTGACGCATTATGCCGTACTCGATGCCCGGGATAACCTGGATTTTCCGGCAGACTTGTATTTGGAAGGGTCGGATCAACATCGCGGTTGGTTTCAATCGTCCCTCTTGGCATCGGTTGCGATGCGCGGTGTGGCGCCTTATAAAGCGGTATTGACGCACGGCTTCACGGTTGATGCGGACGGCAAAAAAATGTCCAAGTCGAGCGGTAACGTTGTCGCGCCGCAAACGATCATGAAAACCTTGGGTGCCGATGTGTTGCGTTTGTGGGTTTCGGCGACCGATTATCGCGCCGAAATGAATGTCTCGGACGAAATTCTGAAAAGAACCTCCGATGTCTACCGACGCTTGCGTAATACCGCGCGTTTCTTGCTGTCCAATTTGGACGGCTTCGATCCGG
The DNA here is from genome assembly GCF_005931095.1 of Methylotuvimicrobium buryatense. GTDB lineage: Bacteria > Pseudomonadota > Gammaproteobacteria > Methylococcales > Methylomonadaceae > Methylotuvimicrobium > Methylotuvimicrobium buryatense. The sequence continues at coordinate 4,270,515 of NZ_CP035467.1, read as the reverse complement.
CCCTGCATAAGGTTCCTGCGAACGAACTATTGGCATTGGACCGCTGGGTCGTCGACCGCGCTTATTGTTTGCAGCAAGAGGTCGTTGCCGCATACGAAAGCTATCAATTCCACCAGGTCTACCAAAAAGTGCATAACTTCTGCGCAGTCGACCTCGGCGGGTTTTATCTGGACATCATCAAAGACCGGCAATATACCGCGAAAGAGGACGGTTTGGCGCGCCGTTCCGCGCAAACCGCGATGTATCATGTCGCCGAGGCATTGACGCGTTGGCTATCGCCAATCATCAGCTATACCGCCGACGAAATCTGGCACTATTTGCCGGGGCAGCGCAGTCAATCCGTATTTCTCGAAACTTGGTACCAAGGGCTTTTCGAGTTGGACAAAGATTCTTCGATGGACAGAGCCTTTTGGGTAAAGGTAATGGCCGTGCGCGAAGCGGTCAGCAAGGAATTGGAGCGGGTGCGCAAAACCGGTGCGATCGGCGCATCCCTCAATGCCGAGGTCGCTTTGTATGCCGACGAACGCTACTTCCCTGTCTTGAAACAACTCGAGAGCGAATTGCACTTTGTGTTTATTACGTCTGCGGCAACTGTTCAAGAGCTGGCATCGAGTCCCGATGATGCCGTTCAATCCGAGTTGGAAGGATTAAAGATCAAGGTTTCGGTATCCGAGCATGCCAAATGCGTGCGCTGCTGGCACCAGCGCGCCGATATTGGCGTCGATCCGAATCATCCGGAATTGTGCGGACGCTGCGTCGAGAATATAGTCGGCGACGGCGAAGTCAGGCATTACGCGTAAATAAGGACTAGTCGTATGTATAAATGGCTTTGGTTATCGTTTGTCGTGCTGGTTCTGGATCAAGTTACCAAGCTTGCGGTAGCGGCAAACATGCAGCTTTATCAATCGATTCAAGTATTGCCGTTTTTTAATCTGACCTATGTGCATAATACCGGTGCGGCGTTCAGTTTCTTGAGCGAAGCCGGCGGCTGGCAGCGCTGGTTTTTTGCCGTGCTGGCCTTCGTGATCAGCGTTGTGATAACGGTTTGGTTGGCAAGGCTCAAGCGGCATGAAACCCTGTTGGCGGTTTCGTTGGCATTGGTGCTGGGCGGTGCGGTCGGCAATTTGATCGACCGGCTCGCTTACGGTTATGTAATCGACTTTCTCGATGTTTATTATCAGGATTGGCATTGGCCGGCGTTCAACATCGCCGACTCGGCAATTACGATCGGTGTCGCGTTGATGATTGCCGAGTCGTTCGGTTTTGGCAAAAAAGACGAAGCCTCGTGAAAAAGCGGTGTGTACGCAATGCGTACCTTTTGATGAGTATCCTGACCCGGTTCGCTCGAAAGGGTTCTCGAAGCCTACACTACGTTACTCCCTTTATACTCAAAAAATGGCTAACTTTATGAAGGTGTGGGGTGTGGCTAGCGAGGATGTCGGCAGCAGGGATCGCTGCCGTCAAGCCCCCATGGAAGGGTTCACGGCGGTCCTCGATAGACACATCCCATACCTTTTATTCTTAGACGGTTTTTCAATCAAAAGGGAGTAGGAATATGCACAAAATAACTTCTACAAGCATTAAGCATTGTGGCGGTTCGGTGACTCGCTTGACAGGACGCCGTGAATACGCCCATGTAGGCTTGACGGCGGAATCTGATTGCCATGGATGGCATGAATGCAGATTTTGCATTACGCCATGGATGGCGTGTAGTAGAGCAATGCAGGAGCAATTGCCGAGGAGCAAAAATCTGCCCTGCCGCCGTCACCTGTCAATCGAGCCACCGAACCCCCTTTCCACATTTGTCGAAGTTATTTCATGCTCGTTCCTTAATAAATCGAGCAGCCTATCCCAATCGAACGACGGGCCCGGGTCGGTCTTGCGGTTAGGTGCAATATCGCTGTGTCCGGTCAGCGTTTGTTTGGACAATTTCGGATAATGCTTAAATAGACACTGGAGCGTTGCCGCGAGTTGTTCATATTGCTCGTCGGTGTAGGGAGATGTTTCGGTCCCTTCGAGCTCGATGCCGATTGAAAAATCATTACAGCGTTCGCGGCCTCGATAGCTTGAAAGGCCCGCATGCCAGGCGCGTTTGTCGAATGGTACGTATTGTACGACTTCGCCGGTCCTTCGGATCAGCAAATGCGCCGAGACTCTTATTTGATGAATGTCTTGAAAATAAGGGTGATCGCCGGGACATAATGTATTGCTAAACAAGCGGTCGATATGCGGCGTGCCGAATTCGCCGGGCGGCAAGCTGATGCAATGAATCACAATTAGCGAAATATCGTTAGGGTCGGGGCGTTCGTCATGATTCGGTGAAGGCCTTTGCGTACAATCATCGAGACAGTGATTCGAGAGTATCATGGGCTTTTTAAAATTATGCGGAGCATTAAAGTATGAACCAATCGTCCATTATTGAGCAAATTCAACTTTTCCTCGAAGAAGATATCGGTACCGGCGATATTACCGCGCAAATCATTCCCGAAAACAAAAACGCTCGGGCTGAAGTCATCACGCGTGAAGACATGGTTTTGTGCGGACACGCCTGTTTCGACGCCGTGTTCCGGCTCCTAGACGAAAATGTACATATCGAATGGCTAGTCACCGAAGGTGATAAGGTCTCCAAGGATACTGTGCTATGTCGGTTACAGGGTAATGCTCGTGCCTTGTTGACCGGCGAACGAAGTGCGTTAAATATTCTACAAACAATGTCCGCAACCGCGACGCAAGCGAGAGAATACGCCGATGCCGTAGCCGGAACGAATTGCCGAATCCTCGACACGCGCAAAACCCTACCCGGTTTGAGAAAACTTCAAAAATACGCAGTGGCTTGCGGCGGCTGTATTAATCATCGGCTTGGGCTGTTCGACGGTATCTTGATCAAAGAAAATCATATCATTGCGGCGGGCTCGATTGCCGCCGCAGTGCAAATGGCGCGCGAAATATCCGAATTGCCGGTCGAAATTGAAGTGGAGAATCTTCAAGAGTTTGAACAGGCGCTTGCTGCCGCGCCGGACCGGATCATGCTCGATAATTTCAGCCTTCACGATTTGAAGGCCGCGGTTAAGCTAAACGGCGACCGGGTCGAGTTGGAAGCGTCCGGTAATGTCGATCTGAAAAGCGTTAAAAAAATTGCCGAAACCGGCGTCGATTTTATTTCAGTAGGGGCTTTGACCAAAAATGTTAAAGCGATCGACCTTTCGATGCGTATCAACCTGGTGAATTGACATGAGCGAAAAAATAGCGGATTTATGCCGGCTAATCAATCACGGCGTTTATGTGATCGGCGTGCGCGACCGCGAAAAAACCAATGCCTTTACCGCAGCGTGGCTCATGCAGGTGTCTTTCGATCCGGTCATGTTGGCGCTGAGCATCAATCCTGAGCACAATTCTTATCGGCTGCTCGAATCGGGCCGATGCTGTACAGTCAATGTCCTAGGTCGAGATCAAATGGCTATCGCGGAACATTTCGGCCGCTCCGTACCCGATAAAATGACGGGATATGCCTGGCAACAGGCGAAAACCGGCGCACCGGTATTACCTGAAAGTCTCGCCTATTTCGATTGCGAGCTCAGCCATTTCACCGATGCCGGCGATCATCGCATCGCTGTGTTGAGCGTCGTCGATGCGGCGATGCTTAGAAGCGGTCCTTCGATGCTCTATAGTCAGACCGGCGATATGGATGGCAGCAGTGAGCTTTACCAGGAATAGCAAGAATAAGCCTTCCGCTGTTGTTTGATAGACCCCACATGGCTGATGTACGCGATGATCAGCTGTTTCATCCTTCGATGCCGCTCGGGATTCTTTCCATTCCTTGGTCTAGCTAAATTTCATTAGCAAAAGCTACGGGTCGATTTGCTGCCAGAAGCAGATCTCTCTTATTCGATTTTCTGTACTCTGAAACATCAGTTCGTAAGTATTCATACGTATAGTTTTCAGATGATGATTCATAGATACTAACCCCCCGATAAAACAGAATAATCCTATATCTTAAGAGAGAGCTCACCATGATGAATCGTACCTTTAATCTTAAGGTCTCATCTTCACAATCCCATAGAGAAATTAGCCGTAACATCGCTTTCCATGAAGCGGGCCATGCTGCAGCCATACATTTGGGCAACCAACAGAAAGGACTGCCGCCGGTTTTTTTTCAGATATGTGTCAAACCGTTAAATACCGACTTTCAGTCGTCCGAGCGTTTGGGAGATCGATCGGCTCGCTATATGGCTAAAGTAGAAGGTGGTCGCTTGATTCATACGATAGCAACCTCGTTTCACGAAACGACAAAATACTTTTCTAATGCACAAAAGCTTGTTTATCAGTGTGCTTTCGAAGCCGATATCATCAATTTACTCGTTGGACCGCTGGCCGAAGCCAGATATATCGCATTGCGCGACAATGAGCCCATAAACCCTCGGCTAGTGAATATCGAGGCGCTGCAATATTATGGCGGATCATCCGATTTGGAGCTAGTCAACGAGTATCTTGATTGCTTTGTTGTGACTCGGGAACTTAGAGAGAAAAAACTCAATACGCTCTTCATGGACGCATTCAATTTTATCAATGATAGGTCAAATTGGCTCGCAATTACTGCGCTGGCCGACTTTGTGTTATCGACCGATAGAAATGTCCTTCAATTTGAACAAATTGGATCAATACTTGACCAGGGCAAGATACTGACAAAGAACTAACTAAAAAGGCGCTATCGACAACTAGTCTAGGTTCATTGTTTTCAATAAATTCGAGGGGGTTAGCTGTTTTATGAAAAAGATGCCCCATAGCACTATCGATGACAGCCATCTGCCTCAGCAAACTGAACTACAACTCAGTAAAATGTCGGCGGCAATCGCCCAAAAAGCGACAGGTTCCCAAAATCTACAACGCCAACTAAAAGCCCGCCGGGGCGAACTGGACAAGTTGCGCATTGCCCCGACTCAACTTGATGCCTCGTTAGAACGTTACAACAAGCTCGACGATTTTATACCCGTTGCCTATTTCATGCTGGCCTCCGATAGCAGCATTGTCGATGCTAATCAGGCTGCAGAGTGGCTGCTTGGCATACCGCGGTCGACTTTATGCCTACAACATTTTGCAAAGCTAGTCGCTGAAGAGTCTCAATCTACATTCAATGCTTTTCTGGAGAAAACATTTTCAATCAGGCATCATCAAAGCTGCGAGGTGACGTTAAAAATAGCCGGGCGAATGATTTGGATAGAAATTAAGGCCATTGCCGATCCTTTACTTCAAATCTGTCGTGCCGCGGTTTCGGACATTACCGAACGCAAGCAAACCGAGCGTCGATTACAAATTGCCACAATGGCCTATCAGGCGATAGACGAAGCTATTTTGATTACCGACGCCAGTTACCGTATCGTTGCCGTCAATCCCGCTTTCACAAAACTTACCGGCTACACCGAAGAGGAAGTCGTCGGTCAATTCGCACATTTTTATAAATCCGAGTGCCATGACAGTCGTTTCTATTTGAATATCTGGAAGGCCTTGCGGAAAACCGGACATTGGCAGGGCGAGATTTGGAAGCGTCGCAAGAATGGTGAAATTTATCTTGAATGGTTGAGAATCAATACCAATTACGACAGCAACGGTAAGGTACTGCAGCGTGTCGCGATTAGCACCGACATTACCGACCGCAAGCGCGCGGAAGAAACGATGTGGAAACGAGCAAACTTCGATCAGCTAACCTGCTTACCCAACCGGTATTTGTTTTATGACCGCATGCAATTGGCAATCAAACAAGCCTACAGGGAAGGTCGGACGATGGCTTTGATGTTGCTTGACCTCGACCGTTTCAAGGAAATCAATGATACCTTGGGGCACGACATGGGTGACAGTCTGTTGTTGGAGATTGCGCGGCGGTTGAACCATTGTGTGCGCGAGACCGACACGGTGGCGCGCTTGGGCGGCGATGAGTTCGCCATTATTCTGAATGAAATGGAGGATCGTGTCAGCATTGAACGCATTGCTCAAGGTATATTGCAACAACTGGCTGAGCCGCTTTTGTTGAATGGCAAAAAGGTCAATATTTCCGCTAGTATCGGTATCACATTTTATCCGGAGGATGCCTCCGAAATTGAAACATTGATGAAGAATGCCGATCAAGCCATGTATGACGCCAAAGAGGCGGGCCGTAACCGGTTCAGTTATTTCACTCATACCATACAGGAGACTGTTCGATCCCAAGCCATTTTAGATAACGATTTGCGAGATGCGCTTGCCGATAATCAGTTGCAGTTGCACTATCAGCCCATTATCGAATTGGCAAGCGGAGTAATTTATAAGGCGGAGGCGCTGATCCGCTGGCGACATCCGCAGCAGGGATGGCTTAATCCGACGGATTTTATTGCGGTTGCCGAGAAAACAGGATTAATCGTTGAAATTAGCGATTGGGTATTTAAAGAAGCGGCACGACAAGTGAAGCTCTGGCGAAGATATTTTGATAAACGTTTTCAGATCAGCATCAACGGCTCTCCAATGTTATTCCATTACGGCAGCGAACATCAAAATAGTTGGTTCGAGCATTTGCAACAAAATGGACTTACGGTTGACAGTATTGGAGTCGAAATAGGCGAAGGTCTTCTATTGGACACTTCACATGCTATTTCAAGCACTTTGTCTTCGTTCTGTGAAATTGGCATGCCGATCAGTATCGACGATTTTGGCACCGGTTGCTCATCATTGTCCTGCTTGCAAAAATTTCATATTGCATATCTAAAAATAGATCGGTCGTTTGTCAGCCAGTTGCTGAATCAATCGAATAAAATAATGCTTTGTGAAGCGATGATTGCTATGGCGCACAAACTCAAGATAAAGGTGATCGCGGAAGGGGTGGAAACCCATGAACAGCGAGAGCAACTCGAAAAAATGGGCTGTGATTTTGCTCAAGGTTACCTACTTTCAAAACCCCTATCCGCCGAAGCCTTTGATACGTTGCTACAGAAACGCGAATGAACGGTCGACTGAAAAACAGGTTTGAGTCTTTTCTGAAATCATCACTACTTTTACCCTACCCGGACAAGCCGGAACCGAAAAGGACTGCCCAAAAATGCATAAGTTTCTGTTTGTATTGAAAATAGGGGGGGTCCTGTCAGAAAATGTTAAGACTTGGTCGATAAGTAGCTAATCAGTGTTTTAAAAAACCAGATATTGACGCAATTCGAGCGATCGTTGAGATCTCTTTGCTTGTAAAGAATATAGTGGACCCCAAAATCCAGACAATAGTTTAAGATGGTGTCTATCATAAAAAAGGTAGGCGAGAATGAGTGAAAAAAAGCGCACGTTGATGACCAGTACACAAAAGGCTAAAGTGGCACTGGAGGCTGTAAAAGGGAGTAAAACGGTTAATGAAATAGCACAAGACTATAGTGTTCATCCGACCCAAGTAGGTCTATGGAAGAAGGCTTTATTGGAAAATGCCAGTCAATTGTTTGACGTAAAGCGTGGCCCCAAGGCCATTGATCCGCAAAGCGATCCAGAGCGCTTGTACGCCAAGATTGGCCAGCTCAACATGGAGCTGGAATGGCTTAAAAAAAAGTCCGGGATCAACCTTTAAGCCTGCGTCAGGGCTGGATTAATTCAAGTGCTGGACTGTCGGTAGCCGCACAGTGCCGACTGGCTGGCATCGCACGATCGACAGTGTATACGGACAAGCACGAAGTAGATGAAGTCGAACTGATGTTGCTACGCTTACTGGATGAAGAATATACTCGGCATCCCTTTTATGGCAGCCGGAAAATGACGGTTTGGCTACGCATGCAAGGTCACGCCGTGAACCGAAAGCGTGTGCAACGCTTGATGCGGATATTGGGCCTGATTGCGATGGTTCCAGGCCCGAATACTAGCAAAAAACATCCTGAACATACGGTTTATCCGTATTTGCTCAGAGGGCTCAGTGTGATTCGCCCGAATCAGGTCTGGAGTACGGACATCACCTACATCCGGCTCGCACATGGTTTTGTATACCTGGTGGCGATTATGGATTGGTACAGCCACAAAATCTTGGCTTGGCGGGTGTCGAACACGATGGATGTTGGGTTTTGTGTGGACTGTTTAACGGCTGCTCTCAAGCAATACGGAGCACCGGAGATTTTCAACACCGACCAGGGTTCGCAATTCACCAGTGACAAATGGGTCGCTGTGTTACAAGAAAACAGCATCAAAATCAGCATGGATGGACGGGGGCGAGCATTGGACAATATCTTTGTTGAACGTCTCTGGCGGAGTGTTAAGTACGAGGATATTTATCCGAAAAACTATGTTTATATGCCTGAGCTATTGTTGGGGTTGACCGAGTATTTTGCCTTCTACAACGGTGAGCGATATCACCAGGCATTAGGCTATAAAACACCTGATCAAATCTATCAGACAGCGGAAGGCGGTGGGGCAATGATTGTGGATAAATTTAACGAACGGACAGATAAAGAGACTACCGGCGGACTCCATGTGGACAAAGCGTGAATTTCCTTCGGAACGTGTGGATAAGCTGATAGAAAACTGCTTAGGCAGTTTACCACGAGCTTACCCACACTAATTCACCCTTTGACCACATTCCGCCGCAGCAAGCATGATGGAATATCAAAATGCCTGCGGCGCAATAATAACAATTTAATAAAATGAAAAAGGAAATGACTTAATTTTTGAGTCATTGGTTTAGACAATAGAGAAGAATTGGGGCAGCGCCAGTCAGCTGTAACAAAGACAACACCCTCTTAAACTCGGTGATAAATTGTCTGGACAATGGGGTCCACTATAGAATGAGAGCTTATTGACAGTAGATGAGAGAAAGAATATCAATTTGTTAGGCAAACACAATTTATGTAGCTCGACCCAAAATTGACACTCGTCAATAAACATTGAATATCAGAGCCGATGACCGACGCGCGATGTAAAATCCAAACAATTTTCTTTGATTTAGGCGATCAACCTGCCGTGTTGCGATACGGACTGGCGGTACTGGTCGTCGTCGCCACGACATTCGCGACCATTTATTTTCCAGTGATAGGTGATCGCGCTGCATTTTTGTTATTTGCTTTCGGGATTAATCTGGTCTCTTTCTGGTTAGGGAAGAACCCCGGCTTTCTTGCGGCGGCATTATCCTTGATCGCAGTCAATGCACTGATATTGTTTCCGGCCGAGACCGAATTCGACGACCTATTGATATTAAACGCAGCCTTTTGCTTTGTCTCAGTGGTTATGGTCGCGACAACCAGCTTTCATAGGCGAATCACCCATGCGTTATGGGAAAGTCGACAGGATTTGGATCGTGCGCAAACGGTCGGGCAAATCGGTAGCTGGCGGCTGGATATCAAGCGTGACGAATTAATTTGGTCCGACGAGAATCACCGTATTTTCGGTATTCCGATAGGCACGCCGAAGACCTATCAGACTTTTCTAGCCATCGTGCATCCGGAAGACCGGGACTATGTCGACCGGATGTGGCGAGCGGGTCTGCGCGGCGAGCCCTATGATATCGAGCACCGTTTGTTGGTAGATGGCGCAGTGAAATGGGTTCGAGAAAAGGCTTGGCTGGAATACGATAAAAAGGGCAACTTGCTAGGCGGGTTCGGGACCACGCAAGATATTACCGATCACAAACGCAACGAATTGGAGCTGCGGGACAGTCGGCAGCGCTATGCTGACATAGTCGAGTCGGCTAGCGATGCGATTATTACTATCGACGTCGATCAACGTATTTTGCTATTCAACTCAGCAGCGGAAAAAATGTTCGGTTGCAGTACGGATGAAGCCATCGGCGGGACTATCGAACGTTTTATGCCCGAGCGGTTCCGCGCTGCACATGGCTCATCTATTCGTGGATTCGATGATGCAGGAGTTGCTCATCGAATAAAAAATGGACTGTCGTCCATTAGGGGAATACGAGCCGATGGCGAAGAGTTCCCGATCGAGGCGTCCATTTCCAAGTGCGAGATAAACGGCGAGAAAACCTTTACCGTGATCATGCGCGACGTGACCGACCGCACGAATGCGGAATTGGCCATGAAGGAGCAGATAAGATTACAGGACCAATTAACCAAGGTTGCCGCAACAGTGCCTGGGGTCATTTGTTCGTTCCGATTACGCCCTGACGGCACGGCATGCATGCCTTATGCCAGTCCGCTGTTCGAATCGGTATATGGGTTCAGCCCCGAGCTTGTGGTCGAGGATTTTAGCCCTGTTTTCGCTCGCACCCATCCCGACGATCTCGTTCATATCCATGCAACCATTGCCGAATCGGCTCGTACCCTCCAGGCTTGGCGAGATGCGTTCCGCTACAATCATCCGACCAAAGGCGAGATTTGGATCGAAGGTCATTCGATGCCGCGGAGCGAGACGGATGGCGGCATTCTCTGGCATGGTTATATCCAAGACATTACCGACCGTAAGCTGGCCGAATTGACATTACGCGACCGGGAAAACGAATTACGTTTGATCATGGACGCGACGCCCGCGCTGATCTCTTATTTGGATACCGAGTTTAAGTATTTGCGAGTCAATGCGACCTATGAAAAATGGTTCGGTATCACAGCGGATCGGATCCTTGGTCGAAAAGCACCGGAAATCATCGGTCAAGAAGCCTGGCGTACCGTTAAACCCTATTTCGAACGTGCCCTTGCAGGGGAGCAGGTAAATTTTGATCAACAAATACCCTACGGGCATGGAGAGCCTCGCTGGGTCCAGGCCACTTATATTCCTAATACGGATACGACCGGAAAGATCAAGGGTGTCGTCGTGCATGTCGTCGATGTTACGGATAGAAAGCTGACCGAGAAAAAAATTGATTTACTAAACCGGAGCTTGGAGCGCAGAGTAGAAGAGATGCAAGTCATTTTCAATACTGCACCGATCGGACTGTGCATTGCCGATGGCTCGGACGTCTACGATATTCGCGGTAATCCGGCGCTTGAGGTGATGCTCGGCATACCGATGAGGGTCGGTCTTTCCAACCGTAGTGAAGTTATGAACGCCATTCGTGTCATGCAAAACGGGCTCGAGCTGGCAAATGAGGATTTACCGATGCGGCGCGCCGTTCGCGGAGAAGTAGTCAAAAACCAAGTCATCGATATTATTCGTCCCGACAGCCAACAGATAACAATACTCGGCAATGCTTCGCCCTTATTTAACGAACAAGGCGAGCCGCGTGGTGCCGTGGGGGCTTTTCTAGATATCACGGCGCTCAAACAGGCCGAGCAAGAGCTGCGCAACTCCGAAGCTCGACTCGCCCTGGTCGTCGAAGAAGTCAATGCCGGATATTGGGACTGGGATTTGATTACCCGTCAGTTATTTTTATCGCCCGAATTAAAACGGCAAATCGGCCTTGACGATAGCGAATCACTTAACCGGAGCGAGGATTGGGAAAGCCGCTTGCATTCGGACGATCGAGCATATGTCATGGCGACGATAGAAAACTTCATTGCCGATCACAAGCCGAATTTTGAATTGGAGTTTCGCTTGCGCCACAAAGACGGGTCTTACCGTTGGATTCATTCACGCGGTGTTTTGTTGAGCGATCAAAATAATCGAGCCTACCGTATCCTGGGCATCAATTTAGACATTACCGACTACATGAAGCAAAAGAAGCTCAACGAGCGGCGCGACAAAATGGAACAGTCGTCCCGATTATATGTTGCGGTCCAGACGGCCGCTGCGTTTGCCCACGAATTGAACCAGCCGCTGTCGGCTATCTCCTCTTATGCCGATGTGGCGCTGCATTTGTGTCAAACGGATAATCCTAATCCGCAAAAACTTTGTCAAGTCATGGAAAAATGTTCACAGCAAGCGCAACGCGCCGGCGAAGTGATACGGCAATTAGTGAGCCTATTGCAAAAAGGGGAAACCGTTAGCGAACCGGTAGATATCAATGCCGCGATCCATGAAGTGTTCGATTTAATGAAAACCGATGGGCTCTCTGATGAATTTAAAATTGAGCTGGATCTTGCCGTTGACTTGCCTCCGGTTAAGGCCAATGCTCTGCAGATACAGAAGGTATTGATCAATCTGCTACGTAATGGCCTGGAGTCTATGTTGGAACAGAGAGAAAAAGCCGAAGCGATCATCGTGACAACGCAACGCGATGAGGCCGATCCAACCATGATTCGGGTGACAGTGCGCGATAGCGGAATAGGTGTCGAGAATCCTGCTGCGCTTAGAAATATCTTTCAACCTTTTCATAGCACTAAACCGGCCGGTTTAGGAATGGGTCTTGCGATAAGCCGTTCTTTGATTGCGGCCCACGGCGGAAAAATGTGGGCCGAGCCAAATGCGGGCAACGGCCTTAGCATCCACTTTACCTTGCCATGCGCGATATAAGCACTCAAACCTTCTACGTCTTCATCGTCGATGACGATGATGCGGTGCGTGACGGCCTCGGGCAGGTTATGGAAGTTGCCGGCTTTAATTATCAAGCTTTCGAGAGTGCCGAGCATTTTCTGCAAGCTTATTGTCCGGGTAAGAGAGGATGCTTGGTTCTCGATCTCAACATGCCGGATATGACCGGCGACGAGTTGCAAACCGAATTGACCCGCCGGGATATTCATTTGCCTATCATTTTCCTGACCGGTTATGGAGACATACCCACGACCGTTCGCGTGATCAAAGCCGGAGCGGTTGATTTTCTGACGAAGCCCGTTTCCAGTAAGTTATTGATCGAACGGATTCGGGGAGTCCTAGAGCAAGAAGCCCGGAGGTACGAAGACTCGCTACTGGCAGAGCAAGCGCTCTGTAGGCGTTTAAACGGTCTTACCACCCGCGAATCGGAAGTGATGTCGCTGGTGGTGGCGGGCCATGCCAATAAGGAAATCGCAAGACAGCTCGGCATCAGCCACCGTACCGTCGAGGTGCACCGTGCTCGAGTCATGGAAAAAACGGGTGCAACCAGCCTTCTGGAATTAGCCCGTTTGTGTGAAACTTGTCGACTGCCGCCGGAGGCATCTTCTTCTGAATCGGAATAAATTGATATCGGTATAAGTTTTAACCGAGCCCTCCTTATCAACAATCTGTTCGATATTGAAAAAAGGGACGTTCCTGCTCATTCCTAAGATGTGTAACTGTTTATGTTCGCGTTAACCTATACCCATCGCACTTCAAATTTCGGCATTGACGCATGGAGGTGCCGGGGTGCTAGGTCGATTTTTGCTCCTGCAAAATCGACATTCACGCCATCCATGGCGCTCGCAAAGGCTTTGCCAGCATGGAGCTGGCATAGAGCCTACACGGACGTATTTACGGTGTCCTTTGACGGGCACCCCGAGGCCGAATTTTCATCTACGATGAGTATAAACAAATAACAAGCCCAGCTTTAACATTTTGTGGTCTTTAGGTCATGATGGGCGCTTAACTTGTTAGGGCTGGGCAAGTCATTGAACTAACTTATTATTCTTCATGATGAAATGCTTTTTCCAGGTTTATCTTTCCAATATCTCGGGAGATGGCTGAAAGTCTTTGTTGTTGTGTTGAGGGCAAGCATAAAATCTGTATTTTTTGCCGTCGATCGTTCTTTCTATGACTTTTAAACCTGTTGAGCGTCGGCAGCGTTTACCTCTAGAGGTCGTAGCATGGCATTGCTCGCCGTTAACGGTAAGGTCGATAATTTTATCGCTTGGCGCTGTTTTAACTTCAGGTTCTTTTTTGACCGACGCGGACGGTTTGCTTGCTTTCTTTTCGGCGGGTTTGTCAGGCTGGGCTTGCTTGCTAACAGGCACTGTCTCTGGCTGTTTTGCTTGGGTCTCGACGGGTTTCGCTACAGCTTTCGTTTCTTTTGCAGCAGGTTTAGCCGGTGCCGCTACCGTTTTAGCAGATGTATTTTCTATCCGACTCGACAAATAGCGCTCGACTCGAGTCGGTGCGACTTCTTTCGGTGTGTTGTTTACGGGTGTTTGGTTTAGGGGTGCTACTGTTTTGCCTTCCAGTCTGGCGAGATAGCGTTCGACTCCACTCATGTTGGCCAAAGCAGCAGCTTCAGCCTCGGCTTTTTCTCGCGCTTCTTGTTCCAGTTTTGCTACATATCTTGCGACACCGGATAATTGTGCCGTTTTAGGTCCGCCTTTGGCTGATTGCGCTTCCTGAGCGGTTTGCGGTTGCTGCTTCGCCATGTATTTAGCAACCCCGGTTAATGTTGAAGTTGCTTGTTCCTTTTGCGATGTTTTATTTATTCGTGCAGGTTCCGCATTAGCGGTCGAAGGTTTGGTCGCAGCAGGTTTGATATCTTCTTGTATATACACGGATGGATCATAACGTTCTTTAGCTTCAGGCAATTTAAGCCCTGCTAGGTTAAGTAGTTGATCCAAAAAATTCATTGCCATCTCGAGAACCTCTGTTTTTATTTTAGTTGTTATAGCAAAAGACCAATATATTTATAGTCTTTCGCTCCGGAAACTTATGATTACCGGTTGCTAAGGATAACCTAGTCGCTTTGGGTGAGCAATTAGGACTTGGTAGTGTTTTTATATTTATACATCCGAAATCAGCGATGCTTGTCTATATTGAGTATCCAAATTGGTAATGGATAGTTAAACTCTCACCTTATTAACAAGATGTTTCAGCTTGCCGAAGCAAGTGTCCCAGCAGGGGCCAGCGGAATGTGTCAATGACATTGAGACACCAAGTTGTTTTAATTAGTGTCTAATTGTTGTGTATTTATGAGTCGAGGTTCTCCTTTGTGTTAATAGGCGGATTAATCCAAACGGCGTTAGGCAAGCTGGGTGGCAAAGGGCACTTTCCTTTGAATCGCTTTGGATTGGCGAGGAAGGCAATCTCCAGGGTTTTTGCGCGTGCTTGGTATACCGTAGCCGCTTGGTCGAAATGGACGGTGGCCGGGGTCATGTAACCGATGCCCGAGTGGCAATGGGACTGGTTGTACCACGGGAAGAAGCGTTGGCAATGGCTGCGGGCATCCTCAATGCAGCCGAAGCGGACGGGGAAATCAGGCCGATATTTCAGGGTTTTGAACTGGGCCTCGGAATAGGGATTGTCATCCGAGACATAAGGCCGGCTATGAGTCTTGGCGACATCCAGATCGACCAGTAAGGCAGCCACGGGCTTGCTGCGCATGCTGGAACCGCGATCGGCATGCAGCGTCAGGGTATGCGGCGGGATGTTGTGCTTGGTCACCGTCTCGGCGATCAGCTGCTCGGCCAGTTCGGCGGTTTCCCGCGGGGCGACCATCCAGCCAACGACATAGCGACTGAAAATATCCAGGATCACATAGAGGTGGAAACAGGTCCATTTAGCCGGGCCTTTGAGTTTCGTAATATCCCAGCTCCAGACTTGATTGGGCGCGGTGGCCAGGAGTTCAGGCTTGGTATAGACCGGGTGCATCCGTTGGCGCCTGCGCTCCGCTGACTGGCCGTCCGCTTCCAGAGCACGGTACAAGGTGCGCACCGAGCCGATGTAGCGCCCCTCGTCCAGCAGAGTGGCATAGACAAAATACGGCGAGCAGTCGGCGAAGCGTTCGCTGTTAAGCACCGCCAGCATTTGCTGCCGCTCATTAGTCGAGAAAGCCAGCGGGGCGGATGGACGAGGCACCCGCGTTACCGGCACAGGCGTCAGGAGGCGCCGACGGGCATCCTCGCGATAGACCGAACTGCGGTTCAAATTCAGGGCTGCACAAGCCGGAGCCAGGCCGACCTCCGGGGCCAGCTGGTTAAGGGCTTGCATCAGTTGGACTCGCTCGGCGTCTCGTCCGCCGGCAGTCCGAACAAGACGCAAAGTTTTTTTTGGACATCAATAATGGCATTGGCCTGAGCGAGTCTGCGACGCAGGCGCTCATTTTCCTGGGTAAGTTGGCGCACACGACGGTCCTCGGCCTGAGCCGAGTCGGCCTTGCGCCCGCGCTTTTGCGGCGCCAGCGCGGCACGCTGATCGGCAGCACGCTGTTTGCGCCAAGTGGCTAATTGGGAGGAGTAAATCCCTTCTTTGCGTAATAGGGCGCCAATCTCACCCGGCTGAGTACAGCGATCAGCGGCATCCAGGATGCGGCGCTTGTCGCTGCTGGTAAATTGTCGGCGCTGGGCGGTGGCAACCACCTCCGGATCGGGCCGCGCGCCGGAGGTCGCGTTTCCAGCCGCCCTACGGGCGTCTTCCAACGCGACCTCCGGCGCAGTTAATTGTGGTGATTCCATGGTCTCTGCTTTTGATTTGCTCATGATTCTGGCCTACCTTTATACTCTAATTTCCGAGGGGTAAGTGTCTCAGGTCATATTGGCACAGGGGGCAGTCGTAGTCGCAAAAACTAAAATATGCTGTTACCCAAGCTCCAGCTTGGGTAACCTGTTCAGGAAGCTCTAGCTTCCCGACAATCAAGAAAGAGTGAACGAGCGAGTCGGGGGTGACTGAGAATGTGCGGAGGTTGCGTCGGTCTCAGGAAGCTGGAGCTTCCGGGGTGTCTTTCCCAAGCTGGAGCTTGGGAAAGAGCGTGATGTGGGTTGGCCGTTTTTAGCTTGACGCGCATGGCTTACGAACCCGTCCTGCTAGGGATATGCTGATCTTTGGGCTTTAGCTGAAGAAACTTGCAAATCAGGAACTCCCACGCTCCCATTCCGCTTTAGACCTCAAGGATATTTCGATATTTTCGGTTTGGTAGAGAGGCACATGATTCAATCAAGTCGAATCTTGAAGCGAGATTAACCAGGGGGTGCGGGAGGGAGGATCGACATGGAAGGCCAATGCTTCCGGTTTGTGTAATAGGCCTTGTTCGCCTGACGCATTCGGATTGAGTTGCCGTTTATCGATAAAATCGATCATTCGCCGGCAGTTGTAAATGACTAATACTCGGTGATCGTGAAGTCTATTGTGAATTAAGTAAGCGACATTTTGCTCGTTGTACTCGGGATTTCGATCGATCATTCGCCTGAGGGTTGTTTTGTCGTTGCGTGCTAAATTTTTTAGTAACGAATCGTCATTGGTTTTACTCAGTGAGATGAGAGATTTAGCGAGCGAACCCGATAGTTGATGAGTTTTGAGTAATTTGACTTCGCGGTCGGGTAAATTGAAGCTTTCGGCGATCAAGTAATGCATGCCCGGTTCGCTGTCGTTAGCAAATAGAGAAATTTTATCCAGAGCCGGGTCTTCTAAAGCATCGAGAAACGACTCAGGGGAGCGAATGTGTTTATAAACCGTAATGACCCAGGGTAAGGCCCTGCCGGTTTTGTTGAAGCGTTGTTTGACGCTATCTATCACGGTGGAACGGATCAGCTCATGCTCGCGATTGCCGGGTTTGACGATAAAGGCATCGACAGCGGTGATTTGTGTATAAAATCCCGCTTGTTTGAATTCATCGATAATGCCTGAGTAGCGAGGCGAATAAGGAATTCCGGTGCCGTCGTAGAGTATATTTATCCGCTCGAGTTTGGCGCGATGGGCTACCGCGTCGCGCAATCGGTTAGCGAATGGTTCCACGTATACATAATCGTCGCTATGGTGGTTGGCAGCGGTCAGTACTTTATAAAGATCGCTTTGCTTTCTGAATTCATCGAGCGAGGCAATTACGAAATTGTCCCCGCAATGATTTGTCGCAATTTCCTCGACGACGCTTTTTCCGGAACCAGCCCCGCCCATCGACATAAATAGCCGCGGTTCTGCAACCGGCGTTTTTCCGAAGAAAATATCGTCTTCGGCGTGCTTGAGAATGCGCACGATTTTGGCTAGTCTGACATAGGCAATTTCAACGCTTCGTTGTAAACGTTCGTCGCCGTTCGCGGCAACTAGTAATTGTAGTTTTAGCGTTTCGTTACCGGCCAGATTAAAAATGCTTGCTTGATTGCCTGCGCACTGCTTGACCAATTCCAATAATTCGGCATGGCTGGGCGAGCGCAAGCCGGTCAACATGTTGACGTCAAGGCAAAATAGCGGCGCCTCTCCTTGTTTGCCGACGGTTATGCCGTCGATTTCGGTTTTTTCCGTTGTACGCAAGGGTTCGGTGCCGGGCAGGTAGCCGACAATGTTATCCGGTGAGCATAAGGGATAATCGGCAATGTGTTTGCCGGCGGTAAAGAGTTCTTCTTGTATGCTGTCCAACGGTACCAATCCGCCGTTGACCGATACCAGGCATTGGATGCCGTTATCGGTGACATAGGATAAGAAAGGGATCCCCGAGACGAAGGTTTTATTCTCGGGCCAAATTCCGTAGCCGTTGGCTTGGTTGATTAATGGCTGGTTGCGTAACGGGTCGAGAGCATGACGGAAGGCGCGCGTTAGCGCTTCAATATCGCTAGACGTATCGTGCAGCGCGATGGCGTCACTTTGATCGATACGGCGAAAATCGATGCCGTGTTCATAAACCGCTTTAAAGGCCGGCAGTCTGCCCAGGATGGTCATGAAAAAATCGAGTGTGATGCGATTACCGTAATCAAAAGGTCTAACGATACGCATTTTTAAGTAAAAATCGGCCAATCTTTCATCAATGTTGTCGGCGTTGATGACAAAGCCGTTATTGTCGAAAATAGCCGTATCTCTATTGGCTTCTTCGTCTAGTACCAAACGCCCGATGGTTTTACGAAATTTCAGGCGCTTATCGGCATCGGTCATCGTGCCGGGACGGTGCCGAATCGTGGCTTGGTCTTTCCAGTCTTGAAACAGTTCTCGATGAATCCTTGAGAACAGATTAGTCAGGTAAGTGACCCGTTTGGTTTGGTCATGCGAGATAGTTCCTTCGGCTTCGCGCTTTAAATCGGTAAGTAGGACGGTGCCTCTGGCTGTTGCTAATGCAGTGCGTAATTTTTTGAGGCGGTGATAACCGGAAAGCCGGACTTTGGTGTCATTCATCGTATACCTTTCGTTGGTCAAGTGTCGGTCCGGAAAAGGCTGGTGGCAGTCTTTTCAAGACGACATCCATTAGGGCATTTACAAGCTCAGGATTTTACAAGAACAAGAAAGGCATGGCCGACTTATTTCCAGCAATTCCCAATTTGAGAATAAAAAAGGGTGCGGAGTGTGCTTGGCTAGGATGTCGGCGGCAGGGAGCCGCCGCCAAGCCCCCATGGATGGGTTTACGGCGTTCCTCGACGGCATACCCCGCACCCTGAACACGAAGAAATTTCTCAAACTGGGAATTGCTGATTTATTTCAAAAGTGAAGGCTCGTCGCTGCCGTAACCTTGAACATAATCGATGCCCAAATCCAAAAGGATTTTCATTACCGAATCGTTTTCGACGAATTTGGCGATGGTTTTTTTATTCATGACATGGGCGATATCGTTAATCGACCTGACCATCGCTAGCGCCACCGAATCGGTTTCGATATCGCGGACGAAAACACCGTCGATTTTGAGAAAGTCGACCGGAAGATTTTTAAGATAAGCAAACGAAGACAGGCCGCTACCGAAATTATCCAGCGAAAATCGGCAGCCGAGTTCCTTGAGCGAAGTAATGAATTGTGTTGCGGCAGTCAAATTGGCGATGGTTGCCGTTTCGGTGATTTCGAAACAGAATTTTTCGGCAGGAAGCGCAGTTTGCTTGAATCGGTCGATAATAAATTCGATTAGTCCTTTGTCATTCAAGCCTGCTGTGGAAAGGTTAATCGAGCACATCGTTAGTGAACTTAACCGATCGGGATGTTCAAGCATCCAGTTGAACACTTTTTGAATAACCCATCGATCGATTGAAGCGGCCAATTGATAGCGTTCCGCCGCCGGTAAAAATGCGTTTGGCGCAATAATTTTGCCGGAGTCTTCATGCAGGCGCAACAGCACTTCGTAATGATCCCCTTCGATGCTTTTCAGTGCGACGATTCGCTGCCGATAAAGTCGGAAGCGGTTATGCGACAAGGCTTGTTCGATTTTTTCGGGCCACGCGGCTTCGTTGCGGTAATCAATGCAAGCCTGGTCGGATTCGGTGAAGACATGGGAGCGATTTCGGCCGTCTTGCTTGGCTATATAGCAAGCGATGTCGGCGCGTTTTAATAATTCATCGAAACCGCCGTTTTCGGCATTGATCATGACCATGCCGATACTGACGCCGATTCGGAAGCTTTTGTCTTCCCAGCGGAATTGGTAGCGTTCGATGTGTTGCCGAATGCGTTCGGCTGTTGCTTGGGCTTGTTCCAGCGTACAGTGCTCCATTAGTATCGCGAATTCATCGCCGCCGAGTCGGGCCAGGGAATCGCGATTGCGGATCAATGTCGATAATTGTCGGCTGATTTGGCGAAGCAATTCGTCGCCAGCCGTATGACTGCAGGTGTCGTTGACGATTTTGAAGTTATCGAGATCCAGATAGCACAAAACATGTCCGGAGCCATTGGTTTTAGCTGTGCTGATAATCCGTTTCAAACGGCGGTCGAACTCGGTGCGGTTAATCAAGTCGGTCAATGGGTCGTGAGTCGCTTGATAGGTAATCATATCGCGCTGAGCGAGCGTTTCGGTCACGTCCTCTTGAATAGCAACATAATTCGTTACCCGGTTGTCCGAATCCAGCATCGGTGCGATCGATTGTTGGGCCCAATACAGTTGCCCGGTTTTTTTTCGGTTTTTGAGAATGCCGCGCCAAATTTTGCCGGAGGAGATGGTGCTCCAAAGCTCTTGATATTCGTGCGGCGGTGTTTCTCCGGAACTAAAAATATGCGGTGTTTTGCCGATGATTTCTTCGGCGGTGTAACCGGAGATTTCAAAAATTTTCGGATTGGCATATTCGATCGTGCCTTTACTGTCGGTGATATAGATCAAATTAGGACTGTTTTCGACCGCTAAATTGAGTTTGCGCAAGGTGTTTTCGGATAGTTTGCGGTCGTTGATATCGCGGATGACGCCATAGGTGCCGACAAATTCCTTATTTTCTTTTTTCTTCTTATAAACGCCTTTGGAACTCAGTACGATTGTAATGGAATTGGTTTCGACATATTTCGGCTGATCGCTGTTTTTACACCGTAAACGAAGTTCGATGGCCTTGGTGGAGCGATCGCCGGTCCTGCGTTCATTAAAAGCGTATTTCGCTTTGTTGAGATCGGCTTGGTAAACCAACGAGGAATAATGTTTTCCGATAATTTCGCTCTTATCGTAGCCTAGGATGGTAGCGATGGCATTGTTCAGAAACACGAATTCGCCTCGCTCGTTCAGCATGTAAATGATGTCGGGCGAACTGTCGACGAAAAAGCGGTGTAATTGTTCGGATTTCGATAATTGCGCCTGAACTTTATTATTGATTTCTTTCAGGCGGATTTTTTCGGAGGCAATTTTAACCGAATGCAGCAAGGCTTCGACCGCATAGGGTTTTTTAATGAATTCATGGACAAAGTTAAAACGCAATGAGCGTGCGGCCTGGGCGAAAGTCGCTTCGCCGCTGATGATCAGGACTTGCGTGTCGATATCGTGATGGGCTAAATAGTCCAAAAAATGATGACCGTTCAGAACAGGCATATTCAGGTCGAGCAAAATCAAAGGAAAATTTTGCTCGTTGATCAATTCGATGGCCGATTCGACGTTTTCCGCCATAGCGACGCGATAGCCGGACAATTTGAGAATATCGTGTAAACTTGCGCGTGCCTTGGGTTCATCATCAATAATCAGTATCTCGATGTCTGAATTAGAATGTAAGCTAGCTATGGCGCCCATGATTAATACCGTGATCCTAAGTTTTAATTATAGGCAGGGTTATAGTGTTCTGGGTAAAAAAATTTGAAAGGTCGTTCCTTCGTCCGGCGTCGAGTTGCAGCCGATAGTGCCGGCTAGTTCGTCGACCAGGTTTTTGACAATAGTGAGCCCGAGTCCGGAGTGGCCTTCGCCTTTCGTGCTGGTAACCGGTCGGAATAGCTGTTCGCTGATCGTATCGGGTAAACCTGGACCGTCATCGTGGATTTGAATTTCCACGTAACAGTGATTGCCTAAATAAACGCGGTCGCGGGTTGATATCGTGACATGACCGCCGTCAGGCAATGCTTCGGCGGCGTTTTTGATTAAATTAGTTAGGATCTGTTTCAGCTTGGATTTGCTGATGGCGATTTTCGGGAGCCGATCATCGAGTTTCAAGCAGGCCTCTATTCGACGAGGGGCGAAGAGTCCGCCCTCGAAAAGCGCGATCAAATCGCTTAGGGTTTGGTTGATATCGATCGGGCCGGAATCGCCGCCGGCACTCTCTTGTGTCGACGTGTCGGAAAGGCGCAGGATGATCTCGCCGACCCGGTTGATTTCCTCTTGAATGAGCCCGATTTCTTGCGGGCTGTCGCTACCGAGTTTAAGGTTGAGCAAATAAAGGTAGTTATTGATGATGCTCAGCGGATTGTTGGCTTCATGAATTATTTTTTTTACCTGTAATTGAAAGTCCGATTGCATCGTGTCGATGTTTTCTCTGATGCGCTCGCCTGCTACACGATGATTAGAGAGGATACGGGTTGCTTCGCCGGCAAATAACGAGATCAAACCCCGTTTAGCCTTGATTTGGAGTAGGTCGGTCGGCGCCAATCCAGCAACGATGACTCCCCAATGTCGATTATTCGCGCTAAGAGGAATCGCGATCATGCCTTCGCTTTCGAGCAACCGGCAAATTTGCCGGTCGATAACCGGAATGGGATCGGGCAGGGTGGTTTGATAAGAATCTAGCAAGCGTTGGTTCAATAACGCATTCGCGACCAGACTGCGATTAGGTTTGAGTTCGATCGACAAATTCGATAATAGGTTGGCGTTGTTTTGCTCGGGTAATGGATAACCTTCGAGGATGGGCTTTTCGGGATTTACTAGAAACACGGCTGTCGAACGTAACCCGAATAATATATTCAAGTTTCGAAGTAGCACCGATAGGATTTTATCGAATTGCTCGGATAAATCGTTGTTGCGTGCAATGGCGCCGAGGAAAGCCAAGTCCTTGGCGTGCTTGCCGAGACGCTTCTGAATCGCGTTACGTTCTTCGAGTTTTGCTCTGATGATCGTCGTGCCGTCTTCAGGCTTCGCAACGGCAATTCCAAGGCTTCCTGCGGTTTGTTCGACCTGTTTTTTTACATCGATCGCTATTTCGTCGAGAATCGCTTGTCCGAGACCGAATAGCGCATGGGCTTGGGCATAAACAACGGCGCTGTTTTGTCTGTCGAATCGGCTTAATCGCGCTGCCAAGTTGATCAGTTTGACCAAGGCGGGGCTATCGAGAATTGCGGATGAAGCACTGTTTTGATACAAAACGGCGTCGGCGAGGAAACCGGGAATATTCCAGGTGTCAATGATATAAGCGCCGATTTCGGGATGGGATATCCCCAGTGTTTTTTTTTCGAACGATTCGGGGAGGTCTTCGGAATGATCGTTTAGCAATGTGCCGTATTCTTTAGGGAAGCATTGCAAAAGAGCTAGTTGTCCGATGCGATGCAGTAGGCCGGTCAAGTAAGCCTGGTCGGGCGACTCAAAACCGATGAGTTTCGCCAAACGTCTTGCAAAATGAGCGCATGCTAAGGACCTGAACCAAATGACTTCGAGATAATTCTGTTGAGACGGCGAGATTTGGTTAAAAAATTGTTGAGCCACGCTGGTCATTGTGATGGTCTTTAACGGCTCGAGACCTAGGATAATCAACACACGATTTAAGTTTTTTAATTCTCCGAATTGCTGATAGAAAGGCGAATTTGCCGCGGACAATATTTTCGAACTGAGCCCGGCGTCTTGCGAGATGATTCGAGTCAAATCCTCGAACCCGGTATCTTGATTTTGAAAGGCTTCGATCAGATTCAATAAGACTTTAGGAATAGCCGGCAATTGCTGCGGGTCTATTTCTGAGAGAATTTTTGACATGGCGGTTTCCATGAGCTTTACCGATCGGCGAATTTATAGTATCGATAACATTATCATAATCGATAATTCGGTGTTTGGCGTCCGTTTCTTGTTAGACTCATAAGCGTTGATTCATCGGAACGGTTCGAGCTTGTGAGCTCGTGCTGAATCTATACCTATCGCACTTCAAATTTCGGCATTAGCGTATGGAGGCGCCAGGGTGTTCGGCAAAGGCTTTGGCAGCATGGATGCTGTCATAGAGTCTACATGGACGTATTCACGGCGTCCTTTGACGGGCACCACGACGCCGAAATTTGACGAGCAAAGGGCATAACAATCATGCACAACAACATATTGACTAAAGCTTATTCGGATGCCGGCATTTGATATGAAAAAAATTTACATTGCGATCTGTTTGCTGGGGTTATTGAACCTAGCATTATCAGGATGTGCCGG
Organism: Methylotuvimicrobium buryatense; assembly: GCF_005931095.1. GTDB lineage: Bacteria > Pseudomonadota > Gammaproteobacteria > Methylococcales > Methylomonadaceae > Methylotuvimicrobium > Methylotuvimicrobium buryatense. Next base: position 4,246,370 of record NZ_CP035467.1, on the reverse strand, counting down.
TGTTGACCTGGCGCATTCGGAAGATGCTCGTATTAACAATGTCATTTTAGTGATCGGCGACGGCATGGGGCCGCAGCAGGTCGGGTTGTTATTGTCTTATGCTAGGCAAGCGCCAAGCAGTGTGATCGAATCGCGCAAAACCGCTTTCGACCGCATGATTGAACAAGGCGATTCCAAAATAACTATTTCGACGACGCACGCGGCCGGCACGTTAGTCACCGATTCCGCAGCTTCGGCGTCTCAATTGGCGACCGGATATTTTGCCGGTTCGGAAATGCTCGGATTGGATAAAGACGGCAACCGCCGCGAAACGATTGTCGAAAAAGCCAAGCGTATCGGTAAGGCTACAGGGCTGGTATCCGATACGCGCATCACGCATGCGACGCCGGCGGCATTTGCCGCGCATCAGACACATCGAAGTCTCGAAAATGAAATTGCCGAAGATTTGCTGGCAATCGGTCCGGATGTGATGTTGTCGGCGGGATGGAGTTATTGGTTGCCCGAAACCGTCAACGACAAACAATCGCAAGATTACCGATCGGCAGCGCAATTACTGGGCCGGGCCGACTCGATCGCTTCGAAACGGAACGATCGAAAAAATCTGTTGGCACAAGCACGGCAACAGGGCTATGAGTTGGTTTTCGATAAATCGCAATTGCAGCAAGCCCGAGACAAAACCTTAGGGTTGTTTGCCGCGTCCGAATTACCGAATGGCATTGCCGAGACCCTAGCCAAACAAGACCCGGCACGCACCGTTCCGACATTGAAGGAAATGTCGCGGCAGGCGCTGGACATCTTGTCGAAAAACGAACAAGGTTTTTTTCTGATGATCGAGGCCGGGCAGATCGATTGGGCTTCGCACGGCAACGATACCGGCACCTTATTGCACGAAATGCTTCGGATGAATGAAACGCTCGAAGCAGTGCTTGACTGGATGCAGGGGCGAGACGATACCTTATTGATCGTCACGGCCGATCATGAAACCGGCGGCTTCGGCTTTAGTTATTCGGCGGCCGATTTACCCGAGCCCCGCTCGCTTCCTGGCGCGTATTTTCAAGAAGACAGACAGTTTCAACCGTCCTTCAACTACGGCAATCCTGAAGTGTTGGACAGGCTGTATGCGCAGCAGTTGAGTTACTATGAGCTGTTCAAGCGCTTCGAGTCCTTGCCGAAGGCGCAACAGACGCCGGCTAGGTTGGTCGAGATGGTTAATCTTTATACCGAATTCAAAATCGATGAAAGACAAGCCGAGCGTATTTTGGCGACTGAAAAAAACCGCTATTACCGGCCAAACCACAAATCATTGAGTTTGAAGCGCGTGCCTATGATGGGCTTTAACAGCGCGTTTTTTGCTTATCCGGCAGGCAATCGTCAAAATCTGCTTGCGCGAGAAGTTGCCGAACATCAGCACGCGGTCTGGGCCACCGGCACGCACACCTCGACTCCGGTGTATGTATTTATGCAAGGGCCTAGGCAGGTTTTACAACCTTTTGAAAAAATTCTGCATCATACTGAGATAGGCCGCCTTGCCGCCGATGCTTTACAATAAACGGCTTTAATTCATTTCTAAGGCCGATAATGTCTATTTCTACAAGCGATCTTGAGCGGGTTATCCGCGAAGCCGGCGTCATTGCATTGGATTATTTCAAAGCTTTGAAGCATATAGAAATTACTAAAAAAGCGCCCCGCGATTTCGTTACCGAAGCCGATGTCGCGGTCGAAGCGTTTTTGAAGAAGGAGTTGACCGGGCGCTATCCGCAATTCGGTTTTTGGGGCGAGGAAAGCGGTAAGACCGAAAACCAAAGCAGTCGCTGGGTTGTCGATCCGATCGACGGAACGCATTCGTTTTCGAAAGGCCAGTATTTTTGGTCGCTCAGCGTGGCGCTCGAAATTGAGGGTGAAATGGAATTCGGCGCGGTCTATGCGCCGGCGTTCGACGATTATTATTGGGCGCAAAAAGGGCAAGGCGCATACAAGAATGGCGAGCGTATTCATGTGTCTTCGGAAACCAACTTGGCCGATGCGATGGTCAGCACGGGTTTTGCGTGTTTGCGAAGTTATTTGACAGACAATAACTTGGCGCGCTTTTGCCGGATAGCGCAAGTGACGGCCGGGCAGCGTCGACTGGGCTCGGCGGCGCTGGATTTGTGTTTGGTTGCGGATGCTCAGGTCGATGCGTTCTGGGAGCAAGAATTGAACCTTTATGATGTGGCGGCGGGGGCATTGATCGCGAAGGAAGCGGGCGCAACCGTGACCGACTTCAAGGGTAATCCCGGTATTTTTCCGAAACAGATTTTGGTCACGAACGGCAAGGTTTTGGATCAGATTTTGCCGTTGATGTAAGGTATCGGCAATTCCCCTGGTTAGGACTGTCGGGGGCGATATACCCGTCGTAGATCAAAATTCGGCGCCGGGGTGTCCGCCAAAGGACGCCGTGAATACATTTTTGCGGGACAGGTTATTTAACCCGTCCCCAACGTTTCGGTTTGACCTAAACATTTCGGCTTACTTCGGCCAAAGTCGAAATGTTTAGGACGGGGTTGCAAACCCCGTCCTGCTAGGGCATAGGTATCTACACAAGTTTTCAGCTTTATAAAACAATTGGTTAAGTTGATTTTTCTGTAATCTAGGATAAAAAAGTAGCCTAAAAAATCCAATTTTTAGTCCCTATCTTCATAAAAAACCAGAAGAAACTTTATAACAGCATGATTTTAAAAGATAAAGATGTGTAGATACTTATGCCTGCTAGGGGCAGGCAAAGCCGGACACCCCTGCGCCTCCTCGTGCACTGCCGAAATTTGAAGTGCGAAAGATATAATCAAGCATCGAGCTGCGGCTTGGTTTCGCGTTTAAGACAATGTCTGTTCGCTTATTTCTAAAGTATAATAACCGGCCTGCATCGTTGCGTTCCGGTATTCCGTTTGGTTGCACGAGCAATCGAGTCGAATGGTGGAGCAATCCTGTTGATAATCCCGAAAGTATTTGCCAGGTCTTTTTTGCTGAATCTGGTGCTGACATTTCGTGTTGTTGCCGAAGATTTTACGGCAGCGCTCGACGAAAAAATATTGTTTGAAGACATTCCTTCGGTCTATAGCGCATCGCGATACGAGCAGCCGGTCACGCAGGCGCCTTCGTCTGTCAGTATCGTGACATCAGAGGATATCAAAAAATTCGGTTATCGCAATCTAGGCGATATTGTCGGCAGCATGCGCGGCATGTATACCAGCAATGATCGGATTTATCAGCGTATCGGTATTCGCGGTTTCAATCGGAGCGGCGATTACAATACCCGTGTTTTGGTATTGATCGACGGTCATCGCAGCAACGACAACCTGGTCGATTTTAGCGCGATCGGATCCGAGTTCATGGTCGATGTCGACGATATCAGTCGCGTCGAGCTGGTTCGCGGGCCGGCATCTTCTCTCTATGGCAGCAATGCTTTTCTCGGCATACTCAATATCATTACCAAGCGCGGCCGCGATCTTGAAGGTCCGTCCGTGACCGGTGTATTCGGCAGTCAGGAGACCTATAAGGGGAAATTCACTTACGGGCAACGCTTCGACAACGGATCGGAGCTCTATTTGTCCGGTTCGCATTTTCAGAGCGAGGGCGAGGATAATTTGTCCGTGGCCGGTCTCGGGACCGCTCGCGATGTGGATAAGGACCGTTCCGAGCGCGGTTTTGCCAAATACACGATGGGCGATTTTACCTTGAGCGGCGCTTACGTCAGCCGCAGCAAGCGGCCGCCGGTGCCGATTGTCGACACGATTTTCAACGACTCCCGTAATAGTCTGGATGACGATCGCGCTTATGCCGATTTGCTCTACGAACATTATTTCGATAACGGTCTCGAAGTCATGGCGCGTACCTATTACGACTTCAATGCTTTCGACGGTTATTATGCCTTCGTGCCGGACGATTTAAGCCGCGACGTGTTTCGCGGTCAGTTATGGGGTAACGAGCTGAAATTGTCGAAATCATTCGGCGACCATCACGTCATTGTCGGCGGCGAATACCGGTATAATTTTCAGCAGGCGATGCGCAGTTTCGAGCGGGGATCCGGCGAACAATTTGCGGATGTGGCTATCAAACGCACGATTTGGGGTGTTTATATTCAGGACGATTACCGTATTTTAGATAATCTCACCTTGAATGCCGGCGTGCGGTATGACCGTTATGAAGGTATCGCCGATGCAGTAAATCCCCGGGCTGCGCTCATTTACCAACCGTTTACCGATACGACCTTAAAGCTGTTATACGGCCAGTCGTTTCGCGTGCCGAGCGCTTTCGAGGAAAATTACCGTTTCGGCAATATTTGGGTCGGGAGTTCGGATTTAGAGCCTGAGACGATGCGCTCTTATGAAGTGAATCTCATTCAGCGTATTCAACGCAATTATCTGCTTACGCTCGCGCCTTATTTCAACCAGGAATTCGATATGATTCGCTTGACCGGAGGCGGGACGGTTGAGAATCCTTATATTTATAAAAACGTCAATTCGATCGAAACTTACGGCATCGAAACCGAGCTGCAAGGGCAGTGGGAAAACGGTTGGCGCGCGGCTTTCAGTTATGCCTACCAGCAATCGAAGGTACAGGGCGACCCCAGAAAACCCGAAAACTCGCCCGAACACCTAACCAAACTCAATATTACCGGTCCTTTGTGGCAAGATCTTGTCTTTGCCGGTTTTAACTTGAGTTATACCAGCCGGCGCAACACATTTTCATCAAACGTGCCCGGCTATTTTCTGGCTAATATGACCGTTTTTTCCAGCAATTTGATTCCGGGGCTGGAGCTGAGCGGCAGTATTTATAATCTCTTCGATAGTCGTTATCACGATCCTTCTACGACCGACTTGCGCGCCGAAACCATCGAACAAAACGGGCGTTTGTTTTTGGTTAAGTTCAATTATGAGTTTTAACCGATGAGCCGATTGATCGTAATCGGCTGCTGGTTGTCAAGCCTGCTGATTTGCGTGCCCCAGTGTCTCGCCGATACGCAGAGTATTACGATTACCGCGATTTTGAGTCGGGATGCGGAACCTTATCAGGAGGTTCTAGAGGGTGTTCGACAAGCTTTTTCGGTCAGCGGGTTCCGTATTGAGCTCGATGTGCATGTTTATAAAGACGCCAGCAATAATGCCCCGATTAAAGCAGCCGTTTCGGCCAGTCGGTCCCGAGCCGTTTTATCGCTGGGTAGTCAGGCGACTGCATTTGCCGTATCTGAGTTTAGCGAATTGCCCATATGCGCGGGGCTGATCGTTGACGAAAAAGCCTTGGGCGATAGCGAGAATGTCACTGGGTTAGTGCTGAAGTTTCCGTTGGAAATCGAACTGCAATGGCTCAAGATGTTTATCGGTTCCGATAAGTCGATTGCCGTGTTGTATCATGAAGAAAAAAGCGGTGCCGAATTAGGTAGGGCTCAGCAACTTGCCGAGCAAATCGGGCTCAGGCTTCATGCGCAAGCCGTCAACGATCACTCGGATTTGCCGTCCGTATTGAAACGTTTGCCGCAGAATACCGGAGCGTTATGGAGTTTCGCCGAATCCGGTATTTTAAATGCGCAAACCGCCAAGCATGTGTTGCTTTATTCGTTTCGAAACCGAATTCCTTTGGTCGGTTTGTCGAATCAGTGGACCAAGGCAGGGGCGCTTTATTCGCTCGATCGAGACTATTTCGATATTGGAGTTCAGTGCGGCGAAAAAATCGTGAAAATTTTGAACGGCATTCCTCCCGAACAAATTCCGGTGGAGCCGCCCCGGAAAGTGTTTTACTCGATCAATATGAAAACGCTACGGCATATGAAGTTGGAATTGCCGGAAAGTTTGATTCAAGATGCCCATGAAGTTTTTTAACGTAAAGTCGCAAAGGAGCCTGACTCAGGAGTTCAATGCGTTCGTGATTTTGCTGATTCTCAGTACGTCGCTGATTATTACGGGCGTCAATGCCTATCAGTCTATTGCCGATAATTACAGCCGTCTGCTGACCCATGCCCGGGTTTTGGTTGAAATGATTGCGATCAACAGCGAATATGCGCTCTATACCCGTAATGTCCGCGAATTGCATGAGATTGCACGTAAACTGGATCAAATAGGCGAGATCGCTTATATCCGTTTTTACGATGCCGATAACCAGCTGATGTATCGGCATAGCACTATCTCCGGCGATTATGAGCCTATGCCCCCAATTGAGCAAGCGCGACCCCGGTTGTTGACGTTATTGATGCATAGAAGCCGTTATGCAAGCTTGGCATTCGGCAAAGAGATTTATGGCTACAGTCAGGCGCCCGACGATTCCATGTTGCTGGAATTGAACGATAGCTCTCAAACGCCCGAATATATCGGGCGCATTGAATACGGTTTGTTATTGGGGCCTTTTTTTCGGACGGCAGGAATCGCGATCGTTAATGCGCTATTGGTGAGCTTGGCGATTTCGATAGTCGCGATTTTGTTGACGGTCAGGATGACGAGGAAAATTACTTTGCCCGCCCGGCGTTTGGCCGATGCGGCGATCGATATTTCCAACGGGCACTTCGATCAGCAGTTAAAAATCAAGGGCGGCAGGGAAATTAATGAGTTGACCGAAGCGTTCAATAAGATGCTCAGAAGATTGAGCATTTACCGTTCCCGCATCATGGCTCAGCGTGAAGATTTGCGTGAAAAGGTTCGGCAGCGCACCAAAGATTTGGAAGTCGCTACCGATAAAGCCGTCATGCTGGCCGAAGAAGCGCAAGCCGCAAATCGGGCTAAATCGCAATTTTTGGCCAACATGAGCCATGAAATCAGGACGCCGATGAATGCGATCATCGGCTTTAGCGAATTATTGCTGAAAGAAAGCTTGAATAAACAAGAGCGGCATTATGTGCAATTGATCGCCAATTCATCGCAGTCGTTATTATCGTTAATCAACGATATTCTGGATTTTTCAAAGATCGAAGCCGGTAAATTTGATTTACATTCGGATAATTTCGATCTTTATGTCACCTTGAATCAAATCGCCGATTTATTTTCGGCGCAAGCGGCGGCTAAAAATGTCGATTTGTGTTTCGACGTGATGCCGGGATTATCGACATGGGTCTGCGGCGATCAGGCGCATTTGCATCAAGTTTTGGTGAATTTGGTCGGTAACGCACTTAAATTCACGCATCGAGGCCAAGTGATTATTAGGGTGCGGGTGCTGGATGAAAATGCTTTGTCGGTTCGCTATCGCATCGAAATCCAAGATACCGGTATCGGCATCGAGCCGGACAAGCTCAAATTCATTTTCGAGCCCTTCACTCAGGCCGATGAGTCGTCGAGCCGCTTATACGGCGGTTCCGGACTAGGTTTGAGTATTACTCGGCAATTGGTCGAATTAATGGGAGGCTCTATCGATTGCAGCAGCGAACCGGGTGTGGGATCGCAATTTACCGTGGAGTTGTCGCTGGAGAAGCCGGCGCCGATGCACAGTGAGCCTGCGATGTCTTTGCAAGGTTGCAAGGTTTTAATTGCGGCTCAGCCGGGTGCACAGGTTGATATTATGGCGAGACAGATACAGGCATGGTCGGGGGGCGCGGTAACTTCGGCAACAACGTATGAGGCATTAGCGAAGATGCGCGAGGCTGCCGATAACGCGGAGGCGTTCGATACGATTGTGATTGATGATTGTTTGTCGGGACTCGGCGCCTTGTTGACGGAAATCGGCAAGACGTCAGGATTAACCGGGTTACGGACAGTGCTGTGGGGTAATGCGGAGTTGTCCGAACAGGCGGATGCCTATTTGAATCAACCCTATCATCTACTCGATTTGCAAAAATGCATCAAGCCTTCCGTTCTTGCCACGGATAATTGTCCCGGGGCTGGTGAGAATTCTTCTCGATGCGATTTAGTTAAACTTCCGGAAGCGGCTATTTTAGTGGTTGAAGATAACCTTGTTAATCAAGAGCTCGCGAAGGCCATTCTTGCAGGCCTCGAATGCCGCACGACTCTTTGCGCCGATGGTGCCGAAGCCGTCGAGCAATTTACCGAGCATGATTTCGATTTGATCTTGATGGATTGCCAGATGCCGGTCATGGATGGTTATACGGCCACCGAAAAAATTCGTGCGCTCGAATGCGAACAGCAGCGAATTAAAACGCCCATCATTGCGTTGACGGCTGCAACAATTTCCGGCGATCGGGAGCGTTGCGCGACAGTTGGTATGGACGATTTTTTGAGTAAGCCTTTTATCGTCGAAGACTTAATCGATAAGCTGAAGCATTGGTTGCCGCATAAAGTTCAAAGCGTTTCAATAAGATCAATTGAAAGTTCCGATCATTCGGTGTTGGATATGGATGCACTCGCCAGAATTCGAGACTTAGATCCCGGTGGTTCGACCGCTATTTTAGCGAAAATCATAACGATTTATTTAGAGACATCGCCGGAACAAATTCGAACAATCAAGCAGGCTTACGCGCAAGAGAATAGGGATGTCGTGAGAAAAGCCGCGCACAGCTTAAAATCGTCTAGCGCCAATCTCGGTGCCGATACCTTATCCGCAGTTTGTAAACGTTTAGAGATCCAGGCGATCGATGCACAGTGGCAAGATCTATCGGATTTAATAACCACTATTGAAAATGAATTCGATTGCGTCGCCGATGCCTTGCGCGCGCAACTCGATTCTTTATCGTGAACGCTACTATGTCGCCAACAGACCGAACAGCCGAACAACCGCTTTTGTTAATCATCGATGACGATCCCGCGATTCGGATCTTGGTTAGCGAGGCATTGGCACCCCATGGGTTTACCGTTGAATCGGCGGAAAGCGGAGAGCGCGGCCTGGTTGTTTATGAGCAAGTTCATCCCGATATTATTTTGCTCGATATCAATATGCCCGGAATCGACGGCATCGAAGTTTGCCGGATAATCAGAGCATTACCCCAAGGGCAGCATGTCCCGATTCTGATCTTGACGGGCTCCGACGACACTCGGTCGATTGAAGAGGCATATCAGGCTGGAGCCAGCGATTTTATTACGAAACCGATCAATTGGCCGGTGCTGATCCACCATGTTCGTTATATGTTGCGCGCCGCACAAGCGCTTAGCGATCAATATAACGACATTCGCTTGCAGGCCTTGTTGTCATCGTTGATGGCATTGAAGTGCGGAACGTTCGATTCGCTCGAAGAAATGGCAAGGCAAACCCTAAATTTGATTGCGCCGGAGCCTTTAGTTCAGTCGTTCAGCCGTTCCTGTGCGCTTTATCTAATGAATGATGAAGGATTGAAGTTCGTTGGTCAAACCGATCCCGGATTAACGCATTATCCTGAGCGAATCGAGGGGTTGTCGACGCAATCATTAGTTGCCGGTAACGGCTTTCCGCCGTGGCAAGCATTGTCATTGATCGAAGCGGACCGGTTATTGGGCGTTTTACTCTATACGCCGGCGACTGATAATGGCGCCGGAGCCCGTATTTTTAAAAGTATTGCGGAAAAATTGACTCACTTGTTGGTACGCATACGGTCGGAGTTGGAAGTTCGGCTAACCGCCTCCGTATTCGCGAATACGTTGGACGGTATTGCAATTACCGATGCTCGTGGCGTGCTGTTGCGAGTCAATAGCGCTTTTGAAGCGATTACCGGATATGCGGCGAAGGATGTGCTTGGCAAAAATATCGGCATTCTTAAATCCGGAAAGCAAGATAAGCTGTTTTATCGCTCGTTATGGAATGGCTTGCAAAAAACCGGGAAGTGGCAAGGCGAGATATGGAATCGGCGTAAAAATGGTGAGATTTATCCGGAGTGGTTGAGTATCACCGCTATTGCCGATGCTCAAGGGAACGTCGCCCAATACATTGCTGTATTTGCCGATATTTCCAACCAAAAGGCACAGGAACAAGAAATCCGCAAGTTAGCCTATTTTGACGATTTGACGGGGCTCGCAAATAGAACCTTATTGAGCGATCGACTGCGGATAGCCTTGGCTCAGTCCGAACGAACGGATGACAGCGTGGCATTATTGTTCATCGATTTGGATCGCTTTAAAAATATCAACGATACATTGGGGCATTCGGTCGGCGATCAGTTATTGATGACGATTGCCGAAAGGCTAAAAGACATGTTCAGAGAAGCCGATACCGTGGCCAGACAAGGCGGCGATGAATTTATTGTTTTGTTGACCAACTTGGGAGGTGATAAGTCCGTTGCCGAACTGCATACGGCCCAGGTAGCAGAGCAGGTGCGTAAGGTATTGGCGTTCCCAATCCATTTGGCGCATCATGAATTGACGGTGACGGGAAGTATCGGTATCGCGTTTTATCCGCACGATGCCGCAACCGGTAACGACCTAATCAAGCATGCCGATACCGCGATGTATGTCGCGAAGGAAAAAGGCCGTAATCGCTTTAAATTATTTCACCCCAGTATGGCGGAAAGAGAGCGGCAACGCTTTACATTGGAAACGCTGTTGAAGAAAGCGATCGAAAACGCCGAGTTCGAGCTTCATTATCAACCGCAAGTCGACATCAGTCTGAAATCGGTCATCGGCGCCGAGTGTTTGATTCGTTGGAACAACGACCAATTAGGATGGGTTTCACCGATGGATTTTATCCCATTGGCAGAGGAAACCGGGTTGATACATGATATTGGTGATTGGGTGTTGGCGACAGCCTGCGAGCGGCTCAGGCACTGGGAGGAAACTCAGGCGCCTTTCAATAAAACCTGCAGCTATTTGGCTGTGAATGTTTCGCCGCGTCAATTTGCTAAAAAAGACTTCGCGCAACGTTTACGGCATATTATTTTGTCTAGTGGGCTTCAGGATTTGTCGATGTTGGAATTGGAATTAACCGAGGGATGCTTGATGCACCATTCTTACGAATCGATCAAAACGCTGGCCCAGTTGCGGAATATCGGGGTTCGAATATCAATCGATGATTTCGGTACCGGTTATTCCAATTTGAGCTATCTCAGAAACTTCCCATTGGATACGCTGAAGGTTGACCAGTCTTTTGTCCGGGACTGTATTGCCGATAGTAAAAGCCGAGCGATTGTTAAAGCCATTATTTCGATGGCCGATGGTCTTGGGTTAAGTACCATCGCGGAAGGTGTTGAAAACCATGAACAGCTAACATTTTTACAAAATCTGGGGTGTCGGGTTTTTCAAGGCTATTTGTTTTCAAAGCCAGTGGCGATCGATGAATTTGAAGCTTTTTTGAACGAGTCAATTTCGGTATTGGCGAATGAGTAGTCAGGTTTTTACCGTGATCGCCGCGGCTATCTTTTAAAGCGAAAGTGCTTGGTTAGGGGCAAGGATATTGCCCCGGTTAGGGTTTAGAATTACAGAAAGAAAAATGCTTGTTTGTTGACTGCCACGAGCGCAATATAAATAAAGCACAGTAAGGCGCCCGCAAATGCCAGCCAGCGTTGATTGCCTTGACTGCGCATCGCCACGATACCTAGGCCGATATAACCAAGCAATGCCACGATTTTGGCAAGGATCCAGCCGAAATCGGCCGAAAGCCAGCCGCCGATAAAAACCAATGAAATTCCGCTAATTAGCAGCACCGTATCGATGACATGCGGGGCAATTTTTAACCATTTTTGCGACAGTAATGCAGAGTGGGTTTCCGACAAGAATATGCGCCCGGTAAAGCTGATGATGGAGAGCGCGACAAAAAGCATGTGGATATGTTTGATCATAGTGATTTTAATTTTCTAGAAAAGGTGATGGCCAAATAGGATGAATGTTCTGCGTATTACTTGAAATCAGGGCATTGTGCACGGAAAGCATGGTAGACACAAAACTAATGACTCTCTAGAGGTGCGGTTTGACTTCTCCTCATTCATTGATCAACAACCAATGTGTTATTTCGTCGAATAATTGTGTTTATTAGCTATACCTTTCGCACTTGAAATTTCGGCATTGCCTAAGGAGGCGCCGGGGTGTCCGACGAAGGCTTTGCCAGCATGGAGCTGGCATAGAGCCTACATGGACGTATTCACGGCGTCCTTTGATGGCACCCCGGTGCCGAATTTTGATCTACGATGGGTATATTTTAGTGGACCCAATGCTTATTCTAGGGTTAGCCGTTGTTTTTTGGCGCCGGTTTACCTGTTTATAACCGCGCGTTAATTTATAACATGCTATGCATTAACGCGCTACTCTCAAGAAAACAGCAGCAATTCCTAGTTTGAGCAGTTTCGCCGATTTTAGGGTATGGGGTATGCCTGTCGAGGAACGCCGTAAACCCATCCATGGGGGCTTGGCGGCAGCTAAGCGCCAAGGATGGTGTGAATGCAGATTTTGCATTACGCCAAGGATGGCGTGTAGTAGGGCAATGCAGGAGCAATTGCCGAGGAGCAAAAATCGACCGAACACCCCGGTACCTCCATACGCTAATGCCGAAATTTGAAGTGAGGTAAGTGTACAGTCATGTTTACCAATTCAAGCCCAGGAGTAAAAATAATACGATAATGGCCGGTGCGACGATATTCGGTAGCCGGCCTTCGTTCCATGGGAAGGTTTGGTTTTCGCCCATCAGATCTTTGATACGGTCATGGACTTGATCCTGCATGTGATAACGTGGGGTCATGATTTTTCTCCGGTTAAGTGGCGGGATGGGTTTTTGTGCCGATAACTGCGCATTTGCCCGATCAATACGCCTTGAATTTCAACTTGATGAGGTTTATAGCGCATTGGTTTTAAACCCGGATTCGCCGAAATCAGTACCGTTTCATGCGGGTACTGTTCGATGATTTTGAGCGTGACTTCCATCTTGTCGATCAATGCTACGACGATTTCGCCGTTAAGGGCGTGGCTGCGTTGTTCGATGACGACCCAGTCGCCGTCGAAAATGCCCTCGTCGATCATCGATTCGCCTTTAACCTGTAAGATATAGCAAGGCTTTTCGGATTTTAGTTGATCTGGGACGTGCATGTAGTTGATATTTTCAATGGCTTCGATCGGTTTGCCGGCGGCGATTGCGCCGACTAACGGTAGCGTATTGCGTTGATCGTTAGCCGAAGGTTCTTTCAGTGCCAAGGCGTGGGCTGTTAAACGGATGCCTCGTTGTTTACGGTTAGGAGCTTCAACTAGGCCGGCACTAATGAGTCCTTGAATATGTTTGTGCAGCGAGCCTCTCGATTTTAGTCCGATAGCGGCGCATAATTCGTCGAGTGTCGGTGGATGTGTAAAGTCTTGTTGATCGAGTAAAAAATCAAACACTTCTTGTTGTTTACGGGTTAAGTTGAAAGGATGCATAGTTTGTTCTCTATCTGTTTTGAAAAATAGTATACAAAGAACAAATAGAAAACAATATCTATTTTTATTATGTTTTTCGAATGGCTATGACGACAGAAAAAAAATTATCGGAATGGCATGAGCCGATGCGGCAGTGGCGGCGGCATTTGCATCAATTTCCTGAAACCGCATTCGAGGAAAACGAAACGGCGCGTTTTATTGCCGCAAGATTAAGGGAGTTCGGGCTTGATGTGCATGAAGGATTGGGGGAAACCGGTGTTGTGGCGAGTTTGGAAGCTGGCACGAGCTCTCGAAAAATTGCGCTAAGAGCGGACATGGATGCGTTGTTTATTCAAGAGCAAAATACGTTTGCGCATCGTTCGAAGCATGATGGAAAAATGCATGCATGCGGGCACGATGGTCATAGTGCGATGCTACTCGGTGCGGCAGGATATTTAAGTCGGCATCCTCAATTCGATGGAACCGTATATTTTATTTTTCAACCGGCCGAAGAAGGCAGGGCCGGTGCGAAACGGATGATCGATGACGGTTTGTTTAAGTTGTTTCCAGTCGATTTCGTGTTCGGTATGCATAATTATCACGATATTCCGGAAGGACAATTTGCCGTCAAATCCGGCCCGATGATGGCTTCGTTCGATTGTTTCGAGATTGTTGTCACAGGGCGTGCCACACATGCCGCAATGCCGCATTTAGGCAACGATGCTATTGTCGCCGCGGCGCAAGTGATCGGTGCTTTACAAACCATTGTTAGCCGTACGGTCGACCCGCTCAATTCGGCGGTAGTCAGCATTACGCAGATTCATGGGGGTGATACTTGGAATGCCTTACCCGAGTCGGTCGTGTTGCGCGGTACGTTTCGATGCTTTACACCAGCGGTGCAGGAATTGATTGTCGATAAGATTAGAAAGACGGTCGAAGGAATTTGTGCGGGATTGGGCGTTAGCGGGTCGATTGCGTTCAATCCCGAGAATCCGGGGTATCCGGTGTTGGTCAACGCGCCGAATGCGACCGAATTGGCATTGCTGGCGGCAGCAAAGGTAGCGGGAAGCGAAGGAGTCGATTTGTGCCCGGTACCGAGCATGGGCTCGGAGGACTTTGCTTTTATGCTGCAGCAGGTGCCTGGGTGTTATGTATGGATCGGTAATGGCCCCTCGGAAGGCAGTTGTTTATTGCATAATCCGCATTACGATTTTAACGATGCAATTTTACCGATGGGAGCCGCCTATTGGGTTAGCTTGGTGGAAACGGTTTTGCCGGCGGAAGTTTAACGGGACGATTAGTTTTTGTCTTCATTCGGCAGGGTTAACAAGTGACTCATTTTTTCGACTTTGGTGGTCAAGTAAGCGCGGTTGTCGTTATGGAAAACCGATTCGATCGGGATGCGATCCTCGACTTTGATGCCGAGTTGAGTCAATGCATCGATTTTTCTCGGGTTATTGGTAATCAATTGGATCGAATCGACGCCTAAGTCTTGTAGCATTAACGCGGCGAAAGTATAGTCGCGCTCGTCGTCCAAATGACCTAAATGAATGTTGGCATCGACCGTATCCATGCCTTGGTCTTGTAAGTTATAAGCCTGCAGTTTTTTCAATAACCCGATACCGCGCCCCTCTTGGCGTAAATAAATCAACACGCCTTGCCCCGCGTTGCTGATAATCTGCAGTGCCTTGTCGAGCTGTTCGCCGCAGTCGCAACGTCGCGAACCGAGAACGTCGCCGGTAAAGCATTCGGAATGGATGCGAACCGGAATTCGGCTTTGGTTTGCGATTGAGCCCTTTACGAAGGCTACATGCTCCTTAGTGTCGATGTTGTTGCTGTAGTAATGTAGAACAAATTCGCCGTAACGGGTTGGAATGCGGGTTTGAACAAGATTTTTTATCTGAGGCTTCACGTCGTTTAATCGAAATAATGTAATGGGCTGTATTTTAACAGCAATTCCCAGTTTGAGCAGTTTCGCCGATTTTAGGGTGTGGGGTATGCCTGTCGAGGAACGCCGTAAACCCATCCATGGGGGCTTGGCGGCAGCTCCCTGCTGCCGACATCCTCGCCAAGCATACCCCACACCCTTTTTGATCTCCAAATTGGGAATTGCGGGTATTTTAACTAATTCGTCCAGTTCGTAGCGAAAAACTTTAGAATTTTTCAGCAATTCTCGGTTTATGCATTTTCGGCGGTTTAGGGTGTTTGTGATGATTATGATATTCTTTTATTGAAGTCGGACTTTGCGCGGATGTGGCGGCAAGTTTAGATATACTCATCGTAGATCAAAATTCGGCACCGGGGCCCGTCAAAGGACGCCGTGAATACATCCATGCTGGCAAAGCCTTTGCCGAGCACCCCGGCGGCGCTTTAGGGACTGCCAAAATTTGAAGTGCGAAAGGTTTATAAGAGCTGCTTGGCTTGAAGAGACGGGTTATGAAAGAAGCAAAATATTTTTTAGGGCAGATCGTTCATCATAAATTGTTTAATTACCGTGGGGTTATCTACGATGTCGATTTCGAGTTTCGCGGCGGCGAAGAATGGTACGAAAAAGTCGCGCGCAGTCGACCCGCAAAGAATCAACCTTGGTATCATGTCTTGGTCGATAATGCCAGTCACCAAACCTATGTCGCGGAATGCAATTTGATGGTCAGTCAGAACAAGCAGCGCATTCATAATCCGATGGTAGATTACTATTTTGACGATTTTGACAACGGGGTTTATTCGTTGCATGTCATGAAGAACTGATCGGGCAAACGAGAGTTGTTCGTCGATCGAGTTTATTTTCGCGCTTGTATTAGTTTAATAATGTCGCCGCTGCTTGAGTCGACATGAATCGAACTGAAGCCGGAGGCTTGTACGTTTTTGATCGTTTGCCGATTGATGTTTGCGCCGAGCAATGAAACCGTCAACGGGTTCAATAGATTCATCAAGCGAGCAAGCAAAGGTCTTGAGCTTAAAACGTGTTCGAGCAGCACGATTTGTCCGCCCGGTTTTAAGACTCGATGCAATTCTTTGAGCCCTTTTCTGGGCGAGGGTACCGAGCAAAATACGAAAGAGGCAATCACGGTATCGAAACAATTGTCGGCAAATTCAAGCGATTCGACATCCATTACATGAAGATCGACATCGATCTGTTTTCGGTTTTTTTTGTGTCTTGCGATATCTAGCATTTTGCCGCTGAAGTCGATTGCGGTTATCCGAGCGCCATGCGGATAATAATCGAAGTTTTTACCGGTGCCGACGCCAATTTCAAGAATATGCTCGCCTTCGGCTTTGGCCCATAAGCGTTTGCGCCATTTTTTGAAAAATAAGCCTTCCATGACGGCTTCAAGGCTGTCGAAATAAGGCGCTAGTCGGTCATAGCGTTTTTTGATCGAGAGGCTGTCCGGTTTCATATCATCTCCTTGTCATCGCGCATTAAAGAACTCGAATTGGTTGATCCTAATTAAAGCATTTCACCATGAAGGTGATGAAGAATAGCTTCTTACCCGTTTGTGTAAAACTTTCGTTCACCCGAAAAATTAGTGGGGTGCTAAAGCAACCTATTGAATTTAACTAATATACTGCATGTGCTTTATGGTTAAACTACCGACTTTACTGTGAAAGTTCGTAGATTCGGACTCCTTATCTAATTTTTCGATATACAAAACTCCGTTCTGGCAATGCCGGTTCCTGAGAGGGTGCGGTTGCTCGACCGACAGGCGTCGGCGGCAAGGCAGATTTTTGCTCCTCGGCAATTGCTCCTGCATTGCCCTAATACACGCCATCCATGGCGTAATGCAAAATCTGCATTCATGCCATCCCTGGCAATCTGACAGCCGCCGTCGAGCCTACATGGACGTATTTACGGCGTACTGTCGGGCGAGTGATCGCACCCTCCACCAACGCCACGCGCTTTCATTTGCCGGGCCTTCATGAACGTTAGGTTTATAGTACACACGCATCAAGTTTCAGCTTTTTATCTCCCTCATCCTAACCTTCTCCCAAAGGGAGAAGGTATTGACGTGCCGAAATTTGATCTACGATGAACGATGGGCTTAATCCGCGTGTTTATAAAGTCTTGAACACTTTTGCCGCGATATCCAGCGTTTCATCGATGATCTCGTCACTATGCGCGGCTGAAACGAAACCGGCTTCGAAGGCCGACGGAGCCAGATAAACACCATTGTCGAGCATTGAGTGGAAAAAGCGTTTGAAACGGTCTTGATCGCATTGAGCGACTTGTGCAAACGAAGTGATTTGCTTGTCTTCGCTGAAAAACAAGCCGAACATGCCTCCGACGACATTGCTTGAAAGGGGTATTCCTGCTTGGCTGGCGCGGTCTTTCATGCCATTGACGAAACGGGTCGTTTTCTCGGTTAAAATTTCGTAGAAGTCCGGTTTCGCAATCAGCTCGAGTGTTTTCAGTCCCGCGGCCATGGCGACCGGGTTGCCCGAGAGTGTACCGGCTTGGTAAACCGGACCGATCGGTGCGAGATATTCCATGACTTGTCGTTTGCCGCCAAAAGCGCCGACCGGCATGCCACCGCCGATGACTTTACCGAGCGTGGTCAGGTCGGGCGTGATGTTGTAAACCCCTTGTGCGCCATGCAATCCTACACGGAATCCGGTCATTACTTCATCGAAAATCAATAGCGCGCCGGATTCGTCGCAGACTTGGCGTAGCGTTTCGAGAAAACCGGAAACCGGCGGGATGCAATTCATATTGCCGGCGACCGGTTCGACGATGATGCAAGCGATGCTGTCGCCGATTTTTTTGAATAACTCGACGACAGATTCGTTATCGTTGTAGGTTAACGTGATCGTATTTTCCGCCAGGGCCGCAGGAACGCCCGGCGAACTCGGTACTCCGAATGTTAGTGCTCCCGAGCCGGCCTTGACCAAGAGCGAGTCGGAATGGCCGTGATAACAACCTTCGAATTTAACGATTTTGTCGCGTCCGGTGAAGCCGCGGGCTAAGCGAATCGCGCTCATTGTCGCTTCGGTGCCGGAGCTAACCATTCTAACCAACTCGATCGACGGCATCAGTTCGCAAACGGCTTGAGCAATGCGGGTTTCAATTTCGGTCGGCGCACCGAAGCTAAGACCTTTTTGGGCGGTTTCAGTGACGGCAGCGATCACTTCAGGATGGGCGTGTCCTAGAATCAGTGGTCCCCAGGAGCCGACATAATCGATGTAACGCTTGTTTTCGCTATCGAAAATATAAGGGCCGGAAGCATGGTCGATGAAAACCGGTGTGCCGCCGACGCCGCCGAATGATCTAACCGGCGAATTGACGCCGCCGGGAATGACTTGTTTTGCTGCGGAGAATAGATCGTTTGAATGGGTCATGATTTTTTTTGAATTAGAGCGGGTCAAAGTATAACCATCGTAGATGAAAATTCGGCCTTGGGGTACCCGTCAAAGGACGCCGTAAATACTTCCATGTAGGCTCTATGCCAGCTCCATGCTGGCAAAGCCTTTACCTAGCACCCCAAGGCCTCCTCCGACAATGCCGAAATTTGAAGTGCGAAATATATACTTGTAAAGGACTGATGGTTTCGACTCCTATTGTACTAGGGTATACAAAGACATGAAATCATCATATTATTGTTTCGTTTGGCCTTAAGTATCTAAACTTTAAAACTATTATCAAAACAATGCATTATATAAAAAATATTAGTCTAGTGTGGGGCGTCTTGTTGACGGGCTTTTTTTTGATCGCCGGATGCTCGGACGATAAGTCTTCTTCGAGGCCTTCGGAGCCCGTCAAAACCA
This sequence comes from Methylotuvimicrobium buryatense, assembly GCF_005931095.1. Classification (GTDB taxonomy): domain Bacteria; phylum Pseudomonadota; class Gammaproteobacteria; order Methylococcales; family Methylomonadaceae; genus Methylotuvimicrobium; species Methylotuvimicrobium buryatense. The sequence continues at coordinate 4,227,420 of NZ_CP035467.1, read as the reverse complement.
AAGCTCATGTCAAGTTTGATCACGCGCATGGGAGCGAAGTCAGCGATTTGGTCAAGCATCAATTCGAACACCAATTTGCCGATCAATGTGTGGAAAGGGAAGTTAAGAATTCAGTCAATAAAGAACTCGACAGAAAACGTTTTGCCGAACCTTGCATGTGTATCGCGACTTATCTGCTCAAGGATTTGACGGCTAAGGAAGCCGAGCTATTCGTCAAAGAAAATAAAAATACGCAGTCTCTTAGGATTAAATTCGAAAGCGCCGCATACCATTGTCTGCAAAAAAAAGCCCAACCGAAAAGTCCTAATCTATTCGGTAAGCGCTAACTAGTTCTAGCGCTTACGTTTAAAATTCGGCGCTTGGCGGTGAAGGTTCATGCAACATCCGCCGGCGCTGAATTCTGATTTAAAGCAAGTTAAAAACCTCAGGCAAAAAAAACTCGTTTACCAGTAGCGGTTTTTGGCGGATGGCGTATACGGTTCTTCTTGCCCAAAGCGGTTGTTCGATATGGGCTTCGTTGACGGCAAAGGGCGTCCAAAGCGGGGGGGCGATAAGCGCGAAATCCATTTCCAGTCTGGCTAACTTAGGATAAGAAAAAATCACTTCTCCCAATGGTTTAGTGCCAAGGTGGGCTAGGTTCCGCCGAGCGGCTTTGATTGTTTTTTCTGGAATCAGCGTACGAGCTAAGACTAGCGGCCTGCCGTCGGCATGTAATAACACCTCGCGGGTTAAGGTGTAACGTCCCGGATTGAGATTGAGCCGTTCGCGCTCGCTCAAAAAAGGCAGGCGCCGGCAATTGAGTAGTATTTTTACTTTGACGGCATCGCCGTAGTAGCTGCGCAATCGTTGCGTGATCGATCCGGGCTCGTAGATCCAGGATTGCGCTGACAGCGGAATCGTATGGTGCTCTCCGGGGCGACTGACGATCCAGTTCGGTTCTTGTGTTAATAAAAGGCTTTTAATCGGCAAGCGTATCATACCTCGGCATAATTGACGGTTTCTCCGAGCCAGCGTTTGATTAACGGTTGAACGGCATCGGGGGAATGGTGTAGCAGCGATTCGGCAATCGTTGGGATATTATCCAGTAGATCCGTGTCTCGATCCAAATCGGCGATTTTAAATTGCATTTGCCCGGTTTGCCGGGTGCCCATGACTTCGCCCGGTCCGCGTAGTTCCAGGTCTTTTTCGGCAATCATAAAGCCGTCGTTTGTGTCTCTTAGAATACCGAGCCGATGTCTCGCCGTGTCGGAGAGAGGGGATTGATAGAGTAGCAAACAATAACTATCGTCTTTGCCCCGGCCGACCCGTCCTCGTAGCTGGTGAAGTTGAGATAGGCCCAAGCGTTCCGGATTTTCGATGATCATGAGTCCGGCGTTAGGAACATCCACGCCAACTTCGATGACGGTGGTCGCGACTAAAAGATCGATTCGGTGGCTCTTAAAGTCTTGCATCACGGCATCCTTGTCGGCGGCTTTCATGCGTCCGTGTACTAGTCCAATGCGAATGTCCGGTAATACTTGGGTGAGTAGTTCAGCGGTTTTTTCGGCGGCTTCGCATTGTAAGGCCTCGGATTCTTCGATCAAGGTGCAGACCCAGTAGGCTTGCCGTTTGTGAGCGACCCAGTGGCCGATACGGGCGATGACCTCTTCGCGGCGTTCGGAGGGGATGACGCTGGTGACGATGGGCTTTCTGCCGGGCGGTAATTCGTCGATGATCGAGATATCGAGGTCCGAGTATTGTAGCATAGCCAAGGTTCGCGGGATCGGCGTGGCGGTCATGACCAGCTGATGCGGACGAATGCCGGCGTTACGCCCCTTGTCTCTGAGCGCCATACGTTGATGCACGCCGAAGCGGTGCTGTTCGTCGATGACGATCAGTCCCAGCTTTTTAAAGGTGACGGATTCTTGAAACAGTGCGTGTGTGCCTATCACGATGCCGGCAGAGCCATCTTCGAGCGTTTCGAGCGTGGTCTTTCGGGTATTGCCTTTGATTTGCCCGGTCAAGAAGATGATTTGAGTCTGAAATCGCTCGAACCAGGCGCTAAAATTTCGAAAATGTTGTTCGGCCAACAATTCGGTCGGTGCCATGACCGCGACTTGATATCCCGCTGCCAACGCGAGTAAGGCGGCGTATGCCGAAACGACGGTTTTACCGGAGCCGACATCGCCTTGTACCAGGCGTAACATGGGTTGTTGTCGACTACAATCGGCTTCGATTTCAGTGATGACGCGTTGTTGCGCACCGGTCAATTGGAATGGCAGCGATTTCAGAAAATGCCGCCGGGTCGTCTCGTCAATAGAAAAAGGAGGAGCGAGTTGTTCGCGGGCTTGTTCACGGACGACTCTCAAGCTGAGGTGATGACTGAGAAGTTCTTCAAAGGCTAAGCGTTTTCGCGCCGGATTATCGTTTTGGAGTAATGTCTCGGCGGTCGTCTGTTCGCTTGGGGCATGCAGGAAGTTGATTGCCTCGATCAGCGTAGGATAATTGAAACGCTGTAAAAGCGATTCCGGTAACCAATCGGTCAAGTTTTTAAGGTGCAGGTTTAGCGCTTGTTTGATTGCTTTCCTAAGTAAGGATTGGCTTAAACCTTCGGTCAGCGGATAAACCGGCCTCAAGGTGTCTTCGGTGACGGATTGTTTCGGGTTGCTAAGGATTTTATAGTCGGGATGGATCATTTCCAAGCCCGCATAGCCGTGCCGGACTTCCGCGAAACAACTGATGCAGGTTCCCGGGCTCAACTGTGTCAGTTGTGCGGCGCTAAAATGAAAAAAACGCAGATTAATGAAGCCTGTACCGTCGCCGATTCGGCAAATCAGACTTTTACGGCCGCGCAGCAGCGTGTCGGTTAATTCAATCTTGCCTTTGATCAAGGCGGTCACCCCCGGTTTTAGGGCGCCAATTGCTTGGATTCGAGTTCTATCCTCATAGCGGTGGGGGAGGTGGAAGATAAGATCCTGACAGGTTCGGATGCCCAGCTTTTCTAGCTTGCTTGCCGTTTGCTTGCCGATGCCGCCCAATGAAGCGACCGATTGATCAAGCGGATCGGTACGGTCCATCGTAGAGTGTCGGTTTTATGCCGGATAGAGTTCGTTACGTAAATGCATGACCGCGTCAATTTCTACGCCAACACCTTTCGGTAATGCAGCGACTCCGATCGCGGCACGGGCCGGGTAGGGTTCGCTGATGAATTCGCCCATGACTTCGTTGACAATTGGGAAATTGGAGAGGTCGGTTAAATAAACATTCAATTTGACGATATCCGTTAAATCGCCGCCAGCCGCTAATGCGACCGCTTTCAAGTTATGGAACACTTGGGTGATTTGGTTACGAATGTCTTCCGAGACAACGTCCATGGTTTTAGGGTTCAAGGGGATTTGACCGGATAAGTAAACGGTATTGTCGACCTTAACGGCCTGTGAATAAGTGCCGATGGCTTGTGGCGCGTCCTGGGTATGGATGATTTTTTTGTTCATGAGTAGGATTTTAGTTTGAGTTTTTATCTAGGCCTTGACTCGCGTAATCTTTAGAACGATCGTCAATTTTTTCAGGCGCCTCATAATATTGGCTAAATGAACTCGATCTTTAACGGTGAGTGTGATCAAATCGACCGAGACTCGGTCGTCCTGATCGACTACCGTGACGTTTTCGATATTCGAATCCATTTCTGAAATGGTTGCAGCGATAGTCGCGAGCGTTCCTCGTTGATTGAGTATCTCGATGCGAATTTCAGCCGGAAATTCTCCACTGGTATCCTTGCTCCATTCGACATCCAGCCAACCGGTTTGTTTTTTTCTTGAATCGCTGCTGTTTCTGCATTCATGATGATGAACGACGATGCCGCGTCCGGGGTTGAAAAAACCGACGATCGAATCGCCCGGTATCGGGCGACAACATTTGGCCAGTGTGACGACCATGCCTTCTGTGCCTTTGATAATTAGCGGGCTGTTGACGCCTTGTTCGTTATCGTCGAGTCTAACCGCCGACGAGATGTCGTCTTGACTCAAGCGTTTGGCGACCAAAAACGGCATTTTATTACCGAGTCCAATGTCTTCGAGTAAGGCGTCCATCGAGTTGACCGACAACACCTCCAAAAGTTTGTTCACGCGTTCCGATGGAATGGTGTCCAATTGTAAGTTCATGCCTTGTAATTCCTTTTCCAGGAGGCGGCGTCCGAGGTTGATCGCTTCTTGTTGTTTAAAGTTCTTCAGATAGGCGCGGATGCTGCTGCGAGCCTTCGCGGTGACGACATAGTTTAACCAGAGCGGATTGGGGCGAGCCCAAGATGTGGTGATGACTTCGACGGTTAAGCCGTTTTCGAGTTGCGTTTGCAACGGCACCAGTTGTTTATCGACCCGAGCCGAGACGCAGGAATTGCCGATATCGGTATGTACCGCATAAGCGAAGTCGACGATCGTTGCTCCGCGTGGCAATTTGATAATACCGCCTTGAGGCGTGAATACGAAGACTTCTTGGGGGTAAAGATCGATTTTGAGATTGTCGATAAACTCCATGGAGTTACCGGCCGACTTGTGAATCTCCAGTAATTCGCGCAGCCATTCATTAGCTCGGGCTTGGGCATGCTCGGTTTTTTCGCTATCCGCTTTATCGCTATCGGATTTATAAAGCCAATGCGCGGCAATGCCCGATTCCGACATTCGGTGCATTTCATGAGTTCTGATTTGAATTTCAATAGGGACGCCGTAAGGGCCGATCAATATGGTATGCAGAGACTGGTAGCCATTGGCCTTGGATAGTGCGATATAATCCTTGAATCGTCCGGGGACCGGATTATACAGATTATGTACGATGCCCAGTGCGCGATAGCAGGTGTCGGGCTGATCGCAAAGAATTCTAAAGGCATAAACGTCGAACACGTCGGCAAAGGATATTTTTTTGTTCAGCATTTTTTGATAAATGCTATAAAGATTCTTTTCACGCCCTTCGACTTCGCATTCCAAGCCGGCTTCGCGTAGGCGGTTTTTAATCGAATTCTGGATGATTTCGACGATTTCTCTTCGATTCCCTCGAGCTTTTTTGACGGCATTTTTTAAGACCGCATGTCGACCGGGGTATAAGGCTTTAAATCCGAGGGATTCCAGTTGATGGCGGATATGATTCATGCCCAGCCGGTTAGCGATGGGGGCATAAATATCGAGTGTTTCGCGCGCGATGCGGCGTTTTTTTTCGGGTGGCATCGAGCCTAAGGTTTGCATGTTATGCAGACGGTCGGCTAGTTTGACCATGATGACACGCAAATCTTTAGTCATGGCCAAAAACATTTTTCGGACATTTTCCGCTTGAGCTTCAGCGCGCGATTTACTGTCGATTTTGCTCAGCTTTGTAACGCCGTCTACCAGTTCGGCCACTTCCATGCTAAACAAGCGGCCGAGGTCTTCCTTGCTGACGTGCGTGTCTTCGATGACATCATGCAGTAGCGCTGCCATGATACCTTTCGCATCCATGCGCATTTCCGCCAGGCTAATGGCCACGGCGATAGGGTGGCAAATGTAAGCTTCTCCGCTCTTTCGGAATTGGCCGGCATGCGCCTCCGCGCCATACTGATAGGCCCTACAGATATCGTTGATTTGGGCTTGATCCATATAGCTTTCCAGAGTCGAGCATAAACGCCGGATCAGTTTATCCTGAGGGCGTTCGAGTTCGAGACTGTCAGCTAGTTGTAACATGGCTTTATTTAGAATGTTAAATCGGCTTCGGTGTCGTCACCGGTACGATGCAGCAGATTGATGTTGTCGGCATTGACATGACCTGCAGCAATTTCGCGTAAAGCAAGTACTGTGTCTTTGTCCTTGCCGCGCGGGACAAATTCTTCCGCATTCTTGCTTAATTGGCGGGCGCGTTTACTTGCTAACAACACCAGTTTAAAACGGTTTTCGACGTGCTCAAGACAGTCTTCGATAGTGACTCTGGCCATAGTGATCCTGTGAAACAATAAATATCGGCCCTTTGGGCCGGATGAAAAGGGCATCCATTATAAAAGGAAACGCTGATTAAATCAGCGTTTCAATAAAAGACTCTAATAACTCTTTTGCAGTTCAAATTACGAACGGTTTGTAACAGTCGCGAGTGCCTGAGGCAATGGTGTTAAGCTTAAGCGGGCGGTAATTCCGAAGATGCGATAAGCTTTTTACCGGGCTCGTTGCCTCGTAGTGTTATCGGATGATACGGATTTTCTCAGGCGCGTTGTTTTAAAACGGCTACGGCCGGTAATTCTTTGCCCTCCAAAAATTCAAGAAAAGCGCCGCCGCCGGTCGAAGCATAGGATACTTTTTCTTCGATGCCATATTTGTCGATTGCCGCTAGCGTATCACCACCGCCGGCAATTGAAAAGCCACTGCTGTCGGCAATGGCTTTGGATAGGGCTTCGGTGCCGCCACCGAATTGATCGAATTCGAAAACCCCGACCGGACCGTTCCACACGATTGTGCCGGCCGATTTTAAAATGTCGGCATAAAGCGCGGCAGTTTCAGGGCCGATATCCATAATCAAATCGTCGTCTTGAACATCGGCGACTTTTTTGACTGTTGCGGCGGCGTTTTCCGAAAACTCTTTTGCGCAAACCACATCGACCGGCACCGGGATTTCAGCTCCGTTACGTTTGGCTTGATCCATCAATCGGTTTGCTTCATCGATTAAATCGGCTTCATAAAGGGATTTTCCTACCGGAAATCCGGCGGCAGCAATAAAGGTATTGGCAATACCGCCACCGACGATGAGTCGGTCGACTTTTTGCGATAGGGATTCGAGTACGGTGAGCTTGGTCGAAACCTTCGAGCCGCCTACGATTGCGACCAGAGGCCGGTCTGGGCTTTCCAATGCTTTGCCTAAGGCGTCCAATTCTTTAGCTAATAAGGGGCCGGCGCAAGCGATCGGTGCAAATTGCGCAACGCTGTGCGTGGACGCTTGGGCTCGATGTGCGGTGCCGAATGCGTCCATTACAAAAATATCGCATAGGGCAGCCATTTTTTTGCCAAGCTCTTCGCTGTTTTTCCCTTCGCCTTTATTGAAGCGTACGTTTTCGCATAAAACCACTTCACCCGGCTGTATTTCGATACCGTCGATCCAGTCTTTTTCTAGGCGTACGGGGCTGCCAAGTAAGCCTTGCAAATGTTCGGCAACCGGTTTCATCGAGGCTTCTTCGCTGTAAACGCCTTCTTCGGGACGGCCTAAGTGCGACATCAGAATGACTGCGGCACCGGCTGATAAGGCGTGTTTAATAGTGGGCAGGCTGGCTTGTATGCGGATGTCGCTAGCCACTTTCCCGTTTTTGATGGGGACATTTAAGTCTTCACGAATCAATACGCGTTTACTTGATAAGTCCAGATCGACCATTTTTTTTATCGACATATGTTTGGCTCCTGATGCTGAGTTGAGATAGGGTTTAAAATGTAGCTAAGGAACGAGCATGAAATAACTTAGACAACTGTTGGAGGGGGTTTGGTGGCTCGATTGACAGGTGTCGGCGGCAGGGATAGCCGCCGTCAAGCCTACATGGACGTATTCACGGCGCCCTGTCAAGCGAGTCACCAAACCGCCACAAAGCCTACTACTTGTATAAGTTACTTTGTGCATATTCCTAATCAAATTTATGCGCTGTAAGCTCGTCAAAGGACGCCGAGGCCTTCGCGCCTAAATTATGGATGATTTCGATTCATAGCTAATGACCTATGGAGTTTAGTTGCAAGGTGAATGCGGATATTGCACGGAGCAAAAATCCACACTGCTCCGAGATGAATATGGCAAATTAGTCGCGTGATCTAAAGTTGTATTATTGTAGCAAAATAGCAGCGCCTATCATTGCCGCGCCGATCAAAATCGTAGTCAATGTGGTATTTTGGTTACGTTCGATTTGTTTGCGTAATAAATGCAATTCGCGGTTTTGTTGATCCATTTGCGCGCGGGCATGACCTGCGTCGTTCAATGCCTTGATAACCAGTGCCGGGATTTCCGGGAATTGCTCTGCGAGTTCGGGAAACTGTTGCAAGGCTTTTTGTATTTTGGCTTTCGGGCCTAGACGTTCGTGAAACCATTTTTCCAGAAATGGTTTCGCGGTTTGCCATAAATCTAGTTCAGGATAAAGTTGGCGGCCGAGTCCTTCAATATTAAGCAGGGTTTTTTGCAGTAGCACCAGTTGTGGTTGAACATGCATGTCGAAGCGCCGGGCGGTTTGAAACAAACGCAGCAATAAGTGTCCGAAAGAGATATCCTTGAGCGGTTTTTCGAAAATCGGTTCGCAAACACTTCGGATTGCCGATTCAAAGTCTTCGACACGCGTCGTTCCGGGAACCCAGCCTGATTCGACATGCATTTGCGCAACGCGGCGGTAATCCCGATTGAAAAAGGCTAGAAAGTTTTCAGCCAAGTAGCGCTGATCGGATTCCGACAGCGTGCCGACGATGCCGAAATCGACAGCGAGATATTTGGCAGGGAGTTCGACGAAAATATTGCCGGGATGCATGTCGGCATGAAAAAAATTATCGCGAAAGACTTGCGTGAAAAAAATTTCGACGCCGCGTTCGGCAAGCAGTTTGAAGTCGGCATTGCCGGCTCGCAATTGTTCGATGTTGCCGACCGGTATGCCTTTGATGCGTTCCATGACCATGACTTTTTGGCGAGTCAACGGCCAATGTACTTCCGGCACATAAATCATTTCCGAGTGTTCGAAATTACGGCGCAGCTTAGCGGCGTTGGCGGCTTCTCTGACTAAGTCGAGTTCATCTAGTGTCGATTTCTCGAATTCCATAACAACTTCCCGAGGCCTTAATCGTCGGGCATCGCTCCAAAAGCGTTCGGCAAAGCGAGCTAATTCGTATAGCAAGCCGACATCGGACCGGATGCGCTGTTCGATGTCGGGTCGTAATACCTTGACGATGACCTGTTCACCGTTATTTAACACGGCAGTATGCACTTGTGCGACCGAGGCCGACGCTAGCGGTTCGTCGTCGAATTCGGCGAAAGCCTCGCTGATCGGTATTCCCAATTCTTTTTCGATAATTGCACGGGCAATACTACTGGAAAACGGAGGAACCTTGTCTTGCAACTTGACCAGTTCATCCGCGATATCTTCAGGGAGTAGGTCCTTACGGGTGGATAAGGCTTGTCCGAATTTTACATAGATGGGGCCTAAATCTTCGAGTGCACGACGAATTCTGACGCCGCGTGATTCTGTTCCGCGCCGTAGCCAAAAGGTAGGCGATAAAAAGACTAAATACCGAATTGGCCGGAATAAATGCGTTTTTAGGACAATTTCATCAAGGCCGTGGAAGACCAGGACCCAGTTGATATGAATCAGGCGCAGCAATATTTTTGGGCGGATCACTGAGTTACCTTGTAGTAATATTGTCGTGGATGGATCAAAGGGGTTGGTTTGTATATAGGGTTAAGGCTGTTCGGTATGGGTAATCTCAAGATTTTCTAGACGGCTTTGTAATCGGTCAAGATCGGTTTGCAGGTCGCTGATTTTACGGTAGAAAATATCGGTCTCTGGTTTTGCGGGTAAGTCTCGAGCTTCCTCCTGAAGAAATTCCGTTAGGTTGAGCCGGAAGCTTTCGAGTATGTCGCCGGTCCAACTTTGGCCGGTACGAAAGAATCGGCCTATGCGATGAGCAATGATATCGCCGGTATAACGCGATAGTATTTCTTCGAGGTCGATATCTATCTTTTCGAAAAGGTTAATGAATGCATTCCCGACTTCATTATCACCGCTGATTTCGATCAAGTCGTTGAATAATGTGCTTCCCAAGCCTTTTGCGCCGAATGCTAGTGCTGTGCCGGTCAATAACGTGTCGGCCGGGGTCGGGTAGTCGTCTAAGACCTGAATAGCGGTTTCCGAAGGGCAAAGATAGAGTGTTTCATTGAATGGCCGGAGGGTAATGCCGATCACTTTGCCGGTTAGCGGAGCCAGTAAATAACTAGCATCGCGGTCAAGTGCGACGAAGCGATTCAAGGCGGCTTCGAATACGCTAAGCAGTAGGGGTTTTACGGTCATGAGCGAGTCGTCGGTAAATTGGGGAGGCATTATTAGATTTTATAGCCTCTATGTACCGCCACGATGCCTTGCGTTAAATTAAAATATTCGCAGCGTTCAAGGCCTGCGTTTTCCATCATTTTTTTGAGGTCGTCTTGTTTCGGATGCATGCGGATCGATTCGGCTAAATACCGGTAGCTCTCTTCGTCCTTTGCAACGAACTTTCCGATTTTAGGCATCAAGTTGAATGAATAAAAGTCGTAAACCTTTTCGGTCAATTTGTCGGTCGGGTGGGAAAATTCCAGCACGATGACCCTTCCGCCCGGTTTTAACACGCGATACATCGATCTTAATGCAGCGTCTTTGTCGGTAACGTTGCGGAGCCCAAAGCCGATACAAACACAGTCGAAGGAGTTGTCCTCGAAAGGTAGGCATTCCGCATTGACTTGCGCGAAGCGAATGTTGCCGATGATGCCGTGGTCGATCAGGCGATCGCGACCATTACGCAGCATTTCTGCGTTGATGTCTGCGAGGACTACCTGCCCTTTTTTGCCGACGCGTTTTTCGAAGAGCATTGTCAGGTCGCCGGTGCCGCCGGCCAGGTCAAGTACACTTTCACCGCTACGGACGTTGCTGAGTTGTACGGCTATGCGTTTCCAAACGCGATGAATGCCGAACGACATTAAATCGTTCATGATATCGTATTTGCCGGCCACGGAGTCAAATACACCCCGGACCATTTGAACTTTTTCTTCCTTAGCGACTTGTTTAAAGCCGAAATGAGTTGTGTTTTCGTTTGTCATGATTGTATCCGGTTAGGCGCTAATTAGTGATCGAATTTAGCCGAAAGCAAGGCTGTTGTTCCGAAGACGAGGAGTTTAGTCGACAAAAGCTACAGCCGAATTGCCGCCTTGTCATCGAGCATGACTCGCACGATATAGAGTGGGTTACTGATGATGGGGTTGTCCCGCCGTTTCGAGTTTATCCAAGTATGCAGCCCATAGCTCCTTGTATTCCGAGCCTAATTTATAAAGTAGCGGCCAAGTGTAAATGCCACTGTTATGACCGTCGCTAAAAAACGGGGTTACCGCGTAATTGCCGACCGGTTTAAGTTCGTTGATGGTGACGTTTTCTTTGCCTATTTGTAATATTTCTTGTCCGGGTCCATGGCCTATCGCTTCCGCCGAAGGGGTGTAGACGCGAAGGTATTCATAAGGCAACGAAAAGGTTTGTCCGTCGTCGAAACTAATTTCCAAAATTCGTGAATTCTGGTGTAGCTTGATTTCGGTTGGTGTTGTGTCGATTTCTTGTACGATCAGGCGCATAAGTTTAGAGTATGTATCGGCTTAAGTCTTCATCCTGAGCTAACTCGGCTAGATGTGCGTCGACATAGCCGGCGTCAATCGTGATCGATTGCTCGGTTAAATCCGGTGCGTTAAACGATATTTCCTCCAGTAAGCGCTCCAATAGGGTATGCAATCTTCTTGCGCCAATGTTTTCCGTTGTTTCATTGACTTGCCAGCCAAGTTCGGCAATGCGTTGAATGCCGTCTTGAGAGAAATTTAACAATACACCTTCGGTAGCTAATAAGGCTTGATATTGCTCGGTCAATGAGGCGTCCGGTTCTGTTAGGATACGAACAAAGTCATCGGCGGTTAGGGCGTCGAGCTCAACTCGGATAGGAAAGCGGCCCTGCAGTTCTGGGATGAGGTCCGATGGTTTGGTTAAATGAAAGGCGCCTGAGGCAATGAATAAAATATGATCGGTTTTGATTGTGCCATATTTTGTGCTGACCGTGCTGCCTTCGACCAGTGGCAACAAATCGCGTTGAACACCCTCGCGGGAAACCTCTCCGCCACCGCTACTCATTTCGGAACGTTTACAAATTTTATCGATTTCGTCTAAGAAAACTATACCGTTTTGTTCCACTGCGTCAACCGCGCGTAGCTTGATATCTTCTTCATTAACCAGTTTGGCGGCTTCTTCTTCTTGCAGGGCTTTCAAGGCATCCTTGATTTTCAATTTACGAGTGCTTTTTCGGCTGCTACTGAGATTTTGAAACATCCCTTGTAATTGACTGGTCATTTCTTCCATGCCGGGAGGAGCCATGATTTCAACGCCGAGCGGGGCTATGCGGACATCGATTTCAATTTCCTTATCGTCCAGCTCTCCTTCACGTAGCTTTTTGCGCATTTTTTGACGCGTGGACGACTCAGTTTCGGAAAGCATGCCACCACTAGCGCTCGGTAATAAGATGTCGAGTACTGATTCTTCAGCAGCATCGGCTGCCCTGTTTTGAACCTTATCCATCTCTTCTTGGCGAGTCATTTTTACCGCGGTATCGACGAGATCGCGAATGATCGATTCAACGTCGCGACCCACATAGCCCACTTCGGTAAATTTAGTGGCTTCTATCTTTATGAATGGCGCGTTCGCAAGTTTGGCTAAGCGTCTGGCGATTTCGGTTTTGCCGACGCCGGTGGGGCCAATCATCAGGATGTTTTTCGGAGTGATTTCATCGCGTAGAATGCCGCTAACTAGACTGCGACGCCAGCGATTACGTAGCGCGATTGCGACAGCTCGCTTAGCATTAGCTTGTCCTATGATGTGTTTATCCAGTTCGTGGACAATTTCTCTTGGTGTCATTTGGCTCATTCGGTCTGCTCTTTAGGTTCGGCGTCGAGTTCTTCAATACGCAAGTTATGGTTCGTATAAATGCATATGTCTGCAGCTATATTGAGAGAGCGTTCAACAATTTCACGCGCACTAAGTTGAGTGTTTTCTAACAAAGCCCGGGCCGCTGATTGAGCATAAGGTCCTCCTGAGCCGATAGCAATGAGGTCGTGTTCCGGTTCAATGACATCTCCGGTGCCTGATATGATCAAAGAGGACTTCGCGTCCGCAATAGTAAGCAAGGCTTCAAGCCTGCGCAAAGCGCGATCGGTACGCCAATCCTTAGCCATTTCCACGGCTGCGCGAGTTAAATTGCCTCGATGTTTTTCCAGCTTGCCTTCAAAATGCTCAAATAAGGTAAATGCATCGGCCGTGGCTCCGGCGAAACCCGCAATAACTTTATCGTGATATAAGCGTCGAACTTTGCGTGCGTTGCCTTTCATCACAGTGTTGCCAAGCGTGACCTGGCCGTCACCGCCAATGACAACTTTATCGCCGCGTCGGACGGAAAGAATGGTTGTTCCTCTGAAGTTCACTTCTAATTTCCAGTCTATAGTTATTAAAGTATGGCAATTCTACCTGTCTTATTCCATATAAGGAAAAGAATCTGAATCGTTGTCATGGATATAATACAAAATATGGGTTGCACTCTTGAAATTTCAATAGGCGTAAAGCGAAAGTATAAGTTAATTAGATTCCTGCGGGTTTGATTTGAGAGCTAAAATTTGGATATTCATATAATAAAGTATAAATGGATTGTGTCTGTTTGGTTTTGCTCGACGCTTGGGATGATGTTGTATGCTTCTTGTCAGGATTTGGTGCGTTTTTTATTAAGAGCAAAAAGCAGGCTGGGTGCAGTGGTTGTGGTTTGTCTCTATTGTTGGTTTTTGCTAATCAATTCCCGCGCGTATACGCAGAGTGTGTTAGGTGGAGTTTGCTTCGGAAAACTTTCAGAGGTCATCAGGTTGATTTAAAGGGAAAAATTAGTCATCGGAGAAAAAAGATCAAAACAAGCTTGACTCAAAATTAAGAATCCTGTTTAATACGCGCTCTTTCACGGTGCGCCTAGGTAGCTCAGTCGGTAGAGCAGAGGACTGAAAATCCTCGTGTCGGCAGTTCGATTCTGCCCCTGGGCACCAATGAAAGATTTATTTAACTAAACAGTTAAATAAAAAAATAAAGTTTGACATTGAGTTTTGCCTCTGTATAATAGGCGGGCTCAACGGGAGAGAAAGTCTTCCAGCTCTTTAACAAGCAGATCAAAATAATTTGTGTGGGTGCTTGTGGCGGGTAGCTTAGCGGTTAAAGCTATTCGACGCAAGAACAACACGTTAATTCAAGTAGATTACGTTTAATTCTTAGTCGAGCCAAGATTGGTGACTGATCTTATTTAGTCACAAACCATATTAAACTGAAGAGTTTGATCATGGCTCAGATTGAACGCTGGCGGTATGCTTAACACATGCAAGTCGAACGGTAACGGTCCTTCGGGAGCCGACGAGTGGCGGACGGGTGAGTAACGCGTAGGAATCTGCCTGGTAGTGGGGGACAACGTGGGGAAACTCACGCTAATACCGCATACGCCCTGAGGGGGAAAGCGGGGGATCTTCGGACCTCGCGCTATCAGATGAGCCTGCGTTGGATTAGCTAGTTGGTAGGGTAAAGGCCTACCAAGGCGACGATCCATAGCTGGTCTGAGAGGACGATCAGCCACACTGGGACTGAGACACGGCCCAGACTCCTACGGGAGGCAGCAGTGGGGAATATTGGACAATGGGCGCAAGCCTGATCCAGCAATACCGCGTGTGTGAAGAAGGCCTGAGGGTTGTAAAGCACTTTCAATAGGGAGGAAAAAGCGTTGGCGAATACCCGATGCCTTGACATTACCTATAGAAGAAGCACCGGCTAACTCCGTGCCAGCAGCCGCGGTAATACGGAGGGTGCGAGCGTTAATCGGAATTACTGGGCGTAAAGCGTGCGTAGGCGGCTGTTTAAGTCAGATGTGAAAGCCCCGGGCTTAACCTGGGAACGGCATTTGATACTGGGCAGCTAGAGTTTAGGAGAGGAGAGTGGAATTTCCGGTGTAGCGGTGAAATGCGTAGAGATCGGAAGGAACACCAGTGGCGAAGGCGGCTCTCTGGCCTAAAACTGACGCTGAGGTACGAAAGCGTGGGTAGCAAACAGGATTAGATACCCTGGTAGTCCACGCCGTAAACGATGTCAACTAGCCGTTGGGTCTTTATTGAGACTTAGTGGTGCAGCTAACGCATTAAGTTGACCGCCTGGGGAGTACGGCCGCAAGGTTAAAACTCAAATGAATTGACGGGGGCCCGCACAAGCGGTGGAGCATGTGGTTTAATTCGATGCAACGCGAAGAACCTTACCTACCCTTGACATCCAGAGAATCTGTTAGAGATAGTGGAGTGCCTTCGGGAACTCTGAGACAGGTGCTGCATGGCTGTCGTCAGCTCGTGTCGTGAGATGTTGGGTTAAGTCCCGTAACGAGCGCAACCCTTATCCTTAGTTGCCAACAGGTCAAGCTGGGAACTCTAGGGAGACTGCCGGTGATAAACCGGAGGAAGGTGGGGACGACGTCAAGTCATCATGGCCCTTATGGGTAGGGCTACACACGTGCTACAATGGCCGGTACAGAGGGCAGCGAACTTGCGAGAGTAAGCAAATCCCAGAAAGCCGGTCCTAGTCCGGATTGCAGTCTGCAACTCGACTGCATGAAGTCGGAATCGCTAGTAATCGCGAATCAGAATGTCGCGGTGAATACGTTCCCGGGCCTTGTACACACCGCCCGTCACACCATGGGAGTGGGTTGCAAAAGAAGTAGGTAGTTTAACCTTCGGGAGGGCGCTTACCACTTTGTGATTCATGACTGGGGTGAAGTCGTAACAAGGTAGCCCTAGGGGAACCTGGGGCTGGATCACCTCCTTACAAAGACAGCAAGCGTTCGTCATAAGTACCCACAACAAATTATTTTGATCGAAGACGTCACGAGCCTGGGCCTGTAGCTCAGTTGGTTAGAGCGCACCCCTGATAAGGGTGAGGTCGGAGGTTCAAATCCTCCCAGGCCCACCAACGCGGCGCAAGCCTGGAAGCGGAAGGACCACCCGTCAAGCTAGCACTGCCTGGTTTGCACGACCCCCCAAGGGGCCATAGCTCAGCTGGGAGAGCGCCTGCCTTGCACGCAGGAGGTCGGGAGTTCGATCCTCCCTGGCTCCACCAATGCTATACAGTTTTAACGGCGAACACCCGAAAAGACTGTATAGCATTGGTGACGAAACAACAACGTCAGTAATAGCTCTTTAACAATTTGGAAATCTGTACACTGTAAATTCAGCGTTTAAAGCAATTTAAACTAAGAAGATACAAATAACAAGTTCATGTACACAGACGGAGAAGTCGAGTTTAGAAGCGCCCGTGTCGAAAGGCAAGGGGAGCGATTAAAATAGGCGGAACCGAACGTGAACTGAATGAGTTCTCAAGCAGAAAGCGAAAATGTCAGCTGATCCGTATAACGTCAGACTTATTGGGGTTATATGGTCAAGTGAATAAGCGCATACGGTGGATGCCTAGGCGATAAGAGGCGAGGAAGGACGTAGTAGCATGCGATAAGCCGCGGGGAGTTTGCAAACTAACTTTGATCCGCGGATTTCCGAATGGGGCAACCCAATCAGGACAACCTGATTATCCTTAAGTGAATACATAGCTTAAGGAGGCGAACCCGGGGAACTGAAACATCTAAGTACCCGGAGGAAAAGAAATCAACCGAGATTCCCTTAGTAGCGGCGAGCGAACGGGGAGCAGCCCTTAAGCATTGAGCAAATTAGTAGAACAGTCTGGAAAGTCTGGCGATACAGCGTGATAGCCGCGTATACGAAAATTTGCTGAGTGTGAAAACGAGTAGGACGGGGCACGTGAAACCTTGTCTGAATATGGGGGGACCATCCTCCAAGGCTAAATACTCCTTATCGACCGATAGTGAACCAGTACCGTGAGGGAAAGGCGAAAAGAACCCCGGAGAGGGGAGTGAAATAGAACCTGAAACCGTATGCGTACAAGCAGTAGGAGCCTGTCTTCGGATGGGTGACTGCGTACCTTTTGTATAATGGGTCAGCGACTTAATCTCAGTGGCAAGCTTAACCGAATAGGGGAGGCGTAGCGAAAGCGAGTCTGAATAGGGCGTCATAGTCGCTGGGATTAGACCCGAAACCGGGCGATCTATCCATGACCAGGCTGAAGGTTGGGTAATACTAACTGGAGGGCCGAACCGGGATCCGTTGAAAAGGATTCGGATGAGTTGTGGATCGGAGTGAAAGGCTAATCAAGCTCGGAGATAGCTGGTTCTCCTCGAAAGCTATTTAGGTAGCGCCTCGTGTATCACTGTTGGGGGTAGAGCACTGTTTCGGCTAGGGGGTCATCTCGACTTACCAACCCGATGCAAACTCCGAATACCAACAAGTGCGAGCACGGGAGACACACGGCGGGTGATAAGGTCCGTCGTGAAAAGGGAAACAGCCCAGACCGTCAGCTAAGGTCCCCAAATCTATGCTCAGTGGGAAACGATGTGAGAAGGCCCAGACAGCCAGGAGGTTGGCTTAGAAGCAGCCATCCTTTAAAGAAAGCGTAATAGCTCACTGGTCGAGTCGGCTTGCGCGGAAGATTCACCGGGGCTAAGCATAGTACCGAAGCTACGGATCTTACGTAAGTAAGGTGGTAGAGGAGCGTTCTGTACGCCTGCGAAGGTCGATTGAGAAGTCGGCTGGAGGTATCAGAAGTGCGAATGCTGACATGAGTAACGATAATGGGGGTGAAAAACCCCCACGCCGAAAACCCAAGGTTTCCTGCGCAACGCTAATCGACGCAGGGTTAGTCGGCACCTAAGGCGAGGCCGAAAGGCGTAGTCGATGGAAAACAGGTTAATATTCCTGTACCGGAGGTAACTGCGATGGGGTGACGGAGAAGGCTAGGTCAGCTGTCTGTTGGAATAGGCAGTTTAAGCGAGTAGGGAGTGGAATTAGGCAAATCCGGTTCCATAATTCTGAGACGTGATGACGAGTGTCCCCTTGGGGAGACGAAGTGATTGATGCCCTGCTTCCAAGAAAAACCTCTAAGCTTCAGGTTATCTGCGGCCGTACCCTAAACCGACACAGGTGGGTGGGATGAGAATTCTAAGGCGCTTGAGAGAACTCGGGTGAAGGAACTAGGCAAAATGGTACCGTAACTTCGGGAGAAGGTACGCCCTTGGTAGGTGAAGTCCCTTGCGGATGGAGCCCAAGAGGGTAGCATTAAACTGGTGGCTGCGACTGTTTAGCAAAAACATAGCACTCTGCAAACACGAAAGTGGACGTATAGGGTGTGACGCCTGCCCGGTGCCGGAAGGTTAATTGATGGGGTTATCTTCGGAGAAGCTCTTGATCGAAGCCCCGGTAAACGGCGGCCGTAACTATAACGGTCCTAAGGTAGCGAAATTCCTTGTCGGGTAAGTTCCGACCTGCACGAATGGCGTAACGATGGCCACACTGTCTCCACCCGAGACTCAGTGAAATTGAAATCGCTGTGAAGATGCAGTGTACCCGCGGCTAGACGGAAAGACCCCGTGAACCTTTACTATAGCTTGACACTGGACTTTGAACCTATTTGTGTAGGATAGGTGGGAGGCTGTGAAGCATCAACGCCAGTTGGTGTGGAGCCAACCTTGAAATACCACCCTGGTATGTTTGAAGTTCTAACCTAGGTCCATAATCTGGATTGGGGACAGTGTCTGGTGGGTAGTTTGACTGGGGCGGTCTCCTCCCAAAGAGTAACGGAGGAGCACGAAGGTGTGCTCAGCATGGTCGGAAATCATGCGATGAGTGTAAAGGCAAAAGCACGCTTGACTGCGAGACGGACAAGTCGAGCAGGTACGAAAGTAGGTCTTAGTGATCCGGTGGTTCTGAATGGAAGGGCCATCGCTCAACGGATAAAAGGTACTCCGGGGATAACAGGCTGATACCGCCCAAGAGTTCATATCGACGGCGGTGTTTGGCACCTCGATGTCGGCTCATCACATCCTAGGGCTGAAGCAGGTCCTAAGGGTATGGCTGTTCGCCATTTAAAGTGGTACGCGAGCTGGGTTCAGAACGTCGTGAGACAGTTCGGTCCCTATCTGCCGTGGGCGTTTGAGATTTGAGGGAAGCTGCTCCTAGTACGAGAGGACCGGAGTGGACGAACCTCTGGTGTTCCGGTTGTCATGCCAATGGCATTGCCGGGTAGCTATGTTCGGACGGGATAACCGCTGAAAGCATCTAAGCGGGAAGCCTCTCCCAAGATGAGATCTCACTGGGACCATGAGTCCCCTGAAGGGCCCTGAGAGACGATCAGGTTGATAGGTCAGGTGTGGAAGTGTGGTAACACATGAAGCTAACTGATACTAATTGCCCGTGAGGCTTGACCATATAACACCCAATCGGTTTGAAAACCAGAGTGTTATACAACGGCCGACAATCGCTAAAGCGAGAGAGCGAAAAACGTGTACAGATTTCCAAAAAAACAGGTGAAAAGAGCAAGGTAAAAGGCGCAAGGCGAAAGGCTAAGCGGCAGAGACCGAAAACCCTGATAAAACCGAAAACACCTGAAGTAAAGAGTTTTGAGTAGGCTCAAAGCAAGAAGCCGAGAGCGTATCGAGTGAGTTAAAGAATACCAACTTATTCCTTACGGCTTAGCGTTGAACCTGCTGTAACCAGTTTGCCTGGTGACCATAGCGAGCGTGTCCCACCCGATCCCATCCCGAACTCGGCAGTGAAACCGCTTAGCGCCGATGATAGTGTGGCAGTTTGCCATGTGAAAGTAGGGAATTGCCAGGCTCTTATCCTAAAGCCCGTGTTGATCACTCAACACGGGCTTTTTTTTGCCTTAAGGTTTGTCATAGAATGGCATCGCCAATAAAGCACAATCGTTGCCGTTTGATGTCATTTCATTTGCGAAGGAGTTCTTGATAAATATCGTTTTGAAACCATGCGCTTTGTCGACGGTGCGCTCACTCGCCCGACAGGACGCCATGGATACGTTCATGTAGGCTCGACGGCGGCACTCCCTGTTGCCGACATCCTCGCTAGCCACACCCTATACCTTCATAAAGCTAACCATTTTTTGAGTATACCTAACGCACTTCAAATTTCGGTATTAGCGTATGGAGGCGCCTGGGGGTTCGGCAAAGGCTTTGGCAGCATGGATGCTGTCATAGAGCCTACATGGGCGTATTCACGGCGTCCTTTGACGGGCACCCCGGCGCCGAAATTTGACTAGTAAAGGGTATATAAAGAAAAGGGTGTGGACATCGGTGTCTTTGTAAACGAAAATGACGATGAAGAAGAATTAAGCGCTCTTTGAGGCGATAAATGTCCAAAAAATGACTTCTCACTTTTTTAAAAGTGAGGCAAAAAATCAGCATCTATTTTTAAAGGACCTATAAGGAAGAACTATGCAACCATCGGCAACAAAAGTTTGCGTAATTGGACTTGGCTACATCGGATTGCCTACCGCGTCGTTATTAGGAACCAAGGGCTTTGATGTCTTTGGCGTCGATACTTCCGAGCATGTTGTCAATACCATTAACCAAGGTAAGATTCATATCGTCGAGCCCGATCTCGATATTTTGGTCAAATCGGCCGTACAATCGGGAAATCTGAAAGCCGGCTTGCATCCGCAAGAAGCCGATGTCTTTATTCTGGCGGTGCCGACACCTTTTAAAGACGACCACATACCCGACCTGTCCTATGTTGAAGCCGCTACGCGAGTTATCGCGCCTTTTGTAAAGCCTGGGAACATTGTTATTTTGGAATCGACCAGCCCGGTCGGTACTACCGACGATATCGTCGCAAAGATATTAAGCGAAGAAGGTCATGACGTCGGAAGAGACGTTTATGTCGCGCATTGTCCGGAGCGCGTGTTGCCGGGACGAATCTTGACTGAATTAGTGGAAAATGACCGCATCGTTGGCGGTATTAATGAAATATCGACTGAAAAAGTTATCGAATTTTATCAAGCTTTTGTGCGCGGAGAGATTTTGGCAACAGATGCCAAAACCGCCGAGCTCAGCAAGCTGAGCGAAAATTCATTCAGGGATGTCAATATCGCTTTTGCTAACGAGTTGTCGCTGATTTGCGATCAGGAAAATATCAACGTTTGGGAATTGATCAAATTAGCGAATCGCCATCCTCGAGTAAATATATTGCAACCGGGGCCTGGCGTCGGCGGGCATTGTATTGCCGTGGACCCTTGGTTTATTGTGGCGAGGTCACCGGATCAAGCCAGGCTCATTAGGACCGCTCGCGAAGTAAACGATGCCAAACCGCATTGGGTCATCGACAAAGTCAAAGTCAGTGCCGATAAATTTAAAAATCCTGTTATCGGCTGTTTGGGTTTGGCTTTTAAAGCTGATGTCGACGATTTGCGGGAGTCGCCGGCTTTGGATATCGTTAAGGAAATACGAAAGCAAGGCATTGGCGAGGTATTGGTTGCCGAACCCAACTTAACGGAACACAAAGAATTTGCGCTGTTGCCTTATCAAGAAGTCATCAAGCGGTCCGATATCGTGCTGCTGTTGGTCGATCATAAGCCGTTTAAAGCGTTGAAGGCGGCCGATCTCAAGGAGAAAATTTTGATCGATACGCGCGGCGTGATTCAATAGTTTGCGGATGCCCGATTCGGAAAACTAAAGCGATGCGGTTTTCCGAATCATGCCTCATAGGCAATATCCAGCACCGTATACTGTACGGCTTGATTGGCAATGTTAATGACGACCACATCGTCAAATGTCTTCTTCAATAAGACCTTGGCTAGTGGCGAATCCAAGCTGATATGCTGTTTAGCCGGATCGAGCTCGTCTGCGCCTACGATTCGGTATTTGACTTCCTTTCCTTCGGCGTTTTCCAGCGTTACCCAGGCACCGAAATAGATGCGATCTTGATCGTTCGGTGTTTGATCGACCACTTTCAGAATCGGCAAGCGTTTTTGCAAGTAATGAATACGCCTGTCGATATCGCGTAATTCTTTTTTTCGATAGATGTATTCGGCGTTTTCCGATCGATCGCCTTCCGCGGCTGCGGCGGCGAGCGCTTCAGTCACATCCTTACGTCTTTCCCATAGCTGCCTGAGTTCTTGTTCCAAGGCTTGGTAGCCGTGGTGGGTGATGTAGGGCGATGATTTAGGTTGAGGGGGTCTCCAGCGGCTCATGATTAGTAAGGTAATGAAATTAATTTTGAATATTTTCAGACAAATTGGCGTCAATTTTATATCATAAACAGCCCTTCATTAATTAAAAAAGGTTTATTTATGCAAGTTGCTGACAATATGGCGGTTTCGATCCACTACACATTAACCAACTCGGCGGGTGAGCAACTCGATAGCTCGATAGGCAGTGATGCGTTGGTTTATCTTCATGGCAGCGGCAATATCATTCCCGGTTTGGAAAAAGCTCTACAGGGTAAATCGGTTGGGGATAAATTCCAAGTTTCTATCGCTCCCGAAGAGGGATATGGCGAATATTTTCAAGAAATGGTTCAGGTTATCCCTCGCAAGATGTTCGAAGGTGTTGATAACGTGGAAGTCGGTATGCAGTTTCATGCCGATGTCAGTTCAGGTCCCGGTATTGTTACCGTTATTAAAGTCGAAGGCGAGGAAGTGACGATAGACGGCAATCATCCTCTAGCCGGAGAGTCGCTGAATTTCGATGTTGAAGTCACCGATGTTAGAGCGGCGACCGAGGATGAGTTGGCGCACGGCCATATTCATGGTGTTGGCGGCGTAGATCACTAATCCGGGCTTATTCAATATTTTTACGAGGACCGAATGCGTTGCTAGAGTCCGAGCAACACAAACGATCCCTCTTTCATCATTATGAAGACGCTCAAATCGGCTACGCATTACAAAGTCATTTGCTCTTTTTTTGCGCTCGCGCTTCTAATTGCGGGTCCGGTTTGCTCTGAGACCTCGCTATGGCGGGTTAGTAAAGGTGATACTGAATTGTTTATCGGCGGTACTATTCACTTGCTGAGTGCGTCGGATTATCCGCTACCCGAAGCGTTTGAGCGGGTTTATCGAAAAGCCGACAAATTAGTGTTGGAAGTCGATTTAACCGACCTATCCGGGCAGGAAGTGCAAATAACTATGATGCGGCGTTTACAGTATGTCGACGGTACGACGTTGCGTGATGAGCTTAACGCCGAGACTTATGCCGAATTGGAGCGTTTTTGTCGGCATGCGGGTATAGCGATTGAGTCGTTACAGAACTTGAAGCCGCCTTTGGCCGCGATTAGCTTGATGATGTTTGAGTTACATCGTTTAGGTTTAGCCGAAGCCGGCGTCGATCATTTTTTCAGCGCGAAAGCCCAATCCGATAATAAACCCGTCGGTGCGCTAGAGTCGTTAGAGATGCAAATATCAGTACTGGAGCAGATGGGACGGGGGCAAGAGAACGAACTCATTTTGTCCACGTTAAGAGATATTCAAGAGCTCCCTGCGTTACTGAGTAGGCTCAAGTCTGCATGGCGTTCAGGCGATCTCGATACATTGGATGAATTAGGAATCGCGCCGATGCGCAGCGATTACCCTAGCCTATATCGGGAACTGCTGGTCAATCGCAACAATGCTTGGGTACCTAAGATTGAGACGATGTTAAGTACGCCCGAGCGAGAGTTGATTTTAGTAGGCGTTTTGCATTTGGCCGGGGAAGAGGGTGTTTTGCGGCAATTATGCGAACGGGGTTATGTTGTCGAGCCTTACCGGCCCTTTCCTATTAACCTAGAAAAAGCATTTTGCCATGAAAATAATGAAGAATAAGAGGT
This sequence comes from Methylotuvimicrobium buryatense, assembly GCF_005931095.1. Taxonomy (GTDB): domain Bacteria; phylum Pseudomonadota; class Gammaproteobacteria; order Methylococcales; family Methylomonadaceae; genus Methylotuvimicrobium; species Methylotuvimicrobium buryatense. The sequence continues at coordinate 4,203,927 of NZ_CP035467.1, read as the reverse complement.
TAATTGAGTAACTTGTTATACGTTTGTATAAAACTTTCTCTCACCCAAAAGGTTAGCGAGAATGCTTAGGATTTCGTGATATACCCGTCGTAGATCAAAATTCGGCGCCGGGGTGTCCGCCAAAGGACGCCGTGAATACGTCCATGTAGGCTCTATGCCAGCTCCATGCTGGCAAAGCCTTTGTCGGACACCCCGGCGCCTCCTCGGGCACTGCCATTAAGTTAAGCCATCACAGATTAAGTAATGCTTGTATCCAGGATCTACTTTGCCTCAAAGCTTGCCATCCATGGCACTGGATTCCGCCAGTCCATGGCGGAATGACGGGCTCCCTTAATTTAATGGCAGTGCTTCCTAAAGTAGGGGGGTTATTTACGTCCTAATCCTTAGGTAATTTCTTGAAACCCTTCATGAACTTCATGGTTAAATTGCCGAATTTAGGTTAAACGATTTTTCGATCATAAGGGAGTAAGTTTATTGATTTTTGCCCAGCCAATCTTGCGGCTTTAAATAACGTTCGTACAACTCTGCTTCGGGGGAGCCCGGTTCCGGTTGCCAATTATAGCGCCAGTTCGCAACCGGCGGCATAGACATCAAAATAGATTCGGTACGTCCGCCCGATTGTAGGCCGAATAGCGTACCGCGATCGTAAACCAGATTGAACTCGACGTAACGGCCGCGACGATAGAGTTGGAACTCGCGTTCTCGCTCGCCGTAAGGCGTGTTTTTGCGTTTTTCGATAATCGGCACATAGGCGTCGATATAGTGATTACCGATGCTTTGCATGAATGCAAAGCATCGCTCGAAGCCCCATTCATTCAGATCGTCGAAAAACAATCCGCCCGCACCGCGTGTTTCGCCGCGGTGCTTCAAATAAAAATACTCGTCACACCATTTTTTATAGCGAGGATAAACCTCTTTGCCGAAAGGCTCGCAGGCGAGGCGCGCGGTTCGATGCCAATGCTGCACATCTTCATAAAACGGATAAAAAGGCGTTAAATCGAATCCTCCGCCGAACCACCAAATCGGCTCTTCGCCGGGTTTTTCAGCGACAAAAAAGCGCACATTGGCATGTGAAGTCGGAACATAGGGGTTACGCGGATGAATGACTAATGAAACGCCCATCGCTTGAAATCGGCGGTTGGTCAATTCCGGCCTCGCGGCTGTCGCAGACGCAGGTAGTTGGTTACCGAAGACGTGAGAAAAATTGACGCCGCCTTGTTCGATGACGTGACCGTTGCTTAACACTCGGGTCTTGCCGCCTCCCCCTTCAGGTCTTTGCCAGTCGTCTTCGATGAATCTCGCGTTCGGTTCCTGGCTTTCCAGTGCGGCGCAGATCCGATTTTGTAAATCCAGCAGAAAGCTTTTGACGTTTTCGATGTCTTTGTTATTCATTGTTAATTAGAGTGTCAAGAGGAAGCGGGTGTTAAAATCTACCCGTTTTAGTTACTGTGAAAGTTCGTAAATTTGGATTCATTATCTAATTTTTCGATATACAAATCTCTGTTCTGGCAATGCCGGTTCCGGAGAGGGTGCGGTTGCTCGATCGACAGGCGTTGGCGGCAGGATAGCCGCCATCGAGCCTACATGGACGTATTCACGGCGTCCTGTCGGGCGAGTGACCGCGCCCTCCCCACGTCTCGTACTTTCATTTGCCGGGCTTTCATGAACGTTAGGTTAAGGCAAATTTTTAGCGTGCACTCTCTATAGGGAATCAAGAAAATGCCGGAACAAATCCGGATTAAGTTTTTTTAGGTCCGCTCTTAAAGCGATCGAGGTCGACTCAAGCGGTTCGGCGCTTAATTGCTTGGCTAGGCTGAATGCGAGAAAACCTTCCGTTTCGCCGTTTAAAATAAGGTCTTGTTTAGCGAGTGCCGGCTTGATCAATAGTATCCAGGCCGGGAAAATCTGCGTTGGCAACTCGGGGTCAAGTTCCTGAAATCGTTCCCAGTCGTCGGAAAGCAAATGATATCCGGTCTGTTTTAACAGTTGTTCGGCTGTTTCGGTATGCAGCAGGAATAACAAAAACCAATGCTCGAGACCGGCCAGTTCCCGGATCACTTTGAAGCTGGCCTCGGCATAGCGAAATAGCAAAATAGGTTGTTTAGAGTAGTCGGGTTCTTGTTCGATTGCTTTGGTAACGTCATGCCACAGAAATGCTTTCGTGCCTGTATAGCTGACATGTAGCTTAGGCTGCTCGGGATCGAAGGGGCGGCCGGTTAGTTCGGTGGTCAAGTCTTGCCACAGCGGCGTCAGAAAACGTATAGCTTCTGTTCGTAATAACTTAACCGCTAACGGCATCAGTGTATTATCTAAGGTATCGAGTTTATTGGATAACGAAAAGCCGGGCGCCCGGAATTTTTTTTCCTGCTCGATCAGAAGCGCATAGTCTTCGTGCTTTGTGGGGTCAAAGGCGTATAAGGTGTCTAGCAGTTCCGGAATTTTGCGTTTGTTGCGGTTAGTGATAGCGTCGATTAACTCGTTTTCGGCATAAACCGGTGCACTGTCGAAAAACAAATCCATCTGCATGCGGTCCTGCGCCGGTACGAAGTCTGTTTTGAAATTGATGTCGTTTTGCGGGTCGCGGCTGATGATGAGTTCGTTTTGCTCGGTTGAAAGATAGGTGCCGCGCGTTTCGCTCAAGCCCAGCGCTCGTGCATAATTCGTAGCAATGGCAAGTTGCTCGATGATACGTTCGCGCGGCGCCGTAAAACAACTGTCCAGGTTTTCGATAAGGCCGTCTCGCCAATCGATGTAGTTCGAATAGCTAAGATAGCCGGTCGCGAGCAGCCATGCGATCGGCGAAAATCGACCTTGTTCGATCAGCAATTGGTCGACATGGTGCCGGATACTGCTGCGCATGTTTATTCTCTCGGAGCACCTGCCTGACGGCATGAGGCAATGAGTGCGTGCAGGTGAGGTTTGCCGAGATTACGGGCAAGTGCGATATTGCGTCTAGGAATATTTTCCGAGTCCGGGTGGCGCTCGATGGCTTCGGAGATGCTGTCTTCGCGAAGCAGATGCAGGATAGGGTAGGGCGATCGGTTCGTATAATTGGCCGGATCGTCGCTGTCGCTATCGGCGAAGCAGTAGTCGGGATGAAAGCTGGCCAGTTGATAAATACCGTCGTAGCCCTGCTCCGACAATAGTGTTTCGGCCAGAGAGAGAAAATCGAGATAATCATCGAATTCGTGCAGCGAATGGGGGTAAATCAGCAGTGTTGTGTTTATGCTTAAGTCGGTATCTAAATGCCGGCATTCTTCGATCAAACGCTCAAGGCCGCTTGCGGTGTCGGCGCTTCGGCAAATACTGAAACGAATTCCTTTTTGGCGAAACGGTTTAGCGGCGAAAGGGCATAAGTCGAGACCGATGACAACGGTTTCGAGCCATGCCCTTATTGCGTATTCTACCGGGTCGACAGTCACTTCAGCATTGAAGGATAGTTTCGAAGTGATTCGTTCGGTTAGGTATGGCTGACGCCGGCCGCAATTCTTTTTTCCCGTTCTTCGCTGGCTTTTTCGATTTTCGCAAAAACGCGCAAAATATCGGTGGCCGATACGATGCCGACCAGCTTGCTATTGTGATCGACGACCGGTAGTGCTCCGACTTTGTTTTCGGCCATAATGCTGGCGGCTTCTGACGCGTAAGTATCGGGATTAACGGTCAATACGCCTCGACGCATGATGTGTTGAACTTTTTGTGGGACGACCTGCAAAACGGTTTTCCCTTCGACGGTCTCAACCGAGTTCGAGTTGCTTTTCGGTCCTAAGGCTTTGTACAGGTCTCGATCCGATACGATGCCGATGACTTTGCCTTTTTCAACGACGGGTAAATGACGAACTTTTTCATAATGCAGCAAGAAAAAGACACGATCGATCATGTCATGTTGTTCGACTGTGAATACTTGCGAAGTCATTAAATCTTCAACACGCATGTAGTTGCACTCCTAAAGATAATTGATAAACCGAGTAAGAATAGGGAAAATATCTGTTTTTTACAAGAGTTAATGTCTATTTTGATATAAAATGCCTTGTTTTGTGAGAGCAACTTAACCGCTAAAGTGTGTTTGTACTTAGGCGCGAAGTATGGGCCCATCACAATTTAAAATTTCGGCAATAGGCGTATGGAGGCACCCGGCACCTAAATTCCATAGGCCATTGGTTATGTCAAAATCTAGCTGCTAAGCCTTTGACGGGCAGCCCGATGCCGAAATTTGACTAGCAAAGGGTATATTTCAAATAACCAGACAAACTTGGAGTTTCATTATGCGCATTATTCTTTTGGGTAGTCCCGGTTCCGGCAAAGGAACGCAGGCCCAATTTATTACCGAAAAATATGACATTCCGCAAATCTCGACCGGAGATATGTTGCGGGCCGCTGTGCGCGAAGGTACGCCGTTGGGCGTCGAGGCTAAAAAAGTCATGGATGCGGGGGGCTTGGTTTCGGACGATATTATTTTAGGATTGATCAAAGAGAGAATTGCGCAGCCGGATTGCCAAAACGGTTTTTTGCTGGACGGTTTTCCTCGCACAATCGCGCAAGCCGAGGGTTTGGCCGCGATGGATATCGTGATTGACCATGTTATCGAGATTGTGGTCGAGGACGAGGAAATCGTTAAGCGAATGAGCGGTAGACGCGTGCACCCGGGCTCAGGTAGGACTTATCATGTCGCATTCAATCCGCCTAAAACGGCTGGTGTCGACGATGTAACCGGCGAACCTTTAATTCAGCGAGATGACGACCAAGAAGACACCGTTCGTAAAAGGCTGAGCGTATATCACGAACAAACCAAGCCGTTGGTCGGTTACTATTCGGCATTGGGCGGCAAGACTCACTTCGCATCGATTGCCGGTGTCGGGTCGGTCGATGAGATTACGCAAAAGATTTTTGCCGTTTTAGGATAACGCGCAAGCGTCTTTATCGACGCTTAACGCATACTTTTACTTTCCGCTGACGCGGTTAATACAATGAGTAGCTATGTCAGGTAAAACTTTATATGACAAATTATGGGAAGATCACGTTGTCCATACTGAGGATGACGGTTCTTCATTGATCTATATCGACCGCCATTTAGTCCATGAGGTCACTTCTCCACAAGCGTTTGAAGGGCTCCGGCTTGCCGGCCGCAAGCCTTGGCGACAAGCGAGAAATTTGGCCGTTGCCGACCATAACGTGCCGACCACCGATCGCGATAAAGGCATCGCCGATCCGGTTTCCAGGCTGCAGGTCGAAACCCTCGAAAAAAACTGTGCCGAATTCGGTATTACCGAGTTCGATATGTCCGATATTCGCCAAGGCATCGTGCATGTCGTAGGTCCCGAGCAAGGCGCGACGCTGCCCGGCATGACCGTGGTGTGCGGCGATTCGCATACGTCGACACACGGCGCTTCCGGCGCGCTGGCATTCGGCATCGGCACGTCGGAAGTCGAGCATGTGTTGGCGACGCAATGTTTGGTGCAGAAAAAAGCCAAAAACATGCTGATCAAGGTAGACGGCGAAGTGCGCCCAGGCGTCACCGCGAAAGACATCGTGCTGGCGATCATCGGCAAAATCGGTACCGCCGGCGGCAACGGTTATACGATCGAATTTGCCGGGTCCGCGATCCGCGCATTGTCGATGGAAGGCCGCATGACGGTCTGCAACATGGCGATTGAAGCGGGCGCTCGTGCCGGTCTAATCGGAGTTGACGATGTGACGATCGAGTATTACCGCGGCCGGCCGCTTTCACCGAAAGGCAACGACTGGTTCATGGCCGAGCGCATGTGGCAGCAACTGCATTCCGATCCCGACGCAGTCTTCGATAAAGTCGTCGAGCTGAATGCAGCCGACGTCAAGCCGCAAGTGACTTGGGGCACTTCGCCTGAATTGGTCGTGTCGGTCGACGCTAGTGTGCCCGATCCTGCTCAAGAAACCGATGCGACCAAGCGCGAAAGCATGAAGCGGGCACTGCAATACATGGATCTGAAGCCGGGTCTGGCGATTACCGATATCAAGCTCGATAAAGTATTCATCGGTTCCTGCACGAACTCGAGAATCGAGGATTTGAGAGCCGCCGCCGTGGTCGCAAAAGGCAAAAAACTGGCCGATAACATCAAATTGGCTTTGGTCGTGCCGGGTTCCGGCTTGATCAAACAACAAGCCGAGGCCGAAGGCTTGGATAAAATCTTCATCGAAGCCGGATTCGAATGGCGCGATCCGGGCTGCTCGATGTGTTTGGCGATGAACGCCGACCGCTTGGAGCCGGGCGAGCGTTGTGCGTCAACCTCGAACCGTAATTTCGAAGGGCGGCAAGGCTACGGCGGGCGCACGCATCTAGTCAGTCCTGCGATGGCTGCCGCAGCCGCGATTGCAGGACATTTCGTCGATGTCAGCACCGAAGCGAACCAAGGAGCAACAGCATGAGAGCATTTACCAAAATAGACGCGCTGGTCGCACCGTTGGACCGGGCCAATGTCGATACCGATGCGATTATTCCGAAACAATTTCTGAAATCGATACGTCGAGCTGGGTTCGGACCGTTTCTGTTCGACGAATGGCGCTATCTCGATCACGGCGAACCAGACATGGATTGCACGAATCGGCCGATCAACCCGGATTTCGTGCTGAATAAACCGGAGTACAAGGGCGCCGAGCTATTGTTGACCCGCGAGAATTTCGGTTGCGGTTCGTCGCGCGAACATGCGCCATGGGCGCTCGAAGATTTCGGCTTCAGAGCGATCATCGCGCCGAGTTTCGCCGATATCTTTTATAACAATTGTTTCAAGAACGGTATCTTGCCTATCGTACTCGATGCCGGCATTGTCGATGACTTATTTAACGAATTGACCGAAGGTTATCGGCTAACGGTTGATCTTGAAACGCAAAAAATCGTCACGCCTTCCGGCCGGGAAATTGCCTTTGAAGTCGATGCCAATCGAAAATTCAGGTTGCTGAACGGGCTTGACGATATCGCATTGACCTTGCAGCATGCCGATCAAATTCACGCATATGAGACGGAGCGTGCGAAGCGGGCGCCCTGGTTGTTTGGGTAGCCGTAAATCGATTGCTCCTATCTGAGCGAAAAAACGTTTAATTTTCAAGAGGGCGGGGTGTTTGGCGCGGGTGCCGGCAGTTGAGAGGTTTGTGCTTCTGTGTATTCTTTCCCGCTGCCGCCATCCTCGCCAAACAAACTCCGCTCAATTTTTGATCCCCAAATTGGAAATTGCAGGTACTTCGGCACCATTTTGATTAGCTTGCCTTTCCCGCATAAGTGTCAAAGGCTGGCGTCGCCGGACATTCTAATGCGATGAATATTATCATCCCGAAGGTAGTTGATGCTGTGGTTTCTACTTTAATGAAAAGGTAATCAAACATGACTAAGTTATACAATGTTGCTGTGGTTGGTGCCACCGGCGCTGTTGGTGAAGCGATGCTGTCGATACTGGAAGAGCGTAATTTTCCGGTCGGTGAAGTTTATGCGTTGGCCAGTAGCCGTTCGGTTGGTAAACGCATCCCTTTCAAGGGTGGTTCGCTGAAGGTACAGGATTTAGCCGAGTTCGACTTTTCCAAAGCGCAAATCGGCTTGTTTTCGCCCGGTGCTTCAATATCTGCCGAATACGCGCCTAAAGCCGCGGCAGCCGGGTGCATCGTGATCGATAATACTTCCCAATTTCGTTATGACGATAATATCCCATTAGTCGTGCCCGAAGTTAATCCCGAGAGGATCGCCGACTATAAAAATAAAGGCATCATTGCCAATCCGAATTGTTCGACGATCCAGATGTTAGTTGCATTGAAACCGATTTACGATGCAGTCGGTATCAGTCGAATCAATGTTTGTACTTATCAGGCAGTTTCCGGTACGGGTAAAGAAGCGATTGAGGAGCTGAGTCTGCAAACCGCTCATTTATTGAACGGTAAACCGATTAAACCGAGCGTTTATCCGAAGCAAATCGCTTTCAATGTCTTGCCGCAAATCGATGTATTTATGGAAAATGGATATACCAAGGAAGAAATGAAAATGGTTTGGGAGACGCGGAAAATCATGGGTGACGAATCGATTCAAGTCAATCCTACCGCTGTGCGTGTGCCTGTTTTTTTTGGTCATTCCGAAGCTGTGCATATTGAAACACGTCACAAAATAGATATTAAATCGGTGCGCGCGCTACTCGAAAAGGCTCCCGGAGTGACAGTGTTTGACGAACGCCGGGACGGAGGGTATCCAACCGCGGTGACAGAATCCTCCGGGCACGATAATGTGTTTGTCGGGCGTATTCGCGAAGATATTTCGCATCCGCTAGGAATCGACTTATGGGTTGTTGGTGATAATGTCAGAAAAGGCGCCGCTTTAAACAGTGTCCAAATCGCAGAAGAATTGGTAAAAAATTACATCTAGTCTAAGCTTAATTTCATATTTGACTGTTCCGGGTATTAGATTGTGGTATATGTGTATAAAGGAGAGCAATGTGCGCAAATTGACTAAAACCATAGCGCTTGTATCGTTGATGACCCCGACTAGCGTGCTTCCGTTGGGGATTGGCGATATCACATTGCACTCGGCGCTAAATCAAAGTCTCGATGCAGAAATTGCATTGATGCTTGCGCCCGACGAAAATCCGTCCGACATTACCGTGAAGCTGGCGCCTCCCGATAAGTTCGATGAAGCGGGGCTACCGTGGAGCTATTTTCTTTCCAAAATTAAATTCAACCTGGTTCCCGTGTCCGATAAGCGCGCGGTTATTAAACTCAGTTCGACTGAGGTGCTCAAGGAGCCTTTTTTAGATTTTTTGATTGAGGTGAATTGGCCGAAAGGGACACTTTATCGTGAGTTCACCGTTTTGGTCGACCCGCCCTCAACTTATCAACAGCCTGTATTACCGGTTCCTAGCGACTACGGTGTGACACCTGCCGAGCAAGAATATGCAAGAGTTGTTGAGCGTCCGGTTGCACCCGCTCCGCGTCGGGAAGAGGCGCGCATGCCTGCTTCGGGCGTGTATGGCCCGGTTAGCAGAAATGAAACGCTTTGGGCCGTTGCTACGAAGGTAAGGCCGTCGAACGATGTTTCGGTTGAACAAACCATGATTGCGCTGCTTGAGAATAATCCGGGCGCATTTTATAAAGATAATGTCAATGCGTTAAAAGCGGGAGCACGGCTCAAGGTTCCGGAAAGAGAGGTCATACTGAAACTTTCCCACCGGCAAGCAGTGGCGGAGTATGGTCGGCAAAATCAAGTTTGGCGCGGCCAGTTGGCGGCGGCAACGGAGGCGCCGGTTGACGAGGAAGTTATCGACTCGCAATTAAGACTCGTAGCCCCTACCCAAGAAGATGTTGCACAGACCGAGCGCGTTGTCAGCGGTGAAAGAGATGAAAGATTGTTGCAACCAGTCGATCCTGACAAAACCGATCAGGATGAATCAAGCAGAGATGATGCGGAGTTGCGCGCGCGATTGGAGAAGTTGGAGGAACAATTAGCGGTGATGCAGCAAATGCTGGCCATTAAAGACGAGCAATTAGCCGCGCTGCAGCATAAAGAACCATCCGAAAAAGTTGAAGCGCCACCCCCCCCAGTTGTTACGCAGCCGGTGAAGGAAGCTGCGCCGCAGCCACGTCCGGCAGTAAAACCGCCCCAAGCTGTGGCGCAAGAGCCTGTGAGCGAACTTCTGGATTCCTTTTATTACGCGATAATAGCACTAGTCGGTGCCGGTTTGTTAGGTGGTTTAGGCTGGTTGTGGTTGAGGAAGCGCCAAACCGAAAAAGAAACCGATACGGATAGTATGTTCGCTGCGTCATCGCAGATTAGTCTTCCCAGTTCAGATGACGAGCTGAATTTGTTGGCCGCGGAAGACGAGTCTGCTTATGATGTCGGGACCGTTGGTGAAAGTTCGTTCTTAAGTGAATTTACTCCGAGCGATTTCGATGCTTTCGATAGCGACCAGCATGAGGTCGATCCGATTTCCGAGGCTGACGTTTATTTGGCATACGGTCGTTACCAACAAGCCGAGGGATTGATCCGGCAAGCAATTGTCGAACATCCTGAGAATGACGATTACAAATTAAAGCTATTAGAAATTTTTTATGCCAACGAAAACAAGGACGCTTTCGATAGTTATGCCAATGAACTGAAACAAGCCGGCAAAAACGAAAATATTGAATTTTGGGCAAAAGTTACTGAGATGGCCAGTGAAATTAGCCCAGGATCAGTCTTGTTCACTGCCGATTTTGATACGGAAGACGATATCGAAGACGCGTTGGTGACTGAAAATGTTTCTCGGGATGTCGATGCCGCGAATTCAGGTGATATAAGTGAGGATAATCGTTTCGACTTCGATCTGCCCGAGTTTGAAAAGATGGAGCATGAAGAGGAGCAGTCATCTTTAAAAGATGAAGAAGCGGAGGATGAAAAGCCGGATAACAGTCTCGATTTCGATTTGGAGAGTTTTGATTTTTCGGTTCCCGAGCCGGAAGATCGTCCGATTGAGGTTTCAGAACAACGAACATCGGAACAGAATCGGCAATACGATAATCAGATCGAGTTCGATTTGAATCCGACAACAGAACCATCTGCAGAGAAAAAAACCGATGCCTTAGGCCTTGAAGAAATTGAATCGTTCGATTTTGATGCCTTCGATTCCGGTACAGAGCAAAAGCCTGATACTGCCGCCTTTTCTGGGATGGATGATTTTGATGAATTTGATGAATTTGATGTATCTTTCGACGAAAAAGAAACTCAGGCCAAAGACGCATCCGGTTTGACCGAAGAGGAAAAGGATGACGCCGGTTTTGATTTTAATTTTGACTTCGCTTTGGATTCGACGTCAAAGAAAGGGAGTGACGATAGTTTTCCAGACGATTTGGACTTAGGGGTTTCCGATTTGACCGATATGGATGAATTCGAAACCAAAATCGATCTTGCCAGGGCTTATATCGATATGGGAGATAGCGATGCCGCTAAGGATATCGCGCAGGAAGTATTGGATAAGGGAAGTCCCGAGCAAAAAAAGATCGCTCAATCAATTCTTGACGAATTGAAATAAAAAGAAAGGGCCCGTTATCGGGCCTTTTTTATGACTATCTTGTCTGCTAAGGAATATACACAAAATAACTCAGCAATTCCCAGTTTGAGCAGTTTCGCCGATTTTAGGGTGTGGGGTATGCCTGTCGAGGAACGCCGTAAACCTATCCATGGGGGCTTGGCGGCAGCTAAGCGCCAAGGATGGCGTGAATGCAGATTTTGTAGGAGCAAAAATCTGCCCCTGCTGCCGACATCCTCGCCAAGCATACCCCACACCCTTTTTGATCTCCAAATTGGGAATTGCTGCAAAATAACTGCTGTAAGTAGTAGGCGTTGCGGCGGTTCGGTAGGACGCCTAGCACTTTCATTTATTGGATGATTGCCAGGTTTTCATGAACGTTAGGTTTATGACCAAATGCTTAGGTGTTCGCCTTGCCTTTTTTATTCGGTTTTCGGGCGTTCGATTATTTCTATTGCATTACCGTCAAAATCTCGGCAAAACAATGCTTGGCGTCCGGAAATGCTCAATGTATATCGAAAGCCGCTGTCATCGAGTGCTTCCTTGACAGGAGATAGGTCCGAACATGTTAATGCAACATGGCGGTCCCTTCCTCCATGAGTCGGTCGGCCAGAGATTGGATCAGGATTTTCCAATTCCAGTAAATGAATTTGCTGTTCGCCAAGTTGAAGCCAAGCGCCCGGGAATGGAAGATTCGGCCGTTCTGTTTGCTGAAGTCCTAATATGTCCCGGTAAAAATGCAAGGACTTTTCGGTATCGGAGACGATAAGACTAATATGGTGGATGGCAAGGTTAAATTTGGACATAGTCGTTTTGGGTTGGTTGTCGTTGAAACGATTATACTTCGCTTGGCTTTATTGTTGGAGGATATAGCAAAGCTATTTTATTCGGCGTTTACAAGGTAAGGCTTTTGCTACAAATAATTTCCTGGAATTAAGAAATTTGCAGTCGGTTTGGTTACTTTTTAACTGAGCGTCATTATTTGATCCATATACATAGAAAAAGCATTTCACCATGAAGATCATGAAGAATAACAAGTTAATTCAATAACTTGTTACACGTTTGTATAAAACTTTTGCTCACCCGATAGGTTAGCGAGGATACTCAGGCAACCTTTTGGCTTACTTAATGAACTTCATGGTTAAACTGCCGATTTTAGGATATAGGTTTTTTGATCTCTTACCTAACGATTATGAAGGCCCGGCAATCATCCCCGGCAAAGGAAAGTACGATGCGTGAAGGAGAGCTCGGTTACCCTCCCTAGAGGAAGCGCCAAGGATGGCGTGAATGCAGATTTTGCATGGAGCAAAAATCTGGCCTGCTGGCGACATACTTGCTTGCCAAGCCCCACACCCTAAAATCGGCGAAACTGCTCAAACTGGGAATTGCTGGACGGGCACCCCTGCGCCGAATTTTGATCTGCGATGAGTGTATATAAAGGGCGTAATGCCGAAATTCGATGAAGTGCGTTGGTTTATGCGTTTAAAGGCTCATCCTTTCATTACACGCTGTATTTATTGGACAATTCCTCGATAAGTTCGGTTTTTTTTCTAATGAATTGTTCAATCAAAGCTTTTAGCTTATCGAAATGACGCTCAGTTTCGAGGAAGTTTTTCGAGATTAAATTTTGCTCTAATGTTAATGCCAGTTGACGGATATCTGTTAAACCGCAGAAACTGACCGAACCGTGCAGCTTATGTGTGACCGATAAAGCTTGTTGCCATTGTCGATGGCGTAATGAGGTTTGTATCGATGCTAGTTGTTGAGGGAGCTCCTCGCATAGTTTGTTTAAGATGGTTAATGCCAATTCTCGGTCATAAGCGGTTTTAGCGAGAAGTTGTTGCGCATAGCCGGTTTGCTTTAGAGAGCCGCTCAAATTTAGTGAGTCGCTTAAAGCCTCTCGAGGAGAGTCGGGGCGCCAAAGTGCGACAATTTCTTCTAATTGCTCAGCTAAAATCGGTTTAATAAGGCATTCGTCGAAGCCAAGGGCAATGATGTCTTGGCATTGGCTAGGCAAAGCGTGCGCCGTGACGGCGACAATTGGAGTATCCTTATTCGGGTTTTCGGTATGCCGAATGGTTTCAATTAATTCAAAGCCGTTATGGCCCGGCATTTGTAAGTCTAGAAAAACCAGGTTAAATCGTTCGCTCTTCAGATAATTAAAGGCTTCGATACCATCTTTTGTCGCGATAATTTGTTCGCAATGATCTTGCAATTGATTGACCAACAGTAGGCGGTTAATGGAATTATCGTCGGCGATTAAAATTGAAAATTTATGGGGAGATATAGAGTGTTTTGATTGCTCTTCGGGATTTGTCTTATTCCATGGGGGTGGGCGAACTGTGACTGAGCCTCCGATTTCGTTAGTGTTGCCGCTGCGGTCATTTTGCTTAAGGCGCCGATAAGCCGCTAAGGCGACTAATCCTGCTGCTAATGTCGAGACCAATCCGATTAGCGCGCTGATCTTGATCCGGTTAAGCGATTGTGTCATCGAGATTTTTTGGGGCGGTTCAATGAGAGCTTGTTTTGCGTAGTTGTTCCGTACTGCTTGATATTCCGCGAACAACATGCCGGTTTGAGCGAGGTTGCTCATAACTGTTGGTAACAGCGCTATGATGAGGATATTTTTTAGTAAAAAAGTTTTTTTCACTGCGGAAAGGCCAAAAGTAAAAATAAATTTGCGTATTTTAGTAAATGCTAATATTCTCTGGGTAACGCCGGTTCCATGTATTTTTATCGAATGTGTGCGTTTAAATGGTAACGATATGAGTTCCGTTCAAGCCGGTGTATCTTTGAATCGACGCAGCGATGTGTCGTCATTTTCAATGACATGCGGTTATTGAAAATGCTATTGATTGGGAATTTGTTTTCCCAAGACCAAAAACGGAAACGTCTATGTTTTCTGAATTAAACCAAATTGATCGAAATGAATAACAAGAATAATAGTGCATTTTGATCCAACACGAGGAGAAATTTATGGCTAGAATTGTAGTATTAGGTGCCGGTATCGGTGGTGTTCCGATGGCCTATGAAATGAAAGAATTGGTTAAAAATAATCATACGGTCACCGTGATATCCGATTCCCCGACGTTTCATTTCGTACCTTCGAATCCTTGGGTGCCGCCGAAATGGCGTAAACCGGAAGATCTGAAAATCGAATTAGCTCCGATTATGCAGAAAAAAGGCATCGAATTCATTCAAAAAGCGGCTGTAAAGGTCGATCCTCCCAACAATCAAATTCATTTAAACGACGGTACTGCGGTCGATTACGATTATTTAGTGATTGCAACCGGCCCCCGCCTTGCCTTCGACGAGGTGCCGGGGCTAGGTCCGGAAGGTTATACAACTTCGGTCTGTCATGTCGATCATGCTGCCGTGGCTGCTCAGGATTGGGATAAATTTATGGAAGATCCAGGTCCGATCATTGTCGGCGCTGTGCAAGGCGCATCTTGTTTCGGCCCCGCTTATGAATATTTGATGATCCTAGAGACCGAGCTGCGTAAACGCAAAATACGCGACAAGGTGCCAATGACCTTCGTTACGTCGGAGCCTTACATCGGGCATTTAGGCCTAGGAGGTGTCGGTGACACCAAAAGCATGTTAGAAAGCGTGCTGAGAGAGAGAACGATCAAGTGGGTGACTAACGCGAAAGTTGATCGTATCGAACAAGGCATGATGTATGTGACAGAAGTCGATGACGCCGGCAACGAGAAGAAAAAGCATGAGTTGCCATTCAAGCATTCCATGATGTTACCGGCGTTTACCGGAGTTGATGCAGTGCGTAATTGCGGTGTCGAAGGCTTGATGAATCCGCGGGGGTTTGTCATCGTCGATGAATATCAGCGCAATCCGACGTTTAAGAATATTTATTCGGTCGGCGTTTGTGTGGCGATTCCACCGGTCGAAAAAACACCGGTCACCACAGGTACTCCGAAAACCGGTTACATGATCGAGTCTATGGTAACCGCGACCGCGCACAATATTCGTGATGAATTGGCCGGAAAAGAGCCTTCCGACAAACCGAGTCTGAGTGCATTGTGTCTGGCCGATTTGGGCGATACCGGAGTTGCATTTTTGGCGGTACCGCAAATACCGCCGAGAAATACGACTTGGTCGAAAAAAGGGAAATGGGTGCACCTGTCCAAAATCATTTTCGAAAAATATTTCATGCGCAAAGTCAGAAAAGGCATTAGCGAGCCGTTTTATGAAAGAATGATGCTGAAGTTTATGGGTATTGTACGTCTTAAATAAAGAGGAGACGAATCATGAGTATCGATCGTTTAGTGATGGCATTTGCCGGTAGTTTTATATTACTGAGTCTGCTTTTGGCGCATTTTCATTCACCGAACTGGTTATGGTTTACCGCATTTGTCGGTGCGAACTTATTGCAAGCGTCATTTACCGGGTTTTGCCCGTTGGCGATGATATTGAAAAAATTCGGTGTGAAGCCGGGATGTGCATTTTAGGAACGAAGATTCGAAATGCCAGGGAAGGGAGTATTCCCTATTATTAGGTTACCCACTTAACGCGGGACAGATTAAGGTTATACCCCTCCTCGTAGATCAAAATTCGGCGCCGGGGAGCCCGTCAAAGGACGCCGTGAAACGTCCATGTAGGCTCTACCAACATCCATGCTGGCAAAGCCTTTGCTAGACACCCCGGTGCCTCCTTAGGCACTGCCGAGATTTGAAGTGCGAAAGGTATAATCCGTTCGTAGTGAGCCTGTCGAACCATGGGCGGATTAACTATCCACCCTTCGACAGGGCTTTCCTGAGCGCAGCCGAAGGGCTCAGGGTGAAGGGTTAATCCTTAGTGCTTTTATCAAGCCTTAAGTGGGATGTCCTTTTATACACACGCCTGTTTTGGCCGTGTATTCAATGAGTGGTTAATCTGTCGAGGCTCTTTTCAGTGTTAGATTATTAATGTAAGTGATTGATATATTAATGCGAAAGGGTTTTGTGTAAAAAGTAGTCAATTTAAAAAAGTTGTAACAAATATGAGGCGTTAAGAAACGAGTCATCAAGTTACTCACAGACTTATCCACAGGTTTTGTGAATAACTTTTCAAAAGGTTGCACCTATTTGAGAAAAAATCCGCCTAACATCCCCGCGCTTCAAATTTCGGCAGTGCCGGAGGAGGCCTCGGGGTGCTCGATAAAGGCTTTGCCAGCATGGAGCTGGCATAGAGCCTACATGGACGTATTTACGGCGTCCTTTAACGGGCACCCCGAGGCCGAATTTTCATCTACGATGAGTATAATACCGGCAGCGAAACATTATTTAAGATACCGTTGGCGTTATAACCGGGCTATAAACGCTTTTAATAGCTTGGCGGTATCGGCCATTCCTTTGTGTAGATTTTGTTCGATTTCAGCCATGGTGATTTCGCCTTCTGTTTTTCCCGCTGCCCAATTTGCAACGACCGCAAGCGCAGCATAGTCGATGCTCTGCTCTTTGGCTAGAGCGGCTTCCGGCATGCCGGTCATGCCGACTAAGTCGCAACCGTCACGTTCCATGCGTTGGATTTCAGCGGTGCTTTCAAGTCGTGGGCCTTGTGTGCAGCCGTATGTGCCTGTTGGCGTGACTGAAATCTGTGCACTTGCTGCAGCAGAGATCAGTTTTTCCCGTAATTGTGCCGAATAAGGGCTAGTGAAGTCGATATGCGTGACTTCCTCGAGATCTTCTTCGAAAAAGGTGTGCTTACGTCCATAGCTATAGTCAATGATTTGATCGGGCACCGCGATATGAGCGGGAGCCATTTTCGACGTAATACCTCCGACCGCAGCCACAGCGATGATTTGTTGGGCGCCGAGTTCTTTGAGTCCCCAGATATTCGCGCGGTAATTGATTTTATGAGGCGGGATCGTATGCGGGTCGCCATGTCTGGCTAGAAAGACGACGGTTTTTTCATCAAGCTCGCCGATGACGTAATCGGCCGATGGTATGCCAAAAGGCGTTTCGATAGGTTTTCGGTCGATGATTTTCAAACCTTCAAGGCGAGTCAAGCCGGTTCCGCCGATGATCGCTAACTGTGTCATAGTGATTGTCCTAGTCGATTAAGTTATCCTGACAAGCGTAAATACCCGGCATGTTGCGAAGATAGCCTTTGTAGTCCATTCCATAGCCGAACAAGTAGCGATCTTCCACCGATAGGCCGACAAAATCGGCTTGAACCGGTTTTTCGCGGTCTAAAATCTTATCGACCAATACCGCACTGTAGACAGAGGTCGCGCCTTCCGATAAACAATATCGGTAGATCGCCTCCAGCGTGATGCCTTCGTCTAAAATGTCGTCGACGATTAGAACCGTTCTGCCTTGCAGCGGCGTTCTCGGTTTTAAGACCCATTCGATGGTGCTGCCGGATGTTTGGTTTTGATAGCGACTGGCATTTATCGCGTCGACGGTCAAGGGAATGGTCAAACGAGTCAAGAGTTCGCCGCCGATGACCAAACCCCCGTTCATGACGCATAGAAAAATAGGGTTTCTATCCGCCAGAAGCAGGTTGATTTTATGAGCCATGTTGTCGATGGCCGCGTCGACTTCCTGTTTGTCGTGCAGTAGGTCGGCGGTTGATTGGACGTGGTCGATTTCTTCAAGCATATTCATTGGAAAGTTGGGCGATTTGTTGTGATATTTGTTGCCATTGGGTTGATGCTTGGAGCATTGCTCGGGTCATTTTGGGTTTGCCTCGCATCGCATTAAGCCGTTGTGTTCTTAGCGGATCGCTTTTGATCGGTACGCTGTCGAGCACTTTTTCGGCCGCTTTGGGATTATTGCAAACTAATAGCATATCGCAACCGGCTTGTTGGGCCAGTTTCGCGCGTTCGGAAAAATCGCCGGCAATTGCTGCGCCTTCCATGTTTAGGTCGTCGCTAAATATAGCGCCGTTGAAATAAAGTTCGCGCCGTAAGATGTTTTGCAGCCATTTTTCGGAGAATCCTGCAGGCATTTCGTCGACGGCGGGGTAAACGACATGCGCGGGCATGACGGCTTCCAAGCCTTGTTCGATCAATAATTTAAATGGGACTAAGTCCTTAGTTCGGATTTCGCTTAATTCCCGTTCGTCTACCGGTAATGCTATATGCGAATCGGCAGCTACCGCGCCGTGCCCAGGGAAATGCTTGCCGGTTGCGGACATGCCGGCCGATCGCATGCCTTTGCGAAAGCTGGCTGCCAATTGAGCTGTCAGTTGTGGGTCGGTCGAGAATGATCGGTCGCCGATGACTTCGCTGATGCCGCAATCGACATCAAGTACGGGAGCGAAGCTAAAATCAATGCCGACGGACAGCATCTCTGACGCCATTAGCCAACCTGCAGCTTCAGCGAGTTCGGGTCGTTCACGATAATAACTGGCCGGCGGTAAGCGCGTAAAGCCTTGTTTTAATCGTTGTACACGCCCGCCTTCCTGATCAACGGCGATGAGTATGGGACCTTTGCGGGCATTGCGAATACTGTCGATCAAAGCGATAAGTTGTTCGGG
Source organism: Methylotuvimicrobium buryatense (assembly GCF_005931095.1). Taxonomy (GTDB): domain Bacteria; phylum Pseudomonadota; class Gammaproteobacteria; order Methylococcales; family Methylomonadaceae; genus Methylotuvimicrobium; species Methylotuvimicrobium buryatense. The sequence continues at coordinate 4,185,442 of NZ_CP035467.1, read as the reverse complement.
TGATTCGTAATTGCGGGAAAAAAGAATCACTGCGCCGGTGTTGGGGTGATGGATCTTTTCTTGTTCATGGGCAGTTAAAGTCAAGCCTTCAACATCGATCATGATGGGGCCGATTGCGGAATTAGTGGTCATGTTTCCGAGATAACATTGTTAATTAAAAAAGTGAAACTGGCTTATACTTAAGCGATTATTGATTGATCGGGAGTTAAGCGTGCGTTTTTTATTGTTATTTTGCGGGTTAATCTTCTCCGGCTGGGTTTTGGCCCAGGATGCAGCCGACAATGCGCAGCCGGCCATAGAATATTTGGAAATGTCGCCTAAGTTTACCGTGAATTTGGACGTTCCCCGAAAATATTTATTGATCAATGTGCAATTGATGGTCGAGGGTAAGGATAATATGGAAAAAATAAAAAAACATTTACCTGCGCTGAGACACGAATTAATTATGTTATATAGCGGGCGCAACGCCAACGAACTGGGGACCAAGGAGCAAAGGGAGGCCTTGCGCCTGGAAAGTGTCGAAGCCGTTAGGAATGCACTCAATAAATATGATAATAGCGACGGCTTTAGAGATTTGTTTTTTTCCGAGTTTTTGGTTAATTAGTTTAGATCTATACCCATCACAGATCAAAATTCGGCACCAGGGTGTCCGTCAAAGGACGCCGTGAATACATCCCTGTAGGCTTTATGCCAGCTCCATGCTGGCAAAGCCTTTGCTGCACAACCCTGGCGCCTCCTCAGGCACTGCCGAAATTTGAAGTTCGAAAGGTATACCTTGTTAAAATATCGTCGAATGCCGTTTTAATCTTTGGTAACAGCTCTGCAAGTTGGTGTTCCGTGTAAGGAACGGCGTCGAATTTCCCCCAGACCGGGGCCGGCCATGCTTTATCCGAGCGATAGCGAACAATGTGATGAATATGCAGTTGCGGCACCAGATTACCGATCGCTGCCACATTCATTTTGTCGGCGTTGAATAGCCCGGCTAGTCTTTTTGCTATTTGGCACGACTCCTCTTGTAATAATGAGCGATCAGTGGGCGACAATTGATAAATTTCACGGATATCGCCAATTTCAGGTACTAAAATGAACCAAGGGTATTGACTGTCGTTCATTAGCAGTAGTTGGCATAATTCCAGGCGTCCGAGCCGGATGCAATCTCGTTGTAGTTGTGGATGTAGTTGAAAAGTCATAAGTTTAGACTTGAAATAAAAGCATAAAACGATGTAATGTTAACCTCCTATTCTAACTATAACTATAAGAAAAGGATAAGATTATGTCGGCGCAGTTATTTTCGAGCCAAGAGCGGGTAAGTGATTATGGGCTTAAGGTTTCTTTTCGGTTGTTATTAGGCTTGTATGCAATTATCCCTATTTGCTTAATAGCGGAATGGTTCGATATTTTACTTTGGCAAGGTGGTTTGCGAGAGATTTTGCCGAGCCGTCCAGAGCATTTCCTGTTATTCCAGTTGTTGTTCGGAACGCCGCATATTATTGCCAGCGCGTTGATTCTCACCACTAATCGCGAATACTTCGGGTATTACCGGCATCGAATCATGATGATGACGTTGTGGCTTGCGGTATTCTTCGGTATCGGCAGTCTATTTATTCCTTATCGCGTATTTTATATTATGGTTGCGGCTTGGACGGTCTACCATGTACTTAAGCAGCAGCACGGTATTGCGCGAGGAGTTTGTAAGCTTCCGGTATGGTCTTATCGTTTGTTGTTGGGGTTGAGTGTTGCCGCAGGTCTATTGATTTATCTCGGTATTTTTCTCAAGAATAGCTTAGAGCCTGAGCAAAATGAGTGGATTAGGCATGTCGCTGGTACCTTAACTTTAGTGCTGTTATTAGCGACTACTTTGTGTCAGCGCTATGTAACGACAGGGTTCGGCAAACTGTTTCTTTGGGCTAATACCATGCTTGTAGTAAGCACTTACTATTTATTCGTTCAGCAATACTATTTTCTGGCGATTTTGGTGCCTCGATTGGTGCATGATGCGACGGCTTATGTTTTTTATGTGACTCATGATTATAATCGTCATGGTCGGCAAGCCCGGAATTTTATCTATCGTTGGGCGCAAGCATGCAATATACCGGTGCTTTTGGTTTTACCGCTGTTGTCTTTTGGGGTTGCTCTCCTTCTGCAGCAATACGGAGACGCAGCTGTCGAGTTTCTGACCGAGTTCTTATTCGGCGTGGAAATTCGTAAGGCGGTCAGTTTAGGTGTGATTGGCTATTTAGCTTTACTGCATTACTATACCGAGGCATTTACCTGGAAGAACGATTCACCTTACCGAAAGTTTATTGCTTTTTCAAAATGAACTCGGCGAATTCGTTTTCTTCATGGTCTTCAGGATGAAATGCTTTCTCTAGGTTTATTGTAAGGATAGGATCAATAATAGTTTTCCTATGCTAACCCCCCCCTCTCCCTGAGGGAAAGGGAGTAAAATGCGGAAGTTATTTTTAACGGGATATGAAGGTTTGTGCTGCCGGTTGACTGGTCAAGGTATGGGACTAATCTTTCAGCGTAAAACCGACTTTAATCGTGACTTGCCAGTGCGCCACTTTGCCTTGGTCGATATGCCCGCGGGTTTCGACGACTTCCAGCCAGCGCAAATCATGGAGAGTTTTCGCCGCTTTTTCGACGGCTTTTTCGATGGCGTCTTGTATGCTGACCGATGATGAGCCGGTCAATTCGATTTTTTTGTAAATATGGTCAGACATGGTGTGTTCCTCGCTGTTGATAAAGGTGGTCTAATTCTTTTAGCCTTTGCGGCGTTCCGATATCCATCCAGAAACCGTTAAATATTTCACCCGACACCCTGTTTAGACGCATGGCTTCGCGTAAAATCGGCGCCAGTTTGAGGATACCTTTTCGGTTCTCGGCGAATAAGGCCGGATGATAAAGCCCGATACCGCTGAACGTATATTTTTCGGCGGCATGATCGCATAACAGATCGCCGTTAAATCCGAAATCGCCTGAGGGGTGATGTTCGGGGTTGTTGACTAAAACCAAATGCGCAAGATCGATTTCGCGTTGTTTGAGCGTTTTAAATGGAAAATTCGTTGCAATATCGCCGTTTACGACTAGAAAGGGTTTATCGTCCAGCAATGGCAAGGCATGGATAATGCCTCCTGCTGTTTCCTGCGGTGTTTCGCCCTCGTCCGAATAAACGATGGTAACGCCGAATCGGCGGCCATCGCCCAGGTAGTCGATGATTTGGCTTCCCAAGTGCGCCACATTGACTACAATATCGCTAAAATCCGCATCACGCAAATTCTCCAGCAAATGCACAATAAGCGGTTTACCGCCTACCATCAATAAAGGCTTGGGCTGGCGGTCGGTTAAAGGGCGCATTCTTTCGCCGCGGCCCGCCGCCAGAATCATTGCTTTCATGTCTTACTCCGGAAAGCCGGCAGAACTTGCCGGTTTAGGAAGTCTGCAAATTCGGATAGTTCGGGATAGTGGGTGCTGGTTTCGGTAACATAATTTATTGTTCGAGGAATATCATTAAGATAAGCGGATTTTCCGTCTCGTAAGTGTAATCTCGCGAAAATACCGATGGCTTTTAAGTGACGCTGTAAACCCATTAGGTCGAACCAACGTTTGAATTGCGCTTGGCTGCAGTCGATTATTCCATGTTGAAGAAGGCGCTGAAAATAACCGTTTCTCCAATGATCGATTTGCGCTTTCGGCCAACTGATATAGCAATCTTTCAGCAGCGATACCAAATCGTAGGTGACCGGGCCTATTACCGCATCCTGGAAATCGATTATTCCAGATTTGCCGTTGCCTAGGTTCATCAGGTTGCGCGAATGATAGTCTCGGTGCACGAAGGTTAAAGGTTGTTCTAAGGCTGAATTAATCAGTAATTCATTGACTTCGATTCTGAGCGTTTCGGGGATGGTGGTGTTCAGGAAATGCGAAGTAAACCATTCCTCGAAAATACCTAGTTCCCGAATAAGCAGCGGTCGATCGTAATGAGGTATTTCAAGGTTGTCGAGCGCAATGAGCGTTTGTTGTTGAAACAAGCTGTCTAGGGCGTATTGATACAGGTAGTCCGCGTTCGATGGTTTAAGGCAGTCCAAATAGCAAGTTTTACCGAAGTCTTCCAGTAATAAAAAGCCGTGTGCGAGGTTCGATTGAAAAATTGTCGGCACATGGATTCCGGGAACAGACAAAAGCTTGGCGACCTTGATAAACGCCTCGATATTTTCTTTGTCGGGTGGCGCGTCCATGACAATGTAAGTCGTCCCTTGTGAGTATATTCTGAAATAGCGACGAAAACTGGCATCACTCGATGCCGGTTCAAATCGGTCAATGGCTAGCGACAGATCGTTCGATAGCCAATCGAGCATTAAAGCGGCTCGAGGGTCTTCGTTGGTCATAATTGGATGGGATTCTTTAAGTTATATTGCTGGAGTAAATTAAGGTAGAATGTCCATTCGGCATTTTATTCTATTTAAGCCCAATCAAGCCATACTTACTCCCATACTTACCTATGCACTGCCGCATCATTTTATTGTTTTTCTTATTGGTTAGCTCGACTTGTTCTCAGGCGAATGAGCCGGCGTGGGATTGTGAGCAAAACGGCAGCGGAGAATGGGTTTGCGGAGCCGATGAACCGATTGCTAAAAGCCCAAAGCCTATTACGGTTTCGGAGAGCGCTGATGCGGCGGGGAGTTCTGTTGTTACGCAAAAAAGCGTTCCTAGTCCCGACAAGGTTGCGAAAAATCCCCAGGGAGCGAATGAGCAAAATCAAGCGCCGCAGGAGATTATTCAGTTAGAGCCGCCGCGCAAAATCGCAAGAGCCGCAGGATGGGATTGCGCTGCCGGAGAAGGAGATGAAACTTGGAATTGTAGTCTGACCGGTACCGATCCGAAAGGCAAGCCTCGTGTGATGCCGGATGAGAGGCGTAGTTTCAGTTTATTGTCGCCGGCTTTCGATCATGAGCAGGAACTGAATTTCGATATTATGCATTCGCAATTGCCTTACGATCCTTGGGAAAATTGCACGACATCATTAGGCGCTCCGCCCGGGTTTTTATCGACCAAAGACCTACGGGACGAGACGCCTATGGATATTCGGGCCGATTATTCGGAAATTTTCGATAATGAAATTACCGGTTTTTTCGGTAATGTTGATATTGTTCGGGCCGATCAACGTATGGCCGCGGACACCATGCATTACGATACCGTATCGCAAACTCTCGATGCGCAAGGACACGTTTATTACAGTGAAGACGCGCTGTCTTTATACAGTGATACGATGATGTTGAAACTGGCAAGCGATGAAGCCCGGTTGCGTAATACTCTGTTCATTTCGCCGACGACGCCGCTGAGAGGCAGCGCACGAACCGTCTACCGGGATAGCAAGGTTTTATCTCGTTATAATGAAGTCGCGTTCACAAGTTGTAAGCCCGGCAATACCGATTGGGTTTTACATGCATCGGACTTAAAGCTGAACAAGGAAAGCGGCGAAGGTTCGGCTAAACATGCTTGGCTCGAGTTTAAAGGCGTGCCGGTGATCTATACGCCTTATATCAGTTTTCCGCTCGATGATCGCCGCAAATCCGGGTTTTTAGCGCCGAATTTGTCCGTCAACAATAGAAACGGCTACGATGTCGCATTGCCTTATTATTGGAATATTGCTCCTAATTACGACTTGACCTTTCGTCCTAGGTACATGACAAGTAGAGGAATGCAGTGGGGCGGCGACTTTAGGCATTTGTCCGAAATGACCAACAGCCGCTTGCAATTTGAAGTGTTGCCGGATGATCAAATACGAAATAAAACGCGATATCTCGCCGGCATTCAAAATACTACAACATTTCTGCCGAATTTGATTTCAACGGTCGATGCGAGCTATGTCTCAGACGACGATTATTTCGACGATATGGGTAACAGTATTACGATTAACGATACTCGTTTTTTAAGAAGCCATGCTGACATTCGGTATAATCTGCCGGGTGTATCGTTCTTTTCGCAGCTCGAAAACTTTCAGACGACGGATAGAACCATTCCTAAAGAGTTTCAGCCCTATCGCCGCCTGCCTCAAGCAAAGCTGGATTTAAATCATTCGTTCGACTTTATGCCTCTAGACGTTTCCATGGGGTCCGAATATGTTTATTTTCAACAAGACCAGCGCGTAAGCGGTCAACGTTTCAACATCGAGCCGGCTGTCGCCGTTCCGCTAGAAGCGGCGGGTGTTTATTTAACACCAAAATTGTCGCTCAAACACACTCAATATATGTTGGAGAATCAGGAGGAAGGTAGGCCTAGGCCCGATAGCATTACTCGTACCTTGCCGATATTTTCGGCCGATACCGGGTTTACGCTGGAACGGGAATTCGGCGCAGGCGCATCGTCTTATATGCACACGATTGAGCCGCGTTTGTTTTATCTCTATATTCCGTATAAAGACCAGAGCGATATTCCGTTGTTCGATACCGGAGAATACGACTATAACTTCTACAGTCTATTCCGGGAAAATCGCTTCAGCGGCTCCGATAGGGTTCAGGATGCCAATCAAGTGACGGCGGCTTTGACCAATCGAATCATCGATCCGCGAACAGGTCGCGAAAACATGAGGCTTAGCATCGGCGAAATTTTTTATTTCCGAGACCGTTTGGTGCAACTTGATGACCCAAGAGGAAGTACTGATATTTTCGGTAATCCGCGATTAGTAAATCAACAATCTCCGACCAATAGTTTCGCTAATTTAATTGCCGAATTCAGTGCGCAATTGACCGAGCATTTGTCCTTAAGGACAGCGGGGCAGTGGGATCATGCGCAAAACGACCTAACCCGAGGCGAAGTGGCGTTGCGGTATACGAATAAGCCCGAGCAGTTGGTTAATTTAGGGTATCGTTTTCGCCAGGATTTAACGGAAGTGACGGATGTCTCTTTTCGCTGGCCGATCTATGATAATTGGTATGCGGTTGGGCGATGGCAGTATTCAATGTTGTTTGATAGAACGGTGGAAAGTTTCGCAGGCTTTGAAAAAGAAAGTTGTTGTTGGCGTTTTAGGATCATCGGGCGGCGTTATATTAATAGTATTAATGTGTTTGCCGGGCAAGAGCCGACCGGCGAAGCGCAAACCGGCGTATTTGTTCAGCTGGAATTGAAAGGCTTAACGGCATTCGGCGACCGGTTGGATGAATTTTTCGAACGAAATATCTACGGCTATGTCAGACCGCAATAAACTGACTGATTGTTAACCATGAAAAAGCATTTTATCAGCGGCGTTTTGATCGCATTAATAAGTATCTCCGTACCGGTTTTCTCGCAGACACTGGATCGTATCGTTGCAATTGTCGAAGATGATGTGATCCTTGACGCAGAATTGCAAGCGGAAGTCGATGTCATCGCGCAACGCATTAAGGCAAGTAACGCGGTAGTGCCGCCGTCGTATATTTTGCGCAAGCAAGTGCTCGAAAAATTGATTATCGAAAAGCTGCAGCGACAGTTGGCGGAAAGGTCCGGCATCGCATTGAATGATGAAATGTTGGCCAGTGCCGCAGCAGACATCGCGCGCAGAAATAATATGACGCCGGCACAATTTCGTGTCGAACTGGAAAAGCAGTCGATTTCTTATCGCAGTTTTTTGGAAAACCTGCGTAACGAAGTCATCATCAATCAGTTGCGGGGCAGGGAAATCGGCAGCCGCGTTAATGTCAGCGATCGGGAAGTCGAACATTTTCTTGAAACCGAAAGCAAACTCGGCGGCGAAGCCACTCAATACCATTTAGGGCATATTCTGGTGGCGATTCCGGAAGGCGCTTCGTCGGCAGTGATACAAAAAGCCAAACAAAAAGCCGAAGAAATTATTCAGGATTTACGGGGTGGGCGGGATTTCGTGCAGGTGGCGATGAGTCAATCCGATGGCAGCGAAGCCTTGACCGGCGGGGATTTAGGATGGCGCTCGATTAATCAAGTGCCGACTTTATTTGTCGATGAAGTGGGTGATATGAAGGAGGGCGATGTTTCGGACCCGATTCGAAGTCCCAGCGGTTTTCATGTCTTAAAAATGCTGGAGCTGAAAGGCGGCGATCAACAACATATCGTGACTAAAACGCATGTTCGTCACATATTGATCAAAACCAATGAACTGATTGACGATGATGAAGCGAAAAAAAGGCTGGATAACCTAAAACGTAGAATTGCCGATGGCGATAGTTTCGATGCGCTGGCCAGGGCGCATTCCGATGATAAGGGGTCCGCGCTTAATGGTGGAAGTTTAGACTGGGTGGCGCCCGGGGCGTTGGTTCCCGAGTTCGAGGAAGCAATGAATGCATTGGCGATCGACGAGATTAGTAAACCGGTTCAAACGCAATTCGGCTGGCATCTGATACAGGTGCTCGGCAGAAAGCAGCAAGACGATAGTGAGGACTACAAAAAGGAACAAGTAAGAGAAGCGATTCGCAAACGTAAGATCGAAGAAGAAACTGAATTATGGCTCCGGCGTTTGCGCGATGAAGCTTATGTCGAGGTATTTCATGATAGGCTTTGAATCGATGAGTTTTGCTAAGCGTCGAATGTTTAATTCATGACGCTTGATGATTTAGCAAGATAATCGCACGTTCAGTATCGAGACCTCAATGACTAAGGAAGACAGGATAATGCAGTGTTTAAGGCGTATTATCGAAACGCAAACATTGCATGAAGAGCGGCAAATAGTTCGTCATATAGCGGCTGAATTAAAGCTCGAGTTATTGGACTGCGCAGCCGCTTTGTTGCATATTCAACAACTTGAAGGCGGCATGCAAATTATTCCGGAAAGGGGCATGTTGGAGCGGTCTATTTCGGAAACAGTTTCCGTTATGCCAAAAATGGTTCGTTATCGATTGGCGGTCGGGCATAAACATGGCGCATCGAAAGAGGTAATCAAAGACGTGTTGGTCGATGAATCCGGTGTCGAAAGGAAAATGATCCGCCTTGTCGATATACGTAACGAATTTACTATTGTGGAATTACCGGAAGGCATGCCGGAGGATATTTTTCAACATTTGAAAACGATTGAGGTTCAACGGCAAAAGCTGGATATCAAAAGATTAAGCGCTAATTCGAATAAAAAAAGAGCAAGTAATGCGCGCCGGCGAAAAAAGCGTATGTCCCGTTTAGAGAGTAAGGACCCGAAAAGTCTTAATTGTAAAGAAATCGCCTAAGGGTTTTCTAATGTACCCAACCATCGTAGATCAAAATCCGGCGTCGGGGGTCGTCAAAGGACGCCGTGAGCCCAGCTTCTCACCTAGCGTTAGGAGAGGAACCCGGTGCCTCTTTAGGCGCTGCAGAAATTTGAAGTGCGAAAGGTATAATGACTAAAAAATATCAAAACAATGGCGAGACTGAAGTGGCAATAATGATGGCATAGGCTGTTAATGGACAGTCACTTACATTTAATTGTAAATGCTGTATCTTCAAGTCCTTCATGCTCTTCATGGTAAAAGATAAATAACTCTTTTTGGAGTTATAGCCCGCCTTAGGATTTCGTGATAAATAACGTCTTGGAACTATGAGCTTTGTTGAGGGTTCGGTAACTCGCTTTGCAGGACGCCGTGAATACGTCCGTGTAGGCTTGACCGCGGCGACTGATTGCCATGGATGGCATGAATGCAGATTTTGCAGGAGCAAAAAATCTGCCCTGCCGCCGACACCTGCCAATCGAGTTACCGAACTCTCCATAAAACAGGGAAGTTATTTACGACCAAATCCTTAATCGAGTTACAAATGGTCATAGAGCGATAAGTATTGTTTAGCACTACTATTCCACGAAAAGTCTTTCCTCATGGCATTGGTTTGCAGTTGTGTCCAAATTTCCGGGACTCTGTATAAAATCAACGCGCGCTTGATGGCCTCCAGTAGCGAACTGGGGGTCGATTCATTAAAAGTAATTCCGGTTGCCGTTTTGTTGTCAATCGTATGGGGTAGAGCATCGACTACAGTATCTGCTAGGCCGCCGGTTTTCCTTACGATCGGCAAAGTTCCATAGCGTTGACTATACATTTGGTTTAATCCGCAGGGCTCGAAGCGCGATGGCATCAAGAAAATATCGCTTCCCGCTTCTATCCAATGGGCCAATTGTTCATCGTAGCCGATAGTAATCGACATTTTTTCAGGGTAGGCTTCGGCAAAATTATATAAACGTTGTTCGAAGCTTTTGTTGCCGCTACCGAGTAATACAAATTGTACTGGCATACTTAATAATTCCGGCAAGCATTCTAATAGCAAGTCGATACCTTTTTGTTCAACCAAACGGCTAATTAATCCGAAAATGGGAATCGACGGCTCGAGAGGCAGTGAGAGCCGTTCTTGTAATGCGGCCTTATTGGGTTGTTTGTGATGGAGCGTTTTATAGCTGTAGCGCTGGACGATGTTGTTGTCGAATTCGGGATTCCAGTCATTGTCGGTTCCATTGAGTATACCGCATAGAAATTCCTTGCGATGGGTTAACAAGCCTTCTAGCCCGTAACCAAACTCGGATGATTGAATTTCTTTGGCATAGGTAGGACTTACCGTTGTTACTCGATCGGAGCAAGCAATGCCGCCTTTTAAAAACGACATGTTGCCGTAATACTCAAGTACATTTGGGTTCCAAAGTTGTCTTGGAAGATTAAGCGCATTGTAGGTCGAATAGGGAAAGATCCCTTGATAGGCCATGTTATGAATCGTAAAAATGGTTGCCGGGCGATTGTATTCCAGCGTTAACAAGGCGGGAACCAGGCCGCTTTGCCAGTCGTTGCAGTGGACGATTTCCGGTTTCCAATCTAAGTAGGCTCTGTTCATCGCGACTTCCACGGTTATGCGGCAGAACAGCGAAAAGCGATCGGCACTGTTTGCCCAGGCATTACCGTATTCATCGTGATAAGGATTGCCCGGGTAGTCAAAAAACTGGGGACAATCGATCAGCCATACAATTACTTTCGATTCCGGCAAGCGGGTTTCGAGAATATTGACATCGCAATTATTGATTCTCAGCGTACACCGATGTTGGACGTTTTCGGTTTTTTTTATAGCCTGATAGTTAGGTATGATGATACGGATATCCTGGCCTAGATCCGCCAAAGCCTTAGGTAAGCTGCTTGAAACATCCGCCAAGCCGCCGGTTTTTATTAAAGGGTGTGCTTCACTGGTAACAAAAAGAATTCGTTTCATAATTAAATTTAAAGGCAGTCAAAATTCGGTTCTAGGTATATTAAAGAATTGAGTTTACCGAGGTGGATTTCGCCAAAATAGCCGATTGAGTGTTTATTGGCTCACTGTCTGCTGTAGTAGGATCGTCCGACATTATTGAAAAATCAGTTTAAGTTTGCGTTCGGGGCGGCGGTAGTTCTATTTTGCGGGCATTTCTCGCGTAGTTGCGCCTATTACGTATAAATATCGAAGCGAATTTTTTATAAGCTAGGCCGTCGTCAGTTAATTTGCGGTGCGCAACGGCACGCTGGGCTCACTTTCTCAAGCAGGTCCCTATATTAGTGAGCAGAGCTGTTTATGGTTTTCGTTTGCCGGGTCAAGATGATTCCGCCTAACGGAGGTAAAGTCAAGTGTATCGATTGCTGGTGCCCCATCCAAGGCTCCGGTTCCGATAGTATCTCGCGGTTGCCGACATTGCTGCCTTCATAATAGGCAGAGTCTGAATTAAAGATTTCAAAATAAACCCCTTCGAAAGGCACGCCGATATGATAGTTTTCTCTAACAATCGGTGTGAAGTTAAGTATGATGATCAAATCATCGTTGGTGCCTTTGCGGCGGTAGCTGATAATCGATTGTTCGACATCATGGCAATCGATCCAGTCAAAGCCGCTGTGATTGAAGTCGTATTGGTGAAGTGCCGGGTGGTTTTTATACAAATGATTAAGATCTTTGACCAGAGTATGTAAACCTTGGTGTCTAGGGTGCTGCAATACATACCAATCCAAGGCTTGGTTGAAATTCCACTCTGTACCTTGCCCGAACTCGCAACCCATGAATAATAATTTTTTACCCGGGTAGGTAAACATCAAGGTATAAAGTAGGCGCAAATTCGCAAATTTTCGCCATTCGTCTCCCGGCATTCTGTTGAGTAACGAACCTTTGCCGTGAACGACTTCATCGTGAGAAAAAGGAAGGACGAAATTTTCGGTAAAGGCATAAAGAAGGCCGAAGGTCAGTTGATCGTGGTGATAACGCCTGTGTATCGGGTCGCGGCTTATATAATCGAGAATGTCATGCATCCAGCCCATGTTCCATTTCATCGAAAAACCCAGGCCTCCTGTCCAAGTCGGGCGGGTTACCTGAGGCCATGCAGTCGATTCTTCTGCCATCATGACCGTTCCGGGGTGTTGTTCATGGGTTACGGTATTGAGTTCGCGCAAAAAAGCGATGGCTTCGAGATTTTCGTTGCCGCCATACATGTTGGGAATCCAGTCGTTTTCATTGCGGGAATAATCCAAATAAAGCATCGATGCGACGGCATCGACCCTAAGACCGTCAAGATGAAATTCTTCGAGCCAAAATATCGCGCTCGCCAGTAAGAAATTTTTGACTTCGTTGCGCCCGAAGTTGAAGATCAGGGTGCCCCAATCTCTATGCTCGCCTTTGCGGGGGTCTTCGTGCTCATAGAGCGCGCTACCGTCGAATCGCGCCAGTGCAAAAAAGTCCTTCGGAAAATGCGCGGGAACCCAGTCCAGAATGACGCCGATATTGTTTTGATGAAAAAGGTCGATAAAATATCTAAAATCGTCGGGCGATCCATGTCGGCTGGTCGGAGCGAAGTAACCCGTCGATTGGTAACCCCAAGACGCATCGAAAGGATGCTCGGTGATAGGCAGTAATTCGATATGGGTAAAGCCCATGTCTTTGACGTATTGGATTAACTGTTTAGCGAGCTCACGGTAATTCAAGAAGTTGCCGGCATCGTCCCGTTGCCACGACCCCAAGTGCACTTCGTAAATCGACATCGGTTCGTGTAGCCAATCGCGGTTTTTACGATAAGTCATCCATTTCGCATCTTGCCATTGGTAAGCGTCTTCTTTGACGACGATCGAAGCGGTTTTAGGGCGATGCTCATATTGCTGGGCATAAGGGTCTGTTTTAATCAAAATTTCTTGGCTTTGACGGTTCAATATTTCAAACTTATATAAACACCCCGCGTCGAGGCCCGGAATAAAAAGCTCCCAGATCCCGCTGTTGCCTAGTACCCGCATTAAGTGACAGCGCCCGTCCCAGCGGTTAAAATCGCCTACCACGCTGACGCGTTCCGCGTTCGGGGCCCAAACGGTAAATAAAACGCCATCGATTCCGTCTACGTTGTATCGATGTGCGCCGAGTTTCTGGTAGATATGCCAATGCTTACCTTCGCCGAACAAATGACGATCGAATTCCGGCAATTGCTCGGGAAAGTCGTATGGGTCGTAATCGATGTGGTGTCGGCCTTCTTTGTCGATCCAAGAAAATCGATAATGTTCTGGTAATTCGCCTGGTTGAGCGGTATATTCAAAAAAGTCCGTTTCGGCGAGTCGAGGTATTTCAGGGCCTTTATCAGCAAAACGAACCGAATCGGCATAAGGCAAATGGAGTCTTATCTTTGTCAGGTTGTTTTCGCTTTGGCGGCCTAGAACGGAAAAAGGATCATGATGTTTGGCTTCAATGATTTTGCATAAATCATCACACGACGGCATATTGGATTGCTTTTTCACTTCGAAACGCCTCAATGTAGTAGAATGATTTTTATGAGAATGTTACCACCTAAGCAACAGATGTAATAGTCAATTCCAGAAGGGGAATTAAAATGTCAGAGTCAATCAATCAACCTCAAGATAGGTTCGTCAGTCATTTAACTAGAAATACAATTGCCTTGATTCTTGCGGGCGGCCGCGGCTCAAGGTTAAAAAATATGACTGATTGGCGTGCCAAGCCGGCGGTTCCTTTTGGAGGGAAATTCAGGATTATCGACTTTCCGTTATCCAATTGCATTAATTCCGGAATCAGAAAAATCGGCATTTTAACGCAATATAAAGCTGATTCTTTGATTCGACATATTCAACAAGGCTGGGGGTTTTTACGCGGCGAATTCGGTGAATATGTCGATTTGATGCCGGCTCAACAGCGTCTCGAAACGTCTTGGTATGAAGGAACTGCCGATGCGGTTTATCAGAATATCGATATTCTCCGAACCCGCCGGCCGGAGTATGTTTTGATATTAGCCGGCGATCATATCTATAAAATGGACTACGGCGAAATGCTCGCCGATCATGTGGCCAATAATGCCGACTTGACCATTGGCTGTCTCGAGGTAAGTCTGGAAGAGGCGACCGAATTCGGAGTCATGGACGTCGATCAAAATCGACGGGTAAAAGCATTTGTCGAAAAACCCGCCAATCCGCCTTCGATGCCGGGTAAGCCGGACAAAGCCTTGGCTTCGATGGGTATCTATGTATTCAATGCGGCATTTTTATTCGAGCAGTTGATCAAGGATGCCGACACCAAAGGCTCGAATCGGGATTTCGGTAAAGATATCATTCCCGCGGTTATCGATAAATATAGAGTCAATGCATACCCATTTCTGAACTTGCAGGGCGATCAAAGTTATTGGCGCGATGTGGGTACGATAGATGCGTATTGGGCGGCAAACATGGAGTTAATCGGCGTTAAGCCCGATTTAAACCTGTATGACAAAACTTGGCCGATTTGGACTTATCAGGAACAAACGCCGCCGGCGAAATTTGTCTTCGACGACGATAAAAGAAGAGGGCAGGCGGTTGATTCGATGGTGTCCGGCGGTTGCGTTATTTCCGGCGCCAAGGTCAGACATTCCTTGTTGTTTTCCAATGTTCGGGTTAATTCTTACACGACTTTAGAAGATGCTGTGGTGCTACCTGAAGTCAATATTGCAAGGCATTGCCGAATTACCAAGGCGATCATCGAGAAAGGTTGCGAAGTGCCCCAAGGCACGGTAATCGGTGAGAATCTCGAGGACGATAAAAAAAGATTTCATGTCAGCCCGGGCGGAGTCGTATTGGTTACCCCGGATATGTTAGGGCAGAGCAGGCACTATGTCAGATAATAAACTAAAGCTGGTGATATGTTGGCACATGCACCAGCCCGAGTATCGCGATTTGCAAACCGGCGAATTTCAATTGCCTTGGACTTACTTGCATGTCATGAAAGACTATGTCGATATGATAGCTCACCTTGAAGCGGCACCGGAAGCAAAAGCAGTGGTTAACTTTGCGCCGATTCTTCTGGAGCAGATCGAGGACTATGCCAGGCAAGTAGGGCGCTATCTGCATGATCGCATCTCATTCAAGGATCCGTTATTGGCGGCACTGGTTGCGCCGTCGATACCCTCGGATCCCGATGCACGGCTAAGACTGGTCAAGGATTGCATGCGTGCCAATCGGGAGCGGCAGATCGGACGATATCCGACGTTCCAGAAATTGGTCAAAATGGCAGAATGGATGGAGCAGAATCATGATGCATTGTGTTATATGAATTCTCAATTCATCAGTGATCTTCTGGTTTGGTATCACCTTGCCTGGATGGGTGAAAGTGTTAAATTGACTGATGTTAGGGTCAAGCGCTTGATCGCAAAAGGTTCAGGCTACACGTTGCATGAACGGATCGAAATTGTCGAGGTCATCGGTGAGCAATTGTCCACTGCAATATGTCGATATAAGGCATTAGCGAGAAAGGGGCGTATCGAGCTTTCGGTTACGCCCTATGCGCATCCGATTATGCCATTGTTAATCGATATCAAAAGTACCTTACAAGCAATGCCCGATGCTCCGCTTCCCGAGTTGGATACTTATCCGGGCGGCGAGGAAAGAGTGAAATGGCATCTGAAGCATGGTGTCGAAACCTTTAAACGATTTTTCGGATTCACGCCGAGAGGCTGTTGGCCATCCGAGGGGGCAGTCAGTACCGAGACATTAAAGATGCTCTCCGAGTTCGGTTTCGATTGGGCCGCAACAGGCGGTAATGTGTTGCATAACAGCTTGCGATTATCGGGCATCGATGGCGAGAGTCCGCATCATCCGTTTCGCGCTAGCGGAACCGGTATTCCTTGCTTTTTTAGGGACGATGGCTTGTCGGATTTGATCGGATTTGAATATTCCAAATGGCATGCCGACGATGCGGTTGCCGATTTGATCAATCATTTGGAACAAATCCACAAGCATGATACTTCTGCGAATAAGGTGGTATCCATTATTATGGATGGAGAAAATGCTTGGGAGTATTTTCCGCAAAACGGTTATCACTTTCTCAGTGCTCTCTATAAACGCTTAAGTCATCATCCCGTGATTCATCTAACAACATTTTCCGAATGCCTCGATCAACCGGTCGAAATTAAGTCGCTTCCGAATTTAATGGCTGGGAGTTGGGTATACGGAACTTTTTCTACCTGGATCGGCGATGTCGATAAAAATCGAGGTTGGGATATGTTGGGCGATGCCAAGTGGGCGTTTGACAAAGTCGTGTCTACCGGGCGCTTGACCGAGGAACAATTGGCTCTTGCCGAGCATCAGCTTGCTATTTGCGAGGGATCGGATTGGTTTTGGTGGTTCGGAGATTACAATCCGGGGGAGGCTGTCAGTAGCTTTGAAAAGCAGTTTCGTTTGAACTTAAGTAATCTCTATCTATTGTTGGGAGAAGAGCCGCCGGCTTATCTGGCATTATCGTTCACTCAGGGATCCGGAGCTCCCGCCATGGGCGGTACGATGAGGCCGGGTATTGAAAGCGTTTAGCCAGGGAAGCCGTTTGTGATTGATATTTTACATAGACGCCGTGCCGGAGTTTTATTGCACATTACTTCACTCCCAGGTAACAATGAGAATGGTAACTTGGGGCCGGAAGCTTATCGTTTTGTCGACTTTCTAAACAGTGTCGGCGTAACGGTATGGCAAACTTTACCTTTAAACATGCCGCACGATGACGGGTCCCCCTATCAATGCATCTCCGCTCATGCCGGTAATACCGCTTTGATCGATTTGGATAAGTTGGTTGATAAAGGTTGGCTTAGTCCTGGCGAGCGCTGTCAAGAGTGCGGCGGCAGTCCGTCATTTGCAAGGGAGTGCTTGCTTAATCATGCCTATTATGGTTTTAAGCTGCACGCGACCGAACACGAAAAAATTGAATTTACCAAATTTTGTATCGACAAAAAGTTCTGGTTGGATGATTACGCCTTATTTATCGCACTAAGAAAAGAATTCAATAACCTTAGCTGGAATCAATGGCCTGAACAGTATAAATCACGGAATATTTCGGCGCTTAAAGAAGCCTCCAGACGCTTAAGCACCGAAATCGAAGCCATTAAATTCGAGCAATTCGTATTCTTTACGCAGTGGCTAGAACTCAAAGATTATGCCTCGCGCCATGGCATATTGTTGTTTGGCGATATTCCTATTTTCGTTTCTTACGATAGCGCCGATGTGTGGGTTCATCCGGAGGTGTTCAAGTTGGATGAACAGTTTGAAATGTCGGTGGTTGCGGGAGTGCCTCCCGATTATTTTTCTGAAACGGGGCAGCGTTGGGGAAATCCGCATTACAATTGGTCTTACCTTAAAAAAAATGGTTTCCATTGGTGGCTTGATCGAATCAAAACACAGGTCGAAATGTTCGATATTATCCGTATCGATCATTTCAGGGGGTTAGAGGCCGCCTGGGAAATTCCGGTATCCGAGCCCACTGCAATGAATGGTTGCTGGGTCAAGGCGCCTGGACAAGCCTTGTTAAAGACGATTTTCGATGCGTTCGGGCCTATTGCATTGGTTGCGGAAGATTTAGGCGTTATTACCGATAAAGTCGAAAAACTCAGGGACGATTTCTCTTTGCCTGGCATGAAAATTCTGCAGTTCGCGTTCAGCGGCGGCCCGAGTAATCCTTATTTACCGGGTAATCTGGATAAAAACAGCGTTGTTTATACCGGCACGCACGATAACGATACCACCTTGGGATGGTACCGTCAGATCAGCGAGCAAGAGCAAGCTTATGTTTATGAATACTTAGGGCAGCCTGCCAGCTCGATGCCCTATACGCTAATACAAGCTGCTTTAGCTTCGGTTGCTAATCTCGCGATCATTCCGATGCAGGACATTCTTGAGTTAGATACCGAGCATCGCATGAATATTCCCGGTACGACTGAAGGCAATTGGCTGTGGCGTTTTACTTGGGATCAATTATTACCTCTGCACATGCAACGTTTAGCGCGTGCGATTAAATTATATGGACGAGATTAAGTCGGGTGAAGGTTGCCGAAGATTTGTTTGGGTTTGTCTTTCGCTAAAATCTGGTTGGCAAAGGGTAATTTGAATTGACACTTTAAGGTTTCAGTCAGGATAATCCGTCTATGGTTCATGCCGATATGACGGTTACCCTTCAATGCAGTGAATGTGGTTAAAAGATTTATGAAATTAGGAAAAAATGAATGAGATATTGGCATTCCAGGCATAACCCCGAACTCACTATATCGTCTCAAGAAATCCAACACATCAGTCAAACCATTAGCCGTACCTATCATCCTTTGCAATTCAGTCAGGCTGAGCCACTTAATTTTCCACAGCTCATTATTTTACCGATAGATCCCTATCACCTTCATGCCTATTGGCGTATCGCCGGTGCTACACCTTTGCTGCAGATGGCGAATAGTCCGTTGATATTACGTTTATTTTGGCAAATTGATTGGGAGGATGCTCAAGATCATCTGCGTCCATGGTTTGATGCCTGCGTGGTATCCGCGCAGGCCAATGCTAAGATTGAATTGCCGGTTGCCGGCGCAATTTATACTGCGGCGATTGGTCAATGCGACAATAATGGGGACTTTATTGTATATGTTCGCTCGCAGCCTGTTATTATGCCTTCTTCTGCGATGACGCCGGTGACCGCGCTAACAAGGCCTTTAGCCTTTGACGAAGCCGATATTGACGCTCAAATTCGGCAAACATTAGGCAAGCCGCATGCCGAAGATATCCCATTTTCACCGGTGTCTCCTATTCACATGACATCGGCGGAACGAGTTGAGCTTCGTGATATGGATAGTTATTCGAGTTCCAGTATATCCTGTCTACAGATATAGCAATAAAACTCACTTAGGAATATGCACAAAATAACTTGTACAAGTAGCAGACTTTGCGGCGGTTCGGCAGCAAATTCCAGTTTGAACATCTTCTCGCAGTTTAGGGTGTGGACCATGTTTGACGCGGAATGCCGTGAACCCGTCCGAAGGAGCTTGGCGGCGGCTAAGCGCCAAGCATCCCCCGCACCCTTTTTGATCCCCAAACTGGGAATTGCCGACCAGCCTCCCTTCCAACAGTTGTTGAAATTATCTCATGCTCGTTCCTTAGGCACTTAAGATGGATAGGGGCGGTTTATGCATTGTATTACATGCCCATTTGCCTTATGTACATCATCCCGAGTATGAGCATTTTTTTGAAGAGCGCTGGTTATTCGAAGCGATAACCGAGTGTTATTTGCCGCTTCTTGACATGTGCGAGCGCTTGACACGGGATCGCGTGCCATATCGACTGACGCTGTCGTTATCGCCAACCTTGTTGACTATGTTGAATAATGAGTTATTGCAACAGCGCTATGTGCGCCATTTGCAAGGTTTAATCAGATTAGCCGAGCAGGAAATTTCAAGGACTCGCAAGCAATCTGAGCATCAGTATTTGGCTCGATTATATCGACGTAATTTCAAGGCGGCATTGCAGCGTTATCAACAGGCGTATGATTGCGATTTAATCGCGGCTTTCAAAAAACAGGCTGAATTAGGCGGTCTGGAATTGATTACCTGCGCGGCTACCCACGGTTTTTTGCCGTTACTGAACGTTTCCGAAAGTGCGGTGCGCAATCAGATCAACATGGGCGTTGAAACTTTCAAACAGTGCTTCGGTTTTATGCCAAAAGGATTTTGGTTGCCCGAATGCGGTTATTACCCTGGTTTGGAAGCGCTGCTTGACGAAGCCGGTTTGGGTTATTTTTTTGTGGATAGCCATGGTTTGACTCAAGCAAACCCGCAATCTGAAAATGGCGTCTATGTGCCTATAGTCTGTGCGAACGGTGTGGCGGCGTTTGCCCGTGATCCCGAATCATCGCGTCAAGTCTGGAGCGCGCAGGAAGGCTATCCGGGAGACAGCGACTATCGTGAATATCATTGCGATATCGGTTATGATTCCACTATTCCGGAAAGTTATCTCGCACCGTATTTATTGGAAGAAACGATTCGTGTACCCGTCGGCATCAAATATCAGCGAGTGACGGGAGGGAGTGGCCCGAAAGAGGCTTATCGGCCGCGTCAGGCACTGATGAAGGCGAGGCGCCATGCTCAAGACTTTTATTTGAAGCGGCAACGGCAGCTTGACGATCTGAGCTATCGGATGGGGAAATCGCCGATTATTGTAGCTCCCTACGACGCTGAATTGTTCGGTCATTGGTGGTTCGAGGGGCCGCAATGGCTGGAGTTTTTATTGCGCCTAGTTGGCGGTAATAAGTCGGGAATGCAATTGGTCAGTGGCGGCGATTATTTAGCGCGTTTTCATAACTTGCAAACCGCAACGCCTTCGGCATCGAGTTGGGGCGAACAAGGCTATTCAGGATACTGGCTCAATGAAACCAATGCTTGGATTTATCCTGTTTTACACAAATCGGCGATGTTGATGGAGGAATTGGCCGATGAGTTTCAACAAGTTCCCCGTTATTCCTTGGAGGAACGGGTATTGAATCAGGCGGCTCGTTCGTTATTATTGGCACAGGCCTCGGATTGGCCGTTCATCATGAAGTCAGGAACGACCGTCGAGTACGCTAAAAAGCGTATTCTCGACCATTTGGCTCGATTTAATTATCTGCAAGAAAGTGTTCGCACTCATACAATTAACGAACACTATTTGGCAGCGTTAGAAGTGATGGATGATATTTTTCCGATGCTTGATTTTCGGACTTATAAAACACAAACGCGGACAACATACTAAGCTAAGAATTTCGCGATAAATATACCCGTCGTAGATCAAAATTCGGCGCCGGGGTGTTCGCTAAAGGACGCCGTGAATACGCACAGGTAGGCTCTATGCCAGCTCCATGCTGGCAAAGCCTTTGTCGGACACCCCTGCGCCTCCTCGGGCGCTGCCGAAATTTGAAGTGCGAAAGGTATAGCTTCCGGGGGTTATGAGCTTTTTCAAGGGTTCGATAACTCGGTTGGCAGGACTTTGTGAACCCGGCACCTAAATTATCGAAGGCAGTTAGCCATAGCCAACAGGCTATGTAATTTAGCCGCTGGGTGAATACTTTCGTGAAGGCTTGACGGCGGCCGACACCTCTCAAGCGAGCAACCGAACCCTCCATAAAAGAGGGAAGTTATTTATGAGCAAATCCTAAGGGCAGCGGGATGATAAATCTTTTAATTGGCATGATAGGTCTGATTTATGGCAAAGCAAAATACAACTAAAACCAGAAGCTCAACAAAAAAAGCAACAACGACTAAGGCTTCCGAAAAGCCGACGACAGAGAGTCAAGCGGCGCTAACGTCTGAGGCGGAGGCGGATGCGGTGCCGGAGATACAGAATTCAAGCGCTGCTGTGTCTACGGTAAAAGACGCCCCTAAAGCAGAGTCTCCGACAATGGAAAAGTCGATTTTGGCGGATGATGCGCCGAAGCCTAATCTATCGTCTGAGTCCAAAACGGCACCGAAATCTAAAGCAACCCCGAAAGCAAAAGCGGCTTCTTCGGAAGTCACTTCTTCGCCTAAGACGACGATTACAAAAGTGGCGCAAGCGGAGCCGGAGAAAAAAGCAGCACCAAAAGTTGCGAGTCCGGTAAAGCCTCCTGCGACTCCAAAAGCTAAAGCCGCTCCAAAAAACAAGTTTGCTGAAAAAGCCAAGACTGCGCCTAACGTCAAGACGCCGACTCAAACTAAGGATGAAGAGAAGGCTAAAGCCGAAATAGAAGCGAAGGATTCTCCGAAAACTAAGTCTGCAGCGGAAGTTAAGCCGGCCGAATCTGATCGGCAGATTAAAGCAGCGGAAACGAATGCGCCGGAATCGACGTCATTATCGCCGGCACCGGTGTTGCCCGTTGTTCCGCAAAACGAGACGGCGCTCAATATTGTTGCTTCGAAGGGGAAGGCTACGCCTAGCCAACCCTCCGCAAAAACCGTCCCTAAACAGTCCGATTCCGCTGGCGAAACGCAAGTCAAAACGCCCTCCAATGTCGACGAACCCTTATACTTGGAGCCCAAGACGACATTTATCACGCCTTTTCCTGAGGTCGCTCAAGCAACCTCCGTCAGCCCTGATATACCGTCGGAAAAGCTTCATCGACAGACCGATTACAGCAAGGCAGAGACAATAGCGCGCACACCGGAACCTTCGGCGCCGGAGCCCGTTGCCGACATGATGTCGCAACTCGAGCATGCACCATACCACGACAAACCCGGTCCCGACTATCCGCATATGTTTGTCGTGCAGATTACTCCGGAATTGGCTCCTCTGGCAAAGGTCGGAGGTTTGGCGGATGTTGTGACCGGTTTGAGCCGCGAACTGGAATTGCGAGGACACAGTGTCGAAATTATTTTGCCCAAATACGATTGTATGCATTACGATCATATTTGGGGCTTATGCAAAACCTATGACGACCTTTGGGTGCCCTGGTATAACGGCCATATTCATTGCACGGTCTGGTTCGGTTTCGTTCATGGCCGTAAATGCTTTTTCATAGAGCCGCACTCCCCGGAGAACTTCTTCAATCGCGGCACGATTTACGGCTTTAATGACGACGTGCTGCGTTATGCGTTCTTTTGCCGCGCCGCATTAGAATTTCTTTGGAAATCCGGCAAGCATCCCGATGTGATTCATTGCCATGATTGGCAAACGGCATTGGTTCCGGTGTTTTTATATGAAATCTATCAGAATTTAGGCTTATGGCATCCGAGGGTATGTTTTACGATCCACAATTTTAAACATCAAGGGTTGACGGGCGACTTCTTATTGAATGCGACGGGCCTGCATCGGCCGGAGTATTATTTTCATCATGATCGCTTGTTGGATAATCGGATTCCGCATGCGTTGAATTTGATGAAAGGCGGTATAGTCTATTCCAACTTCGTTACGACGGTATCGCCGCGTTATGCCGGTGAAACCAAGGACGGCGGTCAAGGATTCGGTTTGGAGCCGACCCTTCATACGCATCATTATAAGTTCGGCGGTGTGGTCAACGGGATCGATTATGATGTCTGGAATCCCGAAATCGATCCGCATATCGCGGCTCCCTTTGCTGTAGACAGGGTAGACAATAAATATCTCAATAAACGGGCTTTACGCGATCGCTTGTTGCTAGCGGATAATGAAAAACCGATTATTGCTTTCGTCGGGCGGCTCGATCCTCAGAAAGGGTTGGACTTGGTTCGTCATGCATTGTTTTATTCATTGAATCACCGGGCCCAGTTTGTGTTGCTCGGCTCCAGTCCCGAGCGAGATATCAATAGCTATTTCTGGGAGTTGAAGCGGCATTTGAACGACAGTCCCGATTGCCATATCGAAGTCGGCTTCGACGAAGGCTTGGCGCATCTGATTTATGCCGGTGCGGATATGATCGTCGTGCCTAGTTTATTCGAACCTTGCGGTTTGACGCAGTTGATATCGATGAAATACGGCACGGTTCCGATCGTTCGCGAGGTCGGAGGGTTGGCCGATACGGTATTCGATAAGGATCATGCGCATCATAAAGCCTTGCACGAGCGCAACGGCTATGTTTTTAGGGATTACAACAATGAAGGGCTGGAGTCGGCATTGTCGCGCGCGATCGATTGTTATTATCAATTTCCGGATCATTTTCGGGAGTTGATGAAAAATGCAATGCGTTACGATTATTCCTGGAAATATCCCGGTCAACATTACCTGAATATCTACGATTATATTCGTAACAAATAAAGAGGCCGATTGATGAGGATGTATAACTTGTTCCCCCTGTTGGCAGGTCACTTCGGGCAGTGGGAAGTTCATTTGGAAAGGGCCGCGGCGATGCGGTTCGATTGGGTTTTCGTCAACCCGTTACAAAAAACCGGGGCATCCGGCAGCCTGTATTCTATTGCCGATTATTTTCAGTTAAACCCGCTGTTGGTCGATCCGAAATCCAAAAAAACCGCGGAGCAACAATTGCAGGCTTTGATTCAACAGGCTGAGAAAAAATACCGAATCCGCTTTATGACCGATTTGGTATTGAATCACTGTGCGATCGATTCGCCCTTGTTGAAACAGCACCCCGAATGGTTTGTTCACGAGCATGGTCAGGTTCAGCGCCCTTTTTGTCTCGAAGACGGCGGCCATAAGGTGGTATGGGAGGATTTAGCACAATTCGATCATGGCCGAAGTCACGATAATGGGCTTTATGCCTATTATCGTAAAATTATCGAGTCATACATCGATCTGGGTTTTAAAGGCTTTCGTTGCGATGCCGCCTATCAATTAGCGCCCGAACTTTGGCGGCAATTGATTACGGATACGAAACAAAAACATCCCGATGTGGTGTTTACCGCTGAAACGCTAGGCTGCAGCGCCGAGCGAACCAAGCAAACCGCGCAAGCCGGGTTTGATTATATTTTCAATAGTTCCAAATGGTGGGACTTCGAAAGCCCTTGGTTACCGGAACAGTATCAATTATTGCGCCAAGCCGCCCCTTCGATCAGTTTTCCCGAAAGCCACGATACGCCTCGTTTATTTGCCGAAAGCAACGGCAATGCCGAAGCCTTAAAGCAGCGTTACTTATTTTCCGCAGTATTCAGCAGCGGCGTGATGATGCCGATGGGTTACGAATACGGTTTTAGTAAACCGCTGCATGTGGTGCATACTCGGCCTGAGGACTGGGAAACTACCGAGGTGGATTTGACTGAGTTTATTACTCAAGTCAACACCATGAAAGCCGATTACCCTGTATTTCAGGAAGAGGGGCCTTTTAACCTAATTGGTTATCCGCAGTCGCCGATACTTTTTTTCTGGAAAGCCAGCCTATCCGGACAACAAGAAGCTTTGATCTTGTTAAATAAGGACCCTTGGCAGCGTCATGAGTTTTCGACGCCCGATCTATATCAATATGTTCAGTCGCGTGCGCCGTTTACCGATCTCTCACCGGAGTATCCGCTAGCTTATGTGCCGAGTCCTTATCATTTCGACTTGTTGCCGGGCATGGTTCGAGTAATGGTTACTACACAAGCTGTTTGACAAAATTCGAATTTTATAACTACAGGTGCCTAACGACGCCGAATCGATGCTAAACCAGGATAGCACATTAGAACAGGAGAGCGGGAACCGGGCTTGTCGAGGCAAGCTGAGCTATCCCCACCCGAATGATATACCTTTCGCACTTTAAATTTCGGCATTAGCCTATGGAGGTGCCGGGGTGTTCGGCAAAGGCTTTGATAGCATGGATGCTATCATAGAGCCTACATGGACGTATTTACGGCGTCCTTTGACGAGCACCCCGGCACCGAAATTTGACAAGCAAGGGGTATAAATTCGCGGGCTTCCCGCAAAAGCAGATGAGTAAAACAAAACTGTCCACAGAATTACAGTGTCTTATTGATGCCAAAAGCAGTGATCCCTTTGCCGTTTTAGGTCGCCATCCCATGGATGACAAACAGGTTGTGGTCCGCGCTTTTTTGCCGCATGCCGAAACCGTGGCCTTGGCTGAAGGAAACTTGCCATTGACTCGAATCGAGGGTACGGCTCTTTTCGAATGGCATGGCTTAGCATCACAAGTCCCTCCATGCTATCGACTGATTTGGCGCGATCAAGACCATTACGAGCACATTGGTTATGATCCTTATTGTTATGCGCCGCAATTATCGGATTACGATTTACATTTATTCAGTGAAGGTAAACATTGGCATGCTTACCGTTTACTGGGGGCGAGAGTCCATGAAGTCGAAAACGTCGCCGGCGTGCTGTTTTCGGTGTGGGCGCCTAATGCATCGCGAGTTAGCGTAGTCGGCGATTTTAATCGCTGGGATGGCCGTTGCCATCAAATGCGGGTGCGCGGTAATGGCGTTTGGGAGCTTTTTATTCCAGGCTTAGAGCCCGGCTTGGTTTATAAGTATGAAATTCGCGCGAAGAATGGCGATATTTTATTAAAAACAGATCCTTACGGTCGGTTTTATGAGGTTCGCCCGAATACGGCCAGTATTGTAACGGCAAACGATAATTTTAATTGGCATGACCAAAAATGGTTGAAACAGCGTGAGAAGTTCGATTGGCAGCACAAGCCGATTAGCATCTACGAGGTGCATTTGGGGTCTTGGCAACGAGGTTCCGAAGGAGAGTTATTAAATTACCGGCAATTGGCGGTGGCCTTGGTGGAATATGCTAAGACCCTGGGCTTTACCCATCTTGAGTTATTGCC
This sequence comes from Methylotuvimicrobium buryatense, assembly GCF_005931095.1. GTDB lineage: Bacteria > Pseudomonadota > Gammaproteobacteria > Methylococcales > Methylomonadaceae > Methylotuvimicrobium > Methylotuvimicrobium buryatense. The sequence continues at coordinate 4,159,084 of NZ_CP035467.1, read as the reverse complement.
GGTTACTGAGCATCCCTATGATAAATCGTGGGGTTACCAAACGACCGGGTACTATGCTCCGACTAGTCGATTCGGTAGTCCTGAAGATTTTCGCTGGTTTGTCGATTATTGTCATCAGCACGAGATCGGTGTCATTCTCGATTGGGTGCCGGCGCATTTTCCGAAAGATGCGCATGCGCTTGCATGGTTCGACGGCACATCGCTTTACGAGCATGAAGATCCAAGGCTCGGCGAACATCGTGATTGGTCGACATTGATTTTTAATTTCGGTCGCTATGAAGTTAAGAACTTTTTGATCTCGAGCGCTCTATTCTGGCTCGAGGAATATCATGTAGACGGTTTGCGAGTCGATGCGGTAGCGTCAATGTTGTATCTCGATTACTCCCGTGAGGAAGGCGAGTGGATACCCAATAAATACGGCGGTCGCGAAAATTTGGAGGCTATCGACTTTTTACGATCATTAAACGAAATTACCCATCAGCAAGTTCCCGGCGTGTTGATCATGGCCGAAGAGTCGACCGCTTGGCCGCAAGTCACTAAACCTCCGTATGTCGGTGGGTTGGGCTTCGATTTGAAGTGGAATATGGGCTGGATGAACGATACGTTGCGCTACATGGAAAAAGAGTCGATTTATCGCCAATACCATCAGGGAGAATTAACCTTTAGTCTGATTTACGCCTTTACGGAAAATTTTTTGTTGCCGTTTTCTCACGATGAAGTGGTTCACGGCAAGCAATCGATGTTATATAAAATGCCCGGCGATGAGTGGCAGCGCTTTGCTAATTTGCGTTTGGTGTATTTTTATATGTTTACCCACCCCGGCAAAAAGTTGCTCTTCATGGGTTGTGAATTCGGTCAAGGGCGCGAATGGGACAGCAGTCAAGTGCTTGATTGGTATGTGTTGGCCTATCCTTTTCACCAAGGACTGCAACATCTCGTAAAGACGCTGAATCACACCTATCAAAAGGAGACGGCTTTACATGCCAATGATTTTACCGATGCGGGGTTTGAGTGGATCGACTGTCACGATGCCCATAACTCGGTGCTGATCTATATCCGCAAGGCTGCCGATACGGGAGAGTTTTTGATTATAGCTCTGAACTTTACTCCGGTCCCTCGTGAGTATTATCACATTGGTGTGCCGGCGGCTGGGCGTTATGACGAAATCCTTAACTCCGATGCGCAGGAATTCGGCGGCAGCGGGGTGGTCAATTCGCCGGATGGTATTTGGACTCAGGAGCAGGCCTGGATGAATCGGCCTCACTCGCTCTATATAACCTTGCCGCCTTTAGGAGGAGTCGTCTTAAAACACAACCAAACGGCACCCGGTCCGCAAGCGGTGTTGACGCCTCCCAAAAAGAATTAATCTTGAAAAAAAACCAGGCTAAATTCAAATGATTTAGCCTGGTGGATTTTATATCAGCATTTTGATTCTCGCCTCAGCTATAAAAGCCGAATGCTTGACTTGCTCCTAGCTTGGATTCAAGTTATAAGTGCAATAAAATATTCGGTGAATTAGCCGGGAAGACAACGGTTTGTATTAGTCGTCATCTTTGCGGCTTTTTTGTTTTGGGATCGGTAATAATGGGACCTGGTAGCCGGCTATAATTTTTTGAATGTCATCGAAATGTTCGTCAATGAGCCGGTTGAGCATTTCTTTTCGCGCCTTATCTCCATATCGAACCCCCATTGCTATTGAAAAATCGAATTTCATGCCGGGTGACGAACTCATAGGGATGGCAGTGAAGCTACCTTTTGGGCTTTGCGAGAGCACATGGCCCGCCATCGGCCCCCAGATTACAGCCATATCAATTATTCCGGCTTTTAGATCCTTATCGATCTGCATAGCGACATTGTTTTCGTCATCGCCGGTCATGGTTTGGTAAGGCACGCCTTGATCGATTAAGCCCAATTTTTGCAGCCAAGCCGTACCAGGCCCCCTGTCGAACATCGCGATGCGTAACGATTCTTGACGCTGGAGGGGCAGGTCGTTCAGCTGTTCCGCCGACTCGATATCGTCCCAGCCACGATTTTTGGCGATTAGCAAGACATAGGTCGAATGATAATAGGGCTTGGTTGTCAAGGTTCGATCGTAACCGGCCGGGACGCCTATGACGACATCGCATTTATACTCGTCTTCGGAATCGCCGACTGTCGCGGTCAGTGTGTTGCGGATAAAGCCCATGCGATTGGGAAACCAAGTGTACTCAAGTTCTTGCCCTAACTTTTTGGCAAATAATTCGGCAATTTTATTTTCGAAGCCATCGCCGTTTTTAGTGGAATACGGAGGATCCAACGGGTCTGCGCATACTCTGAATTTGTCTTCGGCATTGGCTGTGGAGGTTATGGCGGCACATAACAAACCGCTAAATAATAAAGTCCTGAGAGTCATTCTTTCTCCTGGTGAGTTCGGAACTAGATCGAATAGTTTAATGTATCTGAGTCGTAAAGGCTAAGTTACAACGCAGGCATTATTGGGTTCCGGTTCTGTGGGGTGTGTCGGTCAAAAAAAAACCCCGGACGAAAAATCGACCGGGGTTTGTTTCTATCTAAAAATCAGATATTTTCTTAATTAGGCAATGCGAATACAGTTAATGTGCCGCCCAATTTAGTGTAAGAGCTTAAGCTTCTGTATGCGCCGACCGCTCCTAAACCTTCAGAGTTAGAAGATTCTTCGCCGGAGTCGAGTCCCGCAGCAATACCGATACCAGCCCAGCCGCCGACGCCTGACAGTACGCCGACATATTGTTTGCCTTCGTATTCCCAAGTATTGACGTTACCAATGATGCCGGAAGGTGTTTTAAATCTGTAAAGCTCTTTACCGGTCTTCGCGTCAACCGCTTTCAGGTAGCCTTCCAGAGTGCCGTAGAAAACGACACCGCCGGCAGTAGCCAGCGAGCCTGACCATACCGAGAATTGCTCTTTGTTAGACCAAATGATTTTACCGGTTGTAGCATCCCAAGCAGTAAATTGACCTAAGTTGTTGGAGCCGTCTTCCTTGCCGGTGATGACATCTTTACCGGCGGGGAACATAGACAACGTCGCGCCAACATATGGTTGTCCGGCAGTGTATTCAACCTCGAACGGTTCATAGTCCATGCAAACGTGGTTGCCGGAAATATAGAAATAACCGGTTTGCGGAGAGTAAGAAACAGGCTGTTGGTTTTTGCTTCCTAATGCCGCAGGGCAAACGCCTTCAGTGTTGACGTCTTCGCCGTTGTATTCCGTGCTGTATTGAGAAACGACTTGCGGACGGCCGGATTTCATGTCGACATGAGACGCCCAGTTAACCGCTTTGTCGAATTTTTCGGCAACCAACAATTCGCCTGTGACGCGGTCCAGTGTGTAGCCGAAACCGTTACGGTCAAAGTGAACGGCAGTTTTGCGCATTTGGCCTTTGATTTCTTGATCGACTAGCGCGACTTCGTTGATGCCGTCGTAATCCCATTCGTCATGCGGAGTCATTTGGTAAACCCATTTGACTTCGCCGGTGTCTGCGTTACGAGCCCACAATGACATCGACCACTTGTTGTCGCCAGGGCGTTGCGCCGGGTTCCAAGTCGAAGGGTTGCCGGATCCGTAATAAACCAGGTTCAATTCAGGATCGTAGCTGTACCAGCCCCAAGTGGTGCCGCCGCCGATTTTCCATTGGTCGCCTTCCCAAGTGCTGGTGCTCGAATCTTTACCGACCGGTTGGACTTTACCGTCTTTCCAAGTGGTGGTTTTAGTTGGATTGATCAAAGTGTCGGCATCAGGTCCCATGCTGTAGCCTTTCCAATCCAACTCGCCGGTGCGAATGTTGTAAGCCGCCAAGAAGCCGCGTACGCCGAATTCACCGCCGGAGATACCGGTGATGACTTTGTCTTTAACGACTAATGGAGCTTGAGTGTTGGTCATGCCCAATTTAGGATCGCCGTTTTGAACGCTCCATACCCGTTTACCTGTTTTGGCATCCAACGCAGTTAATACGGTATCGGATTGTTGCAGGAAGATTTTACCGTCGCCGTAAGCTAAACCGCGGTTGACGGTGTCGCAACACATCACAGGAATAGTGACGTCGGCATCTTGCTGCGGAGTGTATTCCCAAATAACCGCTTGTGTTTTTTGATCGATCGCATAAACGGTGTTAGGGAATGGAGTGTGAATATACATGACGTCATTGACAACCAGAGGGCCGCCTTCATGGCCGCGCAGAACGCCGGTTGAAAAAGTCCATGCCGGTTGCAGGTTTTTGACGTTAGAAGTGTTGATTTGTTTGAGTTCGCTGTAACGGGTACCATGATAGTTACCGCCCCAAGTCGCCCAGTTCGCTGGGTTCTTGGTCAATTTTTCAACTTCGCTATTCGCTTGAGATACTGCAGGTACTGCAAGCAAGGCAGCGACAGTTGAGGCAATCAGCCAGCTTTTGACAGGCTTCTTCATATATTTCCTCCTGGTATCCTGTTACACGACAGAATACGGGTTATGATTTTTAAGACTAATATTAGTTTTAAGTAATTTATGGGGCGACGATCATTCCCTCTACCGGAGAACTAACAAGTGCCGCGCCAGGTGTGTAAATTTAAGGATTTTTTCCTAAAAGTCAACTTTTAAGGCGGACGACAAGCCTTTAAATTACACTGTCGTTCGGGAATATAAGCTCAGGGTTCGGCTTATCAGGGTCATTGTATCAACAACCTTCTATTATGCAAATTTCCTACTTGCTTTCTGTTGTTTTGGTGTTTCTGACCGTTGCAATGGTTATTGCCGGATTGACCAGGCATTTGCGGTTGCCTTATACCGTTTTGTTGGTGTTGATGGGGTTGATGATTAATTTAACTAGCACATTGACCGATCAAGTGGCCTTTGTGGGTGGGTTTCGATTGACTCATGAGTTGGTGTTGTTTGTCTTTTTACCTGCGTTGATTTTCGAATCCGCGATGAATCTCGACGCGCGGGCCTTATTAAAAGATTTGGTTCCGGTGGTCGTGATGGCGATTCCGGGCATGTTGATTTCGGCATTTCTGGTTGGCCTTGGTCTGGTGGTGTCGCTACAGCTCGATTGGCTTGTCGCGCTATTGTTCGGTGCACTGATTTCCGCAACGGATCCGGTCGCCGTGATTGCTTTGTTTAAAGAGCTTGGTGTCAGTCGAAGGCTTGCGGTATTGGTAGAGGGCGAATCGTTATTCAACGATGCCACGGCGATCGTATTGTTTAATATCGTGCTTGGTTTTCTATTGTCCGGACAGTACGACTGGGCCGATTCGCTATCGGCAGTTCCGGCTTTTATCCGGGTGTTTGTCGGCGGCGCGGGAGTCGGTGTTTTCGGCGGCCTGCTATTTAGCGAATTGATAGTTAGATTGGCTCAAAGCGGCCGGAGTATCATTTTGGTGTTTATGCTGATTATGGCTTATTCGGCATTCATCGTTGCCGAGCATTTTTTCCATGTGTCGGGCGTCATGTCGGTGTTGGCTTCTGCGCTATGTTTTAAAATAGTCGGCTTGCCGAGGTTGTCGGGTGACGTCGAGCATGTTGTCAAAGAATTTTGGGAAGTTATTGTTTTAATTTTTAATTCGCTGTTGTTCATTATGATTGGCTTATCGGTCGATCTGTTCTCGCTGCTCGGAAATTGGAACCCGGTTTTGTGGGCGGTAATGGCGGTGGCTATCGCGCGTGCCGTGAGTATTTATGCGTTGATGCCGTTTACGACCTATGTGTTCGGGTTGCCTAAAATTTATCTTGCTAGCCGGCATATCATGTGGTGGGGTGGTCTGAAGGGCGGTTTGGCAGTGGCGATTGCTTTCTCGATACCGGATACAGTGGCTGATAAACAATTATTGAAAGAGTTGACGTTAGGCGTTGTGATGGTGAGTATGCTGGTTAATGCATCCACGCTTAGGCCGCTGATGCATTGGTTGAAAATAGATCGATTGAGCAACGAAGAGTGGCTCGAGTTACAGCAAGGCATGGTTCAGCTTAAGTATTCGGTCGACGATGTCTTGCATAGCTTTGCCAATTTGCATTTACTTGACAGTGATATTCAAAACTCGGTTGTCTTCGATTTGCGCAAAAAATTGCCGTCGAGCGACAAGCCGATGTCCGAGGATCAGCAGTTAAAACAATTGCATTTGTTGGCATTGCAAGCTGAAACGGATGAGTTGGCGCGCTTGCACGATATCGGTTTGGTGAATTATTACACCTATTTTAATTTTCAGGATCTATTGAGAAAAGACCGGGCAAAAACGATAGAGGAGTTGTTGCTTATCGAATCCGCAAAAGTTGAAAATAATTCGTTTTTGCGGTTTGAAATGTCGATGATCCATTTTTTAAGCAAATACGAATGGACGCTCGGTTGGCTCATTAAATACCAAAGCGTCCGGTTTTCGAATCTCATTCGTCATGATATTGCCGGCGTATTAATGGCGCATGTAGCTTTGCAAAAACTTAAAACTGCCGATCCGAATTTATCCGGCGACAAGTTAAATATCATTAAAAAAATATATCGGAACCGTCTTCATCGACGGCAAGGGCGATTAAAGCGCTTCGGCGAATTGTTTCCGGATTTTTATCGTCAATATGAAAACAGGCTGTTTCAAGAAGTGGCGCTGCTTTATTCGCATAAGTTAGTTGTTGAGGAATACGAACAAGGCAAATTGTCGGTTAAGGTCTTTCGGCGATTAGAGCAGTGCTTATTCGATGCGCAAAAACAATTGCCGGCGATGACGGCTAGTTTGAGTCTGGCTAAACGAGATGATTGGTTTGACAGCGTCCCTTTGTTTTCCGGGTTGCCGAGGGCGGTAATCAAACGCTTAGCGGAACAGGCGCGCTATATTAGTTTCTTGCCTGGAGATACTTTGTTCGATGAAGGTGACAAAGGCGATTGTATTTATATATTAGTCAGCGGCAGCGTCAATGTATTCAAGCGGGATGAGCAGGGGCAAAGCTGTCATGTCGCCGAATTACGGAAAGGCAGCTTTATCGGCGAGCATGCGTTATCGGCCAAGGCGGTCAGAACCGCGACGGTTAGGGCTAAAACGTATATTACCGTGCTACGCTTATCGGTCGAGCAGGTTGTTGAATTGTCGGAGCAAGTTCCCGATTTGGCCGGTCGATTACGGGACGCGGAATTTGGGCATTATGCTTGATAGGGGAAGGTGAAAGGTGAAAGGTGGGGCTCTGTGTATTCGCTAACTTAAGTAAAAAACACGTCATTCCGCCAGGGATTGGCGGAATCCGTACGCCCGCGAGGGCGTACTATCAGTACGGTGAAAGTCCGTACCAGAGTAAGCCAAAAGCTCTGAAATGGAAAATAACTGCGTCACCGCGAGGTGGGGTGGGGAGTAACTGGAAATGAACTGTCAGTCTGTAGTAAGGCAAACTCGTTTCGGTTCCATGTGGTGGCGAGCCTTCGGATTCATGGCGAAGCCTGGAACTCACGGATCACGCTGACTTGGCTATTAAAGCGATGACCCGGCTGCATGGGATGTTTGGAGATTGAATGACAGGAAGGTAGTACGTAGCAAGCGGGGAGACCTGCGGGTTGCAGTGAACGACCGGCAGGAGTCAGAGCCCTCATAGTAGTGAAGACGGATACAGACAGAGCCCCGAAGAGTTTGTGGGAAAGCCGAACCAGAAATCCCGACAGCAGGGCGTAGCGTGAAACCTGCTCTGTCATACGTCCTGTAGCCGTTGAGACGAGCGGGAAGCAAAACCGCTTTTAGCTAAGGGGGGTAGGAAGATAGATGCGAACTGAACATGAAAAGGCAACCGAAGAGGTAGAATCCACAGTGTCAGAAAAGACTAGACAGGAAACAGACATCGCGGCGCTACAGCAGTGTCCGGGGGTGAAAGCCGGATTATGGACGGAGCGCATGTTGGCGGCACTGGTTAACGGTGTCAAAGGAGGCAAATGGCATAGTATGATGGACAAAATCTATGCGGAGCGAACCTTACGGATCGCCTGGCAACGGGTGAAAAGTAACCGGGGCGCGGCCGGCATAGACAAGATCAGTATCGAGCGATTTGAAAATAAAGCGGAGCAGTATCTGCAAGAACTCCAGCAGCAACTGCAAAGCGGTACGTACCAACCGCAAGCGGTCAAACGAGTAATGATCCCGAAGGCCGGAGGCGGCGAGCGGCCCTTAGGCATACCCACGGTCAAAGACCGGGTGGTGCAGATGGCGATCAAGCTGGTGATAGAACCGATCTTTGAGCACACCTTCAGAGACAGCAGCCACGGATTCAGACCGGGCAGAGGTTGTAAAGACGCCTTAAGAGCGGTCGATGAAGGGCTCAAAGCCGGCTACACCTGGGTGGTCGATGCCGACATCAAAGGCTACTTCGACAACATCAGTCATGACCTACTCATGAGCAAACTTGGCGAGCGACTCGCTGACCGACGTTTGCTCAACTTGCTGGAAGCCTATTTAAAACAGGACATCATGACCGACTGCGAAAGCTGGAAACCCACGCAGGGGACGCCACAAGGGGGCGGTACTGAGTCATAAGCGCCAACTTAAGAATCTAAGTATTTGATTAAGCAAGACTAACGCCACCTCCCTGACCTTCAATAATGAGTTCCAAAACTCGATCCGGCAAACCCTGAAGCTTTCTCTTGCGCGGACGTTCACAAAGGCTTTTTACGTGGTCATCAATAAAGCGCTTATTTTTTGGAAAACAAGCCGTAAGTCCTGCCTTGATCTCATTGGCGATCGTGCGCCATAAACGCCAATGGGTAATCGAACGATCACCGTCCATTGTGGTGGCCGCCCGGCCGAATCGGCGCTGCGCTATTTTTTGAGTCACTGCAGCAAACAGTAACTTGCCGTGCAAATATAAATCCGCCAGCTTGCTGTCTTTTCGGGCGCGTAGCCGGTCGATATCAAGCAAGCTCTTTAGCCGCTTTATGACCAGCTCCACTTGCCAGCGAACCCGGTAGAGCTCAGCGATTGATTTCGTGTCGAGCAGCGCTTCGGGGAGCGAAGTAAAAATCAACACCCAGCCGCTCAGCATCAAGGTTTTTTGGCTCGCCGTGCGACCTTTATCACGCGCACGTTGTTTCGCTTTGCGGCGTGCTTGCGCCGCCTGTTCCGGCGGTAACGGCATCGCATGCACCACGCCATCAATACGTTTGTCTTGATGGCACAGATAAACCGGTATCGCACCCGGCTGACCATTCAAATCGCGTATGCGCTGTTCCCAATCGATTTTAACACCTTTCGGTTCGTTGCACCGTTCGTAAAGCGTCATGCTGTGTGGATTGTAGCGCAGTACGACGTGGCCGCCGCGATCAATGAGCGGGACTAAAGACTTCGGTTGGTTGTAGCCTCGATCAACCAACGCGACATCACCTGCAGTCAACTGATAGTGATCCAAGCTCTCGCCGACTTTATCGGTCGTGACGTTGACCTCGCGAAGTGCTAAGCTCATCAAGTCGATCGCCACATGCAAGCGATACGTTGTTTCTTTCGCGCCGGGTTCTTGCACGGTCGAACCGTCAATCACAATGAAATTCAAGGAGTCATTGTTGATCTGTTTATCCAATCCGAACACACTCTTTAATTTCTCTTTTAAAGATCTTCGAACATCATGCCATTGTTGATCTGTTTATCCAATCCGAACACACGCTTCAGTAACGACTTGATCCACACCACGCAGGCCGCCAGTCGCTTGGTCACCGCCGTGTCGCTCAAATAGCCTTGAAGCTTGGCAACTTCGCCGGCACAGCTGCGCAACGACAAGTCCTGTCCGCAATACAACAGGACTAACTGCAATAATTGCAACGGTGATCGGATTTTCCGTGCCCGTGCAAACGCCTGTAATTCATAGGCCTGCTCCTGGAAATCTGCCGGGAGCTCTTGCAAAAATTCATCAAAAGGCGTATCTGTTAGCTGTGGCTGCTTCATAGGGATTTTCACTTTCGTCGGTAAAAATACTCTATGTTGTGGCCACACTTTTATTTTTCAACTACAAATCAACGTTTTATGCCTTAAGTTGGCGTCTATGCGGTACTGAGTCCGTTACTGGCGAACATCTACCTCAACGAACTGGATCACCTGATCGGCGACCGGTATCGCCTGGTGCGCTATGCGGATGACTTCATCATCTTGGCGGCCAGCGAAGCGGAAGCCGACGCAGCCCTGACCGAAGTGAAACAGTGGATGGCGCGCCACCAGCTCGAACTGCATCCTGACAAGACAAGGCTTGTCAACGAACAAAACGACCCGCACGGATTCGACTTTCTGGGCTACACCTTCAAAAAGGGACTGCACTTAATCCGCAAGAAAAGCCGAAAGGCGATGCGGGATAAGATAAGAGCGCAGACCCTGCGAAGCCAGGGAGTTTCAATCGATACTGTGATTCACCGACTCAATCCGATATTACGCGGCTGGTTTAACTACTTTAAACACGCCCACAAGAGCGAGTTACAAGCCATGGACGGATTTGTACGGCGCAGACTCAGAAGTATCTTGCGCAAGTACCAAAAGAAAGGGAGCGGGACAGGAAGGAACGTCAGAGACCATCAACAATGGCCGAATGCCTACTTCGCAAACCTGGGACTTTTCACACTGACTGAAGCCCATGAGCAAGCGAGCCAATCCCGATGAGGAAACTATCGACTGGAGAGCCGTGTGCGGGAGAACCGCATGCACGGTTCGGAGGGAGGGGAGAGCCTGAAACGGCTCTTCTCTACCCCTATAGTGCCAGGGACGGCAAAGCGTAGCTTCACATCCATGTAACCTGGATATCGACAATCCATGCCGAGATGACGAATAATGCACCACAGGATAAGCACTAAGTTGGCGCTTATGGGGTTATGTGGGAGCGATCCCTAGATCGCGATTTCGGAGTCGGTAAGCTTAGGTAGCAACAAATGGTATCGAAGTCACAGTGGCCTAGATTCCTTGTTCCCGGCACTCCAAAGGCTGTGAGAGTATGCGAATACATCATAAAAAATTTATTCACCATGAAGGCAATGAAGAAAAAGACTATAAAATCAACAGTCTAATTCTTCAAGTTACTTCATGTTCTTCATGGTTATTTCATAATATTGAATACTTTCACGGTCTCTCCAGCGTGGGAATGCATATCAATCAAGGGAAAGATGAATGGGTGTTGATTCGCTATTTGTTGGGGTCAAATGGCTTCGAGGCGATGGCCTTGCTCGGTCCAGCATAGAACTTGTGCACTGTTTTTTTTCCAGTCGGGTAATACGAAACGCTTCGCCTTTTGTCCGTCGATTTCGAATTCATGGATCGCCGGCCGGTGCGTGTGGCCGTGGATTAGTTGCAACACGCCGTGTTCGCGCATAGTGTCGATAACGGTCTGTCGGTTGACGTCCATGATGTCTTGCGTTTTGCCGCGTTTGTGGAAATGGCTGCGCAAGCGGTACCAACGTGCGGCGATTAGCCTTAGCCATAAAGGCTTGGAAAGGACGTTTTGCTGCCACTCCGGAGTATGCGATTTTTCGCGGAATGCTTGATAAGGGAGATCGTCGGTGCAGAGTAGGTCGCCGTGAGTCAACAAAGTCGGCGTTCCGAACAAATCGATCACGGCATAATCGCCGAGCATATTCACGCCCGTTTCTGTGCAAAATCGTTGTCCGAGCAGGAAATCCCGATTGCCTTGTTGCAAATAGACTTGCGTGCCGGACGAGGTCAGGTGTTTGAGCTGCCTTTTGATTTTGGCGTTCGGCGGCGTCGGGTCGTCATCGCCTATCCAGGCATCGAATAGGTCGCCGAGAATGTACACGGCTTCGGCGCGCGGCGCATGTTGTTCCAAATAGGACAGGAAGCGCTTGGTGATTCCGGTTTTTTCAAGCGAGATATGCAGGTCCGAAATAAAATGGATTTCGCGGGGCATAGGCAAAAGACTGGCTCGTTGAATTGGGGGAAGGCGGGGTAGGAATATGCACAAAATAACCTCTATAAGTAGTAGGCTTTGCGGCGGTTCGGTGACTCGCTTGACAGGACGCCGTGAATACGTCCGTGTAGGCTTGACGGCGGTTATCCCTGCCGCCGACACATGTCAATCGAGCCGCCGAATTCCCTTCCAAAGTTGTCGACGTTATTTCATGCTCGTTCCTTAGGGAATGGAGCGCGAATGCGGCTAAGGACTTAGTAACAAAAAACTTCCCATTAAATTATCGTTCCCATGCTCTGCGTGGGAATGTATCCCGGGACGCTCTGCGTCCCCGATGACCGATAAAACAAGCAAAAGCCAACCCATGCACTTCCTAAAGTCTATCAAGCAACCTAACTGTCGCAGTCGACGCGGAGCGTCTAAAGCAGCGTTCCCGCAAAAGGCATGGGAACGATAAGCTTGCGAGGAATGTCGGCCGGCAGCATCCGTGTTCCATTGGCAAAAAAGTCTTATTCGACGATTTCGGCTTTTTCGATCACGATGTTGGTTTTTGGAACATCCTGATGCATGCCCCGGTTGCCGGTAGGTTCCTTGGCCATAGCGTCGACTATATCCATGCCTTCAATTACCTCGCCGAAAACGGCATAGCCCCAGCCGTTCGGAGTCGGATTGGTGTAATTCAAGAAGGAATTGTCCTTGTAATTGATGAAAAATTGCGCGGTCGCCGAATTCGGATCGGGCGTGCGAGCCATTGCCAACGTGCCCCGGTTGTTTTTTAAACCATTATCGGCTTCATTTTTGATCGGATCGCGAACGGATTTTTGGTTGAAATCGCCGTCGAAGCCGCCGCCTTGCGCCATGAATCCCGGAATAATGCGGTGGAAGATCGTGCCGTCATAAAAGCCATCTTTAACGTAGGTCAGAAAGTTTTCTGATGAGATCGGTGCTTTTTCGTGATTCAATTGAATTGTGATTTCGCCCAGTGTCGTGGTGAGTTTGACCTTATTTGCTTGTTCTGACATTGTATTTTCCTTTGCAAAAGAATGGGTTGTCGCTAGTAGTAGTATTGTAGCGGTAAAAAGAGTACGCATGGTCGATTTCCGTGAGTAACAAGTAACCAAGAATTCTATGTGTTTTTGTCTTGAAAGAGAAGCACCGGCTTGGTAAATTGCCCTGTTCTGTTGTTAACCAGTCTTATCTATCATGTTGAAAATATATAACACTCTGACGCGCCAAAAAGAACTTTTTAAACCCCGTGTCGAAGGTAAGGCCGGTTTATACGTCTGCGGTATGACAGTCTACGACTATTGTCATGTCGGGCATGCAAGAGTGATGGTCGTATTCGATGTCGTCGCGCGTTATTTGCGTTACTCGGGCTATAATCTGACCTACGTGCGCAATGTAACCGATATCGACGATAAAATCATTCAACGCGCGCGCGACAACGGTGAAGATTTCCAAAGTCTTACCGAACGCTTCATCGAGGCGATGCACGAGGACGAACGCGCACTTTCTGTATTGCCTCCAGACATCGAGCCTAAAGCGACCCAATCGATTCCTGAAATCCTGGCAATGATCGAAAAATTGATTGCGAACGGCATAGCCTATGTTGGCTCTAACGGCGATGTATTTTATTCGGTTTCGAAATTTAGCAACTACGGACGCTTGTCCGGCAAAAACCTAGCCGAGTTACAAGCCGGCGAGCGAGTTGAGATCGAGCAAGCCAAACAAGATCCGCTGGATTTCGTACTATGGAAAGCGGCCAAGCCTGGCGAACCGGCGTGGGAGTCGCCGTGGGGTCAGGGGCGCCCCGGCTGGCATATCGAGTGCTCGGCGATGTCGACCGGTTGCCTGGGTAATCATTTCGACATACACGGCGGCGGCATGGATTTGCAGTTTCCGCATCACGAGAACGAAATCGCGCAATCGGAAGGCGCGACCGGCGAAAAGTTCGTCAACTATTGGATGCACAACGGTTTCGTGCGCATCAATGAAGAAAAAATGTCGAAATCGCTGGGTAACTTCTTTACCGTACGAGAAGTCTTGAAACGTTACCGGCCGGAAGTCGTGCGTTTTTTCATCCTGACTAGCCATTACCGCAGTCCGCTGAATTATTCCAACGAACATCTGGACGAGGCGGCGGTCGCGTTGACCCGTCTGTATACCTCGTTACGTGGTATCGATGCCGGCGAGTTCGAAGTCGAAGCCGATTACGAGGCGCGCTTTAGAGAAGCGATGGACGACGACTTCAATACGCCGGTCGCGTTGTCGGTACTGTTCGATATGGCTAGAGAACTCAATAAAGTCAAAGACTCCGATAAGCAAAGGGCGAGTCAATTGGCCGCTACCATAAGGGGGCTGGGCGGCGTTTTGGGTATATTGCAAGACGATGCCGAGCGCTTCTTGAAAGAAGGCGATAACCAAGCCGAAGGCTTGACGGCCGAGCAAATCGAAACGCTGATACAGGCGCGAATCGACGCCAAAAAGAACAAGAATTGGGCGGATGCCGATAAAATTCGCGATCAACTGAAGCAGCAAGGCGTGATACTCGAAGACGTTCCGGGCGGAGGCACTAACTGGCGTCGGGAGTAAACGTCGCCGAAGCGGCACGACTTTAATGACAAAATAAGCAAATCGATCCATGACCAATATCAAAGACAAATCTTTACAAACCTATCTCGATGAATTGGCCAGCAAGACGCCGACACCGGGGGGCGGCAGCGCCGCTGCGTTGATGGGCGCGCAAGCGGCAGCACTGGTCGGCATGGTATGCAACTTGACGATAGGCAAGCCGAAATACGCCGAAGTCGAAGCGGAAATGGGCGTACTATTGGACAGGTCCGAAGCGTTACGCGAACGCCTAACGGGCATGATCAAGGCCGACGTCGACGTCTTCGGCCGGTTGATGGCTTGTTACGGCATGCCGAAAGAGACTGAACAACAAAAGGCGGCTCGTTCCGAAGCGATACAGTCCGTATTGAAAGAAGCGACCGAAGTGCCGCTTGAATGTGCCCGAGCTTGTTTCGAAACGATCGAGCTATGCCGGATTGCCGCCGAAAAAGGCAATACCGGCGTCATTAGCGACGCAGGCGTCGCGGTCATGTCCGCTTACGCCGGATTGAAAAGCGCGGCATTGAATGTCTATATCAATGTCGGCAGCTTGAAAGACAAGGAATTTGCCGATCGTAAGGCTCAGGAACTCGAATCGATTTTGGAAGGCACCGAACAAGCAGTCGATGAAGTTTATCGCATTGTAAAAGAAAGGCTATAGAAGCAACCGAACGCCGAGCGTTCGCCGTTATACACATCTCTTTGAGATACGCTGTGCGTGCCATGGCGCTCCCTCCAATATTAACCAAGCTCTCATGGTTTGATGTGGCTAGAAATTCGCTGCTTAACGGCATGAAGGTACGCGAAGCGTACCCTACAATTTAGGTATACTCATCGTAGATCAAAATTCGGCACCGGAGTATTTGTCAAAGGACGCCGTGAATACCTCCCTGTAGGCTCTATGCCAGCTCCATGCTGGCAAAGCTTTTGCCGCACAGCCCGGTGCCTCCTTAGTCAGGCGCTGCCGAAATTTGAAGTACGAAAGGTATATAACGATGAGCGCAGAGCGCGGGAACGATAATTGCCGGGGGGCTGAATAGTTACCAATAACTTGTTACCTGATTAGCAAGTTTCTTCAGCTAAAGCCCAAAAACTAGCATATCCCTAGCAGGACGGGGTTTGCAACCCCGTCCTAAACGTTTTGACTTTGGCCGAAGTTAGCCGAAATGTTTAGGGCAAACCGAAACGTTGGGGACGGGTTAAATAACCCGTCCCGCAGAAGTGGCTACGACTGGCCACTGCTCGGACAGTTGGCTTCAGCAAGCTGAAGCATCTTGCTAATCAGGACTTGTTATACGTTTGTATAGAGCTTTCGCTCACCAAAAAAGTTAGCGAGAATGTTTAAGTAATTCCTTGAAACCCTTCATGAACTTTATGCGCTTCGTGGTTAAACTGCCGAATTTAGGTTGAATTACTTTTTGAGATTATTGTTAAAGATTAAAAAAATCTATTGACGAAAGTCATGAGAGTCTTTATCATACGCAGCTCTTCACGGGTGGATAGTTAGACAAGATTCGAGCTCATTCACGAAGGTCAATCGGGGTATAGCGCAGTTTGGTAGCGCGCCTGCTTTGGGAGCAGGATGTCGGGGGTTCGAATCCCTCTACCCCGACCACACTG
Organism: Methylotuvimicrobium buryatense; assembly: GCF_005931095.1. Classification (GTDB taxonomy): domain Bacteria; phylum Pseudomonadota; class Gammaproteobacteria; order Methylococcales; family Methylomonadaceae; genus Methylotuvimicrobium; species Methylotuvimicrobium buryatense. The sequence goes on along the minus strand of NZ_CP035467.1, from coordinate 4,143,013 downwards.
CGCTTGTAGCTCAGCTGGATAGAGCATCGGCCTTCTAAGCCGAGGGTCGCAGGTTCGAGTCCTGCCAAGCGTGCCATCTCCTGTTGAAACACTTTTCTGTGGTGATCGTAGCTCAGTTGGTAGAGCCCCGGATTGTGATTCCGGTTGTCGCGGGTTCGAGCCCCGTCGTTCACCCCATCCAAATCTAACCCCTTATCTCTCTCCCCTCCGCTTTCACATTGACTCCTGTGACACAAACTGTGTCGACGTTGCGCCATGTACAATGCCTTTCAAAGCCTGTTTTCTCGCTGTTAGCCTTATATCTGCGTTGTGTCTAGATTTTATCGCTCATCGTTTAGACGTCTTCTTTAGCACTTCCGAAATTTAAAGTGCGAAAGCTATAATCTAGCGGTTGTCGAGGGTGCAGAATTTAGCCCCGCCTGGCGTCTACTGACAGTTTCCCCGCGCCAAATTTTGATCTGTAAAGAGCAGTATATCGTCTTGGAGAAACAGGGGCTTTACTCATCTCTTGGATTCAACCGATGCCCGCAATATTTGCAATAGACGGCGTCGAAGTCGTGGCCGGTCGCGCCGCAATCGGGGCAAGGTCGGTTATCTATTCGGCTTTGTTTGTGGCTTTTCATCAGTTCCGCGCTGTAAATGCCGGTTGGCACGGCGATAATTCCGTAGCCCATGATCATGATTGTCGAGGCGAGTAATTGTCCTAATGCGGTTTGTGGTGAAATGTCGCCATAACCGACCGTGGTGATCGTGACGATGGTCCAGTAGACAGATTTGGGAATACTCGTGAAACCGGCTTCGCTGCCTTCGACGATATACATTAGTGCGCCGAATACCACGACCAGAGTCAAGACCGTATACAAAAATACTGCAATTTTCCGAAAGCTATTATTCAGTGCAATCAGAAGAACGTTGGCTTCGCGCATGTATTCGGATAACTTCAAGACCCTGAATATGCGCAGCAATCGTAGGATTCGCAATGTCAGCATATATTCGACGCCGGGAATCAGCAGTCCCAAATAAGTCGGCAGGATCGAAAGCAGATCGACGAAGCCGAAAAAACTTTGGGCATATAGCAAGGGGCGGCGTACCGAAAGTAGGCGTAAAATATATTCGAGTGTGAATAGCAGTGTAAAAAACCATTCCGATAAATAGAACAGTTGCCGATACTGATTACGGATCGCTTCGACGCTATCAAGCATAACTGTGACGATGCTGAGTAAGATCATGATGATCAAGACAACGTCGAAAGCCTTCCCAGCCTTGGTTTCAGCGCCAAAAATGATCCGGTTCAAGGTTTGCCGCCAAGCCGAGGTAGGGCTCTCTTCATGGATGCGAGGGTGTTTTAGCGGTTTATCATGAATCATATCGGTATTTTCTGGATTGAAATACGATGGAGATCGCGTCGAGCGAAGGAGCGGAATAGGCTCAGCTTCACTGTTGCACTGGGTAATGCGAAGTCGGAGCATGGCAAACGACAAGAAAGAGTTGTTGAGGCCGCAGTTCCAAGAGAGAAAGGGCTTATTCCGTTCAGAATAGTTTTTTACATCGCCTTGTCGGTTTGCTCGGGTGTCACAATCTTAGCAGTAAAACTCGCCAAGGTATTGCCCGATACTCTGAGTTTTTCATCATAAATGACTTCCAGGCGTGTTTTATAGCGTTGACCGACTTCGCCGGCCGAGAACTCCGGCCAATCGGTTTTTTTGATGGCCGATTTTCTACCCTGAACAAAACGACACATTAATTCGGCGGCATGCGAAATATCGGGGTCGGCCCATACCTGGCCGTCCGGGTAAGGGTACTGGCCTTTCTCTACGTTGATCAAGCGATAGCGGACCAAGTCTGCGTGAGGCGCATTACAGAAGTCGACATTTCCCGAATAGCCGGTAGTGATGACATGCAGGCCCAGTTGCAAGGCTTCGGCGATACCTCGGCCAAAGCCTTCCGCCCGGTGCAGCGACAAAAAGCAGTCGCAGGCTTGGTAAAGCGCCAGCAAATCCGGGCGGGAGAGGGTGCCTTCGATGATTTTGATGCGCTTGTCCCGGGCTGCCAGTTTTTTCAGTCTTTCCCAGTTCAGGTCCTTCATCGCGGGCTTATGTGCCTTGATCACCAAGCCCACTTGCTTCTCGGTATATTGATCGGTCGGGAAGGCGGCTAAAAAGGCATCGATACACGCCTGTGGATTTTTGCGCTGAAAATAAGATTTCAAATCCAATGAAAAACAAAATAACTTGGCTGTTTCCGGTAGGCCAAAATGCTCCCGGGCGCGCTTGCGAGAAGAGAATCGAGTGATGCTTCCCAGCTCAACCGTCATCGGCATCACCATTAAAGGTTTATGGCAAACGGGAGTCAGTGCATCATATATATGCCGGGTCGACACCCAAACTTCATCGACGAATTCCAGCATCATTTCCCAATTCTTAGGCCAATTGCCGAGCTCCCAGGGCCAGTAGCCGATAGTGTAGCGGTCCTGCAATTGAGATTCCCCGCAGTTCAAATAAAAGCGACCGTGCTCTTCCGCAGTCATACAGAAAATGTTGAAACCGAACGGTCCTTGTTCCGAAACATAGTGTTCCATGCTGCGGTCGTTTTGCGGAACATCCGAACCGGGCGGAAAGTTCAGCATTGTCATCGGAACATTGGCCGACAAAAAGGCGCGGGCGGCCATCCGAACATCCTCGCCAATACCGAGCTGGCCAAAGGCATAGCCGATCAAATTGACGCCGAACGGACGCTTCGAGAAAGGGATTTTGGGTTCCTCTGGTGGCGTGTTTGGTGCGATGATGCTGTTCAGGCGGGCCGGCCATGGCGCAGGAATTCTTTTAACGATATTCTTCTCGCGCTCTGATAAAAAAAACCAATAATTGTAATCCTCGAGGCCATAGGTGTAAAACCACTGATAAAAACTCATGAGCTGATCGGGTAGCGGAAACAGCGCTTGAATATCGGGGCGTGCCTGCCAAATGACGAACTGCAATGGTGTCAAGCAGGAATGAGAAACATCGAGAGAAGCCAACTGAGAAGCCAGGCGCGATAAAAACTGTTGGTTTTGCCGAAGCGCCGGGTACTCATGGAGTCCGTTGGTCAATAGCCAAGCTAAATAGGCGGCCGAACTTTCATGGCTTGCTTCGCCCAAATGTTCGCGGAGGTCGGTTCGTAATTGTAATATCAGTGTATTTAAATTGAGTTCAGCCATGTTTTGCTATTCGTCCTTCGTGCCTGCCGAATTTATCGAAATGATCCCAGCCGGATGAAAATAATCCCGAAGCAATCGCTTTAACGACATCGGGGTTCTGAGCTAGATACCAGGCTTCGTCGAAGTCATGTCGCCCGAAAGGCGACGGTAAGTAAGGATGGTGAGCGACATTGAAGCTTTTCAACAGCGCGAATAACAGCCGGTTGTCTGCTGAATTGGTAAATTCGAGACCGGAAGACCGGTCGCTGAGGGTAAGTTCCATGGCCAATAGCTTCAGGTCGTGAGCCATGACCTGAACAGCGGAAAGGCTAGCCTCAACTGAAGCTTGTCGATTAGCCACAAAGCGGATAATCAATAATCCGTAGTCTTCGCGCAAGCCATTCAGCGTTCCCATAAGGGTATCCAGCCAGGCGTTTTTGATCGGCTCGTGAGTCACCATGAGCAACAGCGGCGCGGCAGGCTGGGTCATGGCTGATCGAAAACGTTGAACTGCCCGTTCGAAGTAAGCAAAGTCCTTCGCTACATCGGGTGAATGATGATTAAACATGAAGCGTAAACCGAATCGTTCCCGATAAAAACGGTGCTCGCAAAGATTGGCTTCGGGCGTTATGCGGTTTTCGATCGGAACCGGTTCATAGTGCTCCGGGTCGAGAAAAAGCCTGAAATCATCTTGTAGGATGTGGGTTGTGACGACCGGGGTTGAAAAAATCCAGTCGAAGGGCCCGGAAAACGCGCGATACTCTACTAATTTTAACGCGTGCGCGGCATGGCAAAAATTACCGAGCGAGATCGCTTGGTGAAAAACTTTATCGGCCCAGAGCGGGGCAAGGCAATTACTGCGGTCGGTCCACATACTGTTATGGGTTATCGAAGGTTTTTTCTATATCTAGGTTGCGCCGCCGGTTGTTTAAACCAGTTTGTAAGCGAGTAACGGCGCTTTCAGTCATGGTTAGAGTAAACGGATTCGGCGATGGCTTCAAGGTCGAGTGCCATATTCAAGTCGTCAGGCGTGCGCATCTTAGCGCTGTCTGCCAGTTACTGTATACCTTTCGCGTTTCTAGTTTTGGCTCCTCACCTAACGCTCACTGCCATTAAGTTAAGGGAAATCCGTCATTCCGCCATGGATTGGCGGAATCCAGTGCCATGGATGGCAGGCTTTTGAGGCACATTCGAGCCTGAATGCCAACATTACTTATTCTGTGACGACTTAACTTAATGGCAGTGCACCTAACGCTAGGTGAGGAGCCTACGGGGGGGGGCTTATTCGCGGCGTCCCCAGCGCCGAATTTTGATATACGATGGGTAGTATAGCTTCAAAATTCAAACGCACAGGCAATGGAGTCAGCAAGCTGAAAAAGCATTTATTGTGTCTGTTGAAGGTGATTATGAAGCCGGACAATAAAGCTAGTCAAAAGTGATCCCTGGTAGGCTCAACGACGATCCGCGTCATTGCCGGTACAGTCAGAAAGTACAGCACTCTTTTTAATCGTTTGAATATCCTGTAACGTTAAGTCCATCAATTTTGCTACCTCCGCTTCCGGTATCCCATGATTTAGCATTTTCAGAACAGTTTCAGCTCGGGCTCTTTGGTAGCCGATGTGTTCACCTTCTTCTCGCCCTTCTTCTCGTGCGGTATCAATCACATTTTTTAAATCGCGATAATATTTCAGGCTGGACTCATACGCCTGTCGCTCTTCGGGTTGAAAGCGTGCAATGCTGGCTTTTTCAAACAAGCTCAAAAAGACTTTTTCGCGCAATCGCGGCGGGATTTCATCCAGTTCATGCAAATGGCGAAACAAAAAGAACCATTTGTCTTGCAGGGTGTCGAGTTGGTCTTCCGTTTTCCTGAAGTTGGGCAAGGTCAAGTAGATAAAGGTCAGCTTGTCGTAAAACACCTGATGATGCTGGTTTTTCAATTGCACCCGATGGATGACTTCATCGCGCTGGGCATTGTCCTCATCATCAAACACAAAGTCCAGGATGCCGATGGTGTAGACCGCCGATAGTCTAAAATCCCAGTCGCCACGTTGGGCTTGCTGTTGAATCGGGAAGGTGGCATAAAAAACGCTGCGGTCTTTGAAGAAGTTCTGTTTGGCTTTTTGCAGCTCGACAATAAAATATTCACCGGTCGCGCTGACGCAATTCAGGTCAAAGATGGCTTTGCGGTCCAGCGCCGTCGCGCCTTGGTACTCGTTATTACAAAACTGTAGTTCTTCAATCTGGTGCCGCTCCGGCAGCAAGGTATTCAAAAAGCTGATCAAATGCTCTTTACTTGCCTCTTCGCCAAAGGCTTTTTTAAAGCCAAAATCGGTGAATAGATTAATGTACTTTTCTTTCATGAGTTAGGACAAAGACAATACAACATGAGGCCAAGTTTAGCATGATTCAGTTTGTGTCTTTTTATTCGTGAATGACTGTTCCTTGTCCAAAAAACTAAGGGGGGCTTTGTTGCCTAAATAATTTGTATCTGACTCTAGTTATTCACTGACCCGAGCTATTCCAGTTATTCTACTGCGACAAATACACCGAATGAGCTTTGACGCCGTTGCCGTACTGAACAGCTTTAGTCACACCTGCTGGAAAGGGCGCTGTAAAGCGTTGCCCCTGCTGATTTTCCAAAATTTCGGTTTGGTATTCGATCACGACGCGCCGGATGTCAATATCAAACACTTGGCGAGAGTCGAACCGACCACCGTATAGTCGCCGGGCGGCAAAAGGCACCGGTCGACCGTCAGGGGTTTAATCACATCGGGATTATCAATCTTTTCCAGCGTGGTGCCGATGCGCCCCGGTTGACCTCCGGTTTTTTTAACGGTACCCCTATATCACCTTTTCCGCCCTTGCCAAACCGATTGGATGAGGGGGGCTTGCTACTATTACAGCTGTTCAAGTTCAAACGGCCCACCATGATCTGCACCAGCATAATTAGTACACCCAGTATCGTACGTTAAGCCGTTGACAATTGCGCTTCCTCGGCAAGCAATTGCTGAGCAGTTTTGATCGTGGCCTCCACGTCAATGTCATTGACTGTCAAAATAAATACCGTAAATCGTTTGGAATGACGATATTATAAGGCCAGTTTCAAAACTCGAATTTTGCCTTCGAGGGTGACCTAAGTGCCACAAAAGGCATGGATAAGCAGTCGGGGGTACTTGTAATGCTATCCGGCTTTTCTTGAATGCGAGAGAGGCTATAAATGGCAAGTCTAAAGCCTTTCGATGTATCGCGAAAAATTACGGTTTTTCGCGACAAAACGTATCAAGTATTATTTTTTATTTTTTGAAAAAATTACGCTGAGTAGTTACAAAAATTTTAATATGCAATAAGCTGATTGTTGCTAAATTGGTTATTTTGCCCAAAAGCAACAAATTATAATAGTGTTATTAATCAGTGTATTAAAAAGTAAGCGAGCGATTAGTTAAGTGGGTGTCCTTTTATTGCCTAAATAATGTGTATCTGGCCCTTGTTGTTAAGGCTATAGCTGTAACCTGTAGCCGTCTATCACCACATAATCGAGTAACACCGATGAAGCGGTATCGGCTTTGCGCAAATCAAATGTGACTTGAAAAACGTTGCTCTCACACGATAAGACCAACGGTTGATCCATACCTAGATTAAAAGAGACGCCTCGTTTTACCTTAAAGTGCTTTGAATGAAGCCCATTGCAATCAATTACAACGTCTAAAGTCTCCATCGGCAATGTGGACAAAACACGACCGCAGAGATTGAAATTCCCCATTGCCTTGCAATTGCGAAAGCTCAAACAAACTTTGCGTTCCGTTAGTCGAGATTCACCGTTAGTCTCATGACTCACTCCCGAAACAGCGAATCGCTTCTCCAAATCCTCATGAACCGTCTTTTGTCTCAACAAAAAAGCCCAGCGCTGATCCTGTATAGTCAGTCGGTTTTCCGCCAGCATCAAGCTTGCTGCATGCGGCGTACGGATAAAATTCTCAGCCAAAACCCCATCCAGCCATGGCTGTTCGGCTGCATCCGTCGTTAATTGTGTCAACCAAGCTTGTGTTAAAAGCTTTTTGATTTCATCCCGCCAACGTGCAAACAGTAAACAACTATTACGCTCATTCTGTAGAGAATTGACGCCCCTGCTCAAACTCACATGATGCCGAATAACGCTCTCGTAAGCTATAACAACTGCTTTCCCGGCCTCGCGCACCTTAAAACACAAGTCAATGTCTTCGCAACCATTATTATAGCGGGTGTCAAATCCGCCCAAAGACAAAAAAAAGTCACGCCGCAACAGCATGCACGCCCCTGTTACCCAAGGCAAAAAAGCATAATAAGTATCGGTCGGTGTGCTCTGAATATGCTCAAACTGCGCTTTGAGATTGATTTTTATCCCCGCATGATCAATCTCGCCATCCGCCACTCGGCGTTGAACATTGCCCACTAGCCCGATATTCACTTCACTATCCAGCAACAAATGCAACATCGGTTCAAGCCAGCCGGGCGAAAAAATCAAATCATTATTTAACAAACACAAGATTTCACCGCAAGCTACATCAACAGCCCGATTGTTCGTTGCCGCGTAACCTAGATTTTGTGAATTAATCAGCGTTCGCATACGGGGATGGCGCAAACGACTGAGCCATTTAGGCGTTGCATCTTTGGAAGCATCATCTACCAAAATTACTTCAAAATCCAAACCCACGGGCAATGAAGTCAGCAGGCTGGAAAGCATCTCTTGCGTTTGTTGAAGGTGATTATGAAGCGGGACAATAAAGCTAATCAAAAGTGATCCTTGGTAGGTTCAACGACGATCCGCGTCATTGCCGGTACAGTTAGAAAGGACAGTGCTCTTTTTAATTGTTTGAACATCCTGTAACGTTAAGTCCATCAATTTTGCTACCTCCGCTTCCGGTATCCCATGATTTAGCATTTTCAGGACAGTTTCAGCTCGGGCTCTTTGGTAGCCGATGTGCTCACCTTCTTCTCTCCCCTCTTCTCGTGCGGTATCAATCACATTTTTTAAATCGCGATAATATTTCAGGCTGGACTCATACGCCTGTCGCTCTTCGGGTTGAAAGCGTGCAATGCTGGCTTTTTCAAACAAACTCAAAAAGACTTTTTCACGCAAACGCGGCGGGATTTCATCCAGTTCATGCAAATGGCGGAACAAAAAGAACCATTTGTCTTGCAGGGTGTCGAGTTGGTCTTCCGTTTTCCTGAAGTTGGGCAAGGTCAAGTAGATAAAGGTCAGCTTGTCGTAAAACACCTGATGATGCTGGTTTTTCAATTGCACCCGATGGATGACTTCATCGCGCTGGGCATTGTCCTCATCATCAAACACAAAGTCCAGGATGCCGATGGTGTAGACAGCCGATAGTCTAAAATCCCAGTCGCCACGTTGGGCTTGCTGTTGAATCGGGAAGGTGGCATAAAAGACGCTGCGGTCTTTGAAGAAGTTCTGTTTGGCTTTTTGCAGCTCGACAATAAAATATTCACCGGTCGCGCTGACGCAATTCAGGTCAAAGATGGCTTTGCGGTCCAGCGCCGTCGCGCCTTGATATTCGTTATTACAGAATTGTAATTCGTGAATTTGGTGGTGTTCCGGCAACAAGGTGTTCAGAAAGCTGATCAGATGTTCTTTACTTGCCTCTTCGCCAAAGGCTTTTTTAAAGCCAAAATCGGTGAATAGATTGATGTACTTTTCTTTCATGAGTTAGGACAAAGACAATACAACATGAGGTCAAGTTTAGCATGATTCAACTTGTGTCTTTTATTCGTAGATGATTTTTCCCTTGTCCAAAAAACTAAGGGGGGGGCTTTGTTGCCTAAATAATTTGTATCTGACCCCAGTTATCCCTCTACGCAATCATTGGTTGTCCATGTTACGAGTTTTTCAAATTGACAAAGCCACCATATCACTCATACAAAAAAGAAAGATTTTGTTTTTCTATAATTCCCTGATCCGCACACCAAGCCTGATGGTCTTTAACTTCTGTCCATTCGGTTAGGAAAATGAAGTCCAGTTTAGCGGTTTTAGCGGCTTGATAATCGTATTTGCTGTCACCTAAAAATAAAGCAGGTCGGATAATGTTGCCGTTTTCGATTTCTCTGGCGAGTATGGTGTCTTTGGTGTCGGGACTACCGAAGATGCCGCCGTCAAAGTATTGGGCTAGATCGCGTGCAGCAAACACTTCGCGTAGTTCTTGTTGATCGCCACCGGAAACAATCAGCCAATTGGCGTTGGGGACTTGTGCTTTGAGTTGATCAAGCCCCTCGGCGATTTCGCAGTTCATCAAGCCTTGTTTAACGGCTGTCGCAAAGCGGTCAAGCAAGTCATTATTAAGTGCTTCATCAAACGGCTGTTGTAAGATTTGGGTGATAAAGTATTCAAACTTGGCATAACGTGAAATGCCGCCGTTGGCGACATGGTAATCAACCAAGATCATTGCTGGTTCGTGACCAAAATGTTTAGTGGCTTCGTAAAACGCTTGGGTTTTGATTTTGTTTGAGTTCAGCACTACGCCATCGCAATCAAAAATTAAACATTGGTAATAATATATTTTATTCAAGAAAAATATCCAATAATGATTTAAAATCCAAAAACAAATTTATTCGCAATAATATCAGCACAGCGATCGGCTTCATTTAAAACAAAAAGTTCAAATTTTAATTTAGAAAAACCTAAATCAGGGTACCGTGTTACAATACCTGCTGAATGTAAAGCATCCACTCCCCTTATTACTTTATTTTTTTTTGATGCATTGACCGATAAAATTCCAGTTTTGCAACCTGCTGTAAGCGATTCATATACCATTGATGCACTATCTTCTGTTACCCAACATTTTACAGCAACAGAAAGCAAATCTGGCAAGGTATCTGATGAAACAATATCTACAGAATGGTAGTTTGATTTATAATTTTCTTGAAAGTATTTTTTTGTAGATAAAGGTGTTCTCGGTGAATCAAGTATCTTCCATGACACGGTCTTATCACGCATAACATTATCAATTTGTTTAAATATGAGATCTTCAGGCCAATCATTGCTTTTAGATGGACCACCTATAAGTAAGAGTCCAGTACATGATTTTTTTTCTTTAAAAACTATTTTATTTGGAACTCCTTTAGTTAATATAACATTATCACTACTAGCAATTGAATCATGTGCAGGTGCAATAACCATGTTAAATAAAAAACATGGAAGGGTTGGTTTCATAAGACATACAATCTTTTGATTGAAAAATAAACGCGACATGATCAATATAAAATGTGTAGCATGCCCTGCACCGATTATACAAAAATAAGAATTTTTCTTATATAATGACCGCATAGTGCTATACATATTTTTAATTGTTTGAATTTCATAATCAATACCGTATTTCTTTTTCAAACACGATGCAATTCCGAGCATTTGATTGACGTGTCCTAATTTACCATCACTTACAATAAGAATTTTTTTTGTCATAGTTAAATACACAAATTGAAAAAATTCAAATATCTAACCAAGCTTTTGCACACGCAAGATCAAAAACATCATCAATATCAACTGACGATTTTTTATCCATTACATACATATAAGGATTTATACCATGAAAATATTGCCACTCAATCATCTTTAAACGAGGAGATATCAGAATTCCATCTGTAACTCTATATAGAGGTTCTAATTCTTGAGACGGTACATGTTTTATACCTAGTTCATAGTTTAGTGGACCAGTTTTAGTCCATATATATCTTCTAAACTCTTCAACTGACATCAAAGAGTCATATCCATTCTTTATTTCAATTTCATACCTTGCAATTGCGTCCTCATAATGTTTTGGTTCGACAAGTGGTGAAGTACAAGTTGCCCAGATAATATTTTCGCCTTCTACACTTTCAGCAACATGTGCAACTACTTCACCAAATGATTTGGTTTTTTCGTCACAGTATTCAATCGAACGTTTATGTATATCAACACCTTGGGCCTTACCCATTACCAACATATCATGACAATCAGACGTCACCACTATTTTTGTAATTTGAGGTACTTTTTTTAACTGTTGAATTTTATATATTAATAGGTTTGAATCAGCGAAAGGTGCTGTATTTTTTCCAGGCAAACGTCGGCTACCTTTTCTAACAGGAATTATTGCTGTATACATTTTTTAATCCTTTTTAATAATTTGAGATAATGCAATAGAAAAAATATTCAGATCAACTGAATGAGCAATGTAGTTAAAGCCTTCATTTTTAAGCGACTGATTGCGCACGATTGTGTCAGAAAATGCACCCAATAAAATCCCCTTAGCCTTGGCTTTAGCCGCTATCTGCTGCATCAGGCTTAAAACCTCAGGTGAATCCACTTGCCCCGGCTTGCCTATCGATTGCGATAGGTCATAAGGCCCGATAAATAGGATATCAAAGCCTGGTACTTCAAGAATGGCATCAAGGTTTTGAATGCCTTCTACGCCTTCAACTTGGAGTATCACTACGGATTGATTAGCTTGATCAAAATATTGGTCTTTAGGCTGAGTACCAAATTGTGCGGCATTTACAAAACGACATACACCACGCATGCCTTTTGGATAAAAGCGTGCGGCTTGAACAGCCGCTTTAGCTTGTTCTGCGGTCGCAATATTAGGAATTTGAACGCCCAACGCTCCAGTATCTAATGCCGCGCCAATCGCGTGTGCATCGACGCCTTTAACGCGAATAATCGGAAATAAATTTGAGATTTTGGCTGCTCTAACATGATTATTAAGGGTTTCTAAGGTTACCGTACCGTGTTCTTGGTCAAGGATAATAAAATCTAAGCCGCTATAACCTGCCGCTTCAACTAGATTGCTATCCGTGGTTTTACTAAAAATACCCAAGCAGGCCTGGTGACTTATTTTTTTTTTAAAGTCTTGTAGTAAATTTGTGCTCAATTGATCGCTCCAAAAATTGATTTGGTGGGGAGTTGATAATTTGTTGGCGTTATGGAATAGAGTTTTACTGCATTCAGAGATTGTTGATATTTTTTAAACAACTCAATCATTTCTTGATTGCGCGGGTCACCATTTGGATAACCATCAAATCCTGCTAAGGTTATTTGCTTAGCTTGCCCACTGCTCGCAATCGCTAGTGCATAAGCGATAACCAGTGAGGTGGGAAGTTCGCAGTAGGTTGAATGGAAATTAAAACCTTTGCTGGTAATGGCTATCCCAAAATCCAAGAGTTCTTTATTCGTCAATTCGTTTTTCACATCCGCTGGCAACATGGAGGCCGGTGTGATTAACGGCTGGGGCAGTTTTAAGTGTTCATGGCAATCCGCAAGTAAACGCACTGGGTGACAAGCAGCACGGGCATCAATCAGATCTTGACGAATATTGGATTGGGTATTAAGCGCAATCACATAGGGTTGGGTTTGTTCTATAAAACTCTCAATCGCGGCTTGGTATTTTTTCACACCCGGGCCAGTTCCAAGAATTAAGACAGTTTTATCTTTGAGCAAATTGCTGGGTTGCCAAGTGCCACGCGGTTCGCCGGCATAAAAATGGCGGGCGCCTTCTAGGGTGTCGAGGCTGAATTTTTTACCGCCTTCGATTTTTAGGTGATCGATTACAGCGAGAATATCTTCTTCGCTGTAACGACTGTCTTGCAACATTTCTTGAATATAGCTTGGGTGAATGCCGTATTGCCCAGCCAGGTAGTAAAACGGATTGGTGCCCCAGCCATAGCGGTTTTGCATGGGTTTAAAGTGTTTGCGGATCAGTTCAAACAGTTTGGTGGGGTTGCCTTGCTGTTGACGATAGTCGGCTAGCGCAAGAATCAGGTATTCGGTTTGCGCATTTCCTGGCCCGCGACCCATACCGGTGACAGTACTATCGACCCAGGTGACACCGGCTTTCACCGCTTGCAGGCTATTGGCAATCGCTTGCCCCATATTGTCATGGGTATGAATGCCGAGTGCACCCTGCCAACCTTTTTGAAAGGCATAAATAATGTCGCTGACCTGTTGCGGATTTAAACTACCCATCGAATCGGCGAAATACAAGGCATCAATTGGGTAATCGCTAGCTGCTTGAGCGAGTTGGGTAATGTCCGCTGGGGTACGATCCGCCACTTGCATCAGGTTAAAGCCGACTAAATAGCCTTGTTGCTTTAACCAAGTCGCGGCCGGTAAACAGGCGATAAACTCATGCACATGGCAGGCAATGCGCACCAACGTAACAGGAGAATCGGCTTGAGGGCTAAACAATTGTTCTAAGCAAGCGGTTTGGGTACTCGGGTCAGCGATTTCAGAACCGTTAATCATCACGCCGATTTTATTCGCTAAGCCCGGTGGAATAGAGAGACGTTTTAAAAAGGCATCAGTGCTATAGGCACAAGCGCCTTTAAAGCCATTATTGTTTACACTGCGAAAACCGATCTCAACAAAATCGATTTGTAGCGCATCCATCGCTAGCAAATAGTCTTGTACGAGTTCGGGCTCAAAATCCCAGTCGTTGTAGTAGCCACCATCGCGGAGGGTGCAGTCAAGTACCTTGCAAGCTTTATAATTCATTAAATAGCAGCCCTTTTATCGATTTTGAAAAAAATCCAGTTTGTAAACATTTAGTTATGTAGCTTGAATAAGCCGGCTCAGTACGCACCCTTGAGTTAAATAAATAACAACTAGCTTCCTTATTCCCAGGATTATTTTTTAGAAAATACAAACAAGCAAGATAACAGTCAAAATATAGGCTTGCATCATATAATTGTCTTATTTTTTCTAAAGTTTCAATGTTTTTTTCATTAGGATTACTTGTGCAGCTAACTACATTTTCAAGCATGTCATTTAAATCTAGATCAATCATAGGGATAGACTTATTTTTTTTCTCACTGAGTACCGCTGCTATATGGTTATAAATTTCTTTCCAGTCAACACTATAGTCTGCATTCATGCCCAAACCATCTTCGCCATTATTCAAAAAAGTTTTGACTTTTGAATAGGTTGTATCTGATGGTCTGTAAGGAAAAGTTACAAGCGCTGGATTTGAATGAAGGGCGCCATCGAGTTTTGCAATACGCAAAGGTACTATTGCACCAGAGCCCGCATTAGCGATAAAAACGTCACAACCATGTGCATGTTGAATTTTTTCTTCGTAATCAAACCCAACTAAATTGATTGTTGAAATGTTATTTTTTAACCGACTACTAATAGTATGTACTACAAGTAAATCATCTGTATCATTGGCAAGTGCTTTATTAACAGCTGTCCAGCCATCTATGAGAACTTCAACCGTTTCAAAGTATTGCGAAAGATTATTCAGGATTTTAACATAGCCTTCAATCTGCTCTTTCCAAGCTCTTTTTTGACCTGTTATTCCAATCCAAATCTTTAGTGTTTTTTCGGTAGATTTCATGGAAATTGTACTATCACGAGCGGAGTCGAATAAATAATTCTCAAAATCTGCAAGGTGCTTTTCTGGCATGATACCATTATGTCTAATCTTAAAATTGAGACCGACATTATTTAAGGCGTAATAAATATGGCTCTCCTCATAGTCTTTTGAAGAAGACTTGTTATCACTTGGTAGAAAAAAGGAATCCGCATAAAACTTACAATTTTTTTTCGTCTTATCTGAACACTTCCAGAAGTTAAAATATTGATCATAAATAAAATGAAAAGGTCTCGGGTGGCCAAGAAAAAATCGACTAGTTAAACTATTAGATTTATAATTAAATTTGGATAAAAAATCATTGCAATACACCTTTTGGAAGGAGTTCAGAACTTGATCAATAACCGTTTCTGAGAAAACAAAAAATGCAAGATCAGGAAACAGCATTGCATCTACAAAATTTTCAACCTGAACTAAAATCCAATCATATTTTCCACATGTACTTTTATAGAGTATGAAATTACATACTGAGTACCTTTCACTTACAACCGCATAGGTTTCAATATCACAATAAATAGGATGTTGTAGTTTCAAAATTTCATTTGACTCAACAAGCGATTTTATTTTTTCTAATGATTTATCATAATCATGCGTTAGCAATAGCTCTGAAAGGCTTTTGGTTTGTGTAAACACTGAAAGATTTTTCACTGAAAAAAATGGATAAGTATCTTTCTCAAAAGATTTTTGTGTTTTAGAAAAACTTTTTGCGGACTTATAAAGCCTAGCCAGAACAGTTTTTTCACCAATTTCATTCTCAATACAAAGTTGAATTTCATCTACTGAGTTAATTTTGTATTCAAAACCACAAAGCTGATGAGTTTCAATTTCCTTATTTTTCAGAAATGCTACTACATCATTTCTCACGATATTTAATGGCAATATATAATCTGAGTCATTAGATTTCATGATCAAGAATGCTCGTTGGTTATGCTTTATTGCAATCCACCCTTTTATTTCATTTATTTGTGATAAGACCTCATTTGGCTGATCGATCCAGTAGTCAAGACCTGCATCTTTAATTTTTTCTATAAAAAACATAATTATCCCATCTACACAGTAAAACTGTAATCGTTTAGCCCCCTCCCTGTTCCTATCACGCCAAAACCAGAATAGGCAAACGAGGGACGGGTAGGTTTTTACGGCGTTCGGCCAGTGTTTGAGCAATAAACTCCCAAGGATTCAGGTCTCTCAAACGCGCGGTATCAATCACGCTCGCCAGCAAGGCGACCACGCGGCTGCCTTGTGCCGTCCGCGAACCGAAGGTGATTTTGCGCAGCAATACCCAGTGCCGCAAACTGCGTTCCGCGACGTTGTTGGTCAATGGATGCGCCGGCGTTTCGACCACGCGCACGATGGCCTCCCAATCGTTGAGAAATTCGCCGGCTAATTGTCGGCTGTCAACATGCGCGATGTCTCGGTGCGTCTCGCAGAGCGAGCGCAGCAAGGTCAGCAACTGTTGATTCTGCGCCCATAAGGATTCGGCATCCGGCGGCGATTCGCGGAGTCGGTGGATGTTGCGCATCAACAGGATCATGGCCAATAACAAGGCTTCGCCGAAAGCTTGTCCTTCGCTATCCAGGCACTGATACAGTGCTCGGGCCTTGCGCACCAAGTGCGCCCAACAGCGCAAGCGCCTAGGAAAGATGCGATAGACGCTGTAGCCGTCGGTCATCAGTAAGCCGCAAAACGCTTCCCCTAAGAGCTGGTTCACGACGAGACGATGGCGTTTGCCCACTTGATAAATCACCGTCTGTGCGCTGACAAAGACCCAGAGCCAAAATAACTGCCCGGCTTCTTTCCAGGGTGTTTCATCGATATGTAAGAGGCCGGCGGCCTTGAGTTCCGCGATCAACTGCTCGTCGACGACCGGCGCAACGGCACGTCCCGCTTCATGAATGCATTGATTAATGGTGCTGGTGCTGAGGTAGATTCCCAGCCAATCGCGCAAATAGGCTTGGATTCTGCGGCGCGATGCCCGTAGGGACAATGAGAGATAGACCAGAAAACTGACCAGCCGGGGGCCGCACAGATGCCATTCGCTCAGGGCTACGCTCCAGCCGTCTTCGTCGGCGCCTCGCCCGGGCTCGGCAAGGGTTTGATGACCGCAGGGACAGGTCGCCGAGAAGTAGTCATGTCGGCTATGTTCGATTTGTAATTTCGGCGATTCGGCGTTGCCGACTTCAAGCTCCAGTTCGAACCGGGCGTTCCAGGGTCGATAGTCGGTGTTGTCGGCAAACGATTGCCCACACGCGGCGCAGCAATCCGGGCGATGCTCAATTGTCCGTGTCACCGGTAAGGTCAGGTTGCGGCTATAGCCTGGGCTACCGACTTGGCGCCCGGCTTTTTTAGGCTTTCCGCTATCACCGGTCGCCGCCGGAGGTGTTGCCGAGTCCTGGCTAGGTAAGTCATCTGACGAAGACTCAGACGAATCCAGTGCCGACAAGTCGTCCGTTGCCGGCGCTTCTTCCGACGGTTCGGCGCTGGATTGATTCGATTGCCAAGGCTCCCGGGATGACGGCGGACGCGAACTCGTATCCGGGGATTGTTTGAGTCGTTCTCGGGCTTCTTTGAGATCCGCCAACAGTTGCTTACTCAATGGACGCAACTCACCCTCCGGCAAATCATCCAGATAGTCCGTGTCCATTTGGCTAAGGTCTCGGTCGCTCAACGTCATGTCCTATAGCTTTTCATGTTTTAACGTGAGTTGCTACTTTTTTAGTGATGGGGGCTACACGATAACGTAAAACTGTTTTGTAATATGCATGTGTAACTATGAATCATTTCTTCATATGAAGGCAGCTTATCCAATGCAGCATAAGCGTTTTCCTTTAGTTTTTCTCTAAGAGCCGTGTTGTTAACAATTTGTACGATATTGTTTGCTAGGCTAGTTAAGTTCCCTACATCAAAAAGCAAAGCACTACTATTATGATGTACTTGCTCAGCTATACCATATGTATTCGTTGATACGATAGGCAATCCTAAATACATAGCTTCTTGAATAACTTTTGGAAAGCTTTCTAAATGGCTTGTAAACAAAAACGCATCGGAAGCATTATAGTATTTTCCGATATCTTTGGTCTCTTTAATAACCTTAATATTATTTAGATAGGCTTTTGGCATACTTTGATGGTACTTATGTAATTGTTTACTGTAATGAGACTCACGATCTCCGACAATTAAAATAACCGTTTTCTTTTTTATATCGTCAGGTAATTTTTCATAAGCTTTTAATGCATCAATCTGTGCTTTACGTTTTGACACAATACCAGGACAAATGAATACAAATTTATCTTCGATATTTAATTCGCTTCTAGCAGCCTCCCGTGCATCTTTTGTCATATTCACTTTCATCCGTTCAGAGTCAAAGCCATTATAGATAGTCATAAAATTATTTCTTCGATTGTAAGGTTGGAACAATGCCTTAGTAGCATTGGCTACAAAAATGACACGATAAGGATAATTGATGGCTTTTTTTCCATGCGATTCAACTAACTTACTGTGTTCACGTAAATGTTCAAATGGCGGTTCGCTTTCGTGTATCACCCAATTGGATGGCAAACCGAGTGCATAGGCGGACTCAATTGCCCAATGACATAAAATGGTATTTGCGATTACTACATTCACATTCAATCGGCCAATATGGCGATTCACAGTCGTTAAGGCTTCTTGATAGCTTCGTTCATTCTTTGCCGAGAAAAGAGTCATAATATTGGTATCTAATACCTCAACCTCAATACCTTCGGTTTCATAGGCTTCTCTTAAATTGCCATCAGAAGGTGATAATACAATCGGCTCTATGTTACCTTGTTTTTTTAATCCTTTTGCTATTTCATACATAATTAAAGGCGCGCCTTCATACTTGAGATTATGCGTTACAAATAAACATCTGAACTTTTGATTTGGCAAGACCTGAAGCGCTCGTGAACTAACCGAAAAATCCATCCCTTCATCAGTTAGGTTTGGGTTATAAAATGGATCGCGCCAGCTTTTATATTTGCGGATAAATGCGGCCTCTTCCGATGGTTTATCGTTGCCAACGCCGATGCCTCTTGTCACGCCTTCATAGTGAAATAACTCTGCATTGGGTGCGACGACGTTTCGATAGCCCGCTTGAGTTAAACGAAAACCGTAATCACAGTCATTATAAGCTACTGAAAAATCAATATCGTCAAACCCACCCATATCTAAAAATAGTTTTTTGGGAGTTAGCATGCAAGCTGCGGTCATTGCAGAAAAATTTTTAATGGATTTGGCATAATTTAAATAGCCATTATCGTCACCTTCTATCAGTTTTAACGCTGGGGCGGGCAAGCCATAAGCCGAAACTTGATTAATAATACCAACATGTTGCAGTTTTCCATTGCCGTAATATAAACGTGCACCAACAGAACCGATGCCTTTTATTTGAACCAAGCCTGCCATTTGGCTTAACCATTCTGCTGTAATGACTTTTACATCATTATTTAAAAATAAAACATAGTCTTCTTTGACAAATTTTGCTGCTTCGTTATTGATATATGAATAACTAAAATGACCATTTGGTGATGCAATGGGTAAGATGGTGTGTTTTGTAGTCTTGAAATATTCAAGTATATCCAGGTCGGTGCTTTCGTTGTTTATGATATAAACTTTGTAATTTTTATATGTTGTCTGTTCAACTGAATCTAAAGCTACTTTAAGAACATCAAACTTATTTTTAGTTGGAATAATGATAGCGATTTCTGGACCAACATCAGGAAATTGAATCGAGTATACCTTTCTTTCATTTTGAATTAACTGGACAAAAACTTTATCAAAGTGTAGTTCAAGTTTTGTCAAGTAATCGTTTATCAGTGCGCTATGATCAATTTGTATAGCATGTAACTGCTCACTATGGTACAAGATTTGGGCCAAGTGCCCGACCGGTTTATTCTGGTAAGCTGCTGTAAAAGCCAATGCATCGATTAAAGACTCACACTCAAAACTGCCATTTGTTATCAGTGATCTATTTGCATACACTAGTGAACCAAGATAATAAGGCTGCGATAATAGTAATTCGGGCGAAAAGTCGGGCTTAAATTCAGGAAGCTGGCGTTTCTTTTTACTTTTGTAGTCATTATCTGTATAGATTAATACATGCGCTTGGTTATTGAGTTCATTTGCAACATGGAAGAGCAGGTCCGGCTCGAGCGTCAGCTCCTCTTCGACCAAAATAAAATGATCGGTTGCTATGCTGTTTACCAATTGTTTGGGCTCGATATTTTGCGCAAACTGAATTCTCTGATAAGCAAAGCCTAGCGTTTCTGATATTTCTTGAATGGATATTGCTTTGCTTATAATAAATGTAGCAGTCCAATAGGGATAGACTTGTTCAAATAAATTGTCGATTGTTCGCTTTATCCTCTCATGTGCAATTTTAAATACAAAGTGAAAATGCTTTGCTGTGTACTGCACGTCCGTTTTTTTAGACTCCAACAGTCTATAAGCAGGCATTGTTTGCCCTTCAATAATACGATCTGCAAACTTATCAGAATTCGCTTCTTTAGGGGTTAACGCTATGTTCAGTTTGGTTAATTTACGAGATGCAGAAGCCCAATAACCATGCTGTTGAATTTTAAAGTCATCCCACTCTAAAATGTTTCTGTTGTTTGTTATTAGCGGGTATTTATTTGCACCAAAATTATCTTCAAATATTATGTTTGTAAAGTTGTTACAGTCTAACTCATCAGGATCATTAAAGAATGCTAAAATATTTTTCATCATTAAACTCGCATCATACTGGTTTAATGCCACAAATAGATTTTTGTGCTGACTCAAATAATCGTTAATAAAGTTTATTGCGCCATGACGTAACTTAGACAAATGATAATTTGATTCGGAATCAAACGATACTTTATCGTAAGTCGGCTGTAATTCTTTTTGAATACTAATTACCGAAGGGTGCGTTGCTGAAAAAAACAACTCAAATAATTGTACGTTATTGAAAAAATCTGAATTAATCGGATGATCACTTGCTATGTATGTATGATATTTCAAGCCTAATTTTGAAATTTCATTTATTTTTTTATTAACAATAAAGTAAATGCCTTCTACAGATATATTGGCTATTTTTTTAAGAGTAGGTTGAAGTGAGCCGGCATAACCTATATCCACGATTGCAGATTTATTTGTCATACCTGATTTTTCAATATAAGCTTTAAATGATTGAGACTTGGACTTATTAATTTCTATTATATTTGCTGATACGGTTCGAACGAAATCAATATAATGATGATGATTTTTATGTTGTATAACGGCATCGTCGTATGTTGTGAAAGCTGATTGACTAAGCATAGTTTCACATTGATCAAGCTTCTCTTGGGTAAAGCCAAATCGATACGTTAATAAGTGTCTCAGCGTGGTAGGAAAGTAATCCTTATTTGCCACAGTCAGAATAGAATCAATATCTACTAGACTGGCTGAATAAGATAAAAGACGCGAAGAAAAAAAATAAGCTGACTCCGGTAGCTTCGGAAATTTACCCCTTAAAAGATCATAAACTTCTTTAAGATAAAAGCCATCGCGTGATATAAAGAACACTTTGTCATATTGATGATGGACAACTGTGTTGTATAAAGAATGCAAAAAGCCAAGGAAAACAGGACCAAGCGCTTCATAGCCTAAGCGATAAGTTTCACCACAATACCTAGCCGACCTAAGCAGCGATGCATCGCAATCAGCGTAATGTTTTTGTGCAACCTGACCGAATACGCTAGCGTAAGCTAGTTCAGCATCATTACTTGAAAACTCGTCAATTAGATGGTGATTATTTTTGTGGAACAAACTAACAGCCGATGGTACTAAATAAGCATCCATACCGGCTCTCTCTGCCATAGTAACGTCACTATGCAAGTTATCGCCAACGTGTATCCATTTTTGCGGTGTCACATTGTATAGTTTTAAAACGTGATTAAATAAAGAGCCATGATGTTTTGTTTTTTGAATTTCTGATGAAATGTATATATCTATACCAGACAAGTCAATTTCGGCCTTTTTTAGTAATTTTTTGACGCTACTTTTAGACAGATACATGTCGCTAAGAAAAACAATTTTTTTGTTTTGTTTTTTCGCAAGCTCCAGCAAACGTATACCAAAAATTTTCTGGCTTACGCCCTCCAATTCTTCTTCTATCTCGAGTCTTTTGAAAACATCTAACAAATTGGCATCTATATCAAATAGCTCTGATATTTTTTGGTAAATATCTTCAAGGGTAATCTCTTGTTTATCCGTGTCCTTTCTGGCAGCTAGTTCAGCTTCAATCCTGAATTGTTTGTAATTGAAGTCTTTTTTGTATTCGGTCTTTAATCTTTGCTCAACTCGACTAAATATTGCAGAAGGATGTAGATATGATCTTTGAATTAAAGTATCAAAAATATCAAATGAAATTATAGACTTATCTTTAATTCTATGTTCAAAAAAATCTAGCCTATTTTTTGCATCTATAACTGTATCTATAGTGCATATTTTCTCAGCAATAAGCTGCTTTTTATTGTTAAATGAGTTATTAATAACATAAGTCTCATAAGAATCTTGATGGATATAGGCGTCTAAAATATTATCTAATATGCTTAATGTGTTTTTATTTATGTTAGCTGGGCTGACTCTTTTTATCTGATTTAAAACTAACTTGTTAGCTATCTTATTTTCAGGTAATTTAAGCGACAGAGGTTTGATTATAAAATCAAAGAAACTCAGCTCATCTTCCTTAAGATCTTTAATATCAGCTGCATTATTAAGTTTTAATGCTGTTTTAAAGTCACCTAAGCTTTCAATTGCTTTAAGGAAGGCAAGGCTTTTTTTATAAATGAAAACGGTTTTTATATCACCGCCACAAAAGGCTTTAATAAATTCAATATGTGTTGCGTTTGATAGGTTTATACAATAATTTTCATCATTTAAAACTAATACATCGCATAGTTCTTCAAAGTATGTTAAAAGCTCACCAGCATATAAAAAAATGACCCTGACATGAAATCCTTTATTTCTGTATATTGAATGTATTGTTTCAATAAGTTCAATCTTATCTTGTTCATTTTCGGCATTTTCGATAAAGAAAAGTACTGATGTGCTATTGTCTGGTTTATAGCCAAGACTTTCTATGTCAAATTGGTATCCTCGAATATCATGTGCATTTAGCTTTATGTTATAAAGGTACTCAATAACGTTTATACCATAGCAATAAGGCAAGAAGTACTTTCGTTCCAAATATTCAAGCTTTAGATTCTGAGTTGGATTTCTATGCTCTGCATATCCAAAATTTATAAAATGCCAAAATGGATCCATCTTAGAATTTTTTACGTCCGAATTTTGTTGCAAATAAAAATCTGGATCAAATAAGCTAAGATCAATAAATTCTTGTTCAATGGCTTTAAAATTTGAATGTATTTTTTCTGAAAATGGGTTTAGTTTAAAACTGATGTCACCTGTAAAGGTAGTATGTTTGTTTTGAAATTTAGTTGGAGTTATAACTTGAACTATTTCTTCACTTTTGTCATGTGCAACAATTATCTCATTTGAAGCAAGCCTTTTAGCCATGTTCAAGTTAAACTCCACCATAGATTTCAAGCTAGTCTCTTGGTTTATGAGTTTCTTATAAAGCTCAATTGCTAAACTATAATCTTTAGTTCTAAGCGCTCTATTAGCTTGCTGCAATATTGTAAGGCCTGGTTCTGTCATAGTGGTTTCGCTCTTTTTTTGTTCCAGTTTGTGTTCTTGGGTTACGCGTACTTTAATAGTACTGATTTTTGGGTTGTTTTTTGATCTCGCTGAATGTCAACTGGGATCAACCCATCTTTTTGATAATAGCGCTGATCATCTGGCCTAAGGTGTTGATGCCAGCGTTGGTAAAAAATCAAGCGGTTTTGTTGGATATATTGCCCGTCCCCTGTTTTTTGGATTCGTGATGAATCACAAAAATAACTGGGGTCGGGTACAAATTATTTTTGCTAACCTTATTCGTTAGATCAGCAAGTCTTTAAGTAATTCTATTTGCGCTTCGGCACGTATCAATTGTTGAGCTAGTTGCTGCTGTCGATTGTCTTGTTCGCTTAATTGCTGTTGCAATTGCTTAAGTTTCCTGTCTCGGTTTTGCAATGTCTCGTTCAATAATATCGCTATTTCTTCCAGTGCGGCAGACTGGTTTGCCATGCGCGCTAAACTTGTCCCATAGAATGAAGCAGTAGTACTCACATCTTTACTCAGTTGCCCATCCATTTTGGATGCGGCGATTTCTAGCAATGACCCTAGTGATGGCCCTTGTGTCGCCATATATTCCAGCAGATTGATTGGCGTTAAGGTGATGTCTAAAAAGCTTTCCGGTATAACTTGCGCTAGTAAGTTTTGTGCAAGATTTAATTTGAAACGTGGATCATGGCCCCAACAAATTACCGTACAGCCTTGTTGGTTCGCATGATCGGGGAGTACCGTGACTTCGGCTTTTTCTGTAAATATTTCACTATCATGCTGCCATGACCACAATAATTTTCCATCGGCTAAATAGATGTCTAGCTTGTGTAATAAGATGACGCATGGAGCATTGCTGATATCGAGGCGTAATGTTAAGAGTTGATAGGTGTTAGGTATCAAGGCGCGAATGCGCTGCACCTTACCATTCAATAAATAATGCGTCCGTGATGAAGTCGCTTCACTAATATCAAGCTCTTCTCCTGAAGTAGTTTTTTGTTTGACGAAAATCTGAGCATTTAATGTATCAGGTGGATAGGTGCTACGCGTATTTTGCTTGAATTGATCGATTACATGCAACGCAGGCTGTAGATTATATAAACGCTGGTTTAAATCTTGCCATGCACGGGTAAAGGTTTGGTCATTGTTTGAGCTCTCATCGCGACAGGCTGCATTAAGTAAACGATAGGTTTCTCTATAATCGGCCGTGACATCGTCCGATTGTTCAAATTCCGTAACACTATATTGTGTGTGACGCAGGTTGTCCGATAAAAAGTCAGTGATATAGGTTTCGATGCCTTGTTCAATATTTGCTGGGCTGGTTAACGCTAATTGCTGGGCTATTCGTTGTAATTGAATTTTGGGATTAGCCATCAATAAGTCATAATCAACAAACACTCGCGGGAAGCGATGCGTTGCATTTACGGCGGCAATGAGGTGTTGATGCCATAGTAACAATGATTCTTTAGTATCTAATCCATCACGAGCGAATAGCGATTGTGCAATACTGAGCGGGTTGCGCGAAGTGATTACTACTTTAACGCATACATCCATTTTTTCGAATAGCGGTATCCAGAACCAGAGTAAACGACAGAGTCGAGGGTCTTTAATCGCGAGTATAGAATTCGGCGCTATTTTGCTGTTCAGTAAGTTTTCTGCTTCTGTTGTCATAGCCGCATCAATACTGAGTGGGTCAAGCTGATGAATCAACGATTGCGAGAAATAATTTGCTTTTATTGATTTTAGTAATTGGTCATTAATATCAACAAAATCGACATCCTCAAAATAACCTTTGGGGTTGGCAAAGTTCGGTGGCATGAGTTGATTTCCTAAATCAACGCCTAAGGCCATTAATCCGCGTGTTACTGCACTCGTACCGCTACGATGCATTCCTAGGACTAACAAAAGTGTTTTGGTCTGGTTGTTCATTTAAATAACAATATACATCCTAGGAAAATAGTAAATATTGTCTCCCACTTAGAAAAAATAGGCTAGGGGCGATTATTGAAATAATCCCTCCTCAATCCCCCCTTTTTCAATGAGGGCGGCAAAGTTCCAGCTTGTTTTATATGCAGGGGCCTGAATAATTACGTTTAACTCACAATAATGAGTGATGGTCTTTTAGTTTGCCGAGGGCAATCTCGTCGGTGTCAGGTAGATTCAATTGTGCGAATTGCGATTGAGTTCTTGCTTGCGCAAGCAGCTTTATTTCGCCATTCGGTTGTGCGCTGCTGATTGCTTGTTCAAAAAAATCGAAAGCTTTATCGTTGTCTCCAGTAATTGCGGCTGCTTTGCCTAGGCTGTTGTAAGTGCCGGCAATCAGAATGCGGCTGATGAGCCGTTTTTCGCAGCCCCACTGCCTTGCCTGTGAGATCAGTTGTCGCGCCATGCTGTCGTTGCCTAATTGCAGCTGCGCAGCTCCCGCTAACAATGCCAATTTAGCTCGTTCCGGATGGCTTTCTATGTCTTCTTGCGTCAATGCCGCTAGGCTATCCCAGGCACCGAACTGCCATTGCGTCTTGGCTCGGTCCAGTAGCGCCTCGTCGAATGCCGCCGATACGGTCGAAGCGGTTTCGATTTCGATTGGCTTTACTGCCGGTTGGTACGAGGTTATTGGGTTGGCATTCCAGGTTGCCTGTCTCGGTATTTGTGTCGCGTCGCTAAAGTGCCAGTGGAGATGCATTTGTTTGGCGACGATTTTCGGTGTCGGAGCAGAGCTGCGGTATTTGGTAGATTCGCGGCGTTTACGGAACCAGTTTTTTAGTGTTTGTAACATGGTTAAAACTTTGTTTCGAAGGTTTGTTAGAAATTGAGCGTTTAGCGCTAGGATTTCGCGATGAAAAACGTCCTGGTGCCATTATTGTACCTGAGGGCTCGGTAGCTCGCTTGATAGGCTCCGCACCTAAATTATACTCATCGTAGATCAAAATTCGGCGCCGGAGTGTTCCGTCAAAGGACGCCGTGAATACATCTCTGTAGGCTCTATGCCAGCCCCTCGCCTAGCGTTAGGTGAGGGGCTGCATAAACCGGTGCCTCCTCAGGCGCTGCCGAAATTTTAAGTACGACAGGTATGTATCGGTTGGGCCGAGAAGCGGTTATTGAAAAAAAGGGCGTCATTAAAATTTAACGGCTGAATGAAAGCAATCACCTTGCGTATCTTTTTCGGATAGCAAAGGGGTTTTGCCGGGTAATAATGGCCAGTCGATGGCTAGGTCGGCATCGTTCCAAGCCAGCGAATATTCGTCGCCTGGGCTGTAATATTCTGTGCATTTGTACTGAAACTCTGCATCCGGGCTGGTAACGTAAAAGCCATGTGCGAAGCCTGGTGGTATCCAAAGTAGTTGTTTGTTGTCGGCGTTAAGCAATAAACCGACCCATTGCCCGAAGTTGGGGCTGCTTTTGCGTAAGTCGACGGCAACATCATAGACTTCACCGTGAGTTACTCTGACCAGTTTGCCCTGGGGATGCCGGTGTTGGTAATGCAAACCGCGCAAGATGCCTTGTTTCGATTTACTGTGGTTGTCTTGAACAAAACGGTATGGCCCGCAGTGTTTTATAAATTCATCTTCGCGGAAGGTTTCCATGAAAAAACCCCGTTCATCGCCGAATACTTTGGGCGTGATTAGGACAACGTCGGGAATGGCGAGTGCTTGGTACTCCATGTTGGTCGGTCTCTTATTGGTTTTTCAAGGCTAATAAATTGAGTAAGTATTGTCCAAATTGTGTTTTGGCGTATAAATGGCCTTGTTGTTCGAGCGCTCGATCGTCTAGCCAGCCTTGCTGCCAGCCGATTTCCTGTAAGCAGGCGACTTTTAAGCCTTGTCGGTGCTCAATGGTCTGTATGTAGGCGCTGGCTTCTTGCAGGGCGTCGTGCGTGCCGGTATCTAGCCAGGCAAAGCCGCGGCCAAGTCGTTCGACACTTAATTTGCCGCGCTCAAGGTAGGCATTATTTACACTGGTAATTTCCAGTTCACCGCGATGTGACGGTTTTACGGCTTTGGCGATATTAATCACGTCGTTATCGTAAAAATACAAGCCGGTGACTGCATAATTCGATTTAGGCTGGGGTGGCTTTTCTTCAATGGATATGGCTTTTCCTGTTTGGTCGAATTCTACCACGCCAAAGCGTTCGGGGTCTTTGACTAAACAACCAAATACCGTTGCGCCGCTGGTTTGGTTGGTTGCGCGCTTGAGTTGTTCTGAAAAGTGCTGGCCGTGGAATATGTTGTCTCCTAGTACTAGGCAAACCGGGCTGCTGTCGATGAAGTCTTCACCAATGATAAAGGCTTGGGCCAGACCGTCCGGGCTTGGTTGTTCGGCGTATTCAAATCGCACGCCGAATTGCTCGCCTGTCTTTAACAGTTTTTGATATTGCGGTAAATCTTCTGGTGTGGAAATAATCAAGATGTCTTGAATGCCTGCCAGCATCAGTACCGATATCGGGTAATAGATCATCGGTTTGTCGTAGATTGGCAACAGCTGTTTGGATACGCCTAAGGTAATGGGATGTAGGCGTGTGCCGGAGCCTCCAGCGAGAACAATGCCTTTGTATATGGTGCTCATTGTAGATATTCCTGTAATGTTAGCGCTAGCAAATCTTGCCAATGTGGCAGTTGAATACTCAATGCGCTTTCTAATTTGCCGAGATTGAGGCGCGAATTCAAGGGGCGAGTAGCCGGGGTAGGGTAGTTGCTGGTGGTTATGCCGTGCAAGCGTTCTGGTTGTATCGCCAGTTTTACGCCGCTCGCTTGTTTAAAAATTGCTTGGGCAAAGCCGTGCCAACTGGTTTCGCCGCGTGGCGCCAAGTGGTATAAGCCGTCGGTCAGACGCGTTTCGCTGATTCGGTGGGGGCTGACAGCGCTAGAGCGGTGATGTCTGCAATTAAGCGGGCGGGGGTGGGGGCGCCGATTTGGTCGTTTACCACGTTTAGGCTGTCACGGTCTTGCCCTAGGCGCAGCATGGTTTTCATGAAATTATGGCCGCGGGCCGAATAGACCCAGCTGGTCCGAAAGATAAGATGATAAATGTCTGCGTGTTGTATAGCCAGGTCGCCTTGCAGTTTGGTTTGTCCGTAGTGACTTAAGGGGGGGGCTGTTTGGCTGGTTTCTTCCCAGGGCGTTTGGCCATTGCCGGGGTAGACGTAATCTGAGGAGTAGTGTATCAACAATGCGTCTTGTCGTTTACAGTAGTCGGCGAGTTCTGCATTGAGGCGCGTGGCTGCTTGTCGTTCTGTTTCCGCTCGGTCTACGGCGGTATAGGCCGCCGCATTGATGATTAGGCTAGGTCGATGGCTTGTTAGCCATTTTTCGACGGCATCAGCGTTGGCAAGATCCAGTTCGTGGCGAGTCGGTGCGGTTATTTTGCCATACGCCATCAGGCGTCTGTGTAGCTCAAAGCCCACTTGGCCTGTGCCGCCGGTGATCAAAATGGCGTGTTGATTGTTCATGCGTTTATCTAGATGCTGTCCGTAGGCGCTGAGTTAAGAATTTAAGAATGCTCTAAGTCTTAGGTTCTTTCGACTGTAAAATTGAGGACGAAATGGCCTGGTTTTTTGATTTCCTGGGTCCTCTAAGAGGAAACGGTGGCTTAGATTATTCCCGCGATCTTCATTACGGCCAATGAGATAAAGGAAATCTATTAAAGGCGCGTATTTTATCATATGTGCCTTAAATTCCAAAAAACAGAAATAACTAGAGAAATAACTAGAATAAGAATATAAAGGGGTCAGACCCCTTTTTCATATGCTATATTTACTCGAGAGGTCACGGGGTCAGGTCACGGGGTCAGGTCTGGTCAGGTCACGGGGTCAGGTCTAGAATAATAGTAGGGGACAGACCCCTATTAAATATTAAATAGCCATTAAATCTGATATATTGGCAAAAAACAATAAAGGGGTCAGACCCTAAAAAAATCAATAACCTTAGGGCGTTAATGATGGTTTATGGTACATAATATGGACAAACGAGGTAAGCGGAGTTATCATATGTGATAACAAGATTTAAGGTGATGTATGATCTGGAAAATCGACTTTTATGGTGATGTAGAGGAGCGAATCCTTGATATGCCACCTAAAATCCAAGCACGGATGATTAAGCTTTTAGAGTTAATGGAAAAGCACGGTGCTAACTTGGGACCACCACACACGGAGTCAATGGGTGACGGCCTATTTGAAATAAGAGCTAAGGCTCAAGAAGGAATTGGGCGTGGGTTATTTTGTTACTTGAAAAGCAAGCATATCTATGTGCTGCATGTTTTTGTAAAAAAATCTCAAAAGACGCCAAGAAATGAGCTCGAACTGGCTAGAGAACGACAAAGAGAGGTTCAAAAATCATGAGTCTTCAAAAACTGAAACAACGCGCTTTAACGAACCCTGATGTTAAAGCTGAATATGAAAAACTTGAAAGTGAGTTCAATCTCATTGATCAGTTGCTCTCAATGCGCACTAAAGCTGGTCTGACTCAAGAGCAGGTTGCAGAGAGAATGCAGACCCAAAAGAGTAACATTAGCCGCTTAGAAAAAGGAAATGCCAATCCTAGCTGGTCAACGCTTCTCAAGTATGCCCATGCCTGTGGGTTTGAGCTTTCCCTTAAACCGCAGAAAATAGTTTAAGTTTAAGCGAACCATCAAAAAGGGGGCAGACCTAGGCTGTCGAAACGCATGCATCAAATCACATACCTTATTAATATTCAATAACTTAAAATCATTCTGGATGCAATCGTTTGACCAAAACGACAGCTTAAGCCGCTTTTATTTTGCTCATAAAGCGACTAATCAATGACTTAGCTAAAAGAAGCACAACTATATGGTTTATAATCGTTCACTTTACAGTGATTTTATTTCCTCAAATAAAGGAATAAAGGGGTCAGACCCTAATGCCACTAAGTTAATTAGGCATTAAAATTGCCTAAACATTAGCGCATCTCATAATTTGATCTCCCTTGCGTTTTGCTAATAGCTGTTCTTTAACCTGAGCGCGCGGCGCGGATAAATAAGGAAACGGGTTTGTCGGTCGTCGTTTCACAGCTCTCGGCTCAATTCTCGCTTCACGTTCGCCGATCGTTTTGGATGCCACGATCTCCAAGACGTTGTTAATCCAATTCAACAGGGTTTCACCAGTCGTTTGCGCGAGACTCGAAGCGAATTCTTTGTAGCTTCCCAAGGCTTCTGTAAAACTAATTCGGCACGGCCAAACATGATGGCGTATGCCAGCTTGCAGCATGAGCAAGCGAATCAGATTGTAAGCCAGCAGACATACGGTGAGCTCTTTTCGTGCCATGGCAGGTGTCTTACAGCGTAACGGCTCCATCTGCATGACCTTTTTGATAAAAAGGAGATCGATTTCAATTTGCCAGCGGTGCCGATACAATTTCCGTAGTGCGTTTTTCCGATAGTGCTTGGCATCCACTAATGTGGTCATGTAGGTTTGCCCAAAGATCCGAAAAAACCGCACCGTGATGTGATCCGCCAGGGCCTCATACGTTTCAGGCGTCATCCATTCCGGGCGCTTAGGCTTCTTGAGCTCAAATAGACGGTCAGTAGAGTCACCGCGCAAGCATACGCCTTGCGACCAATCGATTTTGCGATGGCTACGCATCGGGCATAATAGCTCGGCATCGCGTTCACGGAACTGAGCTATCGTCCAGAAATTATCGTAATACTGGTCCATTAGACAGATATCATGGGGCTGTACTGTCGTTGCCATCAGGCGTCTGAGTAAAGCCGTCTCACCCGTTCCTTTGCCGCAGTAGGGTGCAACTTCCGCGCCCAATAAACCGCCGTGATTGAGCGAGGCCACGATTTCAAGACGCAGAATCGGGAAGCCCAAGCCGGCCTGTTGATTGGATTCTTGCGGGTAAGTCTCTTGGTTGGCGCAGGTATCTGCCAGGGTCAGCGTGCTACCGTCGACCAGCTTAACGGGATGGCCTCGCCAGGACCAGTGCGTTCGACTCGCCGCTTCTAGTCGTTCCCCGGTATAGCGGATGAGCTCTCGTGGTAAACTTTCCGGGAGTTTTTGCCGGGCTTGGCAATACGCGGAGGTATTGCCCGAACAGCGCGTTTGCCCGCAGTTAATTTGTTCGGTTTGCACTGATTTGACGGCATCGCTGCAACTGCCATGCTTCAAAGCCTGCTTAATGAGCGCCAGCAAAGTCACGAGCGGCGTCCAAATCCGCTGCCGGAGCGTGTGCGGAACAGCCTCTTCAGCGTCTTTCAAAAGCCGCTGGAGTGGCTCGGTCGGTAATAAATCCTCAATACCTTGAGCGTCGAGTTGTAAAAATTGCTTTTTAAAGCGTTCGAGTTGTTCTTGGGGGGGTGGGATAAGTTGCGCAGACACTTCTCCTGTTTTTAAGGAATATTGATGCCAACTCAATCTTACCAAATAGCAACGCTATTGTATTAAGTTTATTGTTATTTTATAAATGCAATTTAAATGCCACCTTAACTTAGTGGCATTAGGGTCAGACCCCTTTTTACCTTTTTAATATGCTATATTTACTCGCATTGATTTCAGGTATAGAATGTAGTTTTTGTGTACGCGGATAGTCTAGTGAAAACATCTATCGATATTGATGATCAATTATTATTGAGCCGTTCAGTAGGGGGGGTCGTTAAAACAAATTATTGAAAATGCGTTGCGTGATTTTGTTGCGCATCAGGAACAGCCACGCCCGGTCATTAAATTACCAACGTTTGGTATAAAAGGGTCAGACCCTGAGGTATCCCCACAAATTACGCCTTTTCCAGAGTTCTGAAATAATCAACCAAAAGAGCCTGAGCGTGTTCCAATAAATTTTCCGGCAACTCGAATACCACATATTGGCAAGCAATTCGGGCAAGAAAAATGACTGAGTACGGCGAACGATCACGATTACTGCAGACTTTGATTTGCCGTTCGATGGCCGTTCCTTTTAAGCCCAGTCCGATCAACCAAAGCGCAAAAATAATGAGTGCCGCAATCAACAACAAATTGGCACGGCGTTCGGCACTTATCCGGCTATCTTGAGTTAAGTCTGCCCCGTAATGCGTGCTTTTGGTATCTCGAAAACCTTCCTCGATTTGCATGCGGGAACGATAATAATTCACGACGTCAACCGGCGTATAATCTTTCAACGAAGGCGAAACGACCAGTAACCAGGGCTCTTTTTCGCGCGCGGCCTGTTTCCGGCTTGACCTGGATTGCGCGGGGCGGTGTTGAACCGTCAGATCTTTACGATATTTGGGCGCACGGTAAAACGCGACTAAGGAAAAAGGGGTCAGACCCTTTTTTATTTTTGCATATTTATTAATATAATAACTGGGGTCAGGTACAAATTAAACACAAGTCAATTCAGTATCATTTAACTTGTACCTGACTCTAGTTATTTAGTTATTTAGTTATTTATTACGCTTGGTATTGTGTCGCCTGCTTGTTACAATAACACCATGAAATACGACCTCCATACCACGCCAGTTTTTGATAAATGGTTTAACAAACTCAAAGATAAATCTATCCGTTTCCGCCTAGAAGCGCGTTTATCTCGGCTTGCCGACGGTAATTTTGGCGACGCAAAAATCATTGGCGCTCAGTTATTTGAGCTGCGCTTTTTCTTTGGTGCGGGTTATCGTATTTATTACACCATCAGAAACGGGCAAGTTCTGATTTTGCTTTGTGCGGGTGATAAATCGACACAAAGCAGTGATATTGAACTCGCTAAACAGTTACTTAATGATTTATAAGAGACCCACGATGACAACTGAAACAAAACCGTTCAACTTTGCCAGTGGCATTGAGTCCAAAGAGGATATGGCCTTATATTTATCTGCATTCCTTGAGGAAAACGGTATTGAAGGACTTACTCAGGCATTAGGCCATCTGGCTAAAGCAAAAGGTATGAGTGAAACGGCTATGGCGGCCGGACTTAACAGACAAAGCCTTTATCGAACGCTTGCGAGTGAAGGTAAGCCTAAGTTTGAGACCATTGATAAAGTTATTCACGCGCTAGGATTTAAACTAACCATTCAAAGCTTGTAGATATTCTTCTTTTTTGAATCAATGGGGTCGGATTGGATTGATTTTCAATTGAAAAAAGAAAAATAATAAAGGGGTCAGACCCCTTTTTAATATGCTATATTTACTCGTATTTATTTCAGGTATAGAATGTAGTTTTTGTGTACGGGGATAGTCTAGTGAAAACATCTATCGATATTGATGATCAATTATTATTGGCGGCTAAGCATCAAGCCGTTCAGCAGGGGTGTTCGTTAAAACAAATTATAGAAAATGCGTTGCGTGATTTTGTTGCGCATCAGGAACAGCCACGCCCGGTCATTAAATTACCAACGTTTGGTGGATCAGGGTTAAAGCCGGGGGTCAATTTGGCTGATAGTCGTAGTTTGAACGATATTATGGATGGCAGTTGATGTATTTATTGGATGTAAATATATTGGTGTCTGCGCATCGTGAGGATGTGGCGCATCATGCAGCTTATCAGGCTTGGTTAGAGTCGTTGTTGAATGGTAGTGGCAATTTTGGTTATTCTGAGTTGGTATTAAGCGGTTTTTTGCGGGTCGTGACGCATCCGCGTATTTTTGAAGAGCCCTCACCATTATCTAGTGCTTTGATGTTTACGCAGCAGATTAGAGACGCACAAAATTCGGTTTGTATTGCACCAGGTGCTAAGCATTGGGCTATTTTTACCCAATGTCTGGAGAGTTTGAACGCTTGTGGTAATGACGTTGCCGATAGCTATCATGCTGCTTTGGCTATGGAATGGCGCTGTGAATGGGTTTCTGCAGATAAGGGCTTTAAGCGTTTTAAGGGGCTTAAATGGCGTCATCCTGCCACTTTATTCGATTGCTAGTTTAATGCCTAGAAAAGTACGATTTTATCAGCCAGGCATTCCCGTACATGTTTTTCAGCGTGGGCATAATAAGGCGGCTGTATTTTTTCAGGATGAAGATTATCATGAGTATTTGCGTTGTTTAAAAGCGGCGGCTGATGCGTGTGGTTGTGCCGTACATGCTTATGTATTGATGACAAACCATGTGCATCTGTTGTTGACACCGGATACCGCAGAGGGTATTAGCCGTTTTTTTCGGCAGTTGGGTTTACATTTTGTGTCTTATATTAATCGAACATACCAGCGCCGAGGCAGTTTGTGGGAAGGGCGGCACAAAGGCAGTATGATTGATAGTGAAGGGTATTTATTGAGCTGTATGCGTTATATTGAAATGAATCCGGTCCGTGCTGGTATGGTGGAGCATCCGGCTTCTTATCGCTGGTCGAGTTATGCGGCGAATGCTTTGGGGCGTGATCATGCTATTATTCAGCCGCATGCGACATATTTGGCATTAGGGCAAGATGTATCTTCTCGTTTACAGGCCTATCATAGTTTGTTTTCTTTGCAGCAGGAGCAGGATGAATTGGATCTTATTCGGGCGAGTTTGTCATCGAGTACACCGTTGGGGAATGATCGTTTTAAGCAACAAATTGAGCTTGCAGCAGGGCGTAAAATTGGGTGTATTCGACCTGGTCGTCCTAAAAAAATATAAACTCGATGTTCAAGTTGTTTAATTCCTAAGGTCGGTAAGGAACGTGCATGAATTAACTTAGGCAAACTCAGATTAAAAGACGCTAATGCAAGCCATTCTCTATAATTAACTGGTTTGTGATAAAAGTCGGATGTATTCAAAATTGCCAAATGATGATTGAACCTTATTCAACAGAAATTGAAAAACAGATGCAAGAATTGTACAGCAGTTCTCAATTTAGCCCATGCTGGTAAACTGGGCTGATTTTTTCATATCCGTACACGGACGATGGCTTACCCTTTTAAAGAAACAGAACAATTCACGCAAGCTCGCTTGATCGAGCGAATCAGGCAAGTCTTCGAAACCTTGCCCGACGGTCGCAGTGGGACTGGTGTTTACCAGAAATACAGTATGGTCGATGCAGCACTGAGCGCCTTTTCGGTGTTTTTTATGCAATCACCCTCGTTTCTGGATCATCAGCGGACGATGCAAAAAGAGCGCGGCAAGAATAACGCACAGAGTTTGTTTGGAGTCTACCAAATTCCGAGTGACAACCAGATTCGGAATCTGCTGGATGCGGTGTCACCCGACGCCCTATGGCCACTGTACCGATGGGTGCTGCAGGCATTGGAAGCGCAAGGCAAACTCAAAGAGTTCCAAGTGCTGGGTGATAGCGTGCTGGTGGCCTTGGATCGGGTGGAGTATTTTAGTTCGCAGAAGATTCATTGCGCCTGCTGCTCAACGAAGACACTCAAGAACGGTGCTATCCACTATGCTCACAGCGCAGTTACCCCGGTAATCGTTTCGCCACATCAAGCGGATGTCATTCCGTTGGCACCCGAATTTATCGCACCGCAAGACGGAAGCGATAAGCAAGATTATGAACTGGCGGCCGCGCGGCGCTGGTTGGAGCGCGAAGGCGGCCACCTGCCGGCGAACGTGACGTTTTTAGGCGACGATTTATATTGCAAACAGCCTTTTTGCGAATACCTCAAGCAACAGGGTCGGCATTTCATTCTGGTGTGCAAACCGGAATCCCATAAAACCCTCTACGAGTGGGTGGAGGATTTTCAGCGGCTCGGGCAGGTTGAAGTGATCGAAAAACGCCGCTGGACAGGCAAGCAACGACTGACCGAGCGTTACCGCATCGCTCAGCAAGTGCCGTTGCGCGACAGCGACGATGCCCTATTGGTGAATTGGTGCGAAATTGAGGTCATCGATGAACAAGGTCATATCGTTTACCGCAATGCGTTCGCCACGGATTACGCATTAGGCGCGCACAATGTGGCCGATATCGTCAGCGCCGGTCGTACGCGCTGGAAGATCGAAAACGAAAATAACAACACATTGAAAACCAAGGGATATAACTTCGCGCATAACTTCGGGCACGGTAAAAAGCACCTCGCGGCCTTGTTAGCCAGCCTGATCATTCTGGCTTTTCTGGTTCATACGTTGTTGCAATGGTTCGATCAATGCTATCGCTTGCTGCGTGAAGAATTGTCCAGCCGCAAGACGTTTTTTAACGATTTAAGGGCGCTCACCCGCTATTTTTGTTTTGATAGCTGGCAACATTTGATGGAATTTATGCTTGATGGCTTGAATATCCCCATTCCACACTGAGAGCTCTTATGGTTATCTGCTTAAATTGAGAATTGCTGAGAATTGTACAGCCGTCTGTCAGAGAAAGATAGACGCTTGTATGCCGGTGTTGAGGCTTTAAAACTGGGCTACGGCGGTATCACCGCGTACCCCGCATAAACTATACCTTTCGCACTTCAAATTTCGGCAGTGCCTGAGGAGGCGCCGGGGTGCTCGGCAAAGGCTTTGCCAGCATGGAGCTGGCATAGAGCCTACAGGGACGTATTCACGGCGTCCTTTGACGTGCCCCCGGTGCCGCATTTTGATCTACGATGGGTATATACAATACAAAATTGCGTAGGGTGCATAAGCGATAGCGTCATGCACCTTTTACGCCAGTGAATTGGCGGATGACGCTATCGCTTATCCGCCCTACGAACCTACGAAAAATAATAATGTCTCATTATCGACGCAAGCGAGTTCCGAATAAAAGGGTTCAGATCCTAATTAAAAAATAAGGGGTTCTATATTCTTCGGGTACAGCCGACCTACGTGTAAAAATAGGATATAGCGACTAGTCCCAGCCGCTTTCCAGCGTTTATTCAACATGGGAATGACAACGGGGGATTACCCCATAAGCGCCAACTTAAGAATCTAAGTATTTGATTAAGCAAGACTAACGCCACCTCCCCGACCTTCAATAATGAGTTCCAAAACACGATCCGGCAAACCCTGAAGCTTTCTCTTGCGCGGACGTTCACAAAGGCTTTTTACGTGGTCATCAATAAAGCGCTTATTTTTTGGAAAACAAGCCGTAAGTCCTGCCTTGATCTCATTGGCGATCGTGCGCCATAAACGCCAATGGGTAATCGAACGATCACCGTCCATTGTGGTGGCCGCCCGGCCGAATCGGCGCTGCGCTATTTTTTGAGTCACTGCAGCAAACAGTAACTTGCCGTGCAAATATAAATCCGCCAGCTTGCTGTCTTTTCGGGCGCGTAGCCGGTCGATATCGAGCAAGCTCTTTAGCCGCTTTATGACCAGCTCCACTTGCCAGCGAACCCGGTAGAGCTCAGCGATTGATTTCGTGTCGAGCAGCGCTTCGGGGAGCGAAGTAAAAATCAACACCCAGCCGCTCAGCATCAAGGTCTTTTGGCTCGCCGTGCGACCTTTATCACGCGCGCGTTGTTTCGCTTTGCGGCGTGCTTGCGCCGCCTGTTCCGGCGGTAACGGCATCGCATGCACCACGCCTTCAATACGTTTGTCTTGATGGCACAGATAAACGGGTATCGCACCCGGCTGACCATTCAAATCGCGTATGCGCTGTTCCCAATCGATTTTAACACCTTTCGGTTCGTTGCACCGTTCGTAAAGGGTCATGCTGTGTGGATTGTAGCGCAGTACGACGTGGCCGCCGCGATCAATGAGCGGGACTAAAGACTTCGGTTGGTTGTAGCCTCGATCAACCAACGCGACATCACCTGCAGTCAACTGATAG
The DNA here is from genome assembly GCF_005931095.1 of Methylotuvimicrobium buryatense. Taxonomy (GTDB): domain Bacteria; phylum Pseudomonadota; class Gammaproteobacteria; order Methylococcales; family Methylomonadaceae; genus Methylotuvimicrobium; species Methylotuvimicrobium buryatense. Next base: position 4,105,164 of record NZ_CP035467.1, on the reverse strand, counting down.
TGATCCAAGCTCTCGCCGACTTTATCGGTCGTGACGTTGACCTCGCGAAGTGTCAAGCTCATCAAGTCGATCGCCACATGCAAGCGATACGTTGTTTCTTTCGCGCCGGGTTCTTGCACGGTCGAACCGTCAATCACAATGAAATTCAAGGAGCCATTGTTGATCTGTTTATCCAATCCGAACACACGCTTCAGTAACGACTTGATCCACACCACGCAGGCCGCCAGTCGCTTGGTCACCGCCGTGTCGCTCAAATAGCCTTGAAGCTTGGCAACTTCGCCGGCACAGCTGCGCAACGACAAGTCCTGTCCGCAATACAACAGGACTAACTGCAATAATTGCAACGGTGATCGGATTTTCCGTGCCCGTGCAAACGCCTGTAATTCATAGGCCTGCTCCTGGAAATCTGCCGGGAGCTCTTGCAAAAATTCATCAAAAGGCGTATCTGTTAGCTGTGGCTGCTTCATAGGGATTTTCACTTTCGTCGGTAAAAATACTCTATGTTGTGGCCACACTTTTATTTTTCAACTACAAATCAACGTTTTATGCCTTAAGTTGGCGTCTATGGGGGATTACCCACTCTGTACGTTATCCAACAAAGTGAGTGAACCGGTTTTGGAGCTATCCCACTATTGCCGATCGGTATTGTTCGGGAATGGCATTTAAAATCGATTCACCAAATTGTCTATACAGGTTTTTGAAGTGCGTGACATTGTCCACTTGACCGCGTCTAGCTTGCTCTTCTCTCGCTGCTTAGTAAGGCGATCATCAAGGCTAGGTATGGGCGTTTGCGGGGTGTTGGGGGTGGTTAACGCGTTTGCTTTGACCTGGTCGATCAATTTCAAAATATAGCCTGTAGGGTTTTGAATCCCCCCTTTACGGATTGCCGCGTTATAGACCAACATTAACGCGGTTAACTGGGCTTGTGTCAGGGTTGATAGCTTTGACCATACTACGCTATGGGCTGATTTGAACTGTAAGAAAAGGACACCCACTTACCTTGATTCACGCTAACTCATAAGCTAAGCTTCAATGAACACTAAATAGCAAAATAGGTTGCCCGCCATGACCAGACCCCGCTCCCAACTTATTTCCTTAGCTGATACACCGGCCGAAGTCAGCCGAATTGTTTAGGGCAAACCGAAACGTTGGGGACGGGTTAAATAACCCGTCCCGCAGAAGTGGCTACGACTGGCCACTGCTCGGAACAGTTGACTTCGGCAAGCTGAAGCATCTTGCTAATCAGGTATTGTTTTAAAAATCGATGCGGCCCGAGCAAGCGCTTGGTCGGATGAAGAGGTATTACAACGCTGGACACATTTATTCACCGGTCCTGTGTTGGTGCAACGCTTTTTAGATCCCGCCACACGCGCAAAAATGAGCGAAGCCGAGCTGATTAAGGTTGCAGAATGCACGGCGCTGTATCGACAGCGTTTAACGGATATTTCTTGGTTTATGCGTGTGTTAATGAATCCATCGCCCGCCAAGCCAATAAAGAAGACGGTGTGAAAGGGCGATTTTGGGAGGGGCGTTTCAAAAGCCAGGCGATCCTAGATGAACAAGGCTTGCTGGCCGTCATGGCCTATGTTGATCTGAACCCGATACGCGCCGGTATGGCCGAAACCCCAGAAGATAGCCATTACACCAGCCTCGAAGCTCGGATCGCGCCCGAACGCGCTGAACAACGCATGGCTGACGCTATCGAAACAAATACGCTGCAGAGCGAGAAAAATAAACCTTCTAATCCCCATCAACTGAATACTGAAACCGTCTTTGCATCGCTCAAGCCGTCACCGCTGATGCCCTTTGACGCCACCGGTCGATAAGTTAAGCCGTCAATGGTTCGACAGGCTCACCACGAACGGCTTAACTTAATGGCAGTGACCCTTTGCGTTTGAAGACTATTTAGAACTAGTCGAGTTGCTAGGACGCTGTATACATCCTGCCAAGCGCGGATTTATTCCCCAAACAACCCCGGCCCTATTGCAACGACTGGGCATTGACCACGAAACGTTCATTGCCCATGGCACCCAACTGCTGAAAGAGTTTGGCTGTGCCGTCGGCAAGTCAGAGAGCCTGATCGCCTTGGCGGCCGAACGCCAAGCCCGCTATCTGCGCGGCATGCATACAGCTAACGCCCTGTTTGGCAAGGCCGCCTGAGTTTTTAGCGGAAATCAATAAAAGAGGGCAGCTCTTGCAATCAAGCATTTTTCCCGAGAAATGCGGCGTGGATAAAACTGGAATCCTATAAAATTTTTGAGCGAATAAAAAGACACAAGCTGAATCATGCTAAACTTGGCCTCATGTTGTATTGTCTTTGTCCTAACTCATGAAAGAAAAGTACATCAATCTATTCACCGATTTTGGCTTTAAAAAAGCCTTTGGCGAAGAGGCAAGTAAAGAGCATTTGATCAGCTTTCTGAATACCTTACTGCCGGAACACCACCAAATTCACGAATTACAATTCTGTAATAACGAATATCAAGGCGCGACGGCGCTGGACCGCAAAGCCATCTTTGACCTGAATTGCGTCAGCGCGACCGGTGAATATTTTATTGTCGAGCTGCAAAAAGCCAAACAGAACTTCTTCAAAGACCGCAGCGTCTTTTATGCCACCTTCCCGATTCAACAGCAAGCCCAACGTGGCGACTGGGATTTTAGACTATCGGCTGTCTACACCATCGGCATCCTGGACTTTGTGTTTGATGATGAGGACAATGCCCAGCGCGATGAAGTCATCCATCGGGTGCAATTGAAAAACCAGCATCATCAGGTGTTTTACGACAAGCTGACCTTTATCTACTTGACCTTGCCCAACTTCAGGAAAACGGAAGACCAACTCGACACCCTGCAAGACAAATGGTTCTTTTTGTTCCGCCATTTGCATGAACTGGATGAAATCCCGCCGCGTTTGCGTGAAAAAGTCTTTTTGAGCTTGTTTGAAAAAGCCAGCATTGCACGCTTTCAACCCGAAGAGCGCCAGGCGTATGAGTCCAGCCTAAAATATTATCGCGATTTAAAAAATGTGATTGATACCGCACGAGAAGAGGGGCGAGAAGAAGGGAGAGAAGAAGGTGAGCACATCGGTTATCAAAGAGCCCGAGCTGAAACTATCCTGAAAATGCTAAATCATGGGATGCCGGAAGCGGAGGTAGCAAAATTGATGGACTTAACGTTACAGGATGTTCAAACAATTAAAAAGAGTGCTGTACTTCCTGACTGTACCGGCAATGACGCGGATCGTCGTTGAGCCTACCAGGGATCACTTTTGACTAGCTTTATTGTCCGGCTTCATAATCACCTTTAACAGAAATAACTGGAGTCAAATAACTGGGGGCATAAAATAACAAATTATTTAGGTAACAAAGGACACCCCCTAATGCCACTAAGTTAATCAGGCATTAAAACTGCTTAAACATTAGCGCATCTCATAATTTGATCTCCCTTGCGTTTTGCTAATAGCTGTTCTTTAACCTGAGCGCGCGGCGCGGATAAATAAGGAAACGGGTTTGTCGGTCGTCGTTTCACCGCTCTCGGCTCAATTCTCGCTTCACGTTCGCCGATCGTTTTGGATGCCACGATCTCCAAGACGTTGTTAATCCAATTCAATAGGGTTTCACCAGTCGTTTGCGCGAGACTCGAAGCGAATTCTTTGTAGCTTCCCAAGGCTTCTGTAAAACTAATTCGGCATGGCCAAACATGATGGCGTATGCCGGCTTGCAGCATGAGCAAGCGAATCAGATTGTAAGCCAGCAGACATACGGTGAGCTCTTTTCGTGCCATGGCCGGTGTCTTACAGCGTATTGCCAGCGGTGCCGATACAATTTCCGTAGTGCGTTTTTCCGATAGTGCTTGGCATCCACTAATGTGGTCATGTAGGTTCCTGATTAGCAAGTTTCTTCAGCTAAAGCCCAAAGATCAGCATATCCCTAGCAGGACGGGGTTCGCAAGCCATGCGCGTCAAGCTAAAAACGGCCAACCCACATCACGCTCTTTCCCAAGCTCCAGCTTGGGAAAGACACCCCGGAAGCTCCCCCTTCGACATGCTCAGGGCAAGAGCTTCCTGAGACCGACACAACCTCCGCACATTCTCAATCAACCCCGACTCGCTCGATCAATCTTTCTTGGTTTTCGGGAAGCTAGAGCTTCCTGAACAGGTTACCCAAGCTGGAGCTTGGGTAACAGCATAAATTATCGTAATACTGGTCCATTAGACAGATATCATGGGGCTGTACTGTCGTTGCCATCAGGCGTCTGAGTAAAGCCGTCTCACCCGTTCCTTTGCCGCAGTAGGGTGCAACTTCCGCGCCCAATAAACCGCCGTGATTGAGCGAGGCCACGATTTCAAGACGCAGAATCGGGAAGCCCAAGCCGGCCTCTACGGTCGCCATGAGTGTTTTAAGCCGGGTTCGATGAAGCTCAGGAAGCGCTCGCTTGATCAGATTATGGAGTAAACTTATGGTCGACATAGGAGCCTCTCCGGGGCGAATCTGAAAGATTACTAATTTCAGAAATTAGACCCGAAAAACCAATTTATTTATCAATTTTTAGCTATAAAAAATTGTTTTATATGGTTGTTTTGTGGGGATACCTCGGTATCTGACTCTAGTTTGACCCTAGTTAAATTTCCTAAATTTGCGGGTCGCGCAATAAGACGTCTTTGATCAATTCGATTTGAGCTTCGGCCTTTAGCATTTCATTGTCTACTAATTGCTGGCGTTGCCGGTGTTCTTGTATTTCCGTTTCCAGTTTGGCCATACGCTGTTCTTTCTCTTTTTGAACTTGTTCGCTTTGTTTTAGGCGCTGTTGATTTTCGGAAAGCGTTTTTTCTAGGGTCGTTATTTTTTCGTTGAGTTCGTCTAGCCTTTTGCTTGATGCTGCTTTTTCTTGCTGTAACCGCTCGTTTTGTTTAGTCAGTTCGGTTTTTTCTTGAGTTAGCGCTTGCAGTTGCTTTTGTAGGGCTTGGGTATGTTGGCCTTGCTCGTCCCGTTGCAGGGTTAGCTGCTCGATGTGCTGCTGGCGCTCGGCGGCGGTTTTGGCCTGGTTGTCGCGTTCGGTTTTGAGTTGTGCGATTTGGTTTTGTAGCGTTTGGGTATGTTGACCTTGCTCGTCCCGTTGCAGGGTTAGCTTCTCGATGTGCTGCTGGCGCTCGGCAGCAGTTTTGGCCTGGCTGTCGCGTTCGGTTTTGAGTTGTGCGATTTGGTTTTCCAGCGCTTGGGTATGTTGGCCTTGCTCGTCCCGTTGCAGGGTTAGTTGCTCGATGTGCTGCTGGCGCTCGGCAGCGGTTTTGGCCTGGTTGTCGCGTTCGGTTTTGAGTTGTGCGATTTGGTTTTCCAGCGCTTGGGTATGTTGGCCTTGCTCGTCCCGTTGCAGGGTTAGTTGCTCGATGTGCTGCTGGCGCTCGGCAGCAGTTTTGGCCTGGTTGTCGCGTTCGGTTTTGAGTTGTTCAATTTGCTTTTGTAGCGCTTGGGTATGTTGGCCTTGCTCGTCCCGTTGCAGGGTTAGTTGCTCGATGTGCTGCTGGCGCTCGGCTGCGGTTTTGGCTTGGTTGTCGCGTTCGGTTTTGAGTTGTGCGATTTGGTTTTCCAGCGCTTGGGTATGTTGACCTTGCTCGTCCCGTTGCAGGGTTAGTTGCTCGATGAGCTGCTGGCGCTCGGCTGCGGTTTTGGCTTGGTTGTCGCGTTCGGTTTTGAGTTGTGCGATTTGGTTTTCCAGCGCTTGGGTATGTTGACCTTGCTCGTCCCGTTGCAGGGTTAGTTGCTCGATGAGCTGCTGGCGCTCGGCTGCGGTTTTGGCTTGGTTGTCGCGTTCGGTTTTGAGTTGTGCGATTTGGTTTTCCAGTGCTTGGGTATGTTGACCTTGCTCGTCCCGTTGCAGGGTTAGTTGCTCGATGAGCTGCTGGCGCTCGGCTGCGGTTTTGGCTTGGCTGTCGCGTTCGGTTTCGAGTCGTTGGATTGTGGCAAGGCGATCCTGTATGAGCCGGGTTTGTTCATCTGACTTTTTGTTTAACTGTGTGTAGTCGTTCGAGAGTGTGGCAAGTTCGCTACGTAGTACGGAAATATTTCGTGTAAAAACAGCATGCCCTACGGCAGGGTGGTTGCTTTCGATAACAGCTGATTGACGGTAGTTCAGCGGGGCTAAAAAATCGGTAATAGCCTGAATATCCATGTCAGCCTTGGCGTTATTAGGCGCTTCTTTGACGATGCGTACGCAGATAACATCGGTATGATTCAATGATTCGGTTGCACCTTGTATGATTTCCAGGGCTGGAAAGCAGTCGATGATGAGCCAGCGGTTTTGTGCTTGTGTCAGAGATTGATAGGCTGGCGCTTTCAATAGCTCATCGAGTCTTTGTATAGTGCGTGTGTTCTGTCCGGTTTGGCGCAGATTCGGCCAAAGCGGCGTCAACCGGTCGGGGGCAATCAGCCCGTCTTCGTCCGGGTTTGTCGCTTGGAAAAAGAGGGCTTCACCTTCACGGCTTCCGATAACCGTATTTACTACATGCCAAGCCGGATTCGATTCGCAGGCTTTTTGTGCCCAAGTGAGTCGGGTCTCGTCGGCTTCGATGATCAATGCGTCGGGTAGGTTCCATTGTCGCCAGAAATGCATGTTGCCTTGGCCGGTTCCGGCTCCTATATGAATGACTGCTTGCGGCTCTAGCAGGGTCCTGATAAGGCTAAAAATAGTATCGGTCAGTGCTGTGTCGGCGAATGATCGGTTGTTATCTGGAAATGTATTCATGTTTCAAATAGGTTATTTATTAGTTCGGGGTGATCTTGCTTGAGCTTTTGTTTGTGATTGTCGCTTAGGCGTCGGCTCCGTCGTCCCGGTTTGTTGAACGGTTAAAGGGCTTTCAATGGACAGTGCGGCTACAGGTGTCGCTTGCTGTTTTATTATTGGAAGCATGGCCTTGATCATAGCAAGCCAATCGTCCCAAGAACGGGAAATTTGCGCTTGATTGGTGCGTAGGGTGAGCAAGATCGTCGGCAAAAGATTGATCAGCGCCAATATGAAGGATTGGTCGGACGGGCCAAGCTGATTCCAAACATTAATATCTAAGGCCTGGGGCGGGGCAAAGCGAAGTTCTAATTTGGGACCGAAGTCGTCGTAAGATTCGGCGAACCAGGTTTGCAACGGGTTCGGCCCCGTGCTTTCCGGGAATTCTAGTTTCGGATGTTCGCCAAAATGATCCGGACGGGCAATGGCACAGGAAAGACGAAATTGAAATTCGGGGTATTGGCGATCGTTAAATGAAAGGTTGTTGATATCGAACCAAAGATGTTCGTAATCCGGGTTGACTTGTTCTCGTTTGATCGTGATGTTGTCGAAACGCAATCGCGAGCGTATTTGGTCAAAGAGATCTTGTAGACGTTTTAGGCTAGAGCAGAGAGTTTTAGCTAGGGCTTTGTCGATTGGAGTGATATCGAGGTGGTTTGTTAGGTGTTCGGTAAGCACTGATGGTAGAAGGCGTATAACGTTCCAATCGCTTGCGGCAAGCTCCCTTAAGATGGCTGTCCGAATGGCCGCGTTGCTATTGTCGCCGACTGGAATCACGGTGATTTGGTCATTTTGTTCCGCGCTGGCGGGCCAGCGTGTTAGATTGCTAGAATTATCGGGTTGGCGTTTGAAGTTGAATCCGGCGACGCCTGCTTCGATGAGGGTTTCGAATTCGAGTCGATCGAAATACCTTCCTGCCACATTGAGCCGGGTAAAGCGCCAGGCGACGGTATCTTGATTGGTTATCGAGCATTCAAGCGTCTCGTAATCGCAATAGTCCGGATGTCGCTGTAGTATGCGTTGCCAACGTTTATCATGGGTTTGTAGCTGGTTTTGCGCTTCTTGGTGTTGCAGAAAGTAATGCTCGAGTTCTTCCTGAACCTGGTGTAGTTGTAGCAGTAGCAGTTCGTTTTCTTGAGCTTGGGATTGCAATTGGTCTTTTAGGTTTTGCAATTCGCTTTGAGCGGCTTTGGATTGAGCGGCGAGTTTGTCGCGTTCCGACGCATAGGATTTTGACAAGGCTTCAAGTTGGCTTTTTTCATTGAGCAGCGATTGATGCGCTTGGTTGAGTTTTTGTAATTCTTTGGCTTGTTGATCAAAAGCAGTGGTTTGTTCTTTTGATTTTATGAAGAGGCTTTCCAGTTCTTCCTGAACTTGATGCAGTTGCAGGAGTAGCAGTTCGTTTTCTTGTGTTTGGTTGTCGAGTTGGGTTTTAAACTCCTGAGCTTGGGATTGCAATTGATCTTTTGCGCTTTGCAATTCGCTTTCAAGTGCTTCATTCTGGATCTCGAGTTTATCGCGATCTTGAGTCAGCGCTTGATTGGCCTCATTGAGGGTGTGTAATTGATCGCTTTGTTTTAGGGCTAAAGCTGCCTTTTCTTGCAGGCTCTGTAGCGCACCGATAGCTATATCGATCGATACGGTCATCGATTTGGTTGTAGGCCCCAGATGAATTATGCTGGCGGCGATCTCATGGCTGAGACTATTGATCTGTGGTTGGTCGTTATAGATTTGTTGGCCGATGAATAAGGCAACTTCGTTGGTATCGGGTTTTTTGAATGCGTCGTTTTCCAGCGGCGCACATTGAAGATGCCAGCGTTCATTGCCGGCATCGATTAAATGGCTGGGCATGCTGAGTCCTTCGTCTGCCATGATCAAAATACTTCGATCCGGGTGGCGGAGGTGAAAGCGTAACAATGTTTGATGTATGGTTTTCCAGCTTTGTAGAACGGCATCTGCCGAGATGTCCGAGGGTGAATTTCGTACTGCTTCAGCAAGCATTTGCTCGGGAGATGTGCAGGCCAGAACAAAACGAATATTGGGGTCAAAGTGAGTCCAATAATCTAATAGCCATGTGCTATTCGTATCGGCCCAACCCCATAATGGGCTGTTTAAATTGGCGATGAAAATTTCACTGGCGAGTTGTTCCCACAAACGGCCGGGCTCTTGACTATGCTGCTGGGTTCCAGTATTTACCGGTATGTTGGTAAGGACGTGATCGTGCCAATCATGGATGTTGAATATGGGGTCCTTATTAGTGTCTTGAGCGGGCGACATTCCCGCTTGTTCAAAAATAGAAGCGATTAAATCGATTTGTGACGGAATAGCGCCGGTAATACAGAGTGTTTTCATGTGTTAAAGCGTAGGTTTGATGTTATATAGGATGTTATATAGTTAGGGTAAAATTTACGGTATTTGGATTTTGCACTCTTAGCGTTTATGTGCAATCTAAAGCGTCGAGGAAAATAGTTGGGCAAATGTTTTTTTTGTAAGCGGTTTGCCTACGAATTACTATTAAATCGTAAGAACTTGTTACCAAGGATTAAGGCTGAGTTTGCGTCGCGCAGGCAGGGACTGCCGTGTTCCAGATGCCATGGGCTTTCGCGTTCTTGCTGCCTGGGTTCCGGCAATCCCTGCTGGGATGAGGTTCTCAACATTTTTCAAGGTCTAGTGTTAACATAGCATAAATTTAAGGTATTTTTGTCAACATTAAATTAACATGCGTTTATACTACTATTCAGAAAGGGCCGAATGCCTGAGCGTTTCAGCTTGAGAAAGGTCTCTTTACTACGATCATTTCAGTGTAAATTCAAACTGGGCGGGCAACAAAGACTACAATAATTAACTAAGGAATATGCACAAAGTAACTTATACAAGTAGTAGGCTTTGTGGCGGTTTGGTGACTCGCTTGACAGGACGCCGTGAATACGTCCATGTAGGCTTGACGGCGGCTATCCCTGCCGCCGACACCTGTCAATCGAGCCACCAAACCCCCTCCAACAGTTGTCTAAGTTATTTCATGCTCGTTCCTAACTTGGCGTGGTTTCTGCTTGTCTAAGATTTATAAGATTTCCGTTTATTTTATAATTCTTCCAAGGGAGGTGTGGAAATCATTTCAAAAAGAGTCTTTTTTTGTTAATCTTTAACCATTATTTTTTAGTGCATACAGAGGGGTAATAAAATGTCGAATTATGACATGCCGGGACAAGCGATAAATCAGCTTGTCGAAGACGGTAAATTTGAAGAGAGTTTTAGAGACGATTTGTTTCAAGAGTTGACAAAGGTCAGGGACATATCAAGTCAGTTTTTTGATGAGATACCGGCTGCATTTGAAATTACCAGAGGGACAAACTTGCTCTTTGTCGAAGGCGGCGGAGAACTGGATTTAAGTGGCATTGATAGACCAACCGCTAGACAGTTGAATGCAATATTTTTCTCAACCGACGATGATGTCGATCTTACATTGCCTAATCAGTTTAGAGGTACTGTTGTATTGGGCGATGGCAATAATAGTTTGGAAGCTAATAATGCCGTAATCGTTTACTCGGGCGCTGGAAATGATACTATCAACACCGGTCGCGGAAACGATTTGGTTGTTACCGGCGAAGGGGATGATTTCGTCGATACTGGAAATGGCCGCGATACGATCGTCGTCGGATCCGGTAACGATACTATTAATGCCGGCAATGGCAGAGATTTGATTATCGTTGAAAAAGGCGAAGATACCGATAACACTATTGTAATTGATGGGGGCAGAGGTAGAGATACGCTAGACCTGAGTGATGTGGTCATCACAAGCATTTCGGTCACCGGAACAAACGCTAGAGGAAGACCAACCAGTGTTCAAATCGAATTGGAGCATGGCACCACGCTGGATGTTACTAATGTTGAAAGGTTTATTTATGACGTTAATGGGGATGGTTTAATTTCTAGAGACGAAACATTAACCTTGATTGGTTTGTTGGATATAGATTTCGACGCCGGACCTTTGGGTTAAAGCTTAGGTGTCTTAGTCGCAAGCAACTAAAGGGCGCCGATTATTGGCGCCTTTTTTTTGCGGCAACTAATCTCTTTTGATCGAAAAACCGTCTACGAATAAAAGGTGTGTGATGTGTCTATCGAGGACTGCCGTGACCCCCGCCACCTAAATTATCTTAGATAGTTAAACATAGTCTGTGGATTTTGGAATTTAGGTGCGGGGCGAATGCCGATTTTTCATGAAGAAAAATCGGCTCTGCTGCCGACATCCTCGCTAGCCACGCCTATTTTTTGAGTATAAAGGGAGTCGTACAGTATCCCATTTTTTCTTTGACGAATTATCGTCGTTAGCAAGCGCATGAATTATTTTCGGTATGAAAAGGCATAAGAGATTAACGGTTGGCCGATCATTCCATTATTCGTTGAACGGAGCGGAAAAAGACTATGCCTTGTTAATGAAAAAAGCCTTGTCGCTTATGGGCCAGGAACGGCCTTTCGAAGCGTGGCGCTTATTGGATAGAATCGAAAGATTGAATCCTCAGGTGATGGTCGAGTTCTCTTTGCTGCGCTCCAAGGCCCTGGTGGATTGTGGCCATGGCTCATTGGCACTGGAAGCGGCGGGCAAGGCCTTGCAAAAAGACCCCGGCAGGCAGGAAAGTCTCCATTATTTACTGCGTTTACATGCTATGTTATTACCCGACTATGCAGAGCAGGCCGCGCGTTTGTCGTGGGATGTACTTGGCCGGAATCAGGATGGACAAGCCGTTATAATGGCATTGCGCATTCTTAAACAGTTACAAATTCAACCCATCGGGCTTTGCCACTACAATGGTCGAGCCGTTACCGGCTGGTTGTTGGATGCCCCTTCATTGCCGGCCTTGACCGTTACGATAGACGGTACGGACTATACTCTGAAACCCTTTTCAGGGACTCCACTCCTAAGGCAGCATGGCTTAGGTTCGGGACAGGACGGTTTTTCGTTGAAAATGTCGCCAGGGCAATTTCAGTCCATGCGTATTCATCTTAACGGGCTCGATTTGGTCGGCTCGCCTATCCGGTTCAAGCCTGTAGCTGTCTTGGATAGCGCCCTTTTCGAAACGTCGCCAAGCGAGCTTGCATCGGAGTCGTCCTGTGCGGTGGATATTATCGTACCGGTTTACAAAGGCCTGGAGGAAACCAAGACATGTCTCGATTCGGTCTTGACTGCCGTCAATCAAACTCGGTATCGCCTGATCGTCATTGACGATGCCAGTCCGGATGCTGAGCTGGCGGCGTTTCTGCAAGATTTGCATGCCCACGGCCGGATTACGCTGATTCGTCAAGCCGTGAATACGGGTTTTGTCGGCGCGGTGAATAGAGGATTGAAGCTGAGTACCAAGCGGGACGTCGTTTTATTGAACGCCGACACGCGCGTACTTGGGAATTGGTTGGACCGCTTGCATTCGGCTGCTCACCGCTCGGAAGTCGTCGGCACGGTAACGCCGTTGAGCAATAATGCCGAATTGTTGAGTTTTCCGCGGCCCATGTATAGCGCACCGATGCCAAGCTACGAGGTATTGGCTAGGCTCGACGAGACATGTGCCGGTTTAGGCGACGATATTGAGCTTGAAATTCCAGTTGGCGTTGGTTTTTGTTTGTATATCAAGCAGCAATGTCTTGAGCAGGTAGGGCCATTGGATGAGGCCTTGATCGAGCGAGGTTATGGCGAGGATACCGATTTTTGTTTGCGAGCGGCGGCGCACGGCTGGAAAAATATTTGTACACCGAATGTTTTTGTCGGACATCAGGGGAGCGTATCGTTCGGGGGCGATAAAAACGCGTTGGTCAAGAAAAACATTCCGCGAATTCATGCCCGCTACCCTGAGCATGAGCAGGACTATTCGGCATTTCTGGAGACGGCTCCATTAGCTTCGATCTATGACCGTCTGCAGCGGGCGGTTTTGCCGCTTTATACCCGAAAACGAAGCCGCTTAGTTCTCTTGCCGCCCGTACTTGAGGATCCGGCGACCGTGGACGCGATTCGTGCCGCATATAAACATTTCGAACATGCCGTTTATTTTTTGGCTATCAGTCCAAGCGAAGTGCTGAGTCATCTGATCAGTTTGACCAGTTCCAACTCCGATGAGTCGATACAATTGGAATACCGTTGGCCTGAGGATGAGGCAATCTTGTTACAGGATTTGCAAGCGGCTGCTTTTTATGACATCGAAATTCATGCCATTGCCGGGTGGCCGGAAGCCTTGCTTCAAGGCGTCGCGGGGCTTGAAATTCCCTACGAGCTCATAGTGCATGATTATGGCGCTTTTTGTTTGCAGACCAAGTTATTAGGTGATAGTTGTTTTCGTTCGGACTGCGCCGAATGCAGCGATGCCTGCCTAAAGGCTTCGCCTTTTTATCGCTCCGTTAATGCATTACGTACTTGTTCCGAACGCTTGATGGCCGGTGCTACGGTGGTTAAATTGGCTTCGTCGGACGCTATGCGACGTTATTTACATTATTTTCCGAACATTCGATTTCAGATCGATCAGCCTGCCGGCACCCCGTTTCCGGGCGGAACCGGCTTGAGGTTTTCAGGCGAGTGTTTGCGTATCGCGGTTTTTTTCGCGGCTTTGCCGGACCAGGGCTTTTTCAAAATACTCGAACTGGCGAGGCTGTTGGCGGCCAAGCGGATGAATATGGAGCTGATCGTGTTCGGTTCGACGTGGGATGATCATGCCTTGTTTGCCAGCGGAAAAGCGTGGCTGACGGGGCCGGTTACCTGGCATGACATACCCGATATGGTCGCCTTGCAGCGCTGCAGCTTGGCTTTGCATGCGGCGGTGTGGCCGGAAATCGACGGGCATGCCTGGCGCTTGGCGCGAATGTCGGGATTACCCCTGGCTGCACCAGAATGGGGTGTTTATACCGATTTGCTTGATCCCGATTGGGGCGATATCGGCTTGGCGCCTGACGTAAGCCCTGAAGAGTGGCTGTCGCCCCTTAGCAATGCTTATGGCCTTACGAAGTTGACATGAAAAAAGACAATAACCGTTTTAAAGGCAAACTGTTTGGTTTTTACGAAGGGCTGCTGCATGGCTGGGTTTATGACTCCCGGGATTTGACTGAACGCATCGTCGTGGAAATTTATGCCGACGATTATCCGCTCGGCATTGTGCGCGCGGAAACCTGGGTTCCTGATTTGGCCGAACAAGGAATCGGCGATGCATGCTATGGGTTTTGGTTGCGTATCTCCCTGGCCAAGCGCGTACACATACAAAATATTCGCGCGCGAGTCGCGAATACCGATTATTGGCTAAGTGGGCTTGTCGATCAAGCCCGCGAAATGACGACACTTCGACCGCCGCTTCTGGGTTATGTGGTCAATTCCGGCGGGCTGAGGGTGCAGGGTTGGGCCTGGGATCCTGTGTTTCCGAAGCATGCGGTAGGGTTACGTTTTTATGAAGACGATCGTTTGTTGTGCGAAATTATCGCGAATCAATTGATTATCGACCCGGCGGAAGCGGAATTGGGAGAGGGTAAGCACGGCTTCAATTTCAATTTGCCTGGCGAACTTGCAGACGGCCGTGTGCACCGGATACGCGTAGTCGATGAGCATAACCGCCCCTTACAGGGCGGTCCGTTGGTCGTGGCGGCTTTCCCTTCCGGTTTTAGCAGCGAAATGAAGCGTTTGAATTTGGCGGAGCCTGAAAAAAACTTTATTGAGACATTGGCTAAACGCTGCGAGCAATTGTTGCCCGACTCGCTTGATTTCGAGCTTTATCGAGAGTGGTTTGCCCGTTTCGGCAAGCCGAATTCCGATGCTTCCAGTCCATTCGCATTTTTGGTCGTGGTGTTCGGCGTGGGGGATATTGGATCGACGGTCGAGAGCTTGTTGGGGCAAAGCCACGGCGCCTTGCAGATCATCGTAAAAGGCAGTTTTGAATATTGTGACGACAGAGTTGAAATTTTAACCGACCGGGATTGGCCGTGCCTGTTTCCCGAGCGATTGCGCCGGCATCAGGGCTTAGTCTGCTATGTCGAGGCCGGCGATACTCTGGCGCCCGAAGCTTTATCCTTGGTCGGCGGCGTGTTCGCCGATCCTGATGTGCAGCTTGCGTACAGCGATTGCGATTATCGACAAGGCGACGAGACTTGTTTGCCCTGGTTTAAACCCGATTGGGATTTGGATCTTTTTTTGGCAAGCGATCCGTTGCAGCATTTATTGGTCGTACGTGCACAGTTGTTACCCGCCGAATCGCCCTGGAGCCTGGAACCGAAAGCCTGGTCTTGGCTCGCGGTCAATGCCGTTGGCGATAACGGCGAAGCGATACGGCATATTGCCGATGTGCTGTATCATCGGCATCGGCAGCATTGTTTAGCGGAGTATGATCAGACGATCGCTGCGGAATTTTTGCCTCTGATTGCGCCTGATGCAGAAGGCGTTACAGCGGCATCGGATTACCCTTCTGTGCGAACGATTCAATGGTCGGCACCCAACGCTTGGCCGAAAGTGAGCTTGATTATCCCGACTCGGGATCAACAAGACCTGCTCGAACGCTGTATCGATAGTCTGCTGAAAACCGATTATCCCGATCTTGAAATCATCGTGGTCGATAATGATTCGCAGCAACCCGCCATCCATCGATATTTTAAAAAACTTACCCGTCAGGGTATTCGCATTTTGCCTTATCCACATCGCTTCAATTATTCGGCGATCAACAATTGGGCGGTCGAGCAAGCGCAAGGAGACGTTATCGGTTTGATCAACAATGATGTCGAAGCGATCGAGCCGGATTGGCTGAGTTCGATGGTCAGGCAATTGCTCAGGCCGAATATCGGTGCAGTTGGGGCAAAGTTATTGTGGCCGAACGGCATGGTGCAGCATGGAGGCGTTTTATTGGGGCTGCACGGTTTGATTGGGCATGTGGGCAATCACTGGGAGCAGCACGATAGCGGTTATTTTGGCTATAATCAATTGGTCAGGCGAGCGAGTGCGGTGACGGCCGCTTGCCTGATCTGCTTCAAACGCGATTATCAACTTTTGGGGGGCTTGAACGAACAAGCTTTTCCGGTGGCCTTTAACGATGTGGATTTTTGTTTGCGTTTACGTAAATCCGGTAAGCATATCGTATGGACGCCGGAGGCGACATTGTGGCACAAGGAATCGGCTAGCCGCGGTAGAGACGCCATTCCGGAAAAGCAGGCGCGCTTTGAAAAGGAGAAACGAAATTTGAAAGAGCGTTGGGGGCATCTTTTATTCGAAGATCCTTTTTATAACCCTAATCTGAATCTCGATCACTATTCCCATAAGGGTCTTGCCTTTCCGCCTCGGCATAAAGTTTGAACTCACGCATTTGGGGCTATCAATCATCACCTTTTAAATGGCATTTATGAATATTTTATTTCTTCATCAAAATTTTCCGGCTCAGTTCAGTCATGTCGCGACGCGTTTGGCGCAAAATCCCAATAATAAAGTGGTCGCCATCAAGCAATCGCCCAGTATCGAGATGGACGGTATCGGCGTGGTCGCTTATCAATTGAAGCGAGGAACATCACCCGATATTCATCCATTGATGCAAGATTTCGAGCCGAAAATCTTACGCGCCGAAGCCGTCGCCAAAACGGCTAACTTCTTAAAGGCAAAAGAATTTAATCCTGATGTGGTGGTGGCTCATCCCGGTTGGGGCGAAACTTTGCTGTTGAAGGATATTTGGCCAGATGCCAAATATCTGGGCTATTTTGAATATTTTTATTCGGCGACCGGACAGGACTTCGATTTCGATCCTGAGTTTTCGCAAATCGATGGTAACGAGGTAGCTAAATTACGATTGAAAAACACCATTAATCTGCATGCTTTGAACGATATGGATGAAGGAATAACACCAACAAATTGGCAGCTTAATACCTATCCTGAATGGGCGCGAGATAAGATAAAAGTCATGCATGAAGGTATCGATACCGAATATTTTTGCCCGAACCCGAAACAAACGCTGAGTATTCCCGAAAAAAATCTTATGCTAAGCAGTCAAGATGAGATCATTACCTATGCGGCCCGGTACCTGGAGCCGGTGCGGGGTTTTCACTGTTTTATGAGGGCCTTGCCGGAATTGCTGAAACGCCGGCCTAACGCGCATGTCATGATCATGGGCAACAATCAAGGCGGGTATGGCCCCGAACCTAGCAATCATGACAGCTATGTGGAAATGATGCTGGAAGAATTAAAAGGTTCGCTCGATCCGCAACGCGTGCATATTTTGGGGCGCTTGCCGAAGAACGTCTATCGAAATGTGCTGCAACTATCTTCGGTTCATGTCTATTTGACTTATCCGTTTTTATTATCTTGGTCTATGCTAGAGGCCATGGCGAGCGGCCCGATTATCGTTGCTTCCGATACTGCTCCGGTGCGGGAAATCATCAAGGACAACAAAAACGGATTGCTGTTCGATTTCTTCGATATCCAGGCCATGGTCGACCGTGTCGAGCAGGCATTGACACTGACCACCCGCAAAGCGAATGCGATCAAAAAAGCCTCCAGAAAAACTATTGAAGATGAATATAACTTTGAGACATGCTTGGAAAAGCTGATCGAAAAAATCGAAGCCCTGGCCGGTAGTGTTGAAAAATAAGTATGATCGTTCAGAATGAATCGGCATCCGGAGGTGTTTGCTATGGGTATACAGAAAGGACCGGCATACCAAAAGCGGGGTAACTATTCACATCCACCTATCGTTCCCAGCAATTCCCAATTTGGAGATCAAAAAGGGTGTGGGGTATGCTTGGCGAGGATGTCGGCAGCAGGGCAGATTTTTGCTCCTGCAAAATCGACCTGGCACCTCGGCGCCTCCTTAAGTCCTGCCGAAATTTGAAGTGTGACACTTATAGTTATAAAGCGGGCGTAAAATATATTCGAGTGCGAAAGTTATAAAGGGATTAATACTCTCGGGACTACGAATTCATCATTCTCGTCCGCTCCATTTCTTTGATTCCGATAAATCCTGTTCGGACTTTAGCTCGAAATAGCGGGCAAACAGCAAGATCAAAATACCGCTGATTGCCAGTAGATAACAATACTCTGCAAGGCTCTGCCGCGCTATTTTTTCGGTGTATTGAATCGGCTTGTTTTCGAGGCGACCGATTTCGTCGATGACGTTTTGAAGTGCTTCCGGGTTTTGGGCTTCGAAGGCCTTGTACGGAATGCCGATGCTTTGGAAAAACTGATGCAGAAAATATTCCGGCGAGGTGGTTTCGTTTGCATTGGTTGGCTTGCTATCGAGAGCGAGGCTTCTGTCGTCGCGCAGATAAACCCAATACAGCATGACCTTGTATTGATGGAACAACTGGGTCAGCGTGCTTTGCGTTTCGAGATCGATGCGTGCGGCGCCGTCAGATACCAGTAGAATGACGCGCGATCCGGTCAACGGACGTTCCTGAAAATAGTTCAACGCCATCGCGAGACCCGGTGCGATGTTGGTGACGCCTCGGCCGCGCGATCGGGTTGCGTCGATCGCGGCCAGAATCGCGGTTTTGTCTTGGGTCAGCGGCAAGACATGAATGGGCGCTGTGCTGAACGAAATCATGCCGAAAAAATCGTCTTTTCTGCGTTTGATGAAATCGCTGAGTAAATCTCGGGCAATCGCGATCTTGCTTTCTTTTGCCGCGCCGCCGAAATAACGGCCGGCGAAATTTTCGTTCATGCTTGCGCTTCGGTCGAGCAGGATGACGATTTCGGCGCCCTGGCCGAGTCGTTGTACGGTTTGCTCCTTGAGATAGGGGCCTGCCAGCGCGATCAGCAGCAACAGAATGACGCCGGCGCCGATCAACTTCAATAGCGTAAACAACAAAAATGACAAAGGGTCGAACGGCAATACCGACAGGCTTGAGTAACGCAGCGCGGTTAGATGCTTGCCGAAAAACGGCAGTAAGGCCAGTGGTGAAAACAGCAGTACCCAGGGATGACTTAGCGCTAAATCCATCGACCGCTCCTTTCGAGCTTCCGGTATAGCAAGCACAGTTTCTCGATTTGAGCCGGACTTATTGCCGGTAATTCGCTAGCGGCTTCGGCAAAGAAGAGTTGCTGCGAAATGGCGAATAAAGCTTCGGTCTTTTCTCGAAGCGTTAAAAACTTCGGATGACTTTGAAAAAAGTCCGGCAATTGTCCGGCAAAGAGTGTTTCGCCGGCCAGTTCGTTCAAGGCATGATGAAAGCATTGCAGGGCCTGTAAGGTCACGGCCTTCGATTGCGGCAACTTTTTGAGTTTTTTGAGTTCCCGGCAGGCTTTGCCGAATGAGCCGCTGTAACGTTCGAGAAACGGGATTTTGCCGTAAAACCACACGATATAGAGCAATATAATCGAAGATACCCCGAGCAAATAAGTCAAGGCGCGGTGGTGCGAAGTCGCATCGATCAGGCGCGGCGGCACTTCCGGTTCAGGCTCGATGTCGCGGTCGGCTTTGTTTATTGGAATCAGCGGGTGATAACTGAAAGTCCAAGGCGGAAGCGTTGCAGTTTCAGGATTGCCTCGGTGCATGAAGCGAATCGGCAATGGCGGGATCGTCAATTCCTCGGTGGCGCGTACGCTCTTGAAAACCTGATAGGTTATCGCAAGCGAGTAGTCTTTTCCTGATTTGTTTGGTATTGATTCGATACTATCAAGCCTAAGCCATTCGTTGACCGAGCCAGGGGCCGGCAGAAAGCCGGATTCCAGTGTATAGAATAACGGTACCCCGATATGGGCCGTCAGGGTGATTTTGTCGCCAAGGCTGTAGCCGTAATTGCGCGGCGAATCGAGTTCGATTTCAATGTTGGCCGCGTTTGCGGTCATGGCGCCCGATAAATACAGCAATAGCCATAAGTAAAAATGAGCTAAGGAACGAGCATGAAACAATTTAGACAACTGTTGGAAGGGGGTTCGGTGGCTCGATTGGCAGGTGTCGGCGGCAGGGATAGCCGCCGTCAAGCCTACACGGACGTATTCACGGCGTCCTGTCAAGCGAGTCACCGAACCTCCGCAAAGCCTGCTAATTGTAGAAGTTATTTTGTGCATATTCCTAAGTGTTTATTGTTCATAGAAATAATGGGTGAGCTGATCGGCCTGAAAGGTGTCGTCGAGAAAAAACGCTTGGCGGCCGTAGCGCGTAAACAAATGCTTGAGCTGTTCTTGCCGGGTCTCGAATGCCGCGATGATTTTGCGTTTCAGGGCCGGACGCATCAGTAATTGTCGGTCTTTACCGGTTTCCGGATCTTCCAGGCGCACCAGGCCCCATTCCGGCAGATTGCGATACTCTTGGGGATGCCATAATACGACCGGGATCACGTCGTGTTTCAACAGCGAATCGAAAATTTCGGCGGTTTCATGAAACGGAAAATGAAAGTCGGAGACTAGAAAAATCAACGAGCGATGCCGGGGGCAATGCTCGGCGATCGAGAGCAGGCTTCGGCAATGGCTGTCGCCGGGGTCGAATTGCCCGAGCCGGTCTACGAGTTCGGCGGCGCCGCCTTTGTACCAGCGCGGCGGTAGATGAAAGTCCGGCAATAAATCCAGTCCGCAGCCGAAAAAGCCGAAATGATCGCCGCTACGATAGGCTGAATAAGCCGTCAATTCGGTAAATCGTGCCAGGGTTTTCATTTTTCCGTGAAAGCCCATCGAGGCCGATAAGTCCGCAATGATGTTGACCGAAATCAAGCCGCGCTGGCGAAAAGTCCTGACCATGAATTGGCCGAACGGGTCGAGCAGACTGGCGTGAATATCGATATTGTGCGCTTCGGGACGCGCGATAAAGAGCGCATGCCCGTGAAACTCATGTTCGCCGCCGCTGTGTTTGCCGGCATGACGACCAGGGTGCGCGCTCGCGGTGCGCCAAGGCAGTTGATAATGAAATTCTTCGAGCATCGTTGGCTTGTGGTAGTAAGCGGTTAGTAGTGAGCAGTGAGCGGAAAGATAAATAATAAAATTCTTAGAGCATCATCCGATTAAGTTTCGCGTACAAATGGATTGGAGCAAATTTTCTTAGGGCGCCGCTACCTGCTGCAGTATTTTTTGGCTGAGCTGTTCGGCGAGCAGTGTACGTCTCAATTCGTAAGTCGGGTTGAAAAACACACGGTGCGCGATCGTTTCATGGAAAATTTCGCGGATATCTTCCGGCAAGACGTGCGTACGACCGTTTAGCCATGCCGTCACTCGCGCCGCGCGCATCAGCATTCCGGCACCGCGGGCGCTGGCCCCCGCCAGGATTAGCCGGTCCATGTCGACATTGTCTAATGCAATCGAAAAGTTTTTCGGGAAACGGGTCGCCTGCCAAAGTTGTAAGGCATAATTTTGCAAGGTTTCACTGGCTTGGATGTGGTGCTGAATCTGTCGGCTGATTTCGTTCAATTCTCGGTAGGGGAGGATGCCCGGCTGTATCGTCTCGATCAATGCGTCGACATCGTAAAATCTCGGATTGAACATCAATTCGCGCTGTAGTGCCGGGTCTTCCGGCGTTTCGATTTTCAACTCCATCATGAAGCGGTCGCGGGCCGCGGAAGGTATTTCGAAGGTTTCGTCCTTTTCGACGCGGTTGCGGTCGGCGAAGACCTGTAAATGCGGGAAATAATGCTCACGGTTGAAAGCCGTGACCGATTTTTCGGCCATCACGCGCAACAGTAATGAATGGACCTGGGGTCGGGCGCGGTTGACTTCGTTGAAAAAGAAGGTCGATAGCTCCTCGCCGTGTTTCAGGATCGGCCCGGGGTCGACCTGCGGTTTGCCGGCTTCGTTGATGTAGGTGTGGTAGACCAGGTCGTTCGGCATCAGATCGATGGTGCCTTCGATGCGCTCATAAGCGCCGCCGATGCCGCGTGCGACCGCTCTCAACAAGGTGGTTTTACCAACCCCGACATCGCCTTCGAGCATCGCATGGCCGCGCGCGAATATCGCGGTCGTGACGAGTCGTACCGGACGTTCGAGTCCGATCACGGCTTTGTTGATTTCCTGTTCGAACAGTGCGGCGCGGTTATGCCAATCGGCTAGGTTTCGGTCGGTCATTATGGTGTTTAGTTTAAGTGTTATCGGTAGCATTAATTCGGCAAAGGGCTGCCGGTTGGGATTATTTGGGTAGAGCTTTAACCTCTCGTTCATGAAGGCCCGGCCATCGCCCCGGCAAAATAGTTCTTGGGTGGCGGAGGGCGCGGTCACTCGCCCGACAGGACGCCGTGAATACATCCATGTAGGCTCGACGGCGGCTGTCCTTGCCGCCGACGCCTGTCGGTCGAGCAACCGCTCCCTCTCCGGAACCTACATTTTCTCTGTCGAGTTTCTTAATATCGAAAAACTAGATTAAGATTTCAAATCCACGAACTTTCACAGTAACGTTCATGAAGGTCTAGCCATCGCCCCGGCAAATGACCATCCTTGGGTGTCGGAGGGCGCGGTCACTCGCCCGGCAAGACGCCGTGAATATACCCATTGGAGATCAAAATTCGGCGGCTCTTCGAGCATTGCCAAAATGTGAAGTGCGAAAGATATAAAGCCATCAAAGCCTGTTTGTCAATGAATTGCTCAGGTCAATGCCGGATTCTAACCGGTGCAATCGCAAAGAAGATAAGAAAACCGAAAAAAGAAACGATGGTCAACCATTTGGTTAGGCCGTAAAGTTTGCGAATGCCTCGGTTGGCTTTTTTGACGATTTCGAATTCTTTAAGGTAAACCGTTTCGCAGGCACCGTTGCCGGTGTCGTCTCGGGTAATGCTGGTACCGCGAAAGAAATTATTGCTTTTGTTGGCATATTCGGCCAATACGCCCTTGAAACGGATATGGTCGCCCGGTTCGGCAGACATCAGCGCTTTTTTGATGCGGTCGTCGTCTGTTAGTAAATGATTGTTCGACAGAGCGTTCATCTTGAATAAAGCGCCTGTCTCGTAGTCTTGCCAGGATGCCCAGCATGTCCAGCTATCGTTATGAAACTTCATTTGCCGGTAAACGCCGGAACCGACATTTTTACCCCAGATCACGCATAAGTCGCGAAGATTTAAAAAGTCTTGCCAGCGTTTGTGATGCCAGATGTTGGTGAAGGCATCGGCGTCACTGTAACTGACGACGACGCCGTGTAACTCATAGTCATACAAAGGCGTGATCGTATATTCCTGATCGTTGACCTGAGTCTTGAACGGCTCGGCGTTTATTTTGGCTTGAACCGGTTTGTCTAGATAACCGAGATCGTAAAAAGTCGGCTCCGGTAAACGGTCTTTTTTGAAATAAAGCACGACCGTAAGTAATGCGCCGACAATGAAGAGCCATTTAAATAGCTGCTCGAAAAAGGAACTGGTAGCCATGGTGCAGATCGGTCGTAAAAATTGAAATTATAGTTCAACTGTTAAAATATCAGATGTGCAGAAAGGCTAATTTTACTGTGAAAGTTCGTAGATTGAGATTCTGTATCTAATTTTTCGATATACGGCGCTCGACAGAACCAATGCCGCTTCCGGAGAGGGTGCGGTTGTTCGACCGACAGGCGTCGGCGGCAGGGCAGATTTTTGCTCCTGCAAAATCTGCATTCGCGCCTTCCTTGGCGCTCGAGCCGCCGTCGAGCCTACAAGGACGTATTTACGGCGTCCTGTCGGGCGAGTGACCGCACCTTCCGTTCCGCCTCGAACTTTCATTTGCCGGGGCGATGACGGCTTCTTCATGAGTATTACGGTAAGACTTCCCATTGTTCAAGGTTTTATTTGATGCGTCTCATTAAACGATAGCGTTTGTTTATTGCGCGCTATGGGGCTTCTGTGTATGCTCCGCGCATGCAAATACAATTGATTACTATCGGCAATAAAATGCCGACTTGGGTGCAAGCGGGTTATGATGAATACGCTAAACGGCTGCCGAGAGAGTGCGAATTGGTGCTCAAGGAGATCCCGCCGGGCAAGCGGGGGAAAAATAGCGATTCGGCCCGGATAGTTAAGGACGAAGGCGATAAAATGATCGCGGCGATCGCAAAAGACGCGCATGTCGTTACCTTAGACGTCCCCGGGAAGCTTTTGTCGACGCCGGAATTGTCGGTTGCCTTGAAACGATGGCTCGAAAGCGGGCGGAATGTCGCCTTATTGGTCGGCGGACCCGAAGGGTTGTCCGATGATGCGAAACAATTGGCGCGCGAATCCTGGAGTCTGTCCAAGTTGACTTTTCCGCATCCATTGGTACGTGTGATCGTTGCCGAACAGATCTATCGTGCCTGGAGTATTTTAAATAACCATCCCTATCACCGCGAATGAGTGCGCAAATCCTTTTAGCTTCGGCGTCTCCGCGTCGTCAGGAACTGTTAACGCAAATCGGAGTCAGTTTTAAGATGTTTCCGGTCGATATCGACGAGACGCCTTACTCAGGTGAGGCGCCATTGTCTTATGTTCGACGCATCGCCGCCGAAAAGTCGGCCGTGGCGTTGGAGCGGAGCGATGCAAGGCTCCCGATTCTGGCCGCCGATACGGCGGTGATCTTGGGCGGACGGATCATGGGCAAGCCAAAGGATAAGGCCGATTGCCTGGCAATGCTCGGCTTTTTGTCGGGACGTACGCATCAGGTCTTTAGTGCCATATCGCTTAGAGGGTCTGAGCACTGGCAAGCAGTTAGTATTACCGATGTGACTTTTCGCTCCATCAACGAAGAGGAAATGAACCGCTATTGGCAAAGCGGGGAACCGGCCGATAAAGCAGGCGCTTATGCGATTCAGGGTTTAGGGAGCGTGTTCGTCAAATCGATTACCGGCAGTTTTAGCGGCGTGGTGGGCTTGCCGCTGTTCGAGACGGCTGAACTTTTAGCGAAACAAGGGATAACGATTTTCAAATGAGTGAAGAAATTTTAATCAATGTCACGCCGCCGGAAACTCGTGTCGCCGTCGTCGAAAACGGCGTTTTGCAGGAACTGATCATCGAGCGCAGTCGTCAGCGCGGCTTGGTCGGTAATATCTATAAAGGCGAAGTATGCCGGGTGTTGCCCGGCATGCAAGCGGCCTTTGTCGATATCGGTTTGTCCAGAGCCGCTTTTTTACACTTGTCCGATTTATGTAGTAAAGATTTGGAAAAAAAAGGGTCGGCGAATATCGAAAGCTATCTGCACGAGGGCCAGCATATCGTCGTGCAAGTGACCAAGGACCCGATCGGTTCGAAAGGCGCGCGCTTGACCACGGAAATCTCGATCCCGTCGCGTTATCAGGTCTACATGCCCTATGCGAATAATTGCGGCGTGTCCCAACGGATCGAGTGCGATGCTGAGCGTGCTAGACTCCGTGCCTGTCTCGAATCGTTTCGCGAAAAAAACCAATGCGGAGGCTTTATTGCGCGTACGGCAGCCGAATGCGTCGAGGAAGCGGTTTTGTATTCCGACATGACGTTTCTTCTCAAACTCTGGAAAACGATTTCCGATAGCATCAACAGTGCTCAACCCAAGCAGTTCATTCACAAAGACTTACCGCTGAGTGTCAGAACGCTTCGGGATCTATACAAAGAGGGTATCGAGCGGGTACGTGTCGATTCTAAGGAAACTTATCTCAAGCTGGTCGAATTCGCGAAGATTTTCGTACCTGATATCGTCGATGTGATCGAGCATTACACCGGCGATTGTCCGGTCTTCGATATATACAGCGTTGAAGAGGAAATTCAGCGCGCGTTGGATCGTAAAGTCATGCTGAAATCAGGGGGGCACTTGGTGTTTGACCAAACCGAGGCGATGACGACGGTCGACGTCAATACCGGCAGTTATGTCGGCGGGCGTAATCTTGAGGAGACGATTTTTAAGACCAATTTGGAGGCGGCTCAGACGATATCTCGCCAACTACGATTGAGAAATTTAGGCGGCATCATCATTATCGACTTCATCGATATGCAGAGCCATGAGCATCGCAAACAAGTCTTGCAAGCCTTGGAGCGGCATTTGGAAAAGGATAATGCGAAGACCAAGATTACCGAGGTTTCCACGCTCGGCTTGGTCGAAATGACCCGTAAAAGGACTCGGGAAAGTCTCGAACATATTTTGTGCGAACCCTGTTCGGCTTGCGGCGGGCGCGGTGTTCTGAAAACCGCCGAAACAGTATGTCTGGAGATATTTCGCGAAATTATCCGCGAAGTTCGGCAATATAAGGTAAAGAAGCTGATGGTGTTGGCCTCGAACGAGGTAGTCGAAATGTTGCTAGATGAGGAGGCCGATATGCTTGCGGAACTCGAAGCGTTTTTGAATATTCAGATTAAATTCAGGGCCGAGGGCGAATATAATCAGGAACAATATGACGTCGTGTTGTTATGATTTCGGTTGATGTTGATTGAGTTATTCATACAAAATGCCTCCTGATTATCAAGATGCTTCAGTTTGCCGAAGCCAAGTGTCCGAGCAGTGACCAGTCGTAGTCGCAAAAACTAAAATATGCTGTTACCCAAGCTCCAGCTTGGATAACCTGTTCAGGAAGCTCTAGCTTCCGGGGTGTCTTTCCCAAGCTGGAGCTTGGGAAATAGCGTGATGTGGGTTGGCCGTTTTTAGCTTGACGCGCATGGCTTGCGAACCCCGTCTTGCTAGGGATATGTTGATCTTTGGGCTTTAGCTGAAGAAACTTGCTAATCAGGAAATGCCTTGAATACTTTTTATTTTTCAAACGACTCATGTAGTTTTTCAATATCGCATTAACGAGTTTTTAGCTAAGTGATTCATCACATTACGCGGGCCACGCGAATTCTGCTTTTTGGGTCTTTGATTGCTTCGGCATTAGGCTTGACGGCAGTCCGTTTATTAATGAGCGGGCTGGAAAGTTATAAGTTCGAATTAGAGAGAGAAATTGGGGCGCTCATTGATGCCCCGGTTGAAATTGGCCGAATAAAGACCGGTATGAGAGGCATTACGCCGACGTTAATGCTAAAAGATATCAAGGTGTTGGCTGAGGATGGGCAGCGCTCTTCTACCCCGGTTAATTTTGAAGAGATTCGCTTAAATATTAGTTTATGGCGTGTTCTTTGGACCCGAGAACTTTGGGGGGCATCTTGGATCTCGATCGTAGGTGCCGATGTGTCGATACAGCGAAAACCGGATGGTAGTTTTACACTAGGCGGTTTACAAGCCGGCGGCGAAACCGATTATCCGTTGTGGTTGCTGCAGGGAGGGAAGTTTGAGCTGTTGCATAGTCGTATCGCTTGGCAAGACGAAATGCGTGGCGGCAAACCCATTCAATTTGAACGAGTCGATTTGGTAATCAAAAACGATGGTGACCGACATCAAATTCATCTGCTAACGGGCTTACCCGAAAACTTAGGCCATACATTGCGCGTGTCGATGGAATTGAATGGCAACTTTTTCGAACCCGGTAATATAGACGGCAAATTGTATTTTGAGGGAACCGGAGTTGACTTGGCCGAGATTATGGCGGGCGAATCGCTATCGGATATTAGTATTGAATCCGGGGTTGGCGATCTTAAGCTTTGGACGCATTGGCAAAAAAGTCAATTATCCGAAGCGGTCGCGGAGATTAATCTGTCGCGCGTGGTATTGCAGTTCAAGGCAAAGAATGCTTTAGTGCTGGATAGACTCGAAACGCTCTTTAGGTGGCGCGATGATGGCCGACGTTTGGTTCTGGATGTTGCTCGATTGGCTGTCGAAGGTACTCGGCGGCCTTGGACCGATACGCAGTTTAGTTTGGCTGTTGAGCGAGATACAGAGAATGCGTTCAAGCGTTTGGCGTTGTCGGCGCATCGTCTGGATATGATGAATATTTCCGAGTTGGTGGCTTGGCCAGGTTTATTGCCGGTTGAACAGACGGAACGTTTGACGGCACTCAAGTTGTCCGGAAATGTGGAAGATTTTACGCTTTTTATCGATATTGACAGTCAGCGCTTTGCCGCCGATGGTCTATTTTCCGATTTAGGATTTGCCGGGTTCGATTCCTTTCCCGGGTTTTCCGGTTTAACTGGATATATCCGCGGCAATGATGAGCAGGGCATGGTGCAATTGACTACCGGCCAATCGCAGTTAGCGCCGGATGGGGTTTTTCGGCAAGCGCTATCGTTCGAACGTCTGCAAGGGCGGATCGACTGGCGGCAAACGCTCGATGCCTGGATTATTTCCAGCAAACAAATACGGTTAGATGTGCCGGCCGGGTCAACGATTAGCCGCTTGTTTTTAACACTGCCCAAAAGCGAAGCCTCGCCCGTACTGGAATTACAGAGTACTTTTTCGGTTGCCGATCTTGGTCAGGTTAAAAATTACCTTCCGGTAGGGAGTATCGATCCCGATACTTTCTCTTGGTTAGACCGCGCTTTTATCTCAGGCAGTATTCCGCGTGGCGGATTGTTGTTTTCCGGCGAGTTGGAGCGTTACCCCTTTGCTGAAAGTCAGGGCGTTTTCGAAGTCTTGTTCGATGTTTCCGATATGACGTTGAATTACGACCCGGAATGGCCGAATTTGACCAAAGTTGATGCGCAGGTGTTGTTTTACGGGCCGTCGCTCAAGGTCGATATCAAAAAAGCCGAAACTGCAAATTGCTCGATTAGGCAAGCCGAAATAACTATTCCAATGCTGAATGATGAGCCCAATCTTCTGGTCAGCGGCGTGGCCGAGGGCAGCATTATTAACGCGTTGGATTTTCTGCAGCAAACTCCGATCGGTTCATCGGTTGGGGCGTTGCGAGCCGCAATAACGCCTACCGGAAACACATCTGTTAAACTCGATCTCGATATCCCATTAGTAGGGCCGAAACCGATTAAGGTCGATGGCGAAGCGACGTTCGATCATGCCTCCCTCGTCGTGCATTCATTCGATTTACCGGTAGGCAACATCAAAGGGACTTTAAAATTCAACGAACAGGGGCTTTTCGCCGACAATATGCAGGCGGTTGCGTTGGGGAGCCCGATTCGAGTGAATATCGAAAACGAATCGAAACAAACTACGATTAAAGTCGTGGGGCAAAGTGCCGTTGAGGATCTGCAAAATCAATTTAAGCTACCATGGTGGGGTCTTGTTGAAGGCAATACCGACTATCGGTTGGAATTGGTGTTGCCGGGCGATGACAATCGCACGACTCAATTGACGGTCAATTCGGACTTGAGAGGCTTATCGCTGGCCTTGCCCGACGGACTCGCAAAAAGTAAAGACCAGTCTCGATCCTTATCGCTCGTTTTTGATTTGAGCGACGAGCGATTATTACCGGTTAGATTAAATTACGACAATCAATTGAATGCCGCATTCAAGATTGAGATAGCGGAGCAGGCGTTACATTCGGGGCATTTTCTGTTCGGGGTCGGTGTAGTGGATTATCCGGATGACCCGATTATTAAGCTCGAAGCGAATCGTGATCAAATGAATCTCGAAGAATGGCTTAGTTTTATCGATAGGGGCGGTGTCGCAAAAGAGAAGCCGATACCTGTACACGAAATCAAAGTAAAAACCCGGCAGTTAATTAATAAATTCATGGACTTAGGTCGTCTGGATTTAATGTTGACTCGTAGCGGCAAGGTATGGGTAGGTAAGATCGATAGTTCGGCGGCCAAGGGGGATTTGCGTATACCTGTTGACCGGTCGGGTGAGGATAGCATACGGATGACCATGGAGTTTATCGATCTGACGGCGATGAGCCGCATTAAATTGGAAGGCGGTACCGATAACCTCGCGGAAAAGTTGCCGTTATTCGATATCGACAGCGAAAAAGTGATTTGGCGCTCAAGCGATATCGGGCGATTGGTGTTGCGAACCGTACGCATACCTAAAGGCTTGCATTTTCATCGACTTACAGTTTCCGATAGAAATGAAACAATGAATCTGACCGGGCGTTGGATCAATCAAGGATTGGGCTCTACAACTGAGTTAAAAGGTACTTTCGACGGCCGGCAGTTCGGTCGGTTGCTTAATGAGTTAGGGCTTTATGAAAGTATGAAAGAAACCCGTATTGCCGCAAAACTCGATCTAAATTGGAATGGGGCTCCTTATCAATTTTCATTGGAGCGCTTGCGAGGTAAAGTGGATATCGAGTTAAAGGACGGTAGATTGCTCAGCATAGAACCTGGATTAGGGCGGGTATTGGGTATCATAGCGTTTTCACAGTGGGTTAAACGATTGCAATTGAATTTTCGCGATGTTTACGAGGAAGGGTTAACCTTCAATAGTATCAAGGGACGTATCCATTTAGCCGATGGCATTGCCAGTACCGCAAATTTAGAAGTCGACGCCGTGCCGGCCAAAATAACGCTTTCCGGGAACGCCAATTTGAACGATAAAACGCTGGATCAACAAGTTCGGGTCGTGCCTAAAAGTTCCGATGCGGTTCCCATTGCTGGTACAATTGTCGGCCGTTTAGCCGGTTTGATTGCCAAGGCGGTGACGAAAGATTACCAGGAGGGCTTTTTTTTCGGGTCTCAATATCGAATCATAGGTTCTTGGGAAGAACCGCAAATAATTCCTTTGCGTGAAGGCGACGGTTTGTTTAACAAAACCTGGCAAGGGCTTACCGATTTTCCGTGGACGGAAAATAGCGATTAAGGACTTCCCGGTATACGCGGAGTATAAAAACAGGGTAGTTATACCCATCGTAGATCAAAATTCGGCACCGGGTTGCTTGTCAAAGGACGTCGTGAACCCATTACCTTTTTAAGCATCGCCCAGGCTTGAAGTGCGAAAGGTATAATGTTCATAAGGGTAAGTATTGAACGAAAACATCAACGCATCGTTATGCATTGAGCGATTCTGAATAAAAATTAAACTGAATAAAAATTAAAACAAGAGTCTTTAAATGAGTAAATGTGCCGCCATACAAATGGCATCGAGTCCCAATGTGGGGGCGAATCTTTTAGAAGCCGATAAATTAATCGGCGAAGCGGTAAATGCCGGAGCGAAATTGGTTGTGTTGCCGGAAAACTTTGCCTTGATGGGTGAAAACGAGACCGATAAGTTAACGGTCAAGGAAGTCGACGGGAATGGTCCGATACAAGATTTTTTAGCGTCGACCGCACTCAAATACAAAGTTTGGGTTGTCGGTGGAACGATTCCGTTGGCTGGCGATAACGATAACAAAGTCAGAGCTGCCTGCCTAGTTTATAACGACCGTGGCGAGCGCGTTGCGCGTTACGACAAAATGCATCTATTCGATGTCAGCGTGCCCGATACCGAGGAAGAATACCGCGAATCGAATTCGATTGAGCCCGGATATGATCCGGTTGTTGTCGATACACCTTTCGGTAGGTTGGGGCTGTCGGTTTGCTATGATCTGCGCTTTCCCGAACTTTACCGTAATTTGGTGGCGAAAGGCGCCGAAATTTTGTTGGTACCTTCGGCGTTTACTGCACAAACCGGTGCCGCGCATTGGGAAGTCTTATTGAGAGCGCGAGCGATCGAAAACTTATGCTATGTCATTGCGCCGAATCAGGGCGGCTTTCATATTAACGGTCGTAAAACTTTCGGGCATTCGATGATTGTCGATCCGTGGGGTGTGGTTTTAGGTTGTCATAAGAATGGCGGCGGCTTCGTTTGCGCCGATATCGACCACGAACGCTTGGAAAAAGTTCGATTGTCTTTCCCCGCTTTACAGCACCGGAAAATTTAAATTTCGATTGGTTTTCGGTAAGCAGTTAGCGGTGAACTGATAGGAATTATGATCATCGCTTAATTTTATGCTGTTACCCAAGCTCTAGCTTGCACTGCCATTAAGTTAAGCCGTTCGTGGTGAGCCTGTCGAACCATGGACGGCTTAACTTATCGACCCAGGATTTTTCCATTCACCCTTCGACAGGCTCAGGGCGAACGGAAAAATCCTTAACTTAATGGCAGTGAGCTCTAGCTTGGGAAAGAAGGTGATGCAGGTTGGCCGTTTTTAGCTTGATGTGCATGCCCCCGGTGCCTTCTTAGACACTGCCGAAATTTGAAGTGCGAAAGGTATATGTACGGCTAAATACTTAGCGAGAATATTATTGAAAAATCAATTTTTACGGTTACATTGCTTTAAATGTCATGATGCCATCGAATAGAACCATCGTTAAATTTTGCGGCGTGTTGTTGTGGCCGGCGGTTCTGGTGAGCTGTTCCGAAACTGAAGTCCGTTATCGGGATACCTTGCACCTGGAGCGGCCGCCGGAATTCGAGGGCGCTTTAAGCGAGCAAAGCTTACAAAAATCGGTTGATCCTGTGTTGACAACCTTATCGATTCAACAAGGCTTAGGCGATAAAGTTGCGATCGAACAATCGGCGCTACGAACCAAGCTGATCATCAAAGAACCTTTTGAAAAAGCTTGGTTCATAATGGAATTAGTCCTAAATCAGCAACGCATCGAAATTACCGATAGGGACCGCGATGCGGGTTATTACTACGTCCGCTTCGATCCCGACGACAACGAGGCGAAAGGTTTTTTGGGGTGGTTATTTAGAGACGACGATTATATCGAGCGAATTTATTCGTTGCAGTTATCCGAAGGACAGTCCACGACGGAAATTACTGCGGATATCGTGACTGAACAAGATGAAAAAAATCCGTCCATACCAGGTGCGCCAGAGCCGCTCGAGGACAATAAAAAAGACGGGCCAGAACGGTTGCTGCAGATGCTCTATGAGAAATTGCGAGACGGCATACCGAAACATCAACGGCAATAATAAACAGTATGGAAATTTTAAATATAGCGAAACAAACGATTCTTGCGCCGGCAGGCTTGCAGGAAAAAGATATCGAGCGAGTCATGAGCAGTTTGCTCAGTGTTCCGGTCGACGCCGCCGATATCTATTTTCAATCCAGTCATTACGAATCCTGGATTATGGAAAGCGGCATCATCAAAGAGGGCAGTCATAATATCGAACAAGGTGCCGGCGTGCGTGCCGTCGTCGGTGAGAAAACCGGATTCGCCTATAGCGATAAACTTGAATTGCCGGTCTTGCTCGAAGCGGCCGGTAATGTCAAAGCGATCGTCCGGCAAGGACAAAATGCGCGTACGGCCATCGCCAAGCAAGCCGGCTGGCCTCGATATTACCATCCTGTTAACCCGCTCAAATCTCTAGCGGATCAGCAAAAGGTCGATTTGTTACATAAGGTTGACCGAGAGACCCGCAAGCTCGATAGTCGCATTGAAGAAGTGATTATCAGCCTGGTCGGTGTTCATGATAGTGTTTTAGTCGCTAATCAAGACGGTTCATTGGCTGCCGACATCCGTCCGTTGGTCCGTATGAACGTGAGTGTCATCGTCGAAGAGAACGGACGCCGCGAGCAGGGTAGCATGGGCGGCGGCGGACGTTGCGATTACGGTATGTTCGTAAACCAGGATAAAGCATTGGAGTACGGCCGAGAAGCGGTTCGGCAGGCGTTGGTTAATCTGGATGCCGTTGATGCGCCGGCCGGCAGCATGACTGTAGTCTTGGGGTCGGGTTGGCCAGGTATCCTATTGCATGAAGCCATTGGGCATGGTTTGGAAGGCGATTTTAACCGCAAAGGCACATCGGCCTTTAGCGGACGTGTCGGCGAAAGAGTGGCATCCGATTTGTGTACCGTGGTCGATGACGGTACGCTCGAGGGACGTCGCGGCTCATTGAGTATCGACGATGAAGGCACGCCTACCGAAAAAACCGTTTTGATTGAAAACGGCATATTGAAAGGCTACATGCAGGATAGATTAAATGCCAGGCTGATGGGCGTATCCCCGACAGGTAACGGCCGGCGCGAATCTTACGCGCATTTGCCGATGCCGCGCATGACCAACACCTATATGTTGCCGGGGCCGCACGATCCTGAAGAAATCATCCGCTCGGTCAAAAAAGGTTTGTATGCGAAAAATTTCGGTGGCGGACAGGTCGATATCACCTCGGGAAAATTCGTGTTTTCAGCCAGCGAGGCCTATCTTATCGAGGACGGCCAATTGACGCGCCCCGTAAAAGGTGCGACGTTAATCGGCAATGGGCCGGATGTCCTGACTCGAGTGTCGATGGTCGGTACCGATTTGGAACTCGACAGCGGCGTCGGAACCTGCGGGAAGGATGGGCAAAGCGTGCCGGTCGGCGTCGGCCAGCCGACCTTGAAAGTCGACGCGTTGACGGTCGGCGGTACGAGTATTTGATGGTTGGTGATTGGTGAACAGTAAGCGGTAAACAGTAAGCAGTAAGCGGTAAGCAGTTAACGGGTCGTTGTTCTTGAGACAAGCCTGTGCTCCGGCTTCCTTGCCAGTGCGGCGTTTGAATTCCTAAGAGGGCTATTTCTATTGCTCTCCTTACGTAAGTATTCAGACCCCGTTGGCAAATTACCGCCATTCAGTCGCAATTGTTGGCCTCCCCCTTTGAAAAAGGGGGATTGAGGGGGACTTATTTAAAAAATCTCCCCTAGCCCCTCTTTTTCAAAGAGAGGGACTGAATACTTACCTCCTTACCGCTCACTGTTGACCGCTTACTATAGATTTAATTTTAAGTAGAGAATTATTTTGCAAAACCGAGAAGAAATCAGTCGATTGGAAAATTTGGTCCAAAGCATTTTAGATGAAGCGAAGCTGCAGGGCGCAACCGCTGCGGAAGCGGGTTTGAGTGTCGATAGCGGCTTGTCGGTGACGGCGCGTTTGGGTGATGTCGAAACGATAGAACATCATCGCGATCAAGGCTTGGGCGTAACCGTTTATTTCGGACAGCGTAAAGGTTCGGCGAGTACCACCGATCTATCCAATGCTTCGATCAAGGAAACGGTGACCGCCGCATGTAGTTTCGCACGCTATGGCAGCGAAGATCCATACGCAGGATTACCCGAGCAAGACTGGCTTGCGACCGAATTTCCCGACTTAGATCTATTTCATCCTTGGTCTCTCGCGGCGGATCGTGCGATCGAGTTGGCGATAGCCTGCGAAGATGCCGCGCGTTCTTATTCAACCGAAATTACGAATTCGGAAGGCGCGACGGTCACCAGTCATCAAGGCATTCGGGTTTTGGGCAATAGTTTAGGTTTCTTGAAGGGGGCCGAATCGAGCCGTCACTCGATTAGTTGCGCAGTATTAGGACAGCGCGGCGACAGTATGCAGCGCGATTATTGGTATAGCGTTGCCAGGAATCCAGACTTGCTCGAGGCAGTCGACTCCATCGGCAGAAAAGCGGCCGAAAGGACGATCAGGCGTTTGCAAGGGCGTAGTTTGAGCACGCGGCAATGTCCGGTTTTGTATTCGGCTGAAGTGGCTTCCAGCTTGTTCGGATCGCTAATCGGCGCAATTAGCGGCGGTAACTTATACCGTAAATCGTCGTTTTTACTCAATGCGTTGGATACACGGATATTTCCGGAATTCATACATATTCACGAGCAGCCTTATTTGGTTGGTGCTCTCGGCAGCGCTGCTTTCGATGCCGAAGGCGTCAAAACCAGGACTCGGGACATCGTTGCGGACGGTATTTTAAAGGACTATGTGCTGAGTACTTATTCGGCGAAGAAACTCGGTCTAGAAAGCACGGGAAATGCCGGCGGCGTGCATAATCTTACCGTAGAGACCGGGCCTGACGATTTTCAAGGCATGCTGAAAAAACTCGACACCGGCTTGCTCGTAACCGAATTGATGGGGCAGGGCGTTAAAATGGTGACTGGCGATTATTCGCGCGGCGCGGCCGGGTTCTGGGTCGAGAACGGCGAAATTCAATACCCGGTCGAGGAAATTACGATTGCCGGAAATTTGAAGGATATGTTTAAAAATCTCGTCGCGGTCGGTAATGACGTTGATTATCGAGGCAACGTCCGCACCGGTTCGGTATTGATCGAGCGCATGTCGATCGCCGGGGAATAAGGCACTCTATGAGTGGAGCTGTTATGATTGAAAATAGTGGATATACCCATCGTAGATCAAAATTCGGCACCCCGACGCCGAAATTTGACTAGCAAAGGGTATAATTCAAAATAAAGTAAAATCCCCTGTTTTGTTCAATCAAATCGATGGCTTCTAGCCAAATTTTCAATCAAGATTGCAGGGATTGCGGACGCTTGGACGATTTTTTGTGCGAGGTGAAACGCAAGTACCCCGATTATCATGCTCGGCCGGTTGCTCCGTTCGGCGACGAACAACCGAAATTGTTGGTGGTCGGGTTGGCGCCGGGCATGCATGGCGCGAATGCAACGGGGCGCCCCTTTACCGGCGATTATGCCGGAATCTTGTTGTACCAAGCGTTATACCAATTCGGTTACAGTAATCGCCCCATTTCAGAAGGCCAAGAGGATGGATTGGTTTTAACCGCTTGCCGAATCACCAATGCCGTTAAATGCCTGCCGCCGCAAAATAAACCGACCGGTTTGGAAATCAATACCTGCAATCGATATTTAAACGCCGAAATAGCGCAATTGCGTGAAGGAACGGTCATTTTGGCGTTGGGCAGTATCGCGCATCAGGCCGTCTTGAAAGCCTGCGGTCTAAAATTAAAAGACGCACCCTTCGGCCATAATCGCTTGCA
Source organism: Methylotuvimicrobium buryatense (assembly GCF_005931095.1). GTDB lineage: Bacteria > Pseudomonadota > Gammaproteobacteria > Methylococcales > Methylomonadaceae > Methylotuvimicrobium > Methylotuvimicrobium buryatense. The sequence continues at coordinate 4,069,061 of NZ_CP035467.1, read as the reverse complement.
TCGTTTGCCTAATTCGCGATATCTGGTTGATTCTTATCATTCCAGCCGTTATAACGTGCAAACCAAGCGTTTGACCGAGGAAATGTTTCACGATGTTTTTCGTAGTATCGCTGGAATTTTCGATCGTTGAGTGTTGCCGTGCCTGTTGCCGAATTTGATGTAGCCGCCTTTCTGAAAACCCTGACCGGCCGGCCGGGGATTTATAAAATGCTGAATGAAAAAGGCGAAATCATTTATATAGGAAAGGCCAAGAACCTGAAGAACCGCGTGTCGAGTTACTTTCGTACGCAGAGCGCATCGCCTAAACAGCAGGCGATGATCGCGCAGTTGGCGTCGATCGAAGTGATGGTGACGAGTTCCGAAGGCGAAGCCTTGTTGCTGGAAAGCCAACTGGTCAAGCGTTTCATGCCTCGCTATAACATTTGTTTGCGGGACGATAAATCCTATCCTTATATCTTTATTTCTACCGAACAGGATTTTCCGCGAATTACTTTTCATCGAGGCGCGAAAAAGAAAAAGGGGCAATATTTCGGGCCATATCCGAGCGCCGGAGCGGTTAAGGAAACGCTAAAATTATTGCAAAAAATATTTCCGGTTCGGCAATGCGAAGATTCTTACTATCGCAATCGAACGCGCCCCTGTTTACAGCATCAGATCAAACGCTGCACCGCGCCGTGTGTCGACTTGATCGATACAAGCAACTATGCGGTCGATGTCGAAAACAGTATTTTATTTTTGGAAGGAAACGGCGAGTTACTGATCGGTCGTTTGATCGAAAAAATGGAAAATGCGTCGGCGGCCTTGGATTTTGAAAAAGCGGCGGATTTTCGGGATCAAATCGCACGTTTACGTTTGATTCTGGAAAAGCATTTTGTGCATGGCGAGCGGGGCGATGTCGATATCGTTGCCTGTGCTACGCGAGCCGGTGTCGCATGCGTTCAGGTGTTTTTTATTCGCAAGGGCCAGAATCTCGGCAATAAGTTGTTTTTTCCGAAATTGTCCGATCAAGATGAGCCCGGCAAAATTTTGCAGGCGTTTATCGCACAATATTATCTCGACAAGACGGTGCCCTACGAATTGATCGTCAGTCACGAGCCGGAAGAGGCCGGCTTATTGGCTGAAGTTCTGGCAGCTTATGCCAAACATGCCGTTACGATTACATCGAAGGTACGCGGCGAACGCCAAAAATGGTTACAAATGACATTGGTCAATGCCGAGCATTCGTTGCAAAGCAAGTTGGCTGATCGGCAAGGTATTTATGCGCGTTTTTTGAGCCTTCAGGAAGAATTGGGTTGCCGGGAATTGCCGAAGCGCCTCGAATGTTTCGATATTAGTCATACCCAGGGCGATCAAACTGTAGCCTCGTGTGTTGTGTTCGACAGGGAAGGGCCGGTAAAATCGGCTTACCGGCGTTTCAATATCGAGGGTGTGACGCCCGGCGACGATTATGCGGCAATTCATCAGGCGGTTGCCCGGCGTTATAAACGGCTCAAGCAAGGCGAACATGAGGCACCCGATATTTTGTTTATCGATGGCGGCAAAGGGCAAGTTGCCGAAGCGAAAAAGGCATTGGCGGATTTAGAGATAAACAATGTTATGATAGTCGGCGTTTCCAAAGGTCCGGATAGGAAAGCCGGTATGGAAAAACTACTTTTGACCGATCAGTCGCAGCCTTTGGATGTAACTCCCGGCGCGTCGGGGTTGTTGTTGATTCAACATATTCGCGACGAAGCACACCGATTTGCAATTACCGGGCACCGGCAGCGGCGAGGCAAGACCAAAAAACAATCCGTTTTGGAGGATATTCCAGGGTTGGGGCCGAAACGCCGGCAATTATTATTAAAACAATTCGGCGGTTTGCAAGGCGTTGCCGGTGCTAGCGCGGATGCTTTGGCGAGTGTGGCAGGCATTAGTAAGGACTTGGCGCAACGAATTTACGAACAATTTCATAACCCAAATGGCCATTAAATTTAATCTTCCGACCTATCTGACTTTGCTGAGAATTGTTTTAATTCCGTTGCTTGCAGTGGTGTTTTATCTGCCTTGGGAATATGCCAACTTGGCTTCGACAATCATTTTTATTTTGGCCGGTATCACTGATTGGTTGGATGGTTATTTGGCTCGTAAGATGAGTTTGGAAACACCGTTCGGTGCTTTTTTGGATCCGGTTGCGGATAAATTGATGGTGGCGATTGTGCTGGTTTTGATTGTACAACAAGACGGTTCGCCTTATTTAGCTTTACCTGCGGCAATTATTATCGGGCGCGAAATTACGATTGCATCGTTACGCGAATGGATGGCGGAATTGGGGCAGCGCGCTAAAGTCAAAGTTTCGCAATTGGGTAAATGGAAAACCACCGCGCAAATGACCGCGATCGGGTTTTTATTGTACGGACAGGATGTCATCGGTATCCCCGTTAAGACATCCGGATATGTGTTGCTGTATCTGGCGGCGATATTGACGTTATGGTCGATGATTAATTATTTGAAAGCCGCATGGAGTGTGTTTGGAGAGGGTTAGGAATATGCACAAAATAACTTATACAAATAGTAGGCTTTGGGGCGGTTCGGTAACTCGCTTGACAGGACGCCGTGAATACGTCCATGTAGGCTTGACGGCGGCTATTCCTGCCGCCGACACCTGTCAATCGAGCCACCGAACCCCCTTCTAACAGTCGTCGAAGTTATTTCATGCTCGTTCCTTAAAAAACAATCTATTCACTATTAATGTAGCGGATCGAAACTAGAATGTTGTAATAAACAACTGTTTGATGTTTAATTTAAAACCTTATTTTAGTATGGGATATGATAATTCGAACAGCCGTCTTCGAAGTTTTTTGGCGTATTTTGATTTGCGATGGGTATATAAACTTAACGACCGCTTTTTCGTCTGCTCTCGAGTGACGGTTTCCGACGCAGTTTATCGATGATTTTCCTTTAAGCGTCGAATGAAGTACATAGTCATAATAATCGCAAACAGGGTCGTTTGAAGTGCACAGAATTTTATGTAACTTTTCGGTGAGTAATATCGGGATTAATCAGCCTTGCCATGCCATGCCCCGCAGGTTCTCGAATGAATTGTCGAAACGATACGAATCATTAACTTTAATAAAGGCAGCATAATGATATTGCTGTAAAAAGTGAAAATGGAAAAGGAAATAGAAAATAACAAAAATAAATTGGACACTCAGGATGAAATTCTCTTGGCGGCTTTAAAGCTTTTCGCCGAGAAGGGGTATTTCAATACGTCTCTCGGTGATATTGCCGAAGCGGCCGGTATCAAGACAACCAGTGGTCTGTATCAATGTTTCAAAAACAAGCAAGCGATAGCCGAAGCCTTATACGCGAATATTATCGATAGTCTGAGTATTTCGATCGATGATATTCGACGCCGAAATGCCAAGCCTTCCGAGCAATTGCGAGAAGTCGTCGGTCTTTTGTTTAGATTAACTCAGGAAGCGCCTGATGTGATGCAGTTTCTGTTAGTCATTAAGGTTCGCGAATTTTTGCCCGAGCAAAAGCCTTTCATGGAAACACCGCCCTTCATCAAGATCATAAAAATCCTTCAGGCCGGGATTAAGGCTGAGGAAATCAAAAATATCGAGCCTATACTGGCTTATACCTTTTTTTTCGGGATCATCAATCAAACGCTCCGCATGGCCTTGTCCGGCAGTCTTCCGAAGGACATCGATGCCTATCAATCGCAAGTTTGGCTTGCAGCTTGGAGTGTCATTTGTAAGAAATAGCAGCAAACATCCGGCATGGTATCGTTGCCGGCAGATAATGCCTTGGTAAGCGGTAAGCGGTAAGCGGTAAGCGGTAAGCGGTGAAAGAGGAAAGAGGAAAGAGGAAAGAGGAAAGAGTCGACCGGCATGCGGTCTTTCTCTACCCTCACCAAACGCCCAGCGCTTTTATACCTTTCGCACTTCAAATTTCGGCAGTGCCGGAGGGGTGCTCGGTAAAGGCTTTGCCAGCATGGCGCTGGCATAGAGCCTACATGGGCGTATTTACGGCGTCCTTTAACGGGCGCGCCGAGGCCGGATTTTCATCTACGATGAGTATTATTAAAGCGATTGCCAGGTTTTTTGAGCGTTAGGTTGAGTGATTCTCACTAATAAGGCATAGGTATCTACACAAGTTTTCAGCTTTACAAAACAATTAGTTAAGTTAATTTTTCTGTAATCTAGGATAAAAAAGTAGACTAAAAACATCAATTTTTAGTCCCTATCTTCATAAAAAACCAGAAGAAACTTTATAACAGATTGATTTTGAATAATAAAGATGTGTAGATACTTATGCTAATAAGGGGGGAAATCGGTTGTTGGTTATTTTTCCGCGATGAAAATGGCTCGTTTGGGGGCTGGGTGGCCTTCTAGCGTTAAGCTCGGGTCGTTCGGGTCGAGAAAATCCTTGAGAGATTTAAAATCCATCCAGTCGGTGCTGCGTTGTTCTTCCGTGCTTGTTACCGTGACATCGATTAATCTGATGTTGCTGAAACCGCAGCGTTTTAGCCATCCTTGCAGCGCTTCACAGCTGGGTATAAACCAAACATTGCGCATATGAGCATAGCGGTGCTCCGGCAGCAATACCTCATTCGGTCCGCCGTCGACGACCAGCGATTCGAGAATTAATTCGCCGCCGGGTCTAAGGCAATCTTTTAATTCCAGCAAATGATCGATAGGCGAGCGGCGATGATAGAGCACGCCCATGGAAAATACCGTGTCGAAAGCATTTAAACCGTTCGGTATTTGTTCGATGCCCATCGGCAACACGTAGTGCCTCGCATCACCGGCCAGTTTTTTGATGAGGTGAAACTGCATCACATTTAACATTAACGGATCGATACCGACCACAAGATCCGCGCCGGCGCCGAGCATTCGCCAGCCATGATAGCCGTTCCCGCAACCTACATCGAGCACCAAACGCTTTTTTAGTGGACTGATATGGGCTTTCAATCGATTCCATTTCCAGTCGGAGCGCCATTCCGTATTGATATCAATGCCGAATAAGTCGTAAGGTCCTTTTCGCCAAGGGCTGAATGTTTTTAATACGGTTGTTAATTGCTCGCGGGAAATATCGCCTAAATCGCTAGCAGTGCCGATTTTGACGGTATCTTCATTAAAAACGCGCTGCGAGAGAGATAACTCAGGCAAGTCGTCTATGGCTTGGAGCCAGCGAGTCAACTGGCCGTGCCGAGTCGGGTTGAATGCCGACTGTAATTGTTCCGGCAGGATGTCGGCCCAGGCGTCCGCGCCATGGTCCCTTAATGTTTGGTAAAGTATTTGATAATCAATCATTTGAGTGCGATTATCGAGGCGAAATTGAAATATTGAAACCAGACCTCGGCACTATTGAAGCCTGCTTTTAGTAAGCGTTGCCGGTGGCAAGAAAAAGTTTCGGGAATCAATACGTTTTCTAATGCGGTCCGCTTTTGGCTGATTTCCAAGTCGCTGTATCCTTGCGCTTTTTTAAACGCGTGATGCATTTCGGTTTGCAATTGCTGTTGGCGAGGGTCGTCGAATTTTAATTTCTCGGACAAAATCAAAATGCCGCCCGGTAATAGGGCCTGATAGATGTTGCGGAGAAATTCGCTTCGGTCTTCAATAGGTATGAATTGTAACGTGAAGTTCAAGACCACAACCGATGCGTTTTCCAGTCGTGTTTCACGGATATCTTCGCAACGGGGTTCGACTTCGATTGGAGAGGTGTCATTCGCCAATATTTTTTTAAAGCGTTCGATCATCGCTTCCGAATTATCAACAGCAACAATGCGACAGTCAGGTGATTCGATTTGATGACGCATTGCCAGTGTTGCCGCACCGAGCGAGCAACCTAGGTCATAGCAGAGGCTATTTGCTTGCGCGAAGCGCCCCGCCAACAAACCGATAGCCGAAATAATGGAACGGTAACCGGGCACGGAGCGTTGAATCATGTCGGGAAATACTGCCGTTACCGCCGCGTCGAATTGGAAGCCTTCTAGGGACTCGACAGGGTGAGCGTATAGTGAATCTTTTTTAAAATTCATCCAAGTATTGGGTTGGTGCAGGCAAAAATATGAGTTATTTCAGTGGGGTGTAGCGCTCTGTTGAAACAGAGCGTGCATGGCGACGGCGCGATAATTTATGAATTGTGCAGCGAGTTTTTGGACAAAGCTTCGGCATTTCTTGTTTTCAATGTTTCGATAACCGCTGCTAATGAGCCGCGGTTTTTGATTTCATTATTGAATGTCGTGCGGTAGTTGGTGACTAGGCTGACGCCTTCGATTAATATGTCGTAAGCTTTCCATTTATCTTTGATTAATACCATCCTGTAGTCTACAGCGATGGGCTGAATGCCCGGTTGCAATATCTCCGTTTTAACGACGACCTTAGTCGCATCCGATTCCATTTTTAACGGCAGGAAGCGCACCGACCAGTCTTTGAATTCGACAAACGCGCGAGAATAAGTTCTGACTAACAGGTTTCTGAATTCATTATTGAATTGCGCTCTTTCTTCAGGAGTGGCGTCCCGCCAGTATTTTCCGAGTACCAATGCCGAAATTCGATTAAAATCGACATGGGGATAAATCGCCGATTCAACAAAATCCGTTATTTGTGCAAAATCCTTTATAAATTCGGGATTTTGCATTTTCTCCTTCAGTTTGTCGGAAGCTTCGGAAATCGCTTGTTGGGGCAATAATAATTCGGCGGCAATGGCTTTGTTCAATGCGCTAATGCTTATAAAAAAGCTTAATATTGCCAACAGAAAAATGCGTTTGTATTGTGTTGTTTTCATAATGACCTCAAGTTCTTAGACTTATGTGCAAACACATGTCCGAGTCTTTTACGGATCAGGAAGACTTGGTTTAGGGTGTCGGAAGCGTGCTAATATTATCGGATGATTTATATCTTGCAGTAAAACTATTTTGCAAGGTACAGGCGCCTTGGCGCACGGCAAACGTGATTAACTTAAACCTACGGACAAGATGACGCATAATACCACCAATTTCCCCTTAATACGCATGAGAAGAATGCGTTATCAATCTTTTTCACGTCGCTTGATGAGCGAAAACCGTTTATCCGTCGACGATTTGATCTATCCGATGTTTGTCACGGAAGGCAAGAATAACCGCGAAGCGGTGCTTTCGATGCCCGGAATAGAGCGTCTTTCGTTGGATTTATTATTGAGTGAAGCCGGAGAAATATCGAGTCTCGGCATTCCTGCAATCGCTTTATTTCCGGTTATATCTCCCGATAAAAAATCCGACGATGCGGCCGAGGCCTTTAACCCGAACGGATTGGTTCAGCGAACTGTCAAAGCGCTCAAGGCGGCCTATCCGGACCTTGGCGTGATTACCGATATCGCACTGGATCCGTTTACCTCTCACGGTCAGGACGGGTTGATCGATAACAATGGCTATGTGATCAACGATGAAACGGTCGAGGTTTTGATCAAGCAAGCTTTGTCGCATGCCGAAGCGGGAGCCGATATCGTTGCGCCTTCGGATATGATGGACGGCCGGATTGGTGCGATCAGGCTGGCCTTGGAAAATCATGCTTACCGTAATACGCGTATTTTGGCGTATTCGGCTAAATATGCCTCGGCATTCTATGGCCCCTTCAGAGATGCCGTGGGCTCGGGCGCCAACCTCGGCAAAGGCAATAAATACAGTTATCAAATGGACCCGGCCAATACCGATGAGGCGTTACGCGAGATTGAGTTGGATTTGCAGGAAGGCGCTGACATGATTATGGTCAAGCCCGGCATGCCTTATCTGGATATTGTACGCCGCGCGAAAGACCGCTTTGGCGTGCCGACTTTCGCCTATCAGGTCAGCGGCGAATATGCGATGTTGAAGGCGGCGTCATTAAATGGCTGGTTAGATGAGCGTCAAGTCGTGCTCGAATCGTTATTGAGCTTCAAGCGTGCCGGTTGCGATGCCGTGTTGACTTATTTTGCCAAGCAAGTCGCTTCATGGTTACAAGAAGAATTCAGTAAGGCCTAAAAAGTTTCTTACTCGTGATTGTCCACAATGAAGAACGCGAAAGTATTTTCGTGATTTTCAGGGTAATAACTTTTGCTTTTCGCCGGAAATAGCCTTAAGCAAGAGTGTCTCTATTCTTAGTTAAGTCAACCGGAGCGAGCCCATGTCCGAAGATACGCTGTTTACAGAAAAACGAAAATTTCAGATCGAAGAAGGTATTCTGGTTTTGTTGCTGGCGCTTTCGATGACCGGTATTGGTATTACCGATTACTCGCCGGCCGACGGCTATGTCTATTGGTTGATCATGATCATCATTTTTGCGATTTCGGCAATGATTATCGCTTGGCTGCAATCGAAGCATAAAGCCAGTGACATCAAACATATCTTACGAGAGCAAACGCTGCATTGGGGCGTGTCGATGCTGATTGTCGCTGCAGCGTTTTCCATTCAGCAAACCGAAGTGTTCGATGAAAAAAGCGCCGGCATCGTCATTCTATTGATTTTATCGTTGTCGACAATATTGGACGGTATCAGAATCGGTTGGCGTTTCAGTTTGGTCGGGATTTTTCTCGGCGTGTCCGCAGTCGTGACATCGTTTATGCAGCAAGCAATTTGGATAGAGCTGTTGATGGCAATCGGCATCGTGGCTATGACTATACTCTGGGAAGTTTGGCAATATAAAAGACAATTATAATGACACAAATCGATCAATATGCCGTTTTCGGTAGTCCCATAAAGCACAGTAAATCACCAACTATTCATCGAATTTTCGCAGAGCAAACCGGTCAAGAATTGGTTTATACCGCCCAAGAAGTAACGGCCGATCGTTTCGAATCGGCCGTTACGGAGTTCTTCCGCTTGGGCGGTCAGGGGCTTAATTGTACCGTGCCGCTAAAGGAACTGGCATGGCGATTCGCCGATCGAAAAACCGAACGCGCGGATTCTGCAAAAGCGGTCAATACGCTGGCGCTTCAGACGGATGGTTCGATATTAGGCGATAACACGGACGGTATAGGTTTGGTGACCGATTTAATCGTTAATCATGAGGTTACGCTAAACGGAAAGAAGCTATTGATTCTTGGTGCCGGCGGTGCATCGCGCGGGATTCTTTCGCCGCTATTCGAGCAACAGCCGGCATGCATTGTGATTGCCAATCGGACGGCTTCTAAGGCCGTTAATTTGGCTGATGAATTTGCCGATCGGGGCGATATTAAGGGTTGCGGTTTTGACGAATTGGCAGGTTTGTCATTCGATGTGATCCTGAACGCGACCTCTGCCAGTTTGTCCAACGACCTTCCGCCGTTGCCGGAAGGTCTTTTGGCGCCGAATGGCGTTTGTTACGATCTCGCTTACGGTAACGAGCTGACTGCTTTTGTTCGATGGGGCATCAGTCACGGCGCCGCTAGCAGTTTAGACGGTCTGGGCATGTTGGTCGAACAGGCGGCCGAAGCGTTTTTCATTTGGCGAGGCATCAGGCCGGATACTGCGCCGGTTATTGAGTTATTGAATTCGGAAAGATGAAAGGTGAAAGGTGAAAGGTGAAAGGTGAAAGGTGAAAGGTGAAAGGTGAAAGGTGAAAGGTGTAAGATGAAAGATGAAAGATGAAAGATGAAAGATGAAAGATGAAAGATGAAAGATGAAAGATGACCCCTTCGTTTAATCTGGCCTTAGGATTTGGTCGCAAATAACTTCCCTATTTTATGGATGGTTCGGTAACTCGATTGACAGGTGTCGGCGGCAGGAAGCCGCCGACAAGCCTACACGGACGTATTCACGGCGTCCTTTAGCGGACACCCAGGCGCCGAATTTTGATCTACGACGGGTATATCACGAAATCCTTAATGCATTAATTCAGCTCAAGTTTATTTTTCCTCCTCACAATGTTTACCAGCCTTTGGGAAAATCGATTGTTCCGGTAGCCACGGGCCCGAAGCGAATTTTTCAACAAATCAATGAGATAAATGAAATGGAAAGAATCAAGTATGGAATCATGTCGTTGCTGATGGCTGTTGCCGTGATGCAAGGTGCTCATGCCGACGATAAGCCAATTGAACAATTACGAGATTTTTTAAAAACAGCGCATTCTTTGACCGCGGATTTCAGACAGGTCGCGATCGATGAGAGCGGACGCGCGCGGAAAGCAAGTGAAGGCGTGTTTTATTTGCGTAGGCCCGGTAAGTTTCGTTGGAATTATCTAAAACCTTTCACGCAAGAGATCATTTCCAATGCCGGTAAGGTTTGGTTTTACGATGAAGACTTGGAACAAGTGACGATCAAAAAGATGGATCAATCGCTGGGTTCTACGCCCGCTTTATTGTTGAGCGGTGATATCGATTTAGAGGATAACTTTATTTTAGAAGGGCAAGGTTCCGACGAGGACATGACCTGGATAAAATTACTGCCTAAAAACGAGGACAGCGGTTTCAAATATATTCTGATCGGACTGGATAAGGGCAAGCTTGGCGGTATGGAGCTCAGTGACAATTTCGGGCAATTAACGCGCATTTATTTTTCGAATCTTAAAATCAATACTCCGATCGATGACGGCGTATTCGATTTTATTCCGCCCGCCGGAGCCGATGTCTTTGAGGAATAAGAAGCGTGTTGCAACAAGCCCTAAGGCCCTTAGCTGAAAGAATGCGTCCGATGCGCTTGGACGACTATATCGGACAGCAGCATATTATTAAGCCCGGTAAACCGCTCTATGAAGCGGTTGCATCGGGCCGCTTGCATTCGATGATTTTCTGGGGACCGCCCGGTACCGGGAAGACCACGCTGGCACGAATAATATCGGTGCATTCCGATGCGCATTTCATCTCGATATCGGCGGTGTTGGCCGGCGTCAAGGATATCCGTGACGCCGTTGCCGAAGCAAAAAAAATTCGTGAAAGCGAAAATCGCCGCACGATCTTGTTTGTCGACGAAGTACATCGTTTCAACAAATCTCAGCAAGATGCTTTCTTGCCGCATGTCGAAGACGGCACGGTATATTTTATCGGCGCGACCACCGAAAACCCGTCTTTCGCATTGAATAATGCGTTATTATCGCGCGCACGCGTTTATGTTTTGAATGCCTTGCAAGCAGTTGACTTGGCGACGGTTTTGGAAAAAGCATTGACCGATCGGGAGCGCGGTTTAGGAGAGCAAGCCATCGAAATGACCGACGATATCAAGCGACAGTTTGTCGATGCTGCCGACGGAGATGCGCGTAGATTATTGAATTTATTGGAAATCGCCGCCGAGTTAGCGTCGGCGCACGGAAGCGGAAAAATCGACGAGATTGTTGCCGGCGAAGTGCTGAGCGGCGGCGTACGTCGTTTCGATAAGCAAGGTGAAGAATTTTACAATCAGATTTCGGCCTTGCATAAGTCGGTGCGAGGAAGCTCCCCTGATGCTTCGTTGTATTGGTTGTGCCGCATGATCGACGGTGGTTGCGACTTGGCTTATTTGGCTCGGCGCATCGTGAGGATTGCATCCGAAGATATCGGCAATGCCGACCCGAGAGCCTTGCCGGTCGCGATTAGTGCTTGGGAGGCGCAAGAAAGGCTCGGCAGTCCCGAAGGCGAATTGGCGTTGGCACATGCAGTGGTTTATTTGGCCTGCGCGCCGAAAAGCAATGCCGTTTATATGGCATACAATGCAGCGATGCGCGATGCTCGAAATAGCGGAAGTCTCGGCGTGCCGGTGCATTTACGCAATGCGCCGACGGTATTGATGAAGTCGTTAGATTATGGAAAGGAGTACCGCTATGCGCATGATGAGCCCGATGCTTATGCTGCCGGCGAAAATTATTTTCCGGACGAAATGCTCGGAACGCGTTATTACGAGCCGGTTAATCGTGGGCTTGAAATTAAAATCGCAGAAAAATTAAAACATTTACGGAATTTAGATAAAATGGCCGTCTCAGGAAGGAATCAATCGGCTAGTCGCGGATGACGTTTTTATAATGTGAAAAAGAAAACACGGAAAAACGGTTCGTGGTGCGTACGAAATACTTTTTGGGGCTTTATTCGCTATGAAGATTGCGATATGGAAACGCATAAACGGGAAAGTCCCAGGTCAATCCGTCTAGTCGGCTTCATCCGTGTTCCATTCATTAAGCTTGCTTTTGTTGAGCAGTAACAATAATTCATATATACCATCATGGATCTAAAATTTCTTGACTTCGAACAACCCATCGCCGAATTAGAAGCGAAGATTAGAGAACTTCGTCGTGTCGAGTTTGATAACGATATTAATATTTCCGACGCGCTTGAGCAGCTCGAAAACAAAAGTAAATTATTGACCGAATCTATTTTTGCCGAATTGAGCGATTGGCAGATTTCGCAACTCTCGAGGCATCCCGGGCGTCCTTATACGCTCGATTATATCGATTTGATGTTTACCGATTTTCATGAATTGCACGGTGATCGGGCTTACGCCGACGATCCTGCAATCGTGTGCGGTTTGGCTCGTCTGGAAGGGCAGCCGGTCATGATCATCGGTCATCAAAAAGGCCGCGACACGAAAGAAAAAATTTATCGTAATTTCGGCATGCCAAGGCCGGAAGGTTACCGTAAGGCGTTGAGAGTCATGAAGATGGCTGAGCGTTTTGGTTTGCCGATCATTTGTTTGATCGATACGCCGGGCGCTTATCCGGGAATTGGGGCAGAGGAACGTGGACAAAGCGAGGCGATTGCTCGAAATTTGTTTGAAATGGCGCGATTAAAGACCCCGATTATTTGCACAGTTATCGGCGAAGGCGGGTCCGGCGGCGCGTTGGCGATCGGTGTCGGAGACCGTTTGTTGATGTTGGAATACAGCACTTACTCTGTGATCTCGCCGGAAGGTTGTGCATCGATTCTGTGGAAAAGTGCGGAAAAGTCGCAATTGGCGGCCGAAGCGATGGGCATCACTTCCGACCGTATTCGTGAACAAGGCTTTCTTGATGAAATGGTTCGCGAGCCGGTGGGCGGCGCGCATCGAGACTTTCAAACGACGGCAATGCATTTGCGTGAGGCGTTGTTACGCCATTTGGAGCAGTTAAGGAACGAGCCGGTCGAACAATTACTGGCACATCGCTACCAACGAATCATGAATTTCGGTGCTTATATTGAAGAGCCGGGTAAATAACCGTTTTTATCTTGCGGGCTTTGAGATACCGTTGGCAAACCATACTCATCGTAGATCAAAATTCGGCACCGGCGGGGGCCCGTAAAACGACGCCGTGAATACGTCCATGTAGGCTCTATGCCAGCATCCATGCTGGCAAAGCCTTTGCCAGGCACCCGGGTGCCTCCTTAGGCACTGCCGAAATTTGAAGTGCGAAAGGTATATCTCGATCATTTTCCCGGTTCGTCGAGTCAGGAAATCAGATTGCAGCAACGCGTTTCCGAATATAATTTTATTGAGATTGTTAATGAGTGCTCCGCATATAGGATTTATTAGTTTGGGTTGCCCTAAAGCCTTGGTCGACAGCGAACGGATATTAACCAAGCTTCGATCCGAAGGCTACGAAGTGTCCCCGAGCTACAAGGAAGCCGATTTGGTAGTCGTCAATACCTGCGGCTTTATCGACGCAGCCGTCGAAGAATCGTTGGATAGCATTGGCGAAGCATTGGCCGAAAATGGACGAGTCATAGTGACCGGCTGTCTTGGGGCCAGAGAGGACGAGATCAGAGCCAGGCACCCGCAGGTATTGAAAATTACCGGCGCGCATGCGCTGGAAGAAGTCGTTGCGGCCGTCCATGAGCATTTGCCGCCGATACACGATCCGTTTACCAGTCTTGTGCCCCCGCAAGGGATTAAATTGACGCCCAAGCATTACGCTTATTTGAAAATTTCCGAAGGCTGTAATCACCGTTGCACCTTTTGCATCATTCCGTCGATGCGCGGCGATTTGGTCAGCCGTCCTATCAGCGAAGTCATGCTCGAGGCCGAACGCCTGGCTAATGCCGGGGTTAAAGAATTGCTGATCGTCTCACAGGATACCAGTGCTTACGGGCTCGATCTGAAATACCAGGCAGGACAATGGCGAGGTAGGGAGATTCGGACTCGTTTTTATGAATTGTCGGAAGCGTTGGGAGACTTAGGTATCTGGGTCAGAATGCATTATGTGTATCCCTATCCGCATGTCGACGAAGTTATCCCGTTGATGGCTGACGGTAAAATCCTACCTTATCTGGATATTCCGTTTCAGCACGCCGATAGTCGCATACTGAAGTTAATGAAGCGACCGGCGGCTGCCGAAAACAATTTAGAACGCATTAATGCCTGGCGGAAAATCTGCCCGGATATTACGATTCGCAGCACCTTCATAGTCGGTTTTCCCGGTGAAACCGAGCAAGAATTCGAGCAATTATTACAGTTTTTAACTGACGCGCAGTTAGATCGGGTAGGTTGTTTCGCATATTCGCCGGTTAAAGGTGCTGCGGCCAACGATTTGTCGGGTCAGCTTCCTGAGGCAGTCAAACAAGAAAGATTAGTCCGGTTTATGGAGCATCAGGCGCAAATCAGTGCTGCGAAATTGCGTAGGCGAATCGGACGCGTCGAGACCGTTATTATTGATGAAGTTGTCGAAGAAGGTGCGGTCGCGCGAAGCAAAGCGGATGCTCCGGAAATCGACGGGCAAGTTTTTATCGACGGTGCGGTGCATTTAAAAGTCGGTGATTTTGCGACAGTGGAACTGGAGGAATCGGACGAGCACGATTTTTGGGCGCGCTTAATTTGATCGAGGCGGTTGATTTTATACTCATCGTAGATCAAAATTCGGCACCGGGGTGTCCGTCAAAGGACGCCGTGAATACATCCCTGTAGGCTCTATGCCAGCTCCATGCTGGCAAAGCCTTTGCCGCACATCCCGGTGCCTCCTCAGGCACTGCCGAAATTTGAAGTACGAAAGGTATAAATATTTCTACGGTGTTTTTATCCAAAGATTGAATAAGGTCACATTGGTTTTTTTAACTGTATCAAATTATTGGCTTTTTAGTACTGATGTACAATGGTTTTTGTTCTCAAAATGCATACAATGGACTGTAGTTTAATTAACAATAATGAACGGAGGTGTTATGCAATATAAAACCAGCAGATGTAAAATATTGTTAGCTGCAATGGGGGTAATCCTGCTTTCTTTTGCAGGGTTGGGAGTTTCGTCGGCGAGTGAAGCGGTAATTATTACTCAAGCTAACGGACAGTGGTCGTTGGCGGGGTGGTATGGTTTTAGCGTGATTTTGGCATTGATCGGTTTTATTGCCGCAAAATCGAAAAATTGATTTTCCCTTTCACAGGCGTTCTGTTGAACGCCTGTGCTTTCATCTAAGGCAATCATACAAATTGCTTTTTTCCTTTCATAAATCAAGTTTCGGCGCCCACTTTTGAGGGCTCGGGCTGTTAGCCGGATTTGCCACGTTCAAAAGAAATCAATAATCTATACTGGCGGAGTTCAAAAACGCAGAATAGTTTTCTTATTTGTTGTTCACAGACTATCCTATCCAGCGAAAAACTGTGTAATATGCCGGCCTGAATATAATTAATTAAAGTTAACGATGAGCATGAGGAAAATTACCGTTTCATGAAACTTGCATTGCTTTCCAGAAATCCTAAGTTGTACTCCACGCGGCGATTGATAGAGGCGGCGGAAGCAAGAGGCCACCAAATTGAAGTCATCGACGTGTTGCGTTGTTATATGGAAATTACGTCGACAAAGCCGGGTATTCATTATAAAGGTACGGTATTGGAGGGATTCGATGCGGTCATTCCTAGAATCGGCGCGTCGGTAACGTTTTATGGTACGGCGGTGCTTCGTCAGTTTGAAATGATGGGGACTTATCCGCTCAATGAATCGGTTGCGATTTCAAGGTCGAGGGACAAGCTGCGTTCATTGCAGTTATTATCCCGCAAAGGTATCGGTTTGCCGGTGACCGGTTTCGCACATAAGCCGGACGATATTGAAGATTTGATCAAAATGGTCGGAGGGGCTCCGGTGGTCATCAAGCTTCTCGAAGGCACCCAGGGTATCGGCGTCGTATTGGCTGAAACGAAAAAAGCGGCGGAAAGCGTTATCGAAGCTTTTATGGGCTTGAAGGCCGATATATTGGTTCAGGAGTTCATTAAGGAAGCCGATGGCGCGGATATTCGTTGTTTCGTAGTCGGGGATAAAGTCGTAGCGACGATGAAGCGGCAAGGCGGCGAAGGCGAGTTTCGTTCGAATCTTCATCGGGGCGGGACTTCGTCGTTAATCCGGATTACGCCGGAAGAGCGCTCGATCGCGGTTCGCGCAGCTAAAACGATGGGTTTAAATGTCGCGGGCGTCGATATGTTGCGTTCGAATCATGGACCAGTCGTGATGGAAGTCAACTCCTCTCCGGGATTGGAAGGCATCGAAACGGCAACAGGCAAAGACATCGCAGGCATGATTATCAGTTTTATCGAAAAGGATTGTCTCGGCAAATCCACGCGGACCAAAGGCAAGGGCTGACATGACGGAATTGTTCATCGGCGGTCAGAAAATTAAAGCCGGCGAACGCAGAACTCTGGATATTCCGTTGCCGAATCTTTATACCCATACCGTTGTTCCGATGACGGTACATGTGATTAACGGCCGGCAAAGCGGACCAAAACTTTTCGTCTGTGCGGCGATACACGGTGATGAGATCAATGGTATCGAAATCATCCGTCGTTTGCTGCAGTCGCCGGCGTTGCGTAATATCAAAGGGACTTTGATTGCGGTACCGATCGTCAATATTTATGGCTTTGTTAGGCATTCGCGTTACTTACCCGACCGCCGCGACTTGAACCGGGTTTTTCCCGGATCCGATAAAGGCTCGTTGGCCGGTAGGCTGGCATCGCTTTTTTTTCATGAAATCGTCGAGCAATGCACGCACGGTATCGATTTGCATACCGGAGCGATTCATCGCGATAATCTGCCGCAAATTCGCGCCGATTTGAATGAAGGCGAAGAAACCGAGACTTTAGCGAGGGTTTTTGCCGCTCCGGTTATTTTAAACTCGGATGTGCGGGACGGTTCATTGCGGGCGATCGCCGCGGAACATAAAATTCCATTGTTGGTATACGAAGCCGGCGAGGCGTTACGCTATGACGAACTGTCGATCAGGATCGGGCTGCGCGGCATTATACGTGTGATGAGGCAATTAGGCATGATTCGTCAGGAAACAGCTAAACGAAAAAGCAAACTGCCGGAACCGGTTGTCGCTCGTTCGAGCTATTGGGCCAGGTCTTCCAAAAGCGGCTTATTAAGAGCGATGGTTTCGTTGGGAGCTAAAGTTGATAAAGGCGAAACGCTCGGTGCGGTTAGCGATCCGTTTTATCTTGAAGACGATAATATCACAGCGCCGAATTCCGGCATTATCATCGGTAAGACTAATCTGCCGATCGTCACCGAAGGCGAGGCGTTGTTTCATATAGCCCGATTCGGTAAAGCCGACAATGCCGCCGACGTCGTAGAGCAATATCAGCACGAATTCAATCCGATGAATGAAGCTTATGAGTGGTCTGAAACCCCAATTGTTTGAACTTGGAAAATGCCATAATCAAGAAGACCGATTTTAGGGTTTAGATTGGTAAGTTAAATTGATCCTATAAAAAGCATTTTGTCCACGAAACACACGAAAATCACGAAAATAGTCAAATTGTTATACTTTCCAAGTGTAAGTATTCAGCCCTCTCCAGGAAAATAAGAGTTCGCTCATTCCCAAGCTCTTTGTTTGGGAATGCAATACGAGAAGCTCCAGCTTCTCGAAACCGGTAAGCAAGAGCTTACGTGAAGGGCTTCCCAAACCGTAGTTTGGAAAACAGCGGAGAGGGGCAGAATACTTACTTCCAAGTTGCTTACCCAAGGGGTGATTCAAGATATTTATGTGACTGTATGATTACTTTCGTGTGTGTCTTGATTTTCGTGGACTGACTGCCGATTTAGGTTGATCAACAAGCGGGCATCCCAGGTGGAACTGATGCCTTATTTTGATAAATTATTGGAAATTCTTTATGAAGGAAACTCAACAAACCGATCTGAAAGCCCAGAATAAGCCTTGGGGATGTTATGCGCCAACTGCGGCAACAAGGGTTTTGAGGTTGATTGCCGCATTAGGTATAAGCCGAGGTCAATTAAGGAAATGGGTGGCTAGACAATGGAAAAAGTCGGGTTGGCATTTTGTCGATTATGAGAAGCAAGGTATCCGGTATCGATTGGATATTCTCAATAATACGACCGATGAAAAAATTCTCACATCTTCAAAAATTTATGATAAAGAAGAGATCGAATTTCTGGCTGAACGAGGGTCGGGGCTAAATTCGTGTTTTGTCGACGTGGGGGCGAATACCGGTTATTACTCGCTGAGTCTTGCACAAAAAGGGTTTAAAAAAATTCTGGCAATCGAACCGAACCCGCCGACTTTGAGCTTGTTAAAAAATAATGTTGAGCTTAATGGGTTAGAGTCTGTGATCGAAGTCATGCCGGTTTGTGTCGGCGAAGAAGGCGATGTGCCTTTTTATTCAACGGGCGTATTAGGCGGGGCCAGTCGGCTTGCGCCATCGGCATCAACCCGAGAAATAACACTACCGTCTCTTCCGCTTGAGAAAATTTTGTTAATGCAAGGTATCGATAAGATTAGCTCATTAAAAATCGATATCGAGGGTTACGAAGATCGAGCCTTAGCGCCGTTTTTTTTGCATGCGCCCGAGTCGCTTTGGCCGATACGCATTGTCATCGAGGATTGTCACAAAGATAAATGGGAAACGGATGTCGTCGAGCTCATGCTTGAAAAGGGCTATCGTCTCGTCAAGCAAACAAGAGGCAATGCTTTTCTGGAAAAAGACGAATAAAAATCAACGGCTTTGTTTAACGCCCATGCGTTGATGTTTTCATAACCATTTCTTATGCCGGAAGAAAATCAGCAGGCTCATTGCCGTAGCGAGACTGACCGACCAGAACACCGGATAGGACCATGCCCATTTCAGTTCCGGCATGTAATCGAAATTCATGCCGTAAACGCCGGCCAGAAAGGTTAGCGGTATAAAAATCGTCGCAAAAACGGTCAATACTTTCATGACTTCATTCATTTTATTACTGAGACTGGACAAATAAATTTCCAGTAGGCCGGCGATCAAATCCCGGTAAGTATCCAGTCCCTCGGCGACGCGAATCGTATGGTCGTAAACGTCGCGCAGATATACTTTGGTCGTATCGCGTATTAGGTCGGATTCCGAACGAAGCAGACCGTTCAAGACCTCTCTAAGCGGCGAAACCGCTCGTCGAACGAAAATCATGCCTCGTTTCAACTTTTGAATCGTATTCAGCATGTCGGGCGAGGGCGAAAGGAGCAATTGATCTTCGAGGTTTTCGACAATTTCATCCAGACTGTCTTCGATCAAAAAATAGTGATCCACGACCAAGTCGATAATACTGTAACTCAAATAATCCGCACCCTGACTACGAAATTTCCCCCGGCTGTTTTGGATTCTGCGGATTATCGGATGTAGTAGATCCGATTCCGATTCTTCAAAGGTCAAGATGAAATTACTGCCGAGTATTAAGCTGAACTGTTCGTTATCGAAAGTCAGAGATTCCGCGTCGAATCGTATGACCCTGAGCACGATGAAAATAATATCGTCGAACTCCTCTACTTTGGGCCGTTGATGGGTATTGGCAATGTCTTCCAGTACCAGTTGATGAATAGTGAACTCTTTCCCGAGTTGTTCGATCAACTCGACGTCGTGCAGACCGGTGATGCTGAACCACGATACGGTGGGCTTGTCTTTCGGCGGAATCAACTCCGAAACGGTCTTGATCTCACGTTCGATCAAGATGTCTTTATTGAATTCGATCAGTTTGATTTTACCGGTCGTTTCCAGTCTTTCTCCGACATGAATAACGCTGCCCGGCGCAAGGCCGAATTTTTCGGAAGAACTGCTTAACGATTGGAGTTGAGTCATCGTCGTTCGAGAAGGTTCATCATGTGTTGTCCAAAATTAAAACTCAATGGTTTGTCCCACTTCGGGAAGCGTAGCGTCCCAGTCGGTACGGTGAAAACACGTGCGTAACGAATGAGAGGCGTTGAGTTCGCCGTGGATCAAATACAGCCGGGGTTTCGGGTCTTTGAACGCCGAGGCCCAACGGAGCAATTGGCTTTGGTCGGCATGTGCGCTCAAGCCGCCGAGCGTATGAATAGTGGCTTGCACATGGATTTGACTGCCGAGAATTTTCAAGTCTTTCTGACCTTCGACCAAGGTCCGGCCGAGAGTGCCCTGGGCCTGAAAACCGACGAACACGATATGCGCATTGCGCCGCCAGAGATTGTATTTCAGATGATGGCGGATGCGTCCGCCGGTACACATGCCGCTGCCGGCGATGATGATGCTGCCGCCGACGATGCGGTTGATCGCTATCGAGTCTTCAGTCGATTCGGAATAGACCAGATTCGGTAGCCAGGTTTGCCAACCGTCTTTGCGTTTGGCGATGTTTTTGAACTCGGGGTCGTCATCGTTGAACAAGTGGCTATGATCGTCGTAAATCTTGCTGGCTTCGATCGCCATCGGGCTATCGAGAAATACCTGCTGCTGAGGCAGCGCGTCTTCTCGATAAAGTTTACCTAGCCAATAAATCAAGTCTTGGGTACGTCCGACCGCGAATGATGGAATAATCACATTGCCGCCGTTCTCGTGAGCTGCGATGAGTATTTCGCGTAATTCGTCGAGCGTCGTGTCTAATGGCTTGTGATCGCGATCGCCATAAGTCGATTCCAATAACAGAATATCCGCTTCGGTGAGTTGTTCCGGATCGTACAGCAAAGGCGAATGCGGATTGCCGAGATCGCCGGAAAACACCAAGGTTTTTTGTTGCGGGCCGTTGTTTGATTTCAATTCGACAATCGCCGATCCGAGAATGTGTCCTGCATCATGAAAAGTGACCGACAAGCCAGGGACGATTTCAGTCGGTTCGCGATAGGCGATAGGCTTACGAAGTTGCAGCAGGTTTTCGACATCTTCGAGCGTATAAAGCGGTTCGAGCAATTTTTTTCCGGAACGTTGGCGCCGTTTGTTTTCCCACTCAGTATCGCGCAGTTGCAGTAATGCGGCGTCTTTGAGTAACAGGTCGAGCAGATGAGAGCTGCCTTCGGTCAGGAAAAGATCGCCTCTGAAACCGTCTTTATAAAGTTGCGGCAGACGTCCCGAGTGATCCAGATGGGCATGCGACAACACGACCGCGTCGATGCTCGACGGGTTGAACGGGAATCGGGATCGGTTTTGTTTGTCGGCTGCTTTGCCACCCTGAAATATGCCGCAATCGATCAAAATGCGCTTAGCGTTCGATTCCAAGAGATAGCAGGAACCAGTCACCTGGCCGGTGGCGCCGAGGAAAGTGAGTGTATTCATAGCCCTTTCTGTTTGTGACGGTTTTATTTGGGATGGTCTTGCCTGCCTCGGTGGACAGTTTGGCGGTCCACCGTATGGCTGGGATTATTTTTTAATACGATCGATGATGCGCTGGTAGGCGCCGGTCAGTTCCTCGGCGACAACTTTGGCTGCAGAGACCAATTCCTCGGTCGTTTCTTTGGTATCGTCTTTGATTTCCTCTGCTTTGTGTTTTAATTCGGTCCATTTTGTTTCGGCATGTTCCCATTCGTCTTTCGCTTCCTTACCGGCAAGATTTAATTGGACAGCGATTTCATCGCGTTGTTGTCTGATTTTGTCGGACAGGCGTTCCAAGTCTTTCAAAAGGTCCATGGTGTTCTCCTCGTTTGTGCAGTGTTGTCTTGTTTTTATGGCTAAAATGAGTTGCTCGGGATGGATCTGAGCATGGTTGAGTATAATTCAATTCTTTGACGGCTTGGGAAGGAATTTTGAAAGAAGAAAAAAGAAAGAGGAAAGAGGAAAGAGGAAAGAGGAAAGCTGCGTAGCCCGGATGGCAATGCCTAGCTTAGCATCCATCTAACCTTAATATCGACAACCCTTACCGATATGACGAATAAAGCCATAAAAGGACCGTAGAGTAGGCGCTAAGCTGGCTCTTATGGCTTAGAAGTCACGCCATTTCCGCACTCCGCTATGCCGCATTCGGGTTATATGTGTTTACAGCAGGATGCGCATAGGGTGAAATCGGAAAAAATCCTGATGAATAACGGGAAGTTTACTCAATGCCGATATTGGGCGTTGGCCCATAATAAGCGATTTAATTTTTGCTTATACCGACTATGAAACAGTTACTGATCATTCTATTCAATTTCCTGATTTTTCCAGTGGTCGCCTTGGCGCACGGACCGACACCGCAAAAAGCCAAAGAGAGTATTGCCATTGAGGCGCCGGCGGACAAAGTTTGGGATGCGGTCAAGCAATTCGGTTCGATCGCCGATTGGCATGACGATGTACAAAAAAGCGAGGGCGACGGTAAGCACGAGTCGGGCGGCAAGCGCACGCTGACGTTTACCAACGGAGAACAACTCGTCGATGAGCTCGATTATTACAGCGACGAAAACCGCGAATACAGTTACCGCCTGAACAAGGAGAATGTCAAGGCGCTACCGGTCAGCTCCTATTCGATCGAGCTGCAAGTTGCACCGGGCGAGAGCGATAGCAGTAGCATCGTGACCTTGAAAAGCCGATTTTATCGCGGCGATACCGGCAACACACCACCCGATCACTTGAATGATGAAGCGGCGGTCAAAGCGATGACTCAGTATTTTAAAAACGGCTTGACCGGTTTGAAGAAAAAATTGGAAGAATAATCAATGCGCCCGGATTACTTGCCCGGGCGCATTCTTTCAGCAAGTGGAACGATTTTCTGTTTTTTTAGACAAACGTAACACAGTAATACCGCTTAATAATAACCACAGTGCCGAAGGCAGAGGAACGGTGTCTCCCGCGGCAAAATTGTGTGTCCAATAGCTGTAATAAGGGTCGGCACTCGGGTCGAAAACCAGTCCTACCCCAAGGTCGGTAAACCAATCCAATAAAATGTTCTCGCGATGTCCGAAACGGCCCATCCAGCCGTCGCCGAAGATTCCTTTGGAGGCGTGCCAAGCGTCCCAGGTCAAATCATTCCAACCGTTACCTACGTCATCCTATGAATTGAAAGCTTGTATAAACCGTTATTGGTAGAGAAAAGGCTCAATTCATTCAAAT
Organism: Methylotuvimicrobium buryatense; assembly: GCF_005931095.1. Lineage (GTDB taxonomy): Bacteria > Pseudomonadota > Gammaproteobacteria > Methylococcales > Methylomonadaceae > Methylotuvimicrobium > Methylotuvimicrobium buryatense. Next base: position 4,045,984 of record NZ_CP035467.1, on the reverse strand, counting down.
CGGAGGAGTCGTACATAACCAGTCGCGCCGACTCTTGTGCCGGTAGCATGGTTAATTGGCCCTCGGAAAAGGTTACTCCGTATCCTGCTGCAATGTTTTCTCCCCAGCCTCCGCTCGGTTGATTCCAGGGCATTTTGGATTAGTGCGCCAGATTGTCTATGATGCCGTGCCGGCTAGCGAGTAGAGTCATCTCGGCGACCGATTTGACACCGAGTTTTTCTTTAATTGAGGTGCCGTGATTGCACACAGTCTTGTAACTCAAGCAGAGCTTTTCAGCTGCTTTGCGCGTCGTATAGCCTCTAGCCAATAAACAAAATACGTCGAATTCGCGCGGCGACAATTGTTTGATTTGTTCCGATTCGTCCTTTTCGGATGCGATGTTGAAGGCCAGTTGTTGCGCTAATTCGGGTTCGACATAACTGCCGCCGGCGGCGATTTGACAGACTGCCGCGACTAGCGTTTCGGGAACGCTGTTTTTGGTGATGTAGCCTTTTGCTCCGGCCTTAATAGCGCGGGTCACATAGACCAATTCATTATGGATGCTAAACACTAAGATTTTACAATTCGGATCGCGCGCAATCAGCCGCCGAATGCTTTCAAAGCCGCCGATGCCGGGCATAGACAAGTCCATCACGACGATATTCGGTTGATACTGAGTGTAGAGTTGGCAAGCGGTTTCGCCCTTGTCGGCCTCGTAAATATCGCCGATTTTATTCGACAGTGAAAGGTAGGTTTTGTAACCGGCCCTAACCACGGCATGGTCGTCCACCAGCAAGACATCGATCTTATCGGACACGTTGTTACTTCTCCATACAATTAAACCGGGAATGATGTCGGATATTTAACGGCAAAGCCATGGGAGCTTTTCCCGAATTTGAATGCCGACATACTCTCGGGATATTTTCCCTGTTTTTTCTTAGCGCTTTTCCCGTCATCTGGGTGCTGTATTCCGTAACGTCGCATCCCGCTCCTTCCGTATGATTACCGTCCGTGCGCTGCCCTCTATGAATGATTCGTTATGCGCCTTGATCAAGCTAAGCCGGTTGTAACAACAAACACCGCAATCAATAGGGGGCCGCGCCGACATTATGCGAAAAATCAATCTGGAGGAATTATGCAACACCATAAAAAACGCGAACTCTGGGGCGCGGCGGCATTAGTGTCGGGCGTCTTGTTGGCCGCGTCGCAGCCGGCGCAGGCCAATCAAGCGTTAGATAAGTTGTCCAAACAAAATACCAATTGGGTCATGCAGACCAAGGATTACAGCTCGACTCACTATAGCGAGTTGTACGACATCAACATCACGAATGTACAAAATCTGAAGCCGGCCTGGTCATTTTCAACCGGCGTTCTGAACGGTCATGAAGGCGGGCCTCTGGTCGTCGACGGCATTATGTATGTGCACTCGCCCTACCCGAACAATGTTTTTGCGATCGATCTGAACAACCCGGATAAAATTCTGTGGCAATTCAAACCGAAGCAAAATCCGGCCGCGCGCGCTGTGGCCTGCTGCGACGTCGTCAACCGCGGCTTAGCTTACGCGCCGCAAGGCAAGGATTATCCGGCGACGATCTTTTTAAATCAATTGGACGGCCATGTCGTCGCATTGAACGCGAAGACCGGCGAACTGCTATGGAAAATGGAAAACTCCGACATCGCCATGGGCTCGACGCTGACCGTGGCGCCGTTCGTCGCCGAGGATAAAGTCATCGTCGGCACATCGGGCGCCGAATTGGGCGTCAGAGGTTACGCGACTGCTTACAATATCAAAGACGGCAAGCAAGCCTGGCGCGTCTATGCAACCGGTCCCGACGAAGATATCAAGTTGTCGAAAGACTTCAATAAGGCCAATCCGCATTACGGGCAGTTCGGTCTGGGGCTGAAAACCTGGGAAGGCGACGCGTGGAAGATCGGCGGCGGAACCAACTGGGGTTGGTACGCTTACGATCCTGACTTGAGAATGCTGTACTACGGATCGGGTAACCCGGCGCCATGGAACGAAACGATGCGTCCCGGCGACAACAAATGGACAATGACGATCTGGGGCCGCGACATCGATTCCGGCGAGGCGAAGTTTGGTTATCAAAAAACGCCTCACGACGAATGGGATTACGCCGGCGTCAACTATATGGGACTGTCCGAGCAAAAGGTCAACGGCAAAATGACCAAGTTGCTGACGCATCCCGACCGTAACGGCATCGTCTATACGCTGAACCGCGAAAACGGCGATCTGGTCAGCGCGTTCAAGATCGACAATACCGTCAATTGGGTCAAGCACGTCGATCTGAAAACCGGTCTGCCGGTGCGCGATCCTGAATATTCGACACGCATGGACCACGAAGCGAAAGGTATTTGTCCTTCGGCGATGGGCTACCACAACCAAGGCATCGAATCCTACGACCCGAACAAGCAATTGTTCTTCATGGGCATTAACCATATCTGTATGGATTGGGAACCGTTCATGCTGCCTTACCGGGCCGGCCAATTCTTCGTTGGCGCGACGTTGAACATGTATCCGGGACCGAAAGGCACGCTGGGACAAGTCAAGGCAATGAACGCGGTAACGGGCGAGTTCGAATGGGAAGTTCAGGAAAAATTCGCGGTTTGGGGCGGCACGACCGCAACAGCCGGCGACTTGGTCTTCTACGGCACGTTGGACGGCTACATCAAGGCCTTGAACTCGAAAACCGGCGAAGAACTGTGGAAGTTCAAACTGCCTTCCGGCGTGATCGGTCATCCGATTACCTATAAACACGAAGGCAAGCAATATGTCGCGATCTATTACGGTGTCGGCGGTTGGCCTGGCGTTGGTCTGGTCTTCGATTTGAAAGACCCGTCGGCCGGTTTGGGCGCGGTCGGTGCGTTTAAGGAATTGGCGCATCACACCCAAATGGGCGGCGGCGTGATGGTGTTCTCGTTGTAAGAAATTAAGGCATGAATGTCGGGTTACGGCTTTTTGTCTAACCCGACCCACCTAATGAGGGCTAAATGAAACAACTGAATGACATTTTGACTGCGTTGGCTATTGGCTTGGCTGTGTCGGCTTCGGCTCATGCAAGCGAAGAGCCTCTGAAAGTGTGCAATGCCGAAAACGAAATGCCTTATGCGAACAAAAAAGGCGAAGGCTTCGAAAACAAGATCGCACAAGTCGTAGGCGAGGCACTCGGACGGCCGATCGAATATGTTAATTGGACCGATGCGCGCTATTTCGTGCGCGATTATTTGGATAAAGGTTTGTGCGATGTCGTGATAGGTATGGATGCCGGCGATCCGCGTGTGCTGACGACTGAACCGTATTATCGGTCGGGTTATGTATTTATCAGTCGCGTTAAGGACGGACTGGATCTTCACGGTTGGGACAGCAATGCATTGATGAATGCCGAGCGCATCGCCTTCATTCCGGGCACCCCGGCCGAAGTGATGATGCGCAAGATCGGACGTTACAACGACCAATTCAACTACATGCATGAACTGGTCGGCTTTAAGTCGCGCCGAAATCAATATGTCAAATACGATTCGTCGAAGCTGGTCGGCGAGGTCGCCTCAGGCAAGGCTGAAGTTGCGGTGCTGTGGGGACCGTCTGCAGCACGCTATGTCAAGGAATCCGCGACGCCTCTGACGATGGCGGTCATTCCGGACAACAACGTCCGCGCCGACGGCGAGAAAGTCGGCTTTCACTACAGCACCTCGATGGGCGTGCGCAAGGAAGATACTAAATTGCTCGAACAGTTGAATCAGGTGCTGGCCGAGCGCCGTCAAGACATCGATCGAATTTTGAGCGCCGAGGGCATACCGGTCGTTTCGGAACCCGCACAGGCGTTGGCATCACAATAAACAGGAAACGAAAAAAATGAAATTAACACAACTTATGGCCGCTATTTTGGCCGGAACGGCTTTGATGAGCACTGCGGTCCATGCCGAAATTACTTTGCGTAATGCGATTACTGGCGAACAGCTGGATATGAGCTTCGCTAAAAAGGGCGGCGATACTGAAGCGTTCAAGCAATTCATGCAAGACGGAAAGAATCCTTATAACGGCAACGAAGAAGTGGTTGCTGAAGGGAAAAGTCTTTATATGACCGGCTGTTCAGGTTGTCACGGCCATGAAGCGGAAGGCAAGCTTGGCCCTGCTCTAGCCGACGATTACTGGACTTATCCTAGCGGCGAGACCGATCAGGGCTTATTCGAAATTTTATTCGGCGGCGCGCAAGGCATGATGGGGCCGCAATATGTCAACTTCAATACCGATGAAATGCTGAAAATTATGGCGTTCATTCGCAGCATTTACACCGGCGATACTAGTAAAGCCAAATGGCTTAAATAAACAGCGAGGTTAACACGATGAAAAAAACATTATTGCTCGGCGCCGCGAGTTTCGCGGTTGCTTTGTCGTCTTCCGCAATGGCCTACGACGGGACTAACTGCAAGGAACCCGGCGTTTGTTGGGAACCGAAACCGGGTTTTCCGGATAAGGTAGCGGGTAGCAAATACGACCCGAAACACGACCCTAATGAACTGAATAAACAAGCGCAATCGATCAAAGAAATGGAAGCCCGCAATCAGAAACGAACGGAGCATCTGTCTAAAACCGGCAAGTTTGTTTATGAGGTAGAAGAAATCAATTAAGACCGTATACCGTTTCCCCCTGCCAATGTACGCATGGCGTGTGGAAACGCATATCGTGCTGAATTGCCGGTATGATCTTTCCCCCTCGGAAACCGGAGGCTGATTTTACCGCCGGTTTCATTAGTGATCTTTGAAGACTAATATGACTTCGCCCCTGAAAGCTGCAGGCTGGATGGGGCCTTTTTTATCTCTGCCATGACAGACAAATTACTGAACGATTGGCGCGAAAAGGCGCTGCAATTCGAGCAACAAATCAACCGAGTCGTGATCGGCCAGCAAGAAGCCGTTCGAAATATCGTGATCGCGGTATTCGCTCGCGGACACGTTTTGCTCGAAGGCAATGTCGGCGTCGGCAAGACCACTTTGCTGCGCGCGGTCGCGCAAGGGCTCGGCGGACAATATCAGCGTATCGAAGGCACGATCGATTTGATGCCGGCCGATCTGATTTATTACACTTATTTAAACAGCGACGGCAAGCCCTGCGTCGATCCGGGGCCGTTGTTGAAACAAGGCGAGCAACTCTCGACCTTCTTTTTTAACGAAATTAACCGCGCCCGGCCGCAGGTACACTCGCTACTGCTGCGCGTAATGGCCGAACGAAGCGTCGGCGCATTCAATCGGGATTATCTTTTTCCGCATATTCAAGTATTCGCCGACCGCAACCGGGTCGAGAAAGAAGAAACCTTCGAATTGCCGGCCGCCGCACGCGACCGCTTTTTGATGGAAATCGGCATTGAGATGCCGAATGACGATACCGTTTTGGATGATTTGATGTTCAACCAGCGCTTTCACGATGTCGATGCCTTGGTTGCGGAAATCGATAGCGGTTTGATTCCTTATTATCAACTCAACGAATGGTTCGTTCGGATCCAACAAGCGATCGAGCCGAGTCCTGCCTTGCGCCGATACGCGCTCGATCTGTGGAAGGCCGCTGCCGAACCCGGTCGCTACGGGATTAGTCTGAGTGATGTCGATATGTCTCAATTGATACAGGCGGGCGCCAGTCCTCGGGGCATGAGTTATCTGATACGCGCCGCGAAAATCCGCGCTTGGCTCGAGAGTCGCACGGTATTGCTGCCCGAGGACGTTCAAGCGGTCTATCGGGTGACGATGGCGCACCGCATCTTTCTGAATCCGATCATGGCCTATCGCAAAGACGAGCTGATGCCAGCGTTGATCGACGGGATTTTGGAGGCGATCGCCGCGCCTTGAGGGTTGGGGACGCGGGAAGCGATAAGCGGTGAAAGAAGAAAGATGAAAGATGAAAGATGAAAGATGAAAGATGAAAGATGAAAGATGAAAGATGAATGGAGTCCTTTGTGGGAGCGATCCCCAGATCGCGATTTCGAAGCCGGTAAGCTTGGGCGACAATAAACGATATCGAAGTCGCATTGGCCAAGCTTCCTCGTTCCCAACGCTCCAGAGGCTGTGAAAGTATTGGAAAATATACCTTTCGCACTTCAAATTTCGGCAGTGCCCGAGGAGGCGCCGGGGTGTCCGACAAAGGCTTTGCCAGCATGGAGCTGGCATAGAGCCTACATGGACGTATTCACGGCGTCCTTTGGCGGACACCCCGGTGCCGAATTTTGATCTACGATGGGTATACATCATAAAAAATTTATTCACCATGAAGAACATGAAGGCAGTGAAGAAAAATCCCCCAAAGTTAATAGCCTAATTCTTCATGTAACTTCATGCTCTTCATGGTTATTTCATAATATTGAATACTTTCACAGTCTCTCCAGCGTGGGAATGCAGACCGGTCTTGCCTCGGCAGCTAATGTATGGGTTTGCACTGATGACCCTGGGAACCGGAAAAAACAATAAACAAGTTAACTAAGTAATCTGATGAACTATAAAAAATGGATCGAATCGGCTGTGCCGAAGGCCGGCGTCAGTCATTTAGTGGAAATGTATTTGACTTGGTCCGGCGTGGGCTTTGCCGGAGCGCTGATCGCCAGCGCGCTCGATCATTATTCGGCGGTGCCTTATGCCGCATATTTCACCGGCGCCGTGAACGATGCGGTCGGTTACCGTTTTTGGGTACTTTTGGCCGATATTGGCTTGTTGTTTTTTTGTTTCAGTCTGCCGTTTCTCTTCATGACGCGCTATTTCGGGGCTGTCGAAAAAGTCGCCGGTCCCTTGCAGCGTCTGACCTACACGTTTTTCGTCGTGGCCTTCGACGAAGGCGCATTGATGATCGGCATTTTGTTCGCGAATTTGCTGCATGCCTCCGATAAAACCGTCTTGCTGGTGAGTAAATCGTTTTTATTCAGCGATGTCGGTATTTTTACGATTCTGGTGTTGATCGTTCTGAATTCGGCGCTCTGGATGTTGGGCGAGTCCATTTTCAACCGCGACGATAAAACTTTTTCGGGCATCGTACAAATGCTGATGACTGCGCCGGTCAAATACACTGCCCCGGGTTACTGTTGTTTCACCGGTATCGCGGTTTATTTAATCGTGAGTCAATGAGATGGCGTTACCGATAGAGACTTTCCATTACCGTTTGGCGCATCCGGGGTATTGCGCGATTCCCGGCGCACATCCCGGGCAAATGGTTGGTAGCGGACAGTTATTCAAGCGGCACGAGTCGTTGTTGGCAAGTCCCGATCCCAGGCGCCTGGATTTACGGGCCAGTGTACTCGATCCTTTCAATCATTACCGGGTCAAGGTCTTTCAACAGCACAGCAAAATCGACGTGTTCATTATCGTCGACCTGTCTGCGTCGATGTCCATTCCAGGCGAGTCGTCGAAATTACAGGTCGCGGCTGACTTTTTACTGTCTTCCGCACAATCGGCTTTTGAGTCCGGCGATAATTTCGGTTTCATCGGTTGCGGACAAGGTATCGAAAAAGCATGGCTGTTTCCGAAAGGCTTACGCATGGGCCGCGTGCATGAATTGGCTCGCGATTTGTCTCGCGTTCGAAACGGTCTGAGCGGCAACGGATTGTTTCAGGTGGAGCCTTATTTGCCGCTGCGGCGGTCCTTGGTTTTTCTGCTATCGGATTTTCATTTCGATCTGAATCGATTTTCGCGTCTTGCCGGGCTATTCGGCAGGCATGCCGTCGTGCCGCTCGTCTTGTGGGATCCGGCCGAATATGACGATTTGCCGGAGTGGGGCATCGTCAAATTTCAGGATAGTGAAAATAGGCGCACCCGGACCTTGCTGATGCGTCCCGGATTGAAGCGGAAAATCATCAAGGCCTTTGAGCAGCGCAGAAGCAGTTTACGGCATTGGTTCAGATCCAAGGGTGCGGAGCCGTTGTTCATCGAGGGTCGTTACGAGGCTTCGGCATTGACGAGTTATTTTCTGCAGAGAGTGGTGTGAAAGATGAAAGGTGAAAGGTGAGAGGTGAAAGGTGAAAGATGAAAGATGAAAGGTGAGAGGTGAGAGGTGAGAGGTGAGAGGTGGGCAAGGGGCATAAAGGTGTCGCCCCCCACAAGGGCCTGATGCTCTGTGGGAGCGATCCCCTGATCGCGATGTCATTGCCGAGAACGTTACTGTGAAAGTTCGTAGATTTGGACTCTTTATCTAATTGTTCGATATGCAAAAGCTCAGCAACGAAAATGCCGGTTCCGAAGAGGGTGCGGTTGCTTGACTGACAGGCGTCGGCGGCAGGGACAGCCGCCGTCGAGCCTACAAGGACGTATTCACGGCGTCCTGTCGGGCGAGTAACCGTACCCTCCCTACGCCCGAACTTTCATTTGTTGGGGCGATGGCCGGGCCTTCATGAACGTTAGGTGACAATTAATGGTATTGAGGTCACATTGGCTAAGTTTACAAGAGGGTATCTATAACTAATGAATAACGATGAGCGCTCCGCGTGGGAATGCATACTGAGGTTGACGTTGTTGCTGGGTGTCTTGATCAGCGGTTGTTCCGGATCGTTGGAACAGTCGGTCAGCCGCTTCGAGTTTTTGACGCCGAAGCCGTTCGGTTATGTCATCGGCGATGAAATCGCGCATCGTATCGTCATCGATACGCGCTCCGGCATCGAATTGAATGGCAATACCTTGCCGAAGCAGGGCGAGTTGAATAGATGGTTGACGGTCAACCGGGTCGAACATTCGCAAAGCAAGACCGGCCAAGGCATGCGCCATGTTGTCGATATACGGTATCAGGTTTTTTACGCACCGCTCGAAGTCAAGATGCTGGCGATTCCGGGGTTTTCGGTCACCTTTAATCAACGAGGGCAAGCGATCGAGCAAGCCGTTCCGTCTTGGCATTTCACGATTTCGCCGTTACGCGAATTGGCGGTCCGGAAAGACGATGCGGGCGAATATATGCGCCCCGATGCGCCTCCGGCCCGCTTGTCGAATCGCGAAACCGTGAGCCGTTTGTATGCGAGTCTATTGATCGTGGTGCTGAGCGCGCTTTATTTGGCCTATCTTTACGGCTATCTGCCGGGACTTACGAGACGCGGCATTTTCAAGCGGGCCCAGCGGCAATTGGCGCGCTTGCCCGAACGGGATATCGCATCGGCCTTGAGCGTGGTTCATCATGCACTTAACACATTGAACCGCAATCCTTTGTTTCAACACAAGCTAGATGAGTTTTATCGAAACCAGCCCGATTATCGTAAATTGGCCGATGAGTTGAATGCTTTTTTCGAGGTGTCCAATCGCTATTTTTTTGCCGGTTACGGCGATATCGGGCGGGACGATTTCGGCAAGATAGAGCGTCTATGCCGCTTATGCCGTGAAGTCGAGCGAGGCGGCCGGTGAGCGATATCGCTTTCGAAACGCCCTGGGCTTTGGCAGGGTTGTTGTTGATGGTGTTTCCGTTGCTTAAGACCGGAGCGGCGCCTTCGGCCTATTCATGGCTCGCGATCGTACCTGCCGACTGGCTGTCCGGTTTGTTGGCGTTGCTCTTACGCGTCATCGGGATGTCGGTCGTCGCGGCCTTATCGCTTGGGCTGTCCGGCGCATATTTGAAGGAACAAAAAGTCGAGCGCATCGGGCACGGCGCGCATATCGTGTTGTTGCTCGATCGCAGCCGCAGCATGGACGATACCTTCGCCGGTAGGGCGCCGGACGGTTCGAACGAATCGAAATCGGCAACGGCCCGGCGCTTGTTGACCGAGTTCGTCGAAAAACGCAAGCATGACCGGATCGGTGTCGCGGCTTTCAGTACCTCACCGTTGTTCGTGATGCCGCTGACCGAAAACAAACAGGCCGTGCAGGCGGCGATTGCCGCGACGTCCGCGCCGGCTTTGGCTTACACCAACATCAGCAAAGGTTTGAGTCTGGCCGCGTCGTTTTTCGAACAACAGCCGTTGACCGGTTCCCGGATTTTATTGTTGATCTCGGACGGTGCGGCGGCGATCGACCCCGATAGCGAGCAGGCTTTGAGACAGTTGATCAAGCAACAGCAAATCCGCTTGTATTGGGTGTTTTTACGCACCGAAAACAGCCCGGGCATATTCGATATACCCGAAGATCCTCGAAACGATAACAGCGATGCGATGCCGGAACGTTATCTGCATTTGTTTTTTAAAAGTCTCAATGTGCCTTATCAGGCTTTTGAAGCCGAAAATCCCGATGCGGTGCAAAAGGCGATAGCCGATATCGATACCCTGGAAAATCGGCCGCTGCATTATTTCGAGCGGATTCCGAAACAGGATTTATCCGGATTATGTTATCGCTGGGCCGTCATTTTAGTGTTGTTGCTATTGGCTTTGAAAAGTTGCGAGGTACGAAGATGAAGGTGTCGTTACGGCAAGGTGTGGGTTGGTCGTTGTTTGCCGCCGGCTGTCTGTCGGTCATTGTCCAGCTCTGGACTTTTAATCGAATCGAACGCGAAAATGCATGGATAGCAAAATTGTTGTCGGGTCATGATATCGCCATCGAAAAAGTGATTGGCGCGCAGCCCGAGGTGCGCCTGGCCCGAGCAATTTATCTGAGACAAATGCACCGTTACGACGAGGCGTTGGCGACCTTGAATTTGATTATCGACCAGGGCGGGACGGAACTGCAAATGAAAACCCGTTACAACCTCGGTAACTTGTATCTGGCCCAAGCGGTCGAGCAGACCGAGTCGATGAATTTCAATGAAGCCCTGCCGCTGGCAGGCCTCGCCAAGCAAGCCTACCGGCAGGCCCTGGTCTTGGACAGCGGCTTTTGGGATGCGAAATACAATCTCGAAGTCGCCATGCGGCTGCTGCCTGAAATGAACCGTATCAACATCGGCGACGACGACCCTGAAAGCAAAAAGTCGAAACTATGGACGACGGTGCCGGGGTTTCCTCGCGGTTTGCCATGACTGGGTTGGTTGTGAGCAGTAAGCGGTGAATGGCGAATGCGGCGTAGCCAGGATAAAGCAAAGCGCAATCCGGGGCATTCGGAGTCAGGAAATTCCCGTATTACACTGTCGCTTCACAAGGGCTACGTAACTGAATCGCCGTAAGGTGCGCATCGCGCACCTTTACCTTAAGAATTTCGCGAAAAATAACTTCCTGGAGTTATGGGCTTTGTCGAGGATTCGGTAACTCGCCTGGCAGGACGCCGTTAATACGTCCTTGTAGGCTTGACGGCGGCTTTCCCTGCCGCCGACACCTGCCAATCGAGCAACCGAACCCTTCAAAAATAGGGGAGTTATTTATGACAAAATCCTAAACAATATGACTCAAAAATTATATGCGGCAACGAAAAATACACAATAGTTCAAGAGCGTGAGCCATCGTGTTTTAAAACTAAAAGTAAGGATTCTGTCTCCCCTCTCGAGAAAAAAGGAGTTCGCTCGTTCCCAAGCTCTTTGTTTGGGAATGCGGTACGAGAAGCTCCAGCTTCTCGAAACCTAAGCCAAGAGCTTACGTGAAGGCTTTCCCAAATCGGAGTATGGGAAACAGCGAAGGGTGTCTGAATACTTACAACCAAAAAGTATCAATAAAGAGCTTATGTATTCACGACAAATCTTCAAGGATTACCGTTTTTGGTGTCTGGCCGCGGCCGTCATTGTGCTTGCCTTGTTGTTCATTCATCCTAGCGAACAGCGCAAAAGCCCGGTTTATAATTTGACTTTCGTCATCGACATCACGCGCAGCATGAATGTCGAGGATTACCAGACGGGCGGCCAAGCGGTGAGCCGTTTGGAGTTCGTTAAGCAAAGCTTGCGCGGCTTATTGCTGAAGCTGCCGTGCGAATCGAAAGTCGGACTCGGCATTTTTACCGAACGGCGCTCGACGGTGTTGTTCGAGCCGGTCGAAGTGTGTTCGGGTTTCGCCGAAATCGATGCCGCGATCGCGGCGTTGGATTGGCGCATGGCCTGGGCCGCCGACAGCCGCATCGCTAATGGCCTGATGAATACGCTGGAAATGCGTCAAGACAGCGGTAGTAGTCTGGTGTTTATGACTGATGGACAGGAGGCGCCGCCGGTCAATCCGCGTTATCGCAACGATTTTTCAAGCGTTAGGGGCGCTATAAAAGGTTTGCTGGTCGGAGTCGGCGGAATGGAGTCGGCGCCGATTCCAAAATACAACAGCCGGGGCGAGCCGGAAGGTTTTTATATGGCCGATGATGTGCCGCATCGTTCGACTTTCGGTCTGTCCAATTTGAATCCCGAAGAGATTGAAGGCTATAACGCCCGCAATGCGCCCTTCGGCAGCGAAGCCGTGGCCGGTAACGAACACATGAGTCATCTGCATGAGACCTACTTGCAACAGCTAAGCGCCGAAACCGGTTTGCATTATCATCGTTTGATCGATAGCGAGTCGCTGATTAAGGCGTTGCAGAATGGCGATTTAGCCGAGCAAAAGCAAGTCGAGACCGATGTTCGCTGGCAAGCGGCGCTTGCCGCCCTGGTTATATTAGTGCTTGTGTTTGTTTGAAGACAGTGGATGGGCAAAAAATTAAAAAGCGAGAGGGACGGCGTTTGGATGGATGGCCGATGCCGGCACATCCTTGTGCATAATGATGTGTCAACATTACGATTTACTGAGCTGCATCCTCCGTATCAGGTTTGATAACTTCGATGACCTTGGGTGTCGATTCTTTTACGCTATCGATGGCTGACGGAGAAGCATCCTTGGCTTTGTCAGCAGTTTCTTTGGTGGCATCAGCCGCCTTGGCAGCGTTTTCTACGGCGGTATCGGCCGATTCTTTTACTTCCTCAACGACTTGAGGTCGCTTTTCATCGGCTTGTTCTAACGCTTCCTTGGACGTATCTTCCGCAGCTTCTTCTTTAGTGATTTCCTTGACGGGCTCGACTGCTTTAGTAACGGATTCGTTTATCAGTTTAGTTGAGGTGGCGGGTTTTTCGACTTTTGCCGTATCGTCGGAATTACCGCAACCGGCCATAGCGATAAGGGTTGTTAGGATAAGTAAGGTCTTGGTTTTCATAATGCGCTCCTATCGTTTGTTAGAGGGCAATAGCAAACAGTTCCGTTTGAATGCGAGTGAATTTTGATTCTAACGTAATCAATGGCGCAATGCGTGAATTAGATTTTTATGGGGATAGTTGATTGCTGTCGTCGATTCAAAGCAACCACGCTACTAGAGAGTTCGGGCGGCGATCGATATAAAACGTGATTCGCCGACCGAAAAATCGATTAAAAAGTGATAATTTCTTCGCCTTCGCTGACCAGTACGATGTCGGCCGGACGCAGTGAGAAAATGCCGACCGTGATGACGCCTGGAATGTTGTTAATGGTTTTTTCCAGTTCGCTTGGGTCGACGATGTTCAGGTTATGCACATCGAGAATATGGCCGCTGTTGTCAGTCACGCAGTTTTCCCGCCAGACCGGTTGGCCACCCAGTTTGACTATTTCTCTAGCTACGAAACTTCTTGCCATTGGAATGACTTCCACCGGTAGCGGGAATTTGCCGAGCACGTCGACGCGCTTGGAGCCGTCCGCGATACAGACGAATTTCTTACTGGCGCCGGCGATGATTTTTTCGCGGGTTAATGCGGCGCCGCCTCCTTTGATCAATTGTTTGTTCGGGTTGATTTCATCCGCGCCGTCCACGTAGACCTCGAGGGTGCCGACATCATTCAAATCCAGTACAGGAATGCCCATCTTTTTCAGATGAGCCGTGGTGGCTTCGGAGCTGGATACCGCGCCTTCGATGCCCGATTTCATCTCGGCCAGGCCATTGATGAAGTGGAACACGGTCGAGCCGGTTCCGACGCCGACAATCGAAACGCCTTTGACATAATCGAGGGCTGCATAGGCTACTTTTTGTTTGAGTTCGTCTTGTGTCATAGCTTTTTTATTATTGAGTTAGTGGTTGTAGTTAATATGTGATAATAACGCATCTAAATCGAGAGCTCATCCGTTTTTTAAGCATGTTAACTAAGTATATCGAAAAAATACTAAAGGCCCGCGTATACGATGTTGCGGAAGAGACGCCGCTGGATTATGCGCCGGGCTTGTCCAAGCGTCTAGGCAACGCGGTTTATTTGAAGCGTGAGGATTTGCAGCCGGTCTTTTCGTTTAAATTGCGCGGCGCCTATAACAAGATCGCGGCGCTGGATGAGCAAGCCAAGGCAAATGGCGTTATTGCGGCCTCGGCCGGTAATCATGCGCAAGGCGTGGCATTGTCGGCGCAGATGCTCGGCATCGATGCGTTGATCGTAATGCCGCAAACGACGCCCGAAATCAAGGTCAATTCGGTGCGCGCGCGCGGCGGCCAGGCCGTTTTGTTCGGCGATTCCTACGACGAAGCCTACGGTCGGGCTCGGGAAATCGCCGCCGAGAAAAACATGACCTTCATTCATCCGTATGACGATCCCGAGGTCATCGCCGGGCAGGGTACGATCGGCATGGAGATTTTACGGCAAAAAACCGGCGCACTCGATGCGGTGTTCGTGCCGGTCGGCGGTGGCGGTTTGTTTGCCGGTATTGCGGCCTATATCAAATTCGTGCGCCCCGAGGTCAAGCTGATCGGCGTTGAGCCGGACGATGCCGATTGCTTGAATCAGGCCTTGAAGGCGAACGACCGGGTCGTGCTCAAACAGGTCGGATTGTTTGCCGACGGGGTCGCGGTCAAGCAAATCGGCGAGGAGCCGTTTCGGATACTGCGGCATACGGTCGATGCGGTCGTCACGGTCAATACTGATGAAATCTGCGCGGCGATCAAGGACATTTTCGACGATACCCGCTCGGTTGCCGAGCCTGCCGGCGCATTGGCCTTGGCCGGCTTGAAAAAATATGTCGAAACCCGAAAAATCGTCGATCAAACGCTGATTGCGATTGAAAGCGGCGCGAACATTAATTTCGACCGGTTGCGCTATGTCGCCGAGCGGGCTCAGGTCGGCGAGCATCGGGAGATTTTGTTGGCTGTCGAAATTCCCGAAGAGTCGGGTAGTTTTTTGCATTTTTGCAACATGCTCGGTAATCGCAACATCACCGAGTTCAATTACCGTTATTTCGACGCGCGCAAGGCTCAGGTCTTCGTCGGTCTTTCGACCAGCGGCGCCGAGTCGGACAAGCCGGAAGTGATTCGGCGCCTCGAGGCCGAGCGCTTTACCGTGGTCGATATGACCGCGAACGAACTCGCCAAGGAGCATATCCGTTACATGGTCGGCGGTCATGCGCCGCGTGCTTTGAATGAAGTGATATACAGTCTGCAATTTCCCGAGCGTCCCGGCGCTTTGCTGAAGTTTTTGACAGCCTTGGGAGGGCGCTGGAATATTAGTTTGTTTCATTACCGCAATCATGGCGCGGCTTTCGGGCGAGTGTTGATCGGGTTACAAATGCCGAATTCCGAGCGCGATACGTTTGAGGTGTGCCTGGAGAGCTTAGGATTCGAATATTCGGAGCAAACCGCAAATCCTGCTTACGATTTGTTTGCCGGTGGTGGGGAGGAGAAAGGGTGAAAGAGGAAAGAGGAAATTGGGGCTTGACAAGAGGTTAAAATGTCGCATCATTTCACTATTCACTATTCACTATTCACTATTCACTATTCACTATTCACTATTCACTATTCACTATTCACTATTCACTATTCACTATTCACTATTCACTATTTACTATTCACCGCGCATGCCCACGGCGGTCTGGGTTTTGGACATAAAAAAGGCCGCATTCGGAAAATGCGGCCTTTTTTGGTTCGGTAATCGGGTGAGCGATTAACGTTTGGAGTATTGAGGACGCTTTCTGGCTTTGTGCAAGCCGACTTTTTTACGTTCTACTACGCGTGCGTCGCGAGTGACGTATCCTGCTTTTCTGAGGGAAGGGCGCAGCGTTTCGTCGTATTCCATCAACGCTCGGGCCAGTCCGTGACGTATCGCGCCAGCTTGGCCGGAAGGGCCTCCGCCTTTGACGATGACGTTGACATCGAATTTATCGATCATATCAACGCATTCTAGCGGTTGGCGAGAAATCATTTGGTCGGTTTTCCGTCCGAAATATTGCTCGATGCTTTGACTATTGATCGTTATTTTACCGGTTCCGGTGGTTGCGTAAACGCGCGCGATAGCGCTTTTACGACGGCCTGTTCCATAATACTGAGCTGCTGCCATGATCTACCCGCTTAAATTTCTAAAACTTTCGGCTGTTGAGCCTGATGATCGTGTTCAGGACCCGCATATACTTTCAATTTCTTGAACATTGCGCGGCCCAATGGATTTTTTGGTAACATGCCTTGCACGGCTGTATTGATAATACGGTCCGGGAAGGTTTGTCTGAGTTTGCCTAAGTTAACGGCTTTCATATTACCGATATAACCTGTGTGGCGGTAATACATCTTGTCTTTTTCTTTATTGCCGGTCACTGCGATTTTTTCAGCGTTAACGACAATGATATAGTCGCCGGTATCGACGTGCGGTGTGTATTCGGGTTTATGTTTCCCGCGAAGACGGCGCGCAATTTCAGTGGCAAGCCGACCAAGCGTCTTCCCTTCTGCATCAACTACGTACCAATCGCGCTTAACTTCTGCTGGCTTTGCACTAAAAGTTTTCATCGTTACTGTTTATTCTGTTTAGGACCCAATAAAAGACTGGGAATGTTACTAGAGTCGCTAGGGTTTTTCAAGTTTATTTATTGTTTCTGAAGGTTAACCTGCGCGAGGTCATGCTTGAGGCTTTTATTTTTCTATAGCTTGATATTCAATGCGTGCAATTTACGGTATAAATGAGTTCGTTCCATGCCGATGATCGAGGCAAGTTTGGCAACGCTGCCGCCGGATTTTTCGAAATGGTATTCGAGATAGGCCTTTTCGAAGTGTTCTCGTGCTTCTTTTAATGGCAGATTATAAAACTCCGGGACCGACGATCTGCCGCCCGTTTGTTCGACCGCTGAGCCTAACGCGCCTTTGACTTCGTCGAGCTCCATGTCGTCGCCGACGCCGAGAATCATCAGGCGTTGAACTAGGTTCCTCAGTTCTCTTACGTTGCCTGGCCAACTGTAATTTCTTAAATAATTCTGCGCCGCCATCGAAAATTTTCGGAACGGCAGCTTTTCCTGATTCATGAATTGATCGACATAGAATCCGAGCAAGGCCGGTACGTCCTCGCTATGCTCGCGTAGCGGCGGAATTTCCATCGTGACTTCGTTGAGTAAATAATACAAATCCCGTCGAAACCGGCCTGCCTTAACTTCTTCTTCGAGCGAGACTCGGGTCGAGGTGACGATTCTGACGTCGACGCTGACCGATTGGATGCCTCCGCTACGCAAAAAGGATCGAGACTCCAATGCGCTGAGTAGTCTCAATTGAGATTCTTTGTCCATGCCGGCGATTTCCGATAGGAACAGCGTTCCGCCATGAGCCTGTTCCAGCAAGCCGGGCATCGCTTTGCCGTTTTCCTCCTTGCCGAAAAATTCGATCACCGAGTTTTCCGGCGAAAGGCTTCCGACCGCGACGTCGATAAACGGCCGTTCTCTACGTACGCTATGGTTATGTAGGTAACGGGCATAGAGTTCTTTACCGACGCCGGCATCGCCAACGAACAGCACGCGGGTATCGTGTTGCGCGAGACGCTTCAGTTGTTCTTTGATGCGGGCAATCGTTGCGCTTTTTCCGACCGGTTCGAAATCCAATGTTTGATATGCCTTCGGAACGGGTAGTTCGATTTGCAATTGACGCGATTCGAGCGCGCGTTCGACGATCAACAATAACTTGGCCAGAGACAACGGTTTTTCCAGGTAGTCATAAGCGCCTAGTCGCGTAGCTTCGACGGCCGATTCGACAGAGCCGTGACCGGACATCATAACGACCGGCGAGGCAAAACCGCCTTCCGCGATCCATTCCTTAAGGAGCGTTATCCCATCTGTGTCGGGCATCCAGATATCCAGCAGGATCAAGTCCGGTTTTTTTTCGTTCTTTAATTGTCTTGCTTGGCCTGCGTTTTCAGCGGTACTGACTTCGTAGCCTTCATCTTCCAGGATTTCATGAACCAGTCGACGAATATCCGGTTCGTCGTCGACCACTAAGATGTGTGCTGCTTTTGCATTCATAATATAAATAAGTAATAGCGTTAGACGGCAGGGAGTTGGATCACGAAGCCTGCACCGGCTTTATAGCCTGTGTCGATCCAAATGGCTCCGCCGTGTTCCTCGATAATCTTTTTGACGATGGCCAGTCCTAAACCGGTACCTTTTGCCTTGGTTGTAACATAAGGTTCGAATATTTTATCCAAATGCTCTTCTTTAATGCCCGGACCGTCATCATGAAAAGCCACTTCGACGAACCTGGCATTATTTTTAAACCGGTTAGTGATTGTAATTTTTACGTTGCCGTTTTTTTCGGTGGCTTCTAAGGCGTTTTTTATCAGGTTGTGTAGAACCTGTCGAATACTGATTCGGTCACCGTTGATCATCATAATCTCTTCTTCGACTGAAGTGGTAAATTTTGCATCGCCCTGTGAGGCGTAAAGGGTTAAAACTTCCTGTATTAGCGAGGGTAGGTTGATGTGCTCGGTTTGCTTTTTAGAGACTCTGGCATATTCGGAGAAATCGTCCACCATTTCTTTCATCGCTTCGACTTGCTGAACGATGGTTTCGGTGGAGCGCTGTAATATCGCAAGCGATTTTGGTTGCAATTCATTGGCGAGTTTGTGTTGCAGGCGTTCGGCCGATAGTTGTATTGGTGTTAGAGGATTTTTGATTTCATGAGCTAGACGCCGGGCGACTTCACCCCAAGCGGCATTTTTTTGCGCTTGTATTAGGTCAGTGACATCGTCGAACACGACGACAGCGCCTATGCTACGGCCTTCGGGCGAGTAGAGCGGGGTTCCTCTGCATAACAGTTCTTGCAGGCCGTTGGGGCCCAGGAAGGCGATGCGTTGCTCCCAAATATCCTCGGCATTTTCAAGCAAATGTTGAATTTTTCGCAAAGGATCGGCTAAATCCGAGTGCTCTTTTGACAAGTCCGACAAAGTTTGTCCGTAAAATCCGCTGACTTGTAGATGAAAGATACGGTAGGCGGCCTGGTTGGCCGTGCGGATTCTAAAATCCTTGTCAAAACTTATCACGCCGGCTGTTAGGTTGGCTAGAATTGTTTCCAGATAAGCACGTTGATTCTCGACTTCGATACCGGCCAGTCGGGTTTCGTCGCGGGCCTTGGCGATGCGTTGGGCCATGTCGTTGAACGAGATAACCAGAAACCCCAGGTCGTCCTGGGCCAGTACTGGAAGCTGTTGGTTGTAATGGCCCGCTGCGATAGCTTGCGTGCCTTTGACCAGTTCCTTGACCGGCGCGACAATGTTTCTGATGCTGATAAATGCGACCCAGATTGCCGCAAGTAGACTCATTAACAATACCAATGATAAGGCAAGCGAAAAGCTCAGTTTCAACGAATTTCGTAGAAAATTCATTTCTTGGTAGCGCACGAAGGCGAATTCAACTGAATCGGCCAGGTCCATGATTCTAAGGGGGACCGGGTATAGGGCTTGAAGATATTGAATGTCTTGAGTGCTGACAGTAACGATGACTTGTACCCGCAACTGCTCTTCCTTGGTCGAGTCAAGCGCGACGTAATGGTCGTTGCGGCGCACGTCCAGCCAGGCATGTTCGTCGGGAAGATGAGGGAGAATATCGCCGGGATTGATGCTGCTGGAAGCGATGATGCGGCCTTGTCTGGAAAATAAGGTCATTTCCGCCGCGCCGGCTTGTGCGCGTAGCTTTTCCAGATCGTCCATGCGTTGCGTTTCGGATTTGGTTTCGTAGAGTTGGTCGACGAGTTGTTGAGTCTGCCGTAAATGCCAACGCATCCGTTGGTCAAGGGAGGCTTGGCTGAGTTCGAGCGAGTCTTCCATCGCTCGGTCGATTTCGACATTGAACCAACTATCGATACCCTGATGTAAAAATTGCATCGAAAAGAAAAAAACGATGCCGGCGGGGGCTAGCGCCAATAGCACGAACAGCGAGACCATGCGAATCGTTAGCTTAGAGCCTGCTTCGCGTTTTTTGAGTTGTTGGGTAAGCGAGACAATGTTGACGCCAATCAATCCCAACAAGACGATCGAGCCTAGCGCATTGATGATCAATAATGATGAGTACATCTCGTTGAGTTGCGAGGATTCTTGGGTTGCCGAACTCATTAATTGCAAAGACAGCAAAACCAGTCCGAATAGAACCGCAATTAACGGGGCAAGGGGAAAACTCATTTTTGCACGGGCCATTGCAACCAATCGCTCGATAAATACCATTGCGGGTTGATATAAGTGGCGGGGCGGAGCGGCAAGGGCAGGGCTTCGCGGTCGAAACGAGTCTTGACGCCGACCTGGTAGCTCTCATCCTCAACGAGATCGTCTTCATTGAGTACGGCAATGTTACGGATCGCCGACATGCCGGCTAATGCCTCGGAAAGCGACGCGTAACTCGTACTGTCCGAGGAGGTGATGTTAGTGACTCGGTAGTTGTTCAATAAGGCGTGATATTGGATGCGGTAACGAATTTTGAAATCAACTAGGGTTTTGTTCCAAAGCCAAGCACGTTCGTGAACGACTTTGATCAGCACATCCCAGTATAAAGGAATGCCTTTTTGCAGTGCTTCGCGAGCGGTTTGAGTTAATTGATAATGGATATCTGCAGATAAGTAATATTGGCCGTCTCTCAATGCAAAGTCGATACTTCGGACTTCAATCTTCGATTCGTCCGCATGAAGAAAAGCCGGTCGAGCCAGTAGTCCGGCGAGTACCGCTATCCATATGCCTATCGATAGTAGGCGGTTAGTGTTTACGAATACGCGCATAATAAAATCCGTCCATTGCCTGGCTGCCGGTCAATATTTGCCGGCCATGGGGTCTTGCCATGCCCCAGTTGCAATCGATGGGCCATTCCGAAGCATCTTGATGGTGGTCTAAAAACCGTTGGATTTGTAGCTCATTCTCTTCCTTCAAAATCGAACACGTCGCATAAACCAGTAAGCCGCCCGGGGCTAACAAAGGCCATATGGCTTCGAGGATCTTTTGTTGGAGCTGTTGTAATGGGGCTATATCGCCGGGTTTGCGCAACAATTTAATGTCCGGATGTCGGCGGATTACCCCAAGTGCCGAGCACGGCGCATCGAGTAGGATTCGGTCGTACGGAACGCCGTCCCACCAGTCGTTAGGTTGGGAAGCGTCCGCGACAATGCATTCGGCATCGAGCCTTAGCCGTCGTAAGGTATCGCGGACTTTTTGCATGCGATTGGCATCGATATCGATTGCCGTGAGGCACGATATATCTCCTTGCGTTTCCAGAATATGTGCCGATTTGCCGCCGGGGGCCGCACAGACATCCAGTACCCGTTGGTTCGGCTTTAGGTCCAGTAATCCGGCTGAAAATTGCGCGGCAAGGTCTTGTACCGAAACCAAGCCTTCGGAAAATCCAGGCAATTGTTCGACCGGAACCGGCCGCTCAAGGATGAGCGCGGAAGGGCACTCGGAAGTCTCGATTGCACCGAGTTCGGCGGCGGCTAGTTGTGCTTTATAATCGGTTCGGTCGATGCGTGCTGAATTGACGCGCAGAGTCATTGGTGCCTGAAGATTGTTTTCGACCAATAAGTGCCCGGCTTGTTCCGGCCAATTTGAGCCGATCGTATCGATTAGCCACTTCGGATGATTGCTTGCCGCTACCGGGTCGTTGTCGGCCAGCGATTGTAATTCATCTCTGCGTCTTTGATAGTTTCTCATGATGGCATTGAGCAGCGGTTTTGCCCAAGCCTTTTTTCGAGGGGCTGCCGAAACCGTTTCGGAAACCGCGGCATGGGCTTTAACGCGCATGTATTCGAGCTGATAAAGACCGATCAAGGCTAAGGTCTTGATCTCATCGTCTTTGATCGGTTTACTCAATAATTGCCCGAGCAGAAAGTCGAGCCGGTAAAATTCACGAATGACACCATAGCATAGCGCTTGAACGAAAGCCTTGTCAGTAGCTGACTCGATCGTGCCGAGCGATTGTTCGAGGGCTGCGGTTAGCGATTGGCCTTCCTTCAATACCCGGCTCACAATCCGGGCCGAGAGATTTCTTAGGTTCACAGAGGATTAACCCAGGCTTTGCGCAGTCACATCATGCGCATTCATAAAGGCGGAGGCGGATATACGTTTGCCGCCGGGCAGTTGGACTTCAAGCAGGCGCAGTAAACCGTCGCCGGTGGCGACTTCAAGGTGTTTGCCGTTTTTGAGCAGCGTACCGGGTTCCTCATCGGTTTGACCGCTGAGCGGTTCGGCTAACCAAATGCGTAAAATTTGATCTTTATAACGCGTTTGCGCTACCGGCCACGGATTGAAGCCTCTGATTTTTAAATCCAATTGTTCGGCAGATTCGTTCCAGTTTAGATTCGCTTCGCTTTTTTCGAGCTTTGCGGCATAAGTGACTTGGCTTTCATTCTGTATTTCCGGATGTAGCGTATTATCTTCAATATTCGGTAATACCTTGCTCATGCCAAGCGCGCCTAGTTTGGCCAGGTTGTTATGCAGATCTCCCGCCGTGTCTTTGGGGGTAATACTGTATTCTTCTTTATGTAGCATGTCGCCGGCATCCAATTTGAGGGCCATGCGCATAATCGTGACGCCGGTTTTTTCGTCGCCGGCGATCAAGGCTCTTTGAATCGGTGCCGCGCCGCGCCAGCGCGGTAGTAATGAAGCATGTACGTTGATGCAGCCGAATGTCGGCAAGTCAAGAACTCGCTGCGGCAGAAGCATGCCGTAGGCGACCACGATCAGCAAATCCGGTTCGAACGCCGCCAGTTGTTGAAAGTGATGATCGGGTTTAAGAGATTCCGGTTGTAAAACCGGAATTCCGGATTGCATGGCCAGTTCCTTGACAGGGCTGGGTTTCAATTGCCGTCCGCGCCCTGCGGGGCGGTCGGGTTGAGTATAAACCGCGCAAATTTGATGGCTCGAGGCAATCAACATGCGTAGCGTAGGCACGGCAAATTCAGGGGTGCCGGCGAAAACGATTTTCATGAGGCTTTTTGTTCCAATCGATGAATTTTATTCAGTTTCTTTTTAATCATTTGGCGTTTCAGCGGCGAAATATAATCGACGAACAACTTGCCTTCTAAGTGATCCATTTCGTGTTGCACACAGACAGCCAACAGATCCTCAGCCTCGAATTCAAATGATTCGCCGTCGCGATTGAGAGCGCGTACTTTGATGTGTTCGGCGCGTTTGACTGTTTCGAAAAAACCTGGGACTGACAAACAGCCTTCTTCGGTTTCTTCGATGCCGTCTTTGGCAAGGATTTCAGGATTGATTAGACACAGCGGAGATTTCTTCTCTTCACTGACGTCAATGACAATGACTCGCTTGTGAACGTTGACTTGAGTTGCGGCCAAGCCGACGCCGCGAGCTTCGTACATGGTTTCGAACATATCGTCGACGAGTTTCCTGATATCGGCATCGACCGTTTCGACCGGGGCCGCCTTTTTACGCAAGCGCTCATCAGGGAACTCGAGTATAGTTAGAATGCTCAACAATTTCTCCACTATCATATTACAATTCTGGAATTTTATATGAATTCATCTAAACTTTGAATTCAGACAGCATAATATTACCGGATCTATCGTCTCAGGAACTCTCTATGGCTTTTCGACAAATTTTTGGATTGATCGTTTCGTTAGCAGTCAGCGTACTCGGTTGGGCGCAGGAAATAGAGGTCAATCCTTCTCACCCGGATCAATATACCGTAGTTAAGGGCGATACGTTATGGGATATTTCGGGAAGATTTTTGCGTAAACCTCATCAATGGCCTTTAATTTGGGAAGGTAATCCGCAAATCGATAATCCGCATTTAATTTATCCGGGCGATACCATTTATTTTTCCGAAGTCGGTGGTAAGCCTCGCTTAAGTTTGTCGCCGTCAGGATTTACCGGCGATTTAGGTTCGTCAAGAGAAGTCAAGCTCTATCCTCGTATTCGTGAAATGGACCTCATTGATGCGATCGAGTTAATTCCTTCCGAAAAAATCGCCAAATATTTGGCCTCGCCACGCGTGGTTGGGCAGGATGATTTGGAAAACTCGCCTTATGTCATCGACTTTGCAGGCGAGCACCTAATTGCCGGTCCCGGCAATCGTGTTTATGTTCGTGCGATCGAAAAGCCGGAAAGCTTGACCTATACGATTTATCGGAAGGGCGATACTTTCGTCAGTGCCGAGACCAAAGAAATTCTGGGTTATGAAGCGAAGTTTGTTGCAAATACGACGCTACAAGCGCCCGGCGATCCTGCAACGCTGCTCGTTACGCGTTCGACCAGCGAGATTCGCATGGGCGACAGACTTATGCCGCACCAAGAAGGCGATTTTACCCTGCATTACTTTCCTAAGCCGCCGGAAACTGAAATACAAGGTAGTATTATTAGTGTGCTGGATGGCGTTACTCAAATTGGGCGCTATAATGTCGTCGCCATCGATAAGGGTGCGTCGGATGGTCTGAAAGTCGGGCATGTGCTCGATATTTACAAAAAAGGGAAGTCCGTTCGAGATCCTTTTAGTAAAATAAGGAACGATACGATTCAATTACCCAATGAGTTGGCCGGAACCTTGATGGTTTTCCGAACCTTCGATCGGATTAGTTATGCGCTGGTAATGGACGCACACCAAGCGATTCACGTACTTGATAAAGTTCAAACCCCCTGAAAAATTTTCAAATTTCCTCCGATATCAAATACTGGCTTGCCTTATTGCGCACGCCGGGTTTCGGCTGTCGGTCGTTTCTTAAAACGCTCGACAGTCATACTCCTCAGCAATTGTTTTCCGAGTCAAGCAGTGGATTGGCCGCTCTCGGGCTAAAGGATTCGGTCGTTCAAGCGATTCGCAATCCCGATTGGACAGCGGTAGAACAAGATTTGCATTGGTTGGAGCAGCCTGGGCATTTGGCCGTGACTTTAGCCGATCCTTGTTATCCGATGCAGCTAAAGGAAATCGCCGATCCGCCGCCATTATTGTTTATTAGAGGAAATCCGGATATTTTGGCGCTTCCGCAAATCGCTATCGTTGGTAGCCGAAATCCTTCCCATTTAGGTGTCGAGACCGCTACTGAATTTGCTAAAGCCTTGGCAAGAGAAGGCTTTGTGATCACCAGCGGATTGGCTTTAGGTATTGATGCCGCCGGGCACAAAGGCGCCTTACAAGTTCAAGGGTACACGATTGCCGTAGCGGGAACCGGGTTGGATCGGGTGTATCCTGCGCGCCATAGAACATTGGCGACCGAAATTGTCAATCATGGTGCAATGATTTCAGAATTTCCTCCCGGAACTGGGGCGAAAGCCGATCATTTTCCTAGACGTAACCGAATTATCAGCGGTTTGTGTATCGGACTACTGGTGGTTGAGGCAGCCAAACAAAGCGGTTCTTTGATTACTGCGCGCATGGCTTTGGAGCAGAACCGCGAAGTGTTCGCGATTCCGGGGTCGATTCATAACCCCTTGGCAAGAGGATGTAATGCTTTGATTCGTGAGGGCGCTAAACTCGTTGAAACCGCGCGCGATATTCTTGAAGAATTAAGTCAGTATAATCAACAGGATGATGATATTTTTACGGAATTGAGACAAACAACGCTTGACCTTGAGCAACAAACATTATTGAATCTAATTATGTTCAGCCCCACTTCCATTGATAGTTTAGTGGAAAATACCGGATTACCGGTTGAAGTCATTTCGTCGATGTTGTTGGTTTTGGAGCTGCAGGGTTACGTAGAATCCGTTTCGGGAGGCTGTTATACCCGAATTAAATAAACGCTGTATGAAGGCGCAGTACAGGGAGTGCTGCCGTTTTTAGCCGATACCGGCTGCGAAAACGGAGGAATCGGATCGATTCCAAAAAGGAATCTCTCACGGAGAGAAGGGTTCCGTATAGAAACTTTTTTAAAGAAGACCCGCTATGAAAGAAAATATTTTTGATGTAATTATGTATCTGTTTGAAAACTATATGGAAGATGAGATTGATATCCTGCCGGATAACGAGTTGATAAAAACAGAGCTGGAAGAAGCGGGATTCGATCAAATCGAAGTGGTCAAGGCTTTTGATTGGCTCGAATCGCTGAGCCTGCAAGGGCAGATTACCCCGACGGTGCCGACCGCGTTTCGTATTTTTTCCAGTCAGGAACAAGATAAACTGGATTTGGAATGCCGTAATTTTCTGATGTTCATTGAACACAGCGGCATCCTATCGCATGCCAACCGGGAAATCGTAATCGATCGTGCGATGGCGTTGGAAAATGAAGAAATTTCATTGGAAAAATTGAAATGGATCGTACTGATGGTGTTGCTCAGTCAGCCCGACGAAGAAATCGCATTCTCAAGAATGGAGGACATTGTCTATGATCTCATCCCGGCTTACTTACACTAATCGTATTTTCCTATCTGAATGAGTAATAACCTCGTTATTGTAGAATCGCCTGCAAAAGCTAAAACCATTGAAAAATATCTCGGCAAGGACTTTCACGTACTAGCTTCTTACGGCCATGTTCGAGACCTGATCCCGAAAGAAGGCGCGGTCGATCCCGAACATGACTTCGCGATGAAATATGAAATCATCGATCGGAATCAGCGCCATGTTCAAGCGATAACAAAAGCCATAAAGCAAGCTCAAGCGCTTTATCTAGCAACCGACCCGGACAGGGAAGGTGAGGCGATCTCCTGGCATTTATACGAATTGCTCAAGGAAAAAAAACTGCTCAAGGATAAACCGGTTCATCGCGTCGTCTTTCATGAGATCACAAAAAAAGCGGTCACCGAGGCGATTGCGCATCCGGCCGAACTGTCGATCGATTTAATTAATGCGCAGCAGGCTCGTCGCGCCCTGGATTACTTGGTAGGATTTAATCTATCGCCGCTTTTGTGGAAAAAAATCCGACGAGGGCTTTCGGCGGGACGCGTGCAAAGCCCCGCGTTGCGCTTGATCGTCGAGCGCGAACTGGAAATCGAAGCGTTCAAGAGCCGGGAATACTGGTCGATCGACGCCGATTTGAGCGCGGATGAACAAGCCTTTAAGGCCAAGTTGACGCAATTCGACGGTGAAAAAGTCGAGCAGTTCACGATCGACAACGAGGAGCGTGCGCTACAGGTCAAGCAAACTTTACTCGATGCTGCCGACGGCAAATTGTTGGTCGCGAAGGTCGAAAAAAAGCAGCGTAAACGTAATCCTGCGCCGCCGTTCATTACTTCGACGTTACAACAAGAAGCCGCGCGTAAACTCGGATTTACGACCAAGCGCACGATGATGGTCGCGCAGCAGTTATACGAAGGCATCGATATCGGCGGCGAGACGGTCGGTTTGATTACTTACATGCGTACCGATTCGGTTAATCTCGCAGCTGAGGCGATCGCCGAAATGCGCGAACTGATCGCCGAAAAATACGGTGCTAAAAATGTGCCGAAGAGCCCGCGCGAGTTCAAGACTAAATCGAAAAACGCTCAAGAAGCGCACGAAGCGATACGTCCGACTTCGGCAAGACGGATTCCGGCCGAGCTGCAAAAATTTTTAAGCCCCGAACAATTCAAGCTTTACGATTTGATTTGGAAACGCACGATCTCGAGCCAAATGATTCATGCGACGATTAACACCGTTGCAGTCGATCTGCATTGTGGCAATGAACGGAATGTGTTTCGGGCAACCGGTTCTACGATCGCCGATCCGGGCTTCATGGCCGTGTACCTGGAAGGCAAGGACGACACTGCCGAAGGCGACGACAAGGAGAATTTTTTACCGTCTCTCGAAGAAGGGCGCCCGGTCCCGCTCAATGATATTATCGCCGGCCAGCATTTTACCGAACCGCCGCCGCGCTACAGCGAGGCCAGTTTGGTCAAGGCGCTCGAAGAATACGGCATTGGCCGACCTTCAACTTATGCATCGATTATCTCGACATTACAAAACCGTGATTATGTCACTTTGGAAAGCAAGCGGTTTTATCCGACTGATGTTGGTCGCATCGTCAATAAGTTTTTGACTGAGCATTTTAATAAATACGTCGATTATGATTTCACCGCGAACCTCGAAGATGAGCTCGATGCGGTGTCACGCGGTGAAAAAGACTGGATTCCATTGATGCGCTCTTTTTGGGTGCCTTTCAATACGCTGATTCATGAAAAAGAAGAAAGCGTGCAGCGCAAGGATGTCACGCAAGAGGCGATTGATGAAAAATGTCCGGAATGCGGCAGCCCTTTGTCGATAAGGCTGGGGCGGAATGGGCGCTTTATTGGTTGTACCAATTACCCGGAATGTTCCTATACGCGCAATTTGAACGAAGACGCCAGTAAATCGTCCGAACCGGAAGTCGTCGAAGGCAGAGTTTGTCCGAAGTGCGAATCGCCGTTGGTGATTAAAACCGGACGTTACGGCAAGTTCATCGGGTGTAGCGGCTATCCTAAATGCAAACACATCGAGCCGCTCGAAAAGCCGGTCGATACCGGTGTCGAGTGCCCGCAATGCAAAAAAGGCAATCTGCTCAAGCGTAAATCCAGAAACGGCAAGATTTTTTATTCCTGTTCAGAGTATCCGAAATGCAGCTATGCAATATGGAATGCCCCGGTTCAGGAAAGTTGCCCGGAATGCAATTGGCCTATTTTGACCCTAAAATCCACCAAGCGCCGGGGTGCCGAAAAAGTGTGCCCGCAAAAGGAATGTAGCTATGCTACGCCATATGAAGGCGATCCCGATGATGTTTTAGGGCCTAAGGGATAGTGCCGCAAAGCATTTCTCGATTACGGATTTGTGTTATACCCATCGTAGATCAAAATTCGGCGCCGAGGTGACCGTCAAAGGACGCCGTGAAAACGTCCATGTAGGCTCTATGCCAGCATCCATGCTGGCAAAGCCTTTGCCGATTACCCCGGCGCTTCCATAGGCTAATGCCGAAATTTGAAGTGTGAAAGGTATAATTCGTGATCGTATTTTCTCATCCCTAATCAGTCCGGGTACTTTCATAGTCCTAAGTGATGAGAGTATCTTCATGATCATTAGGTATGTGGTATGTTTGGCGAAGATGTCGGTAAACATACCCCTGACCTTTTGATTATTATCAAAAAGAAAGCAGCCCGAAGATTAAGGCAAAAAGTATCGAGTTCTTTTTCAACAGACTGCTAGCCAAATTAAACGAACAAATACAATACCAAGATGAGCGAATTACCTAATTGTCCGCAGTGCAACTCTGAATACACTTATATCGATGGAGGCATGTACATTTGTCCGGAGTGCGGGCATGAATGGTCGCAAGACTCGGAGGGCGGCATCGGAAATGAAGGCAGGATGATTAAAGACGCCAACGGCAATGTATTGCAGGATGGCGATACGATTACGGTGATCAAGGATCTCAAGGTAAAAGGCTCGTCCCTTGTCGTTAAAGTCGGCACAAAGGTCAAAAATATCCGGTTGGTCGAAGGCGATCACGATATCGATTGTAAAATCGACGGCATCGGCGCGATGAAATTGAAATCGGAATTTGTAAAAAAGGTTTGATCGAGCTCATGAATCGAAGGTCGGATTAGCGTAAGTCGACATCCTCGCCAAGCACGTTCCTCTCCTCCAGGAAATTAGACGCTTTTTCGATCAGATTAGGAGTAGTTGGTTATGTTTGAATCACGGCTTAAAGCCGCATAATGTAAAGCTAATCGGGCGACCTGGAAAGATTGCAAAAGGCGACAATGGGCTAAATTTTCAGTATGAAGCACTTTGTTTGGAATTTCGAAAAGAACGCTCAGCTGATTGCAGAGCGGGGAATGTCATCCGAACGAGTCGTTCATCAAGGGTGTTTTGGATGTGATCAAACATCCGAACCCTTCAAAATACCCTAACCAGCGCATGTTCATCATAAATATTGAAAATTACGCATATTTGATTCCATTCGTTGAAGATGAAAAACAGATATTTTTGAAAACCATAATCCCAAGTCGTAAAGCTACAAAACAGTATCTTGAGGTGAATAATGGCTAGCAAACTCGATCAAGAAGAGAAAGATCTGCTTGAATCATATGAAAATGATGAATGGGTTTCAGTTATGAATCCATCAGATATTGCAGAATATACAGCAGCAGCAAAAAACACATTCAGAAAAGACAAGCGTGTAAATATACGAATGACGGAAATGGATCTTGAGCTTTTACAAGAAAGGGCATTAATTGAGGGATTGCCTTATCAAGTTCTTGTGTCAAGTATTCTACACAAATATGTAACCGGTCGTTTGGTTGAAAAAGGTGCATAACAAAAGCGTAAACTCGACCGGCGCGCCTTTCGCTACGCTACAGACAAGCCGCATTGGTCACCTGTATTTCTTTGATATTCAAAAAGTCCTCAAGCCCCCCACCAGTATTGTTTGGAAAACGGGGATCAAGTTTTTGATTTATGGATTTTATCGATTTCACTCGCGTTAGAAAATTACGATCCTATAAAGCGCTTATTTTCTTCAGGTTAAAACCGCTATGGAAAAGAGGGCGGATTACTTTTTACGGTTAATGGTAGCCGATAAGAAAAGTAACCAAGCGTCCTTTTCACTATAGAGAGTAGCAAATGTATAAATGTATAGTGAAATAATCGGAAAAGGGTGGGGTAAATGTCAATTGTAAGGCTTGACCCCCATCGTTCTCACTCCCTGGAAAAAATTCAGGGACTCTGTCAGATTTATTGGTACAAATAAAGTCTGAAAAAGTGGCTCAAAATTGTTGGCCATTTCTGGCTCAGTTTAATTGGCCATTAACACAGAAAAGACAAAAGGTATTTTTAAAGGTATTATTAGGGTCTAGATTCATAGCATAACCCCTGCTAAAAACCAGCAAATCGCCGAACACTTCGGGTTACACTTTACTACAGTAGGGCGAATTATCAGAGGTGTAAATTAGACGCTTCTTTTATAGACCTGACCCCGTTCTGCAGCCTCGGCTGGACCGCATGGTTAAGCATGTAGTGACTCAACGAATTCATCTACGGAAATATCAGCCTGTTTTAGAACTCCGCTCAATGTGCCAGTTTTTAGTTCGGCGTGATTTGGCACGACGCAACCCGAGGAACCGCGCCGCATCACGATATGGCTACCACGCTGCCGTGCAACCACGAATCCCAACCGTTGCAAAGCCCTTACAACCTCCGTTCCCGACACGACCGGCAATTTAGGCATGTTCCGGTACTTGAAATGAGGTCAGCAAAGGGCGTCCCTCGACGATAAGAGGAAATTCTTCAAGATAAAGCTCGGTTGCCTCACGCAAATTGGTCAATGCTTCCTCAACGGTTTCCCCTTGTGTAGTTGTGCCGGTTTCCGGATTGAAGGCGATATACCCCCCTTCGGGGGTTGGCGTTAAAACTGCTGAGAGTTCCATAGATTTTCTCCGTTAATGATGCGGGGGGATTAAAGAGCTTAAAGGCAAGAAAAACTTACCTCAATGGCCAAGGTGAATTCGATTATAAATAACTGACGCTATTTTGCTCAATTTTTATATACTTACGCTTTTCAAATTCATGGATAATTGCGTCGATGTCCGCCTCTGAAATGCCACCCTGAAATTGAAACATTGACTTAATTGAATTGGCTAACGCCTTTTTCTTGCTCGGTCGCAATTCAAAAAGCCTTTCAACAACGTATCCGATGGTGTCAATTTCGTCGAACGCCTGTGTTTTAAGATTTTGGAACTCTTAGCAGTAACTTATGATTTTGATCGATTTTGCGGGTTTGCATTCTCTTCTTCCTTTCTTGTCGCCTGTATTAACAATTGAGCAAGGCATAGTTTATCCCTATAACTAAGCTTTTCGCATGCAACAGCTACATCGTATGGCATTTAATTTCTGTTCCCTTATTTGAAGCTCCGTGTTAGCCACCTTTTTTCCAGGCCCAATAATCAAACTCCAATTTTGTGCCGCCAGCGGCCTCACAAAATGCTGCGATCATATATTGGCAATAATGGTAAGTGTTCTCGTTATGAATGTCGCCCATACGCGGTTTGCTGATTGGAAGACAATATCCGTAGCATGCGTTGATCTTTGATATAGTTTGAGAGTCAAGTGCACATGACGCATACTTATTCAATAGCGAAGCGAATTCTCCATTCTGAATTCGATAGCGACTTAACCATTTAATATATAGATCAACAAGTTTATAGCAGTGCGCGATGGATAATTTTCCGCCTTGATCTTTTTTCCATTTCGCATTTAGTGATTTGCACAAGCCTCTATGCCAGCATTGGAATCCAGGCTCAGTAGCGATTTCTTTTAATGGCGTGGCTGTTATGATGGAATCCGTTTTTTTCTTCGCCCATGCCTTGTATATCTCTCCGGGCGGCTCACTCCAGCTCCGATATGCCCTAAAGGTATTACCAGATACTCCGTACAAAGGCGACATTCCGGTGATATCCTCCGTTCCGAGCGCGGCGCGAGTTTTTCTTGCTGATTTGGAAAACTGAGCAAGTAGTGTTTCGCTCATATATTGCCGCATGCTACTTATCTCCATTGGTTAACTGTAATTAGGCATCCTAAAATTATTGGATCAAGTACGGGCTAAGATTCGCTTGAAGCATTACAGCATTCGTACTGAGCAGGCTTATACGGAGTGGATTAAACGCTATATTTTGCATTTTGGCAAGCGCCATCCGCGTGGCTTGGGCGCTAGCGAGGTGGAGCAGTTTTTGACGCATTTGGCGGTCAACGGCAAAGTGGCGGCTTCCAAAAAAACGGGGTTAAGTCTTTGATTTATGGCTTTTGCCGATTTCTTTCGCGTTAGAGAAATGTAATCCAAAAAACCGCCTGTTTCCTTCAGGTCAAAACCTCTAACGCCGGACGGGTTTTGCAACGCCGTCCGTGCTATTGTTTCACTTTTTAAATCGATATCTCTTTGGATACCGAGCGCTAATCTCGGCTCGGGAGTCCATTGCCGCTTTCGTTTAAGAGTATTCAACCTTCGGCTTGCCTTCCGATGATTCGCATGTTCCTATCGAAAACGCTGTTTCGCCGGCTTCCGTCAAAATTCGCAGCGTTGCCGCTTCGTCTTCTTCGGCGACGCAAACGATCATGCCGATGCCGCAATTGAAAGTGGTCAGCATGTCGGCACCGGAAACGTTACCTTGTTGTTGCAGCCAGTCGAAAACTTCCGGGCGTTTCCACGATCCTAATTGGATGTGTGCGGCTGTGTCTTCCGGTAGCACGCGCGGCAGATTTTCGGTGATGCCGCCGCCGGTGATGTGTGCCAGCGCATGAACCGGCACCGATTCGAGCAGTTTCAACAGCGGTTTGACGTAGATGCGGGTCGGTTCCAACAGCGCTTCACCGAGCGTTTTGCCGTGGAAAGGTTCCGATAGCGGCGTGTTGCCGTGCGCTAAAATTTTGCGTATCAGCGAATAGCCGTTCGAATGGGGGCCGCTTGATGCGATGCCGATCAGCTTGTCTCCGGCTTTGACCTTGCTGCCGTCGATGATGTTGCTTTTTTCGACGATGCCGACGCAAAATCCGGCTAAATCGTATTCGCCGTCTGCGTACATGCCGGGCATTTCGGCCGTTTCGCCGCCGACCAACGCGGCTCCGGCCAATTCGCAGCCTTTACCTATACCTTCGACGACTGCGGCTGCCGTGTCGACATCGAGTTTCCCGGTGGCGAAATAATCGAGAAAGAATAAAGGTTCCGCGCCTTGAACAATGATATCGTTGACGCACATCGCGACTAAGTCGATGCCGACCGTGTTATGAATGCCGAGATCGATCGCCAGTTTGAGCTTAGTGCCCACTCCATCGGTCCCGGAAACCAGTATCGGTTGTCGGTAGCGGTCGAGAGGGAGTTCGAACATCGATCCGAAACCGCCGAGTCCTGCTAACACTCCAGGTGTGCGGGTTTTGGCTGCGATCGGTTTGATCCGTTCGACCAATGCATTGCCGGCTTCGATATCCACGCCGGCACTCTTATAATTCAAGCCGTCTTGATTTTGTGCGCTCAATGTGATGTTCTCTATAAAGTAAAAATGTTAATGACCGATATTGTACAAGACATCTTCGGATTTGTGTGAGGGATATGAAGTCACTATTTAGGGTTCTTGCGGTTATCGTTTATTTGTGCGGTTCGAGTGGCTGGGCCGCCGAAGTCAAAGGCTTGTTCGAAACGGAGGTCATTGCGAAAAGCCAGCGGCCGGAAGATATTGAGGTCGCGATCAAGGAGGCGATGACCATTGTCTTGCAACGGGTATTATCCGGCAGCGATGTTCTCGATGACCCCGTTGCCAAGACGGCTTTGGCCCAGGCGCGTTTTTACGTCAAGCAGCACCAATATTCTTTGGTTGAGAAAACGAGCGATGCATCCGGGCAGGCACGAGTCATGAGGGTTTTGTTTGACGAGACGCGGCTATTGAATTTGCTCAGTACCGGGCGATTGGGGATTTGGAGCGAGATTAGGCCGGAAACATTGCTTTGGTTGGTCGTCGACGAACAAGGCAAGCGGCGTTTTTTTAAACCCGAATTGATGCCGTCTTTGGAGCATGCTATCAGCCGTGCCGCGAAACAGCAGGGATTGCCGCTGATTTTTCCTTTGCTTGATCTTGAAGAGCGCGCCCAAATTGCCGTGCATGATGTTCTGAGCGCTTATCCTGAGCAGCTATTGGATATTTCCGGGCGCTACGATGTGGTGTCGATACTGGCGGGCAGGGTGGCCCGGCAAGCCGATTGTTGGCAGGCGGATTGGGCTTTTTATTTCGACGGAGGCGTGCAACAGTGGTCAAATTCTTGCGGCACATTGCATGAAGCGTTGTTGAGCGGTATGCGGGGCGTTTATACGCGCTTGTCTCATTATTATGGCGTTAAGCCGGATATACTTGAGCGAGGCATGATGATGCTCAATATTGCCGGGATTGCCGGTATGAACGATATTACTCGAGTTACACGTCATATAGAATCCCTGCCGATGGTTAAATCGGTGGCTTGGCTCAGTGTTAGAGATGGCTTTAATCGCTATAGAATCAATTATGAAGGTGATTTCAGCGTGTTTCGGCATGCGCTCGGTTCCGGTGGCGTCTTAGAACCGATGGGGTCAGTTGGGGTGGGGTCTGGTGAATTAAGTTCCGACGAATTGAGTTTTAGACTGCTTCCCATGCGTTAAAGCCGTGATATATTCTTGAGAGTTGAATTCAATTTAAAAACTATTTAAGGTTAAGCAAGGATAAAGCTTTTGGATTCGCCAATTACAATAACTATAAATGTGAGAAGGTTATGACGACAAAGAAATTATTGAAAGTTACTATTTTTACGATCGCCGCATCACTGACTAATGGGGCTTTTGCTTACACTGACGATAATGACAAGCCAATTTGCAAAACACCAAAATTTAGGGACTTTAATCTGCCGGTTTATAGTGCGGAAAATAAAACCGAGGTCGCGCCCGAATCCGAGTTGGTGTTTACGATTTCCAATTGGATAGCGCCTGACACTATTCGAGTAACGGCAAAAGATATTCCACTGGAGTTGGATGTCGAAAATAAAAACAGTTTTTTTAGAGTCAGTGCAAAATTACCGGCTTCATTGAACGGAAAATTCGCCCGAATCAACGCAAGAGCCGATGCCGTTCTTGGCTGCAAAGGCGCGGAAGGATGGTTGATTAAGATTGCCGATAGTCCTCAAATTTTGGCCTCCGAGCCCGAAGAAGCCGACGAAAATGTTGGTAAGGCTACCGGGCAAGCCGTCGACAAAGTTGAAGAAGAGAAAGCCGAGGTGGTAATCGAGAAAGCGGGCGAGTAACCCTCAGGTCGTTGCGTTGGCTAATAAAGGATCTTATCGGGTTTAGCGTTCCATAGTTCAAAAGGCTTGAGATCGTTGCCTTGTTTGAGGTTTAGCATGGCGATGCTTCTTTCGTCCGGCGGTAGCGGAATTTCATCATAAATGAAGCTGTCGTCGAATCCGGCCGCTGCCGCGTCTTCTCGGCTACAGGCGTAATAAACCTTGTCGAGTCGGGCCCAATAGATCGCTCCCAGGCACATTGGACACGGTTCGCAGCTGGTGTACAAGGTACAGCCTGTCAACTGATAGTCGTTCAAGGTTTGGCAGGCCATGCGAATGGCCATGACTTCGGCATGAGCCGTCGGGTCGAGTCGGCCGGTGACTTGGTTGCCGCTGGCGGCAATAATTTTACCTTCTTTGACGATCAATGCGCCGTAAGGGCCGCCTTGTCCGGATTCGACGTTTTCGGCAGCGAGATCGATCGCTTGTTGTAAATAGTCCGAGTGCGTGTTCATAAACCTAAAGGGTTGTTGGGATCGATGCCCGGCATAAACGGAATACGCCGGTCCTGATCGGTGATCTGATAAATTTTTCCGAGCCAGTTGTTAAAGACCGCTCGAGCCGTATCCCGCCAAGTATTGTCGATGTAATCCAGTACGGCGGCTTCCGGAAAAGGTTCGATCGGTTTATTGCCGCGCCGCGCCGCTATGACGTGGTCTCGGTAGTCCATGAAAATATGCTGGACTTTGGGGCTGAAATAATGCTCCGGAAAAGGCGGATAGTCGTCTATTTGACCGTAATAATAACGCGTCACTTCGCGCTTGTATTCTTTCAACAGGCTGATGTCGTCGTACTCCGGGTGGCCTTGGAAGAATACGATTCGGAAACCGTCCGGGCTAACCGCCAGATGTACGCCTGCTTCCTTGCTCGCGACCAATACTTTCAAGCCTTTTTGTTCGATGTCTTCGCGAAAGATTTCGTTAAAGCGCGAATGCGGGACATCGAAGCGGGTATTGATTTCCGAGACTAAGGGATGCTTGCGATCCAAGACTTTATGCGGAAACACGCCCCAGCGTTTGGCGGGCAAACGGGTTCTTTCAATACCGTAGCAAAACTGTATGACGGCGTGCGTTGCCAGGCACGAACATAAAATGGACGGAACGTTCTGTTTTGCCCATAAGAACACTTCGGTCAACGGTTGCCAAAAATCTTCCTGGTCTAGTTTCGGTTGCGTGACATTGGCGCCGCTGATGATCAAGGCGTCCAGTCCGTCGCGCTTGATGGTTTCGAACGATTCGTAATAACGCTCTATGTGTGCTTTTGCTTCCGGGCCTCGGGGTAATCCGTCGACGGTAAACGGGTGGACATGAAACTGCGTGATTTGGTTACATGCGCCGACCAGTCGGAAAAATTGGCGTTCGGTGGCTTCAAGCGCGGCATCCGGCATCATATTCAGCAAACCGATATGCATTTCTCGAATATCTTGGTGACGGGCGCGCTCCGGGTTTAAAATTTCTTCGCCTTCTTCACGCAGACGCTGGAATGTCGGTAAATCGGTGTGTGCGACTAAGGGCATTAATCCTAACCTTATTTAAGCCTGTTGTTCGGCGATCGCATCCGCGATCAGGCGAATGAAATCGTCTTCGTTATTGACTTGTGCGGCATCGTTGGCGTCGATAGTGTAGCCGTACTGCCGGGCTATCGCTTCATAACGAGGTAAGCGCGACTTGAATAATTCCGGGAAGACCCAGGTGACGAATTCGTCGGGCGGAATCATTTCCGGGGCCGAATAGTTTTGTTTGGTCATAAATTCGGCCAATTTTTCATCCAAAAAGGCTTCACGGTAATAAAGCGGTTTCGGGTCGGTTTTGGCACGCTCGATAATAGTTTTTTCGAGATCCGGCGGAATCTTGATATAGAGAATTAGCGTGTGCCTAGCGAGCGTTTCCAGTACCGCCTGGTCGTCCAGTTCGCATACGCTGCCGCCTGCATCGTTAATGAAGTGTTTGTATCCGTAGATGTCCTCGGATTTTTTTATGAAATCGGGAACATCGAGCATTGCAGCGATTTCGGCTTCATGATGCAATTTTTGGCGTCGTTTGAATTCTTTTAATGACAATCCGCCCAGTTCGGGGTTACCGATTTTACCGAGAAAACTCGATACCGGAGTCAGGTTATCGACGGTAACGTTGTTGCATATATAGATAGAGTCGGATAGCAGTAACTCTCGCAAAAATGGCACGTCCATCGCTCGGCGCTTGATGTTGTCCAGGATCGGTTCATCCAGATACTTGGTGCCGATCCGGTAATCGCCGGAGTAATGAAACCATTTTTGTTTAGGTAGCTTATTGGCCAGCGTGGTTTTACCCGCGCCCGACATGGCCATTAGTGTAATGCTTTTGGATTCCCAATCCAGGAATTCCGGTGCACTCATTTTCATGCGAAGTGTTTCCGTTAATCGATGTAATCGTCAAAGTTTAAATCGTCCATGTTGCGCCGATGTTCGTCCGGATCGCTATAACCGAGATCTTCGTCGTCCAGTTCGAACGGTGCGCTCCAATCCTCGGGTTCCTCAATATAATCGAAGGTTGAATTATACCAACTGTCGTTGTCGTATTCGCCAATCTCTCCGTTCAAATATTGTACTTCGATTGAATCGTCGCTTTCATCGATCGTAATGACTTTGAACGTTAAATTATTCTCGACATCTTTGTACCATCTGTCGATGACGGGGTCTGCTATTGTAGTCATGTTAAGATCCTCATATAAGTTAGAGTATTCCGTATAAATCATCATAACCTGATTGACAGAATGTTATCGGCTGGTTGTTTAACCGGCAAGCGTTCGCAAGCCGACCGATTGTGAAATATATTGCTCGCTCCTACCATCCAAACTAGCTGAAATTACCAGTAAAGAAAAGAAGTTTTTTAACGGTCGTGGCGAATTAATAAATTCATGGTTTTGTGAGTAGTAGCGATGTATTTTTTGGTGTGGAGGTTTGCTGAAGACGGCTTTATTTGGTCGGTTGGCAACGGTAGTTTGTGGATGAATTACAGAGCTTTGGTTTTACCCGCTGGGCTGATCAGGTCTCAGCTTAATTTACGAGGCTTTTTCAAGCGGTACAATGCCGAAATGTCCTCGTTACCGAAGCCTTGATCCATTAACTGTGCGTAATTGAGCAATGTCATTTCGGCCAGTGGAATAGGCGTGTCGGCGTTTTCGGCCATTGCGCGGCAGATTTCCAAATCCTTGTGATGTAATGCCAATTTGAAGCCCGGTGCGAACGTACCCTGCATCATTGTCGGTCCTCTATGTTCGAGAAACCAATTGCCGGCTGCGCCCCCCGAGACGACTTCGATGACTTTGTCCATCGGCAGGCCTTGCGCTTCGCCGAATGCGAGCGCTTCGGTCACGGCTTGGTTGATGCCGGCGGCCATAATTTGATTGACCGCCTTCGTGGCCTGACCGCTACCGACCGGTCCCATGTGCAGAATGCGCGTTGCCATCGAGGCAAGTATCGGCCGGATTTTTTCTAAAGTTTCGCTACTCCCGCCTACCATCATCGCCAAGGTGCCTTTTTTCGCGCCTTCGACGCCGCCCGAGACCGGAGCATCTAGGAATTGCACTTGCTTTTCGGAGAGTATTTCGGCGGCTTTTTTTGCTGTCGAGCTGCTGATCGTCGACATGTCGACGACGATCGCGCCCGGTTTAATCGTCTGCGCGACGGCATCAACCATTTCTAGCACGTCTTCGTCGCGTGAGACGCAAATCAAAATGACCTCGCACGCGGCGGCGAGTTCGGACGGTGTGTCGAATACAGCGACATCGAGTTCGTTGGCCAACGCTTGCGTTTTATCGGCAGTGCGGTTATAGACGCCGGTCAAAAAGCCTGCCTTCGCGAGATTTCTCGCCATGCCAGCGCCCATGGCGCCGAGTCCGATGAGTCCTGTTTTCATCTTAATTATCCCGATCGAATTTTGTGAAATAGTTGTCGATATCGAGAGCGCCATGAAACACGCCCAAAATTTCGATTCGTGTCGTTGATTTCAGTAAGTAAGCGATTCGATAATGTCCGTAAAGCAATACTCTGATATCGCCTTCGTTTTCGGATCGATATTGATAGCCGATTTCAGGAAAGTCCTTGAGCAATTGAACCTTGTTGTAAATACCAGAAACAACTTTGCGGGCAGCGGTAGGGCTATCTTCTGAAATGTAAGTGAAGATTTCTTGAAGCCAACGCAAGGCCTCTTCGGTCCATACTATTTCCACCATGAATGAATGCGTGCTTTTAGCTCTTCGTCTTTGATAATGCGTCCTAGACGAGAGTCTTCCATGCCACGCTCAATCATGCGTTCAAAGGCTAGTTCCCGCATAATTTCATCATAGCTGGCATCGTCCGGTTGCGATTCGATCACTTCGACGATTTTCTCTTTAACATTAGACATGACAGGATCCTGGTATTTATGAAATTAGAATTATTTTTCTAAATAAGTATAAGCCCGAAGTCCCGCTTCGAGTTCTTTTTCATATTCGTAGCGCTCCAATTCGCCGATACCGCTTTGCGTTAGCTTGTTACGATAGGCTTCTTTTAATTCTTCAGGATTGATATGGACATAATCCAATAAATCGGAGACATGCTCGCCTTCCTGTAAGTCGGAAAAATGGTAGCCGTCGGCGTCGAGTTCGATATTGATCGAATGCGTGTCGCCGAAGAGATTGTGCATGTCGCCGAGAATTTCCTGATAGGCCCCGACCATGAAAAATCCGATCAGATAAGGTTCGTTCAAGTCGATTTTATGCAGCGGCATCGTGTTTTCGATATTCGGTCCGTCGACATAATGATCGATGCGTCCGTCCGAATCGCAGGTCAAATCTTGCAGCACCGCGCGCCGGGAAGGGCACTCGTCGAGCCGGTGAATCGGCATGATAGGAAAAATCTGATCGATGCCCCAGATGTCCGGCAACGATTGAAACAGCGAAAAATTGCAAAATACCTTGTCGGCCAACTTTTCGTTTAGTTCCTGCAAGATCGCCGCTTCGCTGTGGTTGTTGGGATTCAGATGCGCCTTGATTTGCCGAAACAGTTGTACGTATTCGCTTTCGGCTTCGGCGAGTTCGACAAGTCCGTGTTTGCCTTGCACGAAGGCATTTCTCGCTTCGTTCAGATTAAATTGGGC
Source organism: Methylotuvimicrobium buryatense (assembly GCF_005931095.1). GTDB lineage: Bacteria > Pseudomonadota > Gammaproteobacteria > Methylococcales > Methylomonadaceae > Methylotuvimicrobium > Methylotuvimicrobium buryatense. The sequence continues at coordinate 4,005,147 of NZ_CP035467.1, read as the reverse complement.
GTCGTGATATTGTTCGGCGATGTTGTGCGATGAGAATGGCGAGTCGCATTTGTCGAGTTCGGTATCGAGCGATTCGATATCGGTGACGTTGCTGATCAAGACCGCATGATGCGCGGTCAGTGCGCGTCCCGATTCGGTGATGATGTGCGGGTGTAGCAGGCCGTGCTCGGCGCAGCTTTCGGCGAAGCTGCGCACGATGTTTTGCGCGTATTCGTCGACGCTGTAATTGATCGAGCAGTCGCGGCGCGAACGGCTGCCGTCGTAATCGACGCCGAGACCGCCGCCGGCATCGACGGTATCGATTTTGGCGCCGAGCTTGTGCAATTCGGCATAGAACTGTCCGGCTTCTTTTAGCGCGGTCTTAATGTCGTGAATGTTTGCGATCTGCGAACCCATGTGAAAATGCATTAATTTCAAGGTGTCCAGCAGACCTTTGTTGCCGAGCCGTTCGACCAATTGCAGCACTTCGCCGGCATGGAAACCGAACTTGGACTTCTCACCGCCGCTGTTTTGCCATTTGCCGGTACTAATGCTCGATAGCCGTACGCGCACGCCGAGCAGGGGCTTGATGCCAAGTTTTTGCGATTCATCGAGTATCAATTCCAGCTCGGAAGGCTTTTCGATCACGATGTAGACCGTAAGGCCCATGCGCAAACCGATCAGCGCGAGACGGATGTAAGCTCTGTCCTTATAGCCGTTGCAGACGATCAGGCCGGGCGATAAGGCCAGGATCGCCAGCAGTTCCGGTTTGCTGCCGGCTTCGAGACCGACCTGTTTGCCGGCCACGATGCCTTCGATCACTTTACGCTGCTGGTTGACCTTGATCGGGTAGACCGGCGTGTAAGTGCCTCGGTAATCGTTCGTAGCGCAGGCTTTGCCGAACGCGTCATGCAATTGTTTGACGCGATTTTTCAGGATGTCGGTAAAACGCACCAGCACCGGCAGCGACAGGTTTTTATCTTTCAAGGTCTGCGCGATTTCGTACAAGTCCAGTTCGGCGTTCTTGTCGGGATCCGGCTTGACCGAGACCCGGCCGGCCGCGTTGATCGAAAAAAAACCGTCGCCCCAGTTGGCGATGCCGTAAGTTTGCGCCGATTGTTCGATGGTCCAGGATGGTTCAGGCTTGAATTGCACTCGGGTTTTCCTTGGTTTGAAATGTAGGATGGGCTTAATTTTGTAAATATTCAGTTCCCCTCTTTGAAAAAGACGACATGGATGCAGGGCAGAAAAATGCTCCTGCATTTTCTGCATTCATGACATCCTTGTCACTCAGCAGTTGTCGAGGGGTTCGGGAAGATTATATAAATAAATCCCCCTCAATCCCCCTTTTTCAAAGGGGGAGGACAAGCTCCGACTCGTTCTAAGGATATGGCCGGTAATGACTTCCTCAAGTACGCGGATGAATTTCCGGTGTAGTTTAGGTGCGAATAAATTCGCCCCTACAAGAGACTTTCGCAAATCGGGAAGTAAATTTTGGCGAAATCCTAAATACAGGCGATTGAACAATTATAGCAATTCCCAGTTTGAGCAGTTTCGCCGATTTTAGGGTGTGGGGTATGCCTGTCGAGGAACGCCGTAAACCCATGGGGGCTTGGCGGCAGCTCGAACGCCAAGGATGGCGTGAATGCAGGTTTTGCAGGAGCAAAAATCTGCAAGCGCCAAGGATGGCGTGAATGCAGGTTTTGCAGGAGCAAAAATCTGCCCTGCTGCCGACATCCTCGCCAAGCATACCCCACACCCTTTTTGATCTCCAAATTGGGAATTGCTGGAACAATTAGTAATTTTTCAATACGGCAGAGATTTCTAATATAATGGCCCCATTTTAAACCTTTCCAACAGGATTACCCAACAATGAACCCAACTGAATGGTTTACCGAACAAGCTCCCGGCGCTGGCTCGGCTTTCTCGCTGAAAATCAAACGTAAATTGCATGAAGAGCAGTCCGATTTTCAATTCCTCGAGATCTATGAAACCGAGGATTTCGGTAATCTGATGGTGATCGACGGCTGTACGATGGTCTCGACCCGCGATAACTTTTTCTATCACGAAATGATGAGCCACCCGGTGTTGTTTACGCACCCGAATCCGAAACGGGTTTGGATCATCGGCGGCGGCGACTGCGGTACGTTGAAAGAAGTCTTGAAGCATCCGGGCGTCGAACAGGTCGTGCAGATCGATATCGACGAACGCGTGACGCGTTTAGCCGAAATTTATTTTCCTGAATTGTGCGAGTCGAACGGCGATCCCCGCGCCGAGCTGAAATTTATCGACGGCATAAAATGGGTCAAAGATGCCGCGCCCGGTTCGGTCGACATCATCATCGTCGACAGCACCGATCCGGTAGGACCGGCCGAAGGCTTGTTCGGCGAAGCGTTTTACCGCGATTGTTTGAATTGCCTGTCCGAAAACGGCATGGTCATACAACAATCCGAGTCTGCCCTTTATCATTTAAATCTGATGCAAGCGATGCGAGGTGCCATGAGCGCAGCCGGTTTCGAGCATTTGCAAACGCTGTTTTTCCCGCAATGCATTTACCCGTCCGGCTGGTGGAGCGCGACAATCGCCGGCAAGAAAACATTGGACGGTTTCAGGCAGGAGGATTCGGCGAATAAACCGTTTGCGACCGAATATTACAATGTCGATATCCACCGCGCGGCATTGGCGCAGCCGGAGTTCGTTAAACGGGCGTTCGGCGGTTGATGCATGGCAAGGCGGGCAATGCAGTTGTCCGTCTTCAATATTAACAATGAATACGAACAAAAATCGCGGTGCCGGTTGCCTAACTTATTCCCTTTCGTTATGTGTCTTGCGTCTCATAACTAATGTGCATATTATATGCGCATTAGTTATCGATGAGATATGCGCATGCCCCAGGTCTTTGACACTCACGCCCCAAAAAAACCAACAAACGTCAGTATCAACAGTGATTTACTTGTTAAAGCGAAAGAACTAAAGATCAATTTGTCGGCAACCTTGGAAACAGCTTTAACCGAATTAGTAAACGCTCGGCAACGAGAACTTTGGCTGTGTGAAAACAAGATTGCCATCGAAGCATACAATCAATTGGTAGAGGATCATGGAAACTTTAGCGACGATTTGAGGAGTTTTTAGTGGCTCAGTTCAGGGCTTACGAGAATTCAAACAAAGCAACTATGAAAGCCTACCCTTACCTTTTGGATATCCAATCCAACTTACTTGACGAGTTACGGACCACAGTCGTCATTCCGCTTTGCCCTACTAACCTTGCAGGTAAAGCTGCAATTACAAAGCTATGTCCAATCTTAAAAATTGATGACAGATCTTTTATTGTGCTCACCCAGCAAATTGCCGGCATAGATCGAAAATATCTTGGTAAAGAAATTTGCGACCTTTCGCAGTATCGCTCTGAAATTATTGCCGCATTGGACTTCATCATTTCCGGCATTTAACGGCATAAAAGCCCAGGCGGTAGCCGGCACTAAATACTTTGCTGGAACAATGCGCGCCGGATTTGATTTGATCGGTGGTTCAAAAAAGCTATGTATCTTAAAAAGAGCAGTTGAGAGTCTCAAACTACCGTTCGCCCTGAGCCCGTCGAAGGGTCAACGGTAGTTTGAGGCTTCACCACGACGGTGAAAGTGTTGTATACCCTTCATGCTTCGACTTAGCTCTCAAGAAACAGCTAATTTAGTTATTCTTAATCAATAGGTTACAGGATAAATAAAATCATTAAATAGGCCTTCAAACAGCTTGAGGCACGAGGTCAAATCCGAGTGTTTTCGCCTTTAGTTGAAGATACTTAAGGGTACGGTCATGGAATTTCGCTTCATATTCAGCTTGTGATTGCTGAACATACTCGGTGCCCTTCGTTAACATGGCATAGATTAATCGGGCTAATTTATGCGCTGTGGCGGTGATAGCTTTTCCTTTACCCAAGCGAGCCGCCGTTTTTCGGTAATAGGCGCCTAATCCGCATTGGCTGCGATGCAATCCTTGCGCCGCTAACTTAAGCGCACGCGCCACCCGGTTAGGTATCCGTTTGCTAGCGCCTGAAAGACGTTTGCCGCCTGAGATTCGGGTCCCTGGGCATAATCCCAGCCAGGAACAAAAATGCTTGGCCGTTTTAAACTTGGATAGGTCCGTACCTAACTCCACCAAAACTTTAAGTGCCGTGCAAACATCAATACCACCAATCTGGGTTAAATCAACGCCTGCCCATTCCCTCAAAGCCTCCTGCACATCAAAGCCGGGCGCATTCTTGCCGCCTCGCTTGGTTTTGCCTTTGGCCGTTTGCACGTCTTGACGACGTAATGGAGCAATGAGGGTCTCCAACTTCGCGTCTGCCTCAGCGATTAAGGCTCGATAGGTGTCATAAAGCGATAAGGCTTGCGACAAGCAAAATAAATGCTCTGCTTTCCATGTTCCTTCCAAGCTCTTGGCTATTTCAACTTCACTTGCCTTGATGCGGTAATTTCGATGTTTGGCCAGTTCGATAGGATTTCGCTCCCCGGCGACAATGGCTCGTATGATGTTCAGTCCAGTTTGTCCAGTGATATCCGTGATGACATTGGTTAATTGCAGGTTCATCTGTGTCAGCGCTTTTTGCATGCGTTGTACGCAACGCGCTTGGTCTTGCAGCAACGTGTCGCGCTGGCGCGAGACGGCACGTAACGCGCAAACATCCGCAGGCGGGCGAAATGCCGAACTGAGCAAACCAAAACTCATCAATTGCTGGAGCCACTGACAATCCAGGACATCGGATTTACGGCCCGAGACATTTTTAACGCTACGCGCATTGACCAACATCACCTGAATGCCATGTGCTTCCAAAACCTCGAACACCGGAATCCAATAGACGCCTGTTGATTCAAGCGCGGCTATCGTAATGCCGCAGTCCAGCAACCACAAGGCTAGCGCATTGAGATCTTCGGTATAACAACCAAATTCCCGCACCGACTCTGTCGCGCGATCCGCCGGAACCGCCACAAAGTGGCTGCGGCTACCAATATCAATACCGGCCGCATTGGGATACTGAATATTCAATACTTTGCTGACGCGCATAGCCATGGGCATAAACTCCTGATGAAAGTTCATAAATAGCCTTGCCAGCTGGGGACATCGTCTTGCTCATTCTCTCAAGCGGGATGCAAAAGCTCACCAAAGTCGCCGACGTCACCAAACCACACTCAGACAACGGGCAATTAGCACCAGTGCTTATTCGGTCTTTGCTGGTAAGGTCCATATATAATACACTTTCAACGGTAGCCTTCCCCTGTTTCTTGCTAACGCCATGCGACCGAAGGGCGCTTACTTTGCTCAGCACGAACGGTCTACAACACATGTCAACTGCTCTTTTTAGGATGTATGCGGTAATAGTCGAAAACACCCGTCACTGTCGGAAGCACTTATAAATCCAAAGAGAATAGTAGGATACGCTACGCGTACCTAATGTCGGCACAAGGCAACACATGAGGGCAAGTTAAACTACGGCTGATACTGTCGTGGTACGCACAGCGTACCCTACAGCCTTCTTAACGTGAAGATGCTCAAAAAAAAGGCCGGTTGCCCGGCCTTTTTCTCATTTATTTCAACAATCCCTGCAGCAGTTCGTTCAATTTATGTACGAACGCCGACGGGTCGTCCAGTTGTCCGCCTTCGCTTAGGATCGCCTGGTCGAACAAGATGTTTGTCAGGTCTGCAAAACGTTGGTCGTCTTGTTCCTCTTTCAGGCGAGTGACCAGCGCGTGAGTCGGATTCAGCTCGAAGATCGGTTTGCTGCCCGGCATTTTTTGGCCGGCTTCTTTCATGATCCGCTCCATGTTCAGGCTCATGCCGTAAACATCGCTGACCAGGCATGAAGGGGAGTCGGTCAGGCGGTGCGACAGACGTACTTCGCTGACTTTTTCTTTCAGCACTTCCTTGATTTGATTGACGACCGATTCGAAGTCTTTGTTGACTTCTTCCTGCTGTTTTTTCTCTTCTTCGTCTTCCAGTTTGCCCAGGTCCAGATCGCCTTTCGCGACCGATTGCATATGCTTGCCGTCGAATTCGGTTAGGCTCGAGACCAACCATTCGTCGATACGGTCGGACAGCAGCAGGACTTCGATGCCTTTCTTGCGGAAGATTTCCAGGTGCGGGCTGTTTTTCGCGGCCGCGAAGCTGTCTGCCGTGATGAAATAGATTTTTTCTTGGCCTTCTTTCATGCGGCCGACATAGTCTTCGAGCGAGACGTCCTGTTTTTCGCTGTCGGTGTGGGTTGAAGAAAAACGCAGCAACTTTGCGATGCGGTCTTTGTTACTAAAGTCTTCGATAATGCCTTCTTTAATGACATTGCCGAAATTGGACCAGAAGGTTTCGTATTTTTCGGCTTCGTTTTTAGCCAGGCCTTCGATCAGTCCCAACACTTTTTTGACCGCGCCGGATTTGATTGTGCTGATTTGCTTGCTTTGCTGCAAGATTTCTCGCGAAACGTTCAGCGGCAGCGAATTCGCGTCGATCACGCCACGGATGAAGCGTAGGTAACGCGGCATCAATTGTTCGGCGTCATCGGTGATGAAGACTTTTTTGATATACAGTTTCACGCCATGTTTGGCGTCGCGGTCCCATAAATCGAAAGGCGCACGCGATGGAATATAGAGCAAGAGCGTATATTCGTTCGTACCTTCGACTTTGCTGTGGATATGAGTCAGAGGATCTTGAAAGTCGTGTCCGACATGCTTGTAAAATTCGTTGTAGTCTTCGTCGGAAATATCCTGGCGGGCTTTGGTCCATAAGGCCGACGCGCTGTTGACCGTTTCTTCCTCGATTCTGGCCGGCGCGGTTTCGTTGCCTTCATCGTCGGTTTCGGCCGGAATTTCCTTGTTCATTACGATCGGTAATGAGATGTGGTCGGAATATTTGCGGACGATAGAACGCAGGCGCCAGTCGTCGAGAAACTCGTCCTCGCTTTCTTTCAGATGCAGAACGATTTCTGTGCCGCGTTGCGGTTTGTCGATCGATTCCAGCGTGTATTCGCCTTCTCCGGAGGATTCCCAAAGTACGCCCTCTTCATGAGACGCACCGGCCTTGCGGGTTTTCAACGTGACTTTGTCGGCGACGATGAACGAGGAATAGAAGCCGACGCCGAATTGGCCGATCAGCTCGCTGTCTTTTGCCTGGTCGCCGGTCAGCGCTTCGAAGAATTGTTTGGTACCGGATTTGGCGATTGTACCTATATGTTCTTGAACTTCTTGACGGCTCATGCCGATGCCGTTGTCAATGACGGTGATTGTGCGTTTATCCTTGTCGAATTCGAGCCGAATTTTCAATTCGCTGTCGCCTTCGTAGAGTCCGTCGTTGGATAAGGCTTCAAAACGCAGTTTGTCGGCGGCGTCGGAGGCGTTGGAGATGAGTTCGCGTAAAAATATTTCCTTGTTGCTGTACAAGGAATGAATCATCAGGTGTAGCAAGTGTTTGACTTCGGTTTCAAAGCCTAAGGTTTCTTTTTTTGCTTCAACGGTCATGCTTGAGTGTCCTCTTATCGATTCAAAAGAAATTTGCATTCGATGTGGGGGCGCTTTGATTATTTTCAAGTCATGAGCTAGACACTTTAGAAACTATGGTTAAAATTGCTTTCATGAATCTAAATCTAAAGTCCAAAAAATTTCTGATCGTCGAAGATCTGGCCAATATGCGTAAAGCGATACGCGAATTGCTGTATACGCTCGATGTGCAGCATATCGTCGAAGCTGCCAATGGTCTAAATGCGATTGCTGCGATGAAAAGGGAGCGTTTCGATGTCGTGTTGTGCGATTACAATTTAGGCGAGGGGAAGAACGGACAGCAAGTATTAGAAGAAGCCAGGTTTCGTAAATTGTTACCTTACAGCTCCACCTTTATTATGGTAACGGCGGAACAAAATCAAAGTATGGTCTTGGGGGCTATGGAAAGTAAGCCTGACGAGTATTTGACTAAGCCTTTTAACGGTCAACAATTACTGATGCGGCTGGAAAGAAATCAAACTAAAAAAGAGTTTTTCGCCGATATAGAACAGGCAATCGAGGCCGATAATTATAGTCTGGCGATCCAGTATTGCGATAGCAAGCTCCAAGAAGGCAACCGGAAAATGCATTTGCATTTGCAGAAAATTCGTGCCGAATTGGCTGTTAATACCGGCGATTTTAAAAAAGCGGAAAGTATTTACCGCGAAGTGTTGGCCGCGCGAGAGCTTAATTGGGCGCGTCTGGGGTTGGGAATTATCGCTTATTTGCAAGGCGACTACGAATCGGCCGTTGAAGTTTTTCAAAACTTAATCGACAGTCAGCCGATGATGTTGGAGGCTTATGACTGGTTAGCCAAAGCTCATGAAGCGAGCGGCGATTATCTAACCGCGCAAGCCGCGTTAGATAAGGCTACCAAGATTTCACCGCAGGCTATTTTGCGGCATAAGAAATTAGCGGCTTTAGCCGATAAAACGGGGCATTTGGAAATCGCCGAAAAGGCTTATTTATCGGCGGTCAATTTAGGCAAAAACTCCGTTCACAAGTCATCCGGGGATTTTTCCGGGTTGGCCAAAGTTTATTCGAAGACCAATAATAGCGCTGCAGCGCTGAATACGCTGAAAGACATGCGCAAACAGTATATCAATGATCCGGAGGCAGAACTTCGAGCGGCGGCATTGGAGACCGAAGTCTACCAGCAAATCGGCGATGAAGAAATGTCGGAGCAGGCTTATCGGACAGCACAGGCGTTGTGCGAAAAGTTGGGCGATAAAATTCCGAATGATTTGCGCATGGATGTCGTTAAGGCGCATTATTTAAAAGGAAATAATGAATCGGCGAACGCGATACTGGATCAATTGATCAAGAATAATATCGATGACGAACATTTTATCGGCAACGTCAAGACTATGTTGGGTAGTATCGTTAGCGAGCATCATGCGGATGCATTGATTGCACCGATCAAGCAGGCCCTGATCGAAATCAATAACAAAGGAGTGGATTTGTTCAAGCGAGGGAAGCTATTGGAAGCGATGCGGGTTTTTGAAGAAGCGGCCGAGATTATGCCCGAAAACAAAACGATCATGATCAATATGATCAAGATTTTGATTTATGATTTGAAAAAGTCGGGATTTAATCAACACAAATTTGCAAGGGCTCAGGACTTGATCAAAAAAGCCGCTAAATATGGCGTTAATCCGGATAAAATCGGGAATATGTTGATGCAATTGGAAAAAATGTCTGCCGTGAACGAATCCAAGGTCTAATGTCTATATCCCCTATCAATAATTTTTCGACGATTTTGGCAGCATCGATTCATGACATCAAAAATTCCTTGTCGACTGCCCGCGAATTAATTGCACAATTAGCTAAGCTTGACGGTGTTGCAGAGACTCCCGAATTTCGACAGTTGGAGTTTGAAGCAAGCCGCATGAATAGCAGTCTGATGCAATTGTTGGTATTGTACAAAATCGATTCGTCGCTGTTTTGTCCGGTGATCGATGAGTACCAAGTCAAAGATATTCTCGACGATGTGGTGGCTCAACAGAGGGGCGTGCTGGCTTTGGGCGGGATAGGCTTGATCGTCGAATGTGCCGACGACCTGTATTGTTATTGCGATAGCGGATTAATTAATACCGTACTGATTTCGATCATTAATAACGCCCAGCGTTATTGCCGCAAAACCATTGTGTTATCGGCTTATCAATCCGGCGATTCGGTTTGTTTCCAGGTCGAGGACGACGGCGAGGGATATCCTGCTGAATTAATTGCGGATTTGTCGTATCCGGTTGCTAACGGGCCAGGTAATACCGGTCTTGGATTGTTCTTTGCGGAAACGATTGCCGAGTTGCATCGCAAGGGAACGAAAAGCGGTATCGTGCGAATCGATAACAATAGTTGTTATGAGGGGGCTCGGTTCAGATTGTTTCTGCCATAACTTCGGCGCCTCCGATCAGTAGGCATATTTGTGTCAGAGTATCCCATGCGCTGCCTTTAGAAGCCCCTTTGATTCGCCGGTCCGCTTCTGTGCTCATCAGCAGGGCTTTATTCAATTGCGTTAGTTTAAGGCGTTGTTCGGCGCCGAGAACCAGTCCTTTTCGATTTTCCCATACGTGAGCGTTTCTGAGTGCCTGATCTTTGGAAAAGCCTTGATATCGGGCGGCTTTGATCGAAATCAGTAAACGGATATCCCGGGTCAATGCCCACAACACAAGGGGTTCCGCAGTGCCTTCCGACTTCAAACCTTGCAACATTTTTAGTATGCGTCCGGTTTTTCCTGCCAGCATCGCATCGCAAAGATTAAAAACATCGTAACGCGAACTATCCGCGACGGCCGATTCGATATCGTGTCGGCTAAGTTGTTTTGGACCGTGCAGCACAAAAAGCTTTTCGATTTCTTGTGCGGCAGCCAGTAAATTGCCTTCAACCCGGCCGGCTAATAAGCGCAACCCCTCTTGGTCGCCGGATAATCCTTTATTCGCCATTCTATTTTGCAGCCAGTTGATGAGGTCTTGCCCTGAAGGAGGCCATATTTGGATGATGACGCCGACCTTATCCAATGCTTGAGCCCATTTGGATTTTAACGAAGCGCTGTCGAGCTTGCCGGATGTGATGAGCAGTAATGTGTCTTCGGGCAGGCGTGCGCAATATTCGGTAAATGCTTTTGCGCCTTCCGCACCGGGTTTGCCGGAGGGTAGCCGTAAATCGATAATTTTTTTATCGGCAAAAATACTGAATGAATCGGCGGATTCTCCCAGCGAAGCCCATTCAAAATGAGCGTCGACGGTCAGCACCTCTCTGTTTTCGAATCCGGCTTTTTTCGCGGCGCGCCTAACCGCATCGGCGGCTTCGCCCAGTTGCAACGGTTCGTCGCCTGCAATCAAATAGACCGGCGCCAAATTTTTATTCAGCGCCGCTTCGAGTTGTTCCGCTTTTAAACGCAAGGCTTAATATTTGTGAAGTTGGGTTCGTGCGAGGTCGAGAATTGACCGTACAGCTTGTTTATACATTTCGTTAATAATTATTTGTTCCTCGTTGGCTTGAGCAATGACCGCTTCCTGGTCGTTGTAATATTCCCGGATAATTTCGACCGACTGATTGCGAGCCAAAACGGCTCCTTGATTATCCAAAAGTTCGTATTCCAATTTGTAATTTAATTCGAACTCGTTTGCTTTGCCGATGGAGCTTAGCGACAAAACTCGCCTATCCAGTCGTTCATTCAACGTATTAATTACCAACTCGGCTTGTCCGACCGAATCGACGATGCGCACGGGAGACGATCTCAATGTTCGGGTAAAATGATCGCGCAGATTACCCGAAACTCCCTGCAGATAAACCTTGTTGATATTGTCGGGGAGGTCTACGGTTCCTTGTAGTCGGTATCCGCAGGCGCTTAACGCCAATGTCATTAAAATCAGCGGGGCTACTTTAAATCTCATGCGCGACCTCGTTTCATACAACTATATTGATCAATTTATTAGGTACGACGATGACTTTTTTGACCGGTTTGTCTTCGATAAAGCGCTTGACGTTTTCGTCGTCGAGAGCAAAGGCTTCGATTTGTTCTTTTGAAGCGCCGGCAGCCACTGAAATCTTGCCGCGAAGCTTGCCGTTGACTTGCACGACGATTTCGAGCGTGTCGAGCCGCATCGCTCTCGAATCGGCTTTGGGCCATGCGCTATCCAAAAGACTGTCGCTTTGATCCAAATGTTCCCAAAGCCGTTGGCAGATATGCGGAACCATCGGCGACAACATTAAGACGATCGCCGTCAATGCTTCCCGGCGAATGGCTTTGGCGTTACCGGAATCGCTATCGAATTTCGATACGGAATTCAAAAGCTCCATGTTCGCCGCGATCGCAGTGTTGAAAGTATGGCGTCTGGCCATGTCGTCGGTGACTTTTTCGATGGTTTGATGCAGTTGCCGGCGAAGATTTTTTTCATCGTCGGTCAATGCATTGCTGTCGATTTCGGGAGCCGGTAGATCGTTTTGAATGTGCTGATGGATCTGCTTCCAAAGCCGGCGTAGAAAGCGGAACGCGCCTTCGACGCCGCTGTCGGACCATTCGAGCGATTGTTCGGGCGGCGATGCGAACATGATGAACAAGCGCACCGTGTCGGCGCCGTATTGATCGATCAAGGCCTGCGGGTCGACCGTGTTGCCTTTCGATTTCGACATTTTGCTGCCGTCTTTGAGTACCATGCCTTGCGTTAGCAAGTTTTTGAACGGTTCGTCGGGTACCGGCAAGCCTTCGTCGCGCATCAATTTAGTGAAAAAACGGGCGTACAGAAGATGCAGGATCGCGTGTTCGATGCCGCCGATGTATTGATCGACCGGTAACCAGTATTTCGCGGCTTCGTCGACCATCGAGTTCGCCTTGGGGCTCGCAAAACGCGCGAAATACCATGACGATTCCATGAATGTGTCGAAGGTGTCGGTTTCGCGCCGTGCCGGTTTGCCGCATTTCGGGCAGTCGACATGCGAAAAGGTCGGGTGCGCGACCAACGGCGATTGAGAACCGTCGAGCACGACGTCGCGCGGTAATGTGACCGGTAATTGATCTTCCGGCACCGGTACCGTGCCGCAGTCGTCGCAATAGATAATCGGAACCGGCGCGCCCCAATAGCGTTGCCTCGAAACGCCCCAGTCGCGCAGTCGGAAGTTGGTTTTGCGAGTACCGCGATTTTCTTTTTCGAGCTTTTCGGCGATTGCGGTGAAGGCTTGTTCGGAGGTCAGTCCGTCGAATTCGCCGGAGTTGCGCAAGATGCCTTTGTTGGTAAAAGCTTTCTCGGTGCAGCTGTCGTCGGAATCGTCGAGCGAATGAATGACCTGCTTGATCGCAATGCCGTATTTATGCGCGAATTCGAAATCGCGCTGGTCGTGCGCGGGCACCGCCATGACTGCGCCGGTTCCGTAACCCATCAAGACGAAATTCGCGATCCAAACCGGAACTTGCTCACCGCTAATCGGATGCACGGCCTTGATTCCGGAATCGATGCCTTTTTTCTCCATCGTTTCCATTGCAGCTTCCGAAGTTTCCATGATCTTGCACTCTTCGACGAAGCGGGCGATTTCGGCATTGTTTTCGGCGGCTTTCAGTGCCAAGGGATGTTCGGCGGCAACGGCCAAGTATGTCACGCCCATTAAAGTGTCGGGGCGGGTCGTATAGATTCTGAGCGGTTCGCTGGCGCCGGGTACCGGAAAGTCCATCTCGACGCCTTCGGAGCGGCCGATCCAGTTGGCTTGCATCGTTCTGACCTGTTCCGGCCAGCCGTCCAGACTTTCTAGGGCCTCTAACAATTCATCGGCATAGGCGGTGATTTTTAGGAACCACTGCGAAATTTCTTTGCGTTCGACCGGTGTGTCGCAGCGCCAGCAGCCGCCGTCGATAACTTGTTCGTTGGCGAGGACCGTCAAGTCGTTCGGACACCAATTGACCGGTGCGGTTTTTTTATAAACCAGGCCTTTTTCGAAGAGTTTCAGGAAGAACCATTGCTCCCAGCGGTAATAATCGGGGTCGCAAGTTGCCAGTTCGCGGTTCCAGTCGTAACCGAAACCGAGACGTTTAAGTTGATCGCGCATGTAACCGATGTTTTCGTAGGTCCAATCGGCCGGATGAACGCCGTGCTGCATCGCGGCATTTTCGGCCGGCAAACCGAACGCGTCCCAACCCATTGGTTGCAGCACGTTCTTGCCTTGCATACGCTGAAATCGACTGATCACATCGCCTATCGTATAATTCCGAACATGGCCCATATGCAGCTTGCCGCTGGGGTAGGGGAACATCGATAGGCAGTAATATTTTTCGCGATTCGAATCTTCATGGGCCGCGAAGGCGTTGTTGTCTTCCCAGGATTGTTGAATCGCTTGCTCGATTTCTAACGGCTTGTAACTTTCTTCCATCCTTCTCATCTTTTCCGGTCAAAAAATATTAGAATACAGTACACTTGTTTAAATCTAAAGCCTCATTTTAAGGAGTTCATCGTATGAGTGACAATAAATTAATTAAAGCCTATAACAATTTGATGGAACACCTTTATGAGGTGATGGACGACGGTATACATTCTTTGGCTCATGCACTCGACCAAGCCAAGGAAAAAACCAGCGAATTCGGCGGTTTGACACAGGAAGAAATTAATAAAGTATCCGACTACGTCAAGCGCGATGTCGTGCATGCTGCGCATTCGCGCAATGAAAGCGAAGCTGAAGATTTGTCCGAATGGCTGAAATTCGATATCGATTTGCTCGAAAATTTCGCGCTGGAGGAATTTATGAGTTTGGCCGATAAAACTAGCGTCGAATTAGCCAAACTCAGGGCGATTGCCGAAGTTAATACGTATCATAGTGGTGAAGTCGCCAGTCCCGGCACCTTTGTTTGCGATCAATGCAATAAGGAAATTTCGTTTAAAACGATCAGCGAGATTCCAAAATGCCCGGCCTGCGGAGCCGATACCTTCGTTCGGTGTTGATATTATCCTGTCAAACCTTATAATGCCGACTTTAACTATCTGATTTTATGGAGCATAGCATGCGCAGGGTCATTTTCAACCAGAAGGGCGGAGTCGGCAAGTCCACAATTTCTTGCAATTTGGCTGCGATCAGTGCGGTCGAAGGCAAAAAAACGCTGGTCGTTGACTTGGATATGCAAGGCAATGCGACTCAGTATCTACTGGGTGGAAAAGTCGCTAATTCCGATAAGACCATCGCGAAGTTTTTCAAGGATTGTTTAGGCCTCGGTCTGTTCGGCAGTAATAATCCGGGGCTTGAGGACGTGATTCATGAAACGCCTTTTCCGAATCTTTTTGTGATCCCTTCTCATCCTGAGCTTGAGCCTTTACAAGCCAGGCTGGAATCCCGATACAAGATTTTTAAATTGAAAGAAGCTTTGGAAAAGTTGGAAGGATTTGATGCGGTTTACATGGATACCCCGCCGATCTTGAATTTTTATAGCCAATCGGCATTGATTGCCGCGCATAAGTGCCTGATACCGTTCGATTGCGATGCATTTTCGCGTGAGGCCTTATATACGCTGATGCATGCTTTGACCGAAGTCAAGGCCGATCATAACCAAGAATTGGAAATCGAAGGCATCGTCGTTAATCAATACCAAAAACAAGCCAATCTGCCAAGGCAATTGGTCGAGGATCTGATTACGGAAGGTCACCCGGTGCTTGATGCTAAAATTTCTCCGTCGGTAAAAATTAGGGAATCGCACAGCGAATCGAAACCGCTGGTCTATTATGCGCCGTATCATAAACTGACCGATGAGTTTCGAGCGCTACATATCGAAATTACCGGTAAAGTTTGATCTTATCGTTCTTCGTGGATGCCCCGATATTCAGCTTTTATACCCTCTGTAATTGTTAAATATGAATTGTAGTAGGGTACGCTGCGCCTTCCTCTATGCCTTTAAGTACCGACTCCTTACCCAGGTTTAGCCATATAGGTTGTGAGTTAACATTGATATGTGGCGCCATGGTAAGCACCGCGTACCCTACGAAGTTTAGCTAATGCAGCCTTGATATTATTTTTGCCTCCTACCGTTCCGGGCGTTTAATATCTTTAAGATTTATCAGACATTAGCGTTCCCGAATTTTCTATAAGCTCTGTTCAGAAAGTTCATCGATACTTGTGTATAACGGCGAGCGTTCTGCGTGAAACCCATGTAGAGACACTTTCTATTGGAGAGGCGTAATCAAGATCAAGCGGCGATTGCCGCATTCAGTATTCCCTTTTGGTAATATTGGATCACATCGATATTATAGGTGTCGGGGCGTTCAATCTTTCGTATGCTATAAGCATGACCGCTAGCATCCAAGTCCAACTTCGAGAGATCGATCAAGCGTTCTTGACGTGCTTGTTTATTTTCATCTAATAACAAGATGATTTTCGGGCGGATCTTGGCTTTCGGGTTTACCTCGACGACTATCCCGACTTCTCCGGTGTTCAATTCGACAATACTTCCAGGCGGGTAAATACCCAGGCATTCGATGAATTTAATCGTCAGCGAGGAGTCGAGATGCGAACCGGAATTTTTGGTTAATATACTGATGGCTTCGAGATGCGCACGCCCGTTTTGATAAATTCTATCGCTGGTGATTGCATCGTACATATCGGCAATAGCAACGATGCGTGCATAAGGCGTGATGTGTTCTGCTTTTAATTGACGCGGATAGCCGGTACCGTCCAGCTTTTCATGATGCGTGTGAGCAACGTCGATGGCGCCGCCATACATGCCGGGCGAGGCCATCAGTAATTTCCAGCCCAGCGTCGTATGACTTTGCATGATTTTCAGTTCCTCGGGCGTAAATTTTCCGGGTTTATTTAAAATTTCCAGCGGTATTTTCATTTTGCCCATGTCGTGCATCATTCCGCATAAGCCGACATGGTGCAATTCGGCTATCGGTAGATTGATATGTCTGCCTAACGCGATTGAGTAAATACAAACATTCATGCTGTGCTGAGCGGTATATTCGTCGCGTTCTTTCAGTTGCGTCATCCACATTAATGCATCGGGAGCATTGATAATGCTTTCGACGCATTCGGCAACGGCTTTTTTAGCGAGCTCGACATTGATGGTCTTGCCGAGGCGAACTTCCTCCATGAAGCTTTTGACTAAATTGCTCGTTTTATGATGAACATATTCGGCATTCTTGATTTCCTTCGCGAATGTCGAGTGTTTTTCGGGCGGCGTGTGTTTTTCCAGAAAGTCTTTAGAGTAGGCGGTGCTTTTGGCATAGATTTGCGGGGCTTTCGATTGCTTCGTGACATCGATATAGACATATTCGCATTGTTGCTGGACGGCTTCGATGTCGTTTTCGTTTTTCAGCTCGAAGCCTTGAAACAAAAAATTCGTTTCCAGCCAAGGGCGATCGAGTTTCGAGACATACATGCCGACGCGCAAGTCCTTGACATCTATCTTAAATAAGTCGATTGACGAGGCGAATTCGTTGCGGCTCCAGTCAGTCATCATAGCTTCCTCTTTCGTATTGATCCCGCTGGCGATTTTGAGTGCGGCGGTTGTAATTTATTTGAATCGACATGTTTACTATTATACCTTTCGCACTTTAAATTTCGGCAGTGCCTAAGGAGGCACCGGGGTGCTAGGTCGATTTTTGCTCCTGCAAAATCGACATTCACGCCATCCATGGCGCTCGCAAAGGCTTTGCCAGCATGGAGCTGGCATAGAGCCTACATGGACGTATTCACGGCGTCCTTTGACGGGCCCCCCGGTGTCGAATTTTGATCTCCGATAGATATAACAGAGCAATGAGTATCGAGATCGCCGGAGTATCTCCGGTTTTGGCATAGGGCGTCAGCCCGCCCATTGGCTCTATTATGCCGCTGATCGCCGCCGTTTCGAAAGGTATTGCTTGTTTAACGATGCCGCCCATAGGCGAAACAATGGCTGTTACGCCGGTATTGGTAGCCCTCAATAGATAACGGCCCGTTTCGAGCGCGCGCATTCTGGCGATTTGCAAGTGTTGAAAAGGCTCTATCGATTGTCCGAACCAGGCATCGTTGGTAACGTTCACTAAAAAAGCGGCATTCGGCAATTTCTTTCGTGCTTCGCTGCTAATGGCATCCTCATAGCAGATCGAAGCCGCAAACGGATATCCTGCCGCGATTGGCAACGTTTGATTGTCTCCCCCGGGAGTAAAGTGTCCGAGACGCATGTTTAAGAAAGCGAGAATTTTTCCGGACAAGGGTTGCAAGGGCAAATATTCGCCGAAAGGCAGTAAATGGTTTTTATGATAAATACTTCGTTGTTTACCGAGCACTAATACCGAGTTGTATTTTACGTGCGGTTGATCGCCTTTCATAGGGAGGCTGACGATGATGTCACTGTCGTGTTCGACGGCTTCGCGCTCTAGCGGTTCGATAAAACTTTCTTTGACTTCGGAATAATAAGCCGGAATCG
The DNA here is from genome assembly GCF_005931095.1 of Methylotuvimicrobium buryatense. Classification (GTDB taxonomy): domain Bacteria; phylum Pseudomonadota; class Gammaproteobacteria; order Methylococcales; family Methylomonadaceae; genus Methylotuvimicrobium; species Methylotuvimicrobium buryatense. The sequence continues at coordinate 3,987,270 of NZ_CP035467.1, read as the reverse complement.
ATGTTTCCGGCCAGACGATAATGTCGGAGTCCCAGTGTTTTTCTGTTAAGTCGCGGTATTTCCGTAACGTTGCATTGCGGTTTTCCGGCGCCCATTTTTGTTCCTGCGGAATATTGCCCTGCAATAAGCTGACGCGAATGCTCTCTCCGATTGAATGAGTCCATGCGATGTTTTTGCATAGGGCGCCGCTCGCGAAAAGCACGGTAATTAGGGTTAGATTCGTCACGATGCGCCGTTTGCCGTGACGGCATTGCAGCGCGAGGCCAGCGCTCAGAGCCATCAAAAAACCGGTGCCGTACACACCGATGATAGGAATATAGCCGGAAAAAGGGGTCGCGAGTTGCGAGTAGGCAATTTGCAGCCACGGAAAGCCGTTAAGAAACCAATTGCCTCGGATATATTCCACTAAAATCCAGATGCCGGGCGGAATCAAGCTATTGATAGCGTGGTCTGAACGACGAACGATCGCGCTCGTCAAGTATCCGGTCAGTGCCGGGAAGAGGGACCAGACCGATACAAATAACAGCGTGATCAATACGGAACTCAACAAATCGGCTCCGCCATAGACTCGAACGCTGACGAATACCCATGAAACGCCGAAGCCGAATAAGCCCAAGCCAAACAAGAATCCCCGGAAGGCGGCACGGGCGGGAGTTAATTCCTCCCAAGACGCAAATATAAAAGCCAAGGCGACGAAGGCCAGATAGGCATGATCGAAAGGCGCGAAAGCCAGCGCCATTGCAATACCGGCGGCCGGCGCGAGTAAGTCGCCGTAAAACCCTTTGAAAAAAGCGCTTAAATTGTGATTGAAAACGGTTTCCGGCATGTTCATTCTTTACAATAAGGATTTGGTCGTAAATAACTTTTCTATTTTATGGAGGGTTCGGTAACTCGATTGGCAGGTGTCGGCGGCAGGGCAGATTTTTGCTCCTGCAAAATCTGCATTCATGCCATCCTTGGCAATCAGTCGCCGCCGTCAAGTCTACTCGGACGTATTCACGGCGTCCTGCCAAGCGAGTTACCGAACTCTCAACAAAGCTCAGAGTTCCAGGACGTTATTTGTTACGAAATCCTAACTATTGAATATAAAACGCATTTGTCGTATGTCCATCCATCGGAGAAAATCCAGACGATGAATTTAAGTCGCCGTGAGTTTTTACAAGCGCTTACGATAACGCTGTTATCCTCGAATTGTTCGACACAAAGGCGTTTCGGCGATTTCGATATCGAAGGCCTATATTCGGCACAGTCCTTCGGCAATGTCAGATTGCTGCATTTTACCGATTGCCATGCGCAATTGCTTCCTGTTTATTATCGGGAGCCTTCGAATATTCTCACCGCCGGCGAAAGGCATGGGCACGCGGTTCCTTTAAGCGGGCAGGCATTAGTCGATTATTACAGGATAAAATCCGGCAGCCCTGAAGCTTATGCCTTCACGCATTTACACTTTATCGAATTGGCCGAAATTTACGGAAAAATGGGCGGTTTCGCGCACTTGGCGACATTGATCGAGCTGCTTCGGGGAGAAAGCGGTCCAGGCAACACCTTATTGCTCGACGGCGGCGACAGTTGGCAAGGTTCGGCTACGGCATTGTGGACGCAAGGGCGGGATATGGTGGCGGCCTGCAATCTCTTGGGCGTCGACGTAATGACCGGACACTGGGAATTTACTTACGGCAGCAAGCGTGTTTTGGAAAATCTCAAACAGTTTAACGGCGAGTTCGCCGCGCAAAATATTGCGTTGACCGATGCGGCCCGATTCGACAGTGATGACGATAACCCTGCTGTGTTCAAACCCTATGTCATTAAAACCTTGCAACACGCGCGAGTTGCCGTCATCGGGCAGGCGTTTCCATACACGCCGATAGCCAATCCCAAGCGCTTCGTCCCGGATTGGCAATTCGGCATTCAAGAACACAATCTGCAAGCCGTCATAGACCAGATCAAAACCGATAAAGCCGCCGATGTCATCGTGCTGCTGTCTCATAACGGCCTCGATGTCGATTTAAAATTGGCGTCGAGAGTCAGTAGGCTGGATATTATTTTAGGCGGTCATACGCACGATGCCTTGCCCAAACCAATCTTGATCGATAATTCGGGCGGCAAGACTTGGGTGAGCAATGCCGGCAGCCATGGCAAGTTTTTGGCGGTGTTGGATTTGGATGTTGGTAAAGGTCGACTGAAAGGTTTGAATTACCGTTTATTGCCGATATTCTCGAATCTGTTGCCGCCCGATCCTAAGATGCAGAAATTGATTGAAACCGTTAGAAATCCATATATCGATCAATTGGCTTATCCGTTAGCGACTGCCGACCGACTCTTGTATCGGCGCGACCGTTTTCACGGTACCTTCGATCAATTAATTCTCGATGCCTTGCTTGAAGTTAGTGGTGCCGAGATCGCCATGTCACCGGGATTCCGCTGGGGCAACACATTACTGCCGGGGCAAACAATTACGCTGGAGGACGTGATGAATCATACTGCGATCACTTATCCAGAAACTTATATGCGCTCCCTATTAGGACGAGAAATCAAAGCGATTCTCGAAGATATTGCGGATAATCTATTCAACAAAGATCCGTATTATCGTCAAGGCGGCGACATGGTGCGCGTCGGCGGCTTTCGTTTCAATTGCGATCCGAACGCGGAAGTCGGCCGTCGTATCTCCGGACTTAGAATGCCGGACGGAAAGACGCTTGATGCCGATAAAACTTATAAAGTCGCCGGTTGGGCCGGTGTCGGCGAGCCGTCTTCGGGAAAAACGGTTTGGGAGGTTGTTGTCGAGTATTTGGGGAAGTCAGGTGAAAGATGAAAGATGAAAGGTGAAAGATGAAAGGTGAAAGGTGAAAGGTGAAAGGGGAAAGGTGAAAGGTGAAAGGGGAAAGGGGAAAGGGAAAGGGGAAAGGGGAAAAGGGGAAAGGTGAAAGGTGAAAGGTGAAAGGTGAAAGGTGAAAGGTGAAAGGTGAAAGGTGAAAGGGGAAAGGGGAAAGGGGAAAGGTGAAAGGGGGGGCTTTTTTCGTGGCTCTTGCTTTCCGAGACCCGCCGCGCGATTCGAACTGGAGCCGATTGCAATCGATGCAAGCCATGGAAAGCCATATAGTGCCTCGGCTTCGCTTTTGCTTAGGAATATGCACAAAATAACTGCTACAAGTAGTAGGCTTTGCGGCGATTCGGTGACTCGCTTGACAGGACGCCGTGAATACTTCCATGTAGGCTTGACGGCGGAATCTGATTGCCATGGATGGCATGAATGCAGATTTTGCAGGAGCAAAAATCTGCCCTGCCGCCGACACCTGTCAATCGAGCCACCGAACCCCCTCCCAGAAGTTGTCGAAGTTATTTCATGCTCGTTCTTTGGTACCTCGAGCTAGGCTGGCATTCGTTATTCTTTGAGGTGTTCTAGTCTTCAATGGGCCTAGGCGGAAGGCTTAGGCATGGGCTTTTATCCTAAAAAGAGCAGTTGACATGTGTTGTAGACCGTTCGTGTTGTGCTAAGTCGAAGCATGAAGGGTCTACAACACTTTCACCGTCTTGGTGAAGCCTCAAACTACCGTTCACCCTTCGACGGGGCTCTCCTGAGCGCAGCCGAAGGGCTCAGGGCGAACGGTAGTTTGAGGCTCTCAACTGCTCTTTTTAGGTTTATGCACATTGTTCTATCTTAGCTTTAACTTAGCCGGTTAGGCGGGTTTTAAATACAAATACGTCTTCAATTATGCATGTAAGTCATTGATATCATAATTTGACCGCATACTGTATAAAAATTAGCCGATTTAACAAAGTTGTAATAAACATGCGGCTTTATCGTCTCAGTCTTCAAGATATGCACAAAGTTATCCACAGGTTTTGTGGTTAAAGGCCGCCTTCTATAAATTTTCAAGAAACAGAACCTAAAAATTTAAAAAAGCGGCCTTGAAATTCAAAAAACCACCCCTAAATTTGCGTCGAAGCTAGTACAGCACCATTTTTATAATGACAACTTAAAATAGGAAATTTATCTGATGAGTCAGAAGCTTTTCTATCCTCTAGTTCGACATAACAAAATGGTCGTTGCACAAGTCAATAGCGATATGAAACTTTATTCAACATTCATTTCATTTATTTATTGATTCATGAGGTACACATTCTTATGAGTATTCGTCCTTTACATGACCGTGTCGTCGTTAAGCGCTTGGAAAGCGAGAAAACCACGCCGGGAGGCATCGTAATTCCCGATAATGCGAAGGAAAAACCGATCACTGCCGAAGTCATTGCCGTCGGCAACGGTAAATTGCTCTCTAACGGCGATAAACACGCATTGACAGTCAAGGTCGGCGACAAGGTCTTGATCGGCAAATATTCCGGCACCGATGTCAAAATAGACGGCGCCGAGCTCGTCGTGTTGCGCGAAGACGATATTTTGGGTGTTTTAGAATCTTGATGTAACCGATTTGAAGAATAGTTGGAGGAAAACCGAATATGGCAGCTAAAGAAGTTCTATTTTCAGATGATGCGCGTCACCGTATGTTAACAGGCGTCAACATTTTGGCCGATGCGGTCAAGCAAACGCTCGGACCGAAAGGCCGCAACGTCGTGTTGGCAAAGAGTTTCGGCGCGCCGACTGTGACCAAAGACGGCGTATCGGTCGCGAAAGAAATCGAATTGCAAGGTAAATTCGAAAACATGGGCGCTCAAATGGTCAAGGAAGTCGCTTCGAAGACTTCTGACATCGCCGGCGACGGTACAACGACTGCAACCGTTTTGGCTCAAGCGATTGTGCGCGAGGGCTTGAAATCGGTCGCGGCCGGCGCCAATCCGATGGATATTAAGCGCGGCATCGATCAAGCGGTTAGCTCCGCGGTCGAAGAATTGAAAAAAATCTCCAAACCTTGCGAGGACAGTAAGTCTATCGCACAAGTCGGCACGGTTTCGGCCAATGCGGATGAGTCGATTGGCAAGATCATTGCCGATGCAATGGACAAGGTCGGCAAGGAAGGCGTCATTACCGTCGAGGACGGTTCAGGAATGGACAACGAGCTCGAAGTCGTCGAGGGCATGCAATTCGACCGCGGCTACATTTCGCCGTATTTCGCGAATCAAAAAGAAACGATGACGGCCGAATTGGATGCCCCGTACATTCTGCTGCACGACAAAAAAATTTCGAATATCCGCGACATGCTGCCGTTGCTCGAAAAAGTGTCCAAATCCGGCAAGCCTTTATTGATCGTCGCCGAGGATGTCGAAGGCGAAGCTCTCGCGACGCTGGTCGTCAATACATTGAGAGGCATTTTGAAAGTTTGTGCGGTTAAAGCACCGGGCTTCGGCGACCGGCGTAAAGCGATGCTCGAAGACATGGCGATTCTGACCGGCGGCAAGGTCATCACCGAAGAAGTCGGCTTGAGCCTCGAAAAAACCGAACTCGAGGATCTCGGCACCGCGAAGAAAGTTCAAGTCAACAAAGACAATACCATCATCGTCGACGGTAGCGGTAAACACGAAGACATCACGGCGCGCGTTGAGCAGTTGCGCAAACAAGTCGAAGATACCAGCTCGAATTACGACAAGGAAAAACTACAAGAGCGTATTGCTAAATTGTCTGGCGGTGTCGCGGTGATCAAAGTCGGCGCGGCGACCGAGATCGAAATGAAGGAAAAGAAAGCGCGCGTCGAAGACGCCTTACATGCGACTCGCGCAGCGGTCGAAGAAGGCATCGTGCCAGGCGGCGGCGTCGCGCTGATCCGCGCGCAAGCTGCCTTGCAAGATCTGAAAACCGACAATACCGACCGTAACGTCGGAATCAAGATATTGCGCCGCGCGATCGAAGAGCCGTTGCGCCAAATCGCAACCAATGCCGGCGTCGAGGCTTCGGTCATTGTGGCCAAGGTTCAAGAAGGCAGCGGCAGTTATGGTTACAACGCGGCCAGCGGCGAATACGGCGACATGCTCGAAATGGGCATTCTCGACCCGACCAAAGTGGCTCGGTCGGCCTTGCAAAACGCGGCCTCGATCGCGGGACTCATGCTGACGACCGAAGCGATGGTCGCCGAATTGCCGAAAGAAGACAAACCGATGATGCCGGTCGGCGGCATGGACGATTATTGATCCGGCTATTGTACCTTTCGCACTTCAAATTTCGGCAGCGCCTGGGGAGGCACCGGGGTGTGCGGCAAAGGCTTTGCCTGCATGGAGCAGGTATAGAGGGACGTATTTACGGCGTCCTTTGACGAGCACCCCTGAGGCCGAAGATGGGTATATGCCGAAAATACCCGAAGCGACAAGCCGTTAAATTACGTTAGAATAACCTAACTTCCGATTTCTTAACGGCAAACGCTATGGACAACGATTTTTTTCTTTTCGATACCGAACGACTGCATGCCGTCGCGGCCGATGACCGTGTTAAGCAAGGCCTGGCTTATTTTTCCGAGAACCGTGTGTTCGATCTCGACCTACAGGACGGCATCTTGTCGGCTCAGGTCGAAGATGAGGATGCCGAGTTGCCGTATTATGTGGAGTTGTCCGAAGGCGGGGATATGCAACTTCATGTCGATTGCCACTGCGGCGATCATCAGCTGGTTTGCAAGCATGCTGTCGCGGTCTTGTACGCTTACGCCGATCAGTTCGGAGGCGATGAACAGACTCTGCTCGGTAGCGCGGTCGAGGAAGCGATCGCCGAACGCGTCAAAAAAGGCCGCAACGAAGTCCGTGTTAAATTGATCAGCGGCAATCTCGGTTTCGGCATTTGGCAGGCGTCGTCGATCCAATCGGCGACGCATTGGCAGCAAACCTATCAGGTGCAGATTCGCTCGCTCGATCAACGTATGAATTATTGCACCTGTCCCGATTTGGCAAGTAACCGCCTCGGCACTTGTAAACATATCGAAGCGGTCTTGCATTATGCGAGCAAACAGCCCGACTATAAGAAACTGAAACAGGCCGGTTGCCCGGTGTCTTTCGTCTACCTATCTTGGGAGTCGGCCACGCATCCGGTGCTGCGCTTACATCGCAGCCTGCATATCGAAACGGATCTCGCCGAGTTGCTCGCGAATTATTTCAATGCCGACGGCAGTTTCAACGGGCGCATGCCGGAAGATTTTTTCAGATTGTCGGAGCAAGTATTCGGGCGAGAAGATTTACAATTGGGCGACGATGCCGTGCGCTATGCCCGGCAATGTGCCGAGGATGCCGTGCAAGCCGAACGGGGCCGGCAGATTGCTCAGGAAATTCTGCGCGCGAACGGTGTATTGCCCGGTATCAAGGCGCGTTTATTTCCGTATCAAAGCGAAGGCGTGGCATTTTTAGCCTCGCGCGGCCGGGCGCTGCTTGCCGACGACATGGGGCTGGGTAAAACCTTACAGGCTATAACGGCAGCATCCTGGATGGCCGATAATCTCGGCATTCGGCGCGTCCTGATCGTATGCCCGGCGTCGTTGAAATCGCAATGGGCACGCGAAATCGAAAAATTCACGTCGCATGGCGCGCGCATCGTGCAAGGTCCCGCCGAAAACCGTTCGGTGCATTACCGCGCCGATGCCTTGTTTTTCATCGTCAATTACGAATTGATCTTGCGCGATCTTAGCGTCATCACCGAAACGCTGAAGCCTGATCTGGTGATTCTCGACGAAGCGCAGCGCATCAAAAACTGGCGCACTAAAATCGCTTCTTCGGTGAAATTGATTCCGTCGCGTTATGTGTTCGTGCTAAGCGGCACGCCGCTGGAAAACCGCCTGGAAGACCTTTACAGCTTGTTGCAGGTGATCGACGCGCGCGTGCTCGGACCGCTGTGGCGCTGTTTGCTCGATTTCCATGTGACCGACGAACGCGGCAAGGTGATCGGTTACCGAAACTTATCCGAGTTACGGCGGCGTATCGCGCCGATTATGTTGCGGCGCAATCGCAGCTTGGTCAGCGATCAATTGCCGGATCGGACCGAAGTGCGCCTGGATATCCCGATGACGCCCCAGCAAGTCGAACTACACGGATCGGCGCTGTCCGCGGCAGGTTATATCGCACAAATCGCAAAACGCCGACCGTTGACGCCGAGCGAACAAAACCGCTTCATGGCCGCGTTGCAACAAGCACGCATGGCCTGCAATGCCGCCGGCCTTGTCGATAAGGAAACAGAAGGTTCGCCGAAACTCGACGAAATGGTGGGCATCCTCGAAGAGATCTGCCTCGAAAGCAGCCGTAAGGCGGTTATCTTCTCGCAATGGGCACTGATGACCGAAATGGTCGAAGCGAAGGTCCGCGCAATGGGACTCGGCTGCGTGCGATTGCATGGCGGCGTACCGAGCGAAAAGCGCGGCGAATTAATGGAGCGCTTCGAAAAAGACGATTCGGTGCAAGTGTTCATTTCGACCGATGCCGGCGGAACGGGCCTGAATTTGCAATCGGCGACCGTGTTGATCAATCTGGACATGCCGTGGAATCCGGCCATACTGGATCAACGCATCGCGCGGATTCATCGTCTAGGTCAGAAACAGAACGTGCTGATTTTCCTATTGCTGGCCGAGGATTCCTACGAGCAGCAAGTCGCGAAGCTGGTACAAAACAAACGCGACCTGTTCGACAATGTCATCGATCCCGAGGCTTCCGAGGATGTCGTCGGCGTGTCGAAAAAAATGCTGCAGACATTGATCGATGAGCTGACCGCAACAGAGCCCCCGGCAGACACGGAAAATAAGCCGCCGTTGCTGGAGTTGGAAGAAAGCCTCGAAACGGCATCTGCCGATCAGCCCGAAAAACCGCTTAAACATACGGGGCCTGCCGCCAGCGAGGACGAATCCGATAGCGCGATTCGGCAATTGATCGTGAATATACAGAACTGTTTCGGCACCCGTATCGAGCGCATACTAGGCGCAGGCGGCGGGTTGCTGGTCGTTTTGAATGCGGTCGACGATGCCGACGAAGGTAACGCGCGCAACCTGTCCGAGCCCGATGTTCCGGTGGCGCTGATCGACCGGCGAACCTTGGCCGGTTTACAGCGTCTTGGAGCCGCTTCGCCGGTCGCGCAAACCGAAGTACTGTTCGAGCCGGGCGAAAGCGAAGCCGGGGTCGAACCGGTCAATCCGTTGCATCAGACGGCCGAAGACAAATTGAAGTCGGCCGAATTACTGTGGGCTCAGCACGCGAATGCCGGTGTGATGGACTTGTTGACCTCTGCCTTGTTGGCCAAAGCCGCGGCAATTGGCGGTAAAACCCAACCGCCGCCGGCCGATCAGGCGACCGTTTGGTTGTACGGCGAATTATTGCCGCAGCAGTGTGTCACGCAGGAACAGGCCGCCGTATTTGCTCGAGTGTTTTCGTTGAGCCAAGCGCCGTTAGTTCCGGATGCATTGATCGAACAATGCTTGACCGACGTACGCTGGCTATTATCGGTGTTGGCTTGATAGAGAACATCGGAGGGTGAGTATCATGCGCGTCGACTATGTCGAACACCGCTTGAGCGAAGCGGATTATCTGGAAGGCGAACAAGACGGTCAAATCCGGCATGAATTGATTGACGGGATTGTCTGTGCGATGACCGGCGCAAGCGACAAGCACAATAAGATTAACGGCAATGTTTTTGCCGAGCTTAGAAATGTGTTGAAACAAAGACAGTCGCCATGCACAGCCTATATCAACGACATGAAAGTCAAAGTCCAAAACGACTTTTATTATCCCGATGTGATGGTGGTCTACGACCGGCAGAATCATGAAAACGATTACTATAAAACCAGCCCCGTCATCATCATTGAAGTGCTTTCGCCGACGACACGGAGAATCGACAAAACCTTGAAACGCGAAGCCTACCAATCCTTGGAGTTGCTGCAGGAATATGTGCTAATCGAACAAGATAAGGCCGAAATCGAAGTGTTTACGCGGCAAAGCGGCTGGCAGGCGGCTTATTATTATCTCGGCGATACGATTTATTTCGAGTCGATCGATACGAGTATTTCGGTCGAGGATATCTATTACCAGGTCGATAACGAGGATGTCTCGGCATTCATTCAGGAACAGCGGCAATCTTGAAATAGTTAACTATAAAATCAATGTATCCAACAATCGAACATCACGGCGCGGTCAACGGCGTCACCGGCTCCTGTCATGAGTTGAAAATCGATGCCGACGATTCGGTGTTGATCGGTTGCGGCTTATTCCAAGGCGCGGAAGTCTCGAACGACGGCGCGGCCTTCGACAAATTGCAGGTCGAATTTCCGGTTCAGCCGGTCCGTGCGTTGATCGTCACGCATTGTCATATCGACCATGTCGGTCGCATACCTTATTTGCTGGCTGCCGGTTTCGACGGGCCGATTTATTGTTCCGAGCCGTCGGCAGAATTGTTGCCGCTGGTGCTCGAAGATGCAGTGCAGGTCGGATTCACGCGCGACAAGGCGTTGGTCGAGCGTTTTATCGGCTTGATCCGGTCGAAGATAGTCGCCGTGCCTTATGGACAGTGGCAATCGGTGCCGTTGAGCGGGAAAACCGGTAGCAAATTAAAAATCAAATTCAAACCGGCCGGGCACATACTCGGTTCCGCCTACATCGAATGCGATGTCGGGAGCGGCGAACAACATAAACGCATTGTGTTTTCCGGCGATTTGGGGGGACCCTATACGCCGCTGCTGCCGTCGCCGAAATCGCCTTATCGGGCTGACGTACTAGTGCTCGAAAGCACCTACGGCGATCGTTTGCATGAAAACCGGAGGCAACGTAAAGATATGCTGAAGCAATTGATCAGCCATTGCTTGCAAAATCGCGGCGCGATCCTGATCCCGGCGTTCAGTATTGGACGAACGCAGGAGCTCCTGTACGAACTCGAAGAACTGATTAATCGTTACCGGGAAGAATCCGTAGCGAAAGGCCTGGCCTGGGAAGACCTCGAAATCATCGTCGACTCGCCGCTCGCGAATCGCTTCACCGAAGTTTACCGAAAGCTCAAACCTTATTGGGACGCCGAAGCCAAGCGGAAGCTTCGCGCCGGGCGGCATCCGTTAGCCTTTGAGCAGATCACGACGATTGACTCGCATCAAGATCATCTGAACACGGTCGACTATCTGAAAAAGACCGCGCGGCCTTGTATCGTCATTGCGGCCAGCGGTATGTGCGCGGGCGGTCGAATCGTCAATTATTTAAAAGCTTTAATCGAAGACGAGCGCACCGATATTCTTCTGGCCGGTTATCAAGCAGAAGGCACGCCGGGGCGGACCATTCAAACTTACGGTCCGAGAAAAGGCTATGTCGAACTAGACGGGCGGCGTTATACGATCAATGCGGGCGTGTATCAATTGAACGGCTACTCCGCTCACGCCGACAAGGATTCGCTGATTCGTTTCGTCAAGGGCATGCGGGTCAAACCATCGGAAATTCGGTTGATTCACGGTGACGTAAAGGCCAAGTCGGCATTGCAACAAGCGCTGCTGAAAGTTGTGCCCGATGCGAACGTGCTGATTCCCTAAGGATTTGGTCGTAAATAACTTCCCTATTTTATGGAGGGTTCAGTAACTCGCTTGGCAGGTGTCGGCGGCAGGGAAAGCCGCCGTCAAGCCTACAAGGACGTATTCACGGCGTCCTGTCAAGCGAGTTACTGTACCCTCAACAAAGCTCATAGTTCCAGGACGTTAGTTATCACGAACCCCTAAATCAACAAATCGCAAATTTCAGAAACCCCAAGATTAACGCGGAAAAGGTCGAATCATGTCATTGCAAGCACTTCCAATCGGTATCAATACACTGTCGGTGATACGCGAACAAGACATGGTCTATATCGACAAAACCCCGTTGGTCTGGCAAATGACGAAGCAACCGGCGCGATTCTTTTTATCCCGCCCGCGCCGCTTCGGCAAAAGTTTGTTGGTCGATACCTTAAAAGAACTATTCGAAGGCAATCGAGCCTTATTCGAAGGTTTATATATTCATGATAAATGGGATTGGAGCAAGTCCTACCCCGTTATTAAAATCGATTTTGCTTCCGGCATCTTACAGAGCCGAAAGCAGCTCGACGAGCGAATTGAAATCATCTTGACCGAAAATCAACAAAGGCTAGGCGTCGAATCCGGCAATCAGCGTGCCGATATTCCGGGTAAGTTTACGGATTTAATCTTGAAAGCCCGCGAAAAATACGGCCAAAAAGTCGTCGTCTTAGTCGATGAATATGACAAGCCGATCTTGGACAACATCGACTATCCGGAACGCGCTGCCGAAGTCCGCGAGGGATTGAAAAACATCTACTCGGTACTGAAAGGCCAGGACGCGCATCTGCAATTCATATTTATGACCGGCGTGAGCAAATTTTCCAAAGTCAGCTTGTTTAGCGGTTTGAACCAACTTAAAGATATTACCCTGGACGAGAATTACGCCACTATTTGCGGTTATACCCAACAGGATTTAGAGACCGCCTTTGCCGGGCATTTAGCCGATGTTGATTGGGCGCAACTAAAAGATTGGTACAACGGCTACCAATTTTTAGGCGAGCCGGTTTACAATCCTTACGATATTTTATTATTCATCAGCGGCAACCAACGCTACCGTAACTACTGGTTCGAAACCGGAAACCCCAGCTTTTTAATCAAATTGTTCCAACAAAAAGCCTATTTTCTGCCCGACCTGGAACAGCTCGAAGTCTCGGAAGAAATCCTGGATTCGTTCGACGTCGAAGCGATAGACCCGGTTACTTTACTATTTCAAGCCGGCTATCTGACGATCGAAAAAGCGTATACGGGTTTTGACGGTCAATTTCTGTTTCAACTCAAAGTGCCCAACCGGGAAGTGCGGCAGGCGCTTAATTCGCACTTCATCAACGGCTACACCCAAACGCTGGCGAGCGAAAAACTCAAAATTCAGCATCAGGTATTCGACTGCTTGAATCAAGGCGATCTGCCGCAATTGCAAACCGTCTTACAACGTTTATTCGCTGCCATACCGTGGCGCAACTTTACCAACAATGACTTGCCCGATTCCGAAGGTTACTACGCCAGTGTGCTCTATGCGTTTTTTGCGAGCCTGAACGCGACGATTATTCCGGAAGACATTACGAATCGGGGGCAGGTTGATATGACAGTCATGCTGGGCGACTTTATTTACGTCATGGAAATCAAGCTCGATAAAAGCTCCGATTACCAAAAACAAACGCCCAATCCAGCCTTGCAACAAATTCAAGATAAAGCCTATGCACAAAAATATATAGTCGGCGAACAAACGGTGTTTGAAGTCGGTTTAATCTTTAATCAAGTTCAACGGAACCTGGCGCAACTCGACTGGCGAAAATTATGAAGACGTTAAAAAAATTGCCATTAGCCATACAAACCTTCGCCGAAATACGGGAAAATCCGTATTGCTATGTTGATAAAACGCCCTTGATAGCGCAACTAATTGACGCAGGCAAAGCCTATTTTTTATCGCGCCCCCGCCGCTTCGGCAAAAGCTTATTGGTCGATACCTTAAAAGAATTGTTCGAAGGCAATCGAGCCTTATTCGAAGGTTTATATATTCATGATAAATGGGATTGGAGCAAGTCCTATCCCGTTATTAAAATCGATTTTGCTTCCGGCATCTTACAGAGCCGAAAGCAGCTCGACGAGCGAATTGAAATCATCTTGACCGAAAATCAACAAAGGCTAGGCGTCGAATCCGACAATCAGCGTGCCGATATTCCGGGTAAGTTTACGGATTTAATCTTGAAAGCCCGCGAAAAATACGGCCAAAAAGTCGTCGTCTTAGTCGATGAATACGACAAGCCGATCTTGGACAACATCGACTATCCGGAACGCGCTGCCGAAGTCCGCGAGGGATTGAAAAACATCTACTCGGTACTGAAAGGCCAGGACGCGCATCTGCAATTCATATTTATGACCGGCGTGAGCAAATTTTCCAAAGTCAGCTTGTTTAGCGGTTTGAACCAACTTAAAGATATTACCCTGGACGAGAATTACGCCACTATTTGCGGTTATACCCAACAGGATTTAGAGACCGTCTTTGCCGGGCATTTAGCCGATGTTGATTGGGCGCAACTAAAAGATTGGTACAACGGCTACCAATTTTTAGGCGAGCCGGTTTACAATCCTTACGATATTCTATTATTCATCAGCGGCAACCAACGCTACCGTAACTACTGGTTCGAAACCGGCAACCCCAGCTTTTTAATCAAATTGTTCCAACAAAAAGCCTATTTTCTGCCGGACTTGGAACAGCTGGAAGCTTCCGAAGAAATCCTGGATTCGTTCGACGTCGAAGCGATAGACCCGGTTACTTTACTGTTTCAAGCCGGCTATCTGACGATCGAAAAAGCGTATACGGGTTTTGACGGCCAATTTCTGTTTCAACTCAAAGTGCCCAACCGGGAAGTGCGGCAAGCGCTAAATTCGCATCTAATCAATGGCTATACCCAAACGTTGGCTAGCGAAAAACTCAAAATTCAGCATCAGGTATTCGACTGCTTGAATCAAGGCGATCTGCCGCAATTGCAAACCGTCTTACAACGTTTATTCGCTGCCATACCGTGGCGCAACTTTACCAACAATGACTTGCCCGATTCCGAAGGTTACTACGCCAGCGTGCTCTATGCGTTTTTTGCCAGTTTGAATGCTACGATCATTCCGGAGGATACCACGAACCGAGGCCAAGTCGACTTGACCGTAGAGCTGGGCGATTTCATCTACGTCATGGAAATCAAGCTGGACAAAAGTGCCGACTACCAAAAACAGACCCCCAATCCTGCTTTGCAACAAATTCAAGATAAAGCTTATGTACAAAAATATATAAATGGCGACCAAACGGTGTTTGAAGTCGGTTTAATCTTTAATCAAGCCCAACGAAACTTAGCGCAACTTGATTGGCAACGGGTATCCTTATGACTTTATCCAAACTCCCTATTGGCATCAACACCTTCGGGGCTATTCGTGACAACGATATGACTTATATCGACAAAACCCCGTTGACTTGGAACATGGTGCAACAACCGGCGCGTTTCTTCTTATCGCGCCCAAGGCGCTTTGGCAAAAGCCTGTTGGTCGATACTTTAAAAGAACTGTTCGAAGGCAACCAAGCCTTATTTAAAGGCTTGTTTATTGAAGGCAAATGGGATTGGGGTCAAAGCTATCCCGTCATCAAGTTTGATTTTGCTGAGGGCGTATTACAAAGCCGTGCGCCTGTTTTCGCGCCTTGCTACCATAAGTATCTACACATCTTTTCCTAAAAATTGCTGAGCGGTTGCTTTCAAGCTATCCAGTTCTTCTTGAGAGTAGGCATCCATGATTTCAAGCATGGAGAGGAAGACCCACAGCCCCGACAACAGTGCTGGATTCGTAAACTCCTTGTTGTGGCGCATTTGCCTGCCGCTGAGTTTGATCGGAAATAGTCTTAATCAGCCGCTTCCTTGCTTTTGTCGGCGGCTATGGCCCAAACCGTAACGCAGGCCATGCTAGCCACCAAGAGGCGTTTGGCAATGGCCAGGGCTGATTCCTGTTGCCACGATTCGAGGTGGTGGCCTGCCGACTTGACCAGTTTGAAGAAACACTCGATTTGCCAGCGCCAGTAGTACCATAGCGCAAGGGTCGAAGCATCAACGTCTTTCACATTGGTCAATAGCAACCATTCCGCCAACACATCACCCTCGTCGGACAAGACGCGACTGACCACCAGCCTAGCCGCTACAGGAATGCCAGGCACAGCCGGCTTTTTGCCTTTCTTCTGACTCGGTTTGGCGGGACGGGTTAGCGTCACGTCTGTTTCTGCCACCCACTGCCAATAAGTCTGACCATGATAACTGACTTGCCGAGTCTTGCTGAACGCCAGTTCTTGCGCCACGGCTTTACAAGCCATGGGCTTGCCCTGGTAGTCCACATTAGGATTATCCTTGACGCGTACTAGCCAGTGGCTATCCGCCGCTTCCCAGCGGCGGATATGGCCAACGGAATCCCCTTCCCGGTCAATTAGGTGTACTAATGGCTTGGCAAAACCTTGTCCGTCCAAAAACTGGATGCAGTCGCTAACTTCATCCAGATGATGCTTGACGGGCAAGCCGGGCTCGGGATCGCCGGTGGCATAACTCCCGTCAGCACTCACTAATCGCTGCGCCACCGGCGCCAGCGGTTGCCCGTTCTGATCGCTGACGATCAGACTGGTTTGCAAGTCATAGCCAACATCCGTCTCATGCGTAATAGCATACGTATCGGTTTTGTTAGCATGCTTGAAGCTCAGGTGTGACCAATCATGCATACATAAGGCATACTGGCTGCAATGCTCGGCGATGCCTTCATGAGCTGCTGCAGTCAGTGGTTCCTGTAATTTCGACAAGCTGACCAATTCATTCTGATAAAATCGCCTAGCTGCTTGCGTGCTGGCGAAACTGCTGATCTTATTCGGCAACGCCTTCAAGCCTGCGCTCAGGCTTTCGCTTGAGTTGATGTGTTCAAGTACCAATTGCTGATGGCGCTTGGCGAGGCGTGGGTCTATACCCGTCAGTGTTTTTTAAAATCATGCGACATCATGCCATTTTTCTGGAAAACTTGTGTAGATACTTATGCTCTGGGAGAGGGTTGGGGAGAGGGAATAAAAAAGCCTAAGTTATTTCATGCCCGTTCCTTAGCGGCAACTCGTGACGGTTAGAATTACTCTGGTTGGAAAGGCTACGTCCATGCGGTTCGCGGGGATTAGGGCTATGGCTCCTTTGATTGCAAAAGGGAGTCGTTTTTCTGATGAGACTCGATGTTGCCTTTCCACAGTTTAAAACACTATTGGGACATTTTGAGGGCTTTTCGATGCATAGCTACGAATCTGATATTATTGCATGGGCGAACGAGCAGGCCGCGCTTCTCCGTGTGGGCCAATTCAACATGCTCGACCTTGAACATATTGCGGATGAGATTGAGGACGTGGGCAAAAGCGAACGGAGAGAACTGAGAAGCAGAATGGCGATTTTGCTGGCCCATCTTCTGAAATGGCAATATCATCAGGAAGGCTTTCGAAGCAAAAGCTGGCAGCGGACAATCAAGGAGCAACGGCGAGGGATTGCAGGTTGCTTGAAGGAAACCCCCAGCCTTAAAACCGATCTGGCCCAATCCGATTGGTGGGAATGGGTGTGGTCTGATGCCGTTAGCCTTGCGGTCAAGGAAACTGGACTCGATTGCGTCCCTGAGTCTTGTCCGTGGGGCATTGAGCTGGTTATGAATTCTGAGTTTTGGCCGGAATAAGGGCGCTATAAGCCATGACAAAGAAACCTGCGATGAAACACGACACCGGCTACAAACTGCTGTTCAGCCATCCCCGGCTGGTCGAAGACCTGCTGACCGGATTCGTGCATCCCGAATGGCTGGACAGCACCGACTTCACGACGCTGGAACCCTACAAGGCCAGCTTTGTTAGCGATGACTTGCGCGAACGCCACGATGACAGCATCTGGCGGCTGAAATTCAAAGACACCTGGCTGTATCTGTACTTGTTGCTGGAATTTCAGTCCAGCGACGACTATTTCATGGCCAACCGCGTGATGGCCTACATGGCGCTCTTATACCAAGACATCATCCGTTCCCAGTCCCTGAAAAAAGGCGATCTTCTGCCGCCGGTCATGCCGATCGTTATCTACAATGGCTCGCCCGACTGGACGGGGCCTGTGGATATGGAACAGCTAGTCTAACCGGTGCATCCGGCACTGAGGCGCTACACGCCGCGTTTGAGCTACTTTTTATTGCAAGAAAAAGCCACTCCGACGGATTATAGCCAACAGCATCCGGACAATCTGGTCGGACATTTGATTGCACTGGAATTTTGCCAAACGCCCGATGAAATGCGCGAACGGATCCAGCGATTGCATCAACAACTCGACACATCGCGCTATCAAGCAATCCGGCGAAGCTTTGCCATTTGGCTCAGCCGCTTATTGCGTGTAAGATTTAAACAAGACAGCATCCCCGAATATCAAGAACTCAACGAGGTAAACGCCATGTTAGCCGAACGGATGACCAATTGGGCCCAGCAATGGGAAGAAAGAGGCATAGAAAAAGGCATAGAGAAAGGCATAGAAATAGGTAAACAAAGAGGTGAGAAAACAGGTATAAAAAAAGGAGCCCGACAAGAAGCGGCCCGCGTGTTGGGCAAACAAATCCGGTTGAAATACGGTGCCTTACCCGATTGGGCTGAGCAAAAAATACAGGCAGCCGATACCAGACAGCTTGAACACTGGGCGGAACAAATATTCACCGCCGAGAGTGTCGAAACGCTCCTGCAATAGTCAAGAAACAAGCCGACAGCTCATAAGGAAGTCTTAACGCTAAATGCCTCGAATTCCGCTTTGCTCCATCAGGGCTACTGGCTATTTTATTCGGCCTTACGAGATAAACCCAAGACACGAGACATTTTTATGAAAGCTGTTATTTTAGCCGGTGGGCTAGGCACCCGATTGTGCGAGGAAACAAACATCAAGCCCAAGCCAATGGTTGAAATTGGTGGAAAGCCGATGCTTTGGCATATTTTGAAAATATATTCCAGTCACGGAATCAATGAATTTATCATTTGTTGCGGCTACAAAGGCTATCTCATCAAAGAATATTTCGCTAATTATTTCTTACATATGTCCGATGTCACGTTCGATATGGCCAACAATAAAATGCATGTGCATGAAAACAAAGCCGAACCCTGGAAAGTAACGTTAGTCGATACCGGCGAACACAGCGGTACCGGTGGTCGGATGCGGCGAATTAAAAATTACGTAAAAGATGAAGAATTTTTCTGTTTTACCTATGGTGACGGCGTGGGAAATATCAACATCACCGAAAGCATCCGGTTTCATCGCCAACAAAATACACTGGCGACCATCACAGCAACCTATCCGCAAGCTAAATTTGGCGCGCTTAACACATTAGGAGACCGGGTCGTTTCCTTTCAGGAAAAACCGAAAGGCGATAATGCCATGGTAAATGGCGGTTTTTTTGTATTGTCACCTAAAGTGATTGATTACATCGATAACGACGACACAGGGTGGGAGCAGAAACCTCTCGAACGCTTAGCCAAAGAAGGACAGCTTGCCGTTTATAAACATAAGGATTTTTGGCAGCCAATGGACACATTGAGAGACAAAAACTATTTGGAACATTTATGGAATTCGGGTAGGGCACCTTGGAAAACATGGGAATAAACGAAAGCTTTTGGCGAGATAAAAAAGTCTTGATAACAGGGCATACCGGATTTAAAGGGAGTTGGCTGGCTTTATGGTTGCAGCAGATGAAGGCGCATGTCTACGGCTTTGCGTTGGCTCCGCCGACACAACCTAATTTGTTCGAAAAAGCCAATGTCGGCCAATGCATAGCTTCACACATTGGTGATATCCGCGATTTATCCGCGCTTAAATCCGTATTCTTAAAAACCGAGCCGGATATTGTCATCCATTTGGCCGCACAGCCCTTAGTGCGCTATGCTTATCAAAATCCGGTTGAGACCTACCAAACCAATGTCATCGGAACGCTGCATGTGTTGGAAGCGATCCGTGCTTGTCCGAGTGTACGTGCCGCGGTTATCGTAACGACCGATAAGTGTTACGATAACAAAGAATGGATTTGGGCGTATCGGGAAAACGAGCCCTTGGGAGGCTATGATCCTTATAGCAGCAGTAAAGCCTGCGCCGAATTATTGATTGCTTCTTACCGTAACAGTTTTTTTTCGGATGCGCATAGCCCCGCCATTGCCAGCGCACGCGCCGGAAATGTTATCGGTGGTGGCGACTGGTCGCCTGATCGATTGGTACCGGATATTATTCAAGCTTTTCAAGCTAATCAAACGCTATCCATTCGTAATCCAAACGCCATCAGACCTTGGCAACATGTACTGGATTCGCTATCGGGTTATTTACTACTCGCTGAAAAGCTATTTACTGAAGGACAGCACTATGCAGAGCCTTGGAACTTTGGCCCGGATATGAACGATATGCAACCGGTACAATCGATTGTGCAGCATTTAGCCACCTATTGGCCTCAAGCGAACTGGACAATAGAAGAACAAACACAGTTTCATGAAGCGCGTTCATTAAAATTGGACAGCACTAAGGCACACGAACGCTTGGACTGGCATCCTCGCTGGCGGCTATCCGACGCATTGCAATTGACTGCCGAGTGGTATCAGGCAGAATCTCAAGGCTTAGATATGGGGCTATTTTGCCGCAAGCAAATACAGTTATTCACAAATCAAAGAGGAGCGGGATAATGAGCGAGGAACGGATCATTGCCGAAGTATCTCACACAGGCTTAGTTGAGCTGAATCTACCGGAATATGCGGATAGACGTGTTGAAGTGATTGTCTGGCCCGTTGAAGAGATCAAGCCACTGGAAAGTATAGAGTTGGCTACAATGCAACAAGAAAATGGATTTGCAATGGCGGTATTGGCTGATCCTGAAGAGGATGTCTGGAATGACCTTTAATATACAGGCTGGAGATATTTGTGTTCTGCCTTTTCCGTTTACCGATTTAACAACGCATAAAAAACGACCCGCCTTAGCTTTGTCCGCTCCGGATGAGTATGGTGATATTCGCTTTGTTTTTATAACGACGAAATCCGGGCATAAAGATATCTCTATAAAAATAGAAGCGCCCGATTATTTAGTAGGTTGTCAGCCGTTGCCAAGAGACAGTTATATACGCTTAGAAAAGCAATATCTCTTGAATAAAAGTCTAGTTTTAAGTAAAAAAACGTCGGTTAGTCCTGAAAAGCTGGAAGAAATTTTAAGAAGCAATATTATTAAAGAAATTACGCCTTATTGCGATAATAAGTACCAAGATACTCGTTTTCAACCGGGAGTAACTGCGGTTCCGGTATCCGGAAAAGTGATTGGCGAGCCAGAAATAGCCGCTATTACGGAATCTGCTTTGGATGGCTGGCTCACTACCGGTCGCTTTAATGACGCATTTGAAAAGCGTTTTGCCGATTTTGTCGGCGTGCCTTACGCCTTGACTACAAACTCGGGATCGTCTGCCAATCTGCTGGCTGTTGCAGCATTGACCAGTCCTAAACTGGGAAGCAAGGCTTTAAAGGCCGGAGATGAGGTCATTACTGTTGCCGCAGGCTTTCCGACAACGGTGAACCCTATATTACAAATGGGAATGGTGCCCGTATTTGTCGATGTTAATATTCCTACATACAACATTGATACAACCAAAATAGAAGCAGCTATCTCGTCTAAAACTAGGGCAATCGTACTGGCGCATACCTTAGGTAATCCATTCGATCTTGAAACGGTAATGTCATTAGCCGACAAGTACAATCTATGGGTTATTGAAGATTGTTGCGATGCATTAGGATCCACTTACAAAGGACAACATGTCGGTACTTTCGGACATATCGCAACGTGTAGTTTCTATCCGGCCCATCATATTACGACTGGCGAAGGCGGTATGGTGTTTACCGCAGATCGCAAATTAAAAAAAATCATAGAAAGTTTTAGAGATTGGGGGCGTGATTGTTATTGTGCGCCCGGGTTTGATGACACTTGTGGCATGCGTTATGGCTGGCAGTTAGGTGATTTACCTAAAGGTTATGATCATAAATATATTTATTCACATTTAGGATTTAACTTAAAAATGACCGATATGCAAGCGGCATGTGGGTTAGTGCAGATGGATAAGTTACCCGAATTCATTATCGCTAGAAAACGGAATTTCGATTACCTTGTCCAGCAATTAAAGTCGTTAGAAAACATTTTTGTATTACCGAAAACAACTACAAATAGCGAAGCATCGTGGTTTGGTTTTCCTTTGACGATTCGGTCATCAACAGGCATAGAGAGGGTGGAATTATTGAAATTCTTGGCTAAACATAAAATACATTCGCGCTTATTGTTTGCAGGAAATTTAGTTAGACAACCTTATATGGCTACTCGAAAGTATCGGGTCAATGGTAGTTTAGATACTACTGATTTAGTAATGAGTCAAACATTTTGGTTGGGTCTGTATCCTGGCTTGACTGTAGAGATGTTGGATTTTGTCTATGATCGACTGACGGCATTTATAAAGGGATATTAAATGGCAAGTCAGTCGGCTAGTTCGTCCTTTAAGATCTGTGAGTCTATTATTCCCGGGTGTTTGCTGTTGCAGCCTAAAAGATTTGAAGATTGCCGTGGCTATTTTGTTAAAACCTTTCATCAACCTAGTTTTAAAGACATGGGCCTCGAGACAGACTTTTCGGAATCGTTTTATTCGGTTTCAAAGAAAGGCGTGGTTCGTGGCATGCATTTTCAAAGTCCGCCGCGAGATCATGTGAAAGTGGTTTATTGTGCTCACGGTGCGGTAAAGGATGTTGTGCTTGATATTCGTATTGGCTCCCCGACTTATGGTCATTTTGATTCATTTGAATTATCGGCTGCAAAGAGCAATATGCTTTATATACCTAAAGGTTTAGCGCATGGTTTTTGTGCTTTGACTGACCAAGCCTTAGTGGTATATCAGGTTTCCGAACCGTATTCGCCGGAATATGATCGAGGTATACGCTGGGATTCGATTGGTATTCCTTGGGAAGAATCAACGCCGTTGGTATCTGATCGAGATAAACGACATCCGGTTTTAGCAGACTTTAGCAGTCCGTTTGTATACGAGTTGTCATGAAAATATTAGTGACTGGAGCATCCGGTTTTTTAGGCTCCCATTTGATTCCGCATTTATTAATGCAAGGCCATCGGGTTGGTTGCTTGTTACGATTAGGTAGTGCTAATCAGTCTTACTTGCCTGATCAGTGTCTAATCTGGACTGTGGATGACGCCGGAGGCGGCTTTGAGCGTGCTTTGACCGAATTTTCGCCGGATATTGTGGTTCATTTGGCTGCATATTATGTCTCGGAACATGGTTACCGAGATGTGGGCGTTTTAGTTAAAGCTAATATTGAATTTGGCGCATATTTACTGGATGCCATGTGTAAAGTTGGTTGTAATGCTTTGGTTTATGCAGGTACTGCTTGGCAACATTATGAAAATAAAGCGTATTGTCCGGTCAATTTATATGCGGCGACCAAGCAGGCATTTTCCACATTGGCCGAGTATTATCTAAGTGCAAATGGCATGAGAATGTTAGAGTTGCATTTATATGATAGTTATGGTGAAGATGACCCAAGAGAAAAATTGATTCATATTTTAAGCTTATATGCACAATCCGGAGACGTCTTAGACATGTCAGAGGGGGAGCAATATATGCATTTAGTGCATGTGGATGATCTGGCTGACGGCTTTACCCTGGCCTGCGAGCAGGTGCTGGATATGCAAGCAGGGCAGCGGCGGGTCTACCGATTGCCATCTACTGCGGCTTTATCGCTGCGGGAATTGGTAGAATGCTTCAATGCCGCCGATCCTCAACATCCGGTCCGAGCGGAGTGGGGGGGGCGGCCTTATCGGCAACGTGAAGTATTCCAACCCTGGGAAGGGGCTCAGGTATTGCCTGGTTGGCGGCCTCAGGTACCTTTGGACGCGGGCCTGCGCCGACTTCGACTAGGGAAGGGCCGGTAGCCATGATCTTGCCCCAGGTAAGCATCTGTATCCCTAACTACAACAAAAGTCGCTATCTGCGCGCCTGCTTGATCAGCGCTCTAGCTCAGACCTGGCCCCGTATTGAGGTCATTCTGGTGGATGATGCTTCCACCGACGACTCCCTGGCCGTTGCTGCCGAGTTCGGCGATCATATCCGTCTGCTGTGCCTCGACACTAACCAGGGGCAGCCGACGGCTACTAACCGGGCAATTGCCGAGGCCCGGGGGGAGTTCGTGGTGATCTTGCACAGTGACGATCAGTTGCTGCCGGATTTCGCTGCATGCCTGGTCCCTATCCTTCAAGCCTACCCGGAGGCGGGCATGGCAGTGGGCGAGCGCTTGGAGACGGACGAGAGCGGCGAGCCCTGGTCGATCACGCCGTTTTACAATGTGGACTGTGTGATCCCCGGCGAGCGCCAGGCTAAGGTATTTCTGTTCATGTCCTTCCTACCCTGCCAGGTTTTGGTACGGCGGTCGGTGCTAGAGCAGATTGGTGGCGTCGACCTACGCCACATTGTCAATCTAGATGGCCTGCTATGGTTCAAGTGCGCCTTGGCTGGCGACGTGGCCTACCTGCGGGCGCCGGTAGGCATTTATCGGGTACATGGCGAGAGCACCACGGCCCAGTGCAACCGGGGTATTGGCCACATGATGGAATATCACTCTACCTTGACCGAAATGTTCCGCCAAGGTCGTGGTCGGCCCTATCTGGAACAGTTCTTCGATGCGGCAGTGAAGCGGGTGGGGCAGCTCACCCTGCGCTATTGCCACCACGTGTTCCGTGAGGAGAACTATGCTCTGGCCCGGCGCTTCCTGGCCTTGGCTACAGTTTTCGATCCTGACATCCGCATAACTCATACATGGCGAACCATGAACTACTGCGCTGAGTCTACCGAACATGACCCGGGGGCACTTTATCGCGCTCTGTTGCCGACCCTGTCCCCAGGAGCCCGCACCTTTAGCTACGACCCGCCTGAGGGTTTTCGTACCCTGGCGGCAATCGACGACGGGAGGCCAGCATGAACAGAACCCAATCCTATGCTCCCGACCTGACGGCCTTAATGGGCCGTCGGGTTATCATCTACGGCGCCGGCAAGATTGGACGTCGGATCCAAGAAGCCCTGAACTGGTTCGGCGTGTCGGTGGACTTCTTCTGGGACCTGCGCGCCGACACTATCGGTGCCGAGCTGGGTGGTGCCCCGGTATGCAAGCCGGATTTTCACGCCCTGCCTGAATCGGAGCGTGGCGAAAGTGGAGTCATCGTTACCATCTTCGCGGAGAATGTGGCTGCACAGGTCCGTGCAAGGCTTGAAAAAGCGGGTTACACTCGAGTGATCACCGAACGGGACTTTATCACCCGATTGTTGCATGGGGAGTGCGCGTCTCGGCGGGCGGAAGGGCAGTTTCAGTTCGACCTGGAAACCTGTCACATATGTCCAGTAGTGAGCGATACCCGCAACCGCTGCGATATCTTCGATGACCACGTGCGTCAACACTTCGTTCAGGACTTAGCGCCGGAACGGCCTATTGAGCTGGTGATTCCTTCGGTGGGAGTACTGGTCTCCAACAAGTGCACCCTGACCTGTGTCGGCTGCAATCATCTGCGTGATCACTACGTGGCATCGGACCACGTAGATATCCCCGCCGCCCAGATCTTGGCCGACCTGAAGAAATTCGTCAACGCCGTGGACTTGGTTAACAAGATAGTGCTGGTGGGAGGCGAATCCATGCTGCATCCCGAGATCGAGGCCATCCTTGAAGGAATCATGACCCTGCCTCGAGTGGGGGTGGTGCACGTGATCACCAATGGCACAGTGATTCCCCAAAGCGAGCGTGTGTTCGAACTGCTGGCCAGTCCCCGTGTCATCGTGGAGATCAGCGGGTATGGAGAGCACATCCCGGTCAAGTTTCAGCGTAACGTGGACAAGTTCATCGGTCGCCTACAGGCTCGGGGTGTCCACCATCGCTATACCCAGACCCTACAGTGGTTTGATTTCGGCGGCTTCGATGCTAGGGGCTATTCTGAGTCCGAACTGGAGCAGGTCTATGGCACTTGCTGTTTCGTCTCCAACGATATCTTCGACGGCCGCTTGTTCAAGTGCAGCCGCAGTGCCTATGGCACCCTGATCGGCAAGATTCCGGACTACCCAGGCGACTACGTGGATATCCGCAATCTGCCGGTCGCGGAGGTGCGTCGTCAGGTGTCGGCTTTCCTGGAAATGAAATGGGCTCGGGTCTGTAACCACTGCAACGGCGCATCCATACACGTGATCGAGGCGGGACAGCAGGTTAAGATCGTTTCCAAAAATCAACCAAAAGCGATCAAGGATGCCCAGCATGGTGCCATCCATACAGAATCCCAGAAGACGGTCGTCTGAACGAAAGAAGGAAATATACATGAAAGCGAGCATCAAACCCCGCATTAACCTGGATGAGCGCACTCCTCTGCAGGAAGTGATCCCTTTGTCCACCCCCTTCGTGCTGTTCGTGGACCCGGTGAATACCTGCAACTTCCAATGCAAGTTTTGTCCCACCGGCGATCGGAATCTGATCAAGTCCACGGGCCGTTGGCAGGGACGACTGAATTTTGATGTGTACAAGAAGGTGATCGACGACTTGAGCGAATTCGATCAGCCTCTGAAGGTGCTGCGTTTGTACAAGGAAGGTGAACCCTTGCTGCACAATCGCTTCGCCGACATGGTAGGTTACGCCAAGGCCAGCGGTTATGTGCAGTACATCGACACTACTACCAACGGCTATCTACTTACTCCGGATAAGGTGGGTCCCATCTTGGACGCAGGTATCGACCGCATCAACATCTCCGTGGATGGCATGTCCAGCGCCCAGTACTGGGAGTTTACCCAAACGCGGATGGACTTCGACCAATTCGTGGACAACATCCGTCGGCTTTACGAGCGTAAGGGCGACTGTGAAATCTGCGTCAAAATCCCCGGCGACATACTCAGCGACACGGAGCGACAGCGCTTCTTCGAGATTTTTGGCGACATCGCTGATCGAGTCTTCATCGAAAACTTTGCCCCCTGTTGGCCCACCTTCGACGTAGAGGAACGTACTGGGATCCAAATCACCGAAGGTATCTATGGTAACGCCATCCAGGAAGTGTCGGTATGTCCATATATTTTCTATTCCATGGCGGTAAACACCGACGGTACGGTAAGTCTGTGCTTCTTAGACTGGGCACGCAAGCTGAATATTGGTGACGTTCGCATCCAATCCCTGAAGGCGATTTGGAACAGCGAGGCCATGCATCGGCACCGGGTTGCTCACTTACAGGGGCGGCGCAAGGACAACCATACCTGCGCTGCCTGTGGCCAACTCAGTCATTGCCTGCCGGACAATGTAGATGAGTATGCTAATGAACTTCTAGCGCGTTTATGAGTTGAATCCACGTTGATATTTACCGCTTTCTACCAAGTTATAAAAACTTGAATCCAAGCTTTGATAAAGGAAATTCCAATGGCAGTAATTAAACGATGTCCCGCATGTGAAGGTAGATTAAAAGAACGTGGATATTGTCAGTACGGTGATTTTGATGGGGGGCTTTTCTCTTATAAGGCGGATTTACTCGAATGCGTTAGGTGTGGATTTGTCAGGTTGCAGGGTGAGTTCGATGACCAAGCGATCGAAAACTACTATTCCAATGACTGTATGTATGCCTCAGCCGGTGGTATTGGTGTAGGGGGTAGAAGTCAGGAAGATCAAATAAGATACAGACATTACTTAAATTTGCTCCAAACCATTGCTCCGGGTGGTGGCCGACTTTTGGATGTTGGTTGCTCCAGAGGAGGATTTATCAGATATGTTGATGAACGTGCACCTGGTTTATTTCTATTGTCCGGGGTTGACATTGATTCTACTAGTGTGAATGATTTTGGGAGTCGTGATCTACCAATCAAACAAGGCAGTGTCTTTGCTCTTCCATATGAAGATTCTAGTCAGGATATAATTTGTTATTTCCACGTTTTTGAGCATATTCTCAACGTTGAATTAGTTATGGAAGAGGCTGCTCGCGTTTTGGAAAGCACGGGGCGGTTGATGGTTGAAGTACCTGATGCCGCTCTATATTCACTGGCCAGAGTAGGAACCAATTTTTGGCCTGGTATGAAGGAACACGTTAATCATTTTACCCTAAAGGCCTTAAGTATGTTGGGGGAGCGAAAGGGGTTACATGTGACGGCAGTTGAGCGGGTACTGCTACCAATGAAGGGAAGTATTAAAGACTATCCGTCATTGATGGTTTTGTTTTCCAAGGAAGCTAATGACTTTGAGCGGGTGAAAGCTGACCAGACTCTGACAAAGAACATTGTCTCTTTCTTTGAAGACGAGCGTCGTCAACAGGAAATACTGCTTACAAATCTTCACCACTGTTTTGGCTTTTACGATAAAGTCACGCTGTGGGGAGCTGGTCTTGAGCTGCTTGACCTTTCGGCGCAGGGACTGCTGGAGATAAATAAGGTTATACATATTATTGATAGCAATCTTATAAAGCAAAAAAAGCGACTTACAGGAATCAGGATTGAGGCACCAGAGTATGTTGATCCCACTGGCTTATTGGTGATTACTTCTTATTTATCTGTGGATGATATTAGAGCAGCGGCGATAGGGTTGGGTTGGACTGAAAAACAGATATTTTATATTTTTTGATGTAGATTGCATTTTTACATGTTGAAGGACTAGTCATGCTAAATGATTTGTGTTTGATAGAGAGCCGCGTTGATACATTTCTTAAGAGAGCAAACGAAGGCAATCCCGTTTTTTTGTATGGTGCTGGATTTGCTATGCCTGCCATAATAAAAAAGTTAGAGAAATATAATTTTAATATTTTTGGTATCTGCGACTCTAATCCAGACAAGCTAGGTTCTTATCACGAGGGTAAGTACCGGATAGTTTCCTTTGAGGAGGCCATCGATCACTATCCTAATTCTACCTTTGTTATATCATCACCAATCTATTTCAAAGAGATTTACAATTCATTGATTAAGAGAGTCACACCTGCGCAGGTCTGTGATATCGATTTGGAGTGTGTGCATTATTTCGAACCCCATGAGTTCAAACAATTCTTCTGTGAAAATCTTCATGGCTTTTACCAGGTATTGGATTCATTAGCAGATGACTATTCAAAACAAACCTTTCTCAAGGTATTAAAGGCTCACCTGACCGGCGAGCGGGAAGATTTCGAGATTGCCTTTACTGGCAACGACGATTGGTATTTGTTTCGTTCCTTTATGCGGCCTTTATCGAATTCTGTTTTCCTGGATTGCGGCGCTTACGATGGTGATACAGTGCGGCTGTTCATTGAGGCATCAAATAATCAATATAGCAAGATATATGCGTTCGAACCCGATGATAGTATGCAAGATAAACTGTTTGAGGTTGCGAATTCGGCGTCACCCGGGAAAATTGAAATCATCAAACAAGGGCTTTCGAATTTTACTGGGAGCGTTTCATTGCGCTCTAATGGGATGTATTCTTACATCGATATTGACGGCGAAGATAAGCAAGCCATTCCAGTCACAACAATCGATTCCATTATGAACGGTGCGCCGGTAGATATAATAAAAATGGACATCGAAGGTTCGGAATTCGAGGCACTAAAAGGCGCCATGCAGACTATCAAAACTTTTAAGCCCAAGCTCGCAATATGTCTTTATCATAAGGTGGAAGATTTTCTCAGAATTCCTGTCTTGTTGATGGAAATGGTGCCAGAATACAAGTTTTACATCCGTCATCAGTCTCCTAGTTGCACCGATACTATATTGTTTGCATCTCTATAAAAGTTTACGTGAGGACCAAAATGCTCTCAGACGATCAGAAGCATTCTTTTCATAATAATGGATTTCTCATTATTGGTGATGTTATACCTGAGGCTATGCTAGCTCGTCTTGAGGAAGATATCTTGGAACGTATAGATGAAATGGCAGCTTATCTCAGGATTGACATTTCGGGAGTGGCTTCAGATATTGATGCAAGGATGTTGGCTCTTGAAAGTAGGTGTCCAGGTGCGTCGTTGATTTTTACACACTCCTTCATTATGACGCCGGGATTGTTTAATCTCTGGAGCGAAAGCCATTTGGTGGATATTGCCCAATCGCTGATCGGGCCTGACATAGATGGTCACCCTTTCTGGACCGTTAGGCCAAAACCCCCAAACATTGAGTTGTTTGCAGTGCCTTGGCATCAGGACAGTGCTTACCTATATAAAGAGGCAATTGAAAGTCAAATCCTCACGTTCTGGATTCCGATACGCAATGTCACCGCTAACAGCGGAGGTATGGAGTTTGCATGCGCAGAACACCGAAACGACCATGAATTGCTGCACATTCCTCATGAACAGCTTGAATTTGGCTATAAGTCTTGGTATCTGGAAATTCCGTATGAGATTGCTGAGCATTTTAACACCGAAAATTGCATTATTAAGCGAGGCTCATGCATTGTTTTCAGTCAATTTACTCCGCATAGGTCACTATTAAATACCTCTCAATCGTGCCGTTGGAGTGTCGATCTGCGTTATATTAATGCTAATGCTATCAGTGGTGTCCGCAGAGCATCAATACCATTCAGGCGAGGAGCAAAAGCCATGCGGTCATTCGTTGAAGAACAAAAGGCGGGGTATATGCAGCAACAACTAAGAGAAAAAAGGGATGCCTGGCACCATGGTGTCGAAAATGCGATTTGGAAAGAGCGTTGGATTAAAAAAACTAACTTTATATTATGAGTGAGTATTGGTGGAAGTGCTTCATATAACCGCCCACCTAGGCGGCGGTG
The DNA here is from genome assembly GCF_005931095.1 of Methylotuvimicrobium buryatense. Taxonomy (GTDB): domain Bacteria; phylum Pseudomonadota; class Gammaproteobacteria; order Methylococcales; family Methylomonadaceae; genus Methylotuvimicrobium; species Methylotuvimicrobium buryatense. The sequence goes on along the minus strand of NZ_CP035467.1, from coordinate 3,957,041 downwards.
TTGGCAAGGTGCTCTCCCGCCTGGTAGAGGCCTCGACTAGGCGCGGTGACGGCATCTATCACACTATCGCCTGTCTAGAAGCGCCGGAGAAATCCCAGTTCGTCGACCAGGTGCGAGCCCACGACGGCCAGTTATTGGTTTGCCCAAGCCAAGTAGAACTAGCCGAGCAAGTCGCGGCGGCAGATATCGTGCAGTTGGAATGGTGGCACCACCCGGCGGTGGCTGCCTGGCTAGGGGGGGAGCTACCAGCCATGCGGCTGGTGGTATGGAGTCATATCTCCGGTTTGCATGTACCCAGATTGCCAACCGCCTTCGTGACCATGCCGGCTCGATTCCTGTTCACTTCGCCCTGCAGTTGGTCGCAAGTCGCCCTGGCCGACTTGGATGGAGATGTTTGGCTGCGGGTAGACGCGGTGTTTAGCACCGGCGGTTTCGATGACCTGCCAGAACCGCAGCAACGTCCCCTGAATGGTCCACTACGAGTAGGCTATCTGGGGACCCTAAACTTCGCCAAGCTGCACCCCCGGCTGCTGGATTTTGTCGCCGCCGTGAAGCTGCCGAATTTTCGCTTGATTTTGGTGGGGGATCCGACTACTGGAGTGGAATTATTGAACGAAGCTCAGCGGCGGGGACTCGACAGCCGCTTAGCGATTCGAGGCTACCGTACCAATGTGGCGGCAGAGTTGGCGGGCTTCGACGTGTTAGCCTATCTGCTCAACCCGTTACATTACGGTACGACTGAGAATGCCCTACTCGAAGCCATGTCGATGGGAGTGATACCCATAGTGTTAAACAATCCTGCAGAACGGTATTTGGTTGAACATGGTAAAACGGGCTTGGTAGTGGACAGTCCTGCTGAATTTGCTAGAGTGCTGGCCAGACTGAATGCCCAACCCGATTTGCGTTGGCGTTTGTCACGCCAAGCCAGCCAAGATGTAAGAAAGCGTTTTGCACTAGAGCATACTGCCGATTGTCTCCTACGTCATTACCAGGCAGTTATGACCGAGTCGAAACGTGAATTGGACTTTCGGCCTGTCTTTGGCGACAGTCCGGCGGATTGGTTTCGTTCCTGTATGGGGGAGGAAGCTTATCGCTTCCGTGATGATGGCTCAGTGAACTTGGAAGGCGAACTACCCCATGTTCTATTTGAACGCTGCAAAGGTTCTGTTTTTCATTACCATCGCCAATTTCCAGGTGATCTCCGCTTGGCCAGTTGGGCGAAAATATTGGGTGCATGGAGATGAGGAGATTGGAATTACCCGATCGAAGCCAAAGCAAAATGTTGCTGGACGATCTTGTGGTACGCATTCCTACGGTTGCTCCTCAGCTTGTAGACCGGCCTCTGGTTCTGTACGGCGCTGGCAAATTGGGACAATTGGCTGCTCAATTAATGGATTTCTTGGGTATTCCTATTGCCTATGCGATCGATCGATCCCCTCCTGCTAATAATCTGCTGTTGGATCGTATTCCGGTTTACCTGCCTGAAGAAGCACCAAAGAAAAATCATGCCAGCCACTTAGTGGCGGTATGCGTGGTGGTGGCGCCCTATACACCTATTCAATCTTATTTGCACACAATGGGCTGGCTTCATGTGCGGCCCTTCTATGATGTGGCTGAGGCTTATGCTGGACGAGTGCCCCTAAACAACGGTTGGTTTGCCGGTGCTTTGAATACCAATGATCGTGAGCAAATAAGTCGGCTCCTCGATGCATGGTACGATGATATTTCCCGGGCTGCTCATTTGCAATTTTTGGCCTGGAGGGTGCATCGCGAGGAATGGTTGTTCTCAGCCGCGCCGGTAACTATTGATAATCGTTACTTTATTCCAGAGGTTTTATCGGCTCTAAACTCAGAAGAATGTTTTCTTGACGCAGGAGCTTGGCGCGGCACGGTGTGCCAGCGTTTTTTGATTGAATCCAAGGGAAAGTTTGAACAAATCGTAGCCATTGAGGCGGATAAAGACAATGCTTGCGCTTTGCGGGATTGGGTAAAGAGTCTGCAGCCAGATCAAAAGAACCGTATTCAAATTAGGGAGTGCGCTCTATCTGAAGAACAAGGATGTTTTCCCTTTGCCCATGGTTACGACCTAACATCCCGTTTGATGCCAAAAGCTATGGGAAACGTAGAAACTTTTACCTTGGATTATCTTAATATTCCTTGCAGCGTTGCAAAAATCCATCTTGAAGGCGGCGAACTAGCTGCTTTGCAAGGTGGGTTGAAGACCTTAAAGCGATATCGACCAATACTGGCAATTACGGTCTATCATAATTGTGATGGCCTTTGGCGCACAGCGACTTGGCTCATGGAACATTTGTCGGAATATCTTTTTCTGTTTCGTATGCATGCCTGGTGCGGCACGGGTGCCGTGATTTATGCTATTCCAAAGGAACGTCAAGTTTAAGATGAGTTGTTGTAATTTAATAGATTTGGCTTCATCTGAAATCCTGCTCGACCACTTAATCTCAATGAGTCGAAGACTGAGTTTTCGATAATGTCTATTTGTAACCGGTTTCCGTCCGTACATGGCAGTTAGGGTAATCGTTTAGCCCCCATCACTAAAAAAGTAGCAACTCACGTTAAAACATGAAAAGCTATAGGACATGACGTTGAGCGACCGAGACCTTAGCCAAATGGACACGGACTATCTGGATGATTTGCCGGAGGGTGAGTTGCGTCCATTGAGTAAGCAACTGTTGGCGGATCTCAAAGAAGCCCGAGAACGACTCAAACAATCCCCGGATACGAGTTCGCGTCCGCCGTCATCCCGGGAGCCTTGGCAATCGAATCAATCCAGCGCCGAACCGTCGGAAGAAGCGCCGGCAACGGACGACTTGTCGGCACTGGATTCGTCTGAGTCTTCGTCAGATGACTTACCTAGCCAGGACTCGGCAACACCTCCGGCGGCGACCGGTGATAGCGGAAAGCCTAAAAAAGCCGGGCGCCAAGTCGGTAGCCCAGGCTATAGCCGCAACCTGACCTTACCGGTGACACGGACAATTGAGCATCGCCCGGATTGCTGCGCCGCGTGTAGGCAATCGTTTGCCGACAACACCGACTACCGACCCTGGAACGCCCGGTTCGAACTGGAGCTTGAAATCGGCAACGCCGAATCGCCGAAATTACAAATCGAACATAGCCGACATGACTACTTCTCGGCGACCTGTCCCTGCGGTCATCAAACCCGCGCCGAGCCCGGGCGAGGCGCCGACGAAGATGGCTGGAGCGTAGCCCTGAGCGAATGGCATCTGTGCGGCCCTCGGTTGGTTAGCTTTTTGGTTTATCTCTCATTGTCCCTACGGGCATCGCGCAGCAGAATCCAAGCCTATTTGCGCGATTGGCTGGGAATCTACCTCAGCACCAGCACCATCAATCAATGCATTCATGAAGCGGGACGTGCCGTTGCGCCGGTCGTCGACGAGCAGTTGATCGCGGAACTCAAGGCCGCCGGCCTCTTACATATCGATGAAACACCCTGGAAAGAAGCCGGGCAGTTATTTTGGCTCTGGGTCTTTGTCAGCGCACAGACGGTGATTTATCAAGTGGGCAAACGCCATCGTCTCGTCGTGAACCAGCTCTTAGGGGAAGCGTTTTGCGGCTTACTGATGACCGACGGCTACAGCGTCTATCGCATCTTTCCTAGGCGCTTGCGCTGTTGGGCGCACTTGGTGCGCAAGGCCCGAGCACTGTATCAGTGCCTGGATAGCGAAGGACAAGCTTTCGGCGAAGCCTTGTTATTGGCCATGATCCTGTTGATGCGCAACATCCACCGACTCCGCGAATCGCCGCCGGATGCCGAATCCTTATGGGCGCAGAATCAACAGTTGCTGACCTTGCTGCGCTCGCTCTGCGAGACGCACCGAGACATCGCGCATGTTGACAGCCGACAATTAGCCGGCGAATTTCTCAACGATTGGGAGGCCATCGTGCGCGTGGTCGAAACGCCGGCGCATCCATTGACCAACAACGTCGCGGAACGCAGTTTGCGGCACTGGGTATTGCTGCGCAAAATCACCTTCGGTTCGCGGACGGCCCAAGGCAGTCGCGTGGTTGCCTTGCTGGCGAGCGTGATTGATACCGCGCGTTTGAGAGACCTGAATCCTTGGGAGTTTATTGCTCAAACACTGGCCGAACGCCGTAAAAACCAACCTGTCCCTCGTTTGCCTATGCCGGTTTTGGCGTGATAGGAACAGGGGGGGGGCTAAACGATTACCAGTTAGGTAAAATTAGAGATTCTCGATGAATTGTCGGATAATAACTGAACGAAGCTGAAGCCAACTGGTTTGTTCGCATCGGCTCTACACGGCGAGCGAAACTCCCTAAGTCATATTTTTACTAAGTAAACTATAATGATGTCAACTACTGATAATAAGCCTTTTATTTCTATTTTAATGCCAACTTACAATCATGGAGCTTATATAAAAAAAGCTATTGAAAGCGTTTTGTCATGTGATTCTGTTGAAATAGAGCTAATTATTGGAAATAATTGTTCGGAAGACAATACAGATGCTGTTATTGAGCCCTATCTTAGTGATAATAGAGTGGTTTATTTTAGAAATGAAGAAAATATAGGGATGGGAGCTAATGGGTTTAAGTGTATATCCTTGGCTAAAGGTGTCTTTAGTTTATTGTTGGCATCAGACGACTATTTGTATCCTGGTTTTATCGAGTTGATTTATCTTGGGTTTTTGAAAAATAAGAATATCGATGTATTTTATTCTAATGTTAATTATGTTAACGAGAAAGGTAAATTAACATCGATAAATAAGCATCCAGGACTGGTTGATTTTAGTTATACAGGATTAAGAAACGAATTTGCTACCATTATCAGCTCTGGGGTACATATTAAGATTGGGGCTTGTGCGATAAAGACAGGTTTTCTTAAGGATTATATTAAAGACTTCTCAGTGTCTTCGTTTCCTGATGGTTTTGTTGGTTATGACACTGATATCCTTTTGTTTTTATCTCAAAATGGGGCTTGTTTTTCATATACGAATACTATACATGCTGTACATCGTAAGCACGAAAATCAATCATCTGGTCAGTTTCAATATCATAAAGGACAGCATTTAATTGATAACTTATTTTTGTGGGAAAAATACATAACAAATAAAAATTTACATAGGCTTTCAGGTTTTGAAGAGAAAATTCTAAATTTCATTGAGTTTAATATAGCGCTTTTAAAAAAGAATGCTAGTAATCCAGAAAAGATTTTGTCTGAACTTGGCTGTCGTATCGATGCTGTTAAGTCAAAAATAATAAAAAGTTCTAATCGATTACGTCCTTTATCTGCTAAACCTCTGGTTACTGTCGTGATGCCGACTAAGAACAGGCCGGAATTACTGCAATATGCGCTCAAGTCGATTATTGAGCAAGTTTATGATAACTGGCAGGCTATTGTCATCAACGATGGCGGCTGTGATGTCGGCCCCTTAGTAGAGGCAATTGATCAAGGTCGCAATAAAATTCATTATATACATTTGCCGTCATCTAAGGGACATGCAGCAGCTAGAAATGTTGGTCTTGAACTAGCTCAAGGTGAGATTATTACTTACTTAGACGATGATGATATGTATTTTCCAAATCACCTTGAGATTGTTGTTAATGCGCTGATTAATTCTAGTGATCCAGTAGTATTTACACAGGGCGAGTGGGTTTCTGAAACTATTGAAAATGGTGAGAGAATAGATATAAAGAAAGAATATCCATATATTAATTCTGAACATTCACTAGATAAGCTACTTGTTAAAAACTACATTGGGCTAATTTTTCTGGCACATAGAAAGTCATGTCTTATTAAAATTCGAGGATTTGATGAATCATTAACTGCTTTAGTAGACTGGGATTTAATATTGTCACTTTCAATGCATTTTAAAATTCGAAGGTTAGATGATATAACAGTCCAAGCTCGTTCAAGAAATAATGTTAAAGACAATGTTTCTAGAAATGAACGGAAAAACTTTTTCGATCTCTTTAGTCGAATTTATAAAAAATACCCGGTAGACGATCCCGCGATTCAAGCGCAACGAAATTCATTACTAGAATATTTTCAAAAAGAACAGAGTCGATCGGGTAATCAAGCTTCTGGCCCCATTACAATAAATTATAAACAAAATAAGGCCGATCAACCCAAACCAGCCGACCTTTATAAGCAATGGTTACAGGAAAGGCAAATCACCGAAGCCGACGCCCAATTATTCGCCGAACGCATGTTGCGTGATTGGCGATTACAACCGATTATTCATATTTTAGTCGAGGTTGCGCCTGGGGAAGAACAGGGTTTGGCGGATACGATCGATAGCCTGTCTCAGCAGTTATACGGCGAATGGCGATTGGTGATTCTGGCGCCTTTCCCGGCGCCGGACAGCTCTTTTGATGAAATCGATATCGTCAGTTGGCATGTTGTGAATGATAGCGCCAGTCGTCAAAATACATTGAATGCGTTACTCAGTGACGATGAGCGTGTTTGGTTTTGGCGATTGCCCGCTGGCACGCAATGGGAAGTGCAAGCCTTGCTCTGTTTAGGCGACTATATCAATTTGTATCCGCAGGCGCGCTTGTTTTATTGTGACGATGATGAACGCGGCTCAACCGGCGGTTATCAAAACCCCCGCTTTAAACCCGATGTCAACATCGATTATCTTTATTCCTATAACTATCTAGGTGCGTGTGCAATATCGGCACAGGCGCTTAAAGTTTTAGGCGGTTGGCATACGGATGGCGAAGCGCAAAGTTACGATTTTGCCTTGCATGTGCTGGATCAGTGTGGCGAGGCTGCATTGGCTCATATCCCCGAAGTATTAATTCATCTGCCGCCAAATAAAATACAAAGTCTAACGGAATCGTTACACCGACAGGCGTTGATGGAACATTTCAAAAGGCGAAATATCGAGGTGGATATTCAAGAAGGGTATTTGCCGAATACCTTCAATATTGTTTATCGCTGGCCGCAAACGCCGCTGGTTTCCATTATAATCCCTACGCGTGACCGGCTGGATTTATTAAAGCCCTGCGTCGAAAGTTTGCTCGATAAAACTCAATATCCAAACTATGAAGTCTTGGTCGTCGATAACCAAAGTGAAAAGTCGGAGACTTTGGAATATTTCCAAAAATTAGAGCAGGAATATAATCACGTTCGGGTTATTAAATATGCCAAGCCTTATAATTATTCCGCGATTAACAACGCTGCGGCCGAGCAAGCCAATGGCGACTACTTAGTTTTATTGAATAACGATACCGTTATTATTCAGGAGCAATGGCTGGAGCGTTTGCTCAATCACGGTTTGCGCGATGAAGTCGGTATTGTTGGCGCGCGCTTGGTTTTTCCGAACCAAACCCTGCAACACGCCGGCGTGATTTTGGGCATGGGGCCGTTCGGCGTCGCCGATCATCCACATATCAGTCTGCCCTTAACCGATCCCGGTTATATGAACCGGGCGCAAGTCGTACAAAATTTTTCGGCCGTGACCGCCGCTTGTTTATTGATCCGGAAATCGATTTATTTTGATGTCGGCGGCTTGGATGCGGAAAACTTCAAGGTGCTGTTCAATGATGTCGATTTGTGCCTGAAAGTACGCGAACGGGGTTATAAAATCGTTTGGACACCTTATGTGACCGAAGTACATCATGGTTCCAGTTCCATCAAAGCGGACAGAAATCCCGATAATGTCAAGCGTGCCCGGCAAGAAGCCGACGGCATGGTGAAAAAATGGCTCCCGCAACTGGCCAACGATCCTGCCTATAACCGCAATCTCAGTCTCAAGCACCGTCATTTTCAAATCGAAACCGAAACTGATGTGACCTGGAATCCTGATTTTCATGATCGTTTGCGGGTTTATGCCTTCCCTGGCAACGATACCGGCATTGGCGAATATCGAGTCAGAGCGCCTTTACGGGTATTGACCAATGCGGCGATGATACAAAGCAGTCTCTTGCCGAACCATAGCGAAACGCTGATTCCCGATATTGTCGAAATCGAGCGGGTTAAGCCTGATGTAATGATGCTGCAAAACGGTTTTGCCGATTATTTGATCAATGCTTGGACGCAATATAAGCGTTTTAACAATGTTTTCCAGATTTTTTCGCAAGATGATTTGATTCATATGTTGCCGAAAAAACATCCGTTGCAAGGCAAGTGGCCGAAGGATTTGCGTAAGCGTTTAAGAAAATTGTTGGAGCAGTCCGACCGTTTGATTGTGGCTACCGAACCATTGAAAGAAGAATACGGCAAATATAGCCAAGATGTGCGCCTGGTGCCGAATTATCTTGAAAAAGCACGTTGGCTGGGTTTGGATATCAAATTCACCGAACAGCGAGATGGCAAGCCGCGTGTCGGTTGGGCCGGAGGAGGGCAGCATCAGGGGGATTTGGAATTGATTTTGCCGGTGGTTGAGGCGACTGCAAATGAAATCGATTGGGTGTTTATGGGGATGTGTCCAGATATGCTCAGGCCTTTTAGTAAAGAATTTCACAGTGGTGTTTTATTCGATCAGTACCCGGCTAAACTTGCCAGTCTGGATTTGGATTTGGCGATCGCACCGTTGGAATACAATAATTTCAACATGGCGAAAACCAATTTGCGTTTACTGGAGTACGGTATTTTGGGATGGCCGGTCGTCTGTTCCGATGTGTATCCCTATCAAAATGCTCCGGTAACGCGGGTTGGTCATAATGCGAGTTATTGGATCAAGACGGTCAGAGAAAAGTTGGCCGAGCCGGATGCTTTGCGTGCAGAAGGGCTGGCTTTACAGCAATGGGTGTTGGTGAATTTCATGTTGGAGGACCACCTGGATGAATGGTTTAGCGCATTGACGCCATGATGACGGGCTTTTGATATATCGCGCCCAAAAAATATTAAAGCTTGGAAAGCTTTGGTCGATAACTTCAGCGAGATAAAAAGAAAGTCTTAACCAGTTTCGATCAGAACATAAACGTAGTTAATAAGGAGAGTCATCATGGCACAAGTCATTAACACCAATGTTGCCTCGCTCAATGCGCAGCGGCAACTGAACAAATCACAAAGCGCGATGCAAACCAACCTGCAACGCCTGTCTTCCGGCTTACGTATCAACAGTGCCAAAGACGACGCGGCCGGCTTGGCGATTTCCAACCGCTTCCAATCCCAAATCAACGGCCTTAACCAAGCCTCCCGTAACGCCAATGACGGCATCTCCTTGGCGCAAACTGCCGAAGGCGCGCTGGACGAGGTCACCAACGCGCTGCAACGCATGCGTACCCTGGCCGTACAAGCGGCCAACGACACCAACTCCGCTTCCGACCGGCAAGCGCTGCAGGCTGAAGTCCGGCAATTGGTCGATGAGATCAACCGGATCGGTGGCACGACGGAGTTTAACGGCAAGAAGTTATTGAACGGCGAAGATAGCGAATTTAGTTTCCAAATTGGCGCTAATGCCGGCCAACAACTCAACGTCAAAATGGCCGATATGCGCGCCAGTGCCTTGGGTCAACAACCAGGTGCCGTGCAAACTACAGGTACCCGGGTGGCGTTGGGTGCCAATGAATCAGGCAATGTCGGTATCCAAGATTTAACTGCGGCTGGCGCATTGTCCGGAGCCGCTGTTTCGTCTGGTCAATTTACGATTGAAGTTGCTGGCCAATCCACAGTGGATATTGCCGAAACCCGTTATGGCGGAAACATTGAATGGAAATCCAGTGGCGATTTGACCAATGTCAATTCTCTTGATTATGGCGGCGGTATTGCCAAAGACATTGCGGCCAGGATTAATGACATCGCAGCTAAAGGGCTGACTGATGCCAGTGGACAAGCTATCTTGCAAGACGTTTATGCAAAGGCGGAAACCAGTTTCTCTATCACTAGCGTGGCCAGTGGCGATGCTACTGCTGCCATGGCTTCTGGTGCCCCGATTGACGGCTACAGGCATGTGGGTGCAGGCACCATTGCCCATGACGGCCTGACCATCAATGGCGTCAATATGGGGCCTGTGAGCTTCCAAGAAAAAGACGCGGACGGTTCGTTGGTCAATCAAATCAATTCAAAAAGCAATGTCACCGGTGTCACGGCCAGTGTCGACAAAGATGGCGTATTGCAGCTTTATGCGGAAGACGGGCGCGATATCATCATCCAAACCAAAGCGGCGGAAGACGCGAACAAGCTGTTTGCGGCAGGTGGGACGGCAGTTGATACGGCCGACACTAACCGGATAGACTTTCAGGCTGCGCTGGAACTACGGGTTGCTGGCCGTGTTACGCTCTCTGCCCAAGACACGATTACGACGAGTGGGACGGCGGCCGCTAATGCAGGATTTGCATCCGGAGCCGCTACGGCCATTGGCGATGAGATGAAGGAGAATAAGCAGGCGGTAGGTTCTATCCAGCTCGCCGATGTCACCACTGTCCGGGGTGCCAATATCCTGATGAAATCTGTGGACAGCGCCTTGTCACAAGTAGATGGTTTGCGGGCGAATTTAGGTGCGGTACAAAACCGCTTTGAAATGACCATCCGTAACCTAGATAACGTCTCGGAGAATCTGTCCGCGGCGAATTCTCGGATTCGCGATGCTGACTTCGCCGCCGAAACCACGGCGATGACACGCAATCAAATCTTGCAACAAGCCGGTATTTCGATGTTGGCGCAAGCCAATGCCCAATCGCAAAACGTGATGTCATTGTTACGGTAAGCAGTTAAAATAACCGGAACTGTCTTCCGAAGGCTGTTCCGGTTTTTAGCTAAGGGGTAAACATTATGGACACGGGAATCAAAAACGTATATCCCTCAATAGGTTCGTTGCAACCAGTGCCGGATATGAAAAAAAACCCTTTGATAGACAAGGCGACCGGTAATCCGGTCATCGCCAGTTCTGTCGATACGGTTTCAAAAAACGCGCCGGCATCCGGTGTGTTGAGCAATGTGCATACCGAAAAGGATGAAAAAAGCCAACTCGATCAGCGGGATTTGGACGACATGGTCACGCAAATCAACACCGCTCTGCAAAACGAAAGGCGCAGTATTCAGTTCAATGTGGACGAAGATAGCGGTCGGACGGTCATCAAGATCATCGATGCGAAATCCGGCGACCAGATCAAACAAATCCCGGCTGAGGAGCTTCTGAGAATTTCACGGCAGATGGCTGAGCAACTCGATCAGGACGATATTACCGGTATGTTGGTTCAGGGAAGGGTCTAACGAGGTTTAATGGAGAGCTGTCATGGCAGGCATTCAAGCCCCCGGTGTCGGGTCCAATTTAGACATCAACAACATCGTGACACAGTTGCTCTCAGCCGAGCGCAAGCCCGCGGAGACGCGCTTTGCGAGTCAGGAGGCGCTGGTCCAGGCCAGGCTGTCGACTTTGGGGATCGTCAAGAGTTCGGTTTCGGACTTTCAAAGCGCGCTGCGCGGACTCAACTCGTTGACGGCGTTTCAGAGCAAGACCGCGAGCGTCGGCAATGATCGCTTGTTTTCAACGACGGTCAGCAGCGCTGCGGTGGCCGGCAGCTATTCTGTCGAGGTCAAGCAGTTGGCGCAAGGGCAGAAACTGGCGACAAAGAGTCTTGCCGATACTTCGTCTGTGATTGGCGGCGGTAAATTGACCATCAGTTTCGGCACTTATGACGGCGACACCAACGTATTTACAGAAAACGACAAAAAACCGGCGCGGGCGATAGACATCGCGGCGGGTAGCAGTTTGGCCGACATTCGCGATTCGATTAATGGGGCCGGTATTGGCGTTACCGCGTCGATTTTGAACGACGGTAACGGTTTCCGTTTGGTGTTGGGTTCCGATAGCGGGGCGGCGAGTAGCATGAAAATCGATGTGGCCGACGCCGAGGGCAATCCGTTGCTCGATGACAGCGGTCTTGGTCAGCTGGCGTTCGATCCGACCGCCGAGGCGGGTTCCGGCAAAAACATGCAGCAAACGCTTGAAGCAAGGGATGCACAGCTGATGGTGGACGGTATCGAGGTTTCGCGTTCGACTAACTCGATCAGTGGCGTCATTAGCGGCGTAACGCTGGATTTGAAGGAAATGGCCGAGGGTGCGCCGACCACATTGTCGATCCAAGCGAATAAGGACAGCATCAAGGAGGCGGTGGAAAATTTCGTTACCAGTTATAACGAGCTTCGGGGTGTGCTGAACAAGTCCAGCGTCTATGACGCGGAAGAAAAAAAGGCGTCTTTATTGACCGGCGATTCCGCGATCCGCAGCATCAATAATCAAATGCAGCGAATCATGGGCAATGTCGTGACCGGCTTATCCGGGCCTTTGCGAGCACTGGCCGATATCGGTATTACGACCGCACGGGACGGCACGTTGAGTTTGGATAATACGCGCATGAATCGGGCTTTGGATGCCAATATCGATGATTTTGCGGCGTTGTTTACGACGGTCGGTCGCGCATCGGGCAATAACATCAGTTACTTCGCGTCATCCAGTGAAACCAAGGTGGGTAGTTATGCTGTCAATATTACGCAATTAGCCAGTCAAGGGGCTTATACCGGCGGCGATATCGGCAGCGAGCCATTCGATATCGCCGAGGGCAGCGCCTTCCGGATCACTGTCGATGGTGCCCAATCGGGGACGATCACGCTGGGTGAAAAAACGGGTTTGACCGGTAATGAGTTGGCGCGCGAACTGCAGAGTCAGATCAACAAGGATTCGGCGTTGTTGAACGCTAATCGTTCGGTGCAAGTCTCTTTCGAGGATGGAAAATTATCGATTAAATCCGCGCGCTACGGCAGCGATTCGACGATAGCCATCGGCAACATCAACGCTGGTAGCTCATCTTTAGGCTTGTTCAATGCGACCGGTTTGGCGGGACAGGATGTCGCCGGCACAATTGGCGGTGTTAGTGCAACGGGCAATGGAACGCGCTTGACCGGAGCCGGTGATGCTGCAGGTTTGCAGATTGACGTGATCGGTGGAGTTTTGGGGGAGCGAGGCACGGTGAGTTTTACTAAGGGTTTTGCACAAGAGCTGAATACCTTGGTCGGCAGTTTTTTGTCGAGCGATGGCGTGCTGACGCAGCGTACTAACGATTTCAATCGGGAAATTAAGGAAATAGAAGGTAGAAGAACACGATTGAACGAACGAATGGAGAGCCTGGAAACACGACTCAGGGCTCAGTTCATGGCGATGGATTTGATGGTTGGGCAAATGCGCGCGACCAGCGATTTCTTGAGCGCACAGCTGCAAAATTTACCGAGCGCCAACAGTAAATAAGTAATTACGAACGAAGATTAATGCAAGCCGCATCGAGAGAATCTCGATGCGGCTTTTTTGTGTCGACGAAATTTTGACGGAGTTGGCATTTTTTTCTGGCTTCGCGTCATGATTTTGATAATCGCGCGGTGATGGATGTGCAAAAGACTGATATTGCTACAAAAAAATATTTGGTATGGAACGTGCCTTGTGACTTATGAAAGCGATAGCCGGTTGCGGCGATCAGCGCTAATTAACAAGGCGGCTCTTTTTGGCGCCGCGTAAATACAGGGGTCAAGAAATGGCACAAATTATCAATACCAATATATCGGCGCTTACCGCGCAACGTAATTTGAACAAATCGCAATCCGCATTGCAGACCAACATGCAACGCTTATCTTCGGGTTTGCGCATCAACAGTGCGAAAGACGACGCGGCGGGGCTTGCGATTTCCAACCGCTTCCAATCGCAGATCAATGGACTCAATCAGGCCTCGCGTAACGCCAATGACGGTATATCGCTGGCGCAAACCGGCGAGGGTGCGCTCGAGGAAGTAACCAATGCGCTGCAACGGATGCGCACTCTGGCGGTACAGGCCGCCAATGATACCAACTCTGTGTCCGATCGGCAGGCTCTGCAATTGGAAGTCCGTCAATTGGTCGACGAAATCAATCGTATCGGCAATACGACCGAATTCAACAGCAAGAAATTGTTGAGCGGTGAAGATAGCGAGTTCAGTTTTCAAATCGGCGCGGGTCCCGGACAGATGTTGGCGGTCAAAATGGGCGATATGCGCGCCAGCGCGCTGGGTCAACAACCGGGCGCCGTGCAAACGGTCGGTCATCGAATCGATTTAGGAGCTGGCGGCTATGTCGGAATTGCCAAAACGGCAGATGCGGTCGCCGAAGATACTAGTTTTATCGCTTTTGGCGATTTCAAAATCGAGGTGGCCGGGTACAACGAAGTCGATATCGCCGATGCGCGTTATGGCGGTCATATTGCCTTGAGGTCATCGGGCGACATTACCGATACGACCGGTTTGAATTATGGCGCCGGTATCGCTAAAGATATCGCGGATCGAATCAACAGCATCAGGGAAGGAAACTATACAGGGACAGACGGCAAGGTCGTGCTGGAAGGCGTTTATGCGGCCGCCGAAACACGCTTCAGCGTTTTGAGCGCGGCATCCGGCGATATTAATTCCGATGGGCAAATCACCGCGCCGTTTAGTAATGTCGGGGCGGGCTCGATTACCTATGATGGTCTGGTAGTCAACGGTGTCGACATGGGGCCGGCGGTCTTCCAAAAAAATGACGCGGACGGTTCGTTGGTCAACCAAATCAACTCGAAAAGCAATTTGACCGGCGTGACCGCAAGCATCAATAAAGACGGCGCGTTGGAGTTCTACGCCGAAGATGGCCGCGATATCGTGATAGAAACCAAGAGTGGCGAAGCGTCGAATCTGCTGTTTGCCGGCGGAGGTGCTGCGGTTCATGATAATGCGGAAGCTAATTTTGCAGCTGGAGCCGGTGGTGCCGTTTCATTGAGAATTGCGGGTAATGTGACAATCTCCGCGCAGCAAACGATCACGATGACGGCCGATAAGGGGTTTGATAAGAATTTAGTGGCGGGCGATGATTTTGCCATTGGGGAGGGCATGCAAGACAATGTCCAAGCTACCGGCACGATACAAAGTGCCGATGTAACGACGGTGCAAGGAGCCAATACGCTAATGAGATCAGTCGACAGTGCCTTAGAGCAAGTCGATGGGCTCAGGGCAGTACTTGGCGCAGTGCAGAACCGCTTCGAGATGACGATCCGCAATTTGGATAATGTTGCAGAGAACCTGTCCGCCGCCAATTCTCGAATTCGCGATGCCGACTTCGCGGCCGAGACCACCGCGATGACACGCAATCAAATCTTGCAACAAGCCGGTACGGCGATATTGAGCCAAGCAAACGCGCAAGCGCAAAATGTGCTGTCCCTGTTACAAGGATGATAATTTGGCGGGAAATGCCTGATCATCTCTGGTTGGTAACCCTTGGCAGGACGGGGTTTGTAACCCATACGCATCAAGCTAAAAATCGCCATCCTCGATTTGGTGGTCGAGAGCGTACTACGCCAGGGCAAACGCATTAAAATAAATGTCATATCAATATGTTATGACTATTCAACCTAAGCTTGCAGAATATTTTATTTGTTAGTTTTTTATTTTGTGGCAATAAAGGCTGCCGCTATGAAATTACTGAAAATACTACGCATTATAACCATTTGATTTTATATGTAGTTTTAATGCGTTTACCCTGCGTACTACGCGGTTTCACAAATCCGCTTTGGGATGTATAGTTTGCGGTCCACATTACTCAATGGATAACCAGAAATGGAAGCCGCCCCGATTGAAACGCTCACACATCAAATTGACCAGTATTTAGCCACTTGGTTCGACGAAGAAACCTGTGAAACCTTGGCCAAGTCTAGCGGATTTATTCAACGCAGCACGAGTCGCTTGACCGGCAGCGATTTTTTTAAATCTGCTGACGGTCGATACGCTTAGGAACGAGCACGAAATAACTTGAGCAACTTATAAATTTACCGCTTCAGGTATGGCGACATAATTCCATTGCCTCAGATGCTTATCAAATACAATTCGCATGGATTCTTTAAAGCCCTCCACAACTTTTCTGCCCGTTTCATAAACCTTGTTAAAAATACAGGCAAAGACTTTTAATCCCGCTTTTGTTGTTGTCTTTTCAATTAACTCTTTCATAAAGACATGGCTGATTAAAATCATGCCGGATAATTCACGAGTAATATGAGGAAATACCCGGTGTTCAATGGGATTCCATTTAGAGGTGTACGGAGGATAATGCGCTATCCGTATTTCAATGCCTATTTCTGCCACTAATGCCTGCAAATCCTGTTTGAAAATATAGTGTCTGGATGAGTTACTGCCACCGCCATCCATCAGCAATAAAATGGATGTTGCCAGCGGATAGTAGAGGTTGCCATAGGTGTACCACCAGTGACGAATCGAATCACAGGAAAACTCGCTGGTGTCACGGCTTGTCCCAATGTTGACGTAGGCTTCGTTGCGCTCAGTATCATAAAGCGTATGAGGTACGGCAACGCCTTCGGCTAATGACGGAAAGTCATGATCATAAACTTCAACTGTTTGAGTGGTATAGATCTTGCCATCGCGAAACAGATTACCAATCAGCTCCTTTTTCTTGGTATCCACGCTGATGACAGGATTTCCCGCCGCCGTATATAAAGCTCTCAATTGACTGATATTCTCAAATTGCGCATTACGATTTACATGCCCGCCAGCCGCTTTCTTTTTCAAGGCCTTACGCTTCACATAATCATTCTTTTTTAATAATTTTCTGACAATATTGCGACTGACTTTGAAACCCTTTTCAGCCAATAGACAGGCCATTTTGGCACACGTCAAATTAGTCCATTTTTTCGTTTCATCCATCGGGTCGCCTGCCGTATGCTCTTTTAAAATAGACAGAAACGCGTCATTAATATCCGTGTGTTTTTTAATAGTTTGTTTTCGACCTCCGCCCGCTTTTCTATCTCGTTTTTTGGGGATAATTGCCTTCTCTTTCAGTTCATTTATCCCTCGTCGGATGGTATTGCGAGAACAGGAAAACAGCTGAGCAATATAGCTGATGCCGCCATAAGGAAATTTTAATGCTTCAACCCCCGCATACAAACGCTTATCTTTTTCGGATAGACGGTCGAACACTTCTTGCATTTGTTTTTCAATTTCTATTGGGTAAGCAGGCTTCACTATAAGTTTTGGGGTAATGTTTTAGGTTCGTTAACTTTACCGCATTGCAACGACTACTTGCTCAAGTTATTTCGTGCTCATTCCTTAGCGAGCCGACGATTAGTTATGAAGGTTTGTGCGATAGCCTGGAGGAACGAAGCGGCGTGGATCTGACACCGCAAGCCTTGTGCGGGCGAATGAACAGCGATGGTGCGGTACAGTTTATGGAAGCGGCGCTGACCAAGACTTTGCGCGAGACGGTCGGTCCGCCTTTGACGGCACAAGAAGCCGCATGGCTAGCTCCGTTTCCTCGGGTTTTACTGCAAGACAGTAGCCAAATCGAAGTGAACGAAGCCTTGACCGAAGCGTTCAAAGGGAGTGGCGGTAACGCCAGCACGGCCAGCGTTAAAATCGATTTCAGCTATGACGTCAAAAACGAACGGGCCGAACATATCGCGATACGTCAGGGCACCGACAGCGATCAGGGTTTTGCCACAGACGTGCTCGCGCGAGTGCGTAAGGGAGATTTGATCATTCGAGATTTGGGCTATTTCAGTTTGGCCGCCTTTGCTCAAATCATGCTGATCGGTGCGTATTTCTTAAGCCGACTCAGCTATACCGTCAATCTCTATAAGAGCGCCGATGAAGCCGCGTCACCGATTAATCTGATCCAGTACATCAATCGTTTCGGCGGTGGTCAGCAAACGATGGAGTTTTCGCTGTTTGTCGGTGAGAAACACCGTCTGCCCATCCGCTTAGTGGTTTATCGGCTGCCGCAAGAGGTCTACCGGAAGCGACAAAAAGCGGCGATTAAAACGGCCAAACGCAAAGGGCGCCGGGCGCGCTTGTCCTACTTGAAATTTCTCAAGTATAGCTTCTTCATGACCAACGTCCCCGCCGATGTTTGGCCGAAAGAAGCGTTAGGTACCCTGTACCGCTTGCGTTGGCAAGTCGAATTGACGTTTAAACACTGGAAATCGTTGTTCTGCATCGACCTCTTGAAAGGCACGCGTCCGGAACGTATCCGATGTCTTCTCTATGGGCGTCTGATCGTCATTCTGACCGTGCAACGGTTGCTCGCGCTGGCTGCACGGCAGGCGGAAAACGAAGGTCGCGAACTGTCTTTTGACAAAGCTATCCAATGGTTGTTGCGACAGGATCGGTTTTTGAAAGCCTTTGTCGCGCGGCAGTTCGACACGCTGATGCGTAAGCTGTTAGGTAACCTGCGAAGGCTGCTTAAAGCCAAGCGAAAGCGGCGCACGACTCGGCAATTGATTACACAACAAGTAGGATACTTGGACAGCTTCTCAGACTCGTCGGAGGAACTCGATAACGGTTTAGCTGCGGGGAGCTACGCTTAGCTTGATGCGTATGGGTTTGTAACCCCGTCCTAAACGTTCCGGTCGTGGTCAAGGCTGAATTGGCTACACTGGCCCCCAAAGTACGCGGCGTTCACACGGGGCTTGGATTCTTTTGTGGGATCGATCCCTTGATCGCGATTTCGGAGGCGTAAGTGGTAGGTAACAATAAACGGCATCGAAGTCACATTGGCCGGGATGGCAAGTATCGGCAGGCGACGCATTCCTTTTTCAGTTTGAGGGTTTAAATAAAAATGCACGCCGCTTATCCTTGATTTATGTCTAGCGGTGGCGGGGTGTTCCTGGGAGACAAAAAGCATGACAAAAAAGCCGAAAATCTCCGGCTTTTTTGTTTTTTGGATTTAAAAAAAATAAAATCATGCCGATACATAAAGCAACTTCAAGCGAAATATAAAAGGTGCGGAAATGAATTCAGGTGTCAGGCAGTACGCAGTAAACAGTTACAAGTCAGGAATGGTTGCCGAAATCGAGGAGGCGAGTCCGCATAGGCTGATTCAAATGCTTTACGAGGGAGGCTTGCAGCGCATTGCAATTGCAAAAGGGGCGTTGATGCGCAACCAGATTGCCGAAAAAGGCGAAAACATTAGTCGGGCGATTGCGATCATTGGGGGGTTGCGCTCGAGTCTGGATTTGAAGCAAGGTGAGATCGCTCAGAATTTGGATAATCTATACGAGTATATGGAAAGGCGCCTGCTTGAGGCAAACCTGAAAAACGACGTGGCTATTTTGGATGAAGTCAGCGGATTGCTGAAAGAGATCAAGGTCGCCTGGGATGCTGTAGGTGCCTAGGAAATGAGCGCCAACCGCACAAATAAACACGAGCTGGCCCAGGTCGTCACGCTGACCGAGAATATTGTTGCGCATGCTTTGCGGGGAGAGTGGGATGCGGTCAATGAGTTGCAGCTCGTTCAAGGGCGGCAAGTCAGAGCGCTTATTGCAGAGCCTGGTGGCGTTCTTAATGAGAATATGGAGCTGCTCAACAAGCTTCAAGCGCTGATGAATCAAGTCATTGATCTGGCGGAGACCGAGAAGGCGGCGGTGGCAGAGCAGTTGTGCCGTTTTAGAAAAGTTGAGTCGGTCAACAAGGCCTATCTGCAGAATATGGAGTAGCTAATGCCGCAATACGGTGGATCGGTGTTATCTCAACGCCTCTGCAAAATAATCTCCAACACCAACTTACTGCCGAAATAAGCCAGCAGCAGCAGTACAAAGCCGGTTAATGTCCAGCGGATAGCAATTTGTCCGCGCCATCCGTATCGGATTCTGCCCAACAATAAGCCGGAAAATATGATCCAGGCGACGATCGATAGTACGGTTTTATGTACTAAATGTTGAGCAAATAAATCGTCGATAAACAAGGCTCCGCTGACCAGCGAAATGGTTAGGAAAAAAAGGCCGGCTCCGATCATTTGAAACAATAACGATTCCATTGCCTGTAGAGGCGGCAGGGATCGAATGACGCGTTTAGGCTGGTGGCTACGAAGTTGCCGGTCTTGAATGGCCAAAAGCATGGCTTGTAAAGCCGCGACATTCAATAGGCTAAAGGCCGAAATCGAGGTTAGGATGTGTATGCTCATCGGCCAGTCGTAGCGCAAGCTTGTCTGGGCTTGAAAGGGGAAGAGCATATCCAAGCCGAGCAGTATCGCGGCCGTCGGAAATACCGCAATGCCTAGTTTTTCCACCGGTTTATCGAAGGTGGCGAAAAGAATTAACAAGGCGACCAGCATGGATACCAGCGACGCCGTATCAAAAAAGCCGAAATTCAGTCCGCTTTGTCGTTCGATGATGACTAAGGTGTAGACTCCATGGGCGGATGCGCCGAGCCAACCTAAGTAAATCGAAGGTTTTTGTGTATTCTCGGTAACGGTTTCTCGAATCAAAAAGCCGGTTGCGGCTAAATAACCCAAAATGGAAAAGATACCTATGGCTGTTATGTTCATGGTCGCGTTGGCGAGAGATAAGGAATAATCGAAAGGTGATCTTAAAGGGTTATGTTAAACTATCCAACTGAATAGTTCTAACCGATTTGCGTTAGCGAACATCCGTTTGAATCATAAATAAAAGATGCCGATATGTTTGATAATTTAACCGACCGCCTAAGCAGTACGCTTAAAACGATTAAAGGTCAGGGTCGTCTGACTGAAACCAATATCAAAGACACGTTGCGCGAAGTCCGCATGGCGTTGCTTGAAGCCGATGTCGCGTTACCTGTGGTAACCGAGTTCATTGAGCGCGTTAGGGAGGGGGCACTCGGACAGCAAGTGCAAACCAGTTTGACGCCGGGACAAGCGATGATCAAGCTGGTTCAGTCGGAGCTGATCAAGGTTATGGGCGAGGAGAATGAAGGGCTTAATCTTAAAGCCAATCCTCCCGCTGTTATTTTAATGGCTGGCCTGCAAGGCGCCGGTAAGACGACCACGGCGGCAAAATTAGGCCGTTTTCTGAAGGAAAAGCATAAGAAAAAAGTCGGCGTGGTTAGTGCCGATATTTATCGCCCGGCTGCGATTAAGCAGTTGCAAACGCTGGCGGACGATTTGTCGTTGGACTTTTTTGCCAGCGACGCTTCGCAAAAGCCGATCGATATCGTCAATAATGCTTTGGATGCGGCGAAAAAGAAATTTCTCGATGTATTGATCGTCGATACCGCGGGTCGACTGCATATCGATGATGAAATGATGGGTGAAATCAAAGCGTTGCACGCCGCGATCAATCCAATCGAAACCTTGTTCGTCGTCGACAGTATGACCGGCCAGGATGCAGCCAATACGGCAAAAGCGTTCCATGACGCCTTGCCCCTGACCGGGGTTATTTTGACCAAGGCCGACGGCGATGCGCGCGGCGGTGCGGCGTTGTCGATTCGCCATATTACCGGTAAGCCGATCAAATTCATCGGTGTCGGCGAAAAAACCGATGCACTGGAGCCGTTTTATCCCGATCGTGTCGCGTCACGTATTCTGGGTATGGGCGATGTGCTTGGTTTGATCGAGGAGATTGAACAAAAAATCGACAAGCAAAAAGCCGAGAAGCTGGCGAAAAAAATCCAGAAAGGCAAAACTTTCGATTTAGAGGATTTACGCGAGCAATTGCTGCAAATGCAAAGCATGGGCGGTGTCGGTTCGTTGATGGAAAAACTGCCCGGTATGAATCAAGTGCCGAAGGAAATGAAGGATAAAGTCAACGATAAAGAGTTGGCGCGTCAAATTGCCGTCATTAATTCAATGACGATGCAGGAGCGTCGGTATCCGGACTTGATTAAAGGCAATCGTAAAAAACGTATCGCAGCCGGTTGCGGCCAAGAATTGCAAGACGTCAACCGTATTTTGAAGCAACACAAAATGATGGAAAAAATGATGAAGCGATTCAAAAAAGGCAACATGGCGAATATGATGCGCGGTATGCAAAGCAACATGCGCGGCATGAGAATGTAAATTATCCTTCACTTATGCAAAAAAATGCGTAAAATAGGTCGATTAAATTTTTGATTAATGTTTTTTGAGGATTTTAGATGGTAACCATTCGTCTTTCCAGAGGCGGCGCGAAAAATCGCCCTTTTTATCAAGTCGTTGTCGCTGATAGCAGATGTGGTCGTGACGGGCGCTATATCGAACGCGTCGGTTTTTTTAACCCATTAGCGCGTGGTAATGAGCAAAAGCTACAACTAGATATTGAGCGTGTAGCTTATTGGCAAGGTCAAGGCGCGCAGCCATCGGATCGTGTTGCCAGTTTGATTAAAACCGCTAA
Organism: Methylotuvimicrobium buryatense; assembly: GCF_005931095.1. Taxonomy (GTDB): domain Bacteria; phylum Pseudomonadota; class Gammaproteobacteria; order Methylococcales; family Methylomonadaceae; genus Methylotuvimicrobium; species Methylotuvimicrobium buryatense. Next base: position 3,934,974 of record NZ_CP035467.1, on the reverse strand, counting down.
AAAAGCAGTAGCTTAAAATTTGACCGATCGACAGTATATCCTTGTCGGAGAAATTTCCGGCGTTTTTGGCTTAAAAGGCTGGGTCAAAATTTTTTCTTACACCGAACCGCGGGAAAATGTTTTGTCCTATTCGGCGTGGCAGCTAAGAAAAAACGGGGAGATCAAGTCTCTTAAAGTTAAAGAGGGGCAGCGACAAGGTAAAAATGTAGTCGCCCATCTTGAAGCTGTCGACGATCGAGATGTTGCGGAAAGTTTGATTGGTTGGGAAATTTATATCGAACGCGATCAGTTGCCTACACTTGCACAAGATGAATACTATTGGGCTGACCTTGTCGGTCTCAATGTCATCACGAAATCGGGTGTAGAATTGGGGGTGATCGATCACTTGTTTGAAACCGGCGCCAATGATGTTTTGGTGGTGAGAGGAGATCGGGAACGTTTGATTCCGTTTTTAATGGGGCAGACAGTCCTGGAGGTCGATTTGGACGGCAAATGCTTGACGGTCGATTGGGATCCTGACTTTTAGTCGACGGTCGATGCGTTTCGATGTAATTACGCTGTTTCCCGAGATGGTTAAGGCCGCGTCGAGATACGGCGTTACCGGTAAGGCGATAGACAACGGTGTGGTCCGTTTGGAGACTTGGAATCCTCGGGATTATACTCACGACAAGCATCGGACAGTCGATGATCGACCTTATGGCGGCGGCCCCGGCATGGTCATGAAGTATCAACCGCTTTTTGACGCGGTTAGCGAAGCGAAAGAGAATGGCTTTGGCGACCGTGCAAAAGTCGTTTATTTAAGCCCGCAAGGCAGACCCATTACGCAAAGCTTGTTGAATGAATCGGTCCATTGTGAGCAATTAATATTAGTTGCCGGGCGTTACGAAGGTATCGACGAGCGTTTTATCGAAACGGTTTGCGATGAAGAATGGTCCCTGGGCGATTATGTTATCAGCGGCGGCGAGTTAGCTGCATTGATCGTTGTCGATGGAGTCTCACGTTTATTGCCTGGCGTGCTTGGTGATGAAAACTCGGCCCTTCAAGATTCGCATATGGATGGCTTACTGGATTATCCGCATTTTACACGGCCGGAAAATATCGAAGGCCGAGTCGTCCCGGAAGTTCTGCTTAGCGGTAATCATGCGGATATCGAGCGCTGGCGGCTGAAGCAAGCGTTGGGGCGAACTTGGCAGAGACGTCCTGAATTATTAAAAAACAAGCAGTTGAGTGATGTGGAATACGAACTGCTGCAAGAGTTTATTGTGGAATTGGTTTAATTAAGGTGTGGTGATGAGCAATATTATTGATGTATTGGAAAAAGAACAATTAAGAAATGATATTCCTGAATTTGGCGCGGGCGATACTGTAGTCGTCAATGTTAAGGTAAAGGAAGGCGATCGCGAAAGAATTCAGGCTTTTGAGGGCATCGTGATTGCAAAACGCAATCGTGGACTGAACTCTGCGTTTACTGTTAGAAAAATTTCTCACGGCGAAGGCGTCGAGCGGGTTTTTCAAACGCACAGCCCTATTATCAGCGATATCAAAGTTAAACGCCGCGGTGATGTACGTCGAGCCAAGCTTTATTATCTGCGGAACTTGACCGGTAAAGCCGCTCGTATTAAAGAAAAAATTTAAGTCGAGATTTTGCTTCGTTCCGGCAATAAAAAAGGCAGCCAAGGCTGCCTTTTTTATTGCCGGAAAAACCTGGATTTCCTTGTTTCCACGCGCCAGCATACCGATCTTGCCTAGGCAGCTAAGGTATCACTGCCATTAAGTTAAGCCGTTCGTGGTGAGCCTGTCGAACCATGGACGGCTTAACTTATCGACCCAGGATTTTTCCATTCACCCTTCGACAGGCTCAGGGCGAACGGAAAAATCCTTAACTTAATGGCAGTGAGCTAAGGTATGGGTTCCCACGGAGGACCGCTCATCGTTATTCATAAATTGTAGGGTACGCTGTGCGTACCATGGTAACTATAAACTGTTGAAAATTTTCGTGACTTTCGAGTATTTCGTGGTTCAATCACTTTTTACAGACAGTTAATCGATACGACAATTCTTTTTAAGAATGGGAGCGCGATATGCCTTTCATCGTTCACTGGGTCAGCGAGTGCCAGGGTGCCAAAAATATTCGAATACTCCAAACGCCTGCCGGAAAACTGTCGGTACAGCGGTGCGGCGAGGTAATTTGCGGCATCGATTGGTTACCCGGTGGGCCAGTCATGGTCTCCAGCCTCGATAACGACGATAAACAAAGCTTCGATCCGGTTGAAAATTATTGGCGAGAGCCTAATGCTATCGTGGAACTCAAACTGTTACGGCGCGGCAGCCCATTCGTGCAAACCGTTCAAGACGCATTACTCAGGATTCCGTTCGGGACGACGTTGACTTATAAGGATTTGGCTAAAGTCTTAGATTCCGCGCCGAGAGCGGTCGGCGGCGCATGTCGGAGAAACGATTATCCGTTGATTGTGCCGTGCCATCGGGTTGTTTCAGTAACCGGCCCCGGCGGCTACTCGGGACAAACACAAGGCGAGTCGATGGCTGTTAAACTCCAATTATTGGCTTTCGAGGCTTCGTTTAATCAATGAACCCCAGCGATTTGATCGACCAGTTCCTTGATGCGTTGTGGGCCGAGCAAGGCGTTAGCAACAATACCTTGTCTGCCTATGGTAGCGATTTAACTATTTTCGCGCAGTGGCTCAAGAACATCTCGCTGTTGGAAGTGGGAGGAGGCGATATTTCTCGATTTCTAGCCTTCAGATATAATCAAGGCATCGGTAGCCGTTCAAGTGCTCGGTTACTGTCGACATTGCGGCGTTTTTATGCTTATCAGCTTCGGGAAAACCGGATCAGCGTCGATCCGACCGCATTGATCGACATGCCTTATATCGGCAGAAAATTGCCGTCTTCATTATCGGAAAACGATGTCGAAGCCTTGCTTAAGGCGCCCGAAACGTCGAACCCTTTAGGCTACCGCGACAGAACGATGTTCGAAATGCTCTATGCGACGGGACTTAGGGTTTCCGAGTTGGTCGGTTTGCGTTTGGAGCAGGTAAGCCTTCGGCAAGGCGTCGTCAAGATTACCGGAAAAGGCAATAAAGAGCGCTTGGTGCCGTTCGGCGAAGAGGCGATGGAATGGCTTGAAGGCTATTTGCAAACGATACGGCCGGCGATTCTCGGCGAGCGGCAAAGCGCTTTTTTATTCGTGACGAATCGAGGCGACGGCATGACAAGGCAGGCGTTTTGGCATATTATCAAACGCCGCGCGAAAGAAGCCGGCATCGTCAAGGAGCTGTCGCCCCATACGCTACGGCATGCCTTTGCGACGCATTTGCTGAATCATGGCGCAGATTTGCGCGTCGTGCAATTGTTGTTGGGCCATTCCGATTTATCGACGACGCAAATTTACACGCATATCGCGCGCGAACGACTGAAAGATCTCCACGCAAAATTTCACCCGAGAGGATAAGCCAAGATGGCGCAAAACATTCATCCGACAGCCTGCATTGCAGAAAACGTAAAATTAGGCGAAGACGTCACGATAGGGCCCTTCGCGGTCATTGAAAGCGATGTCGACATCGGTGCGCACTGCCAAATCGGCCCGCATGCAGTCGTGCAACGTTATGTCAAGATGGGCGAAGGCAATATAGTGCATCCGCATGCCGTGCTCGGCGGCCTGCCGCAAGACTTAGGGTTCAATCCCGAAACCGTAACGTGGCTCGAAATCGGTAATGGCAATCAATTTAGGGAGGGCTTTACCGCGCATCGGGCGACCAAGGAAAACGGCGCGACGCGCATCGGTTCGGGCTGTTATTTCATGAACAACAGCCATGTCGCGCACGATTGCTCGATCGGGGATAACACGATATTCGCCAACAATGTCGCGATCGGCGGCCATGTTGAAATCGGGCGCAAAGTATTCATGGGCGGTGCCGTAGTTGTGCATCAATTTTGCCGAGTGGGCTCTTATGCCATCGTACAAGGTACGACCGGGCTCAACATGGATGTGATTCCGTTCATGTTGATCGGCGGACGTCCGGCCAGGCATTACCGTTTGAATACGATCGGTCTCAGGCGCGCCGGGATTACCGGAGAACGTTACAAGGTACTCGAAACGGCGTTTCGCCGTCTTCGCAGTAAAAAGAGCCTCGACGATTTGGAAGAAACCGAAGAGCTCAAAGAATTGAAAGAATGGTTGGCGGTCAAATCGAAACGCGGTTTGCACGGCTTCGTCGATCTGTCGGATTGAGCTGAAATGTCGCCCGAGGATTAAATTGACACGCTTTACGTCGGTCGGAAAGGTTCCTGCGAGTCAATTGCCGTAACCAATGCTACGAATTTCCATTAATATACCGTTCTCGAAAATCAGCTGTTGCTTGAGCCTTCTCGGGCCGAAGTTGTAGATCCATTCGTCGATCGTAATTTGCTGATATTCGGATATGTCGAGCGTGCCTTGCGGAAAACGAAAACGACTGCCCGAAACGCCCAAACGCTTATCGGCATAGTCGGGTTCGCCGCATTTCATGCGAACGTCGCTGATATGGTCGCCGGTTTGGACGATCCGTTGTCCGCAGCGGAAAGCAAAGGCTTCGGGGGCTAAGGCGAACAAAAAGAACCCCAGCAGCAAAACAAATTTTTTCATAAATACTCATCGAAACAGAGGATTGAAATTAAAGCTAACGCAAACCGATGAACCAAAAATGAATCAGTAGGGTACTTTTTACGGTTTTTATTTTACACTTGAGTTCGACTATAAACCTAAAAAGAGCAGTTGAGAGTCTCAAACTACCGTTCGCCCTGAGCCCTTCGGCTACGCTCAGGAGAGCCCTGTCGAAGGGTGAACGGTAGTTTGAGGCTTCACCAAACCGGTGATAGTGTTGTAGACCCTTCAGGCTTCGACTTGGCTCAGCACGAACGGTTTACAACACATGTCAACTGCCCTTTTTAGGATAAACCTTTTTTAGGCGGTAGGAGTATTCGAATGCTAAAGTCACTTCAGATAGAGCCGGAAAAATGTACCGGTTGCCTGCAATGCGAACTGGCCTGTTCGTATCATCATGAAGGGGTTTTTAATCCTTCCAAGTCCCGCATCAAAGTCTTCACATTTCATCATGAAGGCCGTTTCGCACCCTATACCTGCACGCAATGCGCCGAAGCCTGGTGTCTGCATACTTGCCCGGTCGAGGCCATTACGGTCAACTTAACGACCGGTGCAAAAGAGGTTGCCGTCGAGCAATGCGTCGGTTGCAAAGTTTGTACGATCGCCTGTCCGTTCGGTACCATCAACTATCAAGTCGAAACCGGAAAAGTCGCCAAATGCGACTTGTGCGGCGGCGATCCGGAATGCGCCAAAGCCTGTCCGACCTCGGCAATCACTTATGTCGATGCCGAACAAACCGGCTATCAAAGAATGCGCGCTCATGCCGCACAATCGATTAAATCGCTATAGGAGATTGTCATGGCCTGGACCGGAAACGTACTACGCGTCAATTTGACCGAACGCACCTGCAGCAAAGAACCGCTTAATAAAGATTGGGCGCTGAGCTATTTGGGCCAGCGCGGTTTAGCGACTAAATATCTAACCGAAGAAATCGACCCCAAAATCGATGCTCTATCGCCGGACAATAAATTGATCATGGCGACAGGGCCTCTGACCGGCACGCCGGCATCGACCGCCGGGCGCTATTCGGTCATCACCAAAAGCCCGTTGACCGGTACGGTCGCCTGCTCGAATTCCGGCGGTTTTATCGGCATGGAATTCAAAAACGCCGGCTGGGATATGATTATCTTCGAAGGCAAGGCTTCTTCTCCGGTTTATTTGTATTTGGAAAACGAAAAGGCTCAATTGCTGCCGGCTGACGAAATCTGGGGTCAGTCGGTTTGGCAGGCCGACGAATGGCTGCATAATCGTCATCAAGATCCCTTATTGCGGATCGCGGCGGTTGGTCGTTCCGCCGAACAAGGTTGTTTGTTTTCAGGGATCATCAATGATTTACACCGAACCGCCGGGCGTTCCGGCGTCGGCACCGTGATGGCGTCGAAAAATCTCAAGGCCGTCGCTGTTCGCGGTACGCGAGGCGTCGGCAATATCAAAGATCCGGTTGCCTTTATGCAAGCAGTCAATGCCGGTAAAAAAGTACTGGCTGAGGGACCTGTGACTGCCGAAGGCTTGCCGACTTACGGTACGCAAGTCTTGATGAACGTGATCAACGAAGTCGGTGCGATGCCGACTCGCAATTTCAAGGACGTGCAATTCGAAGGCGCCGCGAAGATTTCCGCCGAGGCGATGCACGAGCCGCGCCCTTCGGACGGCAAACCGAATCTGGTCACGAATGCCGCCTGCTTCGGCTGCACGATCGCGTGCGGACGTATATCGACGATTGCCGGCGGCCATTTTACGATCACAAACAAACCGCAATACCGAGGCGCATCGGGCGGTTTGGAATATGAAGCGGCCTGGGCATTGGGGTCGGATACCGGCGTCGACGATCTCGATGCGCTGACCTACGTCAATTTTCTGTGCAACGAAGACGGCATGGACCCAATATCGCTCGGCTCGACGATCGCAGCGGCGATGGAATTATACGAATCCGGAGCGATTACGATTGAACAGACCGGCGGCATCGAATTGAAATTCGGTTCGGCCGAAGCGCTGGTCAAATTGACCGAGTTGACCGCTAAAGGCGAAGGCTTCGGACGCGAAATCGGTCTCGGCTCGAAACGCTTATGCGAAAAATACGGGCGTCCCGAATTGTCGATGACGGTCAAGGGCCAGGAGTTTCCGGCATACGACCCGCGCGGCATTCAAGGCATGGGGCTGGCCTATGCGACTTCGAATCGCGGCGCCTGTCATTTGCGAGGTTACACGGTTTCATCGGAAATCATGGGTTTGCCGGAAAAGACCGACCCCTTGATTACCGACGGCAAAGCCGCCTTGGTGAAAGCCTTTCAGGATGCGACCGCAGCGGTGGACTCAGCCGGATTGTGCGTGTTTTCGACCTTCTCATGGACGATGGCCGATATCGCGCCACAGATCGCCGCAGCCTGCGACGGCGACTGGACCGTCGATAGCTTGCTCGAAACCGGCGAGCGCATCTGGAATCTGGAGCGAAAATTTAATTTGGATGCGGGCCTCACCGGCGCCGACGACAATTTGCCCGAACGTTTGTTGAAAGAAGCCGCCAAAACGGGGCCGGCTAAAGGCAAGGTCAACGACTTGGCCAAAATGCTCCCCGAATATTACCAATTGCGCGGCTGGACGGCAGACGGCATACCGAAAGCCGAAACCTTGTCGCGGCTGTCGGTGTAGGAGGCACTATGCATTATGTCATCATCGGCGCGGGGCCGGCCGGTATCAACGCCGCCGAGCAATTGAGAAAACTGGATGCCGACGCGCGAATTACCGTATTCGGCGACGAGCCGGAAACGCCCTATTCGCGCATGGCCTTGCCGTATTATTTGATCGGTCAGGTCGGCGAAAACGGCACGTATTTAAGAAAATCGCCGGATCATTTCGAACGCTTGTCTATCGAAATACGCCGTCAACGAGTCGAAAAAATAGACGGTCCGGGCAAGTGCTTACAACTGGCCAATGGCGAAACGATAGCGTTCGATAAGCTTTTGATCGCAAGCGGTTCAAGTCCGATTAAACCCCCGATTCCAGGCATCGATTTGCCCGGCATTTATAACTGCTGGACGCTAGCCGACGGCCGCAAAATCGCCGAACAATTGAAACCGGGAGCCAGAATCGTGCTAATGGGGGCGGGTTTTATCGGTTGCATCATTTTGGAAGCGCTGGTTAAAAGCGGAGCACAGTTGATCGTTGTCGAAATGGGCGAGCGTATGGTGCCGCGCATGATGAACGAAAAAGCCGGAGGTTTGATCAAGCAATGGTGTCTCGAAAAAGGCGTTGCGATTCATACCGGTACGAAGATCACCGCTTTCGAACCGGAACGAAACGGCTTACGGGTGAAGCTCGACACCGGCGAAACGCTGTCTGCCGATTTTGTCGTTTCGGCGGCCGGCGTTAAAGCCAATATCGATTTTTTGGAAGGAAGCGGAGTTGCAACCGAGCACGGTATCCTGGTCGATCGGCATTTAGAGACTAACATAACCGGCATCTATGCTGCAGGTGATGCGGCGCAAGGCCTGGATTTTTCGACCGGCGAATATACCGTACAAGCGATTCAGCCAACCGCAGTCGATCATGGTTTATTGGTTGCAAAAAACATGGCCGGCGGCCGCGAAGTTTTGCATCAGGGCAGCATTAACATGAACGTACTCGATACGATGGGTTTGATTGCCTGCTCGTTCGGTCTTTGGATGGGGGTAGAGCAGGGGAGTTCGGTCGAGCGCTACAATCCGGATCGATACCGCTATCTCAATTTGCAATTTCAAGAGGATCGTCTGATCGGCGCCACTGCGGTTGGTTTAACGCAGCATGTCGGCGTTTTAAGAGGATTAATTCAAAGCCGAATCAAACTCGGCGATTGGAAACAACGTCTAATCGACGACCCGACCCGCATTATGGAAGCCTATCTGGCGAGCACTCAAGCGATCGGTCTCAATGCTGGCGTAAACGTTAAATAGTGTGAAACTAAGCTTGGCAATTTAATCATTAAGCGCATTAAGTTCTTCAAGTATCTCAAGGGGATATTTGCTCGTTCCCAAGCTCTTTGCTTGGGAATGCGGTACGAGAAGCTCCAGCTTTTTTAAATGCAGGGGGGCTGAATAATTACTTCGACAAAGCTCAAAACTTCAAGAAGTTATTTATCGGAAAATCCTTAACGCTTGAAATAATCGCTAAAAATCCCCACTAGTGACAGCTCGTTTTTAGCTAGAGGCTTAATAATGGTCAACGCATCCGATAATATTTTAGTGGCCTTGGGCAGGTTGGTAATGTTTTCGCGCACTAAGGTATAAGCGCCGAAAAGCGCGACAAAAAAGAACTGCTTCATCAATGAATAATGATTTTTGTTTAGGCCGGCCAATATCGCAATCGATTCCTTCGCGTTTACTCCGCCACGTTGCAGATATTTGAATACCGAATTTTTAAGTAATTCGTTCGACATGACCCCATAAAGCGCGTTAGCAAGAATGTTAAGGTTGGCGTTGGCGTATTGCCGATCGCGGTAATAGGCTTCAATTTTTTGATAAATTAAATCGTTGTTATTGAAATCGGGCATGGCCAATAAATGCCCGCTCAATATTTCTATGTCCGAGAATACCGCTGTCAAGCCGCCGCCGGTTAAAGGGTGACGCATGTTCAACGCATCGCCGAGCATGACCGCGCCTTTACGTATTTTCGGCTTGGCCGCCATGTAGTGATTGGGCATGACCTTAAGCCGGTCTTCTTGCAGGGCGTGTCGGTAGCTTGTCTGCATGCCTTCGGGAATGTAAGGCGTTACATTCGTTTCTAAATGCGCCTGCAAAAATGCTTTTCTGGGAAATTGGCCGCCCGGAAAGTCGATTAAAAGTCTGACTTCATTGCTGGAAATCGGATAACAAATGAACGGTGTCGGCCCCGATAAAAACACATGGCCATGCTTGGGCACAGGAATTTCGCAGTCTTTTAAAATCAAACCGATAAAGTAGGAGGTAACGGTTTTTTCGTTGTTGCTGAGAAGCTCTCTAAAATTAGAAAAAAAACCGTCGCTGGTAATGGTTAACGGAGCATAAATAGATTTGATCTCGTTCGAAACCGAATCGCGGTAATTCACGCCGATGATTTCGTTTTGCTCGTTTTCCAATAAGCTCAAGGCTTTACCTTGAATTTGTGTAACCGATGAGTTTTGTAAGGCCGAGGCTCTGATTTGTTGCAGAAAGCGGCCGTTATGCAAGCCCATGCCATGATTGGGCGATGGATAAGGTATGGTCGTTTGTTCATTGCCTTGCAGCAGCGCATAGCCTTCGACCGGTTGTGCGTCGATGCCGTCTAATAAATGCCCGAGACCTAATTGTTCCAGCGATAATACGGCTCCGGGCTGTAACAGCTCGCCGACAATTCGTTTTTTCTCTTTGTAGCAGTGATCGATCAACGCGATGTTGATACCCTTGGGCGCTAGATAAGCGGCGATAGTCGCGCCCGCCATGCCCGCGCCGATAATGCAAATGTCGAAATTCGATTCCATCTTTAGTTACTTGATACGCATCATCATTTTTCTAACATCCTTAAATTATAGATCCTACAATATCGGTTCAGCGCCCAAATAGGGAAAATATTCCGATAATTCGCATAAGTGATCATGCAATTATAGTTAAATACGCCGGAAATATTTTCTTGATGCCAGTCGCCTAGCTCGGTTTGTTTGTTCAATAAAACGCGGATACCTTTGTCGATAACCGATTTATCTTGAAAATTGCCTGACAGCAAAGTCAATAGTGCCCAGGCGGTATTGACCGATTGTGAAGTCGCGGCTTCGGTATAAACCAAGTCGGAACACGATTTGAAACTTTCCCCCCAACCGCCATCGGCTTTTTGTTTGCCAACTAAAAAAGCGCAAGCTTTGTTGATGCTGTCGGCTAAAACCGTATCATCGTAATAACCTTTATTGAGAGCCTTGCTCAACGTCTCTACGGCAAACCAAGTCGCATAAGTAAAGCAAACGGCCCATCCGCCATACCAGGAACCATCGGCCTTTTGTTGCTTAATTATAAAACCGAGTCCTGCGCTTATGGCTTTGCTTATCTCATCGTTTTTATAGGTCGGATAATCTTCTTGACTCTCCATTAGCGAAATTAGGCAAGCGGCGCTGCATTCCGTCCAGGAATAGTCAATCATTATATCGGCAAATACTTCAGAAGGGTTGAGTTTTTCCAACCAGCGAGGCGCGCGCGTCAATTCATAAGTCGACCAGCCGCCATTCGTATTTTGATAAGACAGAATGATGTCGATAGCTTGTTTCATCCGCTGCTCGTCGATAACCGCTTCAACCAGACCGGAACGGTGTATGGACAAAGCCGCGCTTAAGCCTTCCGCGGTGCAATCCGACACCGGCCAGCCGTTGTCTGCTGTCGAAAACGGCCAACTGCCGATCATCGGGTGGCGGAAAAATTCGGCATGCGTCGAGTGTTCGGACTTGATTTGCGAGCGTTCGATGAAGCGATAGCTTTTTTCGATGGTTTTCGGAAATCGTTTGCCCAAGTCGCTTTCCAAAATAGCCCGGGTCGCCAATGCCGTATCCCAAAGCTGCGAACCATTGTAACCATTCATTTTCATGCCGTCCTCGGCAACCCATAAATAATCGTACCAGCGTTCTACATGGCGTTTAAATCGGTCGGAATCCTTGCCGTAAGCATGCCAAATACAGATCGAATTGATCGCCTTGCTGACCGGGCCGATATCAATGTACTGAGTTTGTTGATCTTCGGCGTCGAGGTATTTGAGAATGTAATCGGTCGTTTTTTTTCTGAGCCGAGAGCTAGCGAATTTTTCGTAAGTGTTCGTGAACAAATTCATCCATTTGAGCACGCCCGACGGCGTATAGTAGCGGTCTTTGTCGCATACGGCATCGCGTTGTTTCGGCCAGTCTATCGAGTCGAAGTTTTCATAGAGTTCTTCTCTCAAGGATAGTACCAGCTCGTCTTCGGGGGCTTGAAAACGGTGCGCCTGGCAATAGGCCATCGGCAGATACACCATTCGGCAGTGGCACCAGTAGCGCGACGGATGCATCGGCAGCCATTTCGGTAGCAGCCACATTTCCGGAAACAGGCTGTTAAAGCCGCGCCAATCGTAAAGATTCATCACCGCCAGATAAAACTTGCCCCAGGAAGGAGCGCCGGCTGCCCCGCCGTTGTTTTTGATCCAGTTTCGGGCCTTGACGATGGCCGGATGCTCTTTATCGACGCCGAGAATGCGCAGCGAAACATATTGCATGACCGTGCCGAACATCGTCGATTCGCCTTCGATATGCATGCCCCAGCCCGCATCAGGGTTCTGATGATTGAAAATATAAAGTTTCATCATTTCGCGGTGTGCCTTAGGGAATGGTGTGCCGCTGATATAGGAAGCAATCAATAAGCCGGGCAGAAGAAATAGCGGGCCGCCGTAATCGCCCGGCCAATGCCCGTCCTCGCATTGTAAGTATGAAAAATAGTTTATGCCCTTGACGAGCGAATCGATAACGGCTTGGTCTTCGGCGCTTTTTGCTTGTGGAACGAGACCGTCGAAAGGCTGAAATTGATTGCTGATTGCGCTATGCCGGTAGACCTGGTCGGCGGAATTCGGATTGATCGACGAATCGAAGCGGAAATCTTCGGCAAATTGCGCGATTTCCTCGTCCGAGACCGTTTCGGCATTGTGCAGATGTTGATCGATTTGATCGGAGACGGGCTTGAATGCCCAGATATGCCGTCCATGGTCATTCAATAGACGCCATTTTTTCCAAGCGGGTTTTACAGTCAACATGGTTTTTTATTGTTATTACAAATTTGAAAATGAGCGATGGACCGAAAAAAGCGGTTTGTCTACGATATCCGTAAAATCGCGAAACAATATAGGGTTTCGTGGGTAGCTATTTTCGGTATCATTAGTTCATAAGCTCGCGCAATTATAGGTTTCAAGTGTGAATATTACCTGAAGTGCACAATCGAGGCTTGAGGCAAATTATCGAATTCTCGTTGGTTAATCCGGTTTGTGATTTAAAAACTAAATATTCCGCTGTCCGTTGTTTCCCAAGCTTAGAGCTCACGGCCATTGATGGCAATGCGTAGCACCGTATCCATGCAACATGGATATCGACAACCCATACCAAAATGACGAATAAAGCCATAAACGCACCATAGAATAGGCACTAAGTTGGCGCTTATGAGTCATAAGCCTCCTCCTGCCAAAGGAATGAGCGAAAATCTCCGTGCCACGGCGCATGTGCGTGAGTAATTATATTTCAACGATTGAACAGCGCGATACGCACCATCGCCAAAAAGCCTTTCAGTTTTTTTCCGAAGCTTGGCGGTTTACGCAGGCGCTCATGACCCGGTAACAACTGGCCTTTGGCCAGTTTGCCGATTTTTCGTTTGACGGCGGGATCGAGTTTGCCGTCGGCGGCCAGTTCGAAGAACAAGGCTTTCACATTGCCCAAGTCGAAAAAGTCGCGTTGCCATTCCCATTGATAATTGCCGCCGTAACGAAACCATGAGCCGCCGATACCTTCGACTTGATAATGCGTGCCGTCATCACGCAAAGCAGGTGAGACTTGGGTCCATAAGCCTATCACTTCACCGATTTTTTCGTCGATCAGGATGCGGTGATAAGGATAACGCCATTCTTCGAAGCCTTCCATTTGTACGCCTAATGCCCATTCTTCGATTTCTTTACGGCTGCGCGCGACGAATTCTTCATTCGGGCCGATATTCCAGCGGTACTCGGCGTCGTCGGTATACATCGGGCCGAGGTGTTTGGGCCAATTGCCTTCTTTTTCGGCGTCCCGGTTGGCTTGAAGCCAGCGTTCGACCATTTCTTCCAGTTCTTCTCTCGGATATACAGGCATCGTTGCTCTCTATTTTAATTGAATTTTAATGGCTTGGGTCGGGCAATATTTTTCGGCTTGCTTGGCTTTGTTCAACAAATCCAGTGCCGGGTTTTCTTGTAACACGGTCAAGTTGCCGTCGTCGTCGACCTGGAACAGTTCGGGCGCCTCGCTCATGCAGGTAGCATGGCCTTGGCAAAGTTCGCGGTCGATGACGATCCGAAAGGATTCTCCGGTCGGGGTTTTTTCGGCCGTGCCGGCTTCCGATGCTTGGGTGGCGGTGTCGCTCATGGTTTGGCGTTTGCGGTAACGTACCCTGCATGGCGATACCGGTTGCACCACCATTTGCGTGAAGTCGTCTTGATAATGGTCTTTGGCGTCGGTCAGTTCGAAGGTATAGCGGCGCAGCAGCACGGCGATGATCGCTTTCAATTGCAGCATCGCGAATGCATTGCCGGTGCATTTATGTTTGCCGCCGCCAAACGCGATCCAGCTGAACGGCTTGGCGTCTTCTTGGCGCGCTTCGGTATAGCGCTCGGGATCGAATTTTTCAGGTTCCGGAAAAATTTCCTCAATGCGATGCGATACTCGCGGCGACGTGCAGACATATTTCCCGGCCTTGACCGTGTAATCCTTGAAATGAAAATCCTGCATGACCTTGCGAATCAAGAATATTAGCGGCGGGTGCAGGCGCAAGACTTCTTTGATGACGTTTTCCAGCAGCGGCATTTCGCGCAGGGATTGAAAAGTGACTTCGCCGTCCGCACCGAATAATCGATCCAGCTCGCTCAATACGGCTTGCATGTGCTCGGGCCGGCGTGCCAGTTCTAGTAGCGTCCATGCGGCGGTGCCGGCTGTGGTATGGTGTCCGGCGAAGATCGTACCGATCAGCATGCCGGTAATTTCATGAGGCGACAGGCGGCTGCCGTCGTCATATCGGGCGTCGATCAAGAGTTGAAAGGCGTCTTCGCTCTTCTCGGGTTTTTGCGCGCGCTTGGCAATGATGCCGGTGACCATTTCCTGAAGTCTGGCGCGCGCCTTATCGCGGCGGCGGAAGACCGGCAGCGGCAAATAGGGAAACACGAAGGCGAGGGGATTCACGCCTTTTTCGAGGTCGTGATAGATTTTGGCGAATTCTTCATTCAATTCATAGCGGAACTCGTTGCCGAGCAGGCAGTGGCTGGACGTGTAAATCGTCAATTCCTTCATGAATTCCAATAAATCGATCTCGCCGCTGTCGCCCCAGTCGGCGACCATTTGCTCGACTTCGGCGACGATGATTTGCGCATAGCCGCGCATCGGTTTATCGCGCAACACCGGCATCAGCATTTTCAGTTGTTGATCTTTTTTATCCGGCGGTGCATCGAAAACCACGCCCTTGCCGAAAATGGGCGTCATGATTTTATAGGCCTGGCTTTGGTCGAGTTGCGTGTCGGGCGCGCGAAAAAACGCCTCGTTCGCCTCGGGGCCGGTCATCAGCACCATGCGTTGATGAAACATACGGAACTCGCCGATCTCTCCGAGCGTATTTCGGAGCTTCATCATGTAGTTGAAGGGATTTTTGCCGAATTCGAGCATGTGCCCGATCAGCGGCAACGCGCCGGGCATTTTAGGCGGTGCTTTGTCGGAAGAAGTGGGTTTTTCGGAATTGATCGTAGTCATGTCTTGGGTGGGATAAAAAATAAATTAACCGTATTGATGGCGGATGAGCCGGGATTATTTGAGTTGAGGCTGAAGCCAAGTATCGGCGAATAGTACGCGAAGTCTTGTCAGGAGGCCAAAAAACCGAATAAATCTTTAGGATCGTCCACTTCGGGCAATAGTGTTATTTCGGTGCCGAACTTTAATTCGGTCGCGAGCTCGTAGATGATGCGAAGTATCGAAAAGTCTTTCAGCGCGAAACCTACCGAATCTAATAGTGTAATCTCTCGATCGTTGTTACGGCCGATTTTCGTTCCGCAGATCAGTTCCGCTAATTCGGCATGGATCAGTTCGCCATCGCCTTGCTGAGTTCCGCATTCTATTAAGCTTTGCGGTGTGTATTCGACGACTAGTTTAACTTGAAGTTAGCAGTTCCGCCGGTAATTCGGTTTTGCCGGGGAGTCGCCGCCGATTGCATTGATATGTGTGCCTGGCTTGATATCTTGAAGACCAAAAAGCGTTTGTCGATGCTTAGCGGCTGTTGCGGTAGTGACGATATCGGGAATCTTGACAGTGAATGACTAAAATACCTTGATTTGTGTTAGTTTACCGTTCATGAAGATCACTGTTAAATTATTTGCCGGTTTGCGGCGTTATTTACCGACCGGAACCACGAGCGAAGGCCTGATTATGACGTTATCCGAAGCGGAATCGCCGCATCAAGTGCTGGAGCGGTTTAATTTACCCCGTAATCAAGTTCATTTGCTTTTGATCAACGGTATATTTATCGAGCCAGTGGATCGTGATCGTCCGATTTTAAAGGAAGGCGATGTCTTGGCGGTTTGGCCGCCGGTGGCCGGTGGCTAAAAGCATAGTCGTCAAGGTATTGGCAATGACGCAAGGTGATTTCGTTAGGCATTTGCCGGTTTTATTGCCCGACGGCTATTCGGTCGATGCCGAAACATGGCTATTAAATGAATCAGGGCGGATGTTGACGATCCGCATGAACAGCAACGCCGATCGTGTGTTGGGCAAGCTTCGCTTGCCGCAGTTGCGCGTTGAATTCGAGTTTGACGCGTATTCCGAACAGGAAGTCGACGTTTTTATGTGCCGTCTTTCACGGCTATATCATCGAGGCGGCGGTTAGCGGAAGGCAAAACTTGCCGAACGGAAGATATTAAATATCGGAGAATAGTGCTGTTTGAAAAATCTGCCGATATTGAGCATCAGTGGCTTTGACAATCGCGACGAAGGCGTCGCTCCCACAAGGAGGCCGGAAGCTCTGTGGGAGCGATCCCCAGATCGCGATATCGAAGCCGCAAACGTCAGGCGGCAATAGATGCTATCGAGGTCGCCCTGGCTAAGGAGTAATCATGAAATAACTTGAGCAATAGTTCTTTCCGGGAGAAGGTTGAGGGCTTCAAAAGCCTAAGTTATTCAGTGCTTATCTATTGGGTTGTGAATCATAAAAAATGTGTCATCAATAAGGAGTCAGTACCATGCAAACCATTTTAGTTACCGGAGCCAATCGCGGCTTGGGGTTGGAGTTTTGTCGTCAATATGCTGAAGCGGGCGATCGGGTCATCGCAGTCTGTCGGAATCCCTCTAATGCCGAAAAACTTCAGGATCTGGCGGCGCGTCATGCCTCGATTCAAATCGAAACCTTGGATGTCGCTGATTTTTCGCAAATCGATGCCATGTCGGCGCGATTGGCCGATGAAACCATAGACGTCTTGATCAATAATGCCGGCGTTTACGGCGATAAGTCGGGGGGCGGTTTCGGCAATTTGGATTATCAGGCTTGGTCGCATACCCTGCTGGTCAATTCGCAAGCGCCGGTCAAAATGAGCGAGGCTTTTTTGCCGCAGCTTCAGCGTAGCGATAAAAAATTGATCGTGGCGTTGAGCAGTCAAATGGGCAGCATTGCCGATAATTCCAGCGGCGGCAGTATTTTGTATCGTTCCAGCAAAGCCGCGTTGAATGCCGCGATGAAAAGTGTGTCGATCGATTTAATGGACCGCGGAGTAGGCGTGTTGATTTTTCATCCGGGTTGGGTCAGGACCGATATGGGCGGACCGAACGGTTTGATCGATGCCGACGAGAGCGTCACCGGTATGCGTAAGATGATCGATGCTTTTTCGCTTCGGCAAAGCGGCAGTTTCATTAAATACGAAGGGTCGGCGATGCCTTGGTGATTCGTTTGTCGCGGGATGCTTCGGCGGGTTAGAGTTCGAGTTTGCGTTAATAGGTGTTCGGACTCTGAGCGATTTTCAGTTCTCGCAAATTCATCAAGGCATAGAGTGTCTCCAGATGCGGGCAGGGTATGCCTTCTCGCTGTGCGGCGCGCACCGTATTGCCGAGTATCGCTTCGGTTTCCATCGGGCGGCCTTGTTCGTAATCGAGCAGCATGCTGGTTTTGTAGGGCGGCATTGTGTGCGTGTTGGCGATATTGCGTTCGATGATGTCTTCGGGCAATGGGTGTCCGCAGGCCGATGCGATCGCGGCGATTTCTTGCATGATGCCGCGCACCAAGGGCTCCTGCGTGTTCAATATGTCCTGAGTCGCCAATCCTCCGGATAACACCGACAGTGGATTGAACGGCGCATTCCAAACGCATTTTTGCCAGCGTGCGCCGATGATGTCGTCGGTAATTCGGCATTCGATGCCGGCCGCATTGAATAAGGCGCCAAGCTGTTCGGCTTTGGGGCTAATGGTGTTGGTTAAGCTGCCCAAGGCCAAGCGGCCGTAAGCCAAATGAGCAATTTGTCCGGGTCCGATTCTGTTGCAACAGATGAAAGCCAAGCCGCTGATGATTTCGTTGCCTGGAAAGGCATCGATGAAAGCTTGTTCGGTTTCTACGCCGTTTTGTATAAAAACGATCGCGGTGTTATTCGAAACTGCGGGACGGATGAGCTCGAGGTTTTTCGAAACATCGATCGCCTTGGTGCAGAGCACAACATAATCGGCTTGTTCCGGATAGTCTTCTGAATGTCGCAAGACATGTTGCGGCTTGAAGCGCCAGCCGCCCAAGTCTCGGCTTTCGATCGAATAGCCGGATTGTTCGATCAGGTTGTATTCGGACCGGCATACGACCGATACCATGGCGCCGGCTTTCGCCAATAATGCGCCGTAAAAACCGCCGATCGCTCCGGCACCGACGATTAGTATGTTAATCGCTTTCATCTTGACTGAGAAATTGTTTCAAAAAAGGCAGAGTCAATTTACGTTTGGCGGCTAGCGTCGCATGATCCAGTCGATCGAGCAAGCGCCACAACGAGGCTAAGTCTCGGGCATAATGACTCAGCAAAAAACGGCCGACCGTGGGATTGATTTCAAAGCCCATTTGTTTGGCTTTAAAGGCCAGAGCCTCAATGCTTTCCTGATCCGACAGTTCCTGCAGTTTTAGTGTCAGTCCCCAGTTCAACCGGGTTTTTAGATCGGGCAGTCGGATGGTCAGCCAATTGGGCGGACAATTCGAAGACAGTATTAACTTAAAACCACGATCCCGGTGGCGATTATAGAAATTGAAAAATGCGAGCTCCCAGTCTGAGGTTTCGGCAATCGCATCGATGTTGTCGAAGCAGACGACTTCGTATTCTTCGAGGCCGCTCAGAATTTCGGTGCTGGGCAGAGCGTCCGCTACGAAAGAATAGTAAAACGTGGTTTTTTTCAGTTCCTGGGCCAATTGACAGCAGGCTTGCAATAAATGGCTCTTGCCAAGGCCAAGATTGCCCCAAAGATAAATCTGCTGCTCTCCGGTGCCGGAAACGCAATCTTTCAAGTGGCCGATAATTTCCCGGTTTTTGCCCGGATAGAAATTGGCAAAGGTCAGGTTAAACTTGTGTTCGAAAAGTAACGGTAATTGCTCGGCCATGCATCAAGGCTTTTTTTTATGATAACGGACATAAAGGCTTGCGCCGACAAACAGCATTAAACTGAAGGTAACTTCCAGTAACGCATAAGGCCTTTGTAATGGATTGGCATAAGCTTCGACCGATCCATGGATAAAATAAAGTAGGCTAATATAGGCTGCCCAGGCACAGCTTCTCGCTTTACCCGCGAGCAAACCGCGCATCGGCAATAATAACGGCGAAACGCTCAGCAGCAATACCAATGCGGTAGGCAGTTGATCCGGCGGCGTCAACACGGTAGGCCAGGCCATCAACAAACTAAACAGCCCGAAAAAACCGGCTAAGGCGATGCGGTGATAATGTTTTGCAGTCATGGGCCGGTCTTAAGTTATTAGTGTGAGCCGTGTCGAGCCGGAACAAGTTATAAAATTTCCAGAACGTGTTCGGGAGGACGTCCGATAGCCGCTTTGCCGTTGGCTAGCACGATCGGTCGTTCGATCAATTTAGGCGTTGCAACCATGCCGGCTATCAAGGCTTGTCGGTCCAGAGAAGGATCGTCCATGCCGGTTTCTTTATACTCGCTTTCGTTCTTACGCATCAAATCGCGCGGCTCGATGCCAAGCAGATTGAGGATTTCGTTCAACTCATCGGCGGTAGGCGGGGTTTTCAAGTATTCGATGATTTCGATATCGAGATCTTTGCCTTGCAGGAGTTGCAAGGTTTGACGCGATTTGCTGCAACGGGGATTGTGATAAATTTTTACGTTCATCGTGTTTTGGCTATGGTCAAATTGTAAAACGTTATAATAACATCATTTATGCGGGCGGCAGATGGCAAACGAAGCGCCTACTTAAAGAGGTCCCTTAATTTTTTAAAGACTAGGGCTCGCGGCTTTATGGTTTGGGTTTCCTGTAATCTATTACTCCCTTTATACTCAAAAAATAGTTAACCTTATGAAGGTATGGGGTGTGGCTAGCGAGGATGTAGGCAGCAGGGCAGATTTTTGCTCCTGCAAAATCTGCATTCACGCCATCCCTAGCTTTCGATTGCTGCCGTCAAGCCCCCATGGATGGGTTCACGGCGGTCCTCGATAGATACATCCCATACCGTTTATCCTTAGACGGTTTTTCGATCAAAAGGGAGTAGCCGTTTCGGCATTTTTTAACGTACTTAGGACAAAAAGGTAAGTCATTGAATACTCAAACTATCGTCGACAGGGCAAAACTTTATTGGCGCCTAGCCCGATTCGACCGCCCAATCGGTATATTGATACTCTTATGGCCCACGCTGTGGGCGCTTTGGTTGGCCTCCGGCGGTTCGCCGAGTTTGAAAATTTTGACCGTTTTCGTGTTAGGTGTCATTTTGATGCGAGCGGCCGGTTGCGTTATCAATGACTATGCCGATCGCGAATTCGACCCGCATGTCGAGCGCACCAAACAGCGCCCGATCGCTACCGGAGAGGTGCGGCCGAAGGAGGCATTGGTGCTCTTCGCCGTCTTGAGCCTAATCGCGTTCGGTTTGGTTTTATTGCTGAATACGATGACGATTGTACTGTCTATTGGCGGTGCCATTTTAGCTGCCGGCTACCCGTTTATGAAACGTTATACCCATTTGCCGCAAGCCTTTTTGGGCATGGCTTTCGGTTGGGCCGTACCGATGGCTTATGCCGCCGAAACACAAAGCTTGCCCTTGGTTTCATGGTTGCTGTATTTGGCGGTAATTTTATGGGCTTTGGTTTACGACACAATGTATGCGATGGTCGATAAGGACGACGATTTAAAAATCGGCGTCAAGTCGACCGCGATATTATTCGGCGATAGGGATAGAGAAATTATTGCCGGCTTGCAGGTCGTAATTTTAACGTTACTAATCATTGTCGGGCGAATGGAACAAATGGGGTGGATTTACTATGCAGGGCTAACCGCCGCCGCCGGGTTTTCGGCTTATCAGCAGAAGCTGATTTATCATCGCGAAAAAGCCGATTGCTTCAAAGCGTTTCTCAATAATAATTGGTTCGGTCTGGCTGTGTTTACAGGGATCGTTGTCGATTATTTAATAGGCTAACCGGTGCTTAAGACAGTGGATTCAGTCTTTTATTGGGTGTCGAAACTGGTTTGGGGCTTATTTGCTCCGGATCATTTGTTGTTGATTTTACTGACTCTGGTTTGCGGGTTGTTTTGGTCAGGCTACCAACAAATAGCGCTTTATGGATTCAGTGCCTTGGTTTTATTATGCTGGGTGATCGCTTTATTGCCGGTCGGTAGTTGGTTGCTGCTTCCTTTGGAAACGAAATTTCCGGCGAACCCGCCGCTGCCTGAGCAATTGGACGGCATTATCATGTTAGCCGGCGCAGAAAAAATCGACGCCAGCTATGCTTGGCAGCAGGTTGAGCTAAAAGCCTATTCGGAACGTGCACTGAGCTTCATGCAGATGGCTAGAAAATATCCTGACGCAAGATTAGTCTTTACCGGCGGATTGGGTAGTAAGCTGGATAAGCAATTTCAGGAAGCCGATGTGGCCGCCCTGCTCTTCGAACAACAAGGTTTCGATATCGGGACAATTCAATTCGAACGGCGCTCAAGAAACACCTACGAAAATGCCTTGCTGGGCAAAGAATTGGTTAGGCCCGAAAAAGGCGAAAAATGGTTATTAATCACCAGTGCTTCGCATATGCCAAGAGCAGTAGGCGTATTTTGTCGGGTCGGTTGGCCGGTCATTCCGTATCCGGTCGACCACTGGACGGTGCCGGGCGAGTCGACAAGTCTCGGTTTTGCGTTCGGAGAAAATTTAGAGCAATTGACTTATGCCGTCCGAGAATGGCTGGGATTGGCCGCCTATCATATCACCGGTAAAACAAGTGCTTGGGTGCCGGATACTTGTTCAAATGAGCCATAACTAATAAAGAAAATAAAAAAATACTTGCAGCGAAAAATATGTTCTGTATAATTTCGGCTTCTTCGCTGGTGTAGCTCAGTTGGTAGAGCAGCTGATTTGTAATCAGCCGGTCGCGGGTTCGAGTCCCATCACCAGCTCCAACAAATTTAAAGGCTTGCAGAAATGCAGGCCTTTTTTGTTTGTGCCTGGGTTTGGATTCAGAGAGAACCTCGCGGAATAGGCGAGGCGCATTTTCGGCAAAAAGAAAGTCATATCAACTTTAACTGTTTTGTTCGAAATATAAGCTGTTGTTCCATATTACTTTTTATTTTCTCTCAAAGGGTTTCCCAAGGTTATCGGCGGTAATTTGGTGACGGCAATGTTTCCGTCGACTTTAATAGGGTTGTCGATGCCGACTTGAATAGGTTTATCGATTACAAGCGTAATAGGTTTATCAGTTATCAAATTCACATTGAGTGGACAACCTGTTAAGGTCAAGGCCAACAAAATAAGCGTCGATTTTGCTGTAAAAGAGAGTTGAAGAAACGTATTCATATGAATTATCCTTCTTACTAGAAAAGTTAAGATACCGTATCTAACAAATATTCTATTTTAGGAACCGAATCGCTGAAAAAATATATAACAGCTAAAGTCTTGACCGAAGTGGGTGAACAAACACCAATGTTCACAAGCATTTCAGCCTTGGCAGGCGGTTTGGGGTCTGCCGATTTGCCGCGAGATGCCAGTTTTTAATTCGGTTTTTAAACGATTCAAGCTTGCTATCTAAAGAATAAAAACCATAAAATCACACAAACCCCTGCTGGAACACCGAGCATCCATAATAGCAATGGTGGCAATACCCTTCCTTCTACCTGGTGACTAAAAGTCATAGCCTTATCTTTTAATTGAATTAATTTTTTCATGGCTTTCTCCAAAAATTGATGTTTTGAAATATTGATGACAATTTTTTATTTGTCTATGCGCCGATGGTCATAAACAGCACCACGAATTGTGATACCAGTCATTTACTGTGAAAGTTCGTAGATGTAGACTCTTTATCTAATTTTTCGATATACAAAAGCTCAGCAACGAAAATGCCGATTCCGAAGAGGGTGCGGTTGCCCGATCGACAGGCGTCGGCGGCAGGGCAGATTTTTGCTCCTGCAAAATCTGCATTCATGCCATCCATGGCAATCAGTCGCCGCCGTCGAGCATAGATGGGCGTATTTACGGCGTCCTGTCGGGCGAGTGACCGCACCCTCCCTACGCCCCGAACTTTCATTTGCCGGGGCGATGGCGAGGTCTTCATGATCGTTACTTTATAATGATATGCACCAAAAAGCTGCCGGTCTGTACGGTATCGAACCTAATCCAACAAGAGTTTCTCTCTGCTCAAGTCGAAGAATTTCTCATAATGCGACTCCGTAAAAAGCAATGAAGTGAAAACCGGCTTCAGTTTCCGCAAAGCCATCATCATGCACATGATCGAGATAGCCCCCAATTTTCCAAGGGTAGGTTACTGACAAATACTGTACTTTTATTGATACTCACTGACTGTCCGCAGATGGCCGAATGAGTCATGTCGCCAATGACTGCTTGTAGACCTCTAGTTCACAGAATCTGGATTTGACTGACTGGCCGGTTTGGAGAAGCGCGAGTGCCAATAATGGGTCGATAACGGAAAATCGATTTATCGATGGTACTGCCGCGCAGGATTAGCAGTTTATTTTTATACATCCACAAAAAATAAAAAAAATGAATTATCGTAAAAAAATACTGCACACCCTGCAGAGCGGTGATTAAATTATTTTTTCAACCCGATATTTTTTCCTCGTCCCGGAAGTGTCGGCGATCGTCAATTGATATCCGGATTCAATTCTGTCGATGTATTTCATTAGAAATTGGCCCAGTCGCGGCCGGTTAATGCCACTAGAGCTCTCGGGCACATCAAATAGCGCCTGAAAAAGTGGTTCGCATGATGTGGTTGCATATTTGACCAGTTGATTGACCGTTACGCACTCCTTGCCAATTGCGTCGTGCCAACATTCGAGGACCCCCGCCAATTCGGACCGGATGAGGTCGATGGTATCCCACCGGCATAGACCGGCGAATGAATCATCTAAACCGGCCCAAACAATTGCACTGCGAATCCAATCCGACCACGATTCAAACGATCCAAATGGCATTAAATTTTGTCGGGGACGTCCCACGATATCGTATGCGCGCAACACGGTTAGCGCCGCAACAGCCAGATTTACAAGGTTTTTTTCGATATATACCTATCGCACTTCAAATTTCGGCATTAGCGTATGGAGGCGTCGGGGTGTTCGGCAAAGGCTTTGCCAGCATGGAGCTGGCATAGAGCCTACATGGGCGTATTCACGGCGTCCTTTGACGGGCATCCCGGCGCCGAATTTTGATCTGCGATGAGTATAATCTGCCAGAGGTCCGAAGCCGAAGCCTGATATATAATACCGAAGCACCATTACTTTTCCTTGAATACCGCTGGATTTACCCAATGTTCGTGTCGAGAAATACGAACAAGCCTTAACGCAATGGCTGGGGCGATTCAAGGCATTGGGCTTTGAATGTTTTGCGCCTTTTATCACCACGTTGGATAACTGGCGGGATAAGATCACCAACTATTTTATTGGACGCGAAACCAGCGGCTTTGTCGAAGGGCTGAACATTAAAATCAAAGTGATCAAGCGCCGCTGCTATGGCATTTATAACCTGGGTCGATTATTCCAGCATATTTGGCTGGATGTACAGGGATGCCGAATCTTGTTTGCGAAACACTAGATATAGAGGTTACCACTGGAAATCCGGAAGAGCCAAAGTCTTAGCAACATGGAAATTTCAAAATACAAATACGAAGGCATTAAGTTACCCTTTATTTGAATCACTGAGCCAAAAAGCCTTCGCCGGTGAACTTTAGCGATGCATGAAAGGCATTATAAGACCACAAAGGACACAGTGAGCACAGAGTGTGGAAGAACATAAATCTCTGTGTACTCTGTGCTCTCTGTGGTTAAAAAACAATAACAATAAGGAAAAAACATGCTTGATCCCCTTCTACTGAGCGGCGCGGCTGCCGTATTTTTGTCGTTAATCACGTTGCTGTTGATCTTGGTGCTACGCAAGGTCAGTGTCTTATCGCGTTCGAACTCCGAACAAATCCGGCTTGAATTGATACAGCTTCTGGAAAGAAACGAGGAAGCGTTGAAAGACGGCTTGAGCGAATCACGCAAGGAACTGCGCGAGGTGAGCACTGAAAACCGGCGCGAAATGAGCGAATTGTTCAAGGATTTTCAGGATACCTTATTGAAAAGGGTCGTTGAAAACGGCAGTGAACAAAATCGGCAGTTAGGTAGTTTCAAAGATGCATTAAATGCCTTATCGGAAAAGCTGATCACCAACTCCAATGACTTCAAGCAAAGCGTCAGCGCGTCATTTCTGGCTTCCAGCGAGTCGTTGAACAAAAAACAAGATGAATTTAGGGAAAAAACGCTGGAAAAATTGGACGCTTTTGAAGAAAGCATCAAGACCGATGCGAAAGAGAACCGTCAAGAACTCAATGCCGGCTTAAAGTCGTTCGAGGAAAAGTCCGCGCAATCGATCCAACAGTTAAGCGAACAACTGCAGGCGCGGTTTTCCGAGTTCAATAAACAGCAGGAGTCCTTCGGAGAGAAAACCATCGGCCGATTGAACGGATTTCAAGAAGGCATTCAAAACGACGCAAAAGACAATCGCAAAGAGCTCAAAGAGGCCTTGAAATCGTTCGAAGACAAATTCGGCGAAGGCCTCAAGGATTTCAACGAACAGCTTCGCTTACGCTTTGCCGACCTGAATAAACAACAACAAGAATCCGCGCAACAGGCCAAAACCAGCATCGCGGAAATCAGAGAAACGATCGAAAAACAACTGAAATCGATCCGCGAAGACAACACGACGCAGTTGAATGAGATGCGCAGAACCGTCGATGAGAAACTGCATGAAACACTGGAAAAACGCCTGGGCGAATCCTTCAAGCATGTCAGCGACCGTTTGGAGCAAGTTCATAAGGGGCTGGGCGAAATGCAGAATCTGGCCGTCGGCGTCGGCGACCTGAAAAAAGTGCTGTCGAACGTCAAAACGCGCGGCATTTTGGGCGAATATCAATTGGGCAACATACTCGAACAAATTTTGTCGCCGGATCAATACGACATCAATGTCGCGACCAAAAAAGGCAGTCAAGCCAACGTCGAATATGCCGTCAAATTGCCCGGCAAGGCCGACGACAAGACGGTCTGGTTGCCGATCGACTCCAAGTTTCCGTTGGAAAGCTATCAATCTTTGTTACTCGCTTTCGAGGAAGGCGATACGGTCAAGATTAACTTGGCGCAAAAGCAACTACTGAACGCGGTCGAGAGCTTCGCCAAGGATATCAGCAGTAAATATATCGACCCGCCGAATACCACCGATTTCGCGATTATGTTCCTGCCGGTGGAAAGTCTTTATGCCGAAATTCTACGGCACCCTGAACTATTTGAAAAACTGCAACGGACCTACCGAATCACGATTACCGGCCCGACCACGCTATCGGCCTTATTGAACAGTCTGCACATGGGCTTTAGAACCCTGGCCGTACAAAAACGCAGCAGTGAAGTGTGGAAGGTGTTGGCGGAGGTGAAGACCGAATTTTTGAAATATGCCGATCAATTGGAAAAGGTGAAGAAGCATCTGCACACCGCCTCCAATTCATTGGAAACCTTGCAAACCACGCGGGCCAACGCGATGGAAAGAAAACTACGCAACGTGGAGACGTTGGAGATAGATCAGGATGTCGAAACACTTGTATTGATTGGAAACGATTCAGAATAAAGGATACCTTAGAAATGAATAAAACTACTTTTTAACGGTGGTATGACTGAAGGTGAAGGTTTAAGTGCTTTTTTTGTGCTGTTACTTTTGATTATTGCGGGTTTGTTTTTTGGATATGCGGTTTATGGCTATTTTTCCGCAGCTAAAAAGATTCGGTTCTATAAAGACTTGTTGGCAAATGTCGATCAAAATGAGTTGGCAGGTAAGCAAAGAGATATACGCAATAAAGCATTGGAACATCAGCCAGGCGACAACATCACGCCGGCACGGAAAATTCTTTGTAGCGCTGAGTTGAAAGACAAGTCGCTGAGAGCGGTCAATTTGTTCTGGATGTTGGCGCCATCCTGGTAAAAAGGCACGAAAAACAGCAAAACGCCCCTTTCAAAACGGACCGCTCACGGCCAAAGCTGCCAACCAGGGGTATTATTTCTCACATAACCCAACAGCTGCTATCAATTCTAAACCAGCCATCCATTTATTGATCCAATCCAAGCGTTCCTACAGATTTCCATCAAGATCTTCTTACATGTGTCTACAAGGCATAGATTTAAAATGATATCGCCTGTTAGTTGTTCAAAATCTGATTCGTTCATTGTCGCTGTAAAAGGGTTTAGATATACCTTTCGCACTTCAAATTTCGGCAGTGCCCGAGGAGGCGCCGGGGTGTCCGACAAAGGCTTTGCCAGCATGGAGCTGGCTAGAGCCTACATGGACGTATTCACGGCTTCCTTACAGCAATTCCCAGTTTGAGCAGTTTCGCCGATCTTAGGGTGTGGGGTATGCCTGTCGAGGAACGCCGTAAATCCACATAAGCGCCAACTTAAGGAAGGAACTCGTCATTCCGCCAGGGATTGGCGGAATCCAGGGCCACGGATGGCAATGCGTAGCACCACATCCTATCGACAACCCATACCGATATGACGAATAAAGCCATAAACGCACCATAGAATAGGCACTAAGTTGGCGCTTATGCCGTAAACCCATCCATGGGGGCTTGGCGGCAGCTCGAACGCCAAGGATGGCGTGAATGCAGATTTTGCAGGAGCAAAAATCTGCCCCTGCTGCCGACATCCTCGCCAAGCATACCCCACACCCTTTTTGATCTCCAAATTGGGAATTGCTGGCGTCCTTTGGCGGACACCCCTGTGCCGAATTTTGATCTACGATGGGTATACATAGCGTAATTGCCTCAAGTTTCCAGTTACATCGAAAGCTCCTTTTTGGATAATTTTTCGTAACTTGAAGATGTCCTTTAGGGTAAAAAACGCACGGAAAAAAAGAGAAAATGAACGTGGTCAGAAAATCCTCGCCATCGATGGCAAGAACGCAGAACACGCGGCTCGTGACGCCATTTCCCGCTGGAAGGCTTGTTGCGTCTCATGATGTCCGAAGGCGACGTTGATGCCATCGAAATCCTATACACAATACGGAAGCGCGTCCCGGAAGCCGCGGCGACGGTCGCGGAACAAATCGACCGCAAGCGCTATGCGCTGGAAATACTGGGCGCAAAAACTATCGTATGCCCGGCCAAACGCATGCAAGGCGGCGGTTTCAAACAATCTGACGATCAGTTACTGCAAATCAAAACGCTGTCGATCTGCATGCGCTTGAAACCAGACTTCCTGACCCTGGTCAGCGGCGACGATCACGCGTCGCTGGTGTGGGAACTTCGGGAACACGGCATTCGCACCGAAGTGGTTGCATCGGTGGATATGCTAGGCAGCCAGCTTCGGCGAGCGTGCTATGCCAAGATAGATCTCGATCAGGTATTCCAAAAACTGCAAGAGGAAATCGCCGGAATCGACGCGCGCCGATTGTTCGATGAAGACGGTCAACTCAGCGAGTTTATCGGCCGAATCCTTGTTGTTTTTTTGGCGTCATGGCGCAATCGTTCGAGTTGGCATTTGAGGCGATGCTGATCTTGATTCAGACATTCCGGTAATCGATAGGCAAGCTGTTTGATTTGTGTGTACGAAGACATGCGTAAAATACAGTCAAAAAGCGGCTGAACCATTTAATTGGAAGGCATGAGCAAATCTGTTCATTTAAATCAGCTCGAACGACTATTTGCTAATCAGCAAAAAATTCCCACAGTTTTCCCATTACAGCGACGAATCTTTCGAAGATACTACACGCCAAGTTGAAACGAACGGCACGGCGGGCGCAAGCCTTTATTTACCGATACAAACCCGTTCAAACCAGTAATTTAATGTATCGATTGAGAATATAAGCGACGGCATTGCCGACCATGCAATTCCGTTTAACCGAACGAACCGCAGGAGAACGACAACATGAACAGACTGCCTGAAAGCGTCACCCAAAAATTCAACGAACTGTTCGCCGTTATCGGCAAAGCCGGCGACGATTTGAAATTGGCGACTGCGGAAGCCGCTATGGCCGGGAACTTCGATCAAGTTTCCGTCGCCAGCGATCATTGCCTACGCCTACAATCTTTGGAAATGGAAATCAAAAACTGCTTGAGTCATTTCGAATCTCAATATCAGCAAAAATCAGTTGAGAGTTGCGTTCATAAAAAAGCCCGGCGCCGCCCTCGCAAGTCGCGCGGTCGATTTAGGGTTACCATTGCCGACAAACTCATCGAGGAAACCACGATTGCCGAAACCTTCGTCAAAACATTGCGCGCGTTCAATCTGGAGCGGGTGGCGAAATTGAATAAAACGCTGAGCGCCGTCCCGCTCATCGCCAAAACGCCGGCGAACGGCTACCAAACGCAGAAGCGTTGCGACGGTTGGTACATTACGACACATGTCAACAAGCATAACGCGACAGCGTTAATAGAAGAAATCGGCAAAGACCTGAATATCCCGGTAAAAGTGGAATTTATAGAACGATAAACGTTCAGGATGTAAATATTTCACCGCAGCCTCGCCGGCGGCGAACAAGAAAAACCGCGTGCGAAACCGAATCGACCGATACAAACGAAAAACCAGAGACCAGAATCATGAGCGAACAAAACACGATTTCCAAGTTGCAAACGCAGAGCAACAAAAACGACGAGAAAGCGCAACTGCGTTTGGCTTTGGAGCGTTATGCGAACCCAAAAGCGGATGATGATGAAGGAGCGGATGAATACCACGCTATGGTGCTCAATTGGTTGCAGAATGCGGCGGAGGAGGACGGACTTGCCGAGGCACAACTGACATTAGGTATTTTATCTCTTATTGCTTCAAGGCCTGAGATTCAGAGCGAAGATTCTCTCTCAAGTATCCTAAATGATTTAGTTCACAGACGCGTAATTTCAGAGCTTTCCATAAAAAAACATGATCCACTTAAAGTAACGGAATTCACGCAATCTATCGCTTTTTGGAGCATAGTCCGCGTCCGCTTTGGGGGCGATAAATTCTTCCTTCAAAAGCATCTGTTCCCAAGTCCGGAGCAGCCTTTCCATTGGTTGACCAAGGCAGCCGAGCAAGAATGCGCGGAAGCGCAATATTGGTTAGGTTATTTGTACTTTTACGGCCTCGGTATTCAGCAGAATAAAACATTGGCTGTCGACTGGTTCAGCAATGCCGCGGCTAACCACTTTGCCGCTGCGCAATACCAACTGGCCTGTTGTTATTACCACGGGGAAGGTCTCGAAAAAAACGATCAAAATGCCTTTTTTTGGGCAAACAAGGCTGTTGAGCAAACAGAGTCCTTTTTTGACACCGATCCAGAGCAAAAACCGGATTATAGCTTGGGTATTATTGATGCCTATTTGTTGTTGAGCAAACTCTACACATTGGGTAACGGCGTCGAGCAAAACAGCGAACTGGCTTACCAATGGTTTATAAAAGCTGCTGAACATTGGCAAGATAAAAGCCCAACAAACGAGTTTCTTGAAAGTCAATTTCGTTCCGCTCAGTTTCTACTATCCCACAAAAACTACGAAGAAGGCATGGGTTACATGCTTAATTGTGTTAAAGGCGGCTACGTCAAAGCCGGCGATTGGCTTATCAAGCAGTATCTATCTAAAGTAATTCCGGAATCTTTGGAAAATCAAAACTCTTATGTTTTTATTTACAGATGGTGTTCCGAAGTTTCAATTGGACACTCCAGCGCTTTGCCCAATTTAATTTTGGGTTTATTACGCGTATCGGGAAAAGGCGTAGATCAAAACGATAGCTTAGCTTTTGAATACTTTAATAAGGCCCATGACGGCTTCGATTCTTCTGATGACCATACCTATGATTTCATCCAATTATTTTTGATGATGTGTTATGCATTGGGCAAGGGAGTAGAAAAAGATTTAGTTAAAGCTGATCGTCTATCTAGGGAATTTGATCCAGGTGAAGTCGGTGAGTTTTTGATGGAAAAACTTTCCCTTAATGTAGATTATGGATTTACCGAGCATAATAGAACACTCGGTTTGTTGAGACTTAACTTATTGACACAAAACGACATCGTTCAAGCGGAGACTTTTTTTGATGATTTTTTTAGTGGAAATAAGGAAACCAATATCGGCTTGAGAAACATTTGCTTGACGAGCCTACAACAAGCCGTCGAACTCGAAGAAAAGAATCGGGAACTCGAAGCCAAAAATAAAAAACTTGAGGAATCCGAAAAAGAGCTGGAAGACACGATGGCTATGTTCGCGCATAAATTCCGCAGTCCGCTGGATGCAATTATTTACAACACCGAACACGAGCATCAGGAAAAACTGTATAAACAGGCGGCACAAACCATGCGCGGCTTGCTGGATATTTTCAGCTTGATTGCCACCGACGCCGATAAACTCCAGGACAGACTCCAACAGGACTGCCTAGGTAATGGCAACCTGATAACCGCATTCGGCAAAGTGCTGAATATGGTTTTGCTGCATCTACTATCGCCTTCTGCAAAGGGCATTATCCGTCAACACTATTTGCGCTATGCCAAAGCGTATGGCCTTTGTGATGTTGGGGTAAGCAGCAAACAGTGGTACGAGGATTGTCGAGATATGGAGCAGCAACTGCAACAAGAGTGGGAGCAGGGTTATGCTCAACTTTTAGGCCAATCCGCAACGCTGGAGCAGCGGTTGACTTGGTTGGAGCGACGCTTTTTCAAGCTGGAACTGCTAGGCTTTGGGCGTGTTGACATCCAATTCGACGAATATGGGATTACGGAGTCGCTATTGACCATTGTGTTGAACGAATTCCTAGTCAATACGTTCAAGTACTATGCTTCTGTCGAAAATATGCCTGTAGTGCTTGAATGGACAAGTCGCGATGGTCATCAGGTGCTAACGTGCAGGAATCCAAGCACACGCCACGAGCGTACACGCATTAAAGGCAGCGGTAAGGGCCATATCTTTTTGTCTGCTCTGGCGCGTAAAATCGGCAGCGAATTTATTAAACCGAAGCCTGCCGACGATTTTGTGGTGGAATTTTCTTTGGGGGATGAACTGTTGATTTCAAACTTGGACGATAAAAAATGAGTTACTTTTTGTGGGTAGAAGATTTTGCATTCGGCGAAAAAACAAGAGATATAAAAGGAACGGCTGATAAATTGTTTGGTGGTATTTATCCGCCAGATACGTTTCACGACGATGAGCGCGATCTAAAGGAATCGTTAAAAAACTACGGCACTTTTCTTGAGTTAAACTTTCAGGACGCTCTTGAATTTATCAACACCCAATTGCATGAAGTTGACTATGTAATTCTGGATATTGATTTACCTGCTTATGCAGAACACGATGAAATCAATGAGACAGTTTCTAGCATACTCAAAGATTTTGAGGGTTATACGCCGAGCGATGATCCAGAGGATGAAGATCAGCTAAAGTCAGTCTGTGGCGAGTTAAAGAAAAATGCCGGGTTTTATCTTTATGCAAAGTTAGTTTTTGAACTTGGCTTTCCTAAACAGCATATTCAGTTTTTCTCCAATCATGGAAACGAGGCTAAGAGCATTAAAGATGCGTTCAAGGCGGCAAAAATTGCTCCTCCAGACATCTGTTATAAAAACGAAGATCGAGTTAGGCAATGGGTTTCCAATTGTTTTGATAGTCCTTATTCACGGCTTCGACGTGGCATTATTGAAGGTTGTAAACAATTAAAGAAATTAAGAAATAATTTGCGTTTTTCAAAATTCAGTGTCGAAGGGAAATTGGCCTTTTTAGACGTGGATGATTATTTGGATGTTTTAGAAAACTTTTTACCGCTTCGTGAGCCAGCTAATAAAACCATTTTTTATAAGCTCTTTATCAGGACTTTAGCGCACGAATGGGAAGAATCGGTTGAACCCAGAAAGCTCGATGACGATCAAGCAACGTTTGCATTTTCATGGATTATGAAAATGACCCGCAATTGGATGGCTCATAATTCTACGGCTATTTTTAATAACTTGACAGAAAAAGACCTTGCTTATTTATTCATTTGCAATATGCGAGCAATTTTCGAGTTAAGTGAAAAAACAATGGGGTATGAGAAAATTCTGTTGTCCTTGTTCAGCAAAGGGGACGAACACGAAGCACTTGAAGAATCAGAGATAATAATTAAAGAAAAACGCATTCCATTGGTTAAATATTACGTTTCTTATTTCAATGAAAAAACTAAGCGTACCCAAGTTCACAATATATTGCATGATTTGCAAAACAACAAATCGAAATTAAAAGCCAAAGGTGATGATTTCTTTATAACTGGACTATATCGCTCTTTTTGGTTTTTAACTTCAGAACATGATGATAAAAAAGATAAGGCTGTAGAAAATAATCGTAATCCAAATCAAGTTTACATCTCAAGACACTATACATTTTATTTGTTCGATTACTGTAAGTCGGAGTTTATATTTAACTTTTCTAGTCATATCTACCACCGCAGTTTCCCCGAGGCCTAACCCATGACCACCCTGCAAACCCAAATCCCCGATCAACTGTTGCAGCAAGCCCAATATTTGGTGCAACAAGGTTGGAACGCCAATATCGACGAATTGATCGCCGAAGCGATGCGGCGTTATCTGGAATCGCATCATGACGCTATAAGCGAACAGTTCTTACGAGAGGATGTCGAATGGGGACTAAAGACATAAGAAAATTAGAGAACTCATCAGCGAGTTGGAAAAAGCCGGGGTTGTTAATCGAGGCGGCAAAGAAGGCATTGCCGCCACTGACATCAGGCAAGGACGATGCGAATAAAATGCTTGATGTGGCTTAACGGTAACGAGGGGGGAGAAAATTCATCATGAACAGAACTGAAATTGAACAAGCGGTGTTGAACGAAATCCACACGTTGCCGCTGGATAAAGTCGAAGCGACATTGAATTATGTGTTATCGCTGAAAAAGTCGGCTAAACCGGCCAACACCGCGCCCGATCATCCTTGTATCGAACAAGTGGAGGGGCAAAGAATTTTGTCTATTATGAAGGATACCGGTTTTCTCGCTAGCATGCCGGATGCCCCGGATTTATCGGAAAATTATAAGGATTATCTCGATTGGGGCGATAAGACATGATGATGACCGATAGCGGTTTTTGGGTAGCATTGGTCAATCCCGACGATCATCATCACGCTACTGCCCTCGATGCCTTATCGGCGATCAATGAGCCGTTGATTACCACCTATCCGGTGATTACTGAAGTGTGTCATTTGCTGCTCAAACGACGAGGCATTCAATCGATGTTGGCTTTTGTCGAAAGTTACCGCCAAGAAGCATTCTCGGTTTTTCAGATCAATGATGCTAAACACAAAGACCCGATCGTTACGCTGATGCAGCAGTATGCCGATTTGCCGATGGATTTTGCGGATGCGTCTTTGGTGCTATTGGCCGAATCTTTGGGACACGGTCGAATTTTGAGCACCGACAAACGGGATTTTCATACCTACCGCTGGAAAAACCATTACCCTTTTTTCAATATGTTGCCTGTTTAAAAACCGGCTATGCGCATTTCAGAAAAACACTCAATCGCGGAAGTCATAAAATCCTTGCTTCCGCACTTACCCTGCTTCGCCGAAGAAGAAGGCGATCATTACAGCGTCAACCGCTGCGACTTGATCAATGCGCTGTGCCAAAAACAACATCTGGATCGGACGCTTGCCGAAAATACGGTCAATTGGTGCGAAGCGCTGCTCGATACCTTGGCGGTTTTGAATATCGATGCCTTGCAACGCGGTGAATGGTGTTTCGTTTCTTTCCCGGCCCAGTTGATGGCTCTGTCCGTGTTGACGGCCCTAAGCGATTCGGATTCGCGCTATTTCGAGCCGAATTTCTGGAATACCCGGGACGTGGATTCCAGCAAGCTAGAACGCCAGCGAGAAGTCTTACAGTTCATCGAGAATCGCCGCAACGATCGTCATCTGAAGCAACAAGCAGAGCCGGTTCGTTATATTCATGTCGCCTGGAGCTTGATCAAGCATGAAGGCAAGGTGCTGTTTTTTCATCGCGAGGATAAAACCCGCCATGAAAAGAATTCGGGAAATTACGGCCTAATCGGAGGTCGCGTCAATCAAAATGATTTCATTGGTTTCAATGGCGATAGTCAAGCCAAATTACGACTCTTGCAATCGGCGGATCGTACATCGATACAGCCGGCGTTGGCGGAAACGCTGAAAAGGGAATTATTGGAAGAAGTCGGTTTGGAATACGAACAACATTATTTATTTCGTCCCTGGCGAGCTTTAAAGCCTTATCGACAAGTGCAAGGTGCCAAATCAAACCACGCCTTGACCGACTATTTTCTGGAGATTTTTGCTATTGAACTGACTTTGGAAGGCTTTTGCTATTTGCAGCAAAAGATTACCGAAGACAAACAACTCGTATGGTTTTCGCTCGATGAAATGGCGCAAGGACGAACACGGGACGGAAAAACCGCCTTTATCGAAGCGCTGTACAAGGATTTTGACGACAACAGGGAGCGCTTGAAAGCGGCTCTGGACGATTTGGACGACAGTTTCAAAACGAATTATCTCAATTGCCAAGATCCGGCAAAATACCGAATCGTATTACCGGAAAATGAAAGCCAACCGATTTGCGCCGGCGCACCGGGCAAGGAATCGGCGATTGACTTGTCGCTGGATCAATCAAGCTTATCGCTGTTATTGGGTTTAGCCGCGCATTTGCGCGAATTTTCTTTTGTTGAAAAAGATACCTCTATCGCATTGCATCCTTATGGTTGGTTAGAAGTGGAAGACGATTGCGAGTTACAGACCGAACTTGTCGAACTGGCCGAGGCGTTTAAGGATTCGAAGGACATCGTGATTGAAAACCAAAAGGACCGTTGGTTCAGGCTGTCGATTTCACCGGATTGCGTGTTTTTCGACGACTCTTATTTTCGCTGTTCTGTCGATCAGAAAGATATGCAAAGCCGTAAAAGCAAGGTGCGGGTGACGGCGATGCGCAGGGAATTCGGCACCCGTTTAGGAACTGTGGGTAAGGATAAGAAAGAAACCAAGGTTCCGATAAATGTCGTTAAGTCTTTGGATAATCTAAACAAGGGCAATCGGAATGACAGCCTTACCGATTCAGTTCGGGATAGTTACAGAAAATCCCAACTGCATGACTGTTTAGCGAAACTTGGAATGAGAGGGCTACTAAGACAGGATGCCGGTGCAGTAAAAATCTATTGCGAGTTTGTGATGAATTGAAACGGCGGATTTATAAAATCCGACCATTAACCCAGATCATTTCTTAATAAGGTAAAGCTTAAAGCGGCGCTGGATTCTAAATCTCTGTCTGCTCTGAAATCTCCAGGGCTTCGTCAACTTCGATGCCGAGATACCAGCAATTCCCAGTTTGAGCAGTTTCGCCGATTTTAGGGTGCGGGGTATGCCTGTCGAGGAACGCCGTAAACCCATCCATGGGGGCTTGGCGGCAGCTAAGCGCCAAGGATGGCGTGTAGTAGGGCAATGCAGGAGCAATTGCCGAGGAGCAAAAATCTGCCCCTGCTGCCGACATCCTCGTCAAGCATACCCCACACCCTTTTTGATCTCCAAATTGGGAATTGCTGCCGAGATACCTGACTGTGCTTTCAAGTTTAGTATGGCCTAGTATACTCATCGTATATCAAAATTCGGCGCCGGGGTGTCCTGTCAAGCGAGTTACCGAACCCTCAACAAAGCTCATAGTTCCAGGACGTTATTTGTCACAAGATCCTAAATTTGAAGCATGGACCTAAATTCGGCAGGCAGTCCACGGAAATCAGGAAATACACAAAAGCAATCATGTGGTTACATAAATCTCTTGAATTACCCTTTGAGTGAGCATCTTGGAAAGTATAACTATTTGAATATTTTCGTGCCTTCTTCGACAGGGCTCTCCTGGGTCGTAGCCGAAGGGCTCAGGACGAACGGTAATTTTACTATTTTTAAGTTTATTGCCGGTCGATCGACAAATCCTCCGCCCAGCAGCCGATAGGTCTACCCAAGGTCAGCGATTCGTCTTCGAAACGGACTAGAAATACGGCCTGTTGCGGTGTCTCTTCTATATGGCCTTTCATCACGATGACGCCTCGCGAGCCGGATGATGCCAAGACTTGGCCTTCGCTGCAATCGGGCATCGATCCGTCGTCGGTAATGTCTTTTGCGGCATAAACGACATCGCCGATTTCAAGTTCTGTTATGTTCACTGTCGTCTCCTGAGAATATTTTGTTGCAAATGCGACAAAGCGATTTGAATTGTCGTTGATCGCGCCCGAAAGCCATATCTGATAAATCGAAATTGCTTATGATTTCAATTGATTGAAGCTTTGTATTGGGTATGGCATGAGCGTTGCTTTATACATTAACAAAATCAATGCCAAATCGTTCAGGAGACTCAATCATGATTACGTTAACCGAAAGCGCCGTCAAAGCGGTGGGCCGATTCATCAGCAGTTCCGACAAGCCGACCGGCGGACTGCGCATCGAAGTAACCGACGGCGGTTGTTCCGGCTTGTCCTATGGATTGCGATTAGAGGAAAAAGAAGGCCAAGACGATACCGTGATCGATTGCGGCGAAGTCAAGGTATTCGTCGATCCGCTCAGTTTGCCGAAATTGGACGGCATGTCGATCGATTTCGTCGATAGTCTGGACGGCTCCGGCTTCAAGTTCACCAATCCGAATGCAGTGAAAAGCTGCGCATGCGGTTCGTCGTTTACTACCGGCGACGCCGGCGGCACCCCTAAAACCTGCTCTTGAAACGCGGAGGATAACGTCATGTGGGATTATTCACAAAAAGTTAAAGACCATTTTTTCAATCCGAAAAATGCCGGCGCCGTGGCCGGCGCGAATGCGATCGGCGAAGTCGGCTCGATCAGTTGCGGCGATGCGCTGCGGCTGACCTTGAAAGTCAACGAAGAATCAGAGGTGATCGAAGACGCCGGTTTCCAAACCTTCGGCTGCGGATCGGCGATCGCGTCTTCGTCGGTGCTGACCGAAATTATCAAAGGCATGACGCTCGATGATGCGTTGAAAGTCAGCAATCAGGACATCGCGAACGAGTTGGACGGGCTGCCGCCGGAAAAGATGCATTGTTCGGTGATGGGGCGCGAAGCCTTGCAGGCCGCCGTTGCGAATTACCGGGGCGAGGAGTGGAAGGACGATCACGAAGAAGGCGCGCTGATTTGCAAATGTTTCGCGATCGATGCGGTGATGATCGAAGAAATGATCTGGGCCAACAAACTTCGCACGGTCGAGGACGTCACCAACTTCACGAAGGCGGGCGGCGGCTGCGCGGCCTGCCACGAGGATATCGAAGGCATACTCGAGCGGGTCTTGAAGGAACGCGGCGAAACCTTCGATCCGAATGCCGCGCCGATCGAAGCCGTCGTGATGGAGAAAAAGCCGCTGACCAACCTGCAGCGCATCAAGAAAATCGAGGAAGTGCTCGAATCGCTGCGTCCGCAATTGATGGCCGACGGCGGCGACGTCGAGTTAGTCGAAGTCGTCGACAACACCGCCTATGTTAATATGACCGGCGCCTGCAACGGCTGTCAGATGGCCGCGATGACGATCGCCGGCATACAACAGCGTTTGATGGAAGTCTTGGGCGAATTCATTCGCGTGATTCCGGCCTCGCAAATGCCTAAGGTCGCTGTCGCGGCGGGAGGCTGATCATGAGCGACATTTATCTCGATAACAATGCCACGACCAAGGTCGACCCGCTCGTCGTCGACGCGATGCTGCCGTTTTTTACCGAACAGTTCGGCAATCCGTCGTCGATTCACAAATTCGCCGACGGTGTCGCGAAGGCGCTCAAAAAAGCGCGGCAACAGGTGCAGGAATTGATCGGCGCCGAGCACGATTCGGAGATCATCTTCACGTCGTGCGGCACCGAATCGGATTCGACCGCGATTCTGTCGGCAATCAAAGCGCAGCCGAACAAGAAGGAAATCATTACGACGACGGTCGAGCATCCGGCAATACTGAGTCTGTGCGAATATCTCGAAAAGGAAGGCTATACGATACACCGCCTGCCGGTCGATAAATGCGGCCGCTTGAGCCTGGACGCCTACAAAAAAATGTTGTCCGACCAGGTCGCGATCGTGTCGGTGATGTGGGCGAACAACGAGACCGGCACGATTTTTCCAGTCGTCGAAATGGCCGAAATGGCCCATGCGGCCGGCGTGATGTTTCATACCGACGCGGTGCAGGCGGTCGGCAAGATTCCGATGATGCTGCAGGATACCAAGATCGACATGCTGTCGATTTCGGGACACAAACTGCATGCGCCGAAAGGCATCGGCGTGTTGTACCTGCGGAGAGGAACTCGCTTCCGGCCGCTACTGCGAGGAGGCCACCAGGAACGCGGCCGCCGGGCGGGCACCGAAAACTCAGCCTCTATCGTCGGTTTGGGCAAGGCCTGCGAATTGGCGCTCGAATACATGGAATATGAAAATATCCAGGTCAAGGCGATGCGCGACCGTTTGGAGCGCGGCATCGTCGAACAGATTCCGCATAGCTTCATCACCGGCGATTTGAACAATCGCCTGCCGAATACGACCGACATCGCCTTCGAATACATCGAGGGCGAGGCAATCTTGATGTTGCTGAACAAAGCCGGCATCGCCGCTTCGAGCGGTTCGGCCTGCACCTCGGGTTCGCTGGAGCCCTCGCATGTGATGCGCGCGATGGATATTCCGTACACCGCCGCGCACGGCACGATCCGCTTTTCGTTCTCGCGTTACAACACGATGCATGAGGTCGACGAGGTCTTGAAAGTCATGCCGGGCATCGTCGCGACGTTGCGGAAACTGTCGCCGTACTGGGACGGCAACGGTCCGGTCGCGAATCCCGAGCAGGCGTTTCAGCCGACCTATGCTTGATTCTCGAAAGCGATTTTAATGTCACCGCAAAACGGCCGGGATGGCCGTTTTTTATCAGTGAAAACCATTAGTCGGAAATGTTTGATAGCAAGAACTGGTGTCTTGTAAGTATTCAGACCCCGTTGGCAAATTACCCCAATTCAGGCGTAATTGTTGGCCTCCCCCTTTGAAAAAGGGGGATTGAGGGGGATTTATTTAAAAAATCTCCCCTAGCCCCTCTTTTTCAAAGAGGGGGACTGAATACTTACGTTGTCTTTTAAATTTTCGTGCGCCGAATTTTCGTTTTCAAGTCGTTTGTTTGTCGTCATGCCTATCCGGCGCATCGGCGCCTTTATAAACCACCCGGTTGTTTTCCCACATCACCGCATATTGGCCGAGCTTGCGCTTTTTCTCTAATGCATTGGCAATGGCTTTATTCAATGCCATTTGAATCACTTGGCTTTCTTGTGAAGGGTGATTTTTGACGAGTTTCATAAGCCGGCCTCATTTAAAAGATGTTGATAAAAAAAATCGTGGATGACATTCCGTTGCTCGTCTTGCTGTTCGAAGATCAGCGTGGTGTGGTCATTGGTATTCATAAAACAGGAGCAGCGATTGACCGCATAACTGAACTCCATTAGTAGGTTACGCAAGCTGCGGGCTGCGGGCAAAGCGGCGTTCAATGTCTTGTGCTGGAATATTGTGGCCGCCATGCGCCACGCGTTCCGCAACTCGGGCTTTGGACATTTCGATCGAAGGCAAAGCCAAATAAATCAATTCAACATGCCAACCGCTTGAGCGCAAGCGATCGATCAGCTTGAGATAACTGCGTCCCGCCAAGGTGGTTTCGAACGCGAAATCCTGTGTTTTGTTAATGCACGACTCTACTTCATTTAAAAAAATTCGGCTGGCGGTGATTAATTCACGCTCAGGAGCAAGCGGGGATAAACCGGCGGCAATCAAGTCGGCATTGATAAAGTGATAACAATGGACAATTTGGGGCAGGTATTCCAGCGCGAAGGTGGTTTTTCCGGCGCCGTTGTGTCCGGCAATGATCCAGCAGGTTGGCATTACTATTTGCTTAAATAAAGTGAAAATTTTTTACCACAGAGTTCCTCAGAGGTTTTGAGTTTTATTCTCTGTGCTCTCTGTCGGTTCTCGGAATATATGGGGAGTTGTTTTATATAACTTTCGGTTGTTACGGCATTGTCTGACAAGTGTCAAAAGCAGATCTGTCTTTTTGTGTAGCCAAAGATGCTTGATTGCAAGGCGTGGTAACGTTTGGCGGACCGATTTAACAATTCCGAGGTTTTCATAATTCTGAAGTTTTTCAAAAATTATGTGATTCGGCTACAGCAAAACAATTTCAGACGGCTGGGACATCGTTCCACACCTCGTCTTCATCGTTGTTCCAATCGTCGAGAGATCGCGTCTGCGCATTCATCAAGTTTTGCCACTCGACTTGCGCTTCGCGTTGGCGTAAGAATAACGCGAAGTCCAAAATTTCCTGCACGAGGGGTTCCGGCATGGGTTTGATGGTTTGAAAAACCTGTTCGGCAAGGTCCATATCGGTAAACTCTTAATTTAATCAGTAGTTAATGAAATATTAGCAAATCGAACTTAATCTAGCCAACATTGAGAGATTGATTGAAGCGTGATTTTATACCCATCTACGATGGGTATATTTAGGACAACGGGAAGATATTGCTGTTACCCAAGCTCCAGCTTGGGTAACCTGATCAGGAAGCTCTAGCTTCCCGACAATCAAAAAAGATTGAACGAGCGAGTCGGGTTTGATTGAGAGTGTGCGGAGGTTGTGTCGGTCACTGGAAGCTGGAGCTTCCGGGGTTTCTTTCCCAAGCTGGAGCTCGGGAAAGAGCATGAATTAATTCGACTCCGTATTCTGGAGAAAGATTTGGGATAAAAGCCATCACGAAGACGATATTCAATCCGTTAGACCTTATGCCGATGTTCCGCAGTTTTTTGCCTCGGTTGAAAACGTTTCCGAAGCGGCTGAATTTGCATTGAAGGAAAAAACCAATTACTCGGCGATCCATCCGGCGATATCCGACCGCTTGGCGGCATTGTCGGCGTCATTCAAGGCTCCGCAAACGCCGGCAGAATCCGCGGCCACTCGATTGCTCGGCGCGATGGAGGCCAAGCTGATCTGTCGATTCAACGACGAGTAGCAAGTCGAGGCGCAGGGAAATTGGCAAGTCAGCCATAACGAATTTCGTTCATGGTCGGAAAAATACCAAGAGCTTCGGGAAAAGGCGATACAAGATTTGAACGATACCGAATTGGACGAGCTCATTACAGCGGCTAACCGTTTGAACGACTATGCACTTTTTAATAGCGCGAACCGGGAACTGTTGCGCCGCTATCCTGAAAACTCAAGCGCCGCAATCAATTGTTTCTGGTACCGGTTGATCATTGAAAAAGATGAAAGCCAACTGGCGGATATTGAGAAATGGATGGAAAAGTTCCCCGAATATTTGCCCAATCTGTGCCGCTACGCGATCGAGTTTTATAACGATGCAGGGCGTGAGCAAGAAGCCGAGCCTTTTTACGAGCGTTTGGAAAATTGGGAATATCTGCGTAATTCCGCGCA
Organism: Methylotuvimicrobium buryatense; assembly: GCF_005931095.1. Classification (GTDB taxonomy): domain Bacteria; phylum Pseudomonadota; class Gammaproteobacteria; order Methylococcales; family Methylomonadaceae; genus Methylotuvimicrobium; species Methylotuvimicrobium buryatense. Next base: position 3,892,473 of record NZ_CP035467.1, on the reverse strand, counting down.
GGAGGAGAGGTCGTTGATTCTGGAAGCCGACGAATTCATTCCTCACGGTCTAGACCCCGACATCGTCGCCGATTTTGTCGGCTATTTCGATCGGCATCCGGTCATTGCGAAGGTGTATCTGGTGCAAAAATCGGTCAAATACATGCCGGAATATCCCTGCTATGTGATCGCTTACCGAACCAAACCCAAATTTTGGCAGACGCAGGCAAAAGTCGACGAACAAGTTTCATCGTTCATCGATAACTCCGGTTTGTCGCAAGACTATATGTTCATCTCCGCCGACTCGGTGAAAGGATTGGAATCCAAGCTGAAAAAAGTCGAAGGTTCCGGTGTTTATCTCAGAAAATAACCTAACGATCATGACGATACTCATCACCCAGGATAATGAAAGTATTCAGAGTGGTGTGAGGCTGCGGTTATTCGTGTAACCGGCGCTTTTGTAGTGAGCGTAACGAACGAAAAATGCGTCCGTGTTTACGGCCTTGCTATGCATTTTTATCTACTAGCCGACCCGTTACATATTTATGTAGGATGCTAGACATTAATGTTTGATATGGTAAACCTTCAATCAGAGCTTTTTCCTGCAACAACTCTAAATCCAATTCTGACATTCGAATATTTACACGCTTGTCTTTCCTGAAGGTGTTTTTTGCTGCAGCCTTATATTTATTAATTTCGTCAGGGCTTGCAACTGAAACCCACTCATCAGATTCATAAGACTGAAGTAGTTCCTTCTCTTCCCGGGATAACTTATTCATCATTCACCTCGATATATTTCTTTGTGGCCTTCCTGCTTGGAATGATGGTTTTCAGGAAGAACTCTGTTTCGTTTTCAACGAATGGCACAAGGTAGGCATAGTTTTCGATGTTGACTATGAACATACGCTGCTTAGGATATTTTGCAGGATTCGGGTGCTTCACCACATCCAAAAGCCCTTCATTATCAATGTGATAGATAACTCTCTCGAACGATATACCTCGTTCCCGAATTAGCTGCTCATTCTTCTCTGAGTTCCAAGCGAAGTGATTTATGCTTAAAATTTAGCACAACGTGTGCCTACTGCAATCATTTTGTTAGGGTTCATTTCCGCCTTTTTGTGTAACATAGTCCATCACAGGCTTGTTGCCCCTTTCGGCATTACAATGAAGGCAGGCGGTAATAAGATTACCAAATGAATTATCCCCACCCCTTGAAACTGGCTGTATGTGGTCTAGGGTTGGACTGAACTTTGTGAGCGCAGTAGGATGCGGTTTGTACCTCACCGTATCCTCCCGCGCTGGAATTTGAACTTTGATTTAAATGGAGAGTTTTTAGATTCAATGTAGGTCAGGAATTAAGGGCTCTGACCCCTTAAATGTGATCCTATTGCCGCGATTCCATCGAGGCTATTTGCTAAACCGAAATGTGTAGGTCGTCCCGCCGCTTGCAGACATAGCGATTTGCGTAAGGTGAAATATCTTCAGCTACTTCTACGGCAGTAATCTCAAAAGTTATTATGGCAGGACCGACTATTAAGTAAAATAAATGCTCTTTACTTAAAATAAAGTTATCTAATTTTTGTTCAATATGTTCTGGTTCTATAAGAAATAAAAATTCATCTATATCATTTATTTTACCTTTATTTAAAGCATAGCCGTTTCCAACTAACTCAAACTCATCCCCATAAACATTTTTTACTACGATGCAGTTGAAAGCATCGTCATGATCCTCAATATAGCAAAAATGCTTACCATATAATTTTTTAAGGATAATAAAAATATCATCCCTTTTTAATAATATAAGTTCATCAATACCATTATTAAAAATTAATTCTTTAATGTTTGTTGAAAGCGAAAGGGTATCGACTATGTCTTTCCACAGTCTCACTATTGCCTTGTTCGTCGTTCCATCATAATCTGTGTAAACAAGACTCCAGTTAATATCACAGTAAAGCAGAAAGAACGCGATAATCCTAAACTCTTGTATTCCATTCTGTATAGCGGCATCAAGAGGATGGCACATAAGGTAATTAATATCACCCCCAGCATCTACAAGCATTTTGGCAATTCTTAATTTAAGAATACCAAAATCATTTTCTTCATAGCGTTTTTTTAGCTTATTTTGTCGTAAAGTACATTGACGCTGTGAAATTTCACCATGTCGAAACTGGTTCCCGACTATTAAAAGCTCATCTAAATAACATCGGCATTGATTCAATCTAGCACTTACAAGCCGGGTAAAAATAGATACTACATCTTCTACTTTGTTAGGGTTTGCGCCTATCTCAAGGAGAAGTTCTACAAGTTCAATATCTGTACTATCTACAGCATATCTTAGAAATTGACCTTCGCTCAGGCCGGGTGTTGATTTTGAATAATGTTACATTCTAAGGTAAGGTTGTGATTTTTAAATAGAGCAAGGAAAACCAATGGCTGAAATTATAGCGCGTAACGGTAACGATCTGACGGTTCAAGTCACTATAAAACTGACCGGCAGTTTAATGGAGATGGAAAATACGATATTGGATGGCTGTAATGAAATAGGCTGTTTGGCAACCACAGAAGCGTTGAAAATATTTGATACGGATGGGGGGCCAATAAAATTGGGTGATACTAAAATGACAGCTCGAGACAAGGACAACAAAACCTATCAAACGCCATACGGCAGTGTGCAGCTGGGGCGCTATGTTTATCAAACCTCAAAAGGCGGCAGAATTTATTGCCCTCTGGAGCACAAAGCACGGATTATCCGGGGTGCAACGCCAAAATTTGCCCAACAACTGTCGCATAAATATGCCAACATGAATGCACCGGCGGTCTGTTTGGATTTAGAAGACAATCATCATCGAAAAATAGCGCATTCTTATTTGCAGGATGTGAGCGATTGGGTGGGTGGCATTGCGGGGGCCAAAGAAGAGCTTTGGGAATATGACATTCCGCCCTTGGATGAAGCGATAACGACCATTGTCGTCAGTCTTGATGGCGCTTATGTATTGATACGTGAGGACGGTTACCGGGAAGCGATGGTGGGCAATATTTCGCTTTATGATGTGACCGGCAAACGTCAGCATACCATCTATATCGGTGAAGCCCCCGAATATGGGAAAGGCACATTTTTTCAGCGTTTGGAAAAAGAAATTGTTACCGTCAAAAAACACTATCCCGATGCCCTCTATTTAGGTATTGCCGATGGTGCAAAAAATAATTGGTCGTTTTTAGAGCAACATACCAGTCGTCAATTACTGGACTTTTTCCACGTCACTGAGTATCTGGCAAACGTCGCTTATGCTGCCTATCCAGGAAAAACGGACAAACCCAAGCGCATAATTTGGCTAGATGAACGCTGTAAACAGCTAAAACGTGAACCCGGTGCAGTCGAAACACTGATCAGTGAAATGGAAAAATTGGCCCAAAAAACCAGCCTGACAAAAACAGTCAAAGAGAATTTGGAGGCCGCGCTAACCTATTTTAAAAACCATAACCAGATGATGGATTATGCAATGCATACAGAAAAAAACTTACCTATTGGCTCAGGCGTCACCGAAGCTGCTTGCAAGACGCTGGTGAAGCAACGGCTTTGTGGTTCAGGTATGCGCTGGAAAAACCAAGGGGCTAAAGTGATTTTATCTTTACGTGCATTGGTTCAGTCTAAAGGAAGATGGCAACAGTTTTGGGATAAGATTGATCAATATGGTTCCCATGTGTGCGTATAATTCACATTATTCAAAATCAACACCCCTCAGGCCAATATCACAATTTGGATCAGCACCTTGTTCGCACAGACTTTTAGCTAAAATCTTGTCTCGTTTTTGTAAGGCGACAGCAAGGCGCTTATTTAAGGTTGCAATGGAAGGCATGTTTGATACCGGTTATTAATAGTAAAGCCTAGATTTCTTAAATTAACCTGTTATGGCTTTAATCATTCCATTTGAATATTCAATTGGGGTTATAACATACAACGGTTCATCAGGCACTTTAACGGCTCCTGTGTTTTTTATTGGGCAATAAATTTGATTAACAGATTCAATTTGTTTGAAGACTTCTTCAAACAAATCCAAACCAAGTATATCGATGTCTGAGGAATGAACAACACCGGAAAACGATTCCGATTCACTTTTAACCGAGCTAACAATTTTGGTTTGATAGCGGTCAGGTATTGGTTGCCATACTGCGTTTTGAAAATCTGATGACGCCAATATTTTTAAAGCCGCAGTTTTTTGTTCATCGCTGCCATTTAAAAAATATCCTCGTCCAGCAATCGCATCAACAAATCCTGCTTCTTTGTCGAAGCAAAACCACAAATTTATACAAAGCTCTGACTTGTTCATAGGTTTCCTTGAGTATATGCCGGTTAGGTATTGAATAGCGCAAGAACTCGCCACAAAATATAGAAAAACACACCAATAATGAATAGTAAGTATTGCAGATTACTTGCTCGCTCCATTTTCTCAACGAATGGCTCAAGTCGCTTTTGCATCTGCTGGAACGTCTCATCGGCCAAGAGAGCCTTTGCGTTTTCGATCATGTGTTGTCGATGTAGGTGGAGATGACGAACGCCAAAATAAAAACTGCCACACCATGCGTGCAAGGCAACAATAACCAAAATTAAGTCTGTGGAAAGAACCTTGCCTTCCATTTGTTTTAGTGCATAAGCTATTGCCGCTCCAGAAGATGCAAGCAAAAAGTATATGTATTTGCTCAGTTCTTCGGCAAGTCGCACTGCGAGCGAGTTTACGTCTTCTTTCAAAGCAGAACTCCTTTAATACCAAAGGGAATTAGTTAAGTTAACGAGCGGAATGGTCAAGTCTTGCAATCAATCATTTATAAAAGACCAGTAAAAGACTAGCACGCGTAGCTCCAAATAGCGAAGCCTATTCGGAGGAACAAACGCCTTCATTCGTCCGATTACGTTTCGCTAATCGGACCTATGGCCCTGAATGTTTTGACTGTGGCCAATGCACATCGAAACGTTCGGGGCGGTTCGGCTCTTGCCCAAGCTCTGCTTGGGCATGAAGTCTTGGAAGCTCCAGCTTCCCGAAGCCGGCAAGCAGAGCTTGCGAGACGGGTTTCCCAAACAGAGTTTGGGAAACAGCGGAAGATGTGTATAACGATGAGCGCAGAGCATGCACGATTAGGGTTAAGTCTTGAAATCAATCATTTATAAAAGACCAGAGGCCTTACTTTTGACATTAAGGCATTTGCAACTCCTCCTTCTATGATTGTCGCGTTTGCGACAATTCATCATTCCAATGCCGGCTTGTCTTGTCGGCATCCAGCCAAATACACCTGCAAGTCATTGTTTTTCATTGATTGAAAACTTGGCAAGCGATTTGCTCTGATCAACGGTAAAGGCGCTGTTCCTTTCGGAATGGCTTGTTGACCGAAGCGATTTTGAGGTGATGCATGGAAAACCGTCCGCGCACTATCGTCATCGACGACACGACTCTCAGAGACGGCGAACAGTCGGCCGGCGTCGCGTTTTCGCTCGACGAGAAGCTCGAAATCGCGCGGCAGTTGGCGAAGATGGGGGTGCCGGAGCTCGAGATCGGCATTCCGTCGATGGGTGAGCAGGAGCGCGACGAAATCCGCGCGATCGCCGCGCTCGGCTTGCCGTGCCGGCTCGTGGTCTGGTCAAGGATGCGCGAAGACGATTTACGGTTGTGCAAAGACTTGCATGTCGAACTGGTCGACTTGTCGATCTCGGCGTCCGATCAACACATTCGCCATAAATTGAAACAAAGCCGGGCGTGGGTGCTGAAAACCATCGAACGCTTAGTCGAAAGGGCGTGCGATGCGGGCCTGAGCGTCTGCGTCGGCGCCGAAGACGCCTCGCGCGCCGATCCGGATTTTCTGGCGCGATTCGCCGAAACCGCGCAACGGGCCGGCGCTGAACGGATCCGTTTCGCGGACACGGTCGGCATCATGGAGCCGTTCGGCGTGCTGGAAGCCGTTCGAAGACTGCGCGCCGAGACCGATCTCGACATCGAAATGCACGCGCACGACGATCTGGGCTTGGCGACGGCCAATACCTTGGCCGCGGCACTGGCCGGCGCAACGCATCTGAATACGACGGTCAACGGATTGGGCGAGCGGGCCGGCAATGCCGCGCTTGAGGAAGTCGTCGTCGGTTTACGGCAATTGTACGGGATCGAAAGCGGTGTCGACTTACGCGAGTTCACTGAATTGTCCAGGCTGGTCGCCGAAGCGTCGGGCGATACGATCGGCTCGCGCAAAAGCCTGATAGGCAGCGCGGTATTCAGTCACGAGGCCGGCATTCATGTCGACGGATTTTTGAAAGACCCGAACAATTATCAAGGCATCGATCCGGCCGTAGTCGGGCGCAATCATCAGTTGGTATTGGGCAAGCATTCCGGAACGCAGGGAGTCATTCATGCCTACCGGCAGTTGGGTATTCAGCTCAGCCAGACTCAAGCCGCCGCCGTGCTGCCGCAGGTTAGGCAGTTCGTCAGCCAATACAAACGGACACCGCAAGCATTCGAATTGGATTATTTTTTACAAACTGTGTGAGGTGTGTCATGAACGAAAACCACGAAGTAGAACGTACCGAACCTGAAATCGAACTTATTGCAAGCGAGGAAATTCATGAGCAGGACGATAATTACCCGGGCAGCTTTTTCAGGATTCCTGGCACGCCGGTGCCCGGTCAAACCGAGTGGAGTTTGTTGTAATGGTTGCCGTGATACCGGAACGATCCGTGACGGTTGATCTTGGTCTATGGCGGCAATGGCGTGAAGACGTTGCCTGTGTTTTTGCCCGCGACCCTGCGGCGCGCAGCCGGATAGAAGTATTGCTCGCCTATCCCGGTGTGCATGCAGTGCTGCTGCACCGGGTCAGTCACCGTCTGTGGCGATCGGGTTGGTATTTGTCGGCCCGTCTGCTGTCGGCGTTCACGCGCTGGCTCACGCATGTCGATATACATCCCGGCGCGACGATAGGCCGGCGTTTCTTCATCGACCACGGCGCAGGCGTCGTGATTGGAGAAACCACGATCATCGGCGACGATGTCACGCTGTACCACGGCGTGACATTGGGCGGAACGTCATGGAACAAAGTCAAGCGCCATCCGACCTTGGGCAACAATGTGCTGATCGGTGCCGGTGCGAAGGTGCTCGGCGCGATCACGCTGGGCAATAACGTTAGGGTCGGAGCGAACTCGGTCGTCGTCAAGGACGTGCCGCATTGCTGCACCGTGGTTGGGATTCCGGGGCGCGTGATTCAGAGCAAGGGCGTGAAGATACAGAATCCGAACGGTATCGATCTCGATCATCATCTGGTGCCCGATCCGGTCGGGAAGGCTATTAATTGTTTACTCGAACGTATCGATCAGCTCGAGGCCCGACAAGAAAAGCTCAGTGACAAGCACTGCGAAACCTGCGATGCGGATTCGGTTTGCCATCCCGAAACGGAGGCTGCCTGATGGATCTGCTCGATTTTGATGCCCAGGATCTCTATTTCGAGCGTGAGGACTCGTTTGAGGTCCGGACTTTGATAAAAGAGGCCGCCGAATCTTACGGCAGCGGAGACGGCGAATTGCCGTTGCTTCAGGCCTATCTGCGCGCGCCGGAATCTCTGAACGTATTGGTCGCATTGAACCGCTTTTATTACTACCGACACCGTTTGAGCGAAGCGCTACTGATTTCGGAAAAAGCCCTGGCGATCATTCGTGCCGGCCTTGCGTTCCCCGAAGATTGGCGGCAATTGAACATCGGTTTGCTCGGTTCGGTTCCGTCGGCAAGTTTGACCCGGGTAAGACTTTATTTATTCACATTGAAATCGATCGGCTTTCTGCACATGCGTCTCGACAATCTGGAATTGAGCCGCAGCATATTCGAGAAACTGGTCGAGCTAGATGTCAAGGACCGCATCGGCGCACACGCTTTGCTGGAATTGGTCGTTGAACGGCAAATTCATGTGTAGGCGCGCATCGCGCACCTTCTTTCATGCCTTTTGTGTCTGCCAGTGATAAATGGGTCGCGATGCGTACCCGACGACATTTGTAAAATTATTTGAAAGGAACGATAGCCATGCCAAAACCCGAAAAACACGTCTTCGTCTGCACGCAAAACCGGCCGCAAGGCCATCCGCGCGGTTCCTGCGCAGCGAGCGGTTGCAGCGACGTCATCAACGAATTCATGAACGAAATACAAAACCGCAATCTATTCGAAAAAATCGCACTGACCAATACCGGCTGCATGGGGCCCTGCATGATGGGGCCTAGCGTGTTGGTCTATCCCGAAGGCGTGATGTACGGCAAGGTCAATAAGGAAGACGTGAAGACCATCATCGACGAACATCTGCTCGGCGGCACGCCGGTCGCCGCATTGCAAGTTCCCGCCGAGGTTTGGTAGCGATGGGCAGATTTAACTCGATCGAGGAGCGGGTCTTGTTCAGCCCGGATGTTCCTGCGCCGGTCAATGCGCTGTTACAGGCAGCTGTTGCGGCCAGTCGATGTGATGAAACGGAAGCCGAGAGGCTGTTTATCGAAGCCCGCCGGCTGGATTGTCACTGTCTCGATACCTATTTCGCATTGTACAAATTCTATTTTTACCGGGCGCGCTTGGCCGATGCCGAACAGGCGGCGCTAGCCGGTTTGGAAGAAGCCGCTCGGCAAGGACGTTTCCCAGCCGATTACAAACGCTTGGCGCGCGAAAAAGAAAAATGGAATCTGTATGCGAACGGCATCACGCATTTTTATTTGTACTCGCTGAAGGCGCTGGCTTTTATCAAATTACGAAGCGGTCAGGATGCGGAAGCCCGGGTGATCCTATCGGTGATCAGCGACTTGGATCCGGAAGATCGGTCGGGCGTTTCGGTTATCAGCGATTTGGCTTCGGCATTGGAACAAGAATAGTCATGGTAACGCTGACGCAAAGAATCGAAGAGCAGCGCGAATTCGGCGAGGCTATATGACGCGCGATAAGCGAGTCGATACGGGAATTAGGCTTCGCCGAGAATGACGGTCCGGTAGGATTTCCGGTTTTCGACCAAGCCGAATTCCGACTGGTCACCGACCCCTATAGCCGGCATGATGACTTGGTCGGTTATTGGTTCGATACCCAAAAACAGCGTGTCGGGCAAATTCAATTTCACGGCGACGGCGGCTTTTATGCCGAATACGATGTGCTGAAACCTCACCCTGTCAAGCTCGATTATTTTATCGATACGATGAACGCTTGGGGCCGGAAAGGGCAGATCAAAACCGAAGCTCAGATTCTGGCGATGGCGCGTTGATCGGCATGGACGATCCCCGGCGAATTTATGAAATGCTGTTGGATTATTGCTCCGGCGGATCTACGGTAGGTAGCTTGACGATCGGCTTGGTGTGGACTGTCTGCCGCGAGAGTCAAAACGATAACGCCGGATTATGCATGAGTCCAGGCGTGCCGACGCGAACCTTGCCGTGGGCAGGCGCTTTGACCGGCAAACCCTTGAGCGAACTGGCCGCCGGTCTCATGTCGTGGGATCCCTATCAAGCCTGCCTGGCGATGGCGGCGGTTAATTGTTGCATCAACGCGCGTACCTTGCCGGAGTCGGAACCGCTCGATGCGGCTCCAGGGCGGGAAAATCTCGCGGTTTTCGATTATTTCCTACCGCACCTATGCGATAAAAAAGTCGCGGTCGTGGGACGTTATCCGGGGCTCGAACTGTACCACGAACAATTGGATTTAACGGTATTGGAGTTGAATCCCGGGCCGGGCGACTTCCCGGCGGCGGCCTCGGAATATGTCTTGCCGATGGCCGATTGGGTATTTTTGACCGGCAGTTCGATTCCGAACAAGACTTTTCCGAGGCTCGCCGAATTGTCGGCGGGTGCCGTCACCGTGCTAATGGGGCCGACCGTGCCTTGGCTGCCGCAATGGCATGAATTCGGCATCGACTATTTGGCCGGTATCGAGGTGACCGACGCGGACAGGCTATTCGAGACGGCGGCGCAAGGCGGAGGCGTTAGGATTTTCGGTAACGGCGTGCACTACCGCGTCGCCGAATTGTCAGATCGAAACAACCTGGCGTGGCTGAAGACGCAAATCGCCGAATGTTATGCCGAAAAATCCCGACTGACTGAAGCCATGGAGCAGTGGTATGAAAGAGGCAATACGGCGCGCTTTGAAGCGTGGGAAACTTTGGAACGCGTAAATACCCGGTTATCTCGTCTCGACTCCGGTTTCAAACGATTATGGGACCGGTCGAACATGAATGGTGTGAACGGATGAACGATATCATTAACGAATTCAACGATTGCCGTCTGTTGCTTTATTACAAAGGAGATATCAGTGCGCTGACATTGTTCGCACAGCAAGCAGACGGTACAGTTTGTTTCCCGGAAGCTTTGCCTGTGCTTTCGAGCATGCTGGAAGAAAAACGAACGGTGCCGAATAAAATTGCCAGACATCCGACGGCATTGGTCAATGCCGTCGGAGAGCGTTTGGAACTGCCGACAGGTTTGCTGTTGACCGAATCCGGATTCAAGGAATATATCGATACGCCGGGCGGCGTCATCACCGTTTTCATGGCGCGTTTCGACCGTCTCGACCCTCCGCACTCGTTGATGCAAGCCAAAGGCTGTGCGCTTAAACCGCTAGGATCGTTACGCGGTAGACCGCCTGCGGAATTGGAATTGCTCCGGCGTGCCTATGAGCAGGTGATGGAGTCGTAATTTTGTTCGAGTTTTTCGAATCCGATAATGCTTGTTCGGAGTTGTTAAGCGGCAAAGGCCCTTATATTCCGGATTCGGCCGAATGCATGCGATGCGGAATGTGCGTCGGCCAATGTCCGACCTACAAACTTTTTCAGCTCAACGAAGAAACGCCGCGCGCACGTATAAGAACGATCGAAAAGATTCTTGCGGGCGGCGAGACCGTTAGCGCTTCGGAATTGGTGCATTTGAATAGCTGCCTGCTATGCCGGGCTTGCGAAACGGCGTGTCCGAGCCGGATGGCCTACGGCAGTTTATTCGATAATGCGCAAGCGGTTTTGAGCGAAGGCCGCCGGAGGACAATTTTAGCGGCTTCGGCCTTCAAGCTCATCGAATCGAAACTATTGCGTCGTGCGCTGATAACGCTGATCACCTTGTATATCCGCTCCGGACTGCAAAGTCTTGTCCGGCGTAGCGGGTTATTAAAAATGCTGAATCTCGTTGAAGCAGACGGCATATCGCGCCTGCCTTCTTTATCGGGAATGGCTGATCGGTACCCGGCAAAAAAGAAGACTCTAGGTAAAGTCGCATTGTTTACAGGCTGCTTAACGGAACCGTTCGACCGTGAAACGTTAAATGCTGCGACCGATTTGCTGAACGCCATCGGTTACGATGTCTTAATACCGAAAGGACAAACCTGCTGCGGTGCAATACACCAACACAACGGCAAACAGCAATCCGTACCTGATTTCATTCGGCGTAACCGAGAGGCTTTTGCTGCGCTCGATATCGATGCGGTTGTTTTCATCGCAACCGGCTGCGGCGCGATGCTCGACGAATACCCGCAAGATGATGAGCCAGGAGTTGAATTTCACGAGCGCCTTTTCGATGTCGACGATTTTTTACTGCAACATTGGCCGGACCGGCTTCGTTTGAAGTCATGTTACCTTAAAGTTGCAGTACATGAACCTTGCAGTCAGCGCAACGTCCTCAAAAATCAGAAATCGGTTTATGCATTGTTGCAAAAAATTCCCGGCATCGATGTTCAACCGTTATCCGGTTCTGATGTCTGTTGCGGTGCCGGCGGTGCCTATATGCTGACGCATCCCGAGAATGCCGCACGTTTACGGGATATGAAACTTCAAGCCATCGCATCGGCTGCGCCGGATGTCGTCGTGAGCGCGAATTTCGGCTGCGCCTTGTATCTGAATTCGGCTGAATCGAGTCCTACCGTAAAAGTTATCCATCCTTTAAAGCTGTTGGCCGATTGTTTGTAGCTCTTAATATCTCGAAGAGCGCACGAAACCGGCCTCAGGCAAGTTGCCGCCTCACTATGCATCATTGCCATTAAGTTAAGGGAAGCCCGTCATTCCGCCATGGATTGGCGGAATCCAGTGCCATGGATGGCAAGCTTTTGAAGCACATTAGAGCCTGAATGCAAGCATTACTTATTTCTGTGATGGCTTAACTTAACCTGATTAGCAAGATGCTTCAGCTTGCCGAAGTCAACTGTCCGAGCAGTGGCCAGTCGTAGCCACTTCTGCGGGACGGGTTATTTAACCCGTCCCCAACGTTTCGGTTTGCCCTAAACAATTCGGCTGACTTCGGCCAAAGTCAAAACGTTTAGTACGGGGTTGCAAACCCCGTCCTGCCAGGGACATGCTGGTTTTTGGGTTTTAGCTGAAGAAACTTGCTAATCAGGTAACTTAATGGCTGTGCTCACTATGCATTGTCGTCAATACGACAAACCGGAAAAAATCGATTCGCTTGAATGTTATCTTTAAAACAAATTTAACCCGTCTGGGTCGGTAAAATAGCGTCAATCAATTGACAATCAATAAAAAATTTAAATAGGCATGGTCTCTGCTTAAGATGGTTATGCCCATCGCACTTCAAATTTCGGCATTACGCATGGAGGCGCCGGGGTGTTCGGCAAAGGCTGTGACAGCAGGGATGCTGTCACAGAGCCTACATGGACGTATTCACGGCGTCTTTTGACGGACCCCCGGCGCCGAAATTTGACCAGCCAAAGGGTATAAAAGCTTTCCGCATTTTCAATCATTCCTTAACGGAGACTAGTCGATGTTGTTAGATCATTACAATAAACAAGGGTTGTTGACGGTGATTTCGGTACTTGGCAAGACCGGGACTGCCGGCGTCAGCGCGTTTCGCGGCGATTTGGTACTGATCGAAGGGGCGCTGCGCGAAGGTTCGGCGACCGACCGCAAGCCGCAGGAGCTCGTGATCAGGCATGCCAATCTGTTGGCCGATGCCGAGACGATCTTGTTCGCAAGCGGGTTGCTGTACAGGCTCGAGCATTTGCCGGTCTTCATCGACAAATACAGGCCGGCCTTGACAGTCGAATCGTTGTTGCTGTTTCTGGTTGAAAACATCGAAACCGAGATGCGAATCGAACGCGACGGCCTCGTATTTCACTGTTATCCCTACCAGGGCGGTCTGGTCTGGAACGATTTGCTGGATCTGCTTTACATCGAAAAATCCGACTTGAAGGGGCAGTCCGCCGAAGATAAGGTCATCACGGTTTTCGAGGCGGCGAAAGGTTTTGTCGGCAAGGCACCGAGCCTTACTTATGAAGACGCGCTGACGCAAACGATCGAAGTCGTCAAAGAAGACGCGGTCGGCCCGGTGTAATATGAAAAAGTTCAATACCCTCGCAGCCAGGGAAGCCGAAAGGCTAATCGGAACGGGTGCGCCGTTGATTCTCGATTGCCGCGAGCTGAAGGATTATCGCGCAGGGCATATCGATCATTCGATGCATCTGCATGAGCGGCTGCGCGAAACTTTAATCTTGAAAGGCGATAAGCGGCGGCCGGTGTTGATTTATTGCTATTACGGCCACGCCAGCGAGCATGTCGCCGAGATGTTTTGCGATTTCGGCTTCTCCGATGTTTACAGTCTGGCTGGCGGATTCGCCGGTTGGAAAGAATATTGTCAACAACTTCCGTCTTGAAGGTTTGTCATTATGACTCAATTATCCCGTGAACACGCATTACGCATCGCATTGGCGTCGAGAGCATTGCCCGGCGTCGATGTGCCGACCCTAATTGGTATCCTGCACGATAAAGTCGGCTCTCCTCTTGATGACGATAAACTCAAGGCGATTACCGTGACCAATCTTAAAACCGGTATAGGCAGTCTCGACGGAGAGGAGGACGGCGAAGATATCGGCATCGGTCTGGCTAATATCAAACTTGCGGTACGTTATTTATGGGGCGAGGAGGGCGAGGATGAAAATCTGCCGGAAATCCAATCCTACCGCGACGGCGATCTTCCCGAATCAATCCGAATCGCGGTCGCATCGAATTTCGGAGTGACCCTCAACGGTCATTTCGGTTCCTGTATCCGTTTTTTGATTTACCAATTGTCGCGCGATGAATACCGTTTGATCGATATTCGGTCGACCGTCGAGGCCGAAAGTTCCGACGATAAAAACCTGTTTCGCGCGAATTTAATCAAGGATTGCCATGTGCTGTTCGTGCAGTCGATCGGCGGACCTGCCGCCGCGAAAGTGATCCGTGCCGATGTCTATCCGATTAAAGTACCGGAGGTCATCGAAGCCCCGGAAAAACTTGCCGAGTTTCAAAGGGTGTTCGATTCACCGCCTCCCTGGCTGGCAAAAGCGCTGGGCCGCAGTGCCGAAGAACGTAAGCGCTTTAAGGCCGATGCATAAAGCCGGATAGCTTGGGTTAATTCGCCGCTTCAAAGGTGCTGGTTAAAGGAATTGCGCAATATCGATCAGTTCATTTGTTTGGGTATGTACGGCCTCGGCGACTTTGGCATCCAAACGGTTCAGCCAACGCTTAGGAATGTTTTGCACTCCGTATCGCGCGCCTGCAAGCATTCCAACCAGCGCGCCGGTGGTATCTGAGTCTCCGCCTTGATTAACTGTTGCGATCAAGCAGGATTCAAAATCTTCGCTATTGAAAAAACAATGCAAAACTGTTTGTACGGTATCGACAATATAGGCCGATGACTTGCCGGGGTAAGGACGATAAGCGAATTCCGGATTTTCGGAAATCAGCTTTTCTGCCGTGCGTAAACAGGTATCGACGCTTTCACCGTTAAGTAATTGTCCGGTCATGCGCCCGAGGGCTAAGGTCGCTGCATCGGACAACGGATGGTTGTGCGTGAGATGACATTGCTCGAGTGTCCAGTTATCGAAGCGATCGGGCTGGTTCAGCGTTGCCAGTACGACCGGGAGATTGCGCATGCATCCGCCGTTGCCGGCATCGTCTTCGCGCGGCGGGCCTGACAATTCGCCGGTTTTTTGGTAACGCTCGAGTCCGCGTCTGCAGGTATTGCCGATATCGGGCGGGTCGGATTCGAGCCAAGCAACGAAATTGTCAGCGACCGCTTTTAGGTTCCAGCCTCGATGATCGATAATCGCTTGCCCCAGCGCAAGCGACATTTGCGTGTCGTCGGTGACTTGGCCGGGTTCGAGCGCAAGCCAGCCGCCGCCGATGATGTCGCGGTGCACACCGTAACGCCGTTGGATCTGTTTCGGAGACATGAACTCGACCGTCGCACCAAGCGCATCCCCGCAGGCGAAACCGAGATATGCGCCCAATGCGCGGTCCAGTAAAGACTCGTTAATCATTTTAGGGTTTTGTAACAAATAACTTCCTGATATATCATCGTTCCTACGCTCAGCATCACTGCCATTAAGTTAATCCGTTCGTGGTGAGCCTGTCGAACCATGGGCGGATTAACCGTCCACCCTTCGACAGGCTCAGGGCGAACGGTTAATCCTTAGTGCTTTTGTCCCGCCTTAAGTGGGAAGCCAGTTAAGCCATCACAGAATTAAGTAATGCTTGCATTCAGGCTCTAATGTGCCTCAAAAGCTTGCCATCCATGGCACTGGATTCCGCCAGTCCATGGCGGAATGACGGGCTTCCCTTAACTTAACCTGATTAGCAAGATGCTTCAGCTTGCCGAAGCCAACTGTCCGAGCAGTGACCAATCGTAGCCACTTCTGCGGGACGGGTTATTTAACCCGTCCCCAACGTTTCGGTTTGCCCTAAACATTTCGGCTGACTTCGGCCAAAGTCAAAACGTTTAGAACGGGGTTGCAAACCCCGTCCTGCTAGGGATATGCTGGTTTTTGGGCTTTAGCTGAAGAAACTTGCTAATCAGGTAACTTAATGGCAGTGACGCAGAGCATGGGAACGATAAACTTGTGCGGGATATGCACAAGGCGTAAGAAACATTTAGGGGAGTTATTTTTTTTACCGTATCCTTAGTTCGCCTCAATGACTTACCCGGACCCGGTAAGCGCCGCCGATTGCCAAATATTCCGCTTCTCCACGCAAGGCGTGGCGGGGCAGTAGGTCGTTGAAAAAAATCAATTTTACCATCGGTACTTCGGTCTTCAGAATATAAGCTCCGAATTCGCTGGCGGTGCCCGGCTTATCGGTAAACGATACCAGATTGTTAAAACGCACGATTTTATCGTGTTTGGTTTCATGCCGGATGATGCAGTCGTCCAGCGTATCGACCCCTCGATACAGCGTCTTATGTCCTGCAGCCGGAAAGCGGAATCGTTCGATGATCCATTGACAATATTCGTAGAGCAGGTCCAATTGCATATAGATGCAGTTATTGTGATATCGGCTGTTCATCTTTTCTTCGATATAGCCGATCCAGGCCTTCGTGCCGAAGCCGGTAATGGGTTGCTTGTGATAGGACGGAAACAAACCGAAACGGCTTTCGACCCAACCTTTGAAAACCGCCGCTTGTGCATTGTTCGAGTCCATTCCCCAATCCTGTATCAAGCGCAAATAGCTATTGCGGTAACGCCGCCCTCCCGTTACGTCGTCCGCTAAGCGCTGCTCGGATTCGAAGCCGAATACGACGCACATATAGTCCTGAAACAAACGGCCGCATGTCTCGGGCGCCGATTGTTTCGCCAAGAGTTCGAAAAGGCCCGAAGCGGCTTCTCGGGTTCCGGCGATATGCAGCGGTTTGGGGTGTTCGTTAAATACGACGCTAGCGATACATTCGGTCGACAGGCCGGTTAAATTGGTACTGTGGCAATGCTCGGCAATGGTCGGCATCGGTTGCGTAAAAGGGATTTTGCTTGTTTCGTTAACCGAATTCAAATCTGCTTCACATGAATTTTGAGTGTTTGAATTCGGTAAGCGATTTGTCTCGGCGTCATGTCGAGCAGGCGCGCTGCTTTGGCTTGTACCCAGCCGCTTTGTTCGAGTGCGGCGATGACGCGTTCGCGTTCGTCTAGGTTATCATCGAGTAAATCCATGCTACGGACAGGCTGCGGTGCTAGCGTAATGCCTATTTCGCTTTCCAAACCGGTGCCGGCGATCACATCTCGGTCGATGATGCCGTCCTGACTCATGATCGCGGCGCGTTCGAGCCGGTTTTCCAATTCCCGGACATTGCCGGGCCAATGATGCTTCATCAAGATACGAATCGCACTTTCTTTGATTTCGAGCGGCCGTCCGGCTTGTTGTTTGGAAATACGTTTGAGTAAAAATTGTGCCAATTCGGGAATATCTTCGATACGCTCGCGTAGCGCCGGCATATTAATCGGCATGACATTGAGCCGGTAATACAAGTCCTCGCGAAACCGTCCTTCGGCGACCTCTTCTTCAAGATTGCGGTTCGTTGCGGCGATTACCCGTACATGCACTTTTAAGGTTTTAACGCCGCCGACACGTTCGAACTCGCCCTCTTGCAGCACCCGTAATAATTTGGCTTGGAACGAGGCCGAAATTTCGCCGATTTCGTCGAGAAACAAGGTGCCGTTGTCGGCGAGTTCGAAACGCCCCTTGCGCTGACCGATCGCGCCGCTGAACGCGCCTTTCTCGTGGCCGAACAGTTCGGATTCGAGCAAGGTGTCGGGCAGGGCCGCGCAATTCAATTTCAAAAACGGGCCATTCGCGCAGGCTGAATTGAAATGGATCGCGTTCGCGACGACTTCTTTGCCGGTGCCCGACTCGCCGCGTATCAGCACGGTCGTGTTCCATTTCGCGACTTGCCGGATGATGTCGAATACCTTCAGCATCGGCTCGGAGTGGCCGATGATGTTTTCGAAACGGTAGTTTTTGACTAGTTCCTGTTTTAGATAATCGCGTTCGTTGGTCAATTGATCTTGTTTTCGCTCGATCGCCCTGAGCGAATTGACGCTTTGCGCGATCAGGTTCGCGACCATCTCGAGAAAGCGGGCCTTCTCACCGAGAAAACTCGCTTCGGCCGGTTGTGCGGCTAGAATACCTACGACCTCACCTTGGTCCACGGCCAACGGAGAGCCGATGAAAGGCAAGTCGCGATTATAGACGCCCAGGCGGCTCAAGAAACGCGGTTCGTCGGTGATTCTGTCGACCACGATCGTGCTGCCTTCGTCCAGTATCGCACCGACCAGTCCTTCCCCGGGCTGATAACGCACCGACTTATCGATGTTGTCGCCATAGACTTCGCAGATGCTCATGCTGTCGTCATCGACCTCACGCAATGTGATCATGCCGAAATGAAGGCCGTTGCGTTTATGTAATATTTCAAGGATACCCCGCAATTTATCGCGTAAATCTCGGGTGCTGTTCAATAGTTGGCTGACTAGAAACAGCGTATCCAATTCGGATTCGACTAATAGCAGACGTTCGGACATGGCTTATCGTTTGGTTTTAGCGTTTCGATAGATTGGAAAACCGATTTTAAATCGGCAACCTTGATCGTAATTCGGATCGATTTCGATGCCGGCTTTATGTTGATTGACGATTTCCTGGACCATGACTAAACCCATGCCTGCCTTGATCGTGCCCATCGGGCGGGTCGTGTAAAAAGGTTGAAATACCTTGATGCGCTGGTCCGGATGGATACCTGGGCCGGTATCTTCAATCGACACATTGACTCGATCGTTGTCGACATGCGTTGCAATAGCAATGGAACGTTCGCGGCTCCCTGCGCGGTTCATTGCTTCTATCGCGTTATCGATTAACTGTTTGAATAGCATGCGCAGCTTGTTTTCCGAACCCAATACCGAAGGCAGCGTCGAACTGGGCCGCCAATCGATGACGATCCCGTTGGCCAGAAGCTTATAACTACTTAGCTCCACGACCTCATGCAGAATTTGGTTCAAATTGACCGGAATCACGGCGGTTTCCGGGATTTCGGGAACGCATCGCTGTAAGGTTTCCAGAGTCTCTTCGCCTTTCGTACCGACTTGTTCGAGCAGTTCTCTCAACGGTTGGTTTTGAATATCGTTGCGATGACTCATGATGTTGATTGCTGCACTAATTTGATTTAACGGTTGCCTAATTTGGTGCATCGCGCCGAGTAAGGTTTCCCGGATGCTACGGATTTGCTCTTCCTCGGCCAAAATGGTGCGAAGATTCTGTAGGTGCAATTCCTCCTGCTGGCGGCGTTGTTGCGTGATATCGCTGAAACTGAGCAGTAAATAATCTTTGGTTTCCCCGGAAAAAAATGCGTCGGCGCCGGTTTCCTTTTCGGCGAACCAGTTACCGGAGCATGCGTACCACCGCGTCCCGCGCTTATCGATGCCTTCGATTCGAAGTTCTCTGTTGACGAAACCGCGTTCTTTTCGGGCCGCGTATTGCCATAGATCGCCCATGTCCTGGCGTAATAACTTCAAAAAAAACAACACTGGTTCAGTCAAGCCCAGATCGCTGATCATCATTTTATATACTTGGTTATCCAGGACGACGCGATCGTTCTTATCGATGACCACCATCGCTACCGGCGATGCATTGATCACCGATTCGATCAATTGCTTCTGATTGATTAACTTTTGTTCGGAGGCGTGTGTTTGGGTGATATCCCGGTGCATGCCGATGTAATGCGTGATTTTTCCCTGTTCGTCCTGCATGGGCGCAATCGTGAGCTCTGCAAGATATGGGGCTCCGTTTTTATTTTTGTTGATCAAACGGCCGCGCCAGATTTTTTTGCGGGTGATTGTGTGCCACAAATCGTAATAGACCTGGCGGGGTGTCGATTTGGCCGATAACTCGGATTCATTACGTCCGAGGATTTCTGCGGGACGGTAGCCGGTGGTATCGGTAAATGCTTGATTAATGTAGAGAATGTTGGCTTTTTTGTCGGTGATCGATATGGCGATCGGTACTTGCTCGACAACTTTGATCAATAGAAAAAAGGGGAGCATCTTGCCTTGACGGCTAAACGATTCGATCAAATCCAATAGCTGTTTATCGATCGTCAACGACGGAGCGAATAGTGTCATCATTTGCTCGATATCGTTGGGATGGGTTTCGTAACCGGGAAGCGTATTGTTCATATCGATCGGTCTCGTAATTTCCATAATAATAAAAAGGAATATGCAAATTAGAAGCCAATTTCGATTAGGCTGAAAACAATCGCCAGATTTGAAAATTGGAAGGAGGGGGATGCTTGCCGTAGGACATTTTTATTACCGGATAAAAATGCTTGGATTTGTAAGTTTTACGACAATGAGGCGCGAGGATTGAAGGCGACTGTTCAATTTCCAACAGTCGGTCCGATGCCGCCATTATTCTTAACCTTGATATTCCGGGATTTGCAAGCTTGGTCGACTTATTGGCACGTTTGCTGCTCCGCCGATATTAGAGGCAATTTGTAGGGTAGGGGCAATGGGCGATTATTTCATGTTGATTCTAGGCACGGCATTGGTCAACAACGTCGTGTTGGTCAAGTTTCTGGGATTGTGCCCGTTTATGGGAGTCTCCAATAAGCTGGATACGGCGTTGGGGATGGGCTTGGCGACAACCTTCGTATTGACGTTGGCGGCTTCTGCCGGTTGGGTGTTGGAACACGGGGTATTGATACCGCTCGATATCGGCTTCATGCGCGTACTGGGTTTTATCTTGGTGATTGCGGCAGTTGTACAGTTCACCGAAATGGTCATTCATAAAACCAGCCCGGTGCTTTATCAAGTATTGGGAATATTCTTGCCCCTCATTACCACGAATTGTGCGGTGCTTGGCGTCGCTTTGCTGAATATTCAACACGATTCGAATTTCTTGCAGAGCGTCATGTTCGGTTTCGGGTCGGCATTGGGGTTTACGCTGGTGATGGTTATTTTTGCAGGACTTAGAGAGCGTCTTTCTTTAATGACGGTACCGGTATTATTTGACGGTACGCCGATCGCATTCATAACCGCCGGAATTCTCTCTCTCGCCTTTATGGGTTTTGCCGGACTTTAAAAGTTAGACAGGGGGCTTTATGTACGTATTATCCGCGATAGCAAGTTTGGCGACATTGGGTTTGATCCTGGGTTGGATACTGGCCGTCGCCGCGAAATACCTCAAAGTCGAAACTAACCCGATCGTTCAAGAACTTGAAGCACTGATGCCGGGTTCGCAATGCGGGCAATGCGGTTATCCCGGTTGTAAACCGGCCGCCGAGGCATTGGCCCGGGGAGAAGCGTTGGTGACTCTGTGTCCTCCCGGGGGCAGTGCATTGGCGGAGCAATTTGCGGTATTGTTGGGTATATCGGTCGATTTGAGCGGTTTCGAAGAGCCTGAAATACTTATCGCCAAGGTCAGCGAAGCGACCTGTACCGGTTGCACGCGCTGTTTCAAAGTGTGTCCGACCGACGCGATCGTCGGCGCGCCGAAGCAAATTCATACTGTAGTCGCCGATGCCTGTATCGGATGCCGCAAATGCGTCGATGTGTGTCCGACGGAATGCTTGCAAATGCACCGGCCCGAATTAACTCTACGCAACTGGCGCTGGCATAAACCCTCCGGGCAACCTGCGGGAGCAGCGGCATGATAGCGCTGTTACAGAGTTTGCGCATTCGGGGCGGTATTCACGTCAATGAGCATAAACAGGCCACTGCAGGACTGCCGATCGACGATTCTTTTCCGTTGCCGAAACGCTTGTATATACCGCTGCAGCAGCACGTCGGAAAACCGGCCGAACCGGTTGTCAGGGTCGGCGATACGGTATTCAAAGGACAATTGCTTGCGCACAGTCAAGGGCTGATATCGGCACCCGTGCATGCGCCGAGTTCGGGTACTGTCGCCGATATCGCCGAATATCCCGCCCCGCATCCGTCCGCGCTGCCGATTCGCACAGTGTTCCTTGATACCGACGGTACAGATACCGTGCAATCCGGAGAATCGGCGACCGATCCTTTTACGCTAGAGCCGGAGGAAATCAGTCTTCGGGTCGCTTCGGCCGGTGTGGTCGGCTTGGGCGGAGCGACCTTTCCGTCGGCGGTCAAGTTGAACCTGGGGCGGCAAAACAAAATACATACGCTTTTGATCAACGGCGGCGAATGCGAGCCGTATTTGACCTGCGACGACCGGTTGATGCAGGAGAACGCCGCCGAAATCGTCGACGGTATACGCATTATGTTGCACGGTATGGAAACCGGACGAGCCATGGTCGGTATCGAGGACAATAAACCGGAAGCGTTGAAGGCGATGCGAACCGCAGCAAATTTCCACCCGAATATCGAAATTTGCAAAATTCCGACCCGCTATCCGATGGGGTGGGACAGACAATTGATCCGCTATTTAACCGGTAGAGAAGTTCCCGCCGGAGGACGTGCGACTGACGTCGGCGTGTTGATGCACAATGTCGCGACCGCCTATGCGATCCATCAAGCAATCCGTTACGGCCGGCCTTTGATCGATCGTGTCGTGACGGTCGCCGGCGGCGCCGTAGCGAATCCGAAGAACGTTAGAGTGCCGATCGGTACTTTGATTTCAGAAGTATTGGTCTTTTGCGGTGCCGATAAAACGCGAACAGGGCGATGGGTCATGGGCGGTCCGATGATGGGCGAAGCACTTCCGTTCGCCGATGTGCCGGTCGTCAAGGCGACAAGCGGCGTTTTGGCGTTGACCGGGTCTGAAGTCAAGCAAGGCGAAGAGCAGCCTTGTATTCGGTGTGCGCGATGTATTTCGGTTTGTCCGGCCGGATTATTGCCGGTCGATATGGCCAACCGGATTCGTAACAACCGCCTGGAAGCCGCCGTCGACATCGGCCTGAAAGATTGCATCAGTTGTGGTTCGTGTTCCTATGTATGTCCTTCCAACATTCCGTTGGTGCATTATTTTAAATTCGCGGCCGGAGAATTGGCAGCCAGGCAACAGGCCAAACATAAATCCGAACAAACCAGCAAATTGATCGATGAACGAAACAAACGCATGGAACGAATCGAAAAACAAAAAGCCGAGGAATTAGCCCAGGCCAGGGCGGCGAAAGAGCAATCCGAAAAAGCGGATACCACGATTTGACCGGGCTGCGCTGTTATGCGATCCGGCAAACGAAGCAGATTGTAATTATTCACCCCCCCCCTATCGTTCCCACGCTCTAGCGGGAATGAAGACCGAGAAGCTCTAGCGTCTCGTACCGCTGGAGCGGTTCTCAGGCATTCCCACGCAGAGCGTGGGAACGATAATTGTCGGGGGACTGAATAGTTACAGCAGATTGGCTCTGTCGAATCATAAATTTCCCGGTGGCCGAAGCGTAATGCTTTTCTCTTTAGCTTGTAGATCTTGTTATTCCCCTTGCCGAGAATAAGCGATCCAGACCAAATCATATACAGCACGTTTACGAAAACTTTTTAATCAACCGGGGAAGCGATATGTTGACTATCAAACCGTCCAGCGGGCCGCATACCGGATCGGCAATCGGCGTCGGCAGTATCATGAGACAGGTGATATACGCATTGCTGCCTGCAACGGCATTCGGCCTTTACCTTTTCGGTTGGCCGGCCGTCAATTTGTTATTGGTGACACTGTTTGCGTCGTTGGCATTTGAGGCCTTATGTTTGAAACTGGCCGGCAAACCGGCAATACCGGCGCTGAAAGACGGTTCCGCACTGTTGACGGGATGGTTGCTGGCGATGACATTGCCGCCGTGGGCGCCGTGGTGGATCGGCGTGCTCGGCGCCGGCATTGCGATCGTCTTGGGGAAGCAAGTTTATGGCGGACTGGGACAAAATTTATTCAACCCGGCGATGCTGGCGCGTGTCGTGTTGCTGATTTCATTTCCATTGGAAATGACGACCTGGGCCGATGTTACTCCCTGGTTAACGGAATCGGCACCCGGTTTTTATGAAGGCCTGACGATTACATTTACCGGATTGAGCAATCCCGATGCTGTGACCGGGGCGACATTGTTGGGTCATGTCAAGACCGAATGGCTGCAAAAACATCCGCTGTCCGAGAGTCTGTCCGATTTCGGCACGCTGAATATGTGGCTGGGAATGGCGCGCGGCAGTTTGGGCGAAACTTCGGCTTTGTTATTGTTTGCCGGGGGGATGTGGTTATTACTGAAAAAAATCATTACTTGGCCTATTCCCATTTCGATGCTTGCATCGGTTGCTGTAATTTCCGGTCTGTTTCATTTTTTTGATCCCGAGCGTTATTTGAGTCCCGTTATGCACCTTGGCTCCGGCGCACTGATGTGCGCCGCTTTTTTTATAGCGACCGATTACGTCACTTCGCCGAATACGCCGCTCGGGCAAATAATCTTCGGCTCGCTCTGCGGTTTGTTGATCTACATGATACGGACCTGGGGCGGATATCCGGAAGGTGCCGGTTTTGCGATTCTGCTGATGAATTCGTTGACGCCGTTGATCGATCATTACATCAGGCCGCGCATTCAAGGGCGGGACCGGCGAGGTAGGCCGCTTGAGGAGAAGATGATTAAAGGTGAAAGGTGAAAGGTGAAAGGTGAAAGGTGAAAGGTGAAAGGTGAAAGGGGAAAGGGGAAAGGGGAAATTAGGACTTGACAAGAGTTTTATATGCAGCAACATTTTTTTGCTAACTGCTAACTGCTAACTGCTAACTGCTAACTGCTAACTGCTAACTGCTAACTGCTAACTGCTAACTGCTAACTGCTAACTGCTAACTGCTAACTGCTAACTGCTAACTGCTAAATTCCAACTACATACCATCGAACGGTGAATGTTCCATGCATTTCGAGCAATTGAAAACCCGTATTTCTTACCAAACGCTGCTACTGGCCGGTTTTGCTTTGGCCGCAAGCGCCTTGCTAGGCATCGGCGATTGGAACACGCGCGAGGCGATCGAAATGCGCCGGCAAGAAGATTTAAAGGCCTCACTTGCACAAGTGATACCTGACGAACTATATGACAACGATTTGCTGGAAAGTACCGTAATAGTGCCGGGGGACGGCTTGCCGAATGCACAGGAGACCGTGGTTTATCAGGCGCGCAAAAAGGGCCGCATGACAGCCGCAGCGTTTCGCTTGACCGCACCGGACGGTTATTCGGGCAATATCGACATGGTTATCGGTATTGCCCGAAACGACGAAATATTAGGCGTGCGTGTGATTGCCCATGCCGAAACGCCGGGGCTCGGCGACAAGATCGAAATCGCTAAGTCCGACTGGATCTTAAGCTTCAACGGCCGTTCGCTCGAGAACCCGACCGTCGAACAGTGGGCCGTCAAGAAGGACGGAGGCGAATTCGATCAATTCAGCGGCGCAACGATCACGCCGCGTGCCGTCGTCAATGCAGTCCATCGGGGATTATTGTTTTTCGACAAGCATTGTTCCGAAATCGTCGAATGATACGCGTTATACCTTTCGCACTTCAAATTTCGGCAGTGCCTGAGGAGGCGCCGGGGTGCTCGGCAAAGGCTTTGCCAGCATGGAGCTGGCATAGAGCAGGGACGTATTCACGGCGCCCTTTGAAGTGCGCCCCGGCGCCGAATTTTGATCTACGATGGGTATATTTGGAGACTTGATATGTTGTTACCCGAAACCTACAAAAAATTAGCCGGCGAGGGCCTTTGGCATAACAATGTCGTATTCGGCCAAAATCTGGCGCTTTGTCCGCTGTTGGCGGTGACGGGAACGGCAACCAACGGCTTGGGCATGGGACTTGCGACACTGGTTGTACTGGTTTGCTCGAACGGATTGGTGTCGCTCAACAGGCATCTGATTCCCGCGGAAGTCAGGATTCCGGTATTCGTATTGCTGATTGCCGCGTTGGTGACGCTGGTCGATATGACGATGAATGCCTGGCTCCATGAGATGCATAAAGTGCTGGGTTTATTCATCCCGCTGATCGTCACGAATTGCGCTATTTTGGGACGCGCCGAATCGTACGCATCGAAAAATCCGGTTGTCTTGTCGTTGTGGGACGGATTGATGATGGGTTTCGGTTTTACGCTCGTATTGGTTCTGCTGGGCGCGGTGCGCGAAATCATTTCGTCCGGAACTTTATTCGCGAATGCGTCTTTATTGCTAGGCGAATCTTTGGCGTTTCTGGAAACGACATTGATTCCTGATTACAAGGGGTTTTTGTTGACCGCCTTGCCGCCGGGCGGATTTATCGCCCTCGGCTTTATCATCGCCGGCAAGCGTCTGGTCGATAGGCGATTTGCCGCAAGAACAATCCGTGAAACGGCCGGACAAGCGTTGACGGAAAGTTAAGGAGCGCGATATGAATGTCGGAATTTGTTACGGGGACGCCGATCGGCAAACTTGGATGCGAATCGAGGTGCCGGGCGAGAGTACTATCGAGCAAGCGATCGCATTGTCGGGATTGTTGAAACAGTATCCGGAAATCGATTTAACGGTTCAAAAAGTCGGTATATTCGGCAAGATAGCTAAATTGGATACCGTCGTGAAAGACGGCGACCGCGTCGAAATCTACCGGCCGATCATCGCCGACCCGAAATTGGTCAAGCGGCGGAAGATATGAGCAGAGGCGCCAGTATCTGATTAGCTAACGGTTTTCTAAAAGGGGTCAGGTTACTTTTATTGGGATTAAAAGTAACCTGACCCCTTTTATACCTTTTATAACATCGATGACTTGGATTGTCCGATTAACCACATTGACAAAGAGGAACGATGTGACATTTACGACAAAAATCCCTTTCTATTCTTTTTAGTCTACTAAAAACAATAGGATAGAGTTTAATTTATGACTGGCACGAACTGTGCTATAAGCTTATTGACAATCATAAGCGAGGTGCCATTCATGGAATTGCCAGTACTCAACGAAACACCAGCAAGCAAAGGCGGATGCTCCGCCGGTTCTTGCGGTTCTACCGACGACCAGATGAACCATTTGTCCGAAGAGATTCGGGCCAAGGTGCAAAATCATCCTTGTTACTCCGAAGATGCCCATCATTATTTCGCGCGCATGCATGTTGCTGTTGCTCCTGCCTGTAATATTCAGTGCCATTACTGCAACCGCAAATACGATTGCGCGAACGAGTCGCGTCCCGGCGTTGTTTCCGAACTGCTGACACCGGACCAAGCCGTTAAGAAAACCATGGCGGTC
Source organism: Methylotuvimicrobium buryatense (assembly GCF_005931095.1). GTDB lineage: Bacteria > Pseudomonadota > Gammaproteobacteria > Methylococcales > Methylomonadaceae > Methylotuvimicrobium > Methylotuvimicrobium buryatense. The sequence continues at coordinate 3,865,579 of NZ_CP035467.1, read as the reverse complement.
GCGGCGAATATTCCGCAGATGACCGTGCTCGGTATCGCAGGGCCCGGCGATCCGCTCGCGAATCCGGAACGCACCTTCGACACATTTAGAAGGCTCAGCGAAGATGCGCCCGACATCAAACTCTGCGTATCGACCAACGGCTTGGCCTTGCCTGATTCGGTCGAAGAGCTATCCAAACACAACATCGATCATGTCACGATCACGATCAACTGCGTGGACCCCGAAATCGGCGCGAAGATCTATCCGTGGATCTTCTGGGAAAATCGGCGCATCAAGGGCAAGAAAGGCGCGAAGATTTTGATCGAGCAGCAGCAGAAGGGGCTCGAAATGCTCGTCGCGAAAGGCATTTTGGTCAAGGTCAATTCGGTGATGATTCCAGGCGTCAATGACAAGCACCTGGCCGAGGTCAGCAAGATCGTTAAGGCCAAGGGCGCGTTTTTACACAACGTGATGCCGTTGATCGCCGAAGCCGAGCACGGTACGTTCTACGGCGTGATGGGACAGCGCGGGCCGAACGCCGCTGAACTGCAGGATTTGCAGGACGAATGTTCCGGCGACATGAACATGATGCGCCATTGCCGCCAATGCCGGGCCGATGCGGTCGGATTGTTGGGCGAGGATAGAGGCGACGAGTTCACGCTAGACAAGATCGAAACGATGGAAATCGATTATCAGGCCGCGATGGAGAAGCGCAAGGTGATTCATCAGGCGATCGAAGCCGAAATGAACAGCAAACGCGAAGTGAAGGCCGAAAAAGCCGAACAATTCGCACAGGAAGACAAAATGACGACAAGGCCGGTGCTGATGGCGGTCGCGACCAGCGGGCAGGGCGTCATCAACGTACATTTCGGTCATGCGAAGGAGTTTCTGATCTACGAGGCTTCGCCGGACGGCGTGCGCTTCATCAGTCATCGCAAGGCCGATCAATACTGCGGCGGCGACACCACCTGCGGCGACGGCGAAACGGTGCTGCAGCGCACGATACATTCTTTGGAAGGCTGCGAGGCTGTCTTGTGTTCCAAGGTCGGTTACGAACCTTGGGAAATGCTCGAGCAGGCCGGCATCATGCCGAACGGCGAACATGCAATGGAGCCGATCGAAGATGCTGTGATGGCCGTTTATAAGGAAATGGCGCAAAGCGGCAAATTGGATGAAGCCGAGCAGGCCGAGCGAGCGGTTGCGTAGTGTCATGTCGGGTTACGGCTGACGCCTAACCCGACCTACTTTTTTCCACCGGAATAGCATCATGGCTCTAAAAATCATCGAATCCTGCGTCAATTGTTTTGCTTGCGAGCCGCTATGTCCGAGCAAAGCGATTTATGAAGCAAAACCCCATTTTTTGATAGATCCGAAAAAATGCACCGAATGCGAAGGCGATTTTTCGGTACCGCAATGCGCGAGTATTTGTCCGATCGAAGGGGCGATTCTCGATATGTTCGGCGAAGCATTGAATCCGCCCGGTTCGCTGACCGGCATACCTCCGGAGAAAATGGCCGAGGCGATGGCCGAATTACAGGCGCATTGAGGTGTGGGAGCGATGCCTGCATCGCGGCGATTGCGCTGGTTAAATCATTATTCGAGGAACTGCGAATGGCCTTGATCAATTTCTACGAGAAACCGGGCTGTCTCAATAATGTTCGGCAAAAACAGTTGTTGGTCCGGGCCGGGCATATGCTGATCGTCCATGATCTGTTGAGTCAATCCTGGGCCGATGAGCCGGAGAAACTGCTTTCTTTTTTCCGGAATAAACCGGTTTTCGACTGGTTCAATCCCAGTGCGCCGAAAATCAAACAAGGCTTGTTGAACCCGAACTCGATGACGGAGCTGGAAGCCATCAGTGCGATGGTTGACGACCCGATTTTGATCCGTCGGCCGTTGCTGGAATCGGGCGGCATCCGTATCGCCGGGTTCGATCCGGTTCTGATCGATACTTGGATTGGTTTAACGCCGGGTTCCGCCGAACGCGACTGGGAAACCTGTAACCGCAGCGAGACTAGCACCAGGTGCAAGCCGTGAACGAGGCCGAATTAATCGATAAGCAAGGATGTCCCAAAGCGGTCGAGTTGTCTGAGAGCGTGCATTGGATAGGGGCGTTAGACCCGAATCTTCGCACTTTCGACATCATCTTGAAAACCGCCAACGGCACGACCTACAACGCGTATGCGATTCGCGGCAGCGAGGGCGTTGCAGTTGTCGATACGGTCAAGGAAGGATTCGCCGATGATTTTTTCGCAAGACTTGAGAGCGTTGCCGATTACGACGAAATCAAAGTCATCGTGCTCAATCATCTGGAACCCGATCATACCGGCGCATTGCCGGAATTGATGCGGCGCGCGCCGGGGGCTCGCTTGTTCATTTCGCAAAAGGCCCAGGCGATGCTGAAAGCCCTGTTGAAACAAGACCAAATGAGCTACACGCCGGTCTTGACCGGCGACCGCGTATCGCTGGGTGACCGGACTTTGGAGTTTCTGCATACGCCTTATTTACACTGGCCCGATACGCAATGCACCTATTTGTCTGAAGAAAGAATGTTATTTTCCGGCGACGTATTCGGATGTCATTTTTGCGACAACAGGCTATTCAACGATCGGGCCGGCGATTTCCGTTTTTCGTTCGAATATTACTACGCGCACATCATGCGGCCATTCAAGGACTATGTCGTGCGCGCGCTGGATTTGATCGAGCCGTTGCCGATTTCTGTGATCGCTCCGACTCACGGCCCGATTTTGCGCGACCGGCCGGAACGTTATATCCGCCGTTACAGACAGCTGTCCGGGCCGTCGCTCGAAAGCGAAATCAGTCCGGAGCAAAAAACCTTGCTGATTTTTTATATCAGCTCCTACGGTAACACCCAGAGAATGGCCGAAGCCGTTTACAGTGGAGCGATGCAGGTGCAGGACGTCAGAGTGTCGCTTTACGATCTGGAAGGCGGCGAAATCGAACCGTTCGTCGATTTGATCGAAGAAGCCGACGGTTTGGTTTTCGGCACACCGACGATCAACGGCGATGCGGTCAAGCCGGTTTGGGATTTATTGTCGTCGCTGACCGTGATCAACATCAAGACCAAGCTCGGCGGCGTGTTCGGATCTTATGGCTGGACCGGCGAAGGTGTGCCATTGGTCGAGGACCGATTACGCGGTTTGAAGATGCGTGTACCGATCCCGGGGCTTCGCGTCAAATTGATTCCGACCGACGAAGAACTCGAAGCCTGCCGCGAATTCGGTCTGCAGCTCGCACAGGAATTGATGGGGTTGAGAGCGAGGAAAGTCATCGACATGGCTGACTTGGTATGAACGACAGGCGGTTCAACGATTGAGCCGGGACAAAAAAGAAAGAGGATATGCGGCATTTTTTTGATGGGCTCACTGTGCTTTGCCCATCCTACAATCAAACAATACTCACTACATTTAGGAGCAACAAAATGGCCAAATCGACCATTACATTCGAAGACATTAACGTAACTGTCACTGTGCCGGCCGGAACCCGTATTATCGAGGTTTCGGAAAAAGTCGGTTCCGGCATCACCTACGGTTGCCGCGAAGGCGATTGCGGCACCTGCATCATGAAAGTGACGAACGGGTGGAATCATTTGACCGAGCCTTCGGTACTGGAAGATAAGGTGCTGCGCGAAAACATGGCCGGCAAACATAACCGTCTGGCATGCCAGGCTCAGGCCTTGGGCGGCGAGATTTCGGTAAAACCTGTTTAAGAAATAAGAGGAGCTCATCATGGCATTAGTAACTTTCACGAATCCCGAATACCGCGACAAAACCGTCTACGCGGTGGCTGGTAGCCATACGCAAACCGTATTGAAGCTGGCACTCGAAAATAAGATACCGATTAATTTCGAATGCGAGGATGGCGAATGCGGTACCTGTCTGGTCAAAGTCAGCAGCATTGACGACAAACATCAGCGCATGGGCGGACCGTTGACGGACAAGGAAAAAATCTTGCTGCTCGAGCTGGGTAAGATCACGAAGGACCAAATTGAAACGATGCATGTCGACGACCTGCCGACCGATTGGCGCATGGCTTGCCAGATGATAGTCAGGGACGAGGATATTCGAGTCCAGTATTGATGCCTACGGCAAGCTTAGCTCCACGCGCCGGCTTTTACACGGTTCCGGACATGACCCGCCAACAGTTCTACCTGGATTTAACCGAACGTTCGAACCGTTCGCCGAACGCGCACTGGCTGGCGCAAATAATAGCCAGTTGGCGGGCCGGGGAGGGCGTTCTGCCCGATTTTTTGGGGCTTGAACCGGAACGATTCGACGAGTTGCTAAGCCGATGTTTTCCAGGGTGTTATGTCGAAAGACAAGCTCCGTCCGGAAAAACCCAAGATTTTAGCCGAATGTTAGAGCGGGAAGATCTGGAAAATCTATTAGCCGAACTTCGTTCTCCCGCCGTTGCCGAGTCCGAATGGATAGCCGCGATCATTGTCGCGGCGTGTCTCGGCAGCGATCACCTCTGGCAGGATTTGGGATTATGGTCGCGTAAGGAGCTATCGGCGCTGCTGGTACATAATTTCCCAGACCTCGCCGCACGTAACACCAAAGACATGAAATGGAAAAAATTTCTCTACAAGCAATTATGCGAGGCGGAGGGCTTATCTCTGTGCCGCGCGCCGTCCTGCGAAGTATGCGAGGATTACCGTCACTGTTTCGGGCCGGAGGACGAATAATTTTCGTAAATGGGGAATCGGCTGCGTAGCTGAAAGGTGCGCGATGCGCAGCCTAATGGCTGACCCAATTATCATAAAGTTACATGATAGGACCACGACAGCCTAAGGACTGAGCCGGATTTTGATGATTAGGCGGCCCCTGATTTTTAACGTTTCCAGCCTGCTTTTTAAGCCTATCTTGCAATTGTCAGTTGAACAGTCAACAATAGTTGGAGATGTCGATATATGAATACAAAACCCGAAGTCAATTCTCCTCCCGGTAACTGTTTATGAATCAACCCGCCTATCGTTTCGCCGTTTATGAAGACTTGTTTGATTTGCCCGATCATATAATCGGCGAAATTCTGCATGGTCAATTGATTACCCAGCCCCGTCCGGCACCTAAACACGCCCGAGCCGCCTCGATTATCGGCGGTGAAGTGATGGGGCCTTTCGATCAAGGCAAAGGAGGGCCGGGCGGATGGTGGATTTTAGATGAACCGGAGCTGCATTTGGGATCCCATATTTTGGTACCCGATCTCGCCGGATGGCGTAAAGAGCGAATGCCGCGATTTCCTGATGAGGCTTATTTCAGTCTCGCGCCCGATTGGGTTTGTGAAGTAATATCTCCTGGCACCGCGCGCACGGACCGAGTTGTCAAAATGCCGATATATGCGGAGGCGTCGGTGCAATGGTTGTGGTTGGTCGATCCCGATCTTCGGATATTGGAGGCATATCGCCTACTCGACGGACATTGGCTGTTGGAGCGCACTTGGCAAAACGACGATATCGTCAGTGCTCCACCGTTCGATGCGATCAACATGAACTTGGGTGATCTTTGGCTGCCGCAAGACTGAGTAGAGCAAAAGTAGGGCGTGTAAGACGCTTTATTGCAAGAAATAAAAGAGATACGGCCTCTTTATCGCTCAAAAATAGCATATAGGATGTGGTGAGGAACGAACCGCACTTGTGCCCTTTGGGTATCGGTCGCGATCGATAGGCATCGCTAATGCTCAATGCATTCTTCACGCTAAACGGTTGCGGCAGGCGCTCAATAAAGAACCTATCGGGATTGTTCAAGTGGGTGGATATTATTGGTGTGAACTATGCTGAATTGAGCCGCGCAGTAAAACAGGGGGAAAGGGAAGTGTTAATGTCAAACATAAGGCCCCAATTTTGTTGCTCGATTGACAGGTGTCGGCGGCAGGGCATATTTTTGCTCCTCGGCAATTGCTGAGTTACATGGATGTAATGAATGCAGAAAATGCAGGAGCATTTTTCTGCCCTGCATTGCCCTAATACACGCCATCTATGGCGTAATGCAAAATCTGCATTTATGCGCGAACATAGCCTTTGAAAAATAGGGGGGTAGGGGAGATTATTAAATTCCCCTCAATCATTCTTTTTTAATGATGGGAGGTCATCAATTACGCCGGAATTGCGGTAATTTGCCAACAGGGCTTGAATACTTGGCTTTAAAAACACTAAGCTGCCAATAAGACTCATAGCACTCGCAAGAGAAATTGCGTAGGAAAATGTACCTGAAAAATCAAATAGCAAACCTCCGCTTATAGGACCTGCAATGCCCGCTATTGCATATCCTAAAAATACATAAGGGTAAATAATGCCAAGATTCCTTACGCCAAATACCTGAGCTGTTTCTTTGGCAAAAAGTACAAAATTACCGCCAAAACTAAATCCTATTAAAAAAGAAATAACCAAATAAGATGTATTAGACAATGTAATGATATTCAACAGAATAATAGCTACAGATTGAAAAAATAGCGCTAAAAATATACTTAAACTTGCTCCTATAATGTCACTCAAAAATCCCCAAACAAGCCTTCCTGAAAAGTTTGCAACAGCAAATAATGAAACTCCTACAATCAAATAGTGAGTGTTAATATTGCTTTGTCCACCAATAATTTTTAAACTTCCAATTATGAGTAAGCCAGCAAATGTCCCAAAGAAAATTCCTATAAATAGCTTTCGGAAAATCGCTGATCTCCAAAAATCAACTGTACTGATTATTTTTTCATTGTCGATAAGAATATTTTGACAAATTAAATTTGACAACAAAAATATAACTACACCGTATGATATTCCTATTATTTCAAGCAGTTGTAAAACATCTTTTCCATTGGTCAAGATTGTTTCCGATATATCCGACATGAATACCGCACCTAATCCAAAACCTGCGGCTGATATGCCTGTAATTAGACCCTTTTTTTCAGGAAACCATTGAACTGGCGAAGTCAGCGCAACCCAATAACCGAAACCAGTCGCTATTCCAACCATAACTCCAATCCCGTAATCGTTTAGCCCCCCCCTGTTCCTATCACGCCAAAACCGGCATAGGCAAACGAGGGACGGGTTGGTTTTTACGGCGTTCGGCCAGTGTTTGAGCAATAAACTCCCAAGGATTCAGGTCTCTCAAACGCGCGGTATCAATCACGCTCGCCAGCAAGGCAACCACGCGACTGCCTTGTGCCGTCCGCGAACCGAAGGTGATTTTGCGCAGCAATACCCAGTGCCGCAAACTGCGTTCCGCCACGTTGTTGGTCAATGGATGCGCCGGCGTTTCGACCACGCGCACGATGGCCTCCCAATCGTTGAGAAATTCGCCGGCTAATTGTCGGCTGTCAACATGCGCGATGTCTCGGTGCGTCTCGCAGAGCGAGCGCAGCAAGGTCAGCAACTGTTGATTCTGCGCCCATAAGGATTCGGCATCCGGCGGCGATTCGCGGAGTCGGTGGATGTTGCGCATCAACAGGATCATGGCCAATAACAAGGCTTCGCCGAAAGCTTGTCCTTCGCTATCCAGGCACTGATACAGTGCTCGGGCCTTGCGCACCAAGTGCGCCCAACAGCGCAAGCGCCTAGGAAAGATGCGATAGACGCTGTAGCCGTCGGTCATCAGTAAGCCGCAAAACGCTTCCCCTAAGAGCTGGTTCACGACGAGACGATGGCGTTTGCCCACTTGATAAATCACCGTCTGTGCGCTGACAAAGACCCAGAGCCAAAATAACTGCCCGGCTTCTTTCCAGGGTGTTTCATCGATATGTAAGAGGCCGGCGGCCTTGAGTTCCGCGATCAACTGCTCGTCGACGACCGGCGCAACGGCACGTCCCGCTTCATGAATGCATTGATTGATGGTGCTGGTGCTGAGGTAGATTCCCAGCCAATCGCGCAAATAGGCTTGGATTCTGCTGCGCGATGCCCGTAGGGACAATGAGAGATAAACCAAAAAGCTAACCAACCGAGGGCCGCACAGATGCCATTCGCTCAGGGCTACGCTCCAGCCATCTTCGTCGGCGCCTCGCCCGGGCTCGGCGCGGGTTTGATGACCGCAGGGACAGGTCGCCGAGAAGTAGTCATGTCGGCTATGTTCGATTTGTAATTTCGGCGATTCGGCGTTGCCGATTTCAAGCTCCAGTTCGAACCGGGCGTTCCAGGGTCGGTAGTCGGTGTTGTCGGCAAACGATTGCCTACACGCGGCGCAGCAATCCGGGCGATGCTCAATTGTCCGTGTCACCGGTAAGGTCAGGTTGCGGCTATAGCCTGGGCTACCGACTTGGCGCCCGGCTTTTTTAGGCTTTCCGCTATCACCGGTCGCCGCCGGAGGTGTTGCCGAGTCCTGGCTAGGTAAGTCATCTGACGAAGACTCAGACGAATCCAGTGCCGACAAGTCGTCCGTTGCCGGCGCTTCTTCCGACGGTTCGGCGCTGGATTGATTCGATTGCCAAGGCTCCCGGGATGACGGCGGACGCGAACTCGTATCCGGGGATTGTTTGAGTCGTTCTCGGGCTTCTTTGAGATCCGCCAACAGTTGCTTACTCAATGGACGCAACTCACCCTCCGGCAAATCATCCAGATAGTCCGTGTCCATTTGGCTAAGGTCTCGGTCGCTCAACGTCATGTCCTATAGCTTTTCATGTTTTAACGGGAGATGCTACTTTTTTAGTGATGGGGGGCTAAACGATTACCCAATCCCTAACAAAATTAAGATAAAGCTTCCTTGAGAATAGCTTGCAATGAGATACCCGGAAAAAAATAATAAACCCGAAATGTAGCCTATATATCTAAACTTAATTTTTCTTGCTAACTGCCCAACAAAAATCATAGTTATAGGAAATACCGCGATAAGTGTTCCAAATATTATCTGAGACTGTAATAAAGAAAAGTTATATTTTTCAATTAGTTCAGCTGCAATTATGCTCCATGAGTATAAACTACCTATGCAAAGCATTATTATAAACGATGCAAAAACATTTAAATATTTTCTCATTGTTAAGGATTCCTCTATAAGCTAAAAAGCCTAATTAACTGACAAAACGTAAGGTAAGGTAAGGAATGTATTCAGATCATAGGCAACAACGTAATCGTTGTATATTGTGCTCCCCCCTTAAGGCCACTGCCATTAAGTTAAGGATTTTTCCGTTCGCCCTGAGCCTGTCGAAGGGTGAATGGAAAAATCCTGGGTCGATAAGTTAAGCCGTCCATGGTTCGACAGGGCTCTCCTGAGCGCAGCCGAAGGGCTCACCACGAACGGCTTAACTTAATGGCAGTGCCCCTTAAGGCACGAGAAATTTATTTATAGTTGAAAAATAAATGTGAGGCCACAACACAGGATATTTTGACCGACGAAAGCGAAAATTCCTATGAATTAACCGCAGCTAATTGATACGCTTTTTGATGACTTTTTGCAAGAACTCCCAGCAAATTTACAGTAGCAGGCCTATGAATTAAAGGCGTTTGCACGGGCGAGGAAAATTCGATCACCGCTGCAGTGATTGCAATTAATATTGTTGTTTTGCGGACTAGACTTGTCGTTGCGCAGTTGCGCCGGCGAAATTGACAAACTACAGCGCTACTTGAGCGTCATGGCGATGACCAAACGGCTAGCAACCTGCGTATCGTGGATCAATTCGTTATTGCAAACACGTGTGAAGAAGCCGCTTTCATCTTCAACGCTACAAAAATTCGGAGGATAAGCATCGCATTTCATTTCATGAAGCTTCCATCTGCGCAACGCTTTTAAAGGAAATTTTGTAAAACATGCCATCTTAGCCAATAAGACCTCGATAGCTTTTCTTGTTACCCAACCCTTCCTGACTTCCAATCATCCGAACCGCTCCAAAAAGCTTCTATTGTCGTAAATGCGACAAAGCAAAATTCACAACAAATCAGATAAATCAATAATTTAAAAATTGGCACATATTTTGCTTAATGTCCAGTAACCCTACTTAGAAGCGTGCCATGAAATCGACCAAAGACATTGCCGAATTGCTGGACGAGCCGGCTTGCGAACACAACAAGAAGGAGAAGTCCGGCTGCGCGAAACCGAAACCCGGTTCGGCGGCGGGCGGTTGTGCGTTCGACGGCGCTCAGATCGCGTTGCTGCCGATCGCAGATGTCGCGCATATCGTGCACGGGCCGATCGCCTGCGCCGGCAGTTCTTGGGACAACCGGGGCACGCGTTCGTCGGGTTCGGATTTGTACCGCTACGGCATGACGACTGACCTGACCGAGCAGGATGTGATCATGGGGCGTTCGGAAAAACGTTTGTTTCATTCGATCAAACAGGCGATCGACAGTTACGATCCGCCGGCGGTCTTCATCTATAACACCTGCGTGCCGGCTCTGGTCGGCGACGATATCGGCGCGATTTGCAAACAGGCCGAACAGCGCTGGGGCGTGACGGTCGTGCCGATCGATTGCGCCGGTTTCTACGGCACGAAGAATCTCGGCAACCGTATCGCCGGCGATGCGATGGTCAATCATGTGATCGGCACGCGCGACCCGGATTTGTTGCCGGAAGGCAGCGCAAGACCCGGCATCCGGGTGCACGACGTCAATCTGGTCGGCGAATACAACATCGCCGGCGAATTCTGGCATGTGCTGCCGCTGCTCGACGAGCTCGGTTTGCGCGTGTTGTGTACCTTATCCGGCGATGCGCGTTTCCGCGAGGTGCAGACGATGCACAAGGCCGAAGTGAATATGATGGTGTGTTCGAAGGCGATGGTCAACGTCGCGCGCAAATTGCAACAGAAATACGGTACGCCGTGGTTCGAAGGCAGCTTTTACGGCATCACTGACACGAGCCTAGCCCTGCGCGATTTCGCGCGCGTGATCGGCGACTCCGATTTGACCGAACGCACCGAAGCGTTAATCGCCCGCGAGGAAACTCGTATCCGCAAGGCGTTGGAGCCGTGGCGCGAAAGACTGGCCGGCAAGCGAGTGCTGCTGTTCACCGGCGGCGTTAAGAGCTGGTCGGTGATTTCGGCATTGCAGGATTTGGGCATGGTCGTCGTCGCGACGGGCACGAAAAAGTCGACCGAGGAGGACAAGGCGCGCATCCGCGAATTGATGGGCGAGGATACCGTGATGATCGAGGACGGCAGCCCGAAAGCCTTGCTGAAGATCGTCCGCGATTACCAGGCCGATATTCTGATCGCCGGCGGCCGGAACATGTATACCGCATTGAAGGCGCGCGTGCCGTTTCTGGATATCAACCAGGAGCGGGAATTCGGCTACGAAGGCTATCAAGGGATGCTGGAGTTGGTCCGGCAATTGGCGCTGACGATCGAGAGTCCGGTTTGGCCGGCCGTTAGGGCGCCTGCGCCTTGGAAAGTAGAGTGCGCATCGCGCACCATATCAGCCTCCAAGATTGAAAAGGTACGCCTTGCGTACCCTTCGGCGGAGTAAGCGCGATGGCCGAGATACTCAAACGCAACAAGGCGCTGTCGGTCAATCCGCTGAAAGCCAGTCAGCCGATCGGGGGTTCGTTGGCGACGCTCGGCTTCGACCGCGCGATTCCGATGCTGCACGGCTCGCAAGGCTGCACGGCCTTCGCGAAGGTGTTTTTCGTGCGTCATTTCCGCGAACCGATTCCGTTGCAGACGACTGCGATGGATCAGGGTAGTTCGGTGATGGGCGCCGACGAAAACGTCGTCGAAGGCTTGAAGGCGATCGCCGATAAATCGAACCCGGCATTGATCACCGTGCTGACGACCGGTCTCGCCGAAACGCAGGGCGCCGACGTACACCGTAACGTTCGCGAATTCCGCGCCAAATATCCCGAATACGATCATGTCGCGGTCGTCGCGGTCAACACCCCGGATTTCACCGGCTGCGTCGAAACGGGTTATGCCGCGACCTTGACCGAAATCGTCCGCACGCAGGTGCCCGAGGCCGCAGAGGCCGGTACAAAGCCGGGCACCCGCAAACGGCAAGTCAACGTCTTGGCCGGTCCGATGCTGACGCCGGGCGATCTCGAAGCCTTGCGCGATTTGATCGAGCAATTCCAATTACGTCCGGTTTTTGTGCCGGATATTTCCGATTCTCTGGACGGCGTGCTGACCGATCTGGATTTCTCTCCGGTTACGATCGGCGGTACGCCGCTGTCGGAAATGGCGGCCTTGGGCGAAGCGACTGCCACGCTCGTGATCGGCGCATCGCTGAAAAAAGCAGGCGAATTGCTGCAGCAGAAAACCGGCGTCGCGAGTTTTTATTTCGATCATTTGTACGGACTTCAGGCGAACGACGCATTGATCGTAACCTTGAGCGAAATCGCCGGGCTCGACGTACCCGAGCGCATCGAACGGCAGCGCGCGCAGCTTCAGGATGCGATGCTCGACACGCATTTCATGCTCGGGCAGCTCCGCGTCGCGATCGCTGCCGATCCGGATCAGCTTAACGCGTTCGTCGACCTGATCGCCGAAATGGGCGGCGAAATCGTCGCGGCGGTCAGCGCGGCCAATGCCCCGGTGCTGGGCCGAACGAAAACGGACGCCATCAAAATCGGCGATCTCGAAGATCTCGAAGCGATCGCAAAGGAACGCCGTGCGCAACTGTTGATCGGCAATTCGCATGCGGTCTCGGCCGCCGAGCGGCTCGGCATTCCGATCTTGCGCGCAGGTTTCCCGCTGTACGACATCATCGGCGGATATCAGAAAACCTGGATCGGTTATCGCGGTACACGCCAAACCTTGTTCGATCTGGCCAATCTGGTCATCAATTTCGCGCATGAGGAAATCGAGCCGTATTACTCGATCTATGCGCAGAAACCCGAAACCGAACGCCGCCGGACCGCTTGATCATGTCTGTGACCCGGCGCATGCATATCGTACAACCTTTGGAACAGAGGATGCCCATGGATTCCGCGATCAAAATCGCTTTCGCGACGACCGATATGAACACGGTCAATCAACATTTCGGCTCGTCTAAATCGTTCGCGGTCTATGCGGTCGACCCGGACCGCAGCGAATTATTGGAAGCCGCGCAGTTCGGCGATCTCGCGCAGGACGGTAACGAAGACAAATTGTCGGTCAAGATGCAGATGCTTGAAGGCTGCGCCGCAGTGTATTGCCAGGCGGTTGGGGCGTCGGCGATCAAGCAATTGGTCGCGCACGGCATCCAACCGGTCAAGGTGCACGAAGGCAGCCGCATCGTTGATTTGATCGCCGACCTGCAGAACGAATTGAAATCGGGATCGTCCAGTTGGCTCGCGAAGGCGATCAATAAGGCTAAAGGTTTCGATCCTTCGCGCTTCGACGCTATGGAAGAGGAGGGCTGGTCGGAATGAGTAGGATACGCGAGTTCCCAAGGGTTTCGATTGTTTCAAATTTCAAGAAAGGTACGCGATGCGTGCCCTACGGCTTTTATAAATCATAGAGGACACACCATGAACCAAGCAGCAATGGCCATCGAAGAGAATGATCCCTTCATGAGCTCGGATTTCGTCGCGGAAATGCTCAAACAATTGCGCGCGCTCGATACTTACGACACCTATGATGGCTGGTCCGAGGAAAAAATTATCGACCCGTTGATCCTAACCAAGGAGCGCAAGCGCGAAATCCCGATCGTCGGCGACCCTGACGAGACCACCGTGGCTCGCATCAAATCTTATTACAACGCGATCGCGTCGTTGATCGAAAAGAAATGCGGGCTGATGGCCGTGCCGTTCGTCAATCTGACGCACGAAGGTTTCGGCCGGGCGCTGGTGATGGTCGGCAAGTTGATCGTGGTCGACAAAACCTTGCGCGATGTGCACCGCTGGGGGTTTCCGAGCTTGGAAGCGTTGTGCGAGCAAAGCGAAAAACAGATCGACAAGGCGCTGGAATTGATCGAGCAATACAAAGAAGTCGCCGAAAGCTGAGGAGATCGACATGACAGCCGAAGACATCAAGCAACTGGAAAAACAAGTCAAGAAAACCAAACGTTTGGCCGGCGAACAAGCCATGGAGCTGCACGATTTGATCGAGGACCGTTTGCCCGACGCTTATCAGGAATTGATGGGCGTCGCCCAGGCAACTTATGAAGCGTGCAAGGCTTGGGACGAAGCCAATCAAAAACTGCTCGCCGCGCAGGCGGAAACCGCATAGGTGGCGTCATGGCGGAATTGGTAACCGGGGTAACATTCGGCGGGACGGTTTGGACGCCTTCCTATGTCAACGATTTGAATCAGCGCACCTGCATCGGCTGCGGGCGTTGTTTCAAGGTTTGTCCGCGCGATGTCTTCGATTTGGTCGAGAAAGACGAGGCGCTCGATCCGGAAGATTTCGACGACGATTACGGCGATTTCGAGGACGACGACGATAACAGCATGGTAATGAGCATCAAGAATGCGGACGATTGCATCGGTTGCGAGGCCTGTTCGAGAGTCTGTCCGAAAAGTTGCTTTACCCACCAGCATAAGGAAGCGGCCTGATAGCGGCCTAGAGAGGTTTTATGTTCAAACTGAAATCCGGACAGTTGCTTGCCGCGATATCCTTCGCGGCATTCGCACTGTTAATGGTGTATTTGATCGTCAGCGATTTGCATCTTGCCGGCCCCTATTAACCCGGAGAAAACCATGAGTTTTTTAGAAGAAATCGAAGAGCTGGAATCGGCCGAAGATTTTTTACAGTATTTCGAACTGGAATACGAGCCGTCGATCGTTCATGTCAATCGTCTTCATATTCTGCAGCGTTTTCACGACTATCTGGCTCAGGCCGAGAACAAGTTGCCTGAAGACGAAGGCGCTTTACGGGCGGTTTACAAGCAATTATTACTACGCGCCTATCACGATTTTGTCGAATCCGACGCGCAGACCGAAAAGGTCTTCAAGGTCTTTAAGATGGGCGAGCCGCAAACGGTGTTCGTGCCCTTGGGCGACATCCAATTATGATCGAGGAGCGTTTCGACGAAGAACGCTTCGACTTCGGCGAAGCGGTGCGGGTGACGCGGAACGTGCGTAACGACGGCACCTATCCGGGTATGGCGATCGGCGAATTGCTGGTACGGCGCGGCAGCGTCGGTCATGTCATCGAAATGGGCACGTTTCTGCAGGACCAGGTGATTTACACGGTGCATTTTCTTGACCAGGGCCGCATGGTCGGCTGCCGCGCCGAGGAATTGGTTCCGGCCGACGCACCCTGGAATCCGAGCCGCTTCGAGTTTCGCGACAAGGTCGTGAGTACGATCGACTTGGGTATTCAGGGGGAAATTGTCGCTGAGCAGGGACAGGAGGGTGAAATTCTCAAAGTACTGAGGGATTTCAAGCCGATTCAATATTATGTCCGCTTCCCCGGCAGAACGCTGCAAGTACCCGAAACCGTCTTGCAACCGGCCCATCCGGAAGCCTTCGTCGAACCGGAGGATTGATATGAACGCAATTGCCGAAACCATCGCTAAAGTCGAGCCCTATACGCTGTTGCGAGCGTCTCTGGCCCTGTTCAAAAAGCCGCCTGCCGAACTCGATGCCGGACAGTTGCAACGAGTCGAAAGACAGGCGCGGAGCGAATTCGATATCGAATCGCGCGTGTTGCGTTCGAACGAGGCCGCGGGCGTGATCGTCACCGATGAGGAACTGGATGCGGCATACCTGGAGGTGCGCGGCCGGTTCGACGATGACGGCGAATTCGATGCGGCGCTCGCCAGGAACGGACTCGATGCCGAGCGCTTGCGCGCGGCCTTATATCGGCAATGCAAGGTCAATACGGTTATGGAAAAAGTCGCTTCCCGTTCGCCCGAGGTCAGTGAGGTCGAGATCGGTATTTATTATCACACCCATCCCGACAAATTCAATTTGCCGGAGCGCCGAGCGGTGCGTCATATCCTGATCACGGTCAATCCGGAATATGCCGAAAACAGCCGCGAGAAGTCGCTGCAACGCATTCAGGAACTACAGTTCAAACTGCAACGCAAGCCTCATAAATTCGAGGATTTGGCGTTGAAACATTCCGAATGTCCGACCTCGCTGCAAGGCGGAATGCTCGGTGTGTTCGCGCGGGGTACGTTGTATCCCGAAATCGACGAAGCGCTGTTTGCAATGAAAAAAAACGACATCAGCGGCATCGTCGAAACCGAACTCGGCTTCCATTTGCTCCAGTGCGTCGAGATTCATAAGGCGGAAACGCTGTCGCTGCACAAGGCGGCGCCGAAGATCCGGCAGGTTATGCAGGAACGTTACCGGCGCAATTGCCAAAGGTCCTGGTTGGCCGGGCTTTCTCGGGAATAGTCGATAGTGAATAGTGAATAGTGAATGGTGAATAGGGAACAGAGAGCAGAGAGCAGATAATAATGAATAGTTCGCTGTTTCCCAAACTCCGGTTTGGGAAACCCTTCACGCAAGCTCTTGCTTGCCGGTTTTGAGAAGCAAGAGCTCATACGCATAAGATGAGCATTGCGGATAGGGGGCTTCGATCAAAGTCATGGTTGTTGAGCTTCAATGGCTTCGATAGTCGCGACGAGGGCGACGCTCCCACTTGGGATTTGAATACTCTGTGGGAGCGATCCCCAGATCGCGATTTCGAAGCCGGGTGCGTTAGATGACAGTGTGCTATCAACGATTGATGTATAGGTTATCGTTTGCGATACGAATCCGGGAAACCTTAAGACAAGCGGAGCATTTATGCAAAAAACCAATAAGATATGTTCTTTTTGCGGGGTCGAGGCATCGGTCGACGTACCGTTGATCGCTGGCAACGACGGGCAGATTTGCGAAGCTTGCGTAATCTTGGCGAATCAGGTCGTTTCAAGCTGGGGAAAGAAAAAGCAATTGGCCGAAATGCATGGCCCTTTGCCGAAACCGGCCGAAATCAAGCAACTGCTCGACGACTACATTATCGGGCAGGATCTCGCGAAAGAGATTCTGGCCGTTGCGGTCTACAACCATTACAAGCGCTTGAAGCACGAAAGTTCACAAATCGGCGGATTGGGCGCTTCCGACGACGGCGTCGAAATCGGCAAGTCCAACATTTTGCTGATCGGGCCTTCCGGAACCGGTAAAACACTACTGGCCAGTACGCTGGCCAAGATCGTCGGTGTGCCGTTTGTAGTTGCCGACGCGACGACGCTGACTCAAGCCGGTTATGTCGGCGATGATGTCGAAAACATCCTGGTGCGTTTGCTCGATGTTGCCGACGGCCATATCGGCAAGGCGGAATGGGGCATCGTGTATTTGGACGAAGTCGACAAGATCGCTCGTAGCCCTGAACAGGCCTTCGGCACTCGGGATGTTTCGGGCGAAGGCGTGCAACAAGCGCTATTGCGCCTGGTCGAAGGCTCGCATGTCAAAGTTCCGAACAAAGGGCGGCGTAAGGACGGCAACACTGCCGATTCGGTCATCGTCGATACGCGCAACATCTTGTTCATCGCCGGAGGCGCGTTTCCGGGACTCGAAAAGCACGTCGAGAAACGCCTGGTGCCGGCGAATACCGCAATCGGTTTTCATCGCGAAATAGGCCGGTCCGAACAAAAGCCGGATATTGAAGTTTTGCTCAATGCGACCGAACCAGACGATCTAAAACGCTTCGGCTTGATCCCGGAATTCATCGGGCGTTTTCCGGTATTGGCTCCCTTGGAACCGCTCGACGTCGATGCGCTGATTCAAATCCTGACCGAACCGAAAAATGCGCTGGTCAAACAATATCAGCACTTGTTTGCCTATGACGGCGTCAGTCTCGAATTCACGCCGGATGCATTGGTGGAAATCGCCGAAAAAGCGATCGTACGAAATACCGGGGCTCGAGGCTTGCGGAGCATCATGGAGACGATTTTGCGCAAGGCGATGTTCGAATTACCGACTCGTGAAGATATTGAGATCTGCATCGTCGATGCGGAAGTCGTTAAGAACGGCGCGCCGCTCAGGTTGATCGAACATGACCAAGAATCGCCATTGCAAAAACAGGCCGGGGCAGGGTGACCCCGCAAAACAGTATTGTTTCGAAATCGCGACCGACGCTATTGTGGGAGCGATCCCCTGATCGCGATATCGAAGTCGAAAACGTCAGGTGACAATTAATGATATCGAAGTCACATTGGCTAAGATGGCAAGACTGTTTCTACAGTTTAACTATAACTCTGAGTACAGAGCTTGGGAATTGATCTCTCCCTTTTTCTGGGAGAATACTGGGTTAAGGGGCGTCAACAACCTACGTTTTTTCGAGCCCACTCTTAAAAATTCGGCCTGATGGCCTTTCCACATTTATCATTAAGAGACAGTAAAAATGAGCACCGAAGACAAAATACGCAAGCAACTAGCCGAAAATCCTATCATCCTCTACATGAAAGGCGTTCCAACCGCTCCGGAATGCGGGTTTTCTGCGAAAACGGTCGGAATTTTAAACGCAACCGGAATTCCGTTCGCCTATGTTAATGTCCTGGCAGCGCCATTCATCCGCGAAAAACTGCCGAAAATTTCCCATTGGCCAACCTATCCGCAATTGTTCGTTAACGGCGAGCTGGTCGGCGGTTGCGATATCGTCGAAGCGATGCATAACGATGGCAGTTTGTTACTCTTATTGCAAAACACGTCGGTAAAAACGGAGTCGACGGCAGCGGCCGGTGATGCGATAACGCACGTTGAAGTCGAAAGCCTGATCAAAAATAGTTTTCCCGATGCGGTCATCGAGATCGATGGCGAAGGCTGTAATCTGTCGATTACTGTGGTCAGCGAGGCGTTTTTAGATTTGCCGTTGGTCAAGCAACAACAGGGTGTCATGGCGGCCTTGGCCGGCGTCTTGGCATCGGGCCGTTTGCATGCGGTATCGATGAAGACTTTTACGCCCGAGCAACGGCGGGAGCAAGCCGAAACCCCTGCTTCCGGTTTACTGCAAATTCAAGCGTGAGTAATTACCAATGGCCAAAGTAGGTATATTTTTCGGAACAGATACCGGCAGGACGAGAATGATCGCGAAAACGATCGCGAAAAAAATCGGCCCCTGTACCGCAAAGCCGGTCAATATTCGAACGGCTATCGTGGAAGATTTGCTTGATTACGATGTATTGATATTGGGCACACCGACCTATGGAGAAGGTGAGCTACCCGGCAAATCGACCGGTAATCAAACCGAAAGTTGGGAAGAGTTTTTGCCGAAATTGAACGGGCATGATTTCAACGGTAAAAAAGTGGCGCTTTACGGATTGGGTAACCAAAAAAGTTACGGCAAAAATTTTGGCAGCGCCGTACGTTATTTGTACGATGCTTTTGCCTCACGCGGCGCTGAGATCATCGGCGGAGCATGGGATACCGGGAATTATCAATTCACTTATTCGAAAGCGGTCATCGACGATAAATTTGTCGGGCTCATTTTGGATGAGGAAACGCAGAAAGAACTCACCGACGAGCGTTTAGACAAATGGCTGGAAGGCATTCGGCCGGTTTGGGCCTAGGCCTGGAGAACTCGGACTGCTGCGCCGTATCTCTTTTTAATAACCTCTGGCCTGATGTTTGCTGTAATGGAAAGCGGAGGTGAACACTGTGGCTATAAGAAGAGTTCCAGAGCCTATTTGTCAGGGATTTCAAATTCCGGAATTAGGAAAGTATTCTTTTAATATCAAATATCGAGGGAAAGCGTGCAGCGCCGTTCTGATTCGTTTTAACGGAGCGGTATACGGCTATTTGAATCAATGCGTACATATGCCGAGGGCATTAGATTGCGAGGAAAGTAACATTTTTGATGAGTCTGGACGCTATTTGCAGTGTTCCATGCACAGTATTTGCTATGACCCGGTTAGCGGTGAATAGTTAAGTGAAATATGTGCAGGCAAAAAGTTGACGGCATTAAAGGTCAGGGAAGAGGGAAGCTGGGTGTATTTGCTTGATAGAAGAGCGATTATGGAGAGAAAATCAATTTAACCGGATAGAAAAGTGCTCTATTAGGTCATGTGAAAACCACAGGGCTAGGTCTTGTTTTTTGCAAATGCGTATTTGCTTAAACGACACCTGATGCAATTTCCAAAACCTGATACCAATCATCCAATATTTCAATTCCATAGTATCATTTCAGATGCGGATATTGACACTATTATTCATGAGCTTCAAAAGCGTAAGCACATAAAAATTGAGCAAAATTGTGTCCGTTATCTATAATCGACTAAGTTTGAGCATTGAGGTAAGTTATCTTCGTCCTTAATCAACCGCATCATTAACTGAGAGATCCTACGATTCTAGACCCCTTTTTTCTTTTTTTTGCCCCTTTTTTTTCGATAATTTCAGCTGCCGACACAACTGGGAGCGACCATGGCGGTTTTAAAGCGACGTTTGTTGTGGATATCTTTGGTGGCGCACACATTGGGCATTGTCTCTTCGGTCGATGCACTCATGTCGACGCGCACAGCGCCGGGCGCAGTGGCCTGGATAGTGTCTCTAAACACCTTTCCGTATGTGTCTGTTCCCGCCTATTGGGTTTTTGGCGACAATCGTTTTAGTGGGTATGTGATCGGGCGCAAAGAGGTCGATAGTCGTTTGCATCGCGAACTTGCTCAAAAAATGTCATTGGTCGAGCAATATGCGGCACCATTTCCATCGGCCCAACAAAGTTTTGAGGTAATGGAGCGCTTGGCCAAGATGCCGCTGCTGAGAGGCAATAATGTTGAGTTACTTATTGATGGCGAGACAACTTTTGCCAGTATTTTTGCCGGTATTGATGCCGCAGAGCACTATTTGCTGGTGCAGTTTTATATAGTACGCGACGACGTCTTGGGGTTAGAGCTGAAACACCGCCTTGCGGCACGGGCCCGCGATGGTGTTAAGGTATATTTCCTTTATGACGAAATTGGCAGTTACCTGCTGCCGCGTCGCTATTTGGACGATCTACGCGACGCAGGCGTTTTGGTGCGGTCGTTTCACTCTAGCCAGGGTTCAGGCAATCGCTTCCAATTGAATTTTCGTAATCACCGCAAAATCGTTATCGCCGATGGGCGCTTTGGATGGGTCGGGGGGTTGAATGTCGGCGATGAATATCTCGGACAAGATCCACGCATAGCTGCTTGGCGCGATACACATCTAAAAATTGAAGGGCCTGCAGTGTTCAGTTTACAACTGCCTTACTTAGAAGACTGGCACTGGTCGAGTGGCGATATTCTGGAATTAGATTGGCAGCCGCAATCCGCCGCGAATAATGGTGTGCCCATATTAATATTGCCTAGTGGACCTGCGGATCGTTTTGAAACCGCAAGTTTAATGGTACAGCACGCGCTGGCCACGGCCCGCCGACGTGCGTGGATCAGCAGTCCTTATTTCGTGCCGGATGAAGGCGTGCAGTCCGCTCTTAAACTGGCAGCTTTACGCGGTGTGGATGTCCGCGTGTTAATTCCCGAACGCCCAGACAATATCTTGACCTACTTGGCCGCCTTCGCATTTACCCAACCCCTGCTGGAAGCCGGTGTGAAAATATACCGCTACAAAGCCGGTTTTTTGCACACTAAAACGCTGCTAGTGGACGAGGGCGCGTCGTCGGTGGGCACAGTGAATTTGGACAATCGCTCATTTCGACTTAATTTTGAAATCAGCGCTTGGGTGTTCGATGAGACCTTTGCACAGCGTATGGGAACGGTATTTGAGCAGGATTTCGCTAACTCACGAGAAATGTCGACCACTGATATTCTCAACCAACCCTGGTGGTTTAAGGTCGCCTCACGAGCGGCTTATTTGGCTGCGCCAGTGTTGTGATCCGTGCAAAAAAAAGAGGCAGGATAATGGGTGTGGCCCAGCTATTCAGAATTAGAATTGCTGATGTATGTTAGTAAATCCAGAACAGAACAACGGGGTCAAGAACAACGGGGTCCGGCAAAACAGGCCTGCCCCCCCTTTCTTTATGTCGCCCGCTCCGAATCCGCCCTATGATTTTTCGGTTTTGCCGGGAGATAGGGCGCCGGAATGAGTCAACCCACTAGACTTGATAGGGATCGGCAACCCAGTCGCGCAGCACTGCTTCGTCGCGTTGCGGCAGATAGGCGAAGTCGCCGCTGATGTCCTGAAAGACCGCTTGCGCACAGTATGGCGACACGAGTTTGCCTTTGACCATGTAAAAGAACCAGGCGAAAGGATAACCGGCTTGCCGGTCGAATCGGGTCAGCAGTCCATTCAGGGTATTGCCTTTTTTGCCGGCCAGGTCTTCGAGATAGGGCAGGCGGTTTTGCCGGATATTGATGATTTCGGCGTTGACGATCTGCTCGCCGAAGCGGCCGGTATGTTGCGACGGTCGGATTAGCCAGTCTTCGCAGAAGCGGTGTTTTTGTCCGGCGCTGCTGCGGTTCCAATCGTCCAAGAAACGTCGCACCGGATGTTCGACGGCATGATGTTGATCGATCGCTTCGATGAACAGGGGCATGTCGGTCTTGCGACGGTAGGCATAGCGAGTCGCCCCGACCGAGACGCTTTCGACCGTAGTCGGATTCAGCGGGTCGATGATCTCGTCCAAGTCTTCCGGCGCTTCGTTTTCGTTGACGAGCAGGCGGTCGTACACTTCCCTGGTCTTGTCGATTTCGATCAGCGTGAAGTCCTCGGCGCGGCTTCCTGTTTGCACGACGAAATACAGCGATCGTCCGGACTGGCGCGTCGCGATCAAATTTCGTTCGCGGGCATGATCGACCAGTGTTTGCAAATCACGGCCGCATTCGATATAAGTGCGCTCGCTCCATTCGATCAAATCGTGAGCGATGCGCTGGCCATCGCGGTCGACGACGCCGCCGATCCGATACCATTCTTCGCCGATCCAGGACAGCCGAACAGGATAGGCGGGCAGCAACGACTGCAATGTTTTCAACAAGGATTCGTCGTTTTGTCCCGGAATCAGTTTCTTGCAACAGTCGGCCAGTATCCGGCCGGCAATCAACGAGGGCGATTCATTCATTGTCGGCTCCATCGGAAGCAGAAATATGCAGGCGCTTTCGCGCCAGTTCGCGCACGTCCGGCTCGGGATCGTCGCAGAGCGCCGACAGGTCGGCAGGATCGGCGCGTAGCGCGGCGGTATAGCGCACCAGCCAATCGTCGTCGCTCAGCAGCGATGCCAGGTCATGCGGTGGCATGCGTTCAGCCAATACGCGCCGGACTTCGGGAGCCGGGTCATTGATCATCAAGCCCAGACTGACTTCGGGCAAGCGTTCGGCGACGAGTTGACGTACTTTTGGGTCTACATCCTTGATTAGACGGAACAGCCGGCCCGGCGACAATCGTTTCGCGACCGTTAACCGGACTATGTAATCCGGGTCGTCGGCCAATCGTTCCAGATGTTCCAGATCGATGCGGTCGGCGACGGTCATACGCACCTCGCGGTCGGGATCATCGAGCAACGGCGCCAATTGTTGAGACGGCAGACGATATGCGACAGCGCGGCGGACGACTTCGTCCTCGTCGTCGATCAGATCGGTTAGGGCTTTGATCGGTGCGTAACGTACTGCGATCGCGCGCCGTTCCCAGAATGGGTCGTGCAAGAACTGCTCGGCATAGTGCGGATTGATGCGGAAGAAGCGGTCGATCTGCCGGCCGCTTTCGACCAGGACGCAGGTGTCGCCCGGCATGCAGCGACCTCTCAACAGCGTTTTGCCTCGGAACGGGCACAGGCTGCAATCGGCGATCGGCGTCGTAACGGGGTTGGGCTGATCGGACATCGCATCGCCTCAGTCGTTGATGATTTCGGCGACGACGAAACCGGAAGCCTGTTCGTAGTTTTGCGTCAGACACAAACAATGGTCGCGGCCGTCGACCAGATACAGATTGAAACCGGGGCATTCCAACACCGGTTCGTGGTTCGGGATGTCGTCGTCGATGCAATAGGTGAAATGAATACCGGGATGATCGGCCCTAAGCCGGCCGATCACGGTTTCATCGATGCCGAGGCTTTCGACCGTTGCGGCGATCGTGTCGGCCAGTTCTTGCGTGACCATCGCTCAAGCCGGCAAAGGCAGGATGCAATTATCGACCGGACACACCCGGACGCATTGCGGTTTGTCGAAATCGCCTTCGCATTCGGTACAGGTCTTTTTGTCGATCTCGAACACGATCTTGCCTTCCGTGATCGAATTGGTCGGACAGACCGGTTCGCAATCGCCGCAGGATATACATTCGTCGGCAACAATATATAAAGCCATGACAGCCTCCTTATAAACGTTTCGCTTGTAGAGTCGTCGGAATCTTAGGCGCGGGCGACAGCGGTTCGAAGTAATAACGCGAACCGTCGCCTAACACCACTTCGCCGCCCCATTTTTCGGGCGCGTCGAATTCCAGCGACTCGATGGTTTCTTCCAGATCTTTCTTCGCGACATAAAACAGCAGTTTGCCGTCGTCGCGTTTTCTGAGCATGACGCTGGGCATAGGGTTCTCCAATCAAAAACAAGTAGGTCGGGTTAGGCAAAAAGCCGTAACCCGACGGTCTGGTTTATACGATCAACGAATCAAATCGTAGTTGTAATCGGTCGTGCCCATGCCTTTGGTTTCCTTGTCCAACTGCTCCAGGACCGCATTGACCAATGTGGTCAAAATGTACATCGCGCCTTCGTAGCCCAATGTGGTCATTCTATGCAGATGGTGGCGGTCGAAGATCGGGAAGCCGATGCGGATCAGCGGCACCTCGAATTCCTCGCCTTTGTAGAAGGTGTCGCGCTGTATGAACTTGCCGTAGGAATTACCGATCATGAAATCCGGCTTGTTCGTGAATACCAGCGAACGGAAGTGCCATAAATCCTTGCCGATATGCACGGTGGAGTTTTTACCGTAAGGCGAGGCTTCCAAAACCGCTTCACAGGCTTTTTTCCAGCGTTTGTTGGCGTGATTGACCAGGATCTCGGTAGGCTCGGCGCCGAGTTCCAGCAGGAATTTGACCATGCCCAGCACGAAATCGGCATCGCCGTACAGCGCGAATTTTTTGCCGTGCAGCCAGGCGTGCGAGTCGGTCATCATGTCGACCAGGCGACCGCGCTCCTTTTCCAAGGATTCGGGAATCGGCTTTCCGGTGATTTCCGATACTTTCATCAACAACTCGTCGGTCCATTCCAGGCCCATCGGTATATTCAATTTAGGCACGTCGTGCTTCCAGGTGTTCTGTACGTATTTCTTGGTTTTTTCGAGCTGCCAAGGCTGTAGCAGAATCGTATCGTACGCGTTCGGCGCGTCTTTGACTTCGTCCATCGTCGTGCCGCCCGCGTACATGCGGAAATGGCCGTCGGCCGGCGTGTCGAGCACTTCGGTCGGATCGCTGAGCAGCGAATAATCTACGCTCATTTCCTTCATCATCCGGTGGATCATGCGGAAGTTGCCGAGATAGGTCTCAAAACCGGGCACGAAGTTGATCTTGCCGTTCGAGCCGGCTTCCTTGCCCTCCATGAAGTTCAGCGTGAAATAGCGCGCAATGCCTTCGAACATGTTGTCCCAGCCGGTCGTGTGGCTGCCGACGAAACTCGGCGTATGCGCGAACGGTGTCGGAAAGTCCTGTTCGATATGGCCTTCTTTTTTGGCATTGCCGATGAAAGCGTTCAAATCGTCGCCGATCACTTCGGCCATGCAGGTCGTCGAAACGGCGATCATGTCAGGCTGGTACAAGGCTTTGACGTTTTCCAGTCCGGCGAACATGTTTTTCTGACCGCCGAAAACGGCAGCGTCTTCGGTCATCGAATCCGATACGCAAGCGACCGGTTCCTTGAAATGACGGTTAAAGTAAGTGCGGAAATACGCGACGCAACCCTGCGAACCGTGCACATACGGCATGGTTTTTTCGAAGCCCAGCGCACAAAGTACCGCGCCCAACGGTTGGCAGGCTTTGGCCGGATTGACAGTCAAGGCTTCACGGTTGAAGTTTAGCTCTTGGTATTCCTTCGTGGTTGTCCATTGAAATACTTCGTCAATTTGTTCTTGCGGATGACGCTCTTCGTATTCCGCGCGTTTGGTGGCCAGGTTTTCCTTGTATTCGTCGGTGCGGAATAAAGGGTAGCTGGGTTGAATATTGTCGACGTGTTGACTCATGGTAATCTCCTAACGCGCCACCAATCTGTGGACAGGCGTAATAGGCTAAAGATGAAAGGTACAAGACGAAAGGACATGAAGAGATGATCGCCGGCGATATTTGGCTTTTCATATTTCATTTTTCGCCTTGCTCCTCGATTTATTAAGCGGCGGCTTTAACCGGCTCGCTGGCGGTCTCTTTTTTCCAGGGTGCTTTAATGTTTTTCCAGCAGGGATTGTTCAATGTCATATCCATATCGCGGGCGAAGATCGCAAAACCGTCGAAGCCGTGATAGGGGCCGGAATAATCCCAGGAATGCATTTGCCGGAACGGAATGCCCATCTTCTGGAAGATGTATTTTTCCTTGATGCCGGAGCCGATCAGATCGGGCTGGATTTTCTTGACGAACTCTTCGAACTCGTAGCCTGTCACATCGTCGTATAGTAGGGTGGCATTGCCCATTTCCTTGATCGTACGGTCGTAGTCGTCGTTGTGCGCGAATTCGTAGCCGGTGCCGACCACTTCCATGCCTAAGTCTTCATAGGCGCCGATGACATGTCTTGGACGCAGGCCGCCGACATACAGCATCACGCGCTTGCCTTCCAGGCGCGGGCGGTATTTTGCGATGACCGCTTCGTATTCTGCCTTGTAACGTTCTATGACGCGTTCGGCGCCTTCCTTGATCGTATCGTCGAAGTGCGCGGCGATTCTGCGCAAGGACTCGGCGATCTTGGTCGGGCCGAAGAAGTTGTATTCGATCCACGGAATGCTGTATTTCTCCTCCATGTGCCTGGCGATGTAGTTCATCGAACGGTAGCAGTGGATCAGATTCAATTTGACTTTCGGCGTTTTCTCGATTTCTGCGATCGTGCCGTCGCCGGACCATTGCGCGACGACGCGCAGACCCATTTCCTCGAGCAGAGTCCGCGAAGCCCAGGCATCGCCGCCGATGTTGTAATCGCCGATCACGGCTACGTCGTAAGGCGTGGTCGGGAAGCTGTCGTCGCCGTCGCGGGCTTCGAGCACCCAATCGCGGATCGCATCGTTCGCGATATGGTGTCCGAGCGATTGCGAAACGCCTCGGAAACCTTCGCAGCGCACCGGCACGACCGTTTTGCCGTGTTCCTTTTTCTTCATCTTGGCAACCGCTTCGATGTCGTCGCCGATCAGTCCGATCGGACATTCCGATTGAATCGAGATGCCTTTGTTGAGCGGGAACAACACTTCGATCTCGTCGATCAATTTCGCGAGTTTTTTGTCGCCGCCGAACACGATGTCCTTTTCCTGGAAATCGGACGTGAAGTTCATCGTGCCGAAGGTGTTGACGCCGGTCGTGCCGACATAATAGTTACGGCGTCCGGCTCGGGAATACTGGCCGCAGCCGACCGGGCCGTGCGAAATGTGGATCATGTCCTTGATCGGACCCCACACCACACCTTTCGAACCTGCGTAGGCGCAACCGCGGATCGTCATCACGCCAGGCAACGATTTGCGGTTCGAGGTGATGCATTTGTTGGCTTTTTCCAAACTTTGATCGTTGACGGCCAAATGTTTGGCCCGATCATTTTTGGCTTTTTCCGGATAGACCTCGAGCACTTCCTGAATGAGCGCTTCGGTCTCTTCTCTTGTCATGGCTGGCATAATCTTATCCTCTCTTGCCGTGGGTAATCCCCCAACAGGCAGTTGTGGAAATCGTGGGTTGGGTTAGGCGCTGGCCGTAACCCAACATAGTTTGCTTGAAGTAGGCTATAGCTCTTGCGAACTTGCCCGGCTAGCCGTTAAGCGGTCGCTTCGGCGACCGCAGTTTTACCGACGATCGACTCGTCGACTTCTTCCATGATGCCGAATTCCATCAACAGGTCTTCCAATTCGTCCATCGTGATCGGCGTAGGGATGACCATATTTTTGTTGTCGATAATTTTTTGGGCTAATGAACGGTATTCGTCGGCTTGTTTCGCGGCCGGTTCATATTCGATGACCGTCATGCGACGGATTTCAGCGCGTTGCACGACGTTATCGCGCGGCACGAAATGAATCATCTGGGTTCCCAACCGGCGGGCCAATTCCATGATCAATTCGTCCTCACGCGCGGTGTTGCGGCTGTTACAGATCAATCCGGCCAGACGCACGCCGCCTGAATTCGCGTATTTCACGATACCTTTGGCGATGTTGTTGGCGGCGTACATCGCCATCATTTCGCCCGAACAAACGATGTAAATTTCTTGCGCCTTGTTTTCACGGATCGGCATGGCAAAGCCACCGCAGACAACGTCCCCAAGAACATCATAGAAAACAAAATCAAGGTCTTCATCGTAGGCTCCTTCTTCTTCAAGGAAGTTGATCGCGGTGATAACGCCGCGGCCGGCGCAACCGACCCCGGGTTCCGGGCCGCCTGACTCGACGCACTTGATTTCGCCGTAACCGACTTTCAGCACGTCTTCCAACTCGAGATCTTCGACGCTGCCGGCATCAGCCGCCATTTGCATGATCGAGTTTTGCGCTTTCGCATGCAGGATCAAGCGGGTTGAGTCGGCTTTCGGATCGCAGCCGACGATCATGACTTTTTTGCCGAGCTCGGCCAGGCCGGCAACCAGATTTTGGGTAGTGGTCGATTTCCCGATTCCACCTTTACCGTAAATAGCACATTGACGTAATGCCATGGTCTTCTCCTCTGTGAACTTGTGGTTAATGGCAATCGAGATAAAGCAATCGGTGTGCCAATACAGTAAGTTATTGATGTTAATAGTTAAATAGTGTTTTTTTTGAGGGGGTTCGGGTTGTGTTAGCGACAAATTGTTGGGTCTGGTAGGTTTGGCTACATCTGAAAAGTGATTTTGTAGGCGATTATCGAAAGGCTATAGTTATACCTTTCGCACTTCAAATTTCGGCAGTGCCTTAGGAGTCGTCGGGGTGCTCGGCAAAGGCTTTGCCAGCATGGAGCTGGCATTGAGCCTACATGGACGTATTCACGGCGTCCTTTGACGGGCGCACCGGTGCCAAATTTTGATCTACGATTGAGTATAGTAAGGCAGTGCAGGGTATTTGATGAGTAGAAGTCGGGTTGTTAGAAACCCGACAAGTGTTAATGTTATGTTGCCTATAGAATTCGCTGATTTTCAAATTTGCGATAAAAAAATTCAAATATTACAAAGGGATATATGTTTGGTTCGGAAGTTGCTTTCACTTTAGAATGTTAATTCAAACAGGAGCAAAACATGAACAACAACGTCTTTTCCGAAATTCTTTCCGGTCTCTACGATAACGAGGTTGTACCTTACTTAGGCCCGGGTGTTTTATTCGATTCAAATCATAAAAAAACCGGTCAGCCGATTCCAGCCGATAGCGAAAGCCTGATTTTGGCGATGAACGACGGGCAGCCGATGGCGCCGAAGCTGATGTACGAATTTCCCCGAGCGGCGATGAATCGAGAATTGAAACGGGGGAGGAATTTTCTGACCCAGTTTTTGGACGGCGTTTACGGTCATTCGGATTGGACGCGGGCGAGTATCCATAATTGGCTTGCCGAATGGCGGCCGCATTATGTCGTCGATATTAATCGCGATACGCAATTGCTCGACAGCTATGCCGATGTCGAGCACACGCTGATTGTCGGCGTCGCGCGTATAACGGCCAGTCAAAATCGATTCAAGATTTTTCACTACGACGGCAAAGAGTATCTCGAAATCGACCAGGCCGACGCAAATTCGAACATTCCGATTTTGTTTAAGCCGATGGGTACGCCTAAACCGGTGTCGAACTACATCGCTTCGGATGCCGATTATGTCGACTACATTACCGAATTGATGGGCGGATTCGCGATTCCGCAATTTTTAAAAGAATATCGGAAGGATAAGAAATATTTGTTGCTGGGTCTGCCGCTGAACCGTGACTCCGAACGTATGGTCATGAGCGACATCGTTTACGCGGCTAGCGAACCGAAAGGTTGGGTGATGCGGAAAAACCCTACTGTGAAGGAGCAACGATTCTGTAAACGGCTGGGGTTAGAAATTATTCCGGTTGATTGCAAAGACTTTATGGATTATATGATAGCGAAAGAGGCGGCTTAGAGATAAGGTGGCGTTATTATTCTCTAATGGACCGCTTATCGAGTTTGCATTGTATACCTTTCGCACTTCAAATTTCGGCAGTGCCTAAGGAGGCACCGGGGTGCTAGGTCGATTATTGCTCCTGCAAAATCGACATTCACGCCATCCATGGCGCTCGCAAAGGCTTTGCCAGCATGGAGCTGGCATAGAGCCTACAGGGACGGCGTCCTTTGAGGGGGGCACCCCGGCATAAGCGCCAACTTAAGGAAGGAACGCGTCATTCCGCCAGGGATTGGCGGAATCCAGGGCCAAGGATGGCAATGCGTAGCACCGCATCCATGCAACATGGATATCAACAACCCATACCGATATGACGAATAAAGCCATAAACGCACCATAGAATAGGCACTAAGTTGGCGCTTATGGGGCACCCCGGTGCCGAATTTGATCTACGCTGGTATAGGTTAATTCCTCAAATGACCATTTCCATAGGCTACCCACTTATAGGTTGTCAGTTCATCCGGCCCGACCGGGCCGCGGGCGTGTAATTTGTCGGTGCTGATGCCGACTACCGATCCCAAGCCGTAATCGCCGCCGCCCGATAATCTTGTGGAAGCATTGATCAATACCGAGGCCGAGTCAACCTGATGCTCGAATTGTTGAGCCATGTTAAGGCTTTGCGTAACAATGGCATCGGTATGCCCCGATCCATAGTGATTGATGTGATCGATTGCTTCATCGATGCCGTTGACGATTTTTATTGAAAGTATCGGCGCCAGATATTCGCTATGCCAATCTTCTTCTGTCGCAGGGGCAATACTTGGTAAGAGCTTTTGTGTCTTTTCGCAGCCGCGTAGCTCGATATGGTTTGCGTCAAATGCCGCCTGAAGCAGCGGTAGCATTTGTTCCGCGCATTTTTGGTCGATCAATAAGGTTTCAAGTGCGTTACAGACTTGAACGCTTTGGCATTTCGAATTAATTGCTAGATCGACCGCTTGAGTAGGAGCGGCGTCTGCCGCGATATAGAGATGACAGATGCCGTCGTAGTGTTTGATGACGGGAATTCGGGTGCCTTCGGCGATACGTTTGATCAAGTCCTTGCCGCCGCGCGGAATCAATACGTCCACATAGTCGTCCATCTTGAGCAGTTCTCCAACGGCTTCATGCCCCGGCGTGCGGATAATCTGTATCGCATGATCAGGAAGTCCTGCTGCTACAGCGCCTTCAATCATCGCATCGGTCAGGAGCATGTTGGTTTGCAGTGCTTCCGATCCGCCTCGCAAGATGACGGCATTACCGCTTTTGATACAGACACCAGCGGCATCGGTGGTGACATTAGGCCTCGATTCGTAAATGATGCCGATGACGCCAAGCGGTACCGATTTTTTAAATACCTGGAGCCCGGCGGGATTGGTATGGCCTTCAAGTACGCGATTTAACGGGTCCGGCCTCCGAGCGACTTCATTTAGCCTGGATATCATGTATTGAAAAACTTTATCGTCGATCGTCAAACGTTTGACCAGTGCATTCGACTGTCCGGCTTGCCGAGCTTTTTCGACTTCTTCGGCATTGACTTCCAAAACTCGGCGTTTAGCTGATTGAAGCGAGTCGACCATTTTTGAAAGCGCAAGATTACGCAGTGACTCTGATGTCGATGATAATTGACGTGCCGCAAGACGGCTTTGTTTGGCGATGGCTTGAACGGAAATGCTACTCATAATGGATCCATGGTTATTTTTTAAAACCTCAACCTACTCCCTATATATTCAAAAATGGCTAACTAAATATAAAGTATACCCTTTGCTGGTCAAATTTCGGCGCCGGGGTGTCCGTCAAAGGACGCCGTGAATACGTCCATGTAGGCTCTGTGACAGCATCCCTGCTGTCAAAGCCTTTGCCGAACACCCCTGCACCTCCATGCGTCAATGCCGAAATTTGAAGTGCGATGGTTATATAAGGTGCGGCTAGGGAAGATGTCGGCGGCAGGGGGGATTTGTGCGCCTCCCTCGGCAACTGTTCTTGCGTCGCTTAAAGCGCCTATGATTGGTGCACTGCCACTAAGTTAAGAAAAAGCTCCCTCTCCTGCTAGAATATAGGTATCTACAAAAGTTTTCAGCTTTATAAAACAATTAGTTAAGTTAATTTTTCTGTAATCTAGGAAAAAAGTAGACTAGACTAAAAACTTCAATTTTTAGTCCCTATCTTCATAAAAAACCAGAAACTTTATAACGGCATGATTATAAATGATAAAGATGTGTAGATACGTATGGAGGGAGAGGGGGAATGCGGAAGTCACTTTTAATGGAGTCCTAAATCGCTATTCCAACACTTTAACGGTAAAAGTACCCGACGACATCTGAAGCTTTTCGTTTTTATTGAGAGAGTTACGCAGAAACCCGCTGAAAGAGCCATAAAGATAGCCATTTTCATACTGATGGAAAATGATGCGCCATTCATCGGAGTTATTTTCCGACTGATATTGGCTATTTCCAGTCACGTTGGGAATCTGATAAATGATGTCGCCAGGCCCGAATCCAGGTCCAATCGCAGCGGGCAAGTTACCAAGATCCACTTGGCCGGTCAAAGTCAAATTACTTACGGACATGCCGGATACCTTGAGTGCCATGATCGTGATTTGCTTGGTGACCGGGCTGTAAACGGCATTGAGCGTCATGCCAGCGACCGAATAGTTTTTGCCGGCGAATTTTACGTTTAACCGGTGTTGTTTTTTCAACTTGACGGGACTGTTGATGACTTCGAACAATGTAGAAGAAACACTGTCTCCCGCTCGGTTGCGTACGGTTACTTCGTGTAGTCCGTTGGCGATTCTAGGAATCCGAATTACGGCAAAGTCTTCACCGAAATCAGTTATTTTTGCCTTTTTCCCTCCAATGAATACTTGAGGGCGGCGGTTTCCGAAGAAATCACCGGAAACTTCGATTTCGTCGTTGACCTCGCCCTGCTCAGCGGATAGCATCAGATTCTCCGGCGCGGCAATGGTAAATTCTTGCGTTGCCTTTATTGCCGGGGTGCCGGCGGATTTCACCTCGAGCACATAGTTGTCCGCTTTGCCTCCCTTGAGTTGAGCGGTAATTGTTGTATCATTATTAGCAATGACTCGAAGAGCCACCTTTTGCGCGCGATTGCCTGCAGGATTGGACTCAATTAGTGTTACTCTCGGCTTGTTGCTGCCAAATCCGGTACCCTCAATAACAATCTCCGCACCATGACCTGCTTTCTGTGGATCGATCGAGGTGATTGCAGCTTGCGCTTCGAGCGTGAGCAGCGAAAATATGATGCCTGCCAAGAAAACGCTGTACCCCTTAGATAGCAACGCTCTCTGTTGCTGTCTCTCCTTTGCGAACCCAATCGGTTCGGTTCTTTCGGTTATTTTTTTAAAATCAATTAGTTTCATGAAACCATCCTTATAAAATATTTTAAATATTCGGCATTATGGCGAATTAAGCGTAATATATTGATATATAATGACTTTTAATTGGTAAGTTGTTTGCTTTTATGAAGGCGGGACGTATTTAGCGAGGATGGTGTTCGAGCTGACGCCAAACTCCTGGAACCGGATCACGGTAGTCCTCGATTAGCGTATTCCGAGCCGCTTCATTCTTAAATGATTTTTCGATTAAGAGAGTAAGCCTAAGAATTATACATAATTACATTTGTTTCGCGCCACGTTTGACTTAATGAAGCGTCCAGTCGGCTCTTATGATAAGTTCATCCTAAAAATAATCAGTTGGAGCGTTTGGAATACGTTCGTGCTAAACAAAGTAAGCTCCTATAGGAGGAGGGGGCGGCATAAGCGCCAACTTAGTGTCTATTTTATTTATGGTGTATTTGTGGCTTTATACGTCATATCGGCATGGATTGCCGATATCCTGGTTGCATGGATGTAAGCTATGCATTGCCATCCCCGGCACTGGATTCCGCCAATCCCTGGCGGAATGACGCGTCTTTCCTTAAGTTGGAGCCTATGGGGGCTTCCTCTCAGTCTGGTGATTGGTATGGAACTGTTGCAGTCAGCCGAAGCGAGCGAGGTCGTATACAAGCGATTTCAATGTGTATCGGAGCCTGAGTGCGACGTCCATGCTGTGCACACTTCTTCCATCTGCTATTTCCCAAGCTGAGGTTATTCCCATGGCGGCTCATCGCCGCTGTAGGCTACAAAGTCTTTATCCGTTGCATAGGTAATAACGCCCGAGCCGGGGTTATTGGTTGTGTGGCTTTTTTTGATGGATGAAGCTGATCCAGCTCCGAGATCCGCATTCAAGGTGGGTGCTGCCTCTTGTGATTGCCATTGCGAAAAAAGTGATATGTCCTTATTGCCTGGAACATACCATTTCTTTTGGGCAGGATCCCATCTTGCGCCGAGCGCTTTAGCCGCATCTTTTTGCGCATACGGCACATTCAGGTAAGTTTTTGATTCGGCCATTTTTTGCGGTAAGTCCTCAATGCGCTGTTTTACGCGAAGCTAGCCGGTTTAAAGTTAATTAAACTAAAGAAACGATCGCGTAGATTTGAATACGATTCTTGTAAAGGCGACCAAATGCCTGGTAATACACGAAGACAAAATGCAGTGATGTTCTCCCCCTCGGCCTCTTTAACCACAAAAATAAAATAAATAACGGTTAACACATAAATAAACTCTGACATATTTTCGTCCTGATAGCATTGATTGTTGTTGTAATTTTCCGTCTGAAAATGATGATTCGGAATGTGTTTTCATTTCTTGTTGGCGAGTGAATATAGCAGAAGTACTCAAATTAGGTAAGTGAATGTAATTCAGGTCATCGGGAAAATCAGGGCGGAGGGCGAAATATCAGCAATTCCCAGTTTGAGCAGTTTCGCCGATTTTAGGGTGTGAGGTATGCCTGTCGAGGAACGCCGTAAACCCATCCATGGCGCTCATAAAGGCTTTGCCAGCATGGATCTGGCATAGAGACTACATGGACGTATTCACGGCGTCCTTTAGCGGACACCCAGGTGCCGAATTTTGATCTACGACGGGTATATCACTGGACAATCGCTTTATATTTGGATGTCTTTTGCTTGATACGTTTCATAGTTCTCAAATATCTGCTTGAAAATCATATAATCTTTATCCTGGTTTCTGTCGGTTGGACCCGGGGTGGCGCTTCCGAGTCGTTCAAGAGATCGCACGGTTCGTGGTGTGCTTTAAATCAAAGTACAATGAGTTTGAGAAATGTATGGGTGTTAATGCCGGATCAAAACGTATTTCGACAAGCTTAGGATTGGGTCATAAATAACTTCTTTATTTTAGAGTAGGTAGGTTCGGTAATTCGATGATCAGGTGTCGGTGGTTGTCAAGCGAGTTACCGAATCCGTTCTTAAGCTCATAGCTTCAGAAAGTTATTTGTCACGAAATTCTTAGTACGAACAGAAGGTGTTAAAACTATTGAAATTTTATGTTCTAGGGTAGAGGTTATGGGTAATTGTACATTGCCGGCTTGACGTTTTTCACATAATCTACCTGCATTCTGCAATTTTTAACGATAATCGATATAAGCAGCCACTATTATGGATAACAATACCGCTTCAGCAAACGAAGATTTGCTTGGCTATCCCGCAGGGATTGCCAAGGCGGCTCGCGCGGTTCTAAAAAAGGAAGTCAGACATTTGCAGTTGATCCCGGCTGCAGCGATTAAATTACTTAAACTTACCAACGATGAAAACACCCGAGTAAAAGATCTATCGAAAGTGATTGAGACGGAGCCGGCGTTGGCGGCTAAAGTGCTAAGGATAGTTAATTCGGCGGCATTTTGTCTGCCTAAAAAAATCACTTCGATCAAGCATGCAGTCAATATGCTCGGGTTTTCAGCCGTTAGGCAGGCCGCCTTGGATCAGTTATTTTATAATCGGCTAATAAGGCATAAATCGAAGCAATCGTTCAATCAGATGTTTTTTTGGCAGCATTGTTTGTTCGTCGCATCGATGAGTAAGGCGATTGCCGTAACCTTGAAACATCCCGATCCGGATATGATCTACACAGGCGGTTTGTTGCACGATGTCGGCAAAGTCGTATTGGAAAGTTATGGGCGTGTGTCGTATAGCGATTATTTAACGGCATACGATAAAAGCGATCGATCGCTGATGGAAAGCGAGAAAACTTTTTTCGGCTTAACGCATACCGAAATCGGTTTAGTTTTCTGCGCGACTTGGAACTTACCTCCTGCGATTACCGCAATGATCGGTTTTCATCACGAAATGCCGCCCGCCGATTCCCCGTATGCTCAATTTAAAACCGAGACCGCGATTATTTCATTTGCCAATTATATTGCATGGGTTCAGGGGGTGGGGTCCAGCGAAAAAATTTGTAGTCCGGATCTAAAAGCAGAAGTCTTAAAAATTATCGATATCGATAAGTTGAATTTGGAGCAGTTACTTGAGCATGTCGATCGGGAAATGGCCAATACCCGAGAGTTTTACGGTATTTCATTTCCCAATATTCATAAACTTAGAGCGACACTGGTACAGGCGACAATCAAACTAAGCGTCATCGGCAACAAAACCCGGCATGAAAGATCGAATGGAGACAATGCTGGTGTGGCCTCGAACGGTTCAATTTTAACGATCCCTCACCGGAGTCTCGATCCGGAAGAGTTTTTACCGTGGACTTTAGAGGCGATTCAAAGTGATTTCGGTTTCGATCGAATCATAATGTTAAATATCGACCCGAAACGCCGGGGCTTGATTGCCGCGCATTGGTGGCCGGAGTCGATTCTTGAAGACGAATTGCAACCGTTTGAAATTCCAATCGGTGAAGTCACCGGTAAGCTGTTGGATTGTTTGCGTAATAAAAAGCCGGTCTTGATAAGAAAGGATGATAATCTCGACCGGAAAATGCTTCATAGGATCAATGTCGATGAGTTTATCGCAATGCCTGTCTTGCGGCATAACAAGTTGGTTGGTGTGCTCTATGCCGATAATTCGTTAAGCGGTCGGGGAATGGATGAAAAAATTCTCGGTGAAATGTTGCCGATCGTTAACGAGCTAGGTATCGCGTTGATGAATGCCAAGCAGTATACCCTAGCCAGAAAGGAGTCTCAGATCGACCCGTTGACGCAGTTATTTAACAAGCGTGTAATAAACGAGTTTTTGGCGCGTCTTTTCGAAAGCGAGCCTCAGGTATTGACAAAAATCGCGGTAGGTTTTATCGATGTCGACCGATTTAAGCATTTTAATGATGTGTGCGGTCATCAGGCGGGTGACGATGTTTTGAAGATTGTTGCGGATATTTTACGGAGCATGACGCGCCCAGGTGATTTGATCGGTCGCTATGGCGGCGAAGAATTTTTATTTGTGTTGCGCAATACCGATCAAGCCGGCGCATTAGGTTACGCAGAAAGAATACGGGGTGAAATCGAGCAGCGTGGTAAAGTCATGAGCGAGCGTTTCCACAATCATGAACTAACGGTCAGTGTCGGTTTGGCCATGTATACTCCGGAGTATAAAAGTTATCCTGCGATGATCGAAGCGGCCGATAAGGCGATGTATCGAGCCAAGCATAGTGGACGAAATCGGGTGGTTGTTTATCAAGAGTCTCTATAGCTACTTGATATGGCCTTCAAAAATGAGCGACTATGATTCTTTTTGCAATTCTCGAAGGATGCTGGATGATGACAAATAATCTCGACTATCGGGCTTCGATATTAATAACCATCTCTTTGATTTCTGTTATCTTGATGTTTTTTTTTCCGGCAATTCCCCAAGATAGGTTTTATCATGAGTTTGCCGATCAAAGAGAATTACTTGGCATCAAGCACTTTTTCAATGTTGTATCCAACTTGCCATTTATCTTGGTAGGGTTAGTCGGTATCAAGACTCTTTTTTCCGTAGATCGTTCTAAAATCGTCGTTGTCGTTTTACCGTCTTACATACTGTTTTTTAGCAGCGTAGCCTTGGTGGGATTCGGTTCGATTTATTATCACCTCGACCCGAATAACCGCACATTGATTTGGGATAGGCTCCCGATAACCTTGGCTTTTATGTCATTTTTTTCGGTGATTGTCGGCGAGTATATATCTGAAGAGGTTGCGTCTAAGTTATTGTATCCGCTACTGTTAACTGGGTTGGTTTCCGTTTTTTACTGGTACTATAGCGAGTTGCAAGGCCGTGGCGATTTACGTTTATACGGTCTAGTTCAATTCTTGCCGTTACTGCTGATGCCGTTGATATTAGTGATGTATAAACCCCGTTTTACCCATGGGCGTGCCTATTGGTTTTTTTTGGGTTTATATGGTGTGGCGAAGACTTTTGAGGTCGCGGATAGTCCTGTCTACCATTGGTTATATGGTATTAGCGGGCATACTCTTAAGCATTTACTCGCGGCGTTAGGGTGTTATGTTTTTCTTCGGCAAATCGCAGAAAGGCAACGGTTGTTTTAATGTAGTGCAGGCTAAGCACGCTATTGTGGATTGGAAAAATTTTTAACTCTTAATTTGGATTTAAGGACTCTATAATAGGTCTTCGAATCGAGTTTTTCCGCCAGGTAACCTAAAGATGTATAAAAAAATAGCCGTCGTTATTTTAATGCTAACCGGATGT
The DNA here is from genome assembly GCF_005931095.1 of Methylotuvimicrobium buryatense. Taxonomy (GTDB): domain Bacteria; phylum Pseudomonadota; class Gammaproteobacteria; order Methylococcales; family Methylomonadaceae; genus Methylotuvimicrobium; species Methylotuvimicrobium buryatense. The sequence goes on along the minus strand of NZ_CP035467.1, from coordinate 3,827,087 downwards.
TCCTCAACCGCTCAGCAGCACCCGCCGTTTCAAAAATCTGCCGATAAAGCGTCTGTTCCGGTTGTTGCCAAACCGGTTACTAAACCCTCCTTACAGCCTAAACAAATCGGTCCCTATCGTGCCGCGTCAGTTTCCGGAGACTATGCGGGGTATAGCGATTTGCAGCGTTTCATCGATGGCATGGTTCAAAAGCATGGTTTCAGCCGGGATTATTTAAATGGCTTGTTTTCACAGGCGAAACGAAAACAATGGACCTTGGATTACTTGCATAAATCGGATCAAGCCGCAAAACCGGGGGCGAAGCCGGCGCCGGGCGGCTGGACGCGTTATCGCGCGCAATTTTTGGACGAGCGCCATATCAACAGCGGCGTTTCGTTTTGGATGAAACATGGCGAGACATTGCGACGAGCGGAAGATAAATACGGCGTTCCGGCAGAATATATTTTAGGCATTCTCGGTGTTGAAACCTCCTATGGAGGTTATATCGGCAGTCACCGTATCATTGATGCGTTGACGACATTAGCTTTCGACTATAAGCGCCGCGGCGACTATTTTCGCGGCGAACTCGAAAACTTTCTGATCATGGCCGGCTCGGAAGGTTTTGATCCGTCCAAGCCGGTCGGTTCGTTTGCCGGCGCGATGGGTTTGGGACAGTTTATGCCGACCAGTTTTCTAAAATGGGCTGTTGATTTTAACGGGAATGGGCGCAAAGATTTATGGAGCCCTGAAGATGCTATCGGCAGTGTGGCCAATTATTTCGCGCAACACGGTTGGCAACCGGGGCAACCGGTTGTGACGCCTGCTAAACTGAACGGTGCGCAAGCTCATACGCTTGAAACCGGTGTCAATCATCAATATACGCTGTCTCAATTCAAGCAAGTAGGAGTTATTCCGGCGAGCTATTGCCAATGCGACGGAAAGTTGCATTTAATATTACTGAGAAAATCTATTGGCGATGATTACTGGATTGGTCATCCCAACTTCTATGTCATAACTCGCTATAACCAAAGTTCTTATTATGCGATGGCGGTTCACGATTTGGCGATGGCGATCAAATCGCGTTACCGGAAAACGCAAATGGTTTCCCGATGATTGGCTAAGGAATATGTGCAAAATAAATTCTCGAAACAGTAAGCTTTGTAGAGTTTCGGCAGCAATTCCCAGTTTGAGCAGTTTCGCCGATTTTAGGGTGTGGGGTATGCCTGTCGAGGAACGCCGTAAACCCATCCATGGGGGCTTGGCGGCAGCTCCCTGCTGCCGAACCCCATTCCAGTATTTGAAGAAGGTATTTTATGCCCGTTCTTAAATGAGTCGTTAAGCGGTGAATAGGCTGAAATATTGGTTGGTATTCATCGGTGGATTCTGGAGCGTTGTTTGCGGTGCAACCGATGCCGCCCGTGAGGCCGATTACGCCGAACGAATTGCCGCAACTTTGAATATCGGCGAAATTGTTTGGCTGCAAGCGAATGAACGCAAATTCTTAAGTATCTATACCGAGACCGAATATCCGGATATCAAAGAAGCGGCAATTATATTGCACGATAAAGGTGCGCATCCGGACAGAAAGCCATTGATTCATGGGCTTAGAACCGAGTTGCCGAAACATCGTTGGTCCACGTTAGCCCTACAGATGCCGTTAAGAGAGTCTGGGGCCGAGGCGGAAGATTATTTTGACTTGTTTGTCGAGGCGACGGCACGTTTACGAGCGGCAATAAATTTCTTGGAAAAAAAGGAATACGAAACTATCGCGATCGTCGGGCATGGTATGGGGGCATTGATAGCTTTGCAGGCTCAAAGCGCTTTGCAAGACGATATTAAGGCATTGGCGATGATCGATATTCCGGTGACTGGTAATAGATCCGCTAGCACATTGGAATGGATTAGACAGGCCGAACTTCCGATACTTGACCTATTGGTTGGTCGCGAGATGCCGATTGTGGCTGTTAGCGCTGCGAAAAGACGTTTGGCGGCAAAAGACAATACGCATTATCGTCAAGTTAGCATTAACGACGATGAAGCCATGATGGTCAAGCGGGTGTATAGTTGGTTAAGGCGCGCAATGGAAGCCTTTGCATCAGCCGAGAATGACGACGAAAAAGAGCCTGCTAAAAACGAAGCCGATATTCAAGGCAATTGAACCGCTTGGCAAGCCGTCCGTGGCTGTGGATGCCTGGTTTCACAGGCATGTGGGAAGGGTTTGAAAGTTTAAAGTTAAGCGCTTCGAACCGGTTGATTAGCCGAAAGCCATTATTTTCGGAAAAAACCGGATTGTTGCGCCATAGGCCAAACAAAAAAAGCTACATCAATTGGATTGCGACCAATACGGTGACGGAAACAAGCTGTAACACCACCATTTTGATCAAACCGCTTCGGTCTTCGCTTTTTGTCATTTGTCGAACGGCAACTTTTTTCATGATAATCCCCTTGAATAAGAGTAAATCGAAAATAACATGACCCTTTGAAAAGGAATCTAATACAGATTACCTCGTAATCCCACAATTCCAAATTCAATTTAAATTAAGCAATATCGTTGCCAGGTTAATAAAGGAAACGTTGAGACGAGCGCTAAAGCTCTATATTCGGCATTATGCCGGGATTGAGGGGGCTATTGTAACGGCCTAATTGCAAAATTGATTGGGAATGCCGAGTATATGAGTCGATCCAACGGGCTGTTTTTGCACTATTATAGTGCGTTTCACCCGTCGTGAATTAATTATACCCATCGCGGATCAAAATTCGGCACCGGGGTGATCGTCAAAGGACGCCGTGAATACTTCCATGTAGGCTCTATGTCAGCATCCATGCTGGCAAAGCCTTTACCGATCACCCCGGCGCCTCCTTAAGCATCGCCGAAATTTGAAGTGCGAAAGGTATATTTACGCCTCTATCGTTTCCATGTTCATTCGACGGGGTGGAAAACGATGGGTTTCGGCTTCCGCCTCTACCCATCCTACGCAAGAACGGCCATGCGGGATGGCCGAAAATGTTGCAGACGCCGTTTAAAAACCTCATTCGGCGGGGGGCGGCACACCAATTTAGCCCTCGATTGTTGTGAAAGGGTATATAAGGGGTGGTTAAGTTTTCCAAGTTGCTCATCCAAAAAGAACATGGCAGTTAAGGTTGCCGTCCATGGCGTTGAGTCGTGACAATCGTTGTTAAGCGCCTATGCTACATCAATTCAAATCGGTTGATGTGTGTTGGGCTTCGGCGTCGAGGTATCGGTATTTGACGCATTAATTCCAAAATCTTGGAATCGGCAGGTTATTATCAATGTCTTGCGATGAAGGCTCAATCAGTACGTCATAACCTAGGTCGCAAGTTCCCGGTAATGGATTGGCCGTTAAATCACGCTGGACGGTCAGTGTCGGCGCCTCTCCGATGCCGTGAATCGAGTCATTGTTGAAACGGGATGTCGTGCTCGGTATCCAAAGATTAGCCGTTCCCGGTTGAGGCGGGAATGCGTTGCCTCGGCAGATCTCGGCCACGGCCAGTTGAATGATTAGGTTTCTAGCGCACGATTCCGGCTTGAACTGAATGCGTCCTAGGCGAAATGGAATAAGGCCCTCTAAGCCTGGAGCGAGTCGGGTTCTGATATGGTTAAAACCGATGACATCTCCATTGGCATTCGTTTTTTCGCTTTGTCTGGCCGATAGGCTGTTGCTTTGGATGAGTTGCGGTAGATTGGCTAGGCTGTTAACGGTCAATTCATTGCTTAATGCTCGGATTTCGCCCGTATCGATGCGAGTCACGATAGGGGCTTGCGTCGGAAATAAGACGCTATGCCCCATGACGCGGGTGTTGCCGGTTCCGCCTTGGCAGTTGTCGTGTACCGCAATGCCGCCGTAGAAGTTTTCGCCTTCGCTAATAATGGACTCGGTCAGTAATTCAAAGGATGAACTCAGATCGGGCACTATGCCTCCTCCATTTAAAGGACTGTTGGTTTTTACGGTCGAACGTGAAGTCTCCGTATGATCGGTTTCATTTTGGCAATGGTATTCGAGCGCGAAGAGGGAAGTGCCGGCGTCGAATTTTCTAATGCTTACCGTATAACCGCCGCCGCCGCCCGGAATGTCAATCATCGGGCTAAAGCCGCTTGCAGGGGTGCTTGTTTCGTTCGAAAGTCCGTCTTTTTCTATGTGCAGGGCTAAGGTTGGGCCTGATATCGCGCGAAGCCGCGCCTCCATGCGGGTAGAGTTGTTTGCGCAGGTGACGGTATAGACGTTCTCTATTCCGGCTGGGCTTCCAAGGTTGCCGGTAAGGTCATGAGCCCATGTCGTATTGCCGACTAAGTAGGAGGTCAAAACAGCGGTTTTGACAAAAAAAACAGATTTTGCATGCATGATAATTAAGACCTCTGTTTGTTTGATGAATAAATGAGTGAGGGTTGGGGTGAAAAATCCATCATTTTAGTGCTTATCCTAAAAAGAGCGGTTGACATGTGTTGTAGACCGTTCGTGCTGAGTCGAGTCGAAGCATGAAGGGGCTACAACACTTTCACCGGCTTGGTGAGGCCTCAAACTATACCCTTTGCTAGTCAAATTTCGGTGCCGGGGTGTCCGTCAAAGGACGCCGTAAATACATCCATGTAGGCTCTATGATAGCATCCATGCTATCAAAGCCTTTGCCGGACACCCCGGCACCTCCATAGGCTAATGCTGAAATTTGAAGTGCGAAAGGTATGCCCATCGCCCTTCGACAGGGCTCTCCTGTGCGCAGCCAAAGGGCTCAGGACGAACGGTAGTTTGAGGCTCTCAACTGCTCTTTTTAGGCTTATGGGAATGGTTCGGTTGATGCTGCTTTCATTGTCTATTCGTGATGATAAAGTGCGATTCTCGATGAAATGTCTGGGGCTTTTGAGAAAAAGGTAAGCCACAAGCACCCGAAGGGTGTTTGTGGCTTTGCGGCTATTTCGCTAACAGTAACTAAAGGTAGGGCCGGCTTATGCGGATGTTACTGGTTATCGGCCCCATCTTCTTTGGATAGGCAAATTGGCGTCGACGTCTTGATCGGATGGCCACATCACCACGGTTTCGCCTTCCGCGCAATTGGGGTTGTTGATCGTTAATGTCGCCGGCGCGCCGCTACGAGGAACTGAAGTGGCACGGTTCATTTCAGTAGTGAATTTAGAAGTGGTATTCGGTATCCATGTGTTTGCTGTGCCTTCGACGGGAGGAAATTTGTTTCTGCAAATATCGGCAATCGCGATTTTTATTTGCAGTCGTTGAATGCAGGCTGCCCCGACTATGTTTGTGGTGTCCTCTTTGAAGCTAATGCCGGCTGTGCGAAATGGCACTAAGCCATGTAAGGTAGGGTCGAGTCTGCCATTGATGCCCTCGAAACCGATGACGTTACCCTGGGCGTCGGTTTTTTCGCTTTGACGTCTGAAAATGTTGTTATCTTGAATCAGCTGCGGCCATCCGGCCAAGGTCGATCTGTTCGTAAAATCTTCCAGTTTGAGGTCGGTTACTGGACTTATACCAACGGTAAAATAAGGATTGACCGTGGGAAATACCACGCTTTGTGCGGTGACAGGTAAAGGTCTTCCGTTGAGTGCGCAGGTGTGGCCGATGACAATATTGTTATAGGTAGTTCCCGTGCCGTTGATCTGGTTTTGAATTCCGGTGTGAGCGTAGGCGTTTGAGCCCAATCCGCAAAGCGCTAAGCTTAGCCCGGCAAAGAGGGTTTTTTTTATGGTGATGTTTGTCATTACGTTCCTCTGGTTAATTAATTGGCAGTTGTTATTTTCATTTCAGCTTTCTCGGCGAGAAAGATGAGTTTGAATTGGGGTATCGGCAATAAGCATGCCAAAAATAAATAATGATTTAATATCCTACTGATAGGCTCAGTTTTTATTGAGAGGGTGCATGCTTTTTAATTAAACTGTGTTATATAGCATAAAAATAAAACGCATTTATCGGGTATTAGGCTATCAACTTAAATTCGGCAGTCAGTTTATGAAGGTCGCGAAAGTAATCATGGGGCTATATAAATCTTTGAATCATACATTTAGCCGGTAATTTGAAAAGTATAACTAATTGAATATTATTGTGGTTTTCGTGTGTGTTCGTGCAAAAAATGCTTTTTATAGGATCAAGGTAATTCGGTTGTAACCGAACGACGCCGACTCGTGCCAAGCCTCCATGTTGATCGTTATACCCATCGTGGATCAAAATTCGGCACCGGGGTGATCGTCAAAGGACGCCGTGAATACGTCTATGTAGGCTCTATGCCAGCATCCATGCTGGCATAGTCTTTACCGATCACCCCGGCGCCTCTTTAAGCATCGCCGAAATTTGAAGTGCGAAAGGTATAAACGATTATTGTTAATTAGAGATAAAGCAAGAAAATCATGCTGTTAGTTTTCATGGTGCGTTGATGTTGGGCTAGATTGACGAATATTTGCGATTATCTGTTAGGTTTATCCGATATCTTTTGAATCGGTCGGAGGAAGGTGGCGGGTTTAAGGAGGAAGTTGTTCGGTTGATTTGGGTTTTGTTGTCTTGACGTATCGGTAAGGTCGCGTGGCGCTTGAGGTTCTCGCAGGCTTACATTGTTTTTTCGATGCTGCCCGGAGAGTGGGATTTCAATTAAACTGTGTTATTTAACTCATGTTGTGCGTGATATCCCGCATTTTTTAAAGATTGCTCGTGCTGCGAAGATGAGGATATCGGTAGCGGTGCAGATTTTTACTCCTGCAAAATCTGCACTCACGCCATCCATGGCGCTTGACGATTTTTTTCTCCTCGGCAATTGCTGAGTTACGTAGATGTAATGAATGCAGAAAATGCAGAAGCGTTTTTCTAGTTGCTTGCCCTGCTACACGCCATCCATGGCGATCAGACTGCCGGTTTTCGGTGATGAAGGGTGACATCTTCAATATAATAATGGCGGCTAATCAAGCCGAATTCAGTGTAGGGTTTAAATATGACAAACATATGACAAATGTGGAGGGGTAAAATGGTCCTGTTATTGCATACTTTTATTGTTTGGTATTGACTCAAAAATGGACGAAATCCATACGCACATTTCAAAATTTGAAGTGCGAAAGGTAATACACAAAACTGAAAAATTGTTCCCTTAACTAACGAATAAAAAATGTCCCGTACAAAATTGATAGCATTGGTAGCCGGTTTTGCTTCGCTGGTTTTTTTTAATCCCGCTAATGCCGACTTAACTGGCCAACCGGCCCCGCAATGTCAATTGGCGGCAATGCCAGACAATCCGGCAGTTTCCTGGCAAGAGCTCGAAGGAAAAGTCGTATATCTCGATTTTTGGGCTTCTTGGTGTGTTCCTTGTCGGCAATCGTTTCCTTTTATGTCGCAAATGCAACGCGAACTCAAGGATCAAGGCCTTGAGGTGATTGCTGTCAATCTCGACGAGAATTTGCAAGATGCCGAGGATTTTTTGGCGCGAAATCCTGCGCAATTTTCAGTCGTCGTCGACGTTAATCAGCAGTGTGCTCAACAGTATGCTGTCAAAGCTATGCCGTCTTCTTATCTAATCGACCGGAACGGTATCGTTAGAAAAGTGCATCTTGGATTTCGCTCCGGTGAGGCTTTGGACTTTAGAAAGGCAGTCGAACAGGTTTTGATGGAATAAGCGCTTAGGATTGGAGCATATATCCTCCGTAGATCAAGATTTGGCACCGGGGTCCTCAGCAAAGGCCCACTGCCATTAAGTTAAGCCGTTCGTGGTGAGCCTGTCGAACCATGGACGGCTTAACTTATCGACCCAGGATTTTTCCATTCACCCTTCGACAGGCTCAGGGCGAACGGAAAAATCCTTAACTTAATGGCAGTGCAGCAAAGGCCCGGTACCTCTGTAGGTCAATGCCGGAGCTTGAGTGCGATGGGTATAAAAAATAATAAGAACACTAAATCATGAATGTATTGACTAAATTAATACCTTGGTATTTTTTCATATGGGGTTTCGCATTGCAGGGCTGTGCGACGGTCGAGCCGTGGGAGCGAGGCACTCTGGCCAAGCCGCAAATGGCATTGGATCGCCATCCGTTGCTAAACGATTTGCGTGGACACAATTATGGTAGCCGCGAAGCGGCAGGAGCGGGTAGTTCTGCAACTGGAGGCGGTTGTGGCTGTTATTGACGAATCCAAATCTGTCAAGGACGATGGCAAGCCGGCGCGAACCAGTTTACAAGCATTGACGGCCGCGGCATTGATTTTGCCTGGACTGGCTCCGGCGGCGGCGCAAGACAATGAGTTTACTTTTCAGTACGGCCGTTATGAAGAGAGTCGACGCGATTTGGGTGAAGTGACCAATTTAGATGGTGAAGTTGTTCTCAATAGAAGCCAATTCAAACCGATAACTGTCGATAGTCTGCAAACGACCGCGAATGTCAGATTGGCCGACCGTATCAAATTCGCTTTCAAGTATGTGCAAGACACCTGGTCCGGCGCCACGCCGGTGAGTACCGCACCGGCAACTCGTCAAGGCAATGTCGCATTTGGTTCCGGCGCGACGATGGCGGGGGCTTCGCCGTTTTTAAATACGGGTGGCTCGGCTGCGGGTAGAGTCTTTTTTGACTCGCAGTTAAGACCGATTCGCACGAAGCTGGATATGAATTCATTTCAAGTGCGAAGTCTCGGAGTCGATGAAAGAAATGTTCATACGATGTCGGTTGCCTCTCCGGAAGTTCGCAAGGAAGGCAGTTTCAACCTGACTTATGAATGGGATGAGGCTACAGTCAGCGCAGGCGGAGGATTGTCCATCGAAAACGATTATGAGTCGCGCTTTGCCAATTTGGGCATGACGCTCGATTTCAATCAAAAAACGACCACGGTCAGCGGAGGCTTGAGCTATGCGAACAGCTCGACGTCGGCTCTGCTTAACCATGACGCGCAAAATTATATCAATACCAGCGCGTATGATGGCGCGTTGCCTGGGTTACAGCCCCGATACGCAAAGCTCGAAGCCGTTCCGTTCGGTCAAAATGTGCTGCGCGGTAAACGCGAGGATTGGACGGTCAATTTAGGCTTGACGCAAATTGTAACCAAAAGCGCGTTGGCTAAATTCGGTGCTAGCTACACCCGCAGTACCGGTTATTTGAGCAACCCTTATAAAGCCGTCACGGCGATTTTTATCGACTCTAATGTTTCGGGACAATGCGATTTCGGCTTGGATTGCCCCGCCGATGTACGATATGTGGGTCAATCGAAGGCCTTTTTGGAGCAGCGGCCGGAATTGCGCAATCAATGGAGTTTCGATACAGGCTGGGTGCAATATATCAATCCGCTCGATGCCGCGTTGCATTTCGATTACCGGTTTTATTTCGACGATTGGGGTATCAATGCGCATACCTTCGATGCCGATTGGGTGCAGCCGTTGGGCTTGGGCTGGTCGGTCACGCCTCGGGTGCGTTACTATTCCCAAAGCGAAGCCGATTTCTATACGCCTTTCTTGATAGCCGGTCCGTCTGATGACCCTGGCAACGCAAGGGATTCCAGCGATAACAGCAAGCTGCCGACACAAACCTTTTCCAGCGATCACAGGCTTTCAGGCTTTGGCGCGCTGAGTGGCGGTGTGACGGTCAGTAAGCAATTCACTAAGGGTGTCAGACTCGATGCTTCCGTGGAATATTACATGCATCGCGGCGATTGGAAAATCGGCGGTGGAGGCGAGCCGGCTTATGCCGATTTTAACTTTCTCGTTGCAAATGCCGAACTCAATGTTAATTTTTCCGATTTGGGACGCAGTTTGACCGATGATCATAGCCATCATCACCATAATATGACCGAGCACGAACCGCTCATGCCGGCCGGCTTGATGTGTACCGGAGGGCACATGCTTAATCAGGAAGGCGACTTCATGGTGGGGTATGTGTATCAGTATTTTCGGGAAACCGGAAATATGCTGAATCGAACCGGTAAAGCTAGCGATACGTCAATGGTCGCCAACGGTTATCGAACGGTGCCGACCTTTCATGACATGCATATGCATATGATCGATCTGATGTATGCGCCGACCGATTGGTTTAATATCATGGTGATGCCGATGTTTATGGATATGGGTATGAATCAACGGCCATTGACCGGTATCAATCCGCCGGTTAACGTAGGAGCCGACCACTTGCATGGCGGACATGAGACCGGGGGGATTGGCGATACCTTGATGTTCGGCATGTTTAAGCTGTTTAAGCATCGCGGTCACCATGTGAATTTAGGGATTGGATTTAGCGCTCCGACGGGCGATACCGACATGAAGCTCAATCGTCAACATACGCAAGACGGCGGTTTTATTCATTACCAAATGCAACTCGGTAGCGGGACCTGGGATTTTTTACCGAGTCTGACTTATCTTGGCCAGTACGACAAGTTATCGTGGGGCGCGCAAGCAAGCGGAACTGTCCGTATGCAGAATCAAAACTCATCCGGGTATGCGCTGGGTAATATGTTTCAAGCTACCGCTTGGGGTAGCTATAGTATTTTCAATTGGCTGTCCGGTTCCGTGCGTGGTGTTTATACGACCGAAGGGTCGATCAGCGGTCGATTCAATCCGATAGCGGGTAATTGCTCGGTAAACTATTCTAATGCTTCCGAGCCTTGCAATAACGTCAATCCGACAGGGTCCACATTGGATGACCCGCGAAACTATGGCGGCCGATTTTGGGATGTCGGTTTCGGTTTGAATGTCGTAGTGCCGGGCGGTGAGTTTTCCGGTAATCATTTAAGCGTCGAATGGCTGCAGCCTGTCCATGAAGATGTCAACGGCTTCCAATTAGAGCGTAAGGGCTCTCTGTTTGCATCGTGGAGTTATATGTTTTAATTCTACCCTCGTAGATCAAAATGGGGCCGAATTTTGATCTGCGATGGGTATACGACAATCAAGTCCTGTCTCTATTGCCACGCCCACTGAACTTCGATTTGAAAAAGCCATCCCTAAACTATTTTCGATTCAACTTTAAAGCCATGGGTACGCCCTGCGAGATACAGTTGTTTGCTCGCTCGCGGCAGTCCGCCCAACAAGCAGCGAATATCGTTATCGCCGATGTGCAGCGTTTGGAGCGTTTATATTCGCGTTACCGATCGGATAGTTTCTTATCCGAAATAAACCGTACCGCCGCTCGGGCGGGGTCGATAAGTGTCGATGACGAAACGGCCGGCTTGTTGAATTATGCACAAACCTGCTACGAACAAAGTGACGGCTTGTTTGATATCAGTTCCGGTATCTTGCGCAAGGCTTGGCGTTTCGACCGGAATATCTTGCCGGATGAAGGGCAAATTCGAGCGCTATTGGAGAAAATCGGTTGGCATAAGATCGGCTGGCAACAGCCGAAATTAAGTTTTTCTGTGTTCGGTATGGAGCTTGATTTCGGCGGAATCGTCAAAGAGTATGCAGTAGATCGCGCCGCCGGGTTATGCTTGCAAGCCGGCATCGAGCATGGTCTGATCAATCTTGGCGGCGATATTAAAATCGTCGGACCCCGGCCGGACGGTTCGCCTTGGCAAATCGGCATCGCGCATCCGCGGCGTAAAGGCGAGGTCATGCAATCATTGGGTTTGGTTAGCGGGGCCTTGGCGAGCAGCGGCGATTACGAGCGTTGTTTAGAAATCGGCGGCGTGCGCTATGGCCATGTTCTCAATCCTAAAACAGGGTGGCCGGTGCGTTTTTTGGCTTCGGTTAGTGTCGTCGGCGACTTTTGCGTGGTTTCGGGTAGTGCTTCGACCATTGCGATGCTTAAAGAAGAGCAAGGCCCTGCCTGGCTAGAGACTTTGGGGTTGCCCTATCTTTGGGTCGATGTCAACGGCAATGCAGGCGGCCCGCTTATGGAAAATTCGTCCATGTAGATACTCTATGCTGGCCTCTTACCTAGCGTTAGGTGAGGTGAGGGATCGAACGCTTCGGCGCCTCCGCGGGTACGGCCAAAATTTGAAGTGCGAAAAGTATAATCACGAAATCTTAAACCTAAAAAGAGCAGTTGAGAGCCTCAAACTACCGTTCGCCCTGAGCAAAGTAAGCGCCCTTCGGTCGCATGGCGTTAGCAAGAAACAGGGGAAGGCTACCGTTGAAAGTGTATTATATATGGACCTTACCAGCAAAGACCGAATAAGCACTGGTGCTAATTGCCCGTTGTCTGAGTGTGGTTTGGTGACGTCGGCGACTTTGGTGAGCTTTTGCATCCCGCTTGAGAGAATGAGCAAGACGATGTCCCCAGCTGGCAAGGCTATTTATGAACTTTCATCAGGAGTTTATGCCCATGGCTATGCGCGTCAGCAAAGTATTGAATATTCAGTATCCCAATGCGGCCGGTATTGATATTGGTAGCCGCAGCCACTTTGTGGCGGTTCCGGCGGATCGCGCGACAGAGTCGGTGCGGGAATTTGGTTGTTATACCGAAGATCTCAATGCGCTAGCCTTGTGGTTGCTGGACTGCGGCATTACGATAGCCGCGCTTGAATCAACAGGCGTCTATTGGATTCCGGTGTTCGAGGTTTTGGAAGCACATGGCATTCAGGTGATGTTGGTCAATGCGCGTAGCGTTAAAAATGTCTCGGGCCGTAAATCCGATGTCCTGGATTGTCAGTGGCTCCAGCAATTGATGAGTTTTGGTTTGCTCAGTTCGGCATTTCGCCCGCCTGCGGATGTTTGCGCGTTACGTGCCGTCTCGCGCCAGCGCGACACGTTGCTGCAAGACCAAGCGCGTTGCGTACAACGCATGCAAAAAGCGCTGACACAGATGAACCTGCAATTAACCAATGTCATCACGGATATCACTGGACAAACTGGACTGAACATCATACGAGCCATTGTCGCCGGGGAGCGAAATCCTATCGAACTGGCCAAACATCGAAATTACCGCATCAAGGCAAGTGAAGTTGAAATAGCCAAGAGCTTGGAAGGAACATGGAAAGCAGAGCATTTATTTTGCTTGTCGCAAGCCTTATCGCTTTATGACACCTATCGAGCCTTAATCGCTGAGGCAGACGCGAAGTTGGAGACCCTCATTGCTCCATTACGTCGTCAAGACGTGCAAACGGCCAAAGGCAAAACCAAGCGAGGCGGCAAGAATGCGCCCGGCTTTGATGTGCAGGAGGCTTTGAGGGAATGGGCAGGCGTTGATTTAACCCAGATTGGTGGTATTGATGTTTGCACGGCACTTAAAGTTTTGGTGGAGTTAGGTACGGACCTATCCAAGTTTAAAACGGCCAAGCATTTTTGTTCCTGGCTGGGATTATGCCCAGGGACCCGAATCTCAGGCGGCAAACGTCTTTCAGGCGCTAGCAAACGGATACCTAACCGGGTGGCGCGTGCGCTTAAGTTAGCGGCGCAAGGATTGCATCGCAGCCAATGCGGATTAGGCGCCTATTACCGAAAAACGGCGGCTCGCTTGGGTAAAGGAAAAGCTATCACCGCCACAGCGCATAAATTAGCCCGATTAATCTATGCCATGTTAACGAAGGGCACCGAGTATGTTCAGCAATCACAAGCTGAATATGAAGCGAAATTCCATGACCGTACCCTTAAGTATCTTCAACTAAAGGCGAAAACACTCGGATTTGACCTCGTGCCTCAAGCTGTTTGAAGGCCTATTTAATGATTTTATTTATCCTGTAACCTATTGATTAAGAATAACTAAATTAGCTGTTTCTTGAGAGCCCTTCGGTTACGCTCAGGAGAGCCATGTCAAAGGGTGAACGGTAGTTTGAGGCTTCACCAGGCCGGTGAACGTGTTGTAGACCCTTCATGCTTCGACTTTACTCAGCACGAACGGTCTACATCACATGCCAACTGCTCTTTTTAGGTTAAACCGACTCCGGTGTTTCCGTTTTACGGAGGAGGTCGTGATATAGCCGGATGCGGTCTATGTATTTAACCGAATCCTTGCCTGCTGCATAACCGTATTTCAGGTTTTTGAAATGGCGCCTTTCTGATAGCAGCGGTAGCACTTGTTTGATATCGGCCCAGACATTCGGGTTTTTGCCCATTTTTCTAGCCAGTTCGCGCGCGTCCAGCAAGTGTGCGATACCGATGTTGTAGGCAGCCATCGCGAACCAGATGCGGTCTTCTTCGGCGACTTCCTGAGGAATTCTTTTCAGCAATTGTTGCATGTATTTCGCGCCGCCGCGGATACTTTGCCTGGGATTGAGCCGGTCATTGACGCCCAGCGATTTGGCGGTGGTGTTGGTCAACATCATCAAGCCGCGTACGCCGGTCGGACTTTCCGCGTCGGGATTCCATTCCGATTCGCCGTAAGCCTGGGTTGCCAGTAGCGTCCACGGAATGTTGTAGTCGGCCGCGACTTGTTTGAAATAGGATTTGTATTTGGGCAGACGTTTTTTGACGCGTTGGAAAAAAACCGCCGCGTCATGGTAGTCGAAGAGCTCGGCGTAGCCGTAATAGCGTTCGTTGAGTGCTTTTAGCGTCGAGTCGCTTTGTATGCGTGCGAGCCAGTCTTCGATGTATACCCTGAGGCTCGAGGAATTGTGCGGCAATGCCCAGGCGAGCTTTTCCTCGGACAGCGTGTAGGCGTTGATTAGATTTGGATAATGCAGGCGGTTGACTGCAACGATGTTCGATTCGACGACCGTGCAATCGACCGCGCCGTTGCTGACTTGTTCGAGAACTTGCTCGGTCGATAGCGTCGAGGTGCTTTGCCATGACAGTTCGGGGTAGTGTTGTTGGATTTCGGACAGTTTTTCATCGCTACGGCTGTCGGCAATGACCAGTAGCGAATGATTCAGCAAGTCTTCGTTGGTTTTCGGCAGTTTGCTGCGTTTGTTGCAGACGACCTGCTGTTCGACCGTTTTGTAACTCGGCCCGTACTGGAAGTGTTTCGGGCTGAGTTCGCTTCGGGTCAATCCGGCCGCGGCGATATGGCCTTCGCCGGCCGCCAGCGCCGCCATGATCGCGGCGGTATTGTCGTAGACCTTGTATTCGACGTCGATATTCAGCGATTGTGCTAATTGCTGTGTCAATTCGTATTCAAAGCCTTGTTGCGTGGCGTCGTCGCCATGGTAATACGTCGTCGGCGCGTGGCGGGTCAAAACGATCAGCTTGCCTTTTTCGCGGATGTCTTCCCAGACGCTGACCGGCTTGCGGTTCAGGTCGGCATCGTGAACCGGCAGTTGGACGAATAGCGGGATGAACAAAGCATTTAACCTTCTCATAACGGTACCTTCAAGTAGTGATCAGTCCTTTTCCAGGCGGTATTTCAAGTCAAGCCTTTGCGATTCGCCGGCTCGGGTCTGTAGACTAAAATGTTGACTCAATTTTTGTTCCAAAATGACGGCATAGGTATTGGAAAACAGGCCTAACGAAAAACCCAGATATAAATCGGGATTAATGTATTTGCCGAGTCGCACTGCGGTGTCTTCGAGACGCTGGGCTTCCTCGACCTCGAACTGATCGAAGCCTAGCTGGTTGCTGAGCCATGAAAGTTCGCCTGCGCCGTAGTTGATTGCGGCCTTGGCTAGCATGTTGGCTTGCGATTCGCCGGTACGTTGCAAGGAACGGCCGGTCAGCAGATAGGCCAGCGCATCGGATTCCGGCATCGGCGGCCGGCTCGATACTTTGGTTTGCGGCGATTTGACCGGCCCGGTCACGGTCAATATTGCGGTTACATCTTCGCCGATGGCTTTACGCGTTGCTTCGATGTTTAGCCAAGGGTTGTCCACCGGCCCGTTGAATAAAAATTCGCCTCTGGTTATCGTCAAATCCTGTCCGTAAGCCTTGTATCTCGCATCTTGCATCGCAACTCGGCCTTGCATGCGTTGCGTGCCGGGCGAGGAAGTATAACGGAGGTTGCCGGTCAGCCGGGTATCCATGCCGTAGCCGGAGAAACGCACCTGTTCGCTCAACAAGATGCCGATATCGGTTTGTACGTTCAAGGCAGTCTCTACTTCCTCGACGATTTCCCGACCGATGATGATTTCATCGGCGCTGGGTGCAATCGCGGTTTCCGGTAGTTCGACTAGCTTCAATTCGGCGCTGTCGACGGTGACATCGCCGGTGACCTGAACAGATGCCTCACTTTGTTTAACCGTCAAGCGCGGCGATACGCTAATTTCCGCTTCGGGTAAGCGAGCTATTTCGAATTCGCTGCCGGTGATCGTCAGTTCAGCAGGAAAACCGGCTTCCGGATTCAGATCGAAGGTGCCGTCGAGATACAGCGATCCTTTGCCGGAATCGATGCGTCCGGACAAGGTCAACTGTTCGGGCTGTCCCGGCTGCCCCGATAATCTGAGGTTGATGTTGTGCGGATGAATGCCGATTTCAGGCACATCGAGTTCGGCATTGCTGAGTTGCAGCAGGCCGCTGAGTGCCGGTCGTTCGGTGTCGCCGGCGAGGGTCAGATCGGCCGTGATCCGGCCTTTGAGATTTTCGATATCCTGCACTAACTGATCTATCAGGCTTAAGTCGGCAATCGATGCTTGCAAGTTGCCTGTCAAAGACTGTGCGTTTGTTGCGGCGAGCGGTGCGGTTTTGACTTGCGCACTGATAAAGTCCCGGCCGGTCAATCCGATTCTCAACTCGGCATCGAGCCGCTCATCACCGTATTGCGCTTTCAGCCGAGTTTCGGACAAAGCAAAAATAAGGGGTTTCTCGCCGTCTCGGGAAAGTTGTAGCGATGCATTTACGACCGTGGCGTCGGCATCGGCCGTCAGGCGTTCGCCTCGTTTCAGGAAATTGGCGTTGGCATTGAGCGCACCGTCGAGGCTCAAGTTTTCGGGCAACCACGGTTTAACCATGGCCAAGTCGATATTGCGCAATTCGGCAGTGGCGTTCAGGCGGCGCTCGATTGAGCCGTCGGCGCTCAGGCAGATCGCCGCACCGGTCTGAACGAAGCAATTTTGCGGCAGGTTGACACCGATATCGTCGCCGGCGAAATCCAGCCGAATCGGCCAAGGTCGGTCGAGTCGCCATTGCTTTATTTGCGCTTGGTCGATGTCAAGACGTTCCAGCGTCGCAAGCCAGCGTTGATTTCGTAAACTGCCGTTGAGTACGGTATCGAGCTTGACGATTTCGGAACTCAATTTCGCGTCGAACCGGTGATCGTTTAACGATCCCGAGCCTTGCAGCGTTAATTCATCGATCGCTTGCCCGTCCAACTCTACGCCTTGCAAAACCAGGTCGAGTTGCGAACGTTGGCCCAAGGCTTCGGCATAGTCGAGATTCAGCGTCAACAGGCCGATACTGAAATCTTGGTAACTTAGTTTGTTGGCATTCAATTGAGCTTTGACGGCAGGGTCCAGGTAGTTGCCTCGTACGGTGCCGCTGCCTTTGATCGAGCCGGAAAGTCCCGGCCAAACGGCCGCGAGATTGGGTGCATCGATCGAAAAATCGAGATTGGAGCGGGTTTCGGCCAGAATGCCGTCGGCCGTAAGGCGATTCTCGGACGATTGCAGCAGCAGTTGGTCTATGGTAAGGCGTTGCTCGGCGAAAGCCAGTTTGCCATGACCTTGAATCGGGCTATCGAAAAGCGTGCCGTGCAGTTTTTCGATAGTGAGCGTGGCGGTCAATTGTTCTTCGGCAAAGCGTCCTGATGCAGCGGCTTGAAGATTCAATGAGCCGCTGATGTCGGGCGTAAAGTCGCCCGGATCGAGCTGTTGGGCATTCAGGTCCAGCGCGAAATCTATCGCGTCGCGCCACGAAACTTTGCCTTTCAGATCCAGCCGTCCTTGTTTCGGACGTAGAGACAGTTGATGTATATCGATCGCTTCGGTACTGCCTTGTCCATTGAAAAGCACGTCGAACGGCGGCAATTGTTCCATTGCCAGCTTGGCGGTCAGATCGATTCGGTAATCGTCCAAGGTTCCGCTCAAATCGAAACGGCCTTGGTCGGTTTCGACCTGGGGAGGGCCGGACAGCGGCCATTGAAGTTTTTTCCAGTCGCCGGTCAAATTTACGCTGATCGGTTCGTCGGCCCATATCACACGGCCCGCCAACGTAAGGCGGCCTTGCTTCGGCGCCAGTTCCAACCGTTCGAGCGTCAACGAATCGCTATCGGCATAGCCGGCCAATTGCAACGCAAACGATTCCTGCTCGGCCGACAGTTGTGCGGCCAGATCGATACGGTAATCGTCCGAGTTGCCGTCGATCGTGAACTCACCCTCCGGGCTCACAATATCGGCTTCGCCGTCCAGCGGCCATTGCAACCGTTGCCAGCGGCCGGAGACCGAAAAAACCGGCACACTTTCGGCCAAATTGAGCCGGGCTTCATGATAAAACTGAAAAGGGCCTTCGGCATGGCCCGTCAGCATGAGTTCCTTTAGCGTGCCCAGCACCGTCATTTCACCGTCAATCGCCGGCGTTTCCGGTAGTTTCAATTGCCAGGCCAATTGCGCCGATAACGGAAAATGCGGTTGAAGTTCGATTTCCGCGCGCCCGTAAACGGTTGCCTCCGGCATTTCCAGCGCGAGGCCGGTCAGGCGCAACGTATTATCGATCAAGGCGGCGCGCAGGCGAAAGCGGTCGATCGCAATGTCTTGCTCGCCGCTTCGGAAACGCGTCGCTTGCAAGTCGATATCATCGATTAGGATAGCCAAAGGAATGTTCGGCATCGAAAAAGGCTCGTCATCGTCGGACTCGGGCGCTTCGTCTGTTATCTCGACCGATAAGCCGTTCGCTGCAAGCCTGTCGATATGCAGCGTGCCGCTCAACAATGCCGAGGGCCTCCAGGCGAAAATGAAGGTGTCCAGCGTAACTCGTTCGGTTTCGCTAAGATAGACGAGTTTGTTCAGGGTCAGTTCGCTAAGCAGCGTACCGTCGATGCGCTCTACTTCGGCATCGAGTTCGGCGGCGCTGATCACAGTTTGTATCAGCCAACGGCTGCCCGGTTCGCTGCCGAGTATCGCCAGCAGTGCGATCGGCAGGCTCAAGAGCGTTCCGCTCAGCGTCAGCACGAGCGCTTTGAAAATAGCCTTTGCGTTCACAACTGTGGCCCTGCCGAGAAATGCACCTGAAACGACGAGCCTGATTCATGAAACGGCACCGCGAAATCGATCCGTATCGGTCCAACCGGCGATATCCAGCGAACGCCGAGTCCCGCGCCGATTTTTACGTCGATATCGCCGAAATCGTTATGCGCGTTACCGCCGTCGACAAAAGCCGCGACACCCCATTGATCGCCGATGAATTGTTCGTATTCGAGGCTCAACACGGATAGCATCTTGCCGCCGATCACATGTCCGGCCGCATTGGTCGGGCCGAGTTCCTTGTATTCATACCCTCGTATCGATTGCGTGCCACCGGCGTAATAACGGTAAGTCGTCGGTAAATCGTCGAAGTTGCTGACCAGGCTCGCGCCGACGTCGCCGCGCATGATGAAGCGCCCGGACCACGGCACGCCAGTAATCAAGCGCGCTCCAGCGCCGGCTTGTACGAAACTCAGCGTCGACACGACCGATTCGTGCGCGCCGGCCAGGGAAAAATTCAAATGGTAACCTTCGGTGGGTCGGATCGGCGAGTTGCTGCGCGTGTATTGCAGGCGAACGCCGGGTATCAATAGCAAGGCGCTGCTATCGACATCGACATCGGCAGATCGGAACGATTCGTAAACGAGATCCAGAAAGCCGATTTGTTGCCAGCCGCTCGGGGCTATGCGTTGACGCTGTGCCGATAGTTTGAACATATTCGAAGTGAATGTATCCGGTTCTTCATGCTTGAATCCCGCGCCGAAACTGAAAAAGTCGCTGGTCGGTTGTTGCAGCGGAATGTTGTAACGGCTTTCCGCGGTCGACAGCACCGGCGACAGGTCCAAGGCCGCGTTGAAAGTATGTCCGCGCCTATTTAGCCGCCGGTTGGTATAACCTAAGCTGAACAGCGGGCCGAAATTCGTGTCGTAACCGACGCCGACTTCGTAGCTGTGTTTCTTTTGAGGATAGAGCGCGATGTCGACCGGCACTTTTAAATCGATCGCGTCGTCGATACGAGGTCGGATTTCTATGGTTCTGAAATAGCCGCCCGCAGTTAGATTGTTGTAGGTGTCGGCCAGTTTTCGGCTCGAATAAGGCTCGTCTTCTTCAAATGGGATAAAGCGTTGGACGAAGTCCGGATTCAGGATGTCCTGATCGATCTTGACTTCACCGAAGAAGTAACGCTGTCCGGAAGCGAAGTCGAGAACGATTTTGGCGCTGTTGCGTTCGGTATCGACTCTGATCGCGCTTTCCAGAAAGCGGGCATCGAAATAGCCGCGTTCCTGGGCGAGCGATTGAAAACTGCTTTTGAACGATTCGTAGCGTCCATGGTGCAGAATGTTACCAGTTTTGATGGGGTTCCCTGCGAGCAATTGGTTATAAGCCGTATCAAATTCCGCTTCCCCCGAGACGCTTATGGCGAGTTCTTCGATGCGCACCGGCGGGCCTCGGGTGATTTTGAATTCGGCCTGCCAGCAGTCTTCATTGAAGCCGAGGTTTTTTTCGACGCGGGTGTGATAGTAGCCTAGCGCCCGCATCGCTTTGTCGATTTCGGTGTCGGCCTGCGCGAACAAGCGATTGATCCGCCATTGTGGAGCGTCACAAGCTTCTTTCGATAGGCTCAAGAAGGCGCGCACATTGGCTTTTTGCCCGCTGCTGACGCCTGAAATGACGATGTCCGGCGTATCGGGTTCGAAGACGTCGAACGGCAGCAGACGGCGCAGCATGGCTTGAAAACCGCTTTCGCTTTCAGGTGTCGTAGCGGCGATGCCGTTGCAAGAAACAAGCAACAATGCCGGGAGACAGAGACTTTTTCGGCACTTGAAGATGCTTATCATAACAGTGAAGGCCAAAAGTTTCGGCCCATGCTGTCAGGGATTTATTAATCTGACAACGGAAAGACTTCGATCGACTCGGCAGGTTGGGGCGCCGGGTAAGACGGATAAGCGCTTTCTTGCGGTCGACCGGTTTGGTAAAGCCTTTCGCCTTCTTCGAGTAGTTTTTTGCCTTGTTCGATCATATTTTGGCCATCTTTGACCTGAAGTTCGCCCTGGGCAATTATTTTCTTGCCTTCGTTAATTGTATCGCGGCCTTCGGCAATTCTTTTATTGCCGTCCTTGACTAGGCGGTTGCCTTCATTCCATTTAATGCCGGCTTCGATGAATGGGCCGCCTTGTTTAATCATCAGATCGCCTTTGCTCGGTGCGGGAGTGTTGCAACCGGTCAATTGGGTAGCGAATACCGAAAGTACCGGCAATAGGATCGATAATTTGGTTTTAGACATGACAAGACCTTATTAATTGGAAAAAACGAGCCGTTATTATAACGTAATTAAGGAATTGGCGGGTTTCAGGAGGGTGATTTATTCGAATGGGGAGGAGATGAAATCCTTCGAAAGCGATTTTGAGTTTGAGCTCAGATGGCAAAATAAAAATCTACTTGATGATCGTTACACTATAACGTATCTTATTGTTTTTTTTATGGATCTCTTTGCTGCTTTGCAGAGAAAATTACGAAATTGTCGCGATAAATTGCCGATCAGTCTGAACTCATGCGCAAATCACTCACATTATTGTTAGCTCCCTTCGCTTCGGTGGCTCATGCCTCCGATGTAAACAAAGCTTCGAAATCCATTATGTTGGATAAAATCGTCGTCAGCTCACCCTTGCCGCAATCGGCTTCCGATACCGCTTTGCCCGTGACTATTTTGAGCGGCGAAGAATTGCGTTTGAAAGCGGGCAGCACGATCGGTGATACCTTGAAGAATGAGCCGGGCATTCATAGTCAATCCTTCGGTCCCGGTGTCGGTCAGCCGGTCATTCGGGGTCAAACCGGATCGCGAGCGCAAGTTCTGCAAAACGGCTTGGGCAGTCTCGATGCGGCTTCGATAAGCCCTGATCACGCGAACAGCACCGAGGGCTTTTGGGCCGAACGTATCGAGGTATTGAAAGGCCCGGCTACGCTACTTTACGGCGGCGGCGCGATCGGCGGCGTGGTTAACGTAATCGACAACCGCATTCCGGATCGTGTTCCGGATAAAATGATCGAGGGCGCGGCCGAGCAGCGTTATAACTTCGTCAACGAAGGCAAGACCACGGCTTTCAAATTGGAAGGCGGCAAGGATTTCTTTGCGTGGCATCTGGACGGCATGTTCCGGGAAAGCATCGATATGCAGATACCCGGTTGGGCAGTCGACGAATCCGCCGAGGCCGAAAGCCATGAAGACCATGAAGATGAAGATTCTTTTAATAATCGGGGGCGTTTGTTGAATTCGAACACGCGAGCTCGTTCCGGTACCGTAGGCTTTTCCTTTGTCGGCGATCCCGGGTTTATCGGCTTTTCCATCAACCATCTCGACAATAATTATGGGGTGCCGCTGGGTGCTCATGCGCATCATGAGGACGAGGGAGACGAAGATGCTATGCCCGAACGCGTGCGTATCGATCTCAAACAAACCCGTTACGATATGAAAAGCGAGATCAAGGACCCTGTGTGGTTTGCCGACAGTTTGCGGATTCGGCTGGGTTATAACGATTACCAGCATACCGAATTGGAAAACGGCGAAAAAGGCACGGTCTATACCAACACCGGATTCGATAGCCGCCTTGAGTTGATTCAAAAACCTTGGTTACTGTTCGATCACGGCGTGGTCGGCGTGCAAACCAAAAATAGCGAATTCGAAGCAAAGGGCGATGAAGCGGTCGTGCCGCGTTCCGATATCGATTCGTTCGGATTTTTTACGGTTCAGGACATTCATGTAGGGCCGATGACCTATGAATTCGGCGCACGCGTCGAGCAACAATTCATCGATCCGGACGGCCAAAATCAAAGTACGCATACGCCGGTCAGCGGTTCGGCGTCGGCGCTCTGGCATTTTACCGATCAAGACTCGGTTCGGTTGTCGTTTACACATGCTCAGCGCGCGCCGGACGTACAGGAATTGTTTTCCAACGGCCCGCATTTGGCGACCAACAGTTACGATATCGGGAATGCAGGCCTTACGGTCGAGGCTGCGAATAATCTGGAATTGGGGCTGCATTTCGAGCGCGACTGGGTTCATGCCGACTTCAATCTTTATCATAACTGGGTCAACAATTACATCGCGCAAATCAGAACCGGCGAGTTTTTCGACGAAGATCATGGCGAAATCGAGGATGAATGCGATCATGATCACGAGTGTTTGCCGGTTTTCCGGGCGCAACAGCGCGATGCGATTTTGAAAGGTTTCGAAGCGCAAGTGACCTTTCCGTTGCTGGAAACGCGTTACGGACATTTGGACAGTCAGTTTTTCGGCGATTACGTGCGAGGACAATTTACCGACGGTAGCGATATTCCCCGAATGCCGCCTTTACGTTACGGCATGCAGCTTTCGTGGGAGCATACGGCTTGGGCCGCGAATGTGCGCATTACGCGCGCCGAAAGACAGGAAAACCCGGGTTACAACGAAACGGAGACGCCCAGTTATTGGTTGTTGAACAGTACAGCCAATTACCGAGTGGCTGCCGGAGACGAAACCGATGTTTTGCTATTCGTCAAAGCCAGTAACCTTCTGAATCAGGATATCCGTAATTCGGTGTCTTATTTGCGCAATATCGCACCTGAAGCCGGACGTGCCGTGGAGTTGGGTATTCGCGTCGCATTTTAGACGGTAAAGCCGTATTTGCTTCGAATTATGGTTCTAAACAAACTGCGCACTTTTTCTGCTTT
Source organism: Methylotuvimicrobium buryatense (assembly GCF_005931095.1). GTDB lineage: Bacteria > Pseudomonadota > Gammaproteobacteria > Methylococcales > Methylomonadaceae > Methylotuvimicrobium > Methylotuvimicrobium buryatense. The sequence continues at coordinate 3,803,508 of NZ_CP035467.1, read as the reverse complement.
CCCATCGTTCCAGCGTGGGAATGCATACCGATTCTTTTTCGGCAGCCAAAGCATGGATTCCCAAGGAGGACCACTCATCGTTATGCACAAATATCGGTAAACTTGCTAAACAGAGGTCATCGTATAACTGGAAACGGTGCTGTTTGATAAATCTGCGGATATTGAACATCAGTGACTTCGAAATCGCGACGAAGGCGTTGCTCCCACAAGGGGCCGGATGCTCTGTGGGAGCGATCCCCAGATCGCGATTTCGAAGTCGGGAACGTTGGGCGACAAAAAATGGTATCGAGGCCTTATTGCAGCAATTCCCAGTTTGAGCAGTTTCGCCGATTTTAGGGTGTGGGGTATGCCTGCCGAGGAACGCCGTAAACCCATCCATGGGGGCTTGGCGGCAGCTCCCTGCTGCCGACATCCTCGCCAAGCATACCCCACACCCTTTTTGATCTCCAAATTGGGAATTTCTGGCCTTATTGGCTAAGATTGCAAAACGGTAATTTTTGACTTATGTACAACGATGAGCGGAGGACCGTGGGAACCAGAAATAACCTTATCTAATTGACATTAAGCATTCTTGCGGTAAAAAATCCAGGATAGGTCGAAACAGTTGACCGAGTTCTATTCGTTTACGCTAGCCGGGTGGAAAAATGAGCCGGATTCGAAGTGTCGGATTATTTTGGTTTTCAATCGGGCTTTTTTGCTCGTCCCAGGCTTGTGCCATAGAGCCCGACATGCAACTTTCGCTCAGCGTCGTCAAAGTGATCGCCCGAGATGCAGCCGGAAAAACTTATATGGGATCCGGCGTCATTATAGCGCCGGGCAAGGTTGCGACCAATTGTCATGTCACGCGAAATGCGGAGCAAATCGTCTTATTTAAATCGGGCCATGCTTATCCGGTGTTGAAACAGGCCGCCCTGACGGAATTGGATGCTTGTATTCTCGAAACCGATTCCATTCCTTTACCTGCTGCGAAGCTGGCTTTATCCGCAGACTTCGCGGTTGGAACGCCGGTTTACATGTATGGCTATCCTTTCGCCTTAGGGATGCGCTCCAGGCCGGCCTCGATCGTTGCCTTTCATCCCTATCGTGCCGGTCATGTGCTCGAAATCGATGCCGGTTTCATGCAAGGAGCCAGCGGCGGCGGTATTTTTAACGAAGCGGGCGAATTGGTCGGTTTGATGACCTTTATCGGAAAGGACGGCAACGATTTCCATTATTATGTGATTCCCGCCGACTGGTTGCTCAAAGCGGCGCAAGCGCCTTTTGTCGCGGTCCATGCTTTCAAAGGACTCAGCTTTTGGGAGAGCGGCTCTTTCAAGCCTGAAACCAAATATTGAGATAAGGTATCGATTTGGTTTCCGACTTGTTATAGCGACACTGAAATTGCGATATCTTAAAGATATGTTATATTGTAACAATTAATTCAATACAAAGACCTTCCCAATGTTTATCGAAGACGCACCATCCAAGTTGCCAGTAACGGTTTTGTCCGGGTTTTTAGGGGCCGGTAAAACCACTCTGCTCAATCACATTTTGACCAATCGGGACAATCTCAAGATCGCCGTGATCGTCAACGACATGAGCGAAGTCAATATCGATGCCGCGACGGTCAAGAACGAGATCGAACTCAACCGTTCCGAGGAAAAACTGGTTGAAATGAGCAACGGCTGTATCTGCTGTACGCTGCGCGAGGATTTGCTCATTGAAGTCGGACAAATGGCTCGCGAAGGCCGTTTCGATTATTTGTTGATCGAATCGACCGGTATTGCCGAACCGATGCCGATTGCCGAAACCTTCACGTTTCGTGACGAAGAAGGTCGCAGTCTATCCGATGTCGCGCGGCTCGACACCTTGGTGACCGTCGTCGATGCGGTCAATTTCATGCGTGATTACATGGAAGCCCAATCCTTGAAGGAAGTCGAAGCCGAATTGGGCGAGGACGACGAACGTAATATCGCCGATCTCTTGGTCGATCAAATCGAGTTCAGCAATGTCATTCTGATTTCCAAGGTCGATCTGATCAGCCGCGACGAACTGGCCAATTTGACCGGAATACTGACGCATTTGAATCCCGATGCGGAAATTATCCCGATGATCATGGGACAAGCTCCGCTCGCCAAAATTTTGAATACCGGGAGATTTGATTTTGACAAAGCGTCGCAGGCACCCGGTTGGCTCCAAGAGATGCGCGGGGCGCATACGCCCGAAACCGAAGAATACGGCATCGCCAGTTTTGTTTATCATGCCCGCCGTCCGTTTCATCCGGGGCGTTTCTATGACTATCTGCACTACGGCGATTGGAATAACGGGACATTATTGCGCTCGAAAGGCTTTTTTTGGCTCGCGTCGCGGCCCGAATGGGTCGGTACCTGGTCGCAAGCCGGCGGCATCATGCAGCACGGTTGCGCAGGCCGCTGGTGGGCTTCAGTGCCGAAAAGCGAATGGCCCGAAGCCTATAAAGCCGATATCGAAGCGCAGTGGCAGCCGCCGTTCGGCGATTGTCGCCAGGAATTGGTGTTCATCGGACAGAATGTCGATGCCGAACAAACTCGGCGCGAGCTCGATGCCTGTTTATTGACCGATGAAGAGCTCGCGGCGGGAGCCGAAGCTTGGCAACACTATCAAGACGATTTTCCGCCTTGGCTGGAAACGGCTGCAACGGAAGTCGAAGAAGTCATGTATTGAACGAGGTAAATCATGTCCGCCTTAGCCCAACCTCTATTTCGCGCGCCTTATTCGGAAGCGGTTCAGTCCGACGATTTGGCCGATTTAAGCAGAATCTATCAGGATGAAGTCAACCTATGCGTGATCGAGCGAAGCATCGATCCGCGTATCGAGTCGTTCATCGATTCATTGCTCGCAAGCCCTCAAGAAATCAGCGAGATTCATAATCTTTCGATCGCCGATTTCGATTTTAGCGGCTTGATTCCTCATGCATCGACTATCGACGGCTATCTTGAATTTTATCGCGACGCGGCGATGCTGACGACGCTGTTTTGCGATTTATTCGAGCTCGAGCGCGTCGGCTTGCGTTTGCGAACCCTCGACCGGCCGATGTGCCCGAAATTCCATGTCGATCATGTGCCGTGCCGCATGGTCTCGACTTACGGTGGCATCGGTACCGAATGGCTCGAAGACCGAGCGGTCGACCGCGCCAAATTGGGTATCAATACGCATGGCTTAAACGATAGGCAAGCCGGCGTAATTTTGGACGAATCCTCGATTCATCGAATGCCCGCATTTTCGGTCGGTCTGCTGAAAGGCAGCAATTGGGCCGGGAACGAACAGCACGGCGCGGTGCACCGTTCGCCGAATCCGAGCGAAGATTGCCCGCGACGGCTGTTATTGACATTGGATTTTGCCTAATGAACTTTACTGAGGAATATGCACACAATGACTTATACAAGTAATAGGCTTTGCGGCGGTTCATTGACTCGCTTGAAAGGACGCCGTGAATACCTCCATGTAGGCTTGACGGCGGCTATCCCTGCCGCCGACACCTTTCAATCGAGCCACCGCCCCCCCTTCCACCAGTTGTCGAAGTTATATCATGCTCGTTCTTAACGGTATACCGTCTACCTACCAAGAATGGCGCCATTGCATCACCGTCGATTGCAATATTGCACTGACTGAGCCGTTTGTCGGCGAGCGGATTGCCATATTGAGCAATGCCGGATGCGAAGAAACCCGGCGCTTCGAGCAACTTTACGGCATAGAGCACCGAAAAGCCGTATTGGGTTGGTTCAGGCAGGCGCAACAAGAATCGACAAAGAAAATGCTGCATTCATGATCGAGCAAAACGAAAATCGTGATGTAGGTGAGGCGCTTCCGTGGGCCGACGTGTTAACCGGTCTGCCGTTCAATGAACAAGGCCTGGTGCCGGCGATCGCGCAACAATACGATACCGGTGAAGTCTTGATGATGGCCTGGATGAATCGGGATGCGATACTCGAAACCTTGCAGCACGGGCACGTCTGTTATTGGTCCCGGTCGCGTGCGAAATTGTGGCGCAAAGGCGAAAGCTCGGGGCAAATCCAAATGCTGAAAGAATTTTATTTGGATTGCGACGGAGACACTTTGCTGCTGAAAGTCGACCAACAAGGGCCTGCCTGTCACACTGGGCGGCGCAGTTGTTTTTACAATAGGGTGAGCGGTGATCGTGTTGAAGTCGTCAGCGCGCCGCTTATAGCGCCCGATCAATTATACAAACAGTCCCATGGAGCCGAATCATGAACGAAGCGAACGCATTCAATCCCGTACCTGTGACCATTTTAACCGGTTTTCTCGGAGCCGGGAAAACGACATTGCTGAACCGCATCTTATCGGAGGATCACGGTCACCGGATTGCCGTGATCGAGAACGAGTTCGGAGAGGAGGGGGTCGATAACGACTTGCTGATTCAAGGCGAAGAGCAGATCGTCGAAATGAACAACGGCTGTATTTGTTGTACCGTGCGCGGGGATTTGGTGCGCATACTCGGCGAATTGGCCGACAAACGCACGGCCGGTGGGGCCGAATTCGATCGCGTGATCATCGAAACGACCGGATTGGCCGATCCGGCACCGGTCGCGCAAACCTTTTTCGCCGACCGGAATATTGCCGACTTTTACACGCTTGATGCGATCGTGACCGTGGTTGACGCAAAGCACGCCTCAAACCAGCTTGACGATCATCACGAGGCGCAAGAGCAAGTGGGTTTCGCCGATCGTTTGTTATTATCCAAAACTGATTTAGTAAGCGCTGAAGAGGTCGAAAATCTCGAAAACCGTTTGCGGGCGATGAATTCGCGGGCGCCTATTCGGCATGTCCATTTCGGTTCTTGCGACATAGGCGAAGTACTCGACATCCGGGGGTTTAATTTGCAGGCGATTCTGGAGATCGAGCCGGATTTTCTCGAAGACGTCACTCACAAACACGACGATGACATTTCGTCTTTCGTTTATCGTAGCGACCGCGCTTTCGATGCGGCCCGGATCATGGCTTTTTTTGATGTCATGGTGCGAGTCTACGGCGAAGATTTGTTGCGCTACAAAGGCATCCTGCAGATCGAAGGCCAGGAAAACCGGATCATCTATCAAGGCGTGCACATGATGATGAATACCGATTTCGGTAAACCTTGGTCGGCGGATGAAAAAAGTGAAAGCGTGATGGTATTCATCGGGCGCGATTTGCCGAAGCAGGCCTTTATCGACGCGATGGACGAATGCCGGGTTCCTGCCGTAGCGTAACTCCGTATGCCGATATCTGCCGAAGTCATTTTCTATACGCTGAGTGCATCGTTACTGGTCAGTCTCGTATCGCTGAGCGGTGCTTTCGTTTTTTACCTGGACAGGCAATTGCTCAAGCGGCTGCTGCCCTATCTGATCGCGTTGGCGGTCGGCGTTTTATTGGGCGACGCCTTCATTCATTTGATACCCGATGCGGCGGAACGCCAAGGGTCGATAGCCACGGTTTGTTTGACGACCTTGGCCGGCGTGTTTTTGTTTTTCGTGCTCGAGAAAATCGTACGTTGGCGTCACGACCATACCGTATTTGCCGACGACTCGATCAAGCCGATGGCGAAGATGAATTTGATGGGCGATGCGGTTCATAATTTTGTCGACGGTATTTTAATCGGCGGCAGTTTTTTGGTGGATCCCGTTATCGGGCTGACTACGACGCTTGCCATCGTCGTTCATGAAATACCGCAGGAGATAGGCGATGTCGGCGCACTGGTTTACGGCGGATATAGCCCTAAAGATGCCGTGCTGTATAACTTTTATTGCTCTTTGACCGTGGTTATGGGTGCGGTGTTTACTCTGCTGCTTGGGCAGTTTGCCGAGGCTTCGTTGATTTTGCTGCTGCCGATAGCAGCAGGGGGATTTATTTATATTGCCGCGACCGACTTCATTCCGGTATTGCATGAACATTCGAGCCTACGCAATCTTTGCGGACAATCGTTCGTGTTCGCTTTAGGTATCGGTTTCATGCAAGCGATCGTCGTACTCGAGGGGAATTTATTGATGCCGTGAAAAAGGTAGGCCAAGCTTTAAACCTGCTCTACGCGCAGGCCTGCTTGAATGGCGGCGGTAATCTGTCGTTTGTCGGAGGAAATGAAAACATCGGCTTGCAAGACTATGGCGCTGCCGATATGTATGGCATCCATTCCTCGAGGTGTGTTGTTTTCCAAGCTGGAAACTGCATGCATCAATACTTGCGGAGACAAATCGCAAATCGCTGCGTCTTCGATGTCGGCCATTAAAAGCGATTTTAGTTGTCGGTATTGAACATCGGTGATTTTGTTGTCACGGTATAAACGACAAAATGCCGAGATAATTTCCGGCAAGGCAATGCCGGATAAACCGATTTCTGTTGCTTTGTCGCACCATTGCAACACGCTATCGGTTCCGTGCTCGCTGATGTAGCGCTTTACAAAAGCTGAGCTATCGAAAAATACGCGCATGATTAAAGTCGATCTACAGCCCGGCTTCGCGCTCTTCAATAATCATCCGGCTGATCGAAACGCCATCGAGTACTAAGGGTTGGGCTTTTCGACGTCGCCAAGAAGGTAAATCCGCTGTGATCGGGATGATGTCGGCGATGGGTTTGCCGTTACGTAGGACCCGAACCGATTCGCCGGCTTCGACGATATCGAAATACATTTTTGCGTGGTTTCGAATTTCGGTGAAGTTTGCTTGTTTCATGGTTACCCTTATGAATAAAACGTACAAAATAATGCACAGTATAACGATGCTTGACCAAATGACTCAACCCTTGATTTCTTCTTCAGCAATCATTTAAGGAATTCACACCATGCTGATTCGACTCAAAGGCGGGAAAGTTTACGATCCTGCGCAAGCGCTCGATGGCGAGATTCGGGATATTTATTTCCGGGACAGTGTCATCGTCGACAAACCGGAAGCCGGCGCCATGATCGATGCCGATTACGACATCGCCGGCTGCGTGGTCATGGCCGGCGCGATCGATATTCACAGCCATATCGCCGGCGGTAACGTCAACACCGCGCGCTTGTTGCTGCCGGAACAGCACCGCAATTTCGTGGCGCGCAAACTCGGTCATCGATTCAGCACCTCCCGCTGGTCGGCGACCGAAACCGGTTATCGTTATGCCCGCATGGGCTATACCACCGTCGTCGAACCGGCCATACTGCCGATCAATGCCTTGGATGCGCATTTGCAGATGGCCGACATTCCGATCATCGACACGGCGGGGCTCGCGATTCTCGGTAACGACGATTATTTGTTGCGTTTAATGCGGAGCGGCGCGTCTCAATCGCAAATCAACGATTACGTCGCCTGGACCTTACACTCGACGCGTTGCCTCGGTTTGAAAGTCATCAATGCCGGCGGAGCGAATGCGTTTAAGTCCAATGCCCGTAGCTTCGATCTGGACGATGTCGTTCCCGAATACGGCGTCAGCTCGCGTCATATTTTGCAAACTTTACAGCGCGCCGCTTGTGAGGTCGAAATTCCGCATCCGGTGCATGTGCATTGCAACAATCTGGGCGTACCCGGCAATGTCGATACCGCATTGGCGACAATGGAAGCGGCTCAGGGCCTGCCGATGCATTTGGCGCACATTCAATTCTACGGCTACGGCAACGAAGGCGATCGAGGCTTTTCGTCGGCGGCCGCGAAGCTAATCGACGGATTCAAAAAACACCCGAACATTACGATGGACGTCGGCCAGGTTTTGTTCGGACAAACCGTCACGATATCCGGCGATGTGATCGCGCAATACAGCCGCAGGAACGATGCTTCGCCGAATAAATGGATCGCCTGGGATGCCGAATGCGAAGGCAGCGGCGGCGTCGTGCCTTACCGCTACAAAGAAACGAGTTTCGTCAACAGTCTGCAATGGCTAATCGGCCTGGAAATCTTCTTGTTGGCCGAGGATCCGTGGCGCTTGTTCTTCACGACCGACCATCCGAACGGCGCGCCGTTTACGATGTATCCTTACCTGATCCGCCTGTTGATGGATCGCGATTATCGATTGCAATGCCTCGAACAATTGAATCAGGAAGCGGTCGCGATGAGTCTATTGAAGGATCTCGACAAAGAATTTTCGCTCTATGACATCGCCGTGATGACCCGAACCGCCGCCGCCCGTTTGCTGGGCTTGCCGGACCGGGGGCATTTGCGGCCCGGTGCGGTAGCCGATATTGCCGTTTACCGCGAACAAGCCGATAAGGCCGCGATGTTCGCCGATGCCGAACTGCTGTTCAAAAACGGCCGCCTGGCCGTGCAAAACGGTGCGGTCGTCGAACGGTGCAACGGGACGGCACAAGTCGTTCAGCCGCTTTTCGATCACCGTATCGAACGCGATTTGCAAAACTATTACGACCGCTTCTACAACCTCGGCCTGGCCAATTTTACGGTCGGCGACGTCGATGCGGGGCAGGCCGATAGCGAACGTTTCCGCGCGCATGCCTGCGGCCGTCCTTATTTGGCGGAGAATGCCCGGTGAATCGGGCTTCTTCGAAAACGATTCAACGGATACCGGTGATCGTGCTGAGCGGTTTTCTCGGCAGCGGCAAAACGACGCTATTAAATCATCTGCTCCGCGCCGCACCGCATTCGGCTGTGATCATTAACGAATTCGGCTCGACGCCGATTGATCAAGAATTGCTCGCGGAGCATAAGATCCCGTTAACAACGCTGTCCGGCGGTTGTTTATGCTGCCAAGTGCGCGGCTCGTTGGCGCCGATGTTAAAAAATCTGCGCATGGCCTACGATGCAAAGCCGGTCAAACCGTTTAGCCGTATTTTTATCGAAACCAGCGGCGTGGCGAGTCCCGAGCCGATTCTCGATAAGCTGTTGAACGAACGCTGGCTGGCGCCGCGCTATCGTTATCAAGGCATGATTACGACCGTCTCGGCGTTGGCCGCCGAAACCTATCTGACGCGCTTTCCCGAAGCCCAAGCGCAGATCGCCTGGGCCGATAAGCTCGTACTGACCCAAGCCGATTTGGCCGAGGCGGCGCAAGTCGAACGCGTGCAAAACCGACTGCAAGAATTAGCGCCTTCGATTGCGCATCTCGAATCGGCACAAACCTCCGGTTTGGCGGAGGCTCTGCTCGATTTTGGCGGCCTATTTCGCCCGATCGCTCAACCTCGGTCGGACGATTTACCCGAGCACGGTTTCAATAGCGTGTCGTTGCAACTGGAACAACCGGTTGCTTGGGCGCGCTTGCAAGCGGTGCTTGAAATACTGCTCAGCGACCCGCAAAGTCATATCGTCAGAGTGAAGGGCGTGATTTTTACCGAAGAACACGATGGGCCGATGGCGGTCCACGGCATTGCCGGCCATTTGTTTCCGCCGGCGCCGATGCCGCTGCGGGAGAATGTCGATAACCGAGGGCGCCTGGTCTTTATCGCCGGCGGCGACATCAAGACCTTGGCCGAAACCGTCATGAACGCATTGCGGCAATGAGATATCGACTCCGGCGTTCAATATTTATTTAAAGGAATTCATCAATGAACAATCAATCAAGCATCCCCTCTTTAGAAAACTCTATTGTCGACGTGCAAGGCATTGCCGACTCGCGGCGTATTGCGATCGACAAGGTCGGCATCAAGGCGATTCGCCATCCGATACGGGTTAAAGATCGGTCGGTCGGCGAACAGCATACGATCGGTTTATTCGATATGTATGTCAATTTGCCGCACGACTTCAAAGGCACGCATATGTCGCGCTTCGTTGAGATTCTGAATCAACACGACCGCGAAATCAGCGTCGAATCGTTCGGCTTGATGCTCGAAGAAATGGTGCAGCGCTTGGATGCACAGTCGGGCTACATCGAAATGCAGTTTCCGTTTTTTATCGACAAAGCCGCGCCGGTCAGCGGCGTGCGCAGCCTGCTCGATTATCAAGTGAGCTTGATCGGCGAAATTGCCGGCAGTGAAGTGCAAACGCGTATCAAAGTCGTCGTCCCGGTCACCAGTCTTTGCCCATGTTCCAAGACCATTTCGGACAGGGGCGCGCACAATCAACGGTCTCATGTGACGCTGACGGTACTGATCAATGATTTCATCTGGATTGAAGAGTTGATCGATCTGGCCGAACAAGAAGCGTCCTGCCAAATTTACGGATTGCTGAAACGCCCCGACGAAAAATATGTCACCGAATACGCTTACGACAATCCCAAATTCGTCGAGGACATGGTGCGCGATGTCGCAGCCCGGTTGGAAGCCGAACCTAGAATCAGCGCCTATATCGTCGAATCGGAAAACTTCGAATCGATTCATAATCACTCGGCTTATGCATTGATCGAGCGGGATAAGCGTTAACATTTTCTCCAAGGCGCACTTCGCCTAAATCCGGATCGTCAGCAGCTCGTGGATATTCGTCGTATACGAAGGCGATTTAAATTGCTGCCGCATCCGCCAGCGTTGACTGAGGATTTCGCCGGCATAGCGAATGCTACTTCTGCCGTAGCGGCGGTTGATAGCGTCGAGCGTCTGCATCAATTCGTCCGAGCGGTTCGACTGTTCGCCACCGTTAAATAGCGACAATTGCGCCACGCCCTCCGGCAACAGTTCCGGTAACAACACGCCGGCGCGCTGATAGGAAAGACACGGTCGGAAGATTCGCGCCAGCCCCCGTTGCGCGGCTCGTTGCAGTTGCGCCGAATCGTGCGTGGGCAATTGAAATTCGAATGTGGCGCTGTTCGCATAAAAGGGCTGCCGTGTATCGAACGGACTGGTTTCAACGAAGACCGTCAAGGCATGCGCCGCGAGCTTGTGTTGCCGGCATTTTTCCGCCGAACGGGTAGCGAAATAGGTCACGGCAGCGCGCAGATCGTCGTAGCCGGTCAATTTTTCGCCGAAACTGCGCGAGGTCAGAATTTGTTTTCTCGGCGCAGGGACGTCTTCGAGATCAAGGCAAGAAAGCCCGCGCAATTCATAGACGATACGTTCCATGACCACGCCGAAATGCCCTCGCAACCGTTTCGGATCGGATTGTTTCAGCGCCAATGCATCGGCAATACCTAACAAGTTTAAGCGCGATTGCGATCGTGCGGCGATGCCCCACAAATCGGTCAACGCGGTTTCCGCCAATACGGTATCGGAATCGTCCACAGTGCGCCAATCGAGCACGGGGCATTGCCGGAACCGGCCGCCTTTCGCCAAACGATTGGCCAGCTTGGCCAGGGTCTTGGACGGTGCAATGCCGATCGAAATAGGAATACCGGTCCATTGTTTGACGACAGCGCAAATTTCCAGGCAATAGCCGGTCAGGTCGGTATGCAGTCCGGTCAAATCAAGAAAGCATTCGTCGATGGAATACACTTCGATGCGCGGCGCGAACCCGGCCAAAACTTGCATGACGCGCCGGGACATATCGCCGTACAAGGCATAGTTCGAAGAGAGCACAGCGACGCCGTGTTGCCTTGCGAAACGTTCGATTTGAAAGAAAGGCGCACCCATCTTGATGCCGATGGCTTTTGCTTCGTTGCTTCGCGCGATGACGCAGCCGTCGTTGTTGGACAGCACGACAACCGGTTTGCCGTTCAACTCGGGCCGAAAAACCCGCTCGCACGAGGCATAAAAATTATTGCAGTCGGCGATCGCGAAGACTTTGTCCGAAGGATCAGGTCGGTAACGAACGGACGACATGCGCGACCTCGCCCCAAATGTGTAGATCCATGCCTTCTTTGATCGGCAAGTCCGGATAGTCCGGATTCTTGGCGCGCAAACAAACGGCACCGCACGACAAATCCAGGCACTTGACCGTCACTTCGCCGTCGATGACGGCGACCACGATCGAATTGTGTTTCGCCGTTAGCGAACGGTCCACGACCAGCATATCGCCGTCGTTGATCCCGGCCCCCGTCATCGAATGCCCCTCGACGCGCACAAAAAACGTCGCGGGTGGATTTTGAATGCAGAGTCGGTTTAAATCGATCGACGCTTCCAAATGATCGTCGGCGGGCGACGGAAAGCCTGCCGGTACTTTCGACGTGAAGAGCGGCAACTTCAGTGTCGAAGGCTGTGTAGCCGGGCCAAAAAACGGCAACGCCAAATTATCGGACAGCACGAACGCAGTAGGGCAAGCTTGAGCGTTACGATGTTGATAACGCGACAAAGGAATGACAATCATCGTGAACAAACTCCAAGCGCAGCAGATAGGAAGCGCATAGTACATCAAAACGGGTTTTGTTCTCAATTGGTTCTTGTTTTGAGACGGGAAGAGAAGGTCTTAGACGGTTTTCGATCAAAAGGGAGGTATATAGGAGTTGGGCTGTGTTAGACGATTTTTACTGGAGAAAACTATAGTTTGAGGTGTGAAAAATATGTCGGGTATAAATCGGACATAAGCGTGTCCTTTCAGCAATTCCCAATTTGGAGATCAAAAAGGGTGTGGGGTATGCTTGGCGAGGATGTCGGCAGCAGGGCAGATTTTTGCTCCATGCAAAATCTGCATTCACGCCATCCTTGGCGTTCGAGCTGCCGCCAAGCCCCCATGGATGGGTTTACGGCGTTCCTCGACAGGCATGCCCCACACCCTAAAATCGGCGAAACTGCTCAAACTGGGAATTGCTGGTGTCCTTTTTCGCTCTTGGCGTTTTCGTTTGGCTTCTTCTAGTCCTTGGCTTTGAAAGATCGCAGGGATGAATGGGATTTTTTTAGAAATGAGACAAAAATGCGAAAAGATTGATTTATCGATTCTTTTTTTCTCGTAAATCTTTGATTTTATGGCGCCCCGAACACGATTCGAACGTGTGACCTTCCCCTTAGGAGGGGGATGCTCTATCCAGCTGAGCTACCGGGGCTTGAATCGGATGACAAATTTTATCATAACTTTCTATATTAAGTTTCTTTGATTTCTAATGATTTCCCGTTCGAGTTTGGCTATGAAGCAGTCGAGTTAGTTTTGGTTTTACGGAGGTAAGTTATACCCTTTGCTTGTCAAATTTCGGCGTCGGGGTGCCCGTCAAAGGACGCCGTGAATACGTCCATGGCTCTATGACAGCATCCATGCTGCCAAAGCCTTTGCCGAACACCCCGACGCCTCCATACGCTAATGCCGAAATTTGAAGTGCGATAGGTATAAATGCGCTGAGGCCGCGATTGCATTGATTAACTTTATGATTTGATCCCGATCGGTTAGAAAATTGGGATTATCGTCGTTGTTTGATATTCCGATTTCTTGGGGGCGCTTGGTTTCGTGTTGAACAAATAAATGACGTAACGTATCCAGCATGGCTTGGTTCGGTTGAATCAAAACACCGGATTATACCGAAAATAATGTGCCGGAAAATAAGTCCAATTTGGTGTTGCCGTCAGGTCCGTAGGTATTAATCGTTTGCGGCTTTCCTTTGAGGATGTTCAACGATTGTCGAGTATGGCGTAGTAAAATTTCAGTTGATGCCCCGTTTTGTTCGTTGAGCAATTGGCATTTTTCGGTCGTTTTAATGAGCATTGTCCAGTTTTCGTCCGTTTTGGACGTATCGAATCCTGCCTGTATGGCGCGCTCTAAATAATCGCTTAGGCCTGCTCGGGTGTTGGGTAGTTTTTCCGTTTCGAGTATTTGCGCAAGTTGCTTGGCAAATAGATTAAGCTCTTGAGCGAGTAGTTGTTTTTGTCGGGTTATTTCATCGAACGTTTCGGCAAGCGGAGACTGCTTTAGCGTAATCGCCTCCTGTTGCAGTGCTTGATAAAGTTGTTCCGTTAATAATAAGCCATTGGTAATGAGTTTTTCAGCGATGGGAAATGTTTGGCTAATAAGAGTCATGGACTGTCCTCGGTACTCATTAATTCGAATTGACTGATTTTTTGCGCGATACGTTCCGGATCGATAGTATAGGTTCCTTCGGCTAGTGCTTGTTTTATTGAAGCAACGCGTTCGTTGTCGACTACCGGAAGACTTGCTGCTGAGTCCAATGCTCTTTTTATTTGACTGGAATTGGCAGTAATTTCGATACTGTCGTTATTAGGTTCTGATTTAATCATTGCGGCGCCAGCATCAATGCCGGGCTTTACCGGGCTTTTAGTTGCTGCTGTGCTGGGTATGCGGCTTGCAATGGGTTCGATAGCCATGACAAATTCCTCAAATAATTGGGTTCGGTATTGTTATCGGCAATGTTACGAATATATTTAGAGACATGACCTTAAATTATTGAATAATGGAAACCAAGCCAGGCTTGATGACTGTAGCGGTAATCGTGCGGCCGGACGAGACGTTTTTTACACGAATCGATTGACCTTTTACCCCGTCCATCATTGCTTTACCTTGCATGCGTACATTATAACCGGGCGACGAGGCGCTAATGGTTATTTTTTCTCCGCGTTTGATCAATACTGCATCCGTAACATTGTTAACGGTAACCACGGAACCCGCCGGTAAATTACGTAACGACTGTTTGTTTTCGACGGACTCGATTTGACTGAAATAGCTGCTTCTCAGGGTGGCTTGATCGCGTTTTTCGATGGTGAGCATTTGGCGAGTCAAAATCTGACCGCGGCTGACCGGTCTAGCCAGGACTAGCACGTCTTGCATTATTTTTAATGAGCCGGTCGTGAAAATCGACCAGGGTTTCGGTCCTTCGCCGCAGCGTACACCGACCGAAAAGCGTCCGGCGCGAAGCGGTTCATTATGCGCGGTGAAGGCGGTTAATTCGTCGGCGCATTTCGGTAATTTTAAACGGCTATCCAGCGGCGAAATGTGGATGTCGTAGTCGGCGGATGACCCTAGTTGACCGGTGATAAAGCGAGTCACTGTTTGATAGATCGATGCATGCGTTTGATAATGCGGCGCGGCGAAACCGCTTTGGTATGGCGCGAGCAAGACGAGTAGAGCAACGAATAGTTTGATGATCATGGTGTTCTGTCGGTTTTATGACGTTGTTATAAAACAAGCAGGAATAATGCCAGTCATTTATCTATAAGAAGTTTGATCGAAATTGATTATAATCCGTTCTGGTAGGCAGGAAACGGTGAATACCGACCGAGGCTATATACCTCGCGGATGTCTCGCCTTAGCTTCGGCATTCGTTGTGAGAATATTAACCAATAAGCTTGTTTCTCACTGCGCCTGGCATTGTCAAAGGTTTTGAGAGCACTTTAATCAAATCAAGCTTCCGCCCCATAAATGGTGCTGAAAAAAGGTATAATTGCGGGCGCAATTTGGTATTGACCTATATTTCAATGCAAACTGTTTTCGATTAGAAATCAATAATTATCGGAGTGATGTCAATGGCTGGAATTTTAGATGGGGTCGATCAGCGTACTCAGCTGGCAGGACATAATCGCTTTGAGTTATTGCTGTTTAAGCTTGGCGGACGACAGCGATTCGGCATCAATGTGTTTAAAGTTCAAGAAGTGATTCAATGTCCGGCTTTGACGCAAATTCCGAAATCGCATTCGGTGATTTGCGGTGTCGCGCATTTGCGAGGAAAGACGATTCCGGTTTTGGACTTGTCAATGGCGATCGGTATGAGGCCGATAGACCGTGACGAGAAATCTTATGTCATTGTCACTGAATACAACAGAACCATACAAGGCTTTTTAGTGGGTTCGGTGGATAGAATCATTAATATCGGTTGGGGCTCGGTAAAAGCACCGCCTTCGGGCTTGGGTCGGGAAGGTTATTTAACGGCGGTAACCGAGGTCGACGGCGATTTGATCGAGGTGATTGATGTCGAAAAAGTTATGAAGGAAGTCATCGGTTTACGCGAACGAGCCAGCGATGAGGTGATCGATAAAAATGTGTCGGGTGCCGGCGATCGAGTATTGATCGTTGACGATTCGATGGTTGCCAGAAATCAAATCAAAAAAGTTTGCGATCAACTCAATCTTCAATACGATGTGTTGAAAGACGGTTTGGAAGCGTGGGAGCATTTGTCCGGTTTGGTTCAGGACGGTATTGACTTGGAAAGCTATTACGCGATGATAATTTCCGACGTGGAAATGCCGCGCATGGACGGCTATACGCTGGCCACCAAGATCAAAAAAGACCCAAAGTTGAAGAATATCTATTTGGTATTGCACACATCGCTAAGCGGAGTATTTAATTCGTCGATGGTGCAGAAAGTTGGTGCCGACGAATTTTTGGCGAAATTCGAGCCGGACGAACTGGTCAAAACCATTCAAAAACGTTTGCAGATTTTTCATTCCTTATAAAGACCAGTAAGTCGGTGGTCGATCGCTGAAAATCTTGGAAACGGAGCGTTAGCGAAGTGAAGATTTTTAGTCCCCGATAGCCGTAGCACCGGGTGTTTTGCCGGAGTCTGCGCGAATAGCGCAGGCGGAGGCAAAATACAAGGCATCGCGACACGGCGTAAAGCCATTTGTGGGAGTGCTACGGAGCCGCATCGAGTATACGATGATGTGGCGTAGTGGCACGGACGCAGGGCGAATCGGGGCCGCCGAAGGCAATAATCGCCAAGTCATTTTTCGCTGCTGAAATCGGACGGACCCCATTTCAGCTGTCGCGAAAAATCTTGGCGCGCTTGATATACTTTTCGCACTTCAAATTTCGGCAGTGTCTGAGGAGGCGCCGGGGTGTGCGACAAAGGCTTTGCCAGTATGGAGCTGGCGTAGAGGGGATGTGATGTATTCACGGCGTCCTTTGACGGATACCCCGGTGCCGAATTTTGATCTACGAGGGTATAGCAGATTTTATCGCTATGCTTGATTCGCCGATTTTGGGTATAAGCGTTCAAACCGGCTCTTCCGGATTTCCCGTGGTAATTTGAAAAATTAGTGACAAAGCAAATTCTTAATGAATAAATTACATTTAATATCAGTTGCTTACGCTGAAAATCTTGGAAACGGAGCGTTAGCGAAGTGAAGATTTTTAGTCCCCGATAGCCGTAGCACCGGGTGTTTTGCCGGAGTCTGCGCGAATAGCGCAGGCGGAGGCAAAATACAAGGCATCGCGACACGGCGTAAAGCCATTTGTGGGAGTGCTACGGAGCCGCATCGAGTATACGATGATGTGGCGTAGTGGCACGGACGCAGGGCGAATCGGGGCCGCCGAAGGCAATAATCGCCAAGTCATTTTTCGCTGCTGAAATCGGACGGACCCCATTTCAGCTGTCGCGAAAAATCTTGGCGCGCTTGAAGAAAATCTTCTTTTCTTGTTCGGTGTCGATCCGCTATTACCACGGCAAGTACGAAAGAGCCTTCAAACCTCGCCTGGAATGTCTTCCGGCGACCATAAAAAAGGTTTATTAGATAGGTCTTGTTTTTTTAAATCCTTTTTCTAAAAGGGAATGAATGCTTAATTGGATAAATAACTAATGGAAATGACGCAGCAGGAATTTAAATATTTTCAGCAGTTTCTTGTTCGAGCATGTGGCATTGTTTTGTCTGATAGTAAGCAATATTTAGTGAAAAATCGCTTATCCGGACTGTTGCCGCAATTCGGCTTGAGCTCGTTTGTCGAGCTGCTTAAAGTACTGCAAAGCGAGTCTCATGCATCGTCAAAAATCAAGGTAGCAGTTATTGAAGCGATGACGACCAACGAGACGTTTTGGTTTCGCGATGAAAGTCATTTTGCCGAATTGACTGGAGCCGTTTTGCCGTCGCTTGCGGTCAAACGGAGCACGATTAAAGTCTGGTCGGCGGCTTGTTCTTCGGGGCAGGAGCCTTATTCAATTAGTATGTGTGTCGACGATATGATCAAAAACCAAGGTAAATCATTCTCGGTGAGTATTGTCGGAACCGATATTTCGGAAACCGTGCTTAGACAAGCTAGACAGGCTGTTTATTCGGAGGCTGCGTTATCTAGGGGTATCGATGCTACGCAGCAAAAGCGTTTTTTTATACCGGTTGAGGAGGGGTTTCGTGTTAAACCGGAAATTAGCGCCCGGGTAAAATTTCAGCAATTTAACCTACTTAAGCCTTTTTCGGTATTAGGACGCTTCGATGTGATTTTTTGCAGGAATGTATTAATCTATTTTTCCGATGCCTTGAAGAAAGATATCTTAACGCGTATGTCGCAAGCTATCGAACCGGGCGGATTTCTTTTTTTGAGTAGCAGCGAAGTACTGCCGGCCTCGGTGTCCGGGTTTGAAACAGTGCGAGGCGAACGCGGTCGGTATTATCGAAAAATCGGCTGATGCGCTGCCGAAAAATCGACATTCGAAAATATTGCTAGCATTCAGTTCTCTACTTTGTCAGTTTTAAGGTTAACGGTAAGACTCGGCTAACTAAAAAATAGCTTGACAATATGTTCAAGGCGTTGGCAGGCTTTCCTCTTTCCTCTTTCCTCTTTCCTCTTTCCTCTTTCCTCTTTCCTCTTTCACCGCTTCCGCAGCATAGCCTCTCCTAATAAGCCTGCGGTTAGATATTGCCGGTCGGGTTTGCCAACGGCGTGAAAAAATTGACGTCATTATTTGTAAACCCATGATAAGTGAGTAGAAATAGTCTATGGCATATGATGTGCTTATTTAATAAGTAACAAGTGTGAGAGGCTGCTACCATGACAATTAATTTCGATAAAGCATTAGGCATTCATTCCCAGGCATTGGCATTGCGCGAAAAACGCGGGGAGGTTCTTGCCTCCAATCTGGCTAATGCCGATACTCCAGGCTATAAGGCACGAGACCTTAATTTTCAATCGGTTCTAAAAACCGCGATACCGGATGCGTTGCCGATGGAGCGCACACGGAACGGACATATCTCAGCAAGCAACACGCTATTGGGCGCTTCTATGATGTATCGCAATCCGAATCAAGCTTCGTTAGACGGTAATACCGTAGAAGGTCATGTCGAGCAGGCCAAGTACGCCGAGAATGCCGTGCAATACCAAGCCAGCCTGCGTTTTCTAAACGGCAAGTTTTCGGGTTTAACGTCGGCCATTAAAGGAGAGTAATCATGAGCTCATTCCGTATTTTCGATATTTCCGGTAGCGGCATGAATGCCCAGTCGCTGAGGTTGAACCTGGTTGCCAGTAATATTTCCAACGCCAACAGCGTTAGCAGCAGTATTGATCAAACCTATAAATCGCGGCAACCGGTATTTGCGGCAGAATTGAAAAACATCATGGATAAGCAAAATGCCGCGAGTAAAGTCAATGTATTGGGAGTGGTCGAAAGTCAGGCGCCAACGGTCATGGAGTATGCGCCGAATCATCCGATGGCCGATCAATCCGGCTATATCTATAAGCCCAATGTCAACATCGTCGAAGAAATGGCCAATATGATGTCGGCTTCACGCTCTTATCAGAATAATGTCGAAGTGCTCAATACCGCTAAAGAATTGGTTTTGCAGACTTTGAGAATAGGTCAGTAAGCAAATAATTGGGAGGAAAAGCCAATGTCCATCAATTTTGACGCATTAAGAAACCTGGGTGTTAGAACAGTCGAAGATGCCCCTGTAAAAAAGCAATCGTTAGGTCAGGAACAGTTCTTGAAATTGATGACCACCCAATTGACTCATCAGGATCCCACCAAGCCTATGGAAAACGGCGATTTTTTGGGGCAAATGGCGCAGTTCAGCACCGTCAGCGGTATTCAAGACTTACAGAAATCGTTCGCTGAATTCGCCGGATCGATCAGTTCGAACCAAGCGTTACAGGCAGCCAGTTTAGTTGGCCGGTCGGTGCTAGTACCCGGTTCGGAAGGCGTGCTTTCGCTCAATGACAATATGAAAGGGGAAGTCGCACTGACCGGACCTACCGATAATCTCATCGTCGAATTTCAAAATCGTAATGGCGTCACGGTTAAGCAGCTGAATTTGGGGCGGCAATCGGCCGGTAATGTCGAGTTCGAATGGGATGGTCAATTAGATGACGGGACTTTTGCCAACCCCGGTGCCTATCGAATCAAAGCTAGTGCGAGTATCGACAATAAAAACACTGCTCTACAAACCTTTGTCAATGCAGGCGTCAACAGCGTCACATTGGGTAATGGCAGCAACGGCATTCAATTAAGTTTAAACGGTCTTGACTCGGTGAGATTCAACGATGTCAGGCGGATTTTTTAGCGTTATTTCATCAGGAGAGCGATCATGAGTTTTGCAACAGGATTAAGCGGCTTGAGAGCCGCATCGAGTGATTTACAAACCACCGGTAATAACATTGCGAATGCCAATACGACAGGTTTTAAAAAATCGCGAGCCGAGTTTGCGGATGTGTATGCAACGAGCTTGGGTGGCGTGGCGAAGACTCAGCCTGGGGCTGGCGTCAAAGTGACCGAGGTTGCCCAGCAGTTTACTCAAGGTAATATTGATTTTACCGAAAACAGTTTGGATATTGCGATTAGCGGCAATGGCTTTTTTACATTGGCAAATAATGTAAACGATCCGCAGCCGACTAACTTTACTAGAAATGGAGCCTTTCAGCTAAATAAAGAGGGTTTTGTTGTCGATGATCGAGGGCGTTATTTGATGGCATTCAAGCCCAATGGCGAAACCATTGAAGAAGGCTTTAGCCAAGGCGTGTTTCAAGCTCTGCAGGTTGATACCAGTCAAGGCTTGCCGAGGGCTACGGAATCCGTCGATATGAAAATTAATCTTAATGCCGGAGATTTAGCGCCTACTTCGGTGTTCGATCCAAGCAATCCGGATTCATTCAATAATGTTACTTCGGCGACAATTTACGATTCGCAAGGTAACTCTCATACACTAAGCACCTATTATCGAAAAACTGGTGCTAATCAGTGGGATAGCTATGTTTATCTAAATGATAGAGGGGTGACTCTTGGTGCCAATCCAGTCTATGACGCTAACGATGCCATTGTGACGCCTGCAGGCAATGCGACCTTTGAGCCTGCAGGAACGACTCCGGCTCCAGTGCCCGTTACTTTTAGCGCATCCGGATTGTTATTGAATGTGAATGGCCAGGCCCCTTTATCCACCGGCTCCTTTCCGAGTAATATTTTCTTGAATGGTATTAATTTAGCGCCGGAATTTGTTGTCGAGGATTTGAATTTTGAGCTTGATTTTGCTGGAGGTACTCAATTCAATTCGGCATTCAGCGTTAATGATTTAAGACAAGACGGTTTGCCCTCCGGAAACTTGACTGGCATTGAAATTAGTAGCGAAGGAGTCATGTTCGCTCGGTTTAGTAACGGCGCTTCGAAGCCAATCGGTCAGATTGCTTTGGCTAGATTTCCGAATGATCAAGGATTGGCGAAATTGGGCGACACGAGTTGGGGCGAGAGTGCGGATTCGGGGCAACCGATATTCGGCTCGGCGGGATCCAATAACTTTGGAGTCATGCAGTCCGCAGCTTTGGAAAGTTCTAATGTGGATTTGTCCGAACAATTGGTGCGGCTGATTATCGCGCAGCAGGCTTATCAAGCCAATGCCCAGACTATAAGTACTCAAAACACGATAACGCAAACTATTTTGAATATTCGTTAATCAATTAGCAGGAGCTCGTCATGGATCGTAGCCTCTACATCGCAATGAGCGGCGCCAAGCAAACCTTGCTGGCGCAGTCGGCTAACGCCAATAATTTGGCGAATTCGCAGACCACCGGATTTAAATCCGATTTGGAGCAGTTCCGCAGCATGCCGGTATTCGGTCCTGGTTTTCCTACGCGTGTTTATGCGATGTCTGAGAGGCCGGGCATCGACTTGACTGCCGGGCCGATGCAAATTACCGGTCGGGATCTGGATGTCGCGATCAACGGCGAAGGATGGTTGGCGGTTCAAGGTCAGGACGGCAAGGAAGCCTATACGCGGGCCGGCGATTTGCGCTTGACACCGGAAGGCTTGCTACAAACCGGCACCGGTTTGCCGGTGTTCGGTAATGACGGCCCGATTGCAGTGCCTCCCGCTTCCAAGGTGTCGATCATGCCGGACGGCACGATTAACATCATTCCGCTAGGTGAAACGAACGCGGCGAATCAGGTTATCGTTGAACGCATCAAGATGGTTAATCCACCGCTCGACGATCTTGAAAAACAAAACGACGGTTTGCTTTACCTAAAGAATGGCGGCGTCGCGCAAGCCAGTGCCGATGTGAGGTTAGCGCAAGGTGCCTTGGAAGGTAGTAATGTTAGTACGATCGGTGCGATGGTCGCGATGATCGAATTGGCTAGGAATTTTGAATTGCAAACCAAGGTGATGAAGCAAGTCGATGACAATTCGGGCGTTAGCGCCAAGTTGATGCAAATGGCATAAGCCGTGCATCTATTAGTTAAAAGAGCCGGTAAAGACGGTAATTCGTCATCATAGGAGGTTATCATGACAGAAAGAGCATTATGGGTGGCTAAATCGGGTCTCGATGCCCAGCAAACACGGATGGCGGTAATTGCCAATAACTTGGCCAACGTTAATACGACCGGTTTCAAGAAGTCCAGAGCGATTTTCGAAGACTTGATCTATCAAAATATTCGTCAAGCCGGGTCGCAAACCAATCAAGGCAACGAGCTTCCCACCGGTTTGCAACTAGGTGCCGGAGTTAGAACAGTTGCCACCGAGAAATTGCATACTCAGGGGAATATGGTACAAACCGAAAATTCCTTGGATGTTGCAATCAGCGGGCGGGGTTTCTTTCAGGTTTTGATGCCCAACGGCGACATTACTTATACTCGAGACGGTTCGTTCAAATTGGATTCTTTGGGTCAAATCGTCACGGCCGGCGGTTTGTTGCTGGAGCCGGCGATTACCGTGCCGAACGATGCGATCAGTTTGTCGATTACACGGGACGGTACTGTTTCTGTTGTGCAGCCGGGAAGCCCGGCGGCGGTTCAATTGGGTCAGATTCAAACGGCCGATTTTATCAATTATGCAGGCCTTGAGCCGGTCGGCGAGAATCTGTTTCGCGAAACTGTTGCGAGCGGCCCTCCGGTGCTAGGTATCCCCGGCGAAAACGAATTCGGCGCCGTGTTCCAAGGATCTTTGGAAACCTCGAATGTCAATGTCGTCGAAGAACTCGTCAACATGATCGAGACGCAACGCGCTTACGAAATGAATTCCAAGGCGATTTCGACGACCGATCAAATGTTGTCCTATGTGACGCAACAACTTTAGGTGACCGTCATGGCGCATTTTAAATGGATAATATTCATATCCTTGTTTGCGGTAGCTTGTACGCCTTTACCGACTCGCGACCCGGCGTTCGCGCCGGTCGAACCTGCCGATTTGCGGGCGCCGGCCCAAAATAGCGGTTCGATTTATCAAGCCAATTACGATATGCGTTTATTCGAGGATCATACCGCCAAACGGGTTGGCGATATATTGACAATTCGGTTGGTGGAAAGAACGCAGGCAAAGAAATTATCAGATATGGAAGCTAGAAAAAATACTTCTTTGTCGGTAAAGGCGCCGATGATCTTCGGCATGGAAGCAGCTCAATTGCTAGGGCATGATGTCGAAACCGAAGTGGCGACAAATCATCAATTTACCGGCGAAGGCGAAGCCAATCAAAGTAACAGTCTCACCGGCGATTTATCGGTAACCGTCGTCGAGGTATTACCGAACGGTAATTTGAGAGTACGCGGCGAAAAACGTGTCGCGCTCAATCAGGGCAGCGAATATGTCCGCTTGTCAGGCATTGTCCGGCCGGTCGATATCGATGTCGCGAATAGCGTGCTTTCTAGTCGAGTGGCGGATGCGACAATCATGTATACCGGAGATGGTGCCGTTGCCGACGCCAGCAAAATGGGTTGGTTGGCGCGTTTTTTAATGAGTCCGTGGTTTCCGTTTTAATTCAGTAGTTTACCGGTTGTGAGGACTGGCAATGAAACAAATAAAGACTGTAATAGTCACTGCGTTGCTCTGGTTTGGCTTAATGACGACGGTCCATGCCGAGCGGATTAAAGATTTGGCCTCGGTAGCCGGCGTTAGAGCCAACCAGTTGGTTGGCTACGGCTTGGTTGTCGGTCTCGATAAGTCCGGAGACAGAACCTTATTCACCGGTCAGGCACTGCGTAGTATGTTGGCACGATTGGGTATGACATTGCCGCCGAATATCGATCCCAGGGCGCGTAATGTCGCCGCGGTTTCGATTCACGCCGAATTACCGCCTTTTTCGAAACCGGGGCAAACCATTGATGTGACAGTATCATCGATCGGCGATGCGAAAAGTTTGCGTGGCGGTTCGTTACTGATGAGCCCGCTGAAAGGCGCGGACGGTCAGGTTTATGCTGTCGCTCAGGGCAATCTAGTCGTGGGCGGTTTGAGCGCCGGCGGTCTAGACGGATCTAAAATTACCATCAACAACCCGGCTGTCGGTCGGATTCCCAATGGGGCAACGGTCGAGAGGGAGGTGGCAACGCCATTTGCCGACGGTCAGTTTCTGGTATTCAATTTGCATAACGCCGATTTTACCAATGCCAACCGCATGGCCGCAGAAATTAATCGAACTTTCGGGCAGAATACCGCGACAGCGATTGATGCGACTTCCGTCAAAGTCAGCGCACCGTCCGAGACGTCTCAGCGGGTCATGTTTACCTCCATGGTCGAAAATTTGACGCTAGCGGCAGACGATGCGCCGGCGCGAGTGATTATCAACTCCAGAACCGGCACTGTTGTGATCAACGGAAAAGTGACGGTGCAACCAGCCGCCGTGACGCACGGTAGCTTGACCGTAACGGTTAGTGAAAGCCCGCAAGTTGTTCAACCGGCGCCTTTCGGGGCAGGCGAAACGGCGGTGGTTCCGCAAACCGATATTATCGTCGAAGAAGAAAACAATCGAATGTTTATGTTTAATCCCGGTGTTTCGCTCGATGAAATCGTTGCCGCAGTCAATAATATCGGTGCGGCGCCGAGCGATTTGGTCGCCATATTAGAAGCGCTCAAGTCTGCAGGTTCCTTACGTGCGGAATTGATTGTCATTTAGCGGAGGTGGGTCGTGTTGAATCCAGGCAATGCCGATGTCTATACCGATTTTTCAGGTTTGTCCCGGTTACGAAATCAGGCTAAACAAGAAAAGCCGGGGGCGATCAACGAGGTCGCCAAACAATTCGAATCGTTATTTTTAAACATGGTATTGAAAAGTATGCGTGAGGCTAAATTAGCCGACAGCATGCTCGATAACGATCAGAGCGAATTTTATCGGGAAATGTACGATCAACAATTGGCCGTACATTTATCAGGCAAACCGGGCGTCGGTCTAGCCGATTTAATCGTTAAGCAATTAGGCGGCGAAAAAACCGGCGAAACCGAACGAATGACGCTTGACGATTATTTGAACAATCCGTTACAGCGATTTCCACCCGCAAATAAGGCTAAGAAGGATGCGTCGGATTTGATGCCGATTTCGTCCGGAGTCAAATCAAGGCTAATAAAAAACAGCAATCGGCCGATACAATCATTAGAGTCAAAATCCATCGGCAGCGAAGAGATAAAATCACAGGAGCCAATTCGAACAACAAGGCAATTTGTAAAACGTTTGCATGGTCATGCCGAGAAAGCCGCCGCCGAATTAGGTGTCGAACCTAAGGTGCTGCTGGCGCAAGCTGCCTTGGAAACCGGATGGGGCAGGTCGGTGATCAAACACAAGGACGGCAGCAGCAGTTTTAATTTGTTTAATATCAAGGCGGGATCTTCTTGGACGGGCAAGCGGACGAATGTTGCCACATTGGAATACGAAAAAGGTATTCCTCAAAAACAAATGGCCGGGTTTAGATCTTATGATTCTTATCAGGAAAGTTTCGACGACTATGTCCGGTTAGTGAAAAACAGCCCTCGTTACAGTCAAGCATTAAAGCATGCAGACAATCCGGGGCGCTACATGCAGGAGTTGCAAAAAGCCGGTTATGCGACCGACCCGCATTATGCGGATAAGGTGATGAGAATTTATCACAGCGACGATGTGGCGAGTTATCAACCGAATGTCGTTGTGGCGATGCAATAGTAGAGAATAATTTAGCAGGGCAATAAGATGAGTGGAATATTAGGCACGGCAATTTCAGGGCTTATGGCTTTTCAACGCTCGCTGGACACGACCAGTCACAATATTGCCAATGTCAATACCGAAGGCTACAGCCGGCAGCGTGTCGAATTGGCAGCAAAGCCCGCGCAATTTATCGGCTCCGGCTATATGGGCGCAGGCGTACAGGTTACCGATATTACCCGAAGTTACGATCAGTTCATCAGCGGGCAATTACGTTCCAGTGCCTCGGCTTTCGGTGAAGCGGATAAGTTGCAATCGATGGCTAGGCAAGTCGATTTTATTGTTGCGAACGATGAAACAGGTCTTGCGTTTTCATTAAGCGGGTTTTTTAAATCCGTGAATGATGTTGCAGGCGATCCGACATCGATTCCGGCCCGGCAAGTCATGCTTGGGGAAGCGGATTCTCTAGCGAACCACTTCAATATGATGGCGGGGCAATTGGATTCGTTGCGTAATCAAGTCAATGTCGATATGCAATCGATGGTCAATGAGATTAACTTGTTGGCCTCGGGTATTGCCGATTTAAACAAACGCATCGCTTCCGATATAGGGCAGTCTTCCGGCAGTAAAATGCCGAACGATTTGCTCGATGGCCGAGATCTAATGTTACAAAAATTGTCAACATTAACCAATGTTTCGGTGCTCGATCAGCAAGACGGTTCGGTTAGCGTATTCATCGGGCAGGGGCAATCGCTTGTATTGGGAATGAATGCATCGACCGTAAGTTTGAAGCCCTCCAATAGCGAGCCTGAACGCCAACAAGTACTTATCGGAGATCAAAATGTCTCGAAGTTCATTACCGGCGGACAATTGGCCGGAGTGATGCGTTTTCGCGATGAAATACTCAATCCCGCTCAACAGCAATTAGGCTTAGTTGCGGCTGGATTGAGCGTACGATTCAATGATCTGCATAAAGAAGGCTCCGATTTGAATGGCGATGACGGGCTGGACCTATTTTCGATGGGCAACCCGGAAATTGCTGTGATAGGAGATGATACTTTTCCCGGAGGCGGTGCCGTCAGCGCGGTTTTCGATCCCGCAACGATTAATCAATTGAAAGCCAGCGATTATCGTCTCGACTATATCGGCGGGAGCTATAGTTTGACGCGCTTGAGCGATAACGTGAATATTCCGATTTCGGGTACTTTTCCCGAGACGGTCGGCGGTATCGACATTGATGTGACGACAGCCCCAACCGGCGATGCCAGCTTTTTGATCCGGCCGACGTATAATGCGGCTAAAAATATCAAAACTGAAATAAAAGATCCCGCTTTGATCGCGGCGGCCGAGCAAGTGCCTCCAGGTGGAACGGCGTTGCCGGGCGACAATCGCAATGCATTGAAATTGGCGGATTTGGAATCGGGGGCGTTCATGACCGGCGGCCGGTCGTTGACTCAGACTTACGGTCAACTGGTATCGCAAATCGGTGTTGCGGCTCATTCGGCTAACGTGAGCCGGTCGGCTCAGGAAATATTATTCAACAGAGCCAGTCAAGCGAGAGAAAACCTTGCCGGTGTCAATCTCGATGAAGAAGCGGCTAATCTCATCAAGTATCAAAATTCTTATCAAGCTGCGGCGCAAGCCGTTAATGTTGCGCGCACGGTATTCGACACCATGCTGAACGCGTTCAGGTAACAGAGGATTAGTCATGCGAGTTTCAACAGCGTTTTCCCATCAGTTAAGTCTTAACTCAATGCTTAAACAGAGTGCGCAGCTCAATCAAACCCAGTTGAAGTTATCGTCGGGCAAGAAGATTCTGACGCCATCGGAAGACCCCGTTGCGGCGGTCAGAATTTTGGATTTTAAACAACGTATCGAACAAACCGAGCAATATCAACGTAATATCGATACGGCGCGGCAAAGACTTTCGCTGGAAGAAGTGACGCTGCAAACCGTTACCGATGTGGTTTTTTCGATTCGAGACCTCGTCTTGCAAGGCTTGAACGATATCAATAGCCCCTCTGAACGGCTGGCGATTGCCGATGCGTTGGATGGGTTGAACGAACAGCTAATGGGTTTGGCGAATACCAAAAATTCCAATGGCGAATATTTATTTGCAGGATTGGCCTCGCTTGAGGCACCGTTTAAGGATATCGATGCCGCGACTGATCCGCCTTTTTATGAATATGTCGGGGACAATACCCGGCGTTTTGTGAAGATCGGCGATGCAAGGCAGATTAGCGACGGCGATGACGGTGCGAGCGTGTTCGGCCCCTCTACACCCGGCGGAGTCGACAATATGCTCGATGTTGTTCGGAAGTTGTCGGATGAGTTTAAAAATAATAATCCGCAATCGGCGACTCTGGGTGAGCTGGATGTTGCCATGGATAGAGTTGCATCGATTCACTCCTCGGTCGGTACTCGGTTAAACGCGCTAGATCGTCAAGAAATATACAATGAAGATATTTTATTGAACATGAAAACAGTATTGTCGGAAACGGAAGACCTCGATTGGGCCGAAGCCATCAGCCGGTTCAATTTACAGACAATATCGTTACAAGCGGCTCAACAAACGTTTACCACAGTACAGCGACTCTCTTTATTCAATTACTTATAGCTTACAGACGAAGTCCAAACTCAGTTATTCTAAAAAGAGCAGTTGAGAGCCTCAAACTACCGTTCGCCCTGAGCCCTTCGGCTGCGCTCAGGAGAGCCCCGTCGAAGGGTGAATGGTAGTTTGAGGCTCCACCAAGACGGTGAAAGTGTTGTAGACCCTTCATGCTTCGACTTAGCTCAGCACGAACGGTCTACAACACATGTCAACTGCTCTTTGTTAGGGTTATACATATCGCTTTAATGCGTTTGCCCTGTATCTTGAGCCTCCAAAAGAGACAGTGATCTGCGCGTATGGGATAATCCGCTTGTTTATTTAGCATAGTAAGGATTTCATGCGGCGATTTATTCAACGTATGCCAGGACGAAATACCTGGCTGATTCTGCACCTTTACTTGGCGCTGGGCTTAGGTTTTTTATTTGTACTGATCGGCCTGACCGGCAGTCTTAGCGTTTATCGCGAGGAATTGGATGGTTTGTTGAATCCAAGTCTCAAGGTAGACAACCAATCCGGCAATTATTTGCCGCTCGATCGCATCATGGCTTCGGTCAAGGCGGTCCATCCGGCAAGGCATGGTCCATGGACATTGGAAATGCCGCAAACGCCGAGCGGCATGGTAACCGCTTGGTATGAAAAACCGCATGAGACGACCGGCGAACTCTACGCGCCGTTGATGGTTTCGGTCAATCCTTATACCGGGGAGGTCGTTGCCAGTCGGTTTTGGGGTAGTACGCTAACGACTTGGCTGCTTGATCTACACACGCAACTTCGGCTGGATCGAAGCGGTTGGCGAATGGTCGGTTATCTCGGCTTGTTGTTCGGCGTTTCGATTCTAACCGGAATCTATTTATGGTGGCCGGGCAAAGGGCGATTTTTGCAAGCCTTCAAGATTCGTTATCATTCCGGTATCGTTCGTTTGGCATTTGATCTGCACCGGATGATTGGCTTGGTCGGTGCGTTATTGTTGCCAACATTGATCGTCACCGGACTCCATTTGAGTTTTCCTTCCGTGTTGGAAAGTTTGACCGGTGCGGATAATTTGGGACACGGCGATCAAGGTCCGCCGATACGAAGTACCGCCGTTCCGAATGACAGGCCGGTTACGATGGAAGAGGCTGTGTTATTGGCCCGCGGTCCGTTTCCGAAAGCTAAACTCAGACGCATCACGACCCCGGCAGGTGCGTCCGGCATCTATCGTGTCGATTTGCGCCAAAACGAAGAAATCAATCGAAAGCATCCGTTTACGACCGTTTGGGTGGACCGCTGGAGCGGCCATATCAAGGCGGCGCGCGATCCTTATAGTTTTACGTCCGGTCAAGCTTTGACTATTGCTATCTGGCCGATTCATACCGGCGAAGCGTTGGGTCCTTGGGGCAGGTTTTTATGGTTTATAGTCGGGTGGCTTCCGCTGATACTTTATGTCAGCGGGTTGATGATTTGGTTGCGAAGGAAGGGCTGGCTTAAGGACAGGCCGGTGAACGTGCCGAATTTACGCCCTTTGCTGTCTTATGCGCTAACAATAGGGCAACGCATCGGCTTGGAGGGGATGCGTTGGGCCGGTTTATTGGTACGTTATATCGAGCGAAACGAACCTCATCTTAGAGTAAAGGCACAAAAGTTATGGCGGCGCTGCCTTGAGTTTGCATCCGGGTTATCGAAATAAATAATCTTAGCCCGGAATAAAAGAATCATTCTATACCCTTTGCTGGTCAAATTTCGGCGCCGGGGTGTCCGTCAAAGGACGCCGTGAATACGTCCATGTAGGCTCTGTGACAGCATCCCTGCTGTCAAAGCTTTTGCCGAAAACCCCGGCACCTCCATGCGTCAATGCCGAAATTTAAAGTGCGATGGGTATAATGTTCATGAAGGCCCGGCAAATGAAATTGTGCGGCGTGGGGAGGGTGCGGTCACTCGCTCGACAGGACGCCGTGAATACGTCCATGTAGGCTCGACGGCGGCTGTCCCTGCCGCCGACGCCTGTCGATCGAGCAACCGCACCCTCTCCGGAACCGGCATTGCCAGAACGGAGTTTTGCATATCGAAAAATTAGATAATGAATCCAAATTTACGATCTTTCACAGTAAAATCGGTAGTTTAGCCATGTAGCCCGTATGCAGCGTAGCGAAATACGGGAGTGGCGTGGCTCCGAGCTTCCCGGATTGCGCTACGCTCCATCCGGGCTACGCGGCTTCATATTCTTCATGGTGAAATGCTTTTTCTAAGATCAATGGAAAAACCCTCGTTTAATAATCACTTTTTAGCAGAACATGCCGCCTTATTGGGCGACAGTTATAATCGCTTGCTCGGTAAACCGCTGATTAACGGCATTTGCGGGAGTCAGGAATTTGCCGAAGCTTTGTTTCATGCGCCATTCGCCGTGGTTTCGCACGACACCGCCGACGACCCCGTGTTTAATTATGCGAATGCTCAGGCATTGACCTTATTCGAAATGAATTGGGATGAATTTACTCGGACGCCGTCCAGGCTATCCGCGGAACCGGTCAATCGGCAAGAACGAAGTCGTTTGTTGAAGAAGGTTACTGAACAGGGCTATATCGATCATTATCAAGGCGTGCGTATTTCGAGTACCGGAACCCGTTTCATGATCGAAAATGCCGTGGTTTGGAATCTGATCGATCGACACGGAAACTATAAAGGCCAGGCCGCCTGCTTCAGCGATTGGTGCTTTTTATAAAGTATACTTTTCACCGAATCTCAAAGCCGGCCGGAATATCGATGCCTGTCAGTTCTTCGGTTTCGATGTGATCGACCCGGGCCGTGATCGGTCCTTTATGACACCATCGTATCAACTTTTCCACCGCTTCCTTGGGGCCGGCCGCGACCACTTCGACCCGGCCGTCCTGCAGGTTTTTCGCGAATCCGGACAGTTGATGTTTCCGTGCTTCCTTTTGCGTGAAGGCGCGGAAGTAAACGCCTTGCACTCGGCCCGATACGAGTATTCTGACTTGTTTGGTCATTCGCTAATCCTCCAGCAATAATGAATCTTGGGATTTCGGGCAAAATCTTCCGGAATCGTCGCCGCCGTGATGTCTTCGATCACTAACTCCGATAGGGCCTCGGTGTCGAGTTTAAAGCGCCTGAAATTGGTCGAGAAATACAGCACGCCGCCGGGCGCCAGCAAGGCCGCCGCGTTTTCGATCAATTCGACATGGTCGTTTTGAATATCGAATACGTCGTCCATGCGCTTGGAGTTGGAAAACGTCGGCGGGTCCAAAAAGATCAGGTCGTATTGACGGGCATAAGGCTGTTTGGCTTCATCGGCCAGCCATTCCAAACAATCGGCGCGGATGAATTCGTGATCGCCGCCGGCTACATTCAAGGCCAGATTCTGCTCTGCCCAGTCCAGATAAGTTTTCGACATATCGACCGTGGTGGTCGATTTTGCGCCGCCGACAGCAGCATGCACCGTCGCGCTGCCGGTATAGGCGAACAGATTCAGAAAACGCTTGCCCTGGGCTTCCTGTTGAATACGCAGCCGCATCGGGCGATGATCGAGAAACACGCCGGTATCGAGATAATCGGCAAAATTGACGCGCAATTTGCAGCCGCCTTCTTCGATGACATGGAATTCGTTGTTGTGGCCTTGTTTTTCGTATTGATCGCTGCTTTTTTGCTTGCGCCGTATTTTCAGAAAGGCCTGTTCTTTCGGAATGCCGAATAAGTCCGGAATTTCCGCCAAGACCCCGGCCAAGCGTTGGTCGGCTTTGTCCGGGTCTATCGATTTCGGCGGTTCGTATTCCTGCACGATGATCCAGGTTTTATCGCCCCGGTACAGATCGACCGCGACCGCATATTCTGGCAGGTCGGCATCGTAAACCCGGTAACAATCGATTTGGTTTTGCTTGGCCCACTTGCTCAGTTTTTTCAGATTCTTCCTGACGCGGTTGGCGAACATTTCAGCACCGGTATCGCCGCTGCCGGTCACGCTTTCCGCAATTTGCGCGAGGCGTTCGTCGCGGTTTTTAGGCTTCGGAATAAAAAAGGCCGCATCGGCTATCGTCATGCGCAGCAATTTGCATTCGAGAGCGCCATTATAAAGCGTGATCGGTTTTTGCGAACGAATCCCGAGGCGGAATCCGAGTTCGGGATCGCTGACGATCAGCGCGGCTTGCCAGCCGGAAAATTCGGCTTTCAGCGTGTCACCGAACTTTTGATAAAGCTCGGCGGTTTCTTCCGCGTCGCCTAGGCGTTCTCCGTAAGGAGGATTACAGACCAAAAGGCCTTTCGGCCAGCCGGCGGCAGGCCGCGCATCGGCGATATCGCGCCGTTCCAGATGAATCTTGCCGTTGAATCCGGCTCGCTCGATGTGTAGCGCCGCCGCATTCAGGCTATGTCGGCTTTGGTCGAAGCCGACGATCATCGGCAATGTTTTCAGTCCGTCGGATTTACGTCGTTCGGCTTCGTCGATCAGATTTTGCCAAAGTTCGGGGTCATGCTTTTTCCAGCCGCTGAAACCGTAATGTTTGCGCAATAATCCCGGTGCGATATCGGCGGCGATCATCGCGCCTTCGACCAAAAGCGTGCCGGAACCGCACATCGGATCGAGCAGAGAGCCGTTTTGTTTGGCGATCGCGGGCCATCCCGAGCGGATCAGAATCGCCGCAGCCAAATTTTCCTTGATCGGCGCCTTGATGTTGATATCGCGATAACCGCGTTTATGCAAGCTTTCGCCGGACAGGTCGATGCTTAATTGCGCCTTTTCGCCGTGCAGATAAACATTGACGCGTAGCGACGGTTGTTCGGTGTCGATCGAAGGACGTTTGTTGAATTTCGCTCGCATTTGATCGACGATCGCGTCCTTGACCTTGAGCGCGCCGAAATGAGTATTGTTGATCGCTTTCGAGTTTTTCGCGCTGAACGTGACCGCGATCGAATCGTCCGGCTTTAGGTGTTCGAACCAGTTGATTTTCTTGACGCCGCGATACAGGTCGTCCTGGCTGTTGACATCGAAAGTGCTCAGCACCAGTAAGACTCGGTTGGCGACGCGCGACCATAGGCATACCCGGTAGGCGGTTTCAAGCGTGCCTTCGAACGCGACGCCGGCAACGGTTTGTTTGATATGATTTGCGCCCAGCATGGACAGTTCGTCGGCAAGCAGTTGTTCCAAGGCTTTCGGGGATGTCGCGAACAGTGAAAATGAGGTCATTATGAAGTAAGTTCCGTATGGGTTCGCACGCGAAAAGTGAGAACTGGATAATAAAAAACATAGTTTGAGCGAGTGCGCCGAGTATTTCAATTACAAATGATGGGTTAAGACGACTAGAATAGCTTGAATAAACGTAAATGATGCATGAATGTAAGTGGGTTTTTCCTCGTTCCCATCGCTACAGCGGGGGAATGCATAAAGTATGCGGCACTCAAGATCGAAAAATAACAATAAACTGAAGCGGGTTGATAAAACATGAAATCGGATAACCATTATAAACAACTAGGCTGCGCGGAATGTGCGGGCGGGGCCGGATTAGGTTTCGATTTCACGATGGCGTTTCAGCCCATCGTGAATACGACGACGCAGTCGATTTATGCTCATGAAGCCTTGGCGAGAGGTTTAAATAACGAGCCGGCAGGTAAGGTGTTCGAGCTGGTCAACGATGCAAATTGCTATCGATTCGACCAAAGTTGCCGCACAAAGGCGATTAAGTTGGCCTCGGAGTTGAATATGGATACTTTTTTGAGTATTAATTTTATGCCGAATGCGGTTTATCGCCCCGAGTTGTGCATAAGAACAACATTGGAAGCAGCCAAAATCTATGGATTTCCGGTCGATCGCATTATTTTCGAAATTACAGAAGGCGAGCAAGTTAAGGATCATGCGCATTTACTCGAAATCGTTCAGTATTATAAAGCGCAAGGTTTTAAAACCGCGATAGACGATTTCGGAGCCGGGTACTCCGGACTCAATTTATTAGCCGAAATCCAAACCGATATTATTAAACTGGATATGGCTTTGATTCGTCATATCGATCAAGACCGTAATCGGCAAGCCATAGTCAAAGCGATCTTGCAGCTATGCGGCGAGCTATCGATTATACCTCTTGCCGAAGGCATCGAAACTTATGAAGAGCTGAGTGTGCTGCAATCTTTTGGCTTGGAATTATTTCAAGGCTATTATTTCGCTAAGCCGGCATTTCAATCGTTGGCGGCTTTGACGCCGAATGCGTTTGCCGGCCGTTGAACGCCAGGGAGAGCGGATCATAGCGTTTATATCGGAAAAATTTGCCAAATACTCTTCCGCCGAAATGTCGCGAGTAAAGGCTGGACTAAATTCGAGTCGCAAAATTAACTTAACTAAGTGATAATCGCATATTTTTCGCGCCGTGCTTGGATTTTTGTCGTTTAAGAGATTAAGCCCGCCGTGTTGCATTCATTTAGTTAACGTGACGAACCATGACCGCCATTCAATATATCGATACTCCGCAAAAGCTTGACGAATTGTGCCGGCAAATCGCCAAGGAATCTTGGCTGGCGCTCGATACCGAATTTCTTAGGGAAAAAACCTATTATCCCAAATTTTGTTTGCTGCAAATCGCGACGCCCGAATGGGTTGCTTGTGTCGACCCGATCGCTTTGGATGATTTAAGCGCGCTGTTCGAAGCTATCTATAATCCGGCGATAACCAAAGTGTTCCATTCCTGCAGGCAAGATCTGGAAATATTTTATCAATTGACCGGTAAAATTCCGCAGCCGATTTTCGATACGCAAATTGCCGCACCCTTGTTGGGATTTCAGGAAAATCCCGGTTATGCGATGCTGGTATCGAGTTTTTTGAATATTAATCTGAGCAAAGCCCATACCCGCACCGACTGGACCGTTAGGCCGCTCAGTCAGGAGCAATTACAGTATGCAGCCGACGACGTGATTTATTTATGTCAAATTTATCAAACCATGCTCAAGAAATTGGCCGAGCTCAATCGTAGGGATTGGCTGGAAAGCGATTTTGCGATGTTGAACGATCCCGAACTTTACGATATTTCACCGGAAAATGCTTGGCTTAAAATTCGCGGCAAAAATAAACTGACCGGTAAGCAATTATCAATCGTACAAACCTTGGCCGAGTGGCGCGAGCAAACCGCGCAAAAAGAAGATAGGCCTCGAAATTGGCTGCTTCGCGACGATATGATGTTTGAGTTGGCAAAGCAGCAACCCGGTACTGTCGACGAAATGTTGAAAGTCCATAATATCAATGAGCGCATGGTTAACAAGCACGGCAAAGTACTTTGTCAATTGATCAATGAAGCCAAGCAAAAGCCGCCGATACCACTGCACGAAAATGGCCGATCCCCCAAAAAGACCCAGCAGCAAGAAGCTATTTTGGATATTTTGACGGCATTGGTACGCATTAGAGCGGACGAAAATTCACTGAATCCGGCTATCTTGGCTGACCGTAAGGCATTGGAATTATTATTGTTTGAAGATCCCGAGTCTTTATTGTTGAAAGGTTGGCGCTATGCAATGGCCGGCCGCGAGTTGATGGGATTATTGAAAGGCGAGCAAGTGCTCGGTATTGATGGAGAAAAAGTCTATACCATTGATAATCCTTCTAGTTGATATACCCACTGCACTTCAAATTTCGGCGATGCTTAAGGAGGTCTGGAGAATCCAGTTGCTATAGATGGCAGGCTTTTCCGGTTCCCACGACCCTCTTCTGTGGGACCCCATATCTTGGCTATCGAGATAAGGTTGGTGTGTATCCCCATGCAGTAGCGGTGGGAACAAGGATTGCTTGCATTCAGGCCCTAGCGTGCCTCAAAAGCTCGCTATCTATGGAACTGGATTCCGCCAGTCCATGGCGGAATGACGGGTTTACCTAAACTTAATATACCCATCGCACTTCAAATTTCGGCATTGACGCATGGAGGCGCCGGGGTGTTCGGCCAGCAATTCCCAATTTGGAGATCAAAAAGGGTGTGGGGTATGCTTGGCGAGGATGTCGGCAGCAGGGCGCTGCCGCCAAGCCCCCATGGATGGGTTTACGGCGTTCCTCGACAGGCATACCCCACACCCTAAAATCGGCGAAACTGCTCAAACTGGGAAGTGCTGGTGTTCGGCAAAGGCTTTGACAGCAGGGATGCTGTTCACAGAGCCTACATGGACGTATTCACGGCGTCCTTTGACGGACCCCCCGGCGCCGAAATTTGACCAGCAAAGGGTATAGAAGTAAGCTGATACCCCCATTACACTTTAGGTTTTGGCATTAGCGCATGGATGCATCGGGGGAATCCAGTTGTCATGGATTACAGGAATTTTCGGATTATCCGATGTTGGGAGCGGTACTCGATGCATAAAATAGTGACTATTTTGCTACGGATTAGCGTTGTCGCGGTATTGATCGCATTGTTAACTATTCGGTCGACACTGCCAGGAACTGAGCCGATTCGTATTGGCGTGATTTATTCGCTGACCGGCACGATGTCGGTCAGCGAGGCGCCATTGATCGATGCGATTAGCTTGGCGGTCGACGAAATCAATAACGAAGGCGGGCTGTTGGGACGTTCCGTCGCAATGACGGTTGTCGACGGACAGTCCGATTGGCATGTATTTGCAGGTGAGGCAGAGCGACTGATCACACAAGAGAAAGTCGGTGCATTGTTTGCTTGTTGGACATCTGCTTGTCGTAAGGCAGTCAAACCGGTCGTTGAGCGCCTTGATCATCTTCTTTTTTATCCGGTCCAATATGAGGGGCTCGAGCAGTCGCCCAATATCGTCTACACCGGCTCCGCGCCGAATCAAAAAATTGTTCCTGGGACCCATTGGGCGCTCGAGAATTTCGGAAGCCGCGTCTATCTAGTCGGTTCGGATTATGTTTTTCCCCATACGGCAAATATCATTATTCGTGATTTGAGCATCGCGATTGACGGACACGTGTTAGCCGAACATTATGTACCTTTAGGCCAACAAGATGTTTCCTTAGTCGTTCGAGACATCCTGGAGCAAAGGCCCGATGCCGTACTGAGTACCTTGAACGGCGATACCAATAAGGCATTTTTTGCCGGATTACTTGCCGCGGGTTTGGCTGACATACCGTTGATGTCGTTTAGCGTTAGCGAAGGTGAGATGCAGGCCTGGGGAGGCGATAAGTTCAAACGGCATTTTACGGTAAGCAGTTATTTTCAATCGATAGATCGTCCTGAAAACAAACAATTCGTTAACGCATTCGGAGCGCGTTTCGGCAAGGACCGTTTGATTGGCGATGCGATGGAGGCAGCTTATGTGAGTGTAAAACTTTGGGCTCAAGCGGTTCGTGATGCAGGGTCGGCCGAAGCGACGCGCGTAAATCGAACAATATTAAGACAAACTGTGAACGGCCCTTCGGCAATTACGTCGGTCGATTTATCGACCCGGCATACTTGGAAAATGGTGCGTATCGGGCAAGTGATGCCCGGAGGGCAATTTGAACAGGTTTTTGCCACCGAAAAGCCGCTGCGTCCTAAGCCTTGGCCGTACTATCGGACTCGGGAGCAGTGGTTGGATGTGTTGGAAAGCTTGCAACCTGGCGGTAAAGCCGGTGCAAGTCAGGGGTTACAGGCCGATGTCGCATTCGAGGATCAATCCTTGCCACACAAGGACAGCCAATGATTCTAGGCAAAATCATTCCTCGTTCTTTATTGGTTTTTTTGATGGTGTCGCCTTTGCCATTGGCAGGTTTGGCTTATTTGTTCGTCGGAACGTTCGAGCAAGAGTTGACCAGAACGGTCATGACACATTTGGCTTCGATTGCCGATAAAAAACATGATCAAATCGAGGCTTATCTAAACGAACGGTTGGCCGATGCTCAACTATTAGCCAATATGCCGTTAACGCATCAAACTTTGGACACGCTTTCGGCTTTATTCGACGAATCGATTGATTCAGTGCGTTACCAAGATGAACTACGGAAATATCGAAACGATTTTGTCAGATTTCAAGACAGTAGCGGTTATTATGATGTGTTGTTGATCGATAAACTCGGCAATGTCATTTTCTCGATATTGCATGAAGACGACCTCGGTAGCAATTTAAATTCCGGGTTTTTACGCGATACGCCATTGGCTGAAGCCCAGCGTAGCGCTTTGGCATTGCTCGATACTCAATTGACGCCGGCCGCACCGTACGGACCTTCCGCGGATAGGCCGGCTGTTTTTATCGTCACGCCGTTGCTGCGCGACGGCAGGCCGATTGGAACCTTGGCCTTTCAAGTGAATCTCGATCGATTGATTAAAGTTTCCGCAGACAACACCGGCTTGGGCGAGACCGGCGAGACTGTTTTGGCGCAGCGTGAAGGCAATCATGCATTGTATGTCGGTCCTTTAAGTCGAATCGGCGAAGCCGCTTTTCGCTATCGAGTACCATTGACGGAAACCGCCAGTCCGATGCGCTCCGCCTTATCGGGTGAAGTCGGTATGGGCATGAGTCAGGATTATGTGGGCGTCGATATCGTTTCGGTATGGCGCTATTTACCATCTTTGAGTTGGGGGATGGTCGTCAAAATGGATGTCGACGAAGCTCTTGCCGCGGTTCAGCGACTACGGCAACTGACTTGGGGAGCCTTGGCGCTATTGTTTGTTTTGTCGAGTATTACCGCGCTGTGGTTTGGCAGGGCTTTGATTTTGCCGATTCGTAGAGTGACTGAAGTTGCCGGGTTTATTGCCGGCGGCGATATCGATCGAAGAGTGCCGGTCGAAGGCTGGCAGGAACTGAAGGAGTTGGCGGGCAGTTTCAATCGTATGACCGACCGGTTGGCGGAAGATCAATTGCTGTTGGAACTCCGCGTCGAGCAGCGCACTACAGATTTGGAAAGCGCGAACCGGCGTTTACAGGATTTGTTAACGCTTCATGCCGCGATACTCGATAATGCCGCGCATGCGATTATGGCCACGACTCCAGAAGGCATCATTACCGTATTCAACCGTGCCGCCGAAGACATGCTGGGCTATCTGGCGGACGAAGTGATCGGCAAGCAAAGCCCCGACATATTTCATGATCCTGACGAGCTTCAAAAGCGGGCGCAAGAGTTTTCCGAACAGTTGGGTATGTCGGTAGCGCCCGGTTTCGATACGATTATTGCTAAATCGCGTAATAATAAACCCAATGAGCATGAATGGCTCTATCGGCGTAAGGATGGCTCGGCGATTCCGGTTTTGTTGTCCGTTAGCATGATGCGTAATGTCGACCGGATGATTAGCGGCTATCTCGGGATAGCGGTCGATATCGGTAAATTAAAAAAAGTCGAGCAAGCGCTGTTGGATAGCGAAATACGTTTTCGTACGATTTTTGAAAAAGCCAGTATCGGCATGGTCTTTGCCGATGCCGAGGGTAATTTGTTGCAGGTGAACGATAGTTTGGCTCGCTTTTTAGAATATTCGGCGGCCGAATTATCGAGTGTCAATTTCGCAACGCTAACCCACGCCGATGACTTGTCGATGGAAGTGGGTTTGGTTGAAGAAATCGTAGAGGGTCGAAGAGACGATTACCGGCTTGAAAAGCGATACGTCACAAAATCCGGACGAGTCGTTTGGGGGGATTTGACGGTAACAGTATTGCGAGACCTGCAAGGGCAAGCGGTCAATTTTATCGGCATGATTATCGATATCAGTGCGCGTAAGGAGTCCGAAGCCGAGTATCGCACCATTCTCGAAACGACTCAGGACGGTTTTGCGTTGTGCGACAGTCAGGGCCGTTTTATCGATGTCAATGACGCTTATTGCCGTTTAATCGGCTATGAACGGGATGAATTGCAGCAAATGACAATACCGAATATCGAAGCGATCGAAAGCCCCGAACAAACTCAACAGCATCTCGATAATATTTTTAAAAACGGGGCGGATCGATTTGAAACCCGGCATCGGCATAAAGATGGCCGATTATTGGATATCGAAGTTAGCGTCAATTATTTACCGGTCAGCGAAGGCCGATTGGTCGTCTTTTTGCGCGATATCGGTGCTCGAAAGGAAACCGAAGCTGCATTAATTGAAGCCAAGCAAAGCGCGGAGGCGGCCAATCGGGCCAAGTCGGCGTTTCTTGCCAATATGAGTCATGAAATTCGCACGCCGATGAATGCCATATTGGGCTTGACGCAACTGGTTCTGGAAACCGATCTCAATGCCCGGCAGAAGGATTTTCTGCAAAAAGTGCATGCTTCGTCGAAAGCCTTGCTGAGCATTCTTAACGATGTGCTCGATTATTCGAAAATCGAGGCCGGGCGACTGGAAATAGAGCGGGTGTCGTTTCGGGTGGAGTCGGTGCTGACATCGGTCGCCGATTTGTTCGCCGCGCGCATTGAGGAAAAAGGTTTGGAACTTTTTTTCGAAATCGACGCCCCTGCAAATCGTACTTTGATTGGCGATCCGTTACGTTTGACTCAGGTGCTCAATAATCTGGTCGGTAATGCCATTAAGTTTACGAACGAAGGCGAAGTTCATATCAAGGTCGAAGCGATTGAGCAGAGCGACGATTCGTTATTATTGCAATTCTCGGTTCGCGATACCGGCATCGGTTTGTCCCAGGAAAAAGCCGAGTTATTATTTCAGCCGTTTACGCAAGCCGATAGTTCGATTACAAGGCAGTTCGGCGGAACCGGTTTGGGTTTGGCTATTTGCAGCAAGATAGTCGCTTTAATGGAGGGCACGATAGGTGCCGCCGGCGTCGAAGGCGAGGGGGCTGTTTTTACGTTTACGGTTCGTGTCGGTATCGAATCGGAAGCACCGCAAAATCTCGATTTAAGCCGGATCCGAGCTCAGCGGGTACTTGTCGTTGACGATCAATCGACTTCCCGTTTGATACTCAAGTGCTTGTTGACCCAGTGGGGACTGTATTGCGAAACATCGGATTCGGGAGAAAATGCCTTGCGACAGATTTATCAGGCGGAACAAAAGCATTGTCCGTTTTCGACGGTTCTGCTCGATTGGCGCATGCCCGGTATGAGCGGAGCCGAAGTAGCCGAGCGTCTCGAAAACGATTGCCGTAAGGGCTTGTTGAAACATCCGCTGACAGTGATCATGATTACGGCTTATGATAAAGAGCAGCTTTTGGCTCAAACCGATAGGATACATTTTGATAAGATTTTGACCAAACCGGTAACGCCATCGGTATTATACGAAACGCTGGCCGGGCATTCCGTGATTCCCAAGCCTGAAGATAACGTCTTTAGTGCGATTCGTCTCGATGGCGTGAAAATTTTGGTGGTTGAGGATAATGCGCTCAACCAAGAAGTCGTTGTTGAAATTTTGCAAAATCGAGGCGCATCGGTCACGGTTGCCGAAAACGGCCGTGTTGCGTTAAACAAACTTGAGCAAGAAAACTTCGATTTGGTGCTGATGGATCTGCAGATGCCGGAAATGGACGGTTTCGAAGCCACGCGCCGAATCAAGGCGATACCGGATTATCATGCGTTACCGGTCGTCGTAATGAGTGCGGCGGTAATGCCGGAGGAACGTGCTCGATGCCGACTTGCCGGCGCAGACGATTTTGTTGCAAAGCCGGTCGACCCTAGCGACCTTGAACGTTTGTTGGTTAAATGGCTCAATCGCGTGAATGTCAAAGCGGCAACAGGCAGGCTAAATTTGGAACCCGGAGTTACTAATACCGTCGAATTCCCTGATTTGCCCGGCTTCGATATCGACCGGGCATTAAGGAGGGTCGATGGTAATGCCGTGTTATTACGCCGACTGCTGGCCGGATTTGCCGATGAGCACAGCAATTCGCCGGCACAATTCGACCGGCTAATGCAGGAGCAACGATACGACGAAGCGGCAGCCTTGTTGCACACTATTAAAGGTTTGGCCGGGCATTTGGGTGCGGATTCGTTGAGCCGAGCGGCTGCCGCATTGGAAAAGGAGATATATGCCGGATCTAATTCCGACCTATGCCGATTTTTCAGCGAACAACTCCAGCGGGCCGTTGACACGATTACCAATGCTTTGACGGCGTTTGAAACGGATGATGTCCAAACATCGGATGCCGATGAAAAAGCCATCGCGAATGTATTAAATGATTTGTTACCCTATGTCGAGGAGCGGGAGTTGATTCCTGAAACTTCTTTGGAGGCATTATCGGAGCTTCATGACTCAGGCCATGCCGGCGAAATGCTGAATCGCTTGCGAAAGCAACTCGACAGATTCGATTACAGCGGCGCAATGACCACGATTGAACGACTTTTGACCTTGTTAAAACAGGATAGTTAAATGGTGGACGAACCCGGGAAGAAACTGCTTATATTATTGGTTGACGACGTACCCGAAAATATTCATGTTTTGGCGGCGGCGTTGAAAGCCGATTACCGTATCAAAATCGCCGTAAACGGTCCTGCCGCGTTGGATTTGGCGCAACGGAGCGACAGACCCGAGCTGATTCTACTGGATGTGATGATGCCCGGCATGAATGGTATCGAGGTGATGCGGGAATTGCGTTCGCGACCGGCAACAAAAGATATTCCGGTGATATTCGTCAGTGCCGACAGTTCCGAGCAAAGTCAAGTTGCGGGCTTGGATCTTGGCGCCGACGACTATTTAACCAAGCCGGTCGTGGTTCCTGTATTGATGGCCCGGGTACGCAATATACTGCAACGCAAGTGCGCTGAGGCTCAATTGCGCCTGGCAGCCCATGTGTTCGACCACAGCGGCGAAGCCATCATGATTACCGATCGAAACAATCGTATTCTTCAGGTTAATCCCGCATTCATACGCTTAACCGGATACGCAGCGAGTGAGGTCCGCGGAAAAAGCCCCAGCATCCTGGCTTCAGGTAAAACGACTCCAGACGAATATCGCGCGATGTGGCACTCGATCAATGAGACGGGGTTTTGGCAAGGCGAGATTTGGGATCGGCATAAGGACGGCTGCGTCTATCCGAAACTCTTGACGATATCGGTCGTGCGCAGCGTATCAGGTTCGGTCGATTATTATATAGCCAGTTTTGCCGATATCAGTGCGCAAAAAGCCACCGAGGAAAAGATTCGCCATATCGCGCATCACGACCCTTTGACCGATTTACCGAACCGTTTATATCTGCAAATCAGTCTGAAGCAGACGATGCTGCTGGTTCGCCGTAAAGAAGAAGAGGCGGCCGTGATGTTCATCGATTTGGATCGGTTTAAGGTGATTAACGATTCGTTGGGACATCAGGTAGGCGACGGCCTGTTGATCGAAGTGGCGCATCGGCTTAAGGAAAGTGTGCGCGATAGCGATTTGGTCGTGCGTTTGGGCGGTGATGAGTTCGTGATTGTATTGACCGATAAAAATGCCGCGCATGCCTCAGCCCATGTTGCCGATAAAATATTAACCGCGTTGTCGAAACC
This sequence comes from Methylotuvimicrobium buryatense, assembly GCF_005931095.1. Taxonomy (GTDB): domain Bacteria; phylum Pseudomonadota; class Gammaproteobacteria; order Methylococcales; family Methylomonadaceae; genus Methylotuvimicrobium; species Methylotuvimicrobium buryatense. The sequence goes on along the minus strand of NZ_CP035467.1, from coordinate 3,759,870 downwards.
TTATTTAGTTAATGGGATTAATTTACGGACGACGCCTAGCATTGGTATCAGTCTTTATCCGCACGATGGCGAGACCATCGAGTTGTTGATGAAAAATGCCGATACCGCGATGTATCATGCTAAAGCGGTCGGGCGTAACAATTACCAGTTTTTCCGGGCCGAGATGAAGCATCTCACCAATGATCGATTGTTGTTGGAGCATAGTCTTCATGAAGCCTTGGAAAAAGGGCAGTTTTATTTACACTACCAGCCACAAGTTAAATCCGAAAACGACCATGTGATCGGTTTGGAGGTATTGCTTCGTTGGGGGCACCCCGTTTTAGGCAATGTTCCGCCCGATCAATTCATTCCGGTCGCCGAGGAAATCGGTTTGATAGGCCGGCTAGGCGAGTGGGTGCTCAATACCGCTTGTTCGCAATTACGGGATTGGCGAAGTCAAGGTTTCAAGGATGTGCGTATTGCGGTGAATCTATCGGTACAGCAATTGCGGCAAGCGCATTTGGTCGAGCGGGTTGCGAGCGTTTTACGGGCAAACGAGCTGGCGGGGGGCGATTTGGAATTGGAAATCACCGAATCTGCGGCGATGCTGAATCCTGAAGTTGCGATCGAGATTTTCAATGCTTTGCGAAACATCGGCGTGGAACTCGCCATCGATGATTTTGGAACCGGCTATTCATCGTTGTCTTATTTGAAATTATTGCCGATTCAACGCTTGAAATTGGATCGTACCTTTGTCAAAGACATCGAAACCGATCCGAACGATGCGGCTATTTGTTCGGCAACGATTGCGCTGGCTCATGCGCTCGGTATCGAGGTGGTTGCCGAAGGCGTTGAAACCGAGGCGCAGCGAGATTATCTGCTGCATAGAGAAGCCGATATAATGCAAGGCTTTTTGTTTGCCAAGCCGATGCCGGCGGAAGCCGTTCCGGTTTTTTTGAATAGTCCTCGGGCGGTTTAGACGCAAAGATCGAGCAATTCCTAATTTAACGTTCATGAAAGCCCAGCAATCGCCCGACAGGACGCCGTGAACCCAGCACCTAAATTATCCAAGAGCTAACCATAGCCAATGGATTATGGAATTTAGGTGCTGGGTGAATACGTCCATGTAGGATCGACGGCGGCTATCAGATTGCCATGGATGGCATGAATGCAGATTTTGCAGGAGCAAAAATCTGCCCTGCCGCCGACGCCTGTCGGTCGAGCAAACGCACCCTCTTCGGAATCCAGGGCAAACGCATTAAAATAATCAACATATCAATATGTTATCCTGTTTCTTAGAACGCTTAGTCAATTCGGCTTAACTTATGGCATCCCCTCCCTGGGCCCCGTTAGGCCGCGCCGAGCACTGGCGATTTTGCGGAGAATAGCCCGTTAGGGGAGCGGCAGGGATGCCGCTCGTTTTCGGAGGGCTAGGGATAGCCCTTCCGAAAACCCTCGGCAAAATCGTCAGCGCGCAGGATGCAGCGGCCTCCGGGTGTCTTTTCTTTTGGATACTTTTCTTTGGACAAGCAAAGAAAAGTATCGCGGTTGTCGGTCCGCGAACCGACTACACATAAGCGTCGCGATAGCGACACAAAGCCTTATTTAGGTTTCAAACTAAATCTTATAGTTAACCAGGAAAAAAGGAATATTTTAACTATTTGATTTTCCATAGTGTTTTGATGCGTTTGCCCTGTTTCACCGCCTCTATAACTCACGAAGCTATTGATACTCCGAAACGGGTGGGCAGGTGCATACCAAATGCCTGTCGCCGTAAACATTATCGATGCGTCCGACCGGCGGCCAATATTTGTCGTCGTGTTGATGATTGTCGGGGAAAAAGGCTTGTTGTTTGGAATAAGGCAACTGCCAATCGTCTAATAGCAAGCGATGCGTATGCGGCGCGTTATGCAGCAGATTGTTTTCAGGATCGGCCGAGCCGCTTTCGATATCGGCGATTTCTTGCCGGATAGCAATCAGTGCGTCGCAAAAGCGGTCGATTTCGCGTTTCGATTCGCTTTCGGTCGGCTCGATCATCAGTGTGTCGGCGACCGGGAAGGCCACGGTCGGTGCGTGGAAGCCATAGTCGATCAAGCGCTTGGCGATATCCTCGACCGTGACGTTGCACGTTTTTTTGAAGGCTCGGCAATCGATGATGCATTCATGCGCGACGAAACCGTTCTTGCCGGTGTACAAAATCGGATAATGCGGCGCCAGGCGATGGGCGATGTAGTTCGCATTCAGAATGGCGGTCAGCGTCGCTTTTTTTAAACCGGTCGCGCCCATCATTGCGATATAGGCCCACGAGATCGACAAGATACTCGCCGACCCCCAAGGCGCGGCCGACACCGAACCGACTGTGCCGTGTTCGTTTTTATACGGGTTGACGCCCTTGACGACAGGATGATCCGGCAGATAAGGCGCTAGATGCGCGCCGACGCCGATCGGTCCGACACCCGGTCCGCCGCCGCCGTGCGGAATCGCGAAGGTCTTGTGTAGGTTCAAATGCGCGACATCGGCGCCGATTTTTCCCGGGCGGCAAATGCCTGCGAGTGCGTTGAAATTGGCGCCGTCCAGATAAACCTGACCGCCGGCGTCATGCACAATCGCGCAGATTTCGCGAAAGGCTTCCTCGAACACGCCGTGCGTCGACGGGTAGGTGATCATCAACGCGGCCAACGTGTCACGATACTGTTCGGTTTTTTTGCGCAGATCGTCGACGCTGACATTTCCGTCGTCGTCGCAGGCGAGCACGACCACGTCTAGCCCGGCCATCACCGCGCTGGCAGGATTCGTGCCGTGCGCGGAGGCCGGAATCAAACAAATGTTGCGCTGCTCTTGACCGTTGACTTGATGGTATTTGCGAATGACTAAAAGCCCCGTGTATTCGCCTTGCGAGCCGGCATTCGGCTGTAGCGAGATCGCATCGAAGCCGGTCAGATCGCAGAGCATCGCTTCCAGTTCGTCGAATAATTGCTGGTAACCGTGGGTTTGCGATAGCGGCGCGAATGGATGAAGGGCATTGATTTCGTGATAAGAAATCGTTTGCATTTCGGTAGCGGCATTCAGTTTCATCGTGCACGAGCCGAGCGGAATCATCGAGCGGTCCAGCGCGATATCGCGCCGGGCCAGGCGGCGCATGTAGCGCATCATTTCGGTTTCGCTGTGATAGTTGCTGAATACCGGATGTTGCAGGATCGCATCGCTACGGAGTAATGCGTTCGGTATGCAGTCGTCAAGTTGTGCGTCCAAGGCATTGATTTGCGGCAGGTCGGCCGGTTGCGCGGCAAAAACCCGCCATAGGCTGCGAATGGTTTGGCGCGAGGTCGTTTCATCGAGCGACAGGCCTATCGTGTTGCCGTCGATGAATCTAAGATTGATACCGGCTTCCTGGGCGTTGGTGACGATGCGTTTTGCACGGTTCGGTGTCTTGATCAGCAACGTGTCGAAATAGCAGCGGGTTTCGATGGTAAAGCCGAGCAGTATCAATCCTTCGGCGAGAATTCGGGTGTAACGGTGCACGCGGCCGGCAATCATGCGCAGGCCGGCGGGGCCGTGATAAACGGCATAGAACCCAGCCAGCACGGCTGGTAATACCTGGGCCGTGCAAATGTTGCTGGTTGCCTTGTCGCGGCGAATGTGTTGTTCGCGGGTTTGCAGCGCCATGCGCAGCGCGAATTGGCCGTGCCGGTCTTTCGATACGCCGATGATTCGCCCCGGCACCGAGCGTTTGAATTCGTCGCGCGTGGCAAAGAATGCGGCATGCGGTCCGCCGTAGCCCATTGGTACGCCGAAGCGTTGCGAATTACCGACCGCAATGTCGGCTCCGAAGTGACCGGGCGGTTTGAGCAGCACCAGACTGAGCAGGTCGCAAGCAACTGTGACCAAGGCCGATTGCTTGTGTGCGCTGTCGACGATAGGCGTCAGGTCTCGGATTTCTCCGGTTGACCCAGGGTATTGCACAAGTACGCCAAAGCAGGTTTGTTTATCCAGGTCGTTGAAGACATCGCCGACGACGAACTCAAAGCCCATCGATCCAGCGCGAGTTTTGAGGACTGCGAGCGTTTGCGGATGGCAGTCTCGGTCCGCGAAAAAAGTGTTCGATGAACTGCCGGACAGGCGCTTGGACATACTCATGGCTTCGGCCGCAGCGGTCGCCTCGTCGAGTAAGGAGGCGTTGGCCAATTCCATACCGGTCAAATCGATCACCATTTGCTGAAAATTCAGCAAAGCTTCGAGACGTCCTTGGCTGACTTCGGCTTGGTAAGGCGTGTAAGCGGTATACCAGCCCGGATTTTCGAGGACGTTGCGTTTGATTGCGGCCGGCATCGAAGTGTCGTAATAGCCCATGCCGATTAATGAGATGAAGACTTTATTGCGTTCTTTGATTTTGCGTAGATGTTCGATGACCGCTCTTTCGCTGATCGTTTCGGTCAAGCTTAACGGTTCGAGGTCGACGATATCCTTTGGTACCGCGGCCTTGATCAAGTCTTCGAGTTCATCCAGACCTAAGATTTCGAGCATTTCTTCGAGTTCATCGGGATTCGAACCGATATGGCGGTTGATGAAGCTGCCGCGCATTTCCAATTGACTCAAAGCTGGGGCGGATGAGGACATGACTAACTCCGGTGATAACGGTGGGGGACGAAAGGCAGGTCGCAGACGGTGAGTTTGATCAGATTATTACGGACCCGTGTAAACAGCGTTGCACCGATGACGGCCGCTTCAGTATCAATCAAGGCTAGCGCGATCGGTCTGCCCAAACTAGGTGAAAAACTGCCGCTAGTCACGCGGCCGACTAATTTATCTTCGTTGTCGAAGACAGGCGCGTTTTCTCGAACCGGCATTTTGGCTTCGACGAGCAAGCCGACGCGTTGTATTTCGGTGCCGTTTTGCATTTGATTCAGCAGCGTGCCGGCTCCCGGATAGCTCTGATGGGTATTTTTGATCAACCAGGAAAGCCCGGCTTCGATCGGTGTGGTTTTTTCATCGAGCTCATGACCGTAAAGACTGAGCCCGGCTTCTAGCCTCAGGGTGTCCCTGGCGCCTAAGCCGGCCGGCTCGACTTCAGGAAAATTCAACAGAATTCGAGCCATCTTTTCGGCGAATCGATTCGGCAACGAAATTTCGAAGCCGTCTTCGCCGGTATAGCCGCTACGACTGATCATGCAGGGTATGTCGTCTATTTCGGTACGGCAGGCTTGCATGAATTGCAAGCGGCAGGCTTCCGGCGCAACCTGTTGTAAGACGTGCGAGGAGGAGGGGCCTTGCAGGGCCAAGAGGGCATGCTCGGACAGTTCTTGTAATTGACAGTCGTTCGACAGTTGTTTGCGCAAATGTTTAAAATCTTTTTCCTTGCAGGCGGCATTGACGACGATCGTCAATTCCTGGCCGAGTCGAGTTACGACGATGTCGTCGATAATGCCGCCGTCCGAATTCGTCAGCACGGTATATTGCTGCCGGCCGGAACCGAGGCGGGAGATGATGGCCGGCGTCAGTTTTTCCAGGCCGATGGCGGCGCTAGAACCCTTAAGCGAACATTGACCCATGTGCGAGATATCGAATAGCGAAGCCTGATTCCGGCAATGCAAATGTTCGTGAATGATCCCTTTGCTATACTGCAAAGGCATTTGGTAATCAGCGAACGGAACCATTTTGGCACCTAATTCGATGTGTAGCTCGTAGAGTGCGGTTTTATGGATTGTGGTCACGGTCGGTAAAGAGACGGTAGAGTAGGAGGCCATAGTTTAACGCCGCCTTGCATGTATGACAAAATCCGGTTTTCAACGAGCGGTGTCGTTCGCGTCATGTCCTTTGCTCGAATTGAAATTCGGCATCCGAAGTGCCCGTCAATAAGGTTATCTGAGAAATCAATGGCCTTACTGTAGACTGCTCCTTAAAATAAATGGACATAAACCTAAATAAAACGCATTGCTGAGTTTAGTATACCCATCGCACTTCAAATTTCGGCATTGACGCATGGAGGCGCCGGGGTGTTCGGCAAAGGCTTTGACAGCAGGGATGCTGTCACAGAGCCTACATGGACGTTTCACGGCGTCCTTTGACGCCCCCCTGCGCCGAAATTTGACCAGCAAAGGGTATATAAAAGTTTATGGTAGCAGTATACCTATAAGAAAACTGTCGGAAATTATTGCAAGTAAATGCTATAAAGGTCTATTTTTATTAAAAGCTTTTAAGGTAATGAGATAGCGGGATGAATTGAGTGGCTGAAAAATATACACCCGAAAAATTAGTCAGCGGCGTGATCAATTTAGTCACGCTGCCTGAGATATGCCGAAAGATAAACTTGGTAATGGCCGATCCGGACCATAGTCGACACGACATCGAGCATTTGGTTTCTCAGGATCCTGCTTTGACGATGAGGATATTACGCATCGTTAATTCATCCTATTACGCGTTGCCACGAAAGATCGACAGAGTAGATCAAGCTATATCCATTATCGGCGAGGACGATTTAAGTAATCTGATACTGGCGACCTCTGCCACGACGGTTCTCAAGCGTTTAGGCAATCCATTGATCGATTTTCAGGAGTTTTGGCGGCATAGTGTCGAATGCGGTTTAATGGCTCGAGCTATTGCCAAACAGAGTCATCATGCTAATTGTGAAACGCTCTTCACCTCCGGTTTATTGCATGATGTCGGAAAAATCGTTTTGTATTACCAATTGCCCGAATTGGCTCGAGCGGTGTTAGATGAGTCGAAAATGACCGGTTGCCGTATCGAAGAGGCGGAGCAGCGTTTATTGTCGTTTGATCATGCCCAAGTCGGCGGCGCCTTGGCTAGAGCTTGGAAATTACCCGAAATTCTATGCCGAAGCGTCGCTTTTCATCATCAACCCAATCAAGCGGAAGCATTTGCGATTGAGGCAGGTATGGTGCATATCGCGAATGTTTTATCGAACCGCCATGGATCCTTGCCGGTTGATTCGAGTAAAACTGAAATCGAAGACTTGGGTTTCGACCCGCAGGCTCTCGAATTGACGGGCTTGAGCATAAATAAGTTGCTCGAGACTGTCGAGGCGGTACAGGAACAAAGCAAGGAAGTTCAAACAATGATGTGCTCAGGTACCTGATCGTAATGTCAAATACCGGAAAGTTAGCAGCAATTCCCTGTTTGAACTTGCTCTCGGAGTTTAGTGATTGGAACATGCCTGTCAAGGAACGCCGTGAGCCCGTCTGTGGGGGCTTGAAGGCGGCTAAACGCCAAGAATGGCGTGAATGCAGATTTTGCAGGAGCAAAAATCTGTCCCGCCGCAGACATCCTCGCCAAGCATGCTCTACGCCCTTTTTTACTCTCAAATTGGGGGTTGCTGGAAAGGTAGTGTTGTCATTGATCATCGACAAGTATTCCAAAAATAGGTAACAGGTTATGGATAAACAGGAACTCAATATACTATTGGTCGAGGATAATCATGTTTATGTCGAGCTTATCAAGAATACGTTGGAAAATGAGTCGGCTTACCATTTAACGATTGCTGAAAATTTGCAAGAAGCGCGCGAGAGCCTTCATGAAAAACATCCCGATCTGATTTTGATCGATTTTTTTCTGCCCGATGGATTAGCGACCGATTTGCTCTCCGGCAACGTCGGTTTTTTGGATTGTCCGGTCGTGATTTTGACCGGGCCGGGCGATGCTACGCCGGCGATACATTCGATGAATGCCGGTGCTTGGGATTACTTGGTTAAAACCGAAAGTACGTTAGCGGATATAACCCATGTGATCAGTCGAGTCATGCGCGATTGGTTGCACTATCTTGAGAAAAGACAAGCGACCGATATGCAGCAGCGTCTAATGTCGATATTGGAGGCGACGCCCGATATGGTGGCTATTTTCGATGCCGACGGTTTTGCGCAATACATGAATGTCGCGGGCAGAAAGCTATTGGGGTTTAGTCAAGACCAAAATTTGTCCGAGTTACGCTTGACCGACTTTTACCCGGTTGAATACGCGAAAATCATTCGTTCCGAAGCGATTCCCAACGCAATTCGCAAAGGGCAATGGTGCGGTGAAACCGAATTGTTGACGCGAAGTAAGGATACGATTCCGGTATCTCAGGTTTTGATCTCGCATTTTGCAGAATTTGGCGGTGTTGCCTTTTTTTCCACGATCATTCGCGATATCAGCGAATATAAAAGAGTTCAGGAAAAAATCGAGTTTTTGGCTTATCACGATTCATTGACCGGCTTAATCAATCGAACGCAATTGCATAATGAACTCGAGCGAGAAATTGCAAGGGCACTGCGGCATAATGAAACAGGCGCGGTTTTGTTTATCGATCTGGATCATTTTAAAAAAATCAACGATACCCTGGGCCATCTTGCCGGTGATTCGGTATTAATGCAGATTGCATTGGCATTAAAAGCCAATGTTCGCCGCGATGATGTCGTGGCTAGATTGGGTGGCGATGAGTTCATTATCATTTTGAGCGGTTTGCCTATCGACAAAGCAAAGGCGGCTGAAAAAGCGGGGGAAATCGCCGAAAAATCCCGCCAGGATATCGCTAAGATTATTCATGCCGAAAGCCACAGGATTCAAGTGACCGCGAGCATCGGTATTGCATTATTTCCGTTACTCGAAGGCGGTTCGCACGAATTGATTCAACATGCCGATACCGCTATGTATCATGCTAAAGCGCAAGGCCGCAACGGCATCGCTTTTTACAAGCAGGGAATGAGCGATGCGGTGAGTCGGCAATTAAAGCTGGAAGTGGCATTGCGCAAAGCGATCGAGGAGCGCCAGTTTCGGCTTTATTATCAAGCGCAAGTCAATATCGACAATGGACGGGTCAGCGGTGCTGAAGTGCTGATTCGTTGGAATCATCCCGAACTGGGAATTATCGCTCCCGATGAATTTATTTCGGTATTGGAAAGCAGCGCGTTGATTTCGATTGTCGGCCAATGGGTATTCGAAACTGCCTGTTACCAATTGGCTCAATGGGTCGCCGAAGGTATTTGGAAAGACGATTACCATCTTTGCATCAATATTAGTCCGCGCCAATTCAGGGATGCCGATTTTACCGCCGGTATAGAACGAGTCGTGAAAAAAACCGGGGTGCCGGCACATTGCCTGGAAATGGAAATTACCGAAAATATCGTGATTTACGATTTGGACAAGGCCATAGAAATTATGCGGGATCTACATGATTTAGGTATTCGTTTCTCGATCGACGATTTCGGTACCGGATATTCGTCGTTACGCTATATCAAACGTTTGCCGGTGAATGTTTTGAAAATCGACCGCACTTTCATTCAGGATATGTGTACCGAAAAAGATGATGCGTCGATTGTCGATACGATCATTGCGATGGCGCGGCATATGGGGTTGGATGTTGTGGCCGAAGGGGTTGAAACTAAGGATCAACTCGAATTGCTCAAATCGTTGGGGTGCCCGAATTATCAAGGATACTATTTTAGTCCGCCTGGCACGGCCGACGAATTCAAGCAGTTACTGCTGGCTGCATAGAGTCTATGTTCGCGTTAATAGTTTAAGGAATATGCACAAAATAACTTATACAAGCAGTAGGCTTTGTGGCGGTTTGGCAGGGCAACCACATTAAAACAATCAACATATCAATATGTTATCCTGTTGCTTAGAACGCTTAGTCAATTCGGTTTAACTTATGGTGCCCCTCCCTGGGCCCCGTTAGGCCGCGCCGAGCACTGGCGATTTTGCCGAGAATAGCCCGTTAGGGGAGCGGCAGGGATGCCGCTCGTTTTCGGAGGGCTAAGGATAGCCCTTCCGAAAACCCTCGGCAAAATCGTCAGCGCGCAGGATGCAGCGGCCTCCGGGTGTCTTTTCTTTTGGATACTTTTCTTTGGACAAGCAAAGAAAAGTATCGCGGTTGTCGGTCCGCGAACCGACTACACATAAGCGTCGCGATAGCGACACAAAGCCTTATTTAGGTTTCAAATAAACTAAATCTTATAGTTAACCAAGAAAAAAGGAATATTTTAACTAATTGATTTTCTATAGTGTTTTAATGCGTTTGCCCTGGGCGGTTTGGTGACTCGCTTGACAGGACGCCGTGAATACGTGCATGTAGGCCCTAGCCAGCTCCATGCTGGCAAAGCCTTTGTCGAGCCCCCCGGTGCCTCCTTAGTCACCTGCCGAATTTTGAAGTACGAAAGGTATATTTCATGCTCGTTTCTAAGCACCTCTATTGCCTGCTAAATTAAGGTATAGATTCAAGCGCTATCCTCAGCAGATAGCTTCTTTGCTTGTAAGCGTTTGTTTAACCAAAAGCCTCCAATAATCGGTGCGGCCAATCCCATAGTCAGCGAAACGATCAAGGCAATCCAGGTCGTTTGGCTCCATGCTACCGGGTATACATCCGGTGTAACCGGTTCGCTGATGCCGGGAATGCTCGGCAGGTCGCCGTCCCCGTCGTCCACCTTCAATTGCGCCTTCATGCCTTTTTCCATGTGCTGCGGTATTTCGCAGTGCACCAAATAGGTTTTAGGCCGCGACGGAACGATCAGCGAGGCTTTTAATTCGCCTTGGCCGTACAGTTCTAAATGCACCATGCCGTCAGGGTATAAATAACCGGGTAGGCCGTGAATCATCATTTGATGACGGATTTGGTCGTCGTTGATGAAGGTGATGTTGATTCGGCTGCAAGGTTTAACGTTCCATTCTTGCCGGTCGAACGCAAACATCTTGCCGGGAAATTTTTGCGCATGTTTATGGCCGGCGCGGATCACGATATCGACATCCTCGGAAACTTCCTTACAGTCGCGCGGCAAATTGTCGGCATTGGCATTCATGATCATGCCGGTTTCATCCATCATCATATTGCCGTGTTTCATCATTGCCGCGCTGGGGTTGGCCGCCGCTAACAATAGCAAGCATAACGACGCGCCTGATAGATTCTGGATCCGGCAGGTGAAATTTTGTCGGGTCATTGTGAGAGTTTCCTGTTGAGCGCAACGACAATAAAAATAATAACGCCGAGCAATAAACCTACAGCGAGACCGAAGCCGGCGATGCGTAGATAATCCGGCGCGAGCATGCCGGCTTCGCCGAGTGCGTCGGCATATTCCCCGCTGCCCCAGACCGGGAGTTTTTTCTCGTAATAATTTTTAGTGAAAACCTGGTCGAACATTTCGTCATGCATGTGCGGCATGCCTTGATCGTCGAGCAAATGCCGGTAAGCCAGAATGGACATATTACCGCCCGGTTCCATGCCGTCGGTGGTCGTGCCGGTCACAACATGGTCGTGAAACATCCACAAGCCGGGTCCGTAGCTGTGCAGGCCGTCGTTTTTGGTGTATAGATCGAGATCGAGTCGTTGTGCCGGAGCAATGTCGAATACGTCCCGGGTGATTTGCGCACCTTCCGGCGCGTTGACGCCGTCATAAGCCAGGATCGTCGCCTTGTGTCCGTGAAAATGAATCGCCGCGGCCGAGCGTTGCGCATTGACTAGATTGAGCTTGATATGTTCGTTCTCGTCGGCGACGATGATGCCGTCACGAAGCGTGTAAGGAAACGAGCGGCCGTTCAGCAAGAAATAATTTTCGAACGACTCGGTCATGTTGTATTCGCGGTTCATGCGTTGCGCGATCAGCCTCGGGTCATTCGCGTCCTGGACGATTTTCGCGAGCCGCTTGTCGATCGATTGATAGACCAGGTCGTATTCTCGGCTGAATTTTTCCTTGACCGCAACCGAAGGGTAACGCACATGACCTGCGCCGATATTGAAGGTTTGCAGCCAATTGTTGGGCCGGTTTTCCTCGACGATGATCATGCCGGTCAAGCCCATCATCATGTGTTGCGCGGTTTGCACATGGCAGTGATAAATCATCGTGCCGGCATGGCGGGTTTGGATTTCGTAAGTGTGGCTCTGGCCGGGCATCACAGGATGTTCTTCGACGCCGTCATTATCCTTGCCTTCGGAATTCAGCCAGGGATGATCGACGCCGTGCAGATGGATCGTATGCGGCAGATAATGCGTATTTTCTAAGGTGATGTAAACTTTATCGCCTTGCTCGACCCGAATCACCGGGGAAGGTGCTCGCAGAATCGGATTGGCCACGAGCGAATTGAAATGCTTGACGCCCATGCCGACCATTTTGGGTGAGTAAACCCAAATTCCCGGTTCGATGCCCGGTGCGATAGGGAAGGTGTTGATCAAGAATTCGCCGTCGGGGCTCGGACCGTTGAGTTCGGTCACTTCCAGTTTAATGCGGATCACGTCAGGGTCGCCGTCGCCGTCGAGATCGTCGGTTTTAATCAAGGCATCCTGCGCGAAATGAGTTTGCATCAAGGTATGCATCGAGACGTTATTGGTGCCTTTGACCGATACCGCGATATCGTAGGGATTGTCCGGTTCGCACAAGGGCGATGCGGCGATTTCTACACCATCGATTGTTTGCGCCTCGCGCCATTCGGTATGTTCGTTCGAACAGGGTTTTTCGATGCCGCTGGTTTCATCAAGGCGATACGGTACTGTCGCAGGCGGCTCGATACCCGCAGGCTCCTGCATGGCAGGCGGTGTCAGCCAGGCAAATGCCGGCTGAGCTCCGATCAGAAGACTTAATAAAACGAAAAGATGTCGATGCATAGTGGGCTTATGGTGCGCTGGTGTGGGTGAGTGCCTCGACTTCCTCGGGTTTTGCGTAGTCGACGCCGACACTGATAATAAAGCTCGATACCGCCTCGATATCCATTTTCGAATTGACGACTTTCGATTTATGGACGATCACGGTAAAGCCCGAAGTCGGATTCGGCGAAGTCGGGACATATAAGACATAGTTGTCGCCGATGCGGTTTGTGACATAGGCGGGCACCCACATGCCTTCCTTGGGATACTCGACATAAACGACCGCGCGAACCTGTGCGTCTTCTTTGGTCAGAAATAATTTAAAGAGTTTTTGCGTGACCCGGTAAACGGTACCGATAAAAGGAATGCGTAAAATCATTTTTTCCAGGTAATACAGTAAATGCGCTTTTTCCTGCTTGAGTAAGTAGCCGAAATAACCGAGTATCGCAAGCGCCGAAGCGAATAAGGTAAAGGTCACGAATGGGTTTTCATAACGGCCATGGATAAGCAATATGAAATTGATCAGTAGGCTTTGAACGTAAAATACAATTTGCAGAATAATGGCGATAGGAACGAAGCCGATGACGCCAATCAGTACGTAGTCCGCAAAGGTTCGTAAGTTTCTCATGATGATGGTCTCCTCGTTTTTTTTATAGTGGTCGTTAGGGGGTATCGTTTGTATATTTGAAGTGGGTATCCTGTAAGTTATACCCTAGAAATAGTCAACAATGACTTCCCGTAACTATGCGGATTGTGGGATACGGTTACTTGCTTAGGAATATGCACAAAATAACTTATACAAGTAGTAGGCTCTGTGGTGGTTTGGTGACTCGCTTGACAGGACGCCGTGAATACGTCCATGTAGGCTTGACGACGGCTATCCCTGCCGCCGACACCTGTCAATCGAGCCACCAAACCCCCTTCCAACAGTTGTCTAAGTTATTTCATGCTCGTTCCTTAACGGGAAGTCTTGAACTCCGCACCTAAATTATCCAAGACAGTTAATCATAACTAAAGGGCTATGGAATTTAGGTGCGGAGTGGATACGTCCGACTTGACGCTATTTTCGGCATCCTCTCTGCGGGATATTATACTGATATTGGATTGATTCTGGACAGCGTCGAGGGTTTTCGTTTTGATTGAAGCTTCAAGAAGCGCGAGGCATTTTGTCCCGGAGCTTTAAAAAACGCTGGTAGCGTGACATTGGAATATTTCCTTGTTCGGCCGCTGCTCTAACCGCACAGTCCTTGTCGTTGACATGCCGGCAATTCTTGAAACGGCAGTGGTCGATTAACGGTTGAAATTCGCGGTAACCGTAAGCCAATTGCGCTTCGGAGAGTCCGTCGAGTCCGAAAATGGCGACGCCGGGACTGTCGATCAAATTGCCTCCGGACGGAAGATGATAAAGCGTCGCAGCGGTCGTTGTGTGCCGGCCGTGTTTCGTGGTGGCGCTGATGGTATTGGTTTTCAGATCCTTGTCGGGAATCAGCGCATTGGTCAATGACGATTTGCCGACGCCGGATTGGCCGGTCAGAATGCCGGTTTGGTGTGCCAATGCGAGTTTAAGCTGATCCAATCCGTGTCGATGTGTGGCGCTAACGCGGAAAATCGAATACCCCAGATTTTCGTAGATAGCCAGTTCGTCGATTAAGGCGGACTGAGGATTCAGGTCGGTTTTGTTATAGACCAAGGCTGCATCGATATTGCGATTTTCGCAAATGGCCAAATATTGATCGATCAGTAAAAAATCGCAATAAGGTTCGGGAGCAAAGACCACGAAAACGGTATCGATATTCGCTGCGACCGGTCGGACTTTGTCGTTCCGAGAAGGACGCGTCAATAGCGAGCGCCGTGGCAGAATCTCTTCGATACTGCCTTGATCGGGCGCCGAGAGTTGCCATAAAACGTTGTCGCCGACCGTCACGGTTTCGAGTTTCCGTTTCGGTTGGCAAAGTATGGTTTTACCGCCGCTCTCGACGGCAATACCTTGACCTAAATGCGCAATGACGAGTCCTTCCTGAAGCGGATTCATCCGTTTGCCGCAAGCTTGGTTTCCAGATTCGCGATGCGAATGGCCGCGGGCGGATGGCTGTAATGGAAGGCCGAATATAATGGGTCAGGCGTCAACGTGCTGGCATTCTCTTCGTAGAGCTTGACCAGGCCGCTGATCATCTTATCGGCGCGAGCGTTCGCGGCGGCGAAATCGTCGGCTTCGAATTCGAATTTACGCTGAAAATAAGCGCTGATCGGTTGCATAAACGGCGTGAAAACCGGTGAAACCAACGTAAACAGTAGTAAAGCGGCTGCGTTCGACGCTTCTGAAACGCCCAACCCACTGAAAAACCAAGGCTTGTCGATCAACCACCCGAGAATGGCCAGGCTGATTAGACTCATGATCGAACTGGCGATCAACATTTTAATGACATGCTTACATTTAAAATGCCCCAGTTCGTGTGCCAACACCGCTTCAAGTTCTTCTTCCTCGAGAGAATTGACTAGTGTATCGAAGAACACAATGCGCTTGTTGTTGCCAAGACCTGTGAAATAAGCATTGCCGTGTCCGGAGCGTTTCGAACCGTCCATGATGAAGATGCCTTGGCTGTTGAAGCCGCAACGGGCCAGCAAGCCTTGTATGCGCTGCTTCAGCGATCCTTCTTCCATCGGTGTGAATTTATTGAATAACGGGGCGATCACGGTCGGAAACAACCAACTCATCAATAATGAAAAACTGATGAGAATGGCCCAGGCCCAAAGCCACCATAGCGAGCCGATGCTGTCCATGACCCAAAGGATCAAGGCCAAAATCGGTAAGCCGATCGCCAGCATCAAACCCAGCTGTAGCAATTGATCTTTGATGAATTGTTGCGGGGTACTTTTATTGAAACCGTATTTCTCTTCGATTACGAAGGTTTGATAAACATGTGTCGGAACTTCCACTAAAGTCATGAATAATATGATGGTTGCGACCGCGCCCAAACCGGTAAGTATTGGCGACAATTCGAATCCGGACCATAGATTGAACGCATATTCGATACCGCCGCCCAGCGTAATCAATAGTAGGAATACCAAGCCTATCAAGCTGTCAATCCTGCCGAGTTTGCCTTTATCTATCGTATAGTCGGCAGCTTTCTGATGGGCTTCGAGCGAGACTTTATCCTTGAAAGCATCGGGTACCGCGTCGCGGTGTTTCATAACATAATCCGATTGCCGCATGGACAGCCAAAACTGAATCGAATAGGAAACAATCAGCGCAAAAAGGAAGATAACGGTAAAAGTATTCATTATATAAAGCGTCAAGGTTGAGAAGTAGGCATACAGAGTAGCCAATGCTATAATTTCGCGCAACTTTAATCATACAGGGAATTAAAATGGAGCAAGTGTCATCTCGTCTGATTTGGATCGATCTCGAAATGACCGGTCTCGATCCGGATAACGATGCGATTATCGAGATTGCCACAATCGTTACCGATAAAGACCTTGAAATTCTAGCAAAAGGCCCGGTGTTGGCGATTTATCAAGATGAACAAGTACTGGCCAAAATGGACGAATGGAATCAAACGCATCATGGTCAATCAGGTCTACTCGAGCGGGTGCAAACATCGACCGTCGATGAAGCCGAAGCCGAATATCAAACTTTGGAGTTTTTAAAGCTATGGGTTCCCGAAGGCGTATCGCCTATGTGCGGTAACAGTATCGGCCAGGATCGGCGCTTTATGTATCGTTCGATGAAAAAACTCGAAGCTTATTTCCATTATCGTAATCTCGATGTTTCGACCCTGAAAGAACTTGCAGCCAGGTGGGCGCCTACGGTCAAGGACGGTTTCGTCAAGAAAGAAGCGCACCGTGCCTTAGACGACATTGTCGAATCGATCGAAGAACTCCGTTACTATCGGAAACATTTCATCAGATATTAAAGGTAAAAAAAATCCAAATGTTAGACCCTCGTTTATTTAGATCCGATCTCGATTTTGTTCAACAGCAACTGAAGCGCCGTGCGTTCGAATTCAATGCGGCTTATTATTCCGAATTGGAGGCCAAGCGTAAGGCGATACAAGTCAAAACGCAGGACCTGCAAAACGAACGTAACAGCCGGTCGAAGTCGATCGGCAAGGCCAAAGCCAATGGCGAAGATATTCAGCCTTTGCTCGATCAGGTCCAGCATTTAGGCGACCAGTTGAAAGCGGCGGAAACCGAACTCAGCGAAATCCAGTCCAAAATGACCGAATTGATGGAAGGGATTCCGAATATTTTGGACGATTCGGTGCCGGACGGTCGCGACGAGGAAAGTAACGTCGAAATTAGCCGATGGGGCGAGCCGACGCGATTCGATTTCGAAGCGAAGGATCATGTCGAATTGGGCGCGAAAGTCGGCGGCATGGACTTCGAACTGGGCGCGAAGATTGCCAGCGCCCGCTTCGTAGTGTTGCAAGGACCGCTGGCGCGCTTGCAGCGGGCGCTGATTCAATTCATGCTCGATACGCATGTCAGCGAACATGGTTATACCGAAGCTTATGTACCGTTTCTGGTCAATGCGCAGAGTTTGCGCGGTACCGGACAGTTACCGAAATTCGAGCAGGATTTATTCAAAGTCGGAAGCGAGCCGCCGTATTATTTGATCCCGACCGCTGAAGTGCCGGTTACCAATATCGTGCGCGACGAAATCGTCGACGCTAAGAATATGCCCTTGAGATTCGTTTGTCATACGCCGTGTTTTCGAAGTGAAGCGGGTGCTTACGGCAAAGACGTCAAAGGCATGATTCGACAGCACCAATTCGAGAAGGTCGAATTGGTGCAGATCGTTAAGCCTGAAGAATCCGAGGCTGCTCATGAAGAATTGACCGGGCATGCCGAAACGATTCTGAAAAAACTTAAATTGCCGTATCGTAAAGTTTTGTTGTGTGCCGGCGATACCGGTTTTTCATCGGCGAAAACCTATGACTTGGAAGTATGGTTGCCGGGGCAGGGTGTCTATCGGGAGATTTCGTCATGCAGCAATTTCAAAGATTTTCAGGCAAGGCGCTTGCAGGCACGTTGGCGCAATCCCGAAACCGGCAAACCGGAATTGGTTCATACGCTGAACGGTTCCGGGTTAGCTGCCGGCAGAACCTTGATAGCAGTGATCGAAAATTATCAGGATGAGCAAGGCAGGATTCATGTGCCGGAGGTGCTACGGCCTTATCTCGGCGGCATTGATGTCATTGAGTAAGCTGGTGAGCGGTAAGCAGTTAGTAGTGAATGGTGAATGGGCGGCTCTTGGAGTCCTTTGTGGGAGCGGCGTCTTCGTCGCGACTGGAGAAGCCTAAGACGTTTATCCCATACGCATCAAGCTAAGAATATCGCTAAAATTAACTCACTGAATTGCCAAGGTTTTATTTAGAGCGATTCGAGGGGTCCGGTATAAGCCGTGGGAGCGATCCCCAGATCGCGATTGTCGAAGCCCGGAAGCTTGGATAACCAACAAATGGTATCGAAGCCGAAAACGCCAAGGCTTCGATAAAAATCATCGGCTGCCAAGTATCAATAGCTTCGACGTCGCGACGTAGGTGTCGCTCCCACAGAAGATATTCAACCCGCCCCTTTTTCTTTGGATCGACTCAGTAAAAGCCATGAGAATGATCAAACTATTATTCATACTCAGTTTTTTACTGATAGCTGGCCATCTTCATGCCGAACCGATTCTTCGGATGTCTACGACTACCAGCACAGAACATTCGGGTTTGTTGGCGGTTTTGAACCCCGTATTCGAAAAACGGTACGGCGTCAAGGTGCATGTGATTGCGGTCGGAACCGGAAAAGCCCTGAAGTTGGGTGAAAACGGCGATGTCGATTTGATGCTAGTGCATGCGCCCGAAGCGGAAATAGCCTTTGTTAATGCCGGCTATGGTGTCGATCGTAGTCCTGTGATGTATAACGATTATGTTATCGTCGGTCCCGATGCCGATCCGGCTCGAGTCAGCGCTTCCGGATCGGTCAATGAAGCTTTTGAAAGAATAGCCCGGAGCCGGTCGGTATTTATTTCTCGTGGCGATGAGTCCGGCACGCATTTGAAGGAGAAGCAAATTTGGCGTGAGGTAGAAATCGAACCTCAAGGATCTTGGTATATATCGACCGGACAAGGCATGGGCGCCGTATTGCAAATGGCCGATCAAAAACGGGCCTACGCCTTGACCGACCGAGGCACATTCATTTCCTATCAAGATAAGGTCGAAATCGGCATCGTTTTCGATAATGATCCGACGTTATTCAATCCTTATCACCTCATTGCCGTCAACCCCAAACGCTATCCCACCGCTCAATACGAACTGGCTAGGCAATACATTGCATTCCTCACCGGCAAGCAAGGGCAATCATTGATAGCCGGCTTCAAACGGTCGGGGCAGCAATTGTTTTATCCGGATGCCGTTAATGTGCGGTGATGAATCAGATAAGCATTTTTGGCTTCCCACTTAAGGCGGGACAAAAGCACTAAGGATTAACCGTTCGCCTTGAGCTTGTCGAAGGGTGGATGGTTAATTCGCCCATGGGTTCGACGGGGCTCTCCTGAGCGCAGCCGAAGGGCTCACCACGAACGGATTAACCTTAAACGGTCCCGTGTTTAGTGAGTACCGCTTTTTTGAGTAGTCGATTGCATTTTATGCGATTACTCATAAAGAATCGTTAAATATGCTAATCTTTGTGGTTTTATTACTATGACGGTTCAAGCATGATTGTTGTTGGCATTGGCGCATCTGCGGGCGGATTGGAGGCTTTGCTTCCTTTCGTATCGCATTTATCGCCGGATACCGGGATGAGTTTTATTGTGGTGCAGCATAGCTCGGCCGATCAGCCTAGCTTGTTGGCCGAATTATTACGCAAAGAAACGACTCTGCCGGTTAACGAAGCTAAAAACGGCGCCCGATTACAGGCCAATACCATTTATGTCGCGCCTCACGATTTCGATATTGCAATCGACAACAACCATTTCAAATTAAGCCACCCCCCTTCTAATCAAGTTCCTAAGGCTTCAATCGATTATTTTTTCAAGAGTCTTGCTGAGTCATGCCAAGAGAAGGCAATAGCCCTTGTTTTTTCAGGAGCCGGTAGCGACGGCGCGAATGGCTTGAAAGCCGTCAAAGCGGCGGGCGGCATTACGATGGCTCAGCTCCCGGAGTCGGCTAAATTCAGCAGTATGCCGAAGGCCGCGATCGATTGCTCCGATGTCGATTTGGTTGTTGAGCCGGCGGAGGCTGCCGGAAAGTTAGCCGCGATAGCGCGTAATTTCGAAAAGAACCTAGGAAACAATCCTGTGCAAGGTACGCCGGATGCGGTCAACTTGTTGATCGACCGCATCTTGAGTACGACCGGAATGGATTTCGTGAATTACAAAAGCAGTACGATCAACCGGCAAATCCATCGTCGAATGGCTATTTTGCAAATCGAAGACTTCGATGAGTATGTCCGGTTTTGTTTGGAGAACACAGAAGAGCTGTCGCGTTTGGCTTACAGCTTCTTGGTTTGCGTAACGTCGTTTTTTCGAGACGAACAGTCATTCGAGGCATTGAGAGATGCACTCAAAACGATTGTCAACGCTAAGTCGCCGGGCGATGAAATCCGTATTTGGGTTCCCGGCTGCGCGACCGGCGAGGAGGCTTATTCGATTGCGATGTTGTTAATGGAAGAGCTCGGTGCCGCAATTTCCCGCTATCGGGTGCAAATTTACGGCACCGATATCAACGCCAATGCGATACGAATCGCCCGGAGAGGCGAGTATAACGAAATCGCCTTACAGGGTTTAAGCCGAGAATTTCGCGAAAAGTATTTTTTGCCGCTGGAGCAAGGTTTTAGTATCAATCGGAGTCTGCGGGATTTAGTTATTTTTTCGCGTCAGGATTTAATCAAGAATCCGCCATTTATTCGCCTGGATTTAATCAGCTGTCGCAATCTTTTGATTTATCTAAACCAGACGCTGCAGGAACAGGTGCTCAAGAATTTTCATTATTCATTGCTGAATAACGGAATTCTGTTTCTCGGGCAGGCCGAATCGCTATGGAAACTTAACGATGCTTTCACTCGGCTCGACCGTAATAATAAGTTATTCGTAAAAAACAGTACCCTCGTCATTCGTCCCGATTTAAATGCCAAAAAAATGATCGATTTCGCATTGACGGAAAATGACGGCGGCAGCAGCAGCAATCCGATTTTCCCGGCCCACAGGATAGTGGGTCAGGATAAGCTATTTGAAACATATGTGCCGCCCAGTATTCTTTCTACGCGAGAGGGGCGCGTTCTCGAGTTTTATAATCACTGCGACGATTTTATTAAAATTCGGCAAGGTAAGGCGGATTTTAATTTATTTTCGATCATCGATCCGGTGTTCAAAACCGAACTGAGAGCATTCTGTCATCAGGCGTTATCCAATAATAAACCTGTCAAGAGTCCGCCATTGACCTTGGTTTCCGAAGGCAAGAATTATCATTATCGGATTTCGGTTACGCCGGTTTACCATCAGCTGGCTAACGATAGCTTATTGCTGATTTCATTCGAGCCCGTTGCCGAACACTCCAATATTAGCACCCCTGATCGTGAGGCGGCGCTATGTATTACCGAATTGGAGCATGAGCTGCAAACGACTCGCGAGACTTTGCGAACCGTGACCGAAGCGTTGGATAACTCGGTCGGCGAATGGCAAATCATGCATGAAGAAGCGCAGGCAACCAACGAAGAACTTCAGTCGACCAATGAAGAGTTGGAAACGTCTAACGAGGAGTTGCAATCGATCAACGAGGAATTAACCTTGGTGAACGATGAATTGACCGTTAAAACGAAGGAGTTAGGGCAGTTAAACGACGATTTGAGAAATATACTGGAAAGCATCGAAATGGCCGTGATCGTGATCGATAGTCGGATGCGGATCTCGCGCTATAACGAAGTCGGTCAGCGTTTTCTTCAGCTTAGTTCGGTGGCAAACGGTAAGCTCACAATCGAATCGTTGGAAATAATATTCGGTTGTGAAAATCTAGTCGGCCCGGTGCAGCAAGCGATACAGACACAACAGAGCGTCTTGATAAAGAAAGAAAAACAGGGGCTGCATTATGATCTCACGCTTTATCCCTACCGGAGCTTAGCCGGTAATGAAGTGACAGGAGTCGTGTTGACCATCGAGGATGTTACTTCGCAATATTTAGCCGAACAGCAAATTCGTCTATCGGCCAGTGTGTTCGATGCCGCTAATGAAGCCATCGTGATTACCGACGAAAATAACCGGATTATTTCAGTCAATCCGGCATTCACTGAAATTACGGGCTACAGTAAGAACGAAGTGTTGGGAAAAGACCCGAAAATACTCAATTCCGGTAAGCAGACGAAGTCGTTTTACCGAAATCTTTGGCATACTCTTGAGGAATCGGGAAGTTGGCAGGGTGAGATCTGGAACAAACGTAAGAGTGGCGAGGTTTACCCGGAATGGCTGTCGATCAGCGCATTGAAAGAAGCGGAAGGAGGCGTTTCGAAATATGTCGGTATTTTTTCGGATATCGGCGACTCGTTGCGCGCTCAGCAATTGATTCATCAGCAGGCTAATTTCGATGCGCTCACCCAATTGCCTAATCGTAACTTGTTTTATGATCGATTACAGCAGGCTATTACTAAAGCGCAACGTGAACGAAAGCTATTCGGTCTTATGTTTATCGATCTTGACGGCTTTAAGGATATCAATGATGCGCTTGGGCATTCGCTTGGCGATCGCGTGTTGCAGGAAGTTGCTGCACGCATGGCGCATGTCTTCAGGGAGTCCGATACCTTTGCCAGGTTTGGCGGGGATGAATTTACGGTGCTGGTCCCCGACTTGGAGTCGGAAACCGATATGATCGCCCCGACCGAAAAAATACTCGAAGCTATTCAAATGCCGATTCAGGCGGACGACCATGAGCTCAATATTACGGCCAGTGTCGGCATCACGATTTATCCGAATGATGGCCGAGAGGCCGAAACATTGCTTAAAAATGCCGATAATGCGATGTATTCGGCCAAGGCGGAGGGGCGCAACGCCTATCGATTTTTTACCCAAGAAATGCATGAGAAGGCGCAGCGTCAGCATCGTATCGTCAACGATATTAAAAACGCGGTTAAATTCGAACGTTTTATCGTTTATTATCAACCGGTCGTCGATTTGCAAAGCCAGAATTTATGCGGCGCAGAGGCTTTAATCCGCTGGCAACATCCGGTGAGAGGGTTTATTTCGCCGGATGAGTTTATTCCGGTTGCCGAAAGTTTGAATCTTATCGGGCAGATTGGCGAGTTCGTGTTAGCCAAGGCTTGTCATTTTATTGCCGGTTTGAATAGCGAATTGGGAACTGACTTATCGATTGCAGTCAATTTTTCGTCGCTACAATTTGTAAACGGCAGTTGTGTCGATAAATGGCTGGATATGATCAACCAGAGCGGTGTCGGTGCGAGTAATTTCGTTGTTGAAATAACCGAAAGCTTGATGATGAGCCACAAGGAACATTATATTCGGCAATTGCAAAAACTGAGGTCTCAGGGCATTAAAATCGCATTGGATGATTTCGGTACCGGTTTTTCATCGCTCAGTTATTTGAAGAAACTGCCGGTCGATATTATCAAAATCGACCGGACTTTTATAAGGGACATACTGGTTGATTCGAGTGACGCGTCGCTGGTCGAGTCGATTCTCGATATCGCTAATAATTTCCGGCTCGAAGTCATCGCCGAAGGTGTCGAAGACGAAGGGCAGGCCGAATTTCTCAAGACCCGTCCATGTGCTTACGCGCAAGGTTATTATTACAGTAGGCCGTTGCCCGAGGACGAGTTCAAACAGTTCGCGATGGGCAAAAGAGTTTGTGACAAGATCAAGTAAGGATTTAATCCTCAGCCTATCGCGCGAATTATAATTATTCGAGCGACCATAAATAGTCGACTACATGATCGAGCTCTTCGTCGGTCAGTATTTTATTGCGTCCGTATGGCGGCATGCTGGTTTCCGGGTTGAAAACGCTCGCATCCCGGATTTGTTGCTTTAATTGTTGCGGGGTTTTGAAACGGGCGCTCAGGTCGCTTAGCTGCGGACCGATATTGCCGGGCGATTCGCCGTCTTCGATGGCATGGCAGGCAAGGCAATTGCCTTTGTCTCGGTCGAAAGCTAATTGTTTGCCTTGTTGTCGTATTGGGTCGGTATTTGCGGCGCAGGCCGTTATTAGTAAGGGCACAAGCACAGCATATTGTCCGAAACCAAGCAAAGGCTGCGATTTGTTCATGGGTTTGAGCGCTCGAATAATGATTTATACATTTTTGCCGATTGCTCAGTATCTCGGCCATACAGGCCTCCGACCACGGCCAGTAAATCGGCACCGGCATCGATCAGTAGATTGCCGTTTTCAGGTAGGATGCCGCCGATCGCGACGATAGGGATCGTCAATTTTTGCTTGGCAAGTTGCAGTGTTTCCAGTTTTGCCGGTGAGGCTAGCGGTTTGGTGTCGGAAGCAAAAAAGCGTCCGAATGCTGCGTAACTGGCGCCTAACTTTTCGGCTTCCAGGGCGCGCTCGATACTGTCGTAACAAGAAATGCCGACGATGGCATTGACTCCAAGGCGATGTCTGGCTATGACAATATCTTCATCATCCTTACCGAGATGAACGCCGTCCGCGCCGATCGTTGCAGCCAGCTCGATATCGTCATTGACGATCAAGGGTACATTGGCCGAATGACAAGTTTCGAGTAGCGCCTTGGCGAGTTTCAAGGTGTCGGAAGGATTTTTGTCTCGGTATTGCACCATCACCGCGCCTCCGCGTATCGCGGCGGCAACTTCTTCAATGATGGTTTCAACTGTTTTGTCATCGGTTTGAGTAATCGCGTAAAGCCCGCGTTTAGGCATGTTCATGCGTCGTTTTCCATCCAAAAAAGTCGATTCGGGTTGTGCTGGCCTTTTCCGGGCCGATAAGCATTCTCCAGAGCGTTCCACGTATAGTCTTGAGCTTCGTTGACCGCTGAAAATGGCGCGAGTCCATGGGCGATCATTGCGGCAATGGCGGATGCCAGTGTGCAGCCGGAACCATGATAACTGTGCGGCAGACGTTCCCAATGAAACGACTCGAGTAGCGCGCCGTCATGATACAGTCGGTTGCACACGGTATCGCTGTGTTCGTGCGTGCCGGTGACCAATACATATTGGCAACCTTTATCTAATAAACTCAACGCGGCGTCATTGAGATCTTGTCGGCCGCTCAGTTTGCGTGCTTCGATGCTATTGGGCGTCAGTACGGTTGTGCACGGCAATAACAGGTCGTTGATCGCGTCTATCAACTGCTCGCCGGCTAGTTCGGTGCCGCCGCCGGCCGCCAGAACCGGATCGAGAACGACCGGAATGTTGGGATGTTGCTCAAGAATCGTGTGAATGGCCTTGGCGGTTTCATGATGACCGATCAGGCCGATTTTGATGGCTTGTATCGATAAGTCAGCCAATAGGGTATTGGCTTGGTCTACGATGTCGCCGGGTTTTTGCGGAATGAGTTTTTTGACATTGCTGGTGTCTTGCTCGGTCAATGCCGTTATGACGCTGGCGGGATGGCAGCGGTGGCTGATCAAGGTTTCGATATCGGCTTGAATGCCGGCTCCGCCGCTGGGATCGTGGCCGGAAAAGCAAAGAACGGTAGGATGTGTAGTGGTCATGGAATAATTACTTGGCTGGCATGAAAAAATGGCGCGGAATATGCCTATCGTAGATCAAAACGGTTTAACGACGGCCAGTATCACGATGCCGACTAAAAATAGCACCGGCACTTCGTTCATCCAGCGGTAATAAACATGGGAGCGGCGGTTGCGGTCGTGTTTGAAGTCGAATAGCCAAATGCCGCAGAAAACATGATAGACCAGCAGTAACAACAGCAAGGCCAATTTGGCATGTAGCCAGCCACTTTGTCCGTAAAGCGCCCAAGCATAATCGGCCAGCATCCAGATGCCGAAGATAAACGTGACGATCATACCCGGCGTCATGATGCCGAAAAATAGTTTTCGTTCCATAATTTTAAAACGTTCGTTGCTGATGTCGTCGCTACTCATCGCGTGATAAACGAACAGACGCGGCAAATAGAATAAACCCGCGAACCAGGTAACCATGAAGATCAGATGTAAGGCTTTTAACCAGAGCATAAATTAACCTTTTAGTTGTGTGCGATGAGGAGAGCATTTAACCATGAAGAGCATGAAGTTTCTCGTTCTCAAGCTGGAGCTTGGGAACGAGGTAAGAATCAATGCGCTTTTTCATATCCGCAAGATCGAATTCACCGATTTTATGTAGCGCAATCATGCCGTCCGGCTTGATCAAAAAGGTTGTCGGGGTTAAGCGCACGTCGCCGAAGGCCTTGGCGTGGTCGGCTTGCAGATCCAGCGCGACTTTGTAAGGTAATTGCTTGGCGCGGGTCATTTCGACGACATGGTTCGGTGGGTCATAGTACATTGCTACCGCTATTATTTCCAAGCCGCGCTCATGATACTCCCGGTACAATTCGATCAAATGCGGAATTTCTTTGATGCAGCCAGGGCAGTCGGTAGCCCAGAAGGTGACGATGACCGGTTTGCCCTGCCAATCCTTCAGTTTGATTTTTTCTCCGGTAATACTCATGAACGTAATGTCGGGAGCCGTCATCGATGCCGGGTTGATCGTGATCCAGGCGACTGATGCTACTAAACCTGCGACGACCAAGCCGATGAACCATTCTTTGGTTTTCATGGGGTTTTTAATGTTTTGTTGGAATTTTGACAGTGCTTGCGATCGAAATCGATCTCGAACTGTCTTTTTTGCTTGATTACGATTAACCGATTATAGCAAAGCTGTTAAGCTATGCACTTTCTGAGCCCCATTTCAAGACTTTACATTCATGTACAAAATACTCATCTCCGACAAGCTGGCTGAAGCCGGCATTAACTATTTGAATGATCGAGACGATATTCATATTCATATCGAAACCGGACTTAACGAAGACGGTCTTTGCGAGATAATCGGCGATTTCGATGCCTTGTTGATTCGCAGCGATACTAAAGTGACCGAGAAAGTACTCAAAGCGGCTTCACGTTTGAAAGTTGTCGGTCGCGCCGGTATCGGCGTCGATAATGTCGATTTGGCCGCCGCAACCGAACAAGGCGTCATCGTTATGAATACGCCCGATGCCAATGCGACGACTACCGCCGAGTTGGCGATCGCGCATTTGTTGTCGCTGAGTCGTCATTTGCCGTTTGCCGACAGGTCGATTCGCGCAGGGAAATGGGAACGCTCTAAATTAATGGGGTCCGAAGTCGCGCATAAGACGTTGTCAATACTCGGTTTCGGTACGATTGGACGCATCGTTTCTCAGCGGGCTTTAGGATTGGGAATGCAGGTCATTGCATACGATCCGTTCGTAACTCCGGAAATCTTCGAAAGTTACGGGGTTAAACCGGTTGATCTCGACCAGTTGATCGAAAAAGCCGATTATTTGACCTTGCATTGTCCATTGATCGAAAAAACCAAAAACATCATCGGGCGCAATCAATTGGCTCGAATGAAAAAGGGTGCGATGTTGATTAACTGCGCCCGAGGCGGTTTGATCGACGAGGCCGCTCTTTACGATGCGCTCGTCAATAATGATATCGCCGGAGCGGCGTTGGATGTTTACGAACATGAACCACCGGTCAATTCGCCGTTGTTGACGTTGGACAATATTGTTTTTACGCCGCATCTGGGCGCATCGACCAGTGAAGCTCAAGTCGCGGTTAGTGTCGAAATCGCGAGGCAGGCCGTGACCTATTTAACGACCGGCGAGGCGGTCAATGCGCTCAATTTGCCGAGAATGTCTGCCGAGCAGTTGAAAAAAGCCAGCCAGTTTATGAGATTGGCTAATATCCTCGGCAAGGTCTTGGCCAATTTGGCGACGAAACCGATCGAACGGATCGAGGTCGCTTTATTCGGCAAAGCATCCGAAGTCGAGGCTCGTCCGGTATCGGTCGAGGCCTTGGTCGGTTTGTTGGCCGGTAAATTATCGACGCCGGTTAATCGGGTCAATGCCGAAAAAATCGCCAAACGGCAAGGTATCGCCTTAGTCGAGTCGAAAACCGAGGAAACACACGATTATTTGTCGTTGGTCAAAGTCACCGGATTTTGCGGAGATCAATCGATTTCCTTATCCGGAACACTACTCGGCGAATCGCATCCGCGCTTGGTTCAAATCGATCGCTTCGAAATAGAAGTCGTTCCCGAAGGTACTCTCATTGTGACTCGGCATGATGACAAGCCGGGCGTCATTTCGGCCATTAGTGCGGTGCTCGGCAATTCCAATATCAATATCACGCGCATGGAAGTCAGCGCGGCTGACGAAGAAGAGCGAGCCATGGCTGTGATCAGCATTTCCGAGCCTTTAACCGATGAAATACTGGGCCAGTTGTGCGATGTCCCGGCTGTTTGCCAAGCGACGCAGATTATTTTATGAGATTCGATCGAATTTGTTTCGATTTCGACAGCACCTTGAGTCGGATTGAAGGCATTGACGAGTTGGCCGATCGCTTAGGGCAAGGCGATGCTATTGCTAAATTGACCGATGCCGCGATGAATGGCGAAGTGCCGCTGGAGGCCGTGTACGGACAACGTTTGGATTTGATCAAGCCGGACCGAGCGGCAATCGACTGGCTGGCCGAGCGATATCTGAGCGAAATTGTCGACGGCGTTACCGAATTATTTGCCAGATTACGCGCCGATTGCTGCGAAGTCTATATCGTTAGCGGCGGCATTCGACAGTCTATTTTACCGATGGCGGCATTTTTGAATGTGCCGGAGAGTCATGTGCATGCGGTCGATGTTTTTTTTAACGAAGACGGGGCTTATATTGATTACGACCGCGATTCGGTTTTGGCGAGAGCCGGCGGTAAAGCCGAAATCTGTACCCGTTTAAAACAAAATGGCTTGTCGCTGGCAATGGTAGGCGACGGCAATACCGACTTGGAAGCGAAGCAGGCCGGAGCATGTTTTATCGGTTTTGGCGGTGTAGTCGACCGGCCTAAGGTTCGGGAGCACGCTGATTACTACGTTGACGATGCGTCATTGCTCGGTGTGCTTAGATTTATTTCTTAACTGATGGCGAAATGTTAAAATCCGCCGTTTTTTAAAAGTTTTAGAGAGACGCAATGGCTGGACACAGTAAATGGGCAAATATCAAGCATAGGAAGGCCGGGCAGGATGCCAAGCGCGGCAAAATTTTTACCAAAATGATTCGTGAAATTTCAGTTGCGGCAAAGGCGGGCGGCGGCGATCCGGCTTCGAATCCGACCTTGCGCACCGCGATCGATAAGGCGCTGGGCGCCAATATGAAGCGCGATACGATCGACAATACGATCAAAAAAGCAACCGGAGCGCTGGAAGCTGAAAATTACGAGGAAGTACGCTATGAAGGCTACGGACCTGCCGGTGTCGCGATCATGATCGATTGTTTGACCGATAATCGAAATCGCACGGTCGGCGAGGTGCGCCATGCCTTCAGTAAGGCGGGCGGTAATCTCGGTACCGACGGTTCGGTAGCTTATTTGTTCAACAAAGTCGGCATTATCAGTTTTCCGGATTCGGTCGATGAGGATGCAGTGATTGAAGCAGCGCTCGAAGCCGGAGCCGATGATGTCGTGACCAATGAAGATGGGTCTATCGACGTCATCACGGCGCCGGAGAGTTATATGGACGTCAAGGAAGCGTTGATTGCGAAAGATTTCAAGCCGGAAAATTCCGAGATAACGATGCAACCTTCGACCAGTGCCGAGTTGAACGCCGAGGAAGCCGAAAAGTTGATGCGGCTGATCGACCGGCTCGAAGATTTGGACGATGTGCAAAACGTCTATTCGAATGCCGATATCAGCGATGAAATCATGGAGCAAATGTCAGCTGTTTGACCGCTTTCCGTTCCTTAAGGAACGAGCATGAAATAACTTAACCAACTGTTGGAAGAGGGGGGTGGTGGCTCGATTGATAGGTGTCGGCGGCAGGGCAGATTTTTGCTCCTGCAAAATCTGCATTCATGGCATCCATGGCAATCAGATTCCGCCGCCAAGCCAACATGGATGTATTCACGGCGTCCTGTCAAGCGAGTCACCAAACCGCCCAAAGCCTACTACTTGTACAAGTTATTTTGTGTATATTCCTAAGGTTAAATCCCCTTTCGACTATTGAAGAAGTTATTTCATACCTGTTCCATAGCGTGTTGTATTTTCGAATGAAAATGCTTTTTTGCCGTTCACCCGCAACCGACATCATTACTCAGTGACCAAAATTTTAGGCATAGACCCGGGGTCTCGCATCACCGGTTACGGGATCATCGAGGATACGTCCCGTGGCGCGAAATATATTGCCAGCGGCAGTATCCGGGTCGGTTCGGATTATTTCCCGGACCGGTTGAAACTCATTTTCGAAGGATTGGTACAGGTGGTCGAGCTCTACCGGCCCGACCAAATGGCGATAGAACAGGTCTTCATGCATAAAAATGCAGATTCGGCACTTAAATTGGGCCAGGCCCGGGGGGCGGCTATTTGCGCGGTACAGGCGGCCGGTTTGCCGGTTTACGAATATGCGGCGAGGCAGGTCAAGCAGGCCTTGGTCGGTAAGGGTAATGCCGAAAAAGCGCAGGTTCAGCATATGGTTAAAATTCTGTTAAATTTACAAGGCGACATGCAAATCGATGCCGGCGACGCGCTTGGGATTTGCCTGTGTCATGCGCATTACCAGCAAACCGCGCAACGCCTTCGGCTCGGAGTGCCCGGATGATCGGTTATTTGCGGGGGAAGCTGGCGAGTAAGGCACCGCCGGTATTGGTGATCGATGTGAATGGCGTCGGCTATGAAATCGAAGCGCCGATGACGACGTTTTACAACTTGCCCAAACTTGGTGAAGAGGTCAAGTTGTTCACGCATCTAGTTGTAAGGGAAGACGCGCATATCCTATTCGGTTTTGCGTCCGAAGCCGATCGTTTGATGTTCAGAACCTTGATCAAAGTCAATGGTGTCGGGCCTAAATTAGCTTTGACGATCTTGTCGGGCCAAAGCGCCGAAGAGTTTCATCGTTGTATTCACAATAACGATACTCAGTCTTTAGTGCGCTTACCCGGTGTCGGCAAAAAGACCGCCGAGCGCTTAATCGTCGAAATGCGCGACCGCTTACCCGCATTGGACGGTTCGTCGGTTTCGACCCAAAGTGGCGAGACGATATTACCGGCGATTGCCGCCCAGCCGATTCAGGAGGCGATTAGCGCGTTATGCGCGTTGGGTTACAAACCGCAAGATGCGGGGCGAATGGTTCGCGCGATTCCTGCCGAAGGCAAAAGTTGTGAGGACATCATCAGATTAGCTCTGCAAGGGGCAGCGAAATGATTCAAAGCGACCGCTTGATCAGCGCCGAAGGTAGCAATGATGAAGAACGCCAGGATCGAGCGATTCGGCCTAAGCGTTTGCAGGATTATGTCGGCCAGCAAGAATTGCGGACGCAGATGGATATCTTTATCCGGGCCGCGCTCGGACGTAAGGAAGCATTGGATCATGTTCTGATTTTCGGGCCGCCGGGCCTTGGTAAAACCACCTTGGCCAATATCATCGCCGCCGAAATGAATGTGCATATTCGTCAGACTTCGGGGCCGGTGCTCGACAAAGCCGGAGATCTTGCTGCATTGTTGACCAACCTCGAGGCGCATGATGTCTTGTTCATTGACGAAATTCACCGTTTGAGTCCAATGGTCGAAGAAGTGCTGTATCCGGCGATGGAGGATTATCAAATCGATATTATGATCGGCGAGGGTCCCGCGGCCCGTTCGATCAAGCTTGATCTGCCGCCGTTCACGCTGGTCGGCGCGACGACGCGCGCAGGTCTTTTGACATCGCCGTTGCGCGACCGTTTCGGCATCGTGCAGCGGCTCGAATTTTATACGGTCGAGGAATTGGCGGCCATTGTGACGCGTTCGGCAAATTTACTGAAAATTGCAATCGAATCGGCAGGTGCTCATGAAATTGCACGCCGTTCGAGGGGAACTCCGCGTATTGCCAATCGATTATTGCGGCGCGTGCGCGATTTCGCCGAAGTCAAAGGCGACGGCAAGGTTTCCGAACAAATCGCCGGCGAAGCGCTGGCGATGCTCAAAGTCGATAATAACGGCTTTGATGCGTTGGATAGAAAATTGCTTAGAACGATGATCGACAATTTTGCCGGCGGCCCGGTAGGTCTAGACACATTGGCGGCCGCGATTAGCGAAGAGCGCGGCACGATCGAAGATGTGCTGGAGCCGTATTTGTTGCAACAAGGTTTTATTATGCGTACGCCCAGAGGACGGGTCGTAACGCAGAATGCTTATCTGCATTTCGGCTTGCAGCCCCCGGTACAAATGGGCGCAACCGACGAGTTGTTTACTTGAGAGGAAAGAGGAAAGAGGAAAGAGGAAAGAGGAAAGAGGAAAGGGGAAAGGGGAAAGGGGAAAGGGGAAAGGGGAAAGGGGAAGGGGAAGGGGAAGGGGAAGGGGAAGGGGAAGTTTGTGCTTGACAAATGATAGAAAAGTCACATCATTTCACTATTCACTATTCACTATTCACTATTCACTATTCACTATTCACTATTCACTATTCACTATTCACTATTCACTATTCACTATTCACTATTC
Organism: Methylotuvimicrobium buryatense; assembly: GCF_005931095.1. Classification (GTDB taxonomy): domain Bacteria; phylum Pseudomonadota; class Gammaproteobacteria; order Methylococcales; family Methylomonadaceae; genus Methylotuvimicrobium; species Methylotuvimicrobium buryatense. The sequence continues at coordinate 3,727,689 of NZ_CP035467.1, read as the reverse complement.
ACAACTCTCGTTCACGTTTTTACATCTCAAATAGTCTCTAAACAATCATCCCTATGCAAACATTTAATTGGCCCGTTCGGATTTATTACGAGGATACCGATGCCGGAGGCGTCGTTTTCTATGCGAATTATTTGAAGTTTTTCGAGCGGGCACGAACCGAAATGCTGCGCTCAATGGGGTTCGAGCAAGATCGCTTGATCGACGAGCAAGGAATTATTTTCGTTGTACGCTCGGTTCAGATCGATTATTTAATGCCCGCGCGCTTCAACGAGCAAATAAATGTCAGCGCCATAGTGACTTTAGCTAAAAAAGCCAGTCTAATATTCGAGCAAACCATTACCCGGGGAAGCGATGTGTTATGTACCGGAACGGTGCGTATCGCTTGCTTGGATTCCAAAAACATGAGGCCAAAAGCCATACCTGACATTTTATTAGAGCCATTACATAATGAATGCTGATTTATCCTTGTTTCATTTAATTAAAGAAGCCAGTTTTATTGTTCAACTGGTGATGTTGATCTTAGTTGTCGCGTCAGTTGTTTCTTGGACTTATATTTTTTCGAAAACTAGAGAACTTGCTAAAGCGGCCGATATTGCGGATGAATTTGAAGAGGAATTTTGGTCGGGTGTCGAGCTTAGCGATCTATATAAAAGATTGACCGATGCCGATTTCGAACCGGAAGGCATCGAGAAAATTTTTCTGGCGGGTTACCGAGAGTATTCAAGGATGCGGCAAAAAGCCGGTATCGATCCTGAGGTTCAAGTCGAAAATGCGCAGCGCGCGATGAAGATCGAGTTAAACCGGGAGCTGGAACGACTCGACGAACATTTGCCTTTTTTGGCGACGGTCGGATCGATTAGCCCGTATGTCGGTTTGTTCGGAACGGTTTGGGGGATCATGAATTCATTTCGTTCATTGGGTAATGTGCAACAAGCAACCTTGGCTCAAGTCGCTCCGGGCATCGCCGAGGCATTGATAGCCACAGCAATGGGGCTGTTTGCCGCTATTCCTGCTGTAATTGCCTACAACCGTTTTGCTAGTCGTTTGGATCGTTTGATCGGGCGGTATGAACTCTTTATCGATGAATTTGTCGTTTTATTGCAAAGGCAGGCGCACAGTCAATGAGCAGTAGACAATCAGGCCGCAGAAAGCCTAAAGCCGAGATCAATGTCGTTCCTTACATTGACGTAACTTTGGTGTTGTTGATTATTTTCATGGTGACTGCGCCGATGCTTCAGACCGGGGTCGAAGTTGACTTGCCTCAAGCAGACACCGAGACTGCCGAGCAGCAGAACGATCCGCCGGTAATCGTGTCTATCGATCGCGAAGGGCGTTTTTATGTGGATATGGCAGGACAGGAAAGTCAGGAGATGGGGGCTGATGAAATGACAGCCACGGTTGCCGATGTGCTTAGGGATAAACCGACAATACAAGTATTTATTCGAGGTGATAAGTTTGTTGATTATGGCAAGGTTATCAGTGCGATGGCGGCCTTAAAAAATGCGGGAGTACCTAAAGTAGGATTAATGACACAGCCATATCAGCATTAAATACGTATGATTAGTAAACGTAAATTAACCGGGCCTTTTATCCTGGCCCTGACTCTGCACGTTCTGCTTCTTAGCGTATTTATGCTCAGCTTCGATTCGAAATCTCCAGTGTTTGAGACAGGCCCCGCGCCCGAGATTATTGAAGCGATGGTGATCGATGAGTCGTTGATTCAGGCTGAGGCGGAGCGACTGAAGACACAGCAAAATAAGCTACTCGAGTCGCAACGCCAAATGGAAGAAGCTAAACGGCAAGAAGACGAAAAGCTTAAGCAGCAACAATTGGTCGAGCAGCAAAAAAAAATGGCTGCCGAACAACTAAAGGCCGAACAATTGGCTGCAGAGAAGCGTAAAGCGGAAGAAGTAGCCAAACAAAAGGCCGAAGCCGAACGTGTCGCGGCCGAGAAACGTAAAGCCGATGAAGCGGCCAAGCAAAAAGCAGCGGCCGATAAACTCAAGGCCGAACAATTGGCTGCAGAGAAGCGTAAGGCGGAAGAAGCAGCCAAACAAAAAGCCGAAGCCGAACGTGTAGCGGCCGAGAAACGCAAGGCCGAGGAAACGGCCAAGCAAAAAGCAGCCGCCGATAAACTCAAGGCTGAACAATTGGCCGCCGAGAAGCGTAAAGCCGAGGAAACGGCCAAGCAAAAAGCAGCGGCCGATAAACTCAAGGCCGAACAATTGGCTGCAGAGAAGCGCAAGGCGGAAGAAGCCGCCAAACAAAAAGCCGAAGCCGAACGTGTGGCTGCCGAGAAACGTAAAGCCGATGAAGCGGCCAAGCAAAAGGCAGCATCGGAAAAAGTAAAGGCCGAACAATTGGCCGCAGAGAAGCGCAAGGCGGAAGAAGCCGCCAAACAAAAGGCCGAAGCCGAGCGTATCGCGGCCGAGAAACGTAAAGCCGATGAAGCGGCCAAGCAAAAGGCAGCATCGGAAAAAGTAAAGGCTGAACAATTGGCCGCAGAGAAGCGCAAGGCGGAAGAAGCCGCCAAACAAAAGGCCGAAGCCGAGCGTATCGCGGCCGAGAAACGTAAAGCCGATGAAGCGGCCAAGCAAAAGGCAGCATCGGAAAAAGTAAAGGCTGAACAATTGGCCGCAGAGAAGCGCAAGGCGGAAGAAGCCGCCAAACAAAAGGCCGAAGCCGAACGTGTGGCGGCCGAGAAACGTAAAGCCGAGGAAGCGGCGAAACAAAAGGCGGCAGCGGAAAAACTAAAAGCCGAACAATTAGCTGCAGAGAAGCGCAAGGCTGAGGAAGCCGCCAAGCAAAAAGCCGAAGCCGATCGTTTAGCCGCTGAAAAGCGTAAGGCCGAAGAGGCAGCGAAAAGAGCCGCCGAAGAAAAACGAAAAGCTGAGGAAGCTGCGGCCGAAAAGCGCCGGCAAGAAGAATTGGCGAGGCAAAAAGCCGAAGCAGAAAAGCGAGAGGCCGAGCGGTTATCGGAATTGGCTAGACAACAAGCAGAAAAATTGCGACAAGAAGATGAGGCTAGAAAGCAGGCTGCAGCCGCAGCCGAAGAAGCTAGAAAACAAGCCGAAGCTAAGCGTCAGCAAGAATTAAGCGACGCTAAAAATAAAGCGATAGCGGAGATTAGAAATAAAGTTGAAAGAAGTTGGATTCGACCGGTTTCGTCGCAAGGACAATTAAAATGTACGATCCGAGTCAATTTACTTTCGGATGGCTCGGTAATGGATGCGTCGGTTGTGTCAAGTAGTGGCGATCCAGCATTCGATCGTTCGGCTGAAAATGCGGTTAAAAAGGCATCGCCATTAACATTTCCCAGAGAGCTCTATGCATCGTTTAAAAGCTTTACGTTCGTGTTTTGCCCGGGATGTTGAAAACTCTAATTTAAACGATTGAAAACAGCGATGGGGCAACCATCCAAATGATTACAGGTATTAAGAGGTAAACGTGTTTTATTTGATAAAAAATTTTACGCTTTTCAGTTTCATCGCGTTGTACGCATCGCTTAGCCAAGCTGAATTAACTATTCAAATCACTAAAGGTTCGGAAAAAGCGATGCCGATCGCGATAGTGCCGTTTGGCGGGCAAGCGGGGCAGACAGCCATTCCGGTCGATATCGCCGAGGTTGTTGATAACGATTTGAATCGTAGCGGTTATTTCAACACCTTGCCGCGCAAGGATATGTTGACGAAGCCGACAACACCGGAAGAAGTGCGTTTCCGTAATTGGCAGGTATTGGGTCAAGACTATTTGGTGATCGGTCAAGTCATACCGGAAGGTGGAAGGTATAATATCAATTTCCAATTGTTCGATGTTTATAAAAACGAACAAATGCTGGGTTATCGGATGACGGTTCCGAGCAACGAACTGCGAAAATCGGCGCATCACATTAGCGATCTGATTTTTGAAAAGCTGATCGGTAAGAAAGGCGACTTTAGCGGACGTATTGCCTATGTTACGGTCAACAAAGAGCCGAACGGAAGGAAAAAATATAATTTGGAAGTGGCTGATGCCGATGGCTATGGGCCTAGGACGGTAGCAGCTTCCTATGAGCCGGTTATGTCGCCGGCGTGGTCCCCCGATGGAAGGATGCTTGCTTACGTATCTTTTGAAAGCAAGGCGTCAGCGATTTATGTGCAGGTACTGGCAACCGGTAAACGGACCCGAGTGGCCTATTTTCCCGGCATCAACGGCGCGCCGGCCTGGTCGCCGGACGGTTCTAAGTTGGCGTTGACGCTATCGAAAGATGGCAGTCCCGATATATTTACACTGGATTTATCCTCGCGCTCGCTGACTAAATTGTCTACCGGCTATTCGATCGATACCGAGCCTGTATGGTCGCCTGACGGCAAGCATATCGTATTTACGTCCGACCGCGGAGGTAAGCCGCAACTGTATATGATGCCGGCTCGCGGAGGTCAGGTAAAACGATTGACTTTCGATGGCGCATATAATGCCGGTGCGTCGTTCTCAAGCGACGGTAGTAGTTTGGCAATGGTTCATGGCAACAAAGGCGATTATCGCATAGCGGTGATGGATATGGGGTCGAGAACAATTAACGTGTTAACTGGAGGGCCTTTGGACGATGCGCCGAGTTTTTCGCCGAACGGTACCAAAATACTCTATGCGACGAAACAGGGGGGTAGAACGGTTTTATCGGTCGTATCCATCGATGGTAGAATGCAACAAAAATTAGTACTTAACAGCGGTGAGGTGCGTGAACCGGCCTGGTCGCCTTAGCCCGGCAAATATCGCCAACGGACAATCCGTTGGAAATTAATAAATTATTGTAATATTAGTGGCTTATATTTTTGGAGAAGCACTTAAATGAAATTGAATCAATCAGTCTTAGCGTTAGCAATTATGGCTGCATTATTAACAGGCTGTAGTTCGGATGACGAAACGGCTACCGATTTCATGGACGGAACGCAAGGCGGTACCGCCGATGCGAGTCTATCCGGTTATGGCGATGGGTCGGGAATATCCGGCTCGGAAACTTATGGCAGTGGCAGTGGCAGTGGGTACGGTAGCGGCAGTGCCGAGTATCCTAATGCGTTTTTAGGATCCGAATTCAGCGATCCTTCAAATCCGTTGTCGAAAAGCACGATTTATTTCATGTTCGACAGTAGTCAGGTTCAGCAGGATTTTATTCCGGTGATCGCCGCACACGCACAATATTTGGTGTCGCATCCAACTCGACGCTTGACTTTGGAAGGGCATGCCGATGAGCGCGGTTCATCCGAATACAATATTGCATTGGGCGAGCAAAGAGCCAAGTCGGTCGCTAGAATGATGAAAGTTCAAGGTGTATCGGAAAGCCAATTACAAATCGTTAGTTACGGTGAAGAAAAGCCGGCCGTTGACGGACATGATGAATCGGCTTATCAGCTGAATCGCCGCGTCGAATTGCTTTACCAGGGTCAATAATGAAAGTACGCCTGCTGTTATTGTTATCAATTAGCGGTAGCGTATACGCGCAAAGAATGCCGTTACCGCCGGTGGTCGATAACGCCGCTTATCCTGCTGCCGTTGCCAATGCCCCCAAGCCTTCGGCCGCTAGTACGCTCTATGAAATACTAGGCCGCGTCGAACAATTGCAAGTCGAGGTTCAGCAACTGCGTGGGCAAGTGGAAGAGCAGGCGTATACGATTACCGAGTTGAAAAAGCGTCAAAATACGATTTATTCCGATTTGGATCAGCGCCTTCAAGTCATTGAGAGTGCGGGAGTTGGCGCTCAATCCATTCCGGAAACAGTGCCTGAGCCGGAAGTGGAGCCACAGCCAGCTCCTTCCGTCGCGCCAGTTATACAGCAACCGCAAGCCATTCAAACTAAGCCGGAACCGGTAAAACCGGCAAGTATTGAGTCCGAAAAACAGCGTTATCAGCAAGCTTATGAAACGTTGAAGAATGGTCATTACAGTAACGCCATTTCCGAGTTTAAACAATTTTTGACTGATTATCCGGCGGGAGAGTATTCCGATAATGCGCAATATTGGTTAGGCGAGGCTTATAAGGTGAACCGCGAAGTCAGTTTGTCGCGCGAAGCATTCAATAAACTCATTACGAATTATCCGAATAGCCCGAAGGTGAGAGACGGCTTGTTGAAGCTTGGCTATATCGAATTAGAGCAAAATAACCTTGCCAAAGCGCGTGAATATTTTACTCGTATTACCGCAAACTATCCCGGCACGACAGCCGCTCATTTAGCGGCCAAAAAACTACAGCAGCTAAATAACAATCAGTAACCGTGTCCTCGTTAAAAATCACTGAGATATTTTACTCGTTGCAAGGCGAGTCCAATACTGTCGGCTTGCCGACGGTTTTTATTCGTTTGACCGGATGTCCGTTGAGGTGTGTCTATTGCGATACCGCCTATGCCTTTAGCGGCGGCGAAAGGATGGCGATTGATGAAATCATCAATCGCGTCAGCCAATATCGCACGAAATACATTACTGTGACTGGCGGCGAGCCTTTGGCTCAGTCCGCTTGTCTCGAGTTAATGAGCCGCTTGGCCGATTTGGGTTATCAGGTTTCGATTGAAACCAGCGGAGCACTCGATGTGTCAGGTGTCGACGATCGCGTTGTTAAAGTCATGGACTTGAAAACGCCAAGTTCAGGCGAGCTTCACAGAAATCTATTCGATAACATCGCGTATCTGAAAGCCAACGATCAGGTGAAGTTTGTGATCGGCGATGACCATGATTACCAATGGTCGAAGTCTATCATCGATCAATATAATTTAGACCAGCGCTGTGATTTATTATTTTCGCCAACGATGGGGCAGCAGGACCCAACAGAATTAGCCGAAAAAATACTGAACGATAATTTACCGGTCAGATTCCAGATTCAGTTGCATAAACTGTTGTGGAATGACGCGCAAGGACGTTAAGAATCATGCAAAAAAAAGCGGTCGTTTTATTATCCGGCGGATTGGATTCGATTACTGTATTAGCGCTTGCCAAAAGGCAAGGCTACGCCTGTTATGCACTGAGTTTCGATTACGGTCAAAGGCATAATGCCGAACTGCAAGCGGCCAAACACATAGCCGCGGAATACGGCGTCGTCGATCATAAAATTATTCATATCGGGTTAAATGATATTGGCGGCTCTGCCTTGACCGATGAGCACATCGCCGTACCCAATTCGTTGCAGCCAGGTATACCGGTTACTTATGTGCCGGCCAGAAATACGATTTTTCTATCTTTTGCATTGGGATGGGCTGAAGTTCTGAATTCGAGAGATATTTTTATCGGCGTGAATGCGATAGATTATTCCGGTTATCCCGATTGTCGGCCAGAGTTTATCAAGGCTTTTCAATCGCTTGCCGAATTGGCTACCAAGGCAGGAGTTGAAGGAGGGCATTTTTCGATACATGTCCCATTGATCGAAATGAGTAAAGCGGATATCATACGCACCGGTTCGGAATTAGGCGTCGATTACAGTCAAACCGTATCGTGCTATTCTGCGGATAAATTCGGTAATGCTTGCGGCGTTTGCGATGCCTGCAGGCTTCGCAAAGCGGGTTTCGAGTTGGCAGGAATTGAAGATCCGACTCGCTACCAAAAAAAATAAAAAAAGAGTTGCACAAAGCCGAAATATCCTTATAATAGTCAATCTTTGTTGGGTCGTTAGCTCAGCCGGTAGAGCACCGCACTTTTAATGCGATGGTCGTGCGTTCGAATCGCACACGACCCACCAACAAATTCAAGCGCTTAGGTTTATAGCCAAGTGCTTTTTTTATGTCTGAAATTACCCACTGGGTAATTCATGATGCTAATCGCAGCATCGTTACCCCTTCTACCTTGGTCAATTTCTCGACCGCATCTAATAATTCACCCACTTCGGCGGGCGAGTAGTGGACCGTGATATCTCCGTCGATATGGTGCATCAGCGCCTTCCTTGTCTCCAGAGGTACTCCGGCTAAACGCAGACGCCTAGCAAAGGTATGTCTCAGATTATGCGGTCCCGATAATACGTTGTCACCGACTGGCAATCCTGCTCTTGTCCACGCTTTTCTCCATGCCGAATTGTTCATCCGGTCAACCGGTTTGCCACGATAACCAAATACGTGGGTATTGTGTTTACCGCGTAGGTTCTCGATGACCTTTTTCGCCACACTGTTCAGCACTATCAGGTAGGTGGTTTCGTTTTTTGTGAACTCACCCGGCACCAGAAAAACCGAAGATCCAATTTCCGGTACCTTAATTTCCCAAGCCCAGCGCAATTCAGCGACGACATTATCACGAGCACCGGTATGGATTGCAAACAACGCCATTTCAGCTAAATGATCGGGCAGTTCTTTAAGCAAACGCCTTTGCTCATCTATTGAAAGCGGGTAAGGCTTGGCCGCATCTTTCCAATCCGGCATCCTTAGCAGAGGCGCAACAGAAAGCCAGGCTTGATTATCAAGGTCGCGCCAAACCCTGGATGCCAGTGTCAAAATGCGTCTTACGACCGCAAGCTCTCTAACAACCGTTGCGCTTTTAATTCCTTGTTCCCGGCGATGTTCGATGAAGGGCTGTAGAGTCCCTTGATGAATTTGATCGAGCGGTAGCGGCCCAATCCACGGATCAAGATTCGCCAAACAATCGGCATCTCTCGATAAACTGGATTTGGTTTCCTCGTTCAAATACTTAGTCGCCGCCTCTCTGAAAGTCTTTAGCTTCGGTGCCGCCGCTTGAGTTTTTGCAGTCGCTATTGCTCCGTGGTATTCCGCTTCCGCTTCACTCCACGTGCTCGCTGTAAAGCGGTGCCGAACTCGTCCGAGGCCATTGATCCGTTTGTCAACCGCGCCTTTTCCTGTTTCCTTGTCCCAGTAGAGTCCTGGAAATTTTTTTCTTGCCATGATGGTTTCTCCTTAACCCTCACGTTGCGGGTTTTATAATCATCTAAAACTGCATCGAGGTCAATTAAATCAAATCCGACACCTTGATTTCCCATTTGAATTTCAGGCAAATAGGGTCTAATCTCTCTTTCGAACACGGTTCTCCCCATGCCGCAATAATACTGAGCTTCGGTAGGTCTTAAAATGCGAGGTGGGAATCCGTATGTCATCGTCATGCATGGTTGTGTAGCGTGGTATTATTTGGCCAGAACTGTAACAATTTTAGAAGGATCGCTAACATTTGGAGAACCAGTCATTGACAATTAAGAAAACCCCGATCCTGATGTCGCTTATAGGTACGAAAAATTGGTTTTAGATAAGGAAAAATTGGTTTTAGATTCGTTTGAGCAATTTTTTACCTTTGAATTTTATCTTCGATATTTGAGGCAAAATTGCAGCAAAGATTTACGTAGAATTCAAACCCTAAAAAAACTTATTAGAAAGAAATTTATTAAATTAGATACGGTTAATAAATTATCTCAAACTAATTTATATTTTCCTGACGATCCGGGATGCATATATCCTATAGATTTGGAATTACATGATTTAGTTGACTGGACACTAAATGCACTCCAGTTTTCATACATTAGCTTAGATAGTCTGTGCATTTATTTAGGTTATGGTAGCTTGCAGTTTTCAGAGCAAGATACTAATCTTTTGTTTACACCATTTAACGAGTTAAAAGAACATGTGAAACCAAGTCAAAAAGACCTGGCATATCGCTTTTCAGATTTAACAAGTCAGCAAAATATAAAGGCTGTATTTAATTGGTGGTGTAAGCATATCGATGGAAATTATAGAGATACAAATAAATTGATAGGAAAAATTGGAACTGCCAGAATAGAAAAGAAATTAGAAGAAGACGGCACTTATAAAACTATTCATTGTTTTTCACAGGTCCCTTTTTTGTCGCCGAATGTTATTTTTTTTAGAAATGAAAATTATTGTATCTATAACTCTGATTACAATGAAATTAAGATTGATGGGGAGGAAGTAACAAACTCTATTGTGTTGAGTGTTAGAGTTGATAAGGATTTTCAAAACTTAGATGAAGTATTGGATGAATTTGTTGACCATCTTCGTGGTAGGCAAGCAATGTGGTTTTTTGACAAGTTGCAATCAGGGGATTATCCTGGTTTTGAGCTCAACGATCCAGTTCCGACCATAGGCTCAAAATTAAAGTTATCTAGCCAATACTGCCCTATATTAGACCGTTATAATTCCATAACAAAGAATCTCGTTGGGTTGATGTGCTACGATGAAGTGAAGAAGAACAAAAATGGTATAAAGAAAACCTCCATTACTAATGTTGCGGAAAAGCTTTCACATGATATTGCAGAATTCATAGATTGCGATGCCTCTGTTATTGAAAAAGATTACTATTATGTTTCAAAAAAAATAAACAATATAAATGAAGTTATAAAACTTAAGCAACACAGTAAAAAAAGTCCTGATTAGCAGTAATCGTTTAGCCCCCCATCACTAAAAAAGTAGCATCTCCCGTTAAAACATGAAAAGCTATAGGACATGACGTTGAGCGACCGAGACCTTAGCCAAATGGACACGGACTATCTGGATGATTTGCCGGAGGGTGAGTTGCGTCCATTGAGTAAGCAACTGTTGGCGGATCTCAAAGAAGCCCGAGAACGACTCAAACAATCCCCGGATACGAGTTCGCGTCCGCCGTCATCCCGGGAGCCTTGGCAATCGAATCAATCCAGCGCCGAACCGTCGGAAGAAGCGCCGGCAACGGACGACTTGTCGGCACTGGATTCGTCTGAGTCTTCGTCAGATGACTTACCTAGCCAGGACTCGGCAACACCTCCGGCGGCGACCGGTGATAGCGGAAAGCCTAAAAAAGCCGGGCGCCAAGTCGGTAGCCCAGGCTATAGCCGCAACCTGACCTTACCGGTGACACGGACAATTGAGCATCGCCCGGATTGCTGCGCCGCGTGTAGGCAATCGTTTGCCGACAACACCGACTACCGACCCTGGAACGCCCGGTTCGAACTGGAGCTTGAAATCGGCAACGCCGAATCGCCGAAATTACAAATCGAACATAGCCGACATGACTACTTCTCGGCGACCTGTCCCTGCGGTCATCAAACCCGCGCCGAGCCCGGGCGAGGCGCCGACGAAGATGGCTGGAGCGTAGCCCTGAGCGAATGGCATCTGTGCGGCCCTCGGTTGGTTAGCTTTTTGGTTTATCTCTCATTGTCCCTACGGGCATCGCGCAGCAGAATCCAAGCCTATTTGCGCGATTGGCTGGGAATCTACCTCAGCACCAGCACCATCAATCAATGCATTCATGAAGCGGGACGTGCCGTTGCGCCGGTCGTCGACGAGCAGTTGATCGCGGAACTCAAGGCCGCCGGCCTCTTACATATCGATGAAACACCCTGGAAAGAAGCCGGGCAGTTATTTTGGCTCTGGGTCTTTGTCAGCGCACAGACGGTGATTTATCAAGTGGGCAAACGCCATCGTCTCGTCGTGAACCAGCTCTTAGGGGAAGCGTTTTGCGGCTTACTGATGACCGACGGCTACAGCGTCTATCGCATCTTTCCTAGGCGCTTGCGCTGTTGGGCGCACTTGGTGCGCAAGGCCCGAGCACTGTATCAGTGCCTGGATAGCGAAGGACAAGCTTTCGGCGAAGCCTTGTTATTGGCCATGATCCTGTTGATGCGCAACATCCACCGACTCCGCGAATCGCCGCCGGATGCCGAATCCTTATGGGCGCAGAATCAACAGTTGCTGACCTTGCTGCGCTCGCTCTGCGAGACGCACCGAGACATCGCGCATGTTGACAGCCGACAATTAGCCGGCGAATTTCTCAACGATTGGGAGGCCATCGTGCGCGTGGTCGAAACGCCGGCGCATCCATTGACCAACAACGTGGCGGAACGCAGTTTGCGGCACTGGGTATTGCTGCGCAAAATCACCTTCGGTTCGCGGACGGCACAAGGCAGTCGCGTGGTTGCCTTGCTGGCGAGCGTGATTGATACCGCGCGTTTGAGAGACCTGAATCCTTGGGAGTTTATTGCTCAAACACTGGCCGAACGCCGTAAAAACCAACCCGTCCCTCGTTTGCCTATGCCGGTTTTGGCGTGATAGGAACAGGGGGGGGCTAAACGATTACGATTAGCAAGATGCTTCAGCTTGCTGAAGCCAATTGTCCGAGCAGTGGCCAGTCGTAGCCACTTCTGCGGGACGGGTTATTTAACCCGTCCCCAACGTTTCGGTTTGCCCTAAACATTTCGGCTGACTTCGGCCAAAATCAAAACGTTTAGGACGGGGTTGAAAACCCCGTCCTGCTAGGGATATGCTGGTTTTTTTTGGGCTTTAGCTGAAGAAACTTGCTAATCAGGAAAAAAGTTAAAATAGAGAATATATCGATAACTATCATTGTAACTATTCAGACCTCCAGAACCACTGGAGGAAATTTTGGAATCTGCCGTTCGGTCGTAATTATTCACATCCTCCTATAGTTCCCACGCAGAGTGTGGGAACTATAATTGCTGGGGGACTGAATAGTTACATCATTGGTAAAACGTTAATAAAATAAATGTTTTCTATTTCATTATCCCGTTCTTAAAAAATTTCAATCACATATACTTATCATGAGTTTACTTATCTGCACTAGGCACCTTGTCTAAACAGCAAATAAGAAAGCTTGCTCTGCAATAATTCTTTAACGCTCGGCGCATCGTGTCGAGCGTTTGTCTTTTTCTGCCGGATTGTAGTCTTGGTTTTCTTGGTGCGCTGTTGAGTGCCGTTAACTTGGATTGCTCTCCGGCATTTTTGTTTAGGAGTATTCGTGATGAGTATGCAATGTCCTATCTGCCGATCCGAGCAGGTGATTACGTTAGACCGTGCCAAGCGCATTGGTGGATTAGTGGGTACTGTCGGTGGCGCCATGAGCGGGTGGGCGGCCTCAAGATCTGCAACAATAGTGGGCGCAGAGATTGGGAGTGCTGTCGGCTTGGTTGGTGGACCGGTCGGTTCGGCTATTGGTACCGCCGGTGGCGCATTAATGGGCGCTTTGATATGGGGGGCAACCGCCGGCCTGACCGGTGCAAAGCTAGGTCAAGTCATCGATCAGAAAGTGTTACACAACTACGTGTGTCAGGACTGCGGACTGCAGTTCGGCGATATTCACACCGATCAACCATTAGACTAAATTCGGAGGTATTACGATGGCACATTTAGTTGAACAAATGGCCTATGTCGGGGCGCAACCCTGGCACGGCTTAGGTAATCTGTTAGCGCCTAAACAACCCTTAGAGGTTTGGGCGAAACAAGCCGGCATGGATTGGCAAATCAAAGAAACGCCGGTGCAATTTATGACCGATATCCCCGAATATATGGGCGGGCTTCATCGATTTGAAGAGCAAAAAGTATTGTACCGCTCAGATAACAAAAAAGCTTTGTCGGTGGTGTCCAAGCGTTACCAAGTGGTGCAACCGCAGGAGGTATTGGAGTTTTACCGGGATCTAACCGAAGTCGCAGGTTATCAGCTGGAAACCGCAGGAGTCTTGAAAGGCGGCAAAAAGTTTTGGGCGTTGGCTAAAACCGGACAGGCGACGGCGTTGAAAGGCAGCGATCTGGTCTATGGCTATTTACTGCTCGCCACCTCCTGTGATGGGACGTTGGCCACGACCGCTACGCCGACCACGATCCGAGTCGTCTGCAACAACACGCTGAGTATTGCGGTCAACGGTGCCAGCCAAGCGATCAAAGTGCCGCACAGCACCAAGTTCGATGCCCAAGCGGTCAAGCAGCAATTGGGTATAGCGGTTTCGCAATGGGATACTTTTATGTATCAGATGCGTACTTTGTCAGAACGCAAAGTGAAATCACACGAAGCGACCAACTACTTCCTTCGGGTATTGTGCGACGTCCCCGCCGCCAATGGCGAACCAGTCGTTTTGAATAACGAGCGAGCGCTAAAAAAGGTGCAAAGCTTGTACGAAGGCCAAGGTCATGGCGCCGATTTGGAATCGGCGAAAGGCACGGCTTGGGGCTTGCTCAATGCCGTGACCGAGTATGTCGATCATGAAAAGCGGGCGCGCAGTACCGACCACCGGATGGATTCGGCCTGGTTCGGTCAAGGTGCCAACCTCAAGAAAAAAGCGCTGGATGCCGCTGTGCAATTGGCGGCTTAGCCAGGTTGTTTCCCTACTGGGTTTGCGTCACGCAATCCTCTGTCACTTAATACGGCATCATTAAGCCGACACCCTACTTGTCACCCACTCACAAAACGCCTGATCGGTTCTCCGGTCGGGCGTTTTTGTGTGTGGCTACGAGTCAGGGCAGTTCGGTTATATATGCTCCCGCGATATCAATACAATCTGATGACCCTTCAGAAGGAGGTCTTATGACACTCTCGCTTGTTAAACCTAAACCCACGCGTAAAGCACCATCGGCCTTACGTTTAATCAATACCCGGAATTTACCTCACGCTGATTGGTTGGATATCCGTAAACGCGGCATCGGTAGTTCCGATGCCGCTGCTGCGGTGGGTTTAAATCCTTATCAGTCATCTCTGGAATTGTGGCTCAACAAAACCGGTCGGGACGGTAATCTGCCCAAGATCGATCCCAACGACGAAACTAGCCCGACCTATTGGGGGCATTTACTGGAGCCGATTGTCGCAGCACATTACAGTCGTCGCACCGGGCATAAAGTCCGCCGAGTCAATGCGGTATTACAACATCCTCATCCCGAATTGAGCTGGATGTTGGCTAATATCGACCGGGAAGTGGTCGGTACGGATGATGTACAGATTCTGGAGTGTAAAACCGCCGGAGTCCAAGGTGCCAAATTATGGCGGGACGGTGTGCCGGAATACGTACAACTGCAGGTACAGCATCAATTGGCCGTGACCGGCAAACACACAGCGGACGTAGCGGTATTGATCGGTGGTCAACAATTAGAGATTCATCGTATCGAACGCGATGCCGTCTTGATCGGTCGGTTAATCGAGTTAGAAAAAGCATTCTGGCGTTACGTAGAAACCGACACGCCGCCGCCGGCGGACGGTTCGGACTCTGCGGAGCTGGCTTTGCGGTGTTTGTATCCGCACGATAGCGGCCGGAGCATAGATTTTCGCGAGGACGTCAGCTTATCCGCTACTTTTGCCGATTTGGTGCAGGTGCGGCAAAGCCTGGAAACTCTCGAAAAACAAGAAGCCCGCTTTAAGCAAGCCCTACAGCAAGCTATGGGTGCCGCCAGTTTGGCTCACTTTGAATCCGGCACGGTCAGTTGGAAGAAAGCAAAAGATAGTCAAGTGTTGGATCACAAACGGTTGCTACAAGATCAGCCTGCGCTATTACAACAGTATGCCACCACCAAAACCGGCAGCCGGCGTTTCATTGTTCGGACAGCGGATTAACGAGAGCGACAAACGGTCAAGTTGTGCCCCCGTTATGTATTTCCAATAACCAAATCAACATACAACACAAAAGCCTTGAGCGGGGATACCTCCCCACTCAAGGCGCTATGCATGCAATGTAGAGTCAAAAACCCACAGGAGATCATTATGTTAAAAGGTTTAGCGATAACCCCGCCCGTCCTTGGGCGAATTTCCATCGGTAAGATCGTCGAAAAGGACGGCAAGCGCTTACCGATGAAAGAAGATCAATTCACGATAACCAGTCAATTACAGTGCCGAGACGGTTGGATATTACATCCCTTCGACAACACTTTGCGTACCGAGCAAGGAGGCAAAATCCGCAGTATACCGATTCGGTTGCTGTTCAACGAGCCGGATTTAAACTTTCGGGCCGAATACAGTTTGTTCGATCGAAAAACCGGTCGTCCAATGTGCGTCGGTAACGGTGAAACCTGCCGGCGCAAAACGGATGCGGGTATTGCCAGTCTGCCGTGCCCGGCCCCGGAAGGTTGCGGCTTGGCTCAAGCGGGGGCTTGTAAGCCTTACGGTCGTCTGAATGTGCTGATTGGCGATGACGATCCCTTAGGCAGCTTCATCTTTCGTACTACCGGTTTCAACAGTATCCGTACCTTGACCGCACGCTTGCAATACTTCAAAGCCATTTCCGGCAATCGGCTGTCGTGCATGCCATTGGAATTGAAACTGCGTGGCAAAACCACCCGACAAAGCCATGGCTCGGCAATCTTTTATGTGGATATCACCTTACGCGGCGATCAAAGCATTGAAGAGGCCATTAACGACGCTAAGCGGATCGAAGAACAACGCCAATCGGCAGGATTCGATCAAACGGCGCTGGATCAGGTCGCGCGATTAGGGTTCGGTAATGGTGCGTTTGAAGACAATGAGGATGATGGCTCGGCGGTCGTGGAGGAATTTTTTCCGGAACAGCAGAAAGAAGCCAGCGATGCTCAGCCAACGCCACCGACCTCTCTAGCTACAAAACTGGACGCGAAAGCGCGGCAATTGTCGTGGCAAGCGCCGGCTGATGCTAAGCCGGCATGAGTGACGAAAGGGAAATGCAACGCGCTAAAACAAACCGCTTCTTAGTCGCATTGGCCTAGCCAGTATCAACCTTTTCGAGGCGATGGACCGTTGCTGTGACGGCGGACGACACTGGAGGGAAACGCTGTAGACGTTTCCGTTATTTTTTAACAATCCTTCCGGGGAAATCCTTTCCCGTAAGGGGAGGGCATTGCTCCGGTTTTCATTATCACGGGAGAAAGCCCATGTTATTCATTCGAGGAACCAATAATCGTTACCGAGTGGCAAATGAAGAAGATGTGATCTTCGAGGCCATCCAGATATACAACCGATGTTTCAGCAAAGGCGAGCCCTTGACCAGTCCGGAAAAAGCGAGGGACTGTATCAAATTGAAACTGGCGCCGTTCGAATACGAAGTTTTTGCGTGCGTGTTTTTGGATAATCAACACAAAGTCATCGCCTGCGATGAGTTATTCAGAGGCACGATCGACAGCGCCAGCGTGTATCCGCGCGAAGTCGTCAAAGCCGCACTGAAATATAACGCGGCGGCGCTGATCTTGGCGCACAATCACCCGTCCGGCATCGGCGAACCCAGTCAGGCGGATAAGGCAATAACCGACAAACTCAAAGCCGCGTTGGCTTTGGTCGATATTCGAGTCCTTGATCACTTCATTATCGGCGAAACCGTCTATTCCTTCGCAGAGAATGGTTTATTGTGATGGATCACGATCACTGACTTTGGCGTTTTATTTTCAACCCATCGGGGAAAATACTCTAATAAGTATTTTCCTCTTTTAATGTATATGATTCCGCCGCGAATCAACACGGGGGGCTTATTATAAACGTTGTCAAAATCCGGCTTCGGTGAAGGCCGGAAGATACTTTATGCAACCGATCTTGATGCAAGCAAACACATCTCATCAAGATCCTATTGTCAACCCGACCGGGGAAATGGATCCCCGGCGGGATCGTTGTTTCTCCGGTTTTGAATCAGAGAAACCGTATGAAAAACCATGATCAAACCAGCAATGTTCCTATTTTAGTTTGGGATACCTGCGATATCGCGTTACAGCAAGCCCAGTTCCTGGTCGAAAGCGGTGAAGCAAGCGATCAAGACGAAGGCTTTACCGAAGCTTGTGCGGACAGCGACCTATTCACATTCGAATGGGAGGCCTTGACCGATTGTCTGACGGAAACCATGACATCGACCAATCCCGATGGTCATTGGCATGCCGAGGTCGAAAACTTCGGCTGGCGAAGGCAAAATGGAGGTAAGTATTTCAAGGCAGAAAACGGCCGCGAATTATTGCACGAGCTCTTACCAAACACCGAATGCACGTTCAAAATTTTTTTGGAAGATGGCCGACTTCGCATCCAAAACTTTCACCACGACGCGCCGACCGGAAACGAATGGTACACGGTTCGGCCTGTTGCACCGTAAGCCGGCCGTTTAAAAGGCTCAACGATTGGGATGTCATCTTTCGGGTTACCTCGTTCTGTCATGTGCCGTTAATTAACAACGCAGCCGAGCGGTTATTGCGGCATTGGGTGTATGGCACTCGCACCGAGCAAGGCTCGCGGGTATTCGCCATTTTAATCAGCGTGATCGAAACCTGCCGTAAAAGACAACAATCCCCTTGGCTTTATTTGGCTGTAATCATTGATCATCAGCGGACCGGGCGGCCGATTCCAAAATTGCCTCCAGTGGCCTGGGGGTCTGAATAGTTACGTTACACCTGATTTAGGCCCGGCCAAACACTACCATTAGACCAAACGTAGATATCTTTTTCATACGCAATATCGTCTATAGGCATCCGTCCTTCCGCTACCATAGCTTGAAAACGTAAGACTAAATTTTCGCCATCAACGAACACCATCATTCTACCCAGGTTAGGAAGAGCAACTGGTTCGTGTTTCATAAAATTTCCTACTGGTATTGGGATGAATGTCATAAAAAAATATCGTTAGAGCTGCGCGGCGCAAACGAAGGGCAGCGTAGTTTACGTCCGAACTAGCGATTTGTTAGCCATGCATTGCGATTTCAGCAATCTTCTGTGCCTTTTCTATACTGATACCTAAAAGAAGTTCGAGGCACAGCTTTGTCAGCGCAATGTTCCGGCAACGCTGTGATTTTCAAAAGCGGCTTCAGTATTATCTGGATTTTTGAAGCAAACCAAATCATTGACGACAATGAGCCAGTTTTCAGTCAGTGGCCAATGAGTGTTCTGTGGCAGTAATATGGTCTAGTTACTCAATAATAATATCATTTTGCTCGCCCAATACCTGACAGTCATCAGGGGCCTGATAGCGTTTATGATTGCACGACTAAGGTAGGCTTTCCATAGCCTTGATGCAGCGTTGGCGAAATCGAGGGTATCGGCCTTCGAATCTTCGATTCCATCGAGGCTATTTACTTAGGTCAATGCTCTGAACTTCATCAATAGCTATTGATTCTTGATCAATACATTCAGAAAATTCATCCATATTTATTTTGTCCCGATCAATAGTGATTGATACCGCTCCGGTTACAATAACTTCAAACTCATCCTCCGCTTCAAAGTAGTGATCATTATGATCCGTTACCGAAGGCCCATCATCCATACAATAGTAATCAGCCTTATATATGTAATAAATAGCACTGACCATTGTTTTCAAACTAAATGGAAATCCAAACTGACCATTTCCATAATATGCCAACTCAGTAAAATCAAACTCTATCTCATCTGCACTATCGTACCCATAAATGGTTGCTTCATTATTATCATCTGGTATAGAAGGGTCACTAATCTTCCTGCCTACTATTGCTTCGCCCACATCACTGGATATTCTTGTGGAAATATCACTGCATTCATCTTCATAGGCTTGGAGAGCGAGTTTAATTTCTTCTATATTGCCAAGTAAATCAATGTCTTTAAGTTCATTTTGAATTATTTCTGATTCAATGAAATCCGATAAATCTTTATATACGGTAACAGATTTTCTTTCAGAGAAGGCGTCTCTTACTTTCTTGTCACCAGCAACTAAATGTATGTCACCATTTTCAAGACATAATTTGTTAATGGCTTGTACGACAAAGCTGTCTGGTATGTCGTCACGAATTTTGGGTGCCTTGAATGGAGGGAAACCATGAAAATATGCTTCAAGAGCAGTATGGGCCTGATCTAAGCATAAAGGATATCGGTTTGCATCTATGCTTTCAGCCCAGTCCGCAAGCTGTTTCTCGGCGTCTAATAGAATATTTTCCGATTCAGCTTCAAGTTGAGCTTTTAATAAATTTATTATCTCTAGCACTTCTGGCGACAACTGTTTTCTTGATAGACAAGATAGACCGGATTGCGCTTTTTCTAAGTCTTTTGAGTAGATTTCGCGTTGTTGAGTTTGGAACTCGCGCTCAACCACATATGGTATATGCAGTTTGAGCCACCCAGCGTTTGCTAATTTTTCAATAGCTTGGAAATTTAGATTATTCCTGCTCGGATTACTTCTGTATATATTGGTATCCAACACTACATGAATCAAAACAATATCTCCAAAGTGCTTAACCTTACCCTTGGCTGGGCCTCATTTGTAAACACCGACCAAACAGCACGCGCGCTAATTCTTATCACGCCAGTCTCTATTGTAAAGAAGATCGTTGTGACTCAGCTTCAAGACCGTAAATTTCTTGATTAACCCTTCTGTTTGAAGGCCAAATTTCTTTGCCTCATCAAAAGATAAGAAAATTTGCTTTGACTTTGTGGAGGCCATAATTCTGAGTATTTTTTGTATAGCGGCTATTTCAATGTTCTTGTAGACCACCGAGTCATGAATAACGAAAGGTAAGCGGGTTAAAGATAGCATAGCCCTATCAAAGCCAATCAATCCAGCATAGGACTTTCCTGTTCCTGTATCACCTGGGGAAGTGAAGCTATAAGAACTTGAGCTTTTAATTCTTAACTCTGAGCTGTTTCTAGTCGGGCCGTAAACAACCTTGTTAAATCCCTTTAGCTTCAAATTAAGTCTCCCTTCAATATCAAGAAATATTTGAGAAAAAATATCATCCAGTCGACTACCTGAAATTTTTATAGCTTCCTCAATCTGTGCCTTTTTCTCAAAAAATTTATTTTCTTCACTTGCCTTATCGGTGATCTCCTTCAATTCAAATACTCGCTTAAACAAGTCATCGGGCATTCCTTTTGATTTTAATGCTGTTTGGATTTGTTGCTCTAAGGACATAATCTCGTTCGTAAGAGTAGATTCTTTCAATTGAGCTGTTGCAAGTTCGTCCTTGAGTTCCTTCTTAACGATACGCCCAATATTCTGATGAAAGGCCTCTACTTGCTCTAGTCTATCTACGTTTACGGAGGGAAAGAACTCAGTTACAAGTTTAATGTTTTCTGCAACTCGTGGCGTTATACCGGAAAGTTCCCTTTGCAATCTTTTTACTTTGCTCTGAAGCTCGCTTCTAAACTTTATAAGCTCGTTCTTTCGCTGATTCAAACTTTGTAAGTTTTTATCAAACAGAGCCTCATAAGCATTAAGTGTTCCACTAAAACCCTGTTTGAGTTGCTCAATTTGTACAGCGTTTTCTGCAATAATATTTTTGTTGGCTTTGTACTTGGTTTTATTTATATTTGGGATAATATTCTCAGTCATTGAGCCAGATATTAACTTCTTACGCTCTCTATACTTATCAATTACCTTCTTCTCAGCTGCAATTTCCCCTCTACGCTCAAAGAGATCAATCAATCGGCTAATTGCAGTTCCAGAAGGCTCTTTAAGGGCGGATATGAATGGTTGGTCAGGTTCCAAACATCCTTTCTTCCATATTCGAGCGAAAGGGCTAACAATAGAGCGAAAAGAACTTTCAAGTTTTGCTAATCCATAAAGTTCTTTAAGTGTTCTGCAATAATCCTCAACAGATACTTCATCATGCCTGACATAGCTTTCGTTACAGACGTAAACCAAATCTGAGGGATCGGTCGAGCGCGAGAAGTAATACGATTTTCCTGAAAACTCGAAGGAAAAATTATAGTGGTGATGACCAAGTGCATTAATAGCTCCAGCTTCATCTTTAAGGAAGCTACTTCCTCCGTATATGAAGTCTATAACCATCAAAGCCGTAGACTTTCCAATTGAATTCTTTGCATCATCATCACCTAATATGATGTTGAGTCCTTGGTGAAAGGTAATGCTGGAATGATTAAAAAAAGGGCAGTGAATTTCTTTAAGCATACTCAACTAAGCCAGTCTTATTATTTATATTCAGTAAACCCAGAACATACAAAACATCAAGAGCATGAATAAATTCGGAAACATCGTAGAAAGAATCCTTGGTTCTAATATATACATCAAGAACTGTTTCGACTTCATTTTTATCTGCCAGAATGCACTTCATCTTGAAAATAGTAGATTCTTCAAGCCTTGTAAATTTACTCGGTACCAGCATCAAAAACCTCACAATTCTGGACAAAAAAAGAAGTCAATACCTTTGCGGCCAAAATGGGTTTGTTGGATTTTGAGCTGATCCATTGAGCAACATAATTGAATACAAAATCTTTGTTTTCTGGATTTTGCTTATTCATAGCAAGATAGTATGAGTTGATTTGATTCTGAAGAATTCTTACTGATGCTTGGTCTTGCTGTTCTAGGATACGGATATGATCCCGTATTCGCACATAGAAACTAATTGCATACATCTTGATTTCACTTTTTTGCAGTGGGCTCATACCTGTCCTTAGTTTTTTGTCGACTGTTGAAACATCGAAATTAGTTGAGCTAAGTGACGTTTCATCAAAATCAAACGAGGCAATTGCATCTAATATTTCGTAGACTTCCTCTTGAATTGTATGCTGCGATGCCGTTTGCTTTGCCCTCGCTTCACTCAAATATCCATCCTTAATTTTCCTAAGTTTTATAAGCTCATCAAGCTTGAAATCTTTGTCATATTTGGTATGGCATGTTGGACATAATGCAATAACGTTCTCAAGAGCATTTATATCAATAGGAGTCGGATACCCGATAAGAGCAGTAGCTTGAGACGGCGTAGGATTCAATGGATAGATGTGGGCAACTTCATAGCCCTTATTTGGTTTTGTTGAACCCTGTTTTTTAAAAAGAATTGGCAGTGTGCAGAGAGGACAGCATCCGCCAGTTTCCCCGTAAAGAATGCTATGCTCGTTGTCACTGTATCCATCTCTCTTTTTTGCTGCCATATTAAAGACCTTTGACTTTATTTAAACTCACTGCTGCCATATTTTAGGGCCGTAGGCTGGGTGGAGTGGCAGCGATACCCCGCTTTAATGATTTCTAGCTGGGTTTCGTTATCATTTAACCCAGCCTACTTCTACAAACGCAGGTTTAGCTTATTATCCCTTGGCGGTCATTCTAAAGCTCAAACGACTGTCTCTCTTGGGACGGTTTAAGACGCTCAAGCTTCATCAATCTTGCCAGCAAGTGAAGTGAAGTTTAAAAATAGATCAAACGTCGAAAAATTCTTCGTCCACTTTCCGGATGTGAATCGTATCTTCAATCCTGCAACCGACGTTATACCGGATCATCAGTTTTGCAAGTTGAAGGTTGTCGATTAGCACAATTCTTTTGCTCAGGAATTCCGCTGTTTCCTTGGCGGACAGTGAAAACGTCGAGGTCGTCACAAAAAGTCCCTTTGTAGCCTTATGCCGGTCCAGACTGCCGAAGAAATCTCGAATTGCACCTGCTCCAACCGAGTTGCCTTCGGCATAGCGCTTGGCTTGAATATAAACACGGTCGAGACCGAGTGCATCTTGGTCGATGACGCCATCTACACCATTATCACCGCTCTGGCCAAGCGCTTTTCCGGCTTCGGCCTCGGTGCCACCATAGCCCATACTTAACAACAGAGTAACGATCAGTCGTTCGAAGAAATCCGGCGGGGCTTTACGAATTCGGTCCAATAAGTCTTGAGCAAGTGAAGCTTCGATCTTGCGGTATGCTTCCCGCATAATCTCATCGGGGGTTTGTTTTTGGTCGTCAAAACTGACACTCTCGCCTGAATTACCGGTTTCCGTTGAATTGGTTTTTTCCCTGAATTGATTGAATTCCTCATATTGGGACAAGAATTGATTATCAATCTGTGGCGGGTTTGATTGTAATGCCTCGCGGCCGCGCGGCGTGATCTTGAAATGGCCGCGACGGGTAATTTCAACAAGTCCAGCTTTGTTCAAATAGGTCTTGGCCCAATGGACACGATTGCTGAAAAGCGTCTGTTTTCCTGACGGCAAAAGCTCAGTTCGTTCGTCTTGGGTTAGATCCAGTTTATTGGCCAATTCATCAACAGCCTGCCCGATCCGGATTTCGCCGTTGGCGGAAATTTTAAGAACTGGGAGCATAAGGGATTGGTAATCAGGGATAGCCATGTCAAACCGCCTGTATAGTCATAGGTCCTTCCGGTTGCTTTGTGGGGATTTGGTTTTATTAAAATTCATTTAACTGTTTTGAAGTCTAAAACGGTTACCAACCCTTGCTCAGCAAACTAACAATATCCCTACGTGATAAAACTTTCTCGCAACGCTCCCAAAGATTGGCATTGGGATCAACGGTCGCGCTGTACTTTAATTCAAACGCATTTTTGGCGTCATCCCGCTCATGGATGTATTGCTCCATACGCTTTTTTAATTCTTCCTCGCTGGCTATCCAATCATCTTCAATCGTATCGGGTAAGCTGCCAAAAATATCGTAAGTATCTTTCAGTCGCTCGGACAGCACTTTATAGACCTTTTCATCCTGGGTTTCGCTATAAACCAAATTCAGCATATCAACGCCTTTTCTGGCTTGTCCAAAGCGCTTGATTCGGCCAAGCCGTTGTTCTAGCTTCGACGGATTCCAAGGTAAATCGACATTGATTAACGTACCGAGTGCTTGCAGATTTAATCCCTCACAGGCTGCATCCGTTGCGACGACTAATCTAATTTCCCGGTTTCTCACGGCTGTCTTGATGGTTTCCCGTTCAACCGCGTTAAATTGGTTATTTAAGATTAATCCGCTTTTCCCTTGTCCAGCATAGACTGCCACAATTTCATTGTTTAACGATTTCGCCAATTCCCTGGCCATCCATTCAGCCGTGTCGTAATACTGACTAAAGATGATACATCCATGCTCAAGCCACGTTTTACCATCGGTTCTAAACTCGGTTAAAAACCATTTGACCGTTTGCAACTTGGAATCCACCGCTTCGGGCCTGGACAATTGGCTTTCGATTTCCCGTAAGCAGTCCACTTCATTGGGTGACATGTTGGATAGCAAGGTCTCAACGGTTTCAGCGTTATCCTCGTCTTCGTTGGCAACCGTATGTTGCAACATTCTTTGTGCCGTCTTCTTACCGGACTCAAAACTTGAACAAATACGTTGCAGCATCAACGATTTCATGAACCCACCTGCTTTGGTTCGCGCATTTAACAGCTTGCTGAACTTTTCCGCACTCTCGTAGGCGACTTGGAACGGATGATTGGTCGGGATGCCCAGCTCAATAAACCGGGATTGATATAAACTGCTTTTGCCGGGTAATGGATGAGCACTAACACTCACTTTTTCCATCAACCCCATATCTTCAAGCTGTTTTCGTTTTCTTAAAACGGTGTGCCTTAATACCGGATTGCAGGCATTGAAAAATGAAGCATCCAGACATTCCGACAACCACATGCTCTGTACAAAATAATCCAGGTTGTCAAAGTTATGTGAACAATGAAAATCATCATTCGCCATCCCTAAATTATCCCGGATGTTCTGAACGGTAGGGTTTTCACCTGACGGCGGCAAAGGGTTGCGCAATAACGCCCAAGCCTCTCTTTCATCAATTGGCCGACTTTTTCCAGTCACCAAAGCAGTCGCCATTTCGGTGTTGTGCCACAATGACAAGGAATCGCCTAAAACGAATTCAGCACCACTATTCAGAATTTTCAGTAATTCCCACAGTTCGTCCACATGGGTCTGTATCGGTGTTGCGGTGCCCAAGATCAGATGCCGGGTTCGATGCCCCATTTCGCGCATAAAACGCAGCAGATTATTCGGTTGGTTCGCGTTCTCGCCCAAACCACCTTTGACTCTAGCTTTATGCGCCTCATCCAAAATCACGCAGCCATAGCGGTTTTTCAACAGCAAACCGGCTTCCTTGACGAACTCACCATTGTCACACTGATGCATGATCAAACCCGTCGAGAGTATGCCGATTTTATTAGGGCATTTTTTGATTGATGAGGCTTCTCCGGGCGGAGACAACATTTGGCCTTCATTGCCAAGCCAAACCTTTTTTTGCGATGACCAAACGGCGCTTGGAATCCCCAACTTATCTTGCATTTCTATTTGCCATTGCATCGTCAGGGTTGACGGTGACAAAATC
Organism: Methylotuvimicrobium buryatense; assembly: GCF_005931095.1. GTDB lineage: Bacteria > Pseudomonadota > Gammaproteobacteria > Methylococcales > Methylomonadaceae > Methylotuvimicrobium > Methylotuvimicrobium buryatense. The sequence goes on along the minus strand of NZ_CP035467.1, from coordinate 3,702,018 downwards.
AGCACCGGTCCATCATCCATTAACGCACTAACTAATGCGCTGGCGGCCATGGAAAGCGTCTTGCCGACACCGACCTCATCGGCCAACAACAATCGGGCTTTGCCGTAGATTTCCCGATGTTGTAAAAACAAGGTGACAAAAGAACGCTGCCACGGCTGTAATTGTTCACCAGCCCGATAAATGGGCGCTTCCGCCAGTGCCGCTGCGGGTATATCAGCGGGTTTTAGCGCATCGATAGTTACTTCTTGCCGGTGCGCGACCCGATGAACTTCCGCGATGACCACTTCGGGAAGTGGAATGCCTTCTTGCCATAACGCCCAAAATTCTTCTTCTACCCAATCGGCGCTATCGCTATCTTCATCTTGCCAAACCAATTCATAATTTTTGGCAAACGCGCTTTTAGAATCATTGACCGAACCGATAAAGGCTTTGCGCGTACCATCCGGGTAATGAATCGATCCCGCTTTGCCATGCAGAAATAAGCGCTCTTTGGGCACGACCCGAATTTCGACATTGCCCTTTCTGAGCAACGCATCCAGGATTTGATAGCGATCTTTGTTTAACAAGGCTTCGGAGGCCACATCCACATCGTTCCAACGCTCCTTGATGGCAATGTCTCGATGGGTTGCCACCTTAAAATCGACCCAATTCAATTCGGAATTACAGATGATTTTGACTTCAGGTATCTCGGCAATTTCTTCGCCAATCAACTCAAAGATAGAACTACGAAAATATCCCGCAATGCGGAAATATTTGCTGGCGCCTGTCAGGGCTTTGGCTAGAAACTCGCTATCCAGCGCGTGGGTTCTTGATGAAAATCGGCTCAAAGTCATGTCAACGTCCTTGCTCTGTTATCAAGCAATCGTATGGGTTAATCAAATTACACCCTTTGATTACGAATCGCTTCCGCCAAAATACGTGCCGCGCTGGCTTCTTGGTCAGGTTTAAAAGTCTTGCCGGGTTTTAGCGTTCCGCGTTTTTCTGCCAGGTAATCGGCCATTTTGGCTAATAGTTTTTTGTTCGCTAAATAATTCGGACAGTTTTCCATCAAGTGTAACAACACATCCTCCACTTCAACGTCTTTTTGAATTTCAAACAAGGCATACAGCAAAGCCCGCATCGGCGTGTTAGCCATTTCCGCGTTACCCGACATCAAATGACCTTTCATTTCCGCGCCTAACTTTAACCGTGCCGAATTGGCTTTCGATGAATCGCTCATCAGTTGGTCGAAATGATGCACTTTGAAGGCCTTGGCAAAATTTTGGTAATTATCCAAAGTCTTCAAATTCTGATGCTCCATCTCCGCCATTTTCAGGTAAAACCGTTCCACTGCCGTCATTTTTTGCCATTCGCCTTTGTCAAAACCGACCGGTACCAAAAATTGCACGGCGGTTTGCACGGCAAAATCGATCAATTCATCGACAAAGGTTTTGATTCCTTTCCGGCGCGGCTGCTCGGATTCGACCACCATATCCTTGCCGTCGATCACCGAATACGCGGTCAGCACTTTGAGCGCTGCCGCATAGCCTGCCATTTGCAGATCGGCATCGGTATACAGTCCTTCGGGATGATGGGCGCGAACCGACTGATCCAGGCCAATCAAGGATTCGACTTGCTGTTTCACTGCGTCTTCAATTTCCCAGCCTAAATCATCCCGAAAGGTCTCCAAATGCTGATGACGCTTGCGCAGAATCAAGATAATCGTGCCTTTGACATTCGCGCCCTGGCGTAAAGCCGAGTCGGTTTCGGTGACCACATACCAGGCGGCAGTCACTTGTAGACCACTCGCCCAGATAATAGTGGTCATGTCCGACCAAATCGCGCCGCTTTGATGGGTGAACATCAATACCTGAAGACCATGATCCGGCATGTGCTGCGCCATGTTCCGATACGCGGCAATCATGCCTTGCCGAAAGCCTTCGTCTTCGCCTTTGATGGCTAACGAGCGGCGGCTGTCCCAGGTCCAATGAGCAAACTCAGCGGGCGGATTTTTACGCAGCCAGGCAATGAAGAACTCGGTGATTTCTTCGTATTTGACGGCATCGCCGTATGGCGGGTCCGTTATATAAATATCATTTTCTATATTAAGATGTTGTGCCGAATGACATTTTACAGACTTTTTTGAATAAGTAGGCAACGTCGAGGAATTGGCTTTCGTCAAAAGCAAGTTCGAGATAGAACCAGTTGACCTTACTGGATAGTTATACAAGGTATTTAGAGCTTGATTATCAAATGTTGCTGCTGAGCCACCACCACCACCAGCTTGTGGGCGCCATCGTGTAAGTTTAGACATGTGATTTAACGCTTGGAAAAAATTATATTTTCCCGTTGCATCAGATAGCTCATTAACTAATTTGTGAAAAAGCAACTGCCGCGCATTAAACAAATGATGCCAATGCGTCCAGCCTCTTGTTCGGATAGGCTCATCCGTTTTATCGCCCGCTTCAATCACACTATCCGGTATAAAACCCTGTTCTTGCCAATCGGCTAACTGTTTGGCGACATAATCGATGACGATGCGTTCCCGTTTCAGGTCATCTTCGGATACCGCCCGGAATTGATATTCAAATTGCTTGCTGTTCGGTTTCGGTCTCATCCATTGCACGCAATATAAGCGTTCCTGAAAAATATCATCAGGGCGCGGCATAAAATCGGATTTTTCCCAGGGTCTTAGCCGGTTTTTATTGTCTTTGCCTTCTTTGTAATCGCCGCGAATCGTATTGATACTGACGCGATAAACCGTTTCGCCGTCCGGGGAATGAATCACCGTGCCGTCTTGAATGGTTCCCAGTTTAGCGGCTTCCACTTCTTTGTCCGTTGCAACATAAACCACATCAATGTCATAACGCTTTTCCGCCGGAATGGGTTTCAGTTTGGCGATAACTTGATAACTTTGGCCGATAATAAAAGTCGGTAATAACGGCACTGTCCAGCCGCTTTCAGGACAAATCACTTCGATGCAATACAGAAAGACTTTTGCCCGCCAGCCTTGACCATCGGTTTCAATCCCTAATTTATCGATTTCCTGTTGCACTTTTTCCGCTAGTTCTTTTTGCGCTTTGTCGATGTTACGGCGTTGTTCAGGGCTTGCGCCGACGATATTAAAAGCCCCCCAGGTCAGCATACAGGCGATGGGATTTAGATCAGAGGCATAGACATCGCACCCCAAACGCGCCGCTTCAAACGGAATTTGGCCACTGCCGCAGAATACATCCGCCACTTTAGGCCGATGCCCAAAGCGTGCGATGCCGATTTGTTCAATAAATTCGGGAAAGGAAAAGGCATTCGTTCCGTAAAACGCATTGATTCGAGGCCAGATGTGCCGATGCACTTCATCGATCAATTCTTCAGGGCGTTTGGCAATAGAGACATTGCTACGGTAGGCGTTATAGGGCAAGGCTTGCGCTTCCCAGTGCAGTTTTTGCTGTTCCGAAATAGTCGTGCGCCAGCTTAACTTAGGCGCCACCGTTTGCTTTTTATTGTTCCGCATCACTTCACACGGAAAGTCGTTGACATCAAACGGGGTTATATCGGGCACATCGGCGTGTTCCGGCGTGACTTCAAACCAGTCGGCAACGATTAAACCCGAAACGCACTGGGCAATCGCATTGGGTTTAATGCGGCCTTGGCGTATCGCCAAAGATTGACTATCCATGCCCATCAGCAATTCAAACATTTCCAAGTCTTGCAGACTATCCTCGGTGGTCGGCAATAACGCGCCTAAGATACAGGCTTTGTTGAGAATCAGCGGCTTGCGGCCTTTCCAAAATGCACCCAGCGAAACGAGATGTTGACCATGACTTGCCATCCGTTCTTTATAACTTTCAACCGATAATTTTTGTACCGGGAACAGGTGTTCGATCAGCGCGGGGCGGTCTTGCCATTCCAAAGGTTTAAGCATTTGTATCCATCCAGTGTGTTTCGTTTGCCAATTCCAAAACAGTCGAAATCAATTGTTTGCTTAAATAAATATCCGATTGATCGAGCTGACGTAATAGCGGCGCGATTTGGTCGATTAAACCTCGTTGCTTGGCGACGAGTAACACGCCTAAAGAGCCGATTGTTTCAATTTGATTCAGTGTTGCGATGTTGCGTCCACGTCGGTCATCAATCAATAATTTGTCTGCGCTGATTTGTTTATACAAAATCATGGCTTCCGTTTCACCCGCGTCAGCAAAGCCATCTAAAAAGACGTAATTTTGCATATCCACTTTGCGAATTTTGTCTTTTAAATACGTTGTGAGTTGGCTTGCTTGCTTTTTATTGGGTTGAGTGGCTTCGTTATAAACGCCTTCCGGCACAACAACCTGGCCAAAAATTTGATCTAAAAGCGCTAAACGGTCACAGATTGATAGGGCAATTAGAGCGGAACAATCGGCAACTAAAATCATAATGCATTCATACCCGCTAATTCGCCGAGTAACTCTTCTTTTGACACGTTGATAACAGGCACTTCATTTTTTTTGCATTCAGCCAGGAAATCGTAAATATCCAGTGCGGCTAATTCTGCGGCCTTGGATAGTGTCACTTTTGCATTCTTAAATAGCCATAAGGCGTAACTGAGCCGCATATCATGTTCTATTTCATTGATCGGTTGTAAGACGACAAAATCATTAGGGAGGTTTATAGCAATTTGCATGTGTTAGTCCTTAAGTTTGATGTAACTGTTGATCATATCGCGTTCCCAACGTCTTCGTTGGGAACGCATACCTTAGAAGCTCTGCTTCTTGTGTTTTTTCTTATGATTAACAAAACCAATTTTCAATTAACAAATCGGAAAAGTTTGCAAAATCATCGACATTGCGTGTGACTAAAATTAAATTATTTGTTTTCGCAACGGCTGCAATTTGCGCATCGACAAAAGGAGGGGTTTTTCCTTGTTGCTGAAGATGAGCGGCTGTTTGACCGTGCCATTTAGCGGCTTTTTCGGTATAGGGCAAAATAGGAAACTTGATCAAAACGGATTCAATATAATCGGTTGTTTTTAATCGTTTTTTAGAATCGGGCAATAACTCAGCGCCGCGCACCAATTCATAAAATACCATTGCCGCAATTGCGATTTGTGCATGATAACGTTTTATATTTTCAATGACTTGCTGATTGGGCGTCGCTTTTAATGGTTCTGAAATAGTGTTGGTATCTAGCAAATAGATCAAACTCATAGCCGAAAATCTCTATCCGCATTTGTTTTTCTGTTTTCTTCAAAAGTTTGTGTATCCACATCAATATCTTCGGTTTGATATTTATTTAAAAATTCTGTTAAAGCCATCCCTGTATTATCCTTTGGCTCTGAAAATTCATAAATAATCGCTACTTTAGCTTTACCCGCTGGGATGTCATCAGGCAACGATAAATTAAGTTGGTGATTTTTTGGAATTTCAGTCTCTATTTCATAGTAGGCTTGCATGGTTATTTCCTCGATAATCGGGTTTAAAGTCACTGTTAATCATATCTCGTTCCCAACGTCTGCGTTGGGAACGCATACCTTAGAAGCTCTGCTTCTTGTGTTTTTTCTTATGATTAACAAAACCAATTTTCAATTAACAAATCGGAAAAATTTTCAAAATCATCGACACGCTTAAATCTCGCCTTTCTCTACGAAATCGAGTAGTGATGAAGTTTCCGGCTCATCTTTTGCTTTTTTGAGTACGGGTTTCATTTTACGTTGTATTTTAATGCCTTCACCGTCCGATAAGGCGCAGTAAATCGCTTTGCGCCAACCCCTATCGGTTTGATTTGCTAAACCGGCTTCGGACGCAGTCTTTGTGTAGAACCACCAGCGTTCTTCCGGTCGTAACGCTTGCCATTTTTGGCAAATAATCGAACACTCATCTAGGCCGGCATGTTCCGCCGCCCAAGCCAACACACACAGTTCACGTCCTAAAAAACGATCCAGTTTCACTTTACCTACTGACCAGGTACCGGTATTCAGTTTTTTTGCCTTGAGGCGGGTATTAAAATCGCGCCGGGCTTCGTCGCGTATCTTGTTCCACAGTTTTCGCGCTAAATGAACCCGGCATTGCGTGGTCTCGCGCTGTGTCGCATCGCCATCGAAACCATAGTCTTCAAACACACTCACGGCTTCATTCGGGCTCGCGGGGATTGTGACATAGAAACAATGCTTGCCGAACTCAGCAGGCGCACCGAAATCCACGGTTTGACTCATTATTGAATCACCTCGTCGTTGTTGAGTTCTATCCCTAAATTTTTGGCAAATTGCTCAAGGTCGTAGCCGGTTTCCGTATGGACTTTTTTGAAACTCATGACGATAGGTGATTCAGGTGGCACCAGGCTTTGCAAATGCGCTAAGGTTTTTTCAATAAAGTCGGCATCGATTTTTATCTCCCCTAAGGACAAATTAATTGACTTCGGTCCGGAACCGATCATCAACATCACTTGCTCGAATGTGATGTTTTTTTCTTTCGCCATTTTTAAACCGTCATAGGTTTTGGCGGAATTGTTCAATTTTTTCGGCGTTGTACTGGCGAGTGATGCCGGTTTGGTTTTATCAATAATCAATTCGTCCGAGCCGACCGGGGGAAAGCGGAAGGTAGCTTTGGTCTCCACGCCGTCGCATTCGGCGAACACGTAGACCGCAGCTTCCGTATCGCTAATTTCGAAAGGACCGGTGTAATCCAGGCCATTTCTGGCTTCCGAGCCGTCTAAGGTATATTTTAGAGCTCCCTTGGGCGATACGAACAATTCAACAGTCCGCGCCTTATCGTTAAGATAGTTACGAATCGTCAGTTTGTTCTCCCACGTCGTGGGATTGCCGGTTTGATTTTTACCCGTGGGATCAATGGCTAAAAATTGAACCCGCAAGGCTTGCGTGACTAAAATATTATCCGTCAGGACCGGGCTGTTCTCTGAAACAGCGCCATCTTCTTGGTAATAGATTTTCGGACTGTTTCCGGCATTGACCGTTTCGATTTTTAAGCGCACCTCCCCCTTATCACTCTGACTGCCTTCTTCGGTGAAAATGACCTCGGTCACTTTGGGTTTCGGTTTTTTGGTGATGTAGCCATTACCTAAGTCTTCCCAAATGCCACGCTGGCAGGCTTCGACAATCAATAAATCAAAGCCTTTGGGCGGCAGCCATGGCATTTGGGTTTTTTGTCTGAGGCGGTCTAATAAATCGACTTTGCGGACCTCGTCTTGCGAGCCGAATAGCAGTTGTTCCGCTCTCGCCTTGAGTGCATCGAAATTATCTGTGATGTTGGTGTAGAGTTTGATCGGATCACTGGTCAGTGTTTTGATAACCTGTTCTTCGCCGTTATAGGGTTGGCTTGTTGAATAGGTGCTATCCAAGGCCTTGGGTCGCAGCATGTCTTTGCTTTGAGTGTTACCCGGGAATAACAATTTATCAAAGACCGTCAAAATCGTCGTTTCAAAGTCTTGCTCATACTGGATTTTTTTATCTTCCAGCTCTTTCCGCTGTGGATGAGAGTCATGCAATTCCGGTTTGGCCTTTTCCACGGCGTAAACGTGTCGCGCCGCTTTTTCTATACTGGCTATCGACGATTTATCGCCGGTCAAAACCAAGAGATTATTTTTGTGGGTTAACCCTTCAAAAAACCGGCCGATGACTTCCGGTGGCGTTTTACCGTCCGGGCTGATGATTAGCAGAACGCGACCGTTTTTCAGCGCGGCTTCGGCTTCATCCATCTCCGGCAAAGGCAATACTTTCTCATAGGCCTCTTTCGATTTTGCCTTATACATTTCTTCGAGGTGATGCTTGATTAATTCATCGACTTTGTTTTGCGGCGCTTTTTCGGCGTAGCTTTGCAGTTTTTTGGTTAGATTTTCCTGATGATCGAAATAACTGCGTCCTTCCTGGGTTTGGTGGAGATACCAGGCGGATTTATGCAGCTCTTCGAAGGCGGCACGAAAATCACTGGCTTGATGATTCGGATCAATCAGGCATTCCAGCATTTCGCTTTCCGATAAGCCCTTAACCGAATTAACCGCTGTCGATAAACTAGAGGTCAGTAGTAGTGTTCCGACCTGCTTGGCGTAGTGGTTGCCGTTATGGATGTCGATGATTTGCGCGTGGGCGCTATCGGATGAATTCCATAAGTCTTTGGCAATCACATCGCGCATTTCCGAAATATCCGCCAGTTTTTCTCTGACTTCCGGGATGGATAAATCGAAATGTTGAACGCCTATGAGATAGATATCGTCTTTACTTTCCCAAACGGATTTCAGTAAGCGGGACACCAACTCCATTAAGCCGCGTGTTTGCTTGAATTTTTCGTTTTCTTTAAAGAGCGCGACAATACTTTTAAAGCTGGGATGGAAGGGATAGGTATCCTCAATTTCGGACGCAATCGCCTCGGCGCTCCGCTCTACCGTTTTTGCCTTAGCCGCTTCGGCCAAGCGTGCGGCATACACCGCCGAGATGTCGGCGATTTCACTTTTATCGGGTAGTGAAACAAACAACCGTTTTCTGAGAATGTCATAGATTTCATTCGATTCGAGGTTGACGGGCGTAATGGCGACTTCAGCGCGTCCCAATTCTTGGGTGGCATCATCCAGGGCTTTTTGGATGAGCTTGCCTCCCGTGTCATAAGCGGCCTCTAAATCCGATACGACGATACAGACATTTTTCTTTTTTTGAGCAGCCGTGAGCATGTTGGAAAAAGCGCGGGTAATGACATCGGCGACTGTGCCATGGCCTAATACTTGGGTGCTGTAATAGTGGAAATACGGCGGCATTTCATCCAATAAAATCAGAATTGGATCATCGCCTTCGAACAGCTCAACCCAAGCCTGTTCATCAGGCGCTTTAGCGCCGGATTCCCAATATTCACGAAATAATTTTTCTTGGCCGAGTTGCCGGGCAATCTCGCCCCAAAGGTAGGTGTGCGGATTGTTTCGACCATTGAACGCAGCGATACGCGCTTGATTGAAGTCCGCTTGATAGGGCACATGCCCAATCAATTTCTTTCTCAGCTCGGCCTCTTTTGCTAATAAACCAAAACCCACCATCAAGTGGGTTTTACCGCCGCCCATTGCTTGTTTCAGATGAAACACGGTGTCATTGGATTTTCCGGCTAACCGCGCAATTCCTTTGCTCAGCAAGGTTGTCATGCCATCGGTGATAAAAGTTTTCGCAAAGTATCCTTGACCGTCAGTATCGTTAATAATCTGATCGAGCTGCTCTATCTGATCGCCAACGTTGACATCCAGAGCTTTCGGTTGAAGCGTACAGGCATTGCGGAGGGTCTTCATGACGATGTCCTTGTTGTTTTAGTCAATTCTCTAAATGTGTTAAGTGGCTAAATTAGCTATGTTTTTTCTTCGAACTTGGTGAAAATGCTTGTGGCTAACAAACTTATCCAAATATTTAAAGCCTATCAGACCATACTCTTCGGCCATGAAACACCGCCAAAACCTGAATCTGTTGACCTTGCACTCGATACGGCAAAATGTATTGGGTCCCGGTCAAAACCAACTCGCGCGTTCCTTTAACCCTGCCGGCACGACCTTACTGTGGTTGATCGATCAATACGCCGACACGCGCTTTGATCTCTGCCAAAAGAGTACGGGCGGCATTGGGGTTTCCGGTGGCGATGTATTCGAAAATATCCCGTAAATCCTGACGGGCGGGTTCGGTCCAGACGATCCTCACGCTTTGCCTTGGGCTTTCCGTTCAATCAGCTCTTCCATTTCGCGCATAACATCATCGTGTTCGACGACTTCGCCGCGATCTGCGGCGGCAATGCCTTGGTTGATCTTCTCAATTTGCCAGGCGTGATGCTGGAGATATTCCTTCAACGCCTGATTGACGATGTAATTGCGTGACCGGTCCAGCGATTCGGCGATGTTGTCGAGTTGACACAGGATATCTTGTTCGGTTCTGACGGTGAATGCTTCTGTGGAGGCCATAATAGTAATTCGGTTCAGTTCGATTCGGTTGTAATCTTAGTCCATACCTTATATATGTACCATCAGACTCTCGATGAGAACCCGATAACCCTTTTTCTTCTTAGCATCAAAAACTTTCCCAGCGGCTTCCAATGCTTCCGGTTCGGTATCGAACCAATCCTTCCGCACGGTTCCGGGCGATCCTACCCGGCCCCATTCCCGGACCAACGACCAATCGCCGTCTAAGCCGGGCGATACAAACATCTGATAGAACCGGTGCATGTTTTGGTCGGGATCGTGGCGTTCCAGGTAGATGCAGTTCATGACTCGTATTGATTTAGTTCAGACTACCCCATTTACGGTAGCGCTGATGACACCGTAACATTGCGCTTTGTGCCCTTCTCGGTTATCGCATAATCGACAACCACCCGATTATCGTTGGGGTATAACTCATCTTTGCGTTGAATCAACCCGCTCAACAGATGAAAGTAAACAACTGAATCTGGAGGATTCTCGGGGTTTGGATTGCTCATATACTCATTTAGATCATCTTCAAATTTATTTTGAGTTGAAGGCATGTTATTGAGTGTGTCCGATAACATATCATGTCGCTTTTCCTTCGGTTGAAGCGCGATATTCCAAGCCACCGCCGCCGCTGCCATCAGATTTTTGTATCCCTGCAAAGGCAAATCGTGATCGTAAGGCTTGCAAAGATTAATCAAGGCTTCGGACAATTTAACCCCACCGTATTGCTGAAGCGTGGCTGCTTGTTGTCGTTTTAAGTGTTTTTTACGGCTCGCTTTGCCCATCGTTATTTCCTAAATATCCGCCACCAGCTTACTGAGCCGCTCCTGTCCCGCATGCGTGTAAATCTGCGTCGTCGCAATACTTTCATGGACTAGCAAGGCATGAATATCCAACAGTTGAGTTACATAAGTATACCGGAGCTTATGTTGCGAAAACTTATTTTTAATACAGGTTTTTTAGGTTATCTGCTTCGATAGAACTGAGGGGGTATGTTGTGTAATCGGTCACAATTGCTTGGCTTTTTTATGACGATAAATTCATCACGGCACTTGTCCTCTTTTGATTAATCCAGAGTCCGGCCAAAAGAACGGCAATGGTACTTGCCGTTCTTTATTGCGTAAACACTTTCTTCCGAGAAAAAATCCCTAATGGTATGGAGTGTGCACACTCCATAGATTGCATTAATGAATGATTAACAACATTGATGTCCGTATTAATTTTTTGGAGCTCCAAACTATGTTCGATAACCACAATAATAACTCGGCACAAGATAAATTTGCCCACCTTAAAGCGATTGCCGCCGGTGAAGTGTCGACAGAACAGCCCATTCCCTGGCAGCATGAAGTCAATAACCCACTCATCGGCACAATCAAAGGCTTTGGTGAATTTCATCATGACCGATACGGTCCACAGAAAACGGTAATCGTGGAACGAGAAAACGGAGAGGTCGTGTCGGCTTTTATGAATACCTACATATCAAATGGCATGGAAAGGTCAAATGCGCAACCTGGCGATTTGGTGCTTATTCAATTGATAGGTAAAGGCAAAAGCCAAGATGGCAATCAGTACAATCAATTTCAGTTGTATGTAGAAAAAGCTAGCAATTAAGCGACACAACACCAGGCACTGGCTTTAGGCCGGTGCCTGGTGAATGCCTTATTGATTGCTGGCTATCGGTCGCTGTGTGTTTTTTTGAAGCCTATTTTATTACCGTGATTTTTACGTACCCATCCATTCTCAAGAAGTGCAATATACAAAACATAGCGACTACGGAACGCGTCAATTACTGCGTAATTCAGAAGAACTTCTGGTCAATAACTCGGTCCTGTGTTCAGAATATGTGTATTTTTTAATTTCTGGATTAATAGAAAATTATTTCAGGTTCTTTGATTGAGTTTCCAACTGGCGGCATACCTGCAGGTTCAGGGCAACGAATTCCTCCCAACTGTACAGGGAAGCATAGTGTTGCACATATTGCCGATCGACCCGACAAATGTCCGGGCGTTTATCATAGATGGTACACTGTCTACTGTCAGCACTGTAATGTCGACATATGCCATCACCTCGATCTAAGAACCGCGTTTCATCGGCCAAGTAAACATGCTGGCAGCATAGGCCACATTGAGTGCACGGGAATGTTGGGATTACTTGGTTAGTGAGGCTAGCCATTTTCGAGTGCTTTCAGTATTGCCCATTTCATAGGGCAGTTCGATGCCCCGTTTCGCGACTTCCTCTTTCAACAGCATGCCGCGCTGAATTTCATCGTTGCAGGCAGCCAATTCAAAAGAAAACCTCTCTAATTCATCTGCATCAAGGTTGAATTCAAGACGGCTCAATTCGATTAGATAACGATCTAGTTCCGCATTGATCGCTTGGAATTTCTTCACTGTATCGGCATGGGGCATGATGGATTCAACAAACGTCCATAGCTTTTGGGCCACACTGCTGTACAGCAGAAAATAATTCATCCCTAGCGTGACTATACCTGTTACCAGCGCGCCTAGGAAGGCAGCCAGCTCACTACCAAACGGAAAGCTGCACAAGGGTAGCATTTGTACATAAACTATCGATCCCACCACTGTGGACACTGCGACTGATAACACAGAAACTACGGCCTTGCAGAGATCAACAAAGGAAAGTTGATCTGGGTTGAAGATTATCAGCTTAATAGCCTTGACCAAATGTCCCCATATCTCCCGAATGATCTTGATACCCGCTTTCTGAGTGGTAGCAAAAATATTGAACAGCGTAGTGGTGGCACTGCCCAAAACCCCCGCAAAAGCTCCGTCCTTGAAGCTAATCAAGAAATCCTTAAAGCGAGCCTGAACTCGCCGCCATATACCTTGCAGTGTCTCTTTGACGCCTTCGATAAATTTTCCGAAATCAAAATTTTTTTTATTCTTTTCAAAGATCGCGGGGATCTGTTGACGCAGCTCAAACCAAACTTCGGCCAGCACCATACCAAGCATTTGCCGAGTACCCATCTTCAGTCCGGCTAAACTTGATGCTTTCGCTGTTTGTTTTAGGAATTTGCTGCTGGTGTAGTATTCAAAATTAATCTGCTGGTTATAGGGAGACCTGGCTGCCGCGTCTCTTTTTCGCATTTCATCTGGGTCAATGGACTCTAGCTGTTTGATAGTTTCATTATTCTTTCGGATTTTATCTTCCAGTTCACGAGCCTTTTGTTGCTGCTTGGGCGTATCGCGCTTCATACTGGTGAGAAGTTGTTGGTCTTTGGCCTGTGTTTCTTTACGCGCATTAAGAATGCCGGGCAGTTTGTTTAGATAATCGTCGATAGGTGTTGAGTTTTTAGATTTGTTGATGGTTGCATGAGTCGATTGTAGATTACTGCTTTGATTGGCCAATTCCACGCCATCCAGTTCAGCCAAAACTCGACCTGCGTCGCCATGGATTTCCTTGGCGCTGATCACGTGGTCGAGGTTGCGCTCATCATGTTTGCTCTCCATGGTACGGCCGCGATAGGAGTCGTGGAGTTTGCCTTGTCCTTGTAGTTTTTTGTCTTCCTTACCAGTATCTATATAATTTTTGTGCTCGTGATAAGCAGCTGCGACATCTTTGTCATAACCCTCTTGCTGCTCATAACGTTGCTTTTCCTGATCCGTGGACCAAACGCCTTTACGAACGTTGTGGACGGTATCAACATCGCCACCCTCTTTGTCTTTGAACAAAAGAAAATCCAATCCAAAACTGGTGGTAAGGCTGTTGACCACCGTTTTTTCAAGTTCTTCAGCCCAGGGGTATTTTATTGCTTCCGCTTGCATGAGGATATCCACAAAAAACGAGAGATTAAAAGGGGGGAATGAATCTCCCCCTTATGAAAATTAGGCGGTTTCAATTGCTTCAGCTTTAGATTCAGCCAAATTCAGGGCTTTATCTAATTCAGCAGCATTTAATATCATGGAGCCATCTGGATCCTTCTCCATTACGGGAATCCCTTCCTTGTCCTTCTTAATCTGATCATTGACCTTTTTGATTTTAAAGATAGGTGTCGTGATTACATTAACCAGAATAGATGCTAAGGCATAGCCATTTTCAATGACTCGAAAGATTGCATCATCGAACTTGGCCAATTCGGCATCCATGTCACCATTATGGCTCTTGACGTCTTGCAAGATGCCGTCGATCTCTTTAAGGCTCTTGAAGTATTGATTGAATTGGACATATATTGATGACAAGGTATGCTTGATTTTGCTTGCATACTCACCTGTTCTAATAAGCTGGTCGATGGCTCTTCCCAATTTCTCAACAGCCGCGTCTACTTCGCCATCTACCTTTCGTGCATTTCTGAGAGCCTCATCTCCATGGCTATTATAAGCCCATCCCGCAATCGCCAATACCGGTGCAGCCACCGCAGCACCTAGAATGGCCGTGCCACCAGCCATGCCCAAGCCTCCTGTGGCCAGTGAGCCACCGCCAATGGCCGCCAAGGTGGCGTTGGTAGCGGCTACGCCTGCGAGAGATGAAATAGCTGTGCCTGTGGAAGCAGCACCCAAGGCCATAACGCCGCCATAGACGGCAAACCCAGCGGCAGCACCTGTTACACCTGCCCCAGCTACGGTGCCAAGCACGCCGGTTGCCGTGTAGCTGTAGCTTTCGATTTTTTGCAGTTCGTGTTTTGGAACGTTGATCTCCAGCTTATTCTGGAGCCCTGTGTTTAATTGTTGGAGTAGCCTGTCAGCTACGATCTTGAACTCGCCAAGGTTTTTTCCAATGTCAAGCTCCTTTTCACCCAGTTTTTCAAGAGCAAGGGATGTGTCTTTCTCCTGATCGTCAAAAACGGTTTTCTTTTGGTCATAGCCATGTTGGGCACGCTTGATTATGTTGTCTGCTTCCGAGTGCTTTTGATACCCGTCATATCCTTTTATGGCTCCGTATGCGGCAGTTGCGAGGGACGCAGCGCCTAAAATTATTGGAAGTGGCATAGTTTATTCTCCATTTAGATGATGTTTTTACACATCGGTGAATTGAATGTATCATTAAGAATGATTTTCTCTGTGATCCTTTTCTACTTTTCAACTAATGGCAGTTTTTTTAGGCCGCAATTGCAATTCAATTCACATTTTGGGTCTTTTCCAGGTTAAATGTGTCCGATTTAAGCAATAGATATGCCATTGATGCAGGCTTTAGTTTGAGCGTTCTATCATTCGGGAGCGGTCCAAGGCCGGCTTGGAGGCCACGACAGCCCGAGGCAAAAAAGGCGGACGGCCGATCAAAAAGGACATTCAAGTGGCCAAGGCGATTTTGGCAGATCCGGTATCACCGTTGAGGAAGTGGCTGTGCGTTTGAAGGTGGCGCCGTCGACGCTGTACTTGCATTTGCTTGGGGGGATGTGTAGAGTTTAATTTTACAGCGGGGGCGCTGGGTTTGAATGTTAAACAAATTTAGCCTCCTGCGAACCATTGAAAAGCCTTAGCGTACTATTTCTTTCCGAATTCTGTGGTTACGCCTAATTGGTTTTTTCTGAAATACGTATCATAAGGGACGCTAACTCGCTATTCGTTCTACTGCGCCTTATACCTCAATCTCGCCAATGTATTTTTACAGTCTAGCCGGATAAGTACTCTAGAAGCGCTATCTACTGAAATCAAGGGTTCTGTGTTGATTCAGTTGTTGAAGAAGGAAGTGAGCAAGTATGGCAAATTTTTAATAAAATGAATCTCGTTTTCTAAAAGAAAACTAATAAAATCATATAAATACGCTTCCTTAAATACTGCATAGTCTTTTATATCGCTGACTTCCCACCAAACAGACCAAACCGAATGGTCTAGAAGTCCTGCTCAGAATCAAAAGACCTTGGTCTGCCAAGACGATCTGTTAATGGTGGAATATTACTGCGACCGAAGGTATGGCTGCCATCAGGCGTTAATATCCGAGCGTAATGATCAACTTTGACGAGATACTCCGCCGTTTGTTTTAAGTTCTCGATTTTTTCAAGATCACTGTAATGGATCATGCCGATACCACACTGGTTGTAATGGTTTTTATTTGCATTGCAGTTCCAATAGGTTCCTCGATTATTCGTAATTGCATTCACCCAATAATCACCAATCAACTTGGCTAACGTGACATCTTCTCTGACTTGGGATCCATCAAAGAAAAAAATCAAGTGATAGTGAAAGCCCTTGTCAGGACCGTATTCCAATTTCCAAATTTTGCCAACAACATGATTGAACAACTGGTTTTTCTTAGCGTTGTTTAAAAGACGCTCAAAATCGCACTTGGCTTCGCGGAATTTAATGGGGATATCTTCTTCGCAAGTGATGGCATTGCCTTGCTGATAACCTATATCTAGTCGGACAACTAGTAAGCGGGCATAACGTGCAATCAATGAATCAATGAGGCTTATCATCCCTTCTTGGTTTTTCTTCGATGTTCGTACAGCATTTCTGATTTTAGATTTAAATGCATCAGTGCTGACAGCTTGCCTGATTTGATTGACGTAAGTCTGAATACCTGTCATTAATTTCACCATGATTTCGTAATCAACACCTACCTGATATAGATCGTTACTTTTTCTCAGTGCATCAATCTGCTGTATGTTCTCCAAAAGATTACAATAAAGCGCCTGACGTATGAAAACATCTACGTAAGGATTAAGCTCATGGATAGGAAATTGCCCCTGCAATAGCCTAAAATGGCTTCTAAGAGTTTTAGTAATCGTATCTGCTAATCGACTCGGTATGATTTGCATAACGCCATTCCGTTGATCGACAACCGTATACAGCGGTTCATTTGGTTGATTGATGATACTGTGCATTAGTTGTTCAATTTCAGATAGTGTTGTAGATAATGAATCCATAATATATCCTCGATAGTTAAAAGAAGCTGTTATGAACTTGCACAAACAAATTATAAATTTAAATATAGGGGATTGCTTTAAACAATCCCCTATGAGATTAGATTTACTAATACTCACTGTACTAATAGTCGTTGTCAAAACCATTCAGACATGAGTGAATGATGGTTATTATATGATCTTAATGATATAGAGATCATAACTGAGATAACTTGAGTTGTAGGTGCTTAATTATATAAATTGAATTGTAACAACAGCATTCTTATGAATGCTTTAATGTTATTTATTGGAATCTATTATTGAATGGTATTGAATGCTAAAGCATGGTATTGAATGCATTTGTTAATATATTAATAACATAAAATCCCTAATCCATTTTAGATAAAAAATACCTGAAACTGTTGATGATAGACGAATGTTTTTCTCTAGGATTACAGAAAAGTCAAAATCTATTGTTTATACCTATTTAGTGCAAGCTCATACTATATGCGATTATTTTTTATTTAACTTAAATTAACTAGGATGTGTGGATTTAAGGCTACCAAACCACGAGCTTAAAATAGTTGAAGGTGAGTATTGATTGATGACGATTAACTCTATGTCAACCTATGGTTGACGTTAATGCCTATTCATTAGAGATCTTTAATGCTTATAAAATAAAACGCCTTATGACATCAAATAACCCTGCTAAAGTTGCTAAATTAGCAGATTTAGCAGGTGAATCTATATGGGTTCCATCAAAAGTTTCTGATTACGACTTTTGCTAAAAAATAATAGGTATTGAACTAGACATTGCTCTGTCTGCAGCGCTTCAGCTAATGTCGTTGGAAATACAAAAGATTTTTCGGGTTAAAGTCTCAAACTGTGTCTCAACTTGTGACACTTCCGGATTGTTCATTGAGGAGTTTCCGGATGAAATTAAGAATTTGTTCCCGTTGATGCTCATTAACCCCGACAACATTCAAATGAACTGTCCAGTAGTTTTCTGTCTGCTTTACTCGTCCAAGCTGGTTGCCATTTTCATTCAGAAGTACGTTTTCAGTGGCAGCTTGATTTATCCCATAGACTTCCTTGAGTTTCTTTTCAATAAATCGAGTTATTTGAGTTTGTTTAAGCTTCCCCCTTTTGAGTAATCTCCACGCAATTTCTAAAAATGAAAGTACTGAGTCTGAATTTTTATGTTGAACTAATATCTTTTTAATTTTATCTGCGGCAGAGCGGGATAGTAATTTTGGGTTAATATTCAGGTCGTTCAAAATGAAATCAGGTAGACTGTCGAAAGCCAAATATCGGTACATGTCGGTACGATTTAAACCAATCATAGCAGCGAGGTCTTTTTTGTTTGGGAAGTTATTCTCAATGCTTCGAATTGCTTTACCTATTTCATAATCACTTAAATCTTCTCGGGCTATATTTTCTGCTAAGGCCAAAATCGCATGACTTTGGTCGTCTACTGTCCTCACTATGGCTTCGATTTGTTTCTTATTCAGAATCAAATGAGCTCGCCACCGCCGTTCACCTGCAATGATTTGATAACGGTCTCCTGATTTTTTAACAATAATGGGATGAAGCAAGCCATTTTCCTGAATTGACTTTACGAGATTGTTCAATGATTCTTCAGGATAATGGGTGCGTGGTTGATCAGGATTCGGATCGATCAGATTCACATCAATCAGGCAATAGTGCCCCTTGAGGGCAATCTGAGATTCAAAATTGGAAAGGATTTCTTTAGCGTCTAGGTTTAGCATGTTTTGGAAAAGTAATGATTGGTGGTTATGTGTGACTTATTCCGCTAAGGTTGCCGGAATGAGCCGCTCAACTGCCGAGATTGACTAGGCAGCCACAGCTATTAAGCCGCTGACTCCGGAAAAGGCTAAACTGATGAGCCCCAGCGAAAAGCATGTATTTATTAACGCCGTTCTATAAAAAACGGCGTTTTACCTAGTTAAACTAGGTTTTTTGGCATTTTTGTAGGTGCAATGTTTTTTATCGGCGATTAGGATTTAATCGAACAGGGTTTTTAAAGTACCTGCCATTTCCGTCTTTAATAAGTACGTGGTGTTGCTCAAAATAATCAAGCGCCCGCTGAATGGCCTTTCTGGGCTCTTCAATATCCTTGAATGGCTTTACTTGTTGCAACCGTTTTTTAAGCTCTTGATCTGTGTATGAGGCGTTCTCTCCCTTGCCAACAAATACGTTAAATACAGCGGTCAGTTGCGCTACATCACTGATAAGACCTTTGCGTTCACAATAATTTCTTACGCCAAATATCAGTTCCTTAAAAATGTTTATTGCCATTACAACAAACTCATATGGTATGAATGGATCATCAAATGCATTTGCAGGCGGATTTTCTGCATTAAGTAGATACAAATTCGCTGCAATTCCCATGACTTGCATCTTCGTTTTGCCAACTACCCGTTGCAATATGGGATGGGATAGCTCACAGCCTGGACGCATCTTATATTCTAATTCTTGTTCAAAGTTTGCAATATGTCGCCAGCCGTCATTAGTGAATTTCAATGTAATTAGTGAATCATGATTTAATGCGTCATCGCCATTGATATATTTTTGAAAAAATGCACATTTTTTAGCGTACTTTCCAAGAATATGATCGCCATTTTCTTTTTCGGTAATTCTGTCACGGAAACCTATGTATGAAGGTTCACTAACCATAAGGAAACGTTCAGCTAAACCAGTATTAGTACTGGCAGATAATAGAGTTCGAATTCCACCCTCTTGGGCGAAGCTAGTGATAGCGCCACGAGTTTGACCACTATAGGATTTCCGACCAACACGATTAGTATTCACATACCCTCCTTCTCGCGAGTTAAGAAGCAAATCGTTATTATTGTGTTTTGATCCATGACGTAGCCCTAAAACTGAATTAAACAATCCATGTTCTGCTGAGGCAGCAAAGAAGAATCCATTCGTAGCAGTTAACATAGCGTCTAATGCTTCAGGTGTGGTATTAGTTATTGGCATCATGTATTGCAATCGATTAAGATTTTTATTGAGCTTCTTAATAAAATTCTTCGACCTTTCTATATTTTCCTTGTTGTCCGCTTTGTCTTTTTTAGCTGTACATCCCGCGAGAGATTCATTAAGTTTATCCAATATTCCTTCGTGTATTTCAATACACGATTTTATTTCAGAAATCTTCAGCTTAATCATATTTGACATCGGCTCAAGAAGCATTTCAAGGGCAGGCGATTTTCCAGCTCCAGAATTTTGTTCCAAAGCTACATATAATCCAACTGAAACGGTGCGTCCATCTGTATAAGAAACTTGGTAACGCTTACTCGTCATTCCACTCCATAGACCCAAAGTTAGAACAATAATTGTACCAATAGGGATGTCGGTTTTGTGGCTAATGTATACAGCCAATGATAAAATAAAGGAGTCTTTGTCGTGAATATGAGTTTCCAGGTTTAAATAATATTTTGGCGTTGAATTGTCCAACAAACAATCAATATCAATGGTTGGATTCGGATAACTGAAATAGCTTTGAATGGGAGGAAGAAGGGGAGAAGGAGTTTGGTTCGGCCATGTTTGGTATTGTTGATTTTGAATAAGTTGCTGCGGCGGCGTTTGTGATTGATGTATGTTAATTCGCGGATCAGATTCCCAATTAAGTGCATTTTTTGCACTTCCAGAGTGGTAGTAATGAACATAAAAGTCAAACGAACCTTCAAGTATAATACCTTTAGGAATTTCAATATCAATTAAACCATTTTGGCCGTTTAATTGCACATCAATTATGCCATAATTCGAACTGTAGTAACGAGAATATAGGATTCGATTTATGTAATTATATTTTACTGAATCGAGTTCTTCTATAAACCCCGCTTTTTTTATCAGAAGATGTAGATCATATATATCGTTAAAATTTTCAATCTTCTCACCGTAACTACGGTCTACTTGATTTTCGTACATGACTATTCCCCAAAAAATGATATTAAACCGATGTGTGACGAACCGAATGGTTTCTGCGAATATTTAA
The DNA here is from genome assembly GCF_005931095.1 of Methylotuvimicrobium buryatense. Classification (GTDB taxonomy): domain Bacteria; phylum Pseudomonadota; class Gammaproteobacteria; order Methylococcales; family Methylomonadaceae; genus Methylotuvimicrobium; species Methylotuvimicrobium buryatense. Next base: position 3,681,304 of record NZ_CP035467.1, on the reverse strand, counting down.
TATTTATTGATTTATTTGGCTTGAACGATGAGGATTGCCCGTAAGTACTTGGCTTTGAAATTTGATTACTTTCGATTAATTGAGTCTTCATTTTTTTGACCTGTCAGTATTGTTAAATAACTGCTTCGAAATGGAAGCAACAATAAAATTACAAATTTGCACTGAAAGGCCAATGATCGGTTGCTTAATTGCAATCGTGTATTGACTTATTAGCTTTGATGTGGGTTAAGGAGTGATGGTTGCCGGAGAGTTGACATCAGCTATATTTTTGGCTCCCTAGGAATTGCCATGGTAGCTACTACATGTAGTAGTCTTATGCGGTTTATGTTTGCTACTGGTTGTGGGCAACCACGGGAAATCCGGAAGAGACATATTTTTCCTTCAAGCTAGAATGGGAATGACGCAAAGCTTCCAGACAATTGATCAGTTCGATCACAACGGTGGGTAAATTCTGGGTAAATCGGATATGCAAGGATGTGCACAAATAGACAAAGCAACGTGAAGGCTATTTGTTTTAATTCAATTAAATCAATAGTATATATATTGGTATAGCACTTTTAATGCGATGGTCGTGCGTTCGAATCGCACACGACCCACCATCTTAAATCTTTGATAGAAAAGGATTTTCACGGATAGAAAAGCCTTAGTAACTGTGTACTAAAACCATCGACTACAGTGATTTTATAGGTAGTCGTGTTTTTAACCTCAAACATGAGGAAACACAGATGCTAAATTTTCATATCATCAAAGTAAATCTCAAAAACGGCGAAACCCGTTACCGCACCATTCTTACCAAGTCAGGTAAGGGAATCAAAACAAAAACCTTTCGACGCAAACAAGATGCCCGTACTTGGGGTACTCGTGCCGTTATTGAATATCAAGAGTACGAAGCTAAGGGAATTCGCCCTTGTACTATTTCTTTTGATCGGCTTGCTGACGAATACATGGCTTGGTGGACTGGAAAAGACCACGACCGTGCTAGGTTGGTGAAATGGTGGACGGATCAATTCGGCAAAACGCTGTTGACTGAAATCACCCCCGACGAAATCCGCCTCAGGCTCAAGCCTAAACGCGCACAAGCCCCCGCTACCTACAATCGCTACCTTGCTGTTTTATCCTCAATTATGGATTTTGCCACTCGGCAACAAGAGGATGATTCGGTTTTAGAACAATATATCGATGAAAATCCATGCAAGAAAGTTCGTTCACAGACCGTAAACAATAAAGTCGTTCGCTATCTGTCAGACGAAGAGAAGCCTCGTTTGCTCAAAGCGGCTAAAGAGATTGGCGGCAAGTTTTATCTAAAAGTTCTAATGGCGCTTACGACGGGCATGCGTAAAGGTGAACTTGATCAATTGCGCTGGAATGACATTGACTTTGATAAAGGTTTGGCGATGTTATCCGATACCAAGAATGGAACACCACGGCATACACCGATTCCAGGCGTTATTATGGATGAACTCAAAAAGCATAGGAAAGTAGGTAACTGTTTATTATTCCCCTCAACTGTAGACCCTAATAAACCTTTTGATTATAAAAAGCAATGGGCCAATTGTCTGAAGACTGCCAATATCAAGGATTTCCGCTGGCACGATATGCGTCATGATACTGCTTCGACACTGGCCAGAGACGGTCGGACTTTAAAAGAAATTGCCGAAATTCTGGGCCATAAAAGCCTAGCCAGCACTGATCGCTATACCCACTTATCAACTGCACATAAATCCCAAGTTTTGAATGAGACGATGAGTAAATCGATTAGCTTATAATCTGTTTGACTGTGCGAACAGTGGAGTCATTATTCAATTGATCGACGATCTTAGTAATATTTTTCTTTTGATGGAACGTTTAGAGTGGCTAAAGAGTTTGATACAAGCTGGTTTGATTTAAGGAATTATGAACCATTTAAAACAATGTCTGTTGAGGCCTGGATATGGCAGCTTGAAGCAAGGGAGCATTACCACAAGGTTGTTGAGCATAAAAGAGGGATATCCCAAGATAAAGAAGATAGATTTTTATCTTCAATAGCGACAAAACTAAAGGCTGGGGTTATTCCAGACGATCCTAATTATTATTACAGGCACGAGGTAAAGGCAAGGGCAATATTAAATGACCCATTATCTACTGCTTCGGTCAATAATCTTAGCTCGTATGAAGTTTGGAGGATGGCAAATAATACTAGCATTAGCCATATATGGGATGCTTGCAAGCATGACGATGAATTTTCTTTGACAGAAAGTGAAGATAAAAATTTGTTTGACATGGCATTCAGACCACACGTTTTGAATGATAAGCAATACATTGATTATTGGAATGAGGCGCTTGTGACTATCAATTTAAACGCAACAGACGCACAGATCAAAAACGACTTTGATAAGTGGCTAACAAGTTTCCGAAAAAAAATTGGTAGTCAACACGAAAAAAAATTGCTTACTCAGGTCGATTTTGATTACTGGGTTAATTACGGCGTGATTCCGTACCTCGATTTGGTGCTTATCGCAAAAATTGAAGGAAAAAAAATAACGCAACATAAATTGGCAAGGTTAATTTTTCCTAATGAGTATGATGTGGATGTCGTTGAGAGAATACGCAAAGTAAGTAAGCCAACAGCAGAACTTTTAATTAAGAACAAAATATATGAGACGCTGATACTTCAGTTGGCTTATGAAAAAACGAACGGAATGAAAAACGCATAAAACCATTCCGGTATAAAAGCTTAGTCGAACTATACCGGCTTTAAAATCATGATATTACATCCCTCGTAAACACGGCATACACCCTTCAAAATAGCCTCACGATGTTTAACAACCCGTGAGGCTTTTTTATGACCGATACATCATCGCAAACAACCCTGGGCGACTTTTGCCCAAAAGACAGGTTTGCAACTCATCCCGACAATCCGTTGAAAGAATCTGAGTTCAACTGGTTGTTCAAAAACCGCGACGCCAATGGTTTCAAAGAGGCGTTCGTCAAAGTCAACGCCAGAAAGTTTCTGGTGCATATTCCAACGTTTACTTCCTGCTTAGCTAATCGGAGAGGCGCGTAAGTCTGGGGTTACCCGCGACCATGCGACTGGCTACCGATTCGGATAATCGGGCACAGATAGCCGGTATCGCATGGCAAATGCGGGACAAGCCTAGAAATTTCGCGGTTTCACGCGGAAAACTACAGTGATTTTATTGCTTATGCCTATTTTGCAGGCTCGAAATGGCAAAAAAAACTAAAGGGCCAAAAGTAAAGTACGACGCAAGGGGCGGCGTTATGGTCGTTTCGCGGGCCATGCTCGAATCTTGCGCTTATGAGTCGATGCCGCCTATTGCAAAGGTGCTGATGATCTTGCTACAGCTTCAATGGCGCAATGATAAGACGGTTGCTTATGGCGTTAGGGAAGCCGCTAATAAAATCGGCTGTAAGCCTGAAACAGCCGGCAAGGCATTTAAGGTCCTACAGGCGCGTGGTTTCATTGTTTGTGAAACGGAATCGCTGTTTAACAGTAAAACCGGTAGTAAAGCGCGTGAATGGCGTTTGACCTGGATGCCTTTCGAATATCGCGAACCCACCCACGATTGGGAAAAATGGCAACCGTGAAATTAAAGCAACCGTACCGAAAAGGGGTACAGAAATTTGTTTTGTATGCTCCCTTTCGGTACACAAATATTTTTTAATCTGGTTTGTGTACCGTTTCGGGGTACGCAAAAGGTAAAAATCAATGACTTGCAAAACCTTTGCATGCTCCTTTTCGGGACACACCTACTATAACCATAACTATATGGAAAAAGACGATCTACAGCAGCGTAAATGGATGAATGGATGGCATGCTGATTTAGCCAGGGTGAAAAGTAATGGCTAAACTCCAAAATCCCAATTTAGCAAAAATTCATCGAAATTATACGGTTGAAGAAGTCGCCGATTTGTTTTCTGTCCATAAAAATACCGTGCGCTTATGGATTAAAGACGGCTTGGCAACTAATGACAATAAAAGACCCTTGTTAATTTTGGGTTCGAATTTGCGTGAGTATCTTCAGGGAAAAAGAGCAAGCGCCAAGCGCAAATGCCTCCCATACGAGATTTATTGTCTTCGCTGTCGCACACCAAAACGGCCTGCTGAAAATATGGTTGATTTTGAAATCATCAATGGCAGGACTGGCCGCCTGATTGGTCTGTGTCCATGTTGCAACAACATCATCAATAAATACGTTGGAATCGATCAATTAGCGCATATTCAAAGCCAATTGGACATCGCGCTACCGAAAGCACTGAAACACATAAACGAGAGTAATAAACCCCTCGTAAACAGTGACTTTAAAAAGTGAGTTGAAATCATGACAAAACACAATCCCGATAATGAGCGGATCAAGCGTAAATACTTCATTTTTCTAAAGGAAGCCAAACGCCAAAATGAAAGCTCGGTTGATGCGGTAGCCAAGGCCATAAGCCGCTTCGAAGTCTATACAAAACACCGTGACTTCAAGGCTTTTCATTTTGAGCAAGCGGTTGGATTTAAAAATCATCTTGCCAAACAAATCAACCAGCGTACCGGCAAGCCATTAAGTAAAGCGACGATGAACTCAACCCTGGGTCAATTGAAAAGCTTTTTTCAATGGTTAGCCATGCAGCAGGGTTATAAATCGCGCATTAGCTACACCGACACCGAATATTTCAATCTATCTGAAAAAGAGGTGCGCATTGCAACGGCGAGGCGCAAGACAGCGGTACCCACGTTGGAGCAAATTAAACACGTCATTGACTCCATGCCTAGTAATACCGATATTGAATGGCGTAATCGCGCACTGATTGCTTTTACCTTATTAACTGGCGCAAGAGATAGCGCCATTGCCTCGATGAAGCTAAAGCACGTCGATGTGGTTGGAAACAGCGTCTTTCAGGATGCCAGGGAGGTGAATACGAAATTTAGCAAAACTTTTACGACTTACTTTTTTCCAGTCGGCGACGCGATACAGCAAATTGTCCATAACTGGGTTTCATATCTTAAAGAAGAATTGCTCTGGGGTAATGATGATCCTTTATTCCCCAAGACCAAAGTCATAGTCGGCGAAGACAGGATTTTTACAACGTCAGGACTCAAACAGGAGCATTGGAGCAACGCTTCACCGATACGAACAATCTTCCGTGAGGCTTTTGAATCGGCGGGGTTGCCTTATTTTAACCCGCATAGCTTTCGTAAAACCTTGGTGACACTGGGCCAACAGCTTTGCCAATCGCCCGAGGAGTTCAAAGCATGGAGCCAAAATTTAGGTCATGAAGACGTTTTGACGACTTTGTATAGCTATGGCGAGGTGCAACAACATCGGCAGGGTGAGATTATTCAGCAATTAAAATCCCCGCGTTCTCCTGTCAACCAAAATGCTGATGAAATTGCTAGAGCTGTTATTAAGGCAATGGCTGACCAAAGTTCACAAATTGGAGTTTAAGCCTGATTAATCCATGCTGTTTACGGCCATACCCGAAGCTCATTGCACCGGGATCGTGGATGGCCCTGTTGATGATGAGATGGTTCAGAACTTTAAAGTATTGTTCATGACCGCGGGTGATTCTTGATTTGATTATTGACGTCCTGTATTTTGCCGCTTACAGTTCATCGTTTAATTTGAGAATAGCTCACGATAAGAGATATGCATGGAACCTTTTGAAGATAAAGATGAGCGCTCATTGCTCACGCAACTGCTTGATGAGTCAAAGCTCTACAAAAAAGGGAAAAACTTTTTGGATCTACTCTATTTTGTCAATAAGCTACCTAACTTTGCACCCTTCAATGTCTTTTTACTGCACATTCAAAAGCCTGGATTGACATTTGCAGCCTCTGAACGAGATTGGAAGATCAGATTTAATCGATCAATAAAGGAAGGGGCTAGACCGCTTCTGATTTTATGGCCGTTTGCACCGGTCGCGTTGGTTTATGAGGTTGAAGATACTGAAGGTGACCCCTTACCAGATGATGTTGCGCAAGTATTTAGGGCGACAGGTGTAATGACGGAAGCCAAAATTGGGAATTTTATAATCAAGCTGGCAAAATTGGGCATAGATACCCAGTTGATTGAATATGGCGATGGTCATGCAGGCCATATCAAAAGGCCGGAACATGATTTTAAAATTAACCAGCAATCAATACAGGCAAAACAAAAGCCGGATTATTTGATTAGATTAAATAAGAAGCACGACCCAAATGTTCAGTTTGCCACACTTACTCATGAACTTGCCCATCTTTACCTTGGTCATTTAGGCCCGGACAAGTTTTTAAAAATAGCAGATAGAGCGAATAAATCATCTGAAACAAAAGAACTGGAAGCTGAGTCTGTTTGCTACATTGTTTGCCATCGAAATAATGTTTCGCCTAATTCAGAATCCTACTTAACGAATTATGTAGATGACAAGTTGCAAGTGGAGGATATGGACTTATACGCATTGTTAAAAGCGGCTGGCCAGATCGAAACCATTTTGGATTTAATCACACATACGAGCTTTAAAGTATAAACCGTCTGCGGTTTACTCCATTAGCACCAATAAGTAGGAAGATAGGCGGTAAAATCTTCGCCTATGGCACTGTTACCGACTCGCTTATAAAGCAATCAGCGGGAAATAAAGGATGATCGGGCAACTCGTAGAGCTGAAAAGATCAGGGCTAAACTTGATTGGGAACCCGGCATACTTAACCGTAACGGCTATAAACCCACAGGGATGCACTGAAAACCTATCATCGTCTGTCAGCAGAACATAATGATTATGCAAATCAGGCATTGCTAGGAATGCGTGCAAAAATGGAAATCATGAATAACAGACTGTTGACTTTGTGCGGTCGAAAGTGATTTGTACCCCCCTTCCGACACGCTAATTTTTCGTATTAAATACAGTGCTTCTTTAATAATTGAAAGCGGCTAATAGTGGTTAAGGAATGTAGAGTGCTGTATATTTGCACTACATTTTTACTGCGTAACTAATTTGAGGTGTTAGCACATGGCAGCCACAAAAACTATTACTTTAACGTTGCGTGTTGATCCTGTAATTAAGGAAGGTTTGCGTTTACTGGCTGAAAAAGAGCACCGTAGCCTTACCAATATGGTGGAAGTGATGATTCGCGAAAGCTGCAAGCAGCATAATGTCATTATTCCTGAGCAACAAACCCTTTTCGATAGCGAAAATCCACAGCGATAAATACCAAGGAATTAACCCTTAATGGATACTAAAGAAATCCTCGGTCGTATTTTTAAAGACCCGGCGACTCAATACGAACTCACTGAATTCGAAAATCTCGGCAAACCGATTCACGACATTCTCAACATTTATCCAAAAACAGCGGCTACCGGGCGCGAAGCGGGCAAAACCAAGTATTACTTGAAAAGTTTCATCCCATTTTCCACGGCCAACGAGGAAGTCCAGGTTTTTGTCGAAGACGGCAAAACCAGCCCGGAAGAAATCGTGCGTCAGCTTTGGGTATATAAGCTGATCAATCAATACGGTTATAAAGCCGATGAAATAGACCTGGAAAAAAGCGTGCAATTCGGCACTGAGATCGGCACCAAGGCGGCGGACATTATTGTTTACAGTGATTCCGGCAAGATCACTCCGAAAATCATCATCGAATGCAAAAAGCCCAAACGTAAAGACGGTATTGAGCAACTTAAAAGCTATATGAATGCTAAAGGCGCACCGGTTGCTGTGTGGTCCAACGGTAGTGACAGCATTATTCTTTACCGGCCTTATCCGGCGCAATTTGACGATACTTTGTTCGATATACCCAAACGCGGACAGGCACCGAAAGACGTACTGGAAGCCAAGAAAACTTTGTTGCAACTGAAAAAGGATTTTAACTTCAAAAAGATTGTACAAGCTTTGGAAGAGCTGGTACTTGCAGATATAGGCGGAGCAGATGAATTCAATGAAATTTTTAAGTTGATCTTCGCCAAAATCTGGGACGAAAAACAAGCGGAGGAAATACGTAAAGATAAAACCGTTGAATTTGGAAAGTCTACTAGCGATCCCAAAATTACTTATGACCGAATAAATAAATTATTTCACATGGCCTGTAATGAATGGCCTGGGGTATTCAAGCCAGACGAAAATATCGACTTGTTACCCGATCATCTTCATATTTGTGTTGGACCAATGGAGGGCGTTCGCTTATTAGGTTCGAATTTACGCATTATGGATGATGCTTTCGAATACCTGCTTCCCACCGAAGCCAAAAAGAAAAAAGGTCAGTTTTTTACGCCGCGTCATGTCGTGGAAATGTGTGTAAGAATGCTCAACCCCACCCGCACGGAATATGTCATGGACCCGTCCTGCGGTTCCGGCGGCTTTTTATTGCATGCAATGGATTGGTGCTACCCAGCTGATGATAATGATCTACGTTATCGTCGTAAGCATGATTATGCTGCAAAGTACTTGTGGGGAATTGACTTCGAAGCAAGAGCAGCTAAAACTTCGCGCGCCTTGATGCTTATAGCCGGAGACGGCCACACTAATATTTTTGGCCCTGATGTCAGTAGCCTGAACCCTGAAACATGGTTCAAAACAATATCGGGTAGGGAATTAATGCATGGGTTAAGGAAGGAAAACCTTACCGCTAAGCGCATACCCGATATTGATGCCTTTGGTGACGACGACAAAGCCTGGGAATATTTCGACGAACTCAAGTTCGACGTGATTCTCGCCAATCCACCCTTTGCCGGGGAAATGAAAGACCGCAAAATGCTGGCGCATTACGAATTGGCAGAACCGGCATTAAAACGGGCAGGAGACGATAAACAACCCAAGGAAGAACGCGATGTGTTGTTTATCGAACGCATCCTGAAGATGCTCAAGCCCGGTGGCCGTGCGGCGATAGTATTACCGCAGGGAAAATTCAACAATTCCTCGTTGGCGTTTATCCGCGTATGGATTTTGAAAAAAGCCCGTTTACTGGCTGTGGTAGGTTTACACCCCAACACTTTTAAACCCCATACCGGCACTAAAACCTCGGTGTTGTTTGTACAAAAATACACGTTGCAACAATTGACTGACATTGCCAAAGTCCATGATGAAATTGCTACCGCCTGCCCCGATTATGAGGCGGACATTTGGCAATTACTTAGCAACCATCCAGCCGAAATACCAGAAGAGGATATTCCCGAAGCGATAGCGGATTTATTGGCCGAAACCTTTGCTGAACCGGAAGCGGAAGACATTGCCGAAACTAACGAAAACGATGAAAGCGAAGACACAGCCGATAATCAACCCACGTTTAGCGATGAAGACCGTCTTGTGCAAGCAGAAGAAAAGCTGGAGGCATTGAAAGCTGAATTGATCCGTACCAAGCAAAAACTGTTCGATTTAGCCAGTGATACCGAAGCCTTGCTACAGCAACAACAAACTGAGCTCGCCGTGGCACAACAACAGCAACAAGAAGAGCTGGAAGCCATCCAATCCAAATGGACCGGCAAAGCGGCGGAATTGACGGCTTACAACAAACCGAAAAAAGCCGAGCATAAAAAAGCGATTCAAGACATCAAGGCGGAATATAGCGCCAAGCTTAAGATCAGCAAAGACCGGCAAAAAAAGGCGGAAAAAGCCCTTAAAGCCGAGCAGAAACGCCTGGAAAAATTGATTCCGCAAGCCGAGCGGGAGTTAAAGCTGTTGACCTTGCGCGGCAAACTGGAGCTGGTGTTAGCCGATGCCGATTTGATCGGCACCCTGAAAGAACGCTGGATAGCCGCCGAAGTCGCCAAGCGTTTGGATTACCCTATTTTTATGGCGGTCAGCGAACGCGGCGGCAAGAACAATTCCGGCGATTATGACTATGTGATCGACGATAACGGCAATCTGGTGGAAGATCACGATGGGCAACCGAAAATTAATCAGGATTTGGTTAATTACGATTTAACGGCTGACGATTTGGCCGATGCCGCTGGAATCTCCGATGAACAGCTTTGTATTGCCGAGGCGTTTGTCAGGTTTGCACAGGGGCATGAATTGGAATTTTGGAGTGCTGAGTAATGGCGGTTTGGAGTAAAACAACGACTTCTGAAATACTCGCTACTCGGCGAATTGATGCCGAATTTTCTGATCCCAAATATATTGAGGCGGAACGAAGAACTCGAAATTGCAAAACCGAAAATCTTGGAAGTTTGGGTATATTTGTACCGGGACCTTTTGGTTCAGCTTTCCGTGTGCGTAATTATGATTTTAAATCACCATTTCGTTACATTAGGGGACAGGACGTAAAACCATTTTTTATCTTAGAGGATGATAGTCGTTTTATTCCACAAGCTGATTTTATTCGGCTTCAACGTTATGCAGTCAAAAAAGACGATTTAATAATTTCGGTGGTTGGAACTCTTGGGAATGTTGCCGTGTGTACTGAGCGCGAAACTCCTGCCATGTTTAGCTGTAAAAGTACGATTTTTCGTACTAATAGAGTTGACCCTTACTATTTACTCGCTTATTTGAACTCGCATTACGGACAACTTTGTCTTCTTCGCAGGCAAAGGGGAGCAATTCAAACAGGGCTTAATATTGAAGATCTGCGGAGTATTCCTATTCCACGCATTGGCAATCTCATAGAGTTAGAAATAGCTGAAAAAATCCGTAAGGCTCATTATGAATTGATTTTATCGCGGGAATTATATCAATCTGCTCAACAACTTCTCGAAGCAGAGCTAGGGTTGGACAAGTTGAGTTTTCAAAGAACATTAGGTTATACAGCACAAGTTAGCGATGTTGTTTCCGAAAAGAGAATGAATGCGGAGTATTTTTCACCTCTTATAAAACAAATTCTTTCTAACAAAATATTTATAGATGCAAAGCCTCTAACTAACTATTTTTCAATTATTAGAGGTCAATCCACAAATAAATATTTAGATGAAGGTATTGCCGTTTTAAAGACAAAAAACATAAGAACCCCATCGATTGATTATGATCGTGTCAATGATTTTGCAGGGGCAACAGTTGGTCTAACAGCCGTCCAAGAAGGTGATCTTATTTTTGCATCAATGGGAGTTGGTTCCCTCGGTCGTATCAGTTTTACTCATAATCTGCCAAGAGAATGTGTTATAGATGGAACATTGCGATTGTTGAGGCGGAAATTTGATGCCCCAATTAATATTGAATTACCTTATTTATTGTTTTTGAGTACCAGAGCTGGCCAAGAGCTTATATACCGAGGGATTATCGGTTCGACTGGGATTATTTCTTTGCCTGATGAATATTTAGGACGAATTTTGCTTCCTAATATTCCTGATAATGTTTGTGAAAGATTAACAGAATTAGTCATCTCTTCAATGGATGCGGGAAATAAGTCAAAGGAGTTGCTAGAACAAGCCAAAAACCGCGTCGAACAACTGATCGAAGAAGCAGTTCAATCATGAGTGGAAAAAAATCAAACCCCGATCAAACGGCTTTGCCTTTCGTCGGCGATTTATTGCTTTATCAAACCGAAGACGGCCAAACCCGCATCGAGGTGCGTTTACAGGATGAATCGGTGTGGATGACGCAAGCGATGATGGCAGAGTTGTTCCAAACCACCACGCAAAATATCACGCTACACATTAAGGCAATTTATCGTGACGGTGAACTGCAAGTAGCGGCAACTTGTAAGGAATACTTACACGTTCAAACCGAAGGCAAGCGCAACATTTCCAGAGCGCGTAAGTTTTATAATCTGCCGGTTATTTTCGCCATTTCCGGCAAAACCGCCGCCGAATTGATTGCCGATCGTGCCGACGCCAGTCAGCCGAATATGGGCTTAACTGCCTGGAAAGGCGCAAAAGTCCGCAAAGGCGATGTTGCAAAATTATCTGGGGAAAAAACGATGAATTTAACGACGCAAGATCAATACGTGCTGATATTTCAAACTTTATGTCGTCAGTAATACTCGCCGATATTCGCGCTGCGGTCAATGCAGGCCGTGTCCTCTGGAAAAAACACGCATTGGAACGTATGCTGGAGCGAGGGATCGGTCGGAACCAGGTAAAAAATGCCATTTTGCAGGGCGTTATTATTGAAGATTACCCAGATGATCACCCCATCCCAAGTTTGTTGCTGGCATTGAATCAGCCGGAAGCATTGCATGTGGTTTTAGCTTATGACGCGGCAAGCGAACAGTGTCATATTATTACCGCTTATCGTCCCGATTTAACTCATTTTGAAGCTGATTTAATCACCCGGAGGCTATCATGAATACCCACAACGATCTTTGCCCGGTCTGCCACGGCGGATGTAAGCAAGCCGGTCGCACGACTTTTACTGTTGATCTTGGTTTTGGCGTGGTGGTTGTGCGCGATGTCCCCGCCCAAGTGTGCGATTTATGCGGCACTGATTGGCTGGAGGACAGTGTCGCCGAAAAACTGGAACAGATCGTTGAGCAGGCGCGTCTGAAGCACCCGGTGGTGGAAGTCGCTAACTGGCAACAGGAAATTCAATCCTTGCCATCCTGACACGAGGAAAAAACTAATGAATCTAACCACGGAAGACAAACGCTTGCTGGAAGAACTTTGCCAACAGCATAAGGTGAGTTTCGATAAGGTCGTCAAATTGTTGGACACAGTCCGCGAGTATGAATTTAAAGAGCGTCGAACCGGTGTTTATGATGCTTTGCGGGAAATTTTAAGCAGTAAAACCGGTGAAACACAATGAATCAAGGATCAGGGATTGAGAGCTATGTGAGAAATCCTCGCTTATTAGTTGATCTTATTCTTGAGGTTGTTGATCTCTTTGGCAACGGGCAAGACGAGTTGGCAACCACTGTGATGGAAACACAGTTACGCGAGGTTGCTAAAGCAATCGATAATCTTGATAAGGTGGGCATTGCTATACCCGATGCGCTTCGGGCGGAAAAAACCCGCCTAGCCGCTGCCCTTGCAATACAAGCAGAAGCGATGCAGGCATTAAGCCTTTTGACAGATGAACTGGATGAAATTGTCAGGAATTTAAAATCGAGATTGGGGAACGAAGAACAAACAACGGAGAAAAAGCCCCGTAAAAAGCGTTCAAGATCAACAAAAACTGATAACGCTACCTTGCGCCAACTTATGATTGAAGCCTTGCAACATTTGGGTGGTTCTTCGCAGAAGAATGAGGTGCTCAAGTATATGGAGCAAAAACTGCAAGGTAAGTTGTTACCCGGCGATTTAGAATGGCGAGATTCTTGTAAAAGTGCTGTTTGGGAAAACAATGCCTGTTGGGAGCGATACAAGATGATTGAGGATGGCATCTTGAAAAATGGATCGCCTCGGGGGATTTGGGAGTTAAGCGAGGAACATCAATGAAATTTACTAGGCTGGTCATTGAGAATTACAAATCTTTTCAGTTTGCGACGGAAATCCCTTTTCCGGTGGGTGCCGACGGCAAAAGTATTTTCCTGATCGGCGGCATGAACGGTGCCGGTAAAACCTCGATTATGGAAGCGGTCAGTTTTTGTTTGTATGGCACCAAGCCGGAAGTGATTTATAAAAACATCAATCGCAAGGAGTTGGCGCGCGGTAATACGTCAGTTTCTTTTGAATTGGTGGTGGAGCTGGATGACGGCTCGGAATTGATTGTGAAGCGGTCCTGGAGCGGTGGAGTCGTCAACGACGCCAAAGCAAAGGATTTGGAAGAACGTTTAGTCGTGGTGCAAGACGGCAAGCGGGTTTCAGTGCAGAACAAGCAAATGTGGCAGGATTTTATCCGCGCGACCATTCCGCCCGGCATTACCCAGTTTTTCTTTTTCGATGGCGAAAAGATTCAGGAAATCGCCGCTGACGATCATTCGGAACTTCGCTTGAAGAAGTCGCTGGAAGCAGCACTGGGCATTCAATACATCACCAAACTTTCGGAAGATGTTTTGTATATCAAGACCGAAGAGCGCAGAGGCTTTGTACAGATTTCCGACGAGGACCTGGAATTTAAGGAAAGCGAGCTGAAAAGGGAGAAAAGCAAGGTCAGCCGCACGATTCAGGAACGAAATGAGGTTAAGGCAGAACTGGATGCCTTCAAAAACCAACATCAGGAAGCCAAGGAGCGCTTTCAAGCCACTTTTAACGCCGAACCGGAAACCCGCGACAGCATCAGGGAGGCGGAAAAAGCCCGTATTCAGGCGTCTAACCGTTTGGGGCAAGTGGAAAATGAGCTTAAAACAATGTGCGAAGGTGTTTTACCGTTTGCAATTGCCGGGCGCTTGTTTGCCGATATTCGCAAACAAATCGATGCCGAGCGGGAGACTGTGCAATACGAAGCCATTCGCGACAATGCGGCTATTTTGGCCCGAAAAATTGTCCGAGTAGTAGAGGAACCGGAGCCGATTTATCGGGAAAAGTTATCGGCTGAAAAAATGGCGGAACTGGAACAGCGTATTTTTCGCTTATTGCAACAGGGCGATTCTGTTAATGACAGCATCAAGATACTGAATCTTTCCGATCGTGATGCTGCCCGTGTGTTGCAAAAAATGGAAACGTTGGAAAACAGCGATGTGTTTTTGATTCAACCGTTATTAGAAGAAAAACAGGAACTGGCTGTCCAGGTCCGGCAATTGGAAGCCGCGTTACAACCGGGTATTGCTTCCGATTCCGAGAAGGAATTGTTCGATCAATTGCAGGCGGAAATGGAAAGTTGTTTAACCCAGATTGGCCGTAAAACCGAACAATTACGCTTGTTGGAGGACGAAATCCTGGCGCTGGAAAAACGTATTCGGGACATTGAACTGGATGTGGAAAAGCTTTACGAGAAACACCATGTTTCCAAGGAGAAAGCCGGTTTTATTGAGGAATGCGACGCGATTGCCAATTTGCTGAATCAATATACGGTTCGGCTGCGCAAAAACAAGGTGCATCTATTGCAGGAAAAGACTTTTGAAATGTACCGGATGCTGTCCAGTAAAACCGGTTTAATCAAGGATATTTTGATCGATGACAAGAGTTACGAGATCAAAATGATTGACCGCAACGGCCACGAAATCAGGAAGTCGAGCCTTGCTGCGGGCGAAAAAGAGGTGTTCGCTTTGTCGCTGTTGTGGGGCCTGGCGCAAACCAGTCAGTTGCAATTGCCTATATTAATCGATACACCGCTGTCCAGGCTCGATAGCACCCATAGGGATAATATCATCAAGCATTATTTCCCCAATGCAGGTCAACAGGTGATTATTCTTTCTACCGATACTGAAATAGACAAGGATTATTACCGTAATTTACAACCTTATTTGAGCGGTGCCGCCAGCCTGGAGTTTGAACCCCGGCAGGAATTAACGACCGTTAAACAAGGCTATTTTTGGGAGCAATAGAGCATGGCGGATCGTTTATATACTTCTAGTGAAGCGGATGAGATTTTAAGTTCTTTGCGCTTTGAAACTCGCTTGGAAAAAGCCGTTCTGGCGCGTATTGCTTTCACTATATCACTGGTGCAAGACGGCAAAAATGTTGCTGAAAGTGCTAATTTTAGTGGCGGCGAATTAAAGCGCCCTACTTTTTTTGGTCCTGATGAATTATTTATTCGTAGCCTACTGGCGCATGTACACGGGAAAGGCGATATTACCGAAGATGCATTTTTTTCCAATCGCTCGCTGATCAAAAACCATATCGATCAGGGGAGTCTGGCTATGGAGCAACTGTATATTGAAAGCGGGCGCAGTGCCGAGGGCTTGATAAAGAGTCTGGTTGATCTGGTGGAGTTTCAGGGGCGTAAGGAATTACGGGGGCGTGGATTGGATATTTTTATCGGCAGAACTTTATTGCAAAAAGCCGATTTGATCATGGAGCTGAATAATACCGATAAACATGCCAACTCGCATTTGGCGATTATGGGTAAACCAGGTGTAGGTAAGACCCAGTTTTTGCTGAAAATTCTGGCGGATATTCGCATTCAGTCGAATTACCAGACCCATTTCATTTATTTTGATTACAAAGGCGATGTGGTCGATAACCAACATTTTCTGGATATTGCCAAAGTCCAGCCTTTTAGACTACTGCAAGGCAACCAACGTTTGCCGATCAATCCGTTTGTACTACCCACTTATGATGAACAAACGATCAATATTTCTGCACGAGAAAAGGCGGAAAGTTTTGCTTCTATTAACTCAAAATTGGGCGTAGTACAGAAAGGCGCATTAACCGAAGCTATCCGGGCAGGTTATGCAAAGCGAGCTGGTTCCGATGCACCCTATCCAGATTTTCAGGATATTCTGGAAATTGCTAATCTGATGTATGAAGAGGAAGACAAAAAGGACGATACCCTGATTGAAGTGCTTCGCGATTTATCCGTTTTTGAATTGTTCTGGAAGCATGGCGATGAAATCGCACCTATCGATAAGATTTCTAATCGAACCGTTCTAATTGATGTACATGCCATGCCGGTTTTGAAAGAACTGGTCGCTTACTTGGTAATCGAGCGGCTTTATAAGGAAATGTCTTTGTTGCCGGATAGCCCGGTCGAAGACGGCAAGCGGACCATACGCACGATATTAGTCATTGACGAGGCGCACAATTACTTAAGCCAGAAGAATATGTTTTTGCAGCGTATTATCCGTGAGGGACGCTCTAAAGGCATTGTTGTTTTCTTTGCGTCACAATCGCCGAATGATTATCAGCAGAAGTTCTTTAATTTTCAGGAACTACTAGAATTTGCTTATATTTTCCAATGTGATGGTGTTTCCGCAAGCTCTGTTCAGGATATTTTAGGCTGTAGCAATAAGACTGCAAAAGATTTACAGACCGAGATTGCACGGTTAGAACCCTTTCAGGTAATTAGTCGTTCGCAGGTAAAAACTGAAGAATTTGTTAAATTTGAGGCGGAAGCGTTTTATAAGAGCTATTAGGGATCACACTTATTTAATTCAATGCCCAGATAGAGAGTTTTAGCGGATATTTGGACTAAATTTTGATGAAGCATACAGTGTGGTGAATAATGATCAATGGGAGAGTATTAAAGATCACGGTCGGTAAAACGGGCTTTTTACTGCTCGAAAACTACAGTAAAAACTACAGTGGTTTATATTGCTTTATACTACTTTTAACAACTTTACACATCTTCAATTGACTGGTAAGCTGTTGATTATAGGATGTTATAAGTAGTATGCAGTTGCTTTGAAGTTGTTTAGATCGAACTTTTAATGCGATGGTCGTGCGTTCGAATCGCACACGACCCACCAACAAAAACTTAGTAAATCAACCAGTTAGCTTTCGCGGGCAACTGGTTTTTTTATGTCCAGAATTTGTCTGGGTAACTTTTGTGGTAACTACTCGCCCCATAAAATAAATCAAAAAAAGCTTGACAGATTTTTAGCGTCTAAAAATAGAAATTGTGCAGGCCTGATTTAATTGTGGTTTTTTGGGCAGTCCAGTGCGCGCAGCGTGGATTTTGCGCATTGCAAGGAGTTTAGCCTCAAAAATTCGGTTTACAGCGATCATACGCGGCCAGCGGAGGCCGAAAAAACCCATGATAGGATGAGTTTGTCGCAAACTTACCGTATCTACGTGGATGGCCAACCTTGATAAAGCCTCGGTTCGAATTGAAGTCAGTTGCTTAAAAACGGACTTCGAGAAGCTGTGTGCCGAAGGCAAAATCACCTGTGAAAGCCAGGCTATCATGACTAGCCTGTTCATGGTGGTTGGGACGCTAACTGTTGAAAACTTGGATTGAGTTCAGGGTCGTAACGACAGGCTTTAGTCACTCCGCTTTTTAAATTATCGGGGACCGGCATCACGGTTGTACCACCAAAAAATTCAAAGGCTTAGCCCTTTGGCTGCCTAACCAGTCAGGCGGACTTTGGCTCCAGGTCGCCTCGGCAAAGGTGTAATTGGAGGCCCCCAACACCGCCACAAAGATCTGCGCGGTACGTATTTCGCCGGTTGAGGCACAGACCACAGACATGGTGGGGCCGGCATAATCGATAAATAACTTGTCACCGGCACGATGGGTTTGGCGCATGGAACGTTTTTGTTT
This sequence comes from Methylotuvimicrobium buryatense, assembly GCF_005931095.1. GTDB lineage: Bacteria > Pseudomonadota > Gammaproteobacteria > Methylococcales > Methylomonadaceae > Methylotuvimicrobium > Methylotuvimicrobium buryatense. Next base: position 3,663,403 of record NZ_CP035467.1, on the reverse strand, counting down.
CTTCCGCCAATCGGCATAACGCGCGCAGAACTGCGAGTAGCTATAGCAACGATTGGAATATTGCTGGGCATACTCTTCCCAGAGCAATTGTTTGGTCACGCCTTTTTTCTTCAACTCCAGATGAACGTCAGTCCATACCGGCTCCTGAAATTTGGTTGAAGGCTGAGCATCCGAGCGGGGATAAAATTTCAGGGCTAAAGTTTGATCATCCCAATCTTCCGGTAGCAGCCAGGATATTTTCAGCTGTTCGGCCAGTTTTAAGATGTTTTGAATGCTGCCGACACTGATTTTGGTGCTGGCACTGATTTTTCGGATGCTAAATCCGGCGCTATAGCTAAGCCTGAGTACTTCTCGATATTTTCGCATTGCTGTTCTCTTCGCTGACATTATCTTCTCCACAAAAGGTGGGAAGGATAATCTGATTAGATAAACAATGCGTTAGGTGGGATTCTGGCAACTTGAACACCGATTCTGGAAAATCCAGAAAAGTGTTCAACTTGAATCAGAATGGGTGTTCAGATTGCTCCAGAAGGGGTGTTCAGGTTGGGCCAGAATATTCAGCCGGTGGTACCTGCGACTCACACACACCATACCTTCATAAAGTTAGCTAATTTTTGAGTATTAAAGGGAGTAGGGTTAGTGTTCATTTTACTTGCAACTTATCGTCATCAGAAACAACGGTGTATTCAGCGGTAATGCTATCGGGCTCGGATTGCCGAACCGATTGTTGCTGAGCACTTTTGATCAGCCTCCACGCTTTGAAACCAAAAATACTCAACGGGATCAACAATACGGCAAAAACCACGGACAAGACCAGCGTGCCGACGACAGCTGCTGCGATCATGGCCGGAATAGCCAGGATTTTGGCAAGGCTAGAATTGGAATCCTCTTCGACGTGATATTCAAGTCGCCGTTGAGGATCGTTTGTCGTGCCAATATGAATGGTTCGTTTGTAAATTCTAAACATGAGTCGGAGCCGAGGGGTATGCCGAAAAGGCGATTGAAAGAAACAGTAGCGAAAACCTGGGGCATAAAAATGTCGGTGAATCTGCGTGATAGCTCTACAAACTCACCGACGTTTTACTATCTCCGTAATTACGACTAGCGATGAAGGCCAGAGTTCCTTGGGTATGGGTATAGCAACCAGCCATTCCAATGTTTAAACTGCATTTTTGTCCTGATGAATACAGGGTATTGCCCTGGCTAATGCGCTTGCAGCATCGTGCCAGCCTTCACAGCTGTTGTGCCCCTTACGCCCCTTGATTAAATTCAGCAGATATTTGGCCTTGGCATAAATCATGAAAAACAGAAGAATAAGCCGCTGCTGTCTCACAGAGATGGGTTTCTGAGCGCATATCAGTTTATCTTCATAAATGCCTCCATCGATCATTCCAACGGTTCCCCAAGCATAAACTGAAATCGATGCTCCTAAAGGAAGACGCGGCCCCAGCACGACCGCATCCAAAAAATCGCCGTCCGTACCGATATAAGCCGGAATTGAGCCATAGTTGAATGGACAGGGAAACGGAGAGATGAAGTCCAGTTTTCCAGTGGAACCCCGCTTTAAAAAACTGCCGCGAGGCGTCTCAATAATGACATTAACCAAAGGGGCTTGTTCGAGAGTGTTTATAGAATGCATCTGAAATAAAAACCAATTTAACGCCTAATAACCAGGCACGGATAGAGCTAAGCCATTATCGCGGACGCTCAACTCAAGCAAAAAAGATACAGCCGTTTCGGACCAACGTTCTGCAGACGGATAATGCTTGGCCCCATCACCAAAACAGAGTTTCAGCATATCGGTATCGATAATGCCAGCAATTCCCAGTTTGAGCAGTTTCGCCGATTTTAGGGTGTGGGGTATGCCTGTCGAGGAACACCGTAAACCCATCCATGGGGGCTTGGCGGCAGCTCAAACACCAAGGATGGCGTGAATGCAGATTTTGCATTACGCCAAGGATGGCGTGTAGTAGGGCAATGCAGGAGCAATTGCCGAGGAGCAAAAATCTGCCCTGCTGCCGACATCCTCGCCAAGCATACCCCACACCCTTTTTGATCTCCAAATTGGGAATTGCTGGGTGCTTTATAGCAATTTGTGATAGAGCGGAGGGAGGTGACCGTTTTTAGTTTGAAGCGTATGGGTTAAGGCGCCGGCAAATGTAGTATCCATGCTGCTATCCAGAAATAAATCAACACCCCAGAGGCGTCGGCGAGCGTTGTGACTAAGGGCGCGCTAGCGGTGGCAGGATCCCAGCCCAATCGGTTCAAGATAAAAGGCAGACAGAGCCCCACCAGGCTTCCGATCATTACGATACAGATCATGCTCAGTGCGACCACCCAGGCAATGTCGAAGCCGCCCCGATAAGCGCCGATCAATGAAACTGCAGCGGCCATGGTTAGACCTAATCCGCTTGCGACAGCGATTTCCTTTAGCAGTAATTTACGCCAGTCGCTGATTGTGACATCGCCGGTGGCAATGCCGCGCACGACCAGTGTCGCGGCTTGCGATCCGGCATTGCCGCCGCTGCCGATGAGTAGCGGTAAAAAGAACACCAGTACGACATAAGCGGCAATTATATTTTCGTAATAAGCGATTCCGGCACCGGAAATTAAATTACCGAAGACCAAGAGCAGTAACCAGACAATACGTTTGCGGTAAAGCGTAAATAACCTCGCATCGCGAAAGTTGCCGGCCAACGGGCCGATTGTTGCGCCTTTGTGCATGTCTTCGGTCGCCTCTGCCTCGGCAACGTCCATTGCATCGTCATAGGTAATGATGCCGACCAAACGTTCGTCGTCGTCGACGACCGGTAAGCTCAGTAAATCGTAACGACTGATTAATTTGGCGGCATCTTCTTGCTTAGCCGATAGTTTAGTTTTCACCATTTCGGTAGTCATTACATCCTTGATTCGCGCTTCCGGTTTGTTCATGATTAGCTCGCGTAACGATAGCGTGCCGATTAGACGATATTGAGCGTCGACGGTATAAATTTGGTATATCAATTCGGCGTTGGGGGCGCTTTTTCGAATGACGTCGAGTGCTTTGCCAACTGTGATTTCGGCTGGTACGGTCATATAATCGCTGGTCATGATCGCGCCGGCTGTGCCTTCTTCGTAACTCGCTAGGCGTCTGAGTGCTTCGCGTTCGGCATGAGCGATCTTACGCAGCACACGGTCGTGACGGTTTTCAGGCAAAACATGGAGCAAATCGGCGCCTTCGTCGGCGTCGAGATGGCGTAGCAACTGCGATACTTCCTTATCGGTCATTGCGGTGGTTAATTGTGACTGCCAGTCGACCGGTAAATGCCCGAAAACCGACGCACGTTGCACAACCGGTAAGTACATCAACAATTCGCGGGCAGCATCGACCGGAACGGTTTGCAGCAGTTCAGCCAGGTCGACGGCTTGAAACTCTTCTAGAAATTGAAGAACGGCTTGGTAATCTTTGCGCTCAATCGCACGGCGCAAGTAGTCGTTCAGGATGGCGGTCGGCATCGGTTTGTCTCCGGTTGTTTGCGGACTCGTTTGCCCGCAGCGGAAACAAACTGAATCAATTTGTCGCTAAAGTGGCGGGCAAGGAATGCGCGTTAGACATTGTAGAGGGATTGTGTAAATCTATACTGAAATTTCGACTGGAACTTTCCATAATCGGCTCGTTAGATAGCGCTGATCAATTCAGCCTGCATAGGTTATTAAACAAGTGATAGAGTGTCAACTTTATGATTCATAATGATTATTACATCGGTTGTTTGTTTCGATATAGACTTAATAACGGTATGAAGATGATACGGATTGGATGGGTTATCGCGGAATTTTCTTGTCTCGATACTCCGAGTAATTAAGATATTACTAATATTGTCGTAATTGTCCCCTTGTCAAAGGTGAAATGAGGGGGGGCAAGTTATGTCATTCTTATTCAATTTTTCCATGTCAGGAGCATAAAATGCCAAAATTCATGAAAAAAAGTCTTTTGATTTTAATTGCTTCGGCTGCTTCGACGTGGGTCTTTGCCGACAGCCCAAAAGAGCAAATTCATTATCTGGAACAAAGTCGTGCAACAGCCCATGAATTCATGCAGTCGCTGGGTAGAAAGCTGAAATCGTTACTGGAAACGGCAGACACGGAAAACGCGATCATTGTTTGCAAACAAATTGCGCCGGCAATGGCAGCCGATTATTCGAAAGACGGATGGATTGTGAAACGGGTATCGCTTAAATCCCGCAACAAATCGATGGGAGTGCCGGATACCTGGGAGCGGCGCGAGTTGGAAGGTTTTGATAGGCATCACTTGTCTGGAGAACCTACCGACGAGCTCGAAATGTCTGCAATCGTAGATGAAGCGGATGGGCTTTGGTTTCGTTATCTGAAAGCCATACCGACTCAGCCGATGTGTTTGCAATGTCATGGTAAAGCGGAAGATATGCCTGATGGGGTAAAAGCGATATTGGCGCATGAATACCCGAATGACGACGCAATAAATTATAGTGTCGGCGAAATACGCGGTGCGATTTCGATTAAGCGCCAGATATCGGCTCATGAATAGAAAAATAAGGTGCAGAGCAGGAGCAAAAATCGACCTAACACCTCGGAGTCTCCTCAGGCACTGCCGAAATTTGAAGTGCGAAAGGTATAATTGTGATGATGAAAAGCAAATGGGCGTTAATGGCGGTTAAAACTCTCGGCTGGCGAAAGACGGCGTCAATGAAAGCCCTATTTTATTTTCGATAGTCGATTACGGCTTTTCTGACATCGGCGATCGTGAAGTGGTATTGCCTGCTTAATTGCCCAAGTTTTGCCGTCTTGTTCGTTGTCTCGGGTAAGTTCAGTCGCTCCATTAAATAATCGACCGGTACGCCGGTAATCTGCGCTATCTCCACTAAGGTCATGTTGCCTCGTATTGTTAGAGATCCGTTATTCCATGCGTGTAGTTGTTTGCCGGATGCTCCCGATATTTCAATCGGTGCGACCAGCGGCGCAGCGGCGAAAGCGATCAAAGTCAGTACGCCGACTAGGCTCAGCCCTAAGCGCAGCCCCGACCCTTCCGTGACACGTCCTGAAATGAAGCCGACAACCCAACGCCAATGCAGTAATAAGTGCAACGCCAATATCGCGAAAAAAAGCACCGACACCCAGTAATGAACGGTTCCCCATTGATGGCGGTCAAGCCCCCAAATGGTCGCGAAGTGCCCGCTACCGGGCGGTAACAGATAGCGTAACAGCACGCCGGTCGTAGTTAGAAAAACAAAACCCGCGAAGGCTACGATATCGATGATGAAATTTAATTGGCTACGTTTCATTGTCAGTTTATCCGCAAATGCTTGAACCTAAAAAGAGCAGTTGACATGTGTTGTAGACCGTTCGTGCTGAGCTAAGTCGAAGCATGAAGGGTCTACAACACTTTCACCGTCTTGGTGAAGCCTCAAACTACCGTTCACCCTTCGACGGGCTCAGGGCGAACGGTAGTTTGAGGCTCTCAACTGCTCTTTTTACTGTGAAAGTTCGTAGATTTGGACACTTTATCTAATTTTTTGATATACAAAGCTCTGTGCTGGCAATACCGCACCCTCCGCCACCAGAGAACTTTCATTTGCCGGGGCGATGGCTAGGCCTTCATGAACGTTAGGTTGAAAGGTTTCTGCTTGAGCTTTGTTCCTCAAAATCCTTAACGCGGTTCATTGTGTAGATGAAAGTAAGGCGCCAGTGTTTGAAGCCTGCTGTCTTCTAATGGCTTGCCGATCGTAAAATGATAAATGCTTTGTAGGCCGGTGTCGTTTATTCCAAGAACCTCGTGTACCGCGTCATCAAAAAAGCAGCCGATGCCGGTTCCGCGCATTCCTATGGCTTCGGCTTCAAGATATAATGCTTGGCCGACCAAGCCGCTTTCCCAAAATCGACGGCGATATTGCCACGGTTCTTTTGCCAATTCATCGCCGAACTCCGCGACCATCGCTAAACTGAAGGCGCTATCGGCGGCGATATCTTGATGGCACGATAGCGTTTTGGCTGCGCGACGGCAATCGGCGTTGAGTAAGTTGTAAAGTTTTAATGTTTCAGGCGCGCCTTCGACCTTTTGCCAAGAGAACTCGGGGCGAGTGTTGTACTTCAGCATCTGAAAACTGGCTTGATTCCGCGATAGGGCGTAGAGACCCGGTTGCAGCCCTTCGACGCGATGCACGAATAAAAATAAATGAATCTTTGCAGGCCAACGCCAAAGGTCGAAGGGGATTAGGTTTTCAGGCATCGTAGCTTGCAAGATGCGATAAAAATGATTCAGCTCGATCGGCGTTTGACCGTCGAAATGTTGAGCGCTACGCCGCTGCCGAATGATCTCGAACGCGCTTTGGGAACCGTTAGTTAGTGGTGGCGATAAGATTATCCCCGGATGTTGGTGGTTTTCTTGTGTGGCTGATTTGGCAGCTGCTTGTGCTGCCGCATCAATTAAAGGCCAATGAAAATGGTGGTAACGGCTCAAGCGATTGGCCTTGCCAAACCAATTGTCGACGCTAAGTTCGGCTAAGTAGCGATCGTTGGGATTCGTCCAAGACCCTGCATGAATTCGACATAATAAATCGGGGGCTTCGTTTTCCTCGGCAATGAATTCATCGTGTCGGTCCAGACCGAGTAGTTGAGCAATCGCTTCGTCGCCGCATTCGGCCAGCAGTTCGACCGACCAGCCCAGAACGGCTGCTGCATAGCGCAACGCGCCGAGTGCATGTCCAATGTCATGTTGGCAATAGCGAAATGCGCGTTCGCCGTATTTCCAGGCTTCCCGCCAATGGATAGAGCTCAAACCGATCAATATCCCGCTAAATGCTGGCGTCTGACGCCAATTGCCGCGCATTTCCAAGACATGGTCGTGACTTAAATAATGGTAAACACCGGCAGGAAGGTCGGTTGCCGCTGTATTGATTAAATAGGCTTCGGTCGGATGCAGATTGCCGCTGGACGGATTGCAGCGCAGGGCCCAGCGGTCATCGCCGTATTGTTTCCAGGCGGAAAGCCCGAAGCTCAATGCCATCATAAGCCCCAGATTATTGATGTTGAATGGCTGTGATGGAATTAGCTCGGGGTTTTGAAGTTCGTTATAGGTGGGTGAGGGGGTGTTTTGGGGTAAAGGTAATTTTATTCGTTCACAGCCTTCGAAACGCCTGAACGGGTCCGGTTGATCGGCCCAATCGAGTCCGTTTGGACCTTTCGCATAACGGTCCAAATGGTGTTTGGTGCGTTGGTGATATTCCAGTATGCTGGTGAGTTGGGGCGATGCCATGCTTGTTTCGGGGGTGAGTGATCGACAAACCGATTGTAAAGCAGTCTTAATGGCTCTGCCATGACGATGTAAAGAAATTTAAACATTATTTAAACTTGATTAATCCATGGAAACGCTGATTGCTCTTATTCAAACTCATATTGAACACGCTCATTTTATTATTTTCGGATCGCTGCTGTTGGCAGGCCTCAATATTCCGGTATCCGAGGATGCAATGCTGTTTATTTCAGGGGTGTTGGCAAGGCAATACCCGGATCAATTGCCTTATTTATTTGCCGCGGTCTATCTAGGTGCTTACGGTTCGGATTTGATCTGCTATAGTTTGGGGCGATTCGTCGGGCCTAAAATATTACATATTCGTTTTTTTGCTAAAATGGTGCCGCCGAAAAGAGTCGAAATGATTCACGCATATTACGAAAGTCACGGTATTGCAACGCTGATACTAGGTCGCTTTATTCCTTTTGGGGTTAGAAACGGGCTGTTTTTGTGCGCGGGGCTAGGCAAGATGAGTTTTATCAAATTTGCATTAGCGGACTTATTGGCTTGTACGATTTCGACGATTGTTTTTTTCTCGCTGTATTATCATTACGGTAAAGCCGTCGTGGTGTATGTCATGCAAGCGAATATCGTGGTATTTATCATCGCGGCAATTGCGGGAGGGTATTTGTTTTTTTATGTAAAACAAAGGCGTAGCAGGCGTTAAAATCGTTAAAATATTTAGGATTGGGTCAAAACTCATAACTTCAGGAAGTTATACCCGTCGTAGATCAAAATTCGGCGCCTGGGTGTCCGCCAAAGGACGCCGTGAATACGTCCATGTAGGCTCTATGCTGGCAAAGCCTTTGTCGGACACCCAGGCGCCTCCTCTAGCACTGCCGAAATATGAAGTGCGAAAGGTATATTTATCGCGAAATCCTACCTAATGAGATTTTTCGTTATTTTAGTGTAATTCGTGGGGAAAATGCTTTTTATTTGGGATAATGGACGTCAAGCCCGTCGGCCTATTCATATATAAGAATGTTTAACATATAACCAAAGCATGAAAAAACAGGATGCTGAAATTAAAGGCGAGCCTCGATCGCTTGAGGATTGGACAGCAGTATTGCGCGATCGGGAAATGCCGGTATTTTCAGATACCGTGCAGAGTATCAACTACATCATAGAGGACGAAAAGAAAGGCGCGATGGAACTTGCCCCTGTGATACTTCAAGACCCCAATCTAACGGCAAAACTATTAAAGCTAAGCAACAGTATCTATTACAACCCTTCGCGAAAACAGATGGTGACCGTATCTCGGGCTATTGTGATTCTCGGTATCGAGGTCATTCGAGAGCTGACACTGGCTTGCTCGCTTTTTGAAGCGATTTTGTCGCCGAACAACAGGCGCCGCGCCAATGAAGAAATCGCCAAGGCTATTCATGCGGCGGTTCAAGCCAAGGCTTTGGCGATCGCGGCGAAAGATCCTTCGCCCGAAGAGGTTTTTATCGCGGCGTTGCTCAAAAATATAGGAAGCATCACCTTTTGGTGTTTTTGCGGAGCACAGGGCGATAGAATTCAGGCTTTGCTGAAAAACGGCCTAAGCAACGAAGCGGCCGAAAAGCAAGTATTGGGCTTCAAGCTGGCTGATTTGGATATTTCATTGTGCAAAACTTGGAATTTAAAAGGCTTGATCGAAGCGGCTATTAAAAAAAGCACTAGAGACGTCGATCCGCGGGTTAAATTCGTTCGCGTCGGTTGCGAAGTCGTCGAAGCGTTACGAGAAGGAGTCGGTACGCAAAGTTATTACGCCTGTGTCGAAAAAATCGAGGCCATGACCGGACTGTCGAAACAAGCGATTGAGGCGAGTCTCCGTAAAAATACCGACATTGCGGCAAATATCGCTTGTCATTTCGGCGCAACGGAGGCTTCGAATTTAATTCAACATAATGTTCGGCAAAATTCCGAAGCGAATGCGTCGGCGCAAAATGTGGATCGAAAGATGTTGCAATTTCAAATTTTGCAAGATATCACCACAATATTGAGTGGAAGAATCGATATTAACCTGTTGCTTGAAACCGTATTGGAGGGTATTCAACGCGGAATCGGCATGGATCGAACCATTTTCGCTCTTTTGACAAAAGATAAAAATGCATTGTTGGAGAAAGTGGCTTTGGGTTGGCGTAAGGATAGTTATTTACAAAAGATTCGCTTTGAGCTTAGTCAGTCTCCGCCTAATTTGTTTTTTCAAGCGATTACCAATCACGAGGGTTATTGGGTAAACCCGAAAGAAAACGAATCTTTGTATAGCGCAAGCGATGTTAAGACGATCGGTAAACAGCCTTGTTTATTGATGGCTGTTTGTTCAGGAGATAAACCTATCGGCCTAATTTATTGCGATCGCGCCTACAGCAATTTCGAATTGACCGAGGATGATCTCAAGGCGTTTAAGCATTTTGTTCAACAGGCCAATATTGGTCTATCTCTCTACCGTATGCAAGCGAGGTAAGGATTTCGTGATAAATAACGTCCTGTAATTATGAGTTTTGTAGCGGGTTCGGTAACTCGCTTGACAGCCCGGCACCTAAATTATCCAAGACAATTAATCATGGCCAATGAGCTATGGTATTTAGGTGATGGGTTCAAGGCGTCCTTTGGCGGGCACCCCGGTGCCGAATTTTGATCTTCGATGGGTATGACTCCCTGATCGATATACTAGCCAAAAAAATCACGACACCTCCTTAAAATATGGCTCTTTCAGTTCGATAAGTATGGGATCTGCAGAACCGTAAAGGTATCGTCGATCTCCGCTGAATGGGTTCCGGCACGAGTAATGGCATGTTTGCCCATTCACAAAGGGAAGGCAAAAAAAAGAGTTGGAAAATTCTCTTTTCCAACTCTCAAAGCACGGAAGCATTAGGGGGAAATTGCTTCCTATCGGCAAGAACTTAATCTGATGGGATGGTCTCCGCAATCAGTTTTTACTTATCGAACGTCAAATTTTAGTATTGGCGTATAAAAACGCCGTGGTGTTCTGGAAATATGGCTCATGCAAAACCCGCATGTCAGCTCTCCTTGGCATTCCCTCATCTAGCGGGTCAAGCCTTTAGTTTTACGATGCCGTTTACGGACGCTGCAGTGCCTAAACGTGGTTTGCAAATTGTCTTTCGTGGCTGATGCGATTTGTTAATCGGGAGAGCTTATAAGACGATTATGGCAACAAATGCCGCGCCGAGCGAGCAACCGGAAATCATTTTAATTTTTTTACTAAACGGTAATTCCTGCCAGTTTAATGTCGCCTGTTCGCGGGTTTTAAACCACCAATCCGGAAATTCGGTTTTGGCGTTGAAATATAAGCGCTTTGAATAGCGATACAACCAATAACCGGCACCGATAAACAGACCCCACATAATGTAAAACACGATAACCTGAGTCGTGTGTCTACTGGTATGAAAAAGATGCTCGACAACTTCATCTAGTGCTAATTCAAGCACTTCAAACATGCCGATTACAATCGATTCAAGTAACCAAAAAGCGGCTCCGGGCATGATTAGGATAGCCGTCAATACGGACATAAAAATTGCGATTTTTATATTGGTCGATAATGTCATGTCTGCTTTACCGTAAAAAAGTTGATTAATCAAAATACATATCGATTTTTTCGCACTGCTTTAAAAACTAAGATTCGAAAATAAAGCGTAAGCTGTTTTTTGTATGGATAGTATTGTATCGATACTTCCTTTCATCAACCTTTCACGGAAATTGGTGGTTTATTTCAGGACAGCAATGCCCAATTTGTGGATCAAAAGCTGTGAGGTGTTCTTGCCGATGGGCAAAAATCGACCGATAGCCCCTGTGTTCTCTAATGCACTGCCGAAATTTGAAGTGTGAAAGGTATATTTCATGTTGTTGATAGCCGTTGGGCGCAGGTGAATTTGATGGTAGTTCGCCGTCTTTACATCGCCAAAGGTGTTTCGTATCTTCAAGTTGAGATGTTTTATTGAACGGTCAGGATTAATTAGCCTTTGCACATATTGAAAAGTCGCATACTATCTCTTGTTTTAATTCAATGTTTTTTGTGCCGACTGAATAAGCCGGTTACTTGATAAGATAGAGTGATTTTCATTAGTGGGTGGAAAAATAAAATGAAAGAAGACTTATCCAATACAGAGCTTTCAGTATTAAAAGCTATCGATGCTTGGCATGAGCATATTCGGCCGCTATTTGAAAATGATAAGGATTGTCCCGACTGTCCTAAACGTTTTATTTATGGATGTTTTTGTAGCTACGAACGATTGGTTATCGAGCAATCTTTAGATGGTTTGATCGGAAAAGGTATTTTATCTCAGATTCAATGCACTAAGGATTCCACGGAATATTGTTACCGGGTAATGGTGAATGTTAAGGATCAATAAGGGTAAGTATTTAGCGATTTAATGACTGCTAGTGCTTAATTGCGTTAATCAGCGAAAACTGAAAGCACTTTATAATCATGTTGTTATGATTGGTTTTTGTATCGCTTATTTGTGAAATTAAGCACTAGCGGTGAATAGTTGGCTCTGCCTTGCTCTTTCATAAAGCATCGAATTTTAAGACAGCGTTTAAGCTATTGCGGGCTATTCCAATCCCCCATACGACTACGGAGTAATTATGGGTCCACATTATCTCAGTCGATTTTTTACGCCTAAAACCGTTGCCGTCATCGGCGCTTCGGAACGCATCGAAAGCGTCGGTCATCGGATTTTAGCTAATATGCAGGAAGCCGGCTTTAGGGGCGGTCTCTATCCTGTCAATAACAAACGGAAGCAAATTTCCGGTTTGAAAGCCTATCCCAATATCGATGCGGTACCAGACAAGATCGAGCTGGCCGTTATCGCTACACCGGCATTGACCGTGCCGGACATCGTACGGCAGTGCGGCGAAAAAGGCGTGGATTCGGTGGTGATTATTACCGCGGGTTTCGGCGAACTGGGTAGTGAAGGCAAGCGTTTACAACAAGAAGTGCTTGATATTGCCCGTCGGTACGGTATCCGCATCGTCGGTCCTAACTGTCTCGGCATTATTCGTCCGAGCGGGCATTTGAATGCGACCTTCGGCAGCGGGGTGATCAAGGACGGTAATCTAGCGTTGCTTTCTCAATCCGGTGCGGTTTGCACCGCCATTTTGGATTGGTCGCAGTCGCAGGATATCGGCTTTTCAACGGTTGTCTCGATGGGGGGGGCTGCCGATGTCGATTTTGGCGAGGTATTGGATTATCTGGCGCTCGATAGCAAGACGACCGGCATTCTAATGTATGTCGAAGGTATCCGTGATGCACGGCGTTTTTTGAGCGGTTTGAAGGCTGCGGCTCGCTTGAAACCGGTGATTTTGATTAAATCGGGGCGCCATGAAAGCGGCAGCAAGGCGGCAATGTCGCATACCGGCGCGATGGTCGGCGGCGATGATGTATTCGATGCGGCGATCGAACGGGCCGGCGTGGTGAGGGCTTACAGTATTGCACAGCTTTTTTCGGCGGCGCGGGTACTGGCCAATAATTATGTCGTCAAACAGAACCGTCTAGCGATTATTACCAACGCCGGAGGCCCCGGGGTGATGAGTACCGATCGTGCAGAGGAAACCGGCGTGGCGATGGCTGGTTTGAGTGCGGCCAGTCTTGATGCGTTAAATAAGGTGTTGCCGGTGCATTGGTCTCATGCCAACCCGATCGATATTCTCGGCGATGCGACGCCGGAACGCTATAAACAGGCGCTCGATATTTGTCTGAAAGACGAGAACATCGACGGCGTGCTCTGTATTCTGACGCCGCAGGCGATGACCAATCCGACGCAAGTCGCAGAACTGGTTATTGAAGCGGCCAAAACGACACGGAAACCGGTGTTGGCGTCCTGGACCGGCGGAAAGCGCGTCGAAGAGGGGCGAGCTTTGTTCGATAATAGCACGGTAGCCCACTTCGGTACGCCTGAAGTCGCTGTCGATGCATTTTCGTTTCTGGCGCAATACACACAAAACCAAATTCTTCTCAAACAGATACCTAGTGCGGAAAATGAGCTGGCGACGCCCGATATCGACGGCGCTCGCTTGATTATCGAGCGGGTATTGGCCGAGAGCCGCGAAATTCTGACGACTCAGGAATCCAAGGCGATTCTAGCCGCTTTCAGGATTCCGGTTTCGCAGACGATTAAAGTCGATAGTCCAAAGGATGCGATGATCGCGGCCGAGACGATGGGTTTTCCGGTCGTGTTGAAAGTCAACATGTCCGAGTTTAGTCATAAGTCCGATATCGGCGGCGTTCGCTTGAATATCTCGAGTGCCAAGGATATTTCGCATCATTTTCAGGAAATGGAGAGTCTGATCAAGCAAAAGTATCCCGAGATCGACAAAGTAATGATGACGGTCGAGCCGATGCATAAGTCTTTCAATGGGCGCGAACTTATGATCGGCGTCATTCGCGATCCGGTTTTCGGACCTGCGATCAGTTTCGGTTTAGGCGGAACGATGGTTGAGATTCTGCACGATAAAGCGGTGGGTTTACCGCCCTTGAACGAATATATGGTCGAGAAGATGATTGCCAAGACTAAGGCGGCTAAGTATCTTCAGGCTTTTCGTCAATTGCCGCCGGTCAATATGAAAGCCTTGGTCAACACCTTGCTGAACGTGTCGAGCATGGTCAGCGAATTATCGGAAATAGTGGAGCTCGATATCAATCCATTGATTGTCGACGATAGAGGGGTGATGGCAGTCGATGCGCGGATCAAGGCCTGTGTTTCGCATCAGTTGAGCCCCTATAGCCATATGACGATTCATCCCTATCCGCATGAGATGATTCAGCATTATCAATTGCCGAACGGCATGAATATTTGTATTCGCCCGATTCGTCCCGAGGATGCCGAGATGGAGAAGGATTTTGTACATAAGCTATCGGAGCGCTCGAAATATTTCCGGTTCATGCAAGCGTTGCAGGAGTTGACGCCGGATATGGTGGTGCGTTTTACGCAAATCGATTATGACCGTGAAATGGCGTTTATAGCTGTGACCGAAGAACAAGACGGAAAGCCTAATGAGTTAGGCGTCGGCCGTTACATGGCTAATCCGGACGGGCATTCGGTCGAGTTTGCTGTCGTGGTCTCCGATGAGTGCCATGGAATGGGGATAGGTTCGAGGATCATGAAGACGCTGATGCAGGCAGCAAAATATAAAGGGATATCATTTTTTGAAGGCGAGGTGCTTGCGATTAACAAGCCGATGTTGTCGTTGGTTAAAAAACTCGGCTTTACGATCGAGCCCATTCACGGCGATAGTGAAGTCGTTAGAGTCGTGAAGGACTTAAGGATGTGAGATATACCCATCGTAGATGAAAATTCGGCCTCGGGATGCTCGTCAAAGGACGCCGTAAATACGTCCATGTAGGTAAAGCATTTACCGAGCACCCCGAGGCCTCCTCCGGCACTGCCGAAATTTGAATTGCGAAAGGTATAAGATTATTTGCCCTGAAGAACTTGACGGTAGTTGGGTAAATTAGATGGTTTCCGGCTCAATGGGCTTTTTGTTCTTGTTGAATGACGGCATCGTCTACCGAGTGGGCTGAAAACCAATTGTTCGCGATACGTTCGTGTAAAAAAGCCAGTTTCGTTTGTAATTGATCGAGGATATTGCGCAATTGCAATTGAGTGGTTTGCCGCGTGTCGATCGACTGCACAAAGTTTTTCAGGTCGGCGACATCTTCAGGCAGTTTATCGTGATTAGGCAATTTACCGATGGCGTCGGCCATTTCGTAAAGGCAGCAATTAATCGAGCGCGGCAGCGCGCTATCCAATATCAGGTAATTTAACACGTCGTCGCCTTTGATTCGGCTGCGTACATGGCGGCGATACATCAATAGCGCATTCAAGGACTGCAACACATTCATCCACAGCAGGCTTTCATATTGGCGCATTTCATCGCTGCGCGATTCTGACAGTAATAACGAACTCAAGTCCAATATCCGGCTAGTCATGTCGGCCCGTTCGATGTTTCTGCCGAGCAAAATGAAATGGTAAGGATGGTCGTGGCTCATATAGCCGGAAAGTAGACCGGTAAATCGCTGGCAACCTTCGAGGATTTCATTCAGAAATAAAACCCTCATGCGCCGGCTCGACACCGAATCCAGATGTTTTTTAGTATATAAGTAAAGTTCGTTGACTTGTTCCCAAGCTTCGTCGGGCAATAGCTCGCGTGTCGTGCGAATATTTTCGCGGGCAAGGCTCAGGCATGAAAAAAGGGAATTTCGATGGCCGGGATCCGTTAATAGAAAGCGTGTAACATTACGCTCTTGAGCCAGTTTGTAATGTTCATGAAAGGCCTCTTGACAACCGTTGATATGGATCAATTGTTGCCAGCCCATCTCGACCCCTTTGGGCAGGTCCATTAATAAATTCATGTGTACGCTAACTAGACGAGCAAGATTTTCGGTGCGTTCCAGATAACGGGCGAGCCAATAGAGGCGTTCGGCGGAGCGTGACAGCATTAGTCGTTCTCCCGGTTGATAATCCATGTATCTTTACTGCCGCCGCCTTGAGAGGAGTTGACGACCAGCGAGCCTTTTTTGAGCGCGACGCGGGTGAGTCCTCCTGCGGTGACAAAGGTTTTTTCGCCTTGCAGTATGAACGGGCGCAGATCGATATGGCGAGGCTCTAAAATATCCTTACATAAAGTCGGCGAAGTCGAAATAGCTAGCGTGGGTTGGGCTATATAATTGCGAGGATTTTTGAGAATGACCTTTCTAAAGGCCTCGACTTCCTTTGCGGTTGAATGAGGCCCGACCAGCATGCCGTAACCGCCGGATTCGTTAGCAGGTTTGACGACGAGTTCGGCCAGGTGTGCGAGGACATAATCGAGATGTTCGCTGTGACTGCAGAGATAGGTTTCGACATTAGGCAAAATCGGTTCTTCATTCAGGTAATAGCGTATCATTTCCGGTACATAGGCATAGACGACCTTGTCGTCGGCAACGCCGGCTCCCGGTGCATTGGCAAGTGCCACATTACCGGCTTGCCATGCGCGCATTAGGCCGGGCACGCCCAATACCGAGTCTTTGCGGAACACTTCCGGATCAAGAAAATCGTCGTCGATACGTCGGTAAATCACATCGACTTTTTCCGGTCCTTCGATCGTGCGCATGTACACGCAATCGTCATCGTCGACCATCAGGTCGCAGCCTTCGACCAATTGTGCGCCCATTTGTTGGGCCAAATAGGCGTGTTCGAAATAAGCCGAATTATAGATGCCGGGTGTTAATACCGCGATTTGAGGACGTCCGTTTTGATTCGGTGCAATCGACGATAACATTTCAAGCAGTTGTGTCGGATAGTCGTCGATCGGCAGAATATTAATGTCTTGCAATAATTCCGGAAAAACGCGCTTAGTAATGACACGGTTTTCCAGCATGTAGGAAACACCCGATGGCACTCTGAGGTTGTCTTCCAAAACATACATCATGCCGTCTCGGTCGCGCACCAAATCGGTGCCGCAAATGTTGGCCCAAACGTTATGTCTAGGCTTCATTCCGATGCATTCCTTACGAAAGTTTTTCGAGCTGTTGATGATGTCGCCGGGAATCAGGCCTTCCTTGATAAAGGACTGTTTGTCATAGACATCGCTAATAAAGTAATTGAGCGCAGATAAGCGCTGTTTAAGACCTCGTTCGATGATGTGCCATTCTTTTGCATCGATGATCCTAGGAATGATATCGAAAGGCCAAGCCCTATCGATATTGCCTTCGTCGCTATAGACGGTAAACGTAATTCCCATTTCCATGATTGCCAGTTCGGCGGCGGTTTTGCGTTTGTCGATATCTTCCTTATTGAGTGTATTCAAGTACTGGCATAGATTGTAGCTGACCGCTCGTGGTTGAAACTCCGAATGCATCAGTTCGTCGTATGCGTTTTCGGTTTTGTAGTTTTCCCAAATGCTAGGCATAAAAATTCTGTTTCTTAAAAAGGGGGGGCTAAGAAATAATAAGCATAAAAAGTGCCAGTTAATGAAAAGAAGAGGCGCTTTCCTGGTATATTTCAGAATTGAATAGTGATCAAAAAACTTACGAACCAAAGATAGGACATAGTCAATAATACACCCTTTATAATGAAATTTTGGTCTCGATTTAATAGCGTGCGCTGGCAGAGAGACATTTTTTCATTTTTAAGCACTGGCCGAATTCTATAGTTGTCTCATTATCAGTAACGGAAATTGAACTACGATCAATATGGTGGGGGCTTAATTGTCCAAAGTGATGCGTGCCAATTTATTTTTTGTCCATATTGGTGCATTCAATTCCCGTGCGTGTCAATGCGATCGCGCGAAGTAGACGTGCAAATTAGTGAACCGGTAAGCAGAATGTTACTGAACGCATTGCATTTTTTGTTAAGCGTGCATTAAGGTTGCGGGTTGGTTTTTTTATACCTTTCGCACTTCAAATTTCGGCGATGCTTAAGGAGGCGCCGGGGTGCTCGGCAAAGGCTCTATGCCAGCATGGATGCTGGCATAGAGCCTACATGGACGTATTCACGGCGTCCTTTGACGGGCACCCCGGTGCCGAATTTTGATCTACGATGATGATATAAGAAAGTTTCGGTTTGAATGAGGCGTTTGATGCAGCGGTTTTTATCCTTGTTATTCATAAGGTTATTGGGTAGAGTTTTGATGCCGGCAAAGTTGGTGTGCGGGTTTTTGCATGGATTCTTTATAGCTTTGATATGTAATGCAAAATTTCTGCATGCTGATTGTGATAATGGAAATTAGTAAACTATAAAATAGGAGAAAAATTTATGCGTAACATTAAACTGTTCGATTCGGGTGAACATAAATTCGTATTATTGAATGAAAGCGAGCCTGGCGAGGAGGAGGGAATTCGTTCCAATCAATATCTCGTCGTGCATGGTGATAATGGTGTTTTGCTTGATCCGGGCGGATTCGGAGTGATGCCGAGCGTGCTCACCGAATTGTTGCGCTACATCAAGACCGAACAAATTAAAGCGATTATTTTGTCGCATCAAGACCCCGATATCGTCGGCGGCTTGTCTACTTGGTTGGAGTTGACCGATGCTCCAGTATATGTATCCAGCATCTGGCTCCGCTTTTTGCCGCACTATGGTATTGCCAGCATGGCTCAATTTGTTGGGGTTCCGGATGCGGGAAAGCAGTGCCGCTTTGCTGAAGATTTTGTATTGCAATTGGTTCCCGCGCATTTCTTGCATTCAGAGGGTCAGATCAATGTCTACGACCCCATAGCCAAAGTGTTGTTCACCGGCGATATTGGTGCGGCGATGCTGCCTGTCGATGTCGAATATGAATTTGTCGACGATTTTGCCGCGCACTTACCTTACATAGAAGGATTTCACCGTCGCTATATGGTTTCCAACAAAGCCGCGCGTCTTTGGGTCGATGCCGTATCGGTTTTGGATATCGAGATGCTGGCTCCTCAGCATGGACCGGTTTATCGAGGACGGGCCGTAGCAGATTTTTTGAATTGGTTTAAGACGCTTCAATGCGGTGTCGATTTAATGACCAGAAGCGGGCATTTCGAGATGGAGAGCCGAAATGCGTCATGATTCTGGTAAAGGCGCGCCTGCTTATCCTGATCATATCGAGGATTTGCGTGTTCGCTTGATGAACCAGCTTTTTTCGCTTCTTGAAAGTCAAACGCGAACTCGAAGTTTCGCATCTTCAATCAGCGCTTTGGTGCGCCGTGTCCATGGCGAGATTCTAGAAAATTTTGAACAAGTCCTGGCGCGTATCGACGATCCTGTGACCGTTGGGATGTTCCGTAAAGCGATCACGGATTGTCAAAGCCTTGATATGGCCTTCGAAAAGCTGGTCGATGAAAGGCAGCGCCAATGGTATAAAAACGGAAAATATTTGAAATCGGTAGTCGACGAATTGGGTGAAACCACCTCTTATTTGGCTTCGGTGTTGGTTGAAAAGGGGTTGCTCGAACGGCAGAGCCAAGTGTTGGAAAATATTATCTTTTCGCATGAGAAAGTATCGCAATGGAAAGAGTTTGTTCAGGAGATACTGATCGGTTTTCATGAAATTTTTCCGTTTAACTTTTTCTTTATTGCGTTTGCCGAAGAGCATGGCTTGTCCTTGTATTTTTATTACATGGGGAATTACTCCGATGCGGCAAAACAAGAAGTTCGCGGCCGTCTTGCCAAAGACATGCTCAGTCAACTTGGCTTACCGGAGAATGCGTTACTCGATATCGAAGAGTATGAAATTCCCTGTGAGTTTAATTTAATCGATGTCTGCGATATCAAGATGATTACCGTGCCGGTTCCGGATCAGGCTTACGGTTTGGATGGGCTTTTAGGCATTGCCTATGCATCGGTTAATACGTTAACGGCCCAAGAACAAGCAATCGTTCGTTCTTTGTTGTCGGTAATGGTGATGGTGGTCGGGTCTAGCAAGGTATTGAGCCGAACGCTGTCCGAATTGGAATATTATTCGATACATGATCCTTTGACCGGGATTCATAATCGCCGTTATTTCAACGATATGCTGGAATACGAGATTGGGCGATCGGAAAGGCATAAGCATCAGTTTTCGGTGTTGTTGCTCGATCTTGACGATTTTAAGGATATCAACGACTCGTACGGGCATCCATTAGGCGATGAGGTGTTGAAAATAATCGCCGAATCGATTACTTCTCATATGCGCAAGGGTGATATTGCAACGCGTATGGGCGGTGATGAATTCGCAATCATTCTGCCGGAAACTTCGCCGGAAGGCGCTAAGGTCGCGGCCGAGTCGATTCGGGCCAATTTGCAAAGCATTGCGTTCAAAACGCCGACAGGAAAGGGTTTTCATATTACGACATCGGTCGGCATCATTAGTTATCCGCGCGACATGCAGACTGTCGAAGATTTAATGTCGGGCGTCGATGTGGCGTTATATAAAGCCAAGGGCTTGGGTAAGAACGAAGTTTGCGAATTCGATGCGGCCGCACATTTGACGCAAATCATGCGCGATAGCCGTTCGTTTGTCGAAGATTTACGGTTGGCGCTTCGAGAAGAACGCATCCAGCCTTATTTTCAGCCGATTGTCGATTGCAAAACCGGTGAAGTCTTTGCGTATGAGTCGGTTGCTCGTTTAATTGAAACCGATGGAAAAATTACAGCCGCCGGTCAGTTCATTGAAACGATCGAAAAATACGGTTTGGGCCGCGAATTGGACCGGATAATGGTGCGTAAGGTCGTCGAGGCCAATAAAGCGATTATGCAGACGCAGGGCCGACCGAAACGCTTGTTCATCAATTTATCGGCTCAGGAAATTCAAGGCCGCGGTATTTTAGGCTATGCGGAGGAGTTATGTGCGCAATTGGAGGTGCCGCCGAGCAGTATCGTGTTCGAAATTCTTGAACGCGACGCAATAGGCGATATTACGCATATGGGGAAATTTCTAACCAATCTACGCAAAAAGGGATTTGCATTTGCTTTGGACGATTTCGGGAGCGGTTATAACTCGTTTCATTATTTGCGCGAATTACGCTTCGAATATGTCAAGATCGACGGCGCTTTCGTGCGCAATATCGTTAATTCCAAGATCGACCGGGCGCTGGTGCGCAATTTGTCGAATTTGTGTCAGGAGCTCGATATCCTGACGATCGGCGAGTTTGTCGAGTCCGAGGAAATCTTTGATTTACTGAAAAGCATGGGGATCAATTTCGGACAAGGATTTCATATCGGTTTGCCGCTCGATAGTTTGCCGGATAGTAAAATCTGAAGCCGGGTGTTTCGATGAAACGCAGTGGGATAGAGGGAGCTGGAGTTCGAGTCGGCTCTGCCGCTATTCCGTTCCGCTTCATCGAAGTTTAAACGGCTGGCTGCTTGGTTACTGAGTATTGTCCTTTTCGACGGCTTCGTCCAAGCGCTGCATGATGTCGGGGACTGCGCTAATGACTCGGTTCCAGCTTGGCATGAATGGGGTTTCCATTGGGTTGTCGAGAAAAGAATCGCCGGCGCGCATAATATTACGAGTAAACAATTCGACGGTTTTTTCCTCCTGGTGCCGATCCAGCTTCAATCCGTTGATACAGGCATCGTTGTAGTACGCTTCGATCGCATCTAGCGCGGTTCGGTAATAAGTCGCTTTTAGGGTTCGAAACGTTTCTTTGTTAAAAATTACGCCTTGCGTTGCCAGTTTGCGGTAAATCGCCTTGGCGATGTCTGTGCTCATTCTGGATAGTCCGAGGCTGGCATCTTCCTCCGATAGCTCTTGATGTTTGTGATCGTAAGCATCGGCAATTTCCACTTGACAGATATGATTGCTGGAGTGATTTCGGTAGATTTCGGATAGTACGCCGATTTCCAGTCCCCAATCGCTCGGTATGCGGATCTCCTTGAGGCTGTCGACGCGCGTTGCGAACTCGCCGGACAAAGCATAACGAAAACTGTCCAAATAATTGAGATAATCCATATTGCCGATGACTTGTTTTAGTGCTCTGATCAGCGGCGTGACTAATAGGCGGCAGACCCGGCCGTTTAGTTTGTTATCGGCAACCCGGTAATAATAGCCTTTGCAGAATTCATAATTAAAGCTGGGGTTGGCGACCGGGTAAAACAGTCGAGCCGGCAGTTCCCGGTTATAGGTCAATATGTCGCAGTCGTGTAAGGCGACTGCTTCCGCTTGGCGCGAGGCGAGAACATAGCCGTAACAATACCATACGTTGCGCCCTTTGCCGGGTTCGATCGGCGCCAGTCCTTCTTCGGCAAGCAATCGATCGATCGCTTGCAAATTCGGTCCGTCGTTCCATAGAATTTTATGTGGCTGCGGCAGTTTGCTGAAAAATTCGCGGGCATGGTTAAATTCGCTACGGTCGGCACGGTCCAAGCCGATGACGATCTGGCTTAAATAAGGAATTTCTCGTATTTGCTCGATGATGTTATTCAGTGCCGGACCTTGTAGTTCCGAATAGAGCGAAGGCAATACTAACGCCATTGGTCTCTCTTTGGAAAAGGCCAGTAATTCATTCTCCATTTCGGCCAGTCGGTTATGTTGCAGGCGGTGTAAGGTCGTAATCGCGCCGTTTTGAAAAAAATCACTCATAGTCGGTTCCTCCGTCGATACGTTTGAAAATAGCCTCCATCGCTTCGCGCCATCCTTCGGGGGCTTGATGTTGAGTATAGATGACTTCAGCATCAGGTTTATTTACAGCAAGAGATGTGCCTGACTTTTTGCGAATGACCGCAGCCAGGTCTGCTTGCTCGAGCATGGCTCTGTCATTTTGGCTATCGCCAAGGGCGATGCTGGTAAAGTCGGTGTCATGTTTCCGATGATAGAGCTTGATCAGTTGATGCATGGCCTTGGCCTTATCGGTATCTTGTCCTTGCGCATGAAAAAATCGGCCGCCTTTCAATAGTTTTAGCCCGTTTTCTGCAAGGGCTTTTTCGAATAGTGCTAATTCAGCATTGCCGCCTTGCCAAAGCAGCGGCTCCGAGCCGGTTCTTTGTTTGGCCATCGCTGCTTTGGTCAAGGCTAAGCCGGTCAGATTGCTGACGGCTTCGAGGCTGAGGTCGGAAAATCCGGTAAAAGGAAAGTGATGCTCGGCTTTAAGCCTCTGCAGGACGGCTAAAATTTCATCGTAATCCGGGCCTAGGCGAACTTGTGTGAGAGGTGACGTGTAATCGCTAAAAAAGTTAGCCGGAATATAAATAGCAGCCCCATTTTCGACCACAAAAGGGTCGTTATTATGGAGCGCTATTCGGATGTCGAGGATTTCGGGCAGCGTTTTGCTGGAATTTAGGATAAGCGGGATTTTATGGGCTGCGATTCTTGCAAGAACGCCCTTAGACGGTGCGAATGAGTAGGAGTCATGACCCAATAAGGTGCCGTCAAGATCTGTAAAAATGAGATAAGGATACATAATGGTGCTGGGTTTTCATGGATTTCCTGTCGGAGAGGATGGGGCATCGGTTAAAAGTCGATTGATAATTCTAACCGTAGAGTTATTGATGAAAATTGTAAAGCCAGATATTGGCTTCTTGTAATGGTTGCTTTCACCCTAGAAAAAGCATTTCACCATGAAGGTCATGAAGAATTTCCTGATTCCCACGTCGGAGCGATGGGAGCGAGAAAAATTCGGCGCCGGAGTGTCCGTCAAAGGACGCCGTGCATACGTCCATGTAGGCTCTATGACAGCATCCATGCTGTTTACGACCCAATCTTTAATCCCAATCTGCGGTAATGTCGACCAATAAGATGCGGTCGTTATCTAACCGGATTGCCAGGGTTTTACACAGTTGGTCGGTATTAAAGTCCTTGTATCGGGATGAAGCGACTGGGCGAGTTGTCGTTTCCGCTTGTTCTAATGCCAGTAGTTGATAAAAATAAGGCCGCCACGACCAATTAAAGCCGATTTGCTTAGGGTCTTCGAACCATTTTCCGAGTTTGAAATTAAAGTTTGATGAAATTTGCGTGCCTTCATTGTCACATAGATAGAATCGGAGGATGCCGCTTTTTTCGAAAGGTCGTTCCGCGAGTTCATTTAAATTGAAGTCATGTTGTAGTGCGTCTTGCAATTGAGAGATTAAATCTTTTATTAGGCTAATTCGAGAGATTTTTTTACGTTCGGTCTCAACTGTTTTTTGTAGAAATTTTTTTCGTAGTGAGGCTATATGGCGACTGTATTTTTCCGTAGGGGCGAAGTCCGGCGTAGCCTCTGAAAATAGAAAGCCCTGCATGAATTGAGCTCCGCAACGTAGACCGAAAAAAAATTCGTCGTCGGTTTCGATGCCTTCGCAAACAATTTTGCAGCCGTTGAGTTTGCCGAGCCTGGATAGCAAATGAACGACATCGCTGGCGATGCCGCCTTTTACGGCCATTTTGAATAAGCGCATGTCCAATTTGATAAAGTCCGGTTTAATGGCCATGACTCTTTCGAGTTGTGAAAATCCGGTACCGAAATCGTCAATAGCCACTTTTAAGCCGTTTTTGCGGTAAATTTTCACAGTTTCGGCGAGTTTATGCAGGTCGCCTTGGGTTTCGGTAATCTCGATGATAATGCGCTGGTGATTGATTCCTAATTCATCAATCATGCGGAGTGTGGGTATGGCATGGAGGTTATCGAGTAAATCCAGCCATGCCGCTGAAATATTGATGGCAAGATAACTGTTACCGGGTAAAAGAGTGAACTTCTCGAGTGCAAGGCGTCTGACGATGCGGTCGTATTCGATGCGTTCCGTATTGGCGATTTCAGGATCGGAAAAAAGCCCTCCGGCGGACACAATTCGGCGGTTTTCGTCGCGGCGTCTGGCCAAGGCTTCGTAGCCGACTATGTTGCCGCTGGCAGCACCGAGAATGGGTTGAAAATAAGGAAATAAAGATCGATTGTAGTCCATGTCCGAATATATGAGGTTTGCAGGAAGGGGTTTTAGCAAAGCCAATATGAACAAGCAATAGTTATACCTATTTTATTAATGTGGACGGTTTTTTTATGCTTTCGAATAAAGATGCGCCATAACCGAAATGCTTTTTTGCCGATATGGTGCGTTCAACGGTGGCGATGGGCAAAAGTGGTGCGGCGAGTTGCTGCAATGAGAGGGGTTTATCAGAGTAAGCAGGAGTATTGCGGGCGGGCGTGATGTCGCGGTATGTTTATTTCAGGTATAAAAAAACCCCCCGCCTTGTGGGCGGAGGGCTTTTTTTACGTTTTATTCTACGAAAACGTTTTTAGCCGCTTTTCTTCTTTGTTCTGCGGCTTGAACTTGAGCTTCGCTTTGACCGACAGCTTTGCTTTCAAGATGCTCGGTTTCTCTGCCTTTCAGCAAGAATACGCCGATTACTGTGCCAAGAATAAGTGCGCCTATCCACAGCCAAAAAGTATCTTTTTCTTGTGCTTCTGCCATTTTATTATCCTCTTGTTATTTTAGTAGTGTTATTAATCCCCTTCTCCTCAAAGGGGGACTCTATAAAAGTCAGTTATAGAGCTTGTTCGCCGAAATTGAATTTCCACGACGGGACAATTTTTAACATGATCGAAGAAACATGTCAAAAACTATTATTAAAAACTTTTATTTTAGTAAGGGAATCAAAAGCTAGAGATTTAACGTGCCGGTATACTTCGCGCGGTCATTTTAGGGTAATGCTATTTTGTTCGGTAGTAAGGCGCGAAAACAGGGGCATAGCAAGCTATGTAATTTTTTTTGCAAAGCGTCCGCTCCTGCTCACGGCCCTTACCTACATCCAAGTTAGGTAACGCAGCTACCGGACAAAAGAGCGCGTTAGCTTACCGAAAATGTGCCCGCGCGAAGTATATACCCATCGCACTTCAAATTTCTGCATTGACGCATGGAGGCGCCGGGGTGTTCGGCAAAAGCTTTGACAGCAGGGGGGCTGTCACAGAGCCTACATGGACGTATTCACGGCGTCCTTTGACGGACCCCCGGCGCCGAAATTTGACCAGCAAAGGGTATATATGCGGTATAGGCTTTATGCGCGGCGACGATTGAAAGCGTAATAAAAATAATGCCGCTGAGTCTATGGAGCGTCGATAACGGAATTTTTTTCATTAGTGTTCGGCCGGCCAAAACCCCGAGAATCGAAGTCATGGCCAGCGCTACAGTTGAGCCTAGCCAGACTGCGGCGGGAAGGGTGGTGCTGCTTAATCCCGCAACCGCCAATTGTGTTTTATCGCCGAATTCCGCAACGGCAATTAAAAAAAAGGTCGTGAAGAAAATCCCGTGTCCACTTTTTTCTTTGATCACTTCATCGGTATCTTCTTCCTCGTTAACTCTCAGCGCATGCGCTCCGAATAGAGCAAATAAAATGGCCACGGATGCGGCCACGAGGTATTCAGGCAGCCATTTTGCGATGGCAGCGCCGAAAATGACTGCCAAAGTATTTAACAGCGCAAACGCGGCAATTGCGCCTAAAATAATTGGCAAAGCGCGATGCCGGGCAGCTAAGGTCATGCAGACTAACTGGCTTTTA
Organism: Methylotuvimicrobium buryatense; assembly: GCF_005931095.1. Lineage (GTDB taxonomy): Bacteria > Pseudomonadota > Gammaproteobacteria > Methylococcales > Methylomonadaceae > Methylotuvimicrobium > Methylotuvimicrobium buryatense. Next base: position 3,637,203 of record NZ_CP035467.1, on the reverse strand, counting down.
TCGCCGATTTCGGCGGCTGCAATCAGTACGAAAGAGGTCAATGATGCGGTGGAAAACTCGACAATATTATCGGAAAAAAGCAGGCTTGAAATTTGTTGCCACTGCAGATGAATAGAGGCCATGAGTTGATGAATAAAGTCCATGGATTTATGGAATTAATGGTTTTTAATGTGGGTAGCAGTGAATAGTGTATTAGCCGAGTAAGTTGTCCAAAATCATCATGATGATGAAACCGATCATCAAGGCAAACGTGGCGTGCCTGGATCTGCCTTCGGAATGGGTTTCGGGAATGATTTCCTCACTGATGACGAATAACATTGCACCGGCGGCGAAGCCCATCGCAATCGGTAAAACCGGCGTGAAAATCGTAACCATCGTGATGCCTAATAATCCGCCGACCGGCTCTACCAAGCCGGTTAAAGTTGCGATGCCAACCGCTTTCCATTTGTTGTAGCCCAGACCGACCAGCGGTAATGCAACGGCAAGACCTTCCGGAATGTTTTGCAGAGCAATCGCTGTGGCAAGGATGATGCCGTTTTTCATGTCGCCGGATCCGAAACTCACGCCGACCGACATACCTTCCGGAAAGTTATGTATCGTAATCGCTATGATAAACAGCCAGATTTTATTCAAGGAGTTTAGATGCTGATCGGCAATGCTATCGAAATGAATATGAGGCAGTTTGCGGTCGGCAAAATGCAAAAACAAAGCGCCGGTTATCATGCCTAACGAAGTCACCCAAAGCCCGTTGCCGGGCCAAATTTGGTTTCCGTAGTCGATGCTCGGCACCAGCAGCGAAAAGGCGGTAGCGGCAAGCATTACGCCGGCAGCCGCGCCTAAGAGGCTGTTAAATAGATTTCTCGATATTTCGGTAAAGAAAAGGGCGGGTAGGGCGCCGACGCCTGTTGCGAGACCGGCTAGAATGCTCGCGAGAAATCCGATGACAACGATTTTTCCGAAAATCAGGTAAAGGCTTCCGAAAACGACAACTTGCGAAGCGGCAAAGAGTCCGATCCATGCCCATAAACGTTGGGTATGAGGCAATGCCATGATTTTTTGATAGCGGTCGCTCGAAGTGATGGTCTCCCATTGGCGCGAAAAATAATCTTGAAGGGTCGTAGAGAATGCAGATTGTGTCATGAGTGCGGTCCGGTTGAGTGGTGTAGAGACAGTTGTAAGAATATACCTTTCGGACTTCAAATTTCGGCGATGCTTAAGAAGGCGCCGGTGTGTTCGGTCGATTTTGCTCCTGCAAAATCGACATTCAGGCCATCCATGGCGTTCGCAAAGGCTTTACCAGCAATAGAGCCTACATGGACGTATTCACGGCGTCCTTTGACGGCCAGCCTGGTGCTGAATTTTGATCTACGACGGGTATAATAGAATTATTTTAAAGAGTTTTGCGTACAAATAAATGGATATGATTTCGATTTCAATCGGATACCGAGTTAGGATCATTGACCGAACCGAGCGCAGTAAGACGCGTAACGGAGTTCAGGGTTCTTGGTTAAAGATTCGAGAGTACGTTTGAGTACCTTATTTCATTAGTCTGCGACTTTCTGGCGGGCGGCTTTTCGATGGTTAGGACCCTGTCGATGATGATAACGAGACTCCCTTTTTGATCCTCAAATTGGGAATTGCTGAACTGTAAGGCGGAATATAAAATTACTGAGAATTTTGCGTTGTTCGGCGTAATCGATAATATTTTCAACAGGAACTGCAGCAGATTCGGCGTCTATGGTGAAGCCGATGAAGTATTAGTGGGTGATTACCAAGACAGGCGTTTCGTTTCGCCGGGTATGACGAGAGCGGGTTGGATTGGAGTGAGATTATCGATATAACGATTTGATCAGGGCCGTTCGGCACATGCCTAGTTTTCAAAAAATTACAGGCAATAAAAAGCCCGCATAAAGCGGGCGTGTTCAGATTATTATTGTTATTATTTATTTGAACGTTGTTGTCGCCAAGACAACCAAGCAGTTTGCTCGTTTGTTATTGTTATAATTCAAGGCGTTGCAGCCTTGTCCTCCTCATTACCGATTATTTAATCGGGCTCACTCCGTAAGCTGGAAAGAATTTTATATCATTAATTTTAGTGATGTCCATCAAAAAAATCGATTTTATTTAAAAAATAGTTTCGGGTCGAAAACATATTTAAAAAACAATTAATTATGAATTATAAGTACTTGCTTATTTGGTAAATTGAACGGCACTGTCTGCCAGATGTAATCAGTTATTCAGGTTCTATTCAGGTTGTTTTAAAACCTACTAAAAGCCTTGGTTTTATTGGTTGCGTTTGCGCTGTTCTTCTTCACGTATAAAAAAAACCAGCCGTTCGTTGAGAATCGCCGATAAGTAATAATTGATTCCAGGAGATTTTTGAGCAAGCTTAATTTGCGTGATGGCGGCTTCGGTTTGGCCGGTTGCATAGTAATACTCGGCTAAATAGCGATGCGATTCGGATGGTTGTTTCAGATCGCTGTAGATTTGCGCCAGCAATTTAAAATAGACAGGTTGCCGTTTTGTATTCGCATCCAGCAGTTGCAAAATTTGTCTGGCTTGTTCGGATTCGCCGGCTTTCAGTAGTGCAGAGATGGTATCGAGCTTGATCGCCTGATTTCCAGGGAATTGCTGCATTGCAGCTTGATAGCGTGCTAATGCATTCGAAAAGTTTTGCGCCTCCAATGCGCATCGAGCGTAAGCTGTCGCAAACTGAGGTTGCTCAGGATATTCCTGGGTCAAGGCCTTAAAGATTTGTTCGGCTTCTTGGAAGTTTCTAGTATTCAGGTGGACAAGCCCAACTCCGTAACGAGCCACGGCTCGTTGCTGTTGTGTGCCTTGACCAAGTCGAGGTGTGAAATAGTTTAAAGCCGGTGCATAATCGTTTGCGCTGAGTACTCTGAGTTTTGCCCGTGTCAATAAATAACCCATCGAATCGGGGTATTGTTGATAAGGAAATTTCTCGGCTCGTCCACGCGTGTCGGAGATCCGAGAAGAAGTGACCGGGTGAGTCCTTAAAAATTCGGGAACACCCCGTCCGTAATAACGGCTTGATTGTTGCAGTCGCTCGAAAAAAATCGGCATGCTACGCGGGTCGAAATTGGATGCCGCAAGCATTTGCATGCCGACCCGGTCGGCTTCCTGTTCGTTATCGCGGGTAAAATCGATCTGAAACTGTATGCTGCCGGCCTGAACGGCCATTATTGCCGCTTGAGCGAGTTCCGGCGACTGTGTGCCTATTAAGATCGCTGCCAAGGTCGCCGCAGCGGTCGGTATGGATAGACGGCTGGCGGCTTCGAACGCACGGTAAAGATGGCGTTGGGTAACGTGAGCGATCTCATGCGCCATAACCGAGGCAAGTTCGCTTTCCGCCTCGGAGGTCAAAATGAGTCCTGAATTGATGCCGATATACCCGCCCGGTCCGGCGAAAGCGTTGATCGCGTTATCCATGACCACGAAAAAATGAAAAGGGTTGCCCGGTGTGTCACTGTTGGCAACTAGTTTCCGGCCGATTCCTTCGATATATTGCTGAATTTCAGCATCTTGACTGATGACGATTTGCGAATGTAGGCTTCGGTAAAATGCTTCGCCAAGTTGTTTTTCCTGAGCAGGGGAGATCAACGTGCCGGAAGAGTCGCCCATATCCGGTAATTCGATTTTGGTTATATCGGGCGCGAAAGGGCGGTTGCCTTGTAAAAATAAACTTAAAATTAAGAATAAGGCGGGTCTTTTAGTCATGCGCGATGAGACAAAAAGCTAACGGACTTGGTTCCATGTTGCGATTTCATCGAATTTAATTACTGCGCTGAAATTGAAGGGGAGGGGAATAATTTGCGATTATAATGGCCTCTTTGACATCCAAGCAAATTTTAGCAGCAATTCCCAGCTTGAGCAGTTTCGCCGATTTTAGGGTGTGGGGTATGCTTGTCGAGGAACGCCGTAAACCCGTCCATGGGGCTTGGCGACAGCTCGAACGCCAAGGAAGGCGTGAATGCGGATTTTGCATGGAGCAAAAATCTGCCCTGCTGCCGACATCCTCGCCAAGCATACCCCACACCCTTTTTGATCTCCAAATTGGGAATTGCTGAAATTTTAGAGCCGCACAGAAAAACTGTTTCGATAATACAGGCACTAGTCTTTCAAGAAAGAGCTGTGCAAACCCCGCAAACTTTTCGGATCCAAGTATAATGAAATTTTTGATGGCACAGGTTGAATGGTATGGACAGTAGCGTCGCACAATCAGAACCCTATCGCTTTCGTCCCGGAGTTCGTTTTCCACCGGGCGCGACGCCGATGGCCGGCGGTATCAACTTTTCGGTTTTCAGTCGTTATGCGAGTCGAGTTGAATTATTGCTTTATAAAGCTGCCGATAGCCCTGAACCCTTTCAAATTATTTCGCTCGACCGTAAATCCCATCGTGCTTATTTTTATTGGCATGTGTTCGTCGAAGAACTTCCTCTTGGTACGCATTATACTTGGCGGGCGGATGGTGCGAACGATACTGCCGAGAGCGGGCGCCGCTTCAATATTCGCAAGGAGCTGCTCGACCCTTGGGCCCGTGCCGTTACCAACACGGTGTGGAATCGAAGTCTAGCTTGCGATCCGAATGAAGCTGGTCATCGTTCGTTTCGAGCCGTCGTTACCGACTCCCGATTTGACTGGGAGGGTGAGCAAACCATTAAACGCGGGCTCGAGGGTGCTATTATCTATGAGTTGCATGCAGGGGGCTTCACTAAAGATAAATCTTCGAAAACCAGCCATCCGGGTACATTTTCCGCTTTAATTGAAAAAATACCGTATTTACAGGCGTTAGGTATCACGCATGTGGAATTGTTACCGGTGATGGCCTTCGACGAACAGCATGTGCCGCCCGGTGTTCAAGCAAGAGGACTCAAAAATTACTGGGGTTACAGTACGCACAGTTTTTACAGTCCGCATCCCGGTTTCTGCAAAACGCCGGAACTGGGCACGCACGAAGAAGAGTTTAAAACATTGGTCAAAGCCCTGCATGCGGCGGGTATCGGCGTTATTCTTGACGTCGTCTTCAATCATACCGCCGAAGGCGATGAAGAGGGGCCGTTAATTAATTTCAAAGGATTGGCGAACGATATTTTTTATCATCTCGATGCTGAAGACCGGAGGCGATATCTCGATTTCAGCGGTTGCGGCAATTCACTCAATTGCAACCATCCGATGGTAACGGCATTTATTGTCCATTGCCTGGAATACTGGGTCGAGCAGATGCATGTCGACGGATTTCGCTTCGATTTAGCCAGTGTGTTTGCGCGGGGGGACAATGGCGTGCCGATGGATCACCCGCCATTGCCATGGCGAATCGAGTCGTCCAGGCTGTTATCCGAATTACCCTTGATTGCCGAAGCATGGGATGCCGAGGGACTCTATCAAGTCGGTGCCTTTCCCGGAATGACTTGGTCGGAATGGAACGGCCGATACCGTGATGTGATCCGCCGCTTCGTAAGAGGCGATGCGGGTTTAATCGGTGCTGTCGCCACGAATATCGCAGGTAGCAGCGATCTCTATGCTGATGGCGATCGTTTGCCGGTCAACAGTATCAATTTTGTGACGTGTCATGACGGTTTTACATTGCACGACTGGGTCACTTATGAGCATAAGCATAACGAGGCAAATGGCGAGGGCAACAGGGACGGTACCGACGATAATTTGAGCTGGAATTGCGGCGTCGAAGGTGAAACGTTCAACCGAAAAATTATTGAGTTGCGCCGGAGACAAGCCAAAAATGTGTTGAGTCTATTGATGTTAAGTCAAGGGGTGCCGATGTTAAATGCCGGCGATGAAGTATTGCGTACTCAAGACGGTAATAATAATGCCTGGTGCCAGGATAACGAGATTTCCTGGTTCGATTGGCATCTCGTTGAAAAAAATAGCGATATGCTTCGTTTTGTCAGAGAGTTGATTGCTTTGAGGCGCCGTCATGCTAGCTTGAGCCGGAGCAGTTTTTTGACCGGCGAGATCATTCCAACGCGTAATCTTCCAGATATCATTTGGTATGATCCGGATCTCGGTGAACCTGCATGGGATGACGATCAGGCCAGGTTTTTAGCTTTTATGTTAGCGGGTTTAACTGCAGGCGAAGAAGACTTATATGTTTTATTAAACATGTCGGATCATAAAATCGCCGCACAATTACCTCCGGTTTCCGACCGGTTTTGGCATCTTGCGATCGACACTGCGCAAGCGTCGCCTTTGGATGCTGTCGAGAAGTCTCATCAATCCGTTTGGGTAGGTTTGGCTTGTGCCGTCGAGGCTCGGAGTGTTATGGTTTTTGAGGCGCGCGGTAAAATTGGGGAATAGGGAAAGGTGAAAGGTGAAAGGTGAAAGGTGAAAGGTGAAAGGTGAAAGGTGAAAGGTGAAAGCGGGGAGTAGGGAATTACTCATAGGCGCCTATATAAAGGAAAAAAGCGTCATTCCGCTAGGGATTGGCAGGGATGGCATACATAACTTCACGCCCATGCCGAGATGACGAATAATGTCGTAAATGCCCCATAGAATAGGCATTAAGTTGTCGCTTATGAGGGAAACAAATTTAAAGAGGATGTATTCTGCATTAACCTTAGTGCTAGCGGATTTATTGTCCATGTTTGTTCGATATTCGGTAGAATGCCGGACAGATAGCTTCGTCTGCTTGTATTTGCGGCTATCGGATGAAGAGCGGGTCAGAAAAAATTAAAATGCGGCCGCGCGGAGTAAAACAATAACTATTAAAAAAATAATGACTTCACAAGCCGAATTTTCTTATTACGATTTCCTCAAGGATAGTTTAAAACGGATTCTGCCTAATTCTCAGGCAATGGCGCTGCTAATAATCATTTTACTGAGTTTGATTTTGGTAGTTTCCTTATCCGATTTTCTGATGCCGGTATTTGCTGCAGTAGTGATTGCCTATTTATTGGAAGGACTGGTGCAAAAGGCTGTATCGCTCAAAATGCCACGCTTAGTTGCCGTGCATATGGTTTTTATAGGATTTATAGCGGTATTCGGATTTTTGATTTTTATCTTGATTCCGATGTTGTCGGAGCAGGCTTTTGCCTTCGTCAATCATCTTCCTGAAATCATTAAAAGAATTCAGCGTGAAATCATTAGAATGCTTGAGTTGTATCCGCAGCTATTATCTAAGGAAAGAGTCAAGGAAATCACGTTGATTATTCAAGACAAATTGTTGAGTTACGGTCAGGAGGTGGTCACAATGTCGGCCGCATCGTTGGTCGGGATCATGACGGCAATCGTTTATTTGTTTTTAGTGCCGATGATGGTGTTCTTTTTTTTAAAGGATAAATCGATCATAATCGGCTGGATCGGACAGTTTATGCCGCGGGACCGATTGTTGACTCAAAACGTGTGGATGGAAGTGAACAGTCAGATCGGCAACTATATAAGAGGTAAGTTCGCTGAAATCATCATTTTGATGTCGGCTTGTTATATTACTTTTTCATCAATGAACCTGAATTACGCCGTCTTGCTCTCCTTTCTGGTAGGACTGTCGGTGATTATTCCTTATGTCGGCGCTACCTTGGTTACTTTTCCTGTATTGGGCGTGGCTTTTTTTCAATGGGGGGTGACGACTGATGAGTTTATGTATGTTTTAATTGCCTATGCTGTCATTCAGACATTAGATGGCGTCGTGTTAGTACCTTTACTGTTTTCCGAGGCGGTTAATTTGCATCCGGTGGCGATTATCGTTGCAATCTTGTTTTTCGGCGGCTTGTGGGGGTTTTGGGGGGTATTTTTCGCCATTCCGTTGGCTACAGTAGTTAAAGCGGTGATTAGAGCTTGGCCTAAAGTCGGCGATCGCGAATTGAATACGGCTTTTTGAAAAGGAATGGAGCCCGAACCGGTTCGGGGACGCTGGAGCGTCCCTACTTAGGCTTCCATGGACAATTAACTTAAGCCCTTGGACTGCAGGCGAGGAGCGGGTTTTCAATCCGCTCCTCAAGCGCGCCAAGATTTTTCGCGAAAGCTGAAATGGGGTCCATCCGATTTCAGCAGCGAAAAATTACTTGGCGATTATTGCCTTCGGCGGCCCCGATTCGCCCTGCGTCCGTGCCACTACGCCACATCATCGTAAACTCGATGCGGCTCCGTAGCACTCCCACAAATGGCTTTACGCCGTGTCGCGATGCCTTGTATTTTGCCTCCGCCTACGCTATTCGCGCAGACTCCGGCAAAACACCCGGCGCTACGGCTATCGGGGACTAAAAATCTTCACTTCGCTATCGCTCCGTTTCCAAGATTTTCAGCGAACGTTTTGGTTTGCTTTGGGCATGGTTGAAACGTTCAGGACGTGGCTGCAAACCCGTTCTGCATATTCATGATCGTTAGGTTTAAAGAATCTCCGACGCATAATCGGCCAGGCGCGATCTTTCGCCTTGTTTCAAGGTGATGTGCGCGGCATGCGGCCAAGTCTTAAAGCGATCGACAATATAAGTAAGTCCCGATGTGGTGGCCGTTAAATAGGGTGTATCGATTTGCCCAAGGTTACCGATACAGATGATTTTAGTACCGGGACCTGCTCGGGTGATCAGCGTTTTCATTTGTTTGGATGTCAGATTTTGCGCTTCGTCGATGATCAAATAGCGGCTTAGAAAAGTGCGTCCGCGCATGAAATTGAGCGACCTGATTTTGATCCGGTTCATGACCAAATTACTGGTTGCGCCTTGTTGCCATTCGTTGTGTCCGGAGCGGCTGCCTAATAGCTCCAAATTGTCCATTAAAGCCCCCATCCACGGCGCCATTTTTTCTTCCTCGGTACCGGGCAAAAAGCCGATGTCTTCTCCGACCGGAATAGTTTCCCGAGTCATAATGATTTCGTTGTAGATTTTTTGTTCAAGAGTTAATTCAAGACCGGCCGCCAATGCCAATAGGGTTTTGCCTGTGCCTGCCGTGCCTAAAAGCGTTACGAAGTCGATTTCCGGGTCGAGCAGCACATTGAGCGCGAAATTCTGTTCGCGATTTTTGGCAGTGATTCCCCATACATTGTTATGAGGCGTTCGGTAGTCGTGCGCCAGTTCGAGTACGGCGTTTTTCCCATCGCAGCTTCTGACGATGGCTTCGAAGTCGCTGTCGTTATCCATATATAAATACTGATTCGGATGCCATTCGCTGACTAGAGGGCCTTGCAGCTTATAAAAAGTTCTGCCATTGTCCTGCCAAGATTCCATTTTACTACCGTGCACATCCCAAAAATCATTTTCGAGAATCGCCGATCCACGGTACAGCAGATCGATATCGTCGAGCGTTTGGTCGTTATGATAATCCTCGGCATGTAATCCGAGCGCCGCCGCCTTGATGCGCATGTTGATGTCTTTCGACACCAGGACGATATTGGTATCAGGGTATTTTTGCGTTAAAGCCAGCACGATGACCAAAATCGAATTGTCCGCAATATGGCCTGGCATCGAGTCGGGAAGCATGGAGGATAGCTGGCGGGTCTGGAAATAAAGACGCCCAAACTGTATCTCGCTATCGGGCGCGTGTTCGATACGTGACAGCGGAAATCCGTCTTCAATCGATTCCGACGTCGCACCCTGAATTAGTTCGTCCAAAAAACGGCTGACCTGGCGGACATTTCGGGCAACTTCCGACAGCCCTCTTTTACTATGATCGAGTTCTTCGAGAACGACCATCGGAATAAATATATTGTGTTCCTGAAAACGGAAAATCGCGGCGGGATCGTGCATCAGCACGTTAGTGTCAAGTACGAACAATTTGAGTTTTGGTGAGCTTTGAATATTCATTAAGTATACCTTTCGCTCTTCAAATTTCGGCGCATTCGCTCCCTCGCCCTTTGGAAGGTGTCTGGGGTGAGGGATTTACAAAAATCCGAAATTTGAAGCGCAATGACTAAATTATTGAGTCAAGATTTTGAGTTCTTGAAGGACTTCTGCGATATGGTTTTTGACTTTTACGCCTCGCCATTCATGTCTTAGGACGCCTTGCTCATCGATCAAAAAAGTACTTCGTTCGATGCCTCGGACTTGCTTGCCGTACATGTTCTTCATCTTAATGACGCCAAACAAGTTGCACAGGGTTTCATCTTGATCGGACAGCAAGTCGAACGGGAATGCCTGTTTGCACTTGAAGCCTTCATGAACTTTAACCGAATCTCGTGAGACGCCGAGAATGACCGTATTGAATGCGTTAAATTCGTCAATATGGTCGCGGAAAGCGATGCCTTCCTGCGTACATCCGGGCGTATTGTCTTTTGGATAAAAATAGATGACGACATTTTTTCCTAAAAAGTCGGAGAGCGTTAGGGTTTTGCCGCCGGTTGCGGCGGCTTCGAAATCGGGCACGGCAGTGCCTATGCTAAGCGTTGTCATAATAATCAATTAGCGTTTAATGGGCTCGAGAATGGCATCGAGATTCAACTGATCGCAAAATTCGAGAAAATCCTCGCGAAGTTGCAGCAAGCGCTGTTCCGATGGAATGATAATGATGAATTGCGTCGAAAAAACCGGTGTTTGAATATAGGGAGCGGGGTAGCGGTAGCCTTTGATTTCCTCTATCGCGATGTTACGTTCTAACAGAAAGGTTACGATAGATAGAATGATGTCGTTTTGATCCAGGCTCATCGCCTCCAGAGTATAGGGTAGACCGGATTTGGGTGTCCCCGTTTTTTCTTGCCTTGCTTTATGAATTTGAATTTTTAGTTGCTTTTGCAGGGTTTCGAGTAGGTTTTCGAGTTTGGCAATATGGTTCCAATTACCTTCTATCAACATATAGGCAGCTGTCGATTCGGCCAAATCGGTCGACCTTATTTCAGCGATACTACACTTACACCGGCTAACGGCGGCTAGGATAGGCTCGATATATTGAGACTGGCGTTTTCCAAGTACGGTGATTGCAAGTTGCATGGCATTATTTTTTTATTTTTCAGCACGATAGTAAAGGCCGAATAGAGAGGGTGTTGGATCCGCTTGGCTCTCGATCGGCTCATTACTTAAATGGACTTAGCGTCTGTTACGATCGACCAACATTTTGATAACGCCGTCGATAGATCCTGTTTGGGCTATTTCCCGGTTAAAAGTCGATCGGTAATTAGTGACTAGGCTGACGCCCTCTATCAGGATATCGAAAACTTTCCACTCACCGCTTCTGTTTTTCATCATTCGATAGTTAATATTGATGGGTTGCTGACCTGGTTGATGAACGGTGGTTCGGACAATCGTTCTGGTTGGATCTTCACCGCTGACCTGGGGAGAAAAAGTAATGTGCCAGTCGGTATATTCTTGAAATGCCTTAGTATAAGTTCGTACCAGTAATGTCCGGAATTCTTTTATAAATTGCTGTCTTTGAGCTGGGGTGGCTTGGCGGATATGCCGGCCTAAAACCAAAATCGCGACTCTCTCCATATCCACGAAGTCGCCGACCACGCCATCGACAAATTGGGTAGCTCTGGCAAAATCGTTGCGATAAAGAGGCTGACTGAGCGTCTGTTGGATTCTATCCGAGCTGTTTTGAATGATTTGTTGAGGCGGGCTTAGGTTGGCTGCGGCATTAAGCGGGTACAAAGTCGTGACCAAGCAAAACAAGAAAAAGAGTAGTGACAGCGGACGCCTGTTGTGCATGAAAAGTCTCCGGAAAAAAGTAAATTTAAAGCGCTATAGTATTACGAATTGCAAGCCAAGGAAAATTAGCCGTATTTTTTCAGCAATTCCCAGTTTGAGCAGTTTCGCCGATTTTAGGGTGTGGGATATGCCTGTCGAGGAACACCGTAAACCCATCCATGGGGGCTTGGCGGCAGCTCGAGCGCCAAGGATGGCGTGAATGCAGATTTTGCATTACGCCAAGGATGGCGTGTAGTAGGGCAATGCAGGAGCAATTGCCGAGGAGCAAAAATCTGCCCTGCTGCCGACATCCTCGCCAAGCATACCCCACACCCTTTTTGATCTCCAAATTGGGAATTGCTGCGTCGACGTGCCTACATGGACGTATTCACGGCGTCCTGTTGAGCGAGTGACCGCATTCTCCGTCATGTCTCGTACGTTCATTTGCCTGGCCTTCATGAACGTTAGATCTTAATTCGCATTTAATGGCAGTGATGGCTCGGTGGTTCGATGTTAATCGATTTCGGCATCTTCGGACGCATGATCCGGCGTTCGCGGTAGATTTTGAAATAGCTGACTGAAATGAGCCTGCACATTTTCGATGTTGATTTGCGCGATGCCCGAGGCAAAACCGAACCAGACATAAAGCCCGTTGAGATCCCTAAACATGGGTGGTATGTACTTTGGCTCTGCAATTAAGCCATCTAAGTAGTGTTCATAAAGAATAGGAATGTCATCCAGCGTGACCTTGCCGACGAACAGCATAGGCAAAAGTTCCGGAACGCCTTCCAGCGTTGCGCTACGGATGAAGTTGACTAATTCGATAAAGCCTCGGACATAGGATAGGTCTTTCGTGAAGCACGCGCCGCCTTCGACCATGCCGCCGCGAAACACGCGCTGAGCGATCGTATAACTGTCATGAGGGCTTACGTCTCGTTCCAAGAAGTAACGGTAAACTTCAATGAAATCGGCTCCCTGTTCAGCCAGGTCGATCGCAATGACTCTGTCGCTGATGCGGCGAGCGCGGTCCGGAAAAGAGCTGAACGTTAGGGTTTCGATCAAAACGGCCAAACCTTCTTGTGTCGCAGTGATGCGAGGTGAGCCGACGCTAAGCCAGGTGGCCCACGGTTGCAATCTTCCGTTCAATGTGGTGCCGACATGCACCCAGCCTTCATGCACCTCCAGGACTTTCAAATCGAGCTCGGAAAACCAAGCGTTATTATTGATTTTGATTTTGTCCCCGCCGGCCGAGGCATCGGAAACGATGCCGTCACTTAAAACAACGCTCAATGAGCCGTCATCGAAATGGCTTGATAGGCGTTGCCTGAGCGACACTACTGCGGTTTCGGCGTTTATTTCTTTCGGGTGAGATCGGTTAAGATGTTTGGCGCCGGGCAGCGAAAAAATAGCGCATAATCGTTCTCCAAGTTCTAGAAGAGTTTTATTGTCGCGGAGTAAATGATCGCGCGCCGAACCGTACAGTGCTTGGCTATGGATTAAAAAATCGGGAGTACCTCGGCTACGCAATAAGTCGATTACGCGCATGTATTGACAAACCGTATCTTGCAGAATCGAGCCGAGCGAGTCGTTATGTCCCAGGTTTTTAGTAATGTCTCGATTTAAGTCTTTCAACGAGGCGTATACGTTGTCTGCATCGAAGCTTAGTGCTTGTTGTTGATAGAACTTAATGTCGGCAGGCGGGAGAAATTGGGCTCCGCTGGCGAAGAATTGCTCGCGAAAGTTACGCGGCCATTTAATTGAATCGAGGATTTGAATCGGTTTTTGAATTTGAATCAGACGATTGGAAAGTGCCAGTAGGCGTTCCCGGTAGGATGAATGAGCCACGGCTGTATTCCTGATAAAGGGATGATCCCGAGCTTACTAATATTCTGATCGAAGAGCAAAGGATTATCGGCTGAAGCTGCTGGAAATGAATGTGATAGGCAAAAGAGGGTAAAAATAAATTGCCGGACGAATGATTCGTCCGGCAATTTTTTAAGATCAAGGTGGCTTATTTTTTCGCGTTGCGCTCTAAAGTTTCCTTAATGACTTCGTCCGCTACGTTTTTCGGGCACGGTAGGTAGTGCGAGAATTCCATCGAGAATTGTCCGCGTCCCGAGGTCATCGTGCGCAGGTCGCCGATATAACCGAACATTTCGCTTAACGGTGCTTCGGCCTTGATGCGAACGCCCGTTACTCCCGCCTCTTGCGACTTGATCATGCCGCGACGGCGGTTCAAATCGCCGATTACGTCGCCGACATGGTCTTCCGGTGTGAACACGTCGATTTTCATGATCGGTTCGATCAATTGCGGGCCGGCTTTAGGAATCGATTGACGATAAGCGGCTTTCGCGGCGATTTCGAATGCAATCGACGACGAGTCGACCGCATGGAACGCGCCGTCCATCAGTGTAACTTTGAAATCCAAGCAAGGGTAACCTGCCAAGACGCCTTTGACCATGCTCAATTCGAAGCCTTTTTGAACGGCCGGCCAATATTCTTTCGGCACGTTACCGCCGACGACTTTCGATTCGAACACGTAGCCGGTGCCGGGTTCGCCGGGTTCGATGACGTAATCGATCTTCGCGTATTGACCGGAACCGCCTGATTGCTTTTTGTGTGTGTAGCTATCTTCGATACGTTGTGTGATCGTTTCGCGGTAGGCGACTTGCGGTTTGCCGACAATGACGTCGACACCGTGGGTTCTGCGCAGAATATCGACCTTGATATCGAGATGCAACTCACCCATGCCTTTTAGAATCGTCTCGCCGCTGTCGATATCGGTTTCGACGCGGAACGACGGGTCTTCCTGAATCATTTTGCCGAGTGCAACGCCCAATTTTTCGGATGCGGCTTTGTCTTTCGGTGCGACCGCCATCGAAATAACCGGGTCGGGGAATACCATCGGCTCTAATGTGGCAGGGTCTTTTGGATCGCACAAAGTATGTCCGGTTTGGACGTTCTTCATGCCCAAGACCGCAACGATGTCGCCGGCTTGCGCAGAGTCGACCTCTTCGCGCGAATCGGCATGCATTTCTACGATACGGCCGATACGCTCGGTTTTACCGGTGAAGGTGTTGAGTACGGTCGTGCCTTTTTCCAATTTGCCTGAGTAAAGACGAATGAACGTCAATGCGCCGTAACGGTCGTCCATGATTTTGAACGCCAATGCACGTAGCGGACGGTTGGGATCGACGATCGCGAAATTACCGGTTTCGTTGCCTTCCAAATCGACTTCAGGTTGCGGGTTGACTTCGGTTGGGCTTGGCAAATAGTCGACGACTGCGTCCAAAACCAATTGCACGCCTTTATTTTTGAATGACGAACCGCAATAGGTCGGGAACAGGTCTAGATTGATCGTGCCTTTGCGGATGCAACGTTTCAATGTATCGATATCGGGCTCTTCGCCTTCCAGATATTTTTCCATGACCTCGTCTTCTTGCTCGACTGCTTTCTCGATCAATTCAGCGCGCCATTGTTTGACGTCTTCGAGCATGTCGGCAGGAATATCTTGAATTTCGTAATTCATCGGATCGCCGGAATTATCCCATACCCAAGCTTTTTCGGTCAGCAGGTCGACAACGCCGACAAACTGGTCTTCGGTTCCGATCGGCAGTGTCATGACGATGGGATTTGCACCTAAAACTTTTTCAACCTGTTTGACGACGCGATAGAAGTCGGCGCCGATACGGTCCAGTTTGTTGACATAAATGACACGGGCAACCTTAGAGTCGTTCGCATAACGCCAATTAGTTTCCGATTGAGGTTCCACGCCGCCGGAACCGCAAAAAACGCCCACACCGCCGTCGAGAACTTTCAATGAGCGGTAAACTTCGATCGTGAAGTCGACGTGGCCCGGGGTGTCGATGATATTGAATCGATGGTCTTTCCAGAAACAAGTAGTTGCAGCGGATTGGATCGTGATGCCGCGCTCGGCTTCTTGATCCATAAAGTCCATGGTCGATTCGCCTTCGTGAACTTCGCCTAGTTTATGGATTTTTCCGGTGAGTTTTAAAATACGCTCGGTAGTCGTGGTTTTGCCAGCATCGACGTGAGCGAAGATGCCGATGTTTCTGTAATGCGATAGGTCTGTCATGTTGTTACTCTAAAGGTTAAGGCATTAAAAATTTTTTTCGACGGACTCCCAAGATATTGTCCTGAAAGTAGGCTTTTCCCGGCAAAGATCGGCTGGAGCTCGGATATCAAAGCAAACCGAAGCCGGGCACTGATGAGATTCCGAAAGTTCCGGCGTAGTCTTTATTCTCATCCAGTTTCAAAAAACTGGCTATTCTAACCTAAAATAATGTCAAACACAGAATGAAAATATTTAGTTAAGGGAAAAAGATGAAAGGTGAAAGGTGAAAGGTGAAAGGTGAAAGGTTAAAGGTTAAAGGTGGAAGGTGGAAGGCAGTGCAATGCGGGATGGGCGAGGCCGCGAATGTTGTGTATTCCGTTGACGCTGCATACGGGCTAGGTATTACGTATCACTTGCCGCTCACTTCCTACTGTTCACTATGCACTATTCGGTTATAATCCGATCATCAAACGCGATAAGCCTTAAATTTGTTATTCAATTAATCATTTATTTATGACATTAATCCTAGAAGAGTTGGCCAAGCATTGTGATGCGGAAATTGTCGGCGGAGACAAGCAGTGTTCCATTACTTCGGCGGCCGATATCAAATCGGCTGCCGCTGGACAAATCACCATCTTGAACGATCCCAAATATGCACAATATTTTTCGAATTCCCGGGCGGCCGCTTGTTTTATTAAACGCGAAGCACTTCACGATGATCCGCCGGAGCATATGGCTCTGCTGGTTTGCAAAGATCCCGAGATTAGTTTTATCAAAGCGATTCATCTACTTTACCCGTCGACAGAGTTTCCGAAACAAATTTCGAAACATGCCTGTATAGCCGATTCGGCAATGATAGCTCATAACGTTTATATTGCGCCGTTTGTCAGTATCGGCGAAGGTTGTTTGATCGGCGAGGGTTGCGAGATCCTTAACGGCGCCTATATCGGCAAGGATGTCATGCTGGGCACTAATTGTCGTATTCACCCGAATGCCGTAATTTATGATCGCAGTCGTATCGGTAACAATGTCGTAATACATGCTGGTGCCGTGATCGGTGCGGACGGTTTCGGTTATAAGCAGCGCAATGAGCAGCATATTAAAGTGCCGCATGTCGGCAATATCATTATCGAGGACGATGTCGAAATCGGTGCGAACACCTGTATCGACCGTGGCACATTAGGTTCTACCGTGATCGGTTCGGGGTCGAAGATCGATAATCTGGTGCAAATCGGTCATAACAACACGATCGGCAATAATGTAATTATCTGCGGACAGACCGGTATTTCGGGTTCGTGCACTATCGAAGATAATGCGATTCTGGCAGGCAGCGCAGGTATCGCCGATCATGTCAAAATCGGTCATCACGCTGTCGTGATGGCGCGCTCCGGCGTATCGAACGATATTGCACCGGCTACGCAGGTATTCGGCAGTCCCGCGAAAGATAGAAAAGTCGCTTGGAAAGAGCTGGCTGCATTGACTAAATTGCCGGAATTGCTGAAAAAAATCAAGGATATCGAAATCAGACTCGGCAAACTTGAACAATAAAGCTATCTTGTGAGCGAATTGGAAGCGTTTTTTACCAGCGGCGGGCCGTTATCGAAAGTTATTCCCGGTTATTTGCCGCGTGCGGCGCAGGTTGAAATGGCTTGTGCGGTTAGTGATGCGATCGAGCAAGAGCGCCATTTGATCGCCGAAGCCGGCACCGGCACCGGCAAAACTTTCGCTTATCTAGTGCCCGCGATTCTGTCGGGACGCAAAGCGATCGTATCGACCGGTACCAAAAATCTCCAGGATCAATTGTTCAACAACGACATTCCTGTCATTCGCAAAGCGATGAGCGTGCCGTTCGCGGCCGCTTTGCTGAAAGGCCGTAGCAATTATCTGTGTATTTATCGGCTCGGCAACGCACTCAACTCGTCCTTGGGTTTCAGTAAAGAAGATGCGGCGTCGCTGACTAAAATCAAATCGTGGTCCAACCGAACGAAATCGGGCGATGTCGCCGAAATGCCGGATGTGCCGGAAAGCGACCCGGTGTGGTTTCAGGCAACTTCGACCGCCGATAATTGTCTCGGCCAGGACTGTCCCGATTACGAAAAATGTTTTCTGGTCAAGGCGCGAAAAAAAGCCCAGGAAGCCGATATACTGGTTATCAATCACCATTTGTTGTGCGCGGATTGGTCGATTCGCGAAATCGGCTTCGGTGAGTTGCTGCCCGATGCCGAAATTGTGATCATCGATGAGGCGCATCAATTGGCCGATACCGCCTCGAACTTTTTGGGTATCACGGTCGGCGCCCGGCAATTGAGCGATTTGGCTAAGGATGCCTTGGTTGAATATTTCAAGGATGCGACCGATTTACCCGAATTACGCACCGCCTGCGATGATCTGGAGCATCAGATCAAAGATTTACGCTTGGCATTCGGCATCGAACTAAAAAGAGGCGAGTGGCGCGAAATCGAGACTCATCCGAAAATTTCCTCGGGCCTGTCCGAATTGCAGGAACAACTTCAACGTCTGACCGTGCAATTGGAGTTGGCGTCGGTCAAGACCAAGGGATTGGAATCTTGTTTCAAACGCGCCGAAGAACTAGGGCATCAACTACGGGCCATTCTCGAAGAGAACGACGGCAAATGGATACGCTGGTACGAAACCCATAAGAAGACCTTTACGCTCAGCCGGACGCCTATCGACATTGCCTCCGAATTTCGTGCCTTTATGCAGCAGCATAAAGCAACCTGGATATTTACCTCGGCGACTTTGAGTGTTGCGAATAAATTCGAGCATTTCGCGAAAAGTTTGGGGCTTGCGAATGCCGAGGGGCTCAGTTGGGAAAGTCCGTTCGATTATGCCGAGCAGTCGCTATTTTATCATCCCAAGGGGCTGCCTAAACCTTCCGATCCGGATTTTACGCGCACGATCGTCGAATTTGCGTTGCCGGTGCTCGAAGCCAGTCGGGGACGTGCGTTTTTTCTGTTTACGAGTCATCGTGCCTTGAAGGAAGCGGAGTCGTTGCTTAGGTCAAAAATCAAATATCCGTTGCTTGTGCAAGGCAGCCGTCCGAAAGCGATCTTGTTGGATGAATTCAAACGGGCCGGTAATGCGATTTTACTGGGCACGGCCAGTTTTTGGGAGGGCGTCGATGTGCGCGGCGAGGCTTTGTCGTGCGTGATCATCGATAAATTGCCGTTCGCATCTCCGAGCGATCCGGTGTTGAAGGCGCGACTCGGCGCGATGGAGCGGCAAGGTTTGAATCCCTTTTTCGAATACCAGATTCCGGCCGCGGTGATTGCGTTGAGACAAGGCGTCGGCCGCTTGATTCGAGATGTCAGCGATCGCGGCGTCTTGCTGGTCTGCGATCCGCGTTTGTTGAAGCGCGCATACGGGCAAATGTTTCTCGATAGTGTGCCGCCGATGCGTCGAACTCGCGATATCGAGGATGTCCGAGCCTTTTTTCAAAACGAGCAAAATGCATGAAGTTATTGGCAGTGGATACCGCGACCGAAGCCTGTTCGGCCGCTTTATATATCGATGGCGAAATCTTGGAGCGCTTCGAATTGGCGCCGCGAACGCATACGCAACTGATCTTGCCGATGATCGATTCGCTGATGGCCGAGGCGGGGCTTGCGCCTCACGATTTAGAAGGGCTCGCATTCGGACGGGGTCCCGGTTCTTTTACCGGTGTTAGAATCGCGACCGGCGTGATTCAAGGTGTCGCACTAGGTTTGGACTTGCCGATCGTGCCGGTTTCGACGTTGGCTGCCTTGGCTCAGGACTATTTTGGACGCGCAACCGAAGAGGTGGTTTTCGCGGGAATGGATGCGCGCATGGGGGAGGTGTTTTGGGGCGTTTACCGTAAAAACGATCAGGGTTTTGCCGAAGTGCTCGGCTCCGAGTCGGTAGGACCCGCTGAAAACGTCGTTTTCCCCGAATTGAAAGGCTACGGCATCGGTAGCGGCTGGAAAACCTACCGTGATGCATTGGGCGAGCGCATGAATGGTTGGCTTGCCGGCGTCGACGATACGCCTTTGCCGAAAGCCTCGGCGATAGCGCTGCTCGGCGCGCGAAGCTTCAACTTGGGTCAAGCCGTGCCGGTTGAACAGGCGATGCCGGTATATTTACGCGATAAAGTCGCAAAAAAAGAATCGGAGCGATAATCGGGTATAATGGCCGAATTTATTTCAGACACGCATACTATGGCGCAATTTTTTCAAATCCATCCCGAGAATCCGCAGCAACGATTGATCAATCGAGCAGTCGAGATCTTACAGAATGGTGGTGTGATCGCCTATCCGAACGACTCATCCTATGCGATCGCTTGTCAAATGGACGATAAGCAGGCGCTGGACAAAATTCGTAGAATCAGGCAATTGGACGATAAACACAATTTTACCTTGATCTGTCAGGATCTAACGCAGGTGTCGAATTTCGCCAAAATCGATAACGACGCCTATCGACTGATCAAGGCATTGACGCCAGGGCCGTTCACTTTTATCCTGAATGCCACGCGTGAAGTGCCGCGACGCTTGCAACATCCGAAGAAAAAAACCATAGGCATTCGGGTGCCTGATCACGCGATCGCTTCGTTGTTAGTGGAGACTATCGGCGAGCCGTTGTTTAGCTCGACGTTGGTCTTGCCGGGTGAATCGTCGGCCTTGACCGATCCTTATGAAATTCGGGATAGGCTCGAGCATGAACTCGATCTGGTGATCGATGCAGGTATCGTGCTGGACGAGCCGACTACAATTATTGAATGTTCGGGAAAAAATCTCGAAATTATCAGGCAGGGAAAAGGCCAAGCACCGATGTTGGACTAACCGAGAAATTCCTTATGATGAACGAATTGTCTTTAATTCAGCGTATTATCGTCTGGGTTATTCCGGTAGTTTTTGCGATTACCGTGCACGAAGCCGCTCATGGCTGGGTTGCCAAAAAATACGGCGACAATACCGCTAAAATGCTCGGTCGATTGACCTTGAACCCGTTGAAACATATCGACCCGGTCGGCACGATTCTACTACCCGGTATTTTGTTATTGACCGGAACCGGTTTCATTTTCGGCTGGGCCAGGCCGGTGCCGGTCGATGCGCGAAATTTTAAGAACCCGCGGCAGGATATGGCCATCGTCGCATTGGCGGGCCCGGTATCGAATTTACTGATGGCTGTGGGGTGGGCGTTGATCGCTCGAGTGGGTGTCATGATCAATGTCGAATTCATGACGCTGCCGATGATATATTGGGGCATTGCGGGTATATCGATTAATCTGGTGCTGGCGTTGATTAATCTGATACCGATACCGCCTCTGGACGGGAGTCGCGTCGTGTCGGGCATTTTGCCGAATCGATGGGCTTGGCAGTACAACAAATTAGAGCGTTACGGTTTTTTGATATTGTTGCTGATGCTATTCACCGGCACGTTGAATGTCTTACTGGGTTATCCGATGTTTTTGGCGCAAAATATGTTTTTTTCATTAGCCGGCTTGGGATAAGGCTTTTGAGTAGTTTTCGGTTAAGGTAATCCATTGACGATGCAAGTAGCGCAAGCGGATGTTTTGCCCCCGGTTGAGGAAGTCTTGGCTATTGTTCAGGGCGCGCCGTTCATGGCGTTCCCCGAGGATCTTTACATACCGCCCGATGCCTTGCGCGTCTTTCTCGATACCTTTGAAGGGCCGCTGGATTTGTTGCTCTATCTGATTCGTAGACAGAATCTCGATATCCTGAATATTCCGATCGCTCAGATTACTCGGCAGTACATCGGTTACATTGATATGATGACCGAGCTTAGGCTCGAGTTGGCCGCAGAATATCTGGTCATGGCGGCATTGCTGGCCGAGATCAAATCGCGCATGTTGCTGCCTAGGCAGGTCGCCGAAGAAGAGGATGACGAAGACCCGAGGGCCTTATTGATTCGCAGATTGCAGGAATATGAGGTCATTAAAAAGGCGGCCGAGGACATCGATGGCATGCCGAGACTGGAGCGTGATTTGTTCATTGTCAAGGCCGACGTATCGATGATTGAAATCGAACGCCCCTTGCCGGATATTCAGTTGCGAGAACTGTTATTGGCTTTGCAAGACGTATTAAAGCGTGCGGACCAATTAAGTCATCATCAGATTGTTAAGGAGCCTTTATCGGTTCGGGAGCGTATGTCGAGCGTTTTGGAGAGACTCAAAGGCGGGGAGGGGATCGTTTTCAATCGATTGTTTCTAACTCAAGAAGGACGCCATGGTGTCGTTGTGACTTTTTTGGCGATTCTCGAGCTCAGTAAGGAAGGATTGATCGAAATCATTCAACACGAACCTTTGACCGAAATCGTGGTCAGAGCGGTTGCTGCAAGTGCTTAAGTTTTAATAAGATTCTCGCGCAAAGGCGCAGAGGAATTTTGCTGTTACCCAAGTTCCAGCTTGGGTAACCTGATCAGGAAGCTCTAGCTTCCCGACAAACAAAGAAGATTGAACGAGAAGGTCGGGGTTGATTAAGAATGTGCGGAGCTTGTGTCGGTCTCATGAAGCTGGAGCTTCCGGAGTGTCTTTCCCAAGCTGGAGCTTAGGAAAGAGCGAGATATGGGGTGGCCGTTTTTAGCTTGATGCGTATGGGTTGCAACCCCGTCTTAAATGTTTCGACCCTGCTAAAGCAATCCAAGATATTTGGGGACAAACCGAAACGTTGGGGACGGGGTAAATAATTCGTCCCGCAGAAGGGGGTGAATTACCGAATTCGTAAAACCACCTCTACGCCCTTTCGCATCTGCGCGAGAAAAAATTTAACAATACGTATTGTCTTAAAAAAAGCAACTTTCTAGCAACTCTCGTGGATATCAAACGAATCGTCGAAGCCCTGTTATTCGCATCGGATAAACCGATGACGGTCAAACAACTCCAACAAACCTTTCCCGAACTCGAACAGCCAGAACTCGACACGATACAGCAAGCCGTTGACGAGATTGCAGGAGAATACGCACAACGGCCAATTGCATTGAAAAAAGTAGCCAGCGGTTACCGTTTTCAAGTCAGACCGGAATTGTCATTTTGGGTCGGCCGCTTATTCGAAGAAAAACCGCCTAAATATTCCAGAGCCTTGTTGGAGACGCTGGCGATCATTGCTTACCGTCAACCGGTTACGAGAGGCGATATCGAAGATATTCGCGGCGTTGCGGTTAGCTCGAATATCATTCGTACGCTTCTCGAACGCGAATGGATTAGGGTCGTTGCGCATAAAGAAGTGCCGGGACGTCCCGCGCTATACGGTACGACCAAACAATTTTTGGACTATTTCGATTTATCTTCCTTGCATGAGCTTCCGACATTGCAGGAAATCAAAGAATTGGATTTATCGGTAGCCAGTAATCAGCAACTAATGCAGGAACAGAGTGAGCAGCAAGAAACCAACCGATCAGAAGTCACCGAACAAGGACAGGAAGCCGAACTCAAAGCAGAAGTCGAGTCCTCCGTCCACGATACGAAAGAGGTCGTTCAATGAAGCAGGGGGCCCCGTCGCAATGAAAAAAACATTGACCAAGCCTCAGGATGAAACCGGCGAACGTATACAAAAAATACTGGCGCGCGGCGGTATGGGTTCGAGGCGCGAAGTCGAGCGCTGGATAGAAGAAGGGCGTGTCAGGCTTAACGGCGTGCAGGCAAAACTCGGTGATAGAATCCAAAACGGCGACCATCTACAGCTTAATGGCCGAGTCGTCCATTGGGAAAAATTTGCGCACCAAACTACCCGGGTATTGATTTATCACAAACCGGTCGGAGAGGTCGTGACAAGGCAAGACCCGGAAGGCCGGCCGGTCGTTTTCACGCAATTGCCTAAGTTACAAGTAGGCCGCTGGATTTCGGTCGGGCGTCTCGATATCAATACTTCAGGTTTGCTGTTGTTGACCAATAACGGCGAATTGGCTAATCGATTGATGCATCCATCGATGCAAGTCGACCGAGAATATGCTGTGCGGATTTTAGGCGAGGTTTCCGATGAGGTACTCGAACGATTAAAACAAGGCGTTGAACTTGACGATGGGCCGGCAAAATTCGACGATATTCAATTTCACGGCGGTGAAGGTGCCAATAAATGGTATCACGTCGTCGTTAGCGAAGGGCGCAATCGTTTGGTTCGGCGGTTATGGGAATCTCAAGGGGTAACCGTCAGTCGCTTGATGCGCGTGCGCTATGGCTTGCTGACGATGCCGGAAGGATTAAAATCTCATGCTTTCCACGAACTGGAATCGAAAGCATTGGATGTGTTGCTCGAATCGGTTGGCTTGCCTAAGGAAAAACCATTGGCACCCGGTAAACAGGGTGTCAAGAAGCACGGATTCTATAAAAAAACCAAGGAGTGAGTTTTTAATTGGTAAGCAGTGAGCAGTGAGAGGTAAGCAGGGAATGGTGGCGTTTGCTTCAATTTGTGGTTGAATTTCGCGCATACCCAAGCTCTTTGCTTGGGTATGCGGTACGAGAAGCTCCAGCTTCTCGAAACTGGTGAGCAAGAGCTTGCGTGAAGGGTTTCTAAAACCGGAGATTGGGAAGTTGTGTAGGGGATTCGAATACTTACCTTTGGGATGTTTTTAGGCACGCGAAGTATATATATCAAGCTATTCTTTAGTCGCTTGGCTTATCCTAATGATTTATGTTTTTAGGAAAGAGTAGGCATTTTTTGATAAGCTAAAAACGACCTAATAGCGCGTTCCGCTTCTTTATGGTGATTTAACTTTATGATTATGAATAAAAATTATGATGAAACGAGATGTTAGCATAAGCCTTTTCATTGTGTTGGTCATGTTAAGTCCTTTCAGTCGAGCCAGCGCTTATTTAGAAGATCAAAAAATTATCGCAGGATGGGTGGAAGACATTATTCTATCTCCGGCACAAATACGTTTTCGGGCAAAATTGGATACCGGCGCTAAAACTTCTTCGATCCATGCAAAAAATGTTGAGGAGTTTGAGCGGGACGGGCAAAGTTGGGTACGTTTTACCTTACCGAAAGGCCTCGAAAAAAAATCTCAAGCTAGGACGGTGGAGTTGCCGGTTGCTCGCGAAACGTTGATCAAAAGACACAAACTGGATTCGGCAAGGCGCTATGTTGTAGAGTTGGGATTTTGCATGAATTCCAATTATTACGAGACGGAGTTCACGTTGGCCGACCGAGACAACTATATTTATCCGGTTCTGTTAGGTCGTCGATTTCTGGAAAACAAGGTCATTGTCGATCCAGGCGTGACCCATAAACATTCGAAAAAATTAAAAAATATCATTTGCTACCCTGGTTTTCCGGAGCCGGTTTTGGAAGAATAATTCGGCATTATTCCTTTCGGATCTTAAACCCCCATAACAACAATTATTTAATACGGCAATCGTTTTGAAAAACCTTCATGTCAATGTTTTGGCGTTTATCCTGGTCGGATTGAGCGTCGCTGTTTCATATTACAAAGTTACTGAACTTAATCTACCCTTGCTACCGGTCGAGGATGAGATTATTTGGGCTGTGGAAGCCAAGGTTAGCTATAAACCTTCTTCCGGCCCTTCCAAAGTCGATTTGATGTTGCCGAAACAAATTCCCGGATATATGTTTTTGGATGAAAACTTTGTTTCCGGTCGATATGGCCTAACTCTTGAAAGCGTCAATCAAAATCGAATCGCTCAATGGGCGGTTCGGCGCCCTGCTGGTGAACAGACGCTGTATTATCGGATGCAGATTGTTCCGGGGGATAAAGAAACCTTTATCGATAAAAAAGTTCCTTATCCTGAAGAACCCGAGTATCCGGAGATCATGCAGACGGCCGTTTCGGCATTGCTGGACGATGTCAGAAGCAAATCGGCGGATATTAAATCCTTCACGCAAGAGTTATTGAGAAGGTTGAATGCGCCAAATCCCGACGACAATGTAAAAATCATTAAAAAAGACGCGACCAGCTCTGAAGCGTGGATGAAGCGAGTTATCGATATTTTGCATGGCGCTAGGATTCCGACTCGTCAAGTCAACATTCTGATGCTCAAGGATGGGGCTAGGCATAGTAAGTTAGTGCCTTGGCTTCAGGTGCACAACGGTGAGCAATGGTTAACTTTTGACCCTCATTCGGGGATATCGGGTTTTCCTGAGAATTCAATCATTTGGTATTACGGAAGCTCGCCTTTACTGACAGTGACGGGAGGGAAATCGGAGAAAATCGACTTTTCGGTCTATAAGCAATCGCTCGGTTTGGCGGCGGTAACCCAGAAGCGAATCGGTAAAATCGATTCGCCGATTATGGAATTCTCGCTATTCCATTTGCCGATTCAAACACAAAATGTTTACCGGATTTTATTGATGATGCCGATTGGTGCCTTGCTGATCGTTGTTCTGAGAAATGTCGTTGGCTTTAAAACATTCGGTACGTTCATGCCGATTTTGATCGGGATGGCGTTTCGAGAGACCGGTTTGTCTTGGGGGCTTTTTTTATTTGGTTTGCTCATCGCATTCGGTTTAATGCTGCGTTTTTATCTGGAATATTTACGTTTGCTGCTGGTACCAAGACTCGCGAGTGTGCTGATCATCGTTGTGATATTGATGACGTTGCTAAGCTTGATGAGCCATAAAATGGGTATCGATCGCGGCTTGTCCGTGGCCTTGTTCCCAATGGTTATTATTTCGATGACGATTGAACGAATGTCCTTGGTTTGGGAAGAGCACGGGCCTTCAGAGGCGCTACAGCAATGCATCGGCAGCTTATTCATTGCGTCAATAGGATATTTGCTAATGTCGCATCCCGTGCTCGAGCATCTTATTTTTGTATTTCCCGAATTATTATTGACATTTTTGGCGTTCACCTTACTGTTAGGTCGCTATACCGGCTATCGCTTAACTGAACTATGGCGGTTTCGTTCCGTCATAAAAGGGTAGTCGCATGTCTTGGAAAAACTATTTGCGCCCCTCGAAGCGTTTGCGAGAAGCTGGCTTGTTGGGGATGAATCAGCGTAATGGCGACTATATACTGCGTTACAATCCGCGAAAATACTATCCGCTGGTCGACGACAAGCTGCGAACCAAAAAGCTCGCGCAAGCTTCAGGTATTGCCGTTCCCGAACTCTATGCTGTGGTCGATGCGGAATATCAAATCGCCGATTTACCCGAAAAGCTCAAGCCATACGACGAGTTTGCAATCAAGCCTGCACATGGCAGCGGAGGCGAAGGGATTATCGTTGTCAATGGCCGCAGCAAGAATTGTTATCGCAAACTGAACGGCACCTTGTTGACCGAAGAGGAAATCGGCCATCACATCTCCAATATACTGAGCGGTATGTACAGTTTGGGCGGCCAGCCGGATGTCGCTTTGATCGAATATCGGGTGGATTTTGACCCGGTTTTCGATCGAGTGAGTTATCAAGGCGTTCCCGATATCAGGACGATTATTTTTATGGGAGTTCCGGTGATGTCAATGTTGCGTTTGCCGACTCGGCTTTCCGACGGTAAGGCCAATCTGCATCAAGGCGCGATTGGTGTGGGTATCGATATCGAACAAGGCGTCACCACGACTGGCGTATGGCAAAACGATATGATTGATGCGCATCCTGATTCAGGAAATACGATTACAGGATTAAGCTTGCCGAATTGGGAGGACATCCTGCTGTTGTCGGCGGGTTGCAAGGAGTTGGTTTCGCTCGGTTATATCGGCGTCGATATCGTATTGGATTCGAAACTTGGTCCGCTGATGTTGGAAATCAATGCTCGCCCCGGTTTAAGCATTCAATTAGCCAACAAAAAAGGGCTATTACCCCGATTGGAAGCCGTCGAGAAGCTCAAAAAAATTCCTGAAACGGCTGCGGAACGCGTAGAACTCGCCAAAAAACTTTACCGGACACAATAAGTCCGGCATGTGTCCCGCGCGGATCAAAATTCGGCACTCCTTGGCAGGACGGGGGGTGCAAGCCCGTCCTAAGCGTTTCGATCGTGGCCGAAGCAAATCAAAACGTTCGGGGCGGGTTGAATAACCCGCCCCGCGCACCATTTCGCAAGTCATCCGTAGTTACTCAGCCTAAACTAAAAAAGGCACGCGAGGCTTACTCTGCGAGACTGTCGATCACCGCGAGGCTAAAGCTTTGCACCGTAATGTGATGATTCGATTTCATTGCTTGTCTGATGAAACCGTGTCTGCTACTGTCCGGTTTTATCGGTCGGGTTGGGAGAAAAAGCATGTCAAGTAGAGTCGATTTTACGATGGGATTTAATACCCGGGGCTTAGCATCTAAAAAAGCACACGCTAACGGTTATCGAATTTATGTGTTGGGTGATTTTTCCGGACGGCGTGATGCAGAGTGGAGTCAACGCAACATTAAAAGAATCGACAGCGATACTTTTGAGCAGGTAATGACTCAAATCAGGCCGACGCTCGATCTTGACTCGGGTGTGACATTGCATTTTGAATCGATCGAAGACTTTCATCCGGATGCCTGGTTTAACAAAATCCGGATTTTGGCTGACTTGCTCGAATTAAAAAAAGCGTTGAGTAACCCGAAAACGGCGGCGCAGGCTGCGGCGAAAATTCAATCGTTCAATCAAACCGACCCTAATCAAAACATTTCGCCCCAAACGCAGCAAGTCGATGTCGAGACCGAAGCGGATACCTTGCAACGTTTGTTGGGCAAAGCGCCGGAGCCCAAGACCGATAAAGCCGACACGGTGGAAAGGTTGATCGAACGGGTCGTGTCGCCTTATATAACCAAGGATGTTAGTTCGCAGTATCAGGCTTTGATTGATGTGATCGAAAAGACGGTCAGCCAATTTTTGCGAACCCTACTGCAACGACAGGATTTTAAAAGCCTCGAGTCCCTTTGGCGAGCCACCGAAGCGCTAGTCAATGAAGAGTACGCGGACGAGCAGTGCTTCTTTTTAGTCGATATCAGCCAAGCCGAATTAATGGCCGCTGTCAATGAAGGGGGCAGCGAGTTTAAACAGCGTTTATTGGCGCATGTTCAATTGGACGACGAAGGGCGGGATGTATTGTTGGTCGGCGATTTTAGCTTTGCCGGCAGTGCTGAAGATGCTGAATTGCTTAAGTTTTTGAGTGCTACGGCAAAAGCTTGCGGCGGCTGTTTTCTTGGTGCTGCGGGTCAGTCATTGATCGATAGCGCGATCTTAGGGGAGTCTAAAAAAGACGGCGATTGGACTCGATACCTTAGCGAGATTAATGCCGATAGCGTGGTGCTGGCATATCCTCGCTACTTATTGAGATTACCCTACGGATTCAAGCGTGACCCGATTGAAACATTGGCTTTTGAGGAATGTTCGGAGGTCCCCGCCCAGAGTGAGCTACTTTGGGGAAATCCGGCCCTGTTATGCGCTCGGGCGCTGATAAGAATGACTCAAGAAGACAGTGCGGACGATGCAGTATTGATGAGCGATGTGCCGGTATTTAGTTATACCTTGGATGATGAGCCCGTTTTGCAGCCCGGCACCGAAACATTATTGATCGAGGCTCAAGTCAATGCTTTGTTATCGAAAGGCATCACGACCTTGATTGGGTTTCGTCAGCGTCAAGGCGTTCAGTTTCCGATAATTACGACGTTGGCGGATCGTTGAGTTAAATCGGTCAAGCCCCCGCTTTGCGCTCATCGTTATATACCCGTCGTAGATCAAAATTCGGCACCTGGGTGTCCGCTAAAGGACGCCGTGAATACGTCCATGTAGTCTCTGTGCCAGCTCCATGCTGGCAAAGCCTTTATGAGCGCCATGGATGGCGTGAATGTCGATTTTGCAGGAGCGAAAATCGACCGGACACCCCGGCGCCTCCTCGGGCACTGCCGAAATTTCAAGTGCGAAAGGTATAACAACGAGCGAAGAACCTTGGGAAACAGAATAAATTGACGGATTTTCCAGAATTAAATTGACAATGCTAATAATCGGCCTACAATGAGTTCCAGCTAGAAAACTAGATTTACCTTTGTTTACCATTTCGATGTCTCTTCAGTAGTTATTCGTCCTGTTTTTCATATAGTAATTCCATCGTTATCAGCTTTACCCGCCTTTCTTAAGGCTTTTAATTTAAAATTTTATAGGACTTACTATGAATACTGCAGCAATGACTACCGGCACCGTTAAATGGTTTAATTCAGATAAAGGTTTCGGTTTTATCGAACAACAACAAGGTCCGGACGTTTTCGTCCATTTCCGGAATATCCTGAGCGGCACCAGCAGCTACAAATCACTGGATGAAGGCCAACACGTTCAGTTTAAAATTACTCGCGGTCCAAAAGGCCCGCAAGCCGAAGAAGTCACGGTTATCTAAACCGATTTAAAAAACCCGCGCTCATGAACTGAGCGCGGGTTTTTTTATGCCTGAAAAAAGGCTGCGTATTTTGCGAGTTAGTTGTGCGAAGTTCGAAAACGAGAAAAGATGACTCCTTTGCGGGGCGGGTTATTTAACCCGTCCCGCAGAAGGTGCCCAACGTTTTGTTTCTGCCAAGAAATTTGAAGTGTGAAAGGTATAATAGGTAAATGTTAAAGCAGGATTAACATTATGGTTGAGCTATGAGTAACGAGAAACAAAATATCTTTGAATTATTAGCAAAAGAGTTCGAACTTAAACCTTCGGATTACTATTTCCTAGATCTGATCCCGTTAATTGAAATGATATGGGCCGACGGCGAAAATCAACCAGCCGAGCTGGCATTGCTGTATCACTTTACGATAGAACACATTGCGCACCTTGACCGCGCGGCGGGAATTCCATTGATAACGACCGAGGATGCCAATGATTTTTTGGAGCGCTTCGCGCACCGGCGACCGCCGCAAAGACTACTTGACGCACTGAGCGAATTGGTCCTCGATTCTGCGTCATCGGCCGATTCCGAGCGAAATCGAAGCATTCTGAAATATTGCATGGACATTGCCGCTGCTTGTACGACACAGTACCCCTATGCCTTGCGGGGCCGTATCGTCGATAGCGAAAAGGTTTTGCTCGATAAACTCTTTGCCGCGTTTCAAAATAGGCATTACTTCGACGCGAACTGAGGACTGAGACGCTATCTTAGGCTTTTAATTTCATCGTTCCCACAAAAGGGTTCCGAACTCTGTGGGAGCGATCCCCTGATCGCGATTTCGAAGCCGGGAAGGTTAGGTGATAATAAA
This sequence comes from Methylotuvimicrobium buryatense, assembly GCF_005931095.1. GTDB lineage: Bacteria > Pseudomonadota > Gammaproteobacteria > Methylococcales > Methylomonadaceae > Methylotuvimicrobium > Methylotuvimicrobium buryatense. The sequence goes on along the minus strand of NZ_CP035467.1, from coordinate 3,606,445 downwards.
TGGTATCGAGGCCGCATGCGCTATGATGGCATGACGGTAATACACGATTTATGTATAACGATGAGTGCTCTCCGTGGGCACCAGAAAACCGAATACCAATAACGAGAATATCCATGGAAACCTTTGAAAATGTTGTTGCGACTTTGTCAGGCTGGGTCTGGGGCGCGCCGATGCTTATTTTACTAGTCGGTACCGGACTGTATTTGACGATTCTGTTGCGCGGCTTGCAATTCCGCGCGCTCGGGCACGCTTTGAAATTAATTTTCGATAAGGATCATCAGGGCGTCGGCGATATCAGTCATTTTGCGGCCTTGACCACGGCATTGGCGGCTACGGTCGGAATCGGCAACATCGTCGGCGTGGCAACCGCGATTACGCTAGGTGGGCCCGGAGCGGTCTTTTGGATGTGGATGACCGGCATCGTCGGCATGGCGACAAAGTATGCCGAGGCGGTCTTGGCGGTTAAATATCGCGAGCAAGGCAAGCATGGCATGCGCGGTGGGCCGATGTATTACATTGCGAAGGGTGCGGGGCTCCCTTGGCTGGGCTGGCTGTTTGCGCTGTTTACGGCCTGTGCGGCGTTCGGCATCGGCAACATGACGCAAGCCAATTCGGTCGCGGTTATGTTGGGCAATATCTTCGGCGTTGAAGCCTGGGTGACCGGCGTTGTTTTGATGTCGTTGACCGGCTTCGTGCTAATCGGCGGTATTCGCTCGATCGGCCGATTTACCTCGATGCTGGTGCCGTTCATGATCGTGCTTTATATCGGCGCCGCGTTGACCGTGATCGCTATTAACATCAATCAAGTGCCGGAAGCATTGCGGCTGATTTTTTATCATGCCTTCAACCCGATCGCGGCGGGCGGCGGATTTGCCGGCGCAACTATCGCCTCCGCTATCCGTTTTGGAGTCGCGCGCGGGGTGTTTTCCAACGAGTCGGGGCTCGGCTCGGCGCCGATCGCCGCCGCGGCGGCTCGTACTTGCGATCCAGTCAAGCAAGCGCTGGTATCGATGACGCAGACCTTCATCGATACCTTGCTGGTTTGTACCATTACAGCGCTGGTTATTCTAACCGCAACACCATGGGCCGATGGCGTTAGCGCCGGCGTGCTGACCAGCTTAAGTTTTGCCGAAACGTTAGGTAGTACCGGCACGTTGATCGTCGCGCTGGCGACAGTATTGTTCGCGTTTTCGACCTTGATCGGTTGGAGTTATTACGGCGAGAAAGCGATCGAATATTTGCTCGGTGCGAGAGTCGTCGTTCTTTATCGTGTCGCCTTCGTGGCCGTCATTCCGGTCGGAGCGATGCTGCAGCTGGACTTGGTGTGGAATTTCTCGGATCTGATGAACGGTTTGATGGCCGTCCCTAATCTGATAGGGCTGTTGTTGTTGTCCAAAGTCGTGCGGGATGAAACGCGGCGTTATTTTAACGCGCGTTCGAATGACGCGGGGCATCGGCTGAAAAACCGAGTAACTCGCTAAGGAATAAATTGACAGGTCATGGGGTTGGCTGTTAGACTTTTTGTCCTTTATTGTCAAAGCCTTGGCAGGGAATTCTATCGTTTTCCCTGTGAGAATCGACTCGGCTAACTGACCTGTACCTTTGGCAATCCGAACCGATTGTTCGGCACGAAATCAAGGCGCTTTCGTTTAGGAAACTGTAAGTTAATACCAGCAGTTCTCAATTTAGCCCATGCTGGTAAACTGGGCTGATTTTTTCATATCCGTACACGGACGATGGCTTACCCTTTTAAAGAAACAGAACAATTCACGCAAGCTCGCTTGATCGAGCGAATCAGGCAAGTCTTCGAAACCTTGCCCGACGGTCGCAGTGGGACTGGTGTTTACCAGAAATACAGTATGGTCGATGCAGCACTGAGCGCCTTTTCGGTGTTTTTTATGCAATCACCCTCGTTTCTGGATCATCAGCGGACGATGCAAAAAGAGCGCGGCAAGAATAACGCACAGAGTTTGTTTGGAGTCTACCAAATTCCGAGTGACAACCAGATTCGGAATCTGCTGGATGCGGTGTCACCCGACGCCCTATGGCCACTGTACCGATGGGTGCTGCAGGCATTGGAAGCGCAAGGCAAACTCAAAGAGTTCCAAGTGCTGGGTGATAGCGTGCTGGTGGCCTTGGATCGGGTGGAGTATTTTAGTTCGCAGAAGATTCATTGCGCCTGCTGCTCAACGAAGACACTCAAGAACGGTGCTATCCACTATGCTCACAGCGCAGTTACCCCGGTAATCGTTTCGCCACATCAAGCGGATGTCATTCCGTTGGCACCCGAATTTATCGCACCGCAAGACGGAAGCGATAAGCAAGATTATGAACTGGCGGCCGCGCGGCGCTGGTTGGAGCGCGAAGGCGGCCACCTGCCGGCGAACGTGACGTTTTTAGGCGACGATTTATATTGCAAACAGCCTTTTTGCGAATACCTCAAGCAACAGGGTCGGCATTTCATTCTGGTGTGCAAACCGGAATCCCATAAAACCCTCTACGAGTGGGTGGAGGATTTTCAGCGGCTCGGGCAGGTTGAAGTGATCGAAAAACGCCGCTGGACAGGCAAGCAACGACTGACCGAGCGTTACCGCATCGCTCAGCAAGTGCCGTTGCGCGACAGCGACGATGCCCTATTGGTGAATTGGTGCGAAATTGAGGTCATCGATGAACAAGGTCATATCGTTTACCGCAATGCGTTCGCCACGGATTACGCATTAGGCGCGCACAATGTGGCCGATATCGTCAGCGCCGGTCGTACGCGCTGGAAGATCGAAAACGAAAATAACAACACATTGAAAACCAAGGGATATAACTTCGCGCATAACTTCGGGCACGGTAAAAAGCACCTCGCGGCCTTGTTAGCCAGCCTGATCATTCTGGCTTTTCTGGTTCATACGTTGTTGCAATGGTTCGATCAATGCTATCGCTTGCTGCGTGAAGAATTGTCCAGCCGCAAGACGTTTTTTAACGATTTAAGGGCGCTCACCCGCTATTTTTGTTTTGATAGCTGGCAACATTTGATGGAATTTATGCTTGATGGCTTGAATATCCCCATTCCACACTGAGAGCTCTTATGGTTATCTGCTTAAATTGAGAATTGCTGAGTTAATACCGTATTGAAGAAATCCATGAGTGTACTGTTATAGAGGATATGAACCGGTCTCGGAAAATATTGAAAAGGTTTCTCGAATTGTGACAACACGGGTTTTTTTCAATCCGGTTATCTGTAATCATGCTGAGCAAGGAAAAATATAATAAAAAAAATTAACCGACCGAAGATCCAAGCGTTCTTAGGGTGGTTTAAAAATGTCGAATGGAATCGTTGGCTCTTAACAAAAACAGAATTGGGCACTATCGATCGATAACCCAAGGAGAGGTTAAAAATGAACATTCAATTTAAACAATGGTGGGGCGAGTTTCTTCGAGACGAAGAAGGTGCGAGCGGTATCGAATATGCGCTGATTGCCGCGATGGTTGCGGTTGCGTTGGTTGCATTCGTCCCCGGCATCAGCAGTGCCGTAAGATCAATTTTTGGAGAAATTCAAGACGTATTGACTACTAGTGCTGGTGCTGGTGGGTGAGCTAGTTCGTCGTTTTCGGCCGTGTTGAATTGATGCACGCAACCAGGTTTGGTCGTGGATTCACAGCATGAACCTATTAGCGGCGGCGTCGGTGCCGATTTGGATTTTAGGTGTGTGGGTTGTCGTTTGCGGCCTGTATGATCTTGTTCGACGCCGCCTACCCAATAAACTGACGCTCGGCGCACACTTGGCGGCGCTGGCCGCTTATGCGGTAATCGGGGAAGGTTGGCTGGGGTTGACTTTTATGTCGGCTTTGGCCGGCTGGGCCTTGGCGCTGGCCATGACCATGCCCGGCTATGTGTTCAAAAAACTCGGTGCGGGCGATGTCAAATTATTTGCCGCGATGGGCTTGCTCGGCGGCGTCGATGCGGTACTGATTACTTTTGTCGTGGCGGGGTTGCTGTCAGGCGTAACAGTCATCTTGTGGCTGACGGCCTACCGCTGGTCGTTTTTGTTGGTGCGCTTGGGTATTTCCCTTGCCGGGGTGCCGGAACCGAAAGGCAGATTCCTGCCGTTCGGTGCGGCACTGGCGGCAGGTTTCCTTGTGGCATTGTTTGCCGTCGCTTCCGGATTTTCGCTGTCGCTGCGCGGTTGAGCGGCTTCAACATAAAGGACTGGTCATGAGACAGGTAGCGAGTCCTATCGGAGATACCAACATCAAACCTCCTTCCGGCCGCTTGCGCGGCCAACGCGGCGCGGCGGCGATCGAGGCGGCGCTGCTGTTCGTCATTTTTTTCACGCTGTTTTACGCGATCGTCAGTTATTCGATTCCGATGATGATGATGCAGGTCTTCAATCACGCGGCGTCCGCCGGTGCCCGGGCGGGTGTTGCGGTGGAGCGGAGTTATTTCGACGATGAAGAAAATGCCGAAGCCGCCTATCTCACTGGCGTCGAAGCGAGGGTGCGCGATGTCGTCGAAGCGTTTCTGGATGATACCCTGCTGCCGTCCGCGCGCGCGAATGCCGATGTGAATCTCACATGGGACAATGATATCTTGATCGTGACCGTTAGATATGCCGGTTATCGAGCCAATCCGCTGGTGCCGATCTTGCGTTTTCCGGTCATCGGCGATGTGCCGAGAGTGCCCGACGATCTGATCGGCCGGGCCGCCGTGCAGGTTTTCTAAGCAAAAAATTCGCCACGCGCTTCCTGAGAACCCGAAGACGTAGGATGGGTAGAAGCGAAGCGGAAACCCATCATGGGACTATTCTCAGCACCCTTTTATATTTTCATGGCAATAAAGAGACCTGATTAGCAAGATGCTTCAGCTTGCTGAAGCCAATTGTCCGAGCAGTGGCCAGTCGTAGCCACTTCTGCGGGACGGGTTATTTAACCCGTCCCCAACGTTTCGGTTTGCCCTAAACATTTCGGCTAACTTCGGCCAAAGTCAAAACGTTTAGGACGGGGTTGCAAACCCCGTCCTGCTAGGGATATGCTGGTTTTTGGCCTTTAGCTGAAGAAACTTGCTAATCAGGTAAAGAGATACCTTTCGTATTTCGAATTTCGGCGATGCTTAAGGAGGCGCGGGAGCGATCGGTAAAGTTTTACCCGCATGGATGCTGACATAGAGCCTACATGGGCGTATTCACGGCGTCTTTTGTCGATCACCCCGGTGCCGAATTTTGATCTACGCTGGGTATAAAGTACGCGGGTTAATGTCGTAGAATAGGTGCCCGGCAAATTTTCCGTTTACAATGAGCCGTAAAAGCAAGCAGGAGTCGTCATGAACAGTACGGTGTTACGGGTATTGGCAATTTTATTGGCAATCGGAGCCGTTGCTATCGGTTATCTCGGCTATAAAGCCAGCCAGACTCCAGCGAAACCCGAACCGGCAGTTGTGGAGCAAGTTCAGCCGAAAGGCGAGGAAGTGGTTTTTGCGGCGAGGGATATTCCGGCCGGTCAGGTTATCGCCGAGGCGGATTTAACCACTGCAGTCGTGCCGACGCGTCCGGTGCGCTCTTTTGCATCGGCGGCCGAGTTAACCGGACGTAAAACCAGAGTCGATATTGCCGCCGGCGAAATGCTGCTCGGCAGTCATTTTCCAACGTATAGCCAATTGGCGCTGGCTCTGCGGCCCGGAGAGCGCGCGCTTGCCGTCAAAGTGGATGAGGTGATCGGTGCCGGAGGATTCATCGAACCCGGCGATCATGTCGATGTGTTGCTTTATTTGCGTAGCGACCGGGAAGTCGGCAACGATAGCTCGGCGCAAGTCGTATTGTCGGATGTGCGCGTGCTGGCTTTCGGCAATATGTTGAGCTTGCCGGAGCAAAGTGTGGATGAGGAGGATGCTCGGTCGAGCGGAAAGGATCAGGCCAAAGCTAAGGATGGCGCTAGTAAACCTGCATCGACGCGGCAAAAAAAGGACGTGGAACCCACCGGCAAAAAAAGTAAAACGGCCGTGCTGGCGATTGGTGAAACCGATACCTCGACGCTGATGCTGGCCGAATCCGGCGGTAGAATTCGGCTTGCCTTGCGAGGGCCCGAAGAAAGCGTTTCGCCGGTCGACGAAGAGGCTTTATTGCAAGCCGGTTTGTCGATTCCCCAACCGGAAGCCGCTTTGGATGAAAGGTATCAAGTGCTATTGAAAGATCTCGTTCGACGCGGGCGTCATGGTGAATACGAGGAGATGGGCAAAACGTATGAAAGCGAGGCAAAAGCCGATATAGTCATTCATAGGGGTAATACTCAAAGAGGCTACTCAACGCAAACTTTATCCTATCCGCCTTAGATTCAAATGTAGACCGAGGGAGGCGACGTAATTATTTATACCCATCGTAGATCAAAATTCGGCACCGAGGTGTTCGTCAAAGGACGCCGTGAATGTCGATTTTGCAGGAGCAAAAATCGACCAAACACCCCGGCGCCTCCTCGGGCACTGCCTAAATTTGAAGTACGAAAGGTATACGCCCCCTATCAATCCCACGCAGACCGCTCGCCGTTATACACAAGTATAAATATACCTATTCTGCAAAAAGTATCGACCGAGCGCTAAATGGTTGTGTTGTCCGGAAAGGCTATTGGTGTTTGAGCGTTAACGGCTCCGATAGTCGCGACGAAGGCGTCGCTCCCACAGAGAGCGGCGGACGCTCTGTGGGAGCGATCCCCTGATCGCGATTTCGAGGCCGAGAGAGTTAAGTCACAATAAATGGTATCGAGGTCTCATTGGCTAAGATTGCAAAAGGGTGATTTTTGACTTATGTATACCCATCGTAGATCAAAATTCGGCTCCGGAGTGTCCGTCAAAGGGCGCCCCATGACTATCGTTTGCAGGATAAAAAATCGACCTAACACCCCGGTGCTTCCTCAGACACTGCTGAAATTTGAAGTGCGAAAGGTATATAACGATGAGCGCAGAGCTTGGGAACGATAATTGCCGGGGGACTAAAAAATACGGAGGGAGAGACATGCTACCCTTAGCACGCTTGATCAATAATAATAACTAAATTTTAAAGAGCGAATTACCGATTACCAATGAATATATTGAAAGTTATATTAGCCGTGCTGCTTTTGGCGATAGGAGACGTTTCGGCTGCGGCTAAACTGAGCATCGATCTCGAGGTGGGCAAGCAGTGGCGCGCGCCTTCCGATAGAGCGATCAAGCGAGCCGCTATCGGTAATGACGAGATTGCCGATTTACAAGTCGAAGGCAATCTGTTGTTGGTGATGGGAAAAAAGCCCGGCAAAACGGATTTAATGGTGTGGTACGGTGATGACGCCGAACAACCGAGTCTGCAGGTCGAATTGTTGGTCGTGGCGTCGGCCGATTTGAAGCAACGCGCGGTTAGCCGGCTTGATAATGCCGATTTTCAAGTGCGGGAGGCCGGCGATAAACTTGGCTTATCGGGCGGTAGCCGCTCATTGGAAGATCACGCCCAAGTGCGCCAGGCTCTGGATACGAAAAGCGATGCAGCGATCGACGCCAGTGTGCTGGATTTCGAGACACAGGTGCAAATCGATATCAAGATCGTCGAAGTCAGCCGCAGACGCTTGCAGAACGCCGGCCTGTTTCTCGGCAAGAATACGGCCAACACGACGCTGGCCTTGTCCACGCCGGGCAATATGACCGGCGTTCAATCCGCCGGCGAAGGCGCTTTATCTTTGTTGAGCAGCGGTTTTTTTCCGCATGCCCAGGCCTTCAATTTTCTCTACGGGAATGCTACCGAAGGCATACTCGGTGTGGTATCCGTTCTCGAAAACAACGGTTTCGCTTATACATTGGCCGAGCCCTCGTTAATGGCGATGAGCGGGCAAAGCGCTAATTTTTTGGCGGGCGGTGAATTTCCTATTCCCGTTCCCCAAGGTGGCGCTCAGTCTGGCAGTAATACCATTGAATTCAAGGAGTTTGGGGTGCGTGTGTCGTTGACGCCGACTGTGCTGGATCGAAACCGTATCGCTTTAAAAGTCGCCCCCGAAGTCAGTGAGCTGGATTTTACCGCCGCTATTCAAAGCGGCGGCGTCGCGGTGCCGGCCTTGCGCGTCCGCCGAACCGATACCAGTATTTCGTTGGGCGACGGCGAGAGCTTCGTGATCAGCGGCTTGGTCAGCCAGAATACCATCGGCAGCGTCGATAAATTCCCATGGTTAGGTGATATTCCGGTTCTCGGCGCATTTTTTCGGTCCACACATATTGATCGCAACGATAGGGAGCTAATTATGGTGGTAACTCCGCATGTGGTGCAGCCGCTCGCGAAGGGCGCCGATTTGCCGCCGATGCCGGGCGAACGCTTCCGGAAATACGACCCTAATTTCTTCGAGGTATTTTTTAAAGAAACCGGAGAATTTAAAACTAAAACACCAGCACGCTCTGGATTTTCGGATTGACCTATGGCTGCTATTCGCAAACAAAGTTTCATTGCCGTTACCAACGATCAGGATCATATCCGCTGGCTGAATACGGTTTTCAAGGACGAAGGAGAGGTGGTTGTCGCCGATTCGCCATCCTTGGAGCGTGTGCGTCAAATTCTCGACTTGACCGGAGCTCAGGTCGTGTTCGTGTTATTGCATGCTCAATCTCACCGACAGGACGCGGCGCTAATAGAAGGCTTGGTGGCTTTTAAACCCATGCTCTCTGTTATCGCGATGGCGGAACAGGCCGATAACGAACTGATACTTTCGGCAATGCGCTCAGGCGCGCGCGATTTCATTTTGACCCTGAGCCGGCCCGGTGAAGTGATCAATTTGGTCAAGCGCTTGGCAAGTCGAGCGCCCGCACCCAATATCCCGACCGAATCGGTCGGCGCGATCACGGCGTTGGTTAGCGCCCGGCCCGGTTCCGACACGCCGATGCTCGCATTGCATCTGGCCTTGGCGATGCAGGGGGAGCGCACCGAACGCAATGCCTTGTTGATCGATCTCGGTAATCCGGCCGGAGACACCTTGACCTATCTCGGGCTAGCTTCGCCATACAGTTTCATCGACGCGGTGCGCAGTCTGCGCCGGCTGGATTCGATGCTGATCGATAGCGCGTTCGCCAAGCATGAAAGCGGGCTAAGTTTGTTGGCCTTACCGGAGGAACAAGGCGCGATGAGCGAGATTACTTCGGCCGATATCTATGTATTGCTCGGCATGTTACGCCGATATTTTCCTCGTATCGTGATCAATCTGGGCGGAGTGCCGCGGTCGGATTTTCTATATCTGTTGCTGAGCAATGCCGATAATACGCTGGTCGTGGTCGAACAGAGCGTCCCGAGTTGTAAGCAAAATATGCAGTTGGTGAAAAAAATGATCGAACATAAAATTCCGATGGATTCGGTCGAGTTGGTCGTCGACCGCTATTTGCCGCAATTGCCGCCCGATGCCGAGAGTCTGTCCCGAGGCTTTGGCTTGCCCTTGCAGGCTACCTTGCCGCCTTCGGGAATGGCGCGCCTGGCGATGATGAATTCCGGGGATAGTTTGTTTAAATGCGCGCCTCGCGACCCTTACACGTTGGCGATAAAAAAACTGGCGAAAAGAATCGTCAGTCGCGATAAAGTCGATGAGGTGCGAAAGCCCTATAAGGACAGGGGGTTTTTCAAGAACATATTGGCGCGGTTTGGCGCTAGCTAGGTAGGACTATCAGGCATGCCTTTCAAATATCCTCTCAATGACTACAGTTTAAAGCATACCGAGACCTATCAGGATCTCAAATACAGTTTGCATCGTTATTTGATCGATTGCGTCGAAGATGATGGCGTGCCGCTTAATGATTGGTCGCGCGAGCAAATTCGCGGATATGTTTTCGATCATGTGTCGCGTTACGCCGGACAACGGCAAATTGCCGTGACCAGTTACGATCTCGACGACCTGACCGAAGATATGATTAGCGAGCTAACCGGGTTCGGACCGCTCGAGTCGTTGCTGGTCGACGACAAGATCAGCGATATTATGGTCAATGGCGCGAAGAATATTTTTCTCGAGCGTAATGGCCTAGTTGAAAAGGCGGATTTGCGGTTTATCGACGACGATCATGTATTGCGCGTCATTCGCCGAATCATCGCGCCGCTCGGGCGTCGTCTGGACGAGTCGAGCCCTATGGTCGACGCCCGCCTGCCCGACGGCAGCCGGGTTAATGCGATCATTCCGCCATTGGCGATAGACGGCCCTTGTCTTTCGGTGCGTAAGTTTCGGAAAGACCCATTACGCGATTCGGATTTATTGGTATACGGTTCGATCAATGAAGCGATGCTGGAATTGCTGCGCAAGGCGGTGACTTACCGTTGCAATATTTTGATCAGCGGCGGTACCGGCACCGGTAAGACGACCCTGTTGAATATTCTGAGCCGGTTCATCGATGTCAATGAAAGGATAGTCACAATCGAGGACGCCGCTGAATTGCAGTTGGGCCACAGTCATGTGGTGCGCCTGGAAACGCGTCCGCCCAATGTGGAAGGCGAGGGCGAAGTCAAAGCGCGCGATTTGGTGCGCAATGCCTTGCGGATGCGTCCCGATCGCATCATTCTGGGCGAGGTTCGCGGCGAAGAGGTATTGGACGTGCTGCAAGCAATGAATACCGGGCACGACGGTTCGATGAGCACCGTGCATGCCAATAGCGCCAGGGATGCCCTTGTCCGGCTGGAAATGTTGTCGGCCTTGGCGAATTTTCAAGGTGGGATAGAAATTCTTCGGCAAATGATTGCCTGCGCAATCGATATCATCGTGCAAATTACCCGTTTTTCCGACGGCACGCGCCGTATCACATCGATAACCGAAGTTGGGGATTTGCGTGACGGGCAGATCATGCTCAACGAATTGTTCGGTTACGACCGGCTTCGTAAGTGTTTTACCGTGATCAACAGCCGCCCCTCCGGGCAGAAGTTCGAAGCCGATTCCGGCGCGGTTTACTCCGAGGGAGGAGGAAATTTTGCTTAGCCAGCAAATTATGATTTTCGCGCTGGCCGTCGCATTACTGGCCGGTGCATTGCTCATCTATTCGCGTAGTCAAAAGGAAGCACTCGTCGAGAAAGTGGGGCGGCGCATGGCCGAAGCCTCCGGAATGGAGGCGAAAGTGCTGTTGCCCCAGGAAAGCCGGCGCTTGCCATGGCTCGATCGCCTGTTTTGGCGAGCAGGAATGGAAGTTAAGCCTCGGCAGTTTGTTTCGGGTATCTTGTGTTTGTTGTTGATGGCTATCCTGACAGGCTTAGCGAAAGGTCTAGCGTTCGGCTTGGCGGTACCCTTGGCCGTTGTGGCGGTCGTCTATCTGTGGCTGGTATATAAAGCAAAAAAACGCATCCGGTTGATCTTGATGCAACTGCCTTTGTTTCTCGATCAAGTGCTTCGAGGGCTCGGCACCGGCCGAAGCATGGAAGGCTCGTTACGGCTGGCCGCCGAGGAAACGCCCGATCCGCTCAAGAGCATTATCGGCCGTATATTCCGCGCCAACGAATTGGGTGTCGATTTGGGCGAGGCGATTCAGGAAACCGCCAATCTGTACCGGATCGACGAGCTGTATCTACTGGCCTTGGCGATTAGGATCAATCGCAGTTACGGCAGCAGTGTGCGGGATTTGCTGCAAAGCGTGGCCAACATGATCAACGAACGCGAGGCGGTGCGGCGGGAGTTGCGGTCGTTGACCGGCGAAACCCGGGTAACCGCCTGGGTGCTGGGTTTGATGCCGCCGGGCATGGCCGCCTATATCATGATCATGAATCCGAAGTACTTGGAAACTATGTGGCAGGACCCGTCCGGGAAAATCATGCTGATCGTGGCGACGGGCATGCAAATAGCCGGAGCCGTTATCTTATGGCGTATGATTAAAAGCATATAGGAATCCTCGTTATGGCACTGTGGATGTATCTATCGATGGCTTTGCTGCTGGCGTTGTCGGGCGTGTTGCTGCTGTGGGCGGCAAATCGTTCCGGCAACGCATCGCCGGCTACGCAACGCCGGTTTAATGAATTGCTCAAGGCAGGAGTGCGTTCGGGAAGCTCCGAAGAAGGCTGGATAATGGCGTCGGCGGAACGCATGGGCGGTAAAACGCTGGGCAAAATATTCGTCGGATCGGACCAGGAAGAAATGACTCGGCTCTTGAAACAGGCCGGTTGGCACGCGCCGCGCAAACGCCTGGTGTTTTGGTCGGCAACCTGGTTAACACCGTTGGTCATGTTACTGCTTGCCGTGATTGTCGATGTCGTCGATGGTGACCTGGAAGGGCAGCAAAAAATGGCGTTGGTGTTCGTCGCCTTTGTGTTGGGCTTTCTCGCGCCGCGTTATCTCTTGCGCTACCGCGCCGCCGCGCGCCGTAATGCGTTGGCCCGGGAAATGCCTACCGCGATTTATTTATTGCGCATGCTGTTCGATGCGGGGCTTTCTACCGAACATACCATACGCGTGATGCACGAAGAAGGGCGGATTTTGATGCCCAATCTTTCGGAAGAATTAGTTGGTGTGCTGCAGCGCTTCGACGCCGGACACGATAGGGCCGAAGCCCTGAGCGAGATGGCCGCGCCGCTCGAGGTGAACGAGTTGAGCGATACGGTTGCGATCATCAAGCAAGTGACACGGTATGGCGGTAATATCCGCGAGTCGTTGGCAAACTTTGCGCAATTGATCGAAGAGCGTCAACAATCGGCGATGCGCGAATATGTCAATCGCTTGTCCGCTAAAATGTCGATCGTGATGATGATTTTTCTTTTTCCGGCCTTGCTGATTTTTCTGGCCGGGCCGGGATTTTTGGCTTTAGCGAGGGGGTTGATGAATGTTGCCGGGTGAACGTGTGCGCGTTGGCGTCTTGCTGAGTATTGTCGGAGCGGTGATGACCGGCTGCGGACTGTTGCCGCCCAAAGACGGTATCGACAGGGATCGGAATGATCAGGCTCAGGTTCTTGCGAGATCTTGCGGAGACGATCCCAAACCGGAGCAAAACGTCAAACTCGATTTGATCCGCCAGCTCATGGATGGCGGAAAACTTTACGCGGCATTGGCGCACTTGGACGAAACGCACTCGTCCTCGTTGCAGGCTGCTTACTTGCGTGCGGAAATTTTGCGCAGGACGGATCACGCGGACAAGGCCGAAACGTTTTACCGTAAGTTACTGAAAAGTTGCTTGGCGGGCAGGGGTTATCACGGGCTAGGGCTGATCGCCGGTAGAAAACAACGTATTAATGAGGCTATTTATTATTTACAAAAAGCCGCTGATGAATTGCCGGTCGATTTACGCGTACGCAACGATTTAGGTTATGCCTTGCTGCTGGGCGGCCGCTTCGATTCGGCTCGCGAAGAGTTTTTGACGGTTCTGGAGCTCGATGGCGGCGATCGTTTAGCCGCCAGTAACATGATCTTGCTGCTGTCGATGATGGGCAAGGAGCAGGAGTTACGGGTTTTTTCCGAGCATTTGCGCATGGACGCGGAAACGGTTGCACAGTTGCAGCTGCAAGCCGAGGGAATTAAGGCGTCTATGGAAGGTGAAAGGTGAAAGGTGAAAGGTGAAAGGGGAAAGGGGAAAGGGGAAAGGGGAAAGAGGAAAGGGGAAAGAGGAAAGAGGAAAGGGGAAAGAGGAAAGAGGAAAGGGGAAAGAGGAAAGAGGAAAGAGGAAAGAGGAAAGAGGAAAGAGGAAAGGGGAAAGGGGAAAGGGGAAAGAGGAAAGAGGAAAGAGGAAAGAGGAAAGAGGAAAGAGGAAAGAGGAAAGAGGAAAGAGGAAAGAGGAAAGAGGAAAGAGGCAAGAGGCAAGCGCGCCAAGATTTTTCGCGAAAGCTGAAATGGGGTCCGTCCGATTTCAGCAGCGAAAAATGACTTGGCGATTATTGCCTTCGGCGGCCCCGATTCGCCCTGCGTCCGTGCCACTACGCCACATCATCGTAAACTCGATGCGGCTCCGTAGCACTCCCACAAATGGCTTTACGCCGTGTCGCGATGCCTTGTATTTTGCCTCCGCCTGCGCTATTCGCGCAGACTCCGGCAAAACACCCGGCGCTACGGCTATCGGGGACTAAAAATCTTCACTTCGCTAGCGCTCCGTTTCCAAGATTTTCAGCGAAAGAGGAAAGAGGAAAGAGGAAAGAGACTTGGCAGGACAGGGTTTGTAACCCCGTCCTAAACGTTTCGACCGTGGCCAAAGCAAATAGAACGTATGGGGCGGATTGAATAACCCGCCCCGGTGTCGGTGAAGCCCCCTTGTGGGAGCGACGCCTTCGTCGCGATTTCGAAGCCGGGTGCGTTAGGTAGCAATAAAGGGTATCGAGGTCGCATTAGCTAAGATAGCAAGGGTAAGTATTCAGATCCCGTTGGCAAATAACGGTAATTCAGGTGTACTTGATGGCCTCCCCCTTAAAAAAGGCTATGTTCGCGTTAGCAGTTGAAACGATTCTCTTTCCTACTAAATAAACCACTTAGGAAATAGTCAATGATTGCTTTCCAATACACTGAGCGTGGAAGAGGGTACGATTACTCGCTTGACAGGACGCCGTGAATACGTCCATGTAGGCTTGACGGCAGCTATCCCTGCTGCCGACACCTGTCAATCGAGCAACCGTACCCTCCTTTCAGCCATTGGCGCGATATTGAAAAAAAAAGTTATTCAGAGTTGAATCCTTGGGGTTCATGTTGGCTTTAAGTTCAAAAGTATCAACTATTAACGCGAACATAGCCTTAAAAAAAGGGGACTGAATATTTACTGGCAAGGCGGTAATTACGATTTTTAGGACTCCTACGCTGGCGCGGTGGGACCGAGAGAAACTCAGATTATTAAAAGGGGGGAATGATGTCCATTAATTCGATCGCTGCGGGCTTGTCGCTGATATTTTTGTTTAACGCCGGCAGTGCACTTGCCGAATCTCCGAAGGAGCGTACGCTCGGAGAGGATACCCGGCGCTGGCTGGAACTGCAACGGAGCGGAAGCGTGGCTTCTTCGACGCGGCAGACGGTTTCGGGGCCGGTCGCGCACGAGATTCATAAGCGCTATGTCGAAAGCTTCACGCATACAATTCCCGAGTATTTCAAAATGAATCAAGACGGCATAAGCAGCGGTACTTCGAACTAACGATCATGAAGATGCTGTCATCACCCCGGATAATGAAAATGCTCAGGGTGGCGGGTCCGGTTACTCGCCAGACACCTGTCTCGCGAGCAACCGCACCCTTCTCGGAACCGACATTGTTTTTCATATCGAAAATTTAGATAAAGAGTCCCAATCTACGAACTTTCACAGTAATATTCGGCGCGAATGCCGTTGGAGCAAGAGTTGAGCAGTAACGCCATGCATTCGTTAAACAAACCTTGGGAAAGCCCCAGCCGCTGCGCACGATCGCTCGCTCGGCAACGAGGCGCCTTGGGTATTCTGGGTGCGATGGTATTGCTGCTGTCGATCTTGTTTACCGCGCTGGCGGTCGATACCGGGCGCTTGATGATGGAGCAGCGGCGCTTGCAGACCATAGCCGACATGGCGGCCTTGGATGCCTCCTCGCAATCCGGTTGGTGCGGCGACGGCAGTTTATCGACTGCGGAAGCGGCCGCGCAGGCCAGCGCGGCGCGTAATAATCATCCGGTGGCTGGCGACAGAACGTTAGTGGTTTTACTGGGTAATATTTCGCTGGGCGCGGGCGGCGTCAGGAATTTCGTGGCGGATAATCCGTCCACGGCGACGGCGGTGCGGGTGACTGCCGGCAATACCGTGCCGGCGAGTCTGTTCGCCGGCGGAATACTAGGCCGAGAGGCGACCTTACAAGCGACCGCGGTCGCGGAGCGCCGGGCATTGGCGGGGTTTTCCCTCGGCAGCGGATTGTTGTCGGTGAATAGTGAGAAATCGACGGTTCTCAATGCGTTACTTGGAGGGATTCTGGGATCTTCACTGGATCTGAGCGCAGTTTCTTATGAAAGCATCGCGAGTACTAATATTTCTCTTCTGAGTTTGGTGCAAGCGGCGGCCGGGGTTGGCACCGTCAATGAATTGTTGAAAGCGCCGGTATCTGTGGGCGATTTGCTGCAAATTTACGCGAATGCGGTGAGTGCTTCCGATGTCGCGGATGTGGAGGTGGCGGCGGCGATGCAGACATTGGCAAGTACTGCTATTTCCAATGCCGAACTGACTTTGGGAGACGTCTTGGCCGTGACCGCGCCGAATGTGGAGGAGGCTGCTTCGGCCGAGGTCAATTTGCTCGATCTGATTACCTCGACGGCCTTGATCGCCAATGGTAATAGTGCGCTAACGCTGCCGCTAAATTTCGGATTACCGGGAGGGCTTACGGTAAGCACCGTGCTGAATGTGATAGAGCCGCCGCAACTCGCCATCGGCCCGCCTGGAATGGATGTAGACGGCAATTGCCGCACCGAGGCGAAAACCGCGCAAGTCAGGCTGGGCTTAACGGCTCAGGGCTCGTTAGTCAAAAGCGTCGTGGGCGGATTGCTGGGTGAAGGGTTGCTGGGTAGTTTGTTGAACGGGTTGTTCAGTCTTTTGGGTGCGTTGTTGGGCTCGTCGGATTTGATCGATGTCGATGTTCTGATCAATTTAGCGGTCGAAATTGCCCAAGGCCGCGCCTGTCTGGAAAGCATTCAATGCATCGGGCTGGATAGCCCGAAGTCGCTGGTGACTATCGGCGTCGAGAAAGGCATTGCCAACCTCGATCTCGATGTTCTTGTGACGCTTAACCTAAAAGTGGTTAGGTTATTATTGTTCCCCAGTTATGAAGATATTCAGGTGCCGCTGAGTCTGTCATTAAATTTGAGCGATGCGATAGAGGAAAGTTTGCAATTTGAAGTCGGCCCCGGCGACCTGCCGCAGACTCAGCGGGCCGATAGCAATGTGGGACAAAGCTTGGCCAATGCGCTCGAAGACGAAAACTTGGTAAACGTTGCCGGTGTCGATCTGAACTCTTTAGGCATTGCCGCAGGTTTAGTTCGTATCATTTTGGCGGCCGTTGCGCCTGTGTTGGATGCACTGTTGAGTGTATTGGGGGTTGAGATCGGTTATGCGGATGTTAAGCTGATTGATCTGGATTCAGGCCGGCCTGACTTGTTGATATGAATTTTTTCCAGTTTCTACGGAAGATTGGGGGTGCCTTCGTGCTATGCAGGACGGGTTGAATAACCATACGCATCAAGCTAAACGCTACTCCCCGCCGCAGCTAAATCGCTATTGGCCGTACCTGCGCTTCAAACAAAGCGATGGGTTTCCGCTTCGCTACTACCCATCCTACAGAGTCACTGCCATTAAGTTAAGCCGTTCGTGGTGAGCCTGTCGAACCATGGACGGCTTAACTTATCGATCCAGGATTTTTCCATTCACCCTTCGACAGGCTCAGGGCGAACGGAAAAATCCTTAACTTAATGGCAGTGATCCTACAGAGTCGGAAGTTTAATGTAGGATGGGTAGAGCGGAGCGAAACCCATCATGGAACGTCATGAGAGCCATTATAACAAATCGCGGGTTTGGTTAATGGCTGCGTTATTACAACTCCGCCGTTTCAGGATCGTCTAGTTTCGGGTCATACCAGGTGACCCTGTTGCGTCCACTTTCTTTAGAGCGGTATAGAGCTTTGTCGGCTAGTTTTACCAAGTCTTCGGCCTTCATGTCTTCCCTCGCAAATGTTGTAAAACCTCCGAGGCTAATCGTGACATGGCCTAGCGTCGATTGTTCGTGAGCAATTTCGAGATCCTCGACGGCCTGACGCATCCGCTCGCCGACCGCATAGGCATCGTCACGCGCCGTTTTACTGAGCAGTACGACAAATTCTTCTCCGCCATAACGTGCTACCAGGTCGATGGCGCGCTTAACCGACTCGGCGAGCGCCCCCGCGACTTGCTCCAAACAGTCGTCTCCTTCTTGATGGCCGTAGTGGTCGTTGAATTTTTTGAAAAAATCGATATCCATAATGATCAAGGAAATCGGGGTCCCGTATCTAAGTGCGTGCGCCCATTCTTGTTGTAGAACGAAATCGAAGCGACGTCGATTCGCAAGGCCTGTCAATTTGTCTTGTCCGGCTTCGTTTTCCAAACCGAAGCGGGAAAGCAGGCCATCCATTAAATCGGAATGCAGTCGATAAGCGGAATAAAAGAGGCTGCCGCCCAGTATCAATACAGCGGGAATCGAGCTTAAGCCGGGCTCGTTGTCCATTACGATTAAAATACCAATTAATGGTAGCAAGATTCCGAATAAGAATGCCGCATAGACCGACGGCAAGGTGCTAAGCCTAGGCATTGCCGCAGCGGCGACAGCGCTCAGCATCATGAAGACGAATAAGCGGGTGTCTAACGATAGCAAGGGAAATAGGAGCGCGCTGACGCCAAGGCTTAATCCGGCAATGCCGGCCGCGACAATGTCGGGCACGATCGTGTCGCCCTTAATGGTATCGTCGGGAATATGGCGGAGCGCCTGGGTGCTTCTATACCAATGCCAAAAGCCGGCAAGCAAGGCAATAGCAAGCCAAGCCCCCCATATCGATAAGGGAAGTTCGAACCATAAGTATGCTGCAATAAGGCCGGTATGTGCACAGTGAACGGCAAGATCTCTTGTTGAATGCCGATAGAGATGCCGGATCAATTGTGTGGAAAGTCGATGAGGGTCGATCAAGTTCGTTTATTCCGTCGTAAAGCCATAGCGTAAAAGCAATTTTCGGGTAAGTATTCCGTCTCCCTCTTGGTAAAGGCGACTATTTAAATAAATTCCCCTCAATCCCCTTTTTTACAAGGGTGCGGTAAAAATCCAACTTGATTATACCTTTCGCACTTCAAATTTCGGCAGTGCCCGAGGAGGCGTCGGGGTGTGCGACAAAGGCTTTGCCAGCATGGAGCTGGCATAGAGCCTACATGGACGTATTCACGGCGTCCTTTGGCGGACACCCCGGCGCCGAATTTTGATCTACTACGGGTATAATAAGGGGCTGAACCATTACATTTTTAGAGTCGTAGGTTAACCATAAAACGCATTAAAGGAAATTAGCAAATATTGTACTCCGTTTATGCCGAGCAAAGTTGAGGCATGAATCGGCTACAATAATTTCACCGGGTGGACGGATCTCCAAAATACCGTTTATCTTTCGAATGATTTCAGGAAAACGGTGTTTGAAGCTTCGATTGATTATAAGGGGCGGTTGTTCGATAGACAGGTTTCGGCGGAAGGATTGATTTTGATCTTGCAAAGCCTGCATTCACGATATCCTCGCTACTACATAGTTTGGACATTCGCTCGGCTAACGTTCGGTAAACGACAGTTCGAGACATAACCCCAGCAATTCCCGGTTTGAGCAGTTTCGCCGATTTTAGGGTGTGGGGTATGCCTGTCGAGGAGCGCCGTAAACCCATCCATGGGGGCTTGGCGGCAGCTCGAACGCCAAGGATGGCGTGTAGTAGGGCACCAACAGTAGGCGCTTTAGGCGATGCAGGGCAGAAAAATGCTCCTGCATTTTCTGCATTCATTACATCCATGTAACTCAGCAATTGCCGAGGAGCAAAAATCCGCCCTGCTGCCGACATCCTCGCCAAGCATACCCCACACCCTTTTTGATCTCCAAATTGGGAATTGCTGACATAACCCGGAG
Organism: Methylotuvimicrobium buryatense; assembly: GCF_005931095.1. Taxonomy (GTDB): domain Bacteria; phylum Pseudomonadota; class Gammaproteobacteria; order Methylococcales; family Methylomonadaceae; genus Methylotuvimicrobium; species Methylotuvimicrobium buryatense. The sequence continues at coordinate 3,586,916 of NZ_CP035467.1, read as the reverse complement.
CGAATGCCGCAAGTCTGCTTTATACTGTAGAACAAAACAACGATTCGAAAAGTGGCTAAAATTTGTCACCGTTATCGTAACGCCTTTAAGGTAATTAGTTAAGGCAATGATCTATAAGTATAAGTTAATTATGGTTTGTTTGTTGCTAGTTGATGAATTGAGATAAAAGGTTAAATATATGGCAGAAAAAAATCAAAAAGCGGAAGGCGAAAAGAAGTCGTCTAAGAAACTCATTATCATCATTTTGTCTGTCGTTTTGATATTGGCGGGGGCGGCGGGAGCGTATTTTTTTCTTGTCGACGATGATGCAGGAGATGTTTCCGAAGTTGAGGAAGCCGAATCAGAGCCAGCGGTTTCGACCGAGGTTTTTTATTACGATTTTAGTAAACCGCTGATAGTAAACTTTCCTGCGGGTTCGAGAATGCGGTTAATGCAGGTCTCGATATCGTTGCTGGTTGATAATCAAGAAGCCATAGAAGACTTAAAAAAACACGACCCTATGATTCGAAATAATATCTTAATGTTGATTAGCGCACAAAGCTCCGATGAGCTCAATTCTCGGGAGGGTAAGGAGACGCTTAGGCAGGCAGTGCGCGCGGAGGTGAGTGCGGTCTTGGAAAAAATGACCGGTAAACACCCTGTCAAGGAAGTGTTTTTTACTTCATTTGTGATGCAATAATTATGTCTACTGCAGACCTGCTTTCGCAAGAAGAAATCGATGCTTTGTTGCATGGTGTCGATGATGGCGAAATCGAAACCGAAACCGATGATGTAGAGGAATACTCCGGTGCGCGAACCTACGATTTTACCAGCCAGGAACGTATCGTTCGCGGCCGGATGCCGACGTTGGAGATGATCAATGAACGTTTCGCTCGCTATTTTCGAATCACCTTGTTTAATTTTTTGCGACGTTCGGCGGAGATTTCGATTTCAGGCATACAAGTACAAAAATTTTCCGAATATGTTCAGAGTCTGTTCGTGCCGACCAATCTGAACATTGTTAGATTTATGCCGTTGAAAGGCCGTGCTTTGATCGTAATGGAGCCGCGCTTGGTCTTTACCGCAGTGGATAATTTTTTTGGCGGTACCGGGCAGTTTTATAACAAAGTCGAAGGTCGTGAATTTACGCCGACCGAAATGCGGGTGATCCGTTTGTTTATCGATATGATTTTCAAGGATTTACAGGAAGCCTGGAGGCCGGTTTTGGCATTGCAGTTCGAATATTTGACTTCCGAGGTTAATCCGCAGTTTGCGAATGTCGTCAGTCCATCGGAGATTGTCGTGATTTCGACGATGCATGTCGAGCTCGATGGCGGCGGCGGGGATATCAATATCGTCATGCCTTACACGATGATTGAACCGATTCGGGAATTGCTCGATCAGGTGATCAGCGATCGGGGCGAGACGGACGGGCGTTGGCAGGAGTTACTGAGAAAAAGTGTGATGAATGTGGCCGTGACGCTCGATAGTTTGTTAATCGAAAAGAAAATGACGGTTAAGGACGTCATGCAATTGAAAAAAGGCGATGTGATACCGGTTGATATGCCGGATACTGTGCGGTTAAGAGCACAGACTGTTCCGGTATTTGAAGGTAAGATTGGCTTATCGGACGGTAATTACGCCATTAAAATTGTTAAAAAGGTAAACCCCGATTATGTTTGACGGTAAAAATTTCATGCCAATAACATACTGGAGCTATGAGTTTTGTAGCGGGTTAGGTAACTCGCTTAGGAATATGCACAAAATAACTTATACAAGTAGTAGGCTTTGTGGCGGTTTGGTGACTCGCTTGACAGGACGCCGTGAATACGTCCATGTAGGCTTGACGGCGGCGACTGATTGCCAAGGATGGCATGAATGCAGATTTTGCATTACGCCAGGGATGGCGTGTATTAGGGCAACGCAGGAGCAGTTGCCGAGGAGCAAAAATCTGCCCTGCCGCCGACACCTGTCAATCGAGCCACCAAACCCCCTTCCGACAGTTGTCTAAATTATTTCATGCTCGTTCCTTACCTTGCATTAAAAATAGGGAAGTTATTTATGACCGAATCCTTAGTGGTTTTCCACAGAAGGCGGCGAATGTCTTGTGGGAGCGATCCCCAGATCGCGATTTCGGGGTCGAGAATGCCAAATTACATTAAATGGCATCGAGGTCAAAAGGCTAAAATATGCTCTTACCCAAGCAGGAGCTCTCATCGTTATACATAAATTGTAGGGTACGCTGCGCGTACCAAAGCCGTGCCCTAATGGTTCGGTTGGCACATGAACATCGCGGGGTTACCATGGTACGCACAGCGTACCCTACGCAAATCACCTAGCGTTAGGTGACACTGCCATTAAGTTAAGCCGTTCGTGGTGAGCCTGTCGAACCATGGACGGCTTAACTTATCGACCCAGGATTTTTCCATTCACCCTTCGACAGGCTCAGGGCGAACGGAAAAATCCTTAACTTAATGGCAGTGAGCGTTAGGTGAGGGAGATCCGAGGGTGTTAAGTGACAATAAAGGGTATCGAGATTTCATTGGTTAAGATTGCAAAAGGGTATTTTTTGACTTATGTATAACGATGAGAGCTAGAGCTTGGGTAAGAGCGAAGATGGGATTTAGGAAATGGTTTTAAACAGAGATAGCGATAATGAGTGAACAAGACGATTCGGATATAGGTGACGATTGGGCGGCGGCGATGAACGAGCAGGCCGAATCCGAAGCAGAAACAAAAGGCGCCAAAAATAGCAATCATGTCGAGATGGCATCATTCGATCGATTCGATAATCAACCCCATGGAGCGGGTGAGATGGGGGAGACCGGCAATGAGATTCAAATGGATATCATTCTCGATATTCCGGTGACCATGTCGATGGAGATCGGCCGGACCCAGGTTAGCATCAGGAATTTATTGCAATTGAACGAAGGATCGGTGGTCGAGTTGGATCGGCTTGCGGGCGAGCCGATGGATGTTCTGGTCAACGGCACGTTGATTGCTCATGGGGAAGTGGTCGTGGTAAACGATAAGTTTGGGATACGCTTGACTGATGTGGTCAGCCCAACCGAGCGGGTTAAAAAGCTCAGTTGATGAATAGGTTTATCTTAAGCGTTTTGTTTTACGCATACCTTCCGTCGGTTTTTGCCGCGCCCGTATCCGAAGCTCCCGGAGTTGCGGTCAAAAACGTGGGTTTTCAAGACGTGTTGCAATGGGGCCTGGCGCTTATTTTCGTCTTGGCGATCTTTGGGGTTTTTGTTTGGTCGTTACGCAAATTGAGCGGCTTGCCGGTTAGCGGCGAAGCGAAAATGCGAGTGCTGGGCGGCTTGTCCCTCGGCATGCGTGAAAAAGTCGTTTTGCTGGAAGTCGGCAATAAACAGATGGTATTGGGTGTGACGCCGGGAAGGATAGACGCTTTATTGGTCTTAGACGGCGAGGATCGCCTGGTTAACGATCGTGGCGAACCAGGTGGCCCCAGCGTGTTTTCACAAAAGTTGATGCAAGCGATGGAGAGGCGCGGCAATGGCTAAATCTTTGCGGATCATAACAGGGTGGGGATTCGCGGTCGCCGTTCTTTTGCCGATGCCGCTGCATGCGACTGGAGTCGAGGCGTTTACGGTTACGACTAACGCACAGGGTGGCGAAACCTATTCGGTAACGATTCAGATCCTCGCGTTAATGACAATGTTGACGGTTTTACCGTCCTTGTTACTGACGATGACTTCGTTTACCCGGATCATGATTGTTTTGGGACTGTTGCGTCAGGCTTTAGGGACTGCGCAAGCGCCGAGTAATCAAATTTTGTTGGGTTTGTCGTTATTTTTGACGTTTTTCATCATGGCGCCGGTATTCGACAAGGTCAATCGCGATGCGATTCAGCCTTATCTCGAGGAAAAAATCGATGTATTGACCGCTGTCGAGAATGCGTCGGTGCCTTTTCGGCAATTCATGATTAGGCAGACTCGCGAATCCGACCTTGAAATGTTTCTCAGGATTTCCGGTCACGAAGAAGTCGAATCGGTCGACGATGTGCCGTTTTCGGTATTGTTACCGGCTTATGTGACTAGCGAATTGAAGACGGCTTTTCAGATCGGTTTTTTGATTTTTCTGCCTTTTCTGGTGATCGATTTAGTGGTTGCTAGCGTATTGATGTCGATGGGCATGATGATGTTGTCGCCGATGATTATATCTCTGCCTTTTAAGATTATGCTGTTCGTGATGGCAGACGGATGGTCGTTGATCATGGAAATGCTCGCGGCCAGTTTTTATGTGGCTTGATCATTAGGAGGGAGCGATGACTCCGGAAACGATTTATACGGTGAGCCAGGAAGCGATGTGGGTGGCGGTTAAGTTGACCGCGCCTGTGTTGTTGCCGTCATTGATAGTAGGCTTGATTATTGCGATGTTTCAAGCTGCCACGCAGATCAATGAAATGACATTGACCTTTATTCCCAAGCTCATCGCGATCGGTATCGTGATGATGGCGATGGGTCCTTGGATGTTGCAAATGTACTTGGATTATTTTCAGCAATTGATTCGTGATATTCCTGAAATGATTGGGTAAGCGATTGAATGTTACCGAAGCTCAATTATTGAATTGGGTTGCGTCGTTTATTTGGCCGTTGATGCGCATCGGCGCGATGCTAATCGCCGCGCCGTTGTTTAGCATGCAAGGCGTGCCGCCTCGAGTGAGGTTAGTCATTTCGGTGGGTTTGACTTGGATCGTTATGCCCTTGCTGCCTCCATTGCCCGATGTGCCTATGTTGAGTTATCAGGGTTTGGCTGTATCGATGCAGCAGATTTTAATCGGTTTGGTGAGTGGTTTCATCATACAGATGGTTTTTGGCATCGTGGTGTTTGCCGGGCAAACGATCGCTTATAGCATGGGCTTGGGGTTTGCATCGATGGTCGATCCGCAAAGCGGGCAACAGATTCCGGTGTTGGCTCAGTTTTATATTATCGTCAGTACGCTGATTTTTTTTGTTTTAGATGGGCATTTAATGTTGATTCGCATGGTGCTGGATAGCTTTAATACCGTGCCGATTGCCGTCGATGGGTTGGGGCAGGCCGAAATTTGGTCGATTATTGCATGGAGCAGTCGCTTGTTTGCCTCGGGTTTGTTATTAGCCTTACCGGTTATGGCGAGTTTGCTGATGGTCAATGTCAGTTTCGGCGTCGCGGCCCGTGCAGCCCCGCAGTTGCACATTTTCGCAGTGGGCTTTCCGGTTACGTTGATGCTGGGCTTGCTGCTGATCTGGCTGACCTTGCCGACTATGCTTCAACAATTTACCGGTGTCATGGCTGAGGGTTATGAGCTTCTAGAGCAGGTGCTGCGTCTGTAGCAGGTCGACATGGCAGAAGATACCGGTCAGGATAAAACGGAAGAACCCACGGCGAAGCGGCTTGAAGATGCTCGAAAAAAAGGTCAAGTCGCAAGGTCTAGGGAGCTCAATACTTTTGTGATGCTGGTCACCAGTTCGGTATTGCTGTTATTCATGGGCGGATATATCGGTCAAGGCATGATCGAGATTATGCAAACCCAGTTCCAATTGAGCAGGGAGGTTATTTTCGCGCCCGAAAGTCCGGTTAAGTATTTTAAGCAGGCCTTGCTCGATGCTTTCTGGCTCATCTCGCCGTTTTTGGCGGTATTGGTTGTCGCGGCGTTGATTGGACCCTTGGTTCTGAGCGGATGGGTATTCAGTTGGGAAGCGTTGACGCCGAAGCTGGAAAAACTCGATCCGATCAAAGGTTTAGCCCGTTTGTTTTCAAAAAAAGGGTTGATCGAGTTGTTGAAGGCGCTGATCAAATTTTTGTTGGTGTTCGGCGTTGCAATGATCTTATATAAGTCGTTTTTGAACGAGTTTCTTGGGTTGAGTGCAGAGCCCTTGGGGCAGGCTGTTCAGCATGCCTTGTCTCATATCGGTTTCGGTTTTTTGGTGTTGAGTGCGTCATTGATTTTGATCGTGATGGTCGATGTACCTTACCAACTCTGGGATCATCATGAAAAGTTGAAAATGACACGCCAGGAAGTGCGCGACGAAATGAAGGAGTCTCAAGGTAATCCGGAAATCAAAGGGCGTCAGCGTAGGATACAAATGGAAATGTCGCAACGGCGCATGATGGAGGAAGTGCCTAAGGCCGATGTCATCGTCACCAATCCGACGCATTTTGCCGTGGCATTGCAATACGATCAAAATTCGTCTGCTGCGCCGAAAGTCATTGCCAAGGGTACCGATCTGATTGCGGCGCAAATTCGCAATTTGGCGGCCGGTGCGAAGGTGCCGCTATTGGTTGCACCGCCTCTGGCTCGGGCTTTGTATTATTCTACCGATTTGAAACAGGAGATTCCGCAAGGCTTGTTTTTGGCGGTCGCGCAGGTGCTGGCCTATGTGTATCAGTTAAAAACAGCCAAGGCTTATGGTTGGGATGCACCGTTGCCGCCCCAAGATTTACCGATTCCTGAGGAGTTTCGAAGGGATTAGGTAGGGGTGAGCAGTTAGCAGTGAGTGGATAGTGAATGGTGAATGGTGAATGGTGAATGGTGAATGGTGAATGGTGAAGAGTGAATGGTGAAGAGTGAGTAGCGGATAGTTGGTAGGGTGCGCATCGCGCACCATTTCATCGTTCCCACGCTCTGCGTGGGAATGCAGCCCGAACCGCTCTGCGGTTCGAGGGCGATGGAGCGCTCCGACCTGGAAACCATTGGGTAAGTGTCTCCTTAAGTACTTATTCATCAAAGCAAATGCCACGACTAATCCGCCTTAACCGGGGTTGCCAGCTTTTGGCTCCTATTGCCTCGATCAATCTTAATTTATGCCGAGCGATTACCAAGACTAAATCATGGACCTTACCCGAATTTTAAATACCTTAAAAATGATAAGCGGCTCAGGACTCGGCGCGCCGCTGCTGATCATCATGATTTTGGCGATGGTGGTTTTGCCGTTGCCGCCGTTTTTGTTGGATTTATTTTTTACATTCAACATTGCCTTTTCTCTGATTATTCTGCTGGTCGTCATTTATATGCTGAATCCGCTGGAGTTTTCGGTGTTTCCGACGGTAATTTTGGTGGCGACTTTGATGAGGCTGGCATTGAACGTGGCGTCGACACGAATTGTCTTGCTCGAGGGACATCAAGGCGGTGCGGCGGCGGGTAAGGTGATCGAAGCGTTCGGCTCGTTTGTCATCGGCGGTAATTTCGCGGTGGGCTTGGTGGTGTTTTTGATCTTGGTTGTGATCAATTTCGTCGTGGTAACCAAAGGCGCGGGTCGGGTTGCTGAGGTGGGCGCGCGGTTTACATTGGATGCGATGCCGGGCAAGCAAATGGCGATCGATGCCGATCTTAATTCCGGATTGATTACGCAAGATCAAGCGCGTGAGCGGCGTGCCGAGGTAGCCGCCGAGGCCGATTTTTACGGTTCGATGGATGGCGCCAGTAAGTTCGTCAGAGGCGATGCGGTTGCCGGTATCATTATTTTATTCGTCAATATTATCGGCGGACTCGCAATCGGCGTGGGCCAACATGGAATGAGTTTTGCGGAAGCCGGCGAAATTTATGTGCTATTGACTATCGGTGACGGCTTGGTTGCTCAGATCCCTTCGCTATTGCTTTCGAGTGCGTCAGCGATCGTGGTGACGCGCGTCAAAGGCGGTACCGAAGATATCGGTCAGCAAGTCAGCACACAGCTTTTCGAAAACTCAAAAGCCTTATATATCACTGCCGGTGTAATGGGGACTTTGGGAGTTATTCCGGGCATGCCGAATTTAGTATTCATTCTGCTGGCCGGCTCGATGGCTGGTTCTGCTTATATGATCGACAGGCGTCAGAAGGTTTTGGCCAGTATCGAAACTAAGCGGGAGCTCGATGTTCGCCAAACCGTACCGGAGGTCAAGGAGTTGGGTTGGGATGATGTGATGCCGGTCGATATTATCGGCTTGGAAGTCGGCTATCGCTTGATTCCATTGGTCGACAAAAATCAAGGAGGGCAGTTGATGGCGCGGATCAAAGGCGTGCGTAAAAAGCTGTCGCAGGAGTTGGGCTTTTTAGTGCCTACGGTGCATATTCGCGATAATTTGGATTTGTCGCCGACGATGTATCGCATCACTTTGATGGGCGTAACGATGGGCGAAGCGGAGGTCTTTCCTGAATTGGAATTGGCGATTAATCCCGGGCAAGTTTTCGGTTCATTGAAAGGCAGGGAATGTCGCGACCCGGCATTCGGTCTGGAGGCGGTTTGGATCGAGGCGGGTCAGAAGGATCACGCGCAAACGTTGGGCTATACCGTCGTCGACCCCGGTACTGTTATTGCCACGCATTTGAGTCATTTGCTGCAAAGTAACGCGCATGAATTATTCGGCTACGAAGAAGCGCAACAGTTACTCGATAATCTTGCGAAAGTCGCCCCGAAACTGGTCGAGGATCTGGTCCCAAAAACACTGCCGTTGGGTGTCGTGGTCAAGGTATTGCAAAATTTACTGCAAGAGCATGTGTCGATTAGGGATATTCGAACGATTGCCGAAACTTTGGCGGAGTTCGGCGTCAAGAGTCAAGATCCCGATATCTTGACCTCGGCGGTCCGTGTGGCGCTAGGGCGATCAATCGTTCATGAAATCAGTGGGATACAACAGGAGTTACCGGTTATTACCTTGGATTCAGAGTTGGAACGATTGTTGCATAAATCATTGCAGACGGCGGGTGAAGGCGGTGTCGGCATTGAGCCGGGGCTGGCCGAGCAAATGCATCGGTCGCTGGAAGAGAGCGCTCAAAAAATGGAAATGGAAGGACAGGTTCCGGTTTTATTGGTTTCGTCCTATATTCGTCCCTGGTTGGCTCGCTTCGTCCGTCATTCGATTTCAGGCTTGCATGTATTGGCTTACAATGAAATACCTGAGGATCGCCAAATAAGAGTGGTTTCCACGGTTGGACAACGCGCCTAATTGACGGGGTAGTACAATGAAAATCAAACGTTTTTTTGCATCGGACATTCGCCAAGCGATGCGCATGGTTAAAGATGAGTTGGGTGCCGATGCGGTGATCATGTCCAATCGCTCGGTCGATGGCGGCGTGGAAATCGTCGCTGCTCGCGATTTTGACGAGCAACTCATTCATAATAAATTGCAAAAAGATGCGGCTGAGCGGAAAGCTCAAAACCCCGAAGTCAAACAGCCCCCGTTACAGGATTTTGCGGCTGAAAACAAATCGGCACAGATTATTAGTAGCACTCGAAAAAAAGGGGCGGACGGTTCGGTACCGCCGCGTCCGTTGCGTCGGGATTTTGACGAATATCTGGGTTATGCGGAAAAAATGCAAATAAATCGCCCGCGTCGTTTGCAGCCCGATCCGGTAAAGAAGCCGGCGCCGGCTGTATCGGCAAAAATAGAGGAAATTCCCAACGAGCCGGCACCTGCGATTCAGGAAAAAACGGTGATGTCGGCGCGGGCCGAAGAGCCAGTTCCGGTCGCTCGAGAAAACAGTGCGAACGATCAGCTTATCAAAGACATGTTTCAGGAATTGAAATCGTTGAAGATGACGATGAATAGCCGCCTGTCGGAAATCGGTTGGCGACAAAACAGTCAAAGCAATCCGGTGAGGGTCGAATTGTTGCATCGTTTGGTCGATATGGGGATTGCCAAAAATTTGAGTATGAAAGTCGCCGGTCGCTTGAATAATTATCAAACCATCGAGCCGGCGTTTAAGAAAGCTCAGGAAATGTTGGTTAACGTGCTGCCTGTATATAATGATACGCTTTTGGATTATGGCGGAATCGCGGCGTTGGTGGGGCCGACCGGTGTCGGCAAGACCACGACGATCGCCAAATTGGCTGCACGCTTCATTCTAAAACATGGGCCGAGACAGGTCGCGTTGATTACGACCGATAATTATCGTATTGCCGCGCATGATCAACTCAATACCTATGGCCGGATTCTCGATGTGCCGGTTCGCGTGGCGGCCGATGCCGAGCAGCTGCGAAATTTGATCGACGGCTTTGCCGATAAGCGTCTTATTTTGATCGATACTGCCGGAATGAGTCAGCGCGACCAACGCTTGGCCGAGCAAATCCAAACGCTGCAACACGATGACTTACGCATTCGACCTTATTTGGTGATGTCTGCCGCGACGCAATACAAAGCGATGAAAGAGATTATTCAAGCCTTTCAAATTTTTCAGCCTGAAGCGGGCATATTGACTAAACTTGACGAAGCAGCGACCAAGGGGGCGGCAATATCGGCATTAATCGAACAACGCATGCCGCTATCTTATGTTACCGACGGGCAACAAGTACCCGAGGATCTGCATGCGGCCTCGGCCAAGCAATTAATTGAGCAGTGCGCAGCAGAGTCGGATCAAGAAAGCGATTATAATGCGATACTTGATTATGACGACTGGGTGGCGCAAGGTTATGCATAATCCATTCGATCAGGCAGCCGGAATCAGAAGAATGAAAAAAACGAATCCCGTTAGGGTTATTGCAGTCACAAGCGGCAAGGGTGGTGTTGGAAAAACCAATTTGTCGGTCAACTTAGGTCTGGCATTGGCCGAACAAGGCAAGCGAGTTGCCTTGCTCGATGCCGATATGGGGCTTGCCAATGTCGACGTATTACTGGGAATGTATCCGAAATTCAATCTTTCGCATGTATTAAAAGGCGAAAAGACATTGAGCGAAATTATCGTGACCGGACCTTCCGGGTTGCAAGTGATTCCGGCTTCCTCGGGCTTGCAGCATATGTCCGACTTATCGACGGTCGAGCAAGCTGCAGTCATTCGGGCCTTTAGCGATATCGATCAGGATTTGGATGTGCTGATTGTCGATACGGCGGCGGGTATATCGTCCAGCGTTATTAATTTTGCCCGTGCTTGCCAGGAAGTCATTGTTGTCGTGTGCGACGAGCCGACCTCTTTAACCGATGCCTATGCTTTCATTAAACTCTTAAATCGTGATTACGGTTTGAGCCGCTTCCATATTTTGACCAACATGGTTCAAAGTGCACAGCAAGGCCAGAATCTTTTTCTAAAATTGACGAAAGTCACCGACCGTTACCTGGATGTAACGTTACAGTTTGCAGGTGCGGTACCTTATGACGAATATTTACGCAAAGCCGTTCAGCAACAAAGCCCGGTCGTAGCAGCCTATCCGCGCAGTAAATCATCGCTGGCCTTAAAAAATGTGGCAAGACAGATCAATAGTTGGCCGATTAAAGGTCAGGCGGGCGGTTATCTTGAGTTCTTTATCGAGCGCATGATCCAATACGGCGCACAAAAGGATGTTGCATGAAGGGAGCGGCCATGTATGCGTCGGTGCAATCGGGTGAGAAAGAAGACCTGGTACTGCGGCATGTGCCTTTAGTTAAACGGATTGCCTATCATTTATTGGCTAAATTGCCCGAAACGGTATTGGTTGAGGACTTGATTCAATCCGGAATGATCGGTTTGTTGGATGCGATCAAGCATTTCGATGCTTCGCAAGGCGCCAGTTTCGATACGTATGCCGGTATTCGCATTCGGGGTGCAATGCTCGACGAAGTTCGACGATCCGATTGGACGCCGCGTTCCGTTCATAAAAAAGCGCGCATGGTGAGCGATGCGATAAGACACATCGAAAGTAAAACAGGTCGCGATGCCAGCGATAGCGAGGTCGCCGAGTATCTGGGGATCAGTGCCGACGAATACGCACGCATATTGCAAGATACACAGTCTTGCCGTACCTTGAGCGTTGAAGAATTGTCCGAGGAAGGCGATGCGGCTTTTTACGAGGATCAGCCTTTAAAAAACGATCCGCTGAACCGATTAAGCCGAGAAAAATTCGATCAGGCTTTAGTCGAGGCGATACGAAGTTTGCCCGAGCGGGAACAGCTCGTGGTTTCGCTGTATTATGTCGATGAATTAAATTTACGCGAAATCGGCCAAATTTTAAATATTAGCGAGTCCCGCGTTAGTCAAATCAGCAGTCAGGCCATGTTGAGATTACGAGCGAGACTTGCGGACTGGCGTGAAGGCCATGATAATGGCGCCTGAATGAGGCTTCACAGGCATGAACGTTATGCCTATCGTAGATCTTTTGCGGTACCGGTTATGTAACCCGTACCGAGTGTTTCGTTTTGCCCTAAATATTTCGGCTTGCTCCGATCACGGTCGAAACGTTTAGGACGGGGTTGCAAACCCCGTCCTGCCAAAGGTTCGGTTGGCACATGGCATTGCGGGGTTACCATGTTACGCACAGCGTACCCTACGCGGCTGTGCTGTTTGATAAAATTGCGGATATTGAACATCAGTGGCTTCGAAATCGCGACGAAGGCGTCGCTCCCACAAGGGGTCGGATGCTCTGTGGGAGCGATCCCCAGATCGCGATTTCGAAGTCGGGAACGTTGGGCGACAAAAAATGGTATCGAGGCCTCATTGGCTAAGATTGCAAAACGGTAATTCTTGACTTATGTATAACGATGAGAGCTGGAGCTTGGGAAAGAGCGTGATGGGGGTTGGCCGTGCTATTGAAAAAGATATGCGATGCGTAGCATCAAACGTTAAAAAAGTTTTATTTATTAAGTTGAGTGGGTTGGAGACTATCCTTGGATAAAAATATGAAAATTCTCATTGTGGATGATTTTTCGACGATGAGACGTATTATAAAAAACTTGCTGAGGGACTTGGGTTTTACTAATACGGCCGAAGCCGATGACGGTAAAACCGCTCTGCCGAGACTAAAATCCGGAGGCATCGATTTTTTAGTGACCGACTGGAATATGCCGGGCATGTCCGGATTGGATTTACTGAAGGCCGTTCGAGCCGACCCGGATCTTGCCTCGTTGCCGGTTTTAATGGTTACGGCCGAAGCTAAGCGCGAACAGATTATTATGGCGGCTCAAGCAGGCGTCAATGGATATATCATCAAGCCGTTTACCGCCGCGACGCTCAAAGAAAAAATCGAAAAAATCTTTGAACGCATAGACAATTAGCTCTGAGGGGATTGAATGACCGATAAAGATCGCCTCAGTCAGGTTAAAAACCTGCTTAAGGCATTGGAGGAAGGAGACGAGCAAACGGCCGACAGAATTCTCGATGAAATAGCCGGGGTCCGCGAGAGCCAGTTATTTATTGAAGTGGGTCGGTTAACCCGGCAATTGCACGATGCCATGGTGCATTTTTCCGTGGATTCGAAAATCACCGAGATTGCCGCGCAGGAAATTCCGGATGCGAAGGAAAGACTGCGTTATGTCATTACAATGACCGAGCAAGCTGCGGATCAAACTTTGACCGTTGTCGAGGATATCGTCCCGGTTGCGCGAATGCTCAATGAGCAAGCCACAAAACTTGCCGAAAACTGGGAACGTTTTCTGATTCGAAAAATGCCCTTCGAAGAGTTTAAGGGCATGAGCCAGGAAATCACCGAGTATTTCAATGAGTCGGTTAAATCTCTGGAAATTATGCAAAACGGGCTCAACGATATTTTAATGGCTCAAGGATTCCAGGATATTACCGGACAAATCATCAGGCGCGTGATTGCGATGGTCGAAGACTTGGAAAACGGCATGGTCGATTTAATCCGTTTATCAAGCGCTAAAGCGGCTTCGAGAGAGGCGGCTATGTCGAGCGTCGAATTGCCCGGGCCGGTCGTGCCCGGTGTCGACGATAAACACAGCGAGGTGGCGACTAGCCAAGACGATGTCGACGATTTGCTATCCAGTTTGGGCTTTTGAGGATTGAATTATGGCGATTGATCTGGATGACGAAATTTTACAGGACTTTCTAGTCGAATCCGGTGAAATAATCGAATTATTGGGCGAGCAGTTGGTTCAACTCGAGCAAATGCCCGATGATTACGATTTGCTCAATGCCATATTTAGAGGTTTTCATACCGTCAAAGGCGGTGCCGGTTTTTTAGCGATAGACCCTCTGGTTGAAATTTGCCATAAAGCCGAGGATGTCTTTAATGTGCTTCGACAAGGCGATAGAAAAGTCGATCCTAAATTAATGGACGTCGTGCTTCAGGTGTTGGATATTGTTAACGAAATGTTCGGTCAGATTCGTGTTGGACAAGAGCCCCAACCGGCGTCGCAGACATTGCTGAACAAGCTTCAGACTTTTACGTTGCCCGGCAAAGCCGTCGAAGCCGAAGCGCTCGAACAATGGCGCGCGGAAGAACAAGAACAAGAGCCATCGCCTATTGCCGACGCCGATGAAATCGATATTGTCGAGAAAGAGTTCGAATCGATGCTGAACATGGCCGGCGAGGAATCCGCAGGGAATGCCGAAAATTCAAGCTCCGATGAAATCACCGAAGAAGAGTTTGAGCAATTACTCGACACTTTGCATGGTAAAGGCGCTTCGCCGACCTCGCCAAAAATAACGCAGAGCGAATCGCAATCGGCTTCGGCTGCCGATGAAATTACCGAAGATGAATTCGAGCAACTACTCGATGCATTACATGGCAAAGGCGGTTCGCCGACATCGCCCAAATCCGATCGAAGCGAAACCGCATCGAATGCAGAAGTCGAATCGGAAAACGCCGAAAAGGTATCGATGCCTGCCGACAAATCGGCGCCGGCGGCTTCGGATTCCGATGAAATTACCGAAGACGAATTCGAAAATTTGCTCGATCAATTGCATGGTAAAGGGCAGTTCAATCCTTCGGTAATTGCCGAAATCGGCGTTCAAGTTCCAAAGGCGACGGAAAAGAAACCTGCCGTCGAATCCGTTTCCGACAATAAAGACAAGCCGCCGCCTGCTGCTAAGCCGTCGCCCGCTATTAAGGAAATAGAGCGGCATGAGACTAAAGATCAAAAGCCCGCCGTTTCAAAAGCCGCTCCGGCGTCAACTCCGCAAGTCGAAACCACGGTCCGGGTCGATACTCAGGTACTCGACGATATCATGAATATGGTCGGTGAATTGGTGTTGGTCAGAAATCGATTGCAGACGCTTAAATCGGCATCCGATAGCGACGATCAGATGACCAAAGCCATTGCCAATCTGGACGTTGTGACAGCCGATTTGCAATTAGCGGTCATGAAAACCCGAATGCAACCGATTAAAAAAGTATTCGGTCGTTTTCCGCGCGTGGTCCGGGATTTGGCGCGTAGCCTGAATAAACAGATAAGGCTCGAATTGGTTGGAGAAGAAACCGATCTCGACAAGAACTTGGTCGAGGCTTTGGCCGATCCGTTGGTGCATTTAGTAAGAAATTCGGTCGATCATGGTATCGAAAGCCCGGAAGAGCGGGCAGAGGCGGGTAAGCCCGTCGAAGGAGTGGTAGTGTTGACCGCTTCGCAGCAAGGCGATCATATCGAGCTATCGATAAAGGATGATGGCAAAGGCATGAATGCCAATGCATTGCGGGCCAAGGTCGTCGAAAAGGGCTTAATGGATGCCGAGACTGCCGCTCGACTGGATCAGCGTGAATGTTTTAATTTAATTTTCATGCCCGGATTTTCGACTAAAACGGAGATTTCCGATGTTTCGGGGCGGGGTGTCGGAATGGATGTCGTAAAGACCCGCATTTCTCAAATGAACGGTACCGTCGAAGTCGATTCAAAGGAAGGCGTCGGTACCACGATTACCATCAAGGTGCCTTTGACGCTTGCGATCATGCCGACGTTGATGGTCAAGCTGGCCGATCAAGCCTTCGCATTACCGTTGGGTAGCGTGTTGGAAATTCTCGATCTGGATCTGCGTGTGACCAATGTCGTGGACGGACAGCAGGTCGTTATGGTCCGAAACAAAGCCCTGCCGCTGTTTTATCTCGGAGAATGGCTCGTGCAGGACCCGAATTATGTACTCAATAAACAAGTTTCCGCGCATGTCGTCGTGGTCAATGCCGGTGGCCGTCAAGTCGGTTTTGTCGTGGATCAATTAATTGGTCAAGAAGAAGTTGTCATTAAGGCTTTGGGCGCGAAACTGCAAGGCTTGGACGGACTTTCGGGGGCGACGATTACCGGTGACGGGCGCATTGCACTGATTCTCGACGTGCCCGGTTTAATGAAGCGATATGCGTGTTAATAATGATACCCATCGTAGATCAAAATTCGGCACCGGGGCGCCCGTCAAAGGACGCCGTAAATACATCCATGTAGGCTCTATGCCAGCATCCATGCTGGCAAAGCCTTTGTCGAGCACCCCGGTGCCTTCTTAGGCTCTGCCGAAATATGAAGCACGAAAGGTATAGAAGTTCATGGCCGTTAAGGTATTGATAGTCGACGATTCCGGATTTATTTGTAAAAGAATCAAGGAAATTCTTGAGGAGTCTAAAGATAGCGAGGGACGCGCCGAATTTGAGGTAATAGGTATTGCCAATAACGGTTTGCAAGCGATTAGGCTGACGGCTGCCTTGTCGCCCGATGTCATAACGATGGATATCGAGATGCCGTTGATGGACGGCATTACTGCGGTTAAGCGCATTATGGCGGAAACGCCGACCCCTATTTTGATGTTTTCGGCGATGACTCAGGTAGGTGCGCAAGCGACATTGGATGCCTTGCATGCCGGCGCGGTGGATTTTTTACCTAAGCGCCTGGATGAGATCGATGCCGACCGAGAAACGGCCAAACGCTTGCTCCGGCGAAGGGTACGCATGGTTGCCTTGCAAACCGGAAAAATAAAAACAAAAAGCAGCGTAGCGCTGACTAAGGATAAAATCGAACTAGCTGAAACATCGCTCGAAAAACCGACTAAGCACGAGGTTCAGCAAACAGCGAAACAATTCGGCGCATTACGCATTATGGTAATTGCCGCCTCGACCGGCGGTCCTGTTGCGGTGCAGAAAGTGTTAAGCCAAGTTCCGCAGTCATGCCCGTTGCCTGTGATCATTGTTCAACACATGCCGCAAAATTTCACGGCCAGTTTTGCAGAGCGGTTGGATCAATTATGCCGCATTAGAGTTAGGGAAGCACGCGATGGCGATACCTTAGAGCCGGGAACGGCGTTGGTTGCGGCGGGAGGAATGCAATTGGAACTGAAAGGCTCCGGCGTGCGTAAGTCGATTGTTCTGAGGCCGAAAATAGCCGGAGAAATTTACAGCCCATGTGCCGATATTACATTGGCTTCGGTCGCTCGGCATTTTCACGATGCCGTGTTGGCGGTGGTCTTAACCGGTATGGGGTCGGATGGTAAAGAAGGTGCGCGCAAACTCAAGCAAGCCGGTTCGATAGTTTGGGCGCAAAACGAAGAAAGTTGCACGATATACGGTATGCCTAAAGCGGTTATCGATGCAGGCTTGGCCGATAATGTTTACAGTCTCGATGAAATAGGTCGGCAATTGAGCCGGATTACCTAATGGATTATCTAAGTCTCATTGGCGTCGTGTTAGGTTTCGTGGCGATCGTCGGCGGTACGATAATGGACGGCGGGCATGCCGAAGCGCTATTAAACGGACCGGCTTTACTGATCGTTTTAGGCGGTACGTTAGGGGCTACATTGTTGCAATTTCCGCCGACGGTATTCTTACGAGGGCTTAATATCAGTTTATGGATATTCAAGCCCCGAAAACAAGTGCTTGAGCAACAAGTTAACAAAATGGTCGAATGGAGCGCGTTGGCCAGAAAAGAAGGCCTGCTGGGTCTGGAATCGGTTCTCGATACTGAAATCGATCCGTTCGCACTCAAGGGTCTACAGCTTTTAGTCGACGGTAGCGAACCGGAAGTGATTCGGGATTGTATGGAATTAGAGATTAATACCAGGGAGCTTAGCGATTTACAGGCGGCTAGAGTATTCGAAGCCATGGGCGGTTATTCGCCCACGATCGGTATTCTCGGCGCAGTGATCGGTCTCATTCATGTCATGAAAAATCTGGCCGAGCCGGGTTTGCTGGGATCCGGCATTGCAACGGCGTTTGTTGCGACGATCTATGGCGTTGGCTTTGCCAATCTGATTTTTTTGCCGGTTGCAAACAAATTGAAGATGCAAATTTTGACAATGTCGCAAGCTAGGGAATTATTGGTTGAGGGTATCGTAGCAATCGCCGAGGGAGAAAATCCAAAAAATATCGAATTGAAATTATCCGGTTTTTTAATTGAAGGTCGGGATTAGCTCGGAGGGTCTGATGCGGCGCAAAAAGAAAGAATTGGCCGAACCTGAAAATCATGAGCGATGGCTGATTTCCTATGCCGATTTTATTACCTTGTTATTTGCGTTTTTTGTCGTGATGTATTCGATCTCGTCGGTCAATGAGGGTAAATATAAGACACTGTCCGACTCGTTGGGCGAGGCTTTTTCGAAAAGGCAATCGCAATCGGCGATTTCCGGTAGAGAAGGCACTCCCTTTACCGTGGTGCAGCCGATTCAAATCGGGGAAGAGCCGATGACCGTTCAGCCGGTCGAGTTACCTCATCCGACTTTGGAAGAGGTTGAAAAAAAACATGAGCTTAGTGAGGAAATCCTACGTGAGCGGCGCAATTTGATCGAGGCGTCCGAACAAATGTCGGAAGTCTTGGCGCCATTTATCGAAAAGGATTTGGTGGCGGTTAAAAAACATGACTTTTGGATTGAGCTAGAAATGAATAGCGAGCTGTTATTCGCGAGCGGCGAGGCTGAGTTATCGCCAAAAGCGTTACCGGTTTTGAAAAAAGTTTCGGAAATTGTCAGACGTATGCCGAATGTCATCAATGTCGAAGGGCATACCGATACGGTCCCGATTAGTACCGTTAAATTCCCATCTAATTGGGAATTGTCTTCGGCGCGCGCGACTAGCGTAGTAAGGGAATTCGTCAATGAGGGGATAGCGCCGTCACGATTATCGGCGGTCGGCTATGGAGAATTTCATCCGATAGCCGATAACAGTAGCGAAGCAGGTCGATTTCAAAATAGAAGGGTTGTGGTGGTGTTGATGTCGCATGCTTTTGCCCGTTACGGCGCTAATGACGAAGAAAGAGCGAAATTACTGAATATCACACCGGTTACCGAAGCTGAAATAAACAATACTCAAGGTTCTCCATAGTGGTGGGGTAATTACCTTCCTCGTTCCCACCGCTCCGGCGGCCAAGGTATGGGTTCCCGCGGAAGACCGTGAGAACCGGAAAATCTTCGTGAACCGAGTTTTTTGCGGTGTAGCTAATGAATTTAGGTTGAAAGGCATTTTATGAAGGTCTGGACGGTATCCAATCAGAAAGGCGGTGTAGGCAAAACGACGACTGTCGTTACGCTTGGCGGTCTATTGTCTTCCTGGGGGTTTCGTACGTTATTGGTCGATCTCGATCCGCACGGTGCATTGACGAGTTATTTCAAAATGAATCCCGATGAAGTCAAGGCCAGCGTATACAATCTTTTTCATGATGCCAGTTTGAAAAAGAAAAACGCAGGGCCCGAGCCTTATATCGTAAAAACCAAATTCGACGGTTTGTTTGTGTTGCCGGCCGCGACCGCGATTGCGACATTGGACCGGCAAGTCGCATCGATGGGCGGCATGGGATTGGTAGTCAACAATGCCTTAGTCAAAGTAGCCGACCGGTACGATTACGTTATTATCGATAGTCCGCCAATGCTCGGTGTGTTGATGATCAATGCACTGGCTGCGTGTCAGCAATTAATCATGCCTGTCTTAGCCGAATTTTTAGCCGTCAAAGGGCTCGAGCGCATGATGCATACGCTCGATATGGTTTATAAATCACGTACCCATGCGCCTCGATACACGATTGTACCGACGATGTTCGATAAACGAACGCGCGCCGCACAAGAAAGCCTTAGAGTATTAAAACAGCAATATCCGGATTATCTTTGGAATTCGATCATACCGATCGATACAAAAATCAGGGATGCCAGCACGCAAGGTATACCGCTATCGATTTATTGGCCGGAATCGAAAGCCGTGGAAGCCTACTCGGCCCTGCTGGATTGCTTGTTATTGCATGATAACCAGCCAGTCAAAGAAGCGGCGACAGTTTAATGACGGGTTTCTACAATAACAATTTGGATGTCGAGCAACAGATTATTCATCAGGAGTTGGCGCTCGACAGTTATTTGAAAACCTTGCTGGAGGAAATGCCGACGGAAGAATCTGAAGTGATTATGCCATCGGTGCCTGAGATCAAAGCGTCCGTGCCGAAAATGCGCGTCGAATCGAAAATAAAGGAAAAAAGCGAGACCGTTGCCAAAATGCCGGCTTTGGTTGAACTACAATTGGTTCCAAAACCTACCATGCCGCTTGCTGTGATGCCGACATGGGCGCAATATGAATTCCAAGCCTTATTTTTTAGAATTGGCCAGCTCATTCTGGCAACTCCTTTGGTCGAATTATCCAGAGCCATTAAATTCGATAAGAGGATCACTAAAATCCCTGGGCAACCCTCGTGGTTTATTGGTTTGCTGGAAGACCAGGAGCGAAAAATCGGTATTCTCGATTCCGGACAATTGATTTTAGGGAAAGGTTATGCGAATAAACGAGATTTAATCGAACAGCCTTTTAAAAGCATGTTAATTACCCAGGACGGCAATTGGGGCTTGGCTTGCGACGAACTCTTGTCGATCGGTAAAGTGCGCCCCGAGCAAGTTCGTTGGAGAACTAACCGTAAGCAGCGGCCATGGTTGATCGGAACGGTAATCGAAGAGTTGACCGCCGTGATCGATGTCAAACAGCTGACGCCGCGAAGAAAGGTAAAAAGGTGAAAGGTGAAAGGTGAAAGGTTAAAGGTTAAAGGTTAAAGGTTAAAGGTTAAAGGTTAAAGGTTAAAGGTTAAAGGTTAAAGGTTAAAGGTTAAAGGTTAAAGGTTATCGTTCCCACGCTCCAGCGTGGGAACGCAGCCCTGGACGCTCCAGCGTCCAGTGACGACAAGAAAGATAGGAAAAAGCCGCAATACGAAGGTACCTTGGCAGGAAGGGATTTACTCCCTTTATGCTCAAAAATTAGCTAACTTCATGAAGGTATGGGGTGTGGCTAGCGAGGATGTCGGCAGCAGGGGTCTGCCGTCAAGCCCCCATGGATGGGTTTACCCAGCACCTAAATTCCATAGTCCATTGGCTATGATAACTATCTGGGATAATTTAGGTGCTGGGCGAACGGCTTCCTCGACAGGGATACCCCGCGCTCTAAATCCAGTGAGAATGCTCAAACTGGGAATTGCTGCTTGTGGAGTGGTACGTTGTGCTTAACTATAATCTTTAAATTTCGTGATTTTCGTGGACAAAATTCTTTTTATAGAGTGAAGGGTTAGTAGTTGGGCGGATACGGTTTGCAAAAAATAATAACTTTGAATAATGAAGCGGTGATCGCGAATGAGTGAATTCGATACGAAACAAAACAATCCGGTGATGCAATGGGTAACCTTTCGTCTCGGTGATGAAAAGTACGGCATCAATGTCATGCAAGTGCAGGAGGTGCTGCGGGTTGCAGAAATCGCTCCGGTTCCGGGTGCGCCGTCTTATGTGCTGGGCATCATTAACTTGCGAGGCAATGTCGTTACCGTGATCGATACGCGTAATCGATTCGGTTTAATGTCGAAGGAGACCGATGATAATTCGCGCATTGTCATAATCGAAACCGAATCGCATATTATCGGTATTTTGGTCGATAGCGTTGCCGAAGTCGTCGAGTTGAGATCATCCGATATTGAAACGGCTCCGAACGTCGGCAATGAAGATACTTCTAGGTATATTCAAGGGGTGACTAGCCGAGATAATGAATTATTGATTCTAGTCGACCTAAATAAGTTTTTAAGCGATGAAGAGAAAGCGGAATTGGATATGTTTTGAAGTTAATCGTAACTTGAAACAGCAACTTCCTTGAGCCGCGGCTAAGAGAGGCGGTCATGATCGAAATACAACCGATAGTACCGACATATCCGGTTATTAAACCGGCTAAAGTCACTAATGATGAAGATCGGCCGGATAAGAAAAAACAACAAAACGAGCAGGAAAAGGGTTCTGAATCGGAGCAGCAAGACGATACAGGGCCTGCTCAGCATATCGACGAAGTTGTTTGATGAATGAGATTTTATATGCCGGTCTTGCCGTACTGAGCGTTATGTCGATTTTGCTGGTATGGTTAACAGTCGATCATATTAAGCTTAAGCGCAGCTATCGAGCCTTGTCCGAACACCTGAATAATCATAATTTGGATATTGTCGGTTTATGTTCGGCATCGGTCGGTGTCGATAACCGATTAGCCGAGACTGCTGAATTACTCAAGGAATTGAACGAAAAAATCAACGACTTTGAACAAAGAGAGGAAGAAGCGAAGCCTTATCACGCGATCATTCAAAAGGTGCGAAGCGGCGCAGATGCGGCTGAATTGATTCAAAAATTCGGAATTAGTCGTGATGAGGCCGTATTATTGATTCGGTTGCATGGGGCTAAATAAAAGGCATTTTGTCGACGAAACGCGCGAAAATATTTAATTAGTCGTAGGGTACGCATCGCGTACCTTTTTTATTCCGGGGAATTCCGGAAGGCGTGCGCAATGGTACGCGGTGCATTCTTCACGCGGGGCGGGTTATTCAATCCGCCCCAAACGTTTTGACTTGCTCAGGATACGGTCGAACCGTTAAGAACGGGATTGCAAGCCCCGTCCTGCTAAGCTCTGTGATAGTACGGCCATGGATGACGGGCTGAGATATACCCTTTGCTAGTCAAATTTCGGCGTCGGGGTGCCCGTCAAAGGACGCCGTGAATACGTCCATGTAGGCTCTATGACAGCATCCATGCTGCCAAAGCCTTTGCCGAACACCCCGGCGCCTCCATACGCTAATGCCGAAATTTGAAGTGCGATAGGTATACAACCGTCTACTCCGAATGTCGGCAATTCCTGCCGACATTCTCGCCAAACGCACCGATCGTTTTAACTTTATTGAACTTTGATCAGTTCAACATCGAATATGAGTGTGGCATTAGGGCCGATCGCGCGACCGGCGCCGCGTTCGCCATAAGCCAAATCTGAGGGTATGTAAAAACGGTACTTAGCGCCTTCCTTCATTAATTGCAGTCCCTCGGTCCAACCGGCAATGACTCGGTTTAACGGAAATGTGGCCGGCTCGCCTCTGCCATAGGAACTGTCGAATTCTTCGCCGCTAATTGTTGTGCCTTTGTAATGAACGGTTACATTATCGGAGGCTTTTGGGGTGGCGCCGCTTCCTTCGCTCAAAACTTCATATTGAAGGCCGCTCGCTGTGGTTTTTATGCCTGCTTTTTTGGCGTTTTCGGCAAGAAAGGCTTCGCCTGCTTCTTTATTTTCCTGTGGGGTGGTCGCATTGGCCATTGAGAACATCGTAAATCCTATAATTATAGCGGTAAAAACTGAAAAAACACGGATATGCAGTTTAGTCACAGATTTTTTCCTCCTGTCGTGAGTTATAAGGAAGTGTATCCATTTATGGAGAAGTTGCGAGAAAAAGTCAATAAGCTTGAACTCTTAATCCCAATATATAGTAGCTAATCCTTCTAGCTCAGATGTGAGTATGTTAGCGCCTTCTATCTCCAATACCGGTTTGTCCTTTTTTTTCCGGTGATGCCGCTTGTTCGCAACTACGAACAAGCGGCATAGTTTACCAAAAAAACCAGCTCTTGCTTTCAAATTCGTTCCGGCATGAATTTAATTGCGAATCGTAAATACGGGCTTTGCGGTCGACTTTTTCTGCAACTTTTAATAACCAAGGTTTTTGCAAAAACGTTTGACGCCGGAATCCCGTATGACCTTCGTGATAGGCCAGGTATAGTTGCCGAGCGTTCGATTTAGCTAGTCCGAGCCTTTTATGGCTCATGTGATTGTACCAACCGACAAAATCGACCGCATCGGCAAAGTCGTCGCGGTCGGCTCTCCAGCGACGGTTATATTTTATATAGTCGCCCCAAGTGGCGTCCAATGCTTGAGCATATCCATAGGCACTACTTTTTCTAAACCAAGGGATGAATCCCAATAACTTCCGTCTTGGCGGCGCGGCATCGGCAACGAAGCGAGATTCTTGATGTATGATCGCCATTTGGACAGGAATAGGGACCCCCCATTTTTGATAAGAGGTTTTTGCGTGTTTGTACCAGTTGCTTTTTTCTCTGAAAGTTTCGCAAATGTTTTCAGTGTTTTTTGGCGGAGCAGTGGTGCAGGCTTGTAAAATAAGAAACGAGATAGCCGTTAAAATTATTTTTAACGATCGAATGGATAGCAGCATAAAAAAATAGACAATCAAATTCTGAAAGACGAGATTCGAAGCGAAAAATGAAAATAATAGTCTACACTAGTCATTATTTAATTTAATTATAAGAGCACAAGGCTTGCCCTTTACGATTTGGAAATACAAAATAGCGCTGTTTATTTTCCGGTTATTGTCAGCAATTTAAGGGTAATTATTCACACACCCCTATCGTTCCCACGCTCCGGCGTGGGAATGAAGATCGAGACGCTCTAGCGTCTCGTACCGCTGGAGCGGTACTCAGGCGTTCCCACGCAGAGCGTGGGAACGATAATTTCCGGGGGACTGAATAGTTACATTTAAGACATTGCCGAAATTTGAAGAGCGAAAGGAATAGATATCGGTTTCTTTCGGCTCCATAGCTTCAATAGCGAAAGTCGTACAAAAATGTAATGAATGTAATATAGGTTAACAATGCCATACGAAAAACGCCACTATCGGAAAAAACTGACCTCCCATGGATTAATTTACCTGGATGGGGACGAACTTCCGATTACCTTGAGCAACATCTCGATCACAGGTCTTTTGGCTGAATTGGAAGATCATGAACGAATTAATGATGTTGAAGGCTTGTTCAAAACAGTAAAGATATCGCCTATCGTCGATATCTACCTGCAAGAAATGCGACTTGCCGGCGAAGCCGAAATTGTTCGAGCCGATATGATCGATGGTCGGATTTATTTGGCGTTGGATTTTAGAAATGTCGAGCACGATGTAGAAAATTTGTTTTATGTAAGACATGCCTACAGGAAAAAATTAGAGGCGCCAGGGCTCATAATCCTTAACGGCCATAATTATCATTTCAACACGATTAATGTATCGGTAGACGGCTTAATGGTTACGTTACCTGAGCGAATTGACGTGGAACCGGGGGCAATCGCCGCGTTCAACTTCAAAAGACTCGACCTGCTCGGCGAAGTTAAGGTCGTATGGGTGACTTATCAGGACGGGAATACCCTATTAGGTTTGGAATACAATTACTTGGAAAAAACCTTTGTTGAAGGTATTCCGAGATTCTCCCCCCGCAATCCGGGCGTGGTTAAAGGATAGTTGAAGGATATCCTGCAAACGGATGGTCGGCTCAAACTTTTCATGTTTGAGCAGCTTTGCGCAATAATCAAAAATACTTGCTAGAGCCATTATCAAACGGCTTGCGTCGCCCCCAAAACTCCTCGGCCATGTTCATGGCGCGTTCTTGACTGTCTGCTTTACCTAGCAGCTTCAAAGCGATCGCCGTGGTACCGATAACGGCCGCTTCGCCGTATTCGTCCTCGATATCGCCTTGCCAGACTGCAGCGAGCTGCTTAGGATCGAGCGTTTCTGATTTAACATGGCGGCGTTCGAACATTCTCGGCCATTCCTCATCGTATAATTCGCCATGCTTAACGCTTTGTACTAGGCAATCGGCGTCGGGATTGCGTTCGACTTCGCCGCTTTCGCCTTTGAATACCGCGACATGAAGGTCGTTTAATAACAAAGCGGCTTCTTGATGCACCGGGCGGTAACCCGGGTGAAAAATCGCCTGAATGCTGTGTTTGACATTAAAAGGATTCAACATTCTGGCGAGCGTGTGTACCGGGGAGCGCAAGCCCATGATCGGACGCAATTCGATGATTTCATGAAGTTTCGGGCAGAAGTATTCCAGCGGCAAATAACTGAAGCTCCGCTCTTCGAGTTGTTGTCGCGCTTCTTGTAAAGAGGCGGCGTGCTCGATGCCGAGGTATTTCAGAGCATCCTGCGTATAAATCCGACCTTCGGTATGACCGCCGGCGCCGTGCATGAAGACTTTGACGCCATTTTCCGCGAGCAATAATGCCGACAACAAAAACCAGGGGAGGTGGCGTCGTTTGCCGGCGTAGGAAGACCAATCCAGGTCGGCGGGACAAGTGTTGCCGGTTTGGCTAAAAGTTTCGCGCGCGGCTTGAATGAAGCCGGCCAGCTCTTCAGGGGTTTCTTCTTTAACCCGCATCAGCATCAAAAATGCGCCTAATTGCACGGGTAGCACTGCGCCGGCCAAAATCATGCGCATCGCTTGATAGGCCTCTTCTCGAGTCAGCGGGCGCGAGCCTTTTTTGCCTTTACCGAGAATGCGGATATATTCAGCGAAAGGATGTTCTTGTGTTGTCATGGCGGATTACAATCCAACTACGATATAGTGATCGATCAATAACGCGGCAAACATCAGCATTAAATAAATAATCGAAAAACCGAATGTTTTCATTGCCGTTCTGTCGTCTTTGTGTCGCATCATCAAAATAGCATAATAAATAAAGCCGAGGCCGAGAGGAATTGCGGCGAAGAGATAAATCAGCCCGCTCATGCCGGTTAAATAAGGCAGCAATGTCACTAATAAGAGCAGCACTGTATACAGTAATATTTGCAGTCTGGTGAATTCGGGACCGTGTGTAACCGGTAACATCGGAATTTTAACTTTGGCGTATTCTTCGCGCCTGGCAATCGCCAGAGCCCAAAAATGCGGCGGTGTCCAAACGAAAATAATCAAAAACAAAAGCAACGAATAAGGGTGAACTTCGCCGGTCATCGCGCACCAGCCCAAAACCGGAGGTGCTGCGCCGGCCGCGCCTCCGATCACGATGTTTTGCGGCGTCATGCGTTTTAAATACACGGTATAGATAATGGCATAACCGATTAGCGACAATAAGGTTAAAAATGCGGTCAGCGGATTAACCAAGAAGCCTAATAAAAGCATCGATAATAAGCCGAGCAGCGATGCGAAAACGATGACATTCATTGAGTCCAACGAGCCTTTCGGCAATGGGCGGTTTTGCGTTCTACCCATTAGAGCGTCGGCATTCTGATCGAGATAGTGATTAACGGCCGCGGCGGATGAGGCGGCGAGTCCGATACCAACGGTGCTGTAAATCAAAGTGTCGATGGGCGGTATGCCCGGCACGGCCAGCAACATGCCGACCACGGCAGTAAAAACGATTAAGGCAACTACTTTGGGTTTGCACAGTTCAAGATAGTCACGCCAGGAGAGCAGGGCGGATGGGTTAGTCATTATCGAAAATATTCCAACATTTATATTAAGATATACTTCGCGCGGTCACATTTTCGGCTTTTATGGCAATGCTATTTTGTTTGGTAGCAAGGCGCGAAAACAGGCGCATAGCAAGCTATGTAACTGTTTTCGCAACGCAGCTACCGGACAAAAGAGCGCGTCAGAAAGCCGAAAATGTGACCGCGCGAAGTATAGAATACAGTGAACTATTGATTTATCAAATAGTCGGACGCGTTAACCTTACTACAGAGAGGATGTTATGAAGTTGCAAATTGCGAGTGCGGTATTATCCGGCATGTTCTTGTTGCCGGCACAAGCGGCGGTTAAAGTACACGAACGGATTTTAGACAATGGTTTGAAAATCCTGGTCAAAGAGGATCACCGCTCGCCAGTCGCGGTTTCCCAAGTCTGGTACAAAGTCGGTTCCAGCTACGAGCCCGGCGGCATTACCGGCATTTCTCATATGCTCGAACACATGATGTTCAAGGGTACCGACGAGCTCAAACCCGGCGAATTTTCCCGAATCATCGCGGCCAACGGCGGCAACGAAAACGCTTTTACCGGTCGCGATTATACGGCTTATTTCCAGACGATGGAAAAATCCCGTTTAGAAGTCAGCTTCAAACTGGAAGCCGATCGGATGCGTAATCTCAAGCTACTGGATGAGGAATTACAAAAAGAACTGCAAGTCGTTTACGAAGAGCGTCGGATGCGCACCGACGATAAGCCTCGATCCAAAACCCAGGAGCATTTCGCCGCACTGGCTTATTCGAACAGCCCCTACAAAAATCCGATTATCGGCTGGCCGACGGACATAGAGAACTACACGATTGCCGATCTCGAGGCATGGTATCAAAAATGGTATGCGCCGAATAACGCCACATTGGTCGTCATCGGCGATGTCGAACCGAAAACGGTGTTCGCATTGGCCGAAAAATATTTCGGACCGCTCAAGCCCAGCGATATCAAGCCGGTCAAACCGCAAACCGAAGTCGAGCAACTTGGCATACGGCGCATGATCGTCAATTTGCCCGATAAATTGCCGTATCTGGTCATGGGTTATAAAGTCCCGGTGCTGAACACGGCCGAACACGAGTGGGAAGCCTACGCATTGGAAGTGATGGCGGGCATTTTGGACGGTGGCAGTAGTGCGCGCTTGGAGTCCGGGTTGGTCAGGGGCAAACAGATCGCGGTGGCGGCAGGGGCCGGCTATAACTTGAGTTCCAGACTCGATGAGTTGTTCATGTTTGACGCGACGCCCGCACAAGGGAAGAGTCACCAAGAATTAGAAGCGGCCTTAAAGGAAGAAATCGAAAAACTCAAGTATGAGTTGGTGCAACCGGAAGAATTGCAGCGTATTAAAGCGCAGGTGCTCGCGAATGCTACCTACGAGCGCGATTCGATGTTTTATCAAGGCATGCAACTGGGTATCAATGAAACCGTCGGTTTAGGTTGGCAAAAAGCCGACGAATATGTCGACAAAGTCAATCAGGTAACCGCCGAACAAGTGCGCGAGGTCGCTAAAAAATATTTTACCGATAACAACCTGAGCGTGGCCTATTTAGTGCCGCAACCGATCGCTGAACAAACCGGCAATGAAAAACTTAAGGAGAGCAAATAATGCGTATCGCTTTGATCAGTCTGTTATTGATACTGACAGGACAGTCCGCTTGGGCGGCAACAAACATTGAACACTGGACAACGAAACTGGGGGCTAGAGTGTATTTCGTACCCGCTCCGAATCTGCCGATGGCCGATATCCGGGTCACTTTCGATGCCGGCAGTGCGCGTGACGGTCAGCAATTCGGGATCGCTGCGTTGACTTCAGGATTATTAGATACCGGTGCCGGCGATTGGAATGCCGACCAGATTGCACAGCGTTTCGAAAGCGTCGGCGCCCGTTTCGGAACCGGCGTATCCCGCGATATGGCTTGGTTGTCGTTACGGACTTTGACCGAGCCGAAACTATTCGACAAAGCGGTCGATACGATGCAAACCATCCTGACTCAACCGCGTTTCGAGGAAGCCGATTTTCAGCGCGAAAAACAGCGCACGCTGGCCGGTTTAAAGCACCGAGAATCTTCGCCGTCAACCTTGGCCGATATTGCCTTTTATAAAGCGGTTTATGGACAGCATCCCTATGCGCATCCGAGCGCCGGCGAAATTGAGACCGTCGAACCCTTGAAAGCGGAGGATCTTAAGAACTTTTATCGTCAGTACTATGTGGCGGCCAATGCGATGGTGGCCATCGTCGGCGATTTGAGCCGAAAACAAGCCGAACAAACTGCCGAGCAATTATTGGCGACATTACCTGCCGGACAGAAACCCGCCGAATTGCCGGAAGTGGCGATGCCCAAGCAAGGCCGCCGCGAACATATCACTTTTCCTTCCGCGCAAACCCATGTCATGAGCGGTCTGCCGGGAACGTACCGCAATGACGACGACTATTTCGCGTTATATGTCGGCAATCATATTCTTGGCGGCGGCATGCTGGTTTCGAGATTATTCGAGGAAGTCCGGGAAAAACGCGGACTAGCGTATAACACTTACAGCTATTTTGCACCGATGTACCGCAAAGGGCCTTTTGCGATGGGTCTGCAAACGCGGACCGATCAAGCCGACAAAGCGTTGGAAGTCTTGAATCAAACCTTGACCGAATTCATCAAGGACGGGCCGACCGAGGAAGAGCTCACCGCAGCAAAACAAAACATCACGGGCGGTTTCGTCATGCGTTTCGATACCAATAGCAAAATGATTGGTTATGTTGAAATGATAGGATTTTACGGTCTGCCGCTCGACTACTTGGATACCTTCCAGGAAAAGGTGAATGCAGTGACCGTCGAGGCGATCAAGGACGCTTTTCAGCGGCGAGTCGATTCCGAATTGTTGCAAACGATTACCGTCGGCGAAGCGCAATAAATCCGTGCAAAACAAGCTAAGAATCATCGCCGGCGAATGGCGCGGTCGCAATCTACGGTTTACCGACGCACCGGGACTGCGCCCGACGCCGGCCAGAGTTCGGGAAACCTTGTTCAATTGGTTGAGAGGCGATATTTTTGGCAGCCGTTGCCTGGATCTCTATTCAGGCAGCGGCGCGCTGGGTTTCGAGGCGGCGTCGCGAGGCGCAAAATCGGTCGTGCAGGTCGAAAGTAATCCGCAGGCTTGTCGGCATCTAAAAGAAAATACCGTTGTTTTATCCACCGACCGAATCAAAATCGTCAATCAGGATGTCTTCCGCTACTTGGCCGGCGACGCCGAATCGTTCGACCTGGTCTTTCTCGATCCGCCTTTCGGCAAAGGTCTCGCGGTACAAACCTGTCAATGGCTCGAAGATAAAGGCTGGTTGTCCGCGCGGGCTAAAATCTACCTTGAAACGGAAACCGGGCTCGATCTCACCGGCATGCCCGAAAACTGGCGACTTCTGAAAGATAAAACGGCCGGCGAGGTCGCGTATCGGTTATACGAACGGTTTACTGAATAAGATTTCCTGATTATATATAAGTTTCAACGCTCGCTGCTTCATGCTCTTCATGGTTATTTCGCTATATTGAATACTTTCAAAGTCTCTCCATCTCGGTGGTATTAATCGTATTAGGATTCGGTCGTAAATAACTTTCCTATTTATACCCATCGCACTTCAAATTTCGGCATTGACGCATGGAGGCGCTGGGGTGTTCGGCAAAGGCTTTGGCAGCATGGATGCTGTCATAGAGCCTACATGGACGTATTCACGGCGTCCTTTGACGGGCACCCCGACGCCGAAATTTGACTAGCAAAGGGTATATTTCTCGACTGGCGTCCAATATCGAAAATCATTGATATCAAGCAAGCGGGTAAAGCATCCTGATTCTGGGTTGAAATAGCATATCTTCGATTTATTAAACTTTATTCAAAGCAATATTCAAAGCAAAGCAATCATGTCTGAACTCAACGAAACATCTATGAAGCGTCCTGTTCAACAGGTTTTAAAACGAATTTTTTCCATCCTGGCGGCGCTATTGGGTATCGGACTGATTTTATGGCTCGATAGCTGGTTCATGAATCATTCGGACATGCCGTCATTGAGTCGAGACATGGGCTATGGTTTATTGTTCGTCGTCGGTTTTTTGACCAGTTTTCATTGCGTCGGAATGTGCGGGCCGCTGATTGTCGGTTATTCGGCCAAAAGCGCAGCACAAGGACACAAGTCGCATTGGGCGCATTTGCTGTACGGCATCGGCAAGACTCTGTCATATACCGCCATTGGCGCTCTGTTCGGCGCTTTCGGTGCTGTCGTCGCCTTCACGCCGTATACGCAGGGGGCGGTCGGTGTCGCGGCCGGGATTTTTTTGATTTTGTTCGGCTTACATATGCTGGATTGGTTTCCTTCATTGAGCCACTTCCGTATCAAAACCCCTGGTTTTGTGATGCGTTTCATCGGCAAGGAATACCGCAAGCATAGTAATCCTTTCGTCATTGGACTTCTGAACGGTTTGATGATTATTTGCGGACCTCTGCAGGCAATGTATGTCATGGCGGCCGGCACCGGCAGTTGGACAGAAGGCGCGGTATTGTTGTTTTTTTTCGGCCTCGGCACGCTGCCTTTATTGATGGGCTTCGGGTTTCTGACCAGCTTGTTGTCGGTGAATTTGACGCCGAAGTTGCTGAAAGCATCCGGCGCGATTGTGATGGCGTTGGGTGCAATTATGTTGAATCGAGGCTTGGCGGTTACCGGTACCGGCATGGATTTCAATACGATGTTGGCGCGGGCTTCGCTGCATTTTTCGCCGGTTGTTGCCGAGACTCAAGAATTCCCGACTGAACAGATTATTCATATGGACGTGCTGAGGAGCGGTTTTTCGCCCAATCAATTTACTTTGCGTAAAGGCATACCGGTTAAATGGGTCATCGATGGCAAGGAGTTGACGGCGTGTAATAACGCGATCGTCGTGCCCCAATACGGATTGGAAGTCAAGTTGCAGCAAGGCGAACAAACGGTCGAATTTACGCCACCGGAAAGCGGTGTCGTGCCGTGGAGTTGTTGGATGGGCATGATACCCGGAACTTTTATCGTCGTGGATCAGGCCGCCGTCTCGGCTGAGACCGAGCAGGGCAGGGCGGCGGTCGTCTATCAAACGATTCGAAGCAATATGGTTTCAGCCTGGCACGAGGTGAAGCTATTTTTCAAAAACGATCAGCCTGATCATTGATTTATGCTGCAATGGATTCGAAGCCGGAGTTTTATTTGCGACAATTATTTTATACCCGTCGTAGATCAAAATTCGGCGCCTAGGTGTCCGCCAAAGGACGCCGTGAATACGTCCATGTAGGCTCTATGCCGGCTCCATGCTGGCAAAGCCTTTGTCGGACAACCCGGCGCCTCCTCGGGCACTGCCGAAATTTGAAGTGCTAAAGGTATATGTATAAGATCCTAACATACTCCCTTTTGACTTAAAAACCGCCTAAGAATAAAAGCAGCAATTCCTAGTTTGAGCAGTTTCGCCGATTTTAGGGTGTGGGGTATGCTTGTCGAGGAACGCCGTAAACCCATCCATGGGGGCTTGGCGGCAGCTCCCTGCTGCCGACATCCTCGCCAAGCATATCCCACACCCTTTTTGATCTCCAAATTGGGAATTGCTGGAATAAAAGGCATGGGATATGTCTATCGAGGACCGCCGTAAACACATCCATGGGGGCTTGACGGCAGATCTCCCTGTTGCCGACATCCTCGCTAGCCACAGCCCATACCTTCATAAAGCTAACCATTTTTTGAGTACAAAGGGAGTAATAAAACCGCAATCGTTGCCGAAGTACAAAAATACGTGTGATTTATAAAGTATGTGAAATGACCTATTAAACTGTGTTAAATAACGCAGTTAATTTTTAACGTTAGAGTTTTTTTGTAGCTAGCGATTCGCTCAACGCATTGAAAAAATTGGGCTAGGCAAAGAA
This sequence comes from Methylotuvimicrobium buryatense, assembly GCF_005931095.1. GTDB lineage: Bacteria > Pseudomonadota > Gammaproteobacteria > Methylococcales > Methylomonadaceae > Methylotuvimicrobium > Methylotuvimicrobium buryatense. Next base: position 3,553,891 of record NZ_CP035467.1, on the reverse strand, counting down.
TGTTCGATAGTAATAAAAAAGGGCATAGAAAATGCCTTTATAAAGTGCCGATCAGTTATTATCCTAAGATTTTTGGTAAAAATTGTTTTAAAACTTATACTTAACTCCAATTTCCGGGGCTGTTTTAGTGTGTCAGGAGGTATCGGATCTTTGAAGCTATATGAGCATCGGTTCTGCAGCGAGTCTCCAGGTATTTCGGTTTCCTGTATATCCCGGCAAGCGCAAGTCAAGTCAAGTCAAGTCAATCCAGTTCTGATCGATGGTGTGCGATAAAAGCACGGTGAATACATTTGTTTCCAATTTGATCGCCATAATGAATGCTTAATTTTGAAATAGTGTCGTTCCTATTTTTTGTTGGGCGCCTCATTTTTTAATTACGCTGAAGTACATTTAACGAGCCTATCTTTTGAGTCTTATGAAGTTTAAAAAATCTATTTCCGCAAATTTAATCGCTATACCTATAACGCTTCTGGCTTCTCAACCTTTAATTGCCCAGGAGGCGGAGAAAGACGAAGAGAAACAGCCGAAAAAAGAAACCGTCGAACTCGAACGCATGGAGATTCGCGGCGAGATCATTCGTCCGAACATGACCGGCGTGTTGCCGGAGCAGGGCGGTATTAATGATGCTGCACATTTGCTGATGCGTGTGCCAGGTGGTAATGTCAACGGGCTCGGCCCCTTGTCCGGAATTGCCCAATATCGGGGATTGTTCGGCGACAGAGTCAATGTCGATTTCAAGGGCATGAACTACAAGCCGGCTTGTACTAATTCCATGGATGCACCGTTGAGTCATGTGCCGGCGGCTATGACCAGTCTGTTGAAAGTTTATCGAGGCATTGCTCCGGTTAGCAGCGGTATCGAAACGATCGGCGGCGCGATCGTTCAGGAAACAAAGCGTCCGGAGTTTACTGAGGATGGCGAGTTGTACGATTGGACCGGTAAATTTTCGGCGGGCTACAATAGTGCCAACGACGGCTGGTATGGCGCCTTATATAATGGCGTGGCGACCGCGAATCATCGTTTACATGCATACGGTAGTAAGGAATTCGGTAACGATTTCAGATATCCGGGCGGTAAAAACGTGCCTACCCGCCATGACCGCGAAGCGGCCGAAGTCGGCTACGGCTTCCGTTACGAAGAGCATGTCGTCGATGTCGATTTTAACTATAACCATACCCGTCCGACCGGTACACCTGCGTTGCCGATGGATATCATTCTATCCGAAGGCGGCATATTGACCACGAGCTATTCGGGACGAATCAACGATGTTGTCGGCATCAAAGCGGCTTATAACTACCAGGATATTCGGCATACGATGAATAACTTTAGCCTGAGGCGGCCGCCGGTTACCGGAAAACGTTTGTCGACCAATGAAGCGGACGGTTTCGGTTACCGACTGGCGATCGATTTTCCGCTATTGTCGGGTCTAATGACGGTCGGGGCCGACGGAGATAATGCCAATCATGATGCATTGGTGACAAATCCAGATGTTCCGGACTTTTTCATTCAGAATTTTTATGGCGCCGAGCGAGATCGTTACGGTTTTTTTGCTGAATGGAATGTTTCGCCGGTTCAAGATTGGACTGTTGAGTTGGGTGCTCGCGTCAATCACATCGAAATGAATAGTCGCAATATTTCGACGAGCATGACATCGATTCCGAATCCAGTTATGCGCGGACATTGGCAAACCATTGTTAACGACTTTAATAATCAGAGTCGTGAAAAAACCGATTTCAATTATGATTTGACGGGTATTATTCGCCACAACTTGACGGATGAATTGGAAGTGGAGTTGGGCTTCGCTCGTAAGACTCGTTCACCGAGTTATCAGGAACGCTACCTATGGGCGCCGTTCGAAGCGACCGGTGGCTTGGCAGATGGCTATCGCTATATAGGCGACTTGAACGTGAGTCCTGAAAAATCCTATCAAGGCGAACTAGGCATTACTTGGCGAAAAGGTTCGTTTTATTTTGCGCCGCGGGCATTTTATCGTTACGTTGACGACTATATTCAAGGCGTGCGCGCCACCAATGCATCGGCCATTGCGATATCTAATGCACAAGATGCTGCGGCCGGGATTCCGCCGGCTCAAAGAATGCCTTTATTGCAATATGCGAATATCGATGCGATTCTTTATGGGACCGATGTCGAAGCCGGTTTTCGCTTAATGGATAATTGGCGGGTCGACGGCATAATCAGTTATGTCAAGGGCGACCGGGCCGATGCCGACGATAATCTTTACCGTATCGCGCCCCTAAATGGTTTGGTTTCATTGTTTTATGACGACGAGAGATGGAGTCTTGGAACTGAGGTCGTCGGTTATTGGCGTCAAGGGGACGTTTCGAAGTTTAATGAAGAGCCTAAAACATCCGGTTATGCATTATGGAATATTCGCGGCCAGGCGGAACTCTATAAAGGGTTACAGGTTGGCGCGGGTGTCGAAAACCTGCTCGATAAAGAATATCGTGTGCATCTGAACGGCTTGAACCGCGCAGCGAATAATATCGAAAACGGTACGAACATAGGCGACCGCTTGCCCGGCATTGGTCGTAATGTTTATGTAACGTTGTCGTATGAATGGTAAGCATAATATCTGTATACCAACCGTTCGGCTTTTATAGATATAGCACTTCGAAATAGCGGAGAAGCGGAGCGAATATCCTCGTTATCTTCTGTTTGCTCGAATCTGCTCCCTATTATATACCCATCGTAGATCGAAATTCGGCACCGAGGTGTTAGTAAAAGGACGCAGTGAATACGTCTATGTAGGTCCCTCATCTAGCTTAGGTGAGGGACCGGGCACTCCAAAGCGCCAACTTAGTGCCTATTCTATGGTGCGTTTATGGCTTTATTCGTCATATCGGTATGGGTTGTCGATACCCATGTTGCATGGAAGTGGTGCTACGCATTGCCAACCGTGGCCCTGGATTCCGCCAATCCCTGGCGGAATGACGCGTTCCTTCCTTAAGTTGGCGCTTATGACCGGGCACCCCGGCGCCTCCTTAAGCAATGCCGAAATTTGAAGTGCGAAAGGTATAATTGAAAAGTTTGTGAAACTCTGCTTGGCCGGCGGCTGTCAATCGAATCTCTTTTCGTTCCGCAAGATCAGCGCTGGCTAAAAGCGCCTAAAGGTGCTTTCGTCAGTTGGCATAAAACTCTACATTACTGACCTGACAATTCGTTGTAAAACCGCTATCAATAACCTCGCGGTGTTTTATGTTATTTTGTATCATTCCTTTGTATTTTCTTCTCGTGCAATAAAAACCATGAATCATTTTTTACGAAGTTTGTTCGCGCTAAGCGTTATCGTGTTTAGTGCGCAGACCCCCGCGCAACGAGCCGTCGATCAAGCCTTGCAGGAACAACTTTCCGCGCAGCAACAAGGTGCTCAAGTTCAAAAACGCATCGACAAACTGGACGATCAGACTCAAGCCATGTTTGACGAATATCGCAACGGAGCCGTCCGGCTGGAGGATTTATCGGCATACGTCGCACAGATGGAGCGATTGGTTGACGATCAAAAAGCCGAAATGCACAGAAAAGAAACCCAAATGCGCGATATCGTCGAAATGCAGCAGCAGATCGTGCCGTTTCTGCAGCGCATGATCGACGTGCTGGACGAATTCGTTAGCCTGGATTCACCTTTTTTGCCTGAAGAACGCTTGCAACGCCTGCAGCAATTAAAGCAAATGATGCACCGCTCCGATGTCTCAGTTACCGAAAAATATCGGCGTATCATGGAAGCCTACCGTGTCGAGGCCGAGTACGGACATACCTTGGAGTCCTATCAAGGCGCCTTGAACGGCGAAGGCGAGCCGCGCTCGGTCGAGTTTTTACGGCTGGGCCGTGTCGGTTTGTATTATCTGACGCTCAAGGGCGACGAAGGCGGTTTCTGGATGCCGTCCGAACAAAAGTGGCTTGCGCTCGATGCCGCGCAACGCGATTCGCTTGAGCAGGCGATTCGTGTCGCGAAAAAGCAAACGCCACCCGATTTGCTGATGCTGCCTGTCGTGGCGCCGGAGGTTAAGCCATGAAGCAGGTTAAATGGATTTTGGTTCTGTCGCTTTTTGGATTTCTAAGTCCGGTTTATGCCGTCTCGACCTTGGATGAGTTGGTTTCTAAAGTCCGCCGGGAGGCTGCCAAAGACATTCGTTTCGATCAAGAACGCGAACGTCGTTTCATTCAGGAGCGCGATCAGCAGCAAGCCAAGCTGAATAAACTGCGTAACGAATTGGCCGCCGCCGATCAAAAAGCAGAGAAACTGCGTAGCTCGTTTCAAGAGAACGAAAACAAGTTGGCCGAGATGGACGGGCAGATCGCTTCTCAAGCCGGCGAGTTGAACGAATTATTTGCGATGGTGCAGCAAAACGCCGCCGAAATCGGCTCGTTACTGGACCGTTCGATGATTTCGGCGCAATATCGGGATCGAGGCGAGTTTCTGAATAAGATCATTCAACGCGAATCGGCGGTGTCGATGGAAACCTTGCAAAGCCTCTGGCTCGTTTTGATCGATGAAATGCATGAAACCGGCAAGGTCAGTCGTTTTACCGGTCCTGTTATTACTTTGGACGGCGAGGAAAAACAGCAAGCGGTGACGCGTGTCGGCGCGTTCAATGCCGTGTCGGAAGGCAAGTTTCTGCGTTTCTTACCGGACGGGCATAAATTAGTCGAGCTCGCCCGGCAGCCCGCGCCGCGACATCAGCGCATGGCTTTCGAATTGGAACAAGCCCAGGAGGGTTGGCGCATGATGGCGGTCGATCCGTCGAAAGGCGCGATTTTAGCCTTGTTGGTGGAATCGCCCGACTTGATCGAGCGCATCAATCAGAGCGGCGCGATCGGTTATTTGATACTGGCGATCGGCGCCGCCGGCTTGTTGATCGTGTTGTGGCGCGGTGCGGTTTTGTCGATGGCGTGGCTGCGCATCAAAGGCCAATTGCTCAAGGACGAGAATCTCGACAATAATCCATTGGGTAGACTCAGAAACAGCATCGTTTCGGTGCAGGCCAGAAGCAGCGAAATTCTAGCTGCGCGTCTCGATGAAGCGGTCGGCCAGGAAAGCAGTCGCTTGTTTTTCGGTTTGACGGCTCTGACGGTATTCGCCGCGGTGACGCCGCTGATGGGCTTGCTCGGCACCGTGATCGGTATGATCGAAACGTTTCAGTCGATTTCGCTGTTCGGTACCGGCGATCCGAAATTGATGGCCGGCGGCATTTCTTATGCCTTGGTGACGACGCAGCTCGGTCTCGCGGTCGCGATTCCGTTATTGTTGATGCAAAGTTTCTTGCATGCCCAGGCCAATCGTATCGTCGAAATTCTCGATCAACAAAGTACCCGATTGTTCGAACAATACGAGCAACCGGCAGCCGAGCGTTAAAGACTATGGAAAAGGTGCTGAGTTTTTTCGATCAAGGCGGCGGATTGCTTTGGGCGATTCTCGTGGTATCGGTGTTGATGTGGACGTTGATATTGGAACGGTACTGGTTTTTTTATTTTCAATTGCCGCGCTTGCAGGCCGAATTATTGGATTATTGGCGAAATCGTTCGGCTTCGCGGCATTTTTGCCAGCAACGCTTGAAGGAAGGCTTGGCTTCGCAATATTTTTCGCAAGTGTTGCGCGGACTCAAGACGGTTGACATTTTGACGCAAATCTTGCCGTTACTCGGGCTGCTTGGGACCGTGTCGGGGATGATCAAGGTTTTCGAAGTGATCAATGCGTTCGGCGCCGGCAATGCGCGCGGCATGGCCGCCGGCATATCGGAAGCGCTGATCACGACGATGGCGGGCTTGATTACGGCCTTGTCGGGTTTGTTCTTCGCCGCCAATCTCGAATCCCGCGCCAGACGCGCGCGCGAGAAATTTACTTCCCAATTAACCGAATGATGAGATTACGCTAATGCAACGTCAACATACTCGCCAGCCGAGTTTCGGAGCCGGGCTCAATGTGACGCCGTTGATCGATATGGTGTTCATTCTATTGATTTTTTTTGTGGTCAATTCGTCGTTCGTCAAGGAAACCGGCGTCGAGGTCGATCGCCCGACGGCGCAGACCGCCGAACGCCAGGATCAGGCAGGCATTTTGATCGCCGTAACCAAAGACGGCGAAGTCTGGATCGAACAACAACAAGTCGACGTGCGAGCGGTGCGCGGTCATGTCGAACGCTTGCACGCCGAATCTCCCGAAGCCTCGGCGTTAATATTGGCCGATAAGCGCTCGGAAACCGGAATCGTCATGCAAGTCTTGGATCAGGCAAGGCTAGCCGGAATCGCCCGCGTCGCGGTGGCCGCAAGCGAAGAGTTATGAGACTGGCGCTGACATTCACGGCTGCATCGGCGATCAACTTGCTGCTGTTTTGGATCATGATCCAATTGGTTACCGCCGAACAAGACAAGCAATGGATTCGAACCACCGATTCGGCATTTTTCGACTTTATTCGGCAAAGGCCGGAGCCGGAGGCGCTTTCGCGTTCGCCAAGAAAAACGCCGCCGAAACCCGAGCCGCAAAAACCGGAAACCTTCTCCGAGCCAATGCCTCAGCAAAGTTCTCCGGCTGCTGATTTGCGGGCTTTACCCTTGCAGGTGCCGGCATTGAGAGTCGATGTGCCTGCAAGTCCTCGGATGAATGTTTCGGGCCCGACCCTGCCGGCCGTGATCAGCGGCGGACAAAGCAAGACGGGCAAGCTCGGAACTGTCCCGGGAACCGGGCGCGGTTCCGCTCCGGTTGCACCGTCTTTCATCATGGCCGATGAGTTGACGGCAATATCTCGTGTTCAACCTAACTATCCTGATCGATTACGTTTTCGCCGAGTCGAGGGCGAAGTTCTCATTGAATTTACGGTAACGACCGAAGGGGCCGTGACCGATCCGGTCGTAATTCACAGTAAGCCTTCCGGTGCTTTCGACCGGGCTGCATTACAAGCGGTTCGGCGCTGGCGTTTTCAGCCGCGTCGAGATGAGCAAGGTAATTCTGTGTCGGTACGCGCTCGGCAACTTTTTGCATTCACGTTAAATTAATGAATAAACAAACTTACTTTCGATTGCTTAGGACCGGTTTTTTAGTTGGGTTGACTCTGTTTAGTGCGCTGGCGGTTCAGGCCCAGGAAAAGGCTGTTAGCGAAGAAACTTTCAAGGTCCTTAAGGAGGCCGATGAGGCTTTGCGTAAAGGGCAATCCGAGCAAGCCTTGCGTCAGTTGAGAACAATCCAAAGCCAGGTTGCCGGCAAGCCTTACGACCATGCGGTCGTTCAGCAATATCTAGCTTATGCCTATTCCGGAGCGAACGATTTTCGCGGTGCCAGGCAAGCCGCTAACGCGGCCCTAAACAGTAAACTGCTCGATGCCGATGCGGAGCATGGACTTCGTAACATTGCCGGTCAAGCGGCTTTTCATTTGGAAGCCTATCGGGAGAGCGTGACGCATTTGGACCAGTGGCTGCAAAGAGAGCCGAGAGCCGATGCGGATATTTATTATATGGTGGCCTATGCCGCCTATCGTGCGAACATGTCCCGTTCGGCAACCCGTCATTTGGAAAGAGCCGTGGCGCTAAAAAAGTCGCCGCCGGCCGAGTGGATTCAATTATTGTTGTCGCTTTATGTCGAAAGCAAAGACTATTCGAAAGCCGAACCGCTTGTTAAGCGCTTGATCGCCGATTCGCCCAATAAACGTGAATGGTGGCGTTATTTAAGCGGTCTCTACGCCCAACAAAATCGCCATGACCGGGCAATATCCACAATGATGTTGGCGTATTTTATCGGTGAAGTCCGGCAAGAAGACGTTTTGAATTTGGTGAAATTCCATGCCCAACAAGGTTATCCGTCTAAGGCGGCTCGATTGCTCGAAACGGAAATCGAGAATAAGCGGGTTTCTCGCAATTATGAAAACTTGAAACTCTTGTTTGGTTGCTGGCAATTGGCACGAGAACACAATAGAGCTCGACAGGTTTTAACCGAGGCGGCGGCGATCTCTCCAAACGGTGAAGATTATCTGTTATCCGGGCGTATCGCGATGCAACGCGGCGATTGGACAATCGCCAAGCAGGAGTTTCAAAAAAGCTTGCGTAAAGGCGGTTTAAAGCGCAAGGCGCATGCGCGTTTGTGGCTGGGTATCGCGGCCCTCAAGTCTCAAGATGAAACGCTGGCTCGTCATTCGTTGGAAGCGGTGCTGAATGTGGCCGATGTCAAGCAAGAAGCGGCGTATTGGTTAAAGCGAATAGAGCGTGGAAAAAAACGGCATGAACATCATAAACATCATAGACATGGAGAGGGGTTGGGGGAGTCTTGAATTAGGGGAAAGAGGAAAGAGGAAAGAGGAAAGAGGAAAGGGGAAAGGGGAAAGGGGAAAGGGGAAAGGGGAAATTAGGGCTTGACAAATGGATTAAATGCCGAACCATTCACCATTCACCATTCACCATTCACCATTCACCATTCACCATTCACCATTCACCATTCACCATTCACCATTCACCATTCACCATTCACCATTCACCATTCACCGCTTAGCTAAGTTCTAACAACCAAACCGCTGCCCAGCGAATTGCGATACGCTGAAATCGACGGTAGCAATGCCAGTGAGAACGAGACCGCTAAAATTCCAAGTAAATATTGGAAAGTAAGCGGCGTAAACGGATTGATGCCGATGAACAGGCCGTATTGTTCGCTGAGTTCCGCTCGAGTAGTCAATAGGGCAATGCAAAGGGCTGTGCTGCCGACTAGAATTCCGGTTATTGTGATAACCAACGCTTCGATTTCGATCAGAAAAAACAACGACCCGGCATGTGCACCGATTGCGCGCAGCACTGCCATTTCACGCTCGCGTTCTTTCATCGAGGCCAACAGCATCGTCGACAGTCCCATAAGCGTTGCAAACAAAACCAGTATCGAAATCAATTGCAGAATGTTTTCGAGCGCGCCTACCATTTGCCATAGTTCCATCAGCGTGATGCCCGGCATGATGCCGACTAAGGCCTCGTCTCGGTAGTTATTGATTTCCCGTTGCAGTGAAAACAATGAGATTTTCGAGTTTAAACCGACCATGAAGGCGGTTATCGATTTCGGTGTTAAATCATGTTTGAGCGCGTCTTCGGCGCCAATCGAACGGCCCAGTATGCGCACGCCGCCTTGCCAATCGATATGTATCGCTTCGATGCCCGCCAAGCTAACATAAACCGCTTGGTCGACCGGCGTCCCGGTCGGGGCGAGAATGCCGGTCACAATAAACGGTTTGTCGTCGTGTTTGCTGAACCCGACTTTAGCGATGCCGTGCGCCAGCGTTATCGATTGGCCGGGTTGGTAGTCTAGCGTTTTGGCGACTTGTGCGCCGACTACCGCCTCGTAGACGCCATCGAAGGCGCGGCCAGATCTAAACACCAGGTTTTGCTTTTGCCCATAATGAAAATGCTCGAAAAAATCCCGGCTGGTACCTACCACGCGGTAGCCTTTATGCGAGTCGCCGAGCGAAATCGGAATACTCCAGGCTACTTCGGGTTTTTGCGAGAACTCCCGGTAGCTTTGCCAAGAGATATTGTTCGAAGCATTGCCGATATGAAATACCGAGTAAAGCAGCAAGTTCAATGGGCCGGTGCGGGCGCCGACGATCAGATCCACGCCCGAGACCGTTTTACTGAAGCTGCTCTTGGCTTCGCTGCGAATATGTTCGACGCCCAGCAATAGAAAAACGCCGACCGCGATCGATAACACGGTCAGCGTTACGGTGAGTTTTCGGTTCCAAAGGCTGGCAATGGCCAGTTTTAAGATCATGCTTTCGTTTCTCCGGCTTGCATCAGATCATGTAGGCTGATTTCTTGGTCGAAATAGTGCCCCAGCGATTTATCATGACTGACAAAAATAACCGTGGTTCGATTCAGGGCGGCCGATTCGAGTAAAACGCGCATGAATTCATCGCGCGTATCGCTGTCCAAAGAAGAAGTCGGTTCGTCAGCGATAATCAATTCTGGATGGTTTATCAAGGCTCTGGCGACCGCGACGCGTTGTTGTTGTCCGACACTCAGTTGGCTGGCTTTTCGCTTAAGAATCGACCGATCCAGACCCAAACGGTCGGTGAGTTCGGCAATCGAGTCTTTATTTAAAATCGGCCGGTGACCGAATTTAACGGCCAGTTCGATATTTGCTTCGACAGACAGATAGGGCAGCAGATTAAACTGCTGAAAAATAACGCCGATATGGCGCGCACGGAAGCGGTCGCGGGCCATGCCGCCGATACGGGCCAAGTCGGTGCCGAGGATTTTAATTTGCCCGCTTGTCGGAACGAGTATGCCGCTGATTAAGCTCAGTAAGGTTGATTTGCCGGAGCCCGATGCGCCGTGCAAAAAAATACGCCGGCCCGGTTCGACACGCCACTCGGCAATCTTCAATACCGGTGCATGGCGTTTATGCCAACTGAAAGAGACGTTTTGGAGATCGAGTGCATAGTCGAAATCTGTCATGCGGGTGCGAGAGTGTGTTGCTAAAAGCTATAATGTTACACGAAATCACTATAGGTTACTTTCCGATGAAAATAGTTCATACCTTGTTAAACCTCATCTTGTGCTTGGCGTTGGCGATGCCGGTTTTGTCGGTGTCGGCGGATAGTTATAAGACCCTCGAATGGACCGACTTGATGCCGCAAAGCGATTTGGATGCCCTAATGAACGGACCGGAGATCATGCACGATACGCCGGAAATCCCGATCGATTCGCAGATTTCGAATCAAGTGCGTCAAGCCATCGAACAGGCGGCGGACAGTGCCTATCAAAAGGCTTTGGTTTCGACCGACGTGAGGTCGGAATTAAACGAGACTAAAGTTCGGATCCCGGGTTTTATGGTGCCTTTGGAGTTTAACGACAAACAGCAGGTTACCGAGTTTTTCGTCGTGCCGTATTTCGGGGCTTGTATCCATGTTCCGCCGCCGCCGCCCAATCAGTTGATCCATGTCGTCTATCCTAAGGGCTTTAAATTGCAAGATCTCTATATGCCTTTTTGGTTTCAAGGCGTATTGAAGACCGCTCTATTCAGTAAGGATGTTGGTACCGGCAAAGCCGTATCGGCCTATTCGATGCAAGTCGCAACGATCGACGATTACGAGGAAGAATAGATTCTATTTTATTCGATCGAAAAAATCGTCGATTGATTATTCAAGAGTGCCGAGCCTTGCCCTTTGCTACCGACCCAGCGAACTCGAATGGCTTCGAAACCGGGAAAATGGTCGAATAACCGTGTGCTGACAGAGCCGATAACTGAGGCATCTTGGCAAGATAAGCTATAAGTGGCGTGGAATTCGGAATGTTCTTCCCGTTTGCCATGTTCCGGTTCTTCTTGATCGGCATTATCGAAAGGCCCACGGATATGCGTTTCGGTTACGCGGCATTCGCCTTTTTCGAACGATACAATGATTTCGACGTCATTCAATAACGCCAAAGCCTTTTGCAATTCGAGTTGCTGCGCATCGGTTCGGGGCTTATGTTCGAAGCCGATTAAATTGACCGCCGGGGATTCGAATTCGATTAACACGGTATCGTTCTCGATGACAATATTCAGTTCGGCGGCGCCATGAGTATGAGCATCATGATGGCGATTTTCAGCCAAACTGGGACCGGAAAATAGGCAAAGCGACAGGAGTGGGATTAAGAATCGGCTTTTCATAGGCAATACTGTTTTGGGATAAACGAAATGATTGAAGCGGATACGCGCCTCGCTTGGCTTGCTCTAGGAAGTTATGTTATATCATGCGTATTGCTAGGCAATCGATTATCATCAAGCGGAATCAAAAATGCAACCAACAACGGATAGATATAAAGTAAACGAATATAAATGCGGCGGCAATACTTGTGTTCGGGAAATACAGGTATTTTCAAAGAGTCAATTCGTTTAGCTGACTTTTTGTCGCGAAGAAAATATGTCACGAAGCCGATTTGAAAGACTATGACAACGATTGATACAATCGTTCGATACAAAAACGCCCGTTAGAAACGGGCGTTTTTTAAATCGGACTTAAGCAGGTGTTACGTTCTCTGCTTGAGGGCCTTTTTGACCTTGGCTCACTTCCATCGTGACCTTTTGGCCTTCACGCAAAGTTTTCCGGCCGGTGCCGTTGATTGCGCTGTGGTGAACGAAGACATCTTTGCCGCCTTCTTGTTCAATAAATCCAAAACCTTTCTCATCATTGAACCACTTAACGGTACCTGTAACTAACTCGGACATAACACTCTCTTTTACTTGTAATGTGCCATACCAGGATGGCGTTGAAATAAACGGTTCTTATAATAAAGCCGGCTAATCAGGAAAGCAATTTAAATTTCAGTCTGCGTTATAAATTATTACTAACTCTACTATTGGATTAAGAAATTAACTTGCTGGAATCGGCTGAAATTTGAAGTGCGTACGCTATGCATGGAGAAAATGCAGCAATTCCCAGTTTAAGCATTTTCGCCGATTTTAGGGTGTGGGGTATGCCTGTCGAGGAACGCCGTAAACCCATCCATGGGGGCTTGGCGGCAGCTCGAACGCCAAGGATGGCGTGTAGTAGGGCAATGCAGGGCAGAAAAATGCTCCTGCATTTTCTGCATTCATTACATCCATGTAACTCAGCAATTGCCGAGGAGCAAAAATCTGCAAGCGCCAAGGATGGCGTGAATGCAGATTTTGCAGGAGCAAAAATCTGCCCTGCTGCCGACATCCTCGCCAAGCACACCCCACACCCTTTTTGATCCCCAAATTGGGAATTGCTGGAGAAAATGAGAAGTGTATTGCAGTTTTTATGTTACATTATAACATTATGTAGGCGGTTTGATGTTACTGCAGCATTTTTTCATTCTTGTTTTTATTTGGAGTCTTTTAAAATGAAAAGCTTAAAACTCTTTTCGATCGGCCTTTTGGCCTTTTTTATAAGTTCGAATGTATTGGCGCATTCGGATGTCGAAATAACATTACAAAATAATAGAATCGTTGTCGATCCCGATAATGAAGCGGTATTGTTTGGCATTCATAAATTGTTCGAAGCCGAGTTTGGCGAATTAGGCAATCCTTATGGAACCGATGATCCGGGCTTAGATGTATTCGGTTTACATCCAAACAGTCTGTTTTGGTATAAAGTCGAAGGCACTTTGAAAAAATGGGATGTTAATTCATCGAGCTGGTTGTCATTCGGTTTCGATGAGCAGATATCCATCACAAAACACGATCATACTAATATCGTTTCAGCAGCGGAGGGTATCGCCGGACAAGGCTTAATTGGTTCAGTTAATTCCAGTGGCGGGCTACATACGCATCTCGATTTTCAAATCAGCAAAGCCGGCGGCGGTAACCCCGATGACGGTGCTTATCTTCTGGAATTATCGTTGTTCGACACCACAAACGATGAAACCCCAACACCTATTAGCTCGGCTTCCGATAAGTTTTATCTGGCATTTCATTTGAATGAAGCGGGAACTTTCGGTGATGAGGCGTTTGATCAGGCGATCGGGAGGAGCCCTCATCATAACGAAGGGACGCTTGTTGAGAAAAGTGTAATGCTAGGCAATCTGATAGGTAACGCAAGAGGCGGAGAAATTACAAGCCTAAGAGGGGATGTTTTACGCCACACTTATCGGTGTGTTGATGGTTGCGGTCTAGAATCTCCCGTCTTAGAACCGGTTGCCATCGCGAAAGATAAATTGAATCTGAGAAGAGCGCGTAGGCTTCAAGTGGAGGAAGGCGCTAGCGTTAGTGATGCAGTGAGTGCAATCATTCATAATTTTACAAACCATACGCTCTTATGCACCGCGCCTATGAAGGCCGAGGGTAATCGTTGTGTACCGTCTTCGCATGACCATGATGACCATGATGATCATGCTACTAAAGTAGTTGTTTTACAAGGTGGCAACACAATCGAAGAATTGGAAAAGGAGATAACCGGCTGGGAGCGAAACCGGCAGAGGGAAAATTTCTTTTATGTTATTGAATATGAATATAATTCAGATGGGTTCGTGACTCATCGAGTTGAATATGTCGCCGCTTGGCGAGAAGGCGGCTCGCGTTATTATGAAAATCGCAAGTTGGATTCGAAAGGCTTTTCGATAATCGAATTGAGCGATAGACAAATTGCGGTTTCTATTAATGCATCTGATGAAGTTAGAGAAGAAAATGATCACGATCACGATCACGATCACGACCACGACCACGATCACGATCACTAACTCGGATTATACTTCGTGGTGTCATAAATCGGCTTACCACTAAGTTAAGAACTTTTCCATTCGCCCTGAGCCCTTCGGCTGTCCTCAGGAGAGCCTTGTCGGAGGGTGAATGGGATCGTCCGAGTCGATAAGGGTTTGGTCGCAAATAACTTCCTTATTTTACGGAGGGTTCGGTTGCTCGATTGGCAGGTGTCGGCGGCAGGGCAGATTTTTGCTCCTCGGCAATTGCTCCTGCATTGCCCTAATACACGCCATCCATGGCGTAATGCAAAATCTGCATTCATGCCATCCATGGCAATTAGTCGCCGCCGTCAAGCCTATACCTTTCGCACTTCAAATTTGGGCAGTGCCTGAGGAGGCGCCAGGGTGTGCGGCAAAGGCTTTGCCAGCATGGAGCTGGCATAGAGTCTACAGGGGTGTATTCACGGCGTCCTGCCAAGCGAGTTACCGTACCCTCAACAAAGCGTATAGTTCCAGGACGTTATTTATCACGAAATCCTTAGTTAAACTGTCCATGGTTCGACAGGCTTGCTGCGAACGGCTTAACTTAATCGCATCGGCTTTTAGGCCACGAAACGTATGCGTGTTTTAATGACTTCATTTTTTACGGTTGCTCTGCTTTTTTTCTCCGGTATTGCGGGTTTGGGTTATCAACTGGTCTGGACGCGCATGTTTGCGGTCGGTCTGGGGCACGAGTTAACTTCTATGTTGGCGGTCGTGGCGGCATTCTTCGGTGGGTTGACCGCAGGCGCTTTTTTATTAGACAAGCGGGTCAGCGTCAGCCGGCGTCCGGCTTTGTGGTATGCCGGTCTGGAATTGACCATCGGCCTTTGGGCATTGCTTAGCGCATTTGTCATTCCCATAGTCAACGATTGGGCGCGAGCTTGGCTTGGCGTCGAGCCGGGCTTACTGCATTTTTGGGGCGTTGCCTTTGTGGTGCCGTTTTTTGCTTTACTACCGGCAACTCTGGCTATGGGGGCAACGCTGCCGGCAGCCGATCGCTGGTTAGCGCAAATCAAAGCCGATCCGCGTCAAATAGCGCTGGCGTATTCGGTTAACACGGCCGGTGCAGTGTTGGGCGTGCTGGTTGCAAGCTATGCCTTGATGCCGCTATTAGGATACCGTCATACACTGCTTGCATTGGCATTTATCAATGCTTTGGTCGCATTATCCGCCGGATTGTTTTACTTTCGAAAGCCTGAATTATCGCTTCCCGAAAAAACGAAAGTCAAAAAGACGCATAAGCAACCGCCGCCGCTGTTTTGGCGCTTGTTGATCACAGGGTTTTTGGGTATCGCCTATGAAGTCGTCACGGTTAGGGTGATGGCTCAGGTGCTCGAAGGTACCGTATACAGTTTTGCCGCGGTGCTGGCCGTTTATTTGACCGGCACCGCAATCGGCGCCGGGCTTTATCACCACTACGGTCGCAATCGCGATGGCGATCGTCTGTTGACCAGTTTGTTATTCTCGTTGAGTTTAGTTTGTCTCGCCGGACTTTCGGCGCTTTATCTAACGCATGGTTTATATTGGTGGGTTAGAACCGGCCTCGGCGATAGTTTAGGTGCGGTGCTGTTGGCCGAATTGACCGTGGCCTTGCCGGTGCTGTTGCCGCCGACTTTGATCATGGGCGCCTTGTTTAGTCATCTAGCGCAATCGGCCCGACACGCTACAGGTGGCGTCGGTTGGGCCTTAGGCGTCAATATGGCCGGCGGTTTGGCGGCTCCTTTGGTCGCAGGCGTCGTTTTGGTGCCGCTGCTCGGTGCCCAATGGACATTGATCGGCATTGCATTGGCTTATTGGCTGCTATTGCCTAATTTTTCGATGTTATCCCGCTGGGCTTATGCGCTACCGGCAATCCTTGTTTTGCTGTTACCCGGTCGTTTGCAGATCGTTACCCTAAGGCCCGGCGAGTCGGTATTAGAGTACCGGGAAGGCGCGATGGCCTCGGTGGCCGTGATCGAGCAGCAAAACGAACGTAATCTTCGCGTCAACAATCGCTTCCAAATGGGCGGAACAGGCGTTCGCGCCCAGCGTCTGCAACGCATGCAAACTCATGTGCCGATGTTGTTGCATCCGAAGCCGTCCGATGTTCTGTATCTCGGCGTAGCGACCGGCGTAACGGCGGGTGCGGCGCTGACTCACCGAGAATCTCGCATCGATGCGGTCGAGTTAGTACCGGACTCCTTGGCATTATTGCCTTATTTTTCGCCGTACAATGCCGAATTGCACAAGAATCCTCGTGTTCGTCTTTATGCGTCCGATGCCAGACGTTATGTTAGAACGTCACATCAGCAATATGATGTTGTGATAGGCGATTTGTTTCATCCTGGACGCGACGGTGGCGGTTTGCTTTATACCCGTGAACATTTTCAAGCGATAGAGCAGCGATTGGCGCCTGGAGGCTTGTTCTGCCAGTGGTTGCCTCTGTATCAAATGGATGAAACGATGCTGCGCACGGTGATCAAAACTTTTCAATCGGTGTTCGGTAGAACCGAGGCTTGGTTGGCAGGTTTCGATTTGGGGTACCCCTCGCTGGCTTTGATTGCATTGTCCGGGGATACGGCCCGTCCCGAAGCAATCGAAAGCACGATCGGCTTCAATCAAGCTTTACGACAGCATCTGCATTTGGCGGCGGTGCGAAGTTCCGTGCAATTGGCGGGGCATTATTTAGCCGGGCATCACGCGCTGGCCGATTATGCCGGCGATGCGCCGATCAATACCGACGATCGCCCCGTTATTTTATTCGATGCGCCGAAGTTTACTCTAAAACGCGGCATTGCCACGTACGCCTCCTTCGAAGCTTTGTTAAACTACTTAGAGTTAAAAGAATTAAGCGAGTTGCCGTTTTTCACGCGCAAATCCGATGCCGAATTTACTGATAGGCTCGGTGCCTTCATCAAGGCGCGTAACCTTTATTTTGCGACGATGATCGATCACAACGACGACGAAGCCAGAGCATTGAGCGGCTATTTGCAATCGGTTGAAACCAGCGCCGATTTTACATTGGCTTACGCCCAAATCGTCAGCATGGCGATCGGCAAAGCCCAAAAAGAACCGGAAACCGCGCGTCAATGGCTGGAAAAACTGATTACGCTTCGTCCTGAAATTCCAGGCGCAAGAGATGTGCTTTACCGTTTGCCGGGTCTCTGAACCATGAAACTTCCCACCGTCATTAATTGGATAGCGTTAACGCTGAGCATTTTAACGTCGAGCGGCATGCTTTGGGCATCCGAAGCGGATGACCCTGAAAACGGCGAGACTGTTTTCGAAAGTGCTGAGCAAGACTCGATGGAAACAACCGAAAGCGCCGAGCCCGAAACCGGCGAATTCGATGTGGAACTTGAAAAAATGGTCATCGAAGCCATCGCGCCGACGGCCGATTCGACATCCGAATTATCCGATATCGATTTACGCTTGAAGTCGGCGAGTACCTTAGGCAAAACCTTGGAACGCGAACTGGGGGTTTACAATGCTTCGTTCGGTCCCGGAGTCGGCCAGCCGATCATTCGTGGCATGGGCGGCCCTCGAGTGCGAGTAATGCATGACGGAATCGGCTCGCACGACGCGTCGGCGATGAGCCAAGATCATGCGGTAGCGGCCGAGTCGTTACTGGCCGATAGTATTACGATACACAGGGGGCCGGCTACCTTGCGCTACGGTAGCGGCGCAATCGGGGGGGTCGTCGATGTCAAGCATAAGCGCATCCCCGATAGCGTGCCGTTAAAACCGATCGAAGGCACCGCGGAGTATCGCTACGACCACAATCCCAAAGAAAATGCCGGTATGGTCGGCATCGATGCCGGCAAAGGCAACGTTGCCGTCCATCTCGATTATTTTCAACGCGGTAACGAAAATACACGGATTCCGGGATTCGCATTGGACGAAGCGGCGCTTCGTAAACAATTGAAAACCGATGCGCAGTTAAATAACAGCAAGGGCGAAATCAAAAATACCGACGGGGAAAGCCGAGGCGGTTCGGCTGGGATTTCCTGGATCGGCGATCTCGGCTATGTCGGCACCAGTTACAACCATACTTATAAGGCATACGGTTTACCGCCGGGCGATCCGGGCGGTCATAGTCATGTCGGGGTTGTGCCGGGGGCAAGCAATCAAGGCGAGGCGATGCGTTTTGAAATGGAACAGCGGCGTTACGATGTCGAGGCCATGTTGTTCAATCCGATTCCCTACATCGAGTCGGTCTCGGTCAAGACCGGTTATGTCGATTACGAGCATGAAGAAGGCGAGCCCGGATTTTCGGTCTTATTTACCAATGAAGTCTTAGAAACCCGTTTCGAGCTCGAGCATCGATTGCTCGATCAGTGGTCCGGCTTTTTGGGCTTGCAATGGCAAGATCGAGAATTTTTGGCCGAAAACCTGGTTCCCCAGTCGCAAATCGATTCGTTGGGATTGTTTTTTACCGAAAAGCTGGATGTTTTGGATGAGTTGACATTGGAGTTTGGTGGACGGTATGAACGACAGGTTACCGAGCCTAATGAAAAAATGCTCAATCGGAATTTGTTCGGGCAACCGGTTCAGGTGCCGACACGAAGATTGACGCATAATCCGAGTTCGTTGGCTGCGAGTATTACTTACAAACCTTTCGACGGCGGTTCGATCTATTTGGCATGGCAAAACTCGGAGCGCGCTCCCGATATACAAGAAATGTATTCGCTCGGGCCGCATCCGGCCAATCGTAGTTTCGATATCGGTCGATTGGATTTGGCGGTTGAACGTGCTAGTAATCGTGAAATTGGGATTCGTTACGACGATGCCTTGATTTCATTGCAAGGCAATGCCTACCAAAAGGATGTCAAGGATTTTATTTATCAAGAAAACCTGGGGCTTTTCTATCAACTCGATACGAACACCCTAAAAGCGTCTTGCTCAGATGGACTTAGAGGCTGTTTTCCAATATACGGGTTTCGCGGCGACGATGCGGAATTTTACGGTTACGAAGCGGAAATTAAATTTCACCCGTCGTTCGATTGGGGCACACCGCATTTAACGCTGTTTTCCGACTACGTTCGCGGGCGTTTCAGAGATAGAGCGCTTGGCGATGTACCTCGCTTGCCACCGCAACGTTACGGTTTCGAAGTCGGATTGCAAAAAAACGCCTTTCAGGGAGCGCTACGATTTACTCAGGCCTTGGCACAAGACAGACCCGGAAACGATGAAACCGTGACGCCTTCTTATCACCGTTTCGATATCGACGTTTCTTATGACTGGCATGCGGACTCGGGACAAAGAGTCCTTCTGTTCGGAAAGGCCTCGAATTTAAGCGATTCGCCGATCCGAAATTCCACGTCATTTTTACGCAACATCGCACCGGAGCCCGGAATGAGTTTGGAAATCGGGTTTCGCGCTTATTTTTAGAGCCGACTTACCGAAAACGGAAGCTCGGATAGTTAAGTAGTTATTCGTGTTAACGATCGGATGTTATATTATTGCGCGTGTGGTGGTAACAATTTATCGATTGCATGATTATCCATTTAAGTGAAAGGCCAACTAGAGGCCAGGGGAAAACAATGATAACGCTGAACAAACCAAGCATTTGGCATAATTGGTTTCTGGTCGCTATTTTATTTATGTCGCCTAGCCTGGCGGTCGCTTCATTTCATCAGGATATCGAGGTATTCGGTACCGGTAATTCGATACAGGCCGGTTTCTGCTCTAATACGGCTCTCGGTTGCAGCATTGTCGGTGTCGAACATTTGGGTCTTCCGCCCAATACCCTGCCGACTGATTTTGCAACCGGTAAAGACATTTATGTCAGCGCCTTTAACCATATTGTATTTACCGGGCGGCATGAAACCGCCGATCCCGGATTTCAGTCGCCGATCGGAGGTCTTTTGAGTCAAGAGCTCGTGAGTTACGAAGCGATAGGCCGATTGGAATTTTGGAATCCTGCGTCTGGTACTTGGGGTCTTGCTCCGGAAAATGTCAAAATTCGTTTGGCGGGCGGCTTGAAAATCAATCAAGTGGCTGACCAATCTTGCGGGTTAGTGTTTTGCCCTCCTAAGATAACAACACAATCGAGTTTTTCGATCTACACATCCAATGGGATAGAAGGTGAAACATCGTTGATTGTGGGTCAGGCATCCAATAACGGATCATTTCATTCCCATCTCGATTGGTTTTTGGAAACCTCCGCGGGAAGCGCTAACGGAGGCCCGCAAGGGGCATATTTAGTGGAAATGCGCATGTTTTCGGATAAACGCCAAACGCCTTCCGATCCTTTTTATATCTTATTTAATAACCAATTATCCTCCGAGGAATTCCAATTGGCTGTTTCTCAGCGTGTTCTAGGAACCGGTAATGGTGAAGGGCCCGAGCCAACGCCCGAACCCGAACCGGTTGCATGGACAGAATTGGACCTGCCTGTATCGGACGCGCTCGAGGAGGAGCCCGGTCAGTCGGTGCGGATCGGCGAACGAATTTATTTACTGCCTCACTCCGGCAGCGGCGTGTTTGAGGTATCGGGCGAGCTTCTGTCCGGTAACAAAAACCCTGTAATTGCCGATGGAAAACTCTATGTATTCAATAATGAAAAAACTCTGATCTATGAATATCAAAATGGACAATTCCACGAACCGTCCGAAGAAGCAGACAGCATACCGATATACCGCAGCGAGGCGTCTATAGTGAGCACAGATAGGGGTATCTTCGTATTCGGCGGTAAAGAAACAAGGCCGAACGGCAAACAGAGAATGAGCAACCGGCTTGACCACTTCGATCCGGAAACAAAGGAGTGGCAAAGACTGAGGAACATACCGGGCGTTAATCAGCGTGAGGGCGCTGCCTTGGCCGAGGTCAACCTTCAAGACAATCCATTTATTTATCTAATGGGCGGCGGTGTGTTAGACCGGCAAAGATTGACGGGAGCGTTTGCCGTTTACGATATCATTACAAATCGCTGGCAAACGAGAGGCATGACGCCGATACCGACACCGAGAGCATTCACTGCCGGTCTACCGGCGCCGGTGTTGGATGGAAAAATCTACCTGATCGGCGGACGCTCCGTTAATAGCGTCGGCGGCTTGGTTAAGTCGGATAAAGTGGAAATTTATGATCCGGTATCCAATACTTGGCAAGTCGGACCGAACTTGCCAAAAGAAATATCCGAGCCGGTATCGTTTACGGCCGATGGGAAAATTTACGTCATCGACGGCAGTCAAGAGCATGCGGAATCGAAGATAACCGCATGGGAGTTGGATGATGTCTGGAAACCCTGGTTGGAAGAAAATCAAACCTGCGATTTAGATGGCGATGGGCAATTTACTAATCGAGATGTCAATTTGTTTGCTCGCGCTTGTCGAGCCGGAACCGCATACTGGAATTGCGATTTAACTGAAGGCAGTCCTTCTATTGCTAGAAATATTAGGGAATATCGACTCCAATGGCGGGAATACAGGAACAAGGCTTGTCCATAGGCATCGGGGTCATAAGCTATGTGCATCAAGCTAAAACGGTCAACCCGCACGCTTTCCCAATTTCCGGACTCATCGCTATAGATAAGTCATGTATTACCCTTTTGCAGTCCTAGACAATGTGACCTCACTTCTGCGGGACGGGTTATTTAACCCGTCCCCAACGTTTCGGTTTGCCCTAAACATTTCGGCTAACTTCGGCCAAAGTCAAAACGTTTAGGACGGGGTTGCAAACCCCGTCCTGCTAGGGATATGCTGGTTTTTGGGCTTTAGCTGAAGAAACTTGCTAATCAGGTTGTAATTTGACATTCTCGGCCTCGAAATCGCGATCTGGGGATCGCTCCCACACCCTAAAATCGGCGAAACTGCTCAAACTGGGAATTGCTGGCCTCTGTGGGAGCGACGCCTTCGTCGCGACTTTCGAAGTCGCTGATGCTCGACACCCACGGCTTATGTCGAAGTCTTCGAAGCGGCCTAAATTTAATGCAAGGGCGATTTTAATCGCCCTAGGCGAATGAGAACTGACTCCTGCAAAAAACTTGGGCAAATCAGGAAGTTAATTTTAGCGACATCCTTAGCTTGATGCGTATGGGTCATAAGCGCCAAATTATACCCATCGCACTTCAAATTTCGGCATTGACGCATGGAGGCGCCGGGGTGTTCGGCAAAGGCTTTGACAGCAGGGATGCTGTCACAGAGCCTACATGGACGTATTCACGGCGTCCTTCGGCGGACACCCAGGCGCCGAATTGTGATCTACGACGGGTATATAATCTCTAGAAATACTTCATGGGCTTCATGGTTAAAATGACAAATTTAGTTTTGCGAGGGTATACGAAAAAGGCCCTTGCCGCGTATTGCGGCAAGGGCCTTTTTCGTTGAGCGAAGCGGTTACTTATTAGCCTGGAATAACGTTCGCTGCAGTCAGGCCTTTAGGGCCCGATTCGATTTCGAATTGTACCGATTGTCCGGGGCTCAATGTTTTAAAACCTTCTCCCTGGATGACTGAATGGTGAACGAAGACGTCTTCCGTACCTTCCGACGGTTCAATAAAGCCGAAGCCTTTCGTGTTGTTAAACCACTTTACAGTGCCTGTTGCCATTTTTTAAAACTCCTACTGATATTAACTTACTGTGTGACGCAGAACGACCTGATTGATTGCCGGACATCAACCTACTCCCTTTTGGTCGAAAAACCGTCTAAGAATAAAAGGTATGGGATGTGTCTATCGAGGATCGCCGTGAACCCATCCATGGGGGCTTGACGGCAGCTCGAACGCCAAGGATGGCGTGAATGCAGTTTTGCATGGAGCAAAAATCTGCAAACGCCATGGAAGGCGTGAATGCAGATTTTGCAGGAGCAAAAATCTGCCCTGCTGCCGACATCCTCATTAGCCACACCCCATACCTTCATAAAGTTAACTAATTTTTGGATATAAAGGGAGTAAAACAGGTAGGCGTTCACTCAAGATCGGTTTTCTGATCGGGCAAAATTGTAGCTTTTTTTAAAGCCTAATACCATTAAAGGTTTCGGTACATGCCGTCCAGCACTAGTGCATTCGGACTGACCATGCCGATAACCTTGCCGTTTTCGATAACCGGCGCGCGAACTAAATTGTAGTTTGCAAACAACCGTGAACAAAGACGGATATCCATATCGGGCGAGACTTGAATCACCGGGCAGGCCATGATCTCATAGACATTGACGCGATCCGGCGCTTTATCCTTGGCCAGGACGTGCCGCGCGATATCTCCCGACGTGACCAGGCCGTATTCGTCGAATTCATGGCGTTTATTGACGACCAGGACAGAGGTTTTCTGCGACTTCATCAGCTTCAATGCATCGCTGACTGTGGACGAGCCTTCGATCGTTGAAAAGTCGGTTTTCATGACGTTTCTGACATGAATGATTTTAGTTTTATCGATCATATTTCATCTTCCAGTTCTTGGGTTAATTGTTCGACTTGATGCATGACGCCGATCGCATCTTCAACATCGATTTTAAAAGCAATGCCTGTGCCTGATGTGGCATCGAATTCGGCGGCTTTTGCTATTTTTTCGAGGATATGGCGGCTCAAATGTTCCTCGACCAAAAACATCAATACATCCCGTTGAGTTTCCAGGGTTAGGCCGAAAAAGGTCTTGGATTGCTTCATGCCTTCACCGCGGGCATGGTTGATCACGGTTGCGCCTTTAGCGCCGCTTTTACGTGCGGTATCGAGTACGAGATCGGTTTTCGAGTCTTCAACAAAGGCGATGATTAATTTGAAACGCATGGTTTTCCTCGGTTAATTGGATGGGCTTTTATTGGATGAATGTCGTTTTTTATTCCGCCATTCGGCGAGCTGTGCATAAGTTAATACGGCTATGACCGCGAACAGACTGGCGAATGCAATTAAGCCGAAACCGTCAAGCAACGGGTTACGGCCCGGAACCGTTGTTGCCAAGCCAATGCCAAGCGCCGTGACTAGCGGTACGGTTACGGTAGATGTCGTGACGCCGCCGGAATCGTAAGCTAATCCTACTATTAACTTAGGAGTTAGGATTGTTTGAATAATAACAATCACATAGGCCCCAATTATAAAAAAATAAAGTTCCGTTCCATTGACAATTCGAAAGGCTCCCAAGGCAATACCGAAGGACACACCCAATGAAACGGCAATGCGTAAGCCCCAAGCGCGTATCGCGCCGCCGGAAATTTCCTCGGCTTTAACCGCGACTGCCAATAGTGAAGGTTCGGCTAATGTTGTTGCAAACCCGATACTTCCGGCAAATAAATAAACCCAAAAATAATTCCGCCAATCAGCTACTGTCGTATTGGGTGGTATGCCGAGAAATTCCGGTGCTGTTAATTGCGTGGCCATTAATTCGCCCAACGGAAATAAAGCCATTTTTAAACCGTCCATGAAGAAAGTAATGCCGATTAATACATTCACGAAACCGAGCAAGGTCTTCATCGGATGCAGGATGGGTTTACGAATCACTAAAACTTGAAAGCCGATAATGATAGCGGTAATCGGAGCCACATCACGGCAAGTTTTGAGTAAATCTTCACTAAAATGAATGAGCCAATCAATCATGACACAATTCCAAAAGCCAGAACGAATATGATCGGGCTTAACGACGCAAACGAGATCAAACCGAAACCGTCGGTCATCGGATTGCGGCCTTTGATTGAGCTAGCCAGACCGACACCTAAGGCGGTCACTAAAGGAACCGTAATCGTCGATGTCGCGACGCCTCCCGAATCGTAAGCGACGCCTATGATTTGCGCGGGTGCAAAGGGCGTCATGATAATAACGATGCAATACCCGCTGATGATCAAATAATGCAGCGGCCAGCCGCGGATGATTCTCAATACGCCGAGTAGAATCGCGAAACCGACCGAAACTGCCACGGTTAAACGAAGTGCGAGTGCGTAACTGTCTTTGGCCTCGGCGGAATTTTCGATGATATTGCCTTTTCCTGCGATATTGGCCGCTTCGCTTGCTACGGCAATCAATGCCGGTTCGGCCACGGTCGTGCCGAAGCCGAGGCAGAATGAAAAGATTAGCAACCAAAACAAGCTGCCTTTTTTGGCAAAGGCATAAGCCATTGATTCGCCGATCGGAAACAGGCTTTGTTCAAGGCCGAGCATAAAAAAAGTCAAACCCAGGATGACGAACACGGAGCCGAAGATCAAGTCGAGTACATCGGGAATAGGTTGCTGTATGACCGCGATTTGAAAAACCAATATGACGACCAAAATAGGGGCTAAATCCAAAAAACTGCTGAAGATCTGTCTGACAAAACGATTATTGCGCAAAAACATGATTGCTCCTTGTAGATACTAAGATTCTATCGTAATGGATGCGGGTAAGGCTAGTTTGGGGGAGAGGAAAGAGGAAAGAGGAAAGAAGAAAGAGGAAAGAAGAAAGAGGAAAGAAGAAAGATGAAAGATGAAAGATGAAAGATGAAAGATGAAAGATGAAAGATGAAAGATGAAAGATGAAAGATGAAAGATGAAAGATGAAAGATGAAAGATGAAAGATGAAAGATTATCGTTCCCACGCTCCAGCGTGGGAATGCAGCCCTGGACGCTCCAGCGTCCAGTAACGACAGAAACGAGCTGAAATACTTTAACGCGAACATGGCCAAAAAAAGGTAATTTTTCCTGGAGATCCAGGGAAAACTCATTAAAATTACTGTACAAACAGCAGCTTAGCGCGGTATCGATCATTCCAGGCTGCTTTGAGTCTTTTCTTTTTCATGCTGAGTTTAGATTCCTCTTGCTGGAACAGATTGCCTTTCAGGCCCAAACAGTAATCACCGCCTTGATCGACGATTTGCTCAGCAATCGTGCGCTGGCAGCCCATGGCATCAATGGTCACAATACAACCTTTGAGTTCCAGCAAAGCCAATAGCTTCGGGATTGCGGTAATTTCATTCGACTTTTCTTCGGTCGCTTCTTGGCCGAGCACTAATCCATTCGCACAACCCCAGGCACTGACCATGTGCAACGGATTTTGGCCTCGTTTGCGGTCATGCGAACGGCGTGCGGTTTTGCCATCTATCGCAATCACTTCATCGGGTATCACTTCGCGAATGGCGTTCACCCAATCTATAAAGCAACGTTGAAATTCTTTCGGTGACAATCGAGAAATGACATACGCCAAGCAATCATGCGATGGAATGCCATTCTTTAACGGTACAAACTGCCTTAACCAATCTAATTTATTATGGCCAAACTCTTCAATGGCTTCCCAACCCTCAGCACCGCTTAACGAGGCGCAAACAGTGAGTACAATGATATCCATCAACTGATGAAGTTTCTTACGTTCAAATCGGGGATCAGTCATGTTGGAAAATTGCTTAATTTCCCGAATCCGGAATGATTTTAAGTTATTAAATATGAATAATATATTTGACTTTACGCATGTGTTTCGACAGTCTAATTCGTTCCTCAGCCTACACCGCTCATGAAGGTCCTGCATTCGCCCCGAAAAATGAGACGAGGGCGTCGCTCCCGCCTTTATTTTCAAGCTAAGAAGAGACTATCAACTTGCGTGACCTCCTGCGTCTGTAAATCTAAGTAGAGAAAAAATGTGATCGAGTGTATGCTAGGTCGCAAAACTTTA
This sequence comes from Methylotuvimicrobium buryatense, assembly GCF_005931095.1. Lineage (GTDB taxonomy): Bacteria > Pseudomonadota > Gammaproteobacteria > Methylococcales > Methylomonadaceae > Methylotuvimicrobium > Methylotuvimicrobium buryatense. The sequence continues at coordinate 3,527,185 of NZ_CP035467.1, read as the reverse complement.
CCGTAGGCCGTAAACGGCTGTTTTTCTTGCGGTCCAAAGTTTCGCTAAAGGAGTTGTCCGTACCTCTCATGTAGCGCCTGGAAACGGCGTTCGGTTGCTCGATCGACAGGTGTCGGCAGCAGGGCAGATTGTTGCTCTTCGGCAACTGCTGAGTTTGCAAGGATGCAACGAATGCAGAAAATACATTACGCCATGGATGGCGTGTATTAGGGCAATGCAGGGCAGAAAAATGCTCCTGCATTTTCTGCATTCATTACATCCATGTAACTCAGCAATTGCCGAGGAGCTTTTTTCTGACCTGCATCGCTGCGCCTACTGTTGGCGGCCTACAACACGCCATCATCCTTGGCGTTCGAGCTACCGTCGATCCTACATCGACTGATTTACGGCGTTCTGTCGAGCGAGCAACGAACCCTAGATAAAAGTCATGAGTTCGGGAACGCATTTGTCGGAAAATCCCAGCTGAGAATATTTTGCACTTACGCCAAGCAAGCCCCGGACTTTCGCCTCGTTGGTTTTTACGGCAAACGGCGCTATGCGGTATTCTGAGTCACGACGATCGGTTGACGCGGTCGAACGAGGGCATGCTTGGCTTCAGGGCAGATCTTTGAATCCATCGAAGCGGTAGGGATTTGTTTAAACCAGTTTTCCATGTTTTTTACCCAGGCAGTTTATTATGTCTAAAAAATTCGCTTCGATCACATACCAGCTCCGCTCCGGCAGTTACTCCATTGATAATCTAAGGTTCCGGCCAGGTGACAAGTTAATCTACTCATCGGGCATTGCTGTTGCTATCGAGAATAACGCCCCGAACGACGGTTTCATCAATGTTGTAAGCATTTTCAACCGGATAGAAAGCTGGGTTCGCCTAAAGGTACCTCGATACAAAGACGGCCCCGTTACCGATATTGCTTCCTTCAATGAAGTGTTCGGTCCGGGAAGCCTTACTTTCGACCCCGCCATCACGCAAGCGCAAGCCAAAGGGAAAACGGTGACCCTGCAAGGTAATGCGGGTCCGGGCATAGACAGTGTCGCTATTTTTGCCGAAGGCGCTGAAACAACGCTGGGCTTTGCCTCGGTCACTAACGGCATATGGTTTTTTACGATTCCCGAACTCGAGGTCGGCACCCATACCTTTTTTGCCCGAGGCGTTTTCCCTGACGGCGAGCTTGGCGAAGATTCTTTAGCCAAGGAAGTGACCGTCTTGGAGCCCATTCCTCTTACCTTCACGCCGAGCCATTCAGAGATTTTTGAACTTCCAGGCACTCTCAACACCGTCACATACACGATCTCGGGCCGCGCGGGAACGACGTTACAACTGGCGCTCTCCCCGGATAGCGAAGCGAGTGAAGACGATGTTTCGATAACGGGTTTATCGGACGATAATCAGTTGACTTTGGGCGTAAATGGCACGGCAACCTTCTCGGTAACCGCTCTTCAGGACAATGAAACCGAGATCAGCGAGCTACTCCGGTTTTTGGTCAGCGATGTCGACGACCCGAGTAATAACGTTACGGCCGACGTCACCATTCGAGATTTTCTACCTCTGACCTTGACGCCTAGCCTGACCGAAATTTTTGAACAACCGGAAGCGCCGAATACGGTTCTCTATACGATTACAGGATTGCCGGGAACACGGGTTCAATTGGCGATTACAGAAGACAGCATCGCCGATGCCAATGACATTCTGAGCACGAATCTACCGGACAACAATCAATTGGTACTGAACAATCAAGGCCTGGCGACTTTTTCGGTTACGGCGCGTCAGGATGATTTACCGGAACTCGCCGAATTGCTTCGCGTGTCTGTTTTCGATCTCGACAATCCTACCAACAACACTTCGGCCGATGTCACCATTTTCGATGTCACGCCGCTGTCGATCAGTACCGACCGGTCCACGATCTTCGAACAACCCGGCTTACCCGATACCGTGGTCTATACGATTACCGGCACGCCGGGCCTGACCGTCCGGTTGGCGATCGCGCCGGACAGCGTCGCCGATGCCGCCGACATTCTGAGCACTCATCTGCCGGACAACAACCTGTTGACCTTGAATGACAGCGGCACCGCCACCTTCTCGGTCACGGCCCGGCAAGACGACACGCCTGAATTCGACGAACTCTTGCGCGTGAGCGTCACCGAAATCGATAATCCGACTAGTGTCGTCTTCGCCGATGTCACCATCAGAGACTTGACTCAACTGACGATCACGCCCGATCAATTGCGGATATACGAACAACCCGGCGCGCCCAATACCGTGACCTATACCATAACCGGGTCGCCTGGAGCCGCCGTGCAATTGGCGATTGCGCCAGACAGTGTCGCCGACACCGATGACATTCTGACCACCAATCTGCCGGACAACAATTTGTTGACCTTGAGCGACGACGGTATCGCCACCTTCTCGGTGACCGCCCGGCAAGACGACATCACCGAACTCGACGAGCTTTTGCGCATTAGCGTCACCGATATCGATAACCCGATCAACACCGCGATCGCGGAGGTCACGATCAGCGATACCACCCCGCTATCGATAACGCCCGATAGGACCGAAATATACGAGCAACCGGGCACGCCCAATACCGTAACTTACACGATAAGCGGAGCGCCCGGCGCCACCGTGCAATGGGCGATCGCCGAAGACAGCGTCGCCGATGGCGATGACATTCTGAGCACGAATGACAATCAATTGGTGCTGAATGCGCAAGGCCTGGCGACTTTTTCGGTCACGGCGCGTCAGGATGATATCCCGGAACTCAGCGAACTGCTTCGCGTATCCGTCTTCGATATCGATCATCCGACCAACAGCGCTTCGACCGATGTCACCATTGTCGATGTCACTCCGCTGTCGATCAGCACCGACCGGTCCAAGATCTTCGAACAACCGGGCCTGCCCGATACCGTGACCTATACGATAAGCGGAGCGCCCGGCGCCACCGTGCAATTTGCGATCGCCGAGGACAGCGTCGCCGATGCCGATGACATTCTGAGCACGAGTCTACCGGACAACAATCAATTGGTGCTGAACGCGCAAGGCCTGGCGACTTTTTCGGTCACGGCCCGGCAAGACGATCTAACGGAACCCAGCGAATTACTTCGCGTCGTTGTCTTCGACCTCGATCATCCAGAAAACAGCGCTTCGGTCGATATCACCATCAGCGATTTCACGCCGCTGACGCTTACCCCCGATCGCTCGAGGATATACGAACAACCCGGCGCGCCCAATACCGTGATCTATACGATAGCCGGAACGCCCGGGGCTACGGTAAGACTGGCGATCGCCGAGGGCAGCACCGCCGACGCCGACGACATTCTGAGTACCCATCTGCCGGACAACAATCTGTTGACCTTGAACGACGACGGCATAGCCACCTTCTCGGTCACGGCTCGGCAAGACTACATCGCTGAAATCGACGAACTCTTGCGCGTCAGCGTCACCGACATCGACAACCCGAACGACACCGCGACCGCGGAAGTCACGATCAGCGATATCACCCCGCTGTCGATCACGCGCAATAGGACCCAAATATACGAGCAACCGGGCACGCCCAATACCGTGACCTATAGGATAACCGGAACGCCCGGCACCGAGGTTCAACTAGAGATTCCAAGCAATAGCGTCGCGAAAGCGGATGATATTTCCAGCGCTCACCTGCCCAACAACAACCGTTTGACGCTCGATGCCAATGGCGTTGCGACATTTTCAGTGACCGCCGTGCAAGACGACCTGTTTGAAGGCAACGAACTTTTTCGCGTGCTCGTCAGGGATGTCGAGCATCCCAATAACACGGCCTCCGTGAGCATCACGATCCGTGATTATATGGAGCTGACGATTACACCGGATCGCACCGAAATTCATGAGTTGCCGGGATCGCCGAATACGGTGACCTACACCGTCACGGGCCTGCCGGGCTCCGATATCTCGATATCGAGATACGGCGAAGCCAGCAGCGCCGATGGGCAGGATTTTGAGCTGTCGGCCGTGACGGTAGGCACATTGATAGACGATAGCGAAGCACCGGATACATTCATTATTCAATTGAATGCTAACGGCGAGGCTCGCTTCGTGATCAGCGCAGTTCAAGATTTCATATCCGAAGACCCGGAAACATTGGTTCTGCGCGCCAGCGAACTCAATAATCCGAACAACGTCGCGCTCTCCGCTACACTCGTCATCCAGGATACCGATCCGTTCAGGCTTACAGTCAACAACGACAACCTGACCGGCACCGATAACAACAACGAGTTTGATGGCTCTCTCTTTTTCAGTGATTTATACGACGGCTTGGCCACGCTGAATACCGGCGATATCGTCGACGGGGGCTTAGGTGACGATACGTTATACGCCGATCTGCTCGCCGGCGCCGTTGCGCCGACGTTAATCAACATAGAAGAAATCATCTTATGGGGAGTTGAAGAAGGCGCGATATTCGACATCCGTAATTCGACCGGCATTGTCTCGATAAGCACCGATGACGACGGCTATTTTGTTACCGTCACTGCCGCCGATTCGACAGCATTCAACGATATCACGCTTTACGGTGCAATGAATTTGGATTTGACCGGAGATTACAGTCCTGTATCAGACGCGCATTTGCAAATTTGGGGAGATTTATGGGTCAATTCCTTGAGCAAACAAGTCATCGATCTCTCGAATCAAAGCGATAATCTTTATATAGAGTTTCGCTATAGTTCGGCCGATGAATTGACCCTGCCGATTTCAGGCGAAAGCGAAGATTTTTACGGGGTGGTGCTCAGTTACACCAACGCAACATATTCGGCCCCCATCTCTATCACTAACTTCACTGTCGACAGAGATCTGATAATTTTCGATCAAACGCAGGGCTTGAGCTTTTTCGCCGCTTTGCCGGGTGGAGATTTGACCGAGTATTTTATTGCGGACTATTTCGATTCCGAGATTCCCGAGCTGGCTGATCCGACCGATATCTATTTGATTTACGACTTGGACAGCGGAAGATTGTATTACGATGCCGATGAGGGAGGAGATGGGCTACCTGTCGAAATTCTGCAATTGATAGGGGAGCCGGTGTTGTCTGCCGCTGATTTATGGTCATGGCCAATCCCCTAGTTCGACTCACGTCCAATGACCCGGTCCAAATTAATTTGATAGTAGGCGACATTATGTTCACTCAACAAGGCCTTTTTTTTCAACGAAAACCCTGCACGATGCTTCGTCAACTGGCTTGGTTTCTGCTCGTCGTTTTACTCGGCAGTTTCAGCCTCAGTCATGCGGCAATCGTAGCGCCCGCATCAGTCAACCTCTTGACCGGTCAAGCAGCCAGAATCGTCCTTGCCAATCAAGGGGAAACGATCCGAATCACGCGAGGACCCGCCAATGGCGCCTTAGTCAATAACGGCGACGGTTCGGTCAGTTACACCCCCAATAGCGATTATATCGGCGCCGACAGCTTTTCCTTCGCCGCCGACTTTGCCAATGAACCGATCACCGGCTCCGGGACCGTCAGCTTGAATGTGAGGTCCATCGAATCGATGGCGCCGTTCTCGAATGAAAGTCAAATACTCAAGGTCATCAGCAAATCGAATGCGCCCGAATTGAGGCGATTCTACGAAAACTTCACCCGCCTGGACCCATCGACTCAATTCGAAGTGCTGCAATCGATAACGCCTTTGCAAACTGCTGCGCAAATCAACTCGGCGGCGATGCAGTCGAACATTCAGATTCGCAATTTGCTGTACCGTCTCGACGAAGTTCGGCAAATGCACCGGCACGAACAAGAAACGGGCGGCATTAAGCTGAGCGCGAACGGTCGTACCTTCAGTTTGGCCAGCCTGTTTCCGTCGCAAGCCCAAGGCGGCGGCGCCGGCGACGAACCGGAAAGCGGCGATTTGCTCGACAACCGCCTGAACGTTTTCGTCAACGCGCAATACAACAGAAACGATAGAATCACGACCGACTTGGAAGTCGGCTCGGACTCCGATGTTTTCAGCATCACCATCGGCACCGATTATCGTTTTACCGATGCATTGATACTGGGCGCCGCCTTTGGATTTAGCGATACCGACACGGATTATCAACGTAGAGCCGGTAACTTATTGAACCGAGGCTACAGCGCTTCGGTCTACGGTTCTTATTTCATCACCGACAACCTCTATCTGGACGGTATCTTCACCTATACGGGCAATGCTTACGACTCGCAGCGGATGCTGTTGATACCCGACGCGCTAGGGAACATTGCCCGGCAGAATAGCCGGGCCGACTTCGGCGGCGACCAACAACGCTTCAGCATCGGTTTGGGCTATGATTTACCGATAAAACAATGGACCTTGGGCGTCAAGGCGAGGACCGAATACGGCCGCATGAACATCGATGCCTATCGGGAAAAAGGACCGACCGGTTTGAATCTACTCGTCGACGAACAATTCAATGAATCGGTGCTCACGGTGCTGGGATGGCAAGTCAGCTATGCCTATAGCGCGCCCTTCGGCGTGCTGCTGCCGCATTTGGGCTTCGATTGGGAACACGAGTTCAAAAACAACAGCCGGGACATGGTCATGCGTTTTGCCAACGACCCGTCATTGCCTTTTGTGATCAGGACCAATAACCCCGATCGGGATTATTTCATTTTTCGCGCCGGCATGAGCGCGATTTTGGCGAACGGTATCTCCTCGTTCGCCCAATATGAAACCTTGCTGGATCAACGTTACGAAACGATGCATACTGCACGCATCGGGGTCAGATGGGAGTTTTGATTTCCGGCTTTTGGAAAGGGAATGAAATAACGACGCCCTTTTCGCGCCTGCCCAAGCTCAGCTTAGGAACGAGCATGAAATAACTTAGACAACTGTTGGAAGGGGGTTCGGTGGCTCGATTGACAGGTGTCGGCGGCAGGGCAGATTTTTGCTCCTGCAAAATCTGCATTCATGCCATCCATGGCAATCAGATTCCGCCGTCAAGCCTACATGGACGTATTCACGGCGTCCTGTCAAGCGAGTTACCGAACCGCCGCAAAGCCTACTACTTGTAGAAGTTATTTTGTGCATATTTCTTAGACAACGGTTGGAAGGGGATTTGGCCAGCATTCCCAATTTGGAGATCAAAAAGGGTGTGGGGTATGCTTGGCGAGAATGTCGGCAGCAGGGCAGATTTTTGCTCCTCGGCAATTGCTGAGTTACATGGATGTAATGAATGCAGAAAATGCAGGAGCATTTTTCTGCCCTGCATCGCCTAAAGCGCCTACTGTTGGTGCCCTACTACACGCCATCCTTGGCGTTCGAGCTGCCGGCAAGCCCCCATGGATGGGGTATACGGCGTTCCTCGACAGGCATACCCCACACCCTAAAATCGGCGAAACTGCTCAAACTGGGAATTGCTGGGATTTTCCGTGCCCGTGCAAACGCCTCTAATTCATAGGCCCGTTCCTGGAGATCTGCTGGGAGCTCTTGCAAAAAGTCATCAAAAAGCGTACCTGTTAGCTGTAGCTGCTTCATAGGGATTTTCACTTTCGTCGGTAAAAATACTCTAGGTTGTGGTCGTCCCTTTTTTTCAAATATGAATCAATGTATTGCGTCTTAAGTTGGCGTTTATGGGAATGCAGCCCTGGACGCTTCTGCGTCCAGTAACGACAGAAACGAGCTGAAATGCTTTTTCTCGGATTAACGCGAACACGGCCAAAAAAAGGTAATTTTTCTCGGCGAGCTTGAAAAACAGCCGGTTACCCTCCATGTTAGGAGTAATATAAAAATTCACCGTTGAGGTAAACAACATGAGAATGGATAAACTGACCAGCAAGTTTCAGATGGCGTTGGCCGATGCGCAAAGCCTGGCTTTGGGCAAGGATCATCAATTCATCGAGCCGGCCCATGTGATGCTGGCTTTATTAAATCAGGACGGCGGCAGTATTCGGCCGCTGTTGTCGCAAATCGGCGCAAACCCGAATATCGTACAGGCCGAATTGACCAAGGTGCTTGAACGCACCCCAACCGTTTCAGGAATCGGCGGCGACGTGCAGATTTCCAACGAATTGTCGCGCTTGTTGAACGTGACCGACAAGCTCGCGCAAAAACGCGGCGACAAATTTATCTCGAGCGAATTGTTTTTATTGGCTGCCTGCGAAACATCGGGCGCTCTGCAAGATATCCTAAAAAAAGCCGGCGTGACCCGAGCGGCTGCGGAAAAAGCCATAGACAATGTCCGTGGCGGACAAAACATCGACGATGCCAACGCCGAGGAGCAACGTCAAGCATTAAGCAAATACACGATCAATCTGACCGAGCAAGCCGAACAGGGTAAGCTCGATCCGGTGATCGGTCGCGACGACGAAATCCGCCGCACGATACAAGTCTTGCAGCGTCGCACCAAAAACAACCCGGTATTGATCGGCGAACCCGGCGTCGGCAAGACCGCGATCGTCGAAGGCTTGGCGCAGCGCATCGTCAACGGTGAAGTGCCGGAGGGCATCAAAGGCAAACAATTGTTGTCACTCGATATGGCGGCGCTGATCGCCGGCGCAAAATTCCGCGGCGAATTCGAGGAACGGTTAAAAGCGGTGTTGAACGATATCGCAAAACAACAAGGCCAGGTCATTCTGTTCGTCGATGAATTGCATACGATGGTCGGTGCGGGCAAGGCGGAAGGCGCGATGGATGCAGGCAATATGCTTAAACCCGCTTTGGCGCGCGGCGAATTACATTGCGTCGGTGCGACCACCCTAGACGAATACCGCAAATATATCGAAAAAGACGCGGCCTTGGAGCGCCGTTTCCAAAAAGTCTTGGTCGACGAGCCGAACGTCGAAGATACCATCGCGATCTTGCGCGGCTTGAAGGAGAAATACGAAGTGCATCATGGCGTCGATATTACCGATCCCGCGATCGTCGCGGCCGCAACGCTCTCGCATCGTTACATTTCCGACCGGCAACTGCCCGACAAGGCGATCGATTTGGTCGATGAAGCGGCAAGCCGCATTCGCATGGAAATCGACTCGAAACCGGAGGCGATGGATAGGCTGGACCGGCGTTTGATTCAATTGAAGATCGAACGCGAGGCATTGAAAAACGAAACCGATGAAGCGTCTAAAAAACGTTTGGAAAGCCTTGAGGAAGCGATCGAGAACCTGGAAAAAGAATATTCCGAGTTCGACGAAATTTGGAAAGCCGAAAAAGCCGCGCTGCAAGGCACGACCGCGATCAAGGAAAGACTGGAACAAGCCCGTTTGGAATTGGAAGTTGCCAGTCGCGCGAACGATCTGAGCCGCATGTCGGAATTGCAATACGGCGTGATCCCTTCGCTGGTCAAGGAATTGGATCTGGCGTCGCAGGCTGAAATGCAGGAAATGAAACTGCTTCGCAATAAGGTAACCGATGAAGAAATCGCCGAAGTCGTCTCGAAATGGACCGGTATTCCGGTCTCGAAAATGATGGAAGGCGAGCGCGATAAATTATTGCGCATGGAAGAGCAGATCCAAAAACGGGTGGTCGGACAAACCGAGGCGCTGATCTCGGTTAGCAACGCGATTCGCCGTTCGCGCGCGGGTCTCTCCGACCCGAACCGGCCGAACGGTTCGTTCCTGTTCTTGGGGCCGACCGGCGTCGGCAAAACCGAACTGTGCAAGGCATTGGCCGAATTCTTGTTCGATACCGAAGAAGCGATGGTGCGCATCGACATGTCCGAATTCATGGAGAAGCATTCGGTCGCGCGTTTGATCGGCGCGCCTCCGGGCTATGTCGGCTACGAAGAAGGCGGTTATTTGACCGAAGCGGTGCGGCGCAAGCCTTATTCGGTAATTTTGCTCGACGAGGTCGAAAAGGCGCATCCGGACGTGTTCAACGTGCTGCTGCAAGTGCTCGACGACGGCCGCTTGACCGATGGGCAGGGCAGAACGGTCGATTTCCGCAATACCGTCGTCGTGATGACGTCGAACCTCGGTTCGGACCGAATACAGGAGTTGGCAGGCGAAGAAAACTATGCGGCGATGAAATCGGCGGTTATGGAGGTAGTCGGCTACCATTTCCGTCCGGAGTTCATCAACCGCATCGACGACGTCGTCGTGTTCCATCCGCTCGGCCGCGACCAAATCCGGTCGATTACCGATATTCAGATCCGTTATCTGCGCAAACGTTTGCTCGATCACGATATCGATCTCGAGTTGAGCGAGGCGGCGCTGGATAAACTCGGCGAAGCCGGATTCGACCCGGTTTACGGCGCAAGACCGCTGAAACGCGCGATACAACATCAATTGGAAAACCCGCTGGCGCAAGAGATTCTTGGCGGAAAATTCGGTCCAGGCGACAAAATTGTTGTCGATGTCGAAGGCGGGACATTGGCGTTTTCGAAAGTGGCTTGATTCCTTGAGGCCGGTCGGGCTTAGGAAACAGCAGTAATATATAATTTTTATACCCCTCGTAGATCAAAATTCGGCGCCGGGGTGCCCGTCAAAGGACGCCGTGAATACGTCCCTGTAGGCTCTATGCCAGCTCCATGCTGGCAAAGCCTTTGCCGAGCATCCCGGTGCCTCCTTAGACACTGCCGAAATTTGAAGTGCGAAAGGTATATCCCGAACTAAGGCTAATTACGAGTCATCGCCGTCGTCTACCAGCGTTTTTGTTTTATCGCCGGTGTAAGGCAATGTCACCGCTTGTTTCGGGAGTAATGCCAAGAAATTGTCGCGCGCGACTCGGTGAGCGGTGGCTTCGTTAAGAGCATCGAGAAATGGGTTGTATGCGTGCAAGGCCTTGCCAATATTCCCGAAACGGCCTACTGCATCGGAGCCGAGCATAAAGCGGTCCGGATATTTTTCGATTAATTCGAGCCATTCGCTATCCGGCTTGCCGTTTTCATCCAGTAGATAATGATTCAACAAGCTCCAGGATAGGTCGATATATAAATGGACATGTTTATTCAATAGTCGATCGAGTAACCCGACGATAAAATCCAGTTTCATTCTGCGGTTGATCGCCATGCTGACGCCGGCATGTGCCCAAATGAACTTGGTATCTGGGTAAGCGCTCAGCGCTCGGGTCATTTCTTCGACATAGAGCGGTTCGTGTTCTCTTTGAGAGGTCACGTTGCTATGTATCATCACTGGCATATCCAAACGGGCGGCCAATTCATAAATGCGAGGTAATCCGCCGCTATCGGCACGTACCGGATTACCTAGATTGAGTGCCGTTAAATCGTCGTGGCGAGTCATCACTTCGCCTATTCCTTCCCAGAGTCCCGGATAGAGACGAATCATGCGCTCGATATGATCGACCGCATTCATGTCGTTGGGATTGAATGCGCTGATAAATGGATGAATGCGTTGGCGATGTGCCGGCGGAAGATCTTTGACGGCCTCTGCGACAATAACGTCCGAGGCACTGTACCAATAGGTCGGCGCGTCGTCACCGAAGACATAGCGAGGTTCCTTCGGTTCGTTTTCATCCCATTTTTTGGTGACCGGTAGTCCGGTTAACATGACATGATCGATACAGGCTTGATCCATCGCGGTCAACAAAGCCTGAATGCCTTCGCTTCGTTGAAAAAAATTGACAAAGTGAATGTGGGCGTCGGAATAGCAGTAATGGCGCTCTGATTGAGCATGCCCGGTAGTTGGTGCCAGAAAGAAGTAGAGAAATAACGGAAAGATTATTAATGATGGCATGGGTAAATGTTCCTTGTCGTTATCATCGATTGAGGATGATAATATTTCCGGTTTTTTATACTGCACGATCTTGTGAAATTAATGTTTGAGTCATTTTTCCAGCGTTTGCAAGTATGCAAGTTCTTGATTGTGTGGAAAAGGAAGGGCGAATACGAGATGAGGAAATCAACAGTAAAGATATCATGCAACTGTTTTCGGCTTGCAAAAGCCGGTTGCTTTTAAACATTTAATTGAAAGATAGACAAAGCCAAGCCACGACCCCATCAAGGAAATACAGAATATTCCGAAAATGGTCGCGGCACCTTGAAGTCCACGCTTAGCTTAAAGCCCATGCAATGACTCGCCGATTGGATGTATACCCATTCGTAGATCAAAATTCGGCACCGGGGTGTCCGCCAAAATACGCCGTGAATACGTCTATGGAGGTTCTATGCCAGCTCCATGCTGGCAAAGCCTTTGTCGGACACCCCTGCGCCTCCTCGGGCACTGCCGAAATTTGAAGTGCGAAAGGTATAATTGCTCAGTCCCCTGCATCCATGTGGTCGTCTTTTTCAAGAGGGACTGAACAATTACGATTGGTTTACTTAACCGGTCGGGAATTACCGAATATATGCTCGGATAATTCGGGATTATTCTGCAGCATTGCAATGACTTCGCCGTATTGTTCTATCGACAAGCCCGTTTCCTCCACGGCTTCTATCATTTTTTCCTGGGCTTTCATTTGTATTGCCTCGGCTTCTTGCTGATTGGTGACGGTGCTTAATTCTTGCGAGAATTCTTGTCGGATCGATAATAATGCCGAATGGGCCTGATTGAACTTCTCGAGCGTTTGCGGATCGATTTTTACCGATTCGGTTGCGATAGATGGGTTTGCAACTTCGGGAGAGCTTGTCTCTTGCGCGTGAATGGCGGTTGCCGTCGTTAATAAAACAGTGCAGATAGTCGCGATAGAATGGATTTTAAAAGTCATAGGTTCTCCTATTTAGCTGAAAATAACGTAACGGTTTGTAAGGCCAAGCCGATCGCCTCTAAATCCATCAAGTCACGGCGATAGGCCGTTTGGACTCAGGGGTATGACCTTAGAAATAGCCGGTTACGATTACAAAGCAACCCCTCTTCGGAATCGCTTGGATGGTTTTCAGTCATTGTCATTTTAGAGGTGAGACGTTCCAATTTTTTGGAGTTCCGCCAAAATGAGAATGGCTGCCGAGCGAAAGCATGTTGAGTTCAAGCGGATTGAACCCTAGTCGAAAGTTATCAAAACCTAACGAGGCTTAAGCCCAATTAACACTGAGTCAATGTTGTATTTGAGACAGTGGTTTCCTGTGACTATTATCAACTCGTTAAGTTTCATCGAATTTAAATCAAGCAAGTTGAAAAGTCGCTGCGGCGATTATTGGAGGGTGGTATAGACCTGAAGTAAAATACTTTTGCGACTCATAAAGCGGTTAACGCATAGTCGATTGAAAGCATCAGAAATCCAACAATATCGGCATAATCACATATTTGTCATAAAAACGTAACATAGCTCCTGCTAAAATCGGAATTTTATTGACCTGTAGAAGCATATGAGTAGATTGAGCGTTTTAGTCGTCGAAGATGAAGATGCTATCCGAGAAATGCTGGCGATGGTATTGGAGCAGTCCGGTTTCGAAGCGAGTCAATGCGCCGATGCCGAAGTGGCTAATTTGATTCTTCAGGAACGCACTCCGGATTTGATCGTGTTGGATTGGATGTTGCCCGGCATTAGCGGTATCGAATGGGCGAGACGTCTTAAGAAAGACCAATTTTACCGGGAAATTCCGATCATTTTATTGACCGCTCGAGGCGAGGAAGAAGACAAAGTGCGCGGACTCGAAATCGGTGCTGACGACTACATGACGAAACCGTTTTCTCCGAAGGAATTGGTTGCAAGAATACGTGCCGTGCTGCGTAGAACCGGTAAAATCCAAGACCTAGCGCAGATTACGCTGGGCGACATGATTCTCGACAGCGAGCAGCACCGGTTGACGATAGGCGATAAGCAACTGGATGTTAGCCCGACCGAATTCAGATTGATGCAGTTTTTCATGACGCATCCGGACAAGGTCTATAGCCGCACGCAATTGCTCGATCAAGTTTGGGGGCGCAGTGTTTATATCGAGGAGAGGACCGTCGACGTGCATATCAGACGATTAAGAAAAATATTAGCCGAATACGGACGGGAAGAACTAGTGCAAACTGTGCGCGGATTCGGCTACCGATTCTCTCTCATTAGCTAAAACCCAATGAATCCATGGATTAGGGAAATTGCAACATTATCGCTACTGTTGCTTGCCGCAATCATTGTCGGTGTTTTGGGGAAAATTCTTGTACCGATTCTATTTGTGCTATTGGTGAGCATTTTGATTCGGCAGTTCTATCAGATTTATCGATTCGAAAAATGGATAGACAACGGCGGTAGCGGGAAATATCCGAAGTCGACCGGTATTTGGGAGGCTATTTACTTCCACGTTTATCGCATGAAAAAGCGCGAAAAAAAGCGCAAGAAAAAACTCGGAAAAATGGTCGATCAATTTCGTAAATCGACCGAGGCCTTGCCGGATGCTGCTGTTGTACTGAGTCCTAACGATGAAATCGAATGGTCCAACAAAGCGGCGATGAAAGTGCTGGGTCTCGACAAATCCGATAAAGGTCAGCGGATACCTAACTTGATTCGTTTTCCCGAATTCACCCGCTATTTGGATAATCGCAAATACGACGATGTGATCGTACTTCCTTCTCCTGTCGACCCGAATGTGATGCTTTCAGTACGAGTCGTACCTTATGGTGCCGGGTTACGATTGCTGTTGGCGCAAGACGTTACCCAGCTGAAAAAAATGGAAATCATGCGCAAGGATTTTGTCGCGAATGTGTCTCATGAGCTGAGAACGCCGCTGACGGTACTGAAAGGGTATTTAGAGACGATCAAAGACATGGATGACGGCGAATCGGGATTGTTAAGCAATTCGATCACGCAAATGCAGAGTCAGACCGAGCGCATGGAGCATCTAGTCGACGATTTATTATTGTTGACGCGACTAGAAACTCAGAAAAAGAAGGCGAAATGCGTCGATATTCCAGGTTTGCTAAGTAAAATATGTAGCGAAGGCGCTAGTCTGAAAAATTCATTCGGGCGTATCGATCTCAAACTGGAAAGCCAAGCCAAAATAATCGGTGTGGAAGAGGATTTACGTAGCGCCTTTACCAATTTGTTAGTCAATGCTTTAAAGTATTCGTCCGAAGACTCCATTGTCAATGTGCGTTGGTATGAGCATCAGGGCTGCCCGAGGCTCGATGTGCAAGATCATGGCGAAGGTATAGCGGCTTTAGAAATCCCAAGAGTTACCGAGCGCTTTTACCGGGTCGATACCAATCTCAGTAAAAAACAAAGCGGGACCGGTTTGGGTCTAGCAATCGTCAAGCATGCGCTGCAAAATCATGAGGCTAAATTAGAAATAAAAAGCGAAGTCGGGAAGGGAAGTTGTTTTAGTTGCATTTTTCCCGGCCGTTTGGTCTGCACAGATGAGAAGGATGTTGTTGCGTGAGTTCCAGAATTACGGTTGTTTGGTAGTCGTTTAGCCCCCTGTTCCCATTACACCAAAACCGGCATAGGTAAACGAGAATAGGATTGGTTTTTACGGCGGTCCTCGCTCGATAGACACATCCCATACCTTTTATTCTTAGACGGTTTTTCAATCAAAAGGGAGTAAGCGCGCGGTATCGATTACGTTCGCCAGTAACGCGACTACGCGGCTTTCTTGTGTCGTCCGCGAACCGAAATTGATTTTGCGCAGCAATACCCAGTGCCGCAAGCTGTGTTCTCCCAAATTGTTGGTCAATGGATACGCAGGCGTTTCGATCAAGCGCAAGCTCCTGAGTTTTCCAGCAATTCCCAATTTGGAGATCAAAAAGGGTGTGGGGTATGCTTGGCGAGGATGTCGGCAGCAGGGGCAGATTTTTGCTCCTCGGCAATTGCTGAGTTACATGGATGTAATGAATGCAGAAAATGCAGGAGCATTTTTCTGCCCTGCATTGCCCTACTACACGCCATCCTTGGCGTAATGCAAAATCTGCATTCACACCATCCTTGGCGCTTAGCTGTCGCCAAGCCTCCATGGACATAGGTATCTACACAAGTATACAGCTTTATAAAACAATTAGTTAAGTTAATTTCTCTGTTATCTAGGATAAAAAAGTAGACTAAAAACTTCAATTTTTAGTCCCTATTTTCATAAAAAACCAGAAGAAACTTTATAACAGCATGATTTTAAAAAATAAAGATGTGTAGATACTTATGCTCCATGGATGGGTTTACGGCGTTCCTCGACAGACATACCCCACACCCTAAAATCGGCGAAACTGCTCAAACTGGGAATTGCTGTGAGTATTCAATTCGACACCTGCGGCTGCGCGGACGTTGTATACTCATCGCAGATCAAAATTCGGCGCCGGGGTGCCCGTCAAAGGACGCCGTGAATACGTCCATGTAGGCTCTATGCCAGCTCCATGCTGGCAAAGCCTTTGTCGAACACCCCGGTGCCTCCTTAGTCGCCTGCCGAATTTTCAAGTACGAAAGGTATAGCGTTTTTATCTGGATGCGATTGGTATTTCTCGAGTAAATAGTCCCTCAACCAAGTTTCGCTGTCAACATCGGACCGGAGGGTATCGTCGATTTTTAGCAGGCGTTGTTTCAACAAATGACGCGGCGTCAACAGCAGTTCAATATCGGACATTGCAACGAACTTGTCCGGATGGGTATTGTTGCCGTTCATGATGTTGAAAAGCTGATGTTTCTTTAATGACAGGCTGTCGATTAAATCTTCGCGGATATCAAGCATCAATGGCAGCAAATCGCTGCCGGTAAAGTCGTCTTCATGCAAGCATCGGAGCCGTTTTAGCATGTAGTTGATCGCGAAGCGGTAAATATCCGACTCCCGGACGTAAAACCTCGATGCTGTGACTTGAACAGCGTTACGAAGACTGTTTTCTATTCGTAGGGAAATGATGTGTTTCAGTTCGCTCAATTTTACGATCCTTAATTGTAACTATTCAGCATGAGTATTCTGCTTAAATTATTAGCAAAATTGCTTAACCCATCGACCAGGATTAATAACTCGGAAAATTTTGGTGCTGGGTGAATGCGTCCTAATATGCTCTGACTGCAACTGTATAATACCGTTCTGTCGCAGTCGGTTTTATTCTCATCGCAGATCAAAATTCGGCGCCGGGGTGCCCGTCAAAGGACGCCGTAAATACATCCATGTAGGCAAAGCCTTTGCCGAACACCCCGGCACCTCCATAGGCTAATGCCGAAATTTGAAGTGCGAAAGGTATACTTTCCAAGTTACTCGTCCAATGGGCGATTCAAGGGGTTTATGTAACCGTATGATAAATTACGTATATTTCGTAGGTTGACTGCAGGATTTAGGAAAAATCAATACCTGACAACATTCTTGGTCGAACCATTATATCTTTCGCACTTCAAATTTCGGGAGTGCCCTAGGACACCCCGGTGCTGAATTTTGATCTACGATGGGTATACCGAAGGCTTACATGGAAATTAGATAGCTTCTTCTATCTAAATTTAATATTAAATTATTACAATTTTGTGACAAAGACTAAATGTGACAAGTTGGAAGGATATGCAATTTTATGCCTAGACAGAGAAGTTAGTGTTTAAAGCCATATTTAATGTTAGAGGAATAGTGTTTCCAAATCTTCAACCTAAATCCTGCAAAGCCAAAAAAGAAGGCGAAACAGGCATTAAATCAGTACAGAAGGATCGTTATATCTATCGCACTTAAAAGTTCGGCATTAGCGTATGGAGGCGTCGGGGTGTTAGGCAAAGAGCCTACATGGATGTATTTACGGCGTCCTTTGACGGGCACCCCGGTGCCGAATTTTGATCTACGATGGCTATAGAGCGACCGGGCTGATCGAGCTCTTGAATCGCATCGAAGATTACGTTAGGAAATTTGCAGCCAAGCGTTGGAACGCGTCTTATGGAGTCAAGCAGCCCCTGCCGCGGCAGCCCAATCAATTGCTATCCTTCAAAAACGTGCGCCGGGCGATAAAAATCGCCGACAACGGCATCGCCAATCCCAGGAACATCACGATGAAAAATAAGCTGCCTAATTGGCTGTAATCGGCGGCGGTGACGGTCAAGCCGGTTGTAGGATCTTTGATTTCGCGGCTGATCACGAAAAATTGATTGAGCGCCTTAGTCAGTAATTGAGACAGCGATAGCGCCAAGTTGACGAATGCGGCCATGACCGCGAAATAGGTCGCCTTGAGTCTAGGCGGTGCGGAGTTGGCGATCCAGGCCAGCATCGGAATCATCGCGATCTGTCCGAGGGGAGATTCCAGCGCGGTATCGATTAAGGCAATGAAGCGCGCATCGACCACGCCGCCGGTATGGGCCTGGGTCCATTCATGAAAGCCGTAAAACAGCGCGATATTAGGTAAATACAGCGCACTCAACACTATCGTCAAGACCGCAATCACATGGGTAATCGGGCGTTCGGCCATGAAGCGCCGGAATAGAAACATGCCGAACAGTGTCAGTCCGCTAGTGACTAACGATAGTTGTGCAAGAAACTGTTGATCGAAGGTGAGCACATCGATCATCCACCACGTTTCGCCTGCGCCGGTCGTCGGCACGGCCCGAAAGGCGAATATCACGAAAGCGATGCCGTACAGCTGATTGCGTTGAGTGGGCTCCAGGTCCAGCGTCAGGCGCCAAATCAAAAACATGACGATAGCCAGCGAACCGATGAAGACGATCGCATCGCTATTCGGAATATCGCTCAAACCCATTAAGACCGCGAACAACACGAAACCGAGTCCGCCGCCGAGAATCCAGCAGTTGATTTCGGGCAATTCATCTTCGGGCCGGGCCAGCAAGCGGTCAATTTCTTCGCGTTCATAACCTTGCGCCGCCAAGCGCCATTCCTGTTGAGATCGCAGATAGGCGGACAGCAATACCCCAGCTATCGAAATCAAGGGTATGACCAAGGCCCAACGATAAACCGCCAAATACACCGCCGCTTTTTCGGCGTCGTCCATCAAGTGTACGTCATCGAACAGAATGACATTGGCGGCCGCGACCAGCATCGACCCGCCGATAATGGCGACTCGGCCCAAGGTCTGCATCGTCGTGTGCGCTAATTTGATTTGCGCTTCGGGTAGCGGGCTGCCTTGTTCGTCGAAACGCGGCACCGCTTCGACCGTCATCGCATCGGCCACGGTATCCTGTACGACATAACCGATCGGCGCCAGTAATACCGATAAGACAAACCAGGTTTCGGCGGGCAGGATATGCGTCATGAATTCCCGGTCAGCCAAGAGATTGATCATGATCAGCAAGCTAGCCGCGATCAGCGCCGCGCCGAGATAGATCAACTTGGCTTTATGCCGCCACAGCAAATCGACTAAATGGCCGACCGGCATTTTCAATGCCCACGGCAGCATCACCCAGAAGCCCAGCATCGCCAAAAACTCGGCCGATAAGCCGAGATATTCCTTGACGAAAAAAGTTCCGACGATGCCTGTCAAGCCGGATACGCCGGCTGCTAGATAGACCATTAACGGCGGAACATAGCTAAGGCGCATTTGTCGAGCCAGATCGTAAACATTGCGGTCCAGCCAGTTTTGCCATTGGCGTTTCGGTTTTGTATTCATAAGTTCATTGTCGATGAGAGAGACGTTATGCAAGGCTTAATCCTAACTCGGACTTGCCCGGAGCCAAAGCGGAAATAGTTTTCGCCATAAAAGTAAAAACGATAGAGACTTAGATCCTTGTGGGAGCGACGCCTTTGTCGCGATATCGAAGCCGAGGTCGTTTACATGATCTATATCTTTTTCGAAGCCTGCAACGTTTAGCCGCCTTTTGTTCGGAACTTGGCGTTGCGGCTTCGATTCCGTTGTTCGTTTTTTAGCATTGTCGTCTTCGACGATCGCGATCTGGGGATCGCTCCCACACTGGGCTTGTAATCTTTTGTTGAATCTTTTGTGGGAGCGACGCCTTCGTCGCGATGTCGAGGCCGGTGTCGTTTAAGTTATCTATATCTTTTTCGAAGCCTGCAACATTCAGCCGCCTTTTTTTCGGAGCTTGGTGTTGCGGCTTCGATTCCGTTGTTCGTTTTTTAGCATTGTCGTTTTCGACGATCGCGATCTGGGGATCGCTCCCACAGCACTAATTATTTGGCAGGACGGGGTTTACAACCCCGTCCGAAACGTTTCGACTTTGGCCGAAGTAAGCCGAGATGCTTGGAGCAAACCGAAACATTGGGGACTGGTTAAATAACCCGTCCCGCAGGCTACGCGGAGAATTGGAGGCTCATCCAGACAAAATAGCCATTGAAATTGATCATTTCCTATTGCTACTTATACCCTTTGCCGGTCAAATTTCGACGCCAGGGGGTCCGTCAAAGGACGCCGCGAATACGTCCATGTAGGCTCTGTGACAGCATCCCTGCTGTCAAAGCCTTTGCCGAACACCTCGGTGCCTCCATACGTCAATGCCGAAATTTGAAGTGCGATGGGTATACTTGAATAAAACCAACCGACATCCTTGACATCAGTGACTTACGATGCGGTATTATCGACTCGATTCCAAAGCCTATTTAATATTAGTATTTTCTTATATACTAGCCGGCATGATTCACATTACCTCAACGGAAAGCCATTATGCTTGAATTGACCAAAACAGCCGTTCTGGCTTGCTTACTGATACTGCCGCAAACGCATGTTTACGCGCAATCTTCGGAACTCGAACGCCGGCCGACTTACACCTTGGAAGACGTCATATCGCTTGCATTGCAAAACAATCCGGATTTACAAATCGCTCATGAGCGTATCGGCCAAGCTCAAGCGCAATTGGGCGAAGCATTCGCCGCGTTTTACCCGCAAGCCCAAATACGTATGTCTTACGAACATACCGACAATCCCTCGCGGGCGTTCGGCATGATCATATCTCAGCGGCGACTGAATCTCGACGGCTCGACCAATTTCAATCAACCGGGCGGAACCGATAATTACCGGCCCGAAGTCGTTGCAACCTATTCATTGTTTCGCGGCGGCCAAGACTACCAAGCGGCCAAGGCCGCCGAACTCGGCGTCGAAGCGGCACAATTGCAAGAGTCGGCCGTCCGCAATCAATTAATCGAAGCCGTGACCTCGACCTATTACGGCCTGCTTGCAAGCTCCGAGGCACATAAAGTCGCATTGAATTCAATCAAGGCGGTCGACAGCGAACTGCGGCAAAGCAGAAACCAATACGATGCCGGCGCGCTATTGAAATCCGATGTCTTATCGTTGGAAGTGCAATTGGCCGAAACCCAAGACGCCGAGATTCAAGCCGCGAATGCGATCGAACTGACTCGGACCGGACTCAAAACGCTGCTGGGCCTTAATGCCAACGAATCATTCGAATTCGAGCAAGTCTCGGCGGGGCTACAAATTCTGGAAAATCATGAATCGTTCGACGATTTACTCAACCGCGCCATCAAGGAGCGTCCGGAAATCGCCGCGGCTTACAAACGAGTCGAAATCGCCGAACGCAAATTGAGCGCGGCCAAAGGCGCGCATCTGCCGCGCGCGAATGCGTATGTCAGCTATGGCTCGGACAGCAAGAATATCGATTTTTCCACTAACCGCGACAATGTCACGGCCGGCGTCATGGTCGAAATGGATTTGTTTAACGGTTTCGGTACCAGCGAAGCCGTTAAAAAAGCCGAGCACCAATTGAACGAAGCGCAAAAAGCGCATACCCAGACCAAGCTCGCTATCGAAAACGAAGTCAAAACCGCGCATTTGAAATTCAGGGAAGCGCTGGCGCGTCTCAATGTGACGCGAGTGGCCATCGCGTCGGCCGAGGAAGCCTTGCGCTTGGTCAACCAACAACGCCAAGCCGGCGCCGCCACGGTCACGCGCTATATCGAAGCCGAAGTTGCGCGCGACAAAGCGCATTCACGCGATATCGCGGCACGTTTCGACGCGCTACGCGCCGAAGCCGAGCTCAAAAAAGCGCTGGGGAGTTGGAGGTGAATAGTGAATAGTGAATAGTGAATAGGGGCTGTTGCCGTTTTGTAATGTACCCTTGAATTTCAATAATTCCGCCTCATAACTCGTTTATTTTTAGCCAAAAATAAGCAAACTATGCCGCGACAAATGTTAACGGATGAACGGTGGGAAAAATTGAAGATGACTATGTTGAAAATGGGAATATATGACAAACCCTTTCTTCGGCAAACAACCGAAGGGATTTTCTATCGTTTGCGCGTAGGTTGTCCCTGGCGAGATCTACCCAGTGCCTTTGGTAACTGGAATGCTGCTTATAAACGCTTCAATGAATGGTCTCGTAAAGAAAAACTGATGGGTATTTTTAACGAACTGATCGTTGAGCCTGACTTGGAATGGCAATTTATTGATGGCAGTATTGTGAAAGCTCATCAGCATAGTAGCGGTGCGGCACATGGGCAAGAATCAGCGATTGGTAAGTCGGTGGCGGGCAATACAACCAAAATCCATATGGCTGTTGATGCCTGTGGTCTTCCCATCCACTTTACACTGACAGGTGGCGAAGTTCATGATTGTAAAGAAGCGCCAATCTTAGTCGCTGAACTGCCTAAGGCAGACTATATCGTTGCTGACAAAGGCTATGACAGTGAACCACTCCGTGTTCAGATTAAAGAAAAAGGAGCTGTTCCTGTCATTCCAAGAAAAAAGAATTCAACCGTAGGGAATGATGATATGGATTGGTGTCTCTACAAATATCGTCACCTCGTTGAAAATGTGTTTGCAAGACTGAAACATTTCAGAGCTATTGCTACACGATATGACAAGCTAAAACGAAATTTTGAAGCTTCTGTGGCCTTAGCTTGCGCTTTTTTATGGTTACCTATGTGAAACGGCAACAGCCCCTAGTGAATAGTGAATAGTGAATAGTGAATAGTGAATAGTGAATAGTGAAATGATGTGACTTTTCTAACATTTGTCAAGCACCGATTTCACCTTTCACCTTTCACCTTTCACCTCATTCAAACGCCAACCCCGCTTGCCGCCAAGCTTTAGCTCCGCCTTCAAGATTGTACAAATTACGATAGCCTAGCTCATAGAGAGACCGCGCGGCCGCATTGCCCATAGGTCCGCCTTCGCAATACAAGTAAAGAGCGGTGTTTTTATCGGCAGGCAATTTATCTTGGTATCGCTCAACCTCGTTGTAAGGAATGAAAAGATTAGTTCCTTTGATATGCTGCTGTTCGGGAATGTGAACATCGATTAAAACAATAGACTCATTTTGCATGATTCGATTGAGTTCATCAGCACTGATCATGGTCAAATAATCAGGTTTTTGAAAGGCGCAACCGGCGACGATAGCGATAATCATGATCGAAAATAACAATGTTTTCTTAGTCAAGATTCGGAGTTTCATAAACAATGACCTATTTAAAAGAGTAAAACGGCATTTAACCATAAAAACTCGGCTGGGCGCGAAGCGGTTTCAAATGACGGGTATTACTACGCTTCCGGCGCTCCGCATTGTCTTTTCACCTTATCGTTACAACGCTCTGCGTTGGAATGCAGCATGCAACGCTCCAGCGTTGCGAAACCGGATATCCCGCTTGAGTTGAAACAAATAACAAGGATGATTAGGGCTGTGGGAGCGATCCCCAGATCGCGATCGTCGAAGACGACAATGCTAAATAACGAACAACGGAATCGAAGCCGCAACGACAAGCTCCGAAAAAAAGGCGGCTAAACGTTGCAGTCTTCGAAAAAAGACAAAGACAGCTTAAACGACACCGGCCTCGACATCGCGACGAAGGCGCCGCTCCCACAAAAGATTTCAATAAAAGATTACAACCCCAGTGTGGGAGTGATCCCCAGATCGCGATCGTCGAAGCCGACAATGCTAAAAAACGAATAACGGAATCGAAGCCGCAACGCCAAGCTCCGAAAAAAAGGCGGCTAAACGTTGCAGTCTTCGAAAAAAGACAAAGACAGCTTAAACGACACCGGCTTCGACATCGCGACGAAGGCGTCGCTCCCACAAAAGGTTTCAACAAAAGATTACAACCCCAGTGTGGGAGCGATCCTCAGATCGCGATCGTCGAAGACGACAATGCTAAAAAACGAACAACGGAATCGAGGCCGCAACGCCAAGCTCCGAAAAAAAGGCGGCTAAACGTTGCAGGCTTCGAAAAAGATATAGATCACGTAAACGACCTCGGCTTCGACATCGCGACGAAGGCGTCGCTCCCACAAAAGATTCAACAAAAGGTTGCTATGCGGGTATATACCTTTCGCACTTCAAATTTCGGCAGTGCCCGAGAAGGCGCCGGGGTGTCCGACAAAGGCTTTGCCAGCATGGAGCTGGCATAAAGCCTACATGGACGTATTCACGGCGTCCTTTGGCGGACACCCCGGTGCCGAATTTTGATCTACGATGGGTATAAATAAAAGCCATGCGGATTTTGAGTTTTTAGACCCTGCCCGCGAGTGATACAATGCAGCTTTCCAACCACGCCATTACCTAGGATGTCAGTGGATTCCGAACTCTCCCCCTTTCTTGACGATGCGCCGCCCGAGAGGCTACGCGAAATTCCCTATAACTATACCTCTTTTTCCGACCGAGAAATCGTCATTCGATTGCTCGGCGAAGAGAATTGGCAGGTCATCGAGTCGCTACGCGGCGAACGCATGACCGGCCGTTCCGCGCGGATGCTGTTTGAAGTGCTCGGCGATATTTGGGCGGTTCAGCGAAATCCCTATCTCGAGGACGATTTGCTGAACAACCGCAAACGTCGCAAGGCTCTGCTCGACGCCTTGCGCCACCGTCTGCGGCAAATGGAAAAGCGCCATGCCGAATACGAAAACGAATATCCGGATCGGGCCCGGCGCGTGGCCTTGCTGATCGAAGCGACGCATCAGGCCGTGAACGAATTCGAGGCGCATTTCGACCGTACCCGAGAAATGCGCCGCAAGGCGCTTGCCTTGTTTTCGAAGCATACGCACAAAGACAACATCGGTTTCGACGGCTTTGCCCGTGTGTCTCATGTGACAGATGCGACCGACTGGCGGGTCGAATATCCGTTCGTCGTGTTGTATCCGACCAGCGAAAAAGAAGTCGGCCAATTGGTGCGCGATTGCATCAAACTCGGCCTGACCATCATTCCGCGCGGCGGCGGCACCGGCTACACCGGCGGCGCGGTGCCGCTGACCCCTTACTCGGCCGTGATCAACACCGAAAAATTGTTGGACATGGGGCCGATCGAACCGCAATCCCGATTGCCGGGCGTCGAACAATCCTATGCGACGATACATACCGGCGCGGGCGTCGTCACGCGGCGCGTAATGGACATGGCCGAAAACGCCGGCTTGGTGTTCGCCTGCGACCCGACTTCGGCCGATGCTTCGTGTATCGGCGGCAATGTCGCGATGAACGCCGGCGGCAAAAAGGCCGTGCTGTGGGGGACTGCGTTGGATAACTTGGTATCCTGGCGCATGGTGACGCCGGACGGCAATTGGCTCGAAGTCGAGCGTATCCATCACAATTTCGGCAAGATTCACGACCAGGAACTCGTCACCTTTGCCTTGAAGCGTTTCGATGCCAAAGCCAAGGAATTGTTGTCCGAAGAGCGGCTCGAGATTCCCGGCGCGAAATTTCGCCGGGACGGCTTGGGCAAGGATGTGACCGATAAGTTTCTCGGCGGCCTGCCGGGCATACAAAAAGAAGGCTGCGACGGCATCATCACGTCGGCGCGCTGGATATTGCATAAAATGCCGGCCTATACGCGCACGTTTTGCCTGGAGTTTTTCGGCCAGGTCCGCGACTCGGTGCCGGCCATCGTCGAGATTCGTGATTTCCTGGCGGCCTTGCCGAAAAGCGGCAGCGACCGGGTGATGCTAGCCGGGCTCGAACATTTGGACGAACGTTATGTCAAGGCCGTCGGCTATGCCGGCAAGGCCAAGCATCGCGGTCGGCCGAAAATGGTGTTGATCGGCGACATCGTCGGCGACGACGATCATCAAGTCGCCTTGGCGGCTTCGGAAGTCGTCAGATTGTGCAATGCGCGCGGTGCCGAAGGCTTCGTTGCGGTCAGTCCCGAATCG
Organism: Methylotuvimicrobium buryatense; assembly: GCF_005931095.1. Classification (GTDB taxonomy): domain Bacteria; phylum Pseudomonadota; class Gammaproteobacteria; order Methylococcales; family Methylomonadaceae; genus Methylotuvimicrobium; species Methylotuvimicrobium buryatense. Next base: position 3,501,425 of record NZ_CP035467.1, on the reverse strand, counting down.
CGCCGGACCTTCTGGCTCGACCGGGCGCGCACCGCGGCGATCGCAAAACATACCAACGCGTTTAAGATCAATGAAGACGTCGTGATACCGCTGCCGCGCATGGGCGATTATTGCGACGGCATCGAACGCATCAACATCGAATTGTCGTTGCGCAACAAACTGCGTTTGTGCGATGCCTTGATCGATTTGTTCGAAGGCGATCTACCCTTGCGTTCCTATGAGGACGGCGTCGATAAAACCGATTTGATCGGCGAACGGCGCGGTCATGCCTTGATGGTGGTCGCCGAAGTTCGCGAACGTTGGCAATGGCTCTATGATAATTTGGACTTGCCGTTGCCGCAGGCCGAGGCCCTTTTTTCCCAATACGGCATCGTTGCCGGCGAATTGACCAACCTGACCGAGCAGCCGACCTTGTTTCACCGACTGCAGGATTATTCGCTGCGGGTATCCTGGAAACAGGAATTGCTGCCGCGCCTGAAAGAGATATTCGTCGGCGACAATTTCCGGCCGGTCGTCGAGCGCATCGAGGCGGCGCATAAAGAGGTGCTGCGAGGACGGGTATTCGTGGCGTTGCACATGCATGCCGGCGACGGCAACGTGCATACCAATCTGCCGGTCAACTCCGATAATTATGAGATGCTGCAAGAAGCCAACGCGGCAGTGGCGCGCATCATGGCCTTGGCGCGTTCTTTGGGCGGTGTGATTTCCGGCGAGCACGGCATCGGTATCACCAAATACGAATTCCTGACCGACGAGGAGCTGGCCGGTTTCCACGATTACAAACAGCGTATCGATCCGGAAGGCCGCTTCAATCGCGGTAAATTGATGCCCGGTTCCGATCTGAGTTCGGCTTATACGACCTCGTTCAATCTGATGGGCTTCGAGTCGCTGATCATGCAACAAAGCGACATCGGCGCGATCTCCGATTCGGTCAAGGATTGTTTGCGTTGCGGTAAATGCAAGCCGGTATGTTCGACGCATGTGCCGCGCGCGAATTTGTTGTATTCGCCGCGTAATAAAATTTTGGCGACGTCGCTGTTGATCGAGGCTTTTCTGTACGAAGAACAGACCCGGCGAGGCATTTCGATCACGCACTGGAAGGAATTCGAAGACGTCTCCGATCATTGCACGGTGTGCCATAAATGTTTCAATCCATGCCCGGTCGATATCGATTTCGGCGATGTGTCGATGAACATGCGCAATCTATTGCGCAAAATGGGTAAGCAAAGCTTCAACCCGGTCAAGACCGCGGCGATCGCGTTTCTGTCGACCGGCCGGCCGAGTAGCGTCAAGCTGATGCGCAAACTATTGATCGAATGGTCTTATAAAGCGCAGCGCTTGGGTAACTTCTTCCTCAGGCCATGGGGTAGGGCGCAGCTCAAGCGGCCGCCGTCGTCGACCGGCAAGCCGGCGATGAAAGAGTATGTGATTCATTTCACGAACCGGAAAATGCCCGGCAAGTTGCCGTCGAAAACGTCCAGAGCCCTGCTCGGCATCGAAAGCGATCAAATCGTGCCGATCATCCGCGACCCGGGCAAAACCCGTACCGATTCCGAGGCGGTGTTTTATTTTCCGGGCTGCGGTTCCGAGCGCTTGTTTTCGCAAGTCGGTCTTGCGACGCAGGCGATGCTCTATGAAATCGGCGTGCAGACCGTGCTGCCGCCGGGTTATTTGTGCTGCGGTTTTCCGCAGCGCGCGGCCGGTCAATTCGACAAGGCGCAGCAAATCACGACCGACAACCGCGTGTTGTTTCACCGGGTTGCGACCACGCTCAATTATCTCGATATCAAGACCGTCGTGGTCAGTTGCGGCACCTGTCTGGATCAATTGGTCGATTACGAATTCGACAAGATATTTCCCGGTTGCCGCATGATCGACATTCACGAATATCTGCTCGAGAAAGGCGTGAAACTGGAGGGCGTCAACGGCCGTCGTTATTTATACCACGACCCTTGCCACAGTCCGATGCAACAACAGGATGCGATGAAGACCGTCAACGGTCTGCTCGGCGCGCCGGTCAATAAATCCGAGCGTTGTTGCGGCGAATCCGGAACCTTAGCGGTCGCGCGCCCCGATATTTCGACACAAGTGCGTTACCGTAAATCGGTCGAACTGCACCGCGACACCGCGAAACTCCGCGCCGACGATTATGACGGGCCGGTCAAGATGTTGACCTCGTGCCCATCCTGTCTGCAAGGCTTGCAGCGTTACAAGGGCGACGTCGATCAGCTCGAAGTCGATTACATCGTCGTCGAAATCGCCCGGCATGTTCTCGGCGAAGATTGGATGAAAAGCTATATCAAGCAAGCGGCCAAGGGCGGGATCGAGCGGGTGTTGGTTTGATTTTGGTTAGCGGTCAGTAGGATGCGGCCGTAGGATGGGTAGCAGCGAAGCGGAAACCTATCGCTTTCTTCCGCAGGACGGGTTATTCAACCCGTCCCCAATATTGCGGCTTACCCTAAGCATTAAAGGGTGATTAGTGCTGTGGGAGCGATCCCCAGATCGCGATCGTCGAAGACGGCAAGGCCGAAAAAAGCACAACGGAATCGAAGTCGCAATGCCAAAGCTCCGAAAAAAAGGCGGCTAAACGTTGCAGGCTTCGAATAAAGACAAAGACAACTTAAACGACGCCGGCCTCGACATCGCGACGAAGGTGTCGCTCCCACAAAAGTTTTTTTGCTTCGGCATGACGGGGCTGGAAACCCGTCCTGCCAAAAAAAGTAACCTCTCAAGCCTCAATCTATTATGGGCAAGAGGGCGGTTGTGGGTCGGTAATCGGCAACGATCGGCGCGGTATGATTAACGGTTCTCGTTTGGTCCGATGCGTTAGGGTGATGCTCCGGAAAGCCGCAGGGGCTCGAGTCGCACGCACGGGGCAATAAAGGCGTTGCAAATAGCGGCAACGAAGGCCCATAGTAGCTCATGACAGTACCGAATCTCCGATCAATCCCCCAAGCATAGGAGTAAGGGAATTTGCCTGCCACGTTGGAGAACTCTCTGTCATGAACCAAGCCGAAACTGTGGCCGACTTCATGTGTGAAGGTTTCGGTACCGCAATAACTTCTCGTATTCGCGTCTTTGGACTGGCCGTCGCTAACTGTCGCGAAGGCAAAGTTCGGAATGCCGCCGCCGCCATTTGCAAAACCGATATAGGCTTCGCCGCAACTGCCGGACGTTTGACCATATAAGGGCCTAAACAGCAAGACCACATCGGCGCCGTATTGATTGCGTAACGCGGCAGTTCCGCTAAATGCGCCTCGATCAAAGGCTAAATCCGTTAAGGCCCTGGAATTGCTGTTGCTTTCAATATAAGAGGTCGCCCGGGTATGCACTAATCTCAATTCCATCTTGATGCCCGAGTCCAGGAGGGCCTGGTTAGAAAGGTCGACCAGAAATTGAATGCGTTGCCTTGCGTATTCGGCGGTTTGTTTGCCGGTCGTGTACAAGACCATTAAATCGACAACGGTATTAGCGGTCTCATTCGGCGGATCTATGGGCTTGTCTAATGGCGTGTCGTTGGGGGAGTCTAATGCCGCCAAATATTCGGCATAGGCGGCTTCGGCGATTTTTGCATCGGCTTCCGCGTTATCGGCAAGAGATTGCTTTCTTAAGTAAATTCTATGCAGCCGATTCGCGATTCTGGCTGCCTTTCTATGCTCGACAAGCGTTTTTCTCAATTCGCGCCTAGCGGCTCTAAGTTCTACTCTGGCCGCCCTAAGCGTCAACCTTGCCGGTCTTATCTCTTCTCTCGATGCGGTATCCGCACGAGACTGATTCAACGCCAATCTGGCTGTTAGACGGTTTTCCTTCGCTTGATCAAAGCTGTCACGCAAGATTTCGACTTGTCGAGCCGTTTGTTCAACATAATCTCTCTGTTGCTCATACTCCGCCAGAGCGCTTTCTGCCTCGGACGCCAATTGGTCGGCTCTTGCCCGGGCCAGTTCGGCCGACTCTTTTAATCCCTCGACGCGCAGTAACGGCTGATTGTTCATGACGGTCAACAAAGACTCGGGCGGCGGTAATGCTTCATTGTGTTCATGACGTCTTACTTTTTGCAAACCGGATCGTTCGAGATCGACAAGCACAGTGAGGCCTTCGGCGCTGTCGATGAGATATTCGCCGTCCGGCGTATAAACATTACCGATAACCCCCGACTCGCCTTGCGAAACAAAAAACCGGTAGCCTTTGCCCTCCTCGGCCAGATAGCCCATCCAGGTGCGGGTACCGTTTTGGTGCTCGATCTTATTGTCGTGTTCAATGCTATATTGCCCGATAGGCAAATCGAGCATCAATTGCTCTCCGATTGCAATGCCGTTCAATGTCTTCATCGGCAAATCAATCGGCATGACCGAGCCGGGATTATAGTGACGGTATTTGTTAGGTACTTTGTCGGAATAAAACGGCGCAATCACAATCGGTTCGACTTCGGCGATTTCTTTGTCGGGGTCGATAAAATCGCTTCCGTTTCGGCCGGAAATGATGACTTTTTTCACGGAATCGTGATCGAGTTCAATAGAGTAGTTATAACCCTGAAGGAATTGCTCGATTGCGATTTTCCAATTATCGGCAGCCAATTTTTGTGTGATGGTATCGTTTTTGACCGAAAAATCGATTTTAAAAACAATGCCGGATCGGTTCGCTATTTGCGCGGCTGCCTCGTGCAAAGACTTGTCTTTAATAACATGATAAATTTCATGCGGCGTTTCTTTTATCATAAGATCGGCCATGTCGCCATTTCCGTTAAATGACAAAAAAAACAAACAACAAAATACGAAACTGTCTTTTAAAAGCATTTTCATGTCATTCAATTTCGGCACCATATTAATCTTAAGCTATACTTCTTGCGGTCTTTTATTACAAGCTATTTTATTCGGCAACCAGGCAGGAAAATAGCACCAACTCCCAATTTGAGAATAAAAATCAGCCCCCCTCTTTGAAAAAAAAGAGGGGTTAGGGGAGATTTTTTAAATAAATCCCCCTCAATCCCCCTTTTTCAAAGGGGGAGGCCAACAATTACGCCTGAATTGCGGTAATTTGCCAACGGGGTCTGAATACTTACAAAAAGGGTGCGGGTGTGCGTGGCTAAGATGTCGGCAGCAGGGCAGATTTTTGCACCATGCAAAATCTGCATTCACGCCATCCTTGGCGTTCGAGCTGCCGCTAAGCCCCCATGGATGGGTTTACGGCGTTCCTCGACAGGCATACCCCACACCCTAAAATCGGCGAAACTGCTCAAACTGGGAATTGCTGGGGAGTTGCTGCTAAGTATGAATTTCTAGCAAAATATGTGACAATAGCCGATTAATATTTGGGTCAATAACCACAATATGAAAGTAACAGTAAAATCCGACTTAGAAAAGGCGCTAAAGTTATGCAAGAGCGCTTTTCTATCCGCAGCCGGTTTCAGCATGCTCATCAATTTTTTAATGATCACCCCGTCGATCTACATGTTGCAAGTCTACGACAGAGTAGTTTCAACGGGAAATAAATCGACCTTAATCATGTTAACGCTGATTGTTTTGGGGCTTTTTATAACCTTAGCCGCCTTGGAATGGGTCAGGTCGCAAATATTGGTCAGAATCAGCACGCGCCTGGAAACCTTGTTAAACCAGCGTCTTTTTCAGGTGGCATTCAAGCAAGCGCTCTTGTCCGGAGGGCAAAGAGCCACAACGCAACCCTTGGACGACTTGACCGGCTTGCGTCAGTTTTTAACCGGCAACGGATTGTTCGCATTTTTCGATGCGCCGTGGATGCCGATTTATCTTGCTTTGCTATTTATGTTTCACCCGCTATACGGATGGTTTTCGGTTGTTACGGCTATCATATTATGCTTGGTAGCTTTCGCTACCGAAAAGGTTACGACAAAAACCTTAAGCGAAGCCAATAATACGTCAATTGCCACGCGCAGCATGCTTAATAAAAATCTGCGCAACGCCGAAGTTATCGAATCGATGGGTATGCTGGAGAACATTCGTCGGCGCTGGATGAGCGGAGCGGTTAAGGTGTTAGACTTGCAGGCCGTTGCCAGCTCGCGTGCAGGCGTATTGACATCGCTGTCGAAATTCATTCGTATGTCGTCCCAGTCATTGATTTTGGGATTAGGTGCATACCTCGTCATAGAGCGCGAAATTTCCCCGGGCTTGATGATTGCCGGCTCCATTCTGATGGGCCGGGCATTAGCGCCTATTGACTTGATGATCGGTACCTGGAAAGGGTTTATTAGTGCTAGGGGGCAATACGAACGCTTGAACACGATCCTATTACAAATTCCGGCCGATAACGAACGCATGCAATTACCCGATCCTAAAGGCAGCATACAACTGGAAAATGCGGTTGTCGTGCCTCCGGGCGCCAAAGTTCCCGCGCTTAAAGGTCTCAATGTGACGATTGATGCCGGCGATATCGTAGGTATAGTAGGGCCCAGCGGTGCCGGCAAATCAACCTTGGCCCGTGCAGTTCTGGGTATCTGGCCCACGGCTAACGGCGCGATACGAATGGATGGCGCCGAAGTCTTTCAATGGGATCGTGAACACCTAGGGAGTTTTATCGGGTATTTGCCTCAAGATATCGAGTTATTCGAAGGCACAATCAGCGAAAACATTGCCCGTTTCGGAGAAATCAACCCGGAAAAAGTGGTCGAGGCTGCTAAAATGGCTGATGTTCATGAGCTGATATTGCAACTTCCGGAAGGCTACGATACTGTAATTGGCGCTAGCGGGGGTAGCCTTTCCGGGGGGCAGCGACAACGGATCGGTTTGGCTAGGGCTTTGTATGGCAGCCCTGTGTTAGTCGTGCTGGATGAACCGAACTCCAATCTCGACGAACAAGGTGAAAGCGCCTTGGGAGAGGCATTGGTCCAGCTTAAACAAAAAAAGACCACTGTATTGATCATTACCCATCGTAACGCTGCTTTAGCGAAAGCCGATAAATTGCTAATCTTAAAAGAGGGCGCATTAGTGGCGTATGGTCCTAAGGAACATGTTGTTGCTTATCTGCAACAGCAATCTGCCGGAACAGTAACGAAATTAAACAAAACATAATATCCGATGACCGAAAATTCCGCTTTAATAAACTCCGAACCCACGGCGCTGCATACCGATGATAAGCCCATTCGTCTGATTGGTGTCATTATCGTCCTGGCGACATTCGGCGTATTCGGCGGCTGGGCGGTTTTAGCTCCCTTGGACAGTTCCGCTCTCGCCCCAGGAATCGTCGTAGTCAAATCGTACAAAAAGACTGTGCAACATCTCGACGGCGGTATTGTTGCCAAAATACTGGCGCAAGACGGCGATTTCGTAGAGGAAGGGCAGCCCTTGGTAATCCTGGACGATACGCAGATCAAAGCCCAGCTTGGCATTGCGTACAGCCAAAAAATAAACTTAGCGGCGCAAGTAGCTCGTTTGCGGGCAGAACGTGATCAGTTGCCCGAAGTCGTCTACCCGGAGTTTCTCGATGTATCGGACGACCCCAGAGTAATAGAAACGAAACAAGCCGAAAATCATGTCTTTCGGGCACGAAAAAATGCATACCAAGGCGAAATCGCCGTGCTGGAACAGCGGATTGGTCAAATCAAAAGCAAAATAAACGGCTTGAAAAATCAGATTGCCAGCAAAGAGATCTTGGTCAAATCCTATGCCGGAGAGATTAAAGACTTACAAGAATTGTTAGCGGAAGGTTTTGCCGACCGGCAACGCTTGCGAGATCTTGAGCGTAGCCATGCACAACAAACCGGCGAAATCGCCCAATTACATGCGGAAGCTGCAAGCAACGAAATACTGATCGGCGAAACCCGTTTGCAAATATTGCAAACCCAGAAACAATTTCAACAAGAAGTGACTGCCAAGCTGAGTGAGGCTCAGGCCGGATTGAATGACGCGGAAGAAAGAGTCACCGCAAACCGAGACAAACTCGACCGAATTGTCATTAAATCGCCGGCGGCAGGTATGGTATTGGGATTGTCTGTACATACCGAAGGCGGCGTGATCGTAGCGGGGGAACCGATATTGAATATCGTTCCGAAAGACGTCGATCTGATTGTCGAGGCCAAAGTGTCGCCGATAGATATTGACAGGGTTAGTGTGGGGCTGCAGTCGGAAGTTCGGTTTAGCGCATTCAAGCAAGCGACGACACCCAAGATGGAAGGACGTGTAATCCACCTGTCCGCCGACAGTTTTACCGATGAAAGAACCGGAGAGTCCTATTATCAGGCGCATATCGAGCTGACCCCGGAAAGTCAAATAGACCTGGGCGAGCTGCAATTGTTGCCGGGCATGCCGGTAGAAGTACTCATCAACACCGGCGAACGCACCTTATTTGAATACCTGGCGCAACCGATTACCAATGCTTTTGCGCGTTCATTCATTGAAGACTAAAGCGATGAACAAACTTAAATATGGCTTAGTGTGCGTGCTAACCGCAAGCGCATTTAACGCCGGAGCCGAAGATTTACTGACGATCTACCGCCAAGCGCTGGAAGCAGACCCTCAACTCCGTTCGGCGCAATTGCAAGTTGAAATCGGCTCGGCGCAAAAAGGCCAAGCCTTAGGGCAAATGTTGCCGCAGATCAACGGTACCGCTAACTGGTCGAAAAATGAACAAAAAATATTTGCCCAAGGCGGGGCTATCAACAACAGCTACCCGGGCACGCGCTATTTTTTATCGCTTAACCAAACGCTGGTAGATTTCGCCAAATTTTGGGATTGGCGCCGGGCGTCCAAGGTAGAAGATCAGTATGCCGCGGAAGCCATAGAAGCGCAAAACGAATTGCTTCATAAAGTCGTAGAGCGCTACTTCGATTGGTTGCAAGCGGATGACGAACTCAACTTTGCCCGCAGTGAAAAACAAGCTACAAAAAAACAGCTGGAACAAGTGCGTAAACAATACGCCAAGCAAATGCTAAAAATAACCGATGTTTACGCGTTAGAGGCTCGACTGGACCAGCTTGAGGCAGAAGAAATCATCGCCGAATCCAAACTCGTTAAAGCCGAAGAAAGCCTCCGCGAACTGACCGGCGTGCATCCGAGCCAACCGCACGGCTTACAGGACAATGTCGAGTTCAACAAGATAGATGGCGACTTAAAAGATTGGATAGCCATGGCCCAAAGCCAAAATCCGGCAATGATGGCCAAAACCATCGCGATTGAAGCGGCCGAAAACAATGTCGCGGTACAAAAATCGAAATACATGCCGGTCGTCGATCTGCAACTGAACTATTTTGATACCGACACCGGTTTCCAAAGTACCCAGACACCGCAGATTCAAACGCAAGTGGCCGCGATCAATGTAAATGTCCCGTTATTCTCCGGCGGCACCACTACGCATCAACTGTTCGAGGCGCAGCACAGATTAGAGCAAAGCAAAAACGACAACGAGGCGACTTTACGCGCCTTGATCAAAGAAACCAGCGATGCCTTTCTCAGTTCAAACGCCAGCGTTAGACATATCAAGGCCGCCCAAAAAGCTCTGGAGTCGTCGGTCAAGTCTCGGGAGTCCATGGAGCGCGGTCTTTTTTACGGTGTCGTCACCGTAAGCGACCTGATCCAAGCGCAGCAAAGCGAATACATGTCCAAGCGGGACTTATCAATAGCGCGCTATACCTATATCAAAAACCGAATCCGTTTCTTACGATCCATAGGTTCGGTCAATGAAAACAATATATTCGAAATCAACGAATGGCTGGACATGGCCGAGCAGGAAGTCAACGCCTCCCCAGTGTCGACCACCGCAGCCCTTCCGCATGCAAACGATGATAAGCCGAACCTGAAAGAAGCAAGCCGACAAGACACGCCGGCAAAAGAAATGGCGCAAAGGCCGCAAGACGAGCCGCAAATGGAATGGGACAACGAAACCATGGAAAGGGTCTTACACGAAATCAAAAATTCGCAGAACCTGCAAAACAGCGAAAATCGCACCGAATAAAAAACAAAATTCGAGCGTGTATTCATGATGGGGTTCGCTCTGCGCTACCCAATCTCCATTAGCGGCATATTAAACTTACGATGCCGTAGGATGGGTAGCAGCGAAGCGGAAACCCATCGCTTTGTTTGAGGGCGGGTACGGTTATGATAACGCCGCCCATGACCAATCCGCGATTTGTTAAAATGACTTTCGTGGCGTTCTATGGTGGGTTTCGCTTTGCTCTACCCACCCTACATAGCTTTAAGTGCGAAAAGGTATCAGAAAGGCGTTCTTCAAATACCTCAAAAAAACTCAAAATCGGCAACAGTCAAATTAGCCGCAGTAAAAGTACCCGCATCAACAATCCCCACCTTGACGATGGGTTCCGCTTTGGAATTGTTTTCGGCATCGTAATAGAGAATCCCGGTTTTAGTATTGTAAACGAGAAACGAAGCCGTGTCGGTGTGAGCCTTTCTTAGTCCCGGGCCGCTGATGAAATTGATGTTTCCGTTTTGATTCGGGTCTAACCCCGAATATATCGTGGAACTTAGTTTGATGATGTCGTTCGAAAAATCAACGATAAAATCTCGATTTTTTGCACTGGGAGGGGTATCGAAAACAAAAGTATCCGTTCCCGGTCCGCCGCTTAGTCTGTCTCGGCCTAATCCGCCGTAGATGATGTCGTCGCCGGCTCCACCGAAAATCTTATTATTGCCGTCATTGCCTTTCAGGATATTATTGTTGTCGTTACCGACCAGCTTAAAATTACCTTTTCCGGTCAGCGTGACGTTGTCAATATACTCCAGTCCCTTGATCGGGCCTCTGTGCGGTTGGCTCAAATCAATGCCGGACGCGACCTGTAAAGTATTATTGCCTCCGGTATCGAATATAACGAGCCGGTTTCCTAGCGCGATATATAAATCGTTGCCCAGGCCGCCTTGTAGGATATCCGGTTCGCCTCTAGTATTGCCGCCGATCAAAATATCGTCGAAGTTGGTGCCGGTGAGAACGTTCGCGGTAGTCGTGTCTCTATCTTCTACTGTGATACCAATACCGGTGCTGCCTCCTTGATCAATATCGCCGATAAGAGGGATAACATCGCCGCTACTGAATTCCAGCAGCCCAACGCCTTGAATCGAATAGGCCTGGCCTTCGCCAAGTAGCGTGTAGTTGCCCGGCGTGCCGCTTAACTCATAGTCGTTGATCGATCCTTCCAATCTCAAAATATTAGACCCGCCGCCGCCGATAATCACATTATTGCCGGGGCTACCAATAAATATGTCATTACCGGGTCCGCCGATCAATATGTCGTCTCCCGCACCGCCGTCCAGTGTATTATTGCCGCGACCTCCGCGAATGACGTCGTTGCCATCGCCCCCGACCAAGACATCATTCCCGGCGCCGCCGCTGATATCGACGCCGACTGTTCCGTTGGTAATAATCGTATCGTCCCCGCTACCGCCGGACAGTGAGCGGCCTAAAGGAATACCTAGCGCATTGTAGCGTTGCATGACGATTTCGGTGGCGGCATCGCCGTCTTGAAATACGCCTTGTTGATGGCCGTCTTGGTATTCGGCTTCCCAAGATACGACGAAGCCGCCGTCGCTCAAGCCGATGACGGTCGGTTGTTGCTGCGAATCGTGCACGGTAGTGTTGACTTGAAACTCCCCGCCCACTTTAGTGCCGTTGGCGTTAAACCGTTGGCCGTAGACGCCCCAATAACTTTCGTCTTGCAACATGGATTGCCAAACCACGACGAATCCGCCGCCGGTCAGCGCCGCGACCGCCGGGTGGGTTTGGTCGTAGGTCGTGAAGGTGTTGACATGAATTTCATCGGTTAAAACCTGACCGTTTGCATTATAGATGCGAGCAACGATACTGAAGTCATGTGCGTCAAGAGGATTAGGTGCTCTGGGATAAGCATCGCGCGGCGCTTGCCAGACCACGACGATGTTGCCGTTGTTCAGCTGTGCGGCGGTCGGAAATTTTTGCTGGCTTGCGTGTTCGTTATAATCCGGGTTACTCACAGATTTCGGTGTTTCAATGGTCGCATTGATGACGATTCCGCTGTCGTCGGCAGTCAAAAAGCCTTTAAATTGCCCGGCGTTATCGAATCGTTTGGCAAAAATCAGCATTTGTTCGGTTCCGCTGCTGATCGCTTCGTAGCCAATGATGTAGCCTCCGCCAGTAAGCGCCGTCACAAAGGCATCCGATCCGCCCGAGTCGCTGATTTTGGTTTCCCAACCCAACGGGTTGCCGAATTTATCGAAAAGTTGACTGAATACGCCGGTTTGGTTGGGTGTGCTTCCCATGGGGATGCCGTTGTTTTGCAAAGAGTCGCCTTGGTTGGTAGAGCTCCAGGCTACGACGAAACGGTCGTTTTGCAACACCGCTATGGCCGGCAAGCCTTGGTCGTCGGTTATCGTATCGTTGGCACGAAATATGTTAGAAGGCGATTTGCCGTCGGCATCGAACAATTGCACGTAAACCCCGCTGCCGTCGGCATCCGGTGCCGACCAGGCCAGGACGATACTGCCGTCGGAAAATAATGCAGGGCTAACATTGGCACCTTCGCCGATGCCCGAAAGGATTCTTTGCTCGATCCCAATTCCTCTGCCATTCGTGTCGAACTTTCGAAAGTAATAACCGTCAGGCCCTTGCCAAAAGTTAATGAAGCCGCCATCGGGATACGCCAGCAGAGTGGATGCATTTTGTGCGCCGGCTGTTAGGGTGTTGACCAGGGTTTCTTGCGATAGCAGTATTTGTTTGTCTAGAAAAATAATTTTTTCGATATTGATTAATCGATTCGATCCGTCGCTCCCATTGATATGCGTGACAATCACCTCATTTTCGTTAACTTCAATAGTATAGTCAGTAGAATTGCCATTGAAGAAAACGACATCTAGGCCGGCTTTACCATCGATGGTTTGATTACCGGTGGTCACATAAAAAATATCTCTGCCGTCGGTTGGAGTTGTTGACATTCAATTAGCCTCTTTAATTTAGATGAAGAAATTTCTTTACCCCTCGCTAGTCAAACATAGAAATCATAGGTTCTCACCCAGCATGCTAGGAGGGCTGGGGATAGGGGTAAAAAACCGAAGAATTCGAGTGCGAGTACAATGCGTAGATTTAGAATAGTTTAGCCGTCTTTAAATGGCTATAAAAAATGGAATTTTTTTATACGTTTCCAACGCGGGAAGACAGCGGACCGAGTTTCAATAAAGGAATGTAGGGTGGGTAGAGCAAAGCGAAACCCACCATAGAACGCCACGAAAGTCATTTCCTGATTAGCAAGTTTCTTCAGCTAAAGCCCAAAGATCAGCATATCCCCTAGCAGGACGGGGTTCGCAAGCCATGCGCGTCAAGCTAGAAACGGCCAACCCACATCACGCTCTTTCCCAAGCTCCAGCTTGGGAAAGACACCCCGGAAGCTCCAGCTTCCTGAGACCGACACAACCTCCGCACATTCTGAATCAAGCCCGACTCGCTCGTTCAATCTTTCTTGATTTTCGGGAAGCTAGAGCTTCCTGAACAGGTTACCCAAGCTAGAGCTTGGGTAACAGCATAATGTCATTTTAACAAATCGCGGGAAGGACCATGAGAGGCGTTATCATAACCGTACCCGGCCTCAAACAAAGCGATGGGTTTCCGCTTCGCTGCTACCCATTCTACGGCGCCGGAATTACGCAGCATAACCTGGCTTAAAAATGACCTAATTGGCCATGCCGGATGCAGGGTAGATTTCTTTACCGTCTTTAGCCAGTTCGTCATTCAAAACTCGAGCATAGGCCGCTCTAGCCGTTTGTGCAATGCCCAGCAAAGTATTCAGGCGTTGAATTTCAGCGTCAGTTACCCGCAGATTATTAATCTGATTTTTGGCATTCTCAGACAGATCGTTCAAATCGTATTCAATGCCGTTGATAGTGACGATTTGTTTGTTTGCTTCACTCATGAATTTAAGTCTCCTTAGTTAAGTTGTAAACGCGTGATAGTGGAATCATGGTCGCATGATTATGTTTTCTGCCCGGAGTGAATTATTCAACCCGCTCCCCAACATATCAGCCTGTCTAGGTCATAGTCGAAACGTTCAGGCCGAGATTATAAAACCCGCCCGGCAAAGGCATTGGTCCGGTTTCAAGATCAATAAAAAGCCTGCGACAGAGTGCGGGGCAGGGTTAAAAATTAAACTTCAAAGTATCGTCCTTAGTACCGAACAGCGCATCGAAATCCAGAGAAGGGGTCGGTTGCGCATCGCTAAGCGCCCTGTGTTCACGATAACGTAAATCCTGCAGTCGGGCCTGACTGAAAAGCTGAGCATAAGCCAGGCCTAGTGCGCTGTTTTTGGCAAGACTTTGATACGTTTCCGGGCTTAATGAGCGCAAACGTTCCTCGTCGATCTGATAAAAGCCGCCTAAATTTTGCTGTTTCTTGGCTTTTTCCGGATCGGCGTCATTAGAATTGGGCTGCCAACTGATAGTCCAAGGCTGAATCAAATCGGCTTGCTGCAGGGCATCGGTCAAAACTTGCGTCACTTGCTGGTTTTGCAGGCGTTGCGTCAAAAAGTTAAGAATTTGCCCTGCTGCCTCGGTCAATTCGCCATTCTCCTGATAAAGTAAGGTATCTCCTGGCTGGGCCGGATTATGCAACAAGGGGCTGGTGATATCGACGGCTAGAGCCGCTTTGCCGTGTTCATCCGGCAACAGGCTGAACGGATAGCCGCGGAAATAACTCGGAACATAGGGCGCTAACCATTTGCCGTGTTTGTCCAGATAGACATTACGGTTCGGACGTAGGCCCAATAAAGCGACCAATTGAAACTTAACCGGTTCGGTAGACGATACCGGAAGAAAAGCTAAAGAATAATAAGGTAAGGTTTGAGTCAGCTCAGCCATTAAAATCGGACAATAAACGTCCTGGCTAGCAAAAGCGTAATGAGTAAATTTTTGCCAGCCGGCTTGGCTGTGGGCTTTAGTGTCTAATAATTGCCAGCGGTTCATCGTTACTCCATTTGACGTTGTTCAAGAAACGAATTATACATGCTTTAACATTCTAAATGGGCGCAAGGCCGTATAAATTTACCACGAATCGGGTTTAATCGCAGAGCGGCGAGGCATGGTTTATACAACTCGCCCGGCAAAGAAAAGTGTTGTGGGAGCGACGCCTAGGTCGCGATAAATCGAAGTCGTGTCGCTAATCGACAAAACAAACGTACTCGAAGTTCCTATGGGACAAAGCCCGTATGCAGCGGAGCGGAATTCGGGAATGGCCTGGCTCCGAGCTTCCCGGATTGCGCTATGCTCCATCCGGGCTACGCTTTTTAGACTCGCCGAAAGCGGTCGCTAGCGATTTGCCCGGGGGTCTATGTTGGCATCATGTATGGACGACAAACCCCGTCCGACATAAGGGCGGCAAAGAAAGTGTTGTGGGAGCGACGCCTACGTGGCGATAAATCGAAGCCGTGTCGCTAATCGACAAAACAAACGTACTCGAAGCCCCTACGGCACGAAGCCCGGCAGCGTAGCGGAATACGGGAATGGTTTGGCTCCGAACTACCCGGATTGCGCCATGCACCATCCGGGCTGCGCTGTTTAGACTCGCCGAAAGCGGTCGGTAGCGATTTATCAGCGAGAATCTTTGTTAGCTTTATGCGTATGGGCGACAGCCCCCTTCCGGCATAAGGACAGCAAAAAGTCCGGCTATGGAATCGATCTATCGATAAACAAACAATGAAAAAAATATTTTAAATAATTCAATCGTATAAAACTTAAATTACACTAAAATACTTCAATCATAGTAATAGTTAGCCAAATTTTAAGCATTATTTTACCCAATCAAAGTGCGATCCCTGGAAAAATTATTCAAAACCTTCTATACTCAAGAACCGTAAACTATCAACTCGGTCTAGTTCTTTACTAAGAAAGGCTGATCAAGGTATAGTGCATACAAATTCAGTACGTAATCATAAACGTGTCTAGAGTTTCTAACAAAAAGCGAAAACCTCAATTGGAGATTTAATATGGCAGCACATTCATTGGATATCGCTCAATCCTACATGGAGACCTTACGGTCCTATGGGCTTGAGTTTAATATCAGACAAAGCAACAACCTGACCAACCGGATGATCAACCGGTTGGAAAATCGCGGTCAAACGCCTGAAAATGTGGCGGACTGGCTGATGAGCAGAGTTGGGATTAAACAACAATTGAGGAAACTGGTTAGACAAGGCGAATTGCCTGAATTCGATCTGGACGGCAACGGCCGCCTCAGTCGAGCGGAAATGCTGAATGCGGTCTCAATCCTAGCTGAAACTGCGGTCGAAGAGGCGCCAACCAATGGTTCTACGCCTCCTCCGCCTGATCCAAGCATCACGACCTTAACGCTCACGCAAATTCCGACTCAGTACACTACCACATTAAAATGGGGCGATGTCGATGCCGATATGGCGATCGACTTCATGCAGAGCGTATTGCGCCTAAACTTGAACCAGCTAGGCTGGATGCAGGACGGTCAGTTGACTGCCAGCATCGAAAACATCACGATAAACGATGTGACTGGTGGTCTTGGTTCTACTGTCATTGTCGATGTAGAGGGTGAAGGCTTTGAATTTTTCGTTAACTCGCCGGTGGCGCTGTATGCCAGCATATTATTCGGTTTGAATCAAGATACCGAAACCACCCAAACCGGCATCGTGCTGACGCCGACCGAAAACAACGGCGGATCCTTTGAAAACGGCATTACCTCCGATGCCGATAACCACATCATCGCTGGCCGTCCGGAACTGCTGCACGGCGCCTACATCGACGGCGGCGGAGGCTACAATACCTTGGAAGTCGACATGAAAGGCTTCTTCGCGCAGCCGTTCCAACTGTTGAACATCCAAGAGATCCACGTACAAAACCTACCGAACGTCTACAGCTTCAGTGAAACTATTTTCGGTGACAGTGCAAACTTCCCGATACCCGACGTATATGATTGGTGGTATTGGGGCAATTCTGATTCTTATTGGGGCAGCAGCACCAACAGCATTCTTGATTTGAGTCGTGCCAGCAGCCTGGAAAGACTGGTCATCAATGAAGGTGATTTTTCGGGTTTGCGTCCACTAGGCGATCTCTACCTGGTCGGCATCAAAGCCGATGCGGTCGCCCGTCTAGAAGGCAACTTCACCGAAGACGTCAACTTGTTCTATGGACGCGGCTTGGGTAATGCGATCAACCTGGAATTCGCCAACGTTACGATGAGTGGTGGTGAATTGGTGCTGGGTCATAATGCCGGTACCGTGAATCTGCTTTCCGAGGGTCGTCTGAACGTCTTGGAATCTGTTGATTTCGGTAGTTTCCTGCGCGAACTGGTCATCACCGGCAACGCCGAGCTGGCAATTCTGGATGATCTTAGCTTTGCGTTTAATGAGGCGCACATCGATGCTTCTGCGAACACGGGCGGTCTGCGCGTGTCAATCACCGATATTACAGGCGATACTGAAGGTTATGGAAATCTTGAAGAAGTCACGATCAAAGGCTCGCAAGCCCGCGACGTGATCGAAATTTCAGGAACGGCCGATGGCGTCTGGTTGGATATCGATACCGGAGCAGGTCGTGACACTCTGATCCTGGATGGCGTCGATGCCGGAGCCGGTTCCAAATTAGCCGGCACCACCTTGACCTTGCATGTCAAAGGCGACACCAAGCTGGACTTTGTCAACATCGACGACGTCCAAGTCACAAGTGTCGTATTGTTCAGTGACAGCGATCTGGTTATCAGCCAGCAGCAATTTGCGGCTTGGGGCGGCGTTCTCACCAATAATCACCGCGATGACATCGAAATCACCGTCGTCGTAAGTCAAGACGCGACCCTGTCCGATCTGATGGCCGGCTTCGACCTCGATAGCGACATCAAACTGAACTTCGATATCAAGAAAAATGTAACACTGACACTTACCGCCGAAGAGTTGCATAAATTTGTGGCACAAGATGGCATCGTGTTAGGCAACGATGACAGCCAAGGTAAAGTTATCGTAACCGATGCCGGCTTAGGTTTTAGTCAAGACAACCAAAGTGCATACGCGACAGGCGGTACCATAGGCGGCGATTTAGATAACCTGACGATCATTCGTAACGTAAATGGCTTCGAGCGTCCTGCCAAAGATCCGTTCAGTGATACATTAACTATCGATACCACCGGTACCGAAGGCGTTGTGATCGATGCCAACGATCTTTCCGGTGTTAATGATGACGAAGATGCATTCAGCGTTAACGTGCAAAAACTGCTAATCAAAGGTGATCAACCGGTTACATTCAATGCGCCGGTCGAGTTCCTGCAAAATGATTTCACGATCGATTTCTCCGAATTGACGGGTCAATTGATCAATCTGGAAGTGTTGAACTTCGAAGATGTGAAAAACGTCATCGGCAATGGTGCCGCGGACAGCCGCATCGATGTACAGTTCACCGGTCAAGTGGGCGCCGAAGGCAATGTCAATGGTCTGAAATCGGTAGGCGTTAGCACTTATGTGGTTACTGGCGCAACGGGACCTGGCGCGGCAACTGTAGCTACGTTCGAAGAAGCGGTCATAGAGTACTTCAAAAACCCAGGTCCAACAGCGGGAACGGCTTTGCGTGCCGCCTATGAAGCGCTTCGTGCAGAAGGTGCGGGTTTACCAGCCATTCCAGTAGGTACAGCGCCTGTACAATCAAACTTTGTTTTGAGCCAATTCGGTTTGACGGCAGGTGCACCGGTACCAGAAGGCTTCTCAGCTGCTAGCGTTTTTGCAACCTTCTACGTCTGCGACCTGACAGAAGGCGTCACCACACTGGGTCTGCAAGGCACCGATACCGTCATGTTCGCACAAATGAAGTGGGATGTAGAGCTGCTTCTTGAGGGCGACGGTTACCTAAACTGGAATGACCTGCCAAAAGCGATGGGTAACCCTAACTTGTCCAACATCGGTACGCTGATTGGTGAGTTTTACTTCGCTGGCGCTCATGCCGTGGTTAACATTAACAACCAAGGTCAAGAATTAGGTCTGCAGTCTGATGGCGTCACCCCTCGTGCATTCGCGGTTGATGGTATCGTGCTCGACAACGCCGGCGATGTTACCATCAACGTCGAAGAAGGCAACGCCATCATCGGCAACCTGTCGGCCGACATTGCCACTGCAGTCAGCGTCAACAGCGCAAACGACGTGCAATTGTGGTTGGACAGCAACAGCTTCGAAGACGGCAATCTCGAAACCATCGACCTGTCAGGCGTAGAAGGCGCGGGCATCATTGGTGTCGGTAGTTTCGACGGCACCCACGGTCTAACCGACTTCACGGCAACCACACTGGACTTTTCGTCGGTTGACCTGATCGACGTCGACGCGATTGCGTTGGCGGATGGCTCGGCGCTGGTGCTGAACATTGGGCAATTGCTGGATACCACCCTGGTCGCGGCCTTTGCACCGGGCGGACAAGCATTTGTCAATATCGGCAATCTGAACGACGAAGTCTTCAGCATCGAAGGTCTCGACTTGCCGGACGGCATCATATTCGGCACGGTAACCGTCGCGGCCCTTACGGAAGTGACATTGGATCCGTTGACCGATCTGAGCGGCATCACGCAATTGATCGTACCGGAAGGCACGACATTGACCATGAGCGCCGAGCAGTTCAAGCAATTGGTTGATTCTGAGGCGACTATAGTCACCGAAGGTACAGGTGACGACCAAGCTTCTGTCATCGTCGACCTGAACGGCGACTTGACCATTGGTGAAGATGACGAGTTCACGATCGACGGTTCCAACGTTAGCTTCAGTATGGCCGATGGTGAAACGTTGAATGTAGAAACGTTCAGCTTGGCCGATGGGCTGCAAGTCACAGGTGATGCCGCCGCGGTCGTTAAACCGCTGGTTAATTTCTTGTTTGACAGCGATGGCAACGGTAATGTCGAGTTCAGCTCGACCATCAATGTCGGTGCTTATCAAGATGTGGATCTGCGCATACTGGATGCCTTGCTCGATAACTTCTATATCGACGTCAACGAAAATGGAGCGGCAGATCCAGGTGAAAACAGCCAGTCCATCGAAGACTTACTGGCAGACCTGGCCAACGCCAACATCCTCAACATCTACCAAGAAGAAACCGTAATCGCGTTAGATCCGCGTGACCGCGTGGTTGTCGTCGAGCCGCAAGCTTCGCCGGACGGCATCGAGTTCAGTGCGGTGGGTAGTTTGGCGGATTTCGTTCGCTCCATCGACCTGACTTTGCAAGCCGATGCAAATAACGCGGCGCGCATCGATGGCGATATCTTCATCAACGATGGTTCGGTCCGTGCGGGTTACACCATGCTGACGATCAACACCGTTGATGTCGATGGCGCGGCGGTAGGTCCTGTGGTCATCGCTGGCGGCGTTCTTAGTGACAGTGCTAAGGCGGGTTCTGCGGGCGAATTGCTATCAATCGAGATCAATGCCGGAGTTGATTTGGCAATCACGGATGCAATCGTATTCAATACCGAAGGCACCGAAGATGTGACGGCCACCTTGGTTCTGAGGGGCGCGGCCGACGTAACGGTCAAGGCGCTCGATACAACCGATCCGCAAATCACCTCTTTGGTCATCGATAGCGCCGGCTACACCGGTACTCTGACCGTAACGGGCGGTTCCGATTCGCTGGAGTTGGGCGAGGGAACTACATCTGTCGTAATCAGCGGTTCCGGCGATGTCGTGTTGGATACTGATGAAGGCGCAGACAATAATAATGGTGTCGACGGTCAAGACTTGACCAGTTTCGACGCTTCCGGCCTGACCGGTAGCCTGACTGTTGGTGTGATTGAAAGTGTTTCGTCAACGGAATTCACCTTCACTGCGGCGCAAGGTCCTACGACCCTGACGCTCGGTTATGACGATGATGGAAGTGCATCACTTACCCTGAATGCGGCTGCAGAAGACGATGCCGGTTGGACGTTCAATCTGAATGACAACAGTGTCATGACGATCGACGGCGACGGTGTTGCTTTTACTGCCGGCACCTTGGCGATAAGTGGCGGTACCGTCGTGATTACAAACGAAGTCGATTTGACCGCTCTGGACTTGAACTTCGAGAATGTCACGATTCAATTGGCTGCGGATGCAAGACTGGAACTGACCGCCGAGCAACTCGACGGCCTGAATGCCGCAGGCAATACCTTCGAAAAACTGGCGCACGATGAAGATGAAGGCGAAGAAGCCGGATTGGTTGTCGTCACGGGCATCGAAGGCGATCTGACCGCAGGCAACGAAGATCTAGATGAAGACTTGGATCTGTCTAATGCCGATAGGTTGGAATTGTCAGGAGACGCAACGTTGTCGGGTACGCAGGTTTCTGGAATTATCGTTATTGGTGTTGGTTTCGAGCTAACCTTGGTTAATGTCGATGCAGAAACCGACCTGAGCGGTATCGATGTAGATTCTCTGATGTCTCTGATAGTTCAGGCTGATGCCGGAGCAACCACGCTGCAGTTGTCTGCCTCGGTCATTAGCGGTGTAACGCTGACAGTAGAAGGCGAAGCTCTTGAGACCGTTGAGGTTCTAGGAGTCGAGGAAGTCGTCGGTGCCGAAGGTGATGCTGATGAAGGCGACATTAATGCTGATTTCTCAGATCTTTCAGTAAAAGATAATGTGAACGTGGTCTTCCAGCTCGATGCGACCGGCGGAGCGCACCTCAACGACGCGAACTTTGGTGCCACTGTTAGTGGTACGGGTTCAACCACGCTTGCCATACTCGGTACGGGTACGTTGAGTTCCGAAGGTTTCGAGCTTCTTCCGGTAGGCACCGTCGAAATCGGCGAAGATGCCACACTGGCTTTGAGTGTTGTTCAGCACGCAGTTGTAGGTAGCAACGTCGAAGGCGAAGGTACCTTGCAAGTGGTAGAGCTAGGTAGTACAGGTAGTACTGGTCCAATCACTGCCGCCGTGTTGAATGAGGATAGGGTCGATTACTTGTTCTCATTCAGTGAAGCTGATGACCTAGATGCTGCACCGTTAGTTACTATTGAAAATTTTGTCGCCGACAGCGCTCTTGCGCTGGACAAACTTGACTTCACCGCGCTGTTCGGCGGCGAACAAAGTTATACTCGTATAACTGCTCCATTTAACGTAGTCAATCAGACCGGAACTAGTGATATCCTATCCTTTGTAGGTCTGGGTGATGTGAGTGACGAAATCGATCTTGCAGGCGCTTTAAATGTAGGTATCTTCAGTGCTGTTGAGGCCAACTTCGGCTTCGAAAGTCAACGGATGTTCTTCGTTCAAGATGGAGACAATACAGTCGGTTACCTCTGGCAGGATTCTGAAGGTTCTGAAGGTTTTGACGGTTTGGTGCAGCATACTGAGTTGACTCAATTGGTACAGCTAACCGGTGTCAGCGTTGATGATTTGATCAATGCTAACTTCGCTATTGCCTAAGCCGTAGTAGTCTCGTTAGTCTAGTCTCGTTCCCAAGCTCCTGCTTGGGAACGCCTACCTTCAAGCTCTGCTTGAGGGAACTGAGCAAGTAGTCGGGTAGGTCGGATTAGGCTAAAGCTGTAACCCGACATTAACTCGGGAAGCTTACAAACCCAAGGATAACCGTAAGGCAAAGGACAGCCTGCCAAAAAAAACCGCCCCGGGCAACCGGCGGCGGTTTTTTTATGCGCGAAACCGTGACTTCGAACTTCCCAGATGCCTCGATCCCCAGCCGGAACTTTCCTCGTTCCCAAGCTCCGGCTTGAGAACGCCTACCGTTCCTCGTTCCCAAGCTCTGGCTTGGGAACGCCTACCGTCAAGCTCTGCTTGACGAATCCACGCCGGAACCCACGCCCACCGTGTGAACCCATACCGGGGCAACAACACAAAGACTGCCCAAACCCACGCACCCGCAAGGAAACCCGCCAAGCAGAGCTTGGAGGTAGGCATTCCCAAGCTTCCTCGTTCCCAAGCTCTGGCTTGGGAACGCCTACCCTCAAGCTCTGCTTGACGAAGCCACGCCGGAACCCACTCCCACCGTGGGAGAACCCATACCGGGGCAACGTAACACAAAGGCTGCCCAAACCCACGCACCCGCAAGGAAACCCGCCAAGCAGAGCTTTCCTCGTTCCCAAGCTCCGGCTTGAGAACGCCTACCGTTCCTCGTTCCCAAGCTCTGGCTTGGGAACGCCTACCGTCAAGCTCTGCTTGACGAAGCCACGCCGGAACCCAAGCCCACCGTGGGAACCGATACCGGGGCAACGTAACACAAAGGCTGCCCAAACCCACGCACCCGCAAGGAAACCCGCCAAGCAGAGCTTGGAGGTAGGCATTCCCAAGCTTCCTCGTTCCCAAGCTCTGGCTTGGGAACGCCTACCTTCAAGCTCTGCTTGACGAAGCCACGCCGGAACCCACACCCACCGTGGGAACCCATACCGGGGCAACGTAACACAAAGACTGCCCAAACCCACGCACCCGCAAGGAAACCCGCCAAGCAGAGCTTGGAGGTAGGCATACCCAAGCTTCCTCGTTCCCAAGCTCCGGCTTGGGAACGCCTACCCTCAAGCTCTGCTTGACGAAGCCACGCCGGAACCCACGCCCACCGTGGGAACTCATACCGGGGCAACGTAACACAAAGACTGCCCAAACCCACTCACCCGCAAGGAAACCCGCCAAGCAGAGCTTTCCTCGTTCCCAAGCTCCGGCTTGAGAACGCCTACCGTTCCTCGTTCCCAAGCTCTGGCTTGGGAACGCCTACCGTCAAGCTCTGCTTGACGAAGCCACGCCGGAACCCACGGCCACCGTGGGAACTCATACCGGGGCAACAACACAAAGACTGCCCAAACCCACGCACCCGCAAGGAAACCCGCCAAGCAGAGCTTGGAGGTAGGCATTCCCAAGCTTCCTCGTTCCCAAGCTCTGGCTTGGGAACGCCTACCGTCAAGCTCTGCTTGACGAAGCCATGCCGGAACCCACGCCCACCGTGGGAACCGATACCGGGGCAACGTAACACAAAGACTGCCCAAACCCACTCACCCGCAAGGAAACCCGCCAAGCAGAGCTTGGAGGTAGGCATTCCCAAGCTGGAGCTTGGGAACGAGGGCCAAAAAACCGCCCCGGGCAACCGGCGGCGGTTTTTTATGCGCGAAACCGTGACTTCGAACTTCCCAGATGCCTCGATCCCCAGCCGGAACTTTCCTCGTTCCCAAGCTCCGGCTTGGGAACGCCTACCCTCAAGCTCTGCTTGACGAATCCCAGTTTTCTAGGCACATTAAAGCTATGGGACGTAGCCGCTATAAAATTCTGAACGAATCCTATCCTTACTTTCATACCTTAACGGTTGCCGGTTGGCAGCCGGTTTTCACTCGCCCGGATAGTGTGCAACTCTTGTTCGACAGTTTCATTTGGTTGCAAGATAACACCGATTTCAGGCTCCATGCCTATGTTGTCCTGGAAAATCATTTGCATTTCATCGCGAGCGGCAGCCAGCACAGCAAACGGATACAACAATTCAAATCCTTTACTGCCAGACAGATTCTCGATTTATTGGAACAACGCAAGGCAACCACGCTGCTGAAGTATTTTGCGTATTACAAGCGCAAGCACAAAACCGAAAGTCAGTATCAATTCTGGCAAGAAGGCTCACATCCGGAAGAAATACATGATGACACGATGTTAAGGCAGCGTTTGGATTATATTCATAACAATCCGGTCAAACGCGGTTATGTAGATTTGCCGGAACATTGGCGTTATTCAAGTGCGCGGGCTTATGCCGGGGAAGGTTCTTTGTTGCCGATTGTTTTACTGCATTAGGCCACCAAGCAGAGCTTGAGGGTAGGCATTCCCAAGCTGGAGCTTGGGAACGAGGCAAGAAGGCTCACATCCGGAAGAAATACATGATGACACGATGTTAAGGCAGCGTTTGGATTATATTCATAACAATCCGGTCAAACGCGGTTATGTAGATTTGCCGGAACATTGGCGTTATTCAAGTGCGCGGGCTTATGCCGGGGAAGGTTCTTTGTTGCCGATTGTTTTGCTGCATTAGGCCACCAAGCAGAGCTTGAGGGTAGGCGTTCCCAAGCTGGAGCTTGGGAACGAGGCAAAAAGTAGCGACCGAGCGCTAAATTGTTGTGCTGTCCGGAAAGGCTATTGGTGTTTGAGCGTTACTGGCTTCGATAGTCGCGACGAAGGCGTCGCTCCCACAGAGAGCGGCGGACGCTCTGTGGGAGCGATCCCCTGATCGCGATCTCGAGGCCGAAAGTGTTAAGTCACAATAAATGGTATCGAGGTCTCATTGGTTAAGGTTGCAAAAGGGTAATTTTTGACTTATGTATAACGATGAGAGCTCCAGCTTGGGAACGAGGCAGGAGACTAAAGCCTATGGTTGTCCTATTCGTCCCACATCCTGCGTAAATTCATACTGGTTTTTAACATTATATCAACCGTGCGGTCATGGCCGACTTTTTCGAGATAGTGTTTACGAGCGCTGTCGAGGTCCAGCAGGATCTGGCGTTTACGGGAATCGCGTATGCGCGACTGTATCCATCCCACAATGACAATACGCTCGCCTCGTGTAACAGGGCTAACGCGATGTAATTCACCGGTCGGATAAAGAATCAGCGAGCCCGCATTTAGCCTTATGCGTTGCTCGCCTAAAGCGGTTTCTAGTACCAAATCACCGCCCTCGTAGGCATCGGGACTGGATAAAAATAAAGTAAACGAAATATCGGCTCGATTGCCTCCGGGCATAATGGCGGAGTCGGTATGAGTCCCATATTCCATACCGGGCTGATAGCGGCTTAGCATGACATTGACGATGGCGCGGGGCATGGTCACAGCATTGAATAACGGATTAGCCATAATGGCTTTGGACAACAAAGGCATCAAATCTGGGACTTTATCCACCATTACTTGCTGATTATTTTTAACTGCTTTAGCCATGCCGGCGGCAGTGACTTTACCATCATCAAATTCAACTTGATTAAGATTGTTGCATATTGATGCCACTTGCTCGGTGGTAAGTATATCTTTAATTACAAATACTGAATCCATGAGAATTTCAACTTTTTGGTTATTTAAACAGGAAAGGTAGCCCTAATCCCTTTTGATCGAAAAACCGTCTAAGAATAAAAGGTATGGGATGTGTTTAACGAGGACCTCCGCAAACCCATTCATGGGGGCTTGACAGCAGCGATCCCTAGGGTTGGCATCCTCGCTAGCCACACCCCATACTTTTATATGGTTTGTGAGTATAAAGGGAGTGGCACAATTAGATGGCTCAAACGAGAGCTGATCGTGGCTAATTATCGCAACAAAGTTAGTTGTTGAGAACCCAGCAGTATTTCCAGTTTGATAAATTTCTCCGTAGGGTAGGGGCCACTGCCATTAAGTTAAGCCGTTCGTGGTGAGCCTGTCGAACCATGGACGGCTTAACTTATCGACCCAGGATTTTTCCATTCACCCTTCGACAGGCTCAGGGCGAACGGAAAAATCCTTAACTTAATGGCAGTGAAGGTAGGGGCATACCCCATAAGCGCCAACTTAGTGTCTTTTCTATGGTGCGTTTATGGCTTTATTCGTCATATCGGTATGGGTTGTCGATACCCATGTTGCATGAAAGTGGTGCTACGCATTGCCATCCTTGGCCCTGGATTCCGCCAATCCCTGGCGGAATGACGCGTTCTTTCCTTAAGTTGGCGCTTATGAGGGCATGCCCCGCACCCTAAAATCGACGTAACTGCTCAAACTGGGAATTGCTGAAGTAGATGGTGTTTCGATCAATAAGGAGTTGGTTAAGTCCTATCTGTTATAATTTGAGTTGAATCTTAATCGGAGCGTAAAATCGATGAATACAGACTCAAGCGCAGAAACCAATCAGGATCAGGGCGGCTCGTCCAACCATTGTTCGGTGCTGAGGCTAGATGATGATTGTCTGGCGCATGGCTTGCCTAGCGTTAGTTTGACTAGCCGGGTTACGAGTGGTCAGGTAACCCCAATTCGGTTCAGGCTTCTGGGTCAGGGGTGCAGTCGGATTCTGCAGCTGGATATAGCTGTTGATTTTTTACCCGATGATGCGGTAAGCCCGCTTGGAATGCATCTAACTCTTGTTAGCAATTCTTGGGCTGCGATAGGAGACTGGCCGCCAAGTCTGCCGATGGAGGGGGCGGACGGTATGTTCGATGAGGGAGGGGGTGAATGTTCTACGATGGTATTTTCAGAGCCTATTAGACCCGACAGCGCCGCGGCCGGTGCAATCGTTCAGGAGGCAGTAACCTATAGGCTTCACAAGATCGATCATGTCGTGCTTTCATCAGATGTGCCTTGGTTACGCACTCTGAATTCTGCCGGTCAAGGGTGGTTGCCTGTATATGGTAAGTTAACCGCATTACCTTCGAACGAGGCGTCCTTGCCTTTGACTGAGGCTTTGCATCAAACCCTCCTCGATTGGTTGCGCAGTCAACAGCTTACGTATCGAGAAGGGTTGGTTGACTGGATCGCAACCGGTCCCATCGGTCATTTTGGATCGGTTGAAACTCGAGTTTTGGAACGAACCGGCCAAGCAGATCTACAGGTGGATGTGACTTATTTAGCTCAAGTACGTCAAGCCAATAATCCCGATATTCCTGAAACCTGCCTGACGCTTTATGGCGAACGTCTTGGAGCCTGGTTGTTGCATCGCATTCAACCCAAAGTGACCAAAGTCGTTAGTAAGGAGAGTGAGCAACTGTTGGTTAATGAGCATCAAGAGGTTTTGATAGCCGAAAGGCTAGAAGATCTTATTCAACAGACCGGCTTAGGTCCGTTGGAGAAGCGCCTGTTTAAGCAAGCTAAGTTGTTGCCGCCGGAGCGTTTGTGGCGCACTCCGTCGCTTGAAACCAACCAAACACCAGATCATACTTGCGCTAAGCGTCAACCTGAAGAAGCGACATTGAATCTTAGCGGTTTAGACGCCCGAAGTCGTAGTAGCCTGACCCAATTGATTAAACTGGCTCAACAAGGCCAGTTGACATACCTTAATGTAGATTTGCTCTATAAAGTTGCCCGGCAATTGAGTAAAGCTAACCGGGCGTCGTTATAAAGAATAGCCTGATTAGCAAGTTTCTTCAGCTAAAGCCCAAAAACCAGGATATCCCTAGCAGGACGGGGTTTTCAACCCCGTCCTAAACGTTTTGACTTTGGCCGAAGTCAGCCGAAATGTTTAGGGCAAACCGAAACATTGGAGACGGGTTAAATAACCCGTCCCGCAGAAGTGCCTCCGGCTACAACTGGCCTCCGCTCGGACACTTGGCTTCGGCAAGCTGAAGCATCTTGCTAATCAGGAAGAAGAATAGCAGCAATTCCCAATTTGGAGATCAAAAAGGGTGTGGGGTATGCTTGGCGAGGATGTCGGCAGCAGGGCAGATTTTTGCTCCTGCAAAATCTGCATTCACGCCATCCTTGGCGTTCGAGCTGCCGCCAAGTCCCCATGGATGGGTTTACGGCGTTCCTCGACAGGCATATCCCACACCCTAAAATCGGCGAAACTGCTCAAACTGGGAATTGCTGGAGTATAGTAGTGCTTATTCTATGGTGCGTTTATGGCTTTATTCGTCATATCGGTATGGGTTGTCGATACCCATGTTGCATGGAAGTGGTGCTACTCATTGCCATCCGTGGCCATGGATTCCGCCAATCCCTGGCGGAATGACGCGTTCCTTCCTTATGTTGGCGCTTATGGGGTGTTTACTTGGGCTGTGCCTGTGCTTGGCGTAGCATGTTAATAAATATTTGACCGAATGTTGTGGTCTTGGTGTTTTTTGCGTCTACCCTATCTTCTTCTTGTATGGCGGCGCTGGCTGAAACAGGGATCGGGCAAGGGATTGGTGATTGTCTTTCCCCTGCGAATCGGCCTGCGATCCTGACTTGTGCTCTGCCTGGTAATCCTAGATCCTGCATGGGAACGACAAGTCCCAGTAAAAAATTGCCTTTGATCACATTGCCGTCATTGGAGACGGTGCCGTTGAATCTTTTTGTTAGATTATAGGTCATTCCAAGGTCGTCAAGCATTTCAGCCAATTCGTCAATATCTTGGACATCAACACTGAAACTCCGGCCTCTACCCATTTCCCATGTGCCATTAAGCCCGGCAGGTACCTCGAGATCATCTCCGCTGTAATTTTGTAATAAGTCTAAGAACGGTAGCGGCATAAAGTAATCGCCGCCCCAGGTAAAGCTATGCTCCATTCCCATTAAACCCACGCCCGGTAAGCCCACATTGACTCTCACTAGGCGAGGGATATTGATCACTATCGACAAATTACCTGTGTCCCAGCTATAACATCCTTCGGGATAAGGTTGCTCCGTTGCCGACGCCGTGCTGCTTAGCCCTAAGATGATTGCGAATAGGGCTGCTTCGATTACGCTTTTGAGTTTCATAACAAATCTCCTTTATTGTTTTATGTAAATACCATTACGGCATTTATTTTCATCCGATTTAAGTAGTCTATTACTCTTATTATCTGAGAAAGTCAATGTAAATATTAGTTCGGGTTACCATGGTACGCGCAGCGTAGCCTCCGGGTTTTGCCTACGGTTGGAATCTATGTGCAAATCGAAATTATCGATAAAGACCCAGCAGGGTACCAGTCCTTTAATATTCCGGGTTTAGCAGCTAAAATCGAACGCTTGCCAGACATTATCGATCAGCAGTTCTATCGGTTGGTATTCGATCTTGTAGGCCATTTTTCGGCAATCTTTGATCCAAAAGCCCAGATACAGCCAGTCCAGTTTCAATTGCTTGGCCCATTCGATCTGCCAGAGCACGGCATACATGCCGGGGCTTAAATGTGAGAAGTCCGGGTCGAAAAAGGTATAGACCGCCGATAGCGCGTTATCTAGCCGGTCGATAGTCGCGACTGCGATCAATTGTTCATCAATCAGGAATTCCACGAAAAAAGTATTGCACCAGCGGCTGCCCAAAAAATTTAAATATTCCTCCGGGCTTGAATTCGCCATGCTGCCGTCGCTATGGCGGCTGTCTTGATAGCGCAAATACAGGTCGTAATGCGCTTGTTCGAACCGAGCCGGCTTAATGACGGTTTGCGTGTTTTGATTTTTCTTTAAACAGCGTTGTTGATTGCGTTTGGGTTTAAATTGGGTTACCGGAAGCCGGGCAGGGGTGCAGGCTTGACACTGCGGACAGCGAGGGGCGTAAACATAATCGCCGCTACGGCGAAAGCCTCGTTCGATCAAGCGTGAATAGAAGGCGTTGTTGAGCTCGAAGGAAGGATGCACGAATGCCGAGCAGGCAATCCGGTCGTCCAGATAACTGCACGAATGCTTTTCGGAAAGAAACAATGGTATCGTGGTCGTCAGTTTTGCCATGCGTCTGTCGAAGGTTTTGCCGGGCAATAGCGTTTGAGCTGCGCGGAAAATTCGGAGCGGGGGATTTCCTCGGCGCCCAGGCTCAGCAAATGCTGAGTTTGTACTTGGCAGTCGACGAGTCGATAGCCCCATTGTTTTAATTGTCTGGCCAAGGTCACGAAGGCAACTTTGGAGGCATCGGTTCGTTTGTGAAACATCGATTCGCCGAAAAAAACTTGGCCGATCGCGACGCCGTACAAGCCCCCGGCCAGTTCGCCGTCGAACCAAGTTTCTACCGAATGAGCCAAGCCTTGATGATGTAGGTCTTGATAGGCTTGCATCATTTCATCGGTGATCCAAGTCCCTGAAGACGCTTGGCGCGGCTCGGCGCAGCAAGCCATGACTTGGTCGAAGGCACGGTCGAATGTAACGGTGAATAGTCCTTTACGCAAGGTTTTGGCAAGGCTTCGGGAGATATTCACCCGGTCCGGAAATAAAACCAATCTGGGGTCGGGCGACCACCAAAGGATTGGTTCCCCGGGGTTGTACCACGGAAATATTCCGTTTCGATAGGCATTGAGCAGGCGTTCGGTAGATAAACATCCGCCTAGCGCCAGTAAGCCGTTAGGTTCTTCGAGGGCTTTATATAGCGGAGGAAACGGCTGATTCGAACGAAACGGGTCGAGTACGGTCAATTGCATGGTTTCATGGTTTTATCGAATGATTGTCCTTATATTCCGCCGGCTTTCACCGTTCCGGTACAGCGCCGCTTGCCGTTAATGTATTAAAGGGTTCGAGGCTGTGAAAGAATTCCACCGTTCCCATGCTCTACGCTCATCGTCTTGCCATCTTAGCTAATGTGACTTCGATGTCATTTATTGTTACCTAACGTACCCGGCTTCGAAATCGCGACGAAGGCGTCGCTCCCACAAGGAGGCAGGCGTTCAGTGGGAGCGATCCCCTGATCGCGATTTCAAAGGCACTGACGTTCAATATCTACAGGTTTATCAAACGGCACCGCTCCCTGATATTTTACTCGTTCCTACCGATCCAGCGTGGGAGTGCTTAGCGATATTTGCAGTTCGTTCAGTTATTCCATTTCATCCAAGTATTTCTCGGCATCCAGCGCCGCCATGCAGCCCGCGCCGGCCGAGGTAATGGCTTGTTTGTAAACGGCATCCATCACGTCGCCGGCCGCGAATACGCCCGGTACGCTGGTCGCGGTCGCGTTGCCTTGCAGGCCGGTTTTGACCTTGATGTAGCCGTGGTCCATCTCGAGTTGGCCTTGGAAAATGTCGGTATTGGGTGTATGACCGATCGCGATGAATACGCCGTGTACGTCCAAATTCTTGGTTTCGCCGGTCTTGGTGCTTTTGATTCGGATGCCGGTCACGCCCATGTCGTCGCCGAGCACTTCATCGAGTGTATGATCCCATTCGATCACGACATTGCCGTTTTTCGATTTTTCGATCAGTTTGTCGGACAGAATTTTTTCCGAACGGAATTTGTCGCGGCGATGTACGATCGTGACTTGCGAGGCGATGTTGGACAGGTAGAGGGCCTCTTCGACCGCGGTATTGCCGCCGCCGATGACTGCAACGGGTTTGTTTTTATAGAAGAAGCCGTCGCAGGTCGCGCAGGCAGATACGCCTTTGCCTTTAAAGGCTTCTTCGGATTCCATGCCTAAATATTTCGCCGAAGCGCCGGTGGCGATGATCAATGCGTCGCAGGTATAAACGCCGGAATCGCCGGTCAGTTTATAAGGGCGCGCCGATAAGTCGGCAGTATGGATATGGTCGAAAACAATTTCGGTGTTGAAGCGCTCGGCATGCTGACGCATTCTTTCCATCAGGTCGGGGCCTTGCAATCCTTCCACGTCGCCGGGCCAGTTATCGACGTCGGTTGTCGTCGTCAATTGACCGCCTTGCTGCATTCCGGTGATCATGACCGGGTTGAGATTGGCGCGTGCCGCATAGACGGCTGCGGTATAACCGGCGGGGCCGGAACCCAAAATCAAAAGGCGGCAATGTTTGGTGTCGGTCATTAAAATGTCTCCTGCAATTGAACTGTATCGAAAATAGGCCGATTATAACTGTCCGAATAACTTCTGTCTGTAATGCTAATTGGTTTGCAGTTAGCAGTTAGCAGTTAGCAGTGAATAGTGAATAGTGAATAGTGAATAGTGAATAGTGAATAGTGAATAGTGAATAGTGAATAGTGAATAGTGAATCGGCGCTTCTATGTATGGCCGGCTATTTGCTTTCCATTGTCTTGATGAAAGCGTTTGCTTCGTTGATCGACTTTTCCATTGCGGTAATCAGTGCCGAGACGTCCGATTGTATCGACCCCAATTCGCCTTTGAGCGAGGCGATTGCCTGCGCGTTCAGATTATGCTTTAAGTACATCACCTGGTCCTTGAACACCGACAAGACCGGCTCGATTCGGGATTCGGCCTGTTTCATCGCGCTAATCAGTTGTTGATAATGCACCTTTGTCGCATCGAGTTTTTGCTGGCTGTTTCGTTTTAGCGCAGCGCTGCTGTATTCTCCGATTTCCTGTTCCCACTCGCGGAATAGCGCGCCGGATACGTCCTCGATGTCGCGAATACGTTTGTTGACTTCATTGGCTTTTTTTACACTGGCTTCGTATTCGCCGTTAAGCTTTTTATAAGTGGACTCGAGATTGCCGCCTTTAAAGTCGGTCAATGCGGTAAATTGCTCCAGAGCAGATTTAAATTGTTCCTTGGTTTCCTCTTGCGTGTCACGGGCTTTCTCGACGCGGTGTACCATAACATCCCGCTTCGGAATGCCGATTTTTTCGAGGCCGCTGTAATACAGGCTAGAGCAGGCCGACAGACTCATGAATACCATAGCGGCGATCAAACGATATAAAAGGGTCATAGTTTTCTCCATTAATGAGTTTTTTTGCGCGCGTTCCCAAGCTCTTGCTTGGGAACGCAGTACGAGAAGCTCCAGCTTCATGAAACCGGTAAGCAGAAGCTTACGTGAAGGGTTTCCTAAACCGGAGTTTGGGAAGCAGTGGCGGAGGCCTAAATACTCATAAGCGCCATCTTAGTGCCTATACTATAGTGTATTTATAGCTTTATTCGTCATATCGGCATGGATTGCCTACATGAGTGTGAAGCTAGGCATTGCCATCCGTGGCCCTGGATTCCGCCAATCCCTGGCGGAATGATGCGTTCCTTCCTTAAGTTGGCGCCTATGACCTCATTGCCATTAAGTTAAGCCGTTCGTGGTGAGCCTGTCGAACCATGGACGGCTTAACTTATCGACCCAGGATTTTTCCATTCACCCTTCGACAGGCTCAGGGCGAACGGAAAAATCCTTAACTTAATGGCAGTGGCCTATGACCTGAATACTTACGATGAGTTTTTATTCGGTGTTTCATTTCAGGCTACCTCTACCGGCCAAGCCAATTTGCGCCATTATATTGAAAATACAAAGGAATTGATAATACGGTATAATTCGGCGTTTTTATTCCATCTTTCATTTATTGAACATCCATGTCAGAGTTACTTTCAGAACTGAACCGCAGACGCACCTTCGCGATTATTTCCCATCCCGACGCAGGTAAAACCACGATCACCGAAAAGTTATTGCTGTTCGGGGGCGCGATTCAGTTGGCCGGTTCCGTCAAGGGGCGCAAAGCGGCGCGTCATGCGACTTCGGACTGGATGGAAATGGAAAAAGAGCGGGGCATCTCGGTTACGACCTCGGTGATGCAGTTCGAGCATAACAACAGCATCATCAACTTACTCGATACGCCAGGACACGAAGATTTTTCCGAGGATACCTATCGCACCTTGACTGCGGTCGATTCGGCGTTGATGGTGATCGACGTCGCGAAAGGCGTCGAGGACAGAACGATCAAGTTGATGGAAGTCTGCCGTCTGCGCACGACGCCGATTTTGACCTTTATCAATAAATTGGATAGGGAAGGGCGCGAGCCGATCGAATTACTCGACGAAGTCGAGAGCGTCTTGCAAATCGAATGCGCGCCGATGACCTGGCCGATCGGCATGGGTAAACGCTTCAAAGGCGTTTATCATCTGTACAAGGATGAAATTCATTTGTTCAGTCCGCAGCACGGCGGGAAGATCGCTCAGGCTGAAGTGATCAAAGGACTCAATAATTATCACTTGGATGAGTTGCTGAAGGATCAGGCCGACGAATTGCGCGAGGAAATAGAGTTGGTCAAAGGCGCGAGTCACGAGTTCGACATGGATAAATATCTGAAGGGCGAACAGACGCCGGTTTTTTTCGGTTCGGCGATCAATAACTTCGGTATTCTCGAATTGCTCGATGCGTTTGCCGAGTACGCGCCGGCACCTTTGCCGCGAGAGACCGAACAGCGGGAAGTCCGTCCCGACGAGGATAAATTCACCGGCTTCGTCTTCAAAGTACAAGCCAATATGGACCCCGCGCACCGCGATCGCATCGCGTTTTTACGCGTATGCTCCGGAAAATTCGACAAAGGCATGAAGATCTATCATGTCCGTACGGGTAAAAATGTCCAGGTCGCGAATGCGCTGACTTTCCAGGCCGACAGCCGTAAAAACGTCGAAGAAGCCTATCCGGGCGATATCATCGGCCTTCACAATCACGGCACGATACAGGTCGGCGACACGTTCACGCAGGGCGAAACGCTCAAATACGGCGGCATACCGTATTTCGCCCCCGAACTCTTTAGGCGCGTCGTGTTGAAAGATCCGTTGCGCGCGAAGGCGCTGCAAAAAGGTCTGGTGCAATTGACCGAAGAGGGCGCGACGCAGTTGTTCAAACCGCTTAAGAACAACGACTTGATACTCGGCGCTGTCGGTGTGCTGCAGTTCGATGTGACCGCGCACCGGCTGAAGAACGAATACAATGTCGAATGCGTCTACGATAATGCGCCGATTTCGACGGTGCGCTGGGTCAGTTCCGATAAGCCGGCAAAACTCGAGGAATTCAAGAAAAAAGCTTTCGAGAACCTCGCCGAAGACGGCGGCGGTTTCTTGGTTTACGTTGCCAGCAGTCGCGTCAATCTGCAATTGACCGAGGAGCGTTGGCCGGATATCAAGTTTAGTGCGACGCGGGAGTTATGATTTAAATTCGGAGTCCTATTATGAAACGTTTCATATCGATTATTGGAATCTTTTTAGCCTTGATAGGGTTTTCCGCGCCCGTTTATTCGTGGGGGCCAGCTACACATGCCTATATAGGCGCAAGATTGGGCGAGAAAGGGATTTTGGGCGCAAACGTTTTATATGGTCAAATGGCGGGCGACGTTTTCAATTTAATGTACGACACCCCCATAGAGCAAATACAACATCTTTATGATGTTACTCACGGATTGACCGAACAAGGGCTAGATACGGTTTTTCCGGTACTTGACCTCGCCGAAACGAAACGCGAAAAAGCCGTTGCGTTGGGTTTTTTGGCTCATAACAATGTAAATGGTGCCGATGTTTATGCTCATGGCAATCCTTATAACGATCCGGAACGCTATGTTATCGCTAAGGCGCTTCAGTTAAGTGAAGTCTTGGCGTCCAGGTTGGCGCTTTTGGGGGGCGGGATTGCCGATGACATGTTGCTTGAGGTTTCGCATGTTTTTGTGGAATTCGCCGCCGATTTATTGATTCGGCAATATGACCGTGCGATCGGGGCTCGGATGATCGTAGCCGCTATTAGCCGGAATAGAGGGTTTCCGGATTTGTTGGTCAAGGCTTATGCCGAAAATTTTGCTGATACATTCGGATTCACGCATGATGAGGCGGCTTCGATTATCGTTGCCGAGGAGGCTAAATTTCGAAGATTGGCAATCAGGTACGGCATGATAATGCAATACAGCAATCGTAAGGCTCAAACGGAATTAGCGGGGTTGTTGGCTGAAATTGCTCCGCGCTTGATGGAAGGTTACGGTTTAGACGTTCCTTCTGCCATGTTGTTGCCGATCATACAGTTTGGCATTGGGGAGGCCCTTGAGTTATGTAAGGATGATTTGTTACCCGAGGTTGAAAATACCATTGAGGCGCTCAGAGCGATCGATTGGCATCACAGGTAATGGACATGGGTCAGTGTTTTACTCTCTTTCGCAAAAAGACAAACGCTAGTGGCAAAGCCTTGAAGGGGCGGGTTATTCTTGGCGGGGCGGGTTATTTAACCCGTCCCCAACGTTTTGATTTGCTTTGGCCGCTGTCGAAACGTTTAGGATGGGGTTGCAAGCTCCGTCCTGCCAATGTTGGCCGGATATCAAGTTTAGTGCGACGCATGATCTGTAACATCGCTTAGGGTTTGGTTTAAGACAAGATATGAAATTCGCCATTCAAATCAACAGTAGCCCGACTGGTTCAGGCAGTGCCTATCATGCTTACCGATTCGTTTGCTCAGTATTGGCCGAAGGGCACTCGGTATTTCGCATATTTTTTTATCATGAAGGAATTTATCATGCCTTCAACTATGCGATGCCTCCCGATGACGAACTTAATTTTCCGAAGCTGTGGAGTGCGTTGGTAAAACAATACGCAATCGATCTGGTGGTTTGCATTTCCGCTGCGCAAAGGCGCGGATTGCTGCATACCGACGAAGCTAGCCGAGTCGGCAAACAGGATGGCGATTTAGCCGACGGTTTTCGGATTTCCGGTTTAGGGCAATGGGTCGAAGCAACTCTACAAGCGGACCGTTGCATCGTATTCGGGTAGTTTATGCATAA
Organism: Methylotuvimicrobium buryatense; assembly: GCF_005931095.1. Taxonomy (GTDB): domain Bacteria; phylum Pseudomonadota; class Gammaproteobacteria; order Methylococcales; family Methylomonadaceae; genus Methylotuvimicrobium; species Methylotuvimicrobium buryatense. The sequence continues at coordinate 3,464,512 of NZ_CP035467.1, read as the reverse complement.
GAAATTTCTGTTTGTCTTGCGTAAACCTCCTTTCAATGGCGTTTCGATGCAGGAAACATTGGATAGCGTATTGACGATCGCGGCATTCGATCAAGCGGTTAGCTTATTGTTGCTGGACGATGGCGTATTTCAATTGAAGAATGGACAGCAGCCGGATCGCTTTGGCATGAAGGATACCGCGGCTGTGTTTGGTGCGTTGGAAATTTACGATATTCACGACATACGGGTCGAAGTTGAGTCTTTGCAGGAGCGCGGCTTGAAGCCTCGCGATTTATGCCTGCCGGTGCGAGAGATCTATCGCAAAGATGTGGCCGGATATATGAAGGAATTCGATGTGGTTCTTGCAGGCTAATTTCAGCGTTCTAATGCTTCAACGCTACCGAACCCGCTTTAACGTAACATGGGCAAGCGCCGTGACGCTGGAGCATCTATAGCGAGTTGTCATGCGGAGTGTTCTTCGATCGTAGGATGCGCGCTGCGCGCCTTCTTCTAAAAATGATATTTAAGCTGAAAGCGTACATGGTCGTCGGCGCTGAACATGATTAACGGGTCGGTGACCGGGATGCCGCGAAATAGACGAACTTGAATGTCTGCGGTCCAATCGTTGCCGATGCGCCGACTGGCTTCGATGTTGTATATTTTAGAGTTTTGGGTGCGGTCGAAAATGACGCCGGCAAGCAATTGGGTGTTTTGAATATCGTTAAAGCCCAGGCGAACTGCGGCTAAGAAGTCGTCTTGAAATAAGGCTTGTTGTGTCAATGCCTGAAAATTATTGTAGCCACGGCTGTCGTACATGTACTCCGCTATCAGACCTAGGTCGACGCCCGATTCGAAGAGGTCGAAGAATGTATATTCGACGCCGCCGGTCGCAGCATAAAATCGGTCTCCTTGTCCCGAGCGCATTAACGCTTCGAGCTTCCATAACCAGCTGCCTTTGATCGTTTGGACATCGATGCTGGTTTGATTGATGTTTTCATAAAGCGGGATGATTCGTTCAATTTCGCCTAACTGATTGAAGCGAGGCAGCATCGTCGGTTGGCGGGCGGTGCCGTAAAAATGTGCGAGTCCGACATCCCAATCCCCGAAAGAATGAGAATATCTGCCGGCGTAAGCCAAGTGTTTTTCGACGCCTTCTCTTTCAAATTGGGCGTCTCCGACTGAGGTTACCGGGTGCGTTCTTAAGCGGCCTTCGTGTCCGGCAAATGTTCTTTCGCGGAAGCCGGTTAGTAAGAACAAATCGATGGTGCCCCAGTCTTGAATCAAGGCTAGGTTAATCATCGGTTGCCCGAGTTTTTGTTCGCCGTCGATGTTTTCGACAAAGTCGGTTTGATTGATGATGTCGATCAGATGAAAGCCTTCGGTGACGCCCCAAAATACTTGACGGAAGCCGACCCGCAGTTCCCAGTCGGCAGCGGCTTTTAGCCACGTCAGTTCGCGGATATCGAAATGGGTACGGCGGCTGTCGTGTTGGGAGTAGCGATAAAAGGGCGAGAAGGTAAAGCTTTGCGATCCGTTATCCCAGCTTCGATAGAGTTCGGGGTTTATCGCGCCGGAAATATAGTGGCTATGTTGTTGGTTGTCTAGTGGGGTTTGAAAAAAGCCTAGGCTTTCCACTTCGGCATAGCCGGAAATTTCCCAATCGGATATCAAGTCGTTAAAAAACGATTCGTCGCTCGATGCGCCGATGCGGTTTTCTTTGAAATTCCCAGGATACGAGTCGTTTATTGATTGTTGGGGGGCGGTTAAATCGTATTTATGGAGTTCGCTATTTGAGTGCGCATAATTCGATGGCTCGAAGGTATTTGGGGTTTGTTTCCGGGTTAAAGTCGATTCGTCTGTTAGGGTAATTTGGCTCGAGCCGTGAGCGGTTGATTTAATATCGATTGTGTATGCGTGTATGCTGGCTTGATTTTTTAAGTCGAAGACAAGCCGGAAATCGTTTTTATTTCGAGGCGCGCTGCGTAAGCGTTGAAAATAGGGATGATCGGCAGATGGCTGGCTAAGCGGTGCCGAAGGTTTCAGGTTTTTTACATCGAGTACGAGACGAGGCGGATTGTCGATTAGAAAGGCCTTGAGTTCGGGCGTTTTCTGGTTTCCACGGTCTTCCGTATGAACGATGCTAAGATCTATCACGGCTTGACGGGATGATGATTGGTAATCGATCGAATCCAGCACTACTTGTTGTGCATCAGCTTCCGAAAATGCCAAGCAAGTTGCCAAGCTGATATATTTAAGTCGGGTGTTGCGCATAAGATTTTAAGTGTTGTTGCCTAATATGCTTCTTGTGTTCGCTTGTATCGTAATTGCTTAGCCCACCCTTTATTGTTTCTGGCTCCCACGGTCCTCCGCTCGCCGTATACTTGGAAGCGGTGCTGTTTGATAAAGCTGCGGATATTGAACATCAGTGGCTTCGAAATCGCGACGAAGACGTCGCTCCCACAAGGGGGTGGGGTGCTCTGTGGGAGCGATCCCCAGATCGCGATTTCGAAGTCGGGAACGTTGGGCGACAAAAAATGGTATCGAGGTCTCATTGGTTAAGATTTGCAAAAGGGTAATTTTTGACTTATGTATAACGATGAGCGGTCCTCCGTGGGAACGAGGTCAGTAACGGTTTACGTTAACTTAATGGTAGTGACGCAGAGCTTGGGAGCACTGGGAATTACGACAACAATTTAAATAATGGCGCTAATTCGCTAATTTTATACGATTTCCAAGCATACTCGGCAAAGTATAATTGAAATCTAGCGCGCGCGCCTTAAAGTATTTTGATCGAAATCGCGCTCGGTGAGTCCCGTGCGAAATTCGATGTTCTCGATCGATAGGCTGGTGCTTTTGCCGTTTTGATGATTGGTCATCAACATATCGTGCGCTCGCCAGTATTGGTTTAGGTGTTGGCGATAATCTTTGTTCTCGAGCGTCTTCAATAAGGCGTTTCTTCTGTCGTAATATTCTACTTTTATTGGAATATAGCGTTCTTTGTCTATCCACGATATCTGCCGGGTATATCCGGAATGTTGATATTGAGGGGCAAGTTCGACAACGAAGCAATCAATGCCGTCTACTGTTTCGTCACGAAGGTAGCGGTACTCATATTTCGGAATTTCAAACGATGTCAAATCCTCGAATGCAAATTCGCTGCCGAGAAAGGGGCCCGATTTGTTGTTCGACGAAATACGTCTAACTCTTCTCAATGCCGGTAAATATAGCCATTGATCGTCCGGTTCGAGTGCATGGGTATAACTTAAAAAAGCAGTTCCTCGCACATCGCCCGGGCTATCGAAAATAGTCAGGCTTTTGTCTCCGTCGCCGGAGACTTCTAACGTGTTGATTCTAAGTAAGCGAACGGCTTCGCTCCCGCTTCGGGTTCTTAGGATCATTTTCATTTCGGCTTGGCTGTCTTGCCAGCCTTTATCGCGTTTGACCATTTCTTCGATGATTTGCAAGCCTTTTTCTTGATCGCTTTGCGCTAGGCACGGCGATGTAATGAAGAAAAGACCAAGTAATAAAAGTATGTTTCTCATGTTTAATGCCAAGGTTAGTTTTTGAATAAATCCAGGTTATATACTTTGTTCGTCAAAGACCCGGTGCCTAAAGCTATCAACCTGAAAAGAGCAGTTGGCATGTGTTGTAGACCGTTCGTACTGAGCCAAGTCGAAACATGAAGGGTCTACAACACTTTCACCGGTCTGGTGAAGCCTCAAACTACCCTTCACCTTTCGACAGGGTTCTCCTGAGCGTGGCCGAAGGGGCTCTCCTGAGCGTAGCCGAAGGGCTTAGGGCGAACGGTAGTTTGAGGCTCTCAACTGCTCTTTTTAGGATCAAAGATCATTAATCATAGTTCATAATCTAGGGAATTTAGTTGATACGTAATGCCATTCGAAGCTAGTCGGCCTGGTTGCGGTATTGTCCGGGGGATATTTTTGATCTGCGATGGGTATAACACCGTCCCCAAAGTTTCGGTATGCCCTAAATGATCCGGTATACTTTGGCTATACTCGAAACGTTTAGAACGGGTCCTTGGCAAGGGGTAAATTATTAAATAAACCTGACCTCTTTTTTGGCACGCTTCGTGGCCCATCCTACACGTGACGGCTACCAGCGTTATCCTGAATAGTTACAAATCGGCAATAATTAGGATTACCGGATGAATCTGATTAATTTTTGCATTACAACGTCATTCATTTCGAAATAGGGGAGAATAATCATGCCTGCAAACCGACTTGTACTAACCCGTATTGACGGGGAGATTAAGGAAGAGGCAGCTGCTGTACTGGCGGCTATGGGGCTTACAGTGTCAGATGCCGTGCGGCTTTTACTGACCAAGATTGCTCGAGAACATGTTTTGCCGTTCGATCCGTTCATTCCCAATGACACTACCATCGCCGCCATGAAAGAGGCTCGTGCGGGTAATCTACCTAGCGCCAACAGCATCGCAGGCTTGAAAGCAGCCCTTAATGCGGACGATTGAATGGACAAGCCAATTCAAGCGTGATTACAAGCGCGAAAGTAAAGGTCGGCATCGCACCACACTTGATGTGTCTTGTTTCCGATTGTGGATTGTCTTGCAAATGACCGGCTTCTGGAGTCGCGTCACCAAGACCATGCTCTTTCCGGAAATTGGAAAGATTACCGTGATTGTCACATCAAACCAGATTTGGTATTGATCTATCAGAAACCGGACGAAGCGACTGTTCGGCTTGTCCGACTCGGTTCGCACAGTGAACTCGGGCTTTTGTAATTTAACGCGCCCAAACTTTACGCAAGCTGGAGCTCTCTCTCCGCTATACACATCGATAGGCTAACCAAGTCTTTTGGCAGCACACTAAGACGTAATACGCTAAAGGTATCGCGCCGTTGTATTATAAATCCCATGTTAAATTAAACGGGTGGATACGACGGGCGCGCTTACGTCATCTCCACCCGATATTGCTGTCCATGCGCCACCGATTTTTTATTTGACTCCAAATATTACGGTGTCAAAAAATTTTACACTGTTGTGTTAAGTATTTACCGTAAGCGGTAGTTTGCCAAACAGCAGGTAGCCTATAATTCTAGTGAGGTTCTATTTGCCCCCTTACCTTTTTATCTTGACTGATAGTCTCGTGTTTCTTCACCGTTCTTGGAACGAAAAACCATGTGCAGAATAAACCCCGGAGTCGATTTCGCCTTCAAAAAACTATTCGGCAGCGAAGAAAACAAAGACTTACTGATCTCGCTGATCAATGCGATCGTCTCCGAAGAGGATAGGGTGGCCGAAGTCGAGCTGAAAAACCCCTACAACCTAGCGTATTACTAGGCCGGAAAAATCTCGATTCTGGACATCAAGGCGAAAAGCGAGAAAGGGCGTTGGTTTAATGTGGAAATGCAAATCAGCTAAGACTACAACTTCGACAAGCGCGCGATTTACTACTGGGCGAAGCTGGTGACAGAACAGCTCAGCGAAGGCATGATGTTTCGTGAACTTAAAAAAACCATCAGCATCAATATCCTGGACTTCAATTTCATCCCAAGCGCACCGGCACTGCCATTAAGTTAAGCCGTTCGTGGTGAGTCTGTCGAACCATGGACGGCTTAACTTATCGACCCAGGATTTTTCCATTCACCCTTCGACAGGCTCCTTTGGTTATACTCGAAGCGTTTAGAGCGGGTCCTTGGGAAGGGATAAATTATTAAATAAACCTGACCCCTTTTTCTACCTTTTTTGCCTTTTTTGAAAAAGCTTTTTGGCCGAAGCATTGCTGCGGTAGAATCATCGGACGCATCTAACCAGACAGAGGAGATACTGCATGCATTCCGCTATCCAGCAATATCAGCCCGCCATCGCCGAACTGTGCCGGCGTTACCACGTTCGCAAACTGGAGGTGTTCGGTTCTGCCGCGCGCGGTAACGATTTCGATCCAGCCTTGAGCGATGCCGATTTTTTGGTGGAATTTGCCAGCGAAGGACAAGCGCCCTCCTTGCATACCTTTTTTGGCTTACGTCGGGAACTGGAACAACTGATTGGCCGTGAGGTGGATCTGGCCGAAACCGCTGCTCTCCGCAACCCTTACGTGCGCGCCAAAATCGAACAAAGCCGAGAGTTGGTTTATGCAGCGTGATGCCCGCGCCTTTTTGTGGGACGCCCACTCCGCAGCCGAAGCCACTCTGGAATTTGTGGCCGGTAAAACGTATACAGACTACTCCGGTGATCGCCTACTATGCGACAACTGCGTTGACATTTACCGGGTTCGATAAAACACTCGTTTTTTCGAACCCATGAAAAGAGTAAGTAAACGGCAAAATTACCTAGTTGAATTCTTGATTGATTTGAGTAATTAGCTAGACTAGACTAGGTTCTTTAAGGGGAATGTAATGCAAACTGTAAATATGTTACAAGCCAAGTCTTCTCTGTCCCGCTTAGTAGAAGCCATTGAGCAAGGGCAAGAGCGAGAAATCGTGATTGCCAGGAATGGTCGCCCAGCTGCTAAGCTTGTTCCGATAGATGCTGCGCCATCCGAGAAGCGGATTGGAGTAGCAAAAGGCTTGTTCGTGGTGCCGGACAGCATTGATACATATAACGACGAAGTGGCTCGGTTGTTCATGGACGAGGTGCAGAATTGAATCTGCTGCTGGATACTCACGTTGCACTATGGGCTATCACGGATAACTCAAAACTGTCACAAAAGGCGCGTGAATTGATTGTATCGCCCAAAGCAACCGTTTGGGTCAGCGCGGCGAATGTCTGGGAAATTGCAATCAAGCACTCACTAGGGCGAGGCGACATGCCGGTTTCTGGCCGAGACGCGATGCGCTATTTTCAGGAATCCGGATATCGCTTCCTTGCTGTCGAGGCGGAACATACGATAGCGGTCGAAGAACTGCCTTTACATCACCAAGACCCGTTCGACCGCATACTTGTCGCTCAGGCGCTTGTAGAGCCGATGCGTTTAATGACCCACGATCCTTTGGTAGCGCTCTATAACGACACAATTATCAAGATTTAAACTGGATTAGAGAAAAAGGCAGAAAAAAGGGGGGGCAGGATAAAATTATTAATTCAACCTGACCCTTTTTTCCCCTATATGTTTACCTGATTAGCAAGATGCTTCAGCTTGCCGAGGCCAAGTTTCCGAGCAAGGATCAGTCGTAGTCGCAAAAACTAAAATATGCTGTTACCCAAGCTCTAGCTTGGGTAACCTGTTCAGGAAGCTCTAGCTTCCCGAAAATCAAGAAAGATTGAACGAGCGAGTCGGGTTTGATTCAGAATGTGCGGAGGTTGTGTCGGTCTCAGGAAGCTCTTGCCCTGAGCATGTCGAAGCTGGAGCTTCCGGGGTGTCTTTCCCAAGCTGGAGCTTGGGAAAGAGCGAAGGATGTGAATCGAAGGATGGCTTGCGAGCATTGTTGCCTTGATAGGGTGGCAAACATGAAATTATTGGCCAATCGATAGGATTAACAATGATGTCATCGTGATTTTGGGCAAGGCAGGGCATAGCCGGTTCGTGAGAAGGCGAATTTTCCTTATATGGTGTCAGAAAATTTTACACTCTAGCCGGCCTCTAAACGATTATCGTCTTTTGATGTTTTGCGTGCTGGAGGAAACTTGGCTTGGCATTTTCACTGGATGTTTATGCGTGGCCTCTATTTTAAGACCTTGAGTACGGCTTATTTAACCCGTCCCCAACTTTTCGGTAAGCTATGGCTATACTCGAAACGTTTAGAGCGGGTCCCTTGACAAAAGGGGTAAATGATTAAATGAACCTGACCCCTTTTTCCCGAGCAAGGATCAGTCTTAGTCGCAAAAACTAAAATATGCTGTTACCCAAGCTCTAGCTTGGGTAACCTGTTCAGGAAGCTCTAGCTTCCCGAAAATCAAGAAAGATTGAACGAGCGAGTCGGGTTTGATTCAGAATGTGCGGAGGTTGTGTCGGTCTCAGGATGCTGGAGCTTCCGGGGTGTCTTTCCCAAGCTGGAGAGGCTGTGAAAGTATTGATGAATGCATCATAATAAAATTTATTAACCTTGTAGACAATGAAGAAAAATCCTATAAAATCAACAATCTAATTCTTCATGCTCTTCATGGTTATTTTATAATATTGAATACTTTCACAGTCTTTGGAGCTTGGGAAATAGCGTGATGTGGGTTGGCCGTTTTTAGCTTGACGCGCATGGCTTGCGAATCCCGTCCTGCTAGGGGATATACTGATCTTTGGGCTTTAGCTGAAGAAACTTGCTAATCAGGTATGTTTAAACAAGTGCTTGTAATTTGGCTTTCAGTTCTGTTGCAAAGCTAAATAGTCGGTCAAAGGGACGCGCAGCCTAAACTTTCAAGAAAAAAGGAAAACAGGAGTAAATTATTAATTTAACGTTTTTTACTTAGAGCGAAAAACCATGTGCAGAATAAACCCCCGAGTCGATTTAGCCTTCAAAAAACTGTTCGGCAGCGAAGAAAACAAAGACCTGCTGATCTCGTTGATCAATGCCATTGTCTCCGAAGAGGACCGGGTAGCCGAAGTTGAGCTGAAAACCCCCTACTCGGCGTTCCGGGTTATTTAACCCGACCCGAACGTTTCGGTATGCTCTAAATGATCCGGTATACTTTGGCTAGTAAGTATTCAGTTCCCCTCTTTGAAAAAGAGGGGCTAGGGGAGATTTTTTAAATAAATCCCCCTCAATCCCCCTTTTTCAAAGGGGGATGCCAACAATAAGCCTGAGTTGCAGTAATTTGCCAACGGGGTCTGAATACTTACTTTGACTATACTCGAAGTGTTTAGAGCGGGTCCCTTGGCAAGCACTGCCATTAAGTTAAGCCGTCACAAAATATGTAATACTGGCATTCAGGATCGAATGTGCTTCAAAAGCTTGCCATCCATGGCACTGGATTCCGCCAGTCCATGGCGGAATGACGGGTTTCCCTTAACTTAATGGCAGTGGTCCTTGGCAAGGGGTAAATTATTAAATAAACCTGACCCCTTTTTTGCTCATTTTTCTCTTGGTGTCAGAAAATTTTACAGCGCTTCAGATCTGTTTAGTCATGGAGAAGGGGAAGAAAATCAAAAAAATCACTCCAAGCCGGCCAAGGCCAGCAACTAAGGGTAATTATTTACCTCCCCCTATCGTTCCCACGCTCCAGGGTGGGAACGAAGACCGAGACGCTCTAGCGTCTCGTACCGCTGGAGCGGTACTCAGGCATTCCCACGCAGAGCGTCACTGCCATTAAATTAAGGATTTTTCCGTTCACCCTGAGCCTGTCGAAGGGTGAATGGAAAAATCCTGGGTCGATAAGTTAAGCCGTCCATGGTTCGACAGGCTCACCACGAACGGCTTAACTTAATGGCAGTGACGCAAGAGCGTGGGAACGATAAATCACCCCAAGCCGGCCAAGGCCAGCAACAAAAGGAGTCTTGGTTTTTGCTTGATATCAAGCTCCATGTTTCTTGCTATAAAATAACTTACGGTTCCCTAAAATTGAAAAGGTATATATTTATGAGTCAACATCAATTGGTTTTAACTAAAGCAAAGCATTGCTTTAGTATTGCTATATTAATAGCAAGTTCAAATAGTATTGCGGCGACTTACGACCTCAATGAACTAGATAAAGATCCTCTGACGGTTCTTGATAAAAAATCCATGTTTGACGAGCCAAGCAGTTTAATGTTGAGCCCGGAGGACTTTGAAAAAACACAGCAACAAAACATCAAAAAAGAGTTTGCCGAAATTTTAGAAAAAATCAGGCAAAAACAATTCGATAGCGCTCACAGTCAGGTAGAATCGCTCATCAAGCGCCAGCCGGATATCGTGCAAGCCTATATTCTCAGGGCAACAATAGAGCTTTATCAAAAAGACCGCAAAGCGGCATCGGCAAGCTTTAACAAGGCTTTGAGTCTCGACCCAAAAAATCAAGCGGCATTGCTGGGTATTGCCTCGATAGACTTTGACGAAGGAAGGCCGCAGCAAGCCAAAGAACGGATTCGTCAAGCAATTGCGGTAAACAAAAAAACCGTTTCGCCTTATTTATTACTAGCCGAAATAGCGAATAAAGAAAAAAATCTGGATGAAGCGGAAAAAGCACTGATCAAAGGTCTTGGGAACGTCAAAGGTCAAATTGCAGATGAAGCGAGGCTGCTGTCGAGTTTGGCGCGATTGTATGGAATACAGAAGCAGCCGGAAAAAGTATTGACGTTGGTGCAGGAGATGAATGTTCGTTATCCGGAACACCCCACCGCTTTGTCCTTGTTGGCAGGCGCGTATATCGTAAATAATCAGGCAGTTGAGGCGGAGCAGACGCTACGTAAAATCATCGCACAAAACGAACGAGACATTCAGCACCGGATAATGTTGGCGAATTATTTGTCGAGACAACCGGATAAGGCGGATGAAGTCTTAGCCCTGTTGAATCAGGCTTCAACGGCGGCGCCCGAAAATTTGCAGTTGATGGTTCAAAAAGCGAATTTGTTAATAAGGGTTAAGCATTATGATGAAGCGATGAAAGTTGCTCAAAGTATTGCCAATTTATCGCCTGAAACGAAGTTGCACAAAGCAATTGAAGGGGATATTTTTCTGTCCCAAAAGAAATTCGATCAAGCCTATGGGGCATACCGTGAGGCGTATCAAGCGCGACCTAACCCGAAGTTGCTCGAGTTGATGGTTGCGGTATTAAATTCTCAGGGAAAACAAGCCGACGCAATAAAGTTGTTGAATGACGAGTTAAAAAAAGACGATAAAAATCTCTTAGCGCACTTTCATTTAGCCAACATTTTGCAGCAACAAGGCAACTTACGGCAGGCTGAAAAACATTATCAGGCTATTTTGGCGATACAGCCGGAAAATCCTTTGGCATTGAATAACCTGGCTTGGTTATATCATCAGCAAAACAAATCGGAGGCACTTGCTATGGCGGAAAGCGCTTATAAAGCAGCGCCCAATTCAGCAGAGATCGCCGATACGCTTGGCGCGATATTGTTAAAGCGAGGAGAATTTCAAAAAGCGCTAGAGTTATTGGAAAAAGCGGTAGACTTAAAGCCCAATGATCCTAATATCAAATTTCATCTAGCCGAAGCTCTTGTCGCAAAAGGCGATAAGAAGCGGGCTGTCGAATTACTAGAGGCGATAACGCAAGTCGATCAAGCCTTCGATTCGAAAAATCGGGCGATTGAAATGCTGGGGCAATTAAAAGGTAATTAAGAGCATTACAAGCGCGCCAAGATTTTTCGCGAAAGCTGAAATGGGGTCCGTCCGATTTCAGCAGCGAAAAATGACTTGGCGATTATTGCCTTCGGCGGCCCCGATTCGCCCTGCGTCCGTGCCACTACGCCACATCATCGTAAACTCGATGCGGCTTCGTAGCACTCCCACAAATGGCTTTACGCCGTGTCGCGATGCCTTGTATTTTGCCTCCGCCTGCGCTATTCGCGCAGACTCCGGCAAAACACCCGGCGCTACGGCTATCGGGGACTAAAAATCTTCACTTCGCTAACGCTCCGTTTCCACGATTTTCAGCGAATGAATCGGTAGTATGTGTAACGTTGCTGGGTTAATTTAGCTCATGGTGCGCGTTACACCTTGCTGTGATTTTATGAAAAAAACAATTCCGCATTTACCGCCAGTGGCTACTCGCTGAACGCGGGACAGTTTAAGGTTAATTCGTTCGTGGTGAGCCCTTCGGTTGCGCTCAGGAGAGCTCTGTCGAACCTTAGGCGGATTAACCGTCCACCCTTCGACAGGCTCAGGGTGAACGGTTAATCCTTAGTGCTTTTGTCCCGCCTTAAGCATAGGTATCTACACAAGTTTTCAGCTTTATAAAACAATTAGTTAAGTTAATTTTTCTGTGATCTAGGATAAAAAGTAGACTAAAAACTTCAATTTTTAGTCGTTATCTTAATAAAAAACCAGAAGAAACTTTATAACAACATGATTTTAAATGATAAAGATTTGTAGATGCTTATGCGCCTTAAGTGGGAAGCCCCGTCGGTCAGAATTTATTTAGCCTAATTGTCTTGTGGTCAAAAGGATGTGAATCGAAGGATGGTTTGCGAGCATTGTTGCCTTGATAGGTAGGCAAACATGAAATTATTGGCCAATCGATAGGATTAACAATGATGTCATCGTGATTTTGGGCAAGGCAGGGCATAGCCGGTTCGTGAGAAGGCGAATTTTCCTTATATGGTGTCAGAAAATTTTACAGTCTAGCCGGCCTCTAAACGATTATCGTCTTTTGATGTTTTGCGCGATGGACAATCATGGTCAAGCATCTTTCTCTGGGTTTTTATACTTTGCCTGTATCACAAGGCCACTGCAGGACGGGTTGTTTAACCCAGGGTAAGTACATTAAAAATAAAAGTTCCTTGGAATCAATAAGCTACAAGCGTTAAAAATATCTTGAAATGGAGCGAGAATTTCTAGTGCATTGATTTAACGATAAATAAAAAGTTAAATGCGGTAACCCTGTTATTTAGCCCGGATCCAACGTTTTGATTTCTTCGGTCATGCTCGAAACGTTTCTTGGTAAGGGTTAAAATATTAAATGAGCCTAACCCTTCTTGTTTCGATACTTAATGCTCTAATGCCAAAAAAAACGCCGCTGGAATATGGCGGCGTTAAGACAATATTTTTATTGTTACGCTTTTAATTTTTTGCGCTGTTTTGCTACGCCAAGGCCAAGCATTCCCATGCCTAATAGTCCTAAAGTTGCTGGTTCTGGTACTGTATTGAAGTACAGTTGAGCGCCGTGAGTGCCGCTGAGTTTAATTGTGTTAGCGTCAATTGGAGTGATGGTGGGTGCACCCAAGTTTTGGTCTAACGAAAAGCTAATTGGATTGGCATCACCATCAAGCCAATTGTCATAAAAAGATATACCGTCGACCTTATGGAATAGGCTGGAGTAAGTGGTATCGACACCGGTGAAATCAATATTTCCCACAATATTTAAATTGTTGGCGGTGTCGTAAGTGCTGCTAATGACGTTTAAATTCATAAAATTCGACCAGTTAGCCAAATCTGTAGAAAACAGCAGTTCAATGGTGCCCGAAGAATAGGAGACCTCCGGTCTCAACGGATCGCTTAGACCTGATATCACGCCGCTTAAATTAGTGGTGCGGAAAGTGAGATACCATGCATCTCCAAAACGATTGTTTGCGCTGTCAGGTATTGTAGGCAGTAAAGCTGTAAATAAGTTGTTGCTGTAAGATTGTGCCGTTATGTTTGTGGATGCGGCAATAAGACCGGCATAAGTCACGATCGTATCGCCCACAGTCAATGAGCCTGGATTAGTTGTGTTCACTAGGGTTTGTGATTGAAAGCTAATGTCGGCTTGATCTTTAATGCCTGTACTGGTGGGGTTGACTTTTGTTTCAGGAAAAGAACCGCCATGATCTACAAGGACGTCAACATACCACTCCATCGGAGCCGCGGTTATCGCTGTAGAAGTTGCCGCTAAGATGCCCGCTCCTAAGGTTTTGATTAAAGTGTTCATTAAGAATCTCCGGTAAATGAATAAAGGTTGTGATTGCATAATAAAATAAGCATTTTCTATGCCATCATCTTCTAAGGGTTGTGTGTTTTACTAAGTTTATTTAAGGAGTGTGTCGGCTGTGTGATTTTAAATTTTAATATAATCAATGGGCTATATGTCCTTTGCTGCTTATGAATTCCAGGCGGAATGTCGTAAATCAAAGCAAGTTTTCTTTTAAAGACAAGGTGGCTTTCTGCAATTTCTTTCGGATAAGGCAAGGATTGTAAAAAATTTTGACATTGGTTTTCTAGGCTATACTAAGGATAAATTGCGTTAAAACCCTTAGCTTAAATTCGGTATTTTAACTATGAAGCAAATGAAGTTCATAAGGGATTTCAAGACACTACCTAAGTATTCTCGCTAATCTTTTTGGTTAACGAAAGCCCTATACAAAATACAAACGTATAACAAATTATTGAGTTAACTTCATATTCTTAATGGTGAAGTGCTCTTTCTAGGTATAAGCTTTCTTGGATACAAGGCAATATTGCTAACTACTGAGGGGCTGTGAAATGAAGTCAGGTTGTTCTCCGGTAATTATTTACATCCCATTAGCGTTCCCACTCAGCGCGTGGGAACGCTAATTGCCGGGGGGGGGGGGGGCTGAATAGTAACGTTTTCCGAGATTAAATCTGACGAACTATATTTTAAGCTGTATTAAGTTGTAAAAATTTTTGACAAAGCCTTGTCGCGAGGCGAATGATGAGGGGAAATAGGGGATAATTATGGTCGAATTCAATTATGACGAAGCTTTTTCCCGCAATATCGGTTGGGTGACGCGAGAAGAATTCAAGCTGCTAAAAAATAAAAAAATTGCTGTCGGCGGTTTAGGTGGTGTCGGAGGGAGTCATTTGATTGTATTGGCGAGGATGGGAATAGGTCGTTTCCATATTTCCGACTTGGATACCTTCGAACTTGCCAATTTTAACCGCCAATACGGCGCGTCCATGAGTACTTTGGGGCAACCGAAATCGGAAGTCATGGAACGGACGATTCGAGATATCAACCCGGAGGCCGAAATCGTCAATTTCAAGCAAGGCATTACGCTTGAAAATCTGGACGACTTTTTAAAGGATATCGATATTTACGTTGATAGTTTGGATATCTTTGCGTTGGAAATTCGGCGTGCCGTATTCGCGCGTTGTTATGAGTTGGGGATTCCGACGATTACCGCCGCGCCGATGGGTATGGGGACGGCGATGCTGGTGTTTATGCCCGGGAAAATGAGTTTCGAGCAATATTTTGCGCTGGATGGTTATTCGTTTGAAGAGCAAATCATGCGTTTTGTAATCGGCGTATCGCCGACTGTAATGCAAAGGAAATACTTAGTAGAGCGGACTTCAGTGAATTTTTTGAAGAAAAAAGTGCCGTCGACGCCGATGGGTATTGAGTTGGCTGCTGGTGTGGCTTGTACGAATGTATTGAAGATTCTACTAAATCGAGGCGATGTTATTTGTGCGCCTTGGGGTTTGCATTTCGATGCCTATCGTAATCAGTTGAAAAAAACTTGGCGACCCGGCGGCAATCGTAATCCGTTGCAGCGCTTGATGTTTTGGCGGCTGAAACAATTGCTTGGGGTGGAATGATGTATTGGCGTTTTCAGTTTCGACTAATCTATTGTGTATCGTTGAAATATTACGCCATGCCCAAATGAAGATTACTATTTGCGTTAAGCTGTCCAAGGCTCTGAAGTCTGTTTCCCGGCGGGTATAGGCCTTTAGTAGAAGCAATTGATTAATCGGTTCGTTTTTTAAAATGTTTAGGAGAAGTTGAGCATGCGCAATGACACAAGCGTATCGCGGTCTATGTTGTTTATAGTCGAGCGTCCTTGGATAACGGTAGGGCTTTGTTTTGTTATCGTGCTTATTTCGGCGCTAGGGATGCCTCGGTTGACGTTCGATAACGATTACCGGTCTTTATTCGGCGAAGACAATCCTCAATTGCTGGCGTTCGATAAAATTCAGTCGACTTATAACAAAAGCGACAATGTCTTGTTTGTAATCGCGCCGTCCGGTAAGGATGTCTTTACTCCGGAGGTGTTGTCGGCAATTGCGCTATTAACCGAAAAAGCATGGCAACTGCCATTTTCGAGTCGAGTCGATTCGATTACTAATTTTCAACACACGAGTGTCTCGGATGGCGAGTTGGTCGTTGCTGATTTAGTGCTGGATCCCAGTGCTATCAGTACTAGCGACTTAGGCGAAATTAAAAAGATCGCGCTCAATGAACCCTTATTAGTAAACCGTTTGGTGTCTCGACAGGGGCATGTCGCGGGTGTGAATGTGACTGTTCAGTTACCCGAATTAGACCCAATGGAGGTTACTGAGGTGGCGGCGGCGGCACGAGGCATGGCCGAGGAAATTAAGACTTTGTACCCGGAGCTTGAGATTCATTTGACCGGCATGGTAATGATGAATAATGCGTTTGTCGAGTCGACATTGGCTGATAGTCAAAAGATGACGCCGATTATGTACGGCATGATTATATTGGTATTGCTACTTTCCTTGCGCTCCTTTAGCGCAACCTTCGGTTCGATTTTGCTTATCATCTTTTCCTTATTGGCGGTTATGGGTTTTTTCGGATGGTTGCGTTGGCCGATTACACCGGTATCGGTAACGGCACCTACCATTATCATGACAATGGCTGTGGCTGATTGTGTTCATCTCTTAGTGGCGATGCTTCAGAATATGAGGCAGGGGCAGGCTAAAAAAGAAGCACTGTTAAATAGTTTGAAAATCAATTTTAAGCCCATGTTGTTAACGAGCGTTACAACTGCGATCGGGTTTTTAAGCATGAATTTTAGCGATGCGCCGCCTTTTAGGGATTTGGGTAATATTGTGGCATGCGGGGTACTCGTTGCCTTTTTGTTAACAATGACTATCTTGCCCGCAATAATGATGATTTTGCCTGTGCGGGTAAAGCTCTGTGATGCATCAAAACAAAATTGGATGGATAAATTGGCACTATGGGTAATTAGACGGCCCAAGTTTCTTTTGGTAGTCAACGGTGGATTGGTGCTGACATTGACGGCAATGGTGACGCTGAATGAGTTGAATGACGAGTTCGTCAAGTATTTCGATGAAACGATCGAATTTAGGAGCGCTACCGATTTTCTTGATCAAGAAATGGGCGGGTTTTATACTATCGAGATTGCTTTATCGGTCAGTGAAGAAGGCGGCTTGAATGAACCCCTTGTTTTGGAAAAAGTTGAACAATTGAGTCAATGGTTGCAGCAACAGCCCGAAGTGTTGCATGTAAATAGTATTACAGATACCTTTAAGCGTTTGAATCAGAATATGCACGACGGTAGTCAGGATGAATATAAGTTGCCGGCTGCACGAGATTTGGCGGCACAATATTTGTTGATGTATGAAATGTCCTTGCCGTACGGTTTAGATTTAAATGATCAGGTTAACATCGATAAATCCGGAACTCGGATGATTGCAACATTGAAAAGCCTGAGCTCAAATGAAATGTTAGTCGTAGAATCGCGTTTGCATAATTGGTTAAAAACTAATATGCCTGATATAGATGCCGAAGTCGCTAGCCCGGTTTTAATGTTTTCTCATATTGGCAAGCGGAATATTGTCAGCATGATGGGCGGGACGGTGTTGGCATTGGTGTTGATTTCCTTCATTTTGGTTGGCGCTTTTCGGTCGTTTAAATTAGGTTTGTTGAGCTTAGTGCCAAACTTAGCGCCTGCCGGTGTTGCATTTGGCGTTTGGGCTTTGATAGATGGGAATGTTGGGCTCGGTTTGTCGATTGTGACCGGAATGACGTTGGGAATTGTCGTCGATGATACTGTGCATTTCATCAGTAAATATCGTCATGCTAGGGTTGAGCGAGAGGCCTCCTGTGATGATGCGGTGCGTTATGCTTTTTCAACGGTAGGCAGTGCTATGTGGGTCACTTCGGTGGTTTTAATTAGTGGGTTCGCTGTCTTGAGTTTTTCACATTTTACAGTGAATTCGGATATGGGTTTATTAACGGCAATTACAATAGGAATTGCTTTGTACATGGATTTGTTATTCCTCCCGCCCATTTTAATGTGTCTGGATAGGAAGTAAATTGATCGTTACTTGCGATTACGAGTTGTTCGTCTTACGCTGATTTATAGACAGATAAGGGAAAACTATTCTCAATGTTACATACTGCCGCTAACCCCAGGGTCTTTCAACAGATCCACATCGATGTCGTCCGTAATGCCACCGACGATTTTAATTTATTTCACGATGCGGAATATTGGCGGCGGATTCGGAATAATCCGTTTAAAGGGCCGATCGCTTTGGGGTTTCAATTGGAGTCGATGATCGAGCACGAGTTTGTGCGCTACCGGCAAGGTACTAACGAAAATGAATTGATTGACGAATACAATTTACGTTTTAGTAATTATCAATTTTCCTTCGTTAATGCGGTTAAGCCCGGGCAGGCGGTTGATATTGATATCAAGAAGCCTCAATTCAATCCGAATGGTGACGTCATTCTCAGTCATCGCGTCAGCATGAAAGCCGACGGTCAATTGGCTTTGGTGGGCTATA
This sequence comes from Methylotuvimicrobium buryatense, assembly GCF_005931095.1. Lineage (GTDB taxonomy): Bacteria > Pseudomonadota > Gammaproteobacteria > Methylococcales > Methylomonadaceae > Methylotuvimicrobium > Methylotuvimicrobium buryatense. The sequence continues at coordinate 3,446,488 of NZ_CP035467.1, read as the reverse complement.
AGAAAGAGTCTTCAGCACCGTTGTTTTTAAATAACGCGGAGCCTCTCCAATTCGATGACTTAAATCGTTATCGGGACCGTAGTTTTTTGACGCCCAGCGGTTTTTTTCTGAAGCGTAAGTTTATGAACGTCAGTAATGCGAAAAATTTTCTGTGCGGTTCTTTGGCGGATCAGCGTCTTTATTTCGATGACTTAACGGATACTGCAATTTTTCCTGAGATTTTTCCATGTAGTTTGATTTCATGCGCGCTGTTGGAGAAGGCAAAAATGGAATCATTGGATTTTGAGAACGAGCCGATGGTTTATACCACGCATAAAATCAGTATCGACCGTAAGGTATTGTCGGCTATTTCGAGTAATGATGTACTCAATATTTTGGTTAGGCGAGTTGATGACTTCGATAAAACAGCTCAACCCGCTGATGCAGAGTCAATTCAGACTTACGAATGTTATGGTGTGGTCGAGGACGGGCTTATCTTATTTAGAGGATTGATCGGACTGACATCGCTGGATAGTATCTTGAAAAGTATCGGTGTGTGAACCTTTTTAATGTTTAGGATTTATTATGGCGTGGCAGTGTTAGGCGCGTTGTTATTGAGTAAAAAATAAGTAATGCTGGCTTTAGGCTCTACTGTGCCTCAAAAAGCCTGCCATCCATGGCACTGGATTCCGCCAGTCCATGGCGGAATGACGAGTTTCTGCTGACTTTATGGCAGTGCGTGTTAAGCAGGAATGATGCTTGTTTTGATCCATTGATACAATTCTTTCAAGTCGGGGTGCATGTGCGTTAAAGCCGATTGAGTGGTGATAAAGTAAGGGGCTCTTGTTCCATGGTAGTCAATATCTTGACCGGCTCGCTGAAACATGATGCCGGATCTGTTCATCAATCGCGGTAGGAACGGTTCCATCATCGCGAATACGCTGGTTCGTTCGGTCGTTTCGGTGAGTACGGTGGCCGCTAAAAAGCAGGCTACGGCAATCAGGGAAAAAGTTCTCTGTTCTTGTCGTGAAAAATCTAGCGAGCTTGGCTCGCCGAATCGGGTTGCATGCTCGCCCGGACGACGTCTGAATATGGCATCGACAGCGAGTCTTGATATTTCACAGACATGTTGCCGGTCGAGAGCTAATTGTTCGATAAAGCTTTCGTCTAGGCTATTCAGGCAATGTTTTTCAAAGGGTAATGGGTCTTTTTTGCGGCTGTCGAAAGTCGGGACCAGGCGTACGCAACCGGCAGGCAATCCGCTATCTTGATGAATGATTAGGCAGTGTTTCGAGCGTTCGTCGAATTCGTCATATTCGAGTTCTTCTGTGTTCGGTTTTTCGTAATGAAATTCTTGGCAGTAAACCCGGTAACGAATTCCGTATGCCATGTTTTTTTGTTCTTGAGTCTCCGCCAGCTCGACTGAAAAGTAGCGCTCGAAGTTGTCTACTATGGATTGTTTTGCGTTATTATCCATTTACAGTCTCCGCTTAGATATGGGTGTTATTAAATAAAATTTCCTGAATAGTCATTGTGCTTCCTTAAGTCAGGGAAATCTTATTATTTATGGTTATTTTGAAAAGCGCGTAAGTTTATGTTGGTTTGCGGGAGGAGTTAACAGTATTTTTCTTTCGTTTTCAATGCGAAGGTTGTTTCTAGCTGTTTGCTTGTAGTGCCGATTGATCGGTTTTTTTGTTTGATTATATACAAATATCGTTAAAGTCTAACGTTTACTTGCGTAGTGTAAAGGGTTTGGTAATTATTTTATTTTTTTAAGGGGGGCTTAATCGGAGGCGGTTAACGTATCGCCTAAATTAGGCTATGTGTGGACTAGCGTTTGAAGAGGTCTCTGAAAATCTTGGAAACAGGGCGATGATAGCGAAGTGAAGATTTTGCTGACTGCCAAGTTTTTTGCTTGGGAATGCGGTACGAGGGTGACTCAGTGCCCGGCAATTATCGTTCCCACGCTCTGCGACACTGCCATTAAGTTAAGGGAAGCCCGTCATTCCGCCATGGATTGGCGGATCCAGTGCCATGGATGGCAAGCTTTTGAGGCACATTAGAGCCTGAATGCAAGCATTACTTATTTCTGTGATGGCTTAACTTAACCTGATTAGCAAGTTTCTTCAGCTAAAGCCCAAAAACCAGCATATCCCTAGCAGGACGGGGTTTGTAATCCCGTCCTAAACGTTTTGACTTTGGCCGAAGTTAGCCGAAATGTTTAGGGCAAACCGAAACGTTGGGGACGGGTTAAATAACCCGTCCCGCAGAAGTGGCTACGACTGGCCACTGCTCGGACAGTTACCTGATTAGCAAGCTGAAGCATCTTGCTAATCAGGTAACTTAATGGCTGTGACGCTCTGCGAGGGAGCGCCTGAGTACCGCTCCAGCGGAACGAGACGCTAGAGCGTCTCGGTCTTCATTCCCACGATGGAGCGCTCATCGTTATAGATAAATTGTAGGGTACGCTGCGCGTACCTCCATGCCGTTAAGCACCGAATTCCTGCCCAGATCAAACAATAAGGGCTTAGTTTTAGCATTGGTGGGGTTGCCATGGTGCGCATAGCGTACCTTACGGCGCTAGACTGCTGTGTCGTCCGGAAAGGCTATTGGTGTTTGAGTGTAGCGGCTTCGATAGTCGCGACGTAGGCGTCGCTCCCACAGCGCTTGTAACCTTTTGTGGGAGCGATCCCCTGATCGCGATTTCGAAACCGGGAGCGTTAGGTGACAACAAACGGTATCGACGTCACATTAGCTAAGATGGTATCTACGATTTGTGTATAACGACGAGCGCTGGGGCGTGGGAATGATAGAGGAGGTGAATAATTACGATCTGCGCGATTAGGCTGACTCTATCCATGGTTAATGCTTAATTTTAATAACTTTAGCGTGTCTCATTCGAAATAGTCTACGCTTTCATATACTATACCTTTCGCACTTCAAATTTCGGCGCCTGCTTAAGGAGGCGCCGGGGTGATCGGTAAAGGCTTTGCCAGCATGGATGCTGGCATAGAGCCTATATGGACGTATTCATGGCGTCCTTTGACGATCACCCCGGTGCCGAATTTTGATCCACGATGGGTATAAGTTGTAGATTTTGAAAGTTGTTAATAGTTCAATTTAGTTTTACTTTAGCAATTACTTTGCAGCTATTCAGTTTCCCGGCAATTATCGTTCCCATGCTGGGGCGTGGGAACGATAGGGGATGTGAATAGTTACATTACTTTTTTTCTTGCGTTTAGGCGTAAGATTTATTTCTTCACACCAGTTTCAAGATGGTTTCAAAGATTTATATTTTTAAGCCCGGTATCGCAGTAAGGTGTATTTTATGATGTTCGATGATTATTTTGACGTTTATCTTGCCGATAACGATGAGTCGAAGCAGATCCATTACAATATCCGTTATCAAGTTTATTGTGAAGAGATGGGGTTTGAAAAAACATCAAATGGCGGCCAATTGGAAATGGATGATTGGGATAAGCATGCCGTTCATTTTATAGTGAAGAATAAATTAACCGGTCACTTTGTCGGTGCTATGCGATTGATTCTACCGGAGCTAGGTTACTTACCGCTGGAAAAGCATTGTAGACTTAGCAATGGAGTTATCAAATCGGATTTACATAGATCGGTGGAGGTATCACGACTGTGCGTAATTAAAGAAGTAAGGCGGCGTTCCAATGATGGCGGTCCGCCGACAGGATTGACTGAAAAACATAGCGTGCATGATGACGTTGATTACTTGTGTAATGAACGTCATTTGAACCGGAGTATTATATGGGGCATGTTCCGTGCCGCATCTTTGTATTGCGCTGAAAATCGAATTCACAACTGGTATTTTTTGACGACAAAGATGTTATATCGCTTGATCACTAAAGAAAATTTTAGAATGGATCAAATCGGCGATTCATGTGAATTAAATGGTGAGCGTTTCCCTTATAGAATTCATATGGCTGAGATATTGCAGAATCCAATATGGAATCAAGGGTTTCAATTGCACTACAAATGCTACTCGGCAAAGTATAATGATGTTTTTAAGCAATGTGCTTGAGCCGGGTAGGTTACGCTGCGTGTACCTAATGTAGACACCTACAGAATCTCAACGTAATTCTAAACGCTTCGGCCGTGGACAAAAGGAAATCGAAACGTTTGGGGCGGATTGAAGCACCTGCTACATGTGGAAGATAGAGTTTCGCGCTGCAAAGCGAGAAAGAAGCATATCTATTCTCCTCTTTGCGTGAAGTGTACATTTTTAACTGATTTGGCAAGCCTCGTGAAGCTAGTGTTTCGGTCGAAGAATGTCGAGTTACGCTACGCTAATCCGACCTGCCGCCTCCTGAAACAAGCAGCGTTCGCTGTTACCCAAGCGCCGACTCTCATTGTTATGCATAAGTCATAAATTATCCTTTTGCAATCTTAGCCAATGAGGCCTCGATTCCATTGATTGTCACTTAACACTCTCGGCTTCGAAATCGCAATCAGGGGATCGCTCCCACAGGGCATCCGACTCCTTGTGGGGGCGACGCCTTCGTCGCGATTAAAACCTTGGGGGTTCGAATTCGCTGTTTCCCAAGCTCCAGCTTGGGAAACCGATGCGCGAAGCTCTAGCTTCGCGGTGCAACTGCGTCAGTTTCAACTGACTTGTCTAGTCTCGGGAAGCAGAGCTTCCGGCGCCTGCGTTCCCAAGCTGGAGCTTGGGAACGAGCAAATGTAGACAATGAAGAAAAATCCTATAAAATCAACAGTCTAATTCTTCATGCTCTTCATGGTTATTTTATAATATTGAATACTTTCACAGTCTCAATAGCTTGGGAAAGAGTAAAATCTATAAAATCTTCACCAATGTTGCAACAACGGCAACTGCGGCCATCATCATGCCGCCCAATTTGATAATGAGTCGGTATTCCATTTCGCGTAAACGCATATCCAGGTGTTCTTTAGTAACTAAGGTGTCCTCAATAATACGGCGATGTTCCGCAGCAAATACCTCTGCTTGCTCTTCAGAAAAACCTACGGATTTCAGCCGCTTAATGAATTCGTGAGTGTCAAATGTGATCGTTGGCATGATTACTATTTCCTATTTTCATGATAGGGGTTCAAATATGAGAATTTTAATCTGTTTCCTCAGCTTAAATTTGGAAAACAGGTCAGGTAGACTTTAGCTTTAATGGTAAATTATCATAATTTATCGCTGTTCCCCAAGCTCCCGCTCTCATCGATATGCACAAGTCCCATCATGCCCGCCGGGAAGGGGGTATTCAGTGCCAGGGATGGCACGGCCAATACCGTGCATCCCTGTAGCCAGGATTCCGGCACTCCATGCCGGAATGACGTGGTTCACATAAAGATGTGTATAACGATGGGAGCGGGAGCTTCACTGCCATTAAGTTAAGGATTTTTCCGTTCGCCCTGAGCCTGTCGAAGGGTGAATGGAAAAATCCTGGGTCGATAAGTTAAGCCGTCCATGGTTCGACAGGCTCACCACGAACGGCTTAACTTAATGGCAGTGAGCGGGAGCTTGGGAACGAGCGAAAATAGAAAATCCCCCTTTGTCAAAGGGGGAGGTCATATCTTTAGCCCTGCGCGGGCTCCGAAAATATACTACGAATTATTTCCCAGCTTTGCCCTTCAACGCATGACTCGCCAAGTTTTTACCCAAGTCCCAAATCGTGCCCGGTACTTGATGCGTAGCGGCGATGGTTTGGTCGAAGGCGTTGATGATGTGATCGCGGTCTTTTTGCGTTAAGGTTAGCGGCGGCAGCAGTTTGACGACGTTCATGCCGTGTCCGGCGACTTGCGTCAGAATCCGGTGGTCCTTGAATAGCGGTATTGTGATCATTTGACAGAACAGCCCTTTGTTGGCGGCTTCCAGCATTGCCCAGGCGGCTTTCAAAGTCAGGCTTTTCGGGGCGTGGAATTCGATCGCGATCATCGAGCCTTTGCCGCGCGCTTCTTTCAAGAATTCGTATTTTGTCGACAAGGCGTTCAGGCTGGCGATGATGTCGTTGCCGACTGTCGCGCTTTGTTCAACCAAATTTTCCGATTTGATGACTTCAAGACCGGCCAGCCCTGCGGCCATCGCCATGTTGTTTTTGGAAAAAGTCGACCCATGCACGACTGCGCGGTCCATGCGATTGAATACCGTGTCCATGATGTGCTGCGTCATCGCGACCGCGCCGACCGGGACGAAACCGCCGGATAGGGCTTTGGACATCAGGATCATATCGGGCTTGGCGCCGTAATGATCGATCGCCCAGAATTTACCGGTGCGACCGATACCGGTTTGGATTTCGTCGGCGACGAACAGCGTTCCATATTTTTTACAGAGGCGTTCGACTTCGACAAGGTAGTTGTCGTCGGGCAGGTTGACGCCCTTGCCTTGTATCGGTTCGACGATGAAGGCGGCAACGTCTTTGTTGCTTAGGGCTTGTTCGAGTGCCGCTAAGTCGTTGAACGGTATCGCAATGCATTCGGGCAGGAGCGGGCCGAAGCCTTCTCGGAAGATTTTTTCGCCGTTCAGCGAGAGCGCGCCCATGGTTAAGCCGTGATAACCGTGCTCGCAATAGACGATTTTCGAGCGTTTGGTGGTGTAGCGCGCGAATTTGATCGCGGCCTCGACCGCCTCGGTGCCCGAGTTGCAAAAAAACATTTTTTCGAGATTTTCCGGCGTCGTCGTCAAGATTTCTTTGGCCAGTAAGCCGCTCAATATTGAGACGTCGAGTTGTACCAGGTTGGGCAATTCGAGCGTCAAAGTTTCTTGTAACGCGCTGATTACGGTCGGGTGGTTGCGGCCGATCGCGAATACGCCGAAGCCGCTCAACAGGTCGAGATATTCGTTGCCTTGTTCGTCGTAGAGATATTGGCCAACCGCGCGTTTGTAATTGCGGTCGTATCCGATTGTTTTTAAAACGCGAACCATTTGATTATTCAAATGTTTTTCATGCAACTCAAATTTATCTTCACTGTGTTGCGCTAATAGCTCGGCTATGCTGAAAGACATAAAAAGACCTCTAAATTTATATTTTGTGCCGGCTAAATGCAGGCAGCACGATTAACGTGCAAATGATGGTGAAAGATATGCCGATCGCCAGTAACAAGCCCATGCTGGATGTGCCTGGATGAGGCGTGAAGGCAAGACTGGAAAAACTGCATAAGGTTGTTAAAGAACTGAATAGGACGCCTCGCGCGGTGCTGCTTTGCAGCAGATCGACGCCGTTCGACCAGTGACTGTTCAGTCGGTGCACGACATGAATGCCGCTGTCGACGCCCATGCCCATCAGTAGCGGCAGGGCGATGATGTTGGCGAAATTAAACGGATTGTTGAGCAAGACATTGGTCGCTCCGGTCAATAAGGTCGCAAGCAGTAACGATCCGATCATCAATAGCGTATCGCGGATGTTTTTCGTAATTATCAGCATGAGCACGACGATCGCCGCGAATGCGCAAGCGAAGGCTTCGACAAATGACAGGATGATCGCGTCGCCGGAGGCTTTATCAATAATCGGCAGGCCTGAGACGCTTGCATCGATGCTTTGTACGTCAGTGACGAAGGCTTCCCGGTGACTGACGATGTTCAGGTTTTGCTCCGGCGTGACCATGATTTTATAAAGGCCGGTTTTACTTTGCCAATGGTCGGTTATGTAAGGCGGCAGGTCTTCCAGGTCGTAAGCTTGGGCGGTCAAACTGATGCTCAAGCGCTGCATCGTATAAGGCAGCAGGCCCAATATGTTTTGTTCCAATTGGCTGTATTCGGCATCCGGTTCGGGTTGCCGGTCGGCAAATTCGATATAGCTGTCGATTCGTGCGAGTAAGGTTTCAAGTACCGGAATCGGGACAGCGGTCGTTGCTTCGTCAATGGCTTTTTGTAATGTAACGGCGAAACGAATCGCGGCATCGCGCTGATCGTTGGCAAGCAACGGTTTACCGAATTGTTTGAGTTGGGCGCCGAGAATCATGTCCAGCTCTTCGATTCGATAGAGTTTGTCCTCTTGATCGCCGGCGACAAAGCTTGAAAGGGTGAGTGCTTCATGAGTCGATGGCAGGGCCCGTAATGCTTCCGCGCGCCGGTCGGCTTCCTCTAGACTGTCTGCAAGACCGGTCAGCGAATAAGGCGATTCGTTGCGTGACGACAAGAGTTCCTTGAATGTCGAGGCCGATTCGCGGCTGGGGTCGCGTAAGTTGAATGTGCTGGAATCGAACTCCAATTGCGTGAGTATCGCGGCCGAGGCAATGGCAAGCAGTATGCTGGCGACTCTGATCGCTTTGGCATGACGAAACGGAAAATGGGCGATGGCCGATGATAGTTGCGAGGATCTAAACGGGGCGGTTTTGCCCAGCGGCATGACTTTTAATAATGCGGGGACGATCGATAATGAAAGCCCCAGGCCGATGAACATGCCGGCACTGGAAATAATGCCTAATTCAGATACGCCGGAGTAGTCGGTCGGAATGAATCCGAGAAAGCCGATGGCGGTGGTCAATGCGCATAAAAACAAGGAGAAACCGATGCTGTTGATGCTTTCGGTAATCGCGCCTTCATTGTTCATGCCGGCTGCACGGCATTCACGGTAGCGTAGGCACAAATGCGTGGCATAGTCGACGCCGAGTCCGATATACAACACGGCAAAGGCGACCGATATAATATTCAAGTGTCCGACCGCGAGTGTGGCGAAACCGGCGGTCAGAATCAGGCCCATGATCAGTGCGATCAATGTCGTCAAGAGTAGTTTGACTGAGCGGAAGCTCAACCATAGCGAGGCGCAAACAAGAAGTAGCGACAAGATGCCCGAAATAATCGCGCCTTCACTGACTGTTTCGAGTTCTTCGTGTTGTAGAGCGGTTTCGCCTGTAATTCTGATGCGGACTGCAGGGTTTTCCTGCATGATCGATTGACTCACGGCTCGGGCAACCGAAAGTGCAAAATCCGCGGGCATGATGTCGGTAAAAATCAGTTTAGGTTTGGCAATGACGATCGAGCGTTTAGACTCGGTGTTGAGTCGGTGGTCGGCCAGTAGGTTTTGCCAGGATAAAAAACGAGGGTTCCGATTGAGTCGACGGTCGATTGTGTCGTCAATCGCGGACAGCAGCGGGGTAAGATTCATCGGCAAGGACTTGTCTTTTTCCGCGAGCGCTTGGCGAATGATTTCGAATAAGCCTTCCAGATTGTAATGTTGCGCGAGATAGCCGATGAACGGTTGGGCATCGGTGAGTTTTTTCGACAGATCGTCTAACTCGTCAAGGCTTAGGAATAATAAGGCTTGTTGTTTAAAAAATGCATTATCGGTCGGTATTATTGCCGACTCGAAGTGTTCCTTGTCGCGGCTTAGACGCTGTGCGAGTTCGGCGGCGGCTTGGGAGATTTGTTCCGGGGTTTCTCCGTCGACCACCAACATGATCGCGGCGGCGTCTTCGGGAAAGGCGTCGTTCAGGCGAAAGCGATTGACCTGAAAGGGTAAGTCCGGCGACAACATTTGCGTCGTATCGGTATTGAATCCGAGGTTGTTGATCGTGTAATGCAGGCTAAGACCGCACAGAGTCGCGGTCAGAATTAGCAAAGTCCACGGAAAACGCACGACTTGGCGGTCCCACCATAGTAATAATCTGTGAATAAGGGTGTCGTGATGCTGAGTCATGCCGGCGGTGCGCGGATTTTTAGTTAACGATTGATGGCAGCCAAATCGATGCGGCCTGTTTCAATGTTTTTTGCGATGCATGAAAGTGCCGGCCTAATTGTATCAGGCTTGGTAATTCTAAGGGATGTTTGATTAGATGGTTAAGCAGTTTGGCGATATTGACCTCGCCGTCCTGGTCCAAGGCGTGCGCGACGGCTTTAGGTAGGCTCATGTCGGCGGGGTCTGCGATCGATCGAATTGCTAGAAAATCGATTCGGCGAGCCTTGGCGATTTTGGCGATGGCAACGCTTTCCATGTCCAGGGCCGCGGCACCGGTTTTTCGATGGATCTCTTGTTTATCCATGCTTGTGACGACAAGCGTTTTGCTGGACGCTAGGCTGATATGCGCGACAGGATTAAGCGGGTTTAATAGCGTTTGCATTTCAGCAAGCCATGGCGAGCGGATGTCGATGCTTTCCAGGTCATCGCTAATGAGTTGTTCGGGTAGGGTTAGGTTGCCTGGGCGCAAGCCAGGTGCGAGCGCGGCGGCACAACCCCAGCTTATCAGGCGTTCGGCACCTTGATCGAGCAGTTGTTCAGCGGCTTGCTTGGCATTTTTCGGGCCGGCGCCGGATTGAATGATAAGGATATTTTCGGCGATGACGTGACAGCACCCTTTCTTCGGTTTGGCCGAAGTCAGGGTGCTTAGTTCTTCCGGTAGGGCGGCAATAATCCCCGTGATCACGAGTTATTGATCGCGTTACGGTATTTAGCTAAGGCCCACAACGGGAAGAATTTATCGTAGCCGTGGTATTTCAAATAAAACACTCTTGGAAAACCGGGAGCGGTAAAGCATTTGTCGTTCCAGCTACCGTCGGTCAACTGGGTTTTCATTAGAAATTCGACGCCGGCTTTGACTTCCGGGCTATGCGCTTCGCCGGCCGCAATCAAGCCGATAATGGCCCAGGCGGTTTGAAACGCAGTGCTGAAGCGATATTTTCCGCGAAAGTTTTGTTCGTCATGATAACTGAAGTTGTCCTCGCCCCAGCCGCCATCTTCGCGTTGCACGCTTTTCAGCCATCTTGCCGCGTTGACATACATCGGGTCGGTTTTAGGAACATCGGTTTGTTCTAGGCCCAATAATACCGACCAGGTGCCGTAGATATAGTTGGTTCCCCAGCGTCCGAACCAAGAGCCGTCCGCTTCTTGTTCGCTACGAATATAGTCGATTGTGCGTTGCAGTGCCGGGCGGTATTCGTCGTGACCTTTTGCAACGCGTGCCATCAGCATCGCGCAACGCGCGCTGACGTCGACCGTGGGCGGGTCGAGTAATGCGCCGTGGTCCGCGAACGGAATTTCGTTCAAGTAATAATAAGTGTTGTCGACATCGAATGCGCCGTAGCCGCCGTTTTCCGATTGCATGCCGACGATCCAGCGTGTAGCCCGGTGTATCGATTCGTCCAACTCGGGCAGATTAGAATCGGCCATGGCGAACGCAACCAGTCCGGTGTCGTCGACATCGGGATAGTGTGGATTGGCATATTGAAACGCCCAGCCTCCGCCTTTCAATTCGGGTTTGGTTACTTGCCAGTCGCCCGGTTCGTCTATCAATTGCTTGGATTTTAGCCAATCATAGGCGCGAATCAACGCGTCGCGATTGCCGTTTTTGTCGACTTCTTGCAAAGCTAGGGCTGTTAGGCCGGTATCCCAGACGGGCGACAGGCACGGTTGGCAATAGGCGTCGTGTTCGTTGATGACCAGCAATTTGTCGATCGCTTTGCGAGCCGTAACGACCAGTTCATGATCTTTCGGCATGCCGAGCAGCAGCATCGCTTCGTAAGCATTGACCATGGCCGGGAAAATTCCGCCCAAGCCGTCTTCCCCGTTCAGGCGTTCGATAAACCAATCTTGGGCTCTGTCGAGCGCTTTTTGGTGCATGCTTTGAGGAATCAGCGGACGCGTCACGCGGCCGAGCTTGTCCAGCATCAAGAAAAACTTGTTCAGCGCGGTCCGTTCCGGAAAATAGTGTTTTTCCTTATCCGGATGAACGACGAACAGTTCTAGAATGTCGACTTTATTCGGGTTTTTCGCGGTCGCTTTTTCTGAGCACAGAACGAACAACGGCACCATGACAGTTCTAGACCAATAGGAAACCTTATCCAAATGGAACGGAAACCATTTCGGAAGCAGCATGATTTCGACTGGAATATAAGGCACTCCGCGCCAAGGCAGTTGTTCGAATATCGCTAGTGCGATGCGCGTGAAGACATTGGCTCTGGCCGCGCCGCCTTGACTCAGAATGTAATTTCTGAGTTTTTGCATGTGCGGCGCATCGATCGAATCGCCGGCCATTTTCAGTGCATAATAAACTTTGACGCTGCCGCTGATATCGCCTGGGCCGCCGGTAAATAGCGGGTAGCTGCCATCCTCGGATTGGCGCGATCTTAGGTAATTGGCAATCTTGGCTTGCAGTACTTCGTCGATTTCGCCCAAATAGTGCATCATCATGATGTATTCGGACGGAATCGTGCAATCGGCTTCCAATTCGAAAATCCAATGGCCGTCTGGTTGCTGCAGCTTTAGCAGGTAATCCTGCGCCTTGCCGATGGCTTTGCTTAAATCGTTCGGTTTGGCGACGATGGCCGTGGCGGAACTGGGCAAGTCGCGCGTGTTGATCTCTGTAGTGGCGTCGGTGAACATAATGCTTCCTTTATAGTGCTGACTTAGCTTTCAGGGATTGTGGGTGGTAAGTCCAATCGGGCGATTCGAGCCCGCGGCTGGTCAGATTAAACAATAAGGACAGCAGCAGGTTGCTGCGCCCGGTAAGACGAGTCGTTAAGATGGTTGCCTTGACACTGTTTCGAGTGATCTTGACTTGGTTGGATTGCTTGAAATCCAAGTTTTGCTTGATTTTTCGCAAGGTCAGGACCGCCATGCCAAGCGCCCATAGGCAGAAGTTTCTAATTCCGGTTTCGTGCGACGGAATCAGCTGCGTATAAGCGAGTGCGTTACTTAGGTGGCCGTGCGCGATGCTGATTAGGTGTTCAAGGCCTTTTCGGAAGTTCTCGTCGTCAGTTTCCGGCGTCAACGTGGATAAGTCGAAACCGGTCTCGTCGAAAATGTCTTGGGGCAGCCAACAAACATCTCGGCCGGCGTCGTCCCATATATCCTTGAGGATGTTGGTCATTTGCAAGCCTTGTCCGAACGATACCGAGAGTTCGAGTAGGCGCTCTCTATGAGTCGCTATTTCGGGCGAGTAATGGCAAAACAGTTTGGCGAGCATTTCGCCGACACAGCCGGCTACGTAATAGCAGTATTTATCCATGTCGGCCATGGTCGGCAGTCCGTTGCTTAGGTTTTGCGCCTGAAAGATCGGCATGCCTTGTGCCATTGTTTCGACGCAAGTCGCCAGCGCTTCAATTTGTTGCGGATCGAACGAATGCGTGATTTGAATGACGCGTGGCGTCAGGCCGATCAGCGTATGTTCGGCCGGAATGGTTTGCTCCGACAATAAGGGGGCTAGGTCGGCGGCAAAATCACTCGCGCCATGGCCGGTCTTGACAGTTTCGATGAAACGTTCGCAGAAGATTTTTTTTTGGTCGGGGCTTAGGGAAACTTCGTCTTCAACGGTGTCGACAATTCGGCACAGTAGATAGGCATTGGCTACCGGGCGATAGAGATTTTCCGGTAGCTGCGGAATAGTCAGCGCAAACGTCCTGGAGACGCCTTCAAGCAGCAGTGCTTGAAATTCATCGTCGGATAGGCCGGTTAATGACTCCGGTTTGTCCAGTGTCGGTTGTAATGCGCTCATGATTATTTTCTAAGATTTCGTCTTGATAGTTTTGGAAACAGACTTGAGTTAACGGCAATGATAGACTGTTTGTTGGTATTTTGCAAAGCAATGTTGTTTTCTAGCCAATATGAGTAAAATCCTATGCTCCAGCTCTGTTATATAGAATAAAAATCAATTATTTAAAAGTTTGTGTTGCATTTTTGCAAATAGGTCGCAATGTACCCCTGTTTAGCTCTTAATGCGATAAAATTGTGCTAAAACTGGAGTCAATACCGAAAAGATAGTATTCTACTTGCAAATCTATAAATGATTGTAATCTATAAGGACTTATATTTCAGGTGGGTTTTTTTGATTCGCCGACAGTCGTTTTCACGGAAGGATGCATGGTATTTTTGGTCTGTTGCAAGTATGCAACAGATCGTTTTTCTGTTTTATGAGGCTCGATTATGATCGGCCTTACTTGTATTCAGTCACTATGGAGGATATGCCCGTGGGTGTGCCATTACGTCAGCAGTTAGCAGTTGGTAGTTATCTTATTAAGCAAAAACTGAAAGGGGCTAAAAAATATCCTTTGGTTTTAATGCTCGAGCCCTTGTTTCGATGCAATCTGGCTTGCGCGGGATGCGGAAAGATCGACTATCCGGATGATATTTTAGATAAGCGTTTATCGGTCGAGGAATGTTTGCAAGCGGTCGACGAATGTGATGCGCCAATGGTTTCGATTCCCGGTGGCGAACCGTTAATTCATAAAGATATGCCGGCAATTGTCGAAGGCATCGTCGCAAGAAAGAAATTCGTCTATTTATGCACGAATGCACTCTTATTGAAAAAGAAGATCGATGACTATAAACCGTCGCCTTATTTGACTTTTTCCATTCATTTAGATGGTAATAAAGAAAGACACGATGCATCGGTTTGTCAAGACGGCGTGTTCGATAGAGCGGTTGAAGCGATCAAGTTAGCGCTCGATAAAGGTTTTAGGGTCACGATCAATTGCACGCTGTTTCAAGGAGAGCAAGCGAAAGAAGTGGCCGAGTTTTTGGATTATGCGATGGAATTGGGCGTCGAAGGCATTACGATAGCGCCGGGATTTAGTTACGAACGCGCGCCGCAACAAGATATCTTCATCAAAGGACGCGATGTCAAGGAATTATTCCGGGGTATTTTCAAGATCGGCAAGAATCGTAAATGGAAATTGAATCATTCGTCGCTCTATTTGGACTTTTTGGCCGGTAATCAAAGCTATAATTGTACGCCATGGGGCAATCCGACCCGCAATGTATTCGGTTGGCAAAAGCCTTGCTATTTGTTGTCCGATGAAGGTTATGCCGAAACTTTCCAGCAATTGCTCGATGAAACGCCTTGGGAAAAATACGGTACTTCGAAAAATCCGAAATGCGCGAGTTGCATGGCGCATTGCGGCTACGAGGCAACGGCCGTAGAAGATATGATGAAAAACCCGATTAAAGGTCTATTGACAGCGATCAGAGGGCCTAAAACCGAAGGCGACATGGTTCCCGAGCCGGTTCCTGTTTATGCAAATGAAAAGCCGTCTTCCGGTCTCGCGGGCATTCCTATTACCGTCGAGGCGATGGATTCCTAAAGCAGGTTCGAAGGGTGTTCATGCCGGCATTTCGCCGTTATACCCGCCGGGAAGCGGGTATTCAGTGCCAGGAATGGCAAGGCCAATAAATCGCTTTAGCCATCTGCGGGACGGGTTATTTAACCCGTCCCCAACGTTTCAATGGGCTTCGGCAGGATCAAAACGTTTCGGACGAGGTTGCAAACCTCGTCCTGCCAAGCGTACCCCGGATTACGTTGCGCTTCATCCGGGAACCTCGGAGCCACGCCATTCCCGTATTTCGTTACGCTACATACGGGCTACGTGCTGGTTATCCGCTTACCGGCTGGTATGGCGGGACTTGTGTATAACGATGAGCGCTCTGCGTGGGAATGCTTGAGTACCGCTCCAGCGTCTCGGGCTGCATTCCCACGCTGGAGCGTGGGAACGATAGCGGGATGTGTATAAATACACAAATTCCAAGAAAGCTTGAGCGCCGTAGGGTGCGCATCGTGCGCCTTTTCAAAAATATTTTGAGTTTAAAAAGCGGGTACACGGCAATTAGCTAAAAGCGGCTTTTTTCGACAGTCTAGCGAAAGGGTATGTCTTCTTTACGGCCGGCAAAGCATGCCGGAAATCAATGTTTTCGGAGTTTTTATGTATCAGAGTCTAATCAATAAAATATCGGTTCTTTTTTTGCTTCTTTTGCTGGGCTTAACCGAAGTCTATGCCGAGGATATTCTCAGTGCCCGGGAGGTCGTTGAAAATTTTCAAGACGAGTTATTAGATGTTATGAAAAACGGTAAGGAGCTAGGTTATAAAGGCCGTTTCGATAAGCTTGAAAAACCGGTAATTGAAAGCCACGATTTAAACATGATTGCCAGGGTTGTTGTCGGACGCGAATGGGAGAATATGTCGTCGGATCAACAAGATAAATTTGTCGAAGTGTTTAGTCGATTCAGTGTTGCGTCATACGCGCACAATTTCAAGGAATACTCCGGCGAATCGTTTAAATTCGAATCGGAGGAAGAGACCGGAAGAGGCGGTGTCATCGTGCATACTTATTTGGTCATACCCGATGATAAGGATGTTAAATTCGATTATATGTTGAAGAAAAAAGGCAATAGCTGGAAAATAATCAACATCATTGCCAACGGTGTCAGCGATTTGGCTTTAAGGCGTTCGGAGTACGGCAGTATCTTGAAACGGGACGGCTATGATGTACTGATCGAAAAAATCAGCGAAAAAATCGATCTTTATTCCAAACAATAGGCTTTTATGCGAATTATGAGTAGCAAGCTTAAGCGAATTGTTGTCGTTTTTCTTTGTGCTCAGGCTTATGCGTTAAGCGGTTGCACGACGACGGCGAATCAAGATTTATCGGTATCGGAAGTAGATCCTTACGAAGACATAAACCGTAAGGTGTACGCTTTTAATATGACGGTTGACGAATATGTCGCCGAACCTGTCGCCAATGCTTATAAAACGGTAGCGCCGGATGTTGTTCGGACTGGAGTCAGCAACTTTTTCGGCAATCTAAAAACCATTAATACAGTTATCAACGATGTCTTGCAGGGTAAGTTTCAGCAAAGTGCCGAGGATTCCGGGCGTTTTTTGGTGAATTCTACGGTGGGTCTGGGTGGTTTGCTCGATATCGCAACCGATATGGGATTGGAGCATCATGAAGAAGATTTTGATCAGACCTTCGCGGTGTGGGGAGTTCCTCAGGGTTCTTATTTAATGCTGCCATTTTTAGGGCCTTCGACCACCAGGGGCATTCCCGGGGCGGTATTGGATACCGCGGCGAATCCTGCGACCTATGTTGGAATGCCGGTGCAAGTATTACAAGTGTTGGAAGTTGTCAATGCTAGAGCTAATGCTGACGGTGCGTTGAAGTTCATTGATGAGGCGGCATTGGACCCTTATGTATTCACCCGAGAATCTTATCTTCAGTGGCGTAACAATCTGATAAATGACGGTAATGTAAACGCCGACGCTAATGACGATATTGACGAATTGCTGGAATTGGAAGAAGCGTTTTTTGAAGAAAATGATGCTGAAAAATTAACCGATCAAGCGCCTGATAAAAATTAGGGCTGTCATTTTCAACTATTTTTATCTTTATTAAACCTATCGTTCATGAAGGCCTAGCCATCGCCCCGGCAAATGAAAGTTCTCTGGTGGCGGAGGGTGCGGTCACTCGCCCGACAGGACGCCGTGAATACGTCCATGTAGGCTCGACGGCGGCTCCCCTGCCGCCGACGCCTGTCGATCGAGCAACCGCACCCTCTCTGGAACCGGTATTGCCAGAACAGAGTTTTGTATATCGAAAAATTAGATAAAGTGTCCAAATCTACGAACTTTCACAGTAACGTTCATGAAGGCCTGGCAATCGCTCCGGCAAATGAAAGTACGAGGGGTGGCGGGTCATAAGCGCCAGCTTAGTGTCTATTCTGGTGTATTTGTGGCGTTATATGTCATATCGGCATGGATTGCCGATATCCAGGTTACATGGATGTGAAGCTAAGCCTTGCCATCCCCTGGCCCTGGATTCCGCCAGTCCCTGGCGGAATGACGCGTTTTTCCTTAAGTTGGCGCCTATGGGGGTGGCGGGATGAGGGTACTTTTACAGTAAAAAGAGTCGTTGAGAGCCTCAAACTAACCTGTTTGCCCCGATCGTTTTGGATTGCTTTGGGCATAGTCGAAACTGAGAATCGCGTTAAAAGTGAAGCAGCGAATGAACTTCGTAAGCTTCAAGCTTTTCACGGCCTTTGAGAAAATCCAATTCAACGACAAATGCACAGGCTTCAACGGTTGCGCCCAGTTTCTCGACCAGTTCGCAACTGGCTTTAGCGGTTCCGCCCGTTGCCAGCAAGTCGTCTATCAATAAAACGCGGTCCCCGGTTTCGAACGCATCGCTATGCGCTTCCAGTGTCGCCGATCCGTATTCTAAATCATAAGAGACGCTTTGTACGTCATAGGGTAATTTGCCCGGCTTTCTAAGCGGTACAAATGGCAATCCCAGTTCCCATGCGACCAATGCTCCGAATATAAAGCCCCGTGCCTCCATACCGGCTACGGCGGTAATGTCTTTCTCCAAGAACGGATGCAGTAAATGATGGACTGCAAGTCTTACTGCAACCGGATCTTTAACCAGCGGTGTAATATCTTTGAAGATAATGCCGGGCTTCGGGAAGTCCGGGATGTCGCGAATTTTTTCTTTTAATTTGTTCATAGTTAAAATGTACGCATTGTGTGCGAGACGGAAAAGGGATTCGAAATAGTGAAAAACCAAGTAGAGCATGAGGCTTCATGAAGATTGAGTTTAATCGTTCCTACGCTCTGCGTCACTGTCGTTAAGTTAAGGGAAGCCCGTCATTCCGCCATGGACTGGCGGAATCCAGTGCCATGGATGGCAGGCTTTTGAAGCACATTCGAGCCTGAGTGCCAGCTTTACTTATTCTGTTACGGCTTAACTTAATGGTAGTGACGCGCTCTGCGTGGGAATGCATCCCGGGACGCTCCTGCGTTCCCATCGATCGATAAACCTAAAAAGAGCAGTTGGCATGTGTTGTAGACCGTTCGTGCTGAGTAAAGTCGAAGCATGAATGGTCTACAACACGTTCGCCGGCCTGGTGAAGCCTCAAACTACCGTTCACCCTTCGACAGGCTCAGGGCGAACGGTAGTTTGAGGCTCTCAACTGCTCTTTTTAGGATAAAACAAGCAGGAGCTAACGAATACACTCCCTACAGTTTCCCAATCCACCTTCAGTCGCAGTCGACGCGGAGCGTCTAAAGCGGCATTCTCACGCAGAGCGCTTATCGTTATACATAAGTCAAAAATTACCTTTTTGCAACCTTAACCAATGAGACCTCGATAGCATTTATTGTTACTTAACACTCTCGGCCTCGAGATCGCGATCAGGGGATCGCTCCCACAGAGCGTCCGCCGCTCTCTGTGGGAGCGACGCCTTCGTCGCGACTATCGAAGCCAGTAACGCTCAAACACCAATAGCCTTTCCGGACAGCGCAACCATTTAGCGCTCGGTCGCTACTTTTTGCACAATTAGGCATATTTATACTTATGTATAACGACGAGCGCAGAGCATGGGAACGATAAATCATGGTAGGGCGGGGTTTGCAGCCCCGTCCTAAACGTTTTGACCGTGACCAAAGCAAGCCGAAACAATCGGGGCGGGTTAAATAACCCGCCCCGCGTGGCTTATTCTACATGATCTTCATGGTGGCATGTGTCAAGCAAAGCCGGCTTTCGCCAATGAGATCACGCGCAAAATTGCTCGATGCTCTGCAATATGCCTTGTGTATCCAATCCGCAAAAACTCAGTAATTCCTCGCGCGTGCCTTGTTCGATAAAGGCATCGGGCAGGCCGATATTCAAGACCGGCATCACGATTCTCTGCGCCTGCAGAAATTCGTTGACCGCGCTGCCGGCGCCGCCGGCGACGACGTTTTCCTCGACCGTGACGATAATGTCGTGACTCTTGGCCAGTTCCAGAATCAATGCTTCATCGATCGGCTTGATGAAACGCATGTTGACTACGGTCGCGCCGAGTTGCTTGCCGGCCTCGACCGACGGAGCCACCAGGCTGCCGAACGCCAGAATCGCGATGCGACCGCCTTGATGGCGCAATTCGGCCTTGCCGATCGGCAGTGCGGTCATGGTGCAATCGACCGGCACGCCCGGGCCTTTGCCGCGTGGATAGCGGACCGAAGCCGGGCCTTTATGAATATAACCGGTATAGAGCATCTGCCGGCATTCGTTCTCGTCGGCCGGTGCCATGATCAGCATGTTCGGCAGGCAGCGCATGTAGGTGTAATCGAAACTGCCTGCATGGGTCGGGCCGTCCGGGCCGACTAAGCCTGCGCGGTCGAGCGCAAACAATACGTCCAGGTCCTGCAAGACCACATCGTGTATCAATTGATCGTAGCCGCGTTGTAAGAAGGTTGAATAGATCGCGACGACCGGTTTGCCGCCCTCGCAGGCCAGGCCCGCCGCTAAGGTTACGGCATGCTGCTCGGCGATAGCGACATCGAAATAGCGCTTCGGAAAGCGTTCGGAAAACGCGACCAGGCCCGAGCCTTCGCGCATCGCCGGGGTAATGCCCAATAAGCGCTCGTCCTGCTCGGCCATGTCGCAGAGCCATTCTCCGAATACCTGCGTATACGTCGGGTGCGGAGAAGGGGCCGATTTCGGCAGGCAATCGCGGCTCGGGTCGAAGGCCGGTACGCCGTGATAGGCGAGCGGGTCTTTCTCGGCCGGCGCATAGCCCTTGCCTTTCTTGGTGACGATATGCAAGAAACGCGGGCCGGAAATGTGTTTCAGATTCTCCAGCGTCGACACCAGCATGTCCAGATCGTGGCCGTCGATCGGACCGATATAATTGAAACCCATTTCCTCGAACAAGGTGCCCGGCACGATCATGCCTTTCATGTGCTCCTCGGTCTTGCGCGCCAGTTCCCAGACGCTCGGCATGCTGCTGAGGACCTTCTTGCTTTCTTCGCGTACCGAAGAATAAATCTTACTCGACAGAATCTTAGTCAGATAATTATTCAACGCGCCGACATTCGGCGAAATCGACATATCGTTATCGTTCAAGATCACCAACAAATTCGCGTCGATCGCACCGGCATGATTCATCGCTTCGAAGGCCATGCCGCCGGTGATGCTGCCATCGCCGATGATCGCGACGCAATGCTTGTCCTCGCCGCGCAAACCGGATGCGATCGCCATGCCTAAGGCCGCGCTGATCGACGTGCTCGAATGGCCGACGCCGAAGGCATCGTATTCGCTCTCGGAACGGTTCGGAAACGCGCAAATGCCGTCGCGCGTGCGAATCGTCGTCATGCGCTCCTTGCGTCCGGTCAGGATCTTATGCGGATAAGCCTGATGGCCGACATCCCAAACCAATTGATCGCGCGGCGTATCGAATACGTAATGCAGTGCCACGGTCAACTCCACGGTACCGAGGCCTGCCGAAAAATGCCCGCCGGAAATACTGACCGTGTGGGTCAGAAACTCGCGAAGTTCTTTGGCAAGCGGTTTTAATCGTTCCTTCGGCAGTTTTCTTAGGTCGGAGGGGAGCTTGATACTGTCTAGTATGGGGAAGTTTCCTGTGATTTTCATGAATAAATCGATTCCTTATTGATCGGCACGGACGCGGTTACCGACTGATTATGCAGATTAATATCCTAGTGTTCAAGTCGGGAGTTAATGATCCCGCTGAATAATATAAAGCGACAAGTCGCGTAGCAAGTCGGCCTCGGACCCAAATCCGCTCAAGCTTTCGATGGCTTGCTCATGAAGTTCCTGGGCTTTTTGTTTTGCCCCGGCCAAACCGAGTAAGGCAGGGTAAGTCGGCTTGTCGTTGTCCTTGTCCTTGCCTTGGGTTTTGCCGAGTGTTGCAGTATCGCTCTCTTCGTCCAAAATATCGTCCTTGACTTGGAAGGATAGGCCGATGCATTTTGCGTAATGATCGAGGCCTTCGGCTTGTTTCGGGTCGATATCGGGCTTGGTTAATGTTGCCATGTTGACGCTGGCTCGGATTAACGCGCCGGTCTTGTGGATATGCATATTTTCAAGCTGAGGCAGCGTCAGCATTGTGCCGACCGATTCTAAATCGATGGCTTGACCGCCGACCATGCCTTGAGAGCCGCTAGCTTTGGCCAGCATCGTAATCATTTTTAGACGGCTTTCGGCATCGGCTTGGATGGTCGGGTCGTCCGCCAAGACCTTGAATGCCAGTGCTTGTAGTGCGTCGCCGGTCAGAATGGCGGTCGCTTCATCATAAGCGATATGGCAGGTCGGTTTTCCGCGTCTGAGATCGTCGTCGTCCATGGCCGGCAAATCGTCATGTATCAATGAATAAACATGAATGAATTCAACCGCACAGGCCGCTCCGTCTAAATCTTCCGGTGCAATGCCCAAGGCTTTTCCTGTACAGTAGGTTAGCATCGGACGCATGCGTTTACCGCCGTCCAACACGCAATAGCGCATCGCTTCGTGCAATTTAGCCGGTATTTGGGTTTCGCTTGGCAGTCGGGCTTCCAAGGCTCTTTCGACTCGGTTTTGACAAAAGGTCAGATAGTCTTTCAGTGCGTTACTCATCGGTGAAGGGCTCCAGAGTTTGAGTGCCGTTTTTTTCCAGTAAAATCTGAACTTTCTGTTCGGCTTCCTGCAAGGCTTTCTGGCAGGTTCGGGTTAAAGCGACGCCGCGTTCAAATGATTTTAACGAATCTTCTAAAGATAGCTCACCTTGTTCCATTTGCTCGACGAGTTGCTCAAGCTCGGCTAGGGACTCTTCGAATAAATTCGTGGTTTTTTTTCTCGGCATGTAGATAAAATAGTACGTAGAAATTGGGCGATGGAATCAAACCGGCCATTATATATGAATTTGGATAATGAGTGATTAGGAAGTATGAGTAATGATTACAATGCAGCCGCGATAGAGGTATTAAGCGGCTTGGAACCTGTTCGGAAACGGCCCGGTATGTATACCGATACGACCCGACCGAACCATCTGGTGCAAGAGGTTGTCGACAACAGCGTCGACGAAGCGATAGCAGGGCATGCCGACAATATTACTGTCGTATTATATAAAGACGGTTCTGTATTAGTTAGCGACAATGGTCGAGGAATGCCAGTCGATATTCATCCCGAGCAGGGTATTCCCGGTGTCGAAGTGATTTTGACGCAACTGCATGCCGGCGGGAAGTTCTCGAATAAAAATTATCAGTTTTCCGGTGGTTTGCACGGTGTCGGCGTTTCTGTCGTCAATGCGTTGTCGGCCCATTTGGAGATTGAAGTCAAGCGTGGCGGTAAGGTGTATCGCATGACTTTTGCCGACGGTGAAAAGCAGAGCGAGTTAACCGAAACGGGTTCGGTGGGTCGCAACAATACCGGTACGGCGGTCAAGTTTTGGCCGAATGAAAAATATTTCGATTCGAATAAGATTTCGGTGAGTAAGCTCAGGCATGTATTGAGAGCGAAAGCGGTATTATGCCCGGGTCTCAATATTACTTTGCAATCCGAATTTACCGATGAGGAGTGGCAATGGTGTTATCAAGACGGCCTCAAGGAATATTTGCTCGATCGTGTAGGGGATGCCGAGTTTTATCCCGAACCGCCTTTTATGGGCAAAATGACGTCCGATCATGAAGCGGTCGAATGGGGTATCGTATGGACGGGCGATAGTCTGCCCGAAGCGATTAACGAAAGTTATGTCAATCTGGTGCCGACCGCGCAAGGCGGCACGCATGTCAACGGTTTACGGGCCGGCTTGACTGAAGCGATGCGCGAATTTTGCGATTTCAGGAACCTATTGCCGCGAGGCATCAAGGTTTCGCCGGAAGATGTCTGGGAGCATTGCCATTTTATTTTGTCGGTCAAATTGGAAGATCCTCAGTTTTCGGGGCAGACCAAGGAGCGTTTGAGTTCGCGCGAATGTGTCGCGTTCGTTTCGGGTGTTGCGAAAGACGGTTTCAGTCTTTGGTTGAATCAGCATCCGTCCGAAGGCGAAAAAATTGCCGAAATTATTATTGCCAGTGCGCAAAAGCGATTGAAATCGGCTAAGAAAATCGTTCGTAAGAAATTGACCTCGGGACCTGCGCTACCCGGTAAGCTTGCCGATTGTTCCGGCCAGGATATCGGCCGATCCGAATTGTTTTTGGTTGAGGGCGATTCGGCCGGCGGTTCGGCCAAACAGGCGAGAGACCGAGAGTTTCAGGCAATCATGCCGCTACGGGGAAAAATCCTAAATACCTGGGAAGTCGATTCGAGCCAAGTCATGGCGTCTCAGGAGGTTCATGACATCGCGGTGGCTTTGGGTATAGAGCCGGGTTCGGATGATTTACGAAGCCTGCGCTACGGTAAGGTATGTATTTTGGCAGACGCAGACTCGGACGGTAATCATATTGCGACATTGATTTGCGCATTGTTTTATCAACACTTTAATGCTTTGGTGCAAGCCGGCCATGTATTTGTCGCAATGCCGCCGTTGTATCGGGTCGATATCGGCAAAAAAGTCTTTTATGCGCTCGACGAAGCCGAGCGCCAAGGCGTTTTGGATCGAATTAAGGCAGAAAAGTTGAAAGGCCAGATCAATGTTCAGCGTTTCAAAGGCTTAGGCGAAATGAACCCGAGCCAGCTTCGTGAAACGACGATGAACCCCGACACCCGCCGGCTCGTGCAATTGACGGTCGCCACTGATGACGATACCAGCGAACAATTGGATTTACTATTAGCAAAAAAACGCTCGCCGGATCGTAAGCATTGGCTTGAAACCAAAGGGAATTTGGCGGATTTGTGAATTTTATGGTGAGTAGAGAGCAGAAAGAGGAAAGATGAAAGGTGAAAGGTGAAAGGTGAAAGGTATAACTTTCAATGAATTCGGCGAAATATTGCAAGGCGGATGATTGCCAATGTGAATTGTGCTGATATTCTAATTGGCAATTCGTTATGATCGAAATGAATGGAATGAATGAGCCAATCACAAGGACTTTCGCTTCTATTGTTAACCAAATGGTGAGCCTGTAAATGTTTGGATTTACTTCGGATCATTCCGCTTCGGGTACGGCTAGCACAATCATCAATAAACCGGTGGATGATGTGTTTAATTTTATCGGGGTCGATTTTTTTAAAAATTATCATCGGTGGTCGCCTGAGGTCATCGAATGCGAATTACTGAGCGATCCGCCGTTACGTTTGAATAGCCTTGCCAGGCAGGTACGAATCGATCAGGGTCAAAGAAGCGAGTCGACTTTTAAGGTAACTTGCTTTGATCCGCTTAGTAAATTGACTTTTGAAGGTGTTTCGAATCCCTATCGTTGTTTTTATGATTTTAAGCCCGGGCGGACGCCGGAGCAGACTGAAGTCACATTTACTTTCGAATTATTGAGGCTCGAACTCTTCATGCTACCGTTTGAAAAGCTGATTCGTATTGCTGTGAGAGAGGGTGCGATCCGAACGGTTCGAAATCTCAAAACGTTAATAGAGTCTTAGGGGCGAGCCCCGTAGGGTATGCTATGCGTACCATGGCAACCCCACCAATGCTAACACAAGCACTTATGGTTTGATCTGGGTAGGGATTCGGTGTTTAACGGCATGGAGGTTCGCGAGCGTGCTGTAGAACTTATGTATAACGATGAGCGCTGAGCGTCACTACCATTAAGTTAAGCCGTCACAGAATAGTAATACTGGCTTCAGGCTCGAATGGTTTTCAAAAGCCTACCATCCATGGCACTGGATTCCGCCAGTCCATGGCGGAATGACGGGTTTCCCTTAACTTAATGGCAGTGCCGCAGAGCGTGGGAACGATGAAGCCTGAGTTATTTCGTGCTCATTCCTTAGAGAACGCTAATTACGAGTTCAGAATTGATGACTAATGCTAAGCAATCCGGATATTTTTTGAGTCAGATGGCGGGTATTGAACATGAAGTTTCAAATAGAAAAAGATCCGGGAGTCATTCCTCACATTCTTACTCAAATTTTGGACGGGTGTGTTAATGGTATTACCTTGTCCGATCCCGATTTGGAAGATAACCCGATCGTCTTCGCGAACGAAGTTTTCGAAAAAATCACCGGTTACAGTCGTGATGACATTATTGGAAAAAACTGCCGGTTCTTGCAAGGAAAAGATCATGATCAACCGGAGATCGAAATCTTGCGTGAGGCGATCAAGAATCGACGAGCAGTTGAGGTCACGCTAAAAAACTATAAAAAAAACGGCGATCTTTTTTACAATCGGCTTTCTGTAACCCCCTTATTCGATAACGAAGGTCGGTTGATTTATTTTCTAGGCGTTCAATACGACATTACCGAACAGATACATGCGCAACACGAGATAGAAAGATTGAATAATTCTTTCGACTTAAGGCGTTTCGACTACCTTAGTCAGCAGTCTAAGCGAGGAACTGTTAAACGTTGAATACTCAAACGTGATCGATTCTTTCAAAAAACAAACAACTAGGCGATATGGGGAAGCTAATGAGTAATGAGGTTGACATGACGTGTGCCGACATTTATCCGAAAATATCTATGGATATTTCGGTGCCGGAGAAAAAAAACTTCAACTTACCACGATCGACAAGGAGGCCGCATGTTTGCGTTTGATTTATCAAAACCGTTGATCGGGAAAGCTGGTATAGGTCTTGAAAAAACCGTTGCTGACGTGTTCGATTATGTCGGCTTTCATTTTTTTGATAATTATCCAAAATGGGCCTTGGAAGTTATCGAATTTGAGGTGCTGCAGGAACAACCTATCGGAGTCGGTTCGAGAGCCAAGCAAGTTAGGATAGAGCAAGGGCAAAAAGTAGAGTCGACCTTCGAGATCACCGAATTTGTGCCGTTACAAACATTAGCGCTGGAATCGGTAAGCCAAGAGTTTCGTGAAGTTTATACCTTTGAGGAGGACAACGGCATCGATTCGACTCGATTAGAAATTAGCTTTGAGTTGCTGCATGTCGATTTCTTCATGAGGCCGTTTGAAAAGTTGATTCGTGTTGCCATCGAGGAAGGCTTGCAAAATTCGCTGGAAAATATCCAAACACTGTTGGGTGGTCATTACGGTGAGCCGGAAGGGTCTTGATTTAAAGGTTATTGAACGCTACCGGCAGCCAACACTGAATGTTCCAATCGTAAAATTTATCTAGGAGTATAACAATGGCTTTTATCGCTGAAAAAGATCCGGGATTGATTCCGCAAATTCTATCGCTGATTCTGGATGAATGCATTAACGGCATTACGCTAGCCGACCCTGACCTCGAGGACATGCCGATTGTTTATGCCAATAAAGCGTTTGTAGCGGTTACCGGTTATTCGCAGGAAGAAGTGATCGGACGCAATTGTCGATTCTTGCAGGGCGATGACCGAAACCAAGAAGAAATTAAGAGGATTAAGGAGGCTATAAATGCACAAAAACCGGTTGAAGTGGTTTTGCGCAATTATAAAAAAAACGGAGAGTTATTCTATAACCGGTTTAAGATCATTCCATTATGCGATCGGAGCGGCAAGCTGATTTATTTTCTCGGCGTGCAATACGATGTTACACGGCAAATCGTTGACGAGGAAACTATCAATAATTTGAGAAAACAGCTAGAAAGTCTGTAATATTATACCTATCGCACTTCAAATTTCGGCATTAGCGTATGGAGGCGTCGGGGTGTTAGGTCGATTTTGCTCCTGCAAAATCGACATTCATGCCATCCATGGCGCTCGCAAAGGCTTTGGCAGCATGGATACTGTCATAGAGCCTACATGGACGTATTCACGGCGTCCTTTCACGGGCACCCCTACGCCGAAATTTGACTAGCAAAGGGTATATGATTCATTAAGATTTATTTGGGCAATCGTCTAGAGGCTTATCTAATAAGACTTCCGATATAGGGTGTTGATATGTTTATTTTAGTCAAGGTGCGTCATGAACGTTACGGATAGCTCTTTACCGGTTGCCGAGCAAGGTTTGCCGTTGAATGAAATCTTTTTGTCATTGGCGATAGCAGCATTTCTGTTGTTAATAGTGATGGAAGGATTGAAACCTTACCAGCGGTTCGATCGAAAAGTCGCGAAAAATTCGGTGGTTACTAATACTACGGCTTTTTTATTTAATAATGTTATTTTAACCACCCTAAGAGCGTCCTCGCTTTTTTTTGTGGCGCAACAGTTTTCGAATTATGGCGTGTTGAGCGGTCTGTCCAACGGGCCGATTAAATGGGTGCTATCGTTTTTATTGTTCGATCTTGCGATTTATGCTTGGCATTATGCAAGTCACAAAAACGAATTTTTATGGCGTTTCCATAAAATTCATCATAGTGATAAAACCTTTAACGTCACGACCGGGTTTCGTTTTCATGTATTCGATTTGTTTATTGAAATCGTCATGAAATGCCTGTTCGTCATTGTTTTCGGCGTCGATGCTTACGTGATACTCGCGATCGAATTGATCGAGCTGTCTTTTATTTTCTTTCATCATTCGAATCTGTCCTTCGAGAAAGAGGATTTATTGTCGAAAGTTATTATTACGCCGGCCTTGCATAGAACTCATCATTCGGCACTACGTAGTGAGCATGACAGTAATTACGGTATTGTGTTATCGATATGGGATCAATTGTTTGGTACTCGCAAGGAATTGGTTCCGAAAAAGATCGGTCTCGATTTAATCGAAGCAGATAATTTTATACAGCTGTTTTTCTTGGCATTCATTACCGAAAGACACGTAGCCAAACTATTAGGTTTGATTCCGAAAGGAAGAAAATAAATCGATTTGGCGTTCGCGGTCAGGTGGGCATAACCAGGTGCTTTATAGCCAGGATTGATCTCGACTAGTTTTGCAAAAGCGGGTACCGGAAACAAAAAAGGGCGGAGTGTATCCGCCCTTGATGCATTGTTTAGGAATAACAGTGAGTGATTAAGGCGTTAAGCCTTCGCCCACGGTAATCACTTTCAATGCGTTGGTTCCGCCTTGAACGCCGGTCAGATCGCCTTTGGTGATAATGAATTTATCGCCGTTTTGCGCTTGATGGCGTTTTCTTAGATGATTGACGATTTCGCGGTTGACTTCGGCATGATCCGGTTCTTTCAGATGTTTGTCGAAATAGAACGGAAAAACGCCTCGGTAAAGCGTGACCTTGCCCAAGGTTTTTTCCTGGCTGCTAAATGCGAAGATAGGAATTGCCGAGCTGATTCTGGACATCCATAACGGTGTCGATCCGGATTCGGTCAATGCCGCTATGCCATGAATCGTCGTATGATTCGCCATATACATCGCCGACATCGCGATGGCTTCATCGATGCGCTGGAATTGCGTATCCATGCGATGCTTCGAAACTCGAACGCTCGGTTGTTTCTCGGTTTCTTCGCAAACCCGTACCATCGCTTCAACCGCTTTGACCGGATATTTACCGGAAGCGGTTTCGGCCGATAGCATGATCGCATCGGTACCGTCGACGACGGCATTCGCAACGTCGAAGACTTCGGCGCGAGTCGGAATCGGATTTTCTATCATCGATTCCATCATTTGCGTCGCAGTGATCGCTATGCGATTCAATTCGCGTGCGCGGCTAATGAGTCGTTTCTGCGCGGCCGGAAGATTGGCGTCGCCAATTTCAACACCCAAGTCGCCACGAGCAACCATTACCGCATCGGAAGCCAGGATGATTTCATCCATGACTTCCATGGCTTCGGCGCGTTCGACCTTCGCGACGATGCCGGCATGGCAGCCTTCCGCCAGTAACAATTCGCGCGCTTCGTTCAAGTCCGCTGCGCATCTAGGAAAAGATACGGCAACATAATCGCAATCGATTTTCGCAATCGTTTTGATGTCTTCCTTGTCCTTTTCAGTCAAAGCGGCGGCGGATAAACCGCCGCCTAGAAGATTGATGCCTTTGTTGTTGGACAGGTCGCCGCCGACGACTACTTTGCAATTGACACGTTTGCCGTCGGTATCGACTACGTCTAATACCACTCGCCCATCGTCCAATAGTAAACGACTGCCGTTGCGCACCTCGCGAGCCAGCGGTTCGTAAGTGATGCCGACTTGGGTATTATCGCCGTCGTTCGGGCCCAAGTTGATGTCCAGGGCGAAATCCTGGCCTTCATCAAGCCATACTTTCGTTTCTTTGAAACGCGCTATGCGTATTTTAGGGCCTTGCAGGTCGCCTAAGATGCCGACGCGGCGTCCGGTTTTGCGGCTTAATTCGCGAACTTTGTTGGCTCGGTCAATATGGTCTTGCGCCGAGCCGTGCGAGAAATTCATGCGAACCACGTCGATGCCGGCTTTGAACAAGTTTTCAAGGACCCCAGGTTTATCCGTTGCGGGGCCCAAGGTGGCCAGTATTTTGGTTCTACGTAACATTAGTGCCCTTTATTTTGCGTTGCACAAGGCAACAGTGGTATCCAGCATGCGGTTCGAGAAGCCCCATTCGTTGTCGTACCAAGCCAAAACTTTAACGAAGTTGCCGCCAGTGACTTTGGTTAATGACGATTCGTAGATCGATGATGCAGGATTATGGTTGAAGTCGATAGAAACCAGAGGCTTGTCGTTGTAAGCCAAGATGCCGTTCGATTTTTCCGAAGCGGATTTCAGGATGCTGTTGATTTCATCCACGCTGGTATCTTTTCCGGCGGTAAAGCACAGGTCGACGACCGAAACGTTGATGGTCGGTACGCGCATGGCGAAGCCGTCCAGTTTTCCGGCCAATTCAGGTAGAACCAAGCCGACAGCCGCGGCCGCGCCGGTTTTGGTTGGGATCATCGATTGTGTTGCGGAACGCGCGCGGCGTAAATCGCTGTGATAAACGTCGGTTAACACTTGGTCGTTGGTGTAAGCATGAATCGTGGTCATTAAGCCGTGTTTGATGCCGATGGTATCGTTCAAAGCTTTTGCTAATGGCGCCAGACAGTTGGTGGTGCACGAAGCATTGGAAATGATCGTGTCGGAGGCTTTTAACGAGTCGTGGTTGACGCCGTAAACGATTGTGGCGTCGACGTCGTTACCGCCGGGGGCCGAAATGATAACTTTTTTCGCGCCTGCGGTGATATGAGCGGAAGCTTTGGCTTTGCTGGTAAAAAAACCGGTGCATTCATGCACGACGTCGACCCCGAGTTCGGCCCAAGGAAGTTTGGATGGGTCGCGTTCGGAAAGTACACGAATTCTGTCGCCATTGACGATCATGTAATCGCCGTCGACACCGACTTCACCGGGGAATTTTCCGTGCGCGGTATCGTATTGAGTGAGGTGAGCATTGGTAGCGGAATCGCCCAAGTCGTTGATTGCAACAACTTGGATTTCACCGTTGCGGCCAGATTCATACAATGCACGAACGATATTTCGTCCAATACGACCATAGCCGTTGATTGCGACTTTAATTGCCATATAAGTTCTCCGGTAATGTGAGGTTGATTTTTTAGGTGGGCGCCGATCGGTTTCTGATCAGCGTACGGCGTGAAAGTATAGCAAAATTAGCTATATTCCGTCCATGTATAAAGGGATTCGTTGCTTTAGAGTAACACAAATCACCGTGTTGCTATTGTGGAAAGTTTCGGTAGTTTGTGTGAATCTTCGTTAAACTCACGTCGCATTCAAAGCCAATTTTTTGATTGCGGGTAATCATCGACTTTTTCGCAAATTACGGAGGTGCATAGCATATGAAGCGTAGAGAATTTATAAAAAAAGCGGGCGTAAGTACGGTCGCGGCAAGTACTGTAACATTGACGGGTACTGAAATCAGTAAGGCCGACACGGTTTTTAAATGGAAGCTGGTCACGGCTTGGCCGAAAAATTTTCCAGGCTTAGGGCATGGCGCTAACTTATTGGCGCAAATGATCACCGAGATGAGCGGTGGGCGGATCAATGTCAAAGTCTATGGGGCTTCGGAATTGGTGCCTGCTTTTGAAGTGTTTGATGCGGTTGCTAATGGAACTGCAGAGATGGGCCATTCCGGGTCTTATTATTGGAAGGGTAAGTCGGAGGCGGCGCAGTTTTTTTCGGCGGTGCCTTTCGGCTTTACGGCTCAAGAAATGAATGCGTGGTTGTATTACGGTGGCGGTTTGGAGTTGTGGCAAGAACTTTACAAGCCCTTCGGTCTGATTCCGGTGCCGGCCGGAAATTCGGGCGTGCAAATGGCCGGATGGTTCAATCGGGAAATTAAATCGGTAGCCGATTTGAAAGGATTGAAAATGCGTATTCCCGGTCTGGGTGGCGAAGTTTTGAGGCGCGCCGGCGGTACTACGGTTAACTTGCCGGGCGGAGAGATATTCACGGCTTTGCAGTCACATAACATCGATGCGACCGAATGGGTCGGGCCTTATAACGATTTGGCTTTCGGCTTGCATAAGGCGGCGAAGTTTTATTATTACCCAGGTTGGCATGAGCCGGGTTCGACGATCGAGGCCGTTATCAACCGAAAAGCCTTCGACGCATTGCCGAAAGATTTGCAGCAAATTGTAATGACGGCGTGTAAGGCTGCAAATATGGACATGATAAGCGAATACACGGCGCGTAATAATCAAGCCTTGGATACTTTAATGAACAAGCATAATGTATCGGTATTGCCTTTGCCTGACGATGTACTGAAAAAACTCAAGCAGATTTCGGACGAACTTATTGCTGAAATGGCCGCAAAGGATCCTGCGGTCAAAAAAGTTTACGATTCGGTCGTCGGTTTCAGAAGCCAAGTTTCGCGTTGGACCGAGATCTCGGAGTTGGCCTTTTTGAAGGCGAGAGCGCTTTGATCGATAAACCTATAAAAAAGCATTTCCTGATTACGTAGAACTTTCAGCCAAATCGACAAAGGCCAAACTACCCGTCATACCGGCAGGGATTGCCGATATCCATTGTACAGGGACGTACTCATATTCCTTTGACCTACAAAAAGCATTTCACCATGAAGAATAAGAGGTTAATTCAATAGCTTGCCATGCTTTTGCAAAACAGTTTTTCTCCTGAATGATTACTCAAGGTTTTTAATATCATCTTGAAACACATAAAGAACTTCATGTTTTTCATGGTTAAGTTGCCGAATTTAGGGTCAAAAGCATTTTGTGGATTCGTTGCCCAGTTATATTGTCGGCATTGCGATGTTCGTTTGGGTTTGTTTGACACATTCGAACATCAGTTCGTCTAAAGCTTCTTCAGTCGAATAGTTGCCATGGTGCAGGCCGTATTCGAAGTGTGGGCAGTAATGCTTGATCTCGCCGTGTATCGTTATCGGAATTTTCGATTCGGGGAGCACGATGACAATTTTGACAATTCCTTCGCTTTTCTCGGGTAATGGAGAGTTCAGGCGAATTTTAATGCCGGTGTAGCTAATGTCGATAACGTCGCCGTCAATTTCAATCGGAGCCTGCCTGACTCGGTCGATGCTGACATGGGCTTTTAATTCCTTGACCGATATTCTTGGGTGGTTGCGTTGTTCGTTGTGCATGTGATGTATGAATTTAAAAGTGTCGATGCTTGGTGTCTAAAGTTTCGCAGTTCGTAAGCTTTTGCAAATCATTAATAAAAAATAGTTATGTGCCCGAAATGCTGTTTAAACGGTTTTCGATTTTTTGTTTATATTTCAACAGGTGAATAGTTTGTAATTCCGATGCGTTTTCAATGCCTAAGTTTGCGAGCGGTACGTCGATATCGCTGATGTGAATAGGATATCGTTGATGGGATTGTCTAAATTCCAGAATATATTCAGCAGCCGCAGCAAGGGCACGTTTACCGTAAGTCAGTGTCGAAAATTCTTTTTCGTTGCAATAAAGCGTGTAGGATCCCGAGTATTCTCCGGATACGCGAATATCCAATTCTTGAGTCAAATTTATTCGGTTTGGAATACTCGGGGTATATTTTATGATGGCATTGGGATTGTGTCGGATTTCATAATGCTCGATTAAGATGCTGTCGTCAAAGAAATATCGGTTTAGAATATTATCCAAAAAGTGTTGATAACGGCGCAATAGACCGTCGATCTTCGCGGAAGGGTAGTGCTGGCGAAACAGTGCGCCTTTTTCGTCCAGTAAATAAAGCTGTATGCCGGTTTTAGTGGCAGTATGAAATACTTGAATCGTATTGGCTTTATTCAATTTCAATAATTCGGGTATCTCGCTTTCTTCCAGGCAAAAAGGGTCGATATGCGTTGGGTTGAAAAGTCCTTGGGCTTGGCTTAATTCATTTAACAGTTCCTGACGAGTTCCGATGCTTCGATAGTGTAGGACCTTATTTTTTCTCTGAAAAATATAATAATCTTTTGCTCCTGCCAGGATGTAGCGGGGCGATTCATTTGAATTTTGCCGGCCGAACCAACTGATTAAGGTTTGGAATACGCTTTGGGCTCGCTGGCTAATGCTATTGGCGCGCGCCGAAGTATTACAAACAACTTTGACGTCATTATCAACGATTGGAAGTCGATGATTGTTGATGATGTCGGTGAATGTATCGAATAGACCGTCCAGTCCGATTGCGCGGCTTGCGGTAACTTCCCCCCAGTTCGAAATGGAAATCCGATTTACCGATTGAACAAACGATTGACGGCTCTTGCCATAACTAAAAGGGTCGGAGCGTTCGCTCATGACTAGGCGTCCGTCATTGCGATCGCCTTCAGGCTCCATGCCGATATTGATGAACAATAGCGAGCTTTGACACTGGTTGGGTTGTTTATAGTTAGGCAAGTCGAGGTGCAATCTATCGAGTCGGCTGCAGATGAAGTCATTTAATTGTTCGGTCGTAGTTTGCAGTTCGTTCGTTGAGAGAATTAGTGTTTTACTGTCGAGGTTAAGTTTCAGTTTTTTATGGTATAGGCCGTTTACAATGATCCATGCCAGCAGTTCGATTAAACTCCAGGTGTTTTTTATCGGGCTTTGTTCGGCAAGATTGTCCGCGGTAACATGACCAAGATAAAGGCTCCAGCCGCTTTGATTATCGGCGAAGCGAGTTTCTACGAGCGATAATTCCTGTTCTTTGGTTTGTAGTGCCGAGCGGGTTGTAATAAATTCGATTTTACCTGGTTTTTTGTCCAGAAAGGAATGCAGCTTGCGACCTATCAATTTGAGATCTTCATTGTCCTTCAGGTTGCTTTGAACATGCTGCCCGGCAAAATTTAAAATCATACGATAACAGCCTGCTAGATGACGCAGAATAATGTCATGTTCACGTGTCGCTTTCAGTATGTTCCATGATTGTTGTCGGCTGATTTCAGGCAGCAGGGTTTCCGGCCACTGCCACCGATGCGCAATATGCTTGATGAATTCGGTGCGATAGAGCTGTTTTTGCGGGTCTTGTTCGGTATTGGCAAAGCCCATGATTTTAATGTATAGGCTATGTCTAATCAGTTCCAGGCGCGCGCGATTAGCGGGCGAGCTAAGGTAATTCTCGAGTTTTTGATAAATCAAAAGATAGGGGTCTAGATCCTCGAGCGAGAATTCTCCGCCGTGAACGGCTTTTTTCATTTCCGAACAAAGCCATTGAGTATTTGGATACTCGCTTGCGTAACATTCCATCAGCATCAGTTTCAGCAGCGACTTATGCGGCGAGCCGATCGCTTTATAAATATGCCAGAGCGTGACGGTGATGAATTCTTCGGGAGGCGCGTTTTCCAAGCTGCCGAAATCGATGACTTCCAGTTCCGAGATGAATTTATTATCGAGTAAATGACTGATATAGTCGGTATGACGATGGTCTTCTTGCGGCGGCACGAGCCACCAAGCCGGCGACCGGCCCGCGATATAGACGGCCGTACGATAAAATTCCTCTAGTAATAAATAGTGTTGGGTCTTTCCGCTGCTTTCATCGGAGATAGGGATATCTTGGCCGCTTTTGAATTTTTCATGATCGATCAGAAAAAAATGGACCTCAAGGTCCAAAGACATGGCCCATTCTTCGATCGCGGCGGCTTTCTGCTGAAGTTCTTCTATGGCCGAAGGCGGCAAGGCGGGGTCGTGGCAAAGCCAAATATCCATATCGCTGGTTTTGGTGAAGGCAATGCTGCCGACGCTGCCCATCAAAAACAAGCCTAGAATCGGGTAACTCGCTAAGGCGCGCGTTTTGTATTGATAGCTTCTCGAAAATTGGGCGGCATGCAGTAGGGCTTGGCGTGTCGGTGAATAGTCTAGAATGCCGGCTGGGGTTTCAGAAGAAATAAAACCGGGCAGTAACGGTACGTTTTGATGAAACAGCAAGGGGAGTAATTCTAAAAAAACCCGTTGACGCGGTTGCAAAAAACTTTGAATGCGTTTTTGCTGAAGCAAATGCAAATTTTTGAAACGCTGGAGAATCGCTAGCAAATCTTTCTTGCTGATATCTTCTCCGGGCGAACCTAGGCGAATCGGTGTGAGATGTTTTTTTTCAACCATGAAGTCGTGAATGGTTAGCGATTAACAGGCATATTGTTGTCTTCGGTATGGCAGTGCAGCAAGATTTGTGGGCATTTTGAAGCACGGAAGCTCCCATTACGCGAAATGTCACGCACTGTTATAACTTTAGGTTATACCATTTGTTAGTCAAATTTTGGTTCCGGGGCGAATGTCGATTACGCATAACGCTATTCTTGGCGTTCGAGCGTTGCCGTCAATTCCCCATGGGTGGGTTCACGGCGGTCCTCGATAGAGACAAGCCATACCTTTTATCCTAGAAAAAGCAGTTGGCATGCGTTGTAGACCGTTCGTGCTGAGCAAAGTCGAAGCATGAACGGTCTACAGCGCTTTCACTAGCTTGGTGAAGCCTCAAACTACCCTTCACCAGGGTAAACGCATTAAAACTACATATAAAATCAAATGGTTATAATGCGTAGTATTTTCAGTAATTTCATAGCGGCAGCCTTTATTGCCACAAAATAAAAACTAACAAATAAAATATTCTGCAAGCTTAGGTTGAATAGTCATAACATATTGATATGGCATTTATTTTAATGCGTTTGCCCTGTACCCTTCACCCTTCGACAGGACTTTCCTGAGCGCAGCCGAAGGACTCAGTGCGTACGGTAGTTTTAGGCTCTCAACTACTCTTTTTTTGGATAAAAAAGCAGTGGCTTGCCTCGATCTTTCAGCTATGCTTTTCCATTCACCATTCACCATTCACCATTCACCATTCACCATTCACCATTCACCATTCACCATTCACCATTCACCATTCACGCATTCCCAACTAGCTCAGCTCTCGCTTTGCTAATGGCCGCTCTAACGGTGGCCGGTGCGGTACCTCCGATATGTTGGCGGGCGGCGACCGAGCCTTCCAGCGTTAATACGCTAAAGACGTTTTCGTCAATATTGTCGGAAAACTGTTGTAATTCCGTTAGCGTTAACTCGGACAAGTCGCGTTCGGTTTCGACGCCGAGCCGCACGGCTTGGCCGACAATTTCATGTGCATCTCGAAAGGCCAGGCCTTTCCGGACTAGGTAATCGGCCAGATCGGTCGCGGTCGCGAAGCCTTGTTTCGCGGCGCGGTACATGTTGTCTTTTTTAGCGCTTAATCGGGGCACCATGTCCGCGAATGCGCGCAGGCAATTGATTAGGGTGTCGGCAGTATCGAACAATGGTTCTTTGTCTTCTTGATTGTCTTTATTATAGGCGAGTGGTTGGCTTTTCATCAGCATCAACAGCGACATCAAATGTCCGGTAACGCGTCCCGATTTGCCGCGTACCAATTCCGGGACGTCAGGGTTTTTCTTTTGCGGCATGATGGAGGAGCCGGTGCAGAAAGCGTCAGGAATATCGATGAAATCGAATTGGGCGCTCGACCATAATACCAGTTCCTCGGAAAAGCGCGAGAGATGCATCATGATCAAACTGCCCGCAGCACAAAACTCGATTGCGAAATCGCGGTCGCTGACCGAATCCAGCGAATTGGCGGACGGTTCGGCAAATTGCAACAGTTGGGCGGTCATGTGCCGGTCGATCGGATAACTGGTCCCGGCTAGTGCGGCGGCTCCCAGCGGCATAATGTTGATACGTTTCAGACAGTCGGCTAAGCGCTCGTTATCGCGCTTGAGCATTTCGAACCAAGCCATCAGGTGGTGTCCGAAGGTGATCGGTTGTGCGACCTGCAAATGGGTAAAACCGGGCATGATCGTGTCTGCTTCGCGTTCGGCCAGATCCAAAATGGCATTTTGCAAACGAGTCAGTTCGTTGCGGATACGCTTGATTTCATCGCGCAAATAAAGCCTAATGTCGGTCGCGACCTGATCGTTGCGAGAGCGTCCGGTATGTAGCTTTTTGCCGGCAATGCCGATCATATCGGTCAGGCGGGCTTCGATGTTCATATGAACGTCTTCTTGTTTAACGGACCAATTAAATCGGCCTTGCTCGATTTCGATGCCGATTTTTTGTAGGCCATCGATGATCGCATCGCGTTCGCTTTCGGTGAGGATGCCGATTTTGCCCAGCATTGTTGCGTGAGCGATCGAACCTTGAATGTCTTGCTGGGCCATGCGCTTGTCGAAGTCGACCGAAGCGGTGAAGATTTCTACAAAGGCATCGGTAGCTTCGGCAAATCGGGCGCTGGATAGTTTTTCGGAATTAACGGTGGTCATGAAATTCGGTGTTGAAATTAGAAATGATTCATTATAAGCGATGCGCCGGCTTTCGGTGTTCTGAAAATTGTTGATTCGCCCCATTTCTATATTTTTGAAGAAAAAGTTTTTAATTGACTATGCGTTTTGTAAGTCCCTAGAAATAAAATGAGTTTTTCTAGGTTGTGCAAGACTTTGTCTGCCGAAAATGAAACTCGCTAAGGATTGTGCTTGTCGGACAGGTTACAATGTGCATTTTTAGTTGAATATTGGGTGTTGTTTTGGCAAATCAAATCATTCGTATCGCAACTCGCAAGAGCCCTTTGGCCTTATGGCAGGCTGAACATGTCGCCGAGCGGTTGAAGCGGGCTTTTCCGGGACTCGAAACCGAATTGGTCACGATGACCACGAAAGGCGACAAATTATTGGATGCGCCATTGGCTAAGGTTGGCGGCAAAGGCTTGTTCGTCAAGGAGTTGGAGCAGGGTATGTTGGAAGGCAGGGCCGATATTGCCGTGCATTCAATGAAGGATGTGCCGGTGGAATTTCCGGATGGCTTGCATTTGTCGGTGATTTTACAGCGTGAAGATCCTACCGATGCTTTTGTCTCTAATCGCTATACTTCACTGAGCGAACTGCCCGAACGACCTAGAATAGGGACTTG
Source organism: Methylotuvimicrobium buryatense (assembly GCF_005931095.1). GTDB lineage: Bacteria > Pseudomonadota > Gammaproteobacteria > Methylococcales > Methylomonadaceae > Methylotuvimicrobium > Methylotuvimicrobium buryatense. The sequence continues at coordinate 3,407,882 of NZ_CP035467.1, read as the reverse complement.
CAGCTTGCGAAGACAATGTCAAATCAAGGAAAAATTTCCCAATGCCGAAATATTGACATTGAGAGGCAATGTCAATACCCGATTGGCCAAGCTTGATGCGGGCGAATTCGATGCGATCATTCTTGCCTCGGCCGGGCTGATTCGCTTAGGTATGCAGCATAGAATCGCCGCGCGGCTCGATCCTAGCGAAAGCCTGCCGGCCATCGGGCAAGGCGCGATCGGTATCGAATGCCGAAGCGACGATACGGTTATCAACGAATTATTGAGTCGGCTACACGATCCGGAAACCCATATTTGTGTATCGGCCGAGCGTGCGATGAATGCTCGCTTAAAGGGCGGCTGCCAAGTCCCGATAGCCGGTTTTGCGACCTTGCAATCGGATACACTTTATATGCGCGGCTTGGTCGGCGATCCGGATGGTAGTGTGATATATCGCGCCGAACATAGCGGACCGGCCGAACAGGCCGAACAGATCGGTGTCTCGATTGCCGAAGAGTTATTGGCTAGCGGCGGCGATAAAATTTTGCAGGCTTTGTTAGATTAATGACGAATGCAAAGCCGTTTTCGGTACTCGTGACGCGACCGGTTCATCAGGCGCATAATTTGACACGCTTGATCGAGAGCCGTGGGTGGCAAGCCGTATCCTTCCCAGTACTCGAAATTGCTCCGCTGCCTCGCTCGACTGACCAATTCGAAATGTTGGAAAAGCTGCAATATTTCGATTGTTTAATCTTTGTTAGCGCTAATGCGGTAAATTTTGCGCTGCAAGCGAATAATGGCAAAATAGCCCCATTTAAACAGTGTAAAATCGCTTCGGTTGGAAAAGCCACGGCCAGGGCTTTGGAATCGGCGGGACTCATCGTGGATTGGGTGCCAGAGACTGGTTTCGATAGCGAATCTTTATTGGCACTGCCTTATTTTCATGGGGTTGAGGGAAGCTCCCTTTTAATAGTTAGGGGCAAAGGCGGTAGGGAAAAACTTGCCGATACTTTGCGAGAAAGAGGTGCGACCGTTGAATATTGGGAAGTCTATCAACGAATGCGTCCGCAATACGATGTTCAGCCGGTGGTCGATTTGTTAAAACGCGGAGAACTGAGCCTGATCACGGTAAGCAGTGGTGAAGCATTACTCAATCTTGTGGAAATGTTAGGTTCTTACGTAAAGTCGGAATTGATGTCCGTCCCGTTGGTCGTTATCAGCGAAAGAATGAAATATCTTGCCGAGGATATCGGCTTTAAAAGGATCGCTTTAGCCTCCGGTCCGGATGACGAAGCGATTGTCCAAAAAGTAACTATTGTGTGCAATGGGGAATAGTGTGGCCGAAGTGACTGAAAATCAAGAGCGGGAAGCGGAAGCTGGAACGGATACGAAAACGGCGAATAGCAGCGAAAAAGTACACCGGTCCCGAAGCGGATTTTGGCTGGCTGTGATCGTTTTTTTGGTTATTTTGTCGATCGTTGGCATAGGCTTGTTTTTATTTTCTCAATTAAGACAGCAGCAGGAGACGCTCGGCGGTGAGGTCTCTAAAGGCGATATGCAATTATTCGAGTTGACGAAGCAGATCAGCGGTTATCAAACTCAAATTGCCGCGATCCAATCGCATTTAACGACGATCGAATCGGACTTAAAAGCGAAAGATAGGTTGATTAACGAATCCTTAACCGAGTTTTCTCAACTGCAGTCCGAAAAATTGGAAGCGATGCGCACCGATTTTAATACTCGAATTCAACAGGTTCAGCGCCAATTGGGTAAAACGCGTGGCGATTGGTTGGTCGCCGATGCCGAGTATTTGCTTAGCGTCGCAAATCAGCGCTTGCAGTTGACCGGCGATGTCGAGACTGCTCGCGAGGCGTTGCAAGCGGCCGATCAGCGCTTGCGTGAAAGCGGCGATGCGGCGGCCTATAAAATACGCGAACAAATTTCCAAAGAAATTGCCGAATTGGGTAAAGTGCAATTGCTCGATATTGTCGGCATTTATTCGTCGATCAGAACATTAGAGACTGAAATAGGTAAGCTGTCGCTGATTAAACCTTATGTAGGTAAGCCCCTGACGCCGTCTGAAGAAATACACGATCACGCTCAGCATACCGATGAAGAGCACGACCTTTTGTCTAAGGCATTGAAAAGTTTACAAGGTGTCGTAACGGTACGACATGCCGATCAACCTATTACTGAAATTATTACGCCGGAGGAAGCGCAGTTCACTCGCCAGCAATTGCGTGTCAAATTGGAAATGATAAAAATCGGTTTGGTGCAGCAAAACGAAGTTTTATACAAGGCCAGTATTGCCGATGCCCAGGAATGGGTGGCCGAACATTTTACAAGTAATTCGATCGCCAGAAATTTCGTTGCCGAATTGGAAAAGCTCGAAGCAATTAGCTTGCATAGTCAATATCCCGATATCAGTCATTCTCTAAAAATGCTTCGCGATATCACCAAACTTAGAATCGAAACCGATAAGGCTTTGTCGGCCCCTGATCCATCCTAAAACAAACAACGGGTACATTATGAAAAATATTATTTTTTTTCTGGGCTCGCTGTTTATCGCCATCGCGGTAGCTTTTGGGATACACAGTTGGTTTTCTCGCTACGACGATCCGGGCTATGTCTTGATTGGTATCGGCCATTGGTCTCTGGAAACGTCTTTACTTGTGTTAGGTGTTACGCTGGTTATTGCTTTCTTTCTGTTCTATATGTTTTTTCGCTTACTGGGCTGGATGCTTCGGCTGCCCGGCAAGGTCAAATCCCATGGCCAAAGCGTCAAATATAACCGTTCTCAAGAAGCTTTGATCGCAGGTTTGGTGGATTCGGCGGAAGGAAATTGGGAAAAAGCCGAAAAAATTCTGATCAAACATGCTTCGCATAGCGGCGCGCCGTTGATTCATTATTTGACTGCGGCACGCGCCGCTCAGTCGCGCGGAGCTATTGAAAAGCGCGATGAATATCTAAGAATTGCCGCGGAGCGATCGCCTGGCGCCGATATTGCGGTCGGTTTGACTCAGGCGGAAATGCATTTGTCGGAGCAGCAGTTCGACCAAGCACTCGACACGCTGAAAAAACTGCACTCAATCAATCCCGGCCATGCCAGCGTCTTGAAACTGCTTCATCAGACGTATCGCCAATTGGGAGACTGGGACGCTATACGCAAAATTATTCCGTCGATGAATAAAAGCAAAGTGTTGATGGAAGCCGAAATCAAACTTTTGGAGGCTGAGGTTTTTAGCGGCTTGTTGAGGCAGGCGGCGGAAAACGGCGACTATACCAAGATTCAAGAAGTCTGGCAGGAAGTGCCCGATTATATCAAGCGTATTCCGGGGATTCCGGCCATTTATTTTGCCGGTATGATCGATGTTGGCGCCGGTGCCAAAATAGAGGATGAACTGGCACGCTCAATTTCCGAGGATTGGGACGAAACTTTGTTGGTGTTATTTGGCAGCGTTCAATCCAACGACCCTCAAAGGCAGCTAAAAACCGCCGAAGGTTGGCTCAAGGCTTATCCCGATAATGCAGTTTTGTTGAGGGTTCTCGGAAAAATCAGTAAAAGATGTAAAGAAACGGATAAAGCCGGGCAATATTTGGAAAAAAGTATTGCCTTGGAGCCTTCGGTTTCGGCTTATCAATTGTTAGCGGACTTATTGACCGAAAAAGGCGATAAAAATTCGGCGCTTGAATGTTACAAATGCGCTCTCGACTTGGCCTCCGGCGAGGTGGCTCGCCAGGTAGAAAATATTACGGGCTAACCGGCTGAAAAAACGGTAATTTGAAATTTTTGTCGCTTCAGAAAAGCGCTTATCATCTTGGAAAAAGCATTTTGTCCACGAAACACACGAAAATATACAATTAGTTATATTTTTCAAGTTGCTCACCTGCATTGCAGCAATTCCCAATTTGGGGATCAAAAAGGGTGTGGGGTGTGCTTGGCGAGGATGTCGGCAGCAGGGCAGATTTTTGCTCCTGCAAAATCTGCATTCACGCCATCCTTGGCGTTCGAGCTGCCGCCAAGCCCCCATGGATGGGTTTACGGCGCTCCTCGACAGGCATACCCCGCACCCTAAAATCGGCGAAACTACTCAAACTGGGAATTGCTGCCTGCATTGGCGATTCTAGATATTTATGTAATCGTATGATTAATTTTGTGTATTTCGTAATTTTCGTGGACTGACTGCCGGATTTAGGATTAAACGAAGTAGTGTCCTCCCTTTTTTCCGGAATGTTAAGGCTAAATATCGTGCGAGTTATTTATTCCGCCGTTTTTTATTTATTATTGCCGCTGATTTTTGGGCGATTGCTTTGGCGCAGCATTAAGGCGCCCGAATACCGTAATCGTTACTGGGAGAGACTTGGGCTGTATCGGCGCCGTTTCGAAGGTCCGTTTATCTGGTTTCATGCCGTATCGGTCGGAGAGGTCGAGGCAGCTTTTCCGTTAATCAAGCGCCTTCAGCAAGATTATCCCGCAAAAAAGATTCTGATTACCACGACAACGCCGACCGGTTCCGCGCGTGTTCAGGCTGTATTGGCCGATTCTGTCACTCATGTTTACCTTCCTTACGATACGCCCGGTTCGGTCGCGCGGTTTATTGCCGCATTCAAGCCCGAGCTTGGCGTTGTCATGGAAACCGAAATTTGGCCCAATCTATTTGCAGCCTGTGCGGCAAAGGATATTCCGTTATGCATTGTCAATGCTCGATTGTCCGATAGATCCGCGCGCGGTTACGCCAAAATTCCGAGCCTGATTAAGCCGGCGCTTGCTTGCGTGAGTCAAATTGCCGCTCAAACGCAGGAGGATGCCGAACGATTCGTGTCGATCGGCGCGGAACTAGAGCGTGTTCAAGCGGTTGGCAATTTGAAGTTCGATATCGATATCGATCCGCAATTCCTGGATCGAGGTAAGCAGCTGAAGCAGGAATACTTCGCCGGACGTTTTGTTTGGATTATCGCCAGCACGCATAAAAACGAAGAAGCGATTTTTTTAAGCCTTTATCCGAAGCTCAAAGCCTCTATACCTGAGTTGCTGCTATTGCTTGTGCCTCGTCACCCTGAAAGGTTTTCCGAAGTCGAGCGTCTGGTTGCCGGCAATGATTTAAAACCGATAAGCCGTTCGTCCGGGTTGAAATGTGCGGATGAAACCGATGTATTTTTGTTGGACAGCATGGGCGAATTGAAGCTGTTTTATGCTGCTGCCGATTTGGCTTTTGTCGGCGGCAGTATGGTGCCGGTCGGAGGGCACAATATTTTAGAGCCGGCGGCGCTTGGAGTTCCGGTGATGTTCGGTCCTTACATGGATAATTTCAGAGAAATTCAATCCAATGTCTTAGCCGCTGAAGCAGCGGTTCAATGTTACAACGAAGCGGAAATCCTGTTTAATGTAGGTAATATCTATCAAAATCGAGCGGCGCGTGATGCATTGGCCCAAAAGGGATTGCAATTTGTTGCAGACAACAGAGGGGCTTTGGAGAAAGTTGTGGCCTTGATCGGTTCGTTAAGCGGATGTAATAGAGGTGAAAGGTGAAAGGTGAAAGGTGAAAGGTGAAAGGTGAAAGGTGAAAGGTGAAAGGTGAAAGGTGAAAGGTGAAAGGTGAAAGGTGAAAGGTGAAAGGTGAAAGGTGAAAGGTGAAAGGTGAAAGGTGAAAGGTGAAAGGTGAAAGGTGAAAGGTGAAAGGTGAAAGGTGAAAGGTGAAAGGTGAAAGGTGAAAGGTGAAAGGTGAAAGGTGAAAGGTGAAAGGTGAAAGGTGAAAGGTGAAAGGTGAAAGGTGAAAGGTGAAAGGTGAAAGGTGAAAGGTGAAAGGTGAAAGGTGAAAGGTGAAAGGTGAAAGGTGAAAGGTGAAAGGTGAAAGGTGAAAGGTGAAAGGTGAATCGGCGCTTGACAAGCGATTTAAATACTGCATCATTTTACCGCTTACCGCTTACCGCTTACCGCTTACCGCTTACCGCTTACCGCTTACCGCTTACCGCTTATTCTGTGGTCTAATGATATTAATAATAAATGGAGAACATACATGCTCAAACAAGAATTAGTGGACGAACTCAATATTTTGCTGCATTACAATCTGACGACGACACTCGAGGGAATCAAAATTCATAAGGATGCGGATGCCTCTGTAATTGATGCAGTAGCGCGTTTGTACCAAAAAGGCTTGGTAACGCAAGCGGATGGCGGATATTTGACCGATCTCGGCCGAACGGCAGCCGAGCATGCGCAAGCTTGTCATATTATTCTTACCTCCGGTTGAGGATGTTGCTTACGGGTTTTCGGGAGGCTTAAACGATGAAAGTATTTTTATTATTCTCCGGTAGCGGCACGATGGTCGTGTTGACGGATCGTTCGCAAGTCGACGATCAGTCGTTTTTAGCAGTGCTGGCAGGTAAGGGCGTAGAAAAGTTTGTCGCCTATGAAATTCCTGTGCCGTTGGCCAGAGAGCGCTATGGACATCATTTCGAAAAGGCCGAACAAGAATTAAGTGCGGATCGCCCTTTGCGAGTGCTCGATTATAACGGCGAACGCGCAATGCGTTTGTTTCAATTCGCCGAATTGGGCGCTGTGGTCATGCATGAGCCGGAGGGTTATACCGAACAAAAAAGTTTCTAAGGGTGATTGTGGGGCGGTCTCGCTTTTTCAAGTGCGCTTGTCGCTTATGCATATCCTACAAGGCTAATTTTTCACTCCGATTGACTCGAGGTCTGGTGATTTGATTGCGGTTCTTGTATAGTTCGCCGCTTTTTCCGGATATCAACTATGGTGGAAACCGATGTCGTCGTAATCGGTGCGGGCGCTTCCGGGTTAATATGTGCCATCGAAGCAGGTAAGCGCAAGCGCAATGTGAAAGTGTTGGAATTAGCCGCAAAGCCCGGTAAAAAAATTCTGATGTCTGGAGGCGGGCGCTGTAACTTCACCAATTATTCGGTTGAACCGGACAATTATATTTCCCATAATCCGCATTTTTGTAAATCGGCCTTGAGTCGATTTACACAATGGGATTTTCTGGATTGGGTTCAGCGTTATCGCATTCCTTATCACGAGCGAGAATTCGGTCGTCTGTTTTGTAATGACAGCGCCAAGGATATTCTTAATATGCTTTTGACCGAGTGCGATTCGGTGGGTGTCGACATTAACTTGAATACCCGCATCGAAGCCATTGAGCATCGTTCCGATCGACAATTCCTGATTAAAACCAAGCTGCAAAATTATTTATGCCGCTCGCTGGTGATCGCTACCGGCGGTCTGTCGATTCCTAAAATGGGCGCGTCGCCCTTCGGCTATAAAGTCGCTGAACAATTCGGTATTAAAGTTTGGCCGACTTCGGCGGGCCTGGTTCCATTTACGCTACAACCGGATGACAAGCAGCGATTGTCCGAACTTTCCGGTATCGCACTGTTATGCCGGGTGAGTTGTTACGAGCAAAGTTTTACCGAGAATTTGTTGTTTACCCATCGGGGACTAAGCGGGCCGGCGATGCTGCAGATTTCGAATTACTGGCGTCCCGGACAGTCGTTGACGATCGATTTATTACCCGAGACCGATCTTGCCGAGCATCTTTGGCAGCTTAAAACGACAAAGTCAAAAGCTGCGTTAAAGACCATGCTGGCCGAATTATTGCCGAAACGTTTGCTCGCCTGTCTAATCGAGGAAAAGTTGCTGAATAGTAATATGGCGGATTTATCGGCCGCTCAAATCGATGCTATTACCGACTGTATCAGCCATTGGACGATCAAACCGAACGCGACGGAAGGCTACCGCACCGCCGAAGTGACACTGGGCGGCGTCGATTGTAACGCGATTTCATCGAAAACGATGGGCTGTCATGATGTGCCGGGTTTGTATTTCATCGGCGAAGTGCTCGATGTGACCGGTTGGCTCGGCGGTTATAACTTTCAATGGGCTTGGTCGTCGGGTTGGTGTGCCGGGCAATATGTTTAAACGGCTTGAAACCGATGATATCGTCCCCATACTCCCGGATACTGCGTCCGTTGAAAAGATTATTATTGTTTAAATCATCATGAAAAAGTTATTCAACAAAAGTTTAATCACGAACTTGCTGGCGGTTTTGATCGTTGTTACCGGCTATGTGTGCCCGGTACAACAAGATTTAACGAAGGCGGTCGGTTTTTTTGCATTGTCGGGTGCGATTACCAATTGGTTGGCCGTGCATATGTTGTTTGAAAAAGTGCCGTTGTTATATGGCTCCGGTGTCATACCTAATCGCTTCGAGGAGTTTAAATCGTCGATCAAGTTGCTGATGATGCAACAGTTTTTTACCGTCGAAAATATCGAGCAATTTATCGAAAAAGAAGAGCGGGAGGGCGGCAAGGTATTGAATTTAGAGCCGATACTGAATGCAGTCGATTATGAACGGGTTTACGAGGGTCTTGTTGCTTCGATTATGAACTCTTCGTTCGGCGGCATGCTGATGATGATGGGTGGAGAAGAGGCGCTGAAGCCGCTCAAAGAGCCTTTTACCGAGAAAATGAAGCTCATTTTGACCGAAACGGTCGATTCGGAGCGCTTCAAGGAGGCTTTACATCATAGTTTGGACGCCCATAAGATTGGCGAGGATATTGTCGATAAAATCGAGACAGTTATCGATAAACGCTTGAATCAATTAACGCCTCAGTTAGTCAAGGAGATCGTGCGGACCATTATCCGTCAACACTTGGGCTGGCTTGTGGTTTGGGGAGGCGTTTTCGGCGGCTTGATCGGTGCCGCATTCAGTTTTATATAATCATGAGCGATATTCAGTTACATTACGAAGCATTCGGCGATGAGCGCGCGCCGCCATTGGTCATCTTGCACGGCTTCTTAGCTTCGTCACGCAATTGGAGGCAAATTGCCAAGCGTTTGTCCGAGCGTTTCCGCGTTTATGTGCCGGATCAGCGTAATCATGGCGCATCGCCGCATGCCGAGCAGATGGATTATCCGCTGATGGCCTCCGACCTGGCGGCATTCATGGATTGTTTGGATTTGGAATCGGCTACCTTGCTTGGGCATAGTATGGGCGGCAAGACCGCGATGTGGTTTGCGCTCAACAATCCCGAGCGGGTGTCGCGTTTGTTAGTCGCGGATATTGCGCCGGTCGCTTATAGGCACAATTTCGATCGTATTATCGAGGCGCTTGACCGCTTGCCTTTGGCATCGCTTTCGAATCGTAAGCAGGCTGACGATTTTTTGTCTGAGGCGATTCCCGATATTGGCTTCAGGCAGTTTTTATTGCAAAACTTAATACTGCGGGATGGGCAGTATACTTGGCGAATCAATCTGGATTATTGTCAACAGTCGGCCGATTATATCGTCGGCTTTCCTTCGGTCGAGGGGGTGGCGGGTTTTACCGGAGATGCGTTGTTTATCGCCGGAGAAAATTCCGCTTATTTTCGACCCGAAGCCATTTCGGGACTGTTCCCTAACGCGGCTGTCGCAACGATTGCGAATGCCGGGCATTGGTTGCATGCCGAACAGCCCGAGTGTTTCGTCAAGGTAGTCGAGGATTTTGTCATGGATCAGTTTAAATAATCCGCCTAGTTTGCCGATACCATCCGTATATGGACAAAACGACCGGGTTATGAATATGAAACTTTATAGTGGGTTGATTGTATTATTATTGATTGTTTCGACTGCAAAGGCTTATGCCGAGTATTATGAAGTACCTATGATGGAGGCTAAATGGGATGTGGAAAGCGGTCAATCGGAATGCCGTCTTAAACAAACCATTCCCAATTATGGCTCGGCGGTGTTTAGTCATCGAGCCGGGTCTGAGTTAGCATTCTCATTGCAGGAAAGACGAGTTAAGGCCGATATCATTAAGGCGAATGTCACCGAAGCAACGGCGCCTTGGATACATAACGAGCTAGCGTCACCTAATCATGCGGTTTATTTAGATGGTGCCGCGCATGGCCGAGATTTTGATCGTCTCAGTGTGTATGGCGACGCGGCGGAAGATATGCTCGATGCATTATTGCGAGGCAACGCACCGACCTTTGTCTATGTGCGGGCATCGACGGTCTTAGATATGCGCGAAATTAGGGTATCGGTATCACCGATTAAGTTTTTGGAAAGCTATGATGACTTTGTTAAGTGCCGGGAAAAATTGTTACATAGTCGTTCAAAAGTTGTTTATTGAAAATTTTCCCTATAGGATTATTTTTGATTAAACAATCATCAGTGTTGAATCTAGCCGGCATTTGACAATAAAAAAACTCCAGGCAGGCTTGATTGCTGAGGGCGATCTGTGTGCCATTGGTTAATAATTGTCCAAGAGTATTAAAAACCGGTTAAAATGGTCTATGAATTAAGTTAGACTTACTGAAAAGTATTGGTATAGTGTATTCATAGTTTATTTAGGCTAGCTGAAAATAATAAGGAGAAAGCGGATGTCGAAAGGGCAAAATTTGCAGGATAATTTTTTAAATACACTCAGAAAAGAGCATACCCCTGTATCGATTTTTTTAGTGAACGGAATCAAACTGCAAGGTCGCGTCGATTCGTTCGATCAATATGTCATTATGTTAAAGAACACGGTCAGCCAAATGGTTTATAAGCATGCCATTTCAACGATCGTGCCAGGAAAACCCGTCAAAATCACCCGTGAAAACGAACTCATTGAAGATTAACGATACAAGGAGCGCTTGATTGTTTGAGCGTCCTAATGCCGGTGAACGGGCCGTGCTCGTTCACCTCACTTTACATACTTCACCCGAAGACCTTTCGGAATTGAAAGAGTTGGCTAAGTCGGCCGGAGCCGATCCGGTTTATGTGTTGACCGGTAGCCGGCAAAGTCCCGATTCGAAATATTTTATCGGTACCGGAAAGCTTGAGGAGCTCAAGCAGGCCATTAGCGATTATTCGGCCGATATTGTCTTATTTAATCACCCTTTGTCACCGAGCCAAGAGCGCAACCTCGAAAAAGCGTTGGAAGTTCGTGTGGTCGATCGCAACGGTTTAATCTTGGATATTTTTGCGCAGCGCGCACAAACCTTCGAGGGCAAACTTCAAGTCGAATTGGCTCAATTACGGCACTTATCCACGCGCCTGATTCGCGGTTGGACGCATCTGGAACGGCAAAAAGGGGGCATCGGCTTAAGGGGGCCCGGCGAAACGCAGCTCGAGACCGACCGTAGGCTTTTGGGGATTCGAATCAAGCAAATTCAACGCCGCTTGGAGAAAGTCGCCAAACAGCGTCATCAAGGGCGAAGCAAGCGTAAGAAAGCCGAAATTCCGTCGGTTTCGTTGGTCGGATATACCAATGCGGGAAAGTCGACGCTATTTAATACGATGACCGGTGCGGCAATTTATGCGGCCGATCAGTTATTCGCGACCCTCGATCCAACGTTACGTCAATGCGCATTGCCTAATAACGCTGAAATTGTCTTGGCCGATACCGTCGGATTCATTCGGCATTTGCCTCATGAGTTGGTTGCCGCTTTCAGATCGACGTTACAAGAGGCCAGCGAGGCAAATTTGCTGCTGCATGTGATCGATGCCAATGCCGAAGACCGTGATGAAACCATCGCACAAGTTAACCAGGTTTTAGAGGATATCGAAGCGAATGAAATTAGGCAGCTGCAAGTGTTTAATAAAATTGACCTGTTGCCGGATATTGAGCCGCATGTCGATAGGGATGATGAAGGCAATGCCTTGAGAGTCTGGTTATCGGCCGAAACCGGTGTCGGTGTCGATTTGCTTTACCAGGTGTTAGCCGAAATTTTTGCTTCCAGCAAAGTGCGACGACAGATCAATCTTTCGCCTACTCAAGGCGATGTTCGAGCGAAGCTTTTTCGTTTAGGAACGGTCCTCGAGGAAGAAGTGAGCGCTACCGGAGGATGGGAGCTACTGGTCGAAATCGATAAAAAGCATTTGGGTGTTTTGAAATCGGTTGATAAGTTGGAGGCTTAGAATGAATATTCTAATCTCGATAAGCAGGTTTGTATAATAGTGGTTTTTTTAGGATAATCCCCGAATTAATGATTATCTGTAAACTAAGCGTTTATTGTTCTCTTCGTAATGGCCTTTTTTATCGGAATCGGTCATCAAGAACAAGCTCAAAACGTGAGAATTAAAATAAATTTGTTTAATTTTATAGGTTTATTGAGTAATTAAATCGGTTACGAATGATGATTTTTCGTATCACCGGTTTATTATTTTACTGTGATAGACATCTTTTAATGTTTAATTTAAGAAAATCCAAACGGAGCATAGCTATGTCCTGGAATGAGCCTGGCGGCGGTAAAAAAGATCCTTGGAGCGGTCGTGGAGGAGACGATAAAGGCCCTCCGGATCTGGATGAAGCGATCAGAGCGCTTCAGGAAAAGATCGGCGGAATTTTTGGCGGCGGTGGCGGTGGCGGCGGCAGTTCGCCTGGCGCATCAATGAAAGGCTTCGGGTTTCTCATCGGAGGTGCTGTCGTTCTATGGGGGTTAAGCGGCTTTTATATCGTCGATGAAGGTAATCACGGTGTCGTGACGCGTTTTGGTAAATATACCGAAACGACGCAGGCCGGTTTGAATTGGCACATTCCCGTACCGATCGAAAGCGTTGAATTAGTCAATGTCAGACGGCAACGTTTTATCGAAGTCGGTTATCGTAGCGGAGGTGCTCAGCAAACGTTGGGGTCGGTCCCAAAAGAAGCATTGATGTTGACTAAAGATGAAAACATCGTCGATGTTCGTTTGGCTGTGCAATATCAAGTCAAGGATGCGAAGGATTTCCTGTTCAACGTTGTTAGCCCTGAGATCACATTAAAACAGGTGACCGAAGCGGCTCAGCGTGGTGTGGTCGGCTCAAGTAAAATGGATTTTGTCTTGACCGAAGGACGTACCGAAATCGTGGCGCAAATCCGGGAGGAAATTCAGGACGTCATGGATTCTTATAAGTCCGGCGTGCAAATAACCAGTGTTAACTTGCAGGATGCCCAGCCGCCTGAGCAAGTTCAGGGGGCGTTTGAAGATGCGATCAAGGCTCGTGAAGATCAGCAGCGTTTAATCAATGAAGCGGAAGCTTATTCGAACGATGTGATTCCGAAAGCGCGTGGTGCCGCGGCAAGAAAAATGCAGGAAGCCGAAGGTTATAAACAACAGGTGATAGCTCGAGCGGAAGGTGAGGCGAGTCGTTTCTTGGCTTTGCTAGGCGAGTATAAAAAGGCTCCCGAAGTGACGCGTAAGCGCTTGTACATCGAATCGGTGCAAAGCGTATTGACCCATTCCAATACCGTTTTCCTCGATGTTAAAAGCGGTAATAACTTGATGTATTTACCATTGGATAAAATAATTAAACAATCTCCAACGGATGAAACCGCGCAAAAATCTCAAGCCGGCAGCGTGACGCAAACTAGGCCGATCGATCCGGTTTTTCGAACCACTACTCGCGGACGTGAAGGAAGGGGACGCTAATGACTTTGAATAAAATTTTAATCGGTGTCGCTGCAATCTTGTTCGTTGGGTTGATGTGCGTTTTTACCGTATCGGAAACCGAAAAAGCGATTAAATTCAAATTAGGTGAAATTGTCAGAAACGATTACGAGCCTGGAATTCATTTCAAATGGCCAATCATCAACAATGTCAAAAAGTTCGATAGTCGTATTCAAACGATGGATACATCGCCGGAGCGTTTTTTGACCGCTGAAAAGAAAAACGTAATCGTCGACTCTTTTGTTAAATGGCGAATCGGTGATGTCAAGGCCTTTTATACCGTAGTTGGCGGTGATATCAATCAGGCTAATTTAAGACTGGATCAGATTATCAAGGATGCCTTCCGCAGCGAATTCGGTAGACGGGATATCACGCAGTTAGTTGCGACCGACCGAAAAGCGATACGGCAAATCTTGATTGATAGAACCACGCAGATAGCAGCGGATTTAGGTCTCGAAATCCTTGACGTTCAAGTCAAGCGTATCGATTTACCGCCTGATGTCAGTAGCTCTGTATTTAGAAGGATGGAAGCCGAGCGTGAACGGGTAGCTAGGGAGTTTCGCTCTCAAGGTTCCGAGGCGGCTGAACGCATTCGATCCGACGCCGATAGACAACGCGTCGTAATTCTTGCCGAAGCCTTTAGAGAAGCCGAGAAACTACGAGGCGAAGGCGATGCGATTTCGGCCGATACTTATGCTAAAGCGTTTTCAAGAGATGCTGAATTCTATAGCTTTTACCGTAGTATCAATGCTTATAAAGAGACATTTAGCGATCCTGATCGCTTGATGGTCATTGACCCGGAATCGGAATTCTTTAAGTACTTCAAGTCTCAGAAATAAAGACTGGCTAATATAACGTTCAATCACTTCGATTGGACAATTGACAATGCTAACGCTCCGTCTTTACGGGGCGTTTTGTTTGAGTGGATACGTAAAAAATGCAACAAAAAAATACTTGGCTTTTACCCGACGGTATCGAAGAGGTCTTGCCGGCTGAAGCCAAGCATCTGGAAAACCTCAGACGGAAGTTATTGGATGTTTTTTCGTGTTGGGGTTATTCGCTGGTCATTACGCCAATGATCGATTATTTGGATTCTCTGTTGACCGGGTCCGGCCATGATTTGGATCTCCAAACTTTTAAATTAACCGATCAACTGAGTGGTGAAATGTTGGGTATTCGTGCCGATATGACGCCGCAAGTTGCACGTATCGATGCACACAACCTTAATAATTGTGCGCCGGCCCGCTTATGCTATGTCGGTACTGTATTGCATACGCTCGGCGACCCGTTGGAAAAAACCCGGAGCCCGATGCAGATCGGTGCAGAATTATACGGCCACGAAGGCCGTGAGAGCGATGTCGAAGTGATTTCGTTGATGTTGGAAATGTTGGCGATGTCCGGCTTGAAAAACGTTCATCTCGACTTAGGGCATGTCGGTATTTATCGAGCCTTATCGGAACAGGCTGAATTGACCGATGCCGACGAAGCCGCATTGTTCGACGCGTTGCAGCGAAAAGCGCGGCCGGAAATCCGAGAACTCATCGAAGGATTAGCTCTCGATGAACAACTGAAAACAATGTTGCTCAGGTTGCCGGAACTTAATGGTGGTTACGAAACACTCGAGCAAGCACGAGTCGTGTTTGCCGATGCCGGCGATGCCGTAAAACGGGCCTTGGCAGATTTGCAAGCGATTGCCGATCAATTGGCGGCAGCTTTTCCTGATTTGCCGTTGAGTTTCGATTTGGCCGAACTCCGAGGATATCGCTATCATACCGGCGTTGTGTTTGCGGCCTTCGTGCCGAGCGTAGGGCGCGAGATAGCTAGAGGCGGACGTTATGACAATATCGGTGAAGTATTCGGACGGGCTAGGCCCGCTACCGGATTTAGCGCCGATTTAAAATTATTGTCGGTTTTGAGTAAGGATATTATTCCGCTTGAGCGGCCGGAAATTATTTTTGCTCCTGCTACCGATAACCGCGAGTTGGCCGAAAAAATCCGGGATTTACGCGCCGAGGGCAGGACCGTCATCCGTGAATTGCCCGGACAGACCGGAAACTACAAAGAACTTGGGTACACCTCGATTTTGGAAAAAAAAAATACCGACTGGGTTGTTAAAGCTATCGCTTAATTTGGAATCATCATGGGAAAAAATGTTGTAGTCATCGGCACTCAATGGGGTGACGAAGGAAAGGGTAAACTGGTCGATTTGCTGACCGATCAGGCGGATGCGGTTGTCCGTTTTCAAGGCGGCCACAATGCGGGTCATACCTTGGTCATTCAAGGGCAAAAGACAGTCTTGCATCTGATACCGTCCGGTATTCTGCGAAAAGACGTGCAATGCATGATCGGTAACGGTGTGGTATTGGCCCCGAATGCCTTACTCGAAGAAATTGAGATTCTCGAAAAGGCCGGTATTTCGGTCAAGAATCGACTGCTGATTAGCGAGGCATGCGCATTAATCTTACCGATTCATGTCGCGATCGATCAGGCTCGCGAACTGGCGCGCGGTAACAAAGCCATCGGTACTACCGGGCGCGGCATTGGTCCGGCTTATGAAGACAAAGTCGCACGTAGAGGTTTGCGCGCCGGCGACCTATTCGATGTCGGCAGCTTCAGTGACAAGTTGAACGAATTGCTCGATTATCACAACTTTATGCTGACCAATTATTATAAAGTCGACGCGGTCGATTTCAACCAAGCACTCGACGAAGTTCTGGCTCAAGGCGAGCAAATAAAGCCGATGTTAGCCGATGTCGGCGACGTACTCTCAAAGTATCAAAACGCCGGTAAAAAAATATTGTTCGAAGGCGCACAAGGCGCATTACTCGACATTGATCACGGGACCTATCCTTATGTGACATCATCCAATACGACGGCCGGAGGCGCCTCAACTGGTACCGGTGTGGGTCCGTTGAATCTCGATTATGTGTTGGGTATTACCAAGGCTTATTCGACCCGGGTCGGCAACGGTCCATTTCCGACCGAATTGATGAACGACATCGGCGAGCATCTCGGGGTGAAAGGTCATGAGTTCGGTGCGACGACCGGTCGAAAACGCCGGACCGGCTGGTTCGACGCGGTATCGATGCGCAAATCCGCCCAATTGAACAGCTTAACCGGCATTTGCCTGACCAAACTCGACGTGCTCGACGGTCTCGAAAAAATCGGCATTTGTACTGCTTACAAACTGGATGGCGAAGTCACCGAAACCGCTCCGTTAGGCGCCGATCGTTATCAGGCTTGTGAAGCGATCATCGAAGAAATGCCGGGTTGGAGCGATAGCACCGAAGGTGTGACCGAATACGACAAATTGCCGGAAAACGCGAAAGCCTATATCAAACGTATCGAAGAATTGGTCGGCGTCAAAGTAGCGATCCTATCCACGGGTCCCGACCGTGACGAAACCATCATGCTGGAACATCCGTTCAACTGCGATTGACAAAAGCTCCACACGGAAACGCCCGGTTTATGCCGGGCGGTTTCTGTGATTCCACCGGCACGACTAAGCGCCCGGTTCATTTATTATTTCCCATATACTCAAAATTTAGCTATACCCCTCGTAGATCAAAATTCTGCGCAGGGGTTGCCCGTCAAAGGACGCCGTGAATACGTCCCTGTAGGCTCTAGCCAGCTCCATGCTGGCAAAGCCTTTGCCGAGCACCTCGGCGCCTTCTCAGGGACTGCCGAAGTTTGAAGCACGAAAGGCATAACTTTATCCAAAAAAAGCGTTTTGTCCACGAAATACACAAAAATCACGATAATATTTAAATAGTTATGCTTTCTAAACTGTTCATCCGATGGGTGATTCAAGGGAATAAAGTATGTCGCTGATTACTTTCGTGTATTTCGTGGCTTTAGTGGACTAACTGCTGCAGTTAAGTTAAGGCTTGTCGATAGTAAAAAAATCAAAAAATGACTTGACCGCTACCGGCTTATACACACCAGGCGAAATTAGCGATTTTCGGGCCGAAATTCATAAATCAAGGACTTACGGAAACCGGTGTTGCTTCGTAAGTTATTGATTTAATGAAAATATGAGGCCTGTATAAAAAATGATCAATTTAACAAAACCGTAATAATTACGCGGCATAGAAGCTTTCATTATCAAGATATGCACAGAGTTATCCACAGGTTTTGTGGGTAACTGGAATTAACTAATCAACAGTGAGACTTAGCCGATTTTCGTGAAATGATTTTAAGAATCGCACGTAATTCATCATTATTCGTTTAAGTGATTGTTGGCGGGTTGATTTATATGGATGATTTCGCGGATCAATCGTTCGGCTTCTTCCAGTTCGTTGTCGTAGATCGTGGTGCGATAAAACTCGGTTCGGGTGCCGGCGTTCGAGGTCAAGAGCGGCTCGCCCGTTTCGCTAATGTTGATACGGGTTAGTGTCGATAGTCCCGGTTGCAGCGGGTGTTCTTGTATTTCTTTCGGGTCAAGGCCGATGCGGACCGGCACGCGCTCGGCGATATGAATGAAATTTCCGGTGGCGTTGTTGGTCGGCAGTACCGCGAATACGCTGCCGGTTCCGGGGTTTAGGCCTTGCACGGTGCCATGGTATAGTCTTTCGCCGCCGTGAGCGTCGATCTTGATTTCCGCGGATTGGCCGGGGCGGATAGAAGCGATTTGGGTTTCGAGAAAATTGGCCTCTATCCAGACTTCGTCGAGCGGCACAATGGCCATTAACGGCATACCGGACTTGATATGATCGCCGACATGCGCGCGGCGATTGGAAACATAACCCGACACCGGCGCGAAGATGTTGCTGCGCCGGTAATCCAAGTAGGCTTTTTTGACACGGCTTTTGGCTTTTTCGACGGACGGATGGCTGTCGATGTCGGTTTCGAGCAGTTGTGCTTGAATGCCCGATTTTTCCGCTTCGGCTTCGCTAATTGCCGCTTCCAGTTCGCGTAGCCGGTCGCGGGCGTTTTGCACTTGCTGTTCGGATACTGCGCCTTCGAAGAGGGCGCTTTCGTAACGTTTCAGATCGTGGCGAACTGTTGCCAACGAAGCTTGCCGAGCAATGACGCGATGATTGAGCGTGTCTATTTGGGCTTTCAGCGTGACGATGTTTCTAACCGTTTCGGCCAATTCGGCCTTGGCTTGTTGCAGGGCGACTTCGGCATGGTTGCCGTCGAGGCGAACCAATAAGTCGCCGGCTTGCACGGCCTGGGTGTTTTCGGCCGCGACTTCGACGATGATGCCTTCGGTCAATGCCTTGACCGTGATCAGATGTCCCGCGACGAAGGCGTCGTCGGTGCTAACCCAATCCCGGTTCATATACCACCAATAGGCGAAATAGCTCAAGCCGGCCAGCAATATCGCCAGTGTTACGCCTTTCAATCGGCGGTTACGCTTGCGGAGGATTTCTCTCGGACGGATTTTTTGGGGTACGGCTGTCGTCATAGTTTGTCGTTTTCGGTATAGCCGCCGCCCAGGGCTTTAAAGAGTTGCACGGCGGTTTTGAAGCGTTCGTTTTCGAGCGTCGCCAAGTGGTAGCGTTGATCCAAAACCTGAATTCGAGCTTCCAGCAAATCGCTACGATTGTTGAGTCCGGCTCGATTGAGGGTTTGCGCGAGACTTTCATTGCTTTGTGCCGCCTCCAGCGAACGTTGCTGCTCGGTGAGTCTGGCTTCGGCCTCCTGCCGGCGCGTCAAGGCATCGGCGACTTCTTGTACGGCATGTAGCAAACTGGCGTTATAGCGTTCCACCGCCGCATCGTAGGTGGCTTCTTGATAAGTCAAATTAGCGCGCAGACGGCCGCCTTCGAATATCGGAAACTCGATCGAGGGTCCGACGGCATAGGCCAGACTTGCGCCTTGCAGTATCACGTCGGTCATGCTAACGCTATGCAGGCCGGTAAATGCGATTAGATTGACGTCCGGATAAAATGCGGTTTCGGCGACTTTGATTTCTTCGGCGGCGGCTTCGGCGTGCAGTCTGGCCGCGGCGATATCGGGACGGTGCGCTAGCAGGCTCAACGGCAGGTCGGCCGGTAGGTTCAAGCGTTTCGGAAACAAGCTGGGATCGACCGCGATGCTTTGTCCCCAGTCGGGGCCACGCCCTGCGAGCGCCGCAAGCAAATGGCGCTGTACGTCGACCTTGGCGCGAAGAGCGGCTTCGATTTCCCGGACCGCATTCAATTCGATTCCGGTATTCAGCGGGACGGAGCGTTCGATCAAACCGAGCTCGAGCCGGGTCTGTTCGAGCTTTAACAATGCTTCCTTGTGTTGCACGATTTGTTGTACCAGTTTCAGTTTTTCGGCGCTTTCGCTCAGGTCAAAATAGGCTTGCGCGACGGTGGCCGACAACAATAATTTGGCGTCGGCCAGTTCGTTTTCGACGGCAACGGCGCGGCCGACCGAGGCTTGCAACGCGGCTTTGTCGCGTCCCCAAAAGTCCAGGTGATAACGCAAGATCAACGGGTTGATCAGCATGTGCCGGAAGTTTTCTCCGGCGAATTTGACTTGCACGCTGTTCGCGGAAAATCGTTGGGCATTGAATGTGATGTTCGCATGGACGGTCGGATACAATTCGGCGGCTTGCGCATCGACCATAGACTGAGCCTGGCTTAGCCGAGCCGTGGCGGTTTTCAGATCCGGGTTGTCTTCGAGCGAGGCTTCGATCAGTGTTTGTAATTGCGGATTGTTGAAGATGTCCCACCAAGCCGGGTCCGGCCATCGATCGGTCGCCGGTAGCCTCCGCTGCGCCTCGCTAAGCGTTTGGTCGATCTCGGGTAACGGATTCATCTTGGCGCGTTGGGTGCTTTCGGGAAACCACGCGCAGCCGGCTATCACTAGCGTACAACTCAGTAGACAGGCGCTAGCGGTGCGGTGTTTGACCGGTTTGCCGTTCATGGGCCCTCCGATAAGGCTTCTTGCGCCTTGCGCCTTAGCGCGCGAGCGGTCGTCGGTTTGGCCGGTTGCCGGGTCGGATAGGCGAGCCAAACCAAGATCGACAAGCCGACGAACAGGCAGCCGGCCAGCCAATAAGCGTCATTCATGGCGTTCAGCACCGATTCGCGTTCTGCGATTTTAGCCAATTTAATGAAGGCCTGCCGTTCGGACAGCCCTGTCGCAAGCAAGGGCTCCATGGCTTGATCGTAGCGAGGGGAGAGCGGCGTCAGGACTTCCGCTATTCGGGTCATATGCTGCGGCTTGCGTTGATAGATGATGATGGTTTGCAGCGTGATTCCGAACGCGCCTGCGGCAATCCGCATCAGTCCGGCCAATTCGACGGCTCGCCATTGTCGTTCCGGCGGCAGGCCGTGCAGCATCAGCGCGGTCAATGGCACGAAAAAACTGCCTAGACAAATGCCTTCCAATAGTTTGGGCCAGAATAGCTCAGCATAGGCATCGACCGCATCGAAGCGGCTGAGCCAGAAATAGGTCGCCGCGAAGCCGAGTAAATTAAATGAGGCCAGTAAGCGGGCATCGAAGCGCTTGATGATTTCATGGAACAGGCCGCCCATCGGTTTCGCGAAAATCGCCATCGGCAGAAACACCAGTCCCGCCAACCATGACGAGTAGCCCAGGGTGACTTGCAGTTGCACGATCAGCATCGACAACAGGCCTTGAAAGCACAGAAAGCCCAGAAACAGCGATAGGGCGCCGATCGTGAAGTTGCGATGCGCGAACAGTCCGATATCCAAAAACGGGTAACGCGCACCGAGCTCCCAAACGATCCAATAGGCGAGACTAATCGCCATGACGATGATCAAGACATCGATCAACGGCGAGTTAGTCCAATCCCAGTCGTTTCCGAGATTTAGAATCGTTTGCAGGCAACCCAGAATTACGGCTATTAAGATAAAGCCGGTGAAGTCGAAGCGCCGCCAGATCGGTTTGTAGCCGCGCTGATAGAGCAGCGCGCCGACTATTCCGGCAATCGTGAGCGCGACCGGAATGTTGATCCAAAACAGCCAGCGCCAGCCCAAGGTGTCGGCGATCCAGCCGCCAAAGGGGGGCGCGAAAGTGAATGGCGTCAAGGTAAATAGGCTCCAGACGCCGATGCCCATTGACTTGCGTTTATCCGGAAATTCCTTGATCAGCAACGATTGCCCGAGCGGCAGCGTTAGTCCGCCGGCAAAACCCATGACGATACGCCCCGCCAAATAAACATAGAACGACGTGCTGTAGGCGCAAACGAGTGAGGCCAATGCAAAAACCGTAAAGGCCGCGACAAAGGGGCGGTATTCGCCGATGCGCCGCGACAGCCAGCCGCCGACCGGAAAGGCTAGCGCCAAACCGATCATATAGTCGGTTTGCGTCCAAGTGGCATAGCTCAACGGAATGCCGAGTCCGCCGGCGACGCGGGGCAGCATCGCGATGTAGGCGCCGGCATTGAATAGGACCAATGCATGGCTCAAGCCCAGGCAGCCGTTGAACAAAACAAAGCGCCATCCTTTCAGGCGTTTCGCGTAAATGATGCTCATTGCCGCTTAGGATTTCGTAATAAATAACGTCCTGGAACTATGAGCCTTGTTGAGGGTTCGGTCACTCGCTTGGCAGGACGCCGTGAATACGTCCGTGTAGGCTTGACGGCGGCTTTCCCTGCCGCCGACACCTGCCAATCGAGCAACCGAACCCTCCTTAAAATAGGGAAGTTATTTACGGCCAAATCCTTAAAGCATGGAGGGGGCGAATCTATCAACATATTGAGGCAAGGCTAATAAAATTGTGTATTGACCGGCGGGGCTTCGACGAAGGGTATTTTAGATGGGTTTAGAGCCGTTTTCCGAAGCGGCAACCCGATGTTGCCGAGCCCGCGGTCGACGAGTCGCATGCCCATATCGGTAATCAGTTGTTTGAAACGTTGGCCTTCGTTGCCGAGTAGGGATTGCGACGAGCCGGAAACCGTATAGGTTTCTGCGCTGGTTCTGGCGTAAACCGTGCCGTCGGCCGGATCGACCAAGCGCATGAGAATTTGTAGCGCTGTTTGACCTTCGAAGATTCGGTAATGTCCGATGCCGATTTCGAGAACCGCATCAAAACCGGCCGATTCCTTTAGCGAGCGGTAGTCGATCGAGGATTGCGTTTGTTCGTACCACTGCGCAACCGATTTGCGCCAGTCGGCCGGGTCGCTACTGAACCGAGCTGTGGGGCTAGGTAGCCGGTAATAATGGCTACTCAATTGGGATTTGATATTGTTAAAGGTCAATTGCGTCACTAGGTTTTCAGCCAAAGCCTGGCTCGGTAGCCAATAGTCTTGACCGAGGGGCGAGAGTGACGGGCGATGCGCGTCTTGTTCTATGTCGGGGGCGAACTCGGTAACGACATCTTCGTTGCTGATTAATCCCGAGACTAGCAGCTTGCCCGGATTGAGATAGATCTTTTTGGTCAAGGGTGTTGCGATCTCCATGTTCCGAAAGTGACGCTGCACCGGTAGGCGGTTGTCGATGGGATCGGGAATGACTTCGAGCGGCGGCGTTTCGATTGGGACGACGAGGATCTGGCGTAATTGTGCGGTTTTGTATGCAGGCGCCTTGATCGGCGGCGCTTGGCAACCCGATAATACTAAGGGAAGGAGTAATATGAATATACCGGTCATGATACTGCCGATTCGATTGCGCCGCGGTTTGCCGAAACGAGTAAGGAGCGCGCGGTAATCGAAGTCATGGCTATTGTTTGTGTTGGGGCTTAGCGCCGTGTTCAAAATTGATTTTGACATCGGTGATTTCCTGTCTTGAATTATTCGGTTGCTATAAATATCGGTGCCGGTGAATGATTTCGGTATGGGGAGAACAGTTGATCGCGTCGACTGGGGTATTCCGGCATGACTTGATGGATATGGAAGCAATTACTAGGCCAAATTTCAGGCTATTGAATAATAAGGTATTTTTTGTGGTGTGTTAGTGATTGTTGTCATAATGACACTTGTCGATGGAGTGAGGTTTGACGTATACCAAAAAGATTTACTGAACAGTCTTGCATAGGCTGTAGATGATCGTTGTAGAATAGGGATGTGTCGTATTGACTCGAAACGAGTCTAAATAACACGGTATTTTATCGGATCAGCCTGGGATTATTGAAATGGATAATGCTATACGTGAAGTAGTGCTCACCTTGACCGCTAATTTGTCGATGAATGAGCGTTATACCGAATTTTTGAACGTGTTTGCCAGAATTACCGGTAATCATGCGTGCGCCCTGTTGCGTTATCAAGACGGGCTATTGATCCCTGTCGCGACACGCGGCTTGGTACCCAAGGTCCTCGATATGCAGTTTCAACCGGAGCTTCATCCGCGCTTATCGGTCATCATGCAATCACGGGCCCCGGTTAGGTTCCCGGTCAACGACCCGAGGCCCGATCCTTATGATGGTCTGCTAAGTAACGATGCCAATGGGACGATTGGGGTTCATGCCTGTGTCGGTTGCGCCTTATATAATGAAAACACTCTATTTGGAGTGCTGTCCGCGGATTCGTTGGAGGCCGGTGCCTTCGATCATATCGAAGACAGCGTGTTTCGTATTTTTGCGGCCTTGGCGACGGTGTCGCTGCGATATGAATCGTATATCAATCGCTTGGAACAGTTGGCGAAGCACCGTGAATTGGTCGCTAGCGAGCTGGTCAATGAGAGCTTACAGCGCAGTAATCAAACCTTGGGTGAAAGCCCGGCAATGCGGAAATTGAGCGGCGAGATCGATATCGTCGCCGGTTCCGATTTGACCGTTCTGCTGCTAGGCGAAACGGGGGTCGGTAAGGAAGTCATCGCGCGTATCATTCATGCCCGTTCGCCGCGAGCCGATCAGCCCTTGGTTTATGTCAATTGCGCGGCTTTGCCTGAAGCCTTGGCCGAAAGCGAATTATTCGGCCATGTGAAGGGGGCCTTCAGCGGCGCGAATAATGACCGCGCAGGTAAATTCGAATTAGCTAATGGCGGCACGCTGTTTTTGGACGAAGTCGGCGAATTGCCGTTGACGATACAGGCGAAATTGTTGCGCGCGGTGCAATTCGGCGAAATCCAGCGCATCGGTTCCGACAAGAGTCATCGAGCCGATGTGCGGATCATTGCCGCCACGAACCGAATGTTGGCCGAGGAAGTCAAGGCAGGCCGTTTTCGCGCCGATTTGTATCACAGACTGAGCGTCTATCCACTGCATGTCGCCCCGCTGCGTGAACGTATCGTCGATATTGCTGTGCTGGCCCGGTATTTTCTTAATCAGGCCAGGGTACGTTTAGGTTTGGTTCGCGCAGGACTGGCCGCTGAAACAGTCGAAGTTCTACAAAGTTACCGTTGGCCGGGCAATGTTCGAGAATTGGAGCATGTGATCTTGCGAGCGGTGCTCAGGGCCTCGTCGATAAGGGGGCGTTCGGTGATACTTGAGCCTAACGATTTGGATCTCGCAGAGAAGCATGAGGCAACTATACAAGTCGAGACGGTCATGCCTGATGTCAAAAACGTTTCGTTGTCGCAGGCGGTCGATGATTTTCAACGGCAATTGATAAGGACTGCTTATCTCGAAGAGGGATCGAATTGGGCGAAAACGGCCCGTCGTCTTGGGGTCGATCGAGGCAACTTGCATCGCTTGGCCAAGCGTTTGGAAATTAAATAGATTTCATTTTTACCGAGGAATTTATACAGATCGCACTTCAAATTTCGGCATTGACGCATGGAGGTGCCGGGGTGTTCGGTCGATTTTTGCTCCTGCAAAATCGACATTCACGCCATCCATGGCGCTCGCAAAGGCTTTGACAGCAGGGATGTTGTCGCAGAGCCTACATGGACGTATTCACGGCGTCCTTTGACGGACACTCCGGCGCCGAAATTTGACCAGCAAAGGGTATAAATGGGGATTTGCGGACGCTTGTCTCATGAAAACGGATATTGTCATTGGCAGCGGGCCATTGCTCATTTCGGTGCTAGGCTGTATTTGAAAGACTCGCCAAACTCGAGGCATTCGCTTCCCAGTTTTTACCGTCGAAAGGCTCAACTGTCATTTTAGTGATTGTGCCTTCGTCAAGACATCGAACATTAATGCTGTAGCCGTCCGGATTCGATCTCGGCACGTAAAAGGATTTGATTCCGCAGGTTTTGCAGAACCAATGTTTGGCGATACCGCTGCCGAAGGCATAGCATGCGAGATTGTTTCGATCCGTCAGTAGCCGGAACCGTGAGGCGGGAACGATCAGGTGTAGAAATCCGGATTTTGAACAGATTGAACAATTGCAATCGTGCGCCACAATTTCCGGCGGCGCTTCGATTTCGAATCGTACTTTGCCGCAGTGGCATCCGCCTCTATGAATGACCGACTCTATGATTTCGTGTGATTTCATCGACCCATACCTCGACAAAGCGAACCGGAAAATCTGAAAAACCAGGGATAAATGCTCCGTAGATCGAAAATTCAACCAAACCGCCGAGGAACCAATACAGCGCGATTTTTCCGTGAATCGGATAAAGAATGAATTGATTCAGATCCACGAGTAGTCCCGCCAGCAGCGCAAAGTAGAGCCCGTAAACGACGCCCTCCGATACCGAACCGGTTCGGTTGAAACGGCCGTAGCCGCAGCAATTCCCAGTTTGAGCATTTTCGCCGATCTTAGGGTGTGGGGTATGCCTGTCGAGGAACGCCGTAAACCCATCCATGGGGGCTTGGCGGCAGCTAAGCACCAAGGATGGTGTGAATGCAGATTTTGCAGGAGCAAAAATCTGCCCCTGCTGCCGACATCCTCGCCAAGCACACCCCACACCCTTTTTGATCCCCAAATTGGGAATTGCTGCCGTAGCCGTAGGCGAACAACAATGCCAAGGCCCAAGACTGGATCAGCGACAACACCACGAACCCGGGGCTTTCGGCGCGCCTCAACGGCGCAACCAAGGCGTTTTCCTCGGCCAGAACGACGTGGCAGATCAGGGCGATGATAGAAATTACGAAGGCCGCGCAAATCGTTTGTCCGAAGCGCATTGGCGGTACTCCTTGGGATTCTAAAAACGCGAACCGGTCAGTTTGACATCGGCTTCCGCCCAAACGTGTCGGAACTGAGTATCGATTTCATCGGCTTCCCGGTTTTTTTGCTGATCGCGTAAGCTTTGCGCCAGCCCGAACAATGACCAACCGTTTTGAGGATGATGCCGCAAATCCTCGCGATAAGCGAGTTCGGCCTCTTGCTGCCGGCCCGCTTCGAGTAAAATCGCCCCCAAAACCTGCCTCGGCGGCAAATACCAGTCCTTGGGTTCGGTATAATTGAGGCCGTCTTCGAGTTCAATTGCGTGCTTGAGATGGGCGGCGGCTTTGTCGTAGTCCTGGGTTTCGGCAGCCAGTTCGCCGCTCAGAATATCCGATCCGATTCGCAACAGCGATGCGACCGGATTTAAATCGAACACTTTCAATTCGGCAATAGCTGGATCGTTCGTGATTTTTTCAAGCTGAGCCAGTTCCTGACGGGCCGGTTCGGCTTGACCTGTTCTGAGTAAAGCCAATCCGCGCGCATAATGCCATATGCCTTTCGGATAAAGCAGGTCGGGAGCCGGGGCAGTTTCTTGCAGTATCGCCTCCCAATCACCGAACAAGGCTTGAGTGTAAAGCGGGATCAAGGAAAAATGTTGCAAGGTGCCGTCGAGTCCCGGCTCACGCAGCAATTCCGGTTTGACCTTGGCTGCGGTATCGGCGGCCGCCTGGGTTGCCAATGCCTTGCGTCCGGTTTTGATCGCGGCAGCCCATAAAAAATGATAATTGTGCGGGACATAGGCGAGGGTATAGATGCTTTCGGTATGGTTGTGACTCAGATAGCCGTGATCGGATTTAACAGCCTGCTGATTGGCCAAAATCGCATCGCGGTAGCGCCCGGTGCGGATATAGATATGCGCCGGCATATGTACCAAATGGCCGGAAGCCGGTACCAAGAACGGCAGGCGCTGAGCGCTCGGAAGCGCTTTTTCGGGGAACGGTGAGGCTTCGAGAGCGTGAATATACAGATGATTGGCGAGCGGATTATTGGCATCGATAGCCAGGGCCTGTTCTAAGGTCGATACGATTTCCGCTGTCCACGGTTTGGCCTCGCCTTGTTTGGTCCAGAAGTCCCATGGATGTAAATCCATCAAAGCTTCGGCAAATAGAGAGAGGATGACGGCGTCGTCAGGAAAGCGTTGAGCCACTTCGCGCATAGCCGCCGCATAGGCTTCATCGAGCGATACCCGGTCCGTCGGCGCCTCTTGTACATAACGTTTGGTTAAGGCCTGAATCAGGGCTTTTTCTTTGTCGGAGACCGAATCGGCGAGTGTCATCGCTTTTTGTGCCGAATCATAGGCTTGTGGGGCAGTGCTTGGGTCCATCGGCGTATTAATATTCGGTCCAAGTGCTATCGCTTCGCCCCAATAGCACATGGCGCAGTTCGGGTCCAAGCGATAGGCTTGACGGAATGAGCGTGCCGCTTCGGCATGGTTGAAACCGTAGGTTAGAATCAATCCTTGGTCGAAATAGCGTTGTGCCGCAGTCGATGATGTAATGATCGGATAGCGGTGGTCGCCCAAATCGTCGAACAACGGTACGGTGTCGACTTGCAGGTTATGGCAGCCATGGAGCAGCAGCGCTGAAAACAAGAGCTTTGTTAAATCATGCATACGTTTTTTCTTTAGTTTGTGTTGCGAAAATCGGGCGATGACGATTTGTGGAGTGTCATTGCTCATGAATCATTATGTTAGTTTCGTTGTTTATCATAACGTTTATCCTATAAAAAAAGCATTTCACCATGCAGATTATGAAGAATAAGAAGTTAATTCAATAACTTGTTATGCGTTTGTATGGAATTTTCGCTCACCAAAAAGGTTTGCGAGAATATTTAGATAATTTCTTCAAGTCCTTCACGAGCTTTATGTACTTTATGGTTAAACTGTCGAATTTAAGATAAATGGTTTTAAAAAAAGGTTTGTATATTAGCGTATATCGAATATAATGCCGCGTTCATTTGATGTGCGAATGTGGCGGAACTGGTAGACGCGCTGGATTTAGGTTCCAGTAGGGTAGCCTGTGAGAGTTCGAGTCTCTCCATTCGCACCAATTAAATTCTAAATACATACATTTCAAGTTAGCGTTCTCAACGTTAACTTTTCCAAGTCTTAAGCCTTTGTCAGGCGTCTTAATCCAATCGTATCAAAATAGCTGAGGTAAAAAATGCAGGTTTCTGTCGAAAAAACATCGGAATTAAGCAGAAAAATGACCGTGAGCGTGCCAGAAGAAATTGTTAAGGAGAAAATGGAAAATCGTTTTAAATCCTTGGCGCGTGAAGTCAAATTGGATGGTTTTCGGCCGGGAAAAGTACCTCAGCATGTCGTTAAAAAAATGTTCAAAGATAGAGTTCGAGAAGAAATCGCCGGTGATTTGATTCAGTCGACTTATTTTGAAGCTCTGCAAGAACAAAATTTAAGACCGGCAGGATACCCGCATATTCAACCTATCGATGAGTCGGAAGGTTTTCAATACACGGCGGAGTTCGAGGTGTATCCCGAGATCTCTTTACAAGGAATTGACGGTATCGAAGTGGTCCGGAAGGTTGCGTCTGTCGAGGAAGCCGATCTTGACGCCATGATCGAGCAAATCAAAAATCAAAACAAAACTTGGACCCCTGTAGAGCGTCCAGCTCAAACTAATGATCAAGTTTGGATTAGCTTTTCAGGTGTTTGCGAAGGCGAAAATTTTACCGATGGCAAAGTAGACGACTATCCTGTCGAGATAGGCGCCAACAAAATGATACCCGGATTCGAAGACAATCTGATTGGTTTGAGTGCGGGCGACGTCAAAACTTTTACCGTGACATTCCCCGAACAATACGGCAACGCCAAGTTGGCCGGAAAGCCCGCAGAATTTGAAGTTTCTGTAGCCAAGGTTGAAGAGTCTGTTGTTCCTGAAATAGACGCCGATTTTCTGAAAAATTACGGAGTTCTAGAAGGCGACCTGGCGACCTTCAAAAATGATGTCAAGGCGAACATGGAGCGGGAATTGAGACAATCGCTGCGTAATAATCTTAAGACTGCCGTAATGGATAGTTTGTATGCCAATATTTCGGTTTCATTACCGAAAACGCTTGTCGATCAGGAAGTCGAGGAAATAATCAAGCCTTACGCTGAAAACGCTAAAAAGCAAAACCGCAAGTTAGACGAATCTGAATTACCGAGGGATGTTTTTGAGGAGCAAGCGCGTCGAAGGGTTGCTTTAGGCTTGATTCTGAGCGAGGTTATTCAGGCCAACAATATTAAAGTCGATGAAGCGAAAGTGCGGTCGACGATTGAAGATATGGCGCAAAGTTACGAACGTTCTCAGGATGTTATTAATTGGTATTATTCCGATGAAAATCGTCTGAATGAAATACGACAATTGGTTTTGGAAGACCAAACAGTTGAGTGGATTGTCGAAAGAGCGAAAGTCACCGATGAAAAAGTCAGTTTCGATGCTATCATGGGCAAGAAGTAACAGATCTTAGGAATGCAAATGCACTATCGAAATGAGTTGAATAATAACATGCAGCCACAGGCGGCCGGCGGTTTGGTCCCTATCGTCATTGAACAGACAGCTCGGGGCGAACGTTCGTTCGATATTTATTCCCGATTGCTCAAAGAGCGCGTGATTTTTTTGGTAGGCCAAGTCGAAGATTACATGGCCAATCTAGTTGTTGCGCAGTTATTATTTCTCGAATCGGAAAATCCGGATAAAGATATTCATCTTTATATTAACTCTCCGGGCGGTTCGGTGACCGCGGGTATGTCGATATACGACACGATGCAGTTTATCAAGCCGGATGTCAGCACGATGTGCATTGGTCAAGCCGCCAGTATGGGGGCATTATTGTTAACCGGCGGTGCGAAAGGTAAACGCTTTTGTTTGCCTCACTCGCGAATGATGATTCATCAACCTTTAGGCGGTTTTCAAGGGCAGGCTTCCGATATCGATATTCATGCTCGTGAGATTCTGTCAATCAGGGAGAAGCTCAATAAAGTTTTGGCTTTACATACCGGGCAGCCCATCGAAAAGATTCAGTTGGATACCGATAGAGATAACTTCTTGAGTGCTCACGATGCGGTCGAATATGGGTTGATCGATAAGGTGTTGACCAGTCGTGTCGGCGAAACGATCAAATAACAATTTGCTAATGTTCGGGATATCCTTTTTACTGAATCGATTGATGCGAATACTTCAGTCTTGGGGTATGTGGGAGTCTATTTATGAGTAATGACAAAAGCGGTAAAGATGACGACAAGCTTCTTTATTGTTCTTTTTGCGGTAAAAGTCAGCATGAAGTCAGAAAACTGATTGCAGGCCCTTCGGTATACATTTGCGACGAATGCGTCGAGTTGTGTAACGATATCATTAGGGATGAATTGTTGGATGATTCTTCAGAAGGCGATGGTTCTCTTCCGAAACCGTTAGAAATTAAAACCGTGCTGGATGAATATGTCATCGGTCAGGAACGGGCTAAAAAAACTTTGGCTGTTGCGGTTTATAATCACTATAAGCGTTTACGCAGCAAATCCAGAAAAGATGAAGTTGAATTGGCGAAGAGTAACATTCTGCTAATCGGTCCGACCGGGTCCGGAAAGACACTGCTGGCTGAAACGTTGGCTAGATTGCTGGATGTTCCGTTCACGATTGCCGATGCGACCACATTAACCGAAGCCGGTTATGTCGGCGAAGATGTCGAAAACATCATTCAAAAAATTCTGCAGAAGTGCGATTACGATGTCGAAAAAGCGGAATCGGGTATCGTATATATTGATGAGATCGATAAGATTTCTCGAAAGGCCGATAATCCTTCGATCACTCGTGATGTTTCCGGTGAAGGTGTACAGCAAGCGTTATTGAAACTGATCGAAGGTACCGTAGCTTCAGTGCCTCCGCAAGGCGGTCGCAAGCATCCTCAGCAGGAGTTTTTGCAAGTCAATACTGCGAATATTCTTTTTATCGTAGGCGGAGCATTCGCAGGATTAGATCGCGTGATCAAGGCCCGTTCCGAGAAAGGCGGTATCGGTTTTTCCGCCGAGGTCAAGGCCAAAGATAACGACAAGAATGTCGGTGAAATCTTTGCCCAAGTCGAAGCGGAGGATTTGATCAAGTATGGTTTGATTCCCGAGTTTGTCGGTCGTCTGCCGGTAATTGCAACGCTTGAAGAATTGGATGAGGAAGCGTTAGTCAAGATCTTAACCGAACCGAAGAATGCGCTCATTAAGCAATATCAGCATTTATTTGAAATGGAAGGGGCGGAACTGGAATTTAGAGAAGATTCCCTACATGCCATCGCTCGCAAGTCTATGGAAAGAAAAACCGGTGCAAGAGGGTTGCGAACCATCGTTGAAAACGTTCTGTTGGATACAATGTATGAGCTGCCGTCAGCGGAAAATATCACAAAGGTTGTTGTGGATGAGGGCGTGATATCTGGCGAGTCCAAGCCGATTTTGGTTTATGAATCCGAGATAAAAAAAGCGGCTTCGGATTCCTGATCTCTCTTTTGCTAGTTAAACTTCGGTGCAGGACTTCTATTCATGCCATCCATGGCAATCAGTCGCCGCCGTCAAGCCTACAAGGACGTATTCACGGCGTCTTTTGACGGACCCCCGGCGCCGAAATTTGACCAGCAAAGGGTATAGCATATTTCTCAGAATAAGAAAGGGCTTTATATGTAACATATAAAGCCTTTTTTTTGCTTAATTGCGATGGTTATTCGCTCAGAACTTGCTATTTTAATAAGTGGCCTTATATTAGCTGTATAGAGAAATAATAAATGACCCATTTTGCGGAAGCTTATTGAAATGACAGTTATACATCAAACAAAAATGATCGTACCGGTTTTGCCGTTAAGAGATGTCGTGGTTTATCCGCACATGGTAATTCCATTATTTGTGGGAAGGGAAAAATCGATTGTCGCGCTCGATTCGGCAATGAAGGATAACAAGCAAGTGCTTTTAGTCGCACAAAAGGAAGCCGAAGTCGATGATCCGGATTTCACCGATTTATATCAGGTGGGGACATTGGCGAATATTCTCCAATTGCTTAAATTGCCTGACGGAACCGTAAAAGTGCTAGTGGAGGGAAGTCAGCGCTGCCAAGTGGATAAATACGAATTTTCCGGCGGTTATTTTTCGGCCTCGGTATCCGAGATTAATGACATTATTACGATGTCCGAGCAAGAGCAGGAAGTATTGCAGCGTACTGCAATGGGATCTTTCGATCAATATGTCAAGCTGAACAACAAGATCCCTCCCGAGGTGTTGAATGCGTTGGCCGGTATCGACGATCCGGGGCGTTTCGCCGATACTGTGGCGGCTCACATGACGCTGAAAGTTTCCGATAAACAAACGATCTTGGAATTGTCCGATATTCAGCAGCGTTTGGAAGCATTGATGACGCTGATGGAGGGCGAGGTAGATTTACTCGAAATGGAGAAAAGTATTCGCGGGCGCGTCAAGCAACAAATGGAGAAAAACCAAAGGGAGTACTATCTGAATGAGCAGATGAAGGCGATACAAAAGGAATTGGGCGAAATGGACGATGCGCCTTACGAAATAGAAGAGCTCGAAAAGAAAATCAATGCGGCAGGCATGACGGCGGAAGCGAAAGAGAAGGCGACCGCTGAGCTCAATAAGTTGAAAATGATGTCGCCTATGTCGGCCGAAGCGACTGTGGTGCGTAACTATATCGATTGGATGGTTAATGTGCCATGGAAAAAGAAAACCAAAGTCAGGCATGATTTAAAAATAGCGGAAGAGGTATTGGAAGCCGAGCATTACGGACTTGAAAAAGTTAAAGAAAGGATTCTTGAGTATTTGGCCGTGCAACAAAGAGTTAAACGCTTAAAGGGGCCTATCTTATGCCTAGTGGGCCCTCCAGGCGTCGGTAAGACTTCGTTGGGCGAATCGATTGCGCGCGCAACCAACCGCAAATATGTACGCATGGCCTTGGGCGGGGTCAGGGATGAGGCTGAAATTCGTGGGCACCGGCGTACTTATATCGGTTCCATGCCCGGCAAGATTCTGCAGAATTTGGCTAAGGTGAAGACGCGTAATCCCATGTTTCTGTTGGATGAAATCGACAAAATGGCTGCCGATTTTCGTGGCGATCCGGCATCGGCATTGTTAGAGGTTCTCGATCCCGAGCAAAATCACACTTTTTCGGATCATTATCTGGAAGTGGATTTCGATCTGTCCGATGTGATGTTTGTAGCGACGGCCAATACGATGAATATTCCGGCGGCGTTACTTGATCGCATGGAGGTTATTCGTCTCGCCGGCTACACTGAAGATGAAAAAATCAACATCGCGATGCGTTATTTGATTCCCAAGCAAATCAAAAATAACGGTTTGAAAGAGAAAGAAATCGATATTGCCGAATCGGCAGTTAGGGATATTATTCGTTACTATACACGAGAGGCCGGTGTCAGAAGCTTGGAGCGAGAGATTTCTAAAATTTGCCGTAAGGTTGTTAAGGATTTGTTGCTTCAACAAGAAGATGCTAGGGTATTAGTTGATTCGACTAACCTGGATAAATATTTGGGCGTTAGGCGTTTCAATTACGGATTGGCGGAAGAACATGATCAAATCGGCCAAGTGACCGGTTTGGCGTGGACCGAGGTTGGCGGAGAATTGCTGACGATTGAGACGGCTGTTATTCCGGGTAAAGGCAAGCAAACTGCAACAGGAAAGCTCGGCGATGTGATGAAAGAGTCTATCGAGGCGGCGATGACGGTGGTTCGAAGTCGTGCGGCTGTGCTAGATATCGATAATGAAGTTTTTCAAAAAAACGATATTCATATTCATGTCCCTGAAGGCGCGACTCCGAAGGACGGGCCCAGTGCCGGTATCGGCATGTGTACCGCGATTATTTCCGCGTTGACCAAAATACCTGTCAAGGCTAGTGTAGCAATGACGGGGGAGATCACATTAAGAGGTGAAGTGTTGCCTATCGGCGGCTTGAAAGAAAAGCTGCTGGCTGCTCATCGCGGAGGCATTACTACGGTGTTGATTCCGGCGGAAAATGAAAAAGATTTAGCCGAGATTCCGGCGAATATCAAGGAAAAGCTAGCGATTAAATGTGTACACTGGATCGATGAGGTCTTAGTCGAAGCGTTGCAGTACATGCCGGTTCCGGGCGGTAAGAAAAAGTCGGTTGAACATGCTAAAAAAACCGAAGCAGCCGCTAAAGCAAAAAAACAGAATGTAACTGCGCATTAATAAGCATTTATTTTGTTAAAGTGTGCTTGAAACCAGAAAATACTTGGTCTGTAGAGTTTAAAGCTTGACACTTTATGAGTCGTGTTGATATAAATGTTCGCTTTCTTATGCAGCGGGGGGCTACATAAGAAAATAAGCGCTTTGCTTATGCAATTAACTTTAATAATTTCCTAGGGGGAATAATGAACAAATCTGAACTTATTGATGCTATCGCGGATTCATCAGGATTAACGAAAGCGGATGCCGGTCGTGCCTTAGATGGTTTTTTAAGTGCGGTAACAACAGCTTTAAGCAAAGGCGATTCTTTAGCGTTGGTTGGTTTCGGTACGTTTTCTGTCAAGGAAAGAGCAGAGCGCAAAGGACGTAATCCGCAAACGGGTGAAGAAATTACCATTAGTGCTGCAAAAATTCCTACATTTAAAGCTGGCAAATCTTTAAAAGATGCTGTAAACTAGTGCTTCTTTAGTCGGGTGCTTAGCTCAGCTGGGAGAGCATCGCCCTTACAAGGCGAGGGTCGGGGGTTCGATCCCCTCAGCACCCACCACAGACTTAGGAGCGGTAGTTCAGTTGGTTAGAATACCGGCCTGTCACGCCGGGGGTCGCGGGTTCGAGCCCCGTCCGCTCCGCCAAATATAAAACCCCGGGCCGTTTCACGGTTCGGGGTTTTTTTTTGCTTTGATTGAAGGTAGCTATTACTCCGATCTGATCGAAAAAGCGGCTAATTTCTTGGAGGTGCTGGGTCATGGCGTTCAGACTGCCGCCAAGTTCCTATGAATGGGTTCGCCAGCTCCTAAATTCCAAACGTTTTAGTTGTGGGACCGAATTTCGATAATTTAGGTGCAGGATCCTCGAAAGTCACCCGCATCTTTAAAGAAGTTGAGCGATTTTTCAGTAGATACTTTACGCACTTCAAATTTCGGCAGTACCTGAAGAACATGCGCTCCCTCACCTAACGCTAACTGAGGGAGCATAGGGTCTAAACCCAGTACCTAAATTCAATAGTTCATTGGCTATAGTTAATTTAGGTGCTGGGCCTTTGACGGGGGTATCCGGTGCTGAATTTTGATCTACCATGTGTTTAAGGATTCGGTCGTATACCCATCGTAGATCAAGATTCGGCACCGGAGCGCTCGTCAAAGGACGCAGTAAATACATTCATGTAGGCTCTAGCCAGCTCCATGCTGGCAAAGCCTTTGCCGGACGCCCCGGCGCCTTCTCGGGCGCTGCCGAAATTTGAAGTGCGAAAGGTATAAATAAATTCCCTATTTTAGGGAGGGTTCGGTAACTCGATTGATAGGTGTCGGCGGCAGGGAAAGCCGCCGTCAAGCCTATAAGGACGTATTTACGGCATCCTGCCAAGCGAGTGACCGAACCCTCAACAAAGCTCATAGTTCCAGGACGTTATTAATCACCAAATCCTAAAAGGGGTCGAGTGGGAGTTTGGCGGTAGCCTAAAAATCAATGTACATGAGTGTTCATACAAATCAAGTTACTTTTATTTAAGGATTTAGCATATGCTGACAAAGATAAGAGAAAAAGCGCAGGGCGTGTTCTCGTGGGTCATTCTGATCGCAATCACAGTACCCTTTGCTTTATGGGGAATTCAAAACTATCTCGATGTTGGAAAAGAAACTCCGGTTGCATCGGTCGGCGATAGAGATTTTTTTCAACGCGATGTGTCTAAAGCCTATGCTCAATTCAGTCAAAGTTTGCAAGGTTTGGATATCGACGAGGAAACGCTTAAGCAGCAAGCGCTGCAAAAATTGATTCAAGATGAAGTGCTTTTGCAGCATGTGCAATCGCAAGGCCTGGTGATAACGGATAAAACGGCTAGAGATTTTATTCAATCTTTGGACTACTTTCAGGTTGACGGCAAGTTTGATAAAAACCAATACCAAGCATTGCTGGGTTCCCAGGGCATGTCTTCGATCGAATTTGTAGGCAGAATCAAGAATGCATTGATGATGGAGCAGTTTCAGCATGCGGTCGTTGATAGCAGTTTTGCCACGCCGTACGATGTTGAAAGTTTTTTTAAAATTCAAAATCAACTACGGGATATTGAATATCTGACGGTTTCGGTCAAACCGATTGACGAACAGCCCGGCGAAGAAGAAATTGAAGCTTTTTACCGGCAATATCAAGATAATTATCGTACTCCCGAGCAAGTTTCGGTCGATTATATCGAGTTATCGCTAAATGAGCTTGCCGATGCAGTCGAAGTTGTTGACGATAAATTGCGTGCCTTTTATGAAGAGCAAAAGGAAACTTTCAGCACTAAAGAGCGCCGAAAAATCAGCCATATACTCTTTGCAGTGACTAGCGAAACCGATGATGCAGCAGCGTTGGCAAAGGCTCAGGCAGCGAAACAGCAACTGCAAGCCGAGTCGTTTGCTAAAGTTGCCGAAGCCTTGTCCGATGATAAATTAACGGCAAAATCCGGCGGTGATTTAGGATTGTTCGAAGCCGGCGTGATGGAAAAAGCCTTTGAGGATGCGGCGAGCGCGCTGCAGTTGGGTGAGGTTTCCGAGCCTGTTAGGTCGGCTTTCGGTTATCACCTGATTAAAGTGACTGAACTGATTCCCGGAGAAACTAAGTCTTTCGAGGACGTTAAGGATGAAGTGAAGCAATCCTATCAAAAAACGGAAGCCGAAAATAAATATTATGAGCTCGGGCAAACACTGACGGAGTTCAGCTACGAGCATTCCGAAGATTTACTCGGAGTAGCGGACGCTTTAGGGTTGACGGTTAAAACGACAAAATTGTTTACCCGTGAACAAGGCGAAGGAATCGCCGCGGAACACTTGGTTCGTAATGCAGCATTTTCCGAAGATGTCTTGAAAGGCAATAACAGCGAGCCGCTCGAGCTGGAAGGCGATCGATTGGTCGTATTGCATGTCAAGGATCATCAGCCTGCTACTGTGCGCGAACTCGCTGAAGTAAGGGATGACGTCATCGAAGCGTTGTTGTTGTCGAAGTCTAGGCGGCAGACTGAAGAGCGCGTCTTCGATCTTAAAAACCGTGCAATGGCCGGCGAGAACTTAAAAAAATTAGCCGAAGAAGCAAGCGATGTTAGTCACAAATCGATAACAGGCTTGTCGCGCACCAGTACTGAAGTTCCTGTCGAGCTTTTGCAGGCTGTTTTTAAAGCAGCCAAACCTGTTGCCGATCAGCCGAATCTTTTTGTCGCGCCGTTGAGAAACGGCGATCAAGTGTTGGTGAGTCTGCAGAGTGTTACCGATGGCATGATGACTGAAGAAGACAAAAAACGAATGGAATTGGCAACCAAAAATATTGCTAATGCGTTAGGTCAGTCGTTATTTAGTGCGGTAATGGCTAGTTTGCAAGAAAAGGCCGACGTGACTATCCGGTCAAAATGATTGAAACCGGATATTGAGGCAGCGTTTTAGCAAAAGCGTTGCCTTATCGGATTTTAAAACGGCATAAAAAAAGGGAGCTTAAAGCTCCCTTTTTTGACTGCGTTATCCTTGGAAAGGATTAGGATGCAGCTAAACCGGCTATGTTATAGCCGGCGTCAACGTAGGTGATTTCTCCGGTGATTCCGGAAGCCAAGTCCGAGCATAAAAATGCCGCAGCGTTGCCGACTTCTTCAATGGTGACATTCTTTTTCAATGGCGAGGTATCAGCCGCTTTACTCAGCATCGCCTTAAAATTGTTGATGCCGGAAGCTGCCAGCGTTCTAATGGGGCCGGCTGAAACCGCATTGACACGGGTGCCTTCGGCGCCTAAGGCGACGGCCATATAACGTACATTGGCTTCCAGGCTGGCTTTGGCGACCCCCATGACATTATAATTCGGGATCGCGCGTTCCGCGCCTAGATAGCTTAGCGTCAACAAGGCGCCGTTGCGTCCTTTCATCATCGGCCGCCCTGCTTTAGCCAGTGCGGTAAAGCTGTAAGAGCTGATATCGTGAGCGATTTGGAAATTCTCTCGGGTCGTGGCTTCGACATAATCGCCGTCCAGCGCTTCTCTAGGCGCATAAGCCACCGAGTGCACGATGCAGTCCAGTCCATCCCAGTGCTTGCCTAGTTCCTTGAATACGCCTTCGATATGGTCGTCATTGCTGACATCGCATTCGACAGTAATATTGGAGCCGCACTCGGCGGCCATTTTGACGACACGTTCTTGCAATTTGTCGTTTTGGAACGTAAATGCCAGTTCGGCACCTTCACGGTGCATTGCCTTGGCAATACCCCAAGCGATTGAGCGGTTGCTGGCCAAGCCGACAATCAAGACACGTTTGCCTTGCATGAAACCCATATTATCTCTCCATTGGTTTATTGTTAGAATAACGCAAAGTATCTCTAACCGTTAATTTGATGTCCAGCCTTTTGTGGATGAATACGCTGCTGATGAACATAAAATCTAAAACTATTGGTGTAAAAGCAGTTTTGTCGGCATTTGCCATATTCTCAGCAACTCCCAATTTAGGGATCAAAAAGGGTGTGGGGTGTGCTTGGCGAGGATGTCGGCAGCGGGACAGATTTTTGCTCCTGCAAAATCTGCATTCACGCCATCCTTGGCGCTTAGCTGCCGCCAAGCCCCCATGGATGGGTTTACGGCGTTCCTCGACAGGCATACCCCTCACCCTAAGATCGGCGAAAATGCTCAAACTGGGAATTGCTGCCATATTCTTAAGTGCTTGCGATATCTCGCAATTAAATAATCCTTATTCCAAAAAAGACGCTGATTTGGCGGTGCTTTATTCTGCATTTACCGAGCGGCCGAAGCATCTGGACCCGGCGATTTCCTATAGCGCTAACGAATATACGTTTCTCGGACAGATATATGAGCCGCCATTTCAATATCACTACCTCAAAAGGCCTTATGAATTGGTACCGTTGACCGCGATGCACATGCCGGAAGTAGTCTATCTTGATGTCGAAGGCAATCCATTACCTGAAAATGCTGCGGAAGCGCATATTGCCTTTACCGATTATCTTATTGAAATCAAACCGGGACTTCGCTATCAGCCGCATCCGGCGTTTGCCAAAAACAGTGACGGAACGTATCGATATCATGCATTGAGCGATACGGAGATAGCGCACATCACTGCGTTGGCTGATTTCCATCAGTCAGGGACTAGAGAGTTGGTGGCTGAAGATTATGTTTATCAAATCAAGCGCCTGGCTTATTCGAAAATTCAATCGCCGATCGCTGAATTAATGAAGCAGTATATTGTCGGATTCGATGAGTTTTACGAGGCTACCCGGGATGTCGAAGTCGGTGAATTAATGAAGCGAAAACTTTCCGGCGTGAAAGCGTTGGGCAAGTACCGTTATAAAATTCGAATCAACGGCAAGTATCCGCAATTCAGTTATTGGTTGGCGATGCCGTTTTTCGCGCCGATGCCTTGGGAAGCCGATGTTTTTTATCATCAGGATGGTTTGATCGAAAAAAACATCACGCTCGATTGGTACCCGGTCGGTACCGGACCTTTTCTATTGGCGGAAAACAATCCGAATCGGCGCATGGTACTGGAAAAAAACCCCAATTTTCGTTTCGAAGCCTATCCCGACGAAGGTGAGCCGGAAGACCGCGAGCAAGGTTTGCTCGAAGATGCCGGCAAGGCTTTACCTTTTATCGATAAAGTCGTATTTACGCTGGAAAAGGAAACGATTCCCTACTGGCAAAAATTCTTGCAAGGTTACTATGATGCATCCGGTATCGCCTCCGATAGTTTCGACCAAGCCGTGCAATTTTCCGGCAGCGGCGAAGTGGGTTTGACCCGCTCGATGGAAGAAAAAGGCATTCAATTGAAAACATCGACGGTGACCGCAATTTATTATATGGGCTTCAATATGCTGGATAGCCTAGTCGGTGGGTTGTCCGATGAGGCTAGAAAGTTACGCCAAGCGATCGCTATCGCGGTCGACTATGAGGAATTTATTTCGATATTCATGAATGGTCGCGGCGAAGCCGCGCAGGGCGTTTTGCCGCCGGGTATATTCGGCTATGCCGAAGGGCAGGAAGGGCTCAATCGCTATGTTTACGATTGGGTGGACGGCAGGCCAAAGCGAAAGAATATTGAGGCGGCTCGTCAATTAATGGTTGAGGCCGGATACCCCGGGGGGATCGACCCCAAAACCGGCCAACCCTTGATTATGTATTTCGATACGACCTCGTCGGGTATCGATGATCGGTCCAGATTGAACTGGTTTCGCAAACAATTTAGACAATTAGGAATTAAATTGGTCATACGCGGGACCGATTACAATCGTTTTCAACAAAAAATGCGTGCCGGCAATGCGCAAATTTATATGTGGGGTTGGAATGCCGATTACCCTGACCCGGAAAATTTCTTTTTTCTGCTTTATGGACCAAACGGAAAGGTGCAATTCGGCGGGGAAAATACCGGTAATTACCAAAATCCGGAGTTCGATCGCATATTCGAAAAAATGCGCAATATGGATAACACGGACGAGCGCTTTCGCTTGATTCAGCAATTACAAGAACAAGTTCGTTATGATGTGCCGTGGTTATTCGGCTTTTATCCGAAAGATTTCATTCTTTATCACCAGTGGTATAAAAATGTGAAGCCGAATTTAATGGCGAATAATCGCTTAAAGTACGTTCGCATCGATACAGTTACCCGGACCGAAAAAAGACAGCAATGGAATCAGCCGGTTTTCTGGCCTATTGTGCTGGTTTTATTGTTGTTAGCGGTACTGATTGTACCGGCGGTGATTGCTTATCGCCGTAAAATCAGAGCAACCGCTCATTAGTTTTCAATAATCTACAAGGTTTTGGAGGCCTAGCGATGATTCAATATATCATCCGACGAGTTTTATATGCATTTCCGCTATTGCTGGGCGTTAACATTCTGACGTTTGTGTTGTTTTTCGTCGTGAATAGCCCCGAAGATATGGCGCGTATGCAACTCGGGCACAAACATGTCACCGAGCAAGCCGTCGAAAACTGGAAGCAGCAGCGAGGTTATCATTTACCGCTGTTATGGAACGCTGAGGCCGGAGGGGCAGGCAAGGTCACTGAAACGATTTTTTTTCAAAAATCGGCCGGTTTGTTTTGGTTCGATTTCGGAATTTCCGACAGCGATCGTCGTAATATCGGTGCTGATATCAAACAGCGGATGTGGCCCAGTTTGGCTGTGGCGTTGCCGACTTTAGTGCTGGGTTTGATCACGAATATTTGTGTAGCCTTGTTAATGGTTTTGTTTCGCCGATCTTATCTTGAATTCGGCGGTATTGTGCTTTGTGTCGTACTGATGTCGGTATCGTCATTGTTTTATATCATCGGCGGACAGTTTTTTATCGGCAAGGTGCTGAAGCTGGTGCCGATTTCCGGCTACGATGGAGGCTTGCAAGCGTTGAAATTCATAGTGCTGCCGATAGTCATCGGTGTGCTCTCCGGCATCGGTTCCGGCGCGAGATGGTACAGAACGCTGTTTTTGGAGGAGGTCGAAAAGGACTATGTACGAACCGCCAGAGCCAAAGGCTTGTCCGAGACCCAAGTGTTATTTCGGCATGTGTTAAAAAACGCAATGATACCTATTTTGACCGGCGTGGTCGTGGTGCTGCCGTTGTTATTTATGGGAAGTTTGATCATGGAATCGTTTTTCAGTATTCCTGGCCTGGGTAGTTATACGATCGATGCGATCAACAGTCAGGATTTTGCGATTGTCCGGTCGATGGTCTTTCTTGGCTCGGTGCTTTATATCTTTGGGCTGTTATTGACCGATATTTCTTATACTTTAGTAGACCCTAGAGTCAGGTTGTCATAATGGTTGTTTTATGGACCGATGCGCTTATTTTTGTGTTGCTGATCGGCATGATCGTATTGTCGGTTTATATGCTGCGCAACCCTCGAATGACAAGGCCGTTAAGGCAAATAGGCACGAGTAAGACCGGCATGGTATCGTTGACCGTGCTGCTATTTTTCGTGGCGGTGGGTTTGCTTGACTCGATGCATTTTCATTCGAAAGATTCCAATGAAATCGTCAGTGTTTTGGATCAATGGCTGTCGCCGATTCGTTTGCATGGAGAAAAAACCTACTCGGCACCATTTGCGGCCCATCTTTTCGGCAAAGAGTTAATGGTGCTCGAAGATGGCGGTCCGGTATGGGCCTATCCGCGATTGCAATACGGCGGGGCTCATTTGGATGATCCGGAATCCGAGTTGTTCTACGATGTTTTAATGAAGGCGTCTTTCGGCTTTATTAAAAGTGCAATTCCAGC
The DNA here is from genome assembly GCF_005931095.1 of Methylotuvimicrobium buryatense. Taxonomy (GTDB): domain Bacteria; phylum Pseudomonadota; class Gammaproteobacteria; order Methylococcales; family Methylomonadaceae; genus Methylotuvimicrobium; species Methylotuvimicrobium buryatense. The sequence continues at coordinate 3,365,116 of NZ_CP035467.1, read as the reverse complement.
GGCTATCGTGCTTGTCTTATTGGTGCAAAAGTTTCGGCATCGGCAAAATGCATTAATAAGTCAAGCTTCAGCCAAGGCCGTTGCTTGGACCATTTTTTGGATCGTGACGTTGTGCGCTACATTGCTTGAGTTGTCGTCCTATTATCATGTTTTAGGTACCGATAAGGTCGGTGAGGATGTGTTGTACCAGGCGATTAAAAGCATTAGAACAGGGCTCGTTATTGGGACGCTAACGACGCTGATTATGCTGCCGCTGGCAATCGTGTTCGGTATTCTTGCGGGTTTTTTTCGCGGTTGGGTCGATGATACGATTCAATATTTGTACACGACTCTCAATTCGATTCCGAGTGTGTTGTTGATTGCCGCCTCGATTCTGGTCGTGCAGGTCTATATGGCGAAAAATGAAGAACAGTTCACCAGCTTGATCGTTCGCGCCGATATGAGGCTACTGTTTTTATGCATAATTTTGGGTGTGACCAGTTGGACAGGACTATGCCGTATGCTGCGCGCCGAAACGCTGAAATTACGCGAGATGGAATATGTGCAGGCGGCTTCGGCGCTTGGTGTCAGACGAAGAATTATATTATTTCGGCATATTTTGCCGAACGTGATGCATATCGTATTGATTTCGGTCGTGCTCGACTTTAGTTCTTTGGTGTTGGCCGAAGCGGTGTTGTCATATATCAATATCGGCGTCGATCCGACCACGCATAGTTGGGGGAATATGATTAATGGTGCCCGGCTTGAAATGGCGCGCGAGCCGGTGGTTTGGTGGTCGTTGACGGCATCGTTCTTATTTATGTTTACGCTAGTACTCGCTGCCAATTTATTTGCCGATTCGGTCAGGGATGCATTCGATCCGAGGCGCATGGGATGAACCGAAGCCCCGTTCTTGAAGTTAAAAATCTAACAGTCAAATTCGGCTCCGATAATCCGGTGGTCGATGCTATCGGCTTCGAGGTGCATGCCGGCGAAACGTTTGCAATCGTTGGCGAATCGGGTTCCGGTAAGTCGATTACCGCGTTATCGATATTGCGGTTATTGCCGGTCAATGCAAGCGTCGTGGCGGATGAAGTCAACCTGAATGGCGTCGATCTATTGCGCAAGGCCGAATATGAATTGTGCAAAATTCGCGGTCGGCGGGTTGCATTGATCTTTCAAGATCCGATGTCATCGCTTAACCCGGTGATGACGGTCGGCGAACAAATTGCCGAAGTGCTTAAATTGCATTTCTCGATGACGAAAAAAGCGATTCGGCAACGCGTCATCGAATTATTGACTCGGGTTGAAATTCCGGAACCCGAAAAGCGGGCCGGCGAATATCCGCATCAATTATCGGGTGGGCAGCGGCAACGGGTCATGATCGCGATTGCCTTAGCGGGCGAACCCGATTTATTGATCGCCGACGAACCGACGACCGCACTGGATGTGACGATTCAGGCGCAAATATTGGCGTTGCTTAAGGCGATTCAACATAAGACCGGCATGGCGTTATGGTTGATCAGTCATGATTTGGCATTGGTTTCGACGATGGCCGATCGCATTGCCGTGATGCAAAAAGGCAAAATCGTCGAGACTGGGCGGAGCGCTTCGATATTTCAAAATCCCACGCACCCTTATACGCGAAAATTGCTCGATGCCTTGCCGTCGATGGATAGTTGTCTCGGTCATAAGAGAGAGGAAAAGCCATCGCTACTGAAGATCGATGAATTTAAGGTCTATTATCCCATTAGAAAAGGGATCTTTAAGCGAGTCGTCGGCCATGTTCGGGCCGTCGATGGCGTTAGCTTCGAAATTGAACATGGCAAGACCTTGGCCTTGGTCGGCGAGTCGGGTTGCGGCAAGACGACGCTCGGCAAGTCGCTATTGAATTTGATTCCTGCGTATTCCGGGCAGGTGATCATGGACGGCATAGCATTGAATAAGCTGACCGGTGAGGCTTTGCGGCGCAAGCGGGCCGATATTCAAATCGTGTTTCAAGATCCGTTTTCGTCGATGAACCCTAGAATGTTGGTTAGTGAGATTATCGATGAAGGAATTAGAGCCTTGTATCCCGAGGTTGATGCAGTCGATAGACATGCGAGAGTGATTGACTTGCTCGAGCGGGTTGATTTGCCGCCGGATAGCGCGCATCGCTATCCGCATGAATTTTCAGGCGGTCAACGCCAGCGGATTTGTATTGCCAGAGCACTAGCCGTGCAGCCGAAAATGATTGTTTGCGATGAGCCGACTAGCGCGTTGGATGTTTCGGTTCAGGCGCAAATAATCGAGTTGTTGAAGGATTTACAGAAAGAACAAGGCGTGAGTTATTTATTTATTACGCATGATCTTGGTGTCGTTGCGGAAATTGCCGACGAAGTAGCGGTGATGTATCGCGGCAAGATCGTCGAGCACGGTGAAGTCGAGCAGGTGCTGCTGAATCCAAAAAATGCCTATACCCGCGAATTATTGGCGGCGGTTCCGCGCTTGCAAAACAAGGATGTATAAAAAAGGCAAGGGCAATACCGTTGTTCTTGCCTTTATTCTCTAAATTGGGCCAAATCCTAAGTCGATTTGTCGGCTAATACTTTCAGTTGCTGACCCGGCTTCAAAATCTTGTCGACGCTGGTCGAATTCCATTTCAACAAATCGCTAACCGGGACTTTAAATTTTCGCGAGATTTGCATCAAAGAATCACCGGGTTGGACGGTATAGTTAATCGGTTGTGAAGAGGGATTGGCTTTAGCAACGATTTGTGAGCCTTTATTGATCGTCAATTTTTGCCCGGCTTTTAAATTCGAGTTTGCGTTCAACTTATTCCACTGATAAATTTCTTGAGTGCTAACCGAAAATTGCCGGGAAATTTTCCAGAAAGTATCGCCGGATTTGACCGTGTAAATGACTGGTTTTGCAGTGGTTGGCGCTGACTTGGCGGCAACGGTCGATTTTCCGCTTGTCGGTATGATTAGTGATTTTCCCGACTGGATATGATCGGCTTTGCCAAGACGGTTAGCCGTGCGGATAGCGCCGACTGAGGTCTGGTATTTTCGAGCGATTAAGCCTAATGATTCGCCGGGGCGGATTGTATGCTTAATTTTTTGATTAGTGACGGCTTTGACGCGAGCGTTGTCCGGTACTACCGGTGCGGGTGCTTGAGTATAGCGTTCCGCAACCGGAAGCTTGGCTAGGTTCTCTTTAAAGATCGACACTTGATCGACCGGTATCAATAAACGATGCGGACCGTTTGGTGCGGTAGCGTTGCGTTTGAAGGCCGGGTTCAAGCGCTTAATTTCGTCGACGCTGGTTTGGGCGAGTTCGGCGGCTTTTTGTAAGTCGAGTTGGGTGTCCAGGTCGACGACTTCGAAATAAGGCTGATCGGGAATCTCATACAACGGAATGTTGTATTGATCCGGGTTAGCAAAAATCTTCGCAACAGCCAAAAGTCGCGGCACATAGTTAAATGTTTCATTGGGCATTTTTAGCGACCAGTAATCGGTAGGCAAATCCTGAGCCAGATTTCTGTCTATCGATTTTTGCACGTTGCCTCGGCCCCAGTTATAGGAGGCCAGCGCGAGTAACCAGTCGCCTTCGAAATTATCGCTGAGGTCTTTTAAAAATTTAGTTGCCGCCTGAGTGGAGGCATAAACATCGCGGCGTCCGTCATACCAGTTATTTTGTTTCAGACCATATAAACGACCGGTTTCCGGAATGAATTGCCAAAGTCCGGAGGCGTGTGCCGGAGAGTAAGCGTCGGGCCGGAATGCGCTTTCGACGACCGGTAACAGAGCCAGTTCGCCGGGAATGTTTTTTGATTCGATTTCTTCTAAAATCAAATGCAAGTAAGGTTCGGCGCGTTTTTGTACGCGCATCAAGTATTCCGGATTTTTAAGAAACCAATTAATTTCCTTATCGATCCTTTCATTTTCGACTTCCGGCAATGCGTAAAGCGAGACCAAACGTTCCCAAATACTATGGTTGCCAGATTTAAATAAGGATTCTTTTTTAGACTTGGCGAACTTAAGCTTATTTAGACGTGGTTTGTAATCATCTCGTTTGACGAGCGGCGGTTTTTGGCTAATGCTAAGTGAACTTTTGGTCGGTTGTTGAGTACAACCAGCTGAGAGCGTCAAAATCAAAAACGAAAAAAGCGTCAATGACCTGTTAGAATTAGTCTTAGGCATATCTATATCTTAAATTCATTGCACGAAATGAGTAGTATAGCCCGTTTTTATCATAATTCACTGTAATTAAATTTTTTTGAGCCGATTTTATGAAGCGCGATTTTTTATTCTCTTGGTATGAAACGCCGAGAGGAAAAATGCTGCAAGAGGTTGAAGCCGAATATATTCGGCGTTCGATTACGGTCAGTTGCAAACAAAAAGTGCTGCAAATAGGCGGTTTGGGTTGGGAGGATCAATTTATTGACTGCACGCTTTATAACGGTTTTACGATTTTAGATGCCAATAATCTAGGATGCGATGGTGCGCTTAAAATTAAGGCTAAAGCTTATTGCTTGCCTATACTGAGTGATAGCGTCGATCTGATTTTATTGCCTCACTTGCTGGAATTCGATGCGAACCGTTTTCAAACGATGCGTGAAATCGAACGAGTGCTAAAAGCGGAAGGTCATGTGTTGATTATTAATTTTAATCCGTGGAGCTTTTGGGTTCGCTATCAATATCTTTGGGAAAAGAAAATGGCGGATTCGTGGGCCGGACATTTTATCAGTAAGAGAAGAGTGCTGGATTGGTTAAAGCTGCTTAATTTCGAAGCAAAATCGGTTGCCGATTTAAGTATCGATTCGGTTCGTTCCAATCCTGCAAATGCTAAATCTGAAAGATCCTCGTTGCGGGCCACTGCCTACGCAATCAGGGCCATCAAACGTCGATACACACTTATTCCACTAGATTCCAAAGCCTTAAAGCAGCCTCGCATGGCTATTTTGAACGGGTTTGAATCGTCGCAGCGTTTAACGAAAGATGACTGAGTCCGTTGTAATTTATACCGATGGTGCGTGTCGCGGTAATCCCGGCCCTGGCGGTTGGGGGGTCCTTCTAAGCTATAAAGGGTCGGCCAAGGAATTATTCGGCGGCGAAGCGCAAACGACGAATAATCGAATGGAGCTTATGGCTGCGATTCAAGCGTTTGAAGCGTTAACACGTCCTTGTTCCGTCAAGATATATACCGATTCGAAATATGTACTACAAGGCATCACCGAATGGATGCCGAATTGGAAAATAAGAGGTTGGTTGACGGCTGCCAAAAAACCGGTAAAGAATGACGATTTATGGCGGCGTCTCGATGCATCGATGGCTAAGCATCGGGTCGAGTGGATTTGGGTCAAGGGGCATTCCGGCGATCAAGGCAACGAGACGGCAGACCGGTTGGCTAATCAAGGCATCGATTCTTTAAAGAGAGCATGAATTTGTTTCAGCGTGTCGACTCTTCTCATATCGTTTCCGGTGAAAGTTTTTTTAATGGAAAAAATTTTGTTCTCAATGCGGTTGCCGCGCTCAGTTATATTGCCGGAGGTTGTCTTGGTACCCTGTTGGCGATCCCGCCGAGCGGCGTCAGTCCTGTGTGGCCGGCTTCGGGTATCGCACTAGCATTGATATTGGTCTACCGGGTAAGAGTGCTGGCAGGTGTTTTTTTCGGCGCTTTGTTTGTGCAGGTGTATGCTTTTCTCGATCATTCCTCAGCCGAAATGATTCTTGGCTCCATGGTGATCGGGAGTGTCGTCAGTGTGGCTTGCTGCGTTCAAGCTCTGGTCGGAGCTACGTTAATCGAGCGGTGGGTCGGCATCGGCGATCCGTTAACGGAAGATCGAAGCATCTTGCGCTTCATGCTATTGGGCGGGCCGTTAGCTTGTTTGGTCGCGGCGACTGTCGGCGTTACAGCTCTGTGGGCGCGCGGCGTGATTACCGGTGATGATATTTGGTTGAGCTGGGGAACTTGGTGGATTGGCGATACGATAGGAGTGTTGATTTTTACTCCATTTGTGCTGACTTTGATTGGGGAGCCAAGATCTTCATGGAGGGTGCGTCGCAACTATGTGGCTTATCCGTTGGGGTTGCTGTTTCTGTTGGTCGTTAGCGTTTTTCAATACGCCAATAGGCAGGAGTCTCAAAAAATCAAGTCGTTCTTTGATCGACAGGCGATGTTGTTTCATCATGCTTTCAGTGTCTTGATTCAAGATCATATAGGTACCAATGAGATCCTAAAAGGGTTATTCGATAGCGCCGGTCCCATTTCCAAAGAGAGTTTTAAAATATTTACCGTTCCCCTTTTAGATAAGCACCCAGGTCTAGTAGCGTTGGAGTGGATGGCTCATGTGCCGGCAACGGAGCGGGAACGATTCGAAAATTCGCAAAATGAAGGCTTTGCAATACGCGAACCTGAGGAATCCGGGCAAATGGTTTCGGCAGGTCCCCGCGCCAGCTATTTGCCGGTTACTTTTCTTGAACCGCTAGACGGTAACGAGAAGGCTTTGGGTTATGATATTTTAGTTAACCCCATAGCATTAAGCGCGGTCGAGAGTGCAAGGGATCGCGGGGCGACCGCCGTTACCGGGAAGCTCAAGTTGGTGCAGGACGGTCATGCCGACAAAAGCGGGATTGTAATTTATTCCCCGGTTTATGAGCGCTTTCAACCGGTGGATACCGTAGAATCCAGGCGGCTACATTTTAAGGGCGTTGCCGCGACGGTGTTTCGCATCGACGATCTCGTGTCGATAGTTTTGAGCAACCTTCCGGATATGCAGTTGTTGATTCGAATATCCGATCATAACTCAATGTTGTTTAGCAATTTTCCAGAGAGACCGGTTCATAAAGTCATCGATATTCCTTTAAGGGTTGCGGAGAGAATAACAGTCGGAGACCGCGGTTGGTATATTATTTACGAGCCTTCCGGGCAATTTTTTCATAGACATTTATCGTGGAGTGTCTGGTGGTTATTGCTCGGTGGGTTTTCGTTCACAGGGTTGACCGGTATCGGTTTATTGATGTTGTCCGGACGGACCTTAAGGATGGAGGAAGAAGTTAAAAAGCGGACCTTGGAACTGAAGCGGAGTAATGCCAGTCTCGCGGAGAGCGAAAGCCAGTTAAGGTTGGCGGCGACGACATTTGAAACTCATGAGGGTATTTTAATTACGGATAGTGCCGGCAATATCTTACGCGTCAACCATGCCTTTTCTGAAATTACCGGTTTTAGTTCCGATGAAGTGATCGGGCGGAATCCACGGATTTTACAGTCTGACCGTCATGATAATGATTTTTATGACGAGCTTTGGCGATATTTACTTACAGTTGGCAAATTCGAAGGTGAAATTTGGAATCGGCGCAAGAATGGAGAAAATGTTCCGACATGGCAAACGATCACGGCCGTTAAGAATGAACAAGGCGATACGACGCATTTTGTCGCAATTTTTTATGATATTACCGAGAAAAAGAAAGCGGAAAATGAGATTCATGATCTTGCTTTTTATGACCCGCTGACAGCTCTGGCCAATCGCCGTTTACTGGTCAATCAGCTTTCCAACGAATTGGCTGTGAGTAAACGCCAAGGGACTTTCGGGTCTATTATTTTTCTCGATTTGGATCGATTCAAAGTGTTGAACGATTCGTTGGGGCATCATGTCGGGGATGAATTGTTGATTCAAGTTGCGAACCGTTTGAAGGATTCGCTCAGGGAAGAAGACATACCGTCAAGACTAGGCGGAGACGAATTCGTCATATTGATTCATGCCAATAAACGCAGTCTCGAAGCTGCCAGCGATGAGGCATTACATGTTGCCGAAAAAATAAGGCGCGCATTAAACCGAACATATTTTTTCGACGATTTCGAGCACCATTGCTCGCCGAGTATCGGTATTGCTTTGTTTCCGGATAGCGGTCAAACGGCCAATCAGATTTTGCAACAGGCCGATAAGGCGATGTATCAATCCAAGGCTAAAGGGCGTAATACGATAAGCTTTTTTCATCAAAGCATACAAGAAGCGGCCGATGCCCGAATGTTTTTAGAAAAAGAGTTACGTTCGGCAATCGAAAATCAGGATTTTGTTTTGTATTACCAGCCGCAAACCGATCGTTTAGGACGGCTATCCGGATCGGAAGCCTTGATTCGCTGGGAGCATAAAGAAAAAGGTTTAATCTCCCCCGATCAATTTATTCCGGTTGCCGAAGAAGCGGGCTTGATCGTGCCACTGGGTATCTGGGTTTTTCGCGAGTCTTGCATGCAAATGCGAAAGTGGCTCGATAACGGCTTGGATATTCAACACATCTCGATTAATGTCAGCTCCAAGCAATTTCGTCAGCAAGACTTCGTCGATCAAATTGCCGAAGCGATCAGTCAATATGAGGTTCCGGCTTCACGTTTCGTTATCGAATTAACCGAGGGCGTTGTGATCGATAATATCGATGACACGGTCAAAAAAATGCGTGCCTTGAAACAATTGGGTGTGAAAATTTCGATAGACGATTTTGGGACGGGGTATTCGTCGTTGACCTATCTCAAGCAATTGCCGCTGGACGAATTAAAAATCGACAAGAGTTTTGTCAGAGATATTACTACCGACTTCAACGATGCCGTCATTATCGAGACTATCATCAATATGGCGCATAATCTCGGAATCGATGTTATTGCCGAGGGGGTCGAAACCGAGGCGCAAAGAGACTTTCTGTACAACAAGGGATGTCGAGTGTTTCAAGGTTATTATTTTTCTCGGCCGATGACGAGTGCGGATTTTGAGGTTTGGGTAAGGAAAGGGGAAAGATGAAAGGTGAAAGGGGAAAGGGGAAAGGGGAAAGGGGAAAGGTGAATGGTGAATGGTGAATGGTGAAGGGGATTTGAAAGTATGATGGATGAGATTGATTGGGTCGAAATTGCTCCTAGAGCACCGCATCGGTATACGGTTATTTGGATGCATGGCTTGGGGGCCGATGGGCATGACTTTGAGGGCATTGTTCCGGAATTGGGGCTGCCCGATGATTTGGGGATTCGATTTTGCTTTCCTAATGCGCCGGTGCGCCCGGTTACGATCAATGGAGGAATGGCCATGCGGGCTTGGTATGACATTGTGGATATGTCATTGGAACGGCAAGTTGACAAGGCCGGTATTGCCGAGTCGTCGGCGTCGATCTTGAAATTGATAGACAGGGAAATTGCAGATGGCGTGCCTTCCGAAAATATTTTGCTGGCCGGGTTTTCGCAAGGCGGCGTGATTGCACTTGATGCCGGCTTGAAATGTCTGCATCGGTTGGCGGGTATCTTAGCGCTTTCTTGCTATTTACCGACATGGCCTGAAGTTGTTCCGGCGCTTTTCGAGGTAAATCGATCGCTTCCGATAATGATGGCGCACGGCTCGTTCGATAACGTCGTTGCCCGTGAATCGGGCAGAGCGGCTTTCGAGGCATTGACATCGATCGGCTATTCTGTAGTCTGGAAAGAATATCCGATGGCGCATTCTGTTTGTTTTGAAGAGGTCGGGGATATCGCCGACTTCATCCGGCAATGTTTTCACATCGGGGAGGATGTGTGATGAGTAAGCCGACCATAAGGCAAATCGTGCTGGATACCGAAACGACAGGGCTTAATCCGCAAGAAGGGCATCGTGTTATCGAGATAGGTTGTGTTGAATTATTGAATCGTCGCCTAAGCGGTCGACATTTTCATGTCTACATTAATCCGGAGCGGGAAATCGATGCCGGTGCGGTCGAGGTCCATGGAATCACCAATGAGTTTTTGGCCGATAAGCCGTTGTTTTCCTCGATAGTCGAAGACTTCATCAATTTTATTCGCGATGCCGAATTGATCATTCACAACGCCCCATTCGATGTTGGGTTTTTAAATCATGAATTCGGCTTATTGAATAATGGGACCGGAATTGTCGAGAATTACAGCTCGGTATTCGATACCTTGACGTTTGCCAGAAAAAAACATCCCGGGCAGCGCAACAGTTTGGATGCCTTATGCAAGCGCTACGGCATCGATAACAGTCATCGCGATCTTCACGGCGCGCTTTTGGATGCGGAAATCCTGGCGGATGTCTACCTATTGATGACCGGCGGACAGGCTTCATTGTTGGATGAAGAAAACCCGAGGGAAGAGTCGGCTGGAGGCGCATCGATCATTGTTCGCCTGTCTTCCGATCGCCCCAGGCTAAAAGTGATTCATTGTGATGTTGTCGAAGCTGCCGAGCATCAAAAGCGTTTGGATGCGATTGAAAAAGCGGGCGGGGGGTGTCTGTGGAAAAATTAACTTACTCCCTTTTGATCGAAAAACCGTCTAAGAATAAAAAGTATGGGATGTGTCTATCGAGGCCCGCCGTGAACCCATCCATGGGGGCTTGACGGCAGCAATCCCTGCTGCCGACATCCTCGCTAGCCACACCCCATACCTTCATAAAGTTAGGAATATGCACAAAATAACTGCTACAAGTAGTAGGCTTTGCGGCGGTTCTGTGACTCGCTTGACAGGCCCGGCACCACTGCCATTAAGTTAAGGGAACTCCGTCATTCCGCCATGGACTGGCGAAATCCAGTGCCATGGATGGCAAGCTTTTAAGGTGCCTTAGAACTTGAATGCAAAAATTACTCATTTCTATCACGGCTTAACTTAATGGCAGTGAGGCGCCGACACCTGCCAACCGAACAGCCGAATCCTTAGCTATCGGACTTAGTTTTTTTTCGTTTGCTATCGGAACCGTCTCGTTTTTTGGCCTTGAAAGATTTTTTCAGCGGTTCGCCCATCCTGGAAATATTCAATTGCTGGCCGGCAACTCTGACTTTTTTCAATTCTTGGAAAATATCCTTGGGCATACCTGCAGGTAACTCTACGGTGCTGTAATTTTCCTCGATTTTGATACGCGCGATATGATCCCCATCGAGCCCTGTTTCATTAGCGATAGCGCCGACGATATTGCCCGGCTTTACGCCATGAGCCTTGCCGACTTCGATACGGTAGGTTTGCATTTCAATGTCGGGTGTCGGTTTGCGTTTGCTCTTCCTTTCATTGCCCGAGTCATTTTCTCTATGATCTTTGTGTTCGCGGCGTTCCGATTCTTTCTTGGGTGGGTTTTTCATCAGCAGCGGCGTTTCGCCTTGCACTTGTTTTGCCAAGGCTGCGGCTATTTCGATCGCCGAAACGTTATGTTCGATTTGGTACTGTTCCATCAATTGAATGAAAAAACTCAATTCTTCTGCGGCCAGTGTATCGGTAATGCGTTGTTTGAAACGAGCAATTCTTTTGTTGTTAATAATCTCAGTCGAAGGCAGGCCCATTTCTTCGACTTTTTGTCGGGTAGCTTTCTCGATATTGCTGAGCAACCTTCTTTCGCGCGGCGCGACAAACAATATCGCGTCGCCGGTGCGCCCTGCGCGTCCGGTTCTGCCGATACGGTGAATATAGGCCTCGGTATCGTAAGGGATATCGTAGTTGATGACATGGCTGACCCGTTCGACATCAAGGCCGCGCGCTGCCACGTCGGTTGCGATTAGAATATCCAGTTTACCGTTTTTCAAATGCGCGATTGTTCTTTCGCGCAGTACTTGCGACATATCGCCATTGATTGCCGCGGCCGAATAGCCTCGCGCTTCGAGTTTTTCGGCCAGTTCGACCGTCGCGGTTTTGGTGCGTACAAAGATAATGATGCCGTCAAAGGTTTCCGATTCCAAAATGCGGGTTAGTGCGTCGAGTTTATGAACTCCGCTGACTAGCCAGTAGCGTTGGCGTATCGTTTCGGCGGTCGACGTGCGGACCTTGACCGTGATTTCCTCGGGGTCATGTAAATACGTTTGCGCGATTTTGCGAATGGGTGCCGGCATCGTTGCCGAAAACAGCGCGATTTGGCGTTGTTTAGGGGTTTGTTCCAAAATCCATTCGACATCGTCTATAAAGCCCATGCGTAGCATTTCGTCGGCTTCATCGAGTACCAAACAGCTTAATTCACCCAGTCTTAGCGTGCCTTTACGCATATGATCCATGACCCGTCCCGGAGTCCCGACGATAACATGCGGGCCGCGTTTGAGCTGGCGAAGTTGCGTCGTGTAGTCTTGCCCGCCGTAGATCGGCAATACATGAAAACCTTTTAAATGCGCGGCATAGCGCTGGAATGCCTCGGCAACTTGTATGGCTAATTCGCGGGTGGGAGCTAGAACTAAAACTTGCGGTTCGGTTTTTTTTAGGTCGAGGCGGGATAATATCGGTAAAGCAAAAGCTGCGGTCTTACCGGTGCCGGTTTGTGCCTGGCCTAGAACATCCTTGCCTTGCATTAAGTGAGGAATGGTTTGAGCCTGAATCGGGGAAGGCGATTCGTAGCCGACATCATCCAATGCTTTAAGCACCGGTTCGATTAGAGCTAATTCACGAAAAGTTGGAAAAGAGGAAACATCGTTGGACATGCAAAGCCTGTGGGTAAATTTAAGACGCGTGGTGCGGAGGGGAGTTAAGCTCGCAATTATACCTCATATTAATCAATCTGGTAAAAATAGATTGACAAGAACGGCTTTTTTTTGATTTTGACTATACCGATGAAAACTATCGGTGGCTTTAGCCTTAGCTAAGTATTTCGTGATATACCCATGTATGGACTCCTCGTTTACTGCAAGCCAAGTTTTCAAAAATTGATGTCAAAACAGAGATCAAGATTGCCGTCATATATCCGGTCTCATACAGAGGCATTATTGCCTCAGGACTCCTGATGAATCTATCCGCGCGCTTATTCCTCAATCATCGTAACGGTTTCTTAAGAACCTATGGGTATAACGGGTTGTAAAAACACCGGTCTGACCTGTTGTTGTCATCAATGATTATTTAATTGCCTCCGCAATCTTGTGCACTCGGTTAAATCAATCTCACTTATCAGGGTTATCCACGCTCTGTCCACGGGCTCCGAGCTCTCCTCTCTAGCCATAAGTATCTACACAAGTTTTCCAGAAAAATGGCATGATATCGTATGATTTTAAAAAACACTGACGGGTATAGACCCACGCCTCGCCAATCGCCATCAGTAATTGGTACTTGAACACATAAACTCAAGCGAACGCCTGAGCGCAGGCTTGAAGGCGTTGCCGAATAAGATCAGCAGTTTCGCCAGCACTCAAGCCGCTTGGCGATTTTATCAGAATGAATCGGTTTGCTTGTCGAAATTACAGGAGCCGCTGATTTCAGCAATGCATGAAGGCATCGCCGAGCATTGCAGCCAGTAGGCCTTATGTGAGCATGATTGGTCACACCTGAACTACAAACATACTATACCTATCGCACTTCAAATTTCGGCATTGACGGACACCCCGGCGCCGAAATTTGACCAGCAAAGGGTATAACAAAACCGATACGTATGCTATTACGCATGAGACGGATGTCGACTATGACTTGCAAACCAGTCTGATTGTCAGCGATCAGAACGGGCAACCGCTGGCGCCGGTGGCGCAGCGATTAGTGAGTGCTGACGGGAGTTATGCCACCTACGGCGATCCCGAGCCCGGCTTGCCCGTCAAGCATCATCTGGATGAAGTTAGCGACTGCATCCAGTTTTTGGACGAACAAGGTTTTGCCAAGCCATTAGTACACCTAATTGACCGAGAAGGGGATTCTGTGGGTCATATCCGCCGCTGGGAAGCGGCGGATAGCCACTGGCTAGTACGCGTCAAGGATAATCCTAATGTGGACTACCAGGGCAAGCCCATGGCTTGTAAAGCCGTGGCGCAAGAACTGGCGTTCAGCAAGACTCGGCAAGTCAGTTATCATGGTCAGACTTATTGGCAGTGGGTGGCGGAAACAGACGTGACGCTAACCCGTCCCGCCAAACCGAGTCAGAAGAAAGGCAAAAAGCCGGCTGTGCCTGGCATTCCTGTAGCGGCTAGGCTGGTGGTTAGTCGCGTCTTGTCCGACGAGGGTGATGTGTTGGCGGAATGGTTGCTATTGACCAATGTGAAAGACGTTGATGCTTCGACCCTTGCGCTATGGTACTACTGGCGCTGGCAAATCGAGTGTTTCTTCAAACTGGTCAAGTCGGCAGGCCACCACCTCGAATCGTGGCAACAGGAATCAGCCCTGGCCATTGCCAAACGCCTCTTGGTCGCTAGCATGGCCTGTGTTACGGTTTGGGCCATAGCTGCCGACAAAAGCAAGGAAGCGGCTGAATTAAGACTATTTCTGATCAAACTCAGCGGCAGGCAAATGCGCCACAAAAAGGAGTTTACCAATCCAGCACTGTTGTCGGGGCTGTGGGTCTTCCTCTCCATGCTTGAAATCATGCAAGCGCGCCAAGATTTTTCGCGACAGCTGAAATGGGGTCCGTCCGATTTCAGCAGCGAAAAATGACTTGGCGATTATTGCCTTCGGCGGCCCCGATTCGCCCTGCGTCCGTGCCACTACGCCACATCATCGTATACTCGATGCGGCTCCGTAGCACTCCCACAAATGGCTTTACGCCGTGTCGCGATGCCTTGTATTTTGCCTCCGCCTGCGCTATTCGCGCAGACTCCGGCAAAACACCCGGCGCTACGGCTATCGGGGACTAAAAATCTTCACTTCGCTAACGCTCCGTTTCCAAGATTTTCAGCGGATGCCTACTCTCAAGAAGAATTGGATATACCCATCGTAGATCAAAATTCGGCACCGGGGTGTCCGTCAAAGGACGCCGTGAATACGTCCATGTAGGCTCTATGCCAGCTCCATGCTGGCAAAGCCTTTGTCGGACACCCCGGCGCCTCCTCGGGCACTGCCGAAATTTGAAGTGCGAAAGGTATAGCTTGAAAGCAACCGTTCAGAAATTTTTAGGAAAAGTTGTGTAGATACTTATGATGCAGAGCAGGGAAATTCAAAAATGCTGAGGCTATTGAATAAGCGGCGCTATTCGATGGCCGAAGGGGGTTTAATCGTTACCGACGATTTCAATCCGCTTGAAAATCTGCAAGTCAGCAAGGCCGAAGCGTATCTTAAGGTACTGCTGGAGCGGGTCGGCATGGATGTCTTTTTGCGTTGACGATTTCATTTTCCGTAAACCACATCTGACAAAAGTTCGATCATTTGTAGGGCGCCGCATCGCGCGCCATTTCTCGGTTATTCTGTTTGTTTCAGCGTCTTGAAAAGGTGCGCGATGCGCACCTTTCTTGGCGTCTTTGATCAGTTCCACTCAAGCAATTTCCATTGATTGATTCGCGTGCCGCGATGTAAATCGCTTTCTCTGACGTCCATGGTGCCGTCGCCGTCAGTGTCGATCAAATAATAAGCCGGGCCGATATCGGGAACGATTTTGATCATGTACAACTCTCCGTTGATCCGATATTCCTGTATTTGTTCTTTACCTCGCCGAATGATGGTGATATCGGGTTCCATGGGTTCGCCGCTTTCGACAGGCATCGGTGCATCCGGTATATCGGGAATGGCTTCGGTGGTTTCCGTACTTCTGCGTATTACCGTTTGGTCAGGATCCATCACTTGGCCGCTTTGCACCGGTGCCGGCATATCCGGTACGTCGGGAATATTCATTAAAATGGGCGGCGGAGCCGATAATGCGAGTGCCGGAATAATTAGCAAGCTGTAAGTTAAAGTTAAACGCATCATAATTTCTATATCTAATCGGTTATTGAGCCTATTATGACAGCTTGGGGGCTCTGCGTAATGAAAAAAGTTCTGACAAACCATTAAAGAACTCGCGGCGAGGGAGTTTGTCATCCTAGTCGATTTTGAATCGTGTATCGGCCGTCTAGTAAATATTAGACCACCCCCTCCTCAGGGTAAATTTGTTTTATTAAAAAAACTCATCTAAATAAAAAGGTTACAGCCGATCCTGAACACAGCCGTCGATTTCGGTTATAAAAGCGCCTATGAACTTCCAACTTAAGTATACCTTTCGTACTTCAAAATTCGGCAGGTGACTAAGGAGGCACCGGGGGCCAGTCAAAGGACGCCGTGAATACATCCATGTACAAGGCTCTATGCCAGCATTCATGCTGGCAAAGCCTTTGCCGAGCACCCCGGCGCCTCCTTAGGGATTGCCGAAAATTGAAGTGCGAAAGGTATAATTGTGCAAAAAGTAGCGACCGAGCGCTAAATGGTTGTGTTGTCCGGAAAGGCTATTGGTGTTTGAGCGTTACTGGCTTCGATAGTCGCGACGAAGGTGTCGCTCCCACAGAGAGCGGTGGACGCTCTGTGGGAGCGATCCCCTGATCGCGATTTCGAGGCCGAAAGTGTTAAGTCACAATAAATGGTATCGAGGTCTCATTGGTTAAGGTTGCAAAAGGGTAATTTTTGACTTATGTATACCCTTTGCTGGTCAAATTTCGGCGCAGGGGTGTCCGCCAAAGGACGCCGTGAATACGTCCATGTAGCCTCTATGCCAGCTCCATGCTGGCAAAGCCTTTGCCGCACACCCCGGCGCCACCTCGGGCACAGCCGAAATTTGAAGTGCGAAAGGTATATAACGATGAGAGCTTCAGCCAGGGAAAGAGCGGGATGCGGGTTGGCCGTTTTTAGCTTGATGCGTATGGGTTTGTAACCCCGGTCTAAGCGTTTCGACTTTGGTCAAAGTAAGCCGAAATTTTTAAGGCAAGTCGAAACGTTAAGAGCGGGTTAAATAACCCGTCCCGCAGAAGTGGCTGCGGCTAAGGCTGGCTTGGTTTTTGAGCTTTAGCTGAAGAAACTTGCTAATCAAGCAACAACAAGCTTCAAACCGTTTTAAAGCTTAATTCTATTCAGGCTGAGCTAGAAAGTCGGCTATGGTTTTTTGCAACAACATAGCAGTCGGTGTGTCTTGAAAATCCTGATCAATAGGCGTATGGATATCGGAGACGTAAAATAATGTGATCGGTTTTCTCGGGCTTATCAGCAGTTTCAATGACTCTTGAATCTGATGCAGAATCGGGTTATCGATAAAGCGGTCTTGGTAATGTAATGCATAAGCAACTAGCCCTTTTCCGCTTCTGCTTCGAAGAATCCTAACCGGAATGCGAGGTTCTCCCGGAAGAATGATTACTCCTTGGTTTTCGAAGTCGCCTCCATAGGACAGCGCCAGTTCGGGATGATGATAGAGGCGTTTATGATCGAAGGCTCGTGCGGCAAATAGGCGTACCGGATGGCTTACGCCGTCTTGGTAACTGCGTTCGATCCACTCGCTGGCACCGAAGGTCAGCTCCCCCCAGTTCGGATTTCTTTTGGTCGGATGCGAACTGAACCGGCCTAGCTCCTGTTCTATGGCTTGTACCGAGCGGTTGTCTAGATCCGTTGAGCCAAAATAGTTGTGTATGACAGTCGGTATTAAGGCAATTGAAAGGATCAACGAGACAGGCAATGCATAACGGGCGGATAGCATGTTAATTTTCTGCCAGCGGAGTTTCAGGAGGGTTTTGGCCGATTATGAAAATAATCGGTAGTGCAATCATAAAGGTCATTAAACCGGAAATTTCATGTGCCGAGGTTTTTAATACATCCAAGCCGAACCAGTTGACTAGCAGAGTTAGTACAAGCACTCTAACGATATTAACGCCAACGGCCAGCGGTGCGGCAATGAGTAGCAGTACGATTCGTCGGCGAATGCTGTTGCAGAAATACGCCGTTAAAATCGCGATCGTGATTGCCGCATATAGCGTAGAAAAGCCGCTACAGGCGTCGGCGACTTGCAGTACGCCGTTTTCAACTTGCAGAACAGTTCCGTACGAATAAACCGGAATGCCGAATAATTTGAGTAACCACGCCACACTTTTCGTGGCGATGATTCTCAACGTCATGTGTATCGATTCGGTGAATACCAATGGTATCGGCAGAGTGAGGAAGAGCGTAGCCAATGGAAAAATAATGGCTTTGCTGCGTTCGGTGCCCAGAAACAACAGTGCAAGTCCCGGTAGTGCCAAAAAAAGTGCGGCGGCGGACAATAGTTGGGTATGCATGCCGGTATCCAGCATATGCGCAGCTAGCGCCGGAAGTAGTATCGCAAACCCCCAAGGATTAGCGCTTCTCGGTAAGTTCTTACGTTTTTTTAATTCTCCCCAGACTAGATAAATAACCAGTAAGGCGACCAGGATGCCGTGTCCGTTATGCCATACGCTCATCGTCCAGCGTTCGATAAGCCAAAATATTGTCGGAGCAAAAACCAAAATCAACAAGCCGGCGCATAACCAAAGCATTGATGTTTCTCTCAGCGCGAGGGTCTCGGTTGAATGAGCCGATTTAGATAAATGAGGAGGATAACTGATCATATTTTTTAACCGAGTCGATAGAGGGTTCCGATTATGACGATCCAAGCGTTGCACATGCTAGCAGAATAATCGTAGTGCTACCAAGCTTCGGGTAATTTGATTATCGTTTCTGTTCATAAGTTCGATTTTTTAGTAGACGTTTGTGATTGCGCTGTTAGTATTCTAGCAGTTAGCAGTTAGCAGTTAGCAGTGAAAGGTGAATAGTGAATAGGGCTGCTTTTGGATATGGGCGAAAATGATAGATTGGGCATTGAGTTGAATTGGAGAATTGATTTGAATAGTCGGCGTCGAAATTATGGTTTTTTTGGGGTTGTTGTAGCGGTGTTTTTCGGTGTGATGTGGTCGGCTTTAAGTTTAGCATCCGATTCATTACCTGCCACGATTGAAAAAATTAAGCCCGGCATTGTCGTCGTCGGGACGTTTCAGCGAACGCGTAGTCCTAGAGGGCTTTTTTTAGGTACCGGTTTTGCCGTTGGCGATGGAAGTTTAGTTGTTACCAACGCACATGTGGTAGCAAAGGAATTGGATGAAGGGCATTTGGAGTCCTTAGCGGTTTTTATTCGTCGTGGCGGTAAGGATCAAATGGTTCAAGCAAGACAGGTTGCGATCGCCCCGGAACATGACTTGGCTATACTGAAGCTGTCCGGTAATGCTCGTTTACCCGCGATGAGGCTTGGCGATTCCGGTCGAGTGAAGGAAGGGGAGTTGTATGCCTTTACCGGCTATCCGATAGGTATGGTGCTTGGGCTTTTTCCGGTGACGCATCGAGGAATCGTGTCGGCTATTACGCCGATGGCGATTCCGGTTATCCAGTCCAGGCAATTGAACACAAAAATGCTTAAGCGTTTACGTAATCCTTACAATGTTTTTCAACTCGATGCAACGGCTTATCCGGGGAATAGCGGCAGCCCATTATACGACCCTGAAACCGGCGAAGTGGTCGGTATTATCAACAAGGTTTTCGTCAAGGAAAGCAAAGAGCAGGTCCTTTCCCAGCCTAGCGGTATTACTTATGCGATACCTTCGGTTTATTTGAGGCAATTGTTGAATAAGGTTGAAAAGTAGGGAAAAAGGTGAAAGGGGAAAGAGGAAAGAGGAAAGAGGAAAGAGGAAAGAGGAAAGAGGAAAGAGGAAAGAGGAAAGAGGAAAGAGGAAAGAGGAAAGAGGAAAGAGGAAATTAGGGATTGACAAGTGGTTAAAATGCCGGATCATTTTACCGCTTACCGCTTACCGCTTACCGCTTACCGCTTACCGCTTACCGCTTACCGCTTACCGCTTACCGCTTACCGCTTACCGCTTACCGCTTACCGCCCACTGTCCCGGTGAAGGTGGAAGATATTTTGCCGTTGCCGGTTTATGGGGCTACACTTGTTGCGTCGAGTCTTTCGTGTAAATTTGTTTAACCCCTATACCATTATGGTTTGAAGTTTTTAAGCTTGTGAATAAATTCTCTATAACTCTCCGTTTTGAAACCGACTATCGGCAATCGATATGATCAGGATTTTTCGTCATTACATTTCTAGCGCGTTTTTATGGTTGCTCGTTTTTGAAGCAATCATGTTTTATTTCGCGATGTACCTGGGTAGTCAGGTACGTTTTCTTTATCAGCCTTCCTGGTATTCGGAATCCGATATCGTTAATGCCAGTCTGATTTTCGCGGCTATTTTTACGTTATGCAATATCTCGCTGGGATTGTACCGGCGAAATTTGGGCATCCACGAATACGACTTATTGGCGCGCGTCAGCTTTAGCTTCGGCGTCGGCATCTTTGTCGTGGTGTCGATTTATTACATTTTCCCCAATTTTTTAATCGCGCGGAGCGTATTGGGCGTCTCTATCGTGATTGCCTTTTTAGGCATGATGCTAATTCGGTATTTTTTTTATCGCTATGCAAAAATCGATAGGATTAAAAAACAAGTGCTGGTCGTCGGTAGCGGCAATAAGGCAAAAGAATTGGTCGAATTGAATTCCGGATATTTGCATAAGTCCTTTAATATTGCCGGTTTCGTGGCTTTGCCCGGTGAAATGTGTTGCATCGATGAAGCGCTGTTGATCAAGCAAGATAAATCGCTTAACGAGGTCGCTCATGATTTGAATATCGATGAGATCGTTTTAGCGATCGATGATAGGCGCCGCGGTATGCCGTTGACTACTTTGCTCGATTGTAAAATGTCGGGTTTCGATGTGATCGACTTAGTGACTTTTTACGAACGTGAACAAGGCCTTATCTCCCTTACGAATGTTTATCCGAGTTGGTTTCTATTTTCGGATGGTTTTGCGGTCAGCGGGTTAAGGTCAATAGGCAAAAGATTTTTCGATATTGTGGTTAGTTTGATTTTATTGGCGGTGGCCTGGCCCTTCATGTTAATGACTTCGATCGCAATTTTGATCGAAAGCGGAATCAAGGCGCCGATTTTTTATCGGCAAGTCCGAGTCGGCGAAAATAATCGTAACTTCGAAGTCATTAAATTCCGCAGCATGGTCGTCGATGCCGAGAAGAACGGCGCGCAATTCGCTCAAGAAAAGGACAATAGGATCACTAAAGTCGGCGCTTTCATTAGGAAATGCCGTATCGACGAATTGCCGCAAATATTTAATGTGTTAACAGGCGACATGAGCTTCGTCGGACCCAGGCCGGAGCGACCCGAATTCGTCGAAGGGTTTGTTGAACGGATCGATTATTATGCCGAACGACATCGTGTTAAGCCGGGGATTACCGGTTGGGCGCAGATATCGTACCAATACGGAGCTAGTGAAGACGATACGATTAGGAAACTCGAATACGATCTTTATTACGTAAAAAATTACAGTTTATTTTTAGATATCAGCATCATTCTACATACGATTGAAATTGTTGTTTGGGGGAAGGGGGCTAGGTGAGAATTTATATTGAAAGATGAAAGATGAAAGATGAAAGATGAAAGATGAAAGATGAAAGGTGAGGAGTTTGGAGAGGTTGATTTGAATAAAAAATGTATTTTAGTGACCGGCGGTGCCGGTTATATCGGTAGTCATACTTGTGTGGAGTTGCTTCAGGCCGGTTTTGAAGTCGTCGTGGTCGATAATTTATCGAACAGTAAATTGGAAGCGTTGCACCGAGTCGAATCAATTACTGGTAAATCCCTTGCGTTTTATCAAGTCGATATTAGAGATCGAAGCGGAATGGACCGGGTTTTCAATGAGTACAACATCGATGCGGTGATTCATTTTGCCGGACTCAAGGCGGTTGGGGAATCGTGCAGTAAACCTTTGGAGTATTACCACAATAATATTTACGGTACTTTGGTGTTGACCGAAGCGATGGCGGAGGCCGGAGTCAAAAATCTGGTATTCAGTTCTTCGGCGACGGTCTACGGCGATCCGCATAAAGTGCCTATCGAAGAAAGCTTCCCGTTGTCGGCGACTAATCCGTACGGAAGAACCAAGTTGTTTATCGAGGAGATTTTGAGGGATTTATCGGCTGCGGATCGGTTGCAGGGTTCCGGGGCAGCACCTTGGAAAATTGCTTTGTTGCGGTATTTTAATCCGATAGGCGCGCATGAAAGCGGTCTGATCGGTGAGGACCCTAATGGCATACCGAATAATCTCATGCCCTATATTGCGCAAGTGGCGATCGGTAAATTGACGGAGTTGTCGGTATTCGGTAACGATTACCCAACGCATGATGGTACCGGCGTTAGGGATTATATCCATGTTGTCGATTTGGCGAAAGGCCACTTGAAAGCGCTTGAAGCCTTGTTTGCTTGTCCGGCCGATCAAGCCGCTTGCACGGCGTTTAACTTGGGTACCGGCAAGGGCTACAGTGTTCTTGATATGGTTCAAGCATTTGAGCGGGTTACCGGTCAAAAGGTGCCTTATAAAATCGTTCCAAGACGGGCCGGCGATATCGCCGAATGCTATGCCGCCCCGGCTTTTGCGCAACAGCAACTCGGATGGTATAGCGAAAAAAATCTGCAAGATATGGTTGCAGATACTTGGCGTTGGCAAAGCCGAAATCCGCAAGGGTATGCTTAATCAATTCGTTTCCTGATTACTAACAAGCTTCAGCTAAAATCGGAACGTAACAGATCCCATGAATGCTGTTAATCGTCACCCAAGCAGGGATTGCAGAAGGGGGCAGATTGAATGGATGCGACTAGGCAAAGTATTAAAGGCACATGAGTATCCTGCGGGACGGGTTATTTAACCCGTCCCCAACGTTTCTGCTTGCTTCGGCCATGGTTGAAACGTTTCGGGCTGGGTTGTAAACAAACCCAGTCCAGCCGTAACAATTCAGCTCCCCGGCAATTATCGTTCCCATGCTCTGCGTCACTGCCATTAAGTTAAGGATTTTTCCGTTCGCCCTGAGTCTGTCGAAGGGTGAATGGAAAAATCCTGGGTCGATAAGTTAAGCCGTCCATGGTTCGACAGGCTCACCACGAACGGCTTAACTTAATGGCAGTGATGCTCTGCGTGGGAATGCCTGAGTACCGCTCCAGCGGTACGAGACGCTAGAGCGTCTCGGGCTGCATTCCCACGCTGGAGCGTGGGAACGATAAGGGGGAGCTGAATAATTATGTCCTGCCAAAGAGTTGCCAAACCTTCAACAAAGCTCATAGCTTCAAGATGTTATTTATCCATGAAATCCTAAGCGTTAACCGGGCCTTACTATGCTGCGTTGCAACAACAGTTTCATCACGGCTTGAACGCTTTCGTCCAGCGAGAGTGCATGCGTATTGACTATCAGCTCGGGTTTTTCGGGTTCCTCGTAAGGCGAGTCGATACCTGTAAAAAAAGGAATCTTGCCGGCACGCGCTTTTTTATACAACCCTTTCACGTCTCTTTGTTCGCAGGTTTCCAGCGGGCATTGGCAGTAGATTTCGATGAAATCGCCGTGAGGGACCAATTTCCGTGCGGAACTTCGGTCTGCGCGGAATGGTGAAATAAAAGCCGTTAATGTAATCACACCTGCTTCAATCATTAATTTGGCCATTTCGCCGATTCTTCTGATGTTTTCTACTCTATCCTCATCGCTGAAGCCCAAATCGCTGCAAAGGCCGTGTCTCACATTATCGCCGTCCAAAACGAAGGTCGAACAACCATAACGGTGCAAATAGTCTTCGACGGCATGAGCCAATGTAGACTTTCCCGAACCGGACAAGCCGGTAAACCACAGTATCACGCTTTTATGTTTATGTAGTTTTTCTCTGTCGTTACGGGTGATGGTGGCGTTATGCCAAACGGTATCGGTGCTTTTTTGAGTCATATTGATTTGATGGGAATGAATTAACGAAAGGATGAATAATGCGTTTCGAAGCGATCGATAAATTGCGGGAGAGTTTCTATCGGTAGATGATTGATGCCGGCCGCGGCTTTGCGTCCGCCTCCGGTAGGAAACATCGCGCATAGTTCGTCGGCGCCGGTTTTATGAGTATGCGGAGCCCTGACGCTGACTAAATAGCCGCCCGAGCGGTTATGGCTCAGTATCGCATGCGCGCGGTCGGGATGAGCATTGGCTAACTCGTTGGCGAAAACGCCGCTGATGCGTCTGGCCCAAGCTTCGTCCGGTAAGATGAAAACCGCCACTGAGGCTGTGCTGTATTCCGATGCGATGTTTTTGGCATATGCCATGTCATTGTCATAGCCATCCACCAATCGATGATAGATTTCAGCTTTATCATTGATAAAATCGAAAGGCGACGGGTAACCGGCCATTTCTAAATACAGTTCGTCGGGCGGAAAATGCAGGTCCTCGACGCAACTACCGTAACCGTTATAATTGATACAGATGCCGAGTTGTTTGAGCTGTTCGGTGTGCATTTCGGACAAGGATAGTCCGCTAGCCAATTGCATGGCCGGTTGATCTAGATTATCCCCGAATGCGGCCGTGATGGCCCATTCCCGGTAGCGTCCTTGTAAATAACGGTCGACGAGTATACTGGTGCAGACATTGGCATCTGTATCGATCAGAGCGGTTAATGCGGTATGATCGGGTATATCGCCGGACCGGTGATGATCGACATAGAATACTTCGGCGCCTTGATCCAGAATGCGCTGGAGCGCGGGCAGATTCTTTTCCAATGAAATGTCCAGGACCAAGACTTTGTCGCCGGCTCGAGCGTCGACTCGCTCGAGCAAATCGATATCGCGCTTAATGCCGGTCACCAGTTGGGCGTTCACGGGCTCGGCAAGCCGAAGCTGAATTAAGGCGCAAATGCCGTCGGCATCGCCATTGAAAACATCGAAGCGCATGCGTTTTTCCTTAAATAATAAACAATGGAAGGCAAAGTATAGGCAAAAGCCGGCGCGATACCAACTGCCTAAGAGAAAAGGTTAGATAAACCCGCTATAATCTTTATCGTTGTCTGTAAAAATTGTAATTATTCAGCATAAGTCATGTATGAGAAGGTGTCAGGCATTGATTTATAAGGCTGTCTGCAACAGGACGTTGCAGTCAGAGCTTACAGGGATGTATTCACGCGTCCTTAGAAATCAATGCCTGACACCAACCTACCGCATGCGCTGAATAGTTACTAAAAATTTATCATTACCAAGGATTTTCCTATGATACCTGTTATTTTATCCGGCGGTTCGGGCACCCGGTTGTGGCCGTTGTCTCGCGGACAATATCCTAAGCAATTTCTGCCGCTGGTTTCCGAGCGGACAATGATTCAGGAAACCGTGCTGAGGCTCAATGGACTCAAACATATCAAACCTCCAATCGCCGTTTGTAATGAAGATCATCGCTTCATGCTGGCCGAGCAAATGTGGGAAATCGGCGTCAAACCGGCCTCCATCATTTTGGAGCCGGTCGGCAAAAACACCGCGCCTGCGGTCGCGATGGCGGCTTTATCGGTCGCTTCCGACGACGTGCTTTTGATCTTGCCGGCCGATCACGTCATTGCCGATTGCGCCGCGTTTCATCAAGCCGTTATCGCCGCCGATACCTTGGCTCGGCAAGGGCAATTGGTGACTTTCGGTATTGTGCCGACACAGCCTGAAACCGGTTATGGCTACATACAACGTTCGCAGTCGCAACAGGGCGAGGCATTTAAAGTCGCGGCATTCGTCGAGAAACCGGATGCGGAAACCGCGCAGCGTTATATCGAAAGCGGCGATTTTTATTGGAACAGCGGCATGTTCGCTTTCAAAGCCGGCGTTTATCTCGACGAATTGGCGAAATTCAATCCCGAGATGTTGCAGGTCTGTCGAGAAGCACTGCAATCGGCGCAGCAGGATTTGGACTTTACCCGTATCGGTAAGGATATTTTTTCGACCTGTCCGGCCGATTCGATCGATTATGCCGTGATGGAAAAAACCGCCAATGCCGTCGTTATTCCGCTCGATGCCGGGTGGAACGATGTAGGCTCATGGACGGCTCTTTGGGACGTGACGCCGAAAGATGACTCGGGCAATGCAGTCTTCGGCGATGTTTTGGCGATCGACACCGAAAATTCTTATTTGTATTCAAAAGATAAATTGGTTGCAGCAATCGGCGTTCAGGATCTGGTCATTGTCGAAACCGATGACGCCTTATTGGTCGCAACCAAGGACAAAGTGCAAGAAGTCAAAGCGATCGTCGATTTTTTGAAAAGCCAAAAGCGCAGTGAAGCCGATTTGCATCGCAAGGTTTATCGTCCGTGGGGGCATTACGATTCGGTCGATAATGGGGAACGTCACCAGACCAAGCGGATTTTGGTCAAGCCGGGTGCCAAGTTATCCTTGCAGAAACATCATCACCGCGCCGAACATTGGATTATTGTCAAAGGCACCGCTTTGGTCACCAAGGGCGATCAACAGATTCTGTTGGCCGAAAACGAGTCGATTTATATTCCTCTGGGTACCGTGCATTGTTTGGAAAACCCCGGCGTAATTCCTTTGGAAATGGTAGAAGTGCAATCGGGTAGCTATCTAGGCGAGGACGATATTGTGCGTTTTCAGGATCAATATGGTAGGGTTTAATTCCATAGAAGCCAACTTAAGGAAATAACGCGTCATTCCGCCAGGGATTGGCGGAAGCCAGTACCAGGGATGGCAACGCGTAGCTTCGCATCTATGCCGATATAACGAATAAAGCCGCAAACCCACCACAGAATAAGCACTAATAAGTTGGCGCTTATTGGGTTTGATTCATTGTAGGCCCGAGCGACCTCGTCGGTTATCGATGCGATAGCGTTTATAACCCGCCAGCCAAAATTTTTAGATCTTAATTTCATTAACGGGAGATATCGATGAAACAAATTATCACGAAAGCCGTATTTCCGGTCGCGGGTTTAGGCACCCGGTTTTTACCGGCCACCAAAGCTAGTCCGAAAGAAATGTTGCCGGTCGTCGATAAACCGTTGATTCAATATGCAGTCGACGAGGCAGTCGCCGCAGGAATCGATACGATGATCTTTGTGATTGGCCGGAACAAAACATCGATTGTCGATCATTTCGACAAAGCCTACGAGCTTGAAACCGAGTTGGAAGCGAAAGGTAAGATTCAGACTTTACGGATGATACAAAATATCGTACCGCCGCATGTCTCCTGCGTTTATATTCGACAGTCCGAAGCGCTGGGGTTGGGACATGCGGTTTACTGCGCGCGGCCTATCGTGGGTGACGAGCCTTTTGCCGTCATTTTGGCCGACGATTTAATCGAAGACAAACACCGTGGATGTATGCGACAAATGGTTAGCGTATTCAATCAGGAACGCAGTAGTATTTTGGGAGTCGAGCGAGTCGATCCTTCGGAAACCGGTAGTTACGGCATCGTTAAGACAGAACCGGTTTCGGAAAAACTAAGCGATGTGAAGTTGATTGTCGAAAAACCCAAGCCGGAGCAAGCGCCGTCGAATTTGGCGGTCGTCGGACGCTATATTTTGACGCCGGCTATTTTCGAAAAAATCAAACGGACCAAAAAAGGCGCGGGTGGAGAAATTCAACTCACCGATGCGATCGCCGCATTGATGGATGACGAGCAGGTTTTGGCGTATGAGTTTGAAGGACAGCGTTACGATTGCGGTTCCAAGCTCGGCTTTTTAATCGCGACGGTCGAGCATGGTTTATTACATGAAGAGTTGAAAAACGATTTTGCCGAATATTTGAAAAATCTCGCGGCTCGGATTTAATGTGTGCGTAAAAGTTCAGTATGAGCTAATGGGGAGATCGGGGGCGTTCCTCGCATAGACGCCAACTTAAGGCATAAAACGTTGATTTGTAGTTGAAAAATAAAAGTGTGGCCACAACATAGAGTATTTTTACCGACGAAAGTGAAAATCCCTATGAAGCAGCCACAGCTAACAGATACGCCTTTTGATGAATTTTTGCAAGAGCTCCCGGCAGATTTCCAGGAGCAGGCCTATGAATTACAGGCGTTTGCACGGGCACGGAAAATCCGATCACCGTTGCAATTATTGCAGTTAGTCCTGTTGTATTGCGGACAGGACTTGTCGTTGCGCAGCTGTGCCGGCGAAGTTGCCAAGCTTCAAGGCTATTTGAGCGACACGGCGGTGACCAAGCGACTGGCGGCCTGCGTGGTGTGGATCAAGTCGTTACTGAAGCGTGTGTTCGGATTGGATAAACAGATCAACAATGGCTCCTTGAATTTCATTGTGATTGACGGTTCGACCGTGCAAGAACCCGGCGCGAAAGAAACAACGTATCGCTTGCATGTGGCGATCGACTTGATGAGCTTGACACTTCGCGAGGTCAACGTCACGACCGATAAAGTCGGCGAGAGCTTGGATCACTATCAGTTGACTGCAGGTGATGTCGCGTTGGTTGATCGAGGCTACAACCAACCGAAGTCTTTAGTCCCGCTCATTGATCGCGGCGGCCACGTCGTACTGCGCTACAATCCACACAGCATGACCCTTTACGAACGGTGCAACGAACCGAAAGGTGTTAAAATCGATTGGGAACAGCGCATACGCGATTTGAATGGTCAGCCGGGTGCGATACCCGTTTATCTGTGCCATCAAGACAAACGTATTGAAGGCGTGGTGCATGCGATGCCGTTACCGCCGGAACAGGCGGCGCAAGCACGCCGCAAAGCGAAACAACGCGCGCGTGATAAAGGTCGCACGGCGAGCCAAAAGACCTTGATGCTGAGCGGCTGGGTGTTGATTTTTACTTCGCTCCCCGAAGCGCTGCTCGACACGAAATCAATCGCTGAGCTCTACCGGGTTCGCTGGCAAGTGGAGCTGGTCATAAAGCGGCTAAAGAGCTTGCTCGATATCGACCGGCTACGCGCCCGAAAAGACAGCAAGCTGGCGGATTTATATTTGCACGGCAAGTTACTGTTTGCTGCAGTGACTCAAAAAATAGCGCAGCGCCGATTCGGCCGGGCGGCCACCACAATGGACGGTGATCGTTCGATTACCCATTGGCGTTTATGGCGCACGATCGCCAATGAGATCAAGGCAGGACTTACGGCTTGTTTTCCAAAAAATAAGCGCTTTATTGATGACCACGTAAAAAGCCTTTGTGAACGTCCGCGCAAGAGAAAGCTTCAGGGTTTGCCGGATCGTGTTTTGGAACTCATTATTGAAGGTCGGGGAGGTGGCGTTAGTCTTGCTTAATCAAATACTTAGATTCTTAAGTTGGCGCTTATGGGCGTTCCTCGTCCCACCAAGCCGGTGAAAATGTTGTAGACCCTTCATGCTTCGACTTGGCTCAGCACGAACGGTCTACAACACATGCAACTCCACTTTTTAGGATTAAGGGAAGTTCTTTATGACTAAGTCCTTAATTAATTTCTAGCCCTATTGAGACTACGCTGATTTTAATCCGTTTCGGTGTTGATCCCGTAGCCTTGAAACAAAGAGCGAATTTCTTCGAGTCCATCTTCGATAGACCAGCTAACCGAACGTGATAGCAAGTCGAGCAGGATGATGGCATTAACGGTGGCATCCTCGGTGCTTGCCGCTCTAAAACGGTTGGCAAGGGCTTTGTTGATGATTTGCAAGTTTTGATAACGTTGCATCAGTTCATCCAATTCGAAGGTATGTTCAAGACCTTGCTTATACTTGAAATATTGACCCAGCAAATACATCGATGTACTACGGTAAATTGTTTCGTCGTCGCTGGCCAAGGGTAGATGAAAGCGCGCCATCGGTTTTAAATGTTCGGTATGAGGGCAAGGGCTTGTCGCCATGATTAAACCCAGCAACGAGCTTAATGCCCGCTGCATCGTGGTTTTTCCGCTGATTGTTCGTTCCGGTGTGATAACATCTAGTGCGACCGATTCATAAGAAACCAGCGTGCCGCATAACTCCATAAGCGGCTGCAAATTGACGGCGACGGGACATTGCGGTGAATGTTCCTTTGCCAAGGTGCAATTACTGCATTGGTGGTATTCGAGCTCGGTCCAGAATGGCGGCTCAGTGAGTTGGGGACGGGTAAAATTCATCGTTTTTTGATCGATTTCAATTGCGAACTCGATGACGTTATTATCGGCGAATAAAAAACGATAGAGAAAGTGTAAGTTTTGATCGGTCATGCGGTTTTCCAATATGAAGCCGTCTTGTCGTTGATATTTAGGAACGAGCATGAAATAACTTAGACAATTGTCGGAAGGGGGGTTGGTGACTCGCTTGACAGGTGTCGGCGGCAGGGATAGCCGCCGTCAAGCCTACAGGGACGTATTCACGGCGTCCTGTCAAGCGAGTCACCAAACCGCCACAAAGCCTACTACTTGTATAAGTTATTTTGTGCATATTCCTTAGTGGGTCTTCGGTTTCTAAGTTTACTTTATCGATTGGACTTTATATAAGTATCGCTTAATTTTGGCAAAGGATGATTTAAATGGGTGGATTATGAACGAGGATGCGGCAAAAATTTTATTGGTGGATGACGAACAAAATGTTCTCAAGGCTTTATCCAGGATTTTGCGGGATTATCATTTAGTGACCGCGCAGAGTGGGGAAGAATCATTACTATTAGCCAAAGAAATCGAATTCGATTTAGTGATTTCGGATTATCGAATGCCGGGCATGGACGGTGTTGAGTTTCTAAAGAAGTTCATTAAGTTGCAACCGAATGCCATGCGGATGATTCTGACCGGCTACGCCGACCTCGAAAGTGCTCAGCATGCGATCAATGAAGCCGGCGTATTCCGGTTTCTGAATAAGCCTTGGAATAATCTTGAAATAATCAATGCGGTTGCAGTTGCGTTAGAGCATAAACGAATATTGCAAGAAAATAAGGACTTAGCCGATCAGGTACGAAGGCAGCAAGCGCTTTTGAAAGATCAAGATGCTATTCTTAGAGCACTGGAAGCCGAAGAACCCGGCATTACCAAGGTCAATTGGGCCGCGGACGGTTCGATCATCATCAATGAAGATGAATATGAATAACGGAGTTAAAGATTTACCTGATTAGCAAGTTTCTTCAGCTAAAGCCCAAAAACCAGGATATCCCTGGCAGGACGGGGCTTGCAACCCCGTCCTAAGCGTTTCGATTTTGGCCGAAGTAAGCCGAAATGTTTAGGTCAAACCGAAAAGTTGGGGACGGGTTAAATAACCCGTCCCGCAGAAGTCGCAGCGGTTACGACTGGCCCGCTCGGGCATTTGGCTCCGGCAAGCTGAAGCATCTTGCTAATCAGGAAGATTTAAAGCGAATCGTAGGGTACGCTGCGCGTACCTTATGTCGGCGCAAGGCACAATGATCCTAAATTCGGCCGTTTAACCATGAAGCACATGAAGTATTTCACGAGATCACCTAAACATTCCCGCTAAACTCTTGGGTGAGCGAAAGTTTTATACAAACGAATCCGTGGGAACCCATAGCTTGGCTGCCGAGGTAAGGTCGGTATGCATTCCCACGCAGGAGCGGTGGGAACGAGAAGTGCTTGCACTCAGGCTCCACAGTGTGTCTCAAAAGCTTGCCATCCATGGCACTGGATTCCGCCAGTCCATGGCGGAATGACGGGTTTACCTAAACTTAATCCTAAATTCGGCAGTTTCACCATGAAGCACATGAAGTATTTCAAGAAATTACCTAAATGTTTTCTTTATGATCTTCATGGTGAAATGCTTTTTCTAGAATGATGGTACGCACAGCGTCCCCTACAGTCTTCAAGTTTCGAAATTGGCGTCGTATGAATTTCTGCTATTAACGCGAACATAGCCTATTTATTGCCTAATCGGACTTTGATTGATAATTGCCCCCCGTTTTCTCGTAAATTGAAAATATCGTTTACGTTTTTTTCGGTTAGTATCCGGTCTTTTAAATACAGTAAATCATTGCACAAGACTTCCTCGACTTCCATTCCTGCTTGCAATTGAGTCCAGGACATTTCGATTATCGGCCTATCGTCCTCTTCCGATTCAGGCAAGTATTGCAGAAAGATATCGCTGACATCGGGGTCATAGAGGCTCCCTTTTTTCAGTTCAATATGCTTTTTGACTTGAACGATCGGTAACGATTCACCGGTTAGCGTGCCGTCGAGATAGGAAATGTAGTCCCTGATTATCGCGAGGATACGCGAGCCGATCGGTATTTCTGTGCCGACCAAGCCTTTCGGCATGCCTGAACCATCGTAATGTTCATACTGGTGATAAATGATCGAAGCGGCTTCTTGGAGTTGCCGGATGTCTCTTAGCATCATTTGCCCTTCCTCGGCATGTTTGTAATAGCGCTTTTTATCATGCCAAGAAAGTGAAAACAGCGGCTGTTTCAATAGCTCGTCGGGTAAGCTCATTTTGCCGATTTGCAACAACAGTCCGGCATACATCACGTTGTTGATGTCTTCATCGCTCAATTCCATGAGCCGCGCTATCTTTCGGCCATTTTCCGCAAAAAATTTGGCATGACCGCTTTTGATTCCGGGCCGCATTTCAATAATTCGGGCAAAGGTTTTAATCGAGTCGGTATATTGTTTTTTTAAGGCTTTGTTGGCTTTATCGATTTGCGCCAACGATTTTTTCAATTGCCCTGTTCTTTGTTCAACCTTGTCTTCGAGATGAGCATTGAGTTCCTTGAGTTGTTCGTTTTGGTCTTGAACGATGGCGAATAAGCGGTTACGTTCATCGCGAATGAATTTTTGCTCAAGCGCATTGTGTACTAGTATTTTGAGCTCGTTATCATCCCAGGGCTTACTGCAATAACTATAGATTTTGCCTTTATTGACAGCCGCGATCGTCGATTCGATGTCGGCATAACCGGTCAACAAAATACGCACCGTGTTCGGCCATTGTTCAGCCGCCTTGGCTAGAAATTCCGCTCCGTCCATTTTCGGCATGCGCATGTCGGACAGGATCAAGTCCACCGGCTCTTGGTTTAACAGCACCAAGCCTTCCGAACCGTTTTCAGCGGTATGAATCGTATAGTTGCAGGAACGGAACAAGCGCTTTAACGCCTTGAGTATATTCTGCTCATCGTCGACGAGTAGTAACACGGGCTGAATTTTTGCGTCCGTTGACGGAGCGTTCATAGAATGAATCCTGGGCAAGTTGACTATCGTTGTTTAAGGCATCTTTTGTTACTGTGAAAGTTCGTAGATTTGGACTCGTTATCTAATTTTTCGATATACAAAAGTTCAGCAACGAAAATGCCGGTTCCTAAGAGGTTGCGGTTGCTCGATCGACAGGCGTCGGCGGCAGGGAGCCGCCGTCGAGCCTACATGGACGTATTAACGGCGTCCTGTCGGGCGAGTGACCGCACCCTAATCATCCCCTCGTACTTTCATTTGCCGGGGTGACCAAAGCTTCTTCATGATCGTTAGGTTAATATAGCTTACTCCCTTTTGATTGAAAAACCGTCTAACGACCGTTTTTTGCTATTCGAAGTGAAATGTTTTTTTTAGATTAATTGTTTCTATAACGAATTTTTCCACTTGTTACCGCTTTTTACTCCCTTCATTCGACAAAGAATAATTCTATACGTCATTTAACTAATGAGTCATTTGACTGATTGTTCAAATGTTTCCGCCAAAGAATAATCGATTTCAGCCTTATTCGGCTGCGCCGGTATAAACCGGTGCATTTTTTGACTCTTAGGGGGAATGATCATGACGACTGTTTACAAGCTAGGCAGCCACAAACGACAACACGGTTTTTTGACGTATCTACTTTTTGCAGCATTATCGCTAAGTCATGTGCAGGAGTCGCAAGCAGGTGCGACTTTTAAAATCGACGAAACCAAATGGTTAAGCCTCGGTGCCGGTTTACGGACAAGCTTTACCTCGGTCGAGTCGGTTGCGGACGGTAATTGGTCGAACGACTTTTTCGTCGATAACATGCGTTTGTATTTGAATGCTCAGATTCACGAATACATCAAGTTGGAAATCAACTCGGAATGTCAAACCTGTAATTCAGGCGGTGAGCTTCGATTATTGGATGCAATCGGTAAATTCGAATTTCATCCGATGGCGAATTTGTGGGTCGGGCGCATGCTCGTGCCGGCCGAGCGCCGCGAAATGAACGGACCGTTTTATAGCGCCGTGCATAGCATTTATGTAACCGGCGACCGGATTAGCGGTACGCCGTTCGAGCCGGCCGATTTCAATACGACGATACGTAATGACGGAACATCTGCGGGTTCTTTCGGCCGTGACGACGGTGTGACGTTTTGGGGTTCTGTTTGGGACGGCCGCGTTCAATACGCGTTAGGTATTTTCCAAGGGTTAAGAGGCGGCGCGAATAAAGACGACAATCTGCTCTATGCGCAACGCTTGGCTTTTAACTTCTGGGAAGTCGAAAAAAATCCCGGTTACTACACATCGGGGACCTATTACGGTAAGGGGGGCGACATTCTGACCTTGGCGGTTTCTAATCAATATCAGGAAGATGGCGCTGGTGTCCTTGGTGATGCCGGTAATTTCAGGGGTACGGCGATCGATTTATTACTCGAAAAAGTATTGGGGAACGGCGGTGTCGTGACTCTGAACGGCGAATATAAGAATTACGGAATCAATGGTTTCAGCATGGCCAGCCGAAGAGCAGGGGGCGGGTTTGCGATGTTCGAAGGCAATGCCTATGACGTGAGTGGTATGTATTTATTTCCGCAAACGATCGGTATCGGCCAATTTCAACCCTTCGTTCGTTATGTCAACGTCATGCCGAAAAATAGTCCGGATCGGAATATGTTCGAGGCCGGGGTGAATTATGTCATCGACGGACATAACGCACGAATCGGTTTAAGTTGGCAATACGGCGATTTGATGACTAAGGGGCTCAATTACAGGGACGATGCGACAGGCGACCAAGTCAATGCCTTCCTTCTTGGCTTTCAGTACCAAATCTAATTTCAATTACATCGGGAATATACCATGAAGAAACTATCGAAAAATCTTAAATTGCTAAGCGTTGCAGCCGTTGCATCGTACTTAACGGTTACGGCTCCGAATGCTTCAGCTGAAGACACGATCAAAGTCGGCGTCTTACATTCGCTGTCGGGCACGATGGCGATTAGCGAAACCACGCTCAAAGATACGATGCTAATGCTGATCGAGGAGCAGAACAAAAAAGGCGGTTTGCTCGGTAAGAAGCTCGAGCCGGTCGTCGTCGATCCGGCCTCGAATTGGCCTTTGTTCGCCGAGAAAGCGCGCGAACTCTTGACCAAGGATAAGGTTGCGGCGATCTTCGGTTGCTGGACGTCGGTCTCGCGTAAATCGGTGTTGCCGGTCGTCGAGGAATTGAACGGCTTGTTGTTCTATCCGGTGCAATACGAAGGCGAAGAATCGTCGAAAAACGTGTTTTACACCGGTGCCGCGCCGAATCAGCAAGCGATTCCGGCCGTCGATTATCTGATGAGCGACTTCGGCGCCGAACGTTGGGTGTTGGCAGGGACCGACTATGTTTATCCTCGCACGACCAACAAAATTCTCGAAGCGTATCTGAAAGCCAAAGGCGTCGACGAAAAGGACATTATGATCAACTATACGCCGTTCGGCCATTCCGATTGGCAAAGTATCGTATCGGATATCAAGAAATTCGGTTCGGCCGGCAAGAAAACGGCGGTCGTGTCGACGATCAACGGCGATGCCAACATTCCTTTCTATAAAGAATTGGGTAATCAGGGTGTTTCCGCCGAGGACATTCCGGTCGTCGCGTTCTCGGTCGGCGAAGAGGAGTTGTCTGGCATCGATACAAAACCGTTGGTCGGTCATCTAGCCGCTTGGAATTATTTCATGAGTGTCGATACGACCAAGAACGCTGCATTCATCAAACAATGGCATGAGTTCATCAAGAACCCGAAACGCGTAACCAACGATCCGATGGAAGCGCATTACATCGGTTTCAATATGTGGGTCAAGGCGGTCGAAAAGGCCGGAACGACGGACCCGGATGCAGTGCAAAAGGCGATCATCGGCGTCGAGGCTCCTAACTTGACCGGCGGTATTTCAAAAATGCTGCCGAACCATCACATCACCAAGCCGGTATTGATCGGCGAAATTCAGGAAGACGGGCAGTTCTTGACCGTTTGGCAAACCAATAAATTGGTTCCGGGCGATGCCTGGTCGGATTATCTGCCGGAGAGTAAGCCGATCATTGCCGACTGGACGCCTCCGATCATGTGCGGCAATTTCAATACCGAAACAAAAAAATGTTCCGGGCAAAATTATTGACCGGGCAATATTGAAGTAGAGAGTAGGGTGCGAATTTAAGTTTAAGATTTCGCCCAAAATAACTTCCTCCCTGAAAAGGCTTTGTTTTCGTTAATAGCTGTAGTTGTTCCGATAAGGATTGAGGCGCGGGGCGGGTTATTCAACCCGCTCCGAACGTTTGGATTTGCTTTGGGCATGGTAGAAATGTTAAGGACGTGGTTGCAAACCCCGTCCTGCATAGTGCTGAAATTTGATTAGCAAAGAGTATATACCCATCGCACTTCAAATTTCGGCATTGACGCGTGGAGGTGCCGGGGTGTTCGGCAAAGGCTTTGACAGCAGGGATGCTGTCACAGAGCCTACATGGACGTATTCACGGCGTCCTTTGACGGACACCCCGGCGCCGAAATTTGACCAGCAAAGGGTATATATTCTTAACTGGTATCGCATACCGTTTGCAAAGTTACGCGGTGCGAGCCCTACGATTGATCATTTATTTTAGGAATTATTATGAAAGCGGATTCGTTCAAATGGCGGATGTCGTTGTTGGCTTTATTGATGCTATGCGTCCGGCCCGGTATTGCGTTGGATGAGTCGACCGCTGAAACGGCGGAAAGTCAGGAAGTCTCGGAACAGCAAGCCGAAACGGTTCTCGATCCGTTTGCCGATGCGCTGGCGCGCTTAATTAGCGGTAGTATGAAGGAACGCGAGCAGGCAAGCGAGCAACTGAGCGTGACCGGACACCCCGAGGCTTTACCGGTTCTGGAAGCCTTGTTGGATGGTCGCTTATATGCGTTACGCGATAAGCAAACGGCGGTTATCGCTACCGAAAGCGGACAAGGCTACCGGATCGCCGAGGCGTCGACCGGAGCCGATTTAGGTCTTATCGAGCGCTCTGACTTGTCGAAAGTCAACATTACCAACAGTTTGCGCACCAAGCTACGCAAGAAAATATCTCTTCTTCAGTTGCAATCGGATGATGCTTCGGTCAGGCTCTCTGCGGTCAATGCGATGGTCAAGACAGCCGACGCGAAAACGCTGGAATTGTTGAAGGAGTACGAATCGACCGAATCAGACGAAGATGTGCTCTCTTCGATGCGTCTGATTTTTGCACTAAACGATCTGCAAAATAACGACAAATCGGTTCGTCTGGACGCGATGGATACCTTGAAGGAATATAACAGTCTCGAAGCCTATAACCGGCTAAGTGTTCTAGTCGAAAAGGATAGCGCCGGCAATTTCATCGAACAGGACGTCGAGGTTAGAAAAAAAGCCCAATCCGCGTTGAAAAAAATTGAAGCGAGATTGCAATTCTACAACAGTGTCGAAACGATGTTTTTCGGCCTGAGCCTCGGAGCAGTGTTGGTGCTGGCTGCGATCGGTTTGGCGATTACCTTCGGCGTGATGGGCGTGATCAACATGGCGCACGGCGAATTGATGATGCTCGGCGCTTACACGACCTATGTGATGCAACAAATCATGCCCAATCATATCGGTCTGTCGGTGATTCTAGCGATTCCCGCGGCGTTCATGATTTCGGCTTTGGTCGGCGTCGCGATCGAACGCGGTATCATCCGGTTTTTATATGGGCGTCCGCTCGAAACCTTGCTGGCCACTTTCGGCATCAGTCTGTTTTTACAGCAAACGGTACGTTCGATTTTTTCGCCGCTGAACCGAAGCGTCACGACGCCGGAATGGATGAGTGGATCTTGGCAGATTAACGATTTTCTGTCGTTGACTTGGAATCGTTTTTACATCGTGCTGTTTTGCTTGTTGGTATTCGCGGCGCTGTTGCAAATTCTTAAGAAGACGCGGCTCGGTCTCGAAGTCAGGGCGGTCGCGCAAAATCGTAACATGGCCAAAGCGATGGGTATTCCGACCGCGCGGGTCGATGCGATGACCTTCGGGCTTGGCTCGGGTATCGCCGGTGTCGCGGGTGTCGCGTTGAGTCAGATCACCAATGTTGGACCAAACTTGGGTCAGAGTTATATCGTCGATTCATTCATGGTGGTCGTATTCGGTGGCGTAGGCAATCTTTGGGGCACATTGGTCGCCGGATTCTCGCTCGGTATCGCCAACAAGATGCTAGAACCGCATGCCGGCGCGGTGCTCGCGAAGATTTTGGTGTTGGTGTTCATCATTCTGTTTATTCAAAAACGCCCGCGCGGATTGTTTCCGCAGAAAGGCCGAGCGGCGGAGGCATGAGCATGAAGAGTCTATTTTTGGGGAGCCTATTTTTCAGTAACGATAAGACGGCGAATGTCGTGCTGTTTTCGTTGATCGCGCTGATCGTACTGGTGCCGCTCTGCAATGCGATTTTTCCAAGCGCTTCGGCGCTGCATTTTTCCGCATATACCGTTTCTTTGCTCGGCAAGTATTTGACTTTTGCGTTGCTTGGCTTGTCGCTCGACTTGGTTTGGGGGTATTGCGGCATCCTCGCGCTCGGTCATGGCGCTTTTTTCGCATTGGGCGGTTATTCGATGGGGATGTATTTGATGCGCCAAATTGGTGAGCGAGGCGTCTACGGCGATCCGGTTTTGCCCGATTTCATGGTGTTTTTAGACTGGAAAGAACTCCCGTGGTACTGGTACGGTTTCGATCAATTCTGGTTCGCGCTGCCGATGGTGTTTTTGGCACCGGGTGTGTTGGCGTTCGTTTTTGGTTGGCTCGCATTCCGTTCGCGGGTGACAGGCGTGTATTTGTCGATTATTACGCAGGCTTTAACTTATGCGTTAATGTTGGCGTTTTTTCGCAATGAAATGGGCTTCGGCGGCAACAACGGCCTGACCGATTTCAAGGACATTCTCGGTTTCAACATACAATCCGAAGCGGTCAGAGTGGCACTATTCATGATTTCCGGACTTGCCCTAATTGGTGCATTTTTGCTGTCAAGATGGATTTCTTGCACCAAACTGGGTCGTGTCGTGACCGCTGTGCGCGATCATGAGGCGCGCGTGCGCTTTTTGGGCTATCGTGTCGAAATGTTCAAGCTATGGATATTCGTGTTTGCGGCGATGCTGGCCGGACTCGCCGGGGCGTTGTATGTTCCGCAAGTGGGCATCATCAACCCGAGCGAATTTTCGCCATTGAACTCATTGGAAATCGTCGTCTGGGTCGCGATCGGCGGGCGAGGTACGCTGTACGGCGCGATCATCGGCGCGATGCTGGTCAATTACGGTAAAACGGTGTTGACCGGTTTACTTCCGGAAATCTGGTTGTTTACATTGGGCGCGACTTTCGTCTTAGTAACGGTATTCATGCCGAATGGCTTGGCAGGCTTGTTGCTTAAGAAACGCGAGGAGATGCATACATGAACAAGCCGTTGATGGATCGTTACAAAACCTTCGATTTCGTTAGAAAGCCGGTCAAGCCTGGCGAACTCGACGTGTCGCACAAAACGATACTCTATCTTGAAGATGTCAGCGTCAGTTTCGACGGTTTCAAGGCCTTGAATAATCTGTCCTTATATATCGACAACGGCGAACTGCGTTGCCTGATCGGACCGAACGGAGCCGGCAAGACGACGCTGATGGATGTGATTACCGGCAAGACGAAACCCGATAGCGGTTCTGTGTTTTTCGGGCAAACCATCGATTTGCTCGAAATGGACGAGCCGGCGATCGCTCAAGCCGGCATCTGCCGCAAGTTTCAAAAACCGAGCGTGTTCGAAAATTTGAGCGTGTTCGAAAATTTGGAATTGGCGATGAAGGCGGACAAGGGCGCCTGGCCGGCGCTGTTTGCAAGGCTGAACGGCGAGCATCGCGATCGTATCGAAGAGGTGTTGACGACGATCGGTCTGACCGAACACAGCGCACAACAAGCCGGGATCTTGTCGCATGGACAAAAGCAATGGCTGGAGATCGGCATGTTGTTGATGCAGGAGCCGAAGGTAATGCTGGTCGACGAGCCGGTCGCCGGCATGACGCATCAGGAAATCGACCGCACCGCCGAATTGCTGCTGTCGTTGCAGGGCAAGCATTCGATTGTCGTGGTCGAACACGACATGGAATTCGTCCGCTCGATCGCACGCAAGGTCACGGTGTTGCATGAAGGTTCGGTATTGACTGAGGGCACGATGGACGAAGTACAAAACGACCCGCGCGTTATCCAAGTGTATCTGGGGGACTAATGCTGAACATCAATTCATTGAATCAATACTACCGCGAGAGTCATACGCTGTGGGACTTGCAATTGTCGGTGCCCGAAGGGGGGTGCGTTTGCCTGATGGGACGCAACGGCGTCGGTAAAACAACCTTGCTGAAATGCATCATGGGTCTGATTCCAGTGCGCAGCGGCGAAATGCTGTTCGACGGCGTCGATCTCGCACCACTAAAATCCGAGCAACGCGCCGAACTCGGCATCGGTTTTGTGCCGCAAGGCCGTGAAATTTTTCCACTACTGACGGTCGAGGAAAACCTGAAAATCGGTTTGCGCGCAGCGCGTAGACACGGCATTAAAAAAGTGCCGGAGCATATTTTCGAGATATTCCCGGTGTTGAAGCAGATGTTAGGGCGACGCGGCGGCGATCTGTCCGGCGGCCAACAGCAGCAATTGGCGATCGGGCGGGCCTTGGTGCTCAATCCGAGATTGCTGATTCTGGACGAGCCGACAGAAGGCATACAGCCGAACATCGTTAGCGAAATCGGCGACGTGATCATTCGGCTTAATAAGGCAAAAGGCATTAAAACGCCGTTAGTCAAGG
This sequence comes from Methylotuvimicrobium buryatense, assembly GCF_005931095.1. GTDB lineage: Bacteria > Pseudomonadota > Gammaproteobacteria > Methylococcales > Methylomonadaceae > Methylotuvimicrobium > Methylotuvimicrobium buryatense. The sequence goes on along the minus strand of NZ_CP035467.1, from coordinate 3,324,729 downwards.
AGGCTGCCGAGGTTAAGAATGAGGTGCGTGAAGCGATCAAAATAATTAACCGCGAAATGGGCGTCACGGTGCTGCTGGTCGAACAAAAACTGCCGTTCGCGCGCAAGGTCGCCGATCGTTTCTGTATCCTGGAACGCGGACGCAGCGTCGCGTCGGGTGGAATGGACGAATTGGACGAAACGAAGGTCAAGCGCTATTTGACGGTGTGACGATGGTAAAAGCACATCGGCACGCATTGTGGTAGCGAAGTTTCAGATCGTGATTTCGGAGCCGGGAAAGTTGCTCTCTTTCCCACTCTCGGGCGCTCATTGTTATACACAAATATCGGTAAACTTGCTGAACAAAGGTCATCGTATACCCGGCAACGGTGCTGTTTGATAAATCTGCGGATATTGAACATCAGTGGCTTCGAAATCGCGACGAAGGCGTCGCTCCCACAAGGGGGTAGGGTGCTCTGTGGGAGCGATCCCCAGATCGCGATTTCGAAGTCGGGAACGTTGGGCGACAAAAAATGGTATCGAGGCCTCATTGGCTAAGATTGCAAAACGGTAATTTTTGACTTATGGATAACGATGAGCGCTCCGGCGTGGAAATGCAGATCTGGGGCGAGTAAATATGCCCCGATATGGGTTCCCACGGAGGACCGTGGGAACCAGAAAAAACTCTGCGCGAGATAAAACAACTATCTTAAGGTGAAAATGATGATAAACAACAAACACACTGTTACGCTATTCGCTTCAATATTTCCAGCAATTCCCAATTTGAGAAATTTCGCCGTATTCAGGATGCGGGGTATGCCTGTCGAGGAACGCCGTAAACCCATCCATGGGGGCTTGGCGGCGGCTCCCTGCCGCCGACATCCTCGCCAAGCACACCCCGCACCCTTTTTTATCCTCAAATTGGGAATTGCTGCAATATTTCTATTGCCGATACCGGCATTCGCACACCTCGGTATCGGTGCGGATCATGGATTCGGGGAAGGATTTATTCATCCGTTGCTCGGCCCGGATCACCTGCTCGTGATGATTGCGGTCGGTCTTTGGGCCTTCTGTTTTGGAGGGCTGGGGCGCTGGTTATTGCCCTTGAGTTTCTTGACGGCCATGGCTTTCGGGGCAGGGTTGGCATTCGCCGGTATTTCGGTGGCTTATCCGGAATTTTGGGTGGCGCTGTCGGTACTGGTCTCGGGAATTATCGTGCTGCGCGACTGGCGCATTTCGTTGACGCAGGCTTGCTTTGTGGTGGCCTTGTTCGCATTGAGCCACGGCTATGTGCATGCATTGGAAATCGGTCCCGATGCGGACCGGACTCTTTATGCCTTGGGCTTTATTCTTTCAACCGCCTCGTTGCACGGCATCGGCTTGGCGACAGGTTTACTGAGCCCCGTGATTTTGAAATGGACCCGAGCCTCTGTCGCCGTCTCGTGCGCGGCGGTAGGTTTGACGCTATTGCTCGGTGCTTGAACCAGTGTACAGCGACAGAGGTCCGCCAAAGGAAGCCGGAATCGATTCGTGTCAGAGTTGGCGGGCCGAGTTGTCGCTGGGCTTTACGAAGACCGAAAGCAGAACGGTGTTGCGGCGCAGGGCTCATCGCGGCCCGTTGACCGTGCAGCGGCCGTTTTATCCCGAAGGCGATGTGTGTCATCTGTATTTGTTGCATCCGCCTGGCGGCGTCGTTGCCGGAGACCAATTGACGATAGAAGTCAAAGCCGAACACGGCAGTCATGCATTGATCACGACGCCGGCCGCCGGTAAGTTTTACCGCAGTGAAGGCGGCAGCGCGTCTCAGTCGGTCGCGATGACGATCGAAGAAAATGCGGTCTTGGAATGGCTGCCGCAAGAAACGATCGTCTACGAAGGCGCGCGGCTGATGTCTGCCACGACGATTAATATCGGTGCCGGCGCGCGGTTCATCGCATGGGAAATCATCGTATTGGGTCGTCCCGCATCCGGCGAAGGTTTTGAGCTGGGTGAAGCCTTATTGAATTGGCGCATAGCGCTGGAAGACGAGCCGGTTTATTTGGAGCGTTTGCGTCTCGACGCGCAAGCCTTCGCGGCACGTTGGGGTATGAATCGTCATTCGACTTGCGGAACCTTGTTTGCTTATCCTGCTTCGACAGAAGTTCTGGAGATCGTGCGAAACATGATCGGAGACGCACCTGGACGCGGCGTCACATGCATAGATGATTTGTTGATTTGCCGCGCATTGGATCATAGAGCCGATAAACTGCGCGATTTCTTCAACGAAGTCTGGGCTTCGATTCGCGAGGCGACGGTGGGCCGCAAAGCTTGTATGCCGCGCATCTGGGCGACGTGAATACAAAATCCGATATCAAGGATAAATTATGCAATTGACACCACGCGAAAAAGACAAATTACTGCTTTTTACGGCCGCATTGTTGGCCGAACGGCGGAAGGATAGAGGCTTGAAGCTCAATTATCCGGAAGCGGTCGCCTATATTTCGGCCGCGATTATGGAAGGCGCTAGGGACGGGCGAACCGTCGCCGAATTGATGGAATACGGTAGAACGCTGTTGAACAAAGAAGACGTGATGGACGGCGTTTGCGAAATGCTGCCCGAAGTCCAGGTCGAAGCGACATTTCCGGACGGGACCAAACTGGTCACGGTTCATAATCCGATCGAATAGGAGATAGCATGATTCCCGGTGAAATCATTACGGCCGACGGCGATCTTGAAATAAATGCCGGACGCGAGGCGATCTGGCTGCTGATCGCGAACAGCGGCGACCGTCCGATTCAGGTCGGCTCGCATTATCATTTTTTTGAGACCAATCCGGCCTTGAAATTCGATCGCGACAAGGCACGCGGCTACCGGCTCGATATTCCGGCCGGTACAGCGGTGCGCTTCGAACCCGGTCAGCAACGCGAAGTGCAATTGGTTCCATTTGCCGGATTGCGCAGAATTTACGGTTTTCGCCAGCAAATCATGGGCGCGTTGGAGGACAGTCATGAGTAAATTAAGCCGTCGGGCTTATGCCGATATGTTCGGTCCGACTACCGGCGACCGCGTGCGTTTGGCCGATAGCGAATTGTTTATCGAAGTCGAAAAGGACTTGACGATCTACGGCGACGAGGTCAAATTCGGCGGCGGCAAGGTGATTCGCGACGGCATGGGTCAAAGTCAGGCCGGCTCGCAAACCGCGATGGATCTGGTGATTACGAATGCATTGATCGTCGATCATTGGGGCATCGTCAAGGCCGATATCGGCATCAAATACGGCCGTATCGCCGCGATCGGCAAGGCCGGCAATCCCGACGTGCAAGAAGGTGTCGACATCATCATCGGCCCCGGCACCGAGATCATTGCAGGGGAGGGGCAGATACTGACCGCCGGCGGCATCGACGCGCATATTCATTTCATTTGTCCGCAGCAGGTCGACGAAGCGCTGATGTCCGGCGTCACGACGATGCTCGGCGGCGGTACGGGGCCAGCGACCGGCACCAATGCGACGACTTGCACGCCGGGGCCGTGGAATATTCACCGCATGCTGCAGGCCTTGGACGGATTGCCGATGAACTTTGGTCTGCTCGGCAAGGGCAATGCGAGTCTTCCCGAAGCGCTCGAAGAACAAATCCGCGCCGGCGCGATGGGTTTGAAATTGCATGAGGATTGGGGGACGACGCCGGCCGCGATCGATTGTTGTTTGTCGGTGGCCGAACGTTTCGACGTGCAGGTCGCGATCCATACCGATACGTTGAACGAGTCGGGATTCGTCGAAGATACGATCGCCGCATTCAAAGGCCGGACGATTCATACTTACCATACCGAAGGCGCCGGCGGCGGCCACGCGCCCGATATCATCAAGGCCTGCGGTCAGGGCAATGTCCTACCGTCGTCGACAAATCCGACTCGGCCCTATACGATCAATACCGTCGACGAGCATCTGGACATGCTGATGGTTTGCCATCATCTGGATCCGGGCATACCCGAGGATGTCGCATTCGCCGAATCGCGCATCCGCCGCGAAACGATCGCGGCCGAGGATATTCTGCACGATCTCGGCGCGTTTTCAATGATTTCGTCCGATTCCCAGGCGATGGGGCGCGTCGGCGAAGTGATCACCCGAACCTGGCAGACCGCACATAAGATGAAGGTGCAACGCGGCAGTTTGCCGGAGGACAATGCAAGCCATGATAATTTCCGTATCAAGCGTTATATCGCCAAATACACGATAAATCCGGCGATCAGCCATGGTATCTCGCACGAGGTCGGTTCGGTGGAAGTCGGTAAATTAGCCGATCTGGTGCTCTGGCAGCCGGCTTTTTTCGGAGTCAAACCCAGTTTGATATTGAAAGGTGGTTTCATCGCTGCCGCGCCGATGGGTGATCCTAATGCGTCGATTCCGACGCCGCAGCCGGTTCATTACCGGCCAATGTTCGGTTCGTTCGGACAAGCTGCAGCGTCGACATCGATGATGTTTTTACCGCAAGCGGCTGTCGTCGCGGGGCTGGCCGATAGTATTCGGCTCGGGAAGCGCATCGGCGTTACTCGCGGGACGCGTTCGGTCGGCAAGCATTCGATGATACATAATCATTATCAACCGGTCATCGAAGTCGACCCGCAAACCTACGTGGTTCGCGCCGATGGGGTGTTGCTTACCTGTGAGCCTGCGGACGTGTTGCCCTTCGCTCAACGTTATTTTCTATTTTGAGATTATGCTGAAACTTACCGAATTTGCTAGTTCCGACGTGACTCCCGTCGATGTGCTGACGCTGCCTTTCGAAACGAGGCAGAAATGCCGTTTCCATGCCGTGACAGAAGGCGGCGTAGAAGTCTGCCTGTTTTTACCGCGCGGCCATTTGCTTCGCTCTGGATTGGTGCTGACCGGGCCCGACCGCTTCAATGTCTTGGTCGACGCCGCCCCAGAACCGTTGTCGGTCGTGCGCAGCAACGAACCATTGCGGTTTGCGCGCGCTTGTTATCACTTGGGCAACCGCCATGTCTCGTTGCAGATATTGCCGGGCGAATTGCGTTATTTGAGCGATCATGTACTCGATCACATGATCGAAGGCTTGGGTTTGACCGTGACCCACGCGGAATTGCCGTTCGAGCCGGAAGCCGGCGCTTATCACGGCCATGATCACTGATCTGGCCTTGCTGCGCCTGTTGCAATTAGTGAGTCCGGGCTTGCCGATCGGCATGTACAGTTATTCGCAGGGTTTCGAAGGCGCGGTCGAGGACGGTTTGATCAAAAACGACGCAGATGCCGAAGAATGGCTTTCCGGTATGTTAGACAACAGTTTACAGTATATCGATTTACCGATTTTGGTGCGTTTACATACGGCTTGGCAGAGTCGCGATTTCGATAATGTTTCGCGTTGGAGCCAGGTCTTGAAGGCTTATCGCGAAACCGCTGAGCTTCGATTCGAGGATAAGCAAACCGGACAAGCTCTCGCGCGATTATTGACCGACTTGAATATCGACGAAGCCAGAGACTGGCGACGTCGACCCGACGCCACGCTCGCGGCGCTTTTCGCATTGGCGGCCGTGCAGTGGCAAATAACGATGCGTGATGCGTTATTAGGTTATGTTTGGAGTTGGCTAGAAAACCAGGTTGTATGTGCAGTTAAATTGGTGCCTTTGGGTCAAGTGGCTGGCCAGCGCTTGTTGGGCGAATTGGCTCGAATGCTCCCTGCTGTAGTCGATCAAGCTTTATTGATTGCCGACGACGATATCGGCGGTAGTGCGTTCGGTCTCGCGTTGGCCAGCAGCCGTCATGAAATGCAATATTCGCGCTTGTTTCGTTCTTGATCCGAGGATGGAGCTCTGTTGGGAAAGGTATTCATGTGCTTCATGGTTAAACTGCCGAATTTAGGATTAATGATCCTGTTAACTTTTTATTGAGTGGAAAATAACAATGAGCGATAGACATGTTTTAAGAGTCGGTATCGGCGGTCCGGTCGGTTCCGGAAAAACCGCGCTGGTCGATGCATTGTGCAAACGCATGCGCGACGATTTCGAAATCGGTGTCGTCACGAATGACATTTATACCCGTGAGGATCAGCAGTTTTTGATTCGTAGTCAGGCTTTACCGGAAGAGCGGATTCTTGGAGTCGAGACCGGCGGTTGTCCGCATACTGCGATTCGCGAGGATGCGTCGATGAATCTGGCCGCGGTCGAAGAATTATGCGAACGCTGGGACAATCTCGATTTCGTGTTGGTCGAAAGCGGAGGAGACAACCTGAGCGCGACGTTCAGCCCGGAGCTGGCCGACTTGACGATTTATGTTATCGACGTGTCGGCGGGGGACAAGATTCCTCGCAAGGGCGGCCCGGGTATCACACGTTCGGATCTACTCGTGATTAACAAAATCGATTTAGCACCCTATGTCGGCGCGTCGTTGGAGGTGATGGATCGCGATGCGAAAAAAATGCGCGGCGATCGGCCTTTTGTGTTTACTAATTTGAAAACCGGCGAAGGATTGGATTTGGTTGATGCGTTTATTGTTCGAGCAGGTATGCTAGGTTCCGGTCAATGAAAAATTGGAATGTTTGTATGGATCACGCTTCAAATTTCGGCAGTACCTACGTTAAACAGTACCTAATTTGATGCGAAAGGTATAGATGTTTTTCGCTCAGTTGAAGCATGCGAATTGACTTGCTTGGAAACCGGATTGAAAAAAAGGGCTGATTTTCATCAGCCCTCAAGTGAAAATCACTTTTAAACGTCAAGCCTGCACGGACGTATTCACGGCGTCCTGCCAAGCGAGTTACCGAACTCTCAACAAAGCCCATAGTTCCAGGACGTTATTTATCACGAAATCCTTAGTTTCTTGAGTTACCGCTCGTTTGACTTGGGGCCGGAATTTTAAATTTTTCGAGTCAATCGTTCGGCGTAACCGGTATACGCTCGCGGCGTCAATTCAAGCAGCGCATTTTTCGCATCCTGCGGTATATCTAGTCCTTCGACGAACGTGCGCATTTGTTCCGGCGTGATGCGTTGACCGCGCGTCAATTCCTTCAGTTTTTCGTAGGGTTTTTCGATGCCGTAACGGCGCATCACGGTTTGAATCGGTTCGGCTAACACTTCCCAATTCGCGTTCAGGTCGGCCTCGAGCGCATCGCTATTGAGTTCTAGCTTCGAAATACCTTTCAGCGTCGATTGAATCGCGATGCTGGTATGTGCGATGCCGACGCCGATGTTGCGCAGTACTGTCGAGTCGGTTAAGTCGCGTTGCCAGCGGGAAATCGGGAGTTTTTCGGCAAGAAAGCTAAATACAGCGTTCGCGATGCCGAGATTGCCTTCGGAGTTTTCGAAATCGATCGGATTAACCTTGTGCGGCATCGTCGACGAGCCGACTTCGCCTGCGATGGTTTTTTGCTTGAAATAGCCCAGCGAGATATAACCCCAAACGTCCCGGTCGAAGTCGAGCAAGATCGTATTGAAACGCGACAGCGCATGGAAGAATTCGGCGATGTAGTCGTGCGGCTCGATTTGTATCGTGTACGGATTGAAGCTTAGGCCTAGCGATTCGACGAAGTTCTTCGAAAATTCGCTCCAATCGACGTCGGGGTAGGCGACACAGTGCGCATTGTAATTACCGACCGCGCCATTGATCTTGCCGAGCAGTTCGACTGCTTCCAGTTGTTTTTTCTGGCGCAGCATTCTCGCAACGACATTCGCGAATTCTTTGCCGACCGTGGTTGGGGTGGCCGATTGGCCATGTGTGCGCGATAGCATCGGTTGTGCGGCCGTGTCGTGTGCTATCCTGCGGATCGCTTCAATACATTGGTCGATTTGGCCGATGATTAATTGACGCCCTTCGCTAAGCATCAAGGCGTAGGAGAGGTTGTTGATATCTTCCGATGTGCATGCGAAATGAATGAATTCACTGACTTTTTCAAGTTCGGCGTTGCCGGCGATCTTTTCTTTGAGCAAATATTCGATCGCCTTGACGTCGTGGTTGGTCGTTTTTTCGATGTCTTTGACGCGCTGTGCATCCGCTTCGGAAAATTGCTCGACTAAGTCGTTCATTAATCTATTCGCGTTCTCGCTAAAAGCGGGAACTTCCGAAATTTGTGGATTCTTGGCCAGGGCTTGCAGCCAGCGAACTTCGACTTGCACGCGAAAACGGATCAGGCCGTATTCACTGAAGATGGGGCGCAAGGCTTCGACTTTGCCGGCATAACGGCCGTCGATCGGGGAAATGGCGGTAAGGGCGGTATGGGTCATTGTTAATGTATCCTGAAAATAAAACTCAAAAAATTAATGTTCCATCGTAATTATTCAGCATAAGTCATGTATGAGAAGGTGTCAGGCATTGATTTATAAGGCTGTCTGCAACAGGACGTTGCAGTCAGAGCTTACAGGGATGTATTCACGCGTCCTTAGAAATCAATGCCTGACACCAACCTACCGCATGCGCTGAATAGTCACGTTCCATCTTTCTGGTCTCGATGATGCCGCCGCCTAGACAGACTTCGCCGTCGTAAAACACGACCGACTGGCCCGGCGTAATCGCGCGTTGCGGCTGATCGAAACGGACTCTGACGCGGCTTCCGTCGTCCAGCGGTTCGACGATACAGTCTTGGTCGGGTTGGCGATAACGGGTCTTCGCGGCGCAACGTAGCGTCTCGGTCAGCCCCGTGTTACCGCACCAGTCGAGTTGTCCGGCTTCGAGCGTGGTGTGCATCATCAAGGGATGTTCGTGGCCTTGGCCGACGATCAGCACGTTGTTGTCGAGATCTTTGTCCAGTACGAACCAGGGTTCGTCCGGCGCGTCTTTGACGCCGCCGATGCCGAGTCCCTGGCGCTGTCCCATCGTGTAATACATCAGGCCGTGGTGCCGCCCGATGTATTGGCCTTCCGGCGTGCGCATTTCGCCGGGTTGGGCCGGCAGGTAGCGCTGCAGGAAGTCCTTGAATTTACGTTCGCCGATGAAACAAATGCCGGTGCTGTCTTTCTTGCGGCTGTTCGCGAACCCAGCCTTTTCGGCGATGGCGCGGATTTCCGGTTTGTGCAGATGACCGATCGGAAACAATGTTTTGGACAAGGCTTTCTGGCCCATCGCATACAAGAAGTAGCTTTGTTCCTTGTTAGGGTCCAAGCCTTTCAATAACTGGAACTCGCCGTCTTGTTCGCGGACGCGCGCGTAATGGCCGGTCGCGATATGTTCGGCGCCGAGGTCTTCGAGCGCATAATCCAAAAAGGCTTTGAATTTGACATGCTTGTTGCACAGGATGTCAGGATTCGGCGTGCGTCCGGCCTTGAATTCGGACAAAAAGACTTCGAACACTTCGTCCCAGTATTCGGCCGCGAAATTGACGGTTTTCAATTCGATGCCGAGTTTATCGCAGACTTGTTGAGCATCTGCCAAATCAGCCATTGCGGTGCAATATTCTGTGCCGTCGTCTTCTTCCCAGTTTTTCATGAACAGGCCGGTGACTCGATGGCCTTCTTTAAGTAGTTTCAATGCGGTGACGGAAGAGTCTACGCCGCCTGACATGCCGACGATGATGTGTTTATTCATGTATCCAGGTCGAGAAAGGATTCAATTAAGGTTAAAGGATGGCGTTTGCCGGAAAGGAATTCATCAATGCCGATCAATACCAAAGGGCTTCGTAAACGATCTTTTCTGGCGACGATTTCGGTGTGGGTTAACCAGTGTGTCGCGATGATGCCTTCATCCAAAGGTTGATTGGGGTCGAAAGAATGGCAATGGCCGGCAAAACAAATTCTCAGAAAACTTGGGCTAGTTGGGTTTCTTCGCCATAATTGAACTGAAACGATGTATTCAGGTTCAAACTGCCAGGCGGTTTCTTCGTTCACTTCACGTTTAACCGCGTTGATTAAGTCCTCGCCTTTTTCCAAATGCCCCGCGGGTTGGTTGAATGCGAGTCCGTTGGATGTTTCTTCCTCGACTAGCAGAAAACGTTGGTCGTTTTCAATGATCGCTGCAACGGTGACATGGGGTTTCCAGACCATCGGCAAACTCGTTTGTAAAAAGCGCTACATTTTACTTGATTTGGTGAATTTATGTTGTGAAAGATTGAAATTTACAGGCGCGCTCACTATGGTAAACTCTAAGTCGTTTTGATTCTTTTAGAATTGTTAAAAGTATGTCTGATTTTGACCCGTTAAAAGACAATGATGGCGAACTGGCTCTTCAAGAGACTAAGCCTCAATTGCAAAGGCCACCCCTTTATAAGGTTATTTTATTAAATGACGACTTCACGCCGATGGACTTTGTCGTTGAAGTGTTAATGGAGTTTTTTAATATGTCCGAGGATAAAGCGACACAAGTTATGTTACAGGTGCATACTCAGGGAGTTGGTGTGTGCGGAACCTATTCTAAGGATGTCGCGGAAACAAAAGTATGCATGGTCAACGAATATTCTCGGGAACACCACCATCCCTTAATGTGTTCGATGGAAATCGCGTAGGTCGGAGGAAATATGTTAAGCAAAGAGTTGGAGATTACTTTAAATCTCGCCTTTAAGAATGCTCACGAGAAGCGGCATGAATTTATTACCGTCGAGCATTTACTGTTGGCCTTGTTGGATAATGCCAGTGCCGTAGCGGTGCTTCGGGCCTGTGGGTGCGATTTCAAAAAGCTGCACGATGAACTGACGCAGTTTATCAACGATACGATTTCGCTGATTCCCGAGGGCGTACAGCGCGAGACGCAACCGACACTCGGTTTTCAGCGGGTATTGCAGAGGGCTGTATTCCATGTCCAGGCGACCGATAAGAAAGAAGTTTCCGGCGCTAATTTATTTGTTGCATTATTTAGCGAGCAAGACTCGCAAGCGGTTTATTTGTTGAATAAGCAGAATATAACCCGTCTCGATGTCGTCAATTATCTGGCCCATGGTGTTTCGAAGATAGAATCGGAGCGAGAGCGCGATATGGAAAGAGATCCGGAAACGAGCGGTGCGGCCGGCGATACATCCGAAAGTCCGTTGGAAAAATATGCGACCAACCTGAATGAGGAAGCGAGGCTCGGTAAGATCGATCCGTTGATTGGGCGCGAACTCGAGGTTGAAAGAACCATACAGGTGCTATGTCGCCGGCGTAAAAACAACCCGTTGTTAGTCGGGGAAGCCGGCGTCGGAAAAACCGCAATTGCCGAAGGCTTGGCAAAACGAATCGTCGAGGAAGAAGTCCCAGATGTACTGATGGGCAATGTGATTTATTCGCTGGATCTGGGCGCTTTAGTGGCCGGCACCAAATATCGAGGCGACTTCGAAAAGCGTTTGAAAGCATTAGTTAACCAGCTAAAAAGGCAGCCGGAAGCAATATTATTTATCGACGAGATCCACACGATCATCGGCGCTGGCTCCGCTTCCGGCGGAGTTATGGATGCGTCCAATCTGATTAAGCCGGTATTGGCTTCCGGTCAGTTGCGTTGTATCGGTTCGACAACCTATCAAGAATATCGCGGAATTTTCGAAAAAGACCATGCATTGGCGCGGCGTTTCCAGAAAATCGATATTGTCGAGTCTTCGGTCGAAGATACCATTCTGATATTGAAAGGGTTGAAATCGCGGTTCGAGGAGCATCACGATATTAAATATACGGCGGATGCTTTACGTTTAGCCGCCGAACTATCGGACCGCTATATTACCGACCGGCATCTGCCGGACAAAGCCATTGATGTCATTGATGAGGCAGGCGCGCGTCAACGCTTACTTTCGACCGATCAGCGTAAACCAATTATCGATTCGCCGGAAATAGAGGAAATCGTTTCGAAAATGGCCAGAGTACCGGCTAAATCGGTTTCATCCAATGATGTTGAGAAGCTTGAAGCGCTGGAAAAAAATCTCAAAATGCTGGTTTTCGGTCAAGACGAGGCAATTTCGGCGCTCGCTTCAGCCATCAAACTGTCGCGTGCAGGGCTTAGGGATACACAAAAAACGATCGGTTCGTTTCTATTCGCGGGACCGACCGGCGTGGGTAAAACAGAAGTCACTCGTCAATTAGCCAAAGTGCTGGGTGTCGAATTGATTCGTTTCGATATGTCCGAGTATATGGAGCGCCATACCGTATCGAGGCTGATCGGCGCGCCTCCGGGCTATGTCGGTTTCGATCAAGGCGGTTTGCTGACCGAGCAAGTGACCAAGCATCCTCATGCCGTGCTTTTATTGGACGAGTTAGAGAAAGCGCATCCTGATGTTTTCAATCTATTATTGCAAGTGATGGATCATGGCACGCTAACCGACAATAACGGTCGCAAAGCCGATTTTCGTAACATTATATTGGTTATGACCACAAACGCCGGCGCCGAAGAGGGAAGTCGTGCATCAATCGGTTTTACCTCGCAGGATCATGTATCGGATAGCATGAAGGTGATAGAAAAAAGTTTTTCTCCGGAATTCCGTAATCGCTTGGATGCGGTAATTCAGTTCAAGCCTCTGGATATTTCGATTGTCGGTCATGTGGTCGATAAATTTATCTTCGAACTGGAAGCTTTGTTGGCCGAGAAGCATGTCACGCTGATGTTGGAGTCTGAAGCGAGATTATGGCTTGCCGAAAACGGTTGCGATCCGAAAATGGGCGCAAGGCCGATGGCGCGCTTGATTCAGGAGAAAATCAAGAAACCGCTGGCTAATGATTTATTGTTTGGTAAATTGGTGCGGGGCGGGAATGTCCGAATCTATGTCGAAAACAATGAGCTGGCTTTTGCAATAGAAAGTAAGGAATTGACTGTTTCTGAAAAAAGTTAGCGGTTATCGTTCGCTAATCCCGCACTTGCGCGGGATTAGCGCATCCGGAAGGTGATTCTTCCTTTGCTTAAATCGTAAGGCGTCATTTCCACCTTAACTTTATCGCCGGTCAGAATACGGATGTAATGCTTACGCATTTTTCCGGAAATGTGTGCGGTCACGATGTGTCCATTCTCGAGTTCAACCCTGAACATCGTATTCGGTAAGGTTTCGACAACCTTACCTTCCATTTCGATTTGATCTTCTTTTGCCATGTACTTGATCCTAACTTTTAAAAAACGCGAATAATAGCACAGACAGCTTTTTAATAACAGAACTCTGTGTGTGAATGCGCGCCTGGTTTATGGGAAACGATAACTGATCAATGTCTCATAATCCGACCAGTTATGCTGTTAGTTTTTGGTTGTCAAGTCGATTCGTCGATAATCGATTTTTTAAACTTCAAAATTCATATACTCATCGTAGATCAAAATCCGGCACCGGGGCCCGTCGAGGGATGCCGTGAATACATCCATGCTCTATGCCTGCATCCATGCTGGCAATGTCTTTGCCGAGCTCCCCCCGACGCCTTTTTAAGGACTGCCGAAATTTGAAGTGCGAAAGGTATACAATCGTTCACAACTATTTGTTAATCGTTTAGCTCCTCCCGCTTTTTAGGTAGAGGATACTGGTTTTGATGGTAAATATTTGATTTAACGTAATATCTCTGTGCGTAGACCATCAGAAATCTTACCTATCAAGCTTTCATTATCTATCTTATAGAGATAGCTATCTGTTCGTTACCGCACCGACTGTTCTCGTTTTTGTAGGTAACATCTGTACTCAGTCATATAGAGTTTCGATACTGGGCTTTATTCATGGCTATATTATTTTAATAAGGAGACACTCATGAACAAAGATCAAGTAAAAGGCAGAGTCGAAGAAGCCAAAGGCAAAGCCAAAGAAGTTGCCGGCAAGATATTCGACGACAAAGGCATGGAGATAGAAGGAAATGTTCAAAAGAACATCGGCAAGGTTCAATCCGGTTATGGCGATGCAAAGGAAGATATTAAGGACGAGCTCGAAGACGATTGATACGAATACAATAAGCCGGAAAATGGCGGCTTACCGAAACGTTGGCTCGATTTCAATTTTTATCGCCGACAAATAACTAATTTCAATGGAGAATTACAATGCTTCAAACACTAGCGATTATTTTAATTATCCTCTGGGCATTGGGTTTGGTGTCTTCTTATACCATGGGTGGATTCATTCACATTCTGATCGTTCTCGCGGTTGTTTTGATCGTGTTGCGCGTCATACAAGGCCGAAGAGTCTTGTAGGCTGCAGCCATCGTAATGGAAACCCTGTTTTATCGAAAGTCTAAAAGAAACCAAGCTATGGCAGAGCCTGATACAGAGTGAGGAGTCCATATCATCATCGTAGATCAAAATTCGGCGCCGGGGTGTCCGTCAAAGGACGCCATGAATACGTTCATTTAGGCTCTATGCCAGAGATCCATGTTGGGGCAAAGCCTTTGTCGGACACTCCGGCGTCTCCTTGTGCACTACCGAAATTTGATGTGCGAAAGGTATAACTAGGGTTTATTAACGAAGTCGAACGATATTTTAGTATGAATAGAGGGCGAAATGAATTCAATCAAGATAATCGCAATCGTGCTGGTCATAGCCGGAATCTTGGGTTTAGCGTATGGCCAGTTCAGCTATACCAAGGAAACCCAGCAGGCCAAGCTTGGCCCTTTGGAGCTAACGGTTAAAGATACCGAAACGGTCAATGTACCGGTTTGGGCCGGCGTGGCTTCAATTTTAGTCGGTGGAGTATTGTTGCTTTACGCGGGCAAAAAGAGTTAACGTCCATCATTTGGGTTTCCCGTCGACGCATCAGGCTATTCAAATTTGCGATGAATATTCTTGTCCCGTGACTTGGTTTCGCCCGGTTGGTGAGAGGATTTTATTATCCAGGCTAAAGGCAATAGGGCCGTGTATAAAGTGCGCATCGAACCCATAAGGCTCAGCGCGGTTTTCAGCGGTGATGTCTCGGCAGCGACCGGTTTGTCGGTGGTGTCTCGGCATTTCAGGTCTTGACGCTTGGTGAGTTCGCCAATGATAAAGCCGATGCCGCCCGCCAACAGCAAGGTTGACGGAGCGGTTATTTGTTGGCGGATATCCCGGATAAGCGTTGCAGAGCGTGTATCGATTTTCCGTTGACGATTCAATAATTGCGCCTCCGCATCTCTGATCCGATGCTTCAGCGATCTAGACACACTTTGTTTTTGACGATAGACAACCATTATGACTCCACGCCTTGCCCCGATGGCTTGTGTCTCGGTTGAAGACTGCGGAGAGTTGCTGGAAACCCCAGATCGCGTGTCTTTAGGCGTATCACGTTAAAGAGAATCAACGCGATCAGCAAGTTGACAACGACGGCAAGGAGAATGGCGCTACTCAACGTGACCTCTTTTTCGATTAGTTCCACTACCACTGCCGCCATGACTCCCAGCCATGCGCTACTCAGAGAAAGAGAAATCATCACCCCTGAAATGATCATGGTCACCAGACTCTGACCCGCCCGCTGTGTCTCAAGCGTAGCGAGTCTTAAGCGATCATACGCAAGTCCATGTAATTCATGCCATAGCGATTGAGTGTCTTCCAGAATGGCGGTTTCACTTGGAGGTGGGCAGGCGCGCGAGGATGTTTGTTGTTCTATAGCCTCATTCTTTGCATTAGCGTTCATGAAAAAAGATCTAACGGCCGCTAATGACGCGACTTAACAAAAAACCGGTCGCTACCGCAAGACCCAGAGATGTTATTGGATTGTCGCGGACATAACATCGACAATTTTCGAGTAATTGCTGTTCTGCATTTTTCAGTTGCTGACCTTTATCGCTAAGGGCTTCAGCCGCATGCGTGGTTGCATTGGCGATCTTGTCGACAGTCTCATGCGCTGAACTGGCTGCTTTGTCTATAGTTTCCACAATGGATTACTCCTGAATTTGAATCGACATAAGTTTGTGGTTTGTTGGCTCATGATACTTGATGGGCTAATTGGGTGATTTGCTTAATAGTCGACTTAGCAAAAAGCCAGCCGCTGCCGCAATACCCACTGACATGATCGGATACTCGCGGATATAACCGCGGCAATTCTTGACCATTTGCTGCTCAGCATTTTTAAATTGCTCTCCTTTTTTACCGATTGCTTCTGCCGCATGGCTGGTTGCATCGGCCACCTTGTCGAAAGCCTCATGAGCTGAGTGTGATACTTTGTCAAATGTTTCCATGTTAGAGCTCCTTATCTCAGTCTCATGTCATTCTTAACCGACTGTACGCCATTGACGCTACGTGCAATTTCGACCGCTCTATTAATATCGGCCTGGGAATTCACGAAACCACTGAGTTGAACGACGCCCTTGAAGGTTTCAACATTGATCTGGGCGGATTTCAGATTGGGCTCATTTAATAGCTGTGCCTTGACTTTAGTGGTGATGACGCTGTCGTCAAAATATTCGCCGGTTCCTGAACGTTTTTCCGTCGTTGCGCAACCGACCGCTGACAATAATGTCAGGGCCAAAATAGATGCGGTAAATAATCTAATAAATTGTTTCATGGCTAAATCTCCAAATTATCCGCCTTAAGCGGTGGGTGTGAATCACATACGTGATAATCGTCTACACACTTATCGGCAGTCTCGGTGTGAATGGTTTATTGAGGCTGTTATACCTAATCGTAGATTAAAGTTCGGCGCCGGGGTGACCGTCAAAGGACGCTGTGAATGTCGATTTTGCAGGAGCAAAATCGACCTAGCACCCCAGTGCCTCCTTAGGCACTGCCGAAATTTGAAGTGCGAAAGGTATACAAGCTGAAAAATTTAAATGAAGAAGGACTCGTTAAACGCCGGTGGCGTTTTTCCTTATCATTATTGCAGGGTAGGGATGTATGTATACCCTTTGCTAGTCAAATTTCGGCGCCGGGGAGTTCGTTAAAGGACGCCGTGAATACGTCCATGTAGGCTCTGTGACAGCATCCCTGCTGTCAAAGCCTTTGCCGAACACCTCGGTGCCTCCATACGTCAATGCCGAAATTTGAAGTGCGATGGGTATATGTTCACCAAAACCCTGAGTCAATTCTAATCGTAAAAGTTGCTAGTGTCGGTTCGTTAGCGAACATACTAAAAGAATCGTTGCTCAAAAAATCGGGCAGGGTTCTTATGCTCCTCAGCAATTGCCAAGGAGCATAAATTTGATCTGCCGCCGTCATCCTCGTTAAACACACTCCGCGCTTTTATTCTTAGGCGGTTTTTCAATTAAAAGAGAGTCGTTCGTCGGAAACCATAGAAGTTGTGCTCAATTGAGTTATGTTTGCTACCGCACAGACGGCATTGACTTACTTGCACAGAATAAAGGGTTGATCGCATCCAGTATGACTGAAAGGCTACCGGGCGACATAACCAATCATTTGACAACAAGCCAAAAAGAAATATTGACCATGAAAACCAACCCAAAGTCAAAATCTCCTGAAAGGGCATTACAAACCAAGTCCCTGGGCGGACTGCTCGAGCAAAGCGAAGACATAAAAGACTTAGTGGAAGAGTGTGTCGAAGAATTGTCGACGGTCAACACAGCGGGTAGGGAAATAGCCGATACTCATAGTCTTCCGGCAGAAGCTGGTGACCTGCTTGAAAAGAACGAAGCGACTGAAGCTAAGATGGGGCAAGCAGTAGACGAGCTATCATCAGTGAATCAGGCGTTGGAGGTAGAGGTTGATGTGCACCACCTATTGAAACAACGGCTGAACATGGTCACCCAAGCTGAGATAGCCGCACGGCATGCGGCTTTTCATGATCCTTTGACCGGTTTGCCAAACCGCGAGCTGTTTGTCAACCGGCTGGAGCATGGATTAGCCCAGGCCAAACGCTATGGTTGGAATTTAGCAGTGATGTTCGTCGATCTTGATAATTTCAAGGACATTAATGATACACACGGACATGAAGTAGGGGATGCCGTGCTAAAAATCATTGCCGAACGGTTAGGACAGTATACTCGCGAAGTCGATACAGTTAGCCGCTACGGGGGAGACGAGTTTTTGTATTTGCTTATGGAGTTTGGAGACATTCATGGCGTCAAGATTATTGCGGAAAAGATCGCGAATGTGATTGCAGCACCTTGTCAGCTCAGCATCGGGGAACTCATCATCAAATCGAGTATTGGTATCTCGATATGTCCGAAGGACGGCATCACCGTATTCGATTTGATCAAGCGCGCCGATGAGGCGATGTACGTAGCAAAACGAACAAAGTCTAGCTATGCATTTGCACAGTGAAAGTGGCTATGTTGGTTAGCGTACAGTGTTCGAGGTCGATTTTTTGTATGTTAACCGTTAGGTTCACTCTTTATATACTGCATAACTGAAGCTACCGAAACGACGGTAGTGAGTAGATTTCTCTGCAAAGGAAGGGATTCCGGCAAATGAAAAAATGCCAAATTGTTTGCGTCGATTCAACCGGTTATCTCTTTTGGGACGATTTTTATCCGACAACTCAAGTTCACAGTATATTTGGTTCTGCAATGGCGAGTGTAGTTCCAGCAATTCCCAATTTGGGGATCAAAAAGGGTGTGGGGTGTGTTTGGCGAGGATGTCGGCAGCAGGGCAGATTTTTTCTCCTGCAAAATCTGCATTCATGCCATCCATGGCAATCAGATTCCGCCGTCAAGCCTACATGGATGTATTCACAGGCGTCCTGTCAAGCGAGTTAACGAACCGCCATAAAGCCTACTACTTGTAGAAGTTATTTTGTGCATATTCCATAGAGAGTCTACAGGCACGTATTCACTGCGGTCCCTTGACTGGCACACCGGCGCCGAATTTTGATCTGCGATGGGTATAGGTGTGAATAAAAAAGTAGCGATTTTTCTAGTGCGACTGTCAGTCGGACGACAATAGTTTGCAAAATCAAACTCAAAAAAACCAGGAGTACTACTACCATGCTCAACATAGCCAAAACACTAAAAGGTTACAAATTGCACAGCCTCGATGGGGAAATAGGGGAAGTGGAAGAATTCTACTTCGATGACCGGTACTGGACGATTCGCTATTTGGTCGCCGACACAGGCAACTGGCTTACCGGCAAACGGGTTTTGATCTCTCCGTATGCGTTGGCCGCAGTGAATAAAGAAGAACAGTTCATCACCATTAATTTGACCAAAAAGCAGATTGAAGACAGCCCATCCTTGGATAGTGACAAGCCTGTCTCGAGACAATTCGAACAGAACTACTACGGGTATTACGGATGGCCGATGTATTGGAACGGCTCATATATGTGGGGATCTTATCCCTACATTGTGCATGACCCTGAGATATGGAAAGAACTAAAACAAGATGAAGAAGAGTGGGATCCCAATTTGCGCAGTACTCACGATGTGATGGGGCATAACATTCAAGCTACTGACGGAAATATTGGTCATGTCGAGGATTTTATTATCGATGATGAGACCTGGGCAATTCGTTATTTAATCATCGATACGCAAAACTGGTGGCCGGGAAAAAAGGTCCTGGTTTCACCGAAATGGATTGAGCGGGTTAGTTGGGGTGAGTTGACAGTTTTCATTACTCTTTCATGCGAGACCATCAAACAGTCACCGGAATATACGGAGAAATCTCTGCTGACCAGAGATTATGAGACAGAACTGTATCAACATTACGGTTGCCAAGGATACTGGATCGATGAGACGGTTTCCAAGACGCATTCCCGTTGAAGTAATTATACCCTTTGGAACGAGCATGAAATAATTTAGACAACTGTCGGAAGGGGGGGTGGTGGCTCGATTGACAGGTGTCGGCGGCAGGGATAGCTGCCGTCAAGCTTACATGGACGTATTCACGGCGTCCTGTCAAGCGAGTCACCAAACCGCCACAAAGCCTACTACTTGTATAAGTTATTTTGTGCATATTCCTTTGCTTGTCAAATTTCGGTGCCGGGGTGCCCGTCAAAGGACGCCGTAAATACGTCCATGTAGGCTCTATGATAGCATCCATGCTATCAAAGCCTTTGCCGAACACCCCGGCACCTCCTCAGGCACTGCCGAGGAAATGCAGGTACAGCTCAAATCTTCAGAAGCAGGACTATCGGCACAGCACGCTGTCCTTCTCCTTAATATACAGCGCCGTCCCACGCGCTTTGCCGAAGTCTGGATTGCCGCTTTGTGCGCTACGGCAATGTTGTACGCAGCGGAACATCTCTTCGTTTACCTCAAGGGCTTCGCCACGTTGAATGCGGTTTACGGGGCGTTCGGCGGGATCATGGCTTTACTGCTGTGGATTTACCTTTTCGGGTGCATTTTTATCTTCGGCGCTTGCTTGTGCGCCGCTCAGGCCGAAGAACGTAGCACCGAGAAACTCCCTATGGCGCGCTTAACACAGGACAATAAACCATGAATACACAAACTCTGAATCCTGAATTGCTGAGGAAAATTGACGCCTATTGGCGTGCAGCAAACTATCTATCGGTTGGTCAGATTTATCTCTATGACAATCCGCTGTTGAAGAAGCCGCTCAAGCAGGCGCACATCAAACCGCGCCTGCTTGGGCACTGGGGCACGACGCCGGGGCTAAACTTTGCCTACGTCCACTTGAACCGTGTTATCAAGATGCATGATCTAAACGTAATCTACATTACCGGGCCGGGGCATGGCGGACCCGCGCTGGTGGCGAATGCCTATCTAGAGGGTACCTACAGCGAGGTGTATCCCAATATCGCCCAAAATGAGTCGGGGATGAAACGGCTGTTCAAACAGTTTTCCTTCCCCGGCGGCATACCGAGTCACGTTGCACCTGAAACACCGGGCTCGATTCACGAGGGAGGCGAGCTGGGTTATTCGCTGTCGCATGCCTACGGGGCAGCGTTCGACAATCCCGATCTGATCGTTGCTTGTGTCGTCGGCGATGGTGAAGCAGAGACCGGTCCTCTGGCTGCCAGTTGGCATTCGAATAAATTTCTCAATCCGGTCCACGACGGTGCCGTGTTGCCCATCCTGCATTTGAATGGCTATAAAATTGCCGGCCCCACGGTTTTGGCGCGCATTCCGCATGACGAACTGGACGCGATGTTTCGTGGCCTCGGTTACACGCCGTATTTCGTCGAAGGCGAGGATCCGATGGCGATGCATCAGCTGATGGCGGCTACGCTGGACACTGTGGTCGGCGAGATCCAACGCATCCAAACTGAAGCCCGCGCCAACGGATTCAAGAAACGTCCGAATTGGCCTATGATCATCTTGCGCTCACCGAAAGGCTGGACCGGCCCTAAGGAAGTCGATGACAAACCTACCGAGGGAACATTTCGATCGCATCAGGTTCCGATGGGCGACATGAGTGAAGCGGGGCATGTGAAGATTCTGGAAAAGTGGTTGAAAAGCTACCATCCGAAGCAATTGTTCGACAAGACCGGGAAATTGGTTGCCGAATTGGCTGAATTGGCGCCGGCCGGTGAGCGGCGCATGAGCGCCAATCCACACGCCAACGGAGGGCTCTTGTTACAGCAACTGCATCTGCCTGATTTTCACGACTACGAGGTTAAGGTGTCCAAGCCGGGAAACGTGGAGGCCGAATCCACCCGAGTGCAAGGGGAATTTATCCGCGACGTGATCAAACGGAACCCTGAAAACTTCCGTATCTTTAGTCCGGACGAAACGAATTCAAACCGCTGGGGCGCTGTGTTCGAAGTGACGAACCGTTGTTCGACCGCGGAAATTGTGCCCGGCGACGATCATGTTGCCCCTGATGGCCGGGTGATGGAGATATTGAGCGAGCATCAGTGCGAGGGTTGGCTCGAAGGTTACCTGCTGACTGGGCGTCACGGATTTTTCTCCTGCTACGAAGCGTTTATCCACATCATTGATTCGATGTTCAACCAGCATGCCAAATGGCTCAAGGTCTCGAATCAGATTCCATGGCGCCGCCCGATTGCATCTTTGAACTATCTGCTTTCTTCGCACGTCTGGCGACAGGATCATAACGGTTTTAGTCATCAGGATCCAGGCTTCATGGACCATGTCGTGAACAAAAAGGCGGAAGTCATTCGTGTCTTTCTGCCGCCCGACGCGAATACGCTGCTCTCGGTAACGGATCATTGCCTGCGTAGCCGCAACTATGTCAACGTTATCGTTGCCGGCAAGCAACCCTCTCTGCAGTGGTTAGACATGGATGAGGCAATTAAACACTGTACCGCTGGTTTGGGTATTTGGCCGTGGGCCAGCAACGATCAGGATGGCGAACCGGATGTTGTCATGGCATGCTGCGGCGACGTACCGACGCTAGAAACCTTGGCCGCCGTCGAGTTGTTGCGGGAATATTTCCCAGAGCTGAAGGTTAGGGTGATTAATGTAGTTGATTTGATGAAACTCCAGACCCAAAGCGAACATCCGAATGGTCTGAGCGACAAAGATTTCGATTTACTTTTTACCAAGGATAAGCCGATCATCTTCGCCTTCCACGGTTATCCATTGCTCATTCATCGGTTGACCTATCGTCGCAGTAACCACTCGAACCTGCATGTGCGCGGTTTCAAAGAAGAAGGCACCACCACTACGCCCTTCGACATGACGGTATTGAACGACCTGGACCGGTTTCATTTGTTTGGCGATGCCATTGACCGCCTCCCGCAATTGGGAGCTCGGGCTGCCTACGCCAAGCAAGCCATGCGAGACAAGCTCATCGAACACAAACAATACATCAGGAAGCATGGCGAGGATATGCCGGAAATTCGTCACTGGAAATGGAAAGGATAATCGTGAGAGTGGTGTGAAAAGTGTTTCCTGGCTACGATTCATTCAAATTAATCATACAAGGCTTGAGCGCAGCATCCCTGCTGCGCACACTTCTTTCAGCGCTACCTGAGACCACCTTAACTATTTGGAATACTGTATTTTTATACCTATCGCACTTCAAATTTCGGCATTGACGTATGGAGGCACCGGGGTGTTCGGCAAAGGCTTTGACAGCAGGGATGCTGTCACAGAGTCTACATGGACGTATTCACGGCGTCCTTTGACGGACACCCCCCGGCGCCGAAATTTGACCAGCAAAGGGTATATCCCGAACTAAGGTTGATTAGCAAGATGCTTCCCCAGTTGAGGAAATGTCTTCTGCATGAGCCTGCTCGAAGATCTTTTTCGCTTTATCAACCTCTTCGCTGCTTCCTGTATGGACTGAAATCAAGGCACTACCTCCCTTGATTTTTCCTTCATAGCGTTTGGCCTCATACTCCGGAATACCCAGTCCGATTAAAGCCCCCGTCAACCCACCTGCGGCCGCGCCTACTGCGGCTCCGCTCAAGGCGCCCATAATGGGTCCGGCGGCGATAAAGGGCCCCACTCCTGGAATAGCCAAAGCGCCGATTCCGGCTAGCAAACCGAGCACACCGCCGGTGCCTAAACCCACTGACCCACCAATAGCAGCCCCTTCCGGAGATTTGGTGTGCTTTTCATACGCAAAATCCTGGGTGGAGGATTTGTCGGGAAACAAAACTGATATGTCACTGTGGGAAAAACCTGCGGCATTCAGGTCATTAACAATGCTTTCTGCCTGCTCTGTACTTTGGGCGATACAAAAAACTGCTTTACTCATGTCGTTCTCCAGAACCTTTACGGCGCTTTAATTTCAAGTTGATTATCTATCTGCACTACGCCGGGTGTTTGCGTGGCGATTTGTTGCAGTGTCAAACGTTCTGCTTCACTTTCAACCAGTCCTCGCAAAGTCACGACTCCATGACGAGTTATGATTTTTGCATTCTTTGCGTTGAGTGAAAGCGATTCATCCCTAACGACGGCTTGACGTATGGTAGCTGTGATGTCGATATCACCTTTGGATTCTTTTTGATCTTCCGGGGTTAAATTGGCGTCATCTCTGTCGCGAACATTGCGTTCGGTATTGTCCATTTTCGAACTGGAGTCGGCCGCCAAATAGATGACGGTGTTCTGTTCGGCTTTAACGGTACCGGTTATCAGTATTAGGCTAGCGGTTAAAGTGAATAGTACTAACGGTAATCGTGTAGACATAGTGAGCTCCTAAATAGTGACTGTTTCTTTTTCGAAATAAGTTGTTTGGAATCGGATTTATCCCAGTGATTTAACAAATGATCACCACTTTACCTAACACAAACGGAATCTTTCATCGACTCTGGCTTACATTCAAACAGGCTGATTGAAGACATCATGATGCAAGCTAGAATAAAGTTTCCGGGAAAATGGTCTTAAAGTCGGTGCGGTGTCGCACATTGAAGATGATTGTTTTATCTGCCCAAACTCAGTTTTTTTGAAAATCATTTTGATCTGCGATGGGTATATGTTTGATAACGAACAGACTTAGCGGACAGACAGTCCTAATATAACGGCAAACGAGACGAACTATCGCCCGGGGGCATACCTCCGAGCCAGTCCTGCGAGGTTGACAGCCCGCTACATTTCGCTGCCGTATAGAGCCGTGTGACTTGCCCCCAAGTCAGACCTTTAGATTTTCTGAGGACAAAGTTATGCCTAAATCCGCCAAGCAACACGATGATGACGCCATCGCGTTACTCACTGAAGACCACAAGAAAGTAAAAAAACTGTTTGCGGATTTTGCCAAACTCGCCAAGGGCGACGGCACCGATAAAGCAAAAGCAGAAGCGGTTCGGGCGATATGCCTGGCGCTGACCATACATGCCCAAGCCGAAGAAAAAATCTTTTACCCGGCGGTTCGCGCCGTCATCAAGGACAACGATTTGATGGACGAAGCTCACGTAGAGCATGCCGGAGTCAAGAGCCTCATCGCGCAATTACATGCTATGGAACCGGCACACGATCACTACGACGCAACGGTTACCGTGCTCGGCGAAATGTTCGATCATCATGTAAAGGAAGTAGAGGACAAAATGTTTCCCAAGGCAAAGAAAGCCAGGGTGGACATAGACGCTCTAGGTGTAGCATTGATGCAACGCAAGCGCGAGTTACTGGCGGAGAGAGGCGAAGCCGAATAGCCGTTTAAGGCCAAGAAAGCTCAATCGCGTTGAGTGTTGCCGACAGCGCATCCTGCTTAGGCCACCCAGCGGCTTGATGAATTCCCGAGCCGATATTGGCATTGGCGCGGGAGTCGCGAAGAAAGACAAGAATGAAAAACAACTTAAATAGACGAGGAAAATACAATGGAAATTAAAGACAAAGTATCCGATTCCGCACATGCGGCTTACGATAATATCGCCGATGCAACCAGCCAGGTTGCGGAAACGCTTGGCGAAAAAGGCGAGCAACTGAAAAAAACCGAGCAGCAATTGATGAAAAATTGCCGCGGTTATGTTCGCGACAACCCTATAACATCGCTGAGTATCGCAGTGGCGGCCGGCTTTCTGCTGAGTCGCGTGGTTAGCGCTCGGTAAACCGTCAAACCTTATGGATCCGGATACTATACCCTTTGCTAGTCAAATTTCGGCGTCGGGGTGCCCGTCAAAGGACGCCGTGAATACGTCCATGTAGGCTCTATGACAGCATCCATGCTGCCAAAGCCTTTGCGAACACCCCGACGCCTCCATACGCTACTCCCTTTATACTCAAAAATTAGTTAACTTTATGAAGGTATGGGGTATGGCTAGCGAGGATGTCGGCAGCAGGGATCGCTGCCGCCAAGCCCCCATGGATGGGTTTACGGCGGTCCTCGATAGACACATCCCATACCTCTTATTCTTAGACGGTTTTTCAATCAAAAGGGAGTAATGCCGAAATTTGAAGTGCGATAGGTGTATAGAGGATGAAACTTTCGGGCATGCTGCAGCGCGCGGTGATACGGTGAGCGGTTCCGGCGTGCTGAAAGAAGAGCAACCGCTAGGGCATTAGTTGCGCGGGCTAACCCTCGATCGATTCCGGCCTTTTGCTCTGGAGACGTAGCGGGTGGGCAATGGCTTGGTGGACATGATCGTGACAGGAGTGATGGTTGGTGCGTTGCTGATCGGTGCCTGGCTAGGACTCATGGTAGCCGCCGTGCTTGAACTCGTCGATCATAACGTCATGGTTACGAGTAGCGCCATAGTACTTGCATTTGCTGCTCGGACTTAATCTTCCAATGCGAGACCGTTTTTTAAAAGTGACTTTTTATCCTAGAAAGAGCAGTTGGCATGTGTTGTAGACCGTTCGTGCTGAGCAAAGTCTAAGCATGAAGGGTCTACAACACTTTCACCGGCCTGGTGAAGCCTCAAACTACCGTTCACCCTTCGACATGGCTCTCCTGAGCGTAGCCGAAGGGGCTCTCCTGAGCGTAACCGAAGGGCTCAGGGCGAACGGTAGTTTGAGGCTCTCAACTGCTCTTTTTAGGTTTATTACCCACAGCGCCTCGGCAACACGCTGCCGTCGCAGAAAATCAATTGGAGATTCATAATGACTAAAGCAAATACAGGGTCTCAACCCGTCAAGGGCAAACCGGCAAAGTCCGGGCCGGAAGAAGTAACCGTTTCAATCGGTAGCGGCGGAGAGTGGCACCAGACGGCCACCGGCGATCAACCGGCGTTGACAACCAATCAGGGTTTGCCGATTTCCGACAATCAGAACTCCCTGAGAGCCAATCCGAGCGGTCCGACGTTGCTGGAAGATTTCATCCTACGGGAAAAAATCACCCATTTCGACCATGAGCGAATTCCCGAGCGTATCGTCCATGCCCGCGGTACCGGCGCACACGGCTTTTTCGAACTGACCCAATCCTTGGAGCAATACACGACCGCCAAAGTGCTGACTGAAGTTGGCGAACAAACGCCCCTGTTCACACGCATCTCAACCGTAGCAGGCGGGTCCGGCTCGCGAGATACTCCCCGCGATGTTCGCGGCTTCGCCGTCAAATTTTACACGAAAGAGGGCAATTGGGATTTGGTCGGCAATAATATCCCCGTGTTTTTCATTCAGGATGCCATCAAATTTCCCGACCTCGTTCATGCCGTGAAAATGGAACCCGACCGCGGCTTTCCTCAGGCAGCGACGGCGCATGACACTTTCTGGGACTATATCTCTCTGACACCGGAAGCAATGCATATGGTGATGTGGATCATGTCCGACCGCACCTTGCCTCGCTCGCTACGGATGATCGAGGGTTTTGGCGTACATAGTTTTCGTCTGGTGAATGCCGCGGGCGAATCGACCTTCGTAAAATTCCATTGGCGGCCGAAACTCGGTTTGCAATCGACCCTCTGGGACGAGGCGGTCAAGATTGCCGGCGCCGATCCCGACTTTCATCGCCGTGATTTATTTGAAGCGATCAGTGCCGGGGATTTTCCGGAATGGGAATTGGCGGTGCAGCTATTCTCCCAGGAAGAGGCCGATGCCTTCCCGTTCGATCATCTCGATTCGACCAAATTGATACCGGAAGAATGGGTGCCGTTGCAAGTTATCGGACGCATGGTGCTCAACCGCTGGCCGAACAATTTTTTTGCGGAGACTGAACAGGTGGCATTTTGTCCGTCCCATGTCGTGCCCGGTATCGATTTCTCGAACGATCCGTTATTGCAGGGGCGATTGTTCTCATATCTGGACACACAGTTATCCCGTCTGGGGTCGGCGAATTTTCACCAGATACCGGTCAATGCACCGCAGTGTCCGTTCGCCAATCACCAGCGCGACGGTCATATGCAAATGGCGCAGCCGACCGGACGCGTGTCCTACGAACCGAATACCCTAGCGGCAGATTCTCCGCGCGAACAACCGGAGGCAGGCTTTTACAGCGCGGCGTTGGCCGAGAGTGGCGTAAAGGGGAGGATTCGAGCGGAGAGTTTTGCCGATCATTACAGTCAGGCACGGCAGTTTTATCGCAGTCAATCGGTCTATGAACAGGCGCATATAGCTTCGGCGTTGGTCTTTGAATTATCGAAGGTCGAGCATCCGCATATCCGTGAGGCTATGGTCGGTCACCTACGCCATATCGAAGACGGCCTCGCACAACGGGTTGCCTACTGGCTCGGTATGGTCGAGCTGCCGCAAGCGCCTACTACTGCTGTTGCCGTTCAGGATTTAGACCTATCCCCGGCGCTGCAACTTATCGGCAAGATGAAGAGCACGCTTGAGGGCCGTGAAGTCGGGATATTGATAGCGGACGGGTCGGACGCGGTCACCATCGAAGCGGTCAAAGAGGCGGTCGCTGAAGCCGGCGCAAAAGTGAAGATTATCGCCGCTAAAATTGGCGAAGCGAAGCTCGCCGATGGCTCGCTTTTGAAAGTCGACGGGCAATTAGCCGGAACGCCGTCGGTGATGTTCGACGCGGTCGCCATCATTCTCTCCGACGAAGCCGCCGCTTTATTGGGCAAGGAAGCCGCCGCCATCGATTTCGCGCGCGACGCCTTCGGTCATCTTAAAGCAATTGGCGTGGACAAGGGCGGGGATGCTTTGCTAAAAACAGCGGGGATCGAACCAGACGCCGGTGTGATTGCCATCGATACCCTGGATCGCTTTAGCTTTATTGCCGCTGCCAAGACCCGTCAGTGGGCCCGCGAAACAAAAATCAGAACACTGGCTTGATGAATACACCTGCCACAGGATGTGTCCCACCTTTAACTGCCGTGCGTTAAGTATTAAAAGCATCTGGGTTGTTAAAGGTGGCATTATTGAGATTTATTCATTTGTTCTAATCCAGTTTCCGTTAGGATTGATACCCTCGTAGATCAAAATTCGGCATTGGGGTGCCTGTCAAAGGTCGCCGTTAATACGTCCCGGTAGGCTCTATGCCAGCTCCATGCTGGCAAAGCCTTTGCCAAATACCCCAATGCCTCCTTAGACACTGCCGAAATTTGAAGTGCGAAAGGTATAAATAGAGCCAATGAACTTCAAACTGATAACCATAACCCGTATATTATTAGTCATTTTACTCATCGGGTTCTTTGCCTTTGGAAGTATTCTACTAAGTTTTGGCTATTCCAATACCGTTAGAACAAGGTTTATTGAGACTATCGTTAATACCGAAAAGCTAAAACTTGATATAAAAGGTGAAACTTTTTTGGAAATAGGCTGGCAGCCTGAACTGACGCTTAATAATATTTCCATCAAAAATACGGCTTGGGCGAAGCCTGTAAATGTTGCACAAATCGATCAATTGTCATTAAAAATTTCCATACTAAGGCTATTTGATGGCGATATCTTTATTAATGATTTAAGCATTAGCAAGCCAAAGTTATTTTTATTAAAAAATAAGAAAGGTGATGCTAACTGGAATTTTTCTGACCGGAAAGCGGATTCAAACGTGCTTGAGTTACCGGTTATTTTAGAAAATGTGCATATTATTTCTGGAGGATTTCAATATTATGATGAAATCCGTGACATGAATTTTGAAGGGGAAATAGATGTCTTAAAAGGCTCTGGTGGCTGGCAACTGCCGATTATCCTTGAGAGTAAGGGAAGTTACCAACACAAAACGCTAAATCTGCAAGCTTCTGCTGGTTCATATTCAGAATTGCGCTCAGTAAAGAAACCTTATCCTGTCAAGTTGAATATGGCTTTTGGCAAAACTGAAATAGCAATTCGCGGCACAGTGAGTAATCCCCTGCAGGTACCCGATCTTAAGCTTAACCTTTCAATCAAAGGGCCTGATATTTCTGAATTATTTCCTCTAACCGGTATCCCTTTACCGCCCAGCCCAGCCTATAAAATAGCGGGAAATTTAAGCCGTCATGATACCACTTGGCGTTTTGACCACTTTAAGGGTGAAATTGGCCAAAGTGATTTGCAAGGAACAGTCCTAATCAATCCAAAACTTGAACCTTTGCATTTCGATATGGACTTGTTCGCCAAAACACTTGACCTTGCAGATTTAAGCGGATTTATCGGCGGCGAACCTAACCTTCCAAATCAGATTGATACGGAAGATGATTCTTTGATACCTGATCATCATTTCAACCTAAAACAACTTCGTGCAGCGAATGGTAAGGCTCGACTTCGTGCGACGAATATCATTAACAAGGACGTTCCACTAACAAATTTTGACGGAAAATTATCGCTCAACAACGGAGTATTGAAGTTCGAACCTGTCACCTTCGGAATTGACGAGGGCAGGGTGGACCTTTGGATGTCAGCTTATGGATCTGTTGACCCGGCAGAGGTTGACATTCAAATTCAAGTGATTGATCTGTCTTTGAGCAAGCTTATCAGGAAAGTTAATGACATTGAGAAAACGTTGGGGAACATTAACGGCAAATTGAAAATAAAAGGGTCTGGCAATTCGCTTAAAGATATACTTTCAAGCTCCAATGGAGAAGCTTATTTAGTGCAAGTCGATGGCAAAATTAGCGCGTTGATAGTTGAGTTGATAGGTTTAGATATTTTCCAAGCTCTTGGCTTTTATATCTTGGGAGATATTCAAATTCCTATTTACTGCGCCGTTGTCGATGTCGATATTAAAAATGGAATTGCCCAGGCAAAAACTTTATTGCTCAATACCCAGGATAGTGTGATTCGCGGAAATAGCCATCTGTCATTTAAAAACGAAACTTTTGAGCTTGCTATAACCCCTTACCCTCGTGATTTTAGTCCGCTTACCCTGCGTTCAACCTTAAATTTTTCCGGTACTATTTTAAACCCAAAATTTTCAATTAATCCTTTATCTACTCTTATGATGCTCCCACCAATAGATATTGGCCAGGTTCAAAACATCGATTGCCAGAAAATGATACGTCAAGCAAAGGATTAACCATGGGTGCTCGTTTTAACAACACGTAACCCAGCTTTTGCATTGAAAGCAGCCATTGACGATCTGACCCAATTGGCCACTGTGCGACCATTCGGGTTGTTCGAAATTATTTGTTCACTACAGGCTGGTTTTGGTTGTGAAACTATCCATGAGCTAATCTCCCAACATTCACATGCTAATGCTTAATTGCGATAATTCGTGAAAATAGAAAGTCAATTATAATCAATATGTTAAGATTGAATTTTATATCGCCTATTTATGCAATTAAGCACTAATCTTTAGTTGCAACCTGAATACTTCTGACGCAATTTCTACCATCGTGTTTTGCCATATAAACCCCATCATCCGCAGCCTTTAAAAGAGCATCTGGACCTTCCATTGCCTGATCCCGAACGGCAACGCCGATACTAATGCTACCCTTCCAAACTCCCATTCCAGCTTTGACTCTCATTTCGGCAACCACTTTTCTTACCAATTTTGCTAAATACATCGCCCCATTTAACGGTGTATCCGTACAAATAATGATAAATTCATCACCACCTAACCGACAAACAATGTCGTCGTTTCTAACACTATGATTCAACTCCCGAGCCAAAGCCTGCAACACAATATCGCCGGATTCATGGCCATAATTGTCATTAATCTGTTTAAAACCATCGGCATCGATCATCATGCACGCCAAGGATGAGGTCGGGCTATAGTCCGTATCCCAAAGTTGACGCAATACACCCATGGCATAACGGCGATTGGGTAGTCCTGTCAACGCGTCCGTCATGGCAATTTTTTCCAACTGGACATTGGCATCGGTCAGGGCCTGTGTTCTTTCCTGAACTTTCATTTCTAGCGTTTTGTTCATTTCCAGTAAAGCCTGATTCTGCTCGCTCAACTGTTCGAACAAGCACACCAATGCCGCTAATAAAGGCTCTGTTGATTGTAAACGATTTGTTTCCTCTGCCAGATAAGCGTCATTGGCGGAAGCGCCGGTCTGTATTGCGGCCAATTGCCGCGCCATATCCTGATCCACACCCAGGATATGATAGGCCAGCCAATTCGTCAGAAATTTTAATAATTGCTTGGCACCTACTGCAGCTACAAAACGAAGCTCTGAACTCATCTCAAGCACTTGCTGTATAAATATATCGTGATTTTTTTTATGGAATTGAAAATGTCTGGCATCAATCCCAAACTCCAACATAATCTTTTCCTCATTTTGAAAATGATATTGAGCGTAATCAGCCAGCCGACTCAACAAACTCTCGATATCGTCCAGCTTTAACTTATTTTCTGTTAATAGCTCGCCAAACTCATTTATCATATCCACCAATTTATGATGTTGCTCGTCAACAACTTCTAATCCGGTTAGATACATTTCCCCCCATTGAAATGACTGCATGAAAAATCCCCTTAAATTCTGTGCGCTAGCCAACCTGATCGATAAGGCATGTCGACGTAATAATTCCAATGATTGCTTAGGCGTAGTTTTTTGATTTTACAATCGGTTTTGTTGTGCTTATCCGGCTTTTTCATCTCAGAATATACCTTTGCATTTCAAATTTCGGCAGAGCCTTAGGAGGTGACGGGGTGCCCGTCAAAGGATACCGCGAAAGAGAAAATGCCTGCCAGGCCAAAGTAAAAGATGTTCACTGGATCCTCCGTAACCGGATGGACGTACTTTCATGGCGCCAGCTTTGCCATGACGCACAGGCCCAGGATGAGCAGAGGGACGAACACCGCAAGAAAAACAGCGAGACGCATCCCCAGCAAATCCGGCAGTAAGATGCCGCCGCGGTTGCCGATTTTCTCGATCGTCGAAGCGAGGTAGCCCGATGTTTCAGCATAGAAATAACTGCCCGCCATCAGGCCGAGGATACCTGCGATCGCGTCGTAGTTGCCCTGACCCAGCGCAACGATGCTGGTCCCCGGGCAGTAGCCGAGCACGCCGAGCCCGACACCGAAGAGCAGTCCTCCTGCAATGTTGGCGGCGTAGCGCGTAGGCTTTACATGCAATTTGACCAGGCCAAGGGCGCGCAGGGAAAAAATGCCGAGCATGCCGACGATGATTGCCGAGAGCATGACCTTGATGACAGTGAAATCCGTGAGGAAGAACTGGCCCATCAGCACCTCGTATTTTGCCACGCCTCCTTTCTGCAGCAGGAAGCCGAACACGACGCCGAATAGAAGACCGAGCACGAGTTGACGTGCTGAATCCGGTTTGCTGGGGTCGTCCGTGCCATTTTTTTCGTGTGCCTTCGCCGGGATCACAAGCGCCGGTGAGGCATTCTCGGGCAGGGGGTTTAGAGGCGTATTCATCGGACTATTCAGAGGCGATACAGCAGATGGGCGGTCGAGACGGCCGCGACGAAGAAGCAGACAAGCGCGATCCACGAACTCACCGATAGCTGTAGTGCGCCGCTAATGCCGTGGCCGCTGGTGCAGCCGCCCCCGAGCCGGGCTCCGTATGCCATGATCGCGCCGCCCACAAACGCCATTCCGAGACGCAGCGAGATATAAGGACCGAAACGGTGTTCCCACAAGGCGGGCACCCATGCGGTAGTCATATCGCTACTGGTGGCTGCCGCGATGAAGGCGCCGAGGAGCATACCGAGCACCAGCATCACCCCCCATTCGATCTTCGGCTTCGTGTCCTGATAAAACCTTAGGTTTTCGGTATGCTCCCTGTAAAACAGGTTTCCGAGCAGTCCTGCCAGCCGGGCGTAAGCGGTCGACACGCTCAACGGCTTGTTGGAAAAATAGAAGGTCGCCATTGACAGAAGACCGATCAGCATGCCGACGAGGTAGGGAGACCATGTACCCGATACATGTTGCATGATCACTTTACCTCCTTCGTTTCGTCGGGTTTTTCGAGCGGGATACTCAGATTTTCCCACGTGTATACCCTTTGCTGGTCAAATTTCGGCGCCGGAGTGTCCGTCAAAGGACGCCGTGAATACGTCCATGTAGGCACTGTGACAGCATCCCTGCTGTCAAAGCCTTTGCCGAAATTTGAAGTGCGATGGGTATATATTCCGCCAAGCATGTTGTGGATGTGTGTAAAGCCATTGCGATTGAGGATGTTCGCGGATACGCTCGAGCGGTGCCCATGTTGCATAGCACGACGATTTCGCAGTCCGTGGGAAAGCGGGAGGTTCCCCCTTAGATGGCCGACATAGTAGTGTACTACGCTCGGGATATGTGTCTTCAAACGCTGAAAAAACATGTAGCCTCCAAAGTTAACTTGTCGTGTGGTATGCACCGTTGTCGTATTCGCCATTTATCGCTATGGGAAGAGAAAATGATAGCCCCTCAGCTAAATTGTTAACAATAGTAGAGCAAAACATCGGTGCGTCACCATACATTGCCACGACTTTTCGCTCGGTGCTAGAGAAATACCGTAAACCCCAGAAATTCCCAGTTTGAGTAGTTTCGCCGATTATAGGGTGTGGG
The DNA here is from genome assembly GCF_005931095.1 of Methylotuvimicrobium buryatense. Classification (GTDB taxonomy): domain Bacteria; phylum Pseudomonadota; class Gammaproteobacteria; order Methylococcales; family Methylomonadaceae; genus Methylotuvimicrobium; species Methylotuvimicrobium buryatense. The sequence continues at coordinate 3,290,927 of NZ_CP035467.1, read as the reverse complement.
GTATGCCTGTCAAGAAACGCCGTAAACCCATGGTTGCCGTCATAAACTCACTTGGGTTAGTGGTTTGGAGAATCCCAATTCACTGCAAGAACTTACTGCTGGGAACCTTATCGGGAATTTCGTTCGCGATCGGTGCGTTGCCGTACACTGACGAAGAAATAGGCATGCGACTTCTGAAGTGAAGCGATTATACGAGTCGTTCTGTTGAGGCACTTTATTCTGTCTCAATTAGGGTTGTTTTATTAGCTTTTGAGTAGTATTCTCCAAGGGTCTAAATACTATTGAGATACACAAGGGAAGTACTGATGCAAAGCTACGAAACCGACGTAATAGCCTAGGCAAATGAACAAGCCGCGTTTATTCGTTCTGGCCGTTTTGACTTGCTCGACCTTGAACATATTGCGGATGAGATTGAAGACGTGGGCAAAAGTGAGCAACGTGAATTTGAAAATAGAATGGCTGTGTTGCTTGCACACTTAATTAAATGGCGGTATCAGCCCAACCCTCGAGGTAAAAGCTGGGAACGAACGATCAAAGACCAGCGCAATATGATTTTGCGCAGGCTCAATAAAACCCATAGTTTAAAACCCGAACTTGAAAACGCTGAGTTTTGGGCGGAGTCATGGGCCGATGCGGCGCGCATTGCAGAGAACGAAACCGGGATATTGAACGTGTTTCCTGAATCATGCCCGTGGGATTTCGATCAGGTCATGAACTCTGAGTTCTGGCCGGAATAAATGGCATTATAAGGTTGCGTGCGGGTTTCCAGCGCAGATCAGGATTACTCTTTGCAAGAGCAAGGCTTAAAACCCAGTAATTTTTAGTATGAAAAAATTCGCCGTATTTAGGCAGCAATTCCCAGTTTGAGCAGTTTCGCCGATTTTAGGGTGTGGGGTATGCCTGTCGAGGGATTATGACGTCATGGCAACGAGTAGCGCCATACTACTTGCATTTGCTACTCGTACTTATGCAACTTTTAGGCGTGATACACCGTAAGAGCCGCTATCCACAATTTTCCGCGACCGTTCGGCGTTTTCAGGCCACGCCCTCTGGGCAGCGAGATACGGAGAAGTTATGCTCGAGAGCTAGTGAACCGTCAACGAAGGGGCGAAGTAAGCACCGACATGTTGGTCGGAAACATCCTTTGAGAGTTAACCTCACCGGCCACTATACTCCTGGCGGCTGGCGTCGGCTTTATCCTTGGCGAACTTACCCAGCGCCAAACTACCAAATGTAGTACTGTTGCCGGTAATCAACGTATGACTGAGACGTCACCCTTGAGGATTGCGCTGAACCTCACGACCTCAATCCAAACCTTATACACGCCTTGCCTTTAGCTTGGATGGTGAGGTTTTTCCATCAAAAGGTTCAGGATGGCGAGTAATTTGGTTTTAAGATTTCAGGGCCACAAAAATGAATGTGCTCAAGTGTAGTATGTATAAAGGCCCCATTGGCTGTAATTGTCACCTCATGCATCAAAAACAAGACGGCGACTTGGCTTCCCCTCTTTTTCAAAGAGGGGAACTAAATACTTACGAATCGATTCAATTTCTTAATCTTGTTTCCAATGCAAAATAATACCCCTTATATTCTTTTTCTGACCTTTGTATTGTTAGTAACGGTGTCATTTTTCTTATTGATTAAAGATTTCTTATTGGCCTGTTTTTGGGCCATCATTCTGGCAGTAGTATTTGATCCTGTTTATCAGCGGATTAGACAATATTTTAAAAATTCGGAAATACTGCCGTTACTTTTAACTATGATAATGATTATTCTGGTTTTTGTTATTCCTTTGCTGACCATCACTTTGATGATTACCGAGGAAAGTACAATCCTTTATCAAAAAATTCAAGGCGGGGAAATTAATCCCCAAATATTTTTTCAAGAAACTCTTGCGTTTCTGTTGCCAATATTCAATAAGTTTTCATATATGGAAGCATTAAGCGTTGACGAGATAAGCGCCTCCGCAGGGAATGCCGTTGCACAAGCAATAAAATATATCGCACAACAAGTCCCAGGATTGACCCAGAATCTGTTAGCTCTAATCGTTCAATTTTCTTTGACCTTCTACATTTTGTTTTTTCTATTGAGGGATGGTCATCATATAATTAGAAAACTCATCTCACTAATCCCTATAGGTGACGGAATTGAAAAAGAATTATTTGAGCGTTTTACCAGTGTAGCTAGGGCGACTGTTAAAGGCGGTTTAATCGTCGCTGTTATTCAAGGCAGTATCGGAGGATTGTTATTTGGGTTTGTAGGTATTCCCGCTGCATTTTTATGGGGGATGTTGATGATAGTTTTATCTTTATTACCGATAGGTAGCACGCTAATTTGGGCACCCGCCGCGATAATTTTATTTTTACAAGGTCAAACGCTAAATGCAATTATCGTTTTGGGTGTCGGTATTTTAGTCATCGGTTTGATAGATAATTTTCTTCGGCCACGGCTGATAGGTAAAGACAGTAAGATGTCGGATTATCTGGTACTGGTATCCACTTTGGGTGGATTAGCCTGGTTTTCCTTAACAGGGTTTGTACTTGGTCCCATTATTGCCGCTTTATTTATTACCTGTTGGGACATCATGGGACTAGAAATCCAGACAAGTAAACGAAAAATAACTTAGAACGTTGTCAATCTCCAAAGTTAAGTTCAAAGTACTCCTTTTTGGGCGAAATCAAACCCTTCAACGATCTTTTTCATCATCTTTTGCATTGCCAACAACTCCCGCTGTTGCAACAAAACGCAGAGCATCCTCAATAGACATATCTATTTCTGTTACATTTTCTCGAGATATGATAATTGTGGTGCCGCCACCTATCGAATAACTTAATGGTAAATATACGGCAATCTGGTCATCGGGAATAAAAGGATGTAAAACATCTTCAAAATCTGTAAGAGTAATAAACCCTATTCGTTGAACAGTGTCGTGAGGTACTTTAACCAAAACTACCTGTTTAAATTGCCCTTTGCTCCCGCTAGAAAAAAGAGAACTGATATCGCGTATTGATTTATAAATGCTTTTAACAATAGGAATTTGGACAATAAGTTCTTCCAAATTATTGAATAGTCTTAGGAAAGTTCGAGACTCCAGGAAGGCTCCGAAAAAAAACACGAGAGGAAGACCTAATACAAGCCCCAAGCCTCTTATATACCAGCTGTCCGGGAGGAAAAATTTGAATATATGTTCCAGCCACAATTCTACAGTGCCGGCAAACCAGAAAAGCAAATAAAGAGTGAGGGTAAGGGGAATAACAGCGATTAGCCCTTTGAAAAAAATTTTACTGATCGGCTTCATATTAACTGTCCAATTAACGGAATTTATACCCTAAAAATGAGCGTTGCCAATTCTTTTACGCTGTGGTTTTTAAGTCTCAGTTTCTCAATAAAAGCAAGTAGCCACACCGCCTTTAGTCTGTTTTTTGGCGCGAAGTCATTCTTCTATTTAATTTGGCGAAATTGTTGACCATTCTGCCATCGCTTCGTCACCTGGTCGATCTACTTTAACCATACCTTTTTCAGTTGAGGTTACCCAACTTACCGGAATGTAATGATGATTACCGGTTTTATCTTTCTTCAGCTTAATCGTATCCTGTCCCTCCATATGGTCGACTGTGGCAAACTGACCGTCTTGGGAGCAGACAACGGGCATATCAGGTTTAATTTGGTCGGTATTTATCATAGCTTTTCTCCGGTTGGAATAGTCTGAAAGTCTGAACGAGAACAATTAATAATTCTACAGTCGGTAGCTCAGGTAAGGTTTGAGAAGCATTACCTGTTTTTAAATATATACACAAGAATGGCATCGGTCTGTACGGCTTCGCACATAGCAAATCACCCAGGTTATTCGTCAGCGGAACGGGGCAAATTTGTCGAAGCGGCTACCCGGCCGCGAACGGTGCGGGTAGATAAGCGCTTCCGGTTCCGCTTATCGCTCCGCGGGGTCGACGCTCCCATGACTTGTCAGCCGTTAGACTTTCCTTTGTCGATGGCTTCGTCAGCTTCTTGTTCATCGCTAGCGTTCGGCTTGAGTTCCTCGTTTGCCACGGAAGCCCCGGGATCGTAGTCGAGAACCACGAACAAGGGAAAGTGGTCGGATCCGATGTCGGGAAGCCTACGCAGCTCGACCAGAAGGAAATGCCGGGATGCGAAGACGTGATCCAGCGGAAAGCGCAGGAGGCGGCTTTTGGTGTCAAAGGTGTTGATTAACCCCCGGCCCACCCGTGGGTCGAGCAATCCACCGATCCGCTGAAAAAGATGCGTGGTGTGCGACCATGCTACGTCGTTGAGATCACCGGCGACGATGACTGGAACGTCCCCAAGTTCCTTTACCTCTTTGGCAACCAGCATCAACTCGGCATCGCGCATATCTGAGTCTTCGCGTTCGCCGTCTTCGTTTTCTTTTTCGTCTTCTTCCTCGACGCCGCCGTCTTCCCCATCGTCGGCACGTTTGGGGCCGGGAGGGCGAGGATGCACACCATAGAAGGTCACGACTGCTCCAGACCGGAGCCGCACCTTGGTGCGAATCGACGGAATTTCCGGCTCAATTAAAAACCGAATCTCTGGATTTTCCAGCTCCAGTCTGGAATAAAGCAGCTTTCCGTAATGATTCTTCTGCGGTTGGAATAGCGTGTAAGGATAGTCGTCTTCCAGGCCGGCGAGCTGTTCAAGCCACCACTGAGTCGGTTCGCTTAGCAGGATGATGTCGGGATCGTTATCGCGAATGAGGTCGCGCAGCGCTGCCACTTCCCGATTATCGGAGAGCACGTTGAAGATCAAAAGCGATATGCGGTTGGAGTCGTCTACGGCGTGGCTGTCCGACATTTCTTTGGAATAAATCGCCGTATAGGGAGCGATGGAATAGAGTTGCCAGACGAGTCCCAATCCGACCATCGCAGCAAGCGCGTATTCCCATGGCCGCAATGGCCCATAAAGATGCAGCACCGCATAGCCTACCAGCGTCAGCCCTATCAGGGCGGCAATCTGTACGCGCGGAAAATCAAAGACACGTATCCACCAGGCGTCGCTACGAAGTAAAGGGACTGCGGTAGCGAAGATCAACACCAACGAAAGCAAACCAACTGCGAGGCGGCAGAGGAAATAGAGAGCTTTCCATTCAGGTATTATTGGCATGATGCAAAATTGCTCCTTTATTTTTTAGTGTGACCCCTGCGTGTTGAGGATGATTATACTTTTCGCACTTCAAATTTCGGCAGTGCTAGAGTAGGCGCCGGGGTTCTCGGCAAAGGCTTTGCCAGCATGGATCTGGCGTAGAGCCTGGACGTATTCACGGCGTCCTTTGGCGGACACCCAGGCGCCGAATTTTGATCTACGACGGGTATAATATTTGGAGTAGAACATTCCTCGCGGATTATCCCTGTCCAATCGGAGTCATTGTCACCGGTCGTTAGCACTGATCCGGTCTACCAATAGGGGTGGAAAGTCCTTTATACATTTGCGATAGCCTCCCTGTAAGTGCGTTACCGAACAGACTGTAATTATTTTGCCCTATATATTTTGCAGCCATATTATCCAGGCCCTGGGCATTTAGCCTGCTTGATTTGGTGAATGAAGGATGTTTATTTATACCTATCGCACTTCAAATTTCGGCATTAGCGTATGGAGGCGCCGGGGTGTCCGTGGCAGTATAGATGCTGTCATAGAGCCTACATGGACGTATTCACGGCGTCCTGTGACGGGCACCCCGATGCCGAATTTTGATTTACGATGGGTATAAAAAGGCCAACAAATGAAACACATGGAAAAGCGATTACCCGAAAATTACAGCGCCGATGTGCATGGCAAGCCGTTGCACCGAAACGTTTCCTCGGCCTCGGCCGATGCCGGGCGGTAATGCATCATGCTTATGAACATAACTAATTTTTTCAAGGGGCTTTCATTAAAACAGGCTTCTTCAGCTGTAATCAAAGGTATGCGTTGCGGATACGTACTACTGTCTCCATCGCTGGCCGCCTGGTTGGCCCATCGCACTGCCAGTAAGGGGGCTGCCGTGGCTTTTTACACCCTGTTCTCGATGACCCCCATCTTGGTGTTGACCATTGCAGTGGCAGGCTATTTCTTTGGTGCAGAGGCGGCGCAAGGAGAAATTATTACGCAGATGCAAGCGTTGGTAGGACCCAATGGCGCCCAAGCTATCAGTGCTGTGCTGGCCGCCGCGCACTACTCCGAGTCTGGGGTTATCGCTTCGGTCGTTGCTACGCTCCTGCTGCTGCTGGGGGCTACCAGCGTATTCGTTGAATTAAAGGATAGCCTTGATGAAATGTGGGGCACCGATAAACCTCAAGCCTCTTCTATCAGCGTACTATTCAAAACCCGGGTTGTGTGCTTTGGCCTGGTTCTGGTTTTAGCGTTTTTATTGTTGGTTTCGCTGGTCATCAGCACCGCTCTGGCGGTATTTAAACAGTATGTCTTCGGTGGGCTCTGGAGTTTGGCTGCTCTGGTGCTGTCTCCATTGGCATGGTTGATTTCCTTTGGGGTCATTGCCAGCTTGTTTGCGGTGATTTATAAAATGCTGCCGGATGCACCGCTGGCTTGGCAGGATGCCTGGTTCGGTGCGCTGTTTACGGCCTTTTTGTTCAGTCTTGGTAAATACGTCATTGGGGTTTACCTGGGTAACAGCGGCGTAACCTCAGGTTTTGGCGCAGCAGGATCAGTAATCGCCCTGTTACTCTGGGTCTATTATTCCGCGCAGATCTTCTTTTTTGGGGCCGAGTTTACCCGCCAGTTTGCTTTGCGGTTTGGTAGCCTGCGCCAGCGCGATCAACTTAGAACCATATCTGAAAATCATGGCAATGGAGATAGAACCATCGCTGAAAATTATGGAAATGGAGCGAGTAAAAGGTATATAAATATTCAGTCTCCCTCTTTGAAAAAGAGGGATTAGGGAGATTATTTCAGCAATTCCCAGTTTGAGCAGTTTCGCCGATTTTAGGGTGTGGGTTATGCCTGTCGAGGAACGCCGTAAACCCATCCATGGGGGCTTGGCGGCAGCTAAGAGCCAAGGATGGTGTGAATGCAGATTTTGCAGGAGCAAAAATCTGCCCTGCCGCCGACACCTGTCAATCGAGCCACCAACCCCCCTTCCAAAACAGTTGTCTAAGTTATTTCATGCTCGTTCCTAAGGCTCTGGACCAGAGTCATCAATGTTTCTTGAAGCCGGTCGGCTACGCGCAGGCGGTCGGTTAGGTTAACGATTTGGCTTGCGTCTTCACCAACCAGCTGAGCATGTCGGACTAAGGCGTTGCGGTCACTGTCTCGGCGCACATCGGACGCAATGTCGCCGATGGTTTTAAGAAGGTGCAGCATCACGTCCGGATTGCGGGCGCCATAGAGACGAATCTGGTCAAAAGCGGTATCGGTCAGCTCCTCGAAATCGAGCGTGCAAGCAATCACGCGTAAGCGGCCGTGTTCATCCTGACGTAGCGCCATGGGGAGTTCGCGTCTTGCCACGCCGCATAGCGATGCGCCTATCCAATCAATACAGGCCAAGGCGGTGAAAGGTTCGTTGATGCCCGTCGACAGCGCATGAACACCGATTTCCACCATCTGCTGCATCATATACTTTGCGTCTTGATGAGGCGTGCAGTGGACTCCGAGACTAAAGCAGTCTCGTAATTGAAGCTCGATATCTGGATTCATATGCGCACGCGGCAGCACATGCAGCAACGTCGAGGTCGTTGTCACGAAACCGCCGGGGCGCCTTGCCAATTGCAGCATCAAGTCGTGTTGCGTCGCTAACTTTATTAACTGTTCATCGTCCACGACCTGCACATAGCCAGTTGCCGCGGATAGCACAATATCCGCGGCTTGCCATTGACTGTCATCGGGCAATTGCTCTGAGCAGGTATTGTCGCTGGGTCGGCCGATGCCTTCGGGGAATAAAACCGGCAGCGATTCCAGGAATTGTTCTCCCACATTGGCGATCAGATTCTCGGCTTGAATGTTTTGCGAAATGTGATGAATGAAATAGATCAGCACGGCCATCGAAACCAGCGCCAACAGCATGCCGATATTCACTGAAATATACGGCACGAAGCTATTTTCGATAGAACGCACGGTTCGCAACACCATCAGACAATAGATAAAGGTGGCGATAAACGTACCGAGTGTAAATTGAACCCCGCGATCGGCGGTAAAATTCCTGAGTACGCGCGGCCCATAATGCGATGACGTTTGCGCCAGAGTGGTCACCGTTAACGAGAACACGATTGAAACCACCGTCATGATTGAGCCGGCAATAACCGACAGCACGCTACGCGCGCCTTCAGGTCCTCCCAACCATACCCAGCTTGTATTGCGTAGCCACGCATCACCTACGGCAGAGTCAATAGCAATGGTAGCCAAAGCCGCGCCTGCGGCAAGCAACGCCATCAGTGCGGGTAGAAACCAAAAAGTATCGACTACCGCGTCACGGATGTTGATTAATTGCAGCTTCATGGTTGCTCCTGATTAGCGAGATGTTTCAGCTTGCTAATCAGATAAAATAATGAATTTAGATCCCATTCAGGCTACTCGAAATTATTAGGCCTGGAAAATTAAAAATAAAAGCCTGTTTTAAGACGCCAGGTAAATATGCTAATCCCGCGATTTACCGAACTTGACCTTCCCGTTTGGTTTCAGTTATCAGGTTTTGGTATTCATGTTGTTCCAACTTGCCATCCTCACCTGCGTCGACTTTGTCGAATACTTGCAATAGATAAGGATAATTTTTCAATTCATCTTTAGTTATGTAGTTATCGCCATTGACATCAGCCTCAGCAAATGTGGGCAATGCCCCTGCACCGTCTTTAGAGTTAGCAACGGGTTTACTTTTTCTATCAATTTGTGAGTTTTGCGCGCCGGAAGTGTTTTCAGCCTTTGCAGTTTGGGTAGCAGCGACTAGGCTGATACTCATGGCAATTGCCGTCCAGATAGGGAGACTGAAGAAATTAAACCATTGTCGAACTGTTGCCTTCGATGGGGCGGCATTTATAGCATTAGACATTTCGTTGATGTTTTTATCGGTTTTCATAATAGGTTCCTTTATTTACTAAGTGCGATCAGCTTTATATTGACTCGATACGGCTAAAGCATAAATCTATATATGAGTCCATCAAGTCAATTTAATCATAAACTTAGTGCGTGATTTAAGTCGGTGCGATATCGTACATAAAGTCTTCTATTCAACTCAGTTTTTTTCTAGCCGGAGTTTAAGCGCGTATTTTTCCCGGTCGATTTCTCCTCGGGTACGGATACCAAACCGTCGTAAGAGGGGTAAGGGGGGGCACCATCCTTGCAAGCCTGCAAGCCATGCTGCAATAGAAAAGGCAAAACAATGCCGGGCAGAAATAACCATTTCGGATTTTTGGTTAAACCAAGAATCAGACCGGTTAGGGATAAAGTAGAGGCATTGACTTCAAGCACTCGCTCTACATCCCATTCCTTATCCAGCATTTGAATACGCTCAAGAATTTCCGCCTTGCTTTTGCTCTTATATTCTTGAATATTTAAATCTGTTTGAAGATCTATTTCTTCGTTGACATGGGAAGCGGTGGAGCTACGAACGCGATCCAGGCTTGATCTTGTTGAATCTTCAGCATTAAATATAGACATAAGTGACTCCAATAAAAAACTTCAAAAACTTACCTGATTAGCAAGATGCTTCAGCTTGCTGAAGCCAATTGTCCGAGCAGTGGCCAGTCGTAACCACTTCTGCGGGACGGGTTATTTAACCCGTCCCCAACGTTTCGGTTTGCCCTAAACATTTCGGCTAACTTCGGCCAAAGTCAAAACGTTTAGGACGGGGTTGCAAACCCCGTCCTGCTAGGGATATGCTGGTTTTTGGGCTTTAGCTGAAGAAACTTGCTAATCAGGATAAATAAAGCCAGCGCGAATCAATTTGAGTTCACGCTGGCTTCTTTATTTAACAACTGCGTACTAAGGGCTGGAAAATCTAATCGGCTTCCACGCCTATAAGCCGATCCAAAGTTCGAATATGCTCTTGTTGAGCAGGTAGTAGCTTCGTTTCAATCAAAGAGCGAATTTCTGAAGGCAGCTCAGTTTCTTGCAACGCCTCCTCATAAGCTTCTGCGCCACTTTTTTCTCCGCTTTGTAAAGACTTTAGCGCCGTTTCTTTACCCAGCAGATTAGCGCCTCCCTGGACTATTTGCGCCCAAGTTCCCCAGGCTCCTGAATCTTCACAGGGAGTTCCTCCCAGTCGAATGATGAGTGACTGTAAACTGGAAGCTGACGCTTTATGATCCTCATAAATGGTCCTTAGATGCTCCGATTCGCTAAGGACGACATCTTCATGAAGTTTGTCCAGCGCCTGTTGATAAGTTTCTGTTGCAGACAATTCATCTTTCAGAAATTTGTTGAGTGTTTCTATGTTATGCATGATAAAACTCCTAGGTGATTATTTCTTGATTACGTGCAATAGCAGCAGCAAGCTTAAACTGACGCTTCCCCAGTCGAGGAAATATCTTCTGCATGAGCCTGCTCGAAGATCTTTTTCGCTTTATCAACTTCTTCGCTGCTTGTCGTATGGACTGAAATCAAGGCACTACCTCCCTTGATTTTTCCTTCATAGCGTTTGGCCTCATACTCCGGGATACCCAGTCCGATTAAAGCCCCCGTCAAACTTCCAGCGGCAGCGCCAACTGCGGCTCCGCTCAAGGCGCCCATAAGGGGTCCTGCGGCGATAAAGGGGCCCACGCCTGGAATAGCCAAAGCGCCAATTCCGGCTAATAAACCGAGCGCACCGCCGGTGCCAAAGCCCACTGTTCCTCCAATAGCAGCCCCTTCCGGCGCTTTGGTGTTCTTTTCATGTGCAAAATCCTGGGTGGTGGACTTGTCGGGAAACAAAACTGATATGTCGCTGTGGGAAAAACCCGCGGCATTCAGGTCATTAACTATGCTTTCTGCATGATCGATATTTTGGGCGATACAAAAAACTGCTTTACTCATGTCGTTCTCCTGGGCCTTTACGGCGCTTTAATTTCTAGTTGATTATCTACCTGCACTACGCCGGGTGTTTGTGTGGCGATTTGTTGCAGTCTATTTTTTTCGGCTCCACTTTCAACCAGCCCGCGCAAAGTCACGACTCCATGACGAGTAATGATTTTTGAATTCTTTGCATTGAATGAAAGCGATTCATCCCTAACGACGGCTTGACGGATGGTAGCCGTGATGTCGATATCACTTTTGGATTCCTTTTGATCTTCCGGGGTTAACTTAGCATCATCCCTGTCGCGAACATTGCGCTCGGTATTTTCCAGGTACGAACTGGGGCCGTCAGCCAAATAGATGGCGGTATTCTGTTCAGCTTGTACGGTACCGGTTATCAGTATTAGGCTACCGGTTAAACTGAAAAGTACTAACTGTAATCGTGTAGACATTGTAATTTCCTCGCTTTTGAGCGTTTCTTTTTAAGGCTAATTGGTAATTGGTCAACATAATATTTATATATACCCTTTGCTGGTCAAATTTCGGCGCCGGGGTGTCCGTCAAAGGACGCCGTGAATACGTCCATGTAGGCTCTGTGACAGCATCCCTGCTGTCAAAGCCTTTGCCGAACACCCCGGCGCCTCCATGCGTCAATGCCGAAATTTGAAGTGCGATGGGTATATAAAAGGTGTCGGGCATTAATTTCTAAGGACGCGTGAATAAGTCCTTGTAAGACCTGACTGCAACAGACAGCCTTATAAATCGATACCCGACAACCTACCCAGCCACATATGCTGAACAGTCACGATAATTGAATGGTATCCCTGCCAGTTTTATTTTTTAATTGCTCACCTTTTGAGTCAGCGGTTTTTGCTGTGCAAACTTGAGTGGATTGATGAATTTAGGAACCTGCATAAAATAACTTCCACAAGTGCGAGGATGAATTCGCACCTACATATCCCTGATTTATTCCATGCGCGTTACTTACCCGTCTTATTTCGATGCTGCTTTCTCCGTTCCATCACGACGTCTGTCTCACGAGACGACTATTATAGGAATAGAGCAATCAAAATGATGATGGGTATGGGAATACCGAGAAAGTACAAAAGTATTGAACGCATTGCTTGTCTCCTTCTTTAACGGTTAAAGAGTTGTAGTGGCTAGTACATGTCGCGTTGCTGACCACCGAATATTGCAGCGTAGCTGGCAGCAAACGCACCGATGAGTAGCGATATGAAGAACCACAGCGCCATATAGGCAGAAGTCTTGCGCATTTTGTCAGCCGCTTCTTTCGCAGCAATTTCCGCATCATGTAGCATTGTCTGTGCGCGAGCATAGGTATCCCTCACCAGTTTTTCAGCGTCCTGTTGACTCGTGCCGGTACGCAACGCGACAACCTGTCCGACATACTGCACATCCTCTGCAGGCAGAGGGCCCGTGTGAATACTATTCATGAAGATGCGGATTATTTCGGAAGCGGACCCGACAGACCTTGCCTTCTGTGCTGAATCGCTTTCGGCAGAAGTATAGGAGTATGGAGTTGTGCCGATCTCCCTTCGGAACAGCGAATCCACGAAGTAACCCATCGATTCGCTTTCGCTGTCGGATTTCGCAGCCTCGGCTCCGACTCCAGTGGCTACTCCACCAGCTACAGAGGCAGCTACAGCGGTCCCAGCCTGAACTCCACCGCTAACGATGAATCCAGACGCCCCAGTGAGTAGCGCAGCAGTTAACAGCGCGGCAACGGCCCAGGCCAGAAAGCCGTGCGCGGTGTCACGGAGGTAGACCTCGTCCGTATGTACTGCAATCCACCTTGTTCTCAGCCTGCCGGCTAGGTACCCCCCCATCCCCGAAGCAGCGAGTTGCGTGAAGGTCAACCACAGAATGGACGATACTCCGAAAGTTGTTGCGCTGACGCCGCTGTACGCCCATGGCGATACCGAGGACAGACCTAAACCCGTCCCCAACATCAAAAGGATTAACGCCAGAGCAGCGGCTGCCGTAGCGCCTGCCAAGATAGCGCTCCACGATACTGCGCTAGCTGAAGTTTGTAAGGACAAGGCGTATTCGTCAGCAGTTGAGTTATTAGGCAGGGGCATAATGAGTCTCCATTGAGTTATGTGAGAGAAATTATTGTACGAATCGGCACCATAGTCTGTACGCTATCACACATTCGGCTGAAGCAATTTGCCGCTTCAGAAGTTCAGCGACATTCATACCCCACACCCTAAAATCGGCGAAACTGCTCAAACTGGGAATTGCTGGGTTATTTAACCCTTCGGTTTGCCCTAAACATTTCGGCTTACTTCGGCCAAAGTCAAAACGTTTAGGACGTGGTTGTAAACCCCGTCCTGCTAGGGATATGCTAGTTTTTGGGCTTTAGCTGAAGAAACTTGCTAATCAGGTTAAGTTAAGCAGTCACAGAAATAATTAATGCTCGTATTCAGGCTCTAATGTGCCTCAAAAGCTTGCCATCCATGGCACTGGATTCCGCCAGTCCATGGCTGAATGACGGGTTACCCTTAACTTATACTCATCGGAGATCAAAATTTGGCGCCGGGGTGCCCGTCAAAGGACGCCGTGAATACGTCCCTGTAGGCTCTATGCCAGCTCCATGCTGGCAAAGCCTTTGCCGAGCACCCCGGCGCCTCCTTAGGCACTGCCGAAATTTGAAGTGCGAAAGGTATAATGGCAGTGAGGGTTGACTCGGGTACTCCGAGTTTTTGAGGTACGTTACGAGGCAAGACTCGCCTTAGGGGGCGCCCAGCTCCTTGCCGGCTGGTAGCAGGTATGCGGGTTTCAACGCGGCTCAAGTGTATCCAGCCGTCAGTTCCGATGATGATCTTGGTTCTTAAGATGGGGCAACTTTGAGTCTTAACTTCAATCCGTCCCGTCTCTTAAGTGGGCGCACCCATTTTTAGCGGTTGTTCAATCGTCCTAGGGTGCTGTCTAATGATCGCTTCAATTTCTTGAGAGCACCGTCGACAGCCTGCTCCAGAGTCGCAGCCTGGTCGCTCACTGAAATCGGCTGGAGACCTGCGAGACGAGCTTCCAGCAGGCAGCGGTTATCTCCAGTGCCGGATTTCTTGTCACTGTTCTCGTCGCTCAGGTGGATTTCTATCCGTGTTATTTGTTCACTGAAGCGATCAAGGGTGTCTCTGGCCAGGGCTTCAATTTGTTGAGTCAACGCATCATTGCCCTCGATGTTGCTATCCGTGTTGATCTGAATATGCATGTGTTTGCCTACTTATATATTTATGAGTTGTTAGGGGGAGGAGATACGAGACGGCTAAAGCTTTAGATAGTGAACAACCATGAAGAACATGAATTACTTGAGTCTTTTCTTCGTTGCCTTCATGGTGAAGAATGCTTTTTATCTGTATCTGCGCATTATTTCTCAGTCTCATACGCGTAAGAACGCTTCTTTTTGGTATTCTGCCCATTCCTTCACCTGATTAGCAAGATGCTTCAGCTTGCTGAAGCTAATTGTCCGAGCAGAGGCCAGTCGTAGCCACTTCTGCGGGACGGGTTATTTAACCCGTCCCCAACGTTTCGGTTTGCCCTAAATATTTCGGCTAACTTCGGCCAAAGTCAAAACGTTTAGGACGGGGTTGCAAACCCCGTCCTGCTAGGGATATGCTGGTTTTTGGCCTTTAGCTGAAGAAACTTGCTAATCAGGTTCCTTCAATGTTTATCAAAACTTCAGTCAGAATAACGGTAGATCACAGCTATTCCAGTCTCCGTCGGCATCCGTTCGCTGGGGACCACGACCACTTGTCCGCCCATCTTCAGGACCAATTCTCCTAGATCATCGAGCAGGTCATTAACCTGGGGATGTTCCAAGTCGTCAAATGCGATTTCGCCGGTCGTTGCATTGATCCGGCCTGGAATTTCACGGCTGGCTTCGATCAGCAGCGTGGCGACCCGCCCTTCTACAACAGACTTGGCGACCTGGGTCAGGTCGTCGTCACCGAGTCCCTTGGATCTAGCGTTGCCGAAATCCTCGACCAGTGCGGTCAGGCGCGTTAGATAGCGAGGCTCGATAAGCTGCCAAGCGCGCTGGCGCAGTTCATCGGTCGACGACAGGGCATCCGGGTGGATATCGATGCTTTCCGGTATCAGAAACGAATTGTGGCTGACGTCGTGAAAAATATGATGATGCTCCGGCAGCGCCGCCAGTATCAGCGGCAGGCCCGATGGCTGAGAGTGGTGCTCCAAGACCGCCCGGTCGACGGCGCGGAAGAAGCGTTCCGCGTCGCTGTCCACCTCAGACTCTTTCCCTCCGTGAGTGTGATGCATGGGCGAGTGCCCGCCACCGACACCTCCGTATGAGGCGACGGTCTGGTGTGGCTCGGTCAATTCTTCTCCCAGCGCCTCGGTTAACGTCCGCGGGACACCCAGTGCCGGCTCGATCTCGTCCAAAGCATCACGGTTTCCCTCGAAGAGCTTGATCTTGTGGCGATTCACAGCAAGAATCTGATAACGATCGGCTGACTGAAGAATCCGCACCAGAGGTTTGGTGTGGAAGCTATCCGCCACAACAGCCAATTCGGCTACCGGCCGCTGGAGCTTGTAGACTCGGAATATGCCTTTCGCGCCCAGCACAGCCAATCCGTCATGGGTGCAGTTCCAGAAGTTGCGGTCGTCAGCCAGTGCCAGGAAGGGTTCCAGCAATGGCTGGATTTCGTCGCTCGGGAATTGTTGCAGGAGCGACTCTTCCAGTGCCTTCACGAGGTTCTTGAACCGGATCGGATCTTGCTGATTGTCCGGATGGTTCCGATGAGTCGGTTGGTAAAGCGAAAGGCAAGGAGGATTACAATTCTCCATGAGTCCCGCTGTAAAGTCTTTGTCAAGTGAGTTCACTTTTTCTCCTCTCTTTCGTTATCCACTCTATGTACTCCTGTTTTACTGAAAAATCGTACAACTGTTACTTTGAAAGTTCGTAGATTGGGACTCTTTATCTAATTTTTCGATATGAAAAACAATGTCGGTTCCGACCCTAAGCACCCCAGCGCTTTCATTTGCCG
This sequence comes from Methylotuvimicrobium buryatense, assembly GCF_005931095.1. Classification (GTDB taxonomy): domain Bacteria; phylum Pseudomonadota; class Gammaproteobacteria; order Methylococcales; family Methylomonadaceae; genus Methylotuvimicrobium; species Methylotuvimicrobium buryatense. The sequence goes on along the minus strand of NZ_CP035467.1, from coordinate 3,274,956 downwards.
GGGTGATGATAGCTTCTTCATGATCGTTACTCTGAAAGTCATGTTGGGAGATGCCCAAAATACTTTCATTTGCAGCGGCGATACCGCATCTTCATAATCGTTAAGATGAGTCAAAGATGCTGGGCGAATGCGGATTTTGCATGGAGCAAAAATCCGTCCCGCTACCGACCTCCTCGCCAAACATACCCCGCACCTTGTTGTTTATTAGACGATTTTTTCGCTCAAATCAGGAGTCGCACGGTGTAAAGATACGATTAACGGTTGGGCGTTCTATCTCGTTGAAATACATGTTCGGTGACTTATGCACGCGCAAACTTTAAAAAACTCTAACATTAAAACTGAAGACATTCAGTTCGTTAGCGTACATAAGGAAATGAGTCGGCATGCGGGAATGAAGAGTTTTCCCTAGCAGGACGGGGTTTGCAACCCCGTCCTAAACGTTTTGACTTTGGCCGAAGTTAGCCGAAATGTTTAGGGCAAACCGAAACATTGGGGACGGGTTAAATAACCCGTCCCGCAGAAGTCTTTTCAATTACCGACGCAAACAAAATTTTTTCAAGGGGATGCCAAATTCTAAAGTGTTTTAAATACAGGGGCTGAACGAAATAGAAGAACTTGAGTTACTGTTTATTTAGATTGGGCAGGACAATCGGAGTCGATGAATCGAATGCGCGATACGGGTTTAATAAATATTTTATTCGGAAAGGACGCTATGTGCGGTAACGCACTGACGATAACCGAATGTTGCGATTAAGCTACTTAACAAGGTTTATTAGCAACATGATTTGCTGAAGCGTTGAATCACCATGTTTTAACGGAATTTGGCAAATCATTGACGGGTTTTATCATTTCTCATTCATATTTACTTCAATAAGGAAGACACCATGCCGAAACACAATTTATTCGCAATCGCTTTATTAGCCGGCATGAGTATGCAGCCGCTGGTTCAGGCCGACGATCATTATCGATCCGATCGCTGGGACGATCACTATCAAGACGATCGATGGTATATCGCGCCTTTCGCATCATACGTTGACACCGGTGGCGATCGAAGTGCAAGCAACGGTTGGGGCGGCGGAATGGGCTTCGGTAAAATCATCGATGAGCATTTCAATGTCGAATTGAAAGGCTTCTATGAAGGCTTTAACGGTACGAATGGCGCCTGGAGCCTAACCGGTGGTACTGCGGACTTACAGTATTATTTCTTTCGCGATAAATTTTCGCCGTATACGGTCGTCGGTGTGGGCGGTATGAACAGCTGTGTCTCAGGTAATTGCGGAGCGGGTATCATTGGCGAAGCCGGCGTAGGTTTTTCTTATGAATTGCACGACAACCTTTTAGTCCGGAGCGATGTGCGCTATCGATATAACAATAATCTCAATGCCCATGTACAGCCCGGTACGGACGAATTTCATGATATGACGGTCAACGTGGGTTTTGTCATTCCGTTCGGCGATAAGCCGAAAACACTCGCGCAGCGAGCCGATACTCGGGTCGAACCGGTTGCCATTACGGATTGCGCGACTCTCGATTCGGACGGTGACGGCGTAAACGATTGCCTGGATCAATGTCCCGACACTATCAAAGGCGGCGTAGTCGACGCTAAAGGCTGTTTAATCAGGCTCGTATTGAAGGGCGTCGGTTTTAAATTCGATTCAGAGGAACTGACGCCAACCGCCCAAGGAATTCTGGATGGCGTCGCGCAAAATCTCATTGCTCATCCGCAATCCAATGACATTGAAGTACAGGGACACGCCAGCAGCGAAGGCAGTCATGACTACAATATGGCATTGTCGCAACGCCGTTCGGCCTCAGTCGTCGATTACCTCAAAAGAAAAGGTGTCGCCAACAAACTGATTGCGAAAGGCTACGGTGAAACACAGCCGATTGCCGATAACGCCACGGAAGCGGGACGATCCGAAAATCGCCGTGTCGAGTTGATTTGGATCGAGGAGTAATAAACGTATTTTCTCCAAAGCATCTTAAATTTAATTAACGAAAAACCCGTTATCAAAGCGGGTTTTATTGTTAATGCAACCATAAGATTTGAGGTATATCTTAACCTTAGCCGTGGTAGGTAAAAAGCCGATTCAAGCTATACCCGTCGTAGATCAAAATTCGGCACCGGGGTGTCCGACAAAGGACGCCGTGAATACGTCCACTTTACTCTATGCCAGCTCCATGCTGGCAAAGCTTTTGTGAGCGCCATGGATGGCGTGAATGTCGATTTTGCATTACGCCACGGATGGCGTGTATTAGGGCAATGCAGGAGCAATTGCCGAGGAGCGAAAATCGACCGGACACCCAGGCGCCTCCTCTAGCACTGCCGAAATTTGAAGTGCGAAAGGTATAATTTGTGTATTGGCAACTTGGCTAATGTGACCTCGATACCCTTTATTGTTACTTAACGCACCCGGCTTCGAAATCGCGATCAGGGGATCGCTCCCACAGAGCTTTCGGAACCCTTGTGGGAGCGACGCCTTCGTCGCGACTATCGAAGCCAATGATGCTCAGCAGCCATGGATTTTATCGAAGCCACCGAACCGCATAGCGGTTCAGGCTGCATTCCCACGCAGAGCGTTGGAACGATGGAAAAGCCGGTTCACGCTAGACAATCCTGTTTTATGTTCGTTATCGAACAGACCGCGCCTAGTTTTAATGTTAGATTTTAAACGTTATTTCAACACGAAGCGGGAGTGCGGCTATATCGGTTGCATACTGTTTTAAAAGATAAAAAGGAATCACACATGAAAACAATCAATGAATACAAACATATGGCTTTGGCGGATCAAGTTCTAATGCCGGCTTTATTAGCCGTTGTTCTCGGATTGTCCGGTTGCCAACAAGAAGAAGGAAGCGCTGAAAAAGCCGGGCAAAAAATCGATCGAGCGTATGAAAAGGGAGAGAAAAAAATCGAACAATCGCGAATCGATGCAACGCAAAAGCTAGAGGCCGCCAAGGAGTCATTGGATCAACAAGCCGATCGAACTACGCAGTACATCGAAGAGTCGACTGAAGCGTCTAAAGAAGCGTTAGAAAAAGCCGGAGATGAAATTGAACAAACGACAGAGGCGGCAGGACAAGAACTTGAACGCGCAAAGGAGGCGGCAATCGACAGAGCTCAAACGGCCGGTGAGTACATCGACGATTCGGTCATTAGCCTAAAAGTCAAAGCCGCATTGGTCAATGATCCGATGCTTCAGGCATCCCAAATTGAGGTAACAACCGTTAACGGCATCGTGAAGTTGAGCGGTACGGTGGGTTCCCAGCAAGATGTCGACAGGGCATTGGAAATTGCAGTCAATCAGCAATATGTCAAATCAGTGCAAAGCGATCTGATTGTTAAAACTGCACCGAGCGCGGAATAATGAAGAGTTATCGATTGGCGGCAATTATGGGCTTGATGGTATTGCATGCAACGCTGGCTAATGCCGCAGCCCAGAATGACGCATACATCGCCGGTTATGCGGCCGGCGTATTAAAACAGGGTTTAAAAATCGATATGCCGCCGTTAAATGTCCGCGATGGCGTTATTACATTGCCTGTAGGGAATTTAAAAGCCGCAGATCGTGCTAAAGCGGTACAACTATTGTCCGAAATTCCAGGGGTCAATGCGGTAAAAATATCGCAAGCAAAGGCTAGCGTACCTGCCGATGAATTTCAGGTTCCGGGAGATGAGACCGTATCGGCAACCGATAAGATTATTTTACCGACAGGACTACTGCCGAGCGGTCATCTTTTCAAGCCGTTGCTGGCCGATCCTCGCTGGGCGCATTTTTCAGCCGCCTACCGTAATTACCAGAATGACAATTTTGACGGCAAGGACATAGGATCGGTCAGCTTCGGTGAAACCATCCCGTTTTATCGTGCAAACTTCGGAGAAACTTCCGCGCAATGGGAAACGGGCATTCAGGCCTCGGTGTTTAGCGATTTCAACTTGGGAGCCGAATCGACCGATTTGGTCAATACCGATTTCATTGCGTCGCTCTATTCCAGTATGCGGGTTGGCCAGTTTTCAGCGTTCGGCCGCATTTACCATCAGAGTTCTCATCTTGGCGACGAATTTTTGTTACGACAAATCGGCACAAAATTCGAGCGCGTAAACCTTAGTTACGAAGGTGTGGACTTGAGGCTTTCCTATGAGCTTCCTTTTGGCGTGCGCATTTATGGCGGTGGAGGCGGGCTGTTTCACAGAGAGCCTGACGACCTCAAAATATGGTCTGCTCAATATGGCGTTGAATTTCGAAGCCCTTGGCGCATGGAATTTGCCGACATGCGTCCCATCATTGCGGTCGACCTGAAAAATTTTGAAGAAAACAAATGGAATACCGATGTATCGGCCAGAGCCGGCGTCGAGTTTGAAAATTTACAAGTCTTGGGCCGGAAGCTTCAGTTGCTTGTGGAATACTTTAATGGTTACTCGCCCAGTGGGCAGTTTTACAATGACAAAGTGGAGTATGTCGGCATAGGTGCACATTATCATTTTTAACCTGGCGGATGGCTGCACATAATAATCCCCTTTGATTGAAAAACCGGCTAATAATAAAAGGTATGGGATGTGCCTACCGAGGACCGCCGTGAACCCATCCATGGAAGCTTGGCGGCAGCCCGAACGTCAAGGAAGGCGTGAATGCAGATTTTGCAGGAGCAAAAATCTGCAAACGCCATGGAAGGCGTGAATGCAGATTTTGCAGGAGCAAAAATTTGCAAACGCCATGGAAGGCGTGAATGCAGATTTTGCAGGAGCAAAAATCTGCCCAGCTGCCGACATCCTCGCCAAGCATACCCCACACCCTTTTTGATCTCCAATTTGGGAATTGCTGGGGTTGAGTGATGAAAATATTCGATTTCGTGGAGTCAAATTAAGAGAAGCAGTTAAGACAACGCTGTTTTTGCACCGATGACTGAAAATGCGGTGATATGATTGACAGTCAATTTAATCTAACCCATTAGACAACAATGACTAAATCTACTCCCGACCAATCCAGCTCGACTCCATCAAGACTAACCGATACACCCGTCGGTGAACCGGACACGACCACCCCGGAGAGAAAGGTATCCGCCAAAACCGGCAGTTCTAATCCGCCTATTATCGGGGTAGGTACGTCGGCAGGAGGTTTGGAGGCCCTGGAACTATTCTTTACGCCGATTCCGGCAATCAACGGCGCGGCGTTTGTCGTCATTCAGCATCTCGACCCAACGCATCAAGGGATTCTGCCGGAATTATTGCAGCGCGTCACGCCGATGACGGTTACCCAGGCTGGCGATGGCATGCAGGTTAAACCCAATTGGGTGTACGTGATTCCTTCCAATAAAGATTTGTCTATCCTGCACGGTAAGCTGCATTTGCTGGATCCGGTCGCGCCTCGTGGGTTGCGTTTGCCGATCGACAGTTTTTTCCGAGCCTTGGCCGACGATCAGCATGAACGGGCAATCGGTGTGATTCTTTCCGGGATGGGCTCCGATGGTACTTTAGGTATGCGTGCCATAAAGGAAAACGCAGGTCTCACCCTAGTACAAACCCCGGATTCCGCTCAGTTCGATTCCATGCCGCGAAGCGCGATCGATGCGGGACTGGCCGACATCATTGTGCCGGCACAAGAAATGTGGGGGCGTATCTATGCTTATCTCAAGCATAACCCGCGTGGTTTATTGGCCGCGCCCGAAACGAAGTTGGAAGAAAAATCGCAAAGCGGCTTGGAGCAAATTGTGATTCTGCTTCGGGAAAGAACCGGCAACGATTTTTCGCTTTACAAAAAAAACACTATTTTTCGCCGCGTCGAGCGCCGCATGGGCTTGCATCAAATTAATGCGATAGCTCATTATGTGCGGTATCTACGCGAAAACCCGCAGGAACTCGATCTTTTGTTCAAGGAGCTATTGATCGGTGTAACCAATTTCTTTCGCGATCCGGAGGTATGGGAGATCCTCAAAACCAACACGATTCCCGAGCTATTGGCCAATCCTTCGACAAACAAGGACCTGCGGGCTTGGGTGCCGGCTTGCTCGACAGGCGAAGAGGCTTATTCTCTGGCCATCGTGTTCAAGGAAGCCTTGGCGCAAATCCAATCAAAACGTCAAATGACCTTGCAAATCTTTGCCACGGATCTCGATCAAGATGCGATCGATAAGGCTAGGCAAGGTTTTTATCCGGCCAATATTGCCGTCGATGTTTCCGAAGACCGCTTAAGCCGATTTTTTAGCATCGACGGCAACGGCTATCGCATCAACAAGGAAATACGCGAGATGGTGACCTTTGCGCCGCAGAACGTCATCATGGATCCGCCTTTTACCAAGTTGAATATTCTTTGTTGCCGCAACTTGTTGATTTATCTCAATGCCGAATTGCAAAAAAAACTGATCCCGCTGTTCCATTATGCGCTGACCGAAAATGGCATCTTGCTGCTCGGTAATTCCGAAACGATTAGCGGTTTCAGGGATTTATATGAAGTGGTCGACAATAAATCACGTCTTTACCGCCGTATTGAAAGTTTTCGGCGGAATTTGGACGTCGATTTTCCGACTAAGCATTCCTCGGTAATTTCGCAAGCACCTGGCGGCTATAAGCCGCCCGTGATCGATAATCTGCAAACGTTGGCGGATCAATTTTTATTACAACACTTTTCGCCGGCGGCCGTTTTGGTCAATGCTGACGGAGACATTCTTTACATTAACGGACGTACCGGTAAGTATTTGGAGCCTGCCGCCGGCAAAGCTAACTGGAATATTTACGCAATGGCCCGTGACGGACTGCGCCATATTTTGTCCGGCGCATTGAGAAAAGCGCAGAACCAAACCGGAGCCATTCATATGCAAGGCTTGACGGTAGGCACCAATGGCGGAACGCAAATAGTTAATCTGGCTGTTCAAGTAATCAGAAAGCCAGTGGCGTTAAACGGAATGTTATTCGTCGTGTTTAACGATGCGTCTCCGTTGCCGGCCAGAAAACGCTCCCGTAAATCGACGAGTGAGGAACAGAAAACGCTGGAGATCGAACTTCTACATGCCAATGAAGATATACAAACCTTGCGCGAGGAAATGCAGTCTTCTCAAGAAGAGTTGCGCTCCGCCAATGAGGAATTGCAATCGACCAATGAGGAATTGCAGTCATCCAATGAAGAATTGACCACGTCCAAGGAAGAAATGCAGTCTTTAAACGAGGAGTTGCAAACCGTGAATGCGGAGCTTCAAGCAAAAGTAGACGACCTGTCGAGGGTCAGCAACGACATGAATAATTTACTCAATAGCTTGGACATTGCCACGGTGTTTTTGGACAGCGCCCTTAATATCAGGCGTTTCACCAAACATATCAGTCGTATATTCAAGCTGATCAGCAGCGATGTCGGGCGGCCGCTTTCCGACCTCGTGACCGATCTGGACTATCCGCAACTTCAGGAAGATGCGCACGAAGTGCTGCGAACTCTGGTCTTTGCCGAAAAACAAGTCGAAGCCGCCGGTAACCGATGGTTCAAGGTGCGTATCATGCCTTATCGAACCCAAGACAACGTAATCGACGGCGTGGTGATTACTTTTATCGATATTTCCGAAACCAAGCAACTGGAAGCGAAATTAAGGGCTCTCAATGATCAATCCGAATGAACAACCCGATAATTCAGATGAATTACGCTGGCGCGCGGAACAACGGCTTGCTGTTAAACAAGCGTCGCCCGCAGGAGTGGCGATCGACGAAAAAAGGTTAGTGCACGAATTGCAAGTCCATCAAATCGAGTTGGAAATGCAGAATGAAGCGTTGCGGGAAGCGCGTCTTCAGTCTGAAATAGCCCTGGAACGCTTTACCGAACTGTTCGACTTCGCGCCGCTTGCTTATTTTAGTTTATGCTGCAAAGGCATCATTCAACAGGCCAATTTTCGTAGCGAGTCATTACTGGCTATTGAGCGCTCCGCTCTATGTGGGCAAAATTTTGCCCATTGGGTAACCAATATATTTCAACTTCTCTTTAAAAATTTTCTGGCAAAGGTGTTTGCGAATACCGATTCGCACAGCTGCGAGATGACTTTACAAATCGGTAACGATCAAAAATGGGTACGTGTCGAGGGCATTGCCGACAAAACGGGTGATTCGTGTCTTCTTGCCGTGTCGGATATCAGTGAACGAAAACGTAACGAGCAAGAATTGCAACTGGCTGCGACTGTGTTTCTGACGCTCGAGGAAGCCATTATAGTGACTGATAAAGACAACCGGATTGTCTGCATCAATCCGGCCTTCACGCGATTGACGGGTTACCTGTCGGATGAGGCCGTCGGCCAAACGACCGCGCTGCTTAAATCCGGGCGTCATGATAAGGTTTTTTACGAGGCGATGTGGCATAGCCTGAATTCGACAGGCCATTGGCAGGGAGAAATATGGACCAAACGTAAAAACGGAGAAGAATTTCTCGAATGGTTATCGATTAATACGCTGTATAGTCAAAACGGCGAGGTCATCCGGCGTATCGCCACGGCTACCGACATTACCGACAAAAAACGGACGGAGGAAATCATTCGTCGGCAAGCCCATTTCGATCAACTGACCGGCTTGCCTAATCGGTACTTATTTCTCGATCGCCTGCAACGGGCTATCAATAAAGCCAACCGGACAGGGCGGCAGTTGGCCCTGATGTTTCTTGACCTGGATCATTTCAAGGATGTTAACGATACCTTGGGTCACGACGCGGGGGACGAGCTGCTCAAGGAGGCTACACAGCGTTTGAAAGGTTGTCTGCGCGAAACCGATACGCTGGCACGTCCCGGCGGCGATGAATTCACGATCATTTTGGACGAATTGGACGAGTTCAGCAGTGTCGATCGTGTCGCTCAAATCATGGTTGAATGTATGACGGCGCCGTTTATAGTGAAAAAAGAACGGTGTTATATTTCGGTCAGTATCGGCATCGCCTTGTATCCGAGCGATGCCGAAACCCTAGAAGAATTGCTGAAGAATGCCGATCAAGCCATGTATGCCGCGAAAAATCAGGGGCGAAGTCGTTATTGTTACTTTATGCCGGCAATGCAAGAAGCGTCGGCGATGCGGTTGCGCTTAGGCAACGATTTGCGGCATGCGCTGACCGATCGGCAACTGAGTTTGTTTTATCAACCCATCGTGGATTTCGAATCCGGTCGAATCCAAAAAGCCGAAGCCTTGATTCGTTGGCAACATCCTACGCGAGGCTGGATTCATCCGTTAGATTTTATAGCCGTTTCAGAAGATAACGGCATGATAACGGAGATCGACGAATGGGTTTTTCATCAGGCGGTAGACCAGGTCGCCATTTGGCGCGCCAATTACCGTGCGGATTTTCAAATTAGCATCAATACTTCATCCGCGCAGTTTCAAAATAATGGTATCAAGTTAAACGAATGGTTTGTTTATTTGCAGGATCGAGGCCTATCCGGGGATTGTATTGCGGTGGAAATTACCGAAGGATTATTGTTGAATGCAACCGCCATCGTATCTGAAAAATTGCTTGCATTCAGGGACGCAGGCATCCAAGTATCGCTTGACGACTACGGTACCGGTAATTCGTCGCTGTACAGTCTCAAAAAGTACGATATCGATTATTTGAAAATCGACAGATCCTTCGTCGCCAATCTAACGGCCGATTCCAACGAGTTGGTATTATGCGAAGCGATGATTCTGTTGGCGCACAAACTGGATATGAAAATTATCGCTGAAGGTATCGAAACACAGGAACAATTCGATTTGTTGCGGCAAGCGGGTTGCGATTACGGACAAGGGAATTTGGTCTCGAAAGCGGTATCCGCAGAGGAGTTCGAGAAGTTATTATCTTAAAGCGCTGCACGCAATAATTTCGCGAAACATTGTTATACCCATCGCAGATCAAAATTCGGCACCAGGGTGTCCGTCAAAGGACGCCGTGAATACATCCCTGTAGGCTCTATGCCAGCTCCATGCTGGCAAAGCCTTTGCCGCACACCCTGGCGCCTCCTCAGGCACTGCCGAAATTTGAAGTGCGAAAGGTATACAATGGCTCTCATGACTTTCCATGATGGGTTTCGCTTCGCTCTACTCCCTTTTGATTGAAAAACCGTCTAAGAATAAAAGGCATGGGATGTGTCTATCGAGGACCACCGTGATTACAATCGCTCTCATGATGTTCCTACAGTCAGTGGATATAGGCTTTGGTGACGTATTGCAACACCATGCGCTGAGTATTAAAAAACGAGCCATTGAGCGCAATCGTGTGACGCATTACATCGATGAAGCGTTCGCGGTCATGATAAAACAAAGGAACGACTACTTGCTCCAGCTTGTCGTATAACGCCGCTGCATCCCGAGCCGACCGTTCCTCTTCGAAGCTAACGGAGGTCGGTAACTCACCGATTGCCCAGCCGGTAACGCCTTCGATACAACCTTCGATCCACCAGCCATCCAATATGCTCAGGCTGGGCACGCCATTGAGGGCCGCCTTCATGCCGCTGGTACCGGATGCCTCAAGCGGCGGTTGAGGGGTATTCAGCCAAATATCCACGCCGGCCGTCATCAATTGCGCCAATGGCCAATCGTAATTGGGCAGATAAGCAATTTTGACATAGCCTCTCAACGCATCCCGCGCCTGATAGATGCGCTGAATCAGTTCCTTGCCTTGCTGATCCTGCGGATGGGCCTTACCGGCATAGATGATCTGGAAACGGCCGACGCCGGCGGAGATGGCCTTTAAGCGTTCAATATCCCGAAATATCAGGTCGCCACGTTTATAAGTCGCATCCCGGCGAGCAAAGCCTATCGTCAAATCTTGGGCATCCATGCCCACATTGGTAACACGATTGACGTGGTCGATCAGCTGGCGTTTAGCCTGATCATGGGCCTGCCACACCTCCTGCGGTGGAATGCCCAAGACATAGCGCAACGTAAAATTATCCTCGCGCCAACCGGGCACATGCTGATCAAACAGGGCCTGAAACGGCGGGCTGGTCCAGGTCGTTGCATGTACGCCATTGGTAATCGAATCGATGCGGTACTGAGCAAACATTTGCCGCAATACTTCGGCATGTTTCTTGGCAACCCCGTTGACATAATGACTCAGATTGAGCGCCAGATAGGTCATATTGAGATAGTCGTCCCACAGCAATACTTCCTTCATAGCCTCGGTCTCGACGCGGCCCAACACCTGGTTGATGAGCTCGGACGGGAAGCGATCATGACCCGCGGGTACCGGTGTATGGGTAGTGAACACGCAATGCCGGCGCACCACTTCGACATCTTCTTGAGTGACACGATCGTGACCGGCTCGTTCGGCTTGTTCGTCCAGCAGCGCGATGGGTAACAAACTGGCATGACCTTCGTTCATGTGAAAGCGCTCAATGCCATGGTGTCCGAGTGCGCGCAGCATAGACACGCCCCCCATACCGAGCACGACTTCCTGGCACAGTCGGTAATGCTGGTCGCCGCCGTACAGCCAATGCGTTAAGCTACGATCCCATTCCGCATTTTCCGCAAGATCACTGTCCAGAAGATAAACCGGCACTATGCCGCCCGTACACCCGCGAACCTCATAACGCCAGGCACGCAAATGGACCGTCCGGTTTTCTATCGAGACCGCGGCCCGTTGCGGAAATTCTTGGAGAAAATCCTCGACCACCCATTCAACGGAATCCTCGGTCTGCATGCCGCCGCTATCGAGTCTTTGATAAAAATAACCTTTGCGATGCAATAGCGTGACTGCCACCATCGGTAGTTCGCGGTCGGCGGCGGCGCGGATCATGTCGCCGGCAAGAATTCCCAATCCGCCGCTGTAAGTCGGCATCGCAGGGTGCAGAGCAATCTCCATTGAGAAATAGGCTATCCGTGCCTCGTCCCTAACGCTATCCAATTCGATTTTGAATTGCTGTGACATGCTCATATCAAGGCTCTCTTAGAAGATTCTAATTTATTGATGGAAGTGAATTTCGAACGTGCCGGCTCAATGTTCCGTGGTGCCTGTCTCTAGAGCAATTTATTGCCATATAAACCTACCACCAGTTCGCAAAATTACGGTGCCAATAGATTATGAATAGACTATGGACGCCACTTCCGCACATTTTTTTTCAATTTAACCGTAAAAAGGTGGCGATTTTCTGTTCGCTAACGCACATAGAATTGACAAAGGCCGCGTATGCTAGCCGTCTTCGCAACAGTACGACAAAGCCAAGTCTGTGGTCGACATCATTATCCCTGCTCGACCTCGCTACCATTTATACCTTTCGCGCTTCAAATTTCGGCAGTGCCCGAGGTGGCGCCGGGGTGCTAGGTCGATTTTGCTCCTCGGCAATTGCTCCTGCATTGCCCTACTACACGCCATCCTTGGCGTAATGCAAAATCGACATTCACGCCATCCATGGCGCTCGCAAAGGCTTTGCCAGCATGGAGCCTTCATGGACGTATTCACGGCGTCCTTTGGCGGATACCTCGGCGCCGAAACTTGACCAGCAAAGGGTATAAATAATATACGATCAAACAGCGAATAATTCCAAGTTATTGAAAAATATCGATTAATAGTTTTGGCATCCTAAATTTATGCTGCGATCACTCAAAAAATAGAACATAACAATCAATGGCTTAAATATCAAGATAGGGGGCTAAACGGTCATAAGCGCCAACTTAGTGCCTATACTATGGTGTATTTGTGGCTTTATTCGTCATAACGGCATGGATTGCCGATATCAAGGTTACATGAGTGTGAAGCTAAGCATTGCCATCCCTGGACCTGGATTCCGCCAATTCCTGGCGGAATGACGCGTTATTTTCTTAAGTTGGCGTATATGAGGGCTGAATACTTACAAGGTAAGTATTCAGTTCCCCTCTTTGAAAAAGAGGGGCTAGGGGAGGTTTTTTAAATAAATCCCCCTCAATCCCCCTTTTTCAAAGGGGGATGCCAACAATACGCCTGGATTGCGGTAATTTGCCAACGGGGTCTGAATACTTACCTTACAAGTGGTGGGGGCTAAATGATTACTGAAATACTGTAACTTGAATATATAAAAACTGATTGGGTTCAAAGTGCGCTACCGTACCGACTGTTAGAAAGTTTTTTAATAGACTGGCACCAGATTCCTAGTAAGTATTCAGCCCGCCTCTTTGATAAATAGGGGAGAGGGGAGATATATTAAATTAATCCCCTTTTTTAAAGGGGGATGTCAATTTATAAGTAATTATTCACCAACCTATCGTTCCCACGCAGAGCGTGGGAACGATAATTGCCGGGGGTCTGAATAGTTACAGTGAGTCTTGATTATAGGTTAATGTTTTCGTATCTATCAATACTAATGAACAATCCAATAAAAGCAAATATATGAATAAATTGATCGCATCAGTAGGTAGGTATGCCGCCATTCTTCCGGCCAGTATTTATAAGTTTCTTCAATCCATAATTACTCAAAACTTTGAGCAATCTATTAAGAAGTTTCCAGAGGACAGTGTCCCAGAAAAATGGCGTTCAAAGCCATAGTATAGTTATTAATAGACTCGTTAAGTTATGTTACTGTAAAATATTCAGTCCCCCTCTTTGAAAAAGAGGGTTTAGGGGAGATTATTTAAATAAATCCCCCTTTTTCAAAGGGGGAGGTAAAGTTCCAACTTATTTTAAATGCAGGGGTCTGAACAATTACATGTTACATATTACTTCCTTTTGATTGAAAAACCGCCTAAGACTAAAAAGGGAGTAATTATTCACCCACCCTATCGTTCCCACGCTCTAGCGTCACTGCCATTAAGTTAAGCCATCACAGAAATGAATAATGCTTGTATTCAGGCTCTGATGCACCTCAAAAGCTTGCCATCCATGGCACTGGATTCCGCCAGTCCATGGCGGAATGACCAGTTTCCGTTAACTTAATGGCAGTGACGCAGAGCGTGGGAACGATAATTGTCGGGGGGACTGAATAGTTACGCTGGATCCAATCTCGATAATCAAGGGACAGGATATTCCACGACAGGCAGACTTCATACCCTAAACCCGGCAAAAAATGCTCAAACTGGGAATTGTTGTAATCCTAGCCGGTTGTTAGACAATTTTTTGTAACTTCAGTGAGGATAAGTCATGACTCTAACAATGAATGCTTCCATGAATCTTTTTGATGCAGTGGGTGTTTGGTCGATGATCACTTCATTCGATCTGGCGGGATTTTCAATATTGATGTTTTTTATCATTTTGTTCATCATCGAAACGCATCGCCCTAGAAAAAAGTTACCGACACATGAGTTGAAAAACTCTTACCGGGTTAATATCACATTGTTTTTGTTCAACAGTTTAGTGTTGTCGATAATGTCGATTGCTTCGTTGCTAATCGTCGCCGAACATTTTTCCGGTGCGGGAATTTTGAGCGGGATGTCGAATGCGGCAATAAAAGCCGCTCTGTCATTACTGTTGCTGGATTTGGTATTTTATTTTTGGCACAAGGCATGCCATGATTTTGATGGCTTATGGTTATTTCATAAAGTCCATCATAGCGAGCCGCATCTCAATGTCTCAACCGCATACCGTGTGCATATATTGGAAATATTGGCGGTAACGCTGATTAAGGTACTCAGTATAGTCATTTTCGGTTTCGATAAAGCCAGCGTATTGGCTTACGAATTATTGATGATGCTGTTTGTCATGTTTCATCACGCAAATATTGCATTTTCCCGTGAACAAAACCTAGGGTATTTGTTTATTACCCCTTATCTGCATCGGGTCCATCATTCGACGGTTCGAGTCGAACACGACAGAAATTACGGCGCGGTGTTTTCGATTTGGGACCGTCTGTTCGGGACCTTGGCCGAATTGGAGCCCAAACAAATTGGCATCAATGGCAAGCCGCCGTTGACGTTTTTAAAATTGTTGAAGTTCGGTGTAACCCAGAGGCCCAAAGCAATTCCTTTTGATGTAAGGCAGGAGACCATGCCGATGATTGCCGAGGCGGCTTATTTTAAAGCCGAGAAACGCGGTTTTGAGCCGGGTAATGAAATGTACGATTGGCTGGAAGCAGAGCAGGATATAGCCCGGAAATTATATACCCGGCGTTCGGTCATGGAGCGCCTTTGCCTCGAGTAATTAATGGTAAGTATTTACCTCTTGGCCGTAATTGTTGTAACTATTCAGACCCCCTGGCCACTGGTGGTAATTTTGGAATCGGCCGTCCGGTCCGCTGATGATCAATGACTACAGCCAAATAAAGCCAAGGGGATTGCTGTCTTTTACGGCAGGTTTCGATCACGCTGATTAAAATGGCGAATACCCGCGAGCCTTGCTCGGTGCGCGTGCCATAGCTGATGCGTCTCAAAATCACCCAGTGCCGCAGTGCCCGCTCGGCTTCGTTGTTGGTCAACGGCAAATGATAGGATGCAACGACCTGAAAGATCGCCTCCCAATCATTGAGCATTTCACCGGCCAGCTCACGCGTCTTTTTATGCGTTGCTTCGCGCAGGCTTTCGCATAGCGCTCGATAGAGCGCCAATGCTTCTTGAAAGGTTTCCGTCAACGGTTTGTCGGGTGGGTCGACACGGGCCTCTCGAATCGCGTTCATCAGCGTATTCAGCAACGCCAGTGTGTGCTTGCCGAACTGGCGGGCCACAGGGTCGAAACTCTCTTCCAGCCCTTGGGCTTTGCGCAGCAGATGCGCCCAGCAGCGCACACGATTCGGGTATCTGCGATAGGTTTGGTAGCCATCGCCCATGAGCCAGCCCAAGTAATCCGCGCCCAAGAGGTTCTCGAGCAATTCAGCGCTGCGGTAGGCAATCCAGTAAGCGGTCACGCTATCCGTGCTGAACACCCACAGCCATAAGAAGGTCGTCAGTTCCATCCAGGATGTTTCATCGACATGCAATAATCGACTGTTGACCACCGCCTCGATGAGTTCGTCTTCGATCGGCATCGCCGCCGCGCCGCTTTCATGCAGGGTGTTGTTGATCGTGCCGACACTGAGACTCAAACCTAACCAATCCTGCAAGAATTCGCGGATGCGCGCACGGGATAGTCGCATGCGATAGGCCAGACACACAATCAAGGCGGCCAAACCCGGCCCGACCAGGCGCCATTCGCTGCACACGACGTTCGGCAAACTGCCGTGGGGCACGTGACGATACGGTTCGTCTCGCGTCACATGGACGCAGTGACACGTCGCTTCATAATAGGTATGCCGCGTCGTGATCAATCTCAAGCCCGGATCGTTCGCGTCAGCCCAGGTGAGGTCAACAGTATCAAAAGCGGTATACGCTTTTTGCTGACTTGCCGTGAACACAGTACCGCAACACGCGCAAAGCTCGGGACGATGATCTTGATAGTCAGTCACTGGCAGGACTTGCTGTCTGCCGAAACCTTGCGCGCCGGGCTGTTTACCAGGTTTACGCACATTATCCGAAGCTTGAGACGAGTCGGTTTGAGAATCTTGTTTGGATTCTTTAGCAGGTGGCGCGGGAGATGTGTTATCCACCTCCTGATCCGGCGTGTCTTCGCCAGCGTCTATAGCATCGGTATCACTGGCTGTATCGTTCGCCTTATCCCACGGTGCTTCACTACTGGGTGGCCGGGAGCTATTGCGCGAGTTTTGCTTCAAGCGCTCGCGTGCTTCCTTGAGATCGTTGAGCAAACGAATCGAAAGGCGACGCAAAGCCTCTTCCGGCAAGTCAAGAAGCTTGTCTTCATCCAGTTGGTTTAGGTCGTGATCGCTCAGTTGCATGGCGCACAGAATACGTCTTGGTGGCTTAAAAATACAGTTTTTTAATGACTGATTGGATGATTTTTGTAGTAGGGGTCTGAATAGTTACTAATTGTTCGCCTCATGTATACCCTTTGCTCGTCAAATTTCGGCGTCGGGGTGCTCGTCAAAGGACGCTGTGAATACGTCCATGTAGGCTCTATGACAGCATCCATGCTGCCAAAGCCTTTGCGAGCGCCATGGATGGCGTGAATGTCGATTTTGCATTACGCCAAGGATGGCGTGTAGTAGGGCAATGCAGGAGCAATTGCCGAGGAGCAAAAATCGACCTAGCACCCCGACGCCTCCATACGCTAATGCCGAAATTTGAAGTGCGAAAGGTATAGTAATTACTCACCCCCCTATCGTTCCCACGCTCTAGCGTCACTGCCATTAAGTTAAGCGGCTACTCACTTAACGCGGGACAGTTGAAGGTTAATCCGTTCGTGGTGAGCCTGTCGAACCATGGGCGGATTAACCGTCGTCCACCCTTCGACAGGGCTCTCCTGAGCGCAGCCGAAGGGCTTAAGGCGAACGGTTAATCCTTAGTGCTTTTGTACCGCCTTAAGTGGGAAGCCAGTTAAGCCATCACAGAATTAAGTAATGCTTGTATCCAGGATCTACTTTGCCTCAAAAGCTTGCCATCCATGGCACTGGATTCCGCCAGTCCATGGCGGAATGACGGGCTTCCCTTAACTTTGGCAGTGACGCAGAGCGTGGGAACGATAATTGTCGGGGGACTGAATAGATACATTACATATGTTTAGCAAACCTTAAATTTGGAATGTTATGTTCGATAACGAACAGAGAAATTCTAAGTAATATAGTAGTATCCAACTTGTAAATATTCAGTTCCCCTCTTTGAAAAATATGGGGTATGGGGTGATTATTTAAATATATCCTCCTCAATCTTTTTTTTCAAACGGAGAGGCAAAGTTATAGCTTGTCTAAAATGCAGGGTAACTAATCAGTCCCCCGGCAATTATCGTTCCCACGCTAGAGCGTGGGAACGATAGGGGGGTGAATAATTACAATGCAGGGGTTATAAAAATTACGATTGCAAGTGATAAATGATAAGTATTCAGACCCCGTTGGCAAATTACCGCAATTCAGGCGTAATTGTTAGCCTCCCCCTTTGAAAAAGGGGGATTGAGGGGGATTTATTTAAAAAATCTCCCCTAGCCCCTCTTTTTCAAAGAGGGGGACTGAATACTTACGATAAATGAGAAATTTTGGGGAGCCTGAATTAAAAATAAAATATTACATTTTAGCGAAATCGTTTCCTCACTTTTTAATATTATTCGCAATTTTAAGCATAGGATGATTCAGATAATGTCAGTGAAGGTTTATTGATTTGAGGTAAGCGCGAAATATTTATTAGCATGTGATAATCGGTTGGTCACTGGCTTGCATCAGTATTAAGAAATGCTTTGTGTCGCCAATTAAACTTGTCATCGGCTAAATTGCCAGGCCCAACTACAACAAAAATGAGGTTGTTAATATGAAAAATTATCGAAGCGTTACAAAAACAATTAAGCTCGGGCTAGCCTTTGGAGTTTCTATGTTTATCCTGGGTTGTGCTGGAGTTCCGCCTCATGAAGAAATCACGCGCAGTTCTTATGTTATCAAAGAGGCGGAGGCTGATGGTGCAAGGCAACTTGCACCACTCGAACTTAGAAATGCAAGCCAAACTCTTGAAAACGCACGGGCTGCTATGGATGATAAAGATTACCAAAAAGCGCGTAATTTAGCGGCTCAAGCAGAATTGGAAGGGGAGCTCGCTAAAGCAAAAGCTGAAGCATTAAAAGTCCAGAAATCAGCTGAAGAGATCAAGGATGGTAATCGTATCTTAAAAGAAGAACTTAAAAGATATCATCCGGCCTATTGAACATCAGGCCGTTTGCATCATTTACGTCATTCAATAATTTAATAAGGAATCTATCATGAAGCAGTTAATCACTGACTTGAAGTTTATTACTGTACTGAGTATTGCTGGATTAATATACGGATGCGCATCAACGTCTCCTAATCCGGACTTAGTCAGTGCGCAGAGACTTTTTGACGAAATCAATGCCGATCCTTTAGTTGCAGCTAAGGCTCCCATTCCTCATGCTGAAGCCGAAGAGTCATTAGCAAAACTAAAATGGATGGTTGAAGACGGTGCCAAAGATAAGGAAATCAAAAGAGTAGCTTATAAGACGGAGATCAAAACTAAAATTGCCCGCGAAAAAGCCAATACCGCCATTGCTAAAGATTTCATCGCTCAAGCTGAAACAGAAAGACAACAAATTCAGATCAAGGCGCGCACGCGTGAAGCAGATGACCTGGCTCGACAACTCGCTGAATTAAAGGCTAAACCGAGTGAAAGAGGAATGATTGTGACGATGGGTGACGTATTATTCGAATACGACAAATCCAATGTCAAAGCTGGAGGCATGAGAATAATTAGTCAATTGGCTGAATTCCTAAAACAACATCCGGAAATAACAGTTAGCATAGAAGGTCATACGGATAGTGTCGGTTCCGATTCTTACAATCAGCAGTTGTCTGAACGCCGAGCCGAAGCCGTTCACAGAGCACTGCGGCATGCGGGTATCGATGATGCGCGTATGACTGCTATTGGCTATGGCAAGACTTATCCCATTGCCACCAATGCAACTTCCTCTGGCAGACAACAAAATCGCAGAGTTGAAATAATCATCTCTGATGAAACAGGCATCGTTAAAGAACGCTAGTGTAACTATTCAGTCCTCCGGCAATTATCGTTCCACGCTAGAGCGCTCATCGTTATACCCATCGTAGATCAAAATTCGGCACCGGGGTGTCCGCCAAAGGACGCCGTGAATATGTCCATGTAGGCTCTAGCCAGCTCCATGCTGGCAAAGCCTTTGTCGCGGACACCCCGGTGCCTCCTTAGGCACTGCCGAAATTTGAAGTGCGAAAGGTATATACATAAGTGCCGGTACACTTGCTGAACAGAGTTTATCGAATCACTGGGAGCGTTGATGTTTGATAAATCTGTGGATATTGATCGTCATTGGCTTCGACAGTCGCGACGAAGGCGTCGCTCCCACAGGGGCGGGCGATAAATGCTCTGTGGGAGCGATCCCATGATCGCGATTTCGAAGCCGGTTTCGTTGGGTGGCAATAAATGGCATCGAGGTCTCATTGGCTAAGATTGCAAAAGAGAATTTTTGACTTATGTATAACGATGAGCGCTAGAGCGTGGGAACGATAAGGGGGGATAATCATAAGCGCCAACTTAAGGAAAGAGCTCGTTATTCCGCCAGGGATTGGCGGAATCCAGGGCCACGGATGGCAATGCGTAGCACCACATTCATGTAATATGGATATCAACAACCTATACCGATATGGCAAATAAAGCCATAAACGCACCATAGGATAGACGCTAAGTTGCGCTTATGGGGGGATAATTACGTCTGAATAGTTACGCGTTAAGTGACAATAAATAGTATCGAGGTCTCGTTGGCTAAGATTGCAAAAGGGTAATTTTTAGCGTAAGTATTCAGACCTCGTTGGCAAATTACCGCAATCCAGGCGTATTGTTGGCATCTCCCTTTGAAAAAGGGGGATTTATTTAAAAAATCTCCCCTAGCCCCTCTTTTTCAAAGAGGGGGACTGAATACTTACTTTTTAACTTATGTATAAAGTTGAGCGCTGGAACATGGGAATGATAGACGAGATGTGAATAATTACATCTGAATTGCCTGTTTTGCCAGCTAGGTTTGAATACTCGATCCCTTTGACACAGGTTTCTTCAATGCAAAAGAATACCCCATATATTTTATTTCTGATATTTATTTTGCTAGTAACGGTGTCTTTTTTTATTTTAATCAAGGATTTCTTATTAGCTTGTTTTTGGGCAATCATTCTAGCTATAGTTTTTGATCCTATTCATAAAAAGTTCAAACAATATTTTAAAAATACCGAAATACTGCCTGTGCTTCTGACCCTGGTGGTGATTATTATAGTTTTTATCATTCCAATTTTAACGATAACCTTAATGATTGCGGAAGAAAGCACTACTTTTTATAAAAAAATTGAAAGCGGAGAAATAAATCCACAGCTTTATTTTCAAGATAATCTCGAGCTTTTTTTACCAATATTCAATAAGATTCCATATGTTGAAGCTGTCAGTGTTGAGCAAATGGGATCGGCAGTAGGAGACATATTCTCTCAAGCAGTAAAATATTTAGCACAACAAGTCCCCATATTAACTCAGAACATATTGAGTATTATCGTTCAATTTTCGTTAACTTTTTACATGCTGTTTTTTATGTTACGGGATGGTCATTATTTGATAAGAAAACTCATTTCACTAATTCCGATAGGCGATAGGATAGAAATAGAGTTATTTAAACGTTTTACCAGCGTAGCGAGGGGTACTGTTAAAGGGGGATTAATAGTGGCTGTTATTGAGGGAGTTATTGGAGGGTTGGTATTTTGGTTTGTTGGTATTCCCACGGCCTTTTTATGGGGTACGATCATGGTCGTTCTATCCTTGCTGCCCGTAGGAAGCATTCTGATTTGGGTTCCCGCTGCATTAATTTTATTTTTACAGGGCGAAACTATACGAGCACTCATATTATTATCAGTCTTTGTTTTAGTTATTGTCACGATAGATAATTTTCTAAGGCCCCGGCTAATAGGTAAAGATATTAAAATGTCAGATTATTTGGTACTCGTATCCACTCTAGGTGGATTAACTTGGTTTTCATTAACAGGATTTGTATTAGGCCCTATTATCGCGGCATTGTTCGTTACGTGTTGGGACATATTGGGAAAAGAAAATATCGCAAGTCAACGGTAACAATTATTGAATTCGCTTGCCGCGTTTTAAATAAGACGCTGTATGCGGTAATAATTGAAAACATCCACCGTAAGTATTCAGTCCCCCTCTTTGAAAAAGAGGGGCTAGGGGAGATTTTTTAAATAAATCCCCCTCAATCCCCTTTTTTCAAAGGGGGACGCAAAGTTACAACTTGTTTTAAATGCAAGGTCTTAACAATTACCTTATCTCTCCTACCCTTTTTTTCCAGCACTAGTCGTTAATAATAAAACTCAATGTGCGGTGACGTACCGACTGTATTCAGTATTATGAGTACGATTATATTCGAGCGCCGGAATAACTTCGGAAATTGCTCAATAACCATTCAACCAACTATCGGGAACTCTCATGAACAAAGATCAAGTAAAGGGTCGGGTCGAACAGGCCAAAGGTAAAGTCAAAAAGGTCAGTGGCAAAGTCATGGATGACGAGGATATGGAGTTAGAAGGTAAGGTCGATGAAAGCCGCGGCAAGGTTCAGTCGGGTTATGGCGATCTTAAAGAAGATGTTAAGAAGGCGACTGATAACTAGAAATACCGAATCGCGCAGTGAGCCCTGAATGACGGGCTAACTGTTCGAGGGCGCTAAGATTCCCAACATTATTACAGGAAATAATCATGAAACATACACACAACAAACTCAGCGTTTTATCGGCTGGTTTCATTTTGGCACTTTTATCCTTAAACGCTTATGCCGAAGATAGCAAAATTGAAGCCCCCATGAACGAAGATCAAGTAGAAGGCCGCGTCGAAGAAATGAAGGGGACAGTCAAGGAAGGCACCGGCAAGCTACTGGACGACAAAGGTATGGAGATAGAAGGAAATATTCAAAAGAATAAAGGCAAGATCCAGAAAGGCTATGGCGATATTAAAAAGGATATTAAGGAAGGCAATTAAATAATGTCAGCTTTGATGAGAGAGCGTCTGACCTGATCAATCCTGCTGCGATTAATCAGTTCTCCAAAAACGGATTTTTGCTCATCGGCAATATTACTATTCCTTTTTGGCTTATACCCATCGAAGATCAAAATTCGGCCTAGCAGCCTGGAGCCTTCTTAGTCGCTGCCGAATTTTCAAGTACGAAGGGTATATAAATAAAACAACTTTCATAAAGCGTGGAGTGTGTCAATCAAGACGACACACTTTCATTTAACTTTTCTTTGGAGTATCCCATGCATCAATCTTCCCACACCGATTCCGCTATGCAAGCCTGCATAGAGACTTGTACGCGTTGCCATCAGGTTTGCTTGCAAACCGCTATGAATCATTGCCTGGAAACCGGCGGAAAGCACGTCGAGGCCGAACATTTCCGTCTGATGATGAACTGTGCCGAGATTTGCCAGACCTCGGCGAATTTCCAACTGAGTAGCTCTCGTTTCCAGCATCGCCTCCACGAAGTTTGCGCCGAGATTTGCGAAGCGTGCGCATCCGATTGCAAGGAAATCGGCGATATGGACGAATGTGTTGAAGCGTGTCAAGCATGTGCCGACAGTTGCCGGAAAATGATAAGCGCTCAGCATTAAGGCCATGTGGTATCCAAGGATAGTTTTTTTATGCTCGGTAATGACGACAGTGCTGACCGCATGCGGCGAGTCGGCACTGTTGCCGATTTCTGCGGGTATCGGTCCTAATCCACAATTACCGCCACCCAACCCGACGTTGATTCCCACTGTAAACATCGCTAAGGCTGTGGGCTGGCCATCAAATATAAAACCTGTGCCGGCGCCTGGTATGACCGTAAATGCCTTTGCCGGCAATCTCGATCATCCGCGCTGGCTCTATGTGTTACCGAATGGAGATGTACTCGTTGCCGAGACCAATGCGCCGCAACAGTCCGACGATAGTTGGAGCATCAAAGGCTGGATGATGAAGCGGGCGATGAAAAAGGCTGGCGCAGCTAGTCCGAGCGCTAATCGCATCACCTTGCTGCGAGATAGCGATGGCGACGGTGTAGCGGAAATACGAACGGTGTTTATCGAGGGACTCAACTCGCCGTTCGGCATGGCGCTGGTCGGCAACGATTTCTACGTGGCGAACACGGATGCGCTGGTGAAGTTTCACTATACCGAAGGCGCAACTCGAATCACTCAACCGGGCACCAAGGTTCTGGATCTGCCGGCTGGGCCAATCAATCACCACTGGACCAAAAACCTCTTGGCCAGTGAAGATGGTGCAAGGCTTTATGTGACAGTGGGTTCTAACAGTAATATTGCCGAAAGTGGAATTGAACAAGAAGTCGGTCGCGCTGCCATTTGGGAGGTGGATCCTAGGAACGGCAATTACCGCATTTACGCATCGGGATTGCGCAATCCTAATGGACTTGCGTGGGAGCCGGATGGCGGAGCGCTTTGGACCGTAGTCAACGAGCGCGATGAGCTCGGGAGCGACTTGGTTCCGGATTATCTGACATCGGTACCCGATGGCAGCTTCTTCGGTTGGCCTTACAGTTACTTTGGCCAACATGTGGATATACGCGTTAAGCCTCAGCGGCCCGACTTAGTCGCTGAGGCAAGGGTTCCGGATTATGCGCTGGGTTCTCATACCGCTTCACTCGGTTTGGCATATTCAAAAAGTTCCATTTGGCCGGCGCCATTCGATAATGGGGTTTTCATCGGTCAGCACGGTTCATGGAACCGCAAGCCACGCAGCGGCTATCAGGTCATCTTCATCCCTTTTCGTGTTGGCAAGCCTTTCGGTGAGCCCATCGAAGTATTGACGGGTTTTGTTAGTGAAGCCGGTGAAGCTTACGGTAGGCCTGTGGGGGTTGCGCTCGACAAACAATCGGCTTTACTGGTCGTTGATGATGTCGGCAATACTATCTGGCGTGTAACGGCGCCGCCAACCACGGCTACTGCCTCAACCCGATCGCAAGCCGCGCACTAAGAATAGCAACTGGCAAGGCTCGGACGCAGTATGAGCCTATCGGGCTTTGCAACCCCGTCTTAAACGTTTTGACTTTGGCCGAAGTTAGCCGAAATATTTAGGGCAAACCGAAACGTTGGGGACGGGTTAAATAACCCGTCCCGCAGAAGTGGCTACGACTGGCCACTGCTCGGACAATTGGCTTCAGCAAGCTGAAGCATCTTGCTAATCAGGTCCGACAATGACGATAACTGTTTAACTCACTCAGATTAGGAAAACTCATCATGAGCACTATTATCACCCAAGACGGAACAGAGATTTATTACAAGGACTGGGGTGCTGGACAACCCGTCTTCTTCAGCCACGGTTGGCCACTCAACGCCGATGCCTTTGAAAGCCAGATGTTATTTTTGGCATCCCACGGCTACCGCTGCATTGCGCATGACAGACGCGGTCACGGCCGTTCGAGTCAACCATGGAACGGTAACGACATGGATACTTACGCGGACGATTTGTCGGAACTTATTGAAAGCCTAGACCTGAACGGTATTACCTTGGTAGGTCATTCGACCGGCGGCGGCGAAGTTGCCCGATACATCGGTCGTTACGGCAGTCAACGTGTCGCTAAGGTCGTGCTGATAGGGTCGGTATCTCCACAGATGGTCAAGACGGACAATAATCCGACTGGTTTGCCGATCAAGGTGTTTGACGATATTCGTAGCGGCGTCGCCGCCGACCGCTCACAATTCTTTATGGATCTCACGGCGCCGTTCTACGGCATTAACCGATCGGGCGCCAAAACTAGCCAAGGCGTGCGTGAAGCCTTCTGGTTGCAAGGCATGCAGGGCGGCCTCAAGAATCAACTGGATTGTATCAGGGCGTTTTCCGAAACGGATTTTACCGAGGATCTCAAGAAATGCGATAGGCCGACTTTGATTATCCATGGCGACGACGATCAGATTGTACCGATCGACGCATCGGCGCACGCGTCGTTAAAACTTGTTCAAAATGCGACTCTAAAGGTTTATTCAGGCGGCCCGCATGGCTTGGCCGAAACACATAAAGAACAACTGAATACCGACTTGCTTGCCTTTCTCGACATCTGAGCGGACAGGGTAAGTTGCAACGCAGAATTGACTTGTTGATGTCTTTATCGGCTTGGTAACATCCGCAAGTCGCCGCTTCTAGACTGGCCAGTCGAGAATCCTGGCATCCTCTTGGCGATAACTGATAAAATCCGGATGCGCGCCGCATTGTCGGCAAAGCAAATAAACGGCCGTTTTTTCCGGTTCAAGCGACGGCTGAAGGTATAAGCGACGATGAGTCAGCAAAGAGGCATGAATGATGAAGAAAAAGATGGAGGCGGTTGAGATTCGTAAATCGCTAAGAAAAGAAGCGGAATCCATGGTGGCTAGCTTATCAGTGGATGAAAAATCGGCCCGTCCTAGCGAAGTTTTGATGCATGAGCTCATTATTCATAAGATTGAATTGGAGCTGCAAAATCAGGAGTTACGAAAAGCTCGCACCTTACTGGAAGATGCGCTGGATCGATATGTCGATCTCTATGAGTTCGCACCGGTCGCCTACATTACGGTTAACAGGGATGGTTTGATTAGCGAAATCAACTTGACCGGGGCGGCACTGTTGGGTGTCGATCGCGCTAAACTGATCAATAGCCGTTTCTCTAAGTTTGTTTCTCCTCAGGACAGTGACCGTTGGTATCGACTGTTTTTGAATATGAAGGAAAAACCTGAAGGGGAAAAGCAAAGATTCGGTTTAACGATGATGCGTGCCGATGGGACTCTTTTTTCCGGTTATCTCGATTGTTTGCATCGCGAATCTTTGGATGCCTCTTCGAAGTTGCGGGTCGCTTTGACCGATATTACTCAACAAGATGCCTCTTTCGAACAGATCGAATGACCGGTGTTCTTATATCCCTGATCAATCGGTAAATGTTATTGAAGTCGACATTTATCGGTTCTAGCGGCCGCGGGGTGGAAGCTAGTGAATCTATGTTGGGCTCGAAAGATTTCGTTAAAATGTCTAGCGTCTACATCTCATCATTCGCTCATAAATTTCATTGTCGGCTCGGTAACAACTGCAAGCAACGGCTTCTAGACCTGGTCGGTCGATAATCCTAACGTTTCCTCGTCTGTAACTAATAAGTTTTTGCTGCTGTAGTGAATTCGCAGCTCTGGTGATACCGACGCGCCTTACGCCTAGCATATAGGCTAGACCTACGTGCGTGACATGGAAGGTATTGGAATGCGCCCGGTCATGAATCATCAACAACGAACGCGCGAGGCGGGCTTCTACCCTATGGAATTGCGAGCATGCGGCCGTTTGCGCAAGTTGTCTCATCAATGCACAGAGGTAACGCTTTAGCTCTTTTTGTAGTGCGGGACTTTGTTCGAGTTCATGGAGAAATGCCTCCGCTGTAATGCGTAACGCGGGGCCTGCTCCTTGGACTACTGCATGAAACGGGGCGATGTCGACTTCCAGCATCAGAGTAATTCCGAAAAGCCCCTCGTTACCGACCATTCCTATCTCCAAATTGGAGCTGTCTATGGATGTTACCAGGGAAATAAAGCTTCCGGTCGGGAAATAAACGTGTGTAATGAGATCTCCTGGACGGCAGAGTACCTCGGCAAAAATAAGATCGATGGGTTCGCAATGTGCGAGCAACCGGTTCCGATCCTTGCAGGGTAGTGCCGTCAACAGTTGATTACTAGCTGGGCCGGCTTTGGAGGTCTGCACGGGGTTGCTCTCCTGGAACTCTTAGATTTTCATCACTCAAGTCATTACATTTTTTGAAAACCTATGTTCTTTAATTAGAAAAACATAGGTTCGATAAGAATGACGCGACGCTTCGGAGCAGGTGAGCGTAGTCGAAATGAATAACCGGTTAAGGCTCGGCACATCGGTTGATGTCAGTGGATGGCTCCGTAAGTGGAAATTAGACTAACGGATAAGCTTTCTAGCGTCTGTACGCTAACGCCCATAAATGCCTTCATCAAATTTTAACAAGTTGGACGATTATTCAGTAAGAAAAGGAGCGCAGCGTTTAGATCGGAGGGGAGGGAAGCAGACGATCGAATTCGGTTTTTACGACGTCATAGCATTCGCAGACGCGTTCCTCCAATCCGGGTCTATCTATTACCATGATGCGCCCACGGCTGTATTCGATCAATCCGGCTTTCTGTAATTTACCGGCGGCTTCCGTGACACCTTCCCGGCGAACGCCAAGCATATTGGCAATTAGCTCCTGCGTCATGCGCAATTCATTGGTAGGCAGTCTATCGAGGCTGAGCAATAGCCATCGGCAAAGCTGCTGATCCACCGAATGATGCCGATTGCAAACTGCAGTCTGCGACATTTGAGTGATCAAGGTTTGAGCATAACGAAGCATCAGATGTTGCAAAGCACTCGAGCGGCGGCCGCCCGATCGGTTAAATTCCTGCATGAACACCTTTTTTCGAAGTCGGTAAGCATGTCCAGCGCTTTGTACGATAGCACGGTTCGGCATGGTTCCTCCGCCCATGAATATCGCAACGCCGATAATACCATCGTTGCCGGTTACGGCAATTTCTGCCGAAGCGCCATTTTCCATGACATAAAGCAGCGAAACGATGCAATTCGTGGGGAAATAGACATAATTCAATTCGCCCCCGGATTCGTAAAGGACTTCGCCAAGTCGCATGGATACGCCTTCAAGATGAGGTATTATCCGCTCATATTGGTTTGAGGGCAGCAAGTTGAGCAGATGGTTTTGTCGAGGATCGCATGCATCGGTCATAAGTAATCAAAACTAGATAGTCATGGAAAGGGAAATTCTACGAATAGTTTATGTGGCGAACCGGTTCGTAGCCTCGATAAGCTTATAGAAAAAGCCGGGTATTTTTTATGGAATTAAGGCTGCTAATTTATAGCAGAGAACTTTAAGGGGTGCAAGTGAACGGAGAGGAGTAATTGTCGGCAAGTGCATGTATACCTTATCGCACTTCAAATTTCGGCTGTACCTGAAGAGGCGCCGAACTTTGATCCACGGGTATAGAAGGAAGCATCCTTAAAAACCGGAAATGGTTATATGTGCGGCAGCGTACCGACGACATTTAAAAGTCACTGTTATCATTACCTCAAAGTAACGTATCGACAGAAAACTAATTTGCAGACATATAAGCAATGTTACCGGGATGGCTTAAATCGGCAATACAGCGTGATAACTCAGCGGCACATATCTGGTCAACAGTGCCATTATGTTAAGTCGTTATTCCCTTTGCTTGTCAAATTTCGGTGCCGGGGTGCCCGTCAAAGGACGCCGTAAATACGTCCATGTAGGCTCTATGATAGCATCCATGCTATCCAAGCCTTTGCGAGCGCCATGGATGGCGTGAATGTCGATTTTGCATTACGCCAAGGATGGCGTGTAGTAGGGCAATGCAGGAGCAATTGCCGAGGAGCAAAAATCGACCTAACACCCCGGCACCTCCATTGGCTAATGCCGAAATTTGAAGTGCGAAAGGTATATTCCGGTACGGACTGCCGAAAGGTTGGCTTAACTTAATCCATCATAAAACTCATTTTTGTTATTGCGCTCCTCCCGGCTCGCTGCGGCAATTGATTGCTGCAGTTTTTTTTGTCCTGCACCACCGACTTTATTTCAGGTCTGATACCGCTAATACTAAAGGGAAGTCAGAAAAACTATCCATGCTAATAGAGACCATTTTTCATCCTGATCAGGATGCTTCATCGACTAGCCTGTCCTATCCACGTTTGAGCTTGAACGATGCGATAACTTGCGCCAAGGCGCGGCTTTTAGAGCTGCAAAACGAGGAAGGCTATTGGGTTTTCGAGCTTGAGGCGGATTGCACGATTCCTTCCGAATACATCTTGATGATGCATTTCATGGGTGAAATCGATGCAAGGCTCCAGGCCAAGATCGTTCAATATCTCCACGAACAACAAGACCGGGACGGCAGTTATCCGCTTTATAAAGGCGGACCGGGAGACCTGAGTTGCACGATCAAGGCTTATTACGCGATGAAATTGGCCGGCGACTCGATTCAAGCGCAGCACATGGTCAAAGCGCGCCGTTGGATACTGGCTCGGGGCGGCGGCGCCAAGGCTAACGTCTTTACGCGTATCATGATGGCGATGTTCGAGCAGATTCCTTGGCGCGGCGTGCCTTTTATTCCGGTCGAAATCATGCTTTTACCGAAATGGTTTCCGTTCCATATCGATAAAGTTTCGTATTGGTCCCGTACCGTAATGGTGCCTTTATTCATCTTGTGTACTTATAAAGTCAAGGCTCGTAATCCGAATAACGTGGGGATTTCAGAGCTTTTTATCACGCAGCCTGAGTCGGAAAA
The DNA here is from genome assembly GCF_005931095.1 of Methylotuvimicrobium buryatense. Lineage (GTDB taxonomy): Bacteria > Pseudomonadota > Gammaproteobacteria > Methylococcales > Methylomonadaceae > Methylotuvimicrobium > Methylotuvimicrobium buryatense. Next base: position 3,245,203 of record NZ_CP035467.1, on the reverse strand, counting down.
AAATTATTTTGCACACGTCAAAACACCGCTAGGCAAGTCCATATTGGCCGCGGACCGCATGGGCCGCTTGATGGAACCGTTGATTCCCGGTTTCGTTCGCCGCAAGGCAACGATCAAGGCTCGCGATTGGTTTTTGTCCCGATTGAATGGGTACGATGGACTGGGTGCTATCTTTACATCCATGGTCAATGCCTATGAGGCCATGGATTATTTAGGGATTCCTGCCGACGATGAACGGCGGCGTATCGCCAGGGAAGCGATCGATCGATTGCTAGTTGTCAAGCCGGATAAGGCTTATTGTCAGCCTTGCGTTTCACCGGTCTGGGATACCGGACTCGCCACGCTGGTACTGCAGGAAGTCGATCGCCGCGAGCGTGATCCGATTGCCGAACAATCGCTCACTAAGGCTTTAAATTGGCTGGCCGGTCGGCAATTGAGCAACGAACCGGGCGATTGGCGGGTGCAACGGCCCAATCTGCCGGGCGGCGGCTGGGCTTTTCAGTTCGGCAACAGCCATTATCCCGATGTCGACGATACCGCGGTGGTTGCGCTGGCGATGATAGAGTCCGGCGATCGCGAGTTTGCCGAAAATATCGAACGGGCAGGCGTATGGATTGCCGGCATGCAATCCGCCAATGGCGGCTACGGCGCTTTTGACGCGGACAATACGCATAGCTATCTCAACCATATACCGTTCGCCGATCACGGCGCTTTACTCGACCCGCCTACCGCCGATGTCAGCGGTCGCTGCGTTATGTTTTTGAGCAAACTGGTCGATAGACAGCCGGAATACCGGGCCGTTATCGACACCTGCATTACCTATTTGCGCAATCAGCAGGAAGCCGATGGATCCTGGTTCGGTCGGTGGGGAACAAATTACATTTACGGAACTTGGTCTGTATTGACCGGGTTCGAAAGCGCCGGTATTTCGAAGCATGATTCCCACATTCGTAAAGCTGTGGTTTGGCTAAAATCCAAGCAGCGTGCCGACGGCGGTTGGGGGGAGGACAATGATAGTTATCACGATGTCGGGGTTCGCGGCGAAAGCGAAACCGGCTCGGCATTTCATACCGCGCTCGCGCTGCTGGCCTTGATGTCGGCCGGCGAGGCGGGTTGCCCCGAAGTTAAATCGGGAATAAATTATCTCTTGAAAAACCAACAAGACGATGGGTTTTGGAAAGACGATGGCTTTAATGCGCCGGGTTTTCCCAAGTTTTTTTATTTGAAATATCACGGTTACGACAAATATTTTCCGCTCTGGGCGCTAGGGCGCTACCGCAACGAATGCGGGGACTTTATATCATAAAGTTGCGTAGGTCGGGTTAGCGATAGCGTAACCCGACGTTTTACGCGAAAGTGTCGAAATACCTTCGATAGGTGAAAGCACAATAATTTTCACAGTTTTAGACTTTGGCTGCCATTAAGGCTTCGCCATAATCCGGACGGAAAAAAGCCTTGAATAAACAATCGCCAGGCCACCATGCGGGTGATGTGAGCGATATCGTTCATCGGATGGAAATGGCTGGGTCTGGCGTTATCGGGATAGCTTGTACTCACGGGTACGAAGGCGCATGGAAATCTGTGTCGGGCGGCTTCGATGATGATCTCGCTTTCGAAAACGAAGCTCTGTTTCCGGCCCAATACGAATCGGCAGCGTCGGATCAATTGTGCCGGATACACGCGGAAACCCGACTGGCTGTCTTCGATGGTTTGTCCTGCGGCCCAGGCGATCCAAAAGTTGGCGAAACGGTTGGCCCGGTAGCGCGCCTTTGGAATCACGTCTCGGTTCCAGAGGCGTGAGCCAATCACCAGTTTGTCCGGATGGACTTTTGCCGCCATCAAGAGCCTTGGCAAGTCTGCCGGATCGTGCTGGCCGTCCCCGTCCATGGTGACGATTCCTTTCGCGCCGAGATTCAAGGCGGTCTGCATGCCGTTCCACAAGCTTGCCGCCTTTCCCAGATTCTCGGGATGGCGCCGCAATGTCACCGGTAAATTTGAGAGTTTGTCCGCAGTGCCATCGTTGGAGCCGTCGTCAACGACAATCACCGTGCCGAGATGCCGTAAGGCGCCTTGCACTACCTCGCGGATGGTGGCGGATTCGTTATAGGCTGGGATTACCAGTACGTATTTGTCTCTTCCGTTCATGTTGATCTCTCCATTCATAAGTAATATGCACAAAATAACTTCGCGAAACAGTAAGCTTTGTGGAGGTTCGGTGACTCGCTTGACAGGACGCCGTGAATACGTCCGTGTAGGCTTGACGGCGGAATCTGATTGCCAAGGATGGCATGAATGCAGATTTTGCAGGAGCAAAAATCTGCCTTGCCGCCGACACCTGTCAATCGAGCCAACGAACCCCCTTCCGACATTTGATGAAGTTATTTCATGCTCGTTCCTTAGCGAATTGTTGTCAGGCAATAAGGCATTAGCCGCGTTTCTATTCGTCCTTCCAAAAATCATAAAAATTGAACCAGTTATACGGCGCCAGTCGACAATAATATTCCAGGCGGTTGGCGTAGTTTTGCATAATGCAACGAGCCGCTGTTTCCCGCTGGTTTCGGTCGACCCGCGGCGGGTCGGCCAGGTGTTCAAACCAGGCGTCGTAGCCTCCGTCATTCCGATGTAGGCAGAAGAACGTAACCAAGGGCATGTCGAGAATTCGAGACAGCAAGACAGGAGCCTCTGGAAACCATGCCGGTTCGCCGAAAAATTCGCAGCGTATCCGTTTGTCGGCACGCACGCTGCGGTCTCCCAATAGCGCGATGAGACCGCCCTGGCGCGCGTGCTCGTCGAGCCCAATCAAGGAACCGATATCGCCCACATAGACAATATCTTCGAACAATGCCGGGTTCAACTTTCGGAATATGCCGGTAACTTGGGGCGTACTCTCCCCATAAACGAGCGCTTTGATATGGAATCCGCTCTGTAATTTTCCTACCGCACGGATGATTTCGAAGCTGCCGAGATGCGCGCCTACGAGCAGACAGCCGCGCCCGGAACGGGCGTATTCGTCCAGCACTTCCAGGCCTTTGATGCGAATATCCAATCGCTGACCTTGTCCGGCAAACATGTAAACCCGATCGAGTAACGTGTGGGCGAAGGTGTGGTAATGCCGGAATACCTCGGCCCAGCCGCAATCCCTGCCCAAAACCTTTCGCAGAAAGTTGCGGGATGCCGAGCGGGCGCGGTACGAGAACACAACGAAATAGATTGTGATCGGGTAAAGTAGGAGACGCGACAACCATCGCCCGGCCCGCAAGGCGATCCATTTGATGGTGTTTAACCAGAACAGGCTGCTTCGCTCCGGTACTTCAAGCCAAGCCTGTTTCATGGGACGCGATGCAGAAGGGGCCGAAAACTTGCTCACGACCGAGGAGTTTGCAGCTGAAACAAACCGGATCGTTTTTGCGAGGGATGGGTTTCAGTCGGTAGGCTTGCCCCACAATGACGATTGTGTTGCCTTTGTTGCTCATAAGCCGGTTGATGCGGGGCTTTATCGATGTATACGAATTGGCTATGTCACTCCTCATTCTGTGTTGCGCAGATGGGTGTGAACCGGAGTTCATTCGCAGTGACCTTTCTTTCGTTGCCATCACGTAAAAGGGGTTAATGGCCTCTGACGATCGTACACCACTCGCCGACGATGTTGAGTAAGTTCCTCGCCGAGTGATCCACTGAAGTGACTTCCGTGATATTGCCATTTTGCTTTGCCGCGCGAACACTAGCATCGCCGCGGGCCAGCAAGCCAAGTATGGATTCCGCGCAGGCTTTGCCTTCCTTCATCGTGGCTGGGTCGGTAGTTTCCCCGGTCGCAATGTCGCCCCAGATGACTTCGGTACCTAAAACGCCTTTAATCGGCGCATCGACAATCATGCAACCGCTGAGTCCGGCTACGAGACTCATCACGCCAAGCGTCAACCCTGCTCTCATGGATGGCCGCATCCGCTCTCCCGAATGGCTCAGGTCAAGTTTCGATGTTTCCCCGAATTTCTCTTTTGATATTACCGATTTGTCTTCAATTTGATCCAAAGTCATCGTTGTTCTCCAAAATTTTGATAGTTTGTGAGGTGTGGGATTAGCGTTTCTGAAAATATACCTTTCGCCCTTCAAATTTCGGTAGTGCCTTAGAAGGCGCCGCTGTGCTAGGTCGATTTTCGCTCCTCGGCAATCGCTCCTGCATTGTCCTAATACACGCCATCCATGGCGCTCGCAAAGGCTTTGCCAGCATGGAGCTGGCATAGAGTCTACGGGGACCGTATTCACGGCGTCCTTTGACTGGCCCCCCGGTGCCGAATTTTGATCTACGATGGGTATATCATGTCCGAAGCAAGGTATGAAAATTGGTTTCGGCGTTCTTCGGTGGCTGTTTTTGGCTGCAATTAAGCTAAGACGGTTTTCACTAATTGCTTTGTGAATGCCCTTAGTGGTTCTTTGTGTTGTAAATATTGTTGGAATAAGCTGTCGATCGCAAGCGGTGTAAGATAGGCGTAAACGCCAATGCCGGTTTGCGAAATAAATTCACCGCTTAGCATTTCGATGAACGTGGACTGCCCTTGGCTTGTGATTTCTATCGGTTGATTTTCCATTGTCGATACCTCTGATCAATGATTTTTCATAATAAAAAGTAATATCAAGGTCCATCTAAAGAATATAAATAGTTTCAATAATTTAATAAATTATTCAAAGGTAAAGTTTGGTCTAGTCAACTTTCCTCGAGGAGAAATTGAAGGCATACCGGATTCCTGTTCTAAATCGGCGTGATCTCTTTGCGTGCCTGTCTTGGTCTTGGATGGATACATGATTAACGTAAGGCATCTACATAAGACTTGGATCGTTAGATCCGGTTGGGGATGCAAGAAACGGTTCGCTTTTTATATCTGCTCTGAGAGATATAGTGAAGTATCGGATGCTTATTGGTCTGTACGCTATCGTACATACTGGCGAAAGTTTTCCGGATATATACCTATCGTAGATCAAAATTCGGCGCCGGGGCCGTCAAAGTATGCCGTGAATGCATCTATGTAGGATCTATGCTGGCAAAGCCTTTGTTGGACACCCCGGCGCTTCCTCAGACACTACCGAAGAAATTTGAAGTGCGAAAGGTATAATATCCACCCGCTAATTTAACTATTTTTCCGGACGAATTCGTTTTCTGAGATTGATATTTGCTGATCGGAAAAGGTTGGGCATATGAACGACTGCCTAGGCGAGGTGACTATTGAATTGAACCTAAAAAATCAGTTGAGCATTCTAAATCCCGTTCGCCCTGAGCCTAGCCGAAGGGCTCAGAACGAACGGATTCCACGTGTTCGCCTGATTTTTTCTAGATTGAAAGGTAATTAAAAAATCAACGTAATCAAGAAGTCTATTATTTGGTTAGTCCTAGTGGTCTCGGGTCTATTATTTGGCTGTGTGACAGGATGGGACGAGAACTATCTGCGAGGATACACACCAACGAAAAGTGTCGAGTTTATGCTCAGCTTTGATGATGGGCCGCTGCCCGAAACAACCGAGCGCGTGTTGGATAGTTTGGCAAAACTTAAGGCTTCTGACGGGGCACCGGTAAAAGCCGGTTTTTTCTTGCTGGCCGATGCGCCCGATGATTTTTGGCGAAGGCGGCTTTATTACGCACCCTACGAACTCTGGACTCAAAAGGGCAGCATCGCAAGATATCCGGAAATTACCCGGAGAATCAAACAGGAAGGACATATTATCGGTAATCATACGACTCATCATCCATGGTTTCGATGGCCTTGGCTGGATACGAAGAAGGCTGTGCTCGCCGAATTTACCGAGTGGGAGGCCATTCATGAAAGGGTATTAGGTAAATCGGACTTGCGTCTATTTCGATCGCCCTATTTGATTCTCAATAACCATGTGCGTGAAACGGCTGATCGATTAGGCTATCAGATCGTCATGGGGGAATTGGTAGGCGATTCTAATCCGGGGGCAACGGTTGCCATGATTCAACAAAAGACGCAGTCTATTTTGGCGGCGTGGAGCAAGCCTCACCCCTGTTTATTGATATTCCACGACAATCGTCCCACCACCTACCGACATCTCGATGAAATTGTCGGCAATCTTCAGCAACGAGGTTTTCGGCTGGTGCATTTTGATCCCAAACGATTGTAATGCAACCGCAAACGCTCATTTGCCGTGAATGGTGCAAATTATTTGCCGATGTTACGCGCCGCTACTGCATGTAGAGCAAACCCCGAAACTCTTACCGCTACATTCGGTGGGAAAAGTGATGATTCTTCGTAACATCAGTTATACCCATCGTAGATCAAAATTCGGCGCCGGGGTGCCCGTCAAAGGACGCCGTGAATACGTCCCTGTAGGCTCTATGCCAGCTCCATGCCGGCAAAGCTTTTGCCGAGCACCCCGGCGCCTCCTCAGGCACTGCCGAAATTTGAAATGCGAAAGGTATATTACTTTGAAAGTGCGCAGTTTTGGATTGCTTAGGAATACGCACAAAATAACTTATACAAGTAGTAGGCTTTGTGGCGGTTTGGTGACTCGCTTGACAGGACGCCGTGAATACGTCCGTGTAGGCTTGACGGCGGCTATCCCTGCCGCCGACACCTGTCAATCGAGCCACCAAATCCCCTTCCAACCGTTGTCTAAGTTATTTCATGCTCGTTCCTTATTTAATTTTTCAATATGCAAAACTCTGCTGTAAAAATACAGCACCCTGACCATACCCTCACTGCCATTAAGTTAAGCCGTTCGTGGTGAGCCTGTCGAACCATGGACGGCTTAACTTATCGACCCAGGATTTTTCCATTCACCCTTCGACAGGCTCAGGGCGAACGGAAAAATCCTTAACTTAATGGCAGTGGACCATACCCTGGGTACTTTCATTATCCGGGGTGATGACAGCCTCTTCATGATCGTTTGGTTGAATATCGAGTGTTCGCTACCGTACAGACTTGTGCTGATGATGGTGTTAGATTTTGTATCAACGACCGTGAGCGTTTCGATTCATCGTAATGACAAACGGAATCCTGATTAGCAAGTTTCTTCAGCTAAAGCCCAAAGATCAGCATATCCCTAGCAGGACGGGGTTTGCAACCCGGTCCTAAACGTTTTGACTTTGGCCGAAGTTAGCCGAAATGTTTAGAGCAAACCGAAACGTTGGGGACGGGTTAAATAACCCGTCCCGCAGAAGTGGCTACGACTGGCCACTGCTCGGACAATTGGCTTCAGCAAGCTGAGGCATCTTGCTAATTAGGAACGGAATTGAATTCGCATGGTGTAATTTAGCTGAATTTTAGTACGCCATAACCGTTGGAGGTTATATGAAAAATATTATGTTAAGAGCCAAAGTTAGCCGGTTGCTATTACTCTTGGGTATTGCCATCGTGGTTTTGTCCGGCTGTTCTCAAACCCTTGTAAAGGATGACACGCGAATGGACGAAGCAGGCACCATTCATTGCTCCGGTAGTGAAGGTGCCGATGACTCCTCCATCGCCGTCATACCGATTCCTGTACTGGCATTTTTTATGCCCCACGCCGACCTCAATGAGATTAATGCCGATGATTATCTCAGTCGGTGCGGAGACTCCGATAAATTGATTAACCGAAAAGTGATCGTCGGTCGAGGCGCATGTTTCCCAACAGCGCTGACAAGAATCATTAGTCTGGGAATCTGGCAATGGTGTCCGGCAAGCGTTTCTTGGGAAGCTGACGTGCGGCCTTGAGATTTTTCGGGTCACGGCCGACAAGGAAAACACTGAATGGCTCAACGTAACCAGATATTCAAGTTTTGAAAGTATACCTTTCGTACTTCAAAATTCGGCGGGAGACTAAGGAGGCACCGGGGTGCTCGACAAAGGCTTTGCCAGCATGGAGCCTACATGGACGTATTCACGGCGTCCTTTGACGGGCACCCCAGCGCCGAATTTTAATCTGCGATGAGTATAGGCTAGCAGTGTATCAGGTTCGGCGGTGAATTAAGGATGTCATGTTTTAAGAAGCTATGTGTTCGATACCGAACAGACTAAGTTCATTATTACCGTTAGTTTGTAATATCTCTTAACTCGACAAGGATCGAAATGACTATTGCAATCGAACCTATGTTGGCACTTGTGATAGGGATATTAATTTTGGTGGTGCCTAGATTTTTAAATTACTTCGTGGCTGTTTATTTGATCGTTCGAGGCGTCTTGGGGCTAATGCAACATAATAATCTGTTGTAGTAGGTGATTGGGTTCCTAGACCTAAATGAATTTTCAAGCTTATGCTTTTTATCCAACAGGAGCGCTACTATGTCAATTGGCACAATTGTACTGATTATTCTTATTCTGATGCTGGTCGGCATCATTCCAGTCTGGCCGCATAGCCGAGGATGGGGATACGGACCGAGCGGCGGGCTAGGGACGATTTTGATCATCATATTGATTCTAGTTTTAATGGGCATCATCTAGCCTGTAATACCCCGCTCGCTCGTTATGGATCTTCATGCGCCGTAACTCTATGCGGGGTGTCACATTCGTGCTTCAGCGTAAGGCACTCTTCGATTTAGGTAATCGTCATTTTCCCCCGGGATACCCATAGGACACAAGAGCCGGTATCCCAGTGCCATAGACGTTTAGCTTTATATCCGGAGACCGGACTCCTGATGCGCGTTCTTGTGCATTGCCTTTCGGGCTAATGCAAACCAGCTATGCCGATTAATAAAGACAGGAGAGTCAAATCATGGCCAAACGGCGAGAACAAAGACGATATGTTAGAGTCGATCATCCGGTTAGCGATGAATCGCCTATTCGGTTCGAGTTATTCAGTCGCGAACGGCTCGAACAGCATGCGATCACTTTGGCGCAAGCGCAAAAGAAAGTCAGTCGCCACAAGAAGGGTCAAAAACTGATTCCTCGGGTGCGCGATAATTCTCTTGTGCTGCTTAATGCTTATAAAGCAGTCGCCAAGGGAGTTCGTGACAAGCACGCCATTACGCCGGCTGCCGAATGGCTTCTGGATAATTTTCATGTCATTGAAGAGCAGGTCGGTGACATTCTCGTTGACTTGCCTGAAAGCTATTACCGGGAACTGCCTAAGTTAGACGAAGGCGTGCTCGAAGGCTTTCCTCGTGTTTACGGTATTGCCTGGGCATTGGTTGCGCATTTGGATAGCCGCTTCGACCCGGAGTTGCTAAAAGTCTTTGTGCGCGCCTATCAAAGTGTCGATCCTCTCACGCTCGGCGAACTCTGGGCGATTCCGATTACATTGCGGGTCTTGCTGGTCGAAAATCTTCGGCGACTCGCGATCCGTATCTTGCATTCCCAAACCGGTCGCAAGATGGCCGACGAGTTCGTCGATAAATGCGAACAAATTATTGCCCAAAGCGATAAGCCGGACGCCCCATTACCGGTGCCGGTATTACCCGCCGAGCCCTTGATTCAAGCATACGCCGTCCAAATCTTGCAACGCTCGCACGACCCGCATCTAGGCGCAGTGGTTTCCCTTGATTTTCTTAATGAATGGCTAGACCGGCAAGGTGTAGCACTCGATGAAATCGTGAGCCGGGAGCACGCCGATCAGATCGCCGATAACTGGACGGTGCGGAATATCATTATCAGCATGCGCGCCATCTCTGCATTTGAGTGGCCTCAATTCGTCGAGGATGTGAGTCTCGTGGACGAGTGCCTGCGTGTTCATGAAAGCTATTGTTCTTTCGATTTTTTGACGCGCGATCGTTACCGGCACGCGATCGAGGACCTCGCCAAGCGCTCGCCGTATTCAGAGTTGGAGATCGCTCGCAAGGTGATAGATAAAGTTCGATGCGGAAGCGAGCATTCCATTGCCGACAAACGACAACAAGAACCGGGTTATCACTTGATCGGTACTGGCCGTTACGCATTCGAAAAGGAGGTTAAGTTTCGACCTTCGTTCAAAAAAAAGTTCTTGCGTGCCTATATCGCCCATGCCGGGCTCGCATATATGGGTAGTTTGGTTCTGTTGACACTTTTGTTGCTCGCGCTGCCGTTGAGCTTGAGCTTCGCCGCTGGTATCAGCGGATTACCGCTATTCCTGCTCGCGCTGTTCGGATTGTTCCCGGCATCGGATATAGCTGTCGGCCTGGTAAACCATTTCATCAGTGCGAATCTTCCGCCGCAACACCTGCCAAGGATCGATCTAAAAGACGGCGTGCCTCAGGCATTGAGCACATTCGTCGTCGTGCCGACGATGTTCGTCAACGAGGCCGGGGTCAAGGAGCAGATCAACCAGCTTGAAGTACGCTATCTGTCCAACTCGGATGGTGCGGTGCGCTTCGCGCTGTTGTCCGATTGGTCGGATGCCGATCGGGAAGTCATGCCGGACGATGCACCGTTGCTGGATATAGCCACTGCCGGTGTAGCCGCACTCAATGCCAAGTATGGAGACCAACGCTTCTATGTTTTTCACCGAAAACGCTTGTGGAATCCAAGCGAAGGCAAGTGGATGGGATGGGAGCGCAAACGAGGTAAACTACACGAATTTAATCGGCTGTTACGCGGCGCTGCCGATACGTCATTTCTTCCAGTCGATGGTAAGCCAGCCGTGGCGCCGCCCGGCATTTGCTATGTCATTACTCTTGATGCCGATACCAAGATGCCGATGGGTGCCGTAACGCAACTGGTGGGTGTCGCCGCTCACCCGCTCAATCAGCCGGTATTCGATCCCGACACCCAATGTGTCGTAGACGGCTATGGAATTCTGCAACCTCGCGTGACACCGACCTTGCCGCATCGGCGGGAGCACTCGATGTTTCACCAGATTTTTGCCGGGGCTTCCGGAATTGACGCCTATTCCAGTTCGGTATCCGAGCTTTATCAGGATTTGTTCAGGCTCGGTACTTACAGCGGTAAAGGCTTGTATCATGTGGACTCGTTCGAGGCCGCGTTGGCCGGACGTGTACCGGACAACACTCAGCTCAGCCATGATTTGTTCGAGAGTGTTTATGTGCGTTGCGCGTTGGTGAGCGATATCGAGCTTTTCGAAGAATTTCCTTCCCACACCGAAGTTGCGGCTTCACGTGAACACCGTTGGGTTCGGGGCGATTGGCAACTGTTACCTTGGATTTTCGGACGTCGCGGCAAGGATATGCCGATGATCGGGCGTTGGAAAATGCTGGATAATTTGCGTCGCTCCCTATTGGCTCCGGCAGCTTTATCCTCCCTGGTCGCAATCTGGGCCATCCCGAATGCACCGGTATTAGTGCTGACCGGTTTCGTACTAACGGCATTAGCCTTTCCTGCGATCTTGGCGATCATCGGCGGGTTTACATTACCTCGTCGTGGCATCGCGTTGAGCACCCATCTGCGTGCGGTGGGAGAAAATACGTTATGGGCAATTGGCAACAGCTTCGTGGCGTTGACCTTACTCGCAGAACGCGCTTGGCTGATGACGGATGCTATTGTCACCACTTTGGTACGCTTGTTCGTTACTCGGCGGCAATTGTTGAAATGGGTTACCGCCCTGCAGGCAAAGGCGCAGTCGGATCATGCGCTGAAGAATCTTATTCGACCCATGGGGCGATCCTCCATAGTCGTTATTGGCGCGGGCACAATAGTTTTGCTATTAAATCCGATTGGAATTTATGTTGCTTCGCCGTTTTTAATATTATGGATATTGTCACCGATCATCGCTCGATGGTTGAGTCTTCCGCCGAAGCTTGATCTGGCCGAGTCCTTACCGGCCGAGGATATTGTGCGCTTGCGCTTGATCGGCAGGCGTATCTGGCGCTTTTTCACGACCTTCGTGACCGAGGGGGAGCATTATCTGCCGCCGGATAATTTTCAGGAAGACCCGCAACCCGTCATCGCTCATCGTAGTTCGCCTACTAATTTCGGACTCTATTTGTTGTCCGTCGTATCCGCCCGTGATTTCGGTTGGATCGGGTTGATCGACACCGTAGAGCGACTCGAAGCCACGCTGAAAACGCTCGATGTACTGCCGCGTTTACACGGTCATTTTTACAATTGGTACGATACCCGCGACTTGCAAATGCTGGAACCACGTTATGTGTCAACCGTTGACAGCGGTAACTTAGCGGGTCATTTGCTGGTATTGGCGCAGTTCTGCCGGGAAACGCTGAATCGACCGCTCGCGTTTTACTCTGCATTGGAAGGCCTTAAGGATACTCATCGGTTGTTGATGGACGCGCTCGCTAAAATTAGCGATGACCGGCGAACACTCATCGTTCCGTTGAAAGAACTGCGGCAAAATGTCGTCATGCTCGGGGAGCTTTTGGCCAAGAGTCCTGTTGATCCGGACGAATGGAGCCGTCAGTGGCGACAGCTGACCGACGGCGCCGACACACTGCAGGATCTGGCTCATGCCTATGTCGCCGAGTGTGGCGATGAGGATGACAGCGAAGTACTCGTATGGGCTACGTTGATGCGGAATGACATTCGTTCGCATGCGAACGATGTGGAGTGTTTGGTTCCTTGGATTCATTTTACGGTCCGTAACGAGACCGGTATGGAACCCGCGATGACTCGTCTGTTTCAAACTCATCTAACCTTTGAGTCTCCGCTGAGTGACTATTCCGGCTGTTATCGTCAGTGCCTAGCTGACCTCGAAGCATTGTCCGAACAGTCTGTTGCAACTGTGGATCGTAATGCTTTGGCGATGCAATTACGGAGCGCCGGAGCCCACGTCGAATCAGTCACCGAGCGACTGGAAAACATGGCCGCACGGTTTGAAACACTGTTCCGCGAAATGGATTTTAGTTTTCTTTACGACAAAGGCTGTCATCTTTTCGCGCTCGGTTACCGCGTTTCGGAAGGTGCTTTTGATTCCAGTTATTATGATTTGCTGGCGTCCGAAGCACGTCTCGCAAGTTTCATTGCGATCGCCAAGCGCGATGTGCCGCGATCTCACTGGTTCCACCTGGGTCGTAGGGTGACACGCGCCGCACATGGCACTGTGTTGCTATCATGGTCGGGTTCGATGTTTGAATACTTGATGCCTTCCCTGGTGACTTTCACTCCACGATACAGTCTGCTCGATCAGACCTGCCGCCTGGTTGTTAAGCGGCAGATCGAATACGGCAATGAACGGAATGTGCCTTGGGGCGTTTCGGAGTCGGCTTTTAATGGTCGCGATCTTCATTTTACCTATCAGTATTCGGCTTTTGGCGTGCCTGGCCTGGGAATGAAGCGGGGTCTCAGCGAAGAATTGGTGATTGCTCCCTACGCCACGGCTTTGGCGGCGATGTATTTACCGCATGCCGCCGTGGAAAACTTTGCGCGCTTGGAAAAAAAAGGCGCAATGGGCCTGTTCGGTTTTTACGAAGCGCTAGATTTCACACCGGTCCGGTTGGCGGAAGGTCAAAATGTTGCGATGGTACGCTGCTACATGGCGCACCATCAAGGTATGTTCTTGGTGGCTATTGCCAATGTTCTACATGACGGGGAAATGCGCCATCGTTTTCATCGTGCGCCGCTGATCCAATCCGCCGACTTATTGTTGCAAGAACGGATCCCGCACGGTGCGGATACCAAGATCACGCCATTGTTGCAGGCTCTTGCCGAAGAAAAAGAACCCGCGCAGCCACCGGTTCGCCTTGTTCCATCGCCTACGTCTTCCGTACCTTCAGCGCACCTCTTGTCCAACGGCCGTTACGCGGTCATGATCACAGCGGCCGGATCAGGCTACAGCGTTTGGCGGAACCTGGCTGTGACGCGTTGGCGCGAAGACGTAACAAAGGATGCTTGGGGAAGCTATCTCTATCTGCGCGATGTTGCAAGCGGTCAGGTTTGGTCGGCCGGCTATCAACCGACGTCGGCGGTTCCCGACCATTACGATGTCGTCTTCGCTGAAGACCGTGCCCGCATCACGCGAACGGACGGCAGCATTGTCACTACTCTGGAGATCATTGTTTCACCGGAGGACGATGCCGAAATCCGACGCTTGACTTTGACCAATGACGGTCCGCAGGCACGTGAAATCGATATTACTTCTTATGCGGAGGTAGTGCTTGCTCCGATGCCTTCGGATATTGCGCATCCGGTATTTTCCAATCTGTTTGTCCGGACCGAATACTTTCCTAAGGTGCAAGGACTGGTCGCGCATCGGCGCCGACGGTCCGATGGCGATCCTGACATTTGGGCTGCCCATGTGCTGGCCGATGGGCGGCCCGGCGATGGACTTCAATATGAAACCGATCGGGCGCGTTTTGTCGGACGCGGGCAAACGCTTCGGGATCCGGTTGCGGTGATGGATGACCGGCCGCTGACCAATACGGTTGGAGCCGTTCTCGATCCGATATTCAGTCTGCGCAAACGAATTCGTATAGAGTCGGGCGCGACCGAACATATCATTTTGACTACCTTAATGGCTGAATCACGCCAAGCAGTGGAGGATTTGGCGGACAAGTATCACAACATGGCTGTGTGGGATCGTGTATCCGCACTGGCGTGGACTCACGCTCATGTGCAATTGCATCATTTGCGTACCATGCCCGATGAGGCTCAGTTATTTCAGTTTCTGGCTAACCGTCTGATCTATGCCGATTCATCGCTGCGGTCGTCAGGAAGGTTGATGCGAATGAATAACATGAACGTCGCAGGATTATGGCGGCATGGCGTCTCGGGAGATAGGCCTATCCTATTGCTCCGGATAACAGCGCTTGAGGATCGCACCCTCGTCGAACAATTGTTGCGAGCCCACGAGTACTGGCGCATGAAAGGTCTTACCGTGGACATCGTGATTCTGAACGAAAAGAAGGCATCTTATATCGATGATTTGCAGACCCTACTGGAAGGTATGGTGCGGGATAACCTGGCGCGTTCAGCTGAGCGTGAATATGGAAACCGTGGGGCGATATTCGTGCTACGGGGCGATCAGCTTTCGGCAGAAGAACAACGCCAATTACAGGTGGTCGCCCGCGCGGTTCTGGTTAGCAACCGAGGGACCTTGGCGGAACAATTGTTGAGAAGCATTCGGCCGGACGCCGCTTTTGTCGAACCGAGAGCATTGCCGGCTCCCGAAACCGATGCACCGACGCTAACGATACCCAAGCTTGAATTTTTCAATGGCTTGGGCGGTTTTGCCGAAGATGGACGCGAATATGTGATCGTACTCGACAAGGGACAGTGGACACCGTCTCCCTGGGTAAATGTGATCGCCAACGCCGAATTCGGCTTTATCGTCTCGGAATTGGGCAGCGGTTGTACGTGGTGCGGTAACAGCCGGGAAAACCTATTGACGCCTTGGTCGAACGACCCGGTTAGCGATCCTCCCGGAGAAATCTTTTACCTTCGTGACGATGAGACGAATGAATTATGGAGCCCGACCGCATTGCCTATCAGGGTCGACAATGCAAGTTATGTCATACGCCACGGTCAGGGATATAGCTGCTTCGAGCATGCCTCGCACGGGATTCATAGCGAATTGTTGCAATTCGTTAGTCCGGACGATCCGATCAAAATTTCTTCATTGAGGTTAACAAATAAATCCGGGCGAACCCGCCGGTTGACAGTCGCGGCCTATGTGGAATGGGTGCTTGGCGCTTCACGTTCCATGACTGCGCCTCATGTCATTACCGAACTGGATACTGAAACGGGCGCAGTGTTCGCATTCAATCACTGGGACGCCGAGTTCGGCCAACGGATAGCCTTCGCCGATTTTTCCGGGATACAGTCGTGTTGGACTGGTAATCGTGCTGAATTCATTGGCCGCAACGGTAGTCTTGACGCTCCGGCCGGCTTGTTGGCAACCCATACGCTGAAAAACCGAGTCGGCGCGGGAATGGATCCTTGCGCGGCGCTGCAGACGATGATCGAACTTGAACCCAACGGGAGTGCCGAGCTTGTATTCTTGTTGGGACAAGGAAATGATCGTGCCCATGCCGGCGATTTGGTCCGACGCTATCGGGAAACCAAGGTGGAAACTACATTTACTCGCGTCAAACAATCGTGGGAGCAAGTACTCGATAAGGTTCAAGTCAAAACGCCGGACCGCGAGCTCGATCTGCTGTTGAACGGTTGGCTGTTGTATCAATCCTTGAGTTGCCGCATGTGGGCTCGGGCCGGATTTTATCAGGTGGGCGGGGCATTCGGCTTTCGCGATCAATTGCAAGACAGTATGGCCTTTGTTGTCAGCAGACCCGATTTAACCCGCGCTCATTTGCTACGTGCCGCGGGTCGTCAGTTTATTGAAGGCGATGTACAGCATTGGTGGCATCCACCCTCAGGGCGTGGCGTTCGGACACGCTTTTCCGACGACCGTGTTTGGCTGCCTTATGCGGTGTCTCATTATATCAAGGTAAGCGGCGATGCCGATGTACTCGATGTGCAGGTGCCGTTTCTGGAGGGGCCTGTGCTGGGGCCGGAACAAGACGATCTTTATTACGAACCCACTGGGTCATCGCAACAAGCCAGTCTTTTCGAGCATTGTGCGCTTGCACTCGACCTGAGCCTGGAGACGGGCTCACACGGATTGCCATTGATGGGAAGCGGCGACTGGAACGACGGTATGAATCGGGTCGGCAACCAGGGTAAAGGGGAGAGCGTATGGATGGCGTGGTTCCTACTGGCAACGCTCCCCGAATTCGCGGCGTTGGCGGAAAGGCGGGGAGATCACGAGCGCGCCGTCCGCTGGCGCGACCATATCGATAAACTCAAGCTTGCGGTGGAAGCGGAAGGCTGGGACGGAGCATGGTATCGACGCGCTTTTTTCGACGACGGAACGCCGCTCGGGTCTGCGGCCAATGCCGAATGCCGTATCGATTCGATCGCACAGAGCTGGGGCGTGATTTCAGGTTTCGCGGAGACCGAGCGAGCCCGGCGGGCAATGTGTTCGGTACGGGAATACTTGGTCCGTTACGGCGACGATTTGGTGTTGCTGTTTACCCCGCCCTTCGACAAGACCGAGCGGGACCCGGGTTATATCAAAAGCTATCCGCCGGGAATACGGGAGAACGGTGGGCAGTATACCCATGCGGCGATTTGGACCGTTATCGCCTATGCGATGCTTGGCGATGGCGACCAAGCGGGGGAACTGCTGAGCATGCTGAATCCGATCAAGCGCACGACGACTCGAACCGGCGTTTATGCCTATAAAGTCGAGCCGTATGTTTTGTCGGCGGATATCTATTCAGAGTCGCCCCATGTGCGACGAGGCGGTTGGACCTGGTACACGGGGGCTGCGGGGTGGTTTTATCGCGCCGGCATGGAATGGGTATTGGGCCTGCAAGTCCGGAACGATACATTGTGTTTCGATCCATGCATTCCCAGAAACTGGTCTGGTTACAGCATCGTTTATCGGCACGGAAATTCCCGCTACGAAATTGCCGTGGAAAATCCGGACGGCGTAACACGCGGGATTGCCGCGATAGAGTTGGACGGCGAGCGCCAGTCAAGCGGAAATTCCATTATCTTGACGGATGACGGACAGGTTCATCGGGTGCGGGTCGTGTTGGGTTGTATACCCGTCGTAGATCAAAATACGGCGCCTGGGTGTCCGCCAAAGGACGCCGTGAATACGTCCATGTAGGCTCTATGCCAGCTCCATGCTGGCAAAGCCTTTATCGGACACCCAGGCGCCTCCTCAGGCACTGCCGAAATTTGAAGTGCGAAAGGTGTAATGGGTTGGAATGAGTTAGGTGTTTTGCGATAAATATACCCATCGTAGATCAAAATTCGGCGCCGGGGTGTCCGCCAAAGGACGCCGTGAATACATCCTTGTAGGCTTGACGGCGGAATCTGATTGCCATGGATGGCATGAATGCAGATTTTGCAGGAGCAAAAACCTGCCCTGCTGCCGACATCCTCGCCAAGCATACCCCACACCTTTTTTGATCTCCAAATTGGGAATTGCTGAAATATTTGTTTGTTTTTGTACTCGTTCAAAATGTTGAAGTATGAAAGAGATATATTTTTTTAACTTTATGGGAGAAAAACAATGGATATTATTTCATTAGTGGTCGTTCTTATCGTTGTCGGCGTGCTTTTATGGTTAGTCAACAGTTATTTGCCGATGGAGCGTCGTATCAAGGAAATACTGAACATCGTGGTGCTCATCGCGGTGGTGCTTTGGTTACTGAGCATATTCGGCATTATGGGCATGTTTCCGAGGGCATTGGTTTCGGTAGTAGTGGCCTTGATCGTAGTCGGTTTGTTGTTGTGGTTGGTTAATAGTTATATTCCGATGGACGGGCGTATCAAGCAGATATTGAACATTGTGGTGATCATCGCCGTGATTTTGTGGCTGCTGAGTGTGTTCGGCGTTTTGAGCGGGCTCCCGCGTATGCGCATGGGGTAATCCGTAGCTGTGTTTAGCCGTAGGATGGGTAGTAGCGAAGCGGAAACCCATCGCTTTGTTTGAGCGCAGGTACGGCCAATAGCGATTTAGCTGCGGTGGGGAGTAGCGTTTAGCTTGATGCGTATGGGTCACTCGCCCGACAGGACGCCGTAAATACGTCCATGTAGGCTCTATTCCTCAAAGCCAAAGCCTTCGCGAGCGCCATGGATGGCGAGTATTAGGGGCAACGCAAGAGCAGTTGCCGGGGAGCAAAAATTTGACCGAACACCCCGATACCTCCATACGCTAATGCCGAAATTTGAAGTGCGATAGGTATAAACATGATAAAGGGCGATTTTATTCGCCCTTTATCATTTCCGTAACAAAGAAAACGAAGCGCTTGATTTATGCTGGGGTTTTGCCTAATCTAGCTCGGTTATAAAGTCGATGCTGTTCATCGCCCTAATACATGCCATCCGTGGCGTAATGCTAAATCTACATGCCCGAAATCCTTGTTTTAGGGTTTTATGATCAAGGGTTTAGATGAAAGTCTAAGCTCTTTTTTATTGTTTGAGGCTTACTCGAGTTGGTGGGTTTTGGGTATAACGGGCTTGGTTTTATCCGGCTCAAGTTTTTTTGATTGTCGCAAAATGCGGAGCGATGAGAAGGTTTTTCGATATCATTACTTTTTAAATTTAG
This sequence comes from Methylotuvimicrobium buryatense, assembly GCF_005931095.1. Taxonomy (GTDB): domain Bacteria; phylum Pseudomonadota; class Gammaproteobacteria; order Methylococcales; family Methylomonadaceae; genus Methylotuvimicrobium; species Methylotuvimicrobium buryatense. Next base: position 3,226,276 of record NZ_CP035467.1, on the reverse strand, counting down.
GATGGAACGTTTGTTATCTCTGGAAGTTAAAAACTTATGCTGCATTCGCGACGATAGAGTGTTGTTCGATAATTTGTCGTTTAATGTTTCTTCCGGGCAAGCGTTATTGCTGGAAGGGCAAAACGGTTCGGGCAAAAGCTCTTTATTGAAGATTTTATGCGGTTTTCGGGAGCCGGATGCCGGAGAGGTTTTGTGGTGCGGTGTTGAAATTAATAACGGTACTTTCTTTGAACAGATGGCCTATGTCGGCCATTTGGACGGTGTCAAAAAGGAATTGACCGTTCTGGAAAATCTCAAGATTGCCACGGCTCTGGGTAAGCCCGGCTATTATTCGATCGAGGAAACACTGGAGAAGGTCTATTTATCCGGTTACGACGATGTGCTGGTGCAATCTTTGTCGGCCGGGCAAAAACGCCGTTTGTCGCTAGCTCGTTTATTGATTACCGACAATAAATTATGGATTCTCGACGAGCCTTTCACCTCTTTGGATAAAGAGGGTATAGCCATTTTCGAGGCGCTGATGGTCGACCATATTGCCAGAGAAGGCATGGTCGTTTTGACCTCGCATCACGATATCACGCTGCACGGCATCGACGTGCAAACAATCAGGTTAGCTTAATGACATTGTCGAACGCATTTACCGCCATCATTCGACGCGATTTGGTCCTGGCTTATCGGCGGCGTGCCGAAGTCGCCAATCCGCTGTTATTTTTTGTCTTGGTCATTACCTTGTTTCCGTTGGGGCTAGGTGCGCAAACCAAGTTATTGCAAGCGATGGCCCCGGGAATCATTTGGATTGCCGCGCTATTGGCCGCGATGCTATCGCTGGATTCATTGTTTCGGTCGGATTTCGACGATGGCTCGCTGGAACAGTTTATCTTGAGCCCGCATCCGCTTTCGGTGCTGATTTTGGCTAAGATCGTCGCGCATTGGTTGGTGACGGGCTTGCCTTTATTGTTGATCTCACCCTTATTGGCAATATTTTTGGGCATGCCCGAACAGTCCGTGCCTGTGCTGCTTTGGACCTTGCTGCTTGGTACGCCGGTATTGAGTTTGATCGGTTCGATCGGTGTCGCGCTGACGGTGGGTTTACGACGAGGCGGGATGATCTTGGCGTTGTTGGTTTTGCCGTTGTACATTCCGGTGCTGATCTTTGCCGGCAATGCCGTCGAAATGGCGGGTAGCGGTTTGCCGGTCGGCGCGCAACTCAATATTCTGGCGGCGATTTTATTCGCGGCCTTGGTGCTGGCGCCGTTACCGGCCGCCGCCGCATTAAAAATGAGTATGAATGGATAATTTTTCGTAAAATAGCGTCCTATTCATCCATGCGGGCATATTCGAATGCCCGGTCTTCTAAATTTACTATTCGATATTGAATCAATTTTGCTCATTATCGTAGATCACTTTATAAGCTTATCGCATGTTTTTGATTCCTGATTCCGTAGGCCGTTTTTTCCATCGCATGGCCTCACCACCGCATTTTTATGCGTTTACCGGCCGATTATTGCCTTGGTTGACGGCGATTTTTATTATTTTGACCGCCGTAGGTCTATATGGCGGCTTGTTTTTGGCGCCCGCCGATTATCAGCAGGGCGATAGCTACCGGATCATTTATATTCATGTGCCGAGCGCCTGGATGTCATTGTTCATCTATGTCGTGATGGCGGTTGCCGGCGCCATCGGACTGGTTTGGCGTATCAAGTTGGCCGAAATCGTCATGATCAGCAGCGCCTCTGTCGGCGCCGGTTTTACTTTTATCGCCCTATTAACGGGCTCTCTATGGGGTAAGCCGATGTGGGGGACCTGGTGGGTTTGGGATGCACGTTTAACTTCGGAATTGATTCTGCTGTTTCTGTATCTGGGCGTCATCGCATTGTACGGAGCGATCGACGACAAACGAACAGCTTCGAGAGCGGTGGCAATTCTGGCGATTGTCGGTGTAGTCAATATTCCGATCATTCATTATTCGGTCGAGTGGTGGAATACCTTGCATCAGGGTCCGACCGTGTCCAAGATCGATAAACCTTCGATTCATGTCAGCATGTTGATTCCCTTGTTGACGATGGCGGTCGCCTTCAAATTTTATTATCTAGTTGCGATGTTGCAGCGCGCGCGGACCGAATTGATTCAGCGCGAACGAAACAGTCAATGGGTTAAAGGCTTAATAGAATGAATTGGCAAGAATTTTTTGCAATGGGCGGTTACGCCTTTTATGTTTGGACTTCTTATGGGGTGACTTTACTCGTGTTGCTTGCGATTGCGGTTTTGCCCGTTATTCAACGCAAACTTTTTTTAAAAGAGTTGGCTCATAAAATGAAACGGATGAAAAAATCATGAAACCGATTCGTAGACAACGACTTATTTTAATTGGATTGATGCTGGCCGGTATGGGGCTTGCCGTCGCTTTTGCGCTGAAATCGTTCAATGAAAATTTGATGTATTTTTTCTCGACGACCGAAGTGGTCGAAGGCAAGGCGCCGGAAAACGCTTTGTTTCGAATTGGCGGTATGGTAGTCGACGGCAGTGTCGATCGCCCGGCGGAGAGTTTGCTTGTGCGCTTTAAGTTAACCGATTTCAATAAAGAAGTGACCGTGGAATATACCGGCATTTTGCCGGATTTGTTCAGGGAGGGGCAAGGCATCGTCGCAAAAGGTCGTTTGTCCGAAAGCGGTGTGTTCGTTGCCGAGGAAGTCTTGGCCAAACATGACGAAAATTATATGCCGCCCGAAGTCGCAGATAGCCTGAAAAAACAACCGGAGCCTCCGGCAGAAGGTGGTATATGATTCCTGAGCTGGGGCATTTTTCTTTAATACTGGCTTTGTGCATGGCGGTGATGTTGGGCATTGTCCCTATCGTCGGTAGTTTTCGTGCGATTCCTGGATGGATTGCCGTGGCGCGTCCCGCCGCGTTCGGGCAATTGTTCTTTGTCGGCTTGTCTTATTTGTGTCTGACGTATGCGTTTTTGACGCATGATTTTTCGGTCGCCTATGTCGCGAACAATTCGAATACTCATTTGCCGGTACTATATTTAGTCTCCGGCGTATGGGGCGCGCATGAAGGCTCATTGTTACTTTGGGCCTTGAGTTTGACGATCTGGACCGGTTTGGTTGCGCAGTTTAGCCGCAGTATTCCGGACGCGACGATTGCACGGGTTCTCGGTGTGATGGGCTTGGTCAGCATCGGTTTTTTACTGTTCTTGTTGCTGACCTCGAATCCGTTCGAGCGCATGATTCCGGCGCCGCCTGAAGGCCGCGATTTGAATCCTCTGTTGCAAGACCCTGGGCTCGCGATTCATCCGCCGATGCTATACATGGGGTATGTCGGCTTTTCGGTCGCGTTTGCGTTCTCGATCGCGGCCTTGCTCGAAGGTCGTTTGGACAGCGCCTGGGCACGTTGGTCCAGACCTTGGACCAATATCGCCTGGATGTTTCTGACTTTGGGCATCACGCTGGGCAGTTGGTGGGCTTATTACGAATTAGGCTGGGGCGGTTGGTGGTTTTGGGACCCGGTCGAGAACGCTTCGTTTATGCCTTGGCTGGTCGGCACGGCGTTGATTCATTCATTGGCAGCCAGTGAAAAACGCGGTGTGTTCAAGACCTGGACCGTGCTGTTGGCGATTTTCGCGTTTTCGTTGAGTCTGCTGGGGACTTTTTTGGTCCGTTCCGGCGTATTGACCTCGGTGCATGCCTTTGCCAGCGATCCGGCCCGTGGTTTGTTCATTTTGATTTTTTTGGCTATTGTCGTCGGCGGATCTTTATTGCTCTATGCGATTAGAGCGCCGGCGGTTAAAAGCAGCGCCAGTTTCGAAATGATTTCGAAAGAATCCGCATTACTGTTGAATAACGTGCTGTTGGTCGTGACGGCGGCCAGTATTTTGGTCGGCACCTTGTATCCTTTGTTTATCGATGCCTTGGGCATGGGCAAGATTTCGGTCGGGCCGCCTTATTTCAATGCGATTTTTGTTCCTTTGATGGCGCCGCTTGCCGTGGTCTCGGGTATCGGCGTTTTGCTACGTTGGAAAAAAGACCAGTTCAACGCGCTCGCGCTACGAATCCGTTGGCTGATGCTGGGCTGCCTGTTGCTCGGCGCGGCATTACCGTTGTTGATGCCGTTTTATTCCTGGGCTGCCGCGATTGGCTTGACGTTGGCGCTGTGGACGACGGCACTGACCGGACTGGCCTTTTCAGAGCGTCTAGGGCATAAAATGCCTGATTTTACAGCCTTGCTGAAAGTGCCGAGAGCCTTTTACGGCATGACCTTGGCGCATTTGGGTATTGCGGTCTTCATCGTCGGAATTACCTTGACCTCGGTTTATAGCATCGAAAAAGACGTTAGAATGGCCCCCGGCGACAAGCTAGAAATGTCCGGTTATATATTCGAATTTCATGGTATCGATGTAGTCGATGGGCCGAATTATCGGGCGCAACAAGGCCACTTGACGGTCAGTTACGATGATAAGACGGTGGCTAAACTCGAACCGCAAAAAAGAATTTATCGCGTGCAACAAATGCCGATGACCGAGGCCGCGATCGATGCCGGTCTGTTTCGCGATCTTTTTGTCGCGATCGGCGAACCGTTGGGCGATTCGGGCGCATGGAGCATGCGCGTTTATTATAAAGCCTTTATACGGTGGATATGGATCGGCGGTGTTTTCATGGCATTGGGTGGCCTCTGGGCTGTCTGCGACAGACGTTATCGAATAGGCAATAAAAAACAGCGAGTCAGCAAAAATGCTTAAATTTTTGACGCCACTTTTAATTTTTGCAGTACTGGCGATTTTTTTGGCGATCGGTTTGAATCTCAATCCGCGTGAAATTCCGTCGCCCTTCATCGATAAGCCGGCTCCGCCTTTTACACTGCAAACTTTGGATGATCCGTCTCGTACCTTGAGTACGGCGGATTTGAAGGGGCAAGTTTGGTTGCTGAATGTTTGGGCTTCCTGGTGTGTGTCGTGCCGAGCCGAACATCCGGTGCTTAATCGGTTGGCGGAGCAAAAATTGGCTGTTATTATTGGCCTTAACTACAAGGATGAACCAGAAGATGCGAAAAACTGGCTGGCTAGATTGGGTAATCCCTATGATGTCAGTGTCTTGGACATGGAAGGATTGACCGGAATCGATTGGGGAGTCTATGGTGTTCCGGAAACGTTTGTAATCGATAAGCAGGGCGTAGTTCGTTACAAGCATACAGGACCTGTGACCGACAAAGATATTGAAACGACATTTTTACCTTTGTTGAATACTTTGCAGGCTGAGTAAATCCCGGAAATGGTACGGCTATGTGACGAAGTTATTTCTGCTTTTTTTGTTGAGCGCTTATAGTCTGTTCGCTACGGCGGCTACCATTACGCTTGATGTTCAAGGTGATGCGAGCAATCTCGATACAATCCAACCCGAAAGTCGGCTTGATAATGGTGCCGAACTTAAAGAAAGGTCTCTGGTAGCCGATGCTTTAAGGCAAGTACAAAAAAAATCCGAATCGTCTTCAAGTGAAACGGGCGATCGGCAGGAATTGGCGACCCCAAAAAAACAAGGCGATTTTGGCGCTAAACCCTCTACTCTTAAAGCCGCCGAAGCTGAAAATCCTTTGTATTTCAACCCGTTTGCCGAGACTGAAGTTTCGCCGTATATTTTTAAACAATCCGATTCAGATCATCAACCTGGATTTAATCCTTTGCTTGTATCGAAAGAGTTTATTATGAGCCTGGAAATTATCGATGATGAGCTTGTTATTGATGAAGCCTTACGAGAAATGGTCGACGAAACAGTCAACATGGCGCTTCATGTTAACGAGGCCTGGAATACTTTGGATGAAAAGGTCACACATAAAATTTACCAAGGGGTCAGCTATCTTGGATTCGATACTCAGTTTTCCGAGGATAATTCTCAAGCTAATAACCATGCTGTCGAATTCAAAAAGCTGGCCGCGCAATATGCCGACTCCGAGAACAATAATCGTCGCTATGACAACGAGCCGGAGGGCCTTTTTGCATATTTCATCAATTTACCCAAATTATTGACCGTTTCCAATTTGCTATTCATGCTGGGTTTTCTATTCGTCATGAACGGAATTTATCGAGTCATGCGTTTTTTTCTATTGCGGGTATAGCCTAAGCTTCAATAATTTGTATTTCCTTGATCTAAACCTCTCTTGAAGGGCAAGGTAGGCGCTTATTCAGGTTAATTCATGCACGTTACTAATCATTCGATCAATGCAATTATGCGTATTATTTTTTTAGTCTTCTTTTTATTGTGGGGCGTTCAGGCCATTGCTGCGGCCGTCGAGGTCAAGAATTTCGATACTCCAGAGCAGGAACGCGTTTACAACTCGCTGATTTCAGAGTTACGTTGTCTGGTTTGTCAAAACCAGACTATTGCCGATTCGAACGCCGATTTGGCGAAGGATTTGCGTGCCCAAGTCTACAAAATGCTGCAACAAGGCAAATCAAGGCAGGAAATTGTCGATTTTATGACTCAGCGTTATGGCGATTTCGTATTGTACAATCCTCCGATGAAGGCTAAGACCAGTTTATTATGGTTGGCGCCGTTATTGTTTTTAGTGATCGGTTTATTGGTTGCTTGGAGTGTCGTGCGTAAAAAACGTTTGGCGACTCGTTCCGAGTCTGCGCATGATTCCGCGCAATCGGAAGAAATTCGCCGCTTATTGGAACAAGGAGATGATCGGTGACGACAGAATTTTGGCTGACCGCAAGCGTTTTGATTGCGATAGCGTTTGCGTTTGTATTGCCGCCCTTATGGCGTCGACCGGGTTCAATAGATATTGAAACGGAGCGTTTCAACGTCGATATTGCTAAGCAGCGTTTACTGGATTTAAAAGAACAGCGCTCGGCCGGAACGATTACGGCTGATGAATACGAAGACTTATACCAAGAATTGCAATCGGTGCTGGCCGATGATTTGCAAACTGAGTCGGTTTCGCGGCAATCGGAATCATCCGGTCGGTGGTTGATCGTTCTGGCATTGATTGTTATTCCGTTGGTTTCGGTGACTTTGTACCGCACTTTAGGTAACGCCGATGCGTTGTTGCCGGAAGCGGACAGAACCGCTCAGCAGATGGATGAAATCAATGCGATGGTTTTAGGATTGGCGCAGCGTTTGCAAAGCCAACCCGACGATGCGGAAGGTTGGTTGATGCTTGGGCGTTCTTACAAATATATGAATCGCTATGCCGAATCGGCGCAAGCCTTTTCGGAGGCATATCGTCTGTTGGGTGATAGAGCCGATGTGCTGCTTCAGTACGCCGATGCGTTGGCGATGGCTAATGATGGTCGGTTGGCCGGGAAACCGGCGGAATTTGTTGCGAAGGCACTTAAATTGGCACCGGATGATTCGACGGCATTGTGGTTGTCGGGCATGGCTAAAGCCGAAGCGGGTAAATATGACGAAGCCTTACGGCATTGGCAAAAATTAGCCGCGCAAATGCCGAAAGGCTCAGAGCCATACCGTGAGGTTCAGGGTTTGATTGCGCAAGTCATGGAGAGGCTAGGTACGGCGCCTGTCGAGCAGCAGCCGGCAGCTATTGCTAAAGGCCTTAAAGTCAATGTAGCTATCTCCGACGAATTGCAAGGCGTCGTTTCCGCCACCGATACCGTATTTGTTTATGCTCAGGCATTACAGGGCCCACCTATGCCGCTAGCGATCGTTAAGATGCAAGTGGCTGATTTACCGGTAACAGTTGTGTTGAGCGACGAGCAGGCAATGATGCCGGCGATGAAGTTGTCTAACTTTGATCGCGTTAAAATTAGTGCCCGGATTTCGATGTCGGGCCAGGCAGAGTCACGTCCAGGCGATTGGATCGGTATCGTGGAGAGCGTTGCACCGGCTGAAACAGAGGGCGTTACTATAACGATCGATCAAAAGGTTCAATAATGGACCAGTCCTTAACGTTCGATCTCGATCTCATCCATCGTTACGATCAGGCCGGGCCTCGATATACATCTTATCCGACTGCGTTGGAATTACACGAGAATTTCGGCGAAGCGGATTATTTACGTCATATCGAGCAATCGAATAGGCTTGGAGGGCCGTTATCGCTTTATTTTCACATTCCGTTTTGCGATACGGTCTGTTACTACTGCGCGTGCAATAAGATCGTGACCAAAAATCGCGCGCATGCCGAGCCGTATTTGAACGATCTTTGTCGCGAAATCGAAATGCAGGGCGCTTTGTTCGATCGAGGTCGTGTCGTCGATCAATTGCATTGGGGTGGCGGAACGCCGACTTTCTTGAATGAGAGCCAAATGCGGCGGCTGATGGCGTCGACTCGCCGGTATTTCAATCTGCGCGAGGATGACGAAGGGCAGTACTCTATCGAAGTCGATCCTAGAGAAACCGACGATCGGACAATAGCCGTGCTGCGGGAATTGGGTTTTAACCGGATTAGCTTGGGTTTGCAGGATTTCGAACCCGATGTGCAAAAAGCGGTCAATCGCATTCAAACCGAACAGGAAACTTTTGCGGTATTGGAGGCGGCGCGCAACGAAGGTTTTCGTTCGACCAGTATCGATTTGATTTACGGGTTGCCGCTACAGACTGTAGAGTCGTTTTCACGAACATTGGAAAAGGTTCTTGAAGCCTCGCCCGAGCGGTTTTCGGTCTTCAATTATGCGCATTTGCCGCAGCGTTTCAAAACTCAGCGCCAGATCGATGATGTCGATATACCGGCTCCCGAGGTCAAGTTGGCAATTTTGCAAATGGTGATTCAGCGCTTGACCGAAGCCGGTTATGTTTATATCGGCATGGATCATTTCGCAAAACCGAATGACGAATTGGCGGTTGCTCAGCGCGAAGGGAAGCTGTACCGAAATTTTCAGGGCTATTCGACACACTCCGAATGCGATTTGATTGGTTTGGGGATTACTTCAATCGGTCGAGTGGGCGATGCCTACATTCAAAATGTAAAAGATCTTGACACTTATCGGCAAACGATAGAGCAGGGACGTTTGCCTGTGTTCAAAGGGTTTGAATTGAGCCGGGACGATAAACTGAGGCGAGCGGTCATCAGCGGGTTGATCTGTCACTTCGAGCTTGAATTCAGGACGCTGGAGCGCGAGTTCTCAATCGATTTCAAGACATACTTCGAGCAGGAATTGATTAAGTTGCAGAAAATGGCCGAAGATGGACTTTTGACGATCGATACCGACCAAATTTTAGTACGGCCTGCCGGTCGTTTGCTGATTCGCAATATCTGTATGGTATTTGATCGTTATCTTACTGAAAAGCAACAGTTTTCGAAGGTTATTTAAATTTCCTTAGACATGGAGCTTGCGTTTTTCGCAAAATCCATGTCCGAAGAAATGCACGAAAACCGGTTTTAGCTCTCTTCGTCGCCTTTTTTTGGCTGCAATTAAACCAAAACGGTTTTCACGTAGTGCTTCGTGAATGCCCTTAGCGGTTCTCTGTGTTGTAAATATTGACTAAATAAGCTGTTGATCGCAAGCGGTGTCAGATAGGCATAAACACCAACGCCGGTTTGCGCAATAAATTCAGCGCTTAGCATTTCGATGAATGCGGACTGTGCTTGGCTTGTGATTTCTATAGTTTGATTTTCCATTGTCGTCACCTCTGATCAATGTTGTTTCATAATAAATGAAGCAATATCAAGGCCCATCTAATCAAAATAAGTATTTTCAATGATTTAGCCATATGTTATTAAAGAGCGTATTAGACTTTTGTAAAAAAAAGTGACAGAAACGGCAGGTCTGTGACGCTTTTGTGTCAAAAATGGCGTTTGTGCTGAACGTTTTGCAGTCTTGCGCCATTTGTTGCGCTAGCCCTATTTGAGAAGCTTTGATAAAGTCGTAAGCTCTTCGACTCTCGTTCGACATTTTGTTATAATCACCCAGTTTTGGTATCTCGCGTAATTCCATTGGATGTAAGGATTTTTTAAGTCTTTTCGGAATTATCCCATTGAAGGAAACCGCTTGCCGATTTAGGTAACGGGCTTTATTTTTGTAAAAAACGGATCAATGTCGGACTTCGCTAAAGAAATTATTCCTGTCAATCTCGAAGACGAGATGAAACAGTCCTATCTCGACTATGCCATGAGCGTCATAGTCGGCCGCGCGCTCCCCGATGTTCGGGACGGCCTGAAACCGGTGCATCGCCGCGTTCTCTATGCAATGAGCGAACTTGGCAATGATTGGAATAAAGCTTATAAAAAATCCGCGCGTGTAGTCGGTGACGTGATCGGTAAATATCACCCTCATGGCGATACCGCGGTTTACGACACGATCGTTAGGATGGCGCAGCCGTTTTCTCTGCGTTATATGTTGATTGACGGGCAAGGAAATTTCGGGTCGGTCGACGGTGACTCGCCGGCGGCTATGCGGTACACCGAAGTTCGCATGGCCAAGATTGCGCATGAATTATTGGCCGATATCGATAAAGAAACCGTCGATTTCATACCGAACTACGACGAATCGGAATCCGAGCCTAAAGTTTTGCCGACTCGGGTGCCGACGCTTTTAATCAACGGTTCGTCGGGTATCGCGGTCGGCATGGCAACCAATATTCCGCCGCATAACCTAACCGAAGTCGTCAGTGCTTGTCTTGCACAAATCGAAAATCCCGAAATTACGATTAGCGAGTTGATGCAATTTATTCCGGGACCCGATTTTCCGACGGCGGCAACGATCAACGGAGCTGCCGGTATTCGAAGCGCCTATGCCACGGGGCGAGGCAAAGTCTATTTACGCGCTCGCTGCCATTTCGAGGAAATCGGCGAAAGCGGTCGTTATGCGATCATTACGACCGAGTTGCCGTATCAGGTCAATAAGGCCAGGCTGTTGGAGAAAATAGCCGAAATGGTCAAGGAAGCCAAGCTTGAGGGTATCTCCGGTTTGCGCGACGAATCCGACAAGGATGGTATGCGCATGGTCATCGAGCTACGGCGCGGGGAAGTTCCCGAAGTGGTGCTGAATAATCTGTACAAGCAAACGCAAATGCAGACGGTATTCGGTATCAATATGGTTGCGCTTTTAGGCGGTCGTCCTCATTGCATGAATCTGAAAGAGATTCTCACGGCCTTTATCGATCACCGCCGGGAAATCGTCACGCGCAGAACGGTTTATAATTTGCGCAAGGCGCGGGATAGGGCTCATATCCTGGAAGGCTTGGCAATCGCTTTGGCTAATATTGACGAAATGATCGCATTAATTAAATCGGCTAAAGACTCGGCGGAAGCGAAATCCGGACTCTTGTCCAGGACTTGGGAAGCCGGCTTGGTGAATACCTTGCTTGATCGTGCCGATGCCGACCGATCCAGGCCCGAGGATTTAACGCCTGAATTCGGTTTGGTAGACGGTTACTACCGATTATCCGAAACGCAGGCAGCCGCGATTTTAGATTTGCGCCTGCACCGTCTGACCGGTCTCGAGCAGGAAAAAATCGTCAATGAATATAGGGACTTGCTTAAACTGATTGACGAGTATTTGGAGATTCTAGGCAGCGATGTCCGGTTGATGGAGGTTATTAAGGAAGAGCTCGAAGCCATTAAAGCCGAATACGGCGACGAGCGGCGCACCGAGATTTTGCAGGATCATCTTGATTTGACCGACGAGGATTTGATTACCGAGGAAGATATGGTCGTGACCGTATCGCACGAAGGTTATGTCAAGGCGCAGCCGCTCGACGATTATAAGGCGCAGCGGCGCGGCGGTCGGGGCAAATCGGCGACGGCAACGAAGGAAACCGACTTTATCGACAAATTGATCGTTGCGAATACGCACGATACGATTCTCTGTTTCTCTTCGCTAGGTAAGGTCTATTGGCTCAAGGTATATCAATTGCCGGTTGCGAGCCGCGCCTCGCGAGGCAAGCCTTTCGTCAATTTACTGCCGCTGGAATCCGGGGAAAATATTAACGCCTTGCTGCCGGTTAGAGAGTTCAGTGCCGATAAGTTCATTTTCATGGCAACCGCGAACGGCACCGTTAAGAAAACGCCGCTTCCCGAATTCGAGCGTCAGCGCACCAACGGTAAAATCGCGATCGATTTGCGAGAAGAAGATGCCTTGGTCGGTGTGGCCGTGACCGACGGTCAGCAAAATATCTTACTATTCTCGACCGACGGCAAGGCGGTTTGTTTCAACGAAGAGGATGTTCGCTCAATGGGACGGACTGCGGCGGGTGTGCGCGGCATTAGACTACAGCCGGGGCAAAAAGTCATTTCGCTGATCGTATCGGCTGAAGGAACTGTATTGACGATCACCGAAAACGGCTACGGTAAACGGACGCATTTGAAAGAATTCGTGCGTAAAGGCCGAGGCGGGCAGGGCGTGATTTCGATACAAACGTCCGAGCGTAACGGTAATGTCGTCGGGGCGGTATTGGTGTCCGAGCGCGATGAAATCATGCTGATTACGAACGGCGGTACCTTGGTTAGGACCCGCGTCGATGAAATATCGATCGTCGGCCGGAATACGCAAGGCGTTACGGTTATTCGCCTCGACAAAAACGAAAAAGTAGTTGGAGTCGATCGAATAGAAGGTTTGGCCGAAGACGAGGACGCCGGAATGGAAGAGGAGTCCGATTTAGGTGGGGAAGTCAATAATGAAACAGAGATAGAACAGGACTCGGGAGAACAAGAATAATGGCCAGAATATATAACTTCAGCGCGGGACCGTCGGCATTACCCGAAGCGGTACTTCGGCAGGCGCGCGATGAAATGCTCGAATGGCAGGCTAGCGGCATGTCGGTGATGGAAATGAGTCATCGAGGCAAGCATTTTTCGACGATTGCCGAACAATTGGAAGTCGATTTACGCGAATTGATGGCGATTCCCGAAAATTATAAGGTCTTGTTTTTACAAGGCGGCGCGACCGGCCAGTTTTCATTTATTCCTTTGAATCTATTGCGGGGCAAGACTAAAGCTTGCTATATCAACACCGGAGCCTGGTCCGAGAAAGCGATTAAGGATGGCGGGCGGTTTTGCGAGGCGATTGTTTCGGCCAGTTCCGAATCCGAAAAATTCACCACGATACCAGATGTGACCGGATGGCAAATCGATCCGAATGCGGCGTATTTGCACTACACTTCGAACGAAACGATACACGGCGTTGAATTTCCGTTTATCCCGGATGCGCAGGGATTGCCGTTGGTTGCCGACATGTCGTCGAATATTTTGTCGCGCAAGATCGACGTAAGCCAATTCGGCTTGATTTATGCCGGAACACAAAAAAACATGGGGCCGGCCGGGGTCACCGTCGTAATCGTACGCGATGATTTGATCGGCGAGGCCGACTCCCGCTTGCCCGATGTATTCAATTACGCGGTACAGGCCAAAAATCAATCGATGTTAAATACGCCGGCATCTTACAATTGGTATCTGGTCGGTTTGGTGTTGAAATGGCTCAAATCGGCCGGCGGTGTCGATGCGATAGAAGCCGTCAACATCAGAAAAGCGGCGAGTTTGTATGATGCAATCGATAGTTCTTCGTTATATACCAATCCGGTGCAAACCGAATTTCGTTCGCGAATGAACGTACCTTTCATCTTATCCGATGCATCGCTCGATAAAGAATTTTTAACCCAAGCCGAAGCCAATGGGTTCGCCGAATTAAAAGGGCATCGTTCCGTTGGCGGTATGCGTGCGAGTATTTATAATGCAATGCCTGAGGAAGGCGTAAACGCTTTAATTGAATTCATGGCCGAATTCGAAAGAACCCGAGCCTGAGTATTGCAACATGACTTCAATTACTCCTCTTGCCGATTTAAGGGCACGAATTGATTCGATCGACGAACAGATTCTGCAGTTGATCAATCAACGCGCGTCTTGTGCCATCGAAGTGGCTAAAACCAAGATGGCGGAAGGTGAATCGGGATGTTTTTACCGGCCGGATAGGGAGTCGTTGGTATTAAGACGGGTTAAGGCGCTCAATCAAGGTCCGCTTGCCGATGAAACCGCGATGCGTTTTTTTAGGGAGTTGATGTCGGCCTGTTTAGCGCTTGAAAAACCATTGGACGTCGCGTTTTTGGGGCCGGAAGGTACTTTTACTCAACAGGCAACGATTAAGCATTTCGGGCATGCGGTCAATGCAGTGCCCGCTACGACGATCGCGGAAATATTCAATGCGGTCGAAAACGAGCATTGTCAGTTCGGCGTCGTGCCGGTCGAAAATTCGACAGAAGGCGTGGTCAATCATACCTTGGATCGGTTCGTTAGTTCGCCGCTGAAGATTTGCGGCGAGGTTGAATTACGGGTTCATCATAATCTAATCGGTAATGCCGGGAGTCTTGAGGATATCGCGGAGGTTTTTTCGCACCAGCAATCCTTGGCGCAGTGCCGTCAATGGTTGGATCTGCACTTGCCCGATGCGAAACGTACCGCTGTCAACAGTAACGGTGAGGCGGCTCGCTTAGCTGCCGGTTCGAAAGATAAAGCGGCGATAGCTGGAAAATTCGCTGCCGAACTTTACGGGCTCTCGGTCATCGAAGGCAACATCGAGGACGAGTCGAATAATACCACCCGATTCATCATTATCGGTCGCCAGATTTCAGGGTCGACCGGTAAGGATAAAACCTCGCTGTTGGTGTCGACCGGCAATCAGCCGGGCGCGCTTTATCGAGTCTTGGAGCCGTTCGCGCATCACGGTATCGGCATGATGCATATCGAATCGAGGCCGTCGCGTCAAGGTCTGTGGGATTATGTGTTCTTTATTGACATCGAAGGTCATGCCGAGGACGAAAATGTCGCGGCGGCGTTAAAAATGCTGGGTGCCCGAGTCAGTATGTTGAATATATTGGGATCGTACCCGAAGGCGGTTTTATAAAAATGAAACGCGTAAATTCCGGAGCGTCTAGCTTCTTGATAGTCGGCTTAATCAGCGTTATTCGTGCGTATAACGTTTAAAATCATATTTATTAATGAATATCACCGATAATTTTTATTCCCTGGCCACGCCTGGCGTGCAGCGCCTTATTCCTTATGTTCCCGGTAAACCGATCGAAGAACTCGAGCGCGAATTAGGTCTGAGCGATATCGTTAAATTGGCATCGAATGAAAACCCGCTAGGGCCGAGTCCAATGGCGTTGGCGGCGATTCATGCGACCTTGCCGGATTTGGCGCGTTACCCCGATGGTAACGGCTTCAAGTTGAAACGCGCGTTGGCCGAAAAATTTAGCGTCGATATGTCGCAAATTACATTGGGTAACGGTTCTAATGAAATTCTGGAGTTACTGGCCAGAGCTTTTTTAACACCGGCTCATGAAGTGATTTTTTCGCAGCATGCATTCGCCGTTTATCCGATTGTGACGCAGGCCGTCGGTGCTACCGGCGTCGTTATTCCGGCGCGCGAATACGGGCATGATCTCGATGCGATGTTGGCGGCGGTCAATGATAAAACCCGGCTTATTTTTATTGCGAATCCAAATAATCCGACCGGCACCTTATTGGCGCCCGATGAGCTGCGCCATTTTATTGCGGCATTGCCGAGTCATGTGCTTTGCGTCTTGGACGAAGCTTATTACGAATTTATCGACCCGCAAAGCCGTGCCGACTCAATCGCCTGGTTGATTGCCCATCCCAATTTGATCGTGACCCGGACTTTTTCCAAGGCATACGGATTAGCGGGCTTACGTGTCGGTTACAGTTTTTCCAATCCGAGGGTTGCCGATTTTTTGAATCGAGTGCGCCAACCCTTCAATAATAATATGCTTGCATTGGCGGCGGCTGAAGCGGCGCTTGCAGATCATGAGCATTTGCAACGTACGATAGCGACCAACAACGATGGCATGCAGCAGTTAATCGATGGATTCCGTCAGCTCGGACTGGAATGGATTCCGTCGGCCGGCAATTTTGTATCGGTCGATGTCAAGCGTTCGGGAGACGGCGTTTATCAGGCTTTGTTGCAAAAAGGCGTCATCGTAAGGCCGGTCGCGAATTACGAAATGCCCGACTATTTGCGCATTAGTATCGGTACGCCCACCGAAAATAGCCGTTGTCTCGAGGCGTTACAGGCTGTGCTCGCTGATGTTTAATAAGCTGTGTCTGATTGGCGTCGGGTTAATCGGCGGCTCGATAGCTCGTGCTGCACGCGATCGAGGCTTGTGTAAGACTATCGTCGCTTACGGTCGTGAAATAGATCTCGATAATTTGAAAGAAGCTCGGCGGTTGGGTGTCGTCGACGAGTATTTTATAAACCTCGAAGCGGCCGTGAAGGATGCCGACTGCATCGTCATCGCGACGCCGGTCGGCGCAATCGAAAAGGTACTTGGCGAGTTGCAGCCTTATTGGTCCGATCGAGCCGTTTATTCCGACGTCGGCAGTACCAAAGGCAATGTCGTCGATGCCGCTAAGCGAGTGTTCGGGTCCGTGCCGAGTAATTTTGTCCCGGCCCATCCGATTGCCGGAGCCGAACAAAGCGGTGTAACGGCTTCGGTGAATGGTTTATTCGATGATAAGCGACTGATTATCACGCCGGTTGAGCAAACCGATCCGAAGGCGACGGCATCAATTCAGCAGTTTTGGCAGCGCTTGGGAGCGATCGTGTCGATCATGGAAGTCGATCATCATGATGCGATACTAGCCGCGACCAGTCATTTGCCGCATTTATTGGCTTTTGTGTTGGTCGATTTGCTCGGACGTAAGGACGAGCAAGTCGAAATATTTAAATACGCAGCCGGTGGTTTTAAGGATTTTACGCGCATCGCTTCAAGCGATCCGACCATGTGGCTGGATATTTGTTTGGCCAATAGACAAAAATTAATACCGCTGATTCAACAGCTTAAACAAGAATTGGATACGATGGAACTGGCTCTCGAAAACGACGATAGCCAGCAGATTTTTCAAACCTTCACATACGCGGGTCAAGCCCGGCAGCGTTTTCTCGATCAATTGACAAATTAAAATGGCTAAAACGATAACTTTCACTGTACAACCCGGCGGTTCATTAAATGGGCAAGCAAGGGTCCCTGGCGACAAGTCGATTTCTCACCGTTCTATCATGCTCGGTTCGCTGGCCGATGGCGTCACGCATGTCAAAGGCTTTCTCGAAGCCGAAGACGCATTGGCGACGCTACAGGCATTCAGAGACATGGGGGTCGTTATCGAAGGGCCGAAAAATGGCGAATTGACGATTCATGGGGTCGGCAAACACGGTTTGAAGGCGCCGCAAAAACCATTGTATCTTGGCAACTCGGGCACATCGATGCGCTTACTCTCCGGGTTGTTGGCAGGGCAGGCTTTCGACTCGGTATTGACCGGCGACAAATCCTTGTCCGGCAGGCCGATGAAACGGGTTACCGATCCGTTGGCGCAAATGGGTGCGGTGATTGAAACGACGGAAAAGGGCACGGCGCCGCTGCATATCAAAGGGCAGGCCGGCAAACTTAAAGGCATCGATTATCAAATGCCAATGGCTAGCGCGCAAGTCAAATCGTGTTTGTTATTGGCTGGGATGTACGCAGAAGGGGCGACCCGCGTTACCGAGCCGGCGCCGACACGCGATCATACCGAGCGGATGCTGAGCGGTTTTTCGTATCCGGTCGAAAAAGATGGGGCCAGGGTGACGATTACTGCCGAAGGTAGACTCACGGCGTCCGATATCGATGTGCCCAGCGATATTTCTTCAGCGGCGTTTTTTTTGGTCGGAGCATCCATTGCGCCAGGTTCCGATATCGTGCTGAATCATGTGGGTATCAATCCTACTCGTACCGGTGTGATCGATATTCTGCGACTGATGGGTGCAAATATCGAAATATTGAACGAGCGTATCGTCGGTGGAGAACCGGTAGCCGATCTGCATGTTAAATCGGCACCATTGAAAGGCATCGATATTCCTGAGGAATTGGTTCCGCTGGCGATCGATGAATTTCCGGTATTGTTTGTTGCTGCGGCTTGCGCCGAAGGACAAACCCGTTTGACCGGCGCCGAAGAACTCAGGGTCAAGGAATCCGACCGGATTCAAGTCATGGCCGATGGCTTAAAAATTTTGGGAGTCGATGCTCAGCCGACGCCGGACGGCATGATCATCCAAGGCGGAAAAATCGGTTCGGGTTCGGTCGAGTCGCATGGCGACCATCGTATCGCGATGGCTTTTTCAATTGCCGGGCTCAGAGCCGACGGAAAAATCGTCATCAACGATTGCGAAAACGTCAATACATCCTTTCCGGAGTTCATAGAGATCGCTCCGGCCCTGGGTTTAAAACTGCAGTCCGAGCAAGGCTAATGTCGGTTCCGGTATTGACAATCGACGGTCCGTCCGGCGCCGGTAAAGGCACGGTCAGTCGGGCAATTGCGAGAAAATTGGGTTGGCACTATTTGGACAGCGGTTCGATCTATCGTTCGTTGGCCATTGCCGCCATTGCCGCAGGAGCCGACTTGAGCGACGAGGCGGTTGTTGCGGAAGTTGCCAAAGCGATGGTATTGGAGTTCGAATCCGCCGACGAATTGACCGTTAAGCTTGATGGTAAGGATATAACCGGTCAATTGGGTCTTGAAAGTACAGGCAATGCAGCTTCGGTGGTCGCCGCGTTGCCTGAAGTTAGAAAGGTTCTACTGCAAAAACAAAAGGATTTTAAAAAGCCGCCCGGTTTGGTTGCAGACGGTCGGGACATGGGTACCGTCGTATTTCCTGATGCTCAAAATAAGGTGTTTTTAACGGCAAGTGCTGAAGAAAGAGCGATGCGCCGATATAAACAGTTGAAAGAAAAAGGAATTGATGCTAACCTTTCGCTCATTACTCAAGAGATTGAAGAGCGGGATCGCCGCGATCAACAGCGCAAAGCCGCGCCGTTGATGCAGGCTAATGATGCTGTTTTTATCGATTCTTCCGATATGTCCATCGAGACGGTCATTGAGCAGATAGTAAATTTGATTCGCTGAGTAGTATTTACATACGCCGCAAGCAGTATTAAGCGGCTTTTTTTTTAACCTTGATAACTTATATGAAGCTTGTGCCTATTTACAACAAGCTTGGGAAAGAAGAACAATGAGCGAAAGCTTTGCTGAATTATTTGAAGAAAGTTTAGCCAAGACCGAAATGCGTCCTGGTGCAATGTTAATGGGTACCGTTGTCGATATCGAAAATGAATTCGTGATTGTCAGCACCCAAGCCAAATCAGAGGGTGTGATCCCGAAATGGCAGTTTTTGAATGCCGATGGTGATTTGGAAGTAGAAGTCGGCGATGAGATCGAAGTCGCTCTCGATTTATTTGAAGACGGCTTGGGAGCCACTCTTCTTTCCCGCGATAAAGCCAAGAAAAACAAAGCTTGGATCGAATTGGAACAGGCCTTCGAAAAAGAAGAAACCATTACCGGCCGTATTACCGGCAAGGTTCGCGGCGGCTTTACCGTTGCCGTGGGTGCGTTGAGAGCGTTCCTGCCCGGTTCATTGGTCGATGTTCGTCCTATCAGGGATACGACTTTCTTGGAAAACCGCGATCTGGAATTCAAGGTTATCAAAATCGATCAAAAACGTAACAATGTTGTATTGTCGCGTCGCGCTGTCGTAGAAAAAGAATACAGCGAAGAAAGAGAAGAACTGCTCAAATCCTTGCATGACGGCGCCGAAGTCACCGGTATCGTCAAAAACCTGACCGATTACGGCGCCTTTATTGACCTGGGCGGTATTGATGGCTTGTTGCATATCACCGATATGGCGTGGCGCCGAGTTCGTCATCCTTCCGAGTGTGTTGAAATAGGCCAGGAAGTTAAAGTCAAGGTCCTAAAATTCGATAAAGAGAAAAACCGCGTTTCGTTGGGCATGAAACAATTGGGTGAAGATCCATGGCAAAACATCGCTCGTCGTTACCCGGCCGGTACTCGCGTATTCGGTAAAGTCAATAACCTGACCGATTACGGCTGCTTTATCGAAATCGAAGAAGGCGTTGAAGGTTTGGTGCACGTTTCCGAAATGGATTGGACCAACAAAAACGTCAATCCTTCCAAAGTCGTGCAATTGGGCGATGAAGTCGAAGTCATGGTTTTGGAAATCGACGAAGAGCGTCGCCGCATTTCGTTGGGTATGAAGCAATGCCAAACCAATCCATGGGATGAATTTGCCGCGACTCATAACAAAGGCGACAAAATTTCCGGCAAAATCAAATCGATCACCGATTTCGGTGTTTTCATTGGACTGGATGGCGGTATTGACGGTTTGGTTCATATGTCCGATATTTCTTGGACCGACGATACTGAAGCTGCCGCGCGCGATTACAAGAAAGGCGACGAGGTAGAAACCGTTATTTTGGCAGTCGACGCGGAGCGTGAACGTATTTCGTTGGGTATTAAGCAACTTGAGCAAGACCCGTTCCAAAACTACCTAGCACTGCATGAAAAAGGCAGTCTCGTTAACGGAACGATTAAAGAAGTCGATGCGAAGGGCGCTGTCATCACATTAGCCGATAATGTTGAAGGTTACCTGCGTGCTTCCGAGATTCAACGCGACCGCGTTGAAGATGCTCGGACGTTACTGAAAGAAGGCGAGCAAATCGAAGCGAAGTTTATCGGTGTCGATAAAAAGAGCAAATCGATTTCCTTGTCGATTAAGGCAAAGGATCAGGATGAAGAGTCCGAAGCCCTCAAAGACTATACTCAACAGCCTGCGGGTACGCCTACCTTGGGCGATATCTTCAAGCAAATGGAAAAGTAAAGTCATGCAGACGGGTGCGCCATGGGGCGCACCCTTTTGATTTTATTCATTTTCGCAGGATAGAATGTGACAAAATCGGAATTAATAGAAGCACTCGCAAAACATCAGCCGCATCTAGCTTTAAAAGATGTCGAGTTGGCGGTCAAATGCATCATCGAACAGATGAGTCAGTCGTTGTCTTCCAATGAAAGAATAGAAATTAGGGGGTTTGGCAGCTTTTCGTTACGTGAACGCGAAGCTAGAATGGGGCGCAATCCTAAAACCGGTGAGTCGGTGGCCCTGCCCAAAAAATATGTACCGCACTTCAAGCCCGGTAAGGAGCTTAGAGATAGGGTTGATATGTCTCGCGAGCATTGCAAAATAACGGATTAATCGCCGTTTCGTCAAACTGCTTGGCATTGTTAAATATTCCTTTGCCAATCCAGTGTTTCATAAATTAGGCACTGACAGATATTCCCAATCAACGTAACAATTGGACAATAATGAAATTTCTCTCGATCGTTATTTTCATCAGTATTTTCATTGTTGCGTTGATCTTTTCCGTTCTAAATTTTCACACAGTTCAAATCCATTTTTATTTCTTTACTATTTCGATGCCGCTCACTTTGGCTTTAACGTTAGAGTTGCTGGCGGGTATTATCATTGGCGTATTGGTTTCCGGTATTAGTTCATTTAAATTGAAAAGCCAATATGCAAAATTAATGAAGAAAATCGAAAAAGGTCAATAGTCCTTAATCGGATAGCTAACCATGGAGTTCACATATTTCATGGGAAAATTCATATAAATCGTCAACCATCGGCGACCTCAAGTAGGACGAATCGGTTCTACTACATCAATCAAGCGAAGCATTGTTACTCCCTTTATATACTCCTCGTAGATCAAAATTCGGCGCCGGGGTGCCCGTCAAAGGACGCCGTGAATACGTCCCTGTAGGCTCTATGCCAGCTCCATGCTGGCAAAGCCTTTGCCGAGCACCCCGGTGCCTCCTTAGACACTGCCGAAATTTGAAGTGCGAAAGGTATAATCAATCAAGCGAAGCGTTGTTATGTTGAGCTTTCTCATGCACGAATAATCAAGGCAAGAGACGCGTACTGCGCTCGACCCGCCAATATCAAACAAGTTCGGAAAACCATGTTTTGACCTTAAGTCTAGTTATGATATAGTCATTTAATGAGAATCATTATTACTTATTATATTGTTTTGGGTATCCAAGACTAAGAGGCTAAGCGAATGAACTTAAGTTTAAAGAACCTCATCGTTGGCGATTGCGGCCGCATAACCGGATTCGATAAATCTGCAAAGGCCTACCGAAAACGCTTGTTGGCGATGGGCTTAACGCCCGGCACACAGTTTTGTGTCACTCGCTTTGCTCCAATGGGGGACCCGGTCGAGATAAAGCTGCGTGGTTTTTCATTGACATTACGCAAGGATGAAGCATCTGTCTTATTGATCGAGAAAATTTAATGGCAATCGATTTTACGATAGGCGTCGTCGGTAATCCGAATTGCGGTAAAACGACGCTGTTCAATATTTTGACAGGCTCTAAACAGCATGTAGGCAATTGGCCGGGTGTGACCGTCGAAAAGAAAACCGGCGAATATCGATTCGATCATAAAATCGTCCGTGTGGTCGATTTGCCCGGTACCTACTCCCTGGAAGCGGCCGATGACGATGTTTCTCTCGATGAGAAAGTAGCCAGAGACTATGTAGCGGCTAGGGAAGCGGATTTGATCATTAATATCGTCGATGCGTCAAATATCGAACGTAATCTATATTTGAGTTCCCAGCTTCTGGAAATGCGGGTGCCGATGATGATCGCGCTGAACATGATCGATGCCGCTCGTCTAAAAGGCGTGGCGATCGATGTCGATGAACTGTCCAATCTATTGGGTTGCCCGGTTGTGCCAATCAGTGCATCGACCGGAGAAGGGATAGGGCATTTAAAAGAAGTCATCAATCGTGCCGCGCAGGATAAGCCCGTTCCGAGTCTCGATATTCCTTATGCGCCGACTTTGGAACAAGCTATCGGCAAATTGTCGCCATTATTGCAGCCGCTGGCCGAACAGCACCATTGCGACCTGCGTTGGTTGACCGTTCGTTTGCTCGAAGACGACACTTTGGCCAAACAAATTGCCGGCCATGAACTCAAAGGGACTGTTGCGGCGCTGCAACGACAAATTGAAACCGAAGCTGATGACGAAATCGATATTCTAGCCGCCGACGCCCGCTATGGATTCGTCAATTCATTGACTCAGCGTTGCGTGATCCATACTCAACAATTAAATCGGCATACCACCGAGCGAATTGATGCCTTGGTGTTGAATCGCTTTTTAGGCATACCGATTTTTTTGCTGGTGATGTATTTGATGTTCATGTTCACGATTAATATCGGCAGCGCTTTCATAGATTTTTTTGAACAAGTGACCGGAGCTTTTTTTGTCGATGGTTTAGCGTTTGTATTAAATCAACTGAATTGGCCGGAGTGGTTAGTGGTTTTAATCGCTCAAGGCGCGGGCGGCGGCGTTCAGGTTGTCGCGACATTTATTCCTATTGTCGGGTTTCTTTTTATGGTGTTATCCGCTTTGGAGGATTCCGGCTACATGGCGCGTGCCGCTTTCGTGATGGACCGTTTTATGCGCATGATGGGTTTGCCGGGAAAATCTTTCGTGCCGATGATCGTCGGTTTCGGTTGTAACGTACCTGCAATCATGGCGACCAGAACGCTGGAAAATCAACGTGATCGTATTCTAACCAATATGATGAACCCGTTCATGTCCTGCGGTGCTCGGTTGCCGGTTTATGCTTTGTTCGCGGCGGCTTTTTTCCCGGTCGGCGGACAAAATTTAGTGTTCGGATTGTATTTGATCGGCATTGCGGTGGCGGTTTTTACCGGCCTGATTATGCGCCATACCTTATTCAAGGGCGAGGCCACGCCATTTATCATGGAACTGCCGGCTTATCATATTCCGCGCCTGCGGAGTGTTTTACTTAGAACTTGGGATCGACTCAAAACTTTCATTTTCAATGCCGGTAAGGTGATCGTGCCGATGGTATTGGTTTTGAACTTTCTCAATGCGATGGGTACGGACGGTAGTTTCGGTCGTGAAAACAGCGATCAATCGGTACTAAGCGAAATAGGCCGTGGCTTGACGCCGGTATTCAAACCTATGGGCATAGAGAGCGACAATTGGCCGGCCACGGTCGGTATTTTTACCGGCGTGTTGGCTAAAGAGGCCGTAGTCGGTACTTTGAATGCTCTTTACAGCCAAATGGCGTTCGATGAGGCTGAGGCTGACGATGAAGGTTTCGATTTAGTCGCAGCCCTGAGTGAGGCGGTGAAGACGATTCCTGAAAACTTATTGGGTGTTGCCGGCAATCTGTTGGATCCATTGGGGCTCGACATTGAAACCGCAGTCAATGACCAAGACGTCGATGCAGGAACCTACGGGGCAATGCGAGTCAGTTTCGACGGTCAAGCCGGGGCTTTCGCCTATCTATTATTCATTTTATTGTATGCGCCTTGCGTTGCGGCGACGGCGGCGATCTATCGAGAAACTAATCTGGGCTGGACATTGTTTGTCGTCTTTTGGACGACCGGTATTGCCTATATGACCGCGACATTTTTCTATCAATTATCGACCTTTAGCGATCACCCGAGTTATTCGTTGACATGGTTGATTGGGCTAAGTCTTTTCTTTTTATTGGTGTTGTTAGTGTTGCGCTTATCCGGGAGAAATTCCAGCAACCCCGTACAACAGGAGAAAACCGGTGATACTGTCCGATCTTAGAGACTATATCAAGCAAAGGCATAAAGTGGCGATGGTCGATCTGGTCAATCATTTCGATATGGATGCCGATGCGATAAGAGGCATGTTGGGCAAGTGGATCAGTAAAGGAAAAATTAAATCGTCATCGCCGAATGGGTCATGCGGAACCAGTTGTTGTAAATGCGACCCGGCATTGACCGAATTTTATGAATGGGTTGATTAAAAAAGATAAAAGATGAAAGGTGAAAGATGAAAGGTGAATTCGCTGTTACCCAAGCTCCAGCTTGGGAAATCGGTATGCGAAGCTCTAGCTTCGCGAAGTAAGGAAGGTGGGCGCTATTTTTCACTTAAAACACGATCGGATTAAATTCATGTCGTTTGATAGCGTGTTTTTTCTCCAAATTTGAAATGACAGCCAAAAAACATCCGAACGAGGTTTAAAACTTAAATTTCGTCTAAAATGCTTAATATCTTTGAATTGATAGGAAGCACATAATGTCCGAGCAACCCTTAAATAGTATTCTGATCGGCTATCTTTCCGAAGTGCGCGGCGATGGCATGGAGGCCAGAATAGCGGAACAGCATTCTTCCGATTTGCCGATTATTCGAATCGGTAATGAAGAAATCCTTGCCGGTCATATTGGTTCGTATGTCGTTATAAGGCAAGGAACAATTGGCGTTCTGGCTTTGGTTTTTAAAATGTGGGAGCGCGATCGTTTCGATTCGGTCGGGATACGCAAGGCGGATCGGTTTATTTCGTTGATTCCGGTCGGGGAAATCCAGGAAAACGGCACATTTGTTCGCGGCGTTAGACATTATCCGACGCCCGGTGCAAAAGTTTACGCTGTCGGCTTAAGCGAAATTAACGCTATTTTTTCTGCCTTTAGAGATTACGAATTTTTTATCGGCCAGTTAGCGTCGCATAAGGAATATCATCTCAGTCTCGATCCTCGCGCTTTATTCGGACGGCATTTTGCGATCATCGGGCAATCCGGTTCGGGTAAGTCCTGGACAGTCACGAGTTTGATTCAGCATACCATCAAGGCCATGCCGAAGGCTCATTTGATCATGTTGGATCTCCATGGCGAATATTGTTGGAAGGACGATAATGGCGCGATTCAATCGGCATTTCCTAGCGACATAGTCAACTATGTCGATGCGATGGACATGGAGATGCCTTATTGGATGATGAGCTATGCGGAATTGGTCGATCTCTTTATCGATCGCAACGATAGCGGCGCTTCGATGCAGATGGCATTCATGCGTGAAATCTTGCAACAACTCAAGCGGAAGGAAGCAAAGGAAATCGGTTTAGGCGTGGTTTCGATCGATACGCCGATTTATTTTTCCCTAGCCGAATTGTATATGCAGTTCAAGAACGCCAATGAAGAGCGTAAGGATTTCGGTAAAAGCAAAGGCGCCTTATTTGGTCAATTCGACGAATTTTTAGTCAGAATGCAAAGCCGATTCAATGATGTGCGTTACGATTTTTTATTAAAGCCGAAAAAACGTAACACTTCCGCCGGTATGGCCGATTTACTTCGGCAGTTCATCGGATTGGGCGATAACAAGGCCAATATTACCGTTGTCGACTTAAGTTCGGTGCCGACCGATGTTCGGCCGGCCGTTTCCGCACAAGTGGGCCGGTTGGCCTATGAATTCAATTATTGGAATCCGAAACGCAGGGAATTTCCGATCACGCTGATTTGCGAGGAAGCTCATGCTTATATCCCGCGTGAAAAAGGCGGTCAATTCGAAGGTACGAAAAAGATGATGGAGCGTATCGCAAAGGAAGGTCGAAAATACGGCGTTTCGATCGGTGTAATTAGCCAACGGCCGACCGAATTATCGGAAACGATGTTAGCCCAATGCAGTTCGTTTTTTTGCCTGAGAACTACCAACCCCGAGGATCAAGCTTATATACGCGGATTGGTTCCGGAAGCCGAAGGCGACTTGACCGATATTTTAACCTCGCTCGGAAGAGGTGAGGCGTTAGTGCTGGGTGAGGCTGCGCCGTTGCCGACGCGCGTGCAGATCTATCGCCCTAATCCCGAGCCGAAAAGTAATGACGTGGATTATTATACGGGTTGGCGTGAAGGCCCTGACGATTTGGATGTGGATCAAATTGTGCAGTTATGGCGCACTCAAACCCGAAAATAATGTCTTCTTTTACTCTCTAGGTGAATTTTGGTCCACACCTGCGTTTAACCTAAAAAATGCAGTTGAGAGCCTCAAACTACCGTTCGCGCTGAGCCCTTCGGCTGCGCTCAGGAGAGCCTCTCGTCGAAGGATGGGCGGTAGTTTGAGGCTTCACCTGGCCGGTGAAAGTGTTGTAGACCGTTCATGCTTCGACTTGGCTCAGCACGAACGGTCTACAACACATGCCAACTGTTCTTTTCAGGTTTAAACGGCGATATCGATAGTGGTGCCAAACTTAGGGTCGGCGTTTTCCTGCGTTTGTTTGAGAAGTTCAATTCTGGCATCGCTTGCCATTCTGGCGGCGTTGGCTGCCACACTAAAATCTTGAGAGGATGGTTGCGCCGGAGCAAGTGCCGCCCTGCGAATAGATTCGGCTTTTCTCAGCGTTGCCTCCGGATCGCCGGGGACCGGCGATGTGTCGATTTGGACTTCGCCGCCAATAGCGTAGCGGTTTCCGTCGGGTCCGGTTTGATAGGAAAAGCTTGCGCCGCTGACGGCAATGCCCGCGGCGGCATTCACATGCGCTTGCTCATGAGCTCTAACTTCGGCGTCTCGGGCCTTTAATGCCTCGATTTGACGCTGTTCCTCGATAGAAAATTGCGCATCATCCGCAAGGCTTGTGTCTCGTCCTTGGATTTGAGTGTCGTTTTCGGAAGCGTTAGGATTTTGTTCGGCAGCTACCGTATTTCGAAAATTAAATCCTACAAAAGCGGGTTGAATGTTGGTTAATTCCGGCAGCATAATCTCACCTTTTGCCAATGTTTCATTTGTTAGCCTGCACTGTTCGATAGGGTTTAAAATTTCCGCTTAGGAATATGCACAAAATAACTTATACAAGTAGTAGGCTTTGTGGCGGTTTGGTGACTCGTTTGACAGGACGCCGTGAATACATCCATGTAGGCTTGGCGGCGGAATCTGATTGCCATGGATGGCATGAATGCAGATTTTGCAGGAGCAAAAATCTGCCCTGCCGCCGACACCTGTCAATCGAGCCACCAACCCCCCTTCCAAAACTATTTCATGCTCGTTCCTTAGGAATATGCACAAAATAAGTTCTTCAAGCAATACCCTTTGATGCGTTCGGTGACTCGCTTAACAGGACGCCGTAAATACGTCCCTGTAGCCTCTATGCCAGTTCCATGCTGGCAAAGCCTTTGTCGAACGCCCCGACGCATCCTCTGCCATTGCCGAAATTTGAATTGCGAAAGGTATACAACCGTATTTTAAGGTTGATTGGCTCTGAAAATTCCATGAAAGGTGCCTGAAAGGAATCGGCATTACAATGCCTCACGACTTAAACGGAATGTGCCGTATTAGGTTTTAGTTTAATTTTTAAACTCTGTTCATCTTTATTTTTAAGGAGTCAACAAGCATGGCAAAAATCAGTAATTTACGCGTAGGCGAATCATTGGTAGGCGACGGCAACGAAGTCGCGCACATCGATCTGATTATCGGCCCACGCGGTTCGGCTGCCGAAACCGCTTTCGCAAATTGCCTGACCAACAACAAAGACGGTTTCTCCAGCTTGCTGGCTGTTGTTGCCCCTAACTTGATGGTAAAACCCTCGACCGTGATGTTCAATAAAGTCACGATCAAAGGTTCCAAGCAAGCCGTACAAATGTTCGGACCCGCTCAGCGTGGTGTGGCGATGGCGGTTGCCGATTCGGTCGAAAACGGCACTATTCCTGCCGACGAAGCCGACAATCTGTTTATTTCGGTAGGTGTTTTCATCCACTGGATGGCTGAAGACGACGCCAAAATTCAACAATACAACTACGAAGCGACCAAAGAAGCTATCGAGCGTGCCGTTGCCGGTTCTCCAACAGCTCAGGAAGTTGTCACCGGAAAAGCGACTGCGACGCATCCATTTGCGGCAAATTAAGGAAAAAGTTGACCGTTTCCGGCCGGGATGGCCGGACAAATCGGCAGGATAGCCGGTTTGCATTGACTCGAAGGATAATGTGAAGGAGCCACATAGTAAGATTCGATGCCATGGATGGCTCCCCCTCTCTTAATCCACTGCCATTAAGTTAATCCGTCGCAGAATAAGTAATGCAAGCATTCGAGCTCGAATGTGCTTCAAGAGGCTGCCATCCATGGCGGAATGACGGAGTCTCCTTAACTAAATTGCAGTATTCTCACAATCTAAACGATAAAAGACGAGATCTGTCCGGTATTCGGTTAAGTTTTAGTGTTTCGGTAATGTAATCCCGCCTTCCTCGACGATTAGCGCTTTTTTCAGCATGTCGCTAGCCGACGGGTATTTTTCGTAAATGTCGCCGATCGTTTTGTAATAAGCAATCGTATCGAATGGCTGCTTGGCCTGCCGTTTGGTGATGTCAGCCAGTATGGCGCCGAATTCCGGCGTTGTGGTCACGACGCGCAAGCCTTTGACGATACTCGTGGCCGAATCGACCAATACGAGATTGAACGGCAGATAGCCGGGGCCGGTTGCGACAGTTTCATCGCCGGCTAAATGAATCGTGAAGGCTAAGTCCGACCATTCCAAAAAATTATCGATCTTAAACAAAAAAAACAGCGCATCGTTTTCGGTAAACAGTCCGAACGAACACGAGCCATTCAAAAAGGAATCGATTTGCTGTTTATTCAGCGAAAAATTAAAAGTTAGCATCGGTGTGCCGTTGACCAGAATCACGCTCATGCCTTCGTCGGGCAGATTGTGCTCGAATCGTTCGCCGACCGTTAATTTCATAATATCCGACATATCAGTATTTCCGCGAATGCGTGTAGAGGTTATTGAATAGGCGGATTGCAACTAAAATCAGCGCTTGCGTGATTTGTGTGGCAGGCACCCGGCTTGGATTTTCCGAGGCATAATCATCGACCGCTGCGTTCATAAATGCAATGAGTCCGGATTGCGGGGTTTCATCGTGTGTTCTTGAAATCATCCTTTCTTGCAACGAGTTCCGGATTTTATCGTCCATGTCTTGATTTTTCTTCACGGCTTGCAATTCGGTATCGAGTAGCATCGCTTGTTTTTGAAGCCAATCGATATCAAGTTCGTTTTGTGCGGGCAGAGGGCCGAAGGCTTTTTGAAATACGCAGAGCAAGTCGAAGCACAAATCCATGAACAAATGCGCCATGTCTTGGTTTTGCTCGGCAATGATGCCGGGAAAAATACCGAACAGCATCTGCGCGAGCATCGTCTGGTCGGATTGGAAGTTGGCTATGATTTTTCTGCCGGTTGTTTCGTCGATGCTTTTGGCGTATTCGAGGGCTTGATAAAGCTCTCGGTCTGTGAGTGCTTGCATGATTTTTCCGATAATGAAGTCTGTTGTGGAATGATATCATTTGATGCGACGCAATAGAAAATACCGTCTCTATGTAGGAAAAAGGTTACACGTCGGACGGTGATGGCATTTACTCCCTTCATACTGAAAACCGTTCAAGCTCTAAAACGCTAAGCACTCAAACAGGGAATCGCTGCCATTAACGGGGCTTTTTACGAGTTTCCGGGAGCCGTGTCATAATTTTAAAGCTATGCGCAAATACGTTAAAATATTTACGAAAGGCACGAAAACAAGAGTCAAACACAATTGCCGTGCCTGGTAGTACACCGGCCTATGGTCTGTACAAAACTTAGTTTCGTAGGCGTCGATCGTTATTTCGAAAACTTCGTGATGCTCGGGGATAGCGATCGAAACTTACATCAAAAACTTTTCTTATCAAAATGGCGCGTCATGCAAGTCTTGCTTTATAACGAACTGAATCCGAAAACGATACCCGGCTTTACCAAGTTGAAAAACTATCTCGAAGCCGGCGATTTCAAGTCTGCCGACGTCAAAAAGGTCGGCGATAATTTGTTTCGCGCTCGTCTCAATCGTAGCGATCGGCTGCTGTTTTCGATTTATCGCCATCAAGGCCAAGCCTACGCGTTGATGTTGGAATTGATCAAGGGCCATGCCTATGAAGATTCGCGGTTTTTACGTCATGGAGCAACGGTCGACGAAGATAAAATTCCGGTGCTGAACGCCCCTGACGAAAACGTCGGGCAAGACTTGGTGTATCTGAATACGGGGCATCAGTGCTTTAATCTGCTCGATAAAATTATTTCCTTCGACGATAGCCAGCAATCGATTTATGCGCTGAATCCGCCGTTGATCGTGATCGGCTCGGCCGGTAGCGGCAAAACCGCATTGACGCTGGAAAAGATGAAGCAGGCGGTCGGCGATGTCCTTTATGTTACGCAATCGGCCTATTTGGTCAAAAATTCCCGCGATCTTTATTACTCGCATCATTACCGGAATGATGATCAACAGGTCGATTTTCTGTCGTTTCAGGAATTTCTCGAAAGCATCAAGGTGCCGGAAGGTAAGCCGGTTACGTTTCAACATTTCCAACAATGGTTCGGCCGTCATCGGCAAGGCGGCCAATTCAAAGATGCACACAAGCTGTTCGAGGAATTTCGCGGCGTCATCACGGGGCCTGCCACCGATAAAAGCTGGCTCAGCCGCGAGGATTATCTGGCGTTGGGGGTCAAGGAATCGATTTTTCTGGCCGAGGAGCGCGAAGCGGTTTACGGCATCTTCGAGAAATATCTGGAATTTTTACGCGAAAATCGGCTTTACGACAGCAATGTCGTCAGTCACGATTATCTGAAGATCAGCGAGCCGCGTTACGATTTTGTCGTCGTCGACGAAGTTCAGGACCTGACCAATATTCAGCTTTACCTGATCATGAAGTCGTTGCGGCAGACGCAGGATTTTATCTTGTGCGGCGATTCCAATCAGATCGTACATCCGAATTTCTTTTCCTGGTCCAAGGTTAAGACGCTGTTTTACAAACAAGAAGACTTGCAGGGTTCCGAAGACCTGATCCGGATTCTCAATACCAACTACCGCAATTCGCCGCAGGTTACCGACATCGCGAACCGGATTTTGAAGATCAAAAACCGCCGCTTCGGGTCGATCGACAAGGAAAGCCATTACTTGGTCGAAAGCAACGGACATACCCAGGGCGAAGTGCTGTTTTTACAAGATAACGACAAAATCAAACAGGAATTGGATAAAAAAACCAAGGCTTCGACGCTGTTCGCCGTGATCGTGATGACCGCCGAACAAAAACCGATGGCCCGCGAACACTTCAGCACGCCGCTGGTGTTCACGATTCAAGAAGCCAAAGGATTGGAATATGAAAATATCATTCTGTACAACTTTCTAAGCCTGGAAGAGGCGCGCTACCGCGAAATCAGCAAAGGCGTCAGTCAGGCCGATTTGGAATTAGATCTCAAATATGCGCGCGGTAAGGACAAAACCGACAAGTCGCTGGAAGTCTACAAATTCTATATCAACGCCTTGTATGTCGCGCTGACCCGGGCGATCAAGAATCTGTATTGGATAGAAAGTAACCCGAAACAGCCTTTGCTCGACTTGGTGGGGCTGCGCGATGCCAGGGATTCGTTGGAGTTAGCAAACCAAAATTCGAGTCTCGACGATTGGCGGCAAGAAGCGCATAAACTCGAATTGCAAGGCAAACAGGAGCAGGCGGATCGTATACGTAGCGAGATTCTGAAGCAAAAAACACCGAATTGGCAGGTCATTGCCGGTGAAAATCTGGAAAATCTGAAGCAACAAGCGCTCGTCGACAATAATAAGAAAGCCAAAATGGCACTTTTCGAATACGCCTTGGTTTATGAAGATCGTAACCTGATTAACCAATTGATCAAAAGCGATTTCAAGCCCGCGCAAAATCCCGTAAAGGGCCTGCAGATGCTGCAACAAAATCATTATATTGCCTACACCTTCAAGAAACCCGATGCGGTGTTGAAGCAGGTCGATTTGTACGGCCCCGATTTTCGCAATGTATTCAGCCAAACCCCGTTGATGGTTTCCGCATGGACGGGAAATGTCGAAGTGGTCAAGGCGCTGTGCGAATTGGGAGCCGATACCGAAAAAGTCGATGGTAACGGCCTGAATGCCTTTCAAATCGCTCTTGGTCAGAGCGAGCGCGACGAAGCCTATGCCAAAAAGAAATTGGCCGAGATTTACGAACAATTGGAGCCTTCCAGTATGAGCATTCAGGTTGACGGGCGCCTGATAAAGCTGGATCAGCACTTGATGGAATTTTTTCTGCTGAATTTAATGATCGCGCTGTTTTACCGGGTCATGCCTAAAAAAATGCATTATCGACTCGAGGGCTTCGCGACCCAGGATATACTTGATGCGATACAACACATCCCGAATATTATCTTGCCCGAAAGGCGAAAAAAAACGCGCTTATCTGAGCAGTATTTTGTCGAAGAATGAAATCAACCGGGATGACAAATACAATCGAAAACTGTTTTACCGGGTCAGGACCGGCTACTATATTTTCAATCCGAATCTGGCGCTGAAGGTCGAAGGCGAGTGGGTCAATGTTTATGATCTCTTGTTATTGGATCGGCTCGCTCCGGATTATGAACACCAACATAGCGGTTGGGGAATCAAACTGGACGAGATCAGAGCAAAGAATATGGAAAATTGTAAAAACCAGTTGAGGGCGTTGTTGGTGAATATGATGGGCGGTTAATAACATAGTTTGAATACTTGGAGCGCACTTGCTTGAATGCCGCTTCTTGAACATGTGCCCTGTATATTAACCTCTAAAGCTAAACCGATCTTTTCTGAATCCAATGTAATTACCGTGTTCCCAAACTCAGCGTCGCCGTGATGCCAGGCTCCTTCCTGACGGGGTTCAGTTCGGTCGCGAGTAGGAAGATCCGGTTTCCTGGGATACCGCCTTCGGCGATCAGGTAATTTTGTATTGCTCCGGCTCTGCGTACCGCCAAGTCGTTTAGTCGCTGTTGATCGGGTTCCAAGGTCGCCTCGAGTGTTTGCCGAGCGATTTCGTAAAAGTCGCCTTGTTCGGGGTTTTTTAATCTCGGTCTGCCGAAGAACGAATAGTCGGCCAGCATCGGAAATTTTTCGATGAAGAGTTGCGCAAGCAAACGCTGCTCCTCGTCTTCAGAGAGTGTGACATATTCCGCGCGGATTCTTCTACCTTCCGCTCTGAGTTCTTTCGCTCTCATCGATTTCAGTTGATCGTTCAGTGCTTCCGAGCGTAGTGCCGGCCAGTCCAGAGCCTCGAAGGCGGCGCCTCTGATTTCTAATCTGAGAGCCAGTCTGTCTTTCAGTGCCTTGGCCAGTGCGTCGAGCTTGGTTTGTTCGGCCTCCGCGATCCTGGTGCTACCCGGTTCGAAAGTGATTGTGCTTAAATCCTGTTCCGCGTCAAACATCGATGCGATGGCTCTGAACGGCGATGTGGCTATGTTTCTTATTAGGTTGCCGAGCGCTCTCATCACCAACGAGCCGACGCTGAATTCCGGATCGTCGAGACTTCCAGTGATGGGTAAGTCGATACTGATTTGTCCTTTGGAGTCTTTCAGCAATGCGATCGCTAAATTCAACGGTAGCGATACCGCATCGGGGTTTTCGACTCTCTCGCCGAGCGTGAATTGATCTATGAAAAGATTATTCTGTGCGTTGAGTTTGCCTTGGTCGATCGTGTATTTGAGATCCAGTGACATTTGGCCTCTTTCGATTTTATAACCGGCAAATTGAGCCATGTAGGGAGTGACCAGCGGCAACGGCATGTCCTTGAAGTTTAATTCGATCGCTGAATCACCGCTATCCATTTGATAATTGCCGGCAATGCTGACATCGGCCAAATTATAAACCTTGCCTTGCAGCGACAACTCGGCGGTAGCGCCGGGTTTGGATGAAATGCCGGACAAGACGCCGTCAAGATTATTCATTTGCGTGACGAAAGGTAGTATCAAAGAATAATCGGCGAAGTCGGACAAGCCTCTTCTGACCTCGATTCGGCCGACATGATAATGGATGGGTTTAGCGGGTTCGGCTTCGGTCTGTTCGGTTTCCGGAGTTTCGGTCGCTACGATAATATCGTTGAAGTTGGTCGTTCCGTCTTTTTTGATCAATACGCGAATGTAAGGCCGGTCGAAGCGGATGTCTTCAAAAATGAACTGATTAGCCGCTAGGTCAATCGAAATACTGCCGAGGTCAAGCTTGCGCCATTTGACGAAGTCCCTGCGTTGAGCTTGATCGCGAGTTAACAGCCTGTCTATATGAGCATCGCCTCGAAATTTCAAGTCCAGCTCGTCCTGTTCGTCGATGGCTAATAAAGCCTGACCCTGAGCGGAAAAATCGCCTTCTATGAGGTCCAAACGAACATGATTTTCCAAGTAGGGTTGGAAAGTTTTTAGCGCGATCGTGTCGACTTTAAGATCGAGATCGGCCGAGAGCGGGGCAGGGGCTAGTTGACCTTCGATGTCGATCGAGCCGGTTTCGTTGACCTTCGTGTGCAAACGCAGCGGTAATTTTTGATCGGTTTGATCCGTTAAGTGCTCGATGCCGATGGACAGACCGGACAAGGTGAGCGGAACAGGCGTTTTTTGAGTTTTGTCGGTAAACGCTATTCGATAGCCGTCGATAGTGAGCAAGTCGAGCGCGAATTGCCAGGGTTTGCTATCGGGTGTCGGTATCGGATCGGTTTGTTTGGTGTTCTCGTTACCGAATAGAGCTAGATAGTTAAATTGACCGTCCGGGTTGAGCCAGGCTTTCAGCTTCGCGTCTTTCGATGTCAACGACGCGATATGAATGCGCTGTTTAGCGGTATCGGCCTTGATACCGCTAGCTGTTATTGCCGGAATGTTGATGAGTTCGATATCTTGCCCGTCCGCCCCGAATTTGAGTTCGCTAAGATCTATTTTGCCTTTTTCGATTTGGACGGCCATGTCAGGAGCTATCGTTACATCGGCTGTAACCGTTAAAAGGCTCAACTCGGTTTCGAGTCTTTCGGTATGCGGCTTGAAGGCCATTTTCAGTTTGTTAAGATCGAATCGGCTTTGATCTATGTTCAGTTTGAGACCTTTTTCGGTGCTTTCGGCTGTATAGACAGCATCGAAAGTCATGTTGCGCGCCGATAATTCCGGGATGTTGGCAGACGGTTTGGACGGTTTCAGGTTAAACGTATCGATGAGCAGTTTGGCGCTATCGGTGCTGGCTTTTAGATCATCGCCGGACATTGTTAAGGCGTAGTTGGTTCCTAACTTGATGGATTTAACTGCAATTTCGGCCCTTTGGCCGGGGTTTGCGGCGATATTGAGGTTCAGATCATCGGCTTTGAGTTGATTGGGCGTTGCTGTTTTGATGGTCAAATCGTCACCGGTCTTTGTCAATGCAAAGTTGGCGCCTAAATTGATCGATTTGACGGCAATATCAGTCTTTTGGCTTGGGCGTGTGGTCATATTAAGAGTCAGATCATCGACGCGGAGTTGGTTGTCTGTTTCGGTTTTGACCATCAGTTCGCCGTTTGAGACCGTCATTAAGTAACCGGCTTCGAGCTTGATCGACTTGGTTGCAATGCCGGACGTTTGATCGGGCGCTGTCGCGATGTTGAATTTGAGATTGTCGACGTCAAGCACGATGGCTTTGATTTCGGCGGTTAAGCCGTCTTCAGCGGCAGTGAACGCATAGTCGGCAGAAAGATTCAGATCGCCATCATCGACTTTGATATCGCCGGCCTCATGTAAAAAAAGCTGTCCGATTCGCGACAAACCAACTTTTTCTACTTTAATCGAGCCTTGCGATTGCAGCGGCTTGAGTGAGATAGAGCCTTGCCAATCGAGCGTACTTTTCGAGTCAGAAACAAACGAAAATTGCAAAGGGGCAGGCGTGGGATCGACCGAATTCAATCCGGCGAGCGTCAGATAGATTGAGCCCAGAGTTTCTTTTTGCGGTTCGGCAAGTTGTAGATCCTCCCAAAGGACAGAGCCATCCAGAATGGCTAGGCCGCTTAGCCGGAATGCCGATATTTCGGCATCTTTTTCGATAGGTTGTTCTTCCGGGGCGGCTTCGATTAAATCGGCGAAATTGAAAACGCCTTCAGCGTCCTTGGCGATTCTGACGAACGGTTCGATCAAGGTGATTTTTTCGATGATAGGCTTAAAATGAGCGATCGAGTTAAACCCGGCGATATCGATATAAAGGTCTTTGAAGGCCGCGAACGATTGTCCATCGGTTTCTTTTAATTCGAAGCCCTGTATAGCCATTTCCAATGTGAATGGGTTGATCGCAAGTTTCTCTACGGCGGCTGTGCGCCCGGTTTCCTGGTTGATGATTTTAGGGAGTTGATTTTTCAGAACGGCCGGCAAGATCCAAAAGCCGGCGAGTGCATAAAATGCAAACAAGATCGAGAGGATTGCGGCGGGTTTGATCAGGTGTCGTAATCCATTTTGTATCCGTTCGGATAAATCAGCGGTATTCATTCGGCCTCCGCGTCGCCATGAAAAATTTAGTGGTTGTCGTTATTTTATACCCCAAATGAGGATTGAGGGGGATTAAAGGTTAAAGGTGAAAGGTGAAAGGTGAAAGGTGAAAGGTGAAAGGTGAAAGGTGAAAGGTGAAAGGTGAATGGTGAATGGTGAATGGTGAATGGTGAATGGTGAATGGTGAATGGTGAATGGTGAATGGTGAATGGTGAATGGTGAATGGTGAATGGTGAATAGGCGGCTCGAGAGGGGCGTTTAGTGTTCCGATGTTTCCCTAGTTGCTATGCAATTAAAGTACGCAGCCCGTATGCAGCATAGCGGAATACGGGAATGGTGTGGCTCCGAATTTCCTGGATTGTGCTAAGCTCTATCCGGGCTGCGTTGCTTAGATTAGCCGGAAAAGGCTCGATCTTTAAAACAGAAAGTTGTTATCGACGCTAGCCTTGAACTTATCGATGGGTTCTGAGGGCAGGGTGCAGGAAAGACTCGAGTTTTTGCCGGACGATGCGGGGGTTCTCGCTTTCCTGTACCGCTAAGATTCCTTCAATAATCATTTCACGGATAAACATTTCTTCTTTATCTTTTTGTTTGAGTTTATTGCCCATTGGGCTGAATACTAGATTGCCTAATAAAGAACCGTAGAGCGTCGTTAAAAAAGCTACCGCGATCGAAGGGCCTAATTGCGAAGGATCGGATAAATTGCCCATAACGCCGATTAGACCGACGACGGTTCCTATCATGCCCATGGCCGGGGCCACGCCGGCCATTGTCGACATCATTGCAATACCTGTTTGATGGCGCTGCGAAGTCATTTCATTATCGTTTTCCATGACGCGCCGGACTTCATCCGGTGCGATGCCGTCGACAACCAACATCAACGCATTCCGGATAAACGGGTCCTTGATCTTTAGCATATCCTCTTCCAATGCCAGCAAGCCCCCTCGGCGAGCTCGGTCGGCTAATTTAACGAATAAATTAATTTGCGCATGCGGATTGGGCTTTTCCATTCTGAAGCTTTGCCAAATATATTTGGGTAACATAGCGAAGGTTTTTAGCGGGTAAGCCATCATTGTCGCACCCAGCGTACCGCCGGCGACTAAAATGATCGACGGTCCGTTGATTAAGGAAAAAGGGTTTCCGTGGTCCAGCAATACAGCGACGGCAATCGCGCATAAGGCGACAAATGGGCCGAAGATGGTTGCAAAATCCATGTAGACAGGTTGTTTCACAGGGTCTCTATTTATTAGTTTTATGGCTAAGATTGCATGGCATGATGCAAATATCTGCAAACTTCATGGTTCCAGAAAATTATTTGTCACAAAATCCTTCGTAAAAAGCAGATGTGCCCGTTCAGAGTTCAAATGCGCGTTTATACCCTTTGCTAGTCAAATTTCGGCGTCGGGGGTGCCCGTCAAAGGACGCCGTGAATACGTCCATGTAGGCTCTATGACAGCATCCATGCTGCCAAAGCCTTTGCCGAACACCCCGACGCCTCCATACGCTAATGCCGAAATTTGAAGTGCGATAGGTATACATGCAGGATGGTATTCATGGTTTTGAACGTTTCGAGGAAATAATGCGATTCTGAATGTCGGACATTCGATACCTGTAAAAATAGCACAGAGTTCGTTTTGATAATTGGATTTCGGACAAAGATTGAAAATGCTTAACACGGAAAAGACAGGATCAAAGAGTAAACCGCTTACGTAACATAGCAAAATGTTACTTTATAAACTATAAACCTAAAAAGAGCAGTTGGCATGTGTTGTAGGCCGTTCGTGATGAGCGAAGTCGAAGTATGAGCGGATTCCAAGCGCCACCCTTTGGCTGAGCATTCTAAATCCCGTTTGCCCTGAGCCTTGTCGAAGGGTGGGCGGGATTTAAAATGCTCAACATATTTTAGGATGAGTGGAAGTGCTCGCTGTCGTCGATTGATTTGGTTCAGCATCCTTCGCATCGGATTACGAACTTGCATCGGTGGCTTGGCCTTTAATGATATTACTGACGATGTCGATCGGCAGCGGAAATACGATCGTCGACGATTTTTCTCCGGCGATTTCGGTCAACGTCTGCAGATAGCGAAGTTGTATGGCTTGTGGCTGTTGCGCGAGTATCGTAGCGGCCTGCAATAATTTTTCCGAGGCTTGCATTTCGCCTTCCGCATGAATGATTTTCGCGCGGCGGGTGCGTTCCGCTTCTGCTTGTTTGGCGATAGCTCTTACCATGCTTTCGTCGAGATCGACATGCTTGATTTCGACATTCGCGACCTTGATGCCCCAGGCGTCGGTTTGCTGGTCGAGAATGGTTTGGATATCGATATTCAATTTGTCGCGCTCGGCCAGCATTTCGTCCAGTTCATGTTGGCCCAATACCGAGCGAAGCGTCGTTTGCGCCAATTGGCTGGTAGCTTCGTAAAAATTTTCGACCTGAATGATCGCCTTGTCGGGATCGATAACTCGGAAATAGACCACGGCATTGACCTTGACCGAGACATTGTCGCGCGAAATGACATCTTGCGACGGCACGTCCATGACGATGGTACGCAGGTCGACCCTGACCATTTGTTGAATGAGCGGAATCACGATAATAAAGCCGGGGCCTTTGACTTTGTAAAAACGGCCAAGCGTGAAAATAACGCCGCGTTCGTATTCACGTAAAATTCTAAATGCGCTGATCAACAACAATAATACGAAGCTGCCGAAAATTAAACCGAAATATTCAAACATCTTTGTGCTCCTGGTTGGGCGTGGAATTAACCTCGAGTATAAGGCCGTCCCGGCCGATTACGCGAATCCGCTGGTTTTTTTTGAGTGATTCGCGGCTGCGGGCTTGCCATATTTCACTGTGGACCCGCACAGGCCCCGTATCGGTAAAGTCGGCAAGCACGATGCCGGTTTCGCCAAGCAATTCTTCCCGGCCGGATACGATGGGCTTTTGCCTGGATTTTAACAACATGCCCAAGGCGAAAATTAAAAATGCTGCGCTGGTAAGCGCGAAAGCGCCGACTAAGGCAATGTCGATGCCGAATCCGGTGGCATCGGTATCCATTAGAATGACAGAGCCGATCACGAACGCGGTCAAACCGCCGAAACCGAGTATACCGATACTGGGTACGAAAGCTTCGGCAATCATTAATGAAATGCCTAATAAAATCAGTGCGAAACCGGCATAGTTAATCGGTAATACTTGGAACGCGAAAAGGGCCAGTAACAAGCTAATACCGCCGATGGTGCCCGGGACGATGGCTCCGGGATTGGAAAATTCGAATATCAGGCCGTAAATTCCGGCAATCAGTAAGATATAGGCGATATTCGGATTAGTAATTACTGCCAGTAATTCGCTGCGCCAGTCTGGTTCTAAGGCTTGAATCGCCGCATTGTCTGTTGATAGGGAAATATCGCGCCCGAGTACGTTGATTTTTCGTTGATCGAGTTGTTTTAGCAAATCGTATCGATCGGTTGCTAGAATATCGATCACATTGAGTTCTAGGGCTTTTTCGGCAGAAAGGCTTGCCGCTTCTCGAACGGCTTGTTCTCCCCAATTGGCGTTTCTGCCGCGCATTTCGGCCAGGCTTCTGATATAGGCGACTGCGTCGTTAATGGCTTTTTGCGCCATCGCGTTTTTAGGCGATTTGCTAGAAGAGGTCTGGTCGACGGATTGATCTTTGTCGGGTTGTTCACCGGGCGTTTCGGTTGGACCGATCAATTGTACCGGTGTTGCGGCGCCAAGATTGGTTCCCGGCGTCATTGCGGCGATATGGCTTGCGTAAAGAATATAAGTTCCGGCGCTGGCG
The DNA here is from genome assembly GCF_005931095.1 of Methylotuvimicrobium buryatense. GTDB lineage: Bacteria > Pseudomonadota > Gammaproteobacteria > Methylococcales > Methylomonadaceae > Methylotuvimicrobium > Methylotuvimicrobium buryatense. The sequence goes on along the minus strand of NZ_CP035467.1, from coordinate 3,185,620 downwards.
GCTCGTGCCCCGCCCGGTGTGACATAAGTGATCACCGGAATCGGCGAGGCGATGATTTTTTTAATGATTTGCCGCATGGATGTGTCAAGGCCGCCCGGCGTGTCGAGTGTGATCAAGATCGCTTTAGCTCCGGATTCGGAAGCCTTGTCCATGCTGCGCTCGATATAGTCCGAAGTCGCAGGACCAATAGCATCTTGAATGGTTAATTGAACAATCGGTGTTGCGGGAATGGCAGCTTGATTATTTTCAGCCGAGACGGAATTGATAAACATAGCCATGACAAAAAGTAGCGGCAGAACTGTGCGGCGGTCGATGTGTCTTTTCATGAATGGCTACCTGATTATCCAAGCAGAAGCGGCTATCTCGAGTCTACGCCATGAATGGCTTATCGGCAATAGTTGTTATTTGTTCGGCTGGCGTTTGCCAGGAAAGGTGTCGAGTTTGTCGCTCTAACAGGTGTCGGATGTTAGGATGAGGTTATAGGAGCAGGGGCGTCCCTTGACGGTGATTCCCGCTCCGAATTTTTCTGGTTCCCACGGTCCTCCGCTCATCGTTATACATAAATTGTAGGGTACGCTACGCGTACCAAAGCCGTGCCCTGGCGGTTCGGTTGGCACATGACTATCGCGGGGTTACCATGGTACGCACAGCGTACCCTACGCGGCTGTGTTGTTTGATAAAATTGCGGATATTAAACGTCAGTGGCTTCGATAGTCGCGACGAAGGCGTCGCTCCCACAGGAGGCCGGATGCTCTGTGGGGGCGATCCCCTGATCGCGATTTCGAAGTCGGGTACGTTAGGTAGCAATAAATGGTATCGAAGTCGCATTAGCTAAGATGGGGTATTTACGACTTATGTATAACGACGAGAGCTCTAGCTTGGGAGAAACACCTCGGAAGCTCCAGTTTCCTGAGACCGACACAACCTCCGCTCACTCTCAATCAACCCCGACTCGCTCGTTCAATTTTTCTTGATTGTCGGGAAGCTAGAGCTTCCTGAATAGGTTACCCAAGCTAGAGCTTGGGTAACAGCATATTTTAGTTTTTACGACTACGACTGGCCCCTGCTCCAGCAATTCCCAATTTGGAGATCAAAAAGGGTGTGGGATATGCTTGGCGAGGATGTCGGCAGCAGGGCAGATTTTTGCTCCATGCAAAATCTGCATTCACGCCATCCTTGGCGTTCGAGCTGCCGCCAAGCCCCCATGGATGGGTTTACGGCGTTCCTCGACAGGCATACCCCACACCCTAAAATCGGCGAAACTGCTCAAACTGGGAATTGCTGCCCCTGTTCGGACACTTGGCTTCGGCAAGCTGAAGCATCTTGCTAATCAGGTTCCATTAAGAAAGCCAAGTTGGTTTTCAGCTAACTCCTCTCTTTAATTTTTAAATTAGGAGAAGTAAATACTCGCACCACCGAAGGCGGATTTTATTTCGCTTTTAACCGGGTCAATGCTTCGGTGACATGCGGTTCGATGGCTTGATACAGAACCTGGTGCATTTTCGGGTTGCCGGCAATGACGTTGCCGGTTTCCATGTAATTATCTTGGAAGGCAAAATCGGTGGCGACGCCGCCGGCTTCCTTGATCAGCAAAATACCGGCCGCCATATCCCAAGGATGTAATCCGATTTCCCAAAAACCGTCGAGTCTGCCGATTGCGACATAGGCTAAATCGAGTGCGGCCGCTCCGGCACGGCGTATGCCCGCGGAATCGGCATGTATGGTCCGGAACATGCCAAGATAGGCATCGAGATGTTGCTGACTTTTAAACGGAAAACCGGTTCCGATCAGTGCGCCTTTGAGTCCGGTTTGATTGGTCACGCGAATGCGGCGGTTATTCATCATCGCGCCGCCGCCGCGTTCGGCGGTAAACAATTCATCGCGTAACGGATCGTAAACGACGCCGAGCTCCAGTTTGCCTTTGACTTGCAGTGCTATTGATACGGCATAGACAGGAAAACCGTGTAGGAAATTGGTTGTACCGTCCAGCGGGTCGATAATCCAAACGAAATCGTTGCCTTTGTGTTCGCCGCTTTCTTCAGCCAAAATAGCATGATCGGGAAAGGCGGTTTTAATAATTTTTATGATTTCCTGTTCGGCCATGCGGTCGACTTCGGTCGCGAAATCGTTGATGCCTTTCCGGTTGATTTGAAGTTTTCCGACATTGTCGGCCGAGCGGGAAATTATCTCACCGGCGTTTCTGGCGGCGCGCACGGCAATATTGAGCATGGGATGCATGATATTTGATACGAAGCTGAATTAGAAAATATCAATAGCATATCAAATCTTTTGTTAAAATTTTCTGTTTTTTCAAATGGCGGGGCTACGCATTGTTGTCGAATATTAAAATCGTATTGGTCGAAACCTCTCATCCCGGTAATATTGGAGCGGTTGCTCGAGCCATGAAGAATATGAACCTTAAAGATTTGGTTTTGGTTGCTCCGAAGCAATTTCCCTGCGCGGATGCCACTGCCAGAGCTTCCGGGGCGGATGATATTTTGAGTTCCGCTTTGGTTTGCGACAGCTTGCAAGAGGCTGTCGCCGATTGTTCCATTGTGGTAGGAACCAGTGCTCGTTGCCGAACGATTAGTTGGCCGGAGTTAACACCTAGGGAGTGTGCGAATCTCTTGAAAACGGAAGCGATCGATCATAAGGCGGCAATCGTATTCGGTAGAGAACACTCCGGGTTGAAAAATCATGAATTGGACCTGTGTCGTTATTTATTGCGAATCCCGTGCAACAAAGATTTCAGTTCATTAAATCTTGCCGCCGCCGTGCAAGTCGTCAGCTATGAGCTCTTCGTGGCTTCAGGCCAGGACTATGAAGTCACTGTCGGTGATAAAGGCAAAGGCTTGTTGGCGACAGCCGCTCAGATGGAAGCGTTTTATGAACACATGATCGAAGCGCTATCCGATATCGGCTTCATGCATCCCGATAAATCGAAGTCGGTGATGCGCCGTTTGCGTAGAATCTATAACCGGGCTCGTCTAGAGAGTAAAGAGGTGGACCTATTACGCGGAATTTTACGAATGTCGCAAGGCAATAAAAAGAAGGGCTAATTATGTGGCGAGAAATCAAAGAGAATATCGATTGTGTGTTTGAACGGGATCCTGCCGCACAAACGGTGTTTGAAGTGATTACCGCTTATCCCGGTTTTCATGCGTTGTTGATTCATCGAGTCGCGCATTTTTGTTGGCAAGCCGGTTTTCGATGGCTTGGGCGCTTTGTCTCGCATGTCGGTCGTTGGTTGACCGGGATTGAAATTCATCCGGGCGCGACGATCGGCAGACGGTTTTTTATCGATCACGGCATGGGGGTCGTAATCGGCGAAACTGCAGTGATCGGCGACGACTGTACGCTTTACCATGGTGTTACGCTAGGCGGAACCTCATGGAACAAAGGTAAGCGTCATCCGACCTTACATGACGGCGTTGTAGTAGGCGCCGGCGCGAAAGTATTGGGGCCGATAGAAATAGGCGAGGGCGCGCGTATCGGTTCGAATTCGGTTGTCCTGAAATCGGTTCCGGCCGGTGCGACCGTGGTTGGGATACCGGGGCATGTGATCGACCCTAAGGCTAAAAAGCCTGATTCTCATCGAAAAAAAATAGTCGCGAAAATGGGCTTCGATGCTTACGGCACGAGTGACGACATGACGGATCCTGTCGCTAAGGCGATCAATCATATGTTGGATCATATGCAAGCAGTCGACGGGCAGCTTGAAGTCATGAAAAAAGCGCTAAAAGACGCCGGTATCGCATGTCCGGATCAGTCGATTCCGGAAGAGGATTATAAGAGCGATAAGTTGGATGAGATTTGAAAAGTTTAAGGGGCAAGGGGCAAGGTGAAAGATGAAAGATGAAAGATGAACATCTGCTGTTTTTCTTGCTCTTGGGGGACGTTATACCTTTGGCGCTTCAAATTTCGGTAGTGTCCAAGGAGGCGTAGGGGCGAGTGTCCGACAAATGCTTTGCTAGTATCCGCCATATGACGGGTGCCCCGGTGCCGAATTTTGGTCTACGATCGGTATAATTCAAATGAGTTTTTTTCAAAGTTGACTAATTTGCTTGGTTAAGTATAGTAATGCGCATTGATTTGCTATTTGAGGATTAGGTTGTGCGATTAACCACAAAAGGCCGCTATGCAGTTACAGCCATGCTTGATCTGGCTTATCACAGTCAGCAAGATCCGGTCACTTTAACCGATATCGCGACTCGTCAGACCATTTCGTTATCTTATTTGGAACAGCTGTTTGCTCGTTTGCGTAGAGCCGGCATGGTTACCGGTGTGCGTGGGCCCGGCGGGGGGTATCGTCTGAGTCGTGCGGCGAGCGAGATTAATATCGCCGAAATCATCGAGGCCGTCGATGAACCCCTAGATACTACCAAATGTGCCGGCGAAGGCAATTGCCAAAACAACAAAGCGTGTTTGACTCATGACTTATGGATGGGGCTTAGCGATCAGATTCGGGGATATTTAAAAGGCATCAGCCTCGGCGATTTGTTGACGAGGCATCATGTTCAGGAAGTTGCTAAGCGGCAGGAACAAGATGCTAAAGTGGTTGAAATTCATCGGCAAGAAAGAGTCAGCGCTTAAGTCTTCGAACGCATGGTCTATCTCGATCACAATGCTACGACGCCGCTCGATGATCGCGTTTTAGAGGCGATGCTGCCGTTTTTGAAATCCTTTTACGGTAATCCGTCGGCCCTGTATCGGATCGGCCGGTTATCGCGTAGCGCGATTGAAGCGGCTAGGGAGCAAGTTGCTGCGCTCGTCGGCGTCTCTCCCGGTCAGGTAGTCTTTACCAGCGGGGGTACCGAGTCGAATAATTTGGCATTGAACTCGATCAAGAGTCATACGCGGCTATTGATTTCCAGCATTGAACATCCATCGGTTACCGAGCCCGTCGAACGCTTGCGAAATCGTAGTTGCTCAGTCGATATTCTGGCCGTGAATGAAAACGGTATATTCGATCGCGAATCTTTCGAGCGATGCTGTGCGAACCGGCCTAATTTCGCCTCTTTGATATTGGCCAATAATGAAACCGGCGTGATACAGTCTATCGCCGAGTGGGCCGGCATGTTACGCGAACAGGGAACAATAGTGCATGCCGATGCGGTGCAGGCGGCCGGAAAAATTCCGTTGGCCTTCAATGCGCTCAATGTTCAGTTAATGTCTATATCCGGGCATAAAATTTACGGTCCCAAAGGTAGTGGTGCGTTGATCGTCGAAAAAGGCACAGAACCGGAACCTTTGCAGCTCGGTGGCGGTCAAGAGCAAGGTTTTCGAGCAGGTACCGAAAATGTCGCGGCAATCGTCGGCTTCGGTAAAGCGGCAGAATTAGCACTTGCTGAAATGTCGCAATGGCGAAACCAAATGCTCGATTTAAGGCAATTGTTGGAGCCGGGACTGGCGGAGTTGAACGCAACCATTTTCAGCCAAGCGGTAGAACGATTGCCCAATACCGTGCAATTCGGGATTGACGGCGTCGATGGCGAGATGTTGTTGATGCAACTCGATAAAAAAGGCTTTGCGGTATCGAGCGGTTCGGCTTGCGCCAGTGGCGGCGGCATGCCGAGTCCGGTATTGACGGCGATGGGTGTTGCCCGGGATTTAGCTAAAAGCGCTTTGCGCGTCAGTTTGGGTAAAGCCAATACCGAAGCGGATATTACCGATTTTGTGAAATGTTTAAAAACTATTTTGAATCGAACCTAATATTCATGAAGGCCCGGTCATCGCCCCGGCAAATGAAAGATCTCTGGTGGCGGAGGGCGCGGTCACTCGCCCGACAGGACGCCGTGAATACGTCCATGTAGGCTCGACGGCGGCTCCCTGCCGCCGACGCCTGTCGATCGAGCAACCGCACCCTCTCTGGAACCGGCATTACCAGAACTGAGTTTTGTATATTGAAAAATTAGATAATGGGTCTAAATCTACGAACTTTCACAGTAACGTTAAGAGGTGTTGAATGGCGATTTCTTTAACCGAGAGCGCGGCAAAACAAATTAAAAAACAATTGGACAAACGCGGCAGCGGCGTGGGTTTGAAATTAGGCGTTAAAAAATCCGGTTGTTCCGGTTTCGCTTATACGATCGATTATGCCGATGAAGTGCATGAAGGCGATCGGGTGTTCGAACAATACGGGGTTAAGGTCATTACGACGCAAGACGATCTCGCTGTGATTGATGGAATCGAGTTGGATTATCGCCGCGAGGGCATCAACGAAGCATTCAAATTCAATAATCCGAATGTCACCGGCATGTGCGGTTGCGGCGAGAGTTTTTCGGTGTGATTCCTGTCCAGAAATAGAAAATTCAAAGCGAGTACCGTAGGGTGCGCATCGCGCACCTTTCCACGGTACAGAACCCGGCATAGCTCCCGACCCGGGTGCGCGATGTGCGCCCTCCACCTAACGCTTTATAATCCGTGATCACCAATAATTTCCAAAATATTTAGAGATTAAAAAGCGGGGACATAGAAATTTAGCTAAAATCGCTTTTTTTTCGGCCGCCTTGGTTAATCTCCTCATTTTGCTTCAACTCTTTTGCAGCAAAAGTCTTCATTCGGAACCTTTCGTGCTCAATCATTCTCATCTGTATACTCGACATGATTCCCGTCGATTGATTCAGCCATTCGTTGCAATCATAGGCGGCGGTCCAGCCGGGCTTATGGCTGCTGAGGCGTTAAGTCAAAGCGGCGTTCGGGTCGATGTTTACGATGCGATGCCGTCGGTGGGCCGTAAATTCCTGATGGCCGGCAAGGGCGGCATGAATATTACGCATTCCGAAGCCTACGATATTTTTTTATCGCGATACGGTAAGCGAAGCGGCGTCATCAAGCCGATACTCGATGCGTTCGGTTCCGATCAGCTTATAAAATGGTTGCGCGACCTCGGTGTCGAAACTTTTATCGGCAGCTCCGGGCGCGTATTTCCAACCGACATGAAAGCAGCGCCCTTGCTGCGCGCCTGGTTGCATCGTTTGCGCGAAACGGGCGTTAATTTTCACATGCGCCACCGTTGGCAAGGTTGGTCCGAAACCGGCGAGTTGATATTTTTAACGCCTCAAGGCGAAAAATCGATTCGCGCCGATGCCACGGTTTTGGCATTGGGCGGTGGTAGTTGGTCGAAACTGGGTACGGATGGTGTTTGGGTTGATTGTCTGGTTAATCGTAATATTCCCGTAGCGCCTCTTAGACCGTCGAATTGCGGCTTTGAAACGGCCTGGAGCGATCGATTTCGCGAGGCTTTTGCCGGACAAGCGGTCAAATCTGTGGCGGTAAGCGTCTCTGCAGGGGGTATCTCGCATCCTTTGAATGGAGAGTTTACTATTACGCAATACGGTGTCGAAGGCAGCTTGATATATGCTTTTTCGGCGCAATTGCGCGAGCAAATCGATGTAACCGGTCAGGGGCTGATGCTATTGGACTTACTACCCGAAACCGAATTACAGGCCTTGATTAAGAAATTATCCCGGCCGCGAGGCAAAAATTCTCTGGCCAATTTCTTAAGAAAATCCGCCGGCATAAAAGGCGTTAAAGCCGCATTGCTGCGCGAATTAGCCGATGCGGACGATTATCGCGATATGCATCGATTGGCTGCGAAAATCAAAGCTTTACCGATTCGATTAACGGCAACCCGGCCGCTGGACGAAGCGATCAGCAGCGCAGGCGGCGTGATGTTCGAAGCGCTCGACGACTGTTTGATGCTGAAAGACCTGCCAGGCGTATTTTGCGCCGGCGAAATGCTCGATTGGGAAGCGCCGACCGGCGGTTATTTATTGACGGCTTGTTTTGCGAGCGGTTTTGCGGCTGGACACGGTGTTTTGGAATGGTTGGGTGATTTAGATAGCTGTGAGCTGTGAGCGGTAAGCAGGGAAAGAGGAAAGAGGAAAGAGGAAAGAGGAAAGGGGAAAGGGGAAAGGGGAAATTAGGGCTTGACAAGTGGTTAAAATGCCGCATCATTTCACTATTCACTATTCACTATTCACTATTCACTATTCACTATTCACTATTCACTATTCACTATTCACCGCTCACCGCTCACCCTAAACCGGCAAGCCCAGTATCGCTGTTGCGATCGAGAAATAAATTAATACCCCGGCCGAATCGGCGATCGTCGTGACGAGAGGTGCGCTGGCTGTGGCAGGGTCCCAACCTAAGCGATTCAGTATAAACGGTAAACACATGCCGACTAGACTGCCTACGATTACAATTGACACCATGCTTAATCCGACGACCAGCGCAATTTCATCGCCTCCGCGGAAATGACCGACCATAGAAATAGCTATTGCCATGGTTAAGCCCAAGCCGGAAGCGATAACCAACTCCCTTCCCAGTAAGCGACCCCAATCTTTAAGGTCGACGTCACCGGTCGCCAAGCCGCGAATAACTAAGGTCGCCGCTTGGGATCCTGCATTACCGCCGCTGCCTACCAGAACCGGCAAGAAAAACACCAGAACGACGTACGCTGCGATCGTGTCTTCGAAAAAAGCAATTCCCGCTCCGGAAAATAGATTGCCGAATACCAGTAAAATGAGCCAAACGATGCGTTTGCGATATAGCGTGAGTAGCCGAGCGTCTCGAAAATTTCCTTCCAAATTACCGATTGTCGCGCTTTTATGCATGTCTTCGGTGGCTTCGGCTTCGGCGACATCCATCGCATCGTCATAAGTAATGATGCCGACCAAACGGCTTTCGCTATCGATAACCGGCAAGGCCAGTAAATCATAGCGGCTGATGGTTTTTGCCGCGTCTTCTTGCGCGGCATCGACTGAAACCGTGACGATATCGGTCGTCATGATGTCTTGGATTTTGACCGTTTGCGGTGCCAAAATTAGTTCTCTTAGCGATACCGTGCCTAACAGCTGGTGCTGGCCGTCGGTAACGAAAATTTGATAAATCGTTTCAGCGCCCGGAGCGGTCGTGCGGACGATATTTAATGCTTCGCTAACTTTGACATGGGCAGGGATCGCCGCATAGTCGCTGGTCATGATCGCGCCGGCGGTGCCTTCGGAATGGCTGGCCAAGCGACGCAAGTCTTCGCGTTCTTTTTTGGCGATAGAACGTAACACGCCGTCATGACGTTCTTCAGGCAACAGATTCAATAAGTCCGCACCTTCGTCGGCGTCCATGTGTTTTAGCAACAACGATACGTCGTCGTCGCTCATTTCCGCAGCCAGTTGCTCCTGCAACGTATTGGGTAAATAACCGAACACACTGGCGCGTCGTTCGTAAGACAAAAATTTTAGAATATCCAGTGCGGTCGGTAAGGGTTCTTGCTGGATTAGATCGCACAAATCGGCCGGTTGAAACTCCTCTAAAAATTGCCTGACAACCTGATAATCCTTACGTTCGATCGAGTGACGCAGAAATGATTCGATGATCGGATGAGTCATGATCGACAGTTCCTTTTGAATGGTTTATTGGCGTATGCGAAAACCTGCGAGCATGATTGGTTTGCTGCCGGGTGCGTGGTTGGGAAAACATATCGGGCCGGTCCTTAAAGTAAGACCGGTTTGGCGTCATAAATGCTGTTACATGCGAGGGCAGTTTACTTAACGCTTGGCGCGCTTGTCAATCGGCCGGGCAGTACAGGTTCTCCGCGGATTATGCATTGATTTGTCGGCTGCGAGTAATCCACGAGTATTCGTTTGTCATTAAACTGTAACATTTCAGTCATATTATGGCGGCCGGTTAAACAACATCACCGGATGACATCTCCATTTATATGAAATTTAAAAAACTTTCCATTGCGATCATGTCGGTACTGGGGGCGGCTATTTCGCCGGATGCTGCGTCGCTCGAGCTCTATGTCGATATCGAAACCAAACAATTGTATGCAGAGCCGGGGCCTAATCGGACGAAATTAGGCGATTTCGAAAGAGTTGACGACAAGGCGTCGGCAAAAGCCGATAACGCTATCGCAAATCGAGCGGTTTCAGGCAAAGAAACGATGCAAGACGAGCAAGCGCTTCCCGAGGATATGGACGTCAAGATGGCGCGTGCCCGTGCAGTCGATGTCGACCCTCACGTCGATACGCGTGCCGGCGTACATACGCCGCGGAAACTCAAGGAAACGCCCGAAGACCATTGGTATGACCGGATTAACCTGAGGGGCTATACGCAGATGCGCTATAACCATCTATTTTCGGGCGATCGTGTCGGCAGTAGAGACAACCCGGAATTACGTTCGGTAATGGACAGTGGAGTCAAAGACAATCAAAACTTTACGTTCCGTAGGGTGCGTTTGGTCATTTACGGAGACATCAGCAACTTTTTGTATCTCTACATACAGCCCGATTTCGCGACGACGGTGCGAAATCAGAGCGGAGGAGAAAGCAGTTTGCATTTCGCGCAATTACGCGACGCCTATGCCGATATCTATTTGACGAAGGATCACGAATATCGGATCCGTGCCGGTCAATCGAAAGTGCCGTTCGGTTGGGAAAATCTTCAATCGTCTCAAAATCGTATCGCATTAGATCGAAACGATGCAATCAACAGTGCGGTACCGAGCGAGCGCGATCTCGGTTTGTTTGCTTACTATACGCCAACGCATGTCCAGGAGCTTTGGAAAGACTTGAGTAAGAAAGGTCAGAAAACTTCAGGCGACTACGGCGTTCTCGGTGTCGGTATTTATAACGGCCAGAGTCTGAATAAAGAAGAAGCCAATGATGGCATGTATTTCGTGGCGCACTCGACTTATCCTTTCGACCTGGGATTCATGAGCGATAGTCTAAGTGGGCAGGTTCTTGAAGTCGGTGCCGATGCGTTTTCGGGTAAATTCAAGCCGACTTTCGGAAACTTCAAAACATTCGATGACTCGATCAACATATCAGGAAGCACAATCGAAGCAAATAGCGGAAAAAACAGAGACTTCACGGAGCAGCGTGTAGCCGTCCATGCAATTCTTTTCCCGCAACCTTTCGGCTTCCAGGCCGAATGGAACTGGGGTAATGCGGGTGCCTTGAACGTCGACAATGCAAGGATCGAACAAACGTCTCTTAGCGGCGGTTATGTGCAGGCGATGTACCAAATTGATGACTTTTACGGTAACTGGATTCCTTATGTCAAATGGCAAACCTATCGAGGCGTTTGGAAGGCCAATGCGAACATGCCGAAAATGGAAGTCGACGAACTCGAGATCGGTGTCGAATGGCAGATCATGAAGGCGCTGGAATTAGTCGTCAATTATTCGCATATGAATAGAACCAATATGAACAACAGCGCGTTCGGTCAAGCGGAAGGCGACGTGTTTCGTGCTCAGTTGCAATGGAACTACTACTGATCAAGACTGATCTTAGTTAGCAGTTAGCAGTTATACCCATCGCACTTCAAATTTCGGCATTGACGTATGGAGGCACCGGGGTGTTCGGTAAAGGCTTTGACAGCAGGGATGCTGTCACAGAGCCTACATGGATGTATTCACGGCGTCCTTTGGCGGACACCCAGGCGCCGAATTTTGATCTACGACGGGTATAGCAGTTAGCAGGGTATGCGTCTCGTTTTTCTTGCTGCGAGCGTTAACTTAAGAAAGTCATTAAAATCCGAATGGTTACGGTACAGTTAGTGTTCACTGAAAAATACCCGCCATTCGGTGGTTAAAAAGTACTTTACATTTGAAAATTATCGCGATAAAAAGCAATTTTTTCTTGAGGGTATTATTTATGGCAGGATCTACGTCGGACGTTTTGTCGGATGATATGGATTTTGAGGATGAGGATGAAGTTGGCAGCATCGATGATTCCGATGAGCTGTTAGCGGATAAAAAAGCAAAGTCGGCTTATGACAAAGTAGATGCGCGCAGAAAAATTGAGCTTTATTGGGAAAAACGTAAATTGAAAGAGGAATTCGGCGATATCGATGATTTCGACTTGGATTTTTAACCGTAAGTCAATCAAAGTAGGCTTATAAGGCTTGTCAAAGGGAGACCTAATAGGCTCATGGTGTAAGTATCGACCCCGCTGACAAATTAACGTAATACTGGCATCCCCTTTAAAAAAGGGGTGTATTTAAAAAATCTCACCTAGCCCCTCTTTTTCTAAAGAGGGAGATTGAATACTTACCTTATGGCCTTCATGGCAAGGTAGTTAATTCGACCTTAGTAATGAAAGCCTGTTTACCGGTAAATCTCTTGTTTTTGGGTCGGCGTGACGTGAATGCCGGTTCAACCTCTCCCATGCCAAGGACGGCACGATCTTTATACCTTTCGCACTTCAAATTTCGGCAGTGCCGGAGAAGGCGCCTGGGTGTCCGATAAAGGCTTTGCCAGCATGGAGCTGGCATAGAGCTTACATGGACGTATTCACGGCGTCCTTTGGCGGACCCCCCGATGCCGAATTTTGATCTACGATGGGTATAACTACTTCGGTGTGACTGGAAACTTTCAAAGTCTCAACAGCTTTGCGTACCAGGTGAAAGGACTGTTTTTCAAGTGGCTTAATAGGCGCTGCCAACCCAAAAGCTACAACTGGAAAGGTTTTAAAGCACTGGTCAAGAGTTTTGAAATTGCCAAACCACGTATACTTCATGCTGTCTAAGAATCAAGAGTTCGCCGTGTGCAAAGCGAGCAGTTTTGAAGAGCCCTGTGCAGTAATAGGGATCTTTGGGGGCAGGCTAAAAATTACGCCCGAATTGCCGTTTTTTTCAACGAGATCTAAATACTTAGTGCAACCACATTTTAAGCTCGGTACACTCCGATATTGCCAACTTTACGAACGACTCAAGTTTTCTAATCATGAAGTACTATCAAGGAAATAGACATGGCTGAACGATTGCCCTCCGTCAGCGTGCAGCGCAATCTCTCTTCCCCTTTTTCGTCATCGACAAGCATGGTCGGACGCGGATTGGAGGCCATCCGTAACCCTCGACCCAATGACCCAGCGGTTAATTCGGACGAGCGTTACCGCTTAGCTCGCGACAGTTATAATCGCATTACCGATGACGGCAATGAAATCCGATTTAACTGCGATGCGACGGCTACAGTCATAAACGGCAATGAAAGCGAATCGCTGCGGCCCTTGTTTTCGATGAGGCAGCAGCTGAAACAAGATTTCTCGACGTTCCAAGAATTAGCCGATCAAGATTACGGTAAGGCCTATTTTCCGCTTGCGAGAATGTATTTGGGCGGACAAGGGATTCCTCGAAATGCCGAAAAAGCCGAATATTATATGCGCATGGCGTTCAACTGGTGTACGTCTCATCAAGCGCTTGCCGATCCGGAAATTTGGATGGACCTGGCCGAAATGTACGGTAATGGTTTTGGCATTGAACAGAATCCGGTTCAGTCATTGTCATGGTGCCGAAAGGCTGCCGAAGCAGGTTTGGCCTGCGCTCAATATAATTTAGGTTTAAAAAACGAATATGGACTAGGCGTCAGGCAAGATGCAATTCAGGCCGTTTTTTGGTACCGCAAATCGGCCGATCAAGGCTATGCCGGAGCGCAATGCAACCTTGGGTTGAATTACGAATGCGGTTACGGGGTCGAGCAAGATACAGTGCAGGCGGCATTCTGGTACCGCCGTGCCGCCGAACAAGGCTACGTTTATGCGCAAATCGAGCTGGGGGCGCTCTACGAGTTCGGTGTAGGTGTGGCGCGAGATGGCGAGCAAGCAGCGTTTTGGTACCGAAAAGCGGCCGAACAAGGTCATCCTTATGCGCAAGATTTTTTAGGCGAATTGTATTGGGCCGGTTTGGGAGTGGCGCAAGATTATGAAAAAGCCGTGTTTTGGTATCGACAAGCCGCCGAACAAGGCGCGCCGAGAGCGCAAGATATGCTGCATCGAGTTTATCCGAACGGTCCGGTGGTTGAAGCCGTTGATCAGCAAGCCTTGTATTGGTATCGCAAGATTGCCGGTCGCGGGCATGTGAAAACGCAAGAATTTCTGTCGAGATTCGGCATCAATTGGAAGAATCGTTAATGCTACCGGAAGAACAAGAACTCAAGCGCTTGGAGTGTGAAGAAACCGAGCTTGAAGAGCAGGTCGCATCCGCTGAGTTGGCGTTGGAAACGTTAAAAACCGAAATGTCGCAGTTTCATTACCGCTACTACCGCTTGGTGGGGTATTTGTATGTCGAAATGGATGAGTTGGGTGCCAGAATTACATCGGAAGAGGCCGAGCGCTATCCCGACAATATCGAGTTGCAAGCGCGGGCCCATGACGCCGAGCAGCAGGCGCGGCGATCGGCCGAAGAAGCCGGTTTAACCGAAAATCAGGCGCCGCCGGCCAAAATTACGCCGGAAATCAAACAAGCCTACCGTAAAGCGACTAAGCTGATGCATCCCGACCGCGCCACCAACGAGATCGAACGTGAACGCCGCACAATCATGATGGCCCGAGTCAATCGTGCCTACGAGGCCGGCGATTTGGCGGCAATCGAACAATTGGTTATCGATTTCGGCGAAGATTCGGAAGCCGTCGAAGGTAGCGATACCGGCGCGCGCTTGGTCAAAGTGATTCGCCGTATCGCACAATTGCGCCGGCGTTTGTCCGAGGCCGAACAGGAACTCAGCGAACAAAAGCAAACGGAATTATACGAATTGATGAGCACGGTCGGCGAGGCCGAAGCGAGCGGCGAAGACCCGCTCGGCGACTTGGCCAGGCAATTGACCCGGCATATCAACGAGCGCAAGGTTCGTTTGGAATTGCTTTGCCAACCGGCGAGTTAAGCGCTAATTGAAGGAGGGACGGTCATGATCGATTGGAATCAAACTCACGCCGCTATTTGGCGGCGGCGGAAAGAATGTCTGCGGCCGGTCAAGCAACTGGATGCGATTCGACTCGATGATTTGCTCGGTATCGATCGGCAAAAGCAATGCTTGATCGACAATACCGAGCGCTTTTTAGCGGGAAAACCGGCCAATAACGCCTTGCTTTGGGGCGCGCGAGGTACCGGTAAATCGTCGTTGATCAAGGCCTTGCTCAATGAATACAAGGATCGGGGTCTGCGGGTCATTGAAGTGGACAAACAAGATTTGATCGATCTGCCCGAAATCGTCGACGACATTCGCGAACAAGAGCAGCGTTTCATCGTCTATTGCGACGACCTTTCCTTCGAAGCCGATAACGGCTTGTATACCGCATTGAAGAGCGTCATGGAAGGTTCCATCGAATTGCCGCCGGAAAATGTATTGCTCTATGCCACATCGAACCGGCGCCATCTGATGCCGGAACAGATGCGCGACAATCTCGACACCCGCTTGGTCGACGGCGAAGTTCATTATTCCGATGCGGTCGAACAAAAAATATCGCTTTCCGACCGCTTCGGCTTGTGGTTGTCGTTTTACCCGCCGAATACCGAAACTTTTCTGGAAATCGTCGATAGTCTGTTCACCAGTTACGACGGCGACAGCGAACAACTCCATCAAAAAGCCCTGGAGTTTGCCAAGCTCAGGGCATCGAAAAGCGGCCGAACCGCAAAGCAGTTTTACAATGCCTATAGCGAATGACAGGGCATTCGCCCTAGTTTTTCGGGTTCCGGCTTCATGCCGGATGATGCTACAGGATGGATTATTAAAGAAGCAACTTGAGCGATTTATGAGAATAGAACTCGACAGCAGAGAGAAAGAGCTTATTCATAAGTATTGGTACGTCGTTCCTAAAAACATAAAGTCGCAATTGGTTAATAAACGGCGTAAAACCGTTGATATTGAACCGGATGAACTTAAAGATTTGATCGGCTATTTGTCGCTAGAGTGCAATCATTGTAACAGCAATAGTTTGGCTTTCGAGCTTGATGAGCTATGCGAGAAGCTTGAATACTACGATCATTACAGGCATTAAGCATTAAGATCGGGTGGCTTGTATTTGACGTTCAGATCTTTTTGTTCTTGAGCGGAAGGGGTTTGCGGCTTCGGGGTCTTGCATCAAACATTTTTAGCCATTCGTTATAGATGCAAATTGTTTAAATTTGATTAGCGATGACCAACCGCTATCATGCCCTAGAAAAGGGTTCGGTTTGCTTTTGTTATCGCATGCCATCAGCCAAAAAGTAATCCCCCTTTTTTTCGCCCCTTTCCCTTTCCCTGTCGTTGAATGTTGGGCTTTAGGTGTTAGCCTTGCTTAATCAAGTACTTAGGCGCTTAAGGTGGCGCTTATGGGGGAATCCGGAAGTGCCATAGTATTTCGTCCATATGCAGTAAAATGAGAACGCCAAGTTGTTGATATTAGACATATTACTTGTAGTGGCTGTATTGATTTTGATATATGTTCTTAGAAAGCCGATTTTTAAAAAACTGGTCAAGGCATATTTAGCCGTCATTAGAAGTTTTCTATACAAGATACTCGTAAAACCTGTTGTCTTGGCCTTGCCAAGTGCGGTGTTAGCAATCTACAAAATAGACTCTGCGAAAAACGCTATGCCGCCAATCATTATAGAAAAAATTGATGCGCATATAGTTATTATTGTATTTGGGCTTGTTATTGTTCCAATACTGTCCAGTTTTGAAGATTTCATAGACTCCAAGTCTTCAAAGTATGATGACAACATTTCAACAGAGGGGCTTTTTCTTCTACTATCTGCACTCGATTCACCAGTCGATAAAAAGATGGATAGATTTCTTACGGCGCTGAACAAAAGTACTTGCGCAACCAGTCCTGGAAAAATTTTTAACAAAATTACAGAACCCGAAAAACAGCTTGCCGAGATCACAAGAGCCATTCATATTTTATTAGAAGGACTGTACAAAATCGAAAACAAAGACAAAGTCGATATCGTAACCGTTGTCTTCCGAATGAAGAACAATCGATCGAGAGACGTATGGAGCTATTATCCTGAATCACAAATACCAGAGTCAGATCTCATTAGCGACCAAAAATCTTTAGCGTCATATTCAGCCAAAAACAAGAGAATGACTATAATTTCTGATATCAAAGCCGAAAAAAAGAAAAAGAACCGCAAAATCTCAGAATATTGCAATTTAGAAGAAGGGTCGGCAATTTGCTATCCCATAAATACAGGTCACACAAAAGAAATCCCTCTTGTCATAAGAATTACCGCAAACAAACAGTTTTTCGATGAAGAAAAACGAGAAATATATATAAAGGTACTGGAAGTTTTTAAAAAGAGAATATTAATAGAATATGCGCTTAGCGAATTAAAAGATCGCGCGACCGATAAGGCAAATATATGAAAAAATTAACAAGACAATCGATCCCAGTCCTCGTCGAACTAGGGAACAGCAGCAAAGAGCAATTAAAAAAAGAAGCCGCACAGTGGGTTGCACAGGCCAAAAAAGATTCAAAAAATTGGAATAAAGCATTTAATCGTCATCCGGCAAAGTAAAACGAAAACAATCCTCCGGCAAAGCAACAACAAGCGCGCCAAGATTTTTCGCGAAAGCTGAAATGGGGTCCGTCCGATTTCAGCAGCGAAAAATGACTTGGCGATTATTGCCTTCGGCGGCCCCGATTCGCCCTGCGTCCGTGCCACTACGCCACATCATCGTAAACTCGATGCGGCTCCGTAGCACTCCCACAAATGGCTTTACGCCGTGTCGCGATGCCTTGTATTTTGCCTCCGCCTGCGCTATTCGCGCAGACTCCGGCAAAACACCCGGCGCTACGGCTATCGGGGACTAAAAATCTTCACTTCGCTAACGCTCCGTTTCCAAGATTTTCAGCGGAGGAAGGAGAGCAAAATGCACATACCCACTTCCCCGCCAAACAACGATCATTACTTTGGCGGCTCATGGACGGAAATTAAGCTGGATATTTTGAGGAAATACTTGCAGTTTTACACCACGGCATTGAAAAAGCAGAATTTCGAATTGCTTTATATAGACGCCTTTGCCGGATCCGGAAGCCGATCTGAGAACATTCCCGAAGCGCCATTTTTTAACGAATCCGCACAAAAACTAACCTATGACGGCTCGGCAAAAATAGCCCTTGATATCGACCCGGCATTCGATCGTTACCTGTTCGTCGAAAAAGACGCCACCCGTTGCCAAGCCCTAAACAGCCTAAAACAAGCCCATCCTGAACGACACATTCAAATCGACAATAACGATGCCAATCAAGTCATACAGACCCTAGCCAAGAAACCGATTTGGGACAAAAACAAATACCGGGGCGTTATTTTCTTAGATCCTTATGGAAATCAAATCGAATGGAGATCCCTTGAAGCCATCGCATCGACCAAAGCCTTCGATGTTTGGCTGCTCTTTCCATTAAGCGGCGTTTACCGGCAAACGCCGCGAGACTATCGAAAACTGGAAGACTACAAAAAAGACAACCTGAACAAGCTGTTCGGCACCGACGAATGGGAAACTGCCTTTTACCCGTCATCCAATCAAACGCACTTGTTCGACGAAGAGGTAAAGCACCGGATCCCCGTCAAAGAAATCGAGCAATGGATCAAAGCGCGACTGAAGACTTGCTTTCCCTATGTTTTCGATCCGCTCCCACTGCCCCAAAAAGGCGCTCAACTGTTCTCGTTGTTTTTTTGCGTCTCGAACGATTCCGGAAAAGCGATCGGGCTGGCGTTAAAGGCCGCAAATCATCTGCTTAAGCAGCATGAATAGGATACTGATCCCAGGTCTTGCCTTGTAATAATCGGCCGTTATTTTTTTTATTACGCTTGACGCCATCGTCGCCCCACATTCCCCATTGCTTAAAGAAAAAAGCAACCCCGGCGCGCTCGCATTGATTTTTGATCGACAACACCCAATGCTCACTCATGGGCCTGGCATTCGCGCCGCTTTCGCCGCCGACGATTACCCAATGAATGCCGCCGATATCCATAACGCCCAAATCTTCCAGGAGCGGTTCGCAAGACAAAAACCGAACCGCCGCATCGATGCGCTTCAGCACCTCTATTCTCGGTAGACCGTACCGCTTGTCCTCCACGCTCACCCCAAGCCAGGCATTGCGCGGTACCGGCCGCGCGGCGAAATAGTCGGCCATCCTTTCCGCGCGCTTAGTCAATATCTGATACGTATGCTGCGGGGTTTGCTCAATGACGGCGAATACCCGATCAAGATAATTGTAAGGAATTTGCTCGTGAAACAAATCGCTCATACTGTTTACGAAATAGAGCGTCGGCTTCTTACGGTGTAACGGTTGATCGAGCCTATTCGGCATCAACGACAACGCGAAACCGTTGTCATACCCAGGCGCGCGCATCGCCTGAAGACGCAGCGCCATCACTTCGGCATAACAATGCTTGCATCCGGGACTGATCTTCGTGCACCCCGTCGTCGGATTCCACGTCTGCTCGGTCCATTCAATAGGTGTTTTATTACTCATAACCTCCTCCTGCTGCGGTAATTGATCACACTGTTTGGGCATCGATAGTCTCAGTCTAGCACCAAACTCGCCCGAAGAAACCCCCAAACGGCAGCAAATGCCGGCCACGCCTGGAACGAGAGGGGTCATGAAGATAGGGGGCAGGTCTTTAATTTTGCACTTATTGAATTGAAAACCGGAACAGGTGTTTATGTGTTTCACTAATTGGGGTCAGTGTAAAAAAATGCCTAGCTGATCGTCGCGCCCCTTACTTTAACGTTAACCGCATCGCCTTGCCACTTTCTCATCTCGGGAGTATGATAATCCATCATACCGTTAAGGGTAATGATCATGAGTCAGATGAAAGTAGCAATAACCATTGAGGAAGGGGTTCTCGCCAAGGTCGATGCCCTGGTGAAGCGCAAAGTATTTAGCAATCGTAGCCGCGCCATCCAGGAGGCTGTGCTAGAGAAGTTGGAGCGCCTTGAGCGCAATCGCTTGGCCGAGGAATGTGCCAAGCTGGATCCTGCTTTCGAGAAGGCCATGGCTGACGAAGGATTGTCTGAGGATCTGGATGCATGGCCAAAATACTGAGAGGCGAGATTCGCTGGGCTGATCTCAATCCTACGATAGGTCGGGAGCAGTCTGGCGAGCGCCCGGTTCTTATCCTAAGCCAAGATATATTCAACGAGCGCTCTGGTACTGTCATAGCGATGGCACTTACAAGTCAAGAGCAGAAAGCGGGCTTTCCGCTTACACACGAAGTTCTTGCCTCAAAGCTGCCAAAGCGTTCATGGGTGAAAATCAGTCAGATTCGTACGCTCTCAACTGAGCGTATCGGCAAGAAGATCGGGAATCTCGCACCGGATGAGCTTGCGCATGTAATCGAAGGTTTGAATGATATTATCGGCGGTTAATAAACTGTAACTTTGCTATGCCCCAGGTTATTCAATTCTTCGGTGAGCAAGACAGATGGAAACAGAACAACATACAAAGATGGTTTCGCCTTTGGAACTTAATCTAGGTAATCGAGTAATGACTACTTCAGCAAGACCTTTAACTGACGTTACAAATAAAGCCCTCCATGTTGAAAACACCCACCAATTCCGGAAGCGCTAAAAACTCAAAGTGAATCGTAGGGTACGCTACGCCTACCTAATGCCAGCACAAGGCAATACATGAGGTCTCATTAAACTGCTGGTGGGGTTGCTGTGGTACGCACAGCGTAGCCTAAACTCTTCAAGTTTCAACATTGGCGTAGTATTCATTTTTTCAACTATATTAACGCGAACATAGCCTTTTTCAAAAGGGGAGATATGTTACCAAGCGTTTTAAAGTACAGTTAGCTGAATAATTACAACCTTTTGTCTTTAAAAAATCGCGTTTTCTCATGCCCGTGCGCAAACCCAAACGTCGACCCGGGCCGCACCGGCTTTTTTTAGCGCTCGCGCCAGTTCGGAAACGGTCGTGCCGGTGGTCATTACGTCATCGACGATCGCAATATGATCGAATCTTAACGGTCCGTTGACGGTAAATGCGTTTCTCATGTTTTTACGCCGTTCTTTGGCGGGCAAATCGATTTGGTGTGGCGTATTACGGCTGCGAATGCAACAGTCGAGATCAATCGGTATCGCTAGTTCGCGGCTTAGCGTGCGGGCGATTTCGATCGATTGATTAAAGCCGCGTTCCCGGTAGCGGCGAGGGTGCAACGGCACCGGCACCAGGCAATCGGGCATTTCGGCGGATATTTTCAAGTAGTCCGCCATCAACAATCCTAGCAGTCGCGCATTTTTGAATTGGCGGCGAAATTTCAATCCTGAGATTAAAAAACGGATAACGCTTTGATGTTTAAAAGGCGCATGCGTTTCGTCGAAGCCGGGCATGCGTTTTTGACAATCGCCGCATAATATCGGCCCGGTTGGCGCGTGTACGAAAGGAATGCCGCAGCGGTAACAGCAATAAGGGTTAGTGACCAGTAACGCCGCGCAAGGCTGACAAATATCCCTCGAAGCCTGTCCCTGATTGCCGCATAAAATGCAGGTGGGCGGCAATAAGTAATTCTGTATAATATCGAGCCAGTTGTTTACCATTATAAAGCGGTCAGGTTGACAAGCGGTGCGTCATTGAAAAAGATCGGTACCGGGTGCAGCTCGAATCCGACAAAAGCCTGATCGATATCGCTCAATTTTTATAATCCGGAGATTAACAGAATGTCAGCAAACCCAGCAATAAGCACGATTCGCCACGACTGGCGCACTGAGGAGGTTCAAGCCTTATTCGCGTTGCCTTTCAACGATTTGATATTTCGTGCCCAATCGATTCATCGCGAACATTTCGACCCGAACGAGATTCAGATTAGTAGCTTATTGAGCATTAAAACCGGATCGTGTTCGGAAGATTGCGCTTATTGCCCGCAAAGCGCGCGTTATGATGCGGATTTGCAACCGGAAGCCTTGATGCCGGTCGATGACGTGTTAAAGGCGGCGCGGCGCGCAAAAGACGAAGGCGCTTCTCGGTTCTGCATGGGCGCGGCCTGGCGACAACCGAAAGACAAAGATGTCGCGCGCGTCGTCGAAATGATTCAAGGCGTTAAAGCGTTAGGCATGGAAACCTGTGTGACCCTGGGTATGTTGACCGACACTCAAACCGCGACGCTCAAGGATGCCGGTCTCGATTATTACAATCATAATCTGGATACTTCGGAAGATTATTATTCGGAAATCATCACGACCCGTACCTATCAAGACCGTCTCGACACCTTGGCGAGGGTTCGGGATGCCGGTATCAATGTCTGTTGCGGCGGCATTGTCGGCATGGGCGAGAGCGAACAAGACAGAGCGAAACTGTTGATCGAATTGGCTAATTTACCGAAGCATCCGGAAAGTGTGCCGATCAACATGCTGGTTCAGGTCGAGGGTACGCCGCTGAACGGTACCGAAAAATTGGATCCCATCGTATTTGTTAGAACGATTGCGGTCGCGCGTATCCTAATGCCGACTTCCCGCGTGCGTTTGTCGGCCGGCCGTAATGCTATGAGCGACGAAATGCAGGCTCTATGTTTTCTCGCCGGCGCCAATTCGATTTTCTACGGTGAAAAACTGTTAACGACCGACAATCCGATGACCAATCAAGATCTAGCGTTATTCGAACGCTTAGGCGTGCGTTCCGGCGGGTCTTGTCACGTTCAATGATCGGTATCGAATCCGGGCTGGATGCCGAGCTCGAGCGCTTGGCGCGCGAAGATTTGTACCGGACGCGCCGAGTCGTCGAATCCGCTCAAGGCGTCGAATTACAGTGCGGCGGACGAAAGCTGATTAATTTTTGCAGCAACGATTATCTCGGCTTGGCCAATCACCCTGCGGTCGTCAAGGCCTTTCAAGACGGCGCGGCTCGTTACGGCGTGGGCAGCGGCTCCGCGCACTTGATTTGCGGTCACGGCCGCGCGCATCATGCCTTGGAAGAAGAACTTGCGGAGTTCACCGGCCGCGACCGTGCACTACTGTTTTCGACCGGTTACATGGCCAATATCGGCGTCATTTCGGCGCTGACGGGTAGGGGAGATACGGTTTTCGAAGACCGGTTGAATCATGCCTCTTTATTGGATGGCGGTTTGTTATCGGGCGCGCGCTTTAAGCGTTACCGCCATGCCGACGCGGAAGGTTTGCTCGACAGTTTGAGCCGTACCGAAGGGCGGGCGATGATCGTAACCGACGGCGTGTTCAGCATGGATGGAGATTTGGCGCCGCTCGACGTCCTGTCGCAAATCGCGAAAGATCAGGACACCTGCTTAATGGTCGACGATGCGCACGGTTTGGGCGTGATCGGCGACAAAGGGCGGGGAATCGTCGAGCATTTCGGCTTGACGCAACAACAGGTGCCGATTTTGGTCGGAACGCTCGGCAAGGCTTTCGGTACCTTTGGAGCCTTTGTCGCCGGCTCCGAGACGCTGATCGAGACTTTGATTCAAAAGGCTCGAACCTATATCTACACGACCGCATTGCCGCCCGCCGTCGCCGAAGCAACCCGTGCTGCTTTGAATATCCTTATCGAAGATCAGTGGCGCAGGGAAAATTTAAACGATTTGGTGCGACGTTTTCGCCGAGGCGCCGAACAGCTCGGTTTTCCGTTGATGCCCTCGAATTCGGCGATTCAGCCTATCCTGATCGGCGATAGTCGAAGGGCGGTCGAAATCGGCAAGCGTTTGCTCGATGACGGGTTTTGGGTCGGTGCAATTCGGCCGCCCACCGTTCCGCAAGGCAGCGCTCGGCTGCGCGTGACTTTTTCGGCGCTACACGACGAGCAACAAGTCGATCGTTTGCTCGAATCCTTGGCAAAATCTATATCGCAATGACTATTCATTATCAAGTTTACGGCGATGGGGAGCCTGTCGTCTTGGTCCATGGTTGGGCGATGCATTCGGGCATTTGGCGCAATTTTGCCGAGCAATTGGCGCAAACCCGCCGCGTCGTTTGCGTCGATTTGCCGGGGCATGGCTTAAGCGCCGAAATACCCGAGTTCACGCTCGAGTCGGTATGCGAGCAGTTGAGCAAAATTGTCGATAGTAAAGCTTGCTGGATCGGTTGGTCGTTGGGCGGGTCGGTGGCCTTGGCAATGGCTAGGTTGTTTCCGGAAGCCGTCTCGTCGGTCGTTTTGCTGGCCAGCAATCCTTGTTTTGTCGAAAATGCGGATTGGCCGGGTATGCCGGAAAATCAGCTCGATCTATTCGCCGAGAATCTCAGCGCCGATTGCGAATCGACGCTATTGCGTTTCTTGTCATTGCAAATCAATGGTTTGCCAGAGTTTAGGAAATTGTCTAAAAAACTCGCGGCCGTGCTTCGCGAATCCCGCATGCCGACGGAAAAAACGCTGCAGGGCGGCTTAGCTGTTTTAAAGCAGACCGATTTAAGGTCGGCGCTTGCCGATCTTCGCGTACCGGTCGCGGCGATGTTGGGCGAAAAAGATACCTTGGTTCCGGTTGGCATCGGCGAAGCAATGCGGGTAATCAATCCGGACCTGCATTTGAGCGTGATTAAAAATGCCGGGCATGCGCCGTTTTTATCGCATCGACCGGAATTGATCGAGAGTCTTATCGATTTTTGGGAGTCGAGGTGAGCGCGGTATTTGAACTGGATAAGACCAAGCTCAGAGAATCGTTCGGTTCGGCGAGTCTGTCTTATGATCGTGTTGCCGGTTTGCAAAGAACGGTTGGTTTAAATCTATTGCAAAGAGTAGCACCGGCACAATTGACGGGCACCGTTGTCGATTTGGGCTGCGGCACAGGATTTTTGACTAAATCCTTGCTCGATGCCGAAAATGTCGAGCGAATTGTTGCGCTCGACATTGCCTTGCCGATGCTGCATGCGGCAAGGCAAAAGCTCGGCGATACCAGTCGTTTGCATTATGTTTGCGGCGATGCGGAAAGCCCGCCGTTAAATACGAACTCGGTCGATACGGTGGTTTCCAATCTGGCCTTGCAATGGTGCCGCGATTTAACGGCGGTTTTCTGTGGTCTGCATCGTATTCTCAAGGCGGACGGCGAATTGGTATTTTCGACCTTCGGTCCGCATACGCTCTGCGAGTTAAAACAGGCTTGGGCCGCAGTCGACGACTATCATCATGTCAACGAGTTTTACCGCGAAACGGAAATAAGGCGTTGCCTGGCCGATGCCGGATTTAAGGAAATAGCGGTGCAATCCGAAATTTATCGGCCGGTTTACGGTTCCGTATTGGCTTTAATGAAAGAGCTTAAATCGATGGGGGCACATAATGTGTCTTCCGGACGTAATAAAAGGCTAACGACAAAACAGGAAATGACAAGCATGATCGAGGCTTATCCGCTTAATGATGCCAATATTGGGGCGACATTTGAGGTTTTTATCGTTTCGGCGAGAGTAGAAAACAATGACTAAAGGGCTATTTATAACCGGCACAGATACGGGTGTCGGAAAAACCTGGGCGACGGTCGCGTTGATGCGTCATTTCAAAAATCAAGGGCATACGGTTATCGGCATGAAGCCGGTCGCCTCGGGTTGTCTCGAAATCGACGGCAAACTGAGAAACGAAGATGCGCTGCTATTACAGCAAAACGCCTCGATACCGGTGCAATACGAATGGGTTAACCCTTACGCCTATCGCATGCCGGTTTCGCCGCATTTGGCTGGAGCAGAGCATCCGCCGGTTTTGGATGATATATGTTCGATTTTTCAAACACTGCAACAAAATGCCGATATCGTTTTGGTCGAAGGCGTCGGCGGTTGGCGGGTTCCGTTGAATGCCGACTCCGATGTCTCCGATTTGGCGCGCGTACTGGGCTTGCCGGTAGTCATCGTGGTGGCGATAAGACTGGGTTGTATCAATCATGCAAGATTAACTTATGAGTCGATTGTGCAGTCCGGACAAGCTTGCGCCGGTTGGATAGCCGTTTGCTCCGATAACAACATGCTGCTGCGCGAGGAAAATATCGCCACGATTAAGGCAATGATCGACGCACCGTTGCTAGGAGTATTTCCTTTTATGCCCGAACCCGACTTCGATGATCTGTCGGCGGCATTCGAGAAAACCCTATAAAAAATATTGAAATTAAGTTCCAAATAAACCATAATTCTTTTGCGGTTATTTCGGCATGCAAAACAGTTTGCAATGCAAGGGGAGGGCGAATGCGCCGCATTCTCATAATTCAAAGCCTTGACGAGTGAAAAGGCTCAAACAAGGCAATTAATCAACACAGGAGAGGAAATTATGGCTTTAATCACTTGGACGGCAGATCAATTCGGCACCAATGTCGGTTTTGCCGACGATGAACATAAAGTTTTGTTCGACAAACTCAATAAACTTTACGATTTGGCGACAGGCGGGGCGGAAAGATCCGCAATCGGCGCGCAACTCGATGATTTAATTGCCTATGTCGTAGGGCATTTCGCGCATGAAGAAAAAGAAATGGAAGCGGCCGGTTTTGCCGGTTTGGCGGCACATAAAGCCGAACACGAGGCCTTAGTGGGAACTTGCGCCGATCTACAAAAAAAATTCCATGCCGGCGAAGCCGATGTAACCGATGAAGTGGGGCAAATGGTTAAGAGTTGGTTGGAAAGTCACATTCCGACTTTCGATAGAGGCTATGCTGCCGTTTTGAGTTAATTGATCACGCTCTTTCCCAAGCTCCAGCTTGGGAAAGACACCCCGGAAGCTCCAGCTTCCTGAACAGGTTGGAGCTTGGGTAACAGCATATTTTAGTTTTTGCGACTACGGCTGGCCCCTGCTCGGATACTTGGCTTCGGCAAGCTGAAGCATCTTGCTAATCAGAAATGGTTAAGAGTTGGTTGGAAAGTCACATTCCGATTTTCGATAGAGGCTATGCTGCCGTTTTGAGTTAATTGATGAAAAAATGAATTGAGGATTTTTCAACAAAGAGTCGGCATTTTTTCCAAGATTTTCGGTACGGTTGTGGTTTAAATTGACGGTTGAAGTCACTGTCGATGAAGACTGTCAGTTCGGGGCGATTAGTGAAAATGCAGACCATCGAAGCCCGTGAAGGAGGAGTCACGGGCTTTTTTGTGCGCGTTAGTTTTAAGGCATCGGCAAAGCTCTTCTGGCTTACCGTCGCATCATGGGTTAAAATTCTCGTTTTTTAAAATAGCTATTATAAAAACAGGGAAATTAGTGAATGTTGATTTGCTTTGAACCCCGGCTAAGAGTAGCTGATCAGCGAGAGAAACTTTTTCTCTATTTCATTGACTTAGGATAGGGTGCTTGCCGTTAGAAAGCCAAACTGAACAAGTCTTGATTTTAAAACAGACTGGCGCTGATGACGTTACTAAAAATTTATCAATTGCATACAAGAGTTTCTAACTACCACCGGGAGGCTGCTCCGTGAAGAAAACCAAGCAACTGTTCGCAAGCCTGTTCTTGATGTCCTTGGGACTAGGGACTGCACAGGCCGAATATACCCTGAATCTGAGGCAAGGCGTAACTCAGATCAGTCAAGAAGTCTACGATTTGCATATGTTGATTTTATGGATATGCGTGTTAATCGGTATTGCTGTCTTCGGCACAATGTTCTACTCGATTTATCACCATCGCAAATCGAAAGGGCATGTCGCATCTCAATTTCATGAGAGCACCAAAGTCGAAATTATCTGGACGATTATTCCGACTTTGATTTTAATCGGTATGGCGATTCCGGCCACAAAAACGATGCTCGATTTGGACGATGTTCAAGATGCGGATATGTCGATCAAAGTCACCGGTTGGCAATGGAAATGGGAATATGAATACCTGGATAACGGCATTCACTTTTTCAGTTCCCTGGACGAAGCCAGCAATAGAGCGCGACAGCTGGGTTCCGGTATCGATCCGAGGTCCGTGCCTCATTACTTGCTTAATGTTGATCATCCGTTGGTTGTTCCGGTCAATACGAAAATCCGCTTTTTATTCACCGCGGCCGATGTGCTGCATTCCTGGTGGGTGCCTGATCTCGGTTGGAAGAAGGATACGATCCCCGGATTTATCAACGAAGCTTGGACATACGTTGAAAAACCAGGAACTTATCGCGGGCAATGCGCAGAACTCTGCGGAAAGGATCATGGTTTTATGCCGATCGTCGTGATCGCGATGGAGCAAGGGGACTACGATGCATGGGTTGAATCTCAGAAGGCGGGGGCCGAAGTCGAAAAACAACAGGCGGATAAGGAATGGACCACAGACGAGTTGATGGCTAAGGGCGAAACCGTTTATGCCAATAACTGCGCTTCCTGTCATATGGCCGACGGTGCCGGCATGGAAGGCACATTCCCGGCTTTGACCGGTAGTTCTGTCGTCACGGGCGATATCGATGCTCAAATCGAGCTAATGTATAACGGGAAAGGAATGATGCCGGCATTTGGACAAATGCTGAGCGAAACCGAATTTGCCGCAGTCGTCACCTATACCCGCAATGCCTTAGGTAACTCGGTGGGCGATTCGGTTCAACCCGCTGCGATAAAGTCATTAAAATCATCCGCACCGACGGATGAAGAGGAAGATGAGGATGATGAAGAGTAATGCTTAACTTTATTCAAATTCTAATCTTTTTAAAATTTATAGAGGTAACAATATGTCTGCGGTAGTAGCTGAACATGACGATCATCACGATCATCACGACCATGGTCCGGAAAAGGGGCTGTTAAGATGGATCATTACCACAAATCACAAGGACATCGGTACATTGTACTTGGTGTTTGCTTTAGCGATGTTTTTTCTAGGCGGCGCGATGGCTTTGGTTATCCGCGCGGAGTTGTTCGAACCGGGATTGCAGTTTGTTGAGCCCCAGTTCTTCAACTCCATGACGACAATGCACGCGCTGATCATGGTATTCGGCGCGGTCATGCCTGCATTTGTTGGATTAGCCAACTGGATGATCCCATTAATGATCGGTGCGCCCGATATGGCGTTACCACGTATGAACAACATGAGTTTCTGGCTACTCGTGGCCGGTGCATTGATGCTCGCGAGCACTTTGTTCATGGAAGGCGGTGCCCCAGCCTCGGGTTGGACCTTGTATCCCCCATTGGTGTTGCAAACCGGCGCCGCGCTACCGTTCGCGATCTTCTCTGTGCATTTGCTCGGTATTTCATCGATCATGGGCGCGATCAACATCATCGCGACGATCTTCAATATGCGCGCACCCGGCATGACGCTGATGAAAATGCCATTGTTCGTATGGACCTGGTTGATCACTGCATTTCTGCTGATTGCGATCATGCCGGTTTTCGCCGGTGCGGTGACTATGCTATTGACCGACCGTTTCTTCGATACCAGTTTCTTCGATGCAGCCGGCGGCGGCGATCCTGTCCTTTATCAACACATTTTCTGGTTCTTCGGTCATCCGGAAGTTTATGTAATGATTCTGCCGACCTTCGGTGTCGCTTCGACAATCATTCCTGTCTTTGCGCGTAAACCGTTGTTCGGTTACAGCTCGATGGTCTATGCGACCGCATCGATTGCATTTTTATCGTTCATCGTATGGGCTCACCACATGTTTACGGTCGGTATGCCGGTCGCCGGAGAGCTTTATTTCATGTATGCAACGATGCTGATTGCGATTCCGACCGGCGTCAAAGTTTTCAACTGGACCGCGACCATGTGGAAAGGATCGATGACCTTCGAAACACCGATGCTTTTTTCGATTGCATTCGTCGTGTTGTTTACGATGGGCGGTTTCACCGGATTGATGATGTCAGTCGCGCCTTCGGATTTCCAATATCACGACACCTATTTCATCGTTGCGCATTTCCATTACACGCTGGTTCCGGCTTCTATCTTTATATTGATGGCGGCAGGTTACTTCTGGCTGCCGAAATGGACCGGCAATATGTATGACGAAAAATTGGGACAACTGCATTTCTGGTTGTCGGCGATTTCGGTCAATGTATTGTTCTTCCCTCAGCATTTCTTAGGCTTAGCCGGGATGCCGCGTCGTATTCCTGACTATGCGGTGCAATTCGCCGATTGGAACATGGTATCGAGTATCGGTGCATTCGTTTTCGGATTCAGTCAGTTGTTGTTCTTGTATATTGTTATCAAAACGATCAGAGGCGGTACCGGCGAAGAAGTCACCAGCGAAGTTTGGGAAGATGCATCTAAACACAGCTTGGAATGGACACTGCCTTCTCCATTGCCATACCATACATTCACAACGCCGCCGAAAGAAATACCAACCGAGCATTTCTAAGCGGGCTTCGGTTGGTTGTATACCCTTTGCTTGTCAAATTTCGGTGCCGGGGTGCCCGTCAAAGGACGCCGTAAATACGTCCATGTAGGCTCTATGATAGCATCCATGCTATCAAAGCCTTTGCCGAACACCCCGGCACCTCCATAGGCAATGCCGAAATTTGAAGTGCGAAAGGTATAAACCGTTTCGGTACAGGGATAGACTTTTCTCAGAAACTTTGCCCGC
Organism: Methylotuvimicrobium buryatense; assembly: GCF_005931095.1. Lineage (GTDB taxonomy): Bacteria > Pseudomonadota > Gammaproteobacteria > Methylococcales > Methylomonadaceae > Methylotuvimicrobium > Methylotuvimicrobium buryatense. The sequence goes on along the minus strand of NZ_CP035467.1, from coordinate 3,155,470 downwards.
TTGACGGCGGGCAAAGTGGTGGTGATATGAAGACGAAGACAAAGAATATTTTGACAGCAGTTGTGCTGGTCGCTGTCGCGGTCGCGATATACGTTTTTGCGGTTTTAAGAGCTATTTCGCAATGAATGATGATACGAAGCAAAAAAACAGAAAACTGGTTCGCAATTTAGTATTGATTGCAGTGGGCATGTTCGGTTTCGGTTATGTGCTGGTACCGATTTACGATGTATTTTGCGACATAACGGGTCTGAACGGCAAAACGGCCTCGGTTGCGGTAGCAGAAACGGCACGCGAAGTCGATGAAAGCCGTGAAGTGACTGTTGAATTTGTCACTTCGTTGAACCAAGCCGCGCCGATGGCATTTCGTGCCGAGACGTATAAAATGAAGGTGCATCCCGGACAATATTATACGGTTAACTTTTATGCCGAAAACCTTACCGATAAGCCGATGATTGCCCGGGCGATACCCAGTATTACGCCGGGTCAGGCTGCGGAATTTTTCACAAAGACGCAATGTTTTTGTTTTGACGAACAAAGTTTCGAAGCCCATGAATCTAAAACGATGCCGGTTCGTTTCGTCGTAGATCCGAAACTGCCTGAAAAGTACAAAACAATCACGCTTGCATACACATTTTTCGATAACACTGAATTAACAGCAAAAAAGCAAAAATAGGGGAAGGTTATGTCTACAAACGCTTATTACATTCCTCATAAGGCGACCTGGCCGATTATCGGTACGGTTGGTCTTATGATGACTCTGGCAGGATTTGCCAATTTGTTAAATGGCTCCTCGATCGGCCCTGCGATGATGATTATGGGTTTCGTCGTGTTTATTATCATGCTGGCCGGCTGGTTTACGCTTCAGTCCGTTGAAAGCGAATCGGGAATGTACAGCACTCAAGTCGGTATTTCCTACCGTATGGGAATGATGTGGTTCATTTTTTCGGAAGTCATGTTCTTTGCCGTATTCTTCGGAACCTTATGGTATACGCGAAACCTTTCAGTGCCTTGGCTTGGCGGTTTTGGTGACGGTCCCGGACGTGCGACTCATGAAACCTTGTGGCCGGCATTCGAAGCGATGTGGCCGACTAACGGTCCGGGTGAAATCGGCGGCGAATACGAACCGATGGGGGCTTGGGGTTTGCCGTTTTTAAACACACTGATTTTGTTGACAAGCGGCGTCACTTGTACTTGGGCGCATCATGGTTTACTGGCAAAAAACCGCGATCAACTTATTAAAGGTCTGATTGCAACGGTTGCGTTGGGTTTTCTGTTCGTCGGATTTCAAGCAATAGAATATCACGAAGCCTATACCGAAATGGGCTTGACCTTAGGTTCAGGTATTTACGGGTCGACATTCTTTATGCTAACCGGCTTCCATGGGTTCCACGTTTGTGTCGGTGCGATTATTCTTTCTGTGGTATTGTTCCGCAGCTGGAAAGGTCATTTTAAACCGGAGAATCATTTCGCATTCGAAGCGGCCGCCTGGTACTGGCATTTTGTCGATGTCGTTTGGTTGGGATTATTTGTCTTCGTTTACATGATGTAAGTCGATAACAGGGCATCAAATTAAAGCGCTGCCTGCCAGGTAGCGCTTTTTTTTTGTCGTTTGATTTGACGGAAAGGCGGGCTGGATTGGCTTTGCGGGACGGGTTATTTAACCATCCCTAGTGTTTCGAATTGGTTTTGCTACGGTCGAAACGCTTAGGACAGGCTTACAAACCCCGTCCTGCTTGAGAGATGGGTTTTATTGGCTTTGTTCCGCTTGGGGCGGTTTTTTTGCATGAATGGCCGAGCCGATACCGTGAGGTTTTAATAAGCCGAAGGCCATCGCCAGAAACAATAAAATGAATAACACGATTGATAATGAAATTCGGACTGTTAATGCTTTGACGGCTTTATCCGACCGGTCTTCCGGTTTGCGGACAACGATATGATAAAGTGCGGAGCCCAGGCTGATAAGGATTGCAGCAAACGCAATAATGAAGATAGTTTTAATAAGCATAAAAAGTCTAAAAGCGATCGGTGATAATCGGGTATTCTCAACGATTAATCGACGCTTGCCAATAGGACAATCCAAAAACCATGACGATCAAAATCGGTCTTTGTAATCTTAGACTCACATTAATTCCATCAATCGCCTATGTGTTGTTGATGGCGCTACTGATTTCGCTAGGAAATTGGCAATTATCCAGATCTTCGGAAAAAGCCGACTATCTGGCCGTGCAGGAGAAACAAAGCCAATTACCTCCGTTGTCGTTAACATCGGAGTTGCCGGCCGATGCCGCGAGTATTCGTTATCGAACTGTCGAATTAACCGGGCGTTACGATACCGAGCGTCAATTTTTGCTGGATAATCGAATTAGACACGGAAAAGCCGGTTATTTCGTGATGACGCCGCTGTTGCCGGAAAACTCCAATACGGCAGTCTTAGTTAATCGGGGATGGATTGAAGCGGGTCGCGATCGACAAACGCTGCCTGATATTACCTTGCAAGAAAGCAAGGTTACCATCCAAGGACGAATCAATACTTTTCCTGATGTCGGTTATCATCTGGAAGGCGCGGAGATTCCGACCGATACTTGGCCGTCTCTCGTGCAACTGATCGACAGCAACGTTATTGCTGAGAAACTGGGTTATCCGTTGGCCGATTATCAAATTGAACTACACCCAGCCGAGGATCAAGGTTATTTGCGGGAATGGCATATCGCGACTGTCATACCGCCTGAAAAGCATGTGGCCTATGCGGTGCAATGGTATGGCTTGGCTTTAACTTTAACGGCTTTATTTATATGGTACGCGTGCAAAACAAAACATGAATAATCAACAGAAAAAAAATCGCAACCTAATTCTGATTATTTTCGGAATGTCGATCATCCCGTTTCTTTTTGCGTGGTATTTAAAAGAACATCCCAATCTACTTAAAGGCGCAACCAATCATGGCGAATTGATTATTCCGCCGTTACTGACCGAGCGCCTCGATCTAATCGGTATCGATTCATTCTCGGCCGAAAATATTGACGAATTAAAAGGCCGCTGGGTTTTAATCAATGTGGTGCCTGATGCGGATTGCGATCAAACCTGCCTTGATGCCGTTTATAAATCCAAACAACTCTTATTGATGATGGGCAAGGAGTTAACTCGTATCCGTAGAACAGTGATATTGCTGAATCCCGATGCCGAACAGCATATAAAGACGTGGTGGCAGGACGACGACCGGCTGTTAAAGACTCGCCCCAGTTCGGACTTGCAGAAGCAAATGACTAAGCTCAACGGAACCGGGATCGCGAACGGTATGCTGTTGATCATGGATCCATTGGGCAATATCATGATGCGTTATCAGCCCGGATTTAACCCTTATGATGTAAAGAGCGATCTCAGAAAATTACTTAGTGTTTCGCAAATCGGATAAACCATGTTTAGAAAAATTACCTTTGTTTCCGCCTTTTTGGCTTTATTGCTTATCGTAGCCGGTTCCGTCGTCAAGTTGACCGGAGCAGATTTGGCATGCCCGGACTGGCCTGAATGCTACGGTCAATGGTTTATCGCCGATAGTGCCGAGTTTAAAGCTTCGGCCGAACAGCTTTATCCGGGAAAAGCGGTCGATGTAGGTAAAGCTTGGCAAGAAATGGCGCGACGCTATGTATTCGGCTTATCGATGTTGACCGTCGTGCTGTTGGCATTGATCGCATGGCGCCAGAAGTATCAACGTTCCGTGGCGACAACTGGCGCGGTGGCGCTGCTTATCGTGGCGGCTGCGCAAGTATGCACGGCCGTCAAAGCGGTCGAATTGAATGCGATGCCGATTATAGTCATTGCTCAGGCATTGCTTGGCTTTATCCAGTTCTGGCTATTGAGTTGGCTATTTTTACGATTAAATCCTGCCTTAAATAAACTGGATCGAATAAGCGGTCCCATCTGGCTAGCCGGTTTCGCCGGCTTGTTGGTGTTGGTGCAAACCCTATCCGGTTTATGGGTTAACGCCAATCATGCGGGACAAGTCTGCAGCGGTTTTCCCCAGTGTAACGGGCAATGGTGGCCGCAAGCCGATTACCGTGCCGCGTTGAATATATTCAATGGTCTTGTCACCGGTTATCAAGGGATTTTATCCTACGACGCACAGGTGGCTGCCCATTGGTTGCATAGAGTCTTTGCCCTGCCGATTTTTGTTGTTTTAACTTGGCTGGTGCTGCGAGCCACTTCGGTTAACTGCGCCAAACCGGTCAGAAAAGCCGGCATGATGCTAAGTATTTTATTATTCGTGCAAATCGGCTTTAGCGTTATTGCGGCAAAATACGGACTACCGGCATGGTCGGCCATTGTGCATAATTTTGTTTCGGCAATATTGATGCTGCCGTTGCTCGCGATCGCCGTTTATAGCCGTTACGGATATGCGGGCGAAGTGTTGGCCGGCGAAACGGTCGAGCGTCCTGTCGCCGAGTTTGAAGCTGCCGAAGCAGTAATCGAAGTCGGCTATGTCGAGCCGGAACCGGAATCGCTGGCGCGCCGCCTTAAATCGCAGCTGCAAAAAACTCGGTCCGGCCTTAGCGGATTGATGGCAACGATTCCCATTGGTCAAAAAGCCATCGACGATGATTTGCTTGAGGAAATCGAAGCCCGATTATTGATGGCCGATATCGGTTTCGAAGCGACGACAGCAATCATTCGGCGATTGACCGATAGTCTCGAACGGCATCAATTAAACGACGGGGAAGCATTGGAAAATGCGCTGAAACAAGAATTATTGGCTATTCTTAAGCCTTGTAACCACCCCCTACAGATTCCCGAACAAGATAAGCCGTTCGTGATTTTGGTAGTCGGCGTCAACGGTGCCGGCAAAACTACGACGATCGGTAAAATGGCCAAGCGCTTTCAATCTCAAGGCCATAGCGTGATGCTGGCTGCGGGCGACACCTTCAGGGCAGCGGCAGTCGAACAGTTGCAAACCTGGGGTGAACGCAACAACATTCATGTCGTCGCACAGCACACCGGCGCCGACTCTGCCTCGGTGATTTATGACGGTGTGCAATCGGCGCAAGCTAAAGGTATCGACGTATTGATTGCCGATACCGCAGGACGTTTACACACCAAGTCCAATCTGATGGACGAACTGAAAAAGGTTAAACGCATTATCGGAAAGCTCGATGAAACCGCGCCGCACGAGGTTTTGTTGGTTTTAGATGCGGGAACCGGACAAAATGCGCTGTCTCAGGCGAAACAATTTAACGAAACTGTAGCATTGACCGGGATCGCATTAACCAAATTGGACGGCACCGCGAAGGGCGGCGTTATTTTTGCGTTGGCTAAGCAATTCAGCGTGCCGATTCGTTTTATCGGTATCGGTGAAGGGATCGACGATTTGCAGGATTTCGATGCGGAACAGTTTGTCGACGCCTTATTTGCCAAAGATCAATAGGATTATGCTCAAATTCGATCATGTCAGTAAACGTTATCCCGATGCCGGCGATGCATTGCTGGATGTCACGTTTCATCTACAGCGCGGAGAATTCGCTTTTTTGACCGGCCATTCCGGAGCCGGTAAAAGCACTTTGTTAAAGTTGATAGCGGTCATGGAAAGATGTTCGCGCGGTCAAGTTTTGTTGGACGGGCAAAATCTGAACACGGCGTCCGATCGGCAAATACCCTATATACGGAGGAAGCTGGGCTTAATATTTCAGGATTATAAATTGCTGCAAGATAGAACCGTTTTCGACAATGTCGCATTGCCGTTGGTGGTGGCGGGTTACAGTCATTTTGATATCGGTCGGCGTGTTCGAGCTGCGCTCGATAAGGTCGGCTTGCTTGGTAAAGAAAAAAAGCTGCCGCAGACTTTGTCCGGCGGCGAACAGCAGCGCGTCGGTATTGCCCGCGCCGTTATAAACAAACCGCCTTTGATTCTCGCCGACGAGCCTACCGGTAATTTAGATCCGGAATTGTCGTCCGAGATTATGAAATTATTTGAAGATTTTCAACAAGTCGGCGTAACGGTATTGATTGCCACGCATGATATCGCTTTGGTTGAGCGAATGGGACATCGTGTATTGCAATTGGATCATGGCCGCCTGGTCGCAAGTTAACAGATGAAAAAGCCGAATATCAACCACAGAAGACCGCAACCCCGACAGAAAAAGGAAGTTCGACGAAAAGTTGTTTCCGGTAAGCTAAGTGTTATGCTGCAGGCTTACCTGGATATTCATGCGCAAGCCTTGTTTTCCAGTCTAGGCCGATTGGCGCGCGCGCCGGTGACATCGCTGATGACCGTCAGCGTATTATCCATTGCAATTTCGTTGGCTGCCGGATTTTATCTGTTGGTCGCCAATATTCAACAATTAACCGGCGGGCTCGAAGATAGCAATCAAATTTCGTTGTTTTTAAAAGATCAAGTCACCGATGATGCCGGCGTAAAGTTAGCCGAGAAAATTAAAACATTCGTTCATGTACAGGATGCCAAGGTCATTACGAAAAACCAAGGGCTCGCCGAATTTCGCGAATATAGCGGTTTCGGCGACGCACTGAAAGCACTGGATAAAAACCCCTTGCCGACCGTTATTCAGGTTATGCCGGAACATAGCCTCGAAGAAGGGCCGCAACTTGACGAATTGTTTAAAAACTTAACGGATTTACAAGAAGTCGATTTTGCACAATTGGATATGCAATGGGTCAAACGCTTGTATTCGATCATGGAACTGGCGGATCGTGGCGTTACGCTGCTCAGTTTCATATTGGCCCTGGCCGTATTATTCATTACCGGGAATACGATAAGACTGGAATTACACAATCGGCGTGACGAAGTTATTATCGCTAAGCTGGTTGGCGCGACCAACCGGTTTATTCAAAGGCCTTTTCTGTATACCGGTTTTTGGTTGGGTTTTAGTTCCGGCATTTTGGCTTGGATTGCTGTGACGGTCATGCTTTTTATACTACAACAGCCGATCGATCGATTGTCGGGTCTTTATGACGGCGTATTTTCGATGCGCTATTTGAGTTTCGGAGAAATGATGTCGTTAGTTGCGATTTCTTCACTGCTTGGAGTAGCTGCTGCCTGGGCGGTGCTTTGCTATCAATTAAGACTGACCAAGCCCGAATAAACTGAGAGTAAGTTTCAGTCCTTGAATCCAAGAAGTTATTTATCGCGAAATCCCTAGAGAATCAGAGTCGCTCCGAGCCCTATCGATAATGAATGGACTCACAAAACAATGCGGAACTTATAAAAATTTTAGCACTCATAACGCGAGAGTGCTAAAATCGAGAAAATCAAAAAATGAGGGGAAATCATGAGTAACGCATTAGCCTTTGCCTTACCAACCAATCTTTCCGTAGGAACATTCGACGCTTATTTGAATGCGGTCGCGCAAACGCCGACTTTGTCGCACGACCACGAACGCAAACTGGCGCTTCGCTATCGCGATGAAGGCGACTTGGAAGCAGCGAAGGAACTGGTTATGTCGAATCTTCGTTTTGTTGTTCATGTCGCGCGTGGATACAGCGGTTACGGACTGCCGTTGCCCGACATCATTCAAGAAGGCAACGTCGGTTTAATGAAAGCCGTCAAACGCTTCGATCCTGATGTCGGGGTTCGCTTAGTGACCTTTGCCGTACATTGGATCAGAGCGGAAATCCATGAATATGTCATCAAAAACTGGCGTATCGTAAAAATTGCAACAACCAAATCGCAGCGTAAACTGTTTTTCAATTTACGCAAATCGAAAAGCGACCTAGGCTGGTTGTCGCACGACGAAGCAAAAGCTGTCGCCGACGATTTAGGCGTTGATCTCAAAACCGTTTATGAAATGGAAAAGCGTATGGACAGTTCGGATATGGCTTTCGACATGCCGCATGACGAGCCATCCGACGAAAGCACTTACGCCTTTCCAGTCAGTTACTTAGAGCAACATAACGCAGACCCGGCTGATCTGCTGGAAAACGAGCAATGGCAAGGTTATGAAGAAAACATGCTAAGCGAAGCAATGGCGGAACTCGACGAGCGTAGTCTCGACATTCTCAATAGCCGCTGGCTAAGCGAAGAAAAAGCGACATTGCATGATTTAGCTGCACGCTACAACGTTTCAGCCGAGCGCATCCGGCAGCTGGAAAAAAACGCCATGAACAAGCTGAAAGCCGCATTCGTGCTGGAAGCATAATACGCCGGGCACTACACGCGTGGCGGGTTGTTCAACCCGCCCCAAACGTTTTCCGGTTTCCATAATCCTCCGTGAGAATCCATATTTTGGCAGGACGGGGTTTTATAACCCCGTCCGAAACGTTTCAACCGTGGCCGAAGCAAGCCGAAACGCTTAGTCCAAACCGAAACGTTGGGGACGGGTTAAATAACCCGCTCCGCAGGAATATACCTGACGTGCAAAAAGAAGCGCCCGATTGCTAGAAGATTGCCACGTTGTGTGAAAGGCTATTGGGGGTTTAGTGTTAGCGGCTTCGATAGCCGCGACGAAGGCGTCGCTTACACAACGATTGTAATCCCTTGTGGGAGCGATCCCCTGATCGCGATTTCGAAGCCACGAGAGTTAGGTGGCAATAAGGGGTATCGAGGCCACATTAGCTAAAAGACAGCAAGACAGAGTATCTACCGCTTAAGTATTACGACGAGTGGTCCTCCGTGGGAATCCATAAGAGTAGGAAATAATCACCTTCTCGTAACCGGAAGTCTATCAATCCGAAATCCGCGCAATCTCCCCATAACGGAAACAATCGACGGTATGATCGTTAACCATGCCGACGGCCTGCATGAACGCATAGCAAATCGTCGAGCCGACGAATTTAAAACCGCGTCTTTTCAATTCCTTACTGAGCCGATCCGATAAAGGCGTATTCGCCGGCAACTCGGCGTGCGTCCGCCACGCGTTTTGGACTGGCCGGCCGTCGACAAAATCCCATAGAAACGCATCGAAACTCCCGGTTTCTTCTTTGACGTTCAAAAAAGCGCGAGCATTGGTCACAGCGGCATTCACTTTGAGCCGGTTGCGTATGATGCCCGGATTCGCCAGCAACTCCGAAATTTTTGCCTCATCATAGCCGGCCACCGATACCGGATCGAAATTGTCGAACGCCGCCCTGAAATGGTCGCGTTTTTTTAAAATCGTCGACCAACTCAAGCCCGCCTGGGCGCCCTCCAAAACCAAAAACTCGAACAACAGACGGTCGTCATGCACCGGCACGCCCCATTCGCGGTCGTGATAGTCCTCTTCAAGCGGGCTGGACAAAGCCCATCGGCATTTGTTCATGTCAAATGAAAGATATGCTTAGATTTCAAGGAAGGATACCGTGCGTTAAAAAAAGATAAAGTCCTTGATCTCATCGCGATTCAAAAGCACGATTTGCTGCTCCATCGCTTCCCGATGCAGATCGTCCTTGCCGATTCGCATACTCAAAAGAAAATACGACAACAAGGCAGCCCGAATTTGAGTAACGCATTTACCGTCGACCATCCCGAAATCGCGCTCGATCACGCTTTTTTGCGCATCGTTCAACCCCGGATGCGGACCGATTTCGACAGTCAACCACTTGTTCCACAAAGTGTCTGTAAAAGGGGGCTCGTCAGCCTTACCCAAAATAGAGACGCGATGAATACGTGCCAGAACGAAATCGCGGTAGTCGTTGTGAGTTACGCTAAAAGACCGAACGTGCCAACGCAAACCGTCGAACACCAAAGTATGAGGATTGATTTGCAAAGTCTTAGGCTCAGGACTGGACAACGATTGATATGAAATCTCCAGCTCGAATTTAAAACGCACCGCCTGCACAATGCCGCGCAAGACTCGCGCATCGATTTGCCGTGCCAACGGATTGACAATTTCAACGGTTGGAAGGTTACCGACTAATGCGATCAGGGTTTCGTAACCGTTTTGTTGCTGTAATTTTAAAACCTGTAACAGCTCGCCGGTCGTTCCATCCATGAAACCCGGTTTAAACGAATCGTCGACCACATAGCGTTTCAAATACTTATCGTAACGAATATTTCCCGGACACAACGATTGATAAAGCGTCAAATCCTTCGATGCCTGTACTCGACTAATGCCGAAATAATTAATCAACGTACCGGTCGAAATTTCACCGCTCCAAAACACCGTTGCTTCCAGCAAAGTTAATCGATGACGCTGTTCCCACTTTAAATTCGGTTGCAAGAGATTACCCATGGTGTTAGAGTCATGAAAACTAAATTTATATGTTTATTGTGGAATGGTTAAGAATTCTATCAGTAGCTTAGCAGTTAACAAAGATTAGAGCGGAGAAGAGATAAAAAATTTCTTTTCGAATACAAGTAATGGTTATTAACAATGATATTCGATAGGCGATAGCATGTTTATATACCTGTCGTAGATCAAAATTCGGCGTCTGTGGGTGTCCGCCAAAGGACGCCGTGAATACGTCCCTGTAGGCTCTATGCCAGCTCCATGCTGGCAAAGCCTTTGTCGGACACCCAGGCGCCTCCTTTGGCACTGCCGAAATTTAAAGTGCGAAAGGTATAGATACGAATTTGACTGGCATAGTAGGTACTTAACAATGGAACAACTCACCGATCTAAAAGCGATATTGCACTCCAAACGCGCCAATATTTACTACCTGGAAAAATGCCGGGTCATGCAAAAGGATGGCCGCGTACTCTATCTGACAGAAGCCAAGGAAGAAAAACAATACTGGAATATTCCGATCGCGAATACCACCGTCATCTTGCTCGGTACCGGTACCTCGATCACACAAGCTGCTGCTCGCATGTTAGCTTCGGCCGGGGTACTGATCGGTTTTTGCGGAGGCGGAGGTACGCCGTTGTTAATGGGCAATGAAATCGAATGGCTAACGCCGCAAAGCGAATACCGGCCCACGGAGTATGTACAAGGCTGGCTTTCCTTTTGGTTTGATGCACAAAAGCGTTTGGAAGTCGCCAAGCAGTTTCAACACGGACGCATCGACTATTTGCGCCGTATATGGGGTAAAGACAAGGATCTTAAAACCGAAGGATTCGACAGCGGAGACGAGGACATAGCAGGCGCGTTAGCCAATTGCGCCGCGAAAATAGACAATGCCAAAAACGTCACCGAATTATTGGTCGGTGAGGCGCAACTGACCAAAAGCCTGTACAAAGCCGCTGTCAAACGCACCCAACTCGGCGATTTTAGCCGCAATGCCGAAAGCGTCGACGACGCTAATATCTTTCTAAACCACGGTAACTACCTGGCCTACGGCTTGGGCGCCACCACGCTATGGGTGCTCGGCATCCCGCACGGTTTTGCAGTGATGCACGGCAAAACCCGGCGCGGCGCATTGGTATTCGACGTCGCCGATCTAGTCAAAGATACCTTGATCTTGCCGTGGGCCTTCATCAGCGCCAAGGAAAAAACAACCGAACAGGAATTCCGCCAGCAAATCCTGCAAAAATTTACCGAACATAAAGCGCTGGATTTTATGTTTGACACTGTTAAGGATATCGCCTTGCAGGGAGATAAGGCATGAGTTTAGCGGGTCGAACCATTCCTACGCGTCCGCGTGAAAACGCTCAAAGCTTAAAATCACTCAACCCAATTTTCAAGCCGCAAGCCATCAATACGTCTAAACTCCCTTGTGTTATTAGTGACCAATGTCAAATCCAAAGCAACTGCGTGAGCGGCGATCCAAAGGTCATTGCCCCCAATCAGACAACCTTTTCTTTCCAAGTCACTGCGAATAGAAGCATAAACCTCCGCAACCTCAACCAGCATAGGTTGCACCGGCAAACGAGCAGCCAGCAGTTGGACATTCATGATGGCCGCTTCTTTTTCTCGGCTTTTCAATGCGCCCGAAAACAACTCACCATAGGTAATCATCGAAATCACTACCTCGCCATGCCGCAATTGCCTGAACCTCTCTGCTATGCAAGCCGGACGGCGTTTTTTAAGATAAATACAAATATCCGTATCCAGCATGAAACGAGCCGGCATCATTCAAAATCCCGATCCTGTGGTGGAGGGTCAATCCGTTTTTCCGCCATAAAATCATCTGAGAAGCCGGCGAAAATGTCCATCACATCCGCAAGATTATCCGGTTTTTTGCGTAATACTACCTCATCTCCGCGTCGAAAAATCTCTACCTCATCCGCATCAAACTGGAATTCTTTGGGAATCCGCACCGCTTGCGAATTGCCGCTTTTAAAAACGCGCGTTGTCGTCATAAAACACCTCATGTATATATCGCATGTGTTTACATTAGCACTAAGCCGGTATAGACACAATTATTTGGAGATCCCATCATGATGGTCACCTTCATTTGCGAATGCGAGAAAAAAGCGCTGAACCGCACTCGCCGCGTCCTCGACGCCTTCGCCAACCGCATCGGCAGCCGCACCTGGCAAACCGTGATCACCGAGGAAGGCTTACAAGCGGTGAAAAAGCTACTGAGAAAAAGCGCGACCAAGAATACGGCTGTGGCGTGTCATTGGATACGGAGTAGGAGCCGGAGCGAGTTGCAGTGGGTTGTGGGTAACCAATATAAATTCAATGACCAAGGCATTGTACCGGTCAATTACACCAATCAGCTTAATGTATTAAAGATGGATGAATTAGACGTGAATATTGAAGAATATTTTGCAAATACGAAAAAACAACCCTTGGCTCAACATCTTTTCGCTGTCGGTTATGTTGCTTACAAACTTTGTTTGCAATTAACAAATAATGAAACCATGGCCAAAACCGCATTTATTACGGGTTGCTGGCATGATATGGGCAAAGTGGATGATGTGTTTGCTGACTGGTTGATCAAGGAGTTAAAAAAGAAAGGTATTCTTAATCAGGAAGTGCCAGAGAGCGGTCAACATGTCGATAGTAAAGCGAAGAATTATCCGCGCCACAATGAAATCTCACTACTGTTATTTTATCTTCTCAACAAACAAACGTTTGCCAATTCCCAATCGAAAAAATACACCGAACACGCCATCTATTGGCATCATGATAAATGGTTTCGAGGGGTAGAGAAAAATGGCGACTATATCAGCTTTAGCCTAGATATGGTCTACAACAAAATGATTGAAAAGGTTGGAGTCGATAAATTCAACACGTTATTGCAATTAGTCAGAACATTGACCCAGCAAATCAATATTATCGCAGAGAATTATTCCGAAGATGACAACCTGCTAATAAATCACGCAAACTCAAATATTGATGAGGATAAGTTAGCTGAGATAGAGGATGCACATTTGCCGAAATATAAAAAATACACGACAAAACTTAACGTCGAGGCATATCAAGATAATATTCTAGAGAATGCTAAATGCAATATAGTTCGTACTGTCGTTGTCACTGCCGACAGGTTGGTGTCTTCTTTGAGTGCCGATCAGCTTACAGCGCATTTGGAAGAACAAACACTAGATGCAGTAGCTGAAACAGCATTGCTAAATGATCGTGGATTAACGGTGGCAATTTCCCATTGTTTAGAACAGTTTAATATTAAATATCCCGATAGTGACCGTAATAAACAACAAACTCAAGCTGCACTTGAATTATCCGATGATGAAGTCATGATTGGTGTACTTAAAGGCCCGGCAGGTTGTGGTAAAACCAAAATAGCATTGGAATGGGCTGTAAACACTTATGCGCGTAAAATTATTTGGGTTTGTCCTAGAGTGCAGGTGTGCCAAGGGATGCTAACCGACCTGACAAGCAAGGAATATTTGCCTGAAACTAAAATCGAAATTTGTACCGGTGAATTTAAAACCTTGTATCAATACGGCAAGTCAATTACCACACCAGACAATCAGGAGTTTTCGGGCGACATTGTTATCACCACCATCGACCAAATACTCAATACCATAACTACCCATCGCAAAGTCACCGGATTGGTGCAATATATGAACGCCCATGTCGTGTTTGATGAGTATCACGAATACATTAATATGCCGGGTTTCAATCTATTGTTTGCCGAATTGGTTGCCTGTAAACGACTCCAAGAACGGAAAAATAATTGCTTGCTTGTTTCCGCTACCCCGAATCCCTATTTTGTCAAAGAACTGTTGGGACTCAACCAGGATGATATGGTTGGCATAGAGAGTTTTAATCGAAGCCAATACAAAATTGAATTTGTTCCTCCTTTTGATGAAGGCGATGAAGCCAATAATCCGCTGTATCAAACCCAGCCGGACAATACCTTTATTATCAGTAACACAGCCATAACCGCGCAAAGAGGTTTTATCAGAAACCAGGCTAAGGAAAAGGCTTTACTGTTCCATTCTAAGTACAAAAAACTGGATAAAGAAGTATTGTTTAAAAAAGTTTTTGAAACCTTCAAATATCGAGGCACAAAAGACTATGCTGTGTTACGCGCCGGCCCCATCGTTCAGGCATCGTTGAATATCAGTTGCGACCGGATGATGACGGAAATAACCCACGCTGAAAACTGGCTGCAGCGTTTAGGGCGACTTGATCGTTTTGGTGAAAACTCTGATCCTAATGTTTATATAACTGCAGTTCCCGAAAGTTTGGCCAATGGCAAACAAAGTGGTGCCTGCGCTCGCTTTTTAAATCAATCCAATTGTTTGCAAAGCACGAAAGCATGGCATAGCTTCTTAGTCGATAAAATTACGGAAAAGCCAATAATGTCCATTGCAGAGATTTATCAAATTTATCAGGATTTTTATGACGATCCAGTCGTACAAAAAGCTGTTGAACAAGACATGTTAGCGGCATTGAAAAAAAGCGTCGATCTCATCAATGCCAAAATCATGGATCCGGTTGCATTTCCTAACAAAAATAAAACCAAAGTTGATAAACCCAAAATCAAGAAAAACTCATTGCGTGGTGAAAATCGTTTCGTGCAAATGGCCGTGTGGAATATTGGTAATGGCAAAGAGGAGTTTCCCAATGAATATGCTTATGATGAAGCGGATACCCAAGGCCATTTGACCCTTGAGGTAAAAACGATATGTGGCAACGATGACAGTGAGAAAGACTTATTGGCCTTCATGACTAAAAAACATCACAACATCAATGATAATGCCGAAAAATATGGTGTTACAGATCGAACTAAATATAAAGATAAAATATACCTGAGTAGCTCTAAAGTATCTGAAACTCCTATTTATTTAAGCTATATCCCAGCCGACTTAAAGCAATTGGAAACTCGGCCACACCCTTATGCCATCTATTATGCAGTGGGCAAATTTCAGCCCATAGGCGCGCTTTCTCGTGATCAAATCACTACATTTAATGAGCTTGCACTTGAATAAGAGAGTATAGATTATTTTTTAAAAATTAATTAATTTATCAACCACCTTAAAGATAAGGAGAAAATCATGGAAAAAGTAACAGGTATCAAAAGCGTCGATTTTAAAATTAAGGCGTTAGGGTACGGCGTAGTCAACTGGAACGGATCTCCAAATTTAACAATTATCGATGATGGGAAATACAAAAACGTAACAAATCACAGTATGCCTAAACTACGAGGCTACTCAAATATAAAAGAATATGATGATAACGGAGTAGGCAAATTTTATCATCACCCGGAAGCCGTAGATTTTTCAAAGGTTCAGTTATATATCAGTCAAAATTGTATCCGCCATCATTTATTTAGAGGAGAACCATATAATCTGAATTCACCAAAATTGATAACAGACACAATCGACTTGCTTTGTTCTCTAACTGGTCTAATTCGCGGCTATGTCATTCCAAAAAATGAAAATAAACGTACCAGTCCCTTGTTAATTACTGACTTTGTTGACCAATTGAGAAATGGCAACTACGAACAAATGGGGCGATCAGGCAGCAAGGAAAAAGGAGAGACAAAATCAGGCAAGGATGCCAGTAATGCGTTATTTTCCAAAACAACATTCGGTGAAACAAAATATGAGGCATATGGTTCTATCAGCATAGAATTATTGCAGTTTATTCCGCTTTGTGCGGATTTCGGGAGACAAGCAATGATCGTCAACAATGACCAGGAGGGGCAAGGTGTCGCTGAAAAATTGGAAGCTTATATCCAATCACTGAGCGGTAATAAAGACGTTAAAGCGACTTACCATCATAACTACGTCAGAAAAGGAGCTATTTTTGACGAGGGTGAACAAGGCGTACTGCTAAATGATGCGGCTTGTGATGTTTTGGTGAATCAAACTTTGGAACTAATAGAAAATCTGAGCATTCGCCAGGCTAAAGGGTATATGTATGTTGACTCGGTTAAAGTCGATTACAACAGTGGAACAGGAAAAGACATGATGCGTATCAAACAGGGTGGCGATACCATAGATAAAAAAACTGACTCGTATGCGGTTTACTATGAGGGAAGATAAATTATGCGCATTTCAATTGAATTTGATTCTTGCTGGCAAACCGGATTTTTAGGCGATGATTTAAAAAAACCGATTATTCATAGTAAAAATGCTAATAAACATGACTTAAAAGGTTATAAGCAAAAATTTGTTGCAACATCAAAAGAAAGGGGTGAAAAACCAACGCCTATTACAAAAAATACTGTGCTAGGAATTTTGTGCCGCTTAGTGGGTGATCAAAGAAAACTTTATCAAGCAAGAAACAGCGAGAACTATTATTTTGCAGACATTGAGCCACAAGTTTCTTTTTCGCTAAGCCGTATTAATCAAACATCGCAGGAACTGATATATTTGACCAATAAATCGGATGACCGTTGTGCGCAATCAACTTTCTTGGGCGTATTATCTTCCGATAATCCTTGGTTTTTTTCAGACGTCTCCTCCAAACTCTGGTCGGTGTTGTTTTTAAACAAAGAACAGTTGCTTGATTTTATTTTGAATAATGAAGTTGAAAATACGGAAGTAGATTGTTCTCCAAAAAACTTGATCTCCAGAATTGAAGATATTTCCAACATAAAAGTGGAAACAGGTTCTGTGTTAATGACTAAGAAGAGGCTGATTTTTGATAAAACTAAAGAAATTGAAAAAAAGGAAAACCTCTTAGAAACGACTCTTGAAAAGGCAAAAGTCAAATCACCTAATTCGCAAAGCCAAATTGTTAAGCACGAAATCAAAATAAAAGAAATCAACGAGGAAATTCTTCAATTGAAGGAAGCATTTTTACAAATTGAAGTTGATGCTGAGATAAATGAACAGGATTTAAAAATTGCCAATGTCATTAGATATCTAACAAACAAATTCCCGGGCAATGAGTATTTGACTAACGATGTTATTTATCCGTTAAGCTTATATGCAGCGGCTTTATATATACAAGCCGAACGATTATCAAAAATTCGTAATGATTTAGAATTTTTAAAGGATAAAAAAGGCGAAATTTATATTCAAGGCTTTTCCAAAAGAGGTTTTAATGGTATTCGTGACTGGTTAAATCGGATGGCAGGAGGAAGAAAAAAAGCCGTAGGAACGCCTTGTATTGTCCAAAAGCAATCGGGGGTATTAGATATAAACATTAATGTAAGCAGAGAAAGAGCCGAACAAATTAGAAATGACATTGAAAATGCCGGAGTATCGAGCTTTTATCTTGGTAAAAAAGGGTTGGCTTATGTGGCTCGTATTGACCCTAGGGAGGTAAAATCCTAATGGATTATTTTATTGATATTCAAATAAAACCCGATGCTGAAATTCGGGAAAACGTATTACTCAATAAGGTATACACCAAACTGCACAAAGCATTATACGATCTAAAGTCTACAGACATAGGCGTCAGTTTTCCTGAATACAAATTAAAACTGGGTTCTGTGATTCGTATTCATGCTGTGGAAAAGCGACTAGAAGCGCTGCAGCAAGGCGGATGGTTAGGTGGCTTGATCGGCTATTGTGCAATTTCTCTAGTCCAATCAATACCCGACCAAGTTCAATATCGCACTGTTTCGCGTATCCAGAGCTCCATGTCACCGGCAAAGCTCAAACGTTTAATCAAGCGTGGGTCTATCCGGGAAAGTGAAATTAAGCAATACAAAGCCAAGATGTTCCAAAAAGGATTGGACAACCCATTTCTGGAATTAGAAAGTGGTTCTAATGGACATTTGCACAGGCGCTATCTTGCGTTTAGCGAGTTGATGGATAAACCCATGCAGGGAGAATTTGACCAATTCGGTTTGAGTAAAACAGCAACGATACCGTGGTTCTAAATTATCAGTTCTTGTTCCCATGCTTGAGGGTAAGAGTTAAACAAAGCAGCAACCAAAACAACGACCATCGTTATCCATTATTAATCGCTACGGAAAAAACCGATGTAGAACCTAGCATGGCTGCATTCAGTTATTACGGATTGAGTAATGACTGTTCCGTGCCGCTTTTTTGAAGAATTAACGTATAAATCATTTGGATCGACTGTAGCAAATAGCTACAATCGATCTGATTAATTTGCTTAATGAGGTGCATAATGGCTAAAGCAGCATCGCCGATTCGTTTGCAGAAGGAATTGATGAGTGCGGCGGAATTAGCAGGAAAACGTTTTCATCGGAGCACTGCCGAGCAAATCGAATATTGGGCTGAAATGGGGCGCAATGTTTCAGTGCTGGTAGACCCGGATGATTTGGCGGCAATCGCAGCCGGCGTGGTAAAACTCGAATTGGTTCCGGTATACGGCAAGCCGGTCGATCCGGCTACGGTCTTTCAAACGCTTGAGGACGAACGCGCTGCGGGAAGCTTGGCCCAGCGTGTTACAAACAGTCCGGCAACCTATCAAGCGTCTATCGATCACCCCGGCTGTCTGGAACAAATCGACAGTACTGGTCGAATCAGGGTCGGCAAGTTTATTGACGGCGAATTTGTCGAAATCACTAAAACCTTGTCTTAATGGCCAAGAAACAGCTATGGCTGCTTGCGGGTGGCAATGGAGCCGGGAAAAGCACGTTTTATCATACGCAGCTGGCAAGGCTCGGCATTCCATTCGTTAATGCCGATATTTTGGCTAACTAACTTTATTCCCTTGCATCGGAAGCGCACAGTTACGATGCGGCAAGGATTGCCGCGCAACTGCGTTCGCAATTGTTGTCGGAAGGGCGCATTTTGCTTTGAAACCGTATTCTCACACTCCTCGAAGATCGATTTTGTCGCCCAAGCAAAAGCATTGGGCTACAAAATTATTTTGGTCTTAATCCATTTAGATAACGTATCGCTCAATCAAGCGAGGATTTACCAGCGGGTCAGCGAAGGAGGGCATTCCGTTCCCGACGAAAAAGTACGAAGCCGAGTACCCAGGTTGTTAAAGCTTATTAAGCAAACCTTACCGCTATGCGATCAATGCGGCTACTCACTTAACGCGGGATAGTTTAAGGTTAATCCGTTCGTGGTGAGCCTGTCGAACCATGAGCGGATTAACCTTCCCCCTTCGACAGGGCTATCCTGAGCGCAGCCGAAGGGCTTAGGGCGAACGGTTAATTCTTAGTGCTTTTGTCCCTCTTTAAGTGGGAAGCCATCAATGCTATCTGTTGGATAATTCCCGTGCGGACAACCCGTTTAAACAAGTTGCAATTGTTCGGAACGGGAAAGCCAATTTAAAGCTGAACTCAATTCCGGAATGGACAAAGGAGTTATTGGCGCATTAATTGCTTTATACTGAAAATTAAGCGATTAGACCCAAAAATTTTAGGTTCTTTAACAATATAGAAAAATCAAATAGTTATAAAGCAACGAAAAATAATGGTTAAAACGGTTATTTGCGGATAAGTAGCTGTTGCCATTATTTTTTTGCGCTTTATACTACAGTTCACTGCCGCACAGGCAGCTTAGAAAGCTTTGATTTCGTCAATGGCGGTTTGTTCGCTGTTCACTGCCGCACAGGCAGCTTAGAAAATGAGATACAGGAAAGAAAACATGGCGGGATTGTTCACTGCCGCACAGGCAGCTTAGAAAAAGTCGATCTTGCTAGACCACGTTGTTGGGGCGTTCACTGCCGCACAGGCAGCTTAGAAAACTTTTTTGTTGCGATATTTACTCGACTTTGTGTTCACTGCCGCACAGGCAGCTTAGAAAGCGCTCTTAGTGTGCGATATCGTGCTTATGCCGTTCACTGCCGCACAGGCAGCTTAGAAAGCTTTATGTCGATTCATAATTCTTCCGGCATAGTTCACTGCCGCACAGGCAGCTTAGAAATCTTCAATCAATCGTCTTGCGTCAGACCACTGGTTCACTGCCGCACAGGCAGCTTAGAAAATTCTGTTTCGCTTTTCTTCTCACCGTTTTTAGTTCACTGCCGCACAGGCAGCTTAGAAAGTTGTAGTCACGAAGCCGAACCAGCGTTGTTAGTTCACTGCCGCACAGGCAGCTTAGAAACAAAGCTAGTAATGTCTGAACCGCTGGACATTGTTCACTGCCGCACAGGCAGCTTAGAAATTTGATGTCGAGCAGCGACATCAGGCCGCGGAGTTCACTGCCGCACAGGCAGCTTAGAAAAGGTCTTTAGCGGTATGCTCGGGCGGAGGCGGGTTCACTGCCGCACAGGCAGCTTAGAAAGTAAGTAATTTCAAGCGCTCGAACCGTGCCGAGTTCACTGCCGCACAGGCAGCTTAGAAAGATCCGACAATACCGGAATGCTCTTTGGGTGGGTTCACTGCCGCACAGGCAGCTTAGAAAAAAATCGCACAGCGCGACACCGGACAAGCCGTGTTCACTGCCGCACAGGCAGCTTAGAAATCTTTTTATGGTTGCGCCTCTGATGGGTTAGCGTTCACTGCCGCACAGGCAGCTTAGAAAAGTCCCGGAACGCCCAGCAGCCTGCTCCCGCAGTTCACTGCCGCACAGGCAGCTTAGAAAGCTTTACAGTATGAACATTGTTGACCGTGACAGTTCACTGCCGCACAGGCAGCTTAGAAAATTAGTTAGCACGCTCTTGAGTCGGCAAACTAGTTCACTGCCGCACAGGCAGCTTAGAAAAATCAAAAGCCGCGTTCGGTGAAAACTCGATCGTTCACTGCCGCACAGGCAGCTTAGAAATAACCCAACCCGCGAGATACCTATGCCTAAAGGTTCACTGCCGCACAGGCAGCTTAGAAACAGCGCTTCGCGGAAGAAAATTTAAATAATTTGTTCACTGCCGCACAGGCAGCTTAGAAAGTATAACGACAAAAAACGCGGCATGAAGGTTGGTTCACTGCCGCACAGGCAGCTTAGAAAGTTTATGAGCAACTCACCGTGCTTTGCTCTCCGTTCACTGCCGCACAGGCAGCTTAGAAAACCTAATAATCCAGATCCTGACCCTGGGCCTAGTTCACTGCCGCACAGGCAGCTTAGAAATATATTGTCGCGAGCCGCTGCCCGCTTCTCGTGTTCACTGCCGCACAGGCAGCTTAGAAAGATCCTGACGACGGCTAACAATGCGATTGCTGGTTCACTGCCGCACAGGCAGCTTAGAAATTATCCGGCAAACCCTCGCACAACAGCGCAAAGTTCACTGCCGCACAGGCAGCTTAGAAAATTGGCGGCTAACGATTGGCTCGTGATTAGCGGTTCACTGCCGCACAGGCAGCTTAGAAAAAATTGTTTATTTTGAGTCTAAAGATGTGTCGGTTCACTGCCGCACAGGCAGCTTAGAAATTGTGTTTTGCCACTTTGAGCAGGACCGACAAGTTCACTGCCGCACAGGCAGCTTAGAAAAACAACACGAAGATAGGCAGCAGCACCAACAAGTTCACTGCCGCACAGGCAGCTTAGAAAGGTGCCCCACGGCGTAGTCTCATCCTTTGGCAGTTCACTGCCGCACAGGCAGCTTAGAAAAGACGGCTTGATTACGTCGACGGTATACCGTGGTTCACTGCCGCACAGGCAGCTTAGAAATAAATTAAATGCACCGGCGGTGATGCCAATCGGTTCACTGCCGCACAGGCAGCTTAGAAATATTCATATCAACGCCGCAAATACGCGGCATCGTTCACTGCCGCACAGGCAGCTTAGAAAAGAAATCAACCGAGAATGCCAAGAATGCGCCCGTTCACTGCCGCACAGGCAGCTTAGAAAGTTCTAAAGTCCTCATCCATCGCGAGTATTGGGTTCACTGCCGCACAGGCAGCTTAGAAAGCAAACTATTTCAGTTGATCTACTCAACAATCGTTCACTGCCGCACAGGCAGCTTAGAAAGTCAGGCAGGAATGGCGGAACAATAGTCGGTAGTTCACTGCCGCACAGGCAGCTTAGAAAGTTATGATGTCCTCCGGAATGTTGAATGCTGGGTTCACTGCCGCACAGGCAGCTTAGAAAAAGAGGCTCCGCCCGAAACGGCGGTGTTTTCGGTTCACTGCCGCACAGGCAGCTTAGAAACTATAACGCAATGCCCACTTGCTGCGCCCACAGTTCACTGCCGCACAGGCAGCTTAGAAATGAGTCGTGCGTCGATGCGTTTGTCGGGCATCGTTCACTGCCGCACAGGCAGCTTAGAAATTTGACATGCGGCAGCAGTTCGATAAATCCAAGTTCACTGCCGCACAGGCAGCTTAGAAAGTTTCCTCCCAGCAACTACCCCGGCCAATAGCGTTCACTGCCGCACAGGCAGCTTAGAAACGTCTAGCATCGACACGCGGCCGGTCGGCGACGTTCACTGCCGCACAGGCAGCTTAGAAACTTTCTTCATGTCAGCCCTTGAGAGGGCATTGGTTCACTGCCGCACAGGCAGCTTAGAAAGTCGACCGTCGCGCAGCTGCGTCCAATGCGTTGTTCACTGCCGCACAGGCAGCTTAGAAATTGAACTTCAAACGGGGTGGCTTCTATTTGGAGTTCACTGCCGCACAGGCAGCTTAGAAAGACACAGCGCAATGCATACGCCTCCTGGTCGCGTTCACTGCCGCACAGGCAGCTTAGAAACATTGTTTTATCAATTACCGGATGTTTCAGTTTGTTCACTGCCGCACAGGCAGCTTAGAAAATGGGGTAGAAGTTCTGCACGAGTTCGTAAACGTTCACTGCCGCACAGGCAGCTTAGAAATTGGCCCTGGCATAGACGGCGTGGCGGTAATGGTTCACTGCCGCACAGGCAGCTTAGAAATTTTAAAATGACTTTATTGAGTCTAATTTTTGGTTCACTGCCGCACAGGCAGCTTAGAAAGATGATTTCTTGCAAGTTAGAAAAGCCAAGCGGTTCACTGCCGCACAGGCAGCTTAGAAAGTCAGACACATAGAAACCGCCATCTACCGCCGGTTCACTGCCGCACAGGCAGCTTAGAAATAGCCTCTTTATTTGCGGTATCAAGAAAACGGGTTCACTGCCGCACAGGCAGCTTAGAAACACGCGGAACCGTTTGAAGCGGGTAATCTTCGGGTTCACTGCCGCACAGGCAGCTTAGAAAACTGGTATTACAAAATTTACATGCCTAACCGTGTTCACTGCCGCACAGGCAGCTTAGAAATCTATGTGACGACAACGACCCTGACGTTCCGAGTTCACTGCCGCACAGGCAGCTTAGAAATCTTCTGACCTGGACTTGACCCAGGCTTTAGAGTTCACTGCCGCACAGGCAGCTTAGAAAACATCGACGGCGACATCACCGTGCACTACTCCGTTCACTGCCGCACAGGCAGCTTAGAAAGGTATTAAATGCGCCGGCGGTGATGCCGACCGGTTCACTGCCGCACAGGCAGCTTAGAAAGGAGGCTTTAGCGGTCTCGATATCGACCTGTTGTTCACTGCCGCACAGGCAGCTTAGAAAATTGATTCTATAGCCGAATATTTCATAATTCGGTTCACTGCCGCACAGGCAGCTTAGAAATGTGACTCAAAGAGCCGCAAAGTCCTAACTGGTTTACTCATAAGCGCCAACTTAGTGCCTATTCTGTGGTGTGTTTATGGCTTTATTCGTCATGTCGGTATGGGTGTCGATATCCAGGTTACATGGATGCTAAGCTACGCATTGCCATCCGTGGCACTGGATTCCGCCAATCCCTGGCGGAATGACACGTTCCTTCCTTAAGTTGGCGCTTATGACCAGTTTGCTTCCTTGCGCAGCCAAGTAAACGCTCTTTGGAGAATTGTCGAAAGAAGTCGATTCCACATAAAAAAATGGAAGAAAATAGTATGAATCTAGTTGAAATAAAATGATTTTTTTTAATCCTTTGGTAGAATACGCGCCGATCGTCTTTGCGCCGTTATCGTTTTAAGTTAGATAGGCCGTTTGCGTTTTAATACAGATTTATTTAAAGCGTTCGGTGTAATGATTGAGTGATTTCGCCGGGTGCTTAATTCGGCAATTTTGTAGATATCCTTTTGCTGTTGAGATAGTTATTTTAATGAATACGCGCGTATTATTCGCTTTGTTGGTTGTGGGTTTCTTGGGTAGTGCTCATGCTGTAACTTATCCTTGGCCGGAAGATCCTAACGATAATGTGGTTACCGAACATGCCGACGGTTTTCCTTTTACTCGTGCTAACCAGGATGAGACTTTGTTAGATATAGCACGACGATTTTCGTTGGGTCAGGTGGAAATTGTGCGTCTGAATCAAGATGTGGATCGTTGGTCGGTCAAACAAGATGAGGTTGTGCGTTTGCCTAATCGCCGCGTGCTACCCGATACGCCGCATGAAGGCATTGTGCTCAATATCGCCGAATATCGCATGTATTATTATCCGCCGGCTCAAGCAGGTATGCCCCGTACGGTAATGTCGTTTGCTCATGGCGTCGGGCGACAGGATTGGCAGACGCCGTTGGGTTTAACCAAGGTCGTCAAAAAAGTTAAAGACCCGTCTTGGTATCCTCCTGAGTCGATTCGTCGGGAACATGCGGCGATGGGCGATCCGTTGCCGACCGTGGTGCCTCCGGGACCGCATAATCCTTTGGGAGCTTATGCCTTGCATTTGGCTTTGAAGGGGGAGTATCGGATTCACGGTACCGATATCGATAAGATTTACGGTATCGGTATGCAAATTACTCACGGCTGTGTTCGCATGTATCCCGAAGATATCGAACAATTATATCATTCGGTTTCAGTCGGCACGCCCGTGCGAATCGTACAACAACAGATAAAAATGGGTTGGCTCGATAATCAACTCTATATCGAGGCGCATCCAGATTTAGAAGGTGTTGAAACAACTCTCGAACAGCGCCTCGATACAGCAATGCAGCTCATTGCCAAAGCGAATAACGGGGTGATTCCAGAGGTGAATGAAGCAGTTTTGAAAAAAGCGCTTACTGTTCTCGATGGCGACCCTGTACCGATTTTTGAACGTTTGCCGGATATGCCCGATTTTGAGGAAGAAGTCGGTTTGAGAGAAGCGGCGGTTGAATCAACTTATCACGTAACTACTCGGCCATAAAATAACCTGATTAGCAAGATGATGCTTCAGCTTGCCGAAGCCAAGTGTCCGAGCGAGGTCCAGTCGTAGCCTCAGCCACGGTAAGACGCATAGTAATGGTATCGAGTCGGAAGCGTCGGTTAAAGCGGTATGCGAACGCACCATCGTTGCGGGTGCCGTATTTTGCGAAGTCGAAAGCATGGTAGGCGCCGCCTAGACTGGTTTTGAGATTGCCCAGCACAGTATTGATCCAACAGAATTCCGGCAGGTATTTGGATTTCCGACCACCGGCGATGACCACCTGGTGTTAGCAATCGGCATCGGTCACCCCGGCAAAACAAGCCAAGCCGTCGGATAGCACGATACAACCGGGACTGAGCGAAAGCGCCGCGACAAATGGCGCCTTATTTTCCGAACCGCGCCCGGTCTTGCCGCCAATCAGTTCGCCACCGAGATAAGCGTCGACCACCTGGACGTCGCCGTACAAGGTGTAGCGGGCCTCCCGTTCGATCATCGCTTGCATCAGTTTCTGTTGGATCAGCCAAGCGGTAGGGTAACTGACGCCCAACTGCCGATTCAAAGCCAGGGCGGACAAACCGGTCTTAGCCTGACTGATTAAGTAGATTGCTAGAAACCAGACCGTCAGTTTAAGGTGGATGCTCTGGAATAAAGTGCCCGCAATCAGCAACGTTTGTAACCGGCAGGACCGGCATTGGAAGGTTTTGCGTCCGCCTGATTTAAACACATAGTATTCGGCATGACCGCAGTCGGGGCAGCGAAAGCCTTGGGGCTAACGCGACTTTTCCAGACTAGGTTCACATTGCGCTTCGGTGCCGAATTGCGCTAAAAAAGTCAAGCAGTGACAGGCCTGCTTGAAACTGGATTTTATTCATGGTCCTGTACTGACTCCTGGGTAATTAAGCGGTCAGTATGCGCCATCTAACCAAGAATACCCTGGTTTTTGGGCTTTAGCTGAAGAAGCTTGCTAATCAGGTTAACTTAATGTGCATCATGATTGAACTGCCGAATTTAGGATTCAAGCACATAGCCCGGATTGCGCTACGCTGTCTAGCCCCACCGGAAGCGGTTGGTAGCGATTTAGCAAAGGGGATCTGTGCTTAGCTTGATGTGTATGCCTCCAGTCCGCCTCAGGCAATGCCGAAATTTCAAGTGTGAAGGGTATACAATAATAGGTTAATGTTATAATTCGCTGCTAGTCCGTGCCTTCTTGAGCGAAATGGTCGATATCCGGATTTCGCTTTAAGCCGGGCATCCTTCCAATTTGTAAATTGCGTAACCTTGCTTGTCGATTTGTTTTCTTAATTCCGGCGGCGCCTCAGTGCTATGGCAAAACATGCAATTCGTTTGGTTAACGATGGCATCGGGTTCGCCGATTTCGGCAAGCCATTCTTTGGCGAATGCCATGGCTTTATCCTGGTCTTTTTCATCAAGTACTACGTCAAAGTGCATTATCTTTCCTTTGGCGGTTTTAGCATAGGTATCGTATACGTGGGATATGGGCATAATGATTAAGTCCTCTAAAAAAGCCGGCGGAAAATCCGCCGGTATTAAAGTTCTCATACGAGGGATAGCAATGTCCTTCCTGGATCTGAAAAAAAGCATGACAGAAAGTCATTATTTGTTTCGAATCGAAACAAGTGTTAATGTATGATAATATCTCTGCAGTTGTCAACAGAGTTAATACTTAATTAGCCGATTGCCATGGAAACAGCCGATATTTACAAAGTCATTGAGCGCATGGCGGCCTTGATCCGGTCCGAAGAACGCAAAAGATGCACTGAACTAGGCATTCAGATCGTTCATTTGCAGGTTTTGGATTATTTGTCGCGATGCAATAAGTACAGCGATACGCCGGCGGCATTGACCCATTATCTGGGCATGACCAAAGGAACCGTTTCACAGACTTTATTGTTATTGGAAAGAAAAGGATTTATTCGGAAAGTTCCCGATCTTGCCGATAAACGCATGGTCCATCTGCAATTGGTTGCGGAGGGGTGGGATTTGCTGCGTCAAGCTTATCCGACCGACTTGTTCAATAAGGCGGCGGAATTTCTTGAAAAAAATTGTCCGGAGATCGGTGATACGCACTTCGTCGAAGCACTAACCGCGTTGCAAAAAGCACATAAGTCGCATTCTTTCGGGCTTTGCGGAACATGCAAATATTTTACGACCAAACCCGAAGGCTTCTTTTGCGGCCTAACCGGCGAACCGCTCACAAAATCCGATAGCGAAAAAATCTGTCAGGAACATACCGTCCCTTGAGGATTTGGCAAAAAATCGTTTTCCGATAAATTTTTCTGTGTCGACATTCGGGCGCTAAATGTGTGCTCGAGGTTGCCATCTGTAGCTCTGGATTCCGCCACAAATCCGTATGGAACGGATTCGCATTTACCCGAAGGGCTCCGGGCAGGATAGCCCGGAGTGACAAATCCGTATGGAACGGATTTGCATTTACCCGAAGGGCTCCGGGCAGGATAGCCCGGAGTGAATCCATGGCGGAATGACGCTTAAATTGGCACCTCTGTATTCATTCCCGCCTATCCCACACACTTTTTTACCCTCAAATTGGGAACCGCCGCCCTCATATTTCGCCTTTTGCTGACATTAGGTATGCGCAGCATACAATTCAATTCCTGATTACGAAGAACATTCAGCCGAATCGACAAAGGCCAAACGACCCGTCATACCGGCAGGGATTGCCGGTATCCAGTGTACAGGGACCGTACTCATGCGCCTTTGATACTTTGCCTAGTCGCATCCATGCAATCTGGCTCCCGGCAATCCCTTGCGGGACGGGTTATTTAACCCGTCCCCAACGTTTCGGTTTGCCCTTAACATTTCTGCTAACTTCGGCCAAAGTCAAAACGTTTAGGACGGGGTTGCAAACCCCGTCCTGCTAGGGACATGCTGGTTTTTGGGCTTTAGCTGAAGAAACTTGCTAATCAGGTAAATTTATAAGTGCTTCCGGTAGTGAGGGGTGTTTTCTTCTGCGGGACGGGTTATTTAACCCGTCCCCAACGTTTCGGTTTGTCCTAAACATTTCGGCTAACTTCGGCCAAAGTCAAAACGTTTAGGACGGGGTTGCAAACCCCGTCCTGCTAGGGACATGCTGATTTTTGGGCTTTAGCTGAAGAAACTTGCTAATCAGGTAAATTTATAAGTGCTTCCGGTAGTGAAGGGTGTTTTCAACTATTAGCGCATACAGAGTCTTCTCAAAGGTAATGCCGACAATTTCGCCTTCTTATCTAACGCAAAGATTTTCGGCAATCAATGCCGAAGAGTAAGTGTCGATAACAGCTGTTTCATTCCCATATCGGCTTCGACATTCGCGAGGCATCAGAAAAGTTAATTGGTATCGAATCGATAATTGATTGACTTTTTTCTCTATCGTTCTTATAGTTTCGAATCACTACTAACTAGAGCGAGTTGATAGCGACTTGCCGTTTTGGTAGCGATTGTATGTTGACGATGATAATAAAATCCAGCGGCTTGCATGAGCTGATCAGGGCCTGGCTAGGTCACTAATGCGGATAAAAGGATGTTTGTTAGATACTGGCGTAACGCATTGCGGAACTCATGATGGTCGTTTTTTAACGCTCATTGAAGACGATGGGATCTAAGCAATGGATAGGCTCCGGCGAGATGCATCGATCGACGACTTAACATAATTATAAGAGAGGTAAAAAACCATGACGATTGAAGAACCTAAAAA
Organism: Methylotuvimicrobium buryatense; assembly: GCF_005931095.1. Lineage (GTDB taxonomy): Bacteria > Pseudomonadota > Gammaproteobacteria > Methylococcales > Methylomonadaceae > Methylotuvimicrobium > Methylotuvimicrobium buryatense. The sequence goes on along the minus strand of NZ_CP035467.1, from coordinate 3,126,593 downwards.
AGATAGATTTTGGCTTTATGTCGGCTGCGTGACGGCGGCTTTAGTCATTACTCTGGTATTGGTCAAAATGAACGAGGACGAAAAATTCGCGCCAATCAAAGAGCAACTCAAGGAAGAAGAAGCTTTGATGAATATTCGAGTCTTGAATTAAGCATTCAAGACGAACAAAAGGTTTATTTGCTCCATTATCCAAGAAAAAGCAGAGAATAAAGTTATGAAACTAAAGTTGATAAGCTTATTGATGACATTGTCCTTATACGCAGGCGGGTCGATGGCCACGGAATATATTTATCGAGATCTGATGGCCAATACATTGGCTTCGCCGAAATGCATGGACGAAAAAGAGGCAATCGCGAGCGCTTCGAAAGATTATAATATCAAGCGATTCAGTAAAAAATTCTGTCAAACTCAAGGCTACGGTTGGCACGTCGATAAAGTTAAAGATATCGGAAAAGCAGTTTGCGAAGCTTGTCCCGATACGTCTAAAACCGGCGTAACCTGTCATATGGAAGACGTTGTAGTGCAATGCAAACGTATCAAGCCTGGAAGCGTAGGCATGTTGCCCGGTAAAGGTTGATTCGCGCAACATCGAGCGCAAGCACAGGGAAGTGCTGAACATTAGATATTTGTTCTATAATAAGCCTCCTGTCCCAGGCGTACCAATCGCCTTCAATCATTTTTAGAGGAAACAATGGACTGGCAAGGTTGGCTTACTATCTTTTTGACGCTTGGGGTCTTAACTACCCTGGTTTTTTCACGCCTAACCCCAGATATCGTATTGATGGCCGCGCTGACCGTATTGAGCGTTTGCGGGGTTCTCGATGCCAAACAAGCGTTGTCAGGATTCAGTAACGAAGGGTTGATCACCGTTGCCGCCATGTTTATTATTGCTGCAGGCATAAGAGCATCCGGCGGAGTCGAATTGATTGTCAATCTCATGTTGGGTAATCCTAAAAGCCTTCGTAACGCCTTATTTCGTTTGGTGTTGCCTATCATTCCGCTGAGTGCTTTTCTCAATAACACGCCGGTTGTTGCAACAATGATTCCAGCAGTGACTCGCTGGTCCAAACGTATCGGAGTCAGTCCGTCAAAGCTCATGATTCCATTGAGCTACGCTGCCATATTAGGCGGCACGCTAACGCTAATCGGGACCAGTACGAATTTGGTTATCAATGGTCAATACCAAGTCTTGACCGGCAAAAGCGGCTTCGGATTGTTCGATATCACTCTGATCGGACTGCCGGTAGCTTTAGTCGGCATTCTGTTTATCGTGTTCGTGTTGCCGCTATTATTGCCGCAGCGGCAAAGCGCTTCCGAGCAATTCGCGGATAGAAAAAAGTTTACTTTCGAAGTGGCCGTGGCGATCAATGGCCCCTTGGAAGGTGTAACCATTGCCGAAGCCGGCTTAAGAAACCTCCACAAAATCTATTTAGCCGAAGTCGAACGCAATGGCAGTATCGTGACGGCCGTATCTTCGGAAGAAAAATTGCAAGGCGGCGACCGGCTGGTATTCGTCGGGGAAACCAGTGCTATTTTCGATATTTTAAGAACCAATGGTTTGGTGCCTTCCGATAATCAACATCCGGTCATCGAAAAAGACGCGCCGGAGCGATGTTTGGTTGAAGCGGTGGTTTCGCCGCATTGCGATAGCATCGGCACGACGATACGGGATTCCCAATTTAGAGATAGATACGGCGCCGTCGTGCTTGCCGTTGCCCGTGACGGCGAGCCCATTCAAGGTAATCTTGGGTCGATCGAGTTGCAGGCCGGCGATGTATTGTTACTGGAAGCACGCCCGGCTTTTGTCACACGTCAACGCGTGCAGCGCGATTTTTTGATGATTAACGACTTGGCGGAAACAAGACCTAATCACAGTCGAGCGAATTTATCCTGGGCCTTATTGCTAGGCGTTATTATTCTGGCAACGAGCGGCTTAACCAGTATGTTGAATGCCGCTTTGATCGGTGCCGGAGCGATGGTCGCGACCGGTTGCTGCAGCATCAACGAGGCGCGAAGAAGCCTGGATTTGACCGTAATAGTCACAATCGCGGCGAGTTTTGCTCTGGGTAATGCGTTACAAATCAGCGGCGCCGCCGATTTTATTGCCCGTCATGTGTTGTCCATTGCCGATGGTAACGCCTGGCTATTGTTGGGTCTGACTTACATTATCGTTTCCATAATGACCGAGGTTATTACCAATAACGCAGCGGCATTGCTGATGCTTCCGATCGTTTTGGCGATTACCGGAAATCTGGGCTTGAATCCGGAGCCTTTCGTATTTGCCACAATGATGGCAGCGTCGGCCAGTTTTGCAACGCCGATCGGTTATCAGACCAATTTGATGGTTTACGGGCCCGGCGGTTATCATTTCAAGGACTTTTTGAAAGTCGGGGTGCCGATGAATATCATCATTGCAATTACCTCGATAGGGCTGATTCCGTTCATTTGGCCGTTGTCGAATTAGGAATATCAACAAAATAGCTTCCTCCATAGGTACCGGCTTACTCCCTTTATACTCAAAAATTAGCTAACTTTAAGAAGGTATGGGGTGTGGCTAACGAGGATGTCAGCAGCAGGGGCAGATTTTTGCTCCTCGGCAATTGCTGAGTTACATGGATGTAATGAATGCAGAAAATGCAGGAGCATTTTTCTGTCCTGCATTGCCTTACTACACGCCATCCTTGGCGTAATGCAAAATCTGCATTCACACCATCCTTGGCGCTTAGCTGCCGTCAAGCGCTCATGGATGGGTTCACGGCGGTTCTCGATAGACACATCCCATAGCTTTTATTCTTAGACGGTTTTTCAATCAAAAGGGAGTAGTACTTATACCCATCGTACTTCAAATTTCGGCATTGACGCATGGAGGTGCCGGGGTGTTCGGTCGATTTTTGCTCCTGCAAAATCGACATTCACGCCATCTATGGCGCTCGCAAAGGCTTTGACAGCAGGGATGCTGTCACAGAGCCTACATGGACGTATTCAAGGCGTCCTTTGACGGACACCCCGGCGCCGAAATTTGACCAGCAAAGGGTATATTCTATGGTGCATTTGCGGCATTATTCGTCCTCTCGGCATGGATTGCCGCTATTCAAGTTATATGGATGTGAAGCTACGCATTGCCATCATGGAACTGGATTCCGCCAATCCCTGGCGGAATGACGCGTTTTTCCTTAAGTTGGTGCCTATATCGAACCCTCCGACATTTAAAGAACTTATCTCATGCTCGGGTCTTAGGGTTCAATTCAACCGGCTTAGTATCAAGACATCTCTGTCGATAAATTCGGTTCGGCACCGGTAACGGTCTGCAAGCCAGAGAAAAGTCTTGTCGGAAAAGAAACAAACGTGCGTCGGGTCGATTTTATAATGCCATTGCGCGAATGCCTGTCGGTCGATTACGCGCTTGGTCATGATAGCCAGAATGCCTTTGGGTTTTATCATGGAAAATAGCCGGCTGAATTCAAGGCCCGGTTCGGTAAAGTGTTCCACTACTTCGGTGCAGCTAATGAAATCGTATTGGTCTTGCAAAACCTCCGGATAATCGGCGTAAATCGGATCGTATAATGCCGTCGGGAATCCTTGTTCGTTTAGCATTAAGCTAAGGGCCGGGCCGGGGCCGCAGCCGAAATCGAGCCCGCTTGCTCCCGGTAACAAACGAGCGGAAAGCGGAATTGCAAGCCTCGACAAAAATTTCCGATAGCCTGTGTCATGGACATCGTTTTGATGATAATCGTAAACCGCTTTTTGTTTTTGCAAATCGAGTTGCTGGGCGGGCGGAACAAAGACCAGCGCGCAGGTCGAGCAAAGAAAGTAATCGCGTTGTTTATCGCTATGAAAATGTTCAATCTTCGATTCTGCGCAGAGCGGACAATATAGAGGATCGGCTGGTTTCATTTGACGTTGTATTTGTTAGCGGTGAACAGTTAGCAGTAAGCAGTGAATAGTGAATGTTTTCCGGTTGCCCGCATTTAGCTCAAAATAATTTGGAAATTGTTGATGATCATAAGTAATAAAACGCCAGCCCCGTAGGTACGCTATGCGTCACTGCCATTAAGTTAAGGGAAACCCGTCATTCCGCCATGGACTGGCGGAATCCAGTGCCATGGAGGGCAAGCTTTTAAGGTACCTTAGAGCTTGAATGCAAAAATTACTTATTTTTTATCACGGCTTAACTTAATGGCAGTGACGCAATGCGTACCCTGCCAATACTAACACAGGCCCTTATGTTTCGATCCGGGTAGGGAGGTGCTTAAAGGCATGGGGTACGCGCAGAGTACAAATTATGCGTAGCGATAAGTCGTCCTCCGTGGATAACTATGCCAGGGTTGCCGAAACAAGATCGGTATGTATTTCCACACTGAGGCAGAGGGACCGAAAAAAGGGTATTTTTTACAATCTGCGTTAATTTACTTGACGTGGCAGTGAAATCCTATATAATACGCGCTCTTCAACGGAGCGGTAGTTCAGTTGGTTAGAATACCGGCCTGTCACGCCGGGGGTCGCGGGTTCGAGTCCCGTCCGCTCCGCCAACAATTCCTCAGACAGGGTTATCGCTGTCGATATAACTGCATTTTATTTCGAAATGCAGTTCTGTTTTTCTCATCAATTCCTTGATTCCAAATCTCTCGGTTGCATGGTGTCCGCCTGCGAACATATGAATGCCGTGTTCTTGGCTGTCATGCCAGTCATGCTCGCTGATTTCTCCGGTTATATAGGCATCGAGTCCTTCATTTGCCGCCAACTTCCATTCGCGATTCGCGCCGCCGGTAATGATGCCGATAGAATGAATCGATTGATTTTCATTGGGCGACGCCAGAATAACCGGATGGTTCAGCACGGATTCCAATATTTGCCGTAGTTGCGACGCCGGCAGCGGCTTGTCCAAAGTTCCCTTGATGCCGGTCGCACAGCCCTTATAATCGCCGAAGGGTTCTTGCAGCATGCAGCCGATTAGTCTGCCTAACACCGCTGCATTACCGACTTCAGGATGGCCGTCCAAAGGCAAATGATAGGCGAACAGGTTCATATCGTTTCTAACTAAAGGCAATACACGATTGGCAAAAGAACCCGTCAGCGTGCGTGCGCCATGAAAGTCCCAAAATAGGCCGTGATGAACAACTAAGGCGTTGGCCTGTTGCTCGATGGCTTGGGAAATCGAATCGCGTGTTGCCGACACGGCAAAGGCAATTTTATCGATAGTTTCGGTACCTTCGATCTGTAAACCATTCGGGCCGTAATCTTTATAAGCATCAGGATTTAGCAGAGTACGATAAAAATCGTTTAATTGTTGACGGCTGATCATCGTTTAGTCCTTATTCAATATTTCATAGCGGCGCCAGAGCGTTTTAAAAGTCTCGGTTAACGTAGGGTCGTCGGCGTTAACCCCAGTGTCGATCTCCTTCGTATCAAACCATCGTCCTTCTTCGATTTCCTCGGCGGCTAGCGAAAACGGCCCGTTATGTCCGCAACGGTAGACTTGAATAAACTCCATGCCGGTGGCGGGTGTCGCAGATAATTTAAATAACGGGCTTAGCCGATCCACTTGAACTCCGAGTTCTTCATTGATTTCCCTTACAGCGCATGCGTCGTAATCTTCGCCGATATCGACGTGCCCGGCAGCCGAGCTATCCCATAATCCGGGGTTGATATCCTTGGTTAGAGAGCGTTTTTGTAAAAATAATAAATTAGAATCGTTAAAGACTAAAATATGAACAGCTCTATGAAGCAGTCGGTCGCGATGGATTATATTCCGAGCTGCGCTGCCGATTACGCGATCGTTTTCGTCTACGATCGATAAGAGTTCTTGATGCATGGCGAAAATGGATTTTGGCAAAGGCCCGTATAAAGCCTTTTCGAAGACAATAAGTCAACAGAAAAACAGTAAGTATACAGTCCCCCTCTTTGAAAAAGAGGGGTTAAGGGGGATTATACCTATCGCACTTCAAATTTCGGCATTAGCGTATGGAGGCGTCGGGGTGTTCGCAAAGGCTTTGGCGGCATGGATGCTGTCATAGAGCTTACATGGACGTATTCACGGCGTCCTTTGACGGGCAAAAGGGTATATGTAAATAAATCCCCCTCAATCCCCTCTTTTTCAAAGGGGAAGGCCGACAATTACGCCTGAATTGCGGTAATTTGCCAACGGCCGCTGAAAACTTACGAAAAACACGTATGCTAGAAGGGAAATAGGGAGAAATGGGATGAATCAGAAGACGTACGAAGCAGATTGAAACAAGCGCAATGGCTTAGTTTTTATCGCGAAGGGTTGGAAAATATAGAACTGAACCTCCCGGCCAATGACGATGCAAAAAACCGGGTGGTCCAACTATCTCCGGTTAAGAGTCTATCAGGACTAATCTTATTTGAAATAGCAAAAAAAGTTTATAAACTATAAACCATAAGTTTATAGTGGCGGCAATATGGATAAATTGAATAATATAAAAGTGTTTTGCAGAATTGTCGAATTGGGTACATTTGCAGCCGTTGCTCGCGAAATGAAAGTATCGGCAATGATGGTGAGCAAGTACATGGCGCAGCTCGAGGAGTCGCTCGGTGTAGCTTTGTTGAATAGAACGACCCGCAAGATTAGTTTAACCGAAGCCGGTGAGAGTTATTACGCGAGAAGCAAGCCTTTACTAGACGAATTCGCCGAGCTGGATGAAGATATGGCTGAATTGGGGCAAAATGTTAAAGGTGTCTTAAAAATTACCGCACCGATCGATTTCGGCGGAATTTATATGGTACCGGCGATCGATGCCTATCAAAGCGAACACCCGAATGTTAAAGTCATGATGTCGTTGCAAAACACGCATATTAATTTGAGCGAGGGTATTTATGATTTGTCGATATTGGTTTCCAACTCACTCGATCTAGGTGTTGTGGCCAGAAAGATTGCGGAAACTCGATTATGTACTTTCGCTTCGCCAGGCTATATAGCCAAATACGGCGAGCCGAGACGCATTGAAGACTTGAGTCGTCATCATTGCTTGCATTATATCGACACGCCTCATGAGGATTATTGGGTTTTTAATGTCGATGGCGAGGAAAAAAAATTACGCACCACTTGGCACTTCGCATCGAATAACGGCAGGGCATTGTGCCAGGCCGCGTCATTGGGTATGGGTATTACCCAGGCGCCCGAAATTTCGGTTGCCAATTACTTGGAGCAGGGTAAGTTAATAGAAATATTAAAAGATTACCGGATACCCTCGCTGTCTATTTATGCCACTTATATGCAAAGAAGATTTATTCCGGCGAAGATCACTACATTTGTGAATTTTTTGACTCGATATTTTGATTGGCAAATGAATGCAGGAGCGGTTAGGGCAAAAAAACGGGAGGCTGATGCGTAAGAATATCCCTGCTCGGGAATACATACGTTTGCGGAAGTTATTATGTAATGGTGCGCTCAAGCATGCCATGCATGGCACTGGATTCCGCCAGTTCATGGCGGAATGACGGGGCTTCTGGTTCCCGCAATGGAGTTCCGTAGGGTACGCTGTGCGTACCATGGTAGCCCCACCAATGCTAAACCAAGTCCTTACGGTTTGTACCGGGTAAGGTTCGGTGCTTAACGGCATGGAGGTACGCGTAGCGCACCCTACAATTTATGTTAACGACGAGCACTCTGTGTGGGAATGATCGGGATTCTATAATTTTTAAATCAGAGTCATTTATGGCAAGACGATATGAACACAGCCAGGAAGAGATCAAAGCAATGGTTTTGCAAGCTGCGAATAAAATTATTGTCGAACAGGGCGGGGCGGCTTTAAATGTTCGTAATATCGCGAAGAACATCGGCTATACCGTCGGTAGTATCTATATGGTTTTTGAAAACATGGCCGATTTGGTTCTTCATGTCAATGCGGAAACCTTGGACGAGATTGCCGGTGCGCTGAATAAAGTCGAGACGGGGTCGACGTCTCGAGATTTGGAGGAAATAGCCAAAGCTTATTTGAAATTTGCCAGTTTAAACTTTAATCGATGGTCGATGTTATTCGGCAACCGATTTGTCGAGAGCGGGCACTTTCCGGATTGGTATCGGGCAAAAATGAATCGACTGGAAGAAATTATTACAACGCAAATAGCTCGGCTGCATCCGGAAAATAACCCGCAACAAAACCAGCGCATCGGAAATGCATTGTGGGGAGGCATCCACGGCGTTTGTTTGTTGTCGATTAACGGCATGCCGAATAAGGAATCTTTACAAGAAGCAGAGGAAACATTGCGGGTTCTGGTTCGGGCTTTTGTTGGTGAGGAACGGTGAGTAGTGAACGTTAAGCAGAAAGCGGAAAGCAGAAAGCAGAAAGCAGAAATTAGTACTTGACAAGCGTATAAAATGCCTCACAATTCCGCTAACCGCTAACCGCTAACCGCTAACCGCTAACCGCTAACCGCTAACCGCTAACCGCTAACCGCTAACCGCTAACCGCTAACCGCTAACCGCTAACCGCTAACCGCTAACCGCTAACCGCTAACCGCTAACCGCTAACCGCTAACCGCTAACCGCTAACCGCTAACCGCTAACCGCTAACCGCTAACCGCTAACCGCTAACCGCTAACCGCTAACCGCTAACCGCTAACCGCTAACCGCTAACCGCTAACCGCTAACCGCTAACCGCCCTTAGCCAACTCCGTTGCCGCAGGATAATCGATCTTACCGCTCGCCAAAACCGGCACCTTATCGACAATCATTATCTTTTTCGGTAAAACGATTTTAGAGATGCCTTCGGCGACCGCTTCCAAATCGTGGGCCGATGCCGATTTTTGCGTGGTCAGCAAAATAATCTGCTCGCCTTTTTTCTCGTCGGGCAGAGTGACTGCAGCATGAAGCGCATCCGGCCAAGCCTTGGTCGCTAACTGTTCGACTACAGTCAACGAAACCATTTCGCCGGCGATTTTGGCGAAGCGCTTACTGCGTCCTTTGATCGTAATAAAACCCTCATCGTCGACATCGACGATATCGCCGGTATCGTACCAGCCTTCGCCGTAAATCGATTTCGGCGGCACCAATTGACCGGGGTTTTTTGCCAGCAAATAACCTTGCATGATGTTAGGCCCTTTGACATGCAGTTGTCCGCCTTGCTCGATACCCGGAACCGGCTCTAGTTTGTATTCCATTTTCGGCATGAAACGTCCCACCGTGCCGGCCTTGAATTCCATCGGCGTATTGACCGAAGTTACCGGGGCTGTTTCTGTGGCGCCGTAACCTTCGAGAATACGAATGCCGAACTTTTCCGACCAAATTTGCCGCGTGCTTTCCTGCAGTTTTTCGGCACCTGCCACGACATAGCGCATGTTATAAAAATCGTAAGCATGGGCTTTTTTTGCATAGGCGGCTAAAAACGTATTGGTGCCGAACATGATTGTCGCATTGATTTCGTAAGCCATCTCAGGGACGATTGCATAATGCAGAGGCGACGGATAAAAGAACGTGGTCATGCCGTTCAATATCGGCAGCATCGTGCCGACGGTAAAGCCGAACGAATGGAACATCGGCAGAAAATTAAGTACGACATCCTGCGCGTTAAAATTGATCCTCGCCTCCAATTGCTTGTGATTGGCTAGAATGTTGGCATGCGACAACACGACGCCTTTTGGCGTGCCTTCCGAGCCTGACGTAAATAAAATTACCGCCGGATCGTTATGGCTGAACTCGGTGTGCTTATACCAGATATTAGCGGTTTTGCATTTAATCAAGCCGGCTAGCTTTTTTAGCGGAGTGATTTGCTGAGCCAAGTCTTCGAGATAAAACAGATCGACCTGTTGGCTTAATCGATCGGCATCATCTTGCAGTCTTGCCAGTTCGATAAAACGGCGGGAAGTCAGCACGGTTTTGATTTTGGCAGTGGAGCAGGCCGATAGCATGCCGGCCGAGCCGGTCGAAAAATTTAGCATCGCCGGTGTGCGGCCGTATAGCTGCAGACTTAAAATCGTGCATAACGTTTTAGTCGAATTCGGTAACATAACACCGACATTTTCCCCTGTTGAGGTGATTTTTTTAAAGACTCCACCCAGACACAACGTGGCCGTGATCAATCGGTCGTAGGATAAAGGCTTGCGTTCAAGGTCCTCGGAGACTGTGTGTTTGCCGCCGTGAATACTGCGCGCTTCGAGCAAGGCGGAAAAAATACTTTGTTGATAATGGCTCGTTGCGAACATCATTTCCGCCATGATGTCGGCGAGAACTCGTCCGCAAAACTGACGGCGATGGCGACCCCGCAAGTCGTCAGGTGCTTTTATCGTAGTGGGGGGCAGAATTTGTATCGTAATCTTCGGGAAAAGGCGCAGTCTTACGATGTTACGCAATTTCGAGAAATGCGTGTATTCGGCGCCTTTAATCCTAATCGGTAAAACGGCTGCCTGCGATTTGTCGGCGACCATGCCTGGGCCGTCGTATATCTTCATGACCGAGCCGGTCACTGTGATGCGGCCCTCGGGAAAAATCACCGTTTTAGTGGGATTCTTTAAATGATTGATTAGCTCTTTTAGCGACATCGGATGGGTCGGGTCCATCGGAAACACTCTCGACAACTTCAAGAACGGTTTTAGCCACCAGCGCTCGGATATTTGCGTATTGATCGCGAAGGTAATATCGTCCGGTAAAAAAACACCGAGCAATAATGGGTCGAGAAACGAGGTGTGATTGGAAATGATCATTACGCGGGGGCCGGCTTTATGATAGTTATCGAGGCCTTTAAGTTCGACCTTGAAGATAAAAGTCAGTAGCCGATGCAAAAATGGTTTCAACATGATGCGCTTCCTCAAGCATTGTTATTTTTTTAATAGACTATAAAAATAGCATATTGTCCTCTCGAAATATTCGGGAATATGTCGAGAGTTAATTATTTTCCTGAATACTTACTTTGTAGCGCAAGTATACAGTTTATCTATAACGGCTAGCACAGGTGTAGGGTTCGCATCGCGCACCTGGATCGTGCTCTTGTCGGTTCGGCACCGTGGAAAGGTGCGCGATGCGTACCCTACGGCTTGTAGAAGTTATTTTGTGCATATTCCTTAAGTAAAAAAACGCGTCATTCCGCCAGGGATTGGCGGAATCCAGTGCCACGGATGGCAATGCGTAGCTTCACATCCATGTAACCAGGATATCGGCAATCCATACCGATATGACGAATAAAGCTCTGTAGGGTACGCTGTGCGTACCATGGCAACCCTCACCACCATTAACACAAGCCCTTATGGTTTGATTTGTGCGGGGATTCGGCGCTTAATGGCAGGAGGTACGCGCAGCGTACCCTACAATATTATGTATAACGGCGAGTGCAGAGCCCGGGAACCATTGGAGGAGTTATTTTTTACCGTATCCTAAGTTCCGCGATCGATTCAAACATGAGAAAAATCAAACCGACGGCGCTATAATGGCCCGATGAAAAATCATTTGCCGGTCCCAGTCTTTCGTTAATGAAAATACTCAAAATAAAATTTAGAAATATCAATTCGTTGGAAGGCGATAATCAGGTCGATTTCAGGGAGGCGCCATTCAGCGATTCCGGTTTATTCGCGATCACAGGGCCGAACGGGTCGGGTAAATCCAGTATTCTCGATGCCATCACCTTAGGTCTCTACGGGGAGACTTTTCGTTTCGATCGGCCGGCTGTGCATGTCATGACCAAACGCACGGCGGAAAGCTTTTCCGAAGTCGATTTTGCGGTCGGCGACAACCTGTACCGCGCAACTTGGAAAGTACAACGCGAACGGCAAGATCCGAACGGCCGTTTGCAATCGCCGCAAATGCTATTGATAAAAATCGAAGACGACCGCGAACAATTGCTGGCCGAAACGCCCAATGCGGTATGTCAAAAAATCGCAGAAATCACCGGCATGAATTTCCGCAATTTCACCCGCTCTATCATGCTCGCGCAAGGCGACTTTGCAGCGTTTTTGAATGCGTTGGATAACGAGCGCCTGGATATACTCGAAAAAATCATCAGTAGCGACATCTACGCCGATTACAAAAACGCAGTAATCGCCAAAGCCGATGAAGAACAAGCGTTACTGGCTTCGCTCAAACAAGACATCGATGCATTGGATATGCTCGAGCCGGCCAAACAAGAGGCCTTCGAACACGACTTGGCGGATTTCAAAGATCAAATAAGCGAGTTTCGCGGACAGCGCGACGAACTCAAGCAGCAGCAAGTTTGGTTGCAAAATATCGAAACGCTGGAAAAACGGATTATCGCGTTAACCCAACAGCAAGAAAAAGCGCAGACCCAAGCCGAACAAACCCAGCAACAATTAACCCGAATTGCCGAAAATCCGGAAGCCCTGTTTTTTAAAGAGGCCGCGGACGAACTCGAGGCGCTTGAAAAAGAAATCGAACAAGGCAAGCAAACCTTAAATGCTTACCGGAGCGAACTCAAGCGACTGCAGGACAAACTGGCGCTATCGGGCGTAGCTCCCGAATCGCTTGGTGCCGCGCCGACTAAATCGATTGAAGACCAGCAGCGGGCCATAGAAACGCAAAAAGCCAGGATTTCGCAGCACACGCAAGAAAAGCATCTGGAAACCGATGTCACGCGAGGACTGGAAATCCAACGCGAACAAAAGCAGAGTGTTCTGGCTACGGTCGATGAATGGCTGGAACTGAACGCGCGCGATGAAAATTTGCTCGAAAACTTTCCCGAAACGGCAAAATTAAAAAAATTACGAGCCGAACTGGCGTCTTTGACCGAACAACATAAGCGTTCCGCCAAATCGGTACAAGCGACCGGCGCCTCGCTTAGCGGTCATCAGGCTAGAATTCAGAAATCCCAAAAAACCATCGGACGTCTTAAGCTTAAGCTGCAAATCAATGAGCAAAAACTCGAAGGCGTGGCGCTGGGTAGGGATGCGGCTGAAATCGACGAGCTTTTAAAAGATCAAAAAGAGCGTTTGGCCGACTTTCAGTCTCTCTACAACCTAAGCCGCGAACATGCGCGCCTAACCGGCGGACGTTTTAGTTTCTTCGGCTTCGGCAAGGCGAAGGAAGAAAAAACGCTGGACGACTTACAAGCTGAATTGGCGCAGTACAAAGACGATATCATGCGCGAAGACAATATCAGACTGACGCTCGAAAAAGCGGTAGCGAACGAGACGATACTTGCCAGATTGGCGGACGAGCGAGTCCATCTTGAAGACGGCAAGCCTTGTCCGTTATGCGGCGCGCTGAATCACCCGTATGTCATTCGGCCGCCGAAGATCGGCGACTCCAAACGCGCATTGGCCGACCAGCGCGCAAAAATCCAAGCCTTGGTCGCGGCGTCCGAGCGTATCGAACAAGAAGCCAAATTGACCGAGAAACGGCTTGAAGGCAGCAAGGCCAAACGTCAACGCATCGAGTTACTCCGCTCGCAATGGTTGACCTTGTGTAATCGGCTGAATGCGGTCAACGACGATATGGAAATCAACAATTCGCGGGCGATCAAGCGCTTTTTGAAGACTGAAACGATCGAATTGAAAAACATCACCAAGCTGGCGCAAGAATACCGCGTGCAAGCCAAGCGTATCGATAAAATCAAAGAATTGATGGTCCGGCACGAAGCGATGATCGGCCGCTTACAGGAAAATACTAAGCAACTCGATCAAGAGTGGCAAAGCCGTCCTCAAGAACTGAAAGAACTGGAACAAACCCTCGAAAAATGCCGCAAGGACGAGCAGGAATTAACTGCGAAGGTGTTGCATCAATTGGACTTGGTCGGCGAAAAAATGCCCGGCAAAGGAAAGGAAGATGCCTTTTACGATCGCTTGAATCAACGCCGTCAGGAATATCAAACCTATCAATTGCGCCGCAAGGGGCTGACCGATGAAATCGCCGCGATTACCGAAAAGATCGATGTCAGCAATCGAAAAATTGCGCAACTATCCGAAAAAATTGCCGCCGCCGGCACGCAACTGCAGCAAGAAGAAACCGCCGGCTTGCATCTGGCATTGATCGAAAAACAAAAACTAATTGCAGACAAGGAAAAACTGATCGGCCAACAGACCGCCGAAGCGGCGCGAATGCGCGAAGTTTTCCGGGAAAGGCTCGTCGGCACAAAATACGAGTCCTGGCGAGTTGATGAAGTCATCGAATTGCTGCATTTGATAGCGCGCGGAACGGAACTTGAGCAGCGCATGTCGGTATTGCAAAGCGAATTGGCTGATCTTGCAACCCGGCTTGAAAATACCCAGGCCGAAATAGCGGCCGAACAAGCGTTGGCATTGACCACCCAGACCGTCGAAGATATCGTCCTTCGCATACGAGGTATCGACGAAAAAATCGACATTAGCCGACAAGAAGCCGCCCGCTTGGAAGCGATGCTTGGCAAAAATCTGGCGATGCGGCAACAATTCGACGTATTGTCGACTAAACTGACTGCACAGCAAGAAATCGTCGACGAATGCTTGCTGGAAGTCAAACGCATCGACGAAGAAAACGGCGCCGTATTCCGTCGGCGCGTACAAATTAAAATGGCCGATAAATTATTGGCCCAGGCCAATCAAGTACTCGAAAAAATCAGCGGCCGCTATTATTTACGGCAAATGCCGAGCGAGCATGGCTTGGCGCTCGAAATCGAAGATACGTATCAAAACAACATTCGACGACTGCCGAAATCTTTGTCCGGCGGCGAAAGTTTTGTCGTGAGCTTAGCCTTGGCGCTGGGACTTTCCGAACTGGCCGGTAACGGGCGTTCGGTCGACTCGCTATTTCTCGACGAAGGCTTCGGTACCTTGGATGCCGAAACCCTGTATGTCGTGATCTCGACCCTGGAAAGTTTGCAGAAGCACGGTAAAAAGGTCGGCGTGATCTCGCATGTCGAAGCGGTGCAAAAGCGCATCAAAGCCCAATTGCAAATGGTCAAAAAACCGAATGGCATGAGTATTTTGAAAAGCGTACCCGATCAAGAAGTCGCCTTTTAAAACAAAAATGCGTGTTCTCAATCAATTACCGCTAACCCATCACATAAACATTTTATGACCAAAAAGATCCTGACCGTTTTCGGTACCCGGCCGGAAGCGATTAAAATGGCGCCCGTCGTATTGGCTCTACAACAAGCCGAAGGTCTTGAATCCCTCGTATGCGTAACCGCCCAGCATCGGCAGATGCTCGACCAAGTGCTCAACTTGTTTGACATTAAACCCGATTACGATTTGGACCTGATGGCGCCGAATCAAGACCTTTTCGACATCACCTCGAAAGTGCTGTTAGGCTTACGCGACGTATTACGCGAAGCGCAGCCGGACATCGTGCTGGTACACGGCGACACCACCACCTGTTTCGCCGCGGGACTTGCCGCGTTCTACCAAAACATCAAACTGGGCCACGTCGAAGCGGGGCTGAGAACCGGCAACCTTAGGGCGCCGTTTCCCGAAGAAGCGAATCGGACTTTGGTCGGACGCATAACCGATTATCACTTCGCGCCGACGCAATCCTCGAAAAACAACCTACTCGCTGAAGGCGTTACAGAGCAAAACATCGTCGTGACCGGCAATACCGTTATCGACGCATTATTGATCGTCCGGGACAAAGTCATCGGCGAACCGGATAGCGTATGGCAGGAAAAATTCGGCAAAACATTGTTTAAGACCATTTGCGATTCCAGCCGAAAACTCATTCTGATTACCGGACACCGACGCGAAAATTTCGGCCAAGGCTTCATCGACCTTTGCAATGCGATCAAAGAACTGGCACAAAAACATCCGGATTGGGACTTGATCTATCCCGTTCATCTAAATCCGAACGTGCAGAAACCCGTCTACGAAATTCTCGACCGACTCGATAATGTGTACCTGATCGCTCCGCTTGACTACGAACCGTTCGTCTGGATTATGAACCAAAGCGATTTGATTCTGACCGATTCCGGCGGCATTCAAGAAGAAGGCCCCTCGCTGGGTAAGCCAGTATTGGTGATGCGCGAAGTGACCGAAAGACCCGAAGCGGTCGATGCCGGCACCGTGTTATTGGTCGGCACCGATAAAGAAAAAATCGTCAGCGGCGTCGAAAAGGTACTACTGGACAGCGATGTCTACGCGCGTATGTCCAAAGCCCATAACCCCTACGGCGACGGCCATGCTTGCGAAAAAATCATTCAAACATTACTTAAAGCCTCTTAAACTTAGATGGCTCCCTAAGGTATTGAAAGTTAACTATTATTTCTGGTTCTCACGGTCCTCCGTTCATCGTTATACATAAGTCAAAAATTACCCTTTTGCAATTTTAGCCAATGAGACCTCGATACCATTTATTGTCACTTAATACACTCGGCTATCCCTCACCTAACGTTCATGAAAGCCCGGCAATCACCCCGGCAAATGAAAGTACGAGACGTGGGGAGGGCGCGGTCACTCGCCCGACAGGACGCCGTGAATACGTCCATGTAGGCTCGATGCCAGCTCCATGCTGGCAAAGCCTTTATGAGCGCCATGGATGGCGTGAATGTCGATTTTGCAGGAGCGAAAATCGACCGGACACCCAGGCTCCTCCTCAGGCACTGCCGAAATTTGAAGTGCGAAAGGTATAAACCATTAAATTCTTCTTATTCTTCATGATGAAATGTATTTTCGAGGATGGTTGATAGCTAGCTAATCCAAACCACTTTTTTGTGGTCATGCCTTTTCGTTAATCAAGCCCATCTCGATCGTTGGGGCTGTTTCCTTTCTGGGCGGCGTGCCGTCCAAAGCATCGATAAAGCCGGGATTGAGTCCTTCGGCTTCGAATTGTTTTTTTAAATGTTCGATATTTTGTTTGATAAGGCCGGTTATTGTCTCTTGTTCGCTCCAAAAATGCGCATTGATTTTGTCGTCCAAATAAGACAATTTGCAGTGCAGCGTTCCTAAATTTGGCGGCGTTATCGTAAGATATACCGACCATTTGGTTTGTTCGTCCTGTTCGGAACCGTTACGTTTATCGCGCTCGATTTCTATTTTGACCGATTGCGCCTTGCTTTCGCCGAGAAACGGTATTTCCAGAAGCCAGACTTGTTTCGGCGAGTCGTCCTTGGGTAATGATGCGAGTTGATCCAGAGTCAACTTGGCGACACTGTTTTCGGTTTTTTGCAGCAAATATTTGAGTTGTTCCAGTTCCGACACGCTAAGCGGTTTTTCCGGCAGGGGTGTCGTTTCCGGTTTGAGAATCTGTATCAATTTGAGCAATAAGCCTTTGAAATCCGATTTGAGGAGTTCCGGTTGCTGCTTGGTCAATTCGAGCAATCGGGCTTCGAGGAACAAACCGGAACGTTCGACCGCCGTTTTGAGTTGTTTACCGTCGGTCAACTGTTCCGGCGTTCGGAGGTTTTGCAGGATTTCTTGAGCCAACTGTTTCAATGTTTCGGAAACGGTTTTATTGGCATGAAGAGACGGCAGGTCGGCAATGAGTTGATTGAGTAGTACGGTTGGCGTTTCGTGTCTCGGTAAAATGTCACGGACAATTGTCGGAATGTCACGGTGCACTATCGGTAAGGTTTCGATTTCGTGACCAAGGGTAGTCGGAATATTTCGGAGAGTTGCCGGTACGATTTTAATTTCCCGGGTTTGTCCGTGTCGGGCGATCTCCAAGATAACGTTTTGTCCAGGCTTCAGATTTTGAAAGGAATTTTTGTCGGCCGTTAACTCGAATGTTTGCCGAGACGTGCCCGCAGTTGATTTATCCGGCAAAATCGAGAATTGAATTTTATCCGGGCCTACCGATACGACTTTAGCCTGTATCGTTTCATTGGACGGTGGCGGTAAGCGGATAAACGAGGTCTTGTCGGGCGTGGCGGTATCGAACTTGTTTGCGGGAACCGTCGCTTGTTCCGTTAGGGTAACCGGAGCGTTTTTGGTCTGTGACGGATTGGAATCTATTTTAAATTCGAGCGTCGGTATCAGTCGGGTAACGATGAGTTTTAAGGGTTGGCCTTTTTCCAATGGTAAAGGCTGGTTGCTTTGAACCTCTACGATATGATCGTTTATTTTTAAAGTGATGCCGGTTTGTTTGTCGTCGATTCGAATCACTGCAGCATCGAGCGCTTGGCCGATTTTTGGTGTCAGCGGCTGATCTTTTACCTTGGCTAATCCGGTAAACGTTTGAGTATTGACCGGTAATTTGATGTCCACCGCGACGGCCTCAATTAGTATTCGTTCGGTTGTTTGTGTTCCGCAATCAGCGATTCGAGCCATCGATCAATTTTATCTAAGACTTCTCGGCGCAATCTCGGTTCGGAAAACAGTTGTTCATGATGGCTTTTTCCGATGAGCGGCATGACTTCATTTAGCGGATGTTTTTCGAGCGTCACGGCAGCGAAGTCGATGTTGCCCCACGCTGCGGTAATCGGGTCGTATTCGGAATAAATCAACAAATAGGGCGTGTCGAAATCGGCCATGTTTCGTCTGAATCGGATGATTTCTTTTTGCACGCCTTGCACATAACGCAGTATCGATCGATGCATGATGTAGCGATCGTGTTTATGGCGTAAACGTTCAACTTCCCAATCGCTGAGATAGGCAGCGACCCAGTCCGGGTTACTGGGTGAAAATATATTTCGCATGCCGGGCAATGATAAAAATTCAATGATACTGTTTTGCAACGGGACGGTCAGTAAAGCCGTGAATTGATTGAACAGCATCAGCGGGAACGCTTCGTCATGCGGATGAAGGAAATGCTCCTGGGTGTGGTAGGTAAAGCGGATCAAAGGATTCTGAAACCAACCGCGCCAGCCCGGTACTTCGGTCACCGCGAACGCGGGGCCTGTGAAAATGATGCCGTCGACCGTATCTTGCAGTTTGGCTTCGAGTAAGTAAGAAGCGCTGACCAATGATCCGAGGCTATGCGATAGAATGACCAGCGGCTTGTCGTCTCCCGCACTTTTGTCACAGCGTTGTCTCAGGTGCCGGATTGCCAAATGTAGATCCGCGCGCATCGCATCGAGGTTTCTAAGTTGGGCTTGCTCCAAAAACGCCGAGCCGACGTCGAACTCATCGGCACCGGCTTTGAGGCTTTCATGCGCGTCCAAATAGACCGGATTGCTCAAACCATGTGCGGTCATATCGATGCCGGCGACCAGGTGGCTTTGTGCGAAATGCCGGGCGATTTCAGCATAGCGGCCTGTATGTTCGTTCATGCCGTGTACGATCAAAATACAAGCTTGGATGTCGTCGGCCGATTGCGAGAGTTCCCGGATTTGCATATGACGCCGTGATTCGCCGTTTTCCACCGGCAAAAAAATCGACTCTCCCCAAATCGGGTAAGGTTCCGTTGCGACTTGCGAATGCGAGCAGCCGCTCCCGATAAGCGGCAGGGCTAAACAGCACGAAAAAGCGATCAGTTTGAATAAGTTTGTCATGAAGTAAACAGTGCTACTCAATTAAAATTTTAGCAATAATTTTTTAAACCTAGAAAAAGCAATTCACCATGAAGATCATGAAGAATAAGAAGTTAATTCAATTACTTATTATACGTTTGTATCGAACTTTCGCTCACCAAAAAGGTTAGCGAGAATGTTTAGGTAATTTCTTGAAATCCTTCATAAACTTCATGTGCTTCATGGTTAAACTGCCTAATCTAGATTAAAAGATTTATACAAATTACGATTAACGAAGGTTTCAATTCACAATAAACCGAACTTTTAACGCTGACAAGTTTCGTAAATGAATGAGTGCGGCATGACTTATGCCGCACTACGAGACTGTTCTACAATAACGTACATGAAGGCCTGGTCATCGCCCCGGCAAATGAAAGTTCTCTGGTGGGGAGGGTACGGTCACTCGCCCGACAGGACGCCGTGAATACGTCCCTGTAGGCTCGACGGCAGCTATCCCTGCCGCCGACGCCCGTCGGTCGAGCAACCGCACCCTCTCCGGAACCGGCATTTTTGTTGCTGAGCTTTTTCATATCGAAAAATTAGATAATGAATCCAAATTTACGATCTTTCACAGTAACTAAGCCTAGATCTTTTCGGCGAATACTGAAATGATGGGTGGGGAGGGGGTAAAACAATGAATAAACAATTCCGATTATTAATTTTCGCAATCATGTTGTTTGGTGTTGCCAATTATGCAATGGCCGGCGAGACGGCCTATGAACGGCAACGCAATAGATTGATCGATATGATTCAGGCGGATGTCAGGTCGACGAGCTATTTTCTCGGTAAAGACGCATTAGACGAGAAAGTTTTGCAGGCATTGCGTAAAGTGCCCCGTCATGAATTCGTGCCGGAGGCGCAGCGGCCCAATGCCTATTTAAACAGGCCCTTGCCGATCGGGCACGGGCAAACAATCTCTCAGCCTTATATCGTGGCGATCATGACCGATTTGCTGGAGCTTGATGAAAATAGCCGCGTATTGGAAATCGGTACCGGTTCGGCTTACCAGGCGGCTGTTTTGGCAGAAGTGGCCGGTAGCGTGTATACGATAGAAATTATCGAGGCTTTGGCGGATCAGGCCGCGCGCGATCTTAAACGTCTAGGCTACGATAAAGTGCAATCGCGCGCGGGCGACGGATATTACGGTTGGGAAGAGGCCGCGCCGTTCGATGCGATCATGGTGACCGCAGCCGCCAGTCATATTCCTCCGCCGCTGATCAAACAATTGAAACCGGGCGGGCGCATGATCATTCCGGTCGGCGGCCGTTTTACTGTACAGCATCTCGTGCTGGTGAACAAGGACCAAGAAAACCGCATTACGAGCCGCCAGTTATTGCCGGTTAGATTTGTGCCTTTAACGGGAGATCGTTAAGCCATGACAAGAAGACCGGCTTTTCCTTTGTTATTGGCGATAGCTGCCACTTCGTCCGGTTCGCTGGCCTATGAAGTGCTGTTGATGCGCTTGTTTTCGATCATACAATGGCATCATTTTGCCTATTTGATCATCAGTTTGGCCTTGCTCGGTTATGGCGTGAGTGGGGTATTTTTGGCATTCAATCGGGAGCGTTTGATCGGTGTCTACGGGCTGGCCGTCACGATCAATCTGCTGTTATTCGGTATTGCCGCGCCTGCTTGTTTTCTAATCGCGCAACAAATTCCGTTTAACCCGGCCGAACTGTTATGGGCGCCAGAACAGCTTGGCTATTTAAGCGGTCTGTATTTATTACTGGCATTGCCGTTTTTTTTCGCCGCGAATGTGATTGGCTTGTCTTTTTTCCGCTATCGCCGCGATGTTTCGTCGATTTATGCGGCCGATTTATGCGGAGCGGGCATCGGCAGCTTGAGCATCATTGTCTTGTTGTTCGTCTTATTCCCGGAAAAAATATTGCCGGCCATCGGCGGTTTGAGCATTGTCGCCAGCTTGCTAGTGCAGAGTTTGTTCTTCCGGCGCTGGCGGGCCGGGGTGAGGTTCACCGTCGGTGCGGCAACCGTGGCCGCGGTTTTCGTATTGACCCTGCAGGACTGGACTCTAAGCATCTCGCCTTATAAAGGCTTGAGCCAACAATTGAGAATTCCGGGAACTGAAGTCGTCGAAAATTATTCCAGCCCGCTGGGTCTCTTGAGCGTCATCGAAAGCACGCAAATGCCGCTACGCCATGCGCCCGGCTTGAGTCTGAATGCCGACGCCGAGCCGCCCGAGCAGTTGGGCGTTTTCACCGATGCCGACAATTTGTCGGCGATTTCGCGTTATGACGGTAATTCGAATAATCTGGCGTATTTGGATCAAAGCACATCGGCCTTGCCTTATCATTTGCAAGCCCAAGAAAAAGTGTTGATTTTGGGGGCGGGAACCGGCAGCGATGTGTTACAGGCACTTTATCACAAGATACCGGCTATCGATGCGGTCGAGCTGAATCCTCAAACGATCGCTTTAGTCAAGGATAAGCATGCCGATTTCGCCGGCCATATTTACAGCGATCCTCGGGTCCGGTTGCATACCGCCGAAGCGCGCGGTTTTGTCGCGACTTCGCGTGATCGCTATGACTTGATCAATCTTTCACTGCTCGACGCGTTTGGCGCTTCGTCTGCCGGACTTTACGCGTTGGCGGAAACCTATCTGTATACCGAGGAAGCGCTTAAGGCTTATTTGGAACATTTGACGCCGGGCGGTTATGTGAGCATGACGCGCTGGGTCAAGATGCCGCCGCGCGATACGCTTAAATTACTCGCGACCGCCAGTGCTGCCTTAAAAACGTTGGGCAGCGAGAACCCTGAACAAAACATCGTGTTGATTCGCAGTTGGCAAACCGCGACGATGCTGATCAAAAACGGGGCGTTTTCTGAAGCGGAGCTCGCCGCTTTACGGCGATTTTGCGATGAACGAGGCTTCGATACCGATTATTATCCGGGCGTTGCACAGTCTGAAGTCAATCGCTTCAATATTTTACAGGAGCCGTATTATTATCAAGCGGCAACGGCATTGCTAGGCGAGGAGCGCGAAGCGTTTATCGCCGATTACAAATTCAATATCAAACCTGCCACCGACGATCGGCCGTATTTTTTCCATTTTTTCAAATGGCGAACCTTACCTGAAATCTGGTCGCTGCTGGGCCAAGGCGGCATGTCCCTATTGGAAAGCGGCTATTTATTGTTGATTGCCGGTTTGGTGCAGGCGGTCGGTGTCAGCTTTTTGTTGATCATCGTGCCGCTTTGGTTTTGGAAACGAAAACTGGGTATCGAAGCCGGCTCGGCGTTGCATTGGCGTATCTTCTTTTATTTTTCATGTCTCGGCTTGGCTTTTTTGTTCGTGGAAATTGCGTTCATCCAAAAATTTATCCTAATTCTGCACCATCCGCTGTATGCCATTACCGTCGTGGTCAGTACTTTTCTGTTGAGTGCGGGTATTGGTAGCCGTTTTTCCAAAAAACTGTCCGACAAGAACAACCGGTTATGGATTACCATGCCGATTGCCGCGATAGTTCTGTTGAGCGCAGTATATATCTTGGAATTTCAATATATTACCGGCTTTTTATTGCAACGTAGCGAATTCAGTAAGGTACTCGGTTCGATAGCCTTGATCGCACCGCTAGGATTTTTCATGGGCATGCCGTTTCCGATGGGCATGGCTAGCCTTGGGCGTAGCGTTCCGGCATTGATTCCTTGGGCTTGGGGCGTAAACGGCTGTGCTTCGGTTATAAGTGCGATATTGGCGGCGCTGATAGCGACCGAATTCGGCTTTACCGTCTTGGTGTTTTCGGCATTGTGGCTCTATGCCTTGGCAGCCTTCAGTTTTCCTGCCGCTGAGAACAGAGTTCGTTGATTCAGAATAAATCCATTTGAATCGGGCCGGATTTAAAACGGGAACAATCGAGTGCCGGCATGCCGGTATCGAGTCCGAGCCGGCGCGTAGCAATACGAAAGCGTTGCGCTATCAGATCGGCATAGACGCCCTCTCCGCGTAGCCGGGTACCGAAACGCGGATCATTAGCGCGCCCGCTTCGGCAGTCTCGAATACGATTGAGTACATGCTTGGCTTGATTTGGAACGTGCGTATTCAGCCATTCTTCGAATAATTCCGATACTTCAAGCGGTAGCCGGATCAGGATATATTCGGCGGATTGCGCACCGGTTTCGGATGCTGCTTTGAGAATGCTTTCCAGTTCCGAATCGGTGAGTACCGGAATCACCGGGGCGACCATGACATTGACCGGTATTTTATTCTCATGCAGTCGTGCAATGGTTTGCAGTCGGCGCTGCGGCGAGCTTGCGCGAGGTTCCAGTGTTCGGGAAAGTTCGGGCTTTAATGTGGTGAGCGAAAGATTAACCTGAACTAAATTGCTTTCGGCCATCGGCGCCAATAAATCAATGTCGCGTTCAACCATGGCTGATTTGGTCGTAATCGTGCAGGGATGGCGAAATTCGCTCAGTACTTCGAGTATTTCCCGGGTGATACGGTATCGGCGTTCGATGGGTTGATAGGGGTCGGTGTTGGCGCCTAGTGCAATCGGCGTACAGCGGTATTTGCGGCTTTGAAGTGCTTTGCGCAGTAATTCTGCGGCTTCGGGTTTTGCCGTGAGTTTGGTTTCGAAATCCAGTCCAGGCGACAAGCCTAAATAAGCATGAGTCGGGTGTGCGAAACAGTAAATGCAGCCGTGTTCGCAGCCTCGATACGGGTTGAGCGATTGTTCGAAGGGGATGTCGGGCGACTGGTTCCGGCTGATGATCGTTCGTGCATTTTCCAGAGAAACTTCGGTGCGTAGCGGGGTTTCGTCGTCGAAATAATCCCAGCCGTCGTCAAACGCCTCACGGCTTTCTAGGTTATAACGGCCGTTAGGGTTACCGGTCGCGCCTCGGCCTTTATGCGGAGGGTTGGAAATCATTAATCGAGTTGGGCTTTAGTTTGAAATCGCGGCCATGCCGGCCGCGACTTGAAAACGATCTTGAGATCGGTTTTACATTTTATGGCCTTTCATCATTTTATGCATTTTCATCATTTGCATGTGATGTTGTTCCATTAGTTTTAATTGTTCGTCTTTGAGCGCTTGTTGTTTCGCAGGGTCTTTCTCGGCCAGAATTTTATTCGTTAGCGCATGCAGTTTCAGTTGGTATTCTTGTTTCATTTTTAAATGCTCTCGCATTTTTTCATGATCCATACCGCCCATGTCACCCATGCCGCCCATTCCTCCCATTTTTCCCTCACCCTTGCCTTGCATCTTTCCTTGGCCCATATCTCCCATTTTCCCTTTGCCGCCCATGTCATGATCCATTTTCATTTCATGTTTCGGTTTTGCAGGAGTGTCTTCCGCTGCAACGGATACTTGGGTTAATGCGGATAATGCAATGATTGAAGCTAAACTGATTATTTTTTTCATCGGGATTTTCCTCGGTTTTGTGATTATTTTTGGTGTTCACATTCAAAACTGGAAACATTCCTCGAACAAAGCATAGCCAATTCTAAAATGCGCCAAGTTTAAATGGAACGCTGATAAATCCTGACATAAAAGTCCGCGAATCGCTAGCGATAATAATGCCCGTGTTAAGAACTGTCCGGTTTAATCATTTACGCGCATCGTTAGTCGGGGGATTAAAAATGCTAAACTCGTAATCGAGAGAGTGATTCGATCGTTAATTTATACCTTTCGCACTTCAAATTTCGGCAGTGCTTGAGGAGGCACCGGGGTGGGCGACAAAGGCTTTGCCAGGATGGAGCTGGCATAGAGCCTACAGGAATGTATTCACGGCGTCCTTTGACGGACACCCCGGTGCCGAATTTTGATCTACGGGGTATAGGAGGCAATCATGGCGCGTGAAAGGTGGAACTCGCAGCTTGGTTTTTTGATGGCTGCGGTCGGCTCGGCGATCGGATTGGGTAATATCTGGCGGTTTAGTTATCTGGCTTACCAGCACGGTGGCGGGGCTTTCCTGATTCCTTATTTGACGGCGTTACTAACGGCCGGCATTCCGCTGTTGATACTGGAAAACGGCATCGGTCATGAACGCGTCGGTTCCGCGCCGCTGGCTTATCATAAAATAAGCCCACGCTGGGAATGGCTCGGTTGGTGGTCGGTGATTTTCGTCATGTTCGGCATCGAATTATACTATTCGGCGATTATCTCGTGGTGTTTGAATTACTTCGCACTGTCGTTTAATCTGGCTTGGGGAGACGATCCTAACGCCTATTTTTTCAAGCATTTTTTACGAGTAAGCGATAGTCCTTTTCGATTAGGCGAAATTCGAACGCCTATCTTATTCGGTCTTATCCTTACATGGCTCGCGATTTGGTTAGTGGTCTATCGCGGTATCCAAAAAGGCATCGAACTGGCCAATAAAATCATGATGCCTGTTTTGTTGTTACTGACCGTTGTCTTAGTGGCTTGGTCTCTTCAATTGGATGGGGCGTGGCACGGCATTCAAGTGTATATCACGCCGGATTTTGCCAAGCTCAACGATCCGCAAGTCTGGATCGATGCCTACAGCCAGATTTTTTTCACGCTGAGCCTCGGTTTCGGAATCATGATCGCTTATGCCAGTTATTTGCCGGACAAAACCGACATCACTCGAAATGCGGTTTTGATTGCATTGATCAATAGCGCGTATTCGTTGCTGACCGGTTTCGGCGTGTTCGCTGTGTTAGGCTTCATGGCGCAAAGTGAAGGCAAGGAAATTGCCGATGTTGTGACGCAAAGCATCGGTTTGGCGTTTGTCGCTTATCCGAAAGCCATCGGTCTAATGCCGGGCGGTAATCTGTTCGGTGCGTTATTTTTCTTGAGTTTGACAGTCGCCGGATTATCATCGGCGGTATCGATCGTCGAGGCTTTCGTTTCGGCGGTGATCGATAAATTCAACTTCGATCGTAAGTTGCTGGTGACCTTCGTTAGCGTATTCGGTTGTCTCGGCGGCATCGTCTTCACGACGCAAAGCGGTTTACTTTGGCTGGATATCGTCGACCGATTTATCACGCATTACGGATTGGTGACAGTAGGTATTTTGGAATGCATCGTGATCGGTTGGGCGTTCGATTTGTTCAAGCTGCGTCAGCATATCAACCGGATATCCAGTTTGAAATTAGGAATGGGCTGGATATTGTTAATCAAAGTATTCGTTCCGTTGATGCTCGGCATCATCTTTTTCGGCGACATTTACAACGAACTGCAAAGGCCCTACGGCGGTTACAGTTGGGCGGCCTTAATTCTGATCGGAAGGGATTGGTTGATTCTGACTTTGATTGCGGCCTTTATCGTTGCAGGCAGACCTTGGCGAAGCGATCGCCCAAGTAAACCGGGGCGATCGGTCAAGAGCAAAATAGATGTTTCATAGCCACGCCTTGGTCATCGAAGCTATTGCCGCTCAAATCGATGAAAAGTGAAATTTTTGGCTGGTACTTGTTTATGAGGCCGCCAGCAACGAGTCCAATCGGCTTTGTTGCTCCAGCGCATACAAATCGTCGAAACCGCCGACATGGAAATCGCCGATATAGATTTGCGGCACCGTTCTGCGCTTGGTTTTAAGCACCATTTCCTGTCGCAAGCCGGGTTCGGCATCGACATTGATTTCACTGTAAACAGCGCCCTTTTTATCGAGCAGGCGCTTGGCCATTGTGCAGTAAGGGCAGAAAGTAGAGGTATAAATAATGATATTCGACATAATATTAATAGTTTCTAATATAGCCTAGATATTCTACTGTTTATCGATCATGTCTTCAATGCGTAATGCATCGCCCAGCGCTTTTATCAACAGCCATGCCGCGTGTTCGATCGAATCGCCGAAGGCGACGATGCCGTCTTGGTGGCCGAGCATACTGAATACCGGCCTATCGTCGAGTCGTCCGGATTGAAAGAGCTCGGCAACGGCTCGAGCCATTTGCGGAGTTCCGTAAGCGGCATCGGCCGGCGTATGGGGGAGGGCGAGTTCGGCGGTTTTTTGCCAAATTTCGGGGCTATGAATATGAATGACCGAACGAATCGAGACGTCTTGACTATAAACGCAGGCATGAGTAATCGCTTCCGAAGACGGCTTGGTCAAACCTTTAGATTGTAGAAAATAGCGCTCGATATCGATATTCGACACTTCGCAGTAATGCTCGCGGCTCAATTCTTCGATGTGACCGGTTTGCGTTCCGCTGATAATAAACTTATTGCTATTGAGGTCAGGCTTCAAGCTGATGTTGCCGTATCCGAGCCCACCGTAACGTGCGGGATCTTTGCCAATCAAGCCAAGCTTGAATAAGATCGAACGCCATGCGTTGAGCGAGCTTAAGGAAATCGCTTGATCGATAGGCCGGTTTTGATGATCGAAGCGGAATTTAATGACGCCTTCTTGTTCTTGCATATAAATGAGGGCGGGCTTAACTAGGGAAGGCCTGGTGCAGAGTCGACTCAGTAGCCAATATAGAGTCCTGGACTGAAAAAACAGAAATCGTTTGAATGCAAAGGCGCTGCCGAAACAGCGCCGGTAGCGTTACATTTGAGATTGCAAATAATTTTGCAGGCCGATTTTTCCGATCAATTCCAATTGCGTTTCCAACCAATCGATATGATCTTCCTCGCTGTCGAGAATATGCTCAAAAATTTCTCTGGAGACAAAGTCTTGTACCGTTTCGCAATAAGCGATCGCTTCTCTGAGTACCGGAACCGCTTGTTGTTCGAGTTTTAAATCGCAAGCCAGCATTTCCTCCGGGTTTTCACCGACCAATAATTTACCGAGGTTTTGAAGATTCGGAAGGCCTTCGAGAAACAGTATTCTTTCGATCACTAGATCGGCGTGCTTCATTTCATCGATCGATTCGTGATATTCCTTCTCGTTGAGTTTGGCAAAACCCCAGTTTTTATACATCCTGGCATGCAAAAAATATTGATTGATTGCGGTTAGTTCGTTTTCCAAAACTTGGTTGAGGTATTCGATGACTTTTGTGTCTCCTTTCATGGCGGCTCCGATAATGATAATGAGATGGTTGATGTTCGGAAAAGAGTAGCGCGATTGGCTCAAGGCTTCAAGGAAATTAAGGGGCAAGCATAAAATGACTTCCCTGAATGGTTCCCTTACTCTGCATCACTGCCATTAAGTTAAGCTGTCATAAAAATAAGTAATTCTTGCATTTAGGCTCTAATGTACCTTAAAAGCTTGCCATCCATGGCACTGGATTCCGCCAGTCCATGGCGGAATGACGGTTACCCTTAACTTAATGGCACTGGCGCAGAGCCTGGGAACGATGAAAGCAAAAAACGGGCAAACCGATGGAGGTCAAGCATCGGTTTGCCCGGTAACAGCAAGTAATCGATCAGGCGAAAGCAGCTTGCGGCATCAACTGTTGTTCGGCATGGCTTTCGTCGAGAATTTGTTTGACGTGGCGGCTGCATTTGCCGCATACACTGCCGACGCCTAGACACTGATTCAGGTGTTTGCGTGAACAGTGGCCGTTTTCAATAGCGGATTTGATTTGCTTATCGGTAACCGCCTTACAGACACAAACATACATAAGTCATGCTCCAATAAATGTTGGTTATGTAAATAATAACAATTCTCATTAGAATGTAAAGCGGTTTTTTTGGATTTGAGTAATTGATCGCAAATCGAAGGTTAGGGGAAAGGTTAAAGGTTAAAGGTTAAAGGTTAAAGGTTAAAGGTTAAAGGTTAAAGGTTAAAGGTTAAAGGTTAAAGGTGAAAGAGGAAAGAGGAAAGAGGAAAGAGGAAAGAGGAAAGAGGAAAGAGGAAAGGTGTAAGGTGTAAGGTGGCTATTTGGTGTTTAGCGTAAGTCTTGGTTCAGTAGACTGGCATTGCCGCCGATTGCGGCGGTATTGATTGTGACGGTTTGTTCGACTGAAAAGCGTTTTAGATAATCGGGTCCGCCGGCTTTCGGGCCGGTTCCGGACAGGCCCATGCCTCCGAAGGGTTGTACGCCTACCGTCGCGCCGATCATGTTGCGGTTGATATAGAGATTACCGACTTTGGCTTGTTGTTGAATCTTGCGTGCCGTTGCGTTGATTCGGCTGTGAATGCCCAGCGTCAAGCCGTAACCGGTGGCATTGATGTCGTCGATTACTTGCTCAAGGGTATTGCTAGAATAGCGGACGATGTGCAGTATCGGGCCGAACACTTCTTCGGTCAGTTGCGCAAGCGAGTCGATTTCGATCAATGTTGGGGGAAAATAAGTCCCATCCGGCAATTCGTGCGGTAACGGCGATTGAAATAAAATGCCGGCATGTTGACGCATGGCTTCAACATGCGTATTTAATTTGTCTAAGGCCTTTCGGTCGATGACCGGGCCGATATCGGTTGCATAATGGCCCGGATCGCCGATCGTCAACTGCTGCATCGCGCCGATCAGAAGTTCGATGACTTTATCGGCGGTTTCGTGGGGCAAGAATAATACACGCAAGGCCGAGCATCGCTGGCCGGCGCTGTTGAAAGCGGATTGCACCGCATCCAGTACCAGTTGTTCCTTATGTGCCGACGTGTCGGCGATCATCGCATTTTGACCGCCGGTCTCGGCGATCAACGGCACGATATCGGCGTGTTCGGCGAGCTGTCGATTGATCGAACGCGCCGTTTCGGTAGAACCGGTAAACGCGACGCCGGCAATACGCGGATCCCGAAGTAACAGGGGCCCTATTTCAGAACCGATGCCCGGCACGAAATTCAATACCGGGCCCGGAATGCCGGCTTGATGCAGAAGTTTGACGCATGCTGCCGCGGTGAGCGAAGTCGCTTCGGCCGGTTTAGCCACGACCGTATTGCCGGCCGCTAGCGCCGCTGCGATTTGGCCGGTAAAAATGGCAATCGGAAAATTCCACGGGCTGATGCATAAAAATACGCCGCGGCCGTAATAAGCCAAAAAATTATCCTCGCCGCATGGCCCGGGTAAAGCCATCGGTCGGTCGAACAACTCAAGGGTGCGTGCGGCATAGTAGCGGCAAAAATCGACCGCTTCTCTGACGTCGGCCAAAGCGTCTTTGATTGTTCTGCTGCCTTCGCTGACGCATAAAGAGACCAGTTCGGTACGGTTATACTCCAACAAATCGGCAGCATTGTTAAGATAGCGCGCTCGTTTTTGCACGTTAGTCGAACGCCATGCATCAAAAGCCTCTGAAGCTGTGTCGAGAGCGTCGGCAACGGTATCGGCACCGCAAAATGCAACGGTACCGACTTTATGCGAATGATTGGCGGGATTTACGATAACCCGTTCGCTACCCGACAGACATTTTCCGTTAATCAACGGGCCGGCATGATGAGAGAGGCCGGATAATTCGTCGAGACTTTTTTGCAACGAGTACAACTGTTCGGTATCGGCCAGATTGAAGCCTTCCGAATTGCGCCTTTCCTTACCGAATAGATCGACCGGCAGCGGTACGCTGGTTTTCTCGAAATCATTGAGTCCAAGCCAGAAAGTGACTGGATTTTGCACGATGCGTTCAATGTCGATATCGGGGTTTTCGATTTGATTGACGAAAGAGGTATTCGCGCCGTTTTCCAGCAAACGCCTAACCAGATAAGGCAATAGTTCTTGATAATGGCCGATCGGCGCATAAATCCGGCACGGAATAGACCAATTCGGGTGCGTCGCCAAATTTTGATAAAGCGCTTCGCCCATGCCGTGCAGGCGCTGAAATTCGTAATCTTTACGATTGCCAGCCATTTGCCTGATCGCGGCGACGGTATGGGCATTATGTGTCGCGAATTGTGGATAAAATATGTCGGGTTCTATCAATAATCGCGTTGCGCAAGCCAGATAAGAAATGTCGGTCGCCGATTTTCGCGTGAACACAGGATAAGCGGAGAGTCCTAATTCCTGAGCGCGTTTAATTTCTGTGTCCCAGTACGCGCCTTTGACTAATCGGACCGGAATCTTCTTATGCTCTGTTTTGGCCAGAGCCGAAAGCCAAGCGATGACATGCGGAGCCCGTTTTTGATAGGCTTGTACCGCAAGGCCTAGTCCAGGCCATCCTTTTAAACTCGGATGAGTGAAGACCGCCTCGAAAATCGTCAGCGATAGACTCAAGCGTTCCGATTCTTCGGCATCGATCGTCAATGTTAATCCGCCTTGCCGCGCGTATTGAGCCAACGTGAGTAGTTTTGCAGTCAATTCCGGGGTAGCCCGTTGGTGTTGCAACGCTTCATAGCGGGGACAAAGTGCCGATAGTTTGACCGAAACGCCCGGTTTTTCGAACAACGATTCACCGTCGGATTCTTGAGACAGTTGCCGGATCGCATCGAGATAGGCCGAGAAATAACGCTCCGCGTCCGAGACGGTGACCGCCGCTTCGCCGAGCATATCGAAGGAATAACGGTATTCGGGATACTTTTGGCTGGCATGCAGCGCCTCGAAAATCGTTTCAGCCATGACGAATTGCGAGCCTAAAAAATGCATTGCTTTTTGCAACGCCAGACGGATGACAGGTTGACCTAAACGCCCGAGCAAATACTCGAATACTTGTGCCTCGTCAGCCTTGATATAGCGTTCGAATAAACCGGTCACTAGTAAAGCGCCGGTCGATAAGTTAACCAGCATCGAGTCGCTATGATGGAGATGCGTTTGCCAATCGGCCGAAGATAATTTATCGGCGAGAAAACGGTCTTGTGTCGCGCTATCCGGTATGCGTAATAGGGCTTCGGCAATGCTCATCAATACCACGCCTTCTTCGCTATTGAGCCGGTATTCATGCATAAAGGCATCGACAACGGATTGCTTGTCTTTATCGGCCCGGATCTGTTCAACCAGTATACGAGCCAGCGCTTCGGCTTCGGCGGGATTATAATCGGTCAAGCCAACCATTAATTCGATTACGCTAGCAGTTTCATCGTTCAAGTAGGCTTGATCGATAGCTTTGCGCAAGGTTGATAAAGAAAGACTAACCATAGAAAGTTTACGTTATTGTGCGAACGAATTAACTATTTTAAGAAAAAGATCTGCCGATAACATATTAAGTTGAATCCTTGGTATTTTTTATACTCCAAAAAATGTTTGTCCACAAATAACTGTTGTATTGATGATTAGATTTTCGAGAATTTTGTTTGTTGTGCTTTTAAGTTGGCTCGTCGGGTGCGCGCCGGCCGTTTATAAGCCAGGTCAACCCGTCATAGAAGCGCTATTGCTGGAAGATCGCTATATCACACCGGACGGCTCCTGGTTGCCGGTCAGAAAATGGCTGCCGGAACCGGGCCAAACGAAGGCTGTATTGATCGCTTTACACGGTTTCAACGATTACAGCCGCTTTTTCGAGGAGCCTGGGGCATTTCTAAAACAAAAAGGAATCGCCAGTTATGCCTACGATCAACGCGGTTTCGGTCAAAGCCCGCGTCGGGGCTTGTGGAGCGGTATCGATGCGTATACTGAGGATCTGGATTTGTTTGTCAGACTGATAAAAAGCAAGCATCCGGGGCTGCCGGTTTATCTTTTGGGCGAAAGCATGGGAGGAGCCGTCATCATCGCGGCTATGTCCCGCGAGAAGGCGACGCCGGTTAGTGGTTTAATTTTATCGGCGCCTGCCGTTTGGTCTCGCGAAACGATGCCGTGGTATCAACGCAGTTTGTTGTGGTTTATGTCCCACACGATGCCCTGGATGACGTTGACCGGGCGGGGTTTGAAAATACAAGCCTCGGATAATATTGAAATGCTTCGGGAGTTGGGTAAAGATCCGCTGGTGATTAAGGAAACTCGCGTCGAAACGATTCATGGGTTAACCGATCTGATGGATTCGGCATTCAATAATGCTCAGAATATTCATGTCGATACTTTGATGCTGTATGGTGAAAAGGACGAAGTCATACCAAAGCAGCCGACGCTGCGTTTTTTGCGGGATTTTCTCGACACCGAAGGCGCCGATAGAACCGTTGCTTTCTACGAGAACGGCTATCACATGCTGTTGCGCGATTTGCAAGCTAAAGTGATTTGGCGGGATATCGCTGCATGGGTCAAGGCATCGCACAAGCCTTTGCCATCAGGAGCCGATCAGCGCGATTGGCGAATGTTGGCGAAAAGATAAACCTAGAAAAAGTATTTTGCCATGAAGATCATGAAGAAAAAAACGGTAAATCAATGATTTATTTTGCCTACGCAAATTATTTTTGCTCTCCAAATGCTTATGAAGGACTGGCAGTAGCTCTCACTGCCATTAAGTTAAGGATTTTTCCGTTCGCCCTGAGTCTGTCGAAGGGTGAATGGAAAAATCCTGGGTCGATAAGTTAAGTCGTCCATGGTTCGACAGGCTCACCATGAACGGCTTAACTTAATGGCAATGGGCAGTAGCCCTGCAAATGAAAGTACGAGGGGTGGGTGAGAGTGCGGTCACTCGCCCGACAGGGCGCCGTGAATACGTCCATGTAGGTTCGACGGCGGCTCCCTGCCGCCGACGCCTGTCGGTCGAGCAACCACACTCTCTTCGGAGCCGGCATTTTCTCTGCTGAGCTTCGTATATCGAAAAATTAGAAAAGGAGTCCGAATCTGTGAGCTTTCGCAGTAAAAGGTTGTTAAAATTTTAGAGTAGGCCGTTAAAAGACTTCATGAACTTCATGGTTAAACTGCCGAATTTAGGTTTATACGCCCGGGGAACTATCGAACCGGCGTCAATTCCCGAGTGTTTTTGATGAAAACAAAACTGTCGTAACGCCGCGCGACGCGCGATCCGACATACTGGCCGTAGTCCCGTCTTGGATCGTAAATCACCCCGATCGCACGGTTTCCAATCAGTTGACCGAGCGCTTCGTGGCGCCGTTCTTCGTCGCCGAACATCAAATAAAACGCTTCCGGTTCGAGCCTTGCCAAGACTTCCTCGATGCTGCCTGGCTGCGCTTTGGGTATGGTCATGATCGACATCGGCGCGCCCCAATTAGCCCCGGCATTTACCTTGCCTTTATCGGTTCCGAAACCCACGATATATACCTGCTCCGCGCCGAGCGATTGCCGGCTCAATTGACCGATATTCAAGGTTTCTCGCAGAATCATCGTGGTTTTGCTGGCATCGCCGACATGCGTGTTGTGCGCCCAAACGATGCCTTTTGCTTCGGGACCATGACGTTCGAGCAAGCCCTCGACCGATACCCACATGTGTTTGGCACGGCTATTCCAGGCATCGGGTCCTTCGCGGATCGCCAAGCGGAAAAAATCCTCGG
Organism: Methylotuvimicrobium buryatense; assembly: GCF_005931095.1. Lineage (GTDB taxonomy): Bacteria > Pseudomonadota > Gammaproteobacteria > Methylococcales > Methylomonadaceae > Methylotuvimicrobium > Methylotuvimicrobium buryatense. The sequence continues at coordinate 3,092,172 of NZ_CP035467.1, read as the reverse complement.
CATTCTTGATGACCAGGGCTTTTTGCCTGGCTCGAAAACGGATTTTAGGGTCGTTATCAGCGGCTTCGGGCTTTAGATCTTGAATGATTTTAAGGACTTCTGCCAACTCTTTTTCGCATGAAAAACCGCCTCGCGCCGTGGCTCTCGCGTACATCCATTCATCACGGTCGTACTCCTTGAAACAGTTCAGCCGGCGTTCGATTTCGGGAAGCTGCTCGGGAAAATACGCGCCGGTTAGTGCTAGTAGGTCGTCTATCGCTTCCCATTGCCCGTAGACATCCATGCCGAACAAGCCGATTTTATCCGATTCCGGACGGGTTTTGTTGAATTCGCGAAGCCATTCGGCCAAGGCCTCAATGTCCCGGTTCGCCCACATCCATTGCGGCCAGCGGGCGAAGGTTTTGAGCACATCGACAGCCGTCGTGCCCGGCTTGGATCGGCCTTTGACATAGTCGTTGAGTCGATAGAGCGAAGGCCAATCGCCTTCGACGGCAATGAATGAAAAGCCTTTTTCGGTAATCAAGCGCTTGGAAATTTCGCTGCGCCAATGGTAGAACTCATGCGTACCGTGCGTCGATTCGCCGAGTAAGACCAATTTTTTATCGCCGGCGGTTTCGATTAAACGGTTGAGGTCCGAATTTTGCTTGAGAGTAATGGCTTTCGGCGCTAAATAAGCCGACAAAGACTCGGATTCGGCATGCGCGAGCGTTACGCAGAACAATAAAAAGACCGGAAAAAACAAAAAATGCGTGATGATTTTCATATTATCTAAGAGATTTGAGATGCCGAATGAAAGCAAGTCGGAATCGGTTTATCGATAAGAATAACGATGATTTCTTAAGGGCTTGAACCCAATTTTTCGGTAATAGTTTCTCAAATTTTTGTTTCAAATTGACGATTTGGCCAACGATGCGTTGATGCATCGCGCTTGCCTTGATTGAATCGATAATCCGCATTAAAAATTCATAGGATATCTTGAACCAAACAAATGTTAAGAGCTTGGCTTTGGCAATGCGAAAAAGCCAGAAAGTAAATGCAGCAATTGGAATTTTACCGATATAAAGGGTAATGCCAAAAGCTAGACTACCTTTGGCAAGCAAGCCGATTGCGATAAAGCCGAGTAGCTCGACCTGAATGAATAAAAACAGAAAAACGCACAGAAGCGCGTAGCGATTCAAGTCGACAACCGAGGATTCTATTCGTTGCAAAACCTTCAGGCTATGGACAAACCTAAAAACCGGAATAGCAATCGTATCCCAGATCAGCTCTTCCAGTAGAATATAAATAAAAACCCAAAAGCCTAAGAATAAATTGCTGATTTTCTTTATAAGTTTTGCCATAGAAAAGCCGGTGTGCAAAAGTAATCAAGCGTTGGGTGAAAAAATTAGAAAAGCGTATGTTTTTTGGCTTCCCACTTAAAACGGGATAAAAGTACTAAGGATTAACCGTTCGCCCTGAGCTTGTCGTAGGGTGGATGGTTAATCCGCCTATGGTTCGACAGGGCTCTCCTGAGCGCAGCCGAAGGGCTCACCACAAACGGATTAACTTTAAACTGTCCCGCGTTAAGTGAGTAGCCGATTTTTTTAAACAGTGCAAGCCGAGACGATTTCGCCTTTGTTGTTCAATATCAGTTTTAAACGGCCATAGCAAGATTTTTGATCGCATTGGCATCCTGAACCTTCCATGATGCTTTCAAGGAATGTGACATAAATCAACAATTCGCCGGGTTGCCGGTCCAAAACCTCATACTGTATCGATTCGTTTATAATCCACCCGTTTTGGCTGCAAAAATCAGTCAAGACATGGGTGTTTTCCAAAAATTTTTTTATCGGGTCGTCTTTCGTATTAATCATCGCTGCCGCTCCCAGTGATTCGTTGTCGATTAAGATAAACAACCGGAACGACTAAAGCAATTGACTGAATGGAATAAAGTCGAATCGGGTTTCAAGTATTGTTGACTCCTATCCGGTCGAAGAAACGGGCTGTTTCCAGAAGGTGCGAAAGGTATATACCCATCGCACTTCAAATTTCGGCATTGACGCGTGGAGGTGCCGGGGTGTTCGGCAAAGGCTTTGACAGCAGGGATGCTGTCACAGAGCCTACATGGACGTATTCACGGCGTCCTTTGACGGACACCCCGGCGCCGAAATTTGACCAGCAAAGGGTATAAATGCTTTTTTACTGTGAAAGTTCGTAAATTTGGATTCATTATCTAATTTTTCGATATACAAATCTCTGTTCTGGCAATGCCGGTTCCGGAGAGGGTGCGGTTGCTCGATCGACAGGCGTTGGCGGCAGGATAGCCGCCATCGAGCCTACATGGACGTATTCACGGCGTCCTGTCGGGCGAGTGACCGCGCCCTCCCCACGTCTCGTACTTTCATTTGCCGGGGTGATTGCCGGGCTTTCATGAACGTTAGGTTTAACGCTGAAGAAATTTCCTAAACCAGTGTCGCAACTAAATGATTGTTATCGGTCGCCATTAGCTTGGCATCGATAATTCGGTTTTCTATCGCTTCTGGTTCGTCGACCTCACAGCCGACGCGCAGATAATTCGGCGTATAACCGAAAATCCGATGTTTACCGTTGTCGAGGGGCTCGGTTTGGCTTTCCCAGAGCACCGGCGTTGTTCGCCCGATGTTTTCCGATTGAAATTGCCGCTTCATTGTTTCGGTCAATTCATGTAGCTCTCGACTGCGTTGTTTCTTGACCGCTTCCGGGATTTGATTCGGTAGCGTAGAGGCTTTCGTACCTTCGCGTCGCGAATAGGCGAAAATATGAATATGCCCGAAACCGGTGTTTTCGATGAAATCGAAGCTTTCATGCCATTCTTGCTCGGTTTCGCCCGGGAAACCGACGATGATGTCGGTCGTGATGTTGAAGTGCGGAACCGCGGTTCTCAAGCCGGTCACGATTTCATTGAACTCTTCGGTTTTGCAGCGTCTGGCCATGCGTCGCAGCACCGAATCCGAACCGCTTTGCAACGGCAGATGCAGATGCGGCATCAGGCGAGGATTATCGAAAAGCTCGACAAAATCGTTCGGCAACTCCCAAGGCTCCAGAGAACCCAGCCTAAGTCTCGGAATTTCGGTATCGCTAAGAATCGCTTTGATCAAGTCGGACAGACTTTGATCGGAATCGGAGCCGTAACCGCCGAGATGCACGCCGGTGATGACGGCTTCATTGATGCCTTGACTATAAAGCGTATTGATTTCGTCGACGATTTCTCGTATCGGTCGGCTTTTTTCCTCGCCACGAGCAACCGTCACGATACAAAACGTGCAACGGTAACGGCAGCCGTCTTGCACTTTGATAAACGCACGTTGACGGCCGCGGCTGAATAATGAGACTTCGCCGGGTTCGGTCGACATGGCCGGCATGCTGTCCATGTTCAGTTCGGTCAGGGTTTTGGCGACCAGACTTTCTTTGTCTTGATTTCCGATGACGAGATCGACGCCCATCAACTGCTCGGCTTCTTCGCGGTTGAGTGTGGCGTAACAGCCGCTGACGACCAGTTTGGCAGCCGGATTGGCCCTGTGTATGCGCCGAATTAATTGACGCGATTTACGTGCCGCATCTTGCGTGACCGCGCATGAATTGATCACGATCAGATTCGCGTTCTCGGCCTGGCGCGTGATTTGATGGCCTTTTTGTTGAAAGGCCTGGGCCCAAGTTTCGAGCTCGGCTTCATTGAGACGGCAGCCCAATGTTTTAAGATGTACGTACATTATCCAAAAAACCAATAGGTAATGAGTATGGCAGCTAAGATGCCGAAAAAGTCGGCTATTATCCCACAAGCAGCCGCATGGCGAATATTTTTGATGCCGACCGCGCCGAAATATACGGCTAAAACATAAAAGGTCGTTTCGGTGCTGCCCTGTACGATAGAAGCCAGACGCCCCGCGAATGAGTCGGCGCCGAGCGTTTGCATCGTATCGATCATCATCGCCCGCGCGCCGCTGCCGCTGAACGGTTTGATCAACGCGGTCGGCAATGCGTCGATGAAACGGTCGTCCCAAGACAGCATTTTGACCAGTGCTCTAACCCCTTCAGCCACCAAATCCAACGCGCCGCTCGCGCGAAACACGCCAATGCCGACCAGCATCGCGACCAGGTATGGAATAATGCCGATTGCGGTCTGAAAGCCTTCCTTCGCGCCTTCGATGAAGGCTTCATAAGCGTCGATGCGTCGATAAACGGCGCCGCTGATAAACACAACGACCAACGTGAACAGAATGATGTTGCTGATAAGTGCGGACTGTTCGAGCATTTGTTCCTTAGGTAGCCGGTAAAAATATCCGACCACGATAGCAATCATTAAACTGAAACCGCCCAGATATAATGCAACGACTCGATCGAACAAGTTGATTTTCTGAGCCGCCGCGACAGCAATCAAGCCTGCCACGGTTGAAAAATAAGTGGCAATCAGTATAGGAATGAAGACATCGGTCGGATTAGCGGCACCCAATTGCGCTCGGTACGTGAAAATCGTCACCGGAAACAAAGTGACCGCCGAAGTGTTAATGACTAGGAACAAAATTTGTGCGTTACTCGCGCTATTCGGGTTAGGATTCAAGGTCTGCAGTTCCTTCATTGCCTTGATGCCGAGCGGTGTAGCGGCATTGTCGAGACCGAGCATGTTCGCGGCGATATTCATGACCATTGCGCCCAAAGCCGGATGGTTTTTCGGAACTTCGGGCATCAGGCGCGTGAAAAGCGGCGTCAAGCCGCGCGTTAAGAGAAGTATGAAGCCGCTACGTTCGCCGATGCGCATGATACCGAGCCATAAGCTCAAAACGCCGGTCAAACCTAACGATATTTCAAAAGCTGTTTTAGAAAGCGCGAACATCGAAGACATGATGCGCTCGAAAACCTGATGGTCGCCCAAAACGATCAGTTTGATGACGGCCGTCATGAAGGCGCTCAAAAAAAAGAAAATCCAGATGATGTTCAGCATGATCGGCGATGGAGTTATCGCGAGGTCCGGAGGACATGACAATTGTCGAAGTATAGCATGTACCGGCTAGCGATGAAGCGAAGGGTGCGTTCAACCAGCAATTCCCAATTGGGGGATCAAAAAGGCTATGTTCGCGTTAATAGTTGATACTTTTGAACTTAAAGCCAACATGAAACTCAAGGATACAACTCTGAATAACTTTCCTTTTTTCAATATGACGCTAATGGTTGAAAGGAGGGTACGGTTGCTCGATTGACAGGTGTCGGCGGTAGGGAAAGCCGCCGTCAAGCCTACACGGACGTATTCACGGCGTCCTGTCAAGCGAGTAATCGTACCCTCTTCCACGCTCAGTGTATTGGAAAGCAATCATTGACTAGTTCCTAAATGGTTTATTTAGTAGGAAGGAAAACCGTTTCAACTGCTAACGCGAACATAGCCATCAAAAAGGGTTTGGGGTGTGCTTGGCGTGAATGCAGATTTTGCATGGAGCAAAAATCTGCCCTGCTGCCGGCTTATTCGCCAAGCGCACCCCGCACCCTTTTTTTATCCTCAAATTGGAAATTGTTGGCGAAAGAGGTGGCTTAGGAATAAAGTGGCGATATTAATCTCTAACGGGCCGCTTATCGAGTTTACGTTGTAAAGTTCTGCGGTGCATGTTTAATGCGCGCGCCGCGGCCGATATATTGCCGTCATGTTGCATCAGCACTTTTTGCAGATGCTCCCATTCCAATCGTTTGACCGACAACGGATTTTCATTGATGCTGACCGAGGCGTCGCCTTCGTTTTTATTCAGTGCGGCGACGATTTCATCGGCATTGGCCGGTTTCGTCAAATAATGGATCGCGCCTAGCTTGATCGCTTCGACCGCCGTGGCGATACTGGCGAAACCGGTTAACATAACGATCCGTGTGTTATCGTCGAGCGACATTAGCTTCTTGACCAATTCCAGCCCCGACTGATGGCCGATGCGTAAGTCAATCACAGCATATTCCGGCTCGAATTGTTCGGCGAGCTTGATACCGTTTTCGACGTTGTTAGCGACTAGGACTTCGAATGAACGTTTTTCCAACGCACCTTGTAACACCTTGCAAAAAGTTTCGTCGTCGTCGACTAAAAGTAATCGGGGATTATCCGGTTCCTGTAATGTCATTTGCTTCCTCCAAAGCGATTAAAGGCAGGGTAATCTCCACACAGGCCCCACCTGATTCTAAATTAGTAAATTCTATTTTGCCGCCTAATCGGCGAATGGTGCTGCAAGTTAAAAAAAGCCCCACACCTAAGCCGGATTTATTGCTAATGACCGGTTGTTTACCGATCAGTTCCAAAATTTCTGAACGCACGCCGGGGCCGAAGTCGCGAATTTTTATGTGGGCCTGCTCTAAATCCCAAGAAGCATGAAATTCGATACCGAGATCGTCTTGAGTCGCTTCGGCGGCATTGTTCAGTATGTTGATCAATGAATGAGTCAATGTTCGTTCGGCAATGATGCCGGCATTCATCGGTACCAAAGGGTTGATAAACAAATTGAGTTTGGTTTCGGGTCTGTGCGTGCGCCATTGGCTGAGTACTTCATCGATATATTCGGTCAACGGCATGATTTTACCGGATTCCGCCCGCATTTCACCTGCGCTGGCCGACATGACAGACAACGCTTGTTTGCAACGATTGATCTGCTGAGTCATGATCTGAGCTTTTTCATGCAGATCTGGGTAACGGTGCTCGGGGTATTCGTTTTCCAATTCATGGGCGACGATCGCGATGGTTGCCAGCGGTGTGCTGATGTCGTGAGCGGCACTTGCCGCTAGTGTGCCAAGCGAGACAACCCGCTCATCCCGCAAGGCGTTTTCACGTGCTTCGGCGAGCGATCGTTCCTGAGTCCTAAGTGTTTTTGCCAATTCCACGACAAAAAAAGCGACTAAGCCGGCGCTAAATACAAAACCGAACCACATGCCGAAAATATGCAGATTGAAATAATGTTTATCGCCTATTTCGTGCATTTGGCGCAGCATTTCGAAATGATCCATGTCCGAATGCGGCGAGGCAGTAGTCATTTTTTCGATCATCATCAACTCGGGGGTTGTGGTCGGTATATGAGGTTCTATGGCCGGCAAGGGGATGTTGTAAGTGATCAATACCGTATAAGTCGATGTGGTTAGAATCACCATATACCATGCATAAGACGGTGGCAGCATGATCGCAGTAATGATCAACGGCAACAAAAACACCCAGATAATCGGATTGGAGGCGCCGCCCGTCATATAGAGGAGTGCTGCGATGCCCAAGACGTCGATGACCAGATGAGAAAAAATTTCCAGTTCGGTTACCGGATCGTCGGTTTTCAAGCGCATCCAAGTATAGAGATTGACCGATGCAATCGAAAGCACGACCAGCCAAAGCTGCTCCTGAGGCAGAACGATGTTTAGTCCGTGCACGGATATTAGGATGAGCACCGATTGACTGGCAATCATCAGATTTCTCAAGATGAATAGCCATTTCAGATTTTGTTTTGTCGATAACTCGGTTTTTGGTAGTAAGTCTGAAAACATGAAATACTTTATTGGTTAAGTTAAATTTCCGGGGCTAAATAGAGTTTAAATTAAAAAAATGCCCAGGACGGAAAACATTTGAATTTGAAATTAAAGGCATGGTGAGCAATTAACGCTTTGTAAACTTTCAGCCCCTCTTTGAAGAAGAGGGCTAGAGGTTTTTAAATATACCTTTCGTACTTCAAATTTCGGCAGTGCCTAAGGAGGCGCCAGGGTGCTCGGCAAAGGCTTTGCCAGCATGGATGCTGGCATAGAGCCTACATGGATGTATTCACGGCGTCCTTTGACGGGCCCCCGGTGCCGAATTTTGATCTACGATGAGTATAAATCCCCCGCAATCCCCATTTTTCAAGGTGGAAGAATACTTAACTTAACCTGATTAGCAAGATGCTTCAGCTTGCTGAAGCCAATTGTCCGAGCAGAGGCCAGTCGTAGCCACTTCTGCGGGACGGGTTATTTAACCCGTCCCCAACGTTTCGGTTTGCCCTAAACATTTCGGCTAACTTCGGCCAAAGTCAAAACGTTTAGGACGGGGTTGCAAACCCCGTCCTGCTAGGGATATGCTGGTTTTTGGGCTTTAGCTGAAGAAACTTGCTAATCAGGTAACTTAATGGTAATGACCCTCACCTCCCGAGAACTTTCATCATCCGGGGTGGTTGATTGCCAGGCCTTCATGAACGTTAGGGGAAGCCAAAGCGACAATTTTTTTGGATGCAGGGAATTGAGGAGTTTCAAATCTATTCGATCGGATAGCCGTTAAATTAAGATAGTCGAAAGCTTATATTACTCCCTTTTGATTAAAAAACCGTCTAAGAATAAAAGGTTTGGGTTGTGCCTATCAAGGACCGCGGTGTATACCTTTCGCGCTTCAAATTTCGGTAGTGTCTGAGGAGGCGCTGGGGTGTCCGACAAGGGCTTTGCCAGCATGGAACTGGCATAGAGCCTACATGGACGTATTCAGGGCGTCCTTTGACGGATACCCCTGTGCCGATTTTGATCTACGATAAGTATAGCTGTCTCAAGAATCGTAAAATACGGCATAAATTCTTATTCAACCGGTAATATTTGGTCTATCTTTATTGATAAGTAATTAAACAGCGCAAATCAATACCTGCCCCCAAGCTATCTATAACTTTCGCACTTCAAATTTCGGCAGTGCCCGAGGAGGCGCAGGGTGTCCGACAAAGGCTTTGCCAGCATGGCGCTGGCATAGAGCCTACATCGACGTATTCACAGCGTCCTTTGGCGGACACCCCGGTGCCGAATTTTGATTTACGATGGGTATACATGCGCTGAATAGTTACAATGATAAATATTTAATTGGCAAGGTTATATACCAATGTTTCGAGAACGAAAAGAATATAGAAAAAACCTTACTTCCTCAGGAAAATTGCATTTAGCAGGTGAAACATTGGACTTTATTAGTCACGATGTTTCGGTGAATGGGATCTTGATCGAAATCGTGCCGGGTAGGTTGTTGTCTAGCTTTAGCGATTTTGAATCGTTTATAAATGAAAATAGTGCGGCTGAAATTTTTGTTAAAGATTTAATGCTAACCGGTGAAGTTGAAATTATTTGGATAAAAGAAAAGGATGGCAATGTCTTGATGGGGTTGGAGTTCAAACATGTTATTTACAATGCCGACCGCTTATGGTTGAAGCGTCAGTATTATCGTAAAAAACAGTCTTTTGCCGGTTTTTTGATGATTAAAAACAAGCGGGTTGAATTTGAAGGAAAAAACATTTCGGTAGACGGCTTGATGATCTATGTAAAAGATCCCGATAAAGATTTGTTGCAGCATACGGTGGTCAGTTTATATTCTGAACCTTTACAAATGAAAGGGATGGCTAAGATTTGCTGGATACAACACGAGCAAGAGCAAAATGGTGCCTTAATAGGCTTGCGTTATTTAAGCGGTGAATGATATTTTCGGAAATAAATTTAGGGTGCTTTTCAATTTATTCATCAGACCAGTTTTCCAGCAAGTAACCTAGGCCTCGAATCGTTCGGATATTGTTCCCGAAGGGTTTGATACGCTTGCGTAGCCTGTGTATATATACTTCGATGGCATTGTCGGTTAATTCGTCTTCACTTGTCGATAAACGTTGAGCAATTTTATCTTTGCTAACCACATATCCCGCTTGAAGCATTAGTGTTTCAAGCACATCGTATTCCCGCTGCAGTAAATTCAAGGGTTGATCGTCAACTAGAATTTGATGTTGAAGTGTGTCCAGCGTTAGTCGACCGATAACAATATGTTGATTGAAGTCGCAATAACTGCGGCGAATCAATGCATGAATACGTGATTCCAGTTCTCGACAATCAAACGGTTTAACCATGTAATCGTCCGCGCCACGTTTAAGTTCGTTGATTCGATCGCTCATTGCGTCACGAGCCGTCAAAATTAGGACGGGAACTGCATTTTTTCGTTGCCTTAGTTTCCATAAAACTTCACTTCCGTCCATGTCGGGTAAACCTAGATCCAGGATTACCAAGTCGAAATCTTGAGCGAGCAAAAGACCTTGCGCGTAAGCGCCGGTTTGGGCGCAGCTGACATCATAGCCCGATTGTGTGAGCGTATATGTTAAGCCGTCAGCCAAGACGGCATCGTCTTCTACTATTAGGATTTTCATGTTTTTAAATTAACTTGTGTTTATAGTCCCATTTAAGACCCCTGCAATACGGGGGCTTAAGATTTGAGTCTTCGTTAATTATACCCATCGTAGATCAAAATTCGGCACCGGGATGTCAGCCAAAGGACGCCGTGAATATGTCCATGTAGGCTCTATGCCAGCTCCATGCTGGCAAAGCCTTTGTCGGACACCCCAGCGCCTCCCTCGGGCACTGCCGAAGTTTGAAGTGCGAAAGGTATAACGAATGACCGATGAGGCGAAATAGACGTGCAGCGCCATGAGTTCTGTATTATTGTTGGCGCGGGCTAGAACAGTTGCTTGGCTTAAGCTGCTGGCGGGCGGTTGAGAAAAATTTATCGGTGCGATAAGACAGCTTATATTGGTTCCACAGGCTTCCGGCTCCATCCATACCGAGCAACCGGTTATCGTGGCCAAGCGTCTTGATATTAAACGTTGCCCGGTTCTGCTTTTAATGTGTCCCAATAAAATCAAATCAGATTGGCCGGCAAGTGAAAATCGCACCAGTTCGTCCATTCGGCCGGTTCTTTCCATGGTTTGGAAAATAATGCCGATTGACATATTCAGTCCTTAGGAATCGAGAGTTCTAATGAATATTATTGCGAAAACCTTTCACCAATCTTGCGTGAGATCGACCGAGGGCAAATAAATCGTTCGTCATTGTATACCTTTCGCACTTCAAATTTCGGCAGTGCTTAAGGAGGTGCCGGGGAGCTAGGTCGATTTTGCTCCTGCAAAATCGACATTCACGGCATTCATGGCGCTCGCAAAGGCTTTGCCAGCATGGAGCTGGCATAGAGTATCTACATGGACCTATTCACGGCGTCCTTTGGCGGACACCCCGGTGCCGAATTTTGATCTACGAGGGTATAAAACGGAATGCTTGGATTTGAGTCGCTGAAAGCGGGATGTGGTGTTTGGGTTTGCTGGATGAGGCAAGGAGGGTGTCGGCGGCGGCAGGGAAAGCCGCCGTCAAGTCTACACGGACGTATTCACGGCGTTCTGCCATGCGAGTTACCGAACCCTCAACAAAGCCCATAGTTCCAGGGCGTTATTTATCACGAATTCCTAAATATACCTATCGCACTTCAAATTTCGGCATTAGCGTATGGAGGCGTCGGGGTGTTCGGCAAAGGCTTTGGCAGCATGGATGCTGTCATAGAGCCTACATGGACATATTCACGGCGTCCTTTGACGGGGCACCCCGACGCCGAAATTTGACTAGCAAAGGGTATAACCTATAATCGCGAAATCCTAAGAATATTCCACACACTTTTTGATCCCCAAATTGGAGAATGACAGATATGGCTTAGTCGTACTTGATATATTTAAATCGAGGATCATCCGGGGTGCCTTCCAGCGAGGACTCTTCGTCCAATCCCGGTTGCCACATCACGACGTCCTCAATTTTCTGCGCCAATTCAAAATCTTTATTCGTTATGCCTTTTGCGGCATGATTGACCAATTTGACGATCACGAAAGCATAAGATACAGTCATGTCGGGATGATGGAAGGCTGCTTCGGCCAAGTGGCCTACGGTATTGACGACCATTAATGTCGATTTCCAGCCACTGGTTTTGTACTTGCGTCGAATCCAGCCTTTTTCGAGATACCAATTCGGCAATTCCGCTTTTAGTCTAGCTTCGACCTCTTCATCGGAATAGGTTTCTTCGTGTTTGCGTTCTCTCCAGCTCATGATGACCTCTTTAAATTAATCGTAATAATGGTAGTGAAAGGCGTTATTGTTCCAGCAATTCCCAGTTTGAGCAGTTTCACCGATTTTAGGGTGTGGGGTATGCCTGTCGAGGAACGCCGTAAACCCATCCATGGGGGCTTGGCAGCAGCTAAGCGCCAAGGATGGCGTGAATGCAGATTTTGCAGGAGCAAAAATCTGCAAGCGCCAAGGATGGTGTGAATGCAGATTTTGCAGGAGCAAAAATCTGCCCCTGCTGCCGAAATCCTCGCCAAGCATACTCCACACCCTTTTTGATCTCCAAATTGGGAATTGCTGTTATTGTTCATCTTGTTTGACGCATTCTAACAATGAATATTGAATGATGAATAGCGTAATCGCCACGGGGAATAGCAAAAAATGTTCAATAAGAAACAAACAGGCAACTGAAAAAGCCATTGTTACCATAGACAGTAAGCGCTTGCGTTCGGCTATCTTTAACATGACCTTCAGCGTTTCATGATCTATGTTTTTCCGCTGTCCGACAAAAAGTATTACCGTTATCAGTGAAATGAAAGCCAGAAAATATGGGAAATAAATGAACATCGGCGCATCGGGTTCGAAAAATCGATGCCAATAAGTAAACCATACGAATAAGGTGCTCGATGCAAAAAAATCATGCCAGTTGAGATAGCTTGGTTTATCGATCAATACGCCGATTCCGCTAAGTACCATTACCGTACCCATGATCGGAATGACAAACGGCGACAATAGATAAGCAACCAGCGGATGATTGTTATCGGCAAGGTAGCCCAGTGATAGGCAGGATAGGATGAAAATAGGCATAAATGAGCACATGCTTCCTAAGAAAAGTGACGTCATAGAGGATTGTATCTCAAAGACGGTATTCGCCAATGATTGTATTGCTTGGGTGTTAATCATGCGTGAAGATTGATGATCAAAGGGCTACAATGATTTAGACTGTTGAGTAAAAACCGGAGGAACGCACATGCCAGAAAAATTCAAGTACATCCGTTGGTTTGAGGAACTAACGATCGACGATATTCCCTTGGTTGGCGGAAAAAATGCCTCGCTGGGCGAAATGTACCTCGAACTAGCCGCCGAAGGCATCCGCGTGCCGAACGGCTTCGCGATTACTGCGGAAGGTTACCGGCACATGCTCGATAAAGCGGATGCCTGGGAAGCCTTACATGAGGCGCTCGATACCTTGAATCCGGACGATGTGAATGACTTGGCTAAGCGAGCCAGAAAAGCGCGAGATATCGTTTACGCGGCGCCGCTATCCGAAGACTTGGAGCATGAAATTCTGATTGCTTTCGATCAACTGCAGCGACAATACGATGAGGAATTGACCGTTGCGGTTAGAAGTTCGGCGACGGCCGAGGATTTGCCGACCGCGAGCTTTGCGGGTCAGCAGGACACCTATCTGAACGTGCATAGCGGACAGGCTCTGCTCGATGCGTGTAAACGCTGTTTCGCGAGCCTGTTCACCGATCGGGCGATTCATTATCGGATCGATCAAGGTTTCGATCATTTCAAGGTGTCGTTATCGATCGGCGTGATGAAAATGGTCCGCTCGGATTTGGCATCGAGCGGCGTAATGTTCTCGATCGATACCGAATCGGGCTTCAAAGATGCGGTATTCATTACCGGTGCTTACGGCCTCGGTGAAAATGTCGTGCAGGGTTCGGTCGACCCGGACGAGTTTTATGTGCATAAGCCTACCTTCGAGCAAGGTCATCGTTGTGTGTTGCGACGGTCGCTGGGCGCGAAAAAAATTAAGATGGTCTATAGCGAAGGCCGTACGCGCGAGCAAACTTGTAATGTCGTGACGTCAGCCGAGGAGCGTTCGCAATTTTGCTTGAGCGACGACGAGGTGCTGACTTTGGCCGATTACGCGATCAAGATCGAGAAGCACTACAGCGCGAAGGCTGGCATGCCCAGGCCAATGGATATCGAGTGGGCGAAGGACGGGCTGGACGGACAACTCTATATCGTACAGGCACGGCCCGAAACAGTCGCATCGCAGTTGAGCGGGACGACGCTCGAACAATACGAACTGAAACAAAAGGCCGAGGCGATTGTGACAGGACGAGCGGTCGGCAGCAAGATCGCGGTCGGTACCGCGCATGTGATCAAAAATGTCAGCCAATTGAATACCTTCAAACCCGGCGAAGTGTTGATTACCGACATGACCACACCGGATTGGGAACCGGTCATGAAAACGGCCGCAGCGATCGTGACCAATCGAGGTGGGCGCACCTGTCATGCCGCAATCATCGCTCGCGAGCTGGGTGTTCCGGCCGTGATCGGCTGCGACAATGCGACCGAAACGATTAAAACCGGTACGACTGTCACGGTATCCTGCGCCGAAGGCGATGCCGGCAAGGTTTATGACGGCGAGTTGAGTTTCGATGTCAATAAGACCGATCTTTCCGGATTGAAGCGACCGAAAACTAAAATTATGCTGAATTTGGGCAATCCGGAATTGGCATTCAAACTCAGCTTTTTGCCGAATGACGGCGTCGGATTGGCGCGGATGGAATTCATCATTACCGAGTTTATCAAGGCTCATCCGATGGCGTTGATTCATCCTGAACGCATACAAGATGCCGAAGAAAAAGCAAAGATTAAACGCTTGACCCGCTATTATGCGCAGCCGGAGGATTTTTTCATCGAGCGTCTTGCGGAGGGAGTCGGTACGATCGCTGCAGCGTTTTATCCGAAGCCGGTCGTGGTCAGAATGTCCGACTTCAAGACTAACGAATATGCAACCTTGCTCGGCGGTCGCGGGTTCGAGCGCGACGAGGCGAATCCGATGATCGGTTTCAGAGGCGCTTCGCGTTATGTGCATCCCGATTATAAGGAAGGCTTCGCACTCGAATGCCGAGCGATGAAGCGGGTTCGCGAAGACATGGGTTTGACCAACGTGATTCTTATGATTCCGTTTTGCCGCCGGGAGCAAGAGGCGGTGCGCGTTTTGGATTATATGGCCGAGCTCGGTTTGAAAAGAGGGGAGAACGGACTCGAAATTTATGTGATGTGCGAAATTCCGAATAATGTGATTCGTATCGATGCGTTTTCGAAACTGTTCGACGGTTTTTCGATCGGTTCGAACGATTTGACACAATTGACGCTCGGCGTCGATAGGGATTCCGAAATACTTGCCGAAGATTTCGATGAGCGCGATCCGGGCGTTAAAGAAATGATTCGTATGGCTGTGGAAGGCGCGCGCCGTAACGGCAAGCATTCCGGCTTGTGCGGGCAGGCGCCGTCCGATTATCCGGAAATGGCCGAATACCTAGTCGAAATCGGCATCGATTCGATGAGTTTGAATCCGGATACGGTGTTGCAGACAACTCAGCGGATTTTGAAAATGGAAGAACAATTAAAAGGGTGATAATCCTGAGCAGCCGGAGCCCATCGATACCCTTTGCGAGTCAAATTTGGTAGTTTAACCAAGCAGAAAATGAAGTTCATGAATTAACTCAAGAGGTTGCCTGAGTATCCTTGTTAACCTCTCGGGTAAGCGAGAGTTTTACACAAATGAGTAACGAGTTATTGAATTAACTTGTTACTCTTCAAAGTGAAATGAATTTTTAGGATAATCAAGTCCCGCAAAACGTTTGATAAACACGTTCGTCGGGTTGAGGCGGTTCTTGATAGTGCCGGCAACCGGGTTGTTCGGTAAATGGTTTGTTGAGTACGGCGAGCAATGCTTCAAACTTTGAAAAGTCCTCGTCTTGAACCGCCGCGCTCAATGCTTGTTCAGCCTTGTGGTTACGCGGAATATAAGCCGGATTGACTCGACGCATGGCTTCGGCTCGTTGTGCCGGAGACTCCGTTTCTTGATCGAGACGGGTTTGCCAGCGCTCTAACCAATTGTCAAAGTCCGGCGTTTGTGGCAGATAATCATTCAGGGTCGGTTCTGTAGCGGGTCCCTCGGCGATATGGCTCAGTGCTCGAAAAACATTGGTGTAGTCGGCTTTATGTTGTTGCAGCAATTGAAGCAAGGAATCGATCAATTGTTTATCATCCTGTTGCTCGATTGCTAAGCCTAGTTTGCGACGCATGCCCGTCAGCCAAAAAGTGTCGAAAATATCTGAAAAACGATTGATGATTTCAACGGCGATAGCGATTGCCGAGTCTTGCTCGTCATGCAGTAGCGGTAATAAGGTTTCCGCGAACCTTGCTAAATTCCATTGGGCAATTCGTGGTTGATTGCCGAAAGCATAACGGCCAAAGTCGTCGATCGAGCTGAATACGGTGTCCGGATTGTACTGATCCATGAATGCGCATGGGCCGTAGTCGATCGTTTCGCCCGAAATCGTCATATTATCGGTGTTCATGACGCCATGGATAAAGCCGACATGCATCCAACGCGCAATCAGCGACGCTTGCCGTTCTTGAACGGTTGTCAGCAATGCCGAATAGGGATTCGGTGCGGATTTCAAATCCGGGTAATGACGGCCTATTGCGTAGTCGGCTAAAAGCTTGACGGCTTCCCTGTCTTCTCGCATGGCAAAATATTGAAATGTGCCGATGCGAATATGGCTTGAAGCAACGCGCGTTAATACGGCGCCGGGTAGCGGCGTTTCTCGGAATACCGGTTCGCCGCTCGTTACGGCGGCCAGAGCGCGTGTCGTAGGAATGCCGAGTGCATGCATCGCGTCACTAATCAAATATTCGCGAAGAACAGGCCCTAATGCGGCTCGTCCGTCGCCGCGACGCGAGAAGGGCGTTTGTCCCGAGCCTTTTAGTTGAATATCCCAGCGCCTTCCGGCGCGATCAATAACTTCCCCGAGTAAAATCGCCCGGCCGTCTCCCAATTGAGGTACGAAGTTTCCGAATTGATGCCCGGCATAAGCCATGGCGAGCGGTTCCGCGCCTTCAGGAACGAGATTGCCGGAAAAGAGTGCAGCTGCGGTTTTGTTATCTAGTTCATCCAAGTCCAAGCCCAACTGATCCGCTAAGTTTCTGTTCAGTTTGATCAAGCGAGGATCTTGTACCGGCGTAGGATTTAATCGCGTACCGAAACGTTCGGGTAGGCGTGCGTAGGTGTTATCGAAGTTAAATGACGGCATCATGATTCTATTGGCTTTCAGCAAAGTGTTTGAGTTGGGCTATCTAAAAATAGCGTCCTAAATAAAAAGATAACTTGGACGGTATAATAGTTTAAAAGTTTACTAAAATACTAGGGAATTAGCCAAAAGATATGATTGGATTTAACTTCTAAATTGATCCTGATTAGCAAGATGCTTCAGCTTGCCGAAGCTAAGTGTCCGAGCAGGGGCAAGTCGTAATCGCAAAAACTAAAATATGCTGTTACCCAAGCTCCAGCTTGGGTAACCTGTAGCTTCCCGACAATCAAGAAAGATTGAACGAGCGAGTCCAGCAATTCCCAGTTTGAGCAGTTTCGCCGATTTTAGGGTGTGGGGTATGCCTGTCGAGGAACGCCGTAAACCCATCCATGGGGGCTTGGCGGCAGATCCCTGCTGCCGACATCCTCGCCAAGCATACCCCACACCCTCACAAGCGCCAACTTAAGGAAGGAACGCGTCATTCCGCCAGGGATTGGCGGAATCCAGGGCCAAGGATGGCAATGCGTAGCACCGCATCCATGCAACATGGATATCGACAACCCATACCAATATGACGAATAAAGCCATAAACGCACCATAGAATAGGCACTAAGTTGGCGCTTATGCCCCACACCCTTTTTGATCTCCAAATTGGGAATTGCTGGAGCGAGTCGGGGTTGATTGAGAATGTGCGGAGGTTGTGTTGGTCTCAGGAAGCTGGAGCTTCCGGGGTGTCTTTCCCAAGCTTGGGAAAAAGTGTGATGTGGGTTGACCGTTTTTAGCTTGACGCGAATGGCTTGCGAACCCCGTCCTGCTAAAAATATGCTGATCTTTAGGCTTTAGCTGAAGAAAGTTGTTAATCAGGAAATTGGTTAAGGCGGGATAAACAAAAAGCGGTGTATCCGCCGCGGGCGGGCGGATACTTGTTGTATAGCTGTATTATCTAAAGGAGTAACCTTTATTGAGCTGCCGGCGCTTCTAACGATTCCGTAGGTTTTTCGCTTGTGGGTTGGTCGGCGGCTGGCGATTCTTCAGTTGGGGCAGCTTCTGTTCCGGCATCAGGTGCTGGTGTTTCACCGATTTGTGGGGCCGCAGGTGCTTCGATTGGAATCAGGATTTCGACTTGAGCGCCGGCACGCAGGTTTTCCATCATCGTTTGAACTTTTTGACGTTGCAAGTAAGGCGTTATTTGCTCTTTAACTTCTTCTAGCGCCGGCATGGTTTGTTGGCGTGAATCTTCTCTCAAGATAACGTGCCAGCCGAATTGGGTTTCAACCGGTTCGCTTGTGTATTTGCCGTTTTCAAGCGCGATGACTGCTTCGGAGAATGGCGTTACCATTTGACTTGGTGCAAACCAGCCTAGGTCTCCGCCTTCCGGGCCTGAAGGTCCGGTAGAAGTCTTTTTAGCCAGTTCGTCGAATTTTGCGCCTTTATCGAGTTGTGCGATAATTTTTTTCGCTTCATCCTCGGTTTTTACCAAAATATGGCGAGCTTTGTATTCCATGTTGTTTTCGCCGCCGACATTTTTTTCGTATTCGGCTTTAATTTCCTCATCGGTCACCGGATTCGATTTTAGATAGTTTTGTAAGGCGGCCTGCGAAAGCAAGGATTTTCTAACGACGTCCATTCTTTGAATAAACTCGGGCGATTTGTCGAGTTGTTTTTGCAGTGCTTCTTGGACCAGCAATTCCCGTTGAACTAATTCCTCGATTAACTTATCTTTCGGAAAAGATTGGCCTTGGGTGCGTTCGGCAATGTCACTTTCAAGCTCTTGCAATGCGGTTTTGCTGATATAGACGCCGTTGACCGAAGCGACTGCATCGGCTTTATCGACTTTGGGCGCCATGGGCGCTGTCGTTGAGGACTGTTGGTTGTCGCAACCGGCTACAAGCGAAGCGCCGATTAAAAAGAATGGAACGAGTTTATTGGTCATTTAGGTTTCCTTTGTAAGTTTCACGGGTTGGTGTATTCGCTGGGGCTCATCGCATTTATGCCTAAGGCATGAATTTGTTGTTTCATCATATCGCCCAACGCTTTATAAATAAGTTGGTGGCGTTGCACCAAGGTCTTACCTTCAAAAGCCTCGGATACGATCGTGACATGGTAATGGCCGCCGCCGCTTTGGGCGCCGATATGGCCGGCATGGGCCGCGCTATTATCTATGATTTCAATTTGCTCGGGCTTGAGTGAGTCGTTGAGCAGTTTTCTAATTACTTCGGTAGTCATTGAGGTAATACCTTTTTAAATGGTTTAACGGTAACCTTTGCGTAAACGCCGGCTTCCAGGTAGGGGTCGGCATCGGCCCATTGCTTGGCTTCTTCAAGATCGGAGAATTCGGCGACGACCAGGCTGCCGGTAAAACCGGCATCTCCCGGATCGTCACAGTCTACGGCGGGATGGGGGCCGGCTAAAATTAATCGGCCTTGGTCTTGGAGTTCTTGTAGCCTGGCAAGATGAGCCGGTCTGGTCGATTTTCTTTTGTCCAAGCTGTTATCGGTATCAGTGCTGATAATTGCATAGAGCACGGTTTATTCCTCGGTATCCGGCATATGTTTATAGAGATAAAGCATTTGTAATACGATAAAAACAACCATCAAACCGGGTACGCCGAAGGTTTTGAAATTAACCCAGTCGTCGGTGTTGAAGTTGTACATCACATAAAGATTGATAAAACCGACGCTGATAAAAAACAAGGCCCACATTAGATTAAGCCGTCGCCAGATCGGCGATGGCAATGTGATATTGGCGGACATGATGCGTTCGATAAACGGCTTTTCGCCGAAGAACTGGCTAGCCAGAAAAGCAAGGCCGAACAGCCATTCGACAATACTCAATTTCCACTTGATGAATTGCTCGTCTTGCAAATAAATTGTTGCGCCGCCCATGACCAGAATTAGCCCCAGTGTGACCCATTGCATCGTTTCGACTTTTCGATATTTAAACCAAGTGAAGGCGACTTGAAGAATGGTTGCGACAATGACTACAGCCGTGGCTATATAGATATCGTAAAGTTTAAACGCGATAAAAAATAAAATGATAGGGAAAAATTCAAAAAGTTGCTTCATGTCGATTCAATTGATGGGTTTATACGTAAAAATCAATACCGGCTACCAATTGAGCGCGCTGATCTTGCATCGGCTGGTTGAGGGTTGTGGTGTAAGCATTGACGGCATTTAATAATCGTGTGTTGATGGGGTTTTCGCTTCTGTCGGTATTAAGCATGGCGATGTCGGATAATCCGGCATTGTCTAATAGCTGTTCTACTTCCTCGGGCGTTTGAGTTGCCTTTGCCGAATGTTGTAAGGGCTTATCGGAGTTTACGCGCTTATTTTCAGGTTGATTTTGGACAGTATCCTGCTGTCCTGCGTTTTGCGGGTTTAATTTAAGCGCGGAAGTGTTAAGCGAAGTTACATGTATTTCCATGTCAAGGCATAATGCAATGGAAAATTGAGTGCTATTGTAGAATTAATCCGCTTGATTGTACATGCTTGGCAATGGCTTTCTGGTAGAATAATTCAGTTTTAAAGAGGTGTTATCGTGGATAAGCAGATTCAAACCGAACTCGAAGCGGCCGCCTTTAGGCGCCTAGTCGAGCATTTACAAAGCCATCCGGAAGTTCAGAATATCGATTTGATGATTCTGGCCGATTTTTGTCGTAATTGCCTGGCGAAATGGTATTCGGGGGCCGCGAAAGATAAGGGGGTCGAGATTGATTATGATCAAGCCCGGGAAATTATTTACGGCATGCCTTATGCCGATTGGAAGACGCGCCATCAAACCGAAGCGACGCCCGAACAGTTAGCGGCCTACGAGCTCAAGCAAAAAGGAAAAAAACATGAGTAATGGTAGTTCTTATGATGCAATGTTTTCCGGAATCATCGGGCGTGATTACGACATGTTGCAGCGCATGAGTCCATTATCGGCTGAAATGAGCAAAATAGTCGGTCGTGCAGTCAAGCATTATGCCGATAAAGCCGGGCGGCCTTTGAATGTTGTAGAGTTAGGCGGTGGTACTGGCATCACGACGCTGGCTATCTTGTCGTCCAACGACGATATGATAGTCACAAGCATCGATAGCGAGCCGACGATGCAGAATCAAGCTAAGGAAAACCTAAAGCAATGGGTCGATAATGGACGCCTATTTTTCAAACTTGACGATGCCTACAGTGCATTAACGAAAATGGCTGACAACAGCGCGGATGTTTTGGCAACGGCATACACCGTTCATAATTTCGAACACAGTTATCGCGAGCGCGTCATCGAACAAATTTTTCGAGTTTTAAAGCCGGGCGGACAATTCATCAATGGCGATCGTTATGCTTTGGACGATATTTTCGAGCATACCCGTACCGTTCAAGAAGAAATCAGCGGTTTTTTCGAGGTATTGATCGGTGAAAATAAACCGGACTTGCTTGAACAATGGATCATTCATTTATTTAACGACGAATCGGAAAATCACGTCATGCGCGAAGGCATTTCGCTAAAGCAGTTGGAGGAAGCCGGTTTTGTCGATATTGCCTTAAATCAGCGAATGAAAGTCAATGCTTTGGTTACCGCCGTTAAACCTATTTAACACGAGCTTTTTTCAATAATGAATATCACTGATTATATGCAGTCACTCGGCCGCGAGGCCAGAAAAGCCGGCAGAGTTTTGAGCCGTACCGAAACCGGAATAAAAAATGCGGCCTTGCTGGCTATCGCCGAAGAACTCGAAAATAACCGGGAATATTTGATTCAACAAAACGGCAAAGACGTTCAATCGGGTATCGACAATGGGCTCGACGCGGCCTTGTTGGACCGATTGGAATTGAAAGACAAAGGCATTGCTGGGATGGTTGAAGGATTGCAACAAGTTGCAGCTCTACCCGATCCGGTCGGCGAAATCAACGATATGACCTATCGGCCCTCCGGCATTCAGGTCGGTCAGATGCGCGTCCCGTTGGGCGTGATCGGCATTATTTACGAGTCGCGTCCTAATGTCACGGTCGACGCGGCCGCACTCTGCTTGAAATCCGGCAATGCCTGTATTCTTCGTGGCGGGTCGGAGGCGATCCATTCGAACAAGGCAATCGCCGAATGCATTGGCAAAGGTTTGGAACGGGCCGGCTTGCCTGCTACGGCTGTACAGGTGATCGAAACGACCGACCGTGCGGCGGTTGGCGAATTGATTACGATGTCGGATTTCGTCGATGTGATCGTGCCGCGCGGCGGTAAAGGCTTGATCGAGCGCATATCGAAAGAAGCGACGATTCCGGTTATCAAACACCTGGACGGCATTTGTCATGTCTATATCGACAGTGAAGCCGATCTCGACAAAGCTGTTTCGATCGCGGTCAATGCGAAGACGCACCGCTACGGTGTTTGTAATGCGATGGAAACACTGTTGGTGCACGAAAGCTTGGCTTCACAAATTTTGCCCGGCCTGTCGGCGAAGTATCGGGAGAAAGGCGTCGAATTGCGCGGCTGTCTTAAAACCTGTTCATTGATACCGAATTGCCAGCGGGCCGTTGAGGAAGACTGGCAAACCGAATATCTCGCGCCGATTCTGTCGATCAAAGTGGTTGCCGGTTTCGATGAAGCTGTCGAGCATATCAATCGATACGGGTCCGCGCATACCGATGCGATTGTGACCGAAAACTACACGCTAGCCAGACGCTTTTTGCGGGAAGTCGATTCGAGCTCGGTCATGGTCAATGCGTCGACGCGTTTTGCCGACGGATTCGAATACGGCCTCGGCGCCGAAATCGGTATCAGTACCGACAAGTTGCACGCGCGGGGGCCGGTCGGTTTAAGCGGCTTGACTAGCTTGAAATACATCGTGCTCGGCGATGGCCACGTTCGGCAATAAATGATCGGTATTTACGGAGGCACGTTCGACCCGATTCATTTCGGTCATTTGCGGACCGCGCTCGAAGTCAAAGAAATTTTCGCGCTGGACGAAATTCGCCTGATCCCTTGCTTTATTCCGCCTCACCGCGATAGCCCCTCGGCACCCGCTTCGATGCGGTTAAGGATGCTGGAATTGGCGCTGGAAGATCGTACGAATATGACGGTCGATACGCGCGAGATCGACCGGGGCGGTCCTTCCTATATGGTTGAGACATTAATATCTTTGCGTGCCGAGATCGGCGAACGGCCTTTATTGCTATTTATCGGCGCCGATGCCTTTACGGGTCTTACCGCTTGGTATCAATGGCAACGCTTGTTTGAATTCGCGCATGTTGTCGTGATGACACGGCCGGGTTTTAATGCGCAGACAATTGACGAGTTTTTGACCAACCGTTTGACCGAAGATCGCCAAGTCTTGAATGAATATTCGGCAGGGTATTTATTTTTTCAGTCGGTTACCCGTCTCGAAATTTCCGCAACCGCCATTCGGCAAATCATAGCTAAACATCGGGATCCGGGTTTTTTATTGCCCGAGTCCGTCATACAATACATCCGGCAACATAAACTTTATTAGCGCTAATTCGGCGCGAATTTGATAGGAATTTGAATGCAAACAGAAGCGTTATTGAAAATAGTCCAGGACGTTTTGGACGAAAGGAAGGGTCATAATATCACCGTGTTGGACGTCCGGGGTAAGACCAGCGTGACCGATTACATGATACTGGCAACCGGCACATCCGATCGACATATCAATGCCATGGCCGATTATGTTTCGGAAAAAGTCAAGGAAAACGGGCAGAAACCATTAGGGCAAGAAGGCGGTATCGGAGCGGATTGGGTATTGCTGGATTTGGGCGACGTGATCGTTCATTTGATGACCGATCAAGCGCGTGCGTTTTATCAATTGGAAAAATTGTGGTCGGTCGAACAGAAAGCCGAAGCGCTGGAGGCTCTGCAAGACTGATTTATTTGTTGCCATTATTAGGAGTCACTGATGACCGATCAATTGAAATCTCCTGTCTCACGTTTATTCGACGAGATGGGAATTAAATACGAATGGATCGAAATCCCTCTCGACCCTGATAAAAAGCCGGTTCGGTCACTCGAAGAGGTCTTGGCAGTCATCAGTCGCGATCCTGAGCAAATTGTACGCAGTTTATTGTTTCGAACAGGGTCCGGCGATTTTGTTTTGTTGGCGGTCGCCGGCGGCGGCCGCGTCGATTGGGGCGTGCTGCGCAAACAGTTAAGCGAACGCCGTTTGGCAATGGCGGAACCGGAAGAGGTCTTGCAAGCAACCGGTTTTCCGATTGGCGCGGTACCGCCTATTGCTTTACCCGATTCGATTCGCATACTCGTCGATGAAGGCGTTTTTAATTACGCACGGGTTGTTATTGGCAGCGGCATATTGGGATATGCTTTAGATATCAATGCCGACGATTTGCGCCGGGTCATGTCGAGCGCCGCTGTCGGGAAATTTGTAAAAGCTTCCTAAAAATTAGCCGTATCTGTTATTGGTAGTCAAAAGGAGATTCAATGAGCGCCGTCATTTTCGAATCGACGATTACCTGCCCAAACTGCGGACATGCCGAAACGGAAACGATGTCGACCGATGCCTGTTGGTACTTTTACGAATGCAAGACCTGCGGAACCCTGCTCAAACCGAAACCCGGCGATTGCTGCGTGTTTTGCTCTTACGGTTCGGTCAAATGCCCGCCGATTCAGCAACAGGGCTCGTGTTGCGGCGGGTAGTCCAGAATTGACTGACTAAGCGCCAGGATTGGTTTGTCTTGAAAATTTCAAGCTTCATCAGTCAAGCCGCTATCAAGCCGAGATATTTCACAAAAGGTTCGAAATCACGGTCGATGTAAAGAAGAGGAAGTCGGTACTCGATACAATAAGTCGCAATGATGACATCATTCGTTTTTCTGATAGTGATGCCTCTTTTGCGTAAAGTTCGAAAGTTTTGCGCGCATTTTTCGACCATGCCGCTATTGAATATGGAGTATTGATCGATCGAGGCCAATCTTTCTTTGGCTATCTGATAGTCCTTATCGCTTTTGAAACCTTGCAGTATTTCCAGAAAAATCAGGTCGGCAATCGCAACTGTGCCCTCGATTAGCGCGGCATCCAGTGCGTCGGTTTGAGCATTGATGTTGCCGTTGAAATAATCTATCCAGACACTGGTATCGACCAATATCATTTTCCACCTCGCATCTCGTCCAGATTCCCCTCCCATTTGAGTCGGCCTCTCAATTTGCGAATAGCTTGTTGGTTGCTGCGCTGAACGATCAGTTTAAGACCTTGCTCCACGACTTCTCTTTTGGTTGTCAGACCGCTTGCCTTGAGGGCTTCGGTCATGAGTTCATCGTCGATTACTATATTGGTTCTCATGGGATTGCAATGTGTGTAAAAGCAGATAATTTACACATTTAGAAGCTCGATTGATACAATATGCGTTTTTTCATATATACTATGTTCACTATGCTGACACCGGTCCAATTTTTCAAATGCCTTGCCGACGACACCCGTCTGCGCTGCGTGACCTTGCTGCACCTTGAAGGCAAACTCTGCGTCTGCGAATTGACGGCGGCCTTGGCTCTGTCGCAGCCGAAAATCTCGCGGCATTTAGCCTTGTTGCGTCAATCCGGTTTGTTGCTCGACAGCCGCGAAGGGCAGTGGGTGTTTTACCGTATCAACCCGGATTTGCCGGGCTGGGCCTATCCGCTGCTCGACGACGCGTTGAAAGCGGTTCAATCGGGCGTATCCTTCGGAAACGATCTGGATCGCCTGCGGCAGATGGGCTGCCGTCCGGAAATGGCGTTTTGCGACTAAAAATTTTGATTTAAATATATGCTTATTCGAATAACAAATTATTAATAACTACCATTTAGGATCAAACATGCTAAACATTCTGATTGTCTGTACCGGTAATTCCTGCCGCAGCGTCATGGGCGAAGCCCTGTTCAATCATCACGGCCAGGGCCGCATCCAAGCCTTTTCGGCCGGCAGTCATCCGATAGGACGGATCAACCAGGGCGCGCTGGCGACTTTGAAGCGTCACGGCTTGCCGACCGAAGGCTATCAAAGCCAGTCCTGGGAGGATTTCGAGCATCAGCCGATGGATATCGTGATCACGGTCTGCGACAGCGCACACGGCGAAACCTGTCCGGTTTATCTGACCAAGGCAGTACGGGCGCATTGGGGGGTGTCCGATCCGGGCCATGTCGAAGGCAGCGAGGAAGAGAAAATTGCCGCGTTCGAGCAAACCTTCGCGACGCTGGAGTTGCGCGTCAAGACCATGCTTGAGCTGCCGTTGGAAGCGATGCCGCGCGACGAATTGACCCGTAAACTCAACGAAATCGGCCAGTTGTCGGCTTGAGAGCCGTGAGGAGGCATTATGACCGAAAAAACACATGATATAGGCTTTTTCGAACGTTACCTGACATTGTGGGTGGCGCTGTGCATCGTCGTCGGCATTCTGCTCGGCGTGTTCGCACCGGAGTTTGCGAAGACACTCGACGGTATGAGTATCGATGTGAATGGCGCGCCGGTCGTGTCGATACCGATCGCGGTGTGTCTGTTCTTCATGATGTATCCGATAATGGTCAAGATCGACTTCGCCGAAGTCGTCAAGGCCGGCAAAAGCATCAAGCCCGTGTCGCTGACCTTGTTCGTCAACTGGGCGATCAAGCCGTTCACGATGTACGCCATCGCCACGTTATTTCTGGGCGGTGTGTTTTACGAACTGATCGGCGCCGATGCGGTCGATCTGGTCAAGATGCCCTTCGGCCTGGATTTGCCGGTCGGCAGCGAATACGGTTCCGGTACCGTCGTGTTGCAAGACGGCATCAAGATGCTCGAAGTGCCGCTCTGGCGCAGCTATCTGGCCGGTTGCATTCTATTGGGCGTCGCGCCCTGCACGGCGATGGTGCTGGTTTGGGGATATCTGGCGCGCGGCAATGCCGGTCACACGCTGGTCATGGTCGCGATCAACTCGTTAGTGATGCTGTTCTTGTTCGGCCTGATCGGCGGCTTTTTGCTCGGCGTCGGCGAGTTGCCGGTGCCTTGGGAAGCTCTGTTGCTGTCGATTGGCATTTACGTCGCGCTGCCGCTGTTCGCCGGCTATTATTCGCGCAAATGGATTATCGCAAGTAAGGGACCGATTTGGTTCGAAAAGAAATTCTTGCATCTGTTGACGCCGGTTACGATCGGAGCGTTACTGTTGACGCTGGTCTTGCTGTTTTCGTTCAAAGGCGACGTGATTACCGCGAATCCGTTGACGATTCTATGGATTGCGATACCGTTGACGATTCAGACTCTATTGATTTTTGCGATCACCTATCTGGGCGCGAAATTGTGGGGTTTCAGTTATGAAAACGCCGCGCCTTCTGCGCTGATCGGCGCGTCGAATCATTTCGAAGTCGCGATCGCAACCGCCGTGATGCTGTTCGGTTTATCGTCCGGCGCGGCGCTCGCCACCGTCGTCGGCGTTTTGATCGAAGTACCGTTGATGCTGGCCTTGGTCGGTTTCTGCAAAAAAACGAAAGGTTGGTTTTCCGAAGAGACAGTCAAGCAATCAAGTCGGTAAGGCGGGTTTTATTTATACCTATCGCACTTCAAATTTCGGCATTAGCGTATGGAGGCGTCTGGGTGTTCGGCAAAGGCTTTGGCAGCATGGATGCTGTCCTAGAGCCTACATGGACGTATTCACGGCGTCCTTTGACGGGCACCCCGACGCCGAAATTTGACTAGCAAAGGGTATAGTCGTCTGTAAATCCGTCATAGTTTAATAAATTTTTTCAATTTCAAAAGGGTGAATAACTATGAAAAACATCGAAATATTCGACCCGGCGTTGTGCTGCAGCTCCGGCGTGTGCGGCGCCGATGTGGACGAAGCATTGGTGACATTCTCGGCCGATGTGGATTGGCTGAAACAACAGGGCGGAAACATTGTCCGCTACAACCTGTCTCAGCAGCCGATGGCGTTTGTCGACAACAAGGTCGTCAATGGTTTCCTGGAACGTTCCGGCGAGCAAGGGCTGCCGCTGGTGTTGGTCGACGGCGAAATCGCGCTGGCCGGACGCTATCCTTCCCGGGAGGAATTAGGGCGCTGGTGCGCCATCGAGATTGTGCCTACCGAAAGCAAGGCCGCCGCTTCCGCTTGCTGCAAACCGGGTTCCTGTTGATTGCCGATCATGAATTTTTTACAGCAGCTTCCAAAGTTTTTATTCTTCACGGGCAAAGGCGGCGTCGGTAAAACTTCCTTGTCTTGTGCCACGGCGGTGCATCTGGCCGATGCCGGTAAGAAGGTATTGCTGGTCAGTACCGATCCCGCGTCGAATGTCGGTCAGGTTTTCGGCACCGCTATCGGCCACCGCATCGCGCCGATTTCTGAGGTCGGTAATCTCGAAGCACTGGAAATCGATCCGGTGCAGGCGGCCGCGCTGTACCGCGAGCGCATCGTCGGTCCGATACGCGGAAAATTGCCGGAATCGGCGGTCAACAGCATCGAAGAGCAATTGTCCGGCGCCTGCACGACCGAAATCGCCGCTTTCGACGAATTCACCGCTTTACTGACCGATGCCGAACTGATCAAACGTTACGATCATATCGTCTTCGATACCGCGCCGACCGGACACACGATTCGCCTGCTGCAATTACCCGGTGCTTGGGGCAACTTCATCGAAAGCAATCCCGAAGGCGCTTCCTGCCTGGGGCCATTGGCCGGGCTCGAAAAACAGCAGCAACGCTATCAACAGGCAGTCGCGGCCCTCTCGGATCCGTCGCGCACGCGCTTGGTTCTGGTGGCCCGCGCTCAGTCCTCTACTTTACAGGAAGTGGCGCGAACCAGCGGCGAGTTGGCCGACACCGGTCTGAGCAATCAATATCTGGTAATCAACGGCTGCATGCCCGAATCCGAAATCTCCGATCCTTTGGCCGAGGCGATCTTTCAGCGCGAAAGCCGAGCGCTCAAATCCCTGCCTGAGCCATTGCGTGAATTGAAGACCGATTACACCCGCTTGTTGCCTTGCAATTTGGTCGGCCTGAATGCATTGCGTTCGTTGTTGAATGAGGGTCATCAGACCGCCGAGGCGACCGACGGCAATTATCAATTACCCGACCTGCCTTCGTTGCAGGCGATGATCGACGAGATGGCTCAACCGGGTCACGGCTTGATCATGCTGATGGGCAAAGGCGGCGTCGGCAAAACCACGCTGTCCGCCGCGATCGCGATAGCTCTGGCCGAGCGCGGTTATCGGGTGCTTCTAACGACGACCGATCCGGCTGCACATTTGACCGAAACCCTGGCCGGCGAGATAGACAATTTGACGGTTAGCCGCATCGATCCGCAAGCGGAAACGGAACGCTATCGTCAACATATCCTGGAGACCAAAGGCAAAAAACTCGACACTCAGGGTCGAGCGCTGCTCGAAGAGGATTTGCGTTCGCCGTGCACCGAGGAGATCGCGGTATTTCAAGCCTTCTCGGGTGCCATCCGCGAGGCCTCGGCGCATTTCGTCGTGATGGATACCGCGCCGACCGGGCATACCCTGCTATTGCTGGATGCGACCGGATCGTATCATCGTGAAATCGCCCGGCACATGGAAGGCAAGTCGTTGCAGTTCACGACGCCGATGATGCGTCTTCAAGATCCCGAACAAACCAAGGTGTTGATCGCGACATTGGCCGAAACGACCCCGGTACTCGAAGCGGCGAACCTGCAGGAGGATCTGCGCCGGGCCGGCATCGAGCCCTGGGCCTGGATCGTCAACAGCAGCTTGGTAGCGGCCCGGCCTACCTCGGCTTTGCTGCGGCAACGCGCAAACGAAGAGCAACAGCAATTGGCCTTGATACGGCAAGACCATGCCGAGCGACTGGCCATCGTGCCCGTGCAAATGCGGGAGCCGGTCGGCGTGGAGCGTCTGCGAGCCCTGTTGTCATCAAAATAATAATGGATCAGGCAAAGGAAAATTAAAAAAGTATTGACAAGCGATTAACTATTGATATTTGGTTCTTCGCTTTGTTGTTCCAGCCAGGCTCTCCATACCGCCAATAATACCGCTAGGATGATTGGGCCTAAAAATAACCCGACCGCTCCGAAAGAAGCCAAGCCGCCGAGAACGCCGAAAAAGACGACTAAAAAAGGAACGCGGCCCGCACCGCTGATAATAATCGGACGGACAACGTTGTCGATAGTACTGACCACTAACGAACCCCATAGAAGTACACCTATTCCATCCGAGACCCGGTCGATAAAAATTAATGTGGTGCCGATTGGTATCCAAACCAAAGCGGCCCCCACCATCGGTACCAAAGCCAGTAAGGCAGTAATTGCGCCGAAGAGGGCAGGGGCCTGAACATCAGCGATATAAAAGCCCAAACCGGCTAAAAGTCCTTGACTCAATGCGGTAAGAACCAAGCCGTAAACGACGGCGCTAGTGGTATTGGCGATAGCGTGTAGGTAAATATCTTGATGTTTGCCGAGAAATTGCACCAAACCTTTATGGAGTTGCTCCATAACATCTTCACCATCTCTAAAACAAAAAAATAGCGTGACAGTTACGATCCCGATTTTCATGATGTAATAACCGAGTCCCCCCATGATTTTACCCAGATAACCTAGCGATTGCCTTGCCAAGTCGGTTATCTGTGCGGTAAGGCTAGCCCGGTCGCTAATCAGTCGATCTAGCCAATCTTGCAAATAATTGCCTAGCCAGGGAATGCGTTTGATAGGTTCAGGTAATTCGTAAGGGCCTTGCAATAAATTAAATGCCAATGCCTGATAGGCGATTTTAATTTCTTCTTGTAGGAGTGTGGCAAGTCCGAATACTGCCAGGATAATGATCATGGCAATGATGCCGGTCATGATCGACGCGCTGAGATTGCCGTTATCTTTTAATGAAGTGCGCAGCCGCCGATAAGCCGGCCAAGTCGCATAGGCAATGATGAAAGCCCAAGTTAGCGATAATAAAAATTCGCTCAATACCCAATAGCCCAAGAGTAATAATCCGGCCAATAAAATACCGGGAATTAAATAGCGTAAAGGCGAATTAGCCGCAAAATAATTCATCTGCGCTCGATAAAAGATGTCATGAAATAATCGTTCATCATATCATCGTTATTGCAAAATGCCTGATTTCGGTGAATGGGGAGGAATTACTAATCATTTTTCAATGAAAGTATATTTCAAGCGTTAAATTTACGTACTACTCCCTTTTTTTTCTTAAGTGGTTTTTTAATCAAAAGGGAGTAGAACATTATCTCGCTTATTGTAGCCTTAGCTGTGTCTCGAAGGTTTTCCCGTTTCGCCATACTAAGATTTTAATTGCATCGCCGGCGCTGTACTTATCCAACATATCCAATAAGGTTTCCATGTCTCGGACCGATTTATTTTCTACAGAGAGGATAATATCTCCGGGGATGATGTTGCCGGCATCATCGATGGAACTGCCTTTCAGTCCGGCCTTGTCGGCTGGAAACCCCTGCTTGACTTCCAAAATCAACAAGCCTGTCACCCCGAGATTTTGCGTGATCATCGCGCTGATACGGTTGTCGGAACCGATACCGATGACCGGTCTGATATAGCGCCCTTTGTCTATCAGCATCGGCACGATTCTATTAATAGTGTCGACCGGCACGGCAAAACCAATGCCGGCGCTGGCGCCGGATGGACTAAAAATGGCGGTATTGATACCGATCAATCGGCCTGCGCTATCGAGTAAGGGCCCGCCGGAATTGCCGGGATTGACGGCAGCGTCGGTTTGAATCAAGTCATCGTAGGTTTGGCCTGGACCGGGCGCTATCGAACGGTTGAGAGCCGAGATAACGCCGGTAGTCAGTGTATGATCCAAACCGAACGGATTGCCGATTGCAAAGACCGATTGCCCGACCTTGAGCTCCTTGCTGGAACCGATAGGGATAGGCGTAGTTTTGTCGAAAGGGACCAAAATACGGAGGACGGCGAGATCGTGCTCGGGGCTCGTTCCGACCAACGAAGCGCGAAGGTTGCGTTGGTCTTGAAGGCGGACCCAAGCTTCCGAGGCGCCGGCCAATACATGATGATTGGTCACGATAAATCCGCGTTCATCCCAAAAAAAACCGCTGCCGCTGCCTCTGGGGACGCGTGTAACATCTCGCGTCCAGGGGTTGACGCGTCTGCCGATCGTGCTGATATTGACGACCGAGGGACTGGCTTGCTCAAAAATCGATATCGTGGTTAATTCCGTTTCGGTGAGGGTGCCGCGCGGCGTGACGGCTCGCGGCTCAGCGCTTTTCGGGCTGAACAGCGTTGGATAATGCTGCAAAATATAGACAGCGGCAAAAAGAATGATCGCGCCGAATACGGCCAGACGGATCAGTCTCAATAATTGAATGAATAAAGTGGATGGCATGGTGTATTGGCGGGGCATTTGCTATTAAAGTTATGGCAAACTTTATCAGGAATTACGTAAAAGGGTTAAAGCTATTGCATCTGAACGTTGCTATGCCGGCATGTACTCATTGTTAGCATTGAACATAAATTATTCGAGCAATCTAGCCCGTCAAAGGACGCCGTGAATGTCGATTTTGCAGGAGCAAAAATCGACCTAGCACCCCGGTGCCTTCTTAGGCACTGCCAAAATTTGAAGTGCGAAAGGTATAACTTCTACCATGAAGAAAACAACACCTCGCTAAGTATAAAAACGTTCACGATATTCGGGATCAAAACGCATAAATCATTCGCCAAGATCCAAGCCAATTGGTTTCTTTGCGATTGGCTTGGCTTAAGCCTACGCCGAATTGTAATGTTGCGTGATTGGTGATATCCCAATGAATTTGCGGCATCAACAAATAAGTCCAGTCGGACTTTTCGCGAAACTCATTATTCATTTCAATGCCAAAAGTTAAATCCTGGGAATAATCATAAAACCAAGTCGTGTTGAATAAGCCCACGAAATGCCCGTCGCGCTCCATATCGTCGCGCCTCATTCCGATCATATTAAAATTGCTGATCTCGGAATTAAAGCGATAACCGGCCAAATACAGTGCATCGATGGAATATTTTTCGGTATCGCGGTCGTGATAACCGATCATTTGCCAGCCGTGTATGAAGTGATCGTTAAAACCGGTGCCGATCGTGCCTTGCAGACCTAGTTTGTATTCGCTTAACCTTAAATTGTCGAAAGGCAGTTCAAATTCGATGGCAAAGTCGTCGAATAACCCGAATTCGAATTCCGGCGCCCATTCGGTATTGCCAGTACGTAGCGAGTGCTCGGCTAGCACGTTAACTTCAGCATCGCCTTGCCTGACTCCGAGCGGTCGCACCATATCGAAGACCATCGGTTCGGGAATATGGGGGGCGCCGCTACTGAGCGCGGCATCGCCTTCTTCGGTTCTCATCGTTTCGGCACTGGCCGTTTGGATAGTATGTAAGCAGGCGAGGGCGGTTAGCAGAATGATATTGAATGGCGAAGCCGGTGAGTTGGTTGAATGCATGGTTTCTCCTGAACGCAAAACGGAATCCTGTAAAACAAATAGGTTTGAAATTTCTCTTTAAAAAATTTTAGACAATAAACGATTAAACTTACATCTTGCTTGCAAGATTATCATTCCAGCAATTCTCTGTGAAAGCATTGTTATCGTGTTTACTCTTTTCATACTGAAAAATCATGCGACTTCATGGAAGGTGTGGGGTGAGTCTGCATCATAGGCGTTAACTTAAGAAAATAACGCGTCCCATGCCGATATGACGAATAATGCACCATAGAGTAAGCACTAAATTGGCGCTTATGGGGTGTGCCTGTTGAGGAACGCCTTAAAATCAAGCGGCGCTTTTGACGGCGTTCTTGCTGTCAAAAGCTTCCACCGTCTCCCTCTGTGCCTCCGATAAACCGGCTCACTTCTGTGTTGGTCATTGATCATTCAATGGCGGCATAAACCCGTCGGAATTCCGATTACCAGTGTAACGCCCTAAGTATGGGGAATTTTTTCCGTTGATGTTCTTGCATTCTTATCATGACATTAATCAGGGCCTGCAGTGCATCGAGAATATAGGGACCTTTGTTCAACATCACGCATTCGGCACGAACCGCCATCGCTGCATCGGTAAATTCGGGGCGCGATTTAGCGCCTTTTTTGGCAATGGTTTCCAAGACCTGTGTCGCCCAAATAACCGGTACGTGAGCGGCTTCGCAAAGCCATAGCAATTCTTCTTGGATTTCGGCGAGCCGAGCGCTACCCAATTCCACAGCCAAATCGCCTCGAGCGATCATGATGCCGAGACTGTGCCGGCCTATCGTGCCGAGAATGATCTCGGGCAGATTTCTAACGGCTCGGTTGGTTTCTATCTTGGCGATGATCGGTAAATCGGTCGCGCCGCGTTGCGCCAATTCTTCGATCAAACATTCCATATCGGCAAGAGATTCGACAAACGAAAAGCCGATCATGTCGGCGTGCGTACAGGCAAAGTTGAGATCCTCTCTGTCTTTATCGCTTAAAGCGGGTAAGTCGAGTTCGGTTTCGGGAAAATTAATGCCTTTATCGCTTCGTATCGTGACGCCATTGCTGCGAGCGTGAGTGATTTTAAGCAAAACGCCTGCCTCGGTTAGCTTGTCAACCACGGCACCCACTTTACCGTCGTCTATCCAAACCGCTTGGGTGGGTTGGAGTTTGCTAATGGCTGAAGACAATGTACAGCCGATTTGAGCCGGTTTTATCGGTACGCCACTTTCGTCGTACTGTGCCGGTGCACCGTCGATGCCGTGATCGGTCAGCAATAAAAAGTCGTCCTTGAAAACCTTGATCAATTTCGGAGCGCCGGAAAACTCGCCTAAACGATAAACAACCTCGGGAATGTTTTCGTTTTCGGCAATAGGCGGCATCCAAGTAAGATCGCATCCTGAGGGTAAAAAAGCCGGCTGGCCGCAACAAGCCAACCATGCTTGTTCGGATATCGGCTTCTCAATCGTTAGCATACGTTGTTTGCCGCGCGCATCGACGAAACCGAGGCGGTGGCCTGCGGCCAAGACCTTAAATAATTCCGTTGGGATGGCGACTCGAAACAGCGTGTCTTCGCCTTCGAGTAACGGTTCCGAGCATGCCGCATCGAACAATACGATTCGTCCAGGTTCGACGACGTTACCGTAAGCGTCCCGCTTGACCTTGATGTGATGGATCGCGGGACCGAGCTCAATAGGTCCGGTTCTTATTTTGTGTCCGGCTAAGTCCATCAAGATACGGCAATCCCTCCCAATTTCGACTTCGGCGCGGCGGATGTTTCTGATCATGGAATGCCAGATAATGGGTTCGTCGTGGGCGCAATTGATCCGTGCGCAAGTCATGCCCTTCGAAAGCAGCGCCTTGATTAATTTGTAATCCCATGCCGCTTCGCTTGCAAGCGTGACCATGACATGGGCTTTGCTGTTTTCGAAATGCGAACCGAACAATTCGACCGTGTGTTGATCGAGTAGTTGCTGACCTCGATTGAAGCCGAGTTCGCTGGGGTTTTTACCGATTGCTTGATAGCCGGGGTCGAGCGCTCTATGCAATAAATCTATGACCGTATCCAGTGTCGACATGACGGACGACTCGGCGCGGCCCAATGAGGATAGCCCCGCTTGGGCGAGCCGTTCCTGTAAATGGCGCAGATCGAATTGCCGAAGCGCCAGGTAGTGAGCCAAGTTCGACGCGCTTTTCGTCAAAACGCCGGACCGGTAATACTGCGTGTAATTTTGTAAGCGCTTCTCGGCATTGAGGCCGACTTTATGCCGGATTTCCGCTATGTCTTGGAGCAATTGGGACAAAATTTCACGATAGGGGTCGTTATCGAACGGGAAGGAATGATCTTTAGCGGTCGTAGTCATGATTAAGCATCAAAAAAATGTTGCGGCGAGACGGTGTTCGATTTTAGCCGTGCTTTTTGACAACTTGATGAACCTTCGGGCTATCGTTGAATCGGCCAAGTATTCAATCATCTGTCATGTTGTTGTCATATTGAGGCATTAAAGTTTCTCGTATATCCATTTCATCATTATTTCCGAATATCATGAATAAACAACTTCTCGTATTTGCCGCGTTAGCCTTAATGACCGCTCATTTCACAGCTTCGGCTAGGAACGTGCGCGACAATATTGTTATTGTCGGTTCTTCGACCGTTTATCCTTTTACCACCGTGGTCGCCGAGCAGTTCGGCAGAATGACTCGATTCAGGGCGCCGATCGTCGAGGCGACCGGTTCCGGCGGCGGTTTGAAGCTGTTCTGTGCGGGCGTTGGTGTAAGACATCCCGATATCGCCAATTCTTCACGCAGAATCAAGAGTTCTGAATTCGCGGATTGCCAAAAGAATGGGGTGAGCAGCATCGTCGAAGTCAAGGTCGGTTATGACGGTATCACAATTGCTCGTTCCAACAGAGGAAAAGCGTTTGATTTAACGTTGAAGCAGTTGTTTTTAGCATTGGCGAAGGAAATTCCCGATCCGGATGGTTCCGAAAAAACCGTTCCCAATCCTTATACTAATTGGCGGCAAATCGATCCTTCATTACCTGATTCCGCTATCGAAGTCATGGGGCCGCCGCCGACTTCCGGCACGCGCGATGCGTTTGTGGAATTAGCGATGGAGGGCGGTTGCCAAGCCTTTCCATTCATCAAAGCTTTGAAAGACAGTAATGAAAGCGCCTATAGAACGATGTGTCATTCGATACGAGAGGATGGCGCGTACGTTGAAGCCGGTGAAAACGATAACTTAATCGTGCAAAAGCTGGATACCAATCCGAATGCTCTGGGGATATTCGGTTTCAGTTTCCTGGACCAGAACACCGACAGGCTTTTCGGGTTGAAAATCGATGGTGTCGAACCTGATTTCGATGAAATCGCTTCCGGTGCATATCCGGTTTCCAGGTCGATGTATATTTATGTAAAAAAAGCGCATGTTCCGATGATACCGGGGTTAAAAGAGTTTCTGGAGGAATTTACCAGTGAAAAAGCCTGGGGCGAGGAAGGTTATCTTACAGATAAAGGCTTGATTCCAATGCCGGTAGATGAGCGTAAGCGATTTGCCGATGATGTCCGGAATTTGAAGGAATTGGAGATGTGAAGGGAAAGGTGAAAGGTGAAAGGTGAAAGGTGAAAGGTGAAAGGTGAAAGGTGAAAGGTGAAAGGTGAAAGGTGAAAGGTGAAAGGTGAAAGGTGAAAGGTGAAAGGTGAAAGGTGAAAGGTGAAAGGTGAAAGGTGAAAGGTGAAAGGTGAAAGGTGAATCGGGGCTTGACAGCTACTCGAAATGCTGAATCATTTCACTATTCACTATTCACTATTCACTATTCACTATTCACTATTCACTATTCACTATTCACTATTCACTATTCACTATTCACTATTCACTATTCACTATTCACTATTCACTATTCACCGCTTACCGCTTACCGCTTACCGCTTACCGCTTACCGCTTACCGCTTACCGCTTACCGCTTACTGCTTACCGCTTACCGCTTACTGCTTACTGCTTACTGCTTACTGCTTACTGCTAACTAAATCTTAACCAACGACGGTAACTGATTTTTCAAAAGACATGCAAACCCCTTATTTATTGTTTACTTTGCTGATTATAAGCATCCTCGCTTATTTTATCGGCAAGATGCGGTCGGCGACCGTTGTTGAAGGTGCGCTCCGGGAATTGCATTCCTTGCCTGCGTATTACGGATATTACACTGCGCTTTGGGGATTGATACCGGGTTTGTTCATTATATTGACCTGGTTGTCGTTCGAACCCGCATGGTTGTCTTATCAAACCGTTGCGGCACTACCGGAGGAAATCCAAAGTCTGCCGAGCAGCAAGCTGAATCTTCAACTCAACAAAATCAAAAATTTTGCCGCAGGCATGCAGGTTGCCATACAGGTCGATCCAATCATCGCCGAAGCCGCCGAACGCTATAACCAACTCCGAAAAATTAGTAGAACCACGTTGACCCTCGTGGTTTTAATCTGCTCCCTGGCCGGTATTTGGTTGGCGCATAAAAAAATCAGCAAGGATTACCGGGCCCGTAACGTTGTCGAAAAGATCATGACCGGGCTCATGATATTAGCTTCGACGATCGCAATATTCACGACCGTCGGCATCGTCGCATCGGTAGTATTCGAATCGTTATTATTTTTCAGGCAAGTGCCGTTTTTCGATTTTTTGTTCGGTTTGGAATGGAGTCCTCAGACGGCCTTACGCGCAGATCAAATCGGATCTTCCGGCGCATTTGGCGCGGTCCCGTTATTTGCGGGCACTTTGCTGATTTCGTCCATCGCCTTGATTGTCGCGGTGCCGATCGGCTTAATGTCAGCCATCTATCTCTCGGAATTTGCCGGTTCGAAACTTCGTGCTACGGCCAAGCCGACGCTGGAAATTCTCGCGGGTATCCCGACTGTCGTTTATGGCTTTTTTGCCGCGTTGACAGTTGCGCCATTTATTCGCGAAACCGGCGAATCATGGGGTTGGGTCGTGTCATCGGAAAGCGCTTTGGCTGCAGGCTTGGTGATGGGCATCATGATTATTCCGTTCGTATCTTCGTTATCCGACGACGTCATCAATGCCGTGCCGCAGTCTTTGCGCGATGCGGCCTATGCCTTGGGCGCCACGCAAGCCGAAACGATCAAACAAGTGATTTTACCGGCTGCGTTGCCGGGTATTGTCGGCAGTATTTTGTTGGCGGCTTCAAGGGCCATCGGCGAAACGATGATCGTAGTCATGGCGGCGGGATTGGCTGCCAACTTGACGGCCAATCCGCTGGAAGCGGTCACGACGGTGACGGTGCAAATCGTGACCTTATTGGTTGGGGATCAAGAGTTCGATAGCCCGAAAACACTGGCTGCGTTCGCGCTGGGTTTGATGTTGTTTGTCGTGACCTTGGCTTTGAATGTGATTGCATTGCATATCGTTAGAAAATACCGGGAGCAATATGAATAATCGGACTGATTCATTATCGACAATGGAAAAAGTTCGCAAAGGCATTGCGAAAAGGCGTTCAGCCGAACGTCGATTCCGTTTTTATGGATTGACCGGCATCGTTTTAGGCTTGGTCTTTGTGTTGATTCTGTTTATCAGTATCATCGGCAAAGGATATAGCGCATTTCAACAAACTCAGATCGCGCTGGATATCGAGTTTTTAGAATCCGTGATCGATCCGGATCAAACGCGCGATAATAAGGTGATATCGAGAGCCGATTACAATTCCCTGATAAGAAAGTCATTGAGTAAGGCCTTTCCCGAAGTTAAAGGGCGCCGCCAAATACGCGATCTGAACCGGATGATCAGTACCGGCGCGATGTTTCAATTGCGCGACCGGGTACTGGAAGACCCCAGTGTGATAGGCCAAAGCGAAAGGATATGGCTCCTGGCCAGCGACGATTACGACATGTTGATGAAAGGTCATATCGATGGCACTGTTCCGGAAAGCGAGCGCCGTTTGAAAGATCATCAAGTAGCTTGGGTCGACCAATTGCTTGAACAGGGCCGAATCAAGAAGCGCTTCAACACCTTCTTTTTCACTTCAGGAGATTCTCGGGCTCCCGAGATGGCCGGTATACGCGGAGCCTTGATGGGTTCCATGTACACATTATTCGTCACGCTGGTGCTGTCGTTTCCGATCGGCGCCGCGACAGCTGTGTATCTGGAAGAGTTTGCGCCAACTAATAAATGGACCGATTTGATCGAAGTCAATATCAATAATCTCGCGGCGGTGCCGTCGATCGTATTCGGATTATTAGGCCTTGCGATGTTCATCAATTTTTTCGGTTTGCCTCGTAGCGCGCCGTTGGTCGGCGGACTGGTGCTGACCCTGATGACCTTGCCGACTATCATCATTGCAGGACGCGCCGCGCTAAAATCGGTGCCTCCGTCGATTCGCGAAGCGGCGCTTGGCATGGGCGCGTCAAAATTACAAACGGTCTTTCACCATGTTTTGCCGTTGGCGCTGCCGGGCATGTTGACCGGTACCATCATCGGCATGGCTCAGGCGCTCGGCGAAACCGCACCGCTATTGATGATAGGAATGGTTGCTTTCATCGTCGATATACCGAAAGGCATTTTCGACTCGGCGACGGTGCTGCCGGTGCAAATTTATCTTTGGGCGGATAGTCCCGAAAGGGCTTTCGTCGAGCGCACTTCGGCGGCGATCATGGTTTTGTTGGCGTTTTTGATTTCTATGAATGCAATTGCGGTGTTTTTACGCAAGCGATTCGAGCGGCGTTGGTGAACATTTATCAATGCGGATATTTTCGCCAAACACACTCCGCACCCTCAATTTCCCGAGAACTTTCATCATCCGGAGATTGCCAGGTCTTCATGAACGTTAGGTGCTTTTTCGATCGGATAGAAGTTAAACATTATGAATACTGTAACTCAATTAAAACCGAAATCGGTTTCCCGCATGAAAACACTCATAAGTAAAAATATCTCTGTTAAGCCATTGAATCTACAAGGTGAAATGGGTGCGACAGTCGGGTCGATACATGCCGACAATCCAAGGATAACTTGCCGTAATGTCAATGTGTTTTATGGAGAGAACCATGCGATACAAGATATCAATCTGGATATCGGCACGAATGAAGTCATTTCGTTAATCGGCCCATCCGGTTGCGGCAAATCGACTTTTTTACGTTGTTTGAACCGAATGAACGACACAGTCGAAAGTTGCCGGGTGAACGGCGAAATCAAGATCGATAATGTCGATGTTTATTCCAAGCACATGGATGTCGTTCCGCTTCGCGCGCAAGTCGGCATGGTGTTTCAAAAACCCAATCCATTCCCGAAATCGATCTACGACAATATCGCTTACGGCCCGAAAATCCATGGGCTGGCTTCGACAAAGGCCGAATTGGATCAAATCGTCGAGTCCTCGTTGCGCAAGGCCGGCCTCTGGGACGAAGTCAAAGACCGGCTCCACCAGCCCGGTACCGGATTATCGGGCGGACAACAACAGCGTTTGTGCATCGCTCGGACTTTGTCGGTCGAGCCTGAAGTTATTTTGATGGACGAGCCCTGTTCGGCATTGGACCCGATTGCGACCGCGAAAATCGAACAATTGATCGACGAACTGCGACAGCGTTATACGATTGCGATCGTGACTCATTCGATGCAACAGGCCGCACGGGTATCGCAGCGTACGGCTTATTTTCATCTCGGTAAATTGATCGAGGTCGGTAAGACCAGCGATGTATTTACCAATCCTTTGCACGAATTGACACAGGATTACATTACCGGAAGATTCGGATAAGCCAACCGAAGCGGCTAATTATTTAAACCAAGATCATAATTTATGAAAGAACATACGGTTCATCTGTTCGACGGCGAACTCAGCCATTTACATTATCTGGTACTGGAAATGGCCGGCTTGGTCATCGATCAATTGGATACGGTCATGACGTCGCTCGATGAAGGCGAGGTCTCTATCGCCGAAAAAGTGGTGGCACGGGATCGGGAAGTTAACGAATATGAGCTAAAAATCGACGCCGAGGTTCTGTCGATTCTTGCTAAACGCAGTCCGGTTGCTAATGACCTGCGCAAAGTGATTTCCATTTCGAAAATCGTTGTGGACTTGGAAAGGATCGGCGACGAGACGGTTAGAATAGCGAAATTGATCATCGACATGTTCGACCCGCAAACCAGCGATCCGAATCCTCAGTTACTCAGGGACATCGTCAGGATGGGCACAATGGCGCGCGGCATGCTCAGAAAAGCGACCGACGCTTTCGATACCGGTAATCTGGATGATGCTTACGTGCTTATCAGGGGAGACTGGGATTGCGGACAAGAATTTCAAGACGGTATTCGCCGGCAACTGACCTTCGTGCTTCAGGATGCCCGCTTGATCGGTAGAGCTCTGGATATCCTGCAAATCATGAAAGCGCTCGAGCGCTGTGGCAATCATTGTATCAATATCGCCGAATTCATGATTTTCATGGTTGAAGGTAAGGATATTAGGCACCGGCATTGAATAAACCTAACGTTCATGAAAGCCCGGCAATCACCCCGGCAAATGAAAGTACGAGACGTGGGGAGGGCGCGGTCACTCGCCCGACAGGACGCCGTTAATACGTCCATGTAGGCTCGATGGCGGCTACCCTGCCGCCAACGCCTGTCGATCGAGCAACCGCACCCTCTCCGGAACCGGCATTGCCAGAACAGAGATTTGTATATCGAAAAATTAGATAATGAATCCAAATTTACGAACTTTCACAGTAACGTTCATGAAGACCTGGTCATCGCATCGGCAAATGAAAGTTCTCTGGTGGCGGAGGGTGCGGTCACTCGCCCGACAGGACGCCGTGAATACGTCCATGTAGGCTCGA
The DNA here is from genome assembly GCF_005931095.1 of Methylotuvimicrobium buryatense. Taxonomy (GTDB): domain Bacteria; phylum Pseudomonadota; class Gammaproteobacteria; order Methylococcales; family Methylomonadaceae; genus Methylotuvimicrobium; species Methylotuvimicrobium buryatense. The sequence continues at coordinate 3,050,047 of NZ_CP035467.1, read as the reverse complement.
CGGCGGCTGTCCCTGCCGCCGACGCCTGTCGATCGAGCAACCGCACCCTCTTCGGAACCGGCTTAACCAGGCCGGTGAAAGTGTTGTAGCCCCTTCATGCTTCGACTTTACTCAGCACGAACGGTCTACAACACATGCCAACTGCTCTTTTTTGGATGAAGGTTTAAAAGGACGTGGATTTCTGCCTTAACGGCAAGCGATTCAGTTGGCAAAAAACTCACAAAGTTTCCGGGCACCTTCCGATTAGCATCAGTCCGGAGCATCAACCATGTTGCACTAACGTTCTCACTTTTTGTTCGACTGTAGCCCACGAAATCAAAATCGGCTTGCGAAAAACCGTAATCGTCAAAATATCTTCCTGCAGCATATAGTCGGCTTCTATGCCGAAGCCTTTTATGATGCCTTGTTCAATATCGCCTAAAAATTGTAAGCCGTAATTTTCAGCGGCTTGTTTTGCTTTGTGAATCAGATCTTCCGGCTTTTCGATGATTTTTAACTGTATCGATTTAGGTTTTTTCATGTTTTTATAATTTCGTTTGAAAGTCGAAAACAGAACGAGTTGCTCGGTATTATAAAGGCGAAAAAATAAAACGGAACCGGTTAATTGATTCTGAAAACGCAATAAGCGTTATGAATGGCATTTATTTATACCCATCGCAGATCAAAATTCGGCACCAGGGTGTCCGTCAAAGGACGCCGTGAATACATCCCTGTAGACTCTATGCCAGCTCCATGCTGGCAAAGCCTTTGCCGCACACCCTGGCGCCTCTTCAGGCACTGCCGAAATTTGAAGTGCGAAAGGTATACTGGGATTCATAAATGGTTTCTTAAAAAAGTTTCGATATGTCGGCTTAATTCGGCATTGTCGTCTTCAACAAATTCATAACGCGCGCGTACAATCGGTTTGTCGATAGCGATCAAGGCCGATAAGTCGTATGGCGTGGCCGAAACGACGAGTTCTATATCGGCGGCATTCAAGGTTTGTTGCAATGCCTTTAATTGCGAAGGATGATAACCGACTGCCGGCAGCACCTTGCCGATATGCGGATATTGTCGGTAAACATCATTTAACCGTTCGGATGCAAATTCTCTCGGATCGACGATCTCGGCGTAGTCGATGCCGGCAAAAACGGTATTGCCGAGCGACAAATGGGGTTCGTATTCTTCCCGCTCTTCGATCGTGCAATCGGCACGATCGAGGTCGGCCATGCTGGTAAAACGTTGCACGGCTTGTTTTTCGAGGTCGCCGTAAGGCATCGGATGGCGGATTACTGCGGTTTTAAGGCCGTGGGCTTTCAATAATTTCGAAAGCCATTGCGTGACTTGCGACTTGCCGCAACCGGTGCTCACCGCGCAGCAAGCGATGACCGGGACCGAAGCTTGCAATTGCGTGTGTTTGGGGCCGAGCAGGGTAAAATCGGCTCCGCCGGCCAGCGCGATCAATGCTTGATGCATCACTTGTCTGTGTGGGACATCGCTGTAGGCAAAAATTGCTTGGTCGATGTGTTGTTCTCGGCATAGGTCTGCCAATTCGATTTCATCGACGATAGGGATGCCTTCGGGATAAAATGGGCCGGATAACGCAGGCGGATAGCGTTTTCCTGCGATATCCGGGATTTGTGCGGCGGTAAATGCAACAATTTCATTGCCGGGATCGTTGCGGTAGACGACATTGAAATTATGAAAATCTCGCCCAGCGGCACCCATGATGAGGATTTTTTTGCGAACTGTTTTGTGAGACAGCTTAATTCATTTTGGTAGAAGGTAATTCACTCCAGCAATTCCCAGTTTGGAGATCAAAAAGGGTGTGGGGTATGCCTGTCGAGGAACGCCGTAAACCCATCCATGGGGGCTTGGCGGCAGCTCGAACGCCAAGGATGGCGTGAATGCAGATTTTGCATTACGCCAAGGATGGCGTGTAGTAGGGCAATGCAGGAGCAATTGCCGAGGAGCAAAAATCTGCAAGCGCTAAGGATGGCGTGAATGCAGATTTTGCATTACGCCAAGGATGGCGTGTAGTAGGGCAATGCAGGAGCAATTGCCGAGGAGCAAAAATCTGCAAGCGCCAAGGATGGCGTGAATGCAGATTTTGCAGGAGCAAAAATCTGCCCTGCTGCCGACATCCTCGCCAAGCATACCCCACACCCTTTTTGATCTCCAAATTGGGAATTGCTGAATTCACGCGAGATAGAGGATTTATATCATTTTCGAAGCCAAACCCTCTAGAATGAATTAAAACTCGGCAGCCTTCTGACCAATTTCGATCTCCGAAAGGCTATGGATACCTTTCGCACTTCAAATTTCGGCAATGTTCGAGGAGGCGTCGGAGTGTTCGACAAAGGCTTTGCCAGCATGGAGCTGGCATAGAACCTACATGGACGTATTCACGGCGTCCTTTGACGGGCACCCCGGCGCCGAATTTTGATCTGCGATGAGTATAACGCGAACATAGCACTCTAATTTTGGGCCTACCAGGAAAATTTATGACTTTGAAAAACGCTTCTTACCGTCAGCGCATTGGATTGTTCGTGACGGTGTTCTTGACCGGTGCATCGGTAATGGTGATCGAGCTACTAGGCACTCGTATGATAGCGCCTTTTTATGGGGCCAGTCTTTATGTCTGGTCTTCGTTGATTTCGGTGACGATGATAGCCTTGGCGTTCGGTTATTTCACCGGTGGACGCTTAGCCGATTCCTCCAAGCCGGTTGGTCTGGCAGTCGTGATCGCTTTGGCGGCCTTTTTGACTTTATTGATTCCATGGATGACACGGCCGATTTTATTGATGACGGATCCTCTCGGTTTGCGAGGTGGCGCTTTTGTCAGCTCGTTTATCTTATTTGCACCGGCATTGACCTTGCTTGGTATGGTCGGCCCGTTCGCGATAAAACTGGCTACCTTGCAATTAAATTCCGTCGGCTCGAGTTCGGGAAGCATTTATGCGATGAGTACCTTGGGGAGTGTCATCGGAACTTTGATTTTGGGCTTTTTTTTATTCCCGTTGGTCGGGTCGCGTGAAATCTTGATTGTCTTAGGTTTGCTTTTAATGGGTTTGGCTCTGGTGATTGCCTTGATCGAACGAAGGACTTTAGGTTTCCGCTATACCGTCGCGCCGTGTTTGGCGTTGGCTACGCTGGGTTTGATTTTGTTGCCTGGCATCATCGGCTCTGGGAAGACGTATGACGGCAATGGTAAATTTAAAATCGTTTCCGAACATGAGAGCCTATACGGTTGGGTGCGGGTAATCGATCAACCCGGTAATGATTTGCGTATGCTGACTTCGGACGCGTCGACGATCGGTGCAGCAAGCATTTCAACTGGTAAAAACTTGCTGATCTATCAAGAAATCGTTGGCTTGATTCCTGCTTTACGCCCATCCATGCAAAGGGCTCTGATCGTGGGTTTGGGGGCTGGGCATATGGCTAATGTTTTACGGGAGCGTTTCGGTCTTGTCGTCGATACGCTCGAGATCGATCCTGCCGTTGCCAATGCCGCGGTCGTGCATTTCGGATATGAGTCGAACGGTCGCGATATTGTCGGCGATGCACGCTATGAAATAAGGCATTTGACCGGGCCTTATGACTTAATTATTCATGACTGTTTTACCGGCGGTTCGGAGCCTTCGCATTTACTGACGCTTGAAACGTTGATGCAATTGAAAGGTTTATTGGACGAACAGGGTATTTTGGCACTGAATTTCGTTTCCTTTACTCAGGGTAATAACGAGGCGCTGTCGTCTGTTGCAAAAACACTCGATCAGGTTTTTTCTCGGCAAACCGTGTTCTTTTCGCAACCCAGCGAAAATTTCAATGATTTTATTTTTCTTGCGTCCGATGCTGCTATCGAAAGCGATTCGCCGCAATTAAAACCAAGCGAGCGGCTATGGCTTAAACAGCGGCGCTATCAAGTGCCGCAGGATCAAGGTATCGTCTTGACCGATAATTTCAACCCGCTGGAACAGATGCAGGTTTACAAGGCGGAGCATTATCGTAATGTCGTTGTCGGCTGGTTTGGTGCGGATTTATTGCTACGTTGATGGATTATATCGAGACGACGAAAAGAAAGCGGGGACGATTATCATCGTAGGAACATCATGAGAGCTATTGCAACAAATCGCGGATTTGGTAAATGGTAGCGTTATCGCAACCGTACCTGCGCTCAAACAAAGCGATGGGTTTCCGCTTCGCTGCTACCCATCCTACGGCGCTGGTTTAATCCTGCCCTCAGGCTCAAGCGGCCTCCCAATGAACTCGGTACAGCTTAAAGTATTTCCTGGCTAAAATTCATTTAAATTAATCATACAAGGCTTTGCCAGCAAAGCCTTTGTCGAACACCCCGGCGCTTCCTTAAGCAATGCCGAAATTTGAAGTACCAAAGTTATAAATACTCCGATTCCTTCAGATGCACTGCCGAGAGATTTGAGTGCGATGGTAGATATTGGAACATTAACCTTATTTATGTGTCAGACAAATGGTCAAAACATATTTGACCGTACGATCCGCATCTAATGTTCTCTAGTTTTTTTACCATATGTTCATCCAAGCGCTGTTTGCCTTTTTAGCATTGCCGGGTATCGTTGCTTTCGCCGTTCCGGTGACTTGGCTTTGGCTAAGCGATCACACTAGTCTTGTTCAGCCCTTAGGAATTGCGCCTTTATTCACGGGATCTTTGGCTTTGTTTTGGTGCGTGCGTGATTTCTATGTCTCGGGCAAGGGCACTCTCGCTCCTTGGGCGCCGCCAACTCGCCTGGTGAATGTCGGTCTTTATCGCTACACGCGAAATCCAATGTATATTTCAGTTATGCTGATTCTTCTGGGATGGGTGTTGTGTTTTGGTGCACCCGGACAGTTTGTTTATACCGTTATCCTGTCTGTCGGTTTTTATCTTCGGGTTGTACTGGGCGAGGAGCCGTTACTGGCGCGAAAGTATGGAGAGGAATGGGCTCATTATTCAAGCCGCGTTCCTCGCTGGTTTTACTGAAAACCGAACGATAACGCAGGCGGCCGGCTCGGCAAAGTATACCTTTCGCACTTCAAATTTCGGCAGTGCCCGAGGTGGTGCCGGGGTGTCCGGCAAAGGCTTTGCCAGCATGGGGCTGGCTAGAGTCTACATGGACGTATTCGCGGCGTCCTTTATTCAAATTCTTTTGTATGTTTTCCAGTCGCGAAATGCCTTTTTTAATAGGAGCGGCGAGGTTTTTCTCTAGCAGTATATTGAGCATAATAACGACAAGCGCTATAAATGCTATCAGTATGCCGAGAAAAATATAAGCGATTTGCAAAACCTGAGATCGTACGTAAGTATTCAGTCCCCCTCTTTGAAAAAGAGGGGCTAGGGGAGATTTTTTAAATAAATCCCCCTCAATCCCCTTTTTTCAAAGGGGGAGGCCAACAATACGCCTGAATTGCGGTAATTTGCCAACGGGGTCTGAATACTTACGATCGTACTTCTACCGATAATGTATTAAAAACGTCATGGTTTTGCAGAGAGAAAGTAAAGATTAGGCTCGCTATAAAGAAAAAAACACCGCATAAAAGACATGGATAGTTAATCGAGATTTCAATATGGCAGATTTTGGCATAGTAGTGGATTAGATTAAGTTACTTAGAAAGGTCGGCCGGGTTTTGGAGCTTGGATTGAAGATATTCTGATGGTTCCTATTAAAGTGTCGCGCTTAATTCACACAACATTGCATGAGCAGTGGCGCCACTCATCTTGAAAGGATCAAATTCCAAATTGTTTGAAAAACGCAACAATAATGCTTGGTTTTCTTTGGTTAAACCTAGATATCCCATATGCCAATTATCAAAATCGCGGGCTATTATCTCGCGGTATTCCAACAAGGTTGTATCGAAATGGCGTTTATCTTCAAGAATATGACGGTACAATTCATTGACAGCTGTACGCGAGCCTTCCAATGATTGCAAAAAATTATAACCATTGAAACACAACATGCCAGTAATGCCTTTTTGGGCATTGGTTTTGCGGGCAACTTCTAAAATTTGCTCGACATCGCTTGGTCCGAAACCTTTTCTTGCTCTGCTGGCGTATATCAGTCTGACTAAATACATTGCATACCTCGAGTTCATTGCTGGAGAAATCAACTGAATCGATTAATATAGTAATTGATTACCCAGTAAAAAGTAATCTGATTAACAAGAAGCTTCGGCTTGTCGAGGCTAATATCTTGACGGGGTCCAATCGAAGCAGCTGCAGCTTTAACATATGTATCAGCAATAAGATATATATCAATAGCATCAGGTTGGCGGGAGCAGGGGGGATTTTTGATCCGGCGAAAAATTGGCACGAAGCAGTTATCCTAATAAAAAGCATTTCCTGATTAGCAAGATGCTTCAGCTTGCCGAAGCCAAGTGTCCGAGCAGTGACCAGTCGTAGCCACTTCTGCGGGACGGGTTATTTAACCCGTCCCCAACGTTTCGGTTTGCCCTAAAAATTTCGGCTGACTTCGGCCAAAGTCAAAACGTTTAGGACGGGGTTGCAAGCCCCGTCCTGCTAGGGATATGCTGGTTTTTGGGCTTTAGCTGAAGAAAACTTGCTAATCAGGAAGTATTTTGTCCACGAAACACACGAAAATATTCAATTGCTTATAATTTTCAAGCCGATCACCCAATGGATGATTCAAGAGCTTGATATACCCCCTATGATGACTTTAGTGTATTTCGTGATTTTCGTGGACGCATTGCCGAATTTAGGGATACCGATCTCCTGTTTCTCCGCACAAAACCCGATCCAGGATTTCGATCCAATGCCGCACCGGCAGTTGGGTTCCGTTTTGCAAATGCATCTGACAGCCGATGTTCGCGGTGACGACGATAGCCGGATCGTCCCGGGTCAATGCGGCGATTTTTCTGTCGCGTAGCTGCCGGGCGATGTGCGGTTGCACTATCGAATAGGTGCCGGCCGAGCCGCAGCAGAGATGAGCTTCGGCAATGCGGGTCAAACGAAAGCCGGCCGTTTTCAGAATGTTTTCGACGACGCCGTCGAGCCGCTGTCCGTGTTGCAGCGTGCAAGGTGCGTGAAACGCGATGGCTTCGGCCTCGGGCACCGGTCTGTTTTCCAGTAGGCGAGTCAGTTCGGGCAGTTCCGCGGCGACGATCTCGCCGATGTCTTTGGCCAGTTCCGAAACGCGTGCAGCCTTTTCGGCATATGCCGGATCGTGCCTCAGCAGATGGCCGTAATCCTTGACCGTAACGCCGCAGCCGCTCGCCGTGACGACAATCGCTTCGATCGGCTTATCGGGATCTGCAATGTAGCGCCACCAGGCATCGATCAGACGGCGCATCGCATCCAGTCCTTCGGGTTGTGCGTCGAGATGATAGGCGAGAGCGCCGCAGCAGCCGGCTTGTTGCGCTTCGACGAGCGTTATGCCGAGTTTGTCCAGCACGCGTTTTGCAGCGTGGTTGATGTCGGGATTCAACGCGGGTTGCACGCAACCCTGCAGTATTAGGATTCTGCGCGAATGATTGGCCGGCGGCGAGTTTTGCCGAATTTTCGGCTGGGTCGGCACCATTCTTTGCAATCGTTTGGGCAGCAAGGGCCGGGTCAATCTGGCCGATTTCAATAAAAACGCAAACAATCCTCGATTCGGCAGCACCTTACGCAACGTAAAACGGAGCATCCGCTCGATCGGTGAGCGCATTATCGTTTGTTCGACTTCATTGCGGCCGATATCGAGCAAGCGCGCGTAGTCCACGCCTGAAGGACAGGTGCTTTCGCAGGCGCGGCAAGTTAGGCAGCGGTCCAGGTGCAGTTGCGTCTTCCGCGTGACTTGACTGCCTTCGAGAAGCTGTTTGATCAGATAAATCCTGCCGCGCGGGCTGTCGAGTTCGTTTCCCGAAAGCTGGTAGGTCGGGCAGGTCGCAAGACAGAAGCCGCAATGGACGCAGCTACGCAGTATCGTTTCGGCTTCGCGGCCTTGCGGCGTATTTTGAAATCGTTCGTCGAGTCGGGTCTGCATCGTTCAAAACTCCGGATACAGGCGCCGCGGATTGAAAATGCCAACCGGGTCGAATTGACGTTTCAGGCGTTGATGAATTTTCAACAGGGCCGGCTGCAGCGGATGAAAGGCCGGAATGCTCGGGTCGTTGCCGCGGAACAGCGTCGCATGTCCGCCGGCCTTTTCGGCTTGTGCGCGAACCGCTGTCGCATCATAGTCTTTGGCCGCCGCAAACCAGCGTAGCGCGCCGCCCCATTCGATCGCTTGTTCGCAGGTGATCGAAAACGGCGGGGCAGTGGGCTTGACTGATAAACGCCAGAGCCTTTTGTTGTCGCGAAAAAAGGGATGCGTCTGATTTTTGATCGATTCCCAAAAGCTCAGATTGTCGCCGAATTCGTCGCCGCCCAGCTTGACGTGCGCGGCATCAACGGCGGACTCGATGCCGGAGAGCCGGATATAAAGACGCCGGTCGATATGGCAGGTTGCCGAGACCGGCAGCGTTTGTCCGGCGCAGCGCCGCATCGTTTCCAGTGCCTGCTCGACCGGCAGTTCGAAACAGAGCGTTCGTTCGGTTTCCGGTTTCGGTAGCACTTTGAGCGAGACTTCGAGCAGCACGCCCAACGTGCCCATCGCGCCGGTCATCAGGCGCGAGACGTCGTAGCCGGCGACGTTCTTCATGACCCGTCCGCCGAAATTCAAAATTCGGCCCTGGCCGTCGAGCAGTTTGATGCCGAGCACGAAATCTCTGGCCGCTCCGTTATAGGCGCGCCTGGGCCCCGAAAGCCCGGAAGCGATACAGCCGCCCAGCGTCGCCGTTTCGTTGAAACCGGGCGGTTCGAAGGCCAGCATCTGGCCGTGTTCGCTCAATAGGCTTTCCAGTTCGTTCAACGGCGTTCCGGCTCGGACACTGACGACCAGTTCCGTCGGATCGTAATCGACGATGCCGCGATACGGTCCGGTTTCCAGCTTCGAATCGTGCAGTCCTTTAGGATTGCCGTAAAAGTCTTTGCTGCCGCCGCCGCGAATGCAAAGCGCCTGTTTGTTCTCGTTCGCTTTGACGACGCATTCTGTGAGGTGTTCGACTATCGCTTCCATGTTCAGAATCTCGGTAAATCCGGAAACTGTTCGTCGCCGCGATGGACATGCATCGCGCCGAATTCGGCGCAGCGGTGTAGTGACGGAATAGCCTTGCCGGGATTTAGCAGCGAATCCGGATCGAATGCGGCTTTGACGGCATGAAACAGGTCGCGCTCGGCGTCGCCGAATTGCAGGCACATTTGATTCAATTTTTCGATGCCGACGCCGTGTTCGCCGGTCAAGGAACCGCCGGCCTCGATGCATATTTCGAGGATTCGCGCGCCGAAGGCTTCGGCCTTTTCAAGTTCGCCGCTCCGGTTTGCGTCGTATAGAATCAACGGGTGCAAATTGCCGTCGCCGGCATGAAACACATTCATGCAGCGCAGTCCGAATTCGGAAGACAAGTCTTCGATGCGGCGCAGAACCTCGGCGAGATGCTTGCGCGGAATTGTGCCGTCCATGCAGTAATAATCGGGTGAGACCCGGCCGGCCGCCGGAAAGGCGGCCTTGCGCCCGGCCCAAAAACGCCGGCGTTCGGCCTCACCGCGCGCGGTATCGATGCGGACCGCGCCGCTTTCGCGCATGATGCCCCGTATTTTCTCGATTTCTTCGGCAACCGCTTCGTTCGAGCCGTCGGATTCGCATAATACGATCGCTGCGGCATCGGGATCGTAGCCTGCATGAATAAAGGCTTCGACGGCCGCTATCGTCATCTTGTCCATCATTTCCAGACCGGCCGGCACGATGCCTGCCCGGATAATGTTCGCGACCGCCGCGCCGGCCTTTTCGATGTCGTCGAATGCGGCCATTACTAATTGCGCCGCTTCGGGTATCGGCAGCAGTTTCACGGTGATTTCGGTGATGATGCCTAGCATACCCTCGCTGCCTGACATTAGAGCCAGTAAATCGAAGCCGGGACTGTCGAGCGCTTCCGAGCCGATTTCGAGCACATCGCCCTCGATAGTCAACACTCGCAGTTTCAGGATATTGTGCACGGTCAGTCCGTATTTCAGGCAATGGACGCCGCCGGAATTTTCGGCGACGTTGCCGCCGATCGTGCAAGCAATTTGCGATGACGGGTCGGGCGCGTAATACAATCCGTAGGCTTCGGCTGCTTCGCTGATCGCAAGATTCCGCACGCCGGGTTGCACGCGCGCGGTACAGGCCACGGGGTCGATTTCGAGAATCTCGTTCAGCTTGGCGAGGGACAGCAATACGCCGTCGGCATGCGGCAGCGCGCCGCCGGAAAGTCCGGTGCCGGCCCCGCGCGCGACGACCGGAATTTTTTCCGCTTCGCAGATTTTCAGAATTTCGATGATCTCGGCTTCGTTGCCCGGCAAAACCGCGATCATCGGCAGTTGCCGGTAAGCCGACAGTCCGTCGCATTCGTAAGGTTTGAGGTCTTCGGTCTCGTACAGCACCGATTCGGTCGGCAGAATGCTTTGGAAGGATTCGACTAAATTGGCGTGACGCATCTTGAAATGATTCGAAAGTGAATACGTGGGGAAATCGCTTAACATAACAGAAAATTCGTTTTTCCCTAAGGTGTGTTGTATATATACTCCAGCAATTCCCAGTTTGAGCAGTTTCGCCGATTTTAGGGAGTGGGGTATGCCTGTCGAGGAACGCCGTAAACCCATCCATGGGGGCTTGGCGGCAGCTCGAACGCCAAGGATGGCGTGAATGCAGATTTTGCAGGAGCAAAAATCTGCAAGCGCCAAGCATACCCCACACCCTTTTTGATCTCCAAATTGGGAATTGCGGACTAATTGGTATAGAAAACAGGGTGATGCATAATTCCCCCGTTCTTGATTAATTCGATTAAATCTTCACGCAATGCCTGGAAAAATCAATGCAAGCATCGATCAAAAAACTAAACCTCGAAGATGAATTTTACACTCCGGAGCAGTGTTTCATTATCGAGCAGTCCAATAGCGGCGACGATCCGGACGTGTCCATTGCAAGGGCCCGCGTCGAGCCAGGCGTTACGACACGCTGGCATCGCCTTGTCGGAACCGTCGAGCGTTATGTCATCATACAAGGCTTAGGACGGGTTGAAGTCGGAAGTTTACCGCCGCAAGAAGTTGCGCCCGGCGATATCGTGTTGATTCCTCCAGAGTGCCGTCAACGGATTGCCAATATCGGATCGGAAGATTTGATTTTTCTTGCGATCTGCACCCCACGTTTTTCGGATGCTGTTTACCTAGATATCGAAGATCATTCGAAGGGATTAGCATAGATGTAAAGCTACTCCTTGCCAGGTGATTTTGGAGTTTATCTCAAGCTCCTCAAGTTCTACTCGGAAACGACACTCGCATTATCTTTGCTTGTCAGCGCCCAATCTCAGCTAGTCAAAAAGTGCAGGGAACGATTCAATTTCATTGTCGAAAGCTATAATTGAGGTATTCTATTTTTAGAGGTTCATTAGGTTTTATAATCGGCCGCTTAGATTTTAAAAAACCGTTCTAAGTATCGAGCCGGAAATCACGCATCTCGTAAATTTAGCTTGCTGACTCGATGAAAGCAATTAGGGTAACCAAACCATTAGGTTAGCAATTAATCGCTCAATAATAATTATAAATTTTGGAGGGGTAAACATGTTAGTCCGTATGCTTTATATCAGTTCGGCGACTAGTTCGATGAGTGATGAGGATATGTTGAACATGCTTGAGAAGTGCCGAATAAATAATGCTGCTCGCAATATTACCGGCATGTTGTTGTACTGCCAGGATACCTTCGTTCAAGTTTTGGAAGGCGAAGATAAGGATGTAGACGCGCTTTACAACTGTATTAAAAAAGATCCGCGTCATAGCGGGGTCAACATCCTTGAACGTAAAGTTGTTGATAAAAGACAGTTTCCCGATTGGAGCATGGGATTTAAAAAAATTACCGATGCGGACTTATCGAATGTGGAAGGACTTAATTCATTTTTTGAGCATGATGCCGGGTCGGATTATTTCATACACGAGCAAAACATCGTTTCGCTGCTAATGCAGCATTTTAGAAAAAAATATCAAGCTCAAATGGCTCACGCCGAATTGCCCACGGAAGATGTGAATCCTCTGATTGGAAGTTTGCATAAAACAATCATTAAAGCCGTCAATGTTTTAGCCGTTTTAATGGTAGCGGTGATCCTATTCGGGGTTTGGGATGTCGTTGTCGTTATTTTCGATAAATTATTTACTCCGCCTTATCTAATGCTGACAGTCAGCGATATCTTGGCAACTTTCGGATCGTTCATGATGGTTTTGATTGCCATCGAAATTTTTATCAATATTACGCTGTACCTACGTACCGATGTCATTCCGATAAGGTTAGTACTTGCAACCGCAGTTATGGCGGTTGCTCGGAAAATTATCATCTTCGATTATAAAGCGATCGATCCGCAGTATGTCTATGCATCAGGCGTTGTTTTACTGGCTTTAGGCGTTACTTATTGGATTGTTGGAAAGTATCACTCGGAAGAAGATAAAACGATTTAGGTTTTGGTCGTAAATAATCCCCTACTTGGAAGGGTTCGGTTGCTCGGTTGGCAGGTGTCGGCGGCAGGGAAAGCCGCCGTCTGGCTCAAGATTGTCGTTCCTCCTCGGTCCCACCGCTCCAGCGTGGGAATGCATGCCGATTTTGTATCGGTAGCTAAGGTATGGGTTCCCACAGAGGACCGCTCGTCGTTATGCACACGTATATGTATACCTATCTAGCAAAAAGCAGCGACCGAGCGTTAGATTGCCGTGTCATCCGGAAAGGCTATTGGTGTTTGAGCGTTAGCGGCTTCGATAATCGCGACGAAGGCGTCGCTTCCACAGTGCTTGTAACTTTTTGATAGGGGAGGTGAGTTTAAACTTTCCACCCCTACCGTGCATGGGGTTCTCCCGCGCACGGCTCTCCAGTCGGTGGTTTCCTCATCGGGATAAACTGGTGAGTAAGGTGATCCAAATGGCAATAAATCGTCTTGTTCAGCTTGAATTTATCCTTGAGTTTTAGACTTGCCGGGAAATACGGTATTTTCAGAACAAGGTTAAGATAAACAACTCCTCGAAATGCACGGCCTGGAAATTGACAATTAAAGAAAGAGAAAATGGAGTAATGTGTAGGAGACGCTACGGGCGATCACGAAGAACCGATTGCAGACTGATGAACACCTCGTAAAATGTCATTTATTTTAAACTACCGTATTTTGGTTTAGAACGATCATTCGCTTTTAACTCACCTTGAGAGAATCTGTATTTTATGAATAAAAAATGCTTAATACTGGCTTTTAGTTCCGTGCTTTTATCGGCTTGTGTGACCGATCCTTACTCCGGACAATCTCGGATGAGCAAGACCGCGATGGGAACCGGCATTGGCGCGGCGGTAGGCGCCGGCGCCGGTACGCTATTCGGCGGTAATGACTGGAAAAATGCAGGTCTGGGGGCATTGGCCGGAGGCGCGGTCGGTGCTGCGGTCGGTCTGTATATGGATAATCAAGAACAAGAGATGCGCGAATCCTTGCAGGGTACCGGCATCGAAATACAAAGAAGTTCGGAAAATACACTCAACCTGACGATGCCGAGCAGCATTACGTTCGGCTTCGACTCCGCGCAATTGACGCCCCAGGCGATGTCCGCGCTGGATTCCGTTGCTAATGTTTTGAATCATTATCCTGAATCCAACATCACTGTTACCGGACATACCGACGATATAGGCAGCGAAAATTATAATTTAAAGCTGTCCGATCAACGGGCCGGCGGTGTTTCGAATTATTTGGTTCAGCGCGGAGTCAATTATGCTCGGATCACACAGCAAGGGATGGGGAAATCGATGCCGAAAGTCCCCAATACTAGCGAAGAGAATCGAGCTCAAAACCGGCGTGTCGAATTGGCCATCGTCGCTACTCAAAGCTCTGCACCTCAAGGAGCTAATCCTCAGCAGCAACCTCAAGGGGGTATGCAGCAACAGAATTATCCTCAGCAACCACAGGGAGGTTACCCGCAACAGGGCTATCCTCAACAATATCCGCAACAACCCGGTTATCCGCAGCAGCAATATAATTATCCACGATGAATTCTTGGTCGATTCATAGGATACAAGATAGAAACGAGTTATAGACTTCGCGTGTCGAATAGGTCGTGACGCTCCGGCGTCACGCGTCTTTCGGGTTTTCGCAGGGAGTGGATGCGAAGCCAAAAAAATCACTTAATTTCATATCAAGTTATTCGTGGAAAATTTGTTCAATCGCATCTATTCGACAAGTTCGTTGAACTATTGCAAACTGAGCAAAAAAGCGTCGCAATGGGTGATTTATGAAGAAATTATCTGAAATATTCGGCAGATTGTTTGCCGGGTTGGAAACCTTTTTGATTCAATTTCCGAAAACGGTCATCGTATTGCTGTTGATCGCTTGCGGATTCAGTTTGCACTACGCCGTCCACAATCTGGGCATAAATACCGACACGACCGAAATATTGTCGAAAGAGTTGCCGTTTTTACAGGATCGGACCCGTTTTCTGGAAACCTTTCCGCAGGACGAAGAGGCTATTCTCGTCGTGGTCGATGCCGAGACGCCGGAAAGGGCCGCGCAGGCGGTTGCGTACTTGGGAGGGCGTTTTAGGCGGGAAACCGAAGGAGTCGAGTCGGTTTATGCACCGGGAGAGGGTGCGTTTTTCGACCATCATGGCTTGCTTTATCTAGATCTCGAAACGCTCAATGAATTGGCGGCGAATTTGATCGAAGCGCAACCCTTTATCGGTGCCTTATCGAGCGATAACACGCTGAAAAGCTTCTTGGAGATTATAGGACTGGCCTTGATCGCCGAGGACCGCGGGTTGCCGGTCGATTTGAATCCCTTATTGGAAAATGCCGGTCATGTGACCGAGGCATTGCTCGATGACCGCGATATCCGTCTGTCATGGCAACAATTGATGTTGAGCGATGAGCAGGACTTATTGAGCACGAAACGCTTCATTTTGTTGAAGCCCGTGCTCGATTACAGTGAGTTGATTCCGAGTGAAAAAGCCTTGCAGAGCGTTCGAGCGATTGTCGAGGAAGCGAAATCTGCGCTTCCCGATGTGTCGATACGCTTGACCGGCGAGGTTGTATTGGAACATGACGAATTGGAAAGCGTTCAGCGCAGTGCGCAAATCGCTTCGTTTTTTTCGATGATTCTGGTGTGTACGGCCTTGTTTATCGGCTTACGCTCGGTGAAATTGGTGTTGATTACCTTTACCGTGCTGTTGATGGGTTTGGTGTTGACCGCAGGATTCGCCACCTTGGCGGTCGGACACTTGAATCTGATTTCGGTATCGTTCGCGGTGCTTTATATCGGTATCGGCGCCGATTATACGATACAGCTCAGTTTGCGTTATCAAGAGTTTTTGCAACTACACGTTCCGCAACAACAAGCGCTGATTCAAGCCGTGCGAAAAGTCGGACCGTCGATCATGCTTTGCGCCGTGACGACCGCAGTCGGTTTTTTTTCTTTCGTTCCGACCGCCTACACCGGGGTTTCCGAGCTCGGCGTGATTGCCGGCGGAGGTATGTTTATTGCTTTAGTCGTGTCGGTAACGGTATTGCCGGCATTGTTACAGCTGTTTCCGCTCAAGCCTGGCGTTAATCTGTCTCAAAGCACCTTTCCGGATTGGGTTTACGAGATTCCGATGCGGCATCATATGCGGATTAAATGGATGGCGCTCGCTTTAACGCTCGCCGGTTTAGGCTTATTGACGCAAGTGCGATTCGATTTCAATCCCTTGAACTTGCGCGATCCGAAAAGCGAATCCGTGGCGACTTTTTTGGAGTTGCTTGAAACCAAACAGACCTCGCCGATGACCTTGACGATACTGGCGGACAATGAATTGGAAGCGCTCGACAAGGCGCGGCAATTGAGCCGCTTGCCATCGGTCGAATCGGCTCTGACGATCTTCGATTTCGTTCCGGAGGATCAAGACATCAAGCTCGATACGATTCACGAGCTGGCCTTGCTGATGGGTTTTCGTTTCGCTACGTTTCCGCCGTTGCAACAAGACAGTGTCGACAATCATTTGACGGCGTTGACGCAATTTAAAAATCGAATCGAACAGCATTTACAGGATCATCCCGATAGCGAGTTGATTGGCAATTTATTGAGGCTACGCCACGCTTTGGAGAGTTTTTTGCTTCAATTGCAATCGAAATCCTTGCCCGAACAAGAAAGCATGTTGAACCGCTTGCAAAGCAATCTGCTGGGCACCTTGCCGGATACGATGAATCTGCTATTGCAAGTCCTCGATGCCGATATCGTGACGCTTGATAACTTGCCGAAGGATTTATCCGAACGTTGGCTCAGCAAGGACGGCATTTTCCGTATTCAAGTCTTTCCGAGTAAAAACCTTGGCGACCACGAAAATCTGAAGCAATTCGTTGCCGAAGTGAGGGGAATTGCGCCGAATGCCACCGATTTGCCGGTGATTTATATCGAGTCGGGTAATGCGGTAGTCAAGGCCTTTCAACAAGCCTTGGTCGGCGCGCTTGTTGCTATTACGTTCGTTTTGTTGCTGGTCAATCGCAGTATTAAAGATACATTTCTAATTTTGTTGCCGTTGTTGATGACCGCGATATTGACTGCCGCCTCGACAGTCGTGATGGATAACCCTTTTAATTTCGCGAATATCATCGTGATTCCGTTGTTGTTCGGGCTTGGCGTCGACAGCGGTATTTACATCATGAACCGGTTGCGAAGTATGCCGGACGAACAGCGGAGTGTCTTGCAAACCAGTACGGCACGGGGCGTTATTTTCAGCAGTCTGACGACCTTGTGTAGTTTAGTCAGCATGGCATTTACGCCGCATCTGGGCTTGGCCAGTATGGGTTTGCTGCTATCGATCGGTTTGCTATTGATGATTGTCTGTACGACCTTGGTCTTGCCGGCTTGTGCTCATAAGAGAGCGAATTGAAGCGTTAAATGGACAGGGGTCGAGGTCAATTTTTTGTGGACGGGTTTACAAAACCCGTCCGGCGGTGATGTATTTTTTGTGCTCAAGATTGTTGGTCTATACCTTGTTCCCGGACTTGAGAACAAGGCAAATGAGCGTCTTGGTTTTTCCGGCTATTGCAAAATACTAAATGACGCATCCAATAACACGGGGCGTTCGATTTGCTTGCTGATGTAATCGCGAAGCGCGGCGACATCTTCCGATACCAACGGGTCGGAACTGTGCAGCTTCACCGACAAGCGCACTTTTTTGCCAATCGACACAACCTCGACATCGTCGACTTCTATCGTTTTATCGTTCACCTTATAGGTTTTCGCATTGATTGCGTTGGTAATGCGGCTGTGGACCGCGGTGTTGACGAAAGAATGATAGAGCGGCACGCTGACTAAGAATAATAGCAACAGCGATAAACCGAGTCCCCGGTTGACTCGAAATATCGTCGAATAACCTAAAAATAGAAAGGTAATTGCGGCGGCGAGCGCAATGCCGGCAAAGTTGGTCAAAAATAACAAGCCGGTGCCGCTAATGATATTCCAGTCCCACCAGGCAATGCCGATGCCCATCGAACACAGCGGTGGTACTAAAGCGACCGCGATAGCGACACCCGGCAGCGTTCTGAGCAGGGTCGCCTTGGCATGCGTATAGGCGGCAGCGCTGCCCGAGATGATCGCAACGCCTAAATCCAGCAGGCTTGGTTGCGAGCGGGCACGGATTTCGGGGGTTAATTGTTCGTAAGGAATCAGTAGCGCGGTAATGATCGACACGAACAGACCCAAGGCGATGCCGATGCCGAACACCGTCATGCCGCTTCTGAGTAATTTGCTGTCGTTGCGTAAAATGCCCATCGATAGCGACACGATCGGACCCATAAGCGGCGCCAACACCATCGCGCCGACGACGACCGGGCTACTGTTAAGATACAGGCCGAAGGTTGCCAGCATGCTGCTCAAGATCATTAGGCTAATATAAGGCCCGGATAGCTTGGCGTTGTCGCGTAGCATCAAAAACAACTCCTTGAAATCGGACTCGATCGCGGTCGAGAAGAAAGGCATTCTCTTTTTTAAGCGGTTAACATGCTCTGCGCTATGTCTGAGCGGTTTAATTTTGGCCGTGTCCTTCGCGTCGTCATGAATGACTTTATGCACGGCTTTGTAGCGTTCGCCGACGTTGATCGCAATGCCTTGAGGAATGGTTTTCAACGAGATACGTTCGGCTTTGCGCTGCCGGCTGTCGATCGCATACGAAAAGCTATTGGGGCTGGATAATTCCAACGTGGCGCTCTTGATATAACCGACCGCTTTCGGTAAATGACTGACCGCGCGAAGCTTGCAATAAATCGCGATCATCAAGAAATTGAGAAACTCCATGACCGATGAAGGCGCCAAAAAAATTGCCGATAATTTGCCGTCTTGTGATGATATAGATTCGTTGATGAGATTCGCGGCGAGCGTTTCGATATCGTTTTCAATGACCAACACACCGGTGACGGCGGTCTCGATATGCTGGCCTTTTTCGGTCGTGACCGTCAATTCGAAGGGTTTGAGTTTGGATAGATTGGGAATACTGGCAATAAATTCGTTTACTTGCTCCCGTAACGGTTTTTTTTCATAAGTATGCTGGCGCATCGTGATGAAAGGCGCTTCACCGATCAAAACCGTCCAGATGACCGCTTCGTCGTTACACAGCAATAAATCCACAGGATATGCTAAGGCAGGGTCTAACGCACGCGGAACCGCATCCTCGATTTGTTCGGCAATGTTGAACAATCGGCAAATAATCGACTTATCCTTGGCCGGCAATAAGCCGACACTGAATTGATAGCGATGGGCTTCGCGTAATAATTGGGACAGTTCGCTGTTGGTCAAGAGACTCACGACATGTGTTCGGCCTCCCAGGAAGGCTGCAGGATCGTTCATAAACTCGTCGAGCAATACCGGTTCCAATTCTCCGCCGTAATGAATTGCGGCTTCCAAGGCGCTGCGGAGCCGAACCGAGTTTTCGGGCTGCTGATGAATCAATAAGGTTTTTTCCGTTGGCGTCATGATACCTCCCCAATTGTTATTATGAGTGTCCGGTTGATTCTAACATGTAGAAAATAAATGGCAGCCAATTCGTTTTTCCGTTGCGCGGAGAGCTGTCTAAGAGAAAAGAGTCCTAGCTAACCCTTCAAATTAATGGATGTCTTTATTCTTCGGAAGTGCCGGCACTACGGCAAAAATAATACCAAGGTTTTTTAAACCGGCCTTGGCTCTGATAGTCATATCGGTGATAAATTGAAACTGCTGGTAGGGTTCGATCGGATAAGCCCTGATACGGTAATGCGTGCCCCAGGGCTGATCCTTGACGACCACGGCAATGGGTATCTCGAAATTCAAATAAGGGCTGGTCAATGCGACATCGTGCAGTAATTGTTTCACCCGAGCCCCGTCATGATCCGGGTGCAGATAAAAATTGGCCACGCATTGCAGAGCCGGCGTCCCGTTATTGGCATTCAGAATCGGTTCGGTCCATAGTTTGATGTGCGGAATATAAGCGGCGGTATCGTCCGGCGTGACGATTTGTACGGCGCGCATACCGATATGCTTGACTTCGCCGTATATGCCGTTAATTTCAATCCAGTCGCCGTTATGATAGGGTCTTTCGCCGACCGCGACGATGCCGGCTATCAGGCTACTGACAAAGTCTTTGAAGGCAAAGCCTAAGGCAATGCCGAGCGTTCCCAGTAACGGTATCAAATTCTGCAGCGAAGGCTCGATGATGCGAGGGACGATCAAAATAAACGCTGTCAAGATCAAAATTAACCGTAATAGAGGTATCATCGCTAATATGAACAGCCGGGAGGCGCCATGAAGACGGTTGGCAGTCCATGTAAACAATTTTTGTATCGCTTGAATGAGCAGAAGAGCGCCGAAAATAATTAAAAGCACCTCCAGGAAGTTTCCTAAGTGGGGCTCGATGAAAATGTCTGAAAGCTTGTCTTTACCCATGACCGTCCTTTAGAAATCGTCCAATAGAAAGTTTTGCGCGTTTAAATATTGCCGGCTGGCAAGATAGCCCATTGGCGTAATTTGCCAGTCTTCATGATGCAGACCGACGACACCTAAGGACGTCAAGCGCAATAATAAGTCCATGATTTGATAGTCGGAAAAGGGCAAAACTTCAGCTAAAGCGGAAACCGGCAAACCGTTGTGAATCAGTAAGGCATGCAGGATCAGTGCAATATTTTCATCATTCGCGTCCGGTATGATAGCGCCTTCGGTGAATTGACCGACCCAAATCGTAAGTTCTGATGTCGATTTTTCAAGTGATTCTTTGTTCGGTTCATCTCTCAAGCTTTCGCGCCAAAATTGTCTAGCGATTTCGGCATTGCCCTGGCAGCGCATAGCCAATTGCTCCAAGTCTTTGCTAGCGCCATTATTTTCTTCTTGCGAGTCGGGTAAGACGGCTTTTCCGGTTTTGGCGTTGAGAAATATCGGCTGTTTGTTGTGTGCGGAATCCGCTAATTGCGAGAATAGGATTGAGAGTCGTTCGCCGTCGAAAGCTCGAAGCGTCAATGCATTGCTGCTCGGAATGAAACAAACTCGGCGTAGGTAAGCCCAAGACCAGCTATCGCAACCGATAAGGCCGGTTCCTAAATCGCCGTTCAACGCCAGCGCTAAAAAACGTCGTATCAGTGCCAATCCTTCGGCGTGGCGCAAAAAACATTTGTCCAAATTCGGCAAGACCCAACAGGTCTGTGAATCGGGCCAGTGATTTAGCCAAGATTGGTCGTTGTCGAGTATCTGTTCTTGTTTGGGTTTTGCAATCAGTCGAGCACTATGCCGGCCGGTCCAGCGGGCAAGAATTTCGCCATTGCCCATAAAGGGATGGCCCACGATGAATTTAACCGGACTATCGTTTGGTTGGTTTTGTATCCAATCATCCAGTGCGCAATCGAGAGCATCGACGGCCGCATGCCAATCAATCTCGGGAACCAACTCGTCCAAGCGTGCCCTTGAAAAAGTCTGTAATGCCTCTTCGGATTTTATTTGCTCCGATGAATGGTCGGTATTGGTAAAAAGGCGCTTGAACATTCGCCATTTTTGCCGCGCAACATCCGCACTTAACACAATGGGACACTCAAAATCGCTAATCGGTATGTATTCCCATAATGCAATCGCTTCGGGCTTTTCAGCTTTTTCGCTTGGTTGGCTATTCATGATAGGCAAGGCCCGTTCCTCTTATTGCTTTATGAATGGGATAGTGCAGCTGTTCGAAGTATAACGAAATTAAAATAAGTTTGACCGGTTCTGGCGAAAATTCATTCTAAGCCTCGTCAGCATAAACCTAAAAGAGCATGAGTGCCTCAAACTACCGTTCGCCCTGAGCCCTTCGGCTACGCTCAGGAGAGCCATGTCGAAGGGTGAAGGGTAGTTTGAGGCTTCACCCTGCTGGTGAAAGTGTTGTAGACCGTACATGCTTCGACTTGGCTCAGCACGAACGGTCTACAACACATGCCTACTGCTCTTTTTAGGATAAAGGCTTACCCCAAGATAGAAAATACCGGATACTAATTTTAAGCACAAGCAAAGCGCTATTAGATTGCTTCCGGTGTGGGAGTTCAGTATATTGCACGAAGGTTCCCGTGAATCGTTTTACAGGAACCATTAGCTGAAAAATCTCTTTTAGTTCACTACTCAATACGACAACAGTGGGAGTAAGATCATGAGCGAAAAAGATGCGTATGTAGAAAAAATGAAAGCCAAACTCGACGAATGGAATGCCGAGATTGACAAGCTACAGGCCAAGGCGAAGCAGGCCGAAGCCGATGCTGAGATTCAATACAAGCAAGAAATTAGCGATTTAAAAGAGAAGCGTGATGAAGCTTCGGCAAAACTCGAGGAGCTCAAAGCAGCCGGAGAGGGTGCCTGGCAAGACCTCAAAGGCGGTTTGGATAGCGCGTGGGATTCGATGAGTCAATCGTTCAAATCGGCTGCTTCAAAATTCAAATAAGAATTTCAAACTCATAAAAAAGCCTCAATTACAATCAACCCGGCCGGGCTAGAATTTGAAAACTTAAATTCAGCCCGGCCCACTTCAAGACTTTCTTCCTTGTTTTAGTATCATCTCGACTACCTAAATTTTCATAGCACGCTTGTCGTTTATTGGCGATTGCTTGCCAGGTGGTTTAACATTCATGGAATTGTAGAGGCGATTGAATATTTAAACCGAAAGCAAGAAGGCCAAAGCGCGTGGAAAATATTTTCCGAAACGAAAACTGTTGGCGAATTGAAAAAGCGCATCGGGCCGCTTTTGTCATAGACGGCGAAAATTATTTCCGGGCTTTGTATGAAGCATTTCAGAACGCTCGCCGGTCGATCATGATCGTCGGTTGGGATGTGCATAGCCAATTGCGCTTGATTCGAAACGGCGAAACCGCCGAATGCCCTGAAGAGCTTGGAAAACTGCTCGATTTTTTGGCTAAACGGAATCCGGGTCTGCAAATTTATGTGCTGAGTTGGGATTTTGCGATGATCTATGCGATGGAGCGCGAGTTTTTTCCCCGCTACAAATTGCTATGGAGTACCCGCAAGCAAGTCCGTTTTTGTCTGGACGGGGAACATCCGGTTGGCGCGTCCCAGCATATGAAAATGGTCGTCATCGACGACGCGGTCGCCTTTGCGGGCGGTTTGGACTTGAGCAAATGGCGTTGGGATACTTCGGAGCATTTACCGGACGATAAACGCCGGATCGATCCCGACGGCGAAGCCTATCCGCCGTTTCACGACATACAGATGATTGTCGACGGCCCGGCGGCGCAAGCACTCGGCGAATTGGCCGGCGAACGCTGGCGAAGAGCTTACGGAGAAGCGCCGTTGATCGACGAACGGATCGAGATCGTCGATCCCTGGCCGGAAAGCGTTACAGCGGACTTCAACGATGTTGACGTCGCGATCGCGCGCACCTGGCCCGCATATCGCGATTACGGCGAAGTGCGCGAGGTCGAACGGCTCTATCTGGATACGATTGCCGCGGCGCGGAAATTCATCTATATCGAAAACCAGTATTTGAGTTCCTTTCGAATCGGCGAGGCATTGACGGCGCGTTTACAAGAAACGGACGGGCCTGAAGTGATCATCGTGCAGCCGAAAAAAACCGGCGGTTGGCTCGAACAGCATACGATGGATGTGTTGCGGGGGCGGATCTTGTTCAAATTACGCGAGGCCGACCGCCATCGGCGCCTGCATGTGTATTATCCGAGAATTTCCGTCGATCCGGAGGTGGATTTGATGGTGCATGCAAAGGCGATGGTGATCGACGATTGTTTTGTTCGCGTCGGTTCATCGAACCTGAGTAATCGCTCGCTCGGTTTCGATTCGGAATGCGATTTGGCGATCGCGGCGGAGGAAGGCTCTCCGGAATCGAAAGCGATATCGGCGTTTCGTAATGGTTTGCTGGCCGAACATCTCGGCACGGAAATCGAGCAGGTAGCGAAAGCGTATAGTGAAACAGGAACACTGGCCGGCGCGATCGAATCGTTGAGCAAGGGCGAGCGTCGGCTCTTGGCGTTAGACGGCAAAATTCCCGATGAAGTCGATCAATGGGTGCCCGAATCCGAATTATTGGACCCTGAGCAGCCGTTAGAGCCGGACGAGTTGTTCGAATATCTTGTCGACCCGAAACAACAACTCCCCGTTTTCAGGCATATGTTGAAAAACGTGTTGTTGATCGCTATTTTTCTGGTGGTTGCGGCATTATGGCGCTGGGCCGACTTGGGCGAATATTCGGTTTTCGACACAATCGAAGCTGCCTCTTTGTGGTTGCAACAACAGCACTACACATTTCTTTTGCTTCCGTTTCTTTACATCGCGGGCGGTTTGTGTTTTTTTCCGGTTACAGTGCTGCTGATAGCCACGGTGCTTTTATTCGGGCCCTGGCAAGGCTTTTTGTATGCGTTGATCGGCGCCGAATTGAGCGCGGTGAGCATGTTCTTGATCGGACGAAGGCTCGGGCGCGATAAAGTGAGCCGATTGAGCGGCGATTTATTGAACAGTCTGACTCGGAAATTCTCCGAATCCGGGCTGAAATCGGTCATATTCTTTCGTATTTTCCCGGTGGCTTCGTTTTCAATCGTCAATTTGATCGCCGGCGTTTCCAAAATACGCCTATACGACTTTGCGCTCGGAACGATGATCGGTTTGCTGCCTGCCTTATCCGTTTTGGTCATTGTGGCTTACGGCATTACCGTGGCGATACGCGATTCGGGATCGAGTTATTTCGTCGGATTAATGATTGCAATCGCTTTATCCGGTGTTGCTTTGTCCTTTTTTCTGGGGCGTCTGCGAAAAAAATACGGAAAAGGGGCGAGCGGCGGAAGCGGGAGCATATGAAGCTAAGAGTCGCGACTTACAACATTCACAGTTGCATCGGCCGGGACGGTGCCAGAAATACGACCCGTATCGCTCAAGTGTTGAAAGAAATCGATGCGGACTTGATCGCATTGCAGGAAGTGGAGACATTGATCGCTCATCCCGAAAGCGTGCTGGCGGAACTCGAACAAGCCGCGGTGGCGAACGCGATCAGCGGGTTCACTTATTTGGCGAAGCATGGACATTTCGGTAACGTGTTGCTGTCTCGCATTCCTGTTCGCGCAGTGAAGCATATCGATATCAGCGTGCCCGGTAGAGAACCGCGCGGCTTGATCGATGCGAAGCTGACGCTCGACAATAAGAACCTGACGATACTGGCGACTCACCTGGGTTTATCCCCGGGAGAACGGCGACGGCAAGTTCGAGGCGTGTTGTCGACATTGGCAAGCAGCACCGCCGATGTCAATATCGTGCTGGGCGACTTTAACGAATGGTTGTTATGGGGACGTTCGATGCGCTGGTTGAAGCGCCGCTTCGACAATATGCCGGCATTGGCGACATTTCCGGCTCATCGTCCGCTACTGAGTCTGGATAGAATTTGGGTCGATCCGGCGGAACGCATGATTTCAATTAAAGTTCATGAATCGGAACTAAGCGCAGTCGCTTCCGATCATTTACCATTGATAGCCGAGATTGAACTCTAAATTCCCGGCAATTTTGGGTTTGATAAGTTCTGAGCCTGAGTGATATGAATTTCGGGCCGACTTACATCGCTGACGGACTAAAACAATGAAACATAAGACTGAGCTAGGGTCGAAAGGTAAATAAAATGAAAACATTAATGAAACAGATGCTCGTAACTATCGTTTGGCTACTCTGCTTTCTATCCGAAATTCATATCGCTCAAGCTCAGGATTTATCGAAATTATTGACCGGCAATGATGCTAATGAAAGTGCTCCTGCACCGGGTCAAGTCATTACGGTAACGCACTTGAAACAAAATGATAAAAAAATAGAAAAACGTTTGCTGCAGATTTTCTCAGAGCTGGATAATTTAAAGGACATAAAAGTATCCGTTAGTAATGGTGTTGTAATCTTAGAAGGAGAAATTATTTCAAAAGCAGCGGAAACAAGAGCTATTCAATTTGCCCAACAAATCGAAAGCGTTGTCGAAGTTGAGAACCGGTTAGTTATTGATCAAAGTATCACAAAACGTTTTCCGGAGACGATCAATAAAATATCGACGTTCGGCAAGCAGTTGATCGCCGGACTTCCCTTGATTCTAATGGCGTCTCTAATTTTTTTAGTATTTTGGGCATTGGGCGGTTGGCTTTCTCAACGCACAGCACTTTTTCGTCGTATTAGCGTTAACAATTTCATTGCCGAATTATTGGGAAAGATCACCCACTTTGTTTTTATACTAATAGGCATTGTCCTAGCGCTAAACCTATTGGATTCTGTCGCATTATTGACCACAATTCTCGGTGCGGCCGGTATTTTCGGTTTGGCCGTTGGTTTTGCTATACGAGATACAGTCGAAAATTTTATCGTAAGTATCTTGTTGAGCATTCGAAATCCTTTTGAAATCAATGATTTTATTGATATTGAAGGCCGGCAAGGCAATGTCGCTCGTCTGACGTCACGAGCTACTATATTAATTTCACCGGATGGCAATCATATCCGTATTCCGAACTCCACGGTATTCAAAGCCACGATAACCAACTTTACACGAAACCCTGTGAGACAATTCCAATTCGATATCGGTGTAGGTACCGCCCACGATTTGTCAAGAGCTCAGGCTGTAGCGTTGGCCATGCTCAAAACGATACCCGGTATTTTACAGGAGCCAAAACCTTTAGCCATTATTCATGAGTTAGTTGGTTCCAATGTAGTGATGCGTATTTTCGCTTGGGTAAACCAAACACAACATGATTTTTTAAAAGTGCGTAGCGAGGCGATTAAATCCGTGAAGCAGGTTTTCGACGAATCATTAATCACGATGCCGAATCCGATTTACGATCTTAGAATGACTCATAACCAAGAATCGTCCCAGGAAACAAATCAACAGCAAGTTGAGACAGCTTTAAAAACAGACCTTCAAAACATCGACAATCAAACTGAGGAAGTCCATGATATGACAGTCGACCGCACTGTCGAAAATCAGATTTCAAAGGAAAATATAGAAGGTAAAGTTGAAAATCTTTTGGATCCGAATACACCTTCAGAGTAATAAATCTGAAAAGAGCAGTGTAACTATTCGGCCACTCCCTTCTTTTGTCGGCAATGATTTGTCGTTTGCATAGGGGAGTGAGAGAGCCGGTCTTACCCTCGTATTCGAGTAAAGAAATGATTTTGTGACTTAGACTCAACGCTGTAAAGCGTTCCTGACACATAAAAATTCGGAGAGACGACCATGGCAAAAAAAGACACGCTCGAAAAATCCGCTGGCAAGGCTTGGTCGAAATGGGGGCCTTATCTCAGCGAACGGCAGTGGGGAACGGTGCGTGAAGATTACAGCGACAATGGCGACGCCTGGAATTATTTTCCGCATTCGCAATCGACATCGCGCGCCTATCGTTGGGGCGAGGACGGCTTGGGCGGCATCAGCGACGATAGTCAGCAGCTTTGTTTCGCGCTGGCGCTTTGGAACGGCCGAGACCCGGTACTGAAAGAGCGTCTGTTCGGTTTGACCGGACCGCAAGGCAATCATGCCGAGGACGTCAAGGAATATTATTACTATCTCGATGCGACGCCGAACCATAGCTATCTGAAATATCTTTATAAATATCCGCAGGCCGCATTTCCCTACAAAGACCTGGTCGAGACGAACGCCGGACGCTCCAAACTCGAATCCGAATATGAATTGATCGATACCGGTATTTTCGAAGAAGATCGTTATTTCGATGTCTTCGTCGAATATGCAAAGGCGGATCCCGAGGATATTCTAATCCGCATCGGCATCGTGAATCGCGGGCCGGACGACGCATCGCTCCGGGTGCTGCCGACGCTGTGGTTTCGCAACACTTGGGCGGGGTCGAATTGGACGGCCAAGCCGCAACTGAACCGGGGCGAAAGCGGAAACGGCGCGAGTGCGGTGTCGGCGAGTCATGCGGAATTAGGCGATTACCAATTGATTGCCGAAGGCGCGCCGGAGTGGTTGTTCGTCGACAATGAAAGCAATAACCGCTTATTGTTCGGTGGCGAAAACCATAGCCCTTATGTCAAGGACGGCATCAACGACTCTATCGTGCTAGGCAAGCAGGATGCCGTGAATCCGGAAGAATTCGGCACGAAAGCCGCGGCCGATTACGCGCTGACCGTTCGGCCTGGCGAAACGAAAACCGTCAAACTGCGCCTGCGGAAAGCGGACGGCGAAGCGAAAACGGCTTTCGAGGACTTCGACGCCATCTTCGAGCAAAGAACCCAAGAAGCGGATGAATTTTATCAGAAGTTGATCGGCGAACTACCGGGCCCGCAAGGGCTTGTGTTGCGGCAGGCTCTGGCGGGCATGATATGGACCAAGCAATATTACGAATTCGATGTCGGCCGTTGGCTCGACGAGCATCACGGTAAGGCTACCCGCAACGGCGATTGGGGGCACATGCGCAATCACGACATCATTTCGATGCCGGACAAGTGGGAATATCCGTGGTATGCGGTTTGGGACTCGGCTTTTCATACCTTGGCGCTGGTATTGGTCGATCCCGATTTCGCGAAGGGGCAGCTCAGCTTGTTTCTTGACGAACGTTATCTACACCCGAACGGTCAGATTCCGGCTTACGAATGGAATTTCAGCGACGTCAATCCGCCGGTACATGCCTGGGCCGTGCGCATGGTCTATCGTATCGATCGCGAGCGCCGGGGCGAGGGCGATATCGACTTTTTGAAGAACGCCTTTGTCGGTTTGGAGCGCAATTTTCATTGGTGGGAAACGCGCAAGGGCCCCGACGGCGATGTTTATCAAGGCGGCTTCTTGGGTTTGGACAATATCGGCGTATTCGACCGTAGCGAACATCTGCCGACCGGCGGCCATATCGAACAGTCGGACGGCACCGCCTGGATGGCGCTCTATGCGCAGAACATGATTCAGATCGGCCTGGAGTTGAGCAAGCACGATCCCGGCTATCAACAAAAGGTTATTGCTTATCTCGATCACTTTTTGGGAATCGCCGCGGCGATGCATGATATCGGCTGCGAACACCGGGATATGTGGGATGACGAAGACGGCTTTTTTTATGATGTGCTGCGTTTCCCGGACGGCAGCTCGACACGTTTAAAAGTACGCTCACTAGTCGGCTTGTTGCCGTTATGTGCGGTGACGGTGATCGAAGCCGATACCTTGGCGCAATTGCCTGAGCTCGCGGCTCGCTATGAAAAACTGGTTCAGCGTAAGGAGCATCTGGCCGAGAACATTTCATGTCCGATGACGCCAGGCATCGAGAATCGCCGCTTGCTGGCGATCTTGGATGAAGAGAAATTAAGGCGCGTGCTGACCCGCCTGCTCGACGAACAAGAGTTTCTAAGCCCTTACGGCATCCGCTCGTTGTCCAAATATCATCAAGATCATCCCTATCAGTTTCATTGGGAGGGTCAAACCCATACGGTCGCTTACATACCGGGCGAGTCCGAAACCTATATGTTCGGCGGCAATTCGAACTGGCGAGGTCCGGTGTGGCTGCCGGCCAATTTATTGATCGTTCAGGCCTTATTGACGATGCACACCTATTACGGCGACGATTTTAAGATGGAATGCCCGACCGGTTCAGGCAACCGGCTCAATCTGTTTCAAATCGCCAAGGAAATTTCATGTCGGCTGATGGATATATTTATGCCCGATCAAAACGGTAGACGGCCGGTCTTCGGTGGCGCCGAAAAGTTTCAGAGCGATCCTCATTTTCGTGATCATCTGTTGTTCTATGAGTATTTTCACGGTGACGACGGTTCGGGTCTGGGGGCCAGTCATCAAACCGGCTGGACCGGAACCCTGGCGACGCTGTTGACGATATTCGGTTCGCTCGATCATGAGGATTTGCTCAAAGGCGGCATGCAGGGAGTCGTCGAAGCATTGGCGGGAATGGACGAAAACACAACTCAGTAAGCGAGGTGACAAAATGAAGGTTTCACATTATCCATCGCTTTATCAAATCAATACACGTGTTCGGCATCGGCGGTTTTGCCTCGATCGGGGTGGGGCCGCCGGCATCGACGACTGGCCGGATGGCGAATGGCAAGGCATTGCCGAACAAGGTTTCGATTGGCTATGGTTGCTGGGCGTTTGGCAAACCGGTCAAGCCGGAGCGCAAGTTTCCCGAAGTCATGAGCCGTGGCAGCAAGGCTTTCAGGCCAGTCTGGCCGACTTGTCCGAAGACGACATCTGCGGCTCTTGCTTCGCGGTAACTAGCTATCGAACGGCGGAGTATCTCGGCGGAGATAAAGCCCTCGCCGGTGTGCGCAAAAAACTGAACGAGCAAGGGTTGAAGCTGATGCTCGATTTCGTGCCGAATCACACGGCATTGGACCATCCCTGGGTTCGGGAACACCCGGAATTTTATATTCAAGGCTCGAATGAAGATCTCGAGCGCGAACCGCAAAATTATATCGAGCTCGAAAGTAAGCAGGGTAAACAAGTCTTTGCTTACGGCCGCGATCCTTATTTCGACGGCTGGCCCGATACGCTGCAACTTGACTACAGCAATCCGAAAGTACAGGAGTCGATGATCGCCGAATTGCTTGCCGTTGCCGAATGCTGCGACGGCGTGCGCTGCGACATGGCGATGTTGATTTTACCGGAAGTGTTCGATAGAACCTGGGGAAAATCGATAGAGCCGTTTTGGCCGAAGGCGATCGCGGCGGTACGCGAGCGTTTTCCGGATTTCGTGTTATTGGCCGAAGTCTATTGGGATCTCGAATGGACGCTGCAGCAACAAGGCTTCGATTTTACTTACGACAAACGGCTTTACGACCGGCTTAGAGACCGGGTAGCCTGCCCGGTGCGCGAACATTTGGTCGCGGGTCTCGATTTTCAGAGCAAACTGGCACGTTTTCTCGAAAACCACGACGAACCGCGCGCCGCGCATACGTTTCCGCCGGAGGTTCACGAAGCCGCGGCGATCGTCACTTTTCTTTCGCCGGGCTTACGTTTTTTTCATGACGATCAATTGACCGGTAACAGCGTACATATTCCGATTCATCTGTGCCGTGGGCCCGAGGAGACCGCCGATCAACGCTTGAGCGAGTTTTACAGCGGTTTATTGCAGACTTTGCAAAGACCGGTGTTTAGAAGCGGCGAATGGGCATTGGCGGACTGCCGTCCGGCCGAAGACGGCAACGAATCCTGGCGGAATTTCATCGGTTATCGATGGCGATCGGTCGATGAAACGGTCTGGGTCGCCGTCAACTATGCCGCTCAGCCGGGCCAGTGCCGTCTTGAAGGAGCGCAGATACCGAAAAACGAAAATAACACGCAAGTCCTGTTGAGTTCGCAGCCGCAGAAGCCGGGCGTCGAAATGAACGAAGAGGGCATTCGGTTCGACTTTCCGGCGTGGGGCTATCGTGTTTTTACGTTGCCGGACTGACGAGTCAAATATGAACTCGTCGAACGATAGCCGGCACCGCGCCGCGCGCGTCGTAATCATCGGCGGCGTTTCCGGTTGCGGAAAATCGACGGTCGGCAGGGCGCTGGCCGAATATTTAGGTTGGTCCTTCATTGAAGGCGATGCGTTTCATTCCGAAGCGAATATAGAAAAAATGCGGCGCGGCGAGGCGCTGGACGATAACGACCGACGACCCTGGCTGGAAAGCTTGCACAACGAAATCATCTATCATCTCGATCGGGGTATTTCGGCGGTGATGGCTTGTTCGGCATTGAAGGCAAGTTACCGCGACATATTGTGCGGGGACGAAGTTAACGTGAGCTTTGTCTTCTTGAGTTGTAGCCGGGAAAGTCTGCATCGACGTTTGACGACACGGCAAGGCCATTTCCTGGGCGCCGAATTGCTCGATAGCCAGCTCGCGACCTTTGAATCGTCTCACGACATTCTTTTAATCGACAGCGAACAAGCCGTCGAAACGCTGGTTGAATCGATCGCGGATTGGCTGGCTTATTCTGGGAGCGAATGCGATGAAACATGACACCGAAATACTGCTGACCGGTTTGGCCTTTCCTGAAGCGCCGCGTTGGCGCGGCGATCGGCTTTGGTTTACCGATCAGCATGCGCGGCGTGTGATGACCGTGAAAACCGACGGACAGGCCGAGTGTATACTCGAAACCGACGATCTGCCGGGCGGACTGACTTGGCTGCCTGACGGAACGCCTTTGGTCGTTGCGATGACCGAGCGTGCCGTCTATAAGCTCGAAGACCGAGCCTGGACGCGATATGCCGATTTGTCCGCATTGGCACCGTTTCATTGCAACGACATGATCGCGACAGCCGGCGGCCGCGCTTATGTCGGCAACTTCGGTTACGATTTGCACGGCGGCGCGCCGCAAGCCAAGACTCATTTGATAGCGGTCGAAACGGACGGCAGTTGCCGGATCGCCGCCGAAGGCTTGCTGTTTCCGAACGGTTGCGTGATCACGCCGGACGGCGCGACATTGATCGTTGCCGAAACTTTCGCAGCGCGCTTGACCTCATTCACGATCGGCGAGGACGGCTTGTTACGAGACGCCCGAACTTGGGCCGATTTAAGCGAGTCAACGCCGGACGGTATTTGTCTCGACGACGAAGGCGCGATCTGGGTTGCCAGTCCCGGAACCGGCGAAGTGATCCGGGTCGAACAGGGTGGCAAAATATTGACCCGTATCAACCCGTTGGGCGTCCCTTATGCTTGCATGTTGGGCGGTCCCGGGCGCCGGACTTTGTTTATCACGACTTCCGAAACGGACGATCCCGATAATGCCAACAGTCTGAAATCGGGGCGCATCGAAATGGTCGAAGTCGATGTGCCGGGTGCGGGTTGGCCTTGATTTTCCATTAATCCATTACCTGAGTTCAGATTAACAAACCCATTCAGTATCAGACATGGCTTCCAGAAGACCTATGCAGGACTTCCGCTACGCTTCAACGGGTTACTTGGTAATTACGTGGCCTGTATGCGCCTTCAGGCCCAGAATGTCCTGATCTTTGGTTGTAGAAACTTGCTAATCAGGTAACTTGTTAGCAAGATGACAATAGGCACATGCCCTGCTAGACTCATCCCATGAAGCAGATTAACTGGAATGCGGAAAAGAACCAGCAGTTGATGGGCGAGCGCGGAGTTTCCTTCGAAGATGTCCTGTTCGCTCTTCAATCCGGTGGTTTACTTGATGATGGGCCTCATCCCAGCAGGGACAAGTACCCGAATCAGAGGCTGTTTGTGGTTCGAATTGATGATTATGCCTGGCTGGTGCCGTATGTTGAGAATGATAAAGAATTGTTTCTCAAGACGATTATTCCCAGTCGCAAGGCTACCAAGAAATTTCTAGGGGATTAGTATGGACAAGATTAAATTAGATCCAGAAGAACAAGAGCTGCTTGATGCATATGAGTCTGGGGACTTTAGGTCAGATCTGGATGTTGCTCGTCGGGAGTATCTCACCCAGGCAGCGGAAGAAACACTCAAGAAAGATAAACGGATCAATATCCGTATCTCCAGCCGTGATCTGGAGGCACTTCAGCGCAGAGCGTTAGAAGAAGGTCTTTCATACCAGTCTTTGGTGTCTAGTGTCCTGCACAAGTATGTCTCCGGCGGACTTAAGGACATCACTGCGAACAAGTCAGACCAGCGGACGCGCTAATGCGCGCCGCTGTCTTCTGCATCATGCTTTACAGGGGAGCTAAGATGCGCCTCTTGATACCTATGTCGTTTCTCTTCGCCGCATGAAGCGAAACAGGATTTTTCGGCAGGCCGTTTCAGCAAGGACAATATTGATCAGCATATCGCCGAGTCATTTGTGGAATGACTTATAGCTTTATTTCTACCGAGAGTTACAAAAAACGCGCTCGGCGTTTTGCAAAGCAACACCCTGAATTAAAAGAGCAATACCGAAAAACCTTGCAATTACTGTCTCAAACCCCTTTTCATCCGGCGCTTCGTTTACATGCTCTAAAAGAAAAATTAGCCGATTTGCATTCGGTATCTATTAATCTCAGCTATCGGATAACCATTGAAATGATCATTTCCGAAAAAGAGATCATTTTGGTTAATGTCGGTAGTCATGATGAGGTATATCAAGGTTGATCGGTTTACCGGCTTCCTTTTTTTCATAGCGATGGGTCTGGGTAACGAATGCTACATATTCTATGTGGTCTAGCGCACATACTCAGTAGCGATCAGTAGGATACCATTCGCCTTGTTTATGTTTGAAAGCTATACCCTTTGCCAGTCAAATTTCGGCGTCGGGGTGCCCGTCAAAGGACGCCGTGAATACGTCCATGTAGGCTCTATGACAGCATCCATGCTGCCAAAGCCTTTGCCGAACACCCCGACGCCTCCATACGCTAATGCCGAAATTTGAAGTGCGATAGGTATATTTTATCGACTGTTTTTGAAATCGGTTTCTGCTTACCAACTTAAGCCTATTTGCTCATGTAGACTAAGCCATTCCTGAAAGGCACGTACCTCATTCAGTTCTGTCTTGCGTCGGTAACAATCGGAGCTGAAACAGAGTATTTCTTGGAAGAATTAATGAAACCGACAGCATCCCACCTCGTGAAATCGCAAACCAAAGCGTCAAGCGGAATCGCCGGTTTCGATAACATCACCGGCGGAGGTTTACCGCTTGGACGCACAACGCTGCTGGTTGGCGGACCTGGCTCCGGCAAAACCATCTTCGCGCTCCAATTTTTGGTGCATGGCGCGCAGGATTGCGACGAACCGGGTATCTTTGTGGCTTTTGAGGAGACTTCACCGCGCATCATCGCCAATGCCGAAAGTTTCGGCTGGAAGCTCGATGAGTTGCAGGAGAAAAGCCTGTATTTCATGGATGCCCAGCCTTCGCCGGACCTGGTCCAGTCCGGCGATTTCGACCTGGGCGGCATGTTGGCGGCATTGGAAAGTCAGATCAAGGAAATGGGCGCACGGCGCATCTTGTTCGATGCGCTAGATATTTTGTTGCTGCTGCTACCCGATCAGACGGCCATCAGGCGGGAGATCTACCGCTTACATGAATGGTTATCGGTACACGAAATGACCGGCCTGATCACCTTGAAGGCCGACGGCGATCAGACCAGTAGCATCAGCCAGCAGCCATTCGGCTTCATGCACTTCATGGTGGACTGCGCGGTGATACTCAGTCACAACGTTGAGTTCGGGGTGTCGCAACGCAGTCTTCGGGTGCAGAAATATCGCGGCTCCAGCTTCGACGAAAACGAGTCGCCTTTCCTGATCGACTGGTCCAAGGGCGAGGGCACCACACTGGTCTGCACCAGTCTGCTCGACGAGATGTCCGACCAGGTGGAGAGCAGCTCGCAGTTGCAGATATCGGCGCTTGTGGACACCTGGATCCACCTCAGCTATCTGGTACAGGCCGGGGAACGCAACCGGGGTTTATCCATCGTCAAGTCGCGCGGTATGGCGCATTCGAACCAGGTACGCGAGTTAATTCTCAGCGATGCCGGGGTGACCCTGGCCGACACCTATACCGCAGGTGGCGAGGTGCTAATGGGAACCTTACGCTGGGAAAAGGAACGCGCCGAGCGTGTTGTACACGAGGCCGCCGAAGCCGCTGCAAAACTAAAGCGCGTGAAACTGGAAGCCGAGGAGGCCGATCTTGAGGTGCGCTTGAAATCGCTACAGGCCGAACTGTCGGCTAAACAGATCGAAAAAGACTTGCTGGTCCGCGACACCCTCAGTCACGAGGGCGAGATTTCGGAAAGCCGTACCCGGATACAAGAATTGCGCGGAGCTGATGGCGAAACCATGGCAGGGGAGAATCCATAATGACCCAACACCAGATCTTCGATTTCCGGCTCTATGTCGCAGGCGACGCGCTCAACTCCGCGCAGGCACTGGCCAATCTTACCAATCTTTGCCGGATCCACCTTCCGGATCGGCACCGGGTCGAAGTGGTGGATGTGTATCTGGAGCCGAAACGGGCGCTGGCGGACGGCATTTTCATGACACCGACCCTGGTTAAGCTCACTCCCTCGCCTACCAGAAAAATCGTCGGCAGCCTTAACCTGATGCACCCCTTGTTACTGAGTTTGGGACTGGCAATCCAGGGTAAACGCATTAAAACAGCATATAAAATCAAACGGTTACAATGCGTAGTGTTTTCAGTAATTTCATAGCGGCAGCCTTTATTGCCACAAAACAAAAAGCTAACAAATAAAATGTTATGCAAGCTTAGGTTGAATAGTCATAACATATTGATATGGCATTTATTTTAATGCGTTTACCCTGACTGGCAATCCCTGCCTCATGAACAGCGGGTCTCCAGCCGAGGGCGCCAATGAAGAAATTGTCGCCTTGATCGAATCGCTACACCGCACCGGCCAACGTCTGGAGGAACTGACCGCGGGCGAAGTGGATACGGTGTCGGACAGCAGCGGCCGGACCTTCTTGTTACAAAGTGCCCAGGAACACTTGCGACTCAGCGAGGCCGCCAAGCAGGCAGCCATCCTCAATGCACTGCCGGCGAATATCGCTTTGCTCAATGCCCAAGGCATTATCATCTCGGTAAATCAGGCCTGGCAACGATTTGCCGGCGAGAATGCCTTCCCGTACACCGGCTTCGGCATCGGCCTCAATTATCTGCAAATTTGCGACAGTGCCCAAGGTGAAGGTGCGTCAGAGGCTCATCAGGCGGCTGAGGCCATTCGTTCGATATTAACTGGCAGCATAACAAGCTTCTCGCTGGAATATCCCTGCCATTCGCCCACGGAACAACGCTGGTTTCTGATGACGGTAACCCCGATGGACGACAATCGTTCCAAGGGTGCCGTGGTCATGCATATGGATGTGACGGCACAACGGCAGACCAAGGAAGATCTGCGCGCGAGCGAATTGCGCTTTCGCCAGATGGCGGAAAACATCGGTGACGTCTTCTTTTTACTGGATGCCGTTGACAGCCGCATGCTGTACGTCAGCCCGGCTTATGAAGTAATCTGGGGGCACAGCTGCGAAAGTCTGTATAAAAATCCGCAATCATGGATGGAAACCGTTCACCCGGACGACCAGGCAGCGACTTACAAGACCTATCGGAAATCACTGATGGCAGTCGATGCCAATTTTCAGTTCCGAATTGTGCGCCATGACGGCTCGATTCGCTGGATCGAAGTGAAAAGCTATCCGGTCCGCGACGACGATGGTTCGCTGGTTCGTATCGCCGGCCTTGCCAAGGACATTACCGAGTACAAGGCAGCCGAAGCCAAAATCGCTTACCTGAACCGGGTATATGCCATGTTGAGCGACATCAACGCTCTGATCGTGCGCGAACATGACCGCGACAACCTGTTCAAGGAAGCCTGCCGGATTGCGGTCGAAGCAGGCGGCTTCCGCATGTCCTTGATTGTCATCATGGATCGGGGTTTGAAGCGGTTTATCCCGATTGCTTCGGCAGGTGGCGACGAGGCTCTACTGGTAGCCATCAAAGGTATCTTATCATCGAGCGAGAAGGTGCAAAAAAGCATGGTGGTTCGGGCGATACAGGAAAAGACGGCCGTCGTCTCCAACGACTCACAAAACGACCCCAAGGTGCTGTTAGGCGGGAAGTACGCCGAATTCAGCGTCCGCTCGATGGCAATCTTGCCCTTGATTGTTGCCGATGAAGTGGTCGGCGTATTCGCGCTTTACGCCAGCGAGATAGGGTTCTTCCGTGAAGAAGAGATGGCGCTGTTGACGGAACTGGCCGGCGACATCGCCTTCGCCATCGATCACATCGCCAAGCGGGAACGGCTGGATTATCTAGCCTACTACGACGAACTCACTGGGCTGGCGAACCGCAGGCTGTTTCTTGAGCGGGTGGCGCAGTACATGAGTAGCGCGATCGGCGGCGAGCACAAACTGGCCGTGTTGCTGATCGATCTTGAGCGCTTCAAGAACATCAACAACAGTCTGGGCCAGTTGGGCGGCGATGCGCTGTTGAAGCAGGTGGCGGAGTGGCTGACCGCTAACGCCGGAGAGGCCAGCCTGATCGCGCGGATGGGTGCGGACCACTTTGCGGTGGTGTTGCCGAAAGTCACGCAGGATGTCGATGTCGTCCGGCTGATCGAGAAAACCCTGGCAACCTTTCAGGAGCATCAATTCCACTTGCATGACGCTGTATTCCGGATTGCCATCAAGATTGGCGCGACCTTATTCCCGGACGACGGCGCCAGTGCCGATACCTTGGTCAGGAACGCTGAGGCCGCGCTCAAAAAAGCCAAGACCAGCGGCTTTCCCTACTTGTTTTACACGCAGAAAATGACCGAAGCCATGGCACATAAGCTGTCGCTGGAGAATCAGCTGCGCCAGGCGCTAGATAACGAAGAATTCGTGCTGCATTACCAACCCAAGGTGAATCTGGCCAGCGGCAAGCTGACCAGTGCCGAGGCGCTGATCCGCTGGAACGATCCGCGCACCGGCCTGGTGCCGCCGGCCCGGTTTATCCCTATCCTGGAAGAAACCGGATTGATCAATGATGTCGGCCGCTGGGCGCTCCACAAAGCTATCGACGACTATCTGCGCTGGCACAACGCGGGGCTGGCCGCCGTGCGCGTTGCGGTCAACGTCTCGCCGCTGCAACTGCGCGATCGCGGGTTTTCCGGTCAAATCCTGCAGGCTATCGACATTCACGAACAGGCGCCTTTTGGACTGGAACTGGAAATCACCGAAAGCCTGATCATGGCCGATGTCAAACACAGTATCGCCAGCCTGCAAACCATACGCGCCATGGGCATCAGCATCGCCATCGATGATTTCGGCACCGGCTTTTCGTCGCTCAGCTACCTGTCCAAATTGCCGGTGGATACCCTGAAGATAGACCGCTCGTTCGTGATCGAGATGACCGAATCAAGCGAGGGACTATTGCTGGTATCCACCATTATCAATCTGGCGCATTCGCTGAAGCTCAAGGTTGTGGCGGAAGGTGTGGAAACCGAAGAACAAGCGAGTATGCTCCGGCGGTTGCACTGCGACGAAATGCAAGGCTATTTATTCAGTAAACCTGTGCCTGGCGAGATTTTCGAAACCCGATTCCTGTCGCCGCTGCTGTTAAAGTAATTCCTGATTAGCAAGATGCTTCAGCTTGCTAATCAGATTTTGTTTTATGCATGTGGGAGCGCCGACTTCGGTACGATAAGGAATAGGCATGAAATAATTTGGATAATATCACCCTCTTCCTTTGGGAGAGGGAATAAAAAAGCCAAAGTTATTTCGTGCCTACTCCTAAGCGGAGCCGGAAGCGCTTATCTGCCCGCACCGTTCGCGGCCGGGTGGCGGCTCCCACAAACTGCCCGCCCCGCGCCGACGTGCTGGGTTCGGGTTGGCCTTGATTTTCCATTAAACCATAAAAAAGAGGAGAGACAATTATGCCGCTTATTATCGAGAAATCATTGGCCGGGCAGCGTGCTCTAGTGACCGGAAGTAGCTCCGGCATTGGCGCGGCGATTGCCGCCGCATTGGCCGAAGCGGGCGCGCGCGTGGCGATCAATTATATGTCCGATGCCGAGGGGGCGGGGGAGATAGTGGATCAAATACAAGCCTTGGGCGGCGAAGCGATTGCGGTTCAGGCCGATGTCAGCCAAGAGGATCAAGTGATTGCGATGTTTCAACAGGTCATCGGGACTTGGGGCAGTCTCGATATTTTGGTCAACAATGCGGGCATACAGCTTGATGCGCCGTTTGTCGAGATGACCTTGAAACAATGGGAAACCGTGATGGCGGTCAATCTGACCGGGCAGTTTTTGTGCGCCCGAGAAGCGGTCAAGGAGTTTCTTCGCCGAGGCGTGGTGCCGGAATTGTCCTGTTCGGCCGGCAAGATTATTTGCAATTCCTCGGTGCATGACATCATTCCTTGGGCCGGACACGTCAATTATTCCGCCTCTAAGGGCGGCCTGTTGATGTTCATGAAGAGTCTGGCTCAGGAAGTCGCTCATGACAAGATTAGGGTCAATGCGGTGTCGCCGGGCGCGATCAAAACACCGATCAATCGTAGCGCCTGGGAAACCCCCGAGGCGGAAGCCGATTTACTGAAACTGATTCCGTACGAACGCGTCGGGGAACCGGCCGATATTGCCCGTGCCGTGGTTTGGCTCGCATCCGATGCTTCCGATTACGTAGTCGGCACAACGCTGTATATCGATGGCGGCATGACGCTCTATCCGGGCTTTCGCGAAGGCGGGTAAATTTATCGCGCAGAGGCGCAGAGTTTTCAGTTTAATGATTGCAGGTATGTTAATTGCAGCGGGTGCGCCCCATACGCATCAAGCTAAGCAAAGATCCCCGCTGCTAAATCGCTACCGACCTCTTCCGGCGTTTGAGTTAAAAGGGGGGTAAATAAGGACTCCGTCGAAATTAATAACTGGGATTACTAAATAAGCCATCCGCACCGTCCGCGCGCCCCGGTTTTCCTCCTGGCGTGAAAACATCGAACAGCATTCTAATGCCGATCTGACCGGTGAATTCGAGACGCCCGGTTTTATTGCGTCCCTCGTCCAATTCAGGCTGCAATCCGAAGGTAACATCGAGATTCAAATAATCACTCGGCAGCCAACGGATACCGAATTGC
The DNA here is from genome assembly GCF_005931095.1 of Methylotuvimicrobium buryatense. Lineage (GTDB taxonomy): Bacteria > Pseudomonadota > Gammaproteobacteria > Methylococcales > Methylomonadaceae > Methylotuvimicrobium > Methylotuvimicrobium buryatense. Next base: position 3,010,029 of record NZ_CP035467.1, on the reverse strand, counting down.
GATGCATACTTCGGTTCGTTCAAAACCAAAGGGTCGCCGGCAAAGACTTCACCGATCAAACGAGCTTCCGGATGAAAGGCTTCCAAATCGAAACCGATGCCCCAGTAAGGCGTGATGCGCTGCGGCCCGCCCCGCTCTCTATCCATGCGGGCTCCATAATTCGTGTGCAGCATCAATTTATCGTCATTGAAGCGCCAAGTCGACATGCCGATGATGTAATAATTGCTACCGACATCGTGCATATCGCCGCGCCCGGTATCGAATGTCGCTCCGGCACCGAACGCGAACCCCGGCATAATGCTGTCGATTTCCGCTTTATTGAATAATATTTTGGTTTGAAAGGCGGGGTTGGAATAGGTCAATTCGTCATTGCTATCCCGGCCAACGCCTACACCGGCAATCAGCTCCAACCATTGGTTGACCGACGTGCCTATCATGACATTGTATGCCGGAAAAGGAGACCAATCGCCGCCGACATGACCGGCTTCAAGCCAAGTTTCGGCTTCGACTTGTCCTTCATCGACAATGCGTGCATCGTCGGTTACAAAAGGCCGAACGGCTTTCGATTCGGTTGCGAGCATACTCAATACGGCAGCGATAAGGATTGAAATATTTCGTCGAGTGCCGTTGTTGGCGTTTGAAGTATTTTGGATTATTTCGATTGCATGTATCTGTTTCATGATGGCCTCCATTGCTATGAATTCAAGATAAAAGTGATATGTGTAAAATTACTTGACCGACTATCCGCTAATAATCGGTCGTTTGAAAAGCACTTGAAGATTGACGAATGCGTTCGATGTCGCTGCGATTGAGCGATCGATTTAATGCGGGGTGTAAAATGATGGAAGTCATGATTTTCTCCAAAAGCATGCGTCAATTCGCACGCGCGGGAGAACGCCTCGATTTATGAGGAGATTCTGACAGCGGGCAAAGGAAGCAAGCTCAGTGGTTTGAGTTGGTGTTTGAAATATCGACTATGGCTTTCCATTGAAGATTCTTTGAATTGAACTTGCGTTATGGTAGCAATCCACTGCCGTGCCAATCCTGAATTTTTCTTCAGAATTACCCTCTACTAAATGGCTCAAGGTAAACTGATAATCGGTTTTTGAAAGCAAGCTGAGCGGATCAAAAGCGCCAAAATGACGGTTATCGAATGAGTATTTTATTGGTTGAAGACGATAGAAAAGCGTCCGGTCTTTTAATACGGGGCCTGACCGAAGAAGGTTTTGCAGTCGATCCGGCATACTCGGTCGAGGAAGCCGAACAGTGCCTGCGCATACAGGAGTATCGCTTGATTATTTTAGATTGGTTTTTGCCGGGCAAGCAGGGTGTTGCTTGGTGTGAAGAACTCCGGCAACAAGGCGTGCGAGTGCCGATTTTGATGCTCACCGCCCGAGATGCCTTGCAAGACCGGGTCGAAGGGCTCGACGCCGGTGCCGACGATTACTTGACTAAACCGTTTGCGTTCGAGGAACTGTTGGCGAGAACCCGCGCCTTATTGCGCCGTTCGGACATTGGTCAACAGACAAGTCTTGAGGTGGCCGACCTCATATTGGATACACAAACGCGCCGGGTAACCAGGGGCCAGTTGATTATCAATTTGACCCAAAAGGAATACGCCATTCTGGAAATGTTAATGCGTCGCGTAGATAGGGTAGTAAGCCGAAACGAACTTGCGGAATCGCTATGGAGCAACGACCATATTGGCCTGAATAATCTGATCGACGCTCATATTCGCAATTTGCGCCGGAAAATCGATCGCCCGGGCGTTACGCAACTCATCCATACGGTTCGCGGCCGAGGATTCCGACTGATAACAAGCGGTGCCGACGATGCTTAAATTTAGAACGCGGCTCATCTTGAGTCACCTGGCCGTTATTGTTGTCATCCTGACAAGCGTTGGTTTTGCCGCTTACTGGATGCTTTCCCGAGCGGTGTATAACCAACTCGATGCGGCTTTGTTGGTCGTCGCGGAAACGGAAGCAGCGGTGTTGTCGTCGAGTCCGTACCGAGCCATCAAGCTTAACGATACCTTGTCGGGTTCCGATAGGCTCTCTTTTGCTCGTATCGACCGATTGATACAGGTTGTAGATAGCGAGGGCAAGGTACTGGCCCAGAGTGCCAACTTAGGGAATACGCAACTACCGGTACCGGCCAACCTATCGGCAATGTTCGCGAATAGTGAAACTGTCTTTGAAACGCTGTTCTCGTTCGGCGACGAACCGGTGCGCATGGTGTCGATGCCGATCGATCGGCTGGATACGCCCGTAATCGTACAAGTGGCCGGATCGTTGGACGATGTTCACAATGTATTAAATGTCGCCAGCTTGCTTTTCGTGATGATGACGCTCGGTTTACTCACTGCAGTAGCCGGTGTCGGGTTGTCGTTGACCCGCAAGGCGTTTCAAGCGATTGAAAATATCGTTCAGCGAGCGCAGCACATCAATGAAGCTAATTTAAACGAGCGCTTGCCGCATCCGGGAAGTCGAGATGAAATCGGAAACCTAGTAGACACACTGAATGAAATGCTCGATCGTATCGAGCGTAGCTTTGAAGTGCAGCGCCGATTCACGGCCGATGCCTCTCACGAGCTGCGTTCGCCGTTATCGCGATTGCGCACGGAGCTTGAAATCAGTCTGCGCCGTTCCCGCGATCCGTCGGAATATCATGAAACCTTGCAATCTTGTATGGATGAAGTCGAACGATTGACCTTGATTGTCGAGGAGTTGCTCGTTCTTGCTCGCATGGATGCCGGTCTGGAGCGTGGCTCGACAGAAACGGTTTCTCTGAATGCGATCGTCGAAGCGACAGTCAAGCGCATGCAATCGATGGCCGGCAAACGCGATGTGCAAATTATCGCCGAGCCGATGCCGCAGGTCGTCACCAATATGGCTTATGGATCGGTCGATCTGATTCTGACCAACTTACTGGATAACGCCGTGAAATTTTCTCCGCCCGGCGGCCGCGTTTCGGTTCGTTTGGCCGTTACAGAAAACAAGGCGGCGCTTAGCGTTTGCGATAACGGGCCAGGTATTGATCAGGATGAGCAGCAACGAATCTTTGAGCGATTTTATCGTGGTTCGGTTGCTTCAACGAGGCATGTTGCCGGAGCGGGTCTAGGTTTGGCGCTTTCGCAAGCCATTGCATGCGGTCATGGAGGCTATATCGAAATGACAAATAATGATGAAGGCGGATCTGTTTTTATTTTCAAATTTCCGTTGGTTCGCTAATGAGGCTTTGAAAATATTGGCGAATACAGCATAAAAATTTATTCACCATGAAGAACATGAAGGCAATGAAGAAAAAGACTATAAAATCAATAGTCTAATTCTTCATATCACTTGATCGGTAAATGAGTTCTCTGCGCCCCTGCGTCTCTGTGCGAGTAATTTTTAAGTCTTCAACGGCGGGGCAGGTTGGGCGATTTTGCGCAATAAACGTCCGAGTAAATCCGAGCCGGTAATGATGCGGCGTTGATTATCTTCCCAAACCAAGATCAAATCCTCGTCGATGACGTCGTCGCCCGGTTTTTCAGAGCGAACGGTAAGGCGGTGCAGTACTTGGCCGAGCGGTCGAGTCGAATCGAACACGACTAGCGGGTGATGGCAGAGCGATTGCGGATCGAATGGCGTAGCTCCGAATAAAGCTCTGCGTAAGAAGGTTGGTGCGCTCAGTATTCTACGAGGCTCGCCGCGGTCGTCGACCAGCACGACCCATTTTTTACCGGAGGCGGCAACTTTTTGTAAAAATGGGTCGTCGGCATTGCGTTGTAATGTTGGGAACACCGGGCGGCCGTCACGAAACGGTAAGTTAATCACGCTGCGCGGGTCGAGCGGTTCGCCTTCCTGGCTGACCGGTATGTCATCGAGTTTCAGAAAATTGATCGCGCCGGTGGCTTCGACTTGGCTGATTTCGGTGTCGATTTCCCGCGCGTGAAGCTCAAGTAGTTGATGCACCTCATGTTCCCTCAACCAAGGGATGCCTTCCTGGCCGATCCAGGCATCAAGAAGTTTGCCCGATGGCCAAGCCAGCGGCCACAGTAAGACTTGATAAAAGCGTAATAAAGGCGTCAGGAAACCCGCTACGCGTAGCGCATGACGCGAAAAATATGCTTGAGGAACGATTTCGCCGAATAGTGTGATCACGACGGTCGAGAAGAAAAAAGCCGATAAACCGAACAATACCGAATCGGCCAATAGGGTTAACAAGACATTGACCGAGACGTTACCCCACAAAATAGCGGTCAGGGTAAAGTTGGAATTCCGGCGTAACGCCAAAACCCGGCGGGCATTTCGGTCGCCTTTTTCGGCGGCGGTTTCGAGATGCAAACGGCTCAAGCTGAATATCGCCAGATTCAGTCCCGATAATGACGCCGATTGCGAAAGGCAAATGACGATGCCGGTCCAAATAAATAGTGGGCTTAACGGCCATGCGTCGGCGAATGCAATAGCGTCGAGCGTCTCTTGCCAACCGTATAAAACGACTTGCCATGCTTCGGGATCAAGAGCGTCGGTTCGTAAGCCCGCCAAGACAAATGTGATAATTGCCAGCAGGATGGCGGTCAGGGTCCCGGAATGGCGGGCTTTAATATGTAGCATCGGCGATTCCTTTAGACGAGGTTGAAACGTTCCGAATAAACCCGGTTGAGTGCGGCTCCCCGGGCGATCAAAATCGGTTCGACACTGTCCATCATCGGCGGCGGGCCGCACAGAAAATATTCGATCGACTCGTTATCATCGGGTAGATAACGGGCGAGTAAATCCTCATCGACGTAGCCGGTCTCGCCGCTCCAATCTTCCGGTGGATTTGTAATGACGTACACCAAGGTCAACGGCAATTGGGCAGCCATCTCATCTAACTCTTCTCGAAAGAGGATGGCTTCGGCATCCGAACAGGCATAAATCAGCCATAAAGGAGAATGAGCGCCCAGCTCGCGGTAGGTTCTCAACATGCTGATAATCGGCGTGATGCCGACGCCGCCGGCAATGAATACAGTAGCGCGCGAGCGGGTCGCATCGTGAAAGAATACGCCGTAAGGGCCTTCCAGCCAAGCGCGGGTGCCCGGTTTAACTTCACTTAGTCCGCTGGTGAAGTCGCCGAGCGCCTTGGCGGTAATCTCCAATCGTTCCGGATGGGCTGCGCTCGAGCAAATCGAAAAAGGGTGTTGTTGGAGCGAAAACGGTGAATCGCCTAGCGTCAACCAGGTAAATTGTCCGGGCCGGAATTTCATTCCAACGTGGCCTTCGGCCTCGAACACCAAGGTCGTGGCTTGATCGGTTTCAGCTTTGGCTTCAATGACGCGCCACGGCTGCCGGAGCATTCTTAGGGGGCGCAGAAGGCGGGACTCGATAATCAATAGTAGCGACAATCCGATCAGGCACGCCAAGACCGCTTTTTTCCAATCCTGAGCGAAATAGTTGTTGACCAGCAGTGCGTGCCCGAGTCCGCCAACAATGATCAGCAGTGGCAAGATTCCGTGAATGAGGCGCCATAGCTCGTAGGGCAACCGGAATTTCGTTCGCCACAGAGAGCTTGTGACTAAGAATAGGGCGGCGGCGACGACGAAACCTAAAGCCGCGGCGCGTAAAAAATTGACTCGAGGGTCGATATAAAGAAGCAGATAGCCCGGATCTGCGATGAACATCGCTGCCGGATGTGATAGCACTAATAAGAGGGCGAAGATGCCGAGTTGGCGATGGAATTGCAGGATATTGTCCATACCGGCGCCTTGAGCAAACCAGCGTTGGCGTCCTGAAATAACGGATTGCATTGCCAGAGCGCCGAGCGCGAGAGCGCCGAGCAGTGCACCGAATTCAGCCGCGAATGGACGTGCCGGCGGCGCTTGAAAGCCGATCGCTAGTATCAGCGGAAGAAGCACTATGCCCAAATAGACGACGATCCACGTCAGCGCTTGTCGGAAACCGTATTTCATTTGTGTGTCCTCATGGATAATCGACAAATAACGGCGTCAACCATCGGCTTTTATACCTTTTGCACTTCAAATTTCGGCATTAGCCTCAGGAGTTGTTGGAGCTTGTTCGGCTCGACGGCGCCTATCAGTCTAACGACCGCACTCTCTTGGTTTTGTGTACTTTAACAGTAATTCGGTAGTTAAACCATAAACCTAAATTTGGCAGATTAACCATGAAGTACATGAAGTGCATAAAGGATTTCAAGAAAATACCTAAATATTCTCGCTAATCTATTCGATGAGCGAAATTTTTATGCAAACCATCAGCAAGTCATTCGGGTGTGGAATTCGCACTATTGCTAATCTGTATCAACTCTGCCGCGATACTGACTGCGATCTCCTCGGGCGTATGGCTATGGATCGGCAAGCCCATGGGACCTCGAATGCGTTGCAGTTCATCGGCCGACAGTGTTTCGGCAAGCTTGGCTTTGATTTGGGCGATTTTTTTGCGGCTACCCAATACGCCCAGATAGTCGACTTTTTTGCCGGCCAAGCGCTCGGCTATTTTCTGGTCGGCATAATGACTATGCGTCATGATCAAGACATAGATCTGGCTGCCTTCCGGTATCGCGGTGCCGATTTCGCGGTACGGCAGAGTCAACTTTTGCCGAGCATACACATTGCGCGTTAGGGTGTCGAGATTTTCGCGTTCGTCGATCACGGTGATGTCGAAATCGAGCGTCGCCAGGATTCTCGACAAGGCCAGACCGACATGACCGCCGCCGATGATATAAGCCTGTTTGGACCAACCGACGGATTCCTTATACCACCAATCGTTGTCGCCCTGCCGGGTAAACCGGCACGACTCAGGCAAGGTCTGCGCGTCATCGAATGCGATACCGGCCGGCGACAGTGTCAACACGCCTTGCGGATTATCCGCCAAGCTTCGGAATAAGGCGGACTGATCTTGCCGGCAAGTATACAGCAGAACGGTTTGTTCGCCGCCGCAGATCATGCCGGATGCTTCGCCGTCTCTTGTCGGATGATGCTGCAAGCGTCTCAGCCTCGGCTCTAAACCATCCTCTTGCAAGGCCGAACGGGCTTCTTTGAGCAAGGCGCTTTCAAGCGCACCGCCGCCGATCGTGCCGAAGCATTCGCCATGCGACGTCACCGCCATTTTCGCCCCTGGCTTGCCGGGCGAACTGCCATGACTTTCGACGACGATCATGAGCATGACGGACCGATACCGTGTTAGCCGGTCCGCAAGCCAGTGCCATAAAGATTCCGATTTAGCCAAAGAATGCCTCACTCATCGCGTAATAGACCGCCATCATAGCCGAAAAAATCGCGCTGCTGATGAAACGCCAGCGCAGCGGAATATGATTTTGAATCAGGTAATTGGCTGTTAGCGCCAGCGGCACGATGCGCAGAAATGAGGCCAAACCGATGTTCAGCAAGTGCCAGTGCAGTTCGGCAAAGCGGCCCGAAACACAATAGATCAATGCGATATGCCGCGCTATCCAGAGCGGATTGAAAAACGCCTGGGCCAGCAGGGCGCGTAGAATACGGTTGCGAAGATCGCTCCCTCCGAAACGACGCGCCAGCCAACTGAAATAGGCGGGAATTTCGATCGCATACAACGTCCCGCCGACCAGCATCATACCAAGCAATCGCGGCCATTGAAATTCGCCGGTCAAAAGCGCCGCCCAGCTATCGCCCGCAGCATAAATCAACGCGCCGGACACACCGTTACGCAACGTCAACAACGCCATTATCCTAAATCCGGTAGTTTAACCATGATGCACATGACGTTCATAAAGTCTTTCAACGGCTTGCTTTAAAATAGTGAATAACCTCACTGTGAAAGTTCGTAGATTGAGACTCTTTTATCTAATTTTTTGATATGCAAAAGCTCAGCAACGAAATTGCCGGTTCCGAAGAGGGTGCGGTTGCTCGATCGACAGGCGTCGGCGGCAGGGAAAGCCGCCGTCGAGCCTACAAGGACGTATTCACGGCGTCCTGTCGGGCGAGTGACCGCACCCTCATCTCCCCGAGAACTTTCATCAACCGGGGTGATTGCCAGGTCTTCATGAACATTAGAAGAGCAAAAATGATTTGCATAGGCATAATAAGCCATTAAATGATCTTCGTATTCTTCATGGTGAAATGTTTTTTCTTGGATCATGACTCAGCATACAAGGCCAGCAACACTTTTTCCGGCGTCATCGGCGCGGTGAACTCCGGTTCAAAGGCCGGATTGAAAGCCTGTATCGCCTTGATCAGCGCGAAATACACGCCGATGCCGTACATGAACGGTGGCTCCCCGACCGCTTTCGAATGCAGAATCGCGGCCGGATTGTCCTTGGCCACAAATTCGACGTTGATTTCCGGTGCGAAATGAATATCGGGAATCTTATAGGCGGTCAGCGTATCGTTCAGTAAACGGCCCTGGCTATCATGACGGATATCTTCGATCGTCATCCAGCCCAAGCCCTGCATCAGACCGCCCTCGACCTGGCCGAGATCGACCTCAGGCGCGAGACTCTTGCCGCCGTCATGCACGATAGCGACTTCATCGATGCGATAAATTCCGCGCAAGCAATCGACCGTCACTTCGACGGCGGCGCAGCCGTAAACATGATAGGCGAAAGGCCGGCCCTGTTCCTTGCTTCTGTCGAAATAGACGCCGGGCGTCGCATAATGCGCATGCGCCGACAACGCCGTCCGGGACAGATAGGCTTCGGAAATCAATTGATTCCAGCCGATTGCGGTCGGCTGGCCGTTGAAATATACGCGTTCTTGTTCGATGACGATTTTATCCGCTTTGGCCTCGATATCGAGCAGTCCGGCCGCGACTCGCTTCAAACCCTGCAGAATCTGCCGGCAAGCCAGTAAAGTCGCCTGACCGTTGAGATCGGCGCCGACGCTGGCCGCGGTCGGCGACATATTCGCGATGCGCGAGGTATTCGTGCTTTCGACCTTGACGCGCTCCCGATCTATCGAAAAGGTCGACGCGACGATGTTTCCGATTTTTTGCTTGACGCCTTGGCCCATTTCGACCGCGCCGCAACTGACGCCGACCGAACCATCGGCGTAAATATGCACCAGCGCGCCGGCTTGATTCAGAAAGGTTGCGGTAAACGAAATCCCGAAGCAGATCGGCATTAACGCCAAGGCTTTTTTCTCGAGTCGATGGCTCGCGTTGAAATCGTTTATCGCCTGTTGCCGCCGAGACAACGCAAGATTTTCCTGCAAGCGCTCCCAACAGAGGCCGGCCCGGCATTCTATCGCGGGCATGCCGTAAGGAAACGCTTGTCCTTCTTGCATTAAATTGAGGCGCTGAATTTCGGCTGCATCGATTTGCAATGCCGCCGCGGCTTTGAAAATCGCGGCTTCCAGCACGAACATCGCCTGCGGCCCGCCGAAGCCCCGGAATGCGGTGTTCGGCGGCAGATTTGTGCGGCAACTGACCGCAGACGCGCGCACGTTCGGAATGAAATAACTATTGCAAGCATGAAACAGCGTGCGCTCCAAGATAGCCAGCGAAAGATCGGCGACCGCACCGGCATTCTGGTAAAAATTGACGTCATAAGCCAAGATTTTGCCGCTGCGGTCCAAGCCGATCTTGAAGTCGGCATCGTAAGGGTGACGCTTGCCGGTCCAACGCATGTCGTCGCTTCGGCTCAATCGTATTTTGACGGGCCGTTGCAGACGGCTGGCCGCCAATGCCGCGATTGCGGCCCAGGCCGTCGCCTGTTCTTCCTTGCCGCCGAAACCGCCGCCGAGACGCAGCACATCGACTTCGACCTGCGTCATCGTCAGTTTCAACACGCGCGCGATGACCCGCTGCACCATGCCCGGCGACTGCGTGGCCGATACGACTCTTAAACCGCCGTTTTCCAGCGGATAAACGAGCGCGGTTTGAGTTTCCAGGTAGACATGCTCTTGCGCGCCCGATTGCGTCTTGCCTTCAACGATCACATCGCATGTTTGCCAGGCTTGCTCGATATCGCCGAGCGAAAAAATGCGCGGCGGCGCGATGTGCAGGCCTTGCCGGTGCGCCTCTCGGGCATCGAATACGGCGGGCAGTTCTCGATAGTCGACTTTGATGCGGGCGGCCGCGTGCCGGGCTTCGTGTTCGGATTCGGCAACGACCAAGGCGATCGGCTGGCCTTGATACATCACGGTTTGTTCGGCAAACAGTACCTCCTCGGTCTCGACATTGCCGATGTTGTTGTCGCCCGGTATATCGGCTGCGGTCATTATCGCGGCGACTCCCGAGCACGCCAAAGCCTCGCTGAAATCGATGCTTGCGATCAGGCCGTGAGCGATTGTCGACACGACAGGAAAGGCATGCAGCAAACCGGCCGGCGGCGCGATATCGTCGACGAAAGTCGAGCGCCCTTGGGCATGCAGTTCGAGATCATTAGCGTGCATGTAATTGCTCCCAGCGAATCGCTTCCGGAAATAGCTTCATGAAATGCGCGAAGATCAACTGTCTCAACAACAAACGTTTGTAATCGGCGGAACCGCGCAAGTCGGAAATCGGCGCGATTTCTTGCCGGGCGATATCGGCCGCGGCAGTTACGGTCTCCGGAGTTATCGGTCGGCCTTGCAAATAGTCGCAGGCCTTCTCGAAATAAAACGGCACCGGCGCGACGCCGCCGGCCGATAAACAGGCGCTGACGATGCGTCCGTCGGTATGCTCGATGCCGAGCGCCGAATTTACGGCGGCGATATCGAGATGCCGACGCATGCCGACCTTCTCGTAACTGAAACTCTGTGCCGCGGCTCGATTAAAACGGATGGCCTGCAAGCGTTCGCCGCTTTGCAAATCGACTTGTTTATAGCCTTGAAAAAAATCTTTGAGCGAAACGGTGCGGCATGCGTCATGCGAAACCAGCAGCAGACGGGCATTCAAGGCCAGAAAAAACACAGCTAGATCGGCAATCGGCGAGGCATTGACCAGATTGCCGCCGACCGTCGCGCGCGCACGGACCGGCGCCGAGCAAATCAATTCAAAGTCTTGCGTGACCGACGGAAACAATTGCCGAAACAACTTGGAGGTTTGAAGTTGTTCTATCGATGCCGCGGCATTTACGATGCAATCGTCAGCATCAAAACGAACACTGTCGGCGCTATCGGGCAAAAATGCCAATGGCCGGATGTGCAGCGAATGCGGTCTGGCCACCCATAAATCAGTGCCGCCGCCGACCAGTAACGCGTCCGGCGACGGCTCGACCGCATCGCGCGGCGCAAGGGCCGCGAGTTTCGCGGCAATCTCCGAAAAATAAGCCGGCAGAATTTGCCAGCGGACCAAATCGTCGATTCTGCATTCCGGCGGCGAGACGGACAGGTCGAATTGTCGGCAGAGCCGTGCTATCGCGCGTTTGATGCCGGCGTAACCGGTGCAGCGGCATAGATTACCGGCAAGCGCATCGATCGCGGCCTGTTCATCGGAAGTTTCGGCATTCAGAAAAAAACCGGTCAAGGCCATTACCAGGCCGGGCGTGCAGAAGCCGCATTGAATCGCGCCGCAATCGACCAAGGCGCGTTGAACCGGATTCAAGGATTCGGCGTTCAGGCCCTCCACCGTTACGACATGACAAGCGTCGATCGCGCCCAACGGTAACAAGCAGGCATTGACGGCCTGATAGCGTAAGCGGCCTCCGCGAATTTTTCCGAGCAACACTTGGCAGGCGCCGCAGTCTCCTTCCCGGCAGACGTCCTTGGTGCCGGTTAGACCTTGGCGCTGACGAATCAAATCCAGCACGACCCTTGCCGGGTCGGCATGATCGTCGATCGCTTTTCGATTCAAGATAAAACGAGTCATTGCGGAGTCACCGTCAGTGGCGTAAAGGAAAATGTTCGGCCGTCGAACAAACCCCGGTCGCTCAATTTCAATTCTGGAATGACCAGCAGAGCCATGAACGATAAGGTCATGAACGGCGCGCGCAGAGGCGAACCCAGTCGCTTGGCCAGTGCGTCCAAATCGGCATAGCGCGCCGCGACGCTGTCGCCGTCGGCGTCACTCATCAAGCCGGCGATCGGCAGTGGCAATAATTCGACACGCTCCCGGTCCGCTACGGCAATGCCGCCTCGCGCCGCGATTACCGCATTGACAGCTAGGCAAATGGCCTCGCTATCGGCGCCGACCGCGATGACGTTATGCGAATCGTGGGCTACGCTCGACGCCAATGCGCCTCGTTGCAATCCGAAGCCTTCGATGAAGGCCAGCGCCGGGCGGGCGGCTTCGTAACGATTGACAACGGTTAGTAATAACCGGTCGGATTCGATGTCGGGCACGATCTGTCCATGCACGATTTTAGGCGTGCGCAACACGGCTTGCGTGAACAATTCGCCGTCGAACGCTTTGATGACGCGGATTTGCTCGCCGCTCGCCGGCGCTTCGAGATCGGATGCGCTAATCGGTGCGGCGGCGAAGCGATTGACGGGGTTTGTTGCGTGATGCGTTAACAGGCTCTTGCCGTGCTCGGCAACTTTTTGGCCTCCAACCCAAGTGCCGAGTACGCTAAAGTCGGCCAGATTTTCGACCAGCACCGCATCCATGCGTTCGCCGACGCGCAGACGTCCGACCGGCAAATTATAATGATCGACCGGATTCCAACAGGCACAGCGCAAGACATCGAAAACGCTGTGACCGTGCGCGACGGCCCGGGCAACCAAGACATTGATATGACCTGCGACCAAGTCATCCGGGTGCTTGTCGTCGCTGCACAACATCACGCGCTCGGGAGCTTCGTCGATCAATGGATGCAATGCCTCGAAATTGCGCGCCGCCGAACCTTCCCGAATCAAGATGTGCATCCCGACCGCGAGTTTTTCGCGGGCTTCATCGAGCGTGCTGCATTCATGATCGGTCGAAATGCCGGCTGCCGCATAGCGCTTGACGTCTTCGCCGCTCAGGCCAGGCGCATGACCGTCGATCGGGTAGCCGAAACGCTTGGCCAATGCCAATTTTGCCGTAATATCAGGATCATCATGCAAAACCCCGGGATAATTCATCACTTCAGATAGATAACCTGCCTGCCGGTTTTCGAACAACCAGGCCAATTGTTCGCTGTCGAGGCGCGCGCCGGCCGTTTCGAACGGCGTTGCCGGCACGCATGAGGGCGCTCCGAACAATATCGGCATCGGCGTCAATGCGGCGCTGTCGCACATGAAGCGAATCCCGTCCAGGCCGAGCACATTGGCAATTTCATGCGGGTCGGATACCGCAGCGACGGTACCGTGCCGGCACGCGATTCGGGCAAATTCGTCCGGCGTCAACATCGAGCTTTCGATATGCACATGCGCATCGATAAAACCCGGCAACAGATAAGGTTTGTCCGGGTCTTCATCGCCCAATTCGATGATCGAGGCGATCGTTTCGTTATCCCAACCGATTTCGGACAAGACTATCCGCCGTTCGAGTATTTGAACAACATTCGCGATGATGCTTCCTTGATTTAGACTCACGTTCTTGGCCAATGGGTTTTCCTGGAGGCTTGATTAACCAATTTCAGATAATTTAGGCTCCGAAACTGTCTTATTATGTACATACAGCGACTGAGTCGGGTAGGCGAATTCAATGCCTTCCTGTTGGAACTGTTGGTAAATGTCCAGATTGATGGCTTGCTGCGCATCCATGTATACACCGTAGTCAGGGCTGAGCACATAATAGACGATTTCGAAATCGAGAGAGAACTCACCGTATTGAAAAAAATGAGCGCGATCGAAGCGAGTTTTATCTCGCTTCTCGACGATTGCTTTGAGCATTGCCGGAATGGCTTGCAGCTTTTCATAGGGCGTATCATAGACCACGCCAAGTTTGAATACCACGCGCCGCTCTTGCATGCGTTTGTAGTTGCGGATACGGGTGTCGAGCAGTTCGCCATTGGCGCAAATGATCTGCTCGCCGGTGAGGCTGCGCAACCGGGTGGTTTTGACGCCGATATGTTCTATGGTGCCGAAAAAGTCGCCGAAATTAACGAAATCTCCGATTACGAAGGGTTTGTCGAGCACGATAGACAGCGATGCGAATAAATCGCTGAGGATGCGTTGCAGCGCCAAAGCGATCGCGATACCGCCGATACCGAGACCGGCAACCAACGCGGTGATATCGATGCCGATGTTTTGCAGGATCAGTAGCAGTGCAACTGCCCATAACAACACCTGGCTAATGAAATTAAGGATTGCCAAAGCGCCCATGCTCGCGCCGTCGCGCTTGGTTTTGCGCGACAAAATACGGAAAATCCAGGCCCGTATAAAACCGCTCAGCCAAATCGCGATCTGCAGTGCGATGACGACTTTTGTGATTTTGGCGATCGTTGTGTCTGTGGCGGGGTCAAGCGTTAGCGATAATGATGCGAAAAAGACAGCGACGACCAGAAAAAAAATAAGATTGGCGCGTTTGACCGTGCTCAGAATTTCATTTGCTTGGGAGAAATGTTTGCGTTCGGCGGCATGCCTCAATCCGCGTATCAGAAACCAACGCAAAACGAATAATAAAATAAAGGTCACCGACGCGATGGCAAAGGCGTAAAACCAATCCAATAGCGAATTATGATTGATCTCCATGTTGATTAAACTTTTGATCCGATCGCTAAGGTTGTATTGCGAGGTTCTGGCATTAATATCTTCGATTAAGTATTGGTGAAGCCGGCGGCTTTCATCCATGGCACCGTTTAATTCGGTCAACGTGCCGATGATACTTTGTATGTGTTCGCTTTGACGGGATTCCCAAATGGGCTTGTCCGGTATCGTTTTGCTGCCGACTGCATTCAGTCGGCTTTGCCAGTCGCTGAGCCAAAGCTTGATGGTGGCTTGTTCTTGTTCGATTTGTGTAATGGCTGAGTTAGAATGCGATCGCCAATTCGGTAATTCCTGTTGTTCGACCGATTCATTGAATAAGTCATGGCGCTTTTGCCATATCTCCTTTCTTTCCGAAATTAATTTTAGTTCGCGTTGCGCGGCATCGGTTTTCGATTTAAGTGCTTCTAGCTCCAGACGGCGCGCTTCTGTTTCTTCAATGGCGTGTATATCTTCGAAAGAAGCCGCTTCCAGACGCTTCCTGGCTTGATCTAATAGGCTTTGTGCCTTTGATTGCTGATCGTTGAGTCGAGACAAATCGCGGTTCAGTTCGAATTGATGTTTGCGAATGCTCTCGTTTTTTTGGGTCAATTCCGAACTGTTGAAGCCGGCGTGTTGCTGTAAATAGTCGTTTTGACGACGTAATAGATCAAGATGGGTGTCGTAGACTGAAAACGTTTTTTCTTCGTTTTTCAGTTCCAGTTCGCGAAGCGTTTGTTGTTGTTCGGCGAGAGCATGTTCCAATTCCGCCGCTTTCAGCAGCAAGGGCTCGATTGCGCCATTTTGATTTTGTATTTGAGTCAGTTTGTCTTGTGTTTGTTTAAATGCCAGTTGCGTTTGCGCCAAGCCTTCTTTAGCGAAATCGACTTTGGCGCGAACTACTTTAACCCGGGCCGACTCTATGGCGAGTTGTTCTCGTGCGCGGTCCAAATCCAAAACTGAAAAAGGTTTTTCAGGCTCAGGCTCTTTCTCTAGTCGGGCAATTTCTTGTAAGTCGGCGGTTTTTTGTGCATCTAATTCCTGACTTCGATTGAGTTCGATGATTTGTGCCGTAAAGGTTGCCGCTGTTTGTTCCAGCAGTGCGAGTTGCTTTTGTAATAGTTCGGAATCTTGGTCCGATGCTTTTTGCAAACGCCGGTTGATTTCAGTTCTTTCATTTTCCAAGGCTTTACGACGTTCCGTAATGGCTTCGATGGTTTGGTCGAGCGTGGCGTATTCGGTGCTATTCTCGGGTTCCGTAGCTTGTTGTGCGTCTTGAGACCAGGCTACATTAAACGGTGCCATCAAGAAAAATAGCAATAGCCATAGACTTGGATTTCGGGTCAGTGAAATTGCTTCGTTGATGTTCATGTTTATTCCTCGAATTTATTAGTAGGCCGTTTTCGTAGCGTACTCGGTCATAAGTCGTGTTTACCAAAATGTCGCGGCATTGCAATCATCCCGGTTGTCAGCAATCAAAGTGTGTAAATTGGTGAAGGTGGAAACTTCGATTAACCGAGTTGACGCCAATTTTTACTGGTATCTACGTCCCGGGTATTAGCGAGAGAGTATGATTAATTGGAAACTTAAATTTGATGGATGAGCGGCAGCTGCATTTGAAGTGTCGTGAAATCAATGAAAAATGATTATAAGCTCCCCTTTTGGAACTGGGAGTATCTAATATTTAAGACTTCACTGCAAATCGCGGCCGATCAGAATACCGGTGGTGGCAATTTCTTTTTTGGGGTTTTGGCGAAAATATCCTGGCGCTCGTATCAATTCGCCAGTTGTTCTTCAGCAGACGTTAAGTTTAATGAGCTATTTTAAGAATGTTTGTCAATATATTGAATTTTAAGTATCTTATGGCTTTTCAGTTGTTGCATAAAAAATCGTATCATTTGCTCGTTAGACGTAATTTCGGGTTCGCTGTCGTTTTGGCGATTTCTGCTTTGATGTTATTCGGTTGTTCAGTCAAACAACCGGTGCCGGAAGATGGCTTCGATAGAGCAATCGAATTCAAGAGAGATGCGCCTTATAACAGGCCTTACCAAGTGAATGGCAAACGCTACTATCCCTTAGTCAATCCCAATGGATATAAAGAAAGAGGCATTGCTTCTTGGTATGGCGCCGAATCCGGCAATCGGACTGCGATGGGCGTCAAGTTTAATCCCGATGGCTTAAGCGCCGCGCATAAAACGCTTCCTTTACCTTCCAGAGTCAAAGTGACTAACTTGCAAAATGGCCGGTCGATTATTTTGGTCGTGAACGATCGCGGCCCCTTCGCCAAAAATCGTTTGATCGATCTATCGAAAGGCGCGGCTAAAGCGATAGGCGTTAAAGGACTTGTCGAAGTGGAAGTGGAGTATATCGGCGAGTATGCCGGTAGCAATAGATAGTCGATGCCGACGCGAAAGTATACCTTTCGCACTTCAAATTTCGGCAGTGTCTAAGGAGGCACCGGGGTGTGCGGCCCCTCACCTAACGCTAGGTGAGGGGCCAGCATGGAGCTGGCATAGAGCCTACAGGGACGTTTCACGGCGTCCTTTGACGGGCAACCCCTGCGCCGAATTATGATCTACGAGGGGTATAAATCATTCAGTCATACGTTTGATGAATAGGCAACCAAATCTTAAAACTGGCGCCCTCTCCGATTTGGCTCGAAACATCGATTCTGCCATGATGAGCTCGGACAATATTATTTGCGGTCGATAAGCCCAGGCCGATACCTTTGCCAATAGGGCGCGTCGTGAAAAACGGTTCAAATAATCGATGCATATGGTTCGGATTAATCCCGGGGCCGTCGTCTGCAATTTCCACCCATATTTGTTTGTCGTCGATACCGGTTCGTATGATGATTTCGCCGGATTCGCCGACGGCTTGCCAGGCATTAGTCAGCAAACTTAAAAAAACTTGATTCATGAGTTGAGGAATGCATTCGATCTCGGGCGTGTCTCCATATTCTTTGCGAATACGGCATTGGATATTTTGGCTGCAGACGAACACCTTTAAAGTCGTATCCAAGCTCTGCTTGATATCGTATTGTTGCCAGTTTTGGCCGTTGTCATCGGTGAATTGATTGAAGGCACGTACGATATTTCGTACTCGGGTTAAACCTTCTTTGGATTCGCTAATCAGATCGGCTATATCCTCGCGCAAAAAATTCCAGTCTTTTTGCTGCTTCAAGGCTTGTAATTTTTCGATACAGTCCGGTTGGGGCCGGCATTTGGAAAGTTGATTATCGTATTGGTCGATCAAGTCGAATATTTCGAGGGCATATTCTTGAAAGGAATTGAGGTTGGAAAAAATAAACCCCAACGGATTATTGATTTCGTGTGCAATGCCGGCCGCTAATTGACCGATCGCGGCGAGTTTTTCCGATTGCATCAGTTCGGATTGAATCAATTGATGTTCCTGCATGCGTTTTTGCAGTTCCGTCTCGAGATGGATATTTTGATTTTGTAAGCGTTCGCGCGCTTTTTTAAGTTCTATTTGTAAGTTGACCCTGACCGATAATATCGATAAGTTGCAGGGTTTATAGAGATAATCCGCCGCACCCAACGAAAAACCGAATGTTTCGTCTAGTTCGGAGGTCAACGCCGTCACGAAAATGACAGGAATGTCTTGCGTCTTCGGATTACTCTTCAACGCTTTAATGACTTCGTAACCATCCATGCCGGGCATCATAATGTCCAACAGTATGAGGTCTAGGGATGTATTATTCGCTATTTCCAAGGCTTTAGCGCCCGATGTTGCGACCAATACCGCATAATCCGTCATCAAACATTGTCCGAAAACCGAAAGGTTGACGCTTTCGTCATCGACTATCAGAATGCTGGGGCGCTTATTAATGCTCGTGGTATCGTTTGACATCAAGACCTCAAAATTTATTTATCATCATCGTAGATCAAAATTCGGCATCGGCGTCCTATCGGGCGAGTGACCGAACTCTTCGCCACGCTGCGTACTTTCATCTGCCGGGGCGATCGATTGCCAGACCTTCATGAATATTACTATAGTAATATGAGTTCCACCCTCCAAGATAGTGCCCGAATTGCGGCTAAAAGACCGATGCCAAAAAATTTAGAATCCATCGAAGAAAAAAAATATTATCGGTTGCGCGTCAGCACGGATGATTGCGGTTTAGAGCTTTACCTGTCCGATTCGTTATCGGTTCGAGAAGCGCTAGATCATACCGAAATTCGGGTTCGTGCGGCCTGTGGAGGACTAGGTACATGCGGCGCTTGTTTGATACAAGTCATTTCCGGCCGGTTCAATCCTCCGACACCGGCAGAGCGGCAAAAATTATTGCCGGATCAATTGGTTCAGGGATATCGACTCGCCTGTCAATTAAGGACTCTGAGTGACGGTGAAGCCTACCTTGCCCATCCTGCTCCGCCGTCGCAATGGAGAAGTCCGGATCGATGCGAGTGGCCTACGGTCGAGTTTTCAAAAGATATCGACGAGGTTCGGCAGCCGTATGGGATTGCGGTCGATTTAGGAACGACTCATATTCGTTTGTCTATTTGGAATCGTCATACCGCTCGGCTCATCGGTTGCCGGGTAGGTATCAATCCTCAAGTGGCTCATGGTGCCGATGTCTTGACTCGTTTGGATTCCCGGCGATTGGACGTTCATGCCTCGCGGGACTTGATGATCGAAGGGCGTAAGGCTATCTTGGACGGCATTCGAGATATTTTAAGCCGAGATTTTGGGGAAGTCGTTCACGTCCTTGACGAAACCGGAAAGATTATTATCGTCGGAAACACCGTCATGTTGATGTTGATTGGCGGCGGTAACGATAGCGATGATCTGTATCGGCTTGAAAATTGGCATATTCCTGTCGAGTGTCGAATCGATGATATTGCCGCTTGGCGCCATGATTGGCGTATGCCCCATGCGGATATTTCGATCGCTCAGCCATTGGCCGGTTTTGTCGGGTCGGATTTATTGGCCGATCTTTTGGCTTCAGGTATAACCGAGCAACCCGTTCCGATGCTGTTGGCGGATTTGGGAACCAATACTGAAATTGCTCTGTGGGACGGCACTGCGGCATGGGTGACATCGGTACCGGGCGGTCCGGCGTTTGAAGGCGTCGGGATGCGCAATGGTATGGCGGCTGAAACGGGTGCCGTTTATCGGGTTCGCGATGACGGCGATCGTTGGCTGATTGCTACGATTGGCGATCAGCCGATTCGAGGATATTGTGCCAGTGGCTTCATCGATGCGATTGCAGTGATGTTGGACAAACAAATTCTCAAGCCCTCCGGTCGCTTTACCCAATCATTGCAACCGAGCGGTACGGGTTATCGGCTTGATGTCGACAATGCTAGGTCGGCGATTTTTGGTAGTGATGTCGATATTTTTCAACGAGCCAAGGCTTCGACCGCCGCAGCCATGATGCAATTACTCGGATTTGCCGATTTGAAACCAAGCGATTTACAGGCTGTTTGGATTTGCGGCAGTTTGGGGCAGCATCTGGATTTACACAATGCGATTCGTGTCGGTTTGTTGCCCCGTTTACCGGTCGACAGATTCAAACGTTTTGCGAATGCGAGTCTGGCCGGGTGCGAGCAGTTGTTGCTGGACCGAAATGCAAATACTCGTTTAAATACGATCATAAGTAAGACAAAATCGATCAATTTAGGCGGGATAAGTAGCTATGAAGAAAGTTTTATCGAGCATTTGCGCTTGCAGCCGATGGCATAAGGGGGCCGAAATATGTTGAGTCGTTATGTGCAGGCATACAACGAAGCGGTTTTCGAAACCGATAAACAGGCGGCCTTGGCCGTGGTCGACGGGGCTCTACAGGACGGTTATAGCCCGGAAGATATTGTGTTCAATTTGGTCATCCCTGCCGTGGAAGCCATGATGGCGCGCATCGAACAGGACCCCGATTCCAATTTGGCGCAACATTTCATGACGGCACAAATCGCCTCGGAAGTGACCGAGCGAATGCTGGAAAAATTCGCTAGCCCGCCGGAAGCGATAGGCAAAGTGGTGATCGGCGCCGCCTATGGCGATTTACACTCGCTCGGTAAACGTATCGTGATCGGGTGTCTTAAATCGCTGATGGTGGATGTCATCGATCTAGGTATTAATATCCGCGCCGAACAATTTGTCGACAGGGCTGTTGAAAACGGCGCGCAAGTCATCGCGATCTCAGCCATGATGGTGCATACCGCGACCGGCGAGAACGGCAGTATCAAGGTTCGAGCCTTATTAAAGGAGCGAGGCTTGGAAGACAAAATAAAATTGGCGGTTGGCGGCGCGCCTTACCGATTCGATCCGGAGTTATACAAAAAAGTGGGGGGCGACGCATGGGCTCCCGACGGCGTGACGGCGGCAAAAGTTATTATCCAATTGATCAAAGAGGTGAACGCATGACACCTTTAGAAATTTTAGCGGCGGCTATAAACGGCGATCCGGCACCGCGTATTCCGATCTTTTGCAATTTGCTCGATCAAGGCGCGCGCGAACTCAATATGCACTCGCAAGATTATTTTGCTCGAGGAGAATGCGTGGCCGAAGCGCAATTGCGAATGTTAAAGCGCTTCGGTCATGACAATGCGTGGAGTTTGCATTATGTCGGCAAGGAAGCCGAATTGTTGGGCTGCCAAAAAATATTATTTGCCGATGACGGCGTGCCTAATGTGGAAGATTTCGTGATCAAGAATTGGGACGATATCGCCAAATTCGAAGTCCCAACCGATATTACTCAACATCAAGCGTGGCAGGCCATTGACGATTGTTTATCGATTTTACGTGCCGAAATAGGGCAGACGCATGCCATTTGCGCTTACGTGACGGCCTCGACGACCTTGCCGGCCCTATTGATGGGCATGGATAACTGGATGGAGCTGTTTTTGACCGGGCCTGTCGATCTGCGCGACGAATTGTTGCGCAAATGCGTTGATTTTTTTCATCAGCACATTAACGCGCTGCGTGCGGCCGGAGCGAATGTTCTGATTTACTCGACGCCGTTCGGTTCGCCCTATTTGGTCGGTAATAAAATCATTGAACAAATCGTGTTGCCCTGGATGAAACTCGATTTGCAGCCGGGCGGCGTAGATGATGTCGTCTATTACTGCGGTATGGCGCCATTTAACGGCGTCATCGATTTGGTGTTTGACCAACTGGGCATCACCTCGCATTACATCAGTCCATTGGCTGACTTGGCCGAAGCCAAGCGCTTGATCAATACCCGCGGCTTGACTTGTGGTGTGATAGACGACATCAAAATGATTCATTGGACTGAGGCGGAAACCAAAGCCGAAGTTAAACGCATCGTCGAGATAGGCAAGCAGGGCGGACATTTTTTATTCGGTAATGGCGTTATGCCTCTGGCAGTGCCGGAGGTCAATATCAAGGCGATGATAACGGCTGCCTTTGAGTACGGGCAGTTGACATGAAAAAATTTGTCCTGCATCAGGAGCATACAGAGCCCTTGACGATGGTCGGTTGCGGTATTTTGCGCAAAGAAGTCGACTATTTGATCCGGACTCATGGCTGGAATGTGCAAACGCATTTTTTGGATTCGGCCCTGCACAATTACCTGAATCGTTTATCGAAAGAACTTAACGAAGCCTTGCAAGAGCATGAGGCGAAAGGCGAAAAAACCTTTGTTTTTTACGGGAGTTGCCATCCGTTGATGGACAATTATTTGGACGAGCATCGCACTTGCCGTACCCGGGGGCAAAATTGCATCGTTATGTTATTGGGTTATGAGCGTTTCATGCAGGAGCTTGAAAAGGGTGCGTACTTTCTGGTCGAGGATTGGGCGTTGACCTGGCAACCGATGATCACGGCATGTTTCGGTAACAATATTACTGTCGTACGCGAAATTTTTCACAGTAGCCATAAATTCATGCTTGCACTCAAAACCCCATGCAGCGTCGATTTTTCCGAAGCCGCTCAAACGGCGGCCGATTTTGTGGATTTGCCTTTACAGTGGCTCGAAGTGGATCTTGAACACTTAAAGCAAGTGTTGTTCGAAGCTATTAAGCAGCGATTAGATCAAGCAACGACTTGAACGGGCATGATGAATTCAAACGAACATGATTTGCAAATGCGTATAGAGCACTTGGAACACCGTGTCCGTAAGCTATCCGAAGAAAAGGCCAATCTGCATCTTGTCCTGCATATGGTGGAATTGCTCAATCCGATTGCCGGTATCGATTATTTCTTAGATAGTATGATCGCGGCTCTTTGCGGTAGTTTAGGCGGTACCAATACGGAGATTTATTATCTGGACGAAGGCGAGATTCACTATGTCAACTTATTCGGCGAAAAACGGATTGTCGGTGAGATTGAAGATTCGTTGGTGGCGGAGGTCTTTGCCACTCGCCATTTTGTCGAACAAAATACCGATTTGAACCATACCTTGCTCAAGGATAATGTAGCGGCGGTGGCTTGTACTTGGGTGATGCCCTTAACTATCGGCGACCAAATTTTGGGTGTTGTCAAAATGTCCGATTTGCTTGGGTCGGCACAGATGCGCAATTATTTGGCACCGTTTTTTTCTCATATTGCGCTGATTCTGAACAATAAAATCCAAACCCGTAAAGCGGAAGCCGCTAATCGCGCTAAAAGCAGTTTTTTAGCGACGATGTCGCACGAAATCCGCACACCGTTAAATGGGATTTTAGGTATGGCTCAATTATTGGCCAAGCAAGAATGTAGCGATGCCAAGCGTATGGAGTGTGTGCGTACGATTTTGACCTCCGGCAACAATTTGCTTGCTTTGCTCAATGATATTTTAGATTTGTCTAAAATCGAGGCGAATCGCTTGGAGTTAAATTTATTAGCCGTTCAACCACAAAGGATCTTAGACGAAATCATGACGCTTTTTTCCGGTGCCGCCCAGCAAAAAGGCCTGAGAATTCATGCGGCCTGGGTAGATGGCGAGGTAAAGGCTTATCAAGTTGACTCGCTCAGAGTTAAGCAAATGTTATCCAATCTGGTCAGTAATGCGATTAAGTTTACCGATCGCGGTTCTGTCCGGATTGAGGCACGTTCAATCCTTGATGAGTCGGGGAATTGCTTGTTGGAGTTTTCGGTCAGCGATACCGGTATCGGTATTCCAAAGGACAAGCAGCGCGAGTTATTTAAACCGTTTACCCAGGTCGATAGCAGTTCGAATCGACGCTATGTGGGTACTGGGCTAGGTTTGTCGCTGGTGTCGCGTTTTGCCGAGTTGATGCAAGGCAAAGCAGGGTTTGAGAGCGATGAAGGGCAAGGTTCGCGTTTTTGGTTTCGGATACCTACCCGAGTCGATAATGAGATCGACAACACCGCTTTACCATCCAATATCGATGAATCATCCCAATTATCGAATCTAAATCTTAAGTTAAAACGCGTATTATTGATCGCTAGCGATTCCGTGCATGGTGCTAATTTGTCGGCACAACTTAAGGCTCGATCTATCGACGCGTTTAGCATTGATCTTGACGATCAAATTCCGGACGTTATCGACAAGGATCTAGGATTTGATGCAATCATTATTGAGTCAAGTTTGGAAAATAGATCTCTTAGCCGCCTTGCGAGAAAGATTCGTGACTTGGAGTCGGCTAATCGTCTTCCTCGCGCATTCATCATCGGTATTAGCGATAAACAGCATAGCGATGAGTTGGACACGGAATTTGAGCAGGATATCGATGAGTTGCTCGTTCGGCCTTTTACGATAGAGCATTTAGTGAACGTTATCGAAAGCCATATTCGTTTATCTGCGGCTCTGCAACAAAAGACAGTCATTTGTAATGAGGAAGAACGCTTGTTTTTCAAGAATTGTGAGGGTATCACCGAGATTCTCGATGATCTCGAACGCCAGTTGGAAAAAAATATGTTCACGGCTGTTGAGCAGTTTAACATGCTGCAAGCAAAAGTGGACGGTAGTTCGATCGCTTCGCATTTTGTCGCGCTTGGTAAACTAATCAATGATATGAATTTTGAGGAGGCTCATTTACAGCTAAAGTTATTGCGCGAGCGATTCTCCGAGACCGAGACGAAGGAAACGCATTGTGGGCATTGAGCGCCAGAAAATCCTGATAATCGACGATACGCCGGCCAATATTACGTTGTTGGGGATGGCATTAAAGGATCACTACGAGATCCAGATCGCGACTAGCGGTAAAAAAGGCTTGGAGCTGGCTAGCGAGACTCCGCCCGATTTGGTTTTGCTCGATATCATGATGCCCGATCTCGATGGCTATGAAACCTGCCGGTTATTCAAGGCCGATGAAAGGTTGCGGCATATACCGATTATTTTCGTGACTGCGTTGAGCGAAATCGAAGCTGAAATTCAAGGTTTATCGCTGGGTGCGGCAGATTATTTGGTCAAACCGTTTAATCTCCAGATTGCTCAGCTTAGGGTGCGCAATTTATTGGAAACCGAACGAATGCGGCAGGCGTTGCGTCAGACGGAAGAAGATCAACGTCTTGCCGCGACCGTCTTTGCCTATAGTCATGACGGCATCGTGATTACCGATGTTGAAAACCGTATTATCAATGTCAATAACGCCTTTAGCCGTATTACCGGTTATGGACTTGACGAAATCAAAGGCCAAAACCCAAGCATACTCAAATCGGGGCGGCAGGATACCGAATTCTACCAAAACATGTGGCAAGCCTTGTTATCGGAAGGTCACTGGAGCGGCGAAATTTGGAATCGCAACAAGCAGGGTGAGATTTACGCGGCTTTGACGTCTATTGCTGTGGTCAGGGACGATCAAGACAGCATTCATCATTTCATCGGTTCATTTATCGACATTACTCCGATCAAAGAACATCAGCACGCATTGGAACGTATCGCGCATTTCGATCCCTTGACCGGGGTTCCGAACCGCTTTTTATTATCGGATCGATTGGAACAAGCCATTGTTCATACGCGGCGGTCGCGAAAATTAATGGCGGTGTGTTATCTGGATCTGGATGAATTTAAACCGATCAATGATCGATTCGGTCATCAAGTCGGCGATCAATTATTGATAGAAATTACCCGTCGCATCAAGGCTTGTTTACGCGAAGGCGATACGTTGGCACGCATAGGCGGCGATGAGTTTGTATTATTATTGTTGGATATCAATGACAGAGGCGAATGTAAGACGATATTACGAAGAATTCTCAAAGCTGTTTCGGCAAAAATGTTGTTGGCGAATCAATATGTGTCGGTATCATTGAGCTTGGGTTTTACTCTGTATCCGGATGATTTTTCCGATACTGAAACACTGATTCGACATGCCGATCAAGCGATGTATCAAGCCAAGCAACAAGGTAAGAATCGATTTCAACGTTTCGACATGCTTCAAGAAAAACATGCATACGAGCAAGGGAAGCAACTTGCCCGTATCGAATGCGCATTGGCCAATAATGAATTTGTGTTGTATTTTCAGCCGAAGATCAATCTTCGCGATGGCGCTATTCTGGGAGTCGAGGCCTTGATTCGCTGGCAACATCCCGCGCGTGGTTTACTGAGCCCCTCCATGTTTTTGCCGATGATTCAAGGCAGTCAGCTTGAGATTAATATCGGCGATTGGGTGTTATCGACTGCCTTGAGTCGGTGGAATCAATGGAAAAAAGCAGGGGTCGATATTGCCATTAGTATTAATATTGCCGCTGGAGCATTGCTGCACCCTGACTTTGTTGAGAATTTATCCGCTAAATGTGCCGAATATCCGGATTTGCAGTCAGGCTGTCTTGAGTTGGAAATACTGGAGACCGGAGCATTGGATGATGACGAACGCGCGATTAAGGTAATGAAGGCTTGCCAAGCTTTGGGTGTCGTATTTGCGCTCGACGATTTCGGAACAGGCTATTCGTCGTTGAGTTATCTGAAATCCTTACCGGCAAAAACGTTAAAAATCGACCGGTCGTTTGTATTGGGTATGCTGGAAAATGAAGGAGATTTAGCGATCGTTAAAGGGATTATTGATCTAGCCTCGATATTCAAAATGCAAGTCATCTCGGAAGGCGTCGAAACAGTCGCGCACTTATTGAAATTACTTGAGCTAGGTTGTGAAAATGGTCAAGGGTATGCAATTGCAAAACCGATGCCAGAGGAGGATTTGCTCAATTGGTTAAAAGAATGGCAGTTGGAGCAAAAGAATTATCTTAAAAAAGCATTTCACCATGAAGAGCATGAAGATTAAGAAGTTATACCTATCGCACTTCAAATTTCGGCATTAGCGTATGAAGGCGTCGGGGTGTTCGGCAAAGGCTTTGCCAGCATGGACGTATTCACGGCGTCCTTTGACGGACACCCCGGCACCGAAGTTTGACCAGCAAAGGGTATATAAAACTTTCGCTTACTCAAGAAGTTGGCAGCGATGTTTAGATAATTTCTTGAATGTTTCAAGAAATTCATGTGCTTCATGGTTAAATTGCAGCAATTCCCAGTTTGAGCAGTTTCGCCGATTTTAGGGTGTGGGGTATGCCTGTCGAGGAACGCCGTAAACCCATCCATGGGGGCTTGGCGGCAGCTCGAACGCCAAGGATGGCCTGAATGCAGATTTTGCAGGAGCAAAAATCTGCAAGCGCCAAGGATGGCGTGAATGCAGATTTTGCAGGAGCAAAAATCTGCCCTGCCGCCGACATCCTCGCCAAGCATACCCCACACCCTTTTTGATCTCCAAATTGGGAATTGCTGGTTAAATTGCCGAATTTAGGCTTATTGAATCGATTACTGTAAGGTTTGAAAAACCGCCTCGGTTAATTTTTGCAGTTGATGTTCATCGATTATATAAGGCGGCATAGTATAGATTAAACGCCCGAAAGGCCTTAACCAAACGCCTTGTTTAACCAAGCGGTCTTGAATTTCGGAAAGGCACACAGGGTTTTTCATTTCAACGACACCGATAGCGCCGAGCACTCTGACATCGTCGACGCTAGCCAGGTTGCGGCACGGTTCCAAGCCCTTTTTTAGCCCGGCTTCTATGGCCGTGACCTGGCTTTGCCAATCCGAGTCGAGTAATAAGTCGATGCTTGCTGATGCGATGCTGCAGGCCAGCGGATTTCCCATGAATGTCGGCCCGTGCATGAAGCAGCCGGCCGGTCCTTCCGAAATCGATTCGGCGACTTTGTCGGTCGTTAATGTTGCGGCTAGCGTCAGGTAACCGCCGGTTAAGGCCTTGCCGAGACACAAAATATCCGGAGAAATGCCGGCATGTTCGCAAGCGAACAGTTTGCCGGTACGACCGAAGCCGGTCGCAATTTCGTCGGCGATCAGCAAGACATCATATTTTTTGCACAAGGCGCTTACCGATTTCAGATAGTCGGGATGATAAAACCACATGCCCCCCGCGCCTTGTACGATTGGTTCGAGAATGACCGCCGCGCAGGAGTCGCCGTGCTTCGATAGAATGGATTCCAACGAATCGATATCGGACGGATTCCAAGATTCGCCGAAACGGCAAGCGGGCCGCTGCGCGAAATGGTGCTGAGGCAATACGGGATTGAATAAATGATGCATGCCGGTAACCGGGTCGCAGACCGACATCGCGCCGAAGGTATCGCCGTGATAACCGCCCCGAAGCGCCACGAATCGGTTTTTTTCGGGTTTGCCGAGCGCTTGCCAATATTGAATGGCCATCTTCAATGCGACTTCGACGCTGACCGATCCGGAGTCGCTCAAAAACACCGAACTCAAGCCCTCGGGGGTGATTTTCAATAGACGCTCGACCAATTCGATTGCCGGCGTATGCGTAATGCCGCCGAACATCACATGGGCCATCGATTGTAATTGTTCCGTGGCCGCTTGATTGAGCTTGGGGTGATTGTAACCGTGTATTGCCGACCACCAAGACGACATTCCGTCGATCAATTCGCGGCCATCGGCCAGTTTAAGCATGACGCCGGAGGCGCTGGCGACATGATAAACCGGTGTCGGTGCTGTCATTGACGTGTAGGGATGCCAGATATGGTCGCGGTCGAGTTGCAGTAGTGTGTTGAGTTGAGTCATTGATCTGAATAAGGTAGAGGGGTGTTATGATTCTAAATTAGTCGCGTAGGTCGGGTTAGCGCTAGCGTAACCCGACCTACGCGGCGGCTGCCGACATCCTCGCTAGGCAAACCCCCCGCACCTTTTCATTCAAGGATGCAATCCATGTGTGATTCAGCGCATGACTGCCAAAGCGTTTACGTTTAGCGCCATTGCAAGACGACATAGCGAGACATGCCGCGATCGCTGATCAGTAACAAGACCTGTTTATTCCCTTTGCTTTGGTTGACGGCACGGTTGAATTCATCGGCCGAGTTAACCGGTTTACGGTCGACTTGCAGGATTAAGGTGCCGCGGCGAATGCCTGCCATTGCAGCAATGGAGCCCGGATTGACTTCGGTGACGATGACGCCTTGGCCGGGGGTTGCATTGAATTGCCTTGCTAAATCTCGGGTCACGGTCTGCACGGTCAAGCCTAATTCTTCGGTGCTTTGGGCGGGCGCTTGCGCGGCCGCAATTTGTTGATCGCCGAGTTTTTCGATTTTTATATCGATTGTTCGCGATTTTCCATCGCGCAGGATCGTGACTTGGGCGCTTTTGCCGGGCGGTGTCAATGCGACGCGGTTTCTGAAATCGCCGATATCGTTGACCGGCCGGCCTTGGTATTCGGTTACGATGTCGCCGGCTTTGAGTCCGGCCTTCGCCGCCGGCGAATCATCGGTGACCTGTGCGATTAAAATGCCTTGATGGTTTTTTAAATTGAAGGATTCGGCCAAATCCGGCGTCAACGGCTGAATCACGACGCCTAAATAGCCGCGCGTGACTTCGCCTCGTTCGATCAATTGGTCGGCGATCGATTTTGCCAGATTGATCGGGATCGCGAAACCAACGCCCATGTGACCGCCGCTCCGACTGAAAATCGCGGTATTGATGCCGACTGCTTCACCATCCAGGTTGACGAGCGGGCCACCGGAATTACCGGGATTGATCGCGGCATCGGTTTGAATGAAGTCTTCATAATCGCTGATGCCGAGGCTGGTTCTGCCCTTGGCGCTTACGACCCCGACGGTCAACGTATGGCTCAAGCCGAACGGATTGCCGATAGCCACGACCCATTCGCCGACTTCTAGTTTTGTTGAGTCGCCTAGCGGCAGGGCCGGCAAGTTTCCGGCCTTGATTTCAATGACGGCAATATCCGATTTAGGATCGGTGCCGGTAATCTTGGCGTCGAATTCCCGCCCGTCTTGGAATGTCACGCGAATTTTGTCGGCATTCGCAACGACATGGTTGTTCGTGATGATATAGGAGGTTTCGCTCAACAAGCCTCGCTTCGACGCAAAAACGAAGCCGGAACCTTGGCCTATCGCGGGCGGCCGTTGTTGCGGGGTAGGGGCCGGTCCCGGGCGTCTTGGCGTGCCGGGAAATTCGTCACCGAAAAAACGCCGGAAAAAATCATCGCCGAAAGGCCATTCGTCTCCGAACGGAGTAGCAAAGGGTGTTTGCGCGACGCCTTCACGAGAGCTTTCCACCTGGATGAAGACAACCGAGGGAGAAGCTTGCCGTGCGACCGATGCAAACGCTTTACTGGTTTCGCGAAGATTTTCGATACCGCCCGTTTGCGCGAATGAGAGAGGGGAAAATGTGACAATTAACAGTAGTAACGGTAAAAAATATTTTTTATTCATAAATTTAACCTTCTTTTCTGTTGCTTATGGCGCGTAAGGAAATTTGTAAAAGTTTAAACCTAAAAAGAGCATTTGAGTGCTTCAACTACCGTTCGCCCTGAGCCCTTCGGCTACGCTCAGGAGAGCCCTGTCGAAGCGGTGAAGGGTAGTTTGAGACTTCACCAATGCGGTGAAAGTGTTGTAGACCGTTCATGCTTCGACTTGGCTCAGTACGAACGGTCTACAACACATGCCAACGTAATTATTCACACCCCCTATCGTTCCTACGCTCCGGCGTGGGAATGAAGACCGAGACGCTCTAGCGTCTCGTACCGCTGGAGCGATACTCAGGCGTTCCCACGCCGGAGCGTGGGAACGATAATTTTCGGGGGACTGAATAATTACATGCCAACTGTTCATTTTGGGTTATATCTATCGCACTTCAAATTTCGGCATTAGCGTATGGAGGCGTCGGGGTGTTCGGCAAAGGCTTTGGCAGCATGGATGCTGTCATAGAGCCTACATGTACGTATTCATTGCGTCCTTTGACGGGCACCCCGACGCCGAAATTTGACTAGCAAAGGGTATAAAAGATTCTTTGGCCAATATGTTTTTGCCTTGTTGACTGAATCCTCGAGCGTTAATATTAGCGGGTAGCTTTTAAGGCTTTTCTCAAAAAACAATAAAATGCACTTTACCTACGTGTGTATATACCTATCGCACTTCAAATTTCGGCATTAGCGTATGGAGGCGTCGGGGTGTTCGGCAAAGGCTTTGGCAGCATGGATGCTGTCATAGAGCCTACATGGACGTATTCACTGCGTCCTTTGACGGGCACCCCGACGCCGAAATTTGACTAGTAAAGGGTATATAAGGATTATTTTTTAAATTTCAAAATTATTCAGGAATTCTTTGTGGAAAATTTTACACCGTTCTCGGCTTTTCTCGGCGGAACATTGATCGGTTTGGCCGCCACCTTGCTGTTATGGCTAAATGGTCGCATGGCCGGGGTTAGCGGCATCATGCATCGTTTACTCAATTCCCCGAAGTCGGAGTGGCTTTGGCGGTTCAATTTTTTAATCGGCCTGGTATTAGGCGCTTTACTGTTTAATTGGTTCAATCCCGGGTTTTTCACGCCGCGTTCCGACTATCCTTATTGGCTGTTGGCCGTGGGCGGTTTTCTAGTCGGTTTCGGTACTCGCATGGGTAGCGGATGCACAAGCGGTCATGGAATTTGCGGTATCGCCAACGGATCGTTGCGCTCGATAACGGCGACTTTGATTTTCATGATCAGCGGTGTCGTCACGGTCTATTGTATCAGGCATATTGTGGGAGTCGGGGCATGAAGCACTGTTTAGCGGCTTTATTGAGCGGTACGCTGTTCGGGTTCGGTTTATCGTTGTCGCAAATGACCGACCCGAACAAGGTTTTGGGTTTTCTCGATGTCGCAGGAAGCTGGGACCCGAGTTTGGCCTTCGTGATGATGGGGGCTTTGGCCGTTTCCGTCATTGCGTTTCGTTTCATCTTAAAACGTCCGAAACCGATATGGGCTGAGGAATTTCATGTCGCTCGGAAGAAGTCTTTGGACAAACCGCTTTTGTTCGGGGCGATGATTTTCGGAATCGGTTGGGGGATGAGCGGTTATTGCCCGGGGCCAGCTGTTGCGGGTTTGGGCTTGGGCAACCCCGAAGCGTTCGTGATGGTTGCATCGATTTATTTGGGATTTATCGCGCAAGGTATTTGGGCCCGGAAGTGTTTTAAAAAATCCGTAACGGTCGATGCCTAAGCAATCGCTAAATGCCGTTCAATCCAGTACCGAATTTGAAGTTGCGGGCGGCGGTTTGCTCGATCGGCGCTTGTTTTTAAAGCAAGGTATGATTTTTACCGCCGCAACTTGGGGTGCGCTTAGTTCGCAGACCGCAACGGCCGAACTCGATCGTGAATCGTGGACGAAACAACCGGGCAAGCCTTTTTCTAATTACGGGTCGCCATCCGACTATGAAAAAAAGGTGATTCGTTGGATTATGGCCAACGACGATGCTCCGGGTAATGGCGTATCGTGGACCCCGCTGCATGAACTCGAGGGTATTGTTACGCCAAGCGGCTTGCATTTCGAGCGCCATCACAACGGTGTGCCGGCAATCGATCCTGAGCGGCATCGCTTGTTGATACATGGTTTAGTCAAACGTCCTTTGACGTTTTCGGTATCGGATATATTGCAATATCCGATGCAATCCCGTTTATGTTTCATTGAATGCGGCGGCAATAGCAATGCCGGTTGGCGGAGCGAGCCGATACAAACTCAAGTCGGTTATTTTCATGGCATGGCATCCTGCAGCGAATGGACCGGCGTGCCGTTGAGCGTTGTCTTGCAGGAGGCCGGCATTAAAGGCCGTGCAAAATGGATCATCGCCGAAGGGGGCGATGCGTCGATGATGAATATCAGTTTGCCGCTCGACAAAGCGCTCGACGATTGTTTGCTGGCCTTATATCAAAACGGCGAGCGACTTCGGGCCGAGAACGGTTATCCGTTGCGGCTGTTGGTTCCGGGTTGGGAAGGAGTGCTCAATGTCAAATGGCTCAAGCGATTACACCTTGCGGCTAAACCTGTCATGGCTCGTAACGAAACCGCTAAATACACCGAATTGTTGCCTTCGGGTAAGGCGAGGCAATTTAGCTTCGTGATGGAGCCGAAGTCGGTGATTACCCATCCATCGTTCGGGCACCGGCTCG
This sequence comes from Methylotuvimicrobium buryatense, assembly GCF_005931095.1. GTDB lineage: Bacteria > Pseudomonadota > Gammaproteobacteria > Methylococcales > Methylomonadaceae > Methylotuvimicrobium > Methylotuvimicrobium buryatense. The sequence goes on along the minus strand of NZ_CP035467.1, from coordinate 2,977,220 downwards.
ACCGGCACGGTTTGTACCAGATTAGCGGCTTGGCGTGGAGCGGTCGCGGTAAAATCGCGAAAGTTGAAGTATCCGCCGATGGCGGTAAGAGTTGGGCCGAGGCCGAGTTACAAGAGCCGGTATTGCCGAAGTGTTTCACGCGATTCCGGATACCTTGGAGATGGCAGGGTCAGGATGTCGTGCTCAAAAGCCGTGCGTTCGACGAAGCCGGCGCGGTTCAGCCGGAGCGTGCCGAATTGATCGCAAGGCGCGGCCGGCATGGTTATTTTCATTATAATGCTATTGTGAGTTGGGCCATCACGGAAGCGGGTGAGATTAGCCATGTCTATCTTTAAGAGTCTGCTATGCTTTAGCCTCGGCTCGGCTAATATGGTTGTAGCCGATGAGCTGATTGGTCCCGGATTAGGTCTTCAAGCGCCGCCGGAAATGTTGAAACAATGGAACAGAGATGTTTTTCCCGATGGAACGGGTTTGCCCTTAGGGAGAGGTACCGTTCGCGAAGGTGAGACCGTTTACCGGGCGCATTGCATCGGTTGTCATGGTTCCGAAGGGCGTGGGGGCAGCGCCGAGGAGTTGGCCGGCGCCGAGCATTCTTTGATCGACGATCCGCCGGATAAAACGATCGGTACTTATTGGCCGTATGCGACGACTCTTTTCGATTTTACGCGACGCTCCATGCCGTTATCGAATCCTGGGTCGCTGACCGATGATCAAGTCTATGCGGTAACCGCCTATTTGCTTTATCTCAATCGTATTATCGGCCCGGACGACGAAATGAACGCACAATTGTTGCCGGCTGTCGTCATGCCGAATCAGGACGGGTTTATTGATAATTATCGGCGGGACGATTAAGGCGCTCGGAGTCGTTGATTTTAAGTAATGGTCGGCGATTGGGATTTTCAGTTGAATTAATTTTTGAGTGCGATCGTTTTCGCTTTTCTAATCTATCGATTAAATCATGTATAAATTAACTATTTCGGACTTGTCTATTGTCCTGATTGAGCCTTCGGTTCCACAATTGAAACTCATTGTGAAGCATTTGCAGGAAGAAGGAGTCAAGTATATCAATGGCGTTTCTTCGGGTGAGGAGGCATTGGAGGCTATCAGTAATTATCAACCGGACTTGCTGATTAGCAGTATGTACTTACCCGATACCACGGCGACCGAGTTGTTTACCCGAATTAAGGAATCGGACGATTTTCAGGATATGCAGTGCATGCTGATTTCCAGCGAAACCAGTCGAGCGGCGCTGGAGCCGATACGTCAAGCCGGCGTTGTGGCAATTTTACCCAAACCGTTCGATCATGCCGATTTGAAAAGGGCATTACGCGCTTCGGTCGAGTTTGTCGATCCGGAGGAACTGGAATTAGACTCTTATGATATCGAGACTGTCAGGGTTTTGTTGGTCGATGACAGTGCGCCGGCACGAAAGCATATTACCAAAGTGCTCAACAATATGGGGATACAGTGCGTAACGTTGGCAAACGACGGGACGGACGCATTGGCGATATTCGCCGAGTCGCCGGATGCCTTCGACTTGATCGTGACGGATTACAATATGCCGGAAATGGACGGTCAGGAATTGATCGAGGCGATACGTGCCAATAGGGAAAATAGCTCGATTCCGATATTAATGGTAACCAGTGAGTCGAACCAAGCAACGCTCAATAAAATTCAACAGGCCGGAGTTTCCGCGATTTGTGATAAGCCGTTCGAACCGAAAAATATAAAGGAATTGGTTTATCGCTTGTTGGAGGAAATCTAGTTTATTTTGTAGCGGTTTCAGTCGCGAATATCACGACTGAAACCGCCAAACTAAAAATCAAGTTTTTAAAGCTGATGTCGGGGGCAATCCTCGAACCATTTAAATTTTTCCGTCAAGGCCCATCTGGAAATATTTGTGAGTGATTTTTTCTTGATTTTCCAGAAGCCAATCGATATCAGGCGTATTGGTCATGGCCTTATGGATGGCTTGTGCCATCGCTTTTCGATGAATGTCGAACAGGATTTGGTGGTCGAGGTTGTCGTCGGTTGCGACGCTTGGGTTAAGCCATACCGAGCAGATGATTCCCAAATCGTTCGCTTTTTCTTTCGGAATATCGCCCGCGCGAACTGCATCAAGTACACCGTTAGCGATAGCGGCTTGAACGGTACCCATTAATATATTGGTGTAGCGGCTATTGTTAACAGTGACCTTGCTCACCATCAGTGTGACAGGGCGGACTTGAATGTCGGTATTCAAAATCGCGAAAACCCGGCTATGGCCTTTGACTTGGTCTCCTGTCAGAGTGGCGAGGGCCGTGCCGACCGGTCCGTCCAGTTCGCCGATGACGATTTCCGGTTCGGCCGCGGTTCCCGGAGGACCGCCCGCTACCAATGCCTCACCGGTACGCATGATAATTCTTTCGCTCATAATAATCTCCTCGATAAAAGTGTTACAGGGAAAGGTTTCGAGCGGCTAGAATAGCATATTTGACTTTTAATCTTAAGGCCGTGACGAACTCAGTACAATTGACAACGACGGATCATAGTAGGGATTCTGTCGGATTAACTTATATTTATCCTGTTCTATCAAGGCGTTCCGGAGGCTTGTCGATCGGTGTCAATTTTAATATCAACAATGCTTGCAACTGGCGATGTATTTATTGTCAAGTTCCCGATTTAACGTTGGGTGCTGCGCCGCCGATTGACTTTCCATTATTGGAAAAAGAATTGAGACGGTTTTTGAGTGATGTATTGCATGGCGATTTTTTTGACCGGTTTCAAGTCGGTCCTCCTAATCGAGTAATCAAAGATATTGCGATTTCGGGAAACGGCGAGCCGACCAGCGCTAAGGATTTCGATAAGGCGGTTGATTTGATCGGCCGTGTTGCCACTGAAATGGGGGTGCTGTCGAATAGCGGTTTTGTTTTGATTAGTAATGGTAGTTTAATGCATCAACCGAAGGTTCAGGACGGACTTCGATCATTGCATCGTTATGGGGGGGAGGTTTGGTTCAAGTTCGATAGCGCGACCGATACAGGGCGCAATTTTATTAATAACGCAGCGCAAACGATGGCGTCGGCATTAAGAAATCTAAAGATTTCGGCAGCCATCTGTCAGACTAAAATTCAAACTTGTCTAGTTGATTATTCCGGTCAGGGATTGACTGACGTGGAAAAAAACGCGTATTTGCAATTTTTAACAAGAATCAAGAACGATGGTGTGGCGATTGATAAAATTATGCTTTATACCATTGCGCGCCCGTCGATGCAGCCGGAAGCGGCTAAAATGAGGTCGTTGTCGCCGGAAGTTATGCGGCATTTTGCTGACGAGATCAGAGCGCTTGGTTTTGAGGTTCGGGTGGATTGTTAGCTGCTTTATTTCGGGTTGATGGCTTAGGGTGAATTGTTAGCAGGGAGTGGTGAATGGAGCCGGGTTGAGAGACGGGCAGATATCGGGCGTTATCGGATAATATAGCGCACCGGAAATCCAGCGATACGACCGAAGAAGGCTGTAAACTCAGCTTTTATTTCTCGGTTGAAAACCGTTTTTAGTCTCAAATCGTGCTTAAGCCTTGATGTCTAATAGACTTCCTATCGTTTTTTTCTCGGTTTCGAGAATTTTAACGGCTGCGGATGTTTCAAATTCCGCTTCTTTTAAGCTGAGTACCGGCTTAATAATGTCTCGAGGCTCAAATTCAGAACTGCCTACTTCATCGTTTTTTATCGGCAATGCAGCAATTTTGTGAGCCGCTTCGGCTGATTTATGTTGTGCGCCGTTGATGAGATTCAATGCGCTGTTTGTTGGTGAAATGTCCATAGCCAAACCCTCGTAAAATAAGTGTGCTTAGTGGAATTATAGAAACTAATTTCAGTCTTTTAAATTCAATTGCATGTTTCTTTATTGCTATGCTCTCATGGAGCAGGCTAGCTCTTTTATGTTGTTTTGTCCGAGCGTTATTTCACATTTCATTAAAATCAACTTATACCTTTCGCACTTCAATTTGAAGTGCGAAAGGTATGCAAGACTCTGCACCTTAATTTCATAGTCCGTTCCATTGGCGATGATAACTATCCTGGGTAATTTAGGTGCTGAGCCTTTGATTGGCTCCTCGGCATCCAAATTTGGTTAACAATTGGTAAATTAAATGCTTCAATTAGAGTCGCGAGTCGTTGAATTAAGCCTGCAAAAATTAAAATCACCGCAACAAGTTTATATTGCCTATAGCGGCGGAGTAGATTCGCATGTGTTGTTGCATCTGTGTGCTCCAATGTCTTCGCTACAAAAAAAAATTACCGCTGTTCATGTGCATCACGGTTTGCAAGCAGTAGCCGATGTTTGGCCGATTCATTGCCGGTCGATTGCTGAGCAATTGGGTGTCGATTTTATCGATATTTATGTCGATGCGCGAAGCGCCGGTCGTGAAAGCCCCGAGGAGGCTGCCAGGAATGCGCGGTATGATGCCCTAAAGGCCTTGCTTTCGAAAAACGATGTTTTGATGGTGGCTCAGCACCGAGAAGATCAATTGGAAACCGTTTTATTGCAATTGTTTCGAGGGGCGGGTTTGCAAGGGCTTTCAGGCATGCCTGAAATAATGGCCTTTGGCAAAGGGGTGCTATTGAGGCCCTTATTGAATACACCAAAACAAATCATCGACCAATACGCCCGACAGCATGATCTCAATTTTATTGAAGATCCCAGTAATCAAGGCATTGACTTCGATCGTAATTTTTTACGCAATGAAATTGTTCCTTTACTCAAGCAGCGTTGGCCGTCCATTGATAAAACAGTCTCTCGTTCAGCGGTTCATTGCGCGGAAGCATCTGAGCTATTGAGTAAATTAGCTTGCGATCAATTCAAACAAGTCTATCAAACAAAGGATGCAACACTATCGATATCGGCTTTGGTAAGGTTTGACGTGGCGGAGCAGGCATTGGTTATTCGGCAATGGTTCGCGAGTTTGGGGTTAAAAATGCCCTCCCGTGCTTTTGTGTTGCGCATTTTATCCATGATTCAGTCGCCATTTGGTGACCTGCGGTTGCAGAATCAAAAGCATACGATACGCCGTTTTCGGAATAGCTTGTTTTGTGTGCCGCAGCAAACCGTTGAATTACCGGAGCAAGGCGTTATATGGTCGAATAGCGAGGCTCCCCTTGACTTGCCTGACGGTACGGAACTGAAAATTGCTTATGCCCCCTCCGGAATTGATCAATCGGTTTGGTTTAGGTCGCATATCGACGTTAGGTTTCGTAGCGGCGGGGAAAAAATTGGTTTGCCGAATCGAGAAGGGCGGCATCGATTGAAAAATCTTTATCAGGAAGCAGGTATTCCGCCTTGGGAAAGACCTTATATCCCATTGATTTATTTAGACGGGCGCTTGGCGGCAATTGCCGATCTTTGGATCGGTTCCGAATTTTATTGCGAAAACAAGCCGGGTTGCATTCGGTTAATTCGGTCGCAAAAAAATAAAAACCGGAAAGGCCATGACGAATGTGTCTTAGTCGATTAAAATAGTCGAATTTTAATCTTGGCTATTTCAAAGCCGTCTCCCGAAAGTTTTATTCCTTACATGACCAAATTTATTTTCATTACCGGTGGTGTCGTTTCCTCTTTGGGTAAAGGCATTGCCGCGTCGTCGTTGGCCGCAATTCTTGAAGCGCGCGGGCTGAAAGTGACGATGACTAAGTTGGACCCCTATATCAACGTCGATCCCGGAACGATGAGTCCCTTTCAACATGGCGAGGTATTCGTCACCGAGGATGGGGCTGAAACGGATCTCGACTTGGGTCATTACGAGCGGTTTATCAAAACCACAATGACCAAGAAGAACAATTTCACGACCGGCCAAATTTATGAAAATGTATTGCGCAAAGAACGCAAAGGCGATTATTTAGGCGCGACCGTTCAAGTCATTCCGCACATCACCGATGAAATCAAACGTCGAATCGAACTCAGTGCCGAAGGCATGGATGTCGCGATTATCGAAGTAGGCGGCACGGTCGGCGACATCGAATCGCTGCCTTTTCTCGAGGCGATTCGGCAAATGTATGTTGAATTGGGTAGGGATCGAGCGCTTTTCATTCATTTGACGCTAGTTCCTTATATCAAGTCGGCCGGCGAAATCAAAACTAAACCGACCCAGCATTCGGTTAAAGAACTTAGGACAATCGGTATTCAACCGGATATCTTGATTTGTCGTTCCGAGCAACCGATTCCGGCAATCGAGCGTCGTAAAATTGCGTTGTTTACGAATGTTGCCGAAAGAGCCGTTATTTCCGCGATCGATGCCGATTCTATTTACCGTATTCCTTTGCTGCTTCATGAGCAAGGCTTGGACGATATTGTTGTCGAAAAACTTCGTTTGGATGTCCCTAAAGCCGATTTGACAGAATGGGAAAATGTGATCGAGGGCCTGATGCATCCGGTCAATGAGGTATCGATTGCGATCGTCGGTAAATATGTCGATCATTCCGATGCTTATAAATCATTGCATGAAGCATTGATTCATGCCGGTATTAAAACCCGAAATAAGGTACGGATTGAATATATCGATTCGGAAGCGATCGAGGAAGAGGGGGTTTCTGCTCTGAAACCCGTCGATGCGATTCTGGTTCCAGGCGGTTTTGGCGAGCGGGGGGTTGAAGGTAAGATTGCGACAGCAAGGTATGCTCGGGAAAATAAGATACCTTATTTAGGGATTTGTTTGGGCATGCAGGTGGCGGTTATCGAGTTTGCACGTAATGTCGCGAAACTGGAAGGCGCGCACAGTACCGAGTTTTTACCCGATTCGCCGCATCCGGTGATAGGCTTGATTACCGAATGGATGGACGCGGAAGGACAGGTGGAAGTTCGTAGCGCTAATTCCGATTTGGGCGGCACGATGCGTTTGGGCGGGCAAAAATGCCGTTTGCAAATTGACTCGCTGGCATACGAGCTTTATCAGAAGGAAGTCATTAGAGAGCGGCATCGGCACCGTTACGAGTTTAATAATAAATATTTTGAAAGGCTTGAGCAAAACGGCATGCGTTTCTCAGGCAAATCGATCGACGGGCGCCTGGTCGAAGTCATCGAAATTCCGGGTCACCCCTGGTTTTTGGCTTGCCAATTTCATCCGGAATTTAATTCGGCTCCGCGTAAAGGGCATCCGTTATTTTCCGGTTTTGTTGCCGCAGCCGCTCTTCATAAAAAGGAAACCGATAAATGAAATTATGCAATTTTGAAGTAGGGCTCGATAAGCCGTTGTTTTTGATCGCCGGTCCCTGTGTGATCGAAAGTGAGGAACTGGCTATGGAAACTGCGGGTTTCCTGAAAGAAATTACGGCTGAATTGGGTATTCCGTTCATCTATAAGTCGTCTTTCGATAAAGCGAATCGTTCATCGCTGGAAAGTTTTCGAGGCCTCGGTTTCGAACGAGGGTTGGCCATTCTGCAAAAGGTCAAGCAACAAATCGGTGTTCCGGTGTTGACTGATGTTCACGAAGACACTCCGCTAAAAGAAGTCGCCGAAGTAGTCGATGTCGTGCAGACGCCTGCGTTTTTGTGCAGGCAGACTAATTTTATTCAAAGCGTGGCCGAATTAGGTATACCGGTCAATATTAAAAAAGGTCAGTTCTTGGCGCCCTGGGACATGGCCAATGTCGCAAACAAAGCCAAAGCGACCGGCAATCAACAGATCATGGTCTGCGAACGAGGTGTCTCGTTCGGTTACAACAACCTGGTTTCTGACATGCGCTCGCTGGCCGTTATGCGCGATACCGGTTGTCCGGTCGTGTTCGATGCGACGCATTCGGTGCAATTGCCGGGCGGGCAAGGTTCTTGTTCCGGCGGGCAACGCGAATTCGTTCCGGTTCTGGCGAGAGCTGCGGTAGCGGTCGGTATTGCAGGACTGTTTATGGAAACGCACCCGAATCCGGCCGAGGCGCTTAGCGATGGCCCTAATTCTTGGCCTATGCATCGCATCAAAGAATTACTTGAAATTTTAATCACCCTGGATCGGGCTGTGAAAGCAAACAGTTTGATCGAAACAACTTTATAAGGAACCCTATATGGCTGAAATAGTAGATATTCGTGCAAGAGAAATTTTAGATTCACGCGGTAACCCGACGATCGAGGCCGAAGTCGTTCTCGCATCGGGCCTTATTGGCTGCGCGATGGTGCCTTCCGGTGCATCGACCGGTGAGCGTGAAGCAATCGAATTGCGCGACGGCGATAAATCGCGTTATTTGGGTAAAGGTGTTTTGAAGGCGGTCGACAACGTCAACACCGAAATTCGCTCCGCGATTATCGGTATGGATGCCGGCGATCAATCCGCGATCGACCGAAAAATGATCGAGCTGGACGGCACTGAAAACAAAGGCCGTCTGGGCGCGAACGCGATTCTGTCAGTTTCGATGGCGGCCGCGCATGCCGAAGCAAAAGACGCGGGACTGCCTTTGTACAACTATATGAATACCAGCGGCGAATTCATCATGCCGGTGCCGATGATGAACATCATCAACGGCGGTTCGCACGCCGACAACAGCGTCGATTTGCAAGAATTCATGATTCTGCCGGTCGGCGCCCCGAACTTCCGCGAAGCGATCCGTTACGGTGCAGAAGTATTCCACAACCTCGCGAAAGTACTGAAAGGTAAAGGCCTGGCTACCACAGTCGGTGACGAAGGCGGTTTTGCACCGAATCTGTCCTCGAACGAAGAAGCGATCGAAGTGATTCTCGAAGCGATCGAAAAAGCCGGCTACAAAGCCGGTCAAGACATCTATCTGGGTATGGATGCGGCCAGCTCCGAATACTACAAAGACGGCAAGTATGTCTTGTCTGCGGAAAACCGTAGCTTCACGTCGGAAGAAATGACCGATTTCTTCGTCGAATGGGTCAAAAAATATCCGATCATCTCGATCGAAGACGGCCTGGATCAAAACGATTGGGCCGGCTGGAAAATCCATACCGAGAAGCTGGGCGGCATGATCCAATTGGTCGGCGACGATCTGTTCGTGACCAATCCGAAAACTTTGAAAGAAGGCATCGAAAAAGGTATCGCGAATTCGATTCTGATTAAGGTCAATCAAATCGGTACGCTGACCGAAACGCTCGATGCGATCCATACCGCGCACGCGGCGGGCTATACCGCGGTCGTCTCGCATCGCTCGGGCGAAACCGAGGACACCACGATTGCCGACCTAGTCGTCGCAACCGGTACCGGTCAGATTAAGACCGGTTCATTGAGTCGTTCCGACCGTGTCGCGAAATACAACCGTCTGATGAAGATCGAGCACGAGCTGGGCAGCAAGGCGATTTACGCAGGCCGCAGCGCATTTAAAATGCTCTGATCTGTCTGAAAAGGGGCGGCACTGTCGCCGCCCTGATTCAGGATGAGCCGTTCAATGAATAATTTCAAGATTCTCGTCGCGGTGCTGATTGCGATCATCGTGCATCTGCAATATCGCCTTTGGTTCGGCGATGGAGGCATTGTTCAAATCAATCACTATCAAAGCCGGTTGGATGAATTGGCCTTGCAGGTACAGGAAAAAAAGGAACGTAATGCGGCCCTTTATGGCGAGGTTCTCGATTTGAGGAAAGGTCAAGAGGCCATCGAGGAAAGAGCGCGGTATGAATTAGGGATGATCAGGGAAGACGAGACGTTTTTTCAGGTGTTGGAATAGTTGCCTGAAAGGCATAGCATACAGGCAGGAAGGCTAGGTTGAACAGCGTGAAACCCAGCTGTTCAGCACATGGAACACCGGGTTTCACTGACGCTCAACTCGGCCTACGGCGCTTCGAATTTTGGCGAGGAGTGCAATAGCTTCAGCTATTGCCGTGTTCCGCTTTTTACGCCTGTCCAGGTCATTTAAAACACATTCCTTATCGATGACAAATACCCAATCCATTTGGGCGGTTGTGCCTGCGGCCGGTGTCGGCAAACGCATGCAGGCCGATCGTCCCAAGCAATATCTCCCGTTATTGGGCAAGACCGTCTTGGAGCACACGCTGACGCGTTTGCTGCAGGCCGATGTCTTTGCCGCCGTTTCTGTGGCGATTTCGGTCGAAGACCCCTATTGGCCGGAACTAACGATTTCGCAAGACGTCCGGGTGTTCACCGCGCCGGGCGGCAAGGAACGCGCCGATTCGGTGTTGTCGGCGCTGCGCGCAATCGAGGATCGTGCACGGGAAAACCACTGGGTGCTGGTTCATGACGCGGCCAGACCCTGCATTACCGCCGCCGATATCCGCTTATTGATCGACACGTTACAAAACGACGAGGTCGGTGGCATCCTTGCGCTGTCGTCGCACGACACACTGAAGAATGTCGATGGCGATTCGATCTTGGGAACTCTCGACAGAACGCATATTTGGCGCGCGTTGACGCCGCAGATGTTTCGTTACGGCCGGTTGAAACAGGCGCTCGAGGCGTCGGTCGGAAATCCGGCGGTGACCGACGAAGCCAGCGCGCTCGAATTGCTCGGTTTTCAACCCAAGATCGTCGAAGGACGTCCCGACAATATCAAGATTACTCGACCTGAAGACTTACCCTTAGCGCAATTTTATATGGAGCAACAACAATGATCAGAATCGGTCAAGGTTACGATGTGCATCGTTTCAAGGAAGGCGGCGACGTCATTCTGGGCGGCGTGAAGATTCCATACGAGAAAGGCCTCGACGCGCATTCGGACGGCGATGTCGTGCTGCATGCCTTGTCCGATGCGCTATTAGGAGCAGCCGCGTTAGGCGATATCGGCAAGCATTTTCCCGATACCGATCCAAGTTTCAAAGGAGCCGATAGCCGCGTATTGCTTCGTCATGTTTATCGGATCGTGCAAAATAAAGGCTATTTTCTCGTCAATGCCGATATCACGATTATTGCCCAAGCGCCGAAAATGGCGCCGCATATCGAGGCAATGTGCCGTAATATAGCCGAAGATTTGAATGTCGAACTCGACTGCATCAATGTCAAGGCGACCACGACCGAAAAACTCGGTTTCGAAGGTCGTGGAGAAGGTATTGCCGTCCAGGTGGCCGTATTGATCGAAAGGTAGAGTAACGCTGATGGAGCTGGATTGAGGATGATAGATTGTTATCTGAAGACCAGATGATTGTCGCAATTACCTTGGATATACCCATCGTGCTGCCTTTATATTCAAAAATTGCCAGCATGGAGCTGGCATAGAGCCTACAGGGACGTATTCACGGCGTCCTTTGACGGGCACCCCGGTGCCGAATTTTGATCTACGAGGAGTATACGTGGATGTGGTGCTAAGCATTTCCATCCGTGGCCCTGGATTCCGTCAATCCCTGGCGGAATGACGAGCTCCTTCCTTTAAGTTGGCGCTTATGACCTGGTGCCTCCTAAGGCACTGCCGAAATTTGAATAGCGATAGGTGTATATCAGCAAGAACCAGCTTGATCGACACCATCCAAGTCTCAATAGTTAAACCAACTGATTCTTCCTAGCCTTGAAAAACATTGAAATACCACAGTGGCCCCATGCCTACGGAGGCCCATCCGGAACCGGAAAGATCCGGACAGAGCCTGAGGACTTTATCGTCAATGAAGTGCTGTCGTTCGAGCCCTCGGGCGAAGGCGAGCATGTTTTTCTGCTCATCGAGAAAAAAGGCGAAAATACCGAGTTTGTGGCGAGACAACTGGCTCGTTTTGCCGGCGTTAGGCAGCGCGATATCGGATATGCCGGCTTGAAGGATCGTCATGCCGTCACGACGCAATGGTTCAGTGTGTGGTTACCGGGCAAAGAAGCACCGCAATGGTCCGATTTCGAATCGGAAACGATTACAGTTCATCGGTCAATACGTCATGCTCGTAAATTGAAACGCGGCATATTATCCGGTAATCGTTTCGAGCTATTGATCAGAGATTGGCAAGGTGACGAAAAGCGTCTTGAAGATCAGTTGAGTCGGATCAAGACCTGCGGTGTACCGAATTATTTCGGCGAGCAACGCTTCGGAAATCTTGGGCAGAATGTCAATAAAGCTCTGTCTCTATTCGAAGGAGCCAAGGTTAAGCGTGAACAGCGCGGTATTTACCTATCGGCGGCACGGTCGTTTTTGTTTAATCATATTTTGGCCGAGAGAATTAGACTCGATAATTGGAATCAACCGATCGATGGCGATGTGTTCATTGTTGAAGGATCCCGAGGTTTTTTTAAAGTCGACCAAATCGATCCGACCATTTCTAAGCGGATCGACGCGTGCGAAATTCACCCGAGCGCAGTCCTTTGCGGGCAGGGGGCTTCCGAAGCAACAGGTGAGGCCTGGGCTATCGAATCAGCCGTGATCGAACGTTTCGATTTTATGGTTCGCGGTTTGTTCGACTGCGGCCTGGAAGGCGCACGCAGGGCGCTTAGAATGAGTTTGACCGATTTAGAGTGGCGCTTTATCTCGCGGGGCCGATTGCAACTAAAATTCACCTTACCGGCGGGTAGCTATGCGACCGCTTTACTTCGAGAAATAATAGAGAGTTAAATAATGGATATTATTCAAGCCATCTCGTTGGCCTTGCTGCAGGGGCTGACTGAATTCTTACCGATTTCGAGTTCCGCACATTTGATTTTGTTGCCGGTTATCTTGGGTTGGGAGGATCAGGGGCTCGCATTCGATGTCGCGGTGCATGTCGGAACCTTAACGGCTGTTGTGGCCTATTACCGCAAAGACTTATTGACGATTATTGCGGCATGGTTCGGTTCGTTCACCGGCAAAGGGGCTTCGGACGATTCCCGTTTGGCCTGGTATGTAGTGTTGGGCACGATTCCGGTTGGTCTTGCGGGCTTATCGATGCCTCACTCGCTTGAAGAGTCATTGAGATCGCCTTTGGTGATTGCGACTTCGACCATCGTTTTCGCGATGTTGTTGTGGGTTTCGGAAAAGTTCGCTAAAGAGCGCCGGACTGTCGTGACTTTATTCGATGCTTTGCTGGTCGGCGTGTTTCAAGCGATTGCATTGATTCCCGGTACCTCCCGTGCGGGTATCACGATCACAGCCGGCTTGTTTTCGGGATTACAGCGCGAGCAAGCCGCGCGATTTTCGTTTCTATTGTCGATTCCGGTCATTGCCTTGGCCGGTATGCTAAAGGCCTTTGAATTATTCAAGTCCGATATCGAAGTCATGTGGGACTTCATGGCGATCGGAGCAGCGATCTCCTGTGTCGTTGCTTACTTGACAATCGGTTGGTTTTTGAAATTGCTGAATCGTATCGGCATGATTCCTTTCGTTTGGTATCGTTTAGCGCTCGGCATCGTTTTGTTCGTCGTATTTATCCGTTAAGCGCAGCAGAACAAAAACCGCCCCCGTGCCGCCTTCTCTTTGCGGCGCGGAACAAAAGGCTTGTACATCCCGGTGTTGACGAAGCCATACATTGAGACTGTTTTTCAGAATCGGTAGGTTATCCGGTGAGCGATAGCCCTTGCCATGCACGATGCAGACACAACGGTAACCTTCCTCCACACAACTATGCAGAAAGCGTAATAATTGCTTTTTCGCCTCGTGGCTACTCAGTCCGTGTAAATCGATTTCGGCATCGAGTCCGTAATGACCTTTGCGCATTTTTCGCAAGACATTTTTTTGTAGTCCGGGGCTTAAAAAGCCCATGCTATCCTCTAAACTGAGCTGTTCCGTTACCGAGATCGATTCGTCAAGCGCTTGTGTATGTTCAACTGAACGTTTAGCGGGTATGGGTTTCGGTTTTGGAGAAGTCTTCAAATGCAGTTTATCGGTAGCGACCGATATCACCTTGCCGACGGTATGACGAAACAGATCTCGATCTTCCTGTGTTAGGCTTTTTTTTCTCACGTTAGCTGATTTAAATACGATAAGTTGTTAATATTAGGGATTTTATAAACTATTTGCGCACGGGGCGACTTAAAATGCATATTTTGTTGAGCAATGATGACGGCTATCTGGCGGAAGGCCTGAATGCATTGGCGGATGCATTAAGCGGTCATGCCGAAATTTCGGTTGTGGCGCCGGATCGAAACCGCAGCGCAGCCAGTAATTCACTGACTCTGGAAAGACCGCTCAGAGCTTACCAAACCGCTAACGGTTTTATTAGAGTAGACGGCACGCCGACCGATTGCGTTCATTTGGCGATCACCGGCTTGTTGGCGCAAGAGCCTGATATGGTATTTGCCGGAATTAATCACGGTTCCAATTTGGGCGATGACGTACTCTATTCCGGTACCGTGGCGGCGGCGACCGAAGGCCGGTTTTTAGGTTTGCCGGCTGTGGCGATTTCGTTGGTCGGTAATAATCCGAGGTATTTCGATACGGCAGCGCAAGTTGCGGTTATATTACTACAAAGATTGATAGAAGAGCCTTTACCTCAAGATAGTATTTTGAATGTAAATGTACCCGATATTCCTTTTAGCGAGCTTAAGGGGTTTCAGGCAACGCGTTTGGGGCAACGCCATAAGGCCGAGCCGGTAGTCAAAGGCGTCGATCCGCGGGAAAGAACTATTTACTGGGTAGGGCCGCCAGGGTCGGAGCAAGATGCGGGACCCGGAACCGATTTTTATGCAATTAAAACGGGTTATGTTTCCGTTAGTCCCTTGCAGGTCGATTTGACACGCTATGAGCGTATAGGCGCTTTGGAAAAATGGTTGCCTTAGGAGAAATATAGTAATGATGATGCTTAATGTGAAAGGAATAGGCATGACTTCCATGCGAACCCGGGAGCGCATGGTGGGGCGTTTGAAGGAACAAGGGATCACCAATCATAAAATTCTCGATGCGATGCGTAATACGCCGCGTCATTTGTTCGTCGATGAGGCGCTCGCTAGCCGGGCTTACGAAGATACCGCTTTGCCGATCGGTTATAACCAGACGATATCGCAGCCTTATATCGTCGCTAAAATGACCGAATTGCTTCTGGCATCAGGACCGCTTGCCAAGGTCCTGGAGATCGGTACCGGTTGCGGTTATCAGACGGCGGTGTTGTCGCAATTGGTCGATTATGTTTATACAGTCGAACGGATTCAGCCGTTGCAAAAGAAAGCCAAAAATTTGGTATGGAGTTTGAAACATAAAAACATCAGCTATTTGCACAGCGATGGCGGCTGGGGATGGCCGGAACATGCTCCATACGATGGGATTTTGGTAACTGCGGCTCCGCCCGAAATTCCCGAAATGCTGCTGCGGCAATTGGCTATCGGCGGCGTGATGGTGATTCCTATTGGCCATTCCGGTGGACAGGAGCTACAACGGGTTATTCGAAACGCATCAGGATTCGAAGTCGAAATCCTGGAGTCGGTCAATTTCGTACCGTTTTTATCGGGTAGGGAATAAGTATGTTTCAAGCGCTATACGATAAGACTCTATCGTGGTCCCGGCATAAGCATGCCTTGAAGTATCTTTGTGCTTTGAGCTTTGCCGAATCGTCTTTTTTTCCGATTCCGCCCGATGTTATGTTGGCGCCGATGGCACTCGGTCGTCCTCAACAAGCTTTTCGATTTGCGCTATGGACCACGGTTTTTTCGGTCTTGGGAGGCATCTTAGGTTATGCGATCGGTTTTTTTCTGTTCGACCAATTCGAGCCTTGGTTAACAACCACGCATTATTGGGAGGGCTTTCTATTAGCTCGGCAATGGTTTACCGATTGGGGGTTTTGGGCGGTCTTGGTGGCCGGTTTTTCGCCGATCCCTTATAAAGTTTTCACGATAGCCGCCGGCGTGATGAGCATGGTGTTTTTACCGTTTGTGCTGGCATCGACGGTGGGTCGTGGCGCGCGTTTTTTTCTGGTGTCGTTACTGATCGCGGCGGGTGGCGAAAAACTCGAAGCGAAATTACGCGAATATATGGATCGTCTGGGTTGGGCTTTGGTTGCACTGGTGGTTATCGGAGGAGTGGCTTATAAGTTGATGGAGGGCGGTTAATAGTTGTAATCACTCTTCACTTATATCGAAACTTGATTTACGAAAGAAGTCTTTCTAGGAGTCGCAATGAATGATAAAGAATTGGTGGCAGTCCATGCCGCAAAGCTGGTTAAAGACGGGATGCGTGTCGGACTCGGAACCGGTTCCACGGCCGACTGTTTTATTAAAGAGTTGTCTCGCCTCCATAAAGATGAAGGTCTAAACGTGATCGTAATTTCGAGTTCGGTTGTCAGCGCGATTAAGGCTCGTGAAATGGGGTTACCCCTACAGTCGATTGAGCAAACCGAGCGAATCGATCTTTATGTCGATGGCGCCGATGAAGTTACCCTCGATAAGACGCTGCTCAAAGGCCGGGGCTACGATTTAGTACGAGAAAAATTGTTGGCGAAGGCGGCCGACCGGTTCGTCGTTCTGATCGATAAAAGCAAGTTGGTCGGCCGAATCGGCGAGCGATTTCCTGTTCCAGTCGAGGTTATGCCGTTTGCCTGGCGAATGGTTAAAGATAATTTGGTAAAACTGGGCGGTAGGCCGACACTACGACGGACTGCAAATGATGACGGCTTGGTGGTAACATCTTACGGAAGCTTGGTGCTCGATACCGTTTTCGATGCCACGATCGATATCGATGATCTCGACGATGCGCTCAACGCCCTGCCTGGCGTTATCGAGCATGGTATATTTCGGGGCTTGGCAAGTTCGGTATTGGTAGGCGCTGATGGCGCCATCCAAGAATTGGGTCCTGAAACTAGGCCCGATTCGCAAGATATCGATAGTCGGGATTTTGTCGATGACGGCTCTGCAGATGGCGATTGAAGTATACCCATCGCACTTCAAATTTCGGCATTGACGCATGGAGGTGCCGGGGTGTTCGGTCGATTTTTGCTCCTGCAAAATCGACATTCACGCCATCCATGGCGCTTGCAAAGGCTTTGACAGCAGGGATGCTGTCACAGAGCCTACATGGACGTATTCACGGCGTCCTTTGACGGACACCCCGGCGCCGAAATTTGATCAGCAAAGGGTATAAAGTTGGTTTTCGTTTCCATCGCTCCAACTGCTAATGCATATTTCGCCTCGGCAGCCAAAGTATGGGTTCCCACGGAGGACCGTGGGAACCAGAAATTAGACAATTTTTAAGTTAGTGAGATGAATTACTATAAACACCATGTTTTTTTCTGTACCAATCAGCGCGAGAACGGCGCGGCCTGCTGCCAGGATCATGATGCTCAGTTTTTTCGAGATTATGCGAAAACGCAATTGAAAAAGCTAAAAATGAGCGGGTCCGGTAAATGCCGCATCAACAATGCCGGTTGCCTGGATCGTTGCAAGGAAGGGCCGGTAATGGTCGTCTATCCCGATGCTATTTGGTATCGTTATGAAAATCAAGCCGATATCGATGAGATTATCGAGGAGCATTTGCAGAATGGGAGAGTTGTCGAACGCTTGAAAGTTTGAGATTAACCTAAACTCGATATATCCATCGCAGGTCAAAATTCGGCGCCGAGGTGTCCGTCAAAGGACGCCGTGAATACATCCCTGTAGGCTCTATGCCAGCTCCATGCTGGCAAAGCCTTTGCAAGCGCCATGGATGGCGTGAATGTCGATTTTGCAGGAGCAAAAATCGACCGAACACCCCGGCGCCTCCTCAGGCACTGCCGAAATTTGAAACGCGAAAGGTATAGTCAGCACACTAAGGATTTCGTAATGAATATCGAGCAACCGAACCCTTCCTAAAATAGCGAAGTTATTTACGACCAAACCCTAAAATCATGAAATACACGAAAGTAATCATACGGTTACAAAAGTCACTTGTACCACCCATTAGGTGAGCAACTTGGAGAGTATAACCAATTGAATATTTTCGTGATTTTCGTGGACAAAATGCTTTTTATTAAGATTAACCGTTGGTTTTCAGTTCGCTTGGCTTGCGTCTTTTACCGATGGTTTTCCGGTCACGATGACGATCTTTGATTTTGGACTCTTTCTTCTTCGGTTCCGCTTTTTTGTTTTTACTACTGGCGGCTTTTCCTGAGGCCTTGAGCTTTTTGGGGCCTTTATAGCGGCCTTCCAATTCCTTGATCGTGCGCCGGGTCAGTCGCTGTTGTAGATAGCGTTCGATGCCCGCCAAGACGTTCCATTCGGTAGAGTTGATCAATGCGATTGCAAGTCCCGGCCGGCCGGCTCGTCCGGTACGGCCGATTCTGTGCAGATAGTCATTACCGTTACGGGCTAAGTCGAAATTAATGACCAGGTCCACGCCTTCGATATCGAGACCGCGCGCGGCAACGTCGGTTGCGACCAATATGTCGATGGTTCCGTCTCGGAAAACCCCCATGGTTTTGTTGCGTTCGCTTTGGTCCATGTCGCCATGCAGCGAGCCTACGCGCAGTTTTTGCCCTCTCAATGGGCCGCGCAATTGATCGGTATGGATTTTGGTGTTGGTGAAGACCAAGGCTTTTTCGTATGTTTCGTGGCTTAGCAGCCAGATCAATAATTTTTTCTTATGTTCGAAATCGTCGGCCAGCAACATTTGCTGCTCGATGTCTTCGTGTTCCGCCTGTATGCCATCGAGATAGACTTTTTTCGGCTCCTTAAGCAGTGCGAGGGCAATGCCTTTGATCGTCGGATTAAGTGTCGCGGAAAATAGAAGGGTTTGGCGTTCCGGGTTGCAAACGCTTGCAATTTTCAGTAAATCGTTTTTGAAGCCCATGTCGAGCATACGGTCGGCTTCATCGAGAATGAGTAGGTCGAGTCGGCTGAAATCGGCGGAACCCTCCTCGATGACTTCGATTAGGCGACCTGGTGTTGCGATGATGATGGCGGTACTTTTAGCAAATAAAGCGGATTGCTTCTTGAAGTCTTCGCCGCCGATAATCAAGCCGGACTTGATCGGGGTGAATTCAGCCAGTTGTCGACATTGTTTATGTGTCTGTTTGGCTAGTTCCCGTGTCGGCGCTAGTATCAAGACTTTTGCCGCGCTGTCCTCGGGGCAGTTTTGCAGTAGATGCTGCAAGGCGGGTATCAGAAAGGCCGCAGTTTTGCCGCTCCCGGTTTTTGCGCAAACCCAAAGATCTTTGGATTCGTTGGCCAGAGGTATGACGGCAGCCTGTACTTCGGTTGGGTGACCGAACCCCATGGCTTGCGTGGCTTGTTTGATGCGCGAATCAAGCTCGAATTGGCTGAACGTTAAAGAGGACGTTGGTTCCGGTTGTGTTTCCATAAAGCCTTGAATGAGTGGGCTGAGCCGGCAGTTTTCCGATTTAACAGAAGCGCCGTAAAGATAAATCCGGCAATGTTACGTTTTGTTTAAAATATAAGCAACTTCGAATAAAAGTTATAAGTGTCGATAAGATCTGAATGAAGCGTCATTGATTTTATCTTTCTCGGCATGCTGATATGCTAAGCAGCAAAGTCGCCGGGTATGGAATTTCAAATTCAATATACCGGCTTTATCTTTAAGATTGGGTTTTAAGGAGGATGGGTATTTATGAGGGCTTTAGCGAATTTTGTGATGCAGGGACCGTATCAGGCCTTGGTCGCTGCTTGTATATTGGGCGCTTTATCCCAATTTGTTTTGCCGTTGGCGCTGTTTTGTTGCGGCATCATCGCATTATGCGTATTGTCGCGTTCGGATAGCTATTGGCTGATTGTTTTGATCGGTACGGCTTTGGTGGTTTATGTCAGCAGTCTTTTTGTCGAAAGTAGGCCGGGCCTCGATACGCCTGTAGTTTTGTTTTTGTTGGTGCCGTTGGCGGCTTCGGCGAAAGTATTGCGTGTTACCCAATCGCAAAGTTTGGCGATAATGGTCGCGGCGGTGTTTGCGGCTATCTTAGCGGTTTCGATACAGGTCGTATCGGGCGATGCCGCGCAATGGTGGGCTAATTGGTTGGAAGAAGCTGTTGAAGGCGTTAAAGGAGCCACTTATCAAGGCTTCGAGGCCGACGGCACTTTACGGTTGATGAATGGATTGGTGGCGATGATGTTCGGTTTTGCAGTGGCTTCGTCAATGTTGATCGGGCGTTGGATGCAGGCGACTTTATACAACCCTGGGGGATTCGCCGAGGAATTTTACCGAGTTAGATATCCCATATATGCCTTGGGTGTTTTGGGTGTCGTGTTGATCGTGACTGCGTTATTCAGCGAAGCCGTACTTTATGATTTGTTATTGGTTTTTACGATGCCGTTTTTCTTCCATGGTATGGCGGTCTTGCATTGTACGGTTGACGTTTCCGAACGTAGCAAAAATTATTTGCTGCCGCCGTATTTATTATTGTTTGTTATGCCTCAGTATGCGATCGTCGGCATGGCTTTTCTCGGCATGGCCGATATTTTTTTGAATTTTAGAAAGGCTGTCTATAGACGGAAAGATCATGATTCCAATTAGAGATACCGCACCGTGTAATTCAAGGCCGATTGTTTCGTGGAGTTTAATGGTTTTATGTATCGTGATCTTTATTGCGATGGAAATTATTCCCGATCAATCGAAATACCGTTTAACTTATTTGTTCGGCATGGTGCCGTTGCGTTATTCAAGCCCTGGTTGGGCTGCTCATTTCGGTTTGCCGCCCGATTATTATTTATCGTTTTTGACCAGTCTTTTTTTGCATGGAGGTTGGTTGCATTTAGTCACTAACATGTTATTCATGTGGATTTTTGCCGATAATGTCGAAGACCTGATGGGCAGGGGGCGCTTTTTGATTTTTTATGTGGTTTGCGGATTATCGGCTCAAGCCTTGCAGTTTTATTTCGATCCCTATTTAACGATACCGGTCGTTGGCGCATCGGGAGCGATCGCAGGAGTTTTGGGGGCTTATTTTTTTCTATATCCGTTTGAGCGCGTCGTTGTTTTTATACCTATCCTATTTTTTCCATTGGTTTTTCATGTGCCGGCGATAGCTTTTTTGGGGTTTTGGATCATTATTCAGCTGCAAAAAGCCACGACATCGGTGATGTTTGATGACGTGACGGTTGATGTGGCTTGGTGGGCACATTTAGGCGGTTTTATCGCGGGGGCGATCTTATATCGGTTTTTTCTACGCAATGAGCCCGCGCAATAAAAAATGAAATTGGATCTCATTTCTGTATAATAAGCGGCTTTTAAAAGGCTTGCCTCTACACGATCAAAGGGCTGTGGTACTCGTCCTTCGAGGCTTCTTAGTTTTGTCGGGAAATTAAAATTACAATGAAAAATATTAACGTCGCATTAGTTAGGCTACTTCAGTTCGTCGTATTCGTTCTGTTTACATTCATGGTATTGATTTATTTTGGCGCGATGGTTTTATTGCCGCTGGATGCTGCCGTGTTATTGATCAAGTTGATGACCTTGTTCGGTTTAAACGGGTTGATTGCGGCTTTTATTGCGATTCCGATCGTGGCTTATTTAGGCTTGAGAGTCTATCGAATTCCGGGGCTTGTCAAAATGATCATCGATACCGGAGTCGAATTGGTCAATACCGGCAAAGCTAAAATCGATGCATTCAACGCGCTAGCCGAATCGGAAAAAGTTTAACCGCTTAGCTAAACAAAAAAGGCCGGAAAGAGCGCTCTTTCCGGCCTTTTTTGTTTTCAATCCTTATTTTGTAATATTTACCATGAAGGACTTGAAATTCTTCATGTGTTTCATGGTTAAACTGCAGAATTACTGTGAAAGTTCGTAAATTTGGATTCATTATCTAATTTTTCGATATACAAATCTCTGTTCTGGCAATGCCTGTTCCGGAGAGGGTGCGGTTGCTCGATCGACAGGCGTTGGCGGCAGGATAGCCGCCATCGAGCCTACATGGACGTATTCACGGCGTCCTGTCGGGCGAGTGACCGCGCCCTCCCCACGTCTCGTACTTTCATTTGCCGGGGTGATTGCCGGGCTTTCATGAACGTTAGAATGAAGATAGCGTATAAGATTGAGCCGCGCATAAAAATTCGAGCCAATTCGCCAAATCAGCTAAAAAATCGTTTTAAATAATGCCCGGTATGCGAGGCGTTGTTTTTACTCAATTGTTGCGGTGTACCTTCAGCGACCAGTGTGCCTCCACCATCGCCGCCCTCCGGTCCCATATCAATAATCCAATCTGCCGTTTTGATCACGTCCAGGTTATGCTCGATGACGATCACGGTGTTGCCATGATCGCGTAGTGTATGCAATACGCGCAATAATTGTTTGATATCGTGGAAATGCAGGCCAGTTGTGGGCTCGTCGAGAATATAGAGCGTTTTGCCGGTATCGCGTTTCGAGAGTTCCTTGGCCAGTTTGACGCGCTGTGCTTCGCCACCGGAAAGCGTGACGGCATTTTGTCCGAGCGTGATGTAGTTCAGTCCCACTTCGGTCAAGGTGTGCAGTTTTTTGGATAATACCGGGACGGCGCTGAAAAATTGCGCGGCATCCTCGACGGTCATATCCAATACTTCGTTGATTGCCTTGCCTTTATAGCGGATTTCCAGCGTTTCACGGTTATAACGTTTACCGCCGCAGACGTCGCAATGTACGAAAATATCCGGCAAGAAATGCATTTCGACTTTGATGACTCCATCGCCTTTGCAGGCCTCGCAGCGGCCGCCTTTGACGTTGAAGCTGAAGCGCCCCGGCGTGTAACCGCGTGATCGGGCTTCAGGCGTTGCCGCAAATAATTCCCGGATGGGCGTAAAAATTCCGGTATAAGTGGCCGGATTCGAACGGGGCGTTCGGCCTATAGGGCTTTGATTAATATCAATGACTTTATCGAAATATTCAATGCCTTCGATTTCATCGCAAGGTGCGGGCAGGGTGCCAGCTCGATTGATTGCGCGCGCAACATAGCGGTAGAGCGTATCGTTGATGAGCGTCGATTTCCCTGAGCCGGATACGCCGGTGATACAGGTAAGTAGGCCGACCGGCAGAGCGATATCGACGTTTTTCAGGTTATTGCCTTGGGCGTTGCGGATCACGATCCGCTTTTCCGGGTCGACCGGCGTCGTGCTTTTCGGAATCACAATCATTTGTTTCCCCGATAAATACTGGCCGGTCAGCGAATCGGGCGAGTCGATGATGTCTTGCGGCGATCCCTGTGCGACGATTCTACCGCCGTGAATACCGGCGCCGGGGCCGATATCGACGATATGATCGGCCGAGCGTATCGCATCTTCGTCGTGTTCTACGACGATTACGGTATTACCCAAATCCCTGAGCCGGAACAGGGTATTCAACAAGCGGTCGTTATCGCGCTGATGCAGGCCGATTGACGGTTCGTCGAGCACATACATCACGCCGACTAAGCCTGCGCCGATTTGGCTGGCCAGCCGGATACGTTGCGCTTCGCCGCCGGACAGCGTATCGGCGCTACGATCGAGGGTCAGGTAGTCCAGGCCGACATTAACCAAAAACTCTTGTCGTTCGACGATTTCCTTGATGATTTTCGCAGCTACTTCGCCTTGTTTTCCAGGTAAATCCAATTCCTCGAAAAACTGTAAAGACTTGCGTATCGGAAGGCGGGTGAGTTCGTGCAAAGGTCGTTCGTTGACGAAAACATGGCGGGCAGCCTTGTTTAGGCGGGCTCCGCCGCAGTCAGGACAAGTTTTTTGCGATAGATATTTGGCCAGTTCCTCACGGACCATCGGAGAGTCGGTTTCATGGTAACGGCGATCCATGTTCGCAATGATGCCTTCAAAGCTGTAGCGCTTGGTTTGGCCGGCGCGTGGTCCGCCTATCAGTTTGAACTCGATCGCTTCGTTGCCGCTGCCGAATAATAATGCTTTTTTGATGTTGTCCGGTAGATCCTGATAAGGGATTTCCGGATCGAAACCGTAGTGTTCGGCCAGCGAACAGATAATTTGATAATAATAAGCGTTGCGCCGGTCCCAGCCTCGGATTGCCCCGCCGGCTAGGCTGATGTTGGGATTATGCACCACCAGTTCCGGATCGAAGTGTTGACGAACACCAAGTCCATCGCAAGTTGGGCAAGCACCTTTCGGGTTGTTGAACGAAAAAATGCGCGGTTCTAATTCGCTGAGGCTGTACCCGCAGTGCGGACAGGCGTAGCGTTCGGAAAATAATAAGGTTGTGTTGTCGTCCATGGAAACGGCCAGCGCGATACCGTCTGCGATGCGAAGCGCCGTTTCGAATGACTCGGCAAGGCGCAATGCGATGTCGTTACGAATTTTGAATCGATCGACGATCACTTCGATCGTGTGTTTTTTCTTGGGGTCGAGCGCCGGCGTTTCGTCGAGATCGTATACGGCGCCGTCAATACGTGCTCTGATAAAGCCTTGCGCGCGTAAATCCTCGAGCAATTGCAGGTATTCCCCTTTACGCTGGCTGATGACGGGTGCCAATAACATCCAGCGCCCGCCTTCCGGTTGTTCGAGCAGGCTATCTACCATCTGGCTGACGGTTTGTGCGGCTAATGAAACATTATGGTCAGGGCAGCGAGGCGTGCCTGCGCGGGCATACAGCAAACGCAAGTAATCATAGATTTCGGTAATTGTGCCGACCGTCGAGCGAGGATTGTGGGAGGTCGATTTTTGTTCGATCGAAATGGCCGGGGACAGTCCCTCGATATGATCGACATCCGGTTTTTCCATCATCGACAGGAATTGCCGGGCATAGGCGGATAGCGACTCGACATAGCGCCGTTGGCCTTCGGCATAAATCGTGTCGAAAGCCAGTGACGATTTACCGGAACCTGAGAGACCGGTAATGACAATCAATGAGTCGCGGGGCAAATCCAGGTCGATGTTTTTTAGGTTATGGGTGCGCGCGCCGCGAATGCTGATGGTGTCCATTGATGAAATGTCGCTTTAGGAAACAGACCGTTAATATACGGCGAAACCGGGCCGATTTCAAAACTCGGTAGGATGAAGTCTTACAAGTCTGCTTTATCGCTTTCTAGCAGTTTGCAATTCCGACGATTTCGAGTACATTGTGTTTATTCGAAACTTAACATAGCGTAATTGATGTGAATCACTTTTATTCTTTTCAAATTCATGGCGGCGCCGATCATGGCGGCGGAGTCGCCGATTCTGTCGGGCATTTTTTAGGATTTCTGGAAAGCCTTGCTGCACAAGAGCCTTCGGACATATTTGCGAATATATTTCCGGGAATCGCTGAATTGGATAATATTCATCCTTTGCTAGTACATTTTCCAATCGCTTTATTGATCGGTTTTTTTATTCTCGACTTATTAGGGACTTTGATTCGTAACCCGGTTTGGCGCAGTGCCGCTTCGGCGATGCTTTATTTTGGGACGATTGGCGCAGCAGTGACTGTTTATACCGGTTTACAGGCTGCCGAAACGGTTGCTCACGGAGGTAATGTTCATGACATCATGGAAAGGCATGAGCAAATTGGTATTATGGTGTTAAGCTTATCGGCGTTGTTATCGGTTTGGCGTCTGTTGGCCGGCAGTTCGCTTAAAGGTGCGGCTAACGGTTTTTTTCTATTGCTGTCGGCGGGTCTGTCCGTGTTGGTCGTTTTGGGCGCCGATTTGGGCGGATTGATGGTCTATCGTTACGGTGTTGCGGTCGAAGGGGCGGTGGATGCTTCAGAGGCAAGCGCTCATGAGCACGGCCATTCGAACAATACCACCGAGCATAATCATGAGCTCGAGCACTCGCATACGACCGAACATAGTCATGAGGCTGATCATGAGCATTCCGCTTCACCTTCACCTGACAGCCACGAACATTCTGAGTCAGACCACAGTCATCAGCATTGAATGTTTTCTCGATGATGCTCCGATATTGACCGAAATTAATATCTACGAAATTTACTCCCTTTTGATTGAAAAAACCGTCTTAAAGAACGAGCATGAAATAACTTCGACAACTTATGGGAGGGGGTTCGGTCAGCAATTCCCAATTTGGAGATCAAAAAGGGTGTGGGGTATGCTTGGCGAGGATGTCGGCAGCAGGGCAGATTTTTGCTCCTCGGCAATTGCTGAGTTACATGGATGTAATGAATGCAGAAAATGCAGGAGCATTTTTCTGCCCTGCATTGCCCTACTACACGCCATCCTTGGCGTTCGAGCTGCCGCCAAGCCCCCATGGATGGGTTTACGGCGTTCCTCGACAGGCATACCCCACACCCTAAAATCGGCGAAACTGCTCAAACTGGGAATTGCTGGGGTTCGGTGGCTCGATTGACAGGTGTAGGCGGAAGGGACAGCCAACGTCAAGCCTACATGGAAGTTTCACGGCGTCCTTTGACGGACACCCCGGCGCCGAAATTTGACCAGCAAAGGGTATATAAAGGAGTAAGAAAGACAGGCAATAAATTTCTCGAAGTTATTTCATGTTTGTTCTTAAGTAGTCCAGGTTTTCTTTGGATTTGTTAGCCGATTTCGGTTATTTCTTGAAAATAACATTGTTATAAAAGTCTCAAACACGACCACGCGAAGTATAGCCTTAGCTTAGCGCTTTTGTTTTATGGTATTCTATTCGGCTAAATTTTTTATTAAATATCGTATCTCTTTATGCGTACTCGCGTTAAAATTTGCGGCTTTACCCGGGTCAATGACGCAGTCCGTGCGGCGCATCTAGGCGTGGATGCGATCGGGTTGGTTTTTTATCCGCCTAGCCCAAGAAATGTTGATATCGATCAGGCGCTTGCGATTGTCGAAGCATTGCCGGCCTTTACCAGTGTCGTCGGTTTATTTGTCGACGAGCAAGAACCACGTATTCGTGAAGTGTTGAGTCGGGTGTCGATCGACTGTTTGCAATTTCACGGCGACGAACCGCCGGAAGCTTGCGAACTGTACAAAAAGCCTTACATCAAGGCAATCAGTATGCGGCAGGGCGTTGATATAGCTGATTTGGCTAAACGGTATTCCGGGGCTGCCGGTCTGTTGCTCGATGCCTATCACCCGGGAGTGAAGGGCGGTTCTGGGAACCGTTTCGATTGGGATTTGATTCCGCAAGATTGCGCAAAACCGATTATTTTGGCCGGCGGGTTGGAACCCGGCAATGCCAGGCAGGCAATAGAATCGGTCGGACCCTATGCACTGGACGTCAGCAGCGGCGTAGAATCGGAAAAAGGTATTAAGGATGCCGATAAAATGGCGGCATTTATAAGAATAATTAACGAGGGTAATAGAAGTTAGTAACATGACACAGCATTATAACTTGCCGGACGAGCGCGGACATTTCGGTCCTTATGGCGGAAAATTCGTTGCCGAAACATTAATGGGGCCTATTCAAGAGTTAGAAGAGGCTTATCTGCGCTATATGCAGGATCCTGAATTTTTAACCGAACTGGATGCCGATTTGCAGCATTATGTCGGGCGCCCTTCTCCGCTTTACCATGCCGAACGCTGGAGTCGGCATTTAGGCGGTGCGCAGCTTTATTTGAAACGAGAAGACCTCAATCATACCGGCGCTCACAAAGTTAATAATACGATCGGGCAGGCGCTATTGGCTAAGCGCATGGGGAAAACCCGGATCATCGCCGAAACCGGCGCGGGTCAGCATGGCGTTGCTACAGCTACGGTCGCAGCCAGGCTGGGGCTCGAGTGCGTTGTTTACATGGGGGCGGTCGATGTCGCGCGACAGTCCTTGAATGTTTACCGAATGAAACTGCTTGGCGCAAAAGTCGTTGCGGTCGAATCGGGTTCGAAAACTCTGAAAGACGCTTTAAACGAAGCGCTCCGTGATTGGGTTACCAATGTCGACAATACATTCTACATTATCGGTACGGTCGCAGGGCCTCATCCTTATCCCGCGATGGTGCGCGACTTTCAAACCGTGATCGGCCGCGAAGCCAAAGAACAATGTTTGACCATGACCGGGCGGTTGCCCGATGCGCTGGTCGCTTGTGTCGGAGGCGGGTCGAACGCGATCGGTTTGTTTTATCCGTTTATCGATGATGCCTCGGTTAAGATGTACGGTGTCGAAGCGGCCGGAGACGGCGTCGAAACCGGACGTCATTCTGCTCCGCTTTGCGCTGGACGCCCCGGAGTTTTGCACGGCAACCGGACTTATTTAATCGAGGACGATGATGGTGAAATCATCGAAACGCATTCAATCTCGGCGGGTTTGGATTACCCCGGTGTCGGACCCGAGCATGCCTGGTTGAAAGACGCCGGACGTGCCGAATATGTCAACATCACCGATGATGAGGCCTTAAGGGGGTTTCATGATCTAACCGAAATGGAAGGCATTATTCCTGCGCTGGAATCGAGTCATGCGATTGCTTATACGACAAAACTGGCGCCGACCATGCCTAAAGATAGCATTATTATTATCAATCTTTCCGGTCGTGGCGATAAAGACATCATGACCTTGGCGCAACGCGAGGGAATAGAACTGTGAGCCGATTAGCCGCTAAATTCGAAGAGCTTTCCAAATCCGGCCGCAAGGCTTTAATTCCATTTTTGACGGCCGGCGATCCGCATCCGAATTTTACCGTACCGATGATGCATGCGATGGTGGAAGCGGGCGTTGATATTATTGAACTTGGCGTACCGTTTTCCGATCCGATGGCGGACGGACCGGTCATTCAGAAAGCCAGCGAACGCGCCTTGGCGCATAAAATGAGTTTAAGAAAAGTACTCAATGCAGTCGCCGAGTTCAGGAAAAAGGATGACCAAACGCCTGTCGTGTTAATGGGTTATTTAAATCCGATCGAGGCAATGGGTTACGAGGATTTCGCCAATGCGGCACAACGCGTCGAAATCGATGGCGTGCTGACGGTCGATTTGCCGCCCGAAGAGGCCGATTTCTGTGTTTCGTTGCTGAAAGAACGCGGCATCGATCCGATTTTTTTGTTGGCGCCTAATAGCAATGAAGAACGCATTCGTAAAATGGATGCGGCGGGTAGTGGCTATATTTACTACGTTTCACTCAAAGGTGTAACCGGCGCCGGGCACTTGAACACCGCCGATGTCGAGGAAAGGCTGAAGTTAATCCGTGCCAATACTCGATTGCCAATCGGTATCGGCTTCGGTGTCAAGGATGCCGAAACGGCGAAGACAGTGGCGAACTTAGGTGATGGTGTCGTTGTCGGTAGCGCCTTGATCAGTAAAATCGAAGCGAATTTGGATAATCCGGAGCAGGCATGCTCCGAAATAGTCGATTTACTTAAAGCCATGCGCGCCGCAATGGATGAATAAGTCGTCGATCACATGAGCGAATTCGGAGTTTAAAATATGAGTTGGTTTGAAAAACTGGTCCCTTCAACTATCAGAACAGACGGGAATAACAAGAAAAAAGGCGCAGTGCCTGAGGGGTTATGGACCAAGTGCCCGAATTGTAACGCGATTCTTTATAACAACGAATTGGAACGCAATTCCAGCGTGTGCCCTAAATGCAATCATCACATGCGGATATCGGCAAGAGTCCGCTTGGCATTATTTCTCGATGAGCAGGGTCAAGAAGAAATCGGTCAACAAATCAAACCGACCGACCCGCTTAAATTCAAGGATTCCAAACGATACAAAGACCGTATCAGCCAAGCGCAAAAACAGACTAAGGAAAGCGACGCCCTGGTAGTGATTAAGGGTAAGCTCAAGAATAAGGATATCGTGGCTGCCGCGTTCGATTTTAGTTTTATGGGCGGTTCGATGGGCTCGGTTGTCGGTGAGCGTTTTGTGCGAGGCGTTAATAAGAGCCTCGAAATCGGTGCGCCGTTCATTGTTTTTACCGCCAGCGGCGGCGCCCGCATGCAGGAGTCGTTGTTTTCATTGTTTCAAATGGCGAAAACCAGCGCGGCCTTGACACGGTTGTCGGAAGCGGGATTGCCGTTTATTTCGTGTATGACCGACCCTACGATGGGCGGTGTATCCGCGAGTTTGGCGATGCTTGGCGATATCAATGTCGCCGAGCCGAATGCCTTGATCGGTTTTGCAGGGCCTCGCGTCATCGAGCAAACCGTTCGAGAAAAATTGCCCGAAGGTTTTCAACGTAGCGAGTTTCTGCAAGAGCACGGCGCAATCGACATGATTATCGATAGGCGTGAAATGCGCGATAAAATTGCTGCTATGCTGGCGATGTTGATGGCTTCCCGGATGGAAACGAAAATAAGTCCGAATGTAGACGAGCCTATTATCTTGGCCGAAGCCGAGCCTTTGCCTGTCGTTCAGGATTGAGTGTAATTATAAATTGGCAGCAATTATAATCGGCACAATGATTCTACAGTTGCGGTTAGACCACGATAAGCACGAAAGACACAACAAAAATCGGTCCGCGATAGGGCTTAAGTTTGCAGTTATTGGATGTGGCGATCCACGACTGGCTATTACGTTGGCGCTTTCGTGCTTTTTTGTGTTTTCGTGGACCCCATAATTTTTCTGAGATGAAGCATTTTGATACGCTTGAGGGCTGGCTGAAGTGGCAGGAAGGTTTGCACCCGCAAACAATCGATCTAGGCTTAGAGCGAGTTCTGTGCGTATTTCGCGCATTACAGCAGGATTACGATAAACCGCCGACGATCACGGTAGCCGGAACCAACGGTAAAGGCTCTTGCGTGGCTTTTTTAGAATTTATTTATCGGGCTCAAGGTTATCGAGTCGGCACATATACTTCTCCGCATATTTTAAGGTATAACGAACGTATAAAAATTGACGGTAAACCGGTTAGCGACGATTTGATCTGTTCGGCTTTCGAGCGTATTGAATCGGTGCGAGACGGTGTGTCGTTGAGTTACTTTGAATTCGGTACTTTGGCCGCGCTTGATATTTTTTCCAGGGCCAATCTCGATGTGCAATTGTTGGAGGTAGGTTTGGGCGGGCGTCTTGATGCCGTCAATATTGTGGACCCCGACGTTTCTATTATTTCCAGCATCGGGATCGATCATGCGGAATGGCTCGGCGAAACGCGCGAGCTGATCGGTCGTGAAAAAGCCGGTATTTTCAGAAAGCAAGTTCCTGCGATTATCAGTGATCCTGAGCCACCCGACTCGATATCCGAATATGCAAACGAAATCGAGTCTCAGGCTTTTTTTATCGGGTGCGATTTTGCTTATCGGAAGCAGTCGAAAGGTTGGATATGGTACACACCAGATCGGCAGATCGACCGATTGCCGGAACCTAATCTCAAAGGCGAGCATCAATATCGAAATGCGGCTGCTGTGGTAATGGCCGTGACCCTAATGTCTTCACGACTGCCGATTAGTGTGGATTCGATAAGGCGGGGCATCGAATCCGTTGAGCTTACCGGACGTTTTCAATTCATTAATGACGAACTACCAGTCTTGCTTGATGTCGGGCATAATCCGCAAGCGGTTCAGACCTTGGTCGACTATCTGAGCGATAATTTCCCGGACAAACGCATTCATGCCGTTTTTGCGATGATGAAGGATAAGGATATTCCGGGCGTTATCGATATCATGAAGCCGTTGGTTCATCGATGGTATTTTGCGCCGATAAATGACAATCCGCGATGCGCTTCCGAGACGATGATGCAAGAGTATTTTGAGCAGTGCAAAATTACGGCTGTCGATTTCGGTTTTTCCGGATTGCAAGATGCATTGAATAGTGCCAAGGCTAAAGCCGGAAAAAACGATTTATTATTGGTTTTCGGCTCTTTCTTTTTAGTATCTGAATATTTGGCTGGTTTAGCTTAGAGGTTAACGATGGACCAGGAATTAAAACAAAGATTGATCGGCGCAGTTGTCATTACCGCGTTGGCCGCTATTTTTGTACCGATGCTGTTTGACGATCCCATTGAAGAAAGTGGTCAAATAGTCAACGAATTGACTTTACCCGAACCTCCTGTGGAGGCCTTTACCAAGACTGCCGAAAGTCTTCCGGAGGACAGTCGTCCGCAATCGGTGGAAGTGGCAGTTGACGAAACTGCAAAGCTTTCCGACGAGCTCGAAGGATTAACTCAAGAAGAGCTCGATTACATGGGGCCTGTCGATGACGGATCGGAGCTCAAACCTATTGATAAAACCACGTTACCGAGTTCCTTGGTCGAAGCGGAAACGGCTAAATCGTTAACAGTTGACAAAACCGCGACGAATTCGACTCCGATTGCCAAAGTACCCGAAACTAAAACAGAGGTGCCCGCTTCATTGCCGATTGCGGAACTCGTGACTTGGTACATACAGCCAGGCAGTTTTAGTAAGAGGGATAATGCATTTGCATTACGCGACAAATTGCGTTCCCAAGGTTTTCCGGCTTCGGTTGAGGAGTTCGATGTCCGTGGAGCAAAATCCTATCGGGTTTTGGTTGGGCCTGAAACCGATAAAAGCAAAGCTCAGGCGCTCAGAGTTCGATTGGATGCCGCCAATAATTTGAATAGTTTGTTATTGTCGGTCAATAAGCCCAAAGCTCTTGAACCGGCAACTGCTAAGGCGCAAGCAAGCAAATCGGCCGTTCCGCAGAGTGTACCTACTCAAAGTACCGGAATGGTTAAGTGGTATATCCAGTTAGGCAGCTTCAGTAAACAGGAAAATGCGGATTCACTTCGTGATAAGCTGCGCGCGCAAGGTTTTCCTGCCGCCGTTACCGAAGTCGATACCGTGCAAGGTAAAGCGTATCGTCTTCGTGTCGGTCCCGAACTCGATAAAAAACGGGCTGAAACGCAACTGATACAATTGGACAGCCAACACAGTCTGAAAGGTTTTCTGGTTTCCGAATGAGTTTTATAGGAGATGCGGATATGATCTGGGTCGATTATGCCATTTTGGGGTTGATCTCCATTTCTTTGGTGATCGGTTTGTTTAGAGGCTTTGTCGAAGAGGCTTTCTCACTGGTATTGTGGGTCGTCGCGATTTGGCTCGGATTAACGTTTAGTCGGGAGTTTTCCGCGCTTTTGGAGCCGGTTTTTAGCGTGCCTTCGGCACGCATTGCCGCAGCCTTTGCGGCATTGTTTTTTGCCGTGTTGATTGGAGGTGCGTTGGTCAATTTAATTTTACGAAAATTGGTCAAGCAGACCGGATTAACCGGGTCGGATCGTTTTGTCGGAATGATTTTCGGTATCGCTCGCGGATTGGTGGTCGTCACGGTGTGCATCATGTTGGCCGGTTTGACGCCGCTTCCCGAAGATGCTTGGTGGAAGGAATCGACTTTGATTCCGCCCTTTCAATCGCTTGCCGTTTGGCTACGGGAACATATCCCGTCAGACGTGATGAGCTATGTTAATTATCGTTGATTAAAATTTTAGGTTTAAAGCATGTGTGGTATTGCCGGTATTGTTGCTCATAAATACGTTAATCAAGAACTGTACGATGCGTTGACCGTATTGCAGCACAGGGGGCAAGATGCGAGCGGCATCGTGACCTGTGAAAACGGACGCTTGCATTTGCGTAAGGATAACGGCCTGGTTAGGGATGTTTTCACGACTAGTCAAATGTTGAAGCTCAAGGGTAATATGGGCATTGGTCATGTGCGCTATCCGACCGCCGGATGCACGAGCTCGGCCGAGGCGCAGCCTTTTTATGTGAATTCGCCGTTCGGCCTGACGTTGGCTCATAACGGCAATTTAACTAACACCGAAGCATTGAAACACGTTTTGTTCATCGAAGATCAACGTCATATTAATACCGACTCCGATTCCGAAGTATTGCTCAATGTTTTTGCGCATGAACTGCAGCAATTGCGTAAGTTGAAATTGACTGTGGACGATGTGTTTACCGCGGTTTCCAGAGTTCACCAGCGTGTACGCGGCGCTTACGCGGTCGTCGTAATGATAGCGGGTTTCGGCATCTTAGGCTTTCGCGACCCGCACGGCATCCGGCCTATCGTATTCGGTGAAAGAAAATCCGATAAAGGCAGTGAATTCATGATCGCTTCCGAAAGCGTCGCGTTGGATGTCTTGGGCTTTGATCTTATTCGGGATATCGAGCCCGGAGAAGCGGTGTTCATTGAGGAATCCGGTGCCTTGCATACCAAGCAATGTTCCGATTTCGTCGATCATTGCCCTTGTATGTTCGAATATGTCTATTTTGCTCGACCCGATTCGATCATCGACGATATCCAGGTTTATAAGGCCCGCTTGAGAATGGGTGAAAAACTGGCCGATAAAATTATGCGTATTTGGCCGGATCACGATATCGATGTGGTGATACCGATTCCCGATACCAGCCGAACTGCGGCATTGCAGTTGGCTAACAAACTTCATGTCAAATACCGAGAAGGTTTTATCAAAAACCGTTATATCGGTAGGACGTTCATTATGCCGGGGCAACAAAAGCGCAAAAAATCGGTTAAGCAAAAGCTCAATGCGATCGATTTGGAATTCGACGGTAAAAATGTTCTACTAATAGACGACTCTGTCGTCAGAGGAACAACTTCGGAACAAATTATACAAATGGCCCGGGAAGCCGGGGCTAAAAAAGTGTATTTTGCATCGGCAGCACCGCCGGTCAGATATCCTAATGTCTACGGTATCGACATGCCGGTAGTGGAAGAATTAATTGCGCACGGCCGTACCGAAGACGAGGTTTGCGAAGCGATCGGCGCGGATCGTTTGATTTATCAGGATTTAGAGGACTTGATCGAGGCGGTAAGACGAGGCAATAGAGATATTCAGCATTTCGATACATCGTGCT
This sequence comes from Methylotuvimicrobium buryatense, assembly GCF_005931095.1. Classification (GTDB taxonomy): domain Bacteria; phylum Pseudomonadota; class Gammaproteobacteria; order Methylococcales; family Methylomonadaceae; genus Methylotuvimicrobium; species Methylotuvimicrobium buryatense. The sequence goes on along the minus strand of NZ_CP035467.1, from coordinate 2,942,911 downwards.
TCAGCCGCGAATATATTACCGGTGATATCGACGATGCCTATTTGGAGAATGTTCAAGCCTTGCGTAACGATGATGCTCAGGCAAAAAGAAATTCGGAAAATTTTATTATAGAAATACAGAATTCAGACTAAGCAAAGTCTATGCTGGAAACCTATAGAAACGTCTCACGAGTGAGTAAAGGAGCAACATGAAAGATACCGATTGGAACGATTATTCGCTCGAAACTCAGGCCATTAGAGCAGGGCATCGTCGCACGGGCGAAGCAGAGCATAGCATTCCTATATTTACGACATCCAGTTATGTGTTTGACAGCGCCGAAGAAGCCTCATTGAAGTTTACCGGCCAAATTCCCGGTAATATCTATTCCCGCTTTACCAATCCGACTGTCAATGCATTTCAAGAACGGCTAGCCGGGATGGAAAATGGTGAGCGTTGCCTGGCTTTTGCGTCGGGCATGGCCGCAATCATGGCGGTAGGCATGGGTTTGCTGAAATCGGGCGATCATGTGGTAGTTTCGCGCGGTGTATTCGGCAATACCGTATTAATGTTTCAAAATTATTTTGCAAAGTTCGGCGTGGACAGCGATTTTGTCGCCTTAACCGATTTGGCCGCTTGGGAAGCGGCAATCAAACCGAATACCCGTTTTTTGTTTTTGGAGACGCCATCTAATCCGTTGACTGAAATCGCCGATATTCAAGCGCTTGCCGACTTAGCGCATCGGCATGATTGCTTGCTCATTGTCGACAATTGTTTCTGTACGCCGGCACTGCAAAAACCGCTCGACCTCGGCGCCGATATTATCGTCCATTCGGCGACCAAATATATCGATGGTCATGGCCGTTGTGTCGGCGGTGCTGTTGTCGCTTCCGATGAAATCATCGAAAAAGCTATTTATCCTTATTTGCGCACAGGCGGCGCTACGATGAGTCCCTTTAATGCCTGGGCTTTTCTGTCGGGACTCGAAACGCTGGCACTGCGCATGGAAAAACATTGCGCCAATGCTTTGGATTTAGCTCGTTGGTTGGAAAAGCAACCAGGAGTAGAAAGGGTTCACTATCCGGGTCTGGAATCGCATCCGCAACATGAGTTGGCAAAGCGTCAGCAAACCGGATTCGGCGGCATCGTGAGTTTCGAATTGAAGGGCGGTAAGGAGCCGGCTTGGAATTTAATCGATTCGACGCGCATGATTTCGATTACGGCAAACCTGGGTGACGTCAAAAGCACAATCACTCATCCTGCGACCACCACACATGGCCGTCTGTCGCCTGAGGCGCGGGACGCTGCGGGAATCAAGGATGGTTTGGTGCGTATTTCGGTCGGTCTCGAAAACATCGAGGACATCAAAAAAGATTTGTCAGCAGTGAATGCTTTTGTTTAGGATTTCGTAACAAATCATTTTTCGGAGTTATGGCTTTGTAGCGGGTCACTGCTGGCTCCATAATATAGAAATTATTTATCCTTAATTCGGCATTCGGTCCAAGAAATACACTAACGTTCATGAAGGCCTAGCCATCGCCCCGGCAAATGAAAGTTCTCTGGTGGCGGAGGGTGCGGTCACTCGACCGACAGGACGCCGTGAATACGTCCATGTAGGCTCGACGGCGGCTCCCTGCCGCCGACGCCTGTCGATCGAGCAACCGCACCCTCTCTGGAACCGGTATTGCCAGCACAGAGTTTTGTATATCGAAAAATTAGATAAAGTGTCCAAATCTACGAACTTTCACAGTAAAGTATTCATGCGGTTCCATAAATCTTTTTAAGCCCTCATTGGGTGAGCGGCTTGGAACGTATAGTTAATTGAATATTTTCGTGATTTTCGTGTGTTTCGTGGACAGAATATACTTTTTATAAGTTTATGAACAAATCCTTGGTGCATGAATTCAGGAAAAATTCAGGTGTTTTTTTGCAGTATTAACCCTCGACTCGTTTTTAGCGATCGGTGTTTTGGCATATAATAGTCAGCTATCTTTTCACTTTTCCGCAATAGGAAGTCAATAATGAAAAAATTCACGCTCTTAGTTTCAGCTTTGTTTTTGTTTGCAGCCGGTGCCCATGCTCATGGCCCTGTGCGTCAGAAAGTAAAGCAGGATATCACCATTAATGCACCGGCTGATAAAGTCTGGGCATTGATTAAAAACTTCGACGATATGTCATGGTTGCCGGCAGTAGCCAGCACAACAGGTGAGGGCGGTAACAAGAAAGGCGCGACCCGCGTTTTGACGCTAAAAGACGGGGGCTCGATTACCGAAGAATTGAAAAAGCATGACGATAAAAAAATGAGTTATGCCTATAAAATCAAAGAAATGAGTGTCGAAAAAACCATTTCGCACTCCGGTCAAGATGAAGACGTACCGGTATTGCCGGTTAGCAACTACGCGGCCAGCATAGACCTCAAGGCTAAAGGCGACAAAACGCAGGTCATCTGGCAGGCTGGTTACTACCGCGCTTACATGAATAACAATCCGCCCGCTGAAATGAACGAAGAAGCGGCTAATACTGCCGTTAACGCTATTTTCAAGGAAGGCTTGGAAAACCTGAAAGCCTTAGCCGAAAAATAAGGTTGTTTTCGGTGTTATTAAGACACGTAAAAAACGCGATGGCTTTTGCCGTCGCGTTTTTTTTATCCCTTCCGCTAGCAGCAGCTCCTCGTGCTTTTATTACGAATCAACTGGGCGATAGCGTTTCGGTGATTGATACCGTATCGAATTCGGTAGTTGCAACGATTAAGGTACCCGGTAAGCCGGCCGGCGTCGCGGTATCGCCGAATGGCGATCGAGTCTATGTGACGACGCCGGAATCGGGCGAATTAGCGGTTATCGACGCTGCAAACAATCGGTTAATCGCTCAGGTACCGGCGAGCGCCGGCGCTTTAGGTATTGCGGTCGATAAAACGGGCACGACAATATTTATTGCCGACTGGTATAACAATATCGTTTCGGTCATCGATTCTCAAACTTTGAAGGTCAAGAAGACAATTCCGGTCGGGCGATCGCCCTCGGGGTTGGCCGTGAGTCCCGATAACCGTTGGCTCTATGTCGCCAATCGACTCGATAATTCGGTGTCGCAAATCGACCTTGAAACCTTGAGGATTCGCAATACCACTAAAGTTGGAGAGCACCCGTTCGGTTTGATTGTCGACAGCAAAGGCGAAAGAATCTATGTGGCCAATGTCGAGAGCGATGATATTACGGTGTTGGGACGGGATCATCTTAAGCGAATTGCGACCGTGAAAGTTAAAATGCTGCCTTATGCGGCGGCTTTGGCGCTCGATGACAGTTTATTGTTTGTAACGAATCAAGACGATGGCACGGTTTCGGTGATCGATACCGTAACGTTAACCGAGACAGCCGTGATAGAAGTTGGCGACAAGCCGGAAGGCATCGGAACGCTTCCCGGGGGGCGTTTTGTCTATGTTGCGAATTGGTTCGATGACAATGTGTCGGTCATCGATGCGTTAAATCTTGAAGTGATCGATACGATCGAAACGGGCGGCGGCAGCCGGGCCTTCGGTCAGTTTATCGTCGGCGATTGAATCAAATATTACTTTTTCCTCCATTCAAAATCCGCATTCATTCCATGGCTATCAGGCTGCCGCCAAGCCCGATAGATGGCTTGATGACAGTCTTCGACAGGCACATCCCGAACCTTCAATAAAGGCGAGCGATTTTTTAGTATGAAAGGAGTAATGCCGAGGGACTTAACCCGCTTTGGGTTATGTTTGCCATATCCGGTCATACCCCACAGCATGGTTGCGCTAATTATCCCTTGACTACGCGCTTCTCCTAACAGAGCAAGATACAAGGTTTACCTTGTCATTGATCTGCCCCGCCCACATAAATTGTCCTGATTAGCAAGATGCTTCATCTTGCCGAGGCCAAGTGTCCGAGCAGGGGCCAATCGTAGTCGCAAAAACTAAAATATACTGTTACCCAAGTTCCAGCTCTCATCGTTATACATAAGTCAAAAATTACCCTTTTGCAACCTTAACCAATGAGACCTCGATACCATTTATTGTGACTTAACACTTTCGACCTCGAGATCGCGATCAGGGGATCGCTCCCACAGAGCGTCCGCAGCTCTCTCTGTGGGAGCGGCGCCTTCGTCGCGACTATCGAAGCCAGTAACGCTCAAACACCAATAGCCTTTCCGGACAACACAACAATTTAGCGCTCGGTCGCTACTTTTTGCACAATTATACCCATCGTAGATCAAAATTCGGCACCGGGGTGCACGTCAAAGGACGCCGTGAATACATCCCTGTAGGTTCTAGGCTCTAGCTGGCAAAGCCTTTGCCGAGCATCCCGGCGCCTCCTCAGGCACTGCCGAAATTTGAAGTGCGAAAGGTATAGATAATCTATAAAGACGAGAGCTGGAGCTTGGGAAATAGCGTGATGTGGGTTGGCCGTTTTTAGCTTGACGCGCATGGCTTACGAACCCCGTCCGGATAGGGATATGCTGATCTTTGGGCCTTAGCTGAAGAAGCTTGCTAATCAGGTGGTTTGTTGATCAATTATGAGATGAGGCTAGTTCATCTTCCACGACCAAAACGGGTATCGCACTGCTTTCCAGCACGGCTTGAGAAACTGATCCAACCAATACTTCGTCCAGGGGACGATGACCGCGTTTGCCGATGACGATCTCCGCCACATCATTATCTTGAGCGGTGCGGATAATTTCTTCAGATACGGAGCCATTGGCAATGACAAATCGATAACGAATATCTGCCAGGATTCGTCTCGCCTGATGGCTGAGTTGCTCGCTTCCTTCAGGATCATCTATTCGAATGACGTGAAGCACCACCACCTCGGCATCGCTACGACGGGCTAACTCCGCCGCTTTTCTCAGCACTTGTGTCGCTAAGGCTGAGGTGTCGACGGCTGCCAGCAATACAATCCGCCGCGACACCGAAACTTTGGTAGGGTCAACCTCGCCCCGCTCCAAAAGTTTCGGTGCAAATAAAGGAGTAGACCAAGCTCCAAGCGGGGCTGTTACCAAAATCGACAGGGCTGCTAAGGCAAGAATCGTTTCGCCCCCATCTATGCCTAGAGCCAAGGGAATCGCACCGATCGCTGCCTGTACAGTTGCCTTAGCGGAATTCCCAGGGAGCAGAAATAGCCGTTCTTTCCACGTCCAGTTGCTGCCTAGAGTTGATAGATACCAGCCGATGGAACGACCGATCAAAAGACCTATTGCTAGTACAGCTAATCCAATTAGAAAGGTGTTGCCAAGCACATCAAGTTGAATACTAGCTCCCAACAGCACAAAGAGGATGATCTCAGCAACCACCCATAAACTGTCAAAGCCACTGCGTAATCGACGCGCTAATGGAGCATCTATCTCGATCATGAAAAAGCCTGTCATCATGACCGCCAGATAACCGGAAAACACGGGGAAATCTTCCGCCATAACGACCAGCAACAAGGCAAAGCCTGCAGCAACCAACGCATCCTGCACCGCATTTTGCGTCCAGTTTTGGTTGGCTAATAATGAGACCAATAGGTGAGCCGCAAACCATCCCAGCAAGACCCCTAAACTGATTTGGAGGATGATTTGAAGCGGCAGCAATTGCAATGGGGTCAGAGTTAATCCGCCCGGCAAGGATATTCCCGTCGCGGCAGTTTGAGACAAAAACGCAACCAGTAAACTAAAGACCAGCAAAAGCAAGACATCGGACAGCGCGCTTCCGGTTAATATGGCATCAGGAATACCTTTCTTAACTCCCCATCCTAGACTCTTTAAGCGCAACATCCCAGGCACAATAACGGCGGGAGATTCCGCACCAATAATGCAACCAAGTAGAAGTCCCGTGGCAAAGTCAAACTCAAGCAGCCACATTGAAGCAAACGCAATGGCGATTGCCTCACAAGCCCCGGGAAAAAAGCCCAATCGCAATGCTACGGTACCTTGCTGAGCTAGCTTTTCCCGATCAAGCCCTAACCCAGCTTTCATTAAAATTACCATGACGGCGATCACGCGTAGGGAATCTGCAGCTCCTAAAACCTCTGGTGCAATCACATTTCCTACATGGGGGCCAAGCACAACGCCGACCAACGCCATACCAACCAGTGCAGGAACTCGAAGTCGTCGGGCAATTTGCCCAACGAAAAATCCCATTAACAGAATCCAGATAATGCTCTCTAACATAACATCACGTTGCAGTTGAGTGGGTTAATCAACGTGACTTGTAGTGTGGCAGACATATTTCAGCCTATGCATGTACAGCCCTCACCTCGCGCTACAAGTCGGTAAAGTAGGAGCCATCAGCCAGATACGTTGTGATAATGCTAAAAAACGCTAAGCGGTTTCGGCGAGCTCCATCGCCATCATTTCTTTTTCGTACCATCCCTTTGTCAACAGGGGAAGATTCTGACATCTATCAAGATATTCATACATCTACCCTACAAGGCATGGAGAGTGCTTGTAATTATCCAGGCCGGTCTAGCATATTGTCAAGAAAGCCAGGGTCAGGACCTGGGGCGCCCCAGCAATTCCCAGTTTGAGCAGTTTCGCCGGTTTTAGGGTGTGGGGTATGCCTGTCGAGGAACGCCGTCAAGCCCCCATGGGTGAGTTCATGGCGATCCTCGCTAGACACATCTCATACCTTTTACTCTTAAACGGTTTTTCTATCAAGGGAGTAGGAGGAGAGCCTGAGCGTGTTCCAATAAATTTTCCGGCAACTCAAATACCACATATTGACAGCCGATGCGGGCAAGAAAAATGACCGAATAAGGAGAACGATCACGATTGCTGCAGGCTTTGATTTATCGTTTGTTGGCTGTTCCTTTTAAGCCCAGCCCGATCAACCAAAGCTCAACAATAATCAGTATTGCAATCAACTACAAATTCGCACGTCGGTCGGCGTTTATTCGACTGTCTTGGGTTAAGTCGGCGCCATAATGCGTGCTTTTCGTATCTCGGAAACTTGCATACGGGAACGATAATAATTCACGACGGCAATTGGCGTATAATCCTTCAGCGAAGGCGATTTTTTACAACCACAGAGAGCATAGTGTTGCGGATACAATGCTCTGTGGTTTTGCCAAGCGATTTTAAAACAAACCGAGTTGTACTTGGGCGACTTCGGACATCATGTGTCTCGACCAGGGCGGGTCCAGTACCACTTCAACATTGACCCGTTCGACGCCGGGCAGGGCACGTATCGCTTTTTCGACATCGCTTTGAATGACGGGGCCCATGCCGCAGCCGGGTGCGGTCAACGTCATTTGAATGTCGACTCTGTTTTTGCCTTCCCCGGTCGGTGTGACCGCGCAATTATAAACCAGTCCCAAATCAACGATGTTGACGGGGATTTCCGGGTCATAGACCGTTTTCATGACCTCCCAGCAGTTTTTCTCGACTGCGTCAGGATCCGTGTCGCGGACTAAGGTGTGGAGCTCGTGAGGCTCTTTGCCCAAGGCGTCGGCATCGGCACTGTTGATGCGTACCATGTGCCCGTAATCGGTGACAACCGTGTAGTTGTTACCGAGCGATTGGTGTATCGTGACAACGCTACCTTTGCTTAGGGTCCCGGCATTGCCGTCGGGAATAGTGACGATATTGACATCCCGCGTTAAAACGATGCTTTCTCTTTCAGCCATGATTATTCGTTGGTTGTTGCTTAAAGGTTTGCGCGTCGATGATGCGACCGGTTAGACCGATACTGTCGGCGCTGAAAAGATAGGTATAAATCTCATTTAATGAGGACATTGCCGGTAATAGGCTTTTATCCTCGGCCGGGTAGGCCCTTTTTCGAAAAGGCGAATCGATAGGGCCCGGTATCAAGGTGTTCACCCTGATTTTTCCCTCCGACTCCAGTTCCTCCGCCAGTATTTTAGACAAGCCTTCCAGCGCGATTTTCGATACGCCGTAAGACGCCGAATAGGCTTGACCGGTTCTTGCCTTGGAATCCGACGTGAACACGATAGAAGCGGAATCGCTTTTTTGCATGATCGGCAGTAGCACTCTGCATAACAGAAAGGGCGCATTCAGATTGACATTCAGCGAATGCCCCCAGTCCTTGGTTTTATGCAATGCCAAAGGCTCGAATGCGCTGAATTCGACTGCAGAATGCAGCAAACCATCCAGCGAGCCGTATTTTGCTTCAATCCGGTCGGCGAGTTCCTGGTAATCGTTTTCGTTTGCGCCGGCTAAGTCAAAAGGGTACATGATCGGTTCCGGTGCGCCGGCAGCGACGATCTTGTCGTAAACCGCTTCCAGTTTAGCGATGATTTTGTCCAGTAAAATGATCTGTGCGCCTTGTTTGGCGAGGGCCAAGGCAGCCGTACTGCCAAGGCCACCGCCCGCGCCGGTGATCAGAATGACCTTTCCTGTTAATTGCATAATGTTGACTTTATCCATGAATCGATTTGGCGGGGATGATCGATCAAGGCATCGGCGCCCCAATTCTCGGGAACATCCTCCGGCTTTAAATAGCCGTATAACGCGGCCAAGGTTTTCATGCCGACATTTTTTCCGGCCTCGATATCGTGTCTCGCATCGCCGATATAAACGCATTCGTGTGGCTTTACTTCGGCCAGTCGGCAGCCTTCCAGCATCGGTTCGGGGTGCGGTTTGCTGTTGCCGGTGCTATCGCCGCTCACGATACAGGCTGCTCGTTGCGTTAGGTCGAGTGCTTGCATCAGCGGATCGGTGTAGCGTTTAAGCTTATTGGTCACGACCCCCCATTTAAGACCTTGTGATTCGATGGCTTCGAGTAATTGCGGCATGCCGTCGAAAAAAACCGTGAATTCGGCGATATTGTCTTGATATCGGTCGAGCATTGTTTTCAGAACCGCCTGCCGAATTTCATCACGGACGGTATCGCCAATGCTGGCTTTAACCATCGCTGCGGCGCCATATGAGATATAGGGCTTAACCGATTCGTTAGGGATATTTACAAAGCCGTGTTCAAGCAAGGCGTGATTCAGGCAGGCAATTAGGTCCGGAGCGGTGTCGACAAGCGTTCCGTCGAGATCGAATAGCACGCAAGAAAGCTTAAAATCGCAGACCATAGTCAGTCGACTCGTTTGAAAGCGGCAAGATAATTAACGTCGATGTCTTTGCCGAGACTGAAACGCTTGGTTAACGGATTGTATTCGATGCCTGCCATGCTTTGTAGCTCAAGCCCGGTTTCGCGTGCCCAGCGGCTCAACTCCGAAGGTTTAATAAAGGTTTTGAAATCGTGCGTTCCTTTAGGTAGCATTCTCAATACATACTCCGCTGCAACGATGGCCAATAAATAGGCTTTCGGCTTACGGTTTAGCGTCGAGAAAAACACCGTGCCGCCGGGCTTAACCAGCTTCGCGCAGGCTCTGACGATAGATGCCGGGTCGGGTACGTGTTCGAGCATTTCCATGCAAGTGACATGGTCGAAACCTTCGGGTTGTTCATCGGCCAAGGCTTCGGCGCTAATTTTGCGGTAATGCGCGTTGATGCCGGATTCCAGTCCGTGTAGATCGGCGATATCGATCAATTCCTCGCTCAAGTCGATGCCGAGCATATCTGCGCCGTTTTTGGCCAGTCCTTCGGAAAGAATGCCGCCGCCGCAACCGACATCCACGATACGCTTGCCGTCAATTTCCGCATGCTCTTGAATAAAACGGATTCGCAGCGGATTGATGTCGTGGAGAGTTTTGAACTCGCCGCTAGTATCCCACCAGCGTTCCGCAAGCGAGCCGAATTTATTGATTTCGTGAAGATGTACGTTGTCTGTAACTGTCATGAGAGTGAACCGTTTAGGTTGAATAATTGTATACTATATTACTAGGTTATTGCTAGCGGCGGATTTGAAGTCAGTGTTAATTATTGAGACAAACGCTGACGCCATGCGTCGATTTTGAGCGTTAAATCGGCAAGGTCAAGTGTTGTGAGGCGTCGTTGTTTCAATAAGCGTTTGCCGGACACCCAAACGTCGGTAACATTGTGTCTGCTTGCCGCGTAGACGATTTGCGAGACCGGACAATATATGGGTTGGGTTTCGATGCCGCTCAAATCGATCGCTACGATATCGGCCGCTTTGCCGATAGCCAACGATCCGATTTCGTTGTCGAGGCCCAAGGCTTTGGCGCCGTTGATTGTCGCCATTTTAAGCGCGGTCATGGCCGGTATCGCTGACGCATCGTTTGCGACGGCTTTACCCAGGAGCGCGGCACTCCGCATTTCGCCGAGCATATCCAGGTCGTTATTGCTGGCGGCCCCGTCTGTACCTAGTGCGACATTGATTCCAGCATCGAGGCATTTTGCGACCGGACAAAAGCCGCTGGCCAATTTCAAGTTAGATTCCGGGCAATGCACGATATGGGCTCCGGAGCGGGCGAACAATTCGATTTCGTCGTCGTGTAATTGAGTCATGTGCACAGCGACGAAAGAGGGGTTGATCAGGCCGAGTTCATTGAGTCTTGCTATCGGGCGCGTACCGGTCTTTTCGAATGCCTCATCGACTTCATGCCGCGTTTCGTGAACATGCATGTGTACCGGAACATCGAGTTCGTCGGCAAAAGTTCTAACTTTCTGTAACGGTTCGTCCGAGACCGTGTAAGGTGCATGCGGCGCAAACGGTGTTATGATCAACGGCTCGTGGCGGAGGCGGTCGTGCAGTTCCAAGCCTTTTTCGATATAACGGTCGGCATTCTCGGCCCAGGCGGACGGAAAATCGATCAGAATCATGCCGATCCCTGCGCGTATGCCATGATGTATAGCCTGTTGCGCGGTGATTTCCGGAAAAAAATACATATCGTTAAAGCAGGTCGTGCCGCCGCGTATCATTTCGGCGATCGCCAGATCTGTGCCGTCCCGGACGAAAGCTTCGCCGACCCATTGTTGTTCGAGCGGCCAGATATGATTTTGCAGCCAGTCCATTAAATGTAAATCGTCGGCAATGCCGCGCAATAGCGTCATCGCGGCATGAGTATGGCAGTTGATTAGGCCGGGAATGAGAGCGTGACGGTCGAGATTCTCCACCGAACCGGCTTGGTATTTTTGCGAGGCTTCCGTTGTCGGCAATAGGTCGACGATACGACCTTTGTTGATAATCAACGTATGATGCTCGTAGGTTACGGATTCGGGCTCAACGGGTATAATCCAGCGCGCATTGATAGCAATATCGACTTTCATGAACGGTTTCCAAATTAAATGAATAGCCTACGAGCAGTGTATGCCGATAGTATGCAACGCAATGGCTATAAAAACCGAATTATAACTTTTTTTCCTACCTATTCGATAAACAATGACTGAACCCAAACAATTAGCGGTACAAGCCCTGCAATGGACAGGCGATTCGTTAAAAGTCCTGGATCAAAGGCTGCTTCCCGAAACTATCGCTTATGAAGACTACCGCGATGCGCTGGGAGTCGCTGAAGCCATAAAAACTATGCGTGTGCGCGGAGCGCCCGCGATCGGTATTGCGGCGGCCTACGGTGTGGCGTTGTCGGTGAAGCAGCATTGTCACGATCGTTCGGTAAATTGGTCTGATAAGGTGTTTGCCGATATCGAACGGCTGGCGGCATCGCGCCCGACTGCGGTTAATTTATTTTGGGCCTTGGACCGGATGAAAGCGCTTTTAAATTCCCAACCGGAGGATCCGGTGGCGGCAACACAAGCCTTGGCCGTAGAAATCCATCAGGACGATATTGCCGCGAATCATCGAATCGGCGAGTTAGGCGCCGACATTATCGGTGGGGCTAAAGGCGTTTTGACGCATTGTAATGCCGGAGCTTTGGCGACAGGCGGTTACGGTACGGCGCTCGGCGTGATTCGAAGCGCCTGCCGGCGAGGCTTAAATAAAGTCTTTGCGGGAGAAACTCGCCCTTGGTTACAAGGCGCCCGACTGACCGTATGGGAATTGGCTCAAGACGATATTGCGGCGACCTTGATAGCCGATTCAGCAGCAGCTTGGTTGATGAAGTCGGGTGCGGTCGATTGGATCGTCGTCGGTGCCGATCGGATTGCGGCGAACGGCGATACCGCAAACAAAATCGGCACCTATTCGTTGGCGGTATTGGCTAAACAGCATGGCGTCAAGTTAATGGTAGCGGCTCCGTTATCGACGATCGATTGGAATCTTGCCGACGGTGGCGGTATTGAAATCGAACAGCGCGAACCTAATGAATTGTTACCGGATAGTTATAATCAGGAATCCTTGGTCAGTGCTTGGAACCCGGTATTCGATGTGACGCCGGTCGAATTGATTTCGGCGATCGTGACCGAGCGCGGCGTGGTATTGAATCCATCGGAAAATGGCATGGGGAGTCTTAAATTATGAAATTTTCCAAAAAAGGCAATAATCCGGCCTGGGCAGTGAGTTGTTTTTTTCGCGGCCTGCGTTGGGCACTTAAGCCGGAATTGCGCAAATTTATCGTGATTCCGGTTTTGATTAATCTCGTGCTCTATAGCGCGGTGTTGGTACTCGGGTATTATTATGTTGCCGACCTCATAGCGCATTTTATCCCGGACTGGTTGTCATGGTTAAGCTGGGTTTTATGGCCGCTGTTTTTTCTCAGTTTTTTTATCGCCGGATTTTTCACGTTTACCATTTTGGCGAATTTGATTGCGGCGCCGTTTTACGGCGCATTGTCGGCAAAATCGGCGGAACTCATTACGGGCCGAAAGCTTGAGGCCGGCGCGCATTCCGTCAACAAAATCATCCTGGCCGAATTCAAGCGCTTCGGTTATTTGGGTAGTAGGGCATTGCCGTTGTTAATTGTGTCGATCATTCCCGGTATTAATATCGCGGCACCTTTTTTATGGGGTTTGTTCGGGGCTTGGGGTGCGGCATTGGAATACATGGCTTATCCATTGGAAAATGCCGGTTTGTTATTTTCCGAGCAACGAAAAGTACTCAAAAGCATTCGTCTCGGTTCGATGAGCTTCGGCGGCGTCACGATGGTAGGATTAACCTTACCGATAGTAAATATCATCGTCGCGCCGGCCGCCGTGATTGGGGCGACTATTTATGTATTGCAGGCTGGGGAGGGCGAGACTACGCAATGAATCAAGGAGTAGTGCTATGGATAGCGCAATATTTCCGGTATTGCGGGACAGAATGCGGTGCGATAAGACTAAATGCTTGACCCCGATCTTTCGAGCAGGCGTTGCTTAATATTAATCCGCCGTGAATAGCCCACCCGCAAGATCACCAATCAGCTTCTCAAACGGAGGCGGCTTCCGATACGGGTCTTCTGCGATCAGTGCCAGCAATTCCTGGGCTTTTGCTTTTGGCATCAAGGCCGCTGGAGGCCAACTTCTTTGCATCTTTCTGGGTTTGCTTGGTACATTAGCAGGAAAGCAGCAGGAAAGGAGGGGAGGAAGGCGGAAAGCAAGCGATACGATATAACTTGGATCTAACCTTGTTTATTCCAAAACCTGAATCCATTGGTTTTCATTGCGAAGAAACTGAATGGTAATACGGTAGGGTGTAGAGTTTAACTTCTAAGGGGCAAACAGCACATTAAAATCCGCTTACAAGATGCTTAATGCTCAAATTCGCTCTTGAGACTCCCGATCTGCGGCTGAGGTCGCTGGCGTCGACAAGCCACTTACAATCCACCGCGAGTATTACGATATGCGTACACTCTATCAATTTCCGATTTCGCATTACTGCGAAAAGGTTCGCTGGGCCTTGGACCACAAACAACTCGATTACCGGACCCGGAACCTGTTGCCGGGACTGCACGCACGAACCACGAAGAAGCTGGCTGCCGAGTCGACGGTACCGGTTCTGGTCGATTCCGGCAAGGCCATACAAGACTCGAGCGACATTATCGACTATCTCGACTCGCGTTATCCCGACACGCCGCTGACGCCGGGCGAACCGGAATTAAAGGAAGAGGCGCAATACTGGGAAAAATTCGCCGACGAACGCATCGGCGTAGCGGTTAGGGCGGTCTGCTACGACACGCTCTTAGACCATCCCGGCCTGTTGATCCCGATCTTCACCGCCAACGGTCCCTGGTACGGCCGTCCGATCATGCCAGTCATTTATCCTAAATTGCGTCTGCAAATGCGTAAACTGATGATGATCGAACCGCGCACGGTCAAACTCGCGCAGCAACGTTTAGAGAAAGCGATCGACAAAATTGACGCACACCTGAAAGGCCGCCGTTTCATGGTCGGCGACCGCTTCACGCGCGCCGACATCGCTGTGGCGTCATTCTTGGCGCCGCTGTGCAAAATCCGGAAATTCAGCGTCGAATGGCCCGCAGTCTATCCAGAGCCGCTCGAATCCCTCACGGCTTCCTGGGCCGGCAAGCTAAGCTGGGTCGAACGACTCTATCAGGATTATCGTTGAGGCGGCGAAAAAAGGGTCCGAAAAAAGATTCAAGTTTATTTAATATTCAACCTGAACCCCTTTAAAAAGCGGAGCGTAACGTAGTTTTTGCGCGTCCGAGTTGGTGGCGATGCTTGGCGCAGCAATTCCCAATTTGGAGATCAAAAAGGGTGTGGGGTATGCTTGGCGAGGATGTCGGCAGCAGGGCAGATTTTTGCTCCTCGGCAATTGCTGAGTTACATGGATGTAATGAATGCAGAAAATGCAGGAGCATTTTTCTGCCCTGCATTGCCCTACTACACGCCATCCTTGGCGTTTGAGCTGCCGCCAAGCCCCCATGGATGGGTTTACGGCGTTCCTCGACAGGCATACCCCACACCCTAAAATCGGCGAAACTGCTCAAACTGGGAATTGCTGATGTTTGGCGAATTATCCGTGCAGAGTTGCCTCCGCAATCTCCCTAACACATGACATTGTGATGCCGTGCCGCTGCTCTACTGCAAATTGGTGCTTGGCTTCTTCAAATTCAGTAAGGGTCCACTTCCGACAGGCTGCGAAAAAAGGGAGACAGAAAAGGGGTAAGTTGAACTAATAATTAAACCTGACCCCTTTTTTGGACAATCCTTTTATAAGTTGTTCTTGAAAACGGAGCTTTTTGAGAAGCCTTGTTGCGTTATCTCTGCGGCGCACAGAATCAAGGCGCTTCTATTCTCACAAATAGTTCTTGAAACTATATTCTCGCACTACTACTATGACAACGAGTTTCGATAAGGAGTAGAGCATGGGACAACTGAATCGCATCACCCAAGAACCCGATGTGATGGGTGGCAAAGCATGTATCCGTGGAATGCGCGTCACGGTCGGCATGATTGTGGGACAAATCGGTGCGGGACACAGCGTTGATGAAATTCTCGCCGATTACCCCTACCTTGAGCGCGAAGACATCATGCAGGCGCTTCGTTACGCTGCCTGGCTAGCCGAAGAACGCGAGGTCGTACTAGCCTCCGCATGAAGCTGCTCGTCGATATGAACCTGTCCCCGCGCTGGATCGGATTGTTAGTCAATGCTGGCATTGAAGCTGAGCATTGGTCAACACTGGGTGAAAAAAATGCTCCGGATTCGAAAATCATGGCTTACGCCAGCGCGAACGACTATGTGGTCCTCACACACGATTTGGACTTCAGCGCGATCCTTGCCGCTACACATGGCAAGAAGCCCAGCGTCGTGCAAATTCGTGCCGAGGATGTCAGCCCGGACGTGATCGGATTGCAGGTCATCGCTGCCTTGCGGCAAATGGCATCCGAATTGGAAAACGGCGCATTGCTTACCGTTGATCCAAATCGCACCCGAATGCGACTACTACCTTTTCAATTGAGGACAGGGGATGAAGCTTAATATCGCCAGTCACAAGAAAATCTTTTCCTTTATAAGGGAACACATCCCCTGTGTGCTTTGTGTCCATGATGATTCACCCGATGGGTTTCAAGTTAAAGTTACCTGATTAGCAAGATGCTTCAGCTTGCTGAAGCCAATTGTCCGAGCAGTGGCCAGTCGTAGCCACTTCTGCGGGACGGGTTATTTAACCCGTCCCCAACGTTTCGGTTTGCCCTAAACATTTCGGCTAACTTTGGCCAAAGTCAAAACGTTTAGGACGGGGTTGCAAACCCCGTCCTGCTAGGGATATGCTGGTTTTTGGGCTTTAGCTGAAGAAACTTGCTAATCAGGTAAAGTTATGCCTCGGTCTCAAGAGTAGCCAGATGCTTATTGGCTATGCGCGTGTCTCGACGCAAGATCAAAACCTTGATCTTCCGAACGTAAAAAACTGCACCTAACCACCGGTGATACCATAGCCTGGGAAGTTGAAGCAGATGGCCGGATATGGGGCCGCCGCATAGCGCCTTTTGGTCTTGATTGTCTGGCCGCTGTTAGCGGCACACTGTCAGAATGGAATAGTCCCGAAGATGACGAGTCCTATCGTGACTTATAGCTGTTACGATATTGTCAAAGTACCCTTTCCGTTTACTGATCGGCAATCAAGTAAAAACCGCCCAGCCTTGGTATTATCCGTCGACAAAACCTTTAATTCGCCAATCGGTCATAGCGTTATGTCCATGATTACCAGCGCGAAACATTCAGGCTGGCCTTTGGATACCCAAATTGAAAACTTAATGGCAGCCGGATTACCATCACCATTTATTATTCGTTTAAAGCTGTTCACGCTGGACAATCGTCTGATTTTGGCGAAATTAGGGCAGTTTGCTTCGGCTGATCAAATCGCAGTTGAACAGCGTCTAAAAACGCTTTTTTGTTTGTCATAGTGGGATCATCAAAAATTTGAATTCTGTTGATGCCATTTACAGACCAAAACGATCGGGTTGGTTGAATAAGCGCGTCACGCCCGCATTCCCAGGAAAGTGCTCAAGGGGTATGAATAATTACGTTAGGAACGATCGGTAGTTACTTTCCACAGCGGTCAATGGATAACTCTCCAAATCGTCGGCAAAATCGATCGGTCCCGGAAAGTGCTTGCGTATGATTGCCGAGGTTTCTTCTTCCATGCCTTCGGTTCGCCGCATGCGGTGCGATAAGACTAAATGCTTGGCCTTTGCGGCCTGTGCGATTTTGCCGATTTCCGAAGGCGGCATGTGCAGATTTCGGGCGGCTCCTGTTGCTTGTTCCGGTATCGCATGGTGGGCGATGAGTAAGTCGGAGTCTTCGGCTAGCTTAACCAAAGTTTCGTATTGGTTGCTGGAGTCGCCGGAGATGACGATGCGGCAGTCTTCTGCGTCGATTCGCCAGGCTAAAGCGGGCAAGGGGCCGTGATGCACGGAAATGGCGCTGATGTTTAAATTCGGTGCAATATTGAATGATTGTATCTTGTTTTTGGTGAAACGGACGTTGTGAGCATGTATTTTATAATTGCTCGGGCTGTCGGGGTTGATGTATTCGTTTAAGTAACGGTAGATGCCGGTTTTGCCGAACAATTGATTGATAAATTCCTTTGTCGAAGGCATGAGATCGTTGCCTGATGGGCCATAGATCGGTAAGTCAACTTTACGGCCGGTAAAATAGGAGCCTTTTACCAAGGCTGGAAAATCGCTACTGTGATCGACATGAAAATGCGTGAATAACAGGGCCTGCAAATCGTTGAAATCGGCTCCGGCTTTTTCAAAATTGAGGCTGCTACCGGGTCCGGTATCGATCATGACTAATGCTTTATCGTCGATGCGAAGCAAATAAGAACTCCCCGCACGCCGGTCGTTGATTTCAGGGCCGCCGGCACCCAACACTTGCAACTGAACTTTTGATCGAGAGGCCGCAGTTGATGAATAAGCGACCAAAACTAAGCTCGTCAGGCTAATCGCCAAGGTGAATGCTAAAGTTTGGAGTTTTGGTTGATTCATGTTCGCACTCCCGAGTGCTGGGATGATTTGGGTCCAGGTCGAGTTGGCTAAGGAATGGCCGCTAATTTATACCCAACGTAGATCAAAATTCGGCGCCTGGATTGAGACCATCCCTGGTGCTTGCGTATTTTTACTTCTCGGCAATTGCTTGAAATATTCGATGAACGTCATGTTTGATCAATCGAGTTTAAGGTTACTTTTCTTTTCGGCCCGATGAAACAAAGAAATCGATCAACGTCGCATTGATATTCGGCCATTGCGAATGCGGTTTATCGCCTTCGCAATACCAGGTTTTTATACCGTTAGCGCAATTCGTGTAAGCACTACATCCGTTATCGAGAGGCTCGGGAATCGGGTCGCATTGGTTGCATGTCGCCCACCAACCCGCCGATTCCTTTCCATAACCCGGGAACAGCTTGTCTTTCGCGCTATGCATGATCATGGCCGGAATCGGGTCGGGGCAACGGCGTTCGCGCAACTCCTCATAATTGATGCCGGCCGCGCTGGGTGCAATGGCGCTTGGAATATGTTTGGTACCGGACATGAATGCCAAGGCCATGGTGGATGTGCCTCCGTCGGAATGACCGGTGATATAGATTCTTTTATCGTCGATACACCATTTTTTTGCGATGAGCTCGGGAATGGTGCCGAGCTCGACAGCCGTGGTGGGTGATAGAGGTGGATGGTCGGCATAGGCGACAATCATACCGGCGGTTGTTGCCGCTAGTGTTAGATCGGTCGTTTTTTCGGTTTTAGCTCGATTAGAACCGGCAGGCGATAATACCAATAGCAGGGGATGAGGTACTGTGGGATCGTAATTTAAAGGTGTGCGTACGTTAAACTTAATTCCGTCTGCGGTGGATTCGCCGTGGGTGGCGCCGGCAGCTCCCTTGAGCTGTTCTGTTTGGCACTGGCCTTGAAATGATTCGGGCCGGTAAACGGCGTTGCCCATCTGAGCATAATCACTGCTCCCGGTTTCCATCAACAACATGATTAACACTAACAGAATGGGTGGCAGAAAAATCGCTGCCAACCACATGTTTCGTTTGGTCAGGTGGGGTTTTATAGTTGAGAAATCAATCATTGACGCATTCCGGATTTTAAAATTGGGTTAAATGCGCTGCAGATTAGGCTTCCGGCGTATTGCTAGGTTTGTCGTTATCCTTACTCACATACATAAATGCCAGTACCACAAAAGCCGATAAGCCGAATACGAACAGTAATGGCTTAAAATTGAAGCTGTCGGGATCTTCGAGTCCTACTGAAAAAGGGATATGCGAATCGAGTTGCTTATCGTTGTCGACGATCGTGATATGGGCCAAATAATTTCCCGCGCCGTACTGGCTAAAGTCGACAATGCCGCTAAACGATCCGGTTTTGACTTTTTGCGGTTCTTGATAAAAAATTCGGGTGCCTTCCGGCTCCTTCGTGATTTCGAATTCCACGTCGATCGTGCGCAACGCCTTGCCGCCGTAGTCAAAGACTAAATGCGTTTGACCGACTTGCGGAATAGCATTGCAATAGCCTTTGCTACCCGATAATTCAGGGGTGTAAGCGGTGAAGTGGACGCTATCGACGCCGACACGGATATTGCAGGCGTCGATTTCATCAACGGCCCCCCGATGTGCATGCGCCGGAGAAACGATAATCAAGCACGAGAGTAAAAAAGCTGCGATCAACAATTGTTCGAAAAAACGACGATAGGGTAAGATCCGTGAACGATTTATAGTTATTTTGCCTTTGTTCATCACAGTCTCCTGTTGGGGTTGGCTAAAAGTCGACAGTTTCGACTTCGGAAATTAGGAATAATGGAGCGCCGCCGCTGGAAATTTCAACGGCATGTTTAGCCGTTTCCTGCCCGCCGATTGAATTCAAACAGGCTTCTAGAGCCGGCATCGACGGAAAATAGACTTCGGCTATTCGGTAATAGGGCGCCGGCTTGCCATCGGCAGTCGAAATTATTAATGAGGCGACGAAACGAGTTTTACCAACCATTTTTTCTACGGCCATAGGTACGTGCTCTTCCGTATAACGGTGCTCGAAGATATCCGGGTCGGTCGGTTTAGGATACATGACAATTAACTTTGCCGCTTGCATAAGTTTCTCGTATAGATCTTTAATAAGCAGCGTTATGTAACAACTATTTATTGATTATGTAAAATAGCCCCTTTCTATGAAAGGATAGTTTTTCTCTATGCAATTAGGCTAGCTGTTATGGAAATGCATCAAATTCGTTACTTTTTGGCGGTTTGCGATAAAGGTACTTTCACACGCGCAGCACAAGCGGTCTATGTCTCACAGCCTTCGATGACGCAAGCGATTAAAAAACTTGAGGAAGAGATGGGCGGCGAACTTTTTGTTAGGGATAGAGGGGGATGCCACTTAACCGCGTTAGGTCGTTTGGTCGAGCCGAATCTTCGCCGAATTTTTCTTGAAGCGCAGGCCATCAAAGCCGAAGCGATACGATTTACCCGCCTGAATACTGTGCCAATTCGGGTCGGTATGATGAATACGGTCGGCTCGCAGAGTTTGAGTCCGGTGTTCGCAGATTTTCAACGCGATTTTCCTCGTATCGAGCTGGAGTTGATTGTCGATACCGAGAGTAATTTGCTTAGGCAATTGGATGCGGGGTATCTCGATCTGGTGATCAGTGCGCCGATTGCTTTGCCGGTCCGGCCCTTTCAGTCATTATTGCTATATCGGGAGCGTTACGTCGTCGCCTTCAGTAATCAGCATCGATTTAAGCAAATGCAGAACATCGATTTAAAAACTTTGCAATCCGAGCCTTATCTAGATAGGCTCAATTGCGAGTTACGCGAAAAACTTAAAAGTGTCTGTCGGGATTTGCATATCGATTTGTATGCGGCCTATCGGAGTAATAGCGAGGAATGGATTTTGAATATGGTTCGTGCCGGCATGGGGGTGGCGTTGATGCCTGAATTTTCTGTTCCGAAAGATACTGGACTTGTCGATTATCGCAACTTGATCGAGCCTGAAATCGTCCGTGATATCCATGCGATATTTCAAACGCAAGTGTCGCCAAAGCCCGAACGGCAAGCCTTGATCGCAAAATTGCAGCAAGGCTTTTAGACGACAGGACTTTTGAGTCGGCTTCTTTTGTAGGTTTTTTTAGTCGAATGAAAAATGATGAATAGTAATACGAACATCCGCGCTATCGAGCAAATCGGTGCACAGGTCCTAAGGCGAATTGCCATGCCGGTCGAACGAGTTGACGACCCGTCTGTGATCGATGTAATTGCTGCGATGCAGGCAACATTGGCAAGTACCGAGGGGGTTGGTTTGGCCGCTCCACAAATTGGCGAATCGTTTAGGATAATGATCGTTGCTTCGCGTTCCACGCCTCGATATCCTAAGGCTCCTACTATGGATCCAACTGTGATGGTCAATCCCGAATTTAATGTGTTATCGAACGAGGTCGCAAAGGATTGGGAAGGTTGTTTGAGTATTCCCGGCATTCGGGCTTTAGTACCTCGGTTTCGCAAAATTAGCGTTAGTTATCTTAACCAGCTGGGAGTCAGGCGGACACTGATTTTGGAGGATTTTGTCGCGAGGGTTTTTCAACATGAATACGACCACTTGGATGGGTTAGTTTATCTCGATCGTGTCGAAACGAATCGCGATATCGTTTCAGAACAGGAGTTTCAGAAATTGATTACCGAAAGTAGTGCGGTGTGATGGTTAAGCTTCTAAAATCCAGCCTTTGTGCCAAAGCATTTCAAATAATCCAGGAGTAGGGCGGGCATAGGCGCCAACTCAAGGAAAAACGCGTCATTCCGCCAGGGATTGGCGGAATCCAGGGCCAGGGATGGCAATGCTTAGCTTCACACACATGTAACCTGGATATCGGCAATCCATGCCGATATGTGACGAATAAAAGCCACAAATACACTATAGAATAGACACTAAGTTGTCGCTTATGAGTAGGATGGGTAGGAGCGAAGCGGAAACCCATCATGGAGCTTGTTCTACTCCTTTTTGATTGAAAAACCGTCTAAGAACAAAAGGTATGGGATGTGTCTATCGAGGATCGCCGTGAACCCATCCATGGGGGCTTGGCGGCAGCTCGAACGCCAAGGATGGCGTGTAGTAGGGCAGGGCAGAAAAATGCTCCTGCATTTTCTGCATTCATTACATCCATGTAACTCAGCAATTGCCGAAGAGCAAAAATCTGCCCTGCTGCCGACATCCTCGCCAAGCATACCCCACACCCTTTTTGATCTCCAAATTGGGAATTGCTGTTGTAGTGTTACCGTTTTTTCAAGTCATAGGAAGCCTGGTTGTTAGTGGTTAGAAAGCAGGTTGTTGTTAGCCTCAATAAAATAATTCGAAGGGGGATTTATGCTCGATTTCATTTACTGCATTGGTTGGATTGCCACTGTGCTTCTGGCAGCTTATTTGTTGTTGTATATCATCAAAATATTTATACATCTGGATGCCTTGCCAGCTATCTCTTTAGATTCAATGCCGGTCGTTAAACCGGTGCCTATACCTACAAAAAATCAAAAAACAAAACTACAAAAGTTAGTGGCTTCAATTTTTGAAGTCAGAAAATGGGTTTTAACCGAAAATTGGTATTACGAATTGTCCGATGGTTCCAAGATTGTTATACCCAAAGGCTTTGAATTCGACGGCGCTTCGATCCCGAGACTATTGTGGGCCGTGCTGAGTCCGACCGGTTTGTTGCTGATTCCCGGGTTGGTGCATGATTATGCTTATATGTATGCACAGCTTTGGCAAGTCTCATCGAATGGCGTTGTCGAGCCTTATGGGCAAGATAAGAGTCGGAAAGATTGGGATAAATTATTCAGATCGATGGGGCAGGAGATTAACGGTTTTTCGTTTGTTAATTACATTTCCTGGTTTGCGTTGTGGTTGGGCGGCTGGCTGGTATGGAGAGGACATAGAAAGGCGAATAAAACGCCGACTAAGCCCGTGTTATAAAAATGCGATGGGCAAAGTGTTACCTGATTAGCAAGATGCTTCAGCTTGTCGAAGTCAAGTGTCCAAGCAGGGGCCCAGCAATTCTCAATTTAAGCAGATAACCATAAGAGCTCTCAGTGTGGAATGGGGATATTCAAGCCATCAAGCATAAATTCCATCAAATGTTGCCAGCTATCAAAACAAAAATAGCGGGTGAGCGCCCTTAAATCGTTAAAAAACGTCTTGCGGCTGGACAATTCTTCACGCAGCAAGCGATAGCATTGATCGAACCATTGCAACAACGTATGAACCAGAAAAGCCAGAATGATCAGGCTGGCTAACAAGGCCGCGAGGTGCTTTTTACCGTGCCCGAAGTTATGCGCGAAGTTATATCCC
This sequence comes from Methylotuvimicrobium buryatense, assembly GCF_005931095.1. Taxonomy (GTDB): domain Bacteria; phylum Pseudomonadota; class Gammaproteobacteria; order Methylococcales; family Methylomonadaceae; genus Methylotuvimicrobium; species Methylotuvimicrobium buryatense. Next base: position 2,919,907 of record NZ_CP035467.1, on the reverse strand, counting down.
TTGGTTTTCAATGTGTTGTTATTTTCGTTTTCGATCTTCCAGCGCGTACGACCGGCGCTGACGATATCGGCCACATTGTGCGCGCCTAATGCGTAATCCGTGGCGAACGCATTGCGGTAAACGATATGACCTTGTTCATCGATGACCTCAATTTCGCACCAATTCACCAATAGGGCATCGTCGCTGTCGCGCAACGGCACTTGCTGAGCGATGCGGTAACGCTCGGTCAGTCGTTGCTTGCCTGTCCAGCGGCGTTTTTCGATCACTTCAACCTGCCCGAGCCGCTGAAAATCCTCCACCCACTCGTAGAGGGTTTTATGGGATTCCGGTTTGCACACCAGAATGAAATGCCGACCCTGTTGCTTGAGGTATTCGCAAAAAGGCTGTTTGCAATATAAATCGTCGCCTAAAAACGTCACGTTCGCCGGCAGGTGGCCGCCTTCGCGCTCCAACCAGCGCCGCGCGGCCGCCAGTTCATAATCTTGCTTATCGCTTCCGTCTTGCGGTGCGATAAATTCGGGTGCCAACGGAATGACATCCGCTTGATGTGGCGAAACGATTACCGGGGTAACTGCGCTGTGAGCATAGTGGATAGCACCGTTCTTGAGTGTCTTCGTTGAGCAGCAGGCGCAATGAATCTTCTGCGAACTAAAATACTCCACCCGATCCAAGGCCACCAGCACGCTATCACCCAGCACTTGGAACTCTTTGAGTTTGCCTTGCGCTTCCAATGCCTGCAGCACCCATCGGTACAGTGGCCATAGGGCGTCGGGTGACACCGCATCCAGCAGATTCCGAATCTGGTTGTCACTCGGAATTTGGTAGACTCCAAACAAACTCTGTGCGTTATTCTTGCCGCGCTCTTTTTGCATCGTCCGCTGATGATCCAGAAACGAGGGTGATTGCATAAAAAACACCGAAAAGGCGCTCAGTGCTGCATCGACCATACTGTATTTCTGGTAAACACCAGTCCCACTGCGACCGTCGGGCAAGGTTTCGAAGACTTGCCTGATTCGCTCGATCAAGCGAGCTTGCGTGAATTGTTCTTTTTCTTTAAAAGGGTAAGCCATCGTCCGTGTACGGATATGAAAAAATCAGCCCAGTTTACCAGCATGGGCTAAATTGAGAACTGCTGGCAGGGGTCAGTCGTAGTCACAAAAACTAAGATATGCTGTTACCCAAGCTCTCCAGCTTGGGTAACCTGTTCAGGAAGCTGGAGCTTGGGAAAGAGCGTGATGTGGGTTGGCCGTTTTTAGCTTGGCGCGCATGGCTTGCGAACCCCGTCCTGCTAGGAATATGCTGATCTTTGGGCTTTAGCTGAAGAAACTTGCTAATCAGGAAGTGTTATGCGCTTTGCCAACTCCGAATTCTATTAATCTAGAAAAAGCATATCACCATGAAGATTATGAAGAGTAAGAAGTTAATTCAATAACTTGTCATTCGACTGTGTACGATTTTCGCTCACTCGAAAGGCTTGCTGGAATGAGGAATGTTTAGGTAATCTCTTGCAATCCTTTATTAGCTTTATACGCTTTATGGTTGAATTGCCGAATTTTGCAGCAATTCCCAATTTGGGGATCAAAAAGGGTGTGGGGTGTGTTTGGCGAGGATGTCGGCAGCAGGGCAGATTTTTGCTCCATGCAAAATCTGCATTCACGCCATCCTTGGCGTTCGAGCTGCCGCCAAGCCCCCATGGATGGGTTTACGGCGTTCCTCGACAGGCATACCCCACACCCTAAGATCGGCGAAAATGCTTAAACTGGGAATTGCTGCGAATTTTGGATTAATGTTGCCGATGTCGATAATTTAAGTTTTTCATTTGCTTCATTATCCAGGCTTTGCGCTTGAGTAAATGCGGCGTAGGTCTGTCTGCCTTGTATAAATGAGGGTTGGGTAGCGTTGCTGCTAACTGTGCAGCTTGCGAGGCACTCAATTGACTGGCGTGTATGCCGAAATAACGTTGGCTGGCCGATTCGATGCCGAAGAGACGATCGCCGAATTCCGCAATATTCAAATACACTTCTAGAATGCGGTCTTTGTGCCAGAACATTTCAATCAATCCGGTAAACCAAAATTCTAACCCTTTGCGCCAAATGCTTTTGGATGGCGTCAGAAACAGGTTTTTGGCGACTTGTTGACTAATCGTGCTGGCGCCACGGAGTTTTCCGCCTTTTAAATATTTATCGATAGCATTCTGCATTTCATCGAAATCGAAGCCGTGGTGACTAAAAAAACGTTGGTCTTCGGATGCAATGACTGCCGAGAAGGCGTAGCGTGAGATTTGTTCGTTCTTTACCCAGCGATAATCGATTGTTTTGAATGATCGATGTTGTTGAAAATATTCTGCGTGACGATATAACATGAATACCGATACGGGCACTGGTAAATGACGTAGCAAAACGACCGATAACAATGAGCTTGTTATAAAAAATAGCGCTAAATAAAGCGCCGGCCGTTTAAGCTTATTTAGGAAAGAGCGCTTGGGTTTTTGTTTGGAATATCTCAAATAAGTATCAACTCCCTTCCTAGGAATAAATATCCAGTCTCCCTCTTTTTGAATGAGGGAGGCTGTGAATACTTGCGATTTAATCGGTAGTGGTTAAACCTTTCAAGCTTGCGAAATAGGCCGAGATATTCTCCAAGTCGTCACCGGATAAGCCTTGCAGCATCGACTGCATGATAGCGTTGTTTCTTTTGCCGGATTGATAGTCTTGCATGGCCTTGACCAAGTAATTGCCGTATTGACCGGCTAATCTAGGTACATTATTTTGCGCATCTTTACCTTCCACATGGCAGCTTAGGCAAGATTGAGCGAGCTTTTTGCCGGCGACCGGATCGCCCCCGGCTGGGCTTTTGGTTTCTTTGCCCGGCGTGGATTCAATATAAGCGGCGATATTTTCGATCGTTTGATCGCTTAAGTCGTAAGTATTGGCTTTCATGGTGCCATGCGGGCGATTTTTTTCTCGATAGGCTTTTAATGCGGAGGCCACATAGTCAGCGCGTTGCCCGCCGATTTTCGGCACATAATAAGTCGGGTAGGCATTACTGTAGGCGGGGATACTGTGGCAGCCTCGACAGGTTTCAAAAGCTGCTCGACCGGCATCGACATCCGCGGCTTGAGCGTTAAGTTGCGGAAGTGAGACTGCCAGTACGCTGACCGCAAATGCTAGGTTTGATTTTTTCATGGTGATATCGATCCTAAATAATAATGAGAAGGTTACTTCGAAGTTTAAAGTCACTGGGCATATCTTACCAAACACGCGGGTAATTGATAACAGGCTATTCAGTTAGCGCAAGAGAATTATGGCTCTTCCGGATTTCCCGTAGTAGCCACAACATATATACTCATCGCAGATCAAAATTCGGCGCCGGGGTGCAGGGCAAAGGCATTAAAATAAATGCCATATCAATATGTTATGACTATTCAACCTAAGCTTGCAGAATATTTTATTTGTTAGTTTTTTATTTTGTGGCAATAAAGGCTGCCGCTATGAAATTACTGAAAATACTACGCATTATAACCATTTGATTTTATATGTAGTTTTAATGCGTTTACCCTGCGCCGGGGTGCCCGTCAAAGGACGCCGTGAATACGTCCGTGTAGGTTCTATGCTGGCAAAGCCTTTACCGCACACCCCGGCGCCTCCTCGGGCACTGCCGAAATTTGAAGCGCGAAAGGTATAGGATCAAAGGCTCCCCGCGACGATCGCTAGCCAAGGCTGCTCATGTACTGGTTTGCCTTTGGGGCGGTAATAATGGTCGAGCACGGTGAAGCCGGCTTCCTCCAGATACTGTTTACTGGTTTCGAATGTCATGAAATGACCGTAGCGTTGCCCGGACCAACCTTCCTCGTCATTGCCGCGCGGATTCGAAGAAAATAAAATGCCGCCGGGCTTTAGTGTTGCATGCAAGATTTTGAGTATGCGCGGCATCTCACGGCTTGGCACATGAAATAACGAAGCATTGGCGAAGATGCCATCGAAACGTTGCTTGGCAAGGTTTAGGTTTAGAAAATTTTGATGCAGAATCTCGCAGCCTGTAAGCCTGCGGGCCATCGCGCAAAACGCCTCGCAACCGTCCAGGCCGATCGGTCGATGTCCCATTGACTTAAAATAGTGAACATCCCGTCCCGGTCCGCAGCCCAAATCTAAAATATCCAGCGCTTTATCTTTAGGCAACGGGGCTAAAAAGGCCGCGTAATTCTGAGTCACGTCATGATCTTTGGTGCCCTGCCAAAAGGCTTCGGCGTTGTGTTGATAATGACTGAGCGTCAGTGATTCAATTTGAGCTAAGTCTTCTTCTTTGCGTTCCATCTTTCACCTGATAGTCGATGTTTGGGTAAAAAGGGAGTGCTGCATTCCCAAGAGCTAGGGAACGAGAGATATGTCTCAAGTATACCTTTCGCACTTCAAATTTCGGCAGTGCCAGCATGGAGCTGGCATAGAGCCTACATGGACGTATTCACGGCGTCCTTTAGCGGACACACCCAGGCGCCGAATTTTGATCTACGACAGGTATAACTTGCAAGATATCGGCTATTTCATCGAGCATGGATCGATGGTCGAGATAGTCGATGCGAATGGCAACAAATTCGTCAAATTCGTCATTATGCAGCAAGCGTAAGGACGGATAGCTCGACACGCCCATGTTTCGGGCTAATTGAATTTCTTGCTGTAATTCATCATCAATCGCCGGGCTCAACAAGTCTTTACCAAATATAGAGGTATCTAAGCCGATTTCGGCAGCGCATTCCAGAAGCGTGTCGGTCAGCGACGGGTTTTTGGCTCGTTCATAATAGGCCGACTGGATAGCCTTTAGCATAGGGATCTCATGATCGGGACTTTGCTTTCTGGCCGCTAATAGCGCACGACAAGCCGGATAAGTTGAGCGGATCGGCGTATTGACAGCCCAAAATTCGAAATTAAAACGGACTTCGGGTACGGTTTGTTCGATTCGGCGCCAGTTTTGTTGAATGGTTTGCCGCATAGACTCGGGCATCGGCGTGGTGGAGTCCGGAGCCAATCCGCCCAGCAAGTAAATCAAACGTAGAGATTGTGGCAAGTTTCTTTGTAAGGCGCTAAAACTCGAGCGGAATGCATAGCACCAACTGCACATGGGATCATGGATATAGTATAAACGAGGTGTCGGCATGGTTAGGCTATGTGCAATAAGATGATCCTATATTGTATACCCATCGCACTTCAAATTTCGGCATTGACGCATGGAGGTGCCGGGGTGTTCGGCAAAGGCTGTGACAGCAGGGATGCTGTCACAGATCCTACATGGACGTATTCACGGCGTCCTTTGACGGACACCCCTGCGCCGAAATTTGACCAGCAAAGGGTATAACCAGCGCTTTCAAATTGCGTCAAAACACGAATAAGCCAAGCTTACGAATCCATGTTTCGATTGAAAAAGCCTTAGACCTTGCGGACATGGGGTAGGGTGCTTAAACTAAGCAGGTTATAAATTCATTTCCAACATGATTTTATGAAATCAACTGCCAAAATCATTTTCGGCCTGTTCATGGCAGTTTTGCTCGGCGCATGCGTCGCGCCCAAGCCTGCCGCGATTTCCGACATCTCTTTCGCTACCATCGATGACGACGTGCCGCAAGCACAGCCCGGCCCGAACCTTTATTTCATACCGCCGCCGTCGTTAGATGGTCAAAGGACTGTCGAAGATGTTCTACAGGCTTACGGCCCGTATGCAACGCTCAAGCTCGCATCTTATTTCGCCAAGGCCAAGGTTTCATATCCGCCGAGTAAAGTCGCCTTTATCGCTCTGAAACAGGAAAAAAAACTGGAGCTATGGGCCAAGGACAGCGGCGAATTTCGATTTATCCGCAACTATGACATTCAAGCCGCCAGCGGCGTGGCGGGTCCTAAATTACGTCAAGGCGATGAGCAGGTGCCGGAGGGTATTTACCGTATCGAGGGGTTGAATCCGAACAGTCATTATCACTTGTCGATGAAAATCAATTACCCTAACGAATTCGATCGCTTCCATGCCTGGCAGGAGGGGCGTAGCAAGCCGGGGTCGGATATTTTCATCCATGGCAAAGCCAGCTCCATCGGTTGCCTGGCGATGGGCGATGAAGCGATAGAAGAGCTTTTCGTGTTGACCGCGAATGTGGGCGTCGACAATGTAAAGGTCGTGATTGCACCGCATGACCCCAGGGGTTATCCTCTGGTGGCCGACACCGAAAAACTACCCGGTTGGATCCTTGAACTTTATTCGAATATCTCCCGTGAAATCAACGCCGTGTCTCCGACAGTGAAGTCGTTAAAAACCGGGTTGTGATCATCAGGACCGGATCTTTCATTATTCCCAAGTTCTGCGGGGCGCTGCTTCGTAACCCTTAAGTTAAGGCTATGTTCGCGTTAATAGTTGATACTTTTGAACTTAAAGCCAACATGAAACTCAAGGATACAACTCTGAATAACTTTCCTTTTTTCAATATGACGCTAATGGTTGAAAGGAGGGTACGGTTGCTCGATTGACAGGTGTCGGCGGTAGGGAAAGCCGCCGTCAAGCCTACACGGACGTATTCACGGCGTCCTGTCAAGCGAGTAATCGTACCCTCTTCCACGCTCAGTGTATTGGAAAGCAATCATTGACTAGTTCCTAAATGGTTTTTAGTAGGAAGGAAAACCATTTCAACTGCTAACGCGAACATAGCCTAAGTTAAACCTTCGCTGAAAATCTTGGAAACGGAGCGTTAGCGAAGTGAAGATTTTTAGTCCCCGATAGCCGTAGCGCCGGGTGTTTTGCCGGAGTCTGCGCGAATAGCGCAGGCGGAGGCAAAATACAAGGCATCGCGACACGGCGTAAAGCCATTTGTGGGAGTGCTACGGAGCCGCATCGAGTATACGATGATGTGGCGTAGTGGCACGGACGCAGGGCGAATCGGGGCCGCCGAAGGCAATAATCGCCAAGTCATTTTTCGCTGCTGAAATCGGACGGACCCCATTTCAGCTTTCGCGAAAAATCTTGGCGCGCTTGCACAGAATGGGCTTCAGGCTCGAATGCGCTTCAAAAGCTTGCCATCCATGGCACTGGATTCCGCCAGTCCATGGCGGAATGACGGGCTTCCCTTGGCTTAATGGTAGTGGGACGCTACGGGGGCATCATTGGGGGGGCACTTATCTTAGAGACAGTTCTCGAGCGATACGATTTCTCAATTGATAAGGTACATTTTCATTCATCACGATGGCAAAAGGCTGCCATTCGCCGCGTTTTACCAAATAACCTGCTAACGAACTGACGCCCGTTAAGGTCCCGGTTTTCGCGTAGACGCCGGGCTCGATTTCCGGTAATAAGTGTTTCCACGGTCGGAACGCTTGCAATAGATCGGTCAACTGCTGCGGCGAAAGACGGTTATTACGAGATAAGCCGGCGCCATCCTCAAATGTAAAATTCTCCCAAGCGAACTGTCGAGATAAGGATTCTTCCATGTATCGCTGAACATCGGCGGTATTCGCCGGGCGTTGATAGGTTTCCGAACTCAGCATCAAAATTAGCTGATTAGCAACGAAATTAGTCGAATATTTCAACATCGTACGCACGATTTCGCCGAGTGTTTTGCTATTGGTGTGCGTATAAAAGACAGGTTGATTCGGTACCTTGCCGAAAACGATTTGGGGGTCGACTTCAATCCCTTGTGCCCGTAAAAAGGCAGCCATTAATTCGGCAAAATAGTTTTCCGCGTTGCTTGGATTTCGGCCGGTATTGACGCGCAACTCGCCGCTATTGATCGAGCGGCCCAGGCTTTTCGAGTATGGGGTTAGCGGTGTTTGGGGCTCGGCAGACAGAACTTTTCCGTTAATCTTTTTGATTGCTATGGTGTTGAAGTTCGCCGCCGTCGCCGTAGGCACCGCATCGTAAGGGTTGTTCGTGGTTCCGGTGCCCGGTAAAGCCAAACCTGTTTGAAAGAGAGAGTTGTCGAGACCTATGGCTTTAACTTGTTGCAGACCTTTTTGTTTCAGGCTTCGAGCAATTCGGGCGAGTTCTTCTGATACCAGATAAGGATCGCCGCTTCCTTTTATCCATAAGACTCGGGTCGGTTCATCCCAATAAAACCGAGTACGAAAACGATGCTCTTCGCCCCAGTGCATTAATGCGAGCCAGGCTGTGGCTAGTTTGGTCGTTGAGGCCGGAATTAACGGCCTGTCGGCGTGATCAGCGCGTATCGTTCGCCCGTTTGAATCCAAAACGATGAGCCCTGCGTTATTCAGTTTTGAAAAAGCGGTTAGGGCTTCATCCGCATGACTGAATGCAGGCAATATAAACAATAAACAGATCAGGTAGCTAATTCGGCGCATTTAAAATTTCCAGTAATGTTCATGAAGGTTTGGCAATCACACCGGATGATGAACCTAAAAAGAGCATTTGACAGTCTCAAGCTACCGTTCGCCCTGGGTCCATCGGCAGTGCTTAGGAGTGCGCTGTCGCGAAGGGTAGCTTGAGGCTTCACCAAGCCGGTGAAAGTGTTGTAGCCCCTTCATGTTTAGACTTGGCTCAACACGAACGGTCTACAACACATGCGAACTGTTTTTTTTTAGGTTTATGGGTAATAAAGACTATCATCTTTTCTTATGTTGTCGAAGGATCAGCGAAAGTCGTTGAAATGTACTTTTCCTTTTCAATCGCCCCCTGTCGATAGATAGAAAAAAGCGTTATATTGAAGACCTACATTGATATTCATTTGTAATCAACGCAGGTTTACCATGGCAATTAGCGCATTCGATATATTTAAAATCGGCATCGGACCGTCCAGTTCTCATACCGTTGGTCCCATGAGAGCGGCTATGCAATTCGCTTTGAAATTGGACGAAGACAAAATTATAGAGCAGGTTGAAACAATCACTGTGGCGCTTTTCGGCTCGTTAGGAGCGACCGGTAAAGGCCATGGTACCGACAAGGCGGTGATGTTAGGGCTTGAAGGCGAGTCGCCGGATTGTATTGATCCGGATGTCATTCCAGGCAGACTGGAAACGATTAGGCAAAGCGGACGTTTACAAGTCTTGTCGCGCCATTCCATTCAGTTTATCGAGAAAAAACATCTACAGTTTAACCGTAAAGTCTTGCCGTTTCATTCGAATGGACTGCGTTTCACGGCAATTGATGCATCAGGGACCGAGTTGTTGCAGAAAGATTATTATTCGGTCGGTGGCGGTTTTGTCGTTAACGGCGAACAAGCCGCGACCGATCGTTTGATCGATGACGATACGTGTTTGCCTTATCCGTTTAAGACAGCCGATGGTTTGCTTAAACTATGCAAGGAACATAAGAAGTCGATTAGCGAATTAATGCTGAATAATGAAAAAGCTTGGTTAAGCGAGGCTGAAATACGAAAAAATCTATTGACTATTTGGCATGTCATGCAGGCCTGCGTTGAAAGAGGGATTGCTCAAGAAGGCGTGTTGCCGGGCGGTATGAAAGTTAAACGTCGAGCAGCGCAAATTTATAAACAATTGATACATGAAATTCCTTCGCATGCTCCGAAATTGCCTCCCGGTAAACTCGATTGGGTCAATCTTTTTGCGTTAGCGGTGAATGAAGAAAATGCCGCGGGCGGGCGTGTCGTGACTGCGCCAACCAACGGCGCGGCAGGAATTATTCCGGCTGTACTGCACTATTATTGGAGGTTTTGCGAGGGTGCGAATGACGAAGGCGTGATTCGTTTTTTATTGACCGCCGCCGCAATCGCGATTTTATACAAGGAAAATGCCTCGATTTCCGGGGCCGAAGTCGGTTGCCAGGGAGAGGTAGGAGTCGCCTGTTCGATGGCGGCAGGCGCTTTGGCCGAAGTGTTGGGAGGGACGCCCGCTCAGGTGGAAAATGCCGCCGAAATCGGTATGGAGCATAATTTAGGCTTAACTTGCGATCCGGTCGGCGGTTTAGTGCAAGTGCCTTGCATCGAACGCAATGCGATGGGTTCGGTTAAGGCTATCAATGCCGCGCGTATTGCATTGCGAGGCGACGGTTCTCATTATGTATCGTTGGATAAAGTGATTAAAACGATGCGCGAGACCGGCGCCGATATGAAAACCAAATATAAAGAGACCGCACGCGGCGGATTGGCGGTTAATTTAATCGAATGTTAGGACGATAATTGAAAGCGCCGGGTCTTTAAATCCTTCATGCTCTTCATGGTAAAAAAATAAAGGGTCAAGCGATTAGAAACTGATGAGTTGCGTGTTTTTGAGGTCATTTGTCGAACCCAATAAAATCCCAGACTTTTCCGGCCATGGTTCTGTTTTCCCGTTCCGGTACCGGCGGTCCGTCCGGAAAATTCAGTTCATAAACGCGCGAGGCATTGTTAGCCAGTGTTTCCATGCCTAGTTTTTTATAGGCTTCAATCATAACCTCTAACGCAAACGGAACCGCTGTAGTGCGCTGGTAATTGTTCACGACTTCGGATGCGCGGTTAACCGCCGCGACATAGGCTTTACGCCTCAAATAGAACCTTGCGGCATGGACTTCGTGCATCGCCATGTTATTGCGCAGCGCGATCATGCGCTGTTGCGCGTCGGGGATATATTGACTGTCCGGGAAACGGCTGATTAATTCCTGGAAATTATTGTAGGCATCCCGAGCGCTACCCGGATCGCGTTGCGAGGTGTCGGTAGGCAAAAATCTTTCGAGAAATCCGATGTCGCGATTGTAATTGACCAACCCTTTCAAGTAATAGGCGTAATCGACGCTGGGATTGCGAGGATGAATTTTAATAAACCTCTCGGCGGCTGCAATCGCGGCTTCGGAGTCGTCATTTTTGTAATACGCATAAGCAATATTCAATTGTGCCTGAGCGGCATACTCTCCAAACGGAAAACGCGATTCGAGCGTTTCGTACATTTTGATCGCTTTTTGATAATAACCATCGTCCATCGCTTCCTTGGCTGAGGTGTGCAGCTTCTCCTCGCTCCAATCTTTATATTCGTCGGTACTAGTGCTTTCCAGGTTGAAGTTTTTTAACGTTTCGCAGCCCGGAAGTAACAGGCCTAAAGTAATAACGAGAAGGAATTTTACTAAAAATAATCGCATAGAGCTGACGACACGTTGTAATATGTACGGTTTTTTCGTTGTGGATGAACAGGTTTCGTTAAGCGCAAGATGCGTTTAACGCTAATCAAGCAACGAGTATAACTTAACGGCGAACTAATCAGAAGATATAAGTTATGACAAGATTATCGGCACAAATTCCCGAAGAGATGGCGGGTATGCGTTTGGATCAAGTGCTTGCTGAGCTATTTTCGGATTATTCCCGAAGTAAGCTACAGACTTGGCTGAAGGCCGGGCGAGTGGTGGTTAACGGCGCCCAATTAAAGGCCAAAGACAAGGTCGAAGGCGGTGAGTTCATTGAGCTCGATGCCGAAGCCGAGGTGGTTTTGGAATGCGAGGCGGAAGCGATACCGCTGGATATCGTTTATGAAGACGAATCCTTGTTGATCATCAATAAGCCGGCGGGCTTAGTCGTGCATCCGGCAGTCGGCAATTGGACGGGGACTTTGCAGAATGCATTGCTCAATCATGTGCCGAGCCTCGAAACCTTGCCGAGAGCCGGCATTGTGCATCGCATCGATAAAGAGACCAGCGGTTTGTTAATGGTTGCAAAAACGCTGCCTGCTCATAACAGCTTGGTCAAGCAGTTACAAGAGCGTTCGATAGAAAGGGAGTACTTGGCGATTACCAAGGGACGAATCATCGCCGGCGCGACGATAGACGAGCCGATCGGTCGGCATCCGACCGATCGTAAGCGCTATGCGATCAGGCAAGCCGGCAAGGATGCGGTAACCCATTATCGGGTTGTCGAACGTTTTGCTAGGCATACCCTAATTCGCGTCAAATTGGAAACCGGGCGCACGCATCAGATTCGGGTACATATGGCGCATGTACATTTTCCATTGGTTGGCGATCCGGTTTATGGCGGACGTTTTCAGTTGCCGCCGGACTGTTCCGAACAATTGGAAATAGAGCTGCGGGCATTCAAGCGTCAAGCGCTTCATGCCGAAAAACTGGGTTTGCTGCATCCTGAAACGCAAGAATACTGCGAATGGATTCAGCCTTTGCCCGACGATATGATTCGATTATTGGCCGCATTACGAGACAATGAACAGCACTAAGTATTGGCTGAAGCCCGATTGGCCTGCGCCGGCCAATGTTTTCGCCGCAACGACCCTGCGAAGCGGCGGTTTCAGCACTGGATCGTTTCAAAGCCTTAATCCCGCGATGCATGTTGGCGATAATCCCGAATTGGTGTTGAAGAATCGGCAACGGATTACCGATATGCTCGATTTGCCGAATGCACCGGTTTGGTTGAATCAAGTGCATGGTAAAACCGTAGTCGATGCGTCGCAAGTGAATACGCTGGTCGAGGCCGACGCGAGTTTTAGTCATGAGCCGGGTGTCGTTTGCACGGTATTGACCGCCGATTGTTTGCCGGTATTGCTGTGTTCTCGTGACGGACGCAGTGTCGCAGCCGTTCATGCCGGCTGGAGGGGGTTATTGGCTGGCGTGATCGTTGAATCCGTTAAGGCGATGAAAACGCTTGACCTATTGGTTTGGCTTGGGCCGGCGATAGGGCCGGATGCCTTTGAAGTCGGTGATGACGTTCGTACTGCGTTTGTTGAAAGTAACGAGCGTTATGCCGATGGATTTCGTGCAGTCGCAAAGGGTAAATGGTTGGCCGATATTTATTGTTTAGCGCGTATCAACCTGGCTCTAGCCGGTATTGAAAGCGTTTATGGCGGACAGTTTTGTACCCTGTCCGATGTCGAGCGTTTTTATTCGTTTCGGCGCGACAAGGAAACAGGCAGGATGGCAAGTTTAATTTGGAGAATATAAAACCGTTATGGATTTATTGTTTTTAATTATTATTTTTACCGCGTTGGGCGGAGTTTTAAGTGTTTTGGCCGCTTCGTTTTTTTTATGGCTGGATGATGTTCAGCGGGCTCGGGTTTTGCCTCATGGCATTAGTTTCGCGACCGGCGCATTATTGGCAGTGGCCTTTTGGGGCTTGATTCCGCATGCTTTCGAGGATGTCGATTCGGATCGTATTCAAAGTTTGTCGGCAGTGATTATGACCGGAATTTTGGGTTTTTTTATATTGGAAAAGCTGTTGGTTTGGCGACATTGCCATCATAACCGATGCGAAGCTCATGGCGAGGACGCACAAGGTCATCATCCGGCCGGTATGTTGATTTTGATAGGCGACGGTATTCATAATTTTGTAGACGGCATATTGATTGCCGCAGCATTTTTAACCGACGTCAAACTAGGAATAGTAACGAGTTTGGCGGTTGCCGCGCATGAGATTCCGCAAGAAGTCGGCGATTTCGCAATATTGTTGCAAAGCGGTTATTCCAAAGGCAAAGCGCTTTATTACAATATCCTATCGAGTCTTGCGACGGTGGTTGGCGGCATTCTTGCGTATTTCAGCTTGGAAGACTTGCATGATAGTCTTCCGTATTTTTTAGCGATGGCGGCTTCGAGTTTTATATACATCGCCGTGGCCGATTTGATTCCGACCTTACATGAAAAAACCGAGTTGAAGGTTTCAGTGCAACAAGTCGCATTGATCGCGGCTGGGGTGTTGTTGATCTGTTCGCTGCATGGATTTGCCCATGACATTGAATTGGAAAGCCTTGAGCGGAAGCACCAGGAAGGTGAAAGGTGAAAGGTGAAAGGTGAAAGGTGAAAGGTGAAAGGTGAAAGGTGAAAGGTGAAAGGTGAAAGGTGAAAGGTGAAAGGTGAAAGGTGAAAGGTGAAAGGTGAAATCGGCGCTTGACAAATAATTGAAATCCCGAATCATTTCACTATTCACTATTCACTATTCACTATTCACTATTCACTATTCACTATTCACTATTCACTATTCACTATTCACTATTCACTATTCACTATTCACTATTCACCATACTTTTAGGTGATCACAGTAGGTCCGTTTCTGCCGGTTCGTTTTTTGATCTCGCAAAACTTTTCCGCCAATTCGATGAGTGGCGCTAATGCGCTTTGTGCGTCTTGATCATGTAAATTGCTGTCGGGTTCGTAACGTTCCAAATAAATTCGAAGTGTGGCGCCTACGGTGCCGGTGCCGGATAGGCGAAATACGATCCGCGAACCGTTTTCAAAACCGATTCGGATGCCTTGGTTTTTGCTGACGCTGCCGTCGACCGGGTCGGTATAAGCGAATTCATCGGCATATTGGACGATGTAATCGCCGAATGCCTTACCCGGTAAGGTCGGTAGTTGTTCGCGAAGATAAGCGACGATGCCGTCCGCAATATCGGTGGCTACGGCTTCATAATCATGGCGAGCGTAGATATCTCGCCCGAATCGTTGCCAATGCTCGGTGACAATGTCGGCAACCGATTGTCTTTTTCTGGCAATGAGATTGAGCCAAAATAATACTGCCCATAAGCCGTCTTTTTCCCGAACATGGTCTGATCCGGTGCCGAAGCTTTCTTCGCCGCATAAGGTGATTTTTCCGGCATCCAATAGGTTTCCGAAAAATTTCCAGCCGGTCGGCGTTTCGAAACAAGGCAAGTTCAGTTGCGCGGCAACCCGATCGACGGCTTGGCTGGTCGGCATTGAACGTGCGACGCCGCTGATGCCTTTTGCGTAGCCGGGAATCAAGGGTGCATTGGCCGCTAAAATAGCCAAACTATCGCTCGGCGTCACGAATATTTGCGAGCCCATGATCATATTACGGTCGCCGTCGCCATCCGAAGCCGCCCCAAACGTCGGTGCGTTCGGTCCGAACATTGCCTCGGCCAATTCTTCCGCATGAGCCAGGTTCGGGTCCGGGTGGCCGCCGCCGAAGTCTTCCAAAGGCACGGCATTGATTACAGAGCCGGGTTTTGCACCCAGCATCTCTTCCAGAATCGTTTTGGCATAGGGTCCAGTGATTGCATGCATCGCATCGAATTTAAGCGTGATATAGCCTGAGCCGATGCTCTGCTTGAGTAAATCGAAATCGAAAATGGTTTGCATCAATTCGGCGTAATCGTTGACGGGATCAAGGATGCTTATCGTAAGAGCCCCGATTTTTTGAGTGCCGATGGTGTCGAGGTCGATATCAGGAATCTCTGCAATTTTGTAGGAAGCGATTTCCTTGCTGCGTTGGTAAAATGCCTGGGTATATTTTTCTGGTGCCGGCCCTCCGTTGCTGACATTGTATTTGATGCCGAAATCTTCCTCCGGTCCTCCGGGATTGTGGCTGGCCGATAGCACCAGTCCGCCGTAGGCTTTATATTTGCGAATCAGGTTTGATGCGGCGGGGGTCGATAATAATCCGCCTTGACCGATAATCAATTCGCTAAAATCGTTTGCTGCGGCAATTTTTATGATTGTTTGAATGGCTTGTCGGTTAAAATAGCGTCCGTCACCACCTAAAACAAGTTTTTGGTCTACAATATCGTCGAGAGAGTCGAAGATTGACTGAACAAAATTTTCAAGATAGTTCGGTTGTTGAAAGGTTTTCACTTTCTTTCTTAGTCCCGACGTCCCGGGGTTTTGGTCTTCGAATGGATGAGTTTCTATTGTTTTTATTTCCATGAGTGAGCCTTTAATGCAACAAATAACACGGTTTTTAAATTACACTAAAACACAAGCTAATAGTAGTTTATTTGTGATCCGAATTGGCGTGTTTCCGATTCTTTTTTTGTTGGCGTCAAACGCCCAGGCTAGTAACGATGTTTGGTTATTGATCGATACTAATGCGCTGACGCTTGAAGTTAAGAAAGGAGAGCAGACGTTAGAACGGTTGGAAAACATTGCGATAGGCCGTAATGGCGCGGGTTTTAAGGAGGTGCGGGGCGATGATGTCACTCCTTTAGGGACTTACAAAATTAGCTGGATTAATGAAAAAAGCAGTTTTTATCGTTTTTTCGGCTTGTCTTATCCTTCCGTCGATAATGCTCATGCCGCACTTGACAAGGGGCTTATCGATCCGTTAACTTTTGAGACGATTGTCGAAGCGCACCAAAGACATGGTATTCCTCCTCAGAATACTCGCTTGGGAGGGCAAATCGGCATTCACGGCTTGGGGCGTGGCGATGAGAAAATTCATAGAACCATGAATTGGACCCATGGCTGTATTGCATTGACTAATAAGCAAATTGATCTTTTAAGTAAGTGGGTTGATAAAGAAATTACAGTGCAGATAAAATAGTTCTGGAATATTTTGAAAAAAAAGTTCAATATATTTCATCGAATGCTTTTGAAAATAATCTTAGTAACAACTCTTACAGTAAAAAAAGGAAAAATAATATGAAAAAATTAGCGAAATTATCAGTGGTTGCTCTTACAGCAAGTCTGGCTGTAGGTTGTGCGAGTACTTCCGACGTTGAAGGCCTGCAATCTCAAATCGACGATTTGAATACTAAAGTTTCAAGAGCAGCTTCTGATGCGGCTAGTGCGAAAAGCGCTGCTGCTGACGCATCTGCAAGAGCGGCGGCTGCTGAAGCTGCAGCAAATCGCGCAGCAAGCTACGCACAAGACGCCAACAGCAAGTTGGATCGTCTGTTCAAAAAATCAATGATGAAATAATTGACCTTCATCTTTTGATTTGAAAAAAGCCCGTCAGATTCGTCTGACGGGCTTTTTTTTTGGCTATGTTTGCGGTAAAAGTTGGCCTCTGGGCCCTCGATATGAAATGCCGGGGAGCGGACAGTAAGATACGCTTTGCGTGCCGTAGGAAGCTCTCCCGCTGCTTAGGAATATGCCTTCTTGTGTTGCCTTGCGCCGACATGAGGTACGCGCAGCGTACCCTACAATTCACTTTGAATTTTTAAGTGTTTCTGGTGTTGGTGGGGATTTTTAACTTTTACCGCATACACAGCCTTTTTGAGCTACTCTTGCGTTAAGAGCTGGGCTTAGGGCCTCGATATGGGCTGCCGGGTATCCCGGGTTGGCGGGGTGGGGTTTATACAGCGCAGGGCGGGTTATTTGACCCGTCCTGAGCGTTTGATTTGCTTTGGTTGCGGTTGAAACGTTTAGGACGGGCTTGCAAACCCCGTCCTGCTAAGTTTGGGAGGGATTTATGACCGAATTCTTAAGGCGCTGCCTTGGCTGAGTGCGAGTTTGTTTTAGGCTCCGGTTTTTTATAAATCAAAACGGGACGACCGCTTTTTTCTTCGAGCGCTTTTCTGAGCGCGGCGCCATTGATGACAGGATGTTGGTTGTTATTCGCACGAACAATCAATTCCAGAGCTTGTTCCAGTCGGTCTTCATAACTGGCCTTGGTTTTTTCCAGATTCGGATAAACCTGGATATAAAGCGAGTCATCGAGCCACCCGACTTTTGTCGGTTGATTGACGATATGGACATCGGTACCGACCGGGACGTTTGGAAACAATTGTTCGATATTTTCCGGCAACATCCGAATACACCCATGAGTTACGCTCATGCCGACTCCAAAAGGTTTATTGGTGCTATGGATTAGATAGCCTGGTACGCCTAGTCGCATCGCATATAGGCCCAACGGATTATCAGGGCCGGCCGGAACGACGTTAGGCAAAATATCCCCTCGCGCTGCGTGCTCTCTTTTTATGGATTCCGGCGGCGTCCAGGTCGGGTTTCGGGTTTTGGCGGTTATTCTGGTTTTGCCGAGCGGCGTTTTCCAGTCTAGTCTGCCGATGCTGATCGGATAGGTGACGACGCGGTTCTTGTTTGGCGGGTAGTAATACATACGGTATTCAGGCAAGTTAATCACGATGCCGTTTCGTGGCGCCTTAGGTAACAAGCGACTATTAGGTATCTTAACTTGGGTTCCTTCCTTGGGCAGCCAGCGGTCGACAGAGGGGTTGGCCAATAAAATTTCATTTTGACCGATGTAGAAGCGCCTTGCTATGTCTAGAAGTGTGTCTTCCTCGGCAGCAACAGTATAAAAGTGCGGTTGGGGGTGTTTATCGGTTCCTTCCAGGCGATCGCCTATTAGGCTGTCGCCGGAGTTTTTAGGAAGATCGAATTCGGCGGCGTGTATGCCGCTACTCGAAGCGAAAATTAGCGCAATAACCGCAAGTTTTGCTTTTTGAATAATCATGATTTATGCTCTCCACCAAACAATTCTATAAGACGCGGTAGGAAGGTCGAGAGTTCCAGCGACATAATCGAAAAATCGGCATCGAATTGTTCGGTCTCGTCTTGGGTTTCGATATCGGCTACCTGGTCTTGAACCAAATCTAAAAACTTTAAGCGTTTTATACTCAAGTTTTCGTCCACGATGCAAGCAATTCTATCCGCCCAATTGATGGCGAGTTTAATGACTTGCTTGCCGGTATCGAGATGGTTTTTGATTTCGGGCAAGCTTAAATCGTGACGTTTGCAGCGTACAATGCCGCCTTCATCGCCTGGCGAGCGCAATTCGCATTCGTCTTCGATCGTAATGTCGCCCGGCGTGTCTTGTGTAATCAGCCAGCGCGTCATGACTGCGACAGGTTTCTCCTGAGTAATCGGCGGCACGACCGGTAGCGAGCCCAGGCATTTTCGTAGATTGCTGATTAAATCTTCGGCTTTTTTGGCCGATGGAGAGTCGACGATCAGCCAGCCGTTTTTGGGGTCGATATAAGCATAAGTCTTACGCGAAAACGTAAAGGCTCGCGGTAGCAACTCGAAACAGATTTCTTCCTTGATCGCGGTGCGTTCTTTTTTACTGAGTTTGCGGTTTTCGCGGTCCTCGGCCTCTTGAATTTTTTCCTGGACCATTTCATTGATCACGGCGGCGGGCAAAACTTTTTCTTCCACTTTTGCGCATACCATCATGAAGCCGTTGGTGGTGTGGACCCGTTGCTCAGAGTTTCTGCCGAGCGGAGCAGTCCAGCCGAAGCTCATTTCTTGTTGGGCTGCGCAAGGGCGAAACGGCATTTGTTCGAGTTTTTCTTCGAATTCGGCCGGCGTTAAAGTAAAGTCTTCTGTAAAACGGTAAACGGATAGATTTTTAAACCACATGGGCGTTGGATCTCGTATAAAATCGATCATTATCGCAGATTAACGGGAATCCCGAAAATGACGGTTTGTTTTTTACGACTGACAAGGCTTGCATGATATACCTTTCGCACTTCAAATTTCGGCAGTTCCTTAGAAGGCACCCCGGTGCTGAATTTTGATCTACGATGAGTATAGTTGACGGTTTTCCACCGATAGCCGGGAAATCGGCGGAAGTGTTGATTTTAGGGTCAATGCCTAGTGTAGCGTCGTTGTCCAAAGGCGAATATTACGGGCATCCGCGCAACGGCTTTTGGCTAATCATGAGACAATTGTTCGGTGCCGGGCCGGAATTGGATTATCTAAAGCGCAGCCGCATTTTAATCGAACACCATCTTGCGGTGTGGGATGTCTTGCAGACCTGTTATCGTCCAGGCAGTGCAGATGCAAATATCGATGTGGATTCGATAAAAATAAACGACTTTAACCGTTTTTTTGAGCATCACCGCGATATAAAGCGAGTATTGTTTAACGGTGGCGCGGCGGAGAGCTTATATCGTAAACGCGTGTTGCCGATATTGAATAGCCGTTTCAATTATCTTGAATATCAGCGCGTACCTTCAACTAGTCCGGCCTATGCGGCGATGTCGTTGGAGCGGAAAACCATGGCTTGGAAGGCGGCGCTTGGAATTGTAGTTAACGGTCGGCAATGATTAGTGAATAGTGAATAGTGAATAGGGACGGTATCGATAAAACAGATCTGCTTACCGCTGACTGTTATACCTTTTCGCACTTCAAATTTCGGCATTAGCCTATGGAGGTGCCGGGGTGTTCGGCAAAGGCTTTGATAGCATGGATGCTATCATAGAGCCTACATGGACGTATTTACGGCGTCCTTTGACGGGCACCCCGGCACCGAAATTTGACAAGCAAAGGGTATAACTGCTATCAAAAAAAAAAGGGGTCAATATGGAAAACCTGTCAACGACAGAAAGCTTGATACTGGGGGCATTAGTGCTGCTGGTGCTATTTTGGATGGGGCCAGGTGTCAAAGCATCGCTCGAGCACAGTAAAAATGCTGAAACGGATTGGAAAGCGGTATTGTTTCCGCTGGGATTCGTTGTACTATTTGTATTATTTTTAATAGCCATGGTTTGAAATGATTGAAGAATTTCAGGAATACGAAGAATTCGACGATGAAGTCGAATACTATGCGGTAAGACCGAATAAATCCCAGATCAAACGCGATATTGCCGTATTGTTTGATCTTGGGGAGGAATTGGTCGCGTTGTCGACGGCGCAATTAAGCACGTTGGATTTGCCGGAGGAATTATACAAGGCGGTTATCGGTACGGTTGGGATGCCGCCGAAAGGTGCCAGAAAAAGACAGTTGAAATTTATATGCGGGTTGCTCAGAAAGTTAGATGTCGAGCAGATTTTAGAAAAATTGGCTCGGATTAAAAACCAGAGTGCGCATTCGACGAGGGAGCATCATAAGGTTGAGCGTTGGCGCGATCGTTTGATTGCTGAAGGGCAAGACGCCTTGACCGAATTGATTGATGAGTATCCGCAAACCGACCGGCAAGTGTTAAGGCAATTAATGCGCAGTGCGCAAAAAGAAGCGGCCGAAGCGCGGCCTCCGAAATCCTCGCGGGAACTATACCGTTATTTGAAGGAGTTGTTCGAAGACGATTCCGAACGAACGGCTTAATCAATCGTGGGGTGCTCTCCGTGGATTGTTTAAATTATTGAAATTGTTCGAATAAATCGATTTGTCGGTTGCAGCTTGGCGAGGCGAGTGATGACAAGGCGACACCCAGCAGGCGGACCTTACGCCGTTCGGTTGGCGCCGTTTTCAATAAGTCGTCCAATAGCGGTAGAGCATTTAAGTTTTCGGTGATTGCTTTCGAAAGCGTTCGGCTACGCGTGATTTGCACAAAATCGCTATATTTTATTTTTATCGTTAAGGTGTAAGCCGCCAGTTTTTTCTCTTTCGCCTTGCCGAGTGCTTTGTTCAGCAGATTCTGCAACTGTATCAATAGAGTCTCCCGGTTATCGAGATCTTCTTGAAAGGTGACTTCAACACCGATCGATTTAGTGATTCGTTGGTGATTGACCGGGCGATTATCGATGCCCCGGCAAATATGGTAATAATGCAAGCCGGCTTTACCGAAATAATCTTGCAAAGAGGCGAGGGGCATCGTTTTTAAATCGGCTCCGGTAAAAATGCCCAGGTCATGCATTCTTTTCTCGGTGGCCTTGCCGATACCGTGAAATTTTCCGATAGGTAGGGTTTCGATAAACCCGGGGCCGTTGTCGGGCGTGATTAAATACAAGCCGTCCGGTTTGTCGAGATCGGAGGCTATTTTTGCCAGGAATTTGTTATAAGAAACGCCTGCGGAAGCGGTCAGTCCGGTCTGTTGCTTGATTTTTTCCTTGATGTCTTTCGCAATGAGTGTCGCAGAGCCTTTGCAGCGATTGCATTGGCTAACGTCAAGATAGGCTTCGTCGAGCGATAAGGGTTCGAACAAATCGGTATAGTCGGCAAAGATTTTGCGGATGCTGTTCGACGCTTCTCGGTACGCTTCGAAACGCGGTTTGACGAAGATTGCATGAGGACAGAGGCGATGTGCCGTAGTCGATGGCATCGCCGAATGGATGCCGTATTGCCGGGCTTCGTAACTGCAGGTTGATACTACCCCTCGAGATCCCGGCAAACCGCCTACGATTAAAGGTTTATTGCGGTATTGCGGAAAATCGCGTTGTTCGACTGCGGCAAAAAATGCATCCATATCGATGTGGATGATTTTACGAGCGGCTTCCATGGTCGTTGACGCGAGTCAGTCTTAATGTTCTCGGTGAGACGGCAAATCCAATGTTTCGGTCTCGTTCCAGTCGGCGAAAGGGAAGGGCATTCGCTCGGTGTTGAAAGTCAAGAACAGCACGATATGATACAGATAAGCCGCCAGTTTTTTCCCAAGATCGAGAATATTCTTATTAGCCGAACCGGTCAGCAGCATAGAGGCGATTTGCAGCAATATCACCGCCCACAACAATACCCTGACCAATCCCGCGATGACCGCGAATACCAGCATAAAGGCGATTCTTTTCCAGGTGTTCGGTTTTTTGAGGTTTTCGTTGAGTTGTTCCTTCATGTGTTCTCTTATCCACGGTTTAAGATGTCACGCAAGTCCAACGCGGCGGCATTGGCGCGAGCGATATAATTAGCCATTGTCAACGAGTAGTTCGCGAATAGACCGTAGCCGCTGCCATTTAAAATTACCGGGCTCATGATGGGTTGTAACGAACTTTCTAGCGCCCGAATCATGATATCCACGGTATTCATCGCGCGTTTACTGATTAAGATGCTTCTGAAGTCATGTTCGATTGCCTTGAGTATATGCAGCAAAGCCCAAGCCGAACCGCGTGCTTCCCAAAACATGTCGTCGACCAGCAGCCAAGGCGTTTGTTCCAAAGGCTCGGTACTCAGATGCTCTTGTTTTAATTTGTCGGCTTCCGGCGTTAGCGTTTGTTGCAGGGTCATTTCCCGAATATAAGTTTTTTCGGTGCTAGCGGCCAGACGAACCGATAAATTGCCCAAACGCTTGATGACGATTTCGGTATATTGCCAAAGATTATCGGCTCGTGCATAGAATCGTGCGGCTTTTTTCCCGGCTGGTTTTTGTAGGCGCGTCATATAGTTATGGAGAGAGTCGATGCCTTTTTGATATTCCGCTTCGGTCGACGGAAGCGCCCAGGAATTGCGTTCGTAATAGAAATAAGGCTCGGCGATCGCAAGATCTGGGTCTTCGGCCGATTGCGATTGATCACGCGCGAAATGATTCCGTAGTGCGGTCGTGGCGTCGCGTAAGATGACCAAGGCCCCCAATTCCCAGTTCGGCATGTTATCCATGAATACGCCCGGAGGTGCAGCGTCGTTAGTGATATAGCCGCCGGGCTTGTGTAGTAATACTTCGGCGATATGCGCTAAGGTATTTGCGTAAACATAACCGAGTGGAATGTCGGTCGTGTCGTCGACTTTGGAGCGTTCTATCGCTTCGTCATAAACATTGAACGGATCGGGTTCCTGGCTCCACCAGGTTGCCAAAATTAGAATTACAATAAGAACCGCGGATGCGATGACACCAAGCGTCCATAGGATCCCTTTATATTGTGTGTTCTGTGGTAAATCGTTTTCAGACATTTCCGGTATCCTTCGTGTGCAGCATTTTTTTAAAATTGCTCTAAATAATAACAGGTTTTATAGCCGTTGGCTCGTTAACAAAAAGCCGAGTTAGGGTGTTCTTTTTTGCACGAGGAAGGGCCTAATCGTAAACTTACTGCGGAGCGGGTTATTTAACCCGCTCCCAACGTTTCGATTTGGGTTGATCCTGGACGAAAAGCTTCCGCTCCTGCTCACGCCCCTTAACTACATCCATGTATACCTATCGCACTTCAAATTTCGGCATTAGCGTATGGAGGCGCCGGGGTGTTCGGCAAAGGCTTTGGCAGCATGGATGCTGTCATAGAGCCTACATGGACGTATTCACGGCGTCCTTTGACGGGCACCCCGACGCCGAAATTTGACTAGCAAAGGGTATAGGTAACGTTTAGGACTGGGCTGCAAACTCCGTCCCACCTAGAAAATATCCAGTTCAAGGCGTTCTTTTTTTAGCGCGGGGATGGGCCTGATCGTAAACTTCGGCAAGATGTTGGAAATTAAGATGGGTATAGATTTGCGTCGTGCCGATTGTGCTATGGCCGAGTAATTCCTGAACGGCTCTAAGATCGCCGCTGGATTCGAGTAAATGACTGGCAAAGGAATGTCTCAGCATATGCGGGTGGATATGTTCGGCGATCCCTTTTTTTCGACACCAGTTTTCGAGTCTTTGTTGTACGCTACGTTGTGCGAGTCGGGTGCCTCTGGCCGATAAAAACAGCGCAGGCTCATCGCCGCGATTGAGGTCGGCGCGTAATGGCAACCAGTTTTTCAATGCCTCGACGGCTTTATTGCCGATCGGTAATATTCTGGATTTTCCGCCTTTTCCCGACTGTACGACTAAACTGCAATCGGCTAAATCGATATCGACTAAATCGAGCGCGGTCAATTCGCTAAGTCGCAGGCCGCAGGAATAAAATAATTCAAAAATCGCTTGATCCCTGATTTCCAGCCAAGAATCGGTATCGGCTTCGAGGAAGCCTGTTACTTGGTCGACATCGAGCACTTTGGGGAGTTTTCTATCCTGCTTGGGCGCTTTGACCGCCTGGGCCGGGTTTACTGTGGCGAGGTTTTTTTTCAGCAAATATCTGAACAAACTGCGTATCGCCGATAATTCGCGCTGCAGGCTTTTGCTACCGAGCCCTTGCCGGTGCCTCGAGGCGATATGGGTGCGGATATCGCTGGTATTTAGCGACGACCAATTCTCTATGTTGTGTTCGACACAAAAGTCGCGCAATCTCTCCAAGTCATATCTGTAGCTTTCGACGGTATGGTCGGACAAGCGCTTTTCGACTTGCAAGTAGCTTAAAAAGCTATTTAACTGAGTCAGCGCGTCTTCAGTCATGTTCCGATTGGTGAAGCAACGAAATCAAGCGTGTGGCAATAATCTCGCTCATTTGGGTCAAAAATAAATTACCCATGCTGTAATGGAAGCGGTTGTCTTCGCGGCTGCCGATCGCAACAATGCCTTCGAGTTGGGTGAACGACATGGGGATGATCGCGCAGGACTTAACCTCCGATGCCGCATCGCCGAACAGGACCTTGGCTTGCGCTAGGGTGGGACGTCCGCATTTCGGCTGGTTGTTGTTCAGTATTTGCGCGAAATGCTGAAGAGTGGGGTCGTTCGGTGCGATAAACAAATTGGCAATCGGCGTTTGCTCATGTTCGGAAATGATACGCACAGCCACAAAATCGGTTATGAAATACTCGACGAACACATGCTCGAGATTCGCGACGGCTTCGTCGAGCGTAGCGGCATCGAGCAAGGCCAAGGTCAATTTGTGCATGCGATTAAACGACGTATCGTTCTCGCGGGCAATTTCGATCAGCGCGGTTAATTGACTTTCCAATTCCTGATGCTTGACCCTGAAAATTTCCAGTTGTTTGGATATCAATGAAATCGCATCGCCGCTCGGATGCGGTATCGTCATGCTTTCCAAGAGATTAAGGTGGTCGTTGAAGAACTCGGGGTTGGCCTGCAAGTAGGCTTCAACTTGTTCTTCTGTCAGTGTGTTGAGTGCTTGTTTTTTCATAATGAGATACGTCCCTCGAAAACCGAAACGGCGGGTCCTGTCATCAATACCGGCTGTCCTCTCCCCGGCCAATTAATTGTTAATGATCCGCCGGGCAGTTCGACTTTGACTTCATGATCGAGCAAATTTTGTTCGATACCAATGATCGCGGCGGCGCAAGCGCCGCTTCCGCAGGCAAGTGTTTCCGCTGCTCCCCGCTCATAAACACGAAGCTTGATATGGCCGCGGTCGATGACTTGCATGAAACCGATATTGGCGCGCTCGGGAAAATCGGGATGGCTTTCCAGTAAAGGTCCTAATTCATTGACCGGCGCGTGCTTGATGTCGTGAACCTGAAGCACGGCATGCGGGTTACCCAGCGAAACCGCGCCGAAACCTCTTTCGATATTATTGGCGATAACGCTGTAAAACTTCGCTTCATGCTGTGTTTTTAGCGGGATTTCTTCAGGCTTGTGTTTCGGGATGCCCATGTTGACCGTGATCATGCCGTCCGCGTTGAGCTTCAGCAACAGTTGGCCGGCATTGGTATCGACGCGGATTTCGTCTTTATCGGTCAATTTTTTATCGCGGACGAATTTCGCAAAACAGCGCGCGCCGTTGCCGCATTGCGCAACCTCGCTGCCGTCAGCGTTGAAGATCCGGTATTTGAAATCGGCATCCGGACTAACCGGGATTTCGACCAATAATAATTGATCGAAGCCGATGCCGAAATGGCGGTTCGACCAGGTACGGATTTGTTCGGCCTGTAATGAAATGCTTTGATTGATAGCATCGATCACGACAAAGTCGTTACCGAGTCCGTGCATTTTGGTGAATTCGATCATGGATGTTATTTTCCGGTTAAGGCAGTAATTGTTCGCCAGCCCATAATTGCGCAAGGGTTTCCCGCTCGCGAACCAGGTGGCAATCGCTGCCATCGACCATGATTTCGGCGGCGCGCGGTCTTGAATTATAGTTGGAACTCATCGTAAAGCCATAGGCGCCGGAAGATCGTATCGCGAGCAAGTCTCCGGGCGAGAGTCTCAATTTGCGGTCCTTGCCGAGAAAATCGCCGGTTTCGCAGACCGGGCCGACGATATCCCAATGATTTTCATCCGCCGAACTTTGGCTTTGAACCGGAATGATTTCCTGCCAAGCGCTGTAGAGCGAAGGGCGGATTAAATCGTTCATCGCCGCATCGACAATCGCAAAATTTTTGTCGGCCGTGGTTTTAAGATATTCGACTTGCGTGACCAGAATGCCTGCATTGCCGGCGATGGCCCGGCCGGGCTCGAGCAGGATCTCAACATCATGATCGAGCGTCGATTGATCGAGACGATCGAGCAAGGCCTTAACATATTCGGCCGGTTCCGGCGGTTGTTCGTCACGGTAACGAATGCCGAGACCGCCGCCGAGGTCCAGATGGTGCAGGGCGATTCCCATTTTTTTTAGTTCCACGACAAGGTCGAGTATCCGGCCCAATGCGTCCAAGAAGGGCGTCGTGTCGGTCAATTGCGAACCGATATGGCAGTCGATGCCGATAACATCGATATTCGGCATGGCCGCGGCGCGTTGATACTCAAGTAAGGCTTGTTCAATCGCAATGCCGAATTTGTTTTCCTTTAAACCGGTCGAGATGTAAGGATGGGTTTTCGCATCGACGTCGGGATTGACGCGGAACGAAACCGGAGCCTTGACGCCGAGTTGGCCCGCCAGTGCATTGATTCTGTCCAACTCTCCGCCGACCTCGATATTGAAACAACGGATACCTGTCTTCAGCGCACTTAGGATTTCATCGCTGCGTTTGCCGACGCCCGAAAACACAATTTTTTTCGGATCGCCGCCTGCGGCTAAGACGCGCTCGAGTTCACCGGCCGAAACGATATCGAAACCCGATCCTAACCTGGCTAAAATATTCAGCACCGCAAGATTGGAATTGGCCTTGACCGCATAACAGATCAGATGCGGCCTATCGCCGAAGGGACGGTCGAAAGCATGCCAATGTCGTTCCAACGTGGCGCGCGAATAAATGTAGCATGGGGTTCCAAGTTTAGCGGCGATTTCCCGTACCGGACAGTCTTCTGCGAATAATTCGCCGTTTTTATAATTAAAAAAATCCATGTGTCAGTCTTCTTCGTCAGGTTCAATGTCGGCCGGTAGTTCTTTCGGGACATGGATCGGCGCCGGCCCGTCCGGCAAATAAAGCGGTCCGGTTTGTCCGCAAGCAGTGATCCATAATGCGATAAAGAAAGCGAGTAAAAGTTTGGAATAATTCATAATGCATCGTTGTATATCTGAGTAGGAAGCCAAGTGGCCAACTGCGGCCAATAAGCCAAAACGGCCAACATGATAAGCTGAATTGCGATAAAAGGCATCACGCCTTTATAGATTTGGCCTGTCGAAACCTCGGCCGGAGCCACGCCGCGCAGATAAAATAACGCGAAACCGAACGGCGGCGTCAAAAACGACGTTTGCAGGTTTAATGCAATCATGATGCCGAGCCAGACCGGGTCGATACCCATCGCCAACAGTACCGGGCCGACGATCGGCACCACGACGAAGGTGATTTCGATAAAATCCAACACGAAGCCGAGAAAAAACATCACCAGCATCACGCTGAATACGGCGCCGAATTGACCGCCCGGTAAGTCCGAGAGCAGGTTAACGATCAGTTCATCGCCCTCAAACCCACGAAATACTAACGAAAACAAGGCTGCGCCGATCAGGATTAGAAACACCATGCTCGTGGTTTGCGTGGTGCTGCGCATGACTTCCTGCAGTGTAGCTAAATTCAACTCGCATTTTGCGAAAGCCAGAATAATGGCACCGAAAGCGCCGACCGATGCCGCTTCGGTCGGCGTAGCCAGGCCGCCTATGATTGAACCGAGTACCGAGAGAATCAATATTAACGGCGGCGCCAGGCTAAACAATAGGCTCCGATAAAAGCCCGGTTCGAGCCGGGCGTTTTGTTCTGCGGCCGGCATCAAGTTCGGACGCAGCCAGGCCAGCAAGGCAATATAGACCAAATACATTGCAACTAGGCCGAGTCCGGGCAGTAGCGCACCGGCGAATAAATCGCCAACCGAAATCGATTCCGGCGCAAACACCCCCATGTCGAGCTGAGCCTGTTGATAGGCGGTGGAAATGATATCGCCGAGTAAAACCAGTACGATAGACGGCGGAATCATTTGGCCTAATGTTCCGGAGGCGCAAATCGTGCCGCAAGCCACGGCCGGATCGTAATTTTTGCGTAGCATGGTCGGCAGCGACAACAGGCCCATCGTGACCACGGTCGCGCCGACGATGCCGGTGCTAGCCGCCATCAACATGCCGACTAAAGTTACCGCGATGCCGAGGCCGCCGCGCAGGGTACCGAACAAATCGGTCATTGCTTCTAAAAGGCTTTCGGCAATACGCGACCGTTCGAGCATTACGCCCATGAACACGAAAAGCGGTACCGCGATCAGCGTTTCATTGCCGATGATGCCGTACAGACGGTTGGGCAATGCGTTTAAAAATGCGATGTCGAAATTGCCCAGCAATAAACCCAGTCCCGCGAATGCCAGCGCGGTGCCGCTCAATGCAAAGGCGACCGGAAAACCGCTTAATAGCACGACAAAAACCGCGGCAAACATCCATAGAGCCATCATATTTTCCATTTATCGAGCCTCTATTCGACGAGTTTCCACGGGAGTATGCAAGCCCAAGGCAATCATTAAATTAGCGATGAACATGGAAATACCTTGCAGGATTAAAAGGCATGCGGTCAACGGAATGGTGCTTTTGATGAGAAATACGCCGGGAAGTCCGCCGGAGTTGCTAGAGCTTTCGTAGATATTCCACGATTCGACGACATAGTGCCAACTGCTGTAAAGGATAAACCCTGAAACCGGCAACAATAAAAACAACACGCCGCAACAATCGATCCAGGCTCTGACGGTTTTGCCGCAGCGTTGGTAAAAAATATCGACCCGAACATGAGCGCCGGTTTTCAAGGTGTAAGCCGCACCCAACATAAACACCAGCGCATGCATATAGGAGACCGATTCCTGCATGGCAATCGAATTGAAATTAAACGCATAACGAAGCAAAACGATCGTAAACGTCACCACGACCATGATCAACGTTAGCCAGGATACGGTCGTCCCGATCCATTCGTTAAGCGAGTCGATTATATCGGCAAGGCGGCGACAGAACTGAACAGTCGAAGGCATATATGCTGAGGTCCGGGCGTAAAAAATGAGAAAGTTGGTAATTATACCTAATACTTTGTTCGGGGTGAGTGATTCAACCCGTCCAAGGGCGATTCGAGGGCTTCGACATATCCTTTATCCTAACGTTCATGAAGGCCTGGCCATCGACGCCTGTCGGTCGAGCAACCGCACCCTCTCCGGAACCGGCATTTGCTCTGTCGAGCGCCGTATATCGAAAAATTAGATAAAGGGTCTATATCTACGAACTTTCACAGTAAAAAGAGCAGTTGACATGTGTTGTAGACCGTTCGTGCTGAGCTAAGTCGAAGCATGAAGGGTCTACAACACTTTCACCGTCTTGGTGAAGCCTCAAACTACCGTTCACCCTTCGACGGGGCTCTCCTGAGCGCAGCCGAAGGGCTCAGGGCGAACGGTAGTTTGAGGCTATCAAACTGTTCTTTTTAGGTTTATTGTCTTTAACACCCTCGAATCTCCCTCGCCTAACGCTCACTGCCATTAAGTTAAGGGAAGCCCGTCATTCCGCCATGGACTGGCGGAATCCAGTGCCATGGATGGCAAGCTTTTGAGGCAAAGTAGATCCTGGATACAAGCATTACTTAATTCTGTGCTGGCTTAACTTAATGGCAGTGTCGCCTAAAACGCTAGGTGATCCGCGAAGGGTACGCTGTGCGTACCATGGTAGCTCCGCGATGTTCATGTGCTAACCGAACCGCCAGGGCACGGCTTTGGTACGCACAGCGTACCCTACAATTTATCTGAAACGATGGGCGCGCAGGGCGAAAGAACCATTTAGGGCGGTTTTTTTGTGCGTGTTTCTTGGTTCGAAGTTTGGCAATCATTGCCGGCATGATTATTGACTCCGAAGGGATATACGGATTCCCTACGGCACTGCTGCGATATTTTGTGTGGAATCATAAGTAATTGAAATAAAAATATAAAATATCATGACGGAAGGGTAGTCTTGTATCCCTTTATATTGATTCTGATCCTCCAAAAAATAAATATTAAAGATTGCCATTAAAAGAGTAGAAATTTAAATTCCCGCCTACTATCCTTAAACAAAACTTAACGCTCTCGTTACGGTTCCTTGAATGATTCGTGAAGAATCTTTTGTCTTTTAAAAAAACAGTTTTTGGTGATTGGTTATGCAGCGACAAACTCTTGTCATTTCATTATTATCCGCGGCAATGGCATTGCTTCCGGCTTGCAGCAGTTCTCCTTCACGGCATGTTGAAATTAAACCGACGACTCCGCCAAGAGTTTCTACCGGCTCTCAGTGGACCTATAAACCGGCTATAGCCGCTAAGTTCGCGCAAAAAGAGCAGGGCGTATTTCCTAGGCCGCCAACATTGGAACCGGCAGTCGATTTTTGGCGTAAGACTTATGGGGTATGGCATCGTTCGGAAGTCGCTTTTCATGATGATCGCTATATGGGCGTTATCTATGAAGTGATGAGGTTACCGGGCAATGTCGGCGAAGGTTTGACTAACCAACAAAAAGCGATGGTCGAACAGCGCAAAGCATTTTGGAAAAATCGCTTGAGTGACTTAGACAGGAAATTGCGAGCTAAAGCGCCGCTTGACGAATTCGATAAACAAATCGTCGCCAGAATCCAAAGTCAAGGCAATTTGCATGAGATTTTGCCGGAGGCTAGTCAAAGATTACGGTCGCAACGCGGCATAAAAGAGCGATTCAAACGCGGCCTGGAGATCAGCGGTCGGTATGATGCGCAATTTAGAAGCATTTTCCGCGAATACAATTTGCCGGAGGATTTTGCTTATTTGCCGCATGTCGAGTCGTCATTTCAAGCTTCCGCAAAATCCCACGCCGGCGCGGTCGGCATGTGGCAGTTCACAAAAGGGGCCGCTGAAACGTTTATGCCGGGTAAAAACAAACCCGATAGGCGCCATGATCCGATAGCCTCGGCTCATGGCGCGGCTCGTTATCTAAAGTATGCTTACAACAAACTCAACGATTGGCCGACTGCGGTGACTTCTTATAATCACGGTATAGGCGGAATGTCGCGGGCACAAAATCAAGTCGGCCGCAATTTCGAACAAATCGTCGAACGATACAACAGCCCGATATTCGGGTTTGCGTCGCGTAATTATTATGCACAGTTTTTAGCTGCGAGAGACATTGCGGCAAACCCCTTGGCTTACTTCCGCGAAGGCGTAAACTTTGAAGGCCCGATGGGCTCGACTCACTATCTCGCCTCGGAATAACGACTTTTCCTCAACCGATACAGCCTCTCCAGTCCTCTATAAAGTTATACCCATCGCACTTCAAATTTCGGCATTGACGCATGGAGGCGCCGGGGGGGCGGCAAAGGCTTTGACAGCAGGGATGCTGTCACAGAGCCTACATATACGTATTCACGGCGTCCTTTGACGGCCCGCCCCCCGGTGCCGAAGTTTGACCAGCAAATGCTATCAAAGGGGGACTGGAGACTTTTTCGGATCGATATTCCCTCAAGCATCATTATCGCCATTCTGCTAGAATTCCCCTATTTAAGGGCGGCGATCCATGCGTAAATGTAGACTTTATGCAATTGCCGATATTTTTTTCGGATGAAGCAACAAAGCGATCACATTCAGATATTGAATCATAAAAATCGCGTTGCCGATTAAATGGCGGAATAATTATGTGTTTTAGTGCGAATATGTCTTTAGGTCTGGGGCTGGTAGGCTTGGCAGCTTCAAGCGTGACTTTTTTAGATAAGAGCGAAACCCTACAGGTGAGATTGGCGAGAACCTACGCGATACTGCATTTTTCAATGATGGAATTCATTCAATATTTCGCCTATCCGGTTGCCGATCAATGCGGTTACGGCACGAATCTTTTTCTCAGCGAGTTATCGACATATCACATCAGTCTTCAGGCATTTGCGATTATGCCGGCATTGGCCAGCTATTCCTCGGATAAAGAAGCACTAAAAAAAGCATTTTACTTTAGCGCGACATTGAGTTCGTTATTTCTAATCTTCAATTTCCTGCCCAAGGAATGGCAATTATTCGGAATCGAGCCGAATTTTATCGGTAACAAAGTGGCTTGTCTTTATAGCGGGATTTATCACATCGGTTATGCGATACCGAGCGCCTTTGGTTTGTTGATTACCCACGGATCCCTTTTTGCGTTGGCATTGAGTGGGTTTATGTGGCCGGACAATTGGAAAATGGCTTCCTACCACTGCGTCATGGCATTGATGACCTTGCTGATGCCGCAATGGCTATTCGGCGTGTCGACCGGCGAAGCGGCGGCGATTTATTGCCTGTTCTCGATACCGATCACAATCAGCTTCTTGCCGCATTTCAAACAATTTTTTACGGTAATGCCGCAGCGTTTGCAACGGGCTTAGTAAGGGGCATGAACTAAGTTACGCAACTTTTCCGGTAAGTGTGCAGTGATGAAAATTGATTTATTAAGACAATTGGCGGCGCAAGACGGAGTCCAATATGCCTGGCTAAGACAGGGTGTGAATGATTTTGAAATGGCAGAGCTATTGTTTAAGGCTAGCAAATGGGATGGTGTTTGCTACCACGCTCAACAAGCGGTGGAAAAGTTATTAAAGTTTGTCGTCAGCGATGCGGGAGCTCAAATCCGACATATTCACTCGGTTCACGAGCTGGCAAAAGATGTAAACAAATCACTTGATACCGATTTGTTCGATGATGAGCTTATTGACCTATACAAAGAATTGAGCCAATACAACACCATAGCAAGATACCCGTCATCATGCGATGCGCCTGTGGACATTATCACCAAAAAGCAAGCACTGTCGGCCTTGGATGCTTTTAACCGGTCGGTGAGGATACTGGAGCGGCTTTATGCAAAGGACTAATCTTGTCCAAAAAGCTAGAATCCGAAAGAAGCTGGGCGTCGTGGCTTATCTCAAACAAGCTTTTAAAGATTTTTCCTGTCCGGTTTATTTGTTCGGTTCGTATGCAACAGAACAATTTCACGGCAACTCGGATGTGGATATTTTAGTAATATCGCCCAAAGAGTCGATTCAAATAAATTACCGCAAAGCGTGCGATAAAATGTCGGAATTAGGACTTGGTTATGACATTTTAGTAACCGATTCATTAGAGCAATTGGATCGGAGCATCGTGGATTCCCTTTACAAAATAAATGTAACTTAGGAACGAGTATCCTCGTTCCCGTGCTCCTGCGTGGGAATGCATACCGGTCTTATCAAGGCTAAAGTATAAATTCCCACTGCGGATCGAGGTCGCCGGAAAAACGACATACTCATTCCTGATTAGCAATATGCTTCAGCTTGCCGAAACCAAGTGTCCAAGCAGGGGCCAGTCGTAGTCGCAAAAACTAAAATATGCTGTTACCCAAGCTCCAGCTTGGGCAACCTGTTCAGGAAGCTCTAGCTTCCCGACAATCAAGAAAAATTGAACGAGCGAGTCGCGGGGTTGATTGAGAGTGAGCGGAGGTTGTGTCGGTCTCAGGAAGCTGAGCTTCCGGGGTGTTTTTCCCAAGCTGGAGCCTGGGAAAGAGCGTGATGTGGGTGGCCGTTTTTAGCTTGACGCGCATGGCTTACGAACCCCGTCTTGCTAAGGGTTATGCTGATCTTTGGGCTTTAGCTGAAGAAACTTGCTAATCAGGTACTCATTTCATCGAATCCGCCCCGACAGCCCCGCCTTGAGTCGCTGTAACGCCTCTTAACCAAATACCGGCAACCGGATTTTTGGGTACGCCAGAGGCGGACAGAAAGACGAACGGCACCGAAGTCAACGCCATATCGCTATTGATTTGCACGGCAAAATGTAAATGAGGGCCGGTGGTGAATCCGGTATTGCCGGAATAAGCGATCAATTGACCCGCTTCGACGCGCAAGCCCGGATATACCTGCGTTTTTTCTAGTTCCAAGTGCGCGTAAACAGCCATTGAACCGTCATCGTGTAAAATGCGTATTCGGTTGGCCTTCTGGCCATAAGCCGGCTTGACGCCGCCTTCGAAAAAATCGCGCTCGACATCCATCACGACTCCGGATCTGGCCGCATGAATCGGCGTGCCGACCGGCATCGCGATATCGACTGCATAACGGTTTTCCGGGTCGGTGTGGCTGAATTCGCCCTCGAAACCTTGAGTAATTTGAAACGACTCGCCGGCAGCGAAAGGCGGGAGATAGGCATGCTTGGGTAGATAGTCCGTTAGCGGCGGCCCTATTGCATAACGATAGTTCACAGTAAAACGAAAACCGGCTTGCGGTTGTGCTTCGCTAATTTCGAGCAGCGTTTTCGATAGCCCTGGAGACACGATAAAGCGATGCGGCAACGCCGGATTGGCCAAAGCATTCTCGTGCTCGACAAAAGCGACTTCCACTTGCACCGGGCCGCCGTAATCGTTACGGATGGCATAGGTCGGGTGACGCTTGTCGCCCCCTTGTATCAACCAGACCTTTTGCCTCTGCTCGACTTTCAATTGCCGGATCGTAACCGGTAATTCTGTGTCGGGCGCCTTGTCGGTATAGTGCCAAATGCCTCTTTCGTCCTGATATTGATAAAGTTTTTTAGCGGCAACGTTAAATGAAAACAGAACCCATATAATGCCGACCAGAGCCGGTGCGTGCCGTAAGGCAAAAGGCGATTTATTGCCGCCTTCCCGATAGTCAAATAAAGCAAGACGAAAGGGTGATGAAAAATGACGAGAACTCTTCATGCTTTGATTCCTAGTTTCAACGCTCCAGCGCTTATTGCTCTCTCCCAAACTCTTGTTTGGGAGTGTCTACCGTCAAGCTCCGCTTGACGAACAATAAGCAGAGCTTAAAGGTAGGCATTCCCAAGTAGAACTTGGGAACGAGACAATGGCCGTTTTTGCATGACCTTTTTAAACGCCGTGCGCAGAAGCTTTACATTGTCCTCATCGGCGAATAATTTCCGGCGTTTTTCGGTCACCACGGTAAACAAATAGCTGCCCGCGTTGATATAAACACGGCGATAACGCATGGCGAAACTCCGAATACAGTGAAGTTTGGCAATTTTGCGTAGGTCGGGTTAGTGTCAGCGTAACCCGACCTACATTGCTAACAATTAGTATTTGATCTTGATACCGAAATATCACGAGTCTGGTTGCCGGTTACTGTACCTAAAGGAATTGCTAAAGTACCCGTTCCTAAAGAACTATTTGTTCCTTGTGTAATTTGATATTTCCTGGAATTGTTTCCTGTACTACACGGCGGAGAAATGGTTATCGTTAACGTGTTTTCAACACCATCAGGTACTGTACAGGAATAGCTTTGACTGCCTGTTGGATTAATAGCGGTGCCGCAATTCCCTTCTAATACGCTAATGGATGCTTGGGCAATTGTTACTTGGTTGGTAAATGAAATAGTGCCGCTAATTGTTCGAGGGATAATAGCATTGAAATTAGGACCTTCAACTGTTGTAGGGTCAGATGTTCCTGGTGTCAATTGTACAGATACCGATGACGGAGTAACTCCGCCGCCACTAGCCGATAATGTGGCAATATTTGCTGTTGTTTGTATCGAGCACGTATAAATAGATGGGGCATTTGTGTGATCGATGGTGCAAGCAGTTCCGGCTAACTCGATTACGACTTCTTCTCTTCGTCCTCCGATAATATTACCGGTAATGGTGTAGGTTGTTAAAGTTGGAGTCGCCAGATTTAATGTGCAGCCAACTGTTGATGGAGCCATAACACAAGTCGCAACTAATGATCCGCTAGTGGCGTTAACAGTTAACGCCGGTTCGTTAGTGGTAATAGTGCAACTATAGGCTGTTGTGGTCGCTTGACATTCAACAGGTGTTTGTATTCCGTCTGTTATTGTGACAGTCGGTGCTGTGCTGGCATTTTTTATCTCACCGGAAACCAAAATGGTAGGGGCTACATCACCTGGGCAATAAGATACATCAGTAATTAAGTCGACGCTATTAGGTGAAGTTCCGGTTAGGTTGCGTTGGATATATTTAGAGGCGAGTTTTAGGCCGGAAATAGTTGCCGCGCGTGCCTTACATTCATTGGAAATTTGCGTGAGAGTATTTTTACCATTGATTATAAGAAAATTATGACAGTCGTAGGGTTTATTGATGCCTTCATTACTGACGATGTTGCCGTTCGTTCTCCGCGTGTAATAAGCCCGAGCTGTGTTGATTGTTGAAGATGGGCCGGCAAGCTCTTCAGCAAAACAGACATTATTCCCATTGCTTGCGATCCCTAATAAACCAACATTACCTCGCCAACCGCCGGGACCAACCTTTATTTGCGCAACTGCCGGTTTAGGGCATTCAGTGACTGCGGTATGTTGCCCGGCAGTCGCTAATTGAAGCGGTGTTTCGGCATCGACGCGTGGGAGATGAGTGCCGTCTGGTCCATTGATACAGTTGCCGCCGACATAGCAAACGTAAGGTGCCTCTGTTGAGTTAGCGATTGGGTTGAAAACACAATATGCGCCGCTTTCCGATGCATTAAAGGTGAATAAATTAACGTCCAACAATCCTGCATTGGGATTATTTCCGGTTGTGGCTCTAGAATAAACAATGCCTCGTATCGGGATGATTATGCCGCCATTAAAGCGAATTTGTCTTGTGCAAGATAAACCATCGTTGTTATCGCTAAATAACTCGATCGATTCGTCGCCAGCGATTGAATCATCGTTTACCCTGCGTGTATAAAGGTTGTTTTCGAAATAAACTAAATCGCTACACAGGAATACGCGATCGCCACCGCCCATGTCATTTTCTTTGAAATATTGGGTTTCACCATTAATTTCTCGCGTATATATACCTCGTTCAGCATCAAATAAAGTTAAGTCATCGAGCGGCACATTGAGATCGTCAAAAATTTTGTCGGATGACTCGGCGCTGGGACTTGGACTCATGGCATTCAATCCACGTTCATCATCGCTTGCCGCTAACATTGAAGCGCCAGGGCTTTGAAAGCTAATAACACTTTGCACGATTACTTGCTCATTTGCGATTGATGCAGAGCTGTTGGCCGCTGCATTTGCCGCTGCCGCATTGGCAGCGTTCAATACCATTTGGCCTGTGGCTCCCCAAGCGACTTTAACTTCAACTACTTTTCTTTCCGGGTTGGTTTGGTCCGTTACTAACCAATAGCGCGCGAAGTTTTCATTAGAGCCAACTATCCAGTTAGTCTCTTTACCACTGGCAATTTCATCAAAACTATCTTCCTTTTCAATCCGGTCCTTAAGCTCTTCGAGCTTTAGGTTGGCTAGTAACATGGCTTCCGAACGTATTTTATTGTTGCTGCTGCCACTTATTAAATTGATTTGCAAAGAGCTAATTGCTAATAATCCAACTGCTACTACTACAGTCGCAATCAGTACTTCAATCAGGCCAATTCCATTGTTGCGTGTTAATGTGTTTGTGACGTTCATTTGATATCACCTCAAAATTTAATTCCAATCTCGCCATGAGCCTGCGATGACTGCGCCAGTTCCTGGAATAAATGGTGTTGGACCGGACCCTTCGCCACCATAGGGCACATAGACCAGTTTTAGTGTTCCAGCACCGCTATTATTGCCGGACTCGCTTAATATCGAACCCTTGATTACCGCATTGCCGGCAATTTTTATTTCCCCGGTAACATATACAACGCCGTGAATCGTTCCCCCAGTCAATTGAAGATCACCGTTTATAATCATGATGGCGGGAACGTTTGGAGAGCCGATTACTGTCGTGCCGCCAATATTGGTTGTTGTAGTTGAAGGTGTTCCGTCCGGGCCTATCCATATTACTCCGGTCATACCGTTTGGGTTGCCTCCGGCTGCTAACTTTTGATCGCTATCTTCGGCCAAACCTCTTAACGTATCTCTATCGATCGAAAAAAACATGTTGAAGAATTCATCGGGTGAGGCATTAGTAAGGTTGGGGTCGCCACTTATCACATCAATTCCGGCTCCGGCGTCTCTATTGGAAACGAGTTGGGTATTCGCATTTTCATTATCGCTGTCTAGCTCTGCTTTGGTAAAATTCGTTATCTCTGTATTGCTGGGTCTTAAATATGTGCCAAAAGCTGCGCCGCTAGTATCCAAAATGCTGCCCGACCAAATACTGCTATTGTTGTAACGGTTGATAATTTTTGCATTACCGAAAGCGCCGACACCGGCTTTACTAACAAAAGGTTGCCGGGGACCTTTACCAGCATTAAAAACATCAAAGGTTCCTACGCACTGTATTATTGTTCGGACTGCTGCACAATCATCGCTCCATCCTCGGGCTGTAATTTGGGCTCTATCTTGATAGGTAATTGGGAGGGGAGTATTATCAGGCGAAGTTTGGCCTTGGCAATTGTTTGGATCATCTGGATCATAAAACACATTGTTAAAAAAGAATAAAGCACGGGTCGTTTGAGAGCCTGATGTTAAAGTAATATGAGTTGCTGGACTTGCACTTGAATTAGCGCCGCATTGGGGAAGATCTTCAACATCATTGGTATAGGCAGGGGCTCCTGCATCAATTCCTTGATTGTTAAAATATGCTATTGCTTGATCCATTGCGGCACTTGCCGCGGCGGTCGCCTGTGTCGTTCGATAGTTGTCTGCAGTGATTTGTGTCTCCACGAGTACGGTCTTAGCGGTAAATAGGACAACTATTGTGATGGCGATCAATAAAATTAAAGCGACTATCAGGCTTGCCGCGCCTCGTTGGTAATTTAAATTTTTAGCAAAGGTCTTCATTTTGATCCCTCTTGGCGAACTGCTACGGCTGTGTGTATAGGCGGTCATTTCTGATCTGCACGGTGCCGTTTATCGTTTTGCTTACATTCACGTCGTTGGCTAAAACTCCGGTCATGCGAATATTCACAACACGCTTCTGTATAACATTGTCACCTGTCGAAGGGGCAGGGTCACAGTCTATCGCGTCATCGGTTATTGTCTTAGTTGAAAAATTGAAACAACGAGAAGTCCCGGCCAAGCCAGCTAGCGGACCGAAACTGAACTCTAAATTCGTGATATTGATTTGTTCGCCGCCAGCATTTAGGGTCATTGCTTGCCAATTTGCGTTGGTATTGGAGCAGTCAGTCGTATTAACGCCGGTTAAACGCATTTCTATCGTGTTATTGTTCAGCCTAAAGCCGTAGAATTCGTTTGTATCGTCGACTGTCCCATCACCATTATTGTCAAAATGACCGCTACCGTTTGCGTCGTAACTGTATAAGATACAATCACCGGTACCATTAAAGTCTATAACAGCAATGTCAGTTGTAGGGCTCGTAAACGGGTTGTTTCGACTATCTGAACCGTCCACAGCTCCTCCCCAGTAGCCGGTTCTCCTGATGTCATTGGTCATCAGCATCATGGCTGATTCCATATCATGGTTTAACCGAGCAGAGCCGATCACATCAGAACTACCTCGTATCGTGGCTATGTAGACAGTGATGATTGTGCCGATGATTATCAGACCCAACAACAGGGAAATCATGAGTTCCATTAAAGTGAAGCCCATTACTTTTTTCATATTCGCTCACTACCGATTTAACAGTCGGGGTATGAAGGTAGGCCAGTTGTTCCACCAGGTGTACAAATAAAAACCCTGCCTGAACGGTTGACTATTATTCTTGCCGTATATACGGGTGAATTAAGTGTTATTTCAATATTATTATTTATATCCGTTGTACCACGTCTAAATAGGAAGGTTGCGCTATTGTCGCCGTCTAGCGCAATGTCAGAAAATTGTGTTCCATCGACAACCTTGATTGAACAGCTTCCTACTGTTTCGCAATCACATCCGCTGTTGCCTAAAGAAATACCGTAGCACCAGTCGGTTGTGCCTTTTAATTCAAGTGTGACGTCGGTACTTTGTTTTATGGCTTGAGTGCGTGTAAATTTTAAATCATCTGCCACTGATTCAACTGCGCCTTTTAGACGATTACGCTCCAAAACATCACGATAGGAAGGTACGGCCAAGACCAATATAATTGCGGCGATGGCAATGGTGATCAATGCTTCCAGTAGAGTGAATCCTTGATTCGTTTGATTTTTCATGGTGTTTTAGTCGCGTTTTTCATTTTATGTGTCCTTAACAATTTGCCGTTACAGAGGGTAGGCCAACTTTTCCGCTTGGCATGTTGGCAGACTGGGGTCTACAAATCCGCACTCGACCGGTGTCGGCAAAAACCACTCTGGCTGCGTATTTCGCCGTA
Organism: Methylotuvimicrobium buryatense; assembly: GCF_005931095.1. Classification (GTDB taxonomy): domain Bacteria; phylum Pseudomonadota; class Gammaproteobacteria; order Methylococcales; family Methylomonadaceae; genus Methylotuvimicrobium; species Methylotuvimicrobium buryatense. The sequence goes on along the minus strand of NZ_CP035467.1, from coordinate 2,879,393 downwards.
CTGAAAGTGACACCCCCGGCGGCCACGGTGCCTCGCCTGGGGTTAAAAGTATTATTGTTAATGCCTGCGGGCTCCATGGTAATGTATTCAAAATCATTGCCGAGTATGCGTTTAACGTCGCAAAAATCATTGGCGCCTATATTGGTTTGTTCGCAATTGCAATTGGCCTTGGCGGGCGTTCTAATTGCCAGTCCGTAGCACCATGCACCTTGATTGCCGGTCTTTCTGGAAACGACTATCGGTTGATGGCGCTTGAGCGCTTCGGTGCGCGCCAGTTTTAGATCGCCTTTTAACGACTCCAGGGCTTGTTTAAGGCGGTTGCGTTCCAACATGTCTTGATAACTCGGTATGGCTAATGTCGCTATAATGCCGGCGATAGTGATCGTGATCAGTAATTCCACGGCGGTAAAGCCGGCTTCGTTCATTTTAATAGGCAGGAGCTTATTCATTTCTATACCTCTTGCAAGAATGTATAGTGACCGCCAATGCCTTATCGGATTTTTCTGACCGTTAGACATTTAGCGGCTATTATTGTTTTAATTTTAGAGCAGGAATTTGAAATGACACGCAAATTTGAAGGTTTTACGTTAATTGAATTAATGATAGCGGTTGCCGTGATCGGTATTTTGGCCGCGATTGCTTATCCGTCTTATACGAGCTATGTCATGAAGGCGAGGCGATCGGATGCGAAAGCGGGGTTGTTGAGTTTGCAATTGGCTCAAGAAAAATACCGGGCGAATTGTTTGCAATATGCCACAGGGCTTCACGCTACCACTTATTCTTGTGGTGGCGGTTCATTCAATTTGGTTCATAGTAATAGCTCGCCTGATGGGCATTATGCATTGTCTATCGTTTCAGCCAGTGCGACAGCTTATACCTTAAGAGCAACACGCCAAGTTGGAGGAGCGCAAGCCAATGACAAGTGCGGTAATTTTGAAATCGTTTTTGCCAATGGTCAGGTCTCGAAACAACTCCAAACGGGCAGTTATTCAACTGGATATAACGCGGATACCTGCTGGTAAGCCGAATAGGTCAAATTAGGCGTTATACCTTTCGTACCCTAGCAGGACGGGGTTTGCAACCCCGTCCTAAACGTTTTGACTTTGGCCGAAATCAGCCGAAATGTTTAGGGCAAACCGAAACGTTGGGGACGGGTTAAATAACCCGTCCCGCAGAAGTGGCTACGACTGGCCACTGCTCGGACAGTTGGCTTCAGCAAACTGAAGCATCTTGCTAATCAGGACGTTTTATCAGCGTTCTATGGCAAGCGCACGGATGGGGGCATCCATCAGGCGATCCGCATAGGTCAAACTAGGCGTTAGCCGTAACCCGATCTATTCTACGTCTTTTCCTTTAACGCATTGCCGCACGAGCCGCCTCAGCCAAAAAACCGGAGCGCGTTGCGCCGTGCGCTTTCGCATAGCGATCGATTCTCGCCAACAACAGGCGCGGCAGCGTGATGTTGATTTTCTCGGCGGGGCCGAAGTATTTTTCAACCGGAACGTCGACGAAAGCCCAAACGCCGCCTGAATAATCCGGATTGGATAGGTGCTCGGCAATCGGTTTGCAATCAGGAATATCGGCTCCGTCTTCAATCAATGTTTCAATGTGACAATCAATCGCTTCAGCAACGGAAGCCAATGCATCGTCAAGGGTGTCGCCCGCCGAAAAACAGCCGGGCAAGTCGGGGACGGTAACGCCGTAACGAACGCCGTCATCGGTATGCAATACTACAGAAAAGCGCATGATAACCTCTTATTTCCATCCCGCCTGTTTGCGAATGCTGTTCAGCGTACCGGCGGGAATGTCGCTGTCAGGATGTTTGACCGTCACCAAGCCGGGTTTATCCGGGTGCTTGAACTGGTGATGTGAGCCTTTGATTCGTGCCAGAATCCAGCCGTCGGCTTCAAGTTGCTTGATGAGTTGTTTACTGTCCATGATGGTTATTATAATTACTCAATAAAAAGTATCAACACTATAACCACCGTTGGTGTTGACATAAAGCACCAAAAAAGCCGGGTAGCCGTAACCCACACTGCCATTAAGTTAAGGGAAGCCCGTCATTCCGCCATGGACAGGCGGAATCCAGTGCCATGGATGGCAAGCTTTTGAGGCAAAGTAGATCATGGATACAAGCATTACTTAATTCTGTGATGGCTTAACTGGCTTCCTACTTAAGGCGGGACAAAAGCACTAAGGATTAACCGTTCGCCCTGAGCCTGTCGAAGGGTGGACGGTTAATCCGCCCATGGTTCGACAGGGCTCTCCTGAGCGCAGCCGAAGGGCTCACCACGAACGGATTAACCTTAAACTGTCCCGCGTTAAGTGAGTAGCCGCTTAACTTAATGGCAGTGAGCCGTAACCCAGCCTACGCGAACAGCCCGGAGAAAACGCTCAAACTGGGAATTGCTGCTACGCGAATCACATTGATGTTTTTTACCCGAATAGGCGTAAAATGACAGATCCAGTATTGACTTCTATTTTAGTGTCATGAACGAATTCGCTCCGGACGAATACGATAGTCCTTGGAAAGAAGCGGTTGAGCGCTACTTTCCGGAATTCATGGCGTTTTATTTTCCGGACGCCGCGAATCTGATCGATTGGAACCAAGCCTATACGTTTTTGGATCAGGAATTACGCGCGGTCGTTCGAGATGCGACGCTTGGGAAACGCTTCGTCGACAAATTGGTCCAAGTGATGTTGCTCGATGGCGTTGAGCAATGGGTCTATATCCATGTCGAAGTGCAGGGCTCCAAACAAGCGCGTTTTGCCAAGCGCATGTTTACTTATAATTACCGAATTTTCGACCGTTATGATCGACCCGTGGCCAGTCTGGCGGTTTTGGCGGACGAGCATCCCGGTTGGAAGCCCGATTGTTTCGGCTATAGCGTGCTAGGTAGCGAGACGTCGATTCGGTTTCCTGTCGCCAAAATTACCGATTATCATGATCGTTTGGAAGCTTTGTTGACTGAGCATAATCCGTTTGCCATCGTGACTGCGGCCCATATTCTGACCCAGCAAACGCGAGGCGATGATCGTTTTCGCTTTCAGGCCAAATGGCGTCTGATACGTTTGCTTTATGAGCGGGGTTGGGACAAGCAGCGTGTCATTGATCTATTTCAGGTGATCGATTGGATGATGAGATTGCCGAAAGAGCTGGAGCGGCAATTGTGGCATAACATTCATGAACTCGAGGAGCATGGCAAAATGCAATATATATCAAGTGTGGAACGTATTGGCTTGGAAAAAGGCTTGGAAAAAGGCTTGGAAAAAGGCTTGGAAAAGGGCATGGAAAAAGGAAAATTGGAAGCGGAGCAAAACACGCTGCGGCGACAGATTTCCCGCCGGTTCAAAACCTTACCGGCTTGGGCGGATGAACGTATTGCACAGGCCGGTCAAAGCGAATTAGAGCAATGGCTGGACAACATTATCGATGCGCCCACGATAGAAGCGGTGTTCGAGACCGATAATTCAACGCATTGATTGCCGGATTCCAGTTTGCTTTTGGCCCCCCTCTTTGCTTGGGAATGCAGCTTCACTGCCATTAAGTTAAGGACTTTTCTGTTCACCCTGGGCCCTTCGGCTGCGCACAGGAGAGCCTTGTCGAAGGGGCAATGGAGAAGTCCGAGTCGATAAGTTAAGCCGTCCATGGTTCGACAGGCTCACCACGAACGGCTTAACTTAACCTGATTAGCAAGTTTCTTCAGCTAAAGCCCAAAAACCAGCAGTGGGTAGGCTGGAGGATCACCACCAGCCCCCCGTTGCCGCAAGAAGGTTAATTCCCTCTATTTACCATCGTGTCTCTTTCAGACAATGGGCGGCTCCGCCTAGATTGCCCTCGAAAGGGAGTCATTGTATTTGCTATGCAGGTTCATGATAGAACGCCCTGAGACTCAACAACCCTTTATTCTTAAAGTGCTTCAGACGTAGACGCCTGTTATCGGTCTTCCATTTCCTGTTAAACTTCATGCACCGTAAGCGAACTCGAATCCACTTGTCCAATTCCGTAAACAGATAACGATTATGAGAGAACGGCGTTGCAAAATAATTTGCCGTCCCTCGTATCACCTGATTAACCCGCATGATGCGGTAACTATCCAAGTTATAGGAGCGACAGGTCAACTCCCGGATTTTATCTTTGAATTTCTCTATGGACTTTGGGCGCATCGTGACCGCCCTTGAGCTAATATCAAACCCCAAGAATGCAAAACCCTCACTAAATGTGGTGACCTGCGATTTCTCAGGGCAGAGTTTCAACTCAAGATGCGTGTTTAAAAACGCCCCGACAAGAACCAATGCCTCTTTTGCCTGTTCCTCGGATGGGCATAGAACGACAAAGTCATCCGCATAACGCACAAAGTTCAAGCCATGCTCATGCAGATGCCAATCCAGATAGTTCAGCGCAATATTTGCCAACAAAGGCGAAATGACACCGCCTTGCGGCGTGCCGATCGTCGTTGGTTTAAAAACGCCGTCTTCCATGACGCCAGACCTAAGAAACCGTTCAATAATACCCAGAATATTCCCATCAGCGACCACATTGGATAGCCCCGTCATGATGACATGGTGCGGGATGTTATCGAAAAATCCCGATATATCCGCATCCAGCACATAGCGATTGCCCTCGCGCCAGATGTCCAGCACCCGTTCAATGGCCTGATGACAGTTCCTATTTGGCCGAAACCCACACGAGTTTGGATGGAACAAAGGCTCGAACAACGGTTCCAGCAGTTGCCGCAAGACATCCTGCGCAATCCTGTCACGGACCACGGGAATGCCCAACGGGCGAAATTTCCCATTCCCTTTGTCGATACGCACACGTTTGAGCGGATGCGGAGAAAATGTCCCCCGCGTTTTTAAATCGCTCAACAATGCTTGCAAATTCTGTTCAAGATTCGCCTCGAACATCACAATGCTTTGCTTATCAACGCCGGCAGCGCCCCGGTTACGTTTGACATTAAGAAATGCCTTGCGCACCCGTTCGATGGTTATTCTGCCTGTTAAAGAATGATGTTTAATCTTAAGCGGTTTCACTAACATAAAGACAACCTGATTTACCCCTCATACACTAACCAATACCTTGCCAACGGTCGTGCCGTGGAAGGCGTTTCTTAGCGACCGTCGGGTTTTCCAAAAGAGGAAGGACAGACCATTTTGGGGTCGTAGCCGACGGACTAACTTTCTTCATGGAAAAACCATGACAACGTATTTCTAACAACGGAGTCTTCTATCACCGCGCAATTGCGTGGCTACACCGAAGACGCTGCCATCCTTAAAGTGCTCAGTTTGGGGAATCTCACACACCAGCGCATAAACCCGCCATTTCGCCATAAACTTATAGGCGGGCATTACTCTTGAAGGGGTTAAAATCAAGAGACGCCGTAGGACTTTCATCGGTCAGTACCAATAACCATTATGTCTGGGCGACAACAGCAAGCACCCCTAATAGCCACTGAGAATAACCGTATAAATCCCAGTGAGAGAAGAAAAAAAAACTCCCCAGTGTTTCAGGCGGACATAGACCCTGACACCTGATTCGAGGCTGAAACCTGCCACCTCCCTGACTATGCTTGCCTGGCTCCTTCAACGCCACCAGTTACCTGAGTGACCCTAACTGCGTACCCCGTCTAAGACGAGTTCGAGCAAGCATTTCTGTACAAATACGGATTCGCACAGGTAGGATTAGACACATCGCAACGTTCCTGTCACGATAGGTCGCACCGTTTAAGACTGAGCCGTTGGTACCTGCGACTCACACATATCCCTAGCAGGACGGGGTTTGCAACCCATACGCATCAAGCTAAGCGTAGCTCCCCGCAGCTAAACCGTTATCGAGTTCCTCCGACGAGTCTGAGAAGCTGTCCAAGTATCCTACTTGTTGTGCAATCAATTGCCGAGTCGTGCGCCGCTTTCGCTTGGCTTTAAGCAGCCTTCGCAGGTTACCTAACAGCTTACGCATCAGCGTGTCGAACTGCCGCGCGACAAAGGCTTTCAAAAACCGATCCTGTCGCAACAACCATTGGATAGCTTTGTCAAAAGACAGTTCGCGACCTTCGTTTTCCGCCTGCCGTGCAGCCAGCGCGAGCAACCGTTGCACGGTCAGAATGACGATCAGACGCCCATAGAGAAGACATCGGATACGTTCCGGACGCGTGCCTTTCAAGAGGTCGATGCAGAACAACGATTTCCAGTGTTTAAACGTCAATTCGACTTGCCAACGCAAGCGGTACAGGGTACCTAACGCTTCTTTCGGCCAAACATCGGCGGGGACGTTGGTCATGAAGAAGCTATACTTGAGAAATTTCAAGTAGGACAAGCGCGCCCGGCGCCCTTTGCGTTTGGCCGTTTTAATCGCCGCTTTTTGTCGCTTCCGGTAGACCTCTTGCGGCAGCCGATAAACCACTAAGCGGATGGGCAGACGGTGTTTCTCACCGACAAACAGCGAAAACTCCATCGTTTGCTGACCACCGCCGAAACGATTGATGTACTGGATCAGATTAATCGGTGACGCGGCTTCATCGGCGCTCTTATAGAGATTGACGGTATAGCTGAGTCGGCTTAAGAAATACGCACCGATCAGCATGATTTGAGCAAAGGCGGCCAAACTGAAATAGCCCAAATCTCGAATGATCAAATCTCCCTTACGCACTCGCGCGAGCACGTCTGTGGCAAAACCCTGATCGCTGTCGGTGCCCTGACGTATCGCGATATGTTCGGCCCGTTCGTTTTTGACGTCATAGCTGAAATCGATTTTAACGCTGGCCGTGCTGGCGTTACCGCCACTCCCTTTGAACGCTTCGGTCAAGGCTTCGTTCACTTCGATTTGGCTACTGTCTTGCAGTAAAACCCGAGGAAACGGAGCTAGCCATGCGGCTTCTTGTGCCGTCAAAGGCGGACCGACCGTCTCGCGCAAAGTCTTGGTCAGCGCCGCTTCCATAAACTGTACCGCACCATCGCTGTTCATTCGCCCGCACAAGGCTTGCGGCGTCAGATCCACGCCGCTTCGTTCCTCCAGGCTATCGCACAAACCTTCATAGCTAATCGTCGGCTCGCTAAGCGTATCGACCGTCAGCAGATTTAAAAAAATCGCTGCCGGTCAAGCGACTCGTGCTGCGTTGAATAAATCCGCTAGACTTGGCCAAGGTTTCACAGGTTTCTTCGTCGAACCAAGTTGCTAAATACTGGTCAATTTGATGTGTGAGCGTTTCAATCGGGGCGGCTTCCATTTCTGGTTATCCATTGAGTAATGTGGACCGCAAACTATACATCCCAAAGCGGATTTGTGAAACCGCGTAGTACGCTCTCGACCACCAAATCGAGGAAGGCGATTTTTAGCTTGATGCGTATGGGTTTGCAACCCCGTCCTAAACGTTTTGACTTTGGCCGAAGTCAGCCGAAATGTTTAGGGCAAACCGAAACGTTGGGGACGGGTTAAATAACCCGTCCCGCAGAAGTGGCTACGACTGGTCACTGCTCGGACAATTGGCTTCAGCAAGCTGAAGCATCTTGCTAATCAGGTTAATTTTTAAACAAGTTTCTACAAATTAAGGTTTATTTCTTCCCAGAGATCTTGATAGGCCTTTATCGAACGGCCGCTTTTGACAAAGCCGCCCAGAGGCATGCGTTCCAAGCCCATCCGCTCGATGTCGCTGGCATAAGGGATCGCGGATTTCAGCAATTCAGGATATTGTTTAGGCATCGTTTCAAGGATGTCTAGGTGCATTTTTTTGCGGCGGTCGACCATCGAAAAAAACGGCAAGATTTGTATTTTTTTATTTTTTTCTTTCTTAATAAATTGCTTCAGTTGATCCAGCGTTCGTATCGAAAGCGTCGTTGGAATGACCGGCGACAGCAATATGTCGGCGGCTTTGAAGACGGCTTCCGATAATAATGAAATGCTCGGCGGACAATCCAAGAAAATAAAATCGTACTCCTGAGAGAGCGGTTTCAATAGTTTTTCGAGCTGATGTGTCGGTTTTTTCTTGCTTTCCAGAACTAAGTCAAGGTTTCTAAAAGAAAAATCCGAAGGCAATAAATCAAGGTTATCGAAATCGGTGCCTTTTATCATATCGTCCAATTCACGCTTTCCATCGATCAATTTTTTGCTGCCGCCCTTGATTTTAGGCTTGATTCTGAAATAGTAGCTACTCGCCCCTTGCGGGTCGAGGTCCCATACTAAAGTACGTGAACCACCTCGTGCCGCCAAATAAGCAAGATTGACGGCCGTGGACGTTTTTCCTACACCGCCTTTGATGTTGAACGTTGCAATGATTTTCATAGTGTTTTCTTGTGCCCTATGTTTTGAGGCCGGCCGGCGCTAACAACCGAATAACGAATGAAACGCATCTTGAATATCGGGTTGATCGAATTCTTCGAACTTTGTCTGGAAAGCTTCTCGTGCTTGGCGTCGGCGCTTGTCTATCGTTTGAATCAAAACTCCCATTGCCAGAAACGTGTCGGCCGGGATTCCTTCGTTCATCATCTCTTCGCTAAACTTTTTCAAGGTTATCTCTTGTACTTCAAGATCTTGGAATTCGCCTAAGATATCCTGGAAATGTTTCAGGCTTTTAATCAAGGATTTGATTTCGTTTTCCGGATACAGATTTTGAAAAAACTCCATAAGATATCTCAATTTTTTACAGGTTTTTCGTAAGTCGTGCAGTTCCCCCGGAGGCGATTGATCGGTGATGCGTTGCCCATCTTTGATAATGCGTCGGAAAACTTTTAAGATGCGCTTGTCGGCCAATGTCTTGATCGGTAACAAGGCATTGGCTTGAGTCGGTTTTTTGATCGTCGGCGAGCGTAAAAACTCTTCCCATTCGATTAGCGGCGCGATATAGTCCGGCGATTTTAATTTACTGGCTAGATTCTTTTGCGCTTGCTTTTGTTTTCGGTCGATAAAATCGTAAAGCGGGTTTAAGTCTTCCCTAAGTGCAGGCGGCACGCTTTTCTTATAATGCTCGAAATCGAGTAAATAAACGTCGAGATCGCGTGTCGGAGTCGTAATTTGACCCAGCCAGGCAAAAAAATGGCTGAAACGTGCCGTTTCGGCTTCGGGTAAAACATTTTTTAATTGATTGAGTCCGGCGCGAGTTCTCCGTACAGCGACTCTAAAATCATGCAAGAATTCGCTGTCGGTAGCCGCGATGGTGTCTTGCTCGTTGATTTTGATGGCTTTTAGTAAGTAGCTGAAAATATATTTAACCGCAAGATCCGAGCGCATGTTCGGATCGAGCTTGACGTTGAGCTTAGAGGTATAATCTTTCGGTTTTCGTCCTTGAGTTTTAAGCGCGTCGATTAATGGCGGTTGATTGGACTCGACCAAACCGATGCGAATCAAGGCCTCGATGAACTTAAGCGCGGCTTTATCGTAGCCTTTTATCGGGGTTAATTGAAGCCGGCAAGGGATATATTCGAAGGTATCGATCATTAGTTTCAATACTGTCTTTTCATCTTTATTCAGTACATTGACAAATTTTCGAGTACATTCCAGCGTCGTCAGCGGTAGTAGAGCGCGCATTTCGAGTAATGGAGCGAGTATATTACGAATGTTTTCCGACGGAAATTCTTTCGCGAACTTGGGGACAGAATCGAGGTCGGCCGAAGCAATCAGTTGGCCGGTATGAAGGTTTTTCAGCGTTAAAATAGAAACCGTTTGGGAACGATTTAATTCGCAGATTATACCGCTTCGATAAAGGCGCCAGTCGAAAGTATCATAATAAGATATTAAGGTATAGTGTTCGGAAACCGGGTTTAAATTCGCCTTGTCAGCCAATTGGCTCAAAAATTTGTTAGCGGTCAAATACCCCGGGAATTCAAAGTTCAAAGTTGTTGTGGTCATTGGCGGGATATCATTAATGTGTCAAAAGCAGCTTTACCATAAACTGTCATATTTTTGGAATACTAACAAGTTAATATGAAAAGTAAATTACAAAAAAGGGGAAAGGTCAAAGGTGAAAGAGGAAAGATTCGCTCGTTCCAAAGCTCTTGAGACTGTGAAAGTATTCCTCATTCCCACCGCTTCAGCGTGGGAATGAATAAGATGAAATATGAATGTGGTAGATTTTTGGGTTTTGTTACGGGGATTGGGTGAGCGATGGCTAGAACTTTAATGTTGCTTCGGCATGGTAAATCGGATTGGGAGGTCGATGTCGATGATTTCAATCGCCCTCTGAAAAAACGCGGGAAAAAAGCCGCTGTTCGCATCGGACAATGGATGCGTGAGCAAAAACTAAAACCCGGCTTGATTGTCACTTCGCCTGCCGCACGTGCGCTGATAACCGCCGAGAGAACTGGTGAAGAACTGGGTTTTGCCAGCTCCGAGATTATTCGGGATCAGCGTCTTTACGAAGCCGAGTTAGCCGATTTTAAGGCCGTTTTATCCGATTGTCCGGCCGATATCGGGCGGATTTTATTGGTGGGACACAATCCAGGTCTTGAAACTTTGTTGCACTATTTGGTTGACGGAATCGAAACGCCGGAAGACGGCAAGCTGCTTGCGACCGCTACGCTTGCGGTTTTGACGATGCCGTCCGATTGGGCGGTGCTTGGAGAGCATAGTGCTAAATTAGTTTCGATTACACGCGCTTCATCGTTGTCATAATCTTGTAACATAAAAGTCATATTCTTATGCAATCGTTCCGCAATGGAATAATGGCGTTAGGATTTCGTAATAAATAACGTCCTGGAACTATGCGCTTTGTTGAGGGTTCGGTAACACGCTTGGCAGGACGCCGTGAATACGTTCGTGTAGGCTTGACGGCGGCGACTGATTGCCAAGGATGGCATGAATGCAGATTTTGCATTACGCCATGGATGGCGTGTATTAGGGTACCAACAGTAGGCGCTTTAGGCGATGCAGGGCAGAAAAATGCTCCTGCATTTTCTGCATTCGTTACATCCTTGTAACTCAGCAATTGCCGAGGAGCAAAAATCTGCAAGCGCCATGGATGGCGTGAATGCAGATTTTGCAGGAGCAAAAATCTGCCGCCGAAACCTGCCAATCGAGCAACCGAACCCTCCGAAAATAGGGAAGTTATTTACGACCAAATCCTTACCTTCTTAGAGAGTCGATTCATGACGTTTTCATTTAAAATAAATAAATTAACTCAGATACTGAGTTTTTCTCTGGCTTTTTTGATTGTTGATCCCGCTCTAGCGGTGCAGACGGTCGATCCCGGTCTATCCGACTATCAAAAAGTGAGCGGCGTATCCGGCAACCTATCGAGCGAAGGGTCAGATACACTTGCCAATTTGATGACCTTGTGGGCCGAGGAATTCAAGCGCATTTATCCGAGCGTCAATATTCAGGTCCAGGCTGCGGGTTCCTCGACTGCGCCGCCGGCGTTGACCGAAGGTAAAGCCAATCTCGGGCCGATGAGTCGAAAAATGAAGGATAACGAGTTAGATGCATTCGAAAGTAAATACGGCTATAAACCGACTGCGATTCCTGTTGCTATAGACGCCCTAGCGGTATTCGTCAATAAGGACAATCCGGTTCGAGGTTTGACTTTAGCTCAGGTCGATGCGATTTTGTCGTCGACGCGTAAATGCGGTTATCCAAACGATATCGTTACTTGGGGACAGGCTGGGCTTGACGGCGCTTGGAAAAACCAAAGCATGCAATTATACGGACGAAATTCAGTATCCGGTACCTACGGTTATTTTAAGGATGAGGCCTTGTGCAAAGGCGATTTTAAAAACAATGTCAACGAGCAACCCGGATCGGCATCGGTCGTGCAGTCAGTGACTAGCTCGATTAACGGTATCGGTTATTCCGGTTTAGGATATAAAACTTCCGGAGTCAAAACGGTTGCGCTGGCGTCAAGAGAAGGACAGGCCTATGTCGATGCGACGCCTGAAAACGCAATTGCCGGAACTTATCCGTTGGCGCGTTTCTTATATGTCTACGTCAACAAACATCCGAATAAATCTCTAGCGCCCCTCGAGCAAGAATTCATCAAAATGGTTTTATCCAAAACCGGTCAACAAGTCGTCATTAAAGACGGCTATATCCCGTTGCCAGCCAAGGTCGCCAATAAAGTTCTGGGGTCGATAGAAATGAGGTGAAAGGTGAAAGGTGAAAGGTGAAAGGGGCAAAGGGGCAAAGGGGCAAAGGGGCAAAGGGGCAAAGGGGCAATCAGGACTTGACAAGTAAGTGAAATGCTAAATCATTTCACTATTCACTATTCACTATTCACTATTCACTATTCACTATTCACTATTCACTATTCACTATTCACTATATTCACAGGCACTGTTAAATCGAGCACACTATATCCGGAATTATTGACTATTTCTTAGCGGCATTGATCATTCAATCATCCATATGACAGAACCGAACTCCGGGGCTTCGGCCTCTCTGAATGCCGTGACGGGCTTTTATCCGCGTTGGCGCATCATCAAGGACAATGTGGCTCGTTACGGCGTTATCGTTGGCGGCTTGAGCATTATCGCCGCGATAATGTTGATTTTTTTCTATTTATTGTATGTCGTCTGGCCGCTGTTTATCGAGCCGAGCGCAGAGTCTGTCGCGCATTACCCTGTGCCGGAGCGAGGGCTTGGCGACACCGCTATGTTGGCGGTCGAGGAGCAAAATGAAGTTGGCGTGCGTTTCACCGAAAACGGCCGGATTATTTTCTTTGCCGCGCCGACCGGTAAAACGCTATTGATCCATTCAATCGTTTTGCCGGAAAGCGCCCGAATTAGCAGTTTCGCCGATGGAGGTCCCGAGAAAGGTGTTGCCGTTTACGGCTTATCGGACGGCCGCGCGATCGTGCTCAAACACAAGTACAACGTGTCATATCCGGAAAACCGGCGGGTCATAACGCCTGTTGTCGATTATCCGTTGGGACGAGAACCTCTGGTTTTGGATGACTCAGGCCAAGCACTCGAAAAAATTGCAGTTCGTGTCGATGACGATCAGACCACGGTGGTCGCCAAAACGTCGGATAAACGAATGATATTGACGAGCTTCGAAAAGAAGCGTTCGTTGTTCGATGATGACGAAGATTTCGAACGGACCGACAGCATACTCGATGTACCGGCTCTCGACATTGCGTTTATCTTGATGGATAAGGATCAACGCAATTTATATCTGGCCGATAGCGAAGGTCGTTTGAGTTTTTTCGATATTGCCGATAAGTCGAAACCGGTGATTCGCCAGCATCTGAATGTAATCGAAGCCGGTCGTAAATTGACCTCGATGGTCTTTTTGAACGGTAGTATTTCGTTATTGATCGGCGATTCGGGCGGGTTGGTTTCACAATGGAGCGTGGTCAGGGACGCCCGAAATAATCCGGCGATGCAAAAAATACGATCGTTCAAGGTGTCGGAACAGGCGATTGCCGGCATCAATGCCGAGCAGCGCCGCAAAGGTTTTATCGCGTTAGATACCGCAGGCGTCGCCGGTATTTATAATACGACCGCAGAGCGGGAGTTGATTAAAACGCCGGTGTCGAATGGGATGCCGAAAACGGTTTCGATGTCACCGCGAGCCAATGCGTTTATCGTCGAATCCGAGTCGGGCTTCATGGATTTCTGGTCGGTCGAAAACGATCATCCGGAGGTTTCCGTCAAATCGTTATGGCAAAAAGTCTGGTATGAAAGCTATCCGAAGCCCGACTATATTTGGCAATCGTCTTCTGCGAGCAATGATTTCGAACCGAAATACAGTTTGACGCCGTTGGTGTTCGGCACCTTGAAAGCCGCTTTTTACGCGATGCTTATCGCGGTACCTCTGGCTTTGATGGGTGCGGTTTATACGGCTTATTTCATGGCTCCGCGCATGCGTACTCTTGTTAAACCCGGGATCGAAATCATGGAGGCGTTGCCGACCGTTATTTTGGGCTTTCTCGCCGGTCTTTGGCTCGCGCCGTTCGTCGAAGAGCATTTGGCCGGCATTTTCACGCTTTTGCTGGCGATGCCCCTGGCGGTGCTGGTTTTCGCTTATCTATGGCAATTATTGCCGGACTCGGTGAGGCATAAAATTCCGGATGGTTGGGATGCCGCCTTGTTGATCCCTATCATTCTATTGAGCGGCTGGTTTGCGTTTTTAATCAGCGTGCCTTTGGAATCGTGGCTGTTCGGCGGCAGCCTGCGCCATTGGCTCGATGCCGAATGGGGTATCGGCTACGACCAACGAAATGCCTTGGTGGTGGGCTTGGCAATGGGCTTTGCGATCATTCCTACGATATTTTCAATCGCCGAGGATGCGATTTTTTCGGTTCCGAAACATTTGACGGTCGGCTCTCTCGCCTTGGGCGCGACGCCTTGGCAAACGATGACGCGAGTCGTGCTGTTGACAGCCAGCCCCGGGATTTTTTCGGCGATCATGATCGGACTGGGCCGGGCGGTCGGCGAAACGATGATCGTATTGATGGCGACCGGTAATACGCCGGTGATGGATTTGAGCATATTCCAGGGTATGCGCACCTTATCGGCCAATATCGCGGTCGAGATGCCCGAATCCGAAGTCGATAGCACACATTACCGGGTGCTGTTTTTGGCGGCTTTGGTATTGTTTTTGTTTACTTTTGTCGTCAATACTCTGGCCGAGTTGATCCGCCAGCGCTTACGTGAAAAATACAGTTCCTTATGATCAAGCAATGGTTTAAAAGCGGTTCTCCGTGGATTTGGCTCAATGCCGCGGCAGTCAGCACGTGTCTGATTTTGGTGGTCGGCCTATTGGCATTGATCACGTTTCGCGGGGCTTTGCATTTCTGGCCGTCGGATGTCGCCGAGTTTATCTATATAGAAGACGGGCTCAAGCAAACTATTGTCGGAGAAGTCGTCGATACAAGCTCTACAACGGCCTTGATGGCACGCGCTTCAGGTCATGCGATGGCAGACGATGGGGATTTGCTGGTGCAGCACCTGATCAAAATCGGCAACCGAGATTTGACCGGTATGGATTTTCGCTGGATTCTGGACCGTAACATTCAGAGCCGACAGTATCCGGACGATATTCTCGTTCTCGAGCGGCGAGAATGGGGGAATTTTTACGGTTATCCGGTTGCACTCAAGCAAGAAGGGAAAGTAATCGCCGAAGGCCCGCAAGTATTTTCAGTCGTGTCGGAGCGATTACGTGATGCCTTGTCGGTCTATAAGCAAATTCAACGGCTCGAAAAGAAGGAAATCGGCGCAGTGAATTACGGTTTGGAGCGACTGAGGCTTAAACAAAGACGCTTGGAATTGAACGAGCAATGGGATGAAGCAGCAAAACAATTGCTTGCCGCCGAACGCGGCGAGTATGAGCTGCAATACCGGGAATATCAGACCGAGTTGCAAGCGTTGTACAAGACGATCAACCGCAATTCCTTGGTGGTGAAGGCATCCGATGGGCGAGAAGTCGATATGCCTTTGGCTAAATTGGTCAGAATTTATCGCCCGAATACGATGAGTGTTTGGGCTAAGACCGGGCATTATTTCGAAAAAATCGCCGAATTTTTGCTGGACGACCCGCGCGAGGCGAATACTGAAGGCGGCATATTTCCGGCAATCTTCGGTACCGTGATGATGGTTATCATTATGTCGGTAATCGTGACGCCGCTCGGCGTGATCGCGGCGATTTATATGCGAGAATATGCGAAGCAAGGCTTTACGACACGCTTGATTCGCATTGCAGTCAATAATCTGGCCGGTGTCCCGTCGATCGTCTATGGCGTGTTCGGCTTGGGTTTTTTCGTGTACATTTTGGGCGGCAATATCGATCAGCTGTTTTTTCCGGAAGCCGCTCCTGCTCCGGTTTTCGGAACGCCGGGCTTATTGTGGGCGTCGATTACGTTGGCCTTATTGACCTTGCCGGTTGTGATTGTGTCGACCGAGGAAGGCTTGTCGCGTATTCCGAAATCGATCCGCGAAGGCAGTTTGGCCTTGGGGGCGACGAAGGCTGAAACGTTGTGGCGAACCGTGTTGCCGATGGCGAGCCCGGCGATGATGACCGGTTTGATCTTGGCGGTTGCCAGGGCGGCCGGCGAAGTTGCGCCGCTAATGTTGGTCGGCGTCGTCAAGTTGGCGCCATCGTTGCCGCTGGACGGCAATTTTCCATTTTTGCATTTGGATAGAAAATTTATGCATTTGGGATTTCATATTTACGACGTCGGTTTTCAGAGTCCGAATGTCGAAGCGGCGAGGCCCTTGGTCTATGCCACGTCCTTATTATTGGTCGTCGTGATCGTCGGGTTGAATTTATCGGCGGTCGCTATCAGAAATCATCTGCGTGAAAAATACCGGGCTTTGGAAGGTTAACCCAGCTTTAACAAATGTAGTCACTATGCTATTTATTGTTAGTTTATTATTTAATTATTTATATTAATTACAATGTCTTATGATCATAAAATGTTAAGACTGGGTTGCGTTCTATGACGAATCAATCCTTACGGAAACACATGCTCGATTTGGATGCGTTGACTCAAGAAAAGAAGCTGAAAGGCATAGATCAAGAAGAAGTGTGCATCAAGGTACAAAATCTGAATCTATACTACGGCGATCAACAAGCTTTATATGGCATCGATATGCATATTCCGCGGCAAAAGGTGACTGCCTATATCGGTCCGAGCGGTTGCGGCAAATCGACATTGCTGCGCTGTATTAACCGCATGAACGACCTGGTCGATAATGTCAGAATCGAGGGCAAGATCTTGCTCGATGATGAAGATATTTATGCGAGATCGGTAAATGTCGCGGCTTTGCGCAGACGGGTCGGAATGGTCTTTCAAAAGCCCAATCCGTTTCCGAAGTCGATCTTTGAAAACGTCGCTTACGGCTTGCGGATACAAGGTATCAATGATCGCAGAACACTCGAAGAGACCGTCGAAGAGGCTTTGCGCGGCGCTGCGCTTTGGGATGAGGTCAAAGATAGACTGCATGATAATGCTTTAGGTATGTCGGGCGGTCAGCAGCAAAGGCTCGTGATTGCTCGAGCGATTGCGATCGAGCCCGAGGTCTTGTTGCTGGACGAACCGGCATCGGCTCTGGATCCTATTTCAACTCTGAAAATCGAAGAGCTGATCAACGAATTGAAAGAGAAATACACGATTGTGATTGTCACGCACAACATGCAACAAGCGGCTCGCGTATCCGATTACACTGCGTTCTTGTACATGGGAAAATTGATCGAATTCGACAATACCAGCCATTTGTTCACGAATCCGTCGAAAAAACAAACCGAAGATTACATCACCGGGCGTTACGGCTAACGGAATGTTATACCCATCGTAGATCAAACTTCGGCACCGGGGTGTCCGCCAAAGTACGCCGTGAATACGTCCATGTAGGCTCTATGCCAGCTCCATGCTGGCAAATCCTTTGTCGGATACCCCAGCACCACCTCGGGCACTGCCGAAATTTGAAGTGCGAAAGGTATACTTCGCTTTCCCCTGTCTCTGTGGGAGAACTGCCGTTCTCAGTGGGAACCCATACCTTGACTGCCGAGAGGCAACGTCGGAATCGCTATTTTAGGCTTACTTATTAACTGCGCTTGCATGCGAGGATAAACCATGGATATCAATAAAATCGGACATCATATTTCGAGTCATTACAATGTGGAGCTCGAGGATATCCGTAACAGCGTTTTGAAGATGGGCGGTATTGTCGAAAGGCAAATCGAATTGGCGGCATTGTCGTTTACCAGCAACGACATGGAAATGGCCGAGCAAGTGATTCAGCAAGACGACTACGTTAATCGGCTCGAAAAGCAAATCGATCAGGCCTGTACCGAAATTTTAGCAAAGCGCCAGCCTGCCGCGTTCGATCTTCGTTTGTTATTGTCGGTGATTCGAACGATTAACGATTTGGAACGGATCGGCGATGAGGCGACTAAAATCGCGGAAATGGCGATTCATTTAAGCGATACCGAAGGTAAAACACGAAGCGAGGAATATTACGAGATTCAGCATTTGGCCGAGTTGGTTATGAAAATGCTGCGCGGCGCTTTGGATGCATTTGCGCGCTTAAATGTCGAAAGCGCCGTGTCGATTACCGCCCAGGATGCCATGGTTGATCGCGAATACGGAAGCATCATACGTCAAATGGTGGCGAGGATGATGGAAGACCCACGCAATGTCAGACGAACGCTTGATGTGTTGTGGACGGCGCGAGCATTAGAAAGGATCGGCGATCATGCCTGCAACATCTGCGAACATGTAATATACATGGTTAAAGGCGAGGATGTCAGGCACATGAGCCGCGAAGAACTGGAAAGAAAAATTCAGGGTTGATAGCTAGGTATAGGGTCTGGGCAATTAAGGAATATGCACAAAATAACTTCCTGAAACGTTATGCTTTGTGGCGGTTCGGTGACTCGCTTGACAGGACGCCGTAAATACATCCGTGTAGACTTGACGGCGGCTTTCCCTGCCACCGACACCTGTTAATCGAGCCGCCGAACCCCCTTCCGACCTTTGAAGAAGTTTTTTTACGCTCGTTCCGAATATACTTCGCGCGGTCATGTTTGCTACTTTTATGGGTCTTTTACGGAACGTCTGGAGACTTTTTGTCGATATCGACTCTTCTCAATCCCAAGCCGATTCATAAATCCGCTCGATGGCAATCTCCTGCTCCACCGAATGCAAGGGGATCGTCGCACCGTCTGTGTAAATTGACATTTCCCACACACTGGCGGCACGCCGGAACACGCGCACGTCCATAAAGCTTTGCGCAACCAGCACGTATTCCTGCAGGCTTTCGATTGACTGGTACATCAGGCGTTTATCCTCTCTATCGTATTTGGCGGTAGAATCGGACAAAACCTCGATCACCAGCTTCGGTTTTTCCCGGAAATGACTGTCCGGGGCGGTTTCGCAGGTGACCATCAGATCAGGATAAAAAAAGGCGTCAGATGTATCGACTTTTAATTTCAGGTCGGACATGAACACTCGGCAGGGTGTGCCACGTAAGTGCTCGCGCAATATAAAAGCAAGGTTCAGGGAAATAATGTTATGGCTATCGCTGGTGCCGGTCATCGCGAAAATTTCACCTGCCACGAATTCATGTTTAATTGGACTGGTTAGCTCCATCTCCAGGTAATCCTCGACACTGAGGCGGGTTAATTTGGAAAGTGGTAAAGACATACAGTCTCCTGAAAATAGCGGGCAACTTAACTATCCCCTTTGCTGGTCAAATTTCGGCGCCTGGGTGTCCGGTCGATTTTCGCTCCTGCAAAATCGACATTCACGCCATCCATGGCGCTCATAAAGGCTTTGCCAGCATGGAGCTGGCATAGAGCCTACATGGACGTATTCACGGCGTCCTTTAGCGGACACCCAGGCGCCGAATTTTGATCTACGACGGGTATATGTTTAACGAATGGCCTTAAAGCCGATATCGGTTCGATAATATATGCCATCCCATTTTATCTCGGCGGTTAATGCATAGGCATTGTCTTGAGCATCCTTAATCGTTTCACCCAAAGCGCAAGCGCATAATACACGGCCTCCCGATGTGACGATGTCATTGCCTTGTAACTGAGTTCCGGCATGAAAGACTTTTCGGTCGGTTTGTTCCGATTTAGGTAAGCCCGTGATAACGTCGCCTTTTCGGTAGTCGGCCGGATAACCGCCTGCGGCCAAAACAACGCCAAGTGCGGCGCGTTCGTCCCAATCGGTTTCGACTGTATTCAGGGTCCCATCTAGGGCAGCTTCGCAAAGTTCAATCAAATCGCTTTTTAGGCGCATCATGATCGGTTGGGTCTCGGGGTCGCCGAATCGGCAATTGTATTCGAGTACTTTGAGGGAACCGTTTGGAGCAATCATCAATCCCGCGTATAAAAATCCTGTGTAAGGATTACCGTCTTCAATCATACCTTGCAGCGTCGGTTCGATGACTTCGCGCATGACTCGATCATGGATTTCCGATGTCACGACAGGGGCAGGGGAGTAGGCGCCCATGCCGCCGGTGTTCGGTCCTTTATCGCCGTTGTCGCGTGCTTTGTGGTCTTGCGAGGTAGCCATGGGCAAGGCATGTTTGCCGTCGGCAATGACGATGAAGCTGGCTTCCTCTCCGGCCAAAAATTCTTCGATCACTACGCGGTTGCCGGCCGCTCCGAAGGCATTACCGGATAGCATGTCTTCGACTGCGCTAGTCGCTTCGGCTACGGTTTGCGCGACAATTACCCCTTTACCTGCCGCGAGTCCGTCGGCTTTGACGACGATCGGCGCCCCTTTGGCTTCGATATAGGCTATCGCTTCGGCGGTATCGGTGAAGGTTTGGTATTCGGCAGTCGGTATGTTGTGGCGTGCCATGAAGTCTTTGCAAAAGGCTTTCGATCCTTCCAATTGCGCGGCTTTAGCGGTGGGGCCGAAGCATTTTAAGCCGGCTTCTTGAAAACTGTCGACGATGCCTTTGACCAACGGCGCTTCGGGGCCGATGATGGTTAGGTCGATTTGTTGTTGTTTGGCAAAGGCTAGTAATGCGCTAACGTCGTCAGCCGCAATATCGACATTTTCGAGATTGGATTCTAATGCGGTTCCGGCATTGCCTGGCGCAACGAAGACTTTTTCGGCTCTAGGGGATTGCGCGGCTTTCCAGGCCAGGGCATGTTCGCGGCCGCCGCCGCCGACAATAAGAATTTTCATTCGGTTTCTCAAGGTTGGGTTTTTAATTAATACCTACTCCCTTTATACTCAAAAAATGGCTAACTTTATGAAGGTATGGGGTGTGGCTAGCGAGGATGTCGGCATCAGGGCAGATTTTTGCTTCTGCTAAATCTGCATTTACGCCATCCTTGGCGTTCGATTGCTGCCGTCAAGCCCCCATGGATGGGTTTACGGCGGTCCTCGATAGACATATCTCATACCTTTTTTCTTAGACGGTTTTTCAATCAAAAGGGAGTAGAAAAGCATTGCACCATGAAGATCATGAAAAATAAGAAGTTAATTCAAATACTTAATCTGCCTTGGTCAATCATTTTTGTTTTCCTAAAAAGTTAGTCACTATTTTAGGACAAGTGGTTGAAAGACTTCATGTGCTTCATGGCGAATAAATTTTTGTATGATGTATTCGCCGATCCTTTCACGCTCTCTTTAGTGCCGGAAATGGCGCATGCCGGTAAATACCATTGCGATATCGTGCTCGTCGGCCGCCGCAATGACTTCGTTGTCGCGCATCGAACCTCCGGGTTGAATCACTGCCGTGATTCCGCATTCTGCGGCTGAATCGATGCCGTCGCGAAACGGAAAGAAAGCGTCCGATGCCATCACCGAACCCGGCACGGACAAGCCTTCGTCGGCGGCTTTGATACCAGCGATTTTGGCAGAATAAACGCGGCTCATTTGTCCGGCGCCCACGCCGATTGTTTGGCCGTTTTTGCAATAGACGATCGCATTGGATTTGACGAACTTGGCTACCTTCCAAGCAAACATTAAGTCAGCGAGTTCTTGGGTGGTCGGAGCGCGGCGGCTGACAACTTTTAGTTCGGCTTGCGCCACGGTGCCATGATCGCGGTCTTGTACCAATAATCCTCCGGTGACTTTTTTGTAATCGAAGCCGGGCTCGTTACCGCTGGTCCAGATACCCGTTTCGAGAACCCTGACATTTTGTTTCTGCGATAGAATTTCGCGGGCGGCAGCGCTAACCGTTGGGGCGATAATGACTTCGACGAATTGGCGTTCGATGATGGCTGAGGCGGTTGCTTCATCGAGTTCTCGGTTGAAAGCGATGATGCCGCCGAATGCCGAGGTCGGATCGGTCGTATGGGCTCTTTCGTAAGCCTCTAGGATAGTGTCCGCGATTGCGACGCCGCAAGGATTGGCATGTTTGACGATGACGCAGGCGGCTTGCTCTTCGAAGGACTTGACACATTCAAGCGCGGCGTCGGAGTCGGCGATATTGTTATAGGAAAGTTCTTTACCTTGTACTTGGTTCGCGGCGGCGATGGTTCCTGCGGCCGGGTTACGCTCCCGGTAAAAGGCGGCCGATTGGTGAGGGTTTTCGCCATAACGCATGGTTTGTTTGAGTTTGAACTGCAAATTTAGGACTTCGGGAAACGTTTGTCCATTGACTTGGCCCAGGTAGGCTGAAATCGCGGTATCGTAATTTGCAGTATGCTGAAAACATTTCAAGGCTAGGCTGAAACGTGTTTCTTGGGATAAGCCCATGTTGTTTTCTCTCAATTCCGACAAGATGGCTTCGTAATCCCTTGGGTCCACGACGACAGCGACGTCGTTATGGTTTTTGGCTGCCGCCCGAATCATTGTCGGTCCGCCGATGTCGATATTTTCGATTGCGGTTTCCAGGTCGCAATCCGGTCTGGCGATGGTTTGTTCGAACGGATAAAGATTGACCACGACCATGTCGATTGCGGCGATCCCGTTGGCGGCCATCACTTCATCGTCTATTCCTCGCCGTGCCAATATGCCGCCGTGTATCTTCGGATGAAGGGTTTTGACCCGTCCGTCCATCATTTCCGGAAAACCGGTATAGTCGGAGACTTCAATAACAGGAATGTCTTGTTCAGCCAGGGCTTTTGCCGTACCGCCGGTAGATAAAACTTCAATGCCTAATTCGTTTAGTGCTCGGCAGAATTCAACGATGCCGTATTTGTCGGAAACGCTGACTAGTGCGCGAGTAACTTTTTTATACATGAGTGGAGCCTCGGGTAATAGGTGTTGATCGATATCGAAAAGGGTTTCGGGTATCACTGGGCAGTCAAGCCACAACAAAAAGAAAGTTTATGAAGACCTTAGGGGGTATAGAAAAATTATTCATCGATTTTCGATCAATGTCTTTTTCTTCTTCGTGATTAAATTATTTTAGGTAGCCCGGAAAGATAATATTCTTGAACGAGAGCGGTATTAGTAAAATTAAGAAATACCGTATTGGTCCAGTTTTTTACGTAAGGTGCTACGACTTAGACCGAGTACTTTAGCAGCTTTGGTTTGGTTGTAACCGGCATGCTGTAGCGTGACTTCCAGCAGCGGTTTTTCGACTTCGCCGATGACCATTGCGTGGAGTCCTGCCGCATCATGACCGTTTAGTTGCGAAAAATAGAGCTCAATGGCTTGTTTGACCTGTGCGGACAACGGTATTGCGGTCGGTATTTTACTGTCAATGTTAATCACCTTAGCGGATTGTTGAGTTGCTTCCATATTATGTAGCACGATGGTATGAAAAATGCCGGAATGCCGAGTCGATACGCTGAATTTGTTCGGTCGGCTGTTGAGCTCGGTTGATAGCATTGCGAATTTCAACAGGTAAGATGCCGAGCCTGTCAAGATACCAACCGATATGTTTGCGCGCTATTTTAACACCGCTTAGGTTGCCGTAGAAACTATATAATTGTTGTACATGGTTCAATAAAGTTTCGCGGGTCGAGTCGATAGTTCGCGGTTCTAAGGGCTCCCCGCTACTTAAAGAACTGATTATGTCGCTAAAAATCCAAGGGTTGCCTTGAGCGCCGCGGCCGATCATCAGCGCATCGGCCCCCGTTTTTTTCAAGACATAACGAGCCTTGTCGGCCGAGTCGATGTCTCCGTTCGCGATGACCGGGATAGCGATGTTTTTTTTGATTTGCTTGATGGTTTCGTATTCGGCGTTGCCATTGAATTTGCAGGCGCGCGTTCGGCCATGTATGGTCAGTGCGGCAATGCCGGCGTCTTCGGCTATTTTAGCGATAGTCGGTGCATTACGATTTTGTGGATCCCAGCCAGTGCGGATTTTTAATGTGACCGGAATGGAAACTGCCTCGACGACGGCTTCGAGAATGCGTTTGACTAGATCCTCATCTCTCATTAGGGCGGAACCGGCGGCAATTGCACAGACTTTTTTGGCCGGACATCCCATGTTGATATCGATAATGTCGGCGCCTCGGTCAGCGTTAAGTTTTGCTGCGTCGGCCATTTGCCGAGGATTTGTTCCGACGATCTGCACCGAACGTAGCCCCGTTTCGCCGCTGTGGTCGGCTTTTAATAGAGTACGTTTATTGGTTTGCAATGATGGCAGGGAGCTGACCATTTCAGATACGGTAAGTCCGGCACCGAACTGCTTGCAGAGCGTTCGGAACGGGCGGTCGGTAATTCCGGCCATGGGGGCAAGAATTAGATTGTTTTCGAGAGTATGCGGTCCTATTTGCATGGTTTTAGTTAACAGTGAATAGTGAAAGCTGGCTTGGGACGCTGGGGCGTCACTACCATTAACTTAGAAAAAGCATTTTGTCCATGAAATACACGAAAATATTCAATTAGTTATGCTATCCAAGTTGCTCACCCAATAGGTGGGTCAAGGGATTTCTGTAACCGTATGATTAAGTTCGTATATTTCTTGATTTTCGTGGGCTATACCAGGGTAAACGCATTAAAACTACATATAAAATCAAATGGTTATAATACGTAGTATTTTCAGTAATTTCATAGCGGCAGCCTTTATTGCCACAAAATAAAAAACTAACAAATAAAATATTCTGCAAGCTTAGGTTGAATAGTCATAACATATTGATATGGCATTTATTTTAATGCGTTTGCCCTGTGGGCTATACCTTTCGCACTTCAAAATTCGGCACCGGGGTGTCCGTCAAAGGACGCCGTGAATACATCCCTGTAGGCTCTATGCCAGCTCCATGCTGGCAAAGCCTTTGCCGCACACCCCGGTGCCTCCTCAGGCACTGCCGAAATTTGAAGTACGAAAGGTATAAGTTAAACCGTCACAGAATAATAATTCTGGCATTCAGGTTTGAATGTGCTTCAAAAGCCTGTCATCCATGGCGGAATGACGTGTTTCCCTTCACTTAATGACAGTGACGTTGGGGCGTCCCATGGTACGAGGGTATGACTTTTAATATCTTGCTAAATCACCTGCAAAACGTTTAGCTGCGAATCCATAATCCATTTACTACTCACTTTTCTCTTTTTCAACTTCGTCATTCCAGATGGGGTTAACGCGGTCTTCCGGATTAAGCTTATCTTCATCACTTTGATAAATATGCCAGAACGATTTATCGATGGCGCCGTCTTTGTAGTTTTCTTTTTTCTCGTGACCGAATGGGCACCACCAATTTTCAACGATTTTTACCATGTAAGTATGCCACTCGAACAGGCCGACGCTGAGCGGACAATACCAAGTACAGTTGAATATCCAATAAAGTTTCGATTGTGAAGGACTCAGCTTGAATGTCGGGTCCATCGTAACTTGGTTTTTTAGGTTATAGCGGTGGGTCGAGCGGGCCGGCAAGAAATCGGATAAGGTTTTGAGGTCTTTGGCCCCGATCAAGCGTAAATGTAGATAGGTTAAATAAGCGCTAGCAAATACGAATGGTAACGTCAGTATCGGTAAATAAATCAACGGTACCCCGATCGCTCTTTTCCAAACAGGAACGTTTCGGTAATTGCGTCCGATGGCAACGCGGTGAGCGCAGGAATTGCAGGCTTTCATGGTTAATAGACCTCTTTATTAGGTGGTGTGATTGGGTCGTCGGGTTGATTGGCGTCGGCGCTTTGATTTTCGTTGAGCAGTTGATAAATACTCAAACAACCGGCACAGCAGAAGAGTAACTGTTTTGTGGGTGTGTCGAGTGTAAATCCTTTTATTTCAACCGATTGGCCGCATAATGCGCATGGCGGCTTTTTTGCTTCAGTAGACATGTAACGAAACGATCATAAGCTTGGAGAAACGGCGCAAAAAAACGTCTTTAGATAATCCGTTTCGGGTATTGCCGGGTGTATCGGGTGATCGGGACCCTGTCCTCCAGCGGCAAAAAAAATTAAATGTCGATCTATATGGCGCGCGGAAGATCTTAGGATCTCGTGGAGCGCATCGCGTCCTAGATGGTGTGAACAGGATGCTGAAACCAGTATGCCGTTCGGAGATAATATTTGCAAGGCTAAATGATTGAGTCGCCGGTAGGCTTCGTAGCCCTGCTTAAAATCTTTTTTGCGTTTAATCAATGCGGGCGGGTCAAGGACGATAATATCGTAATGTCGGTTTTCTTGACGGGCTGTCTTCAGAAAATCGAAAACATCGCTATGCACGAACTTCATCTTAGTTTCCACGCCGTTTAATTGCGCATTGTTCGATGCGAGTTTCAGTGCATTTTCGGAGGCATCGACGCAAGTGACTTCGGAGGCTCCGGATACGGCGGCAGGAATACTCCAGGCCCCGGTATAGCAGAACAGATCCAATACGCTTCGTTCTTTACATAGTTGCATAAGACGATTGCGGCTGTCGCGATGGTCGTAAAACCAGCCGGTTTTTTGGCCTTCTTGAATATCGACTCTAAATAAGCAGCCGTTTTCCTCAATGACCATTGTTTCCGGCAAACTGCCGTAGATGATTTCGTTGTCTAAAGGCAAGCCTTCCAAAGCTCGTTGACCATTGTCGTTTTTCAATACGATGGCTTGCGGGGCAAGCAGGTCGATCAGAGCGGTCAGTAAGTCGTCTTTGTGGCGTTCAATGCCGGCGGTCGTGATTTGCACCGATAAGACATCGCCGAAACGATCCACAACCAAGCCGGGTAGGCCGTCGCTTTCTCCGAACACAAGACGATAATAAGGTTTGCCGAAGAGTTGTTCGCGCAGTTGCAATGCGGTATTGAGTCGTTTTTTAAAAAATTTGACGCTACAGCTCAGATCGGGTTTTCTGGAGAGTAAACGCGCGCAAATCAGGGTGTGTGGATTGATATAGGCGCTTCCCAATGCTTTGTCGTCAGCCGCAAGTATATTAACCAGTTGCCCTGGTTCAAAATCGTTGAGCACGCTTCGTTTGGTGTCGATTTCATTACTGAAAATCCATAAATGGCCTTGGCGCAAGCGTCGGTCTTCGTTTTTCTTTAAATAAATTTCAGGATGCGGCATGAATTAAATGAGTTCGAAAGTATAGCCGCCGACCGAAGTGCCGGGTGCGGCGATGGCGAGACCAATTTCGATGGTTTCGTGAGGTGCGATTTTGTCGGTGCGAAAAGTTAAGTTTTTCCGTGAAAACGCGCGTTGCGCGAACGGTTCTCCGGAAAGCTTCAATAAAGTCAGTTTAATGCCCGGATACGGCTGGGCGAATTCGGCCTGATTGTTGATGATGGCCTTAAAATAGTAATTTTGATCTGCGGTCAAGATCAGCGAGCTCGCTAAGACCGAAAAGTCGGCCAGGTTTCTGTAATCGGGTAATGAACAGCCTAAATAAGAACACGCTTCAATGAGCCAGGGTCTGAGTTTTTCGTGTTGTAATGCTGAAGGTCCCAGGAAATAGATGATTTGTACGCATAGCAGTATGATGCCGGCGGCTACGGATAAATTCCATAAAAGCGGATTCGTCGGCTTGCGGTCTTGTACCCAAGGCAGCTGCTCTTCAGGTGGGGCTATTGCAACATTCGCCGGTGTGTCGCTAAGTCGCTGCAGTGCATCGAATTGCGTCGAGCAGTGGGGGCAGCGGATTATGCCCCGAGTTTCGCGTAATTGATCTATTGTCAACGTTTGCGGGTGGTGGCATTCGGGGCATTGTGTGAACATCGCTTATGTATCCTTTCGGCCGTCAAGGCGGCACCAGTCTTCTTGGATTGTCGGCGGATTGATTGAAATAAACGGCCGGTACGCTGCGCTAACGGCTTCGGCTTGTTCTTTCAAAATGCCGGATAAAACCAAGGAGCCGGCAGGAGCGAGTAATGAGGCAATTTTACCGGATAATTCAATTAGCGGTTGAGCCAATATATTTGCTATGACGACGTCGGCTGTGCAGCTGCAAGCCGCGAATTGTTCCGGTAAATAGCATCGAATTTTATCGGCAATGCCGTTTTTCATCGCATTGTCGTGTGTCGCTGTTAGTGCCTGCGGATCGATATCGATAGCATGAGCTTCACGAGCGCCGAGCAACACAGCGGCAACCGCCAGGATTCCCGATCCGCAGCCGTAGTCTATGAC
The DNA here is from genome assembly GCF_005931095.1 of Methylotuvimicrobium buryatense. Classification (GTDB taxonomy): domain Bacteria; phylum Pseudomonadota; class Gammaproteobacteria; order Methylococcales; family Methylomonadaceae; genus Methylotuvimicrobium; species Methylotuvimicrobium buryatense. The sequence goes on along the minus strand of NZ_CP035467.1, from coordinate 2,851,557 downwards.
GGTTTTGTCGCTCAGGTCATGTTCGGCAAGCCATTCCAGGCACAATGCGGTAGTCGGATGCGTGCCGGTACCGAAGGCAAGCCCCGGATCGAGAGTCAGGCAAACCGTGCCGGGCTCTTGTTGTTCTTGTCCGGTCGGACAAACCCAAAGACGATCGGCAAACTTCATCGGGTGATAATGTTCCATCCAGGCGCGTTCCCAGGCTTGGTCTTCCAGAACCTCTGCCGACCACTCCTTGAGCGGATGCCGATTAAAAACGTCGAAGACTCGTGCTTTAATGTCTTCCGGCTGCGCATCGAGTTCGAACAACGCGATGACTTTTGTATTTGGCCAGATCTTGGTTTCGCCGGGCAGCGGTTCGTAAACCGGTTGGTCCTCTGCATCCATATACGTGACCGAAACCGCGCCCAGATCGCTGAAATAATCCGAAAGTTCGGGCGCCGAGACTTCGTCGGTAATTACGCTTAATTGATGCCAAGACATAAAGCCATTGTTGTTGAGTAAAGGAGGGTATTTATTGGAAGTGCTAACGCGGATAGGATTTTGCGGTCGGGTCAACGATGGCGTAACCCGACCCGACCATGCGCGCTAGGTTAAGCCCAGTAGCTTTTCAAGATAATGAATATTGCGTTGTCCGGCGATGAATCCGGAGTCGGTCATAATGTCTTTTTGGAGCGGTATATTAGTTTTTATACCATCGATTACCATTTCGTTCAATGCGGTCGTCATTCTTGCAATCGCACTATTGCGGTTTTCGCCGTGCGCGATTAGCTTGCCGATCATCGAGTCGTAATAGGGCGGTACTTTGTAACCGTTATAGATGTGCGTTTCGCATCGTATGCCGGGGCCTCCCGGCATATGGAATTGATGGATTGTGCCGGGGCAGGGCATGAAGGTTTTAGGGTCCTCGGCATTGAGTCGGCACTCGATCGCATGACCCTGAATTTTGACTTGCTCTTGAGTAATCGATAAGGGTAAGCCGTAGGCGATACGTAATTGTTCCTTAACGATATCGAAGCCGGTGACCATTTCGGTAACCGGATGCTCGACTTGAACCCGCGTATTCATTTCTATGAAGAAAAACTCGCCTTTTTCATACAAGAATTCGAAGGTCCCGGCGCCCAGGTAGCCGATGTCGCGGCAGGCTTTCGCGCACAATTCGCCCATGCGATTACGTTCTTCGTCGGTAATGCCGGGAGCGGGCGCTTCCTCGACGACTTTTTGGTGCCTGCGCTGCATCGAGCAATCACGCTCGCCCAGATGTATTGCATTGCCGTGCGAGTCGGCCATCACCTGGAATTCGATATGGCGGGGATCTTCCAGGAATTTTTCCATGTACACAGTATCGTTGCCGAATGCGGCAGCCGCTTCCGCTTTCGTCATGGTAATGGCATTGATCAATGCGGCTTCGGTATGTACGGTACGCATACCGCGTCCGCCACCGCCGCCGGCGGCTTTAATGATAACCGGGTAGCCGATTTCCTGAGCCATTTGCAGGTTCTGTTTGTTATTGTCGGTTAACGGATTGCCGTTGCCCGGCACACATGGAATGCCGGCTGCTATCATTGCCTTTTTTGCGGCGATTTTGTCGCCCATTATGCGGATCGTATCTGCATTCGGACCGATAAAAACAAAGCCGCTTTGCTTCACTTTTTCCGAAAAATCGGCATTTTCGGACAGAAATCCGTATCCCGGATGAATGGCTTCGGCGTCGGTGACTTCGGCAGCGCTGATGATGGCCGGAATATTCAGATAGCTTTCGGAGGACGGTGCGGGACCAATGCAAACCGATTCGTCGGCCAGCCTGACATGCTTTAGATCCCGGTCGGCCACGGAATGGACCGCAACGACCTTGATTCCTAATTCACGGCAAGCGCGTAGAATGCGCAACGCTATTTCGCCTCGATTGGCGATAACTATTTTATCGAACATAATTAATTACCTTTGGTCTGTTATTCAATGACGAACAAAGGTTGGTCATATTCGACGGGTTGGCTGTTTTCAACCAATATTTGCGTCACCGTACCGGTTTTATCCGCTTCGATTTGATTGAGGATTTTCATCGCTTCAATGATACAGAGCGTGTCGCCCGCTTGTACTGCTTGTCCGATATCGACAAATGGTTTTGCGCCGGGAGTAGCGGACCGGTAAAAAGTACCGACCATCGGCGACTTGACGATGTGACCGGATATTTTTTTCTCGGCTGGTTCTGCCGGGCTTGGTGCCGGCATCGAAGGCGAGGCGGTCGGGGCAAGCGCAAGTTGGCTCGGTGCATAGCTAACCGGCGCATTATTCGAATATCGGCTGATGCGGACGGATTCTTCCCCTTCACTGATTTCTAATTCGGCAATGTCCGATTCTTCGATGAGTTCGATCAGTTTTTTTATTTTTCTAATATCCATTGTGTTATGTTCTCTTGGCTAATATCTCGTGAGCGGCCGTCAAGGCCAATTCGTAACCGATGGCACCCAGTCCGCAAACAACTCCCACGGCAATATCCGAAAAATAGGAATGTTTTCTAAAAGCTTCCCGGGCGTGTACGTTCGATAGGTGTACTTCAATAAAGGGAATCTTGGTCGCCAGCAATGCGTCGCGTATCGCTACGCTGGTATGAGTAAAAGCCGCTGGATTGATAATGATAAAATCGACATCGTCGGAAAATGATCGATGAATCAGTTCAACGATTTGGTGTTCGGCGTTATATTGGTGAAAACGAAGCGCGTGGCCAAGAGCCGAGGCGGATTTTTCCATTGCCGTCTGTATATCGGCTAGGGTTTTGCTACCGTAATGGGTAGGTTCTCTAAGGCCCAGCAGATTCAAGTTCGGACCATTGATAACGCAAAGATTCGCCATGCAATTGAAGTGCTAATTTAGGTTCGGAGGCGATAATTCTCCCTAATTTAAGCGCATTTGTCCATATTTATGTCATTTAACACAAATAGGGCGTAATCACTGGATCTTTTAAGATATTTGCCCGGTTTATCGAATGATTTAATGTTTTTTCAGTCGATCAAAGGCTCGATGATTTCGACAATTTTGGCGCGGGATAATTGCCCGGCTTGTTTATGAATCATCCGGCCTTGTTGATTGAAGATAAGACTGAAAGGAAGAATTCCGGCAGAATTGCCCCATTGTTGAGTCAGGATGATGCCTTGGTCGCCGGCGATCAGCATCGGATAATTGATGTCGACAAAGTCGAGATATTTTTCGACCGATTCTTTAGTTTCGATAGCGATGCCGACAAATTGCAAGCCGCGGCCCTGGTATTCTTGCTGCAAGGCAATAAATTCGGGGATTTCTTCGCGGCAGGGCGGACACCAAGTTGCCCAAAAGTTGACGATGACGATTTTACCGCGCCATTCGGATGAGCTGCGTTCGTTGCCGGTCAAATCGGGTAGTCGGTAATCCGGCAGTTCCATGGCCTCGGTTTGCGTTTCCGGTTGATTTTTGCTTTGCAGCCAAATGCCGCTGGCTAAAGCGACTGCAGCAGCGATGATAAGTACCGTGGTTTGTTTCATAAGTCGTCAACTTGCCGCAGTATGTTTAAAAAAGTGTTGGCATCCTGATAGCCTATCACGCGTAAGTGTTGTTTTTCGGCTAGATCGACTCCGAAAAATAAAGTGGCCGGGGGGCCGACTAAGTTAAATTTTCTCAGCAAGGCTTGATGCTCGGGATTGTTAGCTGTGACGTCCGCCTTCAATAAAACGAAGCGATTCAGTTCTTGTTTGACTTCTGGATGAGCGAAAGTATACGCATCCATTTCCTTGCACGAGACGCACCAGTCGGCATAAAAGTCGAGCATGACCGGTTGATTGTTGCGCGCTGCCGTTTCTATCCGATTTTCGAGCTCCTGTAGCGAGGCGACTTTGACAAAGGGTAGAGGGCTGTCGGCCTCGGCTGTACTTGCTAAGCTCAGTCCCTGTAAAGGTTTTAGCGGGTTATGGTTGCCCATGCCCAAGCCGATCAATAACAGGACGCCATAAGTCAGCATTACGACTCCCGCGCCTTTCCAAAGCTTTTTCCAGCCGCCGGCATTTTCACTTAACGGGTCGATAGCTTTCAGGTAAATGGCCGGAATGATCAGCAATAAGGCCCATAGAAACATCGTCATATCGGGAGGCAGAATACGGTCGAGCATCCATAACGCGACAGCCAGCATGATTACGCCGAAGACCGCTTTGGTCGTATTCAACCATTGTCCTGCTTTCGGTAATAATTTTCCTGCCGACGCGCCGATTATCAAAAGTGGCACGCCCATGCCGAAGCCCATCGCGAATAATGCGATGCCTCCGAGTATCGCATCGCCTGTTTGGCCGATATAGATCAATGCGCCGGCTAGGGGGGCGGCGACGCACGGTCCTACGATCAGCGACGATAACGAGCCCATGATCGCCGCGCCCCAAAACGAGCCGTCACGATGTTTATCGCTGGATTTATGCAGTCGGGTTTGAATCGATGCAGGCAATTCCAAATTGTAAAAGCCGAACATCGATAGCGACAATAGCACGAAAACCCCGCTGAATAGCGCGATGATCCAAGATTGCTGGAATACTGTTTGCAAGTTGCTGCCGAATAACGCAGCCAGTACTCCGAAGACCGTGTAGGTCAATGCGGAGGCGGTGACGTAACTTAGTGATAAAAGAAAGGCGCGGCCAGTGGTTACCCGGTTGCGTTGGCCGACGATGATGCCGGATAAAATCGGAATCATCGGGAAAATACAGGGCGTGAAAGACAGTAACAATCCAAAGCCGAAAAAGGACAGCAGCGTGAGCCAGAGCGTGCTTTGATGCAGCGATTGTACGATGCGGTCTTGTTCGGATTGTGGTTCATCGACCCGAGTGCTTATCGAAGAAATATTTTGCGTCGATACCGATGCGGTCGTCGGTAGAATCAATGGCGTGCTTTGCGACATCGGGGGATAGCATACGCCCCGATCCGCGCAGCCTTGAAATCGTGCTTGAAGGATAATGTTTTGTTGATCCGCTTGATAGCGGTTAATCGGCAGGTCGAAGCTTAGGTCGTTGCGAAAGATTTCAACGTTGCCGAATTCCTCGTCGTGGTAGGGTGTGCCTTTGGGCAAATTGAGGTTGCCGATTTTTACTTTATCGGAATCTAGGATATCGAATTGAAATTTGTCGCGATACAGATAATAGCCTTCCGCAATTTGCCAATTGACGGTCAACGTATTCGGGTCTTTGACCGAAGCGAAAAAGCGGAAGGCTTGTTCTGCCGGAAGCAATTCATCCTGGAACAGATTTAGCTTTAAGTCGCTCAGGCCCTGAACTAAGCCGAAAATCGAGCCGGTTTTCGCGGAAGGATCTTGATCTGGTAGGTCTACCGTCAGTCCGGTCTTTTGAGGAGGATAACAAATGCCGATATCGGCGCAACCCTGATGTTTAACCGCCAATTGCAAGGTATTAAGCGCATTGTCTAGCTTGATGAACGGTACTTCAACGATGAGTTCGTTTCGATAAATGACCATATCGCCGAAAAACTCGTCATGCTTGGTTTTTCCTGGAGGATAAGTGACATCGTCGAGTGTAATCCGTTCTGACCGGCTTTCAACGCCCAATTTATCGCGGTACAAATAGTAGCCGTCTGCGATCTGCCAGGTTAGAACGATTTTATTCTGTGTATTGGTCTTGGCAGTAAGTTTGAATGCTTGCTCTTGCGGCAGTAATTCGCTTTCGCTGATGGCAAAGGCGGCTTGATGAAAAGATGCAATGAGGCAAAGCAATATTATTTTGATAGGCATGAATCGATCCATTTCAGATACTCAGGCAAAGCGTGTTCGACAGAGACCGCGACGATCTCGGGAAGTTCATAAGGATGAGCCTCTTGTATGCACCGTTCCACTTGCGGGTAAATGTCGCGTCGTGTCTTAACTAGCAGCAGGTATTCCTGCGCCGTTTCGATTCGATCTTGCCAGCGATAAACGGAAGTCAATCCTGGAAGAATATTCACGCAAGCGGCAAAATTCTCTCCGATTAACGTATGTGCGATTGAGCTTGCCGTATTCTGGTCCGGACAGGTGCAAAAGAGGATAATGTGATTCGACATAACGAGAGACTCGGTCAATTTGTACTGGAGTTTCGGTTTTAAAATCCCTATATTGTACCGTTTAATCCGGGATAAGGCAGCGGGGCAATTTTTCGCCGACCTTGGTTCATTGATCTTGAGCGGGTGAAAATGGGTTTATAACTTTCGTACTTCAAGTTTCGGTAGTGCCCGAGGACACCCCGGTGCCGGATTTTGATCTACGATGGGTATAATTGATTTCAAATGGGAAACTTTCCGGGGTTATCTGTTTCCAATGTGAAATTTGTTTAGGAATTTTAAATGAAAGTTTTTCAAGTTGTATTTTTGTGTTTTTTGATCATTCCTTTTCTAGAGATTTATTTGTTGCTGACCATCGGCGGCTTGATCGGTGTATTTCCGACGGTTTTTTTGGTGGTATTTACTGCTGTATTGGGCGCTGCTTTGTTAAGACAGCAAGGTTTTGCGACCTTAAGGCGTTTTCAAGCGAATTTGAATCAGGGCGTGGTTCCCGCTTACGAAATGATAGAGGGGCCGATTTTGCTGGTTGGTGGCGCATTGTTGTTGACTCCGGGTTTTTTTACCGATGTGCTTGGCTTTGCATGTCTAATTCCTCAATTGCGCGGCAAAATTGCCCGTTATGTGATTGAGAATCATCTGATACAGGCTGGTGGCGCGGTTCATCCCGGTCGACCTAAAGATAATAATGTTCTGGAAGGCGAATATAAAAAAGAGGATTGACAGAACTTTATTTTATAAGCTGCTTGATCTACGTCCCTGTAGAATTTAAGCGCTTATTGGCTGCTTTCCGATTCGCCGCTTGTGCAAGTGTTCTTGTTGAGTCCGGAATAAACCGGACACCAACCGAAAAAAGAGGTGCCGATTAAAACGGTTCCTAACAGCAATAAAATAATTTTTGCGGTGAATAAGGATATCAATACTAATGCCGCGCCTCCGAACATGCGGTATTTTTTATCCTTATCGCCAAGATTGTGTTCGAATTTTATCATGCGTTTAAAATCGAAGCTCATTGTAAGTCCCCTCTGCTAATTAATGTTGGTTATTAAAGCCTGGTCCGGCCGTCATTGTTGCTTTCCTTAAACGCGCATAGCTTATAGAAATGTTTCAACGATAACAAATGGATATTACTTCAATTATTAATCCTCTCAATGATGCCCAGCGCGAGGCGGTATCGGCACCTTCTCGCGCAATGTTGGTTTTAGCCGGCGCCGGCAGCGGCAAGACCCGGGTCTTGGTGCATCGCATCGCCTGGCAGATTCAAGTCGAAGGCCATTCGCCGCATAGCATCTTAGCCGTCACCTTTACTAATAAAGCCGCAACGGAAATGCGCACTCGCATAGAAGACCTGCTCAATATTTCTGCACGCTCGATGTGGATAGGTACCTTTCATGGGCTTGCGCATCGTTTGCTCAGGCGTCACGCAAAAGATGCGCAACTGCCAGAAACCTTTCAAGTCATGGACTCGGACGATCAGTTGCGCCTGATCAAGCGCCTCTACAAAAACCTGAATCTGGACGAGGCCAAGTGGCCGCCCAAGCAAGCGCAATGGTATATCAACGGGCAAAAAGACGAGGGTATTCGAGCCAAGCACATGCCGGAAACCGGGGATTTTTTCCAGCGGCAAATGCTGGCGATTTATAAGGCTTATGAAGAGGTCTGTCAGCGCTCCGGTCTGGTCGATTTTGCCGAACTGCTGCTACGCGCGCATGAATTGCTGCGCGATAATCCCGAAACCTTGAGCTTTTATCAACAACGGTTCCGGCATGTGCATGTCGACGAATTTCAAGATACCAATACGATCCAATATGCTTGGTTACGGTTGTTGACGCAAGACCGCGATAATCTGTTCGTGGTCGGCGACGACGATCAATCCATTTACGGATGGCGCGGCGCAAAAATTGAAAATATCTACCGTTTTCAGAAGCATTTTCCGAATCATAAAGTCGTCAAACTGGAACGAAACTACCGTTCGACCGGCCATATTCTGAAAGCGGCCAACCGGGTGATCGAACATAACGAAGGACGGATGGGCAAGGAGCTTTGGACCGAAAGCGGCGACGGCGAGCCGATTTCGGTCTATGCCGCATTCAACGAGCAAGACGAGGCTTATTATGTCGTCGAGCGTATTCGGAAATGGGTCCATGAAGGCGGTTCGCGAAGCGATATCGCGATTCTTTACCGCTCCAATGCGCAGTCGCGCCAGTTCGAGGAAAAGCTGATCGCGACCAGTATTCCTTATCGTGTCTATGGCGGCTTGCGCTTTTTCGATCGGGCCGAAATCAAGAATGCCTTGGCTTATTTGCGCCTAATGGCCAATCCCGATGACGATGCATCTTTCGAACGCGTAATCAATACGCCGACGCGCGGTATAGGGGCTAAATCATTGGACGACATTCGGGTATTGGCGCGGGATAAGAATTTATCGCTTCGGCAGGCGGTTGAGTTCGCGATTGCACAAAAATTGACGACGCCAAGGGCTGGGAATGCCATGTCCGGATTCATTGCTTTAGTTCGGAGTTTGGCCGAACAGACGCAAGGTTTACCGTTGTTCGAGCAAGTTAAGATCGTCGTCGAAAAGTCCGGGTTGATCGAGTTTTATAAAAAAGAAAAAGGCGATAAGGGCGAGGCCCGCGTCGAAAACTTAGAAGAATTGGTCAATGCCGCTCGACTGTACGAGTACGACCAGGATAACGAAGAAAACCTGAGCGAACTTGACATGTTTTTGACGCATGCGGCGCTCGAAGCCGGTGAAATGCAAAGCAATGCCGAACAAGATTGCGTGCAGCTGATGACCTTGCATGCCGCTAAGGGCTTGGAATTCAAGCGGGTGTTCATGGTCGGCTTCGAGGAAGGTTTGTTTCCGTCGCAACAATCGGTCGAGGATCCGGGGCGCTTGGAAGAAGAGCGTAGGCTATGTTATGTCGGCATGACCCGCGCGATGGAAAACTTGTGTTTGACCTATGCCGAATCCCGGCGCTTGTGGGGGCGCGAAACCTATCCGAAGGCTTCGCGGTTTTTGCGAGAAATTCCGGCCGAAACGCTTCAGGAAGTCAGGATGCGCGCCCAGGTCAGCCGTCCGGTTTCATTCACCGGAAACATGGATAGTCATGAGCCGGGGACATACAAATTAGGGCAGCGCGTTCGTCACGAAAAATTCGGCGAAGGGGTGGTGCTGCAAAGAGAAGGTAGCGGCGCACAGGAGCGCATTCAGATCAATTTTCAAGCAGTAGGCATCAAATGGCTGATGTTATCTTATGCCAAGTTGGAAGGGGTGGGGGCGTAACATATCGACTATGGTTTGAGTCAATCAAAACGTTTGGGCAGCAATTCCCAGTTTGAACATGTTCTCGCAGTTTAGGGTGGAGAGCATGCCTGTCGAGGAACGCCGTGAACCGGTCCGTGGTGGCTTGACGGCAGTTCGAAGGCCAAGGAAGGCGTGAATGCAGATTTTGTATTACGCCATGGATGGCGTCTATTATGGCACTAACAGTAGGCGTTTTAGGCGCGTTGTAGCCCATATGCAGTGTAGCCTAATACGGGAGAAATCGCGACGAAGGCGTCGCTCCCACAGCCCGCTGTTAACCCTTTGTGGGAGCGATCCCCTGATCGTGATTTCGAGGTCGAAAGTATTAGGCAACAATAAATGGTATCGAAGACTCATTGGCTAAGATAGCAAAAGGGTAATACATTACTTGTGTATAACGGCGATGAGGTCTCCGCCGTGGGAGCCCATACCTTGGCTGCCAAGAGAGATAGGTATGCATTTCCACGCTGGAGCGATGGAAACGAGGAAAGATGATCTGTGATGCGTATTCTTAACCGCACGAATCGAAAAGATAAGTCGTCACCTTATTGGGGCCGTATTCTGCCGACCATTCCTCGAGAATCGTACGCAATATTTCATAGTCCTCGGGAGTGTTTCGGCGTAGCAAGTCTGCACCGAGAACCATCAGGATGAGGTTTTGCTCATTATTATCAACTTGCAGGTCCCTTAGTACATCGAGCAGCGCATCCCAATTGCGGCCGAATGACGCCGGCAGCGACAACGTATCGGATAGCCGTTGCATGGCGGATTTTTTGTCACGGCAGCCCGTAAGATCGATTTCCACCAGATGTAGCGAATTACGACGGGCCTCGTTTCGGATTTCCCGCGGAGTGGATAACGGCGTTAATGTCATCATTGCGGCACCGGAAAGGCACGGAAACTGTTGTAATGATCGTCGGTGTAATACCACACTTGAGGCGGCTGTCCGCCTGTAACGATGCGCCGTGCTCCCCGATGACTCAGTCCGGGCGTATCGACCGTGTACTCGCGGTAGTATCCTCGAGGTTTCTGCGGCAAGTGTCTTTCTCGGTTGAAAAATGTTTTATCGTCCTGAGGATACGGATGAGGACCGCCTTGCTGTATACGCCGGATCGTGAGGTAGGCTTCTTTCGGTAAAAAAGCCGTTTCGGTATCATGCTTAGTGCTTCCTTCGGTCGAGCCGATGATTGTTTTGGCTTCATCGATTATTGACGTATCGAAGTTCCACCACTGGGCCAAGCCCACAATCAATGCGACTAAAATTAGCCAACGAGGAAATCCCCTCATATGTACTCCCTTCTCGGTCCAGGTTTATCGATAAAATTGCGTTTTTCGATCGTGATTTCAATGGATTTGGGAGTGTCTGTCAATGATCAACAGCATTGAGCCGCAGGCGGATGCTCATTGCCTCGGCAAAAATCGTTTCAGCTCCGGCAGACAAGAGCCGCAGCCCGTTCCTGCGCTGAGTCGCTGCCCGATTTGTTCGACGTTCGCTAAATTGAATTCCCTGATCGCTTTGGCGATCGATTTTTCGCCGACATTGAAACAGGAACAAACCAAGCGACCGCAATCCTCTTGTCCTTCCGGCGGCAGAGCGCTCAGTAGTCGCAGGCGCTCCTCTTTGTTGATCTGCGGTTGGGCGAATAGCGTTTCAAGCCAGCCTGTTTCCGGCAATGGCGGTGTTGAGGACACGAATAAGCAAACTTCCAATCGTCCGTCGATGATTAGCGCGCTGCGATAAACTCCCCGTTCCGGATCGCTGTATTCTAAACAATGAGGGTTGTTCGACTCGCCGGATAGCGATTTTAGCCAATCGCGCCAGGAAGGGAAGGGGGTTCGGTCGGCTAGCTCGTACCGGATGAAGTCGTTGCCTTTGACTGTAACGCGATATTCTATATCGTCTAGCATCAATGGCGAACGCGACAATACCATTGCGTACCAGATCGCTCGATAAGGCGTGATGGCTGCCGGGGTTTGCTTGCTTTCCGGTTGACCGGAATGCGGATCGACGACCGGGTTGACCAATACGCCGACGCGTCCTCTGCTAGTGAGTTGCGCCGTCCAGTGCATCGGCACGAACAGACTGCCGGGTTGCTGGTTTTCGGTGACGACGACTCGGGCGATCATATTGCCCCACAGACTAGAGATCGTCGCTAGGTCATGCGTTTGTAAATGATAACGTGCCGCATCGAGCGGATGGATCTCGACGAAGGGCTCCGGTTTATGAGCATTGAGTTTCGCCGACAAGCCGGTTCGGGTCATCGTATGCCATTGATCACGCAGGCGTCCGGTATTCAATGTGAAAGGATAATTCGGATCGGGCTTATTAACCGGCGGGCGCGGACGTATCGCAATGAACCGGGCTTTTCGGGACGGAGTATAAAACTTGCCGTCGGCGAAAAGGCGCGCTGTGCCGTTAGGATCCATTTTAGTGACTGGCCATTGCACAGGTTGTAAACGGTCATAGGCGCCTTCGGTCAGATCCGCGAAGGCTGAAATATCGAAATCGCGCGGTTGGCCTTCCCTGTTATTTTCAAATCCGGAAAGCGCGGCGTGTTCACGGAAAATGTCGGCGCTGGACCGGTAATCGAAGGCATGCTTGAAGCCCATGCGGGCGGCAACTTGGCTTATAATCCACCAGTCCGGCTTAGCCAAACCGGAAAACGGAAATAGCGGGCGCTGTCTGGAAATGCGCCGTTCCATATTCGTAACGGTACCGTCTTTTTCGCTCCAGCCGGCCGCCGGTAGGCGGATATGCGCCAAATCGACCGTGTCGGTGTTCTTGATGCAATCCGATACGATGACGAGATTGCAGCGTTTGAGCGCATTTTTGACTTTATCGGCGTCCGGCAGCGTGACCACAGGGTTCGTTGCGATAATCCAGACGGCCTTGATGGTGCCCGCATCGATTGCATCGAAGAGTTCGACCGCTTTCAGGCCGGGGCGGGGCGCGATCCGGTCGGTTTGCCAAAAGCGGGCGACGCGGTCGATATGCTCGGGGTTATCTAGCTCCATGTGCGCTGCCAAAGTATTGGCCAAGCCGCCGACTTCGCGTCCGCCCATCGCATTTGGCTGACCGGTGAACGAAAAAGGCCCCATGCCCGGCTTGCCGATTCTACCGGTCGCTAAATGACAGTTGATGATGGCATTGCATTTATCGGAGCCGGAGGCCGATTGATTGATGCCTTGGGAATAGACCGTGACGGTTTTACCGGTGTTCGCAAACCAGTCGAAAAATTTTTCGACATCGGCCACGGACAAACCGCAGTCTTGCGCGACACGTTCAATGCTTCCTGCAGAGCTTCGGGCGGACTGCAAAGCCCATTCGAAATCCTCGGTATGCGCGGCGATGTAGTTTTTATCGAGCGCATCGTTTTGCGCCAAATAGGCCAACAAACCGTTGAATAGTAAGCCGTCCATGCCCGGTTTGATCGCCAAATGCAAATCCGCGCTGTCGCATGTCGCGGTTCGGCGCGGATCGATGACGACGATTTTCAGCGCCGGATTATTTTCTTTGGTTCTGAGGATGCGTTGAAACACGACCGGGTGACACCATGCGGTGTTCGACCCGGTCAGCACGATCAATTCGGCGGCTTCCAAGTCTTCATAGCTGCACGGGACGGCATCGGCGCCGAAGGCCCTTTTATAGCCGGTGACGGCCGAGGACATGCACAGCCTTGAATTGGTGTCGATATTGGCCGAACCGATAAAGCCTTTCATGAATTTATTGACGACATAATAGTCTTCGGTCAATAACTGGCCCGAGACATAGAACGCGATCGCATCGGGCCCGTATTGCCGGATGACTGAGGTCAAACCGTCGGCAACGGTGTCGAGCGCGGTATTCCAGTCGCATGGTATGCCATGGACTTCGGGGTATAGCAGACGGTTTTCCACCGACACGGTATCGCCCAATGCCGAGCCTTTCGAACATAGTTTTCCGAAATTGGAAGGGTGATCCGGGTCGCCTTGTATCGTCACTTGGTGGCCGATAGCATCGTCGACGGTTGCAACGATACCGCAGCCGACTCCGCAATAGGGACAAGTGGTTTTGATTGTCTTTTCGTTCATGGCGGCGGTCATGCGGCAATCGGTAAGGGTGGGCGCCCGAAAATCAAACAATCGCGGTACGGCGAAATATCGGTTCGGCTCTTCAAGCAATCGAGATACCAAGCCGAATCGCCGGTATCGCCGTAGAGCACGATACCGGCGATACGCCGATTCTTGATGACCAATTTTTTATAGATATGCAGGGCCGGATCCTTGAAAACGATCTGCTCGCATTGTTCTCCGCCATTGAAATCGCCTGCCGAAAACAGATCGATGCCGGTGACCTTGAGCCGGGTTGCCGGCAACAGGCTTTGATAACGCGAATCGGTTCGATGGGTCAGTTGCCGGGCGCAGACTTTGGCTTGCTCGTACACCGGCGCGACCAGTCCGAATAATTCGCCGCGATGCTGCACGCATTCGCCGACCGAATAGATATCAGAGTCGCTGGTTTGCATCGCGTCGTCGACGACGATGCCTTGTTCGCAGTCGAGTCCGATGGCTTTTGCGAGCGCGATATTCGGCTGGATACCGGTTGCCATGATCAGTAGATCGGCGGGTAGAGAACTTCCGTTGTTCAATTCGACTTCGGAGATATGGCCGTTTCGGCTGATGATGTTTTCGATCGTGCAACCCAGCTCGAAGCGAAGCCCCTTGGCTTCGAGCTGGGATTTCAAGAGATCGCCAGCCTCGTTATCGAGTTGGCGATTTAATAAATGGTCCGCGCGGTTGATGACGGTGACGTTCATGCCGCGCTGCTTAAGACCGTTGGCGGCTTCCAAACCCAACAAGCCGCCGCCGAGTACGATGGCGTGCCGTTTGCTTAGGCTTTTTGCGATCATCGCTTCGACGTCGGAGATTTCGCGAAAACTCATCACACCCTCGGTATCGCGGCCCGGAATCGGAAGGATCAACGGCAGCGAACCCGTTGCGATCAATAACCGGTCGTAAGTGGCCTCCGTACCGTCCTTTGCGATCACGCGGCGGCGGTTGCGGTCGACATCGACGACGGTTTTACCCGGGCCGCAATGCAACGTGATATGGTGTTTTCGGTACCAGGCAAAGTCGTGAATCATGATGTCATCGATCCGTTTTTCGCCGTACAAGATCGGTGTTAACAAGATACGATTGTAATTCCCGTAAGGTTCGGCGCCGAATACGGTGATGTCGTATAAGTCGGGTGCCGATTCGATCAAGGCTTCGACGGTACGCATGCCCGCCATGCCGTTACCGATGACGACCAGTTTTTGTTTCATGACCATTCTCCTCAAAGAAGATGCGGGCGCGTTGACTTTACCGGGTGAATGAATAGCCGAGTCGCGCCGGCAAACCGGTTAAAACGAAATGTTGCCTTGTACCCAAACCTTTTGCGTGTCGTTTTGGGCAAAGGCGGGGGCGTTGGCGTCGGCGACGTAATAGGCGTACTTCAACAAGACGGAATAATGCTTGCCGAACGCCTTGGTGACTTGAAAATCGTATTCATTGCCGTAATCGACACTACCGCTGTCATCGGTGAAGTTGTGATAAACGAACATCAAATTGGCGCCGAGCACGCTGCTGCCTAATGTGAAATTGACGTCACGAATACCGTCGGCCGGCGTTGCCAGAAAACGGTCGGCCCAGCCTTGAAATGCATGATTAGTCCCGAGCGGCGTTTGAAATGCATTGCGTCCATTGCCGTTAAGTTGTTCCATCGCCGCTTTTCCGGTAATACCGAATAACGTTAAACCGCCCATCAAGTTGTAACGGTCCAATGCGAAGCTGTTCGGATTGTTTTGATAATCGGCTTGATAGCTGTATTCGGCCGTGTAATGCAGCGCCAAGTCTTCGTTGATTTGCGGCGAGCCGATCAGTCTTATGCCGTAGGTCTGGCTAGAGCGGCCGAACAACGCCTTATCTTCGGTATATTTCAACCAGTAACCGTAAGCAACGGCGCTGCCCAAATTGCCGAAGTTGTAATTGACGTTGAGTAACGGCAGTTCGGTGTTGTCGGTCAACGAAAGAATGGTTCGGACCCTGCCGATATAACCGGCCCGAATCGTCAAATCCGCAATCGAAGTATTGGTTACCAACACCGAATCGTAGGTCATTTCCATTTGCCGCCACCCGACGTTACCGATGAAACGATCGTCGTCCAGCTTGATGCGTTGCCGGCCGCCCTTGATCAAGGTATCCGGAATACCGTTAAAGGTGAGCCAGAGTTGATTCAACTCGTGTTGGTCGGCCGGGTCGGCGACGACATGATAACGGCTGTTGCCGGTGGATACGCCATTGTAATCGCGCTGCGCGGCAAAGACGTTTTCGTACTCGGCGAAACCTTGCCAACCGAATACATTCGGGCTTAAATAGCCCAGGCGTAAACGGAAGGTGTTGGCATTGGCCGGTTCCGGCGGGGTACCTTCGGTGTTGGCGTGTTCGTAACGGTAGTTCAGATCGAAAGTGACTTGACCGTATTTCCCGTCGCTTTGCCCGAACTTGAGCGCGTTTTCAATCGTTTCGTCGAAGCCGCCGGCCTGGGCTGACGATGTAATCGCGATTAATGTCGCTGAACAGGCGGTATGCCAAGACCTTCGGGTTTTAAGCGTTGAAGCGTTAGCTAACAGCATCGTAATCTCCTTAATGAACATGAAATCTTATTGATCGCACATGCGATCCATTAGAACGGGCTTAGGCAACACGCGGTAACATCAAGTACACATCGCGTACCGTCTACAAGCGTCTCAATGCGTATGGTCGCATTCGGCCAGAAAGGTCAGTAGGCTTTCCCGGTACTGGTAATAATCCGGGTGATCGAGCAAGGCTTGTCGTGTGCGCGGCCTCGGTAGGTCGATCGTTTCGATCTTGCCGATCTTCGCGTGCGGACCGTTGGTCATCATCACGACCCGATCGGCGAGCAGGATGGCCTCGTCGACATCATGGGTCACGACGATCGCGGTCACATGGGTCCGTTCCCAAACTTCCATCAGGACTTCCTGCAATTCCCAACGGGTCAGCGAATCGAGCATGCCGAACGGTTCGTCGAGCAATAACAGTTTCGGCGACAGCGCGAAAGCGCGGGCGATGCCGACCCGTTGCCGCATCCCGTTGGAGAGGTCCGCCGCTTTTTTCTCCATCGCATCGGCAAGTCCGACGCGGGTTAGATAATATTCGACGATATCGTCGCGCTCGGATTGCGATGCATGCGGGTAAACGTTATCGACGCCGATCATGACGTTCTCGAATGCGGTCAACCAGGGAAACAAGCTGGGCGATTGGAACACGACGCCTTTATCCGGGCCGGCGCTGTCGATTTCTTTGTTGTCGAGCACAATGCCGCCTTCGGATACGTCGGTTAAACCGGCGGTCATCGACAGCACGGTCGATTTGCCGCAGCCCGAATGGCCGATGATCGAGATGAATTCCCCTTTTTTGACTAACATATCAAATCCGTCTACAACCTTGACCGTACTCTTGCCGTCGGGCGTCGGATAGATTTTCGAGAGTTGCGAGAATTCCAAATAACGCGGTTTGCCAAGGTCATTTTGTCTGGGTTTTAAAGCCGAGTTATCCAATTTCCAATCGTTGCTAGTGTTGGGTCGCACGTCCGGCAAGACGACCGCATCGCTGCCGGATTCGGCTTTTTGCATACCGACGCCCATTAAGTAACGGGTGATTTCGGCACGGAGTTTCTTGAAGGCTTCGTCGTGGTTCAGTGCGGCCCGGTCGCGCGGCCTTGCCAGCGGAATCTTGAAGTTTGGGCCGAATGTCGCGCCGGGTCCAGGATTCAGCGCGATGACGCGATCGGCCATATAAATGGCTTCGTCGACATCGTTCGTGATTAAAATCACGGTTTTCTTTTCCGCTTGCCAAATCGCGATGATTTCATCCTGAAGTTTGCCGCGCGTCAGTGCATCTAATGCGCTCAACGGTTCGTCCAGCAACAAGATATCGGGATCGGCGGCCAAGGCCCTCGCCACATTGACGCGCTGGCGCATGCCGCCCGATAATTCGGCCGGTTTTTTGGTCATTGCTGCGCCCAAATTGACCATGCGCACATATTTTTCGGTATGCGCTTTACGCCGGTCGGCCGGCCAATCCTTGAAGCGTTGATCGACGGCCAGAGCGACATTGTCGAATACGGTCAGCCAAGGTAGCAGCGAATAATTTTGAAAGACCACGCAGCGGTCAGGCCCCGGTCCTTTGATCGGCCGGCCTTGTTTAAGTACCTCGCCGCTGTCGGCCTCGATCAATCCGGCGATCGTTGAAATCAGCGTGGTCTTGCCGCTGCCGGAAAAGCCGACGATCGCGATAAATTCGCCTGCCTCGATGTCCAGATTGATGTTTTTCAATACCGACGTTTTAGCTTTTCCCTCGCCGTACGATTTGCAAACGTTTTTGAGTTGTAAAAAAGGTTTCAATGAATGGACCTTGGCTAACGGTGCAGAGGGTGCCGGCGTGTCGATTGATTCGTCATCGCTACGTAAGAGTTGGGATGTTTTCATGTCGGTCTCCGGGTCAGAGCGTTTTGCCGAATGAGAAGGCTTGTTGCAGCGAATGCATGACGCGGTCCAGCATGAAACCGATGATACCAATCGTGAATACCGCGACCATGATACGGCCCAGCGAATTCGAGCTGCCGTTTTGAAACTCGTCCCAGATAAACTTTCCGAGGCCGGGGTTTTGTGCGAGCATTTCGGCTGCGATCAGCACCATCCAGCCGACCCCAAGCGACATGCGCATGCCGGTGAAGATATAAGGCAAGGCCGAAGGCAGTACGATTTTCTTGATCTGCGTACTCCAGTTGAGGCGAAGGACTTTGCCGACATTGACCAAATCCTTGTCGATCGACGAGACGCCGACCGCGGTGTTGATCAGAGTCGGCCATAGAGAACAGAGCGTGACGGTAATCGCCGAAGTCAAAAACGCTTTTTCGAACCATGAATCGTCGGTCGTGATGTAGACCGCGCTAACAACCAGCGTCACAATCGGCAACCAAGCGAGCGGTGAAACCGGTTTGAAAATCTGAATCATCGGATTGATCGCGGTATTGATGACCGGGCTCATGCCGCAAAGAATACCGAGCGGTACTGCAATCAATGTTGCAATGATAAAGCCGGTGAATACGGTATAAAGACTGGTCAAAATTTGATCGAAGTAAGTCGGTTTTCCGGTATAAGGCCGAGTTTTGATTTCGGCTTTCGGGTCGTTTGCCAACCTTTGTTGATTGCGGATTTTTTGGCGCTCGTAGAATGCGGCCTTTTTTTCTCTTTCGGCATAATGGGCGCCGATCAGGCCCTGCGCTTCTTGCCATACGGCTTCAGGCCCCGGAATCGCCCCCAAACTGGTTTGGATTTTTACGGCCGAGGCATTCCAAAGACCTAGGAATACGACAAAAGCCAGTATCGGCACGATGATCGTCAAACCGATTTGCCGCATTTGCTGCTGCGGATTTTCGCCTGCGCAGAGCTTGACGAACGGTACGAACCAGGTCAGCCCGGTTACGTTGAAAAATTTGATTAATGTAGTCGACATGGCGAACCTCTTTGTCTAACCAACGGTCATGTTTAGGCATGAATGTCTAAAAAAATGGCGCATCCCTGCACCTAGGCGACATTCGATGTCACTATCGGAAGGGGTTGTTCTTTATTTGCTTGTTTTATTCGGAGCGATGCGCCGTCATTGGCTGATTTTCCCGTCTTTCAATATTTCTTTGCCTTTCAGGCCGATCGTGAATTTCGTCAAGTATTCGTTCGGTTTGCTGCCGTCGTAAACGATGCCGTCGATAAAATCGGCTTGCGGCGGTTTGAATCCGCTTTCGCTTTCAGGCGGAAAATCGCTTGCCTTGGCTTTACCTTCGGCAATCAATTCTTTTGCGGCAGCCATGTAGATATCGGGGCGATAGACTTTTTTAGCCGTTTCGATGAACCATTCGTCGGATTTGGATTCGTTGATCTGTCCCCAGCGGCGCATTTGCGTCAAAAACCAGATTGCATCGCTGTAATAGGGATACGTGGCGTGATAACGGAAAAAGACGTTGAAGTCGGGCAGCGAACGAGTGTCGCCTTTTTCGTATTCGAAAGACCCGGTCATGCTGTTGGCGATCACTTCGTAGTCGGCACCGACATAACGGCTGTCGGAAATAATCTTGGCCGCTTCTTTGCGGTTCTTATTGTTATCGGCGTCGAGCCAAATTGCTGCGCGGATCAGCGCCTTGACGACGGCCAAGTGCGTGTTTGGGTTTTTGTCGGCCCAGTCTTTACTGACGCCGAGTACTTTTTCCGGATTGTTCTTCCAGATTTCATAATTGGTCACGACCGGTACGCCGATGCCTTTGAACACCGCTTGCTGGTTCCACGGCTCGCCGACGCAATAACCGTAAATCGTGCCGGCTTCGAGCGTGGCGGGCATTTGCGGCGGCGGAGTGACCGACAGCAGTACATCGGCATTGAGTTGTCCGGTCGTTTCTCCCGGCGGCGCATAATAACCGGGTTGAATACCGCCAGCGGCTAGCCAATAACGTAGTTCATAGTTATGCGTCGAAACCGGAAACACCATGCCCATATTGAACGGTTTGCCTTCGGCCTTGAATTTGTCGATCACCGGTTTCAAAGATTCGGCTTTGATCGGATGCACGGGCTTACCGTCTTGCATTGGCACATGCGGTTTCATTTGTTGCCAGATGTCGTTCGAAACGGTCACGGCATTGCCGTTTAGGTCCATACTGAAAGCAGTGATTACATCGGCTTTCGTGCCGAAACCGATTGTCGCTCCCAGGGGTTGTCCCGCCAGCATATGCGCGCCGTCCAACTCGCCGTTGATGACGCGGTCGAGCAGTACTTTCCAATTGGCTTGAGCTTCCAGTTGTACATACAGGCCTTCGTCTTCGAAATAACCTTTTTCATAGGCGATGGCTAATGGCGCCATATCGGTTAGCTTAATGAAACCCAATTTCAGGTCTTCCTTTTCGATGTTTTCTACCGATGCAGCATTCGTGCTTGCGATAAGCAAAAAGGCTGCAGTAGCCGCTAGTACGGTCGGTCGTTGTTTAGCGTTGAATGCTAGGTCAGTGTTCATGGTCGGTTCCGAAAATTTAAAATTCAGGCAAATAAAAAGGCGTCTGCCATGCGATAAGAGGGTTATCGCATGAGAGACGCCTTTGTCCGGTGTGCTCGACAGTGAGCTTGTCAGTTACTCCATCGTCGGAGATTTATTAGTATTTAAGCAATTGCAATGCCAATAGTGAGATAGTTTTCGAATAGTAATTAATAGTTCAATGATAACAATAGGCTATGGTGAGAAGGGTTTTGAGAAGGGAGGGAGGGCTGTTTTCCACTGGGGAAGCGATGACATGATTTAGTGCAGAGAGAGTCATTGCCAGGGTAGTACGGCACCAAATGTGTGCGTTACGCTAAACTTCGGGAAGTATACTCATCGTAGATCAAAATTCGGCAACGGGGGCTCGTCAAAGGACGCCGTGAATACGTCCCTGTAGGCTCTGTGACAGCATCCCTGCTGTCAAAGCCTTTGCCGAACACCCGGGCGCCTCCATGCGTCAATGCCGAAATTTGAAGTGCGATGGGTATATACCTATTGTGCAAAAAGTAGCGACCGAACGCTAAATTGTTGTGTTGTCCGGAAAGACTATTGGTGTTTGAGTGTTACTGGCTTCGATAGTCGCGACGAAGGCGTCGCTCCCACAGAGGGCGGCGGACGCTCTGTGGAAGCGATCCCCTGATCGCGATCTCGAGGCCGAGAGTGTTAAGTAACAATAAATGGTATCGAGGTCTCATTGGTTAAGTTTGCAAAAGGGTAATTTTTTTCTTATGTGTAACGATGAGCGCTGGGGCATGGGAAAGAGCGGAATGCGGGTTGGCCGTTTTTAGCTTGATGCGTATGGGATTCGGGACGTTCTCGTTAACAATGGCTGATTGCGTCCATGGCCCATTCGCAAATAACTTTGTTTCGCCCGGTTTCTTTGGCTTTATATAGGGCTTGATCGGCGCGTAAGATAAGGCTTTCCATTGTGTCGTTCTGTTTTCGAGCCGCGATACCGATCGATAACGTAATGGTGCCGATCGATTCGTTGCTATTTTTACGTTTTAGCCTGCTGTTTTGTAATGAGGTTCTTATTTTTTCGGCAATATCCTGCGCTGCGGATAATGATGTGTCGGGCATGATGATGGCCAGTTCCTCTCCCCCGTAACGAGCAACATAATGATGTTTTTCGCAATACTTTTTCAGTAGCGATGCGGTGAATTTCAACACATTGTCGCCGATTAAATGTCCGAATTTATCATTGACCTGCTTAAAGTGGTCCAGATCCAATAGTGTGAGGCAAATGTCTTTGTCGCTCGATTCCTCGAGGAGATTGGTTAGCGTCTCATCAAATGTTCCGCGATTCAATAGTCCGGTCAGAGCGTCGACAGTCGCCGCTTCCTTAACTTTTGAAAGTTCCTTGCGCAGCTGTTCCATTTCTTTATTAGCGGCTTCCAGTTGTGACTTAAAATGATCGCTAGTGTCAATCAAGTCCTTTGTTTCGCCGGCAATTTCGCTCAGCACGGTTTTCAATTCTTCCAAATTCGTTATGCTTTCTAGGCGTATCGATTTTTCCTCAAAACTATCGCTGGCTTCGGATGCTTTTTGCTGAGTTTCATTAACCGATTTTCCGGTTTGATCGATGATTCTTTGGATATCTTGATTGATTTTGTCGAACGATACCAATGCCGCGTGACAGATATGTTTTTTATATAAAGCCAGGCCGGTCTCCATATCGAAAGGATTATTTTCGGCAATTAGTTGGTCGACAGCGGCCTTGAGGTTGTCATTGTAACTCGCTGTGTATTCGTAAAATACGGCATAATTGATTGGGGTCGGAGTGATTTTATGCTGCATCATGAGTTTAACGATGCGATGCATAAATTGAATGTTTTCTTCGGTGGAGTAGTCGTAATCGGTTCTAAACGGCATGGGGATAGGTGTCCGGGTAGTCAAGTATCAATAGACAAGATCGACGATCATCCGTGAGTCATACTGTAATTTCTAAGCAGGTGTTCGGCTGGTGTCTCGGATTGCAAGGGTAGTTTGTAAAGAATGCGTCGGAGCGTTACGAGATCGATTTTTCTTATGGTTTTTTTTATACAGAAGAGCTTAGTTTATTCATTTCATTTTACAAGTGTCTTATCTCGTTATATACATCGCACATCTCTTGCTCTTTAGGAACGAGCATGAAATAACTTCGATAACTTCTGGGAGGGGGTTCGGTGGCTCGATTGACAGGTGTCGGCGGCAGGGCAGATTTTTGCTCCTGCAAAATCTGCATTCATGCCATCCATGGCAATCAGATTCCGCCGTCAAGCCTACATGGAAGTATTCACGGCGTCCTGTCAAGCGAGTCACCGAATCGCCGCAAAGCCTACTACTTGTAGCAGTTATTTTGTGCATATTCCTTAGACGGTTTTTTCGATCGAAAAGAAGTAGCAAAAGCGATAAATAAAAACCAATGAGTAAAAAATTTTCGGATACCTTTATAATTAATCCTAATGATGATTACCCTTCAAACGTTTAACAAATGATGCCAAACACCGGATCTTACCGGATATTAATGGTGGAAGACGATCCCGGCGATGCTAATTTGGTGCGTCAGGCTTTGCGTGCGTCTCGGGACGTCCATTTCGAAATTATTTGGTCGACGACCTTGACCGAAGCTAAACGCCAGTTGCAGGACGGTTCGCTCGATGTAGTTTTGCTCGATTTGACTCTGCCCGACTCGAGTGGGCTCGATACCGTAGATGCGGTTCGTCAAGCCGCCGGAATTTTGCCGTTGATTGTCTTGACCGGTAATGACGATAGTCAATTCGCATTGCGGACATTGGATTGCGGAGCCCAGGATTATTTAGTCAAAGGTCGTTTCGAAACCGATGGATTGGTGCGTGCGATTCGTTATGCGGTTAGCCGAGGACGCCTTGAGCAACGTTTGGCCGAAACTGGCATGCATTTGCGGACGTTAATCAATGCGCTGCCGGATATCGTTTGCTTTAAGGATGGAGAAGGGCGTTGGCTCGAAGCGAACGATTTCGATTTGAAATTATTCGGTTTGGAGCATGTCGATTATCGAGGTAAAAAAGATTCCGAGCTAGCGGTTTACCAAGACTTTTATAAAGAGTCTTTTTTAGCCTGTGAGGCCAGCGACGAAAAAGCTTGGCAAGCCGGAGTCATTACCCGGGTTGAAGAAGACATCCCACGCCCCGACGGATCTTCTCGAACGTTTGAGATTATTAAAATTCCGTTGTTTCATGATGATGGTCGCCGTAAAGGCTTGGTTGTGGTTGGGCGCGATATTGACGAGCGTAAACAAGCCGAGGCGCGCCATAGACTTTCCACCCGAGTCTTTGAGACGGCCGGCGAAGCGATCATGGTGACTGATGCCGATGCGAACATTATTGCCGTTAATCCTGCTTTTACGCGCATTACCGGTTATACCGAAGCCGAAGTGCAAGGAAAAAACCCACGCCTGTTAAACTCCGGGCGATACAGTAAGTCGTTTTGGGCGGCGATGTGGCGAGCGCTGCAGAATAAAGGAGAATGGGCCGGCGAAATCTGGAATCGGCGCAAGAACGGGGAGATGTTTCTGGAATGGGAAACGATCAGCGCGGTTAGGGACGAGCGCGGGAACGTGACGCAATATATCGCCGTATTTGCCGATCTAAGCGAAATCAGACGCGCACAAGAGGCGGCCGAAAAATTGGCGTGGCGCGACCCGCTGACCGGTTTAGGCAACCGGGCTCTGTTCTTGAAGGAATTGGAGCAAACCTTGATTGCCGCTTCTCGGGAAGGTCGATTTGCCGGTGTGCTCTTATTAAATCTTGACCGTTTTAAGGACATCAATGAAGCTCGCGGACTGGCAATCGGCGATGAATTACTGA
Source organism: Methylotuvimicrobium buryatense (assembly GCF_005931095.1). Lineage (GTDB taxonomy): Bacteria > Pseudomonadota > Gammaproteobacteria > Methylococcales > Methylomonadaceae > Methylotuvimicrobium > Methylotuvimicrobium buryatense. The sequence goes on along the minus strand of NZ_CP035467.1, from coordinate 2,827,248 downwards.
AAACCGTCGCTACTCGTTTGCTTGATGCATTGAGTGATGATGATCTATTGGCAAGATTGGATTCCGACGAGTTTGCCGTTTTGCTGACACGTCAAGCGCCTACGCAAGAAGCGTTCGGACGAGAAGCGTTAGCGCTGGCGGAAAAATTGCGGGCTGAATTGCGCCGCGGTTTCGAGGTCGAGGGTGAGCTAATGCATCTCGATGCTGCGGTCGGAATCGCACTGTGTTCGGAAGGAAACGGTGAAACAGCAATCGATATATTACGTCAGGCCGATATGGCCATGCATCGCGCCAAAACCGAAGGCGGAGGACGTGTTGTGTTCTTCGAAACTACGATGGGGGATGCGGTCAAGGAGCGTTTCAAGCTCGAAGGTGAATTGCGTACGGCGATCGCAGAAGGACAACTCAAACTTTATTTGCAGCCACAGGTCGATAGCGACGGTGTCCAGGTAGGAGCGGAGTCTCTGGTGCGTTGGCAGCATCCTGAACGAGGCTTGATCATGCCCGGAGTATTTATTCCGCTGGCCGAAGCGACCGATTTGATCGTAGCGCTCGATCGCTGGATGCTCGGTTCGGTTTGCAGGATATTGGCCGAGCTCGATGGCGAAGGCCGCTCGATTCGGCTTTCGGTAAATATTAGTCCGAGGCATTTCGAACGTTCGGATTTCGTTGGGGAAATAAAGCGGCAATTGATGTTGAGCGGTGCCGATCCGACGCATTTGGTTTTGGAAGTGACCGAAGGGTTAATGATCGGTAATCTTGAAGATGTCGTGGCTAAGATGACTATATTGTCGACGATGGGCATTCATTTTTCGATGGATGATTTCGGCACCGGCTATTCGAGCTTGGCTTATTTGAAACGCTTGCCGATACATGAAATAAAAATCGATAAAAGTTTCATACAAGATGCGCCGACCGATCCGAACGATGCCGCACTGGTCGAAACTATTTTAGCGGTTGCGCAACATTTGAGCTTGCAAGTGGTGGCTGAAGGGGTGGAAACTCGAGCGCAGAGCGATTTTTTGAAAGCTCGCGGCCGAGTGATTTATCAAGGGTATTTATACGGTAAACCCGAGCCGGCGGAAAGTTGGCTGCAACGCTTGAGAGATCAGTAAGAAGCCTTACTCCCTTTATACTCAACAAATGGTTAACTTTATGAAGGTATGGGGTGTGGCTAGCGAGGATGTCGGCAGCAGGGATCGCTGCCGTCAAGCCTCCATGGATGGATTCACGGCGGTCCTCGATAGACACACCCCATACCTTTTATTCTTAGACTGGTTTTCGATCAAAAGGGCGTATGAATTTCCGGGGACTGATGTGTGTTGGATGCAGGATGGTCCGATGAAAAAATATGCCGGGATTTGCAAAAACGCTTCTTGTTGTGTCGGGTTAGCTTTTTTGTGCGTTCTTTTTGAGTCAACTGTTTTAGCCGAACCTCTGAAAATCGGTGTCTTGGCTTATCGTTCTAAAGACTATATTCAGAAGCAATATCAACCGCTGGCCGATATTTTGAATCAAGCGATTCCGGATTGCGAATTTAGTGTCGAGGCCATGAATTATGAGGAGTTGGAGCAGGCAGTCGCGACGCGTCAAATCGATTTTATTTTGACGAATCCATCGCATTATTGGTTAATGGCTTACCGAAGCGGTTTGTCGGCGCCTTTGGCAACGTTGGTTAAAAGCGAGGGCGGTCAAGCGCTTTCGGCATTTGGCGGCGTTATTTTTACACTGACTGATCGTAAAGAGCTTCAGCATTTGTCCGATTTGCGCGGAAAAACGGTTGCCGTCGCCACGACCCGGTCGCTGGGTGGCTATCAAATGCAGGCTCATGAATTAATGAAAAATAATTTATATGCCGGTCAGGATTTTAAGCCATTCGTAACAGGGATGCCTCATGACCGGGTCATAGAAGCCGTATTTAACGGCGATGCCGAGGTCGGTTTTGTGCGTAGCGGTGTGCTCGAGTCGATGGCTCTGCAAGGAAAACTCGACCTGGCCCGAGTGCAGGTACTAAATCGTCAAGATTTACCCGATTTTCCTGCTGCGATATCGACGCGTTTGTTTCCCGAATGGCCTATTGCATCTTTGCCGCATATTAACGAAACGCTGGCTCGTCGCGTTGTCGCCGCTTTATTCTTATTAACCGACAATCCCGAGGTTACGCGCCAATTAGCAATTCGTGGTTTTACCATTCCGGCCGATTACACCGCCGTGGCGGATTTGTTGCGAGACTTGCGTTTACCACCTTTCGATTCGCCGCCTCGTTTTACGCTTGAGGATGTTTGGCGGCGTTATTCGCTGCTAATTATTTCCGCTGTAGTCATTGCCGCTTTGATCTCGTTATTGAGTTTGAGTCTATGGAGGGTCAATAAGAAATTACAGGCGGAACGCCGGCTTGTGTTACAAAAGTCCGAGCTTTTGACACAAACGCGTAATACGCTGGAGGCGATTATTAAAGGAACGTCGTCCGTTGTCGGGGAAACTTTTTTTGCGTCGTTGGTTGAATGCTTGGCGAACGTATTGAACATGCGTTTTGCTTTCGTTGCCGAAATAGATAGTGGCGATATTCGAAAAGCGCGAACTATTGCGTTTTGGAACGGTGAAATGGTCGGCGAAAATTTTAGTTACGATATTTGCGGCACGCCTTGCGAGAATGTTATTAAAAAGCGGATTAGCGTCTTTTCGGAAAAAGTCGCCGAATATTTTCCGGATGATGTTTGGCTAAAACAAAACGCCGTGGAAAGTTATGTAGGAATACCGTTGTCGGATAGTCAGGGCCAATTTTTGGGGCATATGGGGTTGATGGATGTCAAACCGATCGATAATCCCGAATTCTTGTTGTCTTTATTGAAGGTATTTGCAACGCGTGCCGCGAGTGAAATGGAGCGGCGGCGTGCGACCGAACAACTCGAGCGGAAAACTGAAGCCTTGCAGCAGTCGAATGCCGATCTCGAACAATTCGCTTACAGCGTTTCTCATGATATGCGTCAGCCTTTGCGAAGCATCATTGGGCATTTGCAATTCTTAGCGAACGATTTGAAAGGTAAATTAGACGAAGACGGACAGCTTAATTTTAATTTCGTGCTTGAAGGGGCTAAACGCATGGATGCGATGATTATGTCATTACTCGAGTTTTCCCGTGTCGGCCGTAAAACCGAGGCAATGCGCCGGGTAGACAGTCTCGAAGTGCTCAACGAGTCGCTCGTTGTATTGGCTGCCATCATCAACGAGTCGAAGGCGATCATCGATATCGACGGCGAGTGGCCTCAAGTGTATGCGAGTCCGGATGAAATGATTCGTTTGTTTCAGAATTTGATCGGCAATGCGGTTAAATATTGCGAAGGACATAAACCGCATTTGGAAATAGCTTCAAAGCGAGACAATAGCATTTGGCAAGTGCGTATCAAGGATAATGGTATTGGCATCGATCCGGCGCAGATTGATCGTTTGTTCGCTTTTTTCAGCCGCTTGCAACCGCGAACGCGGTTCGAGGGTACCGGAATGGGTTTGGCCTTATGCCGGCGCATTGTCGAGCACCATGGCGGGCGAATTTGGGCCGAATCGAAAGGCGAAGGTTATGGCAGTCTGTTCGCATTCGAAATACCGCTAGAGCCGCCTTCGATCGACAGCAAGGCTTAGCCGGAAAATCTTTTCAAGAGCTGGAAAATAGACACTATTGGCACGGATAGACATTGATCGCACGAAGTATGTCCGTTCAATTTATACTCATCGTAGATGAAAATTCGGCCTCGGGGTGCCCGTTAAAGGACGCCGTAAATACGTCCATGTAGGCTCTATGCCAGCTCCATGCTGGCAAAGCCTTTATGAACGCTATGGATGGCGTGAATGTCGATTTTGCATTACGCCACGGATGGCGTGTATTAGGGCAATGCAGGAGCAATTGCCGAGGAGCAAAAATCGACCTAGCACCCCGAGGCCTCCTCCGGCACTGCCGAAATTTGAAGTGCGAAAGGTATAGCTTTATTTTCCTCACAGCAATAACTTTACTTTAGACAATTCAGACATGACTTTTAAAACGATAGAATCCTGTGTCGGCAATACTCCCCTGGTTAAATTACAACGCTTGCCCGGAGATTCGTCGAATATTATTTTAGCCAAACTGGAAGGTAATAACCCGGCCGGTTCGGTAAAGGACCGGCCCGCGCTGAGTATGATCAAACATGCCGAAACGCGCGGGGAAATCAAGCCGGGCGATCGTTTGATCGAGGCGACCAGCGGTAATACCGGTATCGCATTGGCCATGGCAGCCGCGATCAAAGGCTATAAAATGACCTTGATCATGCCGGACAACATGAGCGAGGAACGTAGGGCATCGATGAAGGCTTACGGCGCCGAGATCATCTTGACGCCGTCCGCATCAAGCATGGAGGGCGCGATCGATTTGGCCCGGCAAATGGAGCGCGAAGGCAAAGGCCGAATTCTCGACCAGTTTGCCAATCCGGACAATCCCCGCGCGCATTATGAAGGTACCGGCCCTGAAATCTGGCGCGATACCGAAGGCCGTATCACGCATTTCGTCAGCTCGATGGGCACGACCGGGACGATCATGGGGACATCGAGCTTTCTAAAAGAACAAGATCCCGCGATTCAAATCGTGGGCGTTCAGCCGGAAGGCGATTCGAAAATCCCCGGCATTCGGCGTTGGCCGAAGGAATATTTACCGAAAATCTATGATCGTAGCCGCGTCGATAGAATTATCGATATCGATCAAGCAACCGCCGAAATCACGATGCGGGCGCTGGCGACCGAGGAAGGTATTTTTGCCGGGGTATCGTCGGGCGGAGCCGTTGCCGCTGCATTGAGGTTGTCTGCAGAAGTTGAAAATTCGGTGATTGTCGTGATTATCTGCGATCGTGGCGACCGTTATTTATCGACTGGTGTTTTTCCCGGTTGATCGCTACGGCTATTGGCTACTATGTGCCATGAAAACGCTTGGAATTTCCTCGTGTTTGTTGATGTCTTCAACGGTAATGGCATTGGATTCGGTCGGCTTGAGAATATCTACGATCGAAGCGGAAGGCTGGCAGCTTGAAGGTATAGAGATTCGGTTGTCCGAATTTGCGGCGCCGTCTCAAAATATCGTTTTATCGGTGCAATCTCTCGGGCTTCCCGCGCCCTTCGATGAAATAACATTCGTCAGCATCGAATGTTCGGATTTCAGTTGGCGCGACGAGGAAATCCATTGTTTCAAAGGCAGGGCGGAAATTAAAAGCGCCTGGTTACAATCGCCGGCTTTCGATTTTCGTTTCAGTATCGGTCCCCGGCGTAGTGAAGTACGCATCGAACGGCTCAAAGCCGGCGGCGGCGAAGTTGCCGTGCATGCCTCGGTCGAAGACGAACGTTGGGCGCTTCAAGTAAATTCGCGCGGCTTGCAAAGCGACGCTATCAAGCCTTTTATCGATTCCGATGACTTTCAAATAGGTGCGGGGCGTGCGGATATCGATGTCTTAGCAGAAGGACCCGGAATCGAATTGGACAAGCTTTCCGTCTATGCCAGTCTTAAGGGTTTATCCGCACAAGCTACGGACGGTAGTCTTGCCGGAGAAGATATCGATGCCATATGGTCTTTACGGGCGGGTTCGGCGACAGGCAATTGGCAATGGTTGAGCCGCGCCGAATTTTCCAAAGGAGGATTGTATATCGAGCCCTGGTTTGTCGAACTGTCGCCTGAAACAGTCTCGATCAATAGCGCGGGTACTTGGTATGTCGATTCGCGGCGAGTGGACATCGCGCATGTCGATTTTCGCCACCCCGGCGTATTCGAGGTATCCGGAAGCGGCCAGGTTAAAACGATTCCTTCTTTGAGTCTCGAGCAGGGACGGTTTTTTGTCCAAGCGGAAAATTTGCAGTCTGTATCCGGCATTTATCTCGATTCGCTGCTCTTGGGTACTCCGGCAGAAGGCATGAGTCTGTCCGGGCGTTTAAGCGCCGACGCTTCGATATATAATAATGCACTGCTCGACCTGGCTTTGAATGTCAGTAGTTTGAACGTAAGCGACAGCCAATCCCGCTTGGCTTTAATCGATGGAATCGGGGTGTTGCATTGGTCTGGTCGAGAAGGCCCTGCTAGACCTTCAGTCTTTTCTTGGCAACGGCTGCAATTGGGTAATGTGCCGGTTGACTCGGCTCAAGTTTCGTTTTTGACTGAAGCGACCTCGTTTCGCCTATTAAATAAATCGCGCTTACCGTTACTTGGCGGTGCTCTAACCATCGAACGTTTCGACTGGACTGCACGCGAAAACGACGAGCACGATTTGTTTTTTATCGGCGAATTGGAAAATATTTCATTAGAAAAGTTGACGCAGGCATTGGATTGGACGCCGATGAGCGGAACGATTAGCGGCAGGATTCCCGGCGTCGATTACCGGGATAATAAACTTGCCTTGGATGGCGAGTTGACGATCGATGTGTTCGACGGCCGAGTTACGATAAGCCAACTAGCATCCTCCGGCTTATTCAGTGAATTTTCTCAATTCTATGGTTCGGTCGAAATAGAGAATTTAGATCTGGCGCTATTGACGAGCAAATTTAAATTCGGCGGTATCGAAGGGCGCTTGTCCGGTTTTGTTCGCGATCTCTATCTGGAAAATTGGCAGCCGGCGACTTTTTTTGCATGGTTAGGCACGCCGGATGATGACGATTCGAGGCATCGAATCAGCCAAACCGCAGTCGAAAATTTAGCTAGTATCGGCGGAGGCGGGGCCAACGACCTAATTTCAAGAACCTTTTTAGGTTTTTTCGAGACTTTCGGTTACGAGCGTCTCGGCATCGGCTGTTATTTGCATAATGGCGTGTGCCAGTTGACAGGTGTAGAGCCGGCCGAGCAAGGGTATTACATCGTCAAAGGCGGCGGTCTGCCGAGAATCGATGTGATGGGGTATAATCCCCGAGTTGATTGGAATGTTTTATTGGAGCGTCTGAAGCGCATTACGATGGCCTCAGACGACATGGTCATTGAGTAACCGGAGTTAAACATGAAAAAAATATCATTCATCGGCGCCTTGCTGCTAACGGCTTGTGTGACGATTAATATCTATTTTCCCGCCGCTGCCGCGGAAAAAGCGGCGGATCAAATCATTAAAGATATACAGCAAACGACCGATTCGCCCGTGAGTCCCAGTAGCAGTTTGTGGGATTGGCGGATCGCTTTCTATCAAGCGATAGACGGGGTATTGAATGTCGTCATTGCGCCGGCTCATGCCCAGCAAGCCGATCTGTCGATCGACTCGCCCGAAATCAGACGCCTGACCGCATCAATGCAAAGCCGTTTTTCGTCGCTGAAACCGTTTTACGATGCAGGCTACGTTGGCATCGGTTCGGATGGCCTGTTAGTCGTCAGGAATGCCTCTGCCGTGCCTTTGCGCGATAGAACACAGGTGAATCGTTTGGTGGCCGCCGAGAACGCCGATCGTAATCAGTTATACCAGGCTATTGCCAATGCCAACGGCCAACCCAATTGGTTCGCTCAGATCAAATCGACGTTTGCCGCGCGTTGGGTCAGTAATGCGCAGTCCGGCTGGTGGTATCAAATGCCGAACGGCAGTTGGAGACAAAAATAAGCATGGCGCGGAGAAAAAGGGAACGTAAAAAATTACCGGACACCCCCGTTAAAACCATCATCGATTCGCTGACGCATGACGGGCGAGGGGTTGCCCATGTAGACGGCAAGGCGGTATTTATCGATGCGGCCTTGCCGGGTGAGGAACTCGAATTTGTCTATACCGACATTCGCCGCGATTTCGCCGAAGGCCGGGTCGTCAAGCTATTGAATAAGGCCGAGTGCCGCGTCGAGGCCGAATGCCCGCATTATGACGTATGCGGGGGCTGCAGTTTTCAGCATGTCGCTTCAAGCGAGCAAATCCATATTAAAGAGGAATTGCTGAAAGAGCAGTTTAAACGCATCGGTAAGCTCGATATTCCCGAAATTTGGCCGTCATTGGACGGGCCGCATTGGGGTTATCGGCGCAAGGCGCGCATGGGTGTCAAATATGTCGCGAAAAAAGGCAGAGTGCTCGTCGGTTTTCGCGAAAAGCGCCAACCGTTTTTGGCCGAGATCGAAAGCTGTAAGGTCATGCATCCGGTTATCGGAACGCGCTTAATGGCTTTATCGGAGATGATCGGCGGCTTGACGATCAGAGAGAAAATTCCGCAAATCGAAGTTGCGATCGGCGATGAGGATTGCGTGCTTGCGGTACGCGTACTGGAGCCGCCGACCGACGAGGATAAGGAGCGAATGCGGTCTTTTGCACATAAGCATAATGTGACCTTGTGTCTACAGTCGAAAGGCCCCGATACGATTGCGCCGATTGATGGCGAACCGGTAGTAACCCCGACCTATGCTTTGCCGGAGCACGATATTGTATTCCGGTTCAGACCGGCGATGTTTACGCAAGTCAATTATGAAATCAACCGGCTAATGGTCAACCGGGTCATTGAAGCGTTGGATTTAACTAAGGACGATGTCGTGCTGGATTTGTTCTGCGGGCTTGGAAACTTTACCTTGCCGATGGCTCGTTATGCAGGGAAAGTGGTCGGTATCGAAGGCGATTTGCCGTTGGTCAATCATGCACGGGCGAATGCCCGCTTAAACAATCTGGATAATGTCGAGTTTCACGCAGCCGACTTGAGCAAGGCGATTGTCGATTTACCGTGGGCGAAACAGCGCTATAACAAAATTTTGCTCGATCCGTCGCGAGCCGGCGCATCGGAGGTATTGCATCATTTCAAGCAATGGCAGCCCGAAAGTATCGTCTATGTCTCGTGTAATCCGTCGACCTTGGCCCGCGATGCAGGCATTCTGGTGAACGATTTAGGTTTTAAACTGGTAAAAGCCGGCGTCATGAATATGTTCCCGCAAACCGCGCATGTGGAATCGATTGCGCTGTTTAATGCCGCTGATCGGTGAATGAAAAGGGCAATAAACATCAATTCGGAATCGACGCGCCTATCGAAGGGGGCGGGCCTATGATGAAATCAAATCGATAAATAATACGTTTAATAATTCAAAGGTTAAAAAATGGTAAATAAAGTATATCAAATCAAAGTTTCGTTGGATGGTTCTACTCCACCTATTTGGCGCCGTTTATTGGTATCGGAAGACGCGAATTTGCAGCAATTGCACGATATTATTCAAGTTTCGATGGGATGGTTTGAATCGCATTTGCATCAGTTTATCGCCGATGGCGTTTTTTACGGCGTACCGGACGAAGAGTTTGACTTAAAGGATGAAAGTCAACATACGATTTCTGAGCTTCTGAATCAGGAAATGCAGGAAATTAAATACGAATACGATTTCGGCGATAGTTGGATGCATACGATTACACTAGAAAAAATCCTATCTAACGATGACAATGGCGGCCATTTGCCTCGTTGTATAGAAGGCGAACGCGCAGCACCGCCTGAAGACTGTGGTGGTATTCCAGGTTATGAAAACTTGCTCAAAATCCTAAGCGATCCGGAAAATCCGCAATATGATGAAATGCACGAATGGTTGTCAATCGATGAATTCGACCCGGCCTATTTCGATATGGCAGATGTTAATGACGAGTTGCTGGATTTATAGGTGAAAGAGGAAAGAGGAAAGAGGAAAGAGGAAATTAGGATTTGACTAGCGGTTAAAATGTCGCACCATTTCACTATTCACTATTCACTATTCACTATTCACTATTCACTATTCACTATTCACTCTTCACTAATAAACCCATGAAATCTAACTCATTCATCGACATTTCGATTCCCGTGCAACGATTGGTAATTGTCGATGAAGGTAGGGTTGTAAAGTCGTATCCCGTTTCTACGGCAAAAAACGGCGCCGGCGAATTGAGGGGCAGCGAATGTACGCCGCGCGGCTGGCATAAGATTCGCGCGAAAATCGGTGAGGGTATTCCTGTCTATTCCGTTTTCAAAGCACGTAGGCCGACCGGTGAGATTTATTCACCGGAATTAGGCAAGCAATTTCCGGAACGCGATTGGATTTTGACTCGAATTCTCTGGTTGGGCGGCCTCGAGCCGGGAAAAAACCGTTACGGTTCAGTCGATACGGCCTGGCGTTATATTTACATTCACGGTTGCCCCGACGAACTGATGAACGGCAAGCCCGAATCGCACGGCTGCATTCGTATGATCAATGCCGATCTGATCGATTTATTCGAGCGCGTTGCGATCAATACCGAAGTTTATATTCATGAATAAATTATTAGATTGAGATGCCTAGAATCGTTTTAGGAATCGAATACGACGGTAGCGCTTTTTTCGGTTGGCAATGGCAAACCGCGCGGCGCACCGTTCAATCCGAGTTGGAAACTGCACTGTCCAAAATCGCCGACGAGCCGATTACGATAATCTGTGCGGGCCGGACCGATGCCGGCGTGCATGCGCTCGAGCAGGTGGTGCATTTCGACACGCAAGCCGAGCGATCTATGTACGGATGGATGATGGGCGGGAATACGCATTTGCCCGATGACATCAGGATTATTTGGGCGCAACAGGCGGTTTTCGATTTTCATGCCCGTTACAGCGCTATTGCCCGGTTTTATCGCTATGTCATCTTGAACAGGCCGATGAAATCGGCGTTGCTGCGCAAACAAGTCACATGGTGCTATCAGTCGCTTGATGCCGATAAAATGCATCGAGCGGCACAATATTTGATTGGCGACCATGACTTTTCGTCGTTCAGGGCGCAAGGCTGTCAATCCAAAAGTCCTTGCCGCATGATGCATTTTATCGATGTTTACCGCGAACAGGAAAAGGTCATTATGGATATTTCGGCCAATGCGTTTTTGCACCACATGGTCAGAAACATTGCCGGCGTGTTGATGGAAATCGGTATGGATAAACAGCCGGTCGATTGGGCACAAGAATTATTGTTGATCAAGGATCGCGATCAAGGCGGAATCACAGCGCCGCCCGATGGCTTGTATTTAGGTGGCGTTTATTATCCGGAACATTACGGCATTACTAAGCATCCGGTATTCGATAAACTGCCGTCCGATGCAAAACGTTTCGATGATCGTCCGAAAGTTTAAATTATAGCGCTTCCAGTGATGACTTCATACAAAGCCTTTTTTACTGTAAAAGTTCGTAGATTTGGGTTCTTTATCTAATTTTTCGATATAAGAAGCTCGGCAGAGAAAATGCCGGTTCCGGAGAGGGTGCGGTTGCTCGACCGACAGGCGTCGGCGGCAAGGACAGCCGCCGTCGAGCCTACATGGACGTATTCACGGCGTCTTGTCGGGCGAGTGACCGCACCCTCCAACACCAAGAGCTTTCATTTGCCGAGGCGATGCTTGGCCTTTATGAACGTTACTGTGAAAGTGCGCCATCTAAAGTACGCGATCAAAATAGGGTGCGGTTTCTCGACAGACAGGTGTCGGCGGTAGGGAAAGCCGCCGTCAAGCTTACATGGATGTATTCACAGCGTCCTGTTTGGCGAGTTACTGCACCCTAACCGCCCAGAGTATTTTCATTATCCGGGGTAATGAAAGTAACTTCATGTACTTCATGGATAAACTACCGAATTTAGATTAATGCGCTTGTCATGGTATCGTTTCCTTTTACGTTTCTTAAATACCCTAGGATGTTATAAAATTGCAATCTTGTTCATCGGCATTTGATGCTGTGTTCTCAAACATTGCGGATACTTGGATGACTCCGAACGGTTCCCCTCTTTCTCTATTAAATGTCGCTATCTAAAATCATCAATCAACCACTTCCATATTTCGAAGATAGTGCTCGCTTGTTCGCACCGCTTGCCGGTAAACCTTGGGCGGTGTTTTTGGATAGCGGATATCCGGTTAGTCGACATGGCTGTTTCGATATCATCGCCGCCGATCCGGTTTGCACCTTAGTCACACATGGAAATGTCACTAAGATCAAGCGGGGGGGTGTTGTCAGCGAATCGACCGACGATCCTTTTGAATTGGTTAAAAAACAATTACTACCGAAGCGGTCGGGATTCGACGATTTGCCATTCAATGGTGGCGCTATCGGATATTTTTCCTACGATTTGGCCCGCCGCTTGGAAAAACTACCGGTCATTGCGCGAGATGCCGAAAATATTGCCGAAATGGCGGTCGGTATTTACGAATGGGCTGTTATTGTCGATCATCAGTTGCGGCGCAGCCGCTTGGTCGGTTACCTCGATGAAGCACAATTGGTGGATTTGACGGCATTGTTTAGCCGATTGCCGGAAGAGGGGGCTCAAAATGTGTTCCGTGTCACGGGGTCTGTCGAAGCCAACTTCGATCTGGCGGATTATGCCGAAGCCTTTAGTCGTATCAAAAAATATTTGAAAGATGGCGATTGTTACCAAGTCAATCTTGCCCAGCGTTTCAGTGCACCATGCCATGGCGATCCTTGGGCGGCTTATTTGAAACTGCGAAAATTAAATTCGGCGCCGTTTAGCGCATATATGAATACGCCGGAGGCATCCGTATTGAGTTCCTCGCCGGAGCGTTTTTTAAAGCTTCGTGACGGCTTTGTCGAAACCAAGCCGATCAAAGGAACGCGCCCGAGGAAATCTAGTCACGCCGACGACCTGGATCAAATCAGTCAGTTGGAAAGCAGCAAGAAAGATCGTGCCGAAAATGTCATGATCGTCGACTTATTGCGTAACGATATCAGTAAAACTTGCAAAAAAGGTTCCGTTAAAGTTCCCCGTTTATTCGATATCGAAAGTTATGCGACGGTGCATCACTTGGTTAGCACGGTTACCGGCGAGTTGGCAGATGGGCGGCATAGTTTGGACTTATTGAGAAGCTGTTTTCCCGGAGGTTCGATTACCGGTGCGCCAAAGATCAGGGCGATGCAGATCATCGAAGAATTGGAGCCGCATCGGCGGGGTGTTTATTGCGGAGCGATCGGCTATATGGGTTTCGACGGCAATATGGATACCAATATTGCGATCAGAACCTTGGTGCATTCGGATGATACGATCCGTTTTTGGGCCGGCGGCGGTATCGTCAACGACTCGGTGATGGAAGAGGAATACCAGGAGTGCTTCGACAAAGCCTCGGCGATGATATCGGTTTTACGTCAGTTGACGGTTGCATGAAAGCCGGATTGCGGGTCATAAAATTCGGCGGTAGTCTTGAATGCAGCGGTACTTTAAAATCGTGTATGGACAAAGCGGCTGCTTTCTACCGGGAAGGATGTGTTTGGGTTCCCGGCGGCGGCGATTTTGCCGAACAAGTGCGTCAGGCTCAACAGCGTTGGCATTTCGATGATATTACCGCGCACGCAATGGCTCTTTTGGCGATGCGGCAGATGGCCTTGCTAATGCATTCGATGCATCGCGATTGTGTATTGGCTGGGTCGATTGCCGATACTGTTCGGCAGCTCGATCTAGGAAAATCGGTCATTTGGTCACCCGATGTCAATGAACTTAATCAAGCCGGTGTCCCCGCAAGTTGGGAAGTAACTTCCGACAGTCTTGCCGCTTGGCTCGCAGTTAGACTCGGTGCCGATGAATTAATTTTGATCAAGTCGGCTGAAATTCCGCAAGCCGCTGATGTAAACAAACTTGCGGAATTAGGGATTGTCGATCGGGCTTTTCCTGTAGTTACCGAAAATGCCCGATTTAAAATAAGCGTCGTTAATAAAGATAAGTTCTGATGGCAGATAACAATTTAACCCGAAAAACGCTCAATTCGGTCGGACGTTTGGTGAGCAAATTAGCCCGTCAAGCCTATTATCAGGCCAAGGAGTCGATGGGGCATCCGAAACGGGATATGGTGGTGAGGCATGTCGAACAAGCCTGCAGCAGTTTGCAAGAAACCAAAATTCATTTCGAAAGTGCTTTGGATCGATTTAAAACGATTGTCGTCGTTGACGATTCGACGCTCGAAACCAAATATCGCTTATTGCAGCAACAATACGATTTCTGTAAGGCGAAGGCAGATGAGGTCGGTTGCCGCGTTCGCGCGATCGAAGAAGTCACCGGTGCGTTGTTTGCAGAATGGGAAGCCGAAATAGACGAGTATAGTAATCGCTCGTTGAAGACCAAAAGTCGGCAGCAATTAAGGCAATCCCAGCAGCATTACGCTAAATTAATCAAAACGATGCACAGAGCCGAAAGTAAAATCAACCCGGTTTTGGCGGCATTCAAGGATCAGGTATTGTTTTTGAAGCACAATCTCAACGCGCAAGCGATTGCCGCGATCGAGCATGAGTTCATCGAAATCAGCATGGATATGACGCAGTTGGTTCAAGCGATGGAGCAGACCATTTTCGAAGCGAACCGCTTTATCGCCGGTTTGGTCGAGCAAAAAGCCTTGCCCGCAGCTTGAAATGGGGTCATTAAACAGCAAAGAGTCTGTTCGTCGAGTCGCTTAACAACCTAGGGTAAGGGGCCGCGAAGCTTTCTCTGCGCTAATTCGCAGGGGCGGATCGATGGTACAAATCCGCCCTGCATGTTTCTCTCTTAGGGCTTTTACAATTTGTAAAGAACGTCGTTCGCTTTATCTCTTTGGTCGGGTTTAATGTGTCGGTCTTGTTCGCGGCGTTCCCTTGCATATTTGTCGATCATTTCTTCCCAGGAGCTATATTGCTGGTATTCCCTGAAACCTTGGTTTTTACGTTGCTGATAAATCTCCCGGCCTGTTTCAATGACTTCGTCCGGATTTTTGCCGTCGACTTGAGACAGAAATTCAGCGGTGTCTTTGTAGGCGTCACGAATGGTCCAGAACGAGATTTCGAATTCAATTCGTTTTTCCGGGGGCAAGCGTTCCTTTAGCATTTTGACCGACCGGTAAGCGGTGCTGCTGCTTCGCCCGTTAATTTGTTCCGATCTACCGCAGGCGGTTAGCGATAAAGTCAATACGGAGAGCAAAAGGGCTGATAGAATCCTCATAGGGTTAACCTCAATCGTTATAGTGTCTGGTGTACTATTCTTATAATAATGTTAATTAGCTAATTAATTTTTCGGAAACTCCATTTTCCTGTTCGGTGTCCGCTGTGAAGTCGAACACTCCAATTACTTGGCGATTATAAACCTAAGCCACATCAATATGCTGGAATTTATTCAATTACTAAAGCAACGCTATCAAACGGTTTCTTCGCATACCGCTAACGATGCGGTCAAGGCAGTGTATCAGCAACGCATCGATCGGCAAATTTTGGCCGAAGCATCGATTCGTAAGGCCGATATGCATAAACGGTTTACTTTTCAACCCTTACAAGTGGCCGTAGTTGGTCCGACGCAAGCCGGAAAAAGTACCTTGGTCAATCTATTGCTGAACAGCTCTCAGGCTGGTGTGAGTCCGTTGGCCGGATTTACCGTGCATGCGCAAGGTTTTTGTAATGCGGTCAAACTTGAAGACTGCGAAAATGTGCAGCATTTCTTTGGACGTTTTCAACAAGTGCGCCAAGACGAATTACGTAAGGACAGGCTCGAGTGTTATGCCTTGACCGAGAACATAGGGTCATCCGATTTATTGCCCGAGTGCTTGGTTTGGGATACCCCTGATTTCGATTCGATCGGCGCGATTGGTTACAGCGAGGCGTTAATGCGTTCGATTGCGTTGGCCGATGTTGTGATTTTGGTCGTCAGCAAAGAGAAATATGCCGACCAATCGGTATGGGAGCTGATGAGTTCGATTGAAACATTGCGTCAACCGACCTTAATTTGCGTGAACAAGCTGGCCGAAGGTAGCGAGCATATCGTAATCCGTTCGTTGACCGAAAAATGGCGACAATCGAGAAGCGACGATTGCCCGACTATCGTGCCGCTATTCTATCAAAAACAAGCCGCACCAACATGGCCGGAAAGCGAGCGGTCGGCGGTCCGGCAATTGTTTCGCCAAGTCAATCGCCGCCGTTACAATGAAGCGGTTCAAGAGTTTTTGCTTAAACATTGGCAGGAGTGGCTGGAGCCTGTTCATGCGGAACACCTGGCATTGCAAGAATGGCGAAGCCTTGTCGATGCATCGATCAAACAGTCGTTAGCGCAGTATCAAAACGATTATTTGAATCATCCGCGTTATTACGAAACTTTTCAAAGCGCCTTGGCAAAATTGTTGAGTTTGTTGGAAATACCCGGGCTCGCAAGAGTTTTGGTCGGTACTCGCAAAGCACTAACTTGGCCGATTAGGCAAGTCATGAAAATAGGGGAGAAGAGATCTCGCATAACCGACAGCAGTCAGGAGGTTGCTTTATTGAATCATCTGGCGGAACATTTATTGATACGCATCATGGATGCATTGCTGGAAAAAACCGAACAAAATAGCGACAGCGCTTGGTGGCGGGGTGGTATCGGATTGTTGCGCAATCGGCGGCATACGTTATTGGCAGAATTCAACGATGCCGTGCTGCGTTATCATAATGATTTTCAGCAGGAAGTCGAAAGCGCGGCTTTTCGCCTCTATGCAAAATTACAGGAACAGCCTTATGTATTGAACGGTCTTAGAGCCACCCGCGCGACCACCGATGCGGCTGCCGTTGCCATTTCCCTTCAGGCTGGCGGACTAGGTCTGCACGATTTAATCATAGCACCTGCGATGTTATCGGTGACTTCGTTTTTGACCGAAAGCGCGATGGGGAGCTATTTGAATAAGGTCGAGGCGGAACTCAAGCAGCGGCAATTGCAAATTGTCAGGCAAAAACTTTATATCGAATGCCTTCGAGAGGCCTTGTTCAAACTGCCCGAGCAATTGTCCTCGGACAGCTATTTCAATATTACCCCGGAGCAATTAGAACAGGCCGAGCAGCAACTCAAGAATAAAAAACATGGATTACGATTACTCTGATTTAGTCGCAAACACCAAGCGTTGGGCCGAACGAGCAGTAGCGGCCGGATGGATAGACCAACATACGGCGAGACAGCTTGAGGCGATCGACTCGAGAACGCCGGAGTCGCTGATCGACCGTTCGTTATCCCGGCCCCTGATCGTCGCATTCATGGGCGGAACCGGTGTCGGCAAGAGCACATTATTGAACCGTTTGGCCGGTCAGGCGATCGCAAGAACCGGCATCGAGCGTCCGACGTCGCGAGAAGTGACGATGTACCGCCATCGCGCAGTGCAATTGTCGAAATTGCCGGAAAACCTACCGTTCGATGAAATCCGTCAGGCCGAGCACGATGACGAAACCAATAAAAATGTCATCTGGATCGATATGCCCGATTTCGATAGTACAGCCTTGCATAATCAAGAAATCGTGCGGCAATGGCTGCCGCATATCGATGTATTGATTTATGTCGTCAGTCCCGAACGATACCGGGATAACAAAGCTTGGCGTTTATTGCTGGCCGAAGGCGGGCGTCATGCTTGGCTGTTTGTGATGAATCAATGGGATCGCGGTGAGGCTGTGCAATACGGCGATTTTAAAGAACAGTTAAGCGTGGCCGGATTTGACGCCCCGATTATTTTCAAGACTGCCTGCGGCGAACCTGATTTCTCCGACGAGTTTGAAAACTTGGCTGAGACGATTGCAGCACTTGCGACCGAAACCACAGTCAAACAATTGGAATATCGAAATACTCAGGCTCGAAAGGATGCATTGAAAATGAGATTGGCCGATTGTTTGAATCATGTCGGCAATGACCTGGATTATCGAAATCTTGCTGAGCGCTGGCGACGGAGCTGGCAGGACACCGGTCGAACTTTGCAGCAAGGTTTCGAATGGCCGCTTCGACATCTAGCCGGTTATTATGCCGAACATGATAAAGCGTCGAAACAGCAGCAAAGCGAGTTATGGGATGCGTGGGCGCAAAGCCGTTTTGAGGATACGCTCGACGACCTTATTCTACATGCCGATGCCAACGGGTTGGCGACAGCTGCGCTGAAACGCGCATTATTGCAATTACGAGGCAAGGCCGAAAAACTCATGTATGACCAAACAGAACTCGCGGTCAGACAGGCCTTGGCCAATCCCGGACATGCCGCGCATCGTGCTTTTTTAAAAGGTATGCGGTTTTGCGAAATCGTACTGCCGCTCGGCGCGATGAGTTTTGTCGGTTACCAGGTTTTTTCCGGTTACTATCATAGTAGTTTGGAATACCGTAACTATCTGGGGGCGAACTTTGCGATCCATAGCGTTTTGTTTGTAGGCCTCAGTTGGCTGATTCCGTTTTTCATCCTGAAAAAGCTCAAGCCATCGCTTGAAAAAGCCGCATTGAAAGGTTTGAAAAAGGGCGCGGCGATAGGGCTGATACAAATCGAAGCGGAGATCGTCAATGCCATCGAGAGGCTTTGTCAGCAACGTAACGAAATTGCGGCAGAGGTCGAGCAGATAATACGACAATGCGAGAGCAGTCAAGAAAGTATCGAAACGATACGAATTGATAGTCGTTTAGCTAGAATGTTGGTTGATTAAAGTTTTTTTGGTAAGCAGTAAGTTGTAAGCGGTGAGCAGGGAAAGAGGAGGGAAGAGGAAAGAGGAAAGAGGAAAGAGGAAAGAGGAAAGATGAAAGATGAAAGATGAAAGATGAAAGATGAAAGATGAAAGATGAAAGATGAAAGATGAAAGATGAAAGATGAAAGATGAAAGATGAAAGATGAAAGATGAAAGATGAAAGATGAAAGATGAAAGATGAAAGATGAAAGATGAAAGATGAAAGATGAAAGATGAAATTAGGACTTGACAAATGGGTTAAATGCCGGATCATTTCACCGCTCACCGCTCACCGCTCACCGCTCACCGCTCACCGCTCACCGCTCACCGCTCACCGCTCACCGCTCACCGCTCACCGCTCACCGCTCACCGCTCACCGCTCACCGCTCACCGCTCACCGCTCACCGCTCACCGCTCACCGCTCACCGCTCACCGCTCACCGCTCACCGCTCACCCAAACATATCCAAAATTAAATTTAAACTTAAGGAACTGTCGGTCATTAAGAAGGTCTTTATATGCGAACGATGCAGAAACGGAAAGAGGCAAGTTCGAAGCGCGATAATAAATTAACATTTGCTAATGATGAATTTAATTGTTAATATCGCGCAACACTAAGGGGGCGACATGGCTTCGACGTGGGTAGCAAAACCTTGAGTGCATGCCGAGCACAGTACAGCTCGTAAAACCTACTGAAATAAAGTATTCGCAAACGACGAAAACTACTCAATGGCTTTGGCTGCATAAAAACAGCCACCATTCCTCTGACTATCTGTGCTTATGCGGGTAGGATCTTCGGATCACTCAGGGGTCACAGCACATAAGATCGTGCCGATGCCTGTCCGGAGCTGACGCACTAAAACCTAACGGAATCGCCGACGGTTTTCTTGGCCTGACGGGTAGCCGGCGGTTAAATCAAAAGATCAGGATAAGCATGTAGAGCTTGTGGCGGAGTGCTTGCGGACGCGGGTTCAATCCCCGCCGCCTCCACCAAATTCAAGAAGGTGAACTGATCTCAGTTCACCTTTTTTTATGCCTGTGTCCCGCGCTACAGGCCTTATTTGCCAAGGAGTTGCGGACTTGGTCGTCGCGGACTTTCACCTTTTAATGGAAAAACGCCCGATGAATGGTTGCAAGAATTGATTGCAGACACGATCAAACAACGTGCGCGCAAGGCGGCGACCTATTCTACTTCGGCTGGTAAGGAAGAGCCTTTTCAATCAGCCGGCGAATGGGATGTTTTTTTCGAGCGTTTTAGTCGCCCCGTCGTTGATGAAAGTCCTTGTACGAGAGAGGAAATCTATGCCGGCCGCTGTATCGATAGCACTATTGGGAGCCAATGATGTTAGTAGAATTACAACCCGAATTTGAAGAAGTCTTGCAACCACTAGGTCAGCATGCCATTGAATTTTTCCTGGCGGCAAGCTTGTACCATGCAGGTAAAATCAGTTTCGCCAGTGCCGCACATATTGCCGGACTTAGTTTCGAAGCGTTCAACGACCGCTTAATAGAACATTTCGATCAAGGTTACCGAATAGCCGATCAATGTGTTTTAGAAGATATAGCAACGGTTGATGACCTCAAACTATGAAAATAGTCTTGAACACCAGCCCGATTATTTTCCTTGGCAAGATCAATTGTCTGCATTTACTAACGCATTGCGCGACCGAGATTTTGGTGCCGGAAGACGTCAAAGCAGAATTAGGCGATGACAGTTTGCCCAGCTTCATGCTTGTTAAAGCATTATCGAACACCGGTGACGCTTACCTCAGAGGCGCATTAGGCCAACTCCATCGCGGCGAATTGTCCGCCATGGTATTGGCGCAAGAAACACTGGCCGACTTTGTCATTCTGGACGATTTGTTGGCCCGAAAAAAAGCCCAGCGTCTTGGGTTAAAAGTCATGGGTACCCTTGGCTTATTGTTGCTGATGGCAAAATCCGACATCCTGACCCCGGTACAAGTTTGGCGGCATATTAACAAATTAACCGGACAACATGGCATGTATTTATCGTCTCGCCTTATGGAACAAATCAGGCAAAATCTCTTAATTTCCTCAGACACGAAGTAATTGCCGCACCGCTGGTTAAAATTGGACTGCCCATTCGAATGAACACCAACAACATCAAAAAATACGCCCCACATAGGTGCGCGGGCGTTTAGTCAGATCTCCGGTATGGTCAAGAATAAGTTCTTCATACTTAGGAGTTAGATATTCTGAAGGTGGATTTTTATTTGATACAAATGGCAGCAACAAAACCACCAGACAACCATGGAAATGCAACAGCTGGAGGAAGAAAACAACCGCTTGTTCATCAACGCCTATGGCTTGCAAGACGAACTAACTGACACCCGATGAACCACTGGAGCAAATCACCTTAACCGTCAATCCCAAATATCGCTATGGCGGCAACTATCCTGACACGGGGGGAAGCTGAAACGCAAGCACTGATAGCGAAAAGTCTGGGCTACGTAACGAGCCAGTATACGGGGTGGATAATCTGCAGCTCGCGCCAGGCTATGAGCCTGAACCCCAAGAGAACAAACATTAATGACGTTGATATCCCTAAAAGACCTCGAAGCCCATCTATGGCACGCCGCTCATATCATCACCGGCCCCATAGACGCCTCTGACTACAAAACGTACATTTTTCCGGTTCTGTTTTTCAAACGGATATGCGATGTCTACGACGAGGAGTTTGATCAAGCCTTGGCGCAAGTGGGTGATGAAGAGCTTGCCAAGGGCGATATGTTCCATCGCATACAGATTCCAGAAAACTGCCACTGGAGCCATGTATTCAATCGAACGAAAGACGTCGGCCAGGCTCTGAAGGATGCGTTCAGAGGCATCGAGCTGGCAAACCCAAAGCTCCATGGCATTTTTGGTGATGCCAGCTGGACCAACAAAGATCGCCTGTCAGATGAACTATTAAGCACACTGCTCAATCATTTCAATAAGGTGAATCTCGGTGTCGCCAGCGTACGCGATGACGATATGGGTCGTGCGTACGAATACCTGATTAAACGCTTTGCAGATAAGGCCAACAAAAAGGCGGGCGAATTCTATACCCCGCGCACAATTGTTCGCTTAATGGTCAATATTCTTGACCCCAAAGCCGGTGAAAGTGTCTACGACCCCGCATGCGGCACCGGCGGCATGTTGCTGGAAACCATCCATCACGTTAAAGAAAACGGCGGTGATCCACGCCTGCTAAAAATCAAAGGCCAAGAAAAGAACCTAACCACCGAAGCCATTGCGCGCATGAATCTGTTTCTCCATGGCCAGGAAGACTTCGATATTGTGCGCGGCGATACATTGCGTGACCCTAAGTTTCTGGTCAGCGATCGGTTGGAAACCTTTGATTGTGTAATCGCCAACCCGCCATTCAGCCTCAAAGAATGGGGCTATGATCTTTGGTCGGCGGACCCGTTCGGCCGCAAACAGTATGGCCTGGCTCCCAAAACTAACGGCGATTTTGCCTGGGTACAGCACATGTTCGCCTCGTTAAATGACAAGGGCCGAATGGCCGTCGTTTTGCCACATGGCGTGCTGTTCCGTGGCGGAGCTGAAGGTGCCATCCGCACCAAACTACTACAAGAGAATCGCATTGAAGCCATTATCGGTGTGGCATCGAACCTCTTTTATGGCACAGGCATTCCAGCCAGCATTCTCGTGCTACGCAAATCACGCCCGCAGACTCATAAAGATCATGTGCTGATCGTTAATGCCGAAGAAATCTTCACCAAAGGTCGAGCGCAAAACACCCTAAGCAATGATCAAGCCGATGAAATCTACGCTATCTACCAAAGCCAGATTCAACAGGGCCCTAAAGCTGCAGAAATTGAAGGGGTTGCGCGCTGGGTTCCAATCAGTGAAATCGAAGAAAACGACTTCAACCTGAACATTGCGCGCTATGTCCAAAAGCCACTGGAAGAAGAAACCATAACGGTTGAGGAAGCTTTGAGAGATTTTCAACAAAAGCTCGCCGCATTGGAACAAGCCGAAGACGAATTGGAAGCCCTACTGATCCAAGAGGGTTTTGAGATATGAAAAAAGCAGATTTAGAAAACCTCCTTTGGGGTGCGGCCGAGTTTTTACGCGGCCAAATCGACGCCTCAGACTACAAACAGTACATCTTCCCTCTGCTGTTTTATAAACGCCTGTCCGACGTGTACTTAGAAGAATACGCCGAAGCGTTGGAGATTCACGAAGGCGATGCCGAATACGCCGCCATGCCCATGTTCCACCGTTTTGATATTCCACAAGAAGCGCGTTGGGAAAAGGTGCGCAACACCAGCAAAAACATTGGTGAAGCCATTCAAAACGCGCTGCGCTTAATTGAAGCGAACAATCCGCGCTTGCATGGGGTGTTTGGCGATGCCCAGTGGACCAACAAAGAGCGTCTGCCCGATCACCTGCTGGCCGACCTCATTGAACACTTCAGTAAAATTCCGCTGGGTATTAAATCCGTTGCTCAGGATGATCTGGGGGAAGCTTACGAATACTTAATCAAAAAATTCGCCGACGACTCCGGCCACACCGCTGCCGAGTTTTATACCAACCGCACCGTGGTGCATTTGATGACCCGCATCATGGGCTTGAAACCCGGTGAAACCGCCTACGACCCCACCTGCGGCACTGGCGGTATGTTGCTTAACGCGGTGATGGATCTGCGCGAACGCGGTGAAGAATGGCGCAGTGTGCATTTGTATGGCCAAGAAGTAAATTTGCTCACCTCAGCCATCGCCCGTATGAACATGTTCCTGCACGACATTGAAGAATTCGATGTGCTGCGCGGCGACACCCTGGCTGAACCCAAGTTTATTGAAAACGACCAGC
Source organism: Methylotuvimicrobium buryatense (assembly GCF_005931095.1). GTDB lineage: Bacteria > Pseudomonadota > Gammaproteobacteria > Methylococcales > Methylomonadaceae > Methylotuvimicrobium > Methylotuvimicrobium buryatense. The sequence goes on along the minus strand of NZ_CP035467.1, from coordinate 2,804,063 downwards.
TCAAGCAGTTTGATGTCATTTTCGCCAACCCGCCTTACTCCATCAAAAAGTGGAACCGCGACAAGTTTGCCGCCGACCCCTATGGCCGTAATCTGTATGGCGTGCCACCACAAGGCTGTGCCGACTATGCGTTTTATACCCATATCATCCTTAGCCTAAAACCCGACACTGGCCGCGCCGCCATGCTCTGGCCGCACGGCGTACTATTCCGCGATTCCGAGCAAAGCATCCGTAAACAGGTGATTGAATCCGACATTATCGAAGCGGTGATTGGCCTTGGGCCAAACCTATTCTACAACTCGCCGATGGAATCCTGCGTGGTGGTGCTTAATTGCAATAAACCTGCCGAGCGCAAAAACAAGGTGTTGTTTATTAATGGCGTAGAACACGTAACCCGAGCGCGCGCCCACAGCCGCTTATCCGATGAGGATTTAGCCGTGCTGTGTGAAGCCTACTTTGCACCTGACAAGCAAAGCGACATCACGGCTTTGGTTGATATCGACACCATCAAAGAAAACCTCTACAACCTGTCGATTCCGCTCTATGTGCAAGCACAAAGCAATGGCGAAGTACACGATATTGAACATGCCATCGAGGCATGGAAAGTCAGCCGTGTGCAATTGAAGAAACAGACCAATAAATTATTCCAGAGCCTCGCGCAGTTAGGTTACGAGGTAAAAAACAATGACTGATAAACAAACCGTTAAATTTGGTGATATTTGCCGTGAAGTAAAGCTCACCACCAAAGACCCGATTGCCGATGGCTATGAACGCTACATCGGCTTAGAACATTTGGATTCCGGTTCGCTAAAAATCAAACGCTGGGGAATGATTGCTGAAGATAACCCAAGTTTTACCCGAGTCTTTAAAAAAGGGCATATCCTTTTTGGGAAGCGCCGTCCATACCTAAAAAAGGCGGCTATTGCTGAGTTTGATGGGATATGCTCAGGTGACATTATTGTTATGGAGCCAAAGGCAAACTTCGACAGGGATTTACTGGCGCATATAGTTCAATCAAATATATTTTGGATGACGGCAATAAACACATCATCTGGGTCGCTATCACCCAGAACTAAATTCAAATCAATTGCAGAGTTTTCTACTACCAAGTCCTCATTGAATACGCTTTCAGAAAAGAAAAACATTCTTTTAGCTTCAGAAAATATCAATAATTATGCAAGGGCGGCTATTAGTTCTGGCGAAAATCTTGTGCCGCTGTTAATGCAAGAATTGTTGTACGGATGTAAGAGTGATGAACCAAAAAGGCAAGCGAATTGCGGCTTGATACCTGAGTCGTGGGATGAGGTTAGGTTTGATTTGGTAGGCAAGTTTCTTAGCGGTGGAACACCTTCAAAGTCGAAATCTGAATATTGGGGAGGTTCAATTCCTTGGTTCAGCCCAAAAGACATGAAGACGGTAAATCTATCGGAATCTATAGATACTATAACTGATGAAGGTGCAAAGTCAGGTTCAAAAATTATATCTGAGAATACAATACTATTTGTTGTAAGAGGAATGATACTGGCACATACGTTCCCGGTTGGAATAACCAATGTTACAGCGGCTTTCAATCAGGATATGAAGGCTATAGAAGTCGATGAGGATTTTTGCCCTCGATTTATTCTCAATTGGCTAATTGCGAGCTCGCCAAAGTTCCTATCGAGCGTTAGCACATCCACTCATGGCACCAAGAGATTAAGCTCTGATTCTTTTTCTACGTTTTGGGTTCCTAAGCCACCAAAGCATTTGCAGGAAAAAACTGCACTAATTTTGGATGGGTACCGTGAATTACTCAGCACTATTCGCTCTAAGGAAGAAAGAGCAAACTCAATTAGGCAGGAAATAGTAGGAAATTATTTGGGGTAACATATGTTTAACGAACAAACCGTCACAGAAAATGGAATGATTGACCGCTTAAAAGGTTTAAGCGGCGTAAAGTGGACTTACTGCCACGGTGAGAGCCTGCCCAAACAAGCGCAGGATATCTTTGTCGATGAGTGGCTTAAAGACGCGTTGTGTTCGTTAAACCCCGATATCGCCAAGCAGCCGGATTATGCGGATGAAGTGATCTACAAACTGCGTGGTGTGGTGCTGGAAGCGCGCCACACCGGCTTGGTGAAGGCCAATGAAAACTTCCATGAATGGTTGATGGCCGAGAAAACCTTGCCCTTTGGCGAGAACGGCGACCATATCACCATCAATCTGATTGATTTCGACAATATCGACAACAACCATTTTGTGGTCGCGCAGCAAGTGCACTATATCGCGGCCACCGAAGTCTATTTTGATATTGTGCTGTATGTGAATGGCATTCCCTTGGTGGTGGGTGAAGTGAAAACCGCTACCCGCCCGAGTGTTACCTGGCAAGACGGTGCCGCCGATTTTATGGGTGGCAAAAAGCACTACTGGAAAAACGTTGAACCCTTCTTTGTGCCCAACTTGCTGTGTTTCGCCAGTGAAGGCAAAACCTTTGCTTACGGCGCCATCAATGCCCGGGTAAAAGATTGGGGGCCTTGGCACAACACAGATCAGCGAAATGAAATACTGCCTGGCATGGCTTCGGTACTCGACAGTTGCGAAGGTTTGTTAAACCCGCAAACGTTGTTGCAGTTACTCGAATCCTTCGCGTTGTTTTCAACGGTAAAAATCGGCAAGAACACGCCACCCAAGCGCATTAAAATTCTACCGCGCTACCCGCAGTTTGAAGCTGCAAAGCAGATTGTGGAGCGTGTGCGCAAAGGTTACCCGAAAAAAGGCCTGATCTGGCACTTCCAGGGTTCGGGTAAATCCTTGTTAATGCTCTATGCCGCCAAAATGCTGCGCGCCGAAAATGCGCTTAAAAATCCCACCGTATTGATCGTGGTCGACCGCCGCGACCTGGACAGTCAAATCAACGAAACCTTTGGCGGTGCGGATGTTAAAAACCTCATCAAGGTGCAAAGCTGCAAGAAGCTCGGTGAGCATATCGAGCAAGACAGCCGTGGCATATTGATCTCCACCATCTTCAAGTTTAAAGAGGTCGAGATTGACGAGTGCAGCCCCAATGGCCTGAATAACCGCGACAACATCATCGTGCTCGTAGACGAAGCCCACCGCACCCAAGAGGGCGGCTTGGGCGAGAAGATGCGCTGGGCCCTTCCCAATGCGCATTTCTATGGGTTAACCGGTACACCGATTTCGGGCATTGACCGCAACACCTTCAAACTATTTGGCGCCGAGGAGGACCCCGGCCGCTATATGAACCGCTATAGCTACAAACAATCCATTCGCGATGGCGCCACCAACCCGGTTAAGTTTGAGCCACGCTTGGCTGAACTGCGCGTAGACCGTGACGCCATTAACCAAGAATTTGAACAGCTGGCCCAAGAAAACAACCTGGACGAAGAAGAAAAGGCGGCGCTCTCCAAGCGTGCAGGTAAATTGGCTGTGATGCTCAAAGCACCCAAACGCATGGCCGCAGTCAGCTCCGATATTGCCGAGCACTTTACCAGCCATGTGAAGCCGAAAAAGATGAAAGGCATGGTGGTGGTGTACGACCGCGACGCTTGCGTGCAGATGTACTATTTGCTCGGTGAAAAACTCGGCTTTGATGCCGTTGATGTGGTGATGAACGTCGACCAAGCACCGGTAAAAGCCGGAGAAGGCGGTAAAAAAGACAAGCTCAACAAAGACTGGCGCAAGTGGCATGACGATTTAGAACTGCCGATTCAGCAGACAGATTTCGAGCGTTGGCAGCAGATTGATGCCGAAGATCAGGCTCAGAAGGACTTAATCGAGAGCTACAAAGATCCCAAGCACCCGATACAGCTGATTATCGTGACCGCCAAGTTGCTCACCGGATTTAATGCGCCGATTTGCTATTGCATGTACTTGGATAAGCCCCTGCGCGATCACACCCTGTTACAGGCCATGTGTCGCACCAATCGCTTGTACGAAACGGACGAGGTGCGCAAAGACATGGGCCTGATCATTGACTACCTCGGCGTATTTGAAAACCTGCGTACCGCGCTGGCCTACAATCCGGAAGAGATTGATGGCGTAGTGGAAGGCATTGAGGCCTTTAAAGAGCTGCTGCCTGCTCAGCTAAACAAGTGCCTGGACTTCTTCCCCGATGTGGACCGCACACTAGAAGGCTTCGAAGGCATTATGGCCGCGCAAGAATGTTTGCCGACCAATGAAAAGCGCGATGAGTTCGCCGCCAGCTTCGGTGTGTTGTCCAAGCTATGGTCAGCTATTAATCCTGACCCATTCTTAAGTCCTTTCAGAAAGGATTATAAATGGCTGGCGCAAATCTATGAGTCCGTCCGCCCTGTAGGCCAAACCGGCGCTCTTGTGTGGGCGGCATTGGGCCCTGAAACCATCAAGATGATCCACGAGCATACCGATATCAACCGCATCCGCGACGATATCGATGAGCTGATCATGGATGAACACGCTATTTTTACCCTGACTGAAAAAGAACAAGAACAGCGCGCGAAGCGACTGGAGATTAACTTAATGGGGCGCCTGCGAGGTCACACCGATCCGAAATTTATCGAGCTGGGTGAGCGCCTGGAAAAGCTGCGCCAAGACTACGAAGCCGGTGTGATTAAAGCGATCGACTGGTTAAAAGGACTGTTAGACGCAGCCAAGGAAACCGTGCAAGCCGAGCGCGAAACGGGCGACCGCGTCGTTACCGAAGAGGACAACAAACAGGCCTTAACCAAGCTCTTCCTGGAAACCCGGCCCGAAACAACACCAAAGTTAATAGGCGATGTGGTTGAGCAGATCGACAAAATCGTCAAAGCCACCCGTTTCGAAGGTTGGCAAAACTCCAATAGTGGTCCGCGTGAAATCCAAAAGGCGCTTCTGGTGACGCTTGCGCAATTTGGGCTGGGTAAAGATAAAGAGCTGTTTAATAAGGCTTACGCCTACATCGAAGAACATTACTAACAGGGATGGACGCATGACCGTCAGAAAAAGAATCTCAAAAAGCACCATGTCGATGTTTCTTCGTACAAAGTGTGATCGTGAACTCTATCTCTCTTTGCATGAGGATTCTGAACTCGAGGCTAATGGTATGCCGGTTCCGTTGCAGGCTCGACCGGGAATTGGAGTGCTACAAACGGTTGGAAGGGATTTTGAAGATGATCGCAATGAACAGCTGATTCAGGCGTTTTACAGTCTTGTCATATATCAGCCCGACAAAGGAGGCGCAAACTATAATGGCCCCCTAAATGTTTTGTCGTTGATCAAAAGACTTTGAATGACGAATGGGCTGCTTTGGTGGGTCTTTGTTTGAAATTTCGCCGATTGTTGTTAAACCCTGGGTTTAATAATCATGATATTTTCAAACTCTATTTGATTCGAAAGTCCTCGTGTAAATTAATCCAATGGCCTTTCAGTTTCTGCTTGTGCGCCTCATTCATGGGGAGATCTTTGATAGCCTCTCGCCAAAGATTTCGAGCCTTCTCCATGACATCATCCAAGTGGGGTTTAATTACTCTCCATGGAATCTCGGCACGATTAGCCCATGACTGAAAGTTTGCCAAGGATACGTCATACCACTCTTTAGTCTTGCCTAAATTCAGTGCGAAATGTCGTTCACCGTCGATATATAAGCTCGTGGTAACAATATCGTACGCGGGTGAAAGCCTTGGCGTGATTTTATCTGAATAAATCAAACTCCAATTCTTTAGATGTGCATCGCCATTTGCGAGAAGAATGTTGACAAGCAATCGCCTAGCGAATTGTTGTGCATCGGCCAAACCATCACCAGAAAAACCGTAAATAATTCGGCCTATTTGTTCGTAGTTTGCCGAGTTGTATTTTTCATGGGCGTATTTAACCAGCACCTGGGCAAAGTCTTCCATGTGGATGCGCGCATCATTATCGCGATCAAAGCGTTTGATTGCGAAGGCTAGCTTTTCATCGGGCAGATTTATCTGCGGAAGATTATCGAGTTTATTTAGCTCAACCAGCTTAATTTCCGGAATGTCCACTCCGACCAATTCCGCAAGTTTCATTGCGGTATATTCGTTTACCGGCACATCTTTATGCTTGGTAGAAGGCGTTTTTACAATCCAATCGCCCAAGACATCGCCTTTGGAAAGATTGTAACGTCCGTCTTTTTCCTTCATGGAAAATTTCATCTGAACGCCGGCCAATGAAAATTTGTTTTCCGGTGATACATTGTCAAACTTTATTGCTCGAGCTTTGCCGTGAGTATTGAGAACACTATCTGGAACATCGTCTGGTTCCATCGGCTCGGCCACCAAGGCGCCAGGCAGGTCAGCACCTAAATAGGAAAGAATATGGAACTCGTTGTCGACATGAACTTTGAGTCCTTGAGCAATCAACTCTCTCAGTGACCCCTCCGGAAGTAAATTGGACAATGTAGGGTGCAGCCTTTGGTTTCTTGTCCATGGTTCCGCCATTATTTTTTTAGAATGAGGAAACGCTGGGTGAGTAATCAAACTAAAGGTAGGACGGTTTGCATCATTTTTAAATTCCTCGGTAAAGCTCAGTACATTTCTACCGCCTTGAAAGCCAGCCAAATACCCAACCAGCCTGTCGTGCAGGCTCAACTTGATTACGTTTATCTCATCGACTTGGGCTTCGCTCATGAATCATCCCCCAGCAAGTCCTGCCATGGATCATCTGAAAGACTTTTCTTTGCCTCTTCTTTTGCAGTTTTTGTCGCCTGGCATATATGCTCCTTACCTAGCTCGGAACTCTCCTGTTCAAGCAGCGCTATGACAGCGCCAAGCTTTTCCTTTGGTATGAGCATAAGTTCGCTATTCAAGCCCTTCGCTATCAACTCCAAGGTGTTTAGCCTAGGGTTTCCTTTTGATTCCATGCGCTGATATTGCTGACGAGATACGCCTACACGCAACATCATGTCGTTCTGCTTGAGGTCGAGTGTCAGTCGCCGTTGTTTTATCTGGTGGAGTAAAGAATTCATCTTAGTAAACACATATGTTGCTTTCACGATGGATAGCAACATATTAGTTGCTTTCATATCTAAAGGCAACTTATCCGTTGCTTTTGAGGGGTGCCACACCAGCAGCATAAAAGGCAGCATATATACCTTTCGCACTTCAAATTTCGGCAGTGCCGGAGGAGGCCTCGGGGTGCTCGATAAAGGCTTTGCCAGCATGGAGCTGGCATAGAGCCTACATGGACGTATTTACGGCGTCCTTTAACGGGCACCCCGAGGCCGAATTTTCATCTGCGATGAGTATATATTGCCTTTTGGCCGTAGCGCTCTCGTTGTCGAACAGTCGAGTAAGCCGCCGATTCCCAAAATGAACGGAACTTTGTAGCCGAACTCGGCACCCGTGATGAAGTAGTGGTCAACGCCAAACTGCCGAAAGGCTTTTTCATGTCGACGCCGGTCGGTGACTACAATCCGAATTGGATGATCGCGCATTCGAAGATTGAATGCGCCCGCATGTTTTTCGAGCGACTCAATCATATAGTGTTCGCACATCAAATTTCGTTTTTTTATCCCCTCATCCTAGCTTTCTCCCGGAGGGAGAATATATTGAAGCGCCGAAATTTGATGTGCGATAGGCAAAAATCAACGAAGAGCAAGTGAAATCCGACGTCGAGGACAATTACATAAAACTGATGAGGTTAGTGATGTAAACAAGCTTGTTTATTGCAATGTTGATGGGAGAATTGAAATCCGGCAACTCAATAAAAAACAGTGGGTCGCTTTTGCTGCGGCAGTATCGCATTTTTCAAAAGGCAATAAAAAAAGGCCTTAACGGAAAATCCGCTAAAGCCTTGATTATTCTTTGGTACCGAGGGCCGGAATCGAACCGGCACGGTATCGCTACCACTGGATTTTGAATCCAGCGCGTCTACCAGTTTCGCCACCCCGGCAAAGAACGGATATTATATTGAAATTTTTTCAATTGTCCAATGTTTTTTTAAGTGTCATTATTCGGAGCAAACTGGTATTATCGCGCGCCATGAAAAAAAGCGACTTTAATTATCATTTACCGGAGCATTTAATTGCTCAATACCCCTTACCTGACCGCGTTAGCAGCCGATTGTTGTGTTTGGATGGCGCTAATGGGAATTTGCGCGATAAGCGGTTCAGCGATTTTATCGATTTGGTCGAGGCTGATGATTTATTGGTATTTAATGATACCAAGGTGATTCCCGCGCGCCTATTCGGACAAAAACAAACCGGCGGCAAGGTGGAAATTTTGATCGAGCGCATCGTCGATCGGCATGAAGCCATTGCGCATGTACGAGCGAGTAAGTCGCCCAAAGCCGGGACGATTATCGATTTGGATCGAGATTATCGCTGCGTAGTGCAGGGTAGGGAGGATGACTTGTTTAGGCTCCGCTTCGATGGCGACGCCGGCGTGCTCGACATTCTGGAAAGCATCGGTCACATTCCGTTGCCGCCTTATATCGACCGGGCTGACGACGCTGTCGATTTGGAGCGCTACCAAACCGTATTTGCGAAGGAAGCGGGTGCCGTGGCGGCGCCGACTGCCGGCCTGCATTTTAGCCAAGCTATTCTTGATCAGTTAGACGCAAAGGGCGTACCAAAAACGTTTGTGACGCTGCATGTCGGGAGCGGTACGTTTCAACCGGTTCGAGCCGAGGATTTGTCTCAGCATCTAATGCATAAGGAATATTATGCGGTTTCGCCTGAAACAGTCCAAGCAGTCGAGCAAGCCAAGTCTCGTGGCGGACGTGTCATCGCTATCGGCACCACGGCGGTAAGGGCATTGGAATCGGCTTCGAGGAGCGGCAGACTTGAGCCCGGTTTTGGCGATACCGATTTGTTCATTACGCCGGGTTACCGATTTGTATCGGTCGATGTTTTGCTGACCAATTTTCATTTGCCCGAGTCTACGTTATTGATGCTGGTTTCGGCGTTTGCCGGTTACGACAATATTATGAAGGCTTATCGGCATGCCATAGAACAAGAATACCGTTTTTTCAGTTACGGCGATGCGATGTTCTTGACACGTTGATGCGCTCATAAATTACTATTTGCCGCTCCCTTCAGCTCGATAACATTATTCTCCGGATCTTCGATATACAACGAAGGTCCGTAGCCTTCTGCTCCGTAATGTATTTCGATATCACTGTAGCTAACGCTTTTTTCTACTAAGTACCGTTTGATTTCTTGTTCATCGAACGGGTCGATACGCAGGCAAAAATGATGCATGTTCCGACCCTCTTCGCTCGGAGCCCGGCCTCCTTGGCGGCCGAGTTCGCCTTGGACCGAGACGATGTCGATCAATGAGGCTCCTGCTCTCAATTGATACAAGCCGATTTTTTCCGACGATTTTTCGAGATGGCAAGCCAGCACATCGCAATAGAAGCGGATCATCGTTTCCGGGTTTCGGGCCCGGATCACGACATGGTCGATATTTTTAATCTGGAGCATGACTGGACTCCTTGAGGATAAGAGCTATCAGCATCGGCTTGGCGCGCTTGAAAGCCGGCATCGGCCTCTTGCTTATCGGAAAGCGCCATGGCAACTAGCTTTTTGCGCTTCGAGAAAGCTTAAGACTCGGCATCGGCTTCGGCCAATAGAAAAATTACCGACCAAGGCGTCAGCCGGCCCTGTTCGACACGTTCGGACGCGTCCGGTTCGGCGGCAAACAAGACTTCGCCATCGCTAAAGCAGTTGACCCAAGCCGGTTCGCTGCCGAGGTTGGCGATCATTTTTAAAATGCTTCCATCATTCATCGGCCATTGCACGCATAACGCATGTTCATTGAGAACTCGGTATTCGGCTTGCCCTCCGGTCAATCCGTAGAGTCTCGGTCGAATATACCGGCTTCGAATGCGTAATAGTTTTCGGTGATATTCGAGCCATTGCAGATGCGGCGTTTCGTCGATTTCGTTCCAATCCAGTATTGCCGACTCGAAGGTTTCCGGCTCATTCGGCGTCGGAATCGGCTTTTTGGGGTTCGGTTTGAAATCGGGGAACTTGGCAAATTCGTTGAGCCTGCCTTCGGCGACTTGCTTATTTAAGTCGTCGGAGAAGTCGACAAAGTAGTTGAAAGGACGGCTGCAGGCCCATTCCTGTCCCATGAACAACAACGGCGGGGCAGGGGCTAGCAGCAATATCGCGGTTGCGGCTCGTAACGCTTCGGGCGAGCATAGAGCCGATAAGCGTTCGCCATAGGCTCGGTTGCCGATTTGGTCGTGAGTCTGGAGAAAATTGACAAAAGCGGTCGGCGGTAGATCCTTCGACGGTTCGCCGCGCGGATTGTCGTCTCGGTATCCGGAAATCTCTCCCTGGTAGGCAAAGCCTTCGGCAAGACACCGCCCCAGGTGTTGAATCGGCTGCTCGCCGTAGTCTTGATAATAACCTTGGTGTTCGCCGGTCAACTGTGCGTGTAGTGTATGATGAAAGTCGTCATTCCACTGCGAGGTAAAATAACGTTCCGGGTGCTCCGAATTCTGCCTCAAGTAATGCGCGGCATTGGCGTCGTTTTCCAGTATCAAGTGAATTTGCCGGTCGAAACCCGGACCCCGGCGCACGGCTTCGGCCAGACAACTCAAAAAATCCGGGTCGGATTCGTCGAAAATGGCATGTACCGCATCCAGGCGTAGGCCGTCGAAATGAAACTCGTCAAGCCAATACAAGGCATTATGGATAAAAAACTGGCGTACCCAATGGCTGTGTTCGCCGTCGAAATTTATCGCCGCGCCCCACGGCGTATGCGTTCGATCGCTGAAAAATGCCGGCGCGTAATGATGCAGATAATTGCCTTCCGGTCCGAAGTGATTGTAAACCACATCGTTGAAAACCATCAGACCCTTGGCATGAGCGCTGGCAATCAAGTCTTTTAAGTCGTCGGGTGTCCCGTAGCGGCTGTCGGTGGCAAATAACAGAGCACCGTCGTAACCCCAATTACAGCGCCCGGGGAAGTCGGCGATCGGCATCAATTGCAATGCGGTGACGCCTAAATCGACCAAGTGGTCTAGATGTTTTTTAACGCCGGCGAATGTGCCTTCTTTACTGAAAGTGCCGACATGCAATTCGTAAATGACCGAATCTTCCCAAGGCAGGCCTATCCAATCATTGTCTTGCCATTGCCATTCGCTAGGATCGATGACCTGACTGGAACCGTGGACATCCTGCGGTTGATATCGGGAGGCAGGATCGGGAACTTGTATTTTTTTATCGATTCGGTATTGGTAATAAAATCCCGCGCTGGCCAATTCGGTAGTAATGCCGAACCAGCCATCATCTTCCGGGGCCATCAGCAATCGTGTTTCCGGAGCCAAACCTTGTAAACAAAGTTCGACTTGCTTCGCGCCGGGCGCCCACAAGCGGAAATTGACGCGTCCGTCGTCGAGTATATGAGAGCCGAACGGCATGGAGTGTAGACGTTTTACGATAGACATAAGCTTTAACCTTACGCGGCCTTTAGCGACCGCAACTTTTGCGATCCTTGCAAACGCGGGGAGAGGTTTTCACTCTTAGTAAATTCTCAAGAGAAAACCGTGATATTCACTTATAGGACTGTTCGTATTCTTGCGATCCTTAGCTATCAATATACGCCGACGAATTTATACATGCAAGGTTGGGTCGGAATTCACCCGTTAGGAACAGGCATGAAATCTGTGCTTTAATGTCCTAAGGGTTTGGTCGTAAATAACTTCCCTATTTTAGGGAGGGTTTGGTAATTCGATTGGCAGGTGTCGGCAGCAGGGCAGATTTTTGCTCTATGCAAGATCTGCATTCACGGCATCCCTGGCGTTCGAGTTGCCGTCTTCGATAGACACATCCCATACCTTTTTTCATAGACGGTTTTTCGATCAAAAGGGAGTCAGGTGAAACCGCCTATTTGAAGATCGTTAGAATTAACGTTTCCGCCATTCTAAATTTCAAATGCATCTACTGAGAAGCTGACAACGAAAAGTATATAATACCCTTTTTAAATTTCTCAATTTTGACTCCGAGTCATGTCCAAACATCAAGATTTGATTTTCCCCACCGAAATTTCATTACAACCGCATACCATTTCAATTTGGACAGGTTTAAACGGTTGCGGCGATTCGCTTGCGTTGGCATCGGCGATACAACAAGAAAAGCGCTTATTCGTGATTATTACGCAGGATAGTCAAACTGCATTGCGTCTTGAGCATGAACTGGCGTTCTTTCTGCAAAATAAGCATCCCATTTTGCATTTCCCCGACTGGGAAATCCTGCCTTACGATGTATTTTCGCCGCTGCCGGACATCGTCTCGGAACGCCTGAAAACGCTCGCGGTGCTGCCCGAAGTACAACGCGGCGCGCTGATCGTACCGGTCTCGACTCTAATGCACAGGCTTGCGCCGCGAGATCATGTTCTGGCCAACAGTTTTTCAATCGCCGTCGGCGATACCTTCAATCTGGAGCTGAACCGCTCAAAACTCGAAAGCGTCGGCTATCAGTGCGTGTCTCAGGTCTATCAGCATGGCGAATTCGCGGTGCGTGGCGCCATCGTAGATCTGTTTCCGATGGGCAGCAGGGTGCCGTACCGTATCGAATTGTTCGACGAAGACATCGAATCGATCCGCACCTTCGATCCCGAGACGCAGCTTTCGGTTGAAAAAATCGACCGCATACAATTGTTTCCGGCGCGCGAATTTCCGTTCACCGACGAGGCGATCAAGCATTTCCGCCAAGCCTTTCGAACCCGTTTCCCGAATGCCTCGCAGAAAAACAGTCTTTATCTAGATGTCAGCAAAGGCGTCGCGTTCGGCGGCATCGAATATTATTTGCCGTTGTTCGTCGAAAGCACCGCAGCGCTATTCGATTATCTGCCCGATTCTGCGGTGTTGGTCACGGCCGACAATTTTGCGCAAAGCACCGAGTCTTTCTACAGCGAGGCAAAAGAGCGTTACGAACAACGCAAATATGATGTGGAGCGGCCGCTGCTCGAACCCGAAACCTTGTTCCTGTCGCCGGGAGAAATGCGCGAGCGTACCGATAAGTTTACTCGTATTACGTTGAGCCAAACCCAGCTCGGCGGAATTAGCGAGATTGATTTTCGCTGCAAGCCGCTGCCCGAGGTAACGATCGACGCGAAGTTGAAGGAGCCGGCGCGGGCGTTGCAACAGTTTCTCGACGAGTTTCCGGGCAAGGTATTGTTCGTCGCCGAAACGGCCGGACACCGCGAAGACTTGATCGGTAAATTGAGCAAATTCGGCATTAAGACCCAACAAGTCGAACATTGGCACGCGTTTCTGCAATCCGAACAGTCGCCGTGCATGGTCGTCGCGCCGATGGATCAAGGCTTGTGGCTGGATTCGCCGCCGCTCGCCGTGATTACCGAAAGCCAGTTGAGCGGCGAAAAAGTCCAACAGCGCCGCCGTCGCCGTAAATCGGCCGCGAAAGAACTCGAAAACATCGTCAATAATCTGAACGAATTGACGATCGGCTCGCCGGTTGTGCATGTCGAGCACGGCGTCGGACGCTATATGGGACTGCAAACCCTCGAGCTCGGCGGCATGACCGCGGAATTCCTGATGCTCGAATACGCGAACAACGACAAACTCTACGTGCCGGTCTCGTCGCTGAACCTGATCGGCCGCTATACCGGCATCAGCCCCGAAGACGCGCCGCTGCACAGGCTCGGCGGCGACCAGTGGAGTAAGGCAAAGAAAAAGGCGATGGAACGCATTCGCGACGTCGCGGCCGAATTGCTCGACATCCACGCCAAACGCGCGATGAAAAAAGGCCATGCCTTCGATGTCGACAACACCGAATACCAAGCCTTTGCGGCCGCTTTTCCGTTCGAGGAAACGCCGGATCAGCAAACCGCGATCGAAGCGATTCTCGAAGACATGGCCAGCCCGCAGCCGATGGATCGCGTGATCTGCGGCGACGTCGGCTTCGGCAAGACCGAAGTGTCGATGCGCGCGGCCTTCATCGCGGTGCAAAGCGGCAAGCAAGTCGCGGTTCTGGTACCGACCACGCTGTTGGCGCAGCAGCATTATCAGAATTTCCGCGATCGCTTCGCCGACTGGCCGGTGCGCATCGAAGTGATGTCGCGTTTTGTCACGCCGAAGCAGCAAAAAGCGATTCTCGAAGACCTGGAGCAGGGCAAGGTCGATATCGTGATCGGTACGCATAAACTGTTGTCGAACGAGATCAAATACCGCGAGCTCGGCCTGGTCGTCATCGACGAGGAACACCGTTTTGGTGTGCGCCAGAAGGAGCATTTCAAGAAGCTGCGCAACGAGATCGACATGCTGACGCTGACCGCGACGCCTATTCCGAGAACCTTGAACATGGCGATGTCGGGTCTGCGCGAAATCTCGATCATCGCGAGCCCGCCGCCAAACCGCCACGCGATCAAGACCTTCATCAGCGAATGGATCGACTCGCAAATCAAAGAGGCCTGTCAGCGCGAAATCAAGCGCGGCGGTCAAGTGTTCTTTCTGCATAACGACGTCAAAACGATGGAGAAAATGGCGCGCCAGCTCGAAAACCTGGTGCCCGAGGCGCGCATCGAAATCGCGCACGGCCAGATGCCCGAGCGCGAACTGGAAAAAATCATGCTCGATTTCTATCACCAGCGCTTCAACTTATTGCTCAGCACGACGATTATCGAAAGCGGCATCGACATACCCAGCGCGAATACGATCGTGATCAATCGCGCCGACAAGCTCGGTCTCGCGCAATTGCATCAATTGCGCGGCCGGGTAGGGCGCTCGCATCATCGGGCCTATGCCTATTTCGTGATTCCGCCGAAAACGGTCATGACCAAGGACGCCTTAAAACGGCTCGAAGCGCTCGAAGCGTCGGGCGACCTCGGCGCGGGCTTCATGCTGTCGTCGCACGACATGGAAATTCGCGGTGCCGGCGAATTGCTCGGCGACGAACAAAGCGGGCAAATCCAGGAAATCGGCTTCACGCTCTACACCGATCTGCTCGAACGCGCGGTCAACGCATTGAAATCAGGCCGCCAGCCCGAGCTTGACGCGCCGATGGAAACCGGTCCCGAAGTCGATTTGCAGTCGCCGGCATTGATTCCCGAAGATTACCTGCCCGACATCCATGCCAGACTGGTGCTGTATAAACGCATCGCCAGCGCCGACACGCACGACGACCTGAGAGCCCTGCAAATCGAAATGATCGATCGCTTCGGTCTGCTGCCGGAACCGGTCAAGACGTTGTTCAGCGTTGCCGAATTGAAACAGCAAGCCGAAAAACTCGGCATCAAGAAAATCGAAGCGAACGCCGGCGGCGGCCGCATCGTGTTCTCGCACGAACCGAAGATCGACGCGGCCAGTCTGATCGAATTGATACAAACGCAGGCGCAAGTCTACAAATTCGACGGCGCGGATAAATTGCGCTTCATCATGCCGTTCAACGCAACGGAAGAAAAGCTGGAGTTCATCGAGGCATTGTTGAAACAGTTGGCGCCGGCGGATTGATTACAGCGTTGTGGGAGCGATGCCCAGATCGCGACTGATGATTGGGCGGTAATGATCACGGTCTATAAACCGGATTCCGCGCGTTGGAATGATTGGAAGGTGAGGGTGAAGAAATGATTCCATTTGAAAAATGCCCTGTATGCGGTGGCGAGCTTGAAACTAAACCGGTAGAGAAACTATTGCGAGGCGGTGGCAACACTCTGTCATTTAGGGTAACAGCAGAAGTTTGCCGACAGTGCGGAGAACGACTTTATGCGGTGGATGTTGTTAGGTCTTTTGAAGAAATCCGAGCCAAGCTCCAGAAACAGGAGTTTGATCATCTCAAGCCACTTGGACGGTCATTTACTGTTGACAACGATTGGTCGAACAAAGCCATTCAGCCAAGCGCTTAACTTGACTCTAAACCTCAAAAATATCAATCATCCAAGCAGGTATTTCTCCACCATGAGTATAACCGAACTTCATAAATTACCCGCCATGGAGAAACTGAAGATAATTGAAGAACTTTGGAGCGATTTGATCTACGACGGGTATACAACGCTTTTACGCCAAATGTCCGGCCGATAAATTGTTGTTTTAATGGGTTCTATCTCTCTTGCTTGGCTTATATTCCGTTTTTACATACACGTTTGAAAAATCAGAACCATCCCAAACATAACAGTAATGTTTACCTTGGCGTACGGGTGACAAAGCCTTAGGTCTAAATATTGCGATACACTCTCCACCCTGGCGCCTGACGCTATCGTAAACGATACCGTTTGAGCCATTATTGCGAAGTTCACGCGCAAGCGTCTGAGGATAAGAATATTGATCCGGACTGGACTTATAAATATCCTGCATGTCGCTCTGTTTGCCACGGATATCGTGAAACTCTGTGTTTATGTCCGACGCATAGCTGCGCATGTCTATTTCTATTGGCGGCTGATTGGTTGCCTCAAGAAATCGTTTCCTATGAAACTTGGTTTCCTCAATAGCGGTATCAATATCCTTTGCCGCGTAATATACGCCATATGAGCCATCGGTAAAGCGGCTGCCTTCCGGATTTAAATGCGTGAATGCGGCCATGATTGGCGTTGTTCCCGGGCCTGAAATTCGTTCGTCCGGCGGGACAAGAAAAATCTCTCCGGCCTCTTCGCGTAAACGGTCATTGGTTAGGCTTTCAATAAAGAAAACCACTTCCAAATCCTCCGGGTCTGCAACTCGATCAAATAGACCAACAGGTGAAAACCTGCTTGGAACGAGTCGCCAGCATGATTTCCAGCTGATTAAAGAGGTCTGCAATAACTCACTACGACCAACCACGTTGGCTATCCAAGTATTGGCGGACGACATAAAGATCGGCTACATGTCCTGATAACATTCTTTCCAAAGCAGACTGCCCATTAAACGGACTCGCTGAATTTGGTCGGCTCAACCAAGTATCGGCGGCCTCAGGTTTAGGTAAAAGAATTTGCAGCGCCTTGTAGATTCCAAAGATATAGGAAAGCCGCTCAAGCTTATCTTGGGTCAAGTTGGCTTCCTCGGGCTTCTTTTTCCATTTAAAGAAAGTGCTTTTTGAGTCTAATCCCAATAGCTTCATGGCCTGCTCTGTATTAAGCCGCCATGCGTCGGCTATATTGAAGAATGTGTTTAAAGCGCCTTTTGCGATAGAAGATTTATCCTGTGAAAAATTATGTTTAGTACTCTTGTTCATGCCTTCTTCCTGTCTATCCATAGATATAATTACAAAATATGTCCATTTATGCGCTTTGTCAATCATATCTGACTGCACAAAAAATCAAGCATGCGAGGACCATTGAAGCCGTTTGGCGAGGCTATAAGGATTTCGTGATAAATAACGTCCTGTCAAGCGAGTCACCAAACCGCAGCAATTCCCAGTTTGAGCAGTTTCGCCGATTTTAGGGTGTGGGGTATGCCTGTCGAGGAACGCCGTAAACCCATCCATGGGGGCTTGGCGGCAGCTCGAGCGCCAAGGATGGCGTGAATGCAGATTTTGCATGGAGCAAAAATCTGCCCTGCTGCCGACATCCTCGCCAAGCACACCCCACACCCTTTTTGATCTCCAAATTGGGAATTGCTGACCAAACCGCCACAAAGCCTACTATTTGTATAAGTTATTTTGTGCATATTCCTTAGTGGCATTACCCCTTTGACCGCCTCTCGTTTTGATGATCTTGAATTGACAATCAATTTAATATTTTCATCATTATCAACAATCGCTAAACTATGCTGTTATTCAAGAGCGCCCCTGCTTTTCATGTTTCGATAAATGACCACCGACAATAATGTGACGACCTTATTTCCCTTGCCGCAAAACCACCCGCAACGTTTCGTGTTGCACAATGAAGTCCATGCCCGCGCATCGCTGAACTTGGAGTTACCGATCAGGGCCTCTCATCTGGCCTTGCTGTTGACGAGCGATGAAAAACAGCGCGAGCGCGACCATCTGAGCAAGCTCTGCGAGCGATACGGCAAGCCGTGTCCCGAAAACGACGCTAGCCATTTGAGCGAAACCTTCGATACGTTCGAAATCCGGTGGGAGCAGCACAGCGAGTTCAGCACTTACACGTTTTACGTAGCGAATACGCCGGCCGATCCGTTTTCCGACCCTGCGTTGAAGAAAGTGCCGGTCGATTGGCTTTCCGAATTGCCGGGTCAATTGATGGTCGCCGCGCATGCCGTAATCCAACCGGCGGCTGTTGTCAAGAACGGCGACGGTCTCGATATGGCCGCTATTTCCGCCTGTTTCGCGAACAATCCGGTCGTAGGTTCCAGCGTTACCGGCGGGGACGCTCAGGTATTTACCGATTTTAGGATACATGTCGACGGATTCAGCCGTTTTCTGATCGTCGACCATAATTTGCGCTCGGCGCAGGCAGGTCGATTGCTGCATCGTCTGTTCGAAATCGAAGTCTACAGAGTAATGGCACTGCTGGCGTTTCCAATCGCGAAAAAGCTCGCGCCGGAACTGAGGCGGGCCAATCAGAAGCTTTATACGATCACGAATGCAATGGCGCAATCGGACAACAGTAAGGACGCCGGGCTGTTGGACGAATTGACGACGTTGGCTGCCGAAATCGAAAACCATATTTCGACGCATCTGTTTCGATTCACGGCTGCAAGCGCCTACTATCAACTGGTCGGTCAACGTCTAGAGGATTTACGCGAAGTCCGGATTCAAGGCATACAGACGCTCGGCGAATTCATTCGGCGGCGCATGGAACCGGCGATGAATACCTGTTATTCGACCTCCAAACGATTCACATCCTTGTCCGAAAGAGTCGGCAATGCGAGCCAATTATTGCGAACACGAGTCGATATCGTGATCGAGCGGCAGAATCAAGGGCTGCTGAGCTCGATGGCGCGGCGAGCGAAGATGCAGTTCAAGATGCAACAGACCGTTGAAGGCATTTCGATCGTCGCGATCACCTATTACGCGACCGGGCTGATCGGCTCGGTCTCCAAGGCTGCGCGCGCTGCCGGTTGGCCGGTCAATCCGGAGCTCGCGGTAGGCGCGGCGATTCCGTTCGTGATGATAGCGGTCGCGTTGGGCCTGAAACGGATTCACAAAATGATCGAAAAAACGAGCGACGAATAAAGTCGCGTAGTCGGGTTAGTGTTGCGTAACCCGACGTTCTGGAGAAGTCTTATTCCCAAGCTATCGTCTGTGGATCGAACGCCAAGAGAATCAAAATCTGGAGCCGCAGGGTGCTTACTCCCTTTATATACACATCCCATATCTTTTATTCTTAGACGGTTTTTCAATCAAAAGGGAGTAATAGCTTATGACCGACTTGCTTCTAGCCAACTCGGTAAGCCTAATGTGAGTGCCGGCCAATAAGTAATGATCAGTACGGCTAATAGCAGAATGAAGAAAAAAGGCAATGTGGCTTGGTATAGCTGTAATAGAGGTCGCTGGAACCGGTAACTGGCGATAAACAAGTTCATGCCCACCGGTGGCGTGAAGTAGCCGATTTGCATATTCGCCAGAAAAATAATGCCCAAATGCACGGGGTCTACGCCGTAACCGACCGCGATCGGCAGCAGTAACGGAATCATGATGACCAACGCGGCGAAAATGTCGAGCATCATGCCCAAGATCAGCAAAAACACGTTCAGCGCGATAAGAAAGGTCAATCGGCTCGAGATATGATCGTGAACGAATTCGAATAAACGCCCCGGCACATCGGCATCGATCATCACGTTCGTCGAGGCCAGCGAAACGCCTAAAATTACCAGAATGCCGCCGACCATGACCATTGCGCTTCGCATCACGGCAGGCAATTGGCTTAGACTGATTTCGCGGTGAATCAAGACTTCGACAATCAGCACATAGACCGTCGTGACGGCGGCGGCTTCCGATACCGCGAAATAGCCGCTGTAAATGCCGCCCAGCACGATAAACGGCAAAGGCAGTTCCCAGCGCGATTCGCGCAAAGCCTGCCAGGCTTCGTTTACGGTGAATCGAGTCAGTCCGATATCGCGGTTATGCCAATAACTCCAACCCGACAACATGACCAACATCAGCAGACCCGGCATGACGCCGGCCAAAAACAACTCATCGATCGTAAACGGCCGGCCGACGCTCATTTGCTGTGCGATAACGCCGAACAATATCAGTGGTAATGAAGGGGCGAACAGCAAACCCAGGCTGCCGGATGTCGTCACCAAGCCGAGGCTGAAATTTTCACGGTAACCGGCTTTGATCAAGGCCGGATAAAGCAAGGCGCCCAATGCGACGATCGTGACGCCCGAAGCGCCGGTAAACGCTGTCAACAATGCGCAAGCCGTCAATGAAACCATGGCCAGGCCGCCGGGCAACCAGCCTAGCAGCGCTTGCGTCAGGCGCATCAGCCTTGCCGGCGCTTGGCTTTCGCTTAATAAGAAACCTGCAAACGTAAACAGCGGAATCGCCAGTAATATCGACATATCGGCCAGGCGGTAAAACTCGATCGCCACGACCATCAAGTCGATTTCGTTATGATAAAACCCGAGCAGGGCGCTGGCGGCAATAATCGCGAACAATGGAGTGCCCAAGAGCGCCAGAACGATTAGCGCAACTGCGATGAGCATCAGGGCGCCTCTCTATTCAGCAAGACCGAAAGCCCATGCAATACAAAGCGCAGGCTCATGATGCCGAAGCCGAATGGGATAATTAGTTGGCAAATCCAGACAGGAACCGAGGCGAATGCCGTAGTCGCATCTTGATAGTCCATCAGCGTCAATCGCGCGCCTTGCCAAGCCAGTAGTGCGCAAATGATAGCGGTAAACCAGTGGCTGATGAGTTGAGCGGGTATTTTCAGAAATGGGGGCAGGTACTTGCTAAGGACATCGATGCTGATATGGTTATTATCGCGGGTTGCGGCCATCGCCCCGAGCAGCGCGATCCATAGCACTAGGATACGCAGCAGCGGGTCGGCCCAGTCCAAGCCGGCGCCCCAAACGTTTCGCAGCACGACCTGGCCGATGGCCAGCAAAATCATCGCGGCGAGTACTAACGCCAAAATGCCGTCTTCTAGCCGCCTTAAACCGTTGATGAGACGCCGACACATGGAGCTAGTGGACTGAGCCTTGGCGAAAGTCGTTTAAATGCCGTCTTAGGGTCTCGATAATCGATTGGCTGAGAATGCCTTCCCGTTCCATTTTCGATTTAGTGTCTTCGAGCATCGCCTGCCAGTTTTTTCGATCGTTTTCATCGGTTGCGACGAATTGAATGCCTTGGTTGCGTAAAACCCTGAGCGCTTCGGCATTATCGCGGCGATTGATACTGTTGAATTCCTTATAAACCGCGCCGATTACATCGCGAACGATTCGTTGATCGTCCGGCCTTAATCGCGAGAAGGCCCGTGCTTGAACGATCATCGTACCGTACAAATAAGCCAACGGTTCATCGGTAACAAATTTGACGCGGGCGTGCCATTGCAGCGCAATCGCGCCCATCGGCGAGCTGGCGACCGTATTGATCAGGCCGGTTTGCAATGCGGTCATTACATCGGTTAACGGTAGCGATATCGGGGATACGCCGATGGTTTGAAAAGCGCTTCGGCTGATGTAATCGCCTTCGGGAATCCATATCTTTTGGCCTTTCAGGTCTTCGACCCGCGACACCGGTTTGTCCGACATCAAATAGGCAAAACCGCCTTCGCTCAGACCGAAGCTGATGAAACCGTTTTGCTCGAGTCCCTTGACGATCAAATCGTCCATGCGCGAGCGCACATAATCGACTTCGTCGAAAGAGCGAAAAATCAACGGCAAGCTATACACCTGCGAATCCGGGTAAATGTCCTTCAAACCGCCGCCGGGAATAATGCCGCCTTGTAACTGATTGACATTGATTTTACGCATCACGCTGGCGTCGTTGCCCATGATACCGCCCGGGTAAAACCGAAAGGTAACGCGACCGTTCGTGCGCCGTTTAATCTCGTCGGCAGCTTCGCGCATTTTTTCCATCCAGACCGTACCGTCCGGCGAAGCTGTTGCGATTTTGAGCATTTGCGATAGGGCCGGCGGCGAAAAAACCGTCAGGCACATTAAAAACAGAGTCGCGATTAAATGATGCATAAGTCACTCTTGGAAGTAGCTGTCGGATTCGGCCAGTAATTGTTGGGCTTCTTGTTGCGCCATGGTATTGGAAAGGGACAGGCCCGGCACATTCGGGTCAGCCTGCAGTACTTCGCGCAGCAAACGGTCGTGGAGATCACGATCATACAGCATCCGAGCATAATTGCGTGCCAAGGCGACCTTGACGGCCAGATCGTTACCGCGCGACAGTTCTATCGCGCGCTCGAAATGGCTTTTAGCGGTTTCCGGATCGCCGCCCAAAGCCGGCGATAATTGCGAGCGGAGCAGTCCCAGATAGAAATGCGCCCGTCCGGAATCGAAGGACTCGTCCAATTCGAGTATTCTTTCGAATAACGATTCGATTTTCGGTCGGTCGGCAATAGCATCCCAATCGCGGCTGTGAGCTTGCAGCCACGAAGCCCAAGTCAGTCCGTAGGTGTACAGAACATTCAAGGATGCACGATCGGCATTTTGCAAAGCCGGTGCGAAAGCGTCATGAGGCAATCGGTCGATCCGACATAGGGAGTGCCGTTCCAAACACAGAGCCCGTTCGGCGTAAGCGCGCGCTTTATTGCTGAGGTTACGGGCACGGGACGTCTCCCTCACCAATTCCGATGCATATAATGCATAGAGCTTAGCGCCGGAAACCAGCAGGTCCGTATTTTCCGGTTGTTGCTCGATCAATCCGTCGGTCATCAATAGATAAGCCGGCAAGCCTTTGCGCACGATCTCGATGTCGTTCTGATCGAGAATTGCCGAGGACAGAGAGTCGGAAAGGTTTTGAAGGGAAGCGCTCACGCAGCCCATCAAAAACGCCGATAAAACCGGCAATAAAATAAATCGGGTTAATTTCGCTATGGCCATAGGATTATTCAGAAAAATTCGATATTCGGCCGGTCATTATACCTTTATTGATCAGCGAAAGAGTACAGAAGCTAAAAGCGGATCGCTAAAGAGTAGAATCTATAATCGCTGCTTCGGGGTTGCATAAATTCGGAGTTGAATCCAAGATTGAATTTTCAGATTTCAAATTCGTATAACGCCAAGCGTAGCGATTGAGGAAGTGGCGTAGGGCGCATTGTCGTTCCCTCTTTCATCATAGAGGCGATTTGTTGTTCGCCGCTGGCGATCAATTCTTCAGTATTTTCTTGACGGACTCTTAGATAATCAAATTTCATCGTAACGCGATTTTGTGTGATCTGAGTTGCAAACATTTTTATGAGCACTTCGTCCAATGCGAACAACTCCTGAAAATATTCGCACGATACCCGCGTCGTTACTAGGCTTAACCCTTGCCCAAGCGCATCGATCACGTCGGGTGCATAATCGCGTAGAAACATTTCACGTACTCGGCCTTGCCAACGTATATGGTTGGCGAAATAGACATTGCCGACCAAGTTGGTTTCTTCAAAACTAACGATGTGCCGATATTCGTAGGCTTTCATATTACTTCCCGAATGCTGCCGGCGATTTTGATTGGCGATTTTGTTCGATCAATATCGAAAACATCAATGGCGAAGAAGTGCCTTTGAGCTTTGCGATGTAGGTGGCAATGACGAAAGGGCCGGCTGTAAAAGTGACCCATCCGTCTTTTTCAGCCGATTGTAAGGTCAACGGGTGATTGGCGCTTGCGCCTGCTTTTTTCAAGCATTCGATGGCACCCCAAACGCGGGTCGCCGTTCGATCCAGGTTTTCTCCGAATTGTTCGACGGTCAACCGCGCCAATGCAAAGCGTTCTTTGCCGAGTAAGTCTTCCCACGCGGTAATCGGCCGATCGGTAACGGTTTCTAAATCGCAAGCGACTTGTGATTCGCTTGTAACCGCGAAAACCCAACCCTCAGCATGTGCTACGGAAATCGTTCGGCCATCGACGGATTCGGGTTTGCCGTCGCTACGGCGCAAAATAGTGTTTTTATTGCCCAAGGCCAATTTTATCGCAGTCTTTGTCGGTTCTTCGGCAACATGGCTGTCTTTGCGTAACAAGACGAAGTTCAAATCGTGTGGTTTAACGATTGCATCAATCTTGCGCTGCAGATAAGGCGCAATTAAACCAACATGCCAAGTTTCCCAATCGATGTTCGTAATCTCGCGCAAATGTAGGCCTTGCCAAATTTCTTTCAAAAAGCCCGCATGGGTTCGAATTTCGAGGTCGTAGCAAAATTCATCGTGTCGTTGCCACCGTTCTCGGGCTAAGACATATGTCGGGCCGTCGATATTCAAGTCTTTCGGTATCCAGCGTTCTAAGGCGGTGGGTAACACGATTGCATGCGGAATGCAGGCTTGAATTGCGTGGAGGGCTGCATCTCGAGTACCGGGATCGCCTATCAGTAAGGTTTGCGGCAAAAAGCGGGCAAACCAAGTTTCTTCCGAAAGGTCTGTGCCGATATCGGCAGTACATTGAAATGCGGAAAGCTGCCGATAGGCTTTTACTTGTCGAAAGCGGCCATCTTGAAAAAATAAAGGGCCGTAAAGTTCGGCGTCCGGGTCGATGGCTATTTTTTGTGGATTAGTTGAATTCTCCTGAGCTGCTTCGTCGCGATAATTATTCGGACAGGCATCGAATCTTAATATCGCATGGAAGTGATCGATTTGGAATGCGGTCTGGCTGAAACGTAGAGCGACCTCGATGCTCTGGTCCTCTTTAACTAAAGCAACGGTGCGCAACGTAACGATCTCGTTGGGAGGCACTACGATCGGGTGGGCAAAACGCAAGTCCTGGAAGGAAGGAGTTTCAGTCCGGCCAGTGACCGACCGGGCTGCTTGCACCATAGCTTCCATTCCGATGACAGCCGGAAAAATATGTTCGCCTTGGTAAACATGATCGTTCAAATAAGGATCGTTGTTTAATGAAATTTCAGAATCGGTCACTAATTCGATTCCCGGATAAAATAGTCCGGGCTTTTCTATAAATCGAAGAAAAGGTAATTCGTTGGTCGGCAGAACCGGCAAAGGCGGAGTAATGCCTAAACGGCCGCTTATTACCACGTTTGAACTCGGCAATTCCAAATCCAGCAACCGGTTCAACCATTCGATGCCTTGTTCCGGCGATATCGGGCTAATCCCTTCACGTAATAAAGTGTCGATACGGCCTAAGCGCTCACCCATGCCGACGCCCGACCATATAGACCATTCGAGAGAAAGGCAACGACAAGCGGGGTTACGCTCTTTGAACGAATCGGTTTCATGGCTCAGCCAAGCATTCGCCAATGCATAATCTGCTTCGCCGCGCATTCCAACGCGGCCAATAATCGAGCTGAAGTTAATTAATAGCTTGAGTTTGCCGGAGTCGACCGATGCCAGTAGATGCTTAAGGCCGGATATTTTGGGAGACAATGTGCGCTTTAGAATCTCAATATCCAAGTCGTGGATCAATCTGGGCTCATTGACGCCTGCGCCATGTAAAATAGCGGTAATCGCGCCGAATTCGGATTCCGCTTGCTTTACGGCGTTGTGAATACTATCCGCATCGCCGACATCGGCGGCATAATAGCGGAATGCGATGTCGGCCTCACTGAAACGCATCAGGTTTTCATCTAACACGGTATCGTTTTCCGGTAATGCGCGTCCCAAGAGTATCAAGCGTAGACCATGCACGCGCGCCAGCGAAAAGGCGCATTCGGCGGCGATGCCTTTACCGCCGCCACTGACTAACAGCACATCGCCCGATGTTAATAACGAATTTCCGCTATCGTCGGCAAGAGTGGCAATTAAACGCAAAACCCGTTCCGATCGTTGTCCTGAACTATCGTAAATCGCTTCACAAAAACCGTCGGCAGCAAGCGTTTCGGCAACAATCCAAGATAACGCTTCTTGGCGATAGGGCGTATCGATAACGCTAACGGATAATCCATCGGCTTCTTCAAACAAGGTTCTTGCAAATGCCGAGGCAAAACCGTTGTGCTGAACCAGAATGAAAGACCTTGGCGTTCCGTCTTGTTCCAACGCGACTTGTGCCGCATCCAACAGTAATCGGTCGTATCCGGAGTCTGGGATGGGAGGGAGACAGAGCAAAACGCCCGTGCCGCCGATCGACTCGAGCCGCTTTAATAAAGGGGCGGCCAGTATATGATCTTCAGGGGCAAATACACGCCAAGACGAAGGCTGTTGTCTTTGACGGTCATTAGAAGAGGGCTTGGCTGGCTTTAATTCGCAGGGGCGCTGTTCGATAGTGAAGGCTCTTACCCAATTTTCTAGTCCTTGAGGCGCTGTATGTCGTTCGATATCGGCGTCATTATTAACGGTGCGCATCGATTCCAAAAATCGGGCTGCTTGGCCAACGGTGGCGTGTGCGTATTCCGTCGGCGCCAACGAAACCGGCAGATTCAGTTTCCGTGCGGCGTCGGCCATAATTTGTCCGATGCTGATCGAGTTAAGATGCAAATCCCGTAACAAATGATGTTGGTCTTGAATTTCCGAAGCGGGCAGTTCAACTTTTTGAGCCAGCATTTGACGAAGTAACTGTAAAGCGTCGAGGCGTTCGGAGGTTTTCGGTAAAGCCTCATTCCGCGGATCACGGATAAGGGCTTCGGTGTTCGTTTTCGGCGCCGAGTCGTTTAAACGGTTTTCGATAGTATCTGTTGGTGCTGCCTCGCAAGGGTTGGATAAAAACGACAAGGGTCGTAACGGGTCGAAATACCGTGTAAATCGATCCGCGAACAAGCCTCGGGTTTTGATTGGCTGCCCAAGCGCGTAAGCCGCGCCGATTGCCATGAGCAGCCCTTGTAAAGACGGCCCCGAGGAATCGAGCGCCACGACAGGCGTGGTGTGGTCGGTTTTAAGTAAGCCGCTGAGTATGCGTCCAGGGCCGACTTCCAGACAAAGATCGCAATGCGGTAGCAGTTTGGTGAGCGCTTCGGTGAAACGAACCGGAGAAGTTAATTGTTCCCCAAGATGTTTTGGAAAATGAATGTCCGACAAAAAATCGCCGGTTACGGTCGATACGACGGGCCGGATAATTGAATGAAAATTCTCGGATTCCAGAGACCGGGTCAATTGCTCGGCGGCAAGCGCCATTGAAGGCGAATGAAAGGCATGTGTAATCGGTAACAGGGTAAATGCAATATCTTGCGCTTGAGCGAGAGTCATCACACGGCGAATGGCATCGGTATCGCCGGCTATCACGCATTGGTTACTGCTGTTCAAACCAGCAACGACGACGCCGGATTCTTGGCCGATTAGCGCTTGCGTGTTGGCTTCATTGGCGCCTATAACCGCCATTGCACCTTCAGACCGTTTATCGGCAGACATGATCGCGCCACGCCGGCGAACGATGCGCATCAAAGCCTGTTCGTCTAAAGCGCCAGCCCAATGCAGGGCAGTTAATTCGCCCAAGCTGTGACCGGCTGCTATTTGCGCTTCGATACCGACGGCGTCAAGTAAGCGCAAGCCTGCGATTTCAGCGAGGGCGATCGCCGGTTGAGCATGACCGGTATCTTCAGGATCGCCTGGTAGCGGCGGTTGTTGGTCATAATATAAGCTGTCGATTTCGCTAAAGCGTTTGCCCATCGCGCCGCCTGTGAACCGTACAGGCGAAGCTTGGCCGGGAAATAAAAAGGCGATGCGCGGAGCCGTTTCGCCACAGCCTAAAAACACGCCTGCTTCGGTATCGAATCCGGAGCTTTTTTCTTCGTCAAGCCAACCGTGCAAAATGCCGAGGTTTTCTTCCAGTTGTTTCGGAGTTGCAGCGACGACAGCAGCGCGGACGCTGCAGGGCTTGATCGCGTTTGTCAGCGCGGCGGCCAAATCGGTCAATTCGGCATAAGAAAGAGAAGGTGCTAATTGCCGCAAGTGTTCGGTCGATTCGATTAGAGCGACCGGGGTTTCGGCGCAGAAAATAAACAACTCGCAATCTTGTCGGCTGCGTATTAGTGCGGTTTCGCGTGACGTTAAGCTTTTTCGGCGAGCCGTCGATGCGCCTTCCAAGGTGACATGTACATTAATACCGCCGAAACCGAAAGAACTGACACCGGCTCTTAACGGCTGTTCTTCTGGCCAGCTAACGCCTGTTTCCAGAAGGCGTAGATTTCCTTGCTCGAATACCCGATGAGGACTGTCGATGGCGGTGGCGGGTGGTAAAATTTGGCTATGCAAAGCCATGAGTGCTTTTGTGAGTCCGGCCATGCCCGCCGCGGCCTTGGTATGGCCGATATTGGCTTTTATCGAACCGATCGTTGCGGGTGTTCGGTTGTCCGCCAGTAATTCGGACAAAGCATTCAGTTCGACTTCATCGCCGACCGCCGTGCCGGTGCCGTGACCTTCAAACAAAGGCACGGTGCCGATTCCATAGCCGGCTCGCCGGTAAGCGCGTTGCATGGCGAGTTGTTGTCCCGATAGTTCAGGGCGGGTCATGCCTCCGCTGCCGTCGGATGAAATTCCCCAGCCGCGAATAAAACCATAACAACGAAGCCCCCTGCCTAAGGCTTCGTCATGTCGCATTAATAAAGCGAAGCCGCAGCCTTCGCCGGGTAAAAATCCGCTTGGATTTCTATCGTAAACCCGCATGCTGCCGCGGGAAAGAGCGCCGACGCGAGAAAAACCGATCAGTTCGAAAGGATCGAGGCTCAAATCGACACCGCCGACCAATGCGGCATCCAAATCGCCCGATTGCAAAGCGGTGCAGGCTTGTGCAACGGCAAGCAACGACGAACTGCAAGCACCGTCAACGGTAAATCCGCCGCCCTGGAAATTGAAAAAGTTGCAGATTCGTCCCGCTATCGTGTTGGCGAGACCGCCTGCCAAGGTTTCCTCGCCGACCGGCTCGAAAGGGGCTTTATAATGTTGTTCCATGAGCCGCAAGAAATCGCGGCGTTTGTCGTTGTCCCAACCTTCGGCGGTCAAGCGTTCGTTTAGCACTCTTTGAACATAGGGCCAGCGCAAACGCATCAAAGCTGCTCGAGAGAACTCTCCGGTCAGCGTATTACCGACAATGACGCCGGTGCTTTCTTTCGGTAAGCCGATACCGTTCGGCAGACCGGCGTCCTCGAGTGCGCGAGCGGCAATATCGAGCGCCAGCCAATGTGTCGTATCGGTGCTACGAAAAGTCGAACCGGCAATGCGGAACTTTTGCCGGTCGAACGAATAACCCTCGAGCACGGCCGCCTCTTTGACGTATATCGAGTCGGAATGCTCGGTCCGGTTCTCTAAATAGTCCTGCAGGTTGAGCCGTTCGGACGGCAAACGCCTAAACGCGCGGCGTTGGGCTAATACGTTTTCCCACAGCGCTTGCGGCGAGTCGGCATCGGGGTAACGGCATGCAATTCCGACAATCGCGATCATTTTCCGGCACTCTCGGCAAGTTGCGCATTCTGGAACAGTCGTTGGCGGTGTGCGATCAGATACAGCCCGGCTCCCCGGCAAGCGCAAACGGCAAATAATGCGATAAACAATCCGAACACGATATTTTCAATCAGCAACAGTGCATAAACGGCGGCAACGGCCAGGCCGAACAGGATTTGGCGCAATGGGTTTAAAGGCGTCGTGGCCGGATCCGGAATCATATAAAGCGTAAACAGGATAAAAGCGGCGCTGGTCATGGGAATCAGAGGTACGATCCAAGGAATATCGAAATACCAACTGCGTAGAAAGGCTTGCAGCAAAAAACCGCCGATCCAGGCGATGCATAACGGTAGACGACCGGTAAAATAAGCATGAACAATAATACCGCTGATTAAAATGAACCCCGGAATAATCCAATGCCAAAGGCCGGTGACGTTTTCGGTGAATTGATAGGGCGGAGCGAGGCCGATCCATGGAAATAGCAGCAAGGTTACCGTAATACCGAAATTCGATGGATTGAAAATATGCTGCGAACCTTGACCGACAGGCGCCCTAAAAACGATTTTGGACGCGATCGATAACGCGGAAGCGAAAATCATCGGCCAAAGCAGTTCGTTCGGATAAATCAGCATACCGACAGCAAGCCCCGGTATTAGGGCTGGTAGCAAAAAGATAAATCGGTCCGATAAGCTGTTTCCGTATCGCGGCGCGCGTCGGGTCGAACGGCTATCCACCCACTCCAAGAGCCAATGCGTGAAACACGCGCTTGCCACGGCGACGATCGGTTGCAGACCGGATTGCTCGAATCCGAGCACGGTATGTCCAAGAATCGTCCAAAGCGTAATGAGAGCGGCAAAATAGCCTAATGCGAACAGGCGTAACTTAGGGCTGCCTTTCGGATAAAAAAAACGGGTCGTGATCGTTTCGTTAATATTCATAAATTTTCCGCCTCTGCTTCGCCGAGTATTACAGTGTGCCAGCCCTGTTCGAGGTTGAGCGTCTTACGGTGCATGCTGCCGGCTTGTCCGCGCCAACGCAGTTCAATCTCCAAAGGAGCATTACCGGACAGTTTTCCAAGTCCGAAATGGAGATCGGGGCTACGTTGACCGGAATGACCGTTTCCACCGTCGACTTGAGCGACTATTTTTTTTCCATTCGGTAAATAAACGGTTGCTTGGGCTCCGATTGCCGGATAAGCGGAAATGTCATGATCCGGATGTCCCTCGATAATTCGAGTATGCGCCGAATCGCCGGCGATTCGAAGGTGTAGACCGATAAAATCGCCGCAGTCAGGGCATTCGTTCCGAAAGAAATACGATCTTTCCCATTGATTGGCTACGACAAAATCCAAGTCGCCGTCTCCGTCGACATCGGCCACGGCAATGCCGCGACTGACCATCGGATCGTCCAGTTGAAGTTCCGATGCTAAATTGTAGAAACGACCGTCCTCGGCGCGCACAAAAAAACCGTTGGCTTCATGGCCACTTAAATCGTCGCCGAGTTTGAAAGAGGGCCAATGCCGAGGATTACTCATCATGCGGTCGTTTCCGGTGCCTAACGCTTGCAATTTTGCCCAACGAGGCGTTTCGCCCTTGACGAAACCGGTCGCGACCAGTGCTTCCGGATAACCGCTGTTATCGAAGTCGGCTAGACGCGTGTCCCAACCCCAACCGGCTCTGGAAAGGCCGAGCTTTTCACTGGCTTGAACATAGGGGGCAACGCCGTCGCGCATGCGTTCCGGCTCGCCGGTGCTCAACCATAATAAATTGCTCTCTTGCAAAGCCCATTCGCTGGTGATATTGCTGACGAATAAATCCAATAGGCCATCGCCGTTGAGATCGCCGAAATCGACGCCCATGCCTTTAAAGGAATCCTGACCCAGCACGAACGATTTCGGCGTGGCGAGGCCCGCTTTACCGCGCAATTCGACCCAATTTAAGCGCCCCGGGGTCGAACGGTTGTGCAGTAAGCGGTCCGGGCCGAAGTCATGCCCTAAATAAAGTTCCGGCAACAAGTCGCCATCCAAGTCGGCCGCGCCGACCGCCAAGGCCCAGCCGTGCTCGGTCGCCGGGTCGAGCACGCCGGTTACGGCTCGATAACGAACATTGGGTTGTTCACCGCTTTCGGCACCGTCCCAAAGCAATAAATGCGTTTTGCCGCCGCTGAACGAGCGGGACTTGGTGTCGTGCATCCGCTCGATGCCTGTGCCGCTTGCATCGAGAATTTGCGCGCCGTCCGAAAAATAGTTGCCGATAACCAAGTCGATATGGCCGTCGCCATCTAAGTCGGCTAGCGTTGCGGCATTGGTAAACCAACGCTCGTTGCCGGGAAAGATATCCACCGGTTTAAAGCTTTCCGCGGTGAGACCGGTGCTATCGCCACGCTGTAAAAAGGCGACCGGAGTGCGCCCCCAGTAATAAATGATAGCATCGAGTAAGCCATCCTCGTTGAGATCGCCGAATAGGCAGCCCATCGGCGCCATCGTCGCGGCATCGAATGCCACGGGCGCCGGATGCAATTCGAATGGCGTATAGCGTTCGCCGGTTTCCGGAACGGGCGCGATGATAACCGAATCGAAGCGCGGATCGACATGGCAGAGATCGTTCGGCAGGCCGTCGCCGTCAAGGTCGCCGAGCGCAACGCTCGCACCGACCGATGAGATCCACGCGGAAATATGTTCCAAGCTTGGATGAACGTTTCTTACCGAACGCGGGTTTTTTCCGGACGGCTCCGGTAACGCCAAGCGGGTAAAGTCGAAGCGTCCGGCGATGGCTTTTCGTTCCGAAGGGCTCAAGCTCGGCGGTTGCATAAAGCCGTAAAGAAGGCCGATCCAAACCAGGGCGGCCAACAGCGTCGCGCGGCGGCGTAGCAGTGGATAAATGCTATTCATATTGCTGGTATCCTCTAAGGTGAGGCTGCGATACAGGCTTAAATAAAGTGTCGCCGTATCCGTTGCCGCCAATGTTCGTAAGCCGGCAGCGCGTTATCGGCAGGCACTTTCCGCAAGGCATCGTCCGTTAATTGCGCGGCATGTTCGGCGCTTAAATTGCAAAAGATGCGGCAGGCCAGCTTGGTATGATCGGCCGGATTGCCGGCCCGTTGTCGGGCTTTGGCTGCAAATGCAGCGCCTTGAGCGAGATGCGCAAGAAAGTCGCCGGCCAAAACTTTCAGACGCTCTAAATCGTCCGGTTCGACACCGCCGGCATAAGCGCCGGCCAAGCCGACGCCGCTCCACAAGTCGCCCTGCCTATCCGTCGGAAAGTCTTGCAGCGCCGATACGATACGCTCGGGATCGGCTCCCATGACGAACCACAGACTGCGTCCTAAACCTTGGTCGAAAGCCCTCTTTTCATAGCCTTGTAGGCATGAAGGACGCTGTTGACGGCCGATACTGTCCGGCCAATGAAAATAGCCTTCGTGGAAGCCGTAACCGTCAAGGACCAGCCAACGGAGTAGGCAGTCCATGCGCGAGGTCAGGCTTGCCGGCGACACCGGCAAGCGGGCCAAAGCCCAACCGGCGCCGACATGCAACATATAGGCGTGATGCTGCGCCGGGCCTGTCAAAAATGCTTGAAAACGGCTCGGTCGCCACGGGCAAAGGAAATCCGATATCACCAAGCCCATCGCGGCACCTTCGAAGAGGAAACCGCGCAATTCGTTGTCGTCGATTGCGTTCAAATGCTCGGTAAGGCGCAACGGATCGTTATCGAGCAAGGCGGCATGATAACCTTCGACAAAACTCTTGCCGATGCGCTCGATTCGCGCCTTGACCCGGTCGTCGCCGACCTTGAAACCGCGCAGTTCGATTCGGGTTTCGGCATCCGAAATGCCGAATAAAGCGTGTCGGCAGCGTCCGAAAAATGCAACCATAGAAAATTTTTATCGTTATTAAAGCCAAAAGCTTAGCAAAAAGCGCCGAAGGACTCGGCGCATAGTCTTACGCTTAAGCGAGGGGTTTGCGGCGATGTTGCCAGCCGAACAATGCTAGTCCTGCGGACAGTAGCATGAATGTGGTTGGCTCAGGGACAGTATGTGTGGCGCTAATTACGGATACTGATAGTTGTTGTGGTTCAAGTTCAGTTCTGTCGGGTTTGATGAAATACAAATTAAGAGGCAAAGATTCAACATCTGCATCAAAAGTACCGATCGATGGATCTCCAGCGCTTACTTTACCCAAGCTAACATAGGTTGTACCTTTAGGAGGCGGAACATCATCCAATAAATCAAATGCCATTCGTAATGCATAACTATCTAGAATGCTATCGCCGGATAAATCACGGACATCGTTACTCACTACCTCCCCTACATCAACAATGCCATCGTTATTGAAATCGATCCATACGTCAAAGAAGATATCGAAGATACTGTTTGCAGGAAAGTCTATAATGCCATCAGTTGGTGAACCGGCTAAGTCTTGGATTTGCCCGCGAGAGTGATCGAGACCTATAGCGTTAAGGTCATCGAAAAAAGACCAGCCTTGCCCAACTCGTATTTGAGCGTCATAACCAAGAACCTCTCCAATGAGATGAAGACTTATCATTTCAGTCATGATGGTATCAAACTCATTCTGCTCGAACGGCGTTCGGTTGCAATTAGCTATTTCACCAGGAGAGATGCAGTCGCGAATCACCTGTGTTGGGCCAGTGCCATAAAAACTTACTTGCTGTCCATTTATGGTAAGCCCTTTGACACCTCTAGAACCAAAGCTATCTGTAATATCAAACGGTTGTTCCCAAATAGCTGCGGCATTGGAATCAGTTGATAACAACGTGGCAACCAATGCAAATGGTAGAGCGAAATATTTTAAGTCGCGAAATACTTGAGTACTTGATAGATAAGAGTGATAAAAAGACCGCCTTGTTTTATAGGACGAAAGATTAAAGAGTAAGAACATAACTCCCCCAAATTTTTTAAAATTGAAGTCAAGTTTCAACGAAAATCGATATAAGTTGCTTTTTCGCCATGTGTTAGCATGAGTGTCTATTCGCCAACAAATTAAGAACACACAATATTGATACCAAAAGGCCTAGGTCATACGGTGCGTCATTGTGCTTGTCGCACGATTCAGGCGGAACGTAGCGTTAACGACCGTTATTCAACAGTAGCAAAACGATGAAACGACAAGATCTAAGCCATAATCGTCTGGTGCTTATCGAGACGTTAAATAAATATTTAAATAAATCGCGATCCGCGCGTTTTCAATATCGATTACAGATCTTGATTTTAGCGACGGCGGGACTGAGTTACGAACGGATTGCCCAATGTTTCGACATCAGTATTCGAAGCGTTCAACGCTGGGTGCGTTTTTACCGAATATTCGGACTGGAAGGCCTTAAGGATGACAAGAAGACCGGTCGGCTTACCGTTTTGAAACAAGACGAGAAGCTCAAGGTGAAGCTTGATTTGTCCCATTCGCCGATCGAGTTAGGCTATCGGGATCAAAGCTGGAGCGGCGGTTTATTGAAATCGCATTTACACGAAAACTATGGCGTTAATCTCAGTCTTAGGCAATGTCAGCGCATATTGAAGGATTATCGAGACGATTTAAACAGTAAGGAGCCTGCGCCATAGTTATACCCATCGCAGATCAAAACTCGGAACCAGGGTGTTCGTCAAAGGACGCCGTGAATACATTCCTGTA
Source organism: Methylotuvimicrobium buryatense (assembly GCF_005931095.1). Lineage (GTDB taxonomy): Bacteria > Pseudomonadota > Gammaproteobacteria > Methylococcales > Methylomonadaceae > Methylotuvimicrobium > Methylotuvimicrobium buryatense. The sequence continues at coordinate 2,769,187 of NZ_CP035467.1, read as the reverse complement.
GACTCTATGTCAGCTCCATGCTGGCAAAGCCTTTGCCGCACACCCTGGCGCCTCCTCAGGCACTGCCAAAATTTGAAGTGCGAAAGGTATAATGGTTTTGCGACAAGTATTTTGTCGCTAGTACTAAAGTACAATTGACTTGTTACTGAGCGGAATAAAGATTATGTCGATCTGTAAAAATTATGGACATTCCGGCATCGTTTGTGTGGATGTGTTTATTATACCTTTACGTTTCCAATCTAACGGCGTAGCTTTGAAGTTATCAATGATTCAGCAAAACAATACCTTAGAAGAATAAGTCAATTCGAGTTGTCTGCCTAGAGTGTAAAAAAAGCTGACAGTTAGCCCGGCTAAATTGAGCTCATTTGCGATTATTCGCATCGCCGTCCCACAGCATCAATAAAGGCGGCAGCAGTAATAAATCCAAGAACAAGGCGATGGTTAGCGTTATCGCGGTCATTAACCCCATTTCCGAATTTATCGTAAAAGGCGAAAAACTCAAGACGATAAATCCGCAGATCAAAACCGCTGACGTGATCCAGATCGCTTCGCCGACGGTCGAAAAGGCGTGTCGTATTGCCTCCCTGCAGCCATAGTTTTTTTCCAGTCGTGCATGCCGGTATTTGCTGATGAAATGAATCGTATCGTCGACTACGATGCCAAGCGTGATGCTTGCCACCACGGATAGGCTCAAACCCACGCGCCCGTCGATGAGCGCCCAAATACCGAAAGCGGCAATAGAAGGCGTTAAATTCGGAATAATGCTGATAAGTCCTAAACTTAGCGAACGAAATGCACCGATTAGAATAAACGAAATAAAGACGAGTACGAGCAAGGTTCCTGTAATCATGCTGCGGATATTGCGTTGCCCGACATGGGCGAACATCAATGCCGTGCTGCCGGTTTCAATGTTCGTTTCCGGCATGTCGGTTTTTAACCATGCTTTCGAGCGCGATTCGAATGTCAGCATTTGTTTAGAGCTCAAATTCTTCAAGGTGACGATGACCCGCGTACCCGATTTATCGGCGTTGATTTGATCGTTTAAGTCCAAGCCGTATGGCAACGACAATTCGTACATTAAAAGGTATTGAGAGGCGAGTTCGCGCCGGTCGGGTAAAGCGTAATATTTCGGGTCGTCGTCATGCATGTTTTTATTGAGTCGTTTGAATATATCGGTCACGGTATTGACATGCACGGTTTCGGGTTGTTTTTTCAGCCAATCGTTAAATCGGTCGAGATTTCGCAAAAAAACGGGTTCTTGTACTCCGCCTTCCTGTTGAGTATCAAGCGAATATTCGATCGTGTATATGCCTCCGAGATGTTGGCTGAGAAAATCGGTGTCTTGCCTGAATTCGATCGATTTCCCGAAATAGTTGACGAATTCGTCGTTCAATTCGTTGTCGGGTGCATAGCCGATCAGAATCATGGCAAGCAGACCGTTGATCGGTAGCAATGCTTTACGATAACGGATCACGAATATGGCCAAATGATGCATGGGCCTTTCGGTACGTTGTTGTTTTAACCGGGGTCTTATTGGCAATAGCGTTATCAGCGAGGGTAACAACGTAAGTGTTAAGAATAGCGCAGCCGCAACGCCGGTTGCGACGATATTGCCGAAGTCCCTAAAAGGAGGCGCTTCGCTGAAGTTCATGCCGAGAAACCCGAGCATCGTACTAACGCTGGTGAGTAAAATCGGCTGAAAATTCGAGTGTAGGCTTTCTTGAATGGCTTGTTTTTTTTCTTGCCCCGCCTCCATATTTTGACGTATCGCAAGCAATACATGGAGGCAGTCGGCTACCGCAACCGTCATGATGATGGTCGGCGCGACCGCCGAGGTAGGCGTTAAGTGGCCATGAAACCATCCGAATGTTCCTAACGCGGAAGCCATTGCCAACATAATGAGCAAGACGACGGCGAATGTCGCCGATAGCGATCTCAAGCTTAGCCATAATACCCCAATGATAACGCTATACATCAGCGGCAATAATTTCAGATTATCGCTCATCGCCACCTCAACAAAGGCATTACTCATCATTGCTATGCCGCTGATTCGAATTTTAACGCCGGGATATTGACTCTCGATTTCGCCTGCGAGCTTTCGTGCTCGTTCGGCAAGACGAATCGATTCCATCGGGCTTTTTCCAGGCAAATGCACATTAACATTGACGCCTGCGACATGGCCGTTTACAGATACCAGTCTATTAACCAGCAGGGGCTCATTCAGTGCCGTTTTCTTTATGGATAGAATTTCGGTTTCGGTCAAAGCCTTCGGGTCGGGAATCAAGTCGGCGATGATTATGTTTTCGTTGTCTGAATAACTATGTTGAAAATTAACGATAGAATCGACTCTGCTCGCATAAGGAAGCTGCCAGGCGGCTTGAGTCAATTGCGCGATGGCCTGAAGGGAGGAAAGATTAAAAATGGAATCGTTCGGCGGTTGAATGACAAAAAATACGCTATCGGTTCTATTATAAACGGCCTCTAAGGCCTCAAAAGCAAGAAGCCGCGGATTTTCCTTGCTGAAATAGACCCGTGAATCGCTATTGAACCCAAGATTCATCGCGCCGGACGATAATGCAACAACGACCGAAAAGACAAGCAAAAGAACGCGCCAAGGATAATACGTTACCCAGTGTGACAATCTATGACTGACGCTTTTCCAAGGCATATAAATGATTTGTTGTTTGAGGTTGGCGAGATTGTGCATGAAAAATTTAAATGCACAAACTGAAAGTTATTAACGGTAAAAGGTAATTTAAAAATTCTGTCTAAAATAACTTTCGGATTTTGCTCCCTTGTCCTTCGGGATAGGAATAGTCCTTGGCAGGAGGACGGTTTTTCAATTAAGGATTTGGCCGTAAATAACTTCCCTATTTTAAGGAGGGTTCGGTTGCTCGATTGGCAGGTGTCAGCGGCAGGGCAGATTTTTGCTCCTCGGCAATTGCTCCTGCATTGCCCTAATACACGTCATCCATGGCAATCAGTCACCGCCGTCAAGCCTGCACGGACGTATTCACGGTTTCCTGTCAAGCGAGTTACCGAACCCGCTATAAAACTCATAGCATCAGGAAGTTATTTTTGACACTGTTTGCAAAAAACCGAGCTTCTGTTGGCGATGCGGATTTCGGTGAGCGGCGTTAAGCAGGTGCGGCAGGGCTCTCCGGCTCGTCCGTAGACTTGCAATTGTTGTTTGAAATATCCGGGTTTTCCGGTTTCGTTGACGAAGTCTCTTAGCGTCGTGCCGCCTTGTTCGATTGCGCTGCTCAAAACCGAGCGGATACAGTCGGCGAGCGTTCGATAACGGGCGAGCGATATGAGGCCGGCAGCGCGGGTCGGTTTGATGCCGGCCATGAACAAGGCCTCGTTGGCATAGATATTACCGACGCCGACCACGATATGGCTGTCCATGATGAACGATTTGACCGCAAGGCCTCGCTTTTTAGACAACCGATAAAGATAGTCGCCGTTAAAATCGGTTAGCAGGGGTTCGGGGCCGAGTTCTTTCAACAAAGGATGCTCGGTAATCGCTTCGGAAGTCCACAGCACCGCGCCGAAGCGTCTCGGGTCGTTGAAACGCAGTATCGTCGTATCGGAAAACACCCAATCGACATGGTCGTGTTTCTTGATTTCTTGTTCGCGGTTGACGATGCGTAGACTCCCCGACATACCCAAATGAATGATCAGCACGCCTTTTTCGGTGTGCAGCAATAAATATTTTGCCCGCCGGTCGACTCGTTCGATGCGAAGTCCGTTCAATAGGCGATCTAAACGGTCCGGCACCGGCCAGCGCAGGCTCGCTTGGCGTACCACCGTTTCTTGGATGGTTCTGCCTTCGATATGAGGCTTGATGCCTCGGCAGGTTGTTTCGACTTCAGGTAATTCAGGCATGATAAAGTTGTCGCATTAAATCCAGTGTGGCAAGCCGGCTTTTCAACGGCGTCTACGCCGGTACCAAATCAACCAGCCGGTTATCAGCAATACTATCGGAATAATCAACAGAAAGCCGAAGCCCATCAAAGTGACCGATAGTGGAGTCAGCTGCAGATGCCGATCCGGAGCGGATTTGACCGGAATTGCGACATAGCGGTCGTCGCGGAGTAGCCAATTGATCATTCTTAGGCCCAGTTCAAGGTTGCCGACGTTGCCAAGGTAGGCATTGGCGAGAAAATCGCCGTCGCCAATCACGATGATGCGTTGTTCGGTCGTTTCATCGATTTGGCGGGTTAAGGCGTAAGCCAGACTTAACGGGCCTTTGCGTTCTTCGGCGTCGGTCCATGATTTATCGGAGCTTTTTATTAAGACCTCGCTGTCGAATGAGCTTTCCTCGCGGCTTTGCAGCGCCGCCGCGGCGGGAAATAGCGTCATCGTCTGTAGATTTTGCGTGATCGGATGGCCCGGGTATTTGGGGATTATCACGAAACTCGGGTCATTTATGCCGTAGAGTCCGGCGCTCATATCGACGATCGTGCCGGGCAAGCGGTCGATGCCTAGGTAATCAGCCAAGCCGCTTGGAATTAGGCTGTCGGGATCCGCCAACCAAAATAAATGGCCGCCTTGTTCGAGATAGTCATGCAAAATGCTGACTTCTCCAGGTAATAAGTCGACGCGCGGGCCGGCGATGATCAATAATTCCGAATTATCCGGAATAGCCGGTATTTCGGCCCAGTTGAGCGTTTGCGCTTTGATGTTGCGTTGCGCCAGCTCTTCGCCGAAGCGACTCAGGTCGAAATTAGCTTGCCCTTCGGGAGATCTTTCGCCGTGGCCGGTCAGAAAACTGATCCAACGGACATGAGCGCCGGTCAATTGTTGTAAGGCATTGGTAAGTGTCGACTCGTCCAGAAAATTGATACGTTCGGTGCGGCCTAGATAATCGACAATGATAGCGCCCGAGGCGCCGATTTCCAGTTTTCGCGTTTTTTCCGGCGTCGAGTCGGGATCGATGAAAGTCAATTCGATATCGGGCTTGTGGAGCTTAAAGCGATCGATCAATTGCTTGATCTGGGATCTGAGTGCCGGATCTTTTTTGATATAAGCCGTCACGACGATTTTATCGGTCAACGAATTTAAGACATTTTGACTAACCGACGATAGGGTATTGCGCGATCCGGCGCTGATGTCAAAGTGAATAGGGCGCAGCGTGCTCAACCATGCCAAACCGAAAAGAATGCTAAGCCAAAGCGTGGTATGAAACAGGTTTTTAATGCGAAGTTGCCGGTGAATATGGCGCGAAATTTTCATTTTTGCAGCCGGTCGTTATCGAGGTTACGAATGCTGAGGATCAGGAAAGTCGCGATAAATAACGCGAAATAGATTAGGTCGACGGTGTTGATCAACCCGCTTTGCAGGTTTTGAAAATGCCTCAGCAAGGATAGGTATTCGAATAATTCGCTTTTATCGTCGCGAAGCCCGGCCGACCAGTCCACAATCCATAAGAGCATTAACAGCCCGAATGCGCCCATCGCTGCAACGGTCGGATGTCCCGAGAGACACGACATGAATAGGCCGACCGAGCTGAAGGCGGCCAGCAATAACAGCAATGCCAGTATATTCGCCAGCAGTTTGCCGAAATCGAGCGTGCCGCCGGCGAGCAGCGATAGGGGCATTAACGTGATCATCAAGAGCACAGTCAGCATTAAGCCTAAAATTCCCAGATATTTGCCGATGACGATTTCGGTGCTCGATACCGGCGCCGAAAGCAACAGGGCCAAGGTTTTATTGCGCCGTTCTTCGCAAATCAGGCGCATCGTCAACATCGGCGTTACCAACATGAAGATAATCGCGGCATTGCCGTACAGCGGGGCGGCGATAACATCGGTCAAGCCGGGAGCATTATCCAAGCCTTCGAGTTGAGGCTGGAGGATGATGAAGGTTTCGACTTGGGTGAGAAACAAATAGGCTAGGATAAATTGTAAAATCGCTAGTATGGACCAGGCCAACGGCGATAAAAACAGGCTTTTGAATTCGCGTAAGGCTATTGCTGTAATCATTATTGACGATGGTATATTAGGCCGAAATTGAAATTCATGCGGTTGACAGTGTAAGCGCAAACGTGTTCAGAGACAATTTTAAACCCTGTGTTATATCTATCGTATATCAAAATTCGGCCGCGATATTTGACTCGCAAGTAGGTTATTAACCTAACGTTCATGAAAGCCTGGCAATCACCCCGGCAAATGAAAGTACGAGACGTGGGGAGGGCGCGGTCACTCGCCCGACAGGACGCCGTGAATACGTCCATGTAGGCTCGATGGCGGCTGTCGATCGAGCAACCGCACCCTCTTCGGAACCGGCTTAACCAGGCCGGTGAAAGTGTTGTAGCCCCTTCATGCTTCGACTTTACTCAGCACGAACGGTCTACAACACATGCCAACTGCTCTTTTTAGGATTATACCTTTTGCACTTCAAATTTCGGCATTGCCTATGGAGGTGCCGGGGTGTTCGGCAAAGGCTTTGATAGCATGGATGCTATCATAGAGCCTACATGGACGTATTTACGGCGTCCTTTGACGGGCACCCCGGCACCGAAATTTGACAAGCAAAGGGTATAAATGATAACCGAGTCACTCGCTACCGAATCACGGCTGCGATTCCGAATAACACCGGCAGAAGGAATAGGCTGACCCATAAACCGCTACGGATCATTTGTTTTTGCGACACTAAGCCGCTACCGAAAACTATCGCATTCGGCGGCGTTGCGACCGGAAGCAAGAAGGCGCAAGAAGTAGTAATGGCCACCACGATAGCGATCGATTGATTATCGATCTGAGGAGTTATACCGATAAACAAAGGTATCAGCAGCGCCGCAGTAGCCGTGTTACTGGCAACTTGGGTAAGCAGCATGGCGAATATGATCATCAACATCAGACAGCCTAATACGGGCATCGCGGCAAATGGGCCGCCGAGTTGTCCGGCGAGCCATGCGCCCGCACCGCTAGAGGACAAAACGAGACTGAGTGTAAGGCCTCCGCCGAATAGCAGCAATACGCCCCAGTCGACGTTGTCCTCAATATCTTTCCAATGAACTAAACGCAATCCGTGCATCAAAATCAGCGAGAATAGGGCTACCGCCGCATCGTAACCGCGGCCGATGCCCAGCCATCGATTCAGCGGTGCTCCGAATGCCCAAAGTCCTACCGTCAGGAAAAATACCGCCAGCATTAAAGTATGAGATCGAGACCAAAGGATTTCGTGCTCCGGAGTTTCTATATCGACCTGTAAATTCGGACTAATCGCAATGCGTAAGGCCAATTCCATTAGCGGCATCATGAGCAATACAGTGGGTAGACCGAACAGCATCCATTGGCCGAAATCGATACCGACAGTGGATGCCGCAATAGCGTTTGGCGGGCTTCCGACAAGGGTTCCTATGCCGCCGATGTTGGCTGAGAACGCTACTCCGAGCAGGATGTAGATGTAGGTCGAGCGGAATTCCTTGGGGTTTAAAGGCGATAACAGGCCGAGCGCCAGCGGTAGCATCATCGCGGCGGTTGCGGTGTTGCTGATCCACATCGATAAGACGGCGGTTAACCAGAATAGATAGCGCGATGCGATATCGACACGGCTGCCCGCCTTTGCAATCACCGAGGCCGCAATCCAGCGATCAAGCCCTTGTTTCTGTAAGCCGCCGGCGAGAGCGAAGCTGCCGAGAAAAAGAAAAATAACCGGGTCGGCAAATTGGCTAAACGCTTCGTCAAAAGCCATTATGCCGCTCGCTGAGGCCAGCAAGGGGACTAATAGCGCGGTCACACTAATATGGAGCGCCTCGCTGAGCCATAACCAGGCGATAGTGACCAATATGGCAATACCGCCGCCAGCAAGGCCGATTTCGCCGCCCAACCAGTGATACAGACTCAAATACAGCACGATTGCAACGGCAAGATTAATCGATCGTGACATTTGAGAGGATTTTCGGCTCACACTGCTGTACTCATCGCTGTTCTAAAATTAGACGACGGGATTCCCCTCGGCGGGACGGGTTTATAACTCGTCCTCAATGTTTCGTTTTACCCTAAGGTCTTTCCGATCAATTGGCCTAATTTCACCGGGCTGTCGGCCGTAAAATCGGCTTGCCAGTCGGCTTTGTCTCTGCCGAACAAGACGATGATCGTCGAGCCCATGTTGAAACGGCCCATTTCCTCGCCGATATTCAACTGCGGAGCATCGGTTTCGTAATGCCAGGTTCTGACTTTTTCGATCGTTGGCGGCGTGACCACACCGTGCCAAACCGTTTCGACGCTCGATACGAAGATCGCGCCGACCAATACTAAAGCCATCGGGCCCGCTTCGGTATCGAAGATCGCCGCGACACGCTCGTTGCGCGCGAACAGCCCGGGTACGCTGTTGGTCGTTGCGGCATTGACGCTGAATAAACGGCCTGGAATATGGATCATTTCTTTCAAGGTTCCGGTCAGCGGCATGTGCAAACGGTGGTAATCGCGAGGCGACAAATAGATGGTTGCGAACGAACCGTCTTTGAATGCTTCGGCGCGTTCGTCATCGCCGCCGAGTAGCTGCGTTGCGGTAAAGCTTTTACCTTTGGCCTGGAAAATATCGCCGTCCATGATTTTGCCTGCCTGGCTGACGACGCCGTCGGCCGGCGAAACGATCGCGCCGGGTTCGTTGGCAATCGGTCTGGCTTCGGGTTTTAATTGGCGCGTAAAAAACTCGTTGAAGCTGGCATAGGCGTCGATATTCGGCTCGAGCGCCTCGCTCATGTCGACACCGTAGTGCCGTATGATTTGCTTGATGAACAGGTTTTTCCAACGCTTGTTTTCGCAATGGGTCAGTTTGCTCATCAACTGCGAGAGCGTATGATGAGGCAAAACATATTGGGGCAGGGTGGTTAGGGTTTCTTTAATCGTCATGGTTCGTGAAATTTTCAGGAGTTTTGCCGCTCAGAAAGTAAGCGAACGCGATCACTTGCGCGACCGCGATATAGAGTTCTCGGGGGATTTCCTCGCCTAGCGGTACCTGAGCCAGAATTCGGGCCAACTCGGGTTCGGCTTGCAGCGGAATGCCGTGTTGGTCGGCAATGGCCATTATCTGTTCGGCGGTTAGACCTTCGCCTTTTGCGGTGACTTTCGGCGCATGCTTGCCGTCGTATTTGAGCGCGACGGCAATATCGGCATTGTAATAGGTCTTCGCCATCGAAAAATTTAGGGCAGATGCACCGGTTCCGGCGCTTGCCAGTCGGGGCTTTTATGTTCGGCGATCACATTCGTGTAAATGCCGCCGCGCACATTGAAATTCGCGCGGATACGCATGAAGTTAGGATGGATCGCCGCGGCTATATGATCGAGAATTTCGTTCGTGACTGCTTCATGAAATGCGCCCCGGTCGCGGAAGGACCACATATAGAGTTTGAGCGATTTGAGTTCGACGCAGAGTTGACTTGGAACATATTCGATTGTTAGCGTCGCGAAATCGGGTTGGCCGGTTTTAGGGCACAGGCAGGTGAATTCCGGGATGTCGATGCGAATCGTAAAATCCCTGCCGGGTCTTGGGTTGTCGAAGGTTTCGAGCTGTGTGCTGGGTTGTGTCGTCATGTATCGATGATAAAAAGCAAAAATAAAAAGTCGAAGTTAATCCGGATATCGTTAATAATACCCGGTTATTTCCATTTAAACCAAGCAGCATTGTACCAGTAATGAAACTGGAAAAAATCAAACTTTCAGGATTTAAATCGTTTGTCGATCCGACCGTGATCCCGATTGCCGGCAATTTAACCGCGATCGTCGGGCCCAATGGTTGCGGCAAGTCCAATATCATCGATGCGGTTCGCTGGGTGATGGGGGAGAGTTCGGCCAAGCATTTGCGCGGCGGCAGCATGGTCGATGTGATATTCAACGGTTCGGCATCGCGTAAACCGGTCGGTACCGCATCGGTCGAATTAATATTCGATAACAGCGAAGGCAAGGCCGGCGGCGAGTTCGCGAAATACAACACAATTTCGATCAAACGCCAGGTCAGCCGTGACGGGCAGTCATTGTATGCCTTAAATAATGCACGCTGCAGACGCAAGGACATTACCGACCTGTTTCTCGGCACCGGGCTCGGTTCGAGAAGTTATGCGATCATCGAACAGGGCACGATTTCGCGCATGGTCGAAGCCAAGCCGGAAGAACTTCGTGTGCATATCGAGGAAGCGGCAGGCGTTTCCAAGTACAAGGAGCGGCGTCAGGAAACCGAGTCGCGCATGCAGCATACGCGGGAAAATCTGGAACGTTTGACCGACTTGCGCGATGAAGTCGAAAAACAATTGAAACATCTGCAAAAACAAGCCGAAAAAGCCGAAAAATATACCGGCCTAAAGCAGCAAGAGCGTCAATTCAAATTGGAATTGCTCGCGATGCGTTGGAATGGTTATCATCAATCCTTGCGGAAATTGGATGATCAGTTACGTGAAGTTGCCGAAGAACATAATCGCTTGTTCGTTGCGGCGCGCGAGACCGACGCCGCGATCGAAGCCGCGCGCGCCGAACATAAGAATCGGCAAGCGGCGATGAATCGCACGCAAGGCGACTATTATCAGGCGTCCTCCGAAGTCGGTCGTTTGGAGCAAACGATCAAGTTGAATCAAAAAAGCCATGAGGAGATCGTGGTCGAGATTGACCGGCTCAGGCGGCAACTCGAGCAGTCGGCTAACGAGCTTGATAACGATCAACTGCAGTTGGAGGAAATTAAACAAGCCTTGTTCGAAGCCGATGAAGCATTGGCGCTGAGCCAGGAGCGCGCCGAGGATGCGGACGCGGCGCGCCAACAAGCGCAGGATGAAAAAAGTACTTGGCAACGGCAATGGGAGTCTTATCTTGCGACAAGTTCGGGCGCTAAGGAACAAGCAGAAATCGAACGGGTTAAAATCCAACAGTTGGATAGTCAAAGTCGCCAACTGCAAGGGCGCTTAGATAAACTGTATACCGAGCAGGGCGAATTGACCGCAAGCCATTTACAAGCGGCTATCGAAGACTTGTCTGCAACGGTCGAATTACTTCAAGATCAGCGCGATGAGATGCATGGGCAACTGGAGGATTTATTGGCACGCATCCAGGAACAACGCCAACAGCTTAAGCAAAATAATCATGAGTTGCACGGCTTGCGCTCCGAGCTGCATGGTATCAACGGCAAGATTTCATCGCTGGAGTTGTTGCAGCAACATGCGATGGGGAAGGATAACAAGCATTTGGCCGGATGGTTGGATCGAGCCCAATTGACGGATAATAAACGTCTGGCGGAATTGCTCGAAGTCGAAAGCGGCTGGGATCATGCGCTCGAAACCGTACTGGGTGCTTATCTCGAGGCGGTTTGCGTTGAGGATGCCGAGTCACTGTTTCCAGTATTGCAAAACCTGACCGAGGATTCGGTGACGCTGTTTCAAACTCGAGAGTTCAACGGCGATTCGCAACAAGGCTCATTGCCGGCATTGATCTACAAAGTTAAGTCACCTTGGAATTTAGATGGCTTGTTGACCGGTATTTATTGTGCGAACGATTTGGCCGCTGCAAAGGCGATGGCGTCTTCGCTCAAGCCTTATGAATCGATTATTCTACCCGACGGCACTTGGATCGGTTGCGGTTGGCTGCGTATCATTCGGACTAAAGACAGCAAAACCGGCGTGTTACAGCGCGAAAAGGAATTGCGGTCGTTAAAACTTCGCCAATCGGAATTGCAACAACAAATTGAGCAACTCGAGGAGCGGGTCGAAGATGCCGAGCAAGCCTTGAAAGATGCCGAAGCTCATCGGGAAACCTGGCAGCGCGAGGAAAAAGCACTCGGATCGGAACTATCGGCTAAAAGCGCCGAATTGAGCGCGGAATCGGCCCGGCACGAGCAGCAACAACGGCGCTTGGCGCAGGTTCGTCACGAAATCGATGAAATCGTCGCCGAAACCGCCGAACAGGCCGAAATGCAAGCCGAAGCCGAAATGAAATTGCAACAAGCCGAGCAACATTTGTATCGACTAGATGAACAAAAAGAAGCCTTGGAAGAGGCTAACCGGGTTTTGCAAACTAAGCTGCAAACCGCCGAAGCTCGAGCTTCGGAAATTAAGCAACAGGTTTTCAGTTATCAGTCGAAGATCGAATCATTGCGTTCTTCAGAGTCTTTGACGACAAAACAAATCGAACGCTTAAGCCTGCAAAATCGACAAGCCGGCGAGCGTATCGCAGAACTGGAACAAAAGCTCGTCGACACGGCCGCGCCGATTGACGATGAAAAGCTCTTATTGCAACAATACCGTACCGATAAAGAAAAACTTGAGAAGGATCTGAAGGCCGCGAGAAAATTACTCGAGGAAACCGAACAAACCATCGCCGGTTTAACCGAGAGACATACGCAAATTCAGCGCGACTTGGAAAAACGGAAAGCAAGCTTGGACAAGCTTCGTTTCGAGCAGCAAGAGTGTCAGGTTCGGCGGCAAACAATCACCGAACAGTTAAATGAAATCGATGCCGAGCCCGAACAGGTATTACAGCGAATACCGGAAGACGCTAATGAAGAGGGCTGGAAATCGCAAGTCGATGCATTAGCAACTCAAATCGATAAGTTGGGTGCGATTAACCTGAGCGCGATCGATGAATATCAAGTTCAGTCGGAACGCCTGAAGTTTCTCGACGATCAGCATGCCGATTTGACCGAAGCCTTGGATACTCTCACGGAAGCGATCAATAAAATAGATAAAGAAAGCCGGCAGCGTTTTAGGGAAACATTCGATAAAATAAACAGCGGTTTGCAAGAAAAATTCCCGAAGCTATTCGGAGGAGGGCAGGCTTACCTGGAATTGACTGAAGTCGATGTATTGGAGGCCGGTGTCAATATCATCGCCCGTCCGCCCGGTAAGCGGAACAGTTCGATTCATTTGTTATCGGGCGGCGAAAAAGCGTTGACGGCGGTTGCGTTGGTATTTTCTATCTTTGAGCTCAATCCGGCGCCGTTTTGTTTGTTGGACGAGGTCGATGCGCCACTGGACGATGCTAACGTGGGCCGTTTTTCGAAAATGGTCGAAGAAATGTCTGCGGCCGTGCAGTTTTTATTTATATCGCATAACAAGGTGACGATGGAGATTGCAAAACAATTGGCAGGTGTTACGATGAGAGAGCCCGGAGTGTCGCGCATGGTCGCGGTGGATATCGAAGAAGCAATGAGTCTGGCGGAAAGCTAATGGATAAAGAAATTTTAAGAATGGTTATTATTGTCATGGGGTTGATTGTGATCGCGGTCATGTTGCTGTGGTCTTATTTCAAAGGCAAAAAATCCCGGCGGGATGGTTTTTATTTCGATGATAAGGAGTCGGTACGGAATATCGATCCGTCGCTGGCCTTGCATCCCGAACACGACGAATTCGACATCGTGCCGCTCGACTCTGCGCAAGACAATGATGATTCGGTCGATTTCAAGGATTATTCGACTGAAACGCGATACGGCTACGAGCCCGGCAAACAATCGGCAACCGATGTATCGACGCAGTCGCATCAAGCCAAAAAAACGAAAGATCAATTGCCTGCGTTGATTCAATTTAGTTTGATAGCTGCCGCGGATGAAGGATTTAACGGCACCGATCTGGCTTTGGCTTTCGACAGTGTCGGATTGGTCTACGGCAATATTAAGATTTACGAACGATTGGATAGCAGAGGCTTGGTCGATTTCGGCGTGGCTAGCATGGTTGAGCCGGGCATATTTCCCGACCGGGATATGGAGAAATTCACGACACCGGGTTTGGTGTTTTTTATGCAGCCGCGTGAAGTCGACGATCCTGTGGCGGTATTCGACGATTTTATCGAAACGATCGATATTTTAGCCGAGGAGTTGGATGGCGTGCCATGGGACGATAAGCGGCAGCCGTTGACCGACGATACGGTAGAAGTATTGAGGAATCGCTTGTCCTGATTAACAAGGTTCGAGACGGATGTCCGTCTCGAACCTTGTTATGAGCTTTGTTGCGTTTTCGGTTACCCGATAATATACCTTTCGCACTTCAAATTTCGGCGATGCTTAAGTAGATCGGTAAAGGCTTTGCCGGCATGGATGCTGGCAAAGAGCCTACATGGACGTATTCACGGCGTCCTTTGACGATCACCCCGGCGCCGAATTTTGATCCACGATGGGTATAAATTGTTTATTGATTTATTTTCTTATAGCCGGTGACTGGCCATTTGCCTGATGACGATTTTGGAGTCTCTTTAGGAGCTTCAATCGCAATTTCTCCCGCAGCAGCCGACCCTTTGGCTTGAGTCGATTTTTGAATGTGTTCAACTGCTTCTTCGGCTGGTGGCGTTGCTATGTCGGCATGATCCATTTTGCCATGTTCGATGGAATATTCCAGTACTTTAATGGCGGCTTCCAAATGCGCTTTTTCCTCGCCTTCCGCGCTTTCCATTGCTTTCAATGCATGCTCTAAAGCAGCTTCGGCGTGCTCGACCAGAATCGGAGCGTGACCCAGTTTGCCGTGCTCGACCGCGGCATGCGCATGTTCCAATGCCACCGCGGAATGATCCTCGGCTATCACCATCTGGCTGGCGCTCATCAATAAACCTATGGTCATTGTTTTCAATAGTTTCATATTAATACCCTCTTTTGTGATGTTGTTATAGTAAATTTTAAGGAACATAATTAAATATAGCTTTAGCGACCGATTGCATGTGTAACATAATTAAACGTTCACTTGATTATCCTCGTGTAGTCGAGCAAAGCCGCTTGAAATTCCCTTATGCCACCCAGCTCGACCAGATAGGCATTTCGAATCGGTTGCCGAAGTTTTAGGTTGTTTCCGTCCCTTAGTCGATAAATATGCCGTGATGGTTTATTTATCGGTTTCATTGTAAAAACGAAATTTTCCAATGTATTCAGTTTTAATGACATTGTTGTAAGTCATTGATATTTAGGCGACTTCATGTCTCCGCTTAAGGATAACGACTCTGCACCTTGAGGCAAATTAGGCCCGAGCCGTTACGCCACATATCCTTTTTAAGATCGAGTCGAACTTTATTTGATAACTTAAGTCCGCGATGAATAACCCTACACCTTTTTAGTGAGCTTTAGCAAGGTCTTTAGCCTATTTTGTTTCCGAGAAAATGAAATTGCGGTTCATCAATGCGCTATTTGAATCGGTTGAATGCAAGCTTCATCGTTATGAACCGGATTATTGACATGCTGGCTAACCGGCGTCAATTCCATTTGTTGATAACAAATGGCTTGATCGAATGCGAGCACTTCGGTCTCGAATTTTCGCTTATCCAGCCAATCGCCATAATTTTCAAGGTTGATAATAACCGGCATACGTTCATGAATGTCTGAAACCGGTGCTAAGGCCGGGCATGTAATGATCGTGCAGGAGTAAATGGTTTCGTTGCCGTTTTCCCAATGCTCCCATAACCCTGCGAACGCAAATAGCCGATTATCTGGAAAATGCACATGATAAGGTTGTTTGCCGGTTTCGGTTTGTTGCCATTCGTAAAAGCCGGTAGCGGGAATCAGGCAACGGCGTTTAGAATAAGCGGATCTGAACGAGGGTTTGTCGGCCAAGGTCTCGGCCCGGGCATTAATTAAGCGGTTGGCGATTTTCGAGTCTTTGCTCCAGGACGGTATCAAGCCCCAATGCAAATAAACGCCTTTGTTGCTACCGTCCTCCAATTGTACGATGTTCAGAATTTTTTGACCCGGCGGTATATTGTAATCGGTCCGGTAATTCGGCAAACGCTTCAGCCGGAAATGTTCGATGATTGTGTCGCTCGTCGTGATTAAATTAAACCGTCCGCACATAGATGCACCCTAAACTTATCGCACTCGAAAATCAATTTACACGTTCGATTTTAACAAAGGTTTCAGCTCCGTGTCTGGACAGAAGGCAGGTCGAGTTATGGATTAAACGCGATGACTTGTTGCATCCTATCGTATCCGGCAACAAATGGCGTAAACTTAAATACATACTCAACCATGCCTTGTCGCTAGGTGCGATTAAAATCGTCAGCATGGGCGGCGCCTATTCGAATCATTTACATGCCTTGGCCTATGTCGGCCGCCGGCTTGGTATTCAAACGGAAGGTTTTATTCGCGGCGAGCCACAGTCGAATCCAACCTTAATCGATTTGCGGCGCTGGGGAATGCGTCTGCAATTTGTATCGCGTGAAGACTATCGCAATCTCAGGCAATACAAACATTGGAATAGTTTGCCGGGAATCGATACCAACGCTTATTGGCTGCCGGAGGGGGGATCGGTCGATTTGGCTTTGCAAGGTGTGGCCGAGCTGGTTTCGGAAATCGATATTCCATACGATGTCGTTTGTTGTCCTTGCGGAACCGGAACAACCTTGGCGGGCATTATCGAAGCGGTTCGGCCCGATGTCCAAGTCATCGGTTTCTCGGCGCTAAAAGGCGGCTCTTTTTTGAAGCGTGATGTAGAGGCGCTGTTGACTCAGCCCCGGGAGAATTGGGATATCGTCACCGATTATCATTTCGGCGGTTTTGCGCGAACCAAGCCTGAATTAATCGAATTTATCGAGCAATTTTTATACGAGACCTCGGTGCTACCGGAACCGATTTATACCGGAAAAATGTTTTACGGGATCTACGACCTAATCGAGAAAGGCTTCTTTCCTGCCGGTCGACGAATTGTCGCCATACATACCGGCGGCCTACAAGGCAACAGAGGTTTTGCTTAGGAATGATGAATCAACTCGAAATAAGCCCAGAGCATCAGCATTATAGCCACCGATTATTGCAGCGAATACTTGAGCCTGAATTGATGGAAGATCCCAAACAGGTGCAAGCCTATGCGCAAGCCGATTTTTCGGAGCCCAATGATCATTTTATGCAAAATTTGAACGCCTTGGTTGGCGTTAGTGGTTTCGATGGTTATGCATTGGATTTGGGCTGCGGTCCGGGCGATATCAGTTGCCGTTTTGCAAAGATTTACCCATCGGCTCTGGTCGATGCATTGGACGGGTCGAAAGCGATGCTTGACTATGCCGAATCAATTATGCCGAGTGAGTTGAGCGCGCGCGTTCGTTTTATTCACGGTAAATTACCAACGGTTTCATTGTCTCGAAGCCGTTATGATTTGATTTTTAGCAATAGTCTGTTACACCATTTGCCGGAACCGCAAGCCTTGTGGCACTTTATCAAGCGCTACGCCGGCAATGGAACTAGGATTGCCATTATGGATTTATTCCGACCTCAAAGCGATCGGCAAGCCATAGAAATTGTTGAAAAATATGCCGCTAAGGAGCCCGAAATTTTACAACGCGATTTTTATCATTCGTTATTGGCGGCATTTACGCCTGAAGAAATCGAGGAACAATTGCGCGAAGCCGGCCTAAACTTTGAAGTCGAACGTATTAGTGACCGGCATGTTTTTATTTCGGGAACTATTATTTTCAAATAATTAAGATCCTAAGCGGCACTCAGTATCGTCAGGCAAATTAACAAAAATCGTAGCTAGTTAGACCCCCGACACTTATCGTTCCCATGCTCTGCGTCACTGCCATTAAGTTAAGCCGTTCGTGGTGAGCCTGTCGAACCATGGACGGCTTAACTTATCGACCCAGGATTTTTCCATTCATCCTTCGACAGGCTCAGGGCGAACGGAAAAATCCTTAACTTAATGGCAGTGATGCTCTGCGTGGGAATGCTTGAGTACCGCTCCAGCTGTACGAGACGCTAGAGCGTCTCGGTCTTCATTCCCACGCTGGAGAGTCTGTGAAAGTATTGGTGAATACATCATAATAAATTTATTCACCATGAAGAACATGAAGGCAATGAAGGTAAAATCAATAATATAACTCTTTATGTTACTTCATGCTCTTCATGGTTATTTCGTAATCTTAAATACTTTTACAGCCTCTGGAGCGTGGGAGCGATAGGGGACGTGAATAATTAACAATAATCTATTACGGAAATTAATAGTATGGAAAAAGAAAACGAAATCGGCGAGGCGATTAATCTCGATAGTTATGACCTGTATCTGAATCGCGAGCTTAGCCTGCTCGAATTCAATCAAAGAGTCCTCGCGCAAGCTAAGGATGCTCGTGTACCGTTATTGGAACGGCTAAATTATTTATGCATTTCTTGCTCGAATCTCGATGAGTTTTTCGAAGTCCGGGTCGCGAGTCTTTTGCAAATGGCCGAAATGGACCCTAAGGCCATCGGCGTCGACGGTTTGTCGCCGCATGAACAGCTCGAAAGAATTTCAGCCAAGGCGCATGGTCTGGTCGAGGATCAGTATCGGGTCTTAAATGACATCTTGTTGCCGGCCTTGGCAGAGGAAAATATTCATTTTATCCGGCGAACGGAATGGACCGCTAAACAGCTCAAATGGTTGGAGAATTACTTTAACGAAGAATTACTGCCGATTTTGACGCCGGTCGGATTGGATTCTGCCCACCCGTTTCCACGTATTCTCAACAAGAGTTTGAATTTCATCATTTCATTAACCGGCAAGGATGCCTTCGGCCGAAATAGCGGTCGGGCGGTTTTGCAAGCTCCACGAGCTTTGCCAAGGATCATTCAATTGCCGGCCGACGCGACCGGCAGCGGACCTCATGACTTTGTGTTTTTGTCGTCGATTATTCACGCCTTTGTCGATCAATTGTTCAATGGCATGAATGTCAAAGGCTGCTATCAGTTTCGGGTGACCCGAAATAGCGATTTTTTTGTCGATGACGATGCGATAGACGATTTGTTGCTTGCGGTCGAAGGCGAATTGGCTATGCGCAATTACGGCGATGAAGTCAGGCTTGAGATTGCTTCGAATTGTCCTGAAGAAACCGTCAATTTTTTGATGGCCCGTTTTGAATTGACACAGGATCGCTTGTATTTGGTCGATGGGCCGGTCAATTTGAATCGCTTGCAGGAAATCATTAATCATGTAGAAAGGCCCGAATTGAAATTTACGCCGTTTAAGCCGGCAGTACCGCCGCAGCTGGCTCGTAACAAAAACATTTTTGCCGCTATTGAAAAGCAAGACATTCTTTTGCATCACCCGTTCGAATCGTTTTTGCCGGTTGTTGAGTTTTTGAAGCAGGCCGCCGCCGATCCCGATGTCTTGGCGATCAAGCAAACGCTGTATCGTACCGGCGTGGATTCGCCGATTGTCAGCGCATTGGTAAAAGCCGCTAGGGCCGGTAAGGAAGTTACGGTAGTGATTGAGCTGCGCGCTCGGTTCGATGAAAAAGCCAATATTAATTTGGCTGCAAAGTTACAGGAAGCGGCCGTGCATGTCGTTTATGGGGTCGTGGGCTATAAAACACATGCCAAAATGTGTCTGGTGCTACGCAAAGAAGGTAAAAAATTGCGTAATTATGTGCATCTCGGTAGCGGTAATTATCACCCGAAAACAGCGTTGCTTTACACCGATTACGGTTTGTTTTCATGCGACAAGGAACTTGGCGAGGACGTTCGCCGCGTCTTCGCTCAATTGACCAGTCTCGGTAAGGTGACCAAGCTGAATAAGCTATTGCAATCGCCTTTTACGCTGCATAGCGGTTTGATCGAGAAGATCGAACGTGAAATAGATCATGCTCAATCGGGAAAGCCGTCCGGAATCATTATTAAAGTTAACGCGATAGTCGAACAACAGTTGACCAAAGCCTTGTATCAGGCCTCGCAGGCCGGCGTCAAAATTAACTTGATTGTCAGGGGTATTTGTTGCCTTAAACCGGGTATTCCAGGTGTTTCCGAAAACATTGTCGTCCGATCAATTATCGGCCGATTCCTTGAGCACACCCGTGTGTACGCGTTTGAAAACGACGGTAATCCGGAAATCTATGTTGCTAGCGCCGATATGATGGGGCGCAATATGTTCAAAAGAGTCGAGACCGGCTTTCCGATAGAGAATAAACGATTACATCAACGGGTTAGGAGTGACTTAGAGTTATATTTAAAAGATAATTGTCAAGCGTGGCTCTTGCAGTCGGACGGACAATATGAGCAATTATCGCCGGGAGAAGGGGAAGAAACGATTCAAGCTCAATCGGAACTCTTGGCGTCTTTGCAAAATTAAGGCTGAGAGCTATTTCCGGCACGCTTCGGCGGCCTAAGAGATTGCTTGCCAAAGTCATAGATTGACATCATGGCTCGATTGATAATCTCCGTTGTTTGATCGCCCAAGCGACATCGACCGCCTGCCTATTTTCTTTGATATCGTGGACGCGGAATAGCTTGACGCCGGCCATGACGCCCAATGCCGTGGTGACGGCTGTGGCGGTGATCAATTCGGTAGGTTCGGCGACATCCAAAATCGAACCCATGAAGCGCTTACGGCTAGTGCCCAGCAAAACCGGATAACCGCTTTCGACGAAGCGATCCAAGTGCGCCAATAAATCCAAATTGTCTTGTTTACGTTTACCGAAACCGATGCCGGGGTCGATCGCAATAGTGCTTCGATCAACGCCTTGTTCGATTGCTTGATTGATGCGCTGCATCAAATGATTCAGCACTTCGCCTACGACGTCTTGGTACTGAGGCTTATCCTGCATCGTTTTGGGTGTGCCTTGTTTGTGCATCAAGATGATAGGAACCTGACGTTTTGCGGTCAGCTCAAAAATCATGGCGTCGTCTTCGCCGGCCGAAATATCGTTGATGATATTGGCGCCGGCCGACAGTGCCGCTTCGGCGACCAGGCTCTGTGTCGTATCGATGCTGATCAGTATATCCGAGGCAAGATGCTTCCGGATGGCTTCGATGACCGGCACGACGCGGTCGATTTGTTGCGCGGCGCTCACCGGGTCGGAGCCGGGGCGGGTCGATTCGCCGCCGATATCGATGATGTCGGCGCCTTCGGCGAGCATTTTACGGCATTGCTCCAATGCGTTATCAAGGCTGTAATGCCGCCCGCCGTCGGAAAAGCTGTCGGGCGTCACATTTAAGATGCCCATGATCAGCGGTTTTTCTATCGTGTTAAACATAAATAAAATTTCGGCTGTATTCGAAGTGGCCTTTGAGGATCGGGTATAATAGCGGACTATTTAAATTTTGATCGAATAAATGGATAAACCGCGTTTAGCTTGGGCTGTCACTGGCTCCGGGCATTATATCGAAGAATGCCTGGAATTTTTGATGACATTGGACAGTGTCGACCTTTACCTGAGCCAAGCCGGCGAGGAGGTTTTAAAGATGTACGGCATCAAACTCGACGAGGTTCGCGACAGAATGCCGGTTTTTCGCGATAAGGCTGCTTCGTCGCCGCCGGTTGGCCGCTTTTATACCGGCTATTATCATAGCTTCGTGATGGCGCCGACGACCTCGAACACCGTAGCCAAATGCATATTGGGCATTGCCGACTCGCTGGTGACTAATCTTTATTCTCAGGCCGGAAAATGCCGCGTCCCCAGCATCGTCTATCCGTGCGATATCGCGCCAGAAATGGAAACCACCGCGCCGGGCGGTAAGAAGGTCATGGTATATCCGCGTCCGGTCGATCTGGATGCGACCGATAAACTCCGCGTCTTCCCTTATACACAAGTCGTCGAAAGCGTCGACGAATTGATCGAGGCGGTCAATCGGCGCCTGAAATCATTGGGTGTGGCATGAGCGAGCACATCTTGTTTTTGACCGGAAAATTGGCCGAAAAACAATTACACCAGATTCTGGAAAAAATGCAGCCGGAGTTTACCTATACGGTGCATCAGTTGGGTATTAAAGTTGCCGCGTTGATGACCACGGACATGATTTGCCGTCGGTTAAAGGAAACCTATCAAGCCGACCGAATGATTCTGCCCGGACGATGTCGGGGCGATTTGGACAAGGTGATACAACAATTCGGTTTACCGGTCGAGCGTGGCCCCGATGAGTTAAAAGACTTACCTTTATTTTTCGGCAAGGAAGCGCACAAGCCCGACCTCAGCGACTATCGCGTTAAAATATTTGCCGAAATTGTCGATGCGCCGAATGTTTCTGTCGATGAGGTCGTCGAGCGAGCTCATTATTACCGGCGTCACGGCGCCGATGTGATCGATATCGGCTGTTTGCCGGGAACGCCGTTTCCGCACATGGAAGCCATTATTCGAGCCTTAAAACAAGAAGGCTTTACGGTCAGCATCGATTCGCTCGAAGCCGACGACTTGCTCAGAGGCGGCAAGGCCGGCGCCGATTTCATGTTGAGCCTGCACGAAGGAACGCTCTGGGTCGCCGATGAAGTCGAAACGACGCCGATTCTGATTCCGGAAATACATGAAGACTTGGCGTCGCTCGATCGTGCGATCGAAGCCATGCAGGCTAAAAACCGCCCATTCCTGGTCGACCCTATTTTGGACCCGTTGCATTACGGTTTTACGCAATCGGTGGTGCGTTATCATCAGGTACGGCAAAAATATCCCGATATCGAGATCATGATGGGCGTCGGTAATATCACCGAATTGACGCATGCCGATACGGTCGGCATGAACGCGCTGTTATTGGGTATTTGCTCGGAGCTCGAGATCAATGCAATTCTCGCGACCGAAGTCAGCAAACATGCTTGCCGGGCGGTCAAGGAAGCCGATTTGGCGCGGCGTATCATGCATGCCGCGAAACAAAACAACATGTTACCCAAGCATATCGATTCGGGTTTGATGGCGCTGCACGAAACCGCGCCATTTCCCTATACGCTCGATGAAATCAAAGAACTGGCCGGCGAGATCACCGACCCGAGCTACCGTATTCAAACCAGCACCGAAGGGCTGCATATTTTTAACCGAGACGGTTTTCATTCGGCGACCGACCCGTTCGATTTATATCCGAAACTCGGCGTCGAAAACGACGGCGGTCACGCCTTTTATTTAGGCGTCGAACTGGCGCGCGCCGAAATTTCCTGGCAACTCGGCAAACGCTTCAATCAAGACGAGGCCTTGAGTTGGGGCTGCGCAACTGATCTAACCGAGTCGACAGTCGATTTGCACAGCTTTAAACCGGCCGGCACGACGCTAAAGAAAAATTAAACCGATGATTTTAGAAACGATAGTCACCACACAAAACCAGCAAGGCAGGGCGCATATTGCACCAATGGGTATTCATCGGCACGATGATGAATTGATCATTTTGCCGTTTCGCCCGTCGACCACGCTCGACAATCTCATGACGAGCGGTCATGCTGTGATTAATTATTGCGACGATGTCAGGGTGTTTGCCGGCTGTTTGACGGGGCGGCGTGACTGGCCTTTGATCGAGGCCGACAAGATTCCCGGTAAGGTCTTGGCATGCGCATTGGCGCATAGCGAAGTCGAAGTGGTCCGTGTCGAAGAAGACCCGATTCGGCCGAAACTGTTTTGCAAAATTATTCATACCGTCAACCATGCGCCGTTCATGGGTTTCAACCGGGCCCAGTATTCGGTCTTGGAAGCGGCGATTTTGGTCAGTCGGCTGGGTATGTTGCCGCAAGAAAAAATCGATGCGGAATTGGACTATCTTAAAATCGGCCTCGAAAAAACTGCAAGCCCGAGGGAGCTTAAGGCGTGGTCTTGGTTAATGGCGGTCATCGAAGAGCACAAACGAGAGAAAAACGCATGACAGGGATGCTCGCGAGTGTCAGCAGGCTCGATGAAGCGCTGAGGATCTTGAATTTCGAAGTCGATATCATTGACTTGAAGCAGCCTTCTCAAGGCGCGTTGGGGGCGCTGGATACCATGACGGTTGCACGTATCGTCAAGGCAATCAATGGGCAATGCCCAATTAGCGCGACGGTCGGCGATTTGCCGATGATTCCGGAAGTCATCGTGAGCGCGGTAATGGATATGGCGGCGACCGGCGTCGATTATATCAAGATCGGTTTTTTTCCCGGCGGCGATTGGCAAGGCACGCTGGATGCATTGGCGCCCTTGGCTCAAGCCGGCCTAGCATTAATCGGAGTATTGTTTGCCGATAACGAACCCGAATTACATACCGTAGCCGCTTTCAAAAAAGCCGGTTTCAAGGGTGTAATGTTGGATACGATGGACAAAAGTTCGGGTTCGTTGCCTCATGTCTTGCCTGATGATGCGATTGTGGAATTTGTGTCTAAATGTAATGAACTCAACCTGTTATGCGGTCTTGCCGGGTCGCTAAGGGCCGTGGATATACCTAATTTGTTACGCCGTAAACCCGATTATTTAGGTTTTCGAGGCGCTTTGTGTCGGCGGCACGATAGAACCTCGCATTTGGATGATGATGCGATACTTGCGGTTAAAAAAGCGTTTTTACAGGGTTAGGCGGAAGTGGGTAGGTCGAGCGTAAATCATGAAAAGTAAAATGCCGATCACCACAAAAATTTTGATTGCGATGTGCTTGGGGTTATTGGCAGGAAGCGCGATCAATGCGTTCGGACATGACAATGGGGCGATTCGGGAATATCTGGTCGACGGCTTGTTTCATGTGGTCGGCGCTTCGTTTATCAATGCCTTGAAAATGCTGGTCGTGCCGTTGGTCAGCTTTTCTCTGATTTGCGGCGTATGCGGCATAGGCGATATCGCCGCGCTAGGTCGTATCGGCATTAAAGCCTTTGGTTTGTATTTGTTGACGACCTGCCTTGCGATTGCCTTGGCCTTGTTGCTTGCCGTTTCGGTCGGGCCCGGGCGCGATTTTGAACGTAGCGGCGAAGTTGCCGAATTTAGTGCGCCCGAAGCGCCCGGTTTGGCCGAAGTGCTGATCGGGATCGTGCCGAGCAATCCGGTTAATGCGTTCGCCGAAGGCAATATGCTGCAGATCATTTTTTTTGTGATTCTTTTTGCGATCGCGATGATGATGACCGGTGAAATCGGTTTGCAATTGTTGAGAACCGCCGAGCAGTTGAACGAAGTCATGATGAAACTCGTGATGCTGGTCATGGAATTTGCGCCGATCGGTGTTTTTTGTTTAATCGCAAAGAGTTTTTCCGAACAGGGTATTGGTTTAATAGTACCGATGTTCGGTTATTTTTCGGTGGTTATCGCCAGTTTGTTTCTCCATACTTGGGTGACGTTGTGTTTGCTGTTATGGTTGATGACGCGGATGAACCCATGGGAATTCATGAAAAAAATGCGTCCGGTGCATATTTTCGCCTTCAGTACGGCCAGTTCCAATGCGACGATTCCTGTCAATTTACGCGTCGTCGAACACGATTTGGGCGTGCCGAACTCGACCGCGGCATTTACGATCCCGCTCGGCGCGACGATCAACATGGACGGCACCGCGATCATGCAAGGCGTCGCGACAGTCTTTATCGCCAATGTCTACGGGATCGAATTAGGTTTGATGCAATATTTAACCGTGATCGGCATGTCGATATTGGCGTCGATCGGCACGGCCGGCGTGCCCGGCGTCGGATTGATCATGCTGGCGATGGTATTCAACCAAGTCGGGTTGCCGGTCGAAGGCATTGCTTTGATTTTAGGCGTGGACCGGCTTTTGGACATGCTTCGAACGGTCGTGAACGTGACCGGCGATGCGGTCGTGACTTGTATCGTGGCAAAGGGAGAGTGTCGGCGCTAGGTGGCATCCTAGTCGAACATGTCGCGAGTCTTCAGGAAATTAGACGCTTTTTCGATAAGATTTCGGAGTAATAATCCAGCGTCTCCAAGCTTAGACGCTACAGCAGTTAATTCCGCACGGTTGTTAATTTTAAAAGATAGGATTTGTTTATTTGCTTGTTATAATGCTCGGTATTTTTACAATTGCTTAACAGGTTCGAGAGATTGGGATGATTCAAGGCAGTATCGTAGCGCTGGTTACACCGATGACGGAAAACGGTTCGATTGACAAGGATAGCTTAAAAAAATTGGTCGAATTCCATATAGATCAAGGTACGGATTCGATTGTCGCAGTCGGTACGACAGGCGAGTCGGCAACACTCGATGAAGACGAGCATTGCGATTTCATTCAATCGGTGGTCGATTATGCCGGCGGCAGAATTCCTATCATTGCCGGGACCGGTGCCAATTCGACGACAGAAGCGATCGAATTAACGAATAGAGCAAAAGAGGCCGGTGCCGATGCGTGTCTTTTGGTGACGCCTTACTACAACAAGCCGACACAGGAAGGTTTGTATCTACATTTTAAAGCCGTTGCCGAGGCGGTCGATATTCCGCAGATTCTCTATAACGTCCCGGGACGCACGGCTTGCGATATGCTGCCGGAAACGGTGGCGCGCTTGTCTGTTATCGATAATATAGTAGGTATCAAAGAGGCTACCGGTAAATTAGAGAGAGTCAAGCGGTTACGCGACTTATGCGGCGACACCTTTGCGCTGTATACCGGTGATGATGCGACAAGCTGCGAGTTTTGTTTACTAGGCGGTAATGGCACGATTACTGTGACCGGCAATGTTGCGCCGAGATTGGTCCATGAAATGATAACCGCCGCGATCGATGGCGATCGGGAGACCGCCCTGGCCATCGATGCAAAACTAACCGGATTGCACAAACAGTTGTTCATTCAATCGAATCCGATACCGGTCAAATGGGCACTGATGGAAATGGGTTTGATTCAAAAAGGTATCCGTTTGCCGTTAACTTGGCTGACCGAAGATTGTTATGACGCAGTGCGCGGTGCCATGCGTCAAGCGGAGTTACTTTGAAATTTATGAAGCGCATCTTTGCCGCTTTACTATACCTGATCATTCTGCCCTTTCTAGCGGGTAGCGGGTGTAGCACGATCAAAAGCTGGTTTCCCGATAAAGAAAAAGATTACCAATTTAGAACCGAATTACCGGAATTGGTGCTGCCTAAGGAATTGGCTATTCAAAAAGTTGAAAGACCGGCAAGAATTCCGAGAGTCGATCTAAGGCATGTCGATACCACTCAAGTGGTCGATGGTGTCGATAAGGTTACCCAGGTCGAGCGGGTCGCCACTGCCGATGCGGTCGTGTTAAGAATTAATGAACCCGTCGGAAAGTCCTGGCGTATCGTCGGCAAGGCTTTGGCAAGACAGTCGATTGAAATCGTTGCGCGTGATAGATCGCTTGCAACCTATATCGTGCAGTACGATCCTGAAGAACAGAAAGTGACCGACGACTCCTTTTGGGATGAGATTCTGTTCGTTTTCGGTATGTACGCATCCAACGAGAAAGAGTACCGCGTCAGACTAATCGAGTATGAACAATTTACCGATGTCATTGTGAGGGATGAGACCAATAAAGCCGTATCGAGCGGTGACGGCCTGACTCTATTGCTGACGATTCAACAAGCGATTGAAGACGATCTAGCCGGCCAATAGTCGGCTTTCGATTGCTTGTTAGGTTTCAATCGTTCTCCAAGAAAATAACGAAGTTGATAATCCCTTTTATCTTTCTCCTGATCAAGCGATTTAGTCTTTTTCGAGACGCCCTGGGCATTACTCCCTTTTGATTGAAAAACCGTCTAAGAATAAAAGGTATGGGATGTGTCTATCGAGGACCGCCGTGAACCCATCCATGGGGCTTGACGGCAGCTAAGCGCCAAGGATGGTGTGAATGCAGATTTTGCAGGAGCAAAAATCTGCCCCCGCTGACACCAACCTACCGCATGCGCTGAATAGTTACACCATTTTTTGAGTATAAAGGGAGTATCTTCTTGACTTTCTTTATCGTTACCCTGATTTGAACCTTATTTCATAACGGATTCCCCATGTTAAAAATTCCAGGAACATCCGCGCTATCCGCATTTCGCATCGAAAAATTACTTGCCCGTCTCCAAGAGATAGAGCCAGCCATCAATGGTATTTCGGCTTCCTATGTCCATTTTGTCGAGCTCGAACGTGCGATTGGCGCTAGTGAGCAAACGCTATTAAACCGTCTGTTAGCCTATGGAAGCAGCACGGCTGGAACGTCTCCTGACGGATTGCGTTTAACAGTCATTCCCCGGCCCGGAACGATTTCTCCTTGGTCCAGTAAAGCAACAGAAATTGCGCAACGTTGCGGCTTGGGGGCGGTTTGTCGCATCGAAAGAGGAGTCGAATATACGATACTGTCCGAAGGTGCGCTAACCGATCAGGTGCAAAAAAGCATTTCGGCTCTTCTACATGACCGCATGACGCAAACAGTCGTTAAAAGCGAATCGATGACTGAAGCGATTTTGTTTGCCCATCACGATCCTAAACCGTTCCAAACCGTGCCGGTAATTGAGTCCGGTAGCGAAGCCTTGGTCAAAGCCAATACCGAGCTCGGATTGGCGTTAAGCCAAGATGAAATTGATTATTTGACCGAAAGTTTTCAAGCATTAGAGCGCAATCCGACCGATGTCGAATTGATGATGTTCGCTCAAGCCAATTCGGAGCATTGTCGGCATAAGATATTCAATGCCGCATGGACCATCGACGGTATCGAACAGGCCGAATCTTTGTTCAAAATGATTCGGCATACCGCCGAACAAAGCCCTGAAGGTATTTTGTCGGCATACTCCGATAACGCCTCGGTCGTAGAAGGTGCTAAAACTTCAGTTTTCATCCGCAATGCGTTGACCGGCGAATATGCCTATGTCGACGAAGACGCGCACATATTGATGAAGGTCGAGACCCATAATCACCCGACTGCAATATCTCCGCATCCAGGCGCGGCGACCGGTTCGGGCGGCGAGATTCGCGACGAAGGCGCAACCGGTCGAGGTTCTGCGACCAAGGCCGGTTTGACCGGTTTTAGCGTTTCTCATCTAAGAGTTCCGGGTTTCGAGCAGCCTTGGGAAGACGATAACGGTAAGCCGGGTCGCCTTGCATCTGCGTTGGAAATCATGCTCGAGGGTCCGATTGGCGGTGCGGCATTCAATAATGAATTCGGGCGCCCGAATCTGGCCGGTTATTTCCGCAGCTTCGAACAAACCGCACCGGGCGGTGATGAAAACACGCTCCATGGTTATCACAAGCCGATCATGATTGCCGGCGGCATGGGCAATATTCGCCCGATGCTGGTTGAGAAACAACCGATACCGGCGGGTTCGTTGATCATCATCCTGGGAGGGCCTGCGATGCTGATCGGCTTGGGCGGCGGCGCCGCTTCATCGCAGACTTCGGGCGAGGCTGCCGAGGAACTGGATTTTGCCTCGGTGCAACGTGAAAATCCCGAAATGCAACGACGCTGTCAGGAAGTCATCAATCATTGCAATGCCTTGGGCGAGGATACGCCCATCGTCTCGATACACGACATCGGGGCCGGCGGCCTGTCGAATGCCGTGCCGGAGATCGTTCACGACTGCGAACGGGGCGGGCGTTTCGAATTGCGCGACGTCAATATCGCCGATCGCGGCATGTCGCCGATGCAGATATGGTGCAACGAGGCCCAGGAGCGTTATGTTATCGCGATCAAGCCGGAATCGCTGGAATTGTTCAAATCGTTCTGCGAACGCGAGCATTGCTTGTATGCCGTGATCGGCATCGCAACCGATGAAGAGCATTTGCAACTGAGCGACCGTTTGTTCGGCGACAGACCGGTCGATTTACCGATGTCGGTGTTGTTCGGCAAGCCGCCGAAAATGCATCGAACTGTCGAGCATGTCAAACCCGATTTGTCGCCGTTGGACTTAGCCGGCATCGAGCTTGACGAAGCTGTCAAGCGCGTATTGTCCTTCCCGGCTGTTGCCGATAAGAGCTTTTTGATCCATATCGGCGATCGTTCGATTACAGGTTTAGTTGCGCGCGACCAAATGGTCGGCCCTTGGCAAGTGCCGGTCGCCGATGTCGCGGTGACCGCTTCGGGCTTTTTCGCGTCGACCGGCGAAGCGATGGCGATGGGCGAAAGAACGCCGTTGGCGGTCATCGACGCACCGGCATCGGGCCGAATTGCGGTCGGCGAAGCGTTGACCAATCTTGCCGCAGCGCGTATCGGATCGTTGGGCAATATTAAATTATCCGCGAATTGGATGGCGGCAGCCGGCAGTTCCGGCCAGGATGCCGCGCTGTTCGATACCGTCAAGGCGGTCGGAAAGGAACTTTGCCCGGCATTGGGTATCGCGATTCCGGTCGGCAAGGATTCGTTGTCGATGAAAACCGTTTGGCAACAAGACGGCCGCGAGAAAACCATGACCTCGCCGGTATCGTTGATCGTAACCGCGTTCGCGCCGGTGGTCGATATAGAGAAAACCTTGACGCCACGATTGCGCGACGAGCCTTCGGTCTTGATCTTGATAGACTTAGGGCAGGGCAAGAATCGTTTAGGTGCTTCGGTATTTGCACAGGTATATAAACAACTGGGCGATAGTTGCCCGGATTTGGACGATCCTGCGTTATTCAAGTCCTTCTTCAACGCGATTCAGGACTTGAATAGCCGCGGCAAATTGCTGGCTTATCATGACCGTTCCGATGGCGGTCTATTGGCCACGATCTCCGAAATGATGTTCGCCGGAAGGCTCGGCGCCAATGTGGATTTGTCCGGCTTAGGGAAGGATGCCTTATCGGCCTTGTTCAATGAAGAACTCGGAGCGGTTATACAAGTCAGGGAAAGCGATAGCGCCGAAATTATGGACCTGTTGGCGCAAGCCGGCCTCGATGCGTGTGTGCATCGAATCGGCTCGGTTACGAAACAAGCCGACTTGACGATCAATTTTGCCGGGCAGAAGCTTTATTCGGCCTCTCGAGCCGAATTGCAACGCTACTGGTCTGAACTGAGTTATCGAATGCAAGCGTTAAGGGATAATCCGGATTGCGCACGCGAACAATTCGAACGGATCGTCGACGATAACGATCCCGGCCTCAATGCCGCGTTAACCTTCGACAGCAACGAAGATGTTTGCACTCCGTTTATCGGCAAGTCGAAGCCTAGGGTGGCGATTTTACGCGAGCAGGGCGTCAACGGTCATGTCGAAATGGCCGCTGCGTTCGATAGGGCCGGATTCTCCGCGATCGATGTGCACATGACGGATATCATTGCCGGTCGAGTTAGCCTGAAAGATTTCAGAGGCCTTGCGGCTTGCGGCGGATTTTCTTACGGCGATGTGCTCGGCGCCGGCGGCGGTTGGGCCAAATCGATTCTGTTCAACCCGCGCGCCCGCGATGAGTTCGCGGCGTTTTTCGAACGCGAGGACGCGTTCGGTCTCGGAGTTTGCAACGGTTGTCAAATGATGTCGGGGCTTAAGGAGATTATTCCGGGTGCCGAACACTGGCCTCGTTTCTTGAGGAACCATTCCGAGCAATTCGAGGCGCGCGTTGCATTGGTTGAGGTTCAGGATTCGCCGTCCATTCTGTTGACCGGCATGGCGGGATCGAGAATGCCGGTCGTGATCGCGCATGGCGAGGGCCGAGCAGATTTTGACGGCGACCCGGCTGAGGCGATGAAAAACGGTGCGGTATCGTTGTGTTACGTCGATAATTTCGGTGAAAAAACGACGCAATTTCCGGCCAATCCGAACGGTTCGCCATTGGGCATAACCGGTTTAACCAATCGGGACGGCCGCTTTACGATCATGATGCCGCATCCGGAAAGATGTTTCAGAACCGTGCAAAATTCGTGGCATCCCGACGATTGGAGCGAATACGGCCCTTGGATGCGGATGTTTAGGAATGCCCGATTATGGACGGCTTGAAATAATTTTGAATACCCCTATATTGTTTAACAGATACTGATCGATGTTTGTTCGGTATTTGATCGATAACAATTATTTCGGAGGTGTTTATGGCTATCACACGTTACGAACCCTGGGGCATATTGAGTCAATTACAAAGAGAATTGGAGCGCGCGAGCGAAGGCGGAACCGGCGAAGGGTCGATATCGACCGCCGAATGGGCGCCTGCCGTCGACATCAAGGAAGAAACCGATAAATTCGTGTTGCATGCCGATATCCCGGGCGTCAAGCCTGAAGATATCGAAGTCAGCATGGAAAACGGCATTTTGACGATCAAAGGCGAAAAGAAAACCGAAGCGAAAACCGAAAAAGAAGGTTATAAGCGAGTCGAGCGGACTTACGGTTCGTTCTACCGCCGCTTCAGTTTGCCCGATACCGCCAATGCCGATGCGATTTCGGCAAAATCGAAACACGGCGTCTTGGAAATCACGATTCCGAAACAAGAAGCGGTGCAGCCGAAAAAAATCAATGTGACCTCGGAAGAATGAGTCAAGAATACGGAGCCCTCGGGCTCCGTTTTTTTTGGCCAAGAACGAGCACGAAATCAACAAGGTTTCATCGTTCCCTCTCACTGCGCTTCATGGTAAAACTGCCGAATTCAGGTTGATAGGTCGCGGAACATCGCCTATCGAGGGCTCCGAAAGTCGCGACGAAGATCTTGTTCCGACAGAGACCTACGGGCGTTTTGTGGGAGCGATCCCCAGATCGCGATCTCGAAGTCGAGTGAGCAAGGTAACAACAAACGGTATCGAAGTTGCGTTGGCTAAGTAACTGTCTATCATTGACTTACCGGAGTTTATACCCCCTCGTAGATCAAAATTCGGCACCTGGGTGTCCGCTAAAGGACGCCGTGAATACGTCCATGTAGTCTCTATGCCAGCTCCATGCTGGCAAAGCCTTTATGAGCGCCATGGATGGCGTGAATGTCGATTTTGCAGGAGCGAAAATCGACCGGACACCCAGGCGCCTCCTCTGGCACTGCCGAAATTTGAAGTGCGAAAGGTATAAAATCGGAGAGTATTTTTTAAACAGTTCCTTAGCTATGAATCTTGACGCATTGATTCCCATCTTCGTGATTGATGCGGCTGTCTTTAAATCGGTATGGCAGAGCAATTGCCTGCTGAATTCATTTTTTAAAGTAGAAACGATACTTTATGAATATTCGAAAAACAGGAGTATTAATGCTCGCGCTGTTATCGCTTAAAACATTTAATCCTGCTTATGCGCAAGTACAAGAAGACTTTGTTTATGTCGATACGCTTATTCCATCTATCCATTTAGATATTCGTTATGCGAGCGCCAATAACTTTATCGGCAGGCCTATCGATGGGTATTACCGGCCATGCGCATTATTGACTCAGACAGCAGCCGAAGCGTTGATGGCGGCGCAAAATGAGTTGGCAAAATTTAATTTAGGCTTGAAAATTTTTGATGCTTATCGGCCCCAGCGCGCCGTGCGGCATTTTGTGCGTTGGTCGCAAGATGCGGATGATGTGGCTATGAAGGATGTTTATTATCCTCATCTGGACAAGCCAAGCTTGATTGAAGAAGGTTACATTGCCGCACGTTCTTCGCATAGTCGGGGCAGTACGGTTGATGTAACGCTGGTTGATTTAAACAATGGCGAAGAACTGGATATGGGCGGTTTTTTTGATTATTTTGGCCCGGAGTCCTGGTCTTATGCTAAGACGCCTACGGCTATGCAACGAGCGCACCGGATGTTATTGCAAACGGTTATGGAAAAACAGGGATTCGTACATTATCCTCAGGAATGGTGGCATTTTACCTTGGCGAACGAGCCTTATCCCGATACGTATTTCGATTTTCCGGTGCAATAAGGTAGTGAGGATCCTTTGCTGGGGTGGTTGGTGTTGAGAGCCGTAAAGCTTGATCCTGATCTTTATGCTAACCCAGCTTGCTCGACTATTCCCTATCAAAATCCAACGGGCTCTTGGCTTGCTTCAAGGTCCTGCTCTGAACGGTGTGGGTATAAATCATCGTGGTTCTCACGTCGCTGTGTCCTAGTAATTCCTGAATGGTGCGAATATCGTAATTCGCTTCCAATAAATGACTGGCGAAAGAATGCCGTAACGTATGCGCTGTTGCCCGCTTGGTGATTTTGGCATCATTCACCGCGCGTTTGATCGCCTTTTGCACGATGGATTCATGAAGATGATAGCGTTTGTGTTCTTGGGTTTCCGCAACTAGCGTTAATGACGGTTGCGGAAAAAACCACTGCCAGATAAATTCTTTGGCTGCGTTTTTATATTTATGACTCAATTGGTTCGGCAAGAACACGCCGGCAAAATTGGCTTTTAGATCGGCTTCGTGTAAATCCGCGACTTTCCGCAACTGAAGTTTCAATGCCGGTATTAAGGTTTGCGGTAACGGAACCGTTCTGTCCTTTTGACCCTTGCCGTCATGGACGGTCAAAACGCCGGCATCGAAATTGAAACATTGGGCACGCAGATTCAAACACTCGAAAAGCCGCAGCCCGCAACCGTATAACAGTTTGGCGACGAGATCGATCGGATCGTCGAGATGATCGAAAATCAACTCGACTTCTTCGCGAGATAGAACCACCGGAATATAAGGCTTGCGTTTGGCTCGCGCGATACCTTTGATTTCGCCGAAATCCTTTTTCAAAACGTGTTGAAACAAAAACAGCAACGCATTGAAGGCCTGATTTTGAGTCGAAGCGGACACTTTCTTCTCAACGGCAAGATCACTCAAAAACGCCACGACATCCTGTTGCGTTAAATTTCGGTAATCTTTACTCTGGGTAAACGCCTGCAATCGGCGCGCCCAGCCGCGATAGGATTTCAAAGTCTTCGGCGAATAATGGCGTAATTGGATTTCTCGGGTCAGCTCGTCAAAGACAAAAACCCAACTGAATCCGGTTTGTTTTTCAGCAACCGTATTATTTTGGTGGGTATTATCGGACACGGCAGGATACCTCGGGTGTTCATAAGGCGGTGATCGATGATGCGGGTGATTCGGATCAGGCGAGTTTTTTTCAAGCAAAACGTCCGGCCTTGGCGGAGCTAAGCCAGAGGGGTCAAGCCAGAGGGGTCAGGTCTAGAATAGCAGTATTGTTTACTATATACTTTGTTCATGACCAGACCTATTAGAATCGAATTTTCAGGCGCATTTTATCATGTGACTTCCCGTGGTGACCGTCGTGAAAACATTTATGAAGATGATGAAGACCGGCTTCAATTCCTTGATGTTTTGAAGCGTGTTGTAGAAGATTTTAACTGGGTTTGTCATGCCTATTGTCTGATGACTAACCATTATCATTTGGTCATAGAAACACCTGATGCCAATCTTTCGAAAGGTATGCGGCAGTTGAACGGTGTTTTTACGCAAACATCGAATCGCCGACACGGCCGCGTCGGGCATTTATTTCAAGGCCGCTACAAAGCGATATTGGTTGATGGCGAAAGTTACCTTTTAGAGCTGACCCGTTATGTTGTGCTCAATCCTGTCCGCGCCGGAATGGTCACCTCGCCTGGAGACTGGGTATGGAGCAGTTATCGGGCGATGACCGGTGAAGCACCTGCACCGTCATGGTTGGCGACCGATGGCTTGTTGGCTCAGTTCTCAACTCATCGCAACACGGCAATAAAACGCTATAGGGAATTTGTCATGCAAGGGGGCGACCAGGAATCCATCTGGCAAGCGCTAAAACGTCAAATATTCCTCGGTGATGACACATTCGTAACGCGGATGCAGGGCAAAATTAAAGAGAAAAGCAACGATGTCAATTTTCCAAAAGCACAAAGGCGAGCGCCCGCATTGCCATTAGCGGAATACCAAAAAACTTGTGCCAGTCGGAACGAGGCGATCATATCGGCCTATGCCACAGGGGAATATAGCTATCAACAAATAGCGGATTTTTTTGATCTACATTTTACAACCGTCGGTAAAATTGTCAGGGCGACAAAATTAAAAAGATAGCTATGAATATAGACCTGACCCTTTTGAGCGGAAGGTATAGCGCCGGCGGCATGCTATTGTTGCGGATAACGCCTTCTAGCCGGGCCAACATCAACGGCGACAAGGGTTCCTTGCCGTTATAGGCTTCTTTCGTCAGCAACAATCGTTCGCTGGCCTTTTCGATGTCGTGCTCCATCAGTTGTTTTGCGATCGGTAGGCCAGCGTAGATCGGCATGCGGGTCATGCCGGGGGAATGACAGTCGACGCATTTGTTCTGCAAAATCCGCGAAGCTTTCGCAAAAGCCTCCGATTTACCGGCAATTACTTCGATCGGCTCGTTTTCACCGGACAGACCGATCAGGTTCGAAAACGGCAGAAAAAGAATAACCGCCACAACTAAGATAATGAACCATTGGGTTTATTTCATCGTTCGACTCCGTGTTTTTTACATTTTCATTGAAAA
This sequence comes from Methylotuvimicrobium buryatense, assembly GCF_005931095.1. Lineage (GTDB taxonomy): Bacteria > Pseudomonadota > Gammaproteobacteria > Methylococcales > Methylomonadaceae > Methylotuvimicrobium > Methylotuvimicrobium buryatense. The sequence goes on along the minus strand of NZ_CP035467.1, from coordinate 2,733,346 downwards.
AGGTTTATTCCTGCAAACACTATAAATATTCAGTCAGAGCAAGAATACGACTGCGCGCGGCCGATTCGGTATCGGCCTCGGGATAGTTGTTGAAATACAGCGAGGTTTGGTTGGTGAAGGCTCGGCCCCATATAAGCATGTCGCGAGGCCCGTGAGATTTGACTTTCTCCCTTCCGTCGATGATTTTATAGACGCGGTCGAACGGGAATATGCCGTTATTGTTCTTGGCTAGAACGGTTAGATTCGGAACCCGTCTTACCAACAAGGCTTTAAAGGGGTCGTCGTCGTCTTTTCCGTTGGTCCACGGCAAACGGCGCATGCCGATTCGTATTCCAGCTTTCCTATATCCAGTTTTTTGTCGGCAAATGTTGTCCTGATTAGCAAGATGCTTCAGCTTGCCGAAGCCAAGTGTCCGAGCAGGGGGCCAGTCGTAGTCGCAAAAACTAAAATATGCTGTTACCCAAGCTCCAGCTTGGGTAACCTGTTCAGGAAGCTCTAGCTTCCCGACAATCAAGAAAGATTGAACGAGCGAGTCGGGGTTGATTGAGAATGTGCGGAGGTTGTGTCTAGATCAAAATTCGGCACCGGGGTGTTCGTCAAAGGGTACCGTGAACCCAGTACCTAAATTATCCAAGACAATTAGCCAAGGCAATGGGCTATGGAATTTAGGTGCTGGGTGAATACGTCCATGTAGGCTCTATGCCAGCTTCATGCTGGCAAAGCCTTTGTCGCACACCCGTTGCTTTACCAGGCGCTGCCGAAATTTGAAGTACGAAAGGCATATTCACCCCTTTTTCGGAAGTAAAACCGATTTTCTTCTAAAGAAAGGTTGCCGGTTGCGCAATGAATATGAAAATAAACGAACCTGAAAAGCTTGCCGAAACTGGCAAAAGCCGTTAGATTCGTTACTCTTGCACACAAGGAGGTCTTATATGCATTCAACACCGCTCACCATTCCGTTCAATCACTACCGATTCCATTTCGAAACCGAACATCCGGTTCGCCTGCCGGATTTCCCCGGCTCTGCCTGGCGAGGCGCATTCGGCCATGCCTTAAAAAAGACCGTCTGCGTCGTTCGTAATACGCCTTGCGCGCAATGTCTGTTGAAAAACGCCTGCGCCTACAGCGTCGTGTTCGAAACGCCGCCGCCACCGGGTAGCGAGAAAATGCGCAAATACAATGCAGCGCCGCATCCCTTCGTATTACGTTTTCCACAGCAAGATGCCATCGACACGAGCTATGCGTTAGATATAATCTTGTTCGGACATGCCGAACGTTACTTTCCGTATATCGTTCATGCCCTGCAAAAAGCCGGGCTCGACGGCATTGGCGGGCACAGGCAGCGCTTCGAACTGCATCATATCGATTACCTCGACGCCATGGAGGGAGAACAAACCCTATATCGGGAGGGTGAACTGCAACCGAGGCCGCCGGCATCGATGCCTAAGATACCCGATCCGCCTGAATCTATTACGATCTCCCTGGAGACGCCTCTTCGCATCAAACAAGACGGAAAAAACCTGACGCCGGACTATTTTAACTTCGGCAAATTCTTCGCCAACCTGCTGCGCCGCCAATCGATGCTCAGCTACTTTCATACCGACACCCCGCTTGAAACCGACTTTGCCGGATTGACCAAACAGGCATCGGCAACACATTGCACCGATACCAAGCTCCAATGGCACGACTGGACGCGCTACTCATCGAGACAGCAAACCGAAATGAACATGGGCGGACTGCTCGGCCGATTCAGCCTAGAGATGCAAGGCAATGAAGCTTTTTGGCCCTACCTTTGGCTAGGCCAATGGACGCATGCCGGCAAGGCGACCAGCATGGGGCTTGGTGCTTACAGGATTATCCCGACAAGCTTGCCAGGTGAAGAAAAGTCAACGAAGTGGAGTAGCATCGACTAAACCCAAACATCCCCTGTGGGAGCGATCCCCAGATCGCGATCATCGAGGTCGATAATGCCGAAAAACGAACAAAGGCATCGAAGCCGCACGGCCCAAGCACCGAAAACTTGTAAAAAAAGAAGAAGAACCCAATGCCGAACACAACCTTACTCGCCGTCACCGGACTAACACCGCAAATCGTTACCGAAACGCTCTACGCACTGCACAAGCAAAAAGACGAAATGCCGGCGCACATCCATATCCTGACCACGGCCGAAGGCCGGCAACGCGCCAAACTCACACTGATCAACGACGGCTGGTTACAACGTTTCTATCAAGACTACGATTTGCCCATGCCGACCTTTGACGAAAGCGACATCCATGTACTGCAACGCGACAGCGGCGAACCGCTGCAAGACATCCGCAGCCGCGAAGACAACCAAGCGATGGCCGACGGCATCACCGAATGGATCAGAAAACTGACCGCCGACCCAATCCGCGAATTGCATGTGTCGATCGCCGGCGGCAGAAAAACCATGGGCTTCTACGCCGGCTATGCGCTGTCGTTGTTCGGACGTTCGCAAGACCGGCTCAGCCATGTCCTGGTATCGCCAGACTACGAATCGCATCCGCAGTTTTATTACCCGACGCCGCGGTCGCAAATCATCTACGGCAACGACCCGACTCGAAAACCGCTGGACACGCAACACGCCGAAGTCGTCCTGGCCGACATCGCCTTCGTACGCTTACGCCACGGACTCGATCCGGCTCTACTCGAAGGTAAGACCAGCTTCAGCCGCGCCGTGGCCAACGCGCAACAAAAACTCGGCCCGCCCGAATTGACCATCGACCTCAAAAAAAGAACGCTGAGCGCCCACGGCGTCACAATCAAACTCAAACCGGTCGAACTGGCGTTTTACCTATGGCTGCTCAACCGGCAAGCGCACAACATGCCGCCGGTCACATGCCCGTCCGACGGCGTGCCCGACTTGGAATACGTGTTCGAATACCTAAAAAGCTACAAGCAAATCGCCGGCGAACTGGGCTTATCCGACCGAACCTTGAAAACGCTTGAAGAAGGCATGAGTAAAGCCTTTTTCGAACAAAGAAAATCCGGAGTCAACAGCCGGCTAAAAGAAGCGCTAGGCGCCAACGCCAAACCCTACCTGATTTCCGCAGTCGGTAAAAGGCCGAGAACGGGGTATTGGATACCGTTGGCAGTGGGGCAGGTACATTATCAGGAGTCATAAATATGCAAGAACACGAAAAAAGAAAATTATTGGATCAATCGAGCCGCATCGCCTTATCTGCTTTTTTACACGATTTGGGTAAGTTTGCCGAACGAGCGAGGATACCGGTTAACCAAGAAATACTGGACGCCAACAAACAGCTTTATTGTCCGCATCGGAAAAATCATATCGATGACAAAGGCTGGTTCAGTCATGTCCATGCTGCCTATACCGGTTTGGCGATGGATTTGATCGAAGAGTTCATGCCCGAATTGAAAGGAGCGGATTTCGCGCCTTTCGGTTCGTGGAAATCCAAGCAAGCCGATGACTCGTTTATCAATGCCGCAGCCAAGCATCACAAGCCGGAGACTTTTTTACAATGGATCATCGCGACGGCGGATCGCGTGGCATCGGGTTTTGACAGGGAGGAGTTCGAGCGTTACAACGAAGCAGAAGAAGGCACATCAACCGGAAAAAATCATTACACTGCCAGACAACTGACCTTATTTGAACAAATCAATAAAACCGAGCTGGATAAACACGATTTTGTTTACCGCTATTCGCTCAAACCGCTTTCACCCGAGAGCATTTTTCCTGTCAAAGCCGCTGGCTATGAACATAACGACAAAGAAAAAGCCCAAGCTGAATACAACCAGCTTTGGCAAGGCTTTACTCAGGCATTAACCAAGCTCCCTAAGTCCCACCGTAACAACTGGTCGTTATGGTTGGATCATTTTGAGACCGTTTGGGGTGTTTATACTCAGGCGATACCGTCGGCTACTGCCTTCAATGTTCGTCCTGATGTATCTTTATACGATCATTCTCGTGTAACTGCTGCCTTGGCGACCGCTTTATGGCGTTATCACCACGAAAATAACCGAACCGATGAAGCGGCGACCAAGTCCTTAAGAGATCAAAAAATGAGTTGGACTGAAGCCAAATTCCTATTAATCCAGGGCGACTTCTTTGGCATCCAGGACTTCATTTTCGCCAGCGGCGGCGAAACCAACAAGCGAGCCGCCAAATTGCTGCGCGGTCGTTCTTTTTATGTCTCATTGCTCAGCGAATGCGCGGCGCTCAAGGTTTTGGATGCATTGGCTTTACCATCCACGAGCCAAGTCATCAACGCCGCCGGCAAGTTCATGATCGTGGCGCCGAAGACGTCGGCGACCATCGAAACACTGCAACAGGTCCAACAAGAATTAAACGACTGGTTTTTACAGCATAGTTGGGGGCAAGCAGGGGTCGGATTAGCTTGGACGGATGCCTCGTGTAACGATTTTTGCCGCGCCAAACCAGGGGAGTCGAGTCCGTATAAGGCATTGATTACCAAGTTATTCGACCAACTGGAAACCGCCAAGAATCAACGACTGAATTTGTGCGGCGATGCAGCGGCGCCGATTGTTTTCAAAGATTTTCTCGATCGTTTCGACAAGGACAATGGCGTTTGCAAAATTGACGGAAAATCGCCGGCCAGCGAGCAACTCGACCAAGAAACCAGTATTAGCCGATTGGCTTGGGATCAACTGAAAACCGGGGAATGGTTGACGCGCAGGGAACGCATTCTGATTACCCGGCAATCCCTGAATATGGCTAGCACCCTGAAAATACCGGTGTTCGGCTACCATATCAGCTTTGCCGAACACGAAGACATCCAAGGCAAATTCGGCGAACAAGCCAAAAACGGCAATCTGCTCAGGGCTTGGGATTTTTCGCTGCCGAAATCAGCGGATGGTGCATTGTGGAACGGTTATGCCAGACGAACGATCAATGCCTATGTGCCGAAATTCGATGACAAGGCGCAAGCAGAGGCGCTATTGGGCAAATATGCCGGCGAGGACAAGCTGGATTTAGGCGATGCCAAAACGCTCAATCATATTGCCTGCGAAGATCAAATCTTGCAGGAAAACCATCGCTGGCAGGGCATTACGGCACTTTCGACCTTAAAAGGCGATGTCGATAATCTCGGTATGATCTTTCAATCGGGACTTGGAGACGATACCAGTTTCAGTAAAACCGCCGCCTTGTCCCGGCAAATCAACGCATTCTTTACGATTTATTTACCATGGCTGTGCCAAACCGAATATGACAACTGCTATACCGTGTTTGCCGGCGGCGACGATTTTTTTCTGATAGGTCCTTGGCTGTCGCAGATAAATTTGGGCGGCAAAATGCGGCAAGCTTTCCAAGAATACGTCGCGCACAATCCCGAAGTACACTTTTCCGCAGGTATCAGCACCACCAAGCCCGGCCTGCCGATTAATCAACTGGGCGAAATGGCGGAGGATGCGCTGGAGCGAGCCAAAGCGCATAATCCCGGTCAAGTTGCGCCTTCGCCCAAAAACGCCGTCAACTGTTTTAATCAAGCCATGGTTTGGGAAGATTTCAGCGCCTTGGCAACCCGCCGAAAACGATTGCAGGAACTCAGCGAAGACATGGACTTAAGCACCGGCTATGTTTACGGCCTGCTCAATCTGATTGACATGGCCGAGAAGGTCGACGAAAAGCCGGAAAACGCGATTTGGCATAGCTACTTTGCTTACCGTACCGTGCGGATGCTGGAGCGCAACAAACACCTCGATAAAGAACAGCGTAAACGCCGACAAGCGGTACTGGCCGAGGAAATCGCCAATGCCGGCATCATTCGGCACGGCAGTAATTATCGAGTCGCGCTGTTTTGTCACCTATACCAGCAACGCGATTAAAAATTTCATCGTTCCCACGCTCCGGCGTGGGAATGCATCCGAAGACGCTCCGCGTCGAGATAGGAGAACGCTATGGGAAGAAGCCGCTACAAGATCACGGAACCGGGCCAGTCGCATTTTCTAACTTGCACAATACTGGAATGGCTTCCGGTTTTCACGCGTCCGGAGACCGTGCAGATACGTCATCGTTCCCACGCTCCGGCGTGGGAATGCATCCGAAGACGCTCCGCGTCGAGATAGGAGAACGCTATGGGAAGAAGCCGCTACAAGATCACGGAACCGGGCCAGTCGCATTTTCTAACTTGCACCATACTGGAATGGCTGCCGGTCTTTACGCGTCCGGAGACCGTGCAGGTACTACTCGATTGCTGGCAATATCAACGCAAAGAGCAAGGCTTGAAACTATACGGTTTCGTCGTACTGGAAAACCATCTGCACTTCGTCGCACAGTCGGAACGCTTGGATAAATGCCTGAACAGCTTCAAATCCTATACGGCACGGAAGATCATCGATTATCTGCAAGAGAATCAAGTCGAACGTATCTTGACCCGGCTTCGTTTCGCGAAACGAGCGCATAAAACGGATAGAGCTTATCAGTTCTGGCAAGAAGGCGCGCATGCCGAGTTGGTACTCAACGAAGCGATGATGAGGCAGAAGCTGGATTACATTCACCATAATCCGGTCAAGCGGGGTTATGTTGCAAAGCCGGAGCATTGGCGTTATTCGAGCGCGGCGAATTATTTTGGCGGTGAGCCTCTGCTGGAGATAGACCCTTGGTGAAGCCGACTGGCTCTGTTCATCGGGACGCGGAGCGTCCCCGGAGGCATTCCCACGCTGGAGCGTGTGAACGATAAGAATCATAAGACATGGCTCCCACGCTCCGGCGTGGGAGCAAGCCCGAGCCGCTCTAGCGGCGCGAAATCAAATTTAAGCGACATTGACAAACAGGAGAACAACATGGATATAAACATCGGTAAACCGGGCGAAAAAATCGACCCGGAATTGTTTAACAGCATAGCCTTGCAGGCAGCCAAGCGTATCGCGGGTGATGATCCCAGAAAAAACGATAATAAACCGACTCAACTGAGAAAGTTCTATGACGAAATCGTGTTATGGGACAGCAAGGTACGCCAAAATCCTGAAAAATTTGATGATTATTTACCCTTTATTCGGATGATCAACGCTAAGGCAGCTTATGCGAGAGGCCGTAAGTTAGTCGATGACAATTTTGTTGACTTGATCCATAAAGGGTTACAACAAGTCATCTGCGCTCAAACCCTGCACACATTCAAATTATTCATGGAAGCCTTCATGGGCTTTTATAAACAAGAACGCCCAAATTGATCGGAGGCAAAAAAATGCAACTTACCAAAATACAAAAACTTACCGGCCAAATCGAATTATTGAGCGGTCTTCATATCGGCAGCGGCAACACCGAAATTCACATTGGCGGCACCGATAATCCGGTTATCAAAAATCCTATTACCCAACAGCCTTATATTCCCGGTTCCAGCATCAAAGGCAAAATGCGTAGCCTCCTGGAATGGCAATTAGGCGTGGTCGGACAAACGGATGGGCAGCCGCTTAGCTTCAAACACTTGAAGAAACTCGATGGCAACGTGCTGGATAAAGCGAAAGCCTTAGTCAAATTGTTCGGAGGCGCGCCCGATGGCGATATTGCTTCGGATCTACTGGCTGAAATTGGCCCGAGCCGGCTATCGTTCTGGGATTGTTCGTTATGCCCGGAGTGGGCGAAAGAAATGGATGACAAAAACCTGCTGCTCACGGAAACCAAAATGGAAAACATGATTGACCGAATCAAAGGCACGGCCGAACATCCTCGCAACACCGAGCGCGTCCCGGCAACCGCCAAATTCGATTTCAATCTGACGATACGCGTCCATGACGATGAAAACTTGCTCGTTACCGTGCTGCAAGGCATGAAATTGTTGGAATTGACCGGCCTGGGCGGTTCCGGATCGCGCGGTTACGGCAAAATCGCCTTTCGAGATTTGCAATTGGAAGGCCGAAACATTCAAACGGAACTCGAACAACTCGATTTAAAAGAGGCCGTCTGATGCAATGCTTTAGTGTGACGCTTACGCCGTTGTCGGCATTCGCGACGCCGCTAAAAGGCGATACCTTGTTCGGTCAACTGTGTTGGGCGATTCGCAACCGGTTCGGTGAAGCAAGCCTGACCGAGCTATTAAACGGTTATACTGAAGGCAGGCCGTTCGCGGTCGCATCCGATGCCTTTCCGCAAGGTTATCTACCGTTACCGAAACTACCGTTTAGCTATTATCGTCCGGTCGACGGAACGGATCGAAAAGCCGTCAAAAAGCGTTGTTGGCTAGCCGAAGCGGAAATCAAAAAACCGGTGTCGGAATGGTTGGGCTTGGCGAAAACGGCGGCGGATATCGCCGGCGACTTCGGTAAGCTGAGCGAAAAACATCCACAGCCGCACAATACCATCGACCGGCGAAGCAATACGACAGGCGAGGGAGGTTTTGCTCCGTATAGCATCGAACAGGAATGGTTCATTCCCGGTCTGCGTTGGCATATCTATGTGCTATTGGATACCGAGCGGTTGAGCGCGGAGGATTATCAAAATTGCCTGACCGATATTGGCGAATTCGGCTTCGGACGCGATGCCAGCATCGGACTTGGTAAATTCAAGCTGGAAGCATTTCAAGCCGCCGAGTTACCTTCTCAAGCCGATGCCAATAGCAGTTTGACGCTCGCGCCATGCGCCCCGCAAGGCTTGGGCTTTGCGCCTGAACGCAGCTATTATCAACTCTTCACCCGATTTGGCAGGCACGGCGATATTGCCGTCCACCAAGAAGGTAAACCGTTTAAAAATCCGATTCTATTGGCGCAAACCGCCGCGATAATGGCTACGAATCCTCCTGCGTCCGGCTTTATCGGCCAAGGCATCGGCGGCAACGGCGAGCTCTCGAAAACGCTGCCCGCCACGGTACATCAAGGCTATGCTCCCGTCATAGCCGTCAATTTTCAAGCCAAGGAATGTTCATGACACATTTTTTGAATCACTACACGCTGAAATACACACCGTTATCGCCCATTCACATTGGCGCCGATGAAAGCTACGAGCCGGGTAATTATGTTATTGACGATGAAGCAGGGGCTTTATACAGTTTCGATAGCCGGGCTGCGCTGGCTGGTTTGAGCGACAGCGACAGACAACAATTATTGGCTATCGTCAACGGCAAGCCCGATGACACGATGCTAACCAAGGTGCAATCTTTCTTTCATAACCATCGGGAGAAACTACTGGCCTTTGCCAAGCCGCCGATTCCAGTTTCAAGCGGGGCAATAAGGCACTATTTAAACAGTGTAGGCAAAACCAAAAACCGTGAAAAAAATGGCCGAGTCATTAACAAACTTGAAATTGAGCGGACCTTTTTCAATTCGGCAAATGGGGTACCAATGTTGCCCGGATCGAGTATTAAAGGAGCTATTAGAACTGCAATGCTGGATTCAATTAATAATGGACAATCGACACGGCATAAAAAACACAAAGATTTACAAGAGGAGCTTTTGGGTGGCAGTTTTCAAACCGACCCGATGCGACTTATATTAATTGGCGACGCAAGTTGGCAAGGCAATGAAAATAAGCCGGCATGTCAAGTGCAATTTGCCGTCAATCGTAAACGTGAACCCGTAGAAATAGATGGCAAATTATTAGACTCAAGTGCCGAGAAAAAAGGGTTATATCAATTAATGGAGTGTATTACTCATGAACATTACCAAGGGTTTTCAGGTTCATTGACGCTCCACATTACCGATTCGATCAATAAATCTGCGCAAAAACTCCCGCTAAAAGATTTGCATTGGTCGATAGGGCAAATTGCACATGCTTGTAATAAGTTTTATAAAACATTGCTCGAACAAGAAATTTCTGACATGAAAAAACGCAATTATCTTGATAAAAGTTGGTTAACTCACGTTGAGCAACTGTTTATCGATCGGTTATTGAAGCGTTTGGATGATGGAGAGGCTTTCTTATTGCGGGTGGGGAAGCATAGTGGTGGTGAGGCATTGACGCTAAATGGTGTTCGCAGCATTAGAATCAATAATCAAAAGAAAAAGCCAGACACCTGGGAAAATCAACCCAAAACCTGGTGGCTTGCCGCCGATGACATCGGCAATCGAACCAATCTGCTGCCATTCGGATGGCTCTTGGTCGAAATCGATCCGAAAACCCCGGATAGTCAACTGCAAAACTGGCTGGAACGAGGCAATCAAGACGTAATCGATTGGCTGCAGCGGCAATCGGCCAAACAAAACGCACTCAAACAACAAGCTGAATTACGGCAACAACAAGAAGAAGCAAGAAAACAGGCCGAACAACAACGCTCAGAGGAAATTCGACTGCAACAAGAAACGGAGCAACAACGTCTCGCAGCGTTAAGCCCGATAGACCGGGAAGTCGAAGAATTCCTAAAACCGTTTCAACAACAAGAACACGACACCCGCTTGTTGCAAGCCTTGGAATCGGACCGATGGCAGGGAGAAGACGCCAAAAGCATTGCTCAAAAAATCAAAGAGTTAATGGTCGATGCAGGCAAATGGCTTCCGGATTTCGAGGGAACGAATAAGCAAAAAATGAAATTGAAACAACGCAGCTTAAAAGTGCTTGCCTATCTACAGGATTGATCTTTATCCTCGTTCCCACGGTCCTCCGTGGGAATGCATACCAATTTTGCTTCGGCAGCCAATGTTTGCGTTCGTAAGGAGGACCGTGGGACCTTGACAGGGACGCTCTAGCGTCCCCGAACCGCAGAGCGGTTCGGGCTGCATTCCCACGCAGAGCGTGGGAACGATGATTCACAACTAAAAATAATCAAACCATGACCCAAATCCTAATCTGCACCGTCGGCGGCAGTCATCAGCCGATCGTAACCGCCATCAACGACTTACGCCCCGACTTCGTTTTGTTCATTTGCACCGACAAAGACCCCGCGACCGGACGGCCCGGTTCCGTCGTGCAAATTACCGGTAGCGGCAATTGCATCAAAGCCGAGCCCAAGGACGACAAACCCAGTCTGCCCAACATTCCGGCACAAACCGGATTGACGCCGGAGCAATACGACCTGTGTACGACTTTATCGGACGACTTGGACCAAATCTACGCCGATTGCAATCGAGCCTTGGACGGATTGGTGCGGCGGTTTCCGAACGCGTCGATCATGGCCGATTACACCGGCGGGACCAAATCGATGAGCGCCGGACTGGTTATGGCGGCGATGGAGCGGCAGGACATCCAATTGCAATTAGTGACCGGCAGCCGGGCCGATTTGATCAAGGTACATGACGGCTCGCAATACGCGGCCTTGGCCAACATCGAACACATCCGTTTCGAACGGCAAATTTCGCCATATCGTCAAGCTTGGAGCCGTTTCGCTTACGGCGAAGCCGAGGCCGGGCTCAAAGACATTAAAGCGCCGGGCAGTGCGCAATTACGCAGTCGTTTCACGCGTTTTCGCGACTTGAGCCGCGCTTTTGCCGAATGGGACAACTTCAACCATCAAACCGCGCTCGATCTGCTGCAAAACTACGCGCCCGGATTGCCGAACGAACTTAGAGCCTATTTGTCGATAGCAATGCGTTTGCGCGACCAACGGCCGGAAAAACGCGAGCCGGCGCAACTGCTCGACTTGTATCTCAATGCCCGACGCCGCGCCGCGCAAGGTCGCTACGACGATGCCGTCGCGCGGGTTTACCGCTTGATCGAATGGACCGCGCAATGGCTGCTGAAATCGCATTGCGGCATCGATACGTCCAACATCGCGAAAGCCGAAATTCCCGCCGGCATGGAGCTGACGGCCAATAGAGAAGGAATCTATCAAGCCGGCTTGTTTCAGGCCTGGCAGTTGGTCAAGGTTAAAACCCAAGGCGCGGCCGCCGAATTTATCAAGGCTGAAGAAAAAAACTTGCTCAATCAAATCAAAAGCCGCAATCAATCGATCCTGGCGCACGGCTTCGAGCCCGTTCAGCAGTCGCATTGGCTGCAACTGGCGGACTGGCTGGAAAGGCTCTTCCTACCGATGCTGCTGATCGAAAGCCGCCGAGTCGGGATCAAAGACATGCCGCCGCAATTGCCGCAAAGTTATGACTTGTAAACTTATCAATAGAAGACTTGGTGGCTGAGCGCAGCTACTGTGGGAGCGACACCCGCACCTTTCACAATAGCGCCTCTCCCAAATGATCAATCAATGAAAAACATCGTACTCATGACCCTTGGCGCCAGTTGGGCCGTGGTTCCCGAAGTTTACGGCTTTTTGGCGCCGGACCGCTTGCCGCTGTATGCCGAACATCCCGACAACGAATCTTTCGAACGACTCCGAAACGAATACGGCTTACAAGTCCCGGACGAAATCTGGCTGTGCACCACGCAAGGCGAAGTCACCCAAAAAAGCCTAAGTTCATTGACCCTATGGAGCCGGCTACTGACAAAACCCATGACATTGCGTATCTGGCAAGCAGCCGATACCGACGAACTGGCCACTCAAGCGGAATGCGAACGGATGCGTGAATTGATCGCTCGCGCCTGTTTGAAAGCACACGCCGAAGCCCGGGGCGGACAAGTCGTCCTATCGCTGGCCGGCGGACGCAAAACGATGAGTGCCGATTTGCAATGGGCGGCGGGTTTATTCGGTTGTCAAGCATTGCTGCATGTGGTCGGCAAAGATTTCAAAGCCATGCCCAAAGCATTACAAGACGCGGCGCCGGAATTGTTTACTCGGCCCTTCGATACGGACTGCTGTCATGCCGTTACACCGCTCATTACCGGCAAAACCCAGCGCAGCGATTTGCTGGATTTGCGCATGGACCGGACTGAAGCCATCGCCACCGAAGCCTTTTCATTGCCGCTACCGCAGTCGGGTTTGTCGGAAGTTTGGGCGGTCGATACGCTATCGTTGGTGCAAGAACTGAAAAAACGCGAACAACACGGCAGCCGCTTGCTAGGCAATTATCTATCCGAACTCGGCCGAAGCGAACATCACGAAAACTGGCGCAGTCTTTACCGGTTGCCGCCGAGAACGATAGAACAGCTTAGAACCGTGCCGCTCGATGCACGACATCTCGATTGGCTGGATATGCTGCCGAAAGCCGACTTGCATCGGCATATCGGCGGCTGTTTGAATCTAAAAGCCCAGCGCCGGGTTGCCGATGCAGTCTGGCAAAACATGACGCAACAGGAACAACAACGAGCGAGAGGCCATTGTCGGCCCTTGCTGCAAAGCATTGAATGGCCTTGGGAATGGCCGGAATCTTTGAAAAACCAAGGCGTTCGCAGTCATAACAGCGCCGCGTTGCTAAGGTATGCCGACGACGAACAACTGCAAAACAACCTCTGGCGTTGTACCGAACCGCGCATCGCATTAACGAGCCGGCATCCGCAAAAATTTGCAGCCTACGAACGGCCCGGCGAACTCACCGGTTCCGCGATATTAAGTCATCCTGCGGCGATCGAACCGTACGCTCAAGCCATCGTCGAACAAGCCGTGCAAGAAGGTCTTGCCTATATCGAATTGCGTGGAAGTCCCCAGAAATATGGCGATGGTCTGGTGTTTCTGGAGTGTTTTTATAGCGCCCTGAAAAAAGCACTGACAAGCTTGCCGGACGGTAAGAAACCGCAATTTCGCTTTATCGTGATCGCAGACCGGCGCGATATTGAAGGAGACCGAACGGCAAGACTGCAAAAAACCATTGAATTGGCAATCACGGCGCAACATCAATGGCCTGATTTTGTGGTCGGACTGGACATGGCCGGCGACGAACAGCAAACTCGGCCCTCGGAAATCGCCGGATTGTTTACGCCGGCATTCGAACAATGCCTACCGATTACTATCCATGCCGGAGAAGGCCAACCTGCCGAATCGATCTGGCAAGCCGCCTATCATTTGCATGCGGATCGGATAGGTCATGGTCTGACATTAAATGACAATCCGCCGCTGGCGCAACGGTTTCGTAATCGTGATATTTGTTTGGAATTGTGCCCGACCTCCAACCGCGAAGTAGTCGGCTTTCAAGACCCGCAATGGCCGGAAAGCGAAGGCTGCAAGCCTTATCCATTAATGGCATTGTGGCGGGAAGGCTTGCCGTTGACGTTATGCACCGACAATCCAGGTATAAGTCTTACTACGCTGAGCCGCGAATATTTAACGGCGGCCAGGATGAGCGAGGGTAAATTAACGCAATGGGACGCTCTTGCGATGATCAAGCAAAGCTTCATTCATGCTTTTTTACCGGGCAAGCAGAAAGAAGCACTGTTAAAGCAATGCGATAGCGAAATATATGAAACACTCAGCCGGCAAGGCTAAGCTGTTGTGGGAGCGATCCCCAGATCGCTCCTCACCTAACGCTAGGTGAGGGGAAGCCCAAAGTCTAAGTTTGTATAAAAACACCGGCTATCAAAACAAACCGGAGTTCGGCAACCCCTTTTGAAAAAGCAAAAAATAAATAAAATTATCGTTCCCACGCTCTGCGTGGGAATGCTTGAGTACCGCTCCAGCGGTACGAGACGCTAGAGCGTCTCAGTCTTCGTTCCCACGCTGGAGCGTGGGAACGATAGTGGGATGTGAATAATTACACAAATTCCAAAATTTTTTGAGTTTAAAAAGCGGGAACACGGCACTTTGCTAAAAGCGGCTTTTTTCGACAACCTAGCTCAAAACCCTATCGGCCCACGGCGGTTGGCCCTAAGCCCAACTGAACAAGAATATCAACCCCAAAAACACCATGAACATCGATACCCATCTCATCCTAATCTCAGCCCAAGCCGTGCCCAACATCACGCCGATACTCGATGAGCAATACCGGCCCCGGAAAGTCATTATGCTGGTCAGCGCCGATATGCGGCAACGCGCCGATTGGTTGGAATCGGTGATCCGAAGCAGGGTAGGCAATATAACTCGTTGGCCGGTCGAAAACGCCTGGGATATCGAACACATTCGCGATCAAGTTGTCGATTTGCTCGCCGTGCATCATGAAAACATCGCGCTCAACGCCACCGGCGGCACCAAACCGATGAGTATTGCAGCCTATGAAGTCTTTCGTGAATTCGATAAGCCGATTTTTTATGTACACCCGGAGTACGACCGAATAATCTGGATGCATCCGGCGGATCAACCTGGCGGGAACCTGGCCGATCGCCTAAAACTGCCGGAGTTTCTAAAAGCCTTCGGTGCCGAAGTGACCGCCCAAGGCGATAAATACGGCGTGCCGCGACGCTTCCGGGAATTGACAAAAACTCTGATCCTAAACGCGGAAACCTACACCGAACCGTTGCGTGTGCTCAATGCTTACGCGGCAAAAGCAAAACCCGCGCTGACAGTTGCACTGGACCCGAAGCATCAAAATTACCGCCAGCTCGAAAATTTGATCGGATTATTCCAAGACCATCGCTTACTCGAATTAAAAAGCGGCCAACTAATCTTTCCCAGCGAGGAAACACGCTTTTACATCAACGGCGGTTGGTTGGAACAACATGTATGGGGCATCTGCCTAAACCTGAAAAAAACTCTAGTATTGCAAGACGTGGGCCGAGGCATCGAGGTCGAACGCAACCACAGGAAGCCGCCTATCAGGAATGAAATGGATATCGCGCTGCTCAAGGACAACCGGCTATACATCATAGAATGCAAAACCCATCACGACAAAAATCCGGTCAACAACAAAAATACCCAGGCATTGTACAAACTCGATAGCCTCAAGGATCTATTGGGAGGGTTACAAGCCCGCGCAATGCTGGTAAGCTACAACCCGCCGAATAAATACGATCTGCAGCGAGCGCACGATCTCGGCATCGCCATTTGCGCGCATCGAAGTTTGGCGCATTTATCGCAAAAATTGACGGAATGGATCAGATGAAAGCAATTAACTTTTCAAAAGCCGAAAATCCCGCCAACCCCCTTTGCAACCCATTGATAACAAAAGGAGAACAGAGGCGAGCTATTTGAATACCAGACCTTATTAAGAAGGGATTAAGACCTATTATTTGTGTGAATAGTTCATTATTAGATATTTGAATACCAGACCTTATTAAGAAGGGATTAAGACAAATCCGGGAAAGATTCGCGCAACAAGTAGATTTGAATACCAGACCTTATTAAGAAGGGATTAAGACATATATATATATATAAAGTTTAGGTTATACATTTGAATACCAGACCTTATTAAGAAGGGATTAAGACATAGCTTGAGCATTGACACCTTTAACAATAATTTGAATACCAGACCTTATTAAGAAGGGATTAAGACCTAAAACAAGCAACAATTTTTCTAGCCCGTCAAATTTGAATACCAGACCTTATTAAGAAGGGATTAAGACTGGTGGTTTCGTTGAAGCTTTTCATGATGTTCAATTTGAATACCAGACCTTATTAAGAAGGGATTAAGACACACGTTGCCGCGCCATGCGTCGAACGGCACAATTTGAATACCAGACCTTATTAAGAAGGGATTAAGACATGATTTCGAGTAACGATGGTTGTCCCACTCATTTGAATACCAGACCTTATTAAGAAGGGATTAAGACGCAATTTCGATTTCAATATCATTGGATGTCATTATTTGAATACCAGACCTTATTAAGAAGGGATTAAGACGTGAGCGATTACACGCCCATTTTTTATTATATCGATTTGAATACCAGACCTTATTAAGAAGGGATTAAGACGAACTGCAAACAGGTGGCAAATCCATTTATTTGAATACCAGACCTTATTAAGAAGGGATTAAGACAATCCGTCCGCCGTAAAGTGGGAAATTACTTTACCATTTGAATACCAGACCTTATTAAGAAGGGATTAAGACGTATTAGATTAAACCTTTACCGTTTATTTTAATAATTTGAATACCAGACCTTATTAAGAAGGGATTAAGACCCTCTTTAATTAATGGTATTAGAAAGCCATCCGTATTTGAATACCAGACCTTATTAAGAAGGGATTAAGACGTCGGCAGGGCCGAGAGCCTGGATTGTTGGGCGATTTGAATACCAGACCTTATTAAGAAGGGATTAAGACGCCACATTAACTTAAGCTTAAGGCTGAAATGATTTGAATACCAGACCTTATTAAGAAGGGATTAAGACTTCTTCCGGGGCCTCGTTGAGGTGGGCGAATGTTATTTGAATACCAGACCTTATTAAGAAGGGATTAAGACTGTAGTCGGGTTTGCTGGACAGGCGGAGTTGATGGATTTGAATACCAGACCTTATTAAGAAGGGATTAAGACTAAGGTTTCTTGCCAGTCTGTCCAAATTTCTTCAAATTTGAATACCAGGCTTTATTAATAAGGGATTAAGACTGCGGTTTTTTTGATTATTTTTATCGTTCCCACGCTCTGCGTGGGAATGCCTGAGTACCGTTCCAGCGGTACGAGACGCTAGAGCGTCTCGGTCTTCATTCCCACGCCGGAGCGTGGGAACGATAAGGGCTGTAAATAATTACTATTAAGAAGGGATTAAGACTTGGATCTCTGTTGATGTTTAGCACGGTTTTGCCTGAGTACCGCTCCAGCGTCTCGGGCTGCATTCCCACGCTGGAGCGTGGGAACGATAGGGGGATGTGAATAATTACGGCTCTTCCGGATTTCCCGTGGTAATTTGAAAGATTAGTGACAAAGCTAATTCTTAATGAATAAATTACATTTAATACCATCTGCTTAAAGAAAATCTTCTTTTTTTATTCGGTGTCGATCCGCTATTACCACGGCAAGTTCGGAAGAGCCATAATTACGAGCAATCTACATAGCAGCAATTCCCCATTTGAGAGTAAAAAAGGGTACGGAGTGCACTTTCATCGTTCCCACGCTCTGCGTGGGAATGCATCCCGCAACGCTCCTGCGTTGCGAATCAGGTTTAACGGAATATAGTCAGGCATCATGGCGCTATGGGTATCTTGACCCTGTTGCTGTAAACAGCGTTGAATTTTCATTGGAACCTCAGCCGCAAGTCTTGAGTCTCAGATGTGCTCTTAACAAAATGAGGTTCACAACAATGAAAACAAAAACAGGAAGAACCCAAAACACTGTGTCGGTAGCATTGGCCGCAGCATTGATCGGCATGGCGCCATTAAGTGCGGAAGCGAGAATGAATGCCGAAACGGAACATCAACCCCAATTCATTTATCAATCCAAATCGATCAATCACAATATATATAGTTATTTAAGCAAACAAGCCGGCGTGGTATCTCTGAAACCGACTCTGATCTATGTCAATAGAGCATACGGGCAAGCCATTCACAGTTATGCGCATGCGGGTGAAGAAACCGAGATTCCGTTGACTATCGAATATGTGAATAAAGCTTATAATCCGGCTATTTACAGTTATGAGGCCGCCGAATTGAAGCAGGAAGTCAATGTACCGCCTACGGTGGTCGTAGATTGATTTTTTTCTGTTGCTTTTCCTTCCTTTAATCCCGCGCTCCGCATTGTTGATGAAACGGCGGAGCGTTTTATTTTTCGTCTGCGCTCTGTGCTATAAATGCTTTTAGGCGTGCCGGTCTAGCGGCGTTTCGCCTCTTTCCGTTAAATTGGATTCGCAACGCTGGAGCGTTGCGGGATGCATTCCAACGCAGAGCGTTGGAACGATAATCGCTTTAGTGGGAGCGATCCCCAGATCGCGATTGTCGAGGCCGGTAATGCCAAAAAACGAATAACGGAATCGAAGACGCAACGCCTAAGCACAGAAATCCAATGAGTTAAACGTTGTAGCCTTCGAAAACGACAACGGTTGTTTGGCGGCAGCGGCTTCGATATCGCGACGAAGGCGTCGCTCCCACAGAGGGTCTAGACTTTTCGATCATTGGTACATCCGTAATTAGGTGTTCCAGGCTAAAGCGTTTTAGTGCGGGAACTCGCGACGCGCCCACCGTTGCTGAATTTATTGCTGAGTATAAAAGCCACATGGTGGGAGCGATCCCCAGATCGCGATTGTCGAGGCCGATAATGCCAAAAATCGAATAACGGAATCGAAGTCGCAATGCCTAAGCACAGAAATCCAATGAGTTAAACGTTGTAGCCTTCGAAAACGACAACGGTTGTTTGGCGGCAGCGGCTTCGATATCGCGACGAAGGCGTCGCTCCCACAGAGGGTTTAGACTTTTCGAGCATTGGTACATCCGTAATTAGGTGTTCCAGGCTAAAGCGTTTTAGTGCGGGAACTCGCGACGCGCCTTGCAAATCCATTCACTATTCACTATTCACTATTCACTATTCACTATTCACCGCTAACCACTCACCCCCAAACCCGGCAAGCTTGCCAAACCCCTTATATCCACAATTTGCCGTTATGCTGTCAAACCATGACAAAACGGCAACTTTATCTCGCGGCTTACGATATTTCCTGCAACAAGCGTTTGCGCAAGGCTTTGTATGTGCTTCGCGCTTATGCGTCCGGCGGGCAGAAGTCGGTGTTCGAATGTTTTTTGACGCCGGCGGAAAAACGTGCGCTGTTGGATGAAGTTGCCGGGGTTATCGATCCTGTGGAAGACCGCTTTATTTTGCTGAAGTTGGTCGGGCCGAAGTCGATTCGTACGCTCGGTAAGGCGGTGTTGCCTCAGGACGGTTCGTTTTTTTATGTGGGGTGAACGATGAGCAGTTTGTATTTGGATAGAAAGGAGTTGGCGGTCAAGCTCGACGGCCAGGCTTTGGCGCTTTATGAAGCAGGTCAAAAGAAAGGGACGGTTCCGTTGCATCTTTTGGATCGCGTAATAGTGAGAGGCAATATTCAATTGGAAAGCCGGGTGTTGGGGGCGTTGACCCAACGCAATATCGGTTTTTTGGTATTGTCGGGGCGGTCTACCGAAGCGACCGCGATGTTGGCGGCTAAGCCGCATGGCGATGCGGTTAGAAGGTTAGGGCAGTACCGGATGAGTTTGAGCGATGAAGCACGGCGTCCGCTGGCGAAGTGGTTGGTATTGGCCAAGTTGCGAGGGCAGCAGCGTTTGTTGCAGGATGCCTTGGCTGCGCGTCCCGATTTGAGAAAGCCTTTGACGGGCGCGCTGAATACCTTGCAAGGTATCGGCGGGACGTTACGCGGCGATGCGTTTGGCGTTTCATTGTCGGAATTGCGGGGTTATGAAGGTAGCGCAGCGGCGGCGTGTTTCGGCGCTTACCGGCATTTGTTCGCAGATTCGCTTAATTTTACCGGCCGTAAGAAGCGTCCGCCGCCGGACCCGGTCAACGCGTGTTTGTCTTTGGGTTATACGCTGCTGCATTACGATGCGGTCAGGGCTTGCCATTGGGTAGGTTTAGACCCGATGCTGGGTTTTTATCACGATGTTAGTTTCGGCCGGGATTCTTTGGCCTGCGATCTGATGGAGCCGTTGCGGCCGTTGATGGATCAATGGGTTTGGCATTTGTTTCGCGAGCGGCGTTTGCGGGCCGAGCATTTCAGCGACGATAAAGGCCGGTGTTTGCTTAATAAAGAAGGCCGACAGCGTTTTTACGGTTTTTACGAGAGCCAAGTCGGTAGCGCCCGGCGTTTGTTGCGCCGTTACGGTTATGCTTTGGCCGACAGGCTGCGGCCGGAAGCGGAGGGTTAAGAATGCGGCCCTTGTATATCGAAGGCAAACCCGGTTGCCGCGTGGTTTTGGACGAGCCGGCGCTCAGAATTTCGGTGCCGGATAAAGCCGACCGGTTGTTTCCGTTGGCGCGGATTTCGCGCGTGGTGTGTTCCGGTTCGGTCGAATGGACGATGGGCGCATTGCTGGCTTGCGCCGATGCCGGTATCGTCGTTTTGATCTTGTCGAAAACCGGCGAGGTCAGGGCGCGTTGGTTGGGCGTCAGCCGGGATAGGCAATTGTTTGCCCAGCGTTTGCTTGATTTATTGTCAATGCCGGACGGCATGCAACGTTATGAAACTTGGCGGGCGGCCATGCAAAAAATGGCGGCTCGCAGTTTTGCCCGGCGCGCGGGATTGCATGATTGGCGGGAAATACCGGTTGCGGATTTGCTTAGCGGTTTGCGCTTGAATTTAATGAACGATTGGCCGAATGTCGTCAATCGAATCGAGTCGTTATTGTATGGCGAAATGACGTTGTTGTTACTAGAGCAGGGATTGGATGTGCAGGATGAATCCGTTCAAGTTAACCGGTTGGATTTAGCCGCCGATTTCAGCCGCTTGTTGCTGTGGGATTTTTATTTGCCGCTGCTGGATATGAAGGGGCGTTCTTCGGCGCTTCCCGGCGAACGCGCCTTGGTCGAGTTGTATCAAGGCCGTTCCGATCGGGTCGGTATCTTGTTTCGGGGCACGGTCAATAAGTTGCACCGGTTTTTGATGGGGGCTTCGTAATGGCGGACAGTTCGGCGGGTTTGTATTTGATTTCTTACGATATTGCCGATCCTAAGCGTTTGTCGAAAACCCATCGGGTTTTGAAAAGGCAGGGTCTGCCGGTGCAGTATTCGGTTTTTATCGTTGTGATGAAGCGGCCTCGTTTGTTGCGCTTGTTACAGGCTCTTGGGCATTTGATCGATGAGCGGGAGGATGATATTCGTTGTTATCGTTTGCCGGAATGCGGCGAAATCAAAACCTTGGGCGTGCAGTTGTTTCCGGAAGATGTGTTGTTGTTTACCGGCGGCGTGAATAGGATTTTGAGTTGATCCGGTCAAAGTTTATCGAGCTTGTGCTGAAATTTGGCTAGCAAAAAATATGCTTGTTTTTTAGCGACTGTGGCCTCGATGTCTTTATTTATTACCCAACATTTGCGACTCCGAAATCGCGACGAAGGCGTCGCTCCCACAGTACTCACGCTCAATGGTATCCATTGTCCGGTTGCCGTTTTTATACGGCAGGTCGTCTATGCTCATAGGCGCCAACTTAAGAAAATAACGCGTCATTCCGCCAGGGGTTGGCGGAATCCAGTGCCACGGATGGCAATGCGTGCTTTCACATCCATGAAACCTGGAAATCGGCAATCCATGCCGAGATGACCAATAATGCCGCTAATGCACCATAGAAGTTGGCGCTTATGTCAGCAATTCCCAGTTTGAGCAGTTTCGCCGATTTTAGGGTGTGGGGTATGCCTGTCGAGGAACGCCGTAAACCCATCCATGGGAGCTTGGCGGCAGCTCCCTGCTGCCGACATCCTCGCCAAGCATACCCCACACCCTTTTTGATCTCCAAATTGGGAATTGCTGCGCTTATGTCGTCTGTGCTTGTGTATAACGACAGGTCCGCTATACTTTCGAGTTTTTGGAAATTAGTCATTATGTCCCAATACCCTGAGAAAACCTGTTCCATCGATCGTTTGATTCGTCATCCGAAGCTTATCGAGACCGCTAAGTCCGGTGTGAAAACTCAACAACGCCGGGACGGCGTTTATGCTTGGCCGGGAGAGGTTTTCGAGTTGGACGGAACGGCATTCGTCGTAACCGATTTGCAGCGCGAGCGTTTAGGCGATATGACCGATGAGCACGCCAAGGCGGAAGGTTATCCGAATTTGGAAAGCTATCGCGCGTTGATTCTATCGATGCATCCGGGTATGACCTGGGAGCCGGAGCACTTGGTTTGGGTGCATAGCTTCAAGATCAAACAGGACGACTAATTCGCGATGCAGTGGTTCGTGTATATGATTCTTTGTAGCGACGAATCGCTGTATACCGGCATTACTAATGATATCGACCGGCGTTTCCGGGAACATTCGGAAGGTAGACTGGGCGCCAAATATTTTCGAGGACGGCAAGCATCGCGTCTGGTTTATTTGGAAGGCGGGCACGACCGCAGTTCCGCAACGAAACGCGAGATTGCCATCAAGCGATTGAACCGCGCGCATAAACTGCTCTTATTGCGTTCGGATGTTAACCAATTAACCGGTTAACGCAGGATTCGATGCTATTGTTACGGCTTTTTTACGGTATAATTCACGGCATTTTTCAACTCAAGGTATTTTAAGGCGATATGTCCGATATTAATAAAGTGGTTTTGGCTTATTCCGGCGGTTTGGATACGTCGGTCATTTTGAAATGGTTGCAGGATGTATATTCTTGCGAAGTGGTCACATTTACCGCCGATATCGGTCAGGGCGAAGAAGTCGAACCGGCGCGCGCAAAAGCTCAGGCCATGGGCATCAAGGAAATTTATATCGACGATCTGCGCGAGGAATTCGCGCGCGATTTCGTGTTTCCGATGTTCCGCGCCAATACGATTTATGAAGGCGAATATTTGCTCGGTACGTCGATTGCCCGTCCGTTGATCGCGAAACGTTTGATCGAAATCGCCAACGAAACCGGCGCCGAGGCGATTTCTCACGGCGCGACCGGCAAAGGCAACGATCAGGTTCGTTTCGAATTGGGTGCTTATGCACTGCGTCCCGATATTCATATCATCGCGCCGTGGCGTGAGTGGGATTTGACCTCGCGCGAAAAACTGCTTAGCTATGCCGAGCAACACGGCATTCCGGTCGAAATGAAACGCGGTAAGGCATCGCCTTATTCGATGGATGCCAATTTACTGCATATTTCCTATGAGGGCGGTATTCTCGAAGATCCTTGGGCGGAGCCCGAAGAGTCGATGTGGCGTTGGTCGGTCTCGCCGGAAGCGGCGCCCGACGAGCCGACTTATATCGAATTGACTTATCAAGGCGGCGATATCGTCGCAATCGACGGCGTGCCTCATTCGCCCGCCGAAGTGTTGGAGAAATTGAATAAAGTCGCGGGCGCCAATGGCGTAGGTCGGCTCGATATCGTCGAGAATCGTTATGTCGGCATGAAGTCGCGAGGTTGTTATGAAACGCCGGGCGGTACGATCATGCTTAAAGCGCATCGGGCGATCGAATCTTTGACGCTCGATAGAGAAGTCGCGCATTTGAAGGATGAATTGATGCCGCGCTATGCCAGTTTGATTTATAACGGTTACTGGTGGAGTCCTGAACGGAAAATGTTGCAGGAAATGATCGATGCATCGCAGGCCAATGTCAATGGTACGGTTAGGATAAAACTGTATAAAGGCAATGTCATTGTGGCCGGTCGTGCTTCCGATACCGATAGCTTGTTCGACGAGTCGATCGCGACTTTCGAGGACGATGCCGGCGCCTATAATCAAAAGGATGCCGAAGGCTTTATTAAATTGAATGCATTGAGAATGCGTATTGCGGCAAAAAAAGGCCGTTGAGCCGATATGGGATCGTCTTGCTGCTTGGCTGCCTGACGATCCCGATAAAAAGCAGGACAATTCTATTTAAACTTGTATAATTGCCAGGTTAATTTTTTATCTCAAACCGCTTATTATTAGACATTACTGTGCGGTTCTCGGATGAAGGCGATTTATGCGGGTCAATTTTGTCAATAATAAAAAATTTCGGTGGGGAAGCTGTCAGCTAAGGAATTCCGTATCGAGAGGAAGAAATAATGAGCGAAAAGCTAAATTCGAACTCTGGTAATGGACGGGACAGTGGTTTGATCGTTGTGGAAAGAATTCCGTCGCATCAGAGTCTGGTAAAGGTAAACAGGGTTTTGATCTATGCGGTGTTTTTTTTAACAGCTATGGTCTTTCTGATGGGTTTTTTTCTTATGCCTACTCAGGACGCCATCAACCATTTAAAGGCCGTTCGAATAGAGCAGGCTTTTAATAAAACTAATAATCCTGCCATGTCCGCTGAAATCGATATTCTCAAGGCGCAGTTGATCGGTTTGATCAGCGGCTCGATAGAAAGCAAATTGACAACGCTCGAGCAAAGCGTGAAATTAGGTAGCGTCAATTATTCTTTGGGGACGATTGCGGATCTTAAAAACGATGTGAAGATGCTGCGCTCTTATTCCGATGCGGCTAAACCCAATCTTTCTGAAGCCAATAACGAACAGTTGCTGGCTGAAATGTCGCAATTAAAGAATCTGATTTATTTGACTTTAGGTTCCTGCGGCCTCATGCTCGCGGCAATTGCCGGCGTTTGGTTTAGAACGCGCAGAAGGCTAGTTCACCAAAATGCCCGTCGCGGTTTTTTAGGTAAGCATTAATTCTAATGCATCATCGTTCCTACGCTCTGCGTGGGAATGCATCCCTAGACGCTCTGCGTCACCAGTGGGCGATAAAACAAGCAAGAGTAACTCCTCCATTAGCGCCAACTTAGTGCTTATCACATAGTGCATTTGCCGCTTTATTTCGTTATATCGGCATGGATTTCCGATCTTCCGGTTACATAAGTGTGAAGCTAAGCATTGCCAACCGTGGTGCTGGATTCCGCCAATCCCTGGCGGAATGACCTGTTTTTCTGGTTCCCACGGTCCTCCCGTGGGAACCCATACCTTGGTAACCCCATGTAAGATTCGGTATGCATTCCCACGCTGGGGCGGTGGGAACGAGGAATGTGATGATACCAAAGTAACAAAAAAGCCGCTAACGGATAATCGTTAGCGGCTTTTTTGTTGGGCAAATCGGTCAAACGTTTAAGCTTGACCGACAACTCCAGTTACTTTTATTTGCTCAGGAATTCGTAAACAGCATCGATTGCTTGTTCTTCGCTTAAACCGGCTTTTTTGACCGGTCCCAAGCTCATGATCTGATCGGTAGCTTTAGGCATGCCGCCTTTACCCTCTTTCAATACGGTACCGAATTTTGCACGGTCTAAAGCGCCGCTTTTGATCAGTTCACGTAATTGCGGGTTTGATGAAATATCGTGGCAAGCACCGCAGCCGCGACCGAATGCGCGATCATAGATTTTTTTGCCGACCGCTGCGTCTCCGGCTGCGAATGCTTGGCTGCTTAAAGTCAGGGCTGCGAAACCTGCTGCTGCGATTAAGGATTTTTTCATTTTTGACCTCTCTTGGTGATTAAAAAAGAACCATAACCCGGTTACGGTTCGATTAAAAGTTAAAGCCGCAAAGAATAGGGGATTTAACGTAAAAATTCAAATACAATTTGTTTATTTTATTGGGATTATT
The DNA here is from genome assembly GCF_005931095.1 of Methylotuvimicrobium buryatense. GTDB lineage: Bacteria > Pseudomonadota > Gammaproteobacteria > Methylococcales > Methylomonadaceae > Methylotuvimicrobium > Methylotuvimicrobium buryatense. The sequence goes on along the minus strand of NZ_CP035467.1, from coordinate 2,707,612 downwards.
TCCCGAATTGTTTCGCTAGGATTTTGAGATAAAGCGTGGTTGAGTTTCTGTAATCATTCGGTGTATTTGAAGGATTGTGTATAGGTTGTTGTTTTATAAGGAAGCGTGAGTGCGAATAGCTAAATTATGGCAGCAAGCCCGATTGCCTGTGGCTACGTGAGAATGCGGAAGTTTGCACATCATTAGGTTTAATCCTCATAAAAAAGTTAACTGAATAGCTATGAGTTTTTTAAACAAAACGCGTTACACAAAAAGTTCCGGTACTTCCATGTTCCGGTTAGCCATTGCCTTCGGCTGGAGGATAATAGTATGGGTATAGCGAAACAAAGATTGGCTTTCGTCCAATTAATGCTAAAAATTCAATGAAACTGTGCTGATTCTTTGGCATTTCAAAGTAAAAAAGCGCTTTGTTGAGGTGTATTATTGTTATGTCGGCTGAATATAAACTGAACCGAAATAATTATTTGAATGGCAAGCGGTTTGATGGGTAGATGATTTCGAGGTCTAATACTGAGGAAGCGACGCTTTCGCCGCGACAATCGAAGCCATTGTCGCTCAGTGATAATTGTCTTGTAAGGTGAGGCAGGAGCGCGATGGCCGCGTTTTTCCTCCCTGCGTGTGAATGCATACCGATCTTGCCTTGGTAGCCAAGGTATCACTGTCATTAAGTTAAGCCGTTCGTGGTGAGCCTGTCGAACCATGGACGGCTTAACTTATCGACCCAGGATTTTTCCATTCACCCTTTGACAGGCTCAGGGCGAACGGAAAAATCCTTAACTTAATGGCAGTGAGCCAAGGTATGGGTTCCCACGGAGGGCCCGTCGCCATAAGCGCCAACTTAAGGAAGGAACGCGTCATTCCGCCAGGGATTGGCGGAATCCAGGGCCACGGATGGCAATGCGTAGCACCACTTCCATGCAACATGGATATCGACAACCCATACCGATAGGACGAATAAAGCCATAAACGCACCATAGAATAGGCACTAAGTTGGCGCTTATGGGGCCCGTCGCTGCTATTAAGTTCAAACCATCACAGAAATTAAGTAATGCTTGCATTCAGGCTCTACTGAGCCTCAAAAGCTTGCCATCCATGGCGGAATGACGGGTTTCTCTTAACTTAATGGCAGTGACGGAGGACCCTGGGAACCAGTTAGATATCGTTTTGTCATTTTAGCTAACGTGACTTCGATACCATTTATTGTTACCTAACGCATCCGGCTTCGAAATCGCGATCAGGGGATCGCTCTAGGCTGTCGAAACGCATGCATCAAATCACATACCTTATTAATATTCAATAACTTAAAATCATTCTGGATGCAATCGTTTGACCAAAACGACAGCTTAAGCCGCTTTTATTTTTCTCATAAAGCGACTAATCAATGACTTAGCTAAAAGAAGCACAACTATATGGTTTATAATCGTTCACTTTACAGTGATTTTATTTCCTCAGCTTGTGGATTTAAAATTATCGCTGTATGCGGTACAAATAGGTCTTATTTTAACCCATCCCCCAAATACTATGCTTCAAATGTCAAAACTACTAAACAGCCGCGATGAATGGAAAAACAAAGCGACTGAGCGCGCAGCTGAGCTTCGTGAGCTTAGAAAAACACAAAAACGTCATTTGAAAAAAATAGCGGAACTGAAACGGAATAATTGCCAGTTAGAGCAGCTTGTCGAAGCAAAAAAAACATTACCTTCGAGCATCAGTCAACCCTAACAACCCAGGATATTGCTGTTGTACCCGCGAATCCTTCAACGGTTATTGACATAACACAAGCTCAGCAAACGCGACTTTTATGCGTGCTTATCGTGCTTGATGCGGTGGTTTCTTTTCGTAGCGTTCCGCGCATTCTTGAATTATTTCATTCACAAACATCGCTTGAATTACCGTGGACGCCACATTTTACTTCGGTGATTAACTGGAGTTTGCGCGTCGGCTTAGGGTTACTGCGCCAAGTGTGCCCAACGTGCGAGCCTTGGATTGCGATCATTGATTACTCCATTGATATAGGGACTAAAAAAGCACTGGTCGTGCTCCGCGTAAAAACACAGTCGCTGCGCCAACGCGGCAGCGCTATTCAATTACAAGATTGTGAATGTATCGGTCTTAAGGTGCGTGAAACGGTTAATCATCAGACGGTTTGCCAGGACTTAGAGGACATTTTTGCTATCGCCGGCGTACCTCAAGCGATTGTTAAAGACTGCGACTACACGCTGGCAAAAGGTGTGCGACATTGGTCGGCCAAACAAGGAAAACCGGTGCCCGTCATTGATGACATCGGTCACTGCATGGCCAGCGCGCTGAAAAGTCAATTTGAAAAAACAGCGGATTATAAAGCCTTTACTGCGGCACTGGGTCAAGGTGCGAAATGCCTGAGACAGACAGAATTTGCCTGTTTGACACCCCCTAAATTACGGACTAAAGGGCGTTTTCAAAGCATCAGTAAACTCGGTGAATGGGGGGCTAAAATGCTGGATGTCTTTGCCGTTAAAGGCGGCGCGAAGAAAGGCAGCGTGTTAGCTAAATTACGGACGGTGTTTCCGGGCTTTTTACGGATGAAACCCTTTATTGAGCGCTTCGCGTTGACGACTAAAATAGTCTCAGAGGTGATGGAAATCATTAAAAACAAAGGGCTTAACAAAGTCACCTACCAACAATGTTACCAATTATCAAAAACATTGCCGCGAAATTCTAAAGTCAAAACACACCTACAAGCTTGGTTAAAAAAGCATGTGCAGATTCAAGCAGAGCTGACCGAACTGCCGTTGTTAAGCAGTAGCGATATTATTGAAACGCTGTTTGGAAATTATAAATATATGCTTGAACGCAGTCCGCAAGCCGACATGAATCGCTCCGTGCTATTGATTCCTGCTTTATGTGGCAGTCGAAAAGAAGCGGTGATTGACCAGGCATTAAATAAAGCATTTCAAGTAGATCTAGCACACTGGGAGGAGAAGAATATCCCTTATACGGTAAGAAAAAAGCGCAAAGAATTTTTTAAACATAAAAGCCAAAAATCGGGGAAAATAATAACGGACTAGATCAGTCTTTCGACAGGCTAGAGCGATCCTCTGATCGCGATCTCGAGGCCGAAAGTCTTAAGTCACAATAAATGGTATCGAGGTCTCATTGGTTAAGGTTGCAAAAGGGTAATTTTTGACTTATGCATAACGATGAGAGCGGGGGCTTGGGAAATAGCGAAGTGGTTTAACTTCAACTATTAACCTGAAAAGAGCAGTTGAGAGCCTCAAACTCCCGTTCGCCCTGAGCCCCTTCGGCTACGCTCAGGAGAGCCCTGTCGAAGGGCGAACGGGAGTTTGAGGCTTCACCAGGCCGGTGAAAGTGTTGTAGCCCCTTCATGCTTCGACTTTACTCAGCACGAACGTCTACAACACATGCCAACTGCTCTTTCTAGAATTAAACTTTGGGCATATTCCGTAATTTTTCCACGACTTTGTCACCGAATTGCTCGGTACTGATCATCTTTACGCCGCTGCCGGGTTTCGACAAATCGGCGGTGGAGTAACCGTCGCCGAAAACACCTTGCATCGCATCCCATACATTTTTAGCTTCAGCAGCCATATCGAAGCTGTTTTCCAGCATCATCGCGACCGAACCGATCATGGAATAAGGATTCGCGATGTTTTTACCGGCGATATCCGGTGCTGAACCGTGCGACGGTTCGTAATAGGCTTTATCGGGACCGATGCAGGCCGAAGGCATCAAGCCGAGAGATCCCAATATGCCGCCGCCTTGGTCGCTGAGAATATCGCCGAACATGTTTTCCATGACCATGACATCGAACTGGGTCGGGTTCAGGCATAAGGCTGTTGCCGCCGCGTCGACCAGGAAGTTGACGACCTTGACGTCCGGATATTCCTTGGCCACTTCTTCCATGACTTCGTTCCATAACACGCTGGATTTCAGTACGTTGCTTTTGTGAATATTGTGCAGTAACTTGCGGCGTTTACTGGCCAATTTGAATGCTTCGTGCATGATACGACGAATTTGTTCCTCATCGTATTCCAGCGTTTCACGGACATAACGCAGTCCTTTGTCGTTGACACCCATTTCTTTTTCGCCGAAATACAGGCCGCCGACCAATTCGCGCACGATGATCAGATCGATCCCTTCGCCGATAATTTCAGGCTTGAGCGGTGAAAAATGCGCCAGAGATTTCGGTAGAGAAACCGGGCGGAAATTTGCGTAGGTATTGTAGCGACGGCGCATCGGCAGTAACGCGCCGCGCTCGGGTTGTTGGTCGATGGGGATTTTTTTTGCTTCTTCATGGCTCAAGCCGATCGGGCCTTTCAGAATCGCATCGGCTTGGTCGCATATATCGATGGTCGCTTGCGGGAAGGCGTCGCCGGTTTCGAAGTAGGCGCAAGCTCCGAACGAGGCGGGCATCAATTCGAAGGTAACGTCGTTACGCTCTTCGATGACTTTGAGAACCTTGAGGGCTTCGTGGGTAATTTCGGGGCCGATGCCGTCGCCGGCCAATACTGCGATTTTATAATGTTTCATTTTTTATGTTTTTAAGTGAATGGAAAAATTTAAAACTCAATACATCGTGAATTAGACTGTTGCCGAGTTTGTGTTCGCGGAGTCTGCCGCTATTCAGCGGAGGATTTCATTTCATGTAATTGAATGTTGATCAGTTTAATCGTGGCCATGATTCCAGAAAATACTTGATTGACGTGGACGCCTCGAGTTTTGCGTAATTCGTTCCCGCAATTCCACGTTATTACGCATTCGGTCAATGCATTGGCGTGGCCGCCCTTAGGTATGCGGACTTCATAATCGGCTAGTTCGGGTAATCGGTAGTCGTATTTTTTGAGCACCTTGCTGATTGCGTCGATGAAGGCATCGAAGCCGCCGCTGCCGGCGCCGGTAGCTTGGTGGTTTTCGCCTTGGATTTCGACGCGAAGGCTGACCGTGGATTGGAGGTCCAAGCCGCTATTGAGCGAGCAATTCAGCAATCTAATATGTTGATAGCTCTTGCTTTCGAGAACATCGGCGATGATGAACGGTAGATCGTCGGTCGTGATGGTTTGTTTGGAGTCGCCGAGGCTAACGATACGTGCGAGAACTTTCTTCTGGTCTTCTTCGGAAAGTTCGACTTCGAGTCGTTCGAGATTCTTTTTCAGCGAGGCCTTGCCGCTCATTTTGCCTAAGGCATAACTATGAGTTCGGGAAAAGCGTTCCGGTCCTAAGCGGGTTTTGTATAGGCCGCCTTTTTGGTCGCCGTCGGCATGGATGCCCGCGGTCTGTGTAAAGACATCGGCGCCGACGATCGGCGCATTTGCGGCAACGCGCTTGCCGGAAAAATTTTCCACCATGTTGCTGATGCGTACCAAATGACTTTCGTCGATGGACAATTGCATGTTCATTTTATCGCGGAGGACCACGGCGACTTCGGCTAGCGAAGCGTTTCCGGCACGCTCTCCCAAGCAATTGATGGTGCAATGTACGGCGCTGATGCCGGCCCTAACCGCAGCCATAACATTGGCAGTCGCCAAACCGTAATCGTTGTGCGGATGAAAATCGAACAATAAATCCGGGTAGCGCCCGCACATATCGTGGAAGCTGTTGAAAACTTCGTTCGGAGCCATGACGCCTAATGTGTCTGGCAGCATGAAGTGGCTGACCGGGCTATGCCGCAAGCGGTCCACGAGCCCATAGACATAATCGGGACTATCTTTGTAGCCGTTCGACCAGTCCTCCAGGTAGATGTTGATTATCAGGCCTTGTTCGTGAGCATAGGCGATGGTTTGCAGAACTTCGGTGCTGTGTTGTTCGAGCGTCTTGCCGAGTTGTTCGCGGCAGTGTTTTTCGCTGCCTTTGGCCAGCAGGTTGATGACCGATCCGCCCGTAGATCGAATCCAATCGACACTGCGCGTATGATCGACGAAGCCTAATACTTCGACGCGGTCGGCGAAACCTTCTTGCCGGGCCCACTGATTGATTTGGCTGACGGCTTCTTTTTCACCTTCCGACACTCGAGCCGAAGCGACTTCGATTCGATCGACGCGCAAAAACTGCAACAAGGCCTTGGCAATACTGACTTTTTCGGTCGGCGTGAAGGCGACGCCTTGCGTTTGCTCGCCGTCACGCAGGGTAGTGTCCATCAACTGAATGTGTCTTGACTCTATTGACATGATTTTCGCCTGTGGTTTCGATGCGAGTTAATGTGTGGAATGATGAAGGCCAAAGCCGATGCTCTCGTTTATGCTTTTCGAAAAGCATAAGCTACACGAAACCGCCTATTTTCCCCTAAAAGCACTTCATTTTGCAATTTTGAATCGACGCATGAAATGGAGTGCAACGGAATAATCGTATTTCTTCTGGCTCCCTTTATTGTTTTTCAGATTGCAATATCCCGGCGCCTCCTAAGGCACTGCTGAAATTTGAAGTGCGAAAGGTATAAATTCGTCAGTATAACCATGAAGCACATGAAGTATTTCAATAGAATACCTAAATATTCCCTCTAATCTATTGGATAGTAATTATTCACACCCCCTATCATTCCCACGCTCCGGCGCTCATCGTTATACATAAGTCAAAAACTACCCTTTTGCAATCTTAACCAATGAGACCTCGATACCATTTATTGTCACTTAACAAGTGGATCACCTAACGCCAGACGAACCGCGTAGGATACGCTGTGCGTACCATGGCAACCCCGCAATGTTCATGTGCCAACCGAACCTCCAGGGCACGGCTTTGGTACGCGCAGCGTACCCTACAATTTATGTATAATGATGAGCGCTCCGGCGTGGGAATGAAAACCGAGACGCTTTAGCATCTTGTACCGCTGGAGCGGTACTCAGGCGTTCCCCCGCAGAGCGTGGGAACGATAATTTACGGGGGGACTGAATAGTTACATTGGATAAATTAAAGTTCTATACAAATGAATCAACTTCTTATTCTCCATGATCTTCATGGTGAAATGTTTTTTTACTGTGAAAGTTCGTAGATTTGGACACTTTATCTAATTTTTCGATATACAAAGCTCTGTGCTGGCAATACCGGTTCCAGAGAGGGTGCGGTTGCTCGATCGACAGGCGTCGGCGGCAGGGAGCCGCCGTCGAGCCTACATGGACGTATTCACGGCGTCCTGTCGGGCGAGTGACCGCACCCTCCGCCACCAGAGAACTTTCATTTGCCGGGGCGATGGCTAGGCCTTCATGAACGTTAGGTTTAAGCATTGCTTGCTCAGATTAGGCGCTAGGTATTAGTAGCCTCAATACTATTAAATTGGGTTAATAAGCTTGAATGCGATATGTCGGGTTGCATAATTTAGCCGCTAGAACATAAAATCTAGTCTACACTCTATGTGGTAAGTTATTTATTGATCAGGTAAATAATCGATATTACAAAGGGTTGGCGTTAAATAAAAACAATAAAAACTCAATTTGAAAGCTAGCTTTTAACCCAGGCTGAATGGCTCTGTTAGGCTTGCACTAAACCGGCAACCGCCTTGATAAAGTCATTTATTTGTAATTTAGAGGATAACAGCCGTTTTGAATACACTACTCAATCGTTCAAGCAAGCACGATCCTTATCAAACGACTTTAGGTCGAGGCCGATTTTTTAAGGATTTTATGCTGCTATTTCTGCCCGTTAGCTTTTTAGTCATGGCAGGTACTTTGTTGTTGGGCGAATCGCGCATTCATGCCGAATTATCTATGCTGATGGCCGACGAAACAATTTTTGTCGAGTTGGGGCAAGGTCGCTTGGATCAAGAGTTGGCTGTTCCAATAGGTCATTTGATGAGCTTAATCGATGAAAATCCGGTTCGCAGGGTTTATCAGGCCCCGAATGGCTCGGACACGAGCTCTATGCAAGAAGCATTTTTTTCGTTAATGACGCGTAACCCAATTTATGACAAAGTACGCTGGATCGACGAACAAGGAATAGAGCAAGTGCGAGTCAATAACAGAAGAGGGCGCCCGATCGTCGTTCCTCACGACGAATTACAGGCTAAAGAGGACCGTTATTTTTTTAGCGATACCATGCTGCTTAATCAAGGGGAGATTTATATTTCCCCGCTCGATTTGAATATGGACGACGGCCGTATCGAGATTCCTTACAAGCCGACGATAAGGGTCTCAAGCCCAGTATTTGATGTGGCAGGTAAACCTCGAGGCATTCTCATCATTAATATCATGGCAAAATCCATGCTGGATGCTTTCGTCCAAAGCGCCGGCCCCGCCATTGACAGGTTGATGTTGGTCAATGACGAGGGCTATTGGCTAAAAAGCCCCAATGCACAGGATGAATGGGCTTTCATGTTTCAACAGGAAGCGACTCTGGCTACACGAAATCCTCGAGTATGGGAAGCGATAACCCGGCAAAAAAAAGGCCAGATCAGACTTGATGACGGTCTTTGGACATGGAGTTCCGTTTTGCTAACGCCCATACAAGATGCTCGCTTATCGCACAACATACACTGGAAAGTGATTAGTCATTTACCAATGGAAAAATTATCGACGGTGGAAAATAACGTTTGGTCGGCTAAGGTCGCGAGTGCTTCGGTGATCTTGCTATTGTTTGCGATAGGCATAGGGCGTCTAATTCAGGCAAAATCGGCGCGCGCTCTGGCCGAGAAGGAAGCGGCTCTGGCGCGGGGCGAAGCGGAGTCGGCGACTCGTTTACAAGAGGCTCAAGCGTGTTTTCGAATGTTATTCGAAGCAAATGCCAGCGGCTTGTTGGTCGTCGATGCCGAAGGGAAAATAGTCATGGCTAACCCGGCCTTCGAGAATCTATTCGGCTATCAAGTATCGGAAGTGATCAATAGACCTGTGGAAATATTGCTTCCCGAAAAGTTTCGTTCACGCCATGCCAGGCAGCGTAAAGATTATTTACAAAACCCAACGACTCGGGCGATGGGTGAGGGAAGAGACTTATATGGAACTCGCAAGGACGGTTCTATATTTCCGATAGAAATCGGCTTGAGTCCCTATCGGAGCGATAATCAACTTTTTGTCGTGGCAACCATTGTCGATATCTCCGAACGCAAGCGGATCCAAGATGCCTTGCTTCGAATGAATGAAACCTTGGAGCGAAACGTGGTCGAGCGTACCGCTGAATTACAGGCGGCAAAACAGGAGGCCGAACGGCTTGCCAGTGTTAAAGGCAACTTTTTGGCCAATATGAGTCATGAGATACGGACCCCAATGAACGCGATACTTGGATTGGCCTATTTATTGGAAAAAGCCGAACTTGGTACCGATGAACTTAATTTGGTGAAGAAAATTCGCATAGCCGGCCGGTCGTTGCTTGGAATCATCAACGATATTCTGGATTTTTCCAAAATAGAATCGGGGCGCCTTGAAATCGAGCACGCGCCATTTCGGCTGAGCGATGTGCTGGACAACTTAGCCACGCTCATGTCGTCCATCGAATACAGCAATAAAGTCGAATTGATTATGGGGCCGGCTCCCGAGGGTATCGAGTTTCTTCGGGGCGATGCGCTTCGGCTCGAACAAATATTGGTTAATTTGACCAGTAATGCGCTTAAATTCACACAGCAGGGGAGCGTTACGATCTCCGTCATCAAATTACCGCCCAAGGATGGCCGGGATTATCTACGTTTCAGCGTCCGCGATACCGGCATGGGTATCCCTATTGAAAAACAAGCGGAAATTTTTAATGCTTTTTCTCAGGAAGACACTTCGACGACACGCCGTTTCGGCGGAACAGGGCTGGGTTTATCGATATGTCGGTATTTGGTGCAAATGATGGGCGGAGAACTCGGCGTCAACAGCGAGCTTGGTATCGGCAGCGAGTTTTGGTTGATGCTGCCGATAGAGCGGGTTGAGCCTCAAGAGTATGTGCATCCGTCCATCGCGTTTCAAAACGTATTGATCGCCGACGATCATCCCGTGGCCAGGGAAATGTTGGCGGCAACGGTGCGTAGCTTGGGCTGGACTCCCGAGGTCGTCGAGTCGGGCGAAGAGGCTGTAGAACGGATTATCGAACGAGCACGGAATAATAAACTCCCCGATATTGTATTATTGGATTGGTGTATGCCCGGTGTTAATGGTCTCGAAGCCGGCAAACGCATAAGACAGGAGCTTGGCGATATTGCCGATGCTCCGATCATCGTTATTGCCACGGCTCATGACCGCGATGCATTGCTGCGCGAACCGGATGTGGCAATAGCCGATGCCGTCTTGCACAAACCGATTACCGCTTCTTCGCTCTATAATGCCGTATCCGATGCCAAACAGCGTCGTCAAGGCGAAAGGTCAATACAGCATAACAATACAACGCCATCCGAGAAACGTCTCAACGGCTTAAATCTGCTACTGGTCGATGATAGTGAGATAAACCGCGATATGGCAAGGCGTATTTTGGAAGCCGAAGGGGCTACCGTTTATTTGGCGGACGACGGTCATGCGGCCTTGCAATGGTTAAGACTGAATCCGGATTTGGCCGATGTAGTTTTAATGGATATACAAATGCCGCTCATGGATGGTTATGAAGCGACTCGGCAAATTCGTGAAGTCCTTGGCCTGACTCTGTTGCCTATTGTGGCGCTGACCGCCGGTGCATTCAAGAATCAACAGGCTGCAGCGCTCAATGCCGGGATGAATGGATTCATTGCCAAACCGTTCGATGTCGAGGAATTAATCGCTTATTTGCAACAATATGTTACCGGTCCACAAGTAACGGCTGATTCTAAGAATGAGCCGATCGCTTCAGCTAAGAAAGACGATTCACAGTTTCCCATGATAGATATAGACAGAGGCCTTAATAATTGGGGGGATGCTGCAACTTACTATAAATACTTACAAAAGTTTGCCGAATCGCACGGATATGACGGAGACGAAATCGCCAAAATGATGGCTCAAGGCGAGCGGGAAAGTGCTCTTGCCTTGGCGCATAAATTGAAAGGAACGGCAGGAAACTTGGCGCTGATACAAGTGTGGAAGTTGGCTGAAAAGATCGAGTCTAGTCTTTTAAAAGACGGAGCTACGATAGATGAGTCGATTCAACAGTTGCAGCTTATATTGAACGATACGTTGCGCGAAATCGGCCGTCTGAATGGTAAAGATAAGTAAAATGATGCGATGTTGCCGAACCCGTATTGCTCGAGCTTGAAAAAACTTCCTGATTAGCAAGATGCTTCAGCTTGCCGAGGCCAAGTATCCGAGCAAGGACCAGTCGTAGTCGCAAAAACTAAAATATGCTGTTACCCAAGCTCCAGCTTGGGTAACCTGTTCAGGAAGCTCTAGCTTCCCGAAAATCAAGAAAGATTGAACGAGCGAGCGAGTCGGGTTTGATTCAGAATGTGCGGAGGTTGTGTCGGTCTCAGGAAGCTGGAGCTTCCGGGGTGTCTTTCCCAAGCTGGAGCTTGGGAAATAGCGTGATGTGGGTTGGCCGTTTTTAGCTTGACGCGCATGGCTTGCAAACCCCGTCCTGCTAGGGGATATGCTGATCTTTGGGCTTTAGCTGAAGAAACTTGCTAATCAGGAAAAACTTTGCCTCGGCAGATGCTGAGACCTATTCAGGAATTAGTGGATAGCTTCGATCTTCGTGCCGCCGAGGAACAAACCGGGCAACTAATTTATCGCTTGAGCAATGATATGGAGTGAAGACCATGATGGTAAATGGTCCGATTTTATGTGCCGACGACGAATCTTATAACTTAGGTCTATTGAGAATGGCGTTGAAAGAACATCACTCACTGGTATTCGCTCGTAGCGGCAGGGAAACCCTGCTTGCCGTCGCGAAACATCGCCCCGCTTTTTGTCCACGAAACACACGAAAATATTTAATTACTGGGAAAGTTCGTTGCCCGTATGCAGCGTAAGCGGAATACGGGGATTGCGTGACCTCGAACGTCCCGGATTGCACTTGCGCTCCATCCGGGCTACGCGGTTAAGCTTTCATTTGCTGGGGCGATTGCCAGGCTTTCCTGAACGTTAGTTATACTCTCCAAGTTGCTCACCCAATAGAAGGTTCAAAAGATTTATGTAACAACCGTGTGTATTTTGTGATTTTCGTGGACAAATCTTCGAATCTAGGTTGAAAACCAGTTCAATTGCCGATGCAGATTGACGACCGTACCGACGATGGTCAATGCCGGCGCATCGCTTTCGGCAAATTCCGAATAGGCAGGCCTATCGCTTAGCGTGCCGATGAACACGCGTTGCTTGTGTGTCGCGCCCGATTGAATCACGGCGATAGGCAGGTCGGCAGGGCAGCCATGATCGATCAGAGACCGGCAAATGCTTTCAAGGCCCGATATCCCCATATAAATGATTACCGTTTGCTTGGGTTTGGCCAATTGCCGCCAATCGAGATCGATGCGGCCGTTTTGGATATGACCGGAGACAAAAGTGCAGGACTGTGCATGATCTCGGTGGGTCAACGGAATGCCCGAATAGCTTGCGCAACCCGACGCTGCGGTAATGCCGGGAACGATTTGAAAGTGAATGCCCGATTGCATCAAGGTTTCGATTTCTTCGCCGCCCCGGCCGAATATGAAAGGATCGCCGCCCTTTAGACGCGCCACTTTTTTGCCCGATGAAGCCAGTTCCGCCAGCTGCCGATGGATGGCCGCCGGCGTCAGACTGTGATTACCGTCTTGTTGGCCGACAAAAATGGTTTCGGCATCGCTGTGCGCGAGTTTAAGAATTTCGCCGGAAACCGAGCGGTCGTAAACGATGACATCGGCTTGCCCTAGTAAGCGTAGGGCTTTGAACGTCAGTAAATCAGGATCGCCCGGGCCGGTGCCGATCAAGTAAACCTCGCCTTGTCTGTCTGCGGCGCCGGCATGGTCCAGCTGCGTAAGCAATTGACTCTCTGCTTCTCGTTGCCGGCCGGTAAAAATTAATTCGGCGACGCGGCCTTGTACGATAGTCTCCCAGAAATTTCGTCGCTGACGGGCTTGGGGGATTTGTTGTAAGACTCGGGCTTTAAGCTGTTCGATGAATCCTGCCAATAGCCCGAAGGAGGCCGGAATCGCCGTTTCGATCTTCGCGCGAAGCAGTCGCGACAAGACCGGCGATGCGCCGCTCGAAGAGACAGCAATCAGCAGCGGCGAACGATCGATGATCGCCGGAAAGATAAAACTGCATAGGTCCAGGTTATCGACGACATTGACTGGAATTCGGCGTTGATTGGCTAGCGTTGCGGCTTTAGCATTAGTGAGGCGATCGTCTGTCGCCGATACCACCAAGCGCATGCCGTCGATGTCGTCGCTCGTGAAGGCTTTTCGGCGAATAATGATGGCATGTTCGTCTTGAAGGGCGGCGACCGCTTCGCCGACTTCCAACGCGACCACGACGACCTTGGCGCCCGCGCGAAGCAACAGTTCGATCTTACGGGCCGCGATATCGCCGGCGCCAACCACCAAGCAAGGTTGGTCTTTTATGTTCAAGAACAGCGGAAAGAAGTCCATGACTATCGATTGTTAATGTGCGTTTGTATAAATCTGCATAGGTTTAGCCAATTCGATCTCGATAGCATTGATTGTATTCTGACGTTTGCGGCTTTCCCTCACCTAACGCTAGTGAACGCTAGGTGAGGGACGATCAGGGAATCGCTCCCACAAAAGATGCCTAAGATGCGGTCTTGACAGGTGATTGAAATACCGCATCATTCACTGCTCACTGCTCACTGCTCACTGCTCACTGCTCACTGCATCAGCAGAACAAGCGCGATGATAAATCAATTCCTCGACCGGTTTGCCGCCGAGCAAATGCTCGTCGATGATGCGTTGCAGATTGGTTTCGTTGACGTTGTAGTACCAAATGCCGTCGGGTTGCACGCACATGATCGGTCCGGATTTGCAGGTGGCGAAACAGTGCGTGCGGGTACGCTTGACTCTGAGCGCGCCTTTATCGATGCCGGCGGCTTTGAATTTTTCGCCCAAAGTTTCGAATAATGCCTGCGCTTCGCCGTCTTCGGTGCAGCGCGGACCGGTGCAAACTAGCAGATGGCGCTTGTAGTCGCCCATTTTGGGTTTTTCGGGCATGGAGGGTGTGTGATTAGTCATGATGAATATCCGATGTTAAGGTTTGGCATAATTCCTCGCGGTCGTCCCGGTAGCGCTGCAAGGCTCGGGCGTCGAATCCGGCATCGCCGGCGACCAGCCATAGATTGAACAACAAATCGCCCTGAGCATCGGTCACTTGAATGCCGTGAGCCTTCTCGCCGCGGCTGACGAACCAGGTTTGCCGGGCCTGACTCCAATCGATGTGTAAATGAAAGGCGTCGTTGACAATGTTCAGCCAATCGTTTTTTTTCTGTAAATCGGCGCCGTCGATCAACAATTCGGCCACCGCACCGCCTTCGCTGCGAACCACGGCGCGTAATTTGCCCCAGTGCGGCAACGAATCCAACAAGCCGTCTTGCAGGTCCTGCCTCACTTGCCGCGCGGTGAAACTACCGGCTGACTCGTCAGGCGTCGACTGGCCGACGGCATCGAGTATTTCAGCCAGCGGTTGACCGAAATACGCCGCCGTTTTTTGCAGCGTCGTTTCGGGGGTGTCGCGTAAATAACGGCGGACTGCGCCTTTCCAGCCGTCCAGGCCCATGCTCAGCGAACGGCCCGCTTGTTCGCCGTCCCGTGTTTCACCGGTCAGAGCATCGTATTTGTTGGCGTAGCCGCGCGGCGTTACCATCAAGCCTTCGCGGACAAAGGTGCTGCTGTTGCCGACCAATACAGTGGTCAACATGCCGATATCGCAATCGGCCATGTCGGCCAGCTTGACGAGTTGAATGTTCTGCAAGGCGCGGTAGCCCGATTTGACGATGGCCACCGGCGTTTCCGGGCTGCGGTGGCGTAACAGAATGCGTTGCGCTTCGACGATATGCTGGGTACGACGGCCGCTTTTCGGATTATACAAAGCCACTACGAAGTCGCCTTGCGCGGCGCTTTCCAAACGCCGGGCAATGACCGGCCACGGCGTCAATAAATCGGACAACGAAATCGAACAAAAATCATGAGTCAACGGCGCGCCGACCAAGGAGGCGCAACTAGACAGCGCGGTGCTGCCGGGAACCACTTCCACTTCAATCGGATCGTCGGGCGTCCAGCCGCTGTCGAGCAATAATTCGTAAGTCGGGCCGGCCATGCCGTAGACGCCGATGTCGCCGGAGGAAATCAGCGCGACAGTCTTGCCTTGTTTGGCATGCTCGTAGGCTTCGATGCTGCGATCGAGTTCTTCGGTCATGCCTTTTTTGATCACTTCCTTGCCGTCGAGCAAGTCCTTGACCAGTTTGATATAGGTGCTGTAGCCGATCACGACATCGGCTTCGGCTATCGCTTCTCGGGCTCGAAAGGTCATGTGTTCGTGCGCGCCGGGACCGATGCCGACCAGTAAAATTTTTCCTGTTGGTGTCATGGTATTCTCGCTATCGACACGGTGGCGTTTTTGCCGTCCGCGCCTAGGTGTTTGTGTTTTTCGACCAGCAAATCTTGCATATCGCCGTTCGCGGCCAGTATGGCGGCGGCTTCGGCCACGGCCGGAGTGCCCATGTATTTCAATACCACAGCCGACGGATTCGGCACCGGAATACTCGCCAGCGCTTCGGCAGGATAATAATACAGCGGCCAATCCCGGCTTGCCGCCAGTTGCATTAACGCAGTCTCATCTTGTTTTTTGTCGATGCTGGCGAGCCCTGCAATCGCCGATTCGTCCAGGCCGCAGCTTTGCAAGGCCTGCGCCAAGGCCTCTTGCAAGGTGGCTAGACTCGCATGACGGTCGCAGCCGATGCCGATCATGACTTTCATGACGGGTCCTGCGGCGGTCGGTAGACCACGAGCCTTTCTTCGAGCCGCTGCCAGACGGACGGATCGATTTCCCGGTGCGTGACCCATAAAATCGACCGGTAGCGTTCGAGATCGACATCCTCGAAACGCTCGAAACGGTGTATGTTGTCCGGTAACGGCGTCGGCCGGGTCCACCAATTTTTACTGCCGGCTTCCTGTACGAAAGCGATCGGCAATTGATTGACCACATCCGCCGAAACGCGGGTGATGTTGATCTTTGGCGCTTCCACTCGCCAGCCTAATTCGCGGCCGAGAATGTCCACCGGAATGGTCTTGCCGACATCGGATGCGGTGGTTAGAACCGGTGTCGCGTTGAGCAGCGCGGACACTTTTTCGGCATAGGCATTGGCACCGCCGACATGGCCCGACAGCACCGGAATCACGAATTGCGCGGCATCGTCGATGACTAGTATGCCGGGGTCTTCGTCCTTGGACTTGAGATGCGGCGCGATTAAGCGCACGACCGCACCGAGCGACACCAAAAAAATGAGCTGATCGTAAGACTCGAACAAGTCTGCGATCTGCGCGCTCAATGCACCCTGATAAACCTTGCGGATATTGGCGAACTCGCTCAGATGTTCGGCCTGTTTGGCCGACACCACGACTTCGGCTTCCGGGATTTGCGGGGCCAAGCGGCTGGCGATGGCCGCGCCGTGTTTGGTAATCGCGATAATCGCAACGCGCACATCATGCATCGGTATTTTCCTTTTTCTTGCGGCAGCCGCGTTGCATCTCGCCACGCCGGCGGCCCGGGTTTTTGATAATCATCAGGGACAGATAATTGACCTTTTGCCCCCGTAAACTTGCCAGATCATGCACGACGCGCTCTTCCGGCGCGCCGGCTTTTTCGATGAAATAGCCGTAGTCGAGTAAATCGCGGCGTTGCAAGAGCTCGATGATGTCGTCCAGTAAGGGTTTGACTTTCAGCAGCACCAGTGTATCGAAATCGTTCAGCATGCGTTCGATCTGTTCGATGCCGTAGCCGGCCGGGACGATCGCGACAGTGTCGTCGACATCGGCCAACGGTTCGCCGCAACGCGCCGCGGCGGCGTGAAACGAGGCCACGCCGGGAATGACTTCGACCGGTACTCGGGGTTCCAGCGCGCGAACGCTACGTTGCAAATGACCGAAGGTGGAATAGGTCGAGGCATCGCCTTCGACTAGAAATAGCACATCTTGGCCTTGTTGCAACCGTGTCAATACGGTTTGCGCCGCTTCTTGCCAATAACGCTCCAGGACTTCGCTGTCGTGGGTCATCGGAAAATGCAACGGGCTATGTTCACCGGGCATCGCGAGTCCGGCGCGCAAGGCGATGTCCAGCGCATAGCTGTCGCTGTTTTTTTTGCGCACCGGGTAAGCCCAATGGCCGGGGCCGGAGAGTAAGTCCCAGGCGCGTCGAGTAATCAGGCCGGGGTCGCCGGGCCCGAGCGAGATGCCGTAGAGGGTGCCGAGTTTATTGTTCATGATGAGGTATTGCTGAAATGATCCATACCGGGTTTTCCGCTTGTAATCGGTGCATATCGAGTATCGGACTGCTGCGCGATGCCTGAATTTGGCAGGCGTCCCAGTCCGCGCCCAAGCGCTTTAAAGTATCGATGGCCGTCGACAGGTTTTCCAGGGTCGCGAAGTTCATCACCAACCAGCCGCCGGGCCGCAAGCGCTGCAAACACAAGTCGATCAATTCGGCCAGTTCGCCGCCGGAACCGCCGATGAAGACCGCATCGGGGTCGGGCCAGGCGTCCAAAAATTGCGGCGCCTTGCCGTGGACGACGCTGTAATTTCCGATGCGCCAATTGATCCGGTTCTGCTCGATGTTGTCGATGTCGCCGGCATTTTTCTCGATCGCATAGACATGACCGTCCGGGCATAAGCGCGCCGCTTCAAGCCCGACCGAGCCCGATCCGGCGCCGATGTCCCAGACGATGCTGCGGCGCGTCAACTGCATGCGCGCCAGCGAGACGGCGCGTATTTCGCGTTTGGTGATCAGGCCTTTTTCCGGTTTGCGCTGACGAAAACTCGCATCGCTCAAACCGAACAGCACCGGCGCCGGCGCCGGCGCTTTGCGTTTCAGAATTGCTACATTGGGGTCGGCGTAGACGGCTTCGGCCGCTTCGGCGATGCCGATAAAGCCGGTGACGCGCTGTTCGTTTTGCCTCAGGCGCTGGGCAACCGCGATATCGAACTGGTCCGCCAAACCTTCGCTTTGCAACATGCGAGCGATGCGTGCCGGGGTATTGTCCGGACTGGTTAATACCGCCAGCAAGTCTTTGCTTCGACAATGCCGCATCAGTTCATACAGGCCATGTTGCGGTGTGGCTCCCGGCGTCCACTCGCCGGCATCCTTGCTATGCACCGAGACGATGGTAGCCGATTGCCAGGGCAATCGCAGTTCGGCAAAGGCCAGTTGTATGCTGCTGAGATTCGGCAGTATTCGGACCCGGGCCGGGTCCAGTTTGCCGGTCAAATAACCCGCGATGCCGTGGCACAAAGGATCGCCGCTGGCCAAGACCGCCACCGGCTCCTCGTCGGCCAAGGCCGCGTCGATCCAGTCCGGCACTTGCGTGAGCCGGGCGGTCAAATCGTAATGCCGGGCTCCGGCGATGTCTTCCGCCAGTACCGCTAGCAAGCGGTTGCCGGCGATGACGTGCTTGGCTTCGCGCAACGATTGCAAGGCCTCGCAGCTCAAGCTGGCGGCGCCGTCGTCGAGCACGCCGATGATAGTGCACAATGACATAGAGATTAAGTCCTTCCGGCTTGCGCCAGTTTATTGCCGTCGAAGTCGCAAACCAAGACGCCGATGTCGAAGCTCCCAGGGTAGCGCCGTTCCAATGTGGCGATCACCCGTTTGGCCAGTTCGATGTGGAATTCGTATTCCAAACCCAACTCGGCCATGCATTCCGAGGCATAGCGAGCGGTTTCCTGCTCGGCGATGGCCCGGCAAACTGTCTCCGGAGCGCCGATGCTGCGGGCGATGTCGGCGACCAGTTCGACATCGACCGGATTACGTCCGGCATGCGTGATGGTTTCGCCTTGTGCCATTTTAGTGAGTTTGCCGACCATGCCGCCGATGATGATGCTGCGAATGCCGCAGCGTTCAGCGGTATCGAGCGCGGGGGTCAAAAAATCGCCCATTTGCACGAAACAGCTTTCATTCAATGCCGGCAATTCGCGCATCACGAATTTCTCGGTGCGCCCACCCGTGGTCAGAACGACGGTGTCTTGTCCTTGATTCGCGGCGACTTCGACGCCCTGTACCACGCTGGCGCGGAACGCGGCGGTGGAATAGGGGTGGACGATGCCGGTCGTCCCCAGAATCGAAATACCGCCGATAATGCCTAGGCGGTAATTGAGCGTTTTTTTGGCCATCGTTTCGCCGTCCGGCACCGAGATGGTCACTTGCAAACCACGGGTTTTCAAAGCCTCGGATGCGATGAGACGAATATTGTGTTCGATATTTTTGCGCGGTACCGGGTTGATCGCCGCGCTGCCGACTTCCAGCCCCAATCCTGGACGGGTTACTAGGCCGACACCTTCGCCGCCGTGCAGTACGACCGTGTCCGGCTGCGCTATCCAAGCTACGTCGGCGGTCAGCCGGGCGTGATTGGTGCAATCCGGATCGTCGCCGGCATCTTTTTCAATGACCGCATGCGCGCCATCGCTGTTGACCCAAGCCTCCGCCACCTTGAAGCGAACCGTCTCGCCGTTGGGCAGTTGGCATTCGACGGTCTCGGGAACCCTGCCTTCCAGCAAGCCGCACACGGCGGCCCGCGCGGCGGCAGCGGAACATGCGCCGGTGGTGTAGCCTTTACGGGTACCTTTGGGTTTGCGTTCCGCCATCGCCATCGAATCAGCCGTTTTGTTGCCGGCTTTCCGCCAAACTCAAGAGCGCATGCAGCGCCGCTACGACCAGCGTCGAACCGCCTTTGCGGCCTCGGGTGATCAGCCAGGGAATATTTTTCGATGCGCTCAGCGCGTCTTTCGATTCGGCGGCGGACACGAAGCCGACCGGCATGCCGACGATCAGCGCCGGTTTGACGCCTTCTTCCTCGATCAAGCGCAAGACTTCCAACAAGGCGGTCGGCGCGTTGCCGACCGCGACGATGCCGCCGTTCAGCAAATCCAAGCGAGCGGCTTTACGCATCGCTTGTACCGCACGGGTGCTGTTGACTCGTTTGGCATCCGCGATCACGTCGTCATCGGCGATGAATTGATGCGTGTGCATGCCGAAATGAGCCAGGCGCGGCTTCGATAGGCCGACGCAAATCATTTCCACGTCGGCGATAATCGGCGCGCCGTTCAAAATCGCCGCGATACCGGCTTCGACCGCGTCATCGGAAAACTCGGCCAGGCCGTTGAATTCAAAGTCGGCGGTCGCGTGTATCATGCGCCGCACGACTTGCCATTGTGCACCGGTATAGTGATGAGCACCGGCTTCGCGGTCGACGATCGCAAACGAATCGTGCTCGATTTGCTGTCCGGCTTGGGTCAGTTGTTCGGTCTTGATGTTTTGGGTCATGGCTTTGCTTCAATGGTGATGATGGTGCTGATGCGCGGCCTGTTCGCGGTATTGGCAGCCGTCGCATTCGAGCATTTTCGGCGAATTCGGGTCGGCGGCATCCTCGACGCGTCGGTCGAGTAGTTCGAATACGCCCGGGTCGAAGCCGAAATAATTACCGCAAGCAATCGCGATTTGCGGATACTGTGTTTGCAATCGCTGTACTTGTCGTGCAATGCGTTCGATCAAGAGCCCGGTAAACAGATAGTAGGGCAGGATCGCGATTTGCGTCATGCCGAGACGCGCTTGACGCTGCACCGCAGTTTCCAGGCGCGGGTGAGTGATGCCGGTAAAGGCGATGTCGACCAATTCGTGTTCGGTGGCCTCGAACAGCCAGCGCGCCAGTTTCGCCAGTTCTCCGTTGGCGACCCGGTCCGACGAACCGCGTCCCAAGATAATGACGCCGGTCGTTTTTGGGTCGGGCATCGCCAGGGTTTTCAGCGTGGCGTTCAATTGTTTGTTCAAGATTTCCAGCAGAGTCTCGTTACTGCCCAGATGCGGCGCATAAACGAATTCGACATTCGGGTTCAGGGCTCGGGCTTCTTCGATGTGTTCGGGAATTTCCATCTTGACATGGCCGGCGGCGCTGATGATCAGCGGCACGACGATGACCTTGTCGGAATTTTGCGCCGCGCGGCGCAGGCCTTCGGGCAAGAGCACATCGGCCAGTTCGATATAGCAGAGTTCGATGCGCCATTCGGGGTGTCGGGCCTGCCATTGGCGTTGAAATTCGAGGATTTCGTCATTGCCTGCCTGGTTGCGCGAACCGTGGCCGACTAACAGTATCGTGGTTGTCATGCGTGTTCCTTAAGAATCTGATTGCTCGGCGCGGCGAAAACGATGCGTGAAGCCGGCGTCGTAAAGTTTGGATTTTTTTAAGTCCGGCCAATGGCGCGCGCCCAACGTGGGGCTGACGACGATCATCGCCTGGCTGTTAATTTTGGCGACGCGGCAGCGTTCGCGGATGTCGGCGAGCGTGCCGCGAATGATGTGTTGCTCGCCCGGCCAACTGGCCTTGTGCACGACCAGGACGGGCGATTCGTCGGTCCAGCCGGCGGCTTTCAGTTCGCGTTCGATGGTTGGCAGCAAGGTGATCGATAAAAACAAGCACAGCGTCGAATGATGGCCGGCCAATTCCCGAAGCGATTCGCCTTCCGGCATCGGCGTGCGGCCTTCGACACGGGTCAGGATCACGGTTTGCGTGACTTCCGGCAAGGTCAGGCTTTCCACCGCGCAGGCCATCGCGGCCATTGCCGACGACACTCCCGGCACCACCTCGACGGCAACGCCGGCCTTATCCAGGGGTTGAACCATTTCGATCAGGGCGCCATAGAGGCCCGGATCGCCGGTTTGTAGGCGGATCACGGTCTTGCCGGGTTGCGCTTGGGCGATCAACCAATCGGTGATCTGTTCCAGCGTCATGTCCTTGGAATCTTTGACCGCGCAATGCGCCGGCGCCCATTGCGTCGCGGCTTGTTGTACCAGGGAACCGGCGAACAGAATGGCGTCGGCCTTGGCAATCAAATCGCGGCCCTTGACAGTGATCAAATCCGGATCGCCGGGGCCGGCGCCGACAAACCAGACTTTTGCTAATCCGGTCATTGAAAAAATCCTGCAGCTTGTTGCGGGTTGAACGGAAAATAAGTGTGCAGATAAGAGGCTTGCAACGATCCCACGCGGAAAAACCTTTCGCCTTGGCTGCGGTTGCGTTGCGGAATCGATACGGTCGAGGCTTCCTTATCGGTTTCCAGAAGCGAATGATGAAAACTATGGCCGCGTATTTCTCCGTGCTCCAGCTGCAAACTGTGCATGCCCAGATTGACCAGCCGGTTCTGCATTGTCGCGCGACCCGGCAACAGGCCAACCATCGCGGCTGATTGCCCCTGTTTGTCGGTCAGCGTTTCCAAGAGGTATAAAAAACCGCCGCATTCGGCATAAATCGGTTTACCGGCGCGGTGATGATCATGCAAGGCTTGTTTCATCGCGCGATTATCGGCGAGGGCCATTAGATGCAGTTCCGGATATCCGCCCGGAAGATAAAGGCTATCGACCTCCGGCAATTCGGTGTCGGTCAACGGCGAGAAGAAACACAGCTCGGCGCCCATGGCCTGCAAGCAATCGAGGTTGGCTTGGTAGATGAACGAAAAGGCCGAATCGCGGGCGATGCCGATGCGCTTGCCGGCAAGAAGGCGCGGCGTCGGCGTCGTTGCAACCGGAGCAAAGGCAACCGGTTCGGGCAAGCGGCATGGCGCGGATTCGGTCAATAATTCGGCGGCTCGCGCCAGTCTTCGGTCCAAGTCGCCGATCTCGTCCGCTTGCAGTAAACCCAAATGCCGCGACGGCAAGGCGATATCCGCGTCTTTAGATAGGGCCGCCAGCAGGGGCATGTCTTCGGGCAGCGCTTCTTGCAGTAATCCGGCATGGCCTGGACTGCCGACCTTGTTGGCGATAACGCCGGAAAACCTTAGGTGTGGCCGGTAATGAGCCAAACCGTAGGCGACGGCGGCAAAGGTTTGCGCCATGCCTTGCGCGTCGATCACGGCGGCGACCGGTACCGACAACGCCTGTGCCAGATCGGCGCTGCTACTGTCACCGTCGTAGAGGCCCATTACGCCTTCGATCAGGATGACATCGGCCTCGGCGGCGGCGCGATAGAGCAAGTCTCGGCAATGCGCCTCGCCCATCATCCACAAATCCAGCTGATAGACCGGCCGTCCCGAGGCATGAGCCAGAATCTGCGGATCGATGAAATCCGGGCCGGTTTTGAATACGCTGACCTTGCGGTTTTGACTTCGGTAATAGGCTGCCAGCGCGGCGGTAATGGTCGTCTTGCCTTGGCCGGAAGCGGGCGCGCTGATCAGCATGGCCGGACAATGGCGGACGGATGGGCTAGTGTTCATAATCAGAGTTTGAGTTTGGTCATGCTGAATCCGGCTAAAGCGCCGAGGCTCAGCCAGAATAGGGCATTGCTAAAGGCGGACATCACTACGAAGCGTTGTTGTAAGGCTTCGGGCGCCAAGGCTTGCGCTATTTCCGGATGCGGGGCCCCGATCAAATGCGGGGCAGCCGCTAACATGCCGCCGGCGATTTGTAGGCCATGGTTTTTGCTCAATAAGAGTCCGTATAAACCGGCCACGGTCGATGCCGCGGTGAACAGCCACCAGGCTTGCCGGCTGAGCAAAGCGGCGCTGTCGGTTCCGGGCAATTCCGGCGGTAGGCCCAATGAAGGCGCGGCGAAAAAAACCAAATACCCGGCCGAGCCCCACAATAAGCCGCGCCAATAGCCGCCTGTGCCGTGCCAATACATCGCCGCACTCAAGAGCAAGGCAAAGCCGAAGCCGCTCAGTCCGTTAAACAGCATCGTGAAGGCGAAGCGTTGCCAGCCGTTTTCCGGTTGCCATTCATGTTCGGAGCCGGTTGCGGGCGCTTCGAATTGTTCCGCGGCTAAAATCAGAGGTTGCGTCAGATAATACTGTAAGACGCTGAGCAGCAGGCCGGAAAGGATTCCGGCCGCCAATGCGGCGATCACCAGTTTACGAAAATCGGCCACGCTTAATGACAGGGAAATGCGGCGCTATGGCGTCCGTCGTGTGCGGCATTATGAATGTAGTTGTTGGCGTCCTGCATGAAGCCGAGGCCTAGAATCACGGTCAAGCCCAATACGATGGCGCTCAAGCCCGGGAGAAATTTAGCGGAGTAAACGACGGAAGAGCCGGCGAGTGTTTTCATGGTTGTTGTCCTTCCCAAGTCTGGTTGGCGAATGAATAGCGGGGAAGACAAACCTAAAAAAAACGATTTGACAGATTGCCCGCCGCAATACTGTTGATTTCTACTCTTTAAATTTAGAATCAGCGTTAAAAAACGAACGCATTGTCACTAATAATTAATGAGTCAGTTTTAGGCCTGTCTCCGGGCTCGTGAAAAATCACTTACCGTTGCGGGGGCAGCGCCGGCTTTTAACCGGCTTCCAGTTTCACCCGCGCAGTGCGGGAACCGTAAAACAAGCTTGGGATTATAGGTTACCCATCAAAACCGTGCAAATGGAATGTAAGTATTCAGTCACCCTCTCTGAAAAAGAGGGGCTAGGGGAGATTTTATAAATAAATCCCCCTCAATCCTACTTTTCAAAGGGGGAGGCCAACAATCAATGCTGTTGACTTAAGAAAAATAAAGACATAATACCTTGTTTTTATTATAATAAGCACATGAAATCACTACAGAGAGACTCATTTATGACCAGCACCGCAAACATGGCACAAACATCGCTTTGAAAATTCATGCCAACTTTCGTCTTATCTTGAACAATTTCGCCGTTTAATTCCACACACGTTAGCCGATGATCAAAAGCAATCGGCTGAGCACTTTACCCGCACACGCAAACTCTCCTTACCCAACCTAATTACCTTGGTGTTATCACTGGTTACCAGTGATAAATCCGCTGGCGTGGACATTCATTCCGGTGAATTCTTCAAACAAGCGCGGCGAAGCGGTTGTTGGCCTGAGGCTGAAGCCGTGCATCGGAGTGCAGTGACGAAAGCCCGAAGTCGATTACCGTGGTCCGTCTTTACTGATCTATTAGCCGATAGTGTGCAGTTAGCTTATTCGCTTTGGCCGGAGTCGCCGGAATATACGTGGCATGGCATGACGGCGGTGGCTTTTGACGGTTCCAAATATCACTTGCCGGCCTCGCCCGAGCTTCGCAAAGCCTTCGATCCCAACAGCGGCTTGACCTTTCCCGGCAAAGGCCACTATCCGCAATGTCTGGTCCCGACCGCATTCGATGTCTTTCGACGGTTACCGATCGCTCGCGCGATCAGTCCCTTAGCGGAAGGCGACGAGCGCGAGGATGTGAAAGAGCTGCTACCGCAGCTCCCCGATCGTCCTTTGGTCTTATTGTTTGACCGCGGTTATCCCAGCTATGACTTGCTTTACTACTTACGAGATACCTCGCCGGATTCGGCTTTCGTGTTCCGCTGTCCGGCCCAATCGACCTTTAAAGCGGTCGAGAACTTTGTCCAATCCGGGCGTTCAGAGGCCGTCATCTGGTTGGATACGGCCTCGCGGATTCGCCGGAAACGACCGGGCCCCAAAAGCATCAAGCTACGCGCGGTCCGTTTGGAAAGCCCGGACGGCACGCTGTCGGTCTTATTAACCAATCTTACCGGCAGCCGTCAGTATCCCGCCGAATCACTGGTTGAACTGTATTTCCGTCGCTGGCGAATTGAAGAACAATATCGTGATGAAAAATTGCACCTCGATATCGAAATGTTCCACAGTCACAGTGAAAACGGCATCAGACAAGAACTGTCCTGATTAGCAAGATGCTTCAGCTAAAGCCCAAAAACCAGAATATTCTTGGCTAGAAGGCGCATACTGGCCACTTAATTAGCAAGGAGTCCAGCTCATGGCCATGAATAAAATCCAGTTTCAAGCAGGCCTGTCACTGCCTGCTTTTTTAGCGCAATTCGGCACCGAAGCGCAATGTGAAGACAGTTTAGAACAGTCCCGCTGGTCCCAAGGCTTTCGCTGCCCCGACTGCGGTCATGCCGAACACTATGTGCTTAAATCAGGCGGACGCAAAACCTTCCAATGCCGGTCCTGCCGGTTACAAACGTCGCTGATTGCGGGCACTTTATTCCAGAGCACTCACCTTAAATTGACGACCTGGTTTCTGGCGATCTACTTGATCAGTCAGGCTAAGACCGGTTTGTCCGCCCTGGCTTTGAAACGGCAGTTGGGCGTCAGTTACCCTACCGCTTGGCTGATCCAACAGAAACTGATGCAAGCGATGGTCGAACGGGATGCCCGATACACCTTGGACGGCGAAGTTCAGGTGGACGATGCCTATCTCGGTGGCGAATTGGCTGGCGGTAAGGCCGGGCGCGGCTCTGAGAATAAGGTGCCCTTTGTCGCGGCGCTCTCGCTCAGCCCCGAGGGACAGCCGAGGTTTATCAAAATGGCGCCGATTCCGGGTTTTACCCGTAAAGCCATTGCCAATTGGGCACAAGGCGATCTCAGCCCCGGTTGTGTCGTGCGGTCCGACGGCTTGGCCTGTTTTGCCGGCGTGACCGATGCCGATTGTCAACACCAGGTAACCGTCGCCGGTAGTCGGAAACCCAAAGACCTGCCTGAGTTCTGCTGGATCAATACGGTACTGGGCAATCTCAAAACCAGTCTAGGTGGCGCCTACCATGCTTTCGATTTCGCAAAATACGGCACCCGTTACTTAGGTGCGTTCGCGTACCGCTTTAACCGGCGCTTCCGACTCGATACCATTACTACGCGCCTTATCGTGGCTGCGGCTACGACTGGACCCCGCTCGGATTATTGGCTACGGCAAGCTGAAGCATCTTGCTAATCAGGACGTTTTATGCCTTAAGTTGGCGTCTATGGCATTGCCCCCTCCCGCAACGCCTCAATCCCGTTATCCTACGCCCAGCAACGCCTGTGGTTTCTGGACCAGCTGGAGCCGGACAACCCCTTCTACAACATCCCGGTAGCCCTGCGCCTGACCGGCCGCCTGGATCTTGCCGCACTGACGCAAAGCTTCGCGGCCATCGTCAATCGGCACGAAATCCTGCGAACCGTGTTCGAGACCGGCTCGGACGGCGTGGCGGTGCAAACCGTCCGCCCAAATCTGGCGGTAGAAATGGAGCACATCGACCTGACCGGCTTAGAGCCCGGCCAAGATGCCGCTTGGCAAGCGCTATGCCGGCAAGAAGCCGCCAAGCCCTTCGACTTGCGTAACGGACCCTTGATCCGTGCCCGCTTATTGCGGCTGAGGGACAGTGCCGAACAGCAGGATGCGGTGCTGTTGTTGACCATGCACCACATCGTCCGCTGAAAATCTTGGAGTGTGCCACAGGCACACAAACTGACGCTATACGGAAATAGCGATCAGATGTGTATAAGCTCATTGGAAGATGATGGTAGGTCCATCAAAGTCTGTTGTCGGAAACCGGCTTTAAACCACCTCAAGCTGCTTGTATTAAGAGTGCAGGTAGTGAGCGTTGAGGAAAAGCTAATTCATAATTAGCAGGTAGGGTACAGAGAGACGAGTTAAACCGAACCTATGTTGACGCGTCGTTATTCAGAGACTCGACATCAAAACCTGGGGCGTCAAGACTTCAGGGATGAGTCTGCAAGCGGATCGAAGTCTGTGCAGATGGTGTCCGGCGTATAGTGGGCGTGACTCTGTACCGGGCTTTCAATGGGAACTGTGGGAACCAGTCATCATGATGTTAAAGGGAGAAATGCAAATCACTAAATTGATAAGTATGAGAGTACCGATGCGTGATACTGGGGCGGAGTTGCTCGTAGTAGTGTTGAAGCGTTTGTAATGAACGAGGAGCGAAGGGCAACATCAGGCAGCCTTTATTGCTATCACAACTGTTGAAAGGCAGGAGGATGATATGAGCGAGGCAAAGCCATTTGTCATTTCGAAATGGCAAGTGATGCGTGCATTTGAATTGGTGAAAGCCAATGCGGGTGCTGCAGGTGTTGATAGGCAATCGTTGGCAGATTTTGAAAGAAATCTGAAAGACAATCTTTACAAGTTATGGAATCGGCTGTCGTCCGGCAGTTACTTCCCGCCGCCTGTCAAAGCGGTAGCCATACCGAAGAAAGGTGGCGAACGGATTTTGGGTATACCCACCGTGAGTGATCGTATTGCTCAGATGGTCGTCAAACTGGAATTTGAACCCCAGGTTGAGCCGCACTTTTTTGCCTGACTCGTATGGCTACAGGCCGAATAAGTCAGCACTCGATGCGGTGGGTGTCACGCGGAACGTTGTTGGCGCTATGACTGGGTACTTGAGTTTGATATTAAAGGGATTATTCGACAATATACCGCATGATCTATTGCTTAAAGCGGTCTATAAGCATACCGATACGGCTTGGGTGAGATTGTATATCGAGCGCTGGTTGACGGTGCCGATGCAGATGCCCAATGGGAATTGAGTAGCCGGGGAAAAGGCACGCCACAAGGTGGAGTTGTCAGTCCGGTGCTCAGTAATCTGTTTCTGCACTATGTCTTCGACAAATGGTTGCAAAAGCACTACTCGGATACACCCTGGTGTCGTTATGCCGATGATGGTCTGGTGCACTGCCGGAGTGAGGCAGAAGCCAAACACATGCTGGAAGCACTGAAGCAACGCTTTCAGTCCTGTGGGCTTGAACTTCATCCGGTGAAAACCAAGATTGTTTACTGTAAAGATGGAAGTCGCAAAGGGCGCTATAAGCATACCTCCTTTGATTTTCTGGGGTATACGTTCAGACGGCGACTGTGTAGGAATCGCAAAAGAAACAGTGTGTTTGTAAACTTTACGCCGGCGGTGAGTAAAGCGGCGCTGGAAGTCAATGCGAGGAAAGGTCAGAAAGTTACGAGTCAGAACGCGTACCGAGTTGAGCTTAGGGCAAATAGCACAATGGTTGAATCCCATCATTGGGGATGGATAGGCTATTATGGTTGTTATACCCGATCTGCGTTATATGGTATGTGTCGTCACGTCAACATGACTCTGGTGAGGTGGGTAAGACGAAAGTTCAAGCCGCTACGCCAGCATAAAATAAAGGCAATGCTGTTTCTGGAGAAGATTGCAGATCAACATCCAAACTTGTTTGCCCATTGGCGGGCAGGAATGATAGGTGCGTTTGCCTGATGGGGCGGTATGAATCGAGAGGTTCACGTACCGTTCTGCGAGAGTCTGTGGGGGAAGTGCCTGCGGTCTACTCAACAACGGAGCGTTAGCGAAGTGAAGATTTTTAGTCCCCGATAGCCGTAGCGCCGGGTGTTTTGCCGGAGTCTGCGCGAATAGCGCAGGCGGAGGCAAAATACAAGGCATCGCGACACGGCGTAAAGCCATTTGTGGGAGTGCTACGGAGCCGCATCGAGTATACGATGATGTGGCGTAGTGGCACGGACGCAGGGCGAATCGGGGCCGCCGAAGGCAATAATCGCCAAGTCATTTTTCGCTGCTGAAATCGGACGGACCCCATTTCAGCTTTCGCGAAAAATCTTGGCGCGCTTGTCCGACGGCTGGTCGGCGGAACTCCTGGTCAAGGAATTCAGCGCGCTGTACCGGGCGTTCACGCAAGGTCTCGCCGCGCCACTGGCGGAATTGCCGATTCAATACGCCGATTTTGCCTGCTGGCAGCGCCAATGGTTGAGCGGCGCGGTACTGGAGCGCCAGTTACATTACTGGCGGCAACAACTGGACGGCGCGCCGCTGGTGCTGGACCTGCCGACCGACCGACCGGCCGCGACCGGCGGTGACCACCTACCGTGGCGCCAGTCTGGCTTTTGAATTGCCGTTGGCCGTGGCGCAAGCGATACGGGAGTTGAGCCGGCAACACAATACCACCTTGTTTATGGCGCTACTAGCCGTGTTCCAATTACTGCTCGGCCGTTACAGCGGCCAATCCGATCTGTGTGTCGGCAGCCCGGTAGCCAACCGGAATCGGCCGGAAATCGAAAGCTTGATCGGCTTCTTCGTCAACACCTTGGTTCTGCGCGCCGACGTATCGGCTAACCCGACGGTGACTGAGTTTCTGACACAAATAAAAACCACGGTGCTGGATGCCCAACAGCACCAAGACCTGCCGTTTGAAAAACTGGTCGAAGTGCTGCAGCCCGAGCGCGACCCCAGCCGCAGTCCGCTATTCCAAGTCATGTTTGTCTTGGCCAAACAGGACCAATTGATCTTAAGCCTGCCGGATTTAGCCGTCGAACTGATCGAAGATTCCGGCACGGTGGCCAAATTCGACCTAACCCTACACATTCAAGACTGGCCGGACGGCCAAATCGGCGGAAGCTGGGAATACAACGCCGACCTGTACGATACGACAAGCATCGAACGCCTGGGCCGGCATTACCGACGGTTGCTACAAGCGGCCGCCGCCGACCCCCGGCGCAGAGTCAGCGAACTGCCGCTGCTGAGCGAGGCGGAAACCCGGCAAATCTTAGTCGATTGGAACGCGACCGACGTTGACTACCCGCAAGACCGCTGCATACATCAACTGTTCGAAGCGCAAGTTGAGAAAACTCCAGACGCCGTCGCGCTGACGTTCGAAGACCAAAGACTGAGCTACGCCGAACTGAACGCCAAAGCCAATCAACTGGCGCACTATTTGATCGACCGGGGCGTGCGACCGGACGTGCTGGTGGGCATTTGCCTGGAACGTTCTCTGGAAATGGTGATCGGCTTGCTGGGCATCTTGAAGGCCGGCGGGGCTTATGTACCGCTCGATTCTCACTATCCGGCCGAGCGGCGGGCGTTGATATTAGCAGATGCCGGCGTCAAGCTATTGCTAACCCGCGAAGCGCTGAACGCCGAACTTACGGAGAATGCGGAAGTAGCAGTAGGGTACGCAGCGCGTACCTTGGGGCTTGAATCGGGATTTGACGAGAACAAAGTACGCGCTGCGCACCCTACGGACTTGATGACGAGAGATTGTATCATCCACCTTGACCGCGACGGGCCGGCTATTGCCGGGTATTCCGCCACGAACCCGTCAGTGAGCGTGCATCCTTTGCATTTGGCCTATCTGATCTACACCTCCGGTTCCACCGGTCGGCCCAAGGGCGTGGCGGTGAACCACCGCAACGCGTTGCATTCCACCTGGGCCCGGCTCAGCGAATATCCCGAACCGGTCAAAGCCTATCTGTTGCTGTCCTCGTTTGCTTTCGACAGCTCGGTGGCCGGCATCTTCTGGACCCTGGCTCAAGGCGGTTGTTTATGCCTACCCCATGAAGACAGCAGCAAAGACCCGGTGGCGCTGGCGGCCTTGATCGAGCGACATGACATCTCCCACGTGTTGGCCTTGCCTTCGCTGTATGCGGTGCTCCTGGAACAATATCCGCCAGCCTTAAGCCGTCTGCAAGTCGCCATCGTTGCCGGCGAAGCCTGTCCGACCGACGTCGTCAAGCGCCACCTTGCCATGCTACCCGATGTAAAACTCTACAACGAATACGGCCCGACCGAAGGCACTGTCTGGAGCAGCGTTTATCTCGCCGGACCGGACGACCTGGATCGGCCTTTAGCGATCGGCCGGCCGATCGCCAACGTCCGCCTTTACAACCTGGATCGCCAACTCAACCCGGCCCCGGCCGGCGTGGTCGGCGAACTGTACATCGGTGGTGCCGGCATCGTGCCCGGCTACTGGCAACGCCCCGAGCTGACCGCCGAGCGCTTCATCCCCGATCCGTTCGGCCCGGCCGGCGGGCGGTTGTACAAGACCGGCGACCTGGTGCGCTACCGCGCCGATTGCGCACTCGAGTTCCTGGGGCGGCTCGACCACCAAGTCAAGATTCGCGGTTTTCGCATCGAACTGGGTGAAATCGAAGCGCAATTGTTACAACAACCGGCGATCAAGGATGCCGTAGTGATTGCACGAGAAGACCAACCCGGTGACAAGCGGTTGGTGGCTTATGTGGTTCCGCAGGCTACGGACAAAGAAGCCGAGCACGACCTTGCTGAGCACCTCAAAACCGCGCTCAAACAACATCTGCCGGACTACATGGTGCCCAGCGCCTTCGTGGTACTGGAGACCATGCCGCTGTCCGCCAACGGCAAGTTGGAACGTAAACAATTACCGGCGCCGGATTGGCATGCGCGCATGGCAGCGAGCTACGAAGCACCGCGCACCGATACCGAGCAAGCGTTGGCCGAGATTTGGCAAGAGGTTTTAGGTGTCGAGCAAGTGGGCATCAAAGACGATTTCTTCGAATTGGGCGGGCATTCCTTGTTGGCCACCCAATTAGCGTTTGCTTGCGAAAAAAGATTGCAGAAGAAATTTCCGGTCAAAACGGTATTCGAACATCCAACGGTTGCACAGCAAACCGCTTGGCTGGCTGGGGACATTTCGGATACCAACATCAATCTGCTGGCTGACACTCAATTGGGTTGCGACATATACCCCTTACCGACACAACCTTTGCCGCTCGATCAATCTCGGGCAGTCATGTTGACTGGAGCAACCGGTTTTCTTGGCGCCTTTTTGTTGGTCGAATTGCTGGAGCAAACGGATGCCAACGTGTATTGCCTAGTGCGAGCCCAGAACGAAACTCAGGCAACTGCACGCTTACAAACACAGTTGATGCGTTACGAGTTGTACGACCGAGTCGAATGGTCCAGAGTCATCGCGGTGTGCGGCGATTTGGCGGTTGAAAAACTGGGCTTGACCGGAGAGCGCTATCGGGAAATTTCTGCTACTGCCGATGCGATTTTCCATAACGGTGCGTTGGTCAATTTCGTACAGCCTTACGGCTTGTTAAAACCGGCAAACGTGTTGGGCAGTGTCGAAGTCCTGCGCATGGCGACAACCGAGCGTCCCAAAGCAATACATTACGTATCAACACTATCGGTGTTCGCCGGAAAACCCAACAGCCCGGCCGGATTTGCGGAAACCGACGAGCCGCTATTGAACGCAAGCCTGACCGGCGGGTACGCGCAAAGTAAATGGGTCGCGGAAGCCATTGTGCGCTCTGCCGGCAGTCGCGGATTTTTCACGACCATTTATCGCCCGGCGACAGTAGCTGGCGACCGGCGCAACGGCGTATGGAATACCGATGATTTCCTGTGCCGGATTTTGAAAGGCTGCGTGCAGATGGGCTTGGCGCCGGATAGCGATGCCAAGCTGGAAATGGCAACTGTCGACGACATCAGTCGCGCCATCATTGCTCTAGCGAAGGTTGATTGTGCGGAAAACCGCATTTTCCATTTAAACCATCCTAAACCGCCGACCGCGAATGCGTTGTTGGATTGGTTTTCTGACGGAGACTTCCCTCTACGCAAGGTGCCGATGCCGGAATGGCTAAGCGCAATACATTTCTCGGCGAAAACTATGGAGGACTTTGCGTTAAAGCCGTTGCTAAGCCTATTTACTGACGATCCCATCGAACCATCTGACGGTGTCGAAAGCGGATACGCCTGTCTCGCTAGTCAATACGCATTGCGGATCTTAGGCGCCGAATATAGCGAGTTCGACGACATCTTGTTGGGCCGTTATCGGGACTATTTTTTGCGTAGCGGATTCATCGGTGCTAAAGGAGAAGAAATTTCGGAGGGAAATTGGGGTGGTAATCGTCTTCTAACTAAATAACTGCAGGCTCAAGCAGAGCTGGCAACGTTTTAATAAACGAATATTTTGAAATACCCCCGACAACTAAATGCCTAGGCATCATAAATTACCAACGAGATCGACCATGATTCGCTCCAGAAAAGCCCATAGTTTAACAACAAGGACTGCTATTTATAATTCAATAGAGGAATCCCGTCGGCGGCATACCGTAAAGTCGATCGCTATGCTATGCGGCTTGTTATACGCATCCGCATCGATTGCGGAAGGCAATGACAGGGTTTACCAATTCGATATTGCTGCCGGGTCCATGTCCAAGGCATTGGAGGATTTTTCCGATACGTCCAATCTCGATATTAATTACCCAGCCAACGTTGTAAACGAAGTTAAATCCAACGGTTTGAAGGGCAGTTATACCACCGAACAAGCGTTGCGCCAGTTGCTTAAAGGTAGCAACCTAAGTTATCGAATTACAGGGAATAGCACTGTGACGGTCGAGAAAATACAATTGGCTGAAGCGAAGGATCCAACGACTATGCCTGCTATGAGAGTGGTTGGACAGGCCGTTTACGACTCGACTGATCCGTACAACCCCAATTACAATCGCACTAGTGCCAGTACAGCGACCAAGACCGATACGCCAATTATGGAAACACCGTTTTCGGTGCAGGTAGTCCCCCGGGCAGTTATGGACGATCAACAAGCAATCCGTTTGAAAGATGTTACTAAAAATATCAGCGGCGTATTTCAAGGGGATGACTTGGGCTTTCAATATGAGAATTTTTATCTTCGAGGATTTAACGTAAAGCAAAATGTCTATCGTGATGGTTTTCTTACACCGGGAACTACACTCTCGCTCGCCAGTGTAGAACGAGTAGAGGTTCTTAAAGGGCCAGCCGGCATGTTGTATGGACGTTTGGAACCCGGTGGGTTGATCAACGTGGTCACTAAGCGCCCTCTGAAGACAGCTTATCACTCTCTTGAACAACAATTCGGCTCATTTGATTTATATAGAACCTCGCTCGATACAACAGGCCCTATTGATCAAAATGGAGAACTTTCGTATCGGTTTAATCTGGAATACCTCAATAATAATTCGTTTCGAGATTACGTGGGCAATGAACGATTGCATTTGACAACCGCATTGTCCTGGAATGTCACGGATGCAACACAGATTGATCTTGATTTTTCTTATCAGAATCATAACTTTGTACCAGATAACGGTATTCCTGTTATCGGCACACGTCCGGCAAACGTACCGATAAGCCGATTCTTTGGAGAACCGGATGATTTCGTTAAGGTTGATATCTTTCAGGAGACTATAAAACTCGATCATCATTTCAACGATGATTGGAAAGTTACCGCGAATTTAACTCGCTATGATCGTCGTGTGAAAGATAAGGTTACATTTCCAATCGCCTTCAATGAAACAACGGGAGATATGATCCGTGGCGCTTACTCGGAAACCCCTATAAGTGAAGGAGCATGGTTCTCTACCATTAATTTCAATGGAAAATTCAATACTTGGGGCGTGAGACATAATGTATTGGTAGGTGGGGATTATCGGGATTTTAACCAACAAAATACTAGCACCAATTTTGTTCCATTTCGCGGGAATGCACCCGATCCGATTAATATTTTCTCGCCCGTGTATGATTCGTCTACAGTTAATTTGTCGCAGCAAAAAGATATTTTTTTCCTAACTAAAAATAATTGGTACGGAATTTATTTGCAAGATCAAATTACCATTAACGATCAATTACATCTTCTATTAGGTGGCCGTTATGATAACGCTAAAACATCATCCGATTCAGATTTTCTCGGTTTTTTGGGCAGTAACAAAACACATGATGCTGAGTTCAGTCAACGTTATGGGATTCTTTACCAGCCCGCTTCTTGGGTAAGTCTATATGGAAATTTTGTCAAAGGATTTAATGCTGCAAATGCATTTGTTGAGTTAAGCGATGGACAAACGCTTGAGCCTGAATTATCACAGCAATATGAAGTAGGCGTTAAAGGGCAATGGTTTGATGACCGATTAACGGCAACTTTGACATATTTTGATCTGACCAAGAAAAACATATCCGTGCCGCATAGTAACCTTCAATTAGCGTCGCTCGGATTAAGTGAACTTGTAGGTGAGGCTCGTAGTCGAGGTATCGAATTCGATTTTTCCGGTCAGATTACCGAAAATTGGAGTGTTATAGCTAATTATGCATATACTGATGTGAGAATTACAAAAGACCAAAATTCAATTTTAGGGAATCGGCTACCTAACGTGCCGGAGCATGGTGGTGGAGTATGGACTAAATATGATTTTGCCGACTTTGATTTACCTGGATTTAATATAGGAACCGGAGTATATTTTTCGAGCAATAAAGAAGGTGATCGAGCAAATAGTTTTCAATTACCTGGTTTTTTTAGGGTTGATGCAGCATTGGGATACAAAATTAAAGTAGGTTCTACTCGCTTATCAACCCAATTTAATGTAATTAATTTTCTCGACAAACGTTACTATGATGTTTCCAATAGCGAATCCCGACTTAATGTTATACCGGCTACATCGAGGACCTTTTTGGGGTCGATTAAAATTGAGTTTTGATATATAGATAATAGTCACTTATAATTTATTTACTCCAAAGCATGAGTGCCAGCATTAATGGCCTTTAAGTCATTTTGTTATACTCAAGTTGTACTGACTCAAAAAATTAAGGGCTTGTTAATCAATAAAACTGATTTTGATTGGCGCCGAGCACTTATAAAGCAATACATTACATACAACTAGGCATTCACTATTTTGGTTTTCATATAGGTATACATCAATGGACATTGTAATTACATCCTTATAGTTCCTATAACAGCATTCTATCTGCTGAATACTCCAGCATCTCCACGCTGTAATGCTAAGGCTTAAGATGTGAAAAATATATATTAGAAAGGTGTCTATATGAAAAAAAATGTAAATCATGACTTTATTTACCCAGTGTTTATTCTTTCATGCGAGAGATCTGGCTCTACGATGTTGAGATATATAGTCGATTCTCATAAGGAAATAGCGTGCCCAGGACATCTATATATAGGTGAGTTATGCGCCAGTTTAAATATTTTACTAACTAGCACTTTGATGCAAAACCAAAAAAATTTATGCGCCATAGACAAAAGAAACTTCGTCTTAAACGAAACCAGGAAGATTATTGATAATATAATGACAAGTTATATCATAGAAAAAAACAAATCCATCTGGTGCGAAAAGACACCAATGAATTTAGAGCATCTGGATTTGCTAGACGAGCATTACCCTGATGCAAAATACATTTGCCTCTATCGCCATTGTATGGATGTTGTTCATTCCAGCTTAAATTTAAGTAAACATCGATTTCTTCCTGAGCATGTGCCTTTTGTGCATCGGAACCCAGGAAATATCATTGCCGCCATGACGGAAAATTGGCTAGAAAAGACTGAAAAGCTCTCGGAATTTGAAAAGAAGCATCAAGCTCGCTGTTTTAGAGTAAAATATGAATCTATCGTTCTGGAGCCAGAAAAGACTCTAGAGAGGTTGTTTAATTTTTTGGGTGTCTATTGGGATAAATATTTAATTGATAGAGTATTTAAGATTGAGCATGATAATGGCGAAGGGGATGGTAGAGCGCTTCTATCCAGTAAAATTCGTCAAGATTCTGTTGGAAAGGGGACAGAAGTACCTAAATCTGGAATACCTGATAAGTTTTTATCAAAACTTGACGCTCTACTTTGCGAGTTGGGTTACGGTAATCTCGACAACTATTATCAAAATAAAGGTAGCTGCGATAGAGCAAAGGAAATTGATACAAATATATTAGAAACATATCTCGAAAATGCAATTAGAGCAAATAGAGCCAACTTTCCTTTGCTTAGAGGGATTTGGAAAATCGTGCTAATAGGTAACGAAGATGGTATTTGGACCATCGACTTGTCGGGTCAGGAAACGATTTTTGTAAAAGGAGATACGCAAGCCGATTTTACGTTACGATTATCATCTTCTTTATTATCCGATATGTTTAATGGTATAAGGGACGGAATAGAAGCGTTTTCACAAGGGGAAATAGAAGTAGAAGGGCTTAACGATAAAGATAAGTTAATATCATTTGGTAGATTAATACTTTCATAATATACGCTTAGCAAAAATATGTAAACATGTATTTTTAGTGCGATTTGGTGCCGTATTTTCTGGTACTTGTAGGCACCAATGCATTTGATGTTTTATGTATATACAATCCAAGCGTTTCAAAAATATTAATTAGCTCGAGTGCCTGGTATCGAATAAAACTATCTTATGGATAATATTTTATATAGGATAATTGGCATGATAAATTTTAATATATTAATTCATGCACTTTTTCAAGTCATTTGTAATTTATATAAGGATGCATAATGAAGCTAAGCTATACCTTACCTTTAAAAGTAGCACGCGCTCATGCACCGTCGATAGAAGAATTTAATGCACTGTATGCAGAACCGGGTAAACCGGTTTTAATATCCGGGATTGTTTCGAATTGGAAGGCTTATTCGCGGTGGAAGCGGCCTTGCCCTGGCTATATTTGCGAGGCATTTCAACAGGCGACATGCAGTCGGCCTTATCGGTTCTGTTGGGTGACGATGCTAAAGGCTTGTCGCCTGCCGTGGTTAGCCGTCTGAAAGCCCAGTGGGCTGAAGATTATCTGGCCTGGAGTCGACGAGATTTATCGCAGGAACGCACGGTGTATGTCTGGGCCGACGGTATCTATTCGACGCTGTGGGGCGAGGATGAGAGCCTGTGTTTACTGGTCATCATCGGTGTCAACGAACAAGGTGAGGAACGCTTGCTGGCCTAATCGGATGGTTATCGGGAATCGAAAGCCTCTTGGTTGAGTGTCTTACAGGATTTACAGGCACGGGGGCACCTAAATTGGCCACCGGCGATGGTGCGTTGGGATTTTGGTCTGCTGTCAATGAGGCCTGGCCCACAACACAACACCAGCGTTGCTGGGTACATAAGACCGCGAATGTGTTAGCGGCGATACCGGATTCGATCCAAGGTAAAGCCAAGGCGGGGCTGAAGGAGATCTGGATGGCGGATACCAAAGCCCAGGCCAATAAAGCCTTTGACACGTTCTTACTTGATTTTGAAGCCAAGTATCCGAAGGCAGTGAGCGTGTTGGCAAAAGACCGTGAATCGTTATTGGCCTTTTACGACTTTCCCGCCGAGCACTGGATACACATTCGGACGACGAATCCGATCGAATCCAGCTTTGGGACGATACGCCATCGAACAACCCGCACTAAGAACTGCGTGTCGCGCAATACCTTGTTGGGCTTAGTGTTCCAATTGGCGCTAACCGCCGAGAAGAGTTGGCGCAAGATTCGCGGCTTTAAACGATTGCCGGAGGTGATTGAGGGCATCCGTTTTCAGGATGGCATTGCTGTCATCATGGAACCGAAGCAGACAGAAGATACACAGCAGATGGCCGCCTGATTCAATTCAGCCATACACCAGATTTGACTATATCTCGGATCCGTTGGCGGTTTGCTATATCGGGAGTCATGTATATTCCCAGCTCCATTTTCATCCTTATGGAAAAGCTTTGCTTTGTGTTGTTTCTGGCCGTAAAAAAGTTAAACTTTTCGCACCTGATCAAACTAAATTTTTATATCAGAAATATAATTTTAGCAAAATTACGGAGGAGCCCGTTGATTTAGAAAAGTATCCTTTGTATGTAAATGCAAACTACTATGAGTGTGAAGTCAACGCGGGAGAAATGCTCTTTTTTCCAATCTATTGGTGGCATGGCGTTGACACGCAGGAATTCACATCGGCTGTTGTTTTTTTCTGGAATGATCCACGTCGTTTGAGATGGCTGCCCCCACCGGGCATACCTTGGCATACACCTTTACTATTTGAAATTGCTTCTTGGTATTTTAAGGGGAAAGCAATTCTGCGGAAATTAGCGAGTTATCAAGATAGAAGTTGAACAGTCCTCGATTTAGGCTTTTACTCTTTCCAATTTTGATGCTTGGTACTAAATGACTGTTGTGTATTGAATCCGCTGGCCGGTAAAAGTGTTGTATACATCCTTTTGTCCGATTTTTTCCATTATTCCAATCCCGCACCTCGCATATGCTGCCGTAAACTCAGCGGTCGCATATTGATTCAGACTTCCTTGATGTAATCCGGGCATTCTTACTAGGGGCTGACGGCGCGCTTGTCGTTGGGGATTTCCTTGTATCGGGCCGGATCGAATATTGCTTTTCGTGATCGACGATTTGATCGATCGCAGGATGATTATGTATGGAGATCGATTTATGGTTTGAAACGTTAGTCATTACCGATGAAGAGTATCGGTATTATTGGTCTCTACTGGACAAAAATGAGCAAGATAAGGCCTTGCGTTTTGTGCAAACAAGGCGTGGCCGGAGTTATGTGGCAAGCCACGGGAAGCTCAGGTTGATTTTGGCCGAGTATCTGGGCATGCCTCCTGAAACAATCACGTTTTCAACACAAGCGCACGGCAAACCTTTTGTTGCCTGCGGCAATTCCAATGGCATTAGATTCAATTTGGCTCATTCCGGCGATCATATGGCGGTTGGTGTCGGTTATGCTTATGATATCGGCGTCGATATCGAAGTATGGACGGATCGGGTCGATTATCATGGGATTGTGGCGTTATGTTTTTCTGAGGAAGAGACTCGGTTTTGGTCGGATTTGCCGAAGGAGCGGCTGCAAGAATTTTTTTACAGACTTTGGACAAGGAAAGAAAGCTTCATCAAAGCTGTCGGCCTAGGATTTTCGTTAGATGTTTCTCAAGTGGAAACCGCAGTGCAAGGGCCGAGCCGATTCTTGTCGTTGCCGAGCGGATGCGGTTCGCCGAAAGGATGGTGTTTGATCGATTTGGATTTAGCTAATGGCTTGAGTGGTGCAGTGACTATTTCGGGCGCGGATATGCCGAAGATTGTTTACAAGCATCTCGGGTAGGGGTCTGGTTGTAGGTTGCGGTAGTTCCTTGTGGGCTGGATCTCGGCAATCCCTAACGAGATGACGTTGTTAATAAATAGGGTCGGATCCTGAGATATCCCCAAAAAATAGCTATATAAAATAATTTGCTATGGTTGAAAATTGAAAGATAAGTTGGTTTTTTCGTATACATTGGTAGAAAAAGGGGTTACATATTTGAGCAATTATTTCGGTTGTCGCGCGATTACGCGCGGCAGGATATTATGGAGTTGTTACGGGTCATAGATTGGCTGATGCAGCTCCCGGATGAGTTAGAACGGCAATTAACCGATGAAATCAAACAACTGGAGGCGGAAACGATGACTTATGTGATGTCGATAGAGCGTTTGGCTCTGGAGCAAGGTAAATTGGAAGGGAAGGCCGAAGGAAAAGTGGAAGGAAAAATAGAGGGCGAGGCTGGACTGCTTCAGCGCCAGTTGATCAAACGCTTCGGCCCGTTGCCGGGCGCGATTCAACGACGTCTGGATCAAGCCACGTCGGAGCAACTCGAAATCTGGGCAGAGCGGATTTTGGATGCGCCGAACTTGCCGGCGGTGTTCGACGATCATTGAACACCGTAGCCCGGATGGAGCGCAGTGCAATCCGGGACAGGCGAGGCTACGAATTCCCCGTATTCCGCTGGCGCTGCATACGGGCTACGCGCTACGAAAGTATTCGCGGATACATCATAAAAAATTCATTCGCCATGAAGATAAACGACTATAAAGTCAACAACATAATGTTTCATGTAATATATAACTTATTGTTATTTATGCGCTGCATTCCCAAGCAAAGAGCTTGGGAACTAGCGATTTGTGGGGATACCTCAGGATCTGACCTTTTAAAACATTGCTTCTAAGCACTATATTGCTTAGAATGCAATACATGAAAACTAAAGCCGAACCGGTTTTAAATGAAAAAGTCGTCTTGGGAGAATGGACGGTGCAGATGGTCATTTGGCGGTTGGCCGCGCCGGTGGTGGGTAGCGACCATTTATATAAATACCGTCTATATTGCGGCCGTAATGGTCAATGCCGATTGCGTTATGACAATGAGCGAGGTAAGGGTGATCACATTCACGATGGCGAGAATGAAAGACCGTATTGGTTTACCGATTATGAAACCCTGATTAGTGATTTTCGCAGCGATGTGCGGCGCGTGATGGAGCGTGAACAATGAGTAAAGCGATTATTGAATTGAGCACTCTGGATAATGTATTTACCCGGTCGCTGGCGTTGGTCAAGGCGATTGACGCCGGCGAGTCAGCCCCGGCTGATTATCATCTGGGGTTTACCGATGCCGGGCAATTGTTTGCCGAGTTTACCGGCGAACGCTGCCGGTTGCTGGATGTGTTGAAAGCTACGGGGGCGCAATCCATTTACGCACTGGCCAAGCGACTCGGGCGCAATTACAGTAACGTGCACCGCGATATTCAAGCCATGATGGCGCACGGGTTGATTGAAAAAAGCGATGAGAATAAAGTGTATGTACCGTGGGATAGCGTAGAAATCCGGGTTACTCTGGGGGAGAGGCGGGTGGCGTGATTCCGGGTTCCGTCAGCAATACTGGCGTAATCGTTTAGCCCCCCCCTGTTCCTATCACGCCAAA
Organism: Methylotuvimicrobium buryatense; assembly: GCF_005931095.1. Taxonomy (GTDB): domain Bacteria; phylum Pseudomonadota; class Gammaproteobacteria; order Methylococcales; family Methylomonadaceae; genus Methylotuvimicrobium; species Methylotuvimicrobium buryatense. The sequence goes on along the minus strand of NZ_CP035467.1, from coordinate 2,665,570 downwards.
ACCGGCATAGGCAAACGAGGGACGGGTTGGTTTTTACGGCGTTCGGCCAGTGTTTGAGCAATAAACTCCCAAGGATTCAGGTCTCTCAAACGCGCGGTATCAATCACGCTCGCCAGCAAGGCAACCACGCGACTGCCTTGTGCCGTCCGCGAACCGAAGGTGATTTTGCGCAGCAATACCCAGTGCCGCAAACTGCGTTCCGCCACGTTGTTGGTCAATGGATGCGCCGGCGTTTCGACCACGCGCACGATGGCCTCCCAATCGTTGAGAAATTCGCCGGCTAATTGTCGGCTGTCAACATGCGCGATGTCTCGGTGCGTCTCGCAGAGCGAGCGCAGCAAGGTCAGCAACTGTTGATTCTGCGCCCATAAGGATTCGGCATCCGGCGGCGATTCGCGGAGTCGGTGGATGTTGCGCATCAACAGGATCATGGCCAATAACAAGGCTTCGCCGAAAGCTTGTCCTTCGCTATCCAGGCACTGATACAGTGCTCGGGCCTTGCGCACCAAGTGCGCCCAACAGCGCAAGCGCCTAGGAAAGATGCGATAGACGCTGTAGCCGTCGGTCATCAGTAAGCCGCAAAACGCTTCCCCTAAGAGCTGGTTCACGACGAGACGATGGCGTTTGCCCACTTGATAAATCACCGTCTGTGCGCTGACAAAGACCCAGAGCCAAAATAACTGCCCGGCTTCTTTCCAGGGTGTTTCATCGATATGTAAGAGGCCGGCGGCCTTGAGTTCCGCGATCAACTGCTCGTCGACGACCGGCGCAACGGCACGTCCCGCTTCATGAATGCATTGATTGATGGTGCTGGTGCTGAGGTAGATTCCCAGCCAATCGCGCAAATAGGCTTGGATTCTGCTGCGCGATGCCCGTAGGGACAATGAGAGATAAACCAAAAAAGCTAACCAACCGAGGGCCGCACAGATGCCATTCGCTCAGGGCTACGCTCCAGCCATCTTCGTCGGCGCCTCGCCCGGGCTCGGCGCGGGTTTGATGACCGCAGGGACAGGTCGCCGAGAAGTAGTCATGTCGGCTATGTTCGATTTGTAATTTCGGCGATTCGGCGTTGCCGATTTCAAGCTCCAGTTCGAACCGGGCGTTCCAGGGTCGGTAGTCGGTGTTGTCGGCAAACGATTGCCTACACGCGGCGCAGCAATCCGGGCGATGCTCAATTGTCCGTGTCACCGGTAAGGTCAGGTTGCGGCTATAGCCTGGGCTACCGACTTGGCGCCCGGCTTTTTTTAGGCTTTCCGCTATCACCGGTCGCCGCCGGAGGTGTTGCCGAGTCCTGGCTAGGTAAGTCATCTGACGAAGACTCAGACGAATCCAGTGCCGACAAGTCGTCCGTTGCCGGCGCTTCTTCCGACGGTTCGGCGCTGGATTGATTCGATTGCCAAGGCTCCCGGGATGACGGCGGACGCGAACTCGTATCCGGGGATTGTTTGAGTCGTTCTCGGGCTTCTTTGAGATCCGCCAACAGTTGCTTACTCAATGGACGCAACTCACCCTCCGGCAAATCATCCAGATAGTCCGTGTCCATTTGGCTAAGGTCTCGGTCGCTCAACGTCATGTCCTATAGCTTTTCATGTTTTAACGGGAGATGCTACTTTTTTAGTGATGGGGGGCTAAACGATTACATACTGGCAGAGTTAATCCCATATTTGAATATAAAAAAGCAGCGTAGCCCGGATGGAGCGTAGCGGAATACGGGGCCGGCGTGGCGATGAATTCCCCGTATTCCGCTTGCGCTGCATACGGGCTACGTGTTTTTTGGCAGGACGGTATTGCGCCACGTCCTGAATGTTTCGGCCGTGGCTAAGGCAAGTCGAGATATTTGGGGCAAATTGAAACGTTAGGGACGGGTTAAATAACCCGTCCTGCAAAGTTGCCGATGTTTTTTCAACCCCCAACGAGAACAGAGCCTAAAATTTTACTCCAATCCGGCTTGCTGCATATGCTGCCGTAAGCTTAATGGTCGCATATCCGTCCAGGTTTCGTTGATATAATCAAGGCATATCTGTTTTAGGCCTTTGGGGCCGACGGCTTTCCAGCCGTTTGGGATGTCTTTGTATTCCGGCCAGATGGAGTATTGCTCTTCGTGATTGATTACGACCTGATAAATAGTTGTGTCTTCCTCGTCCCAATTCATGCCATTCTCCGTCCGCTGAAAATCTTGGAGTGTGCCACAGGCACACAAACTGACGCTATACGGAAATAGCGATCAGATGTGTATAAGCTCATTGGAAGATGATGGTAGGTCCATCAAAGTCTGTTGTCGGAAACCGGCTTTAAACCACCTCAAGCTGCTTGTATTAAGAGTGCAGGTAGTGAGCGTTGAGGAAAAGCTAATTCATAATTAGCAGGTAGGGTACAGAGAGACGAGTTAAACCGAACCTATGTTGACGCGTCGTTATTCAGAGACTCGACATCAAAACCTGGGGCGTCCAAGACTTCAGGGATGAGTCTGCAAGCGGATCCGAAGTCTGTGCAGATGGTGTCCGGCGTATAGTGGGCGTGACTCTGTACCGGGCTTTCAATGGGAACTGTGGGAACCAGTCATCATGATGTTAAGGGAGAAATGCAAATCACTAAATTGATAAGTATGAGAGTACCGATGCGTGATACTGGGGCGGAGTTGCTCGTAGTAGTGTTGAAGCGTTTGTAATGAACGAGGAGCGAAGGGGCAACATCAGGCAGCCTTTATTGCTATCACAACTGTTGAAAGGCAGGAGGATGATATGAGCGAGGCAAAGCCATTTGTCATTTCGAAATGGCAAGTGATGCGTGCATTTGAATTGGTGAAAGCCAATGCGGGTGCTGCAGGTGTTGATAGGCAATCGTTGGCAGATTTTTTGAAAGAAATCTGAAAGACAATCTTTACAAGTTATGGAATCGGCTGTCGTCCGGCAGTTACTTCCCGCCGCCTGTCAAAGCGGTAGCCATACCGAAGAAAGCAGGTGGCGAACGGATTTGGGTATACCCACCGTGAGTGATCGTATTGCTCAGATGGTCGTCAAACTGGAATTTGAACCCCAGGTTGAGCCGCACTTTTGCCTGACTCGTATGGCTACAGGCCGAATAAGTCAGCACTCGATGCGGTGGGTGTCACGCGAGAACGTTGTTGGCGCTATGACTGGGTACTTGAGTTTGATATTAAGGGATTATTCGACAATATACCGCATGATCTATTGCTTAAAGCGGTCTATAAGCATACCGATACGGCTTGGGTGAGATTGTATATCGAGCGCTGGTTGACGGTGCCGATGCAGATGCCCAATGGGGAATTGAGTAGCCGGGGAAAAGGCACGCCACAAGGTGGAGTTGTCAGTCCGGTGCTCAGTAATCTGTTTCTGCACTATGTCTTCGACAAATGGTTGCAAAAGCACTACTCGGATACACCCTGGTGTCGTTATGCCGATGATGGTCTGGTGCACTGCCGGAGTGAGGCAGAAGCCAAACACATGCTGGAAGCACTGAAACAACGCTTTCAGTCCTGTGGGCTTGAACTTCATCCGGTGAAAACCAAGATTGTTTACTGTAAAGATGGAAGTCGCAAAGGGCGCTATAAGCATACCTCCTTTGATTTTCTGGGGTATACGTTCAGACGGCGACTGTGTAGGAATCGCAAAAGAAACAGTGTGTTTGTAAACTTTACGCCGGCGGTGAGTAAAGCGGCGCTGAAGTCAATGCGAGGAAAGGTCAGAAAGTTACGAGTCAGAACGCGTACCGAGTTGAGCTTAGGGCAAATAGCACAATGGTTGAATCCCATCATTAGGGGATGGATAGGCTATTATGGTTGTTATACCCGATCTGCGTTATATGGTATGTGTCGTCACGTCAACATGACTCTGGTGAGGTGGGTAAGACGAAAGTTCAAGCCGCTACGCCAGCATAAAATAAAGGCAATGCTGTTTCTGGAGAAGATTGCAGATCAACATCCAAACTTGTTTGCCCATTGGCGGGCGGGAATGATAGGTGCGTTTGCCTGATGGGAGCGGTATGAATCGAGAGGTTCACGTACCGTTCTGCGAGAGTCTGTGGGGGAAGTGCCTGCGGTCTACTCAACAACGGAGCGATAGCGAAGTGAAGATTTTTAGTCCCCGATAGCCGTAGCGCCGGGTGTTTTGCCGGAGTCTGCGCGAATAGCGTAGGCGGAGGCAAAATACAAGGCATCGCGACACGGCGTAAAGCCATTTGTGGGAGTGCTACGGAGCCGCATCGAGTTTACGATGATGTGGCGTAGTGGCACGGACGCAGGGCGAATCGGGGCCGCCGAAGGCAATAATCGCCAAGTCATTTTTCGCTGCTGAAATCGGACGGACCCCATTTCAGCTTTCGCGAAAAATCTTGGCGCGCTTGGATTAGATTGTTAATATGTAAGGCTGTGCGCTTTGCCGGTCATAGCCCTTCCAATGAATAAGACGATTTACTTTCATTTTCACCTCAGTCGTTACTAAGATCGGACTGACGGATTTTGAATTGTTGACGGTAATGCAATAATGCTCTCGATATCAGCTTTTCCACAGCGCTTCCGGAAATATTGAGTTCTACGGCTATTTCCGCGTAGGTCATGCCGTAAACGCGGTTTAAAATAAAGGCCTCTCTGACGCGCTCCGGCAATTCGTCAACAATAGCGGAAAAGATGGAAAGTTTTTCTTCGACCAAGGCCTGATGTTCGGCTGAAGGCGCTTCTTCGCTAGGTAGCAGCGAGGTGTTGTTGATATGTTTTTCGGTTACTTTTCGGTGCTTGATGTGGTCGTAGGCAAGGTTTTTGGCGGTACGAAATAGAAATCCCCTTGGATGATCTATCTTTTGCCTCCGGATTTCTTTGGAAAAAATGATAAAGACTTCCTGTACCAATTCGGCAGCGATCTCCGGACAATCGACGATGCGAGCCAAGTGCAGTTGTAATTCTGATTGATGTTCAATGTAAACGGATTCAAGATTCATGTTCTATTTCCGGTTTTTGACGGCGGGACTATTTTGCGGCGGTTAAAATTGTGTGCACTTGGATAGCGGTAACTGCCAAGCTATTCTTTGCAATAGTTAACTTAATATTAAGCAATTTTCGAGCCATGGATTATATGGCTTAAAAATCAAATATATATAGCTGCGCAAAGTAAGTTCATTTGGGTATGAATTATGTGATATGCCGCAATTTAGCTATGGTAAATGACGCAGTTTACTATTCCTGCAATAAGCACGTAGCCCGTATGAAGCGTAGCGGAATACGGGAATGGCGTGGCTTCGAACTTCCCGGATTGCGCTGCGCCCCATCCGGGTTACGCTGTTATAAAGACTCATTTGCAAAGTCATGAAAGCAATTATCGAGCCATATATTGTTGGCCTTAAATATCAACAGCTTAGAATCATACAGTAAGTCCATATGAGCATGATGTGTGTGATATGCCTTAATTTAGCTATGGCAAATAACACAGTTTAATATTTCTTCCTCCCTTGGCTGTTTACAGACAATGTGCGTTGTTTTGTATCGCAACGATTGTCGGTCAATTTTCGTTAACTTTTCCTTTTATACCTGCCTTACAACTGTGGTTATTTCACCTTCAAAGCGTCTTCCTTTATAAAGAGGGATAGACAGTTCTTATTTCTATGATTTATCTGAGTAATAAAATCTATATATATCATATGGATGCGGTTTTTTTTTGCCTGATCTATTAGATGATGAATTCATAATTCGGCTCGGAATCGACATGCCGGCCATCCTTTTTTACGGGTTCATTATTTCGTGTCGATAGGCATGAAATCGGCTAACTTCCCGATTGTACTGTAGGCGACATTTCAATTTAACGTTGCAAGTCTTATTCACGTTTTTTCTAGCCATGTAGCCCGTATGCAGCGTAGCTGAATACGGGACTGCGCGGCTTCGAACTTCCCGGATTGCGCTGCGCTCCATCCGGGCTACGCGAAATGGATAATCGGGCGATACTGTCAATTCGTAACCTTTGGAGTCGATATGTTGTTCTTTTTATGGCGATCATCGTGGATCATCATTACCGGAGTATTTCTATCGGGCGCTGTAAGCGGCCTAAGTAATGCCGCGTTGATTGCCTACATCAATACCAGTTTGGCCGGTAAGCTTGATATGGTTGCCGCCCCTTGGTGGTTTGCAGGACTTGCGGTTATCGTATTAGTCAGCCGATTTATCTCGCACTATTTGTTGAATCGATTCAGTACCAAAATGGTTCGGGATCTGCGGTTGCACATTAGTCGGTTGATCTTGAACGCGCCTTACCCTAATTTACAGAAAATCGGGAAACCGGTATTGCTGAGCCATTTGACCGAGGATGTCGCCGCGATTGCTAATGCAAGCGAACTTTTTCCGTTGCTGTGTATAAATTTTGCCATCGTAATCGGGTGCATGACCTATTTGAGCTGGCTGTCCTGGCAATTGGCGTCCGTATTGGCAGGCGTGATCCTGTTCGGCATAACAACGTTTAATCTGTGCAAAGACATACCGATGCGATCCGTGCGCAACGCGCGGGACGAATACGATGTGCTCAGCAGAGGATTTGCCGCATTGACCGAAGTTGTGCGGGAGCTGAAGCTGCATCGCCGGCGAAGCGATCAGTTTATTTCCGAATCTCTTGCCGGCAGCGCGGATGCCTATCGCGGCCATTCTTTCCGCGCTACTGTGGCTTATTTATGGGTAAATCAGTGGATACAATTTCTTTATTATCTAACCATCGGCTTGATTTTGTATGTATTCCCTGTATGGCAAACCCTTAATCAAGAAATTGTGAGCGGTTATGTCATCGTGTTTTTATTCATGATGTCGCCGCTCACTATCTTAACCAACAGCCTACCGGCATTCAGCAAGGCTAAAGTATCGTTGAATAGGATTCTTCAATTAGACGATAGACTGGCTGAATGCCATTCGGCTGATCGATTGGCCGAATTGACCATGCCGGAAAAGTTTAACGCATTAACTTTGTCGGGTCTGACCCATAATTTTCATCGGGAAAAGGAAAACCGCAATTTCATTCTCGGCCCCATCGATTTGGAATTCCGGCCGGGCGAGTTAGTGTTCCTGATCGGCGGCAACGGCAGCGGCAGCGGCAAGACGACTTTGGCAATGCTGTTGCTAGGTCTTTATCATCCCGAACAAGGCGTTATCCGCTGGAATGGCCGCGCTATCGAGGCCGGTAACCGCGACGCCTATATGCAGAATTTTTCGGCGATTTTTTCCGATTTTTATTTATTCGATCAATTGTACGGTGTGGATATCGAGCGGAATCGATCGTTGATGGACGATTATTTGCAACGCCTTCATCTCAATCATAAAGTGGAAATCGTAAACGGCCGGTTTTCTTCGCTGAATTTGTCTCAAGGTCAACGCAAACGCTTGGCGCTACTGGTGGCTTATTTAGAGGACAGGCCGTTTTATGTATTCGACGAATGGGCGGCCGATCAAGATCCGGAATTCAAACATTTGTTTTATACCGACTTGTTGCCGGCATTGAAAGCGCAAGGAAAAACGGTGCTGGCCATCACGCATGACGACAAATATTTTAATCTGGCCGACCGTTGCATCAAGCTCGATGAAGGCCGTATTACAGCCGTTGAGTATCCTCAGGCCCATAGACAGCGATCGCCCGATCAAGACGGTTTGCAGCCTGCCGATGCGGAAACGATGCCTCTTTGACAACCGTTTTCGATGATGACTAATAAGACTAAAAAAATTGGGTTAACGATTGGTTTGGGAGCTGTTGGTTTGTTAGCTGCGACAGCAGGCCTCGGCTATTGGTGGTTGTTCCAACCGCTGCCGGTTTTGGATGGCGAGTTTCAGTTGGCCCGATTGTCCGCTCCGGCCGGCATTGACACGGACAGCCACGGTATTCCGCTGATTCGCGCCGATAACCGGATCGATGCCGCACGGGTATTGGGTTACGTTACTGCCCGCGACCGCTTGTTTCAAATGGATTTGATGCGTCGTAAAACCGCCGGTCGTTTATCGGAGGTTTTCGGAGCAATGGCCGTCAATAGCGACACGCAAGCGCGAATCTATGGTTTCAACGTCAAAGCTAAGCAACTATTGCCAAAGTTGCCCGTGCACCACCGTCAATATTTGCAGGCCTATGCCGAGGGAGTAAACAGCTATCTTCAGCAAAATACTGCATTACCGTTCGAGTTTAAAGTGCTCGGTTATCGCCCTGGGCTTTGGCAAGCCGCAGACAGTTTGCTGATTGTGTTTGGTATGTTCGACAATCTGACCGCTTGGGCCGAACGCGGCGAGCGAATGCTTAGCGTTATGGAGCGCACCTTGCCCGCCGATGTCGTGGCGTTTTTTACTCCGGATAGCGACCGCTTTACCGATGCATTGATGCAACATGCCGCGTCGTTAAGGCCGCCGCAACCAATCCCTGTTCAATCCATGCAGACCTTGTTGGCCAACCGCTCTACCAGCTTCGGAACATTAGCCACCGCTTCGCCCGGCGAAGAGCTGGCCGGTTCGAATGCCTGGGCGGTAAGCGGCAGCAAAACGGGCGATGGCCGAGCGATATTGGCTAACGACATGCATCTAGGCATTAGTGTGCCTAACATTTGGTACCGGGTCGAACTTCACTATCCCAAAGTTAAAGCGGCTGGTCTCAATTTACCGGGTACGCCTTTTCTAATTGCCGGCAGTAACCAACATGTTGCATGGGGTATGACGAATTTAGCCGGCGACTTTCTGGATTTGGTCAAGCTGGAAATCAATCCGGATAACTCCGGGCAATATCGGCATGGCGATGCTTGGTGCGATTTCGGCGAACGCCGGGAAGTGATTGAGATTAAGGGCGAAGAGTCCAAGTTATTAACGGTTAGAGAAACGCTTTGGGGGCCGGTTGCTCAACAACCTATACTGGACGAGCCGGTCGCGATTCATTGGGTTGCCTTGGATGTCGATGCGGTTAATATCGATATTTTGGAACTGGAACAGAGTGAAACGTTGGAGCAGTCGTTGGCGGTTGCCAATCGGGCCGGCGGACCGCAATTGAATGTCGTGCTCGCCGATGAACACGGGCATATCGCCTGGACTCTGACCGGTAAAATTCCTCGCCGGTTTGGCGGAGACGGCTTGATTAGCCGTTCTTGGGCGGACGGCAAAACCGGCTGGAATCACTATGTTCAGCCCAGCGACATGCCTCGGATTGTCGATCCGCCGGCAGGCATTATAGTTTCGGCCAACGAGCGGCGTTTTGCCGCCGATTTCCCTTACACGATCGGTCATCAGTTTGCCAACGGCTATCGTGCCTATCGGATCGATCAGCGCCTCAAGCAAACGAAACAGCATAGCGAATGGTCCCTGTTTAACCTGCAACAAGATACCGAAACCGAATTCTACAGCTATTATCAGCAACTGGCTTTACAAGTGCTGACGCCGGAAGTGGTCAACCAGCAGCCGGCATTGGCGGAATTGCGCGGCTATTTGATGCGTTGGAACGGCCGCGCCGATATCGAAAGCTTGGGGCTGCCGGTCTTGATCGAATTTCGCAAACAATTGATCGATGCGGTGCTCTCGCCGTTTTTGAGCGCATGCAAACAAGCCGACAAGGACTTTGTTTATGCCTGGAATTACGTCGATACTCCCTTGCAGACTTTGTTGAATGAAAAACCCGCGCCATTATTGCCGGACCCAAGGTATAACAACTGGGATCGGTTTATCCTGGCGCAATTGGTCGTCAGTACCGAAAAAGCCATGTCCCGCCATTCGGGCATTACCTTGGCCGACCTAAATTGGGGTAAACAAAATGTCGTCGGTCACGCCCATCCTTTCTCCAAGGCCTTTTCGCTGCTGTCGCCGGTGCTGGATATGCCGCGTCGGCCGGTGGCCGGTTGCGGCGGTTATTGCGTGCGGGTGACAGGTCCCGACTATGGTGCCAGCGAGCGCTTGGTGGTGTCGCCGAATCATCTGCAAGACGGCATTTTGCATATGCCGGGCGGGCAATCCGGCCATCCGCTGTCTGCATTTTACCGGGACCAGCAACCGTTTTGGCTGGACGGTTTACCTCTCTCTCTGATCGCGGACCATCCGGAGCACACGCTTCGTTTGATTCCTGAATAAATAATTAAATGCTGACGGCGCTTTTCGATAAAATACACAAATATTGTGGCTATTCAAGGAAGGTTGAAAATGCCTCGGATTGTTACGGTTTATTCTCCCTTGAATAACGATAATTCGGTCGGCGGCATTCGCTGAGTGTAATTATTCACATCCCCTATCGTTCCCACGCGGAGCGTGGGAACGATAATTGTTGGGGGACTGATTAGTTACCGCTGAGTAGTTATTAAAATATCAATACTATATTAAAGATCGGGTGAACTATTGTGGGACCCAATAATAACGACAGCATAGATGAACAAGCCGTAACATGGTTTGTTCGATTGCGTGCCGATAACGTCAGCCGGCAAGAAAGAGCGTCATTTATTCAGTGGTTGGAGCAAGCCGCCGAACACCGCACAGCGTTCTATGAAATCTGCGTCATGTGGGGCGATGAAGCCTTTTTACAAAGCCTTACCGACAGCGCGAACAAACACGGCATTGCCCCGAAGCCCAAAAAAAAACGCCGCATTAAAACCGCAATCCCTTTGGCTTTAGCCGCCTGTTTCGTCCTTGCCGTTTCGCTTTCGGGGCAGCTTCATGTCCTGTTGAATGCGGATTACTCGGCAAGGCAGGGCGAGCTTAAAACAGTTCAACTGGAAGACGGTACGACCGTGATGCTCAACACTGACAGTGCGGTGGCAGTAAAAATGGAAGCCGGGCAACGCTTGGTAGAATTGCTGAAAGGCGAAGTCTATTTCGATGTAAAACCCGACCGCAGCCGCCCCTTTCTTGTAAAAGCGGACCGCTCGACGACTCGTGTGTTGGGCACGCGTTTCTTCGTCCATCGTAAAAGCGATAGCGATGAAATCAAGGTGCTTTCCGGGCGAGTTGAAGTTTCTGAAAGCAGGTATGGGAAAAAACCACTGGTACTAAACAATCAGGAGTCCGTGACCGTTTACGAGACAACCATGGGCCAATTGAAAAAACTGGATTCCAAGTTGACTACGTCTTGGATTAACGGCGTCTTGGTATATGAAAATGAGACGTTGGAAACCGTTATCGATCAGATCAATCGATACCGGTTCGGAGTGGTCTATTTCAGAGACGAAAGGTTACGCAATTTAAGAATCAATGGCCGCCTTAGAATCAAGGATTCCCGCGATATGTTAGATGTTTTGCAAAAAACGATGGATATTAAGATAACTTATCTGACCGATTGGGTGGTTATAGTCGGCTAGTTTGCATGCAAGTTTAATCGTCGCATGCGCCGCCGCCAGTGGGAGCGACGCCTTCGTCGCGAAAAATAAAGTCGCGCCGTTCCCGTATTCCGCTGCGCTGCATACGGGCTACGTGTGCAGCGTGTTACGTCAATTAACGGTATGTTTTGGCGACTGCCAATTGCTTAGCCAATTGTCGGCAGTTTTTCAAATTCTTCGCGGTAGTCGGGTATTTTTAAGACTTAATCGTCTTCTTATAAATATGTCTAAACCTTATTGACTGAGAAGACTTTGGAGTTTTTATGAAAATCCGCCCTTTTGGGGTACTCGTTCATCGATATTCAGGTTTGGCGATGACCGTTTTTTTGGTTATAGTCGGTTTAACCGGGAGTTTTTTGGCTTTTTACAAGGAGCTAGATAGCACTATCAATCCGCAATTGTATGTTGAAGCGAACGGTCGTAGCCCGCTCGAGCCTTTAGTACTGATCGAGCATGCTGCCTTGCACGCAGCCCCAAAAGCCGATGTGCAATCATTGTGGATGAGTCCTGAAGCCGCACAAATATCGGTGTCGCCTCGACTTAACGCACAAACCGGAAAATTATTCGAACTGGATTTCGATCAATTGATAGTCGATCCATATACAGGCGAAGAGTTGGGCAGACGTCAGTGGGGCAGTATTACCGAGGGGATGATTAATCTAATGCCTTTTATCTACAAGCTACATTTCAATCTGGCGTTGGGTGAATGGGGTAAGTGGATTTTAGGTATTACTGCCTTGATTTGGACGGTCGATTGTTTTGTCGGCTTTTATTTGACTCTGCCTGCCAAGCTGTTTGTCGCACAAAACAATACATCGACCAGCGCGTCGTTTTGTCAGCGTTGGCGGCGATCCTGGACGATCAAGTGGCGGGGGTCTTCTTTTCGAATCAATTACGATTTACATCGCGCCGGCGGACTGTGGGTATGGCTGGCGTTATTGGTGTTTGCCTGGTCGAGTGTGTACATGAATTTGAGCGATACTGTCTATCAAAAGGTCATGCAATCGGTCAGCGATTATCACCAACCCTGGACCGACATCGGAGATTTACCGGAACCTTTAACACATCCTACAATCGATTTACGTCAAGCATATCTATTAAGTCATCAAGCCATGAGCCGAGCCGCTACCGAACATGGGTTCGAAATCGAGGCGCCGGTTGCGATATGGTTCAATTCGGCCAAAGGATTTTATGTGTATTGCGTGCGCAGTAGCACCGATATTCAAGATCATGCCGGCCAAACCCGAGTCGTGATTGACGCCTCCACCGGGGAACAAAAAATGCTGTTGTTGGCTAGCGGACAATATAATGGTAACACGGTGACATCCTGGTTGATGGCTCTGCATATGGCCAATATTTTCGGTTTGCCATACCGGATATTTGTTTGTGCGTTGGGGTTGATTATTGTCATGCTATCGGTTACCGGTGTCGTGATTTGGTTGAAGAAGCGTCGTTAATGTCGGTGCCATATTTATTCATGTACTCGCCGAGAAAAGCGAACGTTAGTTGTTCCGCAAGGTCCTGCCGCAAAACAATGAAAGTGTCTTCGCGGCTGCTTGCCCAGTTATCGCTAACCATCTGTGTAGCGTTGGCGGGTTGCACTACAGCTCAAGAACGCGATGCTCAGGCATTGGATTTTCCGGTTGCCGAACAATGGCGTGAAGCCGACGCCATTGTCGAGCCGTTAGTCGCTTCCTGGGTGGAGACGTTTAACGACCCGCTATTGACTGCCATGGTACACGAAGGCCTTGTTAACAACTTTGATCTGAAAGCCGCCGTAGCTCGTATCGATGCAGCTCGTGAACAAGCCGTCATTGCCGGCTCGGAGCGTTTGCCTGAATTATTTTTTTCGCCCGGTTACCAAAGAAGCAAGAACGATAGCAACATCGGCGCTTCGGTATTCGGAGCGTTTAGCGCTCTATTCAATTTCAACTGGGAATTGGACGTTTGGGGCCGAATCAAAGCAGGGCAACAGGCGGCCGAGGAAGAGGCCTTGGCCGCCGCCGACGATTTTCGGGCGGCACAGTTATCGTTAGCGGCACGAATCGCTCAGGTTTATTTCGAATGGCTCGAAGCGCAATTACAAACGCAGGTTGCGGAACAGTCGGTCAAGGATAGAAGCATCATCGCCGGCCTGATACGCGGCCGCTTCAATAAAGGCTTAAGCCGCGGCCTCGATCTAAGGCTGGTATTGACCGATGTAGCCAATGCCGAAGCGCAACTGGCGCAAGCCCGTAACGATGTGCAGCGTCTTGGGCGCCAGTTGCAAGCGCTGCTGGCCCGCTATCCGGATGACAGTATACTCATGCGGCATCGAGCCTTGCCGCAACCGCCGATGGCTTTAACGGCGGGCCTTCCCTCCGAACTGTTGGCGCGCCGCCCCGATGTGATGGCTGCTTTCAAACGTTTACGCGCTGCCGACTCTCGACTGGAAAGCGTCGAGAAAGCGCTGCTGCCGCGAATTACGTTAACCGCTGCCGGCGGCACCGGCAGTCCGGCGCTAACCGAATTGGTCGACCCGCGTGCGGTGGCTTGGAACGTGGCGATCGGACTGGTTCAACCGTTGTTCACTGGCGGTCGCCTACAAGGCGAGATTCGCCTGAATGAAGCCCGGGTCAGCGATGTTTTCAATCAATACCAAAGCGTGGCACTCAATGCCTTTCGCGAGGTAGAGCAAGCGCTGGCTGCCGAATCCCGGCTGCGTGCGCAAGAAAAGGCCTTACGGGAAGCGGTCGACCAAACCGAAGCCAGCCGGAAACTGGCCGTGTATTCCTATCAGCAGGGGCTGATTGAAATTCTGACCTTGCTCGATAGCTATCGTAGTACGCTCAATGCGCAAAGCGCGCATCTACAAGTGCAAAGACAATTACTCAACAACCGAATCACTCTGTACTTGGCATTAGGCGGTGCCGTTTGAACGAACAAAAATACTTGATGAAAGCACTATTACCGATAGCGGTGTTACTGGGTGCCGTGGGTGCGGCCTGGGCAATGATCGAATTACGTCCCGGCATGTTGCCGCAGGCCGATAAATCCACGCGGCCCATGGTGGAAATCGTCCGGGTTAAACCGCAAACCGTTAGGCTCAATGTGATGTCGCAAGGCGTTGTAACGCCGCGCGAGGAAATCGATTTAATCGCCGAAGTGAGCGGTAAAATAGTAGAGTTGCATCCTGCGTTGGTATCCGGCGGTTATTTCGAAGCGGGCGATTTATTAGTGATGATCGATCCGCGCGATTACGATTTCGCCATCGTGGCCGCCCAAGCTAACATCGCCGAGGCGAAACGGGTACTGATCAACGAAAAGGCATTAGCCGAGCAGGCCCAAAGCGAATGGCTGGCACTCGGGCAAGGCGAGGCGAGCGATCTTGCGTTGCGCAAACCTCAATTGGCCGAAGCCGAAGCAAAATTATCGGCTGCCGAAGCCGATCTGGCCAAGGCCAAGCTGAACCGGAGCCGCTGTGAGCTCAGGGCGCCTTTTTCCGGACGCGTGTTGAGCAAACAAGCCGGCCGCGGACAGTATCTGTCGGCCGGTAGTGCGGTTGCCCGTATTTATGCCAATGATGTTGCCGAAATTCGCTTGCCTATCGGGATCGATCAACTGGCGTTTTTGGATTTGCCGCGGAATAATCGCAGCAAGCACCGTTGGCCTAACGTGACGCTACGCGCCGAAGTGGGCGGTCGACTGCAGCACTGGCAAGGCCGCATTGTTCGAAGCGAAGCGGCACTGGACGGCAGCAGCGGTCAATTGTTTTTGGTGGCGCAAGTCGACCGGCCGGAATGGGAGGGTCCGGGGCGTGCGCCTTTGTTGAGCGGCTTGTTCGTACAGGCCGAAATCGAAGGCGTCACACGGGAAAAAGTGTTTACGCTGCCGCCTGCGGCACTCAATTCTTTGCAGCAGGTGAAAGTGGTCAATGGAGAACGGCGCCTGGAATTTCGCAAGATTGAAGTATTGCGTCATGAAACCGATAGGGTGATCGTCAGGGCCGGTCTCCACGCGGGCGAAAGTGTGGTGATTTCCGAAATGCCGATGCCGGTCGCGGGGATGCAAGTTGTGATTACGAATACGCAAGCGGTTGAAAATCCATGAGTCGGCCGATGGATCAAGTAAAACTTGACGGTTTACTCGCCTGGTTTGCCGATAACCCGGTTGCCGCCAATCTGTTGATGCTGGTGATTCTCGCCGGAGGCGCATTCGGCATGATCGATGTCGACAAAGAGGTGTTTCCTCGCTTCAGTCCGCATCAGATCGAGGTGACGGCTATTTTTCCCGGCGCGGGTCCGGCGGAAGTCGAACAGTCCGTCTGTATCCCGATTGAAGAGGCGGTGCACGATTTATCGGGCATCAAACATCTGCACGGCGAAATCCGCGGCGATACTTGTACCATAGGGGTTGAGATACTGCCGAACCGCGACCGTGAACAAATGATGGCGCTGTTGCGTAGCCGAATTCAGTCGATTCGGCGACTGCCGAAGCAACTGGAGAACATCGACGTCTTGCCGTCCGACCGCAAAGACGATGACGGCGTGATTTGGGTGGCCCTGCATGGCGAAACCGATGCGTTCAGCCTGCAACGATTCGGCGACCGGATTCAACAGCAACTGGCTACCATTCCCGGCGTCAGCCGCGTGCGCAATTACGGCGAAATCGGCTACGAAATCAGCGTTGAGGTCGCGCCGGAGCAACTGCGCAAATATCGGCTGACTTTGGATGACGTTGCCGGGGCCATTCGTCAAGCATCGGTCGAACTGCCGGGCGGCTTGGTCAAAAACCCGGACGGCGAATTGTTGTTACGCGTCGACAGTCGCGCAAAAGATGCCGACGCGGTCGGCAGTTTGATCATTAAAACTTTACCCGACGGCAACCGTTTGCGGTTGGATCAAATCGCTACGATCAAGGACGGTTTGGAAGAGCGCTTATACACTTGGCGGCATAACGGTCAAACGGCTCAAGGCTGGGAAATCCACACCGAACAGGATAGCGTCGCGGTGGCGCGGCAGGTGAAATCGACGATTGAAGCCATGCGCGCTAATTTACCGGAAGGCTTGCGTTTGATTACTTGGTGGGACGATTCGCAAGCCTATGACGAGCGGATTGGAGCGTTGTTGGAAAACGGCCTAATCGGATTTTTATTGGTTTGTTCGGTATTGACGCTGTTCTTACGATTGCGCGTAGCCTTATGGGCAGGTGCGGGTATTTTTACTTCGATACTCGGCGCCTTTTGGCTGATGCCGATGCTGGATATTTCCTTGAATATGCTATCTCTGTTCGGTTTTTTGCTGGCAATGGGCGTCCTGGTGGACGACGCCATTATCATCGGTGAAAGCGTTCATAGCCGGCAAATGGAGGGGCGTGAGACGCCCCTACAAGCTGCGGTCAATGGCGTAAAGGCCGTTGCTTTGCCCGTCACGTTATCGGTCTTGATTGTGCTGGCGGCTTTTCTGCCCGGCTTATATCTTCCGGGCTGGGCCGGACAGATGATGCGGCCTATTTGCCTGATCATGATTTTGACCTTGGTCTTTTCCCTGATCGAGGCATTATTGATATTACCCTCGCATTTGGTTGCCGCTGTCGAATCGAACGCCAATCCGACCCGTTTGCAGAAGTTACGTACCAAGCTTAATCAAGGCATGGACCGTTTCGTCGACCGGGTTTACCGGCCGTTATTGAAAATTGCCTTGAGTTGGCGCTATTTGACGGTAGCCTTATTCGCAGCCTTGTTGATCTTATGTTCCGGCCTGGTCGCAAGCGATCGCGTCCGGCAATCGATCAATCCCGATGTGACCAAGGACAGTTTCTGGGTATCGATACAATTACCGCAAAGCGCGCCCTACAGCGAAGCCCAAGCGCTGGCTACCCGCGTTGAAAATGCTTTGTTTGCATTGCGCGATGAACTGGATGGCGTTGCTGAGGCCGGCCGGGATGCAAACAACAGGGATAACGTAACGCAGATGTATGAACGGAGCGTTATCGTCGGCATTGAAACGATTATTTGGGAGCATGGCGCCGGTATCTGGCTGGAGCTCTCTTCGGAAGGCCGGCAACGAATCAAGGTTGAAAACTTTATCCGGGATTGGCGGCAACGGATCGGCGACATCGGCCGAGGTAAAGTGGACTTTATTTTTAAGGAAGGTGACGAGCCTTATGACATCGAGTTGATGCTCGGTTCCGATCAGCCGAATATCTTGGCCCCGGCTGTCGAACAACTCAAACAGCAACTCAAGGCTTTTCCGGGCGTATACGATGTCATCGACTCGGCCGAACCCGGCAAACCGGAAATTCATTTGACGCTGAAACCGGATGCGGAACGGCTGGGATTGAGTTTGGAACAATTGGCCGAACAAGTCCGCCAAGGCTATTACGGCGCAGAGGTCTATCGATTCATACGCGGACGTAAGGAAGTGAAAGTGATGGTGCGTTATCCGTTGCATGAACGGCGATCGTTGGATCAATTGAAAGCCCAGCCGATCCGCTTGCCGAACGAAACGAGTGCACCGTTGACCAATTTAGCAGAAGTCGAGTTGATTCAAGGTTACTCTCGGATCCATCGGGAAGACCGGCAGCGCGTATTGAAGGTACAAGCACGCGTCGATCCGACGCTGACCGATGCCAATGAACTCTATGTCCTGCTCGAAAAGGATGTCTTTCAAACCTTGGAAAATCAATTTCCCGGATTGAATATCCAAACCGGTCAACAGCGTCAGGAACAAAAAGCGTTGCTGGCTGCTTTTAGCAAAAACACACTGATTGCGCTGTTGGTGATTTATGCGCTGATCGCAGTGCCGTTTCGTTCCTATAGCAAACCTATCATTTTTTTGTTGGCCGCCCCTGTGGCTTGGTGCGGTGCGGTGCTGGCGCATTGGGGCGTCGGTTTGTCGTTATCGATGGAATCCTTGGTCGGCATGATCGCCGCCAGCGGGATCGTGATTAATGACAGCTTGGTATTGCTGTATTGCATACGCCAATCCGGCGACGACCGAGACCCGCCTGTGGAAGCGCTAATCATTGAAGCGTGCGCCTCACGCTTTCGCCCTATTTTATTGGCATTTTTGACCACTTTTGCCGGCTTTTTACCGACGCTGCTGGAAACCAGTGCGCAGGCGCAATTTCTGATTCCGATGACCTTGTCGCTGTCCGCGGGCTTACTGGTCGGTATGTTGGCCAGCCTGATTCTGACGCCGGTCTGTTATACCATTTTGGATCGTCGCAGATCGCCGGTCGTTCCCCGTACTCATGCCGCTCTGTCGTCTGACTGAATTTATAAACAACTATGAGGAGCCAGTTTCATGCATAGCCAATCCGAAATAGAACAATCCAAAACCGAACCTGTTCAATGCACAGACACTTCTTTTCCGTCGGTGCGCTATTTTCAAGTTCATTTTGAGTTTCTGCATGAGCAGTTTCAGCAGACTTTGGAAATGCTGGAATCTTTGCAAACGCGAATGCAGCAGCTTGAGCAGCAAATGGCGAAAGATAAAGCAAAGCAGGAGAGCTTTGCAATCTCATTGCAAAGCCTGGCCAGTCATCAGGATTCGTTATCGCGAGCGCCACGGATATCGGAAAAAAGGGTTGGACGGCGATGAGCGGAAAACTATTCAATTGGTATAGGTTAGAGCGAGGAAGCCGGCATAGCTTTTTGGCGGATTCCGCAATGAATGGCCGGGACGATTTTTCACCCAAGCTCATACAAATCCCGGCAACCTCCCGCTGCCGGCCTATCGCTGTGGCGCTGGCTACGCTAGTCGTAACGCTGCTGCACGGATTCCTGTTGTTTTGGTATGTCACTAAACCCGCGCCTGTGCCGTTTTCCGCCGCAGCGCCGTTGCCGATGATCTCGATGGAATTATCGGCGCCGCCGGCACCTGTTGCGAATCAAGACTTGGCGCAGCCCAAGCCGGACCCCCCGAAGAAAGTTATCAAGCCCAAGCCTGAGAAGCCGAAGGTTAAGCCTAAACCCAAATTACGCCCCGCTGAAACGGCAGTGAAACAAGTTGATGTCCAAAAAGAAGAACAGGAAAGTGCGCCGCCCGCCGCCGCGGCACTTCAAACCCAACAACACGACGCCATGGCCGCGCCAAGGAATGACATCTTTGTCCCTGCCGACAGTAATGCCGCTTATCTGAATAACCCCAAGCCGGTTTATCCTACGTTTGCCCGGCGCCGGGGGTGGGAAGGTACCGTCGTGCTGCGCGTTCATGTCGGTGCCGATGGCCATACGCAACGGGTGACTATTCAACGTTCCAGCGGCCATGACGTACTCGACGAATCGGCGATGGATGCCGTCAAGGAATGGCGGTTTGTACCGGCTAAACGCGGAGAAATAGCCGAGGCCAGTTGGGTCAAAATACCTATCGTATTTCATTTGAAATAGCCTCCCTGTAATGACGGGTGGCCTACCTTGCCCGGATTACACGGATGTTGGCCTTACCGGATGTAATTATTCAGAACCCCTTATCGTTCCCACGCTCCCCCGTGGGAACGATAATTGCCGGGTACTGAATAGTTACGACCGGATCATGATGATTCGGCAGGATGACAAGGAAATGCAAGAAATAATTATTTACAAAAACTAAAAACTATTCAGGAGAAAATTATGAACTTTTCCGAAACCGCCATCGTTGACGGCACGCTATACACGCTGGGCTTTTTTTCATTGCTGACTTGGAGCGTGATCTTGCTGAAAGCCGGAGAAATCGCCTGGCATCGCTACCGCAATCGACAATTGATTAAAAGCCTGACAGGCGATGTGTCGCTGAAATCGGTTTCTTCCCTGGCGAAGCAACAGAGCAAGCCGTTGGCTATTCAAGCCGGGAGGGTATTGACGGTCGGCCATCAAACCTACGTACGGGCTCAGAGCCAACCCAGCTATCAGAAAACCGACCATGCCGCCTGGCATGAGCTAATCGAACGTACTTTGAGACAGCAGTTGCAAAAGGAAAAGGCCTTGCTGGACTCAGGACTGGGCTGGCTGGCCAGCATCGGCAGCACTTCGCCGTTTATCGGTCTGTTCGGTACGGTGTGGGGCATCATGCACGCCTTAAAAGACATCGGAACTCAAGGTTCGGCCAGTCTTGAGGTCGTCGCAGGGCCGATCGGCGAAGCCTTGATCGCTACTGCTTTGGGAATAGCCGTGGCCATTCCGGCAGTGATTGGCTACAACTTTTTTCTGCGCCGGAACCGCCAACTGCTGGCCGGTTTGGAACATATCGCCACCGACTTCATGCGCAGTTGTATCGAAACCGATTTAGTTGCCACCCAATCCCAACGCCAAACTCAGGAGGTCTAAGTCATGGCCATGCAATTGCCCAGCGAAGAAGAAGGCGGAGAAATGAGTGAAATCAATGTCACGCCATTGGTGGATGTGATGCTGGTGCTGCTGGTGGTGTTCATCGTCACCGCACCGTTATTAACCCAAGTCGTCAAAGTCAAACTACCCAAAACCGAACAGACCGAACCAACGCCTGATAAACATGTCGCCATATTGGCAGTCACCGCCGGCGGCGAAGCGCAACTGGACGACAAAACCATCCCGCTACCGAATTTGGAAGGCGAACTGAAAGCCTTGCAAGAACGTGATCCGGAAATCAGCATTCAGCTGCAAGCCGATCGGGCCGCGTTGTTCGAGTCGGTTGCCAAGGTGATGGCCAGCGCGCAACGCTCCGGTATCGATAAGTTGTCGTTTGTTACGGTAGCGCAATAGATCAGGCACTATACCCAGGGTAAACGCATTAAAACTATATATAAAATCAAATGGTTATAATGCGTAGTATTTTCAGTAATTTCATAGCGGCAGCCTTTATTGCCACAAAATAAAAAACTAACAAATAAAATATTCTGCAAGCTTAGGTTGAATAGTCATAACATATTGATATGGCATTTATTTTAATGCGTTTGCCCTGGCACTATACCCTTCTTATTGAGATAATCGTTCAACCTAATAAGAGCAATTGGCATATGTTGGAGTCCGTTCGTGCTGAGCCCTTCGGCTGCGCTCAGGAGAGCCCTGTCGAAGCATGAAGGGGCTACAACACATACGCATTAAGCTAAAAACGGCCAACCCACATCCGCTTTTCCCCAAGTTGCTATTAAAACATGTAGCCCGTATGCAGCGTAGCGGAATACGGGATTGGCGTGACTCCGAACTTCCCGGATTACGTTACGCTCCATTCGGGCTACGCTGTTTAGGGCCGCCGTGAACCCGTTCATGGGGTCTTGACGGCCGATCGAACGCGGAGCATCCTGGGAACCGCTTGGATTTGGAATACTTTCGCGGCCTCAGGATCGTGGGAACCCGAAATAGTCTTCAATCCGCATAACGAGAAAATGAGCCATGCGTTCTACGGGAGGGGCGTGATGAAGGTCGATAGAATACCCATACCCAAAACAATCTGGACGCTTGGATTCGTCAGCTTGTTTATGGATTTATCGTCGGAATTGATACATAGTCTGTTACCGATTTTTTTAGTCACGACGCTCGGCGCCTCGGCATTGACGGTCGGTTTGATCGAAGGTGTGGCCGAGGCGGCGGCCTTGATGGTCAGAGTATTTTCCGGAACGATCAGCGATTTTTTCGGCAAGCGTAAATTCCTCATTTTTATCGGCTACGGCATGGCGGCCTTGTCGAAGCCTTTGTTTCCGATGGCCGGTAACGTCGAAACGGTGTTTACCGCGCGTTTTCTCGATAGGATAGGCAAGGGCATACGCGGCGCGCCGCGTGATGCCTTGATCGCCGATGTGTCTCCGCCGGAAATTCGCGGCGCGTGCTTCGGCTTGAGACAATCGATGGATACGGTCGGCGCTTTTTTAGGGCCGTTGCTGGCGGTGTTGTTATTGTTTCTTTATCAGGGCGATATCGAGCTGGTGTTGTGGGTTGCGGTCGTTCCGGCTTTGTTCGCCGTGCTGTTGATTGTTGCCGGAATCGAAGAGCCGAAGGCACGGTCAAGTCACAAACCGGCGCGCTCGCCGTTGAGTTTCAAGATATTGAAGGAATTTTCCGGGCGCTATCGCTGGGTTGTCGCATTGGGGGCCTTGTTTACGATGGCTCGGTTCAGCGAGGCTTTTTTGGTGCTGCGCGCCGCGCAAATCGGCTTGGCGGTGACCTGGATACCGTTGGCGATGGTGTTGATGAGTTTGGCTTATGCCTTGTCGGCTTATCCTGCAGGGCTTTGGTCCGACCGGGTCGAGAAAAGAGGCTTGCTGGCCTTGGGGATGGCGTTTCTGGTTCTGGCCGATTTGATTCTGGCAACAGCCGAGACCTTGCCGATGTTGTTTGCGGGTTTGGCCTTGTGGGGTTTGCACATGGGTTTCAGTCAAGGCATTTTGGCCGCGATGGTCGCCGACACCACACCGGCTCACTGGAAAGGCACGGCCTACGGTTTTTTTAATTTTGTCAGCGGTGTCTTCATGCTGTTGGCCAGCGTGTTGGCCGGTTGGCTGTGGGACCGTTACGGCGCCGAATTTACCTTCTATTGCGGAGCGCTGTTTGCTTCGTTAACGTTGTTGATGTTGATGAAGCGCTATTAATTCGGAGCATCAATGCAGCATCAGCCGGATTTGTTCGATTTCTTCCTTGGCCATGTCCAAGATTCCGATGCTGGCATCGATCGTTAGTCCTCCCGAAGCCAGTTTTCTAAAAGCGGGTAGTTGATCTATTTTGGGCATTTTTTTGATGTCGATCTTGCCGATGAAACTATGAAGTTGCGAGATCATCACTATGTCGGCGTAATCCGGTGGGCCGTCATTGTCGCGATACCAGTTCTCGGCGTTGATAATGACATCTTCGAAGTCTTGCGGAAAATCCCATTTACGCAGAATTTGCAGGCCGATATCGACGCGCAGTTTTCGTACCGTTTCGACCAGGTCTTTCGGATTGTCGATAATTTCCGGGCGTTTGTCGGCATGCGTCAATATCGGGACGACGCCGATGTCGTGGATGAGGCCGGCCAGCATCGCCTTGTCAGGGTCGAAACCGGGGATTTTGTGGGCTAATACCGCGCTGATAGCGGCAACATAGCTGCTGTGCGCCCAGAGATCGGTCATTTTTTTGCGAATCACCGGCGTTTTGGCTTGAAAGACTGCTTTCATCGCGAATGAGGTGATAATGTCCTGAGCCGCTTTTAATCCGATGCGGGTCAGAGCTTCCGGGCAGCTTTCAATTTTTCTTCTGCCTCGATAAAGCGGGCTGTTCGCAATTCTGATCAAACGGGCGGTAATCGCCGGGTCGATCTGAACGACTCTAGCGATTTTGGCATTGTTGGCCGTCTGGTCGTTGATCGCTCGTCGAATTTTGAAGGCGACATCGGGTATCGTCGGTAGTTGCAGTTTATCCTTCTGCATCGACTTATAACAGTCGAGGTACAGTTGATTTTTGGCAAGGCTCGAAGCAATGGCGGTAGTATCCGGTGATGTGCTCATGTTCTGTTTAATATTCGGGCAAGCCAAAAGAGTTTAGTTTAAAATTGCCCGTTGAGTCGAGATTTCCGTTATTTACCATGTCAGACAATTTTTCCGATATATCCGCCACATTAACGACCATTCGCGATTATATTCGTTACGGCGCCAGTCGGTTTCGTGATGCCGGCGTGTTTTTCGGGCACGGCACCGTGTCGGCGATCGATGAAGCCGCGGCTATCGTTTTGCATACCTTGCATCAGCCCTACGATCTATCGCCTGTTTATTTAGACAGTACCTTGACGATGTCGGAGCGCGAGTCGATTCTTGCGATGTTCGAGAGGCGGGTCAATGAACGTAAGCCATCGGCCTATTTGACCCATGAAGCGATTTTTGCCGGTTTATCGTTTTTTGTCGATGAGCGCGTATTGATACCGCGCTCGCCGATCGCCGAGCTGATCGAGGATCAATTCAACCCTTGGGTCGATCCCGATTCGGTCAACCGAATTCTGGATTTGTGTACCGGCAGCGGCTGCATCGCGATCGCCTGCGCCTATGCTTTTCCTGACGTTCCAGTCGATGCGGTCGACTTGTCCGAAGATGCGTTGGCCGTGGCCGCGATCAATGTCGAAAAACATGATAGGGTCGAGCAAGTCACGCTGTTTCAATCCGATTTGTTTTCGCAATTGCCTCACGAACGTTACGACATCATTGTCAGTAACCCTCCCTACGTGGCCGTCGAAGAATGGCAAAATCTGCCTCCCGAATATCATGCCGAACCGGCGATGGGCTTCAAGGGCGGCGAGTCGGGTCTCGATATCGTGCTGCAAATTTTGGCGAACGCCAAAGATTATTTGTCGAAACACGGCGTTTTGATCGTCGAAGTCGGCAGCAGCGCCGAAACGCTGCAAAACCGGTTTCCCGAAATCCCTTTTTATTGGTTGGACTTTCAGCGAGGAGGCGACGGCGTATTTTTGTTGACCGCCGAACAAGTCGATCAATTTCATCCTTTATTCATAGACGCATTAAATTAATATGTCCGGAAATACGATAGGTAAGTTGTTCACCGTGACTTCGTTCGGCGAAAGTCACGGACCCGCATTAGGTTGTATCGTCGATGGTTGCCCTCCCGGCATGGCGTTGTCGGAAGACGATATTCAAATCGATCTCGACCGACGCAAGCCGGGTACCTCGAGACACACCACGCAGCGCCGCGAAGCCGATCAGGTCAGGATTCTATCCGGGGTTTTCGAAGGCAAGACCACCGGTACGCCGATCGGTTTGCTGATCGAAAATACCGATCAGCGCTCGAAAGATTATTCGAAAATCGCCGAAAGCTTCAGGCCCGGCCATGCCGATTACAGCTATCAGCATAAATACGGTTTTCGCGATTATCGCGGCGGCGGGCGTTCATCGGCCCGCGAGACGGCGATGCGCGTGGCTGCCGGGGCAATCGCGAAAAAGTATTTAAAGGCATCGGCCGATATTGAAATTCGCGGGTTTCTGTCGCAATTA
The DNA here is from genome assembly GCF_005931095.1 of Methylotuvimicrobium buryatense. Lineage (GTDB taxonomy): Bacteria > Pseudomonadota > Gammaproteobacteria > Methylococcales > Methylomonadaceae > Methylotuvimicrobium > Methylotuvimicrobium buryatense. The sequence continues at coordinate 2,640,361 of NZ_CP035467.1, read as the reverse complement.
GGCCCGATTAAGATCGAAAAATTCGAATGGTCCGTCGTCGAAACGAATCCTTTTTTCTGTCCTGATGTCGATAAAGTCGCGGAGATGGAGCAATACATGGATGCTTTGCGTAAGGAAGGCGAATCGATCGGCGCCAGAATCGAAGTGATCGCGTCGAATGTGCCGCCCGGTTTAGGCGAGCCGATTTTCGACCGGCTCGATGCCGAGCTGGCTTATGCCTTGATGAGCATCAACGCGGTTAAGGGTGTCGAAATCGGTGACGGTTTCGCCTGTATCGATACTAAGGGTACCGCCTTTCGCGATGAAATCACGCCGGAAGGTTTCTTGAGCAATCATGCCGGAGGGGTTCTAGGCGGCATCAGCACCGGGCAAAACATTCGGGCCAGCATCGCGTTGAAGCCGACTTCGAGCTTGAGATTGTCCGGCAGAAGCATCAATGTCAGGGGCGAGCCGATTGATGTAGTCACACAAGGCCGTCACGACCCCTGCGTCGGCATCCGCGCGACGCCGATCGCCGAAGCGATGACCGCACTCGTGCTAATGGACCATCTCTTACGGCATCGTGCCCAAAATTTCGAGGTCGATTCCGGCTTGCCGACTCTGAGATAAGTCGCGGTATGTCCGTACCTTATTGGCGACTGTCGGGATTCTACTTTTGTTATTTTGCTACGCTAGGAGGTTTTTTACCCTACTGGAGCCTGTATTTGGAAAGCGTAGATTTCAATGCGATTGAAATCGGCGAGCTTTCGGCATTATTGGTCGGTACGAAAATCATAGCGCCGAATATTTGGGGCTGGATTGCCGATCGAAGCGGGCGAAGTTTACGGATTATCCGCATAGCATGTTTTTTTGCGGCTATTTTATTCAGCGGTTTTTTGTTCGTTGAAGGTTATTTCGCATTTGCCTTATTGACGGTGGCGTTTAGTTTTTTCTGGAATGCCGCGCTGCCGCAATTCGAAGCGGCAACTTTGTTTCATTTAAAGCAAGAACCGCAACGCTACAGCCAAATTCGGCTATGGGGGTCGATCGGTTTTATCGTTACCGTTACCGGTATCGGCGGCTTGCTCGACTGGCAAGGTTTGGCCTTCATGCCGGAAATTATTACCGGGCTTTTGGGATCGATTTGGCTTATGGCGTTATTGACGCCCGAAGCTTATGCATCCCAGCAAGGCATTGACGGTATCGCCATCGGAGGAATTTTAAAAAAGCCTGAAGTCTGGGCGTTTTTTTTCGTTTATATGCTTTTGCAAGTCGCGCATGGCCCCTATTATGTGTTTTATTCGATTTTTTTGAATCAGCACGATTATTCGGGAACGACGACCGGTATGTTGTGGTCGTTGGGAGTTTTTGCCGAAATCGTGTTGTTTGTATTGATGCGTAGGGTATTGGTAAAGTACTCGCTAAGACATATTTTATTGGTCAGTATCTTATTGAGTATCGTTCGTTGGCTGTTAATTGGTTGGTGTGCGGATAATCTTGCTTTACTGGTATTCGCGCAAGTGCTTCATGCCGCGACTTTCGGAGCAACGCATGTGACGGCGATTCATCTGGTCGATTATTATTTCGGCCATCGACACCAAGGCAAGGGGCAGGCGCTTTATAGCAGCGTCAGCTTCGGCCTAGGCGGCGTGCTTGGTAGCCTGTACAGCGGTTATTTTTGGGATTCGCAAGGCGCCCGGTTCGTGTATAGCATTGCAGCGGTTTGTTGCTGTTTGGCGTTATTGATTGCCTATGTTTGGGTGGGCCGTGATAACGCCAAGCAAGCGGGATTCGTTTAAATTAGTTAGGCTACTCACTTAACGCGGGACAGTTTAAGGTTAATCCGTTCGTGGTGAGCCTGTCGACCATAGGCGGATTAACCATCCACCCTTCGACAGGCTCAGGGCGAACGGTTAATCCTTAGTGCTTTTGTCCCGCCTTAAGTGGGAAGCCGGGTTATCGAAAGCGTCATTCCGGCTGATTTATCTGAAGCGGTATATTTTTTGTCTTAAGTTTTATAAACATAGGTAAAAATAGTGTTCGATTTGATTAAAAGCGGCGGCTGGTTAATGCTGCCGATTATTTTATGCTCCATCGGTGCGATGGCGATCATTGGCGAGCGGTTTTGGACGCTACGCAAAAATAAAATATTGCCGCCCGATCTCGTTCCTCAGATCTGGAAATTGTCCCGCGAGGGCAAGCTCGATGCTTCGGCGTTGCGCAGCCTTAAAATGAGTTCGCCGTTGGGCGCGGTTTTAGCCGCAGGGCTTGCCAATAGCCGCCACGGCCGGGACATCATGCGCACTAGCATCGAAGAGGTGGGACGGCAAATCGTTCATGATTTGGAGAAATTTCTGAATACTTTGGGTACGATTGCCTCGATCACGCCGTTGTTGGGTCTTTTGGGAACCGTGGTCGGGATGATCAAGGTATTTACGGCTATCATGATGCATGGCGTCGGCGATCCTACGATATTGGCCGGAGGTATTTCCGAGGCATTGATTACGACCGCTGCCGGCTTGAGCGTTGCGATTCCGAGCCTGATTTTTCACCGCTATTTCGAGCGCTTGGTCGATGAATATGTCTTGAATATGGAAGAGGAAGCGTTACGCTTGATCGATGTGTTGCACGGAGAGCGTGAGGAAGCCTGATGGATTTTCATCGTAAAAAAAGAGAAAAGCTCGAAATCAGCATTACGCCGATGATCGATGTCGTCTTTTTATTATTGATTTTCTTCATGGTGACGACAACCTTCAATCGGGAAACCGTATTGAACATAGATTTACCTGAAGCCGAAGGCAGCGAACCCGAAAGAAAACTGAGGCAGATCGAGTTGAGCATCGATTCGGACGGCGTCTATTATTTGACCGGCGAAGACGGTTTGCCTCGTCAATTGGTTAATCAAGAAAAAGAAACGCTCAAACAAGAGCTGCTCAAATTGGCCGGTTCGTCGCGATCGATCCCTTTCGTCATCAATGCGGACGGTAAAACGCCGCATAAATCGGTCGTAATGGCTTTGGATATTGCCGGGCAAATCGGTTTTAAACATATTACCTTTGCGGCAATAAAACCTAATGGCGGATAAATGAACGACTTATACTTAGGAATATGCACAAAATAACTTCTATAAGTAGTAGGCTTTGCGGCGGCTCGGTAACTCGCTTGACAGGACGCCGTGAATACGTCCATGTAGGCTTGACGGCAGCTATCCCTGCCGCCGACACCTGTCAATCGAGCCACCGAATCCCCTTCCAACAGTTGTCTAAGTTATTTCATGCTCGTTCCTTAGAGCAGCCACATTTTCGGTTTTCTAACGCGCTCTTTTGTCCGGTAGCTACGTTGCGAAAACAGTTACATAGCTTGCTATGCGGCTGTTTTCGCGCCTTGCTACCGAACAAAATAGCATTGCCATAAAAGCCGAAAACATGACCGCACGAAGTATATCGCTCGATACCGTTTGGTATCAAGGCCGATTTCCCGCTAAGGTTTTATTACCGCTTAGTTGGGTTTTTAGAGGAGTCGTCGAGCTCAGGCGTTTTTTTTATCGCGCAGGTTGGGTCAAAAATCGGCGTCTGCCGGTTCCGGTCATCATCGTCGGAAATATCAGCGTCGGCGGTACTGGGAAAACGCCGTTAATTATTGCGTTAGCTAGGCTTTTGAAGCGGAACGGTTATAAACCTGGCGTCATTAGCCGCGGATATGGGGGTGAGGTCCGTGACGCTCCGGTTAAAGTCGATCCTTCGGGCAATGCTGCAGTAGTGGGCGATGAGCCTTTGTTATTATCCAAGCACTCCGATTGCCCTGTCGCGGTCTGCGCAAATCGTTTTGAAGCAGGACATTTATTGTTGGAGCAAGATGGCTGCGATGTCATTTTATCGGACGACGGTTTGCAGCATTACAAATTGGCGCGCGATATCGAAATTGCTGTCGTCGACGGCGAAAGACAGTTCGGTAATGGTTATTGTCTACCGGCCGGGCCTTTGAGAGAACCGGTCGAACGACTGTTTGAAGTCGACTTTATCATCGAGAATGGAACAAAAACCGAAGACGAACGTTTTTCGATGACACTCAACGGCGATATGGCTGTCAATCTGGCGACCGGTTCGACCAAGCCATTGCAAGACTTTATCGGTTTGAGTTGTCATGCGGTGGCCGGAATCGGCAATCCCGACCGGTTTTTCAACAAGTTGACCGCCGCCGGCCTGCATTGCATCAATCATAAATTCCCGGATCATTATTCGTATCGCGCCGACGATATTGAATTCGGGGAGTGTCCGGTATTGATGACCGAAAAAGACGCGGTCAAATGCTTTGGTTTCGCGCGCGATACGCATTGGTATGTACCGGTGACGGCCCAACTGGAGCCGGCCTTTACGAATCGATTTTTAACCTTATTGAGAGAAAAATATGATGGATACAAAATTACTTGAAATTCTGGTCAGTCCGGTCAGTAAGGGGCCGCTGATTTACGACAAAGAAAAGCAGGAATTGATTTCTATTGCCGATCGCTTGGCGTTCCCGATACGGGACGGCATACCGGTCATGCTTGAAGACGAAGCCCGCGAATTGAGTCAAGAAGAAGCCGAAGCCCTGCGTAAATGAGTATTCCGTTCAAAGTCGTGATTCCGGCACGCTACGGATCGACTCGGCTGCCGGGCAAGCCGTTGCTGGCTATCGCCGGAAAACCGATGATCGCGCATGTCTGCGAACGGGCAAGGGAAGCCGATGCCGAAGAAATCGTCGTGGCAACCGACGATGCGAGGATTTTCGATAAAGTGTTGGAACTCGGTATTCAAGCCGTGATGACTCGCCACGATCATCAAAGCGGGACCGAGCGTATTGCGGAAGTCGCCGAGTTATGCGGATGGAGCGATGATACGATTATCGTCAATCTGCAAGGCGACGAACCGCTGATTCCGCCTGATTATATCCGGGATGTCGCGGAGGCTTTGGCAGGCCAACATCGTGCAGGTATCGCAACGCTTGCGGCACGCATTACCGATCCGGATGAAATCTTTAATCCCAACTCCGTCAAAACGGTGCTGAATAAGAACGATTATGCGCTTTATTTCAGTCGTGCGCCGATTCCGTGGGATCGCGATCATTTCAGTCGGCAGGGCGGAGCCTTTTCAGGAAAAATCGATTATTTGCGTCATATCGGCATGTATGCGTACCGCGTCGATTTCTTGCGGCGTTATTGCGGCTGGGAAGCTTCACCGCTTGAGGCGGTCGAGTCATTGGAGCAGCTTCGAATACTGTGGCACGGCGAGTCGATTCTCGTTAACACCGTCGCTAAAACTCCGGAAGCCGGTGTCGATACCGAGGACGATTTAAAACGCGTGGAAGAGGTTTTAGGGGGAAAGATGAAAGATGAAAGATGAAAGATGAAAGATGAAAGATGAAAGATGAAAGATGAAAGATGAAAGATGAAAGAGGATTGGGTACGCTGCGCGTACCTAACCCAGGTTAAACCCTAAGGGCTTTGGCTAATATTGGCGGGTACGGCTTTGGTACGCGCAACATACCCTTTAGTTCCGGCGATAAACCGGTAAAAAAGTATTGATAAATTCTTTAATAAGTTCAATTTTCATTTTGATGCCTCCTGCTAAGTCGTTGATTTTTGGCTCTAGGAAGCAAATAAAAGTAGGTTGACTGTCTGTTTTTCACCTCAAAAAAATAATAAACAATTGAATTATAATGATTAATATTTTATTTCGACAGCCTACATCTTTCCTCTTTCTTCTTTCATCTTTCCTCTGATGTATAATTGACAGAGCCTTTGATTAACAGTAATTTAGACGGTTTTTTAAACTTACTGACTAACAAATCTTTCTTCAGAGCCGCAAATGGAACAATTTCATCGAATCAGTCGCTTGCCTCCCTATGTTTTCAATATTGTCAACGAGCTAAAAGCGAAAGCACGAGCGGCCGGGGAAGATATCATCGACTTCGGGATGGGTAATCCCGATCAGCCGACACCCGAGCATATCGTCAAAAAGCTGGTCGAGGCGGCCCAGCGAGAAGACACGCACCGTTATTCCGTTTCCAAGGGTATTCCTCGATTACGGAGAGCGATTTGTACTTGGTATAAAACGCGCTACAACGTGGATTTAGACCCCGATACCGAGGCTATCGTTACGATAGGCTCCAAAGAAGGGCTTGCGCATCTGGCTTTGGCGACGCTGGGTCCCGGCGACGTCGTTCTCGTTCCGAATCCGGCCTATCCCATCCATCCGTACGGTGTCGTGATCGCCGGTGCCGATATTCGTCATGTGCCGTTGGTTGCCGGTGTGGATTTTTTCGAGGAACTGCATAAAGCCATCGTCGATTCATGGCCGAAGCCGAAAATGCTGATTCTCAATTTTCCGGGTAATCCGACTACCCAATGCGTCGAGCTCGATTTCTTTGAAAAAATCGTTGAAGTGGCGAAAGAACACAATATCTGGGTGGTACAAGATATTGCCTATGCCGATATCGTTTTCGACGGCTACAAGGCTCCGTCCATACTCCAAGTAAAAGGTGCGACCGATATCGCGGTCGAATTTTTCTCATTATCGAAGAGTTACAACATGCCCGGCTGGCGGGTTGGTTTCATGTGCGGAAATAAAGATTTAGTTGCGGCGTTGGCGCGTATCAAATCCTATCTCGATTACGGCACATTTACGCCGATTCAGATTGCCGCGATCACCGCGCTGGAAGGGCCGCAAGATTGCCTGGCCGAGATTGCCGAGATGTACCGGAAAAGGCGAGATGTCTTATGCGAAGGCTTGACGGCCGCAGGTTGGCCGGTGCCGAAGCCGAAAGCGACGATGTTTGTTTGGGCGCCGATTCCTGAGCCTTATAAAGAAATGGGGTCGCTCGAATTTTCGAAAAAATTGCTCGCCGATGCGAAAGTGGCAGTGTCGCCGGGCATCGGGTTCGGACAGTACGGAGACGATCACGTTCGTTTCGGTTTGATCGAAAACGAACACAGAACCCGACAAGCGATTCGCGGCATTCGACATATGCTCAAGAAAGACAAAGTTGTATAATGCTCGATTTGTTCGGGTTATGGGAAATTAGTAGGAGTCGAATTTGAAGCCGGTCAAAGTTGGGGTCTTAGGTCTAGGTACCGTCGGCGGTGGCACCGTCAATGTCTTGAAACGCAACGCCACTGAAATTGCGCGCCGCGCAGGGCGTGAAATTATCGTAACGCGCGCCAGTACTCGCGATCTCGAGCGAAGCCGTATTTGCGATACGCAAGGCATCGCGTTGACGACCGATCCTTATGAGATCGTCAACGATCCGGAGATTGAAATCGTTTTGGAATTGATCGGCGGCGATACGATTGCGAAAGATTTAGTGCTCAAAGCGATTGAAAACGGTAAGCATGTCGTGACCGCGAATAAAGCCTTGATTGCGCTGCACGGAAATGAAATTTTTGCAAAAGCCAGTGCCAAAGGTGTCATGGTTGCGTTCGAAGCTGCCGTTGCCGGCGGAATTCCTATCATTAAGGCGATTCGTGAAGGCTTGAGCGGCAATCAAATCGAGTGGGTGGCGGGAATCATCAATGGCACCGGCAATTTTATCCTGACCGAAATGCGTGACAAAGGCCGCGATTTCGCCGATGTCTTGGCCGAGGCTCAGGCATTGGGGTATGCCGAGGCCGATCCGACTTTCGACGTAGAGGGAATCGATGCGGCGCATAAATTGACTATTTTGGCTTCAATCGCGTTTGGTATTCCCTTGCAATTCGATAAGGTTTATACCGAAGGGATTACGCAAATCACGCGCGACGATGTCGATTATGCTGAAACATTGGGCTATCGCATCAAGCATCTGGGCATTGCGCGGAAAACTTCCGAAGGCATCGAACTGCGCGTGCACCCGACCTTGATACCGGCACGCAGATTAATCGCCAATGTCGATGGTGTGATGAATGCGGTATTGGTTAAAGGCGATGCGGTCGGGCCGACCTTATATTATGGCGCAGGTGCTGGCGCCGAACCGACGGCTTCTTCGGTCGTTGCCGATGTGATTGATGTCGTTCGGGCAATGACGAGCGATCCTGAAAACCGCGTGCCGCACTTGGCTTTTCAACCGAACGCGCTGGCCGATATTCCGATGCTTTCGGCCGAGCAAATTCATACGGCTTATTATTTACGGCTCAATGCCGAGGATAGGCCGGGTGTGTTAGCGGACATTACTCGCATCTTGGCTTTGCACGACATCAGTATCGAAGCGATTATTCAAAAAGAACCGCATGAAAACGAAAAATCGGTGCCGATTATCATGTTGACTCAAAATACACTGGAATCGGAAATGAATGCAGCGATTACCGTGATCGAACAATTGACGACCGTAACCGGCAAAGTGTGTCGCATTCGTCTGGAAACTCTGGGATAAAACACAATGACAATTCGTAAACGCTATACAGGTTTAATCGAAACTTATAGAGATCGTCTACCGGTCGCTGATGGCACTCGGTTGATCAGTTTGGGCGAAGGCAATACACCTTTGATACAGCTGCAAAACATTCCAAGATTGATCGGCAAGGACGTCGATATTTATGTGAAATTCGAGGGCTTGAATCCGACCGGCTCGTTTAAGGATCGCGGCATGACGATGGCTGTGACCAAAGCCGTCGAAGAAGGCAGTCAAGCTATTATCTGCGCATCGACCGGCAATACGTCGGCGTCGGCGGCGGCTTATGCGGTACGCGCCGGCATCAAAGCCTTCGTACTGATTCCGGAAGGCAAGATCGCGCTGGGTAAATTGGCGCAAACTTTGATGTACGGGGCCAAGATCATTCAGATCAACGGTAACTTCGATCAGGGCATGGCTTTGGTTAAGGAAATCGTCGATCATGCGCCGGTCTCGATTGTCAATTCGATCAATCCGTTCCGTCTCGAAGGACAGAAAACCGCTGCGTTCGAAATCATCGACGAACTGGGCACCGCGCCTGATTATCACTGTCTACCGGTCGGCAATGCCGGCAATATTTCGGCCTATTGGAAAGGTTACAAGGAATATTCGACCGATATCGGCTCCCTGAAAGCCGTGACGAATAAGCGTCCCGTGATGTGCGGTTATCAAGCGGCCGGCGCCGCGCCTTTCATCGCCAGAGAAATGATCGATCATCCCGAAACGGTCGCAACCGCGATACGCATCGGACGCCCGCAATCTTGGGATTTAGCTTGGACCGCGCAACGCGAATCGGAAGGTTGGTTTGCGGCAATGACCGACGAGCAAATTTTGGCAGCGCAAAAATTGTTGAGTTCGAACGAAGGCATTTTTTGCGAGCCTGCCTCGGCGGCATCGCTGGCCGGCGCGTTGCACGATATCGAATTGGGGAATATTCCCGAAGGCAGCACGATCGTTTGTACATTGACCGGCAACGGCATCAAAGATCCCGATATCGCGATCAAGCAATGTAAAGACGCGCATCCGGTCACGATCGAAGCCGATTTGGACGCAGTCAAGAAAGCGATACTCGATAGTCTATAAACCTAAAAAGAGCAGTTGGTAAGTGTTGTAGACCGTTCGTGCTGAGCCAAGTCGAAGCATGAAAGGTCTACAACACTTACACCGGATTGGTGAAGCCTCAAACTACCGTTCACCCTTCGACAGGGCTCTCCTGAGCGCAGCCGAAGGGGCTCAGGGTGAACGGTAGTTTGAAGCTCTCAACTGCTCTTTTTAGGATAAACTTAATTATTAAAACCCCCTTATCGTTCCCACGCTGGATCGCTCATCGTTATACATAAATTGTAGGGTACGCTGCGCGTACCAAAGCCGTGCCCTGGCGGTTCGGTTGGCACATGAACATCGCGGGGTTACCATGGTACGCACAGCGTACCCTACGCGGATCATCTGGTGTTAGGTGAGGGAGATTCGAGGGTATTAAGTGACGATAATTTGCTGGGTGTTGCATTTATGGGTTGAATTCGCCAGGGTTTGAGAGCAGTGATGGCGTGCTATCTGGTAAGACAGTCATGTAGTTGACGGTTATACTAACGAAACTGGGTTGGGTAATTTCCACTCGACCCTTGTCCCTTGTCCCTTGAACCTTGCCCCTTTCTCCTTGCACCTTACCCATGTACTCCCAAGGCGTTAAAAAAACAATTATTCCCCGTCCTCCGGGTAAGAAAAAGCTGGATTTGGGTGATATGCACCCGGTGTTGCAGCGCATATTTCTAAGCCGGGGTATTAAATCCGCGGATGAATTAGACCGTTCGTTGGCAGGATTGCCTTCGCCGTGGCTTTTGTCCGGGATGAAGGACATGGTCGCTCATTTGATCGAAGCGCTAAATCAGCAGAAGCGAATCACTATTGTGGCCGATTTCGATGCCGACGGGGCGACCAGTTGCGCCCTTGCTATCAGGGGCTTGCGCATGCTCGGTGCGGTCAATGTTGACTTCATCGTGCCGAATCGTTTCGAATACGGTTACGGGTTGACGCCGGAGATTGTCGAGTTGGCCAAACGCCAAGCGCCCGAATTGATTATCACAGTCGATAACGGCATATCGAGCATAGCCGGCGTTGACGCGGCTAAGGCACTAGGGATTAAGGTTTTGGTTACCGATCACCATTTGCCCGGCGAGATATTGCCTGAGGCCGATGCAATCGTCAATCCTAATTTACCGGACGAAGCTTTTCCTAGCCAAGCATTAGCCGGTGTCGGCGTAATGTTTTATGTACTGACCGCACTGAGAGGCCGTCTTCGTGAAATCGATTGGTTTCAACAACAAGCCATCCCCGAACCGAATCTAGCGCAACTACTGGATTTGGTTGCCTTGGGCACGGTCGCCGATGTCGTGCCGCTCGATCAGACCAATCGAATCTTGATTCATCAAGGCTTGCAGCGAATTCGTTCGGGCCGTTGTCATCCGGGAATACTGGCCTTGGTCGAGGTATCGGGTCGTAATTATCGGTATTTATCCTCATCCGACCTAGGCTTTGCACTGGGGCCAAGGCTCAACGCTGCCGGGCGCATGGACGATATGGCGCTGGGCATCCAGTGTTTGCTGACGGATGATCTTCCTTTGGCCAAGGATATCGCACAGCAGCTTGACGAGATGAACAGGGATCGCCGGGATATCGAAGGTCAGATGAAGATCGAAGCGATGGGACTGTTGAACGAAATGAAAGCCTTAGATGAAAAACATCTGCCGGCCGGCGTTTGCTTGTTCGATGAAAATTGGCATCAAGGTGTGATCGGTATTCTGGCATCAAGAATCAAGGATAGACTGCATCGCCCGGTCGTAGCTTTTGCGCCGGCCGGTAACGGCGAAATCAAAGGTTCGGCGCGTTCGATTCCCGGCGTGCATATTCGTGACGTTCTGAGCGACATAGCTGCAGCTCATCCCAATATTCTCAATAAATTCGGCGGCCATGCGATGGCTGCCGGAATGAGCATACAAATGCATGATTATCCGCCCTTTGCGTTGGCCTTCGATGAAATGGTCGGTCGGCGTATAGCGAATATGGACCTGGAACAGACGGTGTATTCCGACGGCAAACTATCGGAAAACGAGTTGACGTTGGAATTCGCCGAGTTATTGCAACGTTCTGGCACTTGGGGGCAGGAGTTTCCGGAGCCGGTTTTCGATGGCGTATTCGAAGTCATTCAGGCCCGTATCGTCGGGCAGCATCATTTAAAACTGGTGCTGCGTCAGGCCGAAAACAAGCAGTTGATCGACGCGATTGCGTTTTTTATCGAAAAGCCAGAACAATGGCTGGGAATTCGAACGATCCATGCTGCTTACAAGCTTGATATCAATGAATACCGAGGCAATCGAGCCCTACAATTTGTGATTCAGTATCTGGAAAAACTCAATTAAATAATGGAATACGAACGAGGCTGATCTTACCGACCATTACTGAACTATCTAAAGTATTGCTACGAAGTGTGAAAGATATACTGAGACGTTAGAGTTCAGCTTTTCGTAAAATTTGTAGTCTTCAGGCTATACTGAATGGTACGAAAAAATTCCGAAGCTTTAGGTGCGCTATGGAAATAGAATTAGTCAAAGTCCAGCCCAGCGATATCGAATTAAATACGCCGCTGCCTTTTTCCATTTTTACCTTTGAGCAATCGTTGTTATTGAAGAAAAATACGATTGTTAGCACTGAAAAGCAACTTAACGTGTTGCTTGAAAAGGGTGTTTATAGGAATCTTACCGAACAAGAGATCGAGCTACGAGAGGCTTTAAAGCAAGAGCCGGATCAAAAAAAACTACAAACCAATCCGTTTACCGCTATCGCTTATTGCAACCAAAAACTGTATCCACTGCTGCAAGATATAGCAGCTCAAGAAGCCGAGGGTGCACAACCGCGAATAACGAAAATTGCCGAGCTTTTACGGATTATTACGGTATTCGATCCTAATGCCGCATTAGGCGCGATTCATTTACTAGGCTGCGCTAATAATTACGCCGTCATTCATTCGATTTATACGGCTGTATTGTCCGGCTTACTTGGTCGGCGCAGGCAGTTATCCGATAAAGATAACGAATTGATCATTAGCGCGGCGCTGACGATGAATTTAGGCATGCTGAAATTACAGGATCGGCTTTATCAACAAGATTCTCCGCTGACGAGTGAGCAGCGTCAGCAAATCATAGAACACCCTAAACAAAGCGCCATGTTATTAAAAAAAGCCGGAATTAAGTCCGAAGATTGGCTGGCAATGGTTTTGCATCATCATGAAAAAAACGACGGTAGCGGTTATCCCAATAAGCTCAGTGGAGATGCTATCAGCGAAGGGGCTAAAGTCATCTCTCTGGCTGATATCTATACATCGTTGATCACCGGCCGCAAATATCGAGATCCGATTTTGGCGCATGATGCGATCAAATCGCTGTTTGCGAAACGCGGCAGTGAAATCGATGAGCAATTGGCCAATCAATTCATTCGCGAAACCGGTATCTATCCCCCCGGTACATTTGTGAGTTTGCAAAACGGCGAAATTGCTTTGATTACTAAGCGAGCCACAGTTAAGAGCAGTAAAACATCTGGGCCTTACGCGCTCGCTCTTGTAAGCCCTTGGGGTGCCTTTTATCGAGAGCCTCAAAAACGCGATTGCGGCATTGCGCTGTATAAAATTAGCAAGCCTTGTTCGGCGCCAAAGGGATTTAACGTTGATCAAGCCAATAAGTTTTGGGGCTATTAAGCCGAACTTAAAAACAATTATCTTCGATGAAGCAATGAATAGGCAAGACCTTCCAAACGAATTATATTCCGCCGATCAAGTAAGAGAACTGGACCGAACGGCAATCGATGACTTTTGCATTCCCGGTTATGAATTAATGTGCAGGGCAGGTCAATCGGTATTTGAGCGGGTCAAGGCGTTCTGTCCGGAGGCGACAAGTTGCGCGATTTTTTGTGGTGGCGGTAACAATGCCGGAGATGGCTATGTGATCGCGCGTTTAGCGATCGCAGCCGGAATGGAGGTAACGGTTTATTCTGTTGTCGAGGCTTCTAGGCTTAAGGACGATGCGCTCAAGGCATATCGAGATTGCATCGATAGCGGCTGTAAAGTTGCGGCCTATGATACGAAAGCTTTACTTGGCGAAGAAGTGATCATTGATGCGTTACTAGGTACCGGCTTGGATCGTGAAGTCGAAGGTTTATATGCCGATGCGATAGCGGCCATCAATGCCAGTAGGGCTTTCGTCATTGCGGTCGATATTCCAAGCGGATTGAATGCCGATACCGGAAAAATCATGGGCTGTGCAGTCAAAGCGGATTTGACCGTGTCTTTTATCGGGTTGAAAAAAGGCTTGTTTACCGGAGATGCGCCGGATTATTGCGGAAAAATTTATTATGCATCGCTCGATATTCCTAACGCGGTTTTTGACAAGGTCGATTGTGCGGCGCAACGCATTCGTTTTCTGCAACCACCGCGAAGAAGTCGCTGTGCGCACAAAGGTCATAATGGGCATGTCTTAGTTATCGGCGGTGATCTCGGTTATTCGGGAGCGATTCGTATGGCAGGCGAAGCCGCGTTACGGGTTGGAGCAGGGCTCGTTACTGTGTTGACCCGACCTGAGCATGCCATATTGATCAATAGCTCGCGGCCGGAACTGATGTGTCGTGGCGTCATCGAGCCGGAGTGCATCGATGCAATCATTGATAGCGCAGATGTTGTTATCTTGGGTCCCGGATTGGGACGAAGCGATTGGTCGAAAGGTTTATTCGATGCCGCGACCCGAGTCGCTAAGCCGATGGTGATCGATGCTGACGGCTTGAACTGGCTGGCGGATTCGGGGCAATACGGTGACCATTTCATATTGACGCCGCATCCGGGCGAGGCTTCGCGGTTGTTGAAATGTTCAGTATCCGAAGTCGAACAGGATCGCTTCGCCGCAGTATCGTCGATCAGGCGGCAATATGGGGGTATTTGTGTACTGAAAGGGGCGGGTACATTGATTGCTAGTCACCATCATATCGCAGTTGCCGATGTCGGTAATCCGGGCATGGCAACAGGAGGCATGGGGGATGTTCTGACCGGCGTGATTGCCGGGCTGTTGGCTCAAGGGTTCAGCAATTGGGAAAGCGCCGAACAAGGTGTTTATATTCATGGTTCGGCTGCCGATGCGGCTGCTGTCGATGGCGGTGAGCGGGGCCTTTTGGCGACCGATTTGATGCCTTATTTGAGGCACTTGGTAAACTAATGCAAATAAAACTGAGAAATACAGAGGCTACCGAAGCCTTCGGCGCCGAGTTGTCTAGGCTGTTGCCGCATAAGTGTCTGATCTTTTTAAAAGGCCAATTAGGCGCCGGAAAGACTACGTTGGTCCGGGGCTTGTTGAGAGCGTTTGGACATCAGGGCGCGGTTAAAAGTCCGACTTATACGCTCGTTGAGGAGTATATGTCGAATGGTCGGGCCGTTATTCATTTTGATTTGTATCGCCTCTCCGACCCGGAAGAGCTGGAGTGGATCGGGATTAATGATTATTTGGATCAAGATGCGGTTTGTTTAATCGAGTGGCCGGAAATGGGCGAAGGTTTTCTACCGGAGCCTGATTTAGTCTTGACCTTAAGCGTTGTAGGGCAAGAGCGAAACCTAAAAGTGGAGACCAGCAATTTAAGCGTAAAAAACTTTTTATCTAGCGTGATAAAACAAAGACATACTGCTATACTTTAAACAAATTTATAACTTGAATACTTTTAAAATTGAGAGGCGACGAAGCGATTCATCGAAGTGCTTGTATTTTCAATCATTTACTCCCTTTTGATTGAAAAACCGCCTAAGAATAAAAGGTATGGGATATGTCTATCGAGGACCGCCGTAAACCCATCCATGGGGGCTTGACGGCAGCAGGGCAGATTTTGCTTGGAGCAAAAATCTGCCCTGCTGCCGACATCCTCGCTACGCTAGCCACACCCCATACCTTCATAAAGCTAACCATTTTTTGAGTATAAAGGGAGTAGGAAAGGACAAAAAAGACCAGTCGGTTGCGAAATATATAAAATGCCCGTTCCTTAGCGTCTAGTTTCGGTGTTCAAGTTTTAAAGATATAGAAAAGTTAAAAAATCATAATGTCTGCTAATTTTAATTGAACTTGATACTTATCGAAGTTAAGTCAGGAAATTTAGCGGCAAATAGTCAATGACGGGGGATTTTCCGTCGGTAAAATAGCAAGCTTGGGTTGGATCATGCGTAGTTTTATCAATATATTATTCATTGCGGTGTTGCATTTCTGGGCAGGGTCGGCGTTTGCGCAACAAACGGCGGTTAATTCCTTGAAGCATCAAATTTCTTCCGATCACTCCCGGATGATTTTCGATCTGTCGACGCAATTTTCACACAAAGTATTTCAACTGGATAAACCACCACGTTTAGTTATCGACATCAGTGATGCTCGCTTAAACGGAAAACTTGATCAACCGTCTTCCAATCATCCGTTGTTTAAAAAAATTCGAAGCGCGGTTCGGAACGACAAAGATTTGCGAGTTGTCGTCGACTTGAAAAAGAATGGAATAGCTAAGAGTTTGACGATTCCGTCTAGTCAATCCGGCGGCTATCAACTAATGATTGATTTGTTTGCCAAACAAGATGTTGCTGCCAAACCGTCCGTTACACGGTCGGTTTCATCGCATCCATTGGTTTCAAAGCGAAACTCCTCCCCTAATGCCGCTAAAAGTCCTTCCCCGAGATCAGAAGCATTAGCTGTCGCTTATAAGCCGGTAAAAAAATCGCCGCAACGCAGCAAAGATGTTGTGATAGCTATCGATGCCGGACATGGCGGTCAGGATCCTGGAGCAAAAGGCCCACATGGCACTCATGAAAAAGATGTAACTTTTGCAATCGCAAAAAAATTGGCGGCATTGATCGATAAAAAATCAGGAATGAGAGCCGTAATGGTGCGTCAAGGCGATTATTACATCGATCTGAAAAAACGTATGAAAATCGCCAGAGAGTCAAAGGCCGATTTATTCGTATCGATCCATGCCGATGCCTACGATAATCCGAATGTAAAAGGCGCATCGGTTTTCACCTTGTCCAACAAAGGCGCGACGACCGAGATGGCTCGGTGGTTAGCCAATCATGAAAATTCCGCCGACCTGGTTGGGGGCGTTAGTCTAGTCGATAAAGACGATGTATTGGCGTCTGTGCTGCTCGATTTATCGATGACCGCTACTCAAGAAGCTAGTCAAAATGCAGCCTCTAGCGTTCTTGGCAGTCTCAGGCAAGTCGGTCATTTGCATTCCCGATCGGTGCAAAAAGCTGGATTTTTAGTGCTTAAATCACCCGATATTCCTGCTATTCTGGTTGAAACCGCCTTCATCTCGAATCCCGATGAAGAAAGCAAGCTTCGTAGTGTCGCTCACCAAGACAAAATGGCCCGAGCAATTTTCAACGGCATCGACAGTTATTTTCAACAGGCTGCACCGGCCGGAACACAGATTGCCGAACAAGGCCGGCAACATGTCATCAGTCGGGGTGAAACCCTGTCGGGCATAGCCCAGCAGTATGGTGTCAGTATGCAAAAAATTAAAGCGACCAATGCGATGAATGATAATCAGGTTAGGATCGGCCAGGTGTTGAGTATTCCGGTTGATGGGTGATTTTTAAAGGTGAAAGAGGAAAGACGAAAGGTGAAAGGTGAATCGGGGTTTGGTTTACCAGTCCTGTTATCTATACCTTTCGCACTTCAAATTTCGGGAATGCCAGAGGAGGCGCCGGGGTGTTCGACAAAGGCTTTGCCAGCATGGAGCTGGCATAGAGCCTACAGGGACGTATTCACGGCGTCCTTTGACGGCCACCCCTGCGCCGAATTTTGATATACGATGAGTATATAAACATAAATGAGCAGTTGAGGCTTCACCAGGCCGGTGAAAGTGTTGTAGATCCTTCATGCTTTGACTTGGCTCAGCACGAACGGTATACAACGCATGCTAACTGCTCTTTTCAGGATAAGAAGCACTTTATCCACGAAACACGCGAAAACACGCAGATTTTTGCTTGTTTTAATTGGCTTCCCACCTAAGGCGGCACTGCCATTAAGTTAAGGATTTTTCCGTTCGCCCTGAGCCTGTCGAAGGGTGAATGGAAAAATCCTGGGTCGATAAGTTAAGCCGTCCATGGTTCGACAGGCTCACCACGAACGGATTAACCTTAAACTGTTCCGCATTAAGTGAGTAGCCTTGTAATTCAAACTGACACGGCTTTGACCGATCGGCTAAAATAGCCGATTTGGTTTCAGACTGTTCAATGCGTATTCATTCTCTTCCGACTCAACTCGTCAATCAGATCGCCGCAGGCGAGGTCGTCGAAAGGCCTTCTTCGGTCGTTAAGGAGTTGGTCGAAAATTGCTTCGATGCCGGGGCTACGTCTGTTGCCATCGAAATCGAGCAGGGAGGCATGCGCCGGATCAAAATTCGAGACGACGGCTGCGGTATCGACAAGGATGACCTGCCGCTGGCATTGTCTCGCCATGCCACCAGCAAAATCGCAACGCTCGACGATTTGGAGCATGTTTCGACAATGGGTTTTCGCGGCGAGGCCTTGCCAAGCATTAGCTCGGTCGCCCGGCTGACGTTGATTTCCAGAACCGAGGCTGCCGATTGCGCGTGGCGAGTCGATGCGGACGGTTCCGAGCAAAATTTCGATCCGAAGCCTGACCCGCATCCTCAAGGCACGACCGTCGATGTGCGCGATTTGTTTTACAACACCCCGGCGCGCCGAAAATTTCTCAAAACCGAAAAAACCGAATTCGGTCATATCGAAACGCTGATTAAACGCATGGCGTTGAGCCGTTTCGATATCGGATTTGTCTTGACGCATAATCAACGCGGAGTGTTGAATCTGAAACCGGTCACGACCGAGGTACAGCGCGAACAGCGTATCGCCGGCATTTGCGGTTCGGAGTTTATCGACAATTCGGTCAAAATCGATTTCGAGGCTTCGGGTTTGCAATTGACCGGATGGGTCGGTTTGCCGACTTTCTCGCGAAGCCAGCAGGACATGCAGTTTTTTTATGTCAACGGCCGTTTGATCAAGGACAAGTTGGTCTCGCATGCGGTTAAACAGGCTTATCAGGATGTGCTTTATCACGGCCGCCATCCGGTATTCGTGCTGTATTTGAATCTCGATCCGGCTTTGGTCGATGTCAACGCGCATCCTGCTAAACTCGAGGTCCGTTTCAGGGAAGGTCGTCTAGTCCATGATTTTCTGTATCGGGCGCTGCATCGGTCGTTGGCCGATTTACGGCCGGGGAGTCAAGAACAACGGTCCAATCCGATCGAAGAATTCGTTCCGATGCCGCCGCAAACTCCGGAGCAGCCACCCGTCAAGCCGCAAGTCCAATTACAATCCAAGCCGAAGCAAAATACGCTGCCGCTGCATGTCGAGGAGGATATTCGCGCTTACGCCTCACTGTATCCGGCGGTCGAGCCGGAACCTGAAAGCAAAAGCCCCAAGCCCGCACCAGCCGGCGAAGAGTCGTATCATCCTTTGGGGTATGCCGTCGCGCATCTGCATAATATCTATATTCTTGCCGAAACGCCGAAAGGCATCATTCTGGTCGATACGCACGCCGCGCATGAGCGCGTCACCTATGAACGCTTGAAGCAACAATTCAATAACGGTAGCGTGCCGAGTCAGCCATTGTTGTTGCCGATCAAGATCGCGGTCAGCGCTGGTGAAGCCGATTTGGCCGAACAGCACCAGGATTTTTTCAATGCGCTCGGATTCGAATTGAACCGCTCGGGTCCTGAAACGATCGTGTTGCGTTCGGTGCCGGTATTGTTGGCCGGCGGCGATAGCGAGGCACTGATTCGGGACGTGTTGGCCGATATCATCGAGCACGGCTTGAGCACGCGGATTCAGGAAAAAGCCAATGAAGTTCTTGCGACGGTCGCTTGTCACGGCTCGGTCCGAGCGCGCCGCCGTTTGTCGATCGACGAAATGAATGCCTTGTTGCGAGACATGGAACGGACCGAACGCATCGGGCAATGTAATCATGGACGCCCGACTTGGGTCGAACTATCGACTCAGGAACTGGATAAATTTTTCCTGCGCGGACGGTAAGCGTATCGTGAACGAAAAAGCCAAACCCACGGCGGTTTTTTTGATGGGGCCGACAGCTTCCGGCAAAACCTCTTTATCGGTGCGACTGGCCGAAGCGCTCGATGCCGAGATTATCAGTGTCGATTCGGCGCTTGTCTATCGCGGTATGGATATCGGCACCGCCAAACCTACGGAGGCCGAAAGAGGCGGTATTGTGCATCATTTGATCGACATTCTCGATCCGAGCGAGGCATTTTCGACCGGACAATTTCGATCCCGAACGCTGGAATTGATCGCGGATATCAGCGCGCGCGGCAAATTGCCCTTGTTGACCGGCGGCACGATGCTGTATTTCAATGCGCTCAATCACGGATTGGCGCAACTGCCGACCGCCGACGCTGCGGTCAGGGCTGAACTGGATAAAGAGCTCGAACACATCGGCAAGGAAGCGATGCATCGGCGACTGGCGCAAGTCGATCCAGACTCCGCCGCGCGTATTCATCCGAACGATCCGCAGCGGGTGCAACGGGCGCTCGAGGTGTATCGATTGACCGGCAGAACCTTGACCGAATTGTTCAGCGAAGCAGAGACCCAGCCGCTTCCTTTTCGCGCGGTCAAATTGATCATCGCGCCGCAGGACCGAAAACTACTACACGAAATCATCGCAAAACGGTTTCATCAAATGTTGGAACAAGGCTTGGTCGAAGAGGTGGAAAAACTTTATCGGCGCGGCGATTTATCGGAAAAAATGCCGTCGATACGTGCGGTCGGTTACCGACAAGTGTGGTCGTATTTACAAGGCGAATACGAGCATGCCGAGATGACCGAGAAAGCCATCGCCGCGACCCGGCAATTGGCGAAGCGGCAGTTCACCTGGTTGCGTCGTGAAAGCGATGCTCACGCACTAATCAGCGGCGATCCGAAAGCATTGGACCTCGCTTTGCGGTATATTGTCGAGCCGGGTTGAGCCGTATTCTGGAGGAGCCGTGTCTAGACTTTCGATAGCTTGTAGGATGTGCACCGCGTACCTGTTGCAATGGATAAGACGCCCCGAATCTTTTCTACGATCGCTATTTTGGCTGCCGATACTGTTGATGTCCGCTTGCACGACACCGGTCAAGGACGGGACGTTTCGGATCATGTATCAAAGCGGTATGGATCCGGTTTTCGCGATTCCTTCGGTTCGGGAACGCATGATCTATTTGGCGCAACAGGAATGGTCTCTATTCGGACGTCCCATAGCCGACTATAACGGCGGCGAACCCGAATTGATTTTTACGGTAGACAATGAAGCGGCGCACGAAACCCAAGCACCTTATTTCTCCCGAGTCATTCTTTATTGGTACAACGCGACGCATTTGCCTTTATTAAATCACGAAGGTGAAGTTCGACCCTGGTCGGCTGCCTTTATTGTTTGGTTGGCGCGTAGCGCCGGTGTGTCGGAACAGGATTTGCCTTCGACTGTGCTGCATTGGGACTATATCCAACATTCGCTGTCGGCCGGAAAAAATGCCCGCTTTATCGCCCGCGACGCGCATTTTTTCAGTCCTAAACCCGGCGATTTGTTATGCGCGCCGCGCAGCGAAGTTTTTACGCAACAAGTCCAGTCATTCAAACAATTACGCAGAGGGCCTTATCATTGCGACTTGGTCGTGGCCAAAAACTACGATGCACTCGAAGTGATCGGCGGCAATGTGCTCGATGCGGTGTCGATGACGCGCGTGGAATTGGATGGCAAAGGTATTGTAAAGCCGACCCAAGAGCGCCCTTGGTTGATTGTTTTGGAGCAGAGGGAAGGGAATAAAGATGAAAGGTGAAAGGGGAAAGGTGAAAGGGGAAAGATGAAAGATGAAAGATGAAAGGTGAAAGGTGAAAGGTGAAGGGTGAAAGGTGAAGGGTGAAGGGTGAAAGGTGAAAGGTGAAAGGTGAAAGGTGAAAGGTGAAAGGTGAAAGGGGAAAGGGGAAAGGGGAAAGATTCCGCTGCCTTGCTTGGGAAAGCTATACTCGAAGCTCTAGCTTCGCGATATAGAGGCATAAAGTGGTGCTATATGTGTATCATCGCATGTACCGCGACATTCCTCGTTGCCAAACTCCAGCGTCCAGTAACGACAATAAGATAGGCAGAAGCCTGCGATACGAATGAACGGATCATTACGTGATTAAGCGGAGGTCTTGTCATCGATAAGCTTCAGATGCATTTGTGACAATTAGAATGGAAACGTTGCGAACGGTTTTATAACACCCGTTCGGAGCTTGAAAGATAAAAGGTGGGCTTGGTTTATGATTTTTATTGGAATTTGACGATTTATTATGCATATACAATGGTATCCGGGGCACATGCACAAGGCTGGGAAGGAAATCAGGGAGATTGCACCTCAGGTCGATTTGTTCATTGAAATTCTCGATGCGCGCATTCCGTTCAGCAGTGAAAATCCACTGTTGGCGCAACTTCGAAGCTCTAAGCCTTGCATCAAGGTATTGAATAAATGCGACTTGGCCGACTTTGATGCAACGCGGCAATGGCAAGGTTATTTGGAGCGCGAACAAGGCGTGAAGACGCTAGCGCTCAGTATCGAACAACCGGAAAAAATCAAGCAGTTGCCGGAATTATGCCGCAAATTGCTGGCTTTTGAAGAGTCGGATAATCGATTGATTCATGCGTTGATCATGGGCATTCCGAATGTCGGGAAATCCACATTGATCAATGCCTTGGCCGGACGAGTCATCGCTAAGACTGGCAATGAGCCGGCTGTCACTAAATCTCAGCAGCGCATCGCAATCGGAAACAATATCGTTTTGCTCGATACGCCAGGCATGCTCTGGCCGAATTTGGAAAATAAAAATACCGGCTACCGGCTCGCGGTGACCGGCGCGATCAAGGATACCGCGATCAAGCATGACGATATTGCGTATTTTGCCGCCGAATTTTTGCTTAAACTTTATCCGAATTGTCTAGTTGATCGATTCAAGCTCGATCCTCTTCCTAACAACGAGCACGACTTGATGCTTGCTATTGGGAAAAGCCGAGGTTGTTTGCGCTCCGGCGGCCGAGTCGATCTCGACAAGACCGCTAAGATATTGTTGTCCGAACTTCGTTCGGGGATGTTGGGCAGACTCACGCTGGAAACGCCGGCGATGATGGAACAAGAATTGGCTGAGTTGGCCGTGATTAGAGAGCAGAAGGCAGCGAAAAAGCAGATGCGAAAGCAAAAACACAAAGGTGCTCTTTAAGCTTAAATTCCGTAGTCAGTCCACAAAAATCACGAAATATACGAAAGTAATCATAAAGCATAACTATTTAAATATTTTCGTGGACAAAATGCCGTTTATAGGCTTAAGCAAGCCTTGGCTATCTTCAGGTCTAAAATTCGCCATTGATCAATAAACGTTCATGAAGCCTGAGACTTTCATGTTCGTCGCGGGCATTTTCCGGTACCAAATCGGAATCGGTCCAGCTGATTAATAACACCGTCCACTCAACGAATCGAGAAAAACCATAGCTTGGCTCAATAACACTTTCCAGCGTGCCTTCCTTGGCGTCATACACAGACAAGCCAATTTTGGCGATGCCTTCCAGTTTATTGTTGCCCAGTAAAACGATTTCCGGTATCGGAATGGTTCCCGTCAGCGGAATGGGGACGTTCAGGTCCGGTAGTCCCAGCCAACGGCTTTTGTGTTGATTGATCGACAAGGCGCCCAAACGAATTTCGATAATGGAATCGGCCTCCTTTCTATCCCTGACAACGGGGTATCCAAGAGTCAATAACTGGTTCTTGATCGCGCCTATGGCATATTTAGCATCGGTGCTGACGGTATCGAAATATTGAGTGTCCAGGAAGATTTTATGGTGTTTCGGTAAATCAATCGCTAATTTTTGCGCGGCGTGATCGGCAGCGGTGGAGAGTAGAAGTTGTTCGGTCGCGGTCCGCGCCGGCAAAGATTCCCTTACCGTCGAACAACCCGTTAAAGTTAGGGCGAAAATCCCGATGATGGAGCAATAATAGCGTAGGCAATAATTAAAAGGGGTAGTCATAATTGAACAAAGGTTGATCCTAAATTTGGCAGTCAGTCCACGAAAATCACGAAATAAACTAACGTAATCATCCGGTTACATATACCCATCGCACTTCAAATTTCGGCATTGACGCATGGAGATGTCGGGGTGTTCGGCAAAGGCTTTGACAGCAGGGATGCTGTCACAGAGCCTACATGGACGTATTCGCGGCGTCCTTTGACGGACCCCCCGGCGCCGAAATTTGACCAGCAAAGGGTATAAATCTCTTGAGTCACCCACGGGGTAAATAGCTTGAGTAGTATAACTAATTGAATATTTTCGTGATTTTTTGTATATCTCGTGGACAAAAATACTTTTTCTAGGTTTATAGCCAGGTGACGATTCGTTATTAAATCCTAAAGAAATCGAGAATAAAAATGCAGTACATCAAGTCGCGTCATACGATTGAAGACATCATCAAAAAATCGCGTTTTATCGGCGTCATTATACCTGTTGCCGATGAGCAGGAGGCTTTGCAATGTCTCAGGCAGTTGGCGGCCGACTATCCGGATGCCAGTCATATCGCTTTCGCTTATCGAATTCGGACGGAGCAAGTATTCATTTGTCGTTTTCATGATGCCGGCGAGCCGTCCGGCACGGCCGGCAAACCGATTTTTCAGCATTTGGAGGGCAAAGATCTCATCAACGTGTTAGTCGCGGTGATTCGTTATTTCGGTGGCGTGAAACTCGGCGCCGGTGGGTTGACGCGGGCTTACGGCAACGCCGCGAAGCATGTCATCGAGTCGGCGGAAATCGTTGATTATGTGGAACTGACAAGTGTCAGATTAACGCTTGCCTATCCTCAAATGCAGCAGTTCGAGTATCAACTCAAAAAGTTGGAAGGGCGAATTATTCAGCAGGATTTTTCCGAGCAGATCGATTTGCTGGTTGAATTACCCGCCGCCAACCAAGAGGCTTTGTTCAAGTTTTTATCGTGACTAGGTTTTGCTTCTTTCCACAGTTCCCGCTTTTGCGTGGCATAGGTTGACCTTAAGGATTCGCGCGAGAATGGGCAATAGTAACTATGGATTCGGTCATAAATAACTTCCCTATTTTTAACGCCGCCAACACGCGCAGCTTAGAAGTGAAGGCGAAGCCGCAACGAAAAAGCTGTCGCTGTGCTTGGCCTTGTTAGGGCACTTGACGTATACTTGTACGGAAACTCCGTACATCAAGGTGCCATCATGGATACAATCAGTGTAAACAAATTTAGAGACAACCTGAAGAGCGTTGTAGAACAAGTGGTTAGCAGGCATGAACCACTCAAGGTAACTCGACGAGCCGGAGAGGCATTCGTTGTAATGAGCGCCGACGACTGGGAGCGAGAGCAAGAAACGCTTCATGTTCTTCAAAGCCAGAGCCTCATGCAACAGATTGCCTACTCCCTTGAAACCCACAACCGTGGTAAAGGCTATATACCGACTGAAGAGCAAATGAATGAGATCACAGGTATTTGAAGGCAAATCCTGGGAAGCGTATGAAACTATGCGCGAGAAGGACAAACAATTGCACAAGGCTTTGTGTAAATTACTCAAGGAAATGCTGCGTTCAAACGACCCTGCTTCAGGTTTAGGGAGGCCTGAGCCACTTAAGCACAACCTCTCTGGCCTTTGGTCCAAGCGGATATCACAAAGAGATCGTTTGATATATCGGTTTGACGAAAGGTCCATTTATATCTTCGCTATTGGTGGTCACTACGATCAGCTCTAACGCCGCATTCAGCGGCTTGTCCGCTGCAATGCTTTGTTATGCGAACTATTTTTAGTCAGCAGCACGAGCTTTAATACTCTGAATCACTTTTTCTCGGAACTCTCCATGTCCGTGAGTTGCTCTCGGGTGAGCAATTCTAAAACATTCAATATTTGAAAATTCGCTATTAAATGGCCTAAACTCCCAGTATTTACCAGATATAACTTCGCCATTTTCATAGCCACTAAAGTGCTCTTCGAATAGATCCCTTATTACTTGATCAACACCAACAAAGCCAGCAGCAAAAATAATCACGTCTGGCCTCAAGCATTTTATCTGAGCTGCAAGAAGCTTTTTAGAAATTTCTGTTATTTCTTCTAGCTCATTTTTCGGGCGTGTTCTAGGGCTTTTTTTGTTGTAGTCCCAAGCAAATAAATTCCCATAAATAATTGACTTAGGGTTAATTTCAAGCTCCTTCGCCAGCCGAAAAAAGTACTGCTTAAAACGACTTCGAGTTTTTGTAATAACTTTCCCGTCCTTACTCACTGGTAGATGTATTTTGTAACGCCCAGTGGCCTCTTGCACAAGATCGGAAATTTTATTATTTTCAGAAAACTCTGCTATACGCTTGATTGTATTCTTTTGATTGTCTGTATTCCAACCAGAAGTTTCTCGGCCAACCAACATTATTTTTAGGCTAGAGTTCCAGTACTCATCAAACGGGGCAGGCAAGAATACACCAGAGTACTTATCTTCATTATGGTTAAATGAGTCAAATTTTAGCTCTCTTAAAATCCTACCATACTCATCAAGCAGCGCCTCCATTACGAGTCTCCTTTGGAAAGGTGAGTTGAGCCATCTGGCAACCATTCGATGCTCAAGTCACCACCAGCGAAGCGAACAATCCCTTCTTTTTTTGGCAACTCGTTACATTGGCCTCGGTGTGCAATAAAAACATCTAGAAGCTCAATCAGATGCAACTTGAAACCAGACTCCGTAACCTGATCGAAAATATCCTCTTCAAGTGTCCAAGACGTGCCACTCAAGCGGTCTTCATCATCTTCTGCACGGAAAACCACCTCACCTGTAACTTTCACAATGTCCGAATGTTGCTTAGCCAGCATGGCAAGGCGTGCTGCTTCAAAGTTTTTATCGAAATTCGACATAACTTTTCCCTTTTGCTCCTTTTTCTTTCAGCTTACGCTACCCGAACGACAGATTGTGTCGCAGAAGCGCATAACGCCATGGTCAGCTGGAGCTATTTGTTAGCACTCTTTATAACGTCTTGAATTTCGGCTCTTCCAAGCTCCGTAATCTCTCGTTCATACCAATCTCCAACTCTATTTTTAATCTCACTCTTGATTTCGTTGCTTAATCTAAATGGGCGCGTGTAACGTTTTTGCTTATATGAATAAATATAGTTAATCCCATCTTCATGGAGGATCCTATCGAATGAATAGAAATCTGCATATGACCCTTTGCTATTCATACAAAGTACAAGATCACCTTGGCTATATGGGAGATCTGCCTCGTCGCAGTCGTATGTAAAGAAATCCCGTAACATGGAAGCCGGTTCTTCATCTGAGTCCTCTTTCAGCAGTTTATGTGCTTCCTCAATGGTGTCTTTGGTATGTCTGGAGTCCCAAATTAAAACAGGTATTAGCTGATTTTCCTCTGCGGAAAGCCACTCATTTCCATCGCCTGCCCGTACAGATCTAGCTCTTCCGGCCTGCATACGGCGATGGTTCTCTCTGTACTTTTGGAGATAATCCTCAAAATGCGCTCCATCGCAACTAACTACATTGTTTGATGATTTAATTGCAGCCAATTCCTTTATATAGCTTTCCAATAGCGTCTTATTTTCTATTACAACGCACGTGTCTCGCATCAGACTCAAACCGGTAACAGTAAAATTGGCACTGCCAATTATTACCGTTTCCGGTTCTATCAAATAAAGCTTCCAATGAATGCTACTTTGAT
The DNA here is from genome assembly GCF_005931095.1 of Methylotuvimicrobium buryatense. Taxonomy (GTDB): domain Bacteria; phylum Pseudomonadota; class Gammaproteobacteria; order Methylococcales; family Methylomonadaceae; genus Methylotuvimicrobium; species Methylotuvimicrobium buryatense. The sequence goes on along the minus strand of NZ_CP035467.1, from coordinate 2,613,164 downwards.
AGCCAAAATCGACAAACAGAGAGAAATTATCATTTGCAATGTTCTTACAATGATCAAATAAATCTGGAGATGAAAATGAGTTTATAGTTCCAATCAATAATTCCAACCTGTTTCCATGATCAAGCAGCAAGTCAATAACGCTTTCTGTACCGCTAGCGAATGCAGAGACAATGGTAACTTCTCGCTCACGAATATCCTCAAGGAAAGAGGCGAGATTTTCTTCGTTATTTAGGATTTTCATAAAGCATCACAGACTGGTTGACTTTAGGTGCTAACAAATTATTGTCCCGACCGGGCTAACATACGGCTTTTCCTGCTTTATTGTCAAGAATGCTGCTTCAACGCTAGATGCTCTAAACAGTATAACCTATTTTTCATTCATGATAAACCGATCGGGATAATTCCAAAGCCACGTTTTGAATGACCGCAATTACCAACTCAATCGACAGTCAAACATCTAAATTAAGAGACCGGTTTGGGTCGTATGCGAACCCTCGACCCATAAAGCAAGTAACCATCCACATAGGAGTTGCTGTAAGATTTAGCAAAGCGCCGACCGGCGTAAGGTTTGGGGATAGCTGCCTGTTAGTTTGAGTATAGATGCTTGATTGCCAGTCCTGGTACCCGTTTTGCGTCGTCTTTCCAAGGCTCCTCGCAATGACAGTAGTAATCATTTAATCCAGATCGTCTTGGCATTCACAAACTCGCGAATACCATGATGCGATAACTCACGCCCATAACCGGAACGTTTGATACCACCAAACGGCATCCGCGGATCGCTTTTTACCAAGCCGTTCACAAATGCCGCACCGCATTTTAGCTGCCGCGCCACGCGTTCACCGCGCGCGTTGCTTTGCGTCCAGACACTGCCGCCTAGGCCGAAGTCGTTGCGGTTGGCAATAGACACTGCATCATCTTCATTCTTGGCGCGAATCACGATTGCGACCGGGCCGAACAGTTCTTCGTGCCAGGCACGCATACCGGGTTTAACATGATCAATAATGGAGGCTTGGTAATAAGCACCACTGCCGGCTTCCGGTGCACAACCGGTGATAACCTTCGCGCCCGCCTCGATGCTTTCAATCACCTGCTTATGTAATTCATCGCGCAGGTCATGGCGCGCCATTGGTGCCAGGGTGGTATCTACACTCATTGGATCACCCGTACGCAGATCTTCTACAGCGGCTTTGAATTTTTCCAGAAATGCATCGGCAATCGCATCCACCACGATAAACCGCTTGGCCGCGATACAGCTCTGGCCACCATTCATATAACGCGAGGTCACACCCTGCTTTACTGCCAGTTCCAAATCGGCATCATCCAGCACGATAAAGGCATCCGACCCGCCCAGTTCCAGAACGGATTTTTTAATATTCGCACCGGCTGCTTCCGCCACCGATTTTCCGGCCGGCTCACTGCCGGTCAAGGTCACAGCCTTGACTCGTGGATCATCGATCACACCACGTACCTGTACTGATCCGATCATCAGTGTCGTGAAGACCCCTACGGGAAAGCCGGCCTCCTTAAACACAGATTCAATTGCCTGCGCACACTGCGGCACATTCGAGGCGTGTTTCAATAATCCGGTATTACCCGCCACCAGTGCCGGAGCCGCAAAGCGAAAGACCTGCCAGAATGGGAAGTTCCATGGCATCACCGCCAGGATGATCCCCAACGGCTGATAAGCGACCAGGCTCTTGGCGGCGTCGGTTTCGATATGTTCATCTTCGAGGAACCCCGGCCCGTGTTCGGCATAGTACTCACATACCCAGGCACACTTCTCGATCTCACCGCGCGATTCCTTGATCAGCTTACCCATTTCCTGGGTGATGATCGTGGCCAGCTCTTCTTGACGTGCCCGCAAGACCTCTGCTGCCTTATGCATCAGCGCACAACGTTTTTTGATCGGCGTGTCGGCCCACGGCCCGGCTGCCAGTTCGGCAACATCCATTGCCTTGGACAACCGGGACGCTTCCCAGTTGTCCAAGGTCAGTATAGTGCTACCGTCAACGGGGTTGATTGCATGAAAGGCCATTGGCTGCTCCCTGAGTCAATAAAAGTTTGCTATGCTGCATTATTAAATGGACTTGGATTCAATATTACGAAATAACCATGAGGAGTAACGTGACACGAAGAATTAGATCGTCGATTTTATAGCCTTTTCTTCATTGTCTTCATGATGTATTCGCCAATACTTTCAAAGTTTAAGAGTCGTGGGAAACTGAAACATTACAAGGCGAAATTCAAAAGAGTCAGTCCGACCCATACGAAACCGATCGTTGTTATCGCAAAACTGACAATCGTATAAGCTTTCCAAATGGGTTTATCCCAAAAATTGGGGTCGAAAGCCGCGATAACGAAAACGCCGGGATTAGTCATTCCGCCGATGACGACAAGCCAGCAGGCCAAAACCGGCAGCGGAATTTTTACCGCATAAAAAGCTAAACAAAACAGTGCCATCAGTACAAAATCGACATGGGCTCTGACCATCGTTTTATAGTCTTTTAGAAAGCCGCCGTCGATGCCTTCGATAGGAAACCATTTGGCAAAGGTCATGAGCCATGCCGAGGCCAATACCGCGAAAATCATTAATACGGCTCCGATAAGTAATATTTCCATGTTATTGCTCTTTAGTTTTAAGTTAAGTTAAATAGAAGTTTAAAGCGGAAACTATTCGGTCCGCTTCTGTTTCGCGGACTGGCTGCTGAATTACTGTGAAAGTTCGTAGATTTAGACCCTTTTATCTAATCTTTCGATATGCAACATAATGTCGGTTTCGAAGAGAGTGCGTTCTAGTCGCCGTCGAGCCTACACGGACGTATTTACCCAGCACCTAAATTATCTCTGTAATCAATCATGGCGAATAGGCTATGGAATTTAAGTGCTGGGTACGGCGTCCTGTCTGACGAGTGTTCGCACCCTGCACGCCTCAAGCTTTCATCGTCCGGGGTGATGAAAGCTTCTTCATGAACGTTACTGTGAAAGTTCGTAGATTTGGTCTCTTTATCTAATTTTTCGATATGCAAAAGCTCAGCAACGAAAATGCCGGTTCCGAAGAGGGTGCGGTTGCTCGACTGACAGGCGTCGGCGGCAGGGACAGCCGCCGTCGAGCCTACAAGGACGTATTCACGGCGTCCTGTCGGGCGAGTAACCGTACCCTCCCCACACGCCCGAACTTTCATTTGTTGGGGCGATGGCCGGGCCTTCATGAACGTTAGGTTAAAGGTTCGAATATATAGACTAAAGACGTACGCCCAACCTGTTTGTTCTCGGCTTTTATATTATTTGCCAAAAAACCATATCAAGGAAGATGCAAGGATCGGTTTTCTATTGCTAGTGCTGCCTCATGCAAGACTTCCGAAATGGTGGGATGGGCGTGTATGGTTCTAGCTAGGTCTTCGCCGCTGGCCGAGAATTCCATCGCTAGAACCGCTTCGGCAATTAATTCGGAAGCATTGGCTCCGATGAAGTGTATGCCTAGAATCAAGTCGGTTTCCGCATGTGTGATGATTTTGACCAGACCTTCGGTTCTGTCGATCGATTCGGCCCGGCCATTGGATTTCAATGTGAATGTGCCGGTACGATATTTTTGCCCAATGGCTTGTAGTGCTTGTTCGGTTTGTCCGACCCAGGCGATTTCAGGGTCGGTATAGATGACGCTCGGCATGATGTTATAGTTGATCGGATTGTGCCGGTTGGCGATATGCTCGGCTACGAATACGCCTTCTTCTAAGCCTTTATGCGCCAGCATCGGCCCAAGCAAGGTTAAATCGCCGATCGCATAAACGCCGGGGACCGTTGTGCAGCAGTTTTCGTCGACATGGATATACCCGTTTTCATCCAAAAGCAGTTCGGCTTCGGGGGCTGCAATATTTTCCGAATTAGGCTTTCTACCCGTAGCTACGATCAGTTTGTCGAGTCGTAGCGTATGGCTGCCTTCTGGATTTTGATAGTCCACGACGACCTTGTTATTAGTTTTTTTAGCCGAGGTGACGCGAGCTCCCAAACGTAAATCCAAACCTTGTTCGGAATAGATTTTATAGGCCTCTGCTGCGATTTGGTGATCGACGATCGGTAAAAAAGATTCTTGCGCCTCCAGCAAAATCACTTCGGAACCCAAGCGTTTCCATATTCCTGCAAGCTCCAGACCGATGACACCCGACCCGATGATTCCGAGTCTTTTGGGAATATTGGTCATGTTAAGCGCATAGGTCGTATCGACGATAAACTCGTTGTCGATCGGCGCACACGGGAGCTCGATGGAAGTGGAGCCGGTTGCCAGTATTATGTTGGGCGCATTGAGTATGATTGGTTTGGCGCCGTCGGCGGGTGATACGCTGACCTGGTCGGCGTTGAGTAGCTTGCCTTGGCCATGATAATAATTGATTTTTTTTTCGGCGAAAATATTGAGGATTTGCCGGCTTAATCGCGCTACTTTTTCATTTTTTCGGCCTATCATCTTCGACAGGTCCAGCTTTATGTTGTCGACCGATATGCCGTGATCGGCAAGCCCATGCCGCATTAAATCGTAGATCTTGGCCGACTCGAGCAGCGCCATCGAAGAAACACAGCCGGCGTTGATATAAGTCCCGCCCAGACAAGGATCGCCATCGATATTGGTCCAATGATCAACACAGGCTGTTTTCAGCCCCAATTGGGCGGCTCGGATCGCGGCGACATAGCCGGCAGGGCCGGCGCCGACTACGATAACATCATAAGTTGATTCGGGTTTTGACATGGCAGTGAACCGTTTATATGTTAAGCAATAAGTGCGCCGGAGATTCCAGGCACTCTTTAATGGTGACCAAAAATTGCACCGCTTCGCGGCCGTCGACCAAGCGATGATCGTAAGATAAGGCAAGGTACATGATCGGTCTAACGACTATTTGTCCATTTTCAACGACGGGTCGATCCTTGATTGCGTGCATACCTAAGATCGCGCATTGCGGCGGATTTAAAATCGGAGTCGATAGCATTGAACCGAAAATGCCGCCATTGGTTATCGTAAACGTACCGCCGGTCAGGTCTTCAAAACTAATGTTGCCCTCTTTGGCTTTTTTGCCGAAATCGGCGATATTTTTTTCGATGCCGGCGAAATCCAGTTGATCAGCATCGCGAAGAACCGGAACGATCAAGCCGCGCGGCGTACTGACCGCGATTCCGATGTCATAGTAGCCGTGATAAATGATGTCGTTACCGTCAATCGAGGCATTGATAGTCGGAAATTTTTTCAAGGCTTCGATCGATGCTTTGACGAAAAAAGACATGAAGCCCAATTTGATATTGTGCGTTTGCTCGAAGCGGTTTTTATATTGGTTTCGTAAATCCATCACATGATGCATGTCGACTTCGTTGAAAGTCGTTAGCATCGCGGCGTTTTGTTGCGCTTGCAGCAAGCGTTCGGCAATTTTGGCTCTAAGCCGAGTCATTGGGACCCGTTGTTCGGGCCTCAATGCAGCCGGAATCGTGGCCGGTTTCGAATCCGTTTTTACGGTTTCCGGCAGTGTTTTTGTACGGGACGATGTTTCGAGAACAGGTTCGTCCTGCAAATATTCGAGAATGTCGTTCTTGGTGATGCGGCCGTGTTTTCCCGAGCCGCTAATAGCCGACGGGTCGAGGTTTTTTTCAACGACGAGCCTTCGGACCGCGGGACTCAAAGGAATGTTGGCCGACGCGGATTCCGGTGCTTTTTCAGCGGCCTGTTGCGGTAAATTGTCGGCATCGCTTGCAGGCGTAACGGCGGTTTCTTCAGTCGCGGCGCCTTGCGGGTCGATGATGGCTAGCACTTCGCTACCGACCACAATGTCGCCGTCGTTTTTCAGGATTTTCGTTAAAACGCCTGATTCGGGCGCTGGCACTTCGAGTACGACTTTATCGGTTTCGAGATCGACGAGATTTTCGTTTTTTGTGACTCTATCCCCGGGTTTTTTTTGCCAGTTAATGAGTGTGGCATCGGAAACGGATTCAGGCAGATTAGGAACGAGGACTTCAATGCTCATGTTATTTTCCTGTGTGTTTTCCAAACAAAGCGGTGTTAACAACCTGTTGCTGTTGTTCAAGATGCTTCTTGAAATTGCCTACGGCGGGCGCTGCGGAAGCCGGGCGTCCGGCATATTGCAGATTGATTTCGGTTGCCAGCGTATCGACGAAATGGTGTCGGATCTGATACCAAGCGCCTTGATTTTTGGGCTCTTCCTGGCACCAAATCAAGTGTTCCAAATTCGGGAAACGATCGATTTCTTGTTTAAACCGATTATTTGGAAACGGATACAGTTGTTCTATCCTGACAATCGCGACATGATCGAGTTCGTGCTCTCGTCTGGCTTCCAAAAGATCATAATACACTTTGCCGGAACACAGTATCAGACGAGTTACCTTATCCGGTTTAATCGGGTCAATTTCACTGATGACCGTCTGAAATCTGCCTTTAGTGAGACATTCAAGCGATGATACGGCAAGCTTGTGTCGCAGTAAGCTTTTCGGAGTCATGACGATTAACGGTTTCCGATAAGGGCGTAGTAATTGTCGGCGGAGAAGATGAAAGATTTGTGCCGGAGTCGTCGGTACGCAAACTTGGATGTTTTGTTCGGCGCAAAGCTGCAGATAGCGCTCCAGACGCGCGGATGAATGTTCCGGGCCTTGTCCTTCGTAGCCGTGCGGCAGCAGCATCACGAGACCGCTCAAACGCCCCCATTTTGTTTCGCCCGAACTAATAAATTGGTCGATGACCACCTGGGCTCCGTTGGCGAAATCGCCGAACTGTGCTTCCCAAATTACCAGGGTTTCAGGGGCGGTAGTACTGTAGCCATATTCAAAACCCAATACGCCCGCTTCGGAAAGTAACGAGTCGTAGATGTAAGCTCGGCCTTGTTCGGAATCCAGGTGGTTGATCGGCAAGTAGGTTTTGCCGTCAATCTGGTTATGTAAAACGGCATGTCTGTGAAAAAAAGTACCTCGGCCGACATCTTGTCCGGTCAAGCGCACATTACGTTTTTCCAACAGCAAGGTGGCATAAGCCATGTTTTCGGCAAACCCCCAGTCCAGAGGTTGAGCACCGGCAGCCATTTTATTTCGGCTATCCATGATTTTGGCAACCCTGGGGTGTAATTCGAAACCGGTCGGCAGGCACTGTGACCTTTTATTACAGAACCGGAGTACATCGAGCGATACCGAAGTTTTACAAGAAGCAGTCCACTTAGCGTGATGGTATTTTTCCCAAAGCGCCGAATAGGAATAAACCTTGTTGCTGAGAACGGGGCGCGACACGACCATGCCGGCTTCCAGCATTGACACATAATCATTTTCGATATTTTGATCCTCTTCAGGCGTGATCAACGCTTCGGATATGAGTTTTTGAGCATAGATTTGCTGAGTGGTCTGATGTTTGCGGATTTTTTGATACATCAATGGTTGGGTTGTTGCCGGTTCATCGGCCTCGTTGTGGCCTAATCTCCGATAGCATATCAAGTCGATGACAACATCCCGGTTGAAAGTCATCCGAAAATCCAAGGCCAATTGCGCGACGAATGACACCGCTTCGGGGTCGTCTCCATTGACATGGAAGACCGGGATTTGCGCCATGCTGGCAATGTCGGTGCAGTAATAGGTCGAACGGGCATCTCTTGGGTTGCTGGTGGTGAATCCGACTTGGTTGTTGATGACGACATGAATGGTGCCGCCGGTTGAGTAAGCACGGGTTCCAGCCATGTTTAAGGTTTCCATGACAACGCCTTGTCCGGAAAAGGCGGCGTCGCCGTGGATTAAAATAGGCAGGATGGTGTTGAAGCTATTGGGACCGTAACGATCTTGACGGGCTTTAACCGAACCTTCGACGACCGGGTTGATGATTTCCAAATGCGATGGATTGAAGGCCAGCGTGACATGAATAGGCCCGCCGGGGGTGGCAATATCCGACGAAAATCCCATGTGATATTTCACATCGCCGGAATTCATGCCGGGCGTTGAGGTGTGCATGCCTTTGAATTCGTCGAATAGGACGCTTGGGTTTTTTCCAAGAATATTGACCAAGACATTCAAACGCCCGCGATGGGCCATGCCGATGACGATTTCCTTGATTTGCTTGTCGCCGCCGCGTTGTACGATATTATCTAAAAAAGGGATCAGAGACTCGCCGCCTTCCAGTGAAAACCTTTTTTGCCCGACAAAAGTGCGATGCAAATATTTTTCGATGCCTTCCGCCGCAGTCAATTGCTTATGGATGGATAGTTTTTCCTCGGCTGTTAAGTTTGGCTTGGCGCGGGTGCCTTCGAGCCGGTTTTTAATCCAGCGTTTGACATCGGTATCCACGATATGCATGTATTCGCTACCGATGCTACCACAATAAATTTCTTTCAGTCTGCTCAGGATTTCTCTGAGCGGAAGTCTGTCTTCACCATAGAGTGTGCCGGTATCGAAAAGTGTATCCATATCGAGCTCGGTCAGTCCGTAATACGCAGGCTCAAGATCCGGAACTGATGGAATCGATTTATTCAGTGGATTATTGTCGGCAATTTGATGACCTCTAACCCGGTAATGATTGATAAGCCGCGCGACCGCCGATTGTTTTTTTACGCTTTCTTCGGTAAAGCCTTGCAACTTAGCCAGGCGGCCTTGAGATTGTTGGGCTAGGCTGGCGAATCTGTCAACGATCGGACTATGGATGATCTCCTGTGCCATGCCGTTATGCAGATTCTTGAACGTGTGTCTCCAACTGGGGTCGACCGAGTCGGGGTTTTGCAGGTACTTTTCATATAAGTCTTCGATAAATACGGCGTTTCCGCCATAAAGTGCGGAAGATTCTTGAAATAACTTGAGGAGTTCGCTCATGGATGATTTCCGTTTAATCTGAAGCCAATGCCGATATCTTAGGGGGAAAATGCTATATTACCAAGTATTAAAGTGCCGCCTGTTATAAAAACCAGCCTACATGACTGAATGCGGCGGCGCAAGGTTGTGACTTAGTGGACCGGGAAAAGTTTATGGCAAATGCAAAAAAAATTGTAATCAAAATTAATCGATCCGGAAGAGAACAAGGCAATATGCCGAGAAACTCGGCGCCTTCCGAAATTGTTATCTGGAATGTCAGGCGAATCGTATTGGCTGTAATTATTGCTATTTTATTTATAGTAATTCCTTATTTTTATCTGAGTAATGGATTAGAAGATAAAGTTGACAGAAAAACCGATCAGGCTTCGCCCAAAGGAATAGAGAAGGGGGTTTCTCTAGCTGAAAAAAAAGTAACTGAGAAAAAAGATCAGCCGACTACCGATAAAGATCGCCGGAATATAGAGGTTATTTCTGAGTCGACAAAAAAAGCTCCAATTGACCAGCGATTTAAGACAATAAGCCATTATAAGGTTACTAGGGGCTTATTAACTAATGCCATTGTTAACAAAGAACCGGTAAAAGAGTTAGTTTCACCCTTCATTATCGGAGAAAAAAAGTCAATTCAACTTTACTATTTTACTGAGCTCAAAGATATGAAAAGCGAATCGTTTTTTCATCAGTGGGTTAAAGATGGTGTGGTCGTTGGGAAAATACCTATTAATCCGCAAGGTAATCGTTGGAGAGTCTCGAGTAACAGGGTATTGATTTATTCGGATGTCGGGCATTGGATGGTTCAATTAATAGATAAAAATGGATTAATTTATAACGAAATTATTTTCGAGGTGATGAGTGATTAAAATAAATGTAAATATTCAGCTCCTTTCTTAAACCCCTTTCTTCCTTAGGTCATGAGTGTCTCCACTACATTGGTCCCCCAAGGGTAAATATTCAGTCCCCCTCTTTGAAAAAGAGGGGTTAGGGAAGATTTTTTAAATAAATCCCCCTCAATCCTCCCTTTTCCAAAGGGGAGGCAAAGTTCCAGCTTGTTTTAAACGGAGGGGTCAGAATAATTACAAATAATATCTATGGTATCGGTAAGGTTCTTGTTTGATTTTCCTATTTATCATCCCTAACTGCTAAACTCCAACCTCTACTGCTCGGGGCGATGCGAAAATAACCTGATAAACAAACTAAATTTGATTTAAAAGTCATTTGGCTTAATTTGTTTTTATTAAAACTTTGAGTTGTTGCTCATTTGATGTTTTTTTAGTTACAATTATTCAATAGTTTCCTTGAATAAAGAAAAATCATTTTAGGTGTATTAATCTTTGAACACTGGAAAATCTATTTACAAAGCATAATCATTTGTTTCATGTGATTATGTGTAAACCGACGACTTAAGCATTTGCCATGTTAACTTGAGTTTTTTTGGATCTTAATAAAATGAAACTTTACATTAAGTGGGAATTTACGCATGACCGATTTTCAGAATCTTTCAGAAAATGAATTACAAGCTGTTATTTTAAATGCTGAAAAAGCGCTTAAAGCCAAGCAAGCAAATAAACGTAAAGAAGTTATAAATCAGATAAAAGAACTTGCTGCATCTATCAATGTTACCGTTGAATTTATTGATGATGAAAAAAAATCCGCTAGAAAAGGCATTAAAGTACCTGTTAAATATCGACATCCAAACGACCCCGACAAAACATGGACTGGACGTGGTGTTATGCCTAAATGGCTCCAGTCTTTAGTTGAACAAGGTCGTGATCGTTCGGAATTCGAAATTGATTAGGTTGTTTATAGGGTATAACAACTTAGATTGTTAAGTCAGTAGGGAAATAACGTAACGTTATTGAGTAAGGTTTTAAGCTTTTTGTTTTATTTTAATGGGGGGGGGGGGCTTAGTCAGGTCGGCAATTATGATTATAAATAATTGATGAGCCGGTAGGGTTTTCTGCGCCGGTTTTAGATCCGTCAATTAGGAAAAGCCTATTTCCTTCCGGAGCTGATAATGATCTAATGGCTCAAAGAGAAAGAGCTTCCAAGAAGCTAGACTTGGAAGCTCTGAAGTTAAAAGTTGAAGTGTCGGTGTTACTTAAATCAGTCATATATCACAGGCGCTCACTTTTATTGCGTTTGTGAGTCGCGTTAATGTTTCCGGCAATGGCGGCCGTGGCAAATAACGTAGAAGAGAGTATGAATTCTCCGGAAACAAAGCCAAGTACACCGGTGACAAATACCGCGCCAGTTAAAATGTCTTTTTGGAAGTCGCTCATTAGATGAATCCTCGTTTATCTAGTTAAAGGTTTAAATTACGGTTTAACTATACTGAACAGGATTGATGTTAACAATAGCATTAAAAATAGATGGATTGTTCACCAAAATGGTACTAATGTTTAATGAACTTTTCATACAAGGCAATTACAGTTCTCGCAAATACCGAATTTGTTGATATGTATAAAAGGCTTACAATGGCGATCGTTTTTTGAATAAAGTTGAAAAATAGAAGATCAAATATGCCGATACAACAAATTTCCGCCACCGAGTTAAATGTTAAGCTGCAAAGCGATACCCCGCCCTTTTTGCTTGATGTAAGAGAGCCTTATGAATTTGCTTACGCCAGGATAGCAGGTAGCGTGTTGATCCCGTTGCATCAAATTCCCGAGCGGTTGGATGAGCTGGATGTCGATCAGGAAATTGTCGTAATTTGTCACCATGGCATACGTAGTCAGCAGGCGGCGTCTTTTTTAAAGCATCATTCGTTTCGAAAATTACTGAATCTACGAGGAGGAATCGATGCATGGTCTTGTGAATGCGACGCTTCGGTACCGAGATATTGATATTTGAGGCAATGCTTACTGTTTCAGGAAGTTTATTGTGCACATATTTTTTAGTCGATCCAGGTTGAAAAAGGCTCGATGACGACCTTATCGCCTTTTTTTATGCCTTCGCAATTGCTGGGAAGTACAATGAAGCAATTAGCCTGGCTCATGCTTGACAGTATATGTGAGCCTTGTTTTCCCGCCGAGCGAACCTGATGCTCGCCGTTATCCGATTGCGATAAAATCCCCCTTATAAACTCAAGTCGGCCAGGCGATTTTTTGATTGATTCCCGGCAAATGGCAGTTAATTGCAGCGGTTTTTTCGGTGAGACTCCAGCCATGAACTGAAGCCCCGGTATGACAATACGCTGAAAAGCTAAAACCACCGAGACCGGATTTCCCGGTAATCCGAAAAATCGGCAAGCGCCGATCGAGCCAAATGCAAGCGGTTTTCCGGGTTTTACCGCTATTTTCCAAAGTTCGACCCGTCCGATTTTGTCTAGTATTTCTTGGATAAAATCAGCTTCGCCAACTGAAGCGCCGCCGGTGGTTATGATCGCATCATGAGTATCAGCTGCCGCAATTAATAGATTTTCGAGTTGAGCTTTATCGTCCGGCACAACGCCTAAATCAGTAGTTGAGAAGGCTTCTTCTTTTAGTAATGCACTCAGCATATAGCGATTGCTGTCGTATATTTTTCCGGAAGTTAAGGGTTGACCAAGCGGCGTCAATTCATCTCCGGTCGATAGGATGGCGATCTTAATTTTGCGTTTTACGTTGACTTGATAAATGCCGGCAGAAGCCAGCAAACCAAGATCGATAGCGGAGAGTCGTTTCGGTGCGGTTATCAGGATGGCATTTTTTGCGATATCTTCCCCGACAATTCTGACATGCTGCAAGGCTTGAACCTTGGCCGGAAAATGGACGGTTTCGCCGATTCTTTGCACGTGCTCTTGCATGACGACGGTATCGAGTGCTTCCGGTATCACGCCGCCGGTAAAAATTCTGACGCATTGCCCGGGTAAGATACTTCCTTCGTAGGGGCGCCCGGCCCATACCGTACCGATTAGGTTTAAGCTGAACGGATGGTCGGGATTGATATCGGAACTGGCTAACGCATAGCCGTCCATTGAAGCATTATTATGATAAGGCAGATCGATAGGTGAAATGGCCGATTCCGCCAAAACTCTACCTAACGCATCGTGCAAATTAACCTTTTCAGCGTCGTTTATAGGCTCTATTGACGATCTCATGCGGGTTAGCGTCTCTTCAAGGGTCAGCAGGCGGTCTTCTGTTTGAATACAGGCATCAATCATGCTTGCGCTCCAAGAATTGGTTTAAAATGTAATCGGCTATCATATCCGGATTATTTAAGTCGAAACCCGGTAAATGTTTGGGTAATTCGAGCGGACTATCCGATGCAACGGCGATAATGTTGGGATCGTTTGGGTATATCAGCGGTTTGTTAAGCGCCGGCCTATGGATTTCGATTTTTGGGAATATTTCAGCCTTGAAGCCTTCGACTAGAATAAGGTCCAGGTTACTTTGGTCGATAACTTGCAGCTGGTCGGCAAGCTTAGGTTCTTGAGCTGGTTCGATTTCAGTAATAATTGCGCGCCGGTGTTTTGATGCCAATAACACGGATATCGCACCCGCCTTGCGCAGTCGGTAACTGTCCTTGCCCGGTTGGTCGATCTCGAAATTATGATGACTATGTTTGATCAAACCGATTCGTAACTTATGATTTTTGAGAATGGGTATTAGTTGTGTCAATAAGGTAGTTTTACCGGTTCCGCTGAATGCTGCGAAACCGAGGATAGGAATATGAGTTTGTAGCATGGTCGACTAATTTTTGTAATCGTGAAGAATTAGGAACTAAGATATGATCCTAAGGTTGAATATGCAATTATTTCAGTAAGCGGATCATTTTAATCGGAGAACATTTTGATTCGAATTTATTTGGCGATACTGGCGTTAGCCGCCCTTTTTTGGCTATTACGCGGGTTTTTAAGTCGTCCACCTGAAGTGGTGGCTCGTCATGCAAAACTAATAATAGCCGTTTTCGTCGGATTGATTCTGCTATATCTTGGCGCGACAGGAAAGCTGAATTGGTTGATAGCATTTTTGGGTATCTTGGTTGCCGTCTTGTCCCGGCTTGCTCCGGCTTTGCTGCATTACGCGCCGGCGTTACAGAAGCTTTGGTTTATGTTTAAATCGGGTAAGCAACAAAACAGCCAAGGACGTAGTTATTCGAGCTCTAGCAATGCCTCAATGTCGATTGAAGAAGCTTACGAGATTTTAGGATTAAAACAAGGCGCGGCTCGTCAGGATATTATTGCCGCTCATCGAAAGTTGATGCAAAAATTACACCCGGATCGAGGAGGGTCGGGTTATTTGTCGTCTAAGATCAATCAAGCAAAAGATTTATTACTAAAGTATGTAGCCTGATGTTTTTATTTAAATTAGTCGCACGCCGCGATTGGCGGGTATTGATGCTTGCCGGAGCCGCCGTTTCTTGTGGGCAGGTTGTTTTGCCGGATTCGGAAATGGCGACAATCCCTTCCGTATCAAGGCCTGAACCGGCTAAAGCGACTATTGACTCCAGTTACTATGTCGTCCAACCGGGCGATACGCTTTATTCAATCGGGTTTCGATCGGGTCATGGGTATCAGGTGCTTGCTGCCTGGAATGGGATTAAACCGCCTTACAAAATATTGGTCGGACAGAGGCTCAAAATGTTTGATCCAGGTCCCGAAAAACCTACTATCGTTAAACCTTCAAATGACCTGGGAAGCTTAGTGCGGGCCCCAGTTGAAAAGAGAAATTCGTCACAAAAAAAATCAATAGTTTCAAATGATAAGAAAAAACTGTTAAAGTTGCACTGGCAGTGGCCGATTACCGGAATAATACTAAAAAACTTTTCCCAATCCGGTAGAAAAGGAATAGATATCTCAGGTCGTTTAGGTCAGTCGGTTAAGGCGACGGAAGCGGGTAAAGTCGTTTATAGCGGTACGGGTTTGATCGGCTATGGAAATCTACTCATCGTTAAACATAATGAAACGTACATGAGTGCTTATGCCAATAACAGTCTATTGCTGGTCGAAGAAGGAGAGTATGTAGATAAGGGCCAAAAAATAGCTGAAGTAGGTAAATCGGCGTCGGGGCAAGCCGCGCTGCACTTCGAAATAAGAAAAAACGGAAATCCGGTGAATCCGATCGAGTATTTGCCGAAAAATTGACGAAACCACTTCGGCAAAAGCCGATTAACCTGGGGGTTAATAATAATGAAAGAAGAATTCGTTGAGGTTACTTCCATTAAGCCGCACGGTACACTCTCGGATGATCTCGTTTTCGACGACGATGATGATCAAAGTTTGTGTCTCGATGAAGTGCCTGTTATAGAAGATGTGCTGATTGATGATTCCCAAAATGACTACACATTCGATGCTACACGCTTTTATTTAAATGAGCTGGGTCGGTCGAAGTTACTGACTGCCGATCAAGAAAAAATGTATGGTAAAAGGGTTTTACGAGGCGATGAAGATGCTCGTAAAATAATGATCGAAAGTAATCTTCGTTTAGTCGTTAAAATTTCTCGTCGTTATTTAAATCGAGGTTTACCGTTGCTCGATCTGATCGAAGAAGGAAATCTCGGCTTGATTAGAGCTGTTGAAAAATTCGACCCCGAGCGTGGATTCAGATTTTCAACTTACGCTACTTGGTGGATAAGACAAACCATCGAAAGAGCGATTATGAATCAGACTCGCACAATCAGGCTTCCTATTCATATTGTTAAAGAGATGAACGTCTATCTCAAAGCGCAAAGGCAATTAGCGCAGACACTTGATCATGAGCCGAATGCCGAAGATATCGCCCGTCATCTTGATAAGCCAGTCAAAACCGTCGCTGAAAATCTTGGAAACGGAGCGTTAGCGAAGTGAAGATTTTTAGTCCCCGATAGCCGTAGCGCCGGGTGTTTTGCCGGAGTCTGCGCGAATAGCGCAGGCGGAGGCAAAATACAAGGCATCGCGACACGGCGTAAAGCCATTTGTGGGAGTGCTACGGAGCCGCATCGAGTATACGATGATGTGGCGTAGTGGCACGGACGCAGGGCGAATCGGGGCCGCCGAAGGCAATAATCGCCAAGTCATTTTTCGCTGCTGAAATCGGACGGACCCCATTTCAGCTTTCGCGAAAAATCTTGGCGCGCTTGCGAAAAAATGCTCAAACTGAACGAGCGCGTCAGCTCCGTGGATGTTCCAGCCGGAAAGGATTTCGATAAACCGTTGGTGGATTCGATTTCTGATGAATGGAGTATGTCTCCAACTGAAACCCTGCAAGAAGAAGGTATCAAGGATAATGTAACGAACTGGATCTATCAGCTTTCGGAAAAACAACGCGAAGTCATTTGCCGGCGCTATGGGTTGTGCGGTCATGAATCCGCAACTCTGGAACAAGTGGCTCAAGAGCTGGGAGTCACCCGGGAAAGAGTCAGGCAGATTCAGATGGACGGTTTAAAAAGACTCAAAGAAATATTGGAATTCGGCGGCTATTCCTTTGAGTCTATTTTTCACTAACGGATTTGCTTTAAATGAATCTTTCTTGCAAAGGCCAATCTCTGTAATTAAAGACTTGGCCTTCTGCACGAACTTTTGCAATCCCGGCCAATGAAATATCGGCATAGACCCATTGCGTGGCATTCAATTCGCCAATCGCTGCAATACCGTTGTCTGGAAACCCTCGATCGACCGGCGTATAAATCGCTGCCGCACCTACGTTGACATCGACCGCTTCGGACCATGGAGCGTTGCCTACTGTCGGTGACTGTACGACAAAACATTGATTTTCCAAGGCTCTTGCCTGACAGCCAATTCTAACTCGATGATAACCTGCAACGGTGTCGGTACAACTCGGCACCAAAATCAGATTCGCGCCGGATTCGACTTGTTTTCTAGCCAGCAGCGGAAATTCGCTGTCATAGCAAACATTGATCGCAATTTTGCCGTAGTCGGTGTCGAAACATTTTAATGCTTCACCGCTTTTAATCAACCACTGCTCGTTTTCGAAGCGCGTCATCTGCAGTTTATCCTGAAAATCGTAACGACCAT
This sequence comes from Methylotuvimicrobium buryatense, assembly GCF_005931095.1. Classification (GTDB taxonomy): domain Bacteria; phylum Pseudomonadota; class Gammaproteobacteria; order Methylococcales; family Methylomonadaceae; genus Methylotuvimicrobium; species Methylotuvimicrobium buryatense. Next base: position 2,596,408 of record NZ_CP035467.1, on the reverse strand, counting down.
CGGGCCAGAATAAGTATGCGCGGTTCCGATAGTCTCCGTTTTCGATTTTGACTGGAAAAGTTCCAGCCTGAATATAGCAAGAATATTGCTGCGCCAGCGAGCGATATAAGTCGACATAGTCGTCATGCAGGCTTTGCATGGCATCCAGTTGTTTTTCCAGAGATTGGTATATTTCTTCCGAAAAAAGCGAAGCTAATTCCATGCTGCCGTATTCCGGAAACACTAAAATTTTTGCGCCTTCATCGGCGGCTTCCTGAACCCAGCATTCGATTTTGGTTTGATAATTTGCCCAGTTTTCGAGAAAACCGATATCGTATTGTGCGGCCGCTATTTTAATTGTCATGTTTCAACCAGAATGTCATCAGCTTAGGGGTTTCGGTTTCATCGTCCAGGTCTTTCCAGGTATAGGTAGTTTGCAGTTCCGGGTGTTTGAAATAGCCGCGTTTGTTCCAGAACTTGTCGAGCGGTATGTAATCGGCCGGACGGCGGGGATGGTCGGCAGGCCGCTCGACGCAACAAAAACAAATATGCTTGAAACCGCCCAAGTCATCGGCATGCGCTTCGCGTTGCTCGAAAAATTTAACGCCAATGCCGAGGCCTCGATAATTTTTATTCAAAACCGACTCGCCGCAATAAAAAATTTCGTCCGGGTTATAGCCGTTTTCAATAAAAGGTTTTTTGACTTCGTCGGTTTCGTATTTCAATGGAATCGCGGTCGATGCGCCAATGATTTTTTCGCCATCGAAGGCCAATACGATGACGCTTTCCGGGCAATTAATATAGGTTTGTAGATATTTTTTTTCATAGTCGTAATCGCCATCGTAAAGATAGGGAAAATCATGAAAAACTTCGATACGAAGGCGAGCTAGTTCTGGGATGTATTGCTCCAAATCTTTGCCGCTCCATCTTTCAATGCGTATATTGTTTGACATCGTGTTAACCTGCTTTTAAAAAACAGAATATTTTAGCGGAAGCGGGCGCGCGTTGTGAATTTATACAGAACGAATAGTGCAATTGCAGCGCCAATCGTATCGGCAATCCAGTCATAAACATCCGAGGAACGTCCGTCGACGAAAGATTGATGCCATTCGTCGCTGATTCCGTATAAGCTGCAGAAAATAAGGCTAACAACTGCCAAGAGCCACGGTTTAGCAATAAAATGTTTTAAAAAACGCCAGGCAAATAAAGCCAGAATAAAATAGGCGCCGGCATGATACAGTTTGTCTTGGTGTTCGAACCACATTGGCGCCGGCAGGGAAGGTTGATGCGACAGCCAAAAAATAAATCCGCAGTAAGAAGCCAAAAGTGAAAAGTCCCTAAATTTAGTCATCATTTGAATTCGTTGGTAATGAAAAACATATTTCGAATAGCCGAAAGTTGCTTGTTCCAAGCCTCGATTCCGGAAAAACTGTTGCACACTCATCAGGCTTGGCGGTACTGCGAGGACGACTTACTAAGCTATGAGTCGGTAGATACGCCAAAGACTATTGAAGCTACGCAATTTCCCGATAAACCTCGGTTATTGTCGCCGAAACAAATGCCACGTCGGCAATTAACGACTCCGGAAGGCCTTGCGGCATTTTTTCATGCCTTGGCGCATATCGAGTTCGTTGCAATTTATCTGGCCTGGGATATTATTTACCGATTTCGCGGCTTGCCCAACGAGTTTTATCGGGATTGGCTGCGAGTAGCCGATGAGGAATCACAACATTTTACGTTATTAAGCGACCATCTTGCGACACTCGGTTACGATTATGGCGATTTGCCGGCACATGGCGGTTTATGGGATCATGCACATGATACCCGGTACGACTTGTTAGCAAGATTGGCTATTGTGCCTCGTTGTTTGGAAGCGCGCGGCCTGGATGTAACGCCGGCGATGATCGAAAAACTTGAAGCATTAGGCCATGCTGATGGTGTTGCGATTTTAACCCGAATTTTGAATGATGAAGTCGGTCATGTGCAATTGGGTTCGAAATGGTTCGATTATCAGTGCCGCCAACAATCGCTCGACCCCTGCGAAACCTATAAAAAACTCATCAATCATTACTTCAAAGGCAAACCGAAAGGCCCATTTAATCGCGAAATGCGTATAATTGCCGGCTTCTCGGATGCTGAACTGGATTGGCTGGAATATGAACAAAAACAATAATGCTTCGACGCCTGTATTTGATTACCCGATTTTTGGTCTGGGATTCAGGCCATTTTTTATATTGGCCGGTTTATTCGCGTTATTGCTGATTTTATTGTGGAATGCCATCTATAAAGGCGAGTTGTCGGTTCAAAATTATTATGCACCGAATATCTGGCATGCACATGAAATGTTGGCCGGTTACTCGGTGGCCGTCATTGCCGGTTTTTTGTTAACGGCCGTGAAAAATTGGACAGGACAGGCAACTGCAAGCGGTGATAGTTTGGCCGGACTTTGTTTGCTTTGGTTGTATGGCCGGATTTTGCCGTTTTATGCCGAGCTATTACCGGAATTTTTGATCGCGTTGACCGATTTTGCCTTTTTGCCGGTGTTGGCTTATTCGGTCAGTCGGCCGATTCTGCGATCCGGGCATAACAAGAGTTTGGTTTTCATAGCCTTATTGGCGTTGATGGCGACGGCTAATGCCTTGGTTCACCTTGAAATGCTTGATGTTTATGAAAGTACGGCCATGTTGGGACTCAACATGCTTTTGGCTATTATCATCGTGATGATTTTGGTCGTTGCCGGGCGTGTTTTTCCGTTTTTTACCGAACGCGGCTTAAAGGGCGTTATCGCGATTCGCAATCCGCTTTTAGACGTCTTGTCGATTGTTTCGGTCGCCTCGGTTTTCTTGTTGCAAATGGCCGGTATATCCGGGCACATTCTTGCTGTGAGTGCTATTGCCGCTTTGGTGATCAATCTTATGCGTATTGCTGGTTGGCATGTGCGGCAAGTTTGGTATGTGCCGCTGCTGTGGATATTGTATATCGGTTATGGATGGATCATTTTGGGGTTGGGCTTAACCGTTTTGGCCGCTTATGCAAAAATTTCGTATTCTTTGGTTTTGCATGCGTTTACGCTAGGTGGAATCGGTGTGTTGACCTTGGGCATGATGGTCAGAGTATCACTGGGGCATACGGGGCGAGTTATGAAGGTTTCGAATGTTATTGTCATTGCTTTTGTTCTGTTGAATTTATCCGCTTTCGTTAGGGTTATTCTTCCCGCTTTGTTACCTGCTTGGTATGGTCAGTTTGTTTATATCTCGACACTGGCTTGGTTGGCGGCCTTTGCTCTGTTTGTGTTTGTTTACGCGCCGATTTTATTAGCGCCTAGACCCGATGGAAAACCCGATTAGAAAAGAGTGGGTAATATTTACGGGATTGCGCGTTCGGCATAGGGAAATACCGGCTCTTTTATGACAAAGAGACGATGTAGGTTGGATGTTTTTTAAAAATTAACTCATTGGAGATTGTATGGCTGAAACTGTAGATGAATTGACTGTCACCTACGAAGATGGCGGTATTGAAACCGTCAAGGAACTCGATAAAAAAGTATTGAGTAAAGGCGCATGGGCGACGGTGATCTATCGCTACCAAGATTGGGATCGCAAGAAAGAAGCCTACGGCCCCGATAAATATACGATTCGCCGCTATCAAAAACGCAACGGCGAATACCAGCAAAAATCCAAATTCAACATTTCCAGTAAGGATCAAGCCAAAAGCATCATCGGTGCATTGCAGGAATGGACCGAAGATTGATCTAGTCCACCGTAGAACAAATATCGGCCGACTGCGTGCCTGTCAAAGACCCGGTACATAGCATTTCATGAAGGCCTGGCAATCAACTTCGTATGATGAAAGCACTCGGGGAGGTTAGGGTGCGGTCCTCGGTAGACGCATCCCATACCTTTTGGTCTTAGACAGTTTTTCGATCAAAAGAGAGTAAGTCCTTTCAGTAGCTCGGAATGTTCGTATTAGGCTCAAAAATCGGAGTCGGCTCGCTTGTCGGTCTTTCGACGATCGAGCGTACATGTATGTCGCGCTGCGGGAATGGAATTTCTATATGATGTTCACGGAAGGCATGATTAATTCGGAAATGAATATCATGGGTAACCGGCAGTCGGTGACCCAATTCGCTAACATAAACCCGTATAGAAAAATCTAAAGAACTATCGCCGAAGCCAAGCATCAACACACTGGGTTCTGGATCTTGCAAAACCAATGGTGTAGATCTAACCGTTTCCAGCATGACTTTATGGGCTAGCTCGATATCGGAACCATAGGCTATACCGATTGGGATCACTACCCGTGTCGTCGGATCGGTCAAGGTCCAATTGATCATTTTCTCGGTGATGAATGCTTTGTTCGGTACGATCAATTCCTTTTGATCCCAATCGGTGATGGTTGTGGCACGCATTTGAATGCGGCTGACTTTGCCGCTGATATCGCTGATAGTCACGGTATCGCCGACTCGTATCGGCCGCTCGAACAGAATAATAATACCGGAAACCATGTTCGCGAAGATCTCTTGCAGACCGAAACCCAAGCCTAAACTGAGTGCGGCGACTAACCATTGCACCTGAGACCAACTGCCGCCTAGTTCATTCGCGACCACGATAAAGCCGATCGAAATCAATAAATATTTGGCCAAGTGATTGACCGCATAGCGAAAACCGGCATCGACCGTTATGCGCCGAAAAATCAACAACTCCATAACGCCCGGAAAATTGCGGATCGCAACACCGACAATGAAGGCATAGAGGCCGGCTAGAAACAAATTGGTCAGGGTTATAGGCTGATAGGCTTCTTGGTTATCAATCATGACGAGGTGTTGCCACAACGTGATGTTGTCGAGAAACGCGAAGGCCGGCAGAATATTTCGCCATATCATCCATGATCCGATAATAAGCGTAAATCCGATAAAAACATTCAGTAGCGCTTTGGTTTGGGCATTGATCTTAGGGATATCCAGCAGTTCTTCTTCGGCGGTTACAACATTATCTTCCGAGCCAGTGGTTGTCGGTTTCGAACTTTGCGCGGCAGCAGTCTTGCGTTTTTGCCGTGCGTTTTTCAGGGCTAGTTGGCGGTTAGCCAAAGTTAGCCAACGCAGCACCAAGTCATAAATAATAATACTGATAAATATCATCCTCAGCGTTACGATCAATTTGTGCTGCAATTCCAAAGCGCTTAGATAATAGCCTGCGGCCGCAAATCCGATAATGGTTAGGGGTATGACGACCGACGCTGGATACCAAATATAGCGCGATCGATAAAGCCATCCGTTCGGATTCGTTTCAAGGTAATTCTGCAGCACTCCTTTCGATGGCTTGAGGATAATGAATAAAAACGCGGCTAAAGAAAGCATTAAGATAATGACTGCCAGTCGTCCGAGATTATCGCTATGCGATGCTATAGCGGGGCTTCCGCTCAGTTCGGTCAGAAACACGCTCGGCACGGCAACAAATCGTACCCAAGCGATTTGTTTGCGAAATACCCCGGCATTTTTGGCCTTCCATTGAAAATGTTGCTGAGCAACGCCTTCCGGTGCGAACAGTCGGTAAAAAATCGAAAGCGTTAATAACGGTATTGAAGCGGCTTGCAATCCTGCTCCGATTGCTTGACTAAAGTCGGCAACATGAGGATTGTCGACCAATAACCAGCCGACTAAAAAAATCAGGAGGGGCAGAGGCAGTGCTAAAACGAAAATGTCGCCCATCGCGATCAATGTATAGGAAAATTTGTCGGTATAGACTTTTCCGATTCGGTTTGAAATGGCTGTCAATTGCTGTTTGACCTTAGCCTTGATCGTCATGAGTGCGATCAGAATTATTATCGAAAAGGCGCTAAATAGCGATTTGGATAGTGCGGCTTTAACGATGTCTTTTGTAAAGCTTAACCAGTTTAGAGGCGACAGCAGCCATTGAAATGAACCGAATAAGTCGATGAGGTAATGGGTATCGATCGGAGCTGAACTCGGTACCCACAACAAACGTTCATCAAGATAAGCGGCAAATTTTTCAGCTTGACTAAGCATTTGTTGTCTTGCGAAATCCAGATCGCCGAGGCTTCGCAAATAAGTCGTGTAAGCAATCGATAATCGGTTCAGTAAATCTTTTTGGCTATTAAGTAATACGCGCAATTCGGCCTGTATCATCATTCGTTCATTGGCCGGTAGCTTGCTGTCGACCTCCGAGTCCATGATTCTATGTAGTTCCTGATCAATATCTGCCAATTGCTTCAGTCGGTCCTCAACCTTGAATTGCGCAAGACCGGTTTGAGCGGTTTCGTCTTGGATGGTCTGGGATTGAAATGAGAATTGCCCGGCGGTAGGTACATTACGCCGTTGTTCTCTAAGTATTTTGCCGAGTGCAGGACTGAGTCCGGCTAAGCTGATTTTACGTTCGGCACTTTTGAAATCGGTTTCAATTTCGGCGGATTTGCTATCGATTTTGTTTTTCTGTTCGCCGCTTTGTTCTATCTTGGCTGTGATGGTCTGAAGATCGCGGCTGTATTGAATGTTGTCACGGGTAACGACTTGTATGACCGGATGTTTATCGGCCAATTCCCGTTCGGCTTGGTCGAGGGCTTCCTGCATTTCCTTGGCTTCTTGTTGGCGGCGTTCGGACAGGGTGTTTTCTATTGCAGCGATAACCGGGGCGAGCAAATTCTTCTGTATATCCAACAATTGCAGTTCGGATTTGATGGCTTCGGTCCTAAGCGGATTGCTGGCAGCCTCGATTTCCAGCTTTTTTAATTCGGCCGTGCGTGATTCGATCAAGGTTTTTAAATGAATGTGCCGGGCTTCGATTTCCAGTTTCGATTCTACAGCGGTTGGCGGGATTTCGAGCTTATTTCGGGCGGCATCGAGGTCTTGTTTTGCCTCAACCGTTTCTTGGCGAATCTGCTGCGGACGATTGTTTTGTTCGGTTAAGAGCGCGTCGAGTCTTTTGATTTGTTGGTCGAGGTTGCTAATTTTGCCTTTTTCGATAATCAGGCGTTGCTCGAGTTCTTCGATGGGGATGTGACTGAAGTCCTCTTGCTTTTGTTTCTCCAGTTTTTGTTGGGTTTGTTTGATTTCATTTTGTAAGGTTTTAATTCTGTCGGGCGCTTGTTGCAGGGCTTTTTGATAGTTTTCGCTGCGAAAATTAAACTCTCCGGTATTGGCAAGATTATCTAAAGCGGACTGATAATATTTAAGCGTTTTGGCTTTTACGCCTTCGTCGATACCTTCCCGGGTGGTAAGTGCTTCGATTTTGTTGCGTAGGTTCTCCGGATCATATTCGGATGTTACTGGCTTGCCGGTTTGGCTTTGAGCCAAAACGAGTTGGGGCATTAAGCTGCTTAGTAAAGTAAAAATAAGCAAGCCAATAATTGCCGGAGAGATCGGTTGGGTTGTCGAACAGATATTTTTCATCGATGATGGAACGTCTTAATAAAAGATAGCAGGAGCAAAAATCCGCAAGCACCAAGGAAGGTGCGAATGCGGATTTTGCAGGAGCAAAAATCCGCCGAAACTTTGTGCCTCTATGAGCTAGTCCCGAAGTTTGAAGTGCGAAAGTTATACTTTTCGATATGCCGATAATACAGAATTCGGCAGTTTAACCATGAAGCACATGAAGTCTATTAAGTATTTCAAGAGATTGCCTAAACATTTCCGCTAACCTCTTGGGTGAGCGAAAGTTCTATACAAAAGCATAACAAGTTATTGAATTAACTTTTTATTATTCATGATCTTCATGGCGAAATGCTTTTTCTATACCCTTTGCTGGTCAAATTTCGGCGCCGGGGGTCCGTCAAAGGACGCCGTGAATACGTCCATGTAGGCTCTGTGACAGCAAGCATCCCTGCTGTCAAAGCCTTTGCCGAACATCCAAGCGCCTCCATGCGTCAATGTTGAAATTTGAAGGGCGATGGGTATAGGCTAATTAATCGATAAATCGTTTAATTAAATTGCCGTACTCGTCAATTCTTCGGTCGCGCAGATAGGGCCAAATTTGTCTGACGCGCTCGCTACGCGCGCGGTCCAATTCCTTAGTCAAGATGATTTGTTCGCTGGTTCCGGCTTGCGCGAGAAATTCGCCTTGCGGACCGGTGATGAAGCTGTTGCCCCAGAATTCGATGCCGGTCGAGGCGTCATCGGGCGATGCTTCGAATCCGATGCGGTTACACGAAACGACCGGTAGTCCGTTAGCGATCGCGTGCGCGCGTTGAATCGTGATCCATGCGTCGAGTTGGCGCTGCTTTTCGTCGTTAGTATCGGCAGGATCCCAACCGATCGCGGTCGGATAAATCAAAATATCGGCGCCTGCCAAGGCCATTAAACGGGCGCCTTCCGGATACCACTGATCCCAGCAAACCATCACGCCCAATTTACCGATCGAGGTCTCTATCGGTTTAAAACCGATGTCGCCGGGTGTGAAGTAATATTTTTCATAATAACCGGGATCGTCGGGAATATGCATCTTTCGGTATCTGCCGGCGATGCTGCCGTCTGTGTCGAATACGACGGCAGTATTGTGATAAAGGCCCGGCGCGCGCTTTTCGAATATTGTCGATACGATGACGATCTCTTGATCCTTGGCGGCTTGAGACAGTATTTCGGTACTCGGTCCTGGAATCGGTTCGGCCGTGGCGAAGCAGTTAAAATCTTCATTCTGGCAAAAATACGGGCCTAAATGTAGTTCCGGCAAAACGGCCAAGTTGGCTCCGGATTGTTTGGCCTCTTTGATTAAATCGATCGATAGATTTAGATTGCCGGCTTTGTCGGCGTTACAAGGTTGTTGAATCGCGCTGACGATGATGTTCGAGCTCATGATTATGATGTATGACTGCGGTTCGGAAAAATCTCTCGCTCCCAAGCCCTAGCTTGGGAGTGTATATAGTCCAAGCTCTGCTTGGTGTGTATACAAGCAAAGCTTGACGGGGCGATGAAGTTCGATTTCATGATTGTGAGATATGACGGCTGTTCGAAGAAGTTCGGTATTATATCGCCAATTGCCGGGCGCAGTTATACCCTTTGCGGGATAAAATTCATGGCGCCTTATCAGGCGAGTTACCGAACCCTCAGCAAAGCCCGTAGTTCCTCGACGTTATTTATCACGAAATCCTTATTCCTTAATCTGTCGAGATAGTTGCCGGAAACTGCATCGTCATGCAATGCAGGCTGCCGTATTGATGCACGATCGGCCGGCAGGGCGTGGCAATGATTTCGTGTTGAGGGAAACATTCGGCTAGTTTATCGACGGCGGTTTGATCCATTGGATCGTCGTAAACTGGAACCATGACCGCATCATTAATGATCAGAAAGTTCGAGTAATTGGCGGGTAAACGCTTGCCGTCTGCGTCGAAAATCGGTTTCGGCAAATCCAGCGCAACCAACTTGTACGGTTCGCCGCTAATCATTTTCATGGCCTTAAGCTGTGCCTCCATGTTTTTTAGGCTTTGGTAATGCTTCTCGGACGGATCGTTGCTGCTAGTATAGGCGATTGTGTCGGAACTGCAGAAGCGGGCGAGCGTGTCGATATGGGCATCGGTGTCATCGCCGTCGAGATTTTCCTGATCGATCCACAATACGCGTTCGGCGCCGAAATGCTTTTGTAATTGCGCCTCGATTTGATCCCTGTTCAATTCCGGATTCCGGTTCGGATTGAGCAGGCATTGTTTGGTCGTCAATATCGTGCCTTCGCCGTCGCTTTCGACGCTGCCGCCTTCAAGTACCATGTCGATGTCGAGATGCGGGTTGCTTGCGAACGGGGCGTGTTTCAGTAAATTCCGATTCAAGGCATTGTCGGCCGCATGTTCGTATTTGCCGCCCCAGCCGTTGAAACGGAAATTTAGCAATAGCGGCTTGCCGTCTTTTTCGACGGTCAGAAATGCGGTATCTCTAACCCAGATATCGTTGTAATAGGCATGTATGAAACGGATACCGGATTTTTCGACTGGTAACAGCGTTTCGATATGTCGTTGCTGAACAGCGCTCTTGCACAAGATGATCAACGATTCATAACGGCAGATCGTTTCGGCGATGAAGCGATAGCTTTGTTCGACGTCGTTGAGATTCCCCCCGAAATCGCCGGATTGATCAGGCCATGCAATCAGTACGGCGGATTGTTTTTCCCATTCTGCTGGAAAACGGATCATTTTTTGTTTTTCCTATGTTATAAAGTCGACGAAGTGTCGGAGATCGATTGAAAAAGCATTTCTCGGGCATGGGCCAAGGTGTTTTCGGTAATGTTAACGCCGCCGAGCATGCGAGCGATTTCTTCGACGCGTTCTTCGGGGGCTAGCGGCCTGACATTGGATGTCGTGATATCGCTCCGGTTATTTTTGGAGACATACAAATGATGATGGGCTTGCGATGCGACTTGAGGTAGATGTGTAACGCACATGACTTGCCGATTGAGACTCAAAGCGCGCAATTTTTGTCCGACGATTTCGGCAATGCCGCCGCCGATCCCGGAGTCGACTTCGTCGAAGATCATCGTCGGCGTGGTTTTGTCATGGCTGGTTGTAACCTGAATAGCAAGGCTGATTCGTGATAGTTCTCCGCCGGATGCAACTTTTGATAAAGGCTTGGCCGGAAGGCCAGGATTGGCGCTAACCAGAAATTCCACTTTATCTTGGCCATCGGCGCGTGGGTGTGTAGCACCTAGCGGTGAAACTTGTACGATGAAATCGCCTTGCGGCATGCCAAGCTCCTTGATCATCGCCGAAATCCGTTCTTGCAATAGCTGGCCGCCTTGTTGGCGTTTTCGAGTTAATTGAGCGGCTAATTCATGGTATGCAGCAAGTAGCCTCTCGGTTTTTTCGGTTAATTCTTCGATGCGCTCGCCACTGTGGGTCAGATTGTTCAATTCCTGCTCGAGACCGAAGGCCAGTTCCGGCAATTCCTCGGGTTGTACATGGTGTTTACGGCAGAGGCTTTGAATGATGCCGATTTGGTTTTCCAGTGACTCCAAGCGCAAGGGGTCTGCCTCCAGGCTATCCAAATAGCGGCGTAATTGGTGCGCGGCTTCCTCGATCTGAATTTGCGCTTCGTTTAAAATGCCGTTGATAGATTCGATATCCGGCGCAAAACGCGTTAAATCGTTCAAGGCATGAGTCGATTGTAGCAGCAACCGGTTGAGCGATTGTTCGTCGTTTTCGTAGAGTAAATCAAGCTGCCGATGCCCGGTCGCTAGGATTTCTTCGAGGTGGGCTAGTTTGCTGTGTTCTTCTGTTAGTTCGGCATAATTGAAATTGTTCAAGTCGAGTTGCTGCAATTCGTCGAGCTGGTAGCGCAGTAATTCTTCGCGCTCGGTTCTGTCCGCGCTGGCTTTTTTCAGAGCTTGTAGTTCCTTGTGGGTTTGTTGCCATTGGTGGAAGTGGGTATCGACTTGGTCTAGTAGGGCTTGATTGCCGGCAAAAACGTCTAGCAATCGGCGCTGTTCATCGCTATGGAGTAAAGTCAAATGCGCATGCTGTCCGTGTATTTCAACTAGCTTTTCACTGAGTTCTTGTAAGGTTTGCAATGTAACCGGGCGATTGTTGATATAGGCTTTTGATCGGCCGTCATGGTTGATGACGCGCCTAATCAGGCAGTGTTGATCATCATCCAGCTCGTTTTCTTCAAGCCATTTTTTTGCCAGAGGGGCATCCGATAAATCGAATTCCAAATTGATTTCTGCACGCTTGCTATTTGGCCGGATATAGCCGGAATCGGCCCGATCGCCTAGCGCCAAGCCAAGTGCGGTCAATAAAATCGATTTGCCGGCGCCGGTTTCGCCTGTCAATACCGACATGCCGGTGTTTACATCCAGGTTTAATGTTTTGACGACAGCCAGGTCGTTAATGGAAAGATTTAGTAGCATGAGAATGAGTTAAGGATAACCGCCGCTCCAGTTGAGTTTTTTTCTGAGGATTTCAAAAAAGTCGTGTCCTTCGGGATGGAGAATTCTAATCGGTTTCGGGTCTTTTTTAATCAAAATTTTATCACTGATCAATACTTCGGGTATTTCGAGATGATCGCAAGTAACCAAGGCATTGATTTGTTTGGTTTGACAAAAGCTGATTTCGATTTCGGCCGAATCGTCGATGACGATCGGGCGATTCGATAGCGTATGAGGATTAAGCGGTACCAAAACCAAGGCATTTAGAGACGGGTGCAAAATCGGGCCGCCCGCCGACAATGAATAAGCGGTCGAACCGGTCGGGGTCGAGACGATCATGCCGTCGGATCGTTGCGAATTCAGATAGACCCCGTTAATGTGCGTGACGATTTCTATCATGCTCGGCGTGACCCAGCGATGCACGACGACTTCGTTTACGGCGGTTTGTTCGTTAAATACCCGATGGTCGCGAATGACTTTGGTTCGCAATAGATAGCGCCTTTCTTCGCTATATTGGCCGGTTAAAATGTTATTGAGCTTGGGTAATAATTCATACGGCGAAATGTCGACCAGAAACCCGAGTCGGCCCAAATTGATCCCGATCAGTGGAATGTCGTATTCGGCGATTGCCCGCGCGGCGGATAAAAACGTGCCGTCGCCACCGGCGGCGATAATCAGGTCGCAGCGCTCTCCGATAGTCTCGATGGCACAGCTTTCAATGCCGGATTCCGTTATAAATTGAGCGCTCAAACGGTCTACTACGACGGCATAGTCGTGCTGTTTGAGGTAGCGGTAAAGTATCGCTAAAGTATCGGCAATGCCGGGATCGCTGGCTTTACCGATAATACCGATGGTTTTGAATGGGCTGTGCATGGTCGTTAATCTGGGAAAGGATTTGTTCGAATTATACTCAATAAGTCAAGGGATGAGGTTTTAAAGATGAAAGATGAGAAAGGTGAAAGGTGAAAGGTGAAAGGGGAAGGGGAAAGGGGAAAGGGGAGGGGTGTGGTGTGGTGTGGGCTGTGATGGGGGGTATTACGCGAGTTATGCTAAGTGGGTGTTTTTATTGTATTTGCTAGTATTGACAAGCAGAGGGTGAGCTGCTAATTTGCGCGGTTGGCACTCGATGGGGTAGAGTGCTAATACGCTAGAGGGTTTAATGTGAGTAACAATCAGGTGTTGAACGAAAGATCGCTGCAATTATTGAAAGCATTGGTTGAACGTTATATCCAAGACGGACAACCGGTAGGATCGCGCGCATTGTCTAAGGATACCGAATTGAAATTGAGTCCGGCAACGATTCGTAATGTCATGGCCGATCTGGAAGACATGGGTTTGATTCGTTCTCCGCACACCAGTGCTGGCCGGGTGCCAACCGTAAGCGGCTATCGTTTGTTCATCGATTCGCTGCTGACTGTTAAGCCTCTGGACTCTGAAGAACTTAAGCTGTTACGCAAAAATTTAATTGCCAAAGATAACGTCAATGATGTCATCGGTGTGGCATCAAGGATATTATCCGACGTCACGCGCATGGCCGGTGTCGTGACATTGCCCAAGCGCGAACTGGTCAGTCTACGCCATATCGAGTTTTTGCCGTTATCCAACACCCGTGTATTGGTCATTTTCGTGACTAACGAACAGGAAGTGCATAATAAAATCCTCCATACCTCAAAGCAATTTACGCCCGCTCAATTGCAGCAAGCCGCTAATTATTTAAATTCCGTCTATTCCGGGTTAAGTCTAGCCGCAGTTAGAAAAGCCGTACTGAAAGAACTCAAGGACGCTCAAGAGCGAATGAACAGGGAAATGTTGGACGCGGTAGAAATGGCCAAGTTGGCGCTCGATCCTGAAAAGTCGGATGAAGATTATGTGCTAAGCGGCGAGACCAATTTAATGGGATTTTCCGAGTTATCGGACATGGATAGGCTTAAGGAGCTGTTCGATGCTTTTAGTCAAAAACGCGGTGTTATCCATTTGCTAGATCAATGCTTAAATGCCGAAGGCGTGCAAATTTTTATCGGTGAAGAATCAGGTTATCACGCATTCGAACAATGCAGTTTAGTCACCGCCCCGTACTCGATTAACGAACAAGTGGTCGGCGTTTTAGGTGTAATAGGACCCACCCGAATGGCTTATGAAAAAGTGATTCCTTTTGTCGATATTACGGCAAAATTATTAGGCGCGGCCTTGAATCCTAAAACATAAGCCCCACATTCCTTGACATGAAGTTTTCCGCGGAAGCGGACCGTTTTTATTTAAACCGGAGTTTAATAATGAGTAACGAGCAGGAGTTGCCGGAAAAGGCAACGGACGAGCAAGCTGATGTCATTTCGGCGCAAAGCGCCAGCGCGCAGCTAGATAGCAATGTAGACGATAGCAGTCAGCCGCAGGCGGCTCAAAAGGTAAATGTCGAAGAGTTGTCGCAAAAGCTCGAGGAGGCCGAACAAAAGGCTACGGAAAATTGGGACAAAGTTCTGCGCATACAAGCGGAAATGGAAAACCTGAAAAGAAGAACCCAAAAGGATTTGGAAAACGCTCATAAGTTTGCGTTGGAAAATTTTGCCAAAGAATTATTAACTGTCGTCGATAGTTTGGAGCTTGGTTTGCAAGCCGCTATCGGCGACAGCCCCGAAGTGCAAAAGTTTCGAGAAGGCAGCGAACTGACATTAAAACAATTCGAAGCCGTTTTTTCTAAATTCAATATAGAAGTGGTTAATCCGCTCGGACAACCGTTCGATCCTGAGCTTCATCAGGCGATGGCGATGCAACCATCCGCCGATGCCGAACCGAACTCGGTCATTAATGTATTTCAGAAGGGCTATGTATTGAATGGACGGTTGTTGCGCCCGGCAATGGTTGTTGTCGCCAAGGCCGACGATAACCCTCCGCAAGAAACACCAAAAATCGATGAACAGGCTTGAACGCTTTAAAACAGCCCCCATATCGTAAACAACTAAAATTTTAAATACACTCTCAAGTCTGGAGCAATCAATGGCTAAAATAATCGGAATAGATTTAGGAACCACCAATTCTTGCGTGGCTGTGCTCGAAAACGGCACCGCACGCGTGATCGAGAATAGCGAAGGCGCTAGAACCACGCCTTCGGTCATCGCTTTCACTAAAGACGACGAGGTACTCGTCGGACAATCGGCTAAGCGCCAAGCGGTAACCAATCCCGAAAACACCTTGTTCGCGATCAAACGCTTGATCGGCCGCCGATTCAAAGACGATGTCGTGCAAAAAGACATCAAAATGGTGCCTTATAAAATCGTACCGGCCGACAACGGCGACGCCTGGGTCGAATGTCACGGTAAAAAAATGGCCGCGCCCGAAGTATCGGCTCGGATATTGATGAAGCTGAAAAAAGACGCCGAAGCTTATTTAGGCGAGGAAGTCAAAGAAGCGGTTATTACCGTACCGGCTTATTTTAACGATTCTCAACGTCAGGCTACCAAAGATGCAGGTCGTATCGCCGGTCTCGACGTCAAGCGTATCATCAACGAGCCGACGGCAGCGGCACTGGCATTCGGGATGGACAAACCGAAAGGCGATATGAAAATTGCCGTATACGACTTGGGTGGCGGTACATTCGATATTTCAATCATTGAAATCGCCGAGATCGAAGGCGAGCATCAGTTCGAAGTATTGTCGACAAATGGGGATACCTTCCTCGGCGGTGAAGACTTCGACCTTAGAATCATTGACTTTCTGGCTGATGAGTTCAAACGCGACAATGGTATCGATTTGCACAACGACCCTTTGGCCCTACAAAGACTTAAAGAAGCTGCCGAAAAAGCCAAAATCGAATTGTCGTCTTCTCAACAGACCGATATCAATCTGCCTTATGTCACGGCTGATGCAACAGGCCCTAAACATTTAAATGTCAAATTGACTCGGGCTAAATTGGAATCCTTGGTGGATGACCTGATTGATAAAACCAAAGGCCCCTGTTTAATGGCGCTAAAAGATGCCGGCTTATCTGCATCGGATATCGATGATGTGATTTTGGTCGGCGGTCAGACTCGAATGCCTCGCGTTCAAGAATTCGTTAAATCAATCTTCGGCAAAGAACCGCGTAAGGACGTTAATCCGGATGAAGCGGTTGCCTTAGGTGCTGCGATTCAGGCCGGTGTATTGGGCGGCGATGTCAAAGATGTATTGTTGCTTGATGTGACGCCTCTATCGCTCGGTATCGAAACCTTGGGCGGTGTCATGACCAAGCTGATCGAGAAAAACACGACGATCCCAACCAATGCTTCGCAGGTTTTTTCAACGGCGGACGACAATCAAACCGCTGTAACGGTTCATGTTTTACAAGGCGAACGGGAGGTTGCCAGCGGTAACAAATCACTGGGGCGTTTCGATCTGGCCGATATTCCTCCGGCGCCGCGCGGTGTTCCGCAAATCGAGGTGACTTTCGATATTGACGCAAATGGTATTTTGAATGTCTCGGCTAAAGACAAAGCGACCGGTAAAAAACAATCGATTGTGATCAAGGCTTCGAGCGGTCTATCCGATGAAGAAGTCGATCGTATGGTCAAGGATGCCGAGGCGCATGCCGATGAAGACCGCAAAGTGACCGAATTGGTGAGTGCGCGTAATCATGCTGAAGGAATCATGAATGCTACCGAGAAATCGATGAAGGATCTCGGTGACCAGGTTTCGGGCGATGAAAAGTCGGCAATCGAAACTGCGATCAATGAATTAAAAGACGTTCTGAAAGGAAGCGATAAAGAGGCTATCGAGGCCAAAACCAATGCGCTAACCGAATTGTCCGGTAAACTTGCCGAGCGCGTTTATGCGCAAAAATCGGAAGCCGAAGGTAGTGCTGATGCCGGTGAGCAATCATCGAAAAGCTCGTCTAGTGCTGACGATGGTGTCGTCGATGCCGAGTTTGAAGAGGTCAAAGACGACGACAAGAAATAATTCTATTCCGGTACCGGTTGGCTTGTCGATTACGGTTTGTCAACCGGTGTATAACTTAATCTAAATACCACGGTATGGTATTTTAAAACCTACCCAATCAGGCCTTTATTTCTTCGGAAAATAATAAGCCTGCATCGAACGATCATATAAAAAACATGGCAAAAGAAGATTACTATAAGCTTCTCGGCGTCGACAGAAACGCCAGCGACGCGGAAATCAAAAAAAGTTACCGCCGCATGGCAATGAAATTCCATCCGGATAGAAACAAAGATAATCCTGACGAAGCCGAAGTAAAATTTAAGCAAATTAAAGAAGCTTATGAGGTTTTATCCGATCCTAAAAAAAGATCCGCATACGATCAATTCGGCCATGCCGGCGTCGATGCATCGATGGGTGGTGGGCCGGGCGGTTTCGGCGGGGGATTCAGCGGCGAAAGTTTTAGTGATGTCTTCGGCGATGTTTTCGGCGACATTTTTGGTGGCGGAGGACGTGCCCGCGGCGGCGCTCAACGTGGTGCCGACCTTCGTTACAACCTTGAGTTAACCCTAGAGGAAGCGGTCGGCGGAACAGAGGCAAAAATTCGCGTGCCGGTCATGGTGGTGTGTGACGAGTGTCATGGATCCGGTGCAAGAAAAGGCTCGTCTCCGGTCACATGCTCGACCTGTCATGGCCATGGCCAAGTTCGGATGCAACAAGGTTTTTTCTCGGTTCAACAAACCTGTCCGACGTGCGGCGGAACTGGCAAGCAAATCAAAGACCCTTGCCGGAAATGTCATGGACAGGGCCGGGTACAGGATACTAAAACATTGTCGGTCAAAGTACCTCCCGGCGTCGATACCGGCGACCGCATTCGTTTGTCCGGAGAGGGTGAAGCCGGCAAGGGCGGCGGACCGGCCGGCGACTTATATGTTCAAGTTCATGTCAAGGATCATCCGATATTTACCCGCGATGGAGCCAATTTGTACTGTGAAGTGCCGATAAGTTTCCCGACTGCTTGTTTAGGGGGGGAACTGGAGGTGCCGACGTTGAACGGCCGAGTCAAATTGAAAATTCCGGCCGAAACTCAAACCGGTAAATTGTTCAGGTTGCGCGGCAAAGGCGTGAAACCCGTTCGCGGAGGCGCAGTCGGCGATTTGCTATGTCGCGTGCAAATCGAAACTCCGGTGCATTTGACCAAGGAACAAAAAGAGATGGTCGAAAAACTCGGCGAGTCTCTAACCGGCGGAGGCAAGCAGCACAGCCCTCAGGAACACTCATGGATGGATGGTGTGAAAAGTTTTTTTGACAAATTGACAGGATAATCATGATGACAAGAATTGCTGTAGTTGGCTCTTCCGGAAGAATGGGGTTGTGCTTGATCAAAGCGGCCGCTTTTGCCGATAACGCCGAATTGACTGTTGCCGTTTCAAGGCCGGACAGCTTATCGATCGGCAAGGATGCCGGAGAGTTGGCCGGTATCAGCCCGTTGGCGGTCAAGGTAGTCGATAATTTAGCATCGGTAATAGACCGGTTCGATGTGTTGATCGATTTCACGAGGCCGGAACCGTCGATGGACTATATCGACATTTGTCGCCGAGCAGGAAAAAGTATCGTGATCGGCACGACCGGTTATAGCGAAGAGCAAAAACATGTCATCGCCGAGACTTCAAAACAAGTGCCGATCGTAATGGCGCCTAACATGAGTATCGGCGTTAATTTATCGCTCAAATTGCTGGAAATGGCCGCGAAAGTCATGGGTGATTATACCGATATCGAAATCGTCGAAGCCCATCACCGTCATAAAATCGACGCGCCATCCGGAACCGCATTACGCATGGGCGAGGTGGTCGCATCGGCATTAGGCCGAGACTTAAAGGATTGCGCGATCTACGGTAGAGAAGGTGTCACCGGCGAAAGAGACCGCAAAACGATCGGTTTTTCGACGATTCGGGCAGGCGATATCGTCGGAGAGCACACCGTGATGTTTGCCGATGAAGGCGAACGCATCGAAATCACTCATAAAGCCAGCAGCCGCATGACCTTCGCGAACGGTGCCGTTAGAGCCGCAATCTGGCTGAAAGACAAACCGAACGGTTTGTACGATATGCAGGATGTGTTGGGTTTGAAAGATTGATCTCACAATCGATTTCCTGATTAGCAAGATGCTTCAGCTTGCCGAAGCCAAGTGTCCGAGCAAGGACCAGTCGTAGTCGCAAAAACCAAAATATGCTGTTACCCAAGCTCAAGCTTGGGTAACCTGTTCAGGAAGCTCTAGCTTCCCGCCAATCAAGAAAGATTGAACGAGCGAGTCGGGGTTGATTGAGAATGTGCGGAGGTTGTGTCGGTCTCAGGAAGCTGGAGCTTGGGAAATGGCGTGATGTGGGTTGGCCGTTTTTAGCTTGACGCGCATGGCTTGCGAACCCCGTCCTGCTAGGGGATATGCTGATCTTTGGGCTTTAGCTGAAGAAACTTGCTAATCAGGATCGATTTAGAAAAAGCATTTATCCCCTTTCTTTGCTGGTCAAATTTCGACGCAGGGGTGTCCGTCAAAGGACGCGGTGAATACGTCCATGTAGGTTCTGTGACAGCATTCCTGCTGTCACAGCCTTTTCCGAACACCTCGGCGCCTTCATACGTCAATGCCGAAATTTGAAGTTCGATGGGTACCATGAAGTGATTTGAAGATTGAGTTTGTTGATTTTTTAGCGCAGTTCTTCATGGTGAATTGATGGTTTATGATGCCCTCGCAGCCTCTCCAGTTTGAGAAACCGGTGCGCCAAGGTTACGCTTTACAAAGATAAACGGACCTATTCTATTTTTTCGATTGCGGGTTGTGATCACAACTTGTTTCCTGCTTCACGGTCTTCCGTGGGAGTCGATACATTCAAATCCCTTCTTGCTCCATTTGTTCCTTTCTTCGATCGGCGTTTTCCTGCAGCAATGATTCCATCTTTTTAGCATCCTCAAGTGCTTTGGTTTGCGTTTCGAGTAGCTTTGATTGTTGAGAAACGTCAGTTTGCTGTTCGGAATCCGAGCAAGCGGCGAGGGCTATGGTTAATAGTCCTGAGATCAATTTGAATTGGATTTTCATGCCGGTTTCTTTGGCTGTGATCATGAGTTCCCCGGCACAAAGCCGGGGAGAAAGGTAAGAGCTTAGTTTATTCGCTGATCCGGTGTCCCGCCTGCGTAAGCCTTGACTGCGCAGAATTTGAATTCCGGAATTTTTGCAGCGGGATCTAACGCGTCATTGGTGACTAGGTTCGAGCTGGCTTCGTTATAGCAGAAGGCCATGAACAAAGTGCCTTTCTGTATGCCTAACTCGGCACGGGCATAGGCGCTGAGTTTGCCGCGTCTCGATTCGACCGTGATGAAGCCGCCCGGTTCGACGCCGAGTTTCTCCAGATCCAGCGGATGCAGACTGACGACCGGATCGGGTTCGATTGCATCCAACGTCGGCGAGTGCCGCGTCATGCTGCCGGTGTGCCAGTGCTCTAGTTGGCGGCCGGTGATGAATATCAAGGGATATTCGTTGTCGGGCAATTCATCTGCATGAATGAAGTCGGCCGGTACGAATCTGCCTCTGCCGGTCGCGGTCGGGAAGCCGTCTGTGAAGATGATCGGTTGTCCCGGATCGCCGACATTTTCGAGCGGATAGGTCAACGAATCCTCATTCTCGAGTCTTTCCCAAGTCATGCCGGCAATGCTGGTCATCGCTTGACGCATTTCATTGAATACGTCTTCGGGGCCTTGATAATTCCAATCGCAGCCCAAACGTTTTGCGATTTCTTGAATGATCCATAGGTCTTGTTTTGCTTCGCCCGGCGGGTTGACCGCTTGGCGCCCCATCTGGACGCGGCGATCGGTGTTCGAGAACGTGCCGGTCTTTTCGTAGAAAGCTGAAGCCGGCAGGATGACGTCGGCAAACCCCGCGGTTTCGGTTAGGAAAATATCTTGCACAACCAAATGTTCAAGCGAGGCCAGAGCCTTACGCGCGTGGTTTTGGTTCGGGTCGGACATTGCCGGGTTCTCGCCTTCGATATACATACCGAACACTTCGCCGTCGAGTATCGCATGGATCATTTCGACCGTGGTCAGGCCGCGTTTCGGGTCCAGTTCCGTATTCCAGAGTTTTTCATATTTCGCGCGGAATTTCGGATCCTCAACCGATTCGTAATCCGGATAGACCATCGGAATCAAGCCGACGTCCGATGCCCCTTGTACGTTGTTTTGACCGCGCAGCGGATGCAGGCCGGTTCCGGGTCTCCCTATTTGGCCGGTCATCAAAGCCAGCGCGATCAGGCAGCGGGCGTTGTCTGTACCGTGAATATGCTGCGATACACCCATGCCCCAAAGGATCATCGATCCTTTCGAAGTCGCATAAAGCCTTGCGACTTCTTTGATGGTTTCGGCGTCGATACCGCAAATCGGTGCGACTTTTTCCGGGCTGTAATTGCGTAGATGCGTGCGCATCTGATCGAAGCCTTCGGTATATTGTTTGATATAGGCGTCGTTTTGCAGATTTTCAGCCAATATCGTATGCATGATACCGTTCAGCAATGCGACATCGGTATCGGGGCGGAATTGCAGTACGTGTGACGCGTATTTCGCGATCGCGGTGCGGTTTGGGTCCATTAGTATAATTTTGGTGCCGCGTTTGGCCGCATTCTTCATGAACGTCGCGCCGACCGGATGATTGACGGTCGGATTCGAGCCGATGATGATGATCACTTCAGCCTGGGCGACATCGGAAACCGGGTTCGATACCGCGCCGGAGCCCAAACATTCCAACAGTGCGACGACCGATGAGGCATGGCATAGACGGGTACAATGGTCGACATTGTTCGAACCGAAGCCGATGCGCACCAGTTTTTGGAACAAATAGGCCTCTTCGTTACTGCCTTTCGCGGAGCCAAGGCCGGCCAGCGCTTTCTTGCCTTTTTCGTCACGGATTTTTTTCAAACCGTTTGCGGCGAAGTCGAGCGCTTCTTCCCAAGTTGCTTCCCTGAATTCTTTATCTAAGTCATTAGGGTCCAGTAATTCAGTGCTTTTCGGAACCCCTTCGCGCCTTATCAATGGCTTGGTCAGACGCAACGGGTTGTGGATGTAATTGAAACCGTAACGGCCCTTGACGCAGAGACGGAAATGATTCGTGTAACCGTCGCGGCCTTCGGTATAAAGGATTTTGTTGTCTTTGACATGATATTTGATTAAACAGCCGACGCCGCAGTAAGGACAGGTCGAATCGACGGTTTTATCGGCTTCTTGCAGACCGACATTTCCGGCAGGCATCAACGCGCCGGTCGGGCAGGCCTGGACGCATTCGCCGCAAGCGACGCAACTGCTCGCGCCCATCGGATCGGCGATGTCGAAGACGATTTCGGAATGCGAACCGCGATTCGCATATCCAATCACGTCGTTCATTTGTTCTTCGCGGCAGGCTCTAAGACAGCGTGTGCATTGTATGCAGGCGTCAAGATTGACGGAGATCGCCGGATGTGAAAGATCGGCTTGCGGTTGGCTACGGCCTTTGAAACGAGGCGTGCCGACGTCCATTTTTTCGGCCCAAAAATCCAGTTCCGATTTCAGGGTATAAGGAGATTGGGACTGCTTCGGCATGTCCGATTTGAGCAGTTCCAATACCAATTTTTGCGAACGGACTGCGCGTTCGCTTTCCGCCTTGATGTTCATACCTTCGGACGGCTTTCGACAGCATGACGGAGCGAGTACTCGCTCGCCTTCGATTTCGACGACGCAGGCCCGGCAGTTGCCGTCGGGGCGCAGATTATCCGAGTAACATAGATGCGGGATTTCTTTACCGTGTCGTTTTGCAGCCTGTAAGATCGTTTCGCCTTCAAAAGCGAAAACTTCCTCACCGTCGAGTTTGAAACCGATTTGCGGTTGATTCATAAATTCAGGATTCGCAGCCATGAGTTAACCTCTAGTGCTTGTTAATTCGTCGGGAAAATACTTGATGACGCAGCGCAGCGGATTGGGAGCGGCTTGGCCGAGCCCGCAGATCGATGCGTCGACCATGACTGAGGATAACTCTTCGAGCAAGTCGGTGTCCCAATTGTCTTGCATCATCAAGTCGGCCGCTTTTGCGGTACCGACGCGGCAAGGCGTGCATTGACCGCACGATTCGTCTTCGAAGAATTTCATCGCGTTCAATGCCAACTTACGTGCACTGTCTTGATTGGAAAAAATGATTACTGCGGCGGAACCGATGAAACAACCGTGCGGGTTCAAGGTATCGAAATCGAGCGGAATGTCGCCCATCGAAGCCGGCAAGATTCCGCCGGAAGCGCCGCCAGGAAAGTAACCGTAAAACTCGTGACCGTCGAGCATGCCGCCGCAATATTCGTCGATTAGCTCGCGTACCGTGATACCGGCTGGTGCCAAATGAACGCCGGGTTTGTTGACGCGTCCTGATACCGAGAACGAACGAAGGCCTTTACGGCCGTTTCTGCCGTGTGAGGAGAACCAGTCGGGGCCTTTTTCGACGATATCACGCACCCAATAGACCGATTCCATATTGTGTTCGAGCGTCGGCCGACCGAACAGGCCGACTTCGGCCAAAAACGGCGGTCTTAGCCGAGGCATGCCGCGTTTGCCTTCGATCGATTCGACCATTGCCGATTCTTCACCGCAAATATAAGCGCCGGCACCGCGGCGTAAATGAATCGGAGGAAGACGGTAGACCGTTGACGGCGGGTTATTTTGCAGATTGGCGATTTCTTTGGTGAGAATTTCGCGGCAGCCTGCGTATTCGTCTCGTAAATAGACATAGATTTCATCGCAACCGACCGTTAATGCGGCGATCAGCATGCCTTCGAGAAAACGGTGCGGGTCTTGTTCGAGATAGTGTCGGTCTTTGAAAGTACCCGGTTCGCCTTCATCAATGTTGACGGCCATCAGACGCGGGCCTTTAAAGCCTTTAACGATGCGCCATTTTCTGCCGGCCGGAAAACCGGCGCCGCCCAAACCGCGAAGGCCCGAATCTTCCATTTTTTTGATGATGCTTTCGGGATTGATGTCGCCTTCGATGACTTTTTTCAGCGTTTGATAACCGCCATCGGATCGGTATTGTTCGAGGCTGATATAGTCGGCAACCGGCGCTGTGATTTCATGTTCGGCAACTGTATTTAAGACGGTTTCCGTGGTCGCTTCATCAATCGGGTTTTGGCCGACTACGGCGACGGGTGCATGTTGGCATCGGCCCACGCAAGGGACTTTTTGGATTCTAACCTTGTCTTTGAGTACGGTTTCCAAGGCATCGATTAGTTCATGGCCGCCCGCCATTTCGCAAGAAACCGACTCGCAAACACGGATGGTTAAATCGGGTGGCGGTGTTTGGCCTTCCTTGACGATATCGAAGTGATGATAAAATGAAGCGACTTCATAGACTTCAGCTGTAGACAGGTTCATTTCTCTGGCCAGCGCTACCAAGTGCTTCGAAGAAATATGGTGGAAACGGTCCTGTATCTTATGCAAATGCTCGATCAATAAATCCCTTCGGCGAGACTCGTCGCCCAATAAAGTCCTGACTTCTTCCAGTGCCCGAAGATCGACAGCATGGCCTTTAGGGCCTTGACGCTTCTTTTTTTTGATCTGTTCGGGGCTAATATTGATCACTGCCACAGGTGTTTCCTCCAAATAGTCCGCATGTAGAGCGGAATTATAGCCAATTGTTCATGCTCAAGGAACTCGCGATGTTGTCGGATGTTCGGGTTCATGCTCAGTGTGAGCACTTTAACTTAGCTATGATATAGGTTTCAACTCATCATTTTTGAGTAAAATCATCAGAAATGCTGATAAAGGCGTTGGTGAAAGTTGGGCGAGTCGTTAAAATGATTTTGCAATAACATTATTTAATATGATTATTCAGTAATTTATGAATCCAACACATTTGTTGACCTTTGCTATAGTGGCTCGTTTTAAAAGTATTACGCAAGCTGCGGAGTATCTGCATTTGGGGCAACCGGCAGTTTCCGGGCAATTAAAATTACTGCAAAATCAAATCGGAGAACCTTTGTATTTCCGTAAAGGTTATCAAATCGAGTTGACACCTGCGGGACAAGGTTTATTGGAATATGCGCAGCAAATGACCGATATCTTCAATCAGGCCGGCGAGTACGTCCGTTGCCTGCAACAAGTTAATGCCGGAACTTTAAGACTCGGTTCGACGACGACGATCGCCAGTTTTTATTTACCTCAGTATTTGGTGTTATTACAGACTTCGCATGCCGGGGTTAATGTCAGAATGAAGACCGGCGATACCGATGAAATCATTAGAAATCTCGAAGATTTGGATTTAGGCTTTATCGAAGGGCCGGTCCATGCTCAGGAACTGCCCGGTAATTATCAAGTTATCAATTGGCAGGAAGACGAGATTGTTTTAGTTTTGCCCGAAGACCATCAAATTGCCCGAGATTATCCGGAATTTGTGCCATTGGATGTGTTCATGAAATATCAGGTGATATGGCGGGAGCCGGGGTCAGGCGCCCGGCAAGCAGTGGAAACGTGGTTGGCTTCGGCGGGAATACAGCCAAAAATTTCAATTGAAGTGACTGGTGTCTCGGGTATCAAAGAAGCGGTACGCGCGGGCTTGGGAATTGGCTTTGCCTCGTCGCAAGCATTGCGAAACGAACGGCAGGGTTTGGTCGCGAGAAGGCTCAATGCGCCGTCCGGCTTGATTTGGCAACTTAAGATCATCGCTCCGAAAAAGGCGATACGATCCAGAGTCACACAGGCTTTTTTGGATTTGTGTTTATGAGGGTTGATACTTTGTAATGACTTGCGCAGGGGGGCAGCGATTTTTTTGATTACGACTCATAGTTTGAAAGCATGAGACCAAAGTCGGAAATTGGTTTATGACCATGGAAAGCATACTCTATCCGCACTATTCTCTGCCTCCCTGCGCCTCCGCGCGATGAAATATACCTTTCGCACTTCAAGTTTCGGCAGTGCCTGAGGAGGCGCCAGGGTGTGCGACAAAGGCTTTGCCAGCATGGAGCTGGCATAGAGCCAACAGGGATGTATTCACGGCGTCCTTTGACGGACACCCTGGCGCCGAATTTTGATCTGCGATGGGTATATTTATTTTACTCCCTTTTGATCGAAAAACCGCCTAAGAATAAAAGGTATGGGATGTGTCTATCGAGGAACGCCGTGAACCCATCCATGGGGGCTTGACGGCAGCTTTCGAACGCCAAGGATGGCGTGTATTAGGGCAACGCAGGGCAGAAAAATACTCCTGCATTTTCTGCATTCGTTACATCCTTGTAACTCAGCAGTTGCCGAGGAGCAAAAATCTGCCCTGCTGCCGACATCCTCGCTAGCCACACCCCATACCTTCATGAAAGTTAACTAATTTTTGAGTATAAAGGGAGTAGGAGTTTGTTTTGCGTTATTTAATTATTGCCATTTCGTCGTTTTTTTGTGTAGCGACCCATGCCGGCGTCGTGTTGAGCATTGAGCAAGTCGCTGACGGTATTTATGTGCATCAAGGCAAACATGAGTGGCCCGACCATAAAAATCACGGTGCGATTGCGAATATCGGTTTCATCGTCGGTGAACGCTGCGTCGCGGTGATCGATACCGGCGGTAATCCGGAAGAAGGAAGATCGCTCAAGCGCGCGATTGCCAAAACGACTGGTAAACCAATTTGTTATGTGATTAATACCCATGTTCATCCCGATCATATTTTCGGCAATATCGCATTTAAGGAATCGGGCACTCAATTTGTCGGACATCATAAACTAGCCAGAGCAATGGCCGCGCGTGGGCAATTCTATATCGATAAGGCAGAAGATCAGATTGGCATGGCATTAACCGCCGAACATATCATTCCGCCAGATATAGAGGTTGAAAAAACGTTGCTCTTAGATCTGGGGGGGCGGGAATTGCTGTTGACCGCGCATCCGACCGCGCATACCGATAACGACTTGAGCATCTACGACCGGAAGACCGATACCTTATGGCTCGGCGATTTGTTTTTTATCGGACATTTGCCGACTCTCGACGGCAGTTTAAAAGGTTGGTTGGTCGAACTCGCCGAATTGGAACAAAAGTCATTCAAGCAGGTCATTCCCGGGCACGGGCCAGTGGTCACGGATTGGCCGAAGAGTCTCGATCCTCAACAACGTTATCTCGGCACTTTATTGACCGAGATTCGTAACATGATTAAAAACGGAAGATTTATTGAAGAGGCGATCGAGCAGGTTGGTTATGAATTTAAAGGCCAATGGCAGTTGTTCGACGAATTTCATAAAAAAAACGTCACGGCGGCGTTTGCCGAATTGGAATGGGAAGATTGATATTTCGTTTATTAAGGAACGAGCATGAAATAACTTCGACAAATGCTGAAGGGGGGGCGGTGGCTCGATTGACAGGCGTCGGCGGCAGGGCAGATTTTTGCTCCTCGGCAACTGCTGAGTTACAAGGATGTAACGAATGCAGAAAATGCAGGAGTATTTTTCTGCCCTGCGTTGCCCTAATACACGCCATCCGTGGCGTAATGCAAAATCTGCATTCATGCCATCCATGGCAATCAGATTCCGCCGTCGAGCCTACATGGATGTATTCACGGCGTCCTGTCAAGCGAGTCGCCGAACCTCCACAGTGCCTAAAGCTTGTAGAAGTAAATTTGTGCATATTCCTAACCCATTAATTTACCTAACAGGAGAAATAAAATGATAAATAAAATAATTGGGGCCCTCTGCTTGGCTTTGATCGCAAGTGGGGCTTTGGCCGCCGAAGACGAGTCGGCCTGGACTTCGCAATTGAAAGATCAATTTTTCGCCGGTCGCACGATTACCGAATCCGATGCGGTGATTGAACTTGATGCGCCTTATCGAGCCGAAGACCCTGCATTGGTGCCGTTGAAAATCGTTAGTAAAATTCCGCAAACCAACGACAGATACATCAAAAAGATTTTGGTGCTGGTAGACAAGAATCCTTTTCCCTATGTCGGCGAATTCGAATTCACGCCCGATAGCGGTAAAGCGGATTTAGCGATGAGAGTTCGTGTCAATACCTATAGCTTTGTTCGCGCGATCGCCGAAACGAGCGACGGCCAGCTTTATATGACCAAGAAATTCGTTAAAGCTAGCGGCGGCTGTTCGGCGCCGATTGGTGCGGATTTGGATGCGGCAATGCAACGGCTCGGCAAAGCCAAATTTAGGTTGCCCGATAATATCAAGCCGGGCGAGGCGAATGAGGCACAATTATTCATTAGCCATCCCAACATCACCGGCATGCAGATGGATCAAGTGACGCGCTTCGTCAAAAAATCGCATTTCGTCAATCAGGTTAATGTGTCATTCAATGACAAGCCGATCTTGACGGCGAAAACCGATATCGCGATCAGTGCCGATCCGAATTTCCGGTTTTATTTCATACCGGAAAAGAGCGGCATTTTGAAAGCGGAATTTACCGATATGTCTTGTCTAAGTCCAACCAGCCGAGCGAACTGTAAAGCAGGCCAAAGCTTTACCGAAACTTTGGCTGTAAAACCGTAAAACAGTATATGACCGGCTATTGACGAAACCAAAGCCGACATGGTTTGGCTTCGTCTAGCTGCTTGGATCGGGTTCGAAAGCGACTTTGTCGTAAATTTCTTTTAGGCTTAACACGCAGTCGATGCTTTCCAGGTGAACGCTTGTATCAAGGCCGGCGGTTTCGGTCAAAAGCCAAGCGTCGCCTTGCCGGACATAGCGCTCGATCAGCGGCTGGTCTTGAGCGACCAACAGATATTCGCGAAGCGATTCGATCTTGCGGTAATGCGAAAATTTAGCGCCTCTATCGTAGGCTTCGGTAGAAAGCGATAACACCTCGATGATAACCGACGGGTTGATCAATGTGTCGACATGGTTGTCTTCGAATTGCGGCGTGTCGCAAGCCGCTGCGATATCCGGATAATGATAGCTGCGTGCCTCTTTAGCCTTGACCCGCATGTCATTGATGTAAACCTCGCAGGGGCGGCTTTTGAGTTGAGCTCTTAGTTCACTCGCAATATTGATATTAATCAAATTATGTTCGCGGCTTGCGCCGGTCATCGCGAACATTTCGCCGTCGACGTATTCGCTTTTGATTTGCGCTTGGCGTTCGATTGCTAAATATTCTTCTTGGGTATAATACTTTTTTTTGAGTACAGCAGACATAAACAGCCTCCTTTGTTTGAGCTCATCCGATTCGCCAAAAGCCTCTTTTGATGGGCGAATCGTGAGGGTGTTATTTCACGAAACAACTTTTTTCGGCATAAGCTTCGGCTTCTTCCATCAGCTTCCTCAATCGTTTGGCTTCCGGCGGGTCGCGGAATACGCCGCCGGCCTCGCCCGGCGTTTTACGCATAAAGCCGAAGGTTCTAGCTTGATCGTAATCGGCAAAACTCATTTTTTCAGCGATTTTGTCTATTTTGCATCCGCAGCCGTATTGGGTGATGTAGGTCAGCCCGCCTTTCTTTGCGATACAGCTCAGAACATAATCGACGCGTTCCTGAGTCGGAAAATCGCTGACAAAAGGCGCGTCTTCAGCAAGTTTTTCTTGAGTTGTGCTGCACCCGGCAAGTGTGGCTAGAATGGCTGAACCGATTAGAAGTTTCATTTTCATGCGAAGGTCTCTAATTCCTGATTTGATAAAGTGAAAAAATAGTAATTATTCACATTCCCCTTATCATTCCCACGCTCCAGCGTGGGAATGAAGACCGAGACGCTCTAGCGTCTCGTACCGCTGGAGCGGTTCTCAGGCATTCCCTCGCAGAGCGTGAGAATGACAATTGCCGGGGGACTGAATAGTTACAAAAAAATGCTCTTAACCCAGCCTTAACAAATGTAGTGTCTACAGTCTAAGTTATTGAAGCATAAAAATTAAACAACGTGCCAAAATGGCTTTGCATAGCCTTAATATTTAGTAGCTTATGCTCGGTAAATATTAAAACTGGGCTAACAAAAGTATGGTCTGTTTATTAATTTACGTATACCCGTCGTAGATCAAAACTCGGTGCCTGGGTGTCCGCTAAAGGACGCCGTGAATACGTCCATGTAGGCTCTATGCCAGCTCCATGCTGGCAAAGCCTTTATGAATGCCATGGATGGCGTGAATGTCGATTTTGCAGGAGCGAAAATCGACCGGACACCCAGGCGCCTCCTCTGGCAATGCCGAAATTTGAAGTGCGAAAGGTATAAAATGCATTAAATATTAATGTTCAATTAAGATGCAATATCGGATCTCGAACGGAAAACTATTCCTCGACGGCAAAATCGACAATTAGTTTGAGCATGCCGTTCATTTTAACAGAGAATGCATCGAGTTCAGGATTACCTGTGTCGGTGGGTAATAAATGCGTACTGACGATGGTTTTACCCTCAAACGCATAGAGCACGACATTGCAAGGCATATGACTGACCGAATGGGGCGACAGAGTCAATAACGTTTCGGCATGAGTCAGGTTACAAAATTGTATCGTATCGTAGTCCGGAAAATTTGCCGTTCCTCGATCTCGGATGACTTTTCCGATACGACTATGTGCGGTAATTCGTAAATTGTGTTCTGCAATGGCAATTTTAATCTCCGCCAGCACGTCATCGTAAGGTTTTTGGGTTTCGACCCGGTAATATTCGATGAACTCGCCTTTTTGTTGTAAGGTTTCGCAGCTTGCAATAATCATCAGGCTTGCGAAAATAACGATCGATCTTGTCATACAGTTTTATTCCCATTCGCTACTAACAGCTTAACATTATGAGCAATCCAACAAAAGTGACCGGCGTTATTTTGGCCGGCGGACTGGCCCGACGCATGAACAATCAAGACAAAGGTTTGGTGCTGTTTCATCGGAGGCCAATGGTCTCCTATGCGATCGATTCAATTAAGCCGCTGGTCGACCAAGTCATTATCAATGCCAATCGTAATCTCGACGCCTATAGTAAATTCGGCTTGCCGGTCGTTTCCGATCAAAACGGTAATTTCGAAGGACCCTTGGCCGGTATTCTTTCCGCGATGGCGCATGCCGATGCCGGAATAGTGCTGGTAATGCCTTGCGATTCGCCGTTGATTAAGACCGATCATTTGCAACGATTGTTAAAAGCCGGTCTAAATCCCGAAATCGATGTGGCGGTTGCGTTCGATGGCGAGCGCTTACATCCCGTGTTTTTGGCCATCAAGACAACGCTCGAATCCAGCTTGATAGATTATTTGGGCAGCGGCGAGCGTAAGATCGACCGTTGGTTGATGAAACATCGAATGACTCAGGTCGATTTTAGCGACGCCCCCGAGGTTTTTGTCAACGTGAATACTTTAGGCGAATTGTCCGCGTTGGAGGGGCAGGGCAATGAGTAATCTCTATAGGCCTGATATGACCAATGCCGGATTGGGTTTTTCACTGCCGTCCGTCGCGATCGATGAACGAGGAGAAGCTCAAGCTATCGAATTAGTCGGTGAAAGAGCCTTGACCATTTATGTGGACAAGCAAGAAATCGTAACCTTGATGACTATTGGCGCGCATCCCGAATTATTGACGCTCGGGTATTTAAAAAATCAGGGATTTTTCGAGGATATCGCTGACATTAAAGTTGTTCAGGTCGACTGGGAAACCGAGGCGGTCGCGGTCGTAACCCGGCAAGGCGGCAGCGACTTTTCCGAACGTATGGCACAGCGAACGGTGACGACCGGTTGCGGGCAAGGTACGGTATTCGGCCGATTGATGGAAAAACTCAAGCAAATCCGAGTGCCGGATGTGTCGATCAAACAATCGATGCTTTACGCAATGCTCGATGCGTTAAAAAATTATAACGAAGTTTATAAAAAAGCCGGTGCGGTCCACGGTTGTGCGTTATGTACCGGCGAGCGGATCGATTTTTTCGTCGAAGACGTCGGGCGGCACAATGCGGTCGATGCGATTGCCGGTTTGATGTGGCTGAATGATTTATCCGGTGCCGACAAAATTTTTTACACGACCGGACGCTTAACCTCGGAAATGGTGATTAAAGTCACTCAAATGGGCATACCGATATTATTGTCGCGTTCCGGAGCGACCCAAATGGGCCTCGAAATGGCCAGGCAAGCCGGCGTTACGATGATATCGAGGGCAAAAGGCAAACACTTTTTGGTGTTGAACGGCAGCGAGCATATCGAGTTCGACGCGATACCCGAACGTCGGAGAAGTTTCGAAGAGGGTTGATTTATTCGAATCGAGCAGGGATGATCCAAAGCGGACTTATGATTTGAACCCAAGAAAACATTTTGTCCACGAAAATGTTCAAATGTTGAAACTTTTCAGGCGGGGCGGGTTATTTAACTTGCCTCGAGCGGCTTTGATTAGATTTTGGCCACGGTCGAAACGTTCAGGACGGAGTTACAAACTCCGTTCTGCCAAGGAAAAATCCGGCCCACCAAGTACTAAATCGTTACATCAGTCTGATTCTTGCGTCATGATTGACTGCGTTCAACTCAGCTTTTTGATCCCGACGAATTTGTTTTGCGGCGTCAGTTCCATTTCGAAATATCCATGAATACCTTGTCGGGTCAAAAAAGACTGGATGTTGCCGGCAGGAAATTGAATGCGTCGTCCGTCGTCGGCGATGACCGATATGGTTTTGGCCAGGCCTTGATAGACACCGAGGTATTGATCGTAGCTCAGGTTGAGCCTGAAGCGTATGAAAATTGATTGGTTCATCGAAAAGTACCGGGCCAGCAGGCTGGCCCGGTGGTCTGTTGCGGGTTAACGGCTATTTTGCAATGCGGCTATACGCTCTTCCAAAGGCGGATGGCTCATGAACAAACGGTGCATGCGGCTGCCGTGAATACCGAATGCGGCCAATTGTCCCGGCAGTTCTTCGGGTTCATGCGCCCGTTGTAAGGCCCGTAGCGCATTGATCATCTTGTCGCGCCCGGCCAATTTAGCTCCGCCGGCATCGGCACGGTATTCGCGGTAACGCGAGAACCACATGACCAGCATCGATGCAAGCATCGACAAGACTATTTGCATGACTATCTGCGTGATGTAATAAGCCGGACCGTAACCGCGTTCGGTTTTGAACACGACTCGGTCGACCGTATGGCCGATCACCGTCGCGAAAAAATACACGAAGGTATTAACCACGCCTTGCATCAGGGCCATCGTGACCATGTCGCCGTTGGCAACGTGACTGATTTCGTGGCCGAGAACCGCTTCAACTTCTTCGGCGCTCATGCTTTGTAACAAACCCGTGCTGACTGCAACCAAGGCGTTGTTTTTATTCATGCCGGTCGCAAATGCATTCGGGTCCGGTGTTTGGAAAATGCCGACTTCCGGCATGCCGATACCGGCCGCTCTCGCTTGACGAGCGACAACATCGACCAACCATTTTTCGGTTTGATTTTGCGGGTGTTCGATGACATGCACGCCCATCGCGCTCTTTGCCGACCATTTGGATATCGCCAACGAAATCGCCGAGCCGGTGACACCGATAATAGCCGACATTAGCAGTAAGGCGTTTAGATTGAGATCGACACCTTGGGCATCCAATACCCCGCTGAGTCCGAATATATTGAAGATAACGCTGATAACGACCAATATGGCGGCATTGGTTGCTAAAAAAAGAAGAATACGCATCATAATTGTATTACCTTGAGTTTATTGAGGGTTGATAACGATATAAGGGACAATTTTTTTATTTCAAGCGCATTTTAGAGTGTTACCATATCGAAAAGTTTATTTGTAGGAGGCCTCTGTATGAAAGCCAAAATCTTTTTAATGCTATCGCTAATTGTATCGTGTCCGATCCAAGCCGCAAGCGTCAATGAAGTTTTAAAACAATTACAGTTGCCGGTCGGTTTTTCCATTTCGTTATTTGCCGAGGATCTTGCGAATGCCCGGTCGTTAGCCCGAGGCGAAAAGGGCGTTATTTTTGTCGGCACCCGCCAGCAAGGCGCTGTTTACGCCGTTCAGGACACTAATGGCGACGGTAAGGCCGACAAACGCTATGTCATCGCAACCGATTTATACATGCCTAACGGCGTGGCGTTTCAAAACGGTTCGCTGTATGTTGCAGAAGTTAACCGGATTATCCGTTTCGACAATATTATCGACAATTTGGCGAACCCGCCTAAGCCGGTCGTGGTATTCGACGGTTTACCTTCCGATCGGCATCACGGCTGGAAATATTTACGTTTCGGCCCGGACGGCAAACTCTATAGCGCGGTCGGCGCGCCCTGCAATGTTTGCGAGCCGGATAAAGAAATCTATGCAACATTGATTCGCTTGAACCCAGACGGTTCCGATCTTGAAATTTTAGCGCAAGGGATAAGAAATACCGTCGGTTTCGATTGGCAGCCCGGAACGAATACGCTGTTTTTTACCGAAAACGGCCGCGATCTAATGGGGGACGATATTCCGCCCGATGAATTGAATCAATGGGCGGAGCCTAGTCAGCACTTCGGCTTTCCTTATTGCCACGGCGGCACCATTGCCGACCCGGAATTCGGCAAGCAACGAAGCTGCGAGGAATTTGTCGCTCCGGCATGGCAATTCAAGGCTCATAAAGCGCCGTTGGGTATGCATTTTTATCGAGGCGAGCAATTTCCCGAACGCTTTAAACAACAGCTATTCGTCGCCCAACACGGTTCATGGAACCGGAGTCAACCTCACGGTTATCGTATTGCCATGGTCAAGTTCAAAAATGGTCGGCCTGTATCCGAACATTCTTTCATTTCCGGTTGGCTGACTTCGTCCGATGAGGTTTTGGGGCGCCCGGTCGATATCCTGGAAATGCCGGACGGCAGTTTATTGATTTCTGACGACAACTTAGGCGTTATTTATAAAGTTGAGTATCGAAAATAAATATGAATAAGGATTTTGAAGTTCTCGATAAGCATGAGGTTTATCACGGTTTTTTCCGGCTAGAAAAATACCGGCTTAAACATCGTTTGTTCGCCGGTGGTTGGAGCCCGGAAATCGAACGCGAATTATTTAGACGCGGTTCTTGTGTCGCGGTCTTGTTATACGACCCGGTCAAAGATACTGTGGTTTTGATCGAACAATTCAGGGTCGGTGCGATTTTAAGGCCGGAAGCCCCTTGGTTGTTGGAAATCGTTGCAGGAGCGGTCGAAGAGGGCGAATCGCCGGAGGAAGTCGCTTACCGAGAGGCAATCGAGGAAGCGGGCTGCGAGATTCTGGAATTACTGCCGATCAATGCGTTTTACACGACTCCCGGCGGTTCGTCGGAGTGGCTTAGCTTGTATTGTGGCAGGATCGATAGTACCGGTGTCGGCGGAATTCACGGGTTGGATCATGAGCAAGAGGATATTCGGGTTTCGGTCGTGAGTTTCGATGAGGCTTTTCGGCTCATGGAGCAGGGTAAAATTAACTCGGGCATTCCGATCGTCGCGATTCAATGGTTGGCATTGAATCGCGATAAACTCAGAAGTCGATGGACTTGAGTGTTTCGGTTTATTTGAAATTTTTGGGAACCATCGGCTTATTATCGAATAGGGTATGCCAACCCAATGCTATTCGGTAAACCAACCACAACACGGCAAAAATCAATAGAAACCAACCCAAACCCATCGCAAAGGTCAATCCGCTTGCCGCTAACAATGCGACAGCGACCCACGCGGTTTTGATTTGCCAGTCGAAATGGGATTCCAACCAAGTGCCCCGAACATCGTTTCGCTTGATGAAGTTAATCGCGACACCGATGAAAATAGGCAAGCCTGCAAAACCGAATGCCAGGACTTGACATAAATAGACGATGCCGGTTAGGTTTTTAAGCTTTTCCATTTTTTCGGCGTTAATTTTATTATTATCGGTTTCATTGCTATTCATGAAGTATCTCCTTACATAGTGTCGAACACTATGAGTTCATAAATGAGCCGTAAGTTCCCCTAGCGAATTCAATAGAATAACGGATGCCGGTTCGATTGGTTCAAGTAGTCGAAAAAATTACGAAACTGTAATAAATCGCGCTTAAAATTAAATTAAGCTCTGCTAAGCTTCATCAAAAATTAGAAAAGTGAGTCTTAAATTAAGAATCGTCTTTGTAACGTTTTGCCGTTTAGGATACGGTAAAAATAACTTTCCTAATTAATGCATAGGGCGGTGTCTCAGGTATATTGACACAGAGGGTAGACGCTCCGCGTCGATTGCGGCGGCTAGGTAGATTGAGAGACTTTAAATGCATTGGTTAGCTCTTGCTTGTTTTATCGATCACAGGGGACGCAGAGCGTCTCGGGATGCATTCCCACGCAGAGCGTCACTACTATTAAGTTAAGCCGTCACAGAATAAGTAATGCTGGCATTCAGGCTCGAATGTGCCTCAAAGCTTGCTATCCATGGCACTGGATTCCGCCAGTCCATGGCGGAATGATGGGGTTCCATTAACTTAATCGCAGTGACGCAGAGCGTAGGAACGATGATAAATCGCGAAGTTATTTGTTACGAAATCTTTAGAAAAATAGTTAATATTCGAGTTTTAGACATAAGGAATAAAAATCTATGTTAGAAAATGTCAAGTTGGGAATGATCGGTCTCGGTTATGTCGGTCTGCCCTTAGCCGTTGAATTCGGGAAGAAATACCCGACAATCGGTTTCGATATCAATGCAGAGCGTATCAAAGAGTTGCAAAACGGGAGCGATCACACGCTTGAAGTCGACGAGGAAGAATTAAAAGAAGCCGTTCATTTGACTTACACCTCATCGGCCGAGGAAATCAAAACCTGCAATATTTACATTGTTACGGTGCCAACACCGATCAATGAATATAAACAGCCCGATTTGACTCCATTGGAAAAAGCCAGCACCTTGCTAGGCGAGCTGATTAAACCCAATGATATCGTTATTTACGAATCGACCGTTTACCCCGGTGCGACCGAGGAAGTTTGCGTGCCGATTCTGGAAAAAATATCGGGACTGACATTCAATCAAGATTTCTTTGTCGGTTACAGCCCGGAACGGATTAATCCCGGCGACAAAGAACACCGAGTCACCAATATTCTCAAAGTGACCTCCGGTTCGACTCCCGAAATCGCCGACCGCATCGACCGGCTTTATCAAAGCATCATCACAGCGGGCACACACAAGGCCAGTAGTATTAAAGTCGCCGAAGCGGCCAAAGTTATCGAGAATACGCAACGCGACCTGAATATCGCATTGATCAATGAATTAGCGATCATCTTCAATAAGCTCGGCATCGATACCGAAGAAGTGTTGTTGGCCGCCGGTACCAAATGGAATTTTTTACCGTTCCGGCCCGGATTGGTCGGTGGACATTGCATCGGAGTCGATCCCTACTACTTGACTCATAAGGCGCAAGCGATCGGTTACAATCCCGAAGTCATCTTGTCGGGACGCCGCATCAACGACGGCATGGGCGAATATGTCGTGTCGCAATTAATCAAATTGATGCTGAAAAAACGCATCCATATCAAAGATTCCGATGTGCTGATAATGGGCTTGACTTTCAAGGAAAATTGCCCTGATTTGCGCAATACCCGTGTCGTCGATATCGTCAAAGAACTGCAAAGTTACGGCGTTAACGTGCATGTTTACGATCCTTGGATCGATCCCGCCGAAGCAATGGAAGAATACGGCATAACGACCATCGACAAGGCGGAAGTCGGCTGTTACGATGCGATCCTCTTGGCCGTTGCGCATGAGCAATTTAAGCGAATGGATATCACTTCAATCAAAGCGCTGGGTAAAAAAGAGTCGGTGATTTACGATTTGAAATACGTTTTTCCGGCTGAACTGACTGACGCACGTTTGTAATTTATGAAAATACTGGTAACAGGAACCGCCGGTTTTATCGGCAATCATTTGGCTTTGCGGCTGCTCGAAAGAGGCGACGAAGTCATTGGGATCGACAATCTGAACGATTATTACGATGTCAATCTGAAAAAAGCAAGGTTGGCGCGCATACTCGATCATAATCGCTATACCGATATCCGAGCCGACTTGGCCGACCGCGACAGGATTGAACAGGTATTTAAAGAGCATCGTCCGGAACGCGTCGTCAATTTGGCCGCGCAGGCCGGCGTGCGCTATTCGATCGAAAATCCGCATGCCTACATCGACAGCAATATCGTCGGCTTCATCAACATTTTGGAAGGCTGCCGGCATTACGGCGTCGAGCACTTGGTCTATGCCTCGAGCAGTTCGGTATACGGTGCGAACGAAAGCATGCCGTTTTCGGTACACGACAATGTCGATCACCCGCTGAGTCTTTATGCGGCATCGAAAAAAGCCAACGAATTGATGGCGCATACTTATAGCAATCTTTATAACCTGCCAACGACCGGATTACGATTCTTTACTGTATACGGACCTTGGGGTCGGCCCGATATGGCCTTGTTTTTGTTTACAAAAGCCATTCTGAACGGCGAAAAAATCCAAGTTTTCAACTACGGCAAGCATCGCCGCGATTTCACCTATATCGACGACATTGTCGAGGGCGTGATCCGAACACTTGATAATATTGCTCAACCTAACCCGGATTGGACCGGCGCGAAACCCGACCCCGGAACTAGCCGTGCCCCTTGGCGGGTTTACAACATCGGCAATCAAAATCCTGTCGAGTTGATGAAATATATCGAAGTGCTCGAGCAATGCCTCGGTAAGACTGCGGAAAAAGAATTGCTCCCGCTGCAACCCGGCGACGTCCCCGACACCTATGCCGATGTCGAAGCGCTGGTGCAAGATGTCGGTTATAAGCCTGGAACGCCGATTGAAGTTGGGATAGCGCGGTTTGTGGAGTGGTATGGGAGTTATTATGGTGAATAGTGAATAGTGAATAGTGAATAATGAATGGGGTGGGGCGCTTCTTAAACGGAAAGGATGATACTAGACCGCATTATCAATTACAGGCTTGGCAGCTTAGTATGAGCTTGGTTAAGCTGGTTTATGTTTGGTCTAAGGGATTCCCTGTTGAAGAGAAATATGGATTGCAGTCTCAGATACGGAGAGCAGCAATTTCTGTGCCTTCAAATATTGCGGAGGGTGCCGGAAGGAAAGGTTCTAAAGAATTTGCACATTTTCTTAGCATCGCACAGGGTTCGTTGAGTGAGCTGGAAACTCAGTATTTGATCGCAATTGATTTGGGTTTCGCTCAAGCGAGTGCAGAACTTGAAAACACTTTGGTGAAAACAGCCAAATTGGTGTCGGGCCTTTACAGGTTTCACCAGCTTAGAAAATAGATAATGGTAAATAGTGAATAGAATGATTTTTTGGGTAAGCATTCAGTTCTCTCGTTGACAATGAGGGGTTAGGGGAGATTATTTGAGCAAATCCCCCTTTTTCTCAGAGCGAGGCAAAAGCTCAACCGGATTTAAATGCAGTTGGCTGAACAATGATTTTTTTGTATTTTTGAAAGATTTTCGATTGACAGAAACTACAAGGGCTCTATCCTTTTCACCATTCACCATTCACCATTCACCATTCACCATTCACCATTCACCATTCACCATTCACCAATAATAAAATGCAGCAACATAGCCCCCCCCTAATCGCCCACATCATTTACAGCCTCGGCGTCGGCGGATTGGAGAATGGTTTGGTGAATTTGATTAATCGTATGCCGTCCGATCGCTACCGGCATGCGATCATTTGCCTGAAAAACAGCACTGATTTCAAAAATCGCTTGCAGCGGAAAGACATCGAAATTTACGAATTGAACAAACGGGAAGGGCAAGACTGGCAGTCATTCGTGAAAATGTATCGTTTGCTCAAACGAATCGAGCCGGCGATCGTACATACGCGCAATCTCGCCGCGATCGAATATCAGGTTCCGGCGCTGTTAGCCGGTGTCAAACATAGAGTGCATGGCGAGCACGGCTGGGATGTGTTCGATCCGGACGGCAGCAACAAAAAATATCGATTATTGCGGCGCATGCTGGGGCTGATCATCGATCGCTTCATTCCGCTTTCCGGTCATCTCGACAATTATCTGCGCGCAAAAGTCGGCATTCCCGATTCGAAAATCCGGCGTATCTGTAACGGCGTCGATATCGAGCGCTTTCAGCCCGCACGCCCAAAAGTCGTTGTCGGCGATTGTCCGTGGCCCGATGCCGAAAAAAGGTTGATCATCGGTACGGTCGGCCGAATGCACGGCGTCAAGGATCAGATGACGTTGGCGCAAGCATTTGTCGAATTGCTGAGGCGACATCCAGAATCTAAAAATGCGATCGGATTGATCATGATCGGCGACGGCCCACTGCGTGAGCAAGTAAGGCAATTGCTGGACGAAAACGATTTGCTCGATCACGCCTGGCTGCCGGGCGAACGAAGCGACGTTGCCGAACTGATGCGCGGTTTTGATGTTTTCGTCTTGCCGTCCCAGGCCGAAGGCATTTCGAATACGATACTCGAAGCGATGGCGAGCGGCTTGCCGGTGATCGCGACACGTGTCGGCGGCAATCCCGAACTGGTCGAACACGGCAAGACCGGATTTTTAGTTGAAAAACAAAATCCGGTCGAGTTAGCGGGTAGGCTAAGCGACTATATCGGCGATTCGAAGCTATGTATCGAGCACGGCAGCAAAGGTCGCGAACGGGCCTTGCAAGCTTTTTCTATCGATGCGATGGTTAAAAATTATCTGAGCGTGTACGATTCATTACAGTAACAAGCTAGGCTGTCGAAAAATGCCAGCAATTCCCAGTTTGAGCAGTTTCGCCGATTTTAGGGTGTGGGGTATGCCTGTCGAGGAACGCCGTAAACCCATCCATGGGGGCTTGGCGGCAGCTCGAACGCCAAGGATGGCGTGAATGCAGATTTTGCATTACGCCAAGGATGGCGTGTAGTAGGGCAATGCAGGAGCAATTGCCGAGGAGCAAAAATCTGCCCTGCTGCCGACATCCTCGCCAAGCATACCCACACCCTTTTTGATCTCCAAATTGGGAATTGCTGGAAAAATGCCGCATTTAGCTAATTGCCGTGTACCCGCTTTTTAAACTCAAAATATTTTTGAAAAGGCGCCCGATGCGCACCCAGCGGCATTCAAGCTATACTCATCGTAGATCAAAATTCGGCACCGGGGACCCGTCAAAGGACGCCGTGAATACATCCATGTAGGCTCTATGCCAGCATCCATGCTAGCAAAGCCTTTGCGATCGACATGGATGTCGTGAATGTCGATTTTGCATTACGCCATGGATGGCGTGTATTAGGGCAATGCAGGAGCAATTGCCGAGGAGCAAAAATCGACCGAGCACACCGGCGCCTCCTTAGGCACTGCCGAAATTTGAAGTGCGAAAGGTATATCTTGGAATTTGTGTAATTATTCACATCCCGCTATCGTTCCCACGCTCCAGCGTGGGAATGCAGCCCGAGACGCTCTAGCGTCTCGTACCGCTGGAGCGGTACTCAAGCATTCCCACGCAAAGCATGGGAACGATAATTGCCGGGGGACTGAATCGTTACGAATTTGTTGATGATCATAGGCGTTGTTTTCTCAAAATCCATAAAGCAGTCATTCTATCCGACTTGGAAATCGGTAAATTTCGACACCCTAGTCACAAGCTCAATTCAAGAATTTTTATTTTCCAGGAAAAATCATGTGTGGAATCGTCGGTATATTTGATCTAAAGGAAAAACGCGAAATCGACCGCGAGTTACTCGGTCGCATGAACGAGGTGCAATTTCATCGGGGGCCTGATGAAGGCGGCTTGCATACCGAACCCGGTTTGGGATTCGGCCATAGGCGCTTGTCGATCATCGATCTTTCGAGCGGACAGCAACCGATGCACAGTCAAGACGGCAATGTCGTATTGACTTACAACGGCGAAGTCTATAATTTTCCCGAATTGCGTAAAGAACTCGAAGGACTGGGTTATACCTTCAAGACGCATTGCGATACCGAAGTGATATTGATCGGTTGGCAGGCATGGGGCGAGTCTTGCGTCGACCGTTTGCGAGGCATGTTTGCATTCGCGATTTGGGATAGGGCGAAAGAAACGTTGTTTCTAGCGCGCGACCGCTTGGGCATAAAACCTTTGTATTACGCCGAATTGTCGAACGGGCAGTTTATTTTCGGTTCGGAACTGAAAGCACTCAAAGTTCATCCGCAATTACCGAGGGAGCTCGATGCGACCGCGATCGAAGACTATTTCGGTTTCGGTTATATTCCCGATCCGAAAACGATTTACAAAAATGTTCATAAACTCGAACCCGGGTTCAAATTGACGATCCGTCGGGGTCAACAAGAATACCGCCCCGTGCAATATTGGAATGTCGAGTTCGGCGTAAGGCAAGTCAAGAGCGAACAGGAAACCGCCGAAGAACTGATCGAACGTTTTCGCGAAGCAGTCGACATTAGAATGGTTGCCGATGTGCCGCTCGGCGCTTTTTTGTCGGGCGGAGTCGATTCAAGCGGCGTCGTCGCAATGATGGCCGGGCTTTCCGAACAGCCGGTCAATACTTGCTCGATCTCGTTCGGCGATCCGGCCTTTAACGAATCGAAATATGCGCAGTTAGTTGCCGAACGCTATCATACGGCGCACCGCGTCGAACAAGTCGATCCGGACGATTTTCATTTGATCGATCGTCTGGCCGGACTTTACGACGAACCCTATGCCGACAGTTCCGCGCTACCGACTTACCGCGTCTGCGAACTGGCGAAGAAGCAAGTGACCGTGGTGCTTTCGGGCGACGGCGGCGACGAAAATCTGGCCGGTTATCGGCGCTACCGCTGGCATACCTACGAAGACAGGATGAGGCAAATTCTGCCCGATGGATTGCGCAAACCATTGTTCGGCTTTTTAGGGAGAACCTATCCGAAAGCCGATTGGGCGCCGAAAATCTTCAGGGCCAAATCGACGTTCGAATCGATCGCGCGCGATTCGCTCGAAGGCTATTTTCACAGCGTTTCGGTAAATTCGAACGAAATTCGTAACGCACTGTTTAGCCAAAACTTAAAACAAGAATTGCAAGGCTATCAAGCGGTCGAGGTATTCAGGCGGCATGCCAAAAATGCTGCTAGCTATGACGCTCAGTCGCTAGTACAATATCTCGATATCAAAACCTACTTGCCGGGCGATATTCTGACCAAAGTCGATCGCGCCAGCATGGCCCACGCGCTCGAAGTCCGCGTGCCGCTACTCGATCATAAGCTGGTCGAGTGGTTTGCTGGTCTTCAACCGGATTTGAAACTGAAAGGTCGCGAAGGCAAATATATTTTCAAAAAATCTTTAGAAAACTATTTGCCGGACGATATTTTGTATCGGTCGAAAATGGGTTTTGCGGTACCTTTGGCAAGTTGGTTTAGAGGTCCGCTGCAAGATCGCGTGCGAGAATCGTTATTGGGCGAGACGATGCGCGACAGCGGCTATTTCGATCAGGCGTTTGTCAAAAAGATCGTCGACCAGCATCAAAGCGGAATCAGGGATTACAGCACATCGATTTGGTCTTTATTAATGTTTGAGGCGTTTTTTCGTAATGAAACCTCATAAGACACATTGTACTAATGTGCAATGGACAAAAGCGGTTCTTGTTGTTAATGTTTCAACAATTTAAATTTTTTGAGCGAGGCTTCCAAATGAATCCAGAAAATCAATCAACGAAGGAAATAAAACCAACGCCTCCGGTCGACAAGAAGAGACGGTCGTTTACGAAAGCCGGTATGACGACTCCTGTGATTATGAGCTATATGAGTAGACCGGCATGGGCGCAAACAATTGGTGATAATTGTTCATTTACTCAGGCACTTTCAGGAAATACATCACCAAATGGATCAACGAGTTGTGGGCCTAATAGGCTTAGCTCAAGATCGCCTGGGTTTTATCAGGGGCAACCTGTAAGCAGATGGGAGGCGGTCTATGGTGTAACCGACGCCTCTTTCAATAGCATATTCTATCCATGGCGAGCCAAGATAGTCACTATTAATAATAAAAAGAAAAAGAAAAGCGAAAATAGCAGTAGCGCTAATGATAATCCAACTTTAAAAGACCTTTTGGATGCTGCGCATGATGATGTAGTATTTGAGCAAGGAACTCTTAATGAGGAAAATGAGAAGGTTTATATCGAGATCGATATTGAAAACCCTAAAAGAGCTAAAGTTTTGCATTATATTGCGGCATATTTGAATGCGATTTCTCCTGTATTAATTTTTCCCT
The DNA here is from genome assembly GCF_005931095.1 of Methylotuvimicrobium buryatense. Lineage (GTDB taxonomy): Bacteria > Pseudomonadota > Gammaproteobacteria > Methylococcales > Methylomonadaceae > Methylotuvimicrobium > Methylotuvimicrobium buryatense. The sequence continues at coordinate 2,552,591 of NZ_CP035467.1, read as the reverse complement.
ATACCGTAGAGCAAATAGTAAACGATTGGGGGCAATGGCTGCTTTTTAGTAATTTGCAATTAATACAAGATAAGGATCTTACTGTAGCTGAAGTAGCCGATATATTAGGAATCCAGTTGTAAGGTGAAATGGTTTTTGTATTCAGGTGTTTTAACTTATAAATTAGGCGATGATTTTTTGGCCTACGCTCCGCTTACCAGTGAGACTGCGGTAATAAGTTCAACCGTTTATGATATGTTGCATTGTCTTTCATTGCGACCGATGACTGTACCCGACCTATTTGATGAATTATTCTTAGATCGAAGCGATGATGACTGTGTTGATTTTATTCACCGCTCATTAAAACAGTTATTTGAGCTTGGATTTATCTGCAACGACAATTCGGACAACTCGTGTTAAGCAGCCGCGTGAAATCGGAAGCCATTCTTCTTGAGATTAAGCCTTTTAAAGTTTGCATCGAAACATCTTTGCCTGCGGTTATCGATACGATTAAGGCACTATATAGTGACTATAACTATTTTATCTATGATGATTCGGTTTTCGTGGATTTTTATATAAAAATAGAGAAGGGTGGTTTTTTTCGAGGTTATAGTCAGGCTCAATGCTATATAGATGGTAAAACACCGTTTAAACCTCTTCCTTTGTCTCAGGCCTATCCTTTTTTTGAGTGGGGATTAAATTGGATAGTGGCAAGTCATATTCATTATTATCTGCTACTTCATGCTGCAGTTGTTGAAAAGAACGGTCATGCTTTGATATTGTGCGGTAAACCTGGAGCCGGTAAAAGTACTTTATGTGCGGCTATGGTCGGGAACGGTTGGCGGCTTTTTTCTGATGAAATGGCTATTATTGATTTAAAGACAAATGAGTTAGTGCCATTTGTTCGTCCTGTCAGTTTGAAAAATCGATCGATTGATTTAATTCAAGAGTTTGTTCCTGAAGCCGTTTTTGGTCCTTGTTTTCATGATACGGCTAAAGGAATTATTGCTCACATGAAACCGAATAGCGCTAGCGTGTTTTTGGCAAATAAAAAAGCTTTCAGTAAGTGGATTGTTTTTCCTCAATATCAAGAGCATAGCCAGACCCTCCTACAATCTTTTCCGAAAGGGAAAACGGTATTGGAATTAATTAAAAACTCTTTTAACTATAATATGTTAGGCGGATATGGTTTCAGTAATTTATGCCAGTTGGTGGATCGATCCGACTGCTATAATTTTATATATAGTAATTTAGATGAAGCAGTAGTGTTATTCGACCAGTTACTTGAATAATACATGCTTTTACTTTTTCTATTTAAATTTCAATGAAAAACTTGCCGCTTCTTGCTTTAGTATTAAGGGAACCAAAAACTGTTTTAAATTATACGTTATCCGACTGGGATTTATTAATTAGACAGGCACGTAGAGCAGGTTTATTGGCAAGATTAGGATTTTTATTTAAGCGAAATTCAGTAGAAGGTATTCCTAGTTGCGCGCTAAAGCATATTGAATCCTCGATGATTTGCGCGGAAAATATGCGAACTTCCTTGAATTGGGAAATAAAATGTATTAAAAAAGCCTTATGCAGGTTGGATTTGCCTTTAATTTTTTTGAAAGGCACGGCTTATATTGTTGGGGATAACGATGCAGCATTAGGTCGTTTTTTTTCTGATGTTGATATTTTGGTGCCCGAAGAGAAATTGCTTGATGTAGAAAGAGCGCTAATCTATGCCGGTTGGAAATTTGATGATATTGATGCTTATGATCAGCGTTACTATCGTAAATGGATGCATGAGATTCCGCCTATGCGTCATGTGCAAAGACAAACGTCAATTGACGTTCATCATAATATATTGCCTAAAACTTGTTTTTTTTGTCCAGATGTTAAAAAACTGTTGGAATGTGCAATAAAGATTCCTGAGCAGGGCAGTTGGATATTAGCGACTGAAGACCGTGTAATTCATAGTGCGTCCCATTTGTTTCACGAAGGTGAGCTAGAGCATGGTTTTAGAGATCTATCGGATTTGGATTTACTAATAAAAGAGTTTTCTATTAAAGAAAATTTTTGGGATAACTTGCTATTTCGAGCTGTTGAACTTAATCAACAAATCCCTCTGTATTATGCGCTTCGTTATACGTCAATTATACTTAAAACGCCTATTCCTAAGCACGTGCTTGATAGGTCAGTACAATGGCGTCCGAACGGTTTAAGACAAAAGATCATGGATTTTCTTTTTCTACACGCCTTGATGCCGGACCACCCCAGTTGTTCGGACCGTTGGACCGGACTCGCGCGTTGGCTGCTTTACATCCGTTCCCATTGGCTCAGAATGCCGGTGCATTTACTGATTCCTCATTTGCTTCGAAAAAGCTGGATGCGCTTGACCGGTAAGGATAATCACTAATCCTTATCTGGTCGGATTCAAAAAGTTGTCAGGTCCGACTTCACATAAACTCAACCGCAAAGCCTTTTTGAGGTATCACTCTTACGACTTTGACGTCTAAAACCGGAGCATCTTCGATTTCCAAGGTTTGAATTTGTATTTCGTCGCCGATTTGCGGCAATGTATCGTTCAGACAATTGATAAATACCCCTCCGGATGAAAAGTCCTGCATTTGTAATCGTTCGGTTTTGCCTGAAGCGGGAATAACGACCAGTACGGGGGCCCGATGGATTAATCGTGGATGAATTCTCTTATCGTTGGATGTAGACAAGGCTTTACTTCCTAGCAGTGTAGTGATGGGTTTTGGAAAAATCATAGTCAAAAGACGACAAGATTGCCAGGAAAACGTTTTTACTACTTAAATATCCTTGACTAATGTATTGATTTGACTGGATTCAAGCAACTTTTCGGATTCCTCGATCAACTTTAAGCAATCTTCGATACCTTGAATGTCCGGTAGTTTGTGCTGACCATATTGTTCTAGCGTTTTGATGACACGGGCTACATCAAGCCGGCGACTGTCGACCGCGGGTAGGAATACCGTCTCGTCGTCTTCCTCCCGGTTTAGCTCAATAATGATACCGCCATTTTTCAACTTCTTTAAAACAGTACTAACAACTGAAATCGGAAGCCTGAGTCGCTTACTGATTTCGCCTTCTGTCAAAGGCGGCGCTTCTTCGGTAAATGCATGAACTATCAATTGCATCATTTTTAATGCTGAGGCCTTTTGTATCACAATGCTCGGCTCGCTGTATTTTTGATCTTCCTTGAACTCGGTAAAGTTTTGTATATAAAAAGCGATTTCGCAGCCGAACAGTACAATCATCCAGCCGATCTGTAACGATAGGATAAATAGCGGCAAGGCCGCAAAACTGCCATATATCGCGTTATATTCCGAGACGCCGAATTGCAAGGTGAGATAGGCCCATTGAAAAGTCTGATAGGCAATAGCGGCCAAAATGCCTGCGATTAATCCGGGTTTTAATTTGACTTTATGATTCGGAATATAAATATATATGAACGATAATAACGCCGACATGATAACCAATGGAGACAGACCTAATAGCTGCAACACCAGATTGGCGCCGAAATCGGGTAAATGCATGACGCCCAGTAACCAAGCAAGATGGGTTTTCAAAAAAACCGTAATGCCACTGGAAATGATGAGTAAAATCGGAGCGAGAAACATCAAGGACAAATAATCGCTGAGTTTACGGTTCAGCGGACGACCGCTGTCGATTTTCCAGATTGCATTGAAGGATTCTTCAATGAAGACGATAACCTTGATCACCGTAAAAAACAAAAAAATTACCCCAATCCCCGCTACGACGCCGCCTTGGGCAGTTTCCAGCATATTTTCGGCAAAACCGATTATTTGCACGATCATCGTATCGTGTTCCGGGACTTGCTCCAGTAATTTTTCTTTTAGAATTCGTTCAAAACCAAAGCCCTTGGCGACGCCGAACAGCATTGCAAAAACAGGTACGATCGTTAATAGCGTATAAAGAGCCAAAGCCGAGGAACGGAGTATACAAAGGTCACGAATGAAGCCTTTTGAAGATAACAATATGATTTTCAAGGCATGCAATCCGTATGCTTCATAGCGATTCAATGACTGCTCTTGAATTCTCCAGACGTCTTCGTTAATAAATTTGATGATGTTCAATGGATTAGGGGGGTATTTATGATATGAGTTAAAATTAAAAGAGCAACGATATTCGTTAGACGAAATCCTTAATTGAATCCTTACATTAACGCTTACATTTTTCGCGGTCGAAGCTATAACTATCTAACCCTTTGTAATTATTCATCTCCCCCTATTGTTTCCACGCAGAGCGTCATTGCCATTAAGTTAAGGATTTTTCCGTTCGCCCTGAGCCTGTCGAAGGGTGAATGGAAAAATCCTGGGTCGATAAGTTAAGCCGTCCATGGTTCGACAGGCTCACCACGAACGGCTTAACTTAATGGCAGTGACGCAGAGCGTGGGAACGATAATTGCCAGGGGAATGGATAGTTACAACGCTTTTTAGGTACCATATTACAAAAGACGCCGTGAATTGTTAGGCCCGAGTCGTAATACTTTTTTTAATTAAACACAAAAAAATCAAGTCCTGTAAACAAAAAATGAGATTACGATTATCTCTTGCCGATTTAGGCCAATCCGTTTCGCTGATTATACCGGTTGGACTCCTCTATTTTGTATTTGGACTACTCGGCCTCGAATTGGCTCTACCTCCCAGTACAGCAAGCGCGGTTTGGCCTTCCGCAGGCATTGCGCTAGGATTGCTTTTACTTTTAGGTTACCGGGTTTGGCCAGGAATCTTTATCGGCAATTTTTTTATTTCCGCTCAGACATTCGGTTTCGACGACAATATGTTGGCCGTTTCCTTAATCTCGGCAAGCGGCGCTTCGGTTAGCGCTTTAACCGGTCGTTATTTAATCGGTCGTATTGTCGGGTTTCCCAGCGTTTTGCTGGAAGATAAGCATATCATTCTTTTTTTGTTATTCGGTGGGCCGGTTAGCTGTTCGATTCCTGCAACATTGGATATTGCAGCGCTCACGCTGAGCGGAGTCCTCGGGCCTTCGGAAATCCCCATCAATTGGTTTATCAAATGGGTTGGAGACAGTATCGGCGTTTTTGTGTTTACGCCATTGCTACTGATTGTTTTTGCCAACCCTAAGTCGGTTTGGCGTAAACGCTTTTTTCCTGTCGGAATTCCTTTATTGTTAAGTTTTATGCTGATTATCGGTTTTTTCTTTTATGTGCAAAAACTCGATCGTAAACAGCACGATCTAGATTTCGAAAATCAATCGCTAATGTTAGCCGAGGCGCTTAAGCATCGAATCAAGCAGCATCAGCATATTGTTTATGCAACCGGCAATCTTTTTATCGGCGACAATGCTGTTGGGCCTAATGATTTTAAATTGGCGGCTCGGCATGGTTTTGATGAATTTCCTGAAATACAATCGATCAGCTGGCAGCGTTACCGCATAAAAGAGAAGACACGCTTAAAATTGCTTCCAGTCTATAGCGAGCATCGAGATGAGTCAATTTCGGTGGCGCTCGAATTATCGGAACGGCGGCTTGATCAATTTGCTCGTGTTCAAAGTTTCGATTCATTGGTAAAAGCAATTATTGAGCCCGCTAAGGGACATATTCATTTCCTGTTACCGATTTATCGGTCAAAGAAGGAAACCCCGCAAACTCCTATAGGCATCTTAGCAAGTACGGTTTCTACCGAAAGCATGATTCGACAGACATTTAAGGGGCTTAATACAAGAGGCGTTTACCTTGCTATAACCGGTTCCGATTCCGAATCCGGTTATAGCATTATTTACAGTAATACCAAGGATCATTTGCATAATAATTTTCGTAAATATTCGTTGTTATTAGGCAATCAAGAATGGCAGTTTTATTTTTATCAAGACCATAGCTCGATTTACGCCCATTTTCATTGGCCGATGTGGTGGTTTTTGATAAGCGGTCTGTTATTTACCAGTTTGCTTGGTGCCGGGTTGTTAATGCTAACCGGTCGGCATGTCAAAACAGAATTGGTCGTCAGTGAAAGGACTGCGGAATTGTTGAGTGCCAAACAGGCGGCTGAAACCGCGAATGAAGCGAAGAATCAGTTTTTGGCAAAAATTAGTCATGAGCTGCGCACACCGTTGAACGGTATCATGGGTTTCGCACAATTATTGCAAAAATCGCCGGAAATTCCTAAAGCACAAAAGCAGCAAATCAATATCATCAGTCATTGTAGCGAGGACTTATTAACGCTAATTAACGGTAATCGTTTAGCCCCCCCCTGTTCCTATCACGCCAAAACCGGCATAGGCAAACGAGGGACGGGTTGGTTTTTACGGCGTTCGGCCAGTGTTTGAGCAATAAACTCCCAAGGATTCAGGTCTCTCAAACGCGCGGTATCAATCACGCTCGCCAGCAAGGCAACCACGCGACTGCCTTGTGCCGTCCGCGAACCGAAGGTGATTTTGCGCAGCAATACCCAGTGCCGCAAACTGCGTTCCGCCACGTTGTTGGTCAATGGATGCGCCGGCGTTTCGACCACGCGCACGATGGCCTCCCAATCGTTGAGAAATTCGCCGGCTAATTGTCGGCTGTCAACATGCGCGATGTCTCGGTGCGTCTCGCAGAGCGAGCGCAGCAAGGTCAGCAACTGTTGATTCTGCGCCCATAAGGATTCGGCATCCGGCGGCGATTCGCGGAGTCGGTGGATGTTGCGCATCAACAGGATCATGGCCAATAACAAGGCTTCGCCGAAAGCTTGTCCTTCGCTATCCAGGCACTGATACAGTGCTCGGGCCTTGCGCACCAAGTGCGCCCAACAGCGCAAGCGCCTAGGAAAGATGCGATAGACGCTGTAGCCGTCGGTCATCAGTAAGCCGCAAAACGCTTCCCCTAAGAGCTGGTTCACGACGAGACGATGGCGTTTGCCCACTTGATAAATCACCGTCTGTGCGCTGACAAAGACCCAGAGCCAAAATAACTGCCCGGCTTCTTTCCAGGGTGTTTCATCGATATGTAAGAGGCCGGCGGCCTTGAGTTCCGCGATCAACTGCTCGTCGACGACCGGCGCAACGGCACGTCCCGCTTCATGAATGCATTGATTGATGGTGCTGGTGCTGAGGTAGATTCCCAGCCAATCGCGCAAATAGGCTTGGATTCTGCTGCGCGATGCCCGTAGGGACAATGAGAGATAAACCAAAAAGCTAACCAACCGAGGGCCGCACAGATGCCATTCGCTCAGGGCTACGCTCCAGCCATCTTCGTCGGCGCCTCGCCCGGGCTCGGCGCGGGTTTGATGACCGCAGGGACAGGTCGCCGAGAAGTAGTCATGTCGGCTATGTTCGATTTGTAATTTCGGCGATTCGGCGTTGCCGATTTCAAGCTCCAGTTCGAACCGGGCGTTCCAGGGTCGGTAGTCGGTGTTGTCGGCAAACGATTGCCTACACGCGGCGCAGCAATCCGGGCGATGCTCAATTGTCCGTGTCACCGGTAAGGTCAGGTTGCGGCTATAGCCTGGGCTACCGACTTGGCGCCCGGCTTTTTTAGGCTTTCCGCTATCACCGGTCGCCGCCGGAGGTGTTGCCGAGTCCTGGCTAGGTAAGTCATCTGACGAAGACTCAGACGAATCCAGTGCCGACAAGTCGTCCGTTGCCGGCGCTTCTTCCGACGGTTCGGCGCTGGATTGATTCGATTGCCAAGGCTCCCGGGATGACGGCGGACGCGAACTCGTATCCGGGGATTGTTTGAGTCGTTCTCGGGCTTCTTTGAGATCCGCCAACAGTTGCTTACTCAATGGACGCAACTCACCCTCCGGCAAATCATCCAGATAGTCCGTGTCCATTTGGCTAAGGTCTCGGTCGCTCAACGTCATGTCCTATAGCTTTTCATGTTTTAACGGGAGATGCTACTTTTTTAGTGATGGGGGGCTAAACGATTACAATTAACGATATTCTTGATATTGCCGCGATTGAGAATAATAAAACTAAGTTTGTGGTAGAACGCTTTGATCTTGTAAGTTTAATCAATGATATTGTCGAATTATTTAGGTTAAAGGCCGCTGATAAACAATTAGCGTTTGTTCATAATCAGCATAGTTTGCCGCAATTTCTTCATGGCGATCAAAAACGCTTGCGTCAAATAATTGCTAATTTATTGGATAACGCAATTAAATACACCGATCGCGGACGCGTTACATTAACGACGGATTATCAAAACGACCAGTTGATTATTACGGTAGCGGATACCGGATGCGGCATAGCTAACGAGCATCTCAACTTGATTTTTTCCCCTTTTATTCAATTAAGAGGAAAGGGGCTTTACAAGGAAGGTATTGGCATTGGTTTGGCTATATGCAAGGAGTTGATCAAGCTCATGCAAGGCAGTATTTCGGTGCAAAGCGAGCAGGGGAGCGGTAGTGTTTTTACAGTGAATTTACCGCTGAAAACCGATTCTACAAAAGCCTCTAAAACTTCCGGTTTAGTTATTCCTTACAATAAGCATTTCGGTAAATTACAGATTTTAATTGCGGATGATAATGAAATTAATTTAATACTGCTGAAACAGTTATTGTTGAAGCAAGATTGTGCAGTCGACTGCGTAGACAACGGAGTCGACGCCTTGAATATGATCCACAAATATCATTACAAAGTCGCTTTTATTGATCTGAATATGCCTGTTATGAACGGAATCGAACTGGTAAGATTGCTCAGACAAGAAAACAATGATATTCAATTGATCGCAATTAGTGCTTATGCCGATCGACAAACAATTAGAGAAGCGCTCGATGCCGGTTTCGATCATTATCTAACGAAGCCTATCGATACCAAACAATTAAACCAACTAATCCACTGTTTCGATTATGACTAGCTTAAAGTTTTTTTTATTTTTACTGATCACAATTTTTATATCGCATTCGGTATCTGCGGATGAGTGGCCGACAATCGAGCTTGCCGGCATCGACCTTAGTGCGGCAAAGCGCATTCAAATCGAGAAAGATCCGGTTTATAAAACCGCTAAAGAATACGAAGCGATTCCATTAGCGCAAGTTTTGAGTCAGTTTTCTAAAACCGATTTAGCAGCTAAAGATAGTGTGGTCGTGTTTGTTGCCAAAGATGGTTACAGCGTTTCTATGGCGTTGGCGGACGCAATGTCGGAGCATGGCTATATTGCGTTTCGCGATACCGAAGCGCCTTCGGGGCAAAAATGGCTGACTTTCAAATTCGGAAAAGAAACCACAACGCCGGCGCCGTTTTATTTAGTTTGGCCTACGCAAGGGCTAGACAAATGGCGCTATCCATGGCCGTTCCAATTGGCATCGATTTCGCTGCAACCGGCATCGACTTATTTCGGCGCGGCGGCGCCGGCCAAAAAAACAGATGCTATTCGTACCGGTTTTAATTTGTTTTCGACTTATTGTATTCGTTGTCATTCGGTTAATTTGTCCGGCGGTCAAGTCGGGCCGGAACTCAATATTCCGAAAAACATTACCGAATATTTTATCGAGGCGGAGTTGGCCGGTTTTATTCTTAACGCCCCAGCTTACCGATCGGGTACTAAAATGCCGTCTTTTGAAAAGATTCTTGATCGGCAAAAAGCGGAGGCGATTGTCAATTATCTAAAACATATGAAAAATGAAAAAGCCGGTACAAAATGAGTCACAGCCAAGTCTATTCACCATGAGATTCATGATAAAAAATCGTAATTATTCAGCATAAGTCATGTATGAGAAGGTGTCAGGCATTGATTTATAAGGCTGTCTGCAACAGGACGTTGCAGTCAGAGCTTACAGGGATGTATCCACGCGTCCTTAGAAATCAATGCCTGACACCAACCTACCGCATGCGCTGAATAGTTACAAAAAATCATTGATTATGGTTTATACCTTTCGCACTTCAAAATTCGGCAGTGCCTGAGGAGGCGCCTGGGTGTCCGGTCGATTATTGCTCCTCGGCAATTGCTCCTGCATTGCCCTAATACACGCCATCCATGGCGTAATGCAAAATCGACATTCACGCCATCCATGGCGCTCCGCAAAGGCTTTGCCAGCATGGAGCTGGCATAGAGCCTACATGGACGTATTCACGGCGTCCTATGACGGGCATCCCGGCGCCGAATGTATGCCCTATTTATCAAAGCATCTAGTAAAAAACGCGTATTTCTTGCCGAATTTTTTATCATATTACTTGCGGAGATTGTTCCGACAAGAGTTCGGCAAATTGGTCTGCCGTTACCGGATGACTAAAATAGTAGCCTTGGAACCCGGTACAGCCTTTACTCTTCAGAAATGCCAATTGCTCGGCCGTTTCCACACCTTCGGCAATCATCGTCAAGCCTAAATGTTTAGCCATGTCGATCATTGTTTCGACGATGATCGCATCGTTCGGGTCGGTGGAAATGTCTCGAACAAAACTTTTGTCTATTTTTAATTGATTCAACGGAAGTTGTTTCAAGTAAGCAAGCGAGGAATAACCGGTGCCGAAGTCGTCGATCGAAATCGATAGGCCCAGCACTTTCAAGGCTTTCATTTTTTCAATGGTATCTTCGATATTATCGATAACAACGTGTTCTGTTAATTCTATCTCTAAACAATCGGGCGTAATGCCGCTAACCTTCAGAGAATGTTCTATTTGATCGACAAAGTTGCTTTGTCTGAATTGATTCGAACTTACATTGATTGCAATACGCGGCACAATTAAACCATTTTGTTGCCATGATTGGATTTGCAGGCACGCCTCCATGATTACCCAGCGCCCTAACTGTAAAATCAAGCGAGATTCTTCGGCAATTTTGATGAACTCAACAGGTGGGATCAGGCCTTTTTGGGGATGTTGCCATCTAATTAAAGCTTCGGCTCCTATAATCTCGTTTTTGGCGCCAAACTGCGCTTGGTAATTTAAAACGAAATGACCTTGATCGATCGCTTCTCGAAGCTCGTTTTCCATTTTAATGCGCAGATCGGCAGCTTCTTGCATGCTCGGATGAAAAAAGCTGATGCTATTACGGCCGGAAGCTTTAGATCGATACATCGCCGTATCGGCTTGTTGCAGAATCCGGTCGGGATTATCGTCATTATCCGGAAATAAGGTAATACCCATACTGGGCGAGAGTTGATGTTGGAATGCATTAAGTAGAAACGGTTCGTTGATTTTAGCATTAATTTTTTCTGCGACCGTTAGTGCGTGATCGGCGGCTTCCGATAGGTTTTTGGCATTACAATTAATAAGTACGATAAACTCGTCGCCGCCTAATCGGGCAGCAGTATCTTCATCTCGTACGACCGATTGCAAGCGATTGGCTACTTGAATGAGTAATTCGTCGCCGACATGGTGGCCTAGCGAGTCATTCAGAAATTTAAAATGATCCAGATCCATGAATATCACGGCGCCGAAATGGCCATGTCGTTTGGCGATAGCAATTTCTTTTTCGAGACGATTGATTAACAAGCGTCGATTGGGCAAGTTGGTTAAGGGATCGTAGAAAGCCAGATTGTGTATGCGTGATTCATTTTCTTTTTTTTCGGTGATATCTGAAAAAATTGACACAAAATGGGTGATTTCGCCGGCTTCGTTTTTAACGGCGGTAACGGTCTGCCATTCCGGATAGACTTCTCCATTCTTTCGCCGATTCCAGATCTCGCCTTCATACTGTCCTTGACTAGCTAATTGCTTCCAAAATTCATCGAAACAATCACGATTATGATGTATGGAGCTTAAAACCGAGGGAATTTTACCAATCACTTCCTCGCTGGAATAACCGGTGATTTCAGTGTGAGCGTTATTGACCCTTAAAATCCTGCCTTTTTTATCGGTAATCATAATCCCTTCTTGGGTTTCGAAGGCTGTTGCTGCCAAGCGTAATTGCTCTTCGCTAAGTCGTAGTTTTCGATTGCTTTGATTAAGATCATGCGTGCGCTTTTCCACTTCGACTAGGATTAACTCGGTTTGTCCGGTGACAATCAAAAAACCGATACCCATTAAACTGGTCAGCAACATCCCTCCGGCCAAAATACCCCAAACCGGCCAGGAATAATAATTTCCAAGAAAACCTAAATCCGGCGAAACTTGAATGAACCAGGATTGCCCGCCGATATTGAGCGGTTTTAACGTGGTGATGGCAAACGGATCCGGTATGGCGCGCTTAGGCTCTAACGGAAACAACCATTGTTGTTCTCCATCGGATGTTTTTTCGAAAAGCCTAATATTGATATATTCAATGCTTTTTCGAACTAAGGCGTCTTCAATAAAACGTTCAATATCGAAAGCCTCGATAATATAGCCCTTCAAGGTCTGCTCGGTCTCGAAAAAAGGCGTATAGATAAAAAACTGCCTGGAACTGTTTCCAAATGCCAATATTTTAGAGCTTCGATCGGTTGTTGCTTGAGGCTCCAGTGCTAACACGATCTCTTGGTGGCGTTTTTCCGAGATAGGCTGGAAGTCATCGAAATACTTTTTAGTCGAATACTTGATTGTCCATGTCGTTTTATCTTGACTTGCTTTCGAAGTCTCTAACCATTCAATATAAGGAACGCCTGGGTAGGTGTTGAAAACCCAGTCCGAAAAAATTTGTAACGATTGATAGTCAATCGTATCGTTCGAACCGATTAATGAGTGGTAAAGCGATAAGGTATTTGCATGTGCCTTGTAATTGTCTTCTAAAGCGTATTGTATCGTTTCCGCCTTGTTTTCGATGATTTCCCGTAGGCGCAGTCCTTCTCGTTGATGAGCCATTAAGTAAGAAATTGCGACTAAGGCTAAACCTACTATTAAGGCGGTGCATAACGGTAACCAGCGTTTCGTGCGGCTTTGTAAGGAAGGTTCAAAAATCGTCAAGAACAAAGGTGTGAAAACCACGATACCGATGCAATCTCCGAGCCACCAGGTCAGGAATCCGAATCCGAAATCCGATTCGACGATGACACCGGTTTCAACCAATGCATAAACGCTTAATAAGGCCGGTATAAATGTGGCGACCGGACCGGATAAGAAAAAAAACAGCATGATTTCTTTAGCGGAAATCAAAGGGTTTGGGTAGCCTACGATTTTTTTTACCAAGAAGGCTCCGGTCCAAGCCCTAAGCACGCTGTTGACTGGTGAGCTGAGAAAAATTAAGAGTTGGCCGGGAGATTGCCATAAGGTCATGAAATCGTAGACTTCATAATGGATGGCTAATTCAGCCAAAAAAATAGCCGGTAATACTTTGTTTCCCCAGAGCAACGTTGCCGCGAAGCCGATACCGGCCGGCGGCCAGATTGCTGTTGCGTAACTGGGCGGCAAGGATAGCGGTAATGCCAATTGTCCCGCAAAATAAAACAGTAAAGCCGTTAATGCAATACGACTTAAAGTCGAGTTAACGGAGGTTCTATAATTCAAGGTGAGTTGTCCTTCGCTTTAGTGTTGTTCGATCGCCGGTAAACAATCCATGCGGAATGATATCAGAAAACCGGATGTCGATGATGTGATGACTTTGGCGGTGTTTAATCGGTAGAATAAGCATTTTAACATTTTAGTCATAGACATGCGCACCTCTCAATTTCCTCTCAATACCGTCAAAGAAACGCCTTCGGATGCCGAAATCGCCAGTCATAAACTCATGATTCGTGCGGGCTTAATTCGCAAATTAGCCGCCGGTCTTTATACCTGGTTACCGCTAGGGCTTAGAGTCATGCGGAAAGTCGAAAAGATTACCCGCGAGGAGATGGAAAAAGCCGGTGCACTAGAAGTCTTGATGCCGGCCCTGCAACCCGCCGAGTTGTGGCAGGAGACGGGGCGCTGGGAACAGTATGGACCCGAACTGGCTCGCTTACAAGACCGTCACCAACGAGACTTTTGTTTGGGACCCACGCATGAGGAAATCATTACCGATTTAGCCAGGCATGAGATTAAAAGTTATAAGCAGTTGCCAATCATCTATTATCAAATCCAAACCAAATTCCGCGACGAAATTCGTCCTCGATTCGGCGTGATGCGTTCTCGGGAATTCGTTATGAAGGACGCTTATTCTTTTCATCTCGATCAAGAATCCCTTCAAGAAACCTATCAAGTCATGTATCAGGCCTACAGCAATATCTTCAACCGCTTCGGTTTGCAATATAGGGCTGTGATCGCCGATTCAGGATCGATCGGCGGCGCGGTATCGCACGAATTTCATGTATTGGCCGAATCCGGAGAGGATGCGATTGCCTTTTCGACGAAAAGCGATTATGCCGCAAACATCGAAAAAGCCGAGGCGTTAATGCCCGAAGGCGACAGGGGGCCGGCTACCGAATCGCTCAATCTAGTGGACACTCCGGATCAACATTCGATCGACGAAGTCAGTGCTTTTTTCGGGATTGCCAAATCTAGTTGCCTAAAAACCTTGATCGTCAAAGGCGAAGAAGACGAGTTAGTCGCTTTGTTATTACGAGGCGATCATGAATTGAATGCGATCAAGGCCGAAAAAGTTTTCGGTATCGCAGCTCCGTTGCAATTAGCCGACGAAGAGCAAGTGCTGTCCGCTTGCAATGCAAAACCCGGCTCGGTCGGTCCTTTCGGTCTGAAAATTAAAATCATTGCGGATCGTAGTGTCGTATTGATGTCCGATTTTGTATGCGGAGCCAATCAAGACGGCAAGCATTACCGTGGCGTAAATTGGCAGCGGGATATTCCTTTGCCCGATCAAATCGAGGATTTACGCCTCGTGGTCGAAGGCGATCCGAGTCCGGACGGGGAGGGCACGATTACTATTGCTCGAGGTATCGAGGTAGGTCATATTTTTCAACTGGGTATGAAATACAGTTCAGCGATGAAAGCCGACATTATCAATGAAGGCGGTAAGAATCAGACAATGATCATGGGTTGTTACGGCATCGGCATTTCGCGCATTGTTGCGGCGGCGATCGAGCAGAACCACGATGACAACGGCATTATCTGGCCGGCTCAATTGGCACCTTTCCAAGTGGCCTTGTGCCCGATGAATATGCATAAGTCGGAACGTTTGCGCGTTGCTGCCGAAAAACTGTATCGAGAACTACTTGATGCCGGAATCGAGGTGTTATTCGATGATCGAAAAGTCCGAGCTGGCTTCATGTTTTCCGATATGGAATTGATCGGTATTCCGCATCGTGTCGTAATCGGCGACCGCAGTCTCGACTCCGGCATGATCGAATACCGGGCTCGGACTGCGAGTGAAAGCCAAGAATTGCCGATGGTTGAATTAATACCTTTTTTGTTGCAACAATTGAGTTGATGATTCGCTACGAATAGCGGTGATTCTGAAATTGAGCATTATCGCTGCATTTTGAGAATGCGGTGTGCTTGCTGCCGAAATTTTCGTCCAGTACTCCCCAATTAGGAATTGCAGCTACGATAGTCGCTTGTAAGCAACAATGATCGAAATGTGAAATAACCAACATAAATTAAAGGTTTTAGTAAATATCGCACCCAAAGTGTGAATTCGTCACAAAAAAACAGCATGGACTCAGGTTAGTCTGTGCTCAACATTTTTTAAGGATGAGTTCAAATGAAATTTTTACCAAGACCGATCATTTGCGAACGCTGTGGCGATGAGATTTTACCATCGGAACAAAGCCGGCCCGACGATAGAATTTGTCCTTGGTGCCGGCATATGATGATGGAGGCAAGCGAAATTTATCAAAAAACCAAAAGAAAGCGTTCTCCCCATTTAATCTTGCTTAATCATCGCAACTGAGTCTGTTATAAAGTTGTCTTGTGGACTCTTATTGGTCCAGTACCTTCCTTAGAAGGATTCATTTACGAGTAGCATTGGAATATTAATGCAGGCCTCAATCCGCTGTATCAATGCTATATCTCCTTCATTCTTGGCTTTTTCGATGCCGGAGTCTTTCGAAAATTGACAGATATCCTTTTTCTGCTTTAGAGTGCCGCTCTGACCGAATGCTATTGTGTGATAAATAATATAACTAATCAGGAGCGCATAAAATGGCAAAACCATTGATTCAATTGGCACTAGATTCTTTGGATTTCGACAAAACCCTGGAACTTGCTTCGCAAGCGGCCCCTTATGTCGATATCATTGAAATCGGTACACCCTGTATCAAGTTTAACGGGCTTGAATTGGTCAAGGAAATTAAACGCAGATTTCCCGATAAATTGCTGCTGGTCGATCTTAAAACGATGGATGCCGGTGAATACGAAGCCAGCCCATTCTACGAAGCCGGTGCCGATATCTGCACGGTACTTGGAACATCCGGAATTTCAACTATCAAAGGCGTTATCAGCGCGGCAAAAAAATATAATGCCGAAGTTCAAGTCGATTTGATTAACGTCGAGGATAAAGCGAGTTGCGCTGAGGAAGCCGTGGCGGCCGGCGCGCAAATTATCGGCATTCATACCGGCATCGACGCCCAGGCGGCCGGACAGACACCCTTTGCGGATTTACAAGATTTATTGCGCTTGGGGTTAAACACTCGAGTATCAGTTGCCGGCGGTATCAAGCCCGAAACTGTGCGCGATGTTGTTGAGGCCGGAGTTGACATAATTGTCGTAGGCGGCGCGATTACCGGCGCGCCATCTCCAGCCAATGCCGCTCGAAAAATTCAACGCTTGGTCAATAGCAAGGGCACGCATCGTGAATTTGTCGTCGATAAGATTTCGGATGTCTTATATGCGACCGATGACTCTTATGATAGAAAACTGACGAACATGCTCGATCAAGCTCGCCGAATTTTTGTCTCAGGCGCGGGACGGTCGGGCTTGATTGGCCGCTTTTTCGCGATGCGATTGATGCATAGCGGTTACGATACCAGTGTAGTCGGTGAAATCGTTACACCCAGCATCAAACAAGGCGATTTGCTTATTATTATTTCCGGTTCCGGCGAAACCGAGCAGTTGGTCGCATTCACTAAACGTGCTCGCGAGATTGGCGCAAAAATCGTACTGATTTCGGCGAAAAGCGAGTCGACAATCGGCGACATGGCCGATGCCGTGTTTAGAGTCGGCAGCCCGGAACAGTATGGCAAGGTTGTCGGTATGCCGATGGGTACGGTTTTCGAACTTTCCACATTGGCATTTTTGGAAGCGACCATCTCTCATGTCATCCACGAAAAAGGCATTCCGGAGGAAGAAATGAGATCGAGACATGCGAACCTGGAATAAATCTCGCGACCGTAACGACTGCCGAGATCGCGGCACACTGAAGTGCCTGTCATGCAATATCCGAATCCGGGCTCTCGATTAGGCAATTAACCGTGTTTGTCAATTCCGGTGCTTTCTCTATGAAGCACATCAATTTCATGACGCCTTAATAGTGATCGCTCGATCTAAAAACGGCGGTAAGTTCACGAAAGGCACGAAATTAGGAATATGCACAAAATAACTTCTACAAGTATACGCTTTGCGGCGGTTCGGTAACTCGCTTGACAGGACGCCGTGAATAC
The DNA here is from genome assembly GCF_005931095.1 of Methylotuvimicrobium buryatense. GTDB lineage: Bacteria > Pseudomonadota > Gammaproteobacteria > Methylococcales > Methylomonadaceae > Methylotuvimicrobium > Methylotuvimicrobium buryatense. The sequence continues at coordinate 2,535,251 of NZ_CP035467.1, read as the reverse complement.
GTCCATGTAGGCTCTGTGACAGCATCCCTGCTGTCAAAGCCTTTGCCGAACACCCCAGCGCCTCCATGCGTCAATGCCGAAATTTGAAGTGCGATGGGTATACTGCCGAAAGACGCCCCAAACTCTCCTTACTTTTCGATTGCCTAGAAATCGTTCGCTGAAAATCTTGGAAACGGAGCGTTAGCGAAGTGAAGATTTTTAGTCCCCGATAGCCGTAGCGCCGGGTGTTTTGCCGGAGTCTGCGCGAATAGCGCAGGCGGAGGCAAAATACAAGGCATCGCGACACGGCGTAAAGCCATTTGTGGGAGTGCTACGGAGCCGCATCGAGTATACGATGATGTGGCGTAGTGGCACGGACGCAGGGCGAATCGGGGCCGCCGAAGGCAATAATCGCCAAGTCATTTTTCGCTGCTGAAATCGGACGGACCCCATTTCAGCTTTCGCGAAAAATCTTGGCGCGCTTGTATTTCTTTTATCCCCTGTTATGAGAGTCGTTTTAGCGCGCCCCTTCCTTACCCTTGATTTCTCAAGTCTAATTTCAAACAGACTGCTCAAGCAACCGTTGTTATAATAGCCGGCATTCTGTGTCGGTCAACGATGTTGATTGGTACTTCGCAGTGTAAGGCTGTTGAATTTCGATTGGCCATTCATATTTTATAGTGTTCGATAGCGTACTTTATTCAGGAGATAAGTGTTTTGGCACAAATGCAGGATATTACCAGCCCAATGACATTGCTGGAAAAACGGGCAACCGGTTCATTGGCGAGCATTTACGCATTAAGGATGTTGGGTTTGTTTATGATTATGCCGGTGTTGCCGTTATTTGCCGAGCATTTGGAAGGTTCCACGCCGCTTTTAATCGGGTTATCGGTCAGTATTTACGGATTAAGCCAGGCATTATTGCAAATCCCTTTCGGACTAATGTCCGATCGCTTTGGGCGAAAAAAATTAATTATACTCGGCTTATTGCTGTTTGCCGCCGGCAGCGTGCTTTCGGCGATGTCAACGACGATTTACGGTGTGTTATTCGGTCGGGCTTTGCAAGGATCCGGAGCAATCGCCGCAGTCATTATGGCCTTGGTCGCCGATTTAACCCAGGAAGTCCATAGGACGAAAGCGATGGCCTTGATCGGTATCAGTATCGGCGTTTCGTTCGGTGTCGCGATCTCTGCAGGGCCTGTACTTGCAGGTTATGTCGGTGTTGAAGGTATTTTTTGGTTAACGGCGCTACTCTCATTAGCAGCGATAGTGGTCATTATTTATATCGTTCCGGACCCGATTCAGTCGAAAATTCACCGCGATGCCGAATTGATTCCGGGCCAGATAAAGCATGTGTTAAAAAATGCCGAGTTGCTAAGACTCAATTACGGTATTTTTATTCTGCATTTGATATTAACAGCCAGTTTTATTGTCATTCCTCTATTGATGAGGGATGCCGGATTAGGCGCTAGTCAACATGGGCAAGTTTATTTGCCTGTGTTTATCGTATCTTTATTGACCGCAATACCTTTTATTATTTTGGCTGAAAAAAAGCGTAAAATGAAACCCGTTTTTATCGGTGCGATTGCGGTTATCGTTGTATCAGAATTAGGCTTACAGTACTTTCATCAAAGTTTGCCCGGAATTGTTGTTTTTCTTTGGGTGTTTTTTTGCGGTTTCAATTTACTCGAAGCCACGTTACCTTCCTTGGTTTCTAAAACGGCACCGGGCGATATGAAAGGAACGGCCATGGGTTTTTATTCAACGTCTCAATTTTTAGGGGCTTTTTTAGGGGGGGCGCTTGGAGGTTGGAGTTATGGCGAATTCGGCGGAAACGCTGTTTTTATTATGAGTGCTGTGGCGGGAGCGAGTTGGTTGGCGGTGTCTTTTACAATGAAACCACCCCGTTATCTGGCCAATATGCTGATCTCCATTAGCAATCTTACCCGAATTCAAGCTGAGCAACTCACCGAAGAGATCCTCAAGGTTACCGGAGTCGAGGAAGTGAAGTTGCATTTCGGCGAAGGGGTGGCTTATCTAAAAGTCGATAATCGGTTATTGGATAAAGATCGTTTACAGTATTCGATAAGTCAGTTCGATTCCTGATAATTCAAAAGATTTTTTACTATTTTTAAGAGTCAACCTAAATTTTAAAATGGGGCACGGATTCGCTTAAGGATTTCGCGATAAATAACTTTCTGAAGCTATGAGCTTTGTCGAGTAACCGCACTCTAAATCATCACTTTGATTTTTTCGGGTGATGAAAGCTTCTTCAGGATCGTTAGGCTGATTTATCGATAATCACTCAGTCTGATATCGGTGTTCCAAATATAAAGTTACCCTTGAGAATCCATATTTTTTTGCTCAATCGTTTTTCGGAGAAAACATGCTTAACAAAGTTACATTAATAGGCAATCTCGGGGCCGACCCCGAAGTTCGCTACATGCCAAGCGGCGAGGCCGTCACCACAATCAGGTTAGCCACGACCATGCGTTGGAAAGATAGACAAACCGGCGAGCGGAAAGAATCTACCGAATGGCATCGCGTGGTTTTTTTTAGAAGACTGGCCGAAGTTGCCGGCGAATATTTAAAAAAAGGCAGCCAGGTATACGTAGAGGGTCGTCTTCGTACTAATAAATGGCAAGGACAAGACGGACAAGACCGCTATACGACAGAAATCGTCGCAGAAGAAATGCACATGCTGGGAAGCCGAAGCGGCGGTACTGCAAATTATTCCGACAATCAAGGCGCTTATTCGTCTCAGAGCCCGGCCTCTTCTCAGTCTAAGCCCCAACAATCCACACCCCCGACTTCAGCGCCCCCTCCTTACGACGATTTTGACGACGATATTCCTTTTTAGAAGTCACCGAGGACAAATTAGCGTAATCGATGCCCGTAACTTTGGTGCGGACACCGTTCTTTAGGCATTGCTGGATTAAAGCGGAGGAGTGTTAGGCGGATTGCCGGGCTTACTGTGTTCTTTGGTGGCCCCTAGCACTGTTACTCGACTAGCAAAGGGGATTTTGAAAAATTATTAATTGGAAATACGAGCGGTTAGTTTCCGATTAAAATAAAAGGGCGGCTCAAATGAGTTTGCTCAATGTTCTCATTGATTATCCATTATTACGAAGAGGTTAAATGTGGATATAGCGTCGTTAATCGGCTTTTTATTGGGCATAGGGATTATTATGGCCGCCATTGCTACTGGTGGCGATGTTATGTTGTTTGTAAATTTGCCTTCCATATTAATCGTCATAGGCGGTACCTTCGGCGTATCGTTGATGCGTATCCCGATATCCGATTTTTTACGGTCCTTCGGTGTTTTAGGGAAAGCTTTTTTAAACAAAAGGGAAGACCCGGCTGTGTTGATCGAAGAAGCCGTAAGGCTTTCCGATGTTGCTCGAAAAAACGGACTGCTGGCCTTGGAAAATGAGACCATTGAAAACGAATTTATGAGAAAAGGTATCAATCTTTGTGTCGACGGACATGATCCTGCTTTCGTAAAAAAAATGCTGTCTCAAGAAATTAACCAAATGATATCGCGCAACGAAGTGGGGCAAGATATGTGGAAAGGCGTCGGCGATTTAGCGCCGGCAATGGGCATGATCGGAACGCTGGTCGGTTTAGTGCAAATGCTCGCAAATATGTCCGATCCGTCGAGTATAGGCCCTGCGATGGCCGTTGCCTTGCTGACGACACTTTATGGCGCATTGGTAGCAAACTGTTTCGCACTCCCGATCGTCGACAAACTATCTAAGGTCATGCTTTATGAAAAAACCAACAAAGAGCTTATTTTAGAAACGATTTCCGGTATTCAAGAAGGCATGAACCCTAAGGTTCTGGAGTCTTTGTTGAATTCCTATATTTCCGATAAAAAGCGAAAAACCGACAATGAATAGGTGAAAAATGGCTGACGAATGCCCTAAATGCCCCCCGGTCGGAGCACCCGCATGGTTGGCGACCTTTGCCGACTTAATGTCGCTGCTGATGTGTTTCTTTGTGTTGTTGTTATCATTTGCGACCATGGATACCATCAAGTTTAAAAAAATGGCTGATTCGATGATTAATGCTTTTGGCGTACAAAAGGATGTGCCGGCATACGATATCCCGATGGGGACCAGCATCATCGCTCAGCATTTTTCGCCGGCACCGACCGAGCCTACACCGCTAGAGGAAGTTAAACAGACGACTATGCAAGACTCGCCGAACTTGGAAGCGGCAAAAAAACAGTTAATGGAATTGACTCAGGCTGAAATTGAGGAACAGGCAGAAAAAATCAGAGAAGATTTAAAAGAAGAAATCAAGATGGGTTTGGTCTCGGTAGAAACGGAAAATCTGAAAATCATTATTCGCATTAGCGAAAAAGGTTCGTTTCCATCCGGTAGTGCGGTGCTCAATACCGGATTTGAGCCCATATTGACTAAAATTACTGCATCGGTTAACGAATCGCCCGGGAAGGTTCTGGTGTCGGGGCATTCGGACGATATACCGATTAGAACTCAGATCTTTCGCTCGAATTGGGAGTTGTCTGCCTCTCGTGCCGTAACCGTTTCTCATTATATGCTGGATCAACCGGGAACCGTGCCGTCACGATTCGTCATTCAGGGTTATGCCGATACCCGGCCGTTAGTTCCTAACGACTCTCCCGCAAACCGGGCACTTAATCGAAGAGTCGAGATTGTTATCGTGCAAGTAGAACCAGGCGCCGACGAAGCAGGGCAAGACTTTGTCGAGTAATATTGGGATGGCCGAGGGCGATGCATCCAAAAAATATATTTCATTTCCAGGAAATTTAAATGAATCGGGATAAAGATAGACGGCGTTTTTTTCGCATTGATGATCAAGTTAATCTTTACTATAAAAAAGTGGATGAAGCGACCGCCACGCCGGCCAGTCATATGAGCGATAACGTACTGGGAAACTGTTCGCTATCCGCCGCTTTGGAATTGATTTCACAAGAATCCCGTATCATGATGCATCGGCTCGATCGGACTGTGCCGGATGTCGCTGATTACTTGAAATTAATTGAAAGTAAAATCGATTTGATTGCTCAGGCAATCATGATGCAAGGCACCGATTTTAAAGAGAAGGATACTCGCAATGCTAATCTAAGCGCATCCGGATTGGCTTTCGAAAGCGCGGAGGCCTTGGCGATCGGCGACTATCTGGAAATTAAAATGTTGTTGGTTTCATGTATGGCAGTCATTGTGACTTATGGAAGAGTTATTTATTGCAAGCCAAAAAAGAATCCTGAAGGCCTTTATTCTCATATTATCGGTGTCGACTATATCAATATGAAGGAACAAGATCGGGAATTGTTGATTAGGCATGTCGTTAAAAGACAAATGCAAAAACTCCGCGAGAACAAAGAGCCGTAGTGTTAACTTTAGGTTTTTTCATAAAATCCTTAATTATTTCGCGGATAAAACGATAATTCTATTTTTACTGTGCAGTGACAATTACCGATCAACAAAAAAAAATTCTGGGTCTCCTTGCCGACGGCGAATTTCACTCGGGTTCCGTTTTAGCCGATACTCTCGGTGTGAGCAGATCGGCGGTTTGGAAACAGTTACATAGTTTAACCGAACTAGGCTTGGAACCCGTCGCAGTGAGCGGCAAGGGTTACCGCCTAGAACGGCCGATCGAATTTTTAAGCAGTGAAAAAATCGAATCCGTGTTAATGGAGAATGTTCGTTTAAATATTTCGGATTTAAACATCCATGACCGGCTTGACTCAACGAATAACCATTTGATTAATCTTGCTAAAAGCGCCGCCCGATCCGGAACGGTTTGTTTAGCTGAGTTTCAAACTGCAGGTAAAGGCCGGCGAGGTAGGTCCTGGGTGTCGCCGTTCGGTTCAAATATTTACCTATCGGTCTTGTGGCACTTTCAAAACGGCCCCTCCGCTATTTCAGGCTTGAGCCTTGCTGTCGGCGTTTCCGTGATCAGAGCCTTGGCATCCTTAGGTTTATCCGGTATCGGTTTAAAATGGCCGAACGATATTTATTGGCAGGAACATAAATTAGGCGGAATATTAATCGAAGTGACCGGCGAGACTCATGGGCCTTGCTCGGTTGTGATCGGTATCGGGTTGAATGTTTATATACCTGATCGTGAAGCGGCAATGATCGATCAAGCCTGGATCGATTTGACTCGGATTATGGGAGGGGTATCCATTTCGAGAAATCGTTTAGCCGGAACGCTGTTGAATGAATTATTGCCGATACTTGCCGATTATGAAAGCCATGGCTTAACACCTTATTTAGATGAATGGCGATCTTATGACTGCCTGGAAGGGCGTCCTGTCGTTATCTATCATGGCGATTCCGCAATAACAGGCAATGCTGGAGGAATCGACGATAATGGCTTGTTTCGTTTAATGACTGCCGATGGCAAAGCCTGTTGTTTTGCATCCGGCGAAGTAAGTTTTAGCAAGAATTGACCGAATGGATTTATTGGTCGATATCGGCAACTCTCGTGTAAAGTGGGGCATTAACAATAATCGTTTAGAACCGGGAGTGCCGGTTATTCATCAAGATAGTAATTTTGAAGCCCGGTTGTTTTCGATTTGGCGAGCCTTGCCGAAATCACCTCGGCGTATGGCTATTTCCTGCGTGGCTTCGAAGTCCGTTTTAGATCAAGTCAAGACAATTGCTCTGGACTTGTGGCCCTCGTTGTCCATAATACAAGCGCATTCCGTAGCCGAAGCGTATGGTGTTCGAAATGCTTATGAATATCCGGAAAAACTGGGCGTGGATCGTTGGTTGTGCCTGATAGCGGCTAGGCATTATTGGTCGGAATCGGTATGTATCATTGATTGCGGGACCGCCATTACCATTGATGCGATGGACCGAAACGGTTGTCATTTAGGAGGGCTCATTTGTCCGGGTTTAACCCTTATGAAGCAATCTCTGTCAAATGGTACGGCTAATTTACAACTTTCCGCACAAAGCGGTTTACCGAGCTTGGCTCGAAATACGAACGATGCTATTGATAATGGCGCCCTTTATGCCGTTATCGGTTTGATCAAGAGCGTGATAGCGGATTTAAACAAGCCTGTTAAAGATTTAGACGTAGATAATTCCCCAATTTTACAGAGGGTTCGGTTGCCCGATTGCCAGGTGTCGGCGGCAGGGAAAGCCGCCGTCAAGCCTACACGGACGTATTCACGGCATCCTGTTAAGCGAGCAACCGAACCCTCAAAAAAGCTCATAGTTCCAGGACGTTATTTATCACGAAATCCTAAGTTAGTTTTAACCGGTGGAGACGCGGGTGATATTGCCCCTCATCTTGATAATTTATCTTGTGTTGTACCGGACTTGGTCTTAAAAGGCTTGTCATTGATTCTCGCGGAATAAGCTATGAAACTATTGGCCTTATTGCTAATAATACTCAATATCACGTTTTTTTTATGGCAATATCATTCCGGCGCTATTTCATTGGAGCGTGATGTTCTCATCGATACAACGGACACGGGACAGCAAATTACCTTAATGTCGGAATTAAACGACTCATCGAGTCTTAAGCAAGCGCAATCCGGTTTATTATGGTGTGGCGCCGGTACCGCGATTGAACAATCGATTCGCAGTGCTATATTCGTTTCGGATTTCAATTTAACGCCATCTTCGGGGGCAAGGTCCGGTTTGCTGTTGGCCGAATGGCTCGATGCTCATCTCGTTTCGCATCAGGCACCTCATACGCAGCCAAAAGAATCACCCTCCATTATCGCTTTCAACGATGATTCGACGGCTTTGACTAAGGCAACCCCAACACCTGCTAAAACCAGTATTCCGGACGAAATCCACCGCCATGCCAGCCAAGAGCTTAAACGGGCTGAATTTGGCACCGTAAACGAATTGCTTATTAAAAAACAAGCAATGGTGCCGAAAAAAAACAGGGTCGAGTCAAGTATGTGTTATGAAGCCGGGCCGTTTGATACGATGCAACAATTTTACAGTTGGCGAAGACAGACGGGTATCAATTCCGCTTCAATCAAATCTGTGAGCCGGGAAGAACAAAAAATTAGCGATTACATGGTGTATTTGCCGGCCGGCGAAACTTATGAGCAATCATTAGCGAATGTTGATTTAGTGAAACAAAAAGGGATCACCGATTATTGGCTATTTCCGAAAGGCGAGGCAAAAGGAGATATTTCATTAGGTGTTTTTTCTAGTGAAATTAGAGCGGAGACTTTTAAAAAACAATTGGCAGCCAAAAATTTGGACGTCTTAATTAAACCTCGCTATAAAAAAGCTCAAAGAATTTTTGCTCATATTCATATTAAACAGGAATACGAAGACAATCTGATTATCAGCCGTGACCGGTGGCAAAAATCGCATCCTGACTTTGCCATCAAGGTCAATAACAGCTGTGTTTTTAATTGAAAATTGCGCTTTAGATTTTGCTTCTACCTTGGATGGTTGTAAAGGCTTCAACAGTCCACGGTCTAGCGATAAGCGCAGGATCATAGAGCCGCAAAGGGTAAGAGATTATACTTCGTTAGCAATCGGGCTTTAACTGAGCCTGATACAACGTTAGAATAACCCTTCTAAAATTATTGTGATAGTTAAGGTAAAGTTAAGAAATTAACTTATTGACTTTAATCATTTTGAATAATACCTATAATTAAGCCGTTTCGATTTATTTTCCCGATTAATTATCGCCCGCACATGAAAAAAATGTTTAAAAATCTGTTCGCTATAATCGCCATTCTTACGTTAATGTTTACGGTATTTTCCGTAAACGCGGCAGGAAAAGGTTTATACCTGAAGTCATCGGCAGCGATTGTCATGGATCAAGAGACGGGAATGATTCTTTATGAAAAAAAATCGCAAAACGTCATGCCTATCGCGTCTATTACCAAGTTGATGACGGCAATGGTGTTGCTTGATTCCAAACCCAACTTAAATAAATCCATTACGATTACGAAACAGGATGTCGATACGTTGCGCCATAGCCGTTCGCGTTTACCGGTCGGAACACAATTAACGCTAAGGGAAATGATGAGGTTGGCCCTGATGTCGTCAGATAACCGGGCAGCTTCCGCTTTATCTCGCTCCTATCCGGGCGGCAAACCCGCTTTTGTCAAAGCCATGAATCGTAAGGCACAGGCTCTCGGATTAAAAAACACTCGTTTTCGCGATCCTACCGGTTTATATACTGAGAATAAGTCAACAGCGAGGGATTTGGCCAAGCTTGTCGCCTTCGCGACTAAATATCCCTTGATTAGAACGTTGACGACCACAGAAAGTCATACCCAAAAAGTCGGTAAGCAAATGCTTAAATACAACAATACCAACGTATTGACTAAAAATCCTAATTGGAAAATCGGTCTATCGAAAACCGGTTTTATCAATGAATCCGGAAAATGCCTCGTCATGCAAACCTGGATAAATAACAGGCCAACGATCGTTGTATTACTCAACTCATGGGGGCAATTGACGCCGGTTGGCGATTCTAACCGAATCAAAGAATGGATGAGCGGTATTTCAGTGGCCGAGTTACAAAAAAGAGGATGATTTGTCCGCTTTGCTATACGTCTTGCAGTTCATGATTTAGCATTAGGGAATACGCATAATAACTTCTACAGCTATTAAGCTTACTGGCGGTTTGGTGACCCGCTTTACAGGCCCGGCACCTCCTTAAGCAATGCCGAAATTTAAAGTGCGAAAGGTTTAACATTGAGATAAGCTTAATTTCATATTCGTCATTCATACTCTCGCGAATTCAAAAATACTATTAACCTTCCGCATTCACTTAGGAACAAATAATCAGGGTGGCTGGCTTTTCCGCTATGATTGTAAAACGTCTAATTCGAGAGAGACCTAGTTCCAATAATTGTATCCGTCGATGAACTTTATCCTATTCAAGCGCCTTTTTATAGGCATGTCATTCTGTCTATTATGCTCTTGTCAGCTATCACGCGGACCGCAATTGGAATCGTCGCTTGAATTTTCACCGATTAGGGAATTTCCTTTATTCGATGGTCAAGAAATTATTGGTGTTGCTGCGCAAATAGAAACTGATGAACAAGATTCTTTGTTGGTAATCGGTCGGCATTTCGGTTTGGGTTATGACGAAATAACCCGAGCCAATTCTAACTTAGACCCATGGTTACCGGAGCCGGGCAGTACAGTTCGGTTGCCATTGCGGTTCATTATTCCCGAAGCGCCTCGAAAAGGTATTGTGTTGAATTTGGCGGCTAAGCGGCTTTTTTTATACGACAAAAAAAACGCTTATAAAGTATTTACTTATCCGGTTGGAATCGGCCGGGAAGGATGGGAAACGCCGGAAGGCTTGACCCGAATTACTGTGAAAACTGCAAATCCTAGTTGGACTGTTCCCGAATCGATTCGACGCGAGCATGCCGAAAAAGGCGACCCTTTGCCGAGCGTCGTTCCCGCCGGCCCAAACAATCCGCTTGGAGACTATGCTTTACGATTAGGTTTTCCCGGTTATCTGATCCATGGTACCAATAAACCCTATGGCGTTGGCATGGAGGTAAGTCATGGTTGTGTTCGGCTTTATCCTGAAGATATTGCAAAGCTATTTCGGCATGTCACTGTCGGCTCACAAGTCAGGATTGTCAATCAACCTTTCTTAACCGCATGGGATGGCGAAATACTTTTTTTGCAAGCTTATCCACCTACCCATAAAGATCCGAAACAAGTCAATCGACTTGTCCAGGATTTGATGGCCCGCTTACAAAAAATTGAGCAAAAATCCGGTCGATCGATCGATTGGGATAAAGTTCACGCGGCAATTGAGCGCTCCGATGGTGTTTTAACACCTATTTTAAATGGCGATATAGATGACTTTTATTTGACCATATCGCGCCCTTCGATCAAGTTTAAACGACCGATTCCCAAGACAATTGATGCCGATGCATGGAAACTGAGAGTAGCAAAATTATCGACCGAGAAAGAGGCTCGTCAATTCGCGGCCATGCTGAATCATCAAGGCCCTCCAATTCCGGCGCATTCCTTTGCTACAAACGTGATTGCAGGGCCTTTCTCTAGCTCTCAAGATGCGGTTTCGGCAAAAAAACGCTTGTTATCGGAATTTTCGATTACTGCACAAGTGATGGCGCCCGGTAAAATAGTCGAAACTCCACAGACTCCTCCAGAAAGCACTATTTTTACTAATCTACTGACTTTTTTCGATTGATACTTTTTTTGTAAACTCGAGTTTGAAGGCAATCTCCACAAATTGGGAGTCAATCAAGAAATATACCCATAACATGGAGATAGCGAAGGGTTTCCAAGAACCTATAAACCTAGAAAAAGCATTTCGCCATGAAGAATAAGAGGTTAATTCAATAACTTGCTATGCGTTTGTATAAAACTTTCGCTTACCAAAGAGGTAAGCGGCAATGTTTAGATATTTTCTTGAAATCCTTCATGGACTTCATGGTTAAGCTGCCGAATTCAAGCTAGAAATTAAGATACCAATTGATTGAAATGATGTGACTCATAAAATCTTGAGCAGTGGCTTTATAGATATATTGATTCATATAGCCGATTTCGGTTCTGATGTGCTCGTCAAAATTATATCCAATGCCGGCGAAGGCTCGATTTTGATCGAAACCGTTCACAGATTTCCAATCAGTTTTATTAATGTCGATAAAAACTTCGTTAGTCCCGACCAGGCTAAAATTTGGCGCAAAAGTCAAAGGCAGTGATATTTTAAACAATTGACGATAACGCCAACCGACATCGTTACCGATTTGCATGAACCGTTGCTCTAAGCGGCTGCGGCTGCTGAAAGTTCCGAAAGATAACGGTTGATTCCATAACAGTTGCTGCCAAATGCGATGTTCATCGAAGGGCTCGCTTACAAAAGGCTCTTCGGTCGGTATAAACGCATAACCAAGCCACATAGTCAGTGTTTCACTGAGCGCATAGCCTAAACCGGTTCGCAACATGCCTTGGGAAACTTGCGACGTGTCGTTACCGAAGCGACCCTGGCCCTCCAGCCAATATCGGTATTTAGAAAGATCGGGATCGATTACATCAAGGCTTCCTGTAGCAGTGATATTACCCCAAGTTTGAAAATCTTCCTTTGGGCCGGCAATTAGATCATTGCCGTGAAGGAGACAGAGTACTAATAATAAACTCGATAAACTCGATAAACTTGAAAAATATTTTTTTAACATTCCTTTTCTTACCTTGAGTGATGATGACGCCATATTGTGGCAATGATGAATGTTTATACCCTTTTCGAGTCGAATTTTGGCGCGACATGCCTTAATGCGCATCCATATAGGCTCTGACTGGCATTTACCCCGATAGAGGCGTCAACTTAGGAAAATAAAACGCCATTCCGCCAGGGATTGGCGGGATCAAATCCCAGGGATGGCTGTGCGTATGTATACCCTTTGCTGGTCAAATTTCGGCGCTGGGGTGTCCGTCAAAGGACGCCGTGAATACGTCCATGTAGGCTCTATGACAGCATCCCTGCTGTCAAAGCCTTTGTCGAACTCCCCCGGTGCATCCATACGTCAATGCCGAAATTTGAAGTGCGATGGGTATTAGTAAGGATCATTTGCTGATTATCACGAAATCCTTAGTCCGATAAATAATATTCAATCGTTGAAACGACTCGTATTTTTTTTATATGAGGATTGTTTGTATCGCGAGGTTCGATAGAAAATTGTCCTTGTGAGGCTCTTTTAATTTTGCCGAGTTTACTACTTGAGTCTTCGGCAAATTTTTCTGCGACTTCCCGGGCTTTGGTGGTCGCCTCTTCAATCATCTCAGGTTTTATTTGATTGAGTTGCGTAAATAAGAATTCGGTTCGATTTTGGTAATCCTGCGCCGTAAAGACAATGCCTTTTTTACCCAATTCCAATAAGCCATTCATAGCGGAACGAACCTGATCTACATTGGCGGAGTAGACTGTGACAGTTTGCATTGCACTGTATCGGAATTCAACATTTCCGCTATTTTGATAACTTTGCGCAGACTTATCGGTAATGGAAGGAGTTGAGACAGAAACTTCACCTTCGGCAATACCGGTTTTTTTTAGAAAAGCTTTGATCGTTTCCGTGTTTTTTTCAAGAGACTCGTAAAGTAGACTAAGATCGTTATCGGCAATTGTAAATTGAATCGGCCAGATCACGATATCAGCCGGAAATTCTCGTTCCGATAATCCCTTAACAGTGATGCTTCGATCGTATTCTTTGAATTTAATCGCGGCATTACTTAGTAAGTAACCCAGCGAGAACAATCCTAAAAATAAAAAAAGCCCTACGATAAAGGCACTGATTGGTTTCTTTTCGTCCATTATTTGTTCCTCGCTGTTCGCTTGATTGGTTAAAGTATGCCTAAGGCATTGCATTTTGCCAAGTCGAGTCAAGCTTCAATAGAATCCCGACATCAGGCAAAGTATCCTGCGTACTCCTGAAAAGATTACATTACGAGCTAAAGCTAGTGCAAAGAATTATTCCCAACGGTTTACAACAACTTTTAGGATTCGGTCATAAGGTTTTCAACAAGTTATATAAAATTCGGTAAATCCGAAGTTAATGTGTATTTGAAGAACCGTCGAACAGATACTAGAATTTGTTTGAAGTAAGATTGAACGTTACTTTATCAAGAAGCGAATGGAACTAAATTTTTCTGTTTATACCCATCGTAGATCAAAATTCGGCACCGGGGTGCACGTCAAAGGACGCCGTGAATGTCGATTTTGCAGGAGCAAAAATCGACCGAGCACCCCGGCGCCTCCTCAGGCACTGCCGAAATTTGAAGTGTGAAAGGTATAAATTTGGCTTGAAAATAACGATTTTGTATTTCTCATCGAGTAGTTGAAATGGCTTTATCTCTCAAGATCACAATGTACAAAGGCAAGCCTTTATCCGAATCTAAACTGGTGGCCTTTCCAAACGGCGAAGGCACGATAGGCCGTTCCGATGACAATACGCTGGTTTTACTTGATCCTGATAAATTTGTATCTCGGCATCATGCATCGATCAAGTACGAAAACGGTATATATTATTTGACCGACTCTAGTCTGGCTGGCGTATTTATCGATAACGAAGCTAACCCGCTACGTAACGATTCGACACCTCTCCATAACGGCACCCTTTTAAAAGTCGGCGAATATGAAATAGAGACCATTATCACAGAAGACACTAGGCAGGATGATTTTCCTTTTCCGGATATTTTTGCCGATTCGCCGTCAAAATCGATAGAACCCGAGGAGTTATTTTCAACGCCGGTCGATACGGAAGCCGATCGACTGATTGGCGATAATGATTCACCCTTTCCGCGCCATGAAGAATTGATCGACGCTAAAGAAAGCGATACGCCGGAATTTGAAAGCTACCTGCAAGATCATGTTTCACCGCTTTTCGACAGCTTTATCGCTCCTCAAATACAATCGACGCCGAAACCTTTTGAGGAGATTCCTGAAAATTTGAGTTTCGAGGATCTTTTTGCCGACTCCGATACGCCCTCCAGCGATAGACAGATAGAGGATGATTCGAGAGCATCGAGCATGGATTTGCTTAACGAGGATTTCGCCCAGAAACCGTCTCTACCCGAGCCGGACCAATCGACTTCAGAATCTTTTTCATCGCCAATCGAATCTCTTGACAGACCACAAGCTCCAAAGTTAAAAAATATTCTAGCCGACCCGGCTGATTCTTCCCCTAAAACGCCGATCGCACAAACCGTCCAGAGTATTTCCGATAACGGGCTATTCGATGCTTTTTTGCAAGGTGCCGGTCTTGATCAAAATGAATGCGTAACTAAAAATCAATTGGAGGCGATGCAAAGAGTTGGCAGAATGTTTCGGCAATTGGTTGCCGGTACCGTGTCGGTCTTACGAAGCCGAGCCGAATTCAAGAGTTTATTTCGCGTCAATGTGACCGTAATAAGAGCGGCCGACAATAATCCGTTGAAGTTCGCCGTATCGACCGATGATGTTTTAAAGCAATTAATTCAAAACAAAGAAGGCGGCTTTCTCGAATCGGTCGAATCGATCGAGCAAGGCTTCAATGACATTATGAATCATCAGCTCGCCATGCAAGCAGGGATTCAAGCCTCATTGGCCGACTTATTGAAACGATTCGACCCGAAAACAATCGAAAAACAATTCGAGCAAGGCATCGTGTTACAAAAAAAAGCCAAATGTTGGGACAGTTATCAGGACACTTATCGCATTGAGTCCGAAGAAGCCGTTGAGAATTTTTTCGGCGATGCCTTCGTAGAGGCTTATGAAGAACAAATGAAAGCCTTAACGACAGCGCGGAACAAAAATGAAAAATTTGGACTATGATGATTGGAGGTTTGAGAAAGCCGTTTTTCAACAGCAACTCCCAATTTGAGGGTAAAAAGGGTGTGGAGCATGCTTGGCGAGGATGTCGGCGGCAGGGCAGATTTTTGCTCATGCAAAATCTGCATTCACGCCATCCCTGGCAATCAGACTCTGTCGTCAAGCCTAGAAGGACACTTCACCCAGCACCTAAATTCCATAGTTCATAGACTATGATTAACTATCTTGGATAATTTAGGTGCTGGGTTCACGGCGTCCTGCCAAGCGAACCGTACCCTCGACAAAGCGCATAGTTCCAGGACGTTATTTATCACGAAATCCTTAATGGTATTAAACCTAAGGTTAGCTCGAAAATTCATATCACAGGGTAAAGGTTACAAGAACAATGGCGGAAAATAACAGGACGGTTTGGTCGGAAGGCATGTTTTTGCGGCCCCAGCATTTTCAACAACACGACCGGTATATCGAAACCTTCGTCAAGGAACGATGCGGCAACCTTACGCCGTATGATTGGGGCGTCAAAAAAATTGCCATAGACCAGCGGCAGCTTGCCATGGGCAAATTCGCCTTGGCTGAATGCAGCGGGATTTTTCCGGACGGAACGCCGTTTAATTTGCCTGAAGACGACGACTTGCCTTTACCCGTCGATATTCCTACCGACGTACAAAACAATATCGTTTACCTGTCGCTACCGGTTCGCCAACCGGGTACGATTGAAATCGATACCGACGAGAACCGCCACAATCTGGCACGCTATCATGCCTTCGAAAGCGAAGTTCGCGACCATAATACCGGATCGAATGCAACCTCTGCGATCTTGGTCGGCAAGCTGCATGCTAGGTTGTTATTGGAGCGGCAAGAGCGCTCCGGTCATGTTTGTATCGGGGTGGCCAGAGTCATCGAGTCGAGGGTCGATAAAAACGTGATTCTCGATCAGGGTTTTATTCCGCCTTCGCTCGATTGCAATGCCGTGCCGGTCTTGAACGGGTTTATAAAAGAGCTGTTCGGCTTATTGCACACCCGCGGAGAAGCGCTCGGCGGCCGGGCTTCCGAAGCGGGCCGGGGGGGAGTTGCCGAAATTTCCGATTACATGCTGTTGCAAATGGTCAATCGTGTCGAGCCGCTATTTGAACATTTGCAATCCATTCCCGCATTGCATCCGGAAAGTTTTTACCGAATTGCGGTGCAATTGGCCGGCGAGTTATCGACATTTTGCCGGCCCAATAAAAGACCGGTGAGTTTTCCGGTTTATCGGCACGACGATTTACAAACGACCTTCATGCATGTCATGGAGGAGTTGCGCCAATTATTGAGCGCGGTATTGGAGCAAAACGCGATTCCGATTCCGTTGACTGCTCCGAAGTATGGCATTCGCGGCGCGAAGGTGCCGGATCCGAATTTGCTCAAGGATGCGGTGTTCGTGCTAGCCGCCAATGCGCAAGTGTCTAAGGAACAATTGCGCAGCAGTTTTCCGACGCAGGTCAAAATCGGTCCGGTCGAACAGATTCAGCAATTGGTTCGTTCGGCCTTGCCCGGTATTTCGATTCATGCGCTGCCGGTCGCGCCACGGCAAATTCCTTATCATGCAGGTTTCGCTTATTTCGAGCTCAACAAACAAAGCGAGCTATGGAAGCAAATGGCTCAGTCGGGCGGTTTTGCCATCCATATCGCCGGAGAGTTTCCAGGGCTTGAACTTGAATTTTGGGCAATCAAAAACGGTTAACGACAGTGAATCAAGACGACCCATTCGGCAATTACATCGATGACGACAAAACCATCCTCAGGCCTACGCCGGGCGGAAGAAAGTCCAAACCTCAGGAGCCGATGCCGGCGCATTTACCCGATAATACGCCGATACCTCCTGAAGGCCTTCACGAACGAATCGTCTATTCGAAAGATAATCCGTTGACCGCCTGCGCGTTGTCATTGTTGTCTTTAGTCGCGCAATTACGCAATACCGCATCGCATCCGGACATTGCCGGTCTGAGAGATAATGTGATCAACGAAGTCAAGCGTTTCGAATCGAAGGCGCTAGGTCGCGGCGTATCGCCCGATCAAGTTCAGGCGGCGCGTTATTGTCTCTGTACCTTACTCGACGAAACGGTGCTTAATACGCCTTGGGGCTGTAACAGTATATGGAGCACGCACAGCCTGTTGATTACTTTTCATAAGGAAGCTTGGGGCGGAGAAAAGTTTTTCCAAATTTTGAAGAATATTATGCAGCAGCCCGGCACGCATCTGCATTTGTTGGAATTATTGTATTTTTGCCTTTGTCTCGGCTTCGAAGGGAAATACCGCATTCAGGAACACGGTATGACCCGGCTTGAAGAAGTTCGGGAAAATCTATACCTAATCATACAGCGGCAGCGCGGCGATATTGAAAAAGAGTTGTCTATACAATGGCAGGGCATCAAAGACAAACGTAATGTGTTGACCCGCTTGGTGCCGCTATGGGTAATCGGCGCGGTGGTCGGTATGGTCCTGATGCTGGCCTATCTCGGCTATCTCTATTTCATCAATGCCGCGTCCAATCCATTGTTGGCAAAACTTTATGCGATCAAGGACGGCCTTGAGCCGCTACAAGTCGCAGTCGCTGAACCGTTGCCAGAAACGCCTAAATCTCCCGATACTCCTACAGCTTATTCATTGTATGACGATATTAGCGGTTTTCTTGCGCCGGAAATTGCGCGCGGCGAAGTCGTGTTAGAACGCAAGAACGACAAAATCGTGTTACGTATCATGGGTAAGGGGTTCTTCGCTTCCGCTAGCGACTCGGTGACCGCGAAATATTATCCGTTAATGAATAGAATCGGTGAAGCGCTGACCAAAGTTACCGGCAGTATTCTAGTTGTCGGTCATACCGACAGCGATCCGATTTTTTCAGCGAGATTTCCATCCAACTGGGATTTATCGCGAGCCCGCGCGCAATCGGTCGCCAATATGCTGAGCAGCAAACCGGATATCAGTGCGACTATTGCATCAGAAGGGCGTGCCGAAACTCAGCCGTTGGTGCCGAACGACAGTGCCGAGCATAAAGCAATGAACCGTCGTGTTGAAATCATTTTTTCAGGATAAAGCGACAAGTGATCGCCTAAGGAGTGGAGACAGTTGAGGATGGTTTGCACTTATTTGCGTTGGATTGCCAACTCTCGGGCTTGTCCGGAATGGCAAGACTTTAACCCGGGTAAAACTTAGTTTATCGTATACATGGATCTTTTCAGGGGATAATCATGAAAACTATGCCATTCAAGAAGTTACTGCCGATTGCCGGACTGTTCGGTGCTTCCTTATTTTCATCGGTAACAACGGCTATCGAAGTCAATAATTTAGATGCTTTCAAGGCCATTTTCGGACGCTATGCGCCCTCCGGTGACTGCAAAAAACAACCACAGATCATTGTCGACGAAACAGGATTTACTTTTGAAGTCAATGGAAAATCAGAGAATGCGACCAACCCTGAATTTGCCGCCAGCTATGGCGGGAATTTTTACGAAGGCATAAGCCTCTGGTTTTTTCCCTATTACGATCCGAATAAAGAAAGACCGCTACTGCTGACCTTCAACGCGGGAGAAAAGCAAGGTGTGCTTTCGGTTGATACAGAATTTAACTATTCTGGCGGACCTAAATTGGAAGCCAAATATCAGAGCCTAGTGGACGGCTCGCCTTATAAGACTTGTCAATAAGGGACAAGCGTGAAAAAAATCATCGGTTTTTTCAAAAACAAATGGGTCATTCAACTGATCGGCATTATTGCCGTCAGCCTATTGATTTGGTTTTTCGGGTCGCTCATTGCAATAGCCGGACGTGTTCCTCTCGAATCCGAAGTTTTCAGGCTAATCACGATTTTAGTCATCGTCTTGCTTTGGGGTTTGAATAATCTGCGTATTCAGGTCAAAGCCAATCGTGCCAATACGCAAATGGTCAATGAGCTGGTCGGGGGCGCCCAAGGAACGACCGGGCCCAGTCAAGTCGAGCAAGATAGCGAGGAGGAAATCGGCGAACTCGGTAAGCATTTCGACGATGCGCTACGCACGCTAAAACAAATCAAAACTCAGTCGGGCCAGGGTCGTCAATATCTCTATGAATTACCCTGGTATATCATCATCGGGCCGCCGGGCTCCGGAAAAACCACCGCATTGATCAATTCGGGACTGGAATTTCCGCTGGCCGACAAATTCGGCAAAAACGCGGTCAAAGGCGTTGGCGGGACCCGCAATTGCGATTGGTGGTTTACCGATCAAGCGGTGCTGTTGGATACCGCCGGACGCTATACGACGCAAGACAGTCACGAGGCGGTCGATAAGGCGGCATGGCTCGGTTTTTTAAATTTGCTGAAAAAACATCGGCCGCGCAGACCGGTCAACGGCGTGCTGATCACGATGAGCCTGTCCGATTTGATCAAGCAGACCGAGGAGGAGCGAATTCAACATGCGCAAGCGATTCGGCAGCGTATTCAGGAGTTGCACGAACATTTCGGCATTCGCTTTCCGATCTATATGCTGTTTACCAAATGCGATCTGATTGCAGGTTTCAACGACTTCTTTGCCGATCTAGGCAAAGAAGAAAGAGCCCAAGTTTGGGGTGTTACTTTTCCTGAAGAAGATCAAGATCATCCTATCGATGCTGTTGGTCGGGTCGGCGATGATTTTGATGGCCTGCTGGATCGTTTGAATGCGCGTTTGCCGAAAAGACTTCAAGAAGAGCGCGACTTGCAGCGCCGTCATTCGATTTTCGGCTTTCCGCAACGCATGGCTTTGCTGAAAGAGAGTTTGTTGGAGTTTCTCAAAGAGTGTTACGGCGCGAACCGATATCAACAAGCCCCTTATCTCAGAGGCGTTTATTTTACCAGCGGGACGCAAGAAGGCACGCCGATCGACCGTCTGATGGGGATTTTGGCGAGTACTTTCAAACTCGATCGTTTTTCGGTGCCGATGTTCAGTGGCAAGGGAAAGAGTTTTTTCATTACCCGTTTGCTGAAAGATGTCATTTTCGACGAAGCGCTGATCGTCGGTTTGAACAAACGCTTAGAGCGTCGTTATGCCTTGCTTCGTCAGGTTGCATACGGTTCGGCACTGGCTGTGACATTATTAATGGTGGCGTTATGGACTTTTAGTTTTACTAGAAATCAATCGGCATTGAACGAGCTGAGTCAAAAGATTCAACAATACGAACAAATCGCGGCGAATTATCCGAATCGATCGGACTTTGCCGACTTATTGCAACGCATGAATGCGATGCAAGACATTCAACAAGTTTATGGCGACGAAAAACCCTTTTCGATGCGTTTCGGCTTGTTTCAAGGCAGCAAAGTGCAACCGGTCATTAACGATACTTATGATCAAGTTTTATTGAAGCAGTTTTTTCCGTTGATCAAGACAAGGCTCGAACAACGTATACGAGGCGAAGAGGCGAATAACCCCGAAATACTCTATGAACTCTTGAAAGTCTATTTGATGTTCGGCGAGCCCAAGCGGCTCGAGCCCGGCTTGGTGCGGCCATGGGTAGCTATCGATTGGAAAAAAAATTATGCCGATGATGTTCAATTAGGCTTACTCGCTCATCTCGATAATTTACTCAAACTAAAAATAGAGCCCCAGACTCTCGACCCGCGTTTGGTTGCCGCAACGCGCCAAGTATTGAACCGGATTCCTGTCGCGCAGCAAGTCTATATGCGCATCAAGAGCGAGGCGATGCAGGACGGTAGCCGCGATCTCCGTTTGTCGGATGCGCTAGGGCCGAATGCGTCTCGGGTTTTTACGGTCGCGTCGGGAAAAATCGAACAGCAAGCCATTCCTTATTTGTTCACGCACGACGGTTTTTATCAAGTTTTTCTAAAACAAAACAAAGTCTTGGCTAAAGAGACGGTCGAGGATAATTGGGTGTTGGGCGATGTCGGTAGAGCCCGCGCGCCCGACCCCGACCGCTTGCAGCAAGACGTTCAGACCTATTACGACAAGGATTTCATCCAGTATTGGAGCGATATGCTTGGCAATCTAAAAATCAGAAGCGTCGGCAATATTCAACAATCGACCGAATTACTCGAATTCGCTTCGGCGCCCAACTCGCCGATTCGGCTATTATTGGAGACTATCGACAAGGAAACCTCCCTAACACGCAAACCGCCAAGTCCTTTGGATGCTTTGGCGGCGGTCAAGGAAGGCGCGGAAAAAACAGTAGATTCGCGCACGCAAAAATTACTGCAAGCCGCACAAGCCGAAGGTGTCGTGCAAGCACCGACCGATCCGCCGGGCACAGCCGTCGAGCGCCATTTTCAACCGCTAGCTTCATTGGTAAGGAGCGTCGGCGGCGCCGGTGCGCCATTCGACCAGACCATCAATCTGCTCGGTCAGTTGTACGGTTTCATGATCGATTTGGGCAGCACTTCGGATAGCGGAGGCGCGGCGATACGGATTGCCGCACAACGTAGCGAAGGGGGCGGCGGAGGCGATGTCATGTCGCGCATGAAAATGGAATCGGCGCGTTTGCCAGAACCGTTAAAAAGCATGACCGAAAAACTGTCCAGCGGCAATTTGAATCTGATCATGGGGTCGAGCAAGGCGCAGCTCAATAAGCTTTGGCAGAGCGAGGTCATGCCGCTTTATAAATCGGGACTCGAAGGCCGTTATCCGCTGTCCAGACGCGCCACTCGAGAAATTACTTTGCAAGATTTTAGCCGGTTTTTTGCGCCGAATGGAATTCTGGATCAGTTTTTCAATGCCAATCTCAAGCCCTTTGTCGATACCAGCGGGCGTACTTGGCGTCTGATCGCTCAAAATAATCAATCCATCGGTATTTCGCAATCGGTGCTGATGCAGTTTCAGTATGCGGCAAAAATCCGTGAAGTGTTTTTTCAAGGAGGCAGTCAATTACCCTCCGTCCGATTCAATCTTAGACCGGTATCGCTCGATGCCAAAGCTTCACGGTTTTGGCTGAATTTGGAAGGTCAGCAATTGGATTACCGGCATGGTCCGGCGCGAAGTACGCAACTGCAGTGGCCTGGAACGGATGGAAGCGGTTCTGTGCGTTACGGTTTCGATACGTTGGATGGTCGTCAAGTCAGTCGTTCCGAGGAAGGCGCTTGGGCATGGTTTAGATTGCTCGATAAAGCTCGCATTCAAATTACATCGCAGGACAGGTTCATGCTGACTTTTGCAATCGACAACCTGGAAGCACGCTATGAATTGAGCGCGACCAGCGTTGATAATCCGTTCGCCCTGAAAGAATTGCAAAATTTTCAATTTCCAACGAGCTTGTAATGACTTTGCCTCATTCGGAACCCGGGTTTTACGGCAAACTGCCGATATTGGGCGACTTTGTTTCCCGGCGTTTGCCGCGCGACTTTCTGAATCCTTGGGATAGTTGGCTGCAAAGCTCGATTACCGCCAGCAAGGAAGAATTGGGGAATGCTTGGCTGAACAGCTATTTAAGCAGCCCGATTTGGCGTTTTGCGTTGAGTCCCGGTGTTTGCGGCAATTCCGCCTGGGCCGGTATTCTGATGCCCAGTGTCGATAAGGTCGGACGTTATTTTCCGTTGACGGTTGCGGCGAGCATCGACAGCGGCAATTGCTTGGCTTATTTGATGTCTTCGGCCGAACAGTGGTTTGAGCATCTCGAAGAAGCCGCATTGAGCGGCCTGGAAGACGGGCTCGATCCTGAAGTATTCGATCGATTGATCAAAAATATTCCCGCAGCGCCGTTATCGACGTCTGAGATTCCAAGCAATGTTCGGGATATGCGCAAAAATGCCGGAAAAAATGCATTTTATCTGTCGATGACTCGTCCTGAATCGATTGCCGATGCCTTTGTCGGATTGAGTGCATCGTTAATGAACCGGTTTGTTCCCGGCTTTACGCTATGGTCTACCGGTGGCTCCGAAGATCAGTCTCCGGCATTGTTGGCTTGCGAAGGTTTACCTCCTATCGCTGCCTTCTCCGGATTTCTAAATGGACTTATTACGCAAAGAGGGTGGGATATTGAAAAAGGTGCAGTTCCGGAAAACCTCGATAAATTACGCCAACCGGCTAGTACGGCTGAGATTTTCGTCGAGAAGACTCAGAATATTGAAAATGAGCATGATACCGTACCGATCTATATGACGGCTGAAACCTTGTCGGACCAAAGCGAAGGGCATTGGCAATCTTGGGCTCTCACCGATACGGGTAAACGCCGTAAATTCAATGAAGATTCAATACTCGACAGGCCTGAAGCCGGTCTTTGGGCGGTTGCCGACGGAATGGGCGGACATAAGGCAGGGGATGTAGCCAGTCAACTGATTGTCGAGAGTTTGAACAAAGTCTCGCCGAGTTCTGATTTAGAAGCGTATTGTAAAGATGTTTTTGCCTGTATCGTTCATGTCAATAAGGAATTGCGGCAGCTTTCTAGAACCCGCTATAACGATTCTATTGTTGGCAGCACCGTTCTAGTATTGATCGGTAATTCAAATCGTTGCGCGTTTTTGTGGGCGGGAGACAGTCGCTTATATCGGCTAAGAGACAATAAATTGGAGCAACTGACCCGTGATCATTGCGCTGAAAATGAGATTGCGCCGGAACAATCGGTTTCTTCGGCAGGTTGGACGGTTAAACAGTCGAATGTCATCACTCGTGCCGTCGGAGCCGATGACGAATTGGAGCTGGATTGCGGCTACTCCGATGTGCGTCTCGGGGATTTGTTTTTGTTAAGTAGCGATGGTTTGGATAAAGAACTCAGCTTTAATGAAATTGAGTCTATACTGCTGAATCATAGTTTGAAAACGAGTGCTAGGGCATTGCTTGATCTCGCTCTTGATAGAGGCGCTAGAGACAATGTCAGTGTAATTGTCGTCAGTACCACCGACAATTCGGTTGAATGAAAGAATTGAACCTAAAAAAGCATTTCACCATTAAGATCATGAAGAATAAGAAGTTAATTCAATAACTTGTTATTCGTTTGTATTGAACTTTCGTTCACCCAAGAGGAAAGCGGGAATGTTTAGGTAATCTCTTGAAATACTTCATGAGCTCCATGGTTAAACTGCCGAATTTAGGTTGAATACAATTGTCGTTTAAGGAGTGAGTGCATTGAGTATTGATATCGAAAAATATTTACAGGACATCGATCCTAATAATGTTTGCGGTGACGATCTGGAATACGATCCCGCTTTTATCGCGTTGGAGCAAGACATAATCGGCAAGCCCGAACAGCAAATCGGCGATACCATTCAAGAAGCCGAACCGCCGGACTGGCGGGAAATTAAAAAAAGCGCCGAAGCCTTATTAGCACGAACCCGCGATTTAAGAATCCTGGTTTATTACTTGCGCGCCTTGGTTGCGCTCGAAGGACTTACCGGTCTTAGCGAAGGATTAAAGTTAATCGACACATTGTTGGCAAAGCGCTGGGAAGTTTTATACCCTCGGCTCGATCCCGATGACGACAACGATCCCACGGAACGCGTCAATATTTTGATGGCTTTATGCGATCATGAAACGATGTTGCGTCCTTTGCAGCTTGTCGATTTAGTCGAGTCGAAAGCATTAGGCCGTTTTTGTTTTCGCGATGTCATGATAGCCTCCGAGAAAATGACGGTTTCCGAGGGTGAGAATGCGCCGAAATTAGGGACTATCGAAGCCGCCGTTCAAGATAGCGATATTGTTGCATTACAAAGTAATTTGGCATCGATCGTGGCAAGCACCGATAGCCTGAATAGTTTGGAAGACTTCGTTACTAAGCACGTCGGTATCAACAATGCTCCTAACTTCGATGCGCTTAGGCACTTATTGAAGGAGTTCGTGCATTTGTTATCGGGCTGGCTGGAGTCACGCGGGGTCGACGACATCGAAGCCTCGCCGTCCGAGATCGAAAGCACAAGCGAAATAACAAGCAAACCTCAAGCTTCCCAAAAGTCGATATCAGGTGCGATCAACAACAGTCAAGACGTCATCAATGCGCTCAAGTTGATTTGCGACTATTACAAAAAAAACGAACCGTCGAGTCCTGTACCGTTGCTTCTTGAGCGGGCGCAGCGGCTAGTCGGAAAAAGTTTCATGGATGCACTCATGGATATTGCGCCGGACGGCGTTAGCCAAGCCAGTATCATCATGGGGGCTAAGAGTGAAGATGAATAAATTAGGCTCGGAATTTCTGTTACAAATTTCTATCGAGGAGGTGTTAAATGGCTGAAAGCAGTCAAAAATTTATCGCGCGTAATCGCGCGCCGCGAGTACAAATCGAATACGATGTCGAACTCTATGGCGCGGAGAAAAAGGTTCAATTGCCTTTCGTGATGGGAGTACTCGCGGATCTGTCGGGAAAACCTGCCGATCCATTGGCGCCTGTCGCGGACCGAAAAATGCTCGAAATCGATGTCGACAATTTCAATGAACGATTGAAGGCAATGAAACCTCGGGTCGCATTTACAGTACCCAACACCTTAACAGGCGAAGGCAATTTGAATGTCGATCTTACTTTCGAAAGCATGGATGATTTTTCGCCGGCGGCCGTGGCAAGAAAAGTAGATGGACTCAATAAATTGCTGGAAGCGAGAACGCAATTGGCTAATTTAGTCACTTACATGGATGGTAAAGGCGGCGCCGAGGAATTGATAGCGAAAGTAATCAATGATCCGGCTTTATTGCAGTCGCTGACCGCAGCGCCGAAGCCGGCCGATACAGCCGAAGCAAAAACCGAGGAAGGGGGAGAGTAAACCATGGCTGAAGCAGAACAGGCAACAGAAGCACAAGTGACGACCGGAGAGGTCGCTGAAGTCAGTGATTTTTCGGCTTTATTGAACAAAGAATTTAAACCGAAATCCGATCGAGCGAAACAAGAAGTCGAAAATGCAGTTCAAACGCTGGCCGAGTTTGTTTTAAAGGACACTTCGTTGGTATCCGACGATGCGATAGCTTCGATCGAGGCTATCATCGCGCAAATCGACAGTAAACTGACCGAACAAATCAACAAAATACTTCATCATGAAGACTTTAAAAAACTAGAAGGGACTTGGCGAGGACTGCATTACCTGGTCAACAATACCGAAACCGACGAGATGCTTAAAATTCGGGTCATGAACATCTCAAAGAATGAGTTGGGTAAGACGCTCAAGAAGTTCAAAGGGACGGCTTGGGATCAGAGTCCTTTGTTCAAAAAATTGTATGAAGAAGAATATGGTCAATTCGGTGGCGAACCCTTCGGCTGTTTAATGGGAGACTATTATTTTGATCATTCACCACCCGACGTCGAACTCTTGAATCAAATTGCGAAAATTTCCGCCGCATCCCATGCGCCGTTTATTACAGGTTTGTCGCCGACTACATTGCAAATGGACTCATGGGGTGAATTAGCTAACCCTAGAGATTTGACCAAAATCTTTTCCACCCCCGAGTATGCGGCTTGGCGATCGTTACGAGATTCCGACGATTCCAAATATTTGGGAATGGCGATGCCGAGATTTTTGTCCCGTCTGCCTTATGGAGCAAAAACTGACCCGGTCGAGGAATTCGATTTCGAAGAAGATACCGAAGCGGCCAACAGCGCCAATTATACTTGGTCTAACGCGGCCTATGCGATGGCGACCAACATTAACCGCTCATTTAAACTTTATGGCTGGTGTTCAAGAATTCGCGGCATAGAATCCGGCGGTGCGGTCGAAGGTTTACCGGTCCATACCTTTCCGACCGATGACGGCGGCGTCGATATGAAATGCCCGACCGAGATCGCGATCAGCGACCGCCGCGAAGCGGAATTGGCTAAATCCGGATTTATGCCATTGATTCACAAGAAAAACTCGGATTTCGCCGCATTTATCGGTGCGCAGTCGCTGCATAAACCGGCCGAATACGACGATCCCGATGCAACGGCAAATGCCAACCTGGCTGCGAGATTGCCGTATTTGTTCGCAACTTGCCGATTCGCGCATTATTTGAAATGTATCGTTAGGGATAAAATCGGTTCATTCAAAGAGCGTGCCGATATGGAAAGATGGCTCAATAGCTGGATCAGTAATTACGTTTTGACCAATCCGGCATTGGCGACGGAAGAGGATAAAGCCATTCGTCCTTTGTCTGCCGCAGAGGTGGTCGTTGAAGAAGTCGAAGGTAATCCGGGGTACTATGCGTCTAAATTTTATTTGAGACCGCATTATCAGTTGGAAGGCTTGACTGTTTCCTTACGACTCACTTCCAAATTGCCTTCACAAAAAGGCGGCTGATGATTGTAAGAGGGGTTTAAGCGATAGATAAACTCTCTTGGAAATTGGTTAAATCCTTTTTGAGATTATTCATCAGCAGTTTGTAATTCTATTTATTTCTGTAAATTATGAGGATAAACAATGATCTTATTAAAATTTGAACCCGAAT
Organism: Methylotuvimicrobium buryatense; assembly: GCF_005931095.1. GTDB lineage: Bacteria > Pseudomonadota > Gammaproteobacteria > Methylococcales > Methylomonadaceae > Methylotuvimicrobium > Methylotuvimicrobium buryatense. Next base: position 2,507,661 of record NZ_CP035467.1, on the reverse strand, counting down.
TGAAAGGCGATTCCAAAGTAGATAAGCATGATGGTTGGATAACCATAGATTCAGTGCAATGGGGGACCGGGCGCGCCGTAAGTTCTAGCGGAACCGGCGCCGACCGTGATACCAGTAATCCATCCTTTTCCGAAGTCACATGCACTAAAAGTATGGATATTGCCTCTGCTCAGTTAATGCAGGAAGCGGCCTGCGGTAAAACGTTGGATAAAGCGACTTTTCATTTTATTCAAACAGGCGGAAAAGATGTTTCCGGACAAGAGTTTGTGGAAATTATTTTAGAAAAACCGCTGATCAGCAGCTATAGCATGAGCAGTGGAGGTGAAAGACCGAATGAATCCTTTTCCATAAACTATGTTGGCATCACATTACAATATAACCAATTCGAAGAAGGCGGAACTGTTAAAAAAGGCGAAGCTAAAGGTTATGATTTAAAAACCAATAAAGCCAAAAATAAAATCTGATAACTCCCCGTTCTAGCTGAATAGTGGTTGTAGTATTTTTTTGAAAGTTCAGCTAGGCGAATGAATTAAAGGAGCTACTCATACTTCAGAATGGGCGGTTTGTGCCGCCCACTTTTTATCTATACTCATCGTAGATCAAAATTCGGCACCGGGGTGCCCGTCAAAGGACGCCGTAAATACGTCCACGTAGGCTCTATGCCAGCTCCATGCTGACAAAGCCTTTGCCGGACACCCTGGTACCTTCTTGGATACAACCGAAATTTGAAGTGCGAAAGGTATATGGAATGACGCTAGCCGAGGACCGATACATGTTAAGCAGTGAACAAGCATTGAAAGACGGTAATCTTGAACAAGCATTGGCCGACATTCAACAGGCCGTGAGAAAAGATCCAGCCAATGTCAAAAATAGAATTTTCCTCTTTCAATTATTATCGGTTATAGGTCAATGGGAAAGAGCGTTGACCCAACTCAATGTCTTGGCTGACATGGATGCGGCAACTCTGGCGATGGTACAAACCTATCGTGAGGCACTTCGTTGCGAAGTATTGCGTAAAGAAGTTTTCTCAGGCTTGAAAACACCGTTGATTTTTGGCGAGCCTCAACAATGGATGGCCTTGTTGTTGCAATCTCTCAACCTCGCTGCGCAAGAAAAATACCAGGAGGCTCAAAACCTGCGCAATCAAGCTTTTGATGGCGCTCCGGCCACGGCCGGTTCAATTGATGGCGAACGTTTTGACTGGTTGGCGGATGCCGATGTCCGGCTCGGCCCCATGCTCGAAGCAATCATTAATGGGCAATATTATTGGGTTCCTTTTCAACATATCAACACTATCCAAATAGAATTGCCCGAAGACCTGCGCGATTTGGTTTGGATGCCTGTGCATTTTGCTTGGCAAAATGGCGGCGAAGCGGTCGGGTTTATTCCGACACGTTATGTCAACTCCGAAACTAATCCGGATGCGGCTATTCAACTGGCGCGCAAGACCGAATGGCAAGAACCGCATGATGGGTTATTCATCGGTCTGGGACAGCGCTTATTAAGCACTAATCACAATGATTATGCCTTGATGGATGTCCGTGAAATTAGTTTTGATGGCACTGATAACATATAAGTCATGGCCGAATTAACCCAAAAAGAACGCCTCCAACCTTCGTTACTCGATCGATTGACGGATGATGAGCCGAACAATCGGGTTGAATCCAGAGATAAGCGGGTGTTATCGATGCAGAGATTGAGGCAGTCGGTCCTGCGCGACGTTTCCTGGCTATTGAATGCCGATTCGTTCGAATCCGTTGCCGATTTAACGGATTATCCGGAAGTCGCTCAGTCGGTTATCAATTTCGGCATACAAAATCTAGCAGGTACTTCCGTGGTCGGCGCGGACTTGACCAATATAGAAAGAAAACTTAAACAAGCCATTTCCGTCTTTGAGCCGCGAATTCTTCCCAATAGTTTGTCGGTTAAAGTATTGTCGGCGGATGTCATGAGTCATCAAGCTATCAGTTTCGACATCGAGGCCAATCTTTGGGCGCAGCCCCTTCCGATACATCTTTATTTACGGACTGAGATCGATGTATTGACCGGCGACGTGAATCTACGCGACATGGGCGGTTAAGGCATGGACCCGAAATTATTGCGCTATTACAACACGGAACTGCACCATTTGAGGGAAATGGGCGGCGAATTCGCCGTCGAGTTCCCTAAGATTGCAGCGCGCTTGGGTATGGATAGCTTTGAATGCGCCGATCCTTATGTCGAAAGATTATTAGAAGGATTTGCCTTTTTGGCGGCACGCGTCCAATTGAAGCTCGATGCCGAGTTTCCCCGATTTACCCAGCATTTGCTGGAAATGATCTATCCGAATTATCTCGAGCCGACACCGTCTATGGCCGTCGTGCAATTTCAACCCGATTTAACGGAAGGTTCGTTAAATGAAGGTTTTACGATAGAAAGAGCAACCGCGTTACGCAGCCAGACGACAAAAGGCGAACAAACCCCCTGCGAATATCGCACCGCGCACGAAATCAAACTTTGGCCTTTACAAATCCACGAAGCGGAATATCTGCCCAATCTTGGGGCCGTGGCAAACCTCTGCGCACATAATCTGACCGGGGTAAAAGCCGCGATTCGCATCCGGCTCAAAACCACGGCAGGTTTGAAATTCAATGAGTTAAAATTGGATTCCTTACCCGTTTTTTTAAGAGGGCATGGCGAATTGCCGATGCACTTGTATGAACAATTGATTGGCGATTCGTTAGCCGTTTGCATGCAGCCGACCGAAAAACCTTATCGCTGGCAACATTTAGTCAAAGATAATGCGGTAACCCGGATAGGCTTTTCCGATGAAGAAGCCTTGCTCAATTATTCGCCTCGTTCTTTCCAGGGGTACCGTCTTCTGCAAGAATATTTTGCCTTTCCGGAACGCTTTATGTTTGCAGAATTTAACGGTTTCGCTCAAGCGTTGAATCAGTGCGATGCCGAAGAGATGGATTTAATCGTTCTGCTAAAACGAAGTCACGCAAAACTGATTAATGCCGTCGATAGATCTCAATTTGCGTTGTTTTGTACTCCGGCGATCAATCTGTTTCCCAAGCATGCCGATCCTATTTATATCGATCGGAAGTCGTCCGAATTTCATATCATTCCGGACCGCTCCAGACCGATGGACTTTGAAATTTGCCAAGTCAAGGAGGTCATTGGCATTGGGAGCGGGGGCGTCAATGAAAAAAAGGAATTTCAGCCGTTTTATCGATACAGCGACGAACGCAGCCATGACGTCCGGCCTGCTTATTATTCGTTACATCGGCAACAACGGATAGCTTCGTCGAAACAAAAACGTCAAGGACCGCGATCGAGTTATATCGGCAATGAGACCTTTATTACGCTGGTCGACGGGCAATCGGCGCCTTACAGTAACGACCTTAAACAACTATCGATCAAGGCGCTTTGTAGTAATCGCGATTTACCGTTGCTGATGCCGTTGGGCGGAGGAAAAACCGACTTCACGATGCAGAAGGGCGCGCCGGTACAAAACATCCGTTGCCTTTCAGGTCCCACTAAACCTCGGTCGTCGACCGCCTATGGCAATGTCAATTGGAGTTTAATCAATCATTTGTCGATGAACTATTTAAGTTTAATCGACCGTAATGACAAAGAAGGTGCCGTCGCTCTGAGAAGTTTATTGAAGTTATATAGCGAATACAATGTTGCCGCTATTACTAATCAGATCGAGGGATTGTTGTCGATTCAAGCGAAAGATATCGTCAGGCGGATCAATACGGCCGGCCCTATCGTTTTTGGGCGCGGCTTAGAAATAACCTTGAACTTCGAAGAGTCTGCTTTTGAAGGCAGCGGCGTCTTCTTGATGGGAGCAGTGCTGGAAAATTTTTTAGCCCGCTATGTTTCAATTAACTCGTTTACCGAAACCGTGGTCAAGTCCCCGGATCGGGGAGAAATCATTAGATGGCCGGCGAGAATAGGTCGAAGAAAAACGATTTAATCGAAGGTTTACTCGAACAGCCGCATCAGTATGATTTTTTTCATGCCTTACGGTTGATTGAATGTAGTCATGACGATAAACCTTTGATAGGACAATCCAGTCGGCCTGTAGACGACGCGGTAAGGTTTGGTCAAGAAGTCTCCATGGCATTTGAGTCGTCGACATTGAGTCAATTTATTACGGCTCACGAAGGGAAGCCGGCCCGATTGACACAGCGTTTTTTAGGACTGTTCGGACCCAACGGTCCGATGCCCTTGCATCTGACCGAATATGTGCGAAGCCGGGAGCATAATTTTCATGATCATACTCTGGCCCGATTTGGCGATATTTTTCATCACCGCATGGTTGCGTTGTTCTATCGCGCCAAAGCGGATGCCGAACCTGCTTTCAGTTTCGACCGACCTGACCAAAACCGATTTGGCGATTATTTAGGAGGGTTAGCCGGGATCGGCGATGAAGTGTTTCAAGATCGCGATGCGATGCCGGATCTGGCCAAGTTTCATTACATAGGCCATTTAGCGAATCAGGCTAAAAATGCCGACGGGCTGGTCGCTATCCTGGCCGATTTCTATAAATTACCGGTGCGACTCAATGAGTTCATCGGCGAATGGTTACAGATAGAAAACGAGGATTTGACCCGATTGGGTGAATCGGCCCAAACCGGTAGATTGGGCGAGTCGGTCGTATTGGGCTCCAGAGTTTGGAGTTGTCAGCATAAATTCCGGATTCTGTTCGGGCCTTTGACCCTAACAGAGTATGTCAGTTTGCTGCCTTCCGGTCAGCGATTGGAAAAACTGATTGCGATCGTACGAAACTACAGCGGCTTTGAGTTCGATTGGGATGTTAATCTAATCTTGAAAAATGACGAGGTACCGATGAGTCAATTGGACGGCTGCACGCGACTGGGTTGGACTAGCTGGCTTGGCGAGCGGCACAGCACTGAAGATGCGAACGATCTGTTGCTGAATCCGATACGGTAATGAGTCGATATAAGCTGGTGAGCAGTAAACAGTAAACAGTGAGCAGTCAGCGGAATTTGTGTCTAGATTTTGCCTGAAAACCAAGGAACGAGCATGAAATAGCTACGACAACTTTTGGAATAGGGTTCGGTGGCTTGCTTAACAGGTGTCGGCGGCAAGAATATCCGCCGTAAAGCATACAAGGACGTATTCAAGACGTTCTGTCAAGCGAGTCACCGAACCGCTAGAAAGCTGAGTGCTGTAGAGTTTTTCATTTGCATGTTTTTAAGTGATAACAGGTGCCGTTGTTTGAGCGCAGATCTTTATACGGGTCAATTCAATGATTATTTTGGGAGTGAGTTATGGGCGATATCAGCCGTGTCGCGTTATTCGGTAAGCTGAATAAAGTGTGCTACAAATCCATAGAGGGCGCTACCGTGTTTTGTAAAATGCGCGGCAATCCTTATGTAGAATTAACGCATTGGTTGCATCAGATTCTTCAGTTGCAAGACTCGGATCTCCATAAAATCATTCGTCAATTCAATCTCGACCCCTCCAAATTGGCGCGCGACTTTACCGAATCTTTGGATCGCCTCCCAAGAGGCTCTACATCGATTTCCGATTTATCGTCGCATGTCGAAGAGGCTGTCGAGAGAGGATGGGTATACGGTACATTAATGTTCGGCGAATCGCAGGTACGTTCGGGACATTTGGTTGTCGGCATTCTTAAAACGAAGGGTTTGAATCATGCCTTGCTCGAAATTTCCAACGAATTTGGAAAAGTCAAGCCGGATACCTTAACCGAACGTTTCGCGGAGATTGTCAGCGGCTCGCCTGAAGAAGGTCTGCATTCAAGCGACGGTTTTCAAGTCGGAGGAGGGGCTGTTCCGGGCGAAGCCAGCGGCGCGATGTCGCCGGCGCAGATGGGTAAACAAGAAGCCTTGAAACAATTCACTGTCGATTTAACCGAACAGGCGCGACAAGGCAAGATGGACCCGATCGTTGGGCGCGATGAAGAAATCCGGCAGGTCATCGATATTTTGATGCGTCGACGTCAAAACAACCCGATATTGACTGGCGAGGCCGGCGTCGGCAAAACTGCCGTCGTTGAAGGCTTCGCGCAGAAGATCGTCGCCGGGGACGTGCCGCCGTCCTTGCTGGACGTCACGTTGCGTACGCTTGATGTCGGTTTGCTGCAGGCAGGCGCCAGTATGAAAGGCGAATTCGAGAACCGCTTACGTCAAGTGATCGAGGAAGTGCAATCATCCGAAAAACCTATCATTTTGTTTATCGACGAAGCGCATACCTTGGTCGGCGCTGGCGGCGCAGCCGGCACCGGCGATGCAGCGAATCTTTTAAAACCGGCTCTGGCTCGAGGTACGCTCAGAACCGTCGCGGCTACGACTTGGGCCGAATATAAGAAACATATAGAAAAAGATCCGGCATTGACGCGGCGCTTTCAAGTCGTGCAAGTACTGGAGCCGAATGAGGAAAAAGCGATACTGATGATGCGAGGTGTCGCATCGGTCATGGAAAAACACCATCAGGTTCAAATACTCGATGAGGCTCTGGAAGCTGCGGTAAAGCTGTCTCACCGATATATTCCCGCCAGGCAGTTGCCCGATAAATCGGTTAGTTTGCTAGATACTGCATCGGCACGCGTAGCAATCAGCCAGCATGCCGTTCCTGCCGCAGTCGATGATTGCCGAAAACGGATTAACGGATTGGATACGGAATTGGCGATCATCGGCAGAGAAAAGTCGGTTGGCGTCGATATCAAAGACCGCGAAACGATTGTTCTGGAAAAACTTAAAGCCGAAAAAGATCGCTTGGCGTTGTTAGAAGAGCGCTGGAATAACGAACGTGAGCTCGTAAAAAACATTTTAGATATTCGTCAAAAACTGCGAGAACAGGGCGGTAAAGTCGAGGGGACCGACAGCAAACTCGAAAAGGCGGTTGACGAAGTTGCGGGAGTCGATTCCGAATCGGCAACACGCAATGGTCTGCTTGAGGATTTAAAAAACTTGCTATCTCAATTGCATGATTTGCAAGGCGAATCGCCGTTGATTTTACCGAGCGTCGATGCTCAAGCCGTGGCTTCCGTCGTCGGCGATTGGACCGGAATTCCAGTCGGGCGTATGGTCAAGAATGAAATCGAGACCATCATTCATCTGGCCGATGCCATCGAGCAGCGCATCATCGGACAACGTCATGCGTTGGAAATGATAGCGCGGCGCATACAAACCTCGCGCGCTGGCCTCGATAATCCGAATAAACCGATCGGCGTGTTCATGCTGGCCGGTACGTCGGGAGTCGGAAAAACCGAAACAGCCCTGGCCTTGGCCGAAGCCTTGTACGGCGGCGAGCAGAATGTCATCACAATTAACATGAGCGAATACCAGGAAGCGCATACCGTGTCGACGCTGAAAGGTGCTCCTCCGGGGTATGTCGGCTACGGCGAAGGCGGGGTGTTGACCGAAGCTGTTCGACGAAGACCCTATTCGGTCGTGCTGCTCGATGAAGTCGAAAAAGCGCATCCGGACGTTCATGAAATTTTCTTCCAGGTTTTCGATAAAGGCTGGATGGAAGACGGTGAAGGCCGGGTCATCGACTTCAAAAATACGCTGATTCTTTTGACTACCAATGCCGGTACCGAGCTGATCGCCAATCTCTGTAAAGATCCGGATTTGATGCCGGAGCCTGAAGGCATTGCCAAAGCCTTGAGGGAACCGTTGCTAAAAGTCTTTCCGCCGGCATTGTTGGGCCGTCTGGTCGTTATTCCATATTACCCGTTAAGCGACGAAATGATCGCCGCAATCGCGAAATTGCAGTTAAAACGTATCGAAAAACGTATTGTTGAAAATCATAAGGTACCGTTCAGTTATGATGAGGATGTTATTAAATTGATAGCCGAACGCTGTACCGAAGTCGAAAGCGGCGGCCGCATGATCGATGCGATATTGACCAATACGGTTTTGCCCAGTATCAGCTCCGAGTTTTTAACGCGGATGATGGAAGGTAAGACGATTGAAAGGGTGCATGTCGGTGTGGCGAATGGAGAGTTTATTTATGAGTTTTGAATCAAACTACTTATTGGGAATACTCGTTTCTTAAAGTCGTTAATGCAAATAATACAAAGGGGTGTATCTTATGTCTTTTTATCTAAATGTACCATTTGTCACACAACTTGGTATTGGCGCAGAGATCGGTAAACATCACGGACGGGATGATCCAACTGGATGCTGGTATGCCAGTTTGTGCATGGTTGGTTTTTATTTTGAAGCAGGGCCTCGGTTAGGTAACCCGGAATTATTTAAACGTCCTCTAGACAAACTTAAACACGGTACAGATGTCGGACATTTTCCTATAGGTGGTGATGCTGAATTAAAAATGATGCAGAACGAAGGATTAGAAGAAGTCCCTGAACCGGCTGATAAAAAATGGAAAAATTGGCAACTTGCGAAAATGCTTAAAGAGTATGGACCTTTAATGATGTCTTGGTGGGCTCCGGGGGCTCATGTTTCAGTTGTTATTGGTATAGACTCTGAAGCAAATGAAGTGATTTATCACGACCCGGAAAACGCGCCAAATTCTCGGATGTCGTTAAATAATTTTAACAGCAAATTAATGTGGGGGAACCGCGCATTGATGCGAAAAAAAGGAAAACCACATCAAGGTTGATAAATTTATCTCACTGGTTTTTGCGGACAAGAACCTATTCTAAAGTTCACCTTGATAGTCGCATTGCCGATTAAGAGAAGTTATTGATGACCGAATTCTTAGGTAGTCGATAAAATTATTATTCATAAAATTGAGGTATTTATGCCAGCTGTAGATCGCTTTCTTTCTGACCCTGTTGAGTTTATGCAAAATAACATCGTTTCAACTCCTGAAGGAGGTGATGTTAATAAAACAGGAGGTAAAAAATTTTTTACTCTGGAAAAACTTAATGGTCTTGCAAGTAGTCTCGAACGTCCAGGGGCGCAGATTGCAACTTATATGGCTCGGCCTGCAGGTAATGGAGGGAATGCTGAGGGCATAATGGAAATATATTGGTGCCCTTATCAGGATGACTCTATTCAGTCTACGACAGTAAGCAATGCTGCAAATATCATGTTTACTGCGCCGATGAACGGTTGCAGCTTTGGCGTTGGTTCTCCAGCCGAGGATGGTTCACGCTATGTCGCTCACATTAATATGAAATCGCAAAATAATGCATGGAACAAACAGGACGCTATCTTGAAGGGCAGCAAACTGGGAAGTACGATCGTGAGCCCGCATATGTATATGGGCTCGGATAAAGATCCTGTTCATGTGATCACTTTTGGTGTCCGTAACTCAAAAACTAGGCAATGGAGTTTTTATTACCAGCTTACCAAAATGGGTGTTGGCGCAAACGGTATTATTAAGACATTGATTGGAGTGTTTCCAGTCTGAAATTAAGTTAAGTAAGCAATGAAACTGACAGCATATAAGCTAAAAACCTTGATATAAACGAGCCAATAAAACCAGTTTTTTCAGTCGCCTCTGTTAGACCACTTTATAACCGGAATTTTATAAATCATGGCACAAAACAATAGATCCGTTACTGCCGATACTCCTTTAGGCGATGATCAGCTGGTTTTCTATCGTATGACGGGGACAGAATCCATCGGCAGATTGTTCGAGTTTGAGGTTGAGTTAGTGCGCGATCTGAAACTGGGCAGTGTTAAAGCCGATCAATTGTTGGGCAAAGGAATGACAGTCAAGCTGGATCTGCCCAACGGGGGCACGCGGTTTTTTAACGGTGAGATCGTGCAATTCAAGCATATAGGGCTCCGTAGTCGCTTCAGTTGTTACCGTGCAACATTAAGGCCTTGGTTATGGTATTTAACCTTAAATGCCGATTGCCGAATTTTTCAAGATAAATCGGTTATCGAAGTCATCAAAGCGGTATTAGACAACTATGCTTTTGCCGATGTTCTTTATAAATTGGACGGCGAATACAAAACCTTGGATTATTGCGTTCAATATAGAGAAAGCGATTTCGATTTCATTAGTCGCTTGATGGAACACGACGGCATCTTTTATTACTTCGAGCATCAAGACGGTAAACATAAATTAGTAATTACCGATTCGAATAAAGCTTTCGAAACTCAAAGCGGCTATCGGTCCATTCCTTATATGCCTCAGGGAAATATCGAGAGCCGTGAGCGCGATCATATTCACGAGTGGCTTCAAGAGAATCAAGTCACGGCAGGTAAATTCGAATTGAATGATTTCGATTTCGAAACGCCAAGCTCCGATTTAACGATCAAAAAACATAATCCGGGGGGGTATTCTCATTCCGGACAGGAAGTCTACGATTTTCCAGGAAAATTCTCGTCATCAACGGTAGACAGCAAGCTGGTCGATAAGCGCTTGGAAGAGCGGCAAAATGCCTATTCCATTAAGCGCGGTCAAGGCAATGCTTTGGGCCTCATTCCCGGTATGAAATTCACACTAAGCGATTTTTATTTTGACGAAGAAAACATCGAACATGTCGTTGTGTCGGCATCCTATATTATTCAAGGCGACGATAGCGTTTCAGGTATGGGTGGAGGCGGTGAGATTTTTCAATGCAGTTTCGACGCGATCGATGCAAAGCAAGCCTTTCGATCGCTCAGATCGACACCCAAACCTTCGGTTTCAGGGTCGCAGACCGCGATTGTCGTCGGCCCGTCGGGTGAGGAGATTTGGACCGATAAATACGGCCGCGTCAAGGTCCAGTTTCATTGGGACAGGGAAGGGCAAGACGATGAAAATAGCTCGTGTTGGGTCAGGGTTTCTCAGCCGATGGCCGGTAAGAAATGGGGTTGGGTTTCTTTGCCGCGGATCGGTCAAGAAGTCGTCGTCAGTTTTTTAGAGGGCGATCCGGACCGTCCGTTGATAACCGGGAGAGTTTACAACGACGATCAAATGCCGCCTTATGATTTACCTTCTAACAAAACCCAAAGCGGTATCAAGACCCGCAGTTCAAAAGAAGGTACGGCCGATAACTTCAACGAATTACGTTTCGAGGACAAAAAAGGCGAGGAAGAGGTTTACATCCACGCCGAAAAAGACCTTAATTGTGTAATCGAAAATAACGAGACTCGCAAGATCGGTTTAGATAAAAAAGACAAGGGCGATCAAACGATCGAGATCCAAAACGATAGAACCGTTACTTTGCACGACGGCAACGATAAGTTGAAAATTGAAACAGGCAATCGTAACATCGAGATCGATCAGGGTAATTATGACTTGAAGGTATCGACCGGCAATCATTCGATCAAGATTGATTCCGGTAAAAGCACGATTGAAGCGATGCAATCCATTGAGCTCAAAGTGGGCGGCAGCAGTATCGAAATCACCCAAGCAGGGATCACGATCAAAGGAACTATGATAAAAGTGGAGGGCAGTGCGATGTCTGAAATAAAGAGCCCAATGACCACGGTCAAAGGAGACGGCATGTTGATTCTGCAGGGCGGCTTGACAAAAATTAACTAGCGTATGGGCAATGACTGAAATAAATTTAATAAAAATAAAACAAGAAAAGGCTTCCGAAATCTCTGGGTTGTTCGAGTTAAGCGAATTAGGTCAATCGTTATTAACTCAAGACGTCACGCCTGCTGAATTTATTGAAAAATTAATACAAGAAGAATGTTTCACTGATTGTATTAATTTTATCGCTTATGGCTTACCCAAAAGAGAAGCGACATGGTGGGCTTGCTTGTGTGCTCGTAGTTGTCAAAGTACTCAAATGAATCCAAAGGATGCGAAGGCGGTGGAGTCGGCCGAAGCTTGGGTGTATAAGCCTATTCAAGAAAATGCTAAAGCCGCTTTTATTGCTGCGGAAGCGACAGATTTTAAAACGGCTGCCGGTTGGGCGGCAACAGCGGCATTTTGGAGCGGTGATAATCTTTCACCTTTGGATGACAATATTGTTCTTCCGGCTCCTGATCTTACCGCAAAAGCGGTTGCAGGCGCCATTATGCTGGCTGCTTCCCAAGATGGTGCCGCTCAGGTCAAAAACAGAAAGCAGACATTTATTCAGCAAGGCATTGATATTGCGAAGGGTGGCGACGGTCGTAAGGTTGTACAGTAATCAAATAAACTAACGGCTAGCCAAACCGTTTTATAACTTTCCCAATTCGAATTTCGGAATCGTGCTCCCTCTCTCAATCTCAAGATGTCCGATGAGATGGACTTTTAACCCTTCACGTTGTGAAAACCGAAATTTGATGATCGAACACAATTAAGGATTTGGTTGTAAATAACTTGGAGGGCTCGGTAACTCGATTGGCGGGTGTCGGCGGCAGGGAAAGCCGCCGTCAAGCCTACAAGGACGTATTCACGGCGTCCTGTCAAGCGAGTTACCGAACCCTCAACATAGCACATAGTCCCCGGACGTTATTTATCACGAAATCCTAAAGGAGCGAGTATGTTTCCAGCAGCTAGAGTGACAGACATGCATGTTTGTCCTATGGTTACAGGGGTAGTGCCCCATATAGGTGGGCCTATTTTACCGCCTGGAACCCCAACCGTATTGATAGGCAATTTACCGGCCGCAAAAGTCGGGGATATGGCGACTTGTGTGGGACCTCCGGATACCATTGTCAAAGGATCATCCACGGTATTGATTTGCAACATGCCTGCAGCGCGCTTATTGGATAATACTGCGCACGGCGGAGTCATTGTCGGTCCTGGTTGTCCGACCGTTTTAATAGGCGGTTAAAGCTTTCTTTTTATGCCCTAGCGCTAAAAAGGCAAAGCCAATAGTTGGCAAACGATTTTGGATTACGAGTTGGTCAATATCGAGCTTTTTGATACAGCACTAAAGTTACTGTGAAAGTTCGTAGATATAGACCCTTTATCTAATTTTTCGATATACGGCGCTCGACAGAGCGAATGCCGGTTCCGGAGAGGGTGCGGTTGCTCGACCGACAGGCGTCGGCGGCAGGGAAAGCCGCCGTCGAGCCTACAGGGATGTATTCACGGCGTCCTGTCGGGCGAGTGACCGTACCCTCCCCACCAGAGAACTTTCATTTGCCGGGGCGATGGCCAGGCCTTCATGAACGTTACTGTGAAAGTTCGCAAATCTAATTTTTCGATATGCAAAACCAAGCGCGCCAAGATTTTTCGCGAAAGCTGAAATGGGGTCCGTCCGATTTCAGCAGCGAAAAATGACTTGGCGATTATTGCCTTCGGCGGCCCCGATTCGCCCTGCGTCCGTGCCACTACGCCACATCATCGTATACTCGATGCGGCTCCGTAGCACTCCCACAAATGGCTTTACGCCGTGTCGCGATGCCTTGTATTTTGCCTCCGCCTGCGCTATTCGCGCAGACTCCGGCAAAACACCCGGCGCTACGGCTATCGGGGACTAAAAATCTTCACTTCGCTAACGCTCCGTTTCCAAGATTTTCAGCGAATGCTGTAAAAATGCCGGTTCCGAAGAGGTTGCGGTTACTCGATTGACAGATGTCGGAGTTATTTCATGCGCGTTCCTAAACAAATTTCCAGGTAAGCTGTTTTATGGCCCAAAACAATCGATCCGTGACAGCCGAGACTCCGCTCGGAGACGATCAGCTCATCTTCTACCGGTTGACAGGTAAGGAAGAAATCGGCCGATTGTTCGAATTCGACGTCGAGCTGATTCGCGATCAAAAACTGGGAGGCGTCAAGGCCGATCGATTGCTCGGCAAGGGCATGACCGTCAATCTCGATCTGCCGAACGGAACGACGCGTCATATCAACGGCGAGATCGTGCAATTCAAACATACCGGCCTGCGCGGACGCTATATTACCTATCTAGCTACGTTGAGGCCTTGGCTATGGTATTTGACGTTGAATGCCGATTGCCGAATATTCCAGGATAAATCGGTCATCGATGTCATCAAGGAAGTCTTCAGCCGCTACTCCTTCGCCGACGTTCAATACAAACTGGATGGCGATTATCAGCCTTTGGATTATTGCGTGCAATATCGCGAAAGCGACTTCGATTTCATCAGCCGCCTGATGGAGCACGAAGGCATCTTTTATTTCTTCGAGCATGACAATGGCAAACATACTTTGGTCATCGCCGATTCGAACAAAGCATTTCAGATTCGGAGCGGTTATCAGACCATTCCTTATTTTCCGCTCGGCAACACAGACAGCCGCCAACGCGATCATATTTTCGAATGGCTCCAGGAAAATCAGGTAACGACAGGAAAATACGAACTCAACGATTTCGATTTCGAATCGCCCAGCTCCGATTTGACGATCAAGAAGCACAATCCCGGCGGCTATTCGCATAGCGATCAAGAGATCTATGACTTTCCGGGAAAATTTACCGTATCATCGGTCGATACCAAGCTGGTCGATAAGCGACTGGAAGAGCGGCAAAATGCTTATTCGTTGAAACGCGGCCAAGGTAATGCTTCGGCGTTGATTCCCGGTATGAAGTTTTCGCTCGCGGATTTCTATTTCTCGGAAGAAAACAAGGAGCACATCGTCGTGTCGGCTTCTTATGCGATTCAAGGCGACGATCTTGAATCGAGCATGAGTGGAGCGGGTGAGATATTCCAGTGTACTTTTGCCGCGATCGATGCCGCTCAGGCTTTTCGTCCGGAAAGACTCACTCGGAAGCCGATCGTTTCCGGCTCTCAGACTGCGATTGTCGTGGGTCCGTCAGGCGAAGAGATTTGGACCGATAAATACGGCCGCGTCAAGGTGCAGTTTCATTGGGATAGGGAAGGGCAAGACGATGAAAACAGTTCGTGTTGGGTCAGGGTTTCTCATCCGATGGCCGGTAAGAAATGGGGTTGGATATCGTTGCCGCGCATCGGCCAAGAAGTGGTCGTCAGTTTCCTGGAAGGCGATCCGGATCGGCCTCTGATCACCGGACGAGTCTATAACGACGAGCAAATGCCGCCTTATGAGTTGCCAACCAATAAAACGCAAAGCGGTATCAAGACCCGCAGTAGTAAGGCAGGTACTGCTGATAATTTTAATGAAATCCGTTTCGAGGACAAGAAAGGCTCCGAACAGCTTTTCATCCATGCTGAAAAAAATCAAGACATCGAAGTCGAAAACAACGAGACGCACTGGGTAGGCAACGACCGCAGTAAAAACATCGATCATGATGAAACAACCGTCGTCGGGCACGACCGAACCGAGACGGTCGGCAATAATGAGACGATCACAATCGGCGTCAATCGCACCGAAACGGTCGGTTCTAACGAGTCGATCACGGTCGGCTCGAACAGAACGCGCAATGTCGGCCAAAACGAAGTCGTCAATGTCGGCTTGACCCGTACCCACAATGTCGGCGTCAACGAAATGATCAACGTCGGTGCGGCACAAGAAATTACGGTAGGCGCCGCGCAAACCATTACGGTCGGTCTGACTCAGGCCGTGACGGTAGGTAAGGATCTGAATGAAACGGTAGGCAACAATCGCAGTGCCAGCGTCGGCAAGGACAATTCTCTCAGCATCGGAAAGAATCTGACGATCGATGCCGGCGACCAAGTCGTGATCAAGACGGGCAAGGCCAGCATCACGATGAAAAAAGACGGCACGATCACGATTCAGGGCAAGAACATTACGATAAAAGGCAGCGGCGAAATCAATGCGAAGGCCGACAAAAATGTAGTAATCAAAGGTAAAAAAATCCTGCAAAATTAATATATACTTCGCGCGGCCACATTTGCTGGTAAGCTGACGCGCTCTTTTTTCCGATAGCGGCCTTACCTACATGGATGTAGGTAAGGGGCGTGAGCAGGAGCGGAAGCTTTGCGAAAACAGTTACATAGCTTGCTATGCGCCTGTTTTCGCGCCTTGCTCTCGAACAAAATAGCAATTGCCATAAAAGCCTCAAACATGACCGCGCGAAGTATAATTTTTCGGAGACGCAAGCATGACCGATGTTTTGACCAAACCAACGAATCAGCTTTACACAGAAAATGCCATCACAGAAAAGATCGACGGCGTGGTTGTCGGTTTATTGATTGGATTCGACGGTCAAGGCGCGCCTCTGGTCGGTTTCACTGGTAATCCTCAGGCTGAGGCAGCGCCGGCCCGTTCGACCGCGAACCTGACGCGCGAGGATATCGGCTGCGAGGTGGCATTATTGTTCGAAAATGGCGACCCGGCGAGGCCGCTGATCATCGGACGCATGCAACAGCCGGTTATTTCAACCGAAAAGCCGAATGAACAAGCTTTCAATGCAGAAATAGACGGCGAACGGGTAGTCCTGCAAGCCAATCAGGAAATCGTGTTGCGCTGCGGCAAGGCCAGCATCACGTTGACCCGCGCCGGTAAAATCATCATCCGAGGCGCTTATATTCTCAATCGCTCGTCCGGCGTCAATCGCATCAAGGGCGGCTCGGTGCAAATCAACTGATATGGATCTGATCAACGCCACCCGCATGCAGGCAGCCTATACTCAAGGCTTGCAAGTCGATGGCCGAGAACTGTTGGTGGTCGTGATCAAAGGGACCTTTCAGATACCCGAGTTGGCCAATATTGTCCCGCAGCTAGCCGAGGAGCAAACTCCATTGGTTTTCGCCGATACTTTCACCGGAGAACCGGGATTTTCAGCGCCCATTTATGAAAGCGACTTCGCGCCCAGAAAACCACGCTGCGACGTGTTGCTGCTCGGAACCGCCTATGCGCCGGAAGGCACGCCGGTCAATCAAATTCCGGTCGGCCTTAAAGTCGGCGATTTTAAGAAAGTATTTCGCGTCGTCGGCGATCGCGTTTGGCAAGCGGGTATCGGCGGCATCGAGGCGAAGCCGCCGGCGCCGTTTTTGCAAATTCCGATCACCTATGATCGCGCCTTCGGCGGATTGGACGATTTTCATGTCGATCCCGAAAAACACAGCGCCTATCGGCCTAATCCGGTAGGCGTTGGCTATCACGCCATGCTAAGCAGCGAACTCGTGAACGGCGCGCCGATGCCGAATACCGAGGAGAGCGAACGTTCGATTACGAATCCCGCCGGCGACTATCGACCGATGTCTTTCGGTCCGGTCGGGCGCAGTTGGGAGCCGCGTTATCGTCTAGCCGGAACCTATGATCAACACTGGACCGACCATATTTTTCCGTTTCTACCGCCCGATTTCGACGAAGCCTATTTTCAGGCGGCGCCGCCCGATCAACAAATTCCGTATTTGCAAGGCGGAGAAGAGATCGTGTTGGCCAATCTGACGCCGTCGGGACGAAGCCGTTTTTGGCTGCCTAAAATAGACATGCCGGTCGTGTTTTTTCCGAAAAAAGGGGGCAAGGAAGAAACCCGGGCGATGATCGATACCTTGATCATCGAGCCTGATTTGGGGCGATTCACGATCACCTGGCGCATCGCACGACCGTTGAAGAAGAGCATGTTCGAAGTTTCACAAGTATTGGTCGGCGAAATGTCTCGGGCTTGGTGGCGTGCTCGGGAGATAGGCAAAACCTATTATCCTTCGTTGGCGCATTTGGCTAAAGCCAATCGACCGGAAGCGGAGGAGGAAAGTTGAGTAATCCTACTCCCTTTATACTCAAAAAATGGTTAACTTTATGAAGGTATGGGATGTGGCTAGCGAGGATGTCGGCAGCAGGGAGAGCTGCCGCCAAGCCCCCATGGAGTGGTTCACGGCGGTCCTCGATAGACACATCTCATACCTTTTATTCTTAGACGGTTTTTCGTACAAAAGGGAGTAAATGAAAATTTATTTGGATAATTGTTGTTTCAACAGGCCCTTTGACGATCAGTCCCGGCTAAGAATCAAGCTTGAATCAGAGGCAAAATTAAAGATTCAAGAAGATATTCGCGCAGGTATCTTTGGGTTGGTATGGTCATATATTTTAGACTATGAAAATAGTAGAAATCCTTTTCATGAGCGAAGAGAACAACTTTCAAAATGGCGCAATTATGCCCAAGACGATATAGAAGCTAGCACGGAGCTTATTGAAATTGCAAACCGTATTACCGCAATTGGGATCAAGAAGACCGATTCGCTTCATATCGCCTGTGCAATTATGGCAAATTCTGATTATTTTCTAACTACTGATGACGGCATTATTAAAAAATCCATATCAATCGATGATGTCAAGATTACCGATCCCATTGGTTTTATAAAAGAAGTGATGCAATGATTACCGATACCGAAATTAAAACAAAAGGCATGCAGATCCTTTCCGACTATCTCGGAGATGTCGAAGCGGAACGATTTATCGCTTTGATTCAGAGAGAGCCTTTCGATTACACAAAGTGGCATCAAGAACAGGATGATTCAATGACTATCGAAGAACTGAGTGAACATGCAATGGCTTTGCGAAAAAAACTCGAGCAAACAACCAAATAGCATGCCGACCTTTTCTCCAAAGACCGCTAAGGGATGACCTCATGAGCTTTCCTTTGGCGATTACCGGTACCGGCCTGGTCACTGGCGTCGGCCTTGATGCGCCGGCGAGCTGTGCCGCGATACGCTGTGCGATCGACAATTTTCAGGAAACCCGCTTCATGGACCAAGGCGGCGAGTGGATCATGGGCTGCGAAGTGCCGCTCGAACAGCCGTGGCGCGGCAAAACAAAGCTGATCAAAATGGCCGCCGCTGCGATCCGAGAATGCTTGTCCGGCAACCCGTTGATCAATCCCGTCGAGACGCCATTATTGCTTTGTTTGTCGGAGCGCGACAGAAAAGGCCGGGTAATCGACGACGACAATCAGTTTTTTCATGATTTGTTGGAAGAACTGCAACTGGAATTTCATGAAAAATCACTGGTCATTGCCGGAGGGCATGTCGGCGTCGCACTCGCGCTGAGACATGCCAGGCCGCTCATTCAGGAATTGAAACTCAAACATGTGTTGATTGCAGCAACCGATAGTCTTCTTGTCGCGCAATCCTTAGCGCACTATGAAGAACACGAGCGCTTGCTGACCAGTCAAAACTCCAACGGATTCATACCCGGCGAGGCGGGGGCGGCGCTCATCATAGAACCGACTTACGCAAAGCCGGAGCCACAGCTCATTTGCCATGGCCTAGGATTTGCTGTTGAAAAAGCTCACATTGACTCGGAAGAACCATTGATAGCAGATGGCTTAACTGCGGCTTTGAAAGAGTCGCTAATCGATGCCGGTTGCGGTGAAAGCATCCTCGAATTCAAAATCACCGACATTGCAGGCGAACAATATCATTTTAAAGAATCGAGCATCGCTTTCAGCCGCGTCGACCGTACTAAGCGAGAAGAATTCGACATTTGGCATCCTGCGGATTGTATCGGCGAAACCGGTTCGGCAATTGGCTTGGTTATGCTTGGATATCTGAAATCCGCCTGCGAAAAAAATTATAGTAAGGGGAATCACATTTGGGCCCATCTAGGCAATGACGACGGTAAGCGGGCTTCTATGATATTGGCTTGGCAAACGGTAGGAGCAAAATAATGGCGAATGAAGTGTATGCTAACGGCATGGAACTAGCCTGTAAAGCAGGCTCTGGAAAAACCATCGCTTCGTTTCCGGACGTTTGTTTTACCCCGCCGGAAAATCCGGCGACGCCGCCTGGCGTTCCTATTCCCTACCCGAATACTGGATTTGCCTCTGATACCACGAAAGGTAGCAAAAACGTGAAAATCACGGGCAAAGAAGTCATGCTGAAAAATAAGTCTTACTTCAAGAAATCGACCGGCGACGAGGCAGGGTCGGCTGCCAAAAAAGGGGTAATTTCAAGTACCAATAGAGGAAAAGTTTATTTCATCAAATGGTCGATGAATGTCAAATTTGAAGGAGAGAATGTTGATCGGCATTTGGACTTAACGACTGATAACCATGCAAGCCCAATGGCTAATGAGGCAGTTCCTTGGATATTTTCTGACCGGATGGCAATGGGTAATATTGGTGAATGTGCAGATGAAAAAAATAATGTTGAATCGAAGTGTGGCGATCTTAATAAACCGGTTAAGTGCCCCACCTCAGGATACGAATTAGTTGAAGCACGAAAGAAAAATTCCGGCAAAAGTAAGGCTGAAAAACAGGCTTTAGAGCGGAAACTAGGTGGGGAAATGCAAAGAGATCCTTGCCAGAAGGCCTTGCGCTGTTTTTTATCGCCATATGAACCTAATAAATGTTGCCCTGGACAGACACCTGATCACTTAATCGATGTCAAATCATTTGTCGAAGCTGGACAGGATCGAACAACGGGAAAACGAAAGCCAGGCTGGGATAAATATAATGACAAGGACGCACCCTCCATGTGCGTCGAAGGCGGTGCGGCTACCTGCTCAACTCATGGTGTATTGTCGACCAAGCGTAAAGCTTTTGTTAACCAGATGGGAGGAAAAGGAGCGGAGACAGATTTAGAAACACTTGCCATTGTTGGCGCAGTGACAGCCTCTGATACGTTTAAAGGGTGCAGTGTCGAGTGTTTAGAAGCCCAACTGCTTGATTATCACAGAAAGGTCCAGGATAACAACGCTAAGGTATCTATGTCACAGTTTGGACTTGGAGAGAGTGCTCCTTGGAAACAAGGTATATCAGTCAGAGCAGCAAAACTAGCCAAATCGTGGCTGGGATGAAAGTTTAGGATATCTAAAATGCAAATGAGTAATGTAAATTTTACAAATCCAGGGATTTCTTTTGTAACAGGAGCTCCCATTTCCTGTGATACTGGATTGTTGATACTTTCAATTGATGAACTTTTTCATGATAAGGAGCCACACAGCTTACTCGTAGTTAAGGATCATGACGTCACCAACGGTATTCTAGTTTCATCAAATTGCTGTGATGTTATTCTCGCAAATGAAGGTGGAAATCTTAACGGTTACTTTCTTGGCGAAGACGGTGGGATATGGTTTTACAACGGTAATACTATAGAGGCATCCGATCCCATTACTTCAAACAAAAATTTCGGAGCACTTAGGTCCCAAGCCTTTTCTTCTAATTCATATCATATAGTTGCGGGGGGAGGAAACACTGCTTTCCTAAAAAAAACCACTTCCGAATGGAAAGATCAGGAAATCAAAATGAGCCAGGATATTGAACAATTTAAATATGTAGGCTTTGAAAAAATAGTGGCACTACCTGAAGGATCATTCTATCTATTCGGTTGGCATGGGATTGGAATTTTATTCGCTGACAATCGTAGCACGAGATTAGATTTGCCAACAAATCTAGATATTTATGACGCTGTTCTAACTAACGATGGCTTTATATACACTTGTGGTGATCAAGGAACCATTCTTAGGGGGCGTGGCTTAAACGATTGGTCGATAATAAACAATGAAATTACTGGCGATAAGCTTTGGGGTATCTGTTCATTTGAGGGAAGGACTTTCGTATGCAGTATGAATTCAATCTATGAAATTGTCGATAACGAATTACAATTTATAGAATATTCAGAATTTAGCGACATACCCAGTTTCACTTACCGACTTAAGACTTGCATAGACTGTGTTTGGTCCATCGGTTCCAAGCAATTAGTGCAATATGACGGATCTGATTGGCGAGAGCTAATGCTACTTTCATAACTTATACCCTGAAACTATGGACGAGCGGTCACAAATAACTCTTCAATGGCATCTCGTTCTTACGGCGAATGAACGTAAGCTAGATTTACCTTGGCAATTCACCTTCGGACGGAGCAATGATTCTGTAATGTCCGTCAATGTTTCTGGGCGGCTTTAATGAAGGTTTGCTGGCGCGAAACCGCCCTACGAATCTAAATTGATATTCGGGAGATGGCATGCCGAATTATCGGCGTAATTTTGTGCCGGGCGGTTGTTATTTTTTTTACGGTCAATTTTCTGGAACGTAAACGGGATTTGTTGGCCGACCATATCGATTTGATGTGTGCTGCCGAGTAACCCTACTCTGTTCCGATTCCGTACTTTCATAGTAACGTTCATGAAGGCTTTGCCATCGTCCCAGTAAATGAAAGTGCGAGGCGTTGGGGAAGGTGCGGTCACTCGCCCGACAGGACGCCGTGAATACGTCCATGTAGGCTCGGCGGCGGCTATCCCTGCCGCCGACGCCTATCGGTCGAGCAACCGCACCCTCTTCGGAACCGGCATTTTTACAGAATATTTTTGCATATCGAAAAACCTGATTAGCAAGTTTCTTCAGCTAAAGCCCAAAAACCAGGAGATCCTAGCAGGACGGGGTTTTCAACCTCGTCCTAAACGTTTCGACTTTGGCCGAAGTAAGCCGAAATGTTTAGGGCAAACCGAAACTTGGGGACGGGTTAAATAACCCGTCCCGCAGAAGTGGCTGCGGCTACAACTGGCCTCCGCTCGGACACTTGGCTTCGGCAAGCTGAAGCATCTTGCTAATCAGGTCGAAAAATTAGATAAAAAGTCTAAAACTACGAACTTTCATAGTAATAAGCTTCGCCGTACAAAATTTGCCTATTCTGTACTTTAGGCCCTTAATAGACTTTATGGAGGCATTGACGATGTCATTCCCGGCAACAACTGAACCGATGTCCCCCGAGGAATTCCTCGAATGGGAGGAACGGCAAAAAGATAAACACGAATTCATCGGTGGCGAGATTTTTGCGATGGTTGGCGTGACGCGTCAGCATGCCACGATAGCCGGGAACCTTTTTCGATTCCTTGGAAACCACCTTGCAGGGACTCCCTGCCGTGTCTACATGTCTGACATGAAATTGAAATTGGATTTGGCGGATGCGTTTTTTTATCCGGACGTATTTGTCACCTGTTCCGAGTCGGATCATAAAGCCGAATGCTATATGTCCGAACCGCGTTTGATCATCGAAGTCTTGTCCGAATCCACGGAAGCATATGACCGGGGAGAGAAGTTTGCCAACTATAGAAAGTTTTCATCCTTGGCCGAATATGTATTAATCGACCCGGTTGCCCGTAAGGCGGAAATCTTTCGGCGGGACGATACCGGGCATTGGGTTTTGTATGAATTCTGTGAGAATGAACCGGTTTTTTTTTCAAGCGTAGACTTGGCAATCGATTGCGCTACGCTTTTCGAGAATGCCGATTAATATCATTCATCAACTATCCGAATAGAAACCAGGTAAACGCAATTTGCAAACTCCCAGCGTAATAACCAAAAGAATCATTCCCCAGATTCTCGAACAACACGCCGAAGAAACGGCTTTTCTGTGGATATTACGCAGTTATGCCGTCTATGCCCCGCATTATCGCTTGGAAGACTTGGCAAAACTCGACAGCCGCATCGAAGCGCATCTGGACGGTTTACGAATTGCCGGGAGCGAGGCTTGGCAGTTATGCGAAGAGGCCTTAAAATTCGGCGAACCGGGGGAGGTCTTTGCCGCAGGAATCTTGGCGCTGGAGAGCAAGTATGCGAATCGTCTCGAACGCGTTCTTGAAACAGTGACGCAATTTCCGGAAGCATTGCGCGGTCTGGTTTCGGCGTTCGGTTGGGTTGCGCCGCAACGACTTGCCGGTACGGTCAAAAGCTATTTGACATCGGATTCGCCTTTACTCATACAGATTGGCATTGCCGCCTGCGCAGTTCATCGCGCCGATCCGAGCTTGGTTCTCGCTAAGACTATCGCTGATGACCAAGCACCGGCTTCGCTAAAGGCCTGTGCATTAAGAGCCGCGGGGCAACTCAAACGCCGTGATTTGATTGAACCGATTCAGGATCAGCTAAAAGCGGACGATGAAGCAGTCCAATTTTGGGCCGCCTGGTCCTCAGTGCTGTTAGGCGATAGGATACGAGCGATCGAAACATTGAAAACGTCTGCTTGCATCAAGTCCCCGTTGGGCCAGCGCGCGTTTGATTTGCTATTACGCGCAATGTCTCCCATTGATGCGCATCGCTGGCTGAAAAACTTGGCTCGATATCCGGAATGGCAACGCGATTTGGTCGTCGGCGTCGGCATCATCGGCGATCCGTTTTACGTTCCTTGGCTGATCAAGCAAATGAGCATTCCCGAGTTGTCGCGAGTGGCCGGCGAGGCGTTCAGCAGCATCACCGGCGTCGATATCGCTTATGAAGATTTGGATGACGAACCGCCGCAAGGCTTCGATGCGGGGCCTACCGAAAATCCGGCAGATGAAGATGTAACGATGGACAGCGACGAAGACTTGCCTTGGCCTTGCCCTCTAAAAATAGCCGCTTGGTGGGACACGAACAAGGGACGTTTCAACCAAGGCGTTCGCTATTTTTCAGGCATGCCGATCTCGGAATTGCAGTGTAAACGCATATTGACCGAAGGTTATCAGCGCCAGCGTAAGTCGGCGGCCTTGGAACTTGCTTTAATGCAAGTTGAAGCGCCTCTGTTCGAAGTGCGCGCACCAGGATGGCGGCAACAATCATGGTTAAGCGAATAAGCGGGGAGAACGTTTCATGTCGATATCCATTGCAGGATTGATTTTTTTGCTCGTTTCAATTGTATTTTTCGGTTTGGTATTAAGAAACTTTTGGACTCACCGGCACAGCCTAACGACCTGATTGACTGACAAAACTCAAAATTCGAAAAAATTAGGAGATAATATCGATATTTGACCGGTTCTAGCAAGGAAGCGAAACATGAAACAGAGCACGCCTTTATACGATAGCATCTTGAAATTATTGCACCATGCGCCATGGCGCGATAGACGGCACCTGTATACCGTGGCTTGGATGGTGTTGGGTTTATTGTCCAGTGGTTGGATCAGTCTAAGTAAGTGGTCGCCTTATGTCGTTAGCCGTGCGGAAATGGCGCAAAGCGTCGAGAGACGTTTCAAGCGTTGGCTGACGAATGGGCGTATCGATGTGTTGCGTTTGTATGCGGCGTTATTGCGGGAGGCTCTGAAGGACGTGGCGGAAGAGCCGTTGCTGGTCGCCTTAGATACTTCGATGCTCTGGGACACGTTCTGCGTGATCCAGTTGGCGCTGGTTTATCGTGGGAGGTCGATTCCATTAGTTTGGAAAGTGATGAAACATCCCAGTGCGAGCGTGGCGTTCAAAGACTACCGAGGCGTATTGGGGTTTGCGGCGCGACTGTTTCCGGAACGAGAGATCATCTTGCTGGCGGATCGTGGCTTTTTACATGGCGAATTGCTGAATTGGATTCGCAAGACGGCCGGCTGGCACGCGCGTATTCGCTGCAAGCGTTCCGTCGGGTTTTACCAAAAAACGGGCAGTGGCTACCGCAAGTTGACCTTACGATTGCTAGCCGGGGAAGTTTGTTATTACCACCATGTCGGGGTGACCGGTGCGCATATCCCGGCGCACTTGGTGGTCGGCTGGGAAAAAGGGGCGAAAGAACCATGGATCATCGTCAGCGACCAGCCCACCAATGGCGATACGCTCTATGAATATGGGCGGCGCTTCAACATCGAAGAGGGCTTTTTGGATCACAAATCCAACGGTTTTCAGTGGGAGTCTTCGCAATTGCGCGAAACCGAGGTACTTCAAAGGCTCTGTTTCATCATGGCTGTCGCCACCTTGGTGTTGGTTTGCCAAGGGGGTGCGGTCGTTGCCTCAGGCAAGCGGCGGTGTGTCGATCCGCATTGGTTTCGCGGTTATAGCTATGCCCGTATCGGCTGGGATTGGATCCGGCGAGCTTGCGCTCGCGGTGATGCCATCATTGACAGTCTAGTTCTGCACGCTTTGCACGACCCCGAGCCCGCTCGGGCGAGTAAACGGCAACCCGATCGATCCCGCTGGATGGATGATTTACCCTGCCGTATTTTCCTTTTTGCTATGCCATTAAGGAGTTAAGAGTTTTGTCAGTCAATCAGGCCTAACGACAGAGGCGCGAATATGGTTAAGGCTCGCGATGATTTTCGGTATCGTCGCCGTTTTGCTGCTGTTCGTTTGAAGATTTTGCCTGTTTAGGATTTGGTCGTAAATTTTGGTTGCTCGATTGGCAGGTGTCGGGGGCAGGGCAGATTTTTGCTCCTGCAAAATCTGCATTCATGCCATCCTTGGCAATCAGTCGCCGCCGTCAAGCCTATAAGGATGTATTTACGACGTCCTGCCAAGCGAGTTACCGAATCCTCAACAAAGCGCATAGTTCCAGGGCGTTATTTATCACGAAATCCTTAGTGAACTCGCAGTTACTTTTTAGAATAAACGGAATGTGTTCCTCATTTCTTTGCGCAGATAAGTATAGTCGACAATGATTTTCCAATCGTGTTTGACATTAAATTCAATAGAATCCCAAGCGGCGATTTTAAAGACCTCTGCGCCGTCTTCGCGATAACTGTAATAACTGATGCTGTCGTCATCGATCATGACTAATCTCCCGAAAGCCTGCAGCGAGGGTGATTGGCGGCTGACCGGGTCGATAAAAAGATTCGTACCGATATAGTCCGAATTGGCGTCATACAGGATCAAGCCATCGTTACGCATGATCCAGATATCCGGTTGTATTTCATCCTGGTTCAGAATGGTCGCAAACAGTTTGGGCAGTATCTTTTCCGGGGACATTCTAGCTTCGAGGTATTCGACAATGCGACCGTCCTTTTTGATAGGCATTCGGTATTTTAGAATAAGTCGGTTATTTTCGAAATCGGCAATCGGTATTAGCTCATCGTTTTCTTCACTTGCGATAAACGCTCCTGTTAGCACTGAAATAGGTTGAATAAAAAACGAATCAAACTGCGGATAACGGTTTTGTAATTCTTCTAAGATCGACGACTCGTCGATATCGCCGGAGCTGAGTTTTTCTGCCGCTTGGCTCAGAACGGAAAATACCAGTGCGATTTTCGATTGCAGCGCATGCGCGATGGAACGTGCTTGTTGCTGTGAGCGTTCTCCGTAAAAAGTGATTCGGCTTAAGGCTTGTTCGGCTTCATGTTTAGCTTCATGCATTTGGTGTGCATAATGAAGCGAAAAGCCCGCTCCGATACTAATTGCAATGAGTAGCAATGCGGTCAAGAAAACGGCAAATTTATTTTGTGCAAAAAAACGGCTTAATAATTCACGTCTTGAATAGGCATAGACATTGACCATCCGTCCGTCACGAAAGGCCTTCAATTCTTCCGCGAATTTTCCGGCATCGGTAAAACGCTGCAAAGGGTTCTTATGCACGGCCTTTTCGCAGATTGCAATCAATTCAGGAGGTGCTGCAGTATTGAATTGTTTAGGAGAGGGAGTATCGGAATCCTTTTCTATTTGTTGCTGTACTGCGGAAATCGAGCCACGGTAAGGTTGGGTGCCGGTAATAATTTTATAGAGAATCACTCCTAAACTGTAAACATCCGATGTTTTATCCGCGTGGCCGCTGAATTGTTCCGGCGCCATATAGGCGGGTGTACCCAGCGCTTCCGATGTGCTTGAATCGCTTAAGCTATCGCGTTGGTGAGTGAGCGCTTCTCGATAAAAATAGGTATTGTCATCATCGTCCAGCACCTGGGCTAATCCCCAGTCGACAACGATGGTTTCGCCGAAATTACCGACAATAATATTCGCGGGTTTTAAGTCGCGATGAATGACGCCTTTGGCATGAGCATAGGCCAAGGTATTGCAAACATCGATTAAAGTATCTAATAGTTGAATGCGTTGGTTGAATCCAGTTTTGGGATCGGTGTCGGATATTTTTTCGAATTTCCGGGCCAGCGTTTCGCCTTTAATATAGCGCATCACATAATAAGGCCTACCGTCATTTCGTTGACCCAGTTCATAGACAGGGACAATGCCCGGGTGCTCAAGTTTTCCGGTAATTTTGGCTTCATGTAAAAACGAATGATCGAGTTCGACGTCACCGCTTAATTCATCCAGCATCTCCTTGACTGCGACGCGCCTGCCGATGGTTTCGTCATAGGCCAGATAAACCCGACCTACACCGCCTTGACCGAGAATATCGAGTACGCTCAGATTCTTGAATCTTTGATTACCGGAATTTTTATTGTCGGGTTCAATAGTCAAAGGACGATTTGTGGCAAAACGTGTCGAGTCGTCTTCATCGATCAGCGATGTATTGGAATGGGATTCGTCGTTAAGCATTTGACCTCGGCTGCTCTCAGGCGTGTGTTCTGTTGAATATTGTCATAGTCTTTATCTGCTTCGGCACTCTTTTATCAAAACGCATAAACTTTTACTAAAGGATAATTTAAAATTTTGCTTTGCAATGGGTATAAATTCGTTTAATTTAAGATTTTTTTCTTCAAAGCCAATAATTCGTCATGCTTGGGTATTGCTTCGAGCCCTTCTTCAATTTTGCTTAGGCTTTCATCGTATTTTCCTTGAGCATATAATTGCTGGGCTTGTTCTGCCAGGATATCGGCAATCTTCTTCAAACCGTTTTTGGCTTCTTTATTATAAGGGTCGATTTCGAGTGCTTGTCGATACGACCATAAAGCATTACTGCCGGTCGGGGCGGTCAGATAACCGACTTCAAAATGAATCTCGGCCAGTTCCAATAAGTCTTTAACCTTAAGTTGTTGTTTCGGCGTTAGCTCAATAATTTTATCTTGAAGCGGGTCGGTTTCC
Organism: Methylotuvimicrobium buryatense; assembly: GCF_005931095.1. GTDB lineage: Bacteria > Pseudomonadota > Gammaproteobacteria > Methylococcales > Methylomonadaceae > Methylotuvimicrobium > Methylotuvimicrobium buryatense. The sequence continues at coordinate 2,479,355 of NZ_CP035467.1, read as the reverse complement.
TGCGATAGTTTGATATAGCCTCCGGTCGTAACGGCAATGGCTATTACAGCCGTTGTACCTAGAATAATCGGTAGGGGCGAACGTGGCTGCAAGTCGGTGATGAGCTGCTTGGCCGAGGGAGTGCGGTCCTTTCTTTCCAATGCTAAAGCGCGTTGCAAACCTTTCCACTGTCGACGACTTAGTCCGGGCACTGCTTTAGGCTGTAGATTAAGCTCGTGGGCCTTGAGTGCCGATAATTTTCCGTAAGGATGTTTTCCAGTCAAAACTTCATAGATGACGCAAGCGAGCGCGTAAACATCGTCGCTAGGATCGGGCTCTTTATTAGAAAACATTTCCAGGCTGGCATAAGCCGGCGTTAATGCGCCTAAGTCCCTACGAGCATCGAAAATAGTTTCGTCCTGATCTTTATCGGGACGACTGACCGCACAGGCGATACCAAAATCGAGAACCTTGACTTCGCCGTTTTCTAATATCGAAACATTGCCCGGTTTAAAGTCGGAATGGATGATGCCGTTTTTATGCGCATAAGCCAAAGCCAAGCACATGCCTTTGATAATGTGCCAAGCTTTTTTAAACGGCATGCCGTTTGGAATAACTTTATTGATGTAGTCTTTTAACGACTGTCCGGTCAATACTTCCATCGACATAAAAATATGAGATCGGTCTCTATCGAAGTCATAGACGGTAATGATATTCGGATGTGCCAGTGTTTGAGCTTTTCTCGTTTCCCGCTGAAGAGCAATATAAGAGGTCGGATTATCCTTGAATTCGTCGTTTAAAATTTTCAAGGCGACATAAGGGGATTTATCTTGAGCTTCTTGTTTACGCAAGTCGAGTGCCTTATAAACGACGCCCATGCCACCGCTACCGAGCAATTCTTCGAGTATGAAACGGTCTTTTAGCACCGAGCCGATACCTATTTTTTCTGTTTCGGCTGAGCTAAACCCAGATGATCCGACGTATTTTGTGCCTCGAGTCGTATTAATCGTTTGTCCGGATGTTATATCAACCGAGCTAACCGTCCCTCTTTGAGCAGTGGACTCGAAACGATCGGTCAACCGGGTTTTCTCTAGGTCAACATTCGGTTGAATGATTTCGCCCGGTTTAGGTGTACTGTTTTTTGTTGTTGGCCGGACGATGGTTTCATCATGATCGTGAGAGGACGTGCTTAGTCGTGTTTCGTTGTCATTGTCGGTATGATGCAGAGATAGGGTTGTTTGTGCGATTAAGCCCTGGTGAATTTGCTGTGGTAAATAGCCCTGTTCAAAGCAATCATCCAGCAACTTGCGCAGTTCGCCTGATTGTTCGGGATGTTCGCTAAGTAGCTGACGCATTTGTTTCGACAAATCGCCGAAGGTTGTTTCACCTTCGCGGAAAGAATTTAATACCTGAACAAAGTGGCTTAATGGGGTTTCCATGATTTTCCAGTGAATCGGTTTTATAACGGCTCTTAATGAGCAAAATGGTATAGCGAATAATAGGCGGGTAATAGTGAATGGTGAATGGTGAATGGTAAATAGTAAAAGGTGAAAGGTGAAAGGTGAATAGTCAATGATTAGCCGGACGAGGTTTTGTAAACCCGTCCGTAACGTTTTTAAGGTAGGAAAGGCATCAATCGCGTAACCTAGTATGACTGGGACAACGGGAAGTCCTTGAAGAAAGGTACGCATTGTCAACCTTCCGGTGCTTGTAAAAAAGCGGAAATGTCCCCACCAACTGCAGCAATAGCGCAGACCATTCAATTCAATCGAGAAAAATTAATAAGTATTTCCGAACCTAAATCCAAGCAAGCAGTCCATTCACTATTCACTATTCACTATTCACTATTCACTATTCACTATTCACTATTCACTATTCACCCTCTTAAACACCATCAGCGTGATATCGTCATTAAACACTTCGGTTTGGCAAAATTGTTTGAGCCGTTGAACAATATTATCGATGATGTCGTTCGGCTCGTATTCAATGGACTGAGAAAAAATATTTACGAGCCGTTCGGTACCGAAAAAGTCGCCTTGGGGGTTTTCCGCCTCGGTCAAGCCATCTGTGTAAAGTAGTAAACAATCGCCTTCGGCCAGCACGGTTCTTTTTTCCTCGAAATCGACATGCTCGCGTATGCCGACGATCAGTCCGTCCGTGTCGAGTTGTTCGCATTGAGCTCGAGCACGACGGTAAAGTAGAGGGGTTGGGTGTCCGGCATTGGAATACCTTAGGTGGTGAGTTTGCGTATCGTATTGCAAGTAAAACAAGGTGATAAAGTAGTCGGAATGGTTGAGATCGGCAAACAGAAAGTCGTTTAACACATTGAGCGTTTGCGCCGGCGATGCCGGCCAATGCGCTTGCGCCCTAATGGCGCTTCTTGCCGAAACCATAAATAAAGCGGGTCCCACAGCATGGCCGGAGACGTCGGCAATGACCATGTCGAGATGAGTGTCGTCGCGGTAAAAATAATCGAAATAATCGCCTCCGACTTGCGTAGCAGGTAGACAAAACCCGGTGATCTTGAACTGATCCGACATAACCGGTGCAGAGGGAAGCAAGGATGCTTGTATGTTTTGAGCAATTCTCATTTCGTTTTGTGCAATGGCCAAATTGACCTGGGCCATGCGTATTTGGCGTTCAGCGGCTTTTCGACCGGTAATGTCATGCACAAATCCACTGAATTCGTAAGCATGGCCAATTTTTAGCGGCGCGACACTCAGTTCGATAGGAAATTCGACACCATCCTTACGTAAAGCGATCTGTTCAGTTAGTTTATTCAAAACCGGGCTTTTGCCGGTTTGCAAAAAGGTTTGTAGTTCGTCGTTCAGCGGTTTACGAAAGCGCTTAGGTACAATCAACCCGGCGACATTTTGCCCTATCGCTTCCTCGCGCGACCATCCGAACATGAGTTCTGCCCTTTGGTTCCAATCGGTAATGATGCCGTAGGAATCCATGATGATGATGGCATTGAGCGCGGTTTCTATAATCAATCGTGTTCTTTTTTCGCTTTCTATCAATGCGTCTTCATAATGTTTACGTGCAGTGATGTCCCGATCTACACCTCGCCATTTAATCAAATTGCCTTGTTTGTCGGTAATCGGTAATCCAGTGGATTCGGCGATTACTTCGTGTCCGTCCTTATGACGATAATGATTAAGGAGCGAATAGAAAGGTTTATGTACCGAAGAAAAGGGCTGAAAGCTGGTTTGATCTTGAGGTGTCAACAGTTCCGTATAGTGCCTTCCTAAGACGGCTTCAGGGGTAAAGCCGATGATGGTTTCGACCGCATTACTGCTATAGATGTAATATCCGTTCGGATCTTGCTCCCACAGCCATTCTCCTGTCATTTCTGCCATTTGCCGAAAACGCTCCTCGCTTTCTTTTAATGCCGCTTCAAAATGCTTGCGTTCGGTGATATCTTCCTCGACAGCGAGAACGTGGGTGATTTGGCCTTGGCTGTTTTTTATGGTACTGATGCTTTCAAACGCCCAGTAATCTTCACCGTTTTTCTTTTGATTTTTGATTTCTCCGCGCCACTCGCCCCGGCTTAACAGTTGTTGCCACATATTAAGATATTGCTCGGTGGTTGTATCGCCCGATTGTAAAATTTTTGGGTTAAAACCGAGTAGCTCTTCCTTAGAGTATCCGGTCATTTCACAGAATTTCGGATTAATGTATTCGATGCGTCCGGAAGGGTTGGTGATAATAACTGCACTTGCGCTTTGCTCGACGGCTCTGAGCATTAAAATAAGGTTGATGTCGAGCTGAGTCTTTTCACCGAGTTTTTGAATCAGCAAAGCAAATCGGCTTGCATTATCGGCTTCGCTTGAAGCAAGGCGGCATAATGAAATCAATGCGGGAAATGGCGAATCGGTTGCATCCTTCAGTTCGGCTTGAAAACTGACGCTGGTTTGCTCGAAAGTCATTTTCCCCAGCATTTCCTGCCAAAAATTCGCTGGATTAGCCTTCGATAACAGTTTATCGATGGGCTTAGCGATGAGTTGTTGCGTTTGATAACCGAAAAGCGCGATCGCGCTTTCGTTGACCGCTTCGATAACCGGTGTCGAAGGTGTCCGATTTCCAATGCTGGCGATGATTAAGCTTAAAACCGGACCGTCGATAAACGAATGCATGTTAATCGGTTTACATAATAGTTTGAATCAAGAGAGTGGGCAGCAGTAGTCAATCAAAGTTTAAAAAAACTTTGGATTATCGGCAACAAAGCCATGTACCTTCGATTTGGGTTTAAAGTCCGGGGCTATCCAAGGTTGAATATCTTCATCGATTAAGTATTCAGCCAGCCATTGCGCTTGCCCGCGTATCGGCAAAATAAAAGCATAGAGTTTACCGTTTGGCAATTCGGCAACGTCGCCGATTGCAAAGATAGCCGGGTCAGTGGTTTGCATGAATGAATTCACCTTTATCCCTCGGTTTACGGCCAGTCCCGCGGCCGCGGCCAATTCAGTCCGTGGCTTGAATCCGCAAGAGACTAAAGCTGCATCGAATTTACCGCCGTTATTGGAATTGACAAGTATTTCGCCGCCTTTCTTGTCGATGCCAGCGACAGATTGGTTGAATAAAACGTTAACTCCGCTATCTTTCAAGATTTTAAGCAGTTTTGCCGAGTCGTCATTGCTTAGTTGCCGCTCCATCAAGCGATCCATGGCATGAAACAGGCTGACTTTATCGCCGGAAACGGCTAAATCCGACGCTACTTCGCAACCGATTAAGCCGCCGCCGATAATAGCCCAATGAGGCGATTTGTTCTTGTCCAACAACGTTTGGCGAATCTGACGTAATTCTTTGAGGTCGGCAAGGCTGTTAAGGAGATAAAAATTATTGCGATCGGCTATTAAGGTCGGCGGGATGAAGGCTGAGGAACCTTGGGCTAAAACTAGAGCATCATATCCTATAGTCGTTTTTATTGATCCGGCTACCAGATTGACGATTTTATGGTGGCGATCGATAACCTCCGCTTCGGTCTCTGTTAGAATTTCAATCCCTTTTTGGCGAATAGTTTCAAAAGTTTTGAGAATGATGGAGTGCTCTATATCCTCCTTGCTAAAGCCGTGAGAAAGCAACGGCCGAGAATAAAAACCGTCGCTTTCTCGTGTCACCACGGTGATGCGAGCGGCCGGGCTTAAACTATGTAGTTTTTCGGCAAACGTTATGCCGGCAAACCCCGATCCGATTATCACGACTTTCATGGTAATAGCACTTAGAAGGGTTCGAAAGCGCTTTTTTCAGCTCCGCACTCAGGGCAAACCCAATCATCGGGAATATCTTCCCAACGAGTGCCGGGTTCGATTCCGCTATCCGGGTCGCCTAATTGCTCGTCGTAAATATGTCCGCATTCTAAACATTGATATTTTTTATAATCTGCCATAACGTTGCCTTACTTAATGATGGATGAAATAGTCGTACCAAACACAATTTTCTATGAAATACCGATAGTGATTTATTTATAACTCAATTAGCTAAGCCAAGGCAAACATGAGTTTTAACATAACAGTCAAGCCAAGGTATCCAGTTCAAGCCTTTCGAGAATCATTTCGCTGCCGGCAGTAAGCCGAGTATCCCGGCTTTGGCAGACTGGGCAATAGAGCCGATTAGCCGGCACCTCCGACTCGATGCCGCACTGTTCACAGGCTATTTTCGCCGGTTGTCGTTCAATAATCAAAACGGCACCATCGGCTATGGTATCGACGCGATTGATTTCAAATGCGCTTTGCAGCAATAAGGGCTCTACACCCGATAAAACACCGATTTTAACCGTGATGCTGGCAACTGTTGTTGCTTGATTTTGCCGGGCCAGATTTTTTACTTGATCCAGCAAATCCTCGCATAGCGAGAGTTCATGCATGCTGCGCATCCTCGGTTAGCATTTGATCGAGTAATTCCCAAGTTGACCGCGCTTCTTCCGCACTGATTTTCTGGATGGCATAGCCGACATGGATTAGAACGTAATCGCCGATGCCTATCGGTTCATCCTGCAGTAAAAACAAACTGACTTCTCGTTCGATGCCTTTGATCGAACAAACAGCGCGACTACCGTTAATAGAGGCAATTTGCATAGGAATGGCAAGACACATGAGAATTCCCGAAATGAGTTTTAAATCGTGGCAGTGGTTAGGTAAAGTCCCGCGGCCGCAATTGCTAGACCTCCGACTCTAGCCAACCAAAGCCGGCGTTTAATTAGCACTGCCATCGTAATGCCGATCGCATGAACTAGTGAAGTCGCGACAATGAAACCGGCGCCGTAGAATAAAGGCGATCCGGCTTGCGGCATTTCCAGTCCGTGCGCGTAGCCATGAACGCTTGCGAATAAACCTGCGATCAGCATGCCGGTGACGACGGGTAAACGCACCGAAAACATTAAAAAAACGCCTAAAAGCAATACCGTTGCGGCTATGGCAAACTCAAGCAAAGGTAGATTCGGGCCATACGAGGCCAATAATGCTGACAGGCTCATCGTACCGACAAATGCGGCCGGCAAGCGCCAGAGTGCTTTATGACCTAATTGTACGGCCCAAACACCGATTGCCAGCATCGCCAGCAAATGATCGACGCCTATGAACGGGTGGATAAATCCTTCGACAAAACCCGCGCCTTCCGCGCCGAAGGTATGGGCTTGAGCCGTCGTACCGTAAGCAGAGAACGCGGTGATTCCCATAATTGCATTGATAAACTTTCTATTCATGTCACACCTTTTCGGCAAATTTGAAAATAAAACATCGTGGTAGTAGTGAAAAAACCGGCTTAGTATTCCGTTAAAAATAACTTCCGCATTGTGCTCCCTCTCCCGCTGGGAGAGGGGTATGCACAGGAAGGTTATTTTTGACCAAATCCTTAACACTCCAGGACAATTGATTTTATAACATGCTAGTATCTTGGCGGCAAAAGCAGTTAATAGAGTCGTGATTGTTAAATGGCTTTACGACTTACGCATCCTGAAAAAATAAACCCGCCTAAGAGTTTTACTATAGTCATCATGATAACAGAACATTCATTTTCCGATACCTACATTACGCTTGCACATGGTAATGGCGGACGTTTCATGCGCGAATTGATCGAGCATTTATTCGCCAAATACCTCGATAATGCCTGGCTCGATACCCGTGCCGATGCAGCTGCCATGCCTTTCGACGAATCGGATTTTGAGTTGATGATCACGACGGACGGTTTTACGGTCGATCCATTAGAATTTCCCGGTGGTAATATCGGTAGCCTGGCGATCCATGGAACCGTGAACGATTTAGCGGTGGCAGGTGCAACGCCGCGTTACCTGAGTCTCAACGCATTTATCGAAGAAGGCTTGGAGATAGCCGTGCTTGATCGACTCATTCGCAGTATGGCGGAAGCATGCCGAGAATGCGGTGTTGATATCGTAGCCGGCGATACCAAAGTATTACGCCGGGGGCAGGGCGGCGGCGTTTATTTTGCCGTAACCGGGGTCGGACAGCGTAATCGATCGATTAATCTGGGTATTGATAAAATTCAGACCGGCGATTGCATTTTGCTTAGCGGAACTGCCGGCGATCATGGTTGTGCCGTGTTATTGGCCCGCGAGCAATTCGGCTTGAGCGGAACGTTAAAATCCGACGCGGCGAGTGTTTTCCCGGTGACTCGTGCATTGCTGGATTTGCCCGGGTTACGATTTATGCGTGACCCGACCCGAGGCGGAATAGCGACTGTCGCGCACGAAATGGCCTCGGCTGTCGCCGGCACGGTCAAACTGGTCGAAACGGCGATACCGATTAACGAACAAGTCAAAACCGTCGCCGAAATCTTAGGTTACGATCCTTATTATTTAGCCTGCGAAGGGAGGGTAATGGCCGTAGTCGGTGCGGGCGATGCCGAAGAAGCGCTTAAACGAATGCGCGGCGCAGGCTGTAGCGAAGCGGCGATTATCGGCGAAGTTCAAGACGGGAGAACCCAAGTGATTTTGGAGACGGCGTTAGGCGGAGAACGGATATTAGAGGAGCTTGAAGACGACCCGCTGCCGCGGATATGTTAGTTCTTTGAACTAGTGAGTGCCAAGGACGCAGGGTGAATCGTGGCCATCGAAGGCAATAATCGCCAAGTCATTTTTCGCTGCTGAAATTGAACGGACCCCATTTCATCATTTCATCTTTCGCGAGAAATCTTGGCGCGCTTGGTTTATCGAATTGCACTTGGCAATCCGAAGACAACGTCAATTCGCCATCGTTCGATGCGATCAGCGTGAACTTAAGAGATCTTTGGCTATGCCAGCCCCTTTTCGGTATGCTTCTTGCATGCAGTTATTGATTTTAAGTGGGTGCGGATTCCAAAAAATGTCATTTATTTTCCTGATTAGCAAGTTTCTTCAGCTAAAGCCCAAAAACCAGCATATCCCTAGCAGGACGGGGTTTTCAACCCCGTTCTAAACGTTTTGACTTTGGCCGAAGTTAGCCGAAATGTTTAGGGCAAACCGAAACGTTGGGGACGGGTTAAATAACCCGTCCCGCAGAAGTGGCTACGACTGGTCACTGCTCGGACAGTTGGCTTCGGCAAGTTGAAGCATCTTGCTAATCAGGTTTATTTTTACCATGAAGATCATGAAGGACTTGAAGATACAGCGTTTTCAATTTAAATTGAGTTACTTACCATAAATAGCCTATGTCATCATTACTCTCTTTATACTCAAAAAATGCCTAACTTTATGAAGGTATGGGGTGTGGCTAGCGAGGATGTCGGCAGCTCCCAGCTGCCGACATCCTCGCCAAGCATACCCCACACCCTTTTTGATCTCCAAATTGGAAATTGCTGATTTGAAAACGCTGTATTACCGCATTGAGTTCATCTGTGATACTGGGACAGTTAATTAAGCACTCAATTCTCTTCCCTACATGCCCTTTTTGATCTCCAAATTGGAATTGCTGGAGGAAAGGTCATTTCAAGACAAACAACAATTCTTGAATTTTTTGCCGCTGCCGCACGGACAAGGGGCGTTGCGGCCGATTTTCGGCTTAGACGTTGCTTGCCCCAAGGTTTTTTGCTCCTCTAATTCGGCTTCAATATCGTCGATGACATGTTGCAAATTTTCAACCGAGGAGGGGATCATTACGAAAAGCCGGGCTAATAAACAGTCATCGGTCGGTTCTATGCCTTCTTCTATGAAATTAGCTTTGATCTGTTCGATATTCGGAAACTTGGAAAAATCGTGGGTCATCAAAACTTCAAACAGGCTAGCGTTTCGTGCGACATCGTCCCAATAAGCGTCGACATTAGCGGTATCACCATCATCGCCTAACCAAAACTCCCTGCAGAGCGCTAATCCGGTCCAAAAACCGATACACCACTGTTGAACCCAATCGAATTGTTTTCCTCTGAGTTTTTCAATATCGAATGGAAACTTAAGTTGCCCGGAGACTCGCAAATGGACGTAAGCGTCGTATACATCGAATGCAGCCGACATCAGGTTTTCGATGTGCTTCAGCTCGAAATCGGGCGAACGATGATAAAAAAGGCAGTTTTCCCATTGTTCGGGTAGGATCGATGGCGGCGTGATGGCAATTGCATAAAAAAATCCGCGCAGTTCGTAGATATTGAAATGATCGGTTTCCGGAACGATGCCGTTTAATTCATCGATTAATTTAGCGAGTAGCTTGTGTTTGATCATTTTGTATGATGCGGATTTTGGGCCGGACATCTTATGCACTTAGCCGGCCGATTCTTGATTATCGGAGAGTAAAGGACTGGCTTCTGCTCAAGATGTTATCGCTTAGTCATTCAAGGAAATATACCCTTCGTAGATCAAAATTCGGCGCCTGGGTGTCCGCCAAAGGACGCCGTGAATACGTCCATGTAGGCTCTATGCCAGCCCCATGCTGGCAAAGCCTTTGTCGGACACCCAGGCGCCTACTCTAGCACTGCCGAAATTTGAAGTGCGAAAGGTATATCAATATTTTCTAATTGAAATGTTTCCATTTTACCCAAGCGGCACAAGCAATTCCGACCAATATGTAGGTGTAGCTATAGACGAAAACGTATAAACCAGTGGGGTTGTGGGTAGCGGCATCTCGAAGGCTCGGCGTTACCAGCCAAGTCCACAAAACCGCAGGTATCAAGTAAAACAAAAAGCCCAAGGCTGCCGTCTTTAACGGATTGCGTCCCTTAGCTTCGGCGTCTCGATAATACCAATAAGCAATTGCAAGCGCGACAACAGTGCCAATCATAAACTTTTCTCCTTTTAATAATGATGAATATATACCCTTTGCTAGTCAAATTTCGGCGTCGGGGTGCCCGTCAAAAGACGCCGTGAATACGTCCATGTAGGCTCTATGACAGCATCCATGCTGCCAAAGCCTTTGCCGAACACCCCAACGCCTCCATACGCTAATGCCGAAATTTGAAGTGAGATAGGTATATTTACACCATTTATACAAAAAAATCGTTTGCCTAACGTTCATGAAGCCCCCGCCATCGCCCCGGCAAATGAAAGTTCTCGGTGGCTGAGGGTGCGGTCACTCGCCCGACAGGACGCCGTGAATACGTCCCTGTAGGCTCCATGCTGGCAAAGCCTTTACAAGCGCCATGGATGGCGTGAATGTCGATTTTGCAGGAGCAAAAATCGACCGAGCACCCCTGTGCCTCCTCAGGCGCTGCCGAAATTTGAAGTGCGAAAGGTATAATTAAGCTCCAAGACTTGAACCTCAGTGATGAACCCAGTCTGCGCCTAGCGTGCCGATTAAACTTTCCGTATAACCCGCTTGGCTTAATTCGGCAAGCATAGTTTCAGTTTTCTCAAGCTTCACTTCCAGTTTCGAATATTCGGATGGATCGCTGTTTTCTGTTTCGTTTAAGCGTTCTGTAATTATGTCGCGATGACGCCGCCATAAGGCCAAATCGCGCTGGTGTTTGATGGAGAGTCGCTCACGATACCAATCGCTTGCCAGTAGTGAGTCTCGTGTAAATAAATCCCGAATCGCCGGGTCGTCGATGGTTTTACCTTCATAGTGTCCATAAGCCATGATATGTAAAAGGGCTTTGAGAGGCGGACAGGCATCGTTTATCGTGCCGTCCTGGAAATAAATCAGAGCCACCCGTTGCTGCGTTTCATAGACGTTATCGATGCCGTCGACAAAAGCGGCAAGATCTTGGGTTTCAGGTTTCAACATCGCTTCGTCGAATACCGCTGTCGGATAATCGAAGACCTTACCGAAGTTGGTATGCACGAAACGCTCGGTTATCCGGTAACCGAGCCGGCTTGCATACACGGTTCTGCCTTCGTATTCGAAATCTTCCAGCTTTTCGAGATGGCCGTTTGCTATCAGATAGCGCGCATCGCGCTCGGCAACAGGCAAGCGCGACCAGATTTCCGGAATCAGCAGACTGATGTCGTGATCGATTCTACGCTGAGTTCCGATGTAACCGGCAGCGGTCGAAAAGCCGTCGTAGCCGCACAAAATAAACGAGACTAGCGCGGTATTCAGATCGGCGGTCGTACTCAAGGCATTGAACGGCCCTTTGGTCAATGCGCCTTCCGATCCGGCTCCCGTCGTGGAAGGAGATTTGCCGGTTAGACTGCACACAAAATCCATGAACAGTTCCGGTAACTCTTGATAATGGATGGGGTTGTAAACTGCCAAAGGCCGGATGCCGGCAGCTAAGTCCTGCGGGTTGTTGCGGCGCCCGGGAAGAACCGCATTGACCGGAAAGTAAACCGCTTGATCGGCATTGAGGCTTCTAGCCAAACGAGTCGATATTTCGGCAATATAACGCATTCTCGGATCGGCGATATCGGGCCGTATTTGCAGATAGCGCACATTTTGGCTAGGTTTGCCGTCGACCAATCTCGGATGTGCCGATGAGACGAAAAATTCGTCCTCCTGTCCTTCGGCAGCTCGTTCGATCAATTTACGCATCGGCTCGCTGAATTCTTCGAAGTGAATGATATCTTCAATAAGATCGCGTGCATCTTGTGTAGTTAGTGGTTGAAAATTGGAGATAAAGTTATTGCCTCCTGATAAATCACGCTCGGTTTGTAAATCGCTGCCTCGATGGACGGCATCGTCGGGGCGCTGGAAAAAACTTTGCTCGCAATTTTCGACTAATTTTACGGAAGAATTTTGATAATCGGGGTCGAGCCCAGTGAGTTTTTCAGAAGGCACAACGGTCGATGCGCTGATGTCGTCTTCCATTTGAACTTTAGCCGAAGCGATAAAATCTTGGCGGAGTTTGAAAACGCGCCAAGCACCGTTCGAATCGAAGCCAACTCGTAGGTAACTGGCGATCAGTTTGCGCCCTTGGTATTTCAGCTCATTTCCGGGGTAGCTATTAACCACATCTACTGAAAAATGATCGCGCCAATTATTGCCCCATTCCTCACGGTAAAAGCGTTTGATAATCAGCACAATTGCCCAAATGTGCTGGGGAATTTGCTCCAACCATTCGTTATAAGCATCGGAATAGTCGGTGATCGAAGGTGTCAATAGCTTGATGACCGAACCCAGTGTACGTTGATTGCTGAGCAAACTGCGCTTATCGCTGCCGTGTCGGGCCGGGTCGCGGAAACGGGTCGAATAATCGTGTTTGAAAATAGTCTCGACGATATCCATGTCTTTTTCGAAGTCTTCGACGAAAATGGTTCCGGAAATGACGGCGCCGGCTATGGATTTGGAAATTTCCGATTTACCGCCGCCGGAGACCGTGCTGGGCTTGTGACAAAATGTCCCTTCGGGTAGGGTGCCGACCAAACGCCAGCTCGGCGCATGAGGATGGCGTTCCATGTGGACCTTGAAACCGTTTGGATAGATGTAAGTGTGTTTAGCGAGCAGTTTAAGCGATTGTGGGCGGCCGTTTTGCAGCCAATTGATTCGTTGCTGCTGCACATTGATCTCGGCTGCTGCCGGAATGTATATGATCTCCGGAAAATTGTTGTCGACGGCGTAACCTTCATCCTTCCTTTGAATCATCGGCGATAATTGTTCGCATAGCTTATCGAACGAATAGCGTTGATCGAGATCGGTGCCATGCGGTAGATAAATGTCGCCAAGATTCATTCTGGGAAACGCCAACGCGCCGCCTGCATGTTCTTCCTCGCAGTCGCCGAAGAGATTGGCCGAATAGCTGATTTGAGATTTGATCTCTTTTTTGCTGTAACCGAAATAATTGTCGGCGATTAAGGTGACGACGACGCCTTGCATATTGCGACAAACCAATTTAAACGGTTTGCCGTCGTTGTAAAGTTCGTCTTCACGATGCCAGCACATACCGTCCTTGCGTTGGCGTTCGCTAGCATCGTCGTAATGGGGGAGGCCGATATCTTTTTTCCGGCAATGCACCAAATGCGGGGCTAAAATAATGCAACCGGTATGCCCTGTCCAATGTTCGATATCGAGTGCCGCATCGTTCTCAGGTAGGAAAGGATCGCCGGCATTGCCGAAGATCGATTCGACGAAATCCAAGTTAGCGACCAATCCGCCCGGTGCGAAAAAACGGGTTTCCATGGTTTTGACCGGGCTTATCGGTTCGATTGCAGGACGAACGATGGGTCTCAATAATAACGAGACCCAAAGCGTGGCCGGCTTATTTTGTAGGCTTGTGAAAGGCAAGCGAAGTAGATCGCTTGGTGGAGTCAACGCGTGTTGTAATAACGCGGCATAGGCGTTGACGGGTACTTCGCTTTTATCGCCCGGCACGGGAAGTCCGCCTGCAACTATATGAAAGACCCCTTTAGTTGTCCGCCGATCGTTTTGAGGATTATGCAAGACGCCTTGTAAAACACGATAGGAGTCGACATAAGCGGAGTGAAACTCGTTATGGCGATAAGGCAGCGATAATTCCCGGGCTTGACCTTTTTGCTCGAGAATGAATGTTTCGCCGGGTAACTGAACCGAAACGTCGACGTTATTTTCGATGAGGTAAGCGTTTAAAAAGTCTTGTATCCGTTGATCCGCTGGGCAACGGTAATTGGCCAACAGGCGGCGTTGCTGCGAATAATTCTTTAACAGGCTATCGGCGATTTTTAGATATTGCCGATCACCTTCGGCTTCGCAAGTGGGTTGATTCAGTGCGGCTAGTTTCAGATTGATATGCTGTAGCCCTTCGTGCTCTTCGGTGCTACTCGGACTATTTTGGATGGGTGCGGTTGATAAGGTCATGGTCGGCTCCGGCAAGGTTTCAGTCTAGCTGTGTTCGAGGCGGCACGATTTAATCTCGAGTGCAGGCGGTTTCTGGATAAAAATTAATAAACCGTTTAGGAATATGCACAAAATAACTTATACAAGTAGTAGGCTTTGTGGCGGTTTGGTGACTCGCTTGACAGGACGCCGTGAATACGTCCGGGTAGGCTTGACGGCGGCTATCCCTGCCGCCGACACCTGTCAATCGAGCCACCAAATCCCCTTCCAACCGTTGTTTAAGTTATTTCATGCTCGTTCCTTAGCTTTTCGACGAATCCGATAAGACTGGAAGTCAATCGTTTCCTAAATTAAGTTTCGGCCGTTTCGAGTATTTGAAGAATAGGTTATACGATTATTGAAAAATAAAAAAGAATTGAATCGATGTCGATTTTGACTAAATTAATTAGGCAAGAAGATTTAGCTCCCGACCACTATCTGCATGTGGCAAGCGGAAAATGAAACCTGATAGACTGTTTATCCATTCAGGTAATTTAGGAAGCAGCGAAGAAAAGCCTGCTATCTTGATGCTTTGACGAATATTGCCAAAGATTAATACGCTAAACAAGATTGCATAATGACGTATGAGTCCGTAGCATTCGTATTCCAGGGACGAATTAATAGTATCACCGAAAAATGCCCATTTGTCTCATCGGCCGGTTTTATCAATATGCGTAACAGATCGATTTCCCGGTTTTTGTTGGTGGATTACTTTCGTTAATCTTATAATCATAGACATAATCAATACACTATTAGTAGGTATATCAGTGAATCAAACGCTTAAAGAAATTTTAGCCGACCCTGAATTCAAAGAAGGTGAGGCATGGTTTCGTCATGCATTCAAGGCACAGGATGTGTTGGTGAAAGAGGGCGATATCGGCAATACCTTATTTGTGATTGAAAAGGGCAACTTGCGGGTAACCGGACAGGTTGGCCTAGAGCAAAAGAAACAACTTCAGGCCGGATTTTGCGATCTTAAGGAAGGCGATATTTTCGGAGAAAGCTGTCTTCATGAGATTCACCGGCGGACTGCGACCGTTACGGCAATTTCCGAAGGTTGTGCTTGGGAAATTGTCGGTGATAAATTAAATGCGTATTTTGAGAAGCATCCCGATCTCGGTTATTTGTTTTATAAAAAATTATTCGTTATTTTGACTGAACGCATGAAAAGTGCCAATCACCGCATTGAAAACCTTTTGGCTTGGGGGCTAAGAGCGCATGATATCGAGCGGCATTTGTAAACGGGTTTTTCGATTGAGTTCATGATGAGGTAAATTATGGGCAAATTATTGATAATGATTGGCGGTTTTTTATTGGTATTAGGCTTGCTCATTAGTTACGCGCCCGGATTGATCAGTTGGTTCGGTAATTTGCCGGGCGATATCAAAATCGTTGATGAAAGACGATCCATTTTCATTCCGATCACGTCGATGATTGTTATCAGTCTTGTTCTGAGCATTCTAATCAATCTATTTTCATCGCTAAAATGATTTGTTTGTTTCCTAATCGTTGACTACTTCCACTATATACTTCGCGCGGCCACATTTTCTGGTAAGCTAACGCGCTCTTTTGTCCGGTAGCTGCGTTACCTACATGGATGTAGGTAAGGGGCGTGAGCAGGAGCGGAAGCTTTGCGAAAACAGTTACATAGCTTGCTATGCGCCTGTTTTCGCGCCTTGCTACCGAACAAAATAGCATTGCCATAAAACCCGAAAATATGACCGCGCGAAGTATAAAATCAAAGCGTAACAAGCCAAAAAATAATACGCGCCGACAGCCTAAGCCAAAAGCTCGTCGCTCCGCTAAATCAGCTAAGAAAAAAAACGTCAGATTTCCGGATAGCTTCAAGCATAAATTAATGTTGGCGGCTATTGAATTGACCGGTTTAAGCATTACGCTTGTATCAGCGATTATCGTGCTGCTAGGCTATTCGGCAGAACACTTTACTGGAACTCAATTTCTTACCAGTCTTTTGCCGTTTGCTGTAGGGGTATTGGTTTTAATTCTATTCGCTTCGTTTTTGTTCTTGATTTGGTGGAAGCTTCGGCGAAGCTTACAGGGTAGAGCCGTGATGTTAATGCCCGTGTTTTCAGTGATTTTAGCTGTCGGCTCCGGAAAAATGATCATGAATGATCAATTTGCGATAGCTTTCGATCATTTTCGTATGCTGGTCGGCGGAAAGCAAGAAGTGCGCAGGGTAACGCTTGCGCATCAGGTTTATGCCGCATATCGCCGTCAAGGGGTCGGCGCAATGCAGCAAATGGTGGCTCGAGGAGAAAAATACAGCCCCCTTGTTCAGGACGCCGCGCGGCGTTTCCATATCGATCCCGATCTATTGTTGGGCATTGCGGCGGCGGAATCTTCTTTTCTCCCTCGGAATAGTTCGGATGGCGGCCGTGGATTATTTCAAATTACCCGGGTGCCGAAAATCGTCGAAAACGAAGCGCAAAAACATTTCTCCGGACAAAAGCTTTCGATTATCGACGATCGTTATAATGCCCACCTTGCGGCCGCAACCTTTAAATATTATTTGGACGAAATGCAAGGCGATTTGTTGTTAGGGCTATTGGCCTACAACATAGGTCCGGCCAACGGCGGTCTACGTTTTATCATGCAAAAATACGGCGTCACCGACTTCACGACAATTCAGCCTTATCTTCAGCATTTGCCGAGGGATTATCCGATTCGAGTATTGTCCTACGCGCTTGCTTTTAGACTTTGGCGACAGGAAGGCTCGCTTCCGGCTTACCAAGAAGGCAGTAATGCCGTGCGGATTCAACGTATCGGCATTCCAGGCCTGACAAGCGACTTTTAAGTCCTGTCGATAGTCGTAAATTCAGCTACTATTCTAATCAATAGGCTCGAAGTATATATATTTCTCACGCTGTTTATTGCGATAAGTATGGGGAGTTCGATGAATAAACCAACGATTTTATTTGCCGTTCAGAGTTATGAGCTAAAGCAATCGATACAGACCGTCTTACATCATCAAGCAGTCGAATTGGTCGAAGCTAAGACTTGTCAGGAAGCGTTGAAATACTTTCAAACATCGAATCCGCAATTACTGATCCTCGAATCTCCATGCCAGGACGGTGTCGATACGCTGGCTATTGTTAAATCCTTTCATGAAAGAGACCGAAGATTTCCGGTTATCTTGGTCACAACGCAAGGATCTGAAAGGCTTGCGATTTCGGCATTACGCATAGGAATTAAGGATTATTTTGAATATCCGTTTTCCGATCGAGACTTGATTGATTCGATCACTAAATTGTTAAGCCCCCGGGCCTCAACGGTTTCTAGCGCCCAGGCTTTAAATTCGGCCCTTCATCACCCTTTCGTCGGAAGTAGTCATTCGATGCAAAAGGTAAAAACCTATTTGCAAAAAGTCGCTCATGTCGACAGTCATGTGCTGGTTACCGGAGAAACGGGAACCGGAAAGGAGCTCGTTGCTAAATTTATTCACACTTATAGTCAACGCTCGCATAAACCCTTCATCGCGATTAATTGCGCGGCCTTACCCGATAGTTTATTGGAAAGCGAATTATTCGGTTACGAAAAAGGGGCTTTCACCGGCGCGCAAACCGCATATGCGGGAAAATTAAAAATGGCGGATGGGGGGACGGTCTTTTTCGACGAAATCGGGGATATGAGCCCATACGCGCAAGCTAAAATACTCCGCGTTCTGGAAAGCAAAGAGGTTTATCCGTTAGGCGCTAAGCAAAGCGTTGCACTCAATATTCGAATTATCGCGGCCACTAATCGGCA
The DNA here is from genome assembly GCF_005931095.1 of Methylotuvimicrobium buryatense. Lineage (GTDB taxonomy): Bacteria > Pseudomonadota > Gammaproteobacteria > Methylococcales > Methylomonadaceae > Methylotuvimicrobium > Methylotuvimicrobium buryatense. The sequence goes on along the minus strand of NZ_CP035467.1, from coordinate 2,461,464 downwards.
TTTGGAAAAAATGATGTTGGCAAAAGAATTTAGGGACGATCTTTATTTTCGTCTCAATGTCGCCCGAGTTCATTTACCCCCTTTACGGGAACGCAAAGAAGATATTCCGGAATTACTCAATTTTTACCTCAACCAATTCAATCAGCAATTTGGGTTAAATCTGCTCGGCTTAAGTGTAGAAGCCTTAGAGGCTTTATTCGATTATCATTGGCCGGGGAATATACGTGAATTAAAAAACGTCTTAGAAACCGTCTTTATAGACTCTCCCCATGAACGAATTTCCAGAGAAGATTTACCGGAACCGATTTGCGGCAACAAAGTGTCTAAAGCGTTTTCAGGTCTAGATGACCTTGAACGTGAGCATCTATTGGCCGCTTTAAATGCTGCAAATTGGAATAAAAGTAAAGCCGCCGAACAGTTGCAATGCTCGAGAATGACACTTTACAGAAAGATGGAAAAACACCGCATCAGTACTAAAAAAGCCTACTAAAACCAGCAATTGCCGAGGAGCAAAATCTGTCCTGCCGCCGATATCTGTCAATCGAGCCACCAAACCTTTCCAGCAGTTGCCGAGCAGCCCGACGCCTTCTTAGACACTGCCGAAATTTGAAGTGCGAAAAATATGCGGTTTACGTCAATCAATTACATCAGGAGCAAGCGATGAAAAAAATTTTGGCTATTCAAAGCGCACCATCGAGACACTGGGTAGGTGACGGTTTTCCGGTACGGTCCTTGTTTACCTACGGTTCCGGGCAAACCGATAGAGTCAGTCCGTTTTTGCTTCTCGATTATGCGGGCCCCGAATATTTTGCCGGCGCCGATAAACCGCGCGGAGTCGGCGAACATCCGCATCGGGGTTTCGAAACCGTCACGCTGGTTTATCAAGGCGAGGTGGCGCACAAGGATTCGACCGGGCAGGGCGGCGTAATCGGGCCCGGCGATGTTCAATGGATGACCGCTGGCTCGGGAATCCTGCATGAAGAATTTCACTCCGAAAGCTTTACTCAAACGGGCGGGATGCTCGAAATGGTTCAGCTTTGGGTCAATCTGCCGGCCGAGTACAAAATGACTCGGCCCAACTATCAGGCCATCTTGAGCCGGTCGATTCCGGAAGTCGAATTGCCGGACAAAGCCGGGACGATTCGGGTCATTGCCGGAAGTCATGCCGATACGGTTGGGCCGGCGCGGACGTTTTCGCCGATGACCGTTCTGGACATGCGCCTAAATTCGGGGCAAACCAAAATAAGCGTACCTAATGGCTGGAATACCATACTGGTCGTATTGCATGGCAAAATCAAAATCAATAACGACCTTGTCGCTGAAGCGGCCCAACTGGTCGTATTGGATCGTGCTGGCGATTATCTCGGCTTCGAAACAGGCGATGACGCAAAGGTGCTTTTACTCGCGGGAGAACCGATCGACGAGCCGGTCGTCGGCTACGGGCCGTTCGTAATGAACAGCGAAAACGAACTTCAACAGGCTTTAGCCGATTACCGGGCGGGCAAATTCGGTAGGATTCCCGCATCCGGTTGAGACCTACCATTCGACGAACGGGGTGGTCTAATCCGCATTATCCCGTTCGGCTTTATTAAGGCTATGTTCGCGTTAATAGTTGAAATTACTACTACGTACGCTGTGCGTACCACAGCAGTCCACTGCCATAAAGTTTAGGGAAGCCCGTCATTCCGCCATGGACTGGCGGAATCCAGTACCATGGATGGCAAGCTTTTTAGGCACAGTAGAGCCTAAATGCAAGCATTACTTATTTCTGTGATGGCTTATAACTTAATGGCAGTGACCACAGCAGTCCCACCCGTAGCTTAACGCGCCTTCATATGTTGCCTTGTGCCGACATCAGGTACGCTCAACGTACCCTACAATCCACATTGAACTTTTAAGTGCTTCCGGTAGTGGTGGGTGTTTCAACTATTACCGCATACATAGTTTTTATTAACTTCACCTGTAACTCCCTATCGTAGAACTTGTCTAAGAAAAAATCCTCCGATTTCACTTAGCAGAAGCCGGCAATTGAATTGCTATAGTAATACGAGAAACGTTTGGCATAATGAGGCGACAACGGCATAGCAAACGAAACTTATAGTAAAAAATACTGTTTAAACCTAAAGACACTTAAAAACATAAGTTCATATTCTAATGTTTTGTGTGACTTTGGAGACAATGAGCGCATCCATGGTCTAATGACAAATAAATGAAGTAATCAATCATTGTGGGGTTGTGATGAGTATATTTGAGCGTTATACAGCAAAATACGAGGAATTAAAGGACGAAGAATTGACTCTTCCGGAATACTTGGAGCTTTGCAAAAAAGATCCGCTGACTTATGCCAGCCCGGCCGAGCGCATGCTAGCGGCTATAGGGGAGCCGGAATTATTGGATACGCATAACGATCCCAGACTTAGCCGAATATTTTCCAATAAGGTCATAAAAATTTATCCTGCTTTCCGCGAATTTTACGGAATGGAAGAAGTCATCGAGCAAATAGTCGCATTTTTCCGTCATGCGGCCCAGGGTCTGGAAGAAAAGAAACAGATTCTTTATTTGCTGGGTCCGGTCGGCGGCGGTAAATCTTCGCTGGCCGAACGGCTTAAAGTATTGATGGAAAAAGCGCCGTTTTATGCGATTAAAGGTTCGCCGGTATTCGAATCGCCATTGGGGCTTTTCAATGCCGATGAAGACAGCGATATTCTTGAAAAAGACTACGGCATCCCCGGCCGTTACCTCAATACCATCATGTCGCCTTGGGCGACGAAACGGCTGCATGAGTTCAACGGCGATATACGTCAGTTCAGAGTCGTTCGGATTCGTCCTTCTATTCTTAAACAGGTTGCCGTTGCCAAAACCGAGCCGGGCGATGAAAACAATCAGGATATTTCATCGCTAGTCGGTAAAGTCGATATCCGTAAACTGGAACTGTATTCTCAAGACGATCCCGATGCCTACAGCTATTCGGGCGGCTTGTGCCGGGCCAACCAAGGCTTGCTGGAATTCGTGGAAATGTTCAAGGCGCCGATCAAGGTACTACATCCGCTGCTGACTGCGACGCAGGAAGGCAATTACAAAGGCACGGAAGGTTTTCCGGCGATACCGTTCCAGGGCATCATTCTGGCCCACTCGAACGAATCGGAGTGGCAGGCTTTCAGGAACAACAAAAACAATGAAGCGTTTCTCGACCGGATTTATATCGTCAAGGTACCTTATTGCCTGCGCGTTTCGGAAGAAATCAAAATCTACGACAAACTGCTGGAAAACAGCTCATTGCACGACGCGCCATGCGCGCCCGGCACCTTAGAAATGATGGCGCAATTTGCGGTGTTATCCCGCTTGAAAGAGCCGGAAAACTCCAATATTTTTTCCAAGATGCGGGTGTATAACGGCGAGAATCTGAAAGATACCGATCCGCATGCCAAGTCTTATCAAGAATACCGCGATTTCGCCGGCGTCGATGAAGGCATGACCGGTCTCTCCACTCGGTTCGCTTTTAAGATTCTGTCTAAGGTATTCAACTTCGACAACACCGAAGTCGCGGCCAATCCGGTTCATCTTTTGTATGTCCTCGAACAGCAAATCGAACGCGAACAATTTCCGGCCGAAGTCGAGGAGAGGTATTTGTCTTACCTCAAGGGTTATCTAACGCAAAAATACATCGATTTCATTGGCAAGGAGATTCAAACCGCCTATCTGCAATCCTATTCGGAATACGGACAAAATATCTTCGATCGCTACGTGACCTATGCCGATTATTGGATACAGGATACCAATTACCGCGACCCGGATACCGGAGAGATGTTCGACCGGAGCTCCTTGAACGATGAACTTGAAAAAATCGAGAAACCGGCCGGTATTAGTAATCCGAAGGATTTCCGTAACGAAATCGTCAACTTTGTGTTACGGGCTCGCGCCAAAAACGGCGGAAAATATCCGGCCTGGACCAGTTACGAGAAACTTCGCACAGTGATCGAAAAGAAAATGTTTTCAACGACAGAAGACTTATTGCCGGTGATTTCTTTCAACGCCAAGGCTTCGCCCGAAGATCAGAAGAAACATGAACAGTTTATCGATCGGATGATTGAAAAAGGCTATACCGAAAAACAAGTGCGCTTACTTAGCGAATGGTATTTGAGGGTGCGTAAATCGTCTTAACGCTTGAGGAGAAATGTGTGGCTCAAATTGTAGATAGACGTCTGAACGGAAAGAATAAGAGCGCCGTCAACCGGCAGAAATTTATTCGCCGTTTTCGCAGCCAGATTAAAAAGGCCGTGACCGACGCGGTAAACGAGCGGAGCGTGACGGATTTGGATAAAGGCGAAAAAGTTTCCATTCCTGCAAAAGATATCTCGGAGCCTTTTTTTCACCATGGTAACGACGGTTATCGGGAGATCATTCATCCGGGAAACAAGGAGTTTCGGCAAGGCGATAAAATAAAACGGCCCGAAAGCGCCGGAGGCGGGCGAGGCAAACAGGCCTCCGACTCCGGCGAAGGAATGGATGAATTCGTCTTCGAATTAACTCGTGAGGAATTTTTGCACTTCTTTTTTGAAGATCTCGAGTTGCCCAACCTAGTCAAAACCCGTCTGGCGACGCTCCAGGAAACCAAAAAAGTGCGCGCCGGCCATACCAGCGACGGTATACCTACCAATATCAATGTCATTCGTTCATTGCGCAGCGCGATGGGACGGCGCATCGCCTTGCGCGCGCCCTATCGTAATAGGATTGAGGAGGCCGAAGCACAACTGGAAGACTTGCTCAAACGTTACAGCGAAACCGATGCCGTGGTTATCGAGTTGCGTGAAGAAATCAAACGGCTCAAGGAAAAAATCGAGCGCATTCCGTTCATCGATACCTTCGATTTACGCTACGACAACCGCATAGACATGCCTAAACCGACGACCCAAGCGGTGATGTTTTGCATCATGGATGTTTCGGGTTCGATGGGGCCCGAAGAAAAAGATATGGCAAAACGCTTCTTCATGCTGCTGTATCTTTTTCTGACGCGCACCTATGAAAAAACCCAGGTCGTATTTATCTCTCATCATACCGAAGCCAATGAAGTCGATGAAGAAACCTTTTTCTATTCCCGGGAAACCGGCGGTACGGTCGTATCGAGCGCACTCATCTTGATGAAAAAGATCATCGAGGAACGTTTTCCGATCTCGGAATGGAATATTTATGCCGCGCAGGCCTCCGACGGCGACAACTGGGATAACGATTCGATAGACTGCAAAAAGATACTGTCCGAACAGATCATGCCCTATATGCAGTATTACGCTTATATCGAAATCACCGAGGACAGACATCAAAACCTTTGGCACGAATATTCGACTCTGAAAGACACCTGGAGCAATTTTGCGATGCAACGAATTGCCACAGTGGCCGATATCTATCCGGTATTTCGTAAACTTTTCGAGAAGTCAAAAGCATGAGTAGAAAAACCCTATCGGAAACATCGGAGTGGACCTTCGAGCTGATTGAAAAATACCATACGGAAATCGCCCGTATCGCAAGTGATTTCGGATTGGATACCTATCCGGTACAACTGGAAATCATCACGGCCGAACAAATGATGGACGCCTATGCCTCGGTCGGCATGCCCATCGGCTATAGCCATTGGTCATTCGGCAAGGAATTCGTCAAGAACGAAAAACGCTATCAAAAAGGCCAAATGGGCCTGGCTTATGAAATTGTGATCAATTCGAACCCCTGTATCGCCTATTTAATGGAAGAAAATAGCATGACGATGCAGGCCCTGGTTATCGCGCATGCCGCTTACGGCCACAATTCGTTTTTCAAAAATAATTACTTATTCACGACCTGGACCAGCGCCGATTCTATTATCGACTATCTGCTGTTTGCCAAAAATTATATAGCCGAGTGCGAAGAGCGCTACGGCGAAGAGCAGGTCGAAGCCATTCTCGACTCTTGCCACGCCTTGAGAAACTTTGGCGTGGACCGTTACAAACGCCCCTCCAGATTGTCTCTACAAGAAGAGCAGGCCCGGCAGCGTGATCGCGAAGCCTATCTGCAATCCCAAGTCAACGAGTTATGGCGCACCATACCGACCAAAGAACCGGTCTATAGCGCCGCTGACGAAGCCGTCCGCTTTCCCGAGGAACCTCAAGAAAATATTCTCTATTTCATTGAAAAAAATGCGCCTTTCCTGGAGCCCTGGCAACGCGAAATCATTCGCATCGTGCGCAAGATAGCCCAATATTTTTATCCGCAACGCCAAACTCAGGTGATGAACGAAGGCTGGGCGACTTTCTGGCATTACACGATCTTGCATCAAATGTATCAGGAAGGCCTGGTGACCGATGGGTTCATGATCGAATTTCTCCAATCGCATACCAATGTCGTTTACCAACCGGCCTTCGATAGCCCTTATTATTCGGGTATAAACCCCTATGCCTTGGGTTTCTCGATGATGAGCGACATCCGCAGAATATGTGAAAAACCGACGCCCGAGGACGAACGTTGGTTTCCGGAAATAGCCGGCAGCGATTGGAACAAGACCTTGCATTTTGCGATGCACAATTTCAAGGACGAAAGCTTTATCAGCCAGTTTTTATCCCCTAAAGTCATTCGCGACCTCAAACTATTTTCCATCTTGGATGATTCCAATGAGCGGGAAATCGCCGTGACCTCGATTCATGACGAAGACGGTTATCGGCATATCCGGCAAGCCTTGTCGGAACAGTACAATTTGGGCAGTAACGAACCGAACATTCAGGTTTATCACGTTGACCGTAAAGGCGACCGTTCGCTGACGCTACGCCATACCCAATATCACAGAAGGTTCTTAGCTCAAAGTGCCGAACATGTCTTAAAGCATGTCGCAAGACTCTGGGGCTTCGATGTTCGGCTTGAAACAGTGGCTGAAGACGGAACGCTGCAAACGATAATGGAATGCAAACTTTAATCGTCGTAATCGAATACTCAAGCCTAGCGAAAATAAAGATATTTACATTACTTCTGAAAAGCTCACACTTCGCGGGGCGAGTTGTTCAACAGCCCCAAACGCAGCAATCCCCAGTTTGAGCAGTTTCGCCGATTTTAGGGTGCGGGGTATGCCTGTCGATGAGCGCCGTAAACCCATCCATGGGGGCTTGGCGGCAGCTCGAACGCCAAGGATGGCGTGAATGCAGATTTTGCAGGAGCAAAAATCTGCCCTGCTGCCGACATCCTCGCCAAGCATACCCCACACCCTTTTTGATCCCCAAATTGGGAATTGCTGCCCCAAACGTTTTGATTTGCTTTAGTCCTGCTTTAGGGTTAGTTAAACGGCAGAACAGATCTGTTTGCTGTTTAAAAGTGCATGAAGTGAAGAATTAAGCCGAATAGCCTATCTTTGATCATGCGCGACTTTTACATCAACGGTTTTTTGAGATGTGTTGTTCGAAGCATCAGAGCATTCGACCGTGATTGTATAAACTCGCCCTGAACCCTTTCCTGAGCGTTCGGCTCTTAACTCAACTGTCAGGTCACCCGTAATGTTCCAATCCGGACTGGTGTTACCGTCGCCGAGGCCGTTGACTGGTTCGTTGCTGCTCACCGAGGTGATTTTGCACGAGGCGCTAGGATCGCAGACGTCGGAAACCGATACATCGACCATTACATTCACCATCTTGTGGTTGGGAGGCCAAAGGCTAGCGGGTGTCGCGGTTAGGCTTTCAATTTCCGGCGGAGTCGTGTCTTGGATCGTGACGTTCGACGAACAACTGGCAGTATTGCCGGATTTATCGGAGCTACTGAACTTGACCGGTGTGACGCCTAAATCGAAGAAGTCGGGTGCATCGTTATTAAGCGATGGGTTGGCATCACAAATATCGTTGACGCTGGCGCCGGCCAAAAATGCCGCTATTTCGGAGTCGGTCGCATTGTTGCCGCCCGGAGCGCTACATTCGAGCGTGACCGCAGTCGGACAGGTCAGATTGGGTTTGGTGGTGTCTTGAACTCTTACCGTGAATTCGGCTGCATTGGGCAGACAAGCCGCGACATTATCGTTCACATCGACCCGGCATCTTTTGGTTCCAAGCGGAAAGAAGCCTTCGGGGTTAGCCGCTGAGTCGTCGTTCAAGGCAACATCGGCGGGACAGCGCCAGTTGTAGGTCAAAGGGTTGTTTTCCGGATCCTGGGCATTCGCATCCAAGATGATATTCGCTCCACCGGTAACACTGCATTCCTCGGTGATGTTTTGGGGGTTCAAGGTCGGCGGTAAATTGACCGTATCGCCATAAGCCTCTGTGAACATACGCAGATTGTCTTGCGAAATCGTGCGCCGAACACCGTTTCCGCCGCTGAATCCCAACATCAAGTCACCACCGACTCCGGGATGACTCAGCTCGTTGACGACGCTGGAACCCGAGCCGCCCAAACCGTCGCCGCGAAGCGATACGTCATAAGCGCCGGATTGTAGATGCACGCAGCCAGGGTTTGGCGCTTGACCAGCCACCGGAAAAGGCGAAGTGCAGGCCGAATTGCTGACGAAATTTCCCGGCGAAGGATTTTTCATCGCGTCATAGTTCGGATTCGTGAAGCCGCAAGGCTCTCCACACAGCCAGCCGTGCGCATGACCGAATTCGTGTAACAGAGTCGAATACAAATCCGCGCGGTTCGGGCCGTTTTCAAATTGCCATTGTGAGCCGGCGATCGGATCGAAATCGTAAGTGTCGGTTGGTGATGCCGCGCCGTCTGGTGCCGGTGCGACATACCAGACGGTACTGCCGTCATTATCGAACGTCGTGATGCCTTCAGTGGGGATATTGGAGGCGTTAACGGCCGACGTAAAACCGGTACCAAGTGTGCCACCTGTTAATGAGCTGCCGCTGACTTCAAGTCTAAAATTGCGATTGGTCGTGATGCGGGCATCCCAGCAGGCTGCGGCGGATTCAACGAGGGCTCGCTCGTCGGCATCGCTGCCGGAATTGTTTAGGTCACCGACGGTTCCTACAATTGTGGTATTTACTGCATAACCTGCCATTGGCGCTAGGCCTAGGATCAGCAGAATCGGGTAGCAAAGTTTCGATTTTGGTTTAAACATGATTGGTTACTCCCAGCCTTCTGAATAGGGATCGACATGCTGCAAAACTCGGTTTGACCGCCTAGCGGTCAACAGGCGAACATGACTGTTCTCTCCGAGTGTGAATGTCGGTTATCGGATTGTTTCTTCGTCTTGATCATCGTTGCCGTTGTCATCGTCGCCCCTTTTGATGCACTCGATGCTATCGTCATTGAGCAATCTTTCGGTGCTGGACATGATGTGGTTGACGATATCCTTATAGGCCCTATTAGCCCTGGGGTTATCGACATCGTCGGCGATCCATTGATATTTTTCAGAGTTACCAATGACGCTTAGCGTAAACCTTGATCCGCCTGGTGCTACTGGGAAATTGGGGCCCGCCAGTTGGTCTTCCAATTGATCGGCTTCATATTTCACTAGAAAGTCCAGAATCGCGCTGTAACTCTCATAGGGAATCGGACATACGGTCGTTTCGCTGTCTTGAATTACGAGCAGTTGGGCTGCATCGCCTGTGGGACGAATCGTAATCGATTTGTGGCTGTAGGGAGCATCGCCTGGCTTTTCTAACAAGATTATGTCGGGATCGGCCGCGTCGGCCGTTTGTGGAAAGTGAGCAATCGCTAACAGCAAGCCTAAATTAAGCGCTGCGAATCGGGAGGAAACTTTAAGCTGGGTTATTCGGTTCATAGTTTACGCCTCTCAAAAAAGACCAAAAAGTTTACTTCGTCCCTGAAATGGCCTGAAATGGGGTGTAAGTGTTTATAAATAATCGTAGGTTGTTAACAATCTTTACCATCCTCAAGGCGGTTTATTTCAATCGAAGTTATTGTTATAAATTTAAATCTTAGTAAACGCCCAGGCCAAATCCTTCACGAGATCTTAGATATTAAATAAAGATTCTGTCAATTGTCCAAAGGTACGATAACAGGACAAATTTTTTTATTGAAAATCAACTCATGGGGCGGGTTGTTCAAACCTCTCCAAACGTTTGGATTTGCTTAGGCCTTGTTCGAAATGCTCGAGACTGAGTTACTAAGTCCTATTTCGAATACAACTGTCACAGTCTGTAACACCTTAATGTTACAGATTTCAAGTCTCTGTTAATAAAGCATATTCTATTCGATTGATAAGCCTTCCTTCGCTCTCTGTAACAGGCTGTTGTTACAGAGAGCAAAATGTGACGAATTCAATCTAATATTTTCTTATATTTATCAAGAATTTGAGTTTTTAATCGATTCGTCAAACATGGCATCGTTTTTGCCGTTTATTCATGAAAAAGCTGTTCAATGAATAAATTCGGTAATAGGAAGCGCCGCATGATCGCACATGCTCTGACGATAGTCCTGAACGAACTCAATCGACATTTGACTGGTCATTACGGGGCGGACGTCATGAATGTCTGTCGCTTGGGGAACTTGGCCGACGGCTTTGGAAACGGGGCGGGCGCCAATCCGCGTGATGTACTTTATTTATCGGTGGTCAACATCAAGGAAGAAAAAACTTTAAAGAACGTGCCGCACTTCACCCGCAACGACGTTACGCTTCGCACCGTCTATGAAAACCCGCCGACCTTTCTCAATTTTCAATTACTGCTCGTCGCCTCGCACAGTAATTACACCAATGCCTTATTGATGCTGTCGCGAGCGATACGCTTTTTTCAGGCGCAAAACGTTTTCACGCAGGATACGGTCGACCCCGCGTCAATTTCGAATAATGCGCCCGCCAATCCGCTCGATCAACTCGAGTCGTTCAAACTGATTTTCGATCTGTATTCTCCGACGATGGAGGAAGTCAATCACCTCTGGGGAACCTTGGGCGGTAAACAATACCCGTTCGCGATCTACGTACTGCGTATGTTGGATTTGAAATTCCGGGCGGTCAAAAGCGAGAGGGGCGTCATTACTGAAGTCGTTCACGATTTCCGGCATAAATCCGGATTGGCGGTCGCCAATGAGTGAGCAAATTCGCGTTAAATATCGGCGCCTCTTTGAAGTGAAGGTGCTGCATCACTATTGGCTGGACGATGGTGCGACCGTATTCGATTCGATCGCCGACCCGCTGAAAATACAACAGCGCTTATCGTCATATGATGTCCGCACCTTTCTTGAGATTCGTCCGACCCCAAAGACAGAGAAGCAACTGAAAGCCTATCGGGCTATTTTGATCAATAGCACTTTAGGCGTGATCGCGGCGGTTCCGGAAGAGGCTGTTATTGCTAGCGATGCGCTTTTCGAGTTTGCGGTTATCGTGCGCAACCCGGCATTCATTAATTACACCGCGTTGACGCTGAGACGGCAACGCATCATCGATTTTTTCGATGCCGAACTAGGCAAACGTTATTTGTACAAGGAAAACGTACCGGTCTTATCGAATTTGACCGGTGCTTCTAGAGGCGCCGGCGACGATGAAGTCCTTTTTTTATCCAAGGAATTTCCGGCGATTGCTAATGACGATCCCGTCGAAGCGATAGGCTTATCGGGCAATGCACTGACACAGCTTATCGCAGATCAGCCGGGCGATCTGCTTCATACGATTACCGATCAAGCCGGGCTTTGGCCGGTTTATGTGCATCAAGGCGATGTTCCGGTAATGGCAGTGCCGGAGATGGAGGGCGCGGTTTTTCGCGGTATTGCCTTGGATTCGAATCTGCCGAAGGATGTATTTGCGCTGATTCGCTTGCATGCCGAAAGACCGGGCGATAGCCGATTCAGTTTGATCGATAGTCAGGGCAGGGCAAAGCAACCCCCGCCTTCGTTTCATGTGCGACTGAAAAATCGCTCGACATTTTGGCATTATTTAAACCAAAACAACGGTTCCTTGGAATTCGAAACCGCCGAGCCGTTGCCCTCAACTTATTTCGGCAATGCCGGAAATCGCCGCAAACCCTCCGAAAACTCAGTCAAGCCGGTTTTAAGCGGCGATAGAGTGATTAAACTCGTTTCGGAGATTTATGAGTAATCTTTAATATGAATCGGTAATTATCATGGCTACAGCGTATAAAACTCCTGGCGTTTATATCGAGGAAATTCCGAAATTCCCTCCGTCCATTGCACCGGTCGAAACCGCGATTCCCGCGTTTATCGGTTACACCGAGAAGGCGGTTAGAAATGGTGAGAGCTTAACTAATAAGCCGTTACGAATCGAGTCCATAGCCGAATATGAATTGTATTTTGGTGGCTCTCCTTCTCAGGACGTTACACTGTATTTGGACACCAATAATCAACTCGTGCGATCGGAAGCCTCCGCCAAGCTTTATTTATACGACAGTTTGAGGTTGTTTTACGCGAATGGCGGCGGCAAGTGTTTTATCGTATCGGTTGGAGCGTTTCCGGATAGCGTGTCCTCCGCCGATTTAGAAGGTGCTCTGAAATGGCTTGAACAAGAAGACGAACCGACACTGATTCTAGCCCCCGACGGTGTTTCGGACGACAATGGTCCATTTGAATTTCAGAAACAGGCCTTAACGCAAGCGAATAAGTTACAAGATCGATTCGTCATTTGCGATCTCACCAAAAGCGTCACAAATACTGAGTTCAATACATCGGTCGCCACCTTCCGAAATAATATCGGCATCAATTTTCTCAAATATGGCGCTGCTTATGGACCGTGGATCAAAGCCAATTTACCCCGTTCTTTGATGCGAAGAAATATTACGCTACTGCGTGACGGCGTTAATACGACGATTAAACTTGCCAATCTAACTGATGATCAACCAACACAAGCGGTCATTGCGGATTTGCTGTTGGTAGAAAGCTTTGTCAATGAAGCCAAATCGATTAAAGACGTATTGAGCGGCGGCGCGGACATTACGCTTGAAGATCGCGCTAAGGAATTACAGGACGACTACAATGCTGCGGTAAGCGATAGCCAAATCAAATCGGCTATTCAAGATATTACGGACTATATCGTGGAAATCATCGTTGAAATCCAAAAACGTTATGAAGCAGCGCCACCGGGTTCCGACAGATTTAAATTACGAACCGAAATCGAAAAATATATCGAAAGCGGGCAGATTAAATCGGCATTTCGAACGGTTGCCGATCATCATTTCTTTCTGGCTGCTTTAACCGGAGATGCCGCAATACCGTTATTGACGGCGAATAATGATCTTGATGATGCCGCGGAGCTTATGGGGTATACCGATGGGGACACTTTATTGGCAACCCCATTGGTAAATGTTTCTGGTAGCTACAGCGGTTTAACTACAGTTAAGCAACGAGCCGATGTTGCTATCAGTCCTATTTTGGCTGCCGTAAACGAAGCGATTACGTTTTTTAATTTTTTGGAAACCACTCAACACAGTTATGAAAAAGCTCTGAACGAAAACTTGATTGCCGGTTTCGGGCTTTATAAAACCTTAGTCACGAAAGCAGCAGAAGCGCTCAATTTATTGCCGCCATCCGGTGCAATAGCCGGCGTTTATGCTGCTGTCGATCGAGATCGCGGGGTTTGGAAAGCGCCGGCTAATGTTAGTTTGAACGCCGTCATCGCGCCGGCTGTAACCATTTCTCACGAGCAACAAGGCGAATTCAATGTCGATCCAAATGGCGGAAAATCGATCAATATTATTCGCGCATTCCTAGGCAAAGGTACACTAGTTTGGGGTGCCCGTACTCTAGCCGGCAACGACAACGAATGGCGTTATGTCAATGTCAGGCGTTTTTTCAATATGGTCGAGGAAAGCACCAAAAAGGCGACCGAACAATTCGTTTTCGAACCGAACGATGCGAATACCTGGGTCAAGGTACAGGCGATGATCGAAAACTTCTTGACCGTGTTATGGCGGCAAGGCGCGTTGCAAGGCATCAAGCCGGAGCATGCCTTTTATGTCGCGGTGGGCTTGGGTAAAACGATGACGCCGCTCGATATATTGGAGGGCCGGATGATTATCGAAATCGGCATGGCGGCGGTTAGACCGGCCGAATTCATCATTCTCAGATTCTCGCACAAAATGCCCGAATCCTGATTTTTGCGGCTTCACCAAGCCGGTGAAATTGTTGTAGACCCTTCATGCTTCGACTTGGCTCAGCACGAACGGTCTACAACACATGCCAACTGCTCTTTTCAGGTTGCAGAGGTTTCGGTGACTCGCTTCACATATTAGGGCAACGCAGGGGCAGTTGCCGAGGAGCAAAAATCTGCCCTGCCGCCGACACCTGTCAATCGAGCAACAAAATAGGGAAGTTATTTATGACCAAATCCTTAGCAAACAAGAGGGAATCATCATGGCGCAAGTCTATCCATTACCGCGTTTTCACTTTCAAGTGGATTGGGGCGGTGCAAAATTGAGTTTTACCGAAGTCACGGGTCTTGTGATGGAGCGTGAAAAGGTCGAGTACCGGCACAGCGACAGCAAGGATTTCAGCAAGATCAGCATGCCCGGATTGATCAAACTCAGCAATATCACGATGAAACGCGGCAAATTCGAAGGCGACTTCGATTATAACGATTGGCTCGACGAAATCGCCAACGAACGAGTCGAAGGCCGCCGCGATGTCGTGATTCGTTTATTGAACGAAAAACACGAACCGGTCGCGGCTTGGTCGGCGACACGTTGTTTTCCGGTCAAGGTCACCGCGCCCGATTTAAAGTCCGACGCCAATGAAGTCGCGATCGAAACCATCGAGGTCGCGCACGAAGGACTCAAACTAATGAAAGTATAACGCCGATGGCCGATTACTATCCGCCGCTCGGCTTTTATTACAAAGTGGAGTTCGGCATCAGCCAAGTGAGCAATGACGTCCGGTTTCAGTCGGTCTCGGGTCTCACCGTGGAATACGATTATGAAAGTTTCAAGGAAGGCGGCGAAAACCGTTTCGAACATAAATTGCCGGTCCGAACCAAGTATGCCGACATGGTCTTGAAACGCGGTATGTTGACCGATTCCGACGTGATCGATTGGTTGCTCGATGCCTTTCGCGACCGTGTGTTCAAGCCCGCGTCGGTCAATGTAATTTTAATGAATGAAAAAAGCGAACCCTTGCGAACTTGGAAAGTCGCTCAGGCGATACCGAAAAAATGGCAGATCGGCGATTTCAACGCCAACGAAAGCGCGGTCGTCATCGAAACGATCGAATTGACCTACCGTTATTTCACAGTGCAAACCTGAGTCCGCCATGCCGATTGAAATCAAAGAACTGCATATCAAAGTCACGGTCAACCCGCCCGAAGAGGGGAACCTTCGGCAAGAACCGGGCAATGCCGGCAGAGGGGGCGCGGCGGGAAATCCGATCGACCAAGATGCCTTGATTGCCGAGTGCGTCGAACAAGTTTTACAGATTCTGCAAAATAAAACGGAGCGCTGATGGCCGAGAACGGGAAACTGGAAAAGATGTTGATACTGGCTTTCTCCGATTCGGAAAAAGCCGAAAGCGGCGGCTTGCTCGAAGCCGACGAAAGCTTCGAGGCCTTGATCAATCCGGAGAGCTATACGCTCGACTATAAGCTCAAGTTTTCCGAATCCGGGCAAGGGCAGGGGACCAGCGGTCAACAATTAAAATACGAATATACCGAACCGGAAGAAATTTCCTTCGAATTTTTATTCGACAATACCGGCATCATCGACGGTAAACCGCGCGACTCGATCGCCGACGACATCAAGGCGTTCAAGGAAGTGTTGACCGGCTATAAAGGCGATGCTCACGAACCGCGGCATTTTAAGCTGGTTTGGGGCGAGCATTCGATTTTTAAGGGGCGGGTCGTCGAAGTCGGCATTACTTACAAACTGTTCAGACCGGACGGTACGCCGATACGGGCATTGGTCAAGGTCAAGTTCAAAAGCAGTATCGAAGAAGAAAAACGCGCCGCGAAAGAAAACAAAAGTTCGCCCGACTTGAGCCACAGCCGCAGAGTCAAGGCCGGCGATACGTTGCCGTTGATGTGTTACAAAATCTACGGCGATCCGCGTTATTACTTGGAAATCGCAAAAATCAACCGATTGGATCACTTCAGGTCGCTCGAACCCGGCCGTGAAATCGTGTTTCCTCCGGTCAACAAAACGGCTCGATCATGAGAAACGAATCCGCCATACCAACGCCGGCCACCCCCGATGTTTGTACGGTGGCTTTATTAATCGACGGCACCGAAATTCCGGGACAATTTCAGGTGCTATCGGTCAGCGTCAAAAAAGAATTGAACCGGATTCCGTCAGCCACGATTCAACTAAAAGACGGCGAAGCGGCGCAAGCCGACTTTCCCGCCAGTAATACCGGATTGTTCATTCCGGGTCAAAAGATCGAAATTCAGTTCGGTTACCGCTCGCAAAACGCCACGGTATTTAAAGGCATGATCGTCAAGCATAGTATCAAGCTCAGAAAAAACGAAAGCCTCTTGATTCTGGACTGCCGGCATGAAGCGGTCAAAATGACGTCCGGCATACACAGCCGCTACTTTACCGAACAAAAAGACAGCGACATTATCGAAACATTATTCGGCGACTACGGCTTGACCGGCACGAGCGATACGACGGAACCGGATTTACAAGAGGTCGTGCAATTCGAATCGACCGATTGGGATTTTATGCTATGCCGGGCCGAAGCGAACGGTTTCGTCGTCAATGTCGGCGACGATGCGATTACCGTCGGCAAGCCCGCAACCGGCGAAGAATCGGTCGTGAAGGTCGGTTACGGTTCGACCCTGTTGGAACTGGATGCCGAAATCGATGCACGTTTGCAAAGTCCCGGAATCAAGGCTACGGCTTGGCATGCGGCCGATCAGGCATTGATCGAAGCCGAAGCTTCCGAACCGAAATCCGCCAGTGCCGGCAATATCGATGCCGAGACATTGGCGGCGATATTAGGCACTGAAATGCATGAAATACGCCATGGCGGCGGATTGAGTCAGCCGGAATTGAAAGCCTGGGCCGATGCGCGTTTGTTGAAGGAACGTCTAGCCAGAATCAGAGGCCGGGCGAAATTTCAAGGCATTGCCGAGGTCATGCCGGGGACCGTGATCGAAGTCAGCGGCATCGGCGAGCGCTTTGCCGGACTGTTTTATGTGTCGGGCGTGCGGCATTGCGTTTCCGGCGGCAACTGGGAAACCGATGCCCAACTGGGCCTAAATCCCGATCTATTTGCCGAAACCTATAACTTACGCCCATTGCCGGCGTCAGGATTATTGCCGTCGGTCTGCGGATTGCAAATGGGCGTCGTGACGGTATTGGAAAACGATCCTAAAGGCGAAGACAGAATAAAGGTTCGGCTGCCGCTGGTCGACACGGCCGATGAAGGCATTTGGGCAAGGCTTGCAACGCTGGATGCCGGCGAAGGGCGAGGAACGTTTTTTCGGCCCGAGATCGGCGATGAAGTCGTGGTCGGATTTCTCGGCGACGATCCGCGTTATCCGGTCGTGTTGGGCATGTGTCACAGCAGTGCGAAACCGGCGCCGGAGCCCGCGAAGGACGACAATCATTTGAAAGGCTATGTCAGCCGCGAAAAGATGGCCTTGACCTTCGACGATGAAAACAAAGTCGTCGTGCTCGAAACGCCGAGCGGCAACCGTCTGAATTTGTCCGAAGACGAGCAGGCTGTCGTGATCGAGGATCAGAACGGCAATAAAGTCACCATGAATGCCGACGGCATCAAGCTCGAAAGCGTCAAAGACTTGATATTACAAGCCGCCGGCGACGTCAAGATCGAAGGCATCAATACCGAACTGAGTGCGCAAGCCGAATTCAAGGCCTCGGGTTCCGGTTCGGCCGAAATTTCCGGCGCCAGCACCACGGTCAAGGGCAGCGCCAGCACCACGATCCAAGGCGGCGTCGTGCAGATCAATTGAGGAGATGAAGCGATGTTACCGGCAGCCAGAATCACCGACATGATCGTCAGCACCGCGACGCAAGGCGCTCCGGTGCCGATCATTCCGCCGGGCGAACCGACCGTTTTGATCGGCGGTTTACCGGCGGCGCGCTTGGGAGATTCGTGCGGAGTCGATGCGATTATCATGGGTTCGGCAACGGTCATGATCGGCGGCATGCCGGCCGCGCGTGTCGGCGATTCGAGCGCTTCGGGCGGCGCGATCCTGCCGCCCGGTATGCCGACAGTATTGATAGGAGGATGACATGAGTTTTCTCGGACGCGGCTGGTCTTTTCCGCCGACATTCAACCGGGCAAGCGGCGGCGTTACGATGCTCGAAGCCGAAGCAGACATCGCTTCGAGCCTTGAGATTCTACTGAGCACCGCGCAAGGCGAGCGCACGATGCTGCCTAGATACGGCTGTAATTTGCAGGAGTTGGTGTTCGAAAATTTAGATACGCGCATGAAAACCTTGATGGCGGACAAAGTGGAATCGGCGATTTTATATCATGAGCCGCGTATCGAACTGGAAAGCGTTCGGCTCGACGATAGCCTGGAGCTCGAGGGCGTGGTATTGATCGAAGTGATCTACCGCGTCAAGGCTACGAACTCGCGCTTCAATTTCGTTTATCCCTATTACAAATTGGAGGGTACCGATATTAACCTAACCGCAGCCGTCAACCTCTTGCCCGATAGCGATTGAATCATGGCCAACTCGGATTGCAAACAAAACACCGATGCCTCGAGGCTAGCGCATGAAGGCAGAAGCCGAGACTTGCGTGTGCCGAAGGCTTTGGATCCGAACCATGTGCCGGTTAATGAACGAGGACCGGAGTACGGCCTGGTGTTTGCAAAAGCCTATTCGGCCTATCTCAATTATTATGACCCGAACAACAGCGTCACCGGCGATTGGCAAAGTTTTTTCGATAAGGATGTCTCGGTGTTGTTGGCTGTCGCCGCGATACAAGACGTCGACGCGTACCGCTCGGCCGTCAAAGCCTATTTCGATTTTTTGAATAATAGCGGCAATCGAACGCAAGCAGAGGCGCTCAAACAACGCGTGGGTTTCTTGTTCAGTATCGCGGCGACCATGGCCAAGCGACTAGACCGCTTGAAAGAAAACTTGCCGGTCGATACGGCGCTGAAAAATCTTTTGCAAAACCGCATACGATCGCAGTCGGCGCAAGGTTTCAAACGGCTTATCGCCTACTACAAGGCTTACGAGAGCGATTTCGGATTGACCGACGACGAGCTGGACGTTGCTGCGGAATTGACGATATTCGGTCAAGAAGCCCAATCCTTCGGCGATATCTATCGAAGGCCCTTTTCGAAAGATTGGATCATCGGCAACTTTCCGGATTGGCCGCATTACATCGACAGCATCGTCAAGGATGCGGGGGGTTTCGGCCCACTGCTTGACCCGTCCAATCCGAATTATTGGTTTTCGATCCATAATTCGATCGCGAGCCACAACCTTTTTACATCGATATTCGATGATTTTTTAAAAATCTATGCGCGCATCGTCGTCGAAGCCAAACAAGAACTGGAAAATTCGTTCATTCAAAACGGCAATCATGAGCCGCATTATGCACTGCTGATCGCCTTTTTACGCTTATTCGAAGGGACTCGGGCCGAGATCAACACCTTGACAGGCCGGCACCTGGATTTTTATTACCGGGACATTTTACAGCTCAAGGAAAAACCCGCCGAACCGCCTCGGGTCCATTTATTGGCCGAATTGGCTAAACATGCCGACAGTCACCGGTTCGATAGCGGCGTGTCGTTCAAGGCCGGAAAGGACGAGTCAGGCATCGAGGCCTTTTTTACGAACGACCGCGATTTCATTGCCAATAAAGCGAAGGTCGCAGAGCTGAAAACCGTATACCGTCATGGCGGCGAAGCGGTCACCGGATTGGGTGTCAATGCGGCTAAACAGTCGGGCCGTTACTATGCCTCGCCGGTTGCCGATTCCGAAGACGGACTGGGGGCGAAACTGACCAACGAAGAACAATCTTGGCATCCGTTTTTCAATAAACGCTATAGCAATGCGCTACTGGAAAGCATTGCGATGCCCGAGGCCGAACTGGGTTTTGCTATCGCTTCGCACTATTTATGGTTGGCGGAAGGAGATCGGATCATCACGCTGGAGTTTCAGTTATCGGGCAGTCCCGCAGGAAACTCGCCCGAATTAAAAAATGCGATTGTTTGCCAATTGACCGGCGAAGACGATTGGTTCGAAATTACCGCTACGACCTTCGTTTTAAGCGGTAATTCGATCACATTCGAGCTTCGCTTGGACGGCGCCGACCCGGCCGTGACGCCTTATTCGGAGAAAGTGCATGCTCGAGGCTTTAAGACGTCGCTGCCGGTCCTGATGATTCGATTGAAGCATCGTGCGGACAGCGTTTTTGCTTATGAAACGTTGCGCGATCCGGTCATCGCCTCGATTCAATTGAGCGTCGACGTAAAAGGCGTGCGCTCGCTTGCCGTATCGAACGATTTCGGTACGGTGGATTTGTCGAAACCGTTTCAACCCTTCGGTGCGCGTCCGGTCAACGGCAACCGGTTGACGATCGGGTCGAGCGAGGTTTTTCAAAAACGTCTCGACTCGGCCAAATTATACATCGAATGGCAAAATCCCCCGTCGTACTATCCGCCGGGCGGATTGTTATTACACGCTTATCCTATTGTATTCAATATCTTAGAAAGCAATGGCGAGCCTCAACCGCCGTTCACCGCGAGTCAAATGGACACTACGTTAAATATCGTTCAAAGCGGCGTACCGACGATTGGGCTAGCCTATTTGAAAGCCGGGCAATGGCAAGCGTCATCGGCTTCGGCTAATTTCGCCGCGACGGAATTCGATTTGACCGATACCGCGCAACATGCCTTCCATCAAGACATCAGTTTTGCGAACAATGCGGTTTATCGCATCGATGATGTCAACGGTTTTGTACGTTTGATTTTTCAAGGGGATTTCGGATTCGACCAATATTTAACGGATTTAACGAATTTTCTGACCGACCAAGAACCTAAACCGGATTCGCATCCCGGCGCGCCGCCGGTCGGACCGTTTATCGAACAGCTTATTATCGATTATCGGGCCTCCCAGGCTATCATGCTGAATTCGGCGTTACCGGACGCCATGCAACAGCGCGAAGTGCATTTTTTCCATATCGGCCCGTTCGGTCAAGCCGAACAACACCCGGCGCTCAATACCGCCAAACAGGTCAATCTGCTGCCACAGTTCGGTTTTATGCGCGATGAACTGACGGTTCATAGCGAAGCCGAATGCTATATCGGCATCGATGGGCTCGAACCGCCGCAAAACCTGTCTCTGCTGTTCCAAGTCGCGGACGGCACGGCCGACCCGTTGACGATCAAACCCGACCCGCATATCCACTGGAACTATCTACGCGGCAACGAATGGATTGCTTTCAAAAAAGACGAAGTCGAGGACGGCACGGGCGGTCTATTGAACTCCGGCATCATCAGGTTTGCACTACCGAACGACGCCGATAACAACAACTCGATTTTGCCCCCCGGCATGCATTGGCTAAGGGCGGCGGTTGCATCGCACAGCGAAGCGGTTTGCCGTTTACAAGCCGTTTCTGCGCAAGCCTTGCAGGCGACCTTTAGCGACCGAGGCAACGATCCCGGCTTCTCGGCGAAACCGCTAAAAGCCGGCACGATAAGTCAGTTGGAGCGGCCAAATGCGGCCGTCAAAAAGATCGAGCAGCCTTTTTCCTCGTTCGGCGGACGCGGCGCCGAAACGCCGGCGGCTTTTTATACGCGCGTCAGCGAGCGTTTGCGTCATAAGGACAGAGCGGTCGCGCTTTGGGATTACGAACACCTGGTTTTGGAAGCCTTTCCGCAAATTTATCGCGTCAAATGCCTGAATCATACTCAGTACGAGCCCGGAGAAAACGGCGATTTCGTCTATCGGGAACTCGCGCCGGGCCATGTTACGCTAGTCGCGATTCCCAATCTGCGATTCCAAACGTATCGCGATCCCCTCAAACCCTATACGAGTCTCGGCTTGCTCGATGAAATCAAGGATTTTTTGAGTTCGCGCGTGCCCTGTTTCGTCAACTTGCATGTCCGCAATCCGCGCTTCGAGACCGTGCATTGCTCGTGTAAAGTCCGTTTTCATGAAGGCTTCGACGAGACGTTTTATCGCAATACGCTACGCCAAGCGATTACCCGGTTTTTGTCGCCCTGGGCTTTTGCGAACGATGCAAAGCCCTCTTTCGGCGGAAAAATTCATCAATCGGTATTGATTCGTTTCATCGAAGAGCAGACTTATGTCGATTATTTGACCGACTTTGTGTTGTATCACGATAGCGGCGGGACGGCAGGAGAAGTTGCGGTCCATGAAGCGGCAGGCTCGACTGCGGCATCGATTTTGGTTTCGGCGCCGGCCGGCGAACACCAAATCGATGTCATCAAACCCGCCGCAGTGCATGAACTCGGCGAAACCTGTCCGTGCGAGCCATGAAAGAGCCTGCCGTTTTCTTACCCCGACTGGATTCGCAAAAGCCTAGCGAAGACTTTTTTGCGTTGCGCCGCGAAGGCATCGGCTATATCGAGCAGGCCGGCAGTCGGCATTGGACCGATTACAACACCCACGATCCGGGCATCACGATCCTGGAAGCCTTATGTTATGCGTTGACCGATATCGCTTACCGAAGCGGTTGGGATATCAAGGACCTATTAACCCTTGAAACCTCGACCGCTGCCGACCCTTTTCCAAGACAAGCTTTTTATACCGCACGCGAGATTTTAACGAGCGGCCCTGTGACGCCGAACGATTTCAGGCGCGTTTTAATCGATTTGGAACCGGTGCGCAATGCATGGATATTTTGTAAGCAATGCGCCTGCGAAACCGATTATTACGTAGTGTGCGACGAAGACCGTTTGGCTTTGTCTTATCGGCAACTCGAACAAGGCGAACTCGATGCGAAAAAAGTCACGGTATCGGGTTTATACGAAGTCTTGCTGGAATTGGAATCCGACCCTGAGTTGGGCGACTTGAATGCCCGCAAAATTCAGAAAATGCGTCATTTTTACGATGCCGAAGGCAGAGTGCAGACCCGAGTCATTGAGCTGCGTTTCCCCGATTTATCCTTGTCCGCTGAGGAGGAATGGCAAGCTTTTTTAGATCATCCGAACGACTATTCGGTCAGCGTACGTATCGGTGCGACCGATGACTATGACGTATTGACCGACCCGTTGTTGGATCAGGCCGGCAAGGATCGCTATTTAAAGAGACATTGGCGGGAATTGTTCTATGTCGATTTTCAAGTCGATTTTCAACAGGAATCGGTGGGATTGACGCTGAATATCGACCATGCCACGCTACGGGTGTTCGGCAATGCCGATGCAAAGGAAGAAACAACGCTGGCCGAACTTGTAGAGTTGCTGGAAGACGTTTCGGATTCGGGAATCGTCGGACTTTACCGGCGCAAAGTGCACAAGATCGCTCAAGCTGTTGAACAGGCCAAGCAGTCATTGCATAAGAGGCGCAATCTCGATGAAGATTTTTGCCGTATCGAAGGTATAGCGCTGGCCGAAATTGCGGTGTGCGCCGATGTCGAAGTGGCCTCCGATGCCGATATCGACCGCGTGCAAGCGCGTATCTGGCAGGAAATCGAACATTACCTGAATCCGCCGATCGCGTTTTACAGTTTGCAAGAATTGCGCGATGAAGGCTTGTCGGTCGAGGCCATTTTTAACGGACCGGCGCTCGACAACGGTTTCATCAAGTCCGAAGATCTGCAACGGGCGATGTTGAAGTCGGAAATCAGAGCGTCCGATATCATTAAGCGTTTAATGGCGATCGACGGCGTTCTGGCGGTCAACAACCTGCTGCTGACCCTCTATGACCCGCAAGGCCGAATCGTCAAAGGCAAGGCCGACCCCATTCAGCAAAACGACGGCAAGCCTTTGTTCGATCCGGATCGAATCAGCGCGGCCTGGTTGCTGATGCTCGACGATCGCAGACAGCCGCGATTTTACCGCGAAGCATCGCGATTCTTGTTTTTTAAAAACGGCCTGCCTTTTCAAGCGAGGCACGACGAAGCCGTCGCGACCTTGCATCAATTGCGCGGCGAAGCCGAACGCCCGAAGATCAAAAATACGCCGAAAGACCTGCCGTTGCCGAAGGGAATGTACCGAGATCCCGGCCATTATTTTTCGATACAAAACGAATTTCCGCAGAGCTATGGCATCGGCCCCGAAGGCCTGCCCAGCCATGCGTCCAAATTACGCCGGGCTCAAGCCAAACAATTGAAAGCCTATTTGCTGGTATTCGAGCAATTCTTGGCCAATCAAATAGCACAGCTAGCGCAAAGTACCGATTGTTTTTCGTTGGACCCCGGTATACGTCAAACCTATTTTATCAAGGAGTTAACGCAAGATATCATCGACGGTTACGACGATCTGGTCGCCGATTTGGATAAAGAAAAACTTGAAAAGCTGATCGAGTCCGAACCGGAATTCTTGCAGCGGCGTAACCGGTTTCTCGATCACTTATTGGCCCGTTTCGGCGAACAGTTATCCGACTACACCTTATTGCTAAGCGACCTTGCCGGCCGTCAAAAAGCGCAAGCATCCTTGATCGATACCAAACTCGCCCTGCTCAAAGGACTGCCGGAAATTAGCCGGTACCGTTACCGGTCGTTCGACACTACCGGCGAAGCTTGCGCGCAAAAGCAATATCCGGTTCTGAAAAAACGCGTCAATCTGCTGCTGGGCATTGCCGATCTGAAGATGACATTGTCGCCATTGGAAACCATCGCCGGCAAGACCGAAATCGCTTTTGAATTGATGGATTGGAATAATCGGCCCTGGTTGACCGGGACGCTTGAGCTTGACGCATACGCTGCATCGAACACCGCCGCTTACCGTACGGTCGTCAAGCAAATGAGCGACCCTGAAATTTATCGGATAGATGAGCAGACTCATCGATTAACGCTTGAGGAGGATACGATCGTATTGCGCGCCGCTCATCCGGATGATTTGACGACAGAGGCCGAGGCGCAAAAGATCAAGGCCGTTTTACTGAATTGGAGCGCGCACCAACGAACGATCCTGGTCGAACATGTGCTGCTCAGACCGAAGTTTCCCGGCGACGCGCTTTATCCCGTATGCTCTGAAGGCGTATGTAAAACCTGCGGCTTTGAGGACCCTTATTCGTTTCGTTTAACCTGGGTCATGCCGGGCTGGACCTCGCCGTATAACGTCAACTTGGATTTGCGAGCGTTTGCCGAACGCACGATACGCCAAGAAACGCCGACGCACTTATTGAGCAAAATCTGTTGGGTCGGCAATAAAAGGATTATCGACAATCCCTGCGAACCGCTCGTGAACGAGTTGGCCGCGCTATTGCTCGAACAAAACCAGGCTACGGAAGAGGAGTCCTGCGACTGTGCAAAAGCGATTTACAGTGATTTCAGCCGAGTCTTCAATGACTGGTACCACGGCAAAACGCTGGATTATTTCGATCCGGACGTTTTACGGGCGCAGCTGGCAAGCGAATTCGAGTCGATCCTGAATCCCGGCGGGATAGAGTGTGCCGCGGCGATCGGCGCCGTTTTATGGAACACTATCGTTTCTCGGTTGACCGAACATTTTGCTGAAATCGCCCGTTACGGCCGGCAGTTCGAACGTTTCGAAACGGCTTGGTGCTTGTGGCTTGAAGCGAACGCCTCGATCAATTGGACCGAACAGCGCCTGCAGGAAAGAGTCGAAGCCTTGTTGGCCGAGGCTTTGCTCGATGGAGACGAAACGACGTTGTGCCGATGCGCCGCCGGCATTCTTGCCGATTACGGCACGGCGTTTTCCGATTGGCTGAACGGCTATGTCGAAAACGGCTTGGAACCGCCGGAAGATTTGTCATCGTTCGAGCCGGCACCGATCGTGCTATGTTCCGATGCTCAATTTAAAACCGGTACCGAAGACGAATTGAAAGCCTTGCTTGATAAGCATTATCAACGCTATATCGAAGTGTCTTACCGGCTGAGAATCGTGGTCAATTTGCTGGCCGATCTGAAATCTATATACCCCGAAGCGACTCTGCACGACTGCGACGACGGCAGCGATCATAATCCGGTACGGCTCGATAAAACGGCCCTCGGTTCGCTCAATGCCGTACCACGGCCCTTTGAAAACCCATGAATACGGTCAAAACGTCATGAAAGCTGAATACGATCAATTTCCAATTTTCGAAGCCAATCAGGTGTTGAGCAACCGGCATCTGAATCAGGTATTTAATTACTTGGACGAGCAAAACCGGCTGACGCGTTCGAACCTGATCGGTATCGGTATCGTATGCGGTTTCGAAATCGAATACACGACGTCTCCGGAAGCGGTTATTCGGCTATCGAAGGGCGTCGGTATCACTTCGAAAGGCTATTTGGTCAGCGAAGCCGACGATATCGAACTGAGCGCCTATCGTTCATACACGCTGCCCAACGATATCGGGTATGCCTCCTTCGAAGGCCATCCGATTTGGGAACTGTTCCCGAACGGCGAGCCGAATACCCAAGCCTTGAATCAACCGTCCGGTTTCTTGAACGATAAGGCGCTGCTGCTGTTTTTGGAGTTGAAAAAGGCCCCGCTGCGCAATTGCAGTCCGAATAATTGCGACGACAAAGGATCGTCGGTGACGGTCACGCTTAGGCGTTTGTTGATCAAACGCACCGATTTAGCCGACATCATTGCCGCGCTCAACGGCCTCGATGCGGGTCTGAGTTCCGCCGATTTGGAAAATCAATTGGCCGAACGTTTCAATTTGCCGGATTTGCGTTTGCCGAATATCAGCGTGCCAAGTACGTCCTTGGCGACTTCGCAGCAGGTCTTGGCTGCATTTCACGCTGTTTTTTCCTCTTCCGGCTTGGCCGCTAAAGTCGGCGAGGCCTTATCGGCCGCGTATCGAGCCTTTAAACCGCTCGTCGAGAACGATTATCCGAACGATCCGTTCGAAGGCTTCGACGCGAAATTCGGTTTTTTGAATAGCCAACCCGATTCGGCCGAACAAGTTTTGTTTCTACCGTATTATTACGATTGTTTCGACGACTTGTTGTCCGCTTACGACGAATTCCGCTGGCAAGCGGCTGAGTTGATTTGTTTATGCGGCCCGCCGGCAGAGTTGTTTCCACGGCATTTAATGGTGGGTTTATTGTTTCCCGAAGCCGTCGCCGAGCCCGGCTATTACCGGCATCGTTTTTTGCCGTCTCCTGCGGTCGGCGCCTGTACAGAGCAAACCCGAACGCTACAACAGTTGTTCGCGCGTTTGGTCGAGATGGTCGAGCGGTTTTCGAATAAGCCGCCATTAACGAACGATGCAACGCAGCAGATCAAGATAACGCCTAGCCGT
This sequence comes from Methylotuvimicrobium buryatense, assembly GCF_005931095.1. Lineage (GTDB taxonomy): Bacteria > Pseudomonadota > Gammaproteobacteria > Methylococcales > Methylomonadaceae > Methylotuvimicrobium > Methylotuvimicrobium buryatense. The sequence goes on along the minus strand of NZ_CP035467.1, from coordinate 2,434,258 downwards.
TTGGGCTCCGTCGCATTATCGGAGAAGGCGATCCCTTACTATTATTTGCAAAACGGCAATCCGCCGTTGTATCGCTTATGGAATCCGGTTATGACCCGGCGCGGTCGGGCCGCGCAAAATCTAGGCTACCGCGCCTTTGAATATGCTTCGCAAGCGTTCGTGCTCGATCCGCTGCGTTTCGATCTTGAACCTTACAATTTTTTGCGCATTGAAGGACACTTAGGCAAGCCCTATCAGAATGTACTGGAAAACCTATTGCAGCACAAAGATCGCTACCGATTGCCGATACAAATCATGGCATTGCGTACCGGAGCGTTCGAAGAATCCGGAACAGTCGATCTTAAAGAGCATGCCTGTTATTTCGAGGATTTGCTGACGCTCTACCGAGCCTACAAGCGAGAAATTTTATGCGCGTCTTCTAAGGCGCTATCGGCCTTGTTGAACAAAAACATCGGCCGGCAAGCTCTCTCCGCCGAAAGCCGCATAGCAAGACTCGATCGGCAGCCAGGTACTCTGGGCGCCTTATTCGCCGAAAAATATCAGGGACGTGATGTGTGCGATTTGGTCGATATCGGCGAACCCCCTTTGATGAATGCCGCGATTCGGTCGGTGGGGTATCTGTACAAATTCGAACATCTATTGGTCGAGGATCTCGCCGAAATCGACTGGCCATCATTGCAGCAAAACATGGAAGGGCTTAAACAATGGACGGCCGAAATCGAAAAACAGCGGGAAGGCGATGAAACCGCAGGCGAACTCGATTGGAAAGCGCTTTCTCTTGTCTTGAAATCGATGCTTGATCAATGCAAGCTCGAAGCCCTGGAACTCATAGAAGAAGAGTTGTTGCGTCGGGTTCGCGAAGTCAAGAAAAAACGCTTTCTGAGCCATTTTTTACAAAAACATCCGGGTATCCGCCATAAAGCCGGCGTGCCCATCGGCGGCACATTCGTGTTGGTCTATCACCAGACGTCCAAATCCGAAGCAAAATCTGGGGTATCCGCAGTGAAAAATGTTGCCGCCCCAGCATTAACCGTTGAAGGCATGCAGCCATCCGTTGCACATACAAGAGTGAAGGCGGCGGCCGATAGGCTGAAAAACAATCCCGCATTGGCGAACGATCAAGATTTGCAATGGCTACTTGAAACCGTGACCGGAAGACCGTTTCGTCCGGAGACAGCAGCGCCGTCGAACTGGCAAAAACTCTTGGATGCGGTTGTCGGTCAATTACCGGACGGCTCGGTCATCGCCGATTTTTATCTGCCTTATTTGTGCTGTTCGGACTGCGCGCCGATTCAATTCGTCTTGCCAAAATCGCCGCCGACCTTCGATATTGAAGTGGGCTGCACGAATCCTAACCATCAAGCGGAAGTTTCCGTGATACCGCTGAGCGGCAAAGCGCCTTATCGCTTGCAACTAAACAATCAAGCCTTTGAGCCTTTAACCGATAAGCCGCTGATATTAAACACGGGCGCTCATCGCATGCGCATCATCGATGCCGACGATAGCGAGTCGACGGTGCGCGAAATCGTGATCGCCGAGTCTTTACTTTTGCTCGAACCGGAATATCGATGCACCGATGCCGGTGCCTATATCGCGACTATGCGAATTACCGGCGGCACGCCGCCGTATTCGGTGAATGGCGAAATGCTAAGCGCCAGTGAGTTCGTTTCACCGCCGACAGCGAGCGGCCAAACACTGCCGGTCGAGGTCGTGGACCGTAATCAATGCAGCGTCAGAACCGAATTGGTCTTCGTTTGCGAAGCGGAATGCGATTTACCGTGCGAAGGTTTGTCGCGGCGCTGCGCTTATCGTTTATGGCTGCAAGCGCCCGGTCCGGAAACGCCTTATGAAGTAGTTCGACTAAGCGGCAATTTGATCCATTTCCGCTTCAATGGTCAAAATTTCGAGATAGGTGCAGAAAAAGTCTTTGCGGATGTCACAGCGGCTAACTTGAATCAATCTTTCGATAATACGATAGGCGGAGCCATTAAAATACTGAACGCATCGATAGAAGAAGTGTTGGTCGACGAATTCGGCGAGGCGGGCAGGGGGCGCCTGATCGTCTCATACGAGCCGGACGAAAAGGAACCGTTCTCGGTCTTGCGAATCGAGCATTTTGTTTGCGAACGCTTCAGTCTGGAATGGGCCATGAGCTATGGGCAACCGGCGCCGGTCTTCGATATTAGCGTGCGCTATAGCAATGAGCCGTTGCCTAACGGCAATGCGTTCTTCAACGGTGTGATCCTACGAGACCGCAGGCGCAATACCGAAACCCGGATTCCGGCCTTCGACTGCAGCGAACGCAATCAATGCGTGGACGGCGAATTCAGAAGGCTTTGCGACGGCCCTGATATCCGGCCCACGATAACATTCGAGTCGGTTGGTACAAACCGAATGAGTTTCTCGGGAGGCGTCGAAGGGAGAGCATCGCCTCCAATCATTGCCTGGATATGGGATTTTCCATCTGCTCGAACGTCAGAACCGCTATATGCCGGCGAAAAAGTCGAAGTTGAGTTCGAGAGCCTTGGACCTAGCGCAAGACTCACCGTAATCACTGCGAACGGCTGCCATTACGTTACCGAACGAACCTTATTGCTCCGATGAACGCAGTGATTCGATGCTATGCGCTCGATGCCGAAACGACCGGCTCCGATGCGGACGGCGTCGAATTACAACGCCTATTGACTCGCTTGACTCACGACAAAATTGTTCAAATTCTCGACGGTGTTTTGGAGCGTTGTTCATCGCCGAACGATTATCTGTATCTCGAACGCTTGACGATCGATGTCGGAAGCATCGAATTGGATAATCTGGAAAGCGAGTTACCGAAAAGAATTGCTACCAATCTGGAAAGCGCCTTAGCCGATATTAGCGCTTCGCATACCGACGATTCGCGGGCGCTCATCGCCGGCGGAAATTATCGGCAATCGAGACAACAAGCCGTAAACAAAGCACTGTTGTTTTTTTTGAGGATAGGGCGTTTGCCTTGGTCGTTCCGTTTGCCGACCGGTCAAAATTTGGAACAGGTTTTGACCGAAAACTGGCGTGATAACGAGTCCGCCTTGGGTGGCCGGCATTTCAGTAAGGCGCTGATCGGAGTTTTACGAGACGATGCGGCTAGAATCCGTTTGCTTCGGCAGTTTTCGACGGATTTCGTTGCCCGCTTGTTAGTTCGTTATTTTCCGGAAACCGCTGTCGTTTTCGAGAAAATACGGCAAGACTTAACGGATTCCGTACCGCCCGCGACTGCCGAAGACGACCGCTTAAGAACTGTTGTGCAGAACCTGTTGGTCATATTGTCGTCGGGTCAAGCCGTTAGCCAAACGATGCTGGACGAAATAGATGCAATTGTTAAAGACCGATACGACGCAAACTACGCACTGGATCGGCGTTTCGCAGGGAAACAGCAACATCAAGTGTCTCGGAGAAGCGATTCGGCATCACGGTCCCAAACACCCTCGACACATCGGCAGGAAGATGAGCTACTAGCGCATTCATCGTATCCCTTCGACGATCCGGATATCGACGAAGGCGTCTATGTCGATAATGCCGGCTTGGTGTTGCTGCATCCATTTTTGCCGCAACTGTTTACCGCATCGACTTGTTTGCAAGACTATAAAATTGTTAAAACCGGCAGGGCCTTGGCGCTTTTACATTATCTGGCAACCGCAGAAACAGTTGCACACGAATACGACTTGGTATTACCTAAGGTACTGTGCAATATCGACTTGCCCGTGCCGGTCGAAACCCTAACGGAACTGAGTCTCGAAGAACGAAGCGAAGCCGATGAATTATTGACTGCCGTGGTGAAACATTGGGACGTATTACGAAATACCTCGATCGACAGTTTACGAGGAACGTTTATTCTGAGGCCCGGAAAACTGATGCGGCGCGGCGATGGCGACTGGCAACTGCATGTCGAATATCGAAGCTGCGACATTTTACTGGATAGCCTGCCTTGGAACATTGCAACGATTAAGCTGCCGTGGATGCAAAACCTGCTTTGGGTGGAGTGGAGCCTATGAAGACCGGTGTAAAAAAATCATCCGGCACTGTTTCGAAACCGGCCAATCAAGCTTTTTTTGCCAAGGCCGGTTCGAGCGGATTTTTTGCGGCCGCGAACGAACCGAAAGCGCCGGCCGTGCAATTGAAAATGACGGCCAACAAACCCGGCGACAAATTCGAAAATGAGGCCGATAACATGGCCGATAAGGTCATGAAGATGCCGGCGCCGGAAGAGCGAGTGCAAAAGGCGGAATTACCGGAGGAAAAAGTTCAGAAACAAGAAGAGCCTCTTCAAAAAGCCGAGCTTCCCGAAGAAAAAGTCCAAAAACAAGAGGAAGAACCACTCCAAAAAGCCGAAGAGCCCGAGCGAACGATACAAAAGCAAGAAGACGAAACACTGCAAAAGGCTGAAAGACCTGAAGACAAACTACAAAAGGCGGAAGCTCCTGAAGAAAAATTGCAAAAGCAAGAGGAAGAGCCCTTACAAAGGGCTAAAGCTCCCGACGAAGAACTGCAGAAAGCCGAATCAAGCGACGAAGAGATCCGAAAAAAAGAAGAAGACCAATTACAACGCAAAGGCGACGGCGCGCCCGGCGTCAGTAGCCAAGTCCAATCGGCGATTCATAATAAAACCACCGGCGGCGAGGCTTTATCCGGCGATATCCGAGGCTTCATGGAGCCTCGCTTCGGCGCCGACTTTAGCAACATTAGGATTCATCACGACGCCGAAGCCGGCGGCTTAAGCAACCGACTCAGCGCGAAAGCCTTTACCTACCGTAATCACATATTCTTTTCCCACGACCAATACCGGCCCGGTACCGGAGAAGGTAAGCAACTGCTTGCACACGAACTGACCCATACGATACAACAGGGCGCCGCCGTGCAGCGGAGTCCGCAGGTGACAACGACTGCAACGCATCCTGCGCTACAACGCAGTTTTTTACCGGATCCGCGCGATTTCATTGCCAGAAAGGCTGCGTTGATACCGGGCTTCCCGATGTTGACCGTGGTGATCGGCATGAACCCGGTGACCGGTGCGGCTGTCGATCGCAGTCCGGGCAACATCATGCGGGGAGTCATCAGTCTGCTGCCCGGAATCGGCCCGGTTATCAATCAAGCCTTGGATAATCATGGAATCTTTTCGAAAATAAGCGACTGGGTTTATCAGCAATTCGATGCACTCAAGGAAATGGGGAGCGGTATTTGGGAAAGCGTTAAACAATTTATCAAAGAGCGATCGATTACCGATATCAAAAATCTGGATGCTGTTTGGGAGCAGGGCAAGCGCCTAATTACCGGACCAATAGACAAAGTAAAATCTTTTGCCGCCGGTCTCGTCGGCGGAATTGCCGGTTTGATCAAGGATGCGATTCTCAATCCGATTGCCGAGTTTGCGCGCAGTCAAACGAATGCTTATCCGTTGTTGTGCTCTGTTCTCGGCAAGGATCCGATTACCGGCGATAAGGCGCCGGACGATGCCGAGGCGTTGATCGGCGGATTCATGAATTTGATTAATCAGGGCGATGTCTGGGCCAAGATTCAGGAAGCGAATGCAGTGCCACGCTGCATGGCTTGGTTCAAAAAATCGATGCAAACGGTCAAAACTTTTGCCGTACAAATTCCGGGGCTTTTTATTGCCTCGTTCAAGGCATTGGAAATCAAGGATATTATTTTGATTCCGCTCGCGTTCGGAAAACTGGCCAAGGTTTTCGGCTCGTTTGCGGGTCAATTCATCGGTTGGGCGGGAAGCGCCTTGTGGAATCTGCTGGAGATTATTTTTGACACCGTTAAGCCCGGCGTAATCGGTATCGTCAAGCGTACCGGCGGTGCACTGAAAGCGATTTTAAAAAATCCGTTACCTTTCGTCGGTAATTTGGCTGCGGCCGGTAAATTGGGTTTTCAACAGTTCGCCGGCAATTTTCTAGGACATCTCAAAAAAGGGCTGTTCGAATGGCTAACCGGTTCATTGCCGAGTGTTTATATCCCTGCATCGTTTGCATTGGGCGAGATTGCGAAGTTCGTGTTTTCGGTGTTGGGATTAACTTGGCAAAATATGCGCGTCAAATTAGTCAAAGTGCTCGGCGAAAAAACCGTTCAGGCGCTCGAAACCGGTTTCGACATCGTCAAAACATTGGTCACGCAAGGACCTGCTGCCGCATGGGATAAAATCAAGGATCAGCTTTCGGACCTCAAGGACACCGTGATCGGTGGAATTATAAGTATGGTTGTCGACATGGTCGTCAAAAAGGCTGTTCCCAAGATCGTTTCAATGTTTATACCGGGTGCCGGTTTCATTTCGGCTATTTTGTCCATTTACGATCTAGTGATGGTCGTCGTGCAGAAATTGTCGAAAATCGCCCAGGTCGGCGCCGCATTCATCGGTTCGATCGTTCAAATCGCCGCCGGCAACATCGGTGCGGCGGCCAAACGCGTCGAATCGGTACTGGCCGGCATGTTGTCGCTGGCCATCAGTTTTCTCGCCGGCTTCGCAGGTTTCGGTAAAGTCGCCGATAAAGTCATGGGAGTAATCAAAAAAGTTCGCGTGCCGATTGATAAGGCGTTGGATAAGTTGATTGGCTGGATCGTCAGCAGGGCTAAGGCTTTGTTTGCGAAGTTCTTTGGCGGGAAAAGCAAATCGGATGAGCGAACCGATGCTCAGAAACAAGCGGATTTAGGCAAAGCAATGAGTGAAGTCATTCCCATGATGGAAAACCATCAACTATCGCGTAATAAAAAAGTGTCTAACCTGATGCTAATAAAGCAAAAATACAGAATGTCTAAATTGGAATTTGTTACTGAGTCACGGAAAGGAGCTACAGAGAAATTTCATGTTGAAGCGGAAATCAACCCTAAAGCTAAGTCGCCGACGATGATGGATACTGTGCTACCTAGGGAAATGATTAAGCTTCCTACACAAACTATTGGTGTTCCGATACCTCGCCCTAAATCCGGTGGTGCTGAAAATGTATTATCTGGACCGGAGAAGACCGGACAAACTGGCAAGCATCGTTCTCATATCTTTGGTCCTATTATTGGGCATGATTTATCTGAGGGGATGTCTTATGCTCCTAAGTTGGTCAATCTGAGTTACATGGAGCACGGAATAGAAACGTTTATGAAACATCTCGTTGAAATAGAACCTCCAGGCGTGGTATTCAAATTGAGTCCGGCTATTCGTAGAAAAAGAACGGCTGTATTGGAAGAAGTTAATTATGTTGTGACTGCACATAAGGGTGAGGAGAAAGCGACAATTTGCGATATTACGATTGAGCTTGATTACACCAAAAGTGAAAACAATCCCAAAGTTCTACTTTCCGTAGAACTTGTCGGGCGTTTGTTCGGGTGATATCAAGGCTATGTTCGTATTAATAGTTGAAAAATCCGCAAGCCAGAGTTTGCCGTCAGGATGTCCCAAACCGGAATTTGTGACATAGCATAAAAGATTTTTGGTTCCCAATGTATACACAAGACCGGTAAAGGTGCTGAACAGAGGTTATCGAATACCTGGGAATGGTACTATTTGAAAAATCTGTGGATATTGAAAGTCAATCGTGACGAATGCGTTGTTCCCACAAAGGGCTGGATGCTCTGTGGGAGCAGATCCCCTGATCGCGATTTCGAGGTCGAGAGTGTTAAGCGAAAATAAATGGTATCGAGGCCTCATTGGCTGATATTGCAAAAGGGGAATTTATGACTTATGTATAACGATGAGCGGTACTCCGTGGAAACGCATACCTTCGCTGCCGAGGCAAGAACGATATGAATTCCTATGCTGGAGCGGTGGGAACGAGTAGCACGGCAACCCTACCGAGGTTAACTAAGCCAATATGATTTGACCTGAGTAAGGATTCAGTGGTTAGGAATAAGCACAAATCGGCATTTTTTTACGGTCTTTGTCCTAAATAAAATTCAAAAAATGACGCTCAATGAATGTTGATATCGCTAACCTTGAAATAGCCCTTAACTGGTTAAAATCCTTTATTGAAGATTGCCTATATTCGCGCCTTAGAAAACCCTCGGAAATTGAAATAAAGTCGTTGAGTTTTTATAGCAGTGAATCATGGCTGACCGAATTCATAGAAAAATACAACCCTAGCCTGGAAGAGTTTGTCGTACTGTTACTCGCTATCGTTCCTCACCTCCAACCTCATTTCTTCAATAAATTGATTTCCGAGTTTCTTCCCGAAGGCGGCGATTTCCCCGAATTCGGCGGCGTCAAAGGCACTAATCACCGAGGCATTCTTCCCACCGGCGAAACCGCGCAATTCATTCTGGCCGGGGACGATCTGGAAAAACGTCTCGAAGTTCAAAAAATCTTCAGCGACGACCATTGGTTCGCGAAACAAAAAATTCTCCGGCTCGACCCGGTACCCGAAGGCGAGCCGATCATGAGCGGGCGCTTGGTGCTCGACCCTGAAATCGTCGAATGGTTGACGCTCGGCACGGTTAGCAAACCGCGCTTCGGTATCGACTTTCCGGCCGAATATATCGAAACCGAAATGGCTTGGGACGACTTGGTATTGCCGCCGTCGACCTTGACACAAATACGCGAAATCGAACATTGGATCGAATACAACGATACCTTACTGCAAGACTGGGGCATGAAGAAAAAGATCAAGCCCGGTTACCGGGCGTTGTTCTACGGACCGCCCGGCACCGGCAAAACCTTGACTGCGACACTGCTCGGCAAGCAGACCGGCAAGGACGTGTTCCGCATCGATTTGTCGCGCGTCGTATCGAAATATATCGGCGAAACCGAAAAGAACCTGTCGCGTTTGTTCGACAAGGCCGAAAACAAAGATTGGATCTTATTTTTCGACGAAGCCGACGCATTGTTCGGCAAGCGCACCGACATACGAGATGCGCACGACAAATACGCCAATCAGGAAGTCGCTTATTTATTGCAGCGCATCGAGAACTATAACGGCTTAGTGATTCTGGCCTCAAACCAGCGAGCTAATATCGACGAGGCGTTCGTGCGGCGCTTTCAAGCTATCATTCACTTTCCACTGCCGGGTGCGGATGAGCGCTACGAAATTTGGCGCAAAACAATTCCCGAACAGCTCGAGGTTCATATCGACATCGATTGGCGGCAGGTAGCGAATCGTTACGAATTGTCTGGTGCGAGCATTTTAAATGTTACCCACTATTGCGCGGTTGAAATCATAGCGGCGCAAAGCGCAAGGCTCGATCTAAAAAGACTGGAAACCGCGATTCAACGCGAATTCATCAAAGAAGGCAAGGTTGTTTAGATTTTGCTCGCTACTATAAACCTAAAGCAGCAGATGATATGTGCTGTAGGCCGTTCCTGCCGAGCAAAGAAAGCGCCGTAGGGTCAGCTAACTTAAGCGTCATTCCGCCAGGGATTGGCGGAATCCAGTGCCATGGATGGCAATGCCTAACCTTACCTGGATATCGGTAATCCATGCCAATATGACTAATAAAGCGGCAAATGCAAGCGCGCCAAGATTTTTCGCGAAAGCTGAAATGGGGTCCGTCCGATTTCAGCAGCGAAAAATGACTTGGCGATTATTGCCTTCGGCGGCCCCGATTCGCCCTGCGTCCGTGCCACTACGCCACATCATCGTAAACTCGATGCGGCTCCGTAGCACTCCCACAAATGGCTTTACGCCGTGTCGCGATGCCTTGTATTTTGCCTCCGCCTGCGCTATTCGCGCAGACTCCGGCAAAACACCCGGCGCTACGGCTATCGGGGACTAAAAATCTTCACTTCGCTAGCGCTCCGTTTCCAAGATTTTCAGCGCGCATAGGATAAGCGCTAAGTTAGCTCTTATGGGTGCATGGCGTTACCATGAAACCGCCGCTGTTTACCAACATTTTCTGCTCTTTTCATATCTCATCAAGCAATTGATATTAAAAGTATAAAAAATTATCTTCATGAGAGCCAAATCGAAGCTTGAAGGTTCTAAAACACCTTCACCGGATTGGTGAAGCTCTTTTTAGGATAAAGCATCCCATCCATGCTGATACAACCGGGCCGGGCTTGTTCTACACTAAGCTCCAGACGACGTCGGCGCTGACGCGCCTCCCCGGCTAAGCTTGGCGTTAGCAGTTACTCCCACGTTTGCCCCTCTTTGCCAAATGAGTAAAAAAAGAATATTTTATACTCATGAGCGACTTTGAATAAGATGACGATAAAAGCCAAGCCAATCTGGAAAAGCACGGAATCGACTTTCTGGATGCCCAGGCCCTCTGGCGAGACACTGACCTGCTGGAACTCCAAGCTAGATCGGATGATGAACCTCGTTTTCTGGTCATAGGTCTGATTGGTTCGAAACACTGGTCAGCCGTCGTCACCTATAGAAACGGAACAGTTCGGCTTATTTCTGTAAGGCGCTCCCGCAAACGAGAGGTAGAACTATATGAACGCTAAAGATTTTGATAAGAAATTTGACCAAGGCAAAAAAGACATCATTGATGATCTTGACTTGTTTACGGCGCGTCGTGTCAACCAGGAACAGAAGCGCATAAATGTCGACTTTCCTTCGTGGGTAGTAGACTCGTTGGACCGTGAAGCGGCTCGTATCGGTGTTACCCGGCAATCGATCATCAAGGTCTGGCTGGTTGAGCGCTTGAAAGCTGAAGCTGCTAACAAAGCCCTCAATGGTGACGCCTCAAGCGGCGGACATTAGCAGAGCGTTAAAGCGCACTGATGTCGCACCTCTTCGCCAATTTCTGTCTTTCCGTCGCACCCAAAAGATCGTCATGCTATCGCTGGCGGAGCAATTCTTTCAATTGATGAGTTAGTTGCCGAAATTACGTTATAAACTTAACGAGGCGCTCAAGCGGTCGGCTTAGCTTTGCGTTATGGGAATGAGGGAAATCGTTTCAACAACATTCGCTGAAAATCTTGGAAATGGAGCGTTAGCGAAGTGAAGATTTTTAGCCACCGATAGCCGTATTGCCGGGTGTTTTGCCGGAGTCCGCGCGAATAGCGCAGGCGGAGGCAAAATACAAGGCTTTTAGTGCAATGCAGTTTCGTCGGCGTGAGGGAAATTAATCCTGCCCCTTTTCCTAGTTCCAATTTTTTCGGCTTACTTTGGTCATTTCGATTACTTTGCCAAGGGCAAGGCTTTATTGTCTAGCGTAAACGGTTGGCATGCTCTACATTTGCACAATGAGAATGCCGATTTAATTTGTCTTGGAACCTTCGGAGTTTTCACCAGAGTGAACGGTATATCTCGTCTGAAATAGATAAAAATTTTGTATCGAGATCGTATTTTGAAAATAAAAGACACGCTTTATGTTGCACATGTTCGTTCTAATGATAAGAAAATACAAACTTTGGAAGAGCACCTTATCGATGTTGCTGAAATTGCAAAAAAACTGGCCGCTAAAATCAACCTGCCGGAAGCGGGCGAATTGATCGGTTTGCTGCATGATTTCGGCAAATACAGCACTGAGTTTCAAAATTATCTGCAATCAGCCACGGGGCTGATCGATCCTGACATCGACAATGAAGCCGTCGACGCCAAAGCGCTGAAAGGTAAAATTGATCACTCCAGCGCCGGTGCGCAATGGATTTGGCAAGAGTTGAGCCGTTATGGCAATAACGGCGAAGGCCGCTTGTGCGGGCAGATTATGGCGGTTTGCATTGCCTCGCATCACAGCGGCCTGATCGACTGCCTGAAACCGGACGGCAGCAACGGTTTCAATGTGCGCATGCAGAAAGACGACGTCCGAACGCATTTGGCCGAATGCAAGGAGAACGCCGACAGTCAAATTCTCGAACGAGCAAAGAAACTAATGGACAAGCCGCTGCTAAAAGCGATGCTCGAACAAATCAGGGTAATGATGATGTCCGGCTCGAAGCAGTCAACAACGATACGAGAATTTTATTTGGGCTTTTGGACGCGATTTTTGTTTAGCTGTCTGATCGATGCCGATCGCATCGACAGCGCCGATTTTGAAACACCCGGTAATGCGTGCTACCGAAACAAAAACGACTTGCAATTGACAGTGGCGATAGAGCGTCTGGAATTGTTTTTGGCAGGATTCTCGAATAAACCGACCGAATCCAATACTCCGATTGACGGAATCCGGCGCGAGATTTCCGAAGTGTGTAAAAACCGTGCCCACGAGCCGCAAGGCATCTATACGCTGACCGTGCCGACCGGCGGCGGCAAAACCTACGCAAGTTTGCGCTATGCCTTGCACCACGCTCAAAAGCATAAATTGGAGCGCATCATTTACGTCATTCCATATACCTCGATCATTGAACAAAATGCCGCCGCGATACGCAGCGCACTTGAACGGGAAAGCGATGCGTATCCGTGGGTGCTTGAACAACACAGCAATTTGGAACCGGAACGACAAACCTGGCACAGCAAATTGGCCGCTGAAAACTGGGACGCGCCGATAGTCTTGACGACGATGGTGCAGTTTTTGGAAACTCTGTTCGGCGGCGGCACACGCGGTGTTCGGCGCTTGCATCAACTGGCGAACAGCGTCGTGATTTTCGATGAAATTCAAACCCTACCGATTCAGTGCACGCATTTATTCTGTAATGCGCTAAACTTTTTAGCCGATCATGCCGGGATGACCTCCGTACTGTGCACCGCTACGCAACCGGTGCTGGATCTTTTGCGAGCGCCCGACAAAGGACAGCTATGGTTGCCGCAAAACAGCGAGTTGATGCCCGATGTCGGCAGCCTGTTCGATCAACTCAAACGGGTCGTTATTAGTGACAAAACCAAACCCGAAGGTTGGAGCGAAGACGAAATCGCCGAATTGGCGCTGACCGAACTCGACACAAAAGGAAATTGCCTGGTCATCGTCAATACCAAAGCCTGGGCGCAGGCCTTGTATTTGAAATGCGCCGAAACCGTCGATATCGAATGCCTGTTTCATCTGAGCACAGGCCAATGCGCCGCGCATCGAAAGGCCTTGTTCAAGCTTATGCGCCGGCGCTTGGCGGACGGGTTGCCGGTGTTATGCACCAGCACGCAGTTGATCGAGGCGGGCGTCGATATCGATTTTGCCAGCGTGGTTCGTTTCTTGGCCGGGCTCGATTCGATCGCGCAAGCGGCCGGGCGTTGCAACCGTAACGGACGCTTGCCGATCGCGACGGTGCATATCGTCAATCCGGTTCGGGAAACCATTGCGCAATTGATCGACATCAAGGTCGGTCAGGAAAAAACGAGGCGCGTCTTGAGCGAAATCGAAGATGAAGACCTGTTGTCGCCCGAAGCGATGCGGCGTTATTTTCAATACTACTTTCATGACCGTGCCGACGCGATGAGTTACCCGCTGTCGGCCAAGCAGGTAGGACGGGACGATACATTGCTCAATTTATTGAGTGAAAACAAATACAACATCGGCCACAATGCCCTATTGCATCTAAAACAATCGTTCATGACCGCCGGCAATGTGTTCAAGGCGATCGACGCGCCGACACATTCGGTCATCGTACCTTATCGTGAAGGCAAACAATTGCTCGTCGAGTTGGGCGGTATCGCCAAACAATTTGAAGCGCGGCGGTTTCGCGAATGCTTGCAACGCGCTCAGCAATACAGCGTCAATGTCTTTCCGAACGTTTGGAAACGGCTGGTCGAACAGCAGGCGGTCTACGAAATTCAACCGGGCGAAGGAATTTACGGTCTGGACCAGCGTTATTACAGCGAAGCCTTCGGTCTGTCGACCGAGCCGGTCGGCAAGGCCGAGGCGATAATTTTATAAGGAGTATGTGTGAAAAACAGCATCAGTTTTCGATTGTGGGGGCGTCATGCCTTGTTTACCGATCCGGTAACGCGCATCGGCGGCGAGAAATGTTCCTATCATCTGCCAACCTACGAAGCGATCAAAGGGGTGCTCAAGTCGATCTACTGGAAACCGACCTTGATCTGGCACGTCGATAAAGTCAGAGTGATCAAGTTGCTGAGAACGCAGACCAAAGGAGTAAAACCTGTGAAATATCATGGAATCTATCCAAGTGACAAGGACTCTCTAAAAAAACAAGTATCTTTTCATGATTTGGCTATTTATACCTTTTTGCAGGACGTGGAGTACCAGGTGCAGGCGCATTTCGAATGGAACGAACATCGGCCCGAATTGGCAAAGGACAGAATCGACGGCAAGCATTACAGCATCGTACAGCGCATGCTGGAACGGGGCGGCCGGCAGGATATTTTTTTGGGCACGCGCGATTGCCAGGCTTACGTCGAACCGTGCGAATTCGGCACCGAAAAAGGCGCTTACGATGACATTGACGAACTGGCATTCGGCTTGATGTTCCACAGTTTCGCCTACCCCGATGAAACCGGCATCGACGAACTGCACAGCCGATTTTGGCACGCGACGATGAAAAAAGGCATTTTAGAATTTCCAAGACCGGAAAACTGTCCGGTCAGCCGTTTCGTCAGACCGATGCGCCGCAAGCCTTTCGGAATAGGCAGTAATTTACTGGCCGTCGAGGATGAGGAGAATCGCTAATGAGTTGGATGGAAAAGCTTTATCAAACCTATGAGCAAGGGAGTCATTTGGAAACCTTCAAGGCATGGCCGATTTCCCATTTTGTAAAAACGGCCCATATTGAAGTCGTGATCGACGGAAACGGTAATCTCAAAAACGATCGTATTAAACTGTTGTCGGGAGAAGAAACATTGACCCTGATACCAGTGACAGAGAGTTCGGCAGGGCGGTCGGGTACCAAAATTGCGCCGCATCCTCTTTGCGACGAACTAGGTTATTGTGCTGCGGATTTACCGGAAAGAAAACACGAAAAAAACCAGATGTTTATGAATCAATTGAAAACCTGGTGTTTATCCGATTATACGCATCCGAAAGTACAAGCAATATACCGCTATCTTGAACAACAAAGCTTATGGCTTGATATCACTCGAGTTATTGAGTTTCCGTTATCTTTTACAAATAGGAGCGGTCAAAAAACCAAAGTTTCTGCAGATAAGGCATTCGTAAGATGGAGAGTTGAAGAGCCTGGAAATCCTTGTTCTGCGACGTGGGATGATCAAGAGTTGATTGAAAAATGGATTCAGTACGATCGGGCGAATCATCAGGACGAAGGCGTTTGCTATGTCAGCGGAGCGTGTGCTCGGCTAATACAAAACCATTCCCGGTTTCTCAGGAATTCAGCCGATGGCGCGAAACTGATTTCGTCGAATGACGACAGTGGCTTTACCTTTCGCGGCCGATTTCTCGAAGACGGCGAAGCCTGCGGCATCAGTTTCGACATTTCCCAAAAAGCGCATAACGCCTTGCGCTGGCTCATATCCCGCCAAGGTTATCGAAACGGCGATCAAGTCTATGTAGCCTGGGCGGTTTCGGGTAAGCCGATCCCGGAACCGTTGGCCGATACCTGGTCTTTTCTGAATACCGGCGATTTCGATTTGGAAGAAGTCGATCAGGCCGAGGCGCCTGAGCAAACGGACGACACTGTCGATCATTCGATTGATTTAGGCCAATCCTATGCGCAACAGCTGAGCAAAAAAATGGCCGGCTATCGGGCCGAATTGACGGCCAACGAGCAAATCGTCGTGATGGGCATTGATTCGGCGACACCCGGGCGTATGGGAATCCTTTATTACCGTGAATTATTTCGGGACGATTTTTTCAATCGGCTTGAGTCCTGGCATACCGAGTTTTCGTGGCCGCAACGTCATACGCTCGAAATTCCGAACGATACGGGGAGAAAACCGAAAACCAAAGTCATTTGGCCGGTCAGTTCGCCCGTTCCTATCGCGATTGCCAAAGCCGCCTACGGCGAGAAGGTCACCGACAATCTCAAGAAAAAAGTCATCGAGCGCTTGGTGCCCTGTATCGTCGACGGTCAACCCTTTCCTTGGGATTTGGTCGACAACTGCATTCGCAAGGCGACTAACCGCAACGCTTACGCCAGTGATGGACAATGGCTGTGGGAGAAAAACCTCGCCATTGCCTGCGCGCTTTTCAAAGGCTATTACCGCAGACACCCAAACTCAAATCAAAGGAGAAACTATGCCATGGCATTAGAAGAAAACAATCGATCGCGAGACTACTTGTACGGACGGTTACTTGCGATCGCCGAGCGTATCGAAGAAGTGGCTCTTAATGTCGGCGGGGAAAACCGGTCGACTACAGCGGCTCGTTTGATGCAACGCTTCGCCGACCGTCCCTACGAAACTTGGCGCTCGATCGAGTTGGCCTTGCAACCCTATATTCAACGATTGCGCGTGTCGCGCGCCGGCTTTTTAACCAACCGGCAGAAAGAGCTCGATGCCGTGATCGCTTTATTTAATGGCGAAGATTTCAGAAGCAAAGCGCCGCTTTCCGGCGAATTTTTGCTGGCATATCACTGCCAGCGGCAAAAATTCAAAACGAAAACAGACACTCACGAACCCAACGAAACTGAAGCACAAGGAGACTCAGAATGAGCGAACTGGACCGAAACACATTGAGCCATAAAATCGACTTTGCCGTTATTTTCAGCGTCGATCACGCCAATCCCAACGGCGACCCGCTCAACGGCAACCGGCCGCGCACCGATTATGACGGTTACGGCGAAATGACCGATGTTTGTCTGAAACGGAAAATCCGCGACCGCTTGCAAAGCGAAAGCTTTTCGATTTTCGTGCAATCCGACGAAAAGAAAACCGACGGTATGACCAGTTTGAAAAATCGGGCCGAAGCGGAACCACCAATCGGATTGGGTAAGGATGCGTTCAATCCCAAGAAGCAAAGCAAGGATCAAACCGCGCAAATGGCCTGTGCGAAATGGTTTGACGTTCGCGCTTTCGGGCAAGTCTTTGCGTTCGGTAAGGACGGCGATGCAGCCGGCGTTTCGATTCCGATTCGAGGGCCGGTCACGATCCAATCGGCTTTCAGCGTCGAACCGGTCAGTATTACCAGTACGCAAATCACCAAGAGCGTCAACAGCGAAGGCGATGGTAGTAAAAAAGGAGCCGATACGATGGGCATGAAGCACAGGGTCGACCATGCCGTTTATGTCGCTTACGGTGCGATCACGCCGCAACTGGCCGAGAAAACCGGGTTCAGCGATGACGATGCCGAGGCGATCAAAAAGGTTTTGCCGAGACTGTTCGAAGGCGATGCGTCATCGGCAAGGCCCGAAGGCTCCATGGCCGTCAAAAAAGTGATTTGGTGGCAACATAATAGCCGAAGCGGTCAATATTCTTCGGCCAAGGTACATGGCAGTTTGACGGTCAATGCCGACGGCAGTTATGAGCTGGAAACGCTTCCTGGATTGCAGCCGGAGGAAAAAGAAGGCTTTTGACGACAAGCTGTAGGAGCGACTTCCAGAGCGCGACTGAATGGTTTTCTGCAAATTTTGACGATGAACGATCTAGAGCCGATTTACCTATCCCGTTTGCAACACTATCTGTATTGTCCCCGGCAATTCGCGCTGATCGAGTTGGAATACGTTTGGCTCGAAGATCGCTTTACCGCCGAGGGACAAGTGTTGCATCAGCGAGTCAACCAACCCGACCGCGAGACGCGCGGAGATATTCGTACCGTTAGAGCGCTGCGTTTGTCTCATGCCGAATTGGGCATCGAAGGCGTGGCCGATGTGGTCGAATATCACCGGCAGTCGGACGGTACGGAAGTTCCATTTCCGATCGAATACAAACGCGGCCGGCCCAAGGCGCACCGGGCCGATGAAGTCCAGTTATGCGCCCAAGCGCTCTGTCTGGAAGATATGGAAAATGTCGAAGTGCCGGAAGGCGCTTTGTTTTACGGCGAAGTACGCAGGCGGCATGCGGTCGTTTTCGATCAGACATTACGTGAATTGACGCTGGAGACTATTACGGGCTGCCGCGAAATTATCCGCAGCAAAGAAACGCCGAAAGCCGATTACCAAGCGAAAAAATGCCGAAACTGTTCGTTGCTCGAACAATGCCATCCGCAAATATTTGGCAAATCCGCGTCGGCCTGGTTGGCCCGGCAACTTGCACAGGACTGAATATGCGACCGTTAAGAAACGTCATTTATATCCAAACTCAAAATTCCTGGTTACACAAAGACAACGAGAATCTGGTTCTAAAAGTCGATAAAGAGCTGAAAGCGCGTGTACCGATCCATAAATTACAAGGACTGGTTTGCTTCGGGCAAGTCAGTATTTCGCCTTATTTGATGGCGCATTGCGCGGAAAACGGCATAACGATTACCTATCTAAATCAATTCGGAAAATTTCTGGCGCGAGTCGAAGGGCCCGTAAGCGGCAATGTTTTGCTGCGTCGTACCCAACACCTGACCGGCGCGGATACCGCAAAGAGCGTCGCGATCGCACGAACGATGTTGACCGGAAAGCTTTATAATCAGCGCTCGGTATTGAGACGTTATCTGCGTGATTACGGGAATCAAGCCGAGCAGCAAAATATGACGCACGATCTGGCAGCCGCCGAGAAACGCTTGAGCCGATGTATGCAACAACTGGCCGACTGTAACGGGATTGATACCTTGATGGGCAGGGAAGGGGAGGCGGCACAGGTTTATTTCGGCGTGTTTCAACACTTGATCCGTCAACCGGGCTTCGAATTCGACGCACGCAGACGCCGGCCGCCGACCGATCCGGTCAACGCACTCTTGTCGTTTTGTTATACCCTGCTGACCCATGATTGCCGCTCCGCGCTCGAAACGGTCGGCCTCGATCCTGCCAGCGGTTTTTTGCATCAATTGCGTAGCGGCAGACCGTCATTGGCGTTGGATTTGGTCGAGGAATTCAGGCCGATGGTCGAACGCTTCGTCCTGTCGTTGATCAACAAACGTCAACTTGCCCTTAATGACTTCGAAACCTGGCCGAATGGTTCGGTGACGCTCAAGGAAGAGCCGCGTAAAACATTGTTGGCCGCCTGGCAGGATCGCAAGCAAGATACCTTGATGCATCCTTGGTTTGAAGAAACCGTACCGGTTGGTTTATTACCGTGGCTGCAAGCCCAAATACTGGCGAGATTCTTGCGCGGCGATTGCGACAGCTACGTGCCGTTCTTGTGGAAATAATGGGAGATAGATCGATGATGATACTGGTGACCTACGATGTTAGTTTTAAGACCGAAACCGGGCCCAAGCGCTTGCGGAAAATCGCGAGACTTTGCCAAGTATTCGGGCAACGGGTTCAATACTCGGTGTTCGAGATCGAAGTCGATATGGCTCAATGGACGCAGTTGAAAAACGACCTGATTAATGTGATGGACCCGGAGGAGGATAGTTTGCGGTTTTATTATCTGGGCAACAATTGGGAACGAAAGGTAGAACATGTTGGAGCCAAAAAGGTATTGGATTTGAATGGGCTGTTATTGATGTAGCGCGAACCCCAAGTACTCATGAAAATGCTTGGGGTTTCGCAAAATGCCTGTCAATGCCCAATCGATTGATTTATTTTGTATTCTTGTTATTGCATGGCGTCTGACTATAATGAATACCGTATTTGTTTCGATAGGTTCGCATTTGAAAGCGCGTAAAGCCTTTGATTTCAACCGATTGGGTAAATGCAGTCGCGCCCCGTGCGGGCGCGTGGATTGAAACACTTATATAGTGTGAGATATTCAGCGTTGACAGTCGCGCCCCGTGCGGGCGCGTGGATTGAAACATATCCTGCTTTAAATGCTTCAAAAGCATCATGTCGCGCCCCGTGCGGGCGCGTGGATTGAAACTCAGTGTCAACCGGAAAAAAACTACATGGATAGTCGCGCCCCGTGCGGGCGCGTGGATTGAAACTTCTGGTGTCGTTTTAAAATATTTACAGAGAGGTCGCGCCCCGTGCGGGCGCGTGGATTGAAACATCTTCAATGCCCCACTTGCTAGCATATGAAGGTCGCGCCCCGTGCGGGCGCGTGGATTGAAACAACAATTATTGCAGTAAAAACTCGGCTATTTGGTCGCGCCCCGTGCGGGCGCGTGGATTGAAACGCTCTGAGTATGGGGCTGCAACTATAAAAGTTGTCGCGCCCCGTGCGGGCGCGTGGATTGAAACTTTGCAAATATCGATTTCCTCTCGGATATCAGAGTCGCGCCCCGTGCGGGCGCGTGGATTGAAACGGGTCAGGGTCGGGCTCTGGGTCTGGGTCCAGTGGTCGCGCCCCGTGCGGGCGCGTGGATTGAAACTTTGATTTTGCGTTACGTCCGACAGTCCGCGGCGTCGCGCCCCGTGCGGGCGCGTGGATTGAAACGGGTCTGGCTCTGGGTCTGGCTCGGGATCGGGGTCGCGCCCCGTGCGGGCGCGTGGATTGAAACTTAGACTTGCAGAGTCGCCGGGCGGTATGCAAGGTCGCGCCCCGTGCGGGCGCGTGGATTGAAACATCTTTAATGCCGGATAATTGCATAAACTGTGGTCGCGCCCCGTGCGGGCGCGTGGATTGAAACTATTTCGAGGTTCCACTATGCTTTATCAAGTTGTCGCGCCCCGTGCGGGCGCGTGGATTGAAACAGCTAAAAAAGCTCGCAACGGCGGTTTATCTCGTCGCGCCCCGTGCGGGCGCGTGGATTGAAACTTGCCCTCGATGCTGTGATGAGACCGGTCCAAGTCGCGCCCCGTGCGGGCGCGTGGATTGAAACGATTCAGTATCGAGCAGCAAGCGAAGCTCGCGCGTCGCGCCCCGTGCGGGCGCGTGGATTGAAACCGGGTTTTGTTGATAGCAGCACTTACGAAACCGTCGCGCCCCGTGCGGGCGCGTGGATTGAAACGCTGCTGAGTCGTTTTTTCGGCTTTAGTGTATCGTCGCGCCCCGTGCGGGCGCGTGGATTGAAACACACATTTGATCGACGGAAGGTTTCTTGTCGAGGTGAAGCGTCAGGAAAGGTCAATATCTGTCTTATTAGGCTCTTGAAAGGTATAAAAAGTCTGAAATATGCTTTGAGCTGCTCAAATATTGGGCACTTACATAGGATTTCAAACTTTACGTATCAGTCTCCGCGCAACCACAAATAACAATTGACGGCTATATGATGTCGATTTTATGCTCCCCGACAATGAAAGTATTAATAGGTTTGCTAACATTATTAGACGTATAGAAGAAAAAAGACTGATAAATGCTGTTCAAATTCGTACCATAGAAATAGAAAAACTCCGCGATACCCTGCTTCCCAAACTCATGAGCGGCGAAGTGCGGGTGAAAGTTGCCTAACTGCACAAAAAAGCGCATCATTCGATGACATAGTACGGAGGACATTATGCGCACGACGGTTGTTTTAGATGATGACTTACTCGAAAAAGCCCAAGCCTTAACCAACCTAAAAGAAAAATCCAGCCTCATCAAAGAAGCCTTGAAGGCCCTGATTGAACGCGAGAGCGCCAAGCGCCTAGCCAGCCTGGGCGGTATTGCCCCCGATTTGCAGCCCATCCCGCGCCGGCAAACCGAGTTGTAACAATGCCGATCTTAGTGGATACCTCGGTATGGATCGACCACTTTCGCAAAAAAGAACCTGCGTTAGTCGGTTTATTGGAAAGCGGCCAAGTGTTAGGTCATCCGTTTGTCCGGGGTGAACTCGCGTTAGGTCATTTACCGCAACGGCATACCCTTTTGGGGTTATTGGATAACTTGCCGCAAGCCCCGGTTGCCTTCGATGCGGAAATCAACCGGTTTATCGAAGCGAATGCCTTATTTGGTTTAGGCATCGGTTTTGTCGATGTGCATCTGTTAGCCGCTGCAAAATTGGCGCTTAACGCTACCTTATGGACACGCGATAAACGCCTATTGGCCGTTGCTACGCAGCTCACTATGAACTATCAACCCTAAGCATCAGCGCATGACTTTAACAAACCCGCCCCAACAAATCGCCATCTATCAAAATGAAGACGGCAGCATTCGCATTGATGTTCACTTGGAACAAGATACCGTTTGGCTTAATCAAGCGCAAATGGTTGAATTATTTGGCCGTGACCAGTCGGTTATTTCGCGGCATATTGCCAATGCGTTCAAGGATGAGGAGGTTTCTGAAAAAAGCAATATGCAAAAAATGCATATTGCAAATTCTGACAAACCTGTGGCCTATTACGATCTGGATGTGATTATTTCCGTAGGTTATCGTATTAAGTCTAAACGAGGCGTGCAGTTTCGGCGTTGGGCAACCCAAATTTTGAAGCAATACCTACTGCAAGGCTACGCGCTCAACGAACAAAAACTGCGAGCCAGCCAGGAAAAGCTGGCCGATCTGCAACAGGCTATCGCCTTATCGTCGCGCCTGGTGCATAACAAAGCCTTGTCAGCCAGCGAGTCGCAAGGCATTTTGGCGATTCTGGAACAATACAGCCACGCCTTGACGGTGCTGGATGATTACGACCATCAACGCTTGGTTATCGCGGGTACGCAAAAAGCCACGCAAACGCCGATTGGCTATGAAGAAGCCATCGCTCAAATCCGGTTATGGCGTGAACAGGAACAATTAAGCGGCTTGTTCGGCAACGAGAAAGACGACTCGTTCAAAAGTTCGCTGGCCACGATTTATCAAACCTTCGGCGGCGAAGAACTGTATCCGAGCATCGAGGAAAAAGCGGCGAATCTGTTGTATTTCATCGTCAAAAATCATTCTTTCAGCGATGGCAACAAACGTATCGCGGCGGCGATTTTTGCCTGGTTTTTGCAGCGGCACGATTTTCTGTACAACCAAGACGGCGAAAAACGCATTGCCGATAACGCCCTGGTTGCCTTTACTTTGTTGATTGCCGAAAGCAAACCGGAAGAAAAAGATACCATCGTCAAAGTCATAATCAATTTAATCAATGGTAAAAATGGATGACTCGTTAGACGGTTCCGAGCTGGCCAAACATCACACCACCAAGCAGCAACGCAAAGCCTTGGCCGAACGGATGAAGGATAACAATGATGAAGTCAAGCTCGTTATCGTCCGCAATATGTGGCTGACGGCTTCGATGCGCCCTCAATTGTTGAAGTTCAATAAAATTAACTTGTACAGAGATTTAAATACAACTGCGGAGCAGTTACTTTAGGGGAAATCTGACGCTACAATCTCGTGTCGATGACATCTCCAAAATTGGTCCACTGGCAATGCGCCTAAGGCTAAATGGTGCCGAGGCGTAACCCGAGCGAATAACAATCCAATGCACCCGCGCGGCAAAGTCTGGCGTTTTCAAATGGATCACTCGTCGCCGCAGGGTGATTGGTAATGTTAGGCAAATAGGCAATAGAAACAATGGAAACCGTATCTTACAAAGAGCTATTGAGCATTGTTGCCATCGTATTGACTTTTCTGGCGACGGCTCCTTACATATATTCCATTTTGAAAGGTGCGACCAAACCGCATGTATTTTCTTGGGTGATTTGGGGTACAACCACCTTCGTGGTTTTTCTGGCGCAACTTAATAACAAGGGCGGCGCTGGGGCTTGGCCAATCGGGGTTTCGGGGATTCTTACGATCTTCATTGCCATCTTAGCTTTCGCAAAGCGCGGGGATGTAACGATCGCAAAAACGGATTGGGTTTTCCTGGTAACGGCGTTATCTTCTTTACCGCTGTGGTACTTCACCTCGGATCCGCTCTGGGCGGTTGTTATTCTCACAACAGTGGATGTGCTGGGGTTCGGTCCTACGATTCGCAAAGCCTATCACCAGCCGACATCCGAGCCGTTACACTTTTATGCTTTGTTCGCTATCCGCAATCTATTGGTTGTTATGGCGCTTGAACACCATTCACTGACTACCGTTCTTTTCCCTGCCGTGTTGGGGTTAACATGCGTATTCATCATGGTTTTGATGACGTACCGCAGACTGGCTATTGTAGTCGTCAGTCAAGGAGAGCAATGATAAAGGCAGTTTTGCCGATCCGGTCAGGTAATTTCCCTGGAAAATTAGCGAACAATGACGCCTATAGCCGCAAACGCCGTTCAAGACGCGGTAAATTTTGTTGTTTCCCAAACTCCTTGGTATTCAGTCTCGCAAGCTCTAGTTTGCCAAATTCGCGAAGCTGGAGCTTCCCGTACTGCATTCCCAAGCAAAGAGCTTGGGAATGAGCGAAGTCTAATGAACTTCGTAAAAATTATATTTAAATCAATCGTCATCATTAGTCTCTAGAGTCGTCTCCCAACCGCCGCCCAAGGCCTTATATAACGCGGCAAGCGCTGTAGCGGTCGCGGTCTCGCTTTGAGCTAGGCTGCTCTGATCCTGCAGCAGTCTCGATTCGATATCCAAGACCGTCAGAAAATCGCTGAGACCGGCATTGAAGCGCAAGTGAGCGAGTTCTTGGGCTCTTTGACTTGCCTCGGCCGCCGCGGCCAGCAATTTTCGTCTGGCGCGCTCCTGGTTGTAATTGATCAATGCGTTTTCGGTTTCTTCGAGCGCATTCAAAACCGTTTGTTCGTATTGTGCCAAATCGGCTTCGGCATGGGCATCGGCTGCATCAATACGGGCGAGGACGCGGCCGAGATCCAGCGCTGCCCAAGTGATTCTCGGACCCGCCGAAAAAGCGTCCGAACCGCCCGTAGCGAGTCCCGATAAGGAACTGGCTTCGAGTGCGATCGAACCGACGAAGGTGACGCGCGGAAAAAGATCGGCCGTTGCGACGCCGATGCGCGCGGTCGATGAGGCCAATGTGCGTTCGGCGATGCGGATATCGGGGCGGCGGCGCAGCAGTTCGGCCGGCGAGCCTATCTGAATCGTTTCGGGCAATTTCGGCAACGGGGCAGGGCGCGACAATCGTTCGGTCAGTGCACCGGGAAATTGCCCGGTCAATACGCTCAGACGATGTATCGTTTTTTGGATCGCGCTTTTTAGGGGCGGAATACCGGCTTTCGTGGCTTCGAGTTGGGCAAGCGCTCTCGATGTGTCGAGTTCGGTGCCTCGACCGTTTACGAGCCTGGACTGCGTGATTTCGGCTGTTTCGGCCTGATTCTCGGCGTTTTTTTGTGCGACGGCCAATTGATTTTGCAAGCCCCGTAACTCGAAATAATTACGCGCGACTTCGGCGATCAGGCTTACGCTCAAATCGCGCAGGCTCGCTTCTTGTGCGTCGACTTCGTCGTCGCTGGCTTCGACGCTGCGGCGAACGCGGCCGAACAAATCCAGTTCCCAAAAGGCATCGAAACCGATGTTATACAGTTTCAATTCGCGCGGCGCGAAGGTGCGGTTATTCATCGCGCCGAAACTGCGTTTCTGGTCGGTATAGCCCGCACGCGAGTTGATGACGGGGACAAGATCCAATCCAGATTCCAAGTACAGCGCGCGGGCTTCTTCGAGATTGGCATAGGCCGTTTTCAGGTCGTAATTGTGCTCGACGGCTTGTTCGACCAAGTCATTCAACTGGCTATCCTCGAACAAGGTCCACCAGTTAAGCTCGATGCCTTCCTTGGAAAATTCGGGATGGACGGCCTGGCCGAATTCTTGCGGCGTTTCGATAAAGGGCAGTCGATAATCGGGACCGACCGCACAGGCGCTGAGCAATGTCAGGCATAACGAAGTCAGACCCAATCCGAGATTGGACCGCGCCCGGCTGCTATTCGTAAAAATGACTTGTTTCATCATTCAGAATCCGATGTAGAGTGTTGCGGCTTTTGTTTCCGAGAAGAGGTCAGACGTTGGACCAGTCCCTGCACGCTGACATAAAACACCGGCGTCAACAACAGGCCGAACAGCGTGACGCCGATCATACCGCTGAATACCGCGGTGCCCAGCAAGCGGCGGGATTCGGCGCCGGCGCCTTGCGCCAGCACCAGCGGCAAAACGCCCATGATGAATGCGAACGATGTCATCAGAATCGGACGCAGCCGAACTCGCGAAGCATCCATGACGGCTGCGAAGCGGTCGAGCCCGCTTTCCTGGCGCTGCTTCGCGAATTCGACGATCAGAATCGCATTTTTACTGGCCAACGCGACCAGTACGATGAAGCCGATTTGGGTAAAGATGTTGTTGTCCATGCCGCTGAGCCAGATGCCGGTCATCGACGACAAGATACACATCGGCACGATCAAGATGATCGCAAGCGGCAATGACCAGCTTTCGTATTGTGCGGCGAGCACCAGGAATACGAACACGACGCTGAGCGGGAACACCAGGAATGCCACGTTGCCGGCCAAGACTTGCTGCAGGCTCAGTTCGGTCCATTCGTAGCCGAATCCGGGCGGCAGTTGTTGGTCGAGCAAGCGGCTCATGATATCGATGGCCTGGCCGGAACTGATTCCGGGCAAGGTGCCTCCGTTGATTTCGGCGGCAGGATACATGTTGTAGCGCGTGATCTTGTCCGGACCGGTGATTTCCTTGACGTCGATGAGCGAGCCGAGCGGCACGATGCCGCCGGCTGCGTTCCGGGTTTTCAATTCGGTAATATCTTCCGGAAGCATTCGGTATTCGGAGTCGGCCTGCGCGACGACTTGGTAGGTCCGCCCGAAGCTATTGAAGTCGTTGACGTACATCGAGCCCAAATAGATTTGCAGCGTTTCAAAGACTTCCTTCAACGGTACGTCCATCGCTTTCGCGCGAGTCCGGTCGACGTCGAGAAATAATTGCGGCACGCTGGCCCGGAAGGTCGTGAATAATCCGGCAAGTCCGGATTGTTGGTTTCCTTCGGCGATCATCTCATTGGCAACGTCTTGCAAGGCATCGATGCCGGCGCTGGTACGGTCCTGAATCTGCAGTTTGAAACCGCCGACCGAACCCATGCCGCGCACCGGCGGCGGCGCGAATACCGCGATATGCGCATCGGGTATTTGCGCGAGGCGTTGTTGCAGTTTTTTGATGATCTCGTTGGCATGCAGTTCGGGCTTGCCGGCGCGGTCCTTGAATTTGTCCAGCGGGGTGAACATCGTCGCGACATTGGACTGATTGGCGCCGGTCAGTACCGACCAGCCGGAATACGCGATCACATGCGCGACGCCTTCGGTATCGAGAATGATGCGAGTGGCTTCCTTGACCACGTCCTGCGTGCGGCTCAATGATGCGGCATCGGGCAGTTGCGTGTACAGAATCAGATAGCCCTGATCTTGTTGCGGAATGAAACCGGTCGGTACTTTTTCGAAGGCCAGCCAGTTCAGGCCGTTCAGCCCGACATAGAGCGTCAATACCAAGGCGGTCATCCGGATCAAGCGGCCGACCAGGCGCGCATAGCCTTCTCCGAAGCGATCGAAAAAGCGGTTGAAGCCGACGAAAAACCAGCCGAACAGCCGGTCGAGCAAGCGCGTGAAAGCATCCTTGTTGCCGTGCGCGCGGTCCAACAACAATGCGCACATCGCCGGGCTCAAGGTCAGCGAATTCAAGGTCGAGATTAGCGTCGAAACCGCGATCGTCAAAGCGAACTGTTTATAGAACGCACCGGATACGCCGGTGATGAAGGCGGTCGGTATGAATACCGCGACCAGCACCAGCGTCGTTGCGATGATCGGCCCGATGACTTCCTCCATCGCTTTGCGCGTCGCGTCTCGGGCGCTCATGCCCTCGGCGATATGGCGTTCGACGTTTTCGACGACGACGATCGCGTCGTCGACGACGATGCCGATCGCGAGCACCAATCCGAACAGCGACAAGGTATTCAACGATAAGCCCATGCCGGCCATCACGGCGAAAGTGCCGATCAACGACACCGGCACCGCGAGCAGCGGAATGATCGCGGCACGCCAGTTCTGTAGGAAGACGATAACCACGATAACGACCAGCAGCAGCGCTTCGAATAAGGTCTTGACGACCGCGTCGATCGATTGCTGAATGAAAACGACCGTGTCGTAGACGAGCGTGTAGTCGAGGCCCTCCGGAAAGTGAGTCTTCATTTTTTCCATCTCGGCTTCGATGGCTTTTTTGGTGTCCAAGGCATTCGAGCCGGGTAATTGGAAAACGGCCAGGCCGACCGTTTGTTCGCCGTCCAAGTACAAACTGGAGTTGTAATCCTTCGCGCCCAATTCGATGCGCGCGACATCCTTGAGACGCGTGATTTTTCCGTCGGAACCTTGCTTGATGACGATATCGGCGAACTGTTCCGGATCGGTCAGCCGGCCCAAGGTGCTGACCGTGTATTGATAGTCGGTCGCTTCCGGAGACGGTTGTTGGCCGACGACGCCGGCCGCGACTTGTATGTTTTGTTCGCGCACGGCATTGACGACGTCGCTTGCCGTCATATTGCGCGCGGCGATTTTTTCCGGGTCCAGCCACAGGCGCATGCTGTAATCGCGCGCGCCGAACACGAGTATTTCGCCGACGCCGGGCAGCCGCGCGAGCGTGTCCTTGATTTGCAATAATGCATAATTGCTCAGGTAGACGCTGTCATAGCGTTGGTCCGGCGAAATCAGGTTGACGACCAGGCTGAGGTCCGGGCTGCGCTTCTTGACGCTGATGCCTTGACGCCGGACTTCCTCGGGCAGTTTCGGTTCGGCCAGCGCGACTCGGTTTTGCACCTGGACTTGCGCCTTGTCGAGGTCGGTGCCGGGCTTGAACGTGATCGTCAGCGCCATATTGCCGCTGTTGGTCGATTGCGACGACAAATACAGCATGTCTTCGACGCCGTTGACTTCCTGTTCGATCGGCGTCGCGACCGTTTCGGCGACGACCGCGGCATTCGCGCCGGGATAGACGGTGCTGACCATCACGGTCGGCGGCGCGATTTCAGGATACTGGGCGATCGGCAATGCGATCAGCGCGAGACCGCCGACCATGACGATTAGAATCGACAAGACCGACGCGAAGATCGGACGGTCGATGAAAAAATGCGTAAATCGGTACATGATTGTTTATTCTCCGCCAAACGTGACGAGTTCTGGCGCGACTTTGGCGCCGGGCCAGACTTTTTGCTGTCCTTCGATCACGACTTTGTCTTCGGCCGTCAAGCCCTCGGAGATGACGCGCAAACCGTCTATGCGCGCGCCCGGAATCACTTTACGGTATTCGGCTTGATCGTCTTGATTCAATACCCAGACGAAGCGTTGCGCCTGATCGGTACCGATAGCGCGATCCGGCAGCAATAGCGCCGGATAGGGGGCGCCGCCTTGTATGCGCACGCGGGCGAAGAAGCCCGGACTCAACAGATTATGGGTATTTTCGAATACGCCGCGCAGAGTCACGGTGCCAGTATCGGTATCGGCGCTCGGCGCGATATAGTCGAGCGTGCCGCGATGCGGAAAATCGCTTTCGTCGGTCAAGTTCAGTTGCATCGGCATGCCTTGAAGATTCTCGCGGCCGCTGAGTTGACGTTTATATTTCAATACTGAACGCTCGTCGGCGTCGATGTAGACATAGACCGGATCGATCGAGACGATGTGGGTCAGCAGCGTCGCGGCGCCGCCGCCGTTGACGAGGTTTCCGGTCGTGATCAATTCGCGCCCGACGCGTCCGTCGATCGGCGCATGAATACGCGTGTATTCGAGATCGAGTTTGGCTCGGTAAACGTTCGCTTCAGCGGCTTGCACCGCAGCGGACGCTTCGCGAAGGCCCTTGCTGCGCCCGTCGTATTCCTCGATGGATATCGCTTTGGCTTTTAATAAGTTTTCGGCGCGCTCGAGGTCGTTCTGCGCGAGTTCTCGTTTGGATTTGGCTCGTTCCAATTCGGCTTGAGCCAGATTCAATTGAGCCTGATAGGGTTTCGGATCGATCGTGAACAATAAATCGCCCTTTTTGACGTTTTCGCCGGCGAAGAAATTGACCTTCTCCAAATGGCCGCCGACCCGAGCCCGGACCTCGACTGCTTCGATCGCTTCGATGCGGCCCGTGAATTCGTCCCATTCGGTGACATCACGGGACAGCGGGTGCGCGATTTTGACCTTGGCAGCCGGTGGAGCTTGGATTTCGGCTGTGTCACCGCATCCGGTCAGCGCGATCGCAATAACCGTAATGACCCAAAACGCTAGCAGACTTGGCGACAAAGACGGAATGTTTCCACCGCTCGTAAGCGAAACTTCGTTGACGGAGGGGCGATATATCGCAAGGGCTGGTTCGGTTTTTGGATTCATCGGTAAGGCGACCTCGATCGCTGCGGATTAAAAGGTAATACAAATTACCGTTTAATTTAGGTATGATCGTCGTTCTTGTCAATGTATTTTATGAGTAAGACAGCATGGTTAAATGTGGACGTCCGCCGAAAGGGCAGGAGTGTGAAAGCCGCGAGCGCCTGTTGGACAGTGCGTTGCAACTGTTTCTGGAGCACGGTTACGGTGATCTGAATATGGAAACGATCGCGAAGGATGCTCACGTATCGATGCGGACGATTTACAGCCGGTTCGGTAATAAGGCGGGGTTATTCGGCGCCGTAATCAAACGTTGCAGCGACCAGTTCGTCGACAGATTGCCCGAAAATCTCGAGCCGGGAGAGGCGCTGGGAGTTTTCGCGAAACACTATGTTCATCTCATAACGCGCCCTGATGCGGTGCGGATCAGGACGATTTTAATCGGCGAGTCGCTGCGTTTTCCGGAATTGGCTGCAAAGTTTTATGAGCAAGGCCCGCAACGCGCCCGGGATACGCTGGTCGATTATTTCGTCAAAAAACAGCAAGAAGGGCATTTTTCGGATGTTTCGCCGCGGGTTTTGGCCGATCATTTTTTGAGTTGTCTGCGAAACGAACATTTTCAGAAGTTACAGCTTGGATTGGCATCAACGCCGGAAGAGGCCGAAATAGATCTTTGGGTTAGGCAGACCGTCGATTTGTTTTTACACGGTTGTTTGAAAAAATGAGTTTTTACTCGTTTCCAGGTTCATGCATTCATCGTTATTTACGGTTCTCGCGGTCCTCCGCTCGTCGCTATACATAAAATGTAGGATACGCTACCGGGCTGGGGTGATGGGTTTAAAAAAAACCGAATTTTGATGTGCGAACACTATACTTAAAACACCATTAACTTGGAGAGTATGATGAAATATTCGGATATGTTATCCGTGGCTTTGGAAGAAGCCCGGACGGGATTTGACGAAGGCGGCGTTCCGGTTGGTGCGGCATTATTCGATTGCGAAGGCCGTGTGCTTGGTCGGGGGCGTAATCGGCGGGTTCAAGACGGAGACCCATCGGTACATGGTGAAACCGACGCATTTCGTAAGGCGGGGCGGCAAACGAACTACCGCGATAAAATTCTCGTGACGACCTTGGCTCCTTGTTGGTATTGCTCCGGATTGATTCGGCAGTTTAATATCGGCACTGTTGTTGTCGGCGAATCGGTCAATTTTTCAGGTCATTTGGATTGGCTCAGGGAAGCGGGAGTCAATATCATCGAGTTGAACGATGTCGATTGCATTGAGCTGATGAGGCGTTTTATCGAGCAATCGCCGCATATCTGGTTTGAAGATATCGGCGAATGCGATAATGCTTAATCCTAAAAAGAGCAGTTGACCAAGCCGGTGAAAGTTTTGTAGACCGTTCATGCTTCGACTTGGCTCCGCACGAACGGTCTAAGACACATGCCAACTGCTCTTTTTAGGTTAACCTTAGGCTCGGCGGCTTAACTGTTCTGCTTGGAATAGATCAAGCAGATGTAAATAAAAAACTGCGTACCGAAAATAAAATTGGCCATCAATAAATGAATCGGTTGCGCGGCAGCGGGAAAACCGAGTCTGTCGAGGCTGACACCGGCGAGAATTGCAATGACGACCATGGCTGTCAAGGCTATGCCGAGTGTATGTAATAGTCTGTTTTGAGCGGACGAGCGATACAGCTTCCAGGCCAGCCATAGGTTTGTAAACAAGATAATCGACGAAAACGAGCGGTGCACATAAAAAATGATGGGCAGGTCATCGCGCCAATATTGACGGTCGATATAGGCGTGTTCGTTCGCAATTAGATCGACGGCTTCTCGAACTTGCGTGCCCATCGCGACTTGAATCAAGGTCATGACCAATGCGGCGATCAATACGCCCTTGAAAACACGGGGCAACGACTGTGTATCAAGACTTTGAAAAAACTCCCGCTGCGACCTTGCTATTACGTAAATTAACAAGGCTACGATGAACAAAGCCAGTAGCATATGTAAGGTTATCATCAACGGTTTTAGATTGCTGGCGACAACCACGGAACCCAGCCAGGCTTGAAATCCGACGATAAAAACCACCGCTAAGCAAAGATAAAATACCGTCTTATCGGACTTGAGATAAATACGGGACGACCAGGCGGTCAGTAAAATCAGAATGCCGATGCTGGCGCCGGTTAAGCGGTTAAGGTATTCGGTCCAAGTTTTGACCGGATTGAAATCGGTGTTTTGATAGCCGCGTTCGGCATAGATGGTTTTGTAGTCCGGCGGAAGCTGAGAAACATCGGTTGGTGGAATCAATTTGCCGAAGCAAGTCGGCCAATCAGGGCAACCCATTCCGGCGCCGGATGCGCGAACGATGCCGCCGACCAGGATCAAGAAATAAACAGCGAAAATGGTAATGGTTCCGATGCGTCTGAATCTAAGTGCGGCTTCAATATCAATCATTGGTGTGATCTGTATGTTTTTGAAAGGATATCGGTGAATGCGAATTTTGCATTACGCCAGCGATGGTCTGGAATCGGGCAATTCGGGTGTGAAAATCAGGAAAACATAGATTGGGCGATTTCTATTTCTTCGGATAATCCTTCTATTTCCAAAATTTCCGCATCGGAAGACAGGCCCAGCTTGGCAAATGCCGGCACGGTGGACCAGTCTACCCGTGTTGCAGGGTGATCGGTTCCGGCTATGCTTTGTAAAAAAGCGACTTGCACGAGATCAACATAATCGGCTTTTTCACCCGAATCATAGCTAAAGTTAACATATTGATACGGAACGGATTTTAACTCGTCGGGAAAGGTCCAGGTATCCATAATGATTTTTCCAACGGCTGGGTGGGCTTTTTCCAGCAATTTTTCAAGACGAGAAGGGCTGTCTCTGAATTCCGGAATGTCTTCAATCAGCATCAAAATAGGCAATTTTCCGATTTGGTGTATGAGTCCGGCCAGCATGGCTTCATCTGGATTCAGATGCCGGGTGCATGTTGCCAATGCTCGACTAATGGCCGAGACATTGACACTTTGTTCCCAGGACTGTCTGAAGTAATACTCGAGCACTTTTGATGCCGGGTTAAACATTTGTTGCATTACCAAACTGGTTACCAACGAGCTAATGGTTTTAAGCCCTAGGCGCGTGACCGCCATTTGAATGCTCTTGATCTCGTTGACCCCGCGATATAAAGGGCTGTTGGAGACTTGAATCAAGCGCGCAGACAAGGCAGCGTCGGTGACTATCATGTCTGCTAATTGCTGCGCCGTTGCTTCGCCTTTAGTTACCGCGTCACGGACTTTTATCGCAATGTCAGGGAGAGTGGGCAATATCAGGCGATTGGCATCCAGTTCTTTTTGAACGTGGTCAAGAAAAGCCTGGACTGATTTAAATTGCATTCGAGTTCAAGTTCCCATCAAAGATTTACAGTTTAAATTCAAGTTGCCCAAGTAGGAAATTCCGCATTTGTCGGCGGCCCCCTGCTGCCGACACCTGTATGTCGAATGACCGTACCTTCAACAAAGCTTATAGTTACAGGACGTTATTTATTACGAAAACCATAGTAAATAATCAGGAATCAGTTTGTCTGAATATTTAGGGCACTGCCATTAAGTTATCAGAAATCCGTTATTCCGCCATGGATGGCAAGCTTTTATAGCACATTAGAGCCTTAAGACGGCATTTCTTAATTTCTTTGACAGCTTATACCCTTTGCTGGTCAAATTTCGGCGCTGGGGTGTCCCGTCAAAGGACGCCGTGAATACGTCATGTAGGCTCTGTGACAGCATCCCTGCTGTCAAAGCTTTTGCCGAACACCTCGGCACCTCCATGCGTCAATGCCGAAATTTGAAGTGCGATGGGTATAGCTTAATGGCAAGGGGTTCGAAACAACCGCACAATAATTTGTGGAATTATAGCGTTATTAGCCTGATTTTGTCCTTAGTCGTTATATCTAGCGTTAAATTTTCGCTATCGAGTTCGGAATTCGGAAGAACCGCAAGCAGCTTAATGTTATTTCGTTCCTTTTGGGCGCGCAGCACTTTTCCTATGGTTTGACCGCTGCCGTCGAGAATAGCCGTATTTGGGGGCGGCGTTTCCGCAGCATCGGATTCGGCTAAGAACAGCATTCTTTTGGTTTTTCCAAGATAATGCGTACGCGCTACGATTTCTTGTCCGGTATAGCACCCTTTGTTAAAACTAATGCCGCCTAATTGATCGAGATTCAGCATTTGCGGAATAAATTCTTCGCTAGTTTCCTTATCGACCCATGGTATTTTGTCTTCGATATCGAATATCCGCCATTGCTCAGGAGTGCTTGCATGATAGTCATGTTCTTGGGTAAGCAAGGACCATAGTTCGATGGCTTTTGCCGCCGACTCAACGGCTATATAACGTGATTTCGATGAAGGCAGTTTTATCAAGCGGAAGGGCTCGGCAAGCATGTGAAGTTCATGCTCCGGAACGGGCGAAAAAGAGTCTAATGAGCTTTGATTGATACCGACTAGGCAATACTCATCGCGGCTATCGATAAGTTGTACATCGGCCCGTAAAATATATTTTTGTAGTTTTTCAGTGATGCTATCGAGTAATTCGGAGGGCAAGATTAAAAGGAAACCGTCGTTCGACTTGAATACGAGAAAATTGGCGATAACGCGCCCTTTAACATTACAAAATGCCCCGAAACTGCACTTTTGTTCAGTGAGTTCGTTGATATTGCAAGTTACTTGGCCTTGTAGAAATCGGCCTGCATCGTTGCCGGTGACTTTTAACACGGCTAGATCGATAACCGGACAAACCTGCCCGGTTTGTTTGTCTAAATCGTCGATTTTTTCTATGTCGGCAGTTTTGGTATTAATCCGTGTCTGCTGTTCAATAAGAAAAGATTTCCAAGCTTGATTCATGAATTATCGCTAGAGTTGATTGAAAGTTTCCGATTATACATCTGTCTGTTTAATGCTTGAAAAATATCAAACCATCGTTGCAGCAATTCCCAGTTTGAGCAGTTTCGCCGATTTTAGGGTGTGGGGTATGCCTGTCGAGGAACGCCGTAAACCCATCCATGGGGGCTTGGCGGCAGCTCAAACGCCAAGGATGGTGTGAATGCAGATTTTGCAGGAGCAAAAATCTGCCCTGCTGCCGCCATCCTCGCCAAGCATACCCCACACCCTTTTTGATCTCCAAATTGGGAATTGCTGCCATCGTTGTTATTGTATGAAACATTTAGAGTTGGTAACGTTGCGAATCGGAATATCGAAGCGAGAGAACAAAATTCTACTGCTCATGCATATGATGGCTTTGCTTGCCATTGTGCTCAGTGCTATCGAGCCTTATGTTCAATGGCTATTGATAACGGCAGTTGCCTTTAGCGGTATTGTCTATCGCCGCCGCTATTTTATTAGCGATCCCGAACGCTTGCTCAGGTATTCCGAGGATTTCGGCTGGCAACTATTCACAGGAGAAAGCTTCGCTCAAATTCGGATTCTCGGATCAACGGTCTTAACGCCGATTGCGATATTTTTTCATTACGAATTGCAAAATAAAAAACATTACCAGGTCATATTTAACGATGCCATGGACGAAATCGATTTTCGAAGATTAACCGTATATCTAAAAATAACCGGTTCAACAGAAGAATAGGAAATCGGGTTTTTATGCGACATTATTTTGGTTAGCGCCTGCTCTAAGGCTTGCCGCTTAAAGATTCGGTGAATGTTGTTTCATCAATTCGTTCGAAAATTGTATAATTTGCGGCTTTTTATCATCAAAGCAACTATCCCAATTGCTTAAACACTTCAGAGACCTCTATGGCGCTATATTGCGGAATCGTCGGTTTGCCTAATGTCGGTAAATCGACTTTATTCAATGCTTTAACCAAGGCGGAAATCGCCGCCGAAAACTATCCTTTTTGTACTATCGATCCCAATGTCGGTGTTGTTGCCGTGCCCGACCCGCGGTTGGATAAACTCGCTGAAATCGTCAATCCTCAACGTGTACTGCCAACCACGATTGAATTTGTCGATATCGCCGGATTGGTTGCCGGTGCTTCAAAAGGCGAGGGGCTGGGCAATCAATTTCTTGCCAATATTCGCGAAACCGATGCTATCGCACATGTCGTTCGTTGTTTCGAAGACGATAATGTTATTCACGTCGCCGGAAAAATCGATCCGATAGCCGATATCGAAGTCATCAATACCGAATTGGCGCTGGCCGATATGGCGACCGTCGAAAGGGCCTTGCAACGGGCGGCCAAGGCATCGAAATCCGGCAACAAAGACGAACTGGCCAAAAAAGTCGTATTGGAAAAAGTTAACGAACATTTGAACACCGGCGAACCGGTTCGGGCGATGGATTTATCCGATGATGATATGGCCCTGATTAAAGACTTGTGTCTGTTAACCGTTAAACCCACGATGTACATCGCCAATGTTCAAGACGACGGTTTTGAAAATAATCCGATATTGGACAAAGTAAAAGCATTTGCCGACAAAGAAGGCGCCATGGTGGTGCCGGTATGCGCGGCAATCGAAGCGGAAATCGTGCAGCTTGATGAGGACGAAAAACAAGAATTTCTTGATGATTTAGGCTTGGATGAACCGGGTTTGAATCGAGTCGTACGCGCCGGTTACCAATTGCTTAATCTATCGACTTATTTCACGGCCGGCGTCAAAGAAGTCAGAGCTTGGACGATACCCGTCGGCGCCACGGCTCCGCAAGCCGCAGGAGTCATTCATACCGATTTTGAAAAAGGTTTCATCCGCGCCGAAGTCATTTCTTATGAAGACTTCGTCACATACAAAGGTGAGCAGGGCGCAAAAGATGCCGGTAAATGGCGTCTCGAAGGCAAAGATTATGTCGTTAAAGACGGCGATGTCATGCATTTTCGTTTCAACGTTTGACAAACCAAGAGCGGGTCTCTATAATGCCCGCTCTTTTGCAAGACCTCTTCAATGGCGATGTAGCTCAGCTGGTTAGAGCACGGGATTCATAACCCCGGGGTCGGTGGTTCAAGTCCACCCATCGCCACCAATAAATCAATAAGTTAGCGAGCTTTTAATTTTGTTACATTATCAGGTGCAACCGATTTTGCAACGATTCCATTAAGACGATTTGCATGTTCCGCTAGATGCTCGGGCGCCAAATGAGTATAGCGTAACACCATCTTATAATCGCTCCATCCTCCAAGTTCCTGAAGTACGTTAAGCGGTGTTCCCGCTTGGACATGCCAACTAGCCCAAGTATGCCTAAGTCCATGCCAAGTGAAATTCTTTATGCCAGCGCGTTCTAAACCAGCTCTCCATGCTTTGGTTCCCGCTTTTTCAATTGGTTTTCCTTTATAGGTGAATACTCGGGTTTGATGTTTTCCGATTTGCTTTCGCAATATTGTTAATGCATCATCATTTAAAGGTATTCTTATCGGTTTGCCATTTTTGCTTTGGTCTGCATGTATCCAGGCAATGCGATGTTGCATGTCAATTTGATTCCATTCAAGCCCTGTGATGTTAGACCCCCTTAAGCCAGTGGCTAAGGTGAACAGCATAATATACCGAGTATGTGGTTGTAATTCTGGAATCAACCTACCCACTTCCTCGGGTGTGAGCCAACGGAGGCGTTGGTTGCTTTCGTTGAATTTGCGAATGTAGGGAACTGAGTCTATCCACCCCCACTTTTTGCATGCTTTGTTAAGAATGGCGCTTACAATACTGGTGGTTCGGTTTACTCGAGCAGGGGCTGTTGCCGTTTCACATAGGTAACTATAAAAAAGCGCAAGCTAAGGCCACAGAAGCTTCAAAATTTCGTTTTAGCTTGTCATATCGTGTAGCAATAGCTCTGAAATGTTTCAGTTCACTGTCATAGCCTTTGTCAGCAACGATATAGTCAGCTTTAGGCAGTTCAGCGACTAAGGTTGGCGCTTCTTTACAATCATGAACTTCGCCACCTGTTACTGTAAAGTGGATGGGAAGACCATAGGCATCAACAGCCATATGAATTTTGGTCGTATTACCCGCAACAGATTTACCAATCGCCGATTCTTGCCCATAGGCCGCACCGCTACTATGCTGATGAGCTTTCACAATACTGCCATCAATAAATGCCCATTCCAAGTCAGGCTCAACTATCAGTTCGTTAAAAATACCCATCAGTTTTTCTTTACGAGACCATTCATTGAAGCGTTTATAAACAGCATTCCAGTTACCAAAGGCACTGGGCAGATCTCGCCAGGGACAACCTACGCGCAAACGATAAAAAATCCCTTCGGTTGTTTGCCGAAGAAAGGGTTTGTCATATATCCCCATTTTCAACATAATTCATCTTCAATTTTTCCCAGTGTTCATCCGTAAACATTTGTCGCGGCATAGTTTGCTTGTTGTTGGCTCAAAATAAACAAACTATGAGGCGGAATTATTGAAATTCAAGGGTAAGTTACAAAACGGCAACAGCCCCTAATAAAATGAAAAAGGAAATGACTTAATTTTTGAGTCATTGGTTTAGACAATAGAGAAGAATTGAGGCAGCGCCAGTCAGCTGTAACAGAGACAACACCCTCTTAAACTCGGTGATAAATTGTCTGGACAATGGGGTCCACTTTATTTTTTAAGCCATTCCCGTAGCTCGTTGGTGTCATAGGCGTTATCGGCCAAAACCGCCGAAGCTCCGACGTTTTCCAATAGGGGGATGGCCTGCTTGCATTCGGCCTCCTGCCCGCCAGTCAGGGCAAATTTGATGGGAAGCCCCAAGCCATCACAGAGGGCGTGTATTTTAGTGCCGAAGCCGCCTTTTGACCGCCCAAGGGCTTCTGCTGCGGCTGAACTATTTTTCGCACCGGCGGCACATGCATGCGCCCTGATGTTCGATCCATCCAAGGAAATCTCTTGTAGATCAGCCTCTTCGGACACGAAGCCAAGCGATTTTTCCCATGAGCCATTCGCGCACCAACGGGAAAACCGTTTGAAAATACTGTTCCATTTGCCGTAGGCTGTCGGGACTAGGCGCCACTGCGCCCCCGAGCGCAATACCCATAAACAAGCATCCAGAAACCGCCTGCATGTTTCGGCCTCACCGATATACAGGTTCGGCAATTGCCTTAAATAAACCAATATCCGGTCCCATTCCCCATCACTCAGTATCGCTCTGTTCATGCCAAAAAAATTAACTGATTTTACACCTTTGGTAAAACGTCAACAGAACCTAAGAGTTTTTGCATTTCCTCAGCATCCAGGGGTTTGCTGTATAAATAACCTTGGATCAGATCGCACTGCTGGGCTTCCAAAAAGTTTAACTGCCTGGTTTCTTCAACACCTTCTGCAATCACGCTTAAGCCAAGCTCGTGACCCAAGCTAATAATTGCCCGAGTGATGGCGGAGTTGTTGCTATCATCAGGAAGGTTCTGGCAGAAGGAGCGATCAATTTTTAGCTTGCTGATGGGAAAACGGCGCAAATACGTTAAAGAGGAATAACCCGTGCCAAAATCATCAATGGATAACTGAACCCCCATCTGTCTCAGTGTTTTTAGTAAACGGACACTGTATTCGGAACAATCCATTAGTAAACTTTCGGTCAATTCAAGCTCTAAAAAGCAGGGTTTCAACTGACTTATAGTCAGTGCTTCCTGGACAATTTCCAGAAAATTACTCTGGCGAAACTGTAAGGCGGACAAATTGACCGCAACCGGTATTGACATCAAGCCTTGTTCTTGCCAGGTCTTATTTTGACGACAGGCTTCATTGAGAACCCATTTGCCGATAGGAATAATCAGACCATTTTCCTCTGCCAAAGGAATGAATTTAGCGGGTGAAATTATACCTAGGTCTTTATGGGGCCAGCGTAATAAAGCTTCCATACCGACAATTTTTCCACTTTCTATCGCCACTTGCGGTTGATAATGTAATTTTAGCTCATTGTTTTCCACGGCTTTACGTAAACTATTTTCCAACGATAAGCGTTCAAGCGCCTGAGTACTCATCGACGATGAAAAAAACTCAAAGTTATCGCGGCCATTTTTTTTGGCACAATACATGGCCGTATCGGCATTTTTCAGCAACGTTTCAAAGTCTTTACCATCGTTAGGATACACACTGATACCAATACTAATCGTCATGTGCAGTTCATAATCGTTGATTTTGAACGGTAGCCGCATTGAACCTACGATTTTTTGAGCCACCGTTATGACATTGCCGATGTCGTGCAGATCTGAGATAACCGCCGCAAACTCATCACCTGACAATCGGGAAACACAGTCCACCTCCCGCATACAGCCCTCTAGTCTCGACGCCACTTCAATTAACATCTGGTCGCCAATACCATGTCCTAAAGAATCGTTAATGTTTTTGAAATGATCTAGATCAAAAAACAAGACGGCGGCTTTTGTTTTTTCGCGATTTGCAGT
This sequence comes from Methylotuvimicrobium buryatense, assembly GCF_005931095.1. Taxonomy (GTDB): domain Bacteria; phylum Pseudomonadota; class Gammaproteobacteria; order Methylococcales; family Methylomonadaceae; genus Methylotuvimicrobium; species Methylotuvimicrobium buryatense. Next base: position 2,394,033 of record NZ_CP035467.1, on the reverse strand, counting down.
TTTGATGGCTTGATCCAGTCGATCGATAAATAAGCGCCGATTCGGTAATTCTGTTAGTGGATCGTAATTGGCCAGAAATTCAATATTGGCCTCTGCTTGCTTGATATCTGTAATATCGCTGAAGATAGCAACGTAGTTAACTATTTCACCTTTCGAATTGTTGATCGCGCTAATGGATATCCATTCCGGAAAAACTTCACCCTTTTTACGCCGATTCCATATTTCACCTTGCCAATAACCGGTTAAATTCAGTGTTGACCAAAGCTCTTGATAGAATGCTTGTTCATGGCGACCAGATTGAAAAATTTTAGGATCTTTACCGATCACTTCCTCCTGCGTATATCCAATAATCTGAGTGAAAGCCTGGTTGGTTGAAATGATCTTGTTTTGGCTATCGGTAATGATGATGGCGTCGCGCGAAGACTCAAACACTTTGGCCGATAAACGTAAGGATTGCTCCGCTTTACGCTGTTCCCGAATATCGCGCATGATAATCCAAACTTCCATCGGTTCACCCGTTTCCGAATAGCGCATGATTAACTGTGCAAGCACTGGTACGGGTGTTTGGTTGATACTTTTCAGCTCCAATTCGAATTCGCTGGAAAAACCGCGGACCAACACTTCCTGTTGCACCGCATGTAGCAGAAGGACAGCTGACTCTTCGCTGATAAGACCCAAAATGTTTTCCGCGCGAAGTTGCAGGGCGGTTAAGCTTTCATAGCCAAGTAACGCCAGAAAAGCTTCGTTACAGTCAACTAGAGTGCCTTCAAATGCTTGTTTGTGATCCGAAGGTTTGACAATCAATGTTTGCGAGATGTGGTGATGGTCTGCATCGGCTACCGATATCGCAATATGAGAGAGTTTAAACAGCAGTCGATAACGCTCTTCTACCTCTTTTAGTGCCGCTTCCGCTCTGAGGATACGCGCACTTTTGATTAAGGCGTCCTCCAGAATATCCAGTTTTACCGGTTTGTTGACATATTGATGCACGCCCAATTCAATAGCGCGATGAAAATAACGAGGCTCTTCAAACGCAGTAATGACGATGAGGGGTATGTTGGGGCGAATTTCCTTGATGTGTTCGCCCATCTTCAGACCATCCATAATGGGCATCAGAATGTCGGTAATTACTATATCCGGTTGATATTTTTGGAAAGCTTCAAGCCCTTTTTTGCCATTCGCGGCTATATACACTCTTCGGCAACGCCGAGTCAGGAAAAGCTTTAATTGATCGCGGATGTCGTCTTCATCTTCAACATATAAAACAGTCAAGGATTTCAGATAGACCTGGTCTGGATCTTCATTGCGGGTTGTCATGTTCATCTAGCAACTCCATTAAACTTGTGCCGACAACAATACGTTAATTAGAATTCACAGATAAAATAGGAGTGATTATTGTAAAGATAGCGCCGTCGCCATCATTAACGACTTCAATCTGACCATTTAGACTCGTTTCAGTAATCATTCTAGACATGTATAAACCAATACCCATGCCGCCTTCTTTGGTTGAGTAATAGGGTTCGAAAATGTGCGGTAAACTGTTTTCGGGTATCCCACCGCCATTATCCTTAACCAGCAAGCGGCACTGATTGTTTTCCAAAACGACCGACACACGGATAGTCCCTGTCGAGTGGAGGCTGAGAATGGCCTCTTTGGCATTCGTCAACAAATTCAACAAGACTTGGGAATATTCATTGAGGATGCCGTGAAGTTGGACATCGTTTTCGATATTTAATTCTATGTTAACGCTATGCGCTTTGAAACTCGCTTCGACTAAGGCAATCGCATCCTTAACAGCGTGCCGCAGGCTGAATGCTTCCCGCGGTTTGTTAGGGCTGAAAAAGTCGCGGAAATCATCAATAGTACTGGACATCTTTTCGATGTACCGCATGCCGTGTTGAAGCTGTTCTTCTAAAAAGTCGGTGCTTAAATCATCGAAGCGTTGAGCATCCTGAATATTGCCTAGCATCAGGCTTAACGCATTGAGTGGTTGTCGCCATTGATGGGCAATATTGTTGATCATCTCGCCCATGGTCGCCAATTTAGATTGTTGAATTAGCAAATGGTCTTTTTTCCGACTTTTACGTGTTTCTTCCGTGACTCGCCGCTCCAGTTCAGCATTCAACTGTCCAATTTCATTGATCAAACGTGCGTTTTCAATTGAAATAGCCATTTGTAGACTGAGTAATTCGACCATCCGCACTTTATCCGGTGTAAATACTCTGGTGGCCAGACGGTTTTCCAGGTACAGCACCGCGATCAGTTCACCTTGACGCAAAACTGGAAGACAAAATAACGACCGTATATGAAGTTCCATCACTTCGGGCAGGTTACTGAATTGCTGAGACTCCATGGCATTATCGAGTACAACACTAGTGCGTGTATGAATAACATAATGCACAATGCCCTGGCATATATCGTTAATATCAGTCAAGAATTCTCGAGTAAAGGCGTCAGTGGCCTTTTTTTCGATATGCCTTGCCGCGACACATTGCCATTGTTTAGCCTGGGCTTGAAGCAAGTATCCTTGTTGAGCACCTGAACATTCCAGTACCACCTGCATGATCTTGGCAAGCAAAGCTTTTTGGTCGATTTCAGCCGATAATGCTAGGGATGATTTCAACAAGTAGTCAGTGTCTAAATTCGGCAACAATGACGTTTCTTCTAACACCACAGCCTCTTCATTGCTTATCGGAGAGTTGCTTCGAAACAGTTGCGGATGACGTTCCAATAGTTGTATTACTTTCCCTTTAGCGCCACACTGCTGATATTGTTTCAGCGCAAATTCCAGATAGCTGTCAGCGCTCACTCGTTTTTGTGCAATCAACCATTCAGCGAAGCGTTCATTGATGAAACCGTCGAGAAAAACATAGTTTAGAGCACGAGCGGATTCAATGGCGTCCAGATAGCCGTTTGTGATGGTCGGTGAGTGATCGAAAACTCGCTGCCATTCAGCTTCGCATAAGGCTAGGTAGGGTTTCAATAATGGGCCTAAGGCAGCCCAGGTTTTTAATTGATCAAGGAAGGGTGTCAGTTCGTCATGCAGCTCTTTTCCCGCATTGACCGGCGCAACGCATAACGCATTCAGAATCTGAAATGCATACCACTGCCGCTTGAGTACATTATCGGTCATGCCGTTCAAAAAGCGTTTGACGCTATCAAGGCAGGTCAATGCTTCTTGATAACGACCAAAGTAAAAATGGCTGGCACCCAGCAAAACATAGTAACTTCCAGCAGAGGCGACGTGGTTACGGCTTTCCCATAAGGCCAGTTGTTCGCTCATTGTGTCTGCAGTGGCTTGAGGATGTTTCATAGGATTGACCCAACCAGCCATTACCGCTTCAGCAAGTCCTACAGAAAAAGACAGTTGGTTTTTTTGCGAAAACTCCAGACACTCCAACGCAGTGTCTTCGATAAGGGCAAAATCAGCACCGAGTACCTGCAAATTCCACATTAATGGTCCATAAGACAGGCCGGCATTGTATAAATCACCGCAATTTTTACCGCATTGAATGCCTTTGCGGCAAAAGTCGACAATTTCGTTTGGATGACTACGCGAATGCATGTTGCACCAGACGATACCGTTCATACCACGAGTTGCGCCAAAAGTATCGGGATAGCGCGTACAAAGTTCATGCGCTAGGTCTTGATAACGGAAGGCCATTTCAAACTGCCCCTGTTCACCTAAATTCAGTCCCATAATGGAGAAGGAATAAATCACCGATTCATCCATGCCGCCTTCCAAACAGTGAATCGTTGACTGAGCCGCGGACAGGTACAATTGTGGAACCAAGCCCGACATATACAGATCTGGAATCAATTCGCTATAAAACACCAACTCGATTTTGCTTTGGCGATCTTCGACGAAGGGCATGTTCAAGATTTTTTGCCAAACATCACCGTAGTCTCGATGAATCGATTGCATCAATACATTTAGGCGTTCTGTGGCTTCTTTATCGTCCTCCGGAATCGATTTATCAAAAAAACCAAGACCGCGATTTGCGGAATCTATGGCTTTAATGAAATTGCCTATGGAGGACAATGAGGTGGTTTGTTCCGCCAAGGCCTCGGCGCGATCTAAATCATTTTCCGCCCGTTTTAACAGTTGGTTTAGCAATACTTCGGATTGTTCATAACGTCCACACATCAGTTCTGTTTTGGCCAGTTTCTGATGTAACCTGAACATTAAGGGATATTGTGTCTGCCAGGCCGATTTCGATAAGAACGCTAATCCCGACCGGTAGTATTCGTTTGCAGCCTGGGTTGCCAGCGCATTGAGCGCCTTGTTGCCTGCGTATAAATTAATTTGAGCAAGTAGGAGGCTCTGCTTTTCGTCGATATTCTTCGGATAACCCAGATTAAGATGAGCGGCGACGGTAAACAGGTTTTCCTTAGCTTCTAATGCCTCGGAAATAACTTGGTGGCTTAAAAGATGCCAACCTACTTGCCAGTGTATGTTCTGTCGTTGGTGTGGCTCGATCAGCCGTAAAACAGCTTCCTGAACTCGGTCATGCACAAATTGAAACTCTGCTTTACTTTCTATGAGCAGGCCCAAAGTCAGTAGGGGTTTGAGCCGTTCAAACAAATCGAGCAGTGGCATGTCGCAGATAAGCGCGACATCGTCGGCCGAGAAGCGGTTACCCATACAAGCGCAGACCTTGATAACTTCCAAAGTCTGCGCCTCAAGACGCTGGACTTTAAATCCAAACATGTCGACGACACTGGTTGGCATGTTTGATAGCCTAATTCTCGCCATGTCCCAAATCCATTGCCCTTGATCGCTGTAAACCAGTAAATCTTCGTTGTGCAACCAGGACAAGCTTTCGCTGACAAACAATGGGTTGCCTTCAGTGAGCTCGGTGAGAAATGCCGCCAAATGATCTGTTCTCGGCAAAGGTAAATCCAGAATATAGGCGACCATTTCATGACAGGCTTGTGCGTCAAGCGCGCCGATACGTATTTCTTGAATTGCTTGGTGCTGTTCTTTAATTTGTCGTAATAAAAACACTAAAGCATGCGAAGTATCAACTTCGTTGTGTCGATAGGCACCAATAAAGAACAGGTGAGGGTGTTCGTCAGCTGCCGTAAAAAGATGACTGAGAAAATCGAAGGTAGCGCTGTCGCACCATTGCAAATCATCAATAAACAACACTAATGGATTTTCTTTACGCGCTAGGCAGGTTAAAAAAGCGCTGAATAAATTATTGAATCGATGCCGAGCTTCCACGGGAGGAAGCTCCGTAACTTCAGGTTGCGAGCCGATCAAAACCTCAAGTTCAGGAATGACGTTGCAAATGACGCGAGCGTGCTGATTCAAAGCGGATACTATTTGTTGTTTCCATTCATCGACACGACTATCGCTTTCGGTCAACAGGGTGCGGATAAGATTCCGTAACGCCTGAATTAACGAGCTATAAGGGATGTTTTTCTGATATTGGTCGAATTTGCCGGACGTAAAATAGCCTTTATGGGCGACTAGTGGTTGTTGCAACTCTTGAATCAAACGGGTTTTACCAATGCCGGGTAAACCGGAGATGAAGGCTGATTGAAAACCTTTACCACCAGTGACTTTGGTGTACTGTGCTAGAATGACTTTGGCTTCTCGATCTCGGCCGACCATTTTCGATATAAAAATGACTCGACGGGTATGATCGCGCAAACCTAACGTAAACGGCTCTATACGGCCATTTTGCCGATATTCTTCAGAGCATCGGTGCAGGTCCGCATACAGGCCACTGCCGGTCTGGTAGCGTTTCTCGGGCTCTTTGAGACACATTTTGGCAATAATCTGGGCAACGATGCCCGGTACAGCGGCGTTTAAGCTTGAAATTGGCAAGGCTTCTTCGGCCAAATGTGAATGAATTAATGCTAGCGGATCGGTACTGGCAAACGGTAACTTTCCAGTCAAAAGCTGATAAAAGACAATCCCTAGCGAATAAATGTCAGTCGAATAATCAACCCGATGGTTGATGCGTCCGGTTTGCTCCGGTGAGGTATAGGCTAATGTGCCTTCAACAAAGCTGCGATCATAAATAAAATGACTGAGTTCTTGGATATCGATGGGGTTCAGAAAATCGATCAAGCGAATGCTGCGTGTTTCGTGTTGAATCAGAATATTATGGGGTTTGACATTACCGTGAATAATGCCTGCCTCATGAATATTGTTAATCGCTTGTGTCAATTCAGCCGCTATGATGAAGAACGTATTCAGGTTCAGCGGGCTTTTGTTTTGCATGAGATAACTATCAAGCGTTATGCCGGGGAAATAGTCGTTGACAATAATGTGAGCTTCGCTGAAATACTCAATGCTACGGGGAACAATGACTCTTGGATCATGTATGATTTTCAGCCGTTCAACTCTTTGTCGAAGGTAGCGACGTTGGGCCTCATGATTGATTTGTCGCTTCAGGATTTTTACAGTGACAATGTCGTCCGGGTTATCTTTGCTGAAGGCTTTAAAAATCGAGGCATTCAGACTCTCTCCAAGATATTCAAGTAGCTGATAATAAGGGATTGATCTTGCTATTTTGCTGTTCTCTATTCCCATGTATCGCTCCTGGAAGGATTGGGACTTTTCAGTTTATTGAAAAAACAATATCTCGTTAATAACTTAATCACTTTCATTCGACTCTAAATGCAAGCTTATGTTCAGATGTTGTGAGTTGGATGCAAAACGGCGTGCAAAACTTTCCAGAATCCTGGGGAAATGAGCGTTGAAAAGTTTCCACCCCAGGTTGTTTAATGACCGGCTTTTTGCCGGAGAATCCTGGAGTGATAAAAATGGATACAATTGCCGAAATCAGGCGACTGCATTTTGTTGAAAACATAAAAATCAGCGAGCTGGCAAAAAGGTTTAAACTTTCCCGCCCGACTATTCGTAAACATCTAAAGACGATCGAAACGCCCGTTTATTCAAGCCGCAAAGAACAACCCCAGCCCAAACTGGGTGACTATCTCAACCAGTTAAATGGCTGGCTGGAAAAAGACACAGGATTACCTCGCAAACAAAGACGCAATGCCCAACGGCTATTTGAGTGCTTGCAGATTGAGGGTTATTGTGGCACTTATACCGCAGTGCAGCGCCATGTGCGAGATTGGAAACGGACTCGAACTAAAAGCCCCACTATCAAACAGGCGTTCGTGCCGCTAGCCTTTCCCCCGAAGAAACTTGTCAGTTCGACTGGAGTTATGAAACGGCGGTGATTGGCGGAGTAGAGCAACTCGTCAAGGTTGCCCATTTCCGCCTCAGCTATAGTCGTCAAATGTTCGTTATCGCCTATCCAAGAGAATCCCAGGAAATAGTGTTAGATGCGCATAATCAGGCCTTTGCTTTCTTTGGTGGTGTACCGAAACGGATGGCCCCGGACAACTTGAAAACAGTGGTGGATGCGGTCTTTGTCGGCAAGGAGCGTCGCTTTAACCGGCGCTTTTAACACTAGCCAATCACTATCTGTTTGAGCCAGTAGCCTGCACACCGGAGTCGGGTTGGGAAAAAGGCCAGGTGGAAAATCAGGTGCGTAACATTCGCGAATGGATATTTACACCGCTACCGCGCTGTGCCGACTTTACTTCGCTTAACGTTTGGTTAGCGAAGCGTTGTCTGGAGTTGGCTGGACGCCCGCATCTGCTGAAAATCTTGGAGTGTGCCACAGACACACAAACTGACGCTATACGGAAATAGGGATCAGATGTGTATAAGCTCATTGGAAGATGATGGTAGGTCCATCAAAGTCTGCTGTCGGAAACCGGCTTTAAACCACCTCAAGCTGCTTGTATTAAGAGTGCAGGTAGTGAGCGTTGAGGAAAAACTAATTCATAATTAGCAGGTAGGGTACCGCCAACACTCACGAACGGCTTCAGGCAACCTTGTGTGTACAATCTGTCACCTACTTCGGCCAACACCGGATAGAGTGTTTCCGATGCAATGGGATCCAGCAAGTTGCCGATTTGGCTGGTCGAAGGAATTTGATGAACACCAAAAATCGATTGTGCGTTATTTCGATTGTGGAGTTTTTCCATTAATCAATACTGAACTTCCTCTTGTCGGAAACAAATTATTGACAAAATATACGACCAGTCGTATATTGGTATCCACTATGAACAGCAAACTCTCCAAACGCACAAAATTATTAGATCAGGGTGTTTATCTGCTGATGAACCAGGGCTATCATGCAACCGGTATTAACGAAATCGTAAATGCCGTACAGGTGCCCAAGGGTTCATTTTATAGCTACTTTGATAGCAAAGAAGAATTTGCTGCTCAAGCCATTACCCATTATATGGAGCCATTTATACAGCTATTAACGAGGCACCTACAACACTCACAGGTTGACCCGCTCTCTGCTTTAAAAAACTACTATGCAGAGCTTATTGTTGCAGTGGAAAAGAATGGATACAAAGGTGGATGTTTATTGGGTAACCTGATGGGTGAAATTGGCGATACCAGTGAACGGTGCAATCAGGCACTAAAATCTGCCATTGAACGCTACAAAGCGCTGCAATATAAAGCATTACTGCAAGCACAAAAAGAAGGCACGGTACGTACTGATCGAAGCGCCGAAATTATGGCTAACTTGTTGGTAAATAACTGGCAAGGTGCGTTGTTACGGATGAAAATCGAACAATCCGTGCAACCTTTGCAAGAGTTTTGCGATACCTTACTGAATGATTATTTTGTTGCCAAGTCCAATTTAGATTAGGAACAAAGCAAGTCGACACAACCGCCGGTTGTTTAGGTCTTTTTTTGCCCAACATCAAGACGACCGGTCAACTATTAGCTATAGGGATTTGATATGAGCGAAGAAAAAACCTTAATGGATTTTGTTAAACAAGCAAAATCACAAATACACGAAATAGAGGTCTTAAATGTTAAATCTCTATTGGATGAAGGCTATCAGGTACTGGATGTTCGCGAACCTGCCGAATTTATGTCAGGTACTATTGAGGGTGCATTAAATATTCCACGCGGGATACTGGAAGCGGCGGCAGACCGCCAATACGCAGGTCGTCGTGAAGAATTAATGGATCGCGATAAAAAATGGCTACTACTTTGTGCCAGTTCGGGGCGCTCTGCCATGGCGGCGGCTGTGATGCAACAAATGGGCTTTAAACATATTAGGAATATTAATGGCGGCATTGCAGCCTGGAAGGCGGCCGAATTAGCCGTGAGCATTCCACCACAAACTTAAGAATGAATCATTTGAAAGGACTGTTTAACTAACAAACTTTTAAACGATATCGCCATGATGGCTTATATCGTTTTTTTAAACAACCAACATCAGACGACTGGTCATATAACAGCATAGGAGACAATATGCCTAAATATATTATTGAACGAGAAATCCCTAATGCAGGCCAATTAACCGCGGCAGAGCTGCAACAAATATCACAAAAGTCCTGCTGTATTCTGAACGACATGGGGCCGCAAATTCAGTGGGTGGAAAGTTATGTGACAGATAACAAAATCTATTGCATTTACATCGCCCCCGATAAACAAAGCATAAAAACACATGCGGAACGTGGCGAGTTTCCGGCCAATTCGATTGCCGAAGTAAAAACCATGATTAATCCAACCACAGCTGAACATAGCGGAGGTTAAACACCATGAAAATACAATGGGATAAACAAACATGCTCTCATTCCGGCAACTGTGTCAAATCACTGCCCGAAGTATTCAAAGTGGTCGACGGACAATTTGTGATCGAACAGGACAAAGCGACTGATGCTGAAATCGTCAAGGTAGTCAATCAATGCCCTTCGGGCGCGCTCAAACGCGTCGACTGACTAAAAAACGGGGTTTCTTGTACATGGCGCAAAATATTCATTATTGATGCGCCTAACACGTTGCCCCTTAACTGAATAATCAAGTAAAGGAGTCATTATGACTAGCTCGACAAAACGCATTATCGTCGTAGGCGGCGGAATTGGCGGTACGATGACCGCCAATAATTTAGTCGCTAAATTTTATCCGGAGATTCTAAAAGGTGAAATTGAGATTATGATGCTCTCAAATTCCCCCAACCATATTTACAAACCCGCCAATATGTATGTGGCCTTTAATGCCTATCATCCCCATGAACTGGTGCGTAAACAACGTTCATTATTACGCCCGGAAATTATTTTTCATGTCGATGGCGTTGAAAGTTTCGAATTTGAGCAAAATCGTGTCCTCTGCGAAAGCGGCAAGCGCTACGATTATGAGTATCTGGTTATTTCTACCGGCTGTATTCCGGCACCGGAACGTATTGAAGGATTGAAAGAGGCAGGCGATCATTTTTATCAGACTAAAGCGGCACAACAACTCGCTCATAAATTACGCACCATTGAAGAGGGCCGTATATTTATCACTGTCAATTTTCCCAAGACCCCGAACGTACCTCATCAATGCGGCATTGCCCCTATCGAAACCACGTTAATGCTTGATGAATATTTACGTAAACGCGGCGTGCGTGACCGTGTAGAAATTATTTACAGCTACCCCACCGTCTCTCAATTATTGCGTAATTGTTTATTTTTGCAGAAACCAACCTGCGATGTGTTGCCTACCATTTTCGATAGTAAAAACATTAAATATCAACGCGGTTTTACTTTAGACAAGGTCGATCCCGAAGCAAAAATTGCTTATTCGGAAGAAGGTAAATCTCAAGAATTCGATATTTTAATGGCTACGCCGCCTATTCGCGCGGTAGATGCCGTCATTAATTCAGGAAAGTCACAAGCCCAAAATAATGAAGGCTGGTTACCTACCGACTTTGAGACCTTGAAAATGTACGGCACCGATAATGTTTATGTGATGGGAGATACCGTTGATTTGCCGGTTAGTAAAGCCGGTGGCACTTGCCATAACCAATCACCTGTTGTCGTGGAAAATATCGCTTCGGAAATTCGTCGCGGCTATACCTCTGCTATCTATGATGGGAAAGTACAGGCAATCGCTCAAATGGGATTGGAAGCCGGCATGCCACTCTGGTACGACTATAAACATGATGTACAGGTCGCCCCACCTACCAAGCTCGGGGGCTTAATGCGTAAAACGTTTAATCGCGGCATTTATTGGGCTGTTGCGCGTGGAATGGTTTGATTACAGAGGAATTACTTATGTCTGAAGAAATACAGTTAAATACAAACGTAGAAAAACTTATATCGGATACGGTTCTTAATGACCCGGCAACCATTGATGGTATTAAGAATTTAATCGATAAAGCAACTCCCTTAGTACAAGCCGGACGCTTCAATAACATCATCGATTTATTGTCAATCATATCGGACAATATCGAATTTCTTGATGAAGCGGCGTTGGAAAAAACCACTAAAGTAGGCGAAGAAATTTTAGCCTTGGGTTGGACGGCCGGTAATGCCGTGCGTATGGCGCATGCTCAAACAGAAGCATTAGAAAAGCCACCCGGATTGTTTCAACTAATCAGCGCCCTAAACGACCCGGATGTCCGCCGTTCATTACATTTTTTTATCGGCACCATGCGTATTATTGGCAGGCAGATGAAGAATGATTAATCAGTCAATTTTAGGTGGCCTGCTTACTTAAATAGGTGACAACTATTATCAACGTTATGCAGACTAAGTTTCCCCTCACGCCTCACAATGTTACGCTGTTAGGTAGATATTTAGCCCATTGATAATAAATTATTATACTCATCGTAGATCAAAATTCGGCACCGGGGACCCGTCAAAGGACGCCGTGAATACATCCATGTAGGCTCTATGCCAGCATCCATGCTGACAAAGCCTTTGCCGAGCACCCCGGCGCCTCCTTAGGGACTGCCGAAATTTGAAGTGCGAAAGGTATAACTCAACATCCACTCTATATTAAAAATATTATGAAAATAACGTACCTTTTAAAAAAATCACTTATTATTTTAACCTTCCTTTATCCAATGCTGGCACAAGCTGAAATTCTAGCGTTAGTTAATTATCAAAGTAAACCCGATCAAACGCTAAAGCGGGAAGGGTTGGCGATTATTGATCTTGATTTCAACTCTGAGAACTTTGGAAAGATTGTAAAGGATATTCCATTACCCACAGATTTAGTGGCGCATCATATTTTTTATAATAAAGATGTAACTAAGGCCTATGTCGCTTCCTTAGGCAGTAACCCCTTGCAAGTAATCGATATGACAAAACAACCTTATGAGCTTAAGACCATTTCTGTTCCTGAGTGTCAGGTTGCGGAAGACTTGGTCTTTTCAGGCGATAAAAAAAGATGGTATGTCACCTGTATGGGTTCTAGCAATGTCATTATGGGTGATGCACAAACAGATAAGCAGATTAAAGTCATTGCCGCAGCCAAAACGGCGACAAGCAAAAAATTTATTAGCCATCCGCACGGTATTGGAATAAACGATGAAATTAATCGAATTGTCATTGCTAACACGGTGCACCCGACTGATTTCAGCGATGCAGATGAAACAGTAACGATCATTACAGCCCGCAGTGGTAAAATACTCTCTACACATAAAATGTCGGAAAAAGCATCACCTTCAGGTTCAGCCCCTGTTGAGGCGGTATTTTTACCTAAATCAAATCCAGTGCGGCTTTATATCAATACCATGTTTGGCAATACCTTGTGGACAGGCGTTTGGAATAGCATGAGTCAAAACTTTAGCTTTTCACAAGTTTTTGATTTTAACTCTTTAAAACAAGGAGTCCCTTTAGAAATTTACTTTAACCATAAACTTGACAAAATGTATATTACGACAGCAAGCCCAGGTTATTTAAATATTTTCAATATTAAAAATCCAGCCAAACCGGTACTTGAAAAATCGATTGCAACTGCGGAGGGCTCGCATCATGTTGTCTTTTCTCCTGATGAACGATATGCCTTTGTGCAAAATAACCTTTTAAATTTACCAAATATGAGCGATGGTTCTATTACGGTAGTTGATTTGCAAAAATCGACCGTAAAAATGACGATTGATACATTTAAAAATCAAGGCCTAACTCCAAACAGTATTGTCATGATGCCGAAATGGTATCATGACAACGCTCACTAGAAACGGTCGAAAAAGCTCAAGGGCGCGACCAACTTGATTCATGGTTTTACAAAACTGAAAGTAAACATCCCCCGGACAAAGCCGGGGGAATTTCTCATTATTACTATGCATAAAAGGAAACTTCACATAATGGCCGGATGTTGACCATCAGCCGATTCAAGAAAGGCAATATGCGAATTATATTAGGTGCTAACGTACGTTTTCGACCCGTTGGATTTTCACTTCCAAAATCAAGCCGGATCGGCATGCAGATGAATGCCTAGTGCCTTCGTTACTTTGAGGATCGTATCGAAACTGGGGATATGCTCGCCGTCCAGGGATCGATACAGGCTTTCGCGGGAAAGACCGGTATCTCGGGCAATCTGCGACATACCGCTATCGATCCAACGATATCACCTGCAATAGCGCCTATCATTGTTTTGTCCATCCCAAACTAGACATGAATAACCGGCATTCTATTCATGCTGCCGTTAGCGTTAAGCCAGAATACCAGCGGCACCGCAGCATTTCTTGTATTTTTTGCCGCTACCGCAGGGGCAAGGATCATTCCTACCGACTTTGTCGGACTTGGCCGGTTCCGGTGGATTTAAGGCGCGCTCCAGGTCTGAAATATCTTCCGGCTTATCCGGCTCGATACCAATGATGTAATGCCAACCCTGCGAAGCACAGGTTTCTGCCACGTATTCGCCACGTTTACTGTTTTGCACACAAACGATAATGGGGTTCTTATCTGAGCCCAGTCTTGCCATAATCTTGAATTATTGGGTGAATAAAAAATGAATGATTTTAACCGATTATCGATTGCTGTAGATGAATGTTTTATCCAACGAGAAGCAATCCAGTCGTCGGCAATGCTGATTTACATGCTTGTTCACCGGCCAGAGATGTTGTTGTTCTCCAAACTGCAACAGAAAGCCACAGAATCGGTAATTTCAATGTGCCAGTTCCCGATTCAGAGTCTTGTTGGGAACGATAACTTCACGCTGCCTGTCTCATACGGCAATATTCGCGACGAAGGTTTATAATCCTGTTAAGACTAACGATTAAAACTTTGCGCCCATCATGAAAATAAACTTCACGAAAAAAGAATACCGGATATTGCTCGATTTGATCCATATCGCCGATTGGGTCTTGCACGCACATAGCACAGATGATCGCGCCGATACCAAAGACTACAGAAATTTGATGCAAAAATTGATGTCGTACGCCAAGGAGATGGGCTTCGAGGCTCTTGTCGATTTCGATAAAGAACGAGGGGAGTACGTCACTTCAGGTGAATTCGCAGGTGAATCCGTGGCTGAAGATTATATTGAAGAGTTCGAAGATAACACTTTTTGGAGTCAGTTAATTGGAAGGTTATCGGACCGCGACGCGATGAGACAAACCGGGGTCAATCATTTGAGCGAGATTGAAATGAGCGAACGATTTAAAGCTATCGGGGAGGCCGAGGAAAAATGGATAACGGAAATCGATAACTACGGCCTGAGCAGAATCCGTATCGATGACGATGAATCGAAACCGTAAGTTTCTGTTCAAATGCTCCCGCTAGTCCTGTTGGTAAGAAAGAAGAAACTGAATATCATCCGATTTAGGAATATATTCTGAGAGCTGTTGGCCGAAGCTCCGCCGCTCAATCGAATCGCCCAAGACCCAATCCTGAGCGGAACCAAACTTACCGCAGAAGCGTGGGATGCCGCGGGGCCTAAGAAGATGGTCGTTTTTACCAGCAGGACTGGGCGGATTGGAACGGACGCTACCCGGACGTCCCACACTTCTGGCTCGACAGACTGAACCTCTAGCCAGAATCAGACTCCAATCGCTAGTCGGGTTTCTTCAAGGTTCTTCTCTGCCAGTTACCCATAAAGAGGCTTCAAAAAGGCGTTTGAGCGCCTTGCGTTCCTGCAATGGACCGTGCCGCAACGATCGTAACTAGGGGTTTCCATGTTGGATTTGTTAAAACGTAGCGACGAGGCTTCGGAATCCCCGGGTCTGTGGTTCGCCATCAAGAAGGCCGCTAGACGGATACAGGACTGGTTCGTGATTCAATCGACCGCCGTCAAGGTGACGATGTTGGTTGTGGCTCTCCTAATTCCAGCCACCGGCATCTATTCGTTCGTACTCATTCAGAAGCAGGCCGCCATTGCTGAGCAGGTCAAGGCCATGGCTGTTGCCGGTACGGAGGGCGAGGAGGTGTGGTCGTTAAACGACAAGCTGCCTGTGGTATTTGGTAACGGCCCGTTGCTGAGCTTCCTGGAAACGAACCCGGTCGAGCGTATTACGGTGGTTTACGAGCCGCTGCTGTGGAACGTATCGGAGCGCATCATCCTGATCGAATCGCAGGGCAAGCAGTACGCGTACTACCCCAGCGACATGGAGACCAAGATCTTCGCCGACAAAGCGGCCATAGCGCCTTGGGGCGCCAAGCTTGTCTTCATACCGCGCGGTGAACTCAGCGCCAGCAGCAGTGAATTGTTTGAGCGCCTGGATCAGCGTTTTGCCAGCGCCCGCCCGCAATCCGAAAAGGACGGCTGGAAGGCCAACGTCAGTGGTGTACTGTCGGTTGCGCTTACGCTCGGCGTACTGGGATTCTTGTATTTCCAGCTCATGGGACAGCACAAGTCGCTCAAGTTCATCGAGCCGGCACAGGTGCACGGCTCTATCGACGACCTGGTTGGCATGGGGGACATCAAGGCCGAGGTGGCACAGATCAAGGATCAGTATGAGCGCCGCGCGGAATATGCTGAGTACGGCATCTTCAAACCTTTTAATGTGATGTTCAGCGGCCCGGCTGGTACCGGAAAAACCAAGTTAGCCAGCTACCTGGCCAAGGAGTTGCAGTTGCCCATCCTGTTCCACTCTGCCGCCAATCTG
This sequence comes from Methylotuvimicrobium buryatense, assembly GCF_005931095.1. GTDB lineage: Bacteria > Pseudomonadota > Gammaproteobacteria > Methylococcales > Methylomonadaceae > Methylotuvimicrobium > Methylotuvimicrobium buryatense. Next base: position 2,378,155 of record NZ_CP035467.1, on the reverse strand, counting down.
GAAACGGGCTTCGTGTCCGGCGGCTCGAATACGCTCAGCCGTATCGTGGCCATGGCCAAACGGCGCAAGCGCTGTATCATTTTCTTGGACGAGGCACAGGATCTGTTCATGAAACGCGGCGGCCGCCGCAAGTTCGACGACGACACCGCGAACACATTTCTCTCCGTGCTGGATGGTGTGCGCAGCAAAAACGAAGCCGAGATCATTTGGATCGTGGCTAGCAACTTCAATAGCGAGACCATGGAGATGGACGAGGCCATGCTGCGCCGCTTTCAGATGAAGGTGGATTTTCGTATGCCTAACCGAGCAGAGCGGCTGGCTGTCATCAATCACTACCTGGGCCAGCGAGCCGAAAAAGTGCTGCCCAACCTGGACTTGCGCCATCTGGTGGATGTGACCGAAGGCAGCAGCCCGGCAGACCTGGAGACCATCGTCAATCAGGCGGGCATTTCGGCCGTGCAGACCGGCGAAATGATCGGCGCCAATACCCTGATGCAGGCTGCTGAACGCGTGTTGGTGGGTAACGTAAATACTGACACCACTGCGGAACGTGAGCGCGACCGTCGCATCATCGCCGTGCACGAATGGGGTCATTTTTTGGTGGACCTTGAGCACGAACGCAAGCTGACCAACGACAACTGGGAGCAGATCCTGGCCGATCTGAAAACCATCAAGATTTCGCTTAAGGCCAACTCGCGTACCAACGCGCTGGGATTTGTGTTTCACAAGCAGGGGGGCAATCTGCTCAAGACCAAGAGCGATATCGAACACGACGTGCGCGTGCTGCTGGGCGGCATGGCCAATGAAGAACTATTCTTTGGTGAGGAAGGCACGACCAATGGGGCACACAACGATATCACCCGCGTGACGCAGTTGCTGCACCACGCCGTGGGCGAAATGGGCATGTACCGCAAGACTCGGCTGAACTTCGGCGCACTCTCCCGTGAACATACCGAAGTGGACGAGGAAACGCGCAGCATCATGGAAGCACAGAGCGAGCGCATATACGGCGAAACCAAGGCCGTGCTGGCCCAACTCAAGCCGCTAACGGAGCATCTGGTCGGCAAACTCCTGGAAGCCGACGAAATGGACCTAAATGAGGCGCTGTTCGAAATCCGCAGATTTGAGGCGACCTGATACCCGGATGAGTAGAGTCATCGGTGAAAACGCAACGATCAGAGAATAGTGGGGAATCTGTTTAACTTGCAGGGGGAGTATGATTTCTCGGATGAAATCAGCAATTCCCAATTTAAAACCCTGATAAAATAAGGGGCACTTAAAACTAATCAATCGCAACATTAATAAAGCCATTGGTAGATACAAATGGACTTGGAAATCAGGGTAAACGCATTAAAACTACATATAAAATCAAATGGTTATAATGCGTAGTATTTTCAGTAATTTCATAGCGGCAGCCTTTATTGCCACAAAATAAAAAACTAACAAATAAAATATTCTGCAAGCTTAGGTTGAATAGTCATAACATATTGATATGGCATTTATTTTAATGCGTTTGCCCTGACTTGGAAATAATTGACTTGATACGTCGCACCTTCGAAGACTTACCGGACTCCCGTAAACCCGGCAACAATCGGAAATACAGGATAGAAGATGCCGTTCTGAGCGCCTTCTCGGTGTTCTTCACGCAAAGCCCGTCTTTTCTGGATTATCAGCGACGGATGGAAAAACTCCACAATCGAAATAACGCACAATCGATTTTCCTGATTAGCAAGTTTCTTCAGCTAAAGCCCAAAAACCAGCATATCCCTAGCAGGACGGGGTTTGCAACCCATACGCATCAAGCTAAAAATCGCCTTCCTCGATTTGGTGGTCGAGAGCGTACTACGCGGTTTCACAAATCCGCTTTGGGATGTATAGTTTGCGGTCCACATTACTCAATGGATAACCAGAAATGGAAGCCGCCCCGATTGAAACGCTCACACATCAAATTGACCAGTATTTAGCAACTTGGTTCGACGAAGAAACCTGTAAAACCTTGGCCAAGTCTAGCGGATTTATTCAACGCAGCACGAGTCGCTTGACCGGCAGCGATTTTTTTAAATCTGCTGACGGTCGATACGCTTAGCGAGCCGACGATTAGTTATGAAGGTTTGTGCGATAGCCTGGAGGAACGAAGCGGCGTGGATCTGACACCGCAAGCCTTGTGCGGGCGAATGAACAGCGATGGTGCGGTACAGTTTATGGAAGCGGCGCTGACCAAGACTTTGCGCGAGACGGTCGGTCCGCCTTTGACGGCACAAGAAGCCGCATGGCTAGCTCCGTTTCCTCGGGTTTTACTGCAAGACAGTAGCCAAATCGAAGTGAACGAAGCCTTGACCGAAGCGTTCAAAGGGAGTGGCGGTAACGCCAGCACGGCCAGTGTTAAAATCGATTTCAGCTATGACGTCAAAAACGAACGGGCCGAACATATCGCGATACGTCAGGGCACCGACAGCGATCAGGGTTTTGCCACAGACGTGCTCGCGCGAGTGCGTAAGGGAGGACTTGTCTGGCGTAATCGATTTGATTGATTAGGACGTGCTCGCGCGAGTGCGTAAGGGAGATTTGATCATTCGAGATTTGGGCTATTTCAGCTTGGCCGCCTTTGCTCAAATCATGCTGATCGGTGCGTATTTCTTAAGCCGACTCAGCTATACCGTCAATCTCTATAAGAGCGCCGATGAAGCCGCGTCACCGATTAATCTGATCCAGTACATCAATCGTTTCGGCGGTGGTCAGCAAACGATGGAGTTTTCGCTGTTTGTCGGTGAGAAACACCGTCTGCCCATCCGCTTAGTGGTTTATCGGCTGCCGCAAGAGGTCTACCGGAAGCGACAAAAAGCGGCGATTAAAACGGCCAAACGCAAAGGGCGCCGGGCGCGCTTGTCCTACTTGAAATTTCTCAAGTATAGCTTCTTCATGACCAACGTCCCCGCCGATGTTTGGCCGAAAGAAGCGTTAGGTACCCTGTACCGCTTGCGTTGGCAAGTCGAATTGACGTTTAAACACTGGAAATCGTTGTTCTGCATCGACCTCTTGAAAGGCACGCGTCCGGAACGTATCCGATGTCTTCTCTATGGGCGTCTGATCGTCATTCTGACCGTGCAACGGTTGCTCGCGCTGGCTGCACGGCAGGCGGAAAACGAAGGTCGCGAACTGTCTTTTGACAAAGCTATCCAATGGTTGTTGCGACAGGATCGGTTTTTGAAAGCCTTTGTCGCGCGGCAGTTCGACACGCTGATGCGTAAGCTGTTAGGTAACCTGCGAAGGCTGCTTAAAGCCAAGCGAAAGCGGCGCACGACTCGGCAATTGATTACACAACAAGTAGGATACTTGGACAGCTTCTCAGACTCGTCGGAGGAACTCGATAACGGTTTAGCTGCGGGGAGCTACGCTTAGCTTGATGCGTATGGGTTGCAAACCCCGTCCTGCTAGGGATATGCTGGTTTTTGGGCTTTAGCTGAAGAAACTTGCTAATCAGGTGAATTATTACTAAAGTTTCGGAGTTTATTTTAACCCCCATAAATAGCCCAAAACCCTTGATCTATAAGGCCTCAAGCCTTAGGGTTTTAGGGTCAAGTTGCAAGACTTGCATAAACCAGCAGTGTATGTGTGCATCTATCGTTTCCAGCACGAGTGCGGTGACCGCATCACCCAATACCGCTGTTAATTCATCCAGCGCACCGCTGAGCACGGCACGAAATACCTACCACAGTTTGGCGGCATAATGGATGTCGGTGCTGTTCGCTCGCAATTGCTGCCTCATACCGGCAACGCTGGCAACACCGTGCATCTGTTTGGCAATCACCAACAGGCAAAAGCGTATGGCCGTTAAGTGAATCGAAGCCACGTAAGCCGCATAGTGTGTGCTTTGCTCTTTCAAAAAGCCCAGCTGCTGCTTCGCTTCCTTGAAATACACTTCGATCGCCCAGCGCATCGCATAAAGTTCGAGTATCTGTGTCGCCGTTAAGGCGGTATCGGTGCAGAGGAACACCGCCCAATCCTTTTTACCGGCTTGCGTTTTATCGGTGCGGGCGGTGCCGCGCACAAACAACAGTCGAACCGGCGCCCACTGTTCGGGCTGCTTGTCCTGTTCGGCCAGGTTGATTTCAACATCCACGACTTTAGCCTGGTACGGCTGTCCGACAATGGGTTGCCAGTGTTTCCGAACGACGTGTCGATACAGCGCCTGGACATCCAAGTCACGGTTGATCACCGCCTCCCCGCGATACTCGCGGAGCCGGTACTTCAGCTTGCTCTTCTTCATGCGTAGCACGGCTACTAACGACGCCTCTTGGCTCAGGCGAATCATCGCTTTGCTGCCAAACCCGGCATCGGCCAGTAAATAATCCCCTTCGATGCCCGTCCGTAACGCACGGTGTATCATGGTTTTCGCCATCTCCGGCTTAGTCTGTTACTGTGCTGCGGCATAGCGCTTGGCCACGATACTACGCCCATCTTGAAAAGCTTGCGTCAACGGCTGCGCTCGGGTTTGACTGATGTAAAGCTCGCTATCCAACGGCACAAATCCGGCTTCGCAGCTCAAGCCCAAGGTCAACACCTGCTGCCCCATGACATGCCGCCCGGTCGTATGATCGAAGTGACTGGACACGCCCGGCATCTTCTTGCCGAACCGTTGCTGAATCGAATCATCCAAGACCAAGGCCTTCGGGCCGGCGCTCATCAAGGCGCGTACCGCCTTCTCATTTCAGCCTCCTTAGGAATATGCACAAAATAACTGCTACAAGTAGTAGGCTTTGCGGAGGTTCGGTGATTCGCTTCAGGACCGCCGTGAATACATCCATGTAAACTTGACGGCGGCTTTCCCTGCCGCCGACACCTGTCAATCGAGCCACCGAACCTTCTTCTAACAGTTGTCGAAGTTATTTCATGCTTGTTCCTTAGTATTTCATAGTCCATTCGACTCCTGATTTGGCTGATGGTTCTACGTAATCAGGTAAGAAAATACCTATAGGTAAATCTGATATCGCTGATTGTTTCCGTAGAGCTTAATTGGGAAACTGTATCCATCGCAGATCAAAATTCGGTGTTGGGGTTCCTGTCAAAAGAGCGCCGTATAAACTTCCAGGCACTGTGTCGGCATTCATGCATGCAAAGTTTTTGCCTGAACTCCGTTGCCTTTTCAGGCACTGGCGAAATTTGAAGTGCGAAAGGTATAGAAGCTCAAAATGATATTCGGTCAAAAGCAAATCTAAGGTAGATAGCGGCTTGAAGACAACTCGACAGAAATGTAATTTTTTCCGAATGCTAATAGATGATTGCCGTATTTAGCAAGTCCGGCGTTTTAAGGAGACCCACCGATGGCCATAGTAAAAAAAAATATTTCACAAGCTCATGTTGTTGCTGTCGATAGCGCAAAACAATCGACGGTTTCAGTGCGTGAAGCGGAAGCTCAACGTAAAAAGGCGCGGACTCTCGCCAAGCAGCAACAAGCCGCTGAGCGGATAGCCGCTGCAACAGGTCAACTTGCATCCGGCATCAATGAGGCAGCATCTGCTGCGGAGGAACTTAAACGCGCGTCCGACCAAATCGCTACGGGCGCCGAAGAAGCATCGGGGGCCGCGCACGAATCGTTGACCGCGTTCAAGCAAGTAGGTGATGCGGTTACTCGTCAAATGCAAAATGCCGAAGAAGGCCAAAAGAAAATGGATGCCACACAGTCCTTGGTCATGAAAACCAGCGATGAAATCATGGGCCTTGTTAATAATGTGGGCATTGCCGCTCAACGCCAATCGACATCTGTCGAAATGGTGGTTGAGTTGGAAAAACAGGCGGCCAACATTGGCGATATCGTCAAAGCCGTAGCCCGTATTGCCGATCAAACCAATCTATTGGCGCTCAATGCGGCGATCGAGGCCGCTCGAGCCGGAAAACATGGAAAGGGATTTGCTGTTGTCGCCGATGAAGTAAGAACGTTGGCCGAAACCTCGGAAAAAAGCGCCAAGCAGATACAGGACTTAGTCGGGCAGATACAACAGGAAGTCAAGATTATCGCCGACGGCATCAATAATTCCGCCAAAAACATCGAGGGCGAGGTCGAAAAAGGCAAGGCCATTACCGAACAATTAGAGCAAATTCGTCTGAATACGATCGATATTATCAATGGGGTTCGTGAGATTGCGGCCGTTGCTCAGCAATCGAATGTAGCCGCTTTGCAGGCATTGAAAGGCTCGGAAAACATTGCGGCGGCAGCCGAAGAACAGTCGGCTGCCGCAGAAGAAGCGGCTAAGACGGTCGCCGAACAGGCCCAAGCGCTTGCGGAATGCGAACAAGCCGCACAAAGCTTGTCGGAGTTGGCGGAGGATCTGAAAAATTCGACAGACGTTGCCAAGAGTGCCGAAGAGGTGGCATCGGCGGCCGAACAATTGTCTTCGGCCGTTCAAGAAATCAATCGCTCTGGTACTCAGATCATGGCGGCGATAGAACAAATCCGTAAGGGCGCTCAGGTACAAGCGTCCGGATCAGAAGAGTCGGCAGCCGCTATAAGCCAAATCGACAAGGGATTGGAAGTTGCGCAAGGGCGAGCAGAGACGAGTACCCAGAAGGTCAATGCGATTAAAGATATGTTGGCGGGCAACAAGACGAGCGTCGATGCATTGATTGAAGGGATTTCCAATTCGGCCGGCGCTTCTCGCTCCTGTATTAAACAAATTAAAGATTTGGGAATGGTGTCCCGCCGTATCGACAAGATTGTCGATGCGATTTCTACCGTTTCGATTCAAACGAATATGTTGGCGGTCAACGGTTCTATAGAGGCGGCGCGTGCGGGCGAGTTCGGCAAGGGGTTTGTTGTCGTTGCAACCGATATTCGTAATTTGGCGCATGATTCGGCCGAAAATGCGGATCGTATCAAGGATTTGGTGAAAGCGGTGCAAGATCAGATCGGTGTTGTGGAAAAGGATTTGGAAGAGATTGCAATTTCTGCGCATAGCGAGGTGGAAAAAGCCAAAACGATTACAGACAGTCTGGTAACCATCGAATCCGATATCTTAGGTGTCGAGCAAGGTACGCAACAAATTTTAATGGCAGCCAATGAAATTGCGGCCGCGATCGGTCAAGTCAAAACGGGAGTCGATCAAATTGCAGCGGCCGCACAAGAAGCCGAAAAAGCGGCGTCTGAAGCCGCGTCCGCTGCAAATCAGCAATCTCAGGGTGCGGAAGAATTGGCCGCCGCAATCGAGGAAATTGCCTCGCTCGCCGACGAACTACAAAGTGCCTAAGATGTTTCCAAATATTGCTGAGAGTATGCCATGACAACAGAAACCCTAGAGCAGCGGATGGAGCTAACCAAAGTTGAAGACTCGGTTGTTAAAGATACCGATTCCGATATTCGCCAGTTTGTTACTTTCATCGTCGGCAAAGAAGTTTTTGCCGTAGATATGGAACCGGTACAAGAAATTATTCGAGTTCCTCATGTGGTGCGCGTGCCGTTGGCTCCCGAAACATTAGAGGGATTAGCCAATTTACGAGGCAATGTTTTGCCGATTATTTCCTTGCGTAAAATATTTGGTTTTCAAGAGCGTGAATACGATGATGCGACTCGTGCGGTCGTCATCAAGCAAGGACAACCGCTCGGTTTTGTGGTCGATAAAGTATCCAGTGTGGTCGGCATAGAGCCCGAAAACATCGAAGATGTCGGTTCGATCAAAGGAACCGTGGATACCGATTTGCTTTCCGGATTGCTTAAGAATGTCGGCGGTCATGCAATGATCATGATTTTGGACTTTTCAAAATTGATTATTCGAGAGTTTAAAGATATCGCCGAATTGAATTGTTCCGCGTCGCCCGTTGGAATATCAAGCGATTATGGTAATGAAGCGGCTGAAATGGAAGAGACGGTAAGCGATGAGTTGCAATTGGTGAGTTTTGTCGTAGCCGAACAGGAATATGCCATAGCGATCGAGGACGTTCAGGAAATCGTGCAAGTACCGGATCATATCGTACAGGTTCCAAATTCCGAGTCGCATGTGTTAGGGATCATGACTCTGAGAAACCGGCTGTTGCCGTTGGTCAGTTTGCGCTGCATGTTCGGCTTGCCCGCTCTGAAGGCGGACGAGCATAGCCGTATCGTTGTCGTATCGTTGGGAACGGCGTCGGTTGGCGTGGTAATGGATAGCGTCAATGAGGTTTTGCGCGTCGGTAAAGCTTATGTCGAAAATATGCCGGGGCTATTCGCTCGCGACGGCGATTTGTCCGATATATCCGAAATTTGTCGTCTTGACGGAGGAGCGCGACTGGTTTCGATTATCTCTGCCGGAAATATGTTTCGGCATACTGCGGTCAAGGAAGCATTGAATACTGTGGATCAATTACGCGAGAACGAAAACATGTCCAACAATGAGATTATCGAAAACCAAGAGACCGAGATTATCGAAGACGAAGAGCAAGTAGTTGTTTTTCGTTTGGACAAGGAGGAATTCGGGGTGCCGATCGGTAGTGTTCAGGAAATTGTTCGTGTTCCAGATTCGTTGACGCATGTGCCGAAGGCGCCGGCTTTTGTCGAAGGTGTGATCAATCTTCGCGGATCGGTGCTTCCGGTCGTCGATCAACGCTTGAGATTGGGATTCTCGGCAGTAGAACGCAACGACAGACAACGTATCATGGTGTTTTTGTTAGACGGCATTCGCACGGGATTTATAGTCGATTCGGTTTCGGAAGTATTGAAAATTTCGAAAAATACCATCGAACCGTCACCGCATTTGTCCAACGAGCAAGCGCAATTGATAAGTCGTGTTGCTAATCTGGAAAAGCAAAAAAGGTTGATTCAATTGATTGAACCGACACGGTTGATCGAAAGCCGTGATTTGAAGGGATTGGAAGAGTTGACAAAGCAAGATGGCCCTCAATGAATGTTTCAATGCGGCAATATAGATTGGCGATAATGAAAGGTACAGGGTAGCGCATGATAAAAATATTGATTGTTGACGATTCGGCATTGATGAGACGCCATTTGGCAGCTGTGTTCGAAGCGGAGGGCGGATTCGAGATAGGTTTGGCGCGCAACGGAAAGGAAGCGGTGGAAGAAAATATGGCATTCAAACCGGATGTTGTAACCCTAGACATCAATATGCCGGAAATGGATGGCTTGACTGCCCTGGCATTGTTGATGGCGGAACGCCCCGTGCCGGTTGTCATGGTGTCGTCGCTGACGGAAAAAGGCGCTTTGGCCAGTTTCGAGGCGATGGCGCTCGGTGCGGTTGACTATATCGCGAAACCGGATGGAACCATATCGCTTTCGATCGATGCGATCAGGCGTGAAATTATCGACAAAGTGCGAGCGGCTTATCGGGCCAAACCGAAATGCGCGAGGGGCGGAAAAAATTTTCAGCGCGACGCGATCAAGCCGGCTCAGAAAGAAGTCAAAAAACATTTCGAAACTGCTGATTCGGGAGTGGTCGTCATTGGCGTATCGACCGGAGGCCCTAGAACCTTGGAGGATATTTTGCCGCAACTACCGGAAGATTTTCCTTGGCCGATTCTAGTAGCTCAACACATGCCGAGCAGCTTTACATTGCCTTTTGCGAATCGAATGAACGACTTGTGCCGGTTACAGGTAACCGAAGCTTCGAGAATTGTACCGCTCGAAGCCGGAACGATTTACATTGCCAAGGGTGGCGCCGATGCCGTATTGACTCGGAGAGTCGGCCGTCTGTCGATGCAGGCGAAACCCGAAGCCCCTGAGTATTTATGGCATCCGTCGGTCGAGTTATTAGGCAGGTCGGTATTGGAGCATTACGAGCCGACACAGGTAATTGCCGTCATGTTGACCGGGATGGGGTATGACGGTGCCGATGCCTTTGCCGAAATCAGAAAAAAAGGCGGGCGTACGATTGCCGAGTCGGAAGCATCTGCGGTCGTATTCGGTATGCCGGCAGAACTGATCAAACGCGGCGGCGCGACGGTCGTGCTCGATTCCGGGCGCATTGCCGATCAGATCGTTCAGTGGGCCGGTTAACTTAGGATTTCGTGATAAATAACGTCCTGGAACTATGAGCTTTGTTGAGGGTTCGGTAACTCGCTTGACAGGACGCCGTGAATACGTCCTTGTAGGCTTGACGGCGGCTTTCCCTGCGGCCGACACCTGCCAATCGAGTTACCGAACCCTCCGAAAAATAGGGAAGTTATTTACGGCCAAATCCTTAATGGCATTGCGCTCAATGCTAGGAGAGGGACTGGCAAAGCCTTTGCCGAGTACCCCGGCACCTCCATAGATTTATGCCGAAATTTGGAGTGCGAAAGTGATTGTCAGGAAATGTATTAGGAGAACGACGGATGATGAGTATTGTAAAAAAGCGAACAATCGAGAATGCCCAGAATAACGATACAAAGCAGATTCATCGGGCGTTACCGGAATTGATCGACGCGATGGAATCATGCGACGTGAATGTCAGGCGTTTGGCCGCACGCGAATTGGCGTTTTATCCTGAAGCCGCACAAACACTGGTTTCGTGCCTAAAACGGGAATGCGATTCGAGCGTCAGGGAAGTCATTTTGACATCATTGACTCGATGCGATTCTCCCGAATTTGTAGAGGAATTGGCTGATTGTTTGAGAAGCGAAGATGCCTCGTTACGCAATGAAGTCATCGAAGCCATGAAAGCGATAACTGTGGAAGTCGTACCGGTGATGGAACAATTGCTTGTCGATCCCGATCCGGATGTGCGGATTTTAGCCGTGAATATTTTGGAATCGTTGCGTCATCCCAAAGTGGAGCAATGGTTGATAAATATCATCGAGCGAGATTCACACGTTAATGTTTGTGCCGCTGCAGTCGATTTGCTTTGCGAATTGGCTACGGAAAAATCGCGACCGGCGTTGGAGGTTTTTATAACAAGATTTTCGGACGAGCCGTATATACGATTTGCCGCGGAATTGGCATTGTATCGAATCAAAGCGAATCGAATCACATAAAGTTGAGACGCCATGACGAAAACGTTAATCAATGATGAAGATTTTCGAAAATTCGGGGAATATTTTTACCGTAAAACGGGTATTCAATTCGAGGTTTCGAAGCGTTATTTCGTCGACAAGCGTTTGATCGAACGGATCAATGCTACCCAATCCGATAATTTTCTAAATTATTTCATGATGCTGCGTTTCGACAGCGATGGCCTTGAGTTACAGAAATTAGTCAACTTGATGACCGTCAACGAAACCTATTTCTTTCGGGAGGCATACCAATTCGACTGTCTTGTAAACAGCATTTTGAACGAAATCACAGATACTAAAAATGACCGAAGGCCGATACGGATTTGGTCTATACCGTCGGCTTCGGGCGAAGAGCCTTATTCAATCGTGATCTATTTATTGGAGCATTGGCCGGGTATCGAACAGTGGGATGTTGAAATCATCTCTTCGGATATCGATACCGATATCATAGCCAGCGCAAAACGAGGCCACTATACGGATCGTTCGGTTCAGCATCTTCCCAAGTATTTGTTGAGAAAATATTTCGTCCCTAAAAACGATGGTTTTCAGATCTGTGACGATTTACGCGATGCCGTGGAATTCACCAGAGTTAATCTGATCGATCCGATGGAGGTTCGCGCATATCGCGAATTCGATGTAATTTTCTGTCGAAATCTACTGATTTATTTCGACGATTTGTCACGCCGTCAGGCCGCCGATACGTTCTACGACGCTTTGAATCCGGGCGGATTTGTCTGCCTGGGGCATTCGGAGTCGATGAGCCGAATATCTTCGCTCTTTCGTGTACGTAAGTTTCCAGAGGGAATCGTCTACCAAAAGCCAAAGGAGGACATATGAAACGCATTCTGATTGTCGACGATGCCGCTACGGTGCGGCTATATCATCGCAATATAATCGAATCGGCCGGTTTTGTGGCAGATGAAGCGATCAACGGCATCGAAGCCCTCGAGAAAGCGCTGTCTATGCCGTTCGACCTATTTCTGGTCGATATCAATATGCCGAAACTCGATGGTTACGGTTTTATTAAAGAACTGCGAAGTCAAGATATCGCGCAAGCGCCGGCGATGATCGTTTCGACCGAAGCCAAGGAAAGCGACAGGGATAAGGCATACATGGCCGGGGCCAACCTGTACATTATAAAGCCAACGAAACCACAGGAATTGTTGACGTATATCGGTTTGTTACTTGGGGAGGAGGCTGCATGACGCCATTGCTCGAGCAATTCATTTCCGAATCGCGCGACTTTTTGCCGGAAATCAATGAAAAATTGATGCGCCTGGAAACCGAAGCCGGTAACGCCCAAGTTATGAACGAATTATTTCGCTTGGTTCATACGCTCAAAGGTAATAGCGGCCTATTCGATTTTCCCGAGATGACGCGTGTATTACATGCTTGTGAAGATTTGCTGGATGCCGTGCGCGATAATCGGGCGTCCTATTCGGAAAGCATGGCCGATTGTTTGTTGGAAGCTATGGATTTTAGCGGCATGTTACTCGATGAAATCGAGTCATCGGAAAAGATCGATTCCAAGCATGCGCGAATGTCGGTCGAGTTGACGGCTTCGCTACTGCATTTGATCGAGTCTAAACAAGAATCGAATAAGGCTGTAGGCTTGGCTCAAAAAAACGATCGATCGACCATTTTTAAGTTGCCGAACGAATTGGATAGCGATTTGCGTAAAAGGTTGTATTGCGCCATTGTGAACGATAGCCTACCGGTAGTCTATATCGAATACGCGCCGGAATCGGAATGTTTTTTCAAAGGCGAAGATCCTTTTTTTCAAGTGAGACAAATTCCCGAAATCGTGTGGCGTTCTATACAAGTAACCTCGCCTGATTTCGATATCAAACACATAGACCCCTATCAATGTGGCCTCAAATTCCGGATATTGTGTCGGGCGGAAGCGTCCGAGTTACAAGAACTTTTCCGATATACTCCCGAACAGGTAAAAATAATTTCGTTGACTCCCGAGGACCTATTACCGTTCGATCGCATTAAATTTCCTGAAGGGATTCAGGCCGAAAGAACTGATCAGACCTTGGACGAACTCGGGGAGGGGGAGGTTTTAGCGCTCACCGAAGAACAGACGATTGCGCTTCGTGAAATTCTATGTGCTCAACGCGACGTATTGGCACAGGCCGATGATGTGCCATGGTTGAAAGGCCGTTTACGCTCAGTCGCGGTCGCCTTGACGGCAATTCATAGAGCGCTTGGTCGTATTGATTCGATCCCGATGATTGAAGCTGCATTAAATGATGCATTGGCACATGAGACGTCGGCCCCCCTGCAGGAATGGCTCGAAAAGCATGCGCCTGAAACCGCACTTATATCGACAGCACTCGAAGAAAATGCCGATTTCGAGCCTAAATTCGGTCGGCGTGCTGAAGATGTTATTTGCGGGCCTAAAACGCTCAAAGTCGACCAAGAAAAAATCGACCGATTGATGGCCTTGATCGGCGAAATGGTCGTTGCGAAAAACAGCTTGCCTTATTTAGCCTTACGCGCCGAAAACCAATTCGGGAGCCGCGAACTGGCGCGTGAAATCAAAACTGAATATGCCGTCATCAACCGCATCGCCGAGGAAATGCAAGATGCGATCATGCAAGTGCGCATGTTGCCGGTATCGTTTATCTTTCAACGATTTCCCAGGCTCGTGCGGGATATATCGAAAAGATTGGGTAAGCAAGTGACTTTGGTCATGGAAGGCGAAAACACTGAGGCTGATAAAAATATTGTCGAAGCTTTGGCCGATCCGTTGATACACATTATTCGCAATAGTCTTGATCACGGAATTGAAAAGCCGGATGCGAGAGAAGCGTCTGGGAAAAGCAAAGCTGGTCGATTGACGATACGCGCAGGCCAAGAGTCGGATAGAGTTGTTATTGAAATTACGGACGATGGCCGGGGCGTCGATCCGGAAATCGTTAAGCGTAAAGCTTATGAAAAAGGCTTAATCGATGAAATCGAAAGAGAGCGAATGAGCGACCGCGAAGCTGTCAATTTGGTTTTTGCGGCCGGTTTTTCCACGGCGGCGAAGGTGTCTGAAATATCCGGGCGCGGCGTAGGCATGGATGTGGTCCGCAATGCCGTCGAAAAAGTCAACGGTACGGTTGTCATGGAAAGCGACAACGGCAAGGGCACCCGAGTATTGCTTTCATTGCCGCTATCGATGGCCGTCACAAATGTCATGATCATCGAATCGAATAACCAAATTTTTGGAGTACCGATGGATACGGTTGTGGAAACGGTAAGAGTATCCGAATCCGCGATACGCGTTATCAAAAAAAGACAGGCAGCAGTGTTGCGAGGTCGTATAGTGCCATTACTTTCGTTGAACCGATTGTTGGGAATCGGTACCCGGCAGCGACTCGATGACGATAATAAATATGCAGCGCTTGTGGTGCGAATACGTGGCGAGCAAGTCGGCGTATTGGTGGATAATTTCCATGAAACCGTCGATATCATTCTCAAACCGGTAAATGGAATTTTGAGCGGATTGAATGCGTATGCCGGTTCCGCCCTATTGGGCGACGGTTCGGTGCTCATGGTTTTGAATCCGAAGGAGCTTGTGTGATGGCGATTGATTATCGAAATGAATGCGCGGTATTTAGCGATGTGGTCGGCGTCGAAGAAGCCGACGGCTTATTGGAATGGCTTGAAATAAACCCGGGCAAGCCTGTGGTTCTGGAAAAATGTCAACATCTACACACGGCTATCTTACAAGTTTTGATGATGTTTAAGCCGCCCGTTTCGGTTTTTCCTGCGAACGAAGAATTATGCAATTGGTTAACCGAGTTGTGGCCACAGAATCCAGGAGAATGACATGGCAAAAACAATATTGATCGTTGACGATTCGAGTACGATGCTGATGAGCGTCAAAAATAGCCTTGAGATCGGCGGCTTCACTGTCGAAAGCGCCGATGATGGCGTAAAGGCTCTGAACAAACTCAAAACCGGATACAAACCCGATTTGATCATTACCGATATCAATATGCCGAATATGAACGGCATCGATTTGATCATGAAAACACGTGAGTTGCCGGCACTCCGTTTCGTTCCGATCTTGGTATTGACGACCGAAAGCCAGCAGGCCAAACGCGACGAAGCGAAAAAGTACGGCGCTACCGGTTGGTTGGTTAAGCCTGTTGGAGGTACGGATCTGCTAAAGATCATTAAACAAGTTTTGCCGGGCGCATGAAATCCGGGGGGTGCTAATGAATGATACGGAACGGTTGTTTGCCGAGTTCGACCGGGAGCTTGCCGCAGTGCGAAAAAATGCGGCGTTCAGTATCGCCGCCGCCATTTTTACTATGCCTGCGTTGTTACTTTTTTTGTCTGATTCCGACCAGGTTCTCTTAAGTTTTTCGGTAGCGGTGACCGCGCTTTGCATCCCGGTTTGGCTGGTGCTTTTGCACAGTAACAAACGCTTGACATTGCTGGTTGAAAAAACGAAAGCACAAATGGCGTCGACAGAAGTTTTCCAGGAAAAGTGCCGTCATGGCGGGAAGTTCATCAATGTCAGTCTCGATCTCGATCAGCTGATTCACCCCAATCTAGAGGATGTGCAAAATCATACCGAACACGCATCGCATCGCATTATCGAACGTGTCAGCGCGTTGGCGGCGACGGCAAAGCGATTGGTCGATTATCTGGATAAGGCGAGCTTCGAATCCACGGATATGCAACAGGAAATCGAGACAAAGACCGAAGTGATTGAAAATATAGTGCGCGTTATGCCGGCGCGTATTAAAGAAGATCAAGAAAAGGTTTGTCAGTTGACTGAACGGATACGTGCGATGACGCAAAATATCGGTGTCATAGGCAATATAGCGGATCAAACCAATTTGTTGGCGCTCAATGCTTCAATCGAAGCTGCAAGAGCCGGCGAGGCCGGACGAGGATTTGCCGTAGTTGCCGACGAGGTTAGAAAACTTGCTCAAACATCGGCCGTTGTCGCCCAGGAAATCGAAACGGCGATGTCAGGTGTACGAAAAGCGCTGGAAGAAGGTTTCGACGAGACTTATCGTGATCGGATGAACGATGAAATCAAGAATGCGGAAGACGTTATCGCTACGATCAAAAAGCTAGGTAACGGCTATATGGATATGAGGCAGTTTTACAAGACGGTTCTGGACGTAATGACTGAGTACAACACCAATTTGGCTAGGGATATTTGCGAAGTGTTGGGTGAAATACAATTTCAAGACGTTGTGCGACAACGCATCGAGCGAATGCGCAACACATTGCAGCAGCGCGAAGCCATTTTTCGCGAGATGGCCGATTATCTGGAGGAAGGCGAAGCATCGTCGGATAAGTTACCGAAGGCTATGTTGTCGGGGCTGTGCGAATTACTCAAAGGCTATCGGGAGGAAGAGGAATGCCATGTTTCCGGCCTTGCGAATATGGATGGCGCTTTATCGAGACTCGAATTGTTTTAGGGTTTAATGCCGGGGTTGAGGATTTTCGTTGCGAGTCGGCTTTCAAAAGGTGAAAAATTTTCGAACATACCGCCTATAACGGTTAATAGACAACGATGTCCGCGAGGTTGTGGGCTTAAGGGGAAGAATTCATGAATGACAATTCGCGATCGATTATCCAAACATTGTTTTTACACGACCGTGAAAATATCGCCGAGGAATGGATGGCTGAAATCGCCGAAATCGTGGCGGGAACGCCTCATTTGATGACTCTCGATGCATGGAAAATATATGCCGAACGCATGTTCGATGAAATTGTGCGATGGCTAACGGAATATCATCCGAACGTTACTGCCGTTCGGGCCGATAAAACAACTAGGCTTGGCGGACTGGTGATCGAGTTGAGCGCGAAATGCGCAAAACTAGGCATGCCGCCAGCCGATACGGTACGTTACGTCATTTCGTTGAAGAAAGTCTTGATGCGGCGTGCGCTTGCGGAACCGGATCTTGCGGTCAAGGATATGGTTGCTTGCTTTTCCGCGTTGGACGATCTGCTGGATAGTTTGTCCTTGCTGACTTTCGAGACCTATGTCGACTCGCGTGAAAAGATTATCGCTCAGCAAAGCTTATCGCTGTTGGAATTGTCGAGTCCGGCCGTGCTGCTTTGGAATCAAGTGATTTTATTGCCGCTGATCGGGTTGATCGATACCTTAAGAGCCCGCCAATTTACCGAAAGATTGCTCGAAGCGATCGCGCGGCATGAGGCAGCCGTATCGATTATTGATGTCACCGGCGTGCCGATTTTCGATACCGGCGTGGCGAAGCACATTATGAAAGCCGTCGATGCGGCGCAATTGCTCGGTTCGCGTGTCGTAATGACGGGTTTGAGTCCGGAAGGCGCGCAAACATTGACCAAGCTCGGTATTGCTTTCGACGGCGTGATCAGTAGGGCCAGCCTTCGAGCCGGTATGGCCGAAGCGTTGAAAATGATTGGCTGCCGTATCGTTGACGAAAAGGCCAAATCATGAAAATACCTATTTTACGTCTCGGGCGTATCTTATTGACCTCGGTGCAAATCGACTTGTCGGACAACGATGTCCTGCAATTTCAGAGCGATGTGGTCGCCCAGATATCGGAAGTCGAGGCTTTGGGCATCGCGATTGATATTTCGGCGCTCGATGTCGTCGACTCGTACATGGCGCGCGTGCTCAGCGATACCGCCGGTATGGCGCGGATGCTCGGTGCCGAAGTGATCATCAGCGGCATTCAGCCCTTTGTGGCGATGACGCTGATTGAAATGGGCAGGGGGCTGATCGGAGCGGATTGTGTCTTTAATCTTGAACAGGCGGTGGAGCGGCTTAACGAACGGATCGCGGAGAGAGGCGACAAATTTTCATACTTGAGGGATTGAGTCATGGCCAAACCTCATTTCGAAAAATCAATTTCGATCGAGGCTTCGTCCGATATCGTCAGGGCTAGAAGCGAAGTTCGCACTATAGCGGCTTCGATGGGGTTCGGCAGTGCGGATCAGACGCGCCTAGCCACCGCCGTGTCGGAACTGGCGCGCAATATCATACAGAATGCCGGTAGTGGCGTTTGCGAAGTGACGGATATTTCTAGTACCGAGTCGGTGATTTTGCATATTGTTTTTCAAGATAACGGTCCCGGTATCCCCGATATAGCTCTAGCCATGCAGGATGGTTACAGTACGAATGGCGGGTTGGGCGCCGGTTTGCCGGGTACGCGTCGGCTGATCGACGGCTTTTCGATCGAATCGCGTCCGGGGTTGACGCGAGTTTCGATTACGATGCAAAGAGAAAGCGGTTTATGCTAAAAGAATCGACTGTATCGAATGGCGTTGTACGTACGATTATCGTCATTGAATCAGATATCGCCGATGCAATGCGACAGACACGAGCCTTGGCGACGCAGGCCGGTTTCGGTCGTATAGCGGTTTGTTACATTGCGACGGCGGTGGTGGAATTAACAACTAATTTGTTGATACATGCCGGCGGCGGCTATTTCGAAGCCGAAATAGCCGCCGATGGTCGCTGGATTACATTGGTTGCAAAGGATAATGGTCCAGGAATCGCCGACATTAATCTCGCATTAACCGACGGATTTAGCACGGTTGGGGGATTGGGCTGCGGTTTGCCGGGTGTCATGCGATTAATGGAGCACATCGAAATCAAAACGCAGATCGGTATCGGTACCTGTGTCGTTGCAAGGAAGAGTAAATGACCGAAAAATCAATACACGACGATGCTTGTACCGCCGGTTATGCGACTCGCCCGTGTCCGGGCGAGCGGGTTTGCGGAGACAGTTGTAGAATTTGGACTAATAACCGTCGAATCGTGCTGGCACTGGCGGATGGATTAGGCCATGGATCGCATGCCGCGAGCGCAGCCGAAAAAGCATTGTGTATTATCGGGTCGCGCGTTGATTGGCCGCTCGAACGATTATTCGGAGAATGCGACGAACAACTGCGCGATACACGCGGCGCCGCATTATGCGTAGCTTCCATAGAGTTGGATACCGGACGAATGGTTCACGCGTCGGTCGGCAATGTCCGGACTGTTATTTTGAACGGTGATGCGGAGAAACGTTTATCCGGGGCATGCGGAATTATAGGCGCCGGATACGATTATTTAGCGCCTGAAGTCTTCACGTTGACGAAATTTGATTGGCTGACCATGTATTCCGATGGCTTTGCGGAATATTTACCGTTACGCGAATTGTTTGAACATAATGAGTCTAATTCTCGTGTAACAGCCGAACAAGCATTGGCGCGTTGGGCATCGGGCCGAGACGACGCATCAATGTTGATTTATCGTCATGATGCCTAGTTCGTTACCCTATGATTCCGACAAATCCGCATTGGAACGCTATGTTCGAATATTGGATGGCTTTATTAACGCAAAGGACAACTACATCGCGGAGGATTATTTGACCGAGGCCTTCGAATTGGGGCGCGAATTGGCGAGGAATGCGATTTCACCGGATGAAGTCGTCGGTTTGCATGACGAGGCTTTGATTCAACTTAGCCATAGAGATTTCGAAACGCCTATAGGAAAAGTCGTGCATCGTTTATCCAAGCCGTTGCTCGAGATGTCGATGGCTTACGGTTTGGCATTTCGCGAGCAAATTGAACAAAGATACGAGGCCTTTGTTAACGAACGGCTTCTGCAATCAAATAAGCTGGAGGCGATCGGTACGTTGGCAGCCGGTATCGCGCACGATTTCAACAACATTATCGGCAGTATCATCGGTTTCGCAGAGATGACCGGCGATTTGCTTGCCGATTCAAGGCAAGGACAGGAGAACATTCGGCAAATTTCGATTGCCTGTAGTCGGGCGCATGATTTAGTAGTGCGGATGCTTTCTTTTGCACGCCAAATACCGGCTACACCCATATTGCTGGATATTGCCGATCCCATACGAGAAGCGTTGACCATGTTGTCGGTAACGCTGGATGCGTGTATACAAATAAATTTCTCGATAATGGATGAACACCTTTGCGTCATGGCAGATCCGGGACAGATTCAACAACTCATCATGAATTTGTGTATCAATGCCGCGGAATCGATGATGCCGCGCGGCGGACGTATCGATATTGAGGTAGGCTTGGCGAGAGGACATATCGCCGGTGATTTTTCGAAACATTGTAACAACAATATCTATTTATTGGTTGCCGATACCGGTTCGGGCATGCCACCTGAAATCCAAAAACAAATTTTCGATCCTTTTTTTACGACAAAAGCGCCGAGCGGCGGTAGCGGTCTGGGGCTTTCGGTCGTTTACGGTATTGTGAAGAGTTTAGGTGGGATGATTGAAGTCGGTAGTCGCTCGACCGGTGGCGACACCGGTACGGAGTTTCGGGTTTTTTTGCCCCGTGCGGCCTCCGGCTGATGGTGGGGTGTGTTAGATATTGAGGAGAGGTTTGTGGCGAATATTTTGCTTATTGAAGATGACGAACAGTTTCGTACGATGCTCGTACAAATGCTGGTTTCGGATTCTCACAAAGTCGATTTGGCCGTTGATGGGGAAGTAGGATTCAAGCTGGCATTGCAAAAAAAACACGATTTGATCATTACCGATATTCTATTGCCGAAAAAAGACGGTATCGAAATCATTATGGACTTGAACAGAAGCGGTTACCCGATTCCAATCATTGCGATTTCCGGCGGAAGAAGATCGATAAGTGCCGATTTCAACCTCGAGTCGGCCGCATTGGTCGGCGTCAAAGCAATGCTTGCCAAACCGTTTACGCGAAATGATTTGCGTAATGCGTTAAATCGCGTATTGAATCGATAATGAGGAGAGCGAACGGCATGGCTTTCGAGCAGCCAATACGAAACTACGGTTTCGATGATTTCGGTATCAGTTTATTCCGATGTCGAAATCAATTTGCGCCTATAGTATTTCTTCAGGGTTTTGGCCAATATGACATCTAAGGGCGAGATTTTATGGATAGTTTTAGATGAGAGCGGAAACGATTAACGGGTATGGCGGCGGCAATTTACCGATATTGTACGATCACGAGTTCGACCGATTCCGCGATTTGATATACCGGATTGCCGGTATCTCAATGTCGCCGGCGAAAAAGACGCTGGTTGCGAATCGTTTGATGAAGCGCCTCCGTTATTACGGTATGTCCAGCTTCGCCGAATATTATCGGCTGTTAAGTGATCCGAAACAAAAAAAAGAATTGCAAATGGCAGTCGATTTGTTGACCACCAATGAAACGCATTTTTTTCGCGAGCCGAAGCATTTCGATTTTTTGTCGCAACATATTTTGTCTTCATGGTCCGATCGCGCGTTGTTTCGCGTTTGGAGCGCGGCTTGTTCGAGCGGAGAAGAACCCTATACGTTGGCGATGCTGTTATCCGAAGCTTTCGGCGATACAAATTGGGAAGTCATCGCGAGCGATCTGAGCATGCGCATGTTGAGTGCAGCGAGAAAAGGCGTTTATTCATTGGACAAAGCGAATGAAATTCCCAAATATTATTTGAACCGCTATTGTCTGAAAGGATACGGCAGCAAAACCGGGACTCTTTTGATGGAAAAAAAACTGCGCGATCGAGTGCGATTTTGTCAATACAATCTGACGAAATGCGGCGAGCAGTTCGGTGTATTCGATGTGATATTTTTACGTAATGTTTTGATTTATTTCGACCAAGAAACCAAGCGCCAGGTAGTTTTGCACCTATTGCCGTCGCTACGAAGCGGCGGCTATTTTTTTGTCAGTCACTCCGAAACGCTGAACGATATCGAATGCGGTTTGACGTTGGTGGCGCCGTCGATTTATCGCAAACCGGTCTAGAGGAAACTTCCCGTTGGTGCATGTGTCGTGTGCAATATCGGTCGGATATAACAAACTTGGACTCGAGTTGACTTATTGCATGGATTAAGTAGCAAGCCTATATCTGGTGCTGCTTTCAAAACGATGTAAATCGATAAGGAATACACGGATAAAAAAAACCGCGTGGTCTGGGCGTTAATCAATGAGTAATTTTTCATGAGGCGATGATGGTTATCAAAGTGATGGTAGTCGACGATTCGGCTTTCGTACGAAAAATATTGACTGAAATACTTTCGGAAGACCGCGGCATCGATGTAATCGGCGCGGCCGCCGATCCGATCTTCGCGATGCGACATATGCGAAGACAATGGCCCGATGTCATCGTGTTGGATATCGTTATGCCCAGAATGGACGGCATCGTTTTTCTTAAACAATTGATGAGCGATCGTCCGACTCCGGTGGTGATGTGTTCGGCTTTTACAGAAAAAGGCGCGGAAGCGACGATTCGTGCGTTGGCCGCCGGAGCGGTCAATTTTGTCACGAAACCTAGAGCGGGGCTTAGAGAAAGACTTCCGTCGGCAGCCGGCAGCGTTCTTCACGCGGTAAAGGAAGCCTCGCAAGCGCGCGTGATCAATTTATCGAACAGCCGCCCGAACGAAAGCAAGTGCCCAATCGAGGTCGGTCCTAAATTAAATGCCGATGCCATTCTATCGAAGCCGGACCGCTTGACTGCTCCTGCGACCGAGCGAATAGCGGTCGTCGGCGCATCGACAGGCGGTACGCGTGCACTCGAAAAGGTTTTGACGACATTGCCTTCTTCCTGTCCGGGTTTAGCGATCGTGCAGCATATGCCGGCAAAATTTACCGAAGCGTTCGCGGCGCGTTTGAACGGCATTTGCCAAATCGAAGTCCGGGAGGCCGTCAACGGCGATCGAATTATGCCGGGCAAGGCCTTGATTGCGCCCGGCGGAAAGCATATGCTTGTCAAACGCGCTTTCGGCGCTTATTACGTCGAAATCGTCGACGGGCCTCCCGTGTGCCGGCACTGTCCCTCGGTCGATGTGTTATTTCGATCGGCGGCTAAATTTGCCGGAAAAAACGCGCTGGGTATTTTGATGACCGGCATGGGCGATGACGGTGCCAGAGGGCTAAAAGAACTCTACGAATGCGGCGCGCAAACAATGATTCAGGACGAAGCAAGTTGCGTGATCTACGGCATGCCTAAAGAGGCGCTCAAATTAGGGGCGGTTGGAACGGTGCTTTCGCTTTCGGACATTTCGCCTGAGATTATGAAATATGCGGGTAAGGAACGAATATGGGACGCTACATGACAGCTTTAGAAAGTTTCGCTCCGCGTTGGTTTCTAAAATGCGTAAACTGCTGCATTAAAAAACCGTTGAGCATGTTCACCGAAGCGTCGCTAGACATGACGAGCGATGCGATTATCACGGTCGATGCCAAAGGCATCATCCAATATTGTAATCGATCAACGTTTAACCTACTGAATCTGGGTCGTGACGAGTTGATCGGGCGGTCTTTTTCCGAGATGGTGCAGTTGTTCAACGACAAAAGCGCTTGTTCTGAGGTCAATTTTTTCGAGCGTTTTTGTTCTACGGAACCGTTTTTCGATAGGGAATGTCCGTTGTTTTTGCACCGGCCCGACGGCAGCGATGTCGCGGTCGAAGATTGCGCGGTGCCGATCGAATTACCGGAAAGCCGGGAGCCTGGCGCGTTGATCGTGCTCAGAAATATTTCCGAGCGCAAACGGGCGCAAGATGCGCTCGATCTCAGCGATCGAATGTTCCAAGATTTATTGAATTTCGTGCCCGATGCGTTGTTGATTGCCGAAGTCAATGGGAAAATCACACTGGTCAACACTAAAGCTGCGCGAATGTTCGGTTACGGGCGAGCCGAGCTGATCGGCATGGATTTGTTTGCGCTGATTCCCTTTTGCCCTTTTCATGAAAACCGGGCGCAACTTTTGTGCGGATGTGCTGACAACAATATCGATTCTTCATTATGTGAGATTTCATGTTTAAAAAAAGAGGGTGGCACGTTTCCGGGGGAAGTTAATTTCGGCTTGTTGGATTCGATCGAAGGCCGCTTGTTGATCGCTGTCGTACGGGATATCTCGCAACGCAAACAGTTCGAACGCCAGATTTCCTATCAAACGACACATAATGAGCTGACGCGTTTGCCGAATCGAGCCTTGCTGTTGGAACGTCTCGACGACGCGATAGTGCGGGCTCGATTAAATCGCACCATGGTGGGTCTCATGTTTGTCGACCTCGATAATTTCAAAAATATCAACGATACGCTCAGTCACGGAATTGGCGATGCTTTCTTGTGCGAGATTGCGACACGCTTACTTGGCTTATTGCCCGCATTCGACGAATTGGCGCATATCGGCGGAGATGAGTTCGTATTAATGTTTGAAAATGTTCGGGACAGAGAGGAGCTCGACGGTGTTGCGCAACGCGTACTCGAAACGATCGATCAACCTTGCGACATTGACGACCGACGCATACAGGTGAGTGCCAGCATCGGCATAACGGTATTTCCGGACGATGGGGACGATACGTTGACGCTGCAACGCAATGCCGATATGGCAATGTATCGCGCGAAAGAAAAAGGACGCAACAGCTTTGCGTTTTACTGTCGGGACATGCACAAAACACAGCAAATGCGCCTTGAAATCAGTAATGCGCTACGGCAAGCATTGGAAAACCGCGAATTCGAATTGCATTATCAGCCCAAACTCAATTTGCATACGGGTCGTATTAGCAGTGCCGAAGCATTGATTCGTTGGCAGCATCCGGAAAAAGGCATGATCGCGCCGGGGTTTTTTATTCCGTTGGCCGAGGAATACGGACTGATCGTCGATATCGGCGCCTGGGTAATCGATGAGTCGTGCCGACAAATCTCTCAGTGGCGAGCTGAAGGCATGGCGCCGCTGCGTGTTTCGGTCAACTTGTCGGCCGGACAGTGTCGACGCGACGATATCTATACTCGAGTCATGAAAACCTTGTCGTTGTATGGCGTCGAGTCTAAATATCTGGAGCTCGAAGTGACCGAAAGCATGGTGTTGCACGATCCGGAGCAAGCTCTGCAAGTGTTTCGGGCATTGAGCGATGACGGTGTGCAGATAGCGATCGACGACTTCGGTACCGGTTATTCGTCTTTTTCCTATCTGAGGCGTTTCCCGTCGAAAGCGCTCAAGATCGATAAGTCGTTCGTCGACGGGCTGGCCGACGATATCGGTAATTTGGAAATCATACGCGCTATCGTTTCCGTTGCGCATAATCTCGGCATGCGCGTCGTCGCCGAAGGCGTCGAGACGATTGAACAATTCGACCTGCTACGCGATAACGGCTGTGATTATATTCAAGGTTACATTATTAGTAGGCCGGTTCGGGCATCTGAGATAGCCGGCTTTATAGTGGAAAGCGAGAGGCGCCTTTGGAATAAAGGGGTATGAGACAATGAGCAAGGTTGCTTAAAGCTAACTGCCTACGGCATAAGTGCCAACTTAAGAAAATAACGGGACGTTTCACTAAGGATTGCGGAATTCGGTGCCAGGTATGGCAATGCTTAGCTTCTCATTTATTTATGTAACTTGAATATCGGCAATCTACATGCGAGTTGACGAATAATGCAGTCAATGCACCATAGGGTAGGCGCTAAGTTGGTGTCTGCACGGTATGCCAAACTGAGGCAAAACCACACGAGGACAAGTCATGGTTCAATCCCCTTTTAAAATTGTGGCAATAGAAGACTGGCCTTCAAATCAGCGAATGCTGCTCGATACGTTAGGTAACGACTATAACATACGAGTCGCAGCAACAGGCGTGCTAGGGCTGCGTTTGATCCAAGATGATCCTCCGGACTTAATTTTTCTAAAAAATCGCCTTCAAGACATGCTTGGGTTCGAAATTATCCGGAATCTTCGGTCTTGTATTAAGTTGCAGGATATACCGGTAATTTTACTAACTGAATCGAGCATGCTTGAAGATCATCTGATCGATTGGCAGATTGATAACATCGATTATATCTTTGAACCGATAAATAAAATTGTCGTTCTCTCAAGGGTCAAGACACAATTGGAATTAAGGAGTGTACAAAATAAACTAAAAAATCAAATTTGGTTTTATCAAATGGAAAAAATGGATTCCATAAGGAAACTGGTGTCCGGTATAGCGCATGAGTTAAATAATCCGTTGGGTTATGTTTATTCCAATATAAACGGTTTGAAACAATATCATCAGGATATATTTAATATATTAGAGTCGGCTGAGCGAATGATCGAGAGTTTTTCAGAGGGTTGTCGGGATCTTAATGCGTATAAACAGCTTAAAAATGATCTTTATTTCGATTTTATCAAACAGGATCTAATCAATATCGTTGATGAATCCCGTGAAGGAGTTGAACGAATTTCTAACATTGTCAAAAAGTTATGCGATTTTTCGCGTTTTGAAAAAGAGGCTGTTCATCTGCATGATATAGAGTCGGGTATTGATGTCGTTCTAGATGTATATCAAAACGAACTCCAAAAGAAAGCAACTATCATAAAAAATTACAATGGTATATCGCCAATTTATTGTGTTGGGGATCAAATTAACCAGGTATTTACGAATTTATTGATAAATGCGGCGCAGGCCATTGAGGAGCATGGAACAATCACTATCAATACCGGGTATTGGGGTAATGATTGGCTTTGGGTTGAGATTGTGGATGACGGGATAGGAATTCCCGAAGAGATTAAAAGTAAAATATTCGATCCTTTTTTTTCAACGAAGCCTGTTGGGCAAGGGGTCGGGTTAGGATTGGCTCTTGCTTATAAGATCGTTAAAGATCACAAAGGATTTATTAATGTATTTTCGCTACCTGGAAAAGGCGCGAAGTTTCAAGTTTATTTGCCTGTTAATACTACGCCAAATCTAATATGACTTACGGAGGTGAGGGCTTCTCGTTGATAACCTTTGCCAGTTAAGGAATCTGTATTATATATGTCGTAGTCTTTTTCAAGAGGGTAACTGAATATTACCATTGCTCCTGTTGCAACGATTATTTTGATATGCTAATTCTGTTTCATATGATTGTAATTCTTTTAATAATACATCTAAAACTTGCAGAAATATGGAATAATATTGATGTCATATTCTATGAATAAGAAGACTAATATCCGAAATTTATCGCTTTGTATCATTTATACGTTTTTATACTTTATATTTGCAATTTCGATAACACTGCTCTATCCAATGAATTCTTATGGTATACCGTTTTGGCCTGCTGCAGGTATCGGACTAGGAGCGATGATACGAATGGGATACTCTGCTTGGATTGTAACCTTTGTCGGCGCATTTTGCTTTTCATCGATAATTAGGGGGGCAGGTATTGGCTATGCGGCAATGGAAGGGCTTGGTTCTTCAATGGGGGTTCTGGTTTGCTTTACATTACTAAATAAGCATAATTTTGATTCGGCATTGCTTCGAGTTTACGATTTATGGTTATTAGTAGCCTCCGCTGCATTAAGTTCAGCGATATTTTCTAATATTAATCTTTTTTTTATCTATTACTCGAATTCGGACGTATCTCCCGAAATCTATATTAATGATTGGTTTAAGTGGTGGACAGGAGATGCACTTGGAGTTTTAATACTTACCCCGTTAGTTTTGACATGGACGGATAAAAGTCATTATGTCTTTGCAAAAAACGGCTTTTTTTTACGCGGGACTTTATATCTTACGGTTTTCATTTGTGGATATTTGGGTTTAATCGTATCGAGTAAGGTAATAGAAGAGCTTAGAGGACTAATCGTCATGGCGACTTTTCCTTCTCTTGCGTGGGCTGTGTTGCGTTTTTCATTAAGAGATGTCGTTTTATGCATATTTACGGCATCTTTTTTTTCGTTAGTAATATTTGGCTATCAAACACCGCAGTCTATAGAGTCGTTGATGTTTTTTATGTGGATGACTGCGCTAATGGCATTGTCTATCCATATCGCGATATCGTCAAACCGGCTTATGTTAATCCAATTAAATGAAAAGAATGAGCAATTGACCTCGCTGATCGAAACATTTCCCGACGGTATTTTTCTAAATGACGGTCTAGGTCAATGTCAAATCGCAAATCGGGCAGGATTGGCGATTACACAATTAAATGATAAATCCGACTGGTACGGTAAAACAGAACGGCAGTTAGCGGTTAGCTCGCAATCCGATGATATGCGTTTACTATTCGAGTATTGCTCGGAAAGTACCGAAATGGCTTTCAAAAACGGACGCTTGATGAGAGGTGAACGTAAAATAAAAAAAAAGAACGGTGCGGCTCGTTATCTTGAAATACGCAAATTCCCTAGGCTTGGTAAAAACGGTGACCGAGTTGGAATCGTAACCATCGTACGAAATATAACCAAACAAAAATCAATTACCGAGACGTTGAGACAGAGTACGATTCAATATCAGAAGCAAGTTCGTTTGCTACAGACTGTTTTGGATGCTTTGCCAGCCCAGGTTGGATTGTTTGATAAAAATGGTTCAATTGTTGCCGTCAATCGAAGTTGGCTTTATAAATGCCAGCACGCGTGTACTAAATATTCCGATGTTAAAGCTGTTTGCGGGGAGCATCTTACGGGTTGTCCTCAGTTGACTGACATGCCCATTTCAGGCTATGTCAACGCAAGAAACGGAATTTTCAAGGTATTGCATGGAGAAGCGCCGCAATTTGTCTACGAGTTTTCGGAGACGTGCTCGAACCAGTTTGCTTGGCGCAAGATGATCGTGACACCGATAGATCCTAAACTTATCGGTTCCTCCGGCGTTGTGGTGATGATTTTGGATGTCACCCAATCCAAAATTTCAGGCGATATTGTTCGTCAACGCGAACGCCAATATCGTGCAATAACCGAGCATTCACCCGATATGATCCTTCGCGTGGGGCCGTCCGGTAGAATACTTTTTGCCAATAAAGCACTGACATCCTTCCTGAGACGGAATGGTTTTGGTTTGATTGGTCAAAAAGTAATCGAATTATGGGGAGACGAACATGTTGCTAGTTTGTGGAACGATGCGATAGACAGAATTATTAACGGTGCGCAGCAACGCATAGAGTTGGTTTTTGAAACGAACGATGCAGATCAAATAGGAAGGCGAGTTTTTCAAGCATATATGGTACATGACGGCGTCGATAATGAAATAACTATACTAGTAGTGATTCGTGATATCACTGAGATAAAAGAGAAAGAAGATCGGTTGATCGAGTCTCATAAGCAATTACGTTTATTTGCTGCTGAATCCGAAATGGTGCGAGAGGCGGAAAAAAAGCATATTGCAAGAGAATTGCATGATGATTTAGGGCAGCTCTTAAGCGCTTTACGATTCGATATCGGGCTATTGAAAATGCAGTATGCGGCAAGTGCTCCGGAACTTGAGCCAAGATTAATCAAGATGATGGATATACTCGAACGAGCAATTGAGTGCACTCGAAATGCTGTCGATCATATTCGCCCGAATGTTCTCGACATTGGACTTGATGCGGCGCTTGAATGGTTGCGTGACGATTTTGAAGAAATGTTCGGAATTGATTGCGAGCTACAGATAAAAGGAGAAATACCCGAGTTAAGCGAAGAGCAGGTAACGGTGCTTTTCCGTATTATGCAAGAATCGTTAACAAACATCGCTAAACATGCCTGTGCGACATCTGCCTCAATCCAGTTTTGGTCGACTAATAATCTGATTTATTTAGTAGTTCGAGACAATGGCATTGGTTTTGATTTTGAAGGAGTCGATCGGAATAAAAAATGTTTCGGTTTGCTCGGTATGGAAGAGCGAGCGATTGCATTAGGAGGGTCGTTGACTATAGAGACTAAACCGGGTTTTGGATGCAGTACTATGTTGACTATCCCTATTTCAAGTAAAAACGAATCGTCATAGAACTAATAATGAGTAACTATTCGTAAGCGTTCAGCCCCCTACCTGAATTGTACAGGTTTTCGCGACCACAGAACTAGCTATCAATGGCTTGCCGCAGTTTTTCAGGGAAAATACTCATTTTTGAGGGGGAATCTGAACAATTACATTGGACGGATTGGACTGTTAAATTTAGCTCGTATTATCAATCGCGTAATGGTTATCGAAATTTATAATACATGTATCGATACACTATTATCATAGCAAGTACAGAAGAGTTTTTTTATAAAGGAGGTAGAGAGTGGTTAAAATTATACTAGCCGACGATCATGCTATTTTAAGAAGCGGACTCAAGGAAATATTAAATATAGCGCCCGATATTCAATTAATAGGCGAGGCTGAGGATGGCGAGGAATTACTATGTCTTCTCAACAAACATGTTCCGAATATATTAATGACTGACATGTCTATGCCCGGAATTAATGGATTGGCTTTGATTGGAAGAATTCGAAAATATTATCCGGAATTACCGATTTTAGTATTGTCAATGTTAGATGATTTACAGTTAGTCATGCGTGCGGTTAATGCGGGGATTCAAGGGTATGTCACGAAGAGTTGTTCGCCGGAGATTTTATTGGAAGCGATTAACAAAGTTGCTTCAGGAGGTAAATATATTGAACCTAGACTAGCTGAGCGTGCATTATTTTCAGGTAAAGCAGAGAAGTCTCCTTTAGAACAGCTTTCCAAAAGAGAACATGAAATTTTTATGCTGCTAGTGCAGGGTATGGATGCAATGACAATTGCAGGCCGTTTATTTATCAGTGTTAAAACGGTTAGTACGCATAAATCGCATATATTAGAAAAGATGGATATGAAGAATGTAGCAGAACTTGTACGTTATGCGATGCAAAATCAGCTACTATAGATTAAACTTCAAAAGCGCCTGTTTAGTGTTTGCTCTATGGCGCATTTGCGATAGTATTCGTCATATAGGTATGGGTTTTCGATATGATATCCAGGTTGTATGGATGTGAAGCTAGGAATTGCCATCCATGGCACTGGATTATTCAAATTCGTTGACGAAATTACGCATTTTTCCTTAAGTTGGCGTCCTACGGAAAGAGTTAAATCAACCGGATAACGCTGATGATGTTTTTTCTTGGACTTAGCAAAAATTTAATTCTTGGAGAGTGAAGTGTAAATATTCAGCCTCCCCTCTTTGAAAAAGAGGGGAGGAGATTTTTAAATAAATCCTCCTCAATCCCCTTTGTTAAATGAGGAAGACAAATCGACAACTTGTTTTGGATGCAGGGTGAGTGAACAATTACAATGAAGTAGTATTAATGATTTAAAAAACACATTTTTAGTAGAGGGCTGTATCAGTTTTCGTGTTGGGTCAGCATTAAAATAAAACCATTAAGTAAATTATTTTCGAGAATAGCTGTTATTTTTAAATCGACAAAAACCATACGCCCATCCAAATATTTCAACAACAGTTTCTTAAAATAAGCTTCTTTCTTTTCTGCTTCGATGCATGTCATTAATGCATATTCGATCGATTGAAAATCTTCTCCGCTTAGTTGCAGTACTTCATCCACTTTATGTAAAGTTGAACTATTTAATTCCCATCCGGTTAAGCGTGCCGCATCTACCGTCATATCGGTAATCCAGCCATCTGCATTAAGTACAATAATTGCAGCATCCAATGCGTTCATCGCGGCACGATTGCGATCTAAATCACCTTGTAGTTGAGAATTAGTTTGATAAAGATCATCCAATTGATCGCTCAATGATTCGTTACAAGATTCGATAACCTTAAGTCGTCTAACCATTTCATCGGTACGAACTGCAATCTGAGTGTCCATATAATAACGAAGTGAGGTCAACTCGTCTTCCATGCTTTTAGTTCTTGTTATGTCGATAAGAATGCCTTGCATAAACACGGTTCGATTATGCCTGTCTGTCGCAAAAGTTGCTGAATCATGGAACCAGCGAAATTTGCCGTCGGAACAACGTAGCCGATAGTCGCAACAAAAGGGGTGTTTTTGCTGACAGCTTTGACGAAAAAAGCTTTCAATGTTGCCTCTATCTTCTTCGTGCATGCTTTCGAAACGGGATTGCGCATCAATCTTCCATAATTCCGTTGAAATTCCAAATTCTTCAGCCTTAGGACTTAGATAAATAAAGCGCTCGTCATCGCCAAGCGAAATTACATATGAAACGGCTTGTATTCGCTCCATTAAAGAATCATACATCGCTTCTGTACGATATTTTTGCTTTAAAGTGTAATGGTGACTTAATATATATTTAATGCAGAAGGGTAATATATTCAAATAATGTCCATTTGAATCCTTTTGCAAAAAATCAGTGACGCCGAATTCTAATTCAATCTCTTGTTGATTCGAGTCATTATTGTCGGAAATGCTAAGTATGGGAGGAGCTAATTCTTTTCTTATGTGTTTTAATCGAGATAAAAATTCCGACTTATGCATGTCGGAAATCGAATTTCCTAACAAAATACAATCGATCGAATATTTCTCTATACTAGCCAGTCCTTGAGAGCCCGATTCACATTCTAATATTGTTAAATCGAAATCCGCTAAATACTTCTGATCTAAAGAACGGAGATAAGCTATTCGGTCATTTTGTTTTTTTTCAACCAGCAATATATGAACTTGTTTTTGTTCTTTCTCAGTATTACCTGTATATATGGAGGGCTGTGTATGGAAAATTAATTCATTTTCATTTTGTCTTGAACAGAATCCGGCTTCCGGTCGAGAATATTGATAATGGTGATTTCCAAACATATACGCAGAATTTCGCGTTATCGTTTTAGAAAATATATCACATTTATTAGAAGTCATATTGGTGGGTTCTGAGAACATTTTAGGCTCCATATTTTTTAACCAAAGGAATAGAAAGTAACTGATTCTGGTAATCTTATTTACCTCATATACTTATCGCACTTCAAATTTCGACATTAGGCGTATGAAGTAGCCGGTGCGAATGTGGGTTTTGGTTCCTCGGCAACTGTCGAGTTATAAGGATTTCGTGATAAATAACCTCCTGGAACTATGAGTTTTGTTGAGGGTTTGGTAACTCGCTTGACAGGAGGACGCCGTGAATACGTCCGTGCAGGCTTGACGTCGGCTTTCCCTGTTGCCGACACCGCCAATCGAGCTACCGAACCTTCCATAAAATAGGGAAGTTATTTTCGACCAAATCCTAAGGATGTAATGAATGCAGAAAATTTAGTTTTTTCTGTTCTGCGTCGCATACTGCACGTCAATTTTGGTGTTCGTAAAGACTTTGGCAGTACCTCTTTCAACGTTAGGTGAGGAGGAGCAAAGAGCCTTATAGATACTTCATGTGGCATCCTTTGGCCGGATACTACGACGCCGAAAGTGGTAAGACAGTAGTATGAAAACGCCGGGTGCTTATTCAATTACGTTTTTATCCTATCAGTGCTCTTGGTTTGAAAGAATCGGTAATTTCTGATTTTTAAGTCAGTTTTTGCGTACTTATTTTTTAAAGCATAAGGATTTCGTGATCAATAACGTCCTGGAGCTATGAGCTTTGTTGATAGTTCGGTCACTCGCTTGACAGGATGCCGTAAAACCAACATTTATCACCAAAACCTAAGAAAATTCCGAGTGCCATATTTTTAAATTCCGATATTAAAATCAGCGGCCGCCTATAGTAGGAGTTAATAGATATTTGATAATCTGCACGCTAATCTTTACGTATTGCTATCGTTCGTTAGCCGGATTTTGCAATGGTTCAATAGCTATTGAGCAGTAAGCGGTAGTTGACGTCTGAAGTGCATTAAGAGCGGATAGAGTATTTACATTACCTTTGATCAAGATGTCGAAAGACATGAGTTTGCCTGCCGAGTGACAAGATTATGCAAAACGAAACATTTATGGGACGAATCTTTCATCATGCGTGGCCGACTGCATTTACCGGCTTGCTTGGGTGTGTATTTATCTTGTTCTTCGATCGTGGCGAAGTGGTGGATCCTGTACTTGCATTAACCGTTGTATCGTTATATTTGTCTCACGTGTCTGCGAATAAAGCCTGCGCATCGATAGAACATGCCGTACAAGCCGAACGTGCTCAGCAGGAATCGAAAAGAAAAGCGCTCGAAGCTGAGACGGTCAAAGGACTTGATAAGTTATGTGAAAATGTGCTTCCGGTTTGGTCTCGGCAAATCGATTTGGCTAGGCGGCATACCGAAGAGTCGATCAGCGGCTTGGCGAAGCGTTTTTCCGAATTAGTGGAAAGAATCGAATCGACTGTTTCTACTTCGGTTGAAACGACCGGACAAGGAGAGACAAGTGGTATTTTGCAAGTGCTTAAGGAAAGCGAAACGACTCTTGGCGATATCATCGATTCGTTTAAAAGTGCGCTCAATCTACGAGAGGCCTTGTTTAGCCAGATAACCGAGTTAACGAAATTTACCGTCGAATTGAAAGCAATGGCCGCGAGCATTAGAGATATTGCCGGACAGACAAATTTACTGGCACTTAATGCATCAATTGAAGCCTCACGTGCCGGAGAGCACGGTCGCGGATTTGCTGTAGTCGCCGATGAAGTTAGAAAGCTGTCGATGTTATCGGGGGATGCGGGGCGTCATATTACTGAAAAAGTGGAGTTAGTTAATGCCGCCATCAAATCCGTATTCGATGCATCAGAGCATTATTCCATCGAAGACGCTGTCATCATTCGTAACGCCGAGAATGCAATGCAACATGTATTGGAGGGCTTTCAAGGGGTTGTGTCGTCATTGTCCGATACTTGTATCGTACTCCAAAAAGAAGGATGTCAAATCAAGGATGAAATTTCGAACGTCTTGATTGATTTGCAGTTTCAGGATCGAGTCGGGCAAATGCTCGATCATGTATGTACCGATTTGAACAAGCTGGAAGGTTATTTACTTGAGCGAGACTCGCATCCGAACGGGTATGCACAGACGGAGATCGATGCCGATTCGTGGCTTAACGAGTTGTCCTGTGCTTATACGATGCACGAGCAACGCGTGATGCATCACGTTAAATCGGGATACGGTTCGAAGCAAACAGTAACAACTAAGCCGACGGAAATTACCTTTTTTTGAGGAGATAGCACTATGAGTAAAACGGTCATGATCGTCGACGATTCAGCATCTATTAGGCAAGTTGTCAGCATTGCTCTGAAGGGGGCGGGTTATCAGGTTATCGAAGCCTGCGATGGTCAAGACGGACTGGCGAAAGTTAGCGGGCAGCGAGTTCATTTGATTATCAGCGATGTCAACATGCCGAAAATGGACGGTATTTCTTTTGTAAAGGAGCTAAAAAAAATTCCGGAAACAAAATTCATTCCGGTAATCATGCTGACAACCGAAAGTATGCAGGCGAAAAAGCAGGAAGGTCAAGCCGCTGGTGCGAGAGCTTGGGTAGTCAAGCCGTTTCAACCCGAGCAGATGATTGCGGCCGTTTCGAAATTGATTATGTCGTAGGAGTTCATGTCATGAATATTCGGTTCGATTACGATCCCGAAAATAATCGTCTGAGTTTAGATGGTGAGATGACGATTTATACAGCGGCCGAACTCAAAGGCCGGTTGATGCAGAGACTGCATGAATCCGAAACGCTCGCTATCGATTTGTCCCGTGTCGGCGAAATCGATTCGTCGGGAGTCCAGTTACTATTGCTGATGTTCAGGGACGCTGCGACCAAAAATAAATGTATCCGTATTGTCGCATCGAGTCCGGCATTCGACGAAGTCGTGTTTTTGTGTTCCCTGCAAGAAGCGTTTGGAATGAACGGTATCGAAGCCGAGGAGGAGGCATGAATCTGGATGAAGCGTTACAGACTTTTATTGAAGAAAGCAGCGACTTACTGACTCAAATGGAAGAAGCTTTGATACTGTCCGAGCAATCCGAAGAAATTTCTGAAATCGTCAATGTACTGTTTAGGGCGGCGCATACGATCAAAGGATCGGCCGGTTTGTTTGGGTTTGATCACATAGTTTCGTTTACCCATGTTGTCGAAAGTTTGCTGGATAGGGTTAGGACGGCGGAACTCGAGCTGACTTCCGATCTGATCGCATTGTTGATGTATAGCCGCGATCATATCGCCGATTTGCTTGAAGACATGACCCCCGAACCTGGTAATGTCAGCGACGAGTTGCGCGAGAAAGGCGACCGGCTCGTCGAGCAATTGAAATGTCATCTTGGTAGCGATGAATCAATGCCGACTAAACCAAACGAAGATACGTCGGTTGCCCCAAACCGGACAAACTGTGATCAGCGGCCGGTTCGTTCAGAAAATTGGCATATTTCGTTACGGTTTGCTCCTGATATATTGAAAAACGGCATGGAACCGTTTTCGTTTCTGCGTTATTTGTCCACTTACGGCGATATCGACCATGTTTGCACGGTTCCGGACGCGATTCCTTCAGAAGAGAAAATGGATCCTGAAATCAGTTATTTGGGATATGAACTCAGTTTCAAGAGCCGAGCCGAGCGGTCGGCGATCGATAGTACGTTCGACTTCATTCGCGATGGTAGTCAGATTAGACTGATACCGCCGCATGCCGATATTTCCGAATATATTGAGTTGATAACAATATTGCCGGAATCGAACGAGCGGGTCGCCGAATCTATCCGGAAGTGCGGTTCGTTGACTCAAGAAGAATGTCGAACCGCGCTTTCGGAAATACAGCGGGTAAGTGCAGCCGATAGAACTCAGGTATCTAGAAGCGATATCGAAGCAAGTCCACCCGCGCCTAAATCGAATCCATCGGAACGCAATGCGACGACCGTCGCAAAGAACGGAGAAAATCGCTTTATACGTGTGGACTCGGTCAAGCTGGATCGATTGATCGATCTGATCGGCGAATTGATCATCGCCGGCGCGAGTACAAGCATGGTGGCCCGAAAAATTGGCGTCGCCGAATTGCGGGAATCGACTTCGATTCTTTCTCGATTGGTCGAGGAGGTACGAAATACCGCATTAAATTTGCGAATGGTGCAAATCGGTACGATTTTCAATCGTTTTCAGCGCGTCGTTCGCGACGTAAGTCAAGAGCTCGGTAAAGATATCGAATTAATTGTCGAAGGCGCTGAAACCGAGTTAGACAAAACGGTCGTTGAGCGCATTGCCGACCCGTTGATGCATTTAGTCAGAAACGCAATCGATCACGGCATTGAGCCGTTTGAGCTGCGTAGGGATAGAGGTAAGCCCGATAAAGGTACGGTCAGACTCGGTGCCTATCATGAGTCGGGCAGTATCGTAATCGAAGTTGAGGACGACGGCGGTGGGTTGGATCGGGATGTCATTCTGGCGAAAGCGGTCGAGAAAGGCTTAGTTAGCGAAGGCCAATCAATGAGCGATCATGAAGTTTTCAATTTGGTATTCGAGGCCGGATTCTCGACGGCTAAGGAAGTCAGTAATTTATCGGGCCGCGGAGTCGGGATGGATGTCGTTCGGCGCAATATCGTCGATTTACGCGGTAGCGTTGAATTGTCGAGCCGGCTAGGAGAGGGAACCTCAGTCAAGATTCGATTACCGTTGACGTTGGCTATAATCGACGGTTTTTTAGTCGGCATCGGCAACGCGACCTATGTTTTACCCCTCGACATGGTTGTCGAATGTATAGAGCTAGCCGCCTGGAATCAAGAGGTCGGAGACGACAAGCGTTATTTGAATCTGCGCGGCGAGGTGATGCCGTATCTGAGATTGCATGAACATTTCGGAATATCGGGCAAGATCGGCAAACAGCGCAACGTCGTTGTTTTGAATTATGCAGGCGAAAAATTCGGTTTAGTCGTAGAA
Organism: Methylotuvimicrobium buryatense; assembly: GCF_005931095.1. Lineage (GTDB taxonomy): Bacteria > Pseudomonadota > Gammaproteobacteria > Methylococcales > Methylomonadaceae > Methylotuvimicrobium > Methylotuvimicrobium buryatense. Next base: position 2,340,762 of record NZ_CP035467.1, on the reverse strand, counting down.
AAATTGATGGGCGAATTTCAAACGGTGATTAAACCGATGGGGAAAATGTTAGAGAAAGTCCAAGGTATTAGCGGCTTTACGATACTGGGTGGCGGGGATGTCGCATTGGTTTTAGACGTGCCGGGGTTGATGCGGCAAATTGTTCTTGAGCATGAACGCGAGGAGGATACCGTGCATTGATATTGAACGAAGACGGACTAATGTACGGCTCTGCGTTGTGCAACAATCGAGTCTGAAAAATAGCTCGAAGGAGATTGTTTATGTTTACTACTATGAAATTGGGCACCCGGATCGGTTTGGGTTATTTCGTTGCATTGTTTTGCTTATTGCTTAGCGGTGTGTATGGTGCGATGAACTTAAAATCGGCCAATCAAGAGATGGGAACGATATACGAAGATAGGGTGGTTCCCTTAAAAGGGCTTAAGGCAATCGCCGATGCCTATGCGATCAATGTTATTGATGCGGTCAATAAGACTAATGCCGGATTAATGAGTGCCGAAGAAGCTTTACAGAGTATTCGTAATGCTAGTCGACAAATTGGCCGTGAATGGAAGGCCTACACGGCCACGCGTCTGACGGACGAGGAAGAACGCTTGGCCGAACAAGCAGGCAAGTTGTTCGAGGCAGCCAATAGCGATATTCAGCGATTGGAGTCACTATTGGAACGCCAATCGGGACTCATTGAAGGGCAATTAAGAGAATTCGACGGACCGCTTTACGCCAATATCGATCCAATCGGTAATAAAGTCGCCGAATTGATCGACTTGCAATTGAATGTGGCCGATGAAATCTATCGTATGTCGGCCGATAATTATCTGCTCATGTTACAACTGACGGCAGTGATTATCGTCGTTTCGATGATTGTTTCCGCATGGCTCGGTTTAGCGATTACCCGTAGCGTCATGAATCAGTTGGGCGGCGAGCCGGCGCTGGTTTATGACATAGGCAACAAAATATCTGGCGGCGATTTGAGCAGCAAAATTGATTGCAAGCCGGGCGATACGAACAGTTTATTGTATGGCATGGGGCGGATACAGCAAGCGATTCGATTGCTGGTCGACGACACCTCGATGTTGACCCGATCGGCTCGCGAAGGGTTGCTTTCAACTCGGGCCGATACCGAACGACACAGCGGAGATTTTCGCGAAGTTATCGAGGGATTCAACGGCTGCCTCGACGCGGTAATCGGTCCGCTTAATGTTGCGGCCGATTATGTCGATAGGATTTCGAAAGGCGATATGCCGCCGAAGATTACCGATACTTATAAAGGCGATTTCAATACGATCAAGAACAATTTGAACACCTGCATCGAAGCAATCGATACAATGGTCGCCGAAGCCAACAATCTAGAACAGGCCGCTATCGAAGGCCGTCTGTCGACCCGTGCAGATGCGAGTCGTTATCAAGGCGACTACCGTAAAGTCGTCGAGGGCGTCAATAATTGTCTCGATGCGGTAATCGGACCGCTAAACGTTGCGGCCGACTATGTCGACAGGATCTCGAAAGGCGATATGCCGCCGAAGATTACCGCGACCTACAACGGGGATTTCAATGTCATCAAAAATAACCTGAATACCTGTATCGAAGCAATTAACTTAATGGTGGCTGAGGCTAACAATCTCGAACAGGCCGCAATACAAGGCATGTTGTCGGTTCGCGCCGATGCAAGTCAATATCAGGGAGACTATCGCAAAGTTGTCGAGGGAGTCAATAATTGTCTCGACGCGGTAATCAGCCCGCTAAACGTTGCGGCCGACTATGTCGACAGGATTTCGAAAGGCGACATGCCGCCGAAGATTACCGCGACCTACAACGGGGATTTCAATGTCATCAAAAATAACCTGAATACCTGTATCGAAGCAATTAATTTAATGGTGGCTGAGGCCAGTAATCTCGAACAGGCTGCAATACAAGGCATGTTGTCGGTTCGCGCCGATGCGAGTCAATATCAAGGAGACTATCGCAAAGTTGTCGAAGGGGTCAACAATTGTCTCGATGCGGTAATAGGTCCGCTTAATGTTGCGGCAGATTACGTCGATAAAATCGCCAAAGGCGAGGTTCCTCCGAAGATTACCGACAGTTATAACGGTGATTTCAATACGATCAAAAACAATTTGAACACCTGTATTGACGCAATCAATCGAATGGTTGCAGATGCGGCGATGTTGGCCGAAGCCGCCATTGATGGCCGTTTGGAGGCGCGAGCCGACGCATCGAAGCACCTAGGTGATTACCGGAAGATAGTCGAAGGCGTAAATCAAACGCTCGATTCGGTGATAGGTCCGGTAAACGACGTGATGCAATCGTTGGCTGCGATGGAAAAAGGCAATTTGACGCGAACCGTCGATGGCGAATACAAAGGGAAACTGAAGGAATTGCGTGACATGTTGAATAATACGCTGACTCGTTTGTCTCAAACTGTTGCCGAGATCAATATGACGACTCAGGAGCTAAATAATGCTTCCGAGCAGGTTAATGCAACCGCGCAGAGCTTAAGTCAGGCTGCTAGCGAGCAAGCGGCTAGTGTGGAGGAAACCTCATCGTCGATCGAACAAATGTCGGCATCGGTCAATCAAAACTCTGAGAATGCCAAAGTTACCGACGGCATTGCAACTAAAGCGGCTAAGGAAGCCGAAGAAGGTGGGGGGGCCGTAAAACAGACCGTGACGGCAATGAAAAGTATTGCCGAGAAAATAGGCATCATCGACGATATTGCTTATCAGACCAATCTATTGGCGCTCAATGCGGCAATTGAAGCCGCGCGAGCCGGGGAGCACGGTAAGGGGTTCGCTGTTGTTGCAGCCGAGGTGCGTAATTTAGCGGAGCGCAGTCAGGTCGCGGCACAGGAAATCGGGGAACTGGCAGGGAAAAGCGTCGATACTGCCGAGAAAGCAGGAGGACTGCTCGATCAAATGCTGCCGTCGATCCAGAAGACTTCAGACCTCGTGCAGGAGATTGCAGCTGCATCCGAAGAGCAATCGGCCGGTGTGAGCCAGATTAATACGGCGATTAGTCAATTGAATCAAGTGGCACAGCAAAACGCCAGCGCAGCGGAAGAGCTGTCGTCGACTTCCGAAGAATTGGGGGCAAAATCTTCGCAACTGGGCGATTTGATGAGCTTTTTCAAAATTACCGAACAATCTGCGGGAAATCGCTTGGCTGCTGGCGGGAATTTGAAATTAGTGCATAAAGTTTCGAGCCGGACCAAAAAAATCGTCAATGAAGCTCAAGACGAGGAATTGGCGGATGACGAATTCGAATACGCCCGATTCTAGGAGGTTATCATGGAAAAAGTTGCCGATCGAAATAAGAAACAAGCGCATGATGTCGATCTTGAGCAGAATCAATATCTAACATTCATGATTGCTGGCGATACTTTTGCGATGGGGATATTGGCTATAAAAGAGATCATTCAATATGGTCAGCTAACTGAAATTCCTCGCATGCCTGCGTTTATTCGAGGGGTTATCAATTTGCGCGGCGCGGTTGTGCCTGTTATCGATTTGAATGCCCGGTTCAATATGCCTGAGGCCCGCGTATCACGCCGTTCGTGCATTATTATTGTTGAAATTCATACGGAAGAAGGCGAAAAACAAGATATCGGCGTTATGGTTGATGCTGTCAATGAGGTCCTGGAGATTCTACCGGCCGATATAGAACCGGCTCCCTCATTCGGCGCTAATATCCGTTCCGACTTCATCGGTGGCATGGGTAAGATCAAAGGTCGGTTCGTGATTATTTTGAATATCGATCAAGTATTATCGTTGTTTGAAATAGCGGATATAACAAGTGTTGCATCAATGGTTCGGAAGTCGTCAGAAACGGCAGAAAGAATGGCGGCCTAAAAATCCGATTTTACGGTAATGGCATAGATTTATTAGTAATAATACATAACTGGAGTTTTATTATGAATAACAAACGTATATTAAAAATTGTGTATGAACGGCCCAATCATTTCAAATCGTCCGATATGCGCTGTCGGACCACATGCGGTATGTTGGTGATTTCGAAGCTGGATAACGGAGAAGAGCGCATGCAACTTAAATTAGACACTATTCCTCTCGATTCGGATTTTACAGGTTGGTTTAACGTAATTTCAGGAGACCAAGAGCTAGAGGGATTTGATGCCGAATATGAATATCCGGTTTTAACGTCAATTAGAAATCAGATTATGTAAAAAATTATCCGTCGGTTCTTCTGGGTTTTCCGTTGTGATCGTAAAACAAAGGTAACGTAAAAAAGCTTTGGCTCATAGTGGAATCCGGGGAGCTGTTTCACGCCACCAACAATTCAACCAGAGATTGTAATAACGCTTTGCCGCGTTTTGTGTTACGAATAAATTCAAAAAAGCCCAGATAGAGCGGTAGATATTCTTGAGAGATACCGCGATGAGGTCGCAACCAGGAGCGTAACAAAGACCAGAGCCCTTCCATGGTGTTGACATGGACTTCGTGAAAGTATCGCCATCCTCGTCGCGCGCATACTCTCCGGCCCCATGGCAGACACTTTTTCGAATGTATTCCCATTGTTCAAGGCGATCATAAATCGTGTATTCATCGGTATAGATCAATGTACCGCTAGCAATCGTTTGTTGCACTTAAGGTTTGATGGTAGCTTGCTGAACATTCTCGACCATGTGAATGACGACTTGTCCGCCTCGCTGAATCATGCCGAATATTGGCGGCTTTTCCTTGGCCAAAGTCCCGCGTCCACGCGCGCCTTTTAATCGGTTACGCCGACCTTTACGCCCTTTTTTTTACTTTAGCGGGCTGTCCTTTGTGGCCTGAGACCACATAGACTTCATCGCATTCCACTTCGCCTTCTAGAACCACCGTCGGTTTTTTAGCCACAATACCGGAGCGCAACTGGCGTGTCATTTGTTGCGCGTCCGATTCATTCAAGTCTAGTTCGCGCGCAATATCGGAATTCGACATGTTCAACCCCATGAAGTATAAGCAGAGTATCCAGGTTTTCAACGGTTGATGATGTCCAGCGAAAATCGTATGAGTTAAATCATCGAACTTGCGGTGACAGTCTTTACAACCATAACGTTGACGATCTGGCTGACTCTCGTCTTTAGGGATCGTTTTAAGTCAAGAGATGAATAGCATTAGCATGATATGCTTATTTTTCCGTTACGGAAGAATTGGAGTCTGATACAAAATGCAGAGTAGGGGTGTGGTGGCGGCAGGTCATGAGCAAACTGCAAAAGCAGCCGCTTATATTCTCGGCGAAGGAGGCAATGCTTTCGATGCGGTGATTGCCGCGCATTTGGCGGCTTGTGTTGCTGAGCCGGTGTTATCCTCATTGGCCGGCGGCGGTTTTTTGATGGCCCGTACCGCGCCCGGCGGCACTGTGCTCTATGATTTTTTTGTTCAAACGCCGCTCTCCAAGCGCAGCGTCGATGACACGGACTTTTTTCCGATTTCCGCAGACTTCGGCACAGTTCGGCAGGAGTTTCATATCGGTTTGGGTTCGGTCGCGACGCCCGGTACTGTTAAAGGATTATTTGCGGTTCACCGGGAACTCGGTACGCTACCGATGACGGTTCTAGCCGAACCCGCTATTGAACTGGCAAGAAATGGCGTCGTTATGAATGCCTTTCAATCCTATATTTTCGACATCGTCAAGGCCATTTATCTGAGTTATCCCGAAGCGAGCAATACCTTCGGCAGCAAAATGCACCAAGGCCAATTACTGCAACAAGGAGAATTATTATATCTGCCGGATTTTGCCGATTGTCTCGAGGTGCTGGTTCGGGAGGGCGAAGCATTTTTCTATCAGGGTGACATCGCCGCCGCTGCCGCACGGCTTTGCGCCGAACAAGGCGGCCATCTTGCTAGTGAAGATTTTAGGCATTATCGAACGGTCAAACGAAAACCGTTGTCGATCGAATATCGCGGCGCCACCGTGCAAACCAATCCCGCTCCCAGTTCAGGCGGCACGTTGATAGCCTTTGCACTACAATTGCTACAATCTTTCGATCTGTCCCGCTATCGTTGCGGCACGGCGTCGTATCTCGATTTATTGGCACAGGTTCAAGATCTGACCAATAAGGCACGCGTCGACTCCTACCTGAACGGTAGCTCGTACCATCCGGGGGAGCATGTTCTGGATCCGGAAAATGTTGAAGCTTATCGAACGCGTATCAAACCCGCTCCGTTTTGTTCTAGGGGAACCACGCAAATCAGTGTCATCGACGGTTTAGGCAATATCGCCAGTCTTACTACCAGCAACGGGGAAGGATGCGGCGTGTTCATCCAGGGCAAACGCATTAAAATAAATGCCATATCAATATGTTATGACTATTCAACCTAAGCTTGCAGAATATTTTATTTGTTAGTTTTTTATTTTGTGGCAATAAAGGCTGCCGCTATGAAATTACTGAAAATACTACGCATTATAACCATTTGATTTTATATGTAGTTTTAATGCGTTTACCCTGCGTGTTCATCCCCGGCACAGGCATTCTGCTCAACAACATGCTGGGCGAAAAAGACCTCAACCCCAAGGGTTTTCATGATTGGCCACCTAATCAAAGAATGACCTCGATGATGGCGCCATGCATCGTGACGCTTTCGGACAAACGGCGTATTGCTTTGGGATCGGGCGGTTCCAATCGGCTCCGTACGGCAATACTGCAAGTATTAATTAACATAATCGATTTTAAAATGCCGCTGGACCTGGCTGTCAGGCATCCGCGCATTCATCATGAAGCCGGGTTGCTCAGCATAGAGGGGGGCTTTGATAATAACGAGGTCGCCCGGCTTCTTGAACATTATTCGAACTATAAAGTCTGGAACAGCCGTAATCTATTCTTTGGAGGCACGCATTCGGTTAGTAGTTCACCGGACGGTTTTTTCGGCATCGGCGATCCGCGGCGGGGAGGCTACGCCTTGGAGATTTGATAGCACACGTCGACTTTCTCGCTAAGCTTGATGAATTTCATGTGCTTCATGGCTAAACTGCCGAATTTTGATCTACGATGATGATACATTAATCGCGAGGAAAATTAGATGTTTGACTCTTTAGACCGCCTCATCTTATTGGTCTGCATCTTAAGCATGACAGCCTGCACACATTGTATGCCCAAAACACTGATCACCATCGCGGATGCGAGAACGCATCAGGCTAAACTGCTTGATATTGGAGAGTTAGGAGATACGGAGGGGGATATTTTGACGTTCGATCAACCCTTACTCGATGAACAAGGTTCACGGATCGGTAATAATAGCGGCATGTGCATACGTACGCGCGTTGGCCATAGCTTCCAATGTCAATGGACCTTGACCATGAAGAACGGCAGTATTCAGGTGGCTGGGCGTGAATTCGATACAGGAACGTCAGCTATAGCGATTGTTGGCGGTACAGGCCAATATTCTGGCATCAGTGGGCAAATGGAGTCAGTTAACAATGGAGATGGTACTTTTACTCAAATTTTGCACTATTGGGTTCAATAACAACAAATTGCGCTGCTCGGATTTTGTATACCCATCGCAGATTAAAATTCGGCACCAGGGTGTCCGTCAAAGGACGCCGTGAATACATCCCTGTAGGCTCTATGCCAGCTCCATGCTGGCAAAGCCTTTGTCGCACACCTTGGCGCCTCCTCAGGCACTGCCGAAATTTGAAGTGCGAAAGGTATAGTGGTGCAGGCTTGAAATTCTTTTCGGTAAGCATACTTCCCTGTACGCCGAAACATTTCAACCGTGGCCGAAGCAAGCCGAAACCGCTTAGGCCAATCCGAAACGTTGGGGACGGGTTAAATAACCCGTCCCACAGGAAGGCAATTAAAACAAATCCTCCCAAATACTATTCACTTTCTGAATAATTTCCTTGGACATCACGATCGGCCGCCCCCATTCGCGGTCGGTTTCGCCGGGCCATTTATTGGTGGCATCGAAACCGGCTTTTGAGCCTAATCCGGAGACCGGCGAGGCAAAATCGAGATAATCGATGGGTGTGTTGTCGAGCAGCGTGAAATCTCGGGTAGGATCCATGCGTGTGGTCATCGCCCAGATGACATCTTTCCATTCGCGCGGATTGACGTCGTCGTCGACGACGATGACGAATTTTGTGTACATGAATTGGCGCAGGAACGACCAAAGCCCAAGCATGACGCGTTTAGCGTGGCCGGGGTATTGTTTCTTTATGCTGATGACGGCCAAGCGATAAGAACAACCTTCGGGCGGTAGGTAGAAATCGACGATTTCAGGAAATTGTTTTTGCAGAATCGGCACGAAAACTTCGTTTAATGCCACGCCCAGCACGGCCGGTTCATCGGGCGGTTTGCCGGTGTAGGTGCTGTGGTAAATCGGATCCCGGCGCTGTGTAATTTTTTCGATCGTAAACACCGGAAATTCGTCGACTTCGTTGTAATAGCCGGTATGATCGCCGTAAGGACCTTCGGGCGCGGTTTCGTTTGGATAAATGAAACCTTCCAACACGATTTCGGCGCTGGCCGGCACTTGCAAGTTATTGCACAGGCAGTCGGCAAGTTCGGTTTTGCTGCCGCGCAGTAACCCGGCGAAGGCGTATTCGGACAGGCTGTCCGGTATCGGCGTGACGGCGCCTAATATCGTCGCGGGATCCGCGCCGAGCGCGACCGCGACCGGAAACGGTTCGCCGGGATGGGCTTCTTGCCATTCCTTGAAATCCAAAGCGCCGCCGCGATGCGCGAGCCAGCGCATGATGACTTTGTTCTTTGCGATGACTTGTTGCCGGTAAATACCCAGGTTCTGACGCTCCTTGTAGGGGCCTTTGGTTATCACCAGGGCCCAAGTTATTAACGGTGCGGCATCCTCGGGCCAGCAAGTTTGTATCGGATAGTTGCCTAAGTCGATTTCATCGCCTTCGAGCACGACTTCCTGGCAGGGCGGCGATTTAACGATTTTCGGCGCCATGTTCAATACTTGTTTAAATACCGGGATTTTGTCGAGTGCATCACGAAAACCCTTCGGCGGTTCCGGTTCTTTTAAATAAGCTAAGAGTTTGCCGATTTCGCGCAGGGACTCGACTGAATCGGCGCCCATGCCCATCGCGACTCGATGCGGCGTGCCGAAGAGGTTGCCGAGCAGCGGTATCGAATGACCTTTCGGATTTTCGAAGAGCAGGGCAGGTCCTTCTTGTTGTAGCGTGCGATTACATATTTCGGTGATTTCGAGCACCGGGTCGGCCGGGTATTGAATTCGCTTCAATTCGCCTTGTTTTTCCAGTTGCGCGATGAAATCGCGCAGGTCGTGATACTTCATGCAGCGATTCCGTTGTGTCTGAGCAGCGCGTCGATTTCGGGTTCCCGTCCGCGAAATTGGATGAACAATTCCATCGCGTCGTCGCTTCCGCCTTGTTCGAGAATGTTGGTCAAAAATGCATGACCGATGGTTTCATTGAAGATACCATGCTCTTCGAACATCGAAAAGGCGTCGCTGGATAGCACTTCGGCCCATTTGTAACTGTAATAGCCTGCCGCATAGCCCCCCGCGAAGATATGCGAAAAACTGTGCGCAAAGCGGTTAAACGGCGGCGGCGTAACCACAGCGACTTGTTTTCTGACTTGGTCGAGAATTTCGTAGATGCGCCCGCCCTTGGCCGGATCGTATTCTTTATGGATTCTCAAGTCGAATAGACTGAATTCGAGTTGCCGAACCATCATCATGCCGGATTGAAAATTTTTCGCGGCGAGCATTTTATCGAATAGGCTGTCCGGCAGTTTGTCACCGGTTTGATAATGGCCTGAAATCAATTCCAGCGCGTCTTTTTCCCAGCACCAGTTTTCCATGAACTGACTCGGCAACTCCACCGCATCCCATTCGACGCCGCTGATGCCGGAAACGCCGAGATGGTCAACCTTGGTCAGCATGTGGTGCAGCCCATGTCCGAATTCGTGAAACAACGTCGTCACTTCGTCGTGGGTCAATAACGCAGGATCGTCGCCCGTCGGCGGAGTGAAGTTACAGGTTAGATACGCGACCGGCGTTTGGACTTCGCCTTGGTATTTTTTGCGGCTAACGCAGACATCCATCCAGGCGCCGCCGCGTTTTTTCGGGCGGGCATAGAGATCGGTATAAAACTGACCGCGAAGTTGTCCGTCGCGGTCGTGAATTTGATAGAAACGGACGTCTTTGTGCCAGCTGTCGAAATTGTCGATTTCGCTGATGTCGAGTCCGTAGAGTTTTTCGACGATTGCGAACAGGCCGGGCAAGACCCGGTCGATCGGAAAATAGGTTTTCACTTCTTCCTGTGAAAGTTGATAAAAATGCTGGCGCATTTTTTCCGAGTAATAACCGATATCCCAAGGCTGCAAGTCTTTTATTCCGTAGTGTTTCGCGGCGAATTCGCGCAGTTCGAATAAATCTTTGCGCGCTTGTCGCCAGGATTTATCGGCCAAGTCCTCGAGAAAGCCGATGACCTGGTTGGGACTGTCGGCCATTTTGGTGGTCAGGGATAATTCGGCGTAGTTGTCATAACCTAAAAGGCGTGCTTTTTCATGCCGTAGCGCCAGAATTTGTTCCATGATTTGGCTATTGTCCCAGCGTCCCGCGTGCGGTCCGAGATCGGATGCACGCGTGACGAAGGCTTCGTAATGTTCGCGGCGCAACGCACGGCTGTCGGCATAGGTCATCACGGCTTGGAATGACGGAAATTGCAGCGTAATCATCCAGCCGCTTTGTTGATTGGCCTGAGCGGTTTGTTTGGCTTGTACCAATGCCGATTTCGGTAGGCCGGCTAGGTCATCGCTATCGGTGATCAGTTTGCTCCAGGCATTGGTCGCATCCATCAGATTTTCTTCGAAGCGGGAAGTCAGCTTCGATAGTTCTTGGCTGATTTCTTTGTAGCGTTGTTTCTTGGCCGGCTCCAAGTCTATGCCGGACAGTTTAAAATCTCGCAAAGCATTGGCGACGATTTTTTTCTGGGCCTTGTCATGGCTTTGAAATTCCTCGCTTTGTGCGATCGCTTGATAGGCTTTGAATAGAGCTTCGTTTTGGCCCATTTCGGTCGAATAATCGCTGAGCATCGGTAAGCAAGCGTTATAGGCCTCACGAAGCTGTTCGCTGTTGACCACCGAATTCATATGGCTGACTGGAGACCAGGCTTTGTTGAGCTTGTCTTCGGCGTTTTCGATCGGCTCGATCAAGTTTTCCCAGCTATATTGGTCGGTGGCCTTGAGGTGCCGATCGACCGTCGCGCGCGCGTCTGACAGTAATTTTTCGACGGCGGGTACGACATGTTCGGGTTTAATTTCGGAGAAATGAGGCAAAGTGTTATCGGTCAGTAATGGGTTGTTCATGTGTTTTGGGTATCGATCAAGAAAGAATTTGCATCGCCGCATCGATGCGCTGCCGCGCTTTGTGCAGGATATGCAGTGAAAAGTCCGGCGTCAATTTACCGTTGTTCAATTTGGTGTATGCAGGAATCGAATTGATATAGGGTAGTTCTTTATCATGTTGAATGCCGATATAGCTGTGTAATTTAGCCAGTATGATAATGTCGATCAGCGTCAGATTATCGCCGCTGTCATAATACCAGTCTTCGGCGTGTTGCGGAATTTGCTGAAGTTCTTCAGAAAAACCGAGGGTATGCAAGACTAATTTTCCTATTGGGGCTCTTAAAACCGGGATTGCCTCATTCAGTTCCGAGCGATTTTTATAGTGCTCAGGGTGTTGTTCGGCAAAATGAAGCAAAGGGATGATGCCGATATCGCTGATTAATCCCGCTAATAATGCGTCTTCGGGGTTAACCCGGCCGCTTTCCTGGGCCAATATAAAACTCAGGCTCGAAATGTAAAGGCTGTTTTTCCAAAGCGATTGCATGGCGGCAAGCAAGTGTTCGTTTTGACATCGAAACATTTGCTTGAGTCCGATGCCCATCACTAGCTGACGCGTGGCGTTTAAGCCAAGACGTGTAACCGCTTCCTGGCAATTGGTGACCGGCGAAATTGGAGAGTAAAGAGGGCTGTTGGCGATCTGGACTAGCTTGGTGGCGATTGGCGGGTCGATTTGAATAATTTTAGCGGCTTCGCGGATATCAATCTCGAATTCCATCGCTTGCTTGAGCTTTAGAGCGACTGCGGGTAAAGAAGGCAAGGTTAGCTTGTTTTCGCGGTAAATTCGGGAAAAGTCGGCAAAAAAAACGTTATCTTCGATTTGTTTAGGCAGGTCGATATCGATCAGTTCTAGGTGCGTTGCATCCGCTTTACTTTGCTCAGTCCACAATTTAATGAGCTCTGCCGAGACTTCGATGATCTCAACATCGGTTTTGGCGATTGCCGTAGCGCCAATAACTTTGCCGCTGTTAATCGGTAAATGCGACAGCGGCGAATCGGCGCTCATTTGATAGATGCTTTCGCAGTCCGGCGTCAATTCGAGTGTTCCTTTGTGCAAATAAAGCACTTTGCCATTATTGCCTTGCCCCCTTACGAAAATCGTAGCTCCGGCCCGATAACAGTTTGTCCGTTGCTGCAAAAGCTCGATTGCTGCATCGTTAAGATTTCTTATCGGCACGAATTGTTTGAGTATTTCGACTGGCTGTTTTATGCGGCTTGTTTTGAAAGGTTTATCGCAGGCTAAAATAGGATCCGCAGCCGTAACGGGACGGTTTTCAACATGTTCCTGTGGATCGTTTTTAGACTCGGAAGGCTTGGATGTAAAACGACCGATTAAATGGAAAAACCAATTGGGCATACGTCAAGCCAGAAAGTATTTCATTGTTTCGTTAATTTGTTGTTTGGCATCTTGCAATATTTGCAGTGACTGTTCAGGTGTCAATAATTGAGAATCCAGCTTTTGAAATGCCGGCAAAGTATTGATTAAAGGCAGTTCAACCCTGTACTCATACTGTGTCAATAAGAAATGGAATTTAGCCAACAGCACAATATCGCTTAGGTTTAAGGCTTCGCCGGAATGATCGAACCAGTTGCTTACTTTTACCGGAACTGTTTTGAGATTATCAGGAAACTCCCATCTTTCCAAAATGATTGAGCCAATTTGGCCTTGCAATGTCTTGATGCATTGGTCAAGATCACTCACTGTGAAAGCACTTTCCGGCAATTGGTCGGCAAACATTAACATGGGTAGGGTGCCGATATTATGCAGCAGTCCGGCCAGCAGGGCTTCTTCCGGGTTGACTTGGCGAGTCAAGTTTGCCAGCGTATAGCTAATGCAAGAAACCTTAATACTTTGTGCCCAATTTTCCTGAATACGTTTCTTAATCGTAGGTTTTTCGCTTTTTATCAGGTTTTTCATGCTGATCGCTGTAACCAGGTTCATGGTATTTTTAAACCCCAATCGATTAACCGCATCATGACAGTTTGTAATTGGGTTGAGTGTTCGATATACCGGGCTATTGACGATTTGAATTAATTTTGCCGCGATAAACGGATCCATGTTGACGATCTTGACGACTTCGGCAATGCCGATGTCTTGCATTGCCGATCGCCTAAGCTTGAAAGCGACATCGGGAAAGCTGGGAATTTTTAAATCGCGTTGCTGAAAATGCTCGTAAAAGCGGAGGAAAAATGGATTGTTTTGTAGCGAATCGGAGGCAAGTAACGGGTCATTTAACGGGTTAATCGGGTTACGGTTAAGTAGTAATACGGTTTTTGGAATATAGATGACCGTAACATTCGATTTAGCGATGGCGGTAAACTGGTGAAAATCCCCGCTCGATAATGGAAACAATGCTTTTAGAATGGCTTCGTTAATTTCTTGCCCAATACCGCTGGCCGTTTCTAAATACACCGTACCTTTGCACAGATAAACGAGTGCATCGACCTCGGTACCGCGAATGAAAAGGGCAGCCCCCGGGGCGAAACTTTCGGTGCGAATTTTTAAAGCCTGTATCTCTTCTTCGGTTAACAGTTGCCCTAAAGGCATTAACCGTTTAAGAAAATTAACCGGAATTCTAACCGGTTTAATGTTGTTTCTTGAGTGATTTTCTCTTGAAAGCTGTATTTCAGCCGTTATCGATTGTTCCCTTTTGGGAGCTTGCTTAGGCTTTGGAATAGGTCTTTTTTTAAATAAATTCAGTAGCATAGTATCTATATTGCAAAAGCTCGCTTGGCTTCGTTAATTTTAGTTTGCGCGTCATGAAGAATATGTAACGAGTTTTCCGGCGAGAGTTGGATAAAATCCAGTTTGCTTGCTGCTGGTATGGAAGTTATTTCCGGCAAATTAGCCATCTCCGGTGTGCCGATTTTACTATGCAGTCTTGATAATACGACGATATCGATTAGAGAAATCTGATTGCCGCGATGTTGGTACCAATCGTCGGCATACAAAGGTATTTCGTAGAGTTCTTCGGGAAAACTCCATTCTCGCAAGATATAGGCGCTGACGGGGCCTCTTATAAAGGGAATGACACGCTCAAGCGACTCTTCCTTGTAGTAATCCTCCGGAAGGTTAGCGGCAAAATTCAAGAAAGGAACAATCCCTATATCGCAAACCAAGCCCCCGAGTAAAGCCTCTTCCGGATTGACTTTTTTGGTTTCGCTAGCTAAGACGTAGCAAATACAGGAAATGTAGATGCTTTGCCTCCAAACCCTATCCAGTATTTTTTTGATCAGTGGATTCTGGGAATGAAATATTTGTTTAAGACTGAGAGAAATCACTAAATTTTGGGTTGCTTTTAAACCGATTCTATTGACTGCTTCGAAGCATGTTTTAGCCGGAATAGCGGTTAAATATAACGGGCAGTTTGCAACTTGAATCAATTTCGCCGCCATGACCGGATCCAGTTGGATTATTTTAACGGCTTCGGCCACGCCAATTTCGGCTTGAATTGCTTTGCGCAGTTTAAAAGCAATATCCGGCAGCGACGGCACTTCCATTTCCTCCTCTAGGTAATACTGTGAAAAAGCTTGCAATAATCGATTATCGGTTAATTCTTTCGGTATGTTAAGCGGCGCTGGATGATGGGAAGCGGGCGGCAATGCGCACATGATTTTATGCGAAACCCTCAATAGACTTACGTCGGTTTTAGCGATAACATTCAAGGCGTGTTTGATACCGCTACAGAGGGGGAATTTAGCGCGTGCGGTATTGGCTTCGACTTCATAATTTTTTCCGGCGCTGTCGGAAATAATGACCGTTCCTTTCAATAAAAAATAAGCCGAGTCGTTTTGTTCACCTTGATTGAATAAGATAGTGTTGGCGGGAAAAACCTCAGAGTACCGGTCGGTTGCGAAAGACTCCAGCATTTCTGTATGTAAACTACGAATGGGAATCAACGTTTTCAGCGTTTCGACCGTTATCGGGTCAGGGTTAATGCTGCACGCGGAACCTTGTTTGTTATCTTTGAAAAAATAATTCAATAAAGACATGCTGATTCCGTAAAAAACATTCGCCAAAAGTAAAAATTTGGAATACTGATTCGACTGTTAGTCTAAACTGCAATCGAGTATAGCAGAAACCGCACCCGCTTAATGACACTTACTAATGATTAAGAACAAAAATGAATAAACTTAAATTCAGATTGCAATCCAACTTAACATACGAAGCAATGCCATTCGCTCCTGACGAACAATCTTTTGCGAAATGGCTGGATTTACTGTCTTCTGAAAATGGTTACGAAATTTGTCGTCAACTGGCTTCGGTTTTTCATGCCATGAATAGCATGGATATCAGTCCTCGATTTCGCTTTACATGTCTTCTTAAAGCAATTCCGCTGGTTAATGAAGTGGCCGAGAGGCTTGAAAGCTTATATTTGGATAGCGGCTTTCCCTTATCTGGAGAAGAATCTTCGAATGTCGAAATTTTAGTATGGGTTTACACGCAATTGACGATGAGTTTTTCGGATTTGAGTCATCAGCTCGAATCGATAGATACCAATTGGAGCAAGCAGGAACAAGCACAAATATTGTTTTCGGCAATGTATTCCGCGAGTCAAGTTTTACTGCATATAAGTCAAGTCTATGCTAGCGTTCAGAAAGGCTTTTGGTTAAATTGTTACCGTAATTACATAAGAGCGCAAACCCTTGAGCTTTTAAATATTCCAGTGAATATGAGTCATGTTAAGCATAAAACGATCGCAAGCGTCTTCAAGCAAATGCTTATTTTTTCGTGCTGTGATACGGATTGTTTTAGAGTTCGTGAAATGAATACTCTATTCAATTTGCTAGCAGAGTGTGTTGATACCATCAGCTTAACTAGCGAGGTGGCACCTGAAGCTATACAAGGTACTTTTCAGTTAAACTTGGATATCGATGAAGCGCCTAGCAAAAATTTACCCCCCCTAACCGAACCACAAAACAATACCCGTTATATTGCCACACTGCCAATCGTTAATTTTCTCATTACTGCCGCTCAAACAAGAAAAGATAAAAAAACGGATTTTCGCTTTATCGACAAGGATCTGCTTTTCAGAGTGGCGGAAGTATTGACTAAAAAACGCACAAGAAAATACACCCGTATCGTATCGACAGAGAATGCTAGGGGCTATATCGGTTTTAAGTCAATCGTCAGTGTGCTCGCAAAAATACAGGGTGTCGACAATGAAACAATTAAAGTGCGGTCTGCACATGACCCAAGAATTGCCGGAAGTTGGCAAGTACCGGATTTAGATTTGGTTCCGGAAGGCGATGAAATTGCTTATAACTTAAACCAGAAAAAAACCGGACTTTCGGCTATCGATCCGAAAGCGGCCAAAATCCATAAACTCAGCGCACTGGCTTCAGGGACTAAGAAAATTTGGTCGCAACCTGAGCCGCTTGAACTACTCAATGAAATTCCGTTCGGCGATTTTTTGATCTTGAATAGCAGCATTAAAGGCTATGCATTGGTTTGGAGTTCGGAAGAACAAAGAATCAAAGTTGGCGAGTTGTTCGCGGTTCAACAACCAGGGTTTAAGGAATTGGAAATCGGTCAGATCCGAAGAATCAGTCGACTTGAAGACGAGGGGCTGATTCTGGGCATTGAATTGATGGGAATGCGTTCTGAATTGGTTTGGATCATTTTGCTTGGAATTAATAAGCAAGAAGGCCAACTGGCGATTTATGTCCCTGCCGATTCGATTTTACATCAGCCTGAGAGTATTGTTTTAGGTGCGCATTACTTAAAACCAGGGCAGACGATTGAGGTTCATCGGGGAAATCAAAGAATGCTTTATCGTATTGGAAAGCTTTTGCATGTCACAGCCGCGTTACAGCATATTGAATTAGTGGCTATTAATGAAGGTTCCTCTTAAATATTTCTAGCGGTCGTTTAATGACACTTTGAAATATCGACTCCGGTTTTTTCGAGAATTGCCCGGCGTAATTTTTCTGCTTCCGCTACCTTCTGCATTAAGTCGGGTTCCGGGCAATGCTTTCCTCTGAAGCGATTAATCCCGCCCGTTTTCCTTTCATTGATAACCTCGACAATCGTTTTCCAGCCGATTTCCTTAGTATCATTGGCGAATGCAAAGACCATTGCCAAGTCGCATATATTATTAATAAGGCGCGGAACACCTGCGCTGTAATAAAAAATAGCCGCGCAAGCCGATTGATTGAATACTTTGGTCTGGCTGCCTGCGATTTGCAAGCGATGATCGATGTAAAGCTCGGTTTCTTCAAAGTTAAGAGGAGTCAGATGGTATTCGATCGAGATACGCTGAGCAAACTGAATCAGCTGCGGCTCGTTCAGCTTATCCACGAGTTCAGGCTGGCCGATCAAAATCAACTGGAGCATGATTTCTTGCTGGACATTAATGTTGGAGAGCAGTCTGAGTTCTTCCAGTGTTTCAATTTCCATGTTCTGCGCTTCATCGACAATCAGCACGACGCGCCGCTTTTTCCGGGCTTGTTCAGTAATGAATTTGACGAACAGTTGGTAGCGCTCTGCTTTGGATTTCGTGTCATGACTGATGTCGAACGCACCTAGCACCCAAGTCAACAAATCGCCGAAAGCACTATGAGTATTGGTGATTACGCCGACGGTGCACTGATCCTTGATTTTATTTAACATACTTCGAATCAATGTGGTTTTACCTGAGCCGATTTCGCCGGTTATCACGGTAAAGCCGGCGTGACTCATCAAACCGTACTGCAAGGTGCTTAACGCTTTTCGATGCTTTGAGCTCAGGTACAAGAATTCCGGGTCGGGAATCAATGAGAATGGCTTTTTATTAAGACCGAAGAATTTTGTGTACATTTAGATTTCTCATTCAAGCTGAATTGATTTTACGGTATTAGATTCAGCAAAGCTTAAGTAACGGTTAAAAAATATAAAATACTTCAATAACGGTTGCGTTTTGCTGGCATCTCGTCAATGTATGAGTGTCGTCATGTACTTAGCGTCATTTAATGGATAAAAAAATTTTGTCATTCAAATATCTTTGAAAAAATAGATTTAATATACCTTTCGCGCTTCAAATTTCGGCAGTGCCTGAGGAGGCGCCGGGGTGTGCGGCAAAGGCTTTGCCAGCATGGAGCGGGCATAGAGCCTACAGGGATGTATTTACGGAGTCCTTTGACAGACTCCCCGGCGCCGAATTTTGATCTGCGATGGGTATTAACTAAGCCGCCTATTATAACTGAATTAAGCATCCGAAGTAGTTTCGATAAAATTGTGCCAGCAATTCCCAGTTTGAGCAGTTTCGCCGATTTTAGGGTGTGGGGTATGCCTGTCAAGGGCCGCAGTGAAAGCAGAACCTTTCAGATTATTAGGCGATTTTTCGCTCGATTCTAGGAGTAGCTAATCACAATTAACTAAAAAGTTTAGCAATTAATGAAGATAGCGCGTCCAGAAAAACCGGCTCACTCGTTGAGTTTTCGTAAGTAACCCGATGGGGTTTTGGGGGTATAACAAATTGTTTTACTTTGGTTTTATTGCGAAACTTTTGCTCATGCAATAGTAATCCACCCGCTTTTTTCCATTCCATCAAGTGCGTAATTTCCCCATTATCGAGCCATATTCCGTGCGCATTGCATCGGTCGATGACGACGCCGCTTCGATGACCGTAATTAATGCGACGCATGAAGGCATCGCATACAGGACATTTGATGTACTTAACTTTTTTGCTGTGTGCTTGATAACGCTCGACACTGATATTATGAAGCAATTGTTGATTGATACTGAAAACATTAGAAACCGAACTTTTCAGTAATCGTTCGATCTCACCGGGGTCGAAAAATAAACCGAAACAGTGTTCGCAGCGTTCTATCATGAATTCGCCGAGGCCATCATTGAGGTCTAAGCCAACCGTGTGTAAAGACTCTGCGCAGTGCGGACATTTTCGTTCCGATTCATGATCAATGGTGACAAAATGATGCTTTCCATGCAAGTCGACGTCATTTCGCGTACCGCAATAGCGGCAAAGGTTGGTATTGGCGAGCAGCGGCGCGGAGCAGTTATGACAGCGTTTCATAGGACTTAAAAACGATCGAGAATTTCTTTTCTTTTATCGGCGTATTCTTGCTCGGTAATCAAGCCGGAATCATGCATCTGTTTTAATTGCGCTAACTTTTGCACCGCTTCCGAATTACCTTGCGGTTGACTGGTTTGAACCGGTATAGCGGTTTGCGCCATGGATTGCCCGAAACCGAGGCCCGCACCCATGGCCATGCCAAGTCCTGCCGCACCGCTTTCGTTTCTGGCTGCGTCGCGCATCGCTTCTAGTTGTTGCAGTTGCGTATAATCGATACCTGCGATTTGCGCGGCATGTGTCTCGGCCGTCAAGTCGGCAATACGTTTGATGCGTGTTTGCGTATCCTCGTCGAAATCGGTGCCTTCGATGCGAAAATCGGTGATTTCAAAACCGAGTTTTTGAAAGGCCGTTGATAATTTGATGTGCATACCGTGTGCGATTTCTTCGCGATTCGCGTCGATATCGGCATAGCTGAAACGACTTTCGGCAAGATAATCGGCTAATGGATGCATGATACGAGCCGCCATGATTTCGCGAAACTCGTTGATATAAAAATTGTTATGGTTTCCGGCAACGTTAATGAAAAAATCCTCGGCATCGTAGATTCGATAACTGAAGTTGCCGTAGGCTTTTAGTCCTACCGGAAAATGATACTTCGGATCCTCATATTTGATGGGTGATGTGGTCCCCCATTTTTGATCGAGAATTTTAGTTTTTCTGAAAAAATAGATCGCAACTTTATGTTCGCTGACAAAAAACTGCATGAATTTTTTAATCGTCGTCCAAAAAGGAATATTCGCGGTGTTGAGTTCGACAAGACAAGGTTCTTGAATGACCGCTTTGACTTTACCTTCGTAAACAAAAATGCAGCCTTGTCCGGGCCCGACTATCAACTTGGAAGCATTTTTGATTTCGTCGCCGTTGTCTGTCCATTGTTCGAGCAGCGCTTCCGGATGCGGGTTATTCCATTGTATGACCGAACGAAGCTGTCGTTTAATACCGTTAAAAATCACAATGGCAACCTCTGTTTTATTAATTTGTTAAGCATTGGTATTCTCGTATGAAGGCTATAATGATTCAATTTTAAGTCGGTTGACGACTCTTGTTCATCGCATTAAAGTTTTCGTTTTTGAATTTAGGATTTCGTGATAAATAACCCCCTGGAACTATGAGCATTGTTGAGGGTTCGGTAACTCGCTTGACAAGACGCCGTGAATACGTCCTTGTAGGCTTGACGGCGTAATCTGATGCCATGGATGGCATGAATGCAGATTTCGCATGAGAAAAAATCTGCCCTGCCGCCGACACCTGCCAATCGAGCAACCGAACCCTCCAAAAATAGGGAAGTTATTTTCGACCAAATCTTTAGCAAAATTATAGTAAATAACCTGGAGGTTATGTGTCGATTAGAAGATTTAAAGATAAACAGCCTATCATAGGCCGTTCGGTTTTGATCGATCCAAGCGCTGTTGTCATTGGCGACGTCGTATTGGGCGATGATGTGTCGGTTTGGCCTTCGACCGTTATTCGGGGCGATGTTGAATCGATACGTATCGGCGATGGTACTAATGTACAAGACGGTTCGGTCTTGCATGTTTCCCATGCCGGTCCGTTTTCGCCTCAAGGTCAGCCTTTAACGATCGGTAGAGGCGTTACGATAGGTCATAATGCGGTGGTTCATGCCTGTACCGTCGGTGATTATTGTTTAATCGGCATTGGGGCGATTATTTTGGATGGAGCTGTTTTAGAAAATTACGTCATGCTCGGCGCCGGTGCGCTGGTGCCGCCCGGTAAAAAGCTCGAAAGCGGTTTTCTTTATGTCGGCAGTCCGGCCAGGCAAATACGTCCGTTGTCGGATCGTGAAAAAGAATTTTTGGAATATTCCTATCAGCATTACATTCAATTGAAAAATGAGCATTTGCAACATAATACGGCTCAACCGAACCAGCCCAGTTGCTGAATACAATCATGGCTCAATCTGAATTTCAAACTTGCAATGTAGCCACTGTCATCACATCGAAATCCGATTCAGCATTGCCGGAAATCATAACGCCAAGAAAGTTCTGCGTTGCCCCTATGCTCGATTGGACGGACCGGCATTGCCGGTATTTTTATCGGTTGATGTCAAAACATGCTTACTTATATACCGAAATGATTACGACCGGTGCCTTACTGCATGGCGACCGGGACCGGTTTTTACAATACCATCCCGACGAAAATCCATTGGCATGTCAATTGGGCGGTAGTCATCCTCTGGAATTAGCGGCATGCGCTAAAATGGTCGAAGATTACGGCTATCACGAAGTTAACCTGAATGTCGGTTGTCCTAGCGACCGTGTGCAAAATGGACGATTCGGCGCATGTTTGATGGCGACTCCGGAATTAGTTGCCGAATGCTTATCGGCAATGAGTCGGGTCGTGTCGATTCCCGTGACTGTCAAATGTCGGATCGGTATAGACGATCAAGATTCCTACGAAGCGCTGCATCGTTTTATTACTCTGGTCTCCGAAGCCGGGTGCCGGGTGTTTATCATTCATGCCCGAAAAGCCTGGTTGAGCGGACTGTCTCCAAAGGAAAACCGGGAAATTCCGCCGCTACGCTACGATGTGGTATATCGGATCAAGAGGGACTTTCCACAATTGGAAATTATTTTGAATGGCGGCGTCCGCTCATTGGATCAAGCGCTTGTCATTAATAACGAGGTCGATGGCGTCATGGTCGGAAGAGAGGTTTATCAGAATCCTTATTTATTAGCCGGCGTCGATGAACTGTTTTACCGGAATTTTCATGCCATCAAGAGTCGTGAACAAATAGTAGAAGCCTTACTTCCTTATGTGGGTGAGCAATTAAAACAGGGCGTGCGATTGTATTCGATAGCACGGCACCTGCTTGGGCTTTTTCACGGGGTTCCTGGTGCCAGGTCTTGGCGACGGCATATTAGCGAAAACGGGACGAAACAGGATGCCGATCAAAATACGCTACTCAAGGCATTAGATTTAATATCCCGATAAGGTATACTGGCCTGCTTTTTTAATTATAGAGAACGAACGATGGAAGAGTATTTTTCCAAAATTATCGAAGCAGTCGGAGAGGACGTTACCCGCGAAGGTTTGGTCGACACGCCTAAGCGGGCATCGGATGCATTCAAGTTTTTGAACAATGGTTATGAAAAAAACTTGGATGATGTGTTGAACGGGGCTATATTTCAAGCCGATACCGAAGATATGGTCATCGTTAAGGATATCGAACTCTATTCGTTATGCGAACATCACCTGTTACCCTTCATCGGCAAATGCCATGTCGGTTATCTCCCTCAGGGTAAGGTGCTGGGTCTTTCAAAGGTTGCACGAATTATCGATATGTATGCCAGGCGCTTACAGATCCAGGAAAAATTGACTAAACAGATCGCCGATGCTATCGAGAAATCCATCAATGCCAGAGGTGTTGCAGTAGTTATAGAAGCCAAACATCTATGCATGATGATGCGCGGTGTCGAAAAACAAAATTCGGTGATGACAACGTCAGTGATGACGGGGATTTTTAGGGAAGAAATCAGCACTCGCTCGGAGTTTTTGAATTTAATTAATCGTTAATGCCAGCCAAAAAATGGTAGGCATTTTGTCCTCGTAAGGTTTTGCGATGAAAGACTACGATAGAAATTGCGCGGTTTGCAGGCTGATGCGCAGTTTAGCATTTAGCGGGCTCGGCATGGGTATCGGCGGTGGAGTCGCTTATCTGTTCGGAGCGTCAAGAGAAACCATTACGATGGTCGGAATTGTGACTGCGGCCATTATTGTGTTTGGCATTATCGATAGAAAGAAGAAACCATGAAGTCGACAATATTACAAACTTGGCCTGAAAATTGGCCGGATACACGATCAAACTGGTTTGCCGATGGCGAACCGGGCGTAATCGACGCGGGCGCTTTCAGCGCGATTGAAGTCGATGAAATCTTCGATACTTTAAATCATACTCAAACTATTGCCGGACAATCGGTTTTGTATCGCTCGCTCGCCAAACCGCTCGATTCGATCGAAGCTATCAAAGCGAAGCAACAAGCGGTCGAAGCCATTGCTGATGACGCCGAATTGAGACAACAGCTTCAAGGCATTGTTGAACAAGCCTCGAGTAATGAAAAGAATCTTTATTTGTTGTTATACGGTGAATTTTTGGGTTCTTTCGGAACGGCACGCGAAGATAATGAAATCGAAGGTTTCGGCTATCTTCAATACAAGCGTGGCACCCGGTTCATGCTGGACCTAGTTGACCAAGTCAAGGCCGTGCCTGAAACGCAAAGCTCCTATTTGAATGAGGTATTGGGGCAGATTAAAAACTTTACCGAGAGTCGAGCTTACTCATTGATGAAAGGCCCGGTATTTATCAGCGAACAAGGCATACAGAGCAAACAGGAACGAAAAGGATCGTGGATCCCAGCGATTATTTTTAAGCCTAATCTCTTTAAACCCTTATTGATTGCTCTTTTTTTTGGGGTGCTTTGGGCGCTTGCGAACTTTTTTCCTACTAGCCTGTTTAGTATTTCGAAGGAATCGATACCGGTGGCATCGATTTTCTTTGTGCCGCTACTGTTAATTTATTTTCCTGTGGTCGGCGGTTTTGATCGGGACAGTTGTATTATTCCGTTACGCAATGAGTTTAAAACTTCGCAAGCGGTTGGCGAAACCTTAGATGCGCTGGGCCAATTAGATGAATTGCTTGCGTTTATAAAATTCCGGGAAAGCTTCGGTGGGGACCTTGCTCTTCCGCAATTTATCGAAGCCGATCATCATCGTATCAATCTCGTTAATGCACGCAACCCTGTTCTTGCTTACCAGAACCCGGAGTATGTCGGTAACGATTTTCAATTGGACGATGATAAACTAGTTTTAGTTACGGGCCCCAACAGCGGCGGTAAAACAGCATTTTGTAAAACGATTACGCAAATTCAACTATTGGGACAAATCGGTTGCTATGTACCGGTCAAATCTACGACTCTAACCGTTGCCGATAAGATTTTCTATCAAGTACCGGAAATCAGTCATTTGGATGATGGAGAAGGTCGTTTTGGTACCGAGCTAAAAAGAACTCGGGATATCTTTTTGGCTACGACAGCTAAAAGCCTCGTTGTGCTCGATGAGTTATCCGAAGGCACGACCTTCGAAGAAAAGCTCGAGTCGTCTTCCAACGTGCTTAACGGCTTTTACCGAAAAGGCAATAGTACTATTTTAATCACACATAATCATCAGTTAGTTGATAATTTTGTTGCGGAGGGCATCGGCTTGCCGAAACAAGTCGAATTTGCCGGCGGTGCGCCTACCTATAAGTTAATAGAGGGTATATCCAGAGTCAGTCATGCCGATCGGGTAGCTAAGAAAATCGGGTTTTCCAAGGAAGATATCGACAAATATTTGGCCGATTCGAAAGGCGGTGCCAGTTAAAATAAAAAGTTCTATGGAATGGACTACACTGATTGTGTGAAATGGTGCTTAGGTTTTATAACAATTGTTGCGCATAATTTGGACTAATCGTTCGAAATAAAAATTGGGAACAAG
Organism: Methylotuvimicrobium buryatense; assembly: GCF_005931095.1. GTDB lineage: Bacteria > Pseudomonadota > Gammaproteobacteria > Methylococcales > Methylomonadaceae > Methylotuvimicrobium > Methylotuvimicrobium buryatense. The sequence goes on along the minus strand of NZ_CP035467.1, from coordinate 2,315,874 downwards.
TCATGCGAAAAAAGATCGTTTTCTATGTAGCCTTTTTTTTGTTCTCCGAGGTTTTATCGGCCGATATTTATAAGTATGTTTCGCCCGACGGAAAAGTTTATTATACCGATCGGCCTTCCCATCGATTTTATAAGCGAATCATCCGCACCCGTCCTTCGAGTTACAATTGGGCTGTGGGGCAAATGAAAGGTAATAAGCAGAAGTATAACGATATCATTGCGCAAGCAGCTTCGAAACACCAGGTCGATGAAAAGCTTTTGCATGCCGTTATTCAAGCAGAGTCCGCTTATCATGCCCAAGCAATTTCTTCGGCAGGCGCGGTAGGATTAATGCAATTGATGCCGGATACCGCTAAGCGCTACGGCGTTCGAGATCGTACCGATCCGGCGCAAAATATCAATGGCGGGACACGCTATTTGAAGGATTTGCTAAAGATGTTCAATTCAAATTTAACATTGGCCGTTGCCGCATATAATGCCGGCGAAGGCGCGGTAAAAAAATATAATAATTCCATTCCTCCTTATCCTGAAACCCGTAATTATGTTAAACAGGTTTTAGCGCTTTATCACAAGTAAGGCGGGCTCAACGGTGGCAAAGAGCTTGACTGCAAAATCCTTAATAAAAGACTCTGTCAAACTCTATTCGTTGCCCGATATCTATTTTCAAATCAGGGAAATGGTTCGAGACCCTCGCTATACCGCTGTCGATATCGGTAGAGTCATAACAAAAGATCCGGCTTTAAGTATGCGTTTATTGAAAATCGTCAATAGTTCATTTTACGGTTTTCAAGCAAGAATCGATACCATTTCCAGAGCCGTTACCATTGTCGGAATAGATGAATTACAGAGCTTGGCGTTAGCGACTTCGGTTGTCGATACTTTCGACAACATTCCCGATGACTTGATTAACATGACCGACTTTTGGATACAAAGCATTCATTGCGCGGTCATTGCTAAACTACTAGCTAAGAAGGCGGCAGTTTTGCATTGCGAACGGTTATTTTTGACCGGTTTGCTGCACGATATCGGAGCATTGGTCATCTATACCAAGTTGCCCGATCAATCTCAGCAAATACTGAAGAACAATTTCCAAAACAAGCGTCAACTGGCCAATTTAGAGCGGCAAGTCTTGGGTTTTACTCGTGCCGATGTAGGAGGGGAGCTGGCAGAATCATGGAAACTCCCCGAATCCATATCGGAAGCGATACGTTACCAACTGCACCCTGAAAAAGCATTAATCCATAAATTAGATGCTCATTTGCTTTATTTGGCGATTAATTTGAATGAGAGTAAAACGCGTGATGAGTTTTTGTCGACCTTATCGTCATCAACCTTATCTATTCTTCGGCTCAATGAAGCTAAAATCAAACAAGTAATGGCGGCGGCGGTTGATGAGGCCAATGCCACATTCGACATATTGGCACCGGGCAAACAGTTCCATTAAGCCTTTTCAAGGCTCTTAATCCTAAATTCGGCAGTCAGTCCACGAAAATCGCGAAATACACCAAAGCAATCATGCGGTTACATAAATCTCTTAAATCACTCAATTGGATAAGCGACTCGAAAGTATAACTAATTGAATATTTTCGTGTGTTTCATGGACAAAATGCTTTTTCTTGGTTAATGAATTATTTAAATCACCTTAACGCCGAACTTTTCCAGTAAGCCAATTAATTTAATTAAAGGCAGTCCAATCAGAGCATTAGGATCGTCTCCCTCAATTTTGCTCAATAAAACAATACCCATTCCTTCAGATTTGAATCCTCCCGCGCAATTAAACGGTTTTTCCAAGTCGACATAACGCTCGATGGCGATGTTTGTTAATTTTTTGAAATAAACATGGCATTCATCGATATCGCTAATCACTTCACCGGTTAAGCTGTTTGCAACCGCTACCCCGGTGTAAAATGTCATGCATTGACCTGAGGCGGCCGATAGTTGTTCAATGGTGGTTTTTCTGTTGCCCGGCTTACTAAGCCGACAGCCTTTGAGAACCGGGACTTGGTCGGAGCCGATAATTAAACTGTTTGGAAATTTTCCGATTAATTCGCCGGCTTTGGCTTCGCTAAGCCGGCGAGCGGTTTGCCTTGGAGACTCATCGGGTAGCGGTGTTTCGTCAAGCCCCGGCGAATCGCAAATAAATTCCAAATGTAATTTTCGTAACAAAAATTGTCGATATTCGGAAGATGACGCAAGGACCAGTTGTTTGATTTCCATTTTAGAAAGTTATATTGCGGTTTGACGAAGTACTCTATTACGGATATCATTGCCCGGTTATGTTGGATCGATTACCCGAACTTATAGATCCTTTGAGTTTTGCTGATAAGCATAGCGAACTCTCGGGACAAATAAAACTAAAAAGCCTAAGTCGTTTAGCGCCTTTGCTAAAAGATGACGCGGGTGTTGCCACTGTTGAACTTTTTTTTAGCAGACACGGACGACTGGCAAGCATTGAAGGGAAAATTGCAGCGACATTGAACGTGGCGTGTCAAAACTGTTTAAATGCGATGGATTTGCATATAGAAAACAACATTAAGCTCGGAATCGTTAATTCATTGGATGAAGCGGATCGATTGCCGGAAGATTATGAGCCTTTGCTGGTTGGGGAAGGAAAAATTCCCCTCAAAGATATTGTTGAGGATGAGCTATTGCTCGCCCTGCCTGATTTTCCGCGTCATTCGGAAGCTTGTTTTAGAACTGAGACAAGTATCGATCGTCAGGATTCTTTGGATGTCGAGCAATCGAATTCTAATAACCCTTTTTCAATTTTAGCCAAACTAAAGCATACTGGAGTGAAATAATGGCTGTACAAAAAAGCAAAGTAACCCGTTCAAGACGTGGACAGCGTCGTTCTCATGATGCGTTAACCAGCAAGACCCTATCTCAGGATCCGTTGACTGGAGAAACTCACCTGCGTCATCACGTTAGCCCCGATGGTTTTTTCAAAGGCCGCCAAATCGTGAACACTAACGACGAAGACTAAGTTAAGTCGATTTCTTTTATATCAAGATGCTCAACCGAACCGGATTTATCCGGCTCGGTTGAGCATCTTATTTTTCAGGGTCATTCGCAGGCGTGAGTTTAACAATTTCAATTGATGCGATGGGCGGGGACCATGGGCCCGCGGTAACTATTCCGGCGTCATTGGATTGCTTAAAGAACAATCCAAACTTAAAACTGATCTTAGTAGGCGACGAAGCCGTGCTAAGAGATCATATGCCTCAGGCTTTGGTCGATTTTGCCGGTCGGCTTTCGATTCGACATGCATCGCAATGCGTCGGCATGGACGAGTCGCCTTCTAAAGCATTAAAAAATAAAAAAGATTCTTCAATGCGTGTCGCGATTAATCTGGTTAAGAGCGGCGAAGCCGATGCTTGTGTGAGCGCGGGTAATACCGGTGCGCTGATGGCGACCGCGCGCTTTGTTTTAAAAATGATTCCGGGCATAGATCGACCGGCGATTATCTCGACAATACCTTCGATATTCGGTCACACCCATGTTTTGGATTTAGGCGGCAATGTCGATTGCACGGCAGAGCATCTCTTTCAATTCGCGGTAATGGGATCCGAATTGGTCAAAGCCGTTGAAAACATCGATAATCCGACTGTTGGTTTACTCAACATCGGCGAAGAGGACGTGAAAGGTAACGAGCAAGTCAAAGCCGCCGCCAAATTGCTTGAAAACTCATCGTTAAATTATATAGGTTATGTAGAAGGGAATTCCTTGACGGCGGGTAACGTCAAGGTCGATTTGATTGTCGCCGACGGGTTTGTCGGTAATGTAGCTCTAAAATCCATTGAGGGAGCCGCTAAGATGATCGGTACCGTTTTGAAAGAAGCGTTTAATAAAAATATTTTTACGCGACTGTCTGGTTTGCTAATCTATCCGGTCATTCGATCCTTCAAGCAGCGAATAGACCCGCGGATGTATAATGGTGCCAGTTTTCTTGGCTTAAATGGTTTAGTGATCAAAAGCCATGGCGGTGCGGATGCTCTGGCGTTTAAAACGGCCGTGCAATTAGCGGAAATAGAAGTTTCCAAAGGCGTCATTAGAAAGATAGGCGAGCAGGTCGAAACCATATTATCGAAAAGAGAGAGTTTATGACGCATTGCTCTAAAATAATCGGCACAGGCGGTTACTTACCTAAGCAAATTCGCACAAATGACGATATTTCAAAGATCGTCGATACCTCTGATGCTTGGATTTATGAGCGTACAGGTATTAAAAGTCGTCGTATCGCGGCACCCGACGAGACTGCGTCAAGCATGGGGGAAATTGCCGCTCGCCAAGCTATTGAAGCAGCCGGCATAGCTCCTGAGCAAATCGATATGATTATTGTCGCGACCGGCACTCCGGATCGCGTTTATCCGAGCACCGGCTGTTTATTGCAAGAACGCTTGAACATCAAAAATTGTGTGGCGTTCGATATTCAAGCCGCTTGTTCGGGCACCATCTATGCGTTAAGTATTGCAGACCAATATATTAAATCGGGAGCAGCTAAAACCATTTTAATTGTCGGCACCGAAATTTATTCCCGGATCATGGATTGGAGCGATAGAAGCACCTGCATACTCTTTGGCGATGGTGCCGGCGCCGTTTTATTGCAAGCTTCCGATAGCCCCGGCATTTTATCGACCCACATCCACTCGGACGGCGGATATGAAGAGTTGCTCTATTTACCTAATCCGCAAGTCGCGGCAGAGTCTAATCGCGATGAACCCGGCTATGTCAATATGCGCGGTAACGAGGTGTTTAAGATTGCTGTCAATACACTCGGCCAAATAGTCGATGAAACTTTGGCGGCGAACAATATGGAACGCTCCGAGATCGACTGGTTGGTCCCGCATCAAGCCAATACGAGAATCATTGCTGCAACCGCCAAGAAGCTTAAAATGTCGATGGATAACGTCATATTGACATTAGAGACTCAAGGCAATACGTCATCGGCATCCGTGTTGCTAGCATTGAATGAAGGCATTAGAGACGGGCGAATTCAGCGCGGTCAAGTGCTCTTATTGGAGGCTTTCGGAGCAGGGTTTACGTGGGGTTCCGCTTTAATCAAATACTAGAGAATAAATGAATGACTGAACAAATTTATAATTTGGCTTTTGTCTTTCCGGGGCAAGGTTCCCAGTCGGTAGGCATGTTATCGGCCATGGCGGAAGCCTATCCGGAAATTAAGCAAACCTTTGAGCAGGCTTCCGAGGCGTTGTCTTATGACTTATGGGCGATCGTTGAAGCCGGTCCTTTAGAAAAATTAAATCAAACGGCAATAACTCAACCGGCTATGTTAGCTGCCGGCTACGCTGTTTGGAAAATCTGGAACAAGCAGTGTCCTGTCCAACCCGGTTGGGTGGCAGGACATAGTTTGGGAGAATATACCGCATTGGTTTGCTCCGGTGCGATGGCTTATGAGGATGCAATCAAGCTAGTCTCCGAAAGGGGTCGCCTGATGCAGGAGGCAGTTCCGGCAGGACAGGGCGCCATGGCTGCAATTTTAGGACTGGAAGATCACGAAGTCGTAAAACTATGCAAAGATGCGGCAGAAGGTGGTGTGGTAGCGCCGGCTAACTTTAATGCGCCTGGTCAAGTTGTCATTGCCGGGGATAAAGCAGCGGTCGAGCGCGCAATGGCGAAGGCTAAGGAAGTTGGTGCTAAACGCGCAGTTTTGCTTCCGGTTAGCGTCCCTTCGCATTGCGCGTTAATGCAGTCGGCTGCGGAGCAATTGGGCGACCTCTTACAGCAAACCAGTATCGATTCACCTCGAATCACTCTGATCCATAATGTTGACGTCAGCACCCATAGCGCTCCCGAAGTCATTCGCAATGCGTTAAAGGAGCAATTATTTAAACCGGTGCGTTGGGTAGACGGCGTCAAGTTTATGTCCGACCAAGGTGTTACGGCGTTTGTTGAATGCGGCCCGGGTAAGGTTCTCATTGGCTTGAATAAACGAATTGCCAAGAATGCCGAACATTTAAGCATCTATGATCCTGACTCATTAAATCAAGCCTTGGAGATAGTGAATGGTTAAAAATATAGCATTGGTAACCGGTGCGAGCAGAGGTATCGGTCGTGCAATTGCCGAGCAATTGGCTGCCGACGAGTTTTTTGTAATCGGAACAGCAACAAGCGACCAGGGTGCTGAAGCGATTGCCGCATACTTAGGCGACGCAGGAACAGGCATTAAACTCAATGTCGCCGATCCTGACTCGATTGATACGGTAATTAAAACCATTAATGACAATTTTGGGACGCCAAACGTTCTCGTCAATAATGCAGGTATTACCCGTGATAACTTACTGATGCGTATGAAAGATGACGAATGGGATGAGATTATTGCTACGAATCTTTCATCCGTTTTTCGCATGAGTAAAGCCGTTTTACGCGGCATGATGAAAGCTAAAACCGGTAGAATAATCAATATTTCCTCGGTAGTCGGTGCGACCGGCAATGCCGGCCAAGCCAATTATGCCGCCGCTAAAGCCGGCATCGTGGGTTTTTCCAAGTCGCTGGCCAAGGAGGTCGGTTCGCGCGGCATTACCGTGAATACTGTTGCTCCAGGGTTTATCGATACCGACATGACCCGTGAACTGGCCGAAGAGCATAAGCAGGCACTTTTAAGCTCAATACCATTAGGTCGATTGGGCGATGCTAAAGAAATTGCCTATGCCGTTTCTTATTTAGCATCGGAGCGTGCCGCGTATATCACTGGAGAAACGCTGCATGTAAACGGCGGCATGTTCATGGCATAATATTGTGATATTTTTATAATATAAAGTATAATTCCCCCGCCGTCTGGAATGAGATGACGGGATTTCTAAGTAAAACAAATAACTATACTATTGTAAGTATTATGATTTAAAAATAATCTTACATTGTTGAGGATAATAATTATGAGTAATGTTGAAGAAAGAGTAAAAAAGATTGTCGCTGAGCAATTAGGTGTTAAAGAAGATATCGCTAACGATGCTTCTTTTGTCGATGATCTTGGTGCAGACTCTTTGGATACCGTTGAACTCGTCATGGCCCTTGAAGAAGAATTCGAATGTGAAATTCCGGACGACGAAGCCGAAAAAATCACTACTGTTCAACAAGCGATCGATTACGTCGAAAAAAACGCATAAAAACTGCTTATATTTCGAACGGTCATGTTCTCGGCGATTAATGCATGATAATTTTGTTCGACGCATACACGGAAGTAAGCAGCAAACTGAGGTGTCAGCGTTATAGAACAAAAGAGCGCGCCAAACCACCGAAAATATAACCGTTCGAAGTATGTAAGTGGATGCTGTTAATATCCACTTATGCATGCCTAAATATCCCCTCTTTAAAATTAACTTCGGGTATAAAACATTGAGCACACGCCGAGTTGTAATAACTGGACTAGGCGCGGTTACGCCTTTAGCTAACACAGTTTCGGAAACCTGGGACGGAATCGTCAATGGTAAAAGCGGTATTTCCGCCATTGATTCCTTCGATATTTCTGCCTTTGCCACGACTTTCGGTGGCGTAATAAGAAACTTCGATATCTCTCAATACATTCCTGAAAAAGACGCAAAACGCATGGACGGTTTTATCCATTACGGGTTAGCCGCAGGATGCCAAGCGTTCGAGGATTCCGGCATCGAGGTTAATGATAATAATGCCGAAAGAATCGGTGTGGCAATCGGTTCGGGAATAGGCGGAATAACAGGTATTGAAGACTGTTACGCGGTATATGATAAAAGTGGGCCGAGGCGTATTTCGCCGTTTTTTGTGCCCGGCAATATTATCAATATGATTTCCGGTAATTTATCGATTAAATATGGCTTAAAAGGACCTAATTTTGCGATTGTTACCGCCTGTTCAACCGGCACACATAACATTGGCGATGCCGCTAGACTGATCAAATACGGTGATGTCGACGTAATGATCGCCGGAGGTGCCGAGCGTTGCACCACTTCACCGACCGCGATGGGCGGGTTTGCGTCAGCGAAAGCCTTATCGAGAAGAAACGATGATCCGCAACGTGCGAGTCGCCCATGGGATCGTGATCGTGACGGCTTTGTGTTAAGCGACGGTGCCGGTGTTGTTGTTCTGGAAGAGTTGGAACATGCCAAAGCACGCGGTGCGAAAATCTATGCTGAACTGGTGGGTTACGGCATGAGCGGAGACGCTTATCACATGACTTCACCTTCGCCAGGCGGAGAAGGCGCTGCTCGATGCATGAAAAATGCATTACGCGATGCCGGTTTGAATCCTGAAGACGTCGACTATATCAATGCGCATGGTACTTCTACGCCCGCCGGCGATCTCGGTGAAACACAGGCGATGAAATCCGCGTTAGGCGATCATGCCTATAAGGTTGCAGTCAGTTCAACCAAATCAATGATAGGGCACCTCTTGGGTGCTGCAGGCGGCATCGAAGCGGTACTGACAGCCTTGAGTCTCAAAAATCAAATAGCGCCGCCAACTATTAACTTAGAAAACCAAGATCCCGAATGCGATTTAGACTATGTGCCTAATGTTGCTCGGGATATGTCGATGAATGTCGCTTTGTCGAATTCTTTCGGCTTTGGCGGAACTAACGGTACGTTGATTTTTAAGCGATTCGAATAATTATCTCGATACCATAGGCGAGGCTCCGGTGTCTTTAATCAATGGTGCGATGGGGAGCACCATCGATGTTTCGGATCGCGGATTTCAATATGGCGACGGTTTATTTGAAACGATTGAAATCAATAAAGGCCGGCTGGTTTTTTTCGACAGACATATCCGCAGACTAAAGGAAGGTTGCCGGCGTTTACAGATCCCTTTAGAAGATACCGAAAATTTAGTCGCGGAAGCCGAGAGTGCAGCTAAAGATGTCGTCCGGGGCGTGTTAAAAATTATCGTAACGCGCGGAACGGGTGGGCGAGGTTATCGACAACCGGACAGAATCGAACCGACTCGAGTTATTAGCGTTTATCCATTTCCTGATTATCCCGACAATTATACTCGCAATGGCATTACTGCCAGGGTTTGTTCTACCCGTTTAGGACTAAATCCGGCACTTGCCGGCATTAAACATCTCAATCGCCTCGAACAGATTTTAGCTCGCGCCGAATGGAACGATGCTAACATTCATGAAGGTTTGATGCTCGATGCCGATGGGAACGTTATAGAAGGAACGATGACTAATTTATTTTATGTCATTAACCGACAACTCCATACCTCCGAGATTATTAGCTCCGGCGTAGCCGGCATTATGCGCGAAATTATCTTGGAACTCGCAGAATCAAATGCGTTAGTCTTGTCGAAACGTTATTTCAGTATCGGCGAATTATTAAACGCGGATGAAATATTTGTTTGTAATTCGATCATCGGTTTATGGCCGATCACCCAAATTGATGGCAAGCCATTTGCTGTCGGCCCTGTAACCCGCGAAATAACGGACTGGCTAGAACAATACAAGAAAAAATGGCTCCAAGCATGCTGAATAAACTCGTGGGTATTTCGATTGTATTAACCAGCTTTTTACTCGGCTGGCTATGGATCGATTACCAGCACTTCGTGGCTACGCCTTTAGCCGACAAGCCGGTTTATATTGAAATCAACAAAGGCGATTCGTTCGGACGTATTACTGAAAAACTTAAGGAACAAGAATTAGCGGTTAAACCGATATGGTTAAAATTATTAGCCCTGCAAACACAATCCGCAGGTCGTTTAAAAGCCGGAGACTATGAAATCGCTCAAGGCGCTACCGCTTTTGATATTCTTTCGTTATTCGCATCCGGAAAAAGCAGGCAATATGCCATTACCTTTCCGGAAGGGTGGAATTTCAATCAGTTTCTTGAGCAGATCAATAACCATCCTAATATTCAAAAAACACTAGATAAATCGGATAGCGAATCCTTACTCAGTTATTTAAATTCCGATTACGCTCATCCCGAAGGCCTTTTTTTTCCCGATACGTATTTCTTTGACAAAAACACGACCGATCTGGCTTTATTAAAAAGGGCCCACGATCGCATGCTGAGTATCCTGGATCAGGAGTGGCAGCAAAAACAGGATAATCTTCCGTTTGAGTCTCCATATCAAGCATTGATACTGGCATCGATTGTCGAAAAAGAAACGAGCGTTCCCGAGGAACGTCCGATCATTGCCGGCGTATTTATTCGCAGGCTTGAAAAAGGCATGTTACTGCAAACCGATCCAACCGTTATTTACGGCATGGGCGAGGATTATCAAGGCAATATTCGCAAAAAAGACCTGTTGACGCATACTCCATACAATACCTATGTCATTAGCGGGTTACCGCCGACGCCGATCGCGATGCCCGGAAAAGCCTCGATACATGCGGTTCTTCATCCTGAGGCAGGGGAGAGCCTCTATTTTGTTTCTAAGGGAGATGGCACGCATGCTTTTTCCGCCAATCTTGACGAACACAACAAGGCTGTAACCACTTATCAATTAAAACAATGATGATTAAAGGAAAATTCATAACGCTTGAAGGTGGAGAAGGGGTCGGTAAAACCACCAATATGAGTTTTTTAAAGGATTATCTCAGCTTACACGGAATTCCAGTGATTCTCACTCGTGAGCCCGGAGGGACCCGACTCGCTGAACATATTCGAACCTTACTATTAGAGTCATCCGACGAAGTCTTCACCGATCAAGCGGAATTGTTATTGTTGTTCGCAGCCCGCGCTCAACATCTCAAACAGGTAATCGAGCCGGCCTTACATGCCGGTTCCTGGGTAATATGCGACCGCTTTACCGATGCAACCTACGCCTATCAGGGCGGGGGGCGCAATATGAGCGCTCAAGCGATTCAGTGGCTGGAAAATTTCGTTCAAGGCAATCTACGGCCTGATTTAACCTTTTTATTCGATGCGCCGGTCGAAATAGGGCTCAAGCGCGCTCGTCATCGCAGTTCGTTAGACCGCATCGAATCCGAGACGTTAGCTTTTTTCGAACAAGTCAGGCGTGCTTATTTATTGCAGGCTAAATTGCAACCAGAACGTATCAAAGTTATTAAATCCGACCAAGCACTTATCGATGTACAAAGCGAAATAACACGTTTTTTGCACCCGTTTGTTTTTAATGACCATCACTCCTGATCTATTGCCTTGGCAGGAAGCGGACTGGCAGCATCTTGTCCGCTACATCACCGGTCAACGCATACCTCAAGCCGTATTGTTTGCCGGAAATAAAGGCATAGGCAAAAGCCGGTTGGCGGAGCGTTTCGCACATTCCTTGCTTTGCTCTCAAACAGATACTAACGGACTACCTTGCGGGCAATGTCATAGCTGTCAGTTAGTCAACGCACAAACTCATCCTGACTATATCAGATTGAATCCGGAGGAGCCCGGTAAAGCTATCAAGGTCGATCAAATCAGACACATCCTCTCGGTGTTATCATTAAAACCGCAATATGAAGCAAATCGTGTCGTCATAGTTGAACCGGCCGATCAATTAAATATCTCAGCGGTTAATGCTTTTTTGAAATTTCTTGAAGAACCGAGCGAACGAACCGTTCTGTTACTCATCACGGATAAACCAAGCCGACTTCCGGCTACTTTGATGAGTCGATGTCAAAAGGTCTATTTTTCGAAACCCGATCCGGAACGTGTTAAACAGTGGCTGTTCGACCAAGGAATAAAAAAAGATAGTGAATTATTGTTAAGCGTATCGAAAGGCTCGCCCTTGTTGGCCTTGGATTATGCGAGTAACAATACCCTTGAATTACGTCGAAAATGTTTCGATCAATGGCTCGACATCGCCGCTTTGCGCACTCATCCGTATATTGTCTCGGAACAATGGGTTAAACTGGATCCAGCCCTATTGTTGACTTGGATAACGGGATGGGTTACGGATTTAATTAAATGTTGCTTTCATTTACCTGCCGAAAGACTGATTAACCGTGATTTATTCGAAGACTTGCACAAATCCGCGCAAACTTTAGAATTATCTCGTTTGTATAGCGTCTACGATCTTATGCTTACCAGTCGAAACCGCATCGATACCCAACTCAATAAGCAATTATTATTCGATGAGCTATTAATCGAGTGGGCGCAGCTTAACGAAAAATAGGAAAAAGCATGTCTGAATCATCATCGCCCAGACAAGGAATATTATCCTTGTCGATTAAAGATAAAAACGCATTATATGCCGCTTATATGCCCTTCATTACCAATGGCGGATTGTTTATTCCGACAAATCGCGAATACGAAATGGGGCAGGAAGTTTTTATGCTGTTGAATTTAATGGAAGAAACGGAGCGATTGCCGATTGCCGGTAAAATCATTTGGAAAACACCAGCCGGTTCGGAAGGGTATCGTACTACCGGTATCGGCGTTCAGTTCAGCGACCAGGATGGCGGTATGGCACGTAATAAAATAGAAACCTATTTAGCCGGTGCGCTGGAATCGGATCGAGCCACCCATACAATGTGACGGTTTGGTTTTGTCGGGCCTTAGGATTCGGTCATAAATAACTTTCCTATTTTTAATGTTAAGGCAGGCAGGTTCGGAACCGATTGACAGGTGTCGTCGGCAGGGCAGATTTTTGCTACTACAAAATCTGTATTCATGCCATCTTTGGCAATCAGTCGCCGCCTTCAAGCCACGGATGTATTCGCGGTGTTCGGTCAAGCGAGTAACCGAACCCGCTACAAAGCTCATAACTACAGGAAATTATTTTTCACGAAATCCACGTTCCAATTTTTCCAATTAGACTCAATCCATAACATCAGTTTTACCCAATGCTAATCGACTCACACTGCCATTTAGATCGTATCGATCTTACTCCTTATCAAGATGATTTTTCTTGCTTCATGGAAGAAGTATCGAAACAACAAATTGAGCACATGCTGTGCATCAGCATCGATCTTGAAGCTTATCCTTCGATGTGCGAACTAGTAGCTCCTTATCCCCAGATCTCCTTGACGGTCGGCGTGCATCCCAATGCACATGACGGAAAGGAACCGACAACTGATGAATTAATCACGCTCGGCCAAGCCGAAAAAGTCATCGGCATCGGTGAAACCGGATTAGATTATTTTAGAAGTGAAGGGGACTTATCTTGGCAACATCAGCGATTTAGACGGCATATCGCGGCGGCGAAGAGTTTAAACAAGCCGTTAATCGTCCATACGCGAGAGGCTCGAGAAGACACTTTACGTATTTTGCAAGAAGAAGGTGCCGATTCGATCGGCGGTATCATCCATTGTTTTACCGAAGACTGGGAATTTGCGCTTCGTGCGCTCGAGTTGAATTTCTACATTTCTTTTTCTGGAATTGTAACGTTCAATAATGCCAAAGCAATACAAGAAGTAGCGCAAAAAATTCCGGTGGATCGATATTTGATTGAAACCGACTCGCCTTACCTAGCTCCGGTTCCTTTTCGCGGACGGCCTAATTATCCGATTTATGTTCGTCATGTGGCAGAGTTTATAGCAAAATTGAGAAACACAACATTTGAGACGATTGCTCAGCAAAGCAACGAGAATTTCAAGCGGCTTTTCAATTTATATCCATCGTGATAAAAATTCGGCACCGGGTTCGGGGTTGTCCGTCAAAGGACGCAGTACGTTCGTCATGTAAGCTCTATTCCAGCTCCGTGCTGGCGAGCACCCCGGCGCCTCCTAAGGCAATGCTGAAATTTGAAGTGCGAAAGGTATACAATGATACCTCATGTCTTTAACAGGATTTTTCGCCTGAAACTATTACAATATTAACGCAACAATAAAAACAATTGTTATCAGAAAACTTTTTTAGATTTTCGCGCCAATGTTTTAACGTTGACTCTTTGATGCTTTGGCTAGCTAAAGCTTGATCTTCCACACTCTGCTGCATAGAAAGAAAATTAAACAAATTATAATCGGTTAGACAAATTGGCATAACCTCTACAGATGTGTTTGTAAAGCCAGTCTGCTTGAACAAGCGATGTAAATTTCGGCCGGAATATCCATTATTCAGCACCTGAGTGATTCGATAATTCGAAAGAATTTGTTCGGTTTCCGGATGTTCGGTATCAATGGATAAACTGCTCCAATCGGTATCGGCAACCACAACGATACCTCCTCTTTTCGTCACTCTATGCATTTCGAATAATGCCCGCTCGGGATAATTGAGATGCATAAAAAGCCTTTCGCTCCGGCATGCATCAAAATAACGATCTTTGAAGGGTAGTTTGTTTGCAGTCCCTTGTATGAATTCAATTTTTTTATTCCTCAGATTGCTTTCACAACATTGCGCCGCATTTTTCAACATATCGAGATCATGATCAATCCCGATTACCTCTCCAGTGGCCCCTGTCAGTTTAGATAGCGCATTAACATCGATTCCAGGACCGCAACCTACATCAAGTAGAGTAGCGCCAGGAATAATATGCATTCGCTCATAGGTGAGCTGTTTGATAGGCAAGAAAATTTCTGCGGCTTTTTGTAGATATAAACTGTTCACTACCCCATGAAAACTGTTCATTGATTTACTAGACTCCTGGATAAATAATGGCTTTCAACTATGCTTTAAGTCTAGTCAAAAACTTCAATTAAGACAGGGAGTCATTTATGAATTCCAATTTGAGTTTGATAGATCATTATTCGAAATATTTTTGTACCCAAAAAGCTTTGACGCCGGATTTAAAAAGACAAGCATATAACCTTAGATATCGTGTGTATTATGAGGACCAAAAAATGATATCTGCCGATTCAGTTTCCAATGAACTGGAGTTTGATGAATGGGACAATGATGCGATACATAGTCTTCTGATATTGAAAAAAAATCATCTTCCAATTGGAAATGTAAGGCTCATTATTGTCAATGAGTCGTCTGATATGAAATTGCCTGTTGAGAAGCATTACAAGCATCAGTTCGACTTTTCCAAGCTAGGGTTGACAACACTTAGATCAGGAAAAACCGGGGAGATTTCAAGAATGGCTATTCTGCCATCATTCAGGCGAAGACCGGCCGATATCGATTACTCTGCCAATCAAATCGATAATCAAGTCGATTTGGAAAATAGAAGATATCCTATTAACTATATGCCGATGTGTTTAGCATTTGCAGCAATCGAATTAATGCTGGAGCAAAAACTCGATTATGGAGTAGCGTTAATGGAGCCTCGCTTAGCCAAATTGTTAGTCCGATTTGGGATCGAATTGAAACAGATTGGTCAATCCATTGAATATTTTGGTCTACGTGCGCCATTTTGTATTTTTCCTGAACATTCGTATCAAAATTTATCGCCGGAATATCGAATTCTTTTCGATACCATCAGATCGGAACTAATTCGATCTTAAGCTCGACGCACTTTCATTTACTACATGCGAACTGTTAAAAAAAATAAACAGCCGTCTCTCAGTCTGGTTTGGAAAACAATACTCGCTGTCGGCTTTGCAACCGCATTAGCGTCCGGCGCGATTGTTTTGTTCGGACAATTTTCATTGAACCAGAATTACCAGCAAGAAAGATCTCGTGTTCATCGCTTTTATCGACAAGCATTTAAAGGTATTTTGGAAGGCATCAAGAACGACAGGGTCGATATCGGTTGGTTGATTCCGGCATTTATCGATGACAAAACCAGCCCTAAAAACGCATTGGAGGTCATTAACCATTTTATCGATAACAATTGGTTTAAAATTGAAGTCGAATCGGATATTGAATCGGCATTTCTGTTTAGCTCGGATGAAAAGTTAGTTGGCTCTTGGGGGAACACGCTATATCAAGGGCAGTTTTCAGAATGGTTGGATTATGTAATTACCCACGAATCACCGTTCGATAATATTTTGTGTGAGGAGCGCTGCGTTCATTTTCATGCTACGCCGTTTTTACATCACGGAAGTTTTATAGGCGTATTTATTTTTGGTATCGATCTTGCCGATACTGTTTTAAAGATGAGAGACTTGACCGGTTCCGGGATTAGCATCTTAACGTTACCTCATGAATTTACAAATCCAAAAAAAGAATTACTTTCTATTCAGCCATGGCAAGCAAATATAGTGGCTTTAACGGATTCAGAACGGAATATCGGATTACTTAACGCCTTTAGTCGGCAATACCCCGATGGAATACCCCTTCATCCGGAGATTTTTATATTTGAGAGTAGGACTTATGAAGTAATTCCTTTTCCATTTAACGGAAACAACAACACAATACTTTTGATTATTGAAGATATTAGTCGGGGCTTAGATGAAATCAAAAAAGCAACCGCTCTCTATGCAATTAATGGATTGCTTAGTTTATTGTTGTCAGGTGGAGTATTGTTACTATTATTGATTGGACCGACACAAAAATTAAAAAGACTAATTGTATTATTGCCGTTGATCGCAAAAAAACAATACGACTTAGTGGCTAAATTATTACTTCATTCGAAAAAACACAGTTTCTTTAAAGATGAAATCGATGTTTTAGAGTCTGCCTCACATCAACTGATTTCAACCCTTAAGCAATTGGATGATGAAGTTAATTTACGCACCCAACGCCTTTCCGAGCAGGCTTTGGAACTGCAAATTGAAAAGAATTTTATTGACAATATTCTTAATTCGGCTCAAGTCATTATTATGACGGTCGATAGCGTGGGGCGTATTAAATCGGTCAATCTGTATGCGCAACATTTGCTTCAATATACGGAAGCCGAATTATTAAATACAGATTTTGTCGAATTTATTCCTACTGAAGAACATAGAGGAATGATTGAAAGTTCAATAACACAACTACCGGATAAGCATAACAATACCTTTCAATACGAATGTCCGATTTATTCCGCCGACGGTGCTCAACTCTATATCTCATGGTTTTTATCGCCATTAGTGCTCAAAGAGCTAGGTATCGATGCCGATCCTGAAGTTCTCATTGTCGGGTTGGATTTAACCGATAGACGCAAATCCGAAAAACAATTGACTTGGTTAGCCGAACACGACCCGTTGACAGGTCTATATAACCGCCGAAAATTCGAAAAAGAGTTCGAGCATGCTATCAATATGGCGACTCGCTATCATCATAGTTCTGCTTTGATATTTTTCGATGTCGATCAATTTAAATACGTTAACGATAGCAGCGGCCATCAAGTCGGTGACGAACTACTAGTTAAAGTGGCCGAAAAACTACGAAGCTTCACTCGCGATACCGATGTTATCGCTCGCTTTGGAGGCGATGAATTTATCGTAATGGCTCCTGAAATTAGCCAACAAGCAGCTGAAGATTTAGTGCAAAAAATTTGTACCGGAATGACCTCGGTATCGATAACGGACAACAATCAACAGCACCGGGTCTCGGTTAGTGCAGGCTTGTTAATGTTTCCAGAGCCTAATTGTTCTGCTCAAGACCTTTTGGCTACTGCCGATGTTGCGATGTATAAAGCCAAAGAATCCGGCCGGGGAGGGTGGCGACTCGCAAATAACGAAGATATTCATCGGAGCGAAATCAAAACGAAGGTTAATTGGAAAGCCAAAATTGAACAGGCACTGAACGATCGGCAATTCAAGCTATATTACCAACCGATCATGCATATTCGTAATAAGAGTATATCTCATTACGAATGTCTATTGAGGATGCTTGGAAGCAACGGTGAAATAATTCCGCCAGGTATGTTCATCGAAGTTGCCGAACAAACGGGACTGATTTTTCAACTTGATATGTGCGTTGTCGAACTCGCTTTTATGAAGCAGGTTGAATTGATAGAGCAAGGCGTCGATATTAGGTTGTCAATTAATTTGTCCGGGGAGACACTTTCAAATGTCGATGCATTTTCAAAAATCGATAAATTGCTGCGTTCATATGGGCTCGATGCACATAAATTTATTTTTGAAGTCACCGAAACGCAAGCCGTAACCAACCTACAGTCCGCCCATGAATTTATAAATAAAATAAACAGCATAGGCGGAAGTTTTGCTTTGGACGATTTCGGCGTGGGCTTTTCATCGATGAGCTATTTAAGACAACTGCCGGTTGAATATTTAAAAATAGACGGGTCATTTGTAAAAAATATTAATTCAAGCCTGGATGATCAATTATTTGTCAACGCCATTAACAGTGTAGGTCAAGGAATGGGCTTAAAAACGATTGCCGAATTCGTTGAAAATGACGCTATTTTCGAAAAACTGGCAACACTGGGTGTCGATTATGCCCAAGGTTACGGAATAGGCAAGCCGATGCCGTTTCTTGAATTCCATAAGTAAATTAGAAATCGTAAGACATCATAATAGTATACATGTCCCAATGCTGTGTTGTTCCTTGGGGGTTTTCCAAGTTGGATAGCCAGCCGGTTCCATTAATTCGGTGGTATTCGGCACTAAAATTTAATGCCGGCAATATTTCATAACGTAAACCAAAAGTCCAATCCTGAGCAAACCTAGAATGATTGGTAATTCCGGGTGCGGCTTGCGCGAGTTTCAAACCTTTTCTATCATCCATATCCCAAATTAAGTCGTCATAACGCACTAACGCTTCCAGAGAAGAAGTTAGTCTATAAGTGCCTTGTATATAAAAACTTTGGCCGGTAAATTGAGTATCCGGAATAGCCCCGAAATTTCTTAATTGAGCTCGGCGTATGGCATATTCGCCGGTAAGCGACCATTTTTCGGCATTGTATTGAGCGGATAAAATCAATGGATTGAATCGCCAAGAACCAGGCTGTAAAAGAGCGCCGGAGGACGGTTTATAATCGCCATTAAAGTCGGCATAGGTGACGGCCAACTTGACTAAGCCGTTTTCCCATTCATAACCGGTACGCAATACCCAGGAAATATCGCCTTCCATTTTTCCAGGGTCGGGGCCTACAATAACATTCTTGAAATCAGGATCGTCCAATCGGGGCATAACTACACCGAAATTCAACGAAAAATCGCCATAGTCGGTTCTATGCTCTCCGTAGATATAGCCGCCATCGGCTGATAACGCCAAATTTCTATTGACATCGAAATAAATCGATTGGGGTAACAATATACTAGGCCGAGTCGAAGCAACGTCGCGGGTGTCGTTGTATAAACCCAGCGGAGTAGGGACCCTGCCACCCCTGAGTGTTAATAATGAATTTTCCGACGAATACAAATTATAGCTGGCTAGTCCGTAATCGATTCGGACATTGCTATCGTCTGTTTTACCCGCATCACGCCAAACTACCTGCATGGCGACTTGTAATTCCGGCAAAATTCTATAAGAGGCATTGATACCGAGTTCTCTAAAGTCGGTTGATATCGAGTCGTCAGTTTTACCAAAAAAATTATTATCGGAAGTATGAATAAATCCTTGGGATAAAAAACCGTGAATCTGAAGGTTCTGAGGTAACCAATCGCTTTCGAAGGCTTGAGCGTTTGTAAACAGGCAGCATAAAACTATTACGATTCCGTAGTTATGCAATTTAAAAAAACAGTTTAAAGTCGACGTATGACGCATGACTGGAAAAGGCCTTATTTAATGATCAGGATTTTGATATCTTCAGTGATGTCTTCATCGCTTAAATATCCGATTGCGCCAGGTGTAGATGCGATTTTATCAACCATTTCATCCTTGCTGGCAACGGTAACGGGGGCCTGGCCGGTCCCGCTAAATACCAGCTTGTTCCAGCTTCGACGCATCTGATGTGGAAACACATTTAACACTTGTTTGCAAAATTGCTGATGGAGAGGATTGTTGTCACGCAATACAAAAACAGTGATGGGTGACCCGTCTTGCCATTGACGAAGCCGCATTCTAAAAATAGCACTCAATCCGTTTCGGCTAACAGAGTTTTGCGTTAATGCGCTGTTGACGACAGGGTAAATGCTTGGTGTGGGAGCGGATAAAACCTGCGACATCAAAACAAAGAGCAACACTAAAAATCCAAATTGCTTTCGTCGTAGATTTTTATTCGATTCGTTTGACTTCAAATGGGAAGCGCCTTAGGTCTTAAAGTGAGCTGTAAAAAAGAAATCAAAGTTTAGTTACTATTCTGTGAATATCAAATGATGGAGGGGTTAATTGATAAAGATTATTACAAGCGACAATCCTATATCGCCAATATTTAACATAATATACATTATGCGCTGTAATAGTTCTTCCAGTTTCGGGCTTCTTGGCATCCGGAAAATTACGAGTGTATCCCCAATCATTAATCCGTTTCTAGATTTAAGGTGTCGGACATTGATTTATAATATAGACGTAAATGACACGCGTAAACTCGACCAAAAAAAGCAATGGAGCCTTAAAATTGAGTCTAGAAAATCAAAATTGGTATCAAAAGATAAATTATTGACTGATCTGAAGAAAAACAATTATGAGAATCTAATAATAATTGCCATCGCTTTTCTATGGATCATTATTGAATACTTGCTAAGATTCAGTGATTGATAGTGAAAATTAACCACCAAGAACCCAAATATTCCCTTGGTGGTTAAATACCTTTTATGACGCGAGAACCTAATAGAAACTAACTACCATTGTGACTCGCCGGTTTCCGGATCGTACATCTCATGTGCGATTTTATGGCGGTTCGCAATCAATTCCTCGATGCTTGGCGATTGTGTCATCGCACGCTGAATGGCCAACTTCATTGCTTCGTAATTGGTTCGATATAAATCCTTGCGGTCGAGATCCGAATTAGTTGCGCATTCCGGCGCAATCCAAATCATTGCAATGATGCAAATTTCATTGGCCTGATCGGCCGGGATCACGCCATTGATTACACTGTCCAGTACTGCATCGGCGACTGCCGATTGCACGGGACCGCCGAATAGATTCACATAGTCGGTCGATTTTATCGTGACTTTAGGCACCATAATAGTGGCTGGCCGGACTTGTTGGTTACAGGCTCGTATGGCGAACATACGGGTATGCCCTTCGGTTTGCCCCATCAGGTTAGCAAATGCGTGACCAGCCGGCCCTCGAACGCTACCGATAAGAATTTCAGGCATGGCATCCGTGCCTTGCCCTTCACTGGAAAATACGGTGGCTTCGCCGGTTCTAAACCAAATTGACTCTGACATATAAAATACCTGTTATCGAGAAGGTTAAAAACCGGCATTCTATGCCTGACTTATAGCAATTCGCAACGAAAAAATTGCAATCGTTATCTACGGCCCAATTCGTTGCCGAGCAATGAGCCGGCCGCCGCGCCGATTCCCGATGCAATCGGATCGCCTCTTCCAACTTCATAACCTAACATGCTACCCACGGCGCCGCCTACCAGTCCTTGCGTGGATCTTTGGTCATAGCGGCTATAGCGCGGAGCCGGTACATAAGCGGGTTCCGGTATATAACGAGGCACTGTCTCGTAAACAGTGACTCTTTGCGGATAGTAATGAACCTCTTCGCGATAATAAACGCGTTCGACAGGCCGGTATCGTTTAGCTCTATGCTTCGGTTGGTAATAATGTTTGCTATAACCTTTACCTCGGCCTGGATGATGGTGTCCGCCTGAAGCCAAGGCCGATGTTGAAAAAACCAAACCCGTGATGATTATTGCTATCAATTTCATCATTGTTGAATCTCCTGAAAAAAAGTAACGCGTATAACGGTTAAAGTATCCGTAGCCGTAGTCATAACCGTTAAGCTAAGACCGGGTTACATTTTCCAAGGATTAACTTAATGACGACTTAACGAATTCCGGCAGCAATTCCCAGTTTGAGAAATTTCGCCGTATTCAGGATGCGGGGTATGCCTGTCATGAACGCCGTAAACCCATCCATGGGGCTTGACAGCGGCTCGAACGCCAAGGACGGCGTGAATGCAGATTTTGCAGGAGCAAAAATCTACGCTGCCCCTGACATCCCCGCCAAGCACACCCCGCACCCTTTTTTATCCTCAAATTGGGGATTGCTGGAATTCCGGGGTTCGCTTGCGTAATGGTAATTTTTTGTTTTCGCTCAATGCAAAAAACACGATCAGGAAAAACAATAAACTGAGTCGAGGCGCTTCGAATGGGCTACCAACCGTACCGACAACAACAAATCCCGAAATCGATGAGAGTAAGATCGCTGCATAGTAGTCACCTTTGCTAAGCGCTTTAAGCTGTCGATAACAAACATAAATCAGTAAGATTATAAATGCAGTGGTACCAAACCAGCCTAGATCGAATAATAGATGCACCCAAAAATTGTCGATATTGAGGGCTTGATGATTATCGATCGTAAAAAACCAATAATCGGTACCTTCGGAAAAGTCACCATTGCTAAGCAGATTTTTATCGTTAGAATCAATCAAGCTGATATTATCGATGTCAATGACATTGCCTTGGCTATTATTGTAAACACCCAATTTAACCGGACGTCTCGATAATTCTCCAGCTGTTTTACCCAAACTGGATCCTACATATTTTGTATTTAAGATTTTTTCCGCCCGGCTCCATGTACCCGGCTCGGAATCGATTCGTAAGGTACTCCAGACGCAACGAAACGAATATAATAACGATTTTTCACAGATGGGTAAGGTAATCGCCCCTCGCCCCGACTCCGAACGTAAATCCGCGGACAAACGATATTCAGTGTCGGGCTCTATCGCGACCCGTTGGTCTAAATAAAGCGCCCCACCTGACCCTAAACGCAAATAACGATTTCCGTCATCGCTTTGTATCTTGTAGGTGGCCGGCATACCGATGCCTCTATGCCACCAAAAATAGGTTCTTGGGTAACTGCCAACGCCCATTCCAAATAAGGTTGTCATAACATCGTCATCTCTCATGTCGAGAATAGCTTGCCAATGCTGCAGGCGAACATCCAGGTCTTGATCGATACGCTTGAAGCGCTCTTGTATAAATCCGCCTTGAAAGACCGGAATAGCCATTACCGGAACGAGTAATACCACACTCAACAGCGGTATTGATTTTCTGTTAGTACGCAAATGCTTCGCGTTAACGGCAAATAATAGACTGATCAAAAAAACGATAAACGCTACCGCAAAAGCCAGATAAGGGCCTCGGGAAAAGGTCACCATTAAGACATAAAGGCCGGCAGCAAAAATTCCAAAGCCAGCCATTCCGCCCATCAATCTGCGAGGCGAGTACAGAAACAACATTGCAATAAAAGGTAATGCCAAGACTAGATAGGCATCAATATGCCCACCACCGGTATGCATGGTTGAAAACATTGCGGTGATGCGATAATCGCTTTCGAAATTGAACAAACCGGAAAACAAAAAGCGCTCCCAAATCGAAACGCCAATGACGCCAATCAATCCCAACAACGCTCCGTAACCGAAATACTGTTTTGCCTTTGGGTATTGCTGCAATGTCTGTTTTAACAGCGGTAACAAAAAGAAGGCCCAAATGACCCCCTTGCCTACTCGTAAACTATTATAGCGGCTGTAGTAATTTGAAAAGGCGTTGATATCGATGTCTTGTAGTGGAAATAAGCCTCTGTATACGCTAATTAGATAAATTAATGCAAATAATCCTAAACATAACTTAACTGTTCCGGAAAACTGTCGGCTTGATCGAATGCTCGATTTTTGCCAATAATAAACCGCAAGGGTTGTCATGACGACCAGATCGAACTCGTCAAAAAAGAACCGACCGGTCCAAGGGGCAAAGTCTAGAACCGGTAGCATTGCCGGTAAGAGGAATAGCCAGGCATGAGGATAACGAAACAGTAAAACAGCGTAAGCAATTAATAATGCCGATAGAAATGGTGCGCCGAACGGATAATTCAATAAAGCCCAACCAATAATCAGCGCAAGAATTCCCGAGAATAAGCGCCAACGTTTATCGATTTCTTCCGGTTTGACGGTTGTCGATGATCGAATCGGATTATCTTCCGAAATAGGATTATCGTGATCGTGAAATGCTTCGGCGATCGATAAGCCCCTTCCCTGCTTGATCGTACCGTCAGCAAACCAGCGCATCGCATGATTCAGCAATTCATAGACCAATGCCGCCGAAGCAAATGCGATCAAAACATCGGTCGGATCGGGATGCTTAGGTGCTAAAAACAACTTGCCGGTTTCTATCAATGTGGCAAAAACAGCGGCAGTTAATCCGACTAAACACCAGTGAAAGCGATCGGGTTTGGAGTCTGCATAGTTCCATAACCAAAAAGCCAAGCCAATCGGAAAATACATGCCGATGTTGCTGAGCAAGCTCACCATGGCCAAGGATTCGGTCGTGTAATAGAAATAGTAAAACGGTAAAAACCGAATCGTTTCGAGTTTTTCAAACGCCTTTTCAAGACCGATCCAATTCCCGCCTGTCCAGCCGTTCAGCGCGGCTACCAAAAAGACATGGACTGGCAGAAGCGTTAACATCGTGGGCTTTAACCAAGCGATCCAATAGTCTTTGTCATGTTTAGAAAAAAAGGCAAACACGACCGCGCCTAGCCCCAGGCCTGTCATGCGCGTCAGAACCGAAATACCTTGCGACACACCAGACGCCAGAAATAATTGACCGGTTTCGACAAACAATCCGATAAAAAAACCGGTCAAGATGCAAACCAGTTTGGGGTGAGAAATATAAGGCAATAAACAGAGTAAAACTCCTAACGGAATCAATACGACTATTTCTGCCCCGAGTTTGACTAAACAGCGAATACCATCGGCGCGACAGGTATCGATGGACATAAAAAGACTGTGACTTCTGGAAGTCAGCCGAGTGTCAAGCTCTTGATGGGAAATAACAAAATCGAACGGAAAAAAACTTAAGGCAAAATAGAAGGCGATATAGAAAATAATTGCCGCTTTGATCGATAGAAAATTACCAAGCGAAAGATGACGGGATAAACGTCGAAAATAATCGCCTGAAAATAACCAAAGTCCTACGCCCATGGCCGAGCCCATGGCCTCGGCGATCAAATCATTGATTGAAACGGTACGGGGAGGGAAAAATAACTGAGCAAATTCGACCGAAACAGCCAAAACCCAACAAAACAGCAAAACCGGCACAGCAACCAGTAGTCTGGTGTATCCGCGAAATTGGCCGCCAAAACCAGCTGCCCACAAGTAAGCCAGCGGTATGTAAAGCAAAATATTCGCAACCCAGTCCGCACGCGATTCTATGCCCAGATTGAGATAACGAATATTTCGGAACTTTTCCAGCGCAACGTCGAAAGGCATTGGTCGGTAATCGAGCGGAACCAAGCTGCCATAAACGACAAACAAAGTGTATAGCGTTGCGCCGATAAGAAGTTTTTTATTCATACGAAAGCCCGCGAGTGACCATCAAGGAGCCCACAAGTCCGCCAGGGCCAGTTCAACTGCATCAAAAGGCGGCGCCTTGACTGTATCGTCATTTTGCCAGGTATGCTCAAGCAACCAATGTCCTTCCAGCAAACGATAGATTTCAAGGGTTTTTGGCCCCGGATCGACCAGCCAAAGCCACGAGACCTCGCATGCCGCATAAGTCGGCATCTTGACGGCGCGATCGATGCGCGAAGTGCCGGGCGAAATCACTTCGCAAATCCAGTCGGGAGCAATACTGAAATAAGCCTCTTCGGGTAGTTGCGGCATGCGTTCTCGCCGCCAACCGGCTAAATCCGGAACCAGAATATTTCGACCCAAATGCAATTCTGGTTCGAACAATATCCACCAGCCGCCAGGCCCTCCTCTACCTCGATGATAAGGACTGATATACTGGTCGCTGATCACCGAAGCGGCCAATGCATGCCTCGGCGCCGGACGCGGTTGAGTCATTAACTGCCCGTTAATGATTTCGCCGATGATATGTTCGGGCAGATCGAACAAGTCTTCGTAAGTCGCCTCGCGTAAAGCCGGTTGATTCATGATGGACTCCTCGGTCTAACCGTTTTGTCTATTACATTTCCTTTTTGCTCGATAAAGTCCTTTTCAAGTCGTAATGATAAATGAAACCAGGCAGCGCGAATACAACGAATAGCGACAAGGTCGTCTCATAAAACTCCCAGTCTTGACGATGTATCACGCCGTTTTGACGATATTCCAAAAAGACAGCGAGCAAACCGATTAATCCATACAGAATCAGCCATTCCAACCAGCGCCACCAGGCATTTTTCCGGATAGGAAAACGCCCAGAAAACGTTCGTTAAGCCACGGTAGATTGGCTTAGACAAACGCAGCGATTAGCATAAACACATAGGCACTGGATTACATGCTTAGTTCTTAGGCCGAAGATGCGGGAACAACAATACATCTCGAATCGACGGCGCGTCGGTAAACAGCATCACCAGACGATCGATACCTATGCCCTCGCCCGCCGTCGGCGGCATGCCGTGTTCCAATGCCGTGACATAGTCGGCATCGTAATGCATCGCTTCGTCGTCGCCGGCTTCTTTTTCCTCGACTTGTTTGCGGAAGCGTTCGGCCTGATCCTCGGCGTCGTTCAACTCGGTGAAACCGTTCGCGATTTCTCTGCCGCCGACAAAAAACTCGAAACGGTCGGTCACATGCGGGTCGTCATCGTTACGTCTGGCCAATGGCGATACTTCAACCGGATACGCAGTAATAAAGGTCGGATTCATCAACCTGTGTTCGACGGTTTTTTCGAATATCTCGATCTGAATCTTTCCGAGACCGTAACTGTCCTTGATCGGGATTTTCAAATTTTCGGCCACCTTCTCCGCCGCTTCGCGCGTCGCCAAATCGTCGGCCGTCAAACCCGAATTGAAATGCAAAATCGATTCGACCACGGTCATGCGATCGAACGGTTTGCCGAAGTCGTATTGTTCGCCTTGGTAAGTAATTAGCGTTTGGCCGAGCACTTCGAGCGCGATGCCGCGTACCATTTCTTCGGTCAAATCCATCAAATCGTGATACTCGGCATAGGCCTGATAGAATTCGAGCATCGTAAATTCCGGATTGTGCCGTGTCGACAGGCCTTCGTTACGAAAATTGCGATTAATTTCGAAGACACGTTCGAAACCGCCGACGATCAGCCGTTTCAGATACAATTCCGGTGCAATCCGTAAAAACAGCTCCATGTCCAAGGCATTGTGATGCGTCTTAAACGGACGCGCGGTCGCACCGCCGGGAATCGCCTGCATCATTGGCGTTTCGACCTCGAGAAATTGTCTCGCTACCAAGAAATCTCGAATGTACGTGACGATTTTCGAACGGATCAGGAAAGTCTTACGCGATTGCTCGCTCATGATCAAATCCAAATAACGCTGGCGATATTTGATTTCCTGATCGGCGATGCCGTGAAATTTTTCAGGCAACGGCCTAAGCGCTTTGGTCAATAAACGAATATCGTCGACCTTGATGCTCAATTCGCCGACATTGGTCTTGAACAACACTCCCTCGGCACCGATGATGTCGCCGATGTCCCATTTCTTGAACTGCTCGTTATAAAAGCCTTCCGGCAGATGGTCGCGCGCGACATAAAGCTGCATTTGGCCCGACATGTCTTGAATATGACAGAAACTCGCCTTGCCCATGATACGGCGAGTCATCATGCGTCCGGCGACCTTGACGCGAATAGGTTCGGCTTCGAGTTCTTCTTTCGACTTTTCGCCGTATTCGGCCAGCAATTCGCCGACCACGACATTGCGCCTAAAGTCGGTCGGGAAAGCTATCCCGCGTTCGCGGATTTCAGTTAATTTACCGCGGCGTTGTCTAATTTGTTCTTGTTCGTCTTGCAAAAGTTCGGACATGATTTTATGGTCTTATATAAGATTTTAAATTTTAAAAAAGTCGGTATTAAGTAAGGGGATACTCGGGGGGCACCAATGGAGAGAGCCACTTTCTTTTTGATTGCATCTCTCCTTAATATGGTGAATTTCTCGATGTGAGTTTTAGTCTTTAAACTTATAGCCCGCTTTTTAAACTCGCTTCGATAAATTGATCCAGATCACCGTCAAGTACTGCTTGAGTATTGCCGGTTTCGACGTTCGTACGCAAATCCTTGATGCGCGATTGATCCAAGACATAAGATCGAATTTGACTGCCCCAGCCGATATCGGATTTGGAATCTTCGAGCGCCTGCTGTTGTTCGCTGCGTTTCATGATTTCCATTTCATATAACTTGGCCTTGAGCTGTTTCATTGCAGTATCTTTGTTCTTGTGCTGCGAACGGTCGCTTTGACATTGCACGACGATGCCGCTCGGCCCATGCGTAATTCGCACCGCAGACTCGGTCCGATTGACGTGCTGACCGCCCGCCCCGCTGGCTCGATAGACGTCGATGCGCAAATCGGCCGGATTGATTTCGATATCGATATCGTCGTCGATTTCGGGCGATACGAACACCGATGCAAATGAGGTATGACGGCGGTTGCCGGAATCGAAAGGCGATTTTCTAACCAATCGATGCACGCCGGTTTCGGTACGCAGCCAACCGAAGGCGTATTCGCCTTCGAATTTGATCGTTGCGCTTTTGATGCCGGCGACATCGCCGGGCGATTCTTCGATCAGTTCGGTCTTAAAACCTTTCGCTTCGCCCCAGCGCAAATACATGCGCTCGATCATTGATGCCCAATCTTGTGCCTCGGTACCGCCGGAACCAGACTGGATATCGAGAAAGGCATTGTTCGCGTCCATTTCACCGGAGAACATGCGCCGAAACTCCAGTTCGGCGACTTTAGTCTCAAGTTGATCGAGGTCGCTCGCAACCGTATCAACGGTTTCTTCGTCGCCTTCTTCGACCGCCATCATCAGCAGTTCTTCGGCGTCGGCAAGGCCGCTATCCAACTCGTTGATCGTATCGACGACTTTTTCCAGTTCCACCCTTTCCTTGCCCATGGCTTGGGCCTGTTCGGGATTGTTCCAGATTGCGGGATCTTCGAGTTCTTTCAGAACTTCGACCAGGCGCTCGCTTTTGATATCGAAGTCAAAGATACCTCCTAAGCGCGTCGCCGCGGCTTTTGAGGTCGGAGATTTTGTTTTTGATAGGATTAATTTCTTGCATGAATATTTATAATCTAAAGAAACCGAAAGACCATTGGCCGAACATTGACTCGCACTCAATCAGCCTCATGGAAAAACATTAGATTATATACGATTAGCACGTTTCATTCATAAACGAAAAACGATTTCAGCAATTCCTCGTTTGAACATATGCAAGGAGTTGAGGGTGTGAAGCATGCTTGGCGAGGATGTCGGCGGCGGGGCAGGTTTTTGCTCCTGCAAAAATCTACATTCACGCCATCCTTGGCGCTTAGCCGCCGTCAAGCTCCCATGGACGGGTTCACGGCGTTCCTCGACGGCATCCTCCACACCCTTTTACCCTCAAATTGGGAATTTCTGAAACGACTGAACGGCTAATCCCAACGATCATCGCGAACTTGAATACGGTGGTTTTCGATACGCAACGGAAAACAGGGGATGTCTTCATAGGCAGGCGGCGACTTGACAGCGCCGGTTTTGACGCAAAACCGAGCGCCGTGTCTCGGGCAAATGATTTCGTCTCCGTCGAGTTCGCCGCTGGCGATTTCTGCGCCGTCATGCGTGCAGACATCCTCGATCGCGAAAAATTCGCCGTCTATTTTGAATATTGCGACGTCGGCACCATCGACATCGATAACGACATGTTCGCCATCGGCCAAGGCATCTTGATCGACGACATCTATCCAATCGGACATGATGACTCCTAGATTTTAATTTTTGACATATACATCGTAACGCAACAGTTTTCCCTGAAAACTCTGACTCGGTTTGCCGCCGAGCGGCTCGGCATAATCGGGACTCTTGACAACCACCTTCTTCGCTGCTGACTGCATCGCTGCGGAAAATAATTCATCTTTATCCGGATCATCGCCTAGCAATTCTTGCAAAATCGTCATCGATTTTTTCGCCAACGCCGATTTTTTGCGTTTCGGCGGAAACATCGGGTCGATATAGATGCAATCTGGATGTTCATCGAGCCCGGCGAGAATTTCAATCGCATTGCCGGCGATCAGTTCGGGTAACTCGAGCGACAGATTTTTGACCCACTCCAATTCACCCAAACGCCGAAAAGCATCTTGCAATAGCTCAACCATGACCGGCGAACGTTCGATGCAGCGCAAACTATAACCCATCCTGAAGATATGAAGGCTATCCTGGCCCCAGCCTGTCGTCGCATCGACAACGGTCTGCGTTTTTCGTCCCAAGGCTTGACCCAGCGGCGTGTTTTTCGGAGCAGGCCAGGAACGCTGCTCGCCGGGACGGGGTTCAATGTCGACCGCCAGACCGCCTTTTTTCAGTAGCTCACAGTCGAGCAGTTTCAGCACACCATCGCGCCAGGTCAAATAAAATGATTCAAGCTGATCGAAATTGGGTTCGGACGTTACTCTAAGCGGAACGCCCAACCTTTCGGCCAATCGCTTAAAATCATCGGCATTGCCCTGCCCTTCATAAAGCACCGCGAGTTTGCCCAAATAAAGTGGCTCAGTCAAAGGCGCTTATTCGGTCGAAATCGATTGCTTTTCGTTTTTGAGCGCGGCATCGAGCGTATGCCAAGCCAGCGTTGCGCATTTGACGCGCGCCGGATACTCTCTGACGCCAGCTAACACGGCCAGTTTGCCGACCGCTTCGAGATTGATTTGTTCGTCCTTGCCAGTCGTCATTTCGTGAAAAGTTTTGAACAGGGCTTCGGCTTCGGCTTCGGTTTTGCCTTTGACGATTTCGGTCATCAACGAAACCGAGGCGGTCGAAATTGCGCAACCTGAACCCTGAAAGCTCGCGTCTTCGATCACATCGCCGTTCATTTTCAAAAACAGCGTCAGACGGTCGCCGCACAGCGGATTGAAACCGTCCACTTTCCTATCCGCATTCTCGATGATCCTGAAATTACGCGGATTGCGGTTGTGGTCGAAAATGACCTCTTGGTAAAGATCTCTTAAATCGTCAAACATTAACCAAATACCTCTATTAAAGATTCTATGCCGTTCATCAATACATCGATTTCCTGCTTCGTATTATATATCGCGAACGACGCTCGTGCGGTTGCGGGCACTTCGAAAAAGTCCATGACCGGCATCGCGCAATGGTGTCCTGCTCTAACCGCAATACCGAGACTGTCGAGCATCGTGCCGATGTCGTGCGGATGGATATGATTGAGCACGAACGACAGGATCGCGCCTTTTTCGCTTGCTTCGCCGACGATTCGAAGGCCTTTGATCTTCTTAGCCTGTTCGGTCGCGTAATCGAGTAGTTCGGCCTCATATGCGGCGATAGCATCCATACCGATTGCGCTTAGATAATCGATTGCGGCACCAAGGGCTATTGCGTCGGCGATGCTCGGTGTGCCGGCCTCGAACTTATAAGGCAGCGTATTGTACTCGGTTTCTTCGAACGTAACCCTGCGAATCATATCGCCGCCGCCTTGATACGGCGGCATCGCTTCGAGCAAGGCTTGTTTGCCGTACAACACGCCGATGCCGGATGGACCGTATAGCTTATGGCCGGAAAAGGCATAAAAATCACAATCCAATTCTTGCACATCGACTGGCATGTGCGGTATCGCTTGCGCGCCATCAAGCAATACCGGAATGTTTCTTTCATGAGCGGCGGCAATAATTTGTTTAACCGGATTGATCGTACCCAGCGCATTCGACATATGCGCGACCGCAACCAAGCGGGTTTTATCGCCGATCAGTTTAATGAATTCGTCGAAAATCAGTTCGCCGCGAAGATTAATCGGAGCGACTTTCAGTATCGCGCCGGTCTGTTCGCACAGCATCTGCCACGGCACGATGTTGGAATGGTGCTCCATTGCGCTGATCAGAATCTCGTCGCCGGCTTTGATATTGGCTTTGCCGTAACTTTGCGCGACCAGATTGATCGATTCGGTCGTACCCTTCGTGAAAATGATTTCCTTGTCCGATCCGGCATTGATGAAATCCTTGATCTTTTCCCGAGCGCCTTCGAACTTATCGGTCGAGCGCACGCTAAGCGTATGCACGCCGCGATGCACGTTCGCGTAATCATGGCGATAGACATGACTGATGCAATCGATCACGACGTTCGGTTTCTGGCTGGAGGCTGCATTGTCAAGATAGACCAGCGGTTTATTACGGATTTTCTCGTTCAGAATCGGAAAATCGTTGCGTATTTTATCGATAGGAAATTGAGTCATGGTTTGCTTGTTTGGCGTATATTCTTTATATTTTATCTTTTTGTCACTATTCAGCGCATGCGGTAGGTTGGTGTCAGGCATTGATTTCTAAGGACGCGTGAATACATCCCTGTAAGCTCTGACTGCAACGTCCTGTTGCAGACAGCCTTATAAACCAATGCCTGGCACCTTCTCATACATGACTTATGCTGAATAATGACATCTTTTTTAAAATCAACCGGTTTCAATTATGGCGATCGCAAATCCTCGAAAACATCTGACCGATATCGACGAATGGCGCAGATTGGGCGAAGCCGGCATTTTCCCGCCCGACAGCCGTCTCGAATTGATCAACGGAGAAATCTTGGAAATGTCCCCGATAGGCTGCAATCATGCAGGTCATGTCATCCGGCTAATGAATTTCTTTGCCATTCACGTAGCCGGAAAGGCTATCATGAATGCGCAAAATCCTTTGCGACTCGGCGATCTGTCCGAACCGGAACCCGACTTCATGCTCTTGAAACCGAACCTGGACTTTTACTCGACCCGTCATCCTGTCGCCGCCGATGTGTTATTGCTGATCGAAGTCGCCGATTCGTCGCTCGAATTCGACCGCAATCAAAAAATGCATCTTTATGCCATGCACCGAATTCCCGAGTACTGGCTAGTCAACCTCAACGAGGCCAGGGTCGAAATTTACCGAAAGCCGGCCGGCGATCTTTATGCCGAGAAGCGAACATTGACGTCCGGTGATTCGATCGCCTTGTCCGAACTCCCAGAAATCACAATCGATATCGGCGACATAATTTAACCTGAGTTCGAAATATAAAAAGCATATATTCCAGATGGTCAAGTCAGTATCAGGCCTCGCTGGAAGAAGTGTGCGCAGCATGGATGCTGTGCTCAAGCTATTCACGGCGTCTTCTGGAAGCGAGGCCTGATACTGGCTGAGTTTCTTAACCCGAACTCAGGCTGCTTTAGGCTTTTATCATTTATCTCTTCAAAACAATAAAACCACAAAGAACACCGAGTTCACAGAGGCATGGCTACAAATGCTCTGTGTTCCCTGTGGATGAATCAACGGCCAATACCGGTTACAACCAATCTTGCATAATCCCCTGCTGCGGAAATCGTTTCAGCACTTCCGCGAGCACCAGATCGTGTAGGCTTTTTTGCGTTATCTTAGTAACCATCTCGTTCGCAAACGCAAACGTCAGCATATTGCGAGCGGTTTCCTCGTCGACACAGCGCGATTGCAGATAAAACACCGATTTTTCGTCGAGTTGTCCAACCGTCACGCCATGCGCACATTTGACATCGTCGGCATAGATTTCCAATTGCGGCTTGGTGTCGGCTTCGGCATCGTTCGAAAGCAATAAATTTCGGTTGTTCATTTCCGAATCGGTTTTTTGTGCATCCTCGGCGACCACGACCCGGCCTTGAAACACGCCGCGCGCCCTGCCGTCCAGAACGCCTTTATAAAGTTCGCGGCTGATGCCGTAAGGCTCGAGATGATTGATGCGCGTATGATTGTCGAGATGCTGCCGTTTGACACCCAGATACAAGCCGTTCAAATGGCATTCACTGCCATGGCTCAAATCGCTGTGAATGTCGCTTCTCGCCAATAGGCTTCCGAAGGCGAAATTGTGATGATTGAAACGCGCGTCACGGGCTTGTTTCACGTAAGTACCGCCGAAATGATAGGCTTTTTCCGATTCGCATTGCAGTTTGATCATCGTCAAATCAGCGTTCGGCTCGACGAATACTTCGGTAACCGCTGCCGACAGATAGGCTTGATCGACGCCGACGTAGGTTTCGATGACTTGGGCCTGTGCCATCGATTCGGCAATCACGAGATTGCGCGTCGCCGCCAAGCGATTCGGATCGGTGACAACATGCAGCAACTGCACGGGTTTGTCCAAAACGGTCTTCGCTGGTATGCGTATGTATGCACCATCTGTAAACCACGCCGTATTGAATGCGACGAAACTGTGCTCATCGATACCAACCGCTTTGCCTAAATAAGGCTCGATTTGCCCGTCACCGGCTTCGAGCGATTCTTTTAGGCTTTTTATCGTAACGTTTTCCGGAAGCCCTGCCAGAACGGAAAATTCAGCCGAGTAATAACCGTCGACCAGCACGATTTGCCAGCAATCGGCCAAACGATAATTTTCGAGCCAATCTTTGTCGATTTGATTGTCACTCGGTTCAAGACGCGGTTCGAACAAATTTTTTTCGATGCCGGAAACGTTCGTATAGCGCCATTCTTCTTCCCGTAGCGACGGAAAACCGCACCCGGAAAATTGCTTCAGCGCATCACTGCGCAATGCGCGCAGCCACGGCAGCGACCCGCCGGGTAACGTCGTTTCGATTTTCGAATATTCTGCCGTGTAACGGCTAGCGGTTTGCGTAGTCATATCAAGCGGCCTGTTTGTTTTCAACCCAGCTATAGCCTTTTTCCTCGAGCTCCAAGGCCAACTCCGGCCCGCCCGATTTGACGATTTGTCCGTGCGCCAAGACATGCACGAAATCCGGCTTGATGTAATCGAGCAGTCGTTGATAATGCGTGATCATCACGAACGAACGCTCCGGCGAACGTATCGAATTGACGCCTTCGGCGACGACTTTCAATGCATCGATGTCGAGACCGGAATCGGTCTCGTCGAGAATGCACAGTTTCGGCTCCAACACCGCCATCTGCAGGATTTCGTTGCGTTTCTTCTCACCGCCCGAAAAGCCTTCGTTAACGGCCCGGTACAGAAATTTTTCATCCATTTCAAGCAAACGGACTTTTTCTTTGATCAGCGTCAGAAAATCCATCGCATCGACCTCGGACAAGCCTTGGTGTTTGCGAATCGAATTCAACGCTGCTTTGAGCAAATAGATATTGCTGACACCCGGAATTTCGACCGGATACTGAAATGCCAAAAACACGCCTTCGCGGGCTCTGATTTCAGGCGCCATTTCAGTCAGGTCTTTGCCTTCGTAAGTCACTTGACCTTGGGTGACGGTATAACCGCTTTTTCCGGACAAAACATGGGATAGCGTGCTTTTTCCGGAACCGTTAGGCCCCATGATGGCATGAATTTCGCCGGGTTTCACTTGAAGATTAATACCTTTCAAAATTGGTTTGTCGCCCACGCTGACGTGGAGATTTTCAATGTTGAGCATGTTGATTTCCTAAAAATTTATATGGTTTGATCGTTATAAAGCCGCGTTCATTAGATGATCGTCGCTAACCTACCGATCCTTCCAAACTGAGTCCTAACAAAGCCTGAGCCTCGACCGCGAATTCCATCGGCAATTCCTTGAAGACTTCCTTGCAAAAACCATTGACGATCATCGAAACGGCGTCTTCGGCCGAAAGACCGCGTTGTTGGCAGAAAAACAGTTGATCCTCGCTGATTTTCGACGTCGTCGCTTCGTGTTCGACCTGCGCTGAAGGTTGTTTTACCTCGACGTACGGAAACGTGTGCGCGCCGCATTTGTCGCCGACCAAGAGCGAATCGCATTGCGTATAGTTGCGTGCGTTTTCTGCGCCCTTCAAGACCTTGACCAAGCCCCGGTAAGTGTTCTGCGCGTGTCCTGCCGAAATGCCTTTCGAAATGATCGTGCTCCGCGTGTTCTTGCCGATATGTATCATCTTGGTGCCGGTATCGGCTTGCTGATAATTGTTGGTCAGCGCGACCGAATAAAATTCGCCGATCGAATTATTGCCGGTCAGCACGCAGCTCGGATATTTCCAGGTGATCGCCGATCCGGTTTCGACCTGCGTCCACGAAACCTTCGAATTGTCGCCACGGCAATCGGCTCGCTTGGTCACGAAATTATAAATTCCGCCCTTGCCTTCTTTATCGCCGGGATACCAATTTTGCACGGTCGAATATTTGATTTCGGCATTCTCCAATGCGATCAGCTCGACGACCGCGGCGTGCAACTGGTTTTCATCGCGCATTGGTGCGGTACAGCCTTCGAGATAACTGACGTGACTGCCTTCGTCGGCAATGATCAGCGTTCTTTCGAACTGGCCAGTATTGGCCGCGTTGATGCGAAAATAAGTCGACAATTCCATCGGGCAGCGCACGCCTTTCGGAATATAGACGAACGAACCGTCGGTAAACACGGCCGAGT
Source organism: Methylotuvimicrobium buryatense (assembly GCF_005931095.1). GTDB lineage: Bacteria > Pseudomonadota > Gammaproteobacteria > Methylococcales > Methylomonadaceae > Methylotuvimicrobium > Methylotuvimicrobium buryatense. Next base: position 2,279,872 of record NZ_CP035467.1, on the reverse strand, counting down.
TTAAGGCTGCGAAATAGTTGTCGCCGGTCGGCACGACCGAGCCGAGATATTGTTGAACCAATTCCGGGTATTCACGTAAGGCTTCGGATATCGGGCAGAAGATTACCCCTGCCTCTTTCAGCTTGCTCTTAAATGTGGTTGCAACCGAAACACTGTCGAACACTGCATCGACCGCAACCCCGGCCAAACGCTCTTGCTCGTCGAGCGGAATACCGAGCTTTTTATAGGCTTCCAAGATTTGCGGATCGACTTCGTCAAGGCTTTTCGGCCCGTCTTCCTTACGCTTAGGTGCAGAATAATAACTGACTGCTTGATAATCGATCGGTTCGAACTTAACGAAGGCCCATTCAGGCGACTTCATTGTTTGCCAATGGCGAAACGCTTTCAGCCTGTACTCCAGCATAAACTCGGGTTCGTTTTTGATTTTCCAGAGCTTGTGAATTACTTCTTCGTCCAAACCGGGCGGAAAAGTGTCGGTTTCCAATTCCGTGACAAAGCCTTGCTTGTATTCTTTTCCGATCAGTTGTTCGATTTCTTTTGCGCTTGCTGACATTTCGTTCTCCGTCGTTACCGGTAAAGACTCGCTACCGGCACATAAAATTCATCCGGCTTCGATGCCGGCAAAATCAAATCCGCTAGTGTAATTGAATCAAGCGCATTAAAGATGGCTTGATTGATTTTCCCCCAACTGCCGCGAATTTCGCAGCCGCCGGCCTGTTCGCAGTTTTGTTGCGAAATACTGCATTCGGTTAAAGCAATAGGGCCTTCTACGGCGCTAATAATGCTCGCCACAGTAATATATTCGGGTAAGTTCGCCAACTCATAACCGCCTTTCGCGCCTCGAGTCGAGCAAACTAGCCCAGCCTTGGCGAGTTGTTTTAAAAGTTTACTGACCGTTGCCGGTGCAATACCGGTTATATCGGCGATTTCATTGGCAGCATGCATCTGGAAGCGGTTTTTTGCCATATAGCTTAAAATCACTGTCGCATAATCTGTTAACTTGCCTAGACGCAACATACTCTGCTCCAAAAATTCAGGACTATTTTAGTCCTATTTAATACCATAGTAAAGCGCTTGGTTATTATTTTTTCCATTAGGCTTTTTTATGGGGTTATACCCATCGCACTTCAACTTTCGGCATTGACGTATGGAGGCACCGGGGTGTTAGGTCGATTTTTGCTCCTGCAAAATCGACCTAACACCCCGGCGCCGAAATTTGACCAGCAAAGGGTATAGATTAATCATGGGGCCGCATGCCAATAGCGCCGACGGGCTAAGCGCTGCGCTTCCAATTTTAGCGTGTGTTTTGTCGTCGTTACGGTCAAAGCCCCATGACGCCCAGTATCAAACCAATTAATGTTTAAATCATCCAAACGTTCGATGACTTCTTGATGAGGAAATCCGAAACGGTTCTTATAACCGGATGGAATTAGCGCATAATTTGGGGAAACGGCTTGCAAAAAAGCATGAGTCGAGGAAGTCTTACTGCCATGATGCGGAACGATCAAAATATCGGCAAGCAAATCGGAAGCGTAATTTTTGATTAACCATGCCTCAGCGTTTTTTTCAATATCGCCGGTCAACAAGATACTGCCTTGCTCGGCGATAACCTTGAGCACGCAGGAATTATCATTGTTCGAACGAAAACCGGCCGTTTCGCCAGGCGCTAACATAACAAATGAGACGCCGTCCCATGACCAACTTTGACCGGTTCTACAAAAATCAGCCGATATATGATCAATTCGCTCCGGCACACTGCTCAAAACCGCATCGGTCCTAATACTGCTGAGTAATGAAGCCGCGCCACCGATATGATCATTGTCGCCGTGACTGATGATCAGTTTATCGACTCGATCGATGCCTTGATAACGTAAAAACGGCAACAAGACCGATGTGCCGCTATCCGATCCGGAATCGAAACGAATTCCGGTATCGAATACCAAAACATGCTTTGCGGTTTGCACTACGGTAGCTAAACCTTGTCCGACATCGAGTAAGGTTAGTTTGGCCTCGCCATCTTCCGGGCGATCCAAGCTCGGAAAAAATAATGGACAAAGCATTAGGCATCCCAGCCAGCGCCCGGTTAATCCTCGCGGCGTCAACAAAATAAAAACACCCAGCACAAAAAAAGCCACTGCAATCAACGTAGGTTGAGGATAATAAACTGTCGCGAATGGCCAATCGGCTAATTTAGCCAAAAACCAAAGCAATCCTTTTAATATTGAGTCGACTAGCAACAATAGGGGTTCCGCTAACCCAGGTATCGTCCCGAGAAGAAACATGGAAGGAAGCAGAATGGGTACAACCAGAAAGCTAACGACAGGAACAGCAATTAAATTTGCCAGTGGCGCAATTAATGACGTTTGCTGAAAAAAGAATAACAATACCGGCGCAAGCGCAAATGCCATCGCCCAATGAATTTTTAGCGCCGCCAGCCAGCGATTTGTTTTCTGAAGTCTCCCTCCTGCAATGAAGACTATAAAGATAACCGCCAAAAACGAGAGCCAAAAACCGGGTGATAATATTGCCAAGGGATCCATCGTCAGTACGGCAAATAAAGCTAACGCTAATGTTTTGGAGAGACTAACGTTTCTTTGCCAAATGACCGAAAGCATAACTGCTGCCAGCATGATCAATGCGCGTTGTGTCGGCACCGAAAACCCGGCCAAACCGGCATAGAACGCAGCGATAAACAGCGCCGCAAGTGCGCCGACATAATGGGGCGACCATCTCAATACTCCGGTTCGGGCCCAGAATTTAAGGATCGTTAAATACATCAGCCCTGAAATCAGCCCGATATGCAAACCGGAAATCGCTATTAAATGAACGGTTCCGGTGTTACGGAAAATATTCCATTGGGCCGAACTTAGCTGTTGCCTTTCGCCGATTGCCAGAGCCTTGATAATGCCGATCGTATCGCTTGAAGCACCTGTGTTATTGAGCCTATCCGAAAGCTGTTGACGCCAAGTTGAAATATCAAAAAACGACGTCTTATCCGAAACCATAACTGGCGTCGGTCTATCACGAACATAACCGGTTGCCCCGATGCCTTCGCTCAGTAACCAACGTTCAAAATCGAAACCGCCCGGATTCAAATTGCCATGCGGTCGTTTGAGTTTGACCGAAAACGACCAATACTGACCGGCTTTAATTTCGTGCTTAGGATTGTACCAACTCAAGCGCAGTTTCTTAGGTGTGCCTTCAGGACCCTGAATATCGGTTAGGTTGAAACGCACACGTCTATCGCTTTGACGGGGCAGTCCGGTCACGCGACCCTCTATCGGTATTATCTTGCTTTCCAAGTCGACCGGGAGTCGATTCGATAAAGCATTTGATGCATAAACAATCGCCCATAGCATACCGAACAAAAAGATTGCGGCTTTTCGATACTTAAGTCTGAGTAAGATTCCGACCAAAACGCAAACAGAGACTAGCCAATGCCATCCTCCAGGCAATTGTGGAAATTGTTGAACCGTCCAAATACCGGCTGCGAAGAAAAGCGCAGATTCAACCATCGATTCTCCGAATGATTTATGCTTTTTCGGCTTAAAAGAAACCTGATAAACTACGGGCCTGAAAAACTATAACTACAAAGATCATGCCTAAAAAGCTCATCAAAAAGTATCTGCCTCATCCCGATAAAATCAAAGGACACAAAAACCTACAATTTTTGGGTGAGCGTTTACACGAACCGAATTTATGGCATTTAAACCGCCGTTCGGTAGCGCTAGCTTTTGCAATCGGTTTATTTACCGCCTGGATTCCTGTCCCCGGCCAGATGGCAATCGCTGCGGCCGGGGCTTTTTATTTTCGGGCCAACTTACCGCTGTCCGTCGCTCTGGTGTGGATTACCAACCCCTTGACGATGCCTCCGATGTTTTATTTTGCCTACCGCGTCGGCTTGTTGTTGATGGCAAGAAAGCCACATGAGGACGTCGAGTTTACTGTTGAAAACGTCATGACCGAATTAAGCGATATTTGGGCGCCGTTTTTACTCGGTTGCTTGGTAATTGGTACGATATGCTCGACTGCCGGCTATTTCGGCATGAGCAATCTCTGGCGCTATCATGTCGGTAAGCGCTGGACTAAGCGGCAGAAGCGCTAGTTCCTGTACTTAATAGGATATGGTCATAAATAACCTCCCTATTTCCTGTAGGGTTCGGTTGCTCGATTGACAGGAGTCGGCGGCAGGGATCGTCAGGTTCAGCGTCAGAGATGACAAGGTATATTAGGACATGGCTCTAAATAACTTGTTTTTACTCCTTTTAGATCAAAAAACCGTCTACGAATAAAAGGCATGGAATGTGTCTAGCAAGGACCGCCGTAAACCCATCCATGGGGGCTTGTCGGCAGCTCGAACGCCAAGGATGGCGTGAATGCAAATTTTGCATGGAGCAAAAATCTGCCCTGCTGCCGACATCCCCGCTAGCCACACCTCACACCTTTATTAAAGTTAGTCAACTTTACAAGTATAAAGGGGGTAGTTTCGTGCAAATGCATGAAAATCGATGAAATGTGAATGATGTAGTCTTGACAAGAGATAGAAAAGCCACATCCTTTTACCTTTCACCTTTCACCTTTCACCTTTCACCTTTCACCTTTCACCTTTCACCTTTCACCTTTCAGTGATTGACGATCAGACCATCTTCCATATGCAACACGGTATCCATGCGCTGAGCTAAAACCGGATCGTGAGTAACGACCAAGAAGCTCACTTTGAGTTCGCGATTCAACTCCAACATCAATTGATAAATTTGCTCGGCAGTTTTACTATCTAGATTACCGGTCGGTTCGTCGGCCAATACGCATTTCGGTTGATTGATCAATGCTCTGGCAACGGCGGCCCGCTGCCTCTCACCACCGGATAACTCTCCGGGCTTATGCTCCACTCGATGCCCTAAACCGACTCGTTGCAATAGCTCATCGGCCTTATGACGAGCTTGACCGACTGTTTCGCCTCCGATCAACAACGGCATCGCCACATTTTCCAATACCGTAAACTCGCCCAGCAAATGATGAAATTGGTAAATGAAGCCCAAAGAGCTGTTTCTCAGTTTATTTAATTTAGTCGAATTGACTTTATTGAGATTGACTCCGTCCAAAACGACTTCGCCGCCATCGGGTTTATCGAGACCGCCGAGCATATGCAGTAAGGTGCTTTTACCTGAACCCGAGGCGCCCATGATAGCCACACGTTCGCCAATGCCGATATTTAAATCGACGCCTTTCAACACATCGACATTGAGTCCGCCTTGCTTGAAACTCTTTGTCAAATCGCGGCATTGTAAAATAGTCGAATCATTCATATCTTAAAACTTCCGCGGGATTAATTTTTGATGCTTGCCAGGCAGGATAAAGGGTTGCGAGTAACGATAACGAAAAAGCCATTCCTGCGATTGTATACACATCCTCCCATTCCAGTTTCGAAGGTAACTCGCTGATGTAATAGACATCGGCCGCCATGAACTGCACGCCGAAAAGCTGTTCGATCGCCGGCACAATGGTTTCGACATTCAGCGCCAAGGCAATCCCCCCTGCAGTACCTAGCAAAGTACCGACCACACCGATAATCCCACCCAAAACAATGAAAATCCCCATGACCGAAGGCGAGGATAGTCCCTGAGTTTTCAAAATAGCGATATCACCGCGCTTATCGGTTACAACCATGACCAGCGTCGATACAATATTGAAAGCGGCCACCGCGACGATTAAAAGCAAGATGATAAACATGACCCGCTTTTCGGTTTGAATCGCGCGGAAAAAGTTACTGTGCGCTTGCGTCCAATCGCTAACCCGATAATCCTCATACAATGCTTGAGCGATGGATCGACTGATTTGCGGCGCATTGAACAAATCGTCAAGCTTTAAGCGTAGACCGGAAACCGCCTCCCCCATTCTGAACAATCTTGATGCATCATCCAGATGGATAATCGCCATGTTTCGGTCATACTCATACATGCCGACTTCGAAAATACCGCTAACGGTAAATCGGCGCATACGAGGCAATATTCCGGCCGGCGTGGACGTGATTTGAGGGGTGATTACAGTAATTTTGTCTCCAACCATCGCGCCGAGATAGGCGGCCAATTCCGCACCTAAAACGATGTTGTATTCGCCGGGTATTAGTTGTTCGAGCGAACCGGCCTTCATTTTTTCGGCAACTTCGGAAACCTGATGCTCCACGTTCGGCAAGATGCCTCGCAGCATCGTACCGCTGACTCGTCGGTCCGCATTAATCATGACTTGGCCGTTAATAAATGGAGCCGTACCTTCTATATTAGGATAGTTGCCAATCAAACCGTTTAGTTTTTGCCAGTCCTCCAATTGGCCATCGAGCCCTGTAACGGTGGCATGTGAAGTCATACCTAAAATCCGTTCGCGCAATTCCGCTTCGAAACCGTTCATCACCGATAAGACGGTAATCAATGCGGTCACTCCCAATGCGATGCCGAGTATAGATGTCAGCGTGATGAATGAAATAAATTGTGTACGGCGTTTTGCCCGCGTATAGCGCAGGCCAATATACAAAATGAGAGGCTTAAACATTCAGTGTTGGATAGAGGATGGACGAAATTAGGATTTTTTGCAATTAACGCACAATCCATATAAGTACAAGCTGTGATCGGTTAATTCATAACCCAGCTTGTCGGCGATTTCTTTTTGTCTGCTTTCTATGACCGGGTCGGTGAATTCGTCGACTTTTCCACATTTGACGCAGACGATATGATCATGATGACCGCCAGTATTTAGTTCGAAGACCGAATTTCCACCTTCGAAATGATGTCTTGCAACCAAACCGGCGGCTTCAAATTGAGTCAAAACCCTATAAACAGTGGCTAGTCCGATTTCTTCATTTTCACTCAACAGGATTTTGTAGACCTGTTCGGCAGTTAGATGACGATCGTCTTTTTGGCTTTCAAGAATTTCAAGAATTTTAACGCGAGGTAGAGTGACCTTTAAGCCTGCGTCCCTTAAATCTTGTTTTTCCAAAATAAAATCTCCTATCAAAAAATGGATCGTTTTGCTTTCCGGGATAAATTAAATCTATTAGGTACCAGAAAATGTAGCGAACTGAAAAGCAAAAAGCTATTGTAGCCTTTTTTACTCGTAATGAGCATACAGTTTAACAGTACAGAACCAGCAATTCCCAGTTTGAGCATTTTCGCCAATCTTAGGGTGTGGGGTATGCCTGTCGAGGAACGCCGTAAACCCATCCATGGGGGCTTGGCGGCAGCTCCCTGCTGCCGACATCCTTGCCAAGCACACTCCACATCCTTTTTGATCCTCAAATTGGGAATTGCTGGTACACAACTGCATTCTAGGATAATTATTGTAATTGATGTAAGATTCCCGTTTTGCTTATCCCTTAGACGCTAAATGAGAAAGCCGCTTGTCTTTTCATGCTTCCTAGCAAGCTTAATACTCGCTTCATGTACGACTATCATGGAAAACTTGCCGGGCGTCTATACATTGGACATTCAACAAGGCAATATGATCGACCAGGAAACCATCGATCAGTTGCGTCCTGGCATGAATAAACGCCAAGTTTTATACATCATGGGGTCACCCATGTTGCTCGACCCCTTTCAACAGCAACGTTGGGATTATATTTTCTCTGAACAATTGGGAGGGGGAGCTAGACTGCAAAAAAAAGTATCTCTAATCTTCGATGAGGATCAATTGATAGGAGTACAAGGCGATTTCAGACCCAGCTCAAAACCCACCGAACGAGTCTCGCACGAGACAACACTCGTGTTACCCAAGCGCAAATTAGATAAAACGGTTTGGGAAAAAATAACCGGGTTATTCAGTAGCGATGAAACAACAAGCAGCTCAATCGAATTCAAAAAACCGGACGTCAACGTAATCGATAATGATCCGCTGACTTCATCTTCCCGCGTTAATTGATGCGAAAATTCCTTAAGAGAGCCGAACTAGCTGAAGGAATTTAACAAGCTATACCTTTCGCACTTCAAACTTCGGTAGTGCCCGAGGTGGTGCCGGGCGTCCGACAAAGGCTTTGCCAGCATGGAGCTGGCATAGAGCCTACATGGACGTATTCACGGCGTCCTTTGACGGACACCCCTGTGCCGAATTTTGATCTACGATGGGTATAAACGCTTATTCTTTTGCAGCCTTACTTCTTCTCGACTCCTTAGGATCATGCAGTAATGGCCGGTAAATTTCTACTCTGTCAAATTCCTTTAACACCTGATTCAGTTTGCAGGCGCCGCTAAAAATACCCACCTTAACTTGAGACAAGTCGATTTCAGGAAAGCGTACTAAAATCCCCGATTTGATAATAGCATCCTCGACAGTCGCACCCTCCGGTAATGTGGTGTTTAAAATAACCTGCTCTTCCGGTTTGGCATAAGCGACTTCCACCCTAATTAATTTTTCAGCCATATATATCCTTTGCACGCTCGGTAAACGAAGCCACCATGGTATTGCATATTTGATTAAAGACGGCTCCGAAAGCCAGACTCGCCAATTTTCCGGACATTTCGAACTCAAGATCCAATGAGATTTTACTCGCATCCTCCCGCAGAGGCATAAAATCCCACTTGCCTTCCAGGTACGTGAATGGCCCGTTCAGTAATTCAATCGTAATCCGACCGCCATGGTCCAGTTGATTACGGGTTGCAAACGATTTTTTGAACCCTCCCTTAGCAATCATCAATTCGGCTTCGACAACGTCATCATTGCGAGACAAAATCCGACTGCCTGAGCACCAGGGCAAAAACTCCGGATACGCTTCGATATTATCGACCAGGTCGAACATCTTTTGCGCGGAGTATTTAACCAGCGCGCTTTTTTGTACCAACACCATGTTTACAGCACTCCGACCACGTTCAAAAACACCAGAAAAACTGCTGCGGGAGAGACGTATCGAACCAGAAACCACCAGATTTGGTAATGTATTGGCCTGGAACTACGCAATTCATGCTCGCTATCTTCGGGTTTCATGATCCAGCCTGCAAAAACGGCCACACAGAAACCGCCGATGGGTAATAATAAATTAGCCGTCAAATAATCCAATAAATCGAAAATGGTCCGATCGAAAATTTTAAAATCCGACCACACATTAAAAGAAAAGACCGTGCCTAAACCTATAACCCACGTTGCAAGGCCGGCCCAGACACATGCTTTCTTGCGATCAACTGCTTTGTTCTCGACCAGCCATGCTACAGCCGGCTCAATCAGCGATATTGACGAAGAAAGCGCCGCAAAAACCAGCAAAACGAAAAATAAAATTCCAAACAGCCAGCCGCCGGTCATATTGCCGAATGCAATCGGTAGCGTTTGAAAAATCAATCCGGGGCCGGCTGCGATTTCCAAGTTATTTGCAAAAACAATTGGAAAAATAGCGATACCGGCCAGCAAAGCAACAGCGGTATCTGCCCCTGCGATCAAGATACTGGTCCGCGTAATCGAAATGCTATTCGGCAAATAAGAACCGTACACCATGATTGCGCCCATGCCTAGACTCAATGTAAAAAACGCATGCCCCATTGCAGTCAGCACGGCTTGACCGGTAATTTTGCTAAAGTCAGGATTGAACAAAAAATTAATGCCTTGTTCGTAAGCACCGGTCGTCATCGCATATGCAACCAACAACATTAGAATAGTAAACAAACCGGGCATCAAAAATCTGACCGCTTTCTCCAAGCCGCCGGCAACCCCTTTTGAGACCACTAGCATGGTCGCCAGCATAAAAATACTATGCCAAAAAATTTGTTGCGGCGGACTGTTCATTAAACCGCTAAAAGTATCTTTGATTGTTGTGCCGTCCGCACCTGAAAAGCCGCCGAAAAAAGCTTTGAAAACATAGGAAAGGCCCCAACCGGCTATTACGCTGTAGTAAGACAAAATCAAAAAACCGGCAATAACGCCCAGCCAACCCACATAATGCCATCTTGGATCGGCATTCGCCTCGTCGGCCAAATCAGACATCGTATTGATCGGACTTTGCCGTCCTCGGCGGCCGATAAGCGATTCCGCGATCATAATCGGAAGGCCTATCAGCAAAATACAAAGCAAATAAACGATAACGAAAGCTCCGCCACCGTTTTCTCCTGCAATGTAAGGAAATTTCCAGATATTGCCTAAACCGACCGCCGAACCGGTCGCTGCCAAAATGAATGCGAAGCGCGATGACCATTCACCATGAATTGATTTCTTTGTTTGCGTCATTTCCGTGCCTGTTCTTTGCTATAAAGCTGAATAATTATCGATAAATCGAGTAAAATACCAAAATTATTAGATCCCGTCAGTTTATAAATCCACTTAACACGCCATGGCCGATAAAAAATCGAAGAAAAAAAACAAGTCGCAAAACAATACCATCGCCACCAATCGCCAGGCTACGCACGAATATTTTATTGAAGAACGCTTCGAAGCGGGTTTAGTCTTAGAGGGCTGGGAAGTCAAAAGCCTGAGAGAAGGCCGGGCGCAACTAAAGGAAAGTTATGTGCAAATCAAGCGCGGCGAAGCGTGGTTGTATGGCGCTCATATCTCGCCGCTATTGTCCGCTTCCACACATGTCAATCCGGATTCCATACGCGGTAGAAAGCTTCTGCTGCATCGTCAAGAACTGAACAAATTGATCGGCAGCGTCGAGCGCAAAGGGTATACATTGATTCCTTTATCAATGTATTGGAAAAACGGTCGAGCCAAAATTGAAATTGGCCTGGCCAAAGGCAAAAAATTACATGACAAGCGAACGGCATCGAAAGACCGAGATTGGCAGCGCGAAAAAGAACGCTTGATGAAACACGCTTAATAATAGATAGCGGTTAACAGTCAGCAGTGAGCGGACGGAAGTACCTTGGCCGTTCGATCGTTCCCAAGCGCTTTGCTTGGGAATGCAGTATGAGAAGCTCCCCCTTCGACAAGAGCTCAGGGCAAGAGTTTCTCGAAATCGGTAAGCTTGCATGAAGGGCCGCTCAAACAAGAGGTTGGGAAAAAGCTTTTTACCCCAGTTTTTTTTTACAAATAAGGCTGGAATGGCGCTATAGCGCCATAATATTTATTATTTTTATTACTATTCAATATCTTATACCCAGAAAAATGTTAATGCTGGGTTAACATAACAATAGATAACTATGACTTTGACTGAATTTCTCGACAAATTAAAATCCAATAAACCGGTCGATTTCGAAGAAACGATGGCTGTGATAGCCGAACACTACGAATATCAACCAGCCGAATTTAGCAACGGTCTCGAACATAATAAATTGATCAATAAAGCCGGTACAAACGAAGGCTCCTGCAAAATTTTCGCGTTCGCAAAAATGAACGGACTCGATGAGCAACAAACCTTGAATCTATTCGGCGATTATTATCGTTTGGACGTGTTGAACGATCCAACCGGAACCGGCCATCAAAACATCCGAAATTTCATGCGCTACGGCTGGCAAGGTATACAATTCAAGAGTATGCCGCTTACGCTCAAATAGCCGTTTCGGAACGATGTCTACGTTGCGGCTAAAAACTAAATGGATATCGATTTTCTGATCGTAGGACAAGGACTGGCCGGAAGCCTGCTTGCCTTTGAGCTGATACAACGCAATGCAAGGATCATGGTCGTCGACGACGACCGCGAAAATGCTTCGCAAGTCGCAGCTGGCCTCATCAATCCTGTTACCGGCATACGCCTGGTCAAATCCGATCGGGTAGACGATTTATTGCCGGAAGCCAAAGCGCTCTACAGCCGTCTGTCGAAAGTTTTCGCACGGAATTTTCTCGTAGAAAAGAGGATGTTTCGCCTGTTGCGCAACAAGGCCGAGCTAGCGCAATGTCAAAAACGCTTGAACGACTCGGAGTATGCTGCCTACGTATCGAAAATACATCCACGAGAATCATTCGCTTATCCCTTCCATGACTGCCGCTGGCTATTGGAGCAAAAACAAACCGGTTATCTAAAGACCCGTCCGCTGCTCGTTGCTTTGCGGGACTTCTTTATCGGTCTCGACAGCTATCGAAAAGTCACGTTCGATTTTCGTGGCGCACAAGTCTTTGAGTCTTTGTACCGGCAAGGACTCAAGCCGAAACAGATCATTTTTTGCGAAGGATACCGTTTAATCAATAACCCGTGGTTTTACTGGCTACCATTGCAAGCGGTCAAAGGCGAGATACTGACCATCGAAAGCGATTTTGCCTTACCGGAACAGATCATCAATTTCGGCAATTGGCTGATTCCTATCGGGCAAAATCGTTGCCGGACCGGCGCTACATTCGACAGGCATTGCACCGACACAAGCATTACTGAGCAGGCCAAGAATCAAATGATTCAATCGCTTTCTAAGATAGATCCACGTTTCGAGTCCAAAACGCGCATCGTCGATCAACAGGCCAACATCCGCCCCTGCACGCCGGACCGAATGCCTTTTCTAGGCAGACATCCCGCAAATACCAAGCTTTGGGTATTCAATGGTTTCGGCGCCAAGGGTAGCCTGCAAATCCCGTGGTACAGCCGTCATTTGGCCGATACCTTACTTAACGACGCAACCTTAGATAAGCACTGCAACATCCAACGTTATTATGAAACGCATTTCCTTGGTTCACGAAGCGCATAAAGCTTTACAGACTATACTGCAAGCCGGCGATTACGCGATCGATGCCACAGTCGGCAACGGGCACGATACGCTGTTTCTGGCTCGGCATGTCGGTCCCGAAGGCATCGTGCTCGGATTCGACATTCAGCAAAGCGCGATCGATAAAACGCGGCGCAGACTTGAACAAGGAAAAATCGACACTCCGGTCGAGCTATTCAGAGCGAATCATGCGGAAATGACAAATATGATTCCTGCGCAGTTTCACGGACGCATCAAAGCGGTCATGTTCAATCTGGGATATCTTCCTGGCGGCGACAAATTGCTGATCACTCGAACCGATACGACGATTGCAGCCCTGAATCAAGCCCTTCGAATGCTTGCACCGGATGGTTTATTGACGATACTTGCCTATCCTGGCCATCCCGGCGGCGACCAAGAAGCCGATGAAGTCGACAAATGGTGCGCCGATTTGGAGGGTTCCCGTTACGATAAGTCATGCATCAACAGTCAGGAAAATCAAAAGAGTACGCCCCGCCTTTACCTCATTAAACCAGCCTGAAATTCTAGAATACGAGTTAAGCGTCACTTAAGTTTTATATGTTAAGCCTTTGACCAGTCATATGGGTTCCTCTATACTGTGATAGCGATACGATACTATACTTTAAAAATCACCAAGGAGAAAAATGATGTATACGTTCAAGCCTGTCGCAGTGGCTTTAGTTTTAACGTTAGGTGCTTACACCCCAATCAGTCATGCAGAGGAAAGCTATCTTTCTCGAGTTGGCGATAAATTTTTAGGTGGTGTTGCAAATATGTTTACCGGTCTTGCTGAAGTACCTAAAAACTTGATCGATGTAACCAACAAAACTAACCCGGTTGTCGGTGCGACAGGCGGATTGATCAACGGAACATTACAAACTGTAGGAAGAACTGCTTCCGGGGTTTTCGACATTATCACGAGCCCGATCCCAACCGAAAGTATGGTAGAACCGAAATATGTTTGGACGGAGTTCGATCGTCCTACATCATATGGCGGCACTTTTAAATAAGCTCAAACCCTTACTCCCCGATCTTTTCGGGGAGTTTCTTCTTGCCTCTTTCTTGCTTTCCCCCTGTCATACCTATCGCACTGCACAAATTTCAGCATTAGCGAATAGAAGGACAGAAGTGTTCGGTAGCTTGCAAAATTCATATTCACACCTTCTTAGCAATTAACAATCTTTGCTACAACACAAACACGCGGAATAATTTCGAAAGTTACTCACAAAACCTGTGGATAACTCTGTGGATTCGTTGTTTTTTAATTCGCTAACGCACCGGTTTTATTACGTTTCAGTCAAATTGTCTAAAATCCATACAACACTTTAATTAATACAAAATCAATAGCTTACATTATTAACATAAGTTTCAAACGGTTGCCGTTACTAGCGAGATAAGCCTTTGATTTGCTCTGTGTACAACTCGTAGCGACTACGAACTATTGCCGCTGATCCCAGGCCTTTTCGATGCGCTTTTCCGAAATCGGATACGGGGTTTTTAATTGCTGAGCGAACACCGACACGCGAAATTCCTCGAGCATCCAGCGGAACGCTTCTTGTTCCGGTAGCACGACGGTTTTCTTGGCTCGGTTCGCGACATCTTTCCAGTAGCGCGTGCAATAACGCTGCACGAGCGGTATTTTGGGCGCATCGCCCACAATTTTATCGAGACGGTATTCGATCGCCTTTAAATAGCGCGGTATTTGTTTTAGTTGCGTCAGCTGCGTATTGCGAATGAATCCCGAATAAATCATCAGGCTCAATTGTGCGTTGATGTCCTTGACCGAAGCATTATCGGCTTGCAAGCGATCAATGCGGCTTTTGATCGAAACGTAACGCTCGATGATTTCCAAAACGGTTTTGCCGGCTTCGTTCGCAAACGAAACCAACTCGCTCTTATGTTCACCCAAACTTTGCTCGAATGCTTCTTGTGTTCTGATTATGCGGTCACCGACGAATAATTGCGAAAACACGGCGTGTAACAAATCTTCCTTATAGGAAACGCCATGATATTTTTTTAAAATCGGATGCACAGATAATTGATTGGCAACCAGCTCGGCAGCCGGGGAATGAGGCATGTTCTTTGCCAGATAGGTTTTTTCCTTCTTCAACTGCAACTGGAACAACCGAGTCAAACCGGCTCTGTGTAAGCGGTCGGCTTTATCACGCGTATCGAAAATCTTGACGCCGACCGAATCGCCTTCGTCGACGATCGCAGGGAAGCCGATAAACGACTGGCCTTCATGTATGAATTCATAAGTTTCCGGCAAATCGTCAAAGGCCCATTGAATACAGCCTGTGAAATTCAATTCATCGGCGGCCTTTTTGTCGAAACTGTCGACAGCCTCGACGGCGTATTTATCCTGTAGCTTTTTCAGATCGCGCCCGTAGTCGAGCAACTTGCCGTGCTCGTCGACGATACGAAAATTCATCGTCAAGTGCTCGGGCAAGGTTTCCGGATGCCATTCGGTCAACGGAATTGCTTCGCCGGTCAACTTACGCAAACGCATGCCGAGCCACTCATATAACGAACCCTTGAAATCAGGCTCGATTTCGAGGCACTGCTTCGCCGTCTGCGGCACCGGCACGAAATGCTTACGCAGTTGTTTCGGCAACGACTTGATCAACGCGATGAGTTTTTCTTCCAGCATGCCCGGCACCAACCAATCGAAAGGTTGCGCAATCACTTGATTGAGTTGATGTACCGGAATGACCGCAGTCACGCCGTCTTCGTCGTGTCCCGGTTCAAAACGATATTGCAAATCGAAACTCAAACGTCCAATTTGCTTGCTGTCCGGAAAGTCCCATTCATTGATGTAATCATCCTGCTCGCGAGTCAAATCCTCCTTGGTCAGGCACAGAAATTTCGGATTGTCGCGTTCGACGGTTTTGCGCCACTGATCGAACGTAATGCCGTTGACGACCGATTCGGGAATTTTTTTATCATAAAACTGATACAGCCATTCCTCGTCCTCGATCAAATCGACGCGCCGGCCCTTATGCTGAATGTAGCCGACTTCCTCAAGTAATTGCTGGTTAGCTTTGAAGAAAGGCGCATTGGTTTGATAATCCTGATTGACCAGCCCGAAACGAATAAAATAGTCGCGCGCCGCCTTCGGATCGACGTGTTCGTATGGAATCTTACGCTTCGCCTGCAGCGTCAAACCGTACAGTAGCGTGCGCTCGTAGATACCGCTACGCCCTGCCTTCTTCTCCCAATGCGGATCGTAATAATTGCGTTTGACCAGATGCCCGGAACAGGCCTCGATCCATTCCGGTTCGATGCGGGCGACCGTTCGCGCATAGACCTTGCTGGTTTCGACCTGCTCGGCGGCCATGATCCATTTCGGACGCGCCTTGTGCAATCCCGAACCCGGAAAGATGAAAAACTTGAGTCCGCGCGCGCCGAGGTATTCGTATTGCTCGTGCCGGAAGCCGATATTCGACAACAGGCCCGGTAGCAAGGCGCGGTGAATTTCGCCGTAACCGGCCTCGATCATGTTTGGCTTGAGCTTTAATTCGCCTTTGATCACCTGCATGATCTGTGCATGAATGTCGAACCACTCCTTCATACGGACATAGGATATAAACTGATCTTTACAATATTTGCGAAGCTTGTTGTTCGACAGATGCTTTTTCTGCTCCTCGAAATGATTCCACAGGTTCAGCAAGGTCAGAAAATCGGATTCTTCATGACGGAAAACGGCATGTTTGGCATCCGCCTGTTGCATCTTGTCGGCCGGCTTTTCTCGCGGATCTTGTATGCTCAACGCTGCGACTATGATCGATACTTCATGAAGGCATTGATATTCAGCCGCTGCCAACAGCATCCTGGCCAATTTAGGATCGGTCGGCAGTTTTGCGAGCTGCTTGCCGACTTCGGTCAAATTACCCTGTTTATCGAGCGCATTGACTTCATGCAGCATCATTTTGCCGTCGCGGATCATCTTGTCCTCGGGCGGCTCGATGAACGGAAAATCCTCGATATCGCCGAGGTTCAGCGCAATCATCTGCAGAATCACCGACGACAGATTGGTGCGCAGAATTTCCGGTTCGGTAAATACCGGACGCGCTTGAAAATCCTCTTCCGAATACAGGCGAATGCAGATACCTTCGGCTACGCGGCCGCAGCGCCCTGCCCTTTGATTGGCACTGGCCTGCGAGATACGCTCGATCGGCAGGCGTTGAATCTTGCTGCGATGACTGTAACGGCTGATACGCGCGTGTCCGGTATCGATCACGCAGCGGATGCCCGGGACCGTCAGCGAGGTTTCAGCGACATTGGTCGCGAGCACGATGCGCTGCCCGCCTTTAGGCTTGAACACCCGCTCTTGTTCGGCAACGCTGAGTTTCGAATACAGCGGCAGAATTTCGTAGCCGGTTGGATGATGCTTGCGTAGCGATTCGGTCGTTTCGCGGATTTCCCGCTCGCCGCTCAAAAATATCAAAATATCGCCGCGCATGTTACGCGCAAGTTCGTCGACCGCGTCTAAAATGGCCTGTTGTAAATCGGCCGTCGTCTCGTCATCTTCCTCGATCTGGTCGATCGGCCTGTAACGAATTTCAACCGGATAAGTACGCCCGGAAACTTCGATGATAGGCGCATCGGCGAAATGTTTCGAAAAACGCTGAGGGTCGATCGTCGCCGACGTCACGATCAATTTCAGATCGGGACGCTTCGGCAACAGCCATTTCATGTAGCCGAGCAGAAAATCGATGTTCAGGCTGCGCTCGTGCGCCTCGTCGATGATGATCGTATCGTACTGATTCAAATACGGATCGTTTTGCGTTTCGGCCAACAAAATACCGTCAGTCATTAATTTGACCAACGATTCCTTGCGAGTTTGATCGTGAAAACGAACTTTATAACCGACCGATTTGCCGACCGGCTCGCCCAACTCCTCGGCAATGCGGTCCGCTACCGTGCGCGCGGCGATGCGGCGCGGTTGCGTGTGACCGATGTAGCCGGCAGAACCTCGTCCGATAGCCAAACAAATTTTCGGCAATTGCGTGGTCTTGCCGGAACCGGTCTCGCCGCAGACGATCACGACTTGATGGTCTTGAATCAACTGAGCGATTTCGTCTTTTTTGCCGCTGACCGGCAAATCGGGAAATGAGATGGCGGGTATCGACGCGCGCCGTTTCGAGAACAATGCCGCCGATTGTTCGATGCGGCCGGATAGTGTCACGAGTGCATCGGCCGAAGCTTTGCCGTTTTTCAAGTCATGGCGTAAACGGTCGAGTTGGCGTTTCAGGCGTTGCCGGTCCTGATTCAGGCATTCCGGTAATCGATGGGCAAGCTGTTTGATTTGGGCGTGCAAAGACATGCGTTAAATACAGTAAAAAAGCGGCATTATACTGTAAATAATCAGCTGAACCATGACATAACAGCAATTCCCAGTTTGAGCAGTTTCGCCGATTTTAGGGTGTGGAGTATGTATGTCGAGGAACGCCGTAAACCCATCCATCGGGCTTGGCGGCAGCTCGAACGCCAAGGATGGCGTGTAGTAGGGCAATGCAGGAGCAATTGCCGAGGAGCAAAATCCACCCTGCTGCCGACATCCTCGCCAAGCATACCCCACACCTTTTTGATCTCCAAATTGGGAATTGCTGAAGAATTACTAAGTAAATATTTCTGAGTGTGTTACTATGGATTTTGTAAGGTCTTAGCGTGATTTTTGCTCATGACAAGGCCCTGCACTGGCTAAAGCTAGACAAGACGCTCTATTGCGCATCAGGCTTGCGAAACACGCGCCTTACCAGCGATTGTAATCCCGAGGTTTTAGCGATAGCCAAAATTTTTAACTCACCAAAGGTAAACTAGAACATGAAATTTTTAAAACAGATCGTCATCGCTCTCGCCATCACGTTTTCCGTAGGAAGCTTTACTCAAGTCGTGGCCGCAGGAAAAATTGAAAACGCAACACCGGAAGAAGTGGGCGCATCTATTGCTAGCGCAGCAAAAAACTCTGAAGATGCCTTGGCTGCCTTAAAAAATGGAGAAGCTGACGAAACTGTATTGGAACTAATTGAAGCAGCCCGTCAAGACTCTAAACGCATTGAAGTCGGCAGATTGGATGTCAAAAGAACAAGAGCCGCAGCTCATTTGAAAAATGCACGTAGCGCCATCAGAAAAGGCGACAAAACTAAAGCCGAGGCTTCATTAGTCGAGGCCGTTAAAGGCTACCAAGAAGTCAAAGCCGAATATTAATTTACGTTAAACCGGCGCTTGGGCAACTATAGGTTGCCCAAGCTTGACCAAACACCGCAAGATTCCAATATAGCTCTTGTATCTAATTCCGTTCGCGCGTTAACGTTCTCCTGAGACCCGTTCTCCCCTAGCTCACCTACTTTTTAATTTAGAGCAGCTCGAAAATCTGCTAGAATTCCATCCTTTTTACTTCACATAATAAAGGATCGCCATGTCGGAATTTCAAAATGTTTCTGTCATCAAAAAGGCCAACGTCTACCATAATGGTAATGTTACGAGTCGTACCGTCAAATTTTCCGACGGCAGCATCAAAACTTTAGGCTTTATGTTGCCGGGAGAATACACCTTTAACACCGCCGATAAAGAATTGATGGAAATCATCGACGGCGAACTCGAAGTATTATTGCCGGACTCCGAACAGTGGCAAAAAGTTAAGGGGGGCGAATCGTTCGACGTTCCTGCGAATGCGCAATTTAAAATCAACATCAAAAGCCCAACCGATTATTGTTGCTCTTATTTTAAATAACGCGGATAAATAACAATAACTCTTCTTAACCCCTACTCATAATCAAATTTCGGCATTTTTGTAATGGTCGCAGTGTATTCGGCAGATATTTGCTACACCACCATCAAAATAGCTATTATGCCACTCAGTGCTTAGTCGGTCATTACCGGGTAAACTTTACCGGAAAGATCGACAACACTCCGATCGGCAACCCCGAAGACTTCGATGTCATAAGGTAACTTTGCATAATAACTGTCATGCTGATGCCCATGAAAAATTTTTTTAACCCCCATGGCCTTGGCAATATCATCAATCGCGCTAAAACCGTATTCATGGCAACCGGGCGCTTCATGCGTCACCAATATATCGGCTTTAAGGCGTTTCAATGACTCCACCTCGTCATGCCAAATCGCCGATTTTAATTTAAGCGACAATCCGTTTTTTTTAATATGCCCGGGCTGATTGGCGAGATAATGCGCTTTATTTTTCCATCTGGGCTTTTGCGGCGGATACCAGATGCGCCCAAGGAATATTCCGCCTAAACCGGCTATTCGAAGTCCGGCGATTTCATGGACTTTCAAATGAAGGCCGTATTCGGCCAATTCGGAGTTGAAAAGATAATGATAACGGAGGGGAAAGTCGAAATCGTGGTTGCCTGGAATCCACCAAATTCGTGTCAAACCGATTATCTTTTGTAGATAGCGCTCCAAAGGCCGCTCAAGGTCGCAATCGCCTAATAAAACCACTGCATCAGGTCTATTTTCAATCGCCGCATCAATCAAAGATTGAAAATCTCCATGGGGGTCTCCGGCAAATAAAATCCGATTATTCCGGCTCATAGACTATCGATGGACATTTTGAAGTCATCACTTGATATAAGAAAGCAACCGATTTTGACGTGCGGAGGTATTTGAAGCAAGTGAAATTGCTAAATACCCCTTACCGGTAAAATCGTTATAGACCGTTCATGCTTCGACTTGGCTCAGCACGAACGACCTACAACACATGCCAACTGCTCTTTTTAGATTTAAAAGCGATCCCTTAAAAGCTTGACAAGCTATCCAGTACACGCTCGATGTCGGCCTCCGAATGATAAAAGTGCGGTGAAAAGCGAACTCCTTGGCCTCTCAATGCGCAAACGATACCGCAGGCTTGCAATTGCTCGAACAACAGCTTATTCGCCAGTGTTTTATGTCTAAATACGACGATACCGGATTTCAATTTGCGAGTTCGAAGGCTAATCAATTCCAAGCGTTCATTTTGCATAATACCTTCGGCAAGCCGATCGGCGTTGGCGAGAACTGCTGCTTCAACATGATCCATACCGGTTTCCAGCAGCAATGACAAACTGGCCGATAAGGCATGAATTCCCAGCATATTTGGACTTCCGCACTCGAATCGCTTCGCGCCGGGATGTACTTCCCAGGGCTTGTTTTCATAGTTATGGATGTGTTTAATCATGTGCCAGCCGAACTGAGTCAATTGCAATTGAGCTCGGGCGGCCGGATGCGTATAAAAAACCCCCAAGCCTTCGGGACCGCACATCCATTTATGACCGTCGGCCATCACAAAATCGGCTTGATAGGTTTGCACATCGAATTCAACAGCACCTAAACTTTGAATCGCGTCGATGCAGTAAAAGATACCGTTGGCTTTACAAAACCGGCCTATTTTTTCCAAATCCAGACGTAAGCCCGAAGCGAATTCTATCGAACTCACGGTCAATAAGCGCGTATTGTTATCGACTAATGCAAATAGCGCCTCTTCCGGAGCGGAAGTACCGTTCAAGTCTGCCTGGCGAAATTCGACGCCACGTCCTGCCAAGGATTGCCAGGGTATTCGATTGGAAGGAAATTCCTCGTTTGTCGAGACGATATTGTCGCCGTCGTTCCAATCCAAACCGTAAGCGACAAACGAAAGCGCTTCTGAAGTATTTTTAACCAACGCGATATCGTCAGACGAAGGCGCATTCAACAAAGCTTGAAATTGAACGCGAAGCTCGTTTTCTTTTTTGAGCCAATCGGGATAATGGTAAGCACCGAACTGCGTGTTTTGTTCGGCAAATGCTTTTACGGCATTGCATGCCCGTAGTGGCCAGGGAGCAACAGCAGCATGGTTTAAATAAATTAATTCCCCGGTCAATGGAAATTCAGGATGATTCATACGTCAAGTCCGTTCTAGTAATGTCCCGGGGAAGACTAAACAAGCAACCGCCGTAATGCAAGCATCTGCGTCAATTAGACGCGCCTGTCACCGCCTAATCAGACCCGATCGAAACTGAATGCCATGCATTCTATGGCGTAAAAACCAATACAACGATAAAATAGCCGGTTTTATAAAAATCACCTTTCAATCCCTAGAGGCCATTATGAATCAAGATACCATTAACCTAGTTCAACAATACTACGCTGCTTTCAATGCCGGCGACATGGATACCTTTTTAAGCTTGCTGACCGATGACGTCATTCACGATATCAATCAAGGCGAGCGCCAAATCGGCAAAGAAGCCTTTACGCAGTTCATGGCCTGCATGAACAATAATTACAAGGAAGAATTGGTCGACATGGTGATCATGGCTACCCCGGACGGCAAACGCGCCGCAGCGGAGTTCGTCGTCTTAGGCGAATACCTAAAAACCGATGAAGGCTTGCCGGAAGCCGCCGGGCAAACTTATCGCCTGCCTGCCGGCGCCTTCTTCGAAATCCGCGATAATAAAGTCGCCCGAATTACCAATTACTACAATTTGCAAGACTGGATTGCTCAAGTCAGCAGCTAATACGGCTTTCATTCGATTCCCGTGCTCCGGCGCGGGAATCGAATGCCTAAATTTCCAAATCCGGCGGACCTGATTACCACGTTCCGGTATTTTGCATCGACGCCCAAGGCTCCTTCGGCTCCAACGGCTCGCTTTTTTGCAGTAACTCGATCGAAATTTCATCCGGCGAGCGAATGAAGGCCATATGACCGTCCCGAGGCGGACGGTTGATCGTAACCCCTGCATCCGTCAATTGTTGGCACGTCTCGTAAATGTCGTCAACCTCGAAAGCCAAATGGCCGAAGTTGCGGCCGCCGGTGTATTCCTCAGGGTCCCAATTGTAGGTCAATTCCAGCAACGGCGCCTCTTGGATCTCGGCCTGCTCCTTATCTTTCGGCGCCGCCAAATAAACGAGCGTAAAGCGGCCCGGCTCGCTCTCCATTCGCTTGGTTTCGATCAATCCGAGCTTATTGCAATAAAAATCCAATGCTTCTTCCAAATCGCGAACCCGTACCATCGTGTGTAAATAACGCATCTTATTGACTCCTTAAATACAAAAAAACAGTTTATGGGAATTTCACTCCGAGATTCAACCTTCCAATCTTACTCAGGATTGCCGAATTTTGAGTACCCTCAAACCTTCGAAGTGTTATTATCGGCTTGTGCCATTCATAGCGCTCATATAACATAGCTATGCACTAATTAGAAGTAATATAGAGGCCACCCCTATGTGCAACACCTGCGGTTGTAATATCACGCCCGGTAATCGTCCGTTTGTTTTAACGGAAAAACCGGCTAACGGTACCACGACGGTCACGGTACTGAAAAATTTACTCGCCAAAAACGACAGCCAAGCCGAACATAACCGGAGCCATTTCGATGCCCGGAAAGTCTTGGCGATCAACCTGATGTCCTCGCCCGGCTCGGGCAAAACCGCCTTGCTCGAAGCGACGATCAAGCGCCTGAACGGTTCTTTGCGCTTGGCCGTAATCGAAGGCGATCTTGAAACCGAGAACGATGCCGCCAGAATTCGCGCGCATGGCGTTCCCGCCTATCAAATCACGACAGGGACTGCGTGTCATCTCGACGCGCATCTGGTTCACGACGCCCTGCATCATATCGACTTGTCGTCTATCGATATCTTGTTCATAGAAAATGTCGGCAACCTCGTTTGTCCGGCCAGTTTCGATCTAGGACATCATCTGAACGTCACCCTGCTCTCAACGACCGAAGGCGACGACAAACCGGCCAAGTATCCGGTCATGTTCCGAGCGGCGGATTTGATGCTGATCACCAAGACCGACTTATTGCCGTTTCTCGACGATTTTTCACCGGAAAGGGCCGAACAAGCACTACGTAATTTAGCCAGTAAAGCTCCTGTGTTTAACCTATCTTCTCGGCAGAATGGCGATTCCGGATTGGGTGCCTGGATTGATTGGCTGCACGAACAACTCCAAGCGCATCGAAATAAACTGGCGCAACAACAAACGACACGCCCTAACGTCCAGCGCGACGGCCAACTATTACACGCCGATCCGGCGCAAGTCCGCTTTCGCCCGGTTCTTAAAGCCGGCGCACCAGCCTAAGGTCTTCCAATGGCACTCGACGATGCACGACAATGGCTCGATAAAATCCGCGCACTGCCGTTGACCTCGCCGGTGCGCATCATGAACGTCTGTGGCGGTCATGAGCGTTCGATTTCGATGGCGGGACTCAGAAGCGCCCTGCCCGACATGATCGATCTAATTCCGGGTCCCGGCTGCCCGGTTTGCGTTTGTCCGGAAGAAGACATTTATCAAGCGATACAAATCGGCCTGAACGAACCCGATAGCATCGTCGTGGCGTTCGGCGACATGCTGCGCGTGCCGGTCAATGTTTCGAGCAAGTCGGTACGTTCTCTCGAACAAGCTAAAGCCGCCGGCGCCGACATTCGCCCGATCGCCTCGCCTTCCGAAGCGGTTCGAATTGCGAAATCCGAACCCGGTAAAACTGTCGTGTTTTTCGTCGCCGGTTTTGAAACGACCTGCGCCCCGGTCGCCGGCATGCTCGCCGAAGGCATTCCCGATAACTTGCTGCTTCTGATGAGCGGCCGCCTGACTTGGCCGGCGGTTGCGATGCTACTCGACTACGAAACGCCGTCGTTCGATGCGCTGATTGCCCCGGGGCATGTTTCAACCGTGATGGGGCCTGAGGAATGGCAATTCGTCGTGGACCGCCACGGCTTCCCGGCCGCGATTGCCGGTTTCACGCCGGACAGTTTATTGGCGGCGATTTATTCTGTTTTACGACAAAAACTCGACGGCCGAATTTTTTTGGATAATTGCTACCAACAAGTCGTTAAACCGCATGGCAATCCGACTGCCCGCCGATTAATCGAAAGCACATTAACGATCGTCGACGCCCCTTGGCGAGGAATCGGCATCATACCGGCATCGGGACTTGAGCTTCGCGCCGACTATGCACAGCATAACGCCCGGCTTCGCTTTCCCGTTCATGCCGAAAATGCCAGAAAAAATGCCGGCGCGATGCCGCCGGGCTGCGACTGTGCGAGAGTCGTGCTGGGACGCATCAAGCCGGTCGATTGCAAGCTCTACGGCGTTTCCTGCACGCCACGCTCGCCGGTTGGGCCGTGCATGGTTTCCGATGAAGGCGCCTGCCGAATTTGGTGGTCGTCGGGAATCAGGACTCGATCAGCCGAACACGAAGAAACGACTTGCACTTAATTTGCTGAACCCGCCTTGTATTGAAATCCATTCAAACACCTTCTTCCTGCAAAACCGAAGCACGCCGTTTGATTGTCACCGGTCAAGTGCAAGGCGTCGGATTTCGCCCCTTCATATGCCGTTTGGCCCATGAATTAAACTTAAGCGGTTGGGTGCTTAACCGGACCGGTACTGTTGAAATTTTGATACAAGGCGAACCGAACCGGATCGACCGGTTCATGGATCGTCTCATCAAAAACGCCCCTCCTCTCGCAAAACCGACACTCGCAAGTTGGCAAACCGCCGAACCTGACGACCTGGATACGTTTTCGATTCTCGATAGCATTGCCGAGTCGGCTTCTGCCATTCACATACCGCCTGATTATTATTTATGCGGCGACTGTCTTGCCGAAATGAGCGATCCGAATCAACGTCGTTACCGTTACCCGTTCATCAATTGCACGCAATGCGGCCCCCGTTACACGCTGATCAAAAAACTGCCCTACGACCGTCTCAACACCGCGATGTCCGAATTCGAACTGTGTTCAGACTGCCGAGAAGAATACGAAAATCGCCTGGACAGGCGATTTCACGCTCAACCTTTGGCATGCCCGCTCTGCGGACCGTCATTGACTTTCCACATCGCCGGTGAAAAAACCATTCCGGATACCGGAAAGGCTTTGACCGCCTGCATCGAAGCCTTACGCGCAGGGGCAATCGTTGCGGTCAAAGGCGTCGGTGGTTATCACTTGATCTGCGATGCAAGCTCGGTGGCGGTAGTCCGGCGCTTGCGTGAACGTAAACAACGCGCCCGCAAACCGTTCGCGGTTCTCCTTCCCTGGCGCGGTCAAGAAGGTCTAGTAGCCGTGATGGAATACGCAGAACCCGGCCCGGAGGAATTGACTTTATTGAAAGACCCGCTCCGTCCTATCGTCTTGGTCGAGAAACGGAACGGCAGTCCACTGGCCGAATCCGTCGCGCCCGGCATCGCCGAAATCGGCATCATGCTGCCTTATAGTCCGCTGCATCACCTTTTAACTAACGACTTCGGCGGTCCTTTGGTTGCGACATCGGCGAACATCAGCGGCGAACCGGTCATGATCGACGAAGATGAAGTCGAGAGGCGGTTAAGCCGGGTAGCCGATGCTTTTTTACATCATAACCGTCCGATACTGAGACCGGCGGACGACGGGGTCTTCAGAAAAATTGCCGGTAGCATGAGACCGCTTCGACTTGGCCGCGGCTGTGCACCATTAGAAATGACGCTACCGTTTACGTTACAAGAGCCGGTGCTTGCAGTGGGTGGACATATGAAAAATGCTATAGCATTGGCTTGGGACGACCGCGCCGTGATCTCCCCGCATATCGGAGATCTCGGATCGAGGCGGAGTCAAGAAGTCTTCGAACAAACCATAGACGAGCTCGCAACGCTCTACGGCATAAGCATCAAAAAAGTCATTCGCGACGCGCACCCCGATTACCGTTCGAGCCGATGGGCCGAACAATCGGGACTTCCAGTAACGCAGGTATTTCATCATCATGCCCATGCCTCGGCATTAGCCGGCGAATACGGCTTATTCGAAACCATGCTGGTTTTTACCTGGGACGGGACCGGCTACGGCGAAGACGGCACGATCTGGGGAGGCGAAGCGTTATTGGGCAAGCCCGGGGAATGGCGACGCGCGGGATCTTTGAGACCCTTCAGAATACCCGGCGGCGACAAAGCCGGTCGCGAACCGTGGCGAAGCGCAGCGGCTTTATTTTGGGAATGCGGCCGGGAATGGCAAGAATGCCCATTCCCTACCGAACTCTTGAAAAAAGCTTGGCAACACGAGCTTAATGCGCCTTTATGCAGTTCAGCCGGCAGATTGTTCGATGCCGCATCGGCATTGCTGGGACTGGTATCGAAAGCCGATTACGACGGCCAAGCCCCGATGGAACTGGAAGCCTTGAGCGCCGATGGCGGACCGGGGCCAATGCTTCCCTTGGCACAAGACGAAAACGGTATTTGGCGCAGCGATTGGACGCCGTTATTGGCGATGCTGCAGAACGAGAAATTATCTAAATCTGAACGAGCCGGTCAATTTCATGCCAGTCTAGCCGAAACGATCCGAGGTCAGGCTATCCGGATTAGAACAACGCACCGAATCGACCGAATTGGTCTCTGCGGCGGCGTGTTTCAGAATAAACGATTGACCGAATTGGCGATAGAGTACTTGAAACAGGAAGGCTTCGAGGTTTATCTACCGGAACGATTACCCGCCAATGACGCAGGCATCAGTTACGGACAAATTATCGAAGCCTGCTCGGCTTGAATCGTTGTCGGCAAATTTTATAATTTGAGCGGCGATGTTTACTGTGAAAGTTCGTGGATTTGAAATCTTAATCTAGTTTTTCGATATTCAATACAATGCCGGTTCCGAAGAGGGTTCGGTTGCTCGACCGACAGGCGTCGGCGGCAGGGACAGCCGCCGTCGAGCCTACACGGACGTATTCACGGCGTCCTGCCAAGCGAGTTACCGACCCCTCAACAACGCTCATAGTTGGACGTTTTTATTACGAAATCCTAATTTAGGTTTAAATGTTCAAAAAGTATATTGCGAAAGAGGCAAACTCCTCACCCTTTGCCCGGTCAATTTAAATAGGGCATTACAGACCGCCGGTGCGATCGGGGGGGTGCCGGGTTCTCCGATACCGCCGAGCGGCTCGCCGCTGTTGATGATTTCGACTTCGACAGCCGGCATTTGATCGGGCCGCAAGATCGGGTAGTCGTGAAAATTGCTTTGCATCACGCGGCCTTTCTCGAAGGTGATTTCTTCGCTCCACGCTGCCGACAAGCCGTAAACGATACCGCTTTCCATTTGCATTTTTACGATGGCCGGATTTACCGCGAAGCCGCAATCGACCGCGCACCAAACTCGAACAACCTGGATATCGCCATCGTCAACCGCCACTTCGGCCACCTGTGCGACGATGCTACCGAACGATTCATGCAAGGCGACGCCCATCGCATGTTTGACGCCGCTTTCGTCTTGCCAAACCTCTGATTTCCAATTCGCCATACCTACAGCGGTATCGAGCACTTTTTTAAATCGTGGCTGTTCGGTTAATAAATTACGGCGAAATTCGACCGGGTCGGCGCCTGCCGCATGAGCCATTTCATCGATGAACGACTCCTTGAAGAAGGCATTCTGCGAATTCCCGACCGAGCGCCAGTAGCCGATCGGCACCGGCTTGACCGTTACATTGACCACATCGGCACGCTTGTTCGGTATCGCATAGGGTTGATGCGGACCGCCTTCGAAAATGCTCTCGTCGATAGTAGGGTCTTTCAGAAACTCGGGATTGAGACGGCCCGACGGCCCCTCACCCGCCGTCGTAATTTGAATCGCTAGCGGATTACCCTGCGCATCGAAGCCGGCCCGGTATTTGGCGGCGGTCATCGGACGATAATGGTCGTGTTGCGTGTCTTCCTCGCGCGTCCAAATAACTTTGATCGGTCTACCCGGATGTTTCTTGGCCAGTGTTACCGCCTGCGCGGTATAATCCATGATGAAGCGCCGTCCGAAACCGCCGCCGAGGAAAGGAGTGATGACTTCGATAGCATCCAATTTTAGACCGGTAATTTCGGCTGCGACTTTGGCGACGAAATCGGCGCCTTGATTCGGCGCCCAAACCTTGCAATGATCCTTCGTGACCAGCGCGGTGCAATTCATCGGCTCCATCGTTTGGTGCGCCAGGAACGGCGCATGATAGACCGCTTCGATAGTTTTAGCCGCTTCGGAGAAAGCCTCATCCGCATCGCCGACATTTTCTACCCTGACTCCCGATTCGTTCAACGCGGCTTTAAGTTTTTCCAAATACGACTTCGATGAAAAATCGGCATTATCGCCTTCATCGAAAGTCACCGGCAATTGTTCTAAAGCCTTTTTGGCTCGCCAATATTGATCGGCAATCACGGCAACACCGTTCGGTATCTCCTCGACCGCGACGACTCCTGGCATTTTGAGCACAGCGTCTTGGTCGTAGGATTGGACCGAACCGCCGAATACCGGCGATTGTTTGACTGCGGCATACAGCAGTCCATCGGCCTTGATATCGATACCAAATTCGGCTTCTCCGGTGGCTTTAACCCTGTTATCGGTTCGCTTGATCGGTTTACCGATCAGCCGGAAAGAGGCATCGTCTTTTAACGGCACGTCTGCGGGTATATCCAGTTTAGCCGCCAAGGGCGCCAATTCGCCGTATGTCATTATTTTTCCGCTCTCGCGATGAATCACGACACCAGGTTCTGTCTTACATTCGCCGGGAGGTACGCGCCAAGTGCCGGCGGCGGCTTCGATCAACATTGCCCGTGCGGTCGCACCGGCTTTTCGCATGGTCATATAAGACGAACGCACGCTGAAACTGCCGCCAGTAAAACGCGTCGTATTGTTGAACATGATGCGGTATTCCGGCCCATGCGGCGCCTGCACGACCTTGAGCATGGCCATGTCGGCATCCAGTTCTTCGGCCATTATAGCCGGTATCGAGGTGTAGGTCCCCTGCCCCATTTCGATGAAAGGATTTTGAAAAGTCACGACGCCGTTTTCATCGATTCCGATAAAGGCATTGATCACGCCTTCGTCTTGTTCGTCAACCTTGGCGCAACCGGGCAAGGATATCCCTAACACGAATACGCCGGCGCCGGCCGCGGCGGCTCCGAGAAATTGCCGGCGCGTCATCGACAGATTCGATAAAGTGCTCATGACTGCTCTCCTTGAAGTTGCGCCGCTTGTTTGACCGCTTCGAATATTTGCAAATAGGTTCCGCAGCGGCAATAGTTGGTCATTTTTGTCCGGATTTCATCTTCGCTCGGATTCGGATTCTCCCGCAGCAAAGCGGCAGCCGCCATGATCTGGCCGGGCTGGCAGTATCCGCATTGCGATACATCTTTATCGATCCAAGCTTGTTGTACCGGATGCAGACCTTGCTCGGAACCAAGACCCTCGATGGTCGTGATCGCTTTATCCTTAGCCGCACCGAACGACATCATGCAGGACCGCACCAGCTCGCCATCGAGATGGATGGAACAGGCGCCGCACATCCCGATACCGCAACCGAATTTGGTTCCGGTTAAACCGGCGATATCGCGGATAACCCACAGTAAGGGCATATCGTCCTCGGCGTCTAACTCGTATTGCTTACCGTTGATCATCAAGGTCGTCATCGTTCACTCCCCGGCATCGTAATGGCCGCTTAGGTGGTCGAAATCTTCCCTGGTATCGATATCGAGTTCCGCTTCGGGTAAAAGAATTTTCTGAAGTTTATCTTCAAATTGCAACAACAGGCTCTTCGCGCCTCGGTCGCCCCGCAGGGAGCGCAACGCACCGAAAAAAGCCGACGGAAATAGCGCCGGAACGCCGACCGTATCATGGTACTGACTTGCGGCGATACGGGACGGTTCAATTTGCCACTGTGTTAACAAGTTCTGC
The DNA here is from genome assembly GCF_005931095.1 of Methylotuvimicrobium buryatense. Classification (GTDB taxonomy): domain Bacteria; phylum Pseudomonadota; class Gammaproteobacteria; order Methylococcales; family Methylomonadaceae; genus Methylotuvimicrobium; species Methylotuvimicrobium buryatense. The sequence continues at coordinate 2,249,630 of NZ_CP035467.1, read as the reverse complement.
ATCGCCCTGTAACCGACCAAAGGTTGATCGGATAATAACATCAATACGCCGTCGGCGTTAACCGGCAGAGAGTCGATGCCGGCTCGAATCGACGAAGCAATACCTGTTTGCCAGTCCGGGTTAACAACTGCGATAACCTCGCCCAAATCGACCTTTTCTTGTATCGTTTCTGCTTGCGAGCCCAAAACAACAATGACACGCTCGTTTAGTAATGAACGAGCGTTTTCGATTGTATTGCCGAGTAAGGTTCGGCCGCGCCATTCGAGGAGTTGTTTGGGACTACCCAGTCGGCGCGATGCGCCGGCGGCTAAAATTATTGCATATACATTCTCAAAATCACGAGTCATAGTGAATGCAACTTTAAATGCCTAATTGTCCGCCGGTTCGACCCTTCATTGCGGCATGAATACCGGCCATGATCGATAAGGCAATTTCCTCGGGCGTTTCGGCGCCGATGTCCAAGCCGACCGGGCCGAAGACCTTAGCGGCAATCTTCGGTGCATCCGCGCCTAAACTATCGAGGAGTCTATCTCTGCGATGAACAGGGCCCAGCAAACCAATGAACGGGATTCGGCTAGTCGCTATGACTCTTAAATAGCGTTCATCATATTCGATACTGTGAGTCATCAACACGAGCGCATCGAATCGATCCAACGACAAACGCTCCTGCAAGTCCTCGGGCATTAAATGCAACAAGGCATCGACTGCGGGAAATCGTTCGGGCTTGACATAGCCCGGCCGATGATCGACGATCGTAACACGCCAACCGAGCGCTTTGGCGAACTGCACGACCGGAAGCGCATCGACACCGGCTCCCAACACCAGCAGTTGAGCTGGCGGCCGGATTAAGTCGAAAAACAATTTAACGGCATAGCAATCGATCTCGCAGGTTTTTAAACAAGCTTTGTGCTGCATCCAAGTTTGTTTGGCCGCCTCGGCGACCGATTCGGGAGTATTGCCCTGTTGGCTAAGAACGTCTAATTCGGATTCAGTCAAAAAATAACTATCGCCGTTTGAATAATCGGGATGGTCCGATTCATAAATAGTCGCCAAAATGCCTGCCGTATCGCTTTCAGATGCCTCGACAATTCGGTTCAGCGGATGGAAATCATTGTTGGCTTTCAATAATTGCAACAATACCCTTACTGCCCCATTGCAGCCTAAACCCAGCCCCCAAACCGCATCGTCGGGAGAACGCATATCGTAGAATAGCGTTTTGGGATTTTCGGTTTCGAAAACCGTATGCGCCTGTTCTATCAAGTCTCTTTCAAAGCAACCGCCGCCCAACAGACCGCTCGATCCGCCATTGTCGGCTATCAGCATTCTGGCACCGGCTTTTTGATAAGTTGAACCAAGGGTTTCGATGATCGTCGCCAGAACAACATTTTCCGTGTTATTCCGAAATCGCCTATAAGCGTCGATCAAATGATGGGTATTACGAGCCATGGCAGCGATCCCGGGCGGCTATGCCGCGCCATCGGCGCAATGCTTGCAGATACCGTGAATTTCAAGCGTTTTACGGCGCGCGGTAAATCCTGCTTGCTCGAGTTCATCCGCCAAACTGTCCATGACCGGCGTCGCCGGCCTTTCTTCGATCTGCCGACAACCTTCGCAAATCAACAGCAATAAATCGTGTTTGCCTTCAACATGATTGCAGCCGATAAAAGCATTCATGCTTTCGACGCGGTGAATTAATTTCTGTTCGATCAAAAAATCCAACGCGCGATAAACGGTCGCCGGTTTTGCCGAATCGTTGAACGGCTTGATGCGGTCCAATAAATCATATGCCTTGACGGCCTCATGACTATCCCAAATCAACTCAAGAACCTTATGACGTATCGGCGTCAATTGTGCGCCTCTCTCCAAACATAGCTTTTCCGCTTTTTTTAAGGCTTCCTGCTTACAGATTTTATGATCATGGTTAAAGGTTTCGGCACAGGCCTGTTTTGAATCGCCGGTTTGAGACATTAATTAACTCCGATTTTTTGCGGGAATTATACATTATCAATCCAGTCTTTGCGGCACCGGAGTTATACTCATCGCAGATCAAAATTCGGCGCCGGGGTGCCCGTCAAAGGACGCCGTGAATACGTCTATGTAGGCTCTATGCCAGCTCCATGCTGGCAAAGCCTTTGTGAGCGCCATGGATGGCGTGAATGTCGATTTTGCAGGAGCGAAAATCGACCGGACACCCCGGTGGCTCCTTAGTCACCTGCCGAATTTTGAAGTACGAAAGGTATAGAACAAGCTTTAACGATAGTGTCGATATGAACTATAGTAGTTCCAAAATGCCTCCATCCCTTAGATTGACACATAATATAGAAATCTAACGCTAATACGAGAAACATCCATGTTTGAAATTGCCGAGCTGGGTCATACCCTAAAAAAATCAGAATACAACGAACAAATTCCGGAACTCAGAACCCAGTTGTTGCTGCTGCAACAACAGCTCGGCACTTGCGATTTCCCTGTCATTATTCTTATCTCCGGAGTGGACGGCGGCGGCAAGGGTCAAGTCATTAATTTACTGAACGAATGGCTGGATGCGCGCTACATGGAAACATTCGCCTTCGACGAACCCAGCGATGAGGAAAAAGAGCGTCCTAAATATTGGCGCTATTGGCGTTCTCTGCCTCCAAAGGGAAGAATAGGCATCTATGTCGGTTCTTGGTATAGCGACCCGATATCGCACAGAGTTTATGGAGACATCGACGATAGTCAATTATCGGTGGAGCTAAAGCACATCAACGAAATGGAACAATTACTAATAAACGACGGCGCATTAATCATAAAATGTTGGCTGCATTTGAAAAAAGAAACGCAGAAAAAACGTCTCAAGGAACTTGAAAAAGATCCGGAAACCAGTTGGCAAGTCACCGAACGCGATAAAAAACATTTGAAACTGTATGACGAGTTCGTTGAAATCGCCGAAAATGTATTAACGACAACCAGCACAGGAATATCGCCTTGGCTAGTTGTCGAAGGAGCCGATATTCGTTACAGCAGCTTGACAGTCGGGCAGCATGTTTTGCATAGAATTCGTCAACATATCGAAAGCCGCAATGGAAAATCGGAAAACATAAACGGCCTACCCTTCGTCAATATTAACCAGCAAAGCTTACTCGACACGTTGGACTTATCGCTCGAACTCGACAAAAAAGACTACAACGATCAATTACTACACTATCAAGGTAAATTGAATAAATTGGTCAGAATGGCACGAGAACAAAAGCGTTCCACAATACTGGTATTCGAAGGTTGGGACGCCGCCGGCAAGGGCGGAGCGATACGGCGCACTACATCGGCAATCGACGCCAGAAGCTACCGAGTCATTCAAACCGCCGCGCCGACCGACGAAGAAGCAGCGCATCATTATCTATGGCGATTCTGGCGACATATACCGAGAGCCGGCAAGGTCACCATTTACGACAGAAGTTGGTACGGCCGCGTCTTGGTCGAACGCGTGGAGGGCTTTGCCCAAGAAAAGGAATGGATGCGCAGTTACTCGGAAATCGTCAATTTCGAGGAAGCATTGATCGAACATGGCATTCTATTGTTGAAGTTTTGGCTGCACATCGATAAAGACGAGCAACTAGAGCGTTTCAAAGCCCGCGAGCAAATCAGTTACAAAAAACATAAAATCACCGAGGACGATTACCGTAACCGGGAAAAATGGGATGACTATAAAATCGCGGTCAACGAAATGATTGCACGAACAAGCACCCGCGCCGTTCCTTGGCTAATGATAGAAGCGAACGACAAACGCTATGCGCGCATCAAAATCTTGAAAACCGTTTGCGAGAAACTGGAAGCGATGCTGGAACCTGAGAAATAATCGTTTCTGCACGAAGCGCCTCAATGATGCCTGTGTGCGCCTCATAACTTAAAGCTGACCGGCTTTTATCGGCCATTTCGAGAACAGGCAATATTTTGACACGGACCTCTATCTTGCCGAGTTTCAGCATTTTCAACAAATGCGGTATAAATTCGTCATTGCCGATAAATGGCGCTAAAAACTTTGCCTTGCCTTCGTATCGTATAGCGACAGGTTGGATCGCCGAACGCGTCAACAAAGCGGGCTGCAGCAAAGACGAATGAAACGGCAAAACTTGCGATCCGTCCGAAGTCGTACCTTCCGGAAACGCAAAGACCTTGCTGTTTTGTTTCAATAACCAGCTCATTTGTTCGGTCGTGGCATGAATCTCCTTCTTGTCTCCGCGTCGAACAAATATTGTCCCGGCCTCTTTCGACAAATAACCGATGACGGGCCAATCGAGAATGTCGTTTTTGGCGACAAAATAACCCGGTAAATGTTGACCCAAAACGATGATATCGAGCCAGGATACATGATTACTAACGACTAAAACGGGCCCATCGGCCGCCCGCCCTTCGATAATGACTTCGAGGTTTAAGATTCGCTTGAAGGCTTTGAGCCAACTCAGTTTGATCCGGTTGATTCTTTCGCGAGCTTTAATCGGCCGGCTTGACTGGTTAATAACCGGAAACACGCCGAGAGCGATCACGAAACCGGATAAGAACAGTAACACAATCAGTTTTATTTTATAAAGCTGGCGAAAGGCTGCGATCATCGGTAAATAAATGGGGTTTTAAATAATGTTTCGAATATCGGTCTTCCAGTTGCGCCAACGGCAACAGGATAAACAAATCCATGACGTTGAAATCTTCGTCCCAAAACGGGCGGCCGCAAATTTGCACGCCGAAGCGTAAATACGCTTTCAACAAAGGCGGAATCCCCGACTCGTCGCGTTCGCAGCGTAAATGTTCAGGCACTTCGATTAAGGGCACTACCGACAACGCGTCCGAAGCCTTGTTTTTTGAATCGATCGATCGATAAACCGCATCGACCGCATAACCGCTCGGCCCGGGCGAAATACTCGCGCACCCGATCAAATAATGGTAATCGCCCAACTGCGCATAGTTTACTAACGCCGACCAGAGCGTGGTTAATACCGTACTGCCCCGGTATTTCGGGTCCACGCAGGTACGGCCTATTTCGAGAAAGCGCCCAGGTAAAGCCAGCACTCGGTCCAGATTAAATTCTTTTTGCGAATAAAAATATCCCAATTTGCGGGCTTGTTCTTGATTTAGCAAGCGTGTATAGCCTACAATTTTTTCATTAGTCGTATCGACCACGACCAAATGATCGCAAAAATGGTCGATTTCGTCATAATCTAAGCCTTCTTTGTCGGTTTTGAGTCTCGCCCCCATTTCCTTGGCGAAAACCTGATATCGAAGACGCTGCGCTTGTTCGATCAAAGCCTGATCGTGTGTGACAAAACAATCCAGTCGGCGTGTAGGACTAACTCTTATCTGTGTGTCGATTAATTTCATGATGTTGGCTGCAAATGCTTTACTTATCGATAAGATAAATAAGTAATATTTCAATTTCGCGTCGTTTCGATGAAAAATTGGTGACAGAAAAAGATCTTTCCCTCAAGTGAGGATCAAACAATCGATTCACGGACCACTGATAAATCCTGGCAATAACAGTTGTTGAAGTTATTTCATGCTCGTTCCTAACTTTACAAAGGTGTGCGGTATGTCTAACGAGAATGACGGCAGCAGGGCAGATTTTTACTACACGCTATTCCTTGGCGTTCGAGTTGCCGTCAAGCCTCATAGATGGATCCACGTCATTTTGAAACTATCAATCCAGCCGTTAGATACTTCGCAACTTTTTCCTGAGACTTATGGCAACCAATAAAGTTTACGACTCAAGGGGGCATGGATGGTCGACTAGAAAAAAAGTCGTTTTCATTATCGGCCTGTTCGGACTTATTTCGGTATCCCTGGTCGGCATGATTTACTGGAACGGCAATATCTTTGAGGGAGTTCGTTCATATGTTAGAGGAGAAGGCCTCTGGGCCAAAGCGCAAAAAGATGCGGTTTTTTACTTAACTCAATATTCCTACAGTCATGCCGAGGCGGATTATCTAGCTTATTTGGAAGCCCTCGAAATCATCAGCGGCGATAGCACGGCTCGAACGGCTTTATCCCAATTTCCACCCGATAAGCAAACAGCAAGAGAAGGTTTTCTTCAGGGACAAAACCATCCGGACGACATCGGTGCGCTGATCCATTTTTTTCTAAAATTTAACCGCATTTCCTATATGCGCGAAGCGATCGAGATATGGCAGTCTGCCGATAAAAAAATCGATGCATTAAAAGATATCGGCGAACAAATACGAAATGAAATTACCGATTCGCGCCGCGACAGCAAAAAAATCGCCGATTTAAGGCAACGTATAAGACAACTCAATGATGAGCTTCATGAGCTAGAAAACCTATTTTCGTTGAAATTAAGCGAAGGTGCCCGATGGGTTAAACTTATTGCATGGCAAATTAGCGTGTTGATATTAATAATCTTTGTCGGTATCGGACTCTTAGTCAGCAGGCAAATTATCAAGAGTATCGAAAAATTCGAAAAGCAACTAGCTCTCAGCGAATCGCGTTTTCGAAGTCTGAAGGAGTCTAATACCATCGGTATTATTTCATGGCGCCTCGATGGTATGATCGACGAAGCAAACGACCTTTTTTTGAACATGCTGGGTTTTGTCCAGGCCGATATTGAAAAAGCAGCGGTCAATTGGCGAGATATTACTCCAATTGCGTTTCATGCCAAGGATCAAAAGGCTATCGACGAGCTTTTAATTCAGGGCCGATGCGAGCCTTATGAAAAAGCGCTGATCCATAAACAAGGATATTGGGTACCTGTATATATCGGCGCGGCACTGCTTAGCGGTAATCGTGAACAAGGTATTGCTTATGTAATGGATCTAAGCGAACGCAAGAAGGCCGAACAACAATTAAAACTTGCGGCTACGGTTTTTGACTTCACTAGCGAAGGCATTATGATTACTGACCCATCGGTACGCATCGTATCGGTCAATCAAACACTGTGTAAAATGACCGGATACGATCAAGAAGAATTATTGGGGAAGCCGCCTTCGATCTTGCAATCGGGTTATGTGTCTACCGAGCAATATCAATATATGTGGGATTCTCTAAACCAAAACGGTCAATGGCAAGGCGACATTGTCGATCGCACCAAAAATGGCGCATTATTACCGATGCGGATCAGCATTAGCCAAGTTAAAGACAGTGATAATCAAATCACGCATTATGTGGCAATACTTTCGGATATTTCGGAACGCAAAGCCGAAGAAGAGCATCTCCGACATATCGCACATCACGACCCGTTGACCGATTTGCCTAATCGAATTTTGTTTAACGACCGGTTGGAAAGGGCCATAAAGAAAGCCGCGCGAAGCAATACCAGTCTGGCGGTTTTGTTTCTGGATTTAGACAAATTCAAACCGGTTAACGATTTGTTCGGTCACAAGACCGGTGATCGCCTATTGCAGAGCGTGGCGCACCGAATCGCCCGGAGTGTTCGAGAAACGGACACCGTTACTCGATTAGGTGGCGACGAATTCGCGATATTACTCGAGGATGTGACCGATTTGGAAATGGTCGATAAAATTCTTAAACATACGGTCGATGTCATCAGCGAAACCTATCTTATTGATGACCGAATGATCGATATTGGCGTCAGTGCCGGAATGAGCATTTATCCCAACGATGGCACCGACATTAAAACGCTGCTGGACCGCGCCGATAAAGCCATGTATGAAAATAAAAAAAAGGCAACGGCAGCTAATATCAACCGTTGATCCTAAAAAGAGCAGTTGGCATGTGTTGTAGACCGTTCGTGCTGAGTAAAGTCGAAGCATGAAGGGTCTACAACACTTTCACCGACCTGGTGAAGCCTCAAACTCCCGTTCACCCTTCGACAGGCTCAGGGCGAACGGGAGTTTGAGGCTCTCAACTGCTCTTTTTACTGTGAAAGTTCGTAGATTTGGACTCTTTATCTAATTGTTCGATATGCAAAAGCTCAGCAACGAAAATGCCGGTTCCGAAGAGGGTGCGGTTGCTCGACTGACAGGCGTCGGCGGCAGGGACAGCCGCCGTCGAGCCTACAAGGACGTATTCACGGCGTCCTGTCGGGCGAGTAACCGTACCCTCCCCACGCCCATAAGTATCTACACATCCTTATCATTTAAAATCATGCTGTTATAAAGTTTCTTCTGGTTTTTTATGAAGATAGGGATTAAAAATTGAAGTTTTTAGTCTACTTTTTTATCTTAGATTACAGAAGAATTAACTTAACTAATTGTTTTATAAAGCTGAAAACTTGTGTAGATACCTATGCCCCACGCCCGAACTTTCATTTGTTGGGGCGATGGCCGGGCCTTCATGAACGTTAGGTTGATATATAGTCGTAGACATTAATCCCTGTGAGTCGAGTTTATTTGCGTTTCTACGAAGAATTAAACGATTTTTTACCCATCGAGCGGCGTAAAGTCGAATTTGAACATACGCTTAATCGTAGAACTTCGATCAAAGACTTGATCGAATCCGTAGGTATTCCGCACACCGAAGTCGAAATTATTTTGGCCAATGGCCGCTCGGTCGATTTTGATTATATTGTTCAAGAGAATGATCGAATTAGCGTCTATCCGATGTTTGAGTGTTTCGATATCGCGCCGCTTCTGCGCCTACGCCCTAAACCGTTACGAGACCCTCGCTTCATTCTCGATACTAATCTTGGCCGGCTAGCGCGATATCTACGTTTATTGGGCTTTGATTGTTTGTACCGAAATGATTATGAGGATGGCGATGTTGCCGAGATAGCGGGTCAGCAGCATCGGATAGTTTTGACTCGGGATCGCTTTTTATTACGACGAAAAATAATCACTCACGGTTATTTCGTGCGCTCGGTTCATCCTAGAGAGCAAGTCAAAGAAATCCTGCAGCGTTTAGATTTATACCGGTTCATCGCACTGTTCACACTCTGTTCACGTTGCAACGGCGCGTTGATAAAAACAAGCAAAGACGCCCTCATCGATCGACTAGAGCCTTTAACTAAGCTTTACTACGACGACTTTCGGATCTGCCTCAGTTGCGATCAAATTTATTGGTCCGGCAGTCACCACAGCAATTCCCAGTTTGAGCAGTTTCGCCGATTTTAGGGTCTGGGGTATGCCTGTCGAGGAACGCCGTAAACCCATCCATGGGGGCTTGGCGGCAGCTCCCTGCTGCCGACATCCTCGCCAAGCATACCCCACACCCTTTTTGATCTCCAAATTGGGAATTGCTGCAGTCACCAAGACCATGCCAGGCAATTAATTAACGAATTAACCTCTCAAAACGATCAAAGGTCGAAAAATTGAGTTTAATCGGATAAAAGGTTTTTTTGATGACGTCTTACTCGCCGCATGACTCCTCTCGCAGTAAGTGCGAGTGGACTATCTGTCGCGACATCGGCTACGTTCAATGCCTCCATAACCCAAGTATTGCAATTGTTAAAAATATGATAGGAGCCCGTGGCGCTGTAAAAACGGCTATAAGCATACAAGCCTCGTCCTAGATTAATTAAATCGCCCTGCCCATCCCTCACGAACGCCTGATTGATAAAGCCCAACATTGCGACCACCTGACTTTTTGACAACAAAATACGCTCGATGTCACTGTGCCGAAAATAATGCTCAGGATGGTGCCGAAGCCCAGCGACATGCATGACTGAGCCGGTCGGTAAAAACAACGCCTTTATGGCCAACCACAACGAAAACGACTCGGCTTGATAAAAAGCGCGATCGCCCCAACCGAACTCGATAAAACCGATTTCAGTCAAATCGAACGCCAGTCCGGAAATACTGTCCGCCGCTGTTTGAGCATCGACCACGATACCGGTATGCAATCCGTGATCGATGACATGGATAATCATTTGTTCGCTGCCATTTGCATAAAGCGCCGATGGCGATGAACCGCAGCCACTGCATAAAAAGCAGGTTATCCAAAAAACGATCGTTCTGATAAACATTTCGGCACACTCGTCGATTCAACAAGTAATCAAATTAAATTTATCAATGCTTTGTTCAAGGTTAAATAAGGCATCAAGCTGTTTGTCGGACTTCTTGAAACTTCTTGAAAAATTCGTTGATAACGGATCAGCTTTTGCTTGTTAACAGAGCCCGCGAAATAAGTTTTGCAATCTTGTGCATCCGAAACCAAAACGGCTTGCACGAGTTTACCTTGCGTTTGTTTGATTTCGGCCTTGAGATTGTTAAAAACCTTTCGCTCCCAATGATTTTGTACGGTTACAGCCGATAGTTGCTCAAACAACTTGCCCAAGTCCAAATATTTCGAAACGTCGATAAACGTCTTGCGAACTGCACTGAAGACTTGCCCGGATTCAGTAGCCAATAGTGTAATTTGTGGAAAGTCGCTCAGTGAATTGATAAATGCGATACGCTTTGCCAGGTTGACGGGTAAACCATTAGCCGGGTCATTCACGGAATCGGGTGGAATAAACTCATTGGCGAAAGCGGTTAAGCAAGATCGATAATTTTCCAATGTCAGCGGATCCGGGCGCACAACCTGTCCGTTCATCAATACCCATTGACTGAATTCGGCAAGGACATTTTCCAATTCCAATAGCAAACCGTATTGTTGTTCCGCCGAAATGCGATTATCCAAACTAAAAACTTCTCGGCGAAAGTCAGCGGCTTCGAGCACTTGATCGAATGTCAAGTAACTTGTCACGCTATCGATGACGGCTCCGCCGTTGTCGTTATGCCAATTCAAAAAGCCGCATCCGGCTTGATTGATAATCGTATTACTCATCACGGTCGCTTTTATCGCCGGCGCGAGAGGGTGACTGGCTAAATGTTCGGCGTAGCTTTGCCTTATCGGTCCTGGAAAGTAGCTATGCAAGTAAATATCGTAATCGGGAGCCGATATCGATTCGCTTCTATCCATGATGTCTTGTGTCAACTGAATCTTACTGGCGGCCATCAACACGGCAAATTCCGGCCGCGTAATCATTTGCCCGGGCCTAGCCATAACTTCTTTATAAGATGGAAAAGACTCAACATTGCGATCAAGCACGCCGGCGCTTTCCAAGCGTTCCGAGAGCAACAAATATTGTTCGGCATTCCCTTTCACGCGTAATTGCTCAAGCGATAGACACAAACTCTGTTTGTAATTATTGGCCAAAACCGCATCGCATACTTCGCCGGTTAAAGCATCAAAAGTTTGCCGATAATCGCTTATTCCTTGTTTTTTCTGAAGCCCCGTTAGCAATATTTTGAGATTGACTTCATGATCGGAGCAATCGACCCCGCCCGAGTTATGAACCGCATCGGTATCGATACGCCCGCCTGCCAAGGCGTATTCGATTCTCGCTTTTTGCGTGAAACCGAGATTAGCACCTTCACCGACAACCGCTGCACGCAATTGCAGCGCATCGATACGTACATCGTCGTTATTTCGGTCGCCTACGTCTTCATGTTTTTCGATTGATGCTTTCACATATGTGCCGATACCGCCCAACCAAAGCAACTCAACCGGAGCTGTGAGTAACAGACGAATCAGTGTGGCGCCATCGAGGTTTTTATAACGAATACCCAACCATTGCCGAAGTTGCGGAGAGACGGCTATGTCTTTCGCATGACGGGGATAAACACCGCCGCCTTCGGAAATCAAGCTTCGGTCATAATCGTCCCAGCTCGACCCAGGCAATTCGAATAAGCGCTTACGTTCTAAATAAGATTGCTCGAGGTCGCTTGGATTCGGATCGATAAAGATATGGCGCCCGCTGATCGCGGCTAGCAGGCGGGTGCTATGAGACAACAACATTCCGTTACCGAATACATCTCCATCCATGCTGCCGACACCGACTACGGTAAACGGTTCGCATTGAATATCCTTGCCAAGTTCGCGAAAATGCCGCTTGATGCATTCCCAAGCGCCTCGGGCAGTAATCCCTAACGTTTTGTGGTTATATCCGTTAGAACCGCCGCTCGCGAAGGCATCGCCAAGCCAAAACTGGTATTGAGCCGAAACCGAGTTAGCCAAATCCGAAAATTGCGCTGTCCCCTTGTCGGCCGCAACAACCAGATAGGGATCGTGATCGTCATAGCTCACGATACCGGGTAAAGGCACAACCTGATCTTCGACATAATTGTCGGTCAAATCGAGCAAACCCTGAATCAGCTTGACATAAGCCTTGCGGCCCGCTTCTCTAAAGCCGGGATCGGCAACCGGCGCCTTGACGATAAACCCGCCCTTTGCGCCTTTCGGAATAATCAGCGCGTTCTTGCTCATCTGAGTTTGCATCAGATCTAAAATTTCGGTTCTGAAATCGTCGGGACGGTCCGACCAGCGAATGCCGCCGCGAGAGATTTTACCGCCGCGCAAATGAATCCCTTCCATATCGACGGCATGCACATATATTTCATTTTGAGGTTTAGGGGCCGGCATATCGATGATGCCGAGACTATTGATCTTGAACGCGATAAAAAAATCGTCCCGATTTTGTCTGATATGGAAATTACAGCGCATCGTTGCATCAATTAAATTAAACAACGTACGCAATATTCTGTCGTGATTGATATCAGTTACGCTATTAAGATTCTCCAGCAATTTAAGACGTAACGGAAACAACAACTGTTCCTCGCGCTGCATCGGCTCCCCTAAATTAGGGTCGGGCCTGAAACGGGCCTCGAAATACTCAAGCAAGGCGTAGGAGGTACTAGAGTTGGCGAGTAATGCCTGATTGAAACTGCTAGTAGTGGTCGGATAGCCCAATTGCAGATAATAGTTGCGATACGCACGCAACACATCGATCTGCTGCCAAGTCATACCAGCCAATACTAGTAAGCTATTCAATTCGTCGTTTTCGGCTTTTCCGTTAAATACCGCACCGATACCGGATAACAAGCGTGACTTTAACTCCGTAAAACTGTCATGTTGAGACTTCGCAGCCGAAATCGTAAAGCTTTTAATAAAAACCGAGCGGCCGGATACCGTCAATGGAAATTGAACCTGATCCAAGACTCGCAAGTTAAAGTTTTCGAGAATTGGAATATATTCGTCCAAATAGCGTTCTTGCCGGCTGCAAAAATGTAAACGATACTGACGAACCAGGCCACATGGTCTCAACAGACCGATTGTCATCGGACTATCATCCTGCAACGATTCGATTAAGCCAATATCCTTGACGGCATGACGCGGAGGCATCAATGCTTGATAGCCGGGCGGAAAAACCATGCGGTATTTTTGCCATAATTTGCCGGCCTTGTATTTACCGTAGGCGCGCTCCAGAGTTCGGCACAAGGATGCAGACCAGGGCCTGACCTGTTTGTTGAGATCCCGGTCCAACTGATCGACATCAATCGTTATGGTTTCGGCACTCGGCTTCAGCAAAAAATGCAACCCCAAATAAGGGCCGCTAAGCATAATTTTACGGACTAATTCGGCACTGCTATCGAGATTTGACGACAAGCGCTCTAACAATAGGTATTCAATCTCTTCGTTATACAATTGAATCGGGACGATAATCAGAGCGGACAACGATTCCAGACCGAAACCGCCTAAAACCACTAGTTTGATGCCTTCCGGGCGATACAGGTAACGCCTGAGCGACCGAATCAACAAGTCCAGTTGAGGTATTTCGAGCAAAAATAAGTCGACTTTCGGAAACAAATTGAATATCTCTTTAAGCTGCAGATATTCATAACTATTTTCAGGGGTTTTATGATGCGCTAATGTTTGTTCGATTTTACGTTGTAAAAACGGAATATTGCTGCATGCTCCCCCCATTTCCGCCTCATCAAAAACGCCGAAAAAACCGTAGTCGCAAAAACCGCCTCCATTCGGCAACGTGAGTTTGAACCCTATGTAAATCAAGGATTGGTCGTGAATCAATGGGCTTCTTATCGGTAAGTATTGGATGATTAGAGGATAATCGCGCGCCCAAACAGCCTGCATCACTCGGAGAAAGTCCGATATTGCTGTAGGATTATTGTCATGACAAAATTCTGAACCCAAGGCTTTAAGCGCGGTCACCGAGTCTTGATCCTCGGACGAAAATCGATATGTCCTAAAAGGGATAAAAGCCTTTTGCTCAAGCCAATCGATCAAGGCGCTAAATTGAGAAAACTCGGAAATTTCATTAAGCGCAAGCAAGCTTTCCTTCAAGGCTATGCGATCTCGATCAAGGGTTTCGGCCCACTCGATGATTGCCGTTATCCTTTCGAAAAATGCATTTTTGACACCTGAATCAACCGCTTCAAGACGCAATACGATCAACAGTTGCTTGGTTCCGGACAAACCATTACTTTCCAAATCAGTTATCATTGTTCCCTGACGCTTAATGGTCAAAACGGGATGTGCCAATAATTGAAACGGAAGTTGTTGATCGCTTTGTAACGCCAATAAAGAATCGACAACATGCGTTAAGTTGCGACAGACAATCACGATGAATTGTTGAGGATCGTTCGGTATCGTCAGTGCTTTCACGATATGCGTTTCGATATCGTTAGTGAAGAGTTCAAATATCTTGGCAATCAGCGATGACGATATATGGGGGGGCAATGAAACAAAATAGCTGTCCGGGAATAACAGCATTTCCGCCAATTTAATTAAAAATCGCCGGTTTTGATTGTCGCCTTGTCCTTCGAGGATGTGTTGTACCGCCTTTAATTTTCGGCGTTGACGCGATGCCTTTAGAGCAAGGTTACCGGCTCTCAGATATACTTTCACGAACTACTCCTTGAGTTTCTGTTGATAAAAGTCACGGCTAAGAATTGCACACGAAATAAGTTTATCAAGACTTTTAGGCGGCCGTTCCTTTCAAAGAGGAATCAGGGGAATCACTTAAGGCTATTATTTCATGCACGGTTATTACTCTACCACGCTAAAAATGTAGTGCATGAAACTAAATTTGGCAGTTTAACCATGAAGCACATGAATTTCATGAAGGATTTCAAGAAATTACCTAAACATTCTCGCTAACCTTTTTGGTGAGCGAAAGTTCTATATAAACGAATACCAAGCTATTGAATAAACTTCTTGTTCTTCATTATCTTCATGGTGAAATGCTTTTTCTAGGATGAAGATTTAGTGATAAAGGTTGGCTATATAGCAAGGAGATGATCATCAAACAAAAATTTGATCAACAATTTGGGGCGATCATTATCGTAGGCTTTTTTTAATTTCTAAAACGTTTGCTTCTTCCATTCGTGTATAAGTAACCGAGTCCATCAGTGTCTTTATAAAATAAATCCCCATGCCGTTTTCCTTCGGATTATCGAAATCCGGAATCGGCACAGCTTCGATATCGAAACCTTGTCCATGATCGAAAACTTTAATATTGAGCTCGTCTTCCTGAATGTGAATCGTAATTCTGACACAGTCCTTCGGCCCTTTATAATTGGAATGCTTAATTGCGTTTGTTGTCGCTTCGGTTAACACAAGGTTCAATTGATAAGCCAAGGCATCTCGATCGCCGGAATAAAGGTCCAGCTCTCTTCCGATCCGCTCCCCGATGCTACCGATCAAATCCAGATATTTGGTTTGTGTCGGGATAATTACATCAACCTGAATATCCGCACTTTGCATAAAAGCCCCTACGATTCGCTGGTGGTTGCTTCGTTCAAATCATTATAAATTTCGAATACCCGATTCAGTCGGGTTAATTCAAACATAGACATCACTTGCGGCTGCAAATTCGACAAAGCCAATTTCCCCGATTTGGCAGTCGCATGTTTAAATCCCGCCAACAACGCACCCAGACCCGAACTATCGATAAACTTGACCTGTTGTAATTGTACGACGATATTAGGCTCACTTTCTTCTATCATATCGATAATAAATGCCTTTAAATCGCCCGAATTGTGAGCATCGATCCTCTCTTCATTGATGAGAAGCACATTGAAACCGTCTAATTGTTGCTGCGTTAATTTCATATCTTTATATATTTATTAATCAAAAGTAGTCGAAAGTGGCCGATTGTAGTAGTTATACCCATCGCACTTCAAATTTCGGCATTGACGCGTGGAGGTGCCGGGGTGTTCGGCAAAGGCTTTGACAGCAGGGATGCTGTCACAGAGCCTACATGGACGTATTCACGGCGTCCTTTGACGGACACCCCGGCACCGAAATTTGACCAGCAAAGGGTATATACTCATCGTAGATCAAAATTATGCATCGGGGCAGCAATTCTCAGTTTAAGAAATTTTGCCTTATTCAGGGTGCGGAGCCTGTCAAGCGAGCGACCGACCCTTCAACAAAGCGCATAGTTCTAGGAAGTTATTATAACGACATCCTAATCTGAAGCACTTTGCAAATCAAGAAACTCAATTCACCTCGGCAATCACATTGAACAAGAATATGGATACGATTCCTTTTAAACAAGCACTTTGGTATTGGTTTAAACTCGGTTTTATCAGTTTCGGCGGTCCGGCCGGCCAGATCAGCATGATGCATCAGGAGTTGGTCGAAAAAAGAAAATGGATTTCCGAGCACCGCTTTTTACATGCCTTGAATTATTGCATGGTTCTACCCGGTCCGGAAGCCCAACAATTAGCCACATACATCGGTTGGTTGATGCATGGTGTAAGCGGCGGTATTGCCGCCGGCGTTTTATTCGTACTACCCTCGCTGTTTATTTTAATAGCCTTAACATGGAGTTATCTGGTATTCAACGATGTTCCCGCCGTTTCCGGCATACTCTACGGTATTAAACCGGCTGTCACCGCCATTATCGTTTTCGCCGCCTATCGAATCGGCTCCCGAGCGTTAAACAACCGTTATCTTAAACTGATTGCAGCACTTTCCTTCTTCGCCATTTTCGCATTGAATATTCCGTTTCCCTTGATCGTGTTCGGCGCAGGTATCCTCGGTTGGCTCGGCGCGCATTATTTTCCGAATCAATTTCATATGCATGAACATCCTGCGAGCTCCATAAAATCCTATGGACCTGCCGTTATTGACGATCATACGGCCATGCCTGAGCACGCTAAGTTTAATTGGTCAAAAATCTATAAAACCGGTTTGACCGGTTTGGGGATTTGGGCAAGCCTGATCATGGTTTTACTGATCAATTTCGGTCGGCACGGCTTATTGGCACAAATGGCCTGGTTTTTTACCAAAGCCGCGCTTTTGACCTTTGGGGGTGCTTATGCCGTGCTGCCTTATGTTTACCAAGGAGGAGTCAGGGACTTCTCTTGGCTCACCGGAACGCAAATGATGGATGGTTTGGCATTGGGCGAAACGACTCCCGGACCGTTGATTATGATCGTTGCGTTCGTCGGATTCGTCGGCGGTTGGAATCATCCGGTGTTTGAGACTAACAGTTTAGTTTGGTCCGGCATCGCCGCGGCAAGCATCGCAACGTTATTCACTTTTTTACCGTCGTTTTTATTTATATTGATCGGCGGACCTTTAGTCGAAGCCACTCGCGACGACCTAAAAATGACTGCACCGCTCAAAGGTATTACTGCCGCCGTGGTTGGAGTAATTTTAAATCTGGCGGTATTTTTTGCTTGGCATGTTCTTTGGCCGCTAAACTTCAATGGCCCTTTCGATGTATTTTCCGCATTGACCGGCACAGTCGCTTTCGTATTGCTGTTTAAATTTAAACGTGGCATGGTAACAGTGATCGGCTTAAGCGCGATACTGGGATTGCTTTATTCGTTGCTCATCACGAACTGAGCACACGCACCGATTTCCAATATCTATCGGACCAGTATTGATTATCTAAACTGGAAATCGCGACTCCTTTGATCGTCGAGACATGCAAGAATCTTCTTTGCTCGATATAGATGCCGACATGATGCTGTTGGGGACCCGTATTAAAAAATACCAAATCTCCGGTTCTCAATTGCTGCTGCGGTATAGGCTTCCCAGTCTGCGCTTGGCGGTCGGATGTTCTAGGCAAATGAACACCTAACTTTTTCGCGAAAGTCAGATAAACGAAACCGGAGCAATCGATACCGGATTTCGAAAGCCCGCCATATTGATAAGGAATCGACGCCCATTCGCGGTAATGGCCATAGAGCGTTTGCTTTAATGCCGCTTCGGAACCGGACAAACTTATTGAAGCAGTTCTCTTCTGCCCTCCGGAACAAGCAGTTAAAAGCGCGAGTGCAAAAACTAAAGCAATAATTTTTAAATCACCGATTAAAAAACGCATAGGCAAACTCATACTGATCACAACAAAATCATTATATTTCCGTAAATTATAGCGCAAACTTAAAAAGATATTTTGCAATATAAAATCCGCTAATCGTCAAGCGCGCCAAGATTTTTCGCGAAAGCTGAAATGGGGTCCGTCCGATTTCAGCAGCGAAAAATGACTTGGCGATTATTGCCTTCGGCGGCCCCGATTCGCCCTGCGTCCGTGCCACTACGCCACATCATCGTATACTCGATGCGGCTCCGTAGCACTCCCACAAATGGCTTTACGCCGTGTCGCGATGCCTTGTATTTTGCCTCCGCCTGCGCTATTCGCGCAGACTCCGGCAAAACACCCGGCGCTACGGCTATCGGGGACTAAAAATCTTCACTTCGCTAACGCTCCGTTTCCAAGATTTTCAGCGATTGAAGGCTTTCGATTGCGCTCAAGACGAACGGAATTCGGAGGGATTCAGTGGCACATTATTAACATCAAGATTTCTAAAGGCTATGATCAACAATTATTCTAAAGAAGGTTAAACGCGAGTTACGAGAATTAGCCGCGCAAGCCTATGAACATGAACTTGCTCTTGAGCTCAAAAAACTGGATAAAAGTTTTGCTGAATGGCGTAATGGTTCGATTAGCAGTATCGAATTGAGTCATCGCGTGCATCGGCATGAAACAGGCGCGTCAAAATCTCTCTATAGAAAATATAACTACGGAGATATTCATTTTAACGTTGCTTATGCGATCGTGGCAGGCATTGTTGATGAACAAGCGGCATCGGAAGACTTAAAAAAAACCATTGCCTCATTCATTAATTTCTGCCAATTTGCGAAAAACGATGGTGATATTAAGACACCGGAGCATTAGACCGGTTAGCGGAGGATAAGACTAATGATTAAAAATCAACCAAGGCAGAAAGGTTTCTGCCTTGGTTGACCGAACTTGAGATTTATTCGGCTGCGACTGTCAACTTAACGGTTGCAACAACATCCGAATGCAGGTCGATATCGATTTCATAATCGCCGACTTGACGAATCGCCCCTTCAGGCAATCGAACTTCGTGCTTTTCAACCTTAGCACCGGCTTCAGTTAGTGCATCGGCAATGTTTTGAGTACCGACGGAACCGAACAATTTTCCTTCGTCGCCGGCTTTATGCGTAACGGTTATCGACAGATTATTCAATACTTGCGCTCTCGCTTGAGCTGCTAATAATTTCTCGGCGGCCGCTTGTTCTAGTTCGGCGCGGCGAGCTTCGAATTCGGCTATTTTTGAAGCTGTTGCAACAACCGCTTTACCTTTCGGCAATAAAAAGTTTCTGCCGTAACCGGGCCTTACGCTAACTTTGTCGCCTAGATTGCCTAGGTTTGCAATTTTTTCAAGAAGAATCACTTCCATCGTTATATACCTCTGTTTCGGCTATCGCCGAATTATTTTGCGCCGTCAGGCGCCGGATTATTTGGAAAATTTATTTCGTAAGTTCAACCACGCATCAGCCAGGCCTATACCGGCAACCGGAAACATGACATGAGGTATTATCAATAACGTGACGTAAAACATCGGCACCAAAAAACGCCCGGAGCTCATCCTTGATAGCATCAAATGTAATACCGCAGCCCCGATGAAGGTATAGAGCACAAACAATAGAATTGTGATATTCCACGCGACTTCCGAAAATATGCCGCTACCGAACCACGCAACTGCTATTACTATGATGCTGCCTATAGCTAAACGCGGATGAGTACTCAAGGACAAATACTCAGCCCTAAAGCCGCCGGGATTATAGAGCATCGATTGCCACCATCTGCCTAAAAAAAGCCCGAATAGAAGACTAAATATAGTGCCTGCAGCTACGACCCCCGTCATATAATGAGCCATGGACTGAACCGATTGCTCGATATTGTCAACAGGTACATCCGGCGATGACTCAAGCATTGGCTTTATCATCTGTTCCAGCATCGGTCGCCAAAATTCGGACGGAGAGGCTTGATAAAGATAAAACCCTAGCACTCCAAGCGCACCGAGTAATATCGCTATTTCAACCGCAAGAGACAAATGTCTGCCTTCTCTCAGAACGATTGAAATAATCCATATCGGTGACCACATCACCAAACCGTATAGCAATGCAAATTGATATCCGCCCAAGACCAAAAGGCCCAATGCAGCAGCTGCGGCACTGGCAAATAATAGCACCCATAGCCCTTCATGCGCGCCTCGGCGCAATGTCACCAAAGCAACGGTAGCCGAACTTACAATACTTACCGGGGGAATGATCAGCGATATTAAAGCTAGGGTCGATGCAATCATGATGGCTTGCATCCTCCCTCGCATGATGTATTCCGCTAAAAATTTCATACGCCCGGTTTAAATTTTATTTATGTGCGTCGCAATACGGCAATAATGCGATAAAACGCGCGCGCTTAATTGCCGTCGACAACTGTCTTTGATGCTTGGCGCTAGTTCCGGTGATGCGGCTAGGGACGATTTTTCCGGTTTCGGTAATATATTCGCTCAAGGTATCGATATCTTTGTAATCAATTTCGTTTGATCCATCCGTACTAAAGCGGCTTAGTTTTTTACGTCTCATGTTACGTGCCATAATATTCTCTCGATTCAATAACGGTTATTCTTCGGATACAGTTTCGTCGGCCTTATCATCTTCTGCCAAGTCTAAAGCTTCGTCGGCATCGGAATCATCAGCGTCGGCTCTAGTTTTCAATTCAGCCGCTTTATTTTCATCCGCTGTCGAAGTCGCTATTTTAGAAGGCTCGGTAACTGCTTCTTTTCTCAGCAGCGTCATGCTACGCAAAATCGCATCGTTAAAACGAAAACCACTTTCCAGTTCTTCGAGAGTCGGCTGATCGCATTCGATGTTCATCAGAACGTAATGAGCTTTATGGATTTTGTTGATGGGATAAGCTAAATGCCTACGACCCCAATCTTCAAGACGATGAATTTTGCCGGACGCAGCTTCAATAGTCGCTTTGTAACGATCAAGCATCGCCGCAACCTGAGCACTTTGGTCGGGATGGACTAAAAAGACAATTTCATAATGTCGCATGATTACTCCTTTCGGGAAAAAGCCTTCCATCTCTAGTCTTAAGAAAGATGGTAAAGCAAGGATATGGCACGGAATGCGCCAAAACCGGCGATTATAAATGTTTTACCAATACTGGGCAAGCGATTGCTCATTCTCTTCAGCAATTCCCAATTTGGGGATCAAAAAGGGTGCGGGGTGTGCTTGGCGAGAATATCGGCAGCAGGGCAGATTTTACTCCATGCAAATCTGCATTCACGCCATCCCTGGAGCTCGAGCCGCCGTCAAGCCCCCATGGATGGGTTTACAGCGTTCCTCGACAGACATACCCCACACCCTAAGATCGGCGAAAATGCTCAAACTGGGAATTACTACATTCTCTTATTTGTTGAATCCAAAATACAGATTGGCGCTATGGGAGATATAACTTATCGCGCGAAAGCTTCTTGCAAAAACGCAAGCAAACTTTTCCAAGAACGATTGTCGGCAAGAGAGTTATAGACGGTTCCGAAACCAGGATCGTTAGCCAGCGGATTTGTAAACGCATGCACGGTATTACCGTAAACATGTATTTGCCAATCAGCACCTGCATCGGTCAACTCTTTTTCCAGCGCCACGACATGGTCGACCGGCGCCATCGGATCGTCATTACCGTGCATCACCAATACTTTAGCTTTAATATCAGTAGCAACCAGATTACCCGGCGGAATCAGCAAGCCGTGAAAACTGGCCACGCCTTTTAGATCGGCACCGGTTCTAGCCAAATCGAGCACACACAGACCACCGAAGCAAAAACCGATCGCCGCAATCATTTGATCGTCGACCCAAGGCAATAATTTAACCGCCGATAATGCTGCAGCAATGCGCCTTTGCAACATCGCGCGATCATCCATAAATGGCTGCATCAATTGAGAGTTTTCCTCGATACTGTTCCCTCGTTTGCCTTTACCGTAAATATCCAATGCGAAACCGACATATCCCAACTCTGCAAGCTTTTTTGCCTTATCGGCAACAAATTCGTCTCGCCCACCCCAAGCATGACTAATCAACACGGCAGGCCTCCGCCCATCTAATGCATCGTCATAGGCAAAAAAACCTTCTAAAACCGCATCACCATCCAGGTAGTCGACAGTATTCGACACAATTGCCATAATTCTCTCCTCGTTTATTGGAATTTTTATAGATTATACTTTTAACACATACATGTCGGCACCGACTGTAGGGAAAAACCCGAATATTCGGTGGATTTTTGCTCAATGCAAAATCATTTCCAATCATTATATACCTTTTGCACTTCAAGTTTCGGCAATGCCCAAGCTTGCCGTTCGAGCTGCCGCCAAGCCCCCCCCCATGGATGGGTTTACGGCGTTCCTCGACTGGCATACCCCACATCCTAAACTCGGCGAAACTGCTCAAACTGGGAATTGCTGCCAAGGAGGAGGCGCTAGGGCTCGACAAAGTCTTTGTCGACTCCGCGCCAAGCCTAAACCAGCGACGACTCGCGGGAGCATTCACGGCATCCTTTTATACCTTTCGCACTTCAAATTTCGGCAGTGCCAGAGGAGGCGCCTGGGTGTCCGGTCGATTTTCGCTCCTGCAAAATCGACATTCACGCCATCCATGGCGCTCATAAAGGCTTTGCCAGCATGGAGCTGGCATAGAGCCTATACGGACGTATTCACGGCGTCCTTTAGCGGACACCCAGACGCCGAATTTTGATCTACGACGGGTATAACAAATCTTTGAGCCCAAATTCGATTAGCAAAAAAGATATTTATGCCTTATTTATTTCGACGAATTGCTCACTTATCGCCTAACCTTCTCAATTCTTTAGCCGACCTGATACAGCACAACGCGGCTTTTAAACTTTCCACGTCATACCTTCCCTTGCTCTTTTAACATATTCAAAAAACCCACTGCGGCTTCCTCAACTAGATCCAACACGCGCTCAAAACCGTACCGGCCTCCATAGTATGGATCCGGCACCTCGCGTGTAGCGAGATGCGGCGCATGATCCAACAAATAACTTATCTTACCCCGGTGATTTTCGGGACAAGCTTCGAGCAGAATCGAATAATTGTCGTCATCCATCACCAGCAAATAATCATAGCCCTCAAAATCGGCATAAATAACCTTTCTTGCTTGCAAATGTCGCAATTCTATACCGCGTTCTCTTGCGGCTTTTTGAGCCCGTAAATCAGGCTGTTCGCCAACATGATAGGCATGCGTTCCGGCTGAATCAATTTCAAATAAATGACTAAGCCCCTCCTCTTCAATTAGCTTAGTAAAGACTCCTTCGGCGGTCGGGGAACGGCAAATATTCCCCATGCAAACAAAAAGAACTTTGATTTTTTTCATAGCTGTTCGATCGATTTTGATTAAAAAACGACCGATAGTTTACATCAGCTTAATCGCAATTGAAGGATTGAATCTATGGAGTAAATTCAAATTTGCGTTTACGCGCCTGATGATACAGGTTATTTTTATGATTTAATTCATAACTTCGCTTTTTTTAGGGATATAACCTTATACAATTAAAGTAAAATACTCATCTGCCGATTTATAAGCTATCCTAATTAACGAAATAACCTGCTGATTGCTCGACTAAGCGATGGAAACGAAACATCCCTTTTCGTACTTCAAATTTTGGTAGGGCTTAAGGATTCGCAGGGGTGTTAGGTCATTTTGCTCAGTGCAAAAAAAAGCCATTCCGGCCGTTTCCGGCGATTGGATTTGCAATCAGCACGTAATTAATTTTGGATCTATTTGGGTACAGACTTAGAACGCAGCTTCGCCTCATTAATCCGAAAAAAGCATTTCACCATGAAGAATAAGAGGTTAATTCAATAGCTATGCATATGCATAGAACTCTCGTTAATCCAATAGATTAGTGAGAATGTTTACCTAATATCTTGAAATACTTCATGAGCTTGATGGTTAAACTGCCGAATTCAGGTTAATACGCAGGGACTCGAAATATTTATGAATTGATTAACGATTAACCAAAGCCAAACATTTACTTTTTAACAACTATATCCGTAACCAGACTTGAGCTGTACGGCCAATTGACAATGCATATCGCATATAATATTCACTCAGGATATGCCGGAGAACAAATATGATAATGATGAATTGGAATTCTGTTGGCGTTAAAGTAGTGGCTATCACCCTTACGGGACTGGCAATTATAGCTTGCGGCTTATTGATAACTTACGGCGTATCGGAAAAACAAAAACTAATCGAATCCGAAATTCAAAATGCCAAGAACCTGCTGCTGGTTTCCGAGTCGGTTAGGGAAAACACCAATCAAAAATGGGAAAGCGGTATTTTTTCTGTCGAGCTTGTAAAAATAATGGCCGGCGACAGCATCAATCCGGCACGAAGAGCAAAAATATTGGCGACGGTCCCGGTCATGAATGCAATGGATGTCGCCGAAGCCAAAGCTAAAGAAGGGAACTTCCGATTCAAAGCACCTCGAGTCGGCGCGAGAAATCCTGCTAACGAAGCTGATGCGCTGGAACAAAAAGCCCTTCAGTTTTTTCAAAATAATCCCCAGTCCACCGAATATTCCTACATTGATGAAGAAACCCAAGAAATCCGTTACTTTAGACCGGTAAGACTGGCCAAGCAATGCGAACTCTGCCATGGCGATCCGGCTACATCTAGCGAACTATGGGGTAATTACACAGGAAGCGATATTCTTGGTTATCGAATGGAAAACAAACGCGCCGGCGACCTTCATGGCGCTTTTGAAATCATCACCCCGTTGAACCGAGTCAATGAACAACTAAGAACCCATGTTCTGTACGCAATAGGCTTTACGGTTATCACGTTGATCGTAATAGGTGCTGCCGGTTATATTTCGATGAACCGCATCATCATTGCACCGTTAACCGATCTGGCACTAAAATTACAAGATATTGCCAGTGGAGAAGGCGATCTCAGAGCCAGGCTGAAAACCGAAGGAAAGACCGAATTTGCTTGGGTTGCGCATAGCTTCAACAATTTCGTAAAAAAAATAGCCAAGACTGTCGACCATATCAGCACGACCAGCGAGCAACTGACTCAAGCCTCGCAACGCCTTGCCCATATTTCCGAGGAAACCGAACATGGTGTCGATAGGCAGCAATCCGAAACCACACAAGTAGCCACGGCAATGGAAGAGATGACAGCCACCGTTCAAGAAGTCGCCCGCAATGCGGTTAAAGCTTCAGAGGCCGCATCAAAAGCAGACGCCGAAGCGCTGACAGGCAAAAATGTTGTGACGGCCGCCGTTGCAGACATTAACCGATTGGCATCCGAAGTGGAAAATGCCGCGCATGTCATTCATGAACTTCAATCGGATAGTAATAGCATCGGCGAAGTACTGGGCGTCATTCAAGGTATCGCCGAGCAAACCAACCTTCTGGCATTGAATGCCGCAATCGAAGCAGCCAGAGCCGGAGAACAAGGTCGTGGCTTCGCGGTTGTCGCCGATGAAGTCAGAACGCTTGCCAGCCGCACGCAAAATTCAACGCTGGAAATCCAAAAAACGATAGAACGCTTACAAGCACGTGCGGAACAAGCAGTCAAAGTTATGGAAAACGGAAAAAAACAAGCCACGACCAGTGTCGAGCAAGCCGCATCGGCCGGCGAAGCAATCGCCAGCATTAGCGACAAAATCGATACGATCAACGACATGAACAATCTAATCGCAAACGCCGCCGAACAACAAAGCATGGTTGCCGAGGAAATCAACCGCAACATTAGCAACATCAGTTCCGTTTCCAACGAAACATCGATCGGCGCTAGAAATACAACAACCGCATGCCGAGAATTGTTGACCTTGGCCAGCCAATTGAAAGAAATGGTTGGCCAATTTAAAACATAGGAGGCCAGCAATACCCTAGACAGGTTTCGGTGGCAGGGATAGCCTCCGTCAAGCCATGGACATATTTACCAGCAATTCCCAATTTGGAGATCAAAAAGGGTGTGGGGTATGCTTGGCGAGGATGTCGGCAGCAGGGCAGATTTTTGCTCCATGCAAAATCTGCATTCACGCCATCCTTGGCGTTCGAGCTGCCGCCAAGCCCCCATGGATGGGTTTACGGCGTTCCTCGACAGGCATACCCCACACCCTAAAATCGGCGAAACTGCTCAAACAGGGAATCGCTGGGTTGAATGCAAATTTTGCATATACCTTTCGTACTTCAAATTTCGGCAGTGCCTAAGGAGGCACCGGAGTGCCTGGCAAAGGCTTTGCCAGCATGGATGCTGGCATAGAGCCTACATGGACGTATTCACGGCGTCCTTTGCCGGGCCCCGGTGCCGAATTTTAATCCACGATGAGTATAGCCAAGAATAGCGTGTAGCAGGACAATGCAAGAGCAATTGCCGAGGAGCAAAATCCGCCCTACCGTCGACACCTATCAATCGAGCAACCGAACCTGACTACCCTATACATAAATATCGCAGACTCGTCTAAGTTAACCCGGATTATCGACCGATTTATACAAACTCTCTATTTTAGCGAGTAAATCGTTATATTCGGCTGAACGCCAAACCGCATAATTTAGATTTTTGAAGTGTCCGGTCAGACGAGTAAAATAATCCCGCACATGGTTTTGGTCGGTAAAGCGATACTCCGCATCGACCAACTTGATAATCAGCATAAATATTTCTTTTTGCCGCTCAAGCGGAACCGACACGTCAACAGCGTCGAAAGCATCCTGTTGCAGATAGATCATATCGACGAACAAGGCTTGCTGATACAGCACAAAATCGTCCAAAGTCACGCCTTCCTCGCCGGCGACTTGTATCATTTGATAGACACTGTCGCCCCGAACAAGCAAGTCTAAAACTTTGGATACGCGTTCAGTCCACCCTGAAATAAGCTCACGATCATACCAAGACCTAAGCTGCTCTAAATAACGAGACCAGGATAGCAACGGATCGACAGCCGGATAAAAACGTTTATAGGCCCGGTCGGCACTCAGTCCTAAAAAAGTCTTGACCGTGCTCAAGGTCGATTGCGTAACCGGTTCCTCGAAATTACCGCCGGCCGGCGAAACGGTTCCGATCATCGTCAGACTTCCGGTTCCTCCGTCACGGTTTTTTATTACGCCGGCTCGCTCATAAATATTTTTGATCGCCGAGTCTAAATAGGCCGGAAAAGCCTCTTCGCCCGGAATCTCCTCGAGCCGCGCCGACGTTTCGCGCATCGCCTGCGCCCAACGAGACGTCGAGTCGGCCAGCAACAGCACATTCAAACCCATTTGCCGATAATATTCACCGAGCGTGATTCCCGTGTAGATCGACGCCTCCCTGGCCGCAACCGGCATCGACGAAGTGTTACAGATAATGATCGTGCGGTCCATCAACGATCCGCCGGTCTTCGGATCGATGGTCATCGGAAATTCGGTGATGGTCTCGACGACCTCGCCGGCTCGCTCCCCGCAAGCGACCACGATGACAATGTCAACCTCCGAATTTCTCGATATCAAACTCTGTAAAACCGTCTTACCTGCGCCGAAAGGCCCGGGGATACAGCCGGTGCCGCCTCTGGCAATCGGAAAAAAAGTATCGATCAAACGTAAATGCGTTATTAAGGGGTCAGATGGATATTGGCGTTGCACCACATTATTGCGCAGCAATTGTTGCGATAACGGCAAGCGAATCGGCCATCGCTGTTTGAGCGTAATGATTCGCTCTTTGTCGTTGGCCAGTTTGATTTTTGCGACGGCCTCATCGACCGTAACATTACCTTCCTGAATCCAAGTCACCTCGATCTCGCCATTGATGTCGAACGGCACCATGATCTTATGACTGAATCGGCGCTCCTGAACGGCCCCGATCGCACAACCGGCATAGAGTTTTGCACCGGCTTGTACGCACGGTGTGAATGCCCACTTGGTATTTTGATCCAACGCAGGCAAATCGACTCCACGAGGCAAAAAATAGCCGTATTCGGTCGCCAATAAATCGAGGGGATTTTGCAAGCCGTCATAGACTTGTCCCAAAAGCCCGGGCCCAAGTTCGACCGACAGTAATTCGCTGGTCAACACAACCGGATCGCCAACACCGACTCCTGTTGTGTTTTCATAAACTTGCGCATCGGCACGATTGCCGTAAATACGCAATATTTCTGCTTTAAGCCGCTCTTTATGTTTAGCTTCGCTTCGGCTCGGCAAAATGTAAATGACTTCATTCTTCGTCAGCGGCGTGTCAGCAACCGATTCGATCGATACAATATCGTCCTGAACAGAGACGACTCTCGCCGAAGCCTGATCCAAACCCGTTGTCAATGTGCTTTCATTCATCGTAGAAATTTATCCAAATTCAATCGAAACGCCGTCTAATCCGGCCGAGACTAATTCGTCAAATCGTAAAACGGCCTGCTCTTTGTCGTAATGGGTCCAACGGTTAATGACATCCCATTTCAATACATAAATGACGACTGCGGGAAAATCGAAGTAATGCCCCTGCCCGACTCTCTGATAATGCCGCCAAATCAACTCGAGAATCAGTCTTTCCAACTCCAGCGGCCGATCTTGTTCAATCAATTCGCTGGCTTGTCTAACCCAAGGCAATAAGGCATCCATTCCGAAAGCCGATTCACGCCAATGTTTTTTGATAAAGCGTAAACGCTCGCCAAAACCGTCAAAAGGCGCGCCCAAGGTTAAACTCTCGCCGTCGCGCCTTCTTCTGAGCGCCGTCAAAATAGTCCTTAATTCCAAACGCCACATGACGATATCTTTTAGAAACGGGTTCCTGATTGCACGCCACATGACCATCCCTTGTTTAACGACGGCTTCGTCATCGAGTTCTTTCATTTTCGACCAATGCAGCAAGGCTTCAATTCTTGCCAAATCGTCGGCATCTTCGTTATCTAGCAAGGCCAAACGCTTATCCAACTGAATGCGCGAAATCGGCGGCTGACGGGTCTCGAATAGTTCCGTCGGATGGACAGGAAGGCTGCTAAGTAAAAGCGTATATTTATAATTTTCGCCGCTCACTTGACGATGCCTTGCAAGAGCGCTCTAAAACGCGGTTGTAAATGCTCCAAAAACAAAGTGGCAACGGCTTCATCGGTAAAATCGATGACCATGTTGTTCTCTTCAAGCTTGATTACGATACCCGATTTGATTTGATCCGAAACTTCAAAGGATACGCCATCGCGCAACAAATCCGATGCGATCGCGGCGGTCAGATGCGATAAGGCTCCTTGCTTAAGCTCCTCCGGGTTTCTTCGCAAATCCTCGACGCCGACGATATCCTCGGGTAATTGAAAAATGATTTTAGAATTTTGATCGAGCCCGGTTTTTTCTCGGACTCGGCCCGCCAATGCCAGTATCAATTGCTCGATAAATTCGGATTTGGCCATTTGTTTACCGACCACGCGCATGACTTCCTGACTAAAGCTACCGAGCAATGTATCGCGTAATTTAAGTAACGCATCCCGCCCCGCCAAGCGCAACGCATCGACACCGGAAGATTTAAGCGCTTCGGCTTCGGCTCGTGCTTTTTCAAGCAATAATTGCGCCTCTTGCTCGGCTTCCTCGACAATCCAAGCGGCTCGTTTTTGTGCGTTAAGGACGATATCCTCGGCTTTAGCTTGTCCGGCATTAATCGCTTCCTCTCTCAAGCGCTCGATCAATTTCTCGACGCCGCTCGATGCAACTTCCGCTTTTTCCGCTTTCATACTCTCGACTCTTAAGATTGAGGAATTCCGCCGCTAATTACTAGGGCGAAAATAAATGCAAAGACGGCAAAGCCTTCGACGATCGCGGCGGGGGCTACCGATAAGCCGAAAATCTCGGGTTTGGCCTTCGAGGCATGAATCGCCGAGGCGCAGCATTGCCCTTGATAAATCGCACTGAACATCAGTGCGAATCCGGCCAAGACGCCAACGGCAAAAATACCGGAAGCATTCGCTTCGGTAATCGGCCGATTCAGCGTAAACATCACGACAATGCCATAAATCACCTGAGAAGACGGCATCGCCGAAACCCCGACATAGCGACCGTGCCCGGTTTCGGTATCGAGCATCGCGCCGATCGCGGCTTGGCCTGCAACCGCACAACCAATAATGCTGCCGATCGCACCCAAGGCCATCGGCGCATATAAACCGATCCATCCTAAAATCACTAATACCTCAGCCATCAACGGACTCCTTTTTTGGAAAATGCTTTAAAGGGATAACCTTCATCGGAAACGCTCCAGTTATAAAATTCGATAAAATTCAAACGTAAACCATGTACCAAGCCACTCATCAAACATAACATCAGATTCAAGACATGACCGACGATTAAGATCAAAATACTGAACAACAACCCGGGACCGGGTAAGGCATGATAAACCTGCACCGCCAATTGATTAAAAGTCAGCGCCAACGATGCGCTAGCCAAACCCAATGCGAATAGACGCATATAACTGAGCACATCACCGAATAATTGAGTAATGCCGATCAAGCTCTTGACACCGTCCAGCAAACGCCAAAACAAGTCGCTCCAGCGTTTTAAACCTCGTTCGCTGCTGAACAGCAACAACAAAACGCCGCCCGTAGCCGGCAAAATAATGCCTACTTGACGCAACCCGTCATTATCCGTTGTCGCCGAAAGCCAAAAACAAAAACCGCCGACTACTGCCAACAGCCAGCCGATAGAGGCCAATGCCGTTAAGGAAGGGTATCGGCGATAGGCTCGAATCGCATTGGCCAAGGCAATATGCCCGACGCCGACCGCGATCGACAAGCGCATCATCCCGTCGAAATCGTTAATATCGATAATCTTTAATGCAGAAATAAATCTTTCTTCGGATGGACTGTAGCCGAAATAACCGCCCGATAAAACTCCCCAAACAAGCGAAACAAACACGGTGTTAGCAGCCAGGACTCTAAGTCTCCGATCCTTGATGCTCTGCCCGAGACTGCGCCATTTGAACATCAGTATTAACCCGAAAACCGCGGCATAACCTGCGTCGGACAGAATCATCGCAAAAAAAACGCTAAATGAAAAAAACACGACAATAGACGGATCCCAACCGTAATAATTCGGCGTTTGATAAAAATTGACGATATCTTCGCCGCCGGCCAGTTGCCGAGGATTATCGAGCAAGGTCGGAGGATTGTCGCCGGGATCCGGGTCTTCGACCAATACGGCCAAACCATGATGTTCGGCAAAACGAAGAAATTTTTCGGTATGTGCTTCCGGCAACCAGCCTTGCAAGGCGAACACGCCGGCCTCGTCGCGTGTAATTGTTTGCGCCTTGGCCAAATCGGCCTGATCCAGCGCCTCACTGAAATGCACCGTCATCAAGGTAATCCAGCGAGTCAAGGACTCTCGTTCGGCCTGTAAATCCTCGAGCGTCAATTCGACCTGGCTTCGCTGAGTTTTCAATGTCGAAAGCGGTATCGAGCCGGTATGAGTTCTTACCACCGGCATGCTGTTTTCGGGCGGCTCGGATTCGGCAACGACGACGACATAGCAATATAAATTATTCTGATAAACCGTCTGCCAAACCCAGTCGCAGTCCTCGAGCTTTTTCATCATTCTTTTGGGAATAATGTAAAACCATAATCGGTAACCGGCCAATTGCGCGGTTTCCGGTAACTGGAAGTCGCCCCACGGTTCAACCTCATCGATTCGTTTCGACAAGGCGTCGTAAATATCGGTCAACTCGCGAACTTTCGCCTTAATGGCCAAAACTTCCTCGGTAATCCTTTCAAGATCGAAACGCGTCGCGTCTTTGATTTGATGTCTTTTGTTCGCGCAGGCATTAAGATACTTAAGCGCTTCGACCACGCCTTCGGTATTTTTAGGCGCGCCGAACTCCTGCCCAGGCGGTTCGGCTAAAGGAATCAAGTGCAGACCGCCTAAGGCTTGCACTTGCTCCAATATCCGACGCTTATCGGACAACATGCCGCAAAAAGTAATCTTTTTCAGCTTGACGATTGCCATTTAGACACCTTGTTTAATACGGAGTTGTTTGGTCATTTTTGCCCGAACAACATCGGCTCGTTCGGCATCGGACAGATAAATACGGATTTTGCGTATATTGCGCTCCGTTTTAGGAATCAACACCTTATCGAACAAATTAACCTTTTGTGTCACTTTTTTGACCGCCGCTTCCAAAATCGTCAATCGACGCCTGTCGACCTGTTGCCGCAACTTCAACTCCAGCATAAGTTTCAATTGCACGACCAACGCATCGACCCAGTGCGGCTTCAGATAAGGCGAGTAGGTCATCGTCACTAGGTCAACCTTCCTTAGTATCGGTACCGTAATACCGACAATATTCTCCTCGCCTATTTCGACCGCCGAGACTTTAACCAGATCGTTTAAATTAATATCCCGATAGGACACCATCGGTAATGTTTCGCTCACTTTTTGCCGGCACTGTTCAATTTGCAGTTCGGTAGTTTTGAGCTGCGCCAAGCCTTTGGCCCGCTCGGCCATCAACTGTCTTCGTTTGAGATCGAGCGAAGGCAAATATTGCCGGTAGCGTTTAAGTTTGGCGCTTTCCTTATGCAATGAAGCCTTGTTAAGCGAGAGTCTGGCCATGACTTTTCTTCGGGAAATATTTATCGATCAAGGCTTGTTTCATTAATAACTCGCTTTCCTCGAAACATTCGGCCAAGGTTTGCCATCCTAAATCCAAGGCCTGTTCCAATGAAATAGAGACATTGATGTCCATGAAACGTTTTTTAAATAATTGCCCGAATCGAAGCAATTTTTTATCGTAATCGGACAAATCGAAAGCCATCGCCTGCTTTTGTTCGGCGTCGACCGAGCCCGCGTAAAAACGGATCATCGTATTCATGATTTGCGCATGATCCTCGCGCGTGACCTTACCGATGACATGTTGCTTCAACCTAGACAACGAACCGAAAGGATCGAGCATGCCGTCGTGCAAATAAAACTGGCCCTCGGTAATATAACCGGTATTGTCCGGAACCGGATGCGTCACATCGTTACCCGGCATCGTTGTCACCGACAAAATCGTAACGGAACCGGCACCTTTATAATCGCAGGCTTTTTCGTATCGGCGCGCCAACTGCGAATAGAGATCGCCCATATAGCCGCGGTTCGACGGAACATGCTCCATTGAAATACCGACTTCCTTCATTGCATCGGCGTAAGCGGTCATATCAGTCATCAACACCAACACCCGCTTGCCCTCTTCTACTGCAAAGCGTTCCGCGACCGCCAATGCCATATCCGGCACCAATAGCCGTTCGACGATAGGATCGGAAGCCAGATTGCAAAACATCACGGTCCTCGCAAATACTCCCGCTTCCTCAAATTGCGATCTAAAATAATGAAAATCATCGAAAATCAGGCCAAGCCCTGCAAAAACCACGATATCGGCATCAGCCTGAATGCCGATTCTAGCCAAAAATGCGTTAAACGGTTCGCCGGAAATAGAGAAAATCGGTATCTTCTGACTTTCCACCAGACAATTGAACAGGTCGATCATCGGCACTTGCGTTCGTATCATTTTCGAAGCTAAAACTCGTTTCATCGGGTTCACCGATGCACCGTTAATCGTCACTTTCGGGTCGGGCTTAAGCGTCGAACCACCGTCCATCGGCTCCCCCGTACCATTAAAAATCCGGCCAAGAATATTCGCAGAATAAGTCACTCGCATCGAATGACCTAAAAAACGCACCGACGCCGCAGTCGAAATGCCCCGAGTTCCCGAGAAAACCTGCAAAGCCACCTTGCTACCGTCGATTTTGATAACTTGTGCCAAAGATTCGCTGCCGTTGCCGTCTTCGACTTCGGCTAAATCCCCGAACCGGGTTGTGATTTCTTGGTTTGCGAAGGTATTGTCAACTTTCACAGTAATGATATTACCGACAATGGACAAAATATTGTAATGTCTGACCATATGTTCGATCATGCGTAACCCCGGAAATTAGCCTAAATATAAGCGGATTATAATATTGTAAGATGACGTTATGATAACAAGTCAAGCCGATATAGAGTCTTATTTTTGATATACGGCTCGGAATAGAGAAGTTAAGCAGTAGTTTCGCAATTGCGCGCTACCAAAACAATCGGCGATATCAGATTACCTATAGGCTTTTTCTTAATTAATCCTTTACTAGCCAATTTTCAGCACTGAGATGCCTATCAAAGGCTGTACGATGGAATCTTAATAGGATGCAGCACTGTCGATCGACGTTCGGTCAATAATAAAACCATTATTCTCAATCCGATTGCGGCCGTTGTGCTTGGCTTGATATAGCGCGGCATCGGCCGATTCAATTAGCCGCATCGCAATATCGGCTGCGCTCGAAAGTATATGCTTAGGCGCCGAATAAGATGCTGCGCCTATCGAAATAGTCACCTGAATCGGTTTACCATCGAAAACCATATTAAGCGCTTCAACCGTACATCTTATACGTTCGGCGATAGCTATTAATTTACTTTCGTCAAGGTTCGACAACAAAGCCACAAACTCTTCGCCACCGTATCTAGCCAAAACGTCGTTGTTACGTAGCAGATTTTTTACCGATCCTGACACTTGTTTAAGCACATAATCTCCGGCTTGATGTCCGTGGGTATCGTTGATTGACTTAAAATAATCGATATCGAGAAACAAACAGGACAATGGCTCGCCGCTTCGTTGGCAGCGGTCGATTTCTTCTCCAAGCCTTTGCTCAAGAAAACGTCTGTTGTTGACGCCGGTCAGTGTATCGATCAAACTGGTCCTGCGCATCATCTCGAAATTGAGATTATTTTCCAAACAAATACTGACCACCGAAATCATATGTTCGATAAAATCGGTCGCCATTGTATCGATAAAACGTTCCTGCTGAAAGCTACCGAAATTCAACGACCCTAGGTATTTTCCGCGTCGGATTAGCGGAATCAATGCGACACTAATAGGCTTTCGATCGGTATAGCTAAAGAATTCTGAACATTTTGGATGATAGGCGCCGATATAGGGTTTTACTGCAAAACCGAACAAAGTTTTCAACTGATGACGGTCTTTAAGCAGAGTTAATTGCTTTGTGGTCTTGATATCGAAACCGTCTTGTATCAAATACTCCGATAATTCGTTTTCTTTATCGACCAAACATAGACTGATAACATCAAGGTCGAAAAATGCCTTACCATCTTCAAGAATATGAACAATCATTTCGGATAAAGAATTTAAGTTAAGCAAGCGTCTTTCAAAAGCTTGAAATCGCCTTAAGGCGTTACTGTTATGCTGAACCCGATTGATCATGCCATCTAAATGACTTTGCAATATCGACAAATCGGTCGTTAAATCTTCTTCCAAAGCTAAATCTCTCATTAATAAAAGTCCTACTCCCTTACCAATATACTGATCAATTTTTTAGCGAAATTCGATCCAACGATAAAGATGGATGGCAT
The DNA here is from genome assembly GCF_005931095.1 of Methylotuvimicrobium buryatense. GTDB lineage: Bacteria > Pseudomonadota > Gammaproteobacteria > Methylococcales > Methylomonadaceae > Methylotuvimicrobium > Methylotuvimicrobium buryatense. Next base: position 2,214,180 of record NZ_CP035467.1, on the reverse strand, counting down.
TTAAGAGCTGGAAAAATCCATCCTTAGGGAACTTGACGGCTGATCTCGACCGCAAAGGATGACGGAAATCCCGATTTTGATGAAGCAAAATCCGATCCACTTCCGTCATCGCCGCCAAACACACCACAAACCCACCTAAGGATTAGGCGTTTTCCAATCAGATAAGGAGTAACAATCATCGCTACAGTTAGCCTTTAAAGATTAGCAGTAAAATAAAAATTTACGAATGCCGCAGTCTTTCTTATACCCTTTGCTGGTCAAATTTCGGCGCCGGGGGGTCCGTCAAAGGACGCCGTGAATACGTCCATGTAGGCTCTGTGACAGCATCCCTGCTGTCAAAGCCTTTGCCGAACACCCCGGTGCCTCCTTAGTCACCTGCCGAATTTTGAAGTACGAAAGGTATACATAAACTTTCCTGATTAGCAAGATGCTTCAGCTTGCTGAAGCCAATTGTCCGAGCAGTGGCCAGTCGTAGCCACTTCTGCGGGACGGGTTATTTAACCCGTCCCCAACGTTTCGGTTTGCCCTAAACATTTCGGCTAACTTCGGCCAAAGTCAAAACGTTTAGGACGGGGTTGCAAACCCCGTCCTGCTAGGGATATGCTGGTTTTTGGCCTTTAGCTGAAGAAACTTGCTAATCAGGTAAACTTTTTCACTAAGCAACTTGTTCGTTGAAACTTTGATGGTATTCTTTTGAGGTAAGCTTTATTTGACCACTCTCCGTTTAACCCTTCTTGTGGAGTATGCAAAATGAATCGAGAAACAGACAATTCAGCTAATCGTCCGGACGAAAACGTAACTAAAATGGTTGAGTCCATTGATCGCGATGTTGAACGTGGAGAGGACATTGTGATGGCAGGCTTATGTATCGTAATGATGTCGACTTTTTTTGCACCGGTGGCTCCTCCGGCAGTATTATTGCCTTTTGTCGCTGTTACTTTCGCCGTATCGGCGGGACTGGCAAGGTTAAATTACCGAAAAATCGAACGGAAATTGGCGAATTTCCTAGTGATGATTGAAGAACCGGAACAATCCAAACTCAAACCGCTTGAAGCGGTGTTTAAAGCATCCCCCTATGAATCGCTAAGTCAATCTTTTAATCCTTTTAAAAATATCAAGCGTACCGCTAAATCAATACTCGGCGGATTATTGATCAACCCGTTGTGGATGCCTATTTTCTATATGATTGGCCTACAAATCGATGAAGAAAAAAAATTGATCGCCCTGAATCAAGCCGTCATGTCTATCGAACAAGAACCAGTCGATAAGGCATTTGAGTTTTACGCGTAAATTGCAAGGCAAGAAAGCGATCATACCACTCGATTCGCTTTAATGAAGGGTGTTTCGCTTGGCTTACCGATTAAGTCTCCAGCAACCTTATTAACTCCCATCTTTTTAACCACATCAAAAACCCGGCGCGTACTCACCGACTCAACAACCGTAACTTTATCAAACGCTTGCACGGCTTCGACCATCAACTGTAAATTTTTGCTGCTGTCTTTGTGCTTTTCAATTTGATCAACGAAGTATCCACCGATTTTGACAAAGTCGACCGGCAAATGTTTAAGGTAAAAAAACGATGAAAATTCAATCCCGAAATCGTTTAATGCGCACCGGCAGCCGTATTCTTTAATGCGCCTTACAAAACGTTGAGCGATAACGAACTGCCCAATCACCGAAGATTCACTAATTTCGAATATGATTTGACTCGGATCAACCGCGTTTTTGTTTAATAATTCTGCCATATCCGAGCAAAAATCGGGGTCTAAAAACAAAGCGCCGGATAAACCGATCGAGATGCTAATCCGATTCCCTGATTGATTATAGAAAGCAAGTTCATTAATTGCCGTAACGACCAGAAGACGCTCTAATCGAGGCGCGAACCCTAGTTGCTCAGCATAAAGCCAATATTCATCCGGCGGAATCAAACTACGGTCATCTCGCCGTATACATAAGCGGACGTTAAAATAACTTTCGCAACGCTGATCGATATCCCAAACCGGCTGATAACTCAACACGAATCGGTCCCTATCGAAAGCGATATCAAATAAAACTTGCCATTCACTCCGCCTTTTGCCATTACCTTGACTATTACGCTCCCGATCAAAAAATAAATAGAAACCGTCTTTTTTTGCATGATGCATCGCCGAATGAGCATTAGCCCTTAATTGATCGACAGTATTGCCATGCTGCGGATAGAGCGCTATACCGATACCCGTTGATAAGAAAAGGTTTGGCGAATCGATTTCCACATTGTGTGATTGGACTTCATCAATGATTTTATTCGCTAATACAATAATCCCTCGCTGTTGACAATTCGGCATTATCAACGCAAAACGATTATCGCCAATACGATACAATCGATCGGAAGATCTCAGAATGGGCTTAAGTCTGCTTGCGACACGAAGCATGTAAGATTTATCGAAACGTAAATCGCCGGTACCACGCGGAGTCACATCAAATACCAGCAAGGCCAACTTGCCGCCATGTCTTTTAGCCGATGCGAGACGATCGGCTAATTCGGATTCAAAGCTTCTCTGATTGCCCAGACCGGTAACCGGATCGAAATTTGCCATGGTTAATAACTTTTGCTCAACGATATGTTCGACACTCATATCGACGCCCATCGAAAGCACAAATGCTTCTTGGTTTTCACCATCCTGATAAAACGGCGCATGAATCCAAAATATGTCGCGACTTCCACCTAGCTTCGATACTAAACGTCCTTCAATTTGCAGTCGCTGCGCATACCTGTCGTTTCTTAGCCTCGCTAATTGAGCCCGATGATGTTCCTCGGAAGACGGCAAATAGAGATCGAATAACTTACCGATAATCGAATCCCTTTCTTCACCCAATACATCCGCCGCCGCCTGATTCGCACACGCAATCAACCCATTCATCCGTTGCGTAATCATTATGACGGGGGCGGTACTCACCATACGATTAATAAAATCTCTTTCATCGGCTAAATTCCGGTTATGCTCTATGATTTCAAGGGTATTGGTATTTACGATTTGCTCCGCCAACTCAAGCTGTTGAGCCAATCCTAATACGGAATGATTCAGTTGATCTATTTCGTCATGAAAAAATGGAAACAGTCTTTTAGTCTTTACTTGCTGTCTGAATGCCGGAAATTGCCGACCGGCCAATAACGGAATCGCTCTTGACAGTCGGACCACGCGACCAATGAAAAACCAGAGGACAGTCGATAATACCAATAGCGATAAGAAAAAGCTCAGCAATGTTTGAATCCAAATTGATCTCCGCTTGGCATTTAAAACATCAATATCGTGAGTGATATCGTTAACAAAGACAAAAAATGGCGCACGATTTGTCTCCGAGTGATTCATACGTCTCATACCGAGCTCATAGTAGCGGTCTCCGAAAGATAACCGTTCGTTACGGTCGGCAAAACGGCTGACTGCGTCGCTCTTGGATAAAATACCTAAGATATCGAAATCCAAACCGGAAAATGTTCTAGCGGTTAATTTGACCGTATAATTCGGGTCTTCAGACGTGAGGGAATCTTCGACTAAAATGCCGATATCGTTATTCGTTAGCTTTTTGTATTTGATGATAATGTCTGCAAAAGACTGAGATACGCTCAATACACCGGCCGACTTTGACTGCCCCAACATTGGAACTATCGCTTGTTGAAAACAAGCATCGGGACATACAATCCTGTGAACCGGTTCTTCGGAATTTAAAACCTGATGCACATCAGCATTGGATATTGCCAGTTTACGTCCCCATGCACCAATGAGTCGCCCACTCTGATCGAATAAGGTAACATTTTCAATATCCCAAATTAATTGTAATTGCTCTCCATTACGCTCCAACATTTCGGACAGTTTTTTTTCTTTATCAGCATCTTCTACTGAGAATGCTAAACCTTCGGCGAGCTGGTCCAAAGTTTGGAATGCTTCGTTGGATAAAACCTGAGCGGTGTCGAATTGCTTGCTTTGAATATGTTCGCGTTCGAGCTTGAAAACCCGGTTCACTTCGTTATAAGCATAATAGAAATAAGCGCCATACACGAACAACATTCCTATGCCGAATAAAATCGATAATTTCCAGCGCAAACTGAAAAAAGGAGATTCATCCATCGGACTTACCAATCAAACCATGACATAAACACCTCTATAACCTGAATATTATGGCTCCGCATAGGGTGAACGACATAAAAAATGTGCCGTCGAATTCAACTGAAATAAATACTCTATTCGAGAGCAATCTGACCATTGCAGAAAAAACTATTGCTTGGCTTATCGTAGCCGGCCACACAAGACAATACCGACCGAATTACTTAAATTAAGCGATTAAAACATTAGGAATATAACTATTTTCAAATAGTTAACTGATAAGTTTTAACAAAAAATCGGCAGTTTAGCGCTTTCACCCCAATTAACCCTACGATGTTATACCCGTCGTAGATCAAAATTCGGCGCCTGGGTGTCCGCTAAAGGACACCGTGAATACGTCCATGTAGGCTCTATGACAGCATCCATGCTGCCAAAGCCTTTACCGAACGCCCCGACGCCTCCATACGCTAATGCCGAAATTTGAAGTGCTATAAGGTATACTTCACGCTTTCCGTATCTTCTGTTTCCAGGATTAAAGACAATTGAATTGGTTTAATTTATTTTCGAAATAAATAAATATTATAAATCAATTAATTATAAAATAATTTATGTGTAATCTCGGAACACTATGATAACAGGCTATTCGAAGCAATAAATTCTAACGGATGAAGTATAACCTTTTTATTCAATCAAGCTACTACTAATTTATCGGAAACCTATAATTCCGGCATGAATTGACGAAATCGATTCTAAAAATGGACTTAGGTTTTGGTCGTAAATAACTCGTTGACAGGTAAGCCACTGGTTTGACCAGTGAGACTATCAAGGCTTTGCCTTTAGATTTAGTTTTTAAAGACATTTGAATTGCTCGTCGAGGCTTAGCGAAATAAACATCAAGCTAAAAACGGCCAACCCACACCACTCTTTCCCAAGTTGCTATTAAAACATGTAGCCCGTATGCGGCTTAGCGGAATACTGGACTGGCGTGGCACCGAACTTCCCGGATTGTGCTGCGCTCCATCCGGGCTACGCTGTTTAGGGTTGCCGGAGGTTAGTACTGGTCGGATACATCACAGGGAAAAGTGCGAGATCGAACGCATAGCAACGGCAGCCCTTGGGGCTGCTAATAACCGTCAAACCCCCGCTTTGCGGGGCAATATGACTACCCTATTTTTCGGAGGGTCCGGTTGCTCGATTGGCAGGTGTCGGCAGCAGGGCCTGTCAAGCGAGTTGCCGAACCCTCAACAAAGCTCATATTTCCAGGACGTTATTTATGACAAAATCTTAAGTAAGCGCTCGCACTCCATTAATGCCAGCCACCATATTGCTTAGTCGGGTCACCTTTAAAGCCGGTAGACGTTCCCTTTCCACTCGACTTTTTATTTTGTCGAATCGCATTGATAGCGGCCTGAGCCATGTTTTGCTTAGTCACCCCCCCCAAATTTCTAGCCGATTCGACGACCAGCGTCGACATCGTCGAAATATCCTGCATCGCCAATGCCGAATCCATCACAACCGCTTCCAGTAATGTATTCTCGTCTACGGCAATCTCGAGCGTCACCGGATAAGCGGATCCAGGCGGCAATGCTATCGAATAGTGGGCTTCTTGATCGGGTTCGGCAGTAGCAATCGTCGATCCATTTTTGTCCTTCGCGAGAATTTTTCCACTAACAATCAATTCGTCTCGATCGGTCACGGTGCCCTCAATAACATGCGTAGAGCTGATCCCGACTTGTTTCGCGCTACTGGAAGAATCACCGCAAGCCACGACTACCGACACAATGGTCGCACAAAAAATAAGCTTAAATAAATTATTCATCACCTTCCTCCTAATTTCACCCACCGAAGCCGGTTGGCATTCATCACAACAGTGACCGACGACATTGCCATCGCGGCACCAGCAATCATCGGGTTCAATAAAATACCGAACAACGGATACAACAAGCCGGCCGCGACCGGAATACTGATTGTGTTATAAAAAAACGCGCCCAACAAATTTTGTTTAATATTGATGACTGTCGCCTTGGACAATTCGATGGCTTCGGGCACTTTCATCAACGAACCTTGCAAAATAACGACATCCGCGCTTTCGATCGCGACATCGGTGCCGGTACCGATCGCGATACCGACATCGGCTTGCGCCAGAGCCGGCGCATCGTTAATGCCGTCACCGACCATGCCGACCTTTTCTCCTCTCTCTTGTAATTCCTTGACGACGGCGGCTTTGTCCTGCGGCAACACTTGCGCCCTAACTTCCGAAATACCGGCCTGGCCGGCAATTGCTTTTGCCGTAACTTCGTTATCGCCGGTCACCATAATAATGCGTATGCCTTGCTCTTTAAGCTGTTTAATCGCTTGTTTAGAATCTTTTTTAATCGGATCGGCCACCGCGACAATTCCGGCGATTTCGTTATCGACCGCCAACAGCATCGGCGTTTGGCCCTGCTTCGATAATGCTTGCATTGGCTCCGAATAAGCCGCGCAATCGACGTCTTTTTGCGCCATTAGCGCAGTATTGCCGAAATAAACCTGACGTTTATCGATTTCAGCGCAAACTCCGTGGCCTGCAACGGCTTGGAAACGCCGTGCCCGTGACGTCTTGATACCGCGTCGCTCCGCTTCGGCCAAAATAGCTCCCGCCAAAGGATGCTCGGAACCCGACTCGATACTGGCAGAGATTTGCAGCACTTGTTCTTCGGAAAAACCGTTCACAGCCTCGATTGTTGAAACCGAGGGTTTACCTTCGGTAACCGTGCCGGTTTTATCGAGAATCACACAAGTCATTTTACCTGCCGTCTGCAAGGCTTCCCCGTTACGAATCAAAATCCCCATTTGTGCCGCCCGTCCGACCGAAACCATGACTGAAATCGGCGTTGCCAAGCCCAATGCGCATGGACACGCGATGACGAGTACCGTCATCGAAGTCACGAAGGCATACCCCAGGGACGGCTCGGGACCGAAGCCTAACCATATAAGAAATGTCAATACAGATAAGGCGACTACGGCCGGCACAAAAATACTCGAAATTCTGTCGGCCAAACGCGCGATATCGGGTTTGCTGCCTTGCGCCTGACGCACGCTTTTAATAATCTGAGCCAATGCGGTGTCGCGGCCGATTCGCGTCGCCTTAAAAATAAAACTCCCTTTTTGATTCATCGTGCCCGCGGCAACCGATGAACCTTCGGTTTTTTCGACCGGCAAGGGTTCGCCTGTCAACATCGATTCATCGACGGACGAATGCCCTTCGGTCACTGTTCCGTCCACCGGAATTTTTTCGCCGGGGCGGACCCGCAAGATTTCGCCGAGCCCGACATCGTGAATCGGAATATCGATTTCCTTGCCTTCACGGATGACTCTCGCGGTACGCGGTTGAAGCCCGATCAACTGACGAATCGCACCCGACGTTTTGCCGCGCGCTAAGGTTTCCAAACCGGAACCTAAATTGATGAACGCCAAGATAATCACGGCCGCTTCGAAATAAGCATGCTTGGCGAGCGACGGCAAGGCATCGGAATAATCGATCACGATCGACGAATACAACCAAGCCGAACCGGTTCCCAGCGCGATTAAGGTATCCATATTGGCCTGACCGTGAGACAGCGACTTGATCGCGCCGCTATAAAAATGCCAGCCTGAATAAATCAAAATACCCAAGGTCATCAAGGAAAGCTGCGGCCAAAACCATTGACCGGCTTCCGAACCGATTTCGGGCAGCCAGTTGAAATGATCGCCCAACATCAACGGAATACCCAACGCGGCAGCCGCTGCTGCTTTTTTCATCAACGAACGATAGCGTTTGAGCTCGAGTTCTTCCTGTTCGGAGGGATCTTCATCCAAACCTTCCATGACGGCCGCATCGTAACCCGCCGCTTTTACCGCCTTGGTCAATGCGTCCGGATCGGCATCGCCTTTGACTTGAGCCGAATGATCGGCAAAATTGACCGAAACCTCGGCCACGCCTTCAACTTCCGCCAAGGCGGTTTCAACGGCTCCAACGCACCCGGCACAACGCATGCCCAAAATCGACAGGCGCAGTTCGGGCATCGTCATCTCGGATTCGTTTTGTGTGCTCATAATAATCTCCGAATAGAAGTGAATAAGGTTAAAGGGGCAAGGCTTAAGGTGCAAGGGGCAAGGAGCTTAAGGGGCAAAGCACCTTTCATCTTTCACCTTTCATCTTTCACCTTTCATCTTTCATCTTTCATCTTTCATCTTTCATCTTTCACCTTGAACCTTATTAATCCCTCATTCCACAGAAAAACCCGCATCGATCACGGCATCTTCTATTTCTTCGACCTCGATCTTAGCCGGATCGTAGCCCACCTCCACTTTATTGTCTTTATGGCTTGCGGAAACCGATAACACACCATCCAGTGTTTTTAATTTATCGCTGATATTGGTTTCGCAACCGCCGCATTTCATACCTGTTACCGTCAGCACAATTGTCTCGCTCATGTCCTCTCCACTGATTCTAGTCATAATATTAAATTAAAACGCACTATGCACCGCTCGACGCATATTTGTTAAACATGATATAAACTAATTCAAAAAAATAGTCTAACGCTCAAATACAATACAACCAAATACAATGCTTTCATACTTTGTTTTATACTCGAATTTTGGCGCCGGTTTAAAGAAGCACCGGGATATTCAGCAATGGGCATATCTAAATGACAAACTTTTTGATTGGTCGTCAACAAATTTTCAATAGAAAACTTGAAATCTATGCCTATGAAATTCTTTTTCGAGGTCATGAATACGACTTGGCGCAAGAAAGCCAAGCCACGCAAGCGACCAACCAAATCGTTACCGATACGATACTCGAACTCGGCATTAATCAATTGGTCGAAAGCCACAGGGCTTTCATTAACTTTACCGGCCAAAATATCCTTGAAAAAACACCGTTAAGCCTTCCCAAAGAACGCATTGTTATTGAGCTACTAGAAGACATCAAAGTCGATTTAAGAATCATCAACAACATTAAAGAGCTAAAGCAACTCGGCTATACCTTAGCACTGGATGATTTTGTGTTGACTGACGAATGGCGGCCTTTACTAGAGTACGTTGACATCATCAAACTCGATGTCTTGCAAATGTCCGAGCAAGAAACCCTCGACATAATCAAACAACTCAAACATTACCCCGTTAAGTTATTGGCCGAAAAAGTCGAAAGCCACCAACAATACGAACAACTACTCGAACTTGGCTGCGACTATTTTCAAGGTTTTTTTCTCAGCAAACCGAACATCGTCGAAGGCCGGCGTTTGGGTATAAACCAAACAGCGGCAATCAGATTGTTGGCTGCAGTCAATAATCCCAACGTAGAATTTCTCGAACTAACACAAATCATTTCGCAAGATGTCACATTAAGCTTTAAATTATTGCACTACATTAACTCGGCTTTTTTTGCGATTCCACGACGCATCGAATCGATCCGGCATGCCGTCTCTTATCTTGGCCTGAATGAAATCAAACGATGGTGTAATATTCTAACTTTCGCCTCATTATCGAATAAACCGAAAGCCCTACTTCAAACAGCCTTGATTCGAGCTAAAATGTGCGAACTATTAGCCCGGCACCTTAGCGAAGAACCCGAACATTACTTTTTAATCGGTATACTATCGAGTCTCGACAGTATTCTAGATTTGCCGATCGATGAAGCGCTCGGTCAATTACCATTGACGGCCGATGTCGCGATTGCTATTTTGGAAAAGAATGGATTAGGCGGAGAAATTCTTCAATTCGTGCTCGGTTTCGAGCAATGGTTGCCGCAATCGATACACTTCAAAGCTTTAACTCCGGCGATGATTAACACTGCGTATCTGGAAAGCATCGACTGGGCGAATCAAATCATGAACAACATCGAATAACCGATTCCATGAACAAACTTTTATTTTTATTTTCATTGATGATCCATACGCAGTTACTATCGGCAAATGAGCTTGGGGCTATCGATATACCGCAAATGCTCGAAATGAAAAACAAGCAAAATGCTTTGATCATCGATATCCGTACCGAAAAAGAATGGGCCGAGACTGGAACGATACCTCACAGTGTAAGGCTTCAATTTTTCGATAGTCGAGGCAGCTACGATGCAGAACAATGGCTAAGCGAAATGGAAAAATTACGCACTTCACCGAATCAACCCGTCGTGCTGGTATGCCGATCCGGCAATCGAAGTGAAAAAGCCGGTAATCTCCTAGTACAAACATTCGGTTTAGACAATATTAACCATCTACAAAACGGTATTCAGCCTTGGATTCAAGCCGGCTATGCCACCACTCAACATTGCCCCGGTCTATTGGCTTGTAAACAATGACAAAAAATCTCAACACCATCACCAACCAAGCAATCGCACTCGCAGGCATCGCCCAAGCGGCCGCGCTGGTCAGGCAATTGGCAACAACCGGCAAATCGGATCCCGATGCAACCGAAGCCAGTATCGCCAGCATTCTTAAAATCGACTCGGATACGGTTGAAGACATTTATGGCGGCCTAGCCGGTATCAAATTCGGATTGGAACAACTCAACCGGCAAATGACCGGTTTCGATATCGCAGATCCCGAACAAGCACGATATGCGGCATCGCTAGTATTTTTAGAAAAACAGGTATCAAACCGTCCCGATTTAATGGAAGTCATCGGTAAAGGCATCGAAAAAGCCCAACACCAAAGCGAAACTTTCGGGCTTTTGCACGAAAACGTATTAGCCAACCTCGGCGACATTTATCACAACACGATCAGTACGCTACAACCGAGGATCATGGTCAACGGCGAACAACATTATTTATCGAGACCCGATACCGTCAATAAAATCAGAGCCCTGCTGCTAGCTGGCATACGCTCGGCAATCCTATGGAAGCAATGCGGCGGATCGCGTTGGAAATTTTTGTTCTTCCGGAAAAAACTACAAACGGAAGTCGAAGCACTGCTACAAAGAATCTAACCGAATTGCGTTATGAGTCATCTGATAATAGCCGAACATTTATACCGTTATTACGGCAAACTTTGCGCGGTCGACGATGTCAGTTTTACCCTGTCTAAAGGCGAAGTACTAGGCTTTTTAGGACCGAACGGCGCCGGTAAAACCACGACGATGCAGATGCTCTGCGGCAATCTCGCTCCCAGCGCCGGACTCATTACTATCAACGGTTACGACATACTCGATAAACCGAAATCGGCTAAGTTGAAACTCGGCTATTTACCGGATACACCTCCGCTATACCGTGAATTGACCGTCGATGAATTTTTGCATTATTGCGCGCGACTCCATCGTCTAACGCGCGGCCATATTTCAAAAGCCATCGCAACAGCCAAGGAGCGCTGCGGCTTAAGAGAAGTCGCGAGCCGGCTCATCGGCAATCTTTCCAAAGGCTTTCAACAACGGGTCGGCATCGCTCAAGCCATCTTGCACAATCCTGACGTCGTTATTCTCGATGAACCGACCGTGGGTCTTGACCCGATACAAATCCGAGAAATTCGAAACCTGATCCGTGAACTGGGCCGAGACCACGGCGTCATTCTGTCCACTCATATTCTGCCGGAAGTCCAAGAATCCTGCACACATGTACAAATTATTCAGCACGGCAAATTGATTTTTCACGAAACGATCGAAGGGCTCAATCGTCAGTTAAAGACAAGTACGCTACAAATCAAAACGCGACTACCGGCCGATTTCAATAGCTTGAAAGCGATACCCGGCATATTGTCAGTCGAAGGCTTACCCGGAAACATTACGCGATTACACCACGATAATACGCAAAATCTTAACGAACATATTACCGAAACTGCCGTTCGCCTAGGTTGGGGACTACTGGAAATTACCGAAATGAAACAATCGCTTGAAGACGTTTTTGTCAAACTGACTGAATCGAGCCATCGTAACGCAGTTTGATAATAAGAAATTTATTAACGGTATCCAGTTACTTTCTGAACAGAGTCAATATGTGTCAGCTCTAAGCTTTATCCTAACGTTCATGAAAGCCCGGCAATCACCCCGGCAAATGAAAGTACGAGACGTGGGGAGGGCGCGGTCACTCGCCCGACAGGACGCCGTGAATACGTCCATGTAGGCTCGATGGCGGCTATCCTGCCGCCAACGCCTGTCGATCGAGCAACCGCACCCTCTCCGGAACCGGCATTGCCAGAACAGAGATTTGTATATCGAAAAATTAGATAATGAATCCAAATTTACGAACTTTCACAGTAAAAAGAGCAGTTGAAATGTGTTGTAGACCGTTCGTGCTGAGCTAAGTCGAAGCATGAAGGGTATACAACACTTTCACCGTCGTGGTGAAGGGTACGATCACTCACCCGACAGGCCAGCTCCATTCTGGTCCCTCACCGGGCGTTAGATGATGGACCGCACACACCGATGCCTGCTCAGGCGCTGCCGAAATTTGAAGCATGAAAGGTATAATTAAATACTTTCGTGATTTTCGTGTGTTTCGTGGACAAAATGCTTTTTATGGATTTATAACGGAGCCTCAGCTCCGGCCTCTTTATTGACCGGCAAATAGACACGGAATTTTGTTCCTTTACCTAATTCCGATGTCAAATCGATCGTCCCGCCATGCTCCTTGATGATCTTATAGGACAGCGATAAACCCAAGCCCGTCCCCTTACCGACCGGCTTAGTCGTAAAAAACGGGTCGAATATTTTCCGCCTAACCTCCTCGGACATGCCGCAACCGGTATCTTCAACCTCTATCCATACCCTATCGTTACCTTGACCGCCCGTTCTTATAATTATTTTTCCTGATTTTTCGATGGCTTGGGCGGCATTCACCAGCAAATTCATCACGACTTGATTGATCTGTGAGCCGACGCAGTTAATCGGTGTAAGCCCCCCATATTCCTTGATAATTTCCGCCTTATATTTTAATTCGTTATTCACGATGTTAAGTGTGGCATCGATGCCCGACTCAAGGTCATGCAGACCGCTTTCGTTCTCATTCATATGCGAAAACTCGCGAAGATTCTGAATGATTTTTCTTGCTCGCACTGCCCCTTCGATCGACTCCTCGATCAAATCGCCTAAATCGGCTTTAAAATCATCGTAATCCAATTCTTCTTTAAGCTTCTGGAAAAACAACACATCGGGGTGGTCTTGCGGCAACTGCCGGGAAAATTTTTCGGCCAATTCGAAAATAGACAACACCGACTGTAAGCGATCTTTTAAGCCTTCCAAATTCGCATATACATAACTCAGCGGGTTATTGATCTCATGAACAATACCGGCCGCCAACAAGCCTAATGATGCCATTTTTTCGGATTGAAATAAAAACGCCTGAGCCTCTTTTAATTCGCCCATGCGGCGTTCGATTTCGCTTTTTAGCCATACATTTTGACTTTCCAGTAAGTCGCGCTCGTTTTTTAGCGCCAATTGGCTTTTAACTCGAGCCATGACGATGCCCGGCACAATCGGTTTAACGATATAATCGACGGCCCCCAATTGCAAACCGAACGCCTCATCGGCTTGATCGTCTAGCGCCGTCACGAAAATCACCGGGATTTCACAACATTCCGGTTCGGCTTTCAGTCGACGGCACAAATCGTAACCGCTCATCCCCGGCATCATCACATCAAGCAATATCAAATCAGGCATATACTCGCGCGCCAATTTCAAACCTTTTTCACCGGATGTAGCAACTTGAACACTATAATCATCTTTTAAAACTCCAGCCATCAGTTCAAGATTAGCCGGCATATCGTCGATGATCAGTATCTTTTTTTTATTATCCATGCTCATTTCTCATACTTATCAAGCCGCGCATTAATCGAATACCGAACGCTTACTGTGAAAGTTCGCGGATTTGAAATCTTAATCTAGTTTTTCGATATTCAACACAATGCCGGTTCCGAAGAGGGGGCGGTTGCTCGATCGACAGGCGTCGGCGGCAGGGAGCCGCCGTCGAGCCTACATGGACGTATTCACGGCGTCCTGTCGGGCGAGTGACCGCACCCTCCCCACCCCAGAGAGCTTTCATTTACCGGGGCGATGGCTAGGCCTTCATGAACGTTACTGTGAAAGTTCGTAGATGTAGACTCTTTATCTAATTTTTCGATATACAAAAGCTCAGCAACGAAAATGCCGGTACCGAAGAGGGTGCGGTTGCTCGATCGACAGGCGTCGGCGACAAGAATAGCCGCCGTCGAGCCTACATGGACGTATTCACGGCGTCCTGTCGGGCGAGTAACCGTACCTTACCCTTACCCCTCGCGCTCTCATTTTCCGGTGTAATGACGGCTTCTTCATGATTGTTAGGATTTAGACAAACCGTCATTATCCTTATCCGATACACTTCTCAATATCCGTAAAGCCTCATCATAATCGAACCGGTCAATATACCGATTAAATATCGCATAACGATCGCCCAAATAGACCCGCAACATCGCCGCCGATTCACGGCTTAAACTGCCGGCTTTAACATTGCTCTCATCCAGTAAGCGCTCAAGGTCTTGGATGAGGCTCCTCAAACGCTCTGGATCGATATCAATCGACTCGAGATCATCCTGTTCGGTTGCTTCGGGCAAAGACTGAATTGCCTCGACCAACTGTATTAATTCATGTTCGCATGCAAGCGCCAATTTCATACAATCGTCCGGCCCGGCATCCGCACGTAAGGCATTGTCCAATGCTGCCGCACAATCGGCGACAACCCTAGCGCCTAAAGTCGCGGCTACGCCTTTCAGACCATGCGCTAAGCGACGAACGGCTTCGTTATCGCCGGAAGCTAATTGTTTCCGTGCCAGACTCATGTCTTGTCGATGCGATTGCGCAAACATGCGTAGAAGCCGTCGATACTTACCAATATCGCCGTTGACCATTTGCAGGCCCTTAACCGTATCCACGCCCGGTATATCCCCTAGCTCGCTTTGGCTATTCGATTGATCGAACACCATTCGAGACTCCTCAGACCGATTATCGAGCTCCGGCAAGTCATGTTTTTCGCGCGCCAACCAACGCAACACCACGGTATAAAGTACCTCCGGAATCACCGGCTTGGCGATGAAATCATTCATTCCGGCGTCAAAACAAACACGACGATCTTCGTCGAAAGCATTAGCGGTCATCGCCAAAATCGGCAACCGCACATACTCCGTTTGAGAACGAATCGCCCGGGTAGCCGCCAAACCGTCCATCTCGGGCATCTGCATATCCATCAATATCAAATCGTACTGTTTCGACCGGACTTTATCCAATGCCACACGGCCATTTTCGGCCGTATCCACCGACAAACCGACACCATGTAATAACTCTAAAACGACTTCTCGATTAATCGGGTTGTCTTCCGCCACAAGTAAACGCGCCCCCGCATATCGGCGACGCAATAGATCATCGACAGCTCTAGTTGTTTCAACTTGTACCGCAGGCATCACTCCACGCCCGCGCCGAAGCCAAGCGGTAAACCAAAATGTACTACCCTGCCCAATCCGGCTTTCAACGCCAACGTCCCCGCCCATCATGGTCGCAAGCCTTTTGGTAATCGCCAACCCCAAACCGGTACCGCCGTATTTTCGGGTAATCGACACATCGGTTTGAGAAAAAGATTCAAACAATAACGGCAAGTGCTCTTCGGCGATGCCGATTCCCGAATCCTGAACTTCAAAACGTACTAACAAGCCTTGCTCGTTCTCTTGTAACAGTTTGGCGCGCAAGACAATCGAGCCTTTCTCGGTGAATTTCACCGCATTGCCCGCATAGTTCAACATCGCTTGACGCAGACGTGTCGGATCGCCTCTAAGCCAATGAGGAACGCCGTCGCTACCCGAACTAACCGACAAGCCTTTGAGCTTGGCTTGATCGGAAACCAATGACTTAATATGATCCAATACGGCCTCGAGCGCGAAGTCGGTTTGCTCTAATTGCAAACGTCCAGCCTCGATCTTGGATAAGTCCAAAATATCATTAATAATCGACAACAAGTGTTGAGCGGAAACCTCGATTTTAGTCAGGCGTTCGCCTTGCACGGGCGACAACGGGCTTTGTTTTAATAAATATGTCAATCCCAGAATCGCATTCATCGGCGTACGGATTTCATGACTCATATTCGCTAGAAACGAGCTCTTAGCCTTGTTTGCCGCATCCGCCGCGGCACGCGCTTTTTCCAGCTCCGCCGTTCGATCGGCGACCAGTTCTTCCAAATGATGACGGTAGCGATCCAATTCCTCGCCGTTATGTTTTTTGTCGGTAATATCCTCTTTGACCGACACATAATGCGTAATACGACCATCCGGTTGACGGAGCGGCGAAACGATCGCGAACTCGATATATTCGCTGCCGTCCTTGCGCCGGTTAATAAATTCGCCTTTCCAAGTTTCACCGCGCCTCATTGCATCCCAAAATTGAATGAACGTCTCAGGCGGCGTCTTACCGGAGTGTAAAATTTTAGGATTACGACCGATTACCTCGTCAAGGCTAAAGCCTGTAATGGCCAAAAATGCTTGATTGACATATTCGATCTCGGCATCCAAATTGGTGATCACAATGCTTTCGGGACTCTGCTCGACAGCCTGAGCGAGCTTGCGCAACTGCTCCTCGGTTCGTTTACGCTCAGTAATATCGCGGACAATACCAGCAGCATGCCAATGCCCGTCCAATTTGACCGACGACAGGGAAAGCTCGACCAAAAACTCCTCGCCGTTTCGGCGAACGGCCGGCAATTCCAAAGTACGGCCGACAACAGGTCCCTCCCCTGTTTGTTTGAAATACGATAACCCGGCTGAGGCCGCGTCATGTAAACGGGAAGGCGCAATCAAAGAATGCAGCGTTTTCCCCTTCACATCGTCTTGCGTATAACCGAATATTGCCTCGGCTCCGGGATTCCAAATAATTATTTGTTCGTTTGCATCCATTAAAATAAAGGCATCCCGAATGTTCTCCACCGCCACCCGGAAACGCGCTTCACTATCGCGCAACTCTTGCTCCATCAATTTTTGCGCAGTAATATCGCGATGGTATCCATGCTTGCCTAGATAAGCCCCGTTCTCGTCATGGATAGCCTTATTCTGATGACTGATCCAACGGATAGTGCCATTCTTGTGTACGATTCGAAATTCCAAATAGCCCTTTTTGTCTTTGCTATCGCTCATCAGATAGTGCCAATATCTATCCCGATCCTCTTCATGCACAAGCTCGTCCATGAGCTTGGCATTTTCAAGAAACGCATCGGCGGGGTAACCTGTTATTTGCGCACACCCCGGCGAAATATAATTGAATTGCCCATCAGGATTGAGCCAAAAAATACAATCTGAAGAATTCTCGGCCAACAACCGAAATTTGGCTTCCGACTCCAACAATGCGGCATGCGCCTGTTCAGCCCTGGTTTGCGCAACGATCGCATCCTCCATTAAGTTCAACGCGGCCAGACGCGCTTGGCGTTGCTCCTCGAGGGCTTTCGCCTGGCTTTGCTTTAACGCGACTTCGGCATGTTGCAGAGCTCGATGCTCTTTGACTTCATTTAGAGCGCGATGGATGGACGAAGGCAAGCGGGCAAGATTATCCTTGAGTACGAAATCGCTGACGCCTTGCCATAACAAGTCCACGGCGACTTCTTCGCCGATCGCACTCGTCACTAAAATTACCGGCAAGTCATCCCGGTACGATTTGATAGATTGGAGGGTCGAACGAAAATTCATGCCGGGTACATTATAATCGGAGAGCACCACATCCCATTCGTTTTGCAAGGCCCGCTGCAACTCCGCATTGGAGTTTACGCAATAACACACAGATGCGAGTCCATGCCTTCGCAAATAGCGCTCCAACAACAAAAAATCTGCCGCACTATCCTCAATAACAAGAATTTTTTGCACATCATTCATGACGACTTGTTTCCTTCGACTGCAATTTCAGGCAATGAAAAGCAAAACTCAGCGCCTTTACTCGGTTGGCTATCGACTTCGATTACGCCGCCATGCCGATTGATGATGCGTTTAACGGTAGCCAAACCGATACCAATTCCGGGAAATTCATTTTGATGATGCAAGCGTTGGAAAGGTTGAAATAAGCGTTCGGCATTTGCCATATTGAAGCCGACGCCATTGTCGGCCACACAAAAATAGCGAACGCCTTCTCGATCTTGGGCAAACACGCGAATGCTCGCCGCTTTTTGTTTAGCCGTATATTTCCAAGCATTTTCGAGCAAATTTGATATGACCGACTCGATCATGCGTTTATCACAACTGGCATTCAGACCTTGTTCGACCCGCACATCGACATGACGCCCCGGATTACTATCGGAGAGTTCGGCGAGCACGCGAACCGCCAGCGAAGAAATATCAACCCGATCACGGCTTAGCTCGCCGCGGGTATTTCGCGATAACGATAATAAGCCGTCGATCAAATCATTCATACGGCGGGTCGCAACACCGATCTGCTGCAAATATTCTTTTGCCTGGTCTTGCAGTTCATCCGCATAGTCTTCGATTAAGGCCCAACTAAAACCATTCAATGCTCGGATCGGAGCCCGTAAATCATGGGAGACCGCATAAGCGAAGCTGTCTAATTCCTGATTCGCCAAGGTCAGTTCTTCGGTTCTTTCCTCTACGCGCCGCTCTAAATCGGCATTGAGTCTGAGTATCTCTAACTCGTAATGCTTCCGCTCGGTTATATCCCGAGCAATCGTGGAAGAAGCCACCACTTTTTTCTCTTTATCGAAAATAGGTGAAATAGTCATCGCCACATCGAACAAATTGCCATTCTTATGTAAACACTGTAATTCGTGCTGCCTGACCGATTGCCCCCTGCCGACCGCTTCGACTAGCATCTGCTCTTGATTACGCTGTGTGGGTGCCATCAGCGAGAGCAGCGATTGCCCTAAAACTTCCTTCGAGGTATAGCCAAACATCGCCTCAGCCGCCCTGTTCCAATCCGTTATGATTCCATCGGCACTGCCGCCAATAATCGCATCATCGGAAAACTCGACAATAGCCGCACGAAGTATTCGTTCCTTATGCAAGCTTAGTTCGATTTCAGACTTTGCTTGCCTTAACTGTTCTTCGACCCTTCTTCGTTCGATGATTTCAGCTTGTAATTGCTCATTGACTCGACGCAATTGCGAGGGACTGGGTAATCTAAGAGCATCGGGAAGTACATACCAGAGTGACACGGCGGCGCCGATCGAAATCAGAGCGGTAGCCGACTTGAAAATAACATCCAAGCCATACCAAGGTTGCCACAGTAAGACGGCCCCGAGCAGATGAGTCATTCCGCAAGCCATGATAAACGTGGCGAACATCCACAGCACCCATTGATAAGGAAAGTCCTTGCGTCGTCTCGCGAAATAAGACAACGCGGCCGGCATGGAAAAATAAGCGAGAAAAATCAATGTTTCGCTGACGACATAAGCCATCACCAAGGGCGGCGACCAACTTAAACAATAACCGTGAGGAAGCAAACCCTTTGTTGACAGAAATTGGCTCAGTTCATCGATCATGACGCCACCGAATCAAGGCTAAAAAATGGATTGTATTTAACATATTTCAATAGATCCTGAGACTCAAATCTAAACTGGGTCGTTAAAGCATGGCGTAGGCTACGCAATCGGGCATGGGCTTGAATAGACTCTTCAAATGGTTCCCACGCTCTGCCCCACTGCCATTAAGGAACGGGTAACCCGTCATTCCGCCATGGACTGGCGGAATCCAGTGCCATGGATGGCAAGCTGTTAAAGTACATTAGAGCCTGAATGCAAGAAGTACTTATTTTTATGACGGCTTAACTTAATGGCAGTGACTCTCTGTCCTCGTCCTTATATACCTTTCGCACTTCAAATTTCGGCATTAGCCTATGGAGGTGCCGGGGTGTTAGGTCGATTTTTGCTCCTGCAAAATCGACATTCACGCCATCCATGGCGCTCGCAAAGGCTTTGATAGCATGGATGCTATCATAGAGCCTACATAGACGTATTTACGGCGTCCTTTGACAGGCACCCCGGCACCGAAATTTGACAAGCAAAGGGTATAGATATTGTAGGATACGCTGCGCATACCTTCATGCCGTTAAGTATCGAATCTCTACCTAGATCGAACCATAAGGTCTTGTGTCGAAATTGGCAGGGTTACCCTGGTACGCACAGCGTACCCTACAGAGTTCCAGCGCTTGCATGATTTTGCCATCGCGCTGGATGGCCGGCAGCGTATCGAAAAAGAAATGTGCATAACGAAAAGCACGGAGCGTGGCGACGATGAATACACTACAAGTCCTCCGGGAGCGTATTGGGGTATCAAAAGCTTAAGTTATTTCACGCTCATTCCTTACCGCTTTCGTTGAATTGTATATCTTGCTGAGAATTATCGAGAAAAGCTAGCGGATAAGGCGGACTCTGCCCTAGCCGCTTAGAAAGTTCATTGATTTTCTGCTTTAATGCAATCATATCGAGCTCACGCCCAACCGTCGCGCGATTAAAGCGCTCCAATTCCTGATTACGATCCTCTAGCTCTTCGGTTTGCCGGCGAAGCGTCTCTTCAACGGCCTTACGAGCGGTGATATCGGTATGAGCGATGACCACGCCGTGTTCCTCAGTCTCCAATGGAGTGGCAGTCATCATAAACCAGCGCTGCCGTTCCGGCGAATGGCAGGCATATTCCAAGTAAAAAACTGGAACACGGCCTTCCAAAACCGCTAAAATTCCGTCTCTTGCCGTCATCGCGCCTTCGGACGATGGGCCGGTGCTTCTTTGACAAACGTCCAAATAATTTACGCCGACATCAACTGAATTAAACGCCTCTCCGGACGCCAGTCCGTTGTCATGAGCAAAGCGCCGCCACGGTTGATTGACCGCTACAACGATTCCCTGTTTATCCAATACAGCGATATGCGCATTAACCGAATCCAAAATCGCACGCTTAAACGCTTCGCTTTGCCGCACAGCCAATTCCGCTTGCTTTCGTTCCGTGATATCTTGATCGAGGCCTCGAAAACCGAGCAATTGACCACCATCATCGAGAATCGGCGTACCGTGAGACATGATAAAACGCAAGGCGCCGTCTTTGTGACAATTTATGCTCTCAATGTCACGAAACGATTTACGATGGGTCTTAATGCCTGCAAACCATTCACGTAGCTTGTCGGCTTCTTCGGAAGGCATAAAATCGAAGGGTGTCTTACCTAGCACTTCTTCGGGCGCATATCCAAGCATTTCGAATACGCCGTCAGATGAGTAAATGTAACGCGCGTTTGTGTCGATTTCCCAAATCCAGTCCGCAGAAACATTTGCGATATCGTAAAAACGCCGCTCGCTTTCACGAAGCGCGTCTTCGGCGGCTTTGCGCGCGCTGATGTCGAGAAAGAGCCCTATGACGGCCGGCCGGCCTTGATAGTCGAAGGCACTGCCATGCGCTTCGATATACACAGGACTTCGGTCGCGGCGTAATGCGGTAAAACGGTAATTACTGATCGAGGATACCGTTCCATTGATCAAGCTAGCGATGTTATTGGTGACTTCCTCAAGATACTCAGGGCTGATTAAATCGTCGACCGCCAATGTGTCGATAATATGCTGTGTAGAGTCATATCCTAAAATCGATGCAAACGCCGGGTTAATGTAGCGAAATCGATTATCCTGAATGATATAAATACCGGCTAGCGATTGCTCCACCAATGCCCGAAAACGCTCCTCGCTATTTCGTAACGACCGTTCCGCTTGTTTTAGCTCGCTAATGTCGCGGGAAATCCCGAATATCCCGATGACATTATTGTCGTTATCGAACAAAGGCCCCTTAGTGGCAAGAAATGTGCGTTTTTCGTTCGAAACTTCGAGATCCTCGTAGTAAGTAATGACTCGACCTTCTTCCAAAACAGCCCTATCGTTCGCGATAAGCATTTCGGCCTGTTCGGGTGAAAAAAGCGCCGTATCGTCAAGCCCCAGAACATCGACGGCCTTTTTTCCGGTAAAACGCTCCGAAGCGGGATTAAAAAGCGTATAACGACCTTCCAAATCCTTTGCGAAAATCGCATCGTTTGAACTATCGGCGATTGCGGCTAATAAACCGAGGGCCTTTAACCGCTCCGCTTGAGCCCGTTGTATTGCTTGAGACTCGGCTAAACGTTCCTGTTGGCGTAACAGATAGAATCCCGTCCCAATTGTAAATATCGAGATTAAACCGGCAAGTCCCAACCAAGCCGAGTCTTGCATCGTTGCCGATCGTATTGGCGATAATTGCAATGGTTGATTGCCGAAAGATCCATATTGGCTATAAGCAAATACGAATAAGAAAACGGCGACAATCAATAACGTCCAATGCACGCCTGTGCCGAAACGATTTTTTTCGGTATTTTCTGCAATGGCTTCCCGGTCCACCAAGCGGTGCATTAATTGAAACAGCAGCAACGATGTGACAATAACGAAGCCCCCCCCCTTAATGGTGCTAATTAACGCTATGTTATCCGACTCATCAATAAGACTTGATAACAAGCTATCGGAAAAGAATATCCACAACGCGGCGTACAACGCATAAGTCAATACGACACGGATGATTTCCGCCCGAGGGTGTCGACGAGACATTTTGTTATGCCATTACCGAATCGCTATATCGGTCGGCTATTTCGCAAAAGACATCGAAATGCTTCAAAAACACATCGACCATGACCGGATCGAAATGACTGCCGCGCCCCAAAGCAATAATATCCCTGGCTTCACCGTAACTCATCGGCGCCTTATAAACACGCGGAGAAATCAAAGCATCGAAGACATCGGCCAGCGCCATGATGCGCGCCGAAACCGGTATGCTTTCGCCGGACAAGCCATCCGGATAACCGGAACCGTTCCATTTTTCATGATGCCAATGGGCTATTTCCTTAGCCAACGACAAAAATTCGACTTGCCCCGCGGCATCTTGTTCAGCCATTTCAATCGCTTCGCTACCGATACGGGCATGCGTCTTCATCACGGCCCATTCGGCGGATGTCAATGGCCCCGGCTTGAGCAAGATGGCATCGGGAATACCGACCTTGCCGATATCGTGTAACGGCGCCGAACGACTCAATAGTTTGATAAATTTATCGGTCAGCATATCGCAAAATCCAGGGGAATCGCGCAAAGCCAAGGCCAACTCTTGCACATAACCTTGGGTTCGCAGAATATGATTGCCGGTTTCAGGATCGCGCGCTTCGGCCAGATGAGCGAGAGCCCTGATACTGACCTCTTGTATCAGCTCGTTTTCCGCCATACGCCGCGCAATCTCGGCTTCCAACCAAGAATTTTGAGCCGACAAGCGATCGCGCGCTTGTTTAAGCTCTAATTGAATTCGGACGCGCGCCATGACGATCGGGGGCGAAATCGGTTTGGTAATATAATCGACAGCACCGAATTCCAAACCCTGGAATTGCGCTTCGTCACTGTCCATCGCGGTGACGAAAATAATCGGAATATCTTTCGTGGCCGAATCGGCACGCAAATGCTCGAATACTTGATAACCGTCCATACCCGGCATCATCACATCGAGCAAAATTAAATCGGGATGCGGCGCAGTGCCGGCAATACGCAAGGCCTTTTCTCCAGACGTGGCGACGCTCACTTGAAATTGAGTTTGCAGTAAATCGCTGAGAACGCACAAATTTTCCGGCGAGTCGTCGACGATCAGTATTTTAGCGTTAGAGTTTTCCGGCATTGATAGGCTCATGGATGAGTGGAAATGGAGTAGAGCGCTAAAAACTTCCAAGCACCTGAAATTTTGTAATTATTCCCGCCCTATCATTCCCATGCTCTGCGTCACTGCCATTAAGTTAAGGGATACCCGTCATTCCGCCATGGACTGGCGAAATCCAGCGCCATGGATGGCAAGCTTTTGAAGCACATTCGAGCCCGAATGACAGCATTACTTATTCTGTGGCGGCTTAACTTAACGGCATTGATGATCTAAGTGGGAACGAGAATTAAAGGGGACTAAATAGCTACGAAATTTTCACCAAATCTAACATACAAAAGCAAGTGCCGCACAACAATTATGGATATATTTTTGATCTGAGAGGAAAATTGCTTCAACCTATGCCTTCCGCATACCGCTCGCCAGCCATACAGGCGCCATGTGGAGATTTCGGCTATAATTTCGTACTTATCCGCATAAAAATTATCAAATCATTCCGCAGATGCTAACCGATAATCAAAAAGACATTCTCGAGCGCTCAAATGTTCAATTAAAACAACTGAGCGAGGAAAAACTCATAGCAATTGCCTCGCGAACGACCGACGAAGAGAAACTCAACGACAAGGAACTCGTCGAATTCATCGAGATAGCCAATGCCTTGTATCGAGGCGGCGATGCGCTGATTAGCGATGCCGAATACGACTTTACTTTTATCGCCGAACTGAAGCGCCGTCATCCGAACCACCCTTTCGTAACGCGCGTCGAACCGGAATCGGCTTTCGCCGGTAAAACGGTTGAATTACCGGTTAGAATGCTATCGACCGACAAGGCCTATAGTCAAAGCGAAATCGAGAATTGGGCCAAACGCATTAAAAAAGCGGCCGACGAACTAAACATAGCCTTCGATTCTCTTGTTTTCAAGGTAACGCCGAAACTGGACGGCTATGCGGCCTATGACGACGGCGAACGGCTTTATACGCGCGGCGACGGCAGAAAAGGCACCGACATCACACGCGTCTTCGAGCGCGGCTTACAAGTCGCGGATAATGGTTCCCGCGGCCTGGGTGCCGGCGAAATCGTCGTCGGCAAAACCTATTTTCAGCGTTATCTGTCCGAGTTTTTCGATAACACACGTAACTTTCAGGCCAGCGTCATCAAGGAAAAAGATCTGGAGCAACACGCGGAACAGGCGATTAAGGATCAAGCTGCGGTATTTTTTCCTTTTACGAAACTGCCCGCTTGGCAAGGCAGTTGGACGGAACTTGCCGAGCGCTTCGATGAGATCGTAAAACAAATCTGGCATGCGGTAGATTATGACGTCGACGGCGTAATACTCGAAATTACCGACGAGCGAATAAAAACCCATATGGGTGCCACCCGCCATCATCATCGTTGGCAAATCGCCTACAAGGAAAATGTCGCGACCGCCGAAGTCAAGATCCTCCAAGTCGTACCGCAAACTTCGCGCTCAGGCCGCATCACACCGGTCGTCGAAGTCGAACCGATCCGTCTGAGCGGCGCAATGTTGCAACGGGCGACCGCTCACCATTATAAGATGGTCGTCGACAAAGGGATCGGTCCCGGCGCGGTGATCAAGCTCGCCCGAAGCGGCGAGGTCATTCCGAAAATCGAGGAAGTCATCACACCGGCCGAACCGGATCTTCCGGAACAATGCCCAAGTTGCGGCAGCGAGTTGGTTTGGGACGGCGACTTTTTGTATTGCACGAACAATTTCGACTGCCCCGCCCAGGTCAGTCATTCGATAGAACATTTTTTTCGGGTACTCGGCAATAACGACGGTTACGGCCCGGCGACGATCGCCAAACTTTACGATAACGATATCCGAACGATCGATAAAATCTACCAACTCAACGCATCGGATTTCGAAGCAATGGGTTTCGGCCCGAAGCAGTCGCAAAATTTGGTCGATCAATTGCAGCGTAGTTTATCCGAACCGATCGAGGACTGGCGGTTTCTGGCCGCGTTCGGCGTATTCCGAATGGGGCTTGGCAACTGCGAAAAACTGCTCGCACACTACCGTTTACCGGAAATCTTTTCGTTGAGCGAAGCAGAAATCGTCGCGCTCGAAGGCTTCGCCGAGAAAACTGCCGATATCGTACTGAAAGGTTTGAAAAAAATCGAACCGTTGTTCAACCAATTATATCGTTTAGGCTTTGTATTGAACGAAACCAAAACCCAGGAAATGCCTGCGGGACAAAGCCCCATAGCCGGCAAATCCTTGGTGTTCACCGGCACGATGCAACAAGGCTCGCGCGAGGATATGATTCGCGAAGCCAAAGCAATGGGCGCGAAAGTCGGTAGCGCGGTTAGCGGAAAAACCGACTATTTGGTCATAGGGGAAAAGGTAGGGGCAACCAAATTAAATGCCGCCGAAAAACACGGCGTACGCATACTGAGCGAAGCCGAATATCTGGATTTGATCGGTCGATAGAATGCCTGAGGGCATATGCCTAGAACAAGCATTTCACCATGAAGATCATGAAGAATTAGCGTCTTCGTTCATCTAAGAGGTTAGAAAGTAAACTTAAGAACGAGCATGAAATAACTTCTACAAATGGTTCCCATGCTCTGCGTGGGAACCTGGACGGGGACGCTAGAGCGTCCATCTTTTTATTCACTGAGAGAGGATTGGATGCGGGAATCAAAAGTCTAATTTATTTTGTGCTTATTTTTTAGGTAATCTCTCGAAATACATCATGAACTTCATGCGCATCATGGTTAACCTGTCGAATTTAGGATAGGAGCTTTTGTCACCAAGTATTAATCTCGCTGAACAGAGGTTATCGAATATTTTGGAACGAAGTTGTTTGATAAATCCGCGGATATTGAACGTCAGCGGCTTTCCCTCACCTAGCGTGAGGTGAGGGAATCATATACCCATCGCACTTCAAATTTCGGCATTGACACATGGAGGCGCCGGGGTGTTCGGCAAAGGCTTTGACAGCAGGGATGCTGTCACAGAGCCTACATGGACGTATTCACGGCGTCCTTTGACGGACTCTTCGGCGCCGAAATTTGACCAGCAAAGGGTATAACTCAGTTATTTCATACTCATTCCTCAACCGACTTTCACGAGGCTTGGAACATAATCTTCCGGCGGCTCGAACCCTAACAACGAGATACAAGTCGCCGCCAGATTCGCAATACCGGGGTTTGGCACATCGGCCAAACTGGCATGGGCCTCCCCTGAAGGATCGTAAATAATTGCCGGCACCGGGTTCAATGAATGAGCCGTTTTGGGCTTGAACTTGCCTTCATCGTCAAGAACCAGCTTACCTGTCTTTTTATCCAGCTCGCACATGTCGTCCGCATTGCCGTGGTCTGCCGAACATACTAGAATTCCGCCTGTCTTTTTCAGTGCTTCGATAATCCTGCCGACCCCTTGATCGACGGCTTCGACAGCCACCTTGACTGCATTTACATCGCCGGTATGACCGACCATGTCGCCATTCGGATAATTCAGGCGAATAAATTGATATTCTCCGCTCTCGATCGCCTGCACGACAGCATCGGTGATTTCGTCCGCTTTCATTCGCGGCGCTTCCTCGAACGGACAAGAATCCGACGGAATTTCCACCCAGGTTTCGGTCGGGAATTTACCGGAATTATTGCCATTGAAAAAATAGGTCATGTGGCCGAATTTCTGCGTTTCGGAAATCGCCAACTGTTTTATACCGGCGTTCGACAAATATTCGCTCATCGTTCGATCAATCGCGGGCGGCGTTACCAAATAATGCTCGGGCACGCCAAGATCGCCGTCGTATTGCATCATACCCGCATATAACACATCCGGTTTCGGACCACGATCGAACTCGGTCAATTCGTCCGCTTCAAAGGCCTTGGTAATTTCCAACGCCCGATCGCCTCGGAAGTTAAAGAAGATTACGCTATCGCCATCGACAATCGGTCCGACCGGCGCTCCGTTACGCTCGATGACGAACGCGGGTAAATCTTGATCCAAAATACCGGGTTTTTCTTTACGGAAGGTTTCTATTGCTTCCTTCATCGACGCAAATCGCCGGCCTTCGGCTTTCACATGCGTATCCCAACCGCGCCGCACCATATCCCAATTGGCATTGTAACGATCCATCGTAATGTTCATGCGTCCGCCGCCGGATGCGATACAATAATCGACGCTGCCGTCGGCATTGATCTCGTTCAAAAAGGTTTCGAAGCGCTCGACATATTCCAACGCCGAAGTCGGCGGCACATCGCGCCCGTCTATCAAGGCATGAATTCGCGCCTTTTTAACGCCTTGTCCCTTGGCTTTCCGCAACATCGCTTCCAAATGATTCAGATTGGAATGCACATTGCCGTCCGAAAACAAACCGATAAAGTGTAAGGTCGATTCTTTGTTAATGACGTTTCGAATAAGCTCATCCCAAACCGACCCAGACGCGAACATAGCTCCGGATTCGATCGCCTTACCAACCAAGGATGCACCTTGAGAAAAAACACGTCCGCAACCAATGGCGTTATGGCCGACTTCCGAATTACCCATGTCGCCGTCATCGGGGAGCCCGACTGCAACGCCATGAGCACGCAACTCTGTATACAAGGCGTGCTCACGCAACCAATCCAAATTTGGCGTTGCGGATTGCAGCACAAAATCGCTTTCCGGATTTTTACCAATTCCTATCCCATCCATAATGGCCAACACCACAGGACCATTAGGCCCTGCAAAATCCTTATTCTTTTTTAATTCAATCATTTCAAACTCCGATTTAGATATACGCTGATACTGTTTAACTCGCTTTCAATATAAACATCGATAATGAAACATTACTCCCTTTAAACTCAAGTTTAGCTTTAACTTGAGATGTGTCCTTTTCGTTTACTATAGCTGACTACACGGACGTATTCACGGAGTCCAGCCAATCGAGCAACCGAACCCTCCTTAAAATAAGGAAGTTATTTACGACCAAATCATTATCCCTAGCCGAGATTTGAAGTACGAAATTTATCAATGCTGGCTTTCTAAGTTGAAATCACCCAATAAATTTTGGGCAAAAAAAAACCGCTGTGATAAGCGGTTTTTTGCACATAAATGGAGGCTGCGGCCGGAATCGAACCGGCGTAGATGGCTTTGCAGGCCACTGCATAACCACTTTGCTACGCAGCCATAATATTAAATAAAAAAGCCGCGAGATTCGCGGCTTAATAAATTATTGGAGCGGGAAACGAGATTCGAACTCGCGACCCCAACCTTGGCAAGGTTGTGCTCTACCACTGAGCTATTCCCGCATCGCTTCAATAACGAATATTATACTTAAATATTTCAGCCCGTCAACATTTTATTGAACATTTATTGAATTAGTCCAAGCTGTTTTACCTTGGCACTCGCCTTCAGCTTCAATTCTCACGTTAGCGAAGGCATTCTTTTTGCCGAAAGCATCTTGAAAACCCAGAACAGTAACAGGAGTTCCAGCCGGCATATGTTTACAACCGCCTACTCTATCGTCTTCCTCTGTATCATCATAAGCTGCAATCGTACCAGGTACTGCAACTAACCGTATTGAGGAATCCTTATCGTAAGCATTCGGTCCTTGTAAAACATATTTTTGACCAACCACCAAGTCTTTCATAACCGGCCCGGATACGGAAGAACCCGACCCACCTCCGAACATCATGATACCCAACAAGACTACGACACCGCCTACCGCACCGTAAAAAACCTTAGGCTTTTCTTCCTTGAGTTTCAATGTGGAACTTAAAAAACCACCCGCCATTTTTTTTATTGATTCTGTTTTATCTTCAGAACTCTTAGAAACTGTCTCTTTTTCAACTGTTTCCTGGGTACTTTCCGAAGCTTGGTTATTGTTGTCTTCTTCACTGCTCATAATTTCCTCTCAATTTTCTAGTTATTATAGTTAACAATAGGTTTCTACTTGTTATATACCTTTCGCATTTCAAATTTCGACAGTCCCTGAGAGATGCCGGAGTGGTCGGTCGATTTTTGCTCCTCGGTAATTTCTCCTGTATCGCCTAAAGCGCCTAATGTTGATGCCCTAATACACGTCACCCATAATCATCGCAAAGGCTTTACCAGCATGATATTTGCATAGAGCCTACACTGATGTATTCATAGCGTCGTGTGATAGATATCCCGGTGCCGAATTTTGATCTACGATGAGTATTAAACAAAGTCAGTATAAACCTAATCCAATTGCATTAAAAAAACACAATGCTAAAACACTCATCTCGAATGGTTCAAATTACCACGATAGCAAAAGTTTTCAAGCTTAAAATTAAGTCACTTAACTCTACTTCAAAAATAATTAGAACCATCGGAGTTTTTCAGCGCGTTTTAGTTCAACACAGCCTACTCAAATAAAATCATATCCTTTTTTGGTTTCGGTCTTTTGAACATTTAACTCCTCGACTCTTCGACATTCGAATTGCCAATAACCCAATCCGATATTTTTTCTATCTCGGAGAATAATCGGAAACGTTTCATTGTTCATGGTCATACGAATCATATCGCCATCCTTAAGGCTGAACGACTCAAGTATGATAAAGCTTTTTTCGCTTTCTTGGCTCTTAACACCATAAATCAATGCCTTTTGAGACAACTCGTCTGTTTCGTTTTTTGTATATGACTTATAAGAAACAGCAAAAACTTGATTAGCCAGTAATTGGATTTCAAAACCAATCTTTCCGTCAGCTTTGACTGAAGTAATTTTGTTAACAACACCCAACGATCGCTTAGAAACCGATGAATTTTTTTTTCTAAAGCTGATTAAACTTCCAATTGAGACCATGCCAGCCTTTTTGAACTGACACGCCAACGACCTCTCCGAAGCCGACTCCGCCAACATTTCATTCTCACTTAATTTCGTTGCAGGATCTCCGCTGAGCAAATCGTGGCATGCTTCCAATCCGATGCAAAAAAAACGCTCTAATCTATCGCCAAATACCGGCACACCATGAAACTCGATTCCGGTCCATCTTGAAATGAGATAGTCCAGTAATTCAGCTGGCAATAAGCCATCATCGTCTTTCACTAGCATTAATGAACTAAAACGCGCTTGTTCCTTGGATACAAACCTGGATTTGTTTTGAAGTATTTTTATTAGCTTATTAAAACCCAAATATAAAACTGAAGTATCTGAAGGCGGCTTAGATTCCGATATAAAATGCGGGCCTTGATCCTCATCTGTCAAAATAATACATTGATGCGGTTGAGTCTCGAAGGGACTGTGACCAATCACCAAATGGGCACTATGTTGTTCAATGAAATTAAATACCTGCAATACCTCTTTTTGCATAAGACCGGATGGTTCGGCCAAGCAGAGCAACAAAATTTGCCTATAGCAATCGCCCACAGAAAGCCCCTGCCCTGGCGCCAAATGACTCTTGGAAACATTAATCGAATCTTTTTTGATTTTTACGCTTAGGCGATACAGTGAATGAATATCTATCCAAACCCAATCCGGTACTGTTAAATTCATTAGATAATGACTGACAACAATGTTGCTCAGACCTCTGATCGCTCTTTGAATAGATAAAGGAGCGCTCTTACCTTGAAACCAACCTAAGCTTCTTCGAGTAAGTTCTTTTACAACAATCCAATAACCGAGCGTAAACTCTTTTTCTATTGCGATCAATACGTTAAATATTTTGTGCTCGTCAGACTCTTTCGGAAATCCCTCTTGCATTAGTCTGAAACGCAAATACTCCTCTACAGTGGAAACTCGAAAACTTAATATTTCCAGCGCATCGAGGCGAGCTTGTGCGCTCATGGCCAAGCCATTAAACTCTTTCAAAAAATCGTATATTAATCGCGTAGACAATCCGGGATTGGCAACCGGCAACTCATCAAGCCAATGCTGCAATGCCTTTTCTTCGAATATTCTTAATCTCTCAGGAATATCCTTTTGGGCGGGGATCACTAAAAAAAAAGAATTTTTCACCGATCCCTCAGATTTAAGCGTTCAACCAAAAACTGAAACATGTGCTTGACCCAACATCTCGTTTGCAACGAATATAAAGAAAAAACGCTCGATTATTACAAATGTTTTTATATACCTTTTAAGCACATCAAATATCGGCACCGACTTTCACAGAAGCCCCGGGGTGCCGGTGGAGGCTCTATGATCCCTCGCTGGATTGTAGGACTTACAAGAACGTATTCACCCAGCACATGAAGATTATTATACCCTTTGCTAGTCAAATTTCGGCGTCGGGGTGCCCGTCAAAGGACGCCGTGAATACGTCCATGTAAGCTCTAGGACAGCATCCATGCCGCCAAAGCCTTTGCCGAACACCCCGACGCCTCCATACGCTAATGCCGAAATTTGAAGTGCGATAGGTATAATTATAGTCAATATTCTATGGAATTTAGGCGCTAGCTGAATGTGGATTTTGCATGGGGCTAATGATGACGTGCAGAAGAACAGAAAAGGCAGAAAAATTCTTTTCTGCATTCACTCTATTCATGGAACATAACAGTCGAGGAGCAAAAATCCGACAGGAAGCCGTGAATACGTCCATGTAGGCTCGCCGGCGGAATCTGACTGCCATGAATGGCGTGTATTAGGGCACCAACAGTAGGCGCTTTGGCGATGCAGGGCAGATAAATGCTTCTGCATTTTCTGCATTCATTACATCCTTGTAACTCAGCAATTGCCGAGGAGAAAAAATCTCCCCTGCTGCCGACGTCCTCGCTAGGCACACCCTATACTTTCATAAAGCTAAACATTTTTCGAGTATTAAGAGATTATTATTAAAATTATTCTGGATCCATACCGACAATCGACAATAATCTCATTTTATCCAGCGCATATTGTCGTAATGCCGATAAAATCGCCGGATCCGCAGAGCTATCGCCCAGCAAATCTTGCACTTTTGAGAAATATTCATTTATATTCAGACCAATGCAACCGGTGCCGGTCAAACGCTTCACACAATCTTTCATCCAGCGCGCCCACTCCTCCTCGCTTAACGTTTCAGGATAATTCCGGGCTCGATATCGAAAAAACATTTCCGGCAAACGCGGATCGCTGAAGTTTAAACGCAAATTCGTTAAATCATCAGGACGGGTTTGATGAACTTTCTCCATCGCCTTTTTGTCGCTATCGCTAAAAAAACCGCCACTGTAAATCATCAAATCAGGATCGGCATCAGATTCCGGAAAATCCGTGTCAAAGACTTGGGTAATTTTTTCTAATATATTAGAAACGCTACGGATTTTATCAATATGCCGATAGCAACGATCGATATCTAAATTAAGCCTAGCTGCGTCATCGGGCCTTATGACCGCTATCGGCGCCAGAACAGGGCATTTGTTGACATGCACGGTTTTTAGCGGAATTCGCTCGACTCCTTCCGGTAAATCTTTCGTGGCAGTAAAAATTCTTTGCTTGATTTCATCGACCGACAAACTGATCAAGGCATCGGGATCATTAGAAAGATCGTAAACTACGACCCCATTAGTATTGGTCGGATGCCGACAAATCGGCAAAACCACGGCCATACAATGATTTCTAACAGCGTATTTTCCTGAAATGTGAACAACCGGTTTAAAGCTACCTAATTGCAACAAATGGTTTGCGGCAGATTTAACTCGGTTATCAAAAAGAAATTTATAAAGTTTAGGTTGCGCATCACGGACCAGTTTAGCCACAGCTATTGTTGCGTAAACATCCGACAGCGCATCGTGAGCCTTGGCATGTTCAATACCATTGACCTTGGTGAGCTCTTCCAACCGAAAAGTAACTAGTCCCTCCTCGTTTACCGGCCATTCAATACCCCCCGGACGAAGCGCGTAAGCGGCACGTACTACATCGATTAAATCCCAACGCGAATTACCGTTTTGCCACTCCCTCTGATAAGGATCGTAAAGGTTTCGATATAAGGTATTGCGAGTCACCTCATCGTCGAAACGAATATTGTTATACCCTAGGGTGCAAGTATTGGGCTGAGAAATTTCACGAGAAACCGCTTCGATAAATTCAGCCTCGCAAATTCCTTTTGCTTCGGCAGTTTGCGGAGTAATGCCTGTAATTAAACACGCAACGGGATCGGGAAGACAATCAAGTGCGGGCTTGCAGTAAATAACAAGCGGATCGCCTAAAACATTGAAATCATAATCGGTGCGAATTCCGGCAAATTGAACCGGCCTATCGAGTCTTGGGTCTATTCCAAACGTTTCGTAGTCATGCCAATAAAAAGTCCGTCCGGCCACAATGGGTCAACAGCCTTTTAAAGATTGACCAGGGCTTTCAGCACATCGGTCCGACTGACCACACCAACAAGCTCGGAATCTCGAAAAACAGGGAAACTTCTAATCGTAGAGTCTTTAAATTTTGCCGCAATATCGACGATGCTCGCATCCGCATTGACCGAAACGATATCCGTGCTCATAAATTCGGAAACCTTACCGGCCGAACCTTGGTTATAAGCCGATTCCAATACGACTTTCATACTGTCCCTCTCGGAAAACATACCGACTAGCTTGCCTTGCCCGTTTATCACGGGAGCACAAGTAATTTTATGGGAAAGCAATTGTTTTATCGCTTCAACGACATTGACATCTTCCTTGAGTGTGACCATATTTCTTTTGGTCATGTAATCGGCAACAGTAATTTTAGCCAGCATGGATTAACTCCTGATTATGGTTATTATTATCAACGAAAGAAACCATTAGACAAACACAAGCGTTAAACTCGTCCTTCCGCTTCCATTTTTTTTCTTTTATCACATTTTTTAATGCAAACGCAATCGCCTTTATCGGCTCCGCCGCACGAGCCCTTGATAGCATTTCTGCCAAAAAAAACGCCCACTGCCATTATTGCAATAACAATGAGCATAAATGCAAATGTTATTAAAAAATAAGTCATTGTCACTCCTTAAAATAATCGCTAAACGCCGAGGTTGAGATTTCGCTGAACCCCTTCTCGGTTTTGGTAATAAATAAGACAGGAATACGCTGCTGCTCTGCCAATCGTAAACCTTGTTCGGCACCTAAGACCATAAATGCGGTCGCCCATGCGTCTGCTTCCATCGCAGTTTCGCTTAATACCGTCACCGAGGCAAGATTATGATTAATTGACCGCCCCGTTCTAGGATCGATCGTATGTGAAAATCTGACCCCTTCCGCTTCAAAAAAGTTTCGGTAATCTCCGGAGGTCGCCACCGAAATATCGGTAATCGACACGATTTTCTGTATCATTCGTTGTTCTGAGGTAGGTTTTTCTATTGCAATGCGCCAAGCATTACCATCCGGTTTGCGTCCTCTCAACCGAAGCTCACCTCCAATTTCAACCAAATAATCGTTAATACCTTTCTTTTCCAACAGCAAACCGACTTGATCCACTCCATAGCCTTTAGCGATCGCCGATAAATCAAGATATAGATCAGGAAGGTTTTTTTTGATCGATAGGGGTTCGGTTCTCAACTTTAGATGCCGATAACCAATCCGCTGCATCGCTAATAGAATAGATTCGTTCGAAGGCGCCTGAAACGATAATGGATCAGGACCAAAGCCCCATAGATTCACCAAAGGACCGACCGTAATATCAAAAGCACCTTCCGTCAGATCACTAATGCGCCTAGCTTCTGCCAAAACACCGTACAGAGCCTCGGAAACCGGCTGCCATTCGACTGAGTCGCTGTTATTAATCAACGATAATTCTGATTGCGGCCGATAGGTCGACATCTGATCGTTGACGAGTTCCAACAATTCTTTGACGTCAATATTAAGTTGGTCGGCTTTGACTCCATCAGGCAACACCGATGCTTTGATGCTGAAACTAGTTCCCATCGTTTGACCGGTCATCTCGAAAGCGAAAACAGCTTTCTTAGCCCCCTGGTCATCACAGCCCACCAATAAAAAAACGAGGACCAGAAAAAACCCGAATCCTCGTTGATCTTGTTTTACATGCATAGATTTATTTTTTGCAACCTCTCCCGAAATACTCGGGAGAGGTGTTTGCCTTTAAATTATCAACCGCCGAAATCATCCAAGAAGATACTTTCAGGCTCGACTCCGTTTTCCAACAGCATGTTGATAACCGACGAGTTCATGATCGGAGGTCCGCACATGTAGTATTCACAATCTTCCGGTGCCGGATGATTTTTAAGATAGTTCTCATACAACACATTGTGAATAAAGCCGGTATAGCCGTCCCAATCATCGCCTGGGAGAGGATCGGACAACGCGACATGCCATTCGAAGTTTTCGTTCTCGGCCGCCAGCATGTCGAAATCTTCAACATAGAACATTTCGCGTTTGCTTCGCGCACCATACCAGAAAGTGATCTTGCGTTTCGATTTCAAACGGCGTAATTGATCGAAGAGATGCGAACGCATGGGCGCCATACCCGCTCCGCCGCCGATAAATACCATTTCTTTATCGGTTTCCTGCGCGAAAAATTCGCCGTAAGGACCTGAAATAATACATTTATCGCCTGGTTTCAAATTAAAGATATAGGACGACATGATACCTGGCGGAACGTTTTCAGGTGCTCCCGGCGGTGGCGAAGCGATCCTGACATTTAACATTATTTCCTTTTCTTCGGGATAACTCGCCATCGAATAAGCTCTCAAGGCAGGTTCTTTTACCTCGGAGACATAGCGCCATAGATTAAACTTATCCCAATCATCGCGGAAACGTTCTTCAACAATGAAATCTTTGTATTTTACGACATGAGGAGGACATTCAATTTGAATGTAACCGCCTGCGCGGTAATTGATCGCTTCGCCTTCCGGCAATTCTAAAACCAATTCTTTAATAAATGTCGCAACGTTATGGTTCGATTTTACTGTACATTCCCATTTTTTGACGCCGAAAACAGAATCTTCGACTTCAATTTTCATGTTTTGCTTTACCGTTACCTGGCAAGACAGGCGTTCGCCTTCTGCCGCTTCGCGTTTAGTTATATGAGAACGCTCAGTCGGTAAAATTTCGCCGCCCCCTTCAAATATTTTCACACGGCATTGCGCGCATGAACCGCCACCGCCGCACGCCGAAGGAACGAACAACTTGTTGTCCGCTAACGCGGTCAATAACTTAGAGCCAACAGGAACATGAATCAATTTCTCATCGTTAATGAGAACTTCAACGTCTCCCGAAGCCACCAATTTACTCTTTGCGCCGATGATCACGAAGACCAGCGCAATCACGATCACCGTGAAAATAATAATTCCTAATGCAATTTCCAGCATTACGATACCTTTTTAAAGTTGGATTCCAGAAAAAGCCATGAAGCCAAGAGACATCAGACCCGCGGTAAGAAAAGTGATGCCAAGACCTTGCAGGCCACCCGGTATATCACTGTATTTGAGCTTTTCGCGCACGCCGGCCATGACCGTAATAGCCAATGCCCAACCGAAACCGCTACCGACTCCGTAAGTGACGCTTTCGCCCAAACTGTAATCGCGCTCGATCATGAACAAACTGCCGCCAAGAATCGCACAGTTGACCGTAATCAATGGCAAGAAAACACCCAAGGCATTGTATAAAGCCGGAAAGAACTTATCCAAAATCATTTCCAGAATTTGCACCAATGCGGCGATCATACCGATACAGCTCAACAAGGATAGAAAGCTCAAGTCGACGCCGGTAATCCCTAGCCATGACAACGCATCTTCTTTCAACAAGCTGTGATAGATAATATTATTGGCAGGAACGGTGATCGTTTGCACGACCATAACCGCAACACCAAGCCCCATCGCGGTCGAAATCTTTTTCGAAACCGCAAGGAATGTACACATTCCCAGGAAGAAAGATAACGCCAGGTTTTCAATGAAAACCGCTTTAACAAACAGACTGATATAGGCTTCCATTAGTGATGCCCTCCTTCACCATGAGCAATCGGCATGATTTGGAATTCGACATGTTCTCGTTGCTCGGGCTTGATTTGACGAAAAACCCAAATGATCATACCGATGATAAAAAATGCACTGGGTGGCAACAGCATTAAACCATTAGGATCATACCAACCGCCGTCTTTGGTCAATTCGAATATCTCAATGCCGAGCAGTTTGCCGGAACCGAACAACTCGCGGAAAAAAGCGACGATAACCAAAATCAAGCTATAGCCCAATCCATTACCGATTCCGTCCATGAAGCTTTCCAACGGCGGGTTTTTCATTGCATAAGCTTCGGCGCGCCCCATCACGATACAGTTGGTGATGATCAAGCCGACAAATACAGACAATTGCTTGCTGATGTCGTAAGCAACCGCCTTCAGTATTTGGTCGACAACGATAACCAATGACGCGATGATCGTCATTTGCACGATGATCCGAATGCTGCTCGGAATATGATTCCGGATCAAACTGATTGATGCACTTGAACACGCCGTTACCGACGTCAAAGCAATCGCCATGATCAACGACGTCGACATTTGCGACGTAACCGCCAGCGCCGAACAGATGCCGAGTACCTGAAGGGTAATCGGGTTTTCATTAATCAAAGGTTTTATTAGAACCTTTTTAGTTTCATTCGTTAATATTGCACTCATGATTAACCCCCTAGCCTTCTGTTCTGACTTTTTCTAAATAGGTGGCAAAGCCTTCTTTGCTCATCCAATACTTGATCAGATTGGAAACACCAACACTGGTCAGTGTAGCGCCTGCCAAGCCGTCTACCTGGTATTCGGACCCAGGTTTACCGGTATCGACCACGCCTTTGATCAATTTCAATACGGGCTCACCGCTTTCGGAATAGACTTTTTTGCCTTGCCACAACGCACGCCAGTTAGGATTGACTACTTCACCACCCAGCCCCGGTGTTTCGGCTTGATCGTAAAAGTTGATGCTTTGTACCGTTTGTCCATCGGCATCCAACGCCAAGAAACCATATAGCGTCGACCACAGTCCATAACCGCTGATCGGCAGGATGATCGACTGTATTTCTTCACCTTTCTTAACCAGATAAACTTTAGCGATTTTTGCTTTCACTTTAATGCTGGCTATATCTTTATCGGATGGAATAACGATACTTTGTGCGGGATCCTTTGCCGCCTTACGTTGATCATAAGAAGCTACGTCGATACCCTCGACATAATCGCCGGTTTCCAGATCGACCAACTTGGCTTCGATTTGTTGATCGAAAGCAGCATTGATATCGCCCCCTTCTTGTAACAAACCAGCGACATCAAGAATATTCTTCTTC
The DNA here is from genome assembly GCF_005931095.1 of Methylotuvimicrobium buryatense. Lineage (GTDB taxonomy): Bacteria > Pseudomonadota > Gammaproteobacteria > Methylococcales > Methylomonadaceae > Methylotuvimicrobium > Methylotuvimicrobium buryatense. Next base: position 2,175,370 of record NZ_CP035467.1, on the reverse strand, counting down.
ATGTCCAAGGCTTTGTTATTGGCTTGCATTGGTCTCAGCGCAACCGCTGCAATGGAAACCAATATCGCGCAAACAAAACAAACCCATAACGCAATCGCAAGCGTCTTTTCAAGACTGTCATTGCTTTGCGCTAAAATTCTGTCCGCGTAAATTTTGAATTTTTCGTAGTGTTTACAATCTTTTAGATTAGGCATGACGCTTCACCCTTCTTCTAATGTTTGCCTGAATGACAAAATAATCGATGATAGGCGCGAACATGTTCGAGAAGAGAATAGCCAGCATAATTCCTTCGGGAAAGGCCGGATTCACTACCCTGATCAAAACCGTCATAACACCCACTAACATTCCAAAAATCCAGCGACCGGTATCGGTCATCGCTGCACTTACCGGATCGGTAGCCATGTAAACCATACCGAAAGCGAAACCGCCGACGGTCAAATGCCAATACCATGGAAAAGCAAACATCGGGTTGCTGTCGCTGCCGACAAAATTGAATACCGACGACATAATCAGCATACCGAGGAACACTCCACCCACAATTCGGTACGAAGCGATGCGTGTGTAAAGCAAAAACGCACAGCCAATCAAAATAGCCACAGTCGAGGTTTCGCCCAAACAACCGGGAATGAAACCGAAGAAGGTTTGCATCCAGCCGTAACCTGCTTCATGCACGGCATCCAGACCACCTGACGCGGCTAAAGCTAAAGGTGTAGCCGCCGTGTAACCGTCAACCGCAACCCAGACGGAGTCACCGGAAATGGAGGCCGGATACGCGAAATACAGAAATGCACGACCGGTCAAAGCAGGGTTTAAGAAATTTTTACCGGTACCGCCAAAAACTTCCTTACCGATTACGATACCGAACGAAATACCCAGCGCAACTTGCCACAACGGCATATCGGGCGGCATGATCAATGTATAAAGCATTGACGATACCAAGAAGCCTTCGTTGACTTCATGACCGCGCACGGTCGCAAACAAGACTTCCCAAACACCGCCGACAGCCAGGGTCACGATATAAATTGGCAAAAAGTAAAGCGCGCCATGAACCAAGTTAGATAACGGATTGTATGGGCTATATCCAAATATCATCATTGGCAGACTTCGCCAACCGTCCGCCTTATCCAAGCCCATCGCTTCCATCGCGACGTTAGCTTGATAGCCGGTGTTATACCAAGCCATCAGGATACAAAAAAACGTTGCAATAACAACAAACGTCATAGTCCGTTTCAGGTCGTTACCGTCACGAACATGTGTAGCGCCGCGCGTTACCTCGGCGGGTGTATAAAGAAAAGTATCAACCATCTCGTAGAGACCGTAGTACTTCTCTAGCTTACCGCCTTTGGTAAAATGCGGCTCTATGCTGTCTAAAAAGTTTCTAGCCGACATTAGCCTTCCTTCTCGATTTTAGTTAAATTCGCTCTCAGAACCGGACCGAACTCATGTTTACCCGGATCGACAAAGGTAAACAGAGCCATATCTTCCTCGTCCAACTCCAAACAACCTAGCATTTGCGCTTGATCCGTATCGCCGACAACCAAAGACTTTAATAATGGCGTTGGCAAAATATCCATCGGCATCACGGATTCGTAGACGCCAACCGGAACAATGGCCCGATTACTGCCGTTTTTGTTTGTAGTCAGCGGAAACTTACGTCCGCTTTTTCGGTCTTTACTTGACGTATAAACATTCAAGGCCGAATATTTATCCTTGCCCGGAACGATCCAACCGAAGAACTCTCGGTCACGACCTTCTTTCAATACCGAAACTTGATTGCTGTAATAACCCAAATAATCCGACCAGTCGGCCGCTTTGTGACCATAGATGACCGAACCGGAAATCACGCGATTCTCCCCGTCCATCAGCTCTCCAGCTACGAGTTCGCTGAGACATGCACCGACACGGGTTCTTAGCAATCTTGGTTTTTTAGCGGTAGGGCCAGCCAACGAAACCACTCTTTCAACATTCAATTTACCGGTCGTGAACAATGAACCGATTGCCATCACGGATTGATAATCCAAATGCCAGACCGATTTATTGGCGTTGACAGGGTCAATAAAATGAATGTGCGTGCTTGGCAAACCGGCTGGGTGTGGGCCTGTGAATTCTGCAACCGTAACGGAAGACGCGTTTCCGGTCGGCATGTCGGCACCGGGAGCTTTACAGACGTAAACTTTGCCGTCGGTCAACTTAGCAATCACAGCCAGACCGTTGGTAAAGTCGGCAGAGCGTTCCTTGATAATTACCGACGGATCGGCGGCCAATGGATTGGTATCGATTGCGGTCACAAAAATTGAACTAGGTCTGCTATCGATTGCCGGTGCTTTACCGTAAGGACGCGTTCTCAACGCAACCCACAAACCGGAAGCAATGAGGTTTTCCTTAACTTGGTCAGCTGATAAGCCGTCCAATTCGGAATCTTTATATTTTGCAAACGATTCCGCTTCGTTACCTTTCAGTTCTATGACAACCGATTGCAAAACGCGCTTGGCTCCGCGGTTTATCGCCTTGACGATACCGGCACCGGGCGATGTGAAATTGACCCCTGGATTTTTTTTATCGGAAAAAAGCACTTGACCGAGTTTGACTTTGTCACCCTCGGCTACCATCATGGTAGGCTTCATTCCTACATAATCCATCCCAAGAACGGCAACCGACTTAACCTTATTACCGTTTTCTATTATTTGTTCGGGCTCTCCCGTGATCGGAAGATCCAAACCTTTTTTTAAATTAAATTGCATAGTAAATAAGCCTGCTCTCCAGACATATCGCGGCGAACAACCCCCTTATTCGAAACGGCCGAAATAAGAGGCACTTGAAGACGTAAACCGTGGCATTAGACCATAATTTCGTTCCGTTCTCAAGATCGATAAAATGTCCTTTGAGTCAACACACTGTCACCTATTACGCATATTTCGATTTATTGTTATGAGTTGAAAATTTTCGACACCATATTCAAAAACAAAAAAGCCGTTACATACCAAGTAAGTAACGGCTTTTTTGTGTCGATTCGATGCTACATGACAATCACATCATTTAAAGCTTCATGTCACATAAAAACTTTAATACTAATCAGAGTATACCCATCGTAGATCAAAATTCGGCACCGGGGACCCGTCAAAGGAGCCTTGGATACATCATCGCCAAGGATGGTGTGAATGTCGATTTTGCAGGAGCAAAATCGACCTAGCACCCCGGTGCCTCTTTAGGCGCTGCCGAAATTTGAAGCGCGAAAGATCTAAGAAAACCCCCAAATCATTGGATACCTACTTCTTATAAAGAATATCAATGTATCGAAAGCATATTGTCCAATGCTTTTTTTGCTAGCACGGACTCGCGCTCCGGCACCGCTATCCGATTGACGACATGCCCTGCTACTAGATTTTCCAGAACCCAAGCCAAATGCTGCGGATCGGTTCGGAACATCGTCGAACACATGCATACCGTCGGCGACATGAAATGCACATTTTTGCCTTGACCCTTGCATTCGTCGTTCAGTCGATTGACAAGATTCAACTCGGTCGCAACTAGCCAACGCGTTCCGGGTTCAGCTTCTCGTACGATTTTCAAAATCGCTTCGGTCGAGCCAATGTATTCGGATTTTTGGCAGACTTCAAAACTAGCCTCGGGATGCGAAATCACATGGGTTTCGGGGTACTTTTCGAGAAAACGGTCGATATGCTCGGGCTTAAACATTTGGTGTACTGAACAAAAACCGTTCCAAAGAATCATTTTTGCATTTCGGATCTGTTCCTCGGTCAACCCCCCCATAGGCTTATCGAAATCCCAGGTTACCATTTCCTCAAGCGGGATACCCATTCGATAACCGGTATTACGCCCTAAATGCTGATCCGGAAAAAACAACACCTTCTCGCGTCTGGCAAAACTCCATTCAAGAATTTTTTGCGCGTTCGACGATGTACAAACAATACCGCCATGCTCACCGCAAAACGCCTTCAAATCAGCCGCGGAATTGATGTATGTCACCGGCGTCACCATGCTATCCGGGTCTAAAACCGATGACAATTCTTTCCAACATTTATTGACTTTGATGACATTCGCCATATCGGCCATAGAACAACCGGCCGCCAAATCGGGAAGAATTGAAATCTGATCGGGCCGAGACAAAATATCGGCGACTTCGGCCATGAAATGCACACCGCAAAACACGATATACTCGGCTTCAGAGGCTGCCGCATTACGCGACAATTTCAACGAATCCCCACTATAGTCGGCATGTTTAAAAACTTCGTCACGTTGATAATGATGCCCAAGAATGACACAACGCGAACCGAGCTTTTCCTTCGCGGCTGCGATGAGCGTATCGCATTCTTCATCTTCGAGAAGCGCATAATCTTGAATTGCTAAGGCTGTCGCAGACATTTTCATCACTCAAATTTTGTAGGGTACGCACTGCGCACCATTTTTAAACTTCATTCGCTCTATTCATTAAGACTAGCGACGCATACGAACCGACAAACACAATTCGCAAGTAACGTTACTCTTGCTTTTCGTCTTTTCCGGCCGGCTTACGCAGTTTGATACCCAATTCCTTCAATTGTTCCTCGCTGACAAACGCGGGCGCATTGAACAAAGGACAAGCTGCAGATTGCGTTTTCGGGAATGCAATCACATCGCGGATCGAATGCGCTCCGGTCATCAGCATCACTAGGCGATCCAAGCCGAAAGCAATACCGCCATGAGGCGGCGCACCGTATTTCAATGCATCCAACAGGAAACCGAATTTCTCGCGCGCTTCATCGTGGCCTATACCGAGAATCGCAAACACGATTTGTTGCATGTCGGTCCGATTGATCCTAATCGACCCACCGCCTACTTCGGTTCCATTCAGCACTAAATCGTAGGCGCGCGACAAAGCATGGCTAGGATCGGCTTTCAATTCCTCGATAGAGCAACTCGGCGCGGTGAACGGATGATGGATCGCGGTATAGCGTTGAGCCTTTTCGTCCCAAGCAAACATAGGAAAATCGATGACCCATACCGGTTTCCAATCGCCCTCGAGCAAGCCGCGATCCAGACCCAACTTGACCCGTAAAGCGCCCATGGCCTCATTAACGACATCGGCCTTATCGGCACCGAAGAAAATAAGATCGCCGTTTTGCGCGCCGGCTTTAGCCATCACCTTGGCCCAGACTTCATCAGGCGCAAATTTAACAATCGGCGATTGCAGACCTTCGACACCAGCCGCCAAATCATTTACCTTGATATAAGCCAGACCTTTAGCGCCATAGATACCGACAAACTTGGTTAAATCGTCGATTTCCTTTCGACTCAATTCACCGCCCTCGGGCAGACGCATCGCGACGACACGCCCGTGCGGGTCGTTGGCAGGCCCTGAAAACACCTTAAAATCGACTTCTCGCATTTCTTCGGCGATATCGACCAATTCCAGAGGAATACGCAGATCGGGGCGATCGGAACCGAATCGACGCATCGCCTCGCTATAACTCATAACCGGAAACGGATCGGCTAAATCGACATCGATGATATCTTTGAACAAACGGCGAATCATTTGTTCCATAATTGCCATGATTTCTTGTTCGTTCATGAACGAAGTCTCGATATCGAGCTGCGTGAATTCCGGCTGCCGGTCCGCGCGCAAGTCTTCGTCTCGGAAACACCGTACTACCTGGTAATAGCGTTCCATGCCGGCAATCATCAGCAACTGTTTATAGAGTTGCGGCGATTGCGGTAAGGCAAAAAAGGCGTTTTGATGCGTGCGGCTCGGTACGATATAGTCCCTAGCTCCTTCCGGCGTTGCTTTGGTCAAATAAGGCGTTTCGATTTCAAAAAACTCCTTATCGTCGAGGAATTGACGCAAATTGCGCGTCACATCCCGGCGCACCTTCATTTTATGCTGCATCTCGGTACGGCGAAGATCGATATAACGAAAACGCAGACGCATTTCCTCATTGACTTCGATCTCGCTTTCGATTGGAAACGGCGGCGTTTCGGATTCGTTTAAGACTTCAATGCTTTTAGCCAGCACCTCAATCTTACCTGTTGTCATATTTGGATTATGCGTACCCTCAGGACGGTCTCGAACAATACCTTCGATACGTAAAACATATTCGCTACGCACACTCTCTGCTATTGAAAACGACTCCGGCGCATCGGGATCGAATACCACCTGCACTAAGCCGGCACGATCTCTCAGGTCGATAAATATAACGCCGCCATGATCCCGGCGACGATGCACCCAGCCGCACAAAGCAACTGATTGTCCTAAATGTTGTGTATTTAATTCTCCACACTTGTGGCTACGCATAACTCTTCTCGTGTTAATCCAAAAAATTCGCCGATGTTACTTACTTACACTCTGTTATGCAAGCCGCCGTTATTGGGCCAGCAATTCCCAATTTGGAGATCAAAAAGGGTGTGGGGTATGCTTGGCGAGGATGTCGGCAGCAGGGGCAGATTTTTGCTCCTGCAAAATCTGCATTCACGCCATCCTTGGCGCTTGCAGATTTTTGCTCCTGCAAAATCTGCATTCACGCCATCCTTGGCCCTTAGCTGCCGCCAAGCCCCCATGGATGGGTTTAAGGCGTTCCTCGACAGGCATACCCCACACCCTAAAATCGGCGAAACTGCTCAAACTGGGAATTGCTGTTATTGGACAGAACAAGCGCCGCTCCCGCATCCGCCGCCGGTTGAAGAACACGACGCAGGAGCGGAAGCCTCACCAGCGACATTTTTCTTATTGCCGCTTTTAAAATCGGTTTCATACCAACCGCCGCCCTTCAATCTAAAACCGGCTGCGGAAATTTTTTTCATCAACTCGGGCCGGCTGCAGGCAGGACAATGAACCAAAACAGGATCGCTCATTTTTTGCAAAGCCTCATGCTCATGACCACAGGCTTGACATTGATATTCGTAAATAGGCATTTTTCGACTCCGTAACTAGAAACAATTGCCAAAATAAGGGCACGATTTAATTTTTCAAGCCCATAAGGTAAAATCATCGTTTATAAAAATAAGCGCATTATAATGAATAAACTCACTATTACCCAGCCCGACGACTGGCATTTGCATATCAGAAACGGCGAGATACTAAAAACCGTACTGCCGCATACCGCTAAACAGTTTGCAAGAGCCATCATCATGCCCAACTTAAAGCCTCCGGTAACAACGGTCCGGCAGGCCCTGCAATACAGAAATGAAATTTTGTCGGTCCTTGCTTCAGAGTCATATTTCACGCCTTTGATGACGCTTTACCTAACCGGGTCAACTACCATCCAAGACGTCAAAGAAGCCGCCGAATGCGAACACATCTACGCGTTTAAACTATACCCTGCCGGCGCGACCACCAACTCCGATGCCGGAGTCGCCGACCCAAAGACGATTTATCCGATTTTCGAGGCAATGCAACAATTCGACATACCACTTTTAATTCACGGCGAAGTCGTCGATCATGACTGCGATATTTTCGACCGGGAACGCGTATTTATCGAACGCACGCTCAGCGATATCGTTCGCCAATTTCCTAATTTACGCATCGTACTCGAACACGTCACCACAAGCGATGCGGTCGAATTTGTCAAATCGACGCCGAATAACATTGCCGCAACCATTACACCTCAGCATTTACTCTACAACCGTAATGCGATGTTGGTCGGCGGCATAAAGCCTCATTATTACTGCTTGCCGATATTGAAACGAGAACAACACCGCCAAGCGCTGGTTGCAGCCGCAACCAGCGGCAACCCGAAATTCTTTTTGGGCACCGACAGTGCTCCTCACATAACGGGGTTAAAAGAAAATGCTTGCGGTTGTGCCGGCTGTTTCAGTGCTCATGCTGCGATCGAGCTTTATGCTGAAGCCTTTGATAAGGCAGGCGCTTTAGAAAGACTGGAAGGGTTTGCGAGCTTTTTCGGCGCCGATTTTTACCGTTTACCCAGAAACACTCGTTCGGTCACATTGATTAAGGAACCTTGGCTCGTACCTGAATCTTACGGGCATGGGGAAATTAACATCACGCCGCTCAAAGCCGGCGAGTCATTAGCTTGGAAGCTCGAACTCGAGGGCCGTAAATCCTAACTCCGATAACTTATACCATGAAGGAGCCATGAACCTAAATTCGGCAGTCCAACCATGAAGAACATGAAGTTAATGAAGTATTTCAAGAGATTATCTAAACGTTCTACTCCCTTTTGATTGAAAAACCATATAAGAATAAAAGGCATGGGATGTGTCTATCGAGGACCGCCGTGAACCCATCCATGGGGGCTTGACGGCAGCTCAAACGCCAGGGATGGCGTGAATGCAGATTTTGCATTACGCCAAGGATGGCGTGTAGTAGGGCAATGCAGGACAGAAAAATGCTCCTGCATTTTCTGCATTCATTACATCCATGTAACTCAGCAATTGCCGAGGAGCAAAATCTGCCCTGCTGCCGACATCCTCGCTAGCCACACCCCATACCTTCATAAAGTTAGCTAATTTTTGAGTATAAAGGGAGTAGCTAACCTTTCGGGTGAGCGAAAGCTTGTATACAAACGAATGACAAGTTATTGCATTAACTTCTTATTCTTCATGATCTTCATGGTGAAATGCTTTTTTTATGATGAAGCGTTTGCCTCGGTTAAAACCATTTTTACAATTAGGGAAGTTTTTTCATCTCATCCATTTTATCGAAATCAACCCCTACGCTAACGATAAAGCTAGTCGCTTGCTCAATATTCATTTCGGACTTTATGACTCTGGATTGATTCACAATCACCGTAAAACCTGAAGTCGGATTCGGCGACGTCGGCACAAACAACACATACTGATCATCCTGCTTATTGGTCACATAAGCAGGAACCCAAAGCCCTTCTTTTGGATACTCAATATAAACCACCTCACGCGCTTCCTTACGATCATGCGAGGAAAACATGTTAATGACTTTCTTAGTAACCCGATAAATGCTATTCAACAACGGAATTCTATCGATAATAAAATCGAACGCAGCAATCGCCCAAAATTTTCCTTCCTTGACGATTTTATGTCCAACCATCGATAAAATTAAAAAACTAACTGCAAACACCATCAATGTATAAAGGTAATTATCGGCATAGCCGTATACCATCCTAAAAAGATCGGACACCCTATCTTTTACAAAGATGACAATCTGCAAAATGATCACAATCGGAATAACCGCGAAAATTCCGATCAAAAAATTATTTAAAATCGCCTTGAACTGTTGATTCATCATGCCCCCTTTTAATTGATATATTCTGTAATGACAGACCGTAACACTTTAGCAGTTCTTTATTCGGCACTCGTTGCCTTATCCGGGCAACAAGACTCGCTATTATGAAATTAAGCCGTCACAGAATACGTATACCTTTCGCACTTGAAATTTCGGCAGTGCCCGAGGAGGCACCGGGGTGTGTGGCAAAGGCTTTGCCAGCATGGAGCTGGCATAGAGCCTACAGGGACGTATTCACGGCGTCCTTTGGCGGACACCCCGGCGCCGAGTTTTGATCTACGACGGGTATAATAAAGTCATTCAGGCTCGAATGTACCTCAAAAGCCTGCCATCCATGGAACTGGATTCAGCCAGTCCATGGCGGTATGACGGGTTTCCTATAACTTAACGGTAGTGGCAACAAGACTACAAAGACTTCCAAATCAATACGGCGCCAGAAACTCCCAAAAATGCCGCAAAAATTCTAGCGTACTTTTCGTTATCGATGTTCTTATAAAGCATTTCCTCAGTCAACAAAAATACAACCACGGCAATTTGCAGTAACGACACATTATCGGCATAAGAAATTAAATACTGATGCTTGACAAAAAATAACGTCAAAACCTGAAACACTGCGAACATGCCATAACAAACCGCAACAGTCGACCGAGTCTGATTTTTTTCATACTGTTTGCTATGCACCATCGCAGTCAATAAAGATCCGCCTAAATTGGTCAACCCATGCACTATACCCATCGAAATTAAATACGTTCTTTCGTAACCGACCAGTTTTTCAATTATTTTATTGACGGCGCCGACCGCATCCTTAAGCGCAACGAAAATTAAAAACACCCCAATCAATGCACCGATATTGATCCGAACGCTAGTCACGATAAATAAAAACACCACAACGAACGGTATGCTGTATTTCAGTACATTCTTAACAAAGTTGATATCTATAAAATGATGATGCTTAACTAACTGCAACAAGTTGATGGCAATAGAGATCGGCAACAAAATCTCAAGCGCATTGATGAACTGATAGCCCAATAACAACAGCATGGGCGTACCAAACAATAAAACACCTACGCCAAAAATCGACTGAATGACTGTCGTCGCTACGATTGTCAACAAAATATCCAATGGCATCGATATCTCCTTTTTATTTTTATAAGGCTTTGCATTATATACCGATAATTAAAAATAAATTCGAAAGGTTCGCTACACTAAAGCCTAAAGCCTTCAAGCTATACAGCCATTTTTGTAACACGGCTGATGGGCCCAAAAGACAGCGTTACGATAAATTAAGGATGGAAAGCACCTAAAAATTACCGTTTTGTATTACCTTTCAAGAGATATTAAAACGCGAAGCGCACTATGTATGTTAGCTCCTTAAACAAACTTAACTGGATATTTACCATGCTCCTCAGCTCTCATCATGAACCACCGGCCGTTTTATAAAGGACATAAGAACCTCTGATGCCAGTCCGAAAATTCATAATAAGCGTCATTGCGCTTGCGCTAGTCGTGGTATCCGGCTTTGTAAAATCGGAAAACGTTTTGACGCTTGAGGCCGCGCTTGGCGCTGCCGTTCAAAACAATCCCAGCCTGGCCCGAATCAAGGCCGCCGCACAGGCATTAGCGGCGATTCCTTCCCAAGCCGGAGCCCTGCCCGATCCCGTCATCGGTTTCAACGTCATGAGCCTGCCGGTCGATCATTTCGACACCCGGAAAGAAGAGATGGCGCAAATCGGATTCGGTATTTCTCAAGCCATTCCGTTTCCCGGAAAACTGACCTTGCGCGAACAAGCGGCGGCTTATGAAGCGCAAGCCGCCGCCTACAACGAAGATGAATTGCGTCTGAGTTTGCTAAGTGACGTCAAAACCGTCTGGTGGCAGCTATTTTATTTGGACCGCTTACTAGAAATCACCGATAACAATCGGATGCTGTTGCAGCAGTTAGTCGATATTGCCGGAACGAAATATGAAGTCGGCGAGGGTTTACAGCAAGACGTCCTGCTGGCGCAACTCGAATTGTCGAAACTGCTGGATCGAAAAATCAAGATCGACGGCATGCGGAGCAATGCCGTTGCCGGGTTGAATGCCTTGTTGGACCTACCGGGCAATATCCCCGTGCAACTGCCCACAAAGGTAGCGTTACAATTGCCCGACATTTATGACGATCAAACGCTTTATCGACTGGCCGAAACCTACAGACCCTTACTAGCAAGCGAACGGGAAAGAGTTAACGCGGCAAAATCCAAGCTGGACTTGGCCAAAAGAGAGATATTACCGGATTTTAATGTCAATGCCGCTTACGGCGCTCGCGATAATATGCCCGACGGCACCCGGCGCTCCGATTTGCTCAGTTTCGGCATCAGCATGAACGTGCCGATCTTTTATGCGCAAAAACAAGCTCAGGGTGTAAGCCAGTCTACGAGCGAGTTGATGCGCGAACGATATGCCCTGCAAGATCAATGGAACGGCGTGCGCAAACAAATATCACAAGCCGGCAACGACTACCGACGCGCAAAGGAACAAGTATCGTTGTATGAAACAGGCATCATTCCTCAAGCCCAGCAAACAGTCGCATCGATGCTGGCCGGATATCAGGTCAATAAAGTCGACTTTCTGAATCTAATACGCAGCCAAATTACGGTCTACGACTTTGAAGCGCAATATTGGCAAGCCTTCGCCGAAGCCAACCAAGCTTTGGCGCAGCTTGTCGCAGCGACAGGCAAGGAAGACATTTATGAGTAAACGCTTATTGATCACGGGCTTATCGATGCTCGCTTTGGGCCTCGGCGCAGGCTATTGGTTGGCGGGCCGTGTCGGCAGCCTGTCCATTGAGGCGCACTTACCCGAACATAGACTCGACGATAAAAAGCCGAAACACCGTCAGCCCTTGTTTTACCGCCACCCGATGAACCCCGAGATTACTTCGCCGGTGCCGGCCAAAGACTCGATGGGCATGGATTACATTCCGGTTTACGCAGAAGAACAAACCGCCGCCGAGCCCGGAACGGTTAGAATCGATCCTGTGACGGTACAAAACATCGGTGTGCGTACCGCAAGAGCGTCGCGTACCACGCTTTCTCGAAACGTGCGTGCGGTCGGTCGGGTCGATTACGACGAAGAACGCATCGTCCGTCTGCACCCAAAAACGGCCGGCTGGATAGAATCTTTAAATGTGGATAAAACCGGTCAATGGGTTAAAAAAGATACCGATTTATTGAGTATTTATTCCCCGCAATTGGTCGCGGCTCAACAAGAATATATTCTGGCTCTGCAAAATCGGAAAATTCTGTCTGATAGCCCGTTCGAAAGCATCCGCCAGGGTGCGGAAGATCTGCTGGCAAGCTCCCGGAAACGCCTACAATTACTCGACGTGCCGGCGCATCAACTCCACGAATTGACCGACACAAAGCGCATCATCAAGAGCCTGCATATTCATGCGCCGACTGACGGCATCGTGATACAAATCGGCGCCCGCGAAGGCCAATATGTCACGCCGGATACCGAAATCTTCACGATCGCCGATATCGCCAATGTCTGGGTTTATGCCGACGTCTATGAATATGAGTTGCCTTGGATCAAGCCGGGTGATCGGGCCGAAATTCGATTGATAGGCGTTCCGGGACGAGTTTTCGAAAGCCGGGTCGAATTCATTTATCCTTATGCCGAGAGACAAACCCGCACCACCCGAATCCGCATGGTGCTCGATAATAGGGAAGGCTTATTGAAGCCGGATATGTTTGCCGACGTGACAATCGCTACTCAAAGGCAGTTGGAAACTCTGGTCGTTCCTACCGAAGCGGTCATCCGTTCCGGCACGCGCAATCAGGTGTTCGTGGTCCGGGAGGCAGGCAAATTCGAACCTCGTATAGTCAAGCTCGGCTTGGCTTCGGACGGATGGACGGCGATTCTCGACGGTCTCGACGAAGGCGAAGAGATTGTCGTCTCGGCTCAATTCCTAATCGACTCCGAATCGAAACTGCGCGAAGCAACGGCCAAAATGCTGGAAGCACCGACGCAGCCTCAAGCCGAATCGATTCCGATGCTTCACGATGCGGGGGATCACAAGCATGATTGAAGCGATCATCGGCAGCGCCTTGAATAACCGCTTTCTGGTTTTACTAGCGGCGGTACTGTTGGCCATCACCGGATTTTGGTCGTTCAAAACCATATCGCTCGACGCGATCCCCGATTTATCCGACGTGCAAGTCATCGTATTCACCGAATATCCGGGACAGGCGCCGCAAGTCGTCGAAACCCAGGTCACTTATCCGTTGACGACAGCGATGCTGGCCGTGCCGAAGGCTAAGGTCGTTCGCGGCAGTTCCGATTTCGGTATCTCGATCATCTATATCATATTCGAGGACGGTACCGATATCTATTGGGCCCGCTCGCGCGTCCTGGAATATTTGAATTACATTCGCGAACGCTTGCCGCAAGGCGTCAATCCTTCATTAGGACCGGATGCGACCGGAGTCGGCTGGGTCTATCAATATGCCTTGATTGACCGAACCGGGCTGCACGATCTAGCCGAGTTGCGCTCGATACAGGACTGGTATTTGCGTTATCCGCTGCAAACCGTGCCGGGCGTTGCCGAAGTCGCGTCGATCGGCGGCTTCGTCAAGCAATATCAGATCGAGATCGATCCGAATGCGCTGGCCGCCTACGGCATTTCGCTGGCGCAAGTCAAACAGGCCGTCAAACGCAGTAATAACGACATCGGCGGCCGCTTGCTGGAAAAGGCCGAAACCGAATACATGGTGCGCGCGCCAGGCTATATCCGCTCATTGGAAGACATCAAGACGATTCCGCTCGGCGTCGACAATAACGGCACGCCGATCCGAATACAAGACGTGGCGCATGTGCAGATCGGTCCCGAATTGCGTAGGGGCATCGTCGAGTTGAACGGTGAAGGCGAAGTGGTCGGTGGCATCGTGATCATGCGCTTCGGTGAAAACGCCCGGGCTACGATTCTCGGCGTGCGGGAAAAACTGCAGGAACTCAAACAAAACCTACCCGAAGGCGTCGAAATCGTCTCGGTCTACGACCGGGGCGATTTGATCGAACGCGCAGTCGATACCCTATACCAAGCCTTGTCCGAGGAACTCATCATCGTCTGTGTGCTGGTCGGCTTGTTTCTGCTACATCTGCGTTCGTCGCTGGTAATCGTGATCACCTTGCCGCTGGCCGTACTCATGGCCTTCATCGTCATGAAAATGCAAGGGCTCAACGCCAACATCATGTCGCTGGGCGGCATCGCGATCGTGATCGGCGACATGGTCGACGGCGGCATCGTGATGATCGAAAACGCCCATAAGCATCTGGCCGAAGCCGCCGAGAAAAAACAGGCCGAATTGACGCGGCCAGAGCGCTGGCAGGCCATTACCGCCGCATCGAAGGAAGTGGGGCCGTCGCTGTTTTTTTCATTGCTGGTCATCACTGTTTCATTCCTGCCTATTTTCGTGATGCAGGCGCAGGAAGGCCGTATGTTCAGTCCGCTCGCCTTCACCGCAACTTACGCGATGGCGGCTGCGGCGCTATTGACGATTACGGTCGTCCCGGTCTTGATGGGCTATTGTATTCACGGAAAAATCATTCCCGAACATAAGAATCCGGCCAACCGTTTTTTGCATTTCATCCACTCGCCGGTCTTGAAACTGGCGATGCGCTATCGCGGCCTTAGCTTGCTCATCGCATTACTGCTGCTGGCCAGCACGCTTTATCCGCTGTCCCGGCTTGGCAGCGAATTCATGCCGCCGCTGGATGAAGGCGATATTCTGTACATGCCGACTACGTTTCCGGGCATTTCGATCACCAAAGCCAAGGAACTGCTGCAACAAACCGATAAAATCTTGAAAACCTTTCCCGAGGTGCATCATGTGTTCGGCAAGGTCGGGCGCGCCGAAACCGCGACCGACATGGCCCCACTGTCGATGATCGAAACGATCGTGCATCTGAAGCCCCGGACGGAATGGCCCGAACCCGGCAAAACGAATCAAGAGCTCGTCGCCGAAATGGACCGTGCGATTCGCTTTCCCGGGATGGCCAATGCATGGACCATGCCAATCAGAAACCGCATCGATATGTTATCGACCGGCATCAAAACCCCGGTCGGCATCAAAGTATCCGGTCCCGACCTGACCGTTTTACAGACCATCACCGAACGCATCGAACAAGAATTGAAAACCTTGCCGGATACCCTATCGGCGATGGGCGACCGCGCGGTCGGCGGCTATTATCTGGACTTCATCATCGACCGCGGCGAAGCGGCGCGTTATGGTTTGACCGTCGGCGATATACAAGACGTGATACAAAGCGCGATCGGCGGAGAAAATATCACACAAACAGTGGAAGGCCTGGAGCGTTATCCGGTCAATCTGCGTTATCCGCGAGAATTGCGAGATAATCAGGAAAACCTCAGACGCGTTCTGATACCAACGCCGCAAGGCACGCAAATCCCGTTGGCACAGGTCGCCGCGATTGAATTGAACCGAGGCCCGCCCGGAATTAAAAGCGAAGACGCTCGACCCAACACCTGGATCTATGTCGACATCAAGACTTCCGACATCGGCGGATATGTTGAACAAGCCAAAAAAATGCTGGCACAACAGATCGAGATACCCCAAGGTTACACTGTCAGTTGGTCGGGCCAGTTCGAGTATATGGAAAGGGCCGCCGAACGGTTGCGTATCGTGATTCCATTGACGCTGTCGCTGATTCTGTTGCTGCTGTATTTTTCGTTCAAGAATTTCGTTGAACCGGTCCTCGTGATGTTGACGATTCCGTTCGGTCTGATCGGTAGCATCTGGATGATCTACTGGTACGACTTCAATCTGTCGGTGGCCGTCTATGTCGGCTTTATCGCGCTGGCCGGCACCGCCGCCGAAACCGGCGTGATGGTATTGAATTTCATCGATATCGAAATAGCCAAACTGCGCGCGCAAAAACAGACATCATTGACGGCTGCGGAAATCAGGGAGGCGGTCGAATCGGCCACTGCGTTGCGTGTTCGCCCGGTCGCAATCACCGCGTTCACGACAATGTTGAGCCTGATTCCGTTCATGGTGGCGACCGGCGCCGGCGCCGATGTGACCCAACGCATCGTCGTGCCGACCTTGGGCGGCATGCTGACCGTGCTGGTACTGACGCTGCTGGTGTTTCCAGTGCTTTATAGCTTGGTGTTGCAGAGCTTGGAGCCACGTCGGGAGAAAAATACAGCAACCGATTTAAAAATCACACGATAAATCGAGAATGAACAATTTACGACGCTCATTTTTTAAAAGAGCAATTACTCACACAATCACTTATTTTGTTCACTTTCAGGAGATTCGGTACCAAATAAAGCCGGTTTATTGCCGGACAGGATCGCCGAATGATGCCCCGCCTAAGGCTTTAATTTAACAGTCTAAAATCGTTCAAGCAGTTGTAAATGACTTTTCGAATTCGATCAATTACTTCAACTGGAACTGGAGTCAACGGCGGGCGTACATGTATCGGAAAGTGATCGATTCGAGCAGTCATGGCCGCTTTGACCAAAGGAATTTCAGAATAGCCGCCGGTATTCCGAAACCGGTTCCAAACATCGAGACAACACTGCATCGATTGCGTTTTGCTGGCGGATAATCGGTATTCCGTTTGCATCGCGATCAACAATTCAGGCATCGGATTCGCCGCCCCAGTGACCGAACCGGATAAGCCTTTTTGCAAGACCTCGAAAACTTTTGCGTCATTGCCCAAAAATACAGCCAATTCGGGAAAATTCGACCGGTATAGCTGGGCATTGTCTATATCGCCGCTCGAATCCTTGATGCCGACTATCGAAAGACCCTGATCAAGTAGCGTAGTCACCAGATCGATACCGAGATGATTACCGGTATGCTGGGGGAAATGGTATAGCATCGCCGGCAAAGGGGCGCCGGATATCGCGTCGATGAAAAATCGAGAGAGCCCTCTGTCCTGGCAGGCGGAATAATAATAAGGCGGTAATAACAGTATGTAGTCTGCGCAGCCTTTCGTTCCGGCGATCAGCTTGCGAACATCGCTGACGCAGGTCGCGCTGACGTTGTTGATTATAGTACCTGCGAAATATTCTCTAACGAATTCGACAACCTGCCGGCGTTCCCTTATCGTGATCGACGGGAATTCTCCGGTCGTACCATTGGCAATGACCGTCCGCACTCCCCAGGAATACAAAGACGATAAATAAGCTTTAAAGGCTTGCCATTCGATTTTTCCGCTTGCATCAAATGGTGTCAATAACGCTACAATAGGGCCATGAAGTTGAATCATAAAATCCAATGAGTTTCAGTAAAATCAAATGTTAGTAACATTCAGTTGTGATGTATACCCCAACACCACCTATTTCGGCGATATCGCGCAAACATTGCTGAAAATGATGGGAAAACGCGGCAACGTGCCGGGCGCTATTCTGGCGAAAGATGTTCCGATAGCCCTGGAGCAATTGCAAAGCGCCCTTGAAAAGCAGAAGGCGCAGTCGTCGGTAAATTCAGACGATGAAACGGACGCCGGACAAAAGCACTGGAAAGAAAAACCGGTTCCTTTGGCTCATCGGGCATTGCCGCTGATCGAATTACTTACTGCCGCCGCAAAAGCCAATTGCAATGTCATGTGGGACCGGAATTAGAGCTACGCGTGGCGGGTTATATTTCATCCTCTTAGGCGATACTTCGGCATACCTTTCGTCAGGCATGACCGCGCTGCACCGAGCTTGTCATAGTGGAATCAAATACCCAGGTTTGTTTTACCCATCTGGAAAGGTTATGGCAGAATAAGTCGGAGAACAATTTTGAGAGAACCACTTAATGAACGATATTTACAGTCAACAGCATCGACAACTGCAAGACCGGCATGATACGCGCAACCTGGCCGACCGGGTACAGGAGCTCATCGTCGAAAATCAAATCAACGAACAACATCAGCCTTTCATCGAAAGCCGAGACTTTTTCTTCTTGACCACGATCGACCACCGGGGCTTTCCCACCTGTTCCTACAAAGGCGGCAACCCGGGGTTGACTCGCGTAGTCGATCCTCAAACGTTAGCCTTCCCCAGTTATGACGGCAACGGCATGTTTCTGTCGATGGGCAATATCCAAGGTAATCCCAAGATTGGCATGCTATTCATCGACTTTGACACGCCGCACCGTATCCGAGTGCACGGCGAAGCATCGATTCAAGAAGGCGACTCATTGCTATCGGAATATCCCGGAGCAGACATGATCGTCAGAGTCAAAATCGGCGAGATCTTCATCAACTGCCCACGCTATATCCATCGCATGCAGCGCATTGAAACGTCAAAATACGTCCCTCAACCCGGCAAAGAAACGCCCATTCCACAATGGAAACGCATCGATGCGGTACAGGATGCGCTTCCCGCTTCAGAACAAGGTTTTGCAGAAAAACTGGGCGGCACCATTACGCCGGAAGAATACAGCGAGAAGGTGATGAAGGGTGAAGGATGAATTCACAATTCAAGAACCCTGTCTTCATTATCTTCAAATCCCAGCAATCCCCAATTTGGAGATAAAAAAGGGTGGGGGGTATGCTTGGCGAGGATGGCGTTCGAGCTGCCGCCAAGCCCCCATGGATGGGTTTACGGCGTTCCTCGACAGGCATACCCCACACCCTAAAATCGATGAAACTGCTCAAACTGGGAATTGCTGGGGCAATGCAGGAGCAATTGCCGAGGAGCAAAAATCGACCGAACACTCCGACGCCTCCATACGCTAATGCCGAAATTTGAAGTGCGAAAGGTATACTTTAAAAGAAGGGCGGAAAAAAAATAAAAAAAAACTTGAATAATAAATTCGATCCGTTATCATATGCGGCTCACGGAGAGATGGCTGAGTGGTTTAAGGCAGCGGTCTTGAAAACCGTCGTGGGTTTGTAGCCCACCCAGAGTTCGAATCTCTGTCTCTCCGCCATCATATCTAAGCTAATTGACTAGGAAAATTATTTTTTCCTATTGCGACCTTGATCAGGCGTTTGCTACAGAATGCCGCAACAAAGATGCCTCTAATTCCTCCTTTTTTTATTTGATTCGGCTTGAAAACGAATTTACTTTTCGTATCGCCGCCGACATCCTCGCTAGACACACCCCATACCCTCATAAAGTTAGCTATTTCTTGAGTATAAAGGGATTATCTACATGGACGTATTCACGGCGTCCTTTGACGGGCACCCCAACGCCGAAATTTGAATAGCAAAGGGTATAAGTCTCCTTTTTTGCCTCACAATCTATCAAACCACTTTACTACCGTACCCGCCGCCGCCGGGCGTTTCGATTTGCAGCACGTCCCCGGCTTGCATTTCGACTTGGGCGCAACCGCCTAAAGACTCGACGGGCCCGCTTGCCCGCCATAGGCTATTTTTGCCGGCCGCGCCGGGCTCGCCGCCGTTCAGTCCGAATGGAGCGGTTGCGCGATGGCTCGACAAAATGTTAACGCTCATCGGTTCGAGAAACTTGATTCTGCGCACGACCCCGTTCCCGCCGTTGAACGCGCCTTGGCCGCCGCTGCCTTGGCGTATCGAAAATGTTTCGAGCAAAACCGGAAAACGCCATTCCAGCACTTCTGGGTCGGTAATGCGCGAATTAGTCATGTGCGTATGTACCGCGCTGCAGCCGTCGAAACCGTTGCCGGCACCGGCTCCGCCGCAAATCGTTTCGTAATATTGATAACGCTGATTGCCGAAGGTCAGATTGTTCATCGTGCCTTGCGATCCGGCCAATACGCCCAATGCGCCGTACAAGGCATCGACGATGATTTGCGATGTCTCGACATTGCCGGCTACGACTGCGGCCGGGTACTTCGGATTAAGCATAGAGCCTTCCGGAATGACGATATCGAGCGGCTTGAGACAACCGGCATTAAGCGGAATGTCGTCTTGCACTAAGGTTCTGAAGACATAGAGTACCGCCGCCTTGCAGACTGCCGACGGCGCGTTGAAATTACCGGATTGTTGCGGCGAGGTGCCGCTGAAATCGATACGCGCGCGCTGGTGTTCGCGGTCGACAGTTACGCGCACGGCGATTTCGGCACCGTCGTCGAGCGCATAACGAAATTGTCCATCCGGCAGATTGGCCAAAATCTTGCGCACCGAGGCCTCGGCATTGTCCTGCACGAAGCGCATGTAGGCCTGCACGACCGCCAATGAATAATGCGCGATCATTTTATGCAGTTCTTGAGCGCCTTTTTCGTTCGCGGCGATCTGTGCCTGAAAATCGGCAATATTCTGCTCGGAATTGCGCGCGGGATAGCCTCCCGACAGCAACCAACCCCTCAGCGACTCCTCGTTGAAACGGCCTTGTTCGACGATCTTGATGCCGGAAGTCAACACGCCCTCCTCTTCGATCGAGCGGCTGTGCGATGGCATCGATCCCGGCGTGATGCCGCCGATATCGGCATGATGACCGCGCGATGCGGTAAAAAACAGCAGCCTATCCCGATCGAAAACCGGCGTGATAATCGTGATATCGGGCAGATGCGTGCCGCCTCGATAAGGCGAATTGACCAGAAAGACATCACCGCGCGCCATCGTGAAATCGCTGTTTTGCACCAAGCATTTGACGGTCTCGCCCATCGAGCCAAGATGCACCGGAATATGCGGCGCGTTCGCGATCAGCTCGCCTTGCGCATCGAACAGCGCGCATGAAAAATCCAGCCTTTCCTTGATATTGACCGAGTGCGCGGTATTTTGCAGGACGAAACCCATCTGCTCGGCAATCGATATGAACAGTTTGTTGAAAATTTCCAACATGACCGGATCGGGCGACGCACCGGTCGTCAATGCGGCATGTTCGCTGCCCTGTTGCCGCGTCAGAATGAGATTGCGCCCCTGATCGACCGAGGCACACCAGCCTGGGTCGATCACGAGGGTCGAGGTCGGTTCGATGATAATAGTCGGCCCGTCGATGACCCTGCCCCGGTTTAATTGTTCACGCCGATATACGGGGGTTTGCCAATGCCGTCCACGGAAAAAAACCGATTCGATCGTCAGCGGCGCGATGGATTCTGAATTATGCTCCTCTGCCGGTATCGATGCGTCCTGCCCGCTGAGTCCGATGACTTCGACGGCCATCGATTCAATAATGAGCGGCTTGTCGGCATAGGTAAACCCGAATTGGCGCAAGTATTGCCGTTCGAAATCGGCCAGCATGACCGACTGCTCGGCAAATTCGACCGCCAACGCGGTATCGGTGCCCTGGTAGCGTAAAAACAGGCGGCGAACCGCTTCGATGCGAACTTTTACAACGCCTTGCGCGGCAATCTCGGCATGCCCTTCTCGTTCCAACGCATCGAATTCGAGTCGTAAAGCGTCCAACGAAACCTTGCCCCACGGCCGTTCCAAGGCTTTTTGTCGAACCGTGCGCAAGTCTGCCAGACCCATGCCGTAGGCCGACAAGACGCCCGCGAACGGATGCAGGATAATACGCCGCATCCCCAAGCGTTCGGCCACCGAGCAGGCATGTTGTCCCGCCGCCGCGCCGTAACAGCACAAGGCATATTCGGAAACGTCGTAGCCTTTTTGCACCGAGATAGTCTTGATGGCCGCCGCCATGTTTTCGACCGCGATATCGAGAAAACCTTCGGCGACTTGTTCGGGACTTCGGCTATCGCCGGTCGCCTCTTGTATGCGCTGTGAAAGTTCGGCGAACAAAACTCCAACCCGGCCCCGATCGAGTGGCAAATTGCCTTCGGTGCCGAAAACGGCCGGAAACAGCGGCAATCTCCCCAACATGATATTCGCATCGGTCACGGTCAACGGACCGCCTCGCCGGTAGCCGGCCGGCCCCGGATTCGCGCCGGCCGAATCGGGACCGACCCGGTAGCGCATGCCGTCGAAATGCAGAATCGAGCCGCCGCCCGCCGCGACGGTGTGTATCGCCATCATCGGCACACGCATTCTAACGCCCGCGACCTCGGTTTCGAAGCGGCGTTCGTATTCGCCTGCGGAATTCGCGACATCGGTCGAGGTGCCGCCCATGTCGAACGCGATGATTTTGTCGAAACCGGCCTGTTGCGCGATCGCGACCGCACCGACGATACCGCCTGCCGGGCCCGATAAAATACAATCGCGGCCTCGAAAACGCTTGGCATCGGTCAAGCCACCGTTCGATTGCATGAACATCAAGCGAACTTCATCCGAGCGCTCGCCGCCCAAACCCGAGGCAACCTGATCGACATAGTGCTGCAACATCGGCGATAAATAGGCATCGACGACGGTCGTATCGCCGCGCCCGACGATCTTCATTAAAGGACTGACTTGATGCGAAATGGAGATTTGCGTGAAGCCGACCCTTTCGGCGATTTTCTGCAAGCGGATTTCATGCGCCGGATAACGCCAGGCATGAAGCAATACTACCGCGATCGCGCGCAAGCCTTGGTCGTAAAGCGCTTGTAACTGCCGTTCGGCAAGCTGCTCGTCCAAGGTTTTAAGCACGCTGCCTTGCGCGTCGATACGCTCGTCGATTTCAACGACGGTTCGATAAAGCTGTTCGGGCAGTTGGATATTCAGCGCGAAGATATCGGGCCGGTTCTGGTAAGCGATGCGCAAACAATCCTTGAAGCCTTTTGTGATTATTAGCGCGACGGGTTCGCCTTTGCGTTCGAGCAAGGCATTGGTGCCGACCGTCGTGCCCATTTTGACGATTTCGACGGCATCCGCCAGCGGCTCTGCTGGACCCACATTCAGGATATCGCGCATGCCTTGCAACGCGGCATCCCGGTAACGTTCCGGGTTATCCGACAGTAATTTATGCGTAAGCAGGCGTCCGTCCGGGCTTTTCGCGACAACGTCGGTAAAGGTGCCGCCCCGGTCTATCCAAAATTGCCAGCGTTTGACTTCATTCATAAGCGACCTTCATGCCGATCCGAAGATCCAATTGCCGTTCGGCATGGCCTTGATTGACGGCGATTTCGACCAAGCCGCATGAATTGCAATACCAAAACGGCTCGCCTACCCCGACTTCGCTGAAGGTGCCGGCTTGCTCGAGCCTGCGTCCGTCGACCATTAACTTCCGTCCATCCAGTTCGGAACGGTAACGCAGACCGGTAAAGGCATTGCCGTAGCCGTCGAAATAAATAATTTCGGCCAGATCTTCAGGCCAATCGGCGATATCGACATCGTAAGGTTTTAAATCGTCTGCCGCTTGACCCAGGACGAGGCGTGCCGCGACCGGCGCGAACAAATCGCGGCCGTGAAAACTCATCGAGCAATTTTCGGGACGCCAGACGATTTCAAACCAATCGCGGCGTTCGGCATGTTTGGCGACGGTATTCAACAAGCCGTTATCCGGGCCGACGAATGTTTGTCCATCCGCATGCAATACCACGGGCTTACGCGCCCCGCCGACGCCGGGATCGACGACGCAAAGAAATATCGAGTCTTGCGGAAACTGTTGCCGCAATGCGGCCAATAGATAGGCGGCCGCTCGGGGATTGCCGCACGGCGCATTACTGACAAGATAAATGACTGGACTGGATGGCGCGATTTGCCGAAGTACGATTTCGACTTGCCCGAGATAAGGGCCGGCCGGCCCGAAATCGGTGAACAGTACGATAGCAGCGCCGGTCATTTACATTGCCAAGAACGACAACCCGGCGTCGACATCGATCGCTTCGCATCCGTTTAGCAGGTTCGAGTTGGCTTTGAGTCCGGCGAAATCGAACAGTTGAGTATCGGCCAATTGCGATGGCGCGACGTTTTGCAGACTCGTGAAAATCGTCTCCAAACGCCCCGGAAACTGTTTGTCCCAGGTCTTCAGCATGACTTTCATCGCCTGGCGTTGCAGATTTTCCTGCGAGCCGCACAGATTGCACGGAATGATCGGATAATCACGGAATGCGGCGAAGCGTTGTATTTCTTTTTCGCGGCAATAGGCGAGAGGCCTGATCACGATGTTTTTCTTATCGTCGCTCAGTAGCTTAGGCGGCATCGCCTTTAGTTTACCGCCGTAAAAAATATTCAGGAAAAAAGTTTCCAAAATATCGTCGCGGTGATGGCCCAAGGCGATTTTGGTAATGCCGTTTGCTTCGGCATAACCGTACAGGGTACCGCGCCGCAATCTCGAACACAGGCCGCAGGTCGTTTGGCCTTCGGGAATCACACGCTTGACCACGCTGTAGGTGTCTTTCTCGATGATGTGGTAAGGAACGCCGATGGATTCGAGGTATTCGGGCAAAACATGCTCGGGAAAACCCGGTTGCTTCTGATCAAGGTTGACCGCCAGCAGTTCGAACTTGACCGGTGCGGTTTTTTGCAGATTCATCAAGATGTCCAGCATCGTGAACGAATCCTTGCCGCCGGACAAGCAAACCATGATTTTATCGCCGTCTTCGATCATGTTGTAATCGGCGATCGCGTCGCCGACCGCATGGCGCAAACGTTTCTGCAGTTTATTGAATTGAGTCCGGGATTTTTGAGTGGAATGGGTCATACGAAATAAATTATAGGCTACGCATCGCGTACCCTTATTCGGGGCGCGGAAAATAAATTCTAGTTCCCACGGTCCTCCGTGGGAACTGATACCCTATCTGCCGAAGCAAGATCGGTATGCACATTCCCACGCTGGAGCGGTGGGAACGAGGAATGCACCAATACTTTCAAATTCTCTGGCGCAACGGGAACTAGGAATCGCTTGCAAAGGTGCGCGATACGCACCCTACGGAAAGAAGGTTCCCGCGCGGAATCCGTGGGAACCTAATAAATATCAGCCGTTATAACGCTGAAATATCAATGTTGCGTTGGTGCCGCCGAAGCCGAAACTGTTCGACATGATCGTATTTAAGGTCACATTGTCCTTGAATTCACGAACGATAGGGATATCGATCGCATCGGGGTCAAGTTCGGTAATATTGGCCGAGGCGCTCAAAAAACCTTCTTCCATCATCAACAATGAATAAATCGCCTCATTGACACCAGCCGCGCCGAGTGCATGGCCGGTCAGCGACTTGGTCGAACTAACATTAGGCACATTACCTTGTCCAAACACGGTGCGCAACGCCTCGAGTTCTTTGGTATCGCCGACTGGCGTACTGGTTCCGTGGGCATTGATATAATCGATCTTCGCATCGACGGTCGCCATCGCTTGTTGCATGCACCGCACTGCGCCTTCGCCGGATGGCTGCACCATGTCGTAGCCGTCCGAGGTCGCGCCGTAACCGGTTAATTCGGCATAAATCTTCGCGCCGCGCGCCTTGGCATGCTCGAGTTCTTCGATTACTAGCACACCGCCGCCGCCGGAGATCACGAAGCCGTCGCGAGTTGCATCATAAGGGCGCGATGCAGTTTCGGGGGCCTCGTTATATTTCGACGACAACGCACCCATGGCATCGAATAATAGCGACATAGTCCAATGGACTTCTTCGCCGCCGCCGGCGAATACGACATCTTGCTTACCCATTTGAATCAATTCCATCGCATGACCGATGCAGTGCGCGCTGGTCGCACAAGCCGAACTAATCGAATAATTAACGCCCTTAATCTTGAACGGCGTGGCCAAACAGGCGGTATTCGTGCTCGACATTGTTCTCGGCACCATGTAAGGACCGACTTTTTTAATGCCTTTTTCGCGCAAAATATCGGCAGCATCGACTAAATTCGATGTTGAGGGGCCGCCGGACCCCATGACTAACCCCGTTCTGAAATTAGAGATTTCAGACTCCTCAAGACCCGAATCCTCGATCGCCTGTTGCATCGCAACATAATTGAACGCAGCGCCATCGCCCATGAAACGCTTGACTTTCCGGTCGATAAATTGATCCAGATCGATATTAATCGCGCCGCGCACATGGCTTCTAAAACCAAGTTCTTGATAATCATCGGCAAACGAAATTCCGGAACAACCTTGTTTCAAGGAATCGACTACCTCTTCTCGATTATTTCCGATGCTGGAAACAATTCCTAAACCGGTCACTACGACTCTTTTCATTAACTACGCCCCTAAAAATCTTCTGTTGAAGTAAACAGACCCACTCGCAAATCGGTCGCTTCGTATATTTCCTTTCCGTCGACTTCCATCGTGGCATCGGCAATGCCCATCACTAATTTTCGCATAATCACTCTTTTCAAATGAATACGATATATCACTTTCTTTGCGGTGGGACGAACCTGGCCCGTGAATTTAACTTCGCCGACTCCCAATGCACGGCCTTTACCGGGCCCGCCCAACCAGCATAAATAAAACCCGACCAATTGCCACATTGCATCCAAACCTAGACATCCCGGCATCACCGGATCGCCTTGAAAATGGCATTCGAAAAACCACAAATCGGGTTTAATATCCAATTCAGCAATGATTTCACCCTTACCATACTTACCTCCTTCGTCGGAAATATGAGTGATGCGATCCATCATTAACATATTCGGTAATGGTAATTGCGCATTTTCCGGTCCGTACAACTCCCCTCTGCCGGACATTAATAATTCTTCGCGCGTAAAACTATGCTGCTTCCCCATTATTAGTACCTGAGCTTAATTTTTATTAAACGGCGTATTATCCATTAGATAACAAAAAAAATCAGCTCAATTTTTTTGCTTCCGAAATGGCGGCAAGGGACAATATCAATACTTCCCGACAAACATCAACCGGGCTGTACATCTTTCATGACATCGCCGAGCCGAATCGAATCCCGTTCCATCATAAGCTGATAAATCATCGCATAACCTAAAACCGCAGCGACATATTCCCGGGTTTCCTTAAACGGGATCGTTTCCATCCAAATATCGGCCGGTAATGTTTGATACCTCGGCAACCATCGATCGACTCTTCCCGGGCCGGCGTTATAAGCGGCAGCGGCAAGGGCAAAATGACCGCCGAAACGGTCGAGCATTTGTTTGTAATAATGTGTACCGTACTTAACATTTACATGCGGCTGGTACAAGCTATTTTCCGAATACCATGTTTCATTGAGTTTTCGCGCGATTTGCCGACCGGTTTGCGGCATGATTTGCATCAAACCGCGAGCGCCGGCCGGCGACCTTGCCCTAGGGTCGAAAACGCTCTCTCGACGGATCAACCCTAATACGATAGCCGGGTCTAAGGACTGTTTTCGTGCCTCCTTTTTGATGTCGTCTAGATAATCGAGCGGAAAGCGCAAGCCGACATCGTCCCAATATTCCGCTTTCGCAATCGTAAATACCGCGGTCTGCGTCCAGCCCCATTGCTGCGCTACTTTGGCGGCAACCTGAATTTGTTGCTTATCGAGCCGAGTCAGCAAATACCACCATTGCCGAAGTCCTTCCTGCTCCCGATTTAGCGCCTTCAATTCGGCTACGAGACGCACGGCAGGTCGTTGAGCAAAACTTGCCAATTGCTCAGAAGTCAACGCCAACGGCCGATCGGAAAGCATCGGCGTCTGATTCACGTTTTCCGCCGCGATAAATCCGAACAAACTGCGGTCGCCGGCCAACGCTTCGAACACTTTATGTCCGCGTTCGCGCTGCCCGGTTTCGGTCAACGCGCGGGCCAACCAATATTGCCAACGGGGTTGATTTTTTTCCTGTTCGCTTAAGCCGTTCAAAGCCTCAATGACATAAGGCCAGTTTTGTTCGAGCAAGGCCGCCCTAACCCGCCATTCCCTGACCGTGTTATCGGCATTGTTAACCCTGCTCAATCGATCATAAGCTCCCGACCTTCTCGCAAAAGCCAGTGATAAGCCTAACTTACGCTCGACGTTATCGACAGTCTCGACCGACATCCAATAACGATGTTTATTAGCGTCCCAAACGCTCAACGCAGCATCTACATCGGAACCGGCCAAGCGCTCGATGCCGTAGCCGAAAATCGATCCCAGCGTACGATAATCTTTTTGCCATTCGGACGGCTGCTCGACCAAACGCGGCGATTGATGCACCTTGATCCAAAAGTCTGCCGTCGACCGCTCGTTCGGACCGAGCACCTTTTTAAGATATTGGGCCAACGGAACCCGGTTGTTTCTCAATGCCAGCTCGAATCGCCGCCAAACCATGTCTTGCGTAAATTCACCCGATGCCATCAACTCGTTTAATAGAGCATCGCAAGCTTTTGGCTGCGAATAACCGACCGTCCAAAGTTTTTTGGCTTCGCTCAACGCGTCATCCCGAAACCCGGTTTTTAATCTGGCCCATTGATAATGACATGCCAACTCGGCATTATCAGTTGGCCGATAATGTTCGACCAATGCCTGCCATCGCTTGCCGTCCGCCAAATACTTTAACCATTCGCGTCTCAACAACGCCGAATAGCGCATATCCGAATAATCGTTTAAATAACGTTTAATCTCTTGATCGCGATCCAAATTATTTTTAAGCCATTGATACTTGAGTAACGGATATAAGGGATAATCGCTGAGCGCTTCGGCACTTTTAGGAAAAGCACCGCGATTAATTGACGCAATTTGTTTCTCGGCATCTAAAAATGCCTGGCGCCGATCGTCCATATTCATTGCCGATGCGACTGAAAACGGGCTTAACAGCCCTATCAAACAAATTATTAATTGAACATTCATTGGGTTTAGGGTTTTTAAAAAATACGACACGGCTTATAATTTCGCTAACTATTTAGCATAAGTCATGTATGAGAAGGTGTCAGGCATTGATTTATAAGGCTGTCTGCAACAGGACGTTGCAGTCAGAGCTTACAGGGATGTATTCACGCGTCCTTAGAAATCAATGCCTGACACCAACCTACCGCATGCGCTGAATAGTTACTAATTTCAGTTATTTATCTCAGTCAACGCGGCGGAACGTGCATAGTAAAAAGCTCATTCAAAAACCATCACTATACACTTGGAATTATATTTATCGCATCGCGCTGCTGCATAAAAAAGAATTGCTTGTTGCCCATATCATAGCGATTCTGGGAACGATTGCCAGTGTTCCTGTGCCTTTACTGATGCCGCTGCTAGTCGACGAAGTGCTGCTCGACAAGCCCGGCCCAGTCATCGCCACAATAAATCGTTTCACGCCGGAAGCCTGGCAAGCCCCCATTCTCTATATCGTTACGATTCTATTGCTCAGCCTATTGCTGCGTATCATCTCTATCCTGTTTCACATCATTCAAGGCAAACAATTCACCTGCATCGCCAAGGATATCGTTTTTAGAATTCGCCGTAACCTGATCGACCGCCTGCAGACCATATCGATGTCCGAATACGAAAGCTTGGGCGCCGGTACGGTCGTCACGCACCTGGTGACAGACCTCGATACGATCGACAGCTTTATCGGCACCACGATCAGTCGCTTATTGGTTGCCGTGCTGACCATTCTCGGCACGGCTGCAATTTTGCTATGGATGCATTGGCAATTGGGTCTCTTTATTTTGCTGTTGAACCCTATCGTTATCTATTTCACGCGCGCGGTCGGTTCCAGAGTAAAGGACCTCAAATCGAAAGAAAATGCTTCTTACGGAGT
Source organism: Methylotuvimicrobium buryatense (assembly GCF_005931095.1). Lineage (GTDB taxonomy): Bacteria > Pseudomonadota > Gammaproteobacteria > Methylococcales > Methylomonadaceae > Methylotuvimicrobium > Methylotuvimicrobium buryatense. Next base: position 2,145,756 of record NZ_CP035467.1, on the reverse strand, counting down.
CTTTCAACAAGCCTTGACCGAAACGCTCGAAGCGATTCATCAAATCAGAGCGAGTAACCGAGAGAAACATTATTGCCTGCAACTGATCGACGCAGCGCGCTCGGTCAAAGACTATTCGACCGCCTTTGCCTGGAAAAGCGATGCGGCAACCCGCTTGAGTTTTTTGATTTTTTTATTCGGGTTCGACATATTCCGCGCCCTGGCAATGCTGATGGTATTTTATTCCGACCTCAGTATCGGCCAAATGCTTGCGGTATTCGGTTATCTTTGGTTCATGATGGCGCCGGTTCAGGAAATTTTGGGCATCCAATATGCCTTTTATGCCGCTAAAGGCGCGTTGAATCGAATCAATAAACTCAACGCGTTGCAACAAGAACCCCATTATCCGCATATTAAAAACCCTTTTAGCCATAAAAAAACCGTCTCGATCCGCGTCGAAAACCTGAATTTTGGTTATAGCGACGAAAAGGTTTTGAACAACATCAAACTCACCATACCTGCAGGCGAAAAAGTTGCTTTGGTCGGTGCCAGCGGCGGCGGCAAATCGACTTTGGTACAAACCTTAATCGGCCTGTACACGCCCGATAGCGGCACCATTTATTACGACGAAGTCCCGGTCGAACAGATTGGACTCGAAGTTATCCGTGAGCATGTCGTCACGGTATTGCAGCATCCGATTTTATTTAATGACACGATTCGAACGAATCTGACGCTCGGTAAACCGGTGGATGATAGTGAACTCTGGAAAGCCCTTGAGATTGCTCAATTGAAAAGCGCCATCGACGAATTGCCCAAGGGACTCGATACCATCGTCGGCCGACAAGGCATGCGTCTGTCGGGCGGACAACGGCAAAGAATGGCGATCGCCCGCATGATCGTCGCAAATCCTAAAGTCGTAATACTCGACGAAGCCACATCGGCGCTCGATTCCGAAACCGAACACAAACTACATCAAGCCATGGCCCAATTTCTCGAAGGCCGAACGACGATCATCATTGCGCATCGCCTGAGCGCCGTTAAACAAGCCGATCATGTCTACGTATTCGAGGAAGGCGGCATCTGCGAACAAGGCCGCCATGAAACCTTAATCGCCCAAAAGGGTCTCTATGCCAAACTTTACGGTGAATATCAATGAGAAAAGCAGGGGAAAGGTGCAAGATAAAAGATAAAAGGTAAAAGGTAAAAGGTAAAAGGAATTAAAATCACCTTCAACCTTCAACCTTTAACCTTTAACCTACAAACCTTGAACCTTGAACCTTGAACCTTGAACCTTGAACCTTCATCATGCCAGAAAACTACGACCTACACAGCCATTCCACCGCATCGGATGGTGCATTGTCACCCAGCGAACTGATTCAGAGAGCCAAGGAGAAAGGCGTCACATGTCTCGCATTGACCGACCATGACACGACCGATGGACTCGCCGAAGCCAAGCAAGCGGCAACCGAGGCAGGTATCGATCTGATTTCGGGTATCGAACTATCGACCACCTGGCATAAACACTGCCTACATATCGTCGGCTTGAATATCGACCCGGAAAGCCCGCGTTTGAAAGAAGGCATATACAAACTGCAAGCGATACGCCGCGAACGTGCCGAGCAAATTGCCGGGAAACTGGAAAAAAAACGTATTCTTGGCGCCCTCGAAGCAGTTAAAGCTGCCGCAGGCGCCGGCATGATTACACGCACTCACTTCGCGGATTTTTTGTTGTCGGAAGGCCATGTCACGACGCAACAAGAGGCTTTCGACCGATACATCGGCCAAGGGAAACCCGCCTATGTCTCGACCGAATGGGCCGGACTCGAAGAAGCCATCGGTTGGATCAAGGAATCGGGCGGGGTCGCGGTATTGGCTCACCCGATGCGTTACAAACTCACCGCTTCCTGGATGAAGCGCTTACTAACCGCGTTCAAAGAAGTCGGCGGTAACGCAATCGAAGTGGTCTGCGGCCGCAACGACCCGGCCGAAATCCAAACCTCCACGCAATACGCGCAAAAATTCGACCTGGCCGGCTCGAAAGGTTCGGATTTTCATAACCCTAAATACGTTTGGGTCGAGCTCGGGCGCTTGAACCCGTTACCCGAACGGATCAAACCCGTTTGGGATTTATTCGAAGCGCGCGCCTAAATATTGAGCTTCGGTCACGATTACCACTATCGGTTGACGTGTTAAGCCGATTGAAATTAACATGACTCCAATTCAACCGGATAACAATTATGGGTCAGGAAATCTCAGCGTCGCATTACGATTTAGGCGATTTCGACCGGTTCCATCGAAAATTGACTCAGGAAACTTTACTCCTCAGTGAATTATTCGATCGACAAGCCTTTTCGACCCGCCATCCAGTCGCCGGTTTCGAGATCGAAGCTTGGCTGGTTGACGATAACATGATTCCCGCACCGATTAACGACCTGTTCTTATCCGGCTTAAACGATCCTCTAGCTTGCGAGGAGCTGGCAAAATTCAATATCGAACTCAACAGCGTACCGACACCTTTAGCCGGCAATCTCGGCAGCCGTCTTGCCGAACAATTGCAAACAACCTGGAGTAAGGCGCGCCGTCAGGCAGAAAGCATTAACACTCGAATCATCATGATCGGCACGCTTCCGACACTGAAACAAGCCGACCTCAACCTCGGCAATATGTCGGATCTCAATCGCTACCGCGCGCTGAACGAACAAATCCTGCATTCCCGGGGCAAGCCGATACATCTCGATATCACCGGCATCGAACATCTAAAAACAGTCCATTATGACGTGATGTTGGAATCGGCCACGACGTCATTCCAAATCCACACGCAGGTGCCGCTTGCTATCGCGCATCATTTTTATAACGCATCGATTATCGCTTCGGCTCCGATGGTCGCGCTATGCGGCAATGCGCCGTATTTATTCGGTAAAAATCTGTGGCACGAATCGCGAATTCCGCTGTTCGAGCAAGCCATCGAAACGGGCGGCTACGCCGGCGCCGCACAAGGACCGGTCAAACGGGTCAGCTTCGGAACCGGATACGCTAGAAAAACGATCCTAGAATGCTTTCAAGAAAACCTGGATCATTTCCCAATCTTACTGCCCGAAGACTTAGGCCCCGTCTCGGAAACTTTCGAGCATTTAAAATTGCATAACGGTACGATTTGGCGTTGGAACAGACCGTTGATCGGTTTCGACGACGACGGCACCCCGCATATACGGATCGAACATCGAACGCCCGCAGCCGGACCGACCGTGATCGACGCAATCGCCAATGCCTTATTTTTTTATGGATTGACCAAAAATCTATGCGATGAAATCGTCGACAAAGGCATCACGGTTCCGTTTAGCCAGGCCAAGGATAATTTCTATCAAGCCGCACGTTACGGCCTGGAGAGCCCGATCGTTTGGCTAGATGGCGCCAAACACCGATTGCAGTCTCTATTCGTTGCAGAGCTCGTCGCACGCGCGGTAATGGGATTAAAATCTCTCGGCATTAGCCGTTGCGATATCGAAGACTTTCTCGGTGTCGTGCAACACCGAATCGCTTCCAAACAAACCGGCTCTCAATGGCAACGCGATTTCATGACAAATAACCCGGACGACTTTACCGCAATGACTCGGCAATATCTGGACAACCAAAACCGAGGCAAGCCGGTCAGCGAATGGCTAATAATGTAAACTCTACTTCAATAAATACTGCTTCATAAAAAATCCTGTGCAACTGAATCAAATCGATTACTTACCGGAAGGCCTGTTAACTGCCGCTCCCGAAACCTTATATAAGATACTACCCAACCCGACGCTGATCCATTTAACCGGAAAAGACCCGGCACCCTTATTCATATCAGTTTTATTGCATGGTAACGAACCGACCGGTTTGTATGCGGTGCAAACCTTGCTAAAAAAATATCAAGAACGCGCGCTGTCCCGTTCGGTATCGATATTTTTCGGTAATACGCAAGCCGCCCGACTCGGCTTGAGAAGACTCGACCGGCAACCCGATTTCAATCGCATCTGGCCCGGTACCGAGTTGCCGGAATGCCCCGAAACCCGAATGACTCAACAAGTTGTCGATACTATGCGGGCTAAAAATGTATTCGCGAGTATCGATATTCATAACAATACCGGATTGAATCCGCATTACGCCTGCGTCAATAAACTGGATGACAAATTTTTACAACTGGCCTCGCTATTCGGTCGCCTAATCGTTTATTTTACGCGTCCGAAAGGTGTGCAATCGGCCGCCTTCGCCGAACTCTGCCCATCGGTCACGTTGGAATGCGGTAAACCGGATCAACAACACGGCATCGAACATGCTTTCGAATTTCTCAATAGTTGTTTAAACTTGAGCGATTTCCCGGAACATCCGGTTTATCCGCAAGACATCGATCTTTATCATACTGTCGCACAAGTTAAAATACCCGATTCGATTACCTTCAGCTTTAAAGAAACAGCATCCGACTTGCTGCTCAATAAAGATCTCGACCGCATGAATTTCAATGAAATGCCCGCCGGTACCGTCTGGGGGACCGTCGACGGTCTAAAAACCCTGCCGATTCTTGCCTTGGACGACAATGCACAAAATATTAGCGATCGGTTTTTTATGATTCAAGACGGTGAATTGTGCATTACACGCAAAGCCATGCCTTCCATGCTGACACTGGACGAAAAGGTCATCAAGCAAGATTGTCTCTGTTATCTAATGGAAAGATTACAACTATGAGTTTCTGGAAAACCAAAAAGCTGATCGACATGAGCGTTCAGGAATGGGAATCGTTATGCGACGGCTGCGGCAAATGCTGTTTAAATAAACTGGAAGATGAGGACACCGGCGAGGTCTATCTAACCAATGCCGTTTGCGACCTGATCGATTTAAAGACGTGCCGCTGTACTCGTTATCAGGAAAGAACCCGGCTGGTGCCCGACTGCGTCGATTTAAAACAATCGACGGCATGGACCGCTTTCGACTGGATGCCGGAAACGTGCGCTTATCGCCTGCTGGCAATAGGCGAAGACCTACCCGATTGGCACCCCTTGGTAAGCGGTAACTCCGACAGTGTCAAGGAAGCCGGCGTATCGATTTCGAGTTTTGCGATCAAAGAATCCGAAGTCGACGACCTGGAAGATCATGTGATCGATTGGCAGTAAACCGTTGTTTTTCAAACATGCCCGATAACCCTAAATACGGCGGTTTAACCATGAAGCACATGAAGTCCGCTGCTCGATGGGATTTACAGCGTGTAGCCCGTATGCAGCGCTGCGGAATACGGGAATGGCGTTGCTCCGAGTTTCCCGGATTACGCAACGCTCCATCCGGGCTACGTTGTTTTTTTTTCGCTCGTTCCCAAGCTAGGGCAATGGGAACGAGTAAAAAATAGCTTTTTAAATTCATTATTCTTTCGGACTATTCATTCATGAAAATCATCTCTTGGAACGTCAACGGCATTCGAGCCGTGATGGGCAAAGGCTTTGCCGAATCCCTGGAAAAACTCGACGCGGACTGTATTCTGTTACAGGAAACCAAGGCACAGGACGACCAAGTCCAAACGGCCCTGGAAAGTATCGACGGTTATCATATTTATTCCAACTCGGCCGGGCGAAAAGGCTATTCCGGCGTCGCCCTGTTAACCAAGCAAGAGCCAATACAAATTCTGCAAGATATCGGTATCGACGAACACGACCAGGAAGGTCGTGTCATCGCGGCCGAATTTGAAAATTTCATTCTGCTTAATGTCTATGTCCCCAATTCCGGCGAAAAACTGGTGCGCCTCGACTACCGAAAAATCTGGGATAAGGAATTGTTGGCCTATTTTCAGCAACTCAATAGCCGAAAACCGTTAATCGCTTGCGGCGATTTCAATGTCGCGCATCAAGAAATCGACATCGCCCGCCCGAAAGCCAATTACAATAAATCGGCCGGCTACACCCAAACCGAAATCGATGGCATAAGCCGAATGTTGGAAGCGGGTTTCGTCGATACCTTCCGGCATTTACATCCGGAAACCGTCGCCTACAGTTGGTGGAGTTACCGGGCCGGTGCGCGCGCAAAAAATATCGGTTGGCGGATCGATTATGTATTGACAAGCCAAGCATTGATCGGCAAAGTCAAAAACGCATTTATCGCGCCCGACATCTTCGGCTCGGATCACTGCCCTGTCGGCATCGAGATCGACCTTTAAGCATGACCTCATTTCAACTACGCGAACATCTCATGCGCGAGCATCGTTCGGCACTGGCCCAATGCAAGGACTGCCCGGAAATGACCGGACCGGTCGTATCGGGCAGCCCGGTCTTGTCGCCAATATTGCTGATCGGCCAAGCGCCTGGGGACAAGGAAGGCGGTTTCGGCAAACCCTTTGCCTGGACAGCCGGAAAAACCTTATTCAAATGGTTCGAAAGCATCGGCCTGAATGAAACCGAATTTCGCCGGCGTGTTTATATGGCTGCAGTCTGCCGCTGTTTTCCGGGCAAGAACCCGGAAGGCGGCGACCGCGTCCCGAATCGGCAGGAAATAGAAAACTGCGCGAAATGGCTGCAAGCCGAAATGGACTTATTGAAACCCGAATTAATTCTCCCGGTCGGCAAACTTGCCATCGCTCAGTTAATGCCGGTCAAAAGACTCAACGACGTCGTCGGCGACATTCACAGCGTAAACTTTTACGGCCACCGAACCGACGCGATTCCCCTACCCCATCCGTCCGGCGCCTCGACTTGGCACCGAACCGAACCGGGCATGGCCTTGCTGGAATCGGCCTTGGATAAGATTGAAAGCCATTCGGCGTGGAGGAAGGTCGTGAATAGTGAATAGTGAATAGTGAATAGTGAATAGTGAATAGTGAATAGTGAATAGTGAATAGTGAATAGTGAATAGTGAAATGATTGGGTGTTTCTGCTTCTTGTCAAGCGCCAATTTCTGCATGCTTTTCAAAGATGCATCCCATTTAGCTTGTTTCCATCACTCGTGAAACTTCATGGATGGTATTTGCAACAATGCTATCTAACGAATGAGCAGCTTGCAAAACATCGTGCATAGATTGACAATGCGGAATCGAAAACGAAAGATGGCCGCAGGTCAACGTAACCGTAAGAATGAAGGCATTTATTCCTCAAAATACGCTTCGCTATTCGGAGTTACGCGAACTGTGGACGTTATGTGTAGATTGAAATTATGAGTCCAACGGTATTTAGAGAAAATGGTTACAGGTTCTTCTTTTTCTCAAGAGAAGAAGAGCGAATGCACGTCCATGTAGTATCTAGCGAGGGCGAGGCTAAATTTTGGTTAGAACCCGAGATTGAATTGGCAAAGAACTACCGTTATTCCCGAAAGCAACTGAAAGAAATCGAATCACTCGTGGAGGTTCACTACAATGAGCTCATTAGCGCATGGCAACAATACTTTAGAAGTTGAAGTAACAAATATATCAACCCATGGTATATGGCTGCTTGCTCATGATAAAGAGCTATTCATGCCATACGACAAATTCCCTTGGTTTAAGGATCAGGCAGTTAAGTCAATAATCAACGTGGAAGAGCAATCTCCCGGGCATTTTTATTGGCCGGATCTTGATGTTGATTTAACGGAGGAAATCATCAAACATCCAGGACGCTTTCCGCTTAATGCCAAAAACACATAACAATGCAGTAAATTCGGAGGCATTTGTTGTTCGTTGAGCAGTGAGCAGTGAGCAGTGAGCAGTGAGCAGTGAGCAGTGAGCAGTGAGCAGTGAGCAGTGAGCAGTGAGCAGTAGAATGATGTGGCATTTCGAGTTATTGTCAAGCCCCACCATTCACCCCAGCAATTCCCAGTTTGAGCAGTTTCGCCGATGTTAGGGTGTGGGGTATGCCTGTCGAGGAACGCCGTAAACCCATCCTTGGGGGCTTGGCGGCAGCTCCCTGCTGCCGACATCCTCGCCACGCATACCCCACACCCTTTTTGATCTCCAAATTGGGAATTGCTACATTCACCCCGTAAATGTCGACGTAGTTGTCGCATGAGTTGAAAATCAAGGTACGGTAATATGATTTTAAAATCGCAAGAAATTCTGCGGGAAATGGAATTGTGTGACAAAATCCCCTATGAAAAGTAGACTTATTATTGACAGAGCGTTTTTTATTATTAAGAAGTATCGTCGGCAAAACCATAACTGATGTTGCGCAGCATCCCAAGAACCCGATTATGTTATTAGATCGACATATACCTTTCGCACTTCAAATTTCGGCAGTGCCTTAAGAGGTGTGCTCGGTCCCTCACCTAACGCTAGGTAGAGGGACCGGCATGGAGCTGGCATAGAGTATGGATGTATTCACCCAGCACCTAAATTCCATAGCCCATTGGCCATGGTTAATTATCTTAGATAATTTAGGTGCTGGGTCCTTTGACAGGCACCCCGGTGCGAATTTTGATCTGCGATGAGTATAATTGAAGCTGTCCGGGCGAGCCGCGCATCGGCGATGGTAGAAGACATGCTCTATTGATTTTTAACGACCTCCAAGAAAAAAATCCGGAAGGACGGTAACGCAGTCATGTGTTGGCCGTCTGACCATTGTTGTCGACGCTCGGCGTGCGGAATCGACTTGCTCAATGCCCTAGACTAGGCAAGTCAAGGCGTTTCGCCAATCTATGAAACCCACAGCGGCATTGGCTTCTCTTAACCCGATCGAAAAATCGCCAACAAAGTCGAACGACTTACAAAGATAGCCCGACAACTGCAAGCTCTCCGGGCAGCATAAAATTTAGTTCATAAAAATTGAAACACAAGGGATTATGAAGCTTTTCAATACAAGATTTTGTTTGGATATATTGTCGATTTTTGGACTTTATTTCTTCTTCGTCAAACTGAGCGATTTGTTTGCCGGCACCTTTGCAAATCAAGAAATGATTTGGTTTCCTTCGGGTTTTGCATTGGCCTATATGTTGATAAGAGGTGCCTCTTCGGCAGTCTTGATAGTCTGCAGCGCTTTCGTAACCCACATCGTTTCTGGTGCCGATATTATACCTTCGCTCTTCTGGGCTTTAGGAAACACACTAGAGCCATTATTAGGCTTGGCCTTGTTAAGGCGCATAAACTTCGATCCGCGATTAGTCGACATTAAGTCGTATTACGTCTTGCTAATTTTTGGAGCGGGAGTCGCGTCGATATGCGCAGCTTCACTGAATATATTGGTTTGGATAGTCCTTAACGGCCTGACACTTGAAGAGTATGGCGCCTGGGCCTCATCGACTTGGTTGAGTCATACGCTTGGCATTATGTTGCTTACACCATTGATCCTGATTTTTTATTATCAACGACATGGCTTTACGCTAAAGCAACGTAAATTGGAATTCGTATTGTTCTTGCTGTTAACGCTAATTCTTGAGCGACTTAGCGCCTTTAGCCTTACGCAACATTGGCAAACGGCTCAGTTCGAGAGCTTTTGGATGTTTTTGTTGATGATCTTTACCGCGTTGCGTTTGGGACGACACGGTGTCTCGATAGGTTTGCTGATTATCGTTCTATCGTGCGGCTTGCGAGTCGAAAGTCACCACCCTATAGATTTGTCTTATTTGGATTTTTGGCTTCATCACATGGCCTTAGTCATTTGTAGTATGACACTGGCAATCGCCCTCTATGAGCAACGCTTCACCGAAAAGAAATTCGACTCCGAAGCGATCAAGTACAAAACCTTGGTGAATATGCTTCCGGACATGGTTTGGCTCAAAGATCCGCAATTGAATTATTTAGCGTGCAATCAAGCTTTCGAGCGTTTTTTGCAAAATTCTTGCGATAGCATAATCGGCAAAAACGATCATGCTTTGTTCGAGAAATGGCTTGCCGATCATTACAGGGAAAGCGATCAACGAACATTGACGATGCGCGAACCGTTATTTCTGCAAGAGCAACTGCAACACAGAGAACAGGGCGACGAACGTCATCTCGAGATCGTGAAAACACCGATTTTCGGGACCGACGGAAAATTAATTTCGCTGTTGGGCGTGGCGCGCGATGTTACGGACTTCGTCAACACCAGCAACGAGTTAAAAGCCAGTGAGGCAAGAGCGCATGCCATTATCGAGGCGACGCCGGTGCCGATGGCCCTCAGTGGCGACCGAGGCCGAATCCTCTATGTCAACCCGGCTTTTAAACGAACTTTCGGATACGATCCGAGCGATGTTCAGACAGTTGACGACTGGTGGGCCAGGGCAATTCCGGACGAGGCAAAGCGGCAAGAAGCGATCGGCAAGTGGCGCAATTTACTCAACCGGACTGAATTCGAACACTCGGATGTAATCGATCGGGAGATTTCCATAAAAGACAAATCAGCCGCGACGCATCAAGTTTTACTGACGGTCAGTCGAGTCAATCGGAATGATTGCTTGATGGTGCTATTCGACATTACCGAACATAAACGTTTGCGCAAAAACAACAGTCGTTTTTATCGTAGCATCGCCGCCAGCATCAATGAGATCTATATATTCGAAGCCGAATCCTTGCGCTTCAGCTTCGTCAATGCAGGAGCGTTAGCTAATTTAGGCTACAGCATGGCTGAGTTGAAGAAAATAACGCCGCTGGATATCAAGCCCGCCTATTCGCTGACCGATTTCAACCGATTAATAGAGCCGCTCAAACGTCACGAGAAGCCGGGACAACTGTTCGAGACGGTGCATCGACGCAAGGACGGCAGCTTATACGACGTCGAAGTACACTTGCAATTGTTCGAACCAATTGATGAGCCGCCGTATTTTTTGGCGATCGTCTTGGATATCACCGAAATGAAACAGCTCGAAGCAAAAATGAGCACGTTGGTAGATGCCGTCAACGCCATTATTTGGTCGATCGATGCCGATTTAAGGATCGACTATGTATCGCAACAAGCTTTGCAAATATTGGGATTCGATACGACAGCAATTATTGGAAAGCCGATTATTTCGGTGCTGGAATCGGATCGGTTTCATGCAGCGGAACGGCCGGTTCTATTAAAGGCTTTCCAAGAACTACTCGAGAAGCATGTTCCAATCAAAAACCTAGAACACCGAATCAAAGACGCCAATGACCAATGGAAATGGATGGCAGTCAGCATGACGCCAATCCTGGATGCCAATCATGCGCTGCAAAAGATCGTCGGCGTCGTCCATGACCTGAGTTTGCAAAAACGGGCCGAGGAACAATTGCGCTCACTCAATTCCGAATTGGACCGGCGTGTCCGACAAGAGGTTTTCGCTAATCGGAAAAAAGATCTGTTGCTGCAACAACAAAATAGGATGGCGGCGCTGGGCGAAATGATTGGCAACATTGCTCACCAATGGCGCCAGCCTTTAAATGCTCTGGCCATCATCCTGATGGATCTTGAAGATGCTTTCGTACATGGCGAAGCAACGGCCGAAACCATCAGACATTCTATTGACCGATCGAACGAGTTGTTGTCCAAGATGTCCTCGACCATCGACGATTTCCGCAATTTTTTTAAAAACGACAAGACACTCGAGAAAACAGAAATTTCACAAGTCGTCACCGAAACCCTTGGTTTGCTCGAGGCGACATTGACCCTTAGCCATATTCAATTGCATGTGACAGAAAAAATCCCCGGCATCACCGGATATATCCATGCCGGTGAATTATCTCAAGCCATTTTGTGCCTGATCAACAATGCCAAGGATCAAATAGTCAAAAAGCAAATGGTTCAGGGGCTTATCTATGTTGAAATCGATACTGATGACGATTGGTGCATCATACGCGTCGAGGACAATGGCGGCGGTATCGCTGAGCACGATTGGCCGAAACTATTCGATCCTTACTTTACGACTAAACCCCAAGGAAGCGGCTTGGGGCTCTACATTACCAAGTTGACGGTCGAGCAGTCGATGCATGGTAGTGTTCTTGTTGAAAATACCGATTTAGGCGCTAGGTTTAGCCTGTTTTTACCCAAACATCCCAATATGGAGCTATTCAGATGGACAGAACCGAACAACCCTTGAGTAAACCGGCATTATCGTTGAACAACGTATCGATCTTATGTGTCGAGGATGAACACGAGCCTCGCAAAGTGCTAGCCAATTACTTAAGAAGGCGAGGCGCAACGGTTTTCGAAGCCGAAAACGGACAAGAAGGTTTACGCTTATTCGAATCCCATCGGCCGGATATTGTGGTTTCCGATATCCGTATGCCGGTCATGGACGGCATCGCGATGTGCCAAACGATCAGAAAGCTCGATGCCGACGCGGCGATGCTTTTTTTAACGGCTCACAGCGATACGGGACTACTGCAGAGAGCGATCGATTTGGAGACGATTCAATACATCATCAAACCGGTTAATGCCGATTCGTTGAACTCCGCATTTCGAACAGCGCTGGATAAACTTCATAAAAAGCATAGCTTTAACGAAACGTTGAATCAATTGCATACGACAATCGAACTGCAGCAAGAAGAAACGGAACGACTGCAAGGTTATGTCTCTCAAATGATAGGCAATGATCGAAATATTGCCGTACACGCAATAACCCGGCCCAGGGATAAAATTAGCGGCGACTTTTACACAATCGAGCATACCGAAACCGAGCTGTATGTATTGCTTGCCGACGGTATGGGACATGGCTTGTCGGCGATTTTACCGGCGCTCAACATTCCCAGGAAATTTCGAGAATTGGCTGGCCGGGGATTCAGCTTGAGTCGAATAGCCGACGAATTGAATCAAGCCTTGTACGATCAGCATCTATCGGGACACTTTTTGGTCGCAACACTGATAAAACTCGATCCGCGACAATGCTTAATCGAGGTGGTCAATTGCGGCAATCCGCCGGTTTTACTGACGGACAGTAATGGACGGATCGTTCATACTTTTCCATCCAATCACCTGGCGTGGGGAATCGTCGGAGGTGACGATTTTCTACCTGAGGTACAAGGGTTTCATTGCGATACAACAGCGAAGTTATATATATTCAGCGATGGTTTGATCGAATTATTGGAACATCAAACTCAAAAGCAAGGTCTTGTGACACTCATCGAACAAATAGCCGAGACCGGCCATAACAGTTATTTGAATCGAATCGACGGCTATTTGAAAAGTATCCCGAAAACGCTCTATCACGATGACATCACCCTACTCGAGATTGCGTATGGCCCGGAGTTACTGGACCAACAAGACAACAGGGTTAATGACTCCGTATTACACCTCCCTCGACAAAAAAACGATACGACCGACGATTTATCGCCGCTCAAATGGATATCGGTACTCTATGTCGAAGACGATCCCGACTCGCTAGCCTGCTTATCGAAATTTTTGCAGCGCCGTGTCGGCGTCTTATACACTGCTGAAAATGCCGAAACGGGCTTGCGATTATACAAAAAATACCGTCCCAATTTGGTGATTTGCGATATTGTCTTGCCCGAGATGAATGGTTTGCAGTTGGTCGAACATATTCGCGCGTGCGATCCCAACGTGCCCATCATCCTTATCAGCGGCATTGAACCGGGACCTGGTCGTGTCGCGCAAGTCGAAGCAATGCTTGATCTGGAAATCAATAAGTTTCTCGCCAAGCCTCTAACTGAGGACAAATTGGTCAGCACGATTCTTCAATGCATCAAGCACCTGAAATATATCAACAGCTTGAAGTTGTCGGCATCGGTTTTCATGGCTTCGCCGTTGGCGATATCAATCACAGACCACAACCGAAACATCATTGCGATCAACCCGGCTTTTACCGCGATTACCGGCTATACGTTCGCCGAAGTCGAAGGCTGCAATCCGAAAATTCTCAGTTCCGGCAAGCATGACTCCGAGTTTTACCGGCAGATGTGGGAATCCTTGAATACCACCGACCGATGGTCCGGAGAAATATGGAACCGGCGTAAAAATGGCGAATTGTTTCTCGAATGGATCACGGTCAATGCTATTCGGGATGAAGAAGGCACTCTCACGCATTATGCATCGGTATTTTCGGATATTACGCAACGAGCCGTCGCGGAAGATAAAATCCGCTATTTGGCTCATCACGACCCATTGACCGGCTTGCCTAATCGCGTATTGATGCTGGATCGATTGAATACCGCGATATTACAGGCGCAAAGAGATCGCAGCCAATTGGCGGTCATTTGTCTGGATATCGATAATTTTAAAACAGTCAACGATACCTTAGGGCATGGCTTTGGCGATGAGTTAGTCAAAGATTTCGCGCAATCGGTGCTGTCGTCAATACGTGAATCCGACACGCTCAGCCGCTTGGGAGGTGATGAGTTCGCGATACTGTTGCCGCGAATCAGTTCCAGGGAAGCCGCGGCAAGACTAGCCGATAAAATTTTCCACGCGGTCAAAAAAACCTATCGTTTAGCCGAACAGGAATTGCACATCAGTTTCAGCATGGGGATTAGCTTGTTTCCGGACGACGGCGACAATACCGAAGCCCTTCTGAAGCATGCCGATAGCGCGATGTATCTGGCCAAGAAAAAAGGTCGCAATAATTATCAGTTTTTCAACCAAAAGCTCGAAAGCCAAACCGAAAGGTACATGCTGATACAACATGGCTTGCATCGCGCATTGAAGTTGAAAGAATTCTATATTCACTATCAGCCAAAATTCGCGCTTGATAGCGGCCTGATTGTCGGTGCCGAGGCATTGCTGAGATGGCGCAGTCCGACTCTCGAAAACATAACGCCCGCCGAATTTATTCCAATCGCCGAAGAGACCGGCTATATCGTCGATATCGGGTGCTGGGTGATTGAGCAGGTCTGTCAAACATTAGCCGCATGGAAGGCTACAGGTATCAATTTGGTGCCGATCGCGGTCAATATTTCGCCGATACAATTTCATCGCGGCAACATCAAGAAGGCATTGTTGAAATCGACGATCAATCACCGTTTGGATCCGTCATTGCTGCAAATCGAATTGACCGAAGGCGTAGTCATGAGCGGGCAGCAAAAAACCGTACAGCAATTGCAAGAACTCAAGGACTTGCGCTTCTCTATATCGATAGATGATTTCGGTACCGGTTATTCCAGTCTCAGCTATTTGCGAGAACTGCCGATAGACGAGCTCAAGATCGATCGCTCGTTCATCATGGAAATATCCGACGAATCGAGCTTTAATAATCCGCACTTGACCGCCATCCCTTGCGCCGTCATCGATCTCGCGAAAAATCTGGGTTTAAATCTAGTAGCCGAAGGCGTCGAAACCGAAATACAAAGCCGTTTTCTCATGCAAAAAGGTTGTAATGTCATTCAGGGGTATTTGTTTAGCGCACCAGTGGACAAGGACAGGATGTGGGAATTGTTGAAAGAGTACTCGTGAAATAGTGAATAGTGAATAGTGAATAGTGAATAGTGAATAGTGAATAGTGAAATGATTCAGATTTTTAACGGCTTGTCAAGCGCGGATTTCACCTTTCACCTTTCACCTTTCACCTTTCACCTTTCACCTTTCACCTTTCACCTTTCACCTTTCACCTTTCACCTTTCACCTTTCACCTTTCACCTTTCACCTTTCACCTTTCACCTTTCACCTTTCACCTTTCACCTTTCACCTTTCACCTTTCACCTTTCACCTTTCACCTTTCACCTTTCACCTTTCACCTTTCACCTTTCACCTTTCACCTTTCACCTTTCACCTTTCACCTTTCACCTTTCACCTTTCACCTTTCACCTTTCACCTTTCACCTTTCACCTTTCACCTTTCACCTTTCACCTTTCACCTTTCACCTTTCACCTTTCACCTTTCACCTTTCACCTTTCACCTATTTCTTCTTGATATAAAAAATCTGCTTATCTTCTTCTTTAAGATAACTGAGAATCCGGTGTCCGGTTTGATCGGAATAAACTCCGATATCCAAATGCGCTGCGGGGTCGGTTGCGATGACTTTGACTACATGGCCGCTCAGCATTTGCTGCAATGCCTTCTTCAAGCGTAACAAGGGTAATGGACAATTAAGGCCGGTGGCATCGACTTCAATATCGTATTCAATCATGATTCAGTTTTAATTTTCAGTACAATCCGAGGAGTCGCTATAATATCACTCTCGAACCCATACGCGAATCGCCAAACCTAATGGACTATTTTCCGATTTTTTTCAAATTGACCGGCCAACCCTGCCTGGTCGTCGGGGCCGGAGAAATTGCCGCCCGTAAAATCGACCTGCTTGCCAGAGCCGAAGCCGACATTACCGTCATCGCCGAAGACATCGGCGAAACGGTCGCCGCAATGGCCGAACGCTGTCAATTGACGATCAAACAAAAATCTTTTCAACCCGAAGACCTTGAAAACTTTATATTGGTCGTTTCGGCAACTAACCGGCTTGAAACCAACCAACAGGTTTCAAAATCCGCACACGAACGCAACATACCGGTCAATGTCGTAGACAGCCCGCAGCTTTGCTCATTCATTTTTCCGGCCATTATCGACCGCTCGCCTCTGGTAGCTGCCGTATCGTCAGGCGGCGCCGCACCGGTGCTTGCTCGGCTACTTCGTGCAAAAATCGAAACTCTGATTCCGTCAGGGTACGGCCGCTTGGCGCAACTGGCCGAGAAGTTCAGACCCTTGGTAAAACAACGAATAGACTCACCCGCTTTACGTAAAATTTTCTGGGAAAATACTTTTCAAGGAGCGGTGGCGGAACTCATGTTTGCCGGTAAGGATGAAGAAGCCGAACAACAACTGCAAAAATCCTTGCGCGAGCATCAAAACGCCAAGCCCCAAGGCGAGGTCTATTTAATTGGCGCCGGCCCCGGCGACCCTGACTTACTCACATTTAAAGCCCTACGCTTAATGCAACAAGCGGATGTCGTCGTTTACGACCGCCTAGTCGCACCGGCCATATTGGATCTAGCGCGCCGCGACAGCACCAAAATTTATGTCGGTAAACAACGTAGCGAGCATAGCCTGCCGCAAGACCAGATCAACGAATTGCTGGCCGATTTAGCCAAACAAGGCAAACGCGTGGCGCGGGTTAAGGGCGGCGACCCCTTCATCTTCGGGCGCGGCGGCGAGGAAATCGAAACGCTGATGGAGCAAGGCATTCATTTTCAAGTCGTCCCCGGTATTACCGCCGCATCGGGTTGCGCATCTTATTCGGGCATTCCTTTAACCCACCGGGATCATGCGCAATCCGTTACCTTTGTCACCGGCCATTTGAAAGACGACACCATCAACCTTAACTGGCAACAACTCGCAAAACCGAATCAAACCCTCGTCATTTACATGGGTCTGGTCGGCCTACCGATCATTTGCCGCTCCCTGATCGAACACGGTGCCAGCGAAAATTTACCGGCCGCATTGATACAACAAGGCACAACCGATCGGCAGCGCGTGTTTACCGGTACTTTGAGTACCCTGCCCGAAATTGCCGCAAAACAAGATATTACACCGCCAACATTGATCATTATCGGCACTGTCGTCTCCTTGCATGAAAAACTTCAATGGTTTACCGGCAATCAAGCCGCAACCGTCTTATGAGAACACCGATATGATCATCCGGGCTATCCTAGCACTCTGGTTTGTCGCAATACCGACCGGGTGCGACCGAACGCCGAAAGCCGATAAAACGGTGGTATTGGCTAATGACGGCATTTTTTCCGCCGCACTGACCGATCATTATGCGTTAATCGGAAGAACCTCGGGACCAGCCGAACTATGGCAATTAAAACCCAGAGCGCTATTACATAGCTGGAAGCACCTCGAAGATGAAAGCGGCATCGTCCATGCCGCCATTTCAGGAAACGAACGCTACGCCGTCACCGCGCAGCGCGACTCGATTGCTTGGTGGCGAATCGCAGACGGCGCACTGCTGAATGTTTGGAGCCTACCCGGAATCGGTTCGGTCAGCTTATCCCATGACGGCTTTCACGCCTTGATCGGACTGCCGGATAAAGCCGTCTATTTTGCATTGAATCAAGGAATAACGCTTTACGCCTTCCCGCACGACAAAGCCGTTTTAACTACCTCGCTGGACCGAATCGGTCACTATGCATTAACCGGGTCGGAAGACAGCACTGCAAAATTATGGGACTTGACCAACGGCACGCTAAAATTCAGTTGGCCGCACCACAATAAATTGGCAACTGTGGCATTAAGCGATGACGGACAATACGCATTGACCAATGCGGCCTTGAGTCAAGTTTTGATTTGGAAAACATCAACCGGCAAAGTACACAAAGACGTCGGCCCCAAACTGCTAACCTTATCCGCCGCGCGCTTCTCCCGCGATAGTAAATACGTAGTTACCGGCCGCACCTCGCAACGCATCGATCTTTGGCGAGTCAGTACCGGCAAACTCGAAAAGCTTTGGCGCCCCAAAAAAGAAGACGCCTGGCGCCCTTCGGCCGCAACCATTTTGTCTTTGAGCTTTACCGACAATGAATCGAAAATATGGAGCATCGCCGCCAACGGCTACCTCCAACGCTGGAAAAAATAAAACTATGCTCGCGTTATTATAGTTTTCGGCATTAGCGCAGGGAAGCGTAGGGTGTTAGGCGGATGTTAAACATCAGCGGCTTCCCCTCACCTAGCGTTAGGAGAGAGCGACGAAGGCCTCGCTCCCACAAGGGTTCCGAATGCCCTGTGGGAGCGATCCTAGCCTGTCGAAAGACTGATCTAGTCCGTTATTATTTTCCCCGATTTTTAGCTTTTATGTTTAAAAAATTCTTGGCGCTTTTTTCTTACCGTATAAGGGATATTCTTCTCCTCCCAGTGTGCTAGATCTACTTGAAATGCTTTATTTAATGCCTGGTCAATCACCGCTTCTTTTCGACTGCCACATAAAGCAGGAATCAATAGCACGGAGCGATTCATGTCGGCTTGCGGACTGCGTTCAAGCATATATTTATAATTTCCAAACAGCGTTTCAATAATATCGCTACTGCTTAACAACGGCAGTTCGGTCAGCTCTGCTTGAATCTGCAAATGCTTTTTTAACCAAGCTTGTAGGTGTGTTTTGACTTTAGAATTTCGCGGCAATGTTTTTGATAATTGGTAACATTGTTGGTAGGTGACTTTGTTAAGCCCTTTGTTTTTAATGATTTCCATCACCTCTGAGACTATTTTAGTCGTCAACGCGAAGCGCTCAATCGCTGAAAATCTTGGAAACGGAGCGCTAGCGAAGTGAAGATTTTTAGTCCCCGATAGCCGTAGCGCCGGGTGTTTTGCCGGAGTCTGCGCGAATAGCGCAGGCGGAGGCAAAATACAAGGCATCGCGACACGGCGTAAAGCCATTTGTGGGAGTGCTACGGAGCCGCATCGAGTTTACGATGATGTGGCGTAGTGGCACGGACGCAGGGCGAATCGGGGCCGCCGAAGGCAATAATCGCCAAGTCATTTTTCGCTGCTGAAATCGGACGGACCCCATTTCAGCTTTCGCGAAAAATCTTGGCGCGCTTGATATCAATGGAGTAATCAATGATCGCAATCCAAGGCTCGCACGTTGGGCACACTTGGCGCAGTAACCCTAAGCCGACGCGCAAACTCCAGTTAATCACCGAAGTAAAATGTGGCGTCCACGGTAATTCAAGCGATGTTTGTGAATGAAATAATTCAAGAATGCGCGGAACGCTACGAAAAGAAACCACCGCATCAAGCACGATAAGCACGCATAAAAGTCGCGTTTGCTGAGCTTGTGTTATGTCAATAACCGTTGAAGGATTCGCGGGTACAACAGCAATATCCTGGGTTGTTAGGGTTGACTGATGCTCGAAGGTAATGTTTTTTTTGCTTCGACAAGCTGCTCTAACTGGCAATTATTCCGTTTCAGTTCCGCTATTTTTTTCAAATGACGTTTTTGTGTTTTTCTAAGCTCACGAAGCTCAGCTGCGCGCTCAGTCGCTTTGTTTTTCCATTCATCGCGGCTGTTTAGTAGTTTTGACATTTGAAGCATAGTATTTGGGGGATGGGTTAAAATAAGACCTATTTGTACCGCATACAGCGATAATTTTAAATCCACAAGCTGAGGAAATAAAATCACTGTAAAGTGAACGATTATAAACCATATAGTTGTGCTTCTTTTAGCTAAGTCATTGATTAGTCGCTTTATGAGCAAAATAAAAGCGGCTTAAGCTGTCGTTTTGGTCAAACGATTGCATCCAGAATGATTTTAAGTTATTGAATATTAATAAGGTATGTGATTTGATGCATGCGTTTCGACAGCCTAGGATCGCTCCCACAGAGCACCCAACCCTTTTGTGGGAGCGACACCTTCGTCGCGATTTCGAGGCCGTGAGCGTTAAACGCCAACAAATGATATCGAAGTCTCATTGGCTAAGTAACTGTTTAAAAACTGCCTCCCGATTTTTCTCGGGCGCGTTACGCTAAACTTCGGTAAATAAATGATAGACAGTTATACCTTTCACACTTCAAATTTCGGCAGTATCTGAGGAGGCGCCGGGGTGTACGGCAAAGGCTTTGCCAGCATGGAGCTGGCATAGAGCCTACAGGGATGTATTTACGGCGTCCTTTGACGGACACCCCGGCGCCGAATTTTGATCTGCGATGTGCATACTTAGCGAAGATAAACCCCGTCCGAACCAATCTTCCCCGCCCCGTTCAACACATAAATACCTGCCGAATTGGCTGGCACATGAAAACCCAGGCAGCCGTTACCGACCGACATTTCCTTCCCGGTGATTGCGTCGCGATAAACGCCGTTACGGATATTTTCAACCGCAATGTCCTGATCACTTCCGATTGACAGGCCGACCACGGCATAGCTCGCTCCATCTTGAAAATCGCGTACGAATCGCATGCCGCTTCCCCACTCATGGATTTGGCTCATTTCGCCCTTTTGCAATGCGGGTATCGCTCGCCGGATCTGATTCAAGCGCTTGATGTGTTGATATAGCGGATGGCTTTGGGTCGTACCAATGTTCTCGTCGGTCAGATGATCGCCGAAATAGGCCCTACCGGTTTGATCGAGCGTGTCGTCGTTGCCGATAACATCCTGCGGCGCACCTTTCATGAACTCGATTTCCTCGCCGTAGTACAAGCAAGGAATGCCGCGCACGGTCCACAACAAATTATAAGCGGCCGCCGCCATCCACTGCTCGCCTTTAAAGCGGAAACGAAAGTCGTTGTCAGGCCCGACATCGTGATTCTGTAGAAAGGTCACCAGCGTCGAGGCATTGCCGTAGATCCAATCCATTTCCAGCACCCTAGCCACACCTTCGAAGCTGCCCCGACTCAGATTATCGCGAAAGGTCGAGAACAATCCGAAATCGAGTTGCGGAAAACCGGAATCACCGCCGGAATGCGGATTACGCGGATCGTGACCCAAGCGTGTATACCACCACGGACGAATAAACGAAGGCCCGTTGTCGCCGCCGCCGAGATCGCCCCAACCGTAGCCCTTGACCAAATTTTCCCCGAACACGAACAGCCCCGGCTTGTGCGCCTTCCAGGCATTGACGTATTCCAATAGATTGTCGCGCGGCACATGCTTGACCGTGTCGATACGCAATGCATCGACGCCCATGTCGAGATAACGGTTGACCGCGCCGATCAGATAATCCTTGACGTTTTGACGGTCGGTCGCGAGGTTGATGCAATCGCCGGCGATATGTTTCTTCTGAACGGCCTCGCTTTCCCAATCTCCCCCGCAGATAAAGCCTTGCTGCATGTACCATTCGGGATCGAGAGCTTGCGCGTCGATGCCGAAAAAACGGCCGGGATCGTAACCGGGTTTCGGAATCGTTTCACCGGTCTTGGGATCTTGCAGCGGCAACTTGCCTTCGGGATCGCTATGATGCCTTTCACGATACCAGTCAGGAGCCAACGGGTTGTCGATGTCGTCGCGGTTCGGCCAAGTGTAATTGCCAAGATGGCCTTGATACGGACCATGATCGACTCGACCTTGCTCCGAACCTTGCGGTACATAATATTTGATCGGCAGATGATCGATGTGCACCTTGCCGCGAATACCGTACTGGCAAGAATGATTGACGACGACATCCTGAATGATCTTGATGCCGCGTTTATGGGCTTCGTCGATCAAATTCTGATAAGTCGCATCGGGCGATTCTAGGCGTGGATCGATGCGGGTCCAATCGTAGGCGTGATAACCGTGATAATCCAAACCGCTACGGTTCTCGACCGGCGGCGTGATCCAGATCGCGGTGAAACCGAGATCGCGGAGGTAGTCGAGACGTTCGATCAAACCTTTGAAATCGCCGCGCCAATGCGGGTCTTCCGGTTCGCCGGTATCAGGATTGAACTTGATACGGTCGCGGCAAAAAAAACTGCTGCTCGGGTCGCCTTCATTGAAACGAGCGGTCAGCAAGAAATAAATCGTTTCCTCACGAAAATCGCCCAATGGCCCGTTCGGATCGACCGGAACATGTAAAGGCTTCGCCGAAGCGTTTGAGCTCGGCCGTGTCGCGGCTGAAATCCCGCTAAAGGCGGCCACTCGCGGATCGACGTTCTCTTCGTATTCATGCCAATGCCCGTTCGCGTAATAGCCGCTACGCGCACAGTGCAAATCCCCAGTCTGCGAACCATTGCCGTCGTTGAAGACCACGCTGGCGGACTTCACGCCATTAAAGCGATAAACGAACCAACCATCGTTATCGACCATTACCGGTACGCCGGGCCAATGAGTGTTTTCGCCGCTCGGATAAGTATTCCAGTAATGAATATGAACGAAATCCGCCCAATCGGCGGGTTTAAGGAAGCGTATAACGAGTTCGGGCATGTGATTTTAAAGCGATCGGTGAATAAGATGGGTATCAAGACAGTATGCTAGTCATAAAACCTTAAACTAGCACACTGCGCCGGGGATAATGGCAATTGAATACTCGACTGTCAAGTACCGGATGATTAATCCCACAATTCCCAATTTGAAAATCCGCAAGAGCATGGAGGGAGTAACGAATTTTGCTCCTGCAAAAATCCACAAGGGTAAAAAAGAGCGCTTTCATCTTTTGCCTTCGAGTGTCTTCAGTGGAAAAACCGAAGACTTCGTTGACATTTACAGGTATTACTCCCTTTTGATCGAAAAACCGTCTAAGAATAAAAGGTATGGGGTGTATCTATAAAGGGATTATACACATCGCAGATCAAAATTCGGCGCCGAAGTGCCCGTCAAAGGACGCCGTAAATACGTCCCTGTAGGCTCTATGCCAGCTCCATGCTGGCAAAGCCTTTGTCGAGCACCCCGGAGCCTCCTTAGTCACCTGCCGAATTTTGAAGTACGAAAGGTATAGATTCATTGCCATAGCGTTCCGCCGTCCTCCAAGACTTCGCGGCAAAATTTTACGACGCTCGCATCATAGATGGAGCCCTTGCCTCGCTCGATCTCGTTCAAAGCCGCTTGCACTCCCAAAGCCGCCCGATAGGGCCGATGCGAGGCCATCGCTTCAACCACATCGGAAACGGCGAGAATGCGCGATTCCATCAAAATTTCGTCGCCTTTTAGCCCATGAGGATAACCGGTGCCGTCCAAGCGCTCATGATGCTGAACAACCATTTCGGCTATCGGCCATGGAAATTCGATGCCTTTGACAATTTCATAACCGATCGACGGATGGCTTTTAATGATAGTAAACAATATCGGTTCTAGCTTACCGGGCCGATTGAGTATTTCGATCGGGACGGCAATCTTGCCGATATCGTGTATCGTCGCACCTAACCGCAATCCTTCCAAGCGATAAGCATCGAAACCCATACGCCTGCCGATTTGCACGGCCAACTCGGCAACTCGCTCTTGGTGCCCGGCGGTATACGGATCGCGTTTTTCAATCGTCATGGCTATCGCGCGAATGGTTTGTATCAATGATCCTTGCAATTTCTCGGCAAAACGCTGCTGTTCTTCCTCGGCATGTTTGCGCACCGAAATATCGATGATACTGGCCCGGTATTCGGCAACGCAGCCTGTTTCGTCTTTTATTGGATCGATGCTAAGACTAACCCACAGCCCGCGCCCATCGGCACGGCGCATATTGAGCTCGATATCGCGAATGCTTTGCTCGCCGGCGAATAATTTCCCGACTTCCGTTTCCCCAAACAGATCGAAAATCGTGTTCGTTTCCAAAATAGCCCTGTCATATCCCAACATCTCGCATAACGACTGATTGAACTGCAACAAAACTCCGTTTTTAGGTGCAACAGATACATAAGCATTAGGCGCGTTTTCGTATAATTCCTCGTATCGATTCTCGGCGACTTTCAATACCGACTCGGCATGCTCGCGCTCTTGTCGAATACGCAATGCTCGGATACCGAACGCCAAGTCGCCGGCCATTTCTTCGAGCAATCTCAACTCGGCTTGATCGAAGGCATCCGGCTCAGCAGAATCGAGCGTGATCGCACCCAAGGTTTCGTCATCCGAAATCAACGGTAGCGCGACCACTGACGCATAACCTTGTGCCAACGCGGCTTCTCGCCATGCAGGGGCAAAATCATGAGCATTATTGACGATATCTTTCAGAATAAACGTTTCCTTGTTGCGAATGGCGTAGGCGGCCGGATTACGTCCGCTTGCATCATCGGCCCAAGACAGCTCGGCCGAGGTAATCAAGTCGATATCGCCCCCGGCAAAAGCCATCGGACGAATCGTTTTTCGATCGTCGTGTTCCGCATAGCCGACCCATGCAAAACGGTAACCGCCGCTGTCGATCAAGATACGGCATATATCGTTCATCAAAGTTTGTTCTTGTTGCGCATGGACAAGCGTGGTATTGCACAGGCTCAGCGTGCGCAATGCCCGGTTGAGCCTATGCATTTCACTCTCGGCCTGACGCAGCTCGGTAACATCCTGTACCGTGCCGATCATACGGATCGGTTCTCCCGCATCGTTGACAATCACTTCTCCGATTTCGTGAAGCACTCGCTCGACACCATCGGCACGGCGAATACGGTGATCGAGCTCGTATTCATCGCCTCGCGAGAAGGCATTTTGCACGGCATCGGCCACAAAGTCGCGATCCTTCGGCGATATCGACTCAAGAAACCTTCGATAGGTCGCAACGAATTGTTGCGGCTTGAAACCGAACATGCGGTACACTTCGTCGGACCACGACAACTCGTCGGTGACAATATTCCATTCCCAACTGCCTAGATGAGCGATGTGTTGAGCCGCGGCCAAGTTCGTTTCACTGATCTGCAAATGAATCATCGTCTTGATGCGGCGGAGGGTGTTGACAATCATCTCGCCAACCGTTTGCAGTAGACGCTCTTCTTCTTCGTTCCAACGACGAAGACGCTTGACGGAATCGACGCCGATAAACCCCGAGAAAACGCCGCCGTAATTAAATGGTTCAGAAAGTAGCGAAAGTATATTCTCCCGCTTGAACTCCTCGCGCTCGAGGATAGCGACGGAAGGCAAGCGATTAACATCTTCTATCTTTACGCTCCTTCCGCTCATCAGCTCTCCGAACAACCACGGAAAGGATTCGACCGTAAATTTGCTTAGTGAATCGATTTCCGGCTCGATGCCTTCCGCACACCACTCGTGAGTATGCCCAAAAATATCTTCGGTATCGTCGTAATCGAAAATATACACCCGATCGACGTCTAAAAACCGGCCTAATTGCGTGAGGGTTTTCAAAACCACTTCATTGACTTGTTCCGGTCTAGCGTTACTCAAGTTCGAAGCGATTTCGGCAATCAAGGCTTCTAAACCGATACGATAGGTCAGTGCCTGCTCGGCCCGCTTGACTTCGCTAAGGTCCAGAACGGTCAAGACAAAGCCTTCTCGTTCATCGTTATCGTTTAAAATTCCCGCAACCGTGATAAAAACCGGCAACCCAAGACCGTTCGGCACATTCAATTCCATTTCGGCCGAAAAGTCTTCGCCGTCTCGCTCGGCTTTATCGAATAGCGCTTGCAACTGCGACATGAAATAGGCCGTGACCAATAAACAGTCTCCCTTATTAAACAAGCGCTTGTTGCACTCGGGTTCGTGCGAATCGCAGCCTAGAAGAGCCCTCAAACTCGGGTTGCAAAAAATCACCCGGCGCTCGCAATCCAATATCATAATACCTTCGCCAGCCTGCTCTAGGGCTCGGTTCAATATTCTTCGACGCGCCTCCGTCTTGCGCAACTCGGTTACGTCTTCCAAAATATGAATCGCACTCTTGACGCTTCTATCCGCATGCATAATCCCGAAGGAGCGCGAAACGAATATATCTCCATTAGGTAGTTGTAATTCGTTTGCTTTTGCAAAACTGTCTTCCGGAAAATTACGGCATGCGGGCATCGGTTCATTCAGTTTCGGAAATAATTCGAAATACAAGCGTCCAATGACTTGATCCAGCGTCATTCCCGCACGATCGCAATAAGCGGGGTTGGCTCTAACGATGCGCATCGCGGCATCGTGAATGAAGATAGGATCGCCAATCGCATCGAAAGCATCGTTCCAATCTTTGCTAATGCGCTCCAATCGTCGCCGACTTTCTTCCAATTCGGCGGTTCTTTCCCTAACTCTATCCGCTAAATAATCGCGCGCGTCGATCAATTCGATTTCAGTTTTGCGCAGGCGGCCATTCAGACGTATGAAATAAACAACAACGAGGCTTAATACCAACGGCGTCAGTATCGACAATAACAACCAATGCCAATAATGACGCAAAAAATCCTCAAAACCGATCCGGCCAACACCTTCATATGGGCTCAAACGAAGCTCACGCAATAAGTCATGCACCGGGCGGTAGTTATAAGCTACAGTCCAACCGGTAATTCCCGCTGCTTGAGCTGCAGAACTATCGTTTGACATCAACATTAACGCCGAGGCAACTTCGAGACTCAAAGACTCGGGTGTATCGGCAAGTTTGGCGAATGGCCATTCGGGATAAAGGCGAGTGCTGCTTAAATAACTGAAATTTTCATGCTGTATAGGATTGATGATTTTCAGTTCATTCAGATCGATCTCGCCTTCTTTATGCATGTGCTCCAAAGTATCGCTACGCGCGGTCCCGGCATCGACAACTCCATCTAAAACCGCTCGAACGGTCGCATCATGGGTATTAAGAAAACTTAACCGAGTATGCTTCTCCGGCATCACGCCCTGAGCCTGCATTTCACGCCGAGCGGCCAGATATCCGCCTAGTGACGATTGGCTCACTGCAGCGAAACGCTTGCCGTTCAAGTCGGCGATTGTATTTATGTCATCCCGGTCCGCGCGCGCGAATATCACGCCGCTAAAAAATGTATTGCCGCGCCCGCCGTTACGTTTACGCATTGTAGCGATACGCCCCGCGCCATAACGCACTTCGAAATCGACATAGATTCCCGAGTTCGCGACAAAAAAATCCACTGCGCCCGAAGCGACAGCTTTATCGATTTCGTTAAAATCTAGCGGAACGATGGAAAAGTTTCGGCTGGATATTTCACTCGTCAAATACTCGGCGGTCGGCAACCATTCGGCCAAAGCGCGGTCCTTGCCCCGATTCGCCAATACGCCGATACGTACCGTATCGTCCGCAACAACAGACGCCGGTCTCAAGAGCAACATCGACGATAAAAACAAGATAATTAAGCGCAGCAGAAGCATATCGAACAATTTAATAGAGGAAGATTTTCTTAGGCCTTTAAGAATGAAATACGAAGTCCCCACCGGAACGGCTTAATTTCATTGAGCATCATAGCAGATAAATCTTAAACAACGGTTCGGCTAGCCAGTAAAAAAAATCGGTGATTTATCATAATGATTTATCCTAAAAAGAGCAGTTGGCATGTGCATTAGACCGTTCGTGCTGAGCCAAGTCGAATCATGAAGGGCCTACTGCACTTTCACCGGCCTGGTGAAGCTTCAAACCACCCTTCACCCTTCGACAGGGCTCTCCTGAGCGTAGCCGAAGGGCTCAGGGCGAACGGTAGTTTGAGGCTCTCAACTGCTCTTTTTAGGTTTATACTCTTTGCCAGGACTACCATTAAGTTAAAAAAACCCGTCATTCCGCCAGGAACTGGCGGAATCCAATGCCATGGATGGCAAGCTTTTGAGGCACACTAAAGCCTGAAGCAAGCATTACTTATTTTCTGTCATGCCATAAATTCTTAACCTGTCAAACACGATCCACCTAGACCATTGATTTATGAACATTGTTCTGTTCATAATAGCGACAGTTTGTGCGAATGGAATATAAAGGAAGTAAAATGGTTGTAACTATTCAGTCCCCGGCAATTATCGTTCCCACGATGGAGCGAGGGAGCGATAGGGGATGTGAATAATTACACTACATTTGTTAAAACCGGGCTAATTGATAGATTTTGGCTGATGCCAAAATTTGATTCGCGAAGAGCTTATATCTCTTATTCGTTTTTACTTATTTTTTGAAATTCGACTAAAATCGATCAATAAAGAGGAACGCCTATATGCTTGAATGGTCGATTCTATTTTTTTTACTTTTTATTATTTATATCATTATGAAAAAATCTAACGCCACCACTGAAAAAACTAAACCTGAGACTGAAAAAACCGTAACACCCGAAGCGGTTAAAGAAACGCCGAAGAAAGCAAGCCCTACCCGGCCGGCCTCTAAAAAAGTTAAAGCCACCGAAGCACCTAAAGCAACAATCGAACAACCGGTTACAACTGAAACCGCTAAAGTAACGCCAAAAAAAACCAGCCCCTCCCGAGCTGCCACTAAAAAAACAAGCAGCCCAGCTCCAGCTCCGGTTGCCGAAACGCCGGAATTAAGCATACGTGAACGCGTCGGCTTAACTGCGGGTAACATCTGGCAATACTTGGATCAAAATGGCGAAACTTCCGTTGCAAAATTAATCAAGGAACTTCCTGAAGAAGAAAAAATTATCCAGCGCAGCATCGGTTGGTTAGCCCAAGAAGGTAAAATCACACTCGACACCGTCAATCGAGTTGAAACCGTCGCACTAAAATGATGAAGGGAATGAATCGTAAAAATTAATCTACCTATCTGCTGTCACAATCGGCCCAGGGTGTAGCATGACTGGCGCGCAAGACTTCGGGCACGGCAATGCCTGTCACCGAACATGCATTCCCTCAAAAATCCAGCGTCGCCTTGCAAAAGACGTTTTGCCCGATGCGCTGTCGGACCATGCATTCGACTTCGGTGCCGTTGAGCGGCAACTGGGTCAGTTTTTTTTTGAACTTCGGCCTGGTAATCGAGTTCGGCCTGATTGGGAAGCGATTGAGCCAATGCCGCCGCTCGACTTAGCAATTGCGTCAAAATATCGATGCTTTTTGCTGTAAACCGGACTTGGGCGCGATGCCTTGCCGAACCCAAGCACACAGCATCGTCATCGACGGGCAAGACATACTCGAAGCCATGTTCTCGCCCCGCTTTTTCGATCAGTATTCGCTCGAGCGAATTCATGCCTGGATTACGAAATAGGTCACTTTGAAATCATGCTTGAAGCGCTTTTTTCTTGGTGCCGATTATGCGCAAGCTGGATGGTAGGTAACACTAATCTCGGCAAATGCATGCGGCCGCTCTGGCTCATCAAAAATTCGCGCCAATAAGGCCAAACATGATAACTGGCATTTTTTAGCGCGTATTCATCGATACACGATTGTTCCAGTTCCCCATCCGCCGTGTATTCCGCGATATATTCGGCTTCGATAAATGCCCGTACAGATTCGTCTTTCCTGGTATATTTCAGATAAACGCAATTGACCAGTCCAAGGTGCCAGTAAGAATTCTAATGAGGTTTCACCTTGCGGATTTCGTCAGTTATCGACGACAGAGCACAACACATCAGTCATTTTCCTGCTGAATTCGTCATCTACGGCATAGTTGAGCTCAACTGGCTTGGCAGTCCTCAACAGACAAGCTTGAATAACACCATCGTTATATCGATCAAAACATGCGGGACTAATTAACCTAAAAAGAGCAGTTGAGAGCCTCAAACTACCGTTCGCCCTGAGCCCTGTCGAAGGGTGAACGGTAGTTTGAAGCCTCACCAAGCCGGTGAAAGTGTTGTAGACTCTTCATGCTTCGACTTAGCTCAGCACGAACGGTCTACAACACATGTCAACAGCTCTTTTAAGGATTAAAGTAGTACGATAGGTACTTTCCAATCCCTTTTTGACAGAATTAACGCGAAGGTTATGTAGAACAGATTGTATTGTTCAATACACATCCGACTGTGAAGCATTATTTACATCGGGGGCAGGCATCACCGCTACAGAATAATGGGACGCTAACTGTTGATAACTGGGATTGAGTTCAGGGTCTTAACGACAGGCTTTAGTCACACCGCTTTTTAAATTATCGGGGACCAGCATCACGGTTGTACCACCAAAAAACTCAACGGCTTAGCCCTTTGACTGCCTAACCAGTCGGGCAGACTGTGGCTCCAGGTCGCCTCGGTACCATGAGTTTTTCCGATCTGCACGAAAAGTATTAGCAAGATTTCTCCGGACAATAAAAAACCCGCTAAGCCTTGAAACTTGCGGGTTTTTGGAGTTGTTCGGACTGTCCCGAACTTGAATTTGGTGCCGATGGCCGGACTTGAACCGGCACGACTTGCGTCACCACCCCCTCAAGATGGCGTGTCTACCAATTTCACCACATCGGCTGATAGTTTTTTATTCGTTTATTTCTTCTGCCGGTTGTTCTTTTGCTTCAACCGTTTTTGATTCATCTTCGATAGCGGGCGTTTCGGCAGATATGGAGGGGACGGCAACCGGCGCTGCTTCTTTACTCATTAATGGAATATCGAAAGCTTCTTCGGTTTCTGCGTCATCAAAGAAGTCTTTCGCGGCTTTACTACCACCACTCAACATTGCAAGTGAAAGACTTGTCACAAAGAACAAAGTCGCTAAAACTGCAGTGGTTCTCGATAAAAATGAAGCCGCGCCTTGTGCGCCGAATAAAGTTCCTGAAGCACCGCTTCCGAACGCGGCACCGGCATCGGCACCTTTGCCTTGCTGCATTAATACTAGACCAATAACACCCAGTCCGAATAATACATGAATGACTATGATAACTTGATACATATTATTATGGTTATTTTGCTGTGATTATTTAGATGCGCTATATATTTTCAAAAAACCTTCGGCATCGAGTGATGCGCCGCCGATTAATCCGCCGTCGATATCAGGCATTGCAAATAAGCCTTTAGCGTTGTCCGGCTTAACACTGCCACCATACAAAATTTGCAGTTGGTCGGCGATCGCTTGATTTTTTGCAGCAAACTTTTGACGGATATACTGATGAACTTCCTGAGCTTGCTCGTCAGAGGCAGTTCTTCCTGTACCGATGGCCCATACCGGCTCATAAGCAATGACTGCTTTACTGAAAGATTCGATGCCTGCCGCACTTAAAACCGCATCGAGCTGTTCATCGATGACGCTAAACGTTTGATCGTTTTCACGTTGCTCTAATGTTTCGCCAACGCACAATATAGGAATGATCCCTTGTTGTTGAGCTTGAGAATAACGTAATGCGACCGATTCGTTGGTGTCGCCGTAATAAGTTCTACGTTCGGAGTGACCGACGATTGCATATTTGCAATTAAATTCATTCAGCATGGATGCTGAAATTTCTCCGGTATATGCGCCAGAACTTTGATCGGCAACATTTTGTGCGCCAAGATCAAGAGGGGTGCCTTCCGTTAATTTGGCTGCATCGGCTAAATAAACATAAGGAACACAAACTACGATTCCGGTATCGGATGAGTTAAGTCCGGCAATGATGGCTTTGCATAATGATTCTGTGGCCGCTTTAGAGCCATTCATTTTCCAATTTCCAGCCACGAGTGTTTGACGCATAATTTCTCCCTCTCCATCCAAAATTAAGCTGCGTATGATATATGCTTATCGAAACTTGTTCAAGCATCGATTGCTTTCTTAACCTCATCGGCTAATTGGTTAGCGCATTTATTCACCAACGCTTCGTCGACTCCTTCCACCATTACACGAATCAAAGGCTCGGTTCCTGAGGCTCTCAACAAGACTCTACCGTTAGCACCCAATATTTTTTCGACATCCTTAACCGCTTTTTGTATTTTTTCGTGATTATCGGGATTGATTTTGATATCGGTTCTCAAGTTAATCAGAACTTGAGGATACATGCGAACTCCGGACCTAAGCTCATGCAGCGTCTTACCGCTGGTTTTCATTTCGGCCATGACTTGTAAAGCCGCCACGATACCGTCGCCTGTCGTCGTTCTGTCTAGACAAATGATATGCCCCGAATTTTCACCCCCTAAAATACCCTTCTTCTCTTCAAGCATTTCCATGACATAACGGTCTCCGACTTTTGCTCGAAACAATTCGATGCCTAAGCTTTTTAGCGCATGCTCCATACCGAGATTGGTCATTAAGGTACCGATCACCGGACCTTTTAGGACTCCAGCATTTAATCTCGATTTAGCGATGATATAAATTAATTCGTCGCCATCGACGATTTCACCCTTATGATCGACCATGATCAACCGATCTCCATCACCGTCGAGCGCAATACCGAAATCGGCCCGATAGGCAAGAACAGTCGAAACCAATTTTTCGGTCTTCGTGGCCCCGCACTCTTCATTGATATTCAGCCCATCCGGTTCGGCGCCGATCGTAACGACTTCAGCGCCTACTTCGCTAAAAACGTGAGGTGCGATATGGTAAGTCGCGCCATTGGCACAGTCGACTACGATTCTGAGACCGTTAAAGTCCATCCAAGTCGGAATCGTACTTTTGCAAAACTCTATATACCGGCCTGCCGCATCTCCAACACGATTGGCTTTACCTAGTTTAGCCGAGTCAACCGTCGTCATCGGCGAGTCAATGTAATGCTCTATTTTTTTCTCCATGGAGTCGGGTAATTTCGTTCCCTCAACTGAAAAAAACTTAATGCCGTTATCATAGTAAGGATTATGTGATGCGCTGATGACGATACCCGCCTGGGCGCGCAAAGTTCGTGTCAAATAGGCTACCCCCGGCGTCGGCATCGGTCCCAATAAACGCGTATCGACACCGGCAGCAGTTAATCCCGCTTCGAGAGCCGATTCGAACATATATCCTGAAATTCGGGTATCTTTTCCGACCAATACGAAGCCGTGCCCTTCATTTGCGAATACACGCCCGGTTGCCCAGCCCAATTTGAGCAAAAAATCAGCCGTTATCGGATACTCACCCACTTTTCCTCTAATGCCATCGGTTCCAAAATATTTTTTTTCCTTCATATTTAAGCCCGTTTGTTACTTATTCGTTAAAAAGCATGCTTGTTTCAAAATATAGTGTTCGCACATCAAATTTCGGTTTTTTATCCCCGCTTCCTAGCCTTCTTCCAAAGGGAGACGGTGCTGAAGTGCCGAAATTTGATGTGGCATAAGTATAATATACCCTTTGCTGGTCAAATTTCGGCGCCGGGGGTCCGTCAAAGGACACCGTTAATACGCCCATGTAGGCTCTGTGACAGTATCCCTGCTGTCAAAGCCTTTGCCGAACACCCCGGCGCCTCCATGCGTCAATGCCGAAATTTGAAGTGCGATGGGTATAAAAAAGGAGAGCCGTCACCGACTCTCCTTTTCACTTGTTTCCGAAAAGATTATTGGCCTTGTTCGGCGGCATCGCCTAATGGCGACTCGGAATCTTTAGCATCGGCATGACCGTCCACTTTGATACCACCTTGAGGTGGCGAGGGATCTTCCCAGCCTTGTGGTGCTCTAACCGGTTTCCTTGCCAACAAATCGTCGAGTTGGGCTTTGTCGATCGTCTCATACTTCACCAAAGCCTCGGCCATCGCATGTAAAATATCTTCGTTTTCTTTCAGAATTTTTTCTGCACGCTCGTAGTTCCTATCGATAATCGAGCGAATTTCTTCGTCGATCGTATGCGAAGTCTCCTCGGCAACCGACTTATGCTGCGTAACAGACCGACCTAGAAACACCTCGCCTTCTTCTTCACTATAAGCCAAAGGACCGAGACGTTGCGACAAGCCCCATTTCGTAACCATGTTTCTGGCCAACTCGGTCGCACGCTCGATATCATTGGATGCGCCGGTGCTGACTTCCTCCCAACCGAAAATCATTTCCTCGGCAATTCGTCCGCCATACAAACTCGAAATCATGCTGTCGAGTTTACGTTTACTAATGCTGTATTGATCGCTTTCAGGAAGAAACATCGTCACCCCTAAGGCGCGCCCACGCGGCATGATGCTTACCTTGTAGACCGGATCGTGGTCAGGCACCAAACGACCGACAATGGCATGCCCGGCTTCATGATAAGCCGTCATTCTTTTCTCTTTTTCGCTCATCACCATCGAGCGGCGCTCCGCACCCATGATGATCTTGTCTTTCGCCTTTTCCAAGTCGACCATGCTGATTAATCGCTTGTTGGTTCTTGCCGCACACAAGGCGGCTTCGTTAACCAAATTAGCCAAATCTGCACCGGAAAAACCGGGCGTGCCTTGCGCTATATATTTGATCACGACATCATCGGCAGCAGGAACTTTCTTCATGTGAACATTCAGAATCTGCTCCCGTCCTTTCACATCGGGCAAACCGACCGTGACTTGGCGATCGAATCGCCCGGGGCGCAACAAGGCTTTATCCAATACGTCCGGACGGTTGGTCGCGGCGATCACGATAACCCCTTCGTTCCCTTCAAAACCGTCCATTTCGACCAACAACTGATTTAAGGTTTGTTCGCGTTCGTCATGCCCGCCGCCTAATCCAGCGCCGCGTTGGCGACCCACGGCATCAATCTCATCGATAAAGATAATGCAAGGCGCATGTTTTTTTGCCTGCTCGAACATATCGCGAACTCGAGACGCGCCGACACCGACGAACATTTCGACAAAATCGGAACCGGAGATGGTGAAAAACGGCACTTTTGCTTCACCGGCAATGGCCCTAGCCAATAACGTTTTGCCGGTCCCGGGCGGACCCACCATCAATGCGCCTCGCGGTATTTTTCCGCCGAGTTTTTGATATTTAGCGGGGTCCTTTAGAAAATCGACCATCTCGGCAACCTCTTCCTTGGCTTCGTCACATCCTGCAACATCGGAGAATGTCACTTTGATCTGGTCTTCCTCGAGCATACGCGCCTTGCTTTTACCGAAAGACATAGCTCCTCTTCCGCCAGCGCCTCCGCCTTGCATTTGGCGCATAAAAAAGACCCAAACCGCAATCAACAACAAGATAGGACCAAATGAAACCAGAAGCTGCATTAAGAAGGAAGGTTGTTCAGGCGGTAGTGCTTTAATGTCGACCCCGCCTTCGAGCAAATCATCGACTAAATGTGGATCGTTCGGCGCATAGGTGCGAAACGTCTCGCCGGTTTGCATTTTTCCCTTGACGACATTGTCATCGATTGAAACCTGTTGAACCTGCCCCATTTTAACCGCTTGTATGAACTGCGTATAAGACAGCGTAAGATCGCCGCGATCTCCACGCGGAGCGAAATTGTTGAATACCGACATCAATACGACGGCGATGACAACCCATAAAATTACATTTTTTAACATATCGTTCAAGTTACTAGCCTCTGACCTTATCAGGCCCTCGGTTTAAAAACATTGCAATTGTATCAGGAATCTGCACTCCTGATCGTTGTTATTGATTTTCGCCACTCTCATTCATTAACATGGTGACTCAATCAGCTTATTTAAACCCTTTCCCTAAAATATATACTTCATTGCTTCTTGGTCTGGAGGCTTTCGGCTTTCTGATCGTAACCGATGAAAAACTTTGCCGGGCATCTTTAAGAAAACTTTCGTATCCTTCCCCCTGAAAAACCTTGACTAAAAATGAACCGCCGCGATTTAAAATCGAGCGCGCAGTATCAAGCGCAAGTTCGCATAAATACATGGAATTAGGCTGATCAACACCTTTATTGCCGGTCATATTCGGTGCCATATCCGACATAACCAAGTCGACAGTCGCTCCGGCCAACAGGCTTTGCAACCGTTCCAACACTGCCAGTTCCCGAAAGTCTCCTTGAATAAAATCGACATTTTCCAATGGATCCATCGGCAATATATCCAGAGCTATAATTTTATTTTTTTTTCCGATAATGCGTCTGGCATATTGAGACCAGCCGCCCGGTGCCGCGCCTAAATCGACGACATTCATTCCCGGTTTTATGATGCCGTCTTTTTCTTGTATTTCAATTAACTTGAATACTGCACGAGATCGCCATCCTTGCGCTTGAGCCATTTTGACGTATTCATCGTGAAAATGTTCCTGTAACCAGCGACTACTGCTTTTGCTTCGTGCCATATCGGAAATCGTGTAAAATTCGCGTTTTATTTATAGCTAAGGAAACACAGAGTGACCCCTGCCGAAAGAAAACAACTCAAAGCCCAAGCCCACAGCCTGAAACCGGTTGTCATAATAGGCCATTCAGGCTTAACGCAAGGCGTTTTGGCTGAAATGGATATTGCGCTCAATAGTCATGAACTCATTAAAGTAAAAATACGCGCCGAACGCGACGATCGAAAAAAGCTACAACAGGAAATTTGCACACAAACCGGAGCCGATTTCGTTCAAAGCATAGGCCAGATTCTTGTTATTCATCGATTAAATCCGGAGAAATAAGCGTATGAGCGGGCAACGCACAAACCGCCCGCCGTTTCACACGATCGTTAAATATACTGAATCGAAAGGATTTCGTATTCTATATCGCCGCCTGGCGCTTTGACGATGACCACATCCTCTGCTTCTTTACCTATCAAGGCCCGTGCTATCGGAGAGCCGACGGAGATACGACCGGCTTTGATATCGGCTTCGTCTTCGCCTACGATTTGATAAGTAACGGTATCACCGCTTTCAAGCTCTTCGATTTCAACGGTTGCACCGAATACGACTTTACCGTTGGCATCTAATTTAGTGACATCGATAATTTGAGCATTGGACAACTTGCCTTCGATCTCGGCGATGCGCCCCTCGGCAAAACTCTGCTGTTCGCGCGCTGCATGATATTCGGCATTTTCCTTCAAATCTCCGTGCTCCCTCGCTTCAGCAATGGCCTTGATAATTCTGGGACGCACCACGGATTTCAGTTCGTCTAATTCCTCTCGTAATTTTTTGGCTCCGGTGACTGTTAGAGGTACTTTATTCATGGATACAACTCCTTTAATTTATTTTAGTTCCCGAGCAAAAATAATTTGCCTGGTAAAAAATTCGGAATGAGTCGGCATATGACTTGTTGCAATAAGCCAATGTGACGCTTAAAAAAATTGTCAGCTCACGATGGAAACTGACAGAGATCTTTCAGCTTGTTGAGAGACACGAGTGATTAATCGGCATCGATTAAGCTTTTGTGAAGTTCTTGCAAGCTAGTCACGGTTCCCGCCGCCAATTCTCCCAATGCATAACACGCGGCACGCGCACCAGCCATCGTAGTGTAATAAGTTACACGATGCTGCAGTGCTTCTCTTCGCATCGTGAATGAGTCGTGAATAGCTTTCTTGCCATCAGTGGTGTT
Source organism: Methylotuvimicrobium buryatense (assembly GCF_005931095.1). GTDB lineage: Bacteria > Pseudomonadota > Gammaproteobacteria > Methylococcales > Methylomonadaceae > Methylotuvimicrobium > Methylotuvimicrobium buryatense. Next base: position 2,108,505 of record NZ_CP035467.1, on the reverse strand, counting down.
GACGACCAATTGAATTTGGTCGTTTTTGATCATATCCACGGTATTTGGCCTACCTTCGTTGACTTTGAAGACTTCATCGCAAGGGATACCGGCTTCTTTCAAGACTCTAGCCGTACCTCGAGTCGCGACGATTTGATAGTCTTTCGCAACCAGCATTTTAGCCAATTCAGGCAGTTTAGCTTTATCCGCATCACGAATACTAATCAATACTTTCCCGCTTTGACTTAAATCTACACCGGCGGCACGTTGCGATTTGGCGAATGCTTCGCCAAAAGTTTTTCCAACACCCATCACCTCACCGGTCGACTTCATTTCCGGTCCTAATAAGGGATCGACACCAGGGAATTTAACGAAAGGAAACACCGCTTCTTTGACCGAATAATACGAAGGTATACGCTCTTCTGTAATACCCTGCTCAACTAAAGATTTACCAACCATGCAACGAGCAGCGATTTTGGCCAACGGATAACCCGTTGCTTTGGATACGAACGGCGCCGTTCTTGATGCCCGAGGATTGACTTCAAGTACATATATATCATCGCCTTGAATTGCAAACTGGGTATTCATCAATCCCCTCACACCAAGCGCTTCCGCCATTTTAGCGACTTGTTCGCGCAACTGATCTTGAATAACCGCCGGCAAATCGTATGGCGGTATCGAGCAAGCCGAATCGCCCGAATGAACGCCCGCCTGTTCGATATGCTCCATCAATCCGCCAATCAACACTCGTTCGCCATCGTAAATCGCATCGACATCCATTTCAACCGCATCATCGAGAAACCGGTCCAGCAAGACCGGCGAATCGTTCGAAACACTAACAGCCTCTTTCATGTAGCGCTGCAAACCTTCTTCATTGACAACGATTTCCATTGCCCGGCCACCTAGCACATAAGAAGGTCTAACTACTAAAGGATAGCCGAGCTCCTTTGCCGAAATAATCGCCTGCTCGACCGAACGCGCCGTTGCATTGGGCGGTTGTTTCAAACCCAATCTTTCCAACAATTTTTGAAAGCGTTCTCTGTCCTCGGCCAAATCGATCGAATCGGGAGACGTACCGATAATCGGAGCCCCGGCGGCCTCGAGCGCGCGCGCCAATTTCAGCGGAGTCTGTCCGCCGTACTGAACGATCACGCCCTTCGGTTGTTCGAGGTGAATGATTTCCAAGACATCTTCCAAGGTCAACGACTCGAAATACAAGCGATCGGAGGTGTCGAAATCGGTCGAAACGGTTTCCGGGTTGCAGTTAATCATGATCGTTTCATAACCGTCTTCGCGCAAGGCCAATGCGGCATGCACGCAGCAATAATCGAACTCGATGCCCTGCCCGATTCGATTCGGACCGCCGCCCAAAATAATGATTTTATCCTTGTCGCTGACTCTCGCCTCGCACTCTTCATCGTAACTCGAATATAAATAAGCGGTATCGGATGAAAATTCGGCCGCGCACGAATCTATGCGTTTATAAACCGGACGGATATTATTTTTATGTCGAGCATTTCTAATTTCCGACTCGCTGGTATCGAGTAATTTTGCCAGCCTGGCATCGGAAAACCCTTTACGCTTCAAACGATAGAGCTCTCCCTCTTCCAAAGTCGCCAAGGTTTTGGTTGACAGCGATTTTTCGGAAATCAGCAAGTCTTCGATTTGCGCTAGAAACCAGGGGTCGATTTTGCAAATATCATGTATTTCTTCAAGCGACATACCGCTGCGAAACGCATCGGCGACATACCATAGACGCTCCGCACCCGGGTGACGCATTTCTCTAAGCAGAATTTCCTTCGCATCCTCGGCGTTTAAATCGACAATCTCATCAAGACCGGTCTTGTCGACTTCAAGCCCACGCAAGGCCTTTTGCAACGATTCCTGAAACGAGCGTCCGATCGCCATGACTTCGCCGACCGATTTCATTTGTGTCGTCAGTCGATCGTCGGCTTGCGGGAATTTTTCGAAGGTAAACCGAGGCACTTTGGTCACGACATAATCGATCGTGGGCTCAAACGAGGCAGGCGTAGCACCGCCGGTGATTTCGTTTTGCAGCTCGTCCAATGTATAACCGACCGCGAGTTTCGCAGCAACCTTCGCAATCGGAAAACCGGTGGCTTTCGATGCCAAGGCGGACGACCGCGAAACGCGCGGATTCATCTCGATAATGACCATCCGTCCGTTTTCCGGATTGATAGCAACCTGTACGTTCGACCCACCAGTATCGACGCCGATTTCTCGCAAGACGGCCAAGGAAACGTTGCGCAATATTTGATATTCCTTGTCGGTCAAGGTTTGCGCCGGGGCGACAGTAATCGAGTCTCCTGTATGAACGCCCATCGGGTCGAAGTTTTCGATCGAACAGACAATAATGCAATTGTCTTTCGAATCGCGCACGACTTCCATTTCGAATTCTTTCCAGCCCAGCACGGACTCTTCAATCAGCAATTCATTGGTCGGCGACAAATACAATCCGCGCTCGCAAATTTCAATGAATTCCTCTTTGTTGTAGGCAATTCCGCCTCCGCTACCGCCCATTGTAAAAGACGGACGAATAATTGTCGGATAGCCGACTTCCTGTTGCGCGGCCAGCGCTTCTTCCATCGTGTGTGCCGTTTTGGATTTCGCGACTTCCAAGCCGATCTTACGCATCGCCTGGTTGAACAACTCCCGGTCTTCGGCTTTATTGATCGCTTCTTTGGTCGCACCGATCATTTCCACGCCGTATTTTTCTAAGACGCCGTGCTTGTCGAGCGCTAACGCACAATTCAACGCGGTCTGCCCGCCCATCGTCGGCAATATTGCGTCGGGACGCTCTTTTTCGATGATTTTTTCGACGGTTTGCCAGTCGATCGGTTCGATATAGACCACATCGGCCATATCCGGGTCGGTCATGATCGTCGCCGGATTGGAATTGACCAAAATGACTCGGTAACCTTCCTCGCGCAATGCCTTGCACGCTTGCGTGCCGGAATAATCGAATTCGCAAGCTTGTCCGATAACAATAGGGCCTGCGCCCAATAATAAAATCGATTTTATGTCGCTTCTTTTTGGCATTTTTTAACTAATTCTATGTCGGTGGCGGTTTAGTGCGTTTTGGCTTGGTTCATCATGTCGACGAAACGGTCGAATAAGCTTTCGACATCCTGCGGTCCCGGGCTCGCCTCAGGATGCCCTTGAAAGCCGAAAGCCGGACAATCGGTTCGCTCTATGCCTTGCAGACTGCCATCGAAAAGCGAACGAAAAGTCGCTTTTAAATGAATCGGCAAACTCGCTTCGTTGACCGCAAAACCATGGTTTTGACTACTGATCATAACCCGCCCGGTCGCAAGATCTTGAACGGGGTGATTCGCTCCATGATGCCCGAATTTCATTTTCTCGGTTTTTGCGCCGCTGGCTAAGGCCAATAATTGATGGCCGAGACAAATACCGAAAACAGGCACCTTGGTATCGAGAATCTTTTTTATCGCTTCGATCGCATAATCGCATGGCTCCGGATCGCCGGGGCCGTTTGATAAAAACACGCCGTCCGGATTCATTGCCAATACTTTCTCAGCAGGTGTCTGTGCAGGAACTACGGTTACTCTGCAGCCTCGATTGGCAAGCAACCTCAGGATATTGCGCTTAATTCCGAAATCAAAAGCGACGACATGCTTGGTCAAATTGGTCGCCGACTGATACCCCTTGTCGAGATCCCAAACATCTTCCGTCCATTCATATGACTTATCGACAGTCACTATCTTGGCTAAATCCATGCCTTTAAGGCCGGGAAAAGCGGCTATCGCTTTTTTGGCAATTTCGACATCAGCGTTATCGCCAGCAATAACGGCACCGCGCTGAGCACCCTTATCGCGTAACAAGCGGGTCAGTTTGCGCGTATCGATTTCGGCAATCGCGACCACATTACGGTCGATCAAATATTCCTGCAAGGTTTTCTCACATCGCCAATTACTAGCCTGCAACGGTAAATTCCGAATAACCAAGCCGCTGGCACGAACGCTCGAAGACTCATCGTCTTCAGCATTGGTCCCGACATTGCCGATATGCGGATATGTCAATGTTACGATTTGACGCGCGTAAGATGGATCACTCAAAATTTCCTGATATCCAGTCAAGGAAGTATTAAAAACGACTTCTCCAACGGAACAACCGTCCACTCCGATGGATACGCCATTAAAAACCGATCCATCCTCCAATACCAGTAATGCGGGTTTACTCAAAATCTGCTACCTCAAATGTGCAAAACGGGAGGAGCCGCACAAGGCCCATCCCGTTACAGAAAGACAAAACTGTGCTAATTCTACGAAATTATCGCTATTTGGTCATTAACAATTTTTACTTACTGCAAAGCTATCGCTATACTCTCCGATCAAAATACCATTCGACCGTTCGGATTATTTTAGTAACTCCGGTTATTGCAACTGAACTTTCAATTAAAAAATGCCTCTTTGCATTAATTTATAATTAAGTGCGTGATGGATAAAGGGTTTACTATCAGTTATTGACGATCATCTCACTTAAAAATGTCGACCTATCCAACACTTGGACGCCCCAATTCAACAAAATCTGACTGACAAGGTAACCAGAGAAGATGCGAAATGTTAAACTGAAAATTCGCCGGTTATTGGTATTGAGTTTTTGGACCGGCGCGGCATGGTTAAGCTATTCCTTTGTCATCTTAGTCAAGGAAGAAATAGAAACCTCACGCTATCAAGCCCGCTATCTTTCCGAGATTACCGAACAATTAAGCTTCAAGCTCGAACCCGGCGCCAGTTCGTCGATCCGCTTTCCTGCTGACGGCCCTTACGATCGGCGACTCGGGTACACATCGTTACCCGACATGATCTCCCGTCTGGAAAACAATGATTTCAAGATATCGGCGCAGGCAAGCTCCTCCGATATGATGTTGCAATTGAACCAATACGGCCTCAACCCCATATACCAAGAAAAAACCCAAGCAGGTCTTCGAATTATTGATTACAAAGACCGCGAATTATTCAGCACTCACTATCCGACTTACGGATATGCTCATTTCGATGAGATTCCTCCGATTATTCTCAACACTTTGTTGTTTATTGAAAATAGGGAATTACTCAATGATAAATTCCCCACGGTCAATCCGGCTGTTGAATGGAGTCGACTAGGATTCGCCGGCATTCAATTTATTGCTAAGCAATTCGGCTCAAACATCAACGTACCGGGCGGAAGCACCCTGGCGACTCAGTTGGAAAAATATCGCCATTCACCGGACGGCTATACCCGCTCGATAAAAGATAAACTGCAACAAATGGTCAGCGCTTCGTTACGCGCTTATTTATTGGGACCCGATACCCGAGAAATGAGAAAACAAATCGCGCTTTCTTATCTAAACTCAATGCCGCTGGCTGCGACGCCTAAATTAGGTGAGATTCATGGTTTGGGCGATGGATTATCGGCCTGGTACGGCGCGAACTTTGAAGAAATCAATCGCCTACTCGCTTCAAGCGCCTTCGAGCCCGAACAAGCAATCAGCCCCGAGCAAGGCAAAGCCTACCGGCAAGTGCTTAGCTTGCTTCTATCGCAACGCAGACCATCGCATCTACTTGGTTCTAAGACCGGTTTCAACGCCTTACAAAATCTTACTGACAGCTATCTAAGAGTCATGGCCGAACAAGGTCTAATTTCCAAATCATTACGCGATGCCGCATTACAAGCATCCGTCACCCGCCCGCCAAGCGAAAATTCAGAACCGGCCAAATTCATGGCCGAAAAAAAGACCCAAGCCGTTCTCCGAACACGATTAGCTAAAGCGCTAGGTGTTCATTCGATTTACGAATTAGACCGAATTGACTTGACCGCAAAATCGTCAATCGATTTTGATACTCAGCAAGCGGTCGGCCAAGCGCTTAGACGCTTGAGCGAAATAGAAGGCGCCCGAGCAGCGGGCGCCATCGGTTTCAGATTGCTAAATGAGGCCAACGATCCCTCGCCTATTATTTACAGCTTGATGCTGTTCGAGAGAAGCCCGAAAGGCAACCTGTTGCGCGTACAAACCGATAATTATGATCAACCGCTGGACATCAATGAAGGCATCAAGATCGACCTAGGCTCTACGGCTAAACTCAGAACGATGGTTCATTATCTTGAACTAGTGACCAACGTTTACGAACTTTACAAAAACACACCCGTTTCCGATTTGAACAAAATCGAACTGCATTCTCGCGATTACATTTCCGCCTGGGTAATCCATCAACTTCGCGCCAACCCTAATATACAATTGGAAGATTTATTAAACCGGGCCCTCGACAGGCGTTTCTCGGCAAGCCCGGGAGAAAGTTTTTATACCGGGGGCGGTATCCATCGTTTTAGCAATTTCAGCCGGATAGACAACGAAAAAATCTTATCGGTTCGCGATGCCCTGCGCGACTCTGTCAATTTAGTCTTCATACGACTCATGCGCGAAGTCGTCTATCATCATCTATACAAACCGGGAGGCGTCGCACGATGGCTGGAAATTCCGGACGACCCTCGCCGTCAGGAATATCTCCAACGCTTTGCGGACCGCGAAGGACGTATATATTTGCGCCGGTTCTACGCAAAATATCAAGATAAGTCGCCAGAAGAAGCGCTAGCCATGCTGACAAAACGCGTTTACGCCAAAGCATCCCGATTTTCTATGCTCTACCAATCGATTCATCCCGAGGCGAGTATCGATGCGCTGGAACAGTTTCTGAAAAAAAACTTACCTGCTTCCGCACTTGGCAATGAAAAAATCGAAAAACTGCACGAAAAATATTCTCCCGCCAATTTCGACTTACAGGATCAAGGTTACATCACCAAAATTCATCCGCTCGAACTTTGGTTGGTGAGTTATTTAGCCCAACACCCTAACGCAACAAGAGAAGAAATCCTAGAAGCCAGCACGGAGCAACGCCAGGAAGTTTATCGCTGGTTATTTAAGAGTCGCCGTGCCAGTGCTCAACAACGGCGAATTATGACATTGTTGGAAATCGAAGCGTTTACTTCAATTCATCGTGCCTGGCAAAAAACGGGCTACCCTTTCAGTTATTTGACGCCTTCCTATGCCAGCGCAATAGGTGCATCGGGAGACCGTCCGGCGTCATTGGCAGAGCTAATGGGTATTCTACAAAACGACGGAATCAGGCAACCTTTAGTTCGTTTTGAAAACCTTCATTTCGCAAAAGACACACCCTATGAAACCATCATGATTCGACAACCGGCTCATGGCCAGCGCGTCTTTGCGCCCGAAATTGCCAAAGTAACCCGCGATGCGTTGATTGGCGTCGTCGAAGGAGGAACGGCAACACGCTTAAGAGGGGTCTACAAAGACACCGATGTCAAACCGATCGCAATAGGCGGAAAAACAGGTACCGGCGATCATCGGCGTCAGATATGGGGAGAACGAGGACGGTTGATCGAGTCGAAATTCATCAGCCGCGCCGCAACGTTTGCATTTTTCCTTGGCGATCGATTCTTTGGCGTCATTACCGCTTATGTCAAAGGACCCGACGCGGAAAACTACCGATTCACCAGTTCGCTACCGGTGCAAATTGTCAAATCGCTGGAGCCGACATTATCTCCATTACTAAATCGAGAAACTGAGATGGATGACGTTCGGCCAATTTCCGAAGTGACGATAGCTGGGGCAATCCAAAATAAATCCTAGGATTTCGTGACAAATAACACCCCTATTTATCATCGTTCCCATGCTTTGCGTCAATGCCATTAAGTTAAGAGTAACCCGTCATTTCGCCATGGACTGAGGCAGCAATTCCCAGTTTGAGCATTTTCGCCGATCTTAGGGTGTGGGGTATGCCTGTCGAGGAACGCCGTAAACCCATCCATGGGGGCTTGGCGGCAGCTCGAACGCCAAGGATGGCGTGAATGCAGATTTTGCATGGAGCAAAAATCTGCCCTGCTGCCGACATCCTCGCCAAGCACACCCCACACCCTTTTTGATCCCCAAATTGGGAATTGCTGGGACTGAGGAAGCTAGTCCATGGATGGCAAGCTTTTAAGGTACATTAGAGCCCGGCGGTCAAGAATTACATTCGCTATCCCGTAGATTTTAATTTTTCCAGTGTCCGAGCTAAGTCAACGCCTAAATCGATGACGGCTTCTTGTTGAACGGAATCGACCAATGAACCGTCATCGTTAAATGCTTTTGCAGCATTGGCTATCGCTTGTTGACCGGATTGAACGGTTACACCGATGTTGGACAACAACAACCTTAAAAACACCAAGCCCCTCAAACCACCCAAGGCCCCAGGCGAAGCGGACATAATTGTCGCTAATTTTCCGCGATATGCAAGCAGAGGCAACTCATCACCCTCCCGGCGTGACGCCCAGTCTATTGCATTCTTTAATAATGGACTAAATGCACTATTATATTCAGGCGATGCGATTAAAAAACCGTCGTGTACGATTAGAAGCGACTTGAAATCGCGAGCCGCCGCCGGCATTCCCTCTTTTTTTTCGAGATCCTCATTGAAAATAGGCATTTCAAAATCAGCTAAATTAATCAAAGTAACTTCCGCACCCGCACGCCGAGCTCCACCTGCAGCAATCTCAACTATTTTCTGATTATAGGAATCTTTTCTAGCGCTGCCGGAAAAGGCAAGAATTTTGACCATGGCCTCTTTTCTCCAAGTCGCTTCAGTTAAATCTCATCCGGTTCGGTTTATTCGCCGTTGAAATTGTTAAAATCAACATCGAGATCCCAATCGTTTTCGGGCACATTCCCGTCCAAAATCAGATATTCCCGTTGTTGTATATAGGCATTTTTAAAGAATTCGTATCGATCCACAGCGGCTTCTGTCGCAATTCTCATTGTGCTTAAATTATCGGCGCGAGTATCGACCGTATTCAATACAAATAGACCGCCCCCAATAGCACCATAGGTCCCTGATACAATACCGCCATCGATATAACTAATCGGATTCATCGCGGCATCGCCGACAAGGCCGAAAACGCCTCTGACAGAACTCGGGCCAAAAAGCGGCAATACCAAATAAGGACCTGACGGCACGCCCCAAACCGCTAAAGTTTGATCGAAATCCTCATTATGCTTCGGCAAATCGATTTCTGTCGCGATATCAAACAAACCGCCGATACCCGCCACCGTATTCACAAGAAAACGAGCGCCATCCGATCCGGTCTGAGCCAATTTAAATTGCAACAAATCGTTAATGGTAACGCCTATATCATTGATATTACTGAAAAAGTTTGTAACCCCCTGATCAACAAAAGTCGGAGTAATCCATTGATAACCTTTGGCAAGAGGCTTCATGGCATACTCGTCCAAGTTATCGTTAAAGACTTGAATATTCCGGTTAAAGCCTTCCCACGGATCACTCTCATCTATCCTAGATGCGGGCGCCGACGCGCATCCGACCACAGAACTCAGCAATACCGGCATCGCCAAACGGATCACCATTGGTTTTAAATTCATATACAGCCTCGCAATACCTAAATTTTTATTATTCGGTGTTTTTCGCGTAACATACCACAATATCCCTGCCCTTTCGAGCATTGGCAATAAACTTGCCGCTACTCCTTTTTTCAAATTTTTCTCAATTTTTATGTATCGATGGAAAAAACCATAACCCCTCTAGGAAGTCGCTTCCGAGGCTACCTTCCTGTAATTGTCGACATTGAAACCGGGGGCTTCAACCCCAAAAAGAATCCGTTACTGGAAATTGCGGCGGTTATCGTGGAATTAAATAGTCACGGTAACCTTGAAATTACCGAGCGTCACGCCTGTCATATCATTCCTTTTCAAAACTCCGAATTAGACGAGTCTGCTCTAAAATTCAACAAAATCGACCCCTATCACCCTTTTCGTATGGCTATTCAAGAAAAAGATGCATTGGACAAACTATTCAAGCCAATCAAAAAGGCTGTAAAAAGAAATGACTGCACCCGAGCGATACTGGTTGGCCACAACCCGGCTTTCGATATTGGTTTTTTAAATGCCGCTATCCAAAGAACCCAAATCAAACGGAGTCCATTTCACCCTTTCAGCACTTTTGATACCGCAACGTTAGGGGGGCTAGCCTATCAACAAACAGTACTGGCAAAAATTGCCGCAGCAGCAGGATTAAATTGGGACAGCGACCAAGCACATTCGGCGTTATACGATGCCGAACAAACGGCTAAGCTGTTCTGTAAAATCGTTAATCGCTGGAAGCAACTGGAATCGTTAGAATCTGACACCATGACAAAATCAGGCTCAGACATAGCTGAAAGCTAGAGGAAGCGGCCAATAACTTAACCGTTACGAAAAGCCTAAACAAGCACCGACCATCCATGGCCGGTAAAAAAACTTAAGCACTAATGGCTTCAGCATCTTGCAACAGCTTGACTAACTCACCCGTGTTATATAAATCGAGAATGATATCGCAACCGCCAACTAATTGACCTTTGATATAGAGCTGAGGGTAAGTCGGCCAATTGGAATATTCCTTCAATGCCTCTCTGAGCTCAGGGTCCTCGAAAATATTGACAAACGTGAAATCGGCCTTGCAGGCGCGCAATACTTGCACCGAGCGCCCGGAAAACCCGCACTGTGGAAAATCGGGAGTACCTTTCATGTAAAGTACTACCGGATTGTTTTCAATCTGATCTTTAATTCTGCTTATTACATCCATAAAAATTACCCGTTAATGATAAAAACCTAGTAATACTATCAAGATTAGACCGGATAAAAAAGCTTCTTTTTATAGCATTACTCTTGATTAGCCTGATTATCAAACATATAATCATCGGTTTTCTTCTAGGCGGCTTTTAGCCGCCTTTTTGCATTTTAGGTAAGGTGTAATCAATGACCGGCCACATTATGCCAACTTACGGACGCTTGACCATTTCCTTGGATAGAGGCGAAGGCGTTTGGCTTTGGGATCAACAAGGCAATCGTTATCTGGACGCTATCTCCGGCATTGCGGTATGCAATCTGGGCCATGCCCATCCTTCCATACATAAAGCCATCTGTGAGCAAAGCGCGAAATTGGTTCACACATCCAATTTATACCGAATCGATTTACAAGAACAACTCGCCGATAGGTTAATGACCCTAAGCGGCATGGATAATGCCTTTTTCTGTAACTCGGGTGCCGAAGCCAATGAAGCGTCTATTAAAATAGCACGCCGATTCGGTCATCAAAAAGGCATTGAACGTCCTGCCATCATCGTAATGGAAAAAAGCTTTCACGGCAGAACTTTGGCGACACTTAGCGCGACCGGTAATACCAAGATCCAGCAAGGTTTCGCGCCACTGGTTGAGGGCTTCATTCGAGTACCATATAACGACATTACCGCGATTGAAAACGCCTTACAACAGCACAGCAATATTGCTGCCATTCTTATCGAGCCGATTCAAGGCGAAGGCGGTGTTAATATCCCCGCACCGGATTATCTCAATAACATCCGCTCACTATGCGACCGGCACGATGTTTTGATGATGCTGGATGAAATCCAGACCGGCATTGGCCGTACCGGCAAGTTTTTAGCTTACCAGCATAACGGCATACTTCCCGATGTTTGCTCACTTGCCAAGGCGCTCGCTAATGGCGTTCCAATCGGCGCCTGCTTAGCGAGAGGAAAAGCCGCGCAAATTTTGACGCCGGGCACTCACGGTTCAACTTTCGGCGGCAATCCGTTAGCTTGTAGTGCAGCCCTAGCCGTATTAAACGAATTAAATGACGGTCATTTGATCGAACAAGCCGAGATCAAAGGACGAATGATCGCGTCCAAACTACATGAGCGCTTGGTCGACAAAAATAAGATCGTAGAAATTCGTCACAAAGGTTTAATGATCGGCGTCGAATTATCGGTACCTTGCGGCGAGCTCGTCAGCGACGCCTTATCAAAAGGACTATTGATCAACGTAACTAACGAAAAAACCATAAGGTTATTACCGCCGTTGATTATCGACGAGCAACAAATCGAAAGACTGGTGGAAACACTAACCGCCGTCATCCAAGAATTCACGGAAAAACATCAAGCCAATGAACCCTAGACACTTTATTAGCCTAAACGATCTAACTTCGACCGAATTTCGAACCTTAATCGATCGGGCAATCGAGCTAAAGAAATATCGTGATCCGAATTATCAGCCGTTGAAGGGTAAGGTTCTTGCCATGATTTTTGAAAAATCATCGACGCGAACCCGTATTTCATTTGAAACCGGCATGATTCATTTGGGCGGTTCGGCTTTATTTTTATCGCCGCGGGACACGCAACTCGGCCGTGGCGAACCTTTGCAAGATAGCGCGAAAGTCATCTCAAGCATGGTCGACGGCATCATGTTGAGAACGTTCAAACATGAAACGGTCACCACGATCGCAAAATACTCCAGCGTACCGGTCATCAACGGCCTTACAGATCTTCTGCACCCTTGCCAGTTACTTGCCGATATGCAAACTTATTTCGAATATCGCGGCGATATAGAAGGCAAAACCGTTACTTGGATCGGAGACGGCAACAATATGTGTCACTCCTATATAAACGCTGCAAAGTTATTGAACTTTAAATTACATATTGCCTGCCCGCAGGGCTATGAACCGAACCCGGCAATAGTGGAAGCCGGACAGTCGCACATCAAGTTTTTTAATAGCCCAGAAGAAGCGGCAAAAGCTTCGGACTTGATTGTCACCGACGTATGGGCCAGCATGGGCCACGAAGAAGAGCAAAAACAACGCGAAATAGCTTTCAAGGATTATCAAGTCAGCGAACGAGTCATGAACGCGGCAAACCAGGACGCGCTTTTCATGCATTGCCTACCCGCGCATCGAAACGAGGAAGTCGCCGCTGAAGTCATCGACGGTCCTCAAAGCGTCGTCTTCCCCGAAGCGGAAAATCGCCTGCACGCACAAAAGGCTTTGCTGGAATTATTAATGAGTGACAAGTAAAATTCGACCTATTCCTATACAATAATGCAACCATGTCTGCATCAAGGATACTTGTGAAAATATTAGTATACGCTTTAATTCTCTCTGCAATAGTTATCAATACTGCCCAAGCTAAAACCGTGTATGTTACCGACGACTTGGAATTAACACTCAGAGTCGCCGAAAACGAACGCAGTAAAATTTTGCGAATGCTTCGCTCCGGCACTCCATTGACACTGATCGAAGATCGCGGCAATGGCTATTCTTACGTCAAAACAAGTAACGGTGTCGAAGGTTTTTTTCTAACCCGTTTTTTAAAAACCACGCCGCCTAACAGTCATCTACTTGAACAAGCAAATAAAAAAATCGACCAACTACAAAATGAAAATGTAGGACTAAAATCCGAGTTAACTTCATTGCAAGAGACCTTTAAATCTAGCGAGACATTAATGGCCGAGCGCAACCAATTGATGATGGAACTGGCCGAAATCAAACAAATTTCGTCAAGTGCTATCGACATTAAAAACCAGCGTGATCAATTTCAAGAGCGCGTGGTTTCAGCCGAACGCGAGTTACAGCAAATTAAGCGCGAAAATCAAGCCTTACGCGATAGCGCCCATCAAGACTGGTTTCTCTATGGCGGAATACTCGCATTAGGCGGTGTTTTACTCGGTTTTTTATTACCGAAACTGAGTTTGGGAAGACGAACCAGCAGTTGGGATACGTTTTAAGAAACAGGCATTAAATAACTTCAACATCTGTTGGCAGGGGCCCGGCGGCTCGATTGATAGATGTTCGCGGTAGGGAGGCGCCGTAAAGCCTACTCCTTGTAGAGGTTATTTGTGCATATTCCTAACCGAACCCTCGACAAAGCTCATAACTCCCGGAAGTTATCGCGAAATCCTAAGTTATTTTACTCATTCCTAAGGAACCGCTTCAGCTTGATACCCCAATCCACTATTAACAATTGAACACATCAGGAATTCAGATGGCAAATTCAGGTGATAAATCCACAAGACGCTTTTCATCACAAGTCGTTGACGGCATGGAGCGCGCGCCTAGCCGCGCAATGTTGCATGCAGTCGGCTTCAAAAATGAAGACTTCAAAAAACCGCAAATCGGCGTCGCTTCAACTTGGAGCATGGTAACTCCCTGTAACATGCATATTAATCGGCTCGCCGACGATGCAGCACGGGGCGTCGATAAATCAGGCGGAAAAGCGGTTATTTTCAATACCATCACGATTTCTGACGGTATTTCGATGGGTACCGAAGGCATGAAATACTCGCTGGTTTCCCGTGAAGTCATTGCCGACTCGATTGAAACCGTAGTCGGCTGCCAAGGCTTCGACGGCGTTGTTGCGATCGGCGGCTGCGATAAAAACATGCCCGGATGCATGATCGCATTATCGCGCCTGAACCGCCCAGCTATCTTCGTTTACGGCGGTACGATTCTGCCGGGATGCCATAATGATAAAAAGCTCGATGTCGTCTCGGTTTTCGAAGCGGTCGGCGCTCGCGCGAACAATAAAATCGATGACGAAGAACTCGCTCAAATCGAAGCAAAAGCGATACCCGGCGCGGGTTCCTGCGGGGGCATGTACACAGCGAATACGATGGCTTCGGCGATCGAAGCGCTGGGCATGAGCTTACCGAACAGTTCGGCGCAAGCCGCAGTTTCCGAAGACAAACGCCTGGACTGCGAACGCGCCGGCGCGGCCGTGCTCGAATTGCTCGCTAAAGACATCAAACCGCGCGACATCATGACCAAAGAAGCCTTCGAAAATGCGATCACGATCGTTATCGCACTCGGCGGCTCGACCAATTCGGTGTTACATTTGATTGCGATGGCCAATGCAACCGGTGTCGATGTCACGCTCGACGATTTCACCCGCATCGGCAAAAACGTTCCAATGCTGGCAGACCTGAAGCCGAGCGGAAAATATCAAATGGCCGAGCTGATTGAAATCGGCGGCATTCAGCCATTGATGAAAGCCCTATTGGACCGCGGTTTACTGCACGGTGATTGCTTGACTGTCACCGGCAAAACGCTGGCCGAGAACCTTGCCGACGTACAACCGTATCCTGAAGGTCAGGACATGATCCATTCCTTCGACAATCCGATTAAAAAAGACAGTCACCTGGTCGTTTTATACGGCAATCTGGCTCCGGAAGGCGCGGTCGCAAAAATCACCGGCAAGGAAGGTTTATTGTTTACCGGCAAAGCAAAAGTATTCGATGCCGAAGAGCAGGCATTGCAAAGCATTTTGAACGGCAACATCGTCAAAGGCGACGTTATCGTGATTCGTTACGAAGGACCGAAAGGCGGCCCCGGTATGCGCGAAATGTTGTCGCCTACTTCAGCCGTCATGGGCAAAGGCTTGGGCAAAGACGTCGCATTGATCACCGACGGCCGCTTTTCAGGCGGAACGCACGGCTTCGTGGTCGGACATATTACCCCTGAGGCCTTCACCGGCGGCCCGCTAGCCATCGTGCAGGACGGCGATTCCATTACGATAGACGCGGAAAACAACGTATTGACGCTGCATATCAACGAGCACGAAATGAACCGTCGCATGGAAAAATGGCAACAACCGGCTCCAAAATACACACGAGGCGTATTGGCGAAATTTGCCAAATTGACCAGTTCGGCTTCAAAAGGTGCCGTAACCGACAATTTAGATTGATCGAGGAAAACCGACCGAGTCAGCTTTTTTGTGACAAATTCGAATTTACCGGCCCCGTCTCTGAACCGCGCTTTCGTCAACTGGTTCAGAGACTCCTCGCCTTATATACATGCCCATCGTAACCGCACCTTCGTCGTATCTTTCGGTGGCGAAGCCCTACTCGATCCCGGCTTTGCGCATCATGTGCATGATTTCGCGCTGCTCAACAGCCTGGGGATACGGCTAGTTCTGGTACATGGCATTCGCCCTCAAATCGATACCTGCCTACGCAAACAAAACATCTCCCCCCGTTTTCATAAGAACCTCCGAGTCACTGACGATTTGGCTCTGCAATGCGTAAAAGAAGCTGCAGGCCTCGTCCGAGTAGAAATCGAAGCTCTCTTATCGATGGGACTGGCCAACTCGCCTATGGCCGGCGCCAAAATTCGCGTCGTTTCGGGTAATTTCGTCATTGCCAAACCGATCGGCGTCATCGACGGCATCGATTACGGCCATACCGGAGAAGTCCGCAGAATCGATAGCCAAGCCATACACCAACAATTGGACATGAATTCCGTTGTATTAGTCTCTCCGGTCGGCTATTCTCCGAGCGGCGAGGCATTCAATTTATCGGCCGAAAAAGTGGCCACCGAAATTGCGATCGCCTTAAAAGCGGAAAAACTGTTATTACTCACCGAACAAAGCATCAATCATCCTGAAACCGGCGACAAAATTCAGCAAATGACGACCGCCGAAACCAAACAATTTCTTGATCGCTTTCGGGATATAGAACAAACAATCAGCCTGCCTTTGCTGGCCGCGCTCCATGGCTGCCAATCCGGCGTTGAACGAGTGCATCTTGTCAATCGCCATCAAGACGGCGGCCTGCTTCTGGAATTATTCAGCCGAGACGGCACGGGCACATTAATTAGCTCAACACCTTACGAAGAATTGCGTCAAGCGACACTAAACGACATCGGCGGCATCCTGGAACTCATCATACCGTTGGAAGAACAAGGCATCCTCGTTAAGCGCTCACGGGAAAAATTGGAAATGGAGATCGGCGACTATATTATTATCGAACGGGACGGTCTGATTATCGGCTGCACCGCACTGCACTCGATCGAAAACGAACACGCCGGCATGATTGCCTGTCTGGCCGTACATCCCGATTACCGAGGTGCGGCTAGAGCCGGTAGACTACTGGAGGACTTGCAAAACAAAGCGAAAAAACTAGGCATGCGGAAACTTTTTGCACTCACGACACAAACCAGTCATTGGTTCTTAGAGCGCGGATTCGCGCCAACCGCAGTCGAAACGCTGCCTGAACATCTAAAATCGGTCTACAATCCGCAGCGTAACTCTAAAATATTGTGCAAATCCATCTGAATTAATACCCATGAGCACTCAAGGCGCGTTATCGCTATTACAATTAACCGACCTACACATTCTTCCGAGCCCCGGCGAAAAAATGCTAGGAGTCGACACCGAATTTTATTTCGAGGCCGTATTGCAACATGCGCGGAAAACGAACACTCATTATGATTTGGTATTGGTTACCGGCGATTTAACTCAGGACCCCTGTCCTGAAGCTTATCAAAGAATTTTTGGTCGACTACAAGCATTATCGGTCGATACGCTATGCCTTCCGGGCAATCACGACGATTATGCTTTAATGCAGCAATGGCTAAACCAAGACAACATCAGCTGTAAGAAACATATCGAATTCAAGCATTGGCAAGTGCTTTGCCTGAATAGCCAGATACCGGGAAAAGCCGAGGGAAGCCTTAGTGAAAACGAATTGAGGTTTATTGAAGACGCGTTAGAAAAAAAACCGAATCTTTTTACGTTGATTGCGGTTCATCACCACTGCGTACCGACCCGAAGTAGCTGGATGGACACGATGATCATCAAAAACAGCGACGAGTTTTTAGAGATTGCAGGCCGTTATCCACAAATAAGGGGCCTCACGACCGGGCATATTCATCAAGAAATGGATATTCACTTGGGCTCGCTAAGAATATTGGGTACGCCATCGACTTGCTTCCAATTCAAACCGCTATGCTCGCGATTTACGTTAGACGAGCTGATGCCGGGCTATCGAACCATTGAGTTACATTCGGACGGCCGGATCACCACCCAAGTTCACCGCCTGCCGGGCATCTTGCAAGAAATCGATCGGAACTGCACGGAATATTAAGAAACTGTTTAAAAGTTACTACCCGGTTTTATCCGTCAGTATCAGGTAATGCTGGAACAAGTGTGCGCGGAACGGACGCCGCGCCCAAGCCTATAGGGATATATTCACGGCCTCTTCCGGAAGCTGTGCCTGATACTTACTAAATTACCGAACTTTCTGTTGCTGCCATTTCTTAGCTAAAAAACCGTCCGCCTTGACCGGCACAGAATCGGCCAACAAAATCTCGCCTAACTCGGACATGGCTCTGCGATACACCTTTCGCTTGAAATACACGACGTCTTTGAGCGGTTCCCAATAATCGACCCAACGCCAACCGTCGAATTCAGGTTTGGCCCCGCAATCGAATCGTACTTCCGAATCTTGTGTCAGCAAACGAAGAATAAACCAAATTTGTTTTTGCCCTATGCATAACGGCCACGAGTTTTTGCGCATGTAACGTTCCGGCAATTGATAGCGTAACCAATATCGAGTTCTGCCCAATAACTGAACGTGTTCGGAACGCAACCCCGTCTCCTCCCACAACTCCCGATACATCGCCTGTTCCGGGTCCTCGCCTTCATTGATGCCTCCTTGCGGAAACTGCCATGAATTGGCGCCCGTACGCTTAGCCCAAAACACGCGACCCTCGTCATTGCAAAGGATGATGCCGACATTGGGCCGGTATCCTTTTGAGTCAATCATGTTAAAACCTGTCAATATAAGCCTGATGACCAAGACTCCTAAACTGAGACGATAAAACGCACAAATTACTACCTGACCCGATTTTCGCCCTTGATAGGTTGAGGACAAAATAATCGGATGCGAGAACTACAGCGTATTATTTCTAAGTGTTAGAATGGCCCAGTAAACCAGGAATTTAAAATATTGCGTTATTGTTCCACAAAACAATCAACAAGGCTATAGCGCGATGCCCTTTAAAACTTTTCAATAGGTTACAGCAGTGAGTTTAGCGATCTTCGATTTAGATAACACCTTAATCGCCGATGACAGCGATTATTTATGGGGGCAATTTTTAGTCGACCGAGGCATTGTCGACAAAGCCCAATATGAAGCAGCCAATGCCAAATTTTATGACGATTACAAACAAGGCTGCCTGGATATCGTGGAATTTCTTAACTTTTCACTAAAACCCTTATCTGAGCATGCCCCTAGCCAACTGTTTGAATGGCGGGAACAATTTACCGAAGAAATCATCAAACCGTTAATGCTCAAACCGGCTCAAGCTTTAATCGACAAACACAAAGCCAAAGGCGATACATTGATGGTGATTACCGCAACCAATCGCTTCGTCACCGAGCCGATCGTCAAGCTTTACGGTATCGAACACTTGTTGGCGACGACCCCGGAGTTCATCGACGGCCGATATACCGGCAATTTCAGCGGCACGCCTTGTTTTCAAGCCGGCAAGGTCGCTTTACTGGAAAACTGGCTGACATCCTCGGAAGAAACGCTTGCAAACAGTTGGTTTTATAGCGATTCGCACAACGACTTGCCTCTGTTGAATCGAGTGCAAAACCCGGTTGCGGTCGACCCCGACGAAAAACTCAAAGCCTATGCGGAACAATCGAATTGGCCGATTATTAGCTTGCGCAACGATCACTGCCCTACTCACCATTTTCAAAAATAGAAATTCGCGATTACCGGCGAGGGAACCCCTTACGATTAACTTGCATTAACAAAACTAACAAACAATGCCATGAATTTTTTCATACGCTTGAAGTATGCTTTGCTAATGTCGTTTTTGGCGCTGCTCGAAATCGGACCCATACCGATCGCTCCAATCATCGGATTATTCATCATAATATTTCTGCCTAGCTGGTTTAAAGACGCAGTCGACAGGATGTACCATTCGAATGACAGCCGCAAAAAATGAAACCTATCCCCAAACGCCAAACGAACTATCTATTCGTATACGGAACTTTAAGAAGACATCACGGACACCCCATGTCGCGTTGGCTAAGTCAATGCGCCGACTGGATTGGCACCGGATATTTTCAGGGAAAATTATTTAATCTTGGGAAATATCCGGGCGTCGTAAAATCCAACAAAGCCGGTGACCATGTGCTGGGCGATATATACCGAATCGGCCGTCCAAAAATGATCCTAGCCACACTCGACCGCTACGAACAGTGCTCCATCCGCGACCCTCGACCCCACGAATATGCGAGGTCCATCGAACCAGTCATGCTCGGCAAAGGTAAAACCCTGAACGCCTGGGTTTATCTCTATAACCGCCCGATCAAGGATCTCATTTGCATTCCTTCCGGCGATTATCTTGCATCAAGCGCCAAACAGAGTATTGGACGAACCTCAATAGGGAGAAAACGATGACAACACAGATACACGACTACGATATGCACACTAGACCGGTAGAGGGACTTTCACCTTCCGAGATTCGCACAGCCTTGCTGGCTGCTCCTAAGTCCGTCGAGTAGACCGGTTCCTCTCAGCGAAGCCTGCTCTATCCATCTGCCGACACTTTTGTTGCTACGCCTCACCGCACGCGGCTTTTACGTGATCGCAAATAGTTTCGCTGTGCATCATTGATCCTGATTAGCAAGTTTCTTCAGATAAAGCTCAAAGATCAGCATATTCCTAGCAGGACGGGGTTCGCAAGCCATGCGCGTCAAGCTAAAAACGGCCAAGCCGCATCACGCTCTTTCCCAAGTTCCAGCTTCCTGAACAGATTACCCAAGCTGGAGCTTGGGTAACAGCCTATTTTAATTTTTGCGACTACGACTGGCACCTGCTAGGACAATTGGCCTCGGCAAGCTGAAGCATCTTGCTATACCTTTCGCACTTCAAATTTCGGCAGTGCCTGAGGAGGCGCCGGGTGTCCGGTCGATTTTCGCTCCTGCAAAATCGACATTCACGCCATCCATGGCGCTCGCTAAGGCTTTGCCAGCATGGAGCTGGCATAGAGCCTACAGGGACGTATTCACGGCGTCCTTTGACGTGCATCCCGGTGCCGAATTTTGATCTACGATGGGTATATAGAGCTTAAAATTGCAAATTTTACATTTGTCGACTAATTGACAAAATTACCCCATTTATCGGAAACACAACAGCAAACGGCAATTCAATCTTATCCAAAAACGCCAACGAAGATTGAGTCCTACGCGTGACTGTGACGACCGTTTTTGCTAGGCTTGCGCGCATGGCATCCGACGAATCCAATTCTCATCATTTAGTCCGCCCGCGTATCCATATCGGAACAGGCAAGGGAATTGCCATCGGCCCCGGAAAAATCGATTTGCTTAGGGCGATCGCCCAAACCGGTTCGATAGCCGCGGCGGCTCGCACTCTCAAAATGCCCTATAAACGCGCCTGGCTTTTGATCGACAGTCTCAATCAAGGATTTGGTCGACCGGTCGTCAGCACCGCGAGCGGCGGTAAAGAAGGCGGCGGAACCTTTTTGACGCCGCTGGGAGAAAATCTTTTGGAACGCTATACCGCGCTTGAACAACGGATCAACGACGCATCGAGCCAAGAAATCAAAGCGTTATGCGATTTAGCGGATCGCCTTCCTGAATAAGAAGACACAGCCCCATTTTTCATTGATTGGCATGGAATTCGCTTAATGACTAGCGTTATATCATTTTTGACCACACGATTCGTTAAATGCGACAATTTCAACCCGACGGTAAAAATTAACGCGATGTTCAAAAAACCACTTTCCCAATTAGTATCGGAATATTCGACAGATACGGCAATACCCGGCATTACGTTGGCGGTCGCCGGCTTGATTTCGAGTCCGATTGCGCTAGCCGACGCCACCGCCAAGAGAGCGGCCGCACCGCCGCTTGCTTGCTTTTCGAGTCAAATGAACGACCGTTTGGCGGATCACCCGCGTTATGAAAAACCGCTCTGGAACTTACATGATGCGTTAACACTGCCCGACTGGCTTTCGATCTCGCTCGAACAACGCACGCGCTATGAACTCCTCGATGGGCAATTCAGAGCCCATGCACAAGGAGGCGATCAACAGATTCCGCTGGAAACATGCCTGAGCCTGGAAGCGAGCTTCGACGCGTTTCGTTTCGGCGTCGAATTTCTCGATTCGCGGCAATTCGGCAGCGATTCGGGATCGCCGATCAACAACACCCATGCCAACGAAGCCGATTTTCTGCAGGCCTATCTGGCCTTCGCGCAACGGAATTTTCTCGACAGCGGCATCGGCGCCGAAGTGATTCTCGGCCGGCAGACGCTCAATTTTGGCAGCCGCCGTCTGGTCGCACGCAATGTCTTCCGCAACACGATCAATGCCTTCACCGGTGCGCGGCTGCGTTTCCAGGATAACGGCAAATGGCAATTCAACGGTTTCGCAACGATGCCGGTCGGCCGCTATCCGAACGACCGTCAGGAACTGCTGGACGGCAAGCACAAGTGGGATAAGGAATTGTACAAGACCTGGTTTTCAGGCGGTTTTCTGGAAATTTACGACATAGGCTGGAAAACTAATGCCGAACTCTATCTGTATCATCTGAGCGAAGGCGATCAAAACGATAATGCAACACTCAACCGGCGCTTGTTAACCCCAGGCATGCGCTGGTACCGCAAGGAAGCTAGAGGCGAGTTCGGTTTTCAACTCGAAACCGCCGGACAATTCGGCACGGTCCGCGCGACGAAGGAAGCCGGCGACGAACGCGATTTGGATCATACCGCCTGGTTTCAGCACGTTTCGGTCGGCTATACCGTCGACATGCCATGGTCGCCGCGTCTCGCCCTGCACTACGATTACGCGAGCGGCGACAGCGATCCGAACGACAACAAAAGCGAGCGTTTCGATACCTTGTTCGGCGCGCGGCGCTTTGAATATAGCCCGACCGGCATCTACGGTGCCGTCGCGCGCGGCAATCTGAATTCGCCAGGCTACCGACTCATTATTTCGCCGCGCGACGACCTTCAAGCTTTTTTCAGCCATCGTTTTTTCTGGCTCGCCGAAAGCCGCGACTCCTGGACGGCAGCAGACTTGCGCGATACGAGCGGCGCATCGGGCGACTATCTGGGCCACCAGATCGAGCTGTCGACACGTTGGGACGTCAACAGCAGCCTGAACCTAGAAACCGGCTGGACGCATCTGTTCAAAGGCGGTTTCGCGCACGACGCGCCGAATGCGCCCGACGGCCAGGACGTCGATTATACCTTTCGCACTTCAAATTTCGGCAGTGCTAGAGGAGGCGCCTGGGTGTCCGACAAAGGCTTTGCCAGCATGGAGCTGGCATAGAGCCTACATGGACGTATTCACGGCGTCCTTTGGCGGACACCCAGGCGCCGAATTTTGATCTACGACGGGTATATTTCTATGTACAAAGCCTGTTTCGCTTCTGATTGCCGATCCAACACCCCCGGAGATAAACGGATGAAAACGATTCAAACGTTACTACTGATCGTCTGTTGTTTGTCGGCCTCGCTCGCTCATGCCGAAAAAATCTTAATTGCGGCGGCGGCCGACCTCAAGTTCGCGCTCGATGAAATCGCCGCCGAATTCCGGAAAGCGCATCCCGACGACACTATCGAAATCGTTTACGGTTCGTCGGGCAAGTTTTTTACGCAAATTCAGCAGGACGCGCCCTACGATCTGTATTTCTCGGCCGACATCGCGTTTCCGGATAAACTGTCGAAAGCCGGTTTCGCGGCATCCGAAGTCAAGCCTTATGCCGTGGGCCGCATCGTGTTATGGAGCGCGCAGATGGATGCCTCCAAACTGACGCTGAAAAACCTGACCGATCCATCGATTACCCGCATTGCCATCGCCAATCCGAAACATGCGCCTTACGGCAAAAGGGCCGAGGAAGCGCTCCGCTCGACGGGAATTTGGGCGGCCGTGGAACCGAAATTGGTGTACGGAGAAAATATCGCGCATACCGCGCAATTCGTGCAAACCGGCAACGCCCAAATCGGCATCATCGCGTTGTCTCTGGCGTTGAATCCCGAACTGGCGAGGCAAGGCGGCCATTATTTGATCCCGGACACGCTGCACGAACCGCTCGCACAAGGCTATATCATCACCAAACGGGCCGCGGACAATGCCCTGGCCGAACGCTTCTCCGCCTATGTCGACTCAAAACCGGCGCGCGAGGTGATGACCCGCTACGGATTCACGTTACCGGCGCGGAGGTAGACCGATGACATTGAGCGCCGGCGACCTCCAAGCGGTCATCCTGACTCTCGAACTGGCGCTGGTCGTGACCGCGATTCTGTTCGTTGCCGGTACGCCTATCGCCTGGTGGCTCGCAAGAACGAAATCGCGCTGGAAAGGCCCGATCGGCGCCGTCGTGGCTCTGCCGTTGGTTTTGCCGCCTTCGGTGTTGGGCTTTTATTTGTTGCTGGCGATGGGACCGAACGGCCCGGTCGGCCGTTTGACAAGCGCGCTGGGCATCGATCCGTTACCATTCACGTTTGAAGGTCTGGTGCTGGCATCGGTATTCTATTCGCTGCCGTTCATGGTGCAACCGCTGCAAAACGCCTTCGAAGCCATCGGCGACAGGCCCTTGGAAGCGGCCGCGACATTACGCGCCTCGCCGTTGAACGCGTTTTTTACCGTCGCGCTGCCGTTGGCCTTGCCCGGTTTCCTGACCGCCGGCGTGCTGACGTTCGCGCATACGGTCGGCGAATTCGGCGTCGTATTGATGATCGGCGGTAACATTCCCGGTATCACCCGCGTCGCGTCGGTGCAGATTTACGATCACGTCGAAGCGTTGGAATACGGCGAGGCGCACAGTTTGGCCGCAGTCATGCTGATTTTTTCTTTCCTGGTGCTGCTGACTGTCTACGCCTGGCGACCCGGCGCGGAAAAGGCTTGAACGATGACGAAAGACCAAATCGAAGCCCGCTTTTTATTGAATTGGCCGGGCTTTTCGCTCGATATCGACCTGACTTTGCCGGGACGCGGCGTCACAGCGTTGTTCGGACAGTCCGGTTCCGGCAAGACCACGCTGCTGCGCTGCATGGCGGGACTGGAACGCGCCGATGAAGGATTCTTGTCGTTCAAAGGCGAAACCTGGCAAAACGGCAAGACCTGGTTACCGGCGCACCGACGGCCGATCGGGTATGTCTTTCAGGAAGCAAGTTTATTTGAGCACATGACCGTGCGGAATAATTTGCATTACGGCCGAAAAAGAATTCCCGCTGCCCGGCAAACCGATCTCGATCCGATCATCGAGTTGTTCGGCATCGGCCATTTATTGGGCCGCAAACCGGACCGCCTGTCCGGGGGCGAACGTCAGCGCGTCGGCATTGCCCGCGCGCTCGCGGTCAATCCGCGCATGCTGCTGATGGACGAACCGCTCAGCGCCCTGGACTCGGCTCGAAAGCAAGAGATTTTGCCTTATTTGGAAAAGCTCCGCGATCGACTCGATATTCCTATCGTTTATGTCAGCCATTCGCCCGAGGAAGTCGCCCGGCTGGCCGATTATCTGGTTGCGATGAATAACGGCAAGGTCATGGCTCATGGACCGCTCAAAGAAACACTGGCGCGAATTGATTTGCCGATACGCCTCGGCGAAGAGGCCGGCGTCGTGCTCGACGCGGTCGTCGCGGAACGTGACTCAAGCTGGCATTTGGCAAAATTGGATTTTTCCGGAGGTAGTCTATGGACGCGGGACAAAGGCATTGCACTCGGCCGCCGCGTTCGCGTCAGAGTGCTGGCAAGAGATATCAGTCTAGCCCGCGACAATCGAGAACATTCCAGTATTCAGAACGTACTGCCCGGCGAGGTGGAAGCCATCGCGGACGACGAACATCCGGGATTGGCCTTGGTCAGCGTCAAAGTCGGCCCAAGCGTTTTGGTTGCGCGACTAACCAAGCGTGCCGCGCACATGCTCGAAATAGCACCCGGACAAGCGATCTGGCTTCAGATTAAATCGGTGGCGTTGATGGAATAACATTTTGTCCACGAAACAAACGAAGATCACGAAAACATTCAATCCAAGCTGAATTAGCTGATCACCCAATGGGCAATTCAAGTGATTTCGCTCCTTCTCAAGCTCTTTACTTAGAAATGCGGTAAGAGAAGCTCCAGGTTCTCGAAGACGGGAAGCTATAGTTTGCAGGAATGTTTTTTTAAACCGGAGAATAGAGAATCGATCAACCCACGTGCGGGTGACGGGTTACGGCTTTCGCCTAACTCGACCTACTTCTTTTTCAAAGCCTGTTTCGCTTGGTCCCATAAGGCATCGAGTTCGGCCAGTTTGCAGTCTCTCAAATCGCGCCCGGATTCTTGAACGTGTTTTTCGATATATTGAAACCGCGACGAAAATTTTTTCGTGCTTTCGCGCAACGCGATTTCGGGATTGACTTTCAGATGCCGGGCCAGATTGACCGCGACCAAGAGCAAATCGCCGATTTCTTCCTGAATATGGGCTTGATCGCCCGACTCCCACGCCTCCCTGACTTCCTCTAATTCTTCGGTAACTTTATCGAACACCGGCAAGACTTCGGGCCAATCGAACCCATGACTCGCGGCGCGGTTCTGGATTTTTTCGCATTGCACCAATGCCGGCAGATTTCCCGGAACGCCATCAAGCACACTGTCCGGTAATTCAGCGGAGCGTTTCGATTGACGCTCCTCGAGCTTAGCTTGCTCCCAGGCCTGTTTACGCTCTTCGTCGCTCTGATAGACAGCATCGCCGAAGACATGCGGATGCCGTCTGACCAGCTTTTCGGCGATGCTGCCCGCTACTTGTTCGAAATCGAACAGACCTCGCTCCTCGGCGATGCGCGAGTGGAAGACGACCTGCAATAACAAATCGCCGAGTTCCAAGCGCAAGTCGTCCAAATCGCCGCGCTCGATCGCATCGGCAACCTCATAAGCTTCCTCGATCGTATATGGGATCAAACTGTAGAAATCCTGCTCGATATCCCAGGCGCAACCGCCGTCCGGCGAGCGTAGCTGCGCCATGATACCGAGCAATTTTTCGGTATTGCTTAAACTCAAAACGACGCCCCGAAGGTCTCGCGGTAACGGTCCTTAAAAGAATCGATGTCGAAGCTGTGATTTTGCGTGCCGTGATGCTCAATTTTAATCGAGCCCATCAACGAAGCGATCCTGCCGGTCGTCGGCCAACCCAAATCGTTCATCAAACCGTATAAGAGTCCGGCGCGGTAGGCATCGCCGCAACCGGTCGGATCGACAACCGCGGCAGGCTTAACCGGCGGAATCTCGATACACTCGCCGCCGACGTATATTTTCGAACCGTTACCGCCCAAGGTAACAATTAACGCCTCGACCTTATCGGCCATTTCATCCAAGGACAAACCGGTGCGCTGCTGCATCATTTCGGATTCGTAATCGTTTAGCGTGACCCAATTCGCCAGTTCCAAAAACTTCAGTAGTTCATCGCCGTCGAACATCGGCATGCCTTGGCCCGGGTCGAATATGAACGGAATGCCCTGTTCGGCGAATTGCTCGGCGTGCTGCAGCATGCCTTCCTTGCCGTCCGGAGAAACGATGCCGATGCTGATCGAACCGTCGGTCGGCACCGAATTCAAATGCGAAAAATTCATTGCGCCCGGATGAAACGCGGTGATTTGATTGTCTTCCTGATCGGTCGTGATGTAAGCCTGACCGGTGTAATTGTCGTCGAGAATGCGGATGTATTCGCTCGAGAGACCGCATTGCGACAACCACTGCGAATACGGCTCGAAATCGTGCCCGACCGTCGCCATGATCAAAGGATCTTCGCCAAGCAAGTTGAGGTTATAGGCGATATTGCCGGCACAACCGCCGTATTCGCGGCGCATGACCGGCACCAAAAACGAAACATTAAGAATGTGGACTTTTTCCGGCAGGATATGATTCCTGAAATTATCATGAAAGACCATGATGGTATCGTAAGCCATCGAACCACAGATTAATGCACTCATTGTTTCTCCTAAAAAAATAAAATCAATATCCAGGTCGCCGCCGCCCAAACCAAGGAAAGCATGACAGCGGCCGAACCAATGTCCTTGGCCCGGCCGGACAGTTCATGATGCTCGAATCCGACTCGATCTACGACCGCTTCAACCGCCGAATTCAGTAGTTCCACCAATAAAACCAGGACCATGCTGCCGATAAGCAGCAATTTCTCAATGTTTGTCTCGCCGAGCCAAACGGCCAACGGCGTCGTGACTATAAACAACCAAACCTCTTGCCTAAACGCCTCTTCATGAAACCAAGTGGCCTTAAAGCCCGACAGCGAAAAGAAAAAAGCGTTTACGATGCGTTTAAAACCTTTTGCGTTTTGATTTGCCATAGTTTGATACAAATTCCGGTAGATTAAAACGCCAGATTACACAAGCCTTTTGTCATTTTAATTACAATGATTTTACAGCGTCTTAATAAGCTTGATAATTTTTATAAGTCATTGTTTATTAATGATATTATATTCCGACCAATACTTGTTCGATTTGTAAAAACGCCTGCTAAGTCAAATTGTTGAGAACCTTCTCAAGACGCTATCCACAGAGTTATCCACAGATTTTGTGGAAAACTGACAAACGGACGCATCACTTACAGGCAAAGTACCGGCCAACTCACATCCCTTCTTTCCCAAGTTACTATTCAAGTATATGTAGCCCGTTATGCAGCGTAGCGAATACGGGAATGGCGTGGCCTCGAACTTCCCGGATTGCGCTTCGCTCCATCCGGGCTACGCTAATTGGACGCACCGGAAGCGATCGGTAGCGATTTAGCAGCGGCGACCTGTGCTTAGCTTGAGCGTATGACCGCCCCCCCATAACGCGCCAAACAAGGCTTTCGGCTTATTCGGCAATCAATTGACCGTAGGCCGAGGCATCCAGCAAGGTATCCAATTCGGCCGGATTATCGGCCTTCACGCAAAACAGCCAAGCATCGTAGGCATCGTCGTTAACCTGCTCCGGCGCATCGGATAGCTCTTCATTAACCGAAACGATTTCTCCGGACACGGGGCTGAATAAATCCGAAGCGGTTTTGACCGACTCGACGACAGCGCATTGTTCGTCCGCTTTAACGACACGCCCGACTTTAGGCAGTTCGATAAAAACTAAATCGCCGAGTTCGGCTTGCGCGAATTCGGTAATACCTACGCGCACTACATTGTCGCTTTCCAGTTTTGCCCATTCATGGGTTTTTGCATACTTCAAATTTTCCGGCAAATCGCTCATCGATAGTTCTCCGTTCAATAGTGCCTAACGGCGCAAACCGTAAAGAATAACGCGATCAATTATAAAAACAACAAATAATTTCGGTTACGCCCCTTCCGGCCCTTATAATTTGCTCATGCCGCACATGAAATTCTCCTTTATTAGCCTCGTTAGTTATCCCATAACCTTGTTGGGCGGTTTGAAATGGCCGACTTTGATTACCGTAGCGCTTGCATTAAGCGATAACGGCATTGCCTTTGCGACGAATCAAGACAAAGAAGCCGCTCCCGTTCGAACC
The DNA here is from genome assembly GCF_005931095.1 of Methylotuvimicrobium buryatense. GTDB lineage: Bacteria > Pseudomonadota > Gammaproteobacteria > Methylococcales > Methylomonadaceae > Methylotuvimicrobium > Methylotuvimicrobium buryatense. The sequence continues at coordinate 2,079,364 of NZ_CP035467.1, read as the reverse complement.
GAAACCGATGTTGACGACTACGGGAAGGAAGGCACTCTGAACATCGACTCGGCGTCCCAAACTCGCTCCGGGTTGCAAACAATAAAACTCGAACCTCATCGGTATCGTCCGGAACTGACCGCTTACGGCAATGTCGTTGCGTTACAACCGCTGCTGGATTTGAGAAACCGTTACCTCGCCGCACTCAGCGGGCATGAGAGCGCCAAGTCTCGACTAACGCTGGCTCAACAATCGATCGACCGAACCCGGCTTTTACACCGCGGCGGCGCCGTTTCCGGGCGCAGTCTGCAAGAACAACAGTCGCAATGGCAATCGGAACAAGCGTTAACTCAAGGCAGTCGCCTACAAATCGAAACCGTTCGCAATGAGGCGATACTCAATTGGGGCCAAGCGATTGCCGAATTGTTCCTTGATGCCAATACCGACACCCTGCTCCCCTATTTGTCGGGGCAAAAAAATTTATTGCATATCTCGTTGCCGCCTAATAATAAACCGGTCGATACGCTCGACGAAATCCGGGTCTCACGCTACGGCGATCGAAACCGAGCCGAACCGGCGCGTTTTATATCGCCCGCACCGCAAACCGACCCGCTCACCCAAGGGGAAAGTTATTTTTTCGAAACCGAACACGGCGGCATTCGAACCGGCATGCGCATCGCCGCCTTCATTCCATTGCAGGAAAACGCCGAAAACGGCGTCTTAATACCGGCATCATCCGTCATTCGCCATCTCGGTCAAGCTTTCGTTTACGTCAAAACGTCTCCGGAACATTTTCAACGACTGACTATTACCGGATTTATCGACACACATGCCGGCTATTTCGTCACGGACGGTTTGCATGCGGGTCAGGAATTAGTCGTAAGCGGTGCGCAAATGCTGCTTTCGGAGGAATTCAAAAGCCAAATTCCCGATGAAGATGATGACGATGATTGAATTGCAGAACCCTGAAACGCCGGGCGGCGGGAAATCCGTTTTAAAATGCTAAGCGCCTTAATCCGCTTTGCGATCCGTCAACATGGCATCGTGATCGTCGCTGCAATGCTGCTATTCGTCTACGGCTTTTATCGTTTCACCGCAGCAGGCCTCGACATATTTCCGGAGTTCTCGCCGAAGCAAATTGTCATCCAAACCGAAGCGCCCGGCTATTCCGCCGAGCAAGTCGAAACGCTGGTCACGCAAGCGATTGAAAGCTCAATCTCGGGGCTAATCGGCTTAAAAACGGTCCGCTCGGAATCGATACAGGGCTTATCGGTCGTGACCGCGCTTTTTGAAGAAAGCAGCGATATCCACCGTAATCGGCAAATGGTCGGCGAACGCCTGGCCGGTATCGCCAATCGCCTGCCGCAAGGCATCGGCCCGCCTCTGGCAGTCCCCTTGTCTTCGTCATCGGCAACGGTTTTGACAATCGGTCTGCATTCGGATCGACAGGATTTAATGGCCCTGAGAAGCCTTGCAGATTGGACGATCGTCCCGCGATTAATGGCTGTCCCAGGCGTTGCCGACGTCAATGTATTCGGCGGTGAAATTCGGCAATTGCAAATTCAAGTCGACTCCGCCCGTTTGCAGCGCTTCGGCTTGGCGCTCGACGAAATCTTTCAAGCCGCCTCGGAATCGACGAACCTACAAGGCGGCGGTTTCATCGAAACCGACAATCAGCGTTTTAGCATCACGCTTTCCGGCCAAAATCTCAACCCGAAACGACTTCAAGACATTATTGTCAGGCATACTCAAGGCCGAAGTGTCAGACTCGCCGATGTCGCCGATATTCGCTATGGGCCGGAACCGCCGATCGGCGCCGCACAAATCATGGGCCATCCGGGTATCGTCATGATGGTCATCGGCCAATACGGCGCCAATACGCTCACCGTTTCGAAACAAGTCGAAAAAGCCTTGAGCGAATTCAATACGCTATTCGCCAAGCAAGCGATCGATTTTTATCCGAACTTATTCCGTCCGGCCGATTACATCGAAACCTCGTTGCATAACCTATCGGGACATTTATTAATCGGCGGCTTGTGCGTGCTGATCGTGCTGTATCTATTTTTATTCGAAATACGGACCGCCCTCATCGCCGCGACGGCAATACCGGTATCGCTGATTGCCGCTGTTCTAGTGCTACTCGAATTCGGCGTCAATTTGAACATCATGGTCTTGGGCGGACTTGCCATTGCGCTTGGAGAAGTCGTCGACGATGCGATCATCGATACCGAAAATATCTTTCGTCGGCTGCGCGAAAATCGGCTTTCGGCAGTACCGCGTCCGGTTTCCGAAGTCATCTACTCCGCCTCGATGGAAGTGAGGGGCTCGGTGGTCTATGCCAGCTTCATCGTCGCACTGGTTTTCGTGCCGCTGCTAACTTTGACCGGCGTCGCCGGACGTCTGTTTTCACCGCTGGGTATGTCCTACATTCTTGCCATACTCATGTCGTTAATCGCGGCATTAACGCTAACTCCGGCGCTGTGCTTCATGTTATTGGGCAAAAACGACTCAAGCGTTAAAGAACCGCCATTGATCCGGTACTTAAAACCGGTTTACCGGCGTTGGCTCAGTTTCATTAGCCGGCATTTTAAACTAGCGATAGCGACTGCCGTGCTAATCTGTATCACCGGCCTGGCTGCTTTGTTTTTCACGAACAGCCGATTTCTACCGCCGCTGCGTGAAGGTCATTATATTGTGCATACCAGCAGTATTCCCGGCACGGCGCTGAAGGAATCGATCCGAATCGGTACGAAAATCACCGAGCAATTTTTAGAAATTGCGGGCGTCGTTTCGGTTTCGCAATGGGCCGGGCGCGCGGAGCGTGGGGCCGATACCTACGGCAGTCATTACAGCGAGTATGAAGTGCGCCTGGCGCCGATGTCCGGTCCGGAACAGCAACAAGTCTTAAACCGACTGCGCAAGACTTTGGACGGCGTACCTGGCATCGTGTACGAAGCCAATACCTTTTTGACCGAACGGGTCGACGAAACCATCTCCGGCTATACGTCGCCTCTCGTGGTCAATGTTTACGGTAATGACTTAGCGTTTCTCGACAGGAAAGCCGAGGATATCGCGGGGCTGCTACGATCAATGCCGGGTGCGGCCGATGTAACGGTCCGTTCGCCTCCCGGCGCGCCGATGCTCGATATCCGGTTACAATCGGACAAGCTGGCCTTTTGGGGCTTGCGGCCGACTCACGTCATGAGCACCGTACAAAGCGCCTATGAAGGCCGCATCGTCGGCAAGCATATCGAGGGTAACCGTATTGACAACATTGCGGTTACCCTCGATGCCAATCTCCGCAATAAGCCCGAAGCACTTGAAAAACTGCCGATACGCGCCCCGGACGGTACGCTCGTGACGCTCGGGCAAGTCGCCGCTATCGAGCAAAGCTCCGGGCGATACAATATCCTGCATGAAGGAGCGCAAAGACGGCAGACCGTTACCGCAAACATTATCGACCGGGATTACGAATCGTTCGTCGCCGAATTAAAGCAAAGAGTATTCGACGAAATCCCATTTCCGGCCGATATGTATCCGGAATTTACCGGCGCCGCGATCGAACAAGCCGAGGCGCGCCGAGAATTGGTCTTGCATTCGTTGTTGGCCGGTGCGGGCGTATTGATGCTGATCTACATTGCGATCGGCAGCTTTCGTCACACAGTATTGACACTCGTGAATCTGCCGTTTTCGTTGATCGGCGGCGTCGCGGCGGTATTATTGACCGGAGCGTCACTATCGGTCGGTTCGGTTGTCGGTTTCATCACGCTGTTCGGCATTACCGTACGTAACAGCATTATGTTGATCGCCCATTATCGGCATCTGGTCCAAACCGACGGCAAAAGTTGGGATTTCGCCACTGCCATGCAAGGGGCGGAAGAACGCCTGCCGTCGATTCTTATGACTGCATTGGTCACCGCACTAGCGATGCTGCCTATCGCATTGAACAGCGATAATCCGGGACGTGAAATCATGGGGCCGATGGCGGCAATCATCATCGGCGGCTTGGCCTCCTCGACGCTACTCAACCTACTACTCATGCCGGTTATTTTGTTACGGTTCGGCAGATTTCAGGGGAAACCTTAAGCGATGAACCTAGAAAAAGCATTTCACCATGAAGATTATGAATATTCTCTTGAAATACTTCAAGAACATCATGCACTTGATGGCTAAATTGCTAAATTTAGGATAAATCGTAAAAAACCTTACGGACTGCGCGATTATTTTAATAAATAGCTGCATTAATAATTTTGTACGCTAAAATTAAATAACCCTTACATCCAATATCAAGCCTCATCCATGAAACTCAGAACGCAAATTTCACTTGGCTTCGCCGGCATCCTAGTTCTGTTATTACTGACATCCGGAATCGGTATTCAACGACTTATTTCGCTAGTCGACGAAACTCGTAATGTCGTCGAAGCCGATAATCTGCGCACCGATTTGGTCGAACGAGAGGTCGATCATCTAAATTGGGCCGCCCAACTCAATGCCTTTGTTTATGACGATCATGCTCATGATTTGAATATACAGCTGGATCATACGCAATGCGCCTTCGGACGATGGTTTTACGGTCAGGAAAGACGGCACGCCGAATCGCGCTTTCCTGAATTAAAACCGCTACTCGCCAATGTCGAAGAACCCCACCGACTCTTGCACGAATCGGCGAAATTAATCCGGGATGCCCGAGTCAACATAATCCGCAACGAGGACCGGAGCGAAGATCAACAAACCGGTACGCTTTATAAAAACGAAACCGTGCCCAATCTTCAGAGCGTGCAACACTATCTTGGACAAATGCGCGACATCGTCAATGCTTCGGCGGCAGCCATTCAACAAGCCATGGAAAACGACAGCACTCAAGCTCGTTTCGTTTTGATTGCAATCACACTCTCCGCGGTTTTGGCGGGTATCATTCTGGCCACGGTCATCGTCAGATACATTCTCAAACAGCTCGGAGGGGAACCGGCGGAACTGGCGGCGATCTCGAAACGCATGGCTACTGGCGACTTGACGATGAAATTAAATGTCAAATCCGGCGACAGGGAAAGCTTGTATGCATCGATGGCGGAAATGATCAACAACCTTAAGCAAACGGTTGAGGAAGTAAGAAACCGTGCGGATTACTTGACCAGTGCCGCGAATGAAGTTAGCGCGACCTCGCAGAGCCTTAGCCAAAGCGCCACGGAACAAGCCTCGGGACTGGAGGAAACGACCTCAAGTTTGGAAGAATTGACAGCGTCAGTGCAGCAAAATAGCGAGAATGCCGTTGCAACCAGCAAAATCGCGACAGGAACGGCAGCGGAAGCGCAACAAGGCGGCGATGCAGTATCTCGGACCGTGCAGGCAATGCGCGAAATTGCCGATAAAATCGAGATTATCGAAGACATTGCCAGAAAAACCAATTTGCTTTCGCTCAATGCCGCAATCGAAGCGGCTCGCGCCGGAGAACATGGGCGCGGCTTTTCGGTCGTCGCATCGGAAGTTCGAAATCTCGCCGAAAATAGCCGCAAAGCCGCGGAACAAATCGGGGAACTGGCCACCGACAGTGTCGATATCGCCAACCAAGCCGGGCAATTGTTACAACAAATCGTTCCGGATATTGGCAAAACCGCGACCTTGATCGAAGAAATCACATCCGCCAGTAACGAACAAGCATCTGGCTTGGCGCAAATCAACGAAGCCATGGCGCAACTGGACAAAGCCACCCAACAAAATGCCGCCGCGTCCGAGCAACTTGCGGCAACGGCCGAAGAACTTTCCGGCAATGCCGAGGAACTTCAGCAAGCCATGGCTTTTTTCAAAGTCGACGATGATGCCCAAAACCGTTAATCCTTAATTCGGCAGTTTAACCATGAAGCACATGAAGTCTTTCAACGGCTTGCCATAAAATAGTGGATAACGTTACTGTGAAAGTTCGTGGATTTGAAATCTTAATCTAGTTTTTCGATATTCAATACAATGCCGGTTCCGAAGAGGGTGCGGTTGCTCGATCGACAGCCGCCGTCGAGCCTACATGGACGTATTCACGGCGTCCTGTCGGGCGAGTGACCGCACCCTCCCCGCCAGAGAGCTTTCATTTACCGGGGCGAGGGCTAGGCCTTCATGAACGTTACTGTGAAAGTGCGCGGATTTGAAACGCGGATTCAACTAACAAGTGCAATACCTTACGAATCCCGCAATTGCTCGAGTAAAGCCGAGAACTCATTCAATCCTTGCTTAATTTCGGCAATATCGAAACTATCGATATGCCGCTCGAGACGTTCGGCGTAGTCAAGGACCGGGGTAAACCGGTAACGCTCGCCGATTGCCGACACGTTTTCGGCAAATGTTTTCATAGTCGATATGTTATTACTGAACGCTGCCTGCTCGCATTGCGGACTTAATTTTTCCAAGGCTGCCAGTACTTCGGGCAAGACAGCCTGTTGCTCCGTCGTTAATACGAGCGGATATGGCTCGACTTGTGCCGTCTCGTCTCTATCGAACGGTAAAAACTTCGCAAGCTCTTCAATCAAGTCGGCTTTCAATATCGGTTTTCTCAGATAAGCGTCGAAGTGCGCGGTTTTTACCCGATCGTATTCGTCTTTCATAACCGACGCGGTCAACGCGATAATCGGCGTATCGCTAAACGATTTTATTATCTCGGCCGCCTCGTAGCCGCTCATTACAGGCATACGAATGTCCATCAATATCAAATCGACAGGCTGCCGTTTAACCAAGTCAACGGCATCAAGCCCGTTTTCGACCGTCAAGACAGTCAAAGCGGTTCCGGAAAAGTTCTCTTGCAATAAACGCCGATTATTTTCGATATCGTCGACGACCAAAACCGTTGCCGGGTGAAACCGGATTTTTTGATGACTCGTCCCGATTGGTATTTGTTCGGATTCGTCGATGGACGCGATATCGACATTGTAAAGTCTGACGGTAAATATGGAGCCTTCGCCCAAACGGCTAGCAACAGTAATCTCGCCACCCATCATTTCGACCAAACGTCGACTGATCGCTAGCCCCAAACCGGTACCGCCGTATTTCCGAATATCCTGCCCTTCCGATTGCTCGAACTCTTGAAAAATGACTTGTTGATGTTCCTGTGAAATTCCGATACCGGTATCCTCGACATCGATACATAAATCCAATCGACTGCGAATATCGTCTTCATTAGCGGTACGCGCAATCAAACGAATATGGCCCTGATCGGTAAATTTGACGGCATTGCCGATCAAGTTGAATAGCACCTGGCGCAAACGCGCGGCATCAAGCACCAAGCTGCGTGGAATTGCGGGATCGACATTTAAAATCAATGCCAAATTTTTTTCTCGCATCTTCATCGTAAAAATTCCGCCTAGCTCGGTAAATAATTCATGCGGATTGCAAGCTTGCTTTTCGATACTGAGTTTACCGGCCTCGATTTTCGATAAATCCAAAATATCATTGATCAATGCCAACAGGTTTTGTCCAGCGGTTTTGATCGTTTTCACGAAAGATTTGAGATGGGGTTCCTTGATTTGCTCGTCGAGCAAATCGGTAAAACCGATAATTGCATTCATCGGCGTTCGGATTTCATGACTCATGTTCGCAAGAAAACGGGACTTGGCTTGGTTTGCCGACTCCGCTTGCTCCTTGGCTTTAGCCAGCGCGATTTCAGCATTTTTGCGCTCGCTGATATCCCAACTCACGCCAATGATTTTCCCCGGATTATTTTCGTTGCCAGTAATCCGGCTTCCGCTGTAGAGTGTGCGAATGATACCGTCCGGACGAATGATCCGATATTCGTTATGAGCTTGATCATCGCGCAGGTGTAACTGACTGATCACTCCTTGAACCAGCGACCGGTCTTCCGGATGGATACGTGCTATCCATTCGGCAAAGGCAAGACTCGGCTGTTTGGGTAGGCCGTATATGTCGAACATCCTATCGTCGAACAGCAAATTGGGTTCTCCGGTCAAATTCAACTCCCAAACGCCGATCGATGCGATTCCGGCCGCAAGCGTTAGCCGTTCGTTTAATAATGCGGCTTCTTGCTCGCTCTGCTTACGCCGGACTACTTCGTCGGCCAAACGCCGGTTCCAAAAAAACACGAACGCCAATATCAGCAAAAAGCCCCCAACGATCCATGCGATCAACCGATAATCGATTTTCTCGGCAATACTTTTGCTTGCCCAAGTATCGCGTATCTTCTGATGTTCGCTGGGTCCGATCGTATGTAAGGCACGATTAAAAAGCGGTGCCAGTTGCGCCTGTTTCTGTGCAATGGCGAACCCCAGATCGCTGGTAAATTCGGTTTTACCTACGATGCGGATATTATGGATGCCTTGGTCTGCAATTTGATAACCGGCTGCCGCCAGCGTACAAAGCAATGCGTCTACGCTGCCTGTCGAAACCGCAGTCAAACCTTCGGCGACCGAATCTACATAGTGAAAATCGATTTCCGGATAATGATCGGCAATGGTCGATGCATAGGCGTAACTCTGGACGATCGCCAATCGACGATGCCGGATTTCCCGGATATTATCGACATAGGGCTCTCGATCGCCCATCACGATTACAACGGGGCTACTGAATATGGATTCGGTAAGAACCAAGCGTTTATCGTCTAAACTATCAAGCGCCTCAAACATGATGTCGACTTCGCCGAGTTCGACTTTTTGTTTGGCTTCGCGCCACGATTCAAGCGGAATAATGTCCAACTCGATACGGAGTATTTTGGCGATCCATGCCAAATAGTCGGCCGCCATGCCGATATATCGACCCTGACGATCGACGCTTTCATAAGGTAACTTATTTCTCTTGGCGGCAACTCGAATGACCGGATGCTCGGCCAGCCATTTTTGCTCGTAAGACGTCATAGCGACCGTTTGTCCCTTGAATCTGGCACCGAACCATTTATCTTGTACTTGCTGCTTCTCCTGTTCGGGAATCGCCGCAAGCGCTTTATTCAAGATCGAATGCAATTCCGGCAAATCCGTACGAACCGCCATGTGCAATTGCTGAGCCTCGCCAGGAGGCAATACCTTAAACGGCCGAATTGTTGTTATCGCATTACGTTTCAACCAATAAGTGATAACCGAATGCGCATCGACCAGTAAATCCGCTTTTCTCTCAATAACGCTTTGCAAAGCTCCCATCAGATCCTCGACTTCGAGAATACTCAGTTCCGGGAACATTTTTTTTATGGTTTCATCATGCAAAAAACCTCTCGGTATCGCGATCGTTTTACCGGCTAAATCCGCCAAGGACTTGGCTTGGACATCTTCATGAATGAAAAAATAATCCAACATCCACTGATAAGGCTCGGTAAAAAGCATATAGTCGGCCCGCTCGTCGGAATAATACAGCGATGGCAGTAAGTCGATTTCCCGTTGCCGGATCTTTTGCAGAAGATTATTCCAGTCGTCGATCTCGGCTTCGAAAGTCAGTCCGGTATATTGCCCGATCAATTGCAATATATCCCGGCTCAAGCCGTTATGAACACCGTTACGATCGACAAAATCGTAAGGCGCCCAATCCCGCTCTCCCCCGTAACGGACCACCGGGTTACGTTTTATCCAGGCTCTCTCTTTCGCCGAAAAAGCCAGTACCGGACCGGTTTCGGCATTCGGCAAACGGTAAAAAAAATCATCCTCGATGAGGCTGTGCTCGACAAATCCCAAACGTTGGTAATCCTCGGCCGTCAAACGATAACGCTTTGGATCGACCGAGCCCAACTGTATCAACTCGGGAATAATCATCTGCCGGGTCATGCGCGCTTCGTACTCCAAATAAGCGCGGGAAAGCTTAGGGTTATAACGATCGATAATCAACTCGATGATTTCTTTCGGGTGATCGAGCGCATACTGCCAACCTTTGGTCGTCGCCCGGCTGATTTTTTCGACTCGCTCGGGATGTTCGATGATTTCATTGCGGGTAGTGAATAAATTGTCTCCGTAATAATCGATTCCGTAATTTAGCGGATTGATGACATTGACTTCAACCCCTTGCTCTTTTAGAAGAAACGGTTGGGAAGTCGCATAGGCGGTAACGACATCGATCTTGCCGTCGCGTAAATCCTGATAGGAAGCTCCGGTTGCCTTGATCCGTTGAACTTTATTCAGATCGCCGAGGGTTTTCAGCAGCAGCGCATTCAGCGCCGCATCGCCCCGGCTGGATAAGTCGAGCGCGACTTTTTTGCCGATCATTTCATAAGGACTGACGATGCCCGATTCGCGGCGGGCGATGAATACCAGCGGAGAATGTTGAAAAAATTGATTGATCAGAACGACCGGATCGCCCTGTAAATGATAGATCAGCAAAGTGCTATCGGTTACGCCGTATTCCGATTCTCCGGCAAGGACCTGCTTGACGAAGTCTTTCGAATAATCGATTTCTTTTAACTGAACTTCGAGCCCCTCGTCCCGGTAAAAACCTTTCTCGATAGCCGCATAATAACCGGCAAACTGAAAACCATGTTCCCAACGTAATTGAATACTGACCGAATCCGAGTCTAGCGCCGATTCGTCTGCTGCTGCGTGCGCCCCCCTTAAAAATAGATAAAGGAAGCACCATAGGATAACGATACCGGTTTTTACGACCATAAACGGCATTGAACCGGCACTCACTTCAAATCGGCAATTGCAAAAAAATCATCGACATGGTCTAAGAAAATGTCGACTAACTCCGGGTCGAACTGCGTTTCGCGATGTCCCTCAATATAATCGACAACCCGATCGCGACTCCAAACGGCTTTATAGCATCGCACATGAGTCAACGCATCGAACACATCGGCTAAGGCGACGATTCGGCCGTAAATATGAATATCGTTACCCTTCAATCCGCGCGGATACCCGCTACCGTCCCATTTCTCATGATGTTCGTGAGCGATGACGGCGGCGGATTTAATGATTCTTCGATCCGAACGGCATAGTAATTGATAACCGTTAGTGGTATGCGACTTGATGACATTAAATTCGTCCTCGGTCAATCGCCCCGGCTTATTCAATATTTCCTTGGGTATCATCATCTTGCCGATATCATGCATCGGGGAGGCGTGATACAACATATCCATATCGTGAACGGAGAGGCTTTTATGATATTTAGCCAGCAATGCTGAAATCTCGGACAAGCGCTTGATATGCTTTCCGGTTTCATCCGAAGTCGATTCCATTAATTCGGTCAGCATAAATATCATTTCTTTTTGATTTTCTTCCAACTCCGTAAGTAAGCGGACCCGCTCATAGGCGACTTTTGCTTCCAATGCGATATTATGTTCGCGCAGTATTTTTTTTGCATGAAACAAATCGATATGCGTCTTGACGCGCGCCAACAATTCATCGGCATGAAAAGGCTTGGTTATATAATCGACGCCGCCGACGGTAAAGCCTTTCGCCATCGAATCGACATCGACACGGGCGGTCAAAAAAATAATCGGCACATCTTGATAGCGCGGATTGGCTTTTAAAATTCGACAAACCTCGAAGCCGTCCATGCCCGGCATCATAATGTCCAGCAGAATCAAATCGAACGGCGCAGGATTATCTCGAATCAACCGTAACGCTTCTTCTCCGCTGCCGGCAAACGAAAGATCGTAATTGTCTTCCTTTAAAAAGTTCATGGCGACACGAATGTTATCGATGACGTCATCGACAATCAGAATACGATTGGATGTAAGCATGGGGATTGTTGAGTTGCCTTGATATTGAAACTAAAGCGTAGCAATCAAAGCCTAAATTGTCTACCCCCCTATTGTAGACCGCAACTGTCATACATTTAGCCTATAGCTGTCGCACTTCAAATTTCGGCATCACCGGATGAGGCGCCGGGGTGTTAGGCAAAGCATTCGGTTCATGGCAATCCAGCCATAAAGTCATAAATGGGCAGTTATTCAAGGCAAAAACAACTATAATCTAGAAAATTCCACTCAAATAGCGATTCCGTATTAACAATCATTCATGTATTCCATTGTGCAGCTGATCATTCCCTTCATTTTTCTTTTTTTGTCGATACCGTCGGTTGCTGCTGATATATCAAACGATAAGGCTTCCGAACCGATACGTAGCATAACTTTAAACCCGAAAGAGCAAAAATGGCTGGAAAAACATAAAAAGATCCGAATCGCTTTCGACGGAGACTTTCCACCCTTTAGCTTTGTCAATGAAAAAGGTATTGTTGAAGGTGTCGCCGTCGAAATCATTAGCCTGATAAGTCGACGCCTTGGCATTGACTTCGAAATTTATCCGCATACCGAATGGAGCCGAGTTTACGAAGCAGCCGTAACGAGACAAACCGATGTCGTGGCAACAATGGTTAATAGACCGGAGCGTCGCACATGGTTTTTCTTTACTCAACCCTATCTCAACAAATCGCTAGTCATCATTACCCGAAAAGACAATTTCACCATCAAGCGACGCACCGATATCGCCGGCAAAAAAATTGCCCTGGTCAACAATTACCAATATATCGATCGAGTTCGCGAAGAATTTCCTTCGATCAAAATACACGCAGTCGAATCTTTCCTTGAAGGGCTTAAGGCAGTTGCGAATCGACAAGCAGATGCCGCAATCACTTTTACCGGAACCGGTCATTTTTTAATCGATAAACACCAACTCAACGACCTTAATATAGCGGCTTTCTACGATCACAACAGCGCAAACGAAAGCATCGCGATACGTAAAGATTGGCCGGAATTGGCTTCGATATTACAAAAAGGGCTCGACTCGCTCAGCTCCGATGAAAAACAGGCGATCTTCGAAAAATGGGTTCCCAAAGTTGAAACCGTAGTCACCGACTATGTGCTGATCGGAAAAATTGTCGCGGCATTCGCACTGGTACTGCTCATTATGCTGCTATGGATTATTCAAGTCCGCAGACAAAATCGCCGTATCGAGCAATCCAAGGATGAAGTGTTACTCGTCAATCAACAGTTAGTCAATCTACAAAACGAATTGGAAAACTTGGTCGAGCAAAGGACTGCCGAACTTAAAGCCAGCGAACAAAAATACCGTAGTTTGGTCGAGAATTTGCGCCACGAATATTTTTTCTATCGCCAAGACCGTTCGGGGTTATTGACCTATGTGAGTCCCTCGGTCAGTAAGATACTCGGCTATAACGTAGAGGAATTTATCGTCAATCACCGCGCTTTCCTGACCGACAACCCCGCTAACTTAAATATCGATAAAAACACGGATTTATGCTTAAAAGGCATGCCTCAACCGCCTTACGAAGTCGAGGTTTATGATAGCAATGGTTATATTCATTGGCTTGAAGTCATGGACTCGCCCGTATTTGACCAAAACGGCCAATGCATAGGCGTCGACGGTATTGCACACGATATTACCGAGCGTAAAGAAACGCATGAATTACTCACATCGCTTTCTTATTATGACGATCTGACCGGTTTGGCCAACCGTCGCTTATTTGCCGATCGTTTACAACAAGCGATCAATCTTGCGCACCGGAATAAAGCTTCGATTACGCTATTTTATCTTGACCTGGATAAGTTTAAATCGATCAATGACACGCTCGGTCATGCCGCAGGAGACGAAGTTCTTAAGGAAACGGCGCAAAAAATACTGTCGGCCATACGCGACTCCGATATTGCGGCCCGCATGGGCGGAGATGAATTCGTCATACTTCTACCTGATTCCGATGCCCAAGCCGCCATATCGGTCGCTGACAAGCTCATTAAAGTCTTGCAACAGCCTTATTACATCGGCGAACAAATGCTGACTGTCGGAAGCAGTATCGGTATTTCGGTGTATCCGAACAACGGCACCGACGGCGACAGCCTAATCAATCATGCCGATACCGCAATGTATCACGCCAAGAAGGAAAAATTAGGTTATGCCTTTTATTCCGAGGACATGCAACCGGCTTTCATAAGCTCAGAACAACTGACCGAAGACTTGGCGAAAACCGTTAAACATTGCTTGCGAATAAGCCGGATAACCTCAGCAAGCTCGTTGGAAAATACTCAAAATCCAGGCATGAACGGTCACTTTTTGATTTATTATCAAAGTCGACATTCATTAATCAACAGCGACATAATCGGTTTCGAGAGTTTAGTCCGCTGGTATCATCCCGAACAAGGCATCTTATCGCCTTCGGAATTTTTACCGCTCGCCGAAAAAGCCGGTTTAATCGATAAAATTACCGATTGGGTCGTCAGGCAGGTCTGTAGTCAGGCACTGGCTTGGGAAAAAATAAACCTTAGACCCGCCAAAATCAGCATTAATCTTTCGATCAATCAAATTCAACAACAGAGTTTGTTAGAAAGAATTCTACGCGATATCGATAACTTCGGAGTAACTCCGAACTGGCTGGAAATTGAGATTAAAGAGAGTACGATCATGCAAAATATCGATCATGCCGTTGATATCATCGATCAACTCAATGCTGCAGGCCTTTCGGTTGCCATAGACGATATCAGTTCCGACTCGCCTATTTTGGAGCGGCTCGATTCCCTTCCGGTGCAAACCATCAAAATCGATCGCGCACTCATTCGCACTCTACCTGTGAATATCGAAAATGCGGACAGCGTCATATCGATCATCAATAAAGCGCATGCTCAAGGTAAAGCTGTTACGGCGGAAGGCGTGGAAAGTGAAAATCAATTGAATTTTCTCAAAACAAGCCGCTGCGATAACGTGCAAGGATTCTATTTCAGCAAGCCCCTACCAGCTGCCGACGCAGAAAACTTTCTTAAAAGTTTGTCATGGTTTCTTGATAAAAATGACTAAGGAATATGCACAAATTTACTTCTACAAGTTTTAGGCACTGTGGAGGTTCAGCGACTCGCTTGACAGGACGCCGTGAATACATCCATGTAGACTCGACGGCGGCTATCCTTGCCGCCGACGCCTGTCAAACGAGCCACCGAACCCCCTTTCAGCATTTGTCGAAGTTATTTCATGCTCGTTCCTAAATTAAAACTATCCACACTACAAATTTCGGAATTGAGATGTCTATTGTTACCAAAATTTGATTAGCAATGTGGCGTATATTGACTCTGCTCATCAAGACATACACCGGGCCGGCAAACCAACTTCATTGCTAAGACCAACACCCCAATTCCATTGAAAATGCTTTATCATAGCGCACTCGAAACAGCATACTCTTACAGCCGATAATAATAATGAACACCCCGTCACTCTCCTTACAAGACCGCAGGCTCTCGCTCATTCTGCTTTTCGCCGCGACGCTATTCACCAGCGCCACATTGATGTTTAGCCTACAACCGATGTTCGGCAAGCTGATTTTGCCTAAATTGGGCGGTACGCCCGCGGTTTGGAATACCTGCATGGTGTTTTATCAAAGCATCCTATTCCTAGGTTATATGTATGCGCACTTTTTATCGACACGCCAAGATACTCGGCGACAGCTTCAGATTCATGCCGCCGTCCTATTCATCAGTCTGGTGATATTGCCGGTTGCCTTGCCGGATAATCTTTCGCCTCCAACCGAGAGCAACCCGACGTTATGGCTGCTTGGCACACTATTCCTTGCGATCGGCCTGCCCTTCTTTGTCGTTTCGACCACAGCGCCGCTGTTGCAAAAATGGTTCGCGCAAGTCGGCCACCACACCAGTCACGACCCTTATTATCTTTATGCCGCAAGCAATGCCGGCAGCCTGTTG
Organism: Methylotuvimicrobium buryatense; assembly: GCF_005931095.1. GTDB lineage: Bacteria > Pseudomonadota > Gammaproteobacteria > Methylococcales > Methylomonadaceae > Methylotuvimicrobium > Methylotuvimicrobium buryatense. The sequence goes on along the minus strand of NZ_CP035467.1, from coordinate 2,063,778 downwards.
GCCTTATTAAGCTACCCGTTTGTGATCGAACCGAATATCGGACTGGCTTCGCAACAAATCGCTTGGAGCGGAGGCTATGCAATCTTATGTTTGATGATTGCCGGTTGCGGTTGGCGCTTGTGGCAAAACAAGCCGCGAACGGACGCATCGGCACAGGAAGACATCCTGCTGTCCCCTGAGCTCGACAACAAAACCCGCCTGCATTGGCTCGTCTTGGCCTTCGTTCCGTCGAGCTTGCTATTAGGCTTGACTAACTTTATCAGCACCGATATCGCATCGGTGCCGCTGCTGTGGATCATTCCGCTAACGCTCTATTTGCTGTCTTTCATCATCGTGTTTTCGAAATGGAACCTCAAAACACATCCGGTCATGACGGCACTGCAGCCGGTAATATTGCTGCCGTTTATCGCTTATTCGTTCATCAACCCGGCAATCTTGCCCTATTGGCTTGATTTAGCGCTGCATTCGACCGCCTTTTTCCTGGCAATCATGGTTTGTCACGGCGAACTAGCCAGACTCCGCCCACACACGCGCCATCTGACCGACTTTTATTTGATCATGTCGTTCGCCGGCATGCTCGGCGGCATGTTCAACACCTTTGTGGCGCCGTTCGTTTTCAACGCGGTTTACGAATATCCAATCATGATCATTGCGGCATTACTGCTGCGTCCCGGACTGGATATTTCGACCGGTTATCGCTGGGCTATGCAAGCCGTTTTTCCGGCCATCGTGATTGCCTGCGGATTGATCATCTATTTAACGGTCGACGATCTACTGCAATATCTGGACACGATCGGCACAGCCTTGATTCTATTGGCCGGTCTCACTTATGCGTTCAGAAATCAGCCTTTATCTTTGGCCTTGCTCGCGGGAACGTTAATCTTCTTCACGCAGGGTTTGCATGGTTTGGTGTCCAACACGATTTTTCAGGATAGAACCTTTTTTGGCGTACTGTCGGTGCGTGAAAATGTTTTACTCGATGAACAAAACCGTCCGGAAAAATACCGTGAGCTGTTTCATGGCACGACCAAGCACGGCGCGCAACGCTTAGCAGCTCATTTGGAAACCGTTCCGTTGACCTATTACAGCCGCCCCGGACCGATGGGTCAGTTATTTAAAAGTTACGACGAACAAAACGGCGATTGGGTCGTCGGCGCGGTCGGCCTCGGCGCCGGCGCATTGGCTTGTTACGCCAAGGATAATCAGCAATGGACTTTTTACGAGATCGACCCGTTGGTCGTCGAAATTGCCGAAAACCCGGACTATTTCACTTATCTGAAACGTTGCGCCCGCAATTTGACCCATAATATCGGCGATGCTCGCCTATCGCTGGCGGAAGAACCGAACCACAAATTCGATTTGTTGATCATGGATGCATTCAGCTCGGATGCCGTACCGACCCATCTATTGACACGCGAAGCACTCGATTTGTATTTCGAAAAACTTAAACCGAATGGTATTTTGGCGTTTCATATCACCAATCGCCATTTGGCCTTGAAAAAAGTGCTGGCCGACCATGCCAAACAAATGCAATTAGCCGCATTGATCCAAGAATTTAAAACGGACGGCTCGATTCCATTGGTCACGGCTACCGATTGGGTCGTGATGGCGAAAGACGAGAAGATATTGAACCCGCTCATCGCCAGTCGGCTCGGAAATTGGGAAAAAATGCCGTTGTATTTCGGCATGCGGCCCTGGACCGACGATTTCACGAATATCATCAGCATTTGGAAGTAACATGGCAAAAGCAGCAGCGCATTGGTCTGTGCTGCTACTTTGTTGCGCCCTGCCTGTTCACGCGATCGACTGGACTGCGAGCAATGTTCAGTTGTTGTATGGAGGAGATTTCGAATTCGGCGAGCCGAAACGCACGACGATCACGGTCGAACATGCCCATGGCTGGCAATACGGAACCAATTTTTTCTTTGTCGACATCATGCCTCGCAACGATGTCGGCACCGAAGTCTATGCCGAAGTCTACACCTATTTAAGTTGGAATAAAGTAACCGGGCTCAATCTGACATTGGGTCCGATCAAGGACATTTCGTTGGCGCTAGGCCTTAACATCAGCAATCTACCGGCACAAGACCACTTTAAAGCCTACATGTTCGGCTTGAGCTTCGACCTGGCGAACAGTCTATTCGATTATCTGCAATTCGACGTAACCGTCTATAAAGCGGACGATGTGAGCAGTCGCTATGGCTTGCAGTTTACACCGGTGTGGAGCCTGCCCTTTTCGATAGGCTGTGTGGACTTTAAATTTCGGGGTTTTACCGACTTCAGAACCGGAAATACCAATACATCGGGAAACTTCAACATTCTGGCACAGCCGCAGTTATTGGTCGACATCGGCAATTTGGCCAATTGGAAAAAGGACACGGTTTACATCGGCACCGAATATTCGCATTGGTACAACAAATACGGCGTCAAGGGTGTCGATGAAAGAGCGATTCAGGCCATGATCATCGGATTTTTTTAATGCTTACTCCGGCAGAGATGCAAACCAAATGTATACCTTTCGCACTTCAAATTTCGGCAGTGCCTGAGGAGGCGCCGGGGTGCTCGGTCGATTTTCGCTCCTGCGCTGAAAATCTTGGAAACGGAGCGCTAGCGAAGTGAAGATTTTTAGTCCCCGATAGCCGTAGCGCCGGGTGTTTTGCCGGAGTCTGCGCGAATAGCGCAGGCGGAGGCAAAATACAAGGCATCGCGACACGGCGTAAAGCCATTTGCGGGAGTGCTACGGAGCCGCATCGAGTATACGAGGATGTGGCGTAGTGGCACGGACGCAGGGCGAATCGGGGCCGCCGAAGGCATTAGCAGTCGCGTAATTTTTGCTGATTTTTCAAGCAGGATGCCCGGAAAATTCTTTCGCAAAAATAGCGACTCCCTGTCAAAATCGACATTCACGCCATCCATGGCGCTCGCAAAGGCTTTGCCAGCATGGAGCTGGCTAGAGCCTACAGGGGACGTATTCACGGCGTCCTTTGACGTGCATCCCGGTGCCGAATTTTGATCTACGATGGGTATAGCGCGCTTAATGTGTCGAAGCGAAACAAAAGCGTTAGCTTGCATCTCTAAGGGAAACTATAGGTCAACCGTTAATCAGCATATGCGCGCCGATACTGGCCGCATAGCCTAATGCGATCGCGGGTGTCCATTTCAGATGACTGAAAAAGGTATAACTGCCGCGTGCCTGACCCATCAACGCAACACCTGCCGCCGAACCGATCGACAACAAACTGCCTCCGACACCAGCGGTCAACGTTACCAACAGCCACTGCACTTCGGGCATGTCAGGGTTCATCGTCAATACCGCGAACATGACCGGAATGTTATCGACAATCGCAGACATCACGCCAACGATAATATTCGCGTAAGTCGCACCCAATTCACCGTAAATGAATTCCGAAGCGATGCTTAAATAACCGATGAAACCCAAGCCGCCGACGCACATGATGACGCCGTAGAAAAAGAACAGCGTATCCCACTCGGCTTTAGCGATCTGGCTGAACACATTAAAACCGCTGCCTTGCCCTTCGCTGCCCGGAACCGAATCGAAACTGGAAAACTCGCGGCGATGCTTCATGCGCAGGTAATAACCGAAAAATTTCAGGTACCCAAGACCGGTCAACATGCCGAAAGCCGACGGCAAATGCAAAATCTGATGAAATAATACTGCTGTTAAGATAGTCATTAAGAACAAACCGACAATGACTAAGCCTCCATGTTTGATCTCGGCGCTATCTTCCTCGGGCAAGGCCGGCAAACCCACCGGAATAAAATAGTGCATGATCGCGGCAGGCACGACAAAATTGATTACCGAAGGAATAAATAGCTTGAAGAATCCGGAAAATTCGATGATGCCTTTTTGCCAAACCATCAGTGTCGTGATATCGCCAAACGGACTGAATGCGCCTCCGGCATTCGCTGCCACGACGATATTCACACAAGCTATCGCGACAAACTCCGGTCTGGTTGCGCCAACCGTCATCACCACGGTACACATAATCAGCGCGGTAGTCAGGTTATCGGCTATCGGCGAAATAAAGAAGGCCAGAATACCGGTCATCCAAAACATTTGCCGATAACTGAAGCCTTTCGAAACCAACCAAAAATGCAGAGCCTGAAACACATCCCGCTCTATCATCGCGCTGATATAGGTCATCGCCACTAACAAAAAGAAAAATAGCTCGGCATATTCCAAAAAGTTATGGCGCAACGCTTCTTCGGTCGTTTCATTTAAACCGTGCGATGCATAAACGGCGGCGATCATCGCCCAAATAATACCTGCAGCCAGTAGAACCGGCTTGGATTTTTGTAAGTGTAATTGTTCCTCGAGAATCACCAGCGCATAAGCAAAAACAAAAATCAACAATGCAAAATAACCGACCCCATGATCGGTCAAATTGAGTATTTCGTGCCCTGCGGCCGAAGCGAATGCGGACACCGGCAATAAGAAAGAAAACAATAGTAAAGAGATAAATCGGATAGGCAACATTTTCTTCACAGAATATATCCTAATTGACGAGAGGAGAATCGCAAGGAGAAATAGAGTTCGCTTGCACAAAAGCCGCCATTATCCAATAAGTTGTAGAACGATGCAAAGCAATCGCCCCTAAAAACAAACTTAAAATACTCTTTAAAAAAATTATATTACTTATATTTCAACAACATAATAAATATCAAAAAAGCATTGAATCGATACTTTTTATGCATTCATAACCTCGAATTCCGATTCTCCTAAAAAAATCAGTTGGGTTGTCAATATCCAGGACACATGAATGTGAAGCTACGCATTGCCATCCTTGGCACTGGATTCCGCCAATCCCTGACGGAATGACGCGTTCTTTCCTTAAGTTGGCGCTTATCCCTTTATACTGAAAATCGTTCAAGCTTATTGAAGGTACTTTGTAGGCTTGAAGCATCCCCGCAAAGTTGAATAATATTTCAGTAAGAAGGAGGCATAATCGGCTCAATGCCTTCGAACTCGGCGGTTGGATGGTGCTTTTTGATCAACAGCCTAATTTCATCAATTTATGCTTCAGCTTGCTGAAGCCAATTGTCCGAGCAGTGGACATTCGTAGCCACTTCTGCGGGACGGGTTATTTAACCCGTCCCCAACGTTTCGGTTTGCCCTAAACATTTCGGCTAACTTCGGCCAAAGTCAAAACGTTTAGGACGGGGTTGCAAACCCCGTCCTGCTAGGGCCTGGGAAAGAGCGGGATGCGGGTTGGCCATTTTTAGCTTGATGCATATGGATTGCAAACCCCGTTCTGCCGAGGCGCGGGGTTTGCTTACCGTTATCGAAGAATCCACGCAAAGCTGAACCTGATTAGCAAGATGCTTCAGCTTGCTGAAGCCAATTGTCCGAGCAGTGGCCAGTCGTAGCCACTTCTGCGGGACGGGTTATTTAACCCGTCCCCAACGTTTCGGTTTGCCCTAAACATTTCGGCTAACTTCGGCCAAAGTCAAAACGTTTAGGACGGGGTTGCAAACCCCGTCCTGCTAGGGATATGTGTGAGTCGCAGGTACCAACGGCTCAGTCTTAAACGGTGCGACCTATCGTGACAGGAACGTTGCGATGTGTCTAATCCTACCTGTGCGAATCCGTATTTGTACAGAAATGCTTGCTCGAACTCGTCTTAGACGGGGTACGCAGTTAGGGTCACTCAGGTAACTGGTGGCGTTGAAGGAGCCAGGCAAGCATAGTCAGGGAGGTGGCAGGTTTCAGCCTCGAATCAGGTGTCAGGGTCTATGTCCGCCTGAAACACTGGGGAGTTTTTTTTTCTTCTCTCACTGGGATTTATACGGTTATTCTCAGTGGCTATTAGGGGTGCTTGCTGTTGTCGCCCAGACATAATGGTTATTGGTACTGACCGATGAAAGTCCTACGGCGTCTCTTGATTTTAACCCCTTCAAGAGTAATGCCCGCCTATAAGTTTATGGCGAAATGGCGGGTTTATGCGCTGGTGTGTGAGATTCCCCAAACTGAGCACTTTAAGGATGGCAGCGTCTTCGGTGTAGCCACGCAATTGCGCGGTGATAGAAGACTCCGTTGTTAGAAATACGTTGTCATGGTTTTTCCATGAAGAAAGTTAGTCCGTCGGCTACGACCCCAAAATGGTCTGTCCTTCCTCTTTTGGAAAACCCGACGGTCGCTAAGAAACGCCTTCCACGGCACGACCGTTGGCAAGGTATTGGTTAGTGTATGAGGGGTAAATCAGGTTGTCTTTATGTTAGTGAAACCGCTTAAGATTAAACATCATTCTTTAACAGGCAGAATAACCATCGAACGGGTGCGCAAGGCATTTCTTAATGTCAAACGTAACCGGGGCGCTGCCGGCGTTGATAAGCAAAGCATTGTGATGTTCGAGGCGAATCTTGAACAGAATTTGCAAGCATTGTTGAGCGATTTAAAAACGCGGGGGACATTTTCTCCGCATCCGCTCAAACGTGTGCGTATCGACAAAGGGAATGGGAAATTTCGCCCGTTGGGCATTCCCGTGGTCCGTGACAGGATTGCGCAGGATGTCTTGCGGCAACTGCTGGAACCGTTGTTCGAGCCTTTGTTCCATCCAAACTCGTGTGGGTTTCGGCCAAATAGGAACTGTCATCAGGCCATTGAACGGGTGCTGGACATCTGGCGCGAGGGCAATCGCTATGTGCTGGATGCGGATATATCGGGATTTTTCGATAACATCCCGCACCATGTCATCATGACGGGGCTATCCAATGTGGTCGCTGATGGGAATATTCTGGGTATTATTGAACGGTTTCTTAGGTCTGGCGTCATGGAAGACGGCGTTTTTAAACCAACGACGATCGGCACGCCGCAAGGCGGTGTCATTTCGCCTTTGTTGGCAAATATTGCGCTGAACTATCTGGATTGGCATCTGCATGAGCATGGCTTGAACTTTGTGCGTTATGCGGATGACTTTGTCGTTCTATGCCCATCCGAGGAACAGGCAAAAGAGGCATTGGTTCTTGTCGGGGCGTTTTTAAACACGCATCTTGAGTTGAAACTCTGCCCTGAGAAATCGCAGGTCACCACATTTAGTGAGGGTTTTGCATTCTTGGGGTTTGATATTAGCTCAAGGGCGGTCACGATGCGCCCAAAGTCCATAGAGAAATTCAAAGATAAAATCCGGGAGTTGACCTGTCGCTCCTATAACTTGGATAGTTACCGCATCATGCGGGTTAATCAGGTGATACGAGGGACGGCAAATTATTTTGCAACGCCGTTCTCTCATAATCGTTATCTGTTTACGGAATTGGACAAGTGGATTCGAGTTCGCTTACGGTGCATGAAGTTTAACAGGAAATGGAAGACCGATAACAGGCGTCTACGTCTGAAGCACTTTAAGAATAAAGGGTTGTTGAGTCTCAGGGCGTTCTATCATGAACCTGCATAGCAAATACAATGACTCCCTTTCGAGGGCAATCTAGGCGGAGCCGCCCATTGTCTGAAAGAGACACGATGGTAAATAGAGGGAATTAACCTTCTTGCGGCAACGGGGGGCTGGTGGTGATCCTCCAGCCTACCCACTGCTGGTTTTTGGGCTTTAGCTGAAGAAACTTGCTAATCAGGAAGCTGAATGATTTTTCAGTAAGAAGGAGGCAAAATTGGCTCAATGCCTTCGAACTCGGCGGTTGGATGGTGCTTTTTGATCAACAGCCTAATTTCATCAATTTCATTTTTATTAATATCGACCAACACTAACAATTGCCCTGCTTCGATAGCTTGCTCGAATTGCCTCAAGCGAGAATTACCCGAATTCATCCCCGAAAGCCCTCCCATTAAAGAGCCAATGGTCGCGCCGGCCAAAAGTACGCCCAATAAAGGACCACCGGCAATCGCAAAACCGGCAAACCGCAATGCCACCAACCCCGCCAGCACGCCTGTCGAACCGCCCAGCGCCGCGCCTCGTTCGACTGCCGCAAGAAAATCCGTTTTTATTGTCACGCCCGCTTCCGGCAACCCCTCGAGCGGCGTATCGCGTTTAGCCAAAATATGAATATGGCGCTCCTCGATGCCTTCGGACATAAGTTCATCGACAATTTTATGCGTGGTAGCAATATCCGGAACCAAAAAATAGATTCGTCTCATGATCTTCTCCGCAAAATTAGCTGGATAACATCCCAATCGATATAAAAACTCCCTTCTTTTCATTGATACTAATTAACAAGGCTCGGTTCAACAATTATTCAAAGTTGACAATAGCGACCGATTAAGAATTACGGCCTGCTCCTAACTTAAATCTTAATTCGCTTCCCCTTTCCCCTTTCCCCTTTCATCTTTCACCTTTCATCTTTCACCTTTCATCTCACCTATTTCCTCCCATCCCGTAATTCATTAAACAGCATGATGTAAAGCTTCGTGCTAATTATCTCGTTTTTACTCAACTTGGCCAGCGTCTCCATTTGCTGGGCGTCGAGCGTTTTTTGCCCGCTAATCGAATTGAAATCCGTCAACAATTCGTAATTCGACTCAATCATCTTATCGAGGTTTTGCTTTGTATTCGCAGCCAAGGCTTTGTATAGATCGATAGTTCGACACAATGCATCGGCGTCGTCGAAAATCTCGCCTAGACTGGTATTTTGTAAACCCTCCAACCTCCCGACCACCGTTTCGAGCATTTGATATTGAGTCCGGTAATAAATATAAAGCTCTTGAGGCTGCAAATTCTGCGACGACAAAAATAACAATCTTCGCACGCCATTGATCAGATGCTCTATTCCGTCCACCGGAAACTTCTCGTCCAATTTATTTAACTGAGAATGCCCTTTTTCGATACGGGCCATTTGAATATCCAGCAAATTGAGAATTTTTTTATAAACTTTCTCATTAATGTCACCGCGATGATAGATTTCTTTCAATTCGCTCTTTTCCATGCCCAACACAAAAATACGCAGTAACTTCTCAGTCAATTCCGCAGCATTCGGAAACTTGCCTTTATATTCGCTCAAAGCCTTGTCATGTAACCGCTGATAACTGTCGCGCATCGTCCGGTATTGTTCCTCGCTGATTTTTCTATCTTGAAACAAACGTTCCAGAGAGCTCAAGACTTCATCATATATCAATGCCTTACCTTTGTAATAACTGACTTCTTCATAATCCGTCAAAGCGTCGATACCGAGCGCGTGCATCACTTTACCGATCGTGGTCGCCTTGACCAACAAGGTAAAATAAATACAACCGATCGTGATTGCGGTAACGAAATCCTTAACCGAAAAGTCATAAGTCCAACCCGGCAAGGTCGCATCGTCAGGAATCAATAAGACCATGATGACCGCTAACGACCCTCTTAAACTACCCCAGGACAACAAATGCATCCAGGAAACGGGAATCGGCTCTTCCTTCCGAGTCAGATTCAACAAACCCAGCAACGGATAAATCGACAACGCGCGCCCCAGCATCACGACAACAATCGCCAGTAATATAGGCAGAATAGCAACATGCAAATCGATCGATTGTTTGACGAACAATAAACCCATTAATATGAAAACCAGAGAATTCGTTACGAACCCGAAATAACTCCAAAACTTTTCCATGTATTCTTCGACGCCGTGCGACATTTTGAATCGGCCGAAATTACCGATCACCATCGACGCGACCAAGGTTGCGATAATCGATGAGAAGCGAAGCTGCTGACCGAATAACACAATATGCTCGGAGATCACCTCGGTCAAAATGAACGTAAAATGCGCAACCAGCAACGTCAGCGTAATTTCTAAATGCTCATGACCTTTGACCCATTCGATCAGTTTCGCGAATACAAAACCCATTAACAAGCCGAACAAAATTCCGCCGAACAGCATGATAAAAAAATTCAAAAAACCGTTCGCAATCGAAGTCGATCCGGCAAAACCATGCAGTAAAATTTCAAGAAAAACCAAAAAAATAGCGAACGCGGTACCGTCGTTAAACAAGCTTTCGCCTTCGAAAATCAACGTGAGCCTTTTCGGCGCTCCGTAATCTTTGAATAAAGACAATACGGCGACCGGATCGGTCGAAGATATGATCGCGCCGAATAACAAGGTCACGATAATCGGCACTTCAAAGCCAATCCATCTGAACACATAAAAACCGGCGATACCGATAAAAAAAGTCGACACCAACATGCCCGGTATCGCCAGCAAACTGATCGCCCGGATATTGTTAATCATGTCGCCGATTTTGATGTTATAAGCCGATTCGAAAATCAAAATCGGTAAAAATACGAAAAACAACAACTCGGGCGTCAGCTCGAAACTATTGATAAACGCGAAGGCTTCGACCCGCGACAAGGGCACCAATAACGAACCGACGATCACCAACAGCACGGTATAAGGGATGCGGGCCTTTTGCGCCGCCATGTATACACCCAACGAAATTAGCATCAAGCTAAACAACGCTAAAAATACTTCAAGATTCATTCAGAGGCCTCGAATAGAGAAGAACGGCAAATGCCGGTGAGCAGCTTTTCACAAACGATTTCGGACCGGCCGGCCATTTTAACGCCCAATCGGCTTTTTACATATACTTCGCGCGGTCATGTTTGCGGATTTTATGACAAGGCCATTTTGTTCGACGCTTACTGGGAAGTCAGAGTTAGACTGTGCGAAAACTGACAGTCGACAATATCCGCAACTGTCGAACAAATGATCACATCAAATTGCTCGATGGTAAAAGTCAGCTATGTTGACTATTACCGCTATCGCAGACAATGTTTTTAAAAACCCTATTTTGCCGTATATTAGCGACTACTCTAATCGTTAGGAACGCACTTATGAGCCGACATAAAAACCCTTGGAATATTGACGGCATTATCCGGAATATCTATCTCAATGAAATTATTTTTCTAGGCCTAATCGGATTGTGTTTTATCGGCGACCTGATCGGCTACTTATCCGAACGAGCGGTGCTTTTTTACTGGTTGACGATGACGCCGATTTTTTTTATTAGCTCTGTTATTAGCGAAAAAGCCGCCGCACTGCAAAGCGGAAGAGATACACCGCATTTTCTAAAATACGAAGCGATTTTTTGGCTGAGTGCTTTCATTGCGGTAATGCTAATCATGCTACTTTGGCATGCCAGCATTATCGAAACCGAAGCAACCGGTTTGATTATTCATATCATTCTTGCTCATACCATGCTCCTAACCGGAACGCTACTCGGAATTCGCTTCTATTTAATCGGTTTTTTTCTATTTTTAACGGCAGGGTTAACGATTGCAGTGGAAGGCGAAGTCGGACGCTCGGTATTCATCGCGGTACCCGTTATTATTTTAGGACTCTATTACGAAAAATATTTTTTGTTTCCTTCCATCCGAAACAAAATCGAACAGGCTTATCGAGGCGATGAAATTTACGAAGATGAAGAGTAAACCCTGTTCGACTTCGGCAAATTTTATTTGTCGACCGCCATCTTAAAAGGCAGTCCTCTAATAATAGGCCAACATAAGTTCTGTTTTGCGAGAATGCCGGTAACATTCAAACTAACGCCAAGCCTCCAACTATACCCATCGTAGATCAAAATTCGGTACCGGGGTGCACGTCAAAGGACGCCGTGAATACGTCTCTGTAGGCTCTATGCCAGCTCCATGCTGGCAAAGCCTTTGCAATCGCCAAGGATGGCGTGAATGTCGATTTTGCAGGAGCAAAAATCGACCTAACACCCCGGCGTCCCCTTAAACAATACCGAAATTTGAAGTGTGAAAGGTATAACTATAAAAATTTATTAAATAGGCTCCTCGCCTGTCACACCCCATGCCTTTAACCGATTTTTTAGTCAAGCATTTAAGGGAGTCATTCGTTTTCTATGAATTGGTTTATCGAGCTCATCAGCGAGGAATCGGTCCCGCACAGCCTAATCGTCATCAGTCTGGTTTCCGCGTCGGGGCTAGCCCTAGGCCGGCTCAAACTATTCAACTTTAACCTAGGAATTGCAGGCGTATTGTTTACCGGATTGGCTTTCGGCCATTTCGAGGTCACCATTTCCTCCGAAATCCTGTATTTTTTGAGAGAATTCGGCCTTATTCTGTTCGTTTATGCAATCGGACTTCAAGTCGGTCCCGGCTTTATTCATGCGTTTTATCATCACGGCATATTGTTAAACATCTTGGCCGCGACGATCGTGCTGCTTGGCGCCCTAACGGCCGTGTCGATCGGGCTGATCGAAAATATTCCGATTGCCGCGATAGTCGGTTTATTTTCGGGCGCGACGACCAATACACCGTCCCTTGCTGCGGCTCAAGAAGTCTTAGGCGGTTTACCGATGATCGACGCCGAAACCTTAAAACTCCCCGGCATGGGCTATGCGGTCGCCTATCCGTTCGGAATTATCGGCATCATTTTATCCATGCTTCTGATCAAGCGGGTTTTCAACGTGATGATTCAGCACGAAGCCGATGTGTTCTCGCGTATTCAACGGGCCAATGCTCAAGCACCGGTCTGGAAAGATCTAACGGTCGAAAATCCGAATCTTAATAATATCGCGATCGGCGAGATTTCATTTTTCGAAGCAATGGGCGTCGTGGTAACTCGAATACTTCATGACGGGCAAGTCCATGTTGCCTCAATTGACAGCAGACTGCATACCGGCGACTCGATTCGTCTAGTCGGCAGCCCGAAACAATTGGCAAAACTAAAAATGTTGATCGGCCCGGAGGCTATCGTCAATCTTCATGATATAAGCAGTAACCTTCACACCGGCCGTTTCGTCGTCACTAACAAAAAGGCCGTCGGACAATCGATCGCTCAACTTCGCGCTTTATTCGGCGTCACGATATCGAGAATACATCGGCCTGATGTGGAATTTACGCCGACCGGCGCGATGCACGTCCATTTCGGCGACGAGTTGCTGGCTGTCGGCAGCAAGGAAGGCCTGGCAGGCCTCGAGGAACTGCTGGGCAATTCGCTCGAAACTTTGAATCATCCGCAAATCGTGCCGATCTTCATCGGCATCGGCCTTGGTATCTTACTCGGCAGTTGGCCGATCTGGATTCCCGGCATGCCTTCGGCGGTCAAATTAGGCCTGGCCGGGGGACCTTTGATTATCGCGATTATATTGAGCCGCATCGGCAATTGGGGCACGATGACTTGGCATTTGCCGAAAAGCTCGAACATTATTCTCAAAGATATGGGAATCGTTTTATTTCTCGCCGCAGTGGGCCTTCATTCCGGCGACAGATTCATCGAAACGCTCATTCATGGCGACGGTTTCTATTGGATGGCCTGCGCGGCATTGATTACGCTATTGCCGTTGCTGCTCGTCGGTTTTTTTGCACGATTGTTTTTTAAGCTGAATTATCTATCGCTATGCGGCTTGTTGGCCGGCAGCATGACCGATCCGCCGGCCCTGGCTTTCGCTAACGGACTTAGCCCTTCTCCGGCTGTCTCGATCGCCTATGCAACCGTTTATCCGTTAGTCATGATTCTCAGAATCATTGCCGCACAATTGATGATCATCTTGTTAATTTAAGAATTTGCGTGTTTCATGGGCAAATTACTTAGGAACGAGCATGAAATAACTTCGACAACTTCTGGGAGGGGGTTCGGTGGCTCGATTGACAGGTGTCGGCGGCAGGGAAAGCCGCCGTCAAGCCTACAGGGACGTATTCACGGCGTCCTGTCAAGCGAGTCACCGAATCGCCGCAAAGCCTACTACTTGTAGCAGTTATTTTGGGCATATTCCTTACTTGAAATTCAAGGCTTATTCGAATCGAGTACTTGTTCCTGCATTAAAGCGCGTATCACGACCGATGCGCAGACCCCGCCGAAAGCCGCCGGCAAATACGAGATCGTTCCGTAGGCGGATTTTTTATACTGACTACCTTCGGTCATCATCAACGATTCCTTGATCACGGCTTCTGGCGAAAACACGGTTTTAACGCCGTTTCGGATGCCCATTTTTCGCAAGCGAATCCGAATGAACTGTGCAAACGGACAATGATAGGTCTTGGAAATATCGACTACTTTGATTTGTGTCGGATCAAGCTTGCCCCCCGCTCCCATCGAACTAACGATCTTCATTTTGCGTCGCTTGGCCGCCTGTATCAACGTAATTTTCGGCTTCAAACTATCGATTGCATCGACCACATAGTCGTATGGCGTGTTCAATATCTCGGGCGCGGTATCGGGCGTGATGAATTCATGCCTGACGTGCAGTTTCAAATCGGGGTTGATCGCAAGCAGGCGCTCGCCCATGATATCGGCTTTCGATTGACCATGCGTCGTCGCCAACGCCGGCAATTGGCGATTACGGTTACTCGGCTCGACCACGTCGCCGTCTACGATGGTCATTTCGCCGACACCGGCACGGCATATGAATTCGGCCGCGAACGAGCCGACTCCGCCCATACCTACCACTAAAACATGGGCCTTCTGCAAACTCTCCAGTTTGGCAGGTCCGATTAATAATTCGGTACGGGACAGCCAGCTTAAATCAGTCATGTAAAAAAACTCGGTTAAAATTATTTTCGAGGTGTTGTTGAAGTTCGGGCAAATCGATTTGCAAAATAGCCGCCGCAGCCCGGTATATACTATCGATAGCCAGACCGGAATCGTCGGTTTCCAAAAAAAACCGGTCTCTGGACACGGAGGGCAATACCTTAGCGGCATTACTATTAGGATGCAACAAAGCCTTACCGAACGACAGATAACACCCTCGCTCAATCAAGCTCGCTGCGATTGAAGACTTATTGTTGAAGCCATGCACGACCCAAGGCACAGAGGGTTTTCGTGTCGATTTGATACGGAGTAATTCGTTGAAGGCGCGAACGCAATGAATCACAACCGGTTTCCCGGATTGCTCAGCGAGCTCAAGCTGCGCAATGAAGATCGATTCTTGCTCGGAAAAAGGCGCGCCGGTCAGTCTATCGAGACCGCATTCGCCGAGTGCCAGTAAATTCGTATCGGCTAATGCGGACTCTAGAGTTTGCAGGGCAGCCCTACAATTCTGCTGTTCGATAAACCACGGATGAATTCCTAATGAATAATAACCGGTTCGCGGTTCTTGGCCGGCCCATTCCGAGGTATCGAAATTGACAATGACCCTGCCCTCGCCTTTGCCATGCCTGTGAATATCGATAAAAACACCGGGCGGCATCGATAGACTGGATTCAAACGTGATTTAGTGGAGGGAATCGAACAACACCGAACTCAAATAGCGTTCGCCGGAATCGGGCAGGATCACGACGATGGTTTTACCCGCAAATTCGTCTTGTTCGGCTAACCGAATCGCCGCGACCATAGCCGCGCCGCAGGATATACCGCAAAGAATGCCTTCCTCTTGCGCTAATCGTCTAGCCATCTCAACCGCCTCCATACTTTCGACTTGTTCGACCCGATCGACGACGGACAAATCGAGCGTATCCGGAATGAAACCGGCGCCGATACCTTGAATTTTGTGCGGTCCCGGTTGCAATTCCTGACCGGCTAATTTTTGCGAAATCACCGGACTTTCCTTCGGCTCGACCGCGACGGACAAGATATTTTTGCCTTGGGTCTGTTTGATATAGCGCGACACACCGGTGATCGTTCCACCGGTACCGACACCGCTAACTAGTACATCGACACTGCCGTCGGTATCGTTCCAAATTTCAGGACCGGTGGTTTTTTCATGAATCGCGGGATTGGCCGGATTTTTAAATTGCTGCGGCATAAAATAACGATCCGGATCGCTTTGCACGATTTCTTCGGCGCGCTGAATCGCGCCCTTCATGCCTTCGGCGCCCGGCGTCAAAAATAATTGGGCGCCGAACGCGGCCAAGACTTTACGCCGCTCGATACTCATCGTGTCGGGCATCGTCAAGGTCAATGAATAACCGCGCGCCGCGGCGACATAAGCTAGGGCAATACCGGTATTGCCGCTGGTCGGTTCGACGATTTCGATGCCGGGTTTCAAGATACCTCGTTGTTCGGCATCCCAAATCATCGCCGCGCCTATTCTGCATTTAACCGAATATGCCGGGTTCCGGCCTTCGATCTTGGCCAATACCGTAGCCTTGTCGCCGGCGATACGGTTTAGTTTCACTAATGGCGTACGGCCTATCGATAATGAATTGTCATCGAAAATATTCATATCCCCCTCCTGTTTTTGTTAACTTGACGAGGGCCTGATGATTTCATTATTGGTCCTAACCTGGCAAGTTTTTTCTTGCCGGTCGAATTCTGACAACTTGACATCATGCGAAAAGTTTATTGCGAACCCATCACCCCGGTGGCCAGCGCATCGAACGTCCGCCGAGCAAATGCAAATGCAGATGATACACCGCTTGGCCGCCATGCTCGTTGCAGTTAATGACGGTCCGGTAACCGTCCTCGGCCAAGCCTTCCTGAGCCGCCAACTTCGATGCGGTCAGCAATAAATGACCGGCCAAGCCGGCATCGTCGAGCTCGTTCAACGTGGCGATATGAATTTTCGGAATGATCAAGATATGAACCGGCGCTTGCGGATGAATATCCCTGAACGCCAAGACTTTATCGTCTTCATAAACCGTATCCGGCTTGATCTCGCCGCTCACCATTTTGCAAAACAAACAATCTGTCATCGTAAACTCCTCAAACTTGCCGGCGTCCGTTAAACGCGTGCGATAACGTGCCGCTGTCGATATATTCCAATTCGCCGCCCATCGGCACGCCGTGTGCGATACGCGTGGCCTTGACTTGATATTTCTTCGCCATCTCGGCAATCAGGTGCGCGGTCGCTTCGCCTTCAACGGTAGAATTGGTCGCTAAAATAATTTCGCCGACATCGCCTGCCGCCAATCTATTCTCTAGCAAATTCAATCCGATTTCTTCGGGGCCAATGCCATCGAGCGGAGAGAGGTGTCCATGCAACACAAAATAAACGCCCTTAAAAGTTGCGGCTTGCTCGACCGCCCAAACATCGGCCGGACTTTCAACGACGCAAACCATCGATGAATCGCGAGATTTATCGGCACACAACCGGCACAGCTTATCCTCGGTCAAGGTTCTGCATTGCTCGCAATAAGCGATTTTTTTGCTGGCCGATAACAACGTTTCGGCCAAGCGTATAGCGCCCCCCCTGTCTCGCTGCAACAAATAAAACGCCATTCGCTGCGCCGATTTAGGACCGACTCCAGGCAAGGCGCATAAATCCGAAATCAATTGCCCGAGCAATCCCTGCCTGATCATATCAGAACGGCATTTGAAAACCGGGAGGCATCGGAAAACCGGAAGTGAATGCGGACATTTTTTCTTCCTTCATTTTAGCGACTTTATGAACTGCATCATTAATCGCTGCCGCCACTAAATCTTCCAGCATATCCTTGTCGTCGCCGACCAACGAGTCATCGATGCTGATTTTTCTCACTTCCCGTTTACCGGTCATCACCACTGTTACGAGGCCGCCGCCGGATTCGCCCTGCACTTGCATCAGCGCAAGTTCTTCCTGGGCTTTTTTCAATTCTTCCTGCACTTTTTGGGCTTGTTGCATTAATGAGCCTAAGGCATTTTTCATGTGTTTCTCCTATCTTGTTGAGCGACCGGTTCTATCGTTCCGGGCAAAATTCTTGCGTCGAATCGTTCTTTAAGCGCATGTACCGTCTCGTCGTTTTCAATAGCCTCGACCGCCGAACGCTGCAATTCTTCACGGTCTTTTTGCAATTGTACCGCAGGCGTATCGACTTCGGCTTTCTCGGTAATAATGTTCAGCTTTATCGGTTTACCGCAAAAGTCTTGCAACGATTTTTGTAATTTCTCTACCGTTCGGGCGCCGCTTAATTGCTTATGTCCCGGGTCCAGCAGCAATGTACAGACTTTATCATCAATACTTTGCAGCACACAATTATTCGCCAATTCGCGGGTCATACCGCCGATTCTCATTGCGGCTATCATGTCAGCCCACTGACTTGTTTCCGATCCGGACGGACCGGACTCAAAAGCGTCCACCGGTTTTATAGTGTGTTCGGTACTCTTGAGCGATGCAACGGATTTGTTCGTAGTGTTTTTTACCGGCTCGCTGTTTGCCGGTTGCGGGACCGACGAAGTTGGCGTCTGCAACGAGGAAGGCTTAAAAGCAAGCATTCTCAGCATGACCATTTCAAAACCGCTTTTAGGATCGGGAGCCAAATCCAAATCGCGCCGGCCGATCAATGCGATTTGATAATAAAGCTGAATATCCTCGGGGCTGAAAAGTTTAGCCAACTCGACAATCATATCCGCATCGAACTCGTGTTCGATCGAGGAAGGCACTGCTTGATAAAGCGCGATCCTGTGCAACGCTTGCAAAATTTGTTGCAATACATCGCCGAAGTCGGGAGTCAAATCGGCCATTTCGCCTATCACTTTAAGCATTTCCTGCGCATTGGCAGCCGCCAAGGCGGTCAGCAAATCATTGACGGGATGTTGTGCAATGGTTCCAAGCATCAAACACACATCGTCGAGGCCAACCTTACCGTTGCCGTAAACAATCGCTTGGTCGAGCAAACTCAAGCCGTCGCGCATACTCCCGTCAGCCGCGCGCGCAAGCAATCTCAGCGCCGCCGATTCCGACTCGATGCCTTCTTGCTGAAGAATAAATTCCATTTGCTTAAATACCTGCTCCGGCAGCATTCTTTTCAAATTGAACTGCAGGCAGCGGGATAGTACGGTTACCGGAATTTTATGGGGATCGGTCGTAGCCAGCAAAAACTTGACGTGCGGAGGGGGTTCTTCGAGCGTTTTCAATAAGGCGTTAAAGCTATGCCCCGACAGCATATGGACTTCGTCGATCAGATAGACTTTGTAACGACCGCTATTCGGCGCATATTGCGCATTTTCGAGCAAATCTCGGGTATCTTCGACTTTGGTTCGGGAAGCGGCATCGACTTCGATTAAATCCAGAAAGCGGCCCTGGTCGAGTTGAGTGCAGACATTACATTCGCCGCAAGGATTATGACCTTGAAGGTTTTCGCAGTTGATGGCCTTGGCGAGAATTCGGGCTATCGTGGTTTTACCCACGCCGCGCGTACCGGTGAATAAATAGGCATGATGTAGACGATCATGTTGCAATGCATTGATCA
The DNA here is from genome assembly GCF_005931095.1 of Methylotuvimicrobium buryatense. Taxonomy (GTDB): domain Bacteria; phylum Pseudomonadota; class Gammaproteobacteria; order Methylococcales; family Methylomonadaceae; genus Methylotuvimicrobium; species Methylotuvimicrobium buryatense. The sequence continues at coordinate 2,044,771 of NZ_CP035467.1, read as the reverse complement.
GCGATTTGACAACATGTTCTTGACCAACAATTTCGGAGAAATTATGAGGCCGCCATTTTCTGGCGAGAACCTGGTAAGTCATTACAGACTCGGGGAGAAGGTTACTTTAAGATTGGGCGGTAACCTTGCCAGCCGCATCCCGGCACACGAATCTGCTGCTACCGTTGCTCCCTTCCGGGCCTGGCGGGGTTTACAGCGTATCGTTGCGGGAGGACCGACACGGTTACCATAATTACTTAACAGCCTGCTTGGCTGAGAACGAGCATTATCCTTGAATCATTCGTTTAATTCAACCGTAATTTTGAATTTATTTTACTTTGCCGAACTAAATTCAATGTATACCTTTCGCACTTCAAATTTCGGCAATGCCGGAGGAGGACTCGGGGTGCTAGGTCGATTTTTGCTCCTCGGCAATTGCTCCTGCATTGCCCTAATACACGCCATCCGTGGCGTAATGCAAAATCGACATTCACGCCATCCATAGCGTTCATAAAGGCTTTGCCAGCATGGAGCTGGCATAGAGCCTACATGGACGTATTTACGGCGTCCTTTAACGGGCACCCCGAGGCCGAATTTTCATCTACGATGGTATACTTGTCTCGCCACCTTATTCCTTCATCACATTCAATTATCGAAAAAGCATTATCGCCAAGAAGGGTAATGATGCAAACTTAGCGGTCTTTCAACAATTGCTCGATCAACTTCCTTTGTAAATCGATAATTTCATCTTTAGCCGCAATGGTTTTATCTTTTTCCAGCAACAATTCGTTCAGCAATTTTTCTTTTTCATTCATTTCAGGAACAGCATATTCTTTCCAATCGACCGACTTGGCCTCAACTGCCGATGTGGACGGTTCTTTTTTTAAAAACCCCGTAATATCGACCGGATTTTTATCCCAATTCATTTGCGGCTCTTTTTTAAGTCTCGAGTAAACCCCGCCGCTCCATTCCGGTTCATTGTCATTTTCAGTTAATTCATTAGGAAATGATAATTTAGGTTCGCTCATGGATACATCCCCGAAGAAGCATTAATTTAGCCAAAAAACATAAAAATTGTTTAAAGAAGTTTCGCTAACAGTATAAATTATTAACTGAAAACCACATATAAATTTTACGGCAAATAAACCTGCCAGCGCATGCCGCCCAGACTTTGACTTTTATCGCCCAACAATTGCCCCCCCAACAAATCGATAATTTCATTGACCACCGCCATGCCTATCCCATGCCCGTCGGTATTTTGATCGGCCCGGACACCCCGTTTAAGAATATCGTTCAGATGGTCGACAGGAATCCCCGGACCGTCGTCTTCGATTTGCAATAAAAACGAAAATCCTTCCTGCTTGATTTGATTTTTATTCAGAATACTGACCTTGACTTTTTTATCACACCATTTACAAGCATTGTCGATCAAATTACCGGCGATTTCGTAAAAATCCCCTTGTTCGCAATAAATCTTGAATTTATCGGGCTTTTTGATCTCGAACACAATCGGTTTATCCGCATGTACTTTTTTCATTGACGCAATAATTTTATCAACTCCCAGAGAGGCATCCATCGTGCCGGTTATCTTTTTTTCGCCCTTAGCCGCGGCCCGTTGAAGTTGATATTCAACGATTTCGTCCATCCGAGAAATCTGATCATGCACGGTCTTTTTATTCAACACAGGCGAATCAATACTCCCCCTTAGAATTGCTAGCGGCGTTTTTAAACTATGCGCCAAATCCGCCAAAGTATTACGATAACGCTCAAGATGCGCCCGCTCGCTACTGATCAATGCATTAAGGTTTCTAGCCAATCCTCGCAATTCCGTCGCATAACTACCATCAAGTAAAGACTTTTCTCCTCGCTCGATTGCTTCCAGATCTCTCACGATCAAACGAAGCGGACTCAAACCCCAGCGCAGAACTAAAAATTGAATCAGAATTAAAATCAAGCCCATCGCCAACAACCAAGAACCTAATGCAGTTTTAAATCGATCGACTTGCTTAGCGACAAACAAACTTTCCTCGGCTACGCTGAAAATATATTCTTGCTCCTTGCCTCGGTGATTTTCCCAAATCACTTTGTAATGCAAAACATAACGACCTTGTTCGTCGAGCAAAAATACAAATTTACCGGACTCCATCTCCGGTGCTGAAGAGGCATTCAAACCGATTGCCGAAGGGGAAAACCACACGACATCCCCATCGACCGGCTGTATCCAAGCATAAAGGCCGGAACCCGGATTAGAAAAGCGCGGCTCTCGTAACTCTTTGGGCATCTTGATTTGCCCGGCTCGAGTCAGCTCAGCTGCCGACAACAGCGAGTAAACTTGAATTTTTAAGTTTTCCCGGAGCGTTTGCTCGGCGCTTTCTCGATAACCTTGCTCCAAGACAATGGCAACCAATATAAAAAACGAGGCCAAAACGACGCCGGCGGAAACCAATAAACGAAAACTGAGCGATTTAGAATTCAAAGCAGACCACAGTAGTAAGTGACAAAAAGAAAGGTTTTATCCTAAATTCGGCAGTTCAACCATGAAGCTCATGAAAGATTTCAATAAATTACCAAAACATTCTCGCTAACCTTTTTGGTGAACGAAAGCTCTATAGAGACGTATAACAAGTTATTGAATTGACTTCTTATTCTTCATGACGCTCATGGTAAAACGCTTTTTCTAGGTTTATTCTGACGATCATGAAGTCGGAAGTTTCACCTCTGATCAAGAAAATAGTCGTTCAGGGCATATTATTTCCTGATTAGCAAGATGCTTTAGCTGAAGAAACTTATTAATTAGGTATTATTTTGTATTTTGGGAACTCATTATCGCCCCTATTCTCACTCAAAAGTCATATTCACAAATATTACCCAATCTCTGTGAACATGACTTGTTCCGATTACCGACCACTGAGAAAGTAAAAAATTAACCCATCGAATTGCATGAAGAAATCATACTCCCTTATGATTGAAAAACCGTCTAAGAATAAAAGGCATGGGATATGTCTATCGAGGACCGCCGTAAACCCATCCATGGGGGCTTGACGGCAGCGCTCGAACGCCAAGGATGGCGTGAATGCAGATTTTGCAGGAGCAAAAATCTGCCCTGCCGCCGACATCCTCGCTAGCCACCTCGTACCCTCATAAAGCAAACCATTTTTTTAGTATAAAGGGAGTAACTCGTACCCTATATCGTCATTCGCAGGTATAATCGAAACAAATTAATCCACGCATCCAAGCCGATCGTAAGCGCTCCTAAACGCTCGAGCCAACACGTAGGCAAATCTTATGCCAGAGATTAATTAAGGAATCAGGCAAAAGTGGCACATATTATTATTTCATCCGAAACTCCAAATCAAGCCGAACGCTGGGCAAGCATCCTCAGCGAGGAACATAAAACCAAAGTTTTGCATGATCTGAACAAAGTTTCTGAAAATACCGCTCACGATACTGTTAACTTGGTCGTTATCGATGCGAAACTTCTCGATTCGAGTTTTTCCTCCTTAGTTTCACTAGCGCAATTAAACCTTAAAGTACTTGTCATAGGTCAAAATTGGTCCGACGACAATCAAATCGAAGCCCTGGTTTCCGGATGCTCCGGTTACTGCGAAATGGATACCGTCGATCAATTACTCCTGAAAGCTGCGAACCACCTTCTGACAGGAGATATCTGGATACAAAGACACTTAATCCCTCGCTTAATCAATGCGCTGTCAGAGTTAAGTGGAGACTTAAGAAAAAATCGACATCACCAACAAGACATTGAAAATAAATTAACCCTGCTTTCTAAACGCGAATTAGATGTAGCCGAGCTTATCAAAACCGGCGAAAGCAACAAAGCAATCGCAGCCAAGCTCAACATATCCGAAAGAACGGTCAAAGCCCATTTAACCTCTATTTTCAATAAATTAGAAATACAGGACCGACTACATCTAGCATTATTTCTAAAAGAAATGAGTTCGCCATAATAAACGCTTAAGAAACTAACCTTGCCTATCCATTGGCGTCAATGCCATCAAGTTAGGCTATGTTCGCATTAATATACCCTTTGCTAGTCAAATTTCGGCAGTCCCTTAGGAGGCGCCGAATTTTGATCTACGACGGGTATAACTCGTAACAAGTTATTGAGTTAACTTCTTACTCTTCATGATCTTCATGGTGAAATACTTTTCTAGGATAATATCCTCTTTAAAAACTAAACCGTTTAGTTTAGTATTGCCTCAAACAAACAATCGCTCAGTCTATCTATGTCATCGGAATCTTGCGAACCTAAACGAGAAGCCATCATCGAAGGCGCGACACGCATGTTTATAAAACATGGCTTCCATCAAGTCAGCATGGACAGAATCGCTAAAGAAGCACCGGTTTCCAAAGCGACTCTCTACCAATATTTCGAAAATAAAAACGCGCTTTTTTCTGCGGTCATTTTTGAATTATGCCGATCCTTACTGGACACCATGGCCGAAATCACCCCCGATTCGAACGATATCAAAAAAAATCTTCGTGAAATCGCCCAAGCATTCATCGATTTAATCTATACCGAGGAAGCCTTGGCGATATATCGGCTCGTAATCGCTGAATGCCGAGATTTTCCTGAGTTGGGAGAAGTCGTTTACGACAGCGCTCCCAAAATAGCATTGACTCAATTGGAGCGTTATCTCGATAACTTGAAAGCCGGCGGACGCATCGATATTCCCGATATTGAATTTGCCGCCGATGCTTTTTTCAGCCTTCTCAAAGGCGATTTGCATTTTCAATGCTTGCTTGGCATCAGTGCACCGCCCTCCCCCGAACAAAAACGTCTCTTGATCGACCAAGTTATTGAGTTTTACCTGCGAGGTGTTTTGAATGCGACCAATTAGCATTAAACAATACAGCGCATTGTTGGCAATATTGCCGGTTTTTTGCGCTCAAGCCGAAACACTAGAAGAAGCTTTCGAACATGCATTGAATCAAAATCACCTAATTAAATCGGCCAAAGCCGATACCGAGGCATCCGAACAACAACTATACTCGGCGCAAAATCAACGTTTGCCATCGCTCAACATCAAAGGGGGCTACACTCAATTGAGCGAAACCCCCGCCGCGAAAACCGAGATCGAAGGTCAAGCCGCACAATTTCCGATGTCACAAGCCGGTAGCGGCCAAGCCGAAGTGATTGCGTCGGTTCCGATCTTCACTAGCGGGCGCATCAGTCATGGTATCGATGCGGCCGAAGCCGCCCTATCGGCGACACAGCAGAATGAAGTCGCAACCGCATTGACGATTAAATTACAGATAGCCGAAGCCTTTCTGGCAGTATTACGTGCGCAAAGCGCGCTGCAAGTAACGGAAAGTCACGCCGAAACACTGAAAGCTAACGCCGTCGATGTTGAGCGCTTGCATAGCCAAGGCATGGTTTCGAAAAACGACCGACTAGCCGCCGAAGTCGAATACGCCAATGCCCGGCAACTCGTCGTGCAAAACGACAATCGGCTTGATATCGCCAAAGCGCAATACAACCGGTTACTGAATCGCCGACTCGACGACCCTGTCGAACTGGAAGAACGCTTTCCGAGTTCCCCCGACGGCGCACCGGACGAATTATCCACCGAGGCACTCGCCCAACGCCCTGAACTTAACGCATTAAACAGCCAAATTACCGCCTTGCAAGAACAAGCCAGAAGCATTCAATCCGGCCTATTACCGCAAGTCGCTGTCAACGGCGGCTATCAATACCAGGAAAACCGTTACATGGCATTCGAAGGCATGTGGATGGTCAATGTCGGCATGGAATGGAAACTCGACGGCGGCACGCACCATCAGAGTCAATCGCTCAACAGACAGGCGTTGGCCTTGCAGGCACAGCGGGATGACATGGCTAGCATGATCGGACTTGAAGTCCGGCGCGCCTGGCTGGACATTCAGGAAACCGAAAAGCGTATCGAGGTCAGCCAACAAGCGATCGCCCAAGCCGATGAAAATTTGCGGGTCAACCGCGAACGCTATCGGCAGGGCTTATCCACGCAGACCGAAGTGCTGAAGGCCGAAGAACTCAGAATCACGACGCACAACAACTTCAATAATGCCCGTTACGATGCGGCGTTGGCGAAATTGAATTTGCGCCGTGCGCTCGGGATTTTGTAATCCGCCCAACGCATCTCGAAATATACCTTTCGCACTTCAAATTTCGGCAGTGCCTAAGGAGGCGCCGGGGTGCTCGGTCGATTTTTGCTCCTCGGCAATTGCTCCTGCATTGCCCTAATACACGCCATCCATGGCGTAATGCAAAATCGACATTCACGACATCCATGTCGATCGCAAAGGCTTTGCCTACATGGATGTATTCACGGCGTCCTTTGACGGGCCCCCGGCGCCGAATTTTGATCTACGATGAGTACAATCATTATCTTGACACTCTACCTATCTTTGCAAAGGAATCGTAACATGGGGAAATCCAAATCGACCGGACAAGCGGTTTTATTACTTGTTATCACGGCGTTGCTCAGCGCCTGCGGCAATAACGACGGAGAACCTGAACAAGAAATCGTCCGCACCGTGCGTATCGAAACGGTCAAGGTTACCGAGGCGCTTGCGCAACGCCGCTTCGTCGGCCGCGTGGACGCGTTAAAAACGGTCGATCTCTCGTTTCAAGTCGGCGGACGCCTGGCCGAATTGCCGGTACAACAAGGTACCGTGGTTGCCAAGGGCGGCTTGATTGCTGCGCTCGATCCGACCGATTTTCGACTGAACGAACAAGAAGCCAAAACACAATACGCCTTCGCACAACTCGATCTCGGTCGCAAACGCAATCTCGCGGCCTCGGATACGATACCGAAGATCATGCTGGACGAAGCCGAAACCGCCTTTAAACTGCGCCAAGTCGCACTGGACAATGCCCGCCGTAACCTATCGTATGCCCGTATCGCCGCACCATTCGATGCGTTAATTACGCGCCGTTTGTTGGATATCCATACCCATGTTGCGCCGCACCAAGCCGTAGTCAGGCTTCAGGACGTCAGTGCTTTACACGTCAAGATTAATGTACCGGAAGATCTAATCAGACTAATCGGCCTTGCCGACGCAATGAGTATCGAGGCGGAGTTTCCGGGTCAGCCCGGTAAACGCCTGCCGCTACGCTATCTGGAACATGCCACTGAAGCCGATGCGGTCGCGCAGACCTACGAAGTGACACTGGAATTGCAACGCCCGCACGATATGAAGATATTACCGGGCATGACCGTCAGCGTCTCGGTCGGCAGCCCTTTCGTCAACGGATCGACCGAAATCACGATCCCGCTCTCTGCGATCGATACCGATGAACATGGAAAGACCCGAGTTTGGCTATTTGATACGCAGACCGAAACCGTCTCGCCGCACGTTATCGAAATCGGCGCCGTCGCCGCCAGCCGCGTACCGGTATTATCAGGCTTGAGCGGCGGTGAACATATCATCACGGCCGGCGGACATTTGCTGCATGACGGCATGACGGTACGCCTTTTTACCGGATTTTAAGGACTATCGCCATGTCTATCGATATCGCACGCGCGGCCATCGAACGCCCGGTCAATACCTGGCTGATCATCCTGACTTGCCTGATCGGAGGCCTGTGGGGCCTATCCACGGTCGGGCGCCTCGAAGACCCTGCCTTTACCATTAAACAAGCCTTAGTCATTACGCCGTATCCTGGCGCGACGGCCGAAGAGGTCGAACTGGAAGTCACGGAACCCTTGGAATCGGCGATTCAACAATTACCGCAAATCAAACACATCACCTCGCGATCCAAACCCGGCATTTCCGAAATCGAAGTCGAAATCAAGGACACCTACGATGGCAATACGATGCCGCAGGTCTGGGACGAGCTGAGGCGCAAAGTCGGCGATGCTCAAAAAACCTTGCCGGAAGGCGCGAACCCATCGACCGTCAACGACGACTTCGGCGATGTATTCGGTATTTTTTATGCAATCACCGCACCGGGATTTTCGGATCGGGAAATCTTAGATCTGGCTAAATTTTTACGCCGCGAGCTGCTGACCGTGACCAATGTAGCAAAAGTCGAAACCGCCGGCATGCGCACCGAAACCATCTATGTCGAGGTATCGAATGCCAGGCTCGCGCGTTTCGGGCTACCGATGGCTCAGGTCTTAAATACCATTTCTTCGGAAAACAGGATCGCCGATGCCGGCGCGGTCACGATCGACGACCGGCGCATCCGCATTACCACTTCCGCCGGCTTCGATTCAGTCTCCGCGATCGAAGCGTTGCGCATCGGTCGTCCCGGAAGCACGGAACAAATCAGCTTGATCGATCTTGCCGAGATCCGCCGCGAACCGACCGAAATCCCGGACCATCTCGTGCACTTCAACGGCATGCCGGCCTTTACGTTGGCGATTTCTGGCGTCACCGACGCCAACATCGTCACGATCGGCCAGGCGGTCGAGGCGCGCCTGGCCGAACTGGCGCCGCGCATTCCTTTAGGGATCGAGATTCATCCGATTTACGAGCAACACAAAGTCGTTGACCAATCGATCGATGACTTCATCGTCAATCTAATCGTATCGGTCTCGATCGTGATTCTGTCGCTGTGCCTAATGATGGGCTGGCGCGTCGGTTTGATAGTCGGCGCGACGCTGCTGCTAACCGTGCTCGGTACGGTGTTCTTGATGCGTGTTTTTCATATCGATATGGAGCGCATTTCGCTCGGCGCGTTGATTATCGCGATGGGCATGCTGGTCGATAACGCGATCGTGGTTGCCGAAGGCATGCTGATTAACATGCAGCACGGCATGAACGGCAAGGACGCCGCGACCATATCGGTCAAACGCACGCAACTGCCGCTGCTCGGCGCGACCGTGATCGGCATCATGGCCTTTTCCGGCATAGGGCTGTCGCCGGACGTCACCGGTGAATTTTTGTTTTCGCTGTTTGCGGTAATCGGGATGTCGCTGCTGTTAAGCTGGATCTTAGCGATCACGGTAACTCCTTTGTTCGGTCATTTATTCTTGAAAGTCGAGCAAACCGGTGAGGACCCCTACCGTGCGTGGGTCTATCAAGCCTACCGCAAAACGCTAACCGCTACCTTAAAAGCCAGAGCCTTGACCGCTTTGATCATGGTCCTGTTGACTGCGGCCTGCTTCGCCGGTTTCGGCATGGTCAAGCAAGCCTTTTTTCCCGACGCCAACACGCCGTTGTTCTACATTCATTATCAACTGCCGCAAGGCAGCGATATCCGCTCGACCGAACGCGATATCGGCGAAATCGACGCAATTATCCGCGCCAAACCGGACGTTGTGTCAGTGGCAAGCTTCATCGGCCGCGGCGCCAGCCGCTATATGCTGACTTACGCGCCGGAACAACCGAACAGCTCCTATGGACTGTTTATTGTCCGTACAGAAAATCTCGACCCCATTCCCGCCTTGGCCGCGGAATTGAAAAACGAACTGAACGCCGCCTATCCCAATGCCGAAATCCGCACCGAACGACTGATGTTCGGTCCCGGCGGCGGCGCGAAAATCGAAGCGCGTTTTTCAGGTCCCGACTCCGCCGTGCTGCGCCGGCTCGGCAACGAAGCTTTGGATATCATGCGCGCCGACGGCAATCTCATCGATCTGCGCACGAATTGGCGGCAAAAGGAACTGGTGATGAAACCTGTCTATAGTCCCGAACGCGCGCGTATTGCCGGCATCGGTTTGAGCGACTTGGCGCAGGCCCTGCAATTCGCCAGCACCGGCATCCAAGCCGGTACTTACCGCGAGGACGACAAACAAATCCCCATCGTCGTTCGCCCGCCGGATGCCGAGCGGCGCGATGCCAAACAATTGCGCGACCGCTTGGTTTGGAGCAATGCCGACCAATCTTATATCCCGATCGCGCAAATCGCCGAACATTTCGAAACGGTCAGCGAGGATACCTTAATACACCGGCGCAACCGGGTGCGTACATTGATCGCGCAGGCCGACCCGTTACCGGAACTGACCGCCGATCAAGCCTTCCGCCGCATCCGCGCGCAAATCGAAGCCATTCCGCTACCGTCCGGTTATCGTTTCGAATGGGGCGGCGAATACGAAAGCTCGACCGACGCACAAACCGCGCTCAACGCCCAGATACCGGTCGGCTTCGTCGTCATGCTAGTCATCAGTATTTTGTTGTTCGGCAAAGTGCGTCAACCGCTGATCATCTGGCTGGTCGTGCCGATGTCGGTCTGCGGCGTCGTGATCGGTCTGCTGATTTCCAATCAGCCGTTCAGCTTCATGGCCCTACTCGGTCTGTTGAGCCTGTCCGGCATGCTAATGAAAAATGCGATCGTGCTGGTCGACGAAATCGACGCGCAAATCGACGAAGGTAAACACGGCCATGCCGCGATCGTCGACGCCGGCGTTAGCCGTCTACGCCCGGTATTCCTTGCCGCCGGCACGACGATACTCGGTATGATCCCATTGTTAACCGATGCCTTTTTTGCCAGCATGGCGGTCACGATCATGGGAGGACTGGCCTTCGCGACTGTGTTGACCCTGATCGCCGTGCCGGTGTTGTATGCGTTGTTTTTTGGGGTAAAAGCCGAAGCTGCGGCGAAATAGCTCTCTGCGGGACGGTTACAGACTTCGAAAATGGACAACGGCAACTTGAACGACGCCGGCCTCGACATCGCGACGAAGGCATCGCTCCTACAGCGACTGAAAGCCTTTGTGGGAGCGATCCCCTGATCGCGATCGTCGAAGTCGATACGACCGAAAACCGCACAACGGTATCGAAGTCGCAACGCCAAAGCCCCGAAAAAAACGGCTAAACGTTACAGACTTCGAAAAAGGACAACGACAACTTGAACGACGCCGGCCTCGACATCGCGACGAAGGCGTCGCTCCCACAGCGACGGGAAGCCTTTGTAGGAGCGATCCCCTGATCGCGATCGTCGAACTCGATACGACCGAAAAACGCACAACGGTATCGAAGTCGCAACGCCAAAGCCCCGAAAAAAACGCCTAAACGTTACAGACTTCGAAAAAGGACAACGACAACTTGAACGACGCCGGCCTCGACATCGCGACGAAGGCGTCGCTCCCACAGCGACGGGAAGCCTTTGTGGGAGCGATCCCCTGATCGCGATCGTCGAACTCGATACGACCGAAAAACGCACAACGGTATCGAAGTCGTAGCGCCAAAGCCCCGAAAAAAACGGCTAAACGTTACAGACTTCGAAAAAAGACAACGACAACTTGAACGACGCCGGCCTCGACATCGCGACGAAGGCGTCGCTACCACAGCGACGGGAAGCCTTTGTGGGAGCGATCCCCTGATCGCGATCGTCGAACTCGATACGACCGAAAAACGCACAACGGTATCGAAGTCGCAACGCCAAAGCCCCGAAATAAACGGCTAAACGTTACAGACTTCGAAAAAGGACAACGGCAACTTGAACGACGCCGGCCTCGACATCGCGACGAAGGCGTCGCTCCCACAAAAGATTTTTCTCCTGCGGGACGGAGTTGCAAACCCCGTCCCGCCAATGAACAAAAATCGTGGAGTCGGGTGCGTTCCTTATTCAGCAGAGATTAAGCGTCAAATGCGACAATCTCTCAAGTGCGGGAAAATTGACCGACGCCGATATCCGACGATCGCATGCCTTTCCTGCCTAACCCGCCAAGGCCCAAGCCTGGAGGCAAATACGATGAAAACGATTATCATGCTGCTTGTCGCGTTGATATCTTACGTGCCGACCGCATCCGCTCAACAAGAGAATCCGGCTTTCAGTCAAGCCGAACTCGATCAAATGCTGGCGCCGATCGCGTTGTATCCCGACGCACTATTGTCGCAAATACTGGTGGCGGCCACCTACCCTTTAGAAGTCGTCGAAGCGGCCCGTTGGTCGGTAGACAATCCGGGCCTCGAAGGCGAACAGGCTGCAAATGCCGCCGAACATCAACCCTGGGACCCCAGCGTCAAAGCCTTGGTTGCATTTCCGGGCGTCCTGAACCGGATGAACGACGACCTGAACTGGACTCGCGCGCTCGGCGACGCGTTTTTATTTCAAGAAGCGCAAGTCATGGATAGCGTTCAGAACCTGCGGCAACGAGCCTATGAGGCGGGCAACCTCAATTCGACGGAAAACGCGCGAGTCGTACGAGAAAATCAAGTTATCGTTATCGAACCGGCCAACCCTCAAGTCGTCTATGTGCCTTATTATAATCCACAGATCGTTTACGGCTCATGGTGGTGGCCCGGTTACGCCCCCATTTACTGGGGGCCGCCGCCCGGCATTCATTTGAACTTGGGCTTTAATTGGGGCTGGGGACGCGGCATCTTCGTATCGCCGGGTTTTTTCTTCAGCAGCTTCGACTGGTATCGACGCCAGACCGTAGTTGTCCATCGCCATCATATTTATCAACACAGACCTCATTTTTATTCGGGACGACACGTACGCTATGCAGACTTTCCTAGATGGCAGCATAATTCGAATCACCGCAGAGGTGTTGCCTATCGCCATGATTCGCTGCAGCGTCAATTCGGAACGTCAAGACGTTTCGGTGCCGACTATGCCAATACTCGCCGAAATAAATTCGATCGCACCGATAACATAAACCGGTCTCAATCGGGACGGCGCAACCAAGGCTGGAGCGGTTATGCCTCCACGCGAAATAATGACGATCGATCAACGGCCAAAAGCACCGGGCGGAGAGATAATCGCTCCGACACCGACAGAATGACAACAAGAGATCGTTGGCGCACTAATAGCACCAACTGGCCCCAATCCGACCAGCGCAATCGAGGCTGGAGCAATAATGCCGCCACGCAAAGTCATGACGATCGATCAACGGCCCAAAGCTCCGGACGCAGAGATAATCGCTCCGACACCGACAGAATGACAACAAGAGATCGTTGGCGCACTAATAGCACCAACCGGCCCCAATCCGACCAGCGCAATCGAGATCGGAGCAGTTATGCCACCACGCAAAGTCATGACGATCGATCAACGGCCCAAAGCTCCGGACGCAGAGATAATCGCTCCGACACCGACAGAATGTCGACAAGAGATCGTTGGCGCCAATCCAGCGGAATTTCGTCAAGCGGTTTGTCAAACGATTTAGGTTCGCGCAATTCCAGCACAAACGCTCAAAGCGCTTCATTCGGCAATACCCGGAGGCAAAGCAGTACCTATAATCGTGGCAACGCGCAACGGCGAGAAATTTCTTCGCAGCGAACGGCCTCCGATTTATCTTCAAACCGCGAAGCCGGGAGTCTTCCTGCGCAACGACGCTCTAGCGCCCCTAACCGAGAAACTAATCGAAACCAAGATTTTCATCGTCAAATTTCTAGTGGAGCAACTATTCAAAATAGACGCGCCAGCTCATACGGACCAACGTCTCCAGCTTTTTCACCAGAACGTCAACAAACCCGCCCCTCCACTAATGCGCGCGTAACAAGAACCGAAAACCGACTTCAGACTCCGTCTTCCTCGACGACCGTTAGTCGCGATAGAGGCGGCTCATCGACAGGTGTGCGTTATCGACCCTCAAACAGTAACAATAGTCGCGGCGACTCAGGCGGTTATTCCTCCGGCAGGTCATTCAATCGAAGAGAGTCATCAAATTCACGCTGACATACTTCGTGAGTAAAATCTCGCATTTAGGTTTATTCTAAAGTAGCATTTCACCATGAAGAATAAGAAGTTATAACTTTCGCACTTCAAATTTCGGCATTAGCCAACCTGATTAGCAAGATACCTCAGCTTGCCGAAGCCAAGTGTCCGAGCAGGGGCCAGTCGTAGTCGAAAAAACTAAAATATGCCTTCTGCGGGACGGGTTATTTAACCCGTCCCCAACGTTTCGGTTTGCCCTAAACATTTCGGCTGACTTCGGCCAAAGTCAAAACGTTTAGGACGGGGTTGCAAACCCCGTCTTGCTAGGGATATGCTGGTTTTTGGGCTTTAGCTGAAGAAACTTGCTAATCAGGTTAGCCAATGGAGGTGCCGGGGTGTTCGGCAAAGGCTTTGATAGCATGGATGCTATCATAGAGCCTACATGGACGTATTTACGGCGTCCTTTGACGGGCACCCCGGCACCGAAATTTGACAAGCAAAGGGTATAATACAATAACGTGTTATTCGTTTGTATAGAGCTTTCGTTCACGCAAGAGGTTAGCAGGAATGTTCAGATAATCTCTTAAAATACGTCAACTGCTTCATGGTTAAACTACCGAATTTAGGTTTATGCCCAACAATTCATTGCTTGGCATAAACCTAATCCGTAAAAATCAACCTACTTCTCAGTCGACGTTTGCTTAAACACCACATCGGCTTTCGTCCCACCCTTGCCTGGCGAAGTGCCGAGAACTAGCTCCGCTTGATGTAAGTCGGCAATTTCCTTGACAATCGGAAGTCCTAATCCGCAGCCATCCCCAGGACTTCCCGGAATTCGATAAAAGCGCTCGAAGATTTTATCCATTTCGGATACCGGTATGCCCGGCCCATCGTCCTCGACAGTCAACGTAGGCGAAGAACCCGGCTTTAACCTTACGATTATGCTACCGTTCTCTCGTCCGTAACAAATCGCGTTATCGAGAAGATTGACCAATAACTCGCGAATTAAAATTTCGTTGCCATTGATATAAACCGCATGTTTAGGGCCTTCGAAACTGAGCTCGATATTATTCTGCAAGGCCTTAGGAACCCATTCGCTGCTGACCTCCCTCACCAGCGCCAATAAATCGAACTTTTCCAAAAGCAGCCCGCTTTCAATTGCACCCGATTTAGCTAATGCCAAAAGTTGAGAGATGATATGAGAAACCCTGTCGGCACTGCTTTGAATTTGCAGTAAGGCCGGCTTCATTGCCGCCATGTTATCTTCCCGTAACGCTCTCTCCGATTGCAATTTCAGCCCCGCTAGCGGCGTACGAAGTTGATGCGCGGCATTAGCGATAAAGCGTTGCTGAGAAGCAATCGCGCCATCCAAGCGCTTCAACAAGCCATTAATGGTATCGGTCAAAATCCGTACTTCCGCAAAAACATGCGCTTCAGGGATCGGACTTAAGTCTTTCGGGGAGCGCATCGCAATTTCATCGGCCAATCCGCGTAAAGGACTCAAGCCTCGATAAACGGCCTTGCGCATATAGAAACCAATAAAAATCGCTAAAACAATCGGCGGAATCAAATCGGCCAATAAAATATCCATCATCATGTTGCGGCGCTTGTTGAGCGTCTCGGCAACATGCACGAATACGATTTCCGGAAGATCTTCCCGCGCGACAAGGATAGAGACTCCTCGGACAGACTCGCCTCGAACCGTATCATTGAAAAAAACCGGCGTCGACCAATCGGTCGATTCATCGAAAGGTTCGGGAACGAAGCTATCTCCGGCGATCATGCCTTGGTTTTCAGCGATGATTTTGAAATAAGTCTTGTCTAATTCATCCCATTTGAAAATGGTCAACGCAGCCGGGGGTAATTCCGCAATAATCCGATTGTCATTCACTTTGATTTCCTGCACCAAAGAACCTGCCGAATCCAATAGCCATCGATCGTAAGCTTCATCGACATAATGCCGCGTAACATAATAGGAACTAACGGCTTCAAACACGACAAACAGCAAAACCGGCGTGATTAACCGAATCAGTATTTCGGTTCTTAGCGTTCTATTTTGCTCCATCGCTACCCGTCTCCAGCAAGTAACCTAAACCCCGTACTGTCCGTATAACGGCGTCGTAAGGTTCGATGCGCTTTCGAACGCGGTGCACATATACTTCGATCGCATTATCGGCCAATGCATCGCCGTCCGCCGACAAACGCTGCGCGATACGATCCTTGCAAACCACTTTGCCTGCTTGTAACAGCAAAATTTCGAGAACCGCCGCTTCACGAGCCGATAACACCAATAACTGCCCATCCGCGGAAACTTGGTTATTTTGAGTATCGAGCGAAAGACGACCCACTTCGATGGTATAGCTGAAGCCCCCATAACAACGCCTGATCAAAGCGTGAATACGCGCTTCCAACTCCATTAGCTCGAAAGGTTTGGTCATGTAGTCGTCCGCACCTTGACGAATACCCTCGATGCGGTCGTTCATACTTTCCCGTGCCGTCAAAATCAATATTGGCAATGAAACCTTGCGGTTACGAAATTTGCGCAATAATTCTAAACCGTCCATATCGGGCAACCCCAAGTCGAGCACAATCAAATCGAAATCTTGTGCTTCTACCAATTGCTCGGCATAACGCCCGCTTTTGGTGGCGGTAACAACGTAACCGGTTTTTTTAAGCGTATGAATCAATCCATCGGTAAGAACGGAATCATCTTCGATCAATAAAATATTCATAATAGTTAAAGCATAAACAAAACGATAAACCTAAAAAATCAGTCGGAGCGCTTGGAATTCGTTCGTGTTGGGCAAAGAGAGCCCCTCATGGACGGGTTCACCCCGCATAGGCGCCAACTTAAGGAAAAACGCGCCATTCCGCCAGGTTGGCGGAATCCAGGGCCAGGGATGGCAATGCTTAGCTTCACACTCATGTAGACAATCCATGCCGATATGACGAATAAAGCCACAAATACACCATAGTATAGGCACTAAGTTGGCGATTATGGGGTCACCCCGCACCAAAAATTATCTAAATAGTCATTTACTGTGAAAGTCCGCAAATCCGAAGTCCTTATCTAATTTTTCGATATGCAAAGCTCAGCAACGAAAATGCCGGTTCCGAAGAGGGTGCGGTTACTCGTCCGACAGGCGTCGGCGGCAAGGATAGCCGCCGTCGAGACTACATGGACGTATTCAAGGCGTCCTGTCGGGCGAGTGACCGCACCCTCCCCAACGCCCCGCACTTTCATTTACTGGGGCGATTGCCAGGCTTTCATGAACTTTAGGCTATCGAACATTGATACTGAGTTCATAACGTTCCGTAATAAGCATACCTCATACCTAACAAAATTGAACGATTATTAAGTAAGAATGGACCAGAAATCAATGCCTAATACTAAACTGCATACTCAGGCTAAATAGTTATACCCATCGCACTTCAAATTTCGGCATTGACGTATGGAGGCGCCGGGGTGTTCGGCAAAGGCTTTGACAGCAGGGATGCTGTCACAGAGCCTACATGGACGTATTCACGGCGTCCTTTGACGGACACCCCTGCGCCGAAATTTGACCAGCAAAGGGTATACAATCCGGTTAAAAATAAACATCGTTGAATTGAAAGCATTTTGAAAGGTAGTATCGATACAATACCTTCCAAACCAAACTATCGGTCCTCATTAGATTCGATAATCGCTAATTGATGCGATTGGTTTAAACCAAACAAAATTAATTTGTAACAATTCGGTTTTTTGCCGGACTGGTCTAGTGTATTGATTTAACAGGAAGCGTTTCACTGACACATAAATTCTTTTTCACTGTATCGAACTTTAAGAATTTAAGCGTCCGTTGTACCTCCCTTTGAAAACTCTAAAACATGGACTCGCAGGTCACCGCCTCGAACAAAACGAAACGAAGACCAGTGAAGAGTATATGAAGAAAATCTGTCTTGCCGTTGTAAAGCCGACAAATCAATAAGCTATAACATCCAGATTAAACAGATCGAAACGTTACGATTTTCAACTATAGAAAATTGCAAACAGCAAGGCGGAAACTATGAAATCATTCGAAAAGCTGTTAATGGAAAACAAAAAATGGGCCTCTGACAAGCAAAGCATAGACCCCAATTTTTTTAAACATCTTGCAAAAGAGCAAAGACCCGAATTCCTTTGGATCGGATGTTCGGATAGCCGTGTTCCGGCAGAACTCATCGTAAATGCCGAACCCGGCGAAATTTTCATTCATCGCAACATTGCTAATCAGATGGTGGCGACCGACTTCAATTGCTTAAGCGTCTTGCAATATGCGGTAGCTGTGTTGAAAGTCAAGCACATTATCGTTTGCGGTCATTACAACTGCGGCGGAGTTAAAGCCGCTTTATCCAAACAACACCCGAAATTGGTGCTGACCAATAAATGGCTCATGCATATCAAGGACGTCTATCGCTTAAATAAAGATGAAATCGACAGCCTTCCCACCGAAGAACAGCGCGTTAACCGGCTGGTAGAGCTCAATATTCTCGAGCAAGTCCAAACTCTCGCGCATACATCGATTATTCAACAAGCCTGGCATCAAGAACAGCGACCGATCATTCACGGCTGGGTCTATGGCCTGGAGAACGGCTTATTAAACTCGCTAGCGACGATTTATCCGGATGCCGAAATTGACCCGATATTCAAATACGATTATCAATATGCATGAATATAGAGCGGACAATACGTCCCAAATCACGAGGAAATGAACGATGATTTTGCAACGTTTACGACTATTTAACACATTTTTCGACAGTCGCTGGGAGGACCTGACCCGCGACACTTGGATGCAAACGACCTATCGAGATTTCAGCGCCGGCTTGATCGTGGCACTGACAGCAATCCCGATGGCCATGGGCTTTGCAATGGCCATGGGCTTGCGTCCCGAACAAGGCATTATCGCCGGAGCGTTAGCTTGTGCAGTCGGGCGAACCTGGGGCGGCTCAAAATATCAAGTTTACGGCCCTACCGCAGCCTTTATTCCCTTAATTGCCGCACTGATGATGAAGTACGGCGAAACCAATGGGGGCAGCGCTCAGGAAGCCCACGGCTTTCTCGTATTAGTCTCGATCATAGCCGGCGTGATATTGATGCTAATGGGCGTCTTCGGTCTCGGCAAATACGCCAAGCTGGTCCCGAACTCGATTGTCGTCGGCTTTACGGTCGGCATCGCAATCGTGATTGCGCTCACCAATGTCGAAGATATCCTAGGCGTGGAAAACTTCAAGGATATGCTCGGCCAAGATGAGGGAATCACCGGAGGTTTGACTCATAATATTGCAGCCGCGTTTAACAATCTCCACATGATCAATGGCTGGTCTGTCGCAATAGGCTTGGGTACGTTTGTCCTGACGAAGTTTTTGCTGCGCATCTCGATTTTTATTCCGGCACCGCTGATTGCGATCGCTGCCTCGACTATCGTGACCGCGACACTGCTGAAAGATAAAGGTATTATTTTAGTTGGCGATATTTACGGTTCCATTCCCAACAATTTCTTCGTCTTCACCCCGCCGGTGATGCCGACGATGACTTCGGGTGTTATGGTCGATATCGTTTATTTCACACTAGCCATCGTTTTCGTATCGGGCGTCGAAAGCTTGCTGTGTTCGTCGATGGCCGACCGCCTTGCCGATAATCGTAAAACCCCGTTCAATCCCGATAAGGAATTTTGGGGACAAGGCTTGGTACAAGTTCTGGTCCCGATGGTAAACGGCTTTCCTTGCACCGGCGCCTTGGCGAGAACCGCGACCAGCATCAAGGCCGGCGCGGTGACGCCTTTGGCCGGTTATTTCAAAGCCGTTCTCAAATTGGCGTTGGCTTATTACATCGCCAGCTATCTGGAAGCCGTACCCATGGCTTGCATCGGCGGTATTTTATTATGGGTGGCCACCAACATGGTTAAACCATCCGAAATGAAGGAAGTGCTGGGACACAATAAATTCCATGCCGGATTGATGATTTACACTGCGGTAATGGTGCCGATGACCGACTTTTTGACCGGCGTACTTTCCGCTTTAGTTATTTATGTCTTGTTGTTTAAATTTCTGGACAAGCCCGTCAAGCGCGAAGAAGAGCACGTTGCCGAGGTGGTCGGCGCGGATCAAGCCATTATTTCCGCCCCAGGCCGTTTTAACAGGGTAACGATTCCTTTGGCGATGACCGCCGAAGACGCGGAATTACTGCATTACGCCGCCAAATTGGCGGAACGCGATATTGCCAAGGAATTTCATTTCGTCCATGTCATTCCTCCGCAAAAACAACCTATTAAACCGAATCAAGAAGCATCGATCAAACAAAGTATACGCGACGAAGTCGAGAAGTATTTCGATACCGATATCGAGCATGTGACTTTTATGTCGCATGTACTGAGCGGTCCATCGCGTCTCGATAAGTTGATTGAATATACTGTCGCCTCCAATTCGGACCTGATCCTATTAGGTCACCGGAAAAACCGTACCGGACAACGCTCGTTGGGCCGCCGTCTGGCAATGGTAACCAAGGCATCTGTTTGGATGGTTCCCGAAGGCACGAGCCGGGATATCAAGCGCATTATCGCTCCGGTGGATTTCTCGCAGCCTTCGGCCGATAGCTTATCTCATGCGACTGCAATAGCTAAATTGCATGGCCTGAATGAAGTTACAGCCTTGCATGTTTATTTCGATCCGTCGACGATTCGCTATGATGAACATATCGATGAAGTCAAGTGGCACGAACAACAAGCTTTCGAAGAGTTTTTAGCTAAAATAGAAACTCACGGCATCACCGTAAAACCGGAATTTGTCGAAAGCAGTATTCCGAGCAACGCGATTCTGCATAGAGCCAAGGAACTGGATGGCGACTTGATCGTAATGAGTACCCGCGGGCGAAGCAACACCGCGACTATTCTACTCGGCAGTGCAACATCGCAAATCATGATGGACTCTCCGATTCCGATTGTTGCGATTAAGCATTACGGGGATCAATTAGATTTGCTCGATGCCTTAATCGCCAGTCGATTCTGGGAGCGCTCAGACCCGAAAACGAACTAACTATTCGTCACAACCGGTCTGCAACTCCTTCGTTGCAGGCCGGTTGTGCAATTGAACCAAGTCGCCGAAACCAAACCATGACCTTGGTTTCCGCCCCCCAAAAATAGATATTTCCTCTATCGCTTATACAAGCTCGCAATACTTGACCGCACAGTTGCCCGTTTCACTGTTATAATCTTTAACAGGACTTGAGTTATCAAACTTCCTGATCGCCGCCTGATACGACCATCATACAAAGACTTAGGATTTCGCGATAAATAACTCCCTGGAGCTACCAGCTTTGTCGAGAATTCGATTACTCGTTTGACAGGATTACGTCCTTGTACACTTCCCTGCGGCCGATACCAGTTAATCGAGCAACCGAACCCTCCATAAAATAGGGAAATTGTTGATGACCAAATCCTTACGCGTCTATTGAAATGATATTGTCAGCATAAAATCAACCATAAAGGAGCTTTATATGGGCAAATCAAAGCAAAAAGTCGAGAAAATAGCGAAGATCGATTGGCACGCATCATCGACCGAGAAAGTTCTCAAACAACTCGGCGGCAACCCGGACGGACTTTCCGGACAAGAAGCCGTATCCCGTCTGCAAAAATATGGCGCAAATCGTTTGCCCCCGGCCAAAACCCGAGGTCCGTTACTGCGCTTTTTTTCCCAATTTCATAACTTATTAATCTACGTCTTGATAGGTGCAGCAGTCGTCACGGCATTGCTCGATCATTGGATCGATACTTACGTGATCATCGCCGTCGTGTTTGTCAATTCGATTATCGGTTTCGTTCAAGAAGGCAAGGCTGAAAAATCGCTCGAAGCAATTCGACATATGTTGGCGCCACGCGCGACGGCATTGCGCGACGGTAATCGAATAGGGATTCCGGCCGAAGAATTGGTTCCCGGCGATATCGTGATTCTCGAACCGGGCGATAAAGTTCCCGCCGACCTGCGCTTAATTTCGGCAAAGGGCCTGCAAATCCAAGAGGCCGTCCTGACCGGCGAATCGGTCGCTGTCGAAAAAACAACCCAAGCGGTCGAAGCAAATGCCGACTTAGGGGACCGTTTTCCGATGGCCTATTCCGGAACGATGGTTGCAGCCGGACACGGCAAAGCGATCGTCGTAGCGACCGGTGCCGATACCGAAATCGGCCGCATCAGCGGCATGATTTCTAGTATCGAAGAGTTGACTACTCCGCTGCTTAAACAAATCGCGATTTTTTCCCGCTGGCTGACCTTGGCGATCATCCTGATTGCCGCAAGCGTCTTTGCTTTCGGTTTTTATATCCAGGGAACCGATCCCTCGGAAATGTTCATGACCGTGGTCGGCCTCGCTGTAGCGGCCATTCCTGAAGGTTTACCGGCAATCCTAACGGTAACATTGGCCATCGGCGTCCAGCGCATGGCCTCCCGCAATGCCATTATCCGCCGACTGCCGGCAGTCGAAACACTCGGCGCCGTATCGATCATTTGTTCGGACAAAACCGGCACACTGACGCGTAACGAAATGACCGTCAAATCCATCGTAACGTCATCCAAACTCTATGAAATCAGCGGCGTCGGCTATGAGCCTTCCGGCGACTTTTTCTCGGGCGGCGAACATGTCGCTATCGACAAGCGCCCTATTTTGCAGCAAATCGTTAAATACGGCGCCTTATGTAACGATTCGTCCCTGCGCCAAAAAGACGATCAATGGATTGTCGACGGCGACCCGATGGAAGGCGCCTTATTAACCGTTGCCATGAAAGGCGGTTTCGAACCTACCGACCTGCACCGCAAAAATACTCGAGGCGATGTGATTCCGTTCGATGCCCAACACCGCTTCATGGCTACCTTGAATCACGACCATGAAAACCATCAGTATATTATCGTCAAAGGCGCACCGGAACGTTTGATCGAACTATGCACCTTAGAACGTCAAAAAGACGGCGATGTTGCTATCAATCCTGCTTATTGGACCGGCTGGATCGATGAGGTCGCCTCACTCGGACAACGCGTTTTGGCCATCGCTTTCAAACCGGTCGAAGAAGGTAAAACCGAGCTTAATTTTTCGGACCTGGATGACGGTTTGATACTGTTGGGACTTATCGGCCTAATCGACCCGCCGCGCGAGGAAGCGATACAAGCCGTCAAGGAATGCCGCGCGGCCGGTATCCGCGTCAAAATGATCACTGGCGATCACGCCGCGACTGCCCGCGCGATTGCCGCGCAATTACACCTTGAAAATCACGATGAAGTCATGACCGGCCAAGACCTGTCTTCGATCGGCGACGATGAATTGATCGAAGTCGCCGCGCGCGTCGATATCTTCGCCCGAACATCGCCGGAACACAAATTGCGACTGGTTACCGCCATGCAGGCAGGCGGCAATGTCATTGCCATGACCGGAGATGGGGTTAACGATGCTCCAGCTTTGAAACGAGCCGATGTTGGTATCGCAATGGGTCGGACCGGAACCGAAGCCGCCAAGGAAGCTTCGGAAATGGTGCTGGCGGACGACAATTTCGCATCGATCGCACGCGCAGTCCGCGAAGGCCGTACCGTCTACGATAATTTAAAGAAAGCCATCATTTTTTTATTGCCGGTCAACGGCGGCGAATCGATGAGCATCATCGCCGCGGTATTGACCGGCCTGACTTTGCCGATCACGCCGCTACAAGTCCTTTGGGTCAATATGGTCAGCTCGGTCGCCTTGGCAATGGCGCTGGCCTTCGAGCCGTCCGAGCCTAGCGTCATGCAGCGTCCTCCGAGACCTAAAGACGAAGCGATGTTGTCCGGCTTTTTATTGTGGCGCATCACCTTCGTTTCGCTGCTGTTTTTTGCCGGCATTTACGGTATTTTCCTCTGGAGCCAACTGCACGGCTCGACGCTCGAAGAAGCACGAACTTATGCGGTCAATACGTTGGTTATGCTGGAAGTCTTTTACCTTTTAAATGTACGTTACCTAAGCAGTTCCTCTCTATCGTTCAAACACTTATTCAGCTCTAAAGCCGTTTTAATCGCAATTTTTGTCGTTATTACGCTTCAAGCCATATTTACTTATGCACCGTTCATGGAACACTTTTTCGACACCCGTCCGGTCGACTTCATCCATGGCATGGAAATCGTCGGAATCGGCCTGTTCTTGTTCATCATACTGGAATTGGAAAAATTGATTAGACGCCTATTTTCTAACCGTCGGGCTAAAAACCTTAAAGCCCAACCGAAAGCCAAGAGGTAAATCTTAAGGAACGTGCATTTTCCTCAAACAGTTTCTATGCAGAGCATCACTGCTATTAAGTTAACGGAAACTCGTCATTCCGACATGGACTGGCGGAATCCAGTGCCATGGATGGCAAGCTTTTGAGGTGTATTAGAGCCTGAATGCAAGCATTATTTATTTCTGTGATGGCTTAACTTAATGGCATTGATGTAGAGACTGGGAACCATAGACAACGCCCATGACGCTCGGACCACATTCTCGTTTACATTTGGGTATAATACCTTTTTGTTTTCAATAGAATCAGCTCATTGAACGTGCAATACTCTAAAGTTAGCGTGATAGCCCCCGCCCGTCTGCATATGGGCTTTATCGATTTGAGCGGCGCGCTGGGGCGCCACTTCGGCAGCATCGGCGTCGCGCTGAATGAAATCAACACCCGCTTAAGTATTAGACCGGCCGATCATTTGACCGTAACCGGGATGTCCGCTTCTCGAGCCGAAAAATGTGCGCGCAAACTCTGTGCGGCACTCAATCTTCCCGAGTCATTTAGCATCGATGTCGAAACGTCGATCCCGGAACATGTCGGATTAGGCTCCGGTACGCAAATGTCGCTGGCGGTCGGCATGGGCTTGAACCATTATTTCGGCTTAAATCTAACGGTTCGCGATATCGCGCGATTAACCGATAGAGGCATGCGTTCGGGTATCGGCATCGGTGTATTTGAACGAGGAGGATTGGTTGTCGATGGCGGACGGGGCGAGCGAACGGTGACCCCCCCGGTATTGGCGCACATGCAAATTCCCGACGATTGGCGCATTATTTTAGTGTTCGACAAGCGCGGACAAGGCTTGCATGGTAAGCAAGAAATTCAGGCTTTCGAAGCGCTACCCCCATTTCCGCAACAAGAAGCGGCTCGGCTTTGTTATTTATTGATGATGCAAGGATTACCCGCAGTTGCCGAACACGATATTGTCAGATTCGGCGAAGTCGTTACGCAATTGCAGCGCTCGGTCGGCGAACATTTCGCTCCGGCACAGGGCGGCATTTTCACCAGCCCGGAAGTTGCCGAATCCATGGCATGGTTGGAAGCGCAAGGCTGCGTCGCGATCGGCCAGACCTCCTGGGGGCCGACCGGCTTTTGCGCTTTGCTGGGAGCCGAGCAAGCCGAAGCGATCACCGAACAAGCGCGCCGACAATTTTCACGCCATCCTCATTTGAGTTTTGTCACGGTCGGCGTCAGTAACAGCGGCGGCCAAGTATCGGCCGTCTAATTCGCTTATTGATTCCTAAAGCCGGCACATACTCGCTTAAGCGATAGACTTTTAACATCATAAACTGCCATTTTTGAATCCCAGCATTAACAACCCTATTTTGATTATTGCCAACTCCGGCCGCATGCTGGCCGAGGCAGCCTTCCAGTCGGGGTTCATGCCGTGGGTAATCGATTTGTTTGCCGACCAAGATACCCTGAAATATTCCGAACGGTTATTTCGAATCGAAGCATTGGACGAACCCTTTTTAAAAGCCATTATTGCCGGTTTCAGCTCCCTGCACCCGATGTCTCCAGCGGTATATGGCAGCGGCCTCGAGCATTATCCCAAGGCGCTCGAGCTCATTAGCCGCGAATGCGAATTAGTCGGCAACGATATAAAAACCATTCGACTGATTCAGCAAAAAAAATGTTTTTTCGAATTACTCGATCATTTGGAAATAGACTATCCTCACGTCTCCTTTACCGAACCGAAAGGGACTGAACAATGGTTGGTCAAACCCGAAACCGGTGAAGGCGGCCTGGGTATTCGTCTGTTTCGAGCCGGCATGCCGACCCAACGAAACCTCTACTGGCAAGAATTTATCGAAGGGACGGCCTGTTCCGCTTTATTTCTTGCAGACGGAAGAAATATTCGCATTATCGGTTTCCATACGCAATGGTGCGAAAACCTGAATGCCGACCAACCCTTCCTATTTGCCGGCGTCATCAATCGCTGCCCCCTGTCCGCCGAGCAAGCCGATATCATTCATTCGTGGATCACCGCCATTGTGCGAGCAATCCCGCTTAAAGGCCTCAACACCCTCGATTTCATTATCCAAAGTGAGCGAATTTATGTATTGGAGATCAATCCCCGCCCATCGGCTAGCATGCAATTATATGATGCCGATTTATTCCGAGCGCATCTCAATGCCTGTCGGGGCAACTTAGACAATACGAACTTTACGAGTCGTACGGTTTGCGCTTATCGAATCATTTACGCCGACAGAAGCATCACTATTCCCGATGCCTTTTGCTGGCCGAAAGCCTGCCGGGATTTACCGATTGCCGGCTCGATAATTCGCAAAGGACAGCCTATATGCAGTATCATTGCCCGCGATATAAACGTTCGGAACGTTCAGCGGCAATTGAACGAAATCCGGCAAACCATTTTTCAATCATTCAATTAAAGGTGTTTTAGGTCATGGCATCAAAAGCGAGCGTTAATAGACTAGCGCAGCCTCTGGTTAGAGAACTCATCGAAAATGCGGCTAAATTACGAGTCGGCGTAGAAAAGTTGGCGAACGGCTGCACCATCATCGACGCCGGCATCGACATGCCGGGCGGTTTGGAAGCAGGCCGAATCATTGCCGAAATTTGTTTGGGCGGCATGGGCTCGGTCTCTATCTCGCACAGTTGTTACACCGCGAATTGGCCATTGACAGTCAATGTGCATACCGGTAACCCGGTCTTGGCCTGTCTCGGCAGCCAATACGCCGGCTGGAGTTTGTCGCATGAAAAATATTACGCGCTCGGCTCCGGTCCTGCACGGGCCATGGCGGTCAAAATCAAGGATGGCCAACAAGAGCCTGTCGAGGAGCTATACAAAGAATTGGCCTATCGCGACGATGCGGAAAACACCGTATTGGTGATCGAAAACGATGCGATCCCGCCGCTCGAAATCGTCGAAAAAGTAGCAAACGCTTGTCAAGTAGACCCTTGCAACTTAACCATCATCGTCACGCCGACCAGCAGCCTGGCAGGCGGCGTTCAGGTCGTCGCGCGGGTTTTGGAAGTTGCGATGCATAAGGCGCATGCCTTGCATTTTCCGCTGGAAAACATCGTCGACGGTAGCGGCAGCGCGCCAATCTGCCCGCCGCATCCGGATTTTATCAAGGCGATGGGGCGCACCAACGATGCGATATTGTTCGCGGGGCAAGTTCATATTTTCGTCAAAGGCAGCGACGAAGCAGCCGAGAAGCTCGCAAAAGAGTTGCCTAGCTCGACTTCGAAGGATTACGGCAAACCGTTCGCGCAAGTCTTCAAAGAATACAATTACGACTTTTTCAAGGTCGATGCAATGCTGTTCAGCCCGGCAAGTGTCATCGTGACCGCAGTCGAATCCGGCAAGAGTTTCCGCGCCGGCAAACTCGACAATGCGTTGCTCGATCAATCGTTCGGCGCTTAAGAGTTTCGACACATGGGTAGAATTGCCGTTTTCACAGACGATCCGGGTTGGCACGGCAAAGCATTGCGTCTTGCATTCGCCGCTCGCGGCTATTCGGCGGACTATGTATCGTTAACTGAGTGCCGCTTGAATCTGGTTTCGGAAGGACTTCCTGTTTCGATTCCGGGTTTCGAGCATGCCCTGCCCGACGCCGTGTTTGTACGCGGCGTACCGGGCGGCTCCCTCGAGGAAGTCGTGTTTTATCTCGACATCCTCCATGCGCTGAAGATCATCGGCGTTCCGGTGTACAACGACGCCGGAGCAATCGAACGCAGCGTCGACAAGGCGATGACCAGCTTCCTGCTTCGGCAAAACGATTTGCCGACGCCTCCGACCTGGGTTTTACGCGATAGAAAAGAAGCATTAACCATCGCCGAATGCGAACTCGCGCAAGGCCGCATGATCATCAGCAAACCTTTATTCGGCTCGCAAGGCGAAGGCGTCCGACGCATCGAAAAAATGCTGGATTTGTTTTGGTTAACCGGCAGCCGCGGCATCTATTATTTGCAACGCTTTGTCGATTGTTACGGCGAAGGCTATTCCGATACGCGAGTATTCGTTATCAACGGCCGCGCGGTCGCCGCGATGCGGAGGAAAGGTACATTTTGGTTGAATAATGTTGCCAAAGGCGCTAGTTGCGAACGGGTCCAATTGGAATCCGAATTATCGAAATTAGCTATCAAGACAGCGGAAGTCGTCAAAATGGACTATGCCGGCGTCGATATCATTCGCGAAAAAAACGGCGATTACACCGTGATCGAGGTCAACAGTATTCCCGCATGGAAGGGCCTGCAAAGCGTTTGTGATATCAATATCGCCGAATTACTCGTCGCGGATTTACTGGACAGGCTTGTCGGCGATCATCGCCCCGAATTGCAAACGGTTGCCTCATGATGACTATCGAAACGCTTGAAGATTTGTACCGACAAGCTTGCGAGATCGAATTACAGGCTTTTAAGCCGGGCAACGTCAGTGTTCATGCAGACGGGCACGACATGTCCGTCGATGATTTCAGAATCAGCGCAAAGGTCAGCGCACCGCATATCGCAAATCCAAATTACTCGCTTGGCGAAAAAATTTATTATGCGATCAAGGCCACGCGCGATGCAGTCGGCTGTAATACCAATCTGGGCATTGTTTTATTATGCGCGCCACTTCTTCAAGCCGCATTATTACGAAAACCGAATTCGACGTTAAGACAAGCTTTACACGACGTATTAAATAATACGTCAGTCGACGATGCCGACTGGGTCTTCAAAGCGATCGTTTTAGCCTCTCCGGGCGGTTTAGGCCACTCATCCGAACAAGACGTTTCAGAGCGGCCGGCCGTCAATTTGACTGAAGCGATGCGAATCGCGGCCGACAAGGATCGCATCGCTTTACAGTACTGCTCGGATTATAAAGATATTTTTGATTTCGGAGTTTTAAGGTATAATGCTTGGCTAACTCGATGGGCTGAAGCTAATTGGGCGGCTGTAGCAGTCTATGTCGGGTTGCTGAGCCTTTATCCCGATAGTCATATCGAGCGGAAATACGGCAATCGCTTTACGCTTTCGGTGACATCCAAAATGGACATGGTTAACCAAGCCCTGCAAGATTCTGATAATCCGAAAGAAATCGAACCTTTACTGCGTAGGATTGACGCGGAATTTAAATCCGAAGGCATCAATCCGGGCACGACGGCCGATTTAACAGTAGCGACGATTTTAGCGGTATTTCTGGAGGATCATATTAGCAATTCGAATTGCTAATGGGTCTTCAAAACGGATTTACACTTAAAGTAAATAAATTAATTCTCACTGTTCATATTATTCTTCAAAGGAGACAACTAGCATGGCTAAAATCAACAACCTGCGCGTAGGCGAATCATTGGTAGGTGACGGCAACGAAGTTGCGCACATCGACTTGATCATCGGCCCACGCGGCTCGGCTGCCGAAACCGCTTTCGCTAACTGCTTGACTAACAACAAAGACGGTTTCTCCAGCTTGTTGGCTGTTGTTGCACCTAACCTGATGGTTAAACCTGCAACTGTTATGTTCAACAAAGTAACCATCAAAGGCTCGAAACAAGCCGTTCAAATGTTCGGCCCTGCGCAACGCGGCGTAGCCATGGCTGTTGCGGATTCAGTTGAAAACGGCACCATTCCTGCCGATGAAGCTGACAACCTGTTCATTTCTGTTGGTGTTTTCATTCACTGGATGGCTGAAGACGACGCAAAAATTCAACAATACAACTACGAAGCAACTAAAGAAGCTATCGAACGCGCTGTTGCCGGCTCTCCAACAGCTCAAGAAGTTGTTGCTGCTAAAGCCACTGCAACACACCCATTCGCTGCCAACTAAAATTTAGCTCGGCATAGAATGACCAAAAACCCCGGCTAGCCCGGGGTTTTTTTTGCCTAAAAGAAATTGGATAGCGGTGAGTAGTAAGCGGCCGAATCCGGGCTTTTATCCTAGAATGGGCAGATATATATCTTTCGCACGTCAAATTTCGGCAGTGCCTGAAGAGTGCCGCCGCGCTGCCGACATCTTAGCCGAACACGTACCCTACCTTCAATGCAGCTTAACTATTTTCAGTAAAATACGTTATACCCATCGCACTTCAAATTTCGGCATTGATGCGTGGAGGTGCCGGGGTGTTCGGCAAAGGCTTTGACAGCAGGGATGCTGTCACAGAGCCTACATGGACGTATTCACGGCGTCCTTTGACGGACACTCCGGCGCCGAAATTTGACCAGCAAAGGGTATATAACAATAGGAGCCGTGCTTCAGCTGGCTCGTTCTCAATGGAACATAAGCCCAATACAAAAGAACTAACAGAATATGAAAAAGATAAGAAGCATCGCGCTTTATTTCACAGCGTTTGCGTCACTGACGTTTTTGATAGGACTGGGCGGCACTTATTGGTTACTGCAAGAATCGATGCCGAAACTGGACGGCGAAATCGAATTAACCGGTCTTGTCGAACCCGTTACAGTCGACTCCGATGAATTCGGAATACCCGCCGTACACGCCGAAAATCGCCTCGACGCGATTCGAGCACTCGGCTATCTAAGCGCGCGCGACCGCTTATTTCAAATGGACTTGATGAGACGAAAAACCGCAGGACGTCTAGCAGAAATATTCGGCGAAATGGCCGTCAGTAGCGACACCAGAGCCCGAACGCTCGGTTTCAATCAAGTTGCCGAAAAAACGGTAACACAACTGCCGCGACGCCATAAGCACTTCCTCGATGCCTATGCCGAAGGCGTCAACAGCTATATCGAGCAAACTAATGCCTTAACCTTTGAGTTTAGCGTATTGAATTATCGCCCCTCCCCTTGGCAAGCCGAAGACAGCATTCTGGTCATGCTCGGCATGTTCGATACGCTCACGGGTTGGACCGAAAGAGAGGAACGCATGTTGTCCGTGATGGAAAAAACCTTGCCTCCCGATCTGATTGCATTTTTGACACCGGACACCGACCGATTTACCGAGCAATTACAAGATTATCGCGAATCATCGCGACCGGCTCGGCCTATCCCTTTAGCCTCGATGACGGCGGCCCTTGATCAATACTCCTCGGATGCCCTGAGAGTAGCCGACGCCGTGCAATTACACGACACTCTGCCGGGATCCAATGCGTGGGCCGTCAGCGGCAAGAAAACCCAGGACGGACGCGCGATACTTGCCAACGATATGCACTTAGGCATTACCGTGCCCAATTTATGGTATCGAATCGAAGTTCATTATACCGAAACTCATGCAAGCGGCGTGATGCTACCCGGCGTACCGATAATAATTGCCGGCAGCAACAAGCATTTAGCTTGGGGTGCAACCAATCTTTCCGGTGATTTTCTGGATCTGGTCAGCCTTGAAATCAATCCTGACAACTCAAATGAATATCGTGTTGACGGAGGCTGGCAACGGTTTGAGCAACGGCGTGAAATCATCGCCGTGAAAGGAGGGGATTCTCGAGAAATAACAGTCAAACAAACGGAGTGGGGCCCGGTTGCCTCCGAACCTCTGATGGATAACTTAGTGGCCGTCCGCTGGACCGCATTGGACCCTAACGCCATCAATATCGAATTGATCGACTTGGAGCAAAATCGAACGTTGGAACAAGCCATTCCGACGATCAACCAAAGCGGCGGGCCGCAATTGAATTTTTTACTGGCCGATAAGACAGGCCGAATCGCCTGGACGCTGATGGGACGCATACCTAAGCGGTACGGCAACGACGGCTCGGTAAGCCGATCTTGGGCTGACGGTTCCGCGGGCTGGAACGGTTATTTGGCTCCTGAGACATTGCCCCACATAATCGATCCGCCGGAAGGTATTTTAGTTTCGGCCAATGATCGTCGCTTCGACAAAAACTACCCCTATATCATCGGACGACAGTTTGCCAACGGCTATCGAGCTTACCGAATTACTGAGCGGCTTGGACAAATTGAGATACTGAACGAACAAACGATGTTCGCATTACAACTCGATAGCAAGAGCGAGTTTTATCAGTTTTACCAGCAATTGGCGTTATCGGTTCTGACGCCGAAAAATTTCGAGCAAGAACCGGAGTTAACCGAATTGCGAGGCTACATTCAATCCTGGAACGGTAATGCGGATCGAGACAGTTTGGGGTTTGCGTTATTGGTGGAATTTCGCAAGCAATTGGCAAAATCGGTATTCGAGCCTTTTTTATCGGCATGCCGCAAATCGGATAGGAATTTCAACTATTCCTGGACATACATCGACACGCCATTACAACGGCTTTTGACTGAAAAACCGGCCGAACTATTACCTGACCCGGCGCGCTTTCAAAATTGGGATGCGTTCATTCTAAACCAATTAAAAAAAAGCCTCAGTCGACTCAAAAACCTACGCCCCGAAGCGAGCTTTCCGGAGCTGACTTGGGGAAAAATCAACCAAGCGCAATTTCGTCATCCATTCTCAAGGGTTTTGCCATGGGCCGGACGTTTCCTTGATATGCCGGAGGACCCATTATCGGGCTGTTCTTATTGCATTCGAGTGGCCGGACCCGATTTCGGCGCCAGCGAACGACTTGTGGTTTCTCCGCGTCATATCGATGCAGGAATACTGCACATGCCAGGCGGCCAATCGAATCATCCTTTATCGCCTCATTACCGCGACCAACAAGCATACTGGGTGGAAGGTTTACCGATACCGCTCCAGGTAAGACAACCCGAGCATCGATTGGTTTTGCAGCCGCGGAGGGATAGTGAACAGTAAATAGTTAGCGGTAAGCAGTTAGCCGTAAATAGCGAATGAAGCGATATACCCCTATAAGCGCCAACTTAAGAAAATAACGCGTCATTCCGCCAGGGATTGGCGGAATCCAGTGCCATGGATGGCAATACATAGCCTCCCCCCATGTAACTTGAATATCGGCAATCCATGCCGATATGACGAATAATGCAGTAAATACACTATAGAGTGGGTGCTAAGTTAGCGCCTATGCGATATACCACTGTGTCGAACAAATTGACAGAATCTTCTACAGAATTAACAAACAATTTATTCGAATTCATTGTTAGCGATTTGTTTAATGTCGTTCTCCGACAATGCGCCGGAATGTAAGGCGCTGGCTATCAAGACATCGTTCACGCCGATTTTTTGTAGCTCGACTAGGTCTTGTTTGTGCCGAATACCGCCGGCGGCGATGATCCGTTTTTCAGGAAACTCTCGACAATAATAGTCCAGCTTCGCGAAATCCGGACCGAGCTCGCTACCGACTTGCGCTAGCGTCATGATAATAATTGCGTTCGGCCATAACTTAGGATTGTCAAAAATCAACGACGAGCCGAGCCGGCCGTTTGCCGAATAATCGAGCGATAGCACAAAATCATCCGGTAATCGTTCGATATGCTCGACATCGTCATCGATCAACGACTCGGAGCCGATAACCGGCAAATAATTTGCACAACCTTGGTAATGCCGCTGGACCCCATGATTTCCCGAGTCGACCCAAAACCGTCTATCCGGATAGCGGCTGAATACATCGAGTAAAAGGCTTTGATGAACCGACTCGCAAGCGGTAATGGCATTCAGATCGGCGATATAAAACACTTTAAAATCGTATAGCGACAAAAAAGCCTCGATTACGCGATCGATGCTCGGCTCTTTGCATAATGAAGAACAAACCGGCGCGTATTCGGCCCGATTACCTCTGACGGCATGAACGACATGATGGTCTTTGAGATCGATGACCGGAATAATTTGCATATTACTCCCTTTATACTCAAAAAATGGTTAGCTTTATGAAGGTATGGGATGTGACCAGCGAGGATGTCGGCAGCTGGGAGAGCTGCCGTCAAGCCCCCATGGATGGGTTTACGGCGGTCCTCGATAGACATATCCCATACCTTTTATTCTTAGGCGGTTTTTCAATCAAAAGGGAGTACGAAACCAACCCTCTGAATTTTTAAGAAATGATATGTATTATACTGTGCGCAATGAAAATACTCGTTTTTGAATATGTCACCGGCGGCGGCTTTAACCGTGAACGCATTCCCGATACACTCGCCACGGAAGGCCTGTTGATGCTGAAGGCTTTATTACAGGATTTATCGGAAATAGCCGATATCAAGTTGATAGTGATGCTCGATACTCGATTTGCCGACTCAATATCGGAATATGCCGGAACTATCGAAATTGTGCCGATTGATGCGCACCAATCGGTACTCGAAACATTTCAAAAACAAGTCGTGCGTTGCGATGCGGTTTGGTCGGTCGCTCCCGAAATAAACAATATTTTGTTCGATTTAACGCGCATGATCGAACGCCTTGGGAAAAGACTGCTGTCATCTTCGTCCGAAGCCGTCGCAATCACCTCGAATAAGCTCGAAACATTTCGTTATCTGACACAACACCGGATCGAAACCGTGCCATCGGAACCATTCATTCCGCATCGCTTCCAACCGATCGGTAGACAAGTGATCAAACCGGTAGACGGCATGGGTTGCGAACGAACATTCCGAGTCGATAACGCCGAGGATTGGGCGCTCGTCAGACCGCAACTCGGTGAAGAACCTTATATTGTTCAGCCTTACATCGACGGGACGCCGGCTAGTTTGAGTTGTTTATTCAACCATGGCAAGGGGTGGCTCTTGTGCCATAATGTGCAACGAATCGAAATCAAGGACTGCCGATTTAAGTTGAACGCTTGCCGAGTCAACGAACCCGGCGTGAATGCTAATTATAAAGCCCTGGTCGACCGTGTCGCCCATGCATTACCAGGCTTATCCGGTTATGCCGGAATCGATATCATCGAAACACCTGAATACATTACAGTATTAGAAATCAATCCGCGTTTGACAACGTCTTACGCGGGAATACGAGAGGCCTTGGGGATTAATGTCGCGGCAGAGGTTTTGCGAATGCCGCAAAACCGACCAAGCGTGAATCCCATTATCAATCGAAGCATCAATCTACTCATCGACGGAGACGAAACCTATGCAAACTAACATTATCGGCTGGGATATCGGCGGCGCCCATTTAAAAGCGGCGCTGATTAACGAATTGGGCGAAGCTCTGGCAATCGTTCAACGACCCTGCGCGTTATGGCAAGGCATCGAACAATTGCAACAAGCCGTACAAGCCGTTACCGCCGAACTGCCGGAAGCCCGATACCGGCATGCGATTACGATGACGGGGGAATTAGTCGATCATTTCGAGAGCCGAGAGCAAGGCGTTCAACGTATCGTCGAAGCCATGTCGGTTTACTTTCCAGGCGATCCACTGTGGATTTATGCCGGCTTGTCCGGATTCATTCGAGCCGGTTCGGTGCTGCCTGAGCATAGCGAAAGCATCGCGTCGGCGAACTGGTTGGCGAGCGCATCTTTTGCCGCACGCAACATAGACAGCGGATTATTTATCGACATCGGCAGCACCACAACCGATATCATTGCGATGGCAAACGGAAAAATTAATGCCAAAGGTTTTACCGATTATAAGCGGCTCATTTCCGAAGAGTTAGTTTATACCGGCGTCGTGCGCACCCCGGTAATGGCCATCGCGCAAACAGCCATATTCAAAGGCGTCAAAATCGGCTTGATGGCCGAGTATTTCGCGACGATGGCCGATGTATACCGCATAACCGGCGAACTGGACGAAGCCCATGATCAAAACGATACCGCCGATGGCGGCGAAAAAACCGTTACGGCCAGCGCCAGGCGTTTATCGCGTATGATCGGTCATGAAGTCGAACACGAGTTGCCGGAATGCTGGCGCCATTTCGCGCTTTATCTTCGCAACCAACAATTGCACAAAATACAAATGGGCTGCGAAAGGCAAATATCCAGAATTCGTTTACCTTCAGATCAGCCTTTTGTCGGCGCCGGTGTTGGCCGCTTTTTGGTCAAACAATTAGCCGCCAACTTAGGTCACCCTTATCTGGATTTCAACGATTTATTCGAACAGTCTTTAGTCTCCTCGCCAATGTCCGCTGCCGATTGCGCACCGGCCATCGCAGTAGCCTATTTAGCGTTGGCGCAATTCAAATAAGGGAAACAAGGGGCAATTCCCAATTTACTCCCTTTTGATCGAAAAACCGTCTAAAAATAAAAGGTATGGGGTGTGTCTATCGAGGACCGCCGTGAACCCATCCATGGGGGCTTGACGGCAGCAATCGAACGCCAAGGATGGCGTGAATGCAGATTTTGCATGGAGCAAAAATCTGCCCTGCTGCCGACATCCTTGTCGAATACGTCAGCATCCTCCGTGATATTCCTAGAGAATGTTGAGTTTCGGGCGCCGAAGAGGCGCCCGGTATTTATTTTGCCTGGTAATATTGAGCCAATTCCTTGATTTCCTCGGCAGTCAATTGCTTACTGAGAATTCTCATACGGCCGAAAATATCGTTACGCCGCTCGTCTTTTTGGTAGGCCTCAAGGGTCTGCACGAAATAGTCCGCTTGTTGACCGGCTAACGCCGGAATATCCATTTTTTCTCCTTTTCCTTCGACCCCATGACATACCGCACAAGGCGGCAGAGTCCGTTTGCCGTCGCCCTTCTTGACTAAAAATTCGGCTTTAGCCAGCGATTGGCGACTTCCCTGGGGTTTGGGAGTAGGTAACGTACTAAACCAAACGGCAAGATCGGCCATATCCTGATTGCTCAACCCGGTCACCATCGACCCCATCAGCTCATGCTTTCGATGACCGGTTTTATAATCCTGTAACTGTTTATAAGTATACGTCGCCAACTGTCCCGCCAAAGACGGATAATTCGGCACCTGACTCACGCCTTGCTCTCCATGACAACCCGTACAGGTCGCGGATAATTCCTTGCCTTTGGCGGCGCTGCCTTTTTTGACGAAGTTCAACTGCTCCGGCGTCCAGGCGACTTTTGACGCCGGCTCGGCCTGGGCGGCAGTCGAAACGAGAAGACCCGTAAGGGCCGCGACAACCATTTTATTCATGTTCAAAATCCCCACGCGCTTGAGCCGAATGTTTTCATAAAAAAGAATTGCAGAATCGGTACGCCGAAACTCACAGCCATCAAACCGGCAATGACTTTATTCCATAGCGTAAAATCGTTCAGGTATTCAGGCAGATCGGTAACCGGGTGAATCGGCTCGGCATATTCGATTTCGGCTTCGAATACCTCTTGCGAACGGTGCGTCATCGCTAAATTGTAAACAAACAAACACGCGGAACCGAGCATCACCAAACCGCCGAAGATCATCGCCAGCTCATAAGGATCCCAGGCCAGCGTCAACAGCGAGTTATATTCGACACCGGAAATGCGCCTTGGCTGCCCCAACAAACCGAGCACATGCCAAGGCGTGGTTAAAATCGTCATGCCGATAAACCAGGTCCATAATTGCACCAGCGCCATATCTTTGGAAAATAGCGGCTTACCGGCCATGATCGGCCAAAGATAATAAGCAATCGCAAAATACATGATCACTGTCGTACCGGCGAAGATCAAATGAAAATGTCCCGGCACCCAAGCCGTGTTATGAATCATTGCATTCATTGCATAACTGGCATTGACTAGGCCGCCGAAGCCGCCGAGAATCAGCATTAACAAAGCCAGAATAACCGACAGCACCATCGGATTACGCCAGGGCAGCGAACCGATCCAACCGAACAACCCCTTGCCGCCGCGCAACCGGCCGGCGATTTCGAGCGATGCAATCACGGTAAAACCGGTAATGAAGGTCGGAAGCGAAACAACGAAAGTCCCGACGCCATGCAGCAATTTCCACCCCTTGGCTTGCTCGGGGTCCATATATAAATGATGAAAACCGATCGGCAACGCAAAGACGATCAAGACCACGAAGGCGGCACGGGCAATTTCATCGCTGAACAAATAACCGCCGGCCTGTTTCGGAACGAAGACATAAAAGGCGGTATATGCCGGTATCAACCAGAAATAAACGATCGGATGCAAGGTCCATGCAAACAAAGTGCGCGCGAGGCCCGGATCGAGCGTATCCATCCAGCCGAGTGCCATCGGAATCAATTGGAAGAGCACTTCCAGCGCGACACCGGCACTAGTCCAAAGCCACAATAGCGCATTGCCGGCGGTTGCAAACATCGCGAGCGGCACCGGCGCGCCGGGATTGGCCTTCTTCCATTCGCGCATCATCATGATCATGATGACGCACCACAACCAGGAACCGACAATCAATAATGTCGCACCGACATAAAACATCCAATG
This sequence comes from Methylotuvimicrobium buryatense, assembly GCF_005931095.1. GTDB lineage: Bacteria > Pseudomonadota > Gammaproteobacteria > Methylococcales > Methylomonadaceae > Methylotuvimicrobium > Methylotuvimicrobium buryatense. Next base: position 2,006,859 of record NZ_CP035467.1, on the reverse strand, counting down.
CCCGATAATCGGCGGATAAAACGTATATAAAACCGAGGCTTTACCGGTCAATAGCGGTATTGCCGCCAGCACGGTGCCGAACGACGATATTCCGAATCCGGCCCAGGCCCATTGAGGATTCCAAATAGGTTGCTTCAGACTAGTCGTCGCGACGACATAACCGAAACCCATGATGAAAAATGTCGTTAGCACGAAAGCCATCAATACGCCGTGCGTACTGACCGATGCAAAATACACCGACGGCGATTCGATTGCCGGAATGAAACCGCTCCGTTCCAAGACTTGATACTCGCCCATGAAACAGGCCAAAAGAAACGCGCCGAAGGCGACCCACAGATGGCAGAACGCCAGTTTTTTGGTGACCGCATCAATCATTGTCTTTTCCTCCTTTTGAAGGGGCTTTTCCCGGCGCGGCCCAATGTTCTTTTGCGACAACCGAAACATTGCTCCACATGTGGTCGTGCCCTATGCCGCAATATTCATTACATAGCAGCGGATATTCGCCGGGTTTCGGCAAGGTTGTCGTCACTTGCGCGACATAGCCCGGTACGATCATCGTGCTCATATTCGTCATCGGCATATGCACGCCATGAAGTACGTCCATGCTGACCCAGCGGAATGTCAAAGAAGTATCCGCAGGGACGGTAATGTGTTTCGGATAAAAACCGTAGCGCCCGGCAACCATTCGGATGGTTATATTGCCGCTTTCGTCGACTTGCACGCCCAGGTTATCTTCGTCGAATTCCTCGCTCAGATGCAGACTCGCCGAGTCGATGGTCTCGACATGACTCGGAGCATTAATGCCGTGAAATAATGCGTCGATCAAGATAATGCCGACAAAAAGACCGGCGATGCCGACCGCCGCATAGGCCCATTTTTTTTCAAGAGGATCTATATGCATAAACTCACCACTAATTGATCGCGCCGCGCGGCAAGAATACCCCGTAGTAAAGGAACAGCCATGCGACAACCATGCTTGCGCCGACAGCGATCATCAACGCCCAAGTGCCGACCGGCGAGCTGTTCAGGATTTTTTCACGTTCATCTTCACTTAATGGTTTCATGGCTTCCTCTTAATTTATTTTTATTAATTTGGTATGAATCGTACGGATATTAGCGGCAAGTAAACGCGAAGGAAACGTTAGCGTCAAGCAGTTTTACAAGTCCCGCGCCGCCCATAAAGCCGCGACCTCGCCCAAATCGCGGCATTGTAGGTGTGATAATTCGCTGGTATAAAGGTCGGCCGGCAATACCGACGGAATATAGACGGTAAAAGCACCGGACGCAGACGCCGCCATCACACCGGCAGTGGAATCTTCCAATGCTAGACAACGTGAAATAGGAATCGACAAACGTTCGGCCGCATTCAAGAAAATATCGGGCGCCGGCTTGCCTAGCTCAACATGATCGCGAGCGACAATCGTCTCAAAAACATTGCCGAGACCGGCAAAATCGAGACACTCGAGTGCATTATTCAGGCGACTGTTAGTCGCAAGACCGTAGGGAATGCCGGAATCCTGCAATAACCTAAGCAACGTCAAAAAACCCTTTTTTATGCCGATGCCTTGTTTTTCGACGATGCGATACCAACACACACCGCTCAGACGGTTAAATTCCTGAAGATCGAAAGCATTCCCGCAAAATTCGAGCAAGCGCATTTCGACATCGCGATAATGAAGTCCCGACAAAGACAAACAAAAAGCACTCGGCAGCTGATATCCCATGTGCTCGGCAGCTTGACGCCACGCCATAAAATAAGTGCTCTCGGTATCCAACACCAAGCCATCCAGATCGAATATCACCCCCTCGACAGCCCTCAAAGCCTGCCGAACGGCATCCGCCTCACCGTTCACCATTCACCTTTACTAAGGAATATGCACAAAATAACTTCTACAAATAGTCGGCTTTTTCGCCATTGTGATAAATCGCGGGCTTGATTAATGGCGGCATTACCGCAACCGTACCTGCGCTCAAAAAAAAACGATGGGTTTCCGCTTCGCTGCTACCCATCCTACGGCGCTTAACCAATGTGACTTCGATACCAAATTAGTGTTATCCAAGCTTATCGACTCCGAAATCGCGATCTGGGGATCGCTCCCACAAAGACCTCCATTCACCCCCCTTTCACCTTTCACCTTTCACCTTTCACCTTTCACCTTTCACCTTTCACCTTTCACCTTTCACCTTTATATACTCCCCTTTCGCCTCGCGGCTCGAACCGACGATAATACGCTTCAAACCGCTCTGTGACTCTTCCAACAAACCGCAAACCTCGATTTCTTCTCCGTTTTGCGCTTGACCGGTATAAGTCGCGGTAAAAACGACAATCTCATCGATAGTCGGATCATTGCACTTAAACAGCGCCGGATAATCGAAAGCCCGGCTATCGTCTATCACGACGCAACGCAATAAGATTTCGCCGCATTTGCGGTAAGTCTCGGTAGCAAACGACTCTGGATCGATGAAATTCAAATCGAATTTACGATCATTGACCAAAGCCTTATTGAATTTGCGCTGTTCATGCCAAACATAATCATCGAAATCGATATGACAATCCCGGCGACGGAAACTCTCTTGCCAATGCCTCAGGTCGAGCTCATGCAGCAAGCCGGCTTGAATCAACTCACGGTTAATCGCTCTGGCCTGATGAAACAGATCCCTGTCATAAAAAACCAAATCGATATCCGATAACTTGCCTTGAGCGCCGATTAGCAAAGAGCCGGTCACGCCCATTTGCTTAACATCCAACCCCCGACTTTGATACAGATTCGATAATCGAAGCAAATCTTGTTCGACCGGGTCTAGCCGCGCCGCCGATAATAGCTCGCTCAAGCGTTGTCGCGGCTGATAATGCCTAATCACTCGTTCTTCTGGAACGGCATGAACACGGACATCCCGCATCGGGCAATAATACAAATATTCAGGATGATTTCGGCTCAATAAGTCGTCCGCTTGCCGGGTGGATTGCTTTTGCCAGCCGTCTGCGCTTCGCCGATAACGTAAAAAACACAACACCCTGCCCTGCTCGATACCGTGCTCCACTACGGCAAAAACCAGCCCTTCAGCAGTCTCAATGAAATCTTTCGCTAAATACATAATAATTACTAAATTCCGATAAAAACATTCGTTTAAATCGTTTTATTCGACACATCCTGGCCTACTAAATGCTCAGACACTCTCGAGCCGGTTTCGGCCTTTTTCCTTGGCTCGATAGAGCGCGTCGTCGGATGCTTTCATCAATTCATCAATGTTTTTAAACTGACCGTTGTAGGTTGCAAGACCCAAACTCAGCGAAACATAACTATCGGCTTTCGACCCTTCATGAGGAATTTGCCGAGCGGACACGGCCGACCTAATTTTTTCGGCTAAACCCCTGCCTACCTGCCAGTCCGTATTCGGCATGATCACAGCAAATTCCTCGCCGCCGTAACGGCAGGCCAAATCGGTCGCGCGCTGAGGCACCGAAGCGATCGCCTCGGCGACTTTTTTCAAGCAGTCATCGCCCGCCATATGCCCATACCGATCGTTATAAACTTTAAAATAATCGATATCGCACATCAACAACGAAAGCGGTTGCTTGTCTCGTCTGGCATGATTAAATTCCCTTGACAAGGTAGTATCGAAATTGCGTCGATTCGCGATACCGGTCAGTTGGTCGTGTAGCGATGCAAAACTGAGCGCTTCATTGGCATGCATCAAATCCCGTTGGACGGCATGCAGTTTTCGCCGCATTTCATAAATGCGCTCCATCGCAACGATTTGCATTTCCAAACGCTTCGGACTAATCGGCTTGGCCAGATACGCATCGCCGCCCGCTCTGATACATGCGGCATAGGAGTCGTCATCGGTTTTGATCGTTAAAAAAATAATCGGAAACCAATCGTCGCCTTTCAAAGACCGGATCGCTTGTGTCGTCTCGAATCCGTTCAAACCGGGCATTTCAATATCCATCATGACCAAATCGACATCGTTCGATCGAATAAATTCAAGCCCCTCTGCTCCGTTTTCGGCATGAATCACATGATGTCCAAGCTCCTTGACACACTCCGCAACCAGCATTCGAATGGCTTTACTATCGTCTATTACCAATATTTTCATAAGAATTTCTTTACTATAAACCCGATTTCCAATACTAATTTTCCCGAAAAAGCGCCCTTTAAAATAGACTATGTTCGCGTTAATAGTTGAAATTAATACCACACCAATTTCAAAACTTGAAGACTGTAGGTACGCACAGCGTAACCTACAATTCACATTGAATTGTAATTATTCCCCCCCCTATCGTTCCCACGCTCTGCGTGGGAATGAAGACCGAGACGCTCTAGCGTCTCGTACCGCTGGAGCGGTTCTCAGGCATTCCCACGCAGAGCGTGGGAACGATAATTGTCGGGGGACTGAATAGTTACATTGAATTTTAAGTGCGTCCGGTAATGGCGCGTGTTTTCAACTATTAACGCATACATAGCCATAAAATAACGCTTATCCAGATATCCGGAATAAATGTTGTTTGCGAAATCTAAAATAACGTCTCTTTACACATCCAAGAATTAGCCGATCAGTGCTTAATACTAGCACTCCTTAAAATAAATATGGGAGTTCGTCACCAGCCTCTCATTGGGTAATCGTTTAGCCCCCCCCTGTTCCTATCACGCCAAAACCGGCATAGGCAAACGAGGGACGGGTTGGTTTTTACGGCGTTCGGCCAGTGTTTGAGCAATAAACTCCCAAGGATTCAGGTCTCTCAAACGCGCGGTATCAATCACGCTCGCCAGCAAGGCAACCACGCGACTGCCTTGTGCCGTCCGCGAACCGAAGGTGATTTTGCGCAGCAATACCCAGTGCCGCAAACTGCGTTCCGCCACGTTGTTGGTCAATGGATGCGCCGGCGTTTCGACCACGCGCACGATGGCCTCCCAATCGTTGAGAAATTCGCCGGCTAATTGTCGGCTGTCAACATGCGCGATGTCTCGGTGCGTCTCGCAGAGCGAGCGCAGCAAGGTCAGCAACTGTTGATTCTGCGCCCATAAGGATTCGGCATCCGGCGGCGATTCGCGGAGTCGGTGGATGTTGCGCATCAACAGGATCATGGCCAATAACAAGGCTTCGCCGAAAGCTTGTCCTTCGCTATCCAGGCACTGATACAGTGCTCGGGCCTTGCGCACCAAGTGCGCCCAACAGCGCAAGCGCCTAGGAAAGATGCGATAGACGCTGTAGCCGTCGGTCATCAGTAAGCCGCAAAACGCTTCCCCTAAGAGCTGGTTCACGACGAGACGATGGCGTTTGCCCACTTGATAAATCACCGTCTGTGCGCTGACAAAGACCCAGAGCCAAAATAACTGCCCGGCTTCTTTCCAGGGTGTTTCATCGATATGTAAGAGGCCGGCGGCCTTGAGTTCCGCGATCAACTGCTCGTCGACGACCGGCGCAACGGCACGTCCCGCTTCATGAATGCATTGATTGATGGTGCTGGTGCTGAGGTAGATTCCCAGCCAATCGCGCAAATAGGCTTGGATTCTGCTGCGCGATGCCCGTAGGGACAATGAGAGATAAACCAAAAAGCTAACCAACCGAGGGCCGCACAGATGCCATTCGCTCAGGGCTACGCTCCAGCCATCTTCGTCGGCGCCTCGCCCGGGCTCGGCGCGGGTTTGATGACCGCAGGGACAGGTCGCCGAGAAGTAGTCATGTCGGCTATGTTCGATTTGTAATTTCGGCGATTCGGCGTTGCCGATTTCAAGCTCCAGTTCGAACCGGGCGTTCCAGGGTCGGTAGTCGGTGTTGTCGGCAAACGATTGCCTACACGCGGCGCAGCAATCCGGGCGATGCTCAATTGTCCGTGTCACCGGTAAGGTCAGGTTGCGGCTATAGCCTGGGCTACCGACTTGGCGCCCGGCTTTTTTAGGCTTTCCGCTATCACCGGTCGCCGCCGGAGGTGTTGCCGAGTCCTGGCTAGGTAAGTCATCTGACGAAGACTCAGACGAATCCAGTGCCGACAAGTCGTCCGTTGCCGGCGCTTCTTCCGACGGTTCGGCGCTGGATTGATTCGATTGCCAAGGCTCCCGGGATGACGGCGGACGCGAACTCGTATCCGGGGATTGTTTGAGTCGTTCTCGGGCTTCTTTGAGATCCGCCAACAGTTGCTTACTCAATGGACGCAACTCACCCTCCGGCAAATCATCCAGATAGTCCGTGTCCATTTGGCTAAGGTCTCGGTCGCTCAACGTCATGTCCTATAGCTTTTCATGTTTTAACGGGAGATGCTACTTTTTTAGTGATGGGGGGCTAAACGATTACCTCATTGGTTTTATTAATACCCCAAAATTATGAGGTAGGGAATTTTTTATAAATCGTCCACTTTCGAGTTGATTCGTTATAATACGTTGCTAAAAAACAATTACCGCGACAAGCGGAAAATAAGCTGGGGGATGCATGAGTGATAGCAACAACGAACTTCATAAGATTCTGATTGTCGGCGGCGGCGCGGCCGGACTGGAGTTGGCAACGACACTGGGTAATAAACTAGGCAAAGCGGGGTTGGCTGAAATCAACCTCATCGATGCCTCCTCGACTCATATTTGGAAACCCTTATTGCATGAGGTCGCGGCAGGTACCTTAGATGAAACCGAGCAAGTCGACTATCTGGCGCAGGCCTATCGCAGTCATTTCCGTTTCCGCCTCGGCAAAATGGCCGGTTTAAACCGGATTAAAAAAGAAGTCTATCTAAGCCCGACTTACAGCGATAGCGGCGAAGAACTGATACCTGAACGCACATTCAAATACGACACCTTGGTCATGGCTGTCGGTAGCGTCAGCAACACTTTCAATATCAAAGGCGTGGCCGAACACTGCATGTTTCTCGATACCACCTCGCAGGCTTTCAAGTTTCAAAAACAATTGGTCGAAACCTATATCAAACGCCATGTCAGTAAAGGCGGCAGCAAGGACAAACCGTTATCGATCGCGATCGTCGGCGCCGGTGCAACCGGCGTCGAATTATCAGCCGAACTGCACGAAGTGACGCATCTTTTGAACGTCTACGGACTCGACCAAGCCGGCGATGTAAAAATCACGATTATCGAAGCGGCCACGCAATTATTGCCCGCTCTCCCGACTAAGCTGGCACACGCGACGCAACAACAATTGGTCAAGCTCAATATCGACCTAAAGCTTGGACGTCGCGTAACCGAAGTGTCGAAAGTCGGCATCACGACCCATGACGGCGAATTCATTCCAGCCGACCTCAAAGTCTGGGCGGCGGGTATTAAAGCTCCGGACTGGCTGCAACAAATCGACGGATTGGAAACGAACCGAATTAATCAGTTAGTCGTCGATGACACTTTACAAACAGCCGACCCTACCATTTTCGCGATTGGCGATTGCGCAGCCTGTTCGTGGCCGGGGCATGAACAAAACGTTCCTCCGCGCGCTCAGGCCGCTCATCAACAAGCCTCGACCGTGGCCAAATCCATCGTCAATCGCTTGCAAGGCAAAGACCCCGTCAAATTTGTATATCACGACTACGGTTCGCTAGTCTCGTTGGGCAAATATTCCACCGTCGGCAATTTGATGGGCAACTTAATGGGCTCGGTCACGATCGGCGGCTTTATCGCCCGCATTGTTTATCTGTCGCTTTATAAAATGCATCAGGTCGCGATACACGGTTATTTTAGAACCGCGATGTTGACACTTTCCAATTTATTCCGACGCAGTGCCCATGCCAAAATCAAAATGCACTAAGAACCAGACTCAATCAGCTTCTTTTTTACAAACCACATACCTTTAATAACTATCATGTTTGAAATTGAATACATTTTTCGTGAAGAGGATTTAATCCATTTCAACGAAGTCCAACTGCAACAAAACGACGAAGTCCTGAATAATATCCGTAAAAACCGGCTAGTTTTCCCCGGTGCGCTAGTGATTATCGGTATTTTTTATTATTTGTACTATGGCGATATGATGACGGCGGCCTATATTTCCAGCATTGCCATCCTTTGGGCGCTGCTCTCGCCGAAAATCATGATGCTCGACATGCGTCGCCAAATCATGAAAAACTATACCGAAAAAGAAAAAGCCGATATGTTCGGCCGATATACGCTCAAGATAGAACCCGATCATTTGCTCGAAATATCGCCGAGCGGCAAACACAAAATGCCGTGGAACGAATTGATCCGAGTCGAACAAGAAGGCGATCATTATGTCTATATTTTTATTAGTCTCAATACGGCTTTGGTCATTCCTGCAAAAACCGTTAAAAAAGGCAAACTGAAAGAATTTGCTGAACAAGTGCAGAGTATGATCGATCGAAAAGGCTAAACCCAAGCATGTTGAACTTTAAAAACGTATCCTTGAGACGTGGCCCTAACGTTCTGTTCAGCCAAGCGTCTTTTACGATTCATCAAGGCCAAAAAGTCGGCCTGACCGGTGCGAACGGCGCGGGAAAATCCAGCCTTTTCGCACTACTGAGGGGCGAGTTGCACACCGATGAAGGCGACTTTTCGATGCCGCCAGGCCTCGAAGTCGCCCATGTCGCACAAGAAACGCCGGCAGTCGCCTGCTCTGCGATCGATTACGTGATCGATGGGGATCAAGAGTTAAGACGACTGCAAAAACAGTTAAGCGCAGCCGAACAAACCGGCGACGGGCTAAAACTGGCAGAATTACATGCGGCCTTGGATATCATCGGCGGTTATACCGCCGAAGCCCGCGCCGCCCGTTTGATGAACGGATTAGGGTTTCGCCCCGATCAAGAACAAAACCCGGTAGGTTCGTTTTCGGGCGGTTGGCGCATGCGCTTGAATCTGGCGCAAGCCTTGATGTGCCGTTCGGATCTTTTACTACTCGACGAACCGACCAATCATCTCGATCTGGATGCGGTCATTTGGCTGCAGGATTGGCTTTGCAAATATCCAGGCACCCTATTGTTGATCTCGCACGATCGCGACTTCCTCGATGCCATCGCTAGCCATATCGCGCATATCGAACAACAAAAAATCGAGCTCTATACCGGCAATTATTCGGCTTTCGAAAAAATGCGCGCGGAAAAACTCGCACAGCAACAATCCGCATTCGAAAAACAGCAACGCGAAATCGCTCATATTCAAAGTTTTGTAGACCGGTTCAAAGCCAAGGCCACCAAAGCCAAACAAGCGCAAAGCCGAATTAAATCGCTTGAACGCATGGAACTCATCGCTCAAGCGCACGTCGATTCGCCCTTTAATTTCAGTTTCCGTAAACCGCAAAAAATGCCTAACCCGCTGCTCAAATTGCAAGAGGCCGGTATCGGTTACGGAACGACAATAGTGATCGACGGTGCGGAATTGACGCTTGCTCCCGGCGATCGAATCGGCTTATTAGGCCCCAACGGCGCAGGCAAATCTAGCTTAATCAAAGTATTAGCTGGAGAAATGCAGCCTCTGGCCGGCAAAATACTGATCGCCGACGCACTGAACATCGGCTATTTCGCCCAGCATCAACTCGAGCAATTGCGAATCGATGAAAGTCCGCTGCAGCATCTGCAAAGACTCGATAAACAAGCGACCGAAAAGGATTTACGCAATTATCTCGGCGGTTTCGATTTTAGGGGCGACAAAGTTCTGGAACCGGTCGGTCCCTTTTCCGGAGGCGAAAAAGCACGCTTGGTTTTAGCGATTTTGGTGTATCAAAACCCGAACTTATTGCTGCTGGACGAACCGACCAACCATCTCGACTTGGAAATGCGCCACGCTTTGAGCGTCGCGCTGCAAGATTATGAAGGCGCCATGCTGATCGTCTCGCACGACCGTCATTTACTGCGCTCGGTCACCGACCAACTCCTTTTAGTCGCGGACGGCAAGGTTAGGCCTTTCGACGGCGATCTGGACGATTACCGCTCCTGGCTGACCGAACAAACTAAAAACGAAGAACCGCCTGAGGACATCCCCAATCAATCGCTTTCGCGAAAAGATCAGCGCAAGCTCGACGCCGAACGCCGGCAAAAAAACAAGCCGCTGCTCGACGCACTGAAAAAAGCCGAACTCGCTGTAGAAAATCTACATCGGGAACAATATGAATTGGAACAGCAATTAGCCGATCCGGCTGTTTATCAAGACCAGGAAAAAGACCGTTTGAAACAACTACTGGCGCGCAAAACCCGGATCGATAAGGACCTTGAAGAAGCCGAAGCGGAATGGCTCGAGGCCGAAACGAAACTTGAAGAGGCCGACTAGCTTATGTACGGATGGGTCCTGCTATTTTTCGATCTTTGCCGATTTCGGAAAGGCCCGCAAGACCTTCCATATTCTCAGGCTTTGCTGCTGAGTTCTATTACGGCCTATGCCATACTGGGATTTTTGATGCTGTATATCGAAAGCGGCTGGTTTAACGCAATTATGCAGGTATCGGTCGGCGCCTTATTATTGCTGGCTTTCGCCAAAATCATATTGCTCATTTCACGGAAACCCGGCCGTTTTGTGCAAACATCGAGCGCGCTCTTTGGAACCGATGCCTTAATCAGCTTTTTCGCGATCCCGATCATTGCCGGAATGACTACGGGCAGGGTTTCAATGTTATCTTTCGCGGCAATGGTTGCGCTAATGATCTGGAATTGGCTAATCATCGGCCACATCTTGCGTCATGCTTTGTCCGAAACTTTTAGTTTCGGTTTGGGTATCGCATTCTTGTATATCATGGCCTCTTATTGGGTCATGGCTCAGTTGTTCCCCTAACACCGGCATTTCAACAGGAATCCTTATGAAAAACTATACCCATATCTTACTCGCGGTTGACTTTTCCGATCATACCGATCCCATTGCTGAACGCGCACGCGACTTGGCCGATAAATCCCAAGCTAAAATAAGCCTGCTGCATGTCGTCGATAACCTTCCGATTGTCGACACAGTGAACGGGCCGATTATCCCCTATGAAATCGACTTGACCGAGCAATTAATGGAGTCGGCCAAATTACGACTGGAAAAACTCGCAGAACGATTCAAAATTCCCGAAAACAATCGCTTCCTCGAATTAGGCAGCCCGAAAATCGAAATCGTCAGAATTGCCGAGGAAAACGCGGTCGACTTGATCGTCGTCGGCTCGCACGGCCGGCACGGACTCGCATTGCTGCTAGGATCAACGGCTAATGGCGTATTACATCATGCCAAATGCGATGTCCTTGCGGTACGCATCAAAGACGAATAACCCCCCTCGACCTTAAACCCTAAACCTTGAACCTCATTTTACAAACATGATCGGACATATAGAAAGTTTTGACCTCGGCAGACAAACCGGCGTAATAAAAAGCGGCGACTCTTTTTACGAGTTTCATCTCGACAGCTGGCAATCGCCCGGCTTACCGGAACCGGGCGACGATATCAATTTCGAATTGGAAGAAGGCGAAGCCAAATCGGTTATCTTGATCGGATCCTATCTCAATCCGCACAAACCGGTAAAATCTCGACTGCTGGCAACGATACTCGCGTTGCTTTTGGGCGGCGTCGGCGCGCATCGTTTTTATCTCGGCTATTATTGGATCGGTCTTGCTCAGATCGCAGTGACCGTTTTAACCATCGGTTTCGGCGTGGTATGGGGCTTTATTGAATTCGCCCTGTTACTCAGCAAAAATTTCGATATAGACGCCAAAGGCAGACCGTTGAAATAAACGATCATTATGCCTTTCGCACTTCAAATTTCGGCAATGTCCGAGGAGGCGTCGGAGTGTTCGACAAAGGCTTTTCCAGCATAGAGCCTACATGGATGTATTTACGGCGTCCTTTGACGGACACCCCGGCACCGAAATTTGACTAGCAAAGGATATAACTTGCGAAAGGTATATATCGAATGACAGAATCTAAACCGCTTTACCTCATTCACTCCGATGAGTTGGATAAAAAGAATTTGGTTCTAGTCAAGCAACATCCGCTAATTGTTGAGAACGACATCTCAATTCGCCCGATTAAGGTGTCGAACCTTAGCGGACTGCATGTCAACGGCAATCTAAATCATGCCTTGGTTTGGGTTAAACATACCGAATTTCAAGCCGTACTGACTGCTGCATTCAATAAAACCATCGCATTAAGTTTTCTGCCGTATCCCAACGAATTACGACCCGTATTTTTCGATCATCTCGGTCTGCCCAATAAGCTTGACGACTGCTTGGCCTTAGTATTAGAAACAGAAAGAGTTCCGGTCGATTTGATCCGCTGCAACGGAGAATTCATTAGCCGCGGCATCGGCCTGTTGAATCAAACAGCACTAGCCGAATTGATCGAGGCCGGCAATACGCGAAATCTCTTCAAGAAAACAAAGTTTTATTGTCAGCGTTTGATTCATGCCTTCAACTTACAACCGATTGCCATCGAAATAGAAACCGCGAAAGGAAAATCAGTCAAAACGGCGATCATCGGCTTGTATCTATTGGATCTTGCAAAACGAAATCCATTCGCCAAACTTTTCGGCGAATCGGCATCGCTTAAAGATGGCCGATTGTCGTTCGTGTTCTTTGCACCGCAATCGATTTTAAGCTACATACAATCGACATCGATAACTATTCCGCAGGCTTCGGCACAACTACCGAGACAACTAGGATTCGTTCGAAGCGTTTCTTTGCGCATAACTGCAAAACAGGATATTGACTTTTGGATAGAACACAAACCGGTCTCGACTCGCGAGCTATTGTTAGAAACGGTTCCTGCAGCCCTTAAAATCACCGTCGGCGACAGTTTTCGATCGCTCAACTCGCAATCCGGCGACAAAGAAAATTTCAATGTCGAAAACCTGCCGCAAGGGGAAGCGCGGCTGAAATATTTCAGTAAAACCTTACCGTTTTTTCCCCATGCGCTCGAATCCGACTTTAAGGACTTGTTCCTAGCACTCAAGGAAAACGCCAGGACGACGAGTACCTATGTCTTATTAATGGTACTCAGTTCCATGCTGGCCACGTTGGGTTTATTCCTGAGTAGTCCATCCGTCGTTATCGGCGCGATGGTTTTGGCACCCTTGATGGCACCGATTATTTCTTTGTCGATGGGCTTGCTTCGCTCCGAAAAATTCTTAACTCGAGAATCAATCGTTTCGCTGCTGATCGGCATTGGCATCGCGCTTGCGATTTCATCGGCAATGGCGGCATTACTGCCTTTCAAAGATGCCACGCCGGAAATCGAAGCCCGTTTGCATCCTTCGACGTTGGATTTATTGGTCGCGGTTTTTTCCGGTATCGCCGGCGCGATGGCCCAAGCCCGCGAAAGCATAGCCAAAAGTTTGCCGGGCGTTGCCATCGCAGTCGCCTTGGTGCCTCCCCTCTGCGTTGCAGGTATCGGCATCGGTTGGCTTGAATCCGATATTTTTTTTGGCGCCATGCTCTTATTCTTGACCAACTTAATCGGAATTACGATGGCCGCCCTCATCTCATTTATGGTTATCGGGTTCGCGCCTTTTACTCGGGCCAGAAAAGGAATTTTGCTATCGAGCCTATTGTTGGCATTGATTTCCGTTCCCTTGTTCTATTCTTTCCAAACCATGGAGCATATCGCCGATATCAAAACGCAACTGGCCGGTAGAACCTATCAAATCAATGGACACCGGCTTGAACTTAGGAATATCAAAGTCAATACGCTACGACCGCTCAATCTAAATGCCGATCTACTCACCAATACCATGCCGGACGAATCGGTGTTTACTCGGCTCGAGGATGATTTACATACGGAACTCGGTAGGCCTGCCCGCTTCAATTTTGCTTTGCATTTTGTTAGGGAAACCGTTGCCGTCGATGAAAATGAACAATAAGCCGCGCTCCGCAGCTACGTCATAGACGACGCACTAAAATCTACTCCGCAATGCACCAGACCGGTTCACAAAGACACAAAACAACCCTTACCCAACAAGAGCTAATATTTACTATTTATAATATCAATAGCTTATATTTTTAATAGAACTTGGCACGATTTCCGCTTATCTTCATTCGAGTTTCTTAAAGCAAAGGCGCTTTATCCCCACTAGGGATTAAAGCGCCTTTTTTTTGCCTTGTGTTTTTGTAATTATTCAGCATAAGTCATGTATGAGAAGGTGTCAGGCACTGATTTATAAGGCTGTCTGCAACAGGACGTTGCAGTCAGAGCTTACAGGGATGTATTCACGCGTCCTTAGAAATCAATGCCTGACACCAACCTACCGCATGCGCTGAATAGTTACGTATTTTTTAACTTGATCAGAGGAATGCCATGTCTTATTTAGTCCCTTCGGAATTTGTCACAAAAATGGTAGATGCCGGTGAATCCAAAGTCTATATGTCAACACGAGATACGCTGATCAGAGCTTATATGGCCGGTGCGATCCTTGCATTAGCCGCCGTATTTGCAGTCAGTATCACTGTAGAAACCGGTTCTCCTATCTTCGGCGCGATTATGTTTCCGGTCGGTTTTTGCATGTTGTACTTGCTAGGCTTCGATCTTTTGACCGGTGTTTTTGTTCTGGTGCCGTTGGCATGGATCGATAAACGCCCGGGAGTGACGGTAGGCGGTATTTTCAGAAACTGGGGATTGGTCTTCGTCGGCAATTTCCTCGGCGCTTTGACCGTGGCGTTGTTGATGTCGATAGTCTTCACCTACGGGTTTTCGGTGGAACCGAATGCCGTCGGAAAAAAACTCGCCGGCGTCGGCGAGGCCCGTACGTTGGGATATGCCCAATATGGTGTCGCCGGCTGGTTTACGATCTTTACTAGAGGCATGCTATGCAATTGGATGGTATCTACCGGCGTGGTCGGCGCGATGATATCAACCACGGTCAGCGGTAAAGTAATCGCGATGTGGATGCCGATCATGCTGTTCTTCGGCATGGCCTTCGAACATTCCGTAGTGAACATGTTTCTGTTTCCCGCCGGCTTGATCATGGGCGGTAATTTCTCGATCATGGACTATTTCATCTGGAACGAAATACCCACGGTTCTGGGCAACCTAGTCGGCGGACTCGCATTTACCGGCATGACGCTGTACAGCACTCACATAAGAACCGCACCGAAGCGTGCTCTGTAACTCGCCCCCTTAACAGAGTCTCAAACTTAGCTTAAGGTTGAGACTCTTCATTAAACGAAAACCCATGTCCGGTACACTAAAAATATCCGTAGGGCAATATTCCGATAAGGGCCGAAAGGAAATCAACCAGGATTTTCATGGCGTCTATATGCCGAAAGAACCGCAATTGAGTTCAAAAGGTGTTGCCATTGCGATGGCCGACGGAATCAGCAGCAGCACTGTAAGCCATATTGCCAGTGAAGCTGCGGTCACCGGATTCCTAGAAGATTATTTTTGCACCTCGGAAGCTTGGTCGGTCAAAAAATCGGCGCAACGGGTCTTGCTTGCAACCAACTCCTGGCTGCATGCTCAAACCCAACAAAGCCAATATCGTTACGATAAAGACAGAGGCTATGTTTGTACCTTTAGCGCCTTGATTTTCAAGTCTAATACCGCGCATATTTTTCATGTCGGCGATACGCGGATTTATCGATTACAGGACAATCATCTGGAGCAATTAACTAACGATCATCGACTTTGGGTTTCCCAAGACAAAAGCTACCTGAGTCGTGCATTGGGTATCGATCATCACCTTGAAATCGATTACCAAGCGCTACCGATCGAAATGGGCGATCGCTTCTTGTTGATGACCGATGGCGTTTATGAATTTGTTAATCATGTTTTCATCATTAATGCGATCAAGAAGCATGGCGACGATTTAGCTACTGTCGCAACAATGATCGTCAACGAAGCTTACCGGCAAGGGAGTTCGGATAACTTGACGATACAGATTGTCGCTGTCGAGGAATTGCCGAATCAAAATGCGGATGAGATTTATCGGCAAATAACAGAGCTTCCGTTTCCGCCGACATTGACCGCCAGGATGATTTTCGACGGTTATCAAATCATGAGAGAGCTGCATAATAGCAACCGGAGCCATGTCTATTTGGCAATGGATACCGAAACGAATACACCGGTCGTCATTAAAACGCCTTCGATCGATCTTCGAAACGATCCCGCTTACCTTGAGAATTTTCTCATGGAAGACTGGATAGCGCGCCGCATCGATAGTCCCCATGTCTTAAAACCCTGCGAACAAACCCGAAAACGCAATTATCTCTACATTGTCACCGAATTCATCGATGGCCTAACCTTGAAACAGTGGATGATCGATAACCCGAAACCCGATCTGGAAACCGTACGCGGCATCATTGACCAAATTGCCAAAGGCTTACGCGCGTTTCACCGGCTGGAAATGGTCCATCAGGACTTGAGACCGGAAAATATCATGATCGATAGCTCCGGCACGGTAAAGATCATCGACTTCGGCTCGACTCGAGTTGCAGGACTGACGGAAATGAACAGCCCCATCGAACGGCACCCATTACTCGGCACCGCTCCGTATAGCGCCCCCGAATATTTTTTAGGCGAAATCGGAACGGCTCGCTCGGACTTATTTTCGTTAGGTGTCATTACCTATCAAATGCTGACCGGCAAGCTGCCTTATGGCACTCAAGTCGCCAAATGTAAGACGAAAGCGGCTCAAAATCGATTGAACTATTACTCCATCCTGGACGATGCGCGAGCGATTCCTGCCTGGATCGATGATGCCATCAAGAAAGCCGTTCACCCGAATCCCTACAAGCGATATGAAGCATTATCCGAATTTATTCATGACCTGCGTTATCCGAACCAAACTTTTTTGAATAAAACGCATCCGCCGCTCATAGAGCGCGACCCAGTAACCTTCTGGAAAAGCATTTCTCTCATCTTGACGATTATCGTCGTCACGTTATTAATCCAACAAAGCAAAAGAGGTATTTAATATGAAAACGACTCCATCATCTTGCAAAGCCGACTCCTTGCTCACCAAAGAGCAAATGACCGATCGGATCATCACGGCAAAAGTACAAAAGCAACTCACCTGGACGGCCATTGCCGAACAAATCGGCGTCGATGAAGTTTGGCTGACCTCGGCTTGCCTTGGCATGAACAGCATGAAACCGGAACTGGCCGAAAAGCTATGCACCGTTCTGGAACTACCCAACGAAGTACAAGTCGCCTTGGCAATGTTCCCTTACAAACAATGGGCTTTCGACGTACCTCAAGATCCCCTCATTTACCGGCTTTATGAAGTCGTCGGCGTTTACGGCGAAACCTTGAAAGAAATCATTCACGAAAAATTCGGCGACGGCATCATGAGCGCGATCGATTTCAGCATGACGGTCGGCAAAGAAGAAAACCCGGCGGGCGATCGCGTTATTATCACGATGAACGGCAAGTTTTTGCCTTATAAGTCTTGGTAAGCTAGGTAGATTTGCTTTATAACCCAACTCTATTCAAACCGTAATGTGGCAGCATGTATACCTTTCGCACTTCAAATTTCGGCAGTGCCTTAGGAGGCGCCGGGGTGCTCGGCAAAGGCTTTGCCAGCATGGAGCTGGCATAGAGCCTACATGGACGTATTCACGGCGTCCTTTGACGGACACCCCGGCGCCGAATTTTGATCTCCGATGAGTATAACCCGTATGCAGCATAGTGGAATACGGGAATGACATGGCTTCGAACGTCCCGGATTGGGCTACGCTTCCCGGGCTACACGGCTAAAGGTAAACCTTCATTTCGGCAAATCGATTAGCCCCTCGGCAAACATCACGGCCTCGCCGCCGACGCGAAGAGGCAGTAACTCCTCGCCTTTGTTATCCATTTCGATGCGAATAACACTGCGTCGCGAACGTTCGTCGCCACGTTCCACAGCGAAACTGTGCGTGCCCTTACGCGTATGCTCGAACGAACACAAATACGAACAAAAAGCCGGCACCGCATTGCCGACCGGCGGATCTTCGGTTAAAGCAAGGCGTGGCCCAAGAAGCCGCAAATTGAAATCGGCATCGGGGAACGGCGTTTTCGGCGCAAATAGCAAAATCTCTTGCGCGGCGGTTTGCGGCGCGGCGGATTGGCTCCAGGCGGGGTAATTGAAAAGCGCTTTTCTTACCGACTCGTATTTCCAAACCGGCACGATCAAATAGGGATACCCACAGGAAACCAGTCTTGGCGAATACTTTTTGTGATCGAGTTCCGATTGCTCCAACCCTAGAAAAGCGGCTAATTCTTCATCGCCCGGTGCAAACCGGTCGACAATGGCGCTGACTTTTCGGGTAAATTGCACAAAACCAGGCTTACCGCCGACACTCGTAATGTTCGCCTCGACAGGCCCCGCATTTTGTTCGAACACGACCCGGGTAATCGGCTCGTTTAATTCGATATCGCCGCAACTGGCCAAGACAAAAGCCGCGGCAATGACCGGATGACCGCCTAAATGAATCTCCGCCAGCGGCGAAAATATGCGCATTCTTCGTACATTGCCGCCGTTGATCTTATGAAAAATGAAGACGGTTTCGGACAAATTCAGTTCCTTGGCTATCAAGGCCATTTTTTCGGCATTGAGTCCGTCCGCTTTCGGAAAAACGGCAATCTGCGCGCCATTGAAAACCCGATTCGTGAAAACGTCGGCAATATAATAATGATATTTCATAAATCTCCCTAAACGTTAACGGCAACCCGCCGATTTTCGATACGAACACCATAGGTTTCGATTTTCACAGTCTCGTCCTCGAAGCAAACGCCCGTCTCCAAATTGAAATGCTGTTTATAAAGCGGCGATGCTACCATCGGCTGACCGCCGATATCGCCGATCATGCCGCGCGATAATACATTGACTTTGCCGAAAGGGTCGAAATTATCGACCGCGTAAACCGCCTGTTCCTTCGGCATATAAAACAAAGCAATTTGCCTGCCATCCGCCCAGACGCAAACACCGGAATCCGGCTGCAGATCGTCGACCGAGCAGACATCGATCCATTCGCTCATGCTCATGCCTCCTCCAATATATTGAAATGCTTCCTGGCCTTCAATGCCTCCCGCTCTTGTTCATCGGCAGGGCGAACTTGGCCGCGCTCCTCGACGAACACGATGTTGTCGTCGAGTCGGTCGCTATTGACGAAATGCCGGAAACGTTTCAATTTGCTCTCGTCCTCGATCGTGGTTTTCCATTCGCATTGATAGGTGTCGATGACATGGCGCATTTGTTTTTCCAGTGCCTCGCCTATGCTGAGACTATCCTCGATCACGACCGAACGCAAATAATCCAAGCCGCCTTCCATGTTTTCCATCCACACCGACGTCCGCTGCATCCGGTCGGCCGTGCGCACATAAAAAATCAGCACGCGGTCGATATATTTGATCAGTGTTTCCTTGTCGAGTTGGGTCGCAAACAAATCGCCGTGCCGAGGCTTCATACCGCCGTTGCCGCAGACATAGAGATTCCAACCGCCCTCGGTCGCGATCACGCCGATATCTTTGCTCTGCGCCTCGGCGCATTCGCGTGTGCAGCCGGACACGGCAAATTTGATCTTATGCGGCGCCCGAAGTCCTTTATAACGGTTTTCCAACTCGATCGCGAGACCGACACTGTCGTCGACGCCGAAACGGCACCAAGTGCTGCCGACACAAGATTTGACGGTTCTGAGCGATTTGCCGTAAGCATGTCCGCTTTCGAAGCCTGCGTCGATCAATTCCCGCCAGATCGACGGCAATTGCTCGACCCGGGCGCCGAATAGATCGACCCGCTGACCGCCGGTAATTTTCGTATACAACCCGTATTTTTTCGCGACCTGCCCCAACACGATCAATTTCTCGGGCTGGATTTCGCCGCCGGTCACGCGCGGCACGACCGAATAGGTGCCGTCTTTTTGCATGTTCGCGAGAAAAATATCGTTGGTATCCTGCAAACCGATATGCTCTTTCTTGAGAATATAGTCATTCCAATAAGAAGCCAGAATCGAGCCGACCGCTTGTTTGCAAACTTCGCAGCCGCGGCCGCGCCCATGTTTTTCGATCAATTCGTCGAAGGTCTTGATTTCCTCGACCATGATCAAATGATACAACTCCTGCCGGGTATGCGGAAAATGTTCACAAATGTCGGTGCTGACTTCGATGCCGAGTTTGGCCAATTCGCATTCCATCACCGATTTCATCAACGGCACGCAACCGCCGCAACCGGTCCCCGCCTTGGTTTCCGACTTGAGCGCGGACACCGTATTGCAACCGGCTTCGATCGCCGAACAAAGCGTTGCTTTGTCGACGTCATGACAGGAACAAATTTGCGCCGACATCGGCAGTGCATCGGGCCCGAGGCCGACCGACTCGTCGGAACGGTGCGGCAAAATCAACGAATCGGGATTTTCCGGCAGTTCGATGCCGTTCAAGCAATATTGCAGCAAAGTTCCGTAACCCGAAGCATCGCCGACGAGCACTGCGCCCAACAGCCTTTTTTTATCGGTACTGACCACGAGTCGCTTGTAGACTTCGCTATCGCCGTTTTGATAAGTGTAGACCAATGCGCCCGGCGTCTGCGCATGCGCGTCGCCGATGCTCGCGACATCGACGCCCATCAGCTTTAGCTTGGTGCTCATGTCGGCGCCGGTAAAATAATTGTCGCCGCCTTCGAGCACCGAGACGACGGTGCGCGCCATCGCGTATCCCGGCGCGACCAGGCCGAAGATCCGGTTATTCCACAAGGCGCATTCGCCGATCGCGAAAATATCCGGATCGGAGGTCCGACATTGATTGTCGATCACGATGCCGCCGCGCGGGCCGACCTCCAATTCGCAGTCCCGGGCGATATCGTCGCGCGGACGGATACCGGCCGAAAACAAAATCAAGTCGGTTTCGAGTGCATCCCCGCCGGCGAAATTCATTTTATGCAAACAGCTCTCGCCGTCGTCGATCAAGGTCGTGTTCTTATTTAAATGCACAGTCACGCCGAGCGCTTCGATCTTGCGCTTCAACAACGCGCCGCCGCCGTCGTCCAATTGCACCGCCATCAGGCGCGGCGCGAATTCGACGACATGCGTGGTCAAGCCTAAGTCTTTCAAGGCTTTGGCGGCTTCCAGTCCGAGCAGGCCGCCGCCGACCACGACGCCGACCTTGGATTGTTCGGCCGCAGTTTCAATCGCTTCCAAATCCTCTATGGTTCGGTAAACCAGGCAACGATCGCGTTCGTGCCCCGGTACCGGAGGCACGAACGGGTATGACCCGGTCGCCAACACGATTTTGTCGTAAGCGATCCGGACGCCATTTTCCGACAGCACTGTTTTAGCGCTACGGTCTATCGATTTTGCTCTGTCGCCTAAGTGCACGGTGATGCCGTGTTGTTCGAAAAACCCTTCCTCGACCATCGATAGATCCTGTGCGGTCTTGCCGGAAAAAAACGCCGACAGATGAACCCGGTCGTAAGCCGGCCTGGGCTCCTCGCAAAACACGACGATCTCAAAATGTTCCTTCGCGCCACTACTCACCAGTCCGGCCAAAAAGTTTTGGCCGACCATACCGTTACCAATCACGACTAATGTTTGTTTCTTGCTCATCGGCAACCTCGGTTTTCTGTATCTAAATTTTAGGCAAAAAAAAGGCGTCCAGTCGATGTGACGAATCACTCGAACAGGACGCCAATGCCCCAACAAAATCGGTACTCCGTTAGGAGTCTTGCTAATGATAAAGCAATATGAATGCCATGTTTTCAAGCAACTTTCGCGAAGCCTTGATTTAACTGGTTTTAACAAACCATTAATTAGTCAATTCGAATTCGATAATCATTAAGTTACCGCTTTCATCGCACACATTCGGTGAATAGCGTTAACTTTCCGCACCAATATAAAGCAAGATATTTATCCGCAACCGGATGAACAAGCGTGCGATACCAAAACATAAATCGGCATATTAATTGCTATATTTATTAAATTGAGCACTATTCACCTCTCGGTCACCGTAACTCTCATGAAGGCCCGGCCATCGCCCCGGCAAATGAAAGCTCTCTGTGTGGGGAGGGCGCGGTCACTCGCCCGACAGGACGCCGTGAATACGTCCGTGTAGGCTCGACGGCGGCGACTGATTGCCATGGATGGCATGAATGCAGATTTTGCAGGAGCAAAAATCTGCCCTGCCGCCGACGCCTGTCGATCGAGCAACCGCACCCTCTCCGGAACCGGTATTTTCTCTGCCGAGCTTCTTATATCGAAAGATTAGATAATGAGTCCAAATCTACGAACTTTCACAGTAAAACCAGCTAATGTCCATACTACAACTCAAGTTACTCGGCTTTTCCGGCAAAATCAAAATACTGCATTTGACCTGGACGGCTTTTTTCATCAGCTTTGTCGTCTGGTTCAATCACGCCCCTCTGATGCTGATGATCATGGATTCTGTGAATCTCACCGAATCCGAAGTCAACATTCTGCTGTTATTAAATTTTGCGTTGCCCATTCCTGCTCGCATCATCATCGGCATGGTCGTAGACCGCTTCGGCGCAAGAATCAGTTACAGCACTCTACTGGCACTGAGTAGCCTACCTTGCTTCGCCTTTGCGATGGCTGAATCGTTTCAACAATTAGCTTGGGCGCGCTTCTGTTTGGGGTTTATCGGCGCGGGCTTCGTGATCGGCATTCGCATCATCGGCGATTGGTTTCCGGCTCGGCAAGTCGGCGTTGCCGAAGGCATCTACGGGGGCTGGGGCAATTTCGGTTCAGCCGCCGCGACCATCCTGCTACCGGGACTGGCATTATATTTCGGCGCCGAAAACGGCTGGCGTTATGCGATTGCGGTAACCGGTATTTTGTCGCTAGCATATGCGCTCATCTATTACCGGAATGTCGAGGATACGCCGCCCGACGTGCCCTATTTGAAACCTAGACGTTCGGGCGCAATGGAGGTTACTTCGATAAAAGATCTATTCCTTTACATCTGCACGACCGTACCGCTTTATACCGCAATGTCTTTGCTCACTTGGCAGCTATCGACACCGGAAGCCGATTTACTTAGCACACCCTGGGTCATTGCGATTAACATCATTATTTGGGCCCTTTTCTTTTTTCAAGCTTGTCAAATCGTCGACATCAATGCGGAACGGCTCAGTCGTCCAATCGACAGCATTCACCATTATCCATTCAAACAGATCACTATCCTTAGCGTCGCCTATTTGATGACGTTCGGCTCCAAATTAGCCGTGGTATCGATGCTGCCGATGTTTTTCTTTACGATTTACCGCGAAACCCAAGCAGTCTCTATGATCGATGCAGGCCTGATGGCATCGAGCTTCATTGTCATGAATCTTATCGCCCGCCCGGTCGGCGGCTGGCTTAGCGACAGAATCGGCCGCAAGCTCTCGCTGACGATGTTTCTAGCCGGCACTTCGCTCGGTTATTACTTGATGTCCTTTATTGCCGGCGATTGGCCCATTTTGATGACTATTTCAATGACGGTGTTGTGTTCGATATTTCTTCAGGCCGCCGAAGGTGCGGTATTTGCCATCGCACCTTTGATCAAAAGACCCATGACCGGCCAGATCGCCGGCATCGTCGGCGCTTACGGCAATGCCGGAGCCATCTTTTTTTTAGCGCTAATGGGCCATGTCGCACCATCTACGTTTTTCATCATTCTGGCAGTTTGCGCACTGGCATCGGCAATCTTGGCGCGCCGCCTCGAAGAGCCTAAAGAGTTCATTACCGAAATCATGCCTGACGGCACTTTAGTGAAAATCGAACTGGATTGACATGCAAGCGCTGAAAGTCTTAATCGCCGATGAAATTCAAGGCGAAAAACTACTCGAGAAAACCCTGAAAAAGCATGGTTTCGAAACCGCTTGTCTTCCGTTCGATACTATCGATTTAAATTCGTTGGTATTAAATTTATTGCCGGACATCGTGGTGTTGAATGTTTATACCCCGACACCGAAGATACTCGATGCCATATTGACGATCAATCAAAGCCATTCGGCGCCGGTGATCCTGTTTGCCGAGGATCAAGATAGCGACACGATCGATAAAGTCATCAAGGCCGGCGTCAGCGCTTATATCGTCGACGGGCTCGATCCCAAACGCATCAAAACCATCATCGATATCGCGGTGGCTCGATTCAAAGAGCAAAACGCCATCAAGGAAGAATTGAAAAAAACCAAATCGCAACTGGAAGAAAGAAAAGCGGTCGACCGAGCAAAAGGGATTCTAATGAAATCGCAAGGCTTCGACGAAGCTCAGGCTTATCATGCGCTGCGAAAACTGGCGATGGACCGGAATATTTCGATCGGCGAAATGGCTAAAAACGTCATTTCTATGGCGGATTTATTGAAGTAACGATCACGCTTTCTATCGTTTCGATTTACGGGTAGACTGTCCTTCTCTTATCAATCACGAACGAGAAAGCCGATGAAAAACTCTGTTGATGCTCGCCTCATTGCCGCTTTTTTCCTGATGATATTCGGAACGAGCGCCTTAGCGGAATCTCGAATTGCCGTTTTGGTTTTCGAACTAAAAGACCTCACATTGGCTCCCGGCATCCCCGAGGAACAGGAGCGCACCGCTTCGATCAAGCCTCAACTTGAAGCCGAATTAACCACATTAGGGAATGACATAGTCGAAACCGACTTCGCATCCCAACAACAGGCCGATGCCGGAACCGGATATCTATTCGATCACCATGATGTGGCCGCGAAACTGGGCAAGCAATTCGGCGCCGATTACATTCTAGTCGGTAGACTGCATAAACCGAGCTTCTTGTTTGCTTATATCATGGGACATTTGATACGAGTCGAAGACGGCAAACTGATTGCCGATTACACTTTCGAAGCCAAAGGACCCAATCGATTCCAAACCAATAAGACCGTAAAAACCCTGGCTAAAGCGATCGACAAAGATTTAAAGCGCCTGTCTCAATCCCACTAAAAAACCAGGTTGAGTACACCCCGCGCACTAATGCTGGCGCGGGGCGGGTTATTAACCCGCCCCAAACGTTTTTCCTGATTAGCAAGATGCTTCAGCTTGCTGAAGCCAATTGTCCGAGCAGTGATCAGTCGTAGCCACTTCTGCGGGACGGGTTATTTAACCCGTCCCCAACGTTTCGGTTTGCCCTAAACATTTCGGCTAACTTCGGCCAAAGTCAAAACGTTAGGACGGGGTTGCAAACCCCGTCCTGCTGGGAAAAACCAGGTTGAGTACGCCCCGCGCACTAATGCTGGCGCGGGGCGGGTTATTCAACCCGCCCCAAACGTTTTTTGTTTGCTTTGAGCATAGTCGAAACTTTCCGGACGGGGTTATACCTTTCGCACTTCAAATTTCGGCAGTGCCGGAGGAGGCCTCGGGGTGCTCGGTAAAGGCTTTGCCAGCATGGAGCTGGCATAGAGCCTACATGGACGTATTCACGGCGTCCTTTGACGGGCACCCCGAGGCCGAATTTTCATCTACGATGAGTATACAAACCCCTTGCGGCAAAGGTAAAGAGCGACTATTCAGTCGCTAACACTTCGATTTTAGTTTGATTGTAAGTGACTTTATTATCCTTAATCTCTATAGCCTTCTGTTGAATCAACTCATCGAATAAATCCTCCTCATTAACCACATTATTCTTAAATTTACTGCGAATACTATTGAGCAGGGTTTCTTTTTTGACCGGCCGGCTTCGACTGTGCTTGATCAAATGCGCGCAAAACTCTTGTACCAAGACTTCAGGGCTTTTCGGTGCGAAGCCCGGCATATTTTCGAGTTTGACACCGATACGTTGCGCGCTCCGATTCTGGCTGATTAACAGGCTAACCGCATGATCGAGGTCGTTGTCGTCGGAAACGACATCGAAATGGGTATTTTCGGGGAGCCGGGCCATCATTGCGCCGGCCCAAAAGGTGATGCCGAAATCGGCGGAATTCTTGCCGCCGTTCGGCATTTTAATGATTTTAAGACGATTTTGATTGACCGTTGCGGTCAGCGGCACGATCCAATCGAGCGGAACGCGCGCGCCGCACTGCGCATAGCAAATCACGACGTGGGTATAGGCGGCTAAATCTTCCATCAACTGATAAACTTGTTTCGGACAATTTTCGAGGTCGATCAACAAGACGCGGGCCGCGTAATCCGCATCTTCGTCATCCTTGACCGCCTCCTTGTCCGAAATGCTCTCGTTCATGTCTGCCGGCCTCTTCAGTTCATCGTTTTACATCGTCATAGCCTGACCAACACTTCACCGCGCCCCATTTCAGCCATGTCGCCGCCGTAACGCCGGACACGATTAAAGACCGCCGCAGGGTCTGCAAATTTCGAATCAAACGATCTGAACGACGCGAACAGCATCGGCAAAAACGCCAACGTATGCGAGCCGCAATCGTTGAAGGTCGCCGGCAGTTCGGGCTTATTCCAGAGCAATAAGGTACCTCGGCGCATTGCAAAACCGGTATAGCGTCCGGTTTTTCCCATTACCGCGATCGTGCCGGCCGTCATTCTCGACCCGCAGTAATCGCCAGCATTGCCTTCGATCAAAATGACGCCGCGGCGCATGTGATCGCCGACCCGCTCGCCGGCGTTGCCTTTAACCAAAACGGTGCCGCCTTTCATGCCCATTTTGTTACCGGGCAAGGCCGCCCCGAGAAAATCGCCGGTGTTTCCGTTGATCTGAACGAAACCTTTTTTCATTTCGCAAGCCGCGAATAATCCTGCGTTGCCGTTGACGGTAATCGTGCCGGACTTCATGCCTAGGCCCAAATAAGAACCGACATCGCCTTCGATACGGATCTCTCCTTCAGTTAATTCTTTGCCGATAAAATCGAGCTTGGCATAACTGTTCTTGATGACAATCTGTTGTGTATCGTAACCGGCAATCGTGAATAGTTCGTCGACGCGAATTTTGCGCTTGCCGCTATCGAGTTCGAGTGCTGCAATGTCGGTCGGCGATAACCCCGCCAGTTTTTGACAAACCAGAGGCGACAAATCGACGCGCTGAGCCGGTCGCTGTTTCAGCGTGAAGGTTAACGCAGTCATGCCATGATCTCCTGTAAATGAAAATGGAAGGGGCCGAGTTTGCCGCCGTAATTGCCGGCGCTGATGCGTTTGATGCCGTTTTCGGCGCCCAAATCGCAGACCGCTTGAATGCCGACGCGCATCGCCTTGTCGATGTCTTCCTTGGTTAGACCGTCGATCACGATTTCCATCACCGATTCGATTTCAGGCGACAAATCGGTTTTGGTGATGCCTTTCAGGGTCGGACAAAACGCATCGTTGGTCGATGCGCCGAGCGCCTTATATTTCGAGCCGACTTTCGAGCCGGAACGCACGACGCCACCCGGAAACGGCATGATCACGTTCGGAATCTTGCGCATTTCCTCGATCGCGGCCTCGCAGGCCGCCAACGCTTGCGGCTGCGATTCGGCCAATACCAAGAAATTACCGCCGCCGACCGCATCGACCTGGCCGGTCGTCGCTTCGGTCAGAAACTCGCCGTCCATGACCGGCACGCGCCAATAGCGTTTACCGCCGATGACTTTGGAAATCTGGAAACCGTCGCCGAAATAGCGCAGGTTTTTACCCAGCGGAATCGGTTTGTCGCTTTCAATGCCGGCGAACAATGCCGAAGTCGGCGAAGTCAGCACGCATTGCCCGGCGCGCGTTTCCAATTGTTTCGCAAGGCCCTTGCCGCCCATCGCGAAGATCATCACAGAGACGCCAGGGCGTCCGTCGGGTGTTTCTGAAGGATCGAGCACACGCTCAATGCCGGCCTCGCAGCCGCAAGCGATGACCGAAGTCGCGAAACCGGTCATCGCCTGTGCCGAGATCATCGCCCATTTTTCGTTTTGCGCGGTGATGATCGCGCGCGTCGCCTTCATCGGAAAGGCTTCGGCAAAGGTTTTGTCTATCGTTACGCCGTTAATAATCATCATGGGTACACATGGTTAAATATTTGAAAGTAAGTAAAGTGTTGACGTTATCGGTATATCTCGATGCAGGCCTTGTTTTCGTCGATCAATGCCATTTCTATCGCGTCCTTTTTAGTCAACAAAGAATTGATAATCGCCGCTTTGGACTGATTGCCTATTTTCAGCCAAACAATTTTAGGCGGTTGACCGTAAAGATTCGACATTTCAAAATAATCAGCGTCCTTCGTGACGATAACAAAGTCGTTGGTTTTGGCATATTCCCAAATTTCCCAGTCACCGGCGCGTTCCAAACCTAATATCGCAACTTGTGTGGATTCAGAATATGCTTCAACTAAAAAGGCCACTGCACGGCGCGACA
Organism: Methylotuvimicrobium buryatense; assembly: GCF_005931095.1. Classification (GTDB taxonomy): domain Bacteria; phylum Pseudomonadota; class Gammaproteobacteria; order Methylococcales; family Methylomonadaceae; genus Methylotuvimicrobium; species Methylotuvimicrobium buryatense. Next base: position 1,978,769 of record NZ_CP035467.1, on the reverse strand, counting down.
AGTTTTCATCCAACAGCAGCTTCATTAAATAATTGCCGCTAAGCTATGCTCACGTTCGGCTGCAAAAGCCAAACAAGCCCTTATATCGTTTGACTCCAGTTCAGGATAATCGTCCAAAATTTCCACTTCGCTCATACCCTCCGCAAGCCATCCCAAAACATCGTAAACCGTAATCCGCAACCCGCGAATACAAGGCTTACCACCTCGCTTTCCGGGTTCGATAGTAATGATGCTGCGATAATCTATAGCCATAGGTATCTCCGGATTTTTTGTTTATTTCTTCTACGGCTGTTATCAATCTATTTTCGTTTGATAATGCCGCGGAAACGCTGATATGTTCCAATTTTGCGAGTTGTCCAATTAACTACCTCAAGCAGCCTTCAAATCACGCTGCAACTTACCTTGCTGCTTGAGTTTGTTATGTATATTTCCAGGACTGAGCTCCAAACCATTTTTCCAGCATAATGCCCCTAGCTCTATAAAGAATCGTTTAAAGTAACCTTCATCTTGTAATGGAATGACTAACTCAGTTTGTTTGTCCAACAGAAGCTGCAAATCGTAATCGCCGACGGTTTGATCGGAAAACCACAAGCGTATGGTTTTATGTTCAATATATTTGGCTTTGACGATTTTAATCATTATCGGCTCCGGCTATACGCTGCAACGGCTTTAACTGAATGGCTAACTGCCAATCCGCCATTAATTCTTCCTGATGCTCTTTCGCCCATTCTCTAACCAGTTTTAATGCTTTACTCGGCAAACGGCCTTCAAGCACCTCACCGCTTTCGATCGCAATTAACGCCTGATGACCTTGATACTCAGCGTGAAATTGCGGTGGATTGTGATCATCGTGATACATCCGGATGTAAATGCCAAAAAAATAGGAAATATACCTTTCGCACTTCAAATTTCGGCAATGTCCGAGGAGGCGTCGGGGTGTTCGACAAAGGCTTTGCCAGCATGGAGCTGGCATAGAGCCTACAAGGACGTATTCACGGCGTCCTTTGTCGAACACCCCTGCGCCGAATTTTGATATACGATGAGTATAACAGGCATCAGCTAGTAGTCTCGTAGTCCATACGCTGATTTCCAAAATCCAGCATGGGAATCAGCGATGCGAAAAACAGCTTCGTCACACCTGCAACGGATGCACCGTCAAACTTCCCCGCCCGTCCTCGGTAAATTCGTCGTCGCTGATTTTGAAATTGCCCATTTTCATCGTCAGATAGCGGTCGAAATAAGACTTGAGGTCTTTTTCGACGGCCGCGTCATAATCAGGTTTGACAACATGTGTCGTTCCCCATTTTACATGGACGATCTGACCATCTTTGACGACCATCTCACCGTCCTTGAACACGTAATCCGGTTTTTCGAACATTTTTTGCCGATCGGCGTTTTCGGTGTACACGGTGATGTCGCCCCAATTCCCAGCGGTCAGGCCGCCGCGATCTTTAAGGCCGATCAATTTGGCCGCACCCGCGCGCGTCATGATCGCAATTTCGTTCAGCGTGTACTCGCGGTCGATCGATGCCAGCGTCGTCATTTTTTGCGCTTCCGGATGAATCGTCGCGAGCATATCGTTGCGGAAGCTTTTATCCATAAGCAAACGAATCAGATGCGGATAGGTCGTGAACGGCGCGCCGTTCGGATGGTCGGTGGTCAAAAATACACGCCACGGATCGTCGACCAGCAAGAAAATTTCAAGACCGATCGCCCATTGCAAGGCATTGACGAAATTTTGGTCCCTGTATTTGAACGGCACGACGCCGCAACCGGAATCGCATTCGATATCCATGCACACCCACTTGTTCGGATGCGCGTGCTTGTGGTTCGCATGCTGACGCATCGTATCACCCGAAGCCGTAACGGTCTGCCCAAACAAAATTTGCCCGACATCGATCGTAATGTTCTTGTGCTTATTGACGGCTTCGGCGATTTGCGCGGCGCCCGATGAAAACTTGAAGTCGCCTTCGGTGCCGTAGCTATGAAACTGAATGTGCGTCAAATGCATCGGCAGGCCGCCCACGCCTTGAATCGTATCGAGCGTCGTGTCGACATTGCCCGGCACGCCCAGATTACAACCATGCACATGCAAAGGATGCGGAACGCCTAATTCTTTGACCGCAGTCGCCAAGGTTTGCAGAATTTGCCTGGGCGTCACGTCGTAATACGCATTTTTTTCGTCGAGATCGAGCTTGCGCTGATTAAACTTGAACGCGCTGATGCCGCCGGCATTGACGACTTTAATGCCGATACATTTGGACGCTTGAAGCGTCCATGCGACATAATCGTTAACCGCTTTCTGATCTTTTTTTGCAGTCAACATGCGCAGCAAGTAGTCGTCGCTGCCGAGCATCGCGTAACCGCCTTTGTCGAGGATCGGAATATCGCCCATTTCCATGTGCGCTTGTCGGGCGTTAACCGGCAACACCGCCGGCTCGAATGCGGCCGTATAGCCCATCTCGGCATAACGATAGCCGGTAACATAAGTGCTCGGCATCGCATGACCGCTTCCGGAACGCGTCAAATCGGTGCGGATGACCGGATCTGAGCGGTGGTCTTCCGGTAACAAGATTCTCGCGATATTGCCCTTACCGCCGCCGATATGCGTATGCATGTCGATCGCACCGGACATCACGACTTTACCGGTTAAATCATATTCTTGATCGATTTTGAGATCGGCCGCAGGTTTATCGACGATGCGACCGTCCTGAATATAAATATCCCGTTTTTGGCCGTCGATTCCGCCGGCGGGGTCATAAACCGTTCCACCTGTTAATTTAATCAGCATAGCTTTTCCAAATGATTAGAGATGAGCAGTACATCGAAGCACATAGACATCGGATTATTAGGTTGAATTGTATCATTATCGCGCCAAGGCGCTGAGGCGCAGAGAGTTGATGGTTAAAAAACCAAACGATCGTTTCATATGCAATGACGACCGTAAAACAAAATGTCTGACGCTATCCTACCAACAATCTCGTATTCTTATTTTTTCCGCGCCCTGCCCGAGATATACCCATCGTAGATCAAAATTCGGCACCGAGGTGCCTCCTTAAGCACTGCCGAAATTTGAAGTACGAAAAGTATAATTAAATCAATAGCCCCCGCTCGATTGCCGATAATACGTCAGCGGCAGCAGGCAAGCCTGAATCGCGCAATTTTTTCAGACGTATCGCCACAACGCTATCGGCGCGATAAGCGTGGCCGGCATGATCGATACCCGGAGTTCCAAGCGGAATATAAACATCCGGCTCTTTATCGAATAGCATGCCCGAACGACCTAAGACAATGGTCGGCACATCGGTAACAGGCGGTATTGCTTTGCTATTGAATGCTTGCACCCACAGCAAAGCGTCGCCCTCACCGTTCTCGATCATTACACGACTGTCGTACAAATAAGGATCGTATTCGGGATAGCCTTTTGCATAGCTAATACGTGCCGGATATCCGGAAATCCATCCGGCAACTTGATTGGCTGTCAGGTCGCCTTCCTTGCCGCTCAACGGCAAACCGGAACAACGGCTTCCCTGATCGTTGATATCCTTGATCAACTCGCAAATCGATTGGACAGTAAGTTCGGCTTGATCGAAAACCAACGAGGACGCGGCCCAAGTCACGACGCCGTATTTCGCAGCTTGCAAACGCTCGGCCACGGTCTGCAAGTCGGAAACCTTAATACCTCCCACCGAATCGATAACGATCTTATGTCCCTTGACTAGAGCTCTCAATACCGTTACAACCTCGGGCAAATCGGTATCGGCACAAGTCAATACTTGCGCTTGTTTACCGTTTGGCGAAACCTGGGCAGTACCGGAGGGAGCCTTGCCTAAATAAATCACCTCTCGGTTAGCGGTATCTTCCAGAAACATCGACTCCTGGTTCCAAAAATAACGTTCGAAAAAACGCGGAACGAAACTTTCCAAATCCTTACCGACCACCAACAGTAAATCGCAACGATTCTTGACCTCGGCCAGCGTTGTCGTCATCCATCCGGAATCTTGCATCGCCAAGTAATTCCGTCTTGATGCATTGAAGTTCATCTGATCGACCACGGCGCCACAACGGTCGGCCAACGCCAGCAACGCGCGCATACCGTTAACATCGGTCGCACACCCCCCGATGATAGGCTGATTGGAATCTTGCAGTATTTCAACGGCTTTAGCCACAGCATGCTCAAGAGCGACTTGCTTCCCGGCGACTCTAGGCTTAAAGTCGGTAATGACTTGTTCAAATGCAGGGGTATTGACCGCGCAGCCGTTGCTAAGCACCTTCAACGACAAACCGTCGACACTGATTGTCAGATCATCGGTTCCAATACCGCAAAAAGGACTGGGCACTTCGGTAATTTCAGTCACGCGCTTTTCCTCTTTTATCTTAAATTGATTTGGATTTAGCCATGCCGATTAAACGAATAACGCGAACCGACACTGCAGCAATGGCAGGCATTTTAACCCGAAATAACGGCCCTGTCCCGTTTCACCCGGCATTTCCTGCTTAGAATTTTTCATTCATCCTATACAGACAACCATTAGATTGAGAGCCCGAAAAATCAATCAACTTTTTGAGAGCCCGAAAAATCAATCAACTTTGAAAGCACGACATGACCTCACCATTATCCGTTTAAAATCTTCTTGAATACTTTTTCGAACCTTCAATATCGAGTTACGTTAAAATATCGATCGAAATTACGAATATTCATTGCAGATTACGGCGATCTCACAGTATAAACCCATCGCCCTTCAATTTTCGGTTTTAGCGTATGCAGGCACCGAAATTTGACTTGTCTGATTAGAGTATGTTCTCGCCGATAATCGCATAAGTATTCCTGATCAACCTAACGTCTTCAATTCGGCAAAGGGTACCGCATTATGTTTAATAAAATCTCACTTGCACTTAGCGTCACCCTGTTATTGAGCGCCTGCGCCACCAGCCCGACAGGCAGAACGCAATTCGCATTCATGCCCGATACCCAACTCAATCAAATGGGGCTTCAGGCTTTCGACAGCTTAAAAAGAGAAAATCCGGTCAGCACCAATCAAAGGCATACCCAATTTGTTACATGCGTATCCAATGCGATTATCCGGGAGGTTGGCGGCAATTGGGAAGTCGTTGTATTCGAAGACGACAGCTTGAACGCCTTCGCCTTGCCCGGCAATAAAATCGGCGTGCATTCAGGCATGGTCAAATTCGTCGACAATCAAGACCAATTAGCATCTATCATCGGTCATGAAATCGGCCATGTATTGGCAAGACACAGCAACGAACGCGTCTCGCAGCAAATGGCCGTCAGCTCAGGCATGGCCTTGATTCAAGCCGTCAGCGCACCGCAAACCGCAATGGGCCAAACGGCTCTCGGACTGCTCGGTGTCGGCGCTCAATACGGCGTGCTATTGCCCTACAGCCGACTACATGAAAACGAAGCCGATAAAATCGGCCTCGACTTGATGGCCAAGGCGGGTTTCGACCCCCGCCAAAGCGTTACACTCTGGCAAAAGATGGCGCGAGCCGGCGACGGTCAACAACCGCCGGAATTCATGTCTACACATCCAGCTCATGCCACTCGAATTCAAGAACTGCAAAATGCCATACCAAGAGCATTAGAAATTCAAAAACAAGCAGCCGCTCAAGGCAAACAACCTCGTTGCAGTAAATAATGAATCCAAATTTAAACCATCTACAGCCTTACCCGTTCGAAAAGCTAGCTCGGCTCAAACAGGGCATCGTTCCGCCTACCGACAAAGCCCACATCGCTCTATCGATAGGCGAACCCAAACACATTACGCCGCACATCATTCAAGAAGCGCTCATCACGCACATGCATGGTCTATCGGCTTATCCATCGACGCGCGGATTGCCGGAACTCCGGCAATCGATGTCCGAATGGATCGCGAGGCGCTTTCAAATACCGGCCGATTTACTCGATCCTGAAACACAAATACTCCCGGTTAACGGAACCCGCGAAGCCTTGTTTTCGTTCGCGCAATGCCTCGTCGAACCGAGCGAAAAACCGTTGGTCTTGATGCCGAATCCGTTTTACCAAATATACGAAGGCGCGGCCTTACTGGCCGGGGCACAGCCTTATTTCCTGAATACGACCGAGGAAAACGCATACCTACCCGACTTCGACACTGTTCCCGAATCGGTTTGGCGGCGTTGCCAGTTATTGTATATTTGCTCGCCGGGCAATCCGACCGGTGCGGTCATCCCCCAAACGCAGCTGGAATATTTGATCGAATTGGCCGAGCGATACGATTTCGTAATTGCGTCGGACGAATGCTACAGCGAAATTTATGCCGACGAAAATAACCCGCCAACCGGACTTTTGGAGGCGGCCGTTGCGATCGGCAACACCGAGTTTAAGCGTTGCGTGATTTTTCACAGCCTATCGAAGCGCTCGAATGCGCCGGGTTTGCGATCGGGCTTTGTTGCCGGAGACGCAGAAATACTGCAGCGTTATTTTCAATACCGCACCTATCACGGCTGTGCGATGCCGGTACCGACGCAACATGCCAGCATAGCAGCCTGGCGCGATGAAGCGCATGTCGTCGACAATCGCCAGTTATACCGGGAAAAGTTCAGTGCATTCAAAGATATATTATCCGAAGCCACTGCCGTTACCATCCCTCCGGCAAGTTTCTATATCTGGCTAAAAACGCCGGTATCGGAAATTCAATTTGCACAACAGCTGTTTGCATCCGAAAATGTAACAGTCTTGCCGGGCAGTTATTTATCCCGACCGTTCAATGAGTCCGACCCCGGCCGGAATCACGTCAGGATCGCCTTAGTAGCACCGATCTACGAATGTATCGATGCTGCAAGGCGCATTAAAAATTTCATTCACACGTTATAACAAATGGAAAATCATGTCTGAACTAGAAAACATCATTAATGCCGCCTTTGAAAACCGCGCCGACATCACACCGACAAACGTCTATCCGGAACTGCGCGAGACGATAAAAGAAGTCATTAATCTGCTCGACAGCGGCAAAGCCCGCGTCGCCGAAAAAATCGACGGCGAATGGGTCGTTAACCAATGGCTCAAAAAAGCGGTGTTATTGTCGTTCCGCGTCAATGAGAACCGCGTCATGGACGGCGGCGTCAACCGTTATTACGACAAGGTCGAAACCAAATTTGCGTCTTATACGCCGGACGATTTTGCCAAAGCCGGAGTACGCGTCGTGCCGAACGCGAATGCGCGCCACGGCTCCTACATCGCGCCCGGAGCGGTATTGATGCCCTCTTACGTCAACATCGGCGCTTATGTCGACAGCGGCACGATGGTCGATACCTGGGTCACGGTTGGATCGTGCGCGCAAATCGGTAAAAACGTACATTTATCAGGCGGCGTCGGCATCGGCGGCGTACTTGAACCTTTGCAAGCGGGACCGACTATCATCGAAGACAACTGTTTCATCGGCGCGCGTTCGGAAATCGTTGAAGGCGTGGTCGTCGAAGAAGGCTCGGTCATTTCGATGGGCGTTTACATCGGCCAAAGCACCAAGATCTACAACCGCATGACCGGCGAGATCATTTACGGCCGCGTCCCGGCAGGTTCTGTCGTCGTGCCTGGCAACTTACCTTCCTCGGACGGCAAATACAGCCTATACTGCGCAGTGATCATCAAGCAAGTCGACGAAAAAACCCGCAGCAAAACCGGCATTAACGAATTACTGCGCGATTGATTCGCATTTTGCCCGATACGCATTCCCACGCCCCAAAGGCTGCGAAAATATTGGCGGATACAAGATAAAAAATTATTCACCATGAAGAACATGAAGGTAATGAAGGTAATGAAGAAAAAGACTACAAGATCTTTCGTGCTGAGCCAAGTCGAAGCATGAAGGATCTACAACCCCAACGTTTCGGTTTGTCCTAAACATTTCGGCTAACTTCGGCCAAAGTCAAAACGTTTAGGACGAGGTTGCAAACCCCGTCCTGCTAGGGTAAAAGATTATTCACCATGAAGAACATGAAGGTAATGAAGAAAAAGACTATAAGATCTACAGCCTAATTCATCATGTGACTTCATGCCCTTCATCCTAAAAAGAGCAGTTGACATGTGTTGTAGACCGTTCGTGCTGAGCAAAGTCGAAGCATAAAGGGTCTACAACACTCTCACCGACTTGGTGAAGCCTCAAACCACCCTCACCCTTCGACAGGGCTCTCCTGAGCGTAAGCCGAAGGGCTCAGGGCGAACGGTAGCTTGAGGCACTCAAATGCTATTTTTAGGTTCATAGTTATTTCGTGATTTTGAATACTTTCACAGTATCAGGACCGTGGGAACCAAAAATCCGCCCCAAGAAAATACCCGCTTCTTGAATGACTGCGATTAAAACGGTAAATCACTGATGAGCTTAAAACGAGCCGAACATTTCATAAGCGAGGAAGAGTATCTCCAAGGCGAACAAGAAGCCGAGACTAGACATGAATTGATCAATGGTGAAGCCTATGCGATGGCCGGCGCGAATGAAAACCACAATCTAGTGTCGGGCAACGTTTTTTCCGAATTGAAAAACCGACTAAAAGGCTCGTCTTGTAAAACCTTCATGTCGGATATGAAAGTCAAAGCCGGCGGCGATTTTTTTTACCCGGATGTCGTGGTCGTTTGCGAAGAAGACAGCGAACATGAATACTACAAAAGTGCACCGATCTTGATTATCGAGGTTTTATCCGAAAGCACCCGGAAATTCGATAAAACTCATAAACGTTTAACTTATCAGAATATTCCTAGCTTGGAAGAATATGCGATCATCGAACAGGAACGTTGCGAAATCGAGGTTTTCAGAAGAAAAGATCACTGGCAGTCGACTTATTACTACCTAGGCGATGACGTCTACTTTGCTTCGCTAGACGTATCGGTTTCGGTTGAGGACATTTATTATCAAGTCGACAATGCCGACATAATCAAGTATTTTGCTGAACGTTGATTCTTAACGCTCCCCGAACAAGGTACGCGATGCGTGCCCTAAAAGCTTTTTAACTCTTAACCAACCACACCTCGACCATGACAGAAAATTTATCCAACGATGCCGTCATCTACGCAATGCTTTCGATCAACAGCGAAATTGCCATACAAAAAGATTATCTCGATTCGCCGGAACTGCCGGTAGACGAAAAAGAATACGAAGAAGAAACGCTCGCCGATCTCGAGCAAGCCTTAATGGAGTTTATCGAGCTATATAAAAACCGCCTTAAAGCGGATAAAACCCTACCTAGCCTAGATGAACTGCTATATAGCGAATTATAAACCCAACCTATGCCTACACTTTACGGAATCAAAAACTGCGACACGATCAAGAAAGCCCGAAAGTGGCTCGATCAAAACGGCATCGATTACCGCTTTCACGATTATCGCGAAGACGGCCTGACGACCGAATTACTGAAAGACTTTTTGGCTCGAAGCGACTGGCAAACCTTGCTCAACCAGCGCAGCACCAGCTGGCGCCAACTCGACGAGGCGCAAAAAGCGGACCTGGACGAAAACAAGGCCTTACAATTGATGCTCGAAACGCCGACACTGATCAAACGCCCGGTTTTCGATACCGAAGATAAATTAATCGTCGGCTTCAAGGCTGAACACTATCAAGCCGAATTTGACCGCTGACCCTTTTCAACTCGCCTCGAACGTTTTGGTTTGCTTTGGGCATGGTCGAAACGTTCAGGACAGGGTTGCAAACCCCGTCCTGCATAGATCCTACATTGGAATCAAACTCGCAAGCTCTAGCTTGCCAACTTCGATAAACTAGAGCTTCTCGCATTGCACTTCCGTGCAAAGAGTTTGGAAATTAGCGAAAACACCTCATTCAATAACAACGAAATACGCTACAAAACCCGCCGCACACAACTCATGAACGATCCATTGGAATTACTTAAAGACTTGATCAGCCGCGCATCGGTCACGCCCGACGACGCCGGATGCATGGAACTGCTCGCCGAACGTCTCGAAAAAACCGGTTTCCGTGCCGAATATCTCGATTTCGAAGATACCCGAAATATCTGGCTGAAACGCGGCGAAGACAAACCGCTGTTCGTTTTTCTCGGTCACACCGATGTCGTGCCGACCGGCCCGATCGAGCGCTGGCAATCGCCGCCGTTCGAACCGACGATACAGGACGGCAAACTCTATGGACGCGGCGCGGCCGACATGAAAAGCGGCATCGCCTGTTTCGTCACTGCGGTCGAACGCTTTATCGAAAAACACCCAGATCACCGAGGCTCTATCGCGATAATGCTAACCAGCGACGAAGAAGGCCCCGCAACGAACGGCGTCGTCAAGGTCGTCGAAACCTTGGAACGACGCAACGAAAAAATCGACTGGTGCTTGGTCGGCGAACCGTCGAGCGACAAAAAACTTGGCGACGTCATTCGAGTCGGCCGGCGCGGCTCGCTGTGCGCGAAACTGACCGTACACGGCATACAAGGCCATGTCGCCTACCCCGAAATCGCCGAAAACCCGATTCATCGTTTCGCCCCGGCACTGAAAGAACTAACCGAGGAAATCTGGGATAGGGGCAATGCATTCTTTCCGCCGACCAGCCTGCAAGTCTCGAACATCAACGCCGGCACCGGCGCCGAAAACATCATTCCGGGCAGTATCGAGGTCCAGTTCAACCTGAGATTCAGCACCGAATCAAACGAAGACAGTATCAAAAGGCGCACAAAAGCCATTCTGGATAAATACGATTTAAAATATGATTTGGAATGGCGATTGTCGGGAAAACCTTTTCTGACCGACAAAGGCGATTTGATCGATGCGGTACACGCCGCGATCGATTCAGTCACCGGTTTCGAACCGGTCGACGATACCGGCGGAGGAACCTCGGACGGACGTTTCGTTGCCCCCACCGGCGCGCAAGTCGTCGAACTCGGACCGATCAACGCAACGATTCACAAAATCAACGAAAACGTCGATCTTAAAGATTTGGATACTCTGACCGATATCTATCACAACATACTGGTTGAATTGATGACATAAACTCGGAGGGTAGCATGCCCGAAATCAAACTACCCGGACCAATGCGCATGGTCTGGGGAAGCCTCGGCTGTCTTTGGCTGGCGGGGATCATAAACAAAGGCTTTTATACGACGGCGATTATTCTGCTTTTATTCGTTCCGGTACTAATTATGATTAACGGCGAAACGCCTAGCCAAATGAGAAAACTGCAGAAAGCCCCTCGCACAGAACCATCCGATTCGTCAACCGCTTAGACTCCGGGCAGCAATTCCCAGTTTGAGCATTTTCGCCGATCTTAGGGTGTGGGGTATGCCTGTCGAGGAACGCCGTAAACCCATCCATGGGGGCTTGGCGGCAGTTAAGCGCCAAGGATGGCGTGAATGCAGATTTTGCATTACGCCAAGGATGGCGTGTAGTAGGGCAATGCAGGGCAGAAAAATGCTCCTGCATTTTCTGCATTCATTACATCCATGTAACTCAGCAATTGCCGAGGAGCAAAAACTGCCCCTGCTGCCGACATCCTCGCCAAGCACACCCCACACCCTTTTTGATCCCCAAATTGGGAATTGCAGGACTCCGGGCGAACGTCCCACAAGACTTCCTTCTGAAGTTGATGCATTGTTTATCTTAGAGTAACTATTCAGCCCCCGGCAATTATCGTTCCCACGCTCTGCGTCACTGCCATTAAGTTAAGGATTTTTCCGTTCGCCCTGAGCCTGTCGAAGGGTGAATGGAAAAATCCTGGGTCGATAAGTTAAGCCGTCCATGGTTCGACAGGCTCACCACGAACGGCTTAACTTAATGGCAGTGACGCTCTGCGTGGGAATGCCTGAGTACCGCTCCAGCGGTACGAGACGCTAGAGCGTCTCGGTCTTCATTCCCACGCCGGAGCGTGGGAACGATAGGGGGTGTGAATAATTACATCTTAGACTGGGTGTGAAATATTATTCATCCAATAGCGCTTTCGCTACCAACTAAGGAACGAGCATGAAATAACTTAGACAACTGTTGGAAGGGGGTTCGGTGACTCGCTTGACAGGACGCCGTGAATACGTCCCTGTAGGCTTGACGGCGGAATCTGATTGTCATGGACGGCATGAATGCAGATTTTGCAGGAGCAAAAATCTGCCCTGCTGCCGACATCCTCGCTAGCCACACCCCATACCTTCATAAAGTTAGCCATTTTTTGACTATCAAGGGAGTAATTGCTTATAAGCTATTTCTCAGTCGACCCACAGAACACTTAAGTCAAATGTAATTGCATCGAACGGCGCGATCGAAATCGCATCGTCATTCTCGAATACGCCTAGCAATAACCAGCCGGCTGGCGTGTTTTCAAAAACCTCCAGCGTACGCAACACCGGATCGATCAACCAAATATGACAAACACCCTCCCGCGCATAAATCGGCATTTTTTCGACGCGATCGATCCTCGCCGTACCGGGCGAAAGCACCTCGCAAACCCAGTCCGGCGCTAAATCGAAAAAAGCGCCCTCCGGCAATTTCGGTAAACGTTCGCGCCGCCAGCCGGCCAAGTCAGGAACCAAAATATCGAAACCCAAATGACATTCGGGTTCATCGAGAATCCACCAACCGCCCGGCCCATCCATTCCTTCGTCATAAGGCCCTGTAAGTTTTCCACCCAAAAGAGACGAAGCCCGAGCATGGCGCGGAGAAGGACGCGGTTGGCTATACAAAGCGCCGCCAATGATTTCCGCAACCATGTTTCCCGGCACCGCGCACAAATCCTGATAAGTCGCTGGTTTCAATTGAGGCAAACCCATTTCACACCTATTTGTCTTTAACGAAACGATTAAACAGTCTATTGGCTTCGGGAAGCTGGAGCTTCCCGCACTGCGTTCCCAAGCAGCGTATAGGTCGGGTTAAGCGCGAGCCGTAACCCAACCTACCTAGGCTGCATTCCAATGCTATTAAGTTACCTGATTAGCAAGATGCTTCAGCTTGCTGAAGCCAATTGTCCGAGCAGTGACCAGTCGTAGCCACTTCTGCGGGACGGGTTATTTAACCCGTCCCCAACGTTTCGGTTTGCCCTAAACATTTCGGCTAACTTCGGCCAAAGTCAAAACGTTTAGGACGGGGTTGCAAACCCCGTCCTGCTAGGGATATGTGTGAGTCGCAGGTACCAACGGCTCAGTCTTAAACGGTGCGACCTATCGTGACAGGAACGTTGCGATGTGTCTAATCCTACCTGTGCGAATCCGTATTTGTACAGAAATGCTTGCTCGAACTCGTCTTAGACGGGGTACGCAGTTAGGGTCACTCAGGTAACTGGTGGCGTTGAAGGAGCCAGGCAAGCATAGTCAGGGAGGTGGCAGGTTTCAGCCTCGAATCAGGTGTCAGGGTCTATGTCCGCCTGAAACACTGGGGAGTTTTTTTTTCTTCTCTCACTGGGATTTATACGGTTATTCTCAGTGGCTATTAGGGGTGCTTGCTGTTGTCGCCCAGACATAATGGTTATTGGTACTGACCGATGAAAGTCCTACGGCGTCTCTTGATTTTAACCCCTTCAAGAGTAATGCCCGCCTATAAGTTTATGGCGAAATGGCGGGTTTATGCGCTGGTGTGTGAGATTCCCCAAACTGAGCACTTTAAGGATGGCAGCGTCTTCGGTGTAGCCACGCAATTGCGCGGTGATAGAAGACTCCGTTGTTAGAAATACGTTGTCATGGTTTTTCCATGAAGAAAGTTAGTCCGTCGGCTACGACCCCAAAATGGTCTGTCCTTCCTCTTTTGGAAAACCCGACGGTCGCTAAGAAACGCCTTCCACGGCACGACCGTTGGCAAGGTATTGGTTAGTGTATGAGGGGTAAATCAGGTTGTCTTTATGTTAGTGAAACCGCTTAAGATTAAACATCATTCTTTAACAGGCAGAATAACCATCGAACGGGTGCGCAAGGCATTTCTTAATGTCAAACGTAACCGGGGCGCTGCCGGCGTTGATAAGCAAAGCATTGTGATGTTCGAGGCGAATCTTGAACAGAATTTGCAAGCATTGTTGAGCGATTTAAAAACGCGGGGGACATTTTCTCCGCATCCGCTCAAACGTGTGCGTATCGACAAAGGGAATGGGAAATTTCGCCCGTTGGGCATTCCCGTGGTCCGTGACAGGATTGCGCAGGATGTCTTGCGGCAACTGCTGGAACCGTTGTTCGAGCCTTTGTTCCATCCAAACTCGTGTGGGTTTCGGCCAAATAGGAACTGTCATCAGGCCATTGAACGGGTGCTGGACATCTGGCGCGAGGGCAATCGCTATGTGCTGGATGCGGATATATCGGGATTTTTCGATAACATCCCGCACCATGTCATCATGACGGGGCTATCCAATGTGGTCGCTGATGGGAATATTCTGGGTATTATTGAACGGTTTCTTAGGTCTGGCGTCATGGAAGACGGCGTTTTTAAACCAACGACGATCGGCACGCCGCAAGGCGGTGTCATTTCGCCTTTGTTGGCAAATATTGCGCTGAACTATCTGGATTGGCATCTGCATGAGCATGGCTTGAACTTTGTGCGTTATGCGGATGACTTTGTCGTTCTATGCCCATCCGAGGAACAGGCAAAAGAGGCATTGGTTCTTGTCGGGGCGTTTTTAAACACGCATCTTGAGTTGAAACTCTGCCCTGAGAAATCGCAGGTCACCACATTTAGTGAGGGTTTTGCATTCTTGGGGTTTGATATTAGCTCAAGGGCGGTCACGATGCGCCCAAAGTCCATAGAGAAATTCAAAGATAAAATCCGGGAGTTGACCTGTCGCTCCTATAACTTGGATAGTTACCGCATCATGCGGGTTAATCAGGTGATACGAGGGACGGCAAATTATTTTGCAACGCCGTTCTCTCATAATCGTTATCTGTTTACGGAATTGGACAAGTGGATTCGAGTTCGCTTACGGTGCATGAAGTTTAACAGGAAATGGAAGACCGATAACAGGCGTCTACGTCTGAAGCACTTTAAGAATAAAGGGTTGTTGAGTCTCAGGGCGTTCTATCATGAACCTGCATAGCAAATACAATGACTCCCTTTCGAGGGCAATCTAGGCGGAGCCGCCCATTGTCTGAAAGAGACACGATGGTAAATAGAGGGAATTAACCTTCTTGCGGCAACGGGGGGCTGGTGGTGATCCTCCAGCCTACCCACTGCTGGTTTTTGGGCTTTAGCTGAAGAAACTTGCTAATCAGGTTAAGTTAAGCCGTTCGTGGTGAGCCTGTCGAACCATGGACGGCTTAACTTATCGACTCGGACTTCTCCATTGCCCCTTCGACAAGGCTCTCCTGTGCGCAGCCGAAGGGCCCAGGGTGAACAGAAAAGTCCTTAACTTAATGGCAGTGAAGCTGCATTCCCAAGCAAAGAGGGGGGCCAAAAGCAAACTGGAATCCGGCAATCAATGCGTTGAATTATCGGTCTCGAACACCGCTTCTATCGTGGGCGCATCGATAATGTTGTCCAGCCATTGCTCTAATTCGCTTTGACCGGCCTGTGCAATACGTTCATCCGCCCAAGCCGGTAAGGTTTTGAACCGGCGGGAAATCTGTCGCCGCAGCGTGTTTTGCTCCGCTTCCAATTTTCCTTTTTCCATGCCCTTTTCCAAGCCTTTTTCCAAGCCTTTTTCCAAGCCTTTTTCCAAGCCAATACGTTCCACACTTGATATATATTGCATTTTGCCATGCTCCTCGAGTTCATGAATGTTATGCCACAATTGCCGCTCCAGCTCTTTCGGCAATCTCATCATCCAATCGATCACCTGAAATAGATCAATGACACGCTGCTTGTCCCAACCCCGCTCATAAAGCAAACGTATCAGACGCCATTTGGCCTGAAAGCGAAAACGATCATCGCCTCGCGTTTGCTGGGTCAGAATATGGGCCGCAGTCACGATGGCAAACGGATTATGCTCAGTCAACAAAGCTTCCAAACGATCATGATAATCGGTAATTTTGGCGACAGGAAACCGAATCGACGTCTCGCTACCTAGCACGCTATAGCCGAAACAATCGGGCTTCCAACCGGGATGCTCGTCCGCCAAAACCGCCAGACTGGCCACGGGTCGATCATAACGGTCGAAAATTCGGTAATTATAAGTAAACATGCGCTTGGCAAAACGCGCTTGTTTGGAGCCCTGCACTTCGACATGGATATAGACCCATTGCTCAACGCCATCGAGCAACATCACTTGGACCAATTTGTCGACGAAGCGTTTCCCAAGCGTCGCATCTCGAACGACCGCGCGTAATTCCTGATCCAAAAACGTATAGGCTTGGTTCCAATCGATCAGATTCGCGGCGTCCGGAAAATAAAACGCCATGAATTCCGGAAAGTAGCGCTCAACCGCTTCTTTCCAAGGGCTATCGTATTCGTCCGGAGCGGATTCGTTCATGACACTAAAATAGAAGTCAATACTGGATCTGTCATTTTACGCCTATTCGGGTAAAAAACATCAATGTGATTCGCGTAGCAGCAATTCCCAGTTTGAGCGTTTTCTCCGGGCTGTTCGCGTAGGCTGGGTTACGGCTACCCGGCTTTTTTGGTGCTTTATGTCAACACCAACGGTGGTTATAGTGTTGATACTTTTTATTGAGTAATTATAATAACCATCATGGACAGTAAACAACTCATCAAGCAACTTGAAGCCGACGGCTGGATTCTGGCACGAATCAAAGGCTCACATCACCAGTTCAAGCACCCGGATAAACCCGGCTTGGTGACGGTCAAACATCCTGACAGCGACATTCCCGCCGGTACGCTGAACAGCATTCGCAAACAGGCGGGATGGAAATAAGAGGTTATCATGCGCTTTTCTGTAGTATTGCATACCGATGACGGCGTTCGTTACGGCGTTACCGTCCCCGACTTGCCCGGCTGTTTTTCGGCGGGCGACACCCTTGACGATGCATTGGCTTCCGTTGCTGAAGCGATTGATTGTCACATTGAAACATTGATTGAAGACGGAGCCGATATTCCTGATTGCAAACCGATTGCCGAGCACCTATCCAATCCGGATTATTCAGGCGGCGTTTGGGCTTTCGTCGACGTTCCGGTTGAAAAATACTTCGGCCCCGCCGAGAAAATCAACATCACGCTGCCGCGCCTGTTGTTGGCGAGAATCGATCGCTATGCGAAAGCGCACGGCGCAACGCGCTCCGGTTTTTTGGCTGAGGCGGCTCGTGCGGCAATGCGTTAAAGGAAAAGACGTAGAATAGATCGGGTTACGGCTAACGCCTAGTTTGACCTATGCGGATCGCCTGATGGATGCCCCCATCCGTGCGCTTGCCATAGAACGCTGATAAAACGTCCTGATTAGCAAGATGCTTCAGTTTGCTGAAGCCAACTGTCCGAGCAGTGGCCAGTCGTAGCCACTTCTGCGGGACGGGTTATTTAACCCGTCCCCAACGTTTCGGTTTGCCCTAAACATTTCGGCTGATTTCGGCCAAAGTCAAAACGTTTAGGACGGGGTTGCAAACCCATACGCATCAAGCTAAAAATCGCCTTCCTCGATTTGGTGGTCGAGAGCGTACTACGTGGTTTCACAAATCCGCTTTGGGATGTATAGTTTGCGGTCCACATTACTCAATGGATAACCAGAAATGGAAGCCGCCCCGATTGAAACGCTCACACATCAAATTGACCAGTATTTAGCAACTTGGTTCGACGAAGAAACCTGTGAAACCTTGGCCAAGTCTAGC
This sequence comes from Methylotuvimicrobium buryatense, assembly GCF_005931095.1. Taxonomy (GTDB): domain Bacteria; phylum Pseudomonadota; class Gammaproteobacteria; order Methylococcales; family Methylomonadaceae; genus Methylotuvimicrobium; species Methylotuvimicrobium buryatense. Next base: position 1,961,111 of record NZ_CP035467.1, on the reverse strand, counting down.
GGATTTATTCAACGCAGCACGAGTCGCTTGACCGGCAGCGATTTTTTTAAATCTGCTGACGGTCGATACGCTTAGCGAGCCGACGATTAGCTATGAAGGTTTGTGCGATAGCCTGGAGGAACGAAGCGGCGTGGATCTGACGCCGCAAGCCTTGTGCGGGCGAATGAACAGCGATGGTGCGGTACAGTTTATGGAAGCGGCGCTGACCAAGACTTTGCGCGAGACGGTCGGTCCGCCTTTGACGGCACAAGAAGCCGCATGGCTAGCTCCGTTTCCTCGGGTTTTACTGCAAGACAGTAGCCAAATCGAAGTGAACGAAGCCTTGACCGAAGCGTTCAAAGGGAGTGGCGGTAACGCCAGCACGGCCAGCGTTAAAATCGATTTCAGCTATGACGTCAAAAACGAACGGGCCGAACATATCGCGATACGTCAGGGCACCGACAGCGATCAGGGTTTTGCCACAGACGTGCTCGCGCGAGTGCGTAAGGGAGATTTGATCATTCGAGATTTGGGCTATTTCAGTTTGGCCGCCTTTGCTCAAATCATGCTGATCGGTGCGTATTTCTTAAGCCGACTTAGCTATACCGTCAATCTCTATAAGAGCGCCGATGAAGCCGCGTCACCGATTAATTTGATCCAGTACATCAATCGTTTCGGCGGTGGTCAGCAAACGATGGAGTTTTCGCTGTTTGTCGGTGAGAAACACCGTCTGCCCATCCGCTTAGGAACGAGCACGAAATAACTTGAGCAACTTATAAATTTACCGCTTCAGGTATGGCGACATAATTCCATTGCCTCAGATGCTTATCAAATACAATTCGCATGGATTCTTTAAAGCCCTCCACAACTTTTCTGCCCGTTTCATAAACCTTGTTAAAAATACAGGCAAAGACTTTTAATCCCGCTTTTGTTGTTGTCTTTTCAATTAACTCTTTCATAAAGACATGGCTGATTAAAATCATGCCGGATAATTCACGAGTAATATGAGGAAATACCCGGTGTTCAATGGGATTCCATTTAGAGGTGTACGGAGGATAATGCGCTATCCGTATTTCAATGCCTATTTCTGCCACTAATGCCTGCAAATCCTGTTTGAAAATATAGTGTCTGGATGAGTTACTGCCACCGCCATCCATCAGCAATAAAATGGATGTTGCCAGCGGATAGTAGAGGTTGCCATAGGTGTACCACCAGTGACGAATCGAATCACAGGAAAACTCGCTGGTGTCACGGCTTGTCCCAATGTTGACGTAGGCTTCGTTGCGCTCAGTATCATAAAGCGTATGAGGTACGGCAACGCCTTCGGCTAATGACGGAAAGTCATGATCATAAACTTCAACTGTTTGAGTGGTATAGATCTTGCCATCGCGAAACAGATTACCAATCAGCTCCTTTTTCTTGGTATCCACGCTGATGACAGGATTTCCCGCCGCCGTATATAAAGCTCTCAATTGACTGATATTCTCAAATTGCGCATTACGATTTACATGCCCGCCAGCCGCTTTCTTTTTCAAGGCCTTACGCTTCACATAATCATTCTTTTTTAATAATTTTCTGACAATATTGCGACTGACTTTGAAACCCTTTTCAGCCAATAGACAGGCCATTTTGGCACACGTCAAATTAGTCCATTTTTTCGTTTCATCCATCGGGTCGCCTGCCGTATGCTCTTTTAAAATAGACAGAAACGCGTCATTAATATCCGTGTGTTTTTTAATAGTTTGTTTTCGACCTCCGCCCGCTTTTCTATCTCGTTTTTTGGGGATAATTGCCTTCTCTTTCAGTTCATTTATCCCTCGTCGGATGGTATTGCGAGAACAGGAAAACAGCTGAGCAATATAGCTGATGCCGCCATAAGGAAATTTTAATGCTTCAACCCCCGCATACAAACGCTTATCTTTTTCGGATAGACGGTCGAACACTTCTTGCATTTGTTTTTCAATTTCTATTGGGTAAGCAGGCTTCACTATAAGTTTTGGGGTAATGTTTTAGGTTCGTTAACTTTACCGCATTGCAACGACTACTTGCTCAAGTTATTTCGTGCTCATTCCTTAGTGGTTTATCGGCTGCCGCAAGAGGTCTACCGGAAGCGACAAAAAGCGGCGATTAAAACGGCCAAACGCAAAGGCCGCCGGGCGCGCTTGTCCTACTTGAAATTTCTCAAGTATAGCTTCTTCATGACCAACGTCCCCGCCGATGTTTGGCCGAAAGAAGCGTTAGGTACCCTGTACCGCTTGCGTTGGCAAGTCGAATTGACGTTTAAACACTGGAAATCGTTGTTCTGCATCGACCTCTTGAAAGGCACGCGTCCGGAACGTATCCGATGTCTTCTCTATGGGCGTCTGATCGTCATTCTGACCGTGCAACGGTTGCTCGCGCTGGCTGCACGGCAGGCGGAAAACGAAGGTCGCGAACTGTCTTTTGACAAAGCTATCCAATGGTTGTTGCGACAGGATCGGTTTTTGAAAGCCTTTGTCGCGCGGCAGTTCGACACGCTGATGCGTAAGCTGTTAGGTAACCTGCGAAGGCTGCTTAAAGCCAAGCGAAAGCGGCGCACGACTCGGCAATTGATTGCACAACAAGTAGGATACTTGGACAGCTTCTCAGACTCGTCGGAGGAACTCGATAACGGTTTAGCTGCGGGGAGCTACGCTTAGCTTGATGCGTATGGGTTGCAAACCCCGTCCTGCTAGGGATATGCTGGTTTTTGGCCTTTAGCTGAAGAAACTTGCTAATCAGGAAAATTAATATCGAATAGCAATAAGTTCGGAAAGAAACTATACCTTTCGCACTTCAAATTCCGGCAGTGCCTGAGGCGTCGCCGGGGTGTGCAGCAAAGGCTTTGCCAGCATGGAGCTGGCATAGAGCCTACAGGGGCGTATTCACGGCGTTCTTTGACGGGCACCCCGGCGCCGAATTTTGATCTGCGATGAGTATAACAAGTCCAGATCTGCGAACTTTTACAATAATTGCCCTTTAACCCATTCGATCGATTTTTCGATACCCTGGTCGAACGGCACCGCAGGCTCAAATCCCAATCGGCTCCGTGCTTTATCGATCGAAAAGTCCTGATGAATACCTAGAACTTGCACAGCCTGTCTCGATAACAAGGCTTGCGTTTGCAAACCGGTGACGCCTCTGACATGACGGTAACCGCTTTCCAAAAAATGTCCCAGCCTAAAAGCTAAAGGATACGGCAAACTGATTTTTCGATAACGCGAGCCAAGCCCCAATGCAATATGATCGACAAATTCGGCCCAGGTGACCGAACTCGCATCCGAAACATTAAACACTTCGCCAAAGGCGTTTTCATTGAACAGCGTCAACTCGATCGCATCGATGAGATTGTCTATGTATGTCAAACCGGCACATTGCTTACCGCCGTCAATCAACAACATGAAGCCCGATTCGACCGCTTTCGCGATTTCGCCGACCAAGGTTTTCGAACCGGGCCCATAAATCGTTGCCGGACGCAAGATCGTATGCACCACTGAACTTGCCGACACCACACCCTCGGCTTCTTTTTTGGTTTCGGCATACCAATTCGCAAATTTTTCCACCGGTCGATGGTCTTCCGACACCCCTCTTTTTCCGGAATGACCGTAGACATCGGTCGTACTGACATGAATAAAATGACTAATTCCGCATTTAGCCGCTTCCTTGACCAAGACACGGGTCGCCCCAACATTCGCGGTTTTGATTTCATGCACGGTTCCCCAATCCGAAACCAAGGCCGCACAATGAATCACGACATCGCAACCGGTTAACGCCTCGCCAACGAAACCGGCATCGGTTAAAAATCCGCGCTTGAGCTCGACTTGCGGCCGCTCGAGACCCAAGGCGTTGGAGGTCGGCCTTAGCAGGCACACCACCGAATGACCTTGGCTACACAAGCGCTCAACCAAACGTTTGCCGACAAATCCCGATGCGCCGGTCACGGCGACTTTGAGGCTCGGCACCATCAATCGCCTCCCTTGATCGTCCGCTTTGCGATTTGATAAATCGTCTTCCAGTTTTCGCTGCCGACTTCCTGGCTGTTACGCAAGATCGTCTCCATCGCATTCAGGAAATGATCGACTTCTTTTTCGGTGATCACCATCGTCGGCAATAGTTTGATCACATCGTTATGGCCGGATGCCATCGTGATGATCTGATGATCGCGGTGTAGCGGAATCACAATCAACTGCGGGAACAAACCGGAGCTCGCGGCATGAATCAATTTCCATTCCATTTTACTGCGTAGCGAGTCGGGACAACCCAGTTCGAAACCGATCATCAGGCCCATGCCGCGTACGTCCTTGAGCAGCGAATAACGCTCTTTCAGCCTGTTCAAACCGTCCATCAAACGTTTGCCCATCGCATCGGCATTCTCGACCAATTTGTCGTTTTCCATCACTTCGAGCGTCGCGAGCCCCGCGACCATCGCCAAACGATTGCGCGCATACGTCGAATGATGCACATAACAGCGATCGAGCGTATTGAAGACTTTATCGAAAATACTTCGCCGCGAGATCATCGCGCCGACCGGCATGTGACCGCCGCTCAAGGCTTTTGCGACCAAAACGAAATCGGGCTCGATACCCCAATGATCGAGCGCGAACCAGCGCCCGGTTCGTCCGAGCCCGGATTGAATCTCGTCGAAGATCAAGAAGGTACCGTATTTACGGCACAGGCGCTCGACTTCTTTGAAATAACCGTGGCTCGGCATCGTCACGGCGCGTCCCTGAATCGGTTCGACGATGAACGCCGCGACGTCCCTCGCGCTCAATTCTTCTTCGAGCCGCTCTAGATCGTTGAACGGAACTCTATAGCAGCCCGGCAATAGCGGACCGAAACCTTTGCGGAAATACTCCTCGCTCGATACCGACAATGCACCGTAAGTCAGGCCATGATAACCGCTCTCGCATGACAACAGACGGTGACGCTTTGATGCCGCACGCGCGAACTTCAACGCCGCCTCGACCGTTTCAGTACCCGAATTCGTGAAAAACACGCGGTCCAAACCGTCCGGTAAGCGCTTGCACAGATTCTCGGCCAACAAACCGGACAAGGTCGAATGATGAATTTGCACGCCGTCCGGCAAGTTCGAATCCAACGCCTTGATCAAAGCGCGATTGATCGCGGGGTGATTGTGCCCGAGGCTCGCGAAACCTTCGCCGCTGTGCATATCCAGATAGGCCTTGCCTTCGTTGTCGTAGAGATAATTCCCCTCGGCTTTCGCATAATGCTTGTTGAAGCCAAGGATATCCATCACTTCGACCAGTTTCGGATTCATATACTCGCTGGCCAAATCATAGCTGTGTGTATGGCGTTCCTCGTATTCGCTTAGAAACTTCATGTCGATATCCCATACATTTGAATCGCTCACATTCACTCCTCAATCGTTTTATTATTAAAAATAATATTCAATTTAACCAAGATAAATCATTCCACTATGAAGACCATAAAGAATAAGAAATTAATTCCAAGCGCGCCAAGATTTTTCGCGAAAGCTGAAATGGGGTCCGTCCGATTTCAGCAGCGAAAAATGACTTGGCGATTATTGCCTTCGGCGGCCCCGATTCGCCCTGCGTCCGTGCCACTACGCCACATCATCGTATACTCGATGCGGCTCCGTAGCACTCCCACAAATGGCTTTACGCCGTGTCGCGATGCCTTGTATTTTGCCTCCGCCTGCGCTATTCGCGCAGACTCCGGCAAAACACCCGGCGCTACGGCTATCGGGGACTAAAAATCTTCACTTCGCTAACGCTCCGTTTCCAAGATTTTCAGCGAATGACTTATTCTACCCATGCAATTCATTTTTCTCCCCTAAAAGGTTATTCGCAATTTTAGGACTAGCCTTTGAAAGACTTCATGAACTTCAAGTGCTTCATGGTTAAATTGCCGAATTTAACTTTAATTCTAACAATACAACATAGGAGATCGCTTGATTCATCCGAAACTATCGACAAACCGGATATTGTCGTCTATTAATCTTTCATAGCTCTTACAAGAAGCTGCTTCCAGCTTCATTTAGCCCCCCCTCTCTACCCGCCTATTCCGGAATGAAAGTTGTCGCGTTACCGGCAAAAGTCAAGGTCAATTCGTGCATCGCTCGCTTGCAAGCGACATAGAGCAGATTTCCGTCAAACTCGGTCGCATAATTCATTTCGGAAGCGTCGGGTACGATTTCCCGCGTGGAATTTTTTTCGGCATGATCCATCTCCGCGCGTCTTTCCCAGAGATAGGTCTTTTGTTCCTGAATGTCTTCGGCATAGCTCCTGACTCGGGCGTCGATGCTTTGCAAGGCATCGCCGAGTTTGGTTTTGACTCGTTCGAGATAGGTTCTTTCAGCTGCTTCGGTAGGATTGAATATCGACGGATGTATCATGACTAAAACTGTGGTGATTCGAATGACCGCGGATCGATTTCAGCCAAACGGACTTTATGCGATTGATAATTCTTGCGGCGGAAATCGACGATGACAGACCGGTAGATTTTTCGAGCATCTTAAGAGAATGAAGGTCTAAGGCGTCATTGATACGTCTGAACTCAACATGAAAAACTTGAATATACCCATCGTAGATCAAATTTCGGCAACGGGGTGACCGTCAAAGGACGCCGTGAATACGTCCATGTAGGCTCTGTGACAGCATCCCTGCTGTCAAAGCCTTTGCCGAACACCCCGGCACCTCCATAGGCCAATGCCGAAATTTGAAGTGCGAAAGGTATAATTGTTTTTCCAACAGCACCTTGAATCGGGTTATTTCCGCATCAGACAACATAAACACCTCAACTTGAGAGCCTCAAAATAAAAGTTCACGTTACGCATTAACCCTACTTTATTACATGGCTACAACTAATCGTCATTACGGACTAAATTGCCGTAATCTTAGCAACAAAAATAGCCCGAAGTAGCCACCCATTCTTCATCAGTATCCCAATCTTTGCCGATGCAACCTTGATGGCATTTATTTTTAGCCAACCTTCATGCCCTCGAAATCGCGATCAGAGGATCGCTCCCACAGAACATGAGCCCCCTTGAAGATCTGACGTCTTTCCTCGCCCCTCGCCTGTTTATCTCAGCAACAACAACGGCTTTTTGCTATGCAGCAGCATTTTCGCGGTAAAACTGCCGAGCAAGAGATCGCGTAACTTGGTATGACTAAACGCGCCCATCACGGTCATATCGATATCATGGGTTTCTTGATATTCGCAGAGTACCAAATCGGGTTTTCCTGCCAGTTTTTGTGCAACCACTTCGATACCGCCAGACTGCTTCAGTTTGTTCTCGGCGATTTCGAGCAATTGTCCCTTACCGTCGTCCTTACTGACACAGACTAGATGACAAACCAAGCCTTTATAGAGCGGGCTGTTGGCAACGATATCCAACGCTTTTTCGGCCGCCGAGCTACCGTCGTAGGCGAGCATGATACGCTCAGGCGCTTTGAACGACTCGTTGACGACCAATATCGGTCTGTGTAGCGAACGAATAATCGATTCCAGTTTCGCGCCGATCTTGTCGGGCTGGTTTTCATGCACCTTGCCGCGAAGGCCGATTACCAAAACGCGCGTCACATCTTCCAGTTCGATCAAGGCCTCGACCAAACTGCCATGCCGTTGAGTTAGAATCGGATCGCTGGCGCCGGCCTGTATCACGCGCTGTTTTGCATGCTCCAATAATAATTTACCTTGCTGCAGACGCAACTTGATGCGTTGCTGGTCCAATCGAGTAATTTCCTCCAACAATTCGTCGCGGCTGTCCAAACCGATATTGCCGGACAGATCGGACATTGTCGCGGTTTCGGGATGATGATCGATCGTGTGTAATAATTTCAGCGGCACTTCGACGCGCTGCGCGATCCAGGCCGCGTAATCGCAAACCGCTTCGGTCAACGCCGATCCGTCGATACAAGCCAGCACTCTATTTTCGTTATTATTCATTAGTGTCCTCCCATGATTTTTTCGATTTCTTCCGGCTTGTCGTGTACGCCGAACCGGTCGACAATCGTCGTGGTCGCTTCGTTCATGCCGATAATTTCGACTTCAGCACCTTCGCGCCGAAACTTGATCACGACCTTGTCCAATGCCGTGACCGAGGTTATATCCCAGAAATGCGCGCGATGTAAATCGATGACGACTTTTTCGGCTGCTTCTTTGAAATCGAACGATTGGATGAATTTTTCGGCTGAATTGAAAAACACCTGCCCGACCACACGATAGATTCTGACGCTTTGATCTTCGTCGATTTCAGATTCGACATATAGAAAATGACTGATCTTGTTCGCAAAAAACAGCGCCGCCAACAACACGCCGACAAACACGCCGATGGCGAGATTGTGCGTAAATACCACTACGATCACGGTCATGATCATAACGACACTGCTCGATAAGGGGTGTTTCTTCAAATCGAGTACCGAACGCCAACTGAAGGTACCGATCGACACCATGATCATTACGGCTACGAGCGCGGCCATCGGGATTTTCGAAATCCATTCGTCGAGAAAGACAACCATGATCAGCAGCAGTGTACCGGCCACCAACGTCGACAGACGTCCGCGACCGCCCGATTTGATGTTGATCACCGATTGTCCTATCATCGCGCAGCCTGCCATGCCGCCGAGCAGACCCGAACCGATATTGGCCAAACCTTGGCCTTTACATTCGCGGTTCTTGTCGCTCCCGGAATCGGTCAAATCGTCGACGATCGTCGCTGTCATCAACGATTCGAGCAATCCCACCACCGCCAAAGATGCAGAATAAGGAAAAATAATTTTCAGGGTTTCAAGCGTCAATGGAACTTCCGGCCACAAAAATATCGGCAAATCGTCGGGCAGCTCACCCATGTCGCCGACCGTGCGGATGTCCAATCCCAAATAGATCGATAAAGCGGTCAATGCGGCGATGCAGAGCAACGGCGACGGCACCGATTTGCCGATCGCCGGAATCAACGGAAACAGATAAATAATCCCTAATCCGCCCACAGTCATGGCGTAGACATGCCAGGTCACGTTGGTCAATTCCGGCAATTGCGCCATGAAGATCAAAATCGCCAAGGCGTTGACGAAACCGGTTACGACCGAGCGCGACACGAAACTCATCAGACTGCCGAACTTGATGTAGCCGGCGACGATCTGCAGCATGCCGGTCAATAGCGTTGCCGCTAACAAATATTGCAGTCCGTGATCCTTGACCAAGGTCACCATCAACAGCGCCATCGCCCCGGTTGCGGCCGATATCATGCCGGGACGGCCGCCTACGAACGCGGTCACGACCGCAATACAAAACGAGGCATAGAGTCCGACTTTCGGATCGACGCCGGCGATGATCGAGAATGCGATCGCCTCGGGAATCAGTGCGAGTGCAACAACGATGCCGGCCAATAAATCCCCCCGGATATTGCCGAGCCAATCTTGTTTTTTCGATAAAAAGAGCATGGTATTCCTGTCAATACAAAACCGTCGACGGCCGGTCCGACCGCCGAATGAAAATTAGGAGAACAAATATGCTCACTCCAATCCCGTATCCTGCCCTGTTTACGAGACGAAAAGAGCCTTCGAAGGCTGTGAGCAAATGTGGAGTGGTTAAGAAAATCAGGGAAAACGCTAAGGTGGCGTATGTGTATGAGTCATCGAGAATAAATTTAATAGTGTAGGAATCCGGTTTAACTTCATAGCGTCAACCAAAACAGCAGTATCGCCAGGCCGACCAGGTAAGCAGCCGTCAGTTTAATTTTCTGTTCCGGCAATAACGCCTGCCAATAAGCTAATTTATTTCTTTTGTATTTGAGCCAGGCTGCGTAACAGCTTCTTTTCAAGCGCCGGACAATACGCGGAAATGCGCGGACGAAACGATAAAATCCATACATTCCGATCAACAAAACCGCATTGACGATAATTGTCTCGCTCTGATGGTGATCGGTATGCAACAGATGTTCGAGTATTTCTTCGATATAGCCTTCGATAAACTCGATTAGCAGATGAAGAATTTCAAAAACCGAATGCACGATTTCGACTGCAAAATCCAGCAGGTCTTCGAAAAAAAACAAAATGATAAACAACCAAAAAAACTGCCGAGCGACTCTTGCGAGCATTTGCCGATCGCTTTCGTCGGGCGATGCCGGAGCGGGCTTTTTAAATAAACCGACTATCCATCCGTTAGTTTGCGATTTCTTCAGTTTTTTAATGAAATCAAACACAATTTGCCTTTGATGTTATTGCCGCGCGTTACGGCACCGAAGAGAATTTTAGGACATATCGGGTTCTTTGCCGCAAATAGCCCCTTTAACCCGGCACAATAGCCGAATGACCAATGCTTGCTCATCCGGAGTCAATGCGCCTAACACCTCGGCTTCAACCCGGTCGGCAATGTCCCACAATTTTTGCATGACCGGCAATGCATTTGCGGTCAACTCGAGCCGATAGACGCGCCGATCATCGCTGTCTTTGATGCGACGCACCAAATTCCGCGCTTCGAGTTGATCGAGCTGCTTGACCAGTGTGATCGGTTTGATATCGAGAATATCGGCCAAATCGACTTGTCGGCAGTTAGGGTTTTCGGACAAATGCACCAAGACCCGCCATTGCGAATGAGTAATACCGATAATTTCGGCATTTTTATTAAACCGCTGACGAATGACGTGACTGATTTCGTAGCTGAGAAAGCCGAAACGAAAATGCATATAGATTGGCTTTAATATAGTAAGCGAGGGGTATTATATTTGATTGGCTCAAACGCAACAAGTGCAAATTCGGTTAAAAACAATCCCGGCGGTGAAGCAGAACACTCAATATCCTTAAATGATCAAGCAATATCAATCGCTGAGGAGCACTAAAATCCTGACAACAACCATGCTTATAGATTATCAAAAAACATGCCGTCACATTTTTACCCATACTTGTATCATTTAGCCTAAATACAACAATATTTTGCATAATGCCAACAGCGTTACTATAATCAATGCCTAACTTTGGTTTCATGGGCCATTAAGTTAAGTCGTCATGTAACAAAAGATTGCCGAAATTCAGACCATAAAGGTGCACTTAATACAGCCATCCGTGGCAACTGGTTCCGGCAATCCATGACGGAATGACGGGTTTCCGATACTTCTGCGGGACGGGTTATTTAACCCGTCCCCAATGTTTCGGTTTACCCTAAACATTTCGGCTTACCTCGGCCAAAGTCTAAACGTTTAGGACGGGGTTGCAAACCCCGTCCCGCTAGATCAAATGCCTAACTTTGGTTTCATGCCGATAAGCGCGTCCTGTTACTCGAATGAATGACGCAAGGGGGCTTGACGGTCGAGTTCCAGATACCACATGAATAATGCCTTTTCCGCACCTTTATGGCTCCATTTTCGACACGAAGCAAGATACGGTATTGACTTAATAAAGCCGCCTGACACGAAAGCATTACAAAACACATTGTAAACCTGCACTCTTAAACCGACATTCAACAAACTATCCACCTTTAAAACCATGGCAAAACATACCGCAACGATACAAACCCGCTTGCTCGAATCCATAGCAAAACTTCCTTTGCGTTTTCCTTGGACTCTGTTGTCGTTGTTTGTTTTGTTATGCGCTCTGAGCCTGAATTACACGATCAAAAATCTCGGCATCAACAACAACACCGCCGAGTTATTGTCACAAGAACTGCCATTTCAAAAAGTCAGACTCAAACTAGAGCAAGCATTTCCGCTCGATGCCGCCGCGATTATTGCCATTGTCGAATCGGACACGCCCGAAGAAACTTCTCTCGCCGCCACATACCTAGAACAGGATTTGCAAACGAGGCAAAACCTATTCGAATCGGTTTATATTCCTGACGACAATCCGTTTTTCCGGCAACAAGGTTTTTTATTTTTGGAATTGGACGAACTCGAAGCCTTATCGGAAAAACTGGTCGATGCACAGCCGTTTATCGGCCATCTATCCAAGAATTATCATTTCGCGGGCTTTCTGGACATTCTTTCGCGGGCACTAACAGAAAGCGATCGCGATGTAACGATGCCGATCGACCCGTTATTGAACGCTTTCAATCAAACGATATCCGCAACCCAAGAAAACCGCCATCATTATTTATCTTGGCAAAAAATGCTGACCGAAGACAGCTTCGGAAAAGACCAAACCCGTCGTCTCGTCATTGCAAAACCGCATCTCGATTTCAGCGATTTGATGCCGGCAGAAAAACCGATGGACTACCTCAGAGCGCTTTCCGAACAAATGCAATCGCGATTTCCGGGCGTGCGCCTGAGCTTCACCGGCGAAGTGGCGTTAGAGCACGAAGAAATGGAAAGCGTGAACGAAAGCATGGTCATATCCGGAATTATTTCGTTAATATTAGTTTGCTCCGCGCTTTGGCTAGGGCTTCGCTCGGTAAGATTGGTTTTCTCGACCTTCATCGCATTGATCGCCGGACTCGTCCTAACCGCAGGTTTTGCTGCTGTCGCCATTGGCCACTTGAATCTGATTTCGGTCGCATTCGCGGTTTTGTATATTGGATTGGGCGTCGATTTCGCGACCCACCTATGCTTGCGTTATCAAGAGTGCCGTCTGCATGCCATGCCCACCGATGCAGCCATTTCGGATAGCATTCATACAGTAGGCCCGTCATTGTTTTTATGCGCCTTGACGACCGCGATCGGCTTTTTCGCATTCGTACCCACCGACTTCAAGGGCGTTTCGGAACTCGGTATCATTTCCGGCGCCGGCATGTTTATCGGCTTGGCGATTTCACTGCTTCTGCTGCCCGCCTTGTTGAAATTAATGCGTTTCAAACCGATAAGCGCGAAGCCGACCGCAACACTGCCCGATTGGCTCTATCGGTTTCCGTTCCGCCATTCCAGGTCTATCCGCAAGATCGCATTGTTATTGGCGGTCGCTAGCGGCTTTATTTTGACGCAATTGACTTTCGATTCGAACCCGATTCATTTACGCGATCCGAAAACGCCGTCGGTTGTGGCTTTTAAGAAACTGCTGCAAAGCAAAACCGACTCGCCATTCATCATTTCCGCACTCACCGACAGCCTAGAAGACGCCGACAACCTAGCCGCAAAATTCAGCACCTTATCGAGCGTTCATCAAGCAATCACACTGAGCAACCTAGTCCCCGAACAGCAAGACGAAAAACTCGACATCCTCGATACGCTCAATTTGATCATGCCCGCGCAACTCGATCGATTCGACCGCGCTTACGAAAAATCGGATATCAGAAGCGCTTTGATCCATTTCGACCAATCGCTGCAACAAGCCTTGTCGCAAAAAGCCACTCCGGTTTCGGCCGAATTGCTTGAACGACTTCGCCGCAACATTCAAGCTTTCATCGACCATGCCGACAAGGCCGAACGCCCCGATTCGGTCTATTCGCAACTGGAAACCAATGTGATGATTTTATTGCCGGAAACGATGCGTATGTTGCGGGATGGCCTGACCGCTACCGAATTCGCAATCGACGACATTCCCGAAACTGTCAAAAGCCATTGGATCAGCCCCGACGGCATCGTCCGACTACTGGTTTTACCCGAACAAGACCTTAACGACCCGAATCATCTAAAAGTATTCGTCAATCAAGTACTCGATACCTATCCGCAAGTATTCGGCTTGCCGATTGGCGACGTCACTTCCGGACAAGCCGTCGTCGACGCGTTCATCCAAGCCTTTTCGAGCGCACTGATATTCATTGTAGCGCTGCTACTGATTATCACGCGCAGCATAAAATCGACGTTATTGGTAATCGTGCCGCTACTGCTTGCCGCGCTACTCACCGGCGCATTCAACGTCCTACTGAACAATCCCTTTAATTTCGCAAACATCATCGTCTTGCCTTTGCTGTTGGGGATGGGCGTCGACAGCGCGATTCATATCGTGCATCGACTACAACACAAACACAGCAATCAAACCGACTTGCTGCAATCGAGCTCGGCGCGCGGCGTGTTTTTCAGCGCATTGACCACGCTGTGCAGCTTTACAAGCCTGGCGTTTACGTCGCACTTGGGAATCGCCAGCATGGGGTTATTGTTGTCGATCGGCATTACGATGACCTTAGCCAGTAGCTTGATTGTTCTACCGGCGTTAATTGACACAAACAAACAGAAACGATCCTAATCATTTTTTATTTCTAAAAACTTTTTAAAGCTAATGTTTAAACACTTTTTTCAACTCGTTTTCTTATTGTTTACCCTAAGCTTAGGCGATGCTTTCGCCCATGCCGTGGTCACCGAAACTTCTTTAAAAATAGATCCGGTTCAGACCGGCAAGAGCAGCAAAGTGTCTCTGATCTTTAACTCCAGAGTCGAACTGGCTTTATCACATTTCGACCTGGTCAAAAAAGGCGATATCCACGAAAGGCTAAAGGTTGATCGAGGTCAAAAACGGGGAGAAGTCATCGTCGAGCTTCCTGCACTGGATCCCGGAGAGCATGCGATTCGGCTCAAAGTATTCGCCGCCGACGGTCATTTGACCGAAGACATCATTCATTTCTTTGTTGTCGAATAAGGATTTTGCAATGGGTGGATTAGCTGATTTTTTGGACTCTCTGGTCGGCGGTGTCGACCGCGTCTTCTTTAGCGCGGTGATCGGCGGATTGGTATGGGGCTTGTTTATATTGAAACCCTGGAATACCAACGAGCGTTATTCCGACCCACAACTCAATTCGACCGTTTCACTGATCTATTACGGCGCGCTCGGTCTTGCCTTATCTCAAGCCCTATCGCTGATATTGAAGGTATGGTTGATAAGCGCCACCTTAGGCGTATGGCCCTTTCCGGCATTCGCCGAAACCATTCAGTTTAAAGCCGGCATGGCCCGTTTGCTGTTGGCTGGAGGCTTGGCATTCTATATCGGCCATAAACTAACCACTCAACCTGCCTCGAAAGACAGGTGGTTAATTGCCGGCGCAATCGCCACCTTGGTATTGATTGCCGGTGCCTGGCTAGCGCACGGCGCGGGCCGCTACGAGGCGCGTATTCAATTGATGACGCTAACCGTGATGCATCAAATCGGCGCCGCCATTTGGGTCGGGGGCATATTTCAGCTGCTTAACATCTGGCGATTAACTCGGCGCAAGGCCATAGCCATCGATATTTGGCCGGCGTTTCTAAAAAAATTCACCTCCCTCGGAATCGCCGCGCTTGCCATATTATTGCTGACCGGGCTGCCGATGACCTTCGAATACATCGATAGTTGGAACGGTTTTTTCGGCACAGGCTATGGCAATTTATTACTGGTCAAGTTATTCATGCTAGGCATTGCCTTGTTTTTAGCCTATTTGAATAACCGTGGGACCCGGGAATATTTTGCGCAACATCGGGAGAGCAATCTCTACCGAGAAATACCCTATTACATCCAGGCTGAAACCTTTATCTTGATCAGTATATTGTTTACCGCCGTCAGCCTGGCCACCCAACCGCCATCGGTTGATATTCCGGAAACCACCGCGACCTGGCAGGAAACTCTCGCCACTTTCAAACCGCGAATGCCAATGCTGACTTCGCCGTCTCATGAGGAACTGATGGCGGGCGAAGAGGGAAGAACCGCGATTGTCGGTCAAGTCCCGTCGCGCGCGATGGCCGATTGGTCCGATCATAATCACAATGTCGCCGGCGTCTTCGTCGCAACCATTGCGTTACTGTCGATCTATGCCAATCTACGTCCGCCACCGCCGCATCGCGGTCCCTTATGGCCGCTCGGCTTCGCGGTTCTCGGCATGTTCCTGTTCATTCGTAGCGATCCTGAAGTCTGGCCGCTCGGACCGGTCGGCTTTTGGGAAAGCACATTGAATAGCGGCGAGATTCTGCAACACCGTATCGCGACTTTCTTGGCCTTCATCATGGGCGTACTGGAATATAAAGCGCGGCATCCTAATAACGTGCATAAACAGCTAGTGTATATGTTTCCGATATTGGGAGCTTTTGGCGGATTGATGTTGCTGACGCATTCGCATGTCGGCTTTCAAGCCAAAACAGCCTTCTTGATTCAAGCCGGACACACCCTAATGGGAGTTTTTTCAATCATCGTCGCCAGTGCACGCTGGCTCGAAATACAACTGCACGATCCGAAACAAAAACAAATCGCAGGCCTAATCTCGGCGTTCGCGATGTTACAAGTCGGCATGATCTTGATGTTCTATCAAGAGCCGCTTTATTAAGCCTTTTGGCCCGCTTCGTTTGATGGTTAATGAAGCATCCATTGAGAAAATACTATGAACCTAGCTAACGAGTATCCATTACTGAGCCTGATCGATAAACCGGCGGATTTACGAAAACTGACCAAAGCCAATCTGATTCCGCTTGCCAAAGAACTTCGCGAGTTTCTGACCCACACGGTCAGTATTTCCGGCGGGCATTTTTCGGCAGGACTCGGTACCGTGGAGTTGACCGTGGCACTGCATTACGTATTCGATACGCCGCGCGATCAATTGGTTTGGGATGTCGGCCATCAGGCTTATCCGCATAAGATCCTGACCGGACGCAAGGAGCGCATGACGACGATTCGCACGCGCGACGGCATTTGCGCGTTTCCGAATCGTTCCGAGAGCGAATACGATGCCTTCGGCGTCGGCCATTCGAGCACGTCGATCAGCGCGGCCTTAGGCATGGCGATCGCATCCGGTTTGCGCGGCGAGGACAAGCATTGCGTCGCGATTATCGGCGATGGCAGCATCACCGGCGGCATGGCCTTCGAAGCGATGAATCATGCCGGTGCGATCGACGCGAATTTGTTGGTGATCTTGAACGATAACGATATGTCGATTTCGCCGAATGTCGGCGCGTTGAATAATTATCTGACTAAGATTCTGTCGAGTAAGATTTATTCTTCGGTACGCGAAGAAAGCAAGAAGGCTCTCAGCAGCATGCCGAGCGTCTGGGAGCTGGCGCGCAAGACCGAGGAGCACATGAAAGGCATGATCGTGCCGGGCACCTTGTTCGAGGAAATGGGTTTCAATTATATCGGTCCGATCGACGGCCACGATCTGGACATGCTGGTGTCGACGCTGGAGAATCTGAAACACATTTCCGGCCCGCGTTTCTTGCATATCGTCACCAAGAAAGGCAAGGGCTATGCGCCGGCCGAGAAAGACCCGCTCGCCTATCACGGCGTACCGGCCTTCGACCCGAGCCGCGATTGCCTGCCGAAATCGGCCCCTTCTCCGCACCCGACGTATACGCAGGTATTCGGAGAATGGCTCTGCGACATGGCCGAGCAGGACGAGCGCTTATTGGGCATTACCCCGGCGATGCGCGAAGGCTCGGGCCTGGTCGCGTTTTCCGAACGCTTTCCGAAGCGCTATTTCGATGTCGCTATCGCCGAGCAGCATGCCGTAACCTTAGCGGCGGGCCTGGCCTGCGAGGGCGGCAAACCGGTCGTCGCGATCTATTCAACCTTCTTACAACGCGGCTACGATCAATTGATACACGATGTGGTCTTGCAGGACCTGGACGTATTGTTTGCGCTCGACCGCGCAGGTTTAGTCGGCCCGGACGGCCCGACCCATGCCGGCAGTTTCGATTACACCTACATGCGCTGCCTGCCGAACATGCTGATCATGGCGCCTGCCGATGAAAACGAATGCCGGCAGATGCTCTATACCGGTTACATGCATAAGGGTCCAGCCTCGGTACGCTATCCGCGCGGCAAAGGCCCGGGCGTGCCGGTCGATTGCACCATGACCGCGCTACCGATCGGCAAGGCCGAATTGCGCCATCAAGGCGGTCGCATCGCGATTCTGGCGTTCGGCAGCCTGGTGGCTCCGTCGGTCGAGGCCGGCAAGCAACTCGGCGCGACCGTAGTCAACATGCGTTTCGTCAAGCCGATCGATGAAGCATTGATTCTGGAACTGGCCAAGAGTCACGAAGTCATCGTCACGGTCGAGGAAAACGTCGTCGCCGGCGGCGCCGGCAGCGCAGTCAACGAATTTCTGCAGGCGCAAAGAATCGTGATGCCGGTGCTCAACATCGGCCTGCCCGACGCCTTCATCGAACAAGGCACGCGCGAGGAATTGCTGAGTCTGTGCGGCTTGGACTCACAAGGGATTCTGCAAGGCATCGAGCAGTTTTGCGGATAATGCCGCAGTATCATGCCGGGGTTCGTGCCCATACGCATCAAGCTAAGGATGTCGCTAAAACTAACTTCCTGGCTTGCTCATGTTTCTTATAGGAACAAGTTCTCATTCGCCTAGGGCGATTAAAATCGCCCTTGTATTGAATTTAGGTCGCTTCGAGGACTTCGATATAAGCCGTGGGTGTCGAGCGTCAGTGACTTCGAAAGTCGCGACGAAGGCGTCGCTCCCACAGAGGGTGACTAATGCACTGTGGGAGCGATCCCCAGATCGCGATTTCGAGGCCGAGAATGTCAAGTTACAATAAATGGCTTCGAGGTCACATTGTCTAAGATTGCAAAAGGGTAATACATGACTTATGTATAGCGATGAGTACGGAAATTGGGAAAGCGTACGGGTTGACCGTTTTAGCTTGATGCGCATGGGTTAGTGCCTCACCCCAGCCTATACTCCACTGTTTTGACAGTGTAGGTCGGGATGAAGCAACGCGGAATCCCAGAATAGAAAGCTCACGTTTTGGGTGAATCCATATCCTATGATTCGCAGAATAGTCTATTGAATTGACTTCCTATTTTTCATGATCTTCATGGTGAAATGCTATTTCTAGGTTATACCCATCGCACTTCAAATTTCGGCATTGACGGATGGAGGCACCGAGGTGTTCGGCAAAGGCTTTGACAGCAGGGATGCTGTCACAGAGCCTACATGGACCTATTCACGGCGTCCTTTAACGGACACCCCGGCGCCGAAATTTGACCAGCAAAGGGTATAAAGAAAACGATACGCCCGATCACCCCATCAGTTTTATATCATTATCCTCGCACCACTCGCGAATAGCCGCTTCGGCAGACTCATTCTCGAATCGGTACCAATCGTCCAGGAGATTTTTGCTTTCCGCCCAATTCTTGAATCGCGAATAGGCTCCGCGCTTTCTGAACATATCCCGGACTTTTTCGCTTTCGGCTGGACAAAACTCAGCAACAAACGAACGAACCAATGAGTTGCCGAGATCAAGATCGTGCTTATGCGGCAAGCCGATATAGCGATCGGGGTCGTCCAGATCCTCGGGTAAATCCTCCGCATCATCAAAATCAAAATCACCTGGGCGGATATGAATTTTACCGGTTTCGCGCGACAAAAATGCTTCGCTATCCAGGCTGGGATCTGCGCTGATAAATTCAATCGCCTCGATGATTTCAACAATTTTGACAGTCATTGCTTGCTCCGTTTCAGTATTGTGGTCGCATATCAAATTTCGGTTTTCCGGGCGCTCACCCGACGCCCTGTCAGACACTCATCATTATCCATGACGAGCCGGGCGCCCCAACCTGCACAAACTCAAAGCGCGCCCTGCCGCGATTCTTCGACGAGCGACTTCAGTCCTTGTAAAGCATCTTCGTCGCTGACCGCCGCAGACATTCGATGGTGCAGTTTTTCGGCATAACGCGCCGATGCCAGACCCGATTTAACCAAGCCGTATTCATGAACGAAAGCGTCGATTTCATACCAGTCCGCGTCGCTCATGACCGACTTTTCATTGCTTACGGCCGTGCGCGCCCAGCCATCGATATCGCCGCCGTATTTTTTATATAATTCGACCATTTCCAGAGTAATCATATTTTGCCTTTATCGGATAGAATAGCCCTATTCGACTTTATTTTAACGAAATCATGTCCAATTCTCGAAGAACATTTTTGATACAATCGGTGATCGCCTGTAGCGGTGTAATCGCACCTCGGCTTGCGTTCGCGGATTGGGCCGAGGACCACTTCGCTCCCGGCAAGCTCGATCGAACGCTGGATCGATTGTACGCCGACGCGACCATCGTCGAATCGGATGCGATCGCGCTCAAATTGCCGCTAATCGCAGAAGACGGCGCTGTCGTACCCATCACGGTATCGAGCACGCTGGGCAATGTCGAAAGCATCGCGATTCTGGTCGAAAAGAACCCGGTGCCTCTGGCCGCTATTTTCAATATCGCGCCGGAAACCGAGCCGTTCGTCTCGGCTCATCTAAAAATGGCCGAAACCTGCGATGTGATCGCGGTCGTCAAATCGGGCGAAACGCTTTACAGCGCGCGCCAACAAGTCAAAGTTACGATCGGCGGATGCGGTGGCTAAGATGGCAAACACGAAAATTCGCATCAAGCGCAAAGACGACACGACCGAACTCAAAATCCTGATCGCACACCCGATGGAACACGGCCGCAACCGGGACCCCGAAACGCAGGAATTGATTCCAGCGCATTTCATCAAAACGTTGACCGTTCGCCATAACGACAAAACGGTAATCACCGCCCGGATGGCCGGCAGCATCTCAAAGAATCCATATTTCGCTTTTGTGTTGAACGACATCGAAATAGGCGACCTGATTCGAGTCGATTGGACCGATAACCGGGGACTCACCGGCAGCGCCGAGCAAATCTTGACCGATCCGTCATGACCAAAACCGTACTGTTTGCCGGCGCCCTGCTCATCTGCGGTTTTGCCGATTCGACACATGCAAGTCCTGAACAGGACCGAAGCGCCTTCGTCGAACATTATCGAAAGCTTTTTCCGACGTTGTCGCTTCAAGATTACGCCGACGGCGTTTACGCGATCGATCCGAATGCGCGCGAATCCTGGCGAGCGATCGAGGAGTTTCCGCCTTACGAATGGGCGATCGAAGAAGGCAAAACCCTATTCAACACCCCTTTCGGCAACGGCGCACATTATGCCGATTGCCTGCCGGAACGAGGAGTCGGAATCGCGCAGCTTTATCCGGTTTGGAACGGTGAAAGCGGCGAAGTCGTCACGCTTGCGAAAGCCCTGAACGACTGCCGGCAACGAAACGATGAAGCCCCTCTTCCTTATCAGAAAGGCGAAATCGCCTCACTGCTCGCCTATCTGGCCTACACCAGCCGAGGAAAAACCATCGCGATCGAAATCCCCGCTTCCGACCCGCGCGCATTGGCCGCTTATGAAGCCGGCAAGGACTATTATTACCGGCGGCAAGGTCAATTGAATTTCGCCTGCGCGACCTGTCATGTGCAAAACGCCGGCAAACTGCTGCGTTCCGAATTGTTGAGCCCGTCGTTGGGCCATACCAGCCATTGGCCGGTGTATCGTCTCAAATGGGGCGAAACCGGCACATTGCACCGGCGTTTTTCAGAATGCCTCAAACAAATTAGAGCAGAATCTCCCGGCGCGCAGAGCGAAGAATTTCGTAATCTCGAATACTTTTTAAGCACAATGAGCAACGGCATTCCGATTAACGGCCCGAGTATCCGCAAATGATTCACACCCAACCGAGTTGCACCGACATTTTCGAATCGGGGCTGATGCCTTGCGAAGAGGCGCTGTCCCGTATTTTAAACAATCTACCTGCAATCGAAGGCTACCAAAGGTTACCGATCGAAAAAGCGCGCGGTCGAGTCTTGCATGAAACCGTCGTATCGGCGTCGAATGTTCCGCCGCACACCAATTCGGCGGTCGACGGTTACGCGCTGCACAGTTCCGATCTTCCTGATCAAGGCATCGCTCGTCTAGCCGTTAAAGGCATTGCCTTGGCCGGAGAACCCTTTCGCGGCAGCATCGAAAAAGGAACTTGTCTGCGCATCATGACCGGCGCCGCGATGCCGGAAGCGCTCGATACCGTGATCATGCAAGAGCATGCCGAAATTAAGGACGGTTTCATCACAATAGACTCCCGGCATAAGGCCGGCCAAAACGTTCGCCGCGCCGGGGAGGACATCAAACAAGGCGAAACCGTATTGGCTTCCGGTAAACTGCTGACTCCGCCCGATATCGGCTTGCTTGCTTCCCTGGGCATTTGCGAAATCAACGTCAAACGCAAATTGACCGTCGCGATCGCATCGACCGGCAACGAAATCGTCGCGCCGCATCAAATTCCGACCGAAGCAGGCATTTTCGACAGTAACCGCTACAGCTTGTTCGCGGCATTGGACAGATCCGACATCGAGATCATCGATCTCGGCATCATCGAAGACGATGCCGAAGTGCTTTTGCAGCGCTTTAATGAGGCGGGCCGCCATGCCGACGTGATTATTTCGACCGGCGGCGTCTCGGTCGGCGAAGCCGATTTTACGAAGACGGCTTTGAAAAATTCCGGACAAGTCGATTTTTGGAAAGTCGCGATCAAACCGGGCCGGCCGCTTGCATTCGGGCGCATAGACAATGCCGCCTTCTTCGGGCTGCCGGGGAATCCGGTTGCCGTGCTGGTGACTTTTTATTTTTTTGTGCTGCCGGCTTTGGAAAAAATGCTCGGCATCGTCGACAAGCCGATAGCCCCGACCTTAACGGCAAGAACGACCGAAAATTTACGCAAAAAACCGGGCCGAACCGAAATCCAACGCGGTATTGTCAGCCGCGACGAAAACGGCGACTGGATCGTCAAGACGACCGGCAAACAAGGCTCGGGCATTTTGATGTCGATGAGCAAAGCCAATGCGTTTATTATTTTGAATCATCAAGATACATCAAAATCCGCCGGCGATTGGGTTACCGTAATGCCCTTTTGCGGCATGTTTTAACCCCTCTCAATAAATTATTAGATATTTAATGTCAATTCTGTTAGATTTGCATTTGACTTTCATCTGAACGCATGCTATGTCACAGGATCTCATGACAACTCAGCTTTTCTGTTGTCACGGCAAATGGACACAACCAAAAATTATTACAATAAAGGGGGTAGCTATGATTACCGACGAAATCATGATCACCATGGCCGCTACACTGTCGACCACATTGGTTATTATGCTTCTGGCTATAAGAAACACCGTACATAAAAAACGACTCAGAAGAAGCCTTGATTGGCTCGAAACCGCCAAACATTCGAAATACGATACCGCTCATTTTCAAGCACTAAAAAACGATATCGACCCTACTTACATCTATAGCGGCAATTCAAGTACATCAACTTTTAAGTTATCGCTGAAAATTTCCTTCGGCATTGCCGTGTTATTGGGATTTTCTTGGTGGACTTTTCAGTTATTCACGAAAGGCGTATTAATCTGGGCTGCGGTTTCAGGTTTATTTGCCGTCATCGGCTTGATATTGCCTTTTCTGATATGGCGAGAGGTTAAACAACGGGAAGAAATCAAAAGCCGGGCAGGACGGACACTCAAGCAAATTGAAAAAAACCTCAAGCAATCTCACTCTGAAATATCGGAACAAAGCCGAAAACCCGCCGCATCCACGGTATCAATAATTGAAAGTGCTCCGGTTACAGACACTACAATACGGGTTGAACAAAAGATTCCGATTCCCGAAGATTCGGTCTTGAGACGTCATGTGTTGACGCAACTACGCACCGAAGTCGAAGAGTCGTTATTTCCGCGCCCGGCCGATTGCGTATTGCTGCGACACTATGAACAATTGGGCGAATCCGAAGTGAAAAATCGCTTACTTAATCCGGAAGCCTTACAACATTTCAAATTTATCGATGGCATCGAAATACCCGACGCTGCCGCGTCTACTTCGATTATCGACGTAAAGGAAAAATCAAGTCCAATCGAACTCGCAATCGTCGGCACGCCAAGCAAATCCGACTCTAAGCACGAAGTCCCCGAGGATAGCGTATTGAGAAGAGACTGGTTGACACAACTACGTAGCGAAATCGAAGCGTCGCTGTTTCCGCGTCCGACCGATTGCGTATTGCTGCGACACTATGAACAATTGGTCGAATCCGAATTGGAAAACCGCCTAGTCAACCCGGAAGATTTATCTCTGTTTAAATTCATCGAAGGCCGGGAATCGGCGCTTGATTCTTCCGCGCCCTCGAAACCCAAACGCATTGATACGCTAATTAATAAGCCTGCTTCCAAAGCAAAAAACGAACCTGAACAAATCACAATCCCTGAGGATTCCGTTTTACAACGTCATTTTATAAGCCAATTACGAAGCGAAATCGAAACCGAAGTCTATCCGCGTCCGACAGAGGCAACTCTGCAACGCCATTACGATCAACTCATCGAAGCGGAATTAGCTTCGCATTTGAAATGGAACACAAATTGGATCCGGTAGCTCCATTATTATTCCTTTCAAAACATTAGGCCGGTAGAGACAGTCGACTCGTCTCTACCGGTATATACCATCGCAGATCAAAATGCGGCACCAGGGTGCCCGTCAAAGGACGCCGTAAATACGTCCATGGCTCTATGCCAGCTCCATGCTGGCAAAGCCTTTGCCGAACACCCCGGCGCCTCCTTGAGTGCAGTCGAAATTTGATGTGCGCAAGGTATATCTGTCAAACCGATAAAGCAAACAATTTCCATATTATGAAACGAGTCTCGTTAAGACTCGCTCAAGGCGCCCCGGCTTTCATCGACGAATTTTTCGGTATCGTCATCCAACTGCCGACTCGTCCGCCCTAACGGCTCGTGAACATACAGCGACTTAGATAACGCCTTGGCGCTGGAAAATTTAGCGTCTTTAACCGGCGGCTTCATTTGATATTTAACCGGCATTTGATGGTCGGCCAATTGCAATGCCGGATTGAATACTTTATCGAATTTAAACAGATTCTTCGCAAAGTTCGTTTGACCGCGCATTAAATTGCCGACCAAAACCTTCGTCACATCGCGCATAGCCGCCCACCCCATGTGCTTAGTAAACATCACACGCTGAGTTTCGACCAATTCCGCGTAAAACTCCTCTATCGGTAAACGCGTCGGCAACACCGCATGTTGAATATCGAACAATCGATAATCGCGGGTCGTCAAATTACGCGACTCGGTCAGCCAACTTTCGGTTCCCGGATAAGGCGTATTGACGCTGATATTAACGATTTCAGGAACTTCTTTACACCATTCCCTGACCACACGGAAACGCTCGTGGTCCCAGTCGGTATCGGCAATGATGTTGATCGCGACATTGATACCCAGAGTCCGCGCAAACTCTAAAGCCTCGAAATTACGACTCAAATCAATACGTTTACGATATTTTTCGAGCCCGTCCTGATCGATCGACTCGATACCCAAGAACATGTAGCTCATCCCAAGCTCCTTCCAGAACTTGAAGACGTCTTTGTTACGCAGCAAAACATCACCGCGCGTTTCCAGATAATATTCTTTCTTAATGCCTTTCCGAGCCAAGGCCTCGCCGATTTCGAAGCCCATTTTTTCTTGAATAAATGCGACATCGTCGACAATGAAAATACCGGGCTCGCGAATTTTTTCCATTTCTTCGACAACTTTATCGGGACTCATCACGCGATAACTTCGTCCATAGAATGTCCAAGCACTGCAGAACGAACAGTCCCACGGGCAACCTCGGGAAAATTCGATCGACGCACAAGGATCGAGCGTACCGAGAAAATATTTATTACGATGTCGGACTAAGTCGCGAGCCGGCGCAAGATTGTCAAGATCAGGGATAAACGTCGGCTGTCCGCCCTCGCCTTTCATCGTCACCACACCGGGCACGTCATGAACGTTTTCTCTATCTTCTTTAATAGCTTGTAATAACAAAGGAAGACCCGACTCGCCCTCCCCTTTGAGAATAGCATCAAGACTGCCTTCGCCGTGTTCCAATAATTCTTCGGCGGTAAACGACGCACTATGCCCGCCGATAAAGACAAAACTCTTCGGCAAACGAGCTTTCACGGCTTTGACGAGATCGATGACCTCGGGAACATTGGCCAAATAATTCAACGAGAAACCAACGATATCGGGTTGCCAATCGTCCATTAACCGAAATAAATCTTGATGAGACTCTACTTGCAAGTCGATCAACCGTGTATCGTAACCTTGCCGCCGGGCCGTTTCGGCAACTTGTTCCAACCCAAGCGGTTCAAGGCGTAAAAACACCTTGGTATACATCAGCGGGCTAGGATGAACAGCAAGAAATTTCATGTTTTCGACTCCTTATCAGACCATTGTATTCGTAATAATTTGTACAAAACTTCCAAAAATAGTATCGACTCACTATAAAAAAACTTACTATAACGGTCAAATTTATTTAGGATTTCGTGAGAAATAACTTTTTTGGAGCCATGAGTTTTGTAGCGCATCAAGCTAAAAACGACCAACCCGCATCACGCTCTTTCCCAAGCTCCAGCTCTCATCGCTATATACCTTTCGCACTTCAAATTTAGGGATGGGCCTTTGACGGACGCCCCTGCGCCGATTTTTGATAAACGAAGGGTATAATAATTTGCCCCGCGCCTAACTTCTTGACACTTAATAATGGCGTTGACAGCCCCGACGCCGAAATACGGCTAGCAAAGGGTATCTTTTAAATTGGCGAATTCAAAACTTTTTAATGAAATTAATTATAAAACTATTGTTCTCATCGCTTTTGGTTTTTCTGGTCCTGACTATCACCTTACTGGTGCTAGTCGTGGAAGACAAACCCAAGCTAAGAGCAAGACCTGATATCACCCCCGAGCAAATAGCTAGAGGAAAACAAATTTTTGTAGAAAACGACCCGCGACGCCTAGCAACCGGCACGATAGCAAGAGCCAGCATTGAACAGAGAGACCTGGACCTAGCCGTCAATTATTTCGTCAATCAATATTTCGGCGGCGTTGCCGGTTTAACAATCAAACAAGATCGAGCCATCATTGAAAGCACTCTAAAACTACCTTCAAACCCACTGGGCAATTATTTAAACTTAACAATCGAACTCAAGCAAACACATAGTCTTCCTGAAATCGACCATCTATCGTTGGGCAAATTAAGAATACCCGGACTTATAGCAAATAATTTAAGCAAAAGTATCTACAGCCTTATGCTGCCGGATGCCGATTGGAAGGCGCTTCAAGCCATGATCAGAAAGGTCAGATTCATCAACAAACGAATGATCGTGACTTATAAATGGCATGAAAATTTACCGACCAAACTCAGCGGCGCTCTTTTACCCGAACAAGAACAGCATCGAATTGAAGTTTATCAGCAACGTTTGGTAATGCTAACACGCCCCTCCAAAAAGCACTTGAGTTTAACCGAGCTCACGCAACCCTTATTTCAATTGGCAAACGAACGCAGTCGCCGAAGCGACCCGATTGGTGAAAACCGTGCCGTCATTCTGGTGCTAACGTTATACGCCAACCGTTTAACGCTTAATAAAATCATTCCTTCACTAAAAAGCCAATATCGTCCGATTTGGCGAACCGTGACTCTCAATCAACGCAACGATTTAAGCAAACATTATTTAGTATCGGCTACGCTTGCAGCCTATGCCGGCACGCCATTGGCCGACGCCATAGGATTATATAAAGAACTGGAAGATTCGAGAGGCGGCAGCGGCTTTTCATTCATCGATATGACCGCCAATCGGGCCGGCACGCTCATGGGCGAGCTCGCCGTGCAAAATCAATCGCAAGCCAGAAAAATTCAAGATTTTATGAGCACGGCCCAAGAGCGCGACATCATCCCGAAAACAGCCGACTTACCCGAATATCTTGCAGAACAGGAATTTAATCGACTCTACGGCGGTTTAGAAGGCCCCGCCTATCAGAAAATGATGCAAAAAATAGAGCATCGAATCGCCCAATTACCGATTAACAAACAATAAACAGAGCTCCGATTTCTATTCGCCGTCCCAATAGCATTAAATTAAGCCGTTCGTGGTGAGTCTGTCGAACCATGGATGGCTTAATTTATCGACTCGGACGCCTCCATTCCCCTTCGACAAGACTCTCCTGAGCGCAGCCGAAGGGCCCAAGACGAACGGAAAAGTCCTTTTTACTTAATGGCATTGCGTTCTCCGTCACCCGCGCACCGAATTTTGATCTACGATGGGTATGTATCGCGAAATCCTTAGTAAATTTTTGGCACGATACGCCAAGGCACCTTTTTCCGGTATTGCAACCAATCTTCGCCGTACTTCGCCAAGCACATCGCATCATCGCGCTTTTCTCTATGCAGAAGCAAAATGGTGAAATATACGATATGGAAATAAGGTATGGGGCTACCGAAAGCAGCGGGCAAACACCACGAGAGTGCAATCATTAAATCGCCGAAGTAATTCATGTGACGAGCAATGCCCCACCAACCGGAAGTCAGTAATAATGAACCTTGCTTGGTTTTGATATATTTTGCCGGCTTCCCCCACACGATCCGGTTTGGATCGCGCCGAAAATGATGCTTTTGGATATTGGCGCCCCGAAAAATTGTATAACCGGCCAAATTCAAAGCCACAATAGCAATAATGCCCCATACGGGCAGGTCATGGGTATGATGGACCAAATACTGAGCCTGTAAGGTATAGGTAAAAGGCAGCCACACCAAGTCGCCCCAACAAAGCATCCAGCCAAACTTCTCATGCTTGATATCCCAAGTCGTCAGGACGGCTTCTTCATGAATAAAGTAATCGATCAAATAAAAACTTTGAAACCCCACCACCAGTAACATCGGGACAGTCACCGTGCCGTGCAATTCATACTGTTTGGCCGCCATCGAAAGATTCATCAGTAACCAAAAAATCATGCCGGGGCGGGCTTCGCAAAACAGCTTGAGATCAAGAGATCCAATCCGTGGGTTAAGCGCCGTTCCCATGAAATAATCATAAAAAGGACGTCCGGTCGGCCGCTCCCATTGCTTCCCGTTTAAGCCCCAAAAATAGAGAAAACCCGCAAAAACAAAGGTAAAAATATTCACTACAGTAAGCAATGGGCCGAGTTGGTCATACAAAATGGTAGCGTCCAACCACCCCATCGTTACCAAACCGAACACCACGGCCAGGGTAAAAAGGAAAGAAAATATTCCATTCATCCGATAATCGAGCCGACTGCCGTCAGGCAATTTCATGCCTTGAACGGTCGGACCAGGCGCCCAAACCTGCAACGCGGCCTGACCTAAAAACCAAGCCGCGTAAAGGCCTGCGGCTTGCCAGGTCGGCGGCGAAACATGAGACCAAAACCGCCGCCAAGCCTCCGCGTCGCTAGTGAAGATCAGCTCGCCTTGGTAATAAGTGACGCAAATCCACAAATAATAGACCAGTGGCGGCAACGCTATCATGAGCACAAGCCAGGAAAAGCCGAAACCGTATTTCTGACGAACCGCATCCGCGGCCGCATTGTCTCTCGATTCTTGTTCACTCATTATCCGCTCCTTTTCAGCATTAGAACTTCTGATTGACTATCAGCTCCCGTAGCGCCATTTTGCCGTATAACCAAACTGTCTCGGCCAAGGTCGTCCCATCGACGGCACTGAATACCACATCGCCTAAAATAAGCGGAAAAGCGGATGGTATGAATCCTCGACCATATTCCAACATCCAAGCCGATTCAGGGATTTTAAACCCATTGACGCTACCACGTTCCAGAACGGTATGATCGCCCGGCCCTGCCACTTCGCGTACTCCACAACGGTCTTTCCGATAAGTCCAAACCTCACCGGCCATAAAAAAATCATGAATCTCCATACGGTAGCGACCGGAAAAGCCTTCCGTACCCACCGGCGTTCCGAAGATGATCAGATATTCAGTGAAAGATGCATGGAGTATCGTCATCACACCGGTCGCGCCCGCCGTCAAGCTGAATAGCCATCGGCGATTTGGATTGGAATCGACGTGATTGGGATAGGCCCGGGAGGTTTCTTCCACTATCACGCTCACCATTTCGTCGTGGGGCTTTCCGATTCCTTGCAGAGCAATCTCATGAAGACGATCGATATCGAATATATAACTCACTGACTTCCTCCTTTGTCGAGCACGGCGGATGTTAAGGAATATACACGAACTATACCCTTTGCTAGTCAAATTTCGGCGTCGGGGTGCCCGTCAAAGGACGCCGTGAATACGTCCATGTAGGCTCTATGCCAGCTCCATGCTGGCAAAGCCTTTGTCGGACACCCAGGCGCCTCCTCAGGCACTGCCGAAATTTGAAGTGCGAAAGGTATATAACGGGAATAACTTTCCGAAACAGTAACGTTGATGGGGCCTGGTAATCACCACGGCAAATGAAAGTACGAGTCGATAAGTTAAGCCGTCCATGGTTCGACAGACTCACCACGAACGACTTAACTTAATGGCAGCGAACGCTAGGTGTAGGACCGAGAACCCTAAGCGCCCGCACTGCCGGAATTTGAAGTGCGAAAGGTATAGCTTATTTCCAAACACTCATAATGCTAGTGAAATCGTCCGTCCATGAACGAGCATCGGCATAATGAGGCACTCTTTGCCAATTATTCTGCAAGTCGGCATTGACCAAAGGCGTGAGGTCCGCCTCATTTCTAGCCAAAATAGCCCAATCCGATCGATAGACAAAAGGAATGTTTTGCTCAGGCCTGAATTCTTGCAACAACAGCGTCAATCCCAATTTTTCCGCATGATCCGCCAACACCTTCTTCAGCTCCAGATAACGATTGGAAATGTGAAAAACCAACAAACCGTGATTTTCCAACCTGGAAAAATACAACTCCAAAGCTTCCTTGGTAAGCAAATGGGTCGGTATCGAATCCGAAGTAAACGCGTCGATAACCAATAAATCAAAAGGATTCGGTTGATTTTCCAATGTGATTCTGGCGTCCCCGACTTGAATATCGTAACCGCTGATACAATCCGTTAAATAAGTAAAATACTCGGGGTTCGTTGCGATCTGCACAACGGCCGGATCGAGTTCGAAAAATGTCCAGTGTTGAGATGCTTTGGCGTAACCGGCCATCTCTCCGGCTCCAAGACCGACAACGCCGATCCGCCAAGCGTTATTTCGGTTGTTGTAATTACCAAAAATGGAGCCTAAAGGCCCTTGCGGACTGTAATATCCGTTCGGCGTACATTGTCGATTGACATCGTTCAGTAACTGCAAGCCATGCCGAGTTGTACCGCTATAAATTTCATGCAATGTGTGCGTAGTATTGTCGACATTGAGATCCGAAATTTTCTTGACCGACAATACGCCATAAAAATTTCGGCTTTGATGCAAGAGCTGGTCTCCGCCTTGATGCTTTTCCGGCGCTGCGCAGGACAATACCAACAGCCCAACCAGGGGAAAATACAACGAATTTTTTTTAAATAGAAAGTAAGCGGCGCCCATTAGAGCAATGATCGCAAAACTGATGAGAAATGCATCGTCCAGTTGTTTGACGCTGATCGATAAAATAACCGCGAAGGTAATCAAATAAGCGCTAAAGATAATTTTCGCCAAATGTTCCTTAACATACTGACCAAAGCCATTGATTGGGTTCAAAAGCAATGCGCAAACGATCATAAGCGGGTATTCGTAAATCGAGCTGAATATAAATGGCGCGACAAAGCTATTAAAAATACCGCCGAGCATGCCGCCGAAGGACATGACTAAATAATACTGAGTCAGATAGTCTGTCGAGGGGCGTTTCTTGGCTAACTCGCCATGACAGACCATGATGCATAAAAAGAAAATGAATAAATGAATAAATAATTCGATTGAAAAAGAAGCCAGTTTTTGATTCGAAAAATAGTAAATCAAAAATGGTGCAACCAGCCAGGGCTGTATCAATAATATTTTTCTATGAATCGCCGCACCGTAGCCGGAAAAGACCAGAATGAATGAGAATAAATACAAGGCTAAAGGAATAACCCATAACAGCGGCACCGTGGCGATATCGATGCTGATGAAATTAGTCGTGCCCAATAATAAACTGGAAGGCACAAACGCCAATAATAACCATTGAATTTGTAATTTCAGCTCGGGCTTTTCGACTAGATTAACCTGCGATGCCTTATTGACTGCAGGCTGAAAATGCTGCTGTTTTAGAATTAGCATACACAATGAAATCAAGCCTATCAGTACAAGAAAACCCGCACTCCAATATTGCTGTTGCTGACTAATACCGATGGCGGGCTCCAGTAAAAAAGGATAGCTCAATAACGCAATCAAACTACCGGCATTACTGGCGATCGAAAGATAGTAAGGATCGTTACTGGTTTGATGGCCGATTTTTGAGAACCACTTTTGCAATAGGGGCGAGTTAGTGGACAACACGAAAAACGGCAAGCCTATCGACACGAATAAAGTCGACAACAACCAAATACTGGGATTTTCCGAACTGGGCGGCCGGCTACCCTCAGGGATACTTACCGGAAGGAAATAAAGGCTGATAAGCAGTATCGAAAGATGGATGGCAAGATGTTTTCGATAACCAAAGCGAGTGGAAAGAAAATGGGCATAGAGATAACCCAGAAAGAGGATGCTCTGATAAAACACCATACAGGTATTCCATACGGATGCAGAGCCGCCTAATAAAGGCAAAAGCGCTTTCCCAAACATCGGTTGTAAAACAAACATTAAAGAAGCACTGCTGAATAACGTCAACGCGAACAAGAATATAGGAAAATTATCGCGTCTGATTTCACTATGATGTGTAATGTCCATACGCCCCCCTAAATAACTAAATTTACGATGAAAAATTAAGTTTTGACCGGATTAACCTCTAATTTGGCAATAATGATCGACAAGCTTATGGGCGTGTCGGACGAGTATATCTTGACTGCGTTAGTGGGATATTATGATCGATTTCACATTTTTTCAAGCCCTTGATTAAAAAAACTTACCTTCCCGCACAAAAACAAAATAACTCATTGTTTTTATTGTCTCTAGCTAAGCCGAAACCGAAGCGCTCTTATCCGCTCCATGGCAATAACCTTAAGACTCTTACGGATAGGGCTTGCATAAAAAAAGCTAAAGCGTTATTTATTTAAGCCTAAAAAGAGCAGTTGGCATGTGTAGTAGACCGTTCCGTGCTGAGCCAAGTCGAAGTATGAAGGGTCTACTACACTTTCACAGGCTTGGCGAAGCCTCAAACTACCCTTCACCCTTCGACAGAGCCCTACCGAGCGTAGCCGAAGGGCTCAGGGCGAACGCTAGTTTAAGGCTCTCAACTGCTCTTTCTAGACTAAAACTCAACCGGCAACACCTCTTTTCTATAACAAACCTAACAAATTAAGAGGTAGTAGACTATGAAAACAACACTAATCCTGACAGTTACACTGATTCTCGGTGTCATTGCGTACTTGGCTTACCGTCCCGGTACTCATGATGCCTCATCGGACTATACCGTTTTCCAGCATGTCGAGGCATGCAAAGCTGAACTTGGAATCACCCGAAAATTGCCGGTACTCTCATGCTTGGATGGAACACAAGTGCCAATTTATGTCGATAAACAAGAAATTCAAGAAGACAACTGGGAAAAACTACTCTCAAACTCGAAAAGATGCGACAACCCTCACTGGCTCGGCGGCGATATGGGCTGCTGGACCTACTCGCATTTACAAATTAAGCAACTCGACGACGACAACATC
The DNA here is from genome assembly GCF_005931095.1 of Methylotuvimicrobium buryatense. Taxonomy (GTDB): domain Bacteria; phylum Pseudomonadota; class Gammaproteobacteria; order Methylococcales; family Methylomonadaceae; genus Methylotuvimicrobium; species Methylotuvimicrobium buryatense. Next base: position 1,927,851 of record NZ_CP035467.1, on the reverse strand, counting down.
ATGGTGCTCAACTGCCGGCAAAAAGGGAATCAATTCGAAAAAGATTGGTTTCGAAAATCCAAAGCCAATCTCGGCATGAACCAGCAGCAAAGAAAAGAACGCTTTGAGAAAGCGTCTAGCGCCGAGAAAACCGAACTCTATTATCTTTACAATACTTTTAACGATATCGGCATTATCCTTCGGAATACAAAAACAGGAAAAAGTTGTTATCTCACTCAATATGGCGAAGCAGTGGTCGGTTTTTTACCGCCCCTCGATGCCCCCCTGCCTAGCAAGGACGATTATTTAGATCAATACAATAAGGAGCAAACAAGACCACCGAAAGACTTTCCGCAGGATCTTTGGTACCGTGATGCCAACCAGGCTTTTAAATCTCCGGCGTTTACCGCGGAAGCCGGTTGCGTTGCCTGCCATAATGCGCACGGTGTCAAATACAGTCCGTACATTAATTCAAAACACGGCCTACCGGATATTTATACGATGGCGCCTTTACCCTTTTTAGCGGTTGGCAAGCCTTTTCAAAATTTCTTCAATAATCATAATATTCTCCAGATTACAACCGACCCTATCGATGGCAAACAGCAACTCTGTACTCAGTGCCATAAAATGACGACCTCGGGAACCTGTGGCTACAGTTTTGAATTTGCCACGGGACATCCCGATAAAACACTGAGTACTTGGCTCACCTCAGGGCCGAATGAAAGAAACTGGATGCCGCCGATTACCGTGGCCCCGGACGTGATAAAAAAACATGTCGCCGTAATGAAATGCTGTTGCGACAACCCTCAGTCCCAAGGATGCAAAACCCGCAAATTCGGTCCGACACTTGCCGACCTTCCTAAAGGTTTCCATGAAGGCAAAGGTTGGGTTAGCGGCCAAGAGCCTGGCCTTTGCAAAGACATTATGGAGTCCTACCAATGGAATGCCGACAAGTTTTGATTCCATTCCAAGATATACCTTTCGTACTTCAAAATTCGGCAGGTGACTAAGGAGGCACCGGGATGCTCGACAAAGGCTTTGCCAGCATGGAGCTGGCATAGAGCATGGACGTATTCACTGCGTCCTTTGACGGGCACCCCGGCGCCGAATTTTGATCAACGATGAGTATATTAATATTGCATCGATTTTTAGAGGAAATTAGATGGATTGTTGCTCTTCGTCTAATGCCGGATGTCGCTAAAATTAACTTACTGAATTGCCAAACTTCTTTCATTTAGGGCGCGTCGAGGGCTTCGACATATAAGCAGTGGGTGTCGAGCATCAGTGGTTTTCCCTCGCATAGCGTTAGATGAGGGAAAGCCGAGAATACCACGTTAAAATAAATGGCATCGAGATCAAAAAGACTAAAATATGCTGTTACCCAAGCTCCAGCTCTCGTCTTTATACATAAGTATAAATATATCTAATTGTGCAAAAAGTAGCGACCGAGCGCTAAATTGTTGTGTTGTCCGGAAAGGCTATTGGTGTTTGAGCTTTACTGGCTTCGATAGTCGCGACGAAGGCGTCGCTCCCACAGAGAGCGGCGGACGCTCTGTGGGAGCGATCCCCCTGATCGCGATCTCGAGGTCGAAAGTGTTAAGTCACAATAAATGGTATCGAGGTCTCATTGGTTAAGGTTGCAAAAGGGTAATTTTTGACTGTGTACCGATGAGAGCTCCAGCTTGGGTAACCTGTTCAGGAAGCTCTAGCTTCCCGCAATCAAGAAAGATTAAACGAGCGAGCGAGATGTGGGTTGGTCGTTTTTATACCTTTCGCACTTCAAATTTCGGCAGTGTCCGAGGAGGCGCAGGGGTGTCCGACAAAGGCTTTGCCGGCATGGAGCTGGCATAGAGCCTACATGGACGTATTCACGGCGTCCTTTGACGGGCACCCCGGCGCCGAATTTTGATCTACGATGGGTATAACTTGATGCGTATGGATGAATGTAAAGCCGGCCCAAATATAAAAAAACCCGCTCGAAAGCGGGTTTTTGTGTTCAAAACCGATGAAATGTATTACTTAATTTTCCATCCAGATCAATTCTACACGGCGATTTTGAACTCGACCTGCCTCGGTTCTATTATCGGCAACAGGGCGATTGGGGCCGTAACCTTTAGCGTGCATACTATCGGTTACCCCCTTGGCTTTCAGGTAATCTACGACCGACTGCGAACGGCGCTCGGACAATCTCATGTTGTAGTTGTAGCCACCTTCGCTACTGGTATGACCTTGAACTTCGATTTCTTTTTCTTGCGGATAGGCGATCAGTTTTTCAGCGACTCCATCTAAAATTGCCTTTGCTTCCTCGGTCAGTTCGGCAGAATCGAATTTGAAGTTCACACCTCTGAGCTCGATACTAATAGGACAGCCTTGCGCATCAACCTTACTCCCGGAAATAGTACCCGGGCATTTATCCAAACAATCGTTGACGCCGTCTCCATCAGAATCCAGGGTCGAACAATCCTGGGCAGCTGCTGGGGCTGGTTCGAATTTCACAGGCGTAACTGCCGCTCTCGGTTTTTCTCCAAATGGAATCACAAAACCGACATTGACAGTCATGTCATGATATTCCTCGGTACCGGGACGCAGATTGGCGTTGAAGTTATTGTTGTAACGGTAACGCACATCGCTCCGCAGTAGGAAGTTATCATGCAATTCGTAAGTAAAACCAACACCGCCTTCGCCGGTAATCGAAGCTGCGCTATCACCTGGCACGCTGGTATTCATGCCGCCGATGCCGGCAACGATATATGGCGAAAAGGTATCGCGAAAAAAGTAATATTGCAGATCCGCTGAACCGCCGGTTAAATCCCAACGCCCATTGGTTTGACCTGTTTCGGCATTATTGTAGCCACTGAAACCTTGGTAAAAACCTCTCAACTCGACGTTGAAATGGTCGTTGAGCATTTTTCCAAAACCCATACCGCCGCCCCAACCGTCTTTAGCGCCCCGGTCACCACCTGATTTGATAAAGGTGCCGAATGGCGCGACATACCATCGGTCGTCTTGCGGCGCCTCGGCCCAAACGGAAGGAATGGCGCCAAATCCAGCCAATAAAGCACTAGCCATTATTTTTTTTAAACACATAACTACCTCTAATTTGAATAAAAAACCTTCAACAAACCGGGGTTCTTGATAGGAATGACCGATATGAAAAAATGTTTACTTTTTAAGAAAAACTCAAACTGCATGTAATGCCAACTAAGCCCGTTGTTTTTTACAACCAAGGCTGTTGTATTTATACCACTCCAAGTGACGTATAGTTTACATCATTATTTTGCCATCAACACAAATTTTCACTTGAAAAACATTATTTATCAATATAAATAGACTCTAACTTTAATACTTTATCTAGCTTATTAAATGTCTTGTTATCGCCCGCCGAAATCGTATCTTTTAAGCAACAATAGACAAAACAATAGGCTTTTGTATACCGTGAATGTTTCAGCTTATTCCCAAAAATTTTGAGAGCCACTACTCCCTTTAAAAACAGCAATTTCCAATTTGGAGATCAAAAAGGGTGTGGGGGTACGCTTGGCGAGGATGTCGGCTGCATTCACGCCATCCTTGGCGTTCGAGCTGCCATCAAGCCCCATGAATGGGTTTACGGCGTTCCTCGACAGACACATCCCATACCTTTATTCTCAGACGGTTTTTCAATCAAAAGGGAGAAAATCCGGAATCGTACCTTTCAACGGAAAAAGCTAGGTTATAGCAACCGAAAAAACCTTATATGGTGTCCAACTGACAAACTATGCTGAAATTGCCAACATTAGAAAACACTGTGTTCACACTATGTAATGGTATTTTTTTTTATATTGGCATATAGTTGAACTCAAGCTCCTCCGTCATAACCCAGTGCAGCAGAGAGACACCATGGAATCGTTCATTCAAAATCTCGTCGAAACCCACTCAAGGCGCCCAACTCGACTTTTAGCAATATTACGTGCCGTTCAGGCGCGATACTTCCACATTCCGAACCAAGCCATTCGATTGTTATCCAAGGAATTAAACATTCCAACAACACGCATTATCGGCGTTATCGAATTTTATAGCTTTCTTCATTTAACGCCTCGCGGACGTTACGATATATTGATCAGCGATTCGATTACCGATCACATGCTCGGTAAACACAACTTGATGGACTATCTATCTAACAAACTTTCCGTGTCGCCCGGCAGCGTTCGTGAAGACGGCTTGGTTAGCCTAGATAATACTTCATGCACCGGCATGTGCGATCAAGGCCCTGCCGGGCTCATCAATGGCCACGCGATCACCCGACTTGACCGGCCTAGAATCGACGCGATCGCACAATTAATCGACGAACAAATGGCAGTTGAGGATTGGCCCAAGGAATTCTTTGAGGTCGGCGATAACATCTATCAATCCGATTTATTATTGAGCAGTCGCCTTACCGCCGGACAAGGTCTACAATCGACTTTCGCACGCGGTCTAAAAGAAACGCTATCGGAAATCGATCATTCCGGACTCAGGGGGCGAGGCGGCGCAGGCTTTAAAACGGCGATGAAGTGGCGATTTTGCGCCGAAGAATCGGAACAAGAACGCTATGTGGTCTGCAATGCCGATGAAGGCGAACCCGGAACATTCAAAGACCGAGTATTACTAAATAGCTATGCCGATCAAGTTTTCGAAGGCATGACTATTTGCGCGGCACTTATCGGCGCCAAGCAAGGTTTTCTGTATTTACGCGGCGAATATCTACACCTTTATCACAAATTAGAAAACGTTCTCGAACAACGCCGTCAGTCCGGCTTGCTCGGTAACAATATTCTCGGCAAAGATATGAATTTCGATATCGAGATCTGTCTCGGCGCCGGCGCCTATATCTGTGGCGAGGAATCGGCATTAATCGAATCGCTCGAAGGCAAATGCGGTATTCCGCGAAATCGCCCGCCCTACCCTGTTTCCCAAGGCTATTTAAACAAGCCGACCGTCGTCAACAATGTTGAAACTTTCGTAGCCACCGCTAACATTGCCTTACACGGAGGTGCTTGGTTCGCGGCTAAAGGCACGGAAAAATCCCAAGGCACCAAGATTCTTAGCATTAGCGGAGATTGCTTACGCCCCGGCATTTACGAATATCCGTTTGGCGTTACGATTCGGCAAATTCTCGCGGATTGCGGTGCCCATGATGTGCTCGGCGTTCAAATCGGCGGGCCTTCCGGCACCTTTATTTCCAACCAGGAACTCGATCGCATACTAGGATTCGAGGATTTAGCCACGGGCGGCTCATTCATCGTTTTTAATTCGACACGCAACATTCTCGATATCGTGCGTAATTTCACTGATTTCTTCGCGCATGAAAGCTGCGGGTTCTGCACGCCTTGCCGAGTCGGTACGTCGTTATTGAAAAAACAGCTCGACAAAATCGTCGACGGCCACGGTTCGGCCGGCGATGTGGTTGCACTTGAAGAACTAACTCGCCTAGTCAAAAACCATAGCCATTGCGGCTTAGGCCAAACGGCGGCCAACCCGATCATTCATACCTTAGAGAGGTATCCCGACTTATACCAAAGCCAATTGAAAAAAATCAGTTACGAGCCCGGATTCGATTTGAACGCTTCCCTTGAAACAGCCAGACGTATGGCAAACCGTAATGATGCAGGGGCTCATCTAGCCCAGGTGGAGGAATAGCATGAGCAAAACATTTACCTTGGACGGAAAGCCCATTCCATTCGAAGATGGCCAGACCATCATGCAAGCAGCAACAGCCGCCGGCGTATATATACCGCATCTATGCCATCACCCGGAATTTACGCCGCACGGTAGTTGTAAGTTGTGCAACGTTAATGTCAATGGCCGCAATTGTTCGGCTTGCACATTCCCGGCAACCGAAGGCCAAGATGTATTGAGCGAAACGACCGAAATCAATCAGGACCGCCAAAAAATCACGCAAATGCTTTTCGTCGAAGGCAATCATTTTTGCCCGTCCTGCGAAAAATCCGGGAACTGCCAATTACAAGGCGTCGCTTATCATTTGAATATGCTGGACAATCATTTTCCGCATTTTTACGCGGAACGTAAAATGGATGCAAGCCACCCGGACGTCATGATCGACCATAATCGCTGCATTTTTTGCACCTTATGCGTCAGGGCCAGCCAACAAGCCGACAGCAAAGACGTCTTTGCGATTTCAGGCCGCGGCATTAACAAGCACTTGATCGTCAATTCAGAGTCCGGGCAATTGAAAGACAGTGATATCGATGCCGGCGACCGGGCCGCGCACATCTGCCCGACCGGCGCGATTCTGATCAAACGAACCGGCTATACTGTCCCGATCGGACAACGCATTTACGATCATAAACAAATCGATCAAGTCAGCTTGGAAACGGAGCACGAAAGTCATGGCTAATAAAATCAGAGTCGCAACCACGTCGCTAGCCGGCTGTTTCGGTTGCCACATGTCGTTTCTTGACATCGACGAGCGCATGCTGCAGCTCGCCGAGGCGGTCGAATTCGACCGTTCGCCGATTACCGACATCGAACATTGCACTAATTGCGACATCGGCTTGATCGAAGGCGGCGTGTGCAATTCGGAAAACGTGCATGTGTTACGCGAATTTCGTAAAAACTGCAAAACACTGGTCGCGGTCGGCGCCTGTGCCATTAACGGCGGCTTGCCGGCGATGCGCAACTTCATTCCTTTGGAGGAATGCCTGACCGAAGCTTATTTGGACGGTATCGGCGTCGAAAACCCGCAGATTCCAAGCGACCCGGAGTTACCTTTATTGCTGGACAAGGTTCGCCCGATTCATGAAATCGTCAAGATCGACTATTTCCTACCGGGCTGCCCGCCGTCAGCCGATGTTTTTTGGAAATTTTTGACCGACCTGCTCGAAGGCCGCGAACCCTCGCTGCCATACGAGTTGGTGCATTATGATTAATTTGGATTCTCGCGCTGAGTTATACCCATCGTAGATCAAAATTCGGCACCGGGGTGCCCGTCAAAGGACGCCGTGAATACGCCCTATAGGCTCTATGCCAGCTCCATGCTAGCGAAGCCTTTGTCGGACACCCCGGCACCACCTCGGGTACTGCCGAAATTTGAAGTGCGAAAGGTATAATTCGAAAGGATGAATTATTTCCCGCAGAGGCTCAAAGGCGCTGAGAACAGCATTATTAAAATTTTGGCAGTTCTACGGGTTTGCGCGATGAACCCTACCATTGAACGAACCATGAAATAAACTCTGCGCCTCTGCGCGAGTACTTTAGAATTCGACTTATTATCGGGAACACATATGTACGAACATTTAGAAACAGCTGCAGCCAGCTCGGAAAACCTTAAACGTGTCGTGGTCGATCCGGTATCGCGGGTCGAAGGCCATGGCAAAGTCACGTTATTGCTCGATGAAAACAATAAGGTCCAACAAGCCCGCTTGCATATCGTCGAATTTCGAGGCTTCGAACGCTTCATTCAGGGTCGTCCTTATTGGGAATTGCCGGTATTAGTGCAACGGCTATGCGGCATCTGCCCGGTCAGCCATCATTTAGCCGCCGCCAAGGCAATCGATCAACTCGTCGGCATCGACCCGGAAAATCTGCCTCCGGCCGCGACCAAATTAAGGCGCTTGCTGCATTTCGGTCAAGTCTTGCAGTCTCATGCCCTGCACTTCTTCCATTTGTCTAGCCCGGATTTGTTGTTCGGCTTCGAAAGCGATATCGGTAAACGCAGCATCATCGCGGTACTGGCCGAATATCCTGAAATCGGCGTGCAAGGCGTCAAGCTACGCAAATATGGCCAAGAAGTCATTCGCATGATTTCGGGCAAACGGGTACATGGCACCGGCGCAATCGCCGGCGGCATGAACAAACCGCTGTCGCGTGAAGAGCGCGATTACCTACTGACCGATATCGATCAAATGATCGAATGGGCGGCGGCAACCGTACAACTGGTCAAAAGAGTCCATTGTTCGAATCTGCCCTATTACGACGATTTCGCTACGATACGCAGCAACTATCTCGGTTTGACGCGTCCCGACGGCGCACTGGAACTATACCACGGCGGCATCCGCGCGAAAAAAGACACCGGAGAAACGATCATCGACCATGTCGATTATTGTCTCTATAACGACTATATCCATGAAGAAGTCCGCTCCTGGACCTACATGAAATTCCCTTATTTGTTGTCGGAAGGCAAGGAAAACGGCTGGTATCGCGTCGGCCCTCTGGCCCGCGTCAATAATTGCGACTATATCGATACCCCGTTGGCCGAGGCGGCTCGCATCGAATTCAAACAACACGGCGGCGAAGCGATGGTCCACAGCACACTAGCCTTCCATTGGGCTAGAATGATCGAAACGCTGCATTGCGCGGAAAGCATCAAAGTCTTGCTGAACGACCCGGAAATCATGAGCGACGACCTCGTCGCGCAAGGTGAAAAGCGATTCGAAGGAATCGGCGTGATCGAAGCACCACGCGGTACGCTGTTTCATCATTACCAGGTCGATGAAAACGATATTGTTACCCGCGCCAACCTGATCGTTTCAACAACCAGCAACAACATGGGCATGAACGAATCGGTCCGTCAGGTCGCCGCCGAATATTTGAGCGGACGCGAATTGACAGAACCGCTGTTAAATAATCTGGAAGTCGCGATCCGCGCCTATGATCCGTGTTTATCATGCGCAACTCATGCAGTCGGCAAAATGCCTTTGCAATTGGAGCTGATCGATGCGGAGGGTAAATTGATCGATAAATTGGTCAAACATAGCGATGGCGTTATTAGCAGCGAACCCACTAACGAATAATGAAACCGACAATATATATACCTTTCGCACCTCAAATTTAGGCAGTGCACGAGAAGGAGTCGGGGTGTACGGGAGGGTGTCGAAATTTACCAATTTTCATGTCAGAAAAAATAACTGGCGCTTTATAACCTATGATCATCAACAATTGCCAAGATATCATGATCGCCGTAGGGTGCGCATCGCGCACCCTAAACCTGGCGGTCAATAGCTTACAACACCAACGATTTCAAAAATATTTTGCGTTTAAAAAGCGGAAACACAGCAATTAGCTAAAAATGGATTTTTTCGATAGCCTAGGTGTACGCCCCCTCCCTTAGCGTAAGCTCAGGTAGAAGGCTCCGCTACCTCCTGCGCACCATTCCTTTAGACAAACCCTCAGCAAAGAGCTACACTCAATATGACAATGGAATGTCAGCCATAATTGCAAGGATGCGATAAACCGTTCCGACATATTGGTTAAGGAGTACAGCTTATGTATAGTAAATGGGTCGTGGTAGCAGACAGTAGCAAAGCACGTTTTTTTTTCTATGAGGGGAAAAAAGAACCACTGCGGGAACTTGAGGACTTAGTCCATGCCGAAGGAAAGCTAAAGGCTCAAGATGTCGTTTCCGACCAACAAGGCGGACGCGGCAACGGAGCGCATTCTTTTGAACCGGTTACCGATGTCAAGCAACAAGAAGCCATCCGTTTCGCTCATCAAATAGGCAATAAATTGGAACAGGGCCGAGTTAATAACGAATTCAACGATCTCGTATTAATTGCCCCTCCGGCTTTCCTCGGTACACTGCGCCAAACCCTGAACGACCAAATCATGAAACTAGTCGGCAAATCGATCGACAAAAACCTTGTCGCCCAAGACGAGTCCAATATCCGAAGCTATCTCTGATCGGGTAATAATTTAAGTCAATCATACCTGGCCCCGATTTAAATCTAAAACCGGGGCCTACAGCGACTCAAAAAACGATTATTTGAATCGAATGCTTTGAAATTTCGCCCCTGGCGTCCGCGTTTCCATTTCGACTATTTCAGATAATTCGACTTTTTGCCTTTCACCATTATCAATAACCAAAAATTCACGCTTATCCTGCTCAGTCAAGATGTCGATCGCTTTTCCCTCGACTATTCGATGTTCCGTCAGCATCAATTTGACGCGATAGCCGTACATGCAGGCTATTTCGATATAGTCGTGAAGCTCGCAGGCGATTGCTTGATTCTTCATCACGTGCCCCTTTTTTAACCCATAAAAAAGCCCCGGACGAAGTGACTCGACCGGGGCTTTGCGTCAAGCGATGAGCTCGAACGGCGATTACATCATGCCGCCCATTCCGCCCATACCACCCATTCCGCCCATGCCACCCATATCCGGCATGCCAGCGCCTTTATCGTCGCTCGGTGCGTCGGCAATCATCACTTCCGTGGTGATCATCAGACTCGCGACAGATGCAGCGTTTTGTAATGCGAAACGAGTGACTTTTGCAGGATCCAAAATACCCATTTCAATCATGTCGCCGTATTCGCCGGTTGCTGCATTGTAACCGAAGTTACCAGTGCCTTTTGCAACTTCGTTCAACACGACTGAAGACTCTTCGCCCGCGTTTTTAACGATTTGACGCAGAGGCTCTTCCATCGCGCGGCGCAGAATGTTAACACCGACGTCTTGATCATGATTTGCGCCTTTCAAACCTTCCAGCGCTTTCAATGCGCGAACCAGAGCGGTTCCGCCGCCGGCAACGACACCTTCTTCAACCGCAGCACGAGTAGAGTGCAGCGCATCTTCGACGCGGGCTTTTTTCTCTTTCATTTCGACTTCAGTCGCCGCGCCGACTTTGATGACCGCAACACCGCCAGCTAATTTAGCCAAACGCTCTTGCAATTTTTCTTTATCATAGTCGGAAGTTGCATCGTCGGCTTGTTTACGGATTTGTGAAACACGCGCTTTGATGCTTTCTTCTGTGCCTGCACCGTCGATAATTGTAGTATTATCTTTGTTGACTTGAATTTTTTTCGCTGTACCCAAAAGATCCAATTCAGCTTTTTCCAAAGATAGACCGACTTCTTCCGCAATCACTGTGCCGCCTGTCAGAATCGCGATATCTTCAAGCATCGCTTTACGACGATCGCCGAAGCCAGGCGCTTTAACCGCAGCGACTTTAACGATGCCGCGCAGATTGTTCACAACCAGAGTCGCCAGAGCTTCGCCCTCGACGTCTTCGGCAATAATCAACAACGGACGACCTGATTTGGCAACGCCTTCCAGTACTGGTAACAAATCACGGATGTTGGAGATTTTTTTGTCGTACAGCAGGATGAACGGATTTTCCAGTTCGGCGCTCATGCTGTCTTGATTGTTGATGAAGTAAGGAGACAGGTAACCGCGATCGAACTGCATACCTTCGACGACATCCAATTGGTTGTCCAAACCTGAACCTTCTTCGACGGTAATAACGCCTTCTTTACCGACTTTTTCCATCGCTTCGGCGATGATTTGACCGACCGACTCGTCTGAGTTGGCCGAGATCGTGCCGACTTGCGCAATCGCTTTGCTGTCTGTGCAAGGCGTCGCGGCTGCTTCGATGGCTTTAACCGCTGTAGTCACCGCCAAGTCGATACCGCGTTTCAAGTCCATCGGGTTCATGCCCGCTGCAACTGCTTTCAAACCTTCGTTAACGATGGATTGAGCCAGAACGGTCGCAGTCGTGGTACCGTCGCCGGCAACATCGGACGTGTGAGACGCGACTTCTTTAACCATTTGCGCGCCCATGTTTTCGAATTTATCCTTCAATTCGATTTCCTTTGCAACCGAGACACCGTCTTTGGTGATGGTCGGGGCACCGAAGCTTTTATCCAAAACTGCATTACGGCCTTTAGGACCCAAAGTAACCTTTACCGCATTCGCTAAAATATTGACACCTGCAACCATCAAGGTGCGTGCGTCACTACCGAATTTAACTTCTTTTGCTGCCATGTTTATTCCTAGATTCTGTGGTTAATGTTAAATACTAATCAGTTAAAAAGGGACCGTTAGCTCAGAACAGCCATGATGTCTTCTTCGCGCATCACAACGACTTCTTCACCGTCGATTTTGACTTCGCTACCTGAATATTTACCAAATAACACTTTATCGCCGACTTTAACTTCTAACGCGCGAACTTGACCGTTATCGAGCGCTTTACCGCTTCCAACCGCTAAAACTTCACCTTGACTCGGTTTTTCGGCGGCAGAACCAGGCAGTACGATACCGCCGGCGGTTTTGGTTTCTTCTTCAACACGTTTGATAATCACTCTGTCGTGTAAAGGGCGTATTTTCATCAATATCTCCTAATCGATATAAATAATAAAGTGGATTATTAGCACTCGCTAGTAATGAGTGCTAATAATAATCAGCTTTTGCAGTCTGTCAAGTTCTTTGGCATCATTCGCACCTAAATTGATATTCATTCTCAAAATATGAACGACGACCAACTATTACGCTACAGCCGGCAAATCATGCTGCCGCAAATCGATATCGAAGGCCAGCAACAATTGCTTGGCGCACACGTCCTGATCGTCGGTGCGGGCGGCCTTGGTTCACCGGCTTCGATCTATCTTGCGGCAGCCGGTGTCGGCCAAATCACTATTTACGATGACGACACGGTCGACCTTTCGAACCTACAGCGACAAATCGCTCACTACACCGACGATATTGGGACGGACAAAGTAATTTCAACCCAAAAGACCTTAAAAAAATTAAATCCGGATACTCAAGTACATATTTTCAAGCAACGCTTGATCGGAACCACACTCGATGAAACGGTTCAAAAAGCCGATATCGTCCTCGATTGCAGCGACAACTTTTCGACGCGATTCGCGATTAACAGCGCCTGTGTCAAACACCAAACACCATTGGTATCCGGCGCGGCGATACGGTTTGAAGGCCAAGTGTCGGTTTTTACACCGGGATTACATGACAGCCCTTGCTATAACTGTTTGTACTCGGACATGGGGGAAGAGATGCAGAATTGCGCAACCAACGGTGTTATTGCGCCAATTACCGGCATTATTGGCTGTATTCAAGCGCTTGAAACAATCAAGTTGATTACCGGCGCCGGAGAAACACTGACCGGACGTCTGTTATTGCTGGATGGTTTGACGATGGAATGGAACAGCATGAAATTAAGAAAAAATCCGAACTGTCCTACCTGCGGAAAATAGATGGATAAAATTACCCGAATTGCACTTTTTTTTCCGGATGTTGAAATTTTTCCAACATCAACGAGATAATTCGGCGGGATACCCAAGTCTCTCCTTGCCGAATCACCTTGATTGCTTTATTAAAAAACCTAGCCAAATCTGCAAACTGTAAATAGCCTTGGGCACCCGAAACCAAGCAATCGATAACTTCGCGATCGGTCAATTCAGGTGCGACTAAAATTATTTTGCTATCGGGGCTCGCCGCATTCAATAACGCAATATATTCTGCGGTTTGCTGTTCGCGAAGTTCATAGCGAAGCACAACGATAAGCGGCTTGTCTCTTTCAACCGCGATCAAGGCCTTTATTTCGTCATGATCGACTCGAATGTTTAGGCTCGAATCGTCGATAAACCTCAGAATGCCTTCGTCATTATCAATTATTTGCAAATCAATCATAAAGTTACCGATCGTTTAAGTTATCCTGCTTTCAAAATGCCAATCCCTCCCCTCTGTGTTTATTTGAGTTAAAACCATCCACGTTTTCAACTTATACCTTTCGCATTTCAAATTTCGGCAGAGCCTCTAGGAGGCGACGGGGTGCTCGGCAAAGGCTTTGCCAGCATGGAGCTGGCATAGAGCCTACATGGACGTATTCACGGCGTCCTTTGACGGGCACCCCGGCGCCGAATTTTGACCTCCAATGAGTATAGAACAGAGTCTAGTCTGCTTTAGGCAATTGTTAACTGTACCAAAGTACTAAATCGTTCAACCTAGATCACTCTTCGACAATCTGCACTCGCTGAGTAATGCCGCAAACCAATGTATAGGGGATAGTTTCCGACCAGAACGCCACCTCTTCGATCGGTAATCCGCCCCCCCATAGCGTCACCGGATCACCCGGTTTGGCATCGTCTTGCCCGCTCAAGTCGACCGTGATCATATCCATCGATACCCTGCCGATCATCGGGACGCGCTTGCCGTTAACAAGAACCGGCGTACCAGATTTAGCTTGACGAGGATAACCGTCCCCATAGCCAATTGCGACAACACCCATCGTAATCGGCCGGTCGCACACCCAAGAGCCGCCGTAACCAACCGTCTCGCCTTGTCGTACGGATTTAACGGCAATCAACCGGGAATGCAACCCCATGACAGGCTTTAAATCGAAATCACCTCCTGTCGATTCGGGAAACGGGGAAATCCCATACAACATAATTCCGGGTCTCACCCAGTCGGTCAACGCTTCCCGCCAACCCAGAATCCCGGCTGAATTCGCGATACTACGCGGCCCTGAAAAACCCGATAATGTCTTGTTAAACAAATCGATTTGTTTCAATGTCATTGAGTCGGATCGAACGTCGGCATTTGCCAAATGCGTTATAAAACCAACCGGTTTCTTGATCAACGAGCTCGATATCAAACGCTGATGAACTTTATCGACCTCGTCAACCGAAAAACCCAAACGGTTCATGCCCGTATCGATTTTTAACCAGGCGTCGATTCCGGCAGAGCCGGATTTTCGATCAATGATATCCAACTGCCCGAATGAGTGAATTAACGGATCCAAACCGAAATTGATTAAATCATTCAATTCCTCAGAACACGTAAAACCTTCCATAACCGCGATGCGTTGCGAAATGCCGGCTTGCCGCAAGCGGATACCCTCATCGACACGCGCAACGGCAAAGCCGTCCGCATCGGTTAATCGTTCAGCGACACGCAACAAGCCGTGCCCATAAGCATTGGCTTTAATGACCGCCATGACTTTCGAGTCGGGTGCGTGGCGTCTAGCCACATTCAAATTATGGCGTAACGCATCCAGGTTCAATTTGACATAAGCGGCCGGCGTCATTCGTAATCGTCTCCGCCGTAAGGATTTCCGGCAAAGTTTTCAAACCGAGTGTATTGTCCTAGGAAAGTCAACCTAACCGTGCCTATCGGACCGTTACGTTGCTTACCGATGATAATTTCAGCAACGCCTTTCTCCGGACTATCCGGGTTGTAAACCTCATCCCGATAAACAAATACGATCACGTCGGCATCCTGTTCGATACCTCCCGACTCACGCAAATCGGACATCACCGGCCGTTTGTTGGGCCGCTGCTCAAGGTTACGGTTCAGCTGCGAGAGCGCGATAACCGGCACGTTCAGCTCCTTGGCCAAGGCTTTCAGGCCCCTAGATATATCGGAGATCTGTTGAACCCGGTTATCGCCGCTGGCCGGCGACTGCATCAATTGCAAATAATCCAATACAATCAGACCCAGCTGACCATGCTCGCGCATCAATCGTCGCGCTCTCGAGCGAACTTCGGTCGGCGTCAAGGCCGGCGTATCGTCGATAAACAACTTGGTTTCGGCCAATAAATTAATCGCCGAAGTCAAACGCGGCCATTCGTCGTCGTCAAGTTTGCCGGTCCTAATTTTATGTTGATCGATACGTCCCAATGAGGACATCATACGCATTGCCAAGGAGTCTCCAGGCATCTCCATACTGAACACCGCAACCGGTTTATCGCCTTTAATCGCGACATTCTCCGCCATGTTCATCGCGATCGTAGTTTTACCCATCGACGGCCTACCCGCGACGATGATCAAATCGGACGGCTGCAGGCCCGAGGTCATTTCGTCGAAATCATTGAATCCGGTACTGGCGCCGGTGATATTACCTTCTTGCTCATAAAGCATTTCAATCTTATCGACCGCCTGCGCCAGCAACGACTTGATCGACGTGAAACCGCCCTGTCCGCGTTGGCGCTGTTCGGCGATTTGAAATACCTGGCGCTCGGCATTTTCGAGCAACTCCGATGTATCGCGCCCTTCCGGATTAAAAGCCGAGTCGGATATATCGGTTCCGACATGGATCAACTGCCTTAAAACGGACTTATCGCGAACAATGGTCGCATAAGCGACGATATTCGCGGCACTCGGCGTATCCTTTGCCAAGGTACCTAAATAGGCCAGACCGCCGACCTCATTCAATTGTCCGGCGGAAGCCAGTGCCTCGGATAAGGTAATGACGTCGAAAGGATCTTGTTTTTCTGCCAATTTTTCGATGGCCCGAAAAATCATTCGATGATCCTTGCGGTAAAAATCGCCTTCGACAACTTTATCGGCTATCGAATCCCAGGTTTGGTTATCCAGCATCAAACCACCGAGTACGGATTGCTCGGCTTGTATTGAATGCGGCGATACTTTTAAAGCTTCGGTTGCGTAATCGCGGTCGAATACATATTCTTCAGACATAATTTCGGTCAAGGGAAATACTGCAAAATAGAAGTTAATTGAAAATCGGTACGGGTTCCGACGCAACGAATCCCTAAACAAGAAAGTCACTGCGATTCAGTTTTGAGAAAACTCGTTTACTCCGTTCGTACCGAAAAATCGCTGAGCTTCGTTAAATATGCGGGGTGTGTTAGTGGATCGCCGTGAACCCAGCACCTAAATCCATAGGTCATTGGCAATGATTCAAAACCATGGCTTATTTAGGTGCTGGATTTTGGCATTGGGCTTGTCAAGCGAGTAAACCGAACTGCCAAAAACATAATTCTCGTACAAGATATACCTTTCGCACTTCAAATTTCGATAGTGCCGGAGGAGACCTCGGGGTGTCCGGTCGATTTTCGCTCCTGCAAAATCGACATTCACGCCATCCATAGCGTTCATAAAGGCTTTGCCAGCATGGAGCTGGCTAGAGCCTACATGGACGTATTTACGGCGTCCTTTAACGAGCACCCCGAGGCCGAATTCTCATCTACGATGAGTATATATTGTGAATATTCCTAAGCACCGATACGAGAAATCCCAACTGCCTCTCTCAATTGTTTCATAAAAGGCACGCTAATCTCGCGGGCCTTTTTAGCGCCTTCCTGTAATTCGTTTTCAATATGCTCAGGCGCCTGTAATAAGGCTTCATAACGCTCTCGGGCCGGAGCAATATGGTCGTTGATATATTCGAACAACAACTTTTTCATTTCACCCCAAGCAATACCGTCCGCATAGAGTTTTCGAACTTCATCGACTTCCGAAGGACGGGCAAAAGCCTGATAAATTCCAAACAAGGTGCAGCTATCGGGATCTTTAGGTTCTCCCGGCTCCAGAGAATTGGTCTTAATCTTGTTAATCAATTTCCTGAGTTTCTTCTCGGGTTCGAATAACGGAATCGTATTGTTATAACTCTTACTCATTTTCCGCCCGTCCAAACCGGCCAGAGTCGCGGCATTTTCGGTCACAACCGCATCCGGGATGACAAAATGTTCGCCATAAATATGATTGAAACGCCCAGCAATATCACGCGCCATCTCGATATGCTGAATCTGATCCTTGCCCACAGGAACCTTGTGCGCATTGAATATCAAAATGTCGGCCGCCATCAAAATCGGATAACTGAACAAACCCATCGTGACACCTTTATCGGGATCGTTTTCGCCGCCTTGTTCGTTTTCGGCAACCGCTGCCTTATAAGCATGCGCCCTATTCATGAGCCCTTTTGCCGTTACACACGTCAACATCCAGGCCAACTCGCTAATCTCCGGAACATCGGATTGCCGGTAAAATACCGCATTCGACGTATCCAAACCGAGAGCCAACCATGTCGCGGCGATTTCGAGACTCGATTGCCTGACTTTTTCCGGATCCTGGCATTTGATCAAGGCATGATAATCGGCCAAAAAATAAAATGGACTGACGTTTGCATCTTTACTGGCGGCAATAGCCGGCCTAATCGCGCCTACATAATTTCCCAAATGAGGAGTACCGGTGGTCGTAATACCGGTTAAAACAGTCGCTTTTGTCATTATAAATAAATCCCCAAAACCCTGACGGGGTTCACACCATTAAAACCTGCAAAATATTACATAATTTACAACCAATTGCCATAGTCTATTCGAAAACTTTTGCTCACCAATGCGCGACGGCACCTAAATCTCACTCAACATGAACTGGCTTAAGCATCCGCATACAACAATGTGAGCCACAAAAAATTAATGTTTTCCAACACTACCCTGGAAAAAACCGGGAAACAATCTCAAAAGAGAATCCTATAATATGAAGTTACGCAACTTTCAAGGTTATTTTCATGAACAAGCCTTTTATTTATAGTAAACTTCGCGCAAACAGTCTGAAAGCAAACACGGGCATTGCCATTCACAGAAAAATCAATTTACCAAATTTTAAAGAGAGTTGACATGCTGGAATACGATGAAAAACGTAATTACATCCGAATGAGCGTCGATTGCGAACTCACTTACAAGTTAGCCGATGCAAGCGAAAGTCATTCCGGAATTTGTACATCCATTAGCGGTTCTGGTGTCTCCTTCATTGCGGATCAATCCTTCGATCCCGGAAGCGCAATGGAGGTTAATATTACGCCTAAAAACGCGATCACACCCCCCATGACCGCATATATCGAAGTCGTCAGAACGACAAAACAAGACAGCGGCCGCTACGAAATTGCCGCCGCAATCAAGAGTATTAAAGGTCATTAACTTAAATTGTTTCAACTCGGCCGAGATTGCTAACCCATGTACACGATTACTAAGGAAGTCTATTTTTGCTATGGGCATAGACTGATGAACCACCCCGGCAAGTGCCGTCATCTTCACGGGCACAGCGTTAAGGCCGCAATCACGATTAAACAACAACATCTTAACGAGCAAGGCATGGTTTGTGACTTTTCGGACATAAAAGCGTGTGTCGAACGCTATATTGATGAACACTTGGATCATAATTTTTTATTGCATAAAAACGACCCGATCATTCCGTACTTAACCGAAACCCAAGAGCGATTCATGGCTCTTGAAGAGCACCCGACAGCTGAAGTACTGAGTCAAATGATTTATCAGCATATTAAAGAACAAGGGTTCGATGTCGATCAAGTGACCTTATGGGAAACCGCAAGCGCTCATGCCTGTTACCGGGAAGACTGATCTATCATGAGCAGAATTCATCCGCAAAACAAAGCGGCGTGCTTGGAAACCATCTGCGCCTCTAATTACCGAAAGTTGTTAAACTTAATTCCGAACATCAGAAATCTTGCCCAATCGACTATCGGAAAAGCGTCTCAAAAACCCGATCTACAGTTAGAGGTTCTCGAACGCTCGGCGCACACACTCACTGTTAAACTCAGCCATCGATTTAATCAATTACCCAACGACCTATGGATGCCGGATGTCACAGTACGCGTTTATCTGGATGCTGAATTAGCGGAAGTTTTGCGCGATCATGCCAGATCCGATGTTTCGCGCGTCTATAAAGACCCCGGCAAGACCTCTGAAATCTTGAATTATAAATGGCAATTAAATTATTTTTTGCTGAAATGGCTGGATCACTGCCTGAGCATTAATTATCAATTCACCGATCGAAAAGCCACTGAAGTTATAGCCTGATTCATCCCTTAGCCTATCAACCTATATATCCTTTGCTACTCAAATTTCGGCTCAGGGACGTCCTGTCCAGCGAGTTACCTAACCCTCAACAAAGCTCATATACCCATCGCACTTCAAATTTCGGCATTGACGCATGGAGGTGCCGGGGTGTTCGGTCGATTTTTGCTCCTGCAAAATCGACATTCACGCCATCCATGGCGCTCGCAAAGGCTTTGACAGCAGGGATGCTGTCACAGAGCCTACATGGACGTATTCACGACGTCCTTTGACGGACACTCCGGCGCCGAAATTTGACCAGCAAAGGGGATAGTTCCAGGACGATATTTATCACGGAATCCTTACTGTTTCGGGAAATTATTTTGTGCATATTCCTAAAGAACGTGCATTTCATAAGTTATGCCCATTCCTAAAAATCACAAAAGGCATTTGTCTAATGAATAATTTAAATGTATATTTGAAATTCGCTTTTGAATATCTGATCCGCGATGCCCGAACCAACATCCAAACCGTTAAAAACCCGAACCCGCTTGATTATCGCGGCCAGCCGAATTTTTGCCGAAAAAGGCTTTCAAGAAGCAACGATTGCCGAAATCTGCGAACAAGCCCAAACTAACATCGCTTCGGTCAATTATCATTTTCGCGATAAGGAAAGTCTTTATCTCGAAGCCTGGCGCCATGCGTTTCTCAAGGACCTTGAAATTTATCCCTCGGATGGCGGTGTCGATCCCAGCGCATCCGCCGAACAACGCCTAGCGGGCCGCATTCGCTCTTTGATTGCCCGCATCGCCGACGACGATTCGCATTTTTTCGCGATCATCAACAAGGAAATGGCGCAACCGACCTCGTTGCTTCCGGAAATTCTCGAAAAAGAAATCAATCCGCAGCGCCAAGCCATGCTTGAACTCATTGCCGAATGCGCGGGACCGAATGCGGATGAACGAACGATTCACTTTTGTCATGCCAGCATCATCGGCCAATGTTTTCATCTCCTAAAAGTCAAACACATGCAAAGCCACTTTCCGGCACGAAGATGCAATTCGGAATTGGAGAACCCGACAGCCTACGCCGATCATGTCGTGCATTTTTCATTGGCCGGAATTAAGGCACTGCGCGACCGTCTCGAATCAAGCCGGGGAGACGAGACATGCGAGTCATAAACCCTTCGGTTTTACTCATCTTCTTTTTTCTCAGCGCATGCAGTATTGACATCAAAGAATTCAATCCGCCGATTCCAGTCCCGGAAACCTTCTCGATTACCGGCGGAGAATCCCTTCAAGACCGCTGGTGGCTAAATTTTAACGATCCGGCCTTGAATACCCTGATCGATACGGCGCTTCGGCAAAACCTCGATCTAACCGCGGCATTCGAAAGGCTCAAACAAGCCGAAGCCGAAGCCCGCAAGGCCGGATCCGAATTGATCCCCGCCGTTAATGCCACAACGCATACAAACCGTTTCATCGAAGACAACGCCAATACCGGTTCGCTGACTTTCGACAACTTTTCGCTGGGCTTGATCGCCAGTTATGAAGTCGACCTTTGGGGCCGAATCCGCGCCGGCACTTACGCGGCCGAACAGGAAATCAAAGCCGCCGAACAAGACATCCATACCGCCGCGATTGCCTTGTCGGCCGAGATAGCGCGCATTTGGTATCTATTGACCGAACAAAAACTACAGCTCGAATTATTGAACGAACAAATCGAAGTCAATAAGCAATATGCGGACTTAGTCGAAGTCCGGTTCAGAGGCGGTCAAGCAACCGCCGCCGACGTATTCCAACAGCGACAGTTGCTTGAAGGCGTTGTCGGCGACCGCTATACGGTGCTCGCGAATATCGAGGTATTAAAAAATCAACTAGCAGTCTTGACCGGACAAGCCCCCGGCACGTTGGACATTGTCGCCGGCGATCGTTTTCCCGAACTCGCAGGTCTCCCCGAAACCGGTTTGACCTCGGATTTGATTCAACGCCGCCCCGATGTCATGAAGGCCTATTATCGCCTGCAAGCGGCCGATCTTCGTATTGCCGCGGCCGTGGCCGACCGCTTTCCGAAACTCGGTTTATCGGCCAGCCTCGATACCTCGGCGCCGGACTTACAAGCCTTCTTCAATAATTGGATGGCAACGCTAGCGGGCAATCTGGTGCTGCCCTTGATCGACGGCGGACGCCGAGTGGCGGAAGTCCGGCGCACCGAGGCTGCAACAGAAGAAGCACTGAATCTCTTCGGTCAGAGCGTCTTGCAATCGTTGCAGGAAGTCGAAAACGCCTTGGCACAGGAAACGCGCCAGCACGAGCGACTCGACAGCCTCAAAGATCAACTGCGCTATCTGAACGAAGCCAATGAGAACATCCGCATCCGGTCCGCCTATGGGATTTTCGATTTCTTGCGGGTGCTGTCGACATTGAACAGCTTACAAGCGATGCAGCGCACACTCATTCGCGCCGAACGCGAATTGATCGATTACAGAATTCAACTCTACCGGTCGCTTGCGGGCGGTTGGCCGCTTACCGAACCGGTTTCGAACAGGAACGATATTCATGACTAATCCCTTCAAGAAATTTGCCACACTGCTGATTTCGCTGGCAATCATCACATTTGCCGGGGCACTGTCTTATTATTGGCTAAGCAATAAGCCCCGCGCTGTACGCGCCCCCGTTACGGCCGTGGCACCATTAGTCGAAATCATCACGCCGCAAGCCATCGATCATCAAACCACCGTTTTCGCGCTCGGCAATGTAATCCCGGCACAAAGCGTCAATCTTAATTCGCGTGTCGACGGCATGGTCGTTTCGGTCAGCGACCAGTTCATCGAAGGCGGCTTGTTGAAAAAGGACGAAGAAATCGTCCGGCTCGACCCGACCGATTACGAATTACGCGTACGCAGAGCACAAAGCGACCTCACCCAAGCCCGCTTCAACCTAAAAATGGAATTGGGCCAACAAGCCATCGCGCAACGCGAATATCAATTGCTCGGCCAGGAATTGGACGAACTGGCTCAAGAACTGGTCCAAAGAAAACCCCATCTGGAAGCCGCCAAGGCATCGTTAAATGCCGCTGAAGCATCGCTGGAACAAGCCAAATTGGATCTCGACCGCACCCGCACGATCGCGCCGTTCAACGCGGTCGTCACGGCCCGCAACGCCAATATCGGTTCCTGGGTATCGACCTTCTCGACCGGCACGCCGCTCGTACAGTTGGTTGCAACCGATTATTTTTGGATCGACGTTTCGCTGCCGCTCGACAAATTACGATGGATCACGATTCCCGGTTTCAACAGCGATCAAGGCTCGCCGGTCACGATCAGTTACGAAAGAGCTTGGGGACCCGATGCATTCAGAATCGGTGCCGTCAAACGTCTGAAAGCCGAAGTCGAACCCGAAGGCCGCATGGCCAAATTATTGGTCGAAGTCGAAGATCCGCTCGCCCTGACGCCGGCCAAGAAAGACGCGCCGCGTATGATGTTAGGTACATTGGTTCGCGCGGCAATTACCGGAAAAACCCTCGTCGACGTACTTCCTGTCCCGGAAACCGCCTTGCACGACGGCAACCGGCTCTGGCTAATGAACGAACAAGACACACTGGACATCGTCAAAATCACCCCCGTCTGGACCGAACAAGGCGTCGTTTATTTGCATGCCTCGGAACTACCCGATCATCCGCGCATCATCGTCAGCGATCTTTCCACACCGGTTCAAGGCATGCGTATTCGCACCACCGAAACCGACCGCTCCTCATTCGCTAGGTAAGCATCATGCAGTCACATCAAGACCTAAGTCACACCGGTCCCATTGCATGGATGGCAGGTCATTCGGTCGCGGCCAATCTCGCGATGGTCGTTTGCATCATAGGCGGACTGCTGTTTTTAAACAATATCCGCCAAGAAGTTTTCCCCGACTTTGAAATCGACAGCGTCAGTATCACTGTCGCTTATCCGGGCGCCAGCCCGGAAGAGGTCGAACGCGGCATTGTCCTGGCAATCGAAGACGCGGTGGGCGGCTTGGACGGCATCAAACAAATTAACTCATCGGCAATGGAAAATGCCGGCACGGTCACCGCCGAAGCGCTCCGCGGCACCGACATGCAAAGGTTTACCCAAGACATTCAAAAAGAAGTCGACCGCATTACGACTTTCCCGATCGATGCCGAAAAACCGCAAATAACTTTAATCGCCAGTAAACGCCGGGTAATCTCGGTCGCATTATATGGGGACGCAGAGGAAGCCGTTTTACACGAATTGGCCGAACAACTTCGCGATCAATTACTGCAGGACCCGGGCATCACGCAAATCGATCTCGAAGGGGTCAAACCGCTCGAAATCGCGGTAGAAATTCCGCAGGACATGCTGAGGCGCTACCGCTTGTCTTTAGGCGACATCGCTCAACGAATCGCGGCGGCCAGCATCGACCTTCCGGCCGGGAGCGTCAAAACCGGCAGCGGCGAGATTTTGATCCGTATCAAAGAACGCCGCGATTACGGGCGTCAATTCAGTCAATTGCCTATCATTACTACCGCCGACGGTAGCCAGATCAAACTCGGCGACATCGCTCGAATAACAGATGGCTTCGATGAAAGCGATTATTATGCGACTTTCAACGACAAGCCGGCCGTGATGCTGCAAGTCTATAGCGTCGGAGAACAAACGCCGATACAAGTGTCTGAAACGGTTCGTAACCATCTCGATAAAATTGCTCCGGAACTACCCGAAGGCATCTACACCGATGTCCGGCGCGATGCCTCGGAAGACTACGCGCAAAGGATTGACCTCTTGTTGCGAAACAGCGCCATGGGCTTATCGCTGGTATTTATCTTGCTGGCGTTGTTTCTTGAGCTACGCCTGGCATTTTGGGTCATGATGGGGATTCCTATTGCGTTTCTCGGGTCGTTTTTGTTCCTACCCAGTATCGGCGTCACGCTGAACATGATCTCATTATTCGCGTTTATCATCGCGATCGGCATCGTCGTCGACGATGCAATCATCATCGGAGAAAACATCTATCATCATCGACAAGAAGGCCTGTCTCCGCTACAAGCGGCAATTCAGGGCACCCGCGAAATGGCGATGCCGGTTACATTCAGCATCCTGACGAATATCGCAACCTTCATGCCGCTGCTGTTCATTCCGGGGTTCACCGGCAAAATCTTTTTTATGATTCCGTTGGTCGTGATCACGGTTTTCCTGCTGTCTCTCGTCGAGAGCCTATTCATTCTGCCGAATCACCTCGGACACCTAAAGCCATTGAAAAGCCATGGTGTTCAAGCCAAAATTCATCATTATCAACAACGCTTCAGCGATGGCTTCCGGCACTGGACAGTGCACCGCTATGGCCCATTTCTCGAAAGCGTACTCGATCATCGCTATCTGACCGTCACCTTCGCATTCTCATTGTTGATTGCAGCATTGGCCTATGCCGCTAGCGGACGCATGGGCATGACCTTGTTTCCGAAGGTCGAATCCGATTATGCACAAGTCACATTAACGATGCCGTTCGGAACGCCGGTAGAAAAAACCGAAACAATCGCCCGACACTTGTCGGAAGCGGCGCGACGTGTCGCATCTAACGTTCCGAACGGCGACCGATTATTGAAAGGGCAATTTATCGAAATCGGCACCGTCGACAGGCAACAGACACTCGGCAGCCACTTGGCTACCGTGCGCACCTATTTGGCGCCGCCCGAAGTTCGCGACGATATTCTTAGTACCGAGCAATTTACCCGGCGTTGGCGCGAAGAGGCTGGCGAAATTGCCGGCATTGAAGCGATTTTATTCGAATCGGACGCCGGCGGCCCCAGTCGGGGTCCGGCGATCACCGTCGAACTCAATCACCGCGACATACAAGTCTTGGAACAAGCAAGCAGACGCCTTGCTCAAATGCTTAGCGCCTACCCTATCGTCAATGACGTCGACAGTGGCTTGACCAGCGGCAAGGAACAACTGGACTTTACGTTGCTGCCCGAAGGAAGAAGCTTGGGATTGACGGCACAAGATGTTGCGCGACAAGTCAGAAATGCGTTTTTCGGTGCCGAAGTGCTCCGTCAGCAACGCGGCCGTAATGAAGTCAAAATCATGGTCAGGCTACCCGAAAACGAGCGAATGTCGCTAAAAAACATCGAAAGCCTAATGTTACGCACACCGGCAGGAGTCGAGATTCCGCTCACTGAAGCCGTGCATATCGAACGCGGCCGCGCCTACACCGAAATCAACCGCCGTAACGGCCGACGCAATATCCAAGTCAAATCGGGCGTCACGCCGCGCAGCCGGGCAGGTGAAATCATTAACGACCTCAAAGCAACCGAACTGCCGCGCCTGCAAGAAGAATTTCCAGGTTTGCAATATAGCTTTCAGGGTAGTCAAGCCGAAATGGCCGATAATCTTAGCAGTCTCAAAATCAGTTTTGTCTTTGCACTGCTGGCGATCTATGCAATGTTGGCGATTCCTTTTCGCAGCTACATTCTGCCGCTAATCGTCATTGTCAGCATTCCGTTCGGCATCATCGGCGCAATATTAGGGCATTTGTTGATGGGTTACGATCTGAGTATCCTTAGCATGCTGGGTATCGTCGCCCTATCCGGCATCGTCGTCAACGATTCGCTGGTATTGATCAATTATGCGAACGAACATCGCATCGGCAGTGCCAAAACACCTTTACAAGTCATCAAAGCCGCCGGAATCCAGCGCTTCAGACCAATACTGCTAACCACGCTAACCACTTTTTTCGGCTTAATGCCGATGATTTTGGAAACATCCCGGCAAGCGCGAATGCTGATCCCGATGGCGATTTCAATCGGTTTCGGCATTTTGTTTGCGACCTTGATTACACTCGTACTGATTCCGTCGTTATATCTGGTTGCCGAAGACGTCAGAGTCTTGTTTCACAAGTTGAAAATAGCTTTTTCCGCCAAAGATTAGCGGGCTACGAAATGCGCAGAAACCATGCGCATCGAAGGCAGTGTTTATGGCAGCAATTCCCAATTTGGGGATCAAAAAGGGTGTGGGGTGTGCTTGGCGAGGATGTCGGCAGCAGGGCAGATTTTTGCTCCATGCAAAATCTGCATTCACGCCATCCTTGGCGTTCGAGCTGCCGTCAAGCCCCATGGATGGGTTTACGGCGTTCCTCGACAGGCATACCCCACACCCTAAGATCGGCGAAAATGCTCAAACTGGGAATTGCTGGTGTTTATGGAAGCAGCAATGCTGTCAAGCCCGGCTTATGCTACTAGCAACACCGGACAACCGAGCCGATCGGCAAACAACGACGCAGCACTTTGTGAAGTTTCAGGGTCGGTTCTGTCGGCGCGCAGCACGACGATACTGCAACCACGCTCTAAGACATATTGCATGATCGAATCGTAACTTCGACTAGATTGAATAAAAAAATGAGAAGCGAGATTGCTCCCCGCGAGCAAAGCTTTAACTTGTTGCTCCATTTCGGCAATGCCGTTATCGGATTGCCTCTGTAAAATAATGTTGAGCCCCGATTTTTGCGATTCAGCAATATCGATAGCCAATTTAAATGCTCGTTCCGATCCTTCCGTACCATCATAAATTGCCCAAACCGGAGGACTAAACTTTTTAACGGAAATTTTTTTAATCGTCAACGACCGGCTAACGCGCGGTCTATCCAGCAGCAATAAATCCATCGTAGCGGAAGCGGCCATCGCCTCGGCCAAATAATGACCGCGAACGACTGTCAACGATACCGTCAATTCGGATTTTTTCGCCAACTCATCGAGCTGTTGGCGAATTCTCTTAACACGGCGGGCCGATGCCGAACCGATACGGTCGACATCGAACTTAAGTTCTGCACTGGTCACTTTATCCACTTCGGTTGCAAAAGGAAGACCCGCCAAATGAAACAAATTAATATCTTCGATAAACAAAGCTGTCAGCTGTGCCCCTTGCGACCTGGCCAAGCTTGCCGCCAACTCCAACAAGGCCGAATCTTGCAGAGCATCGACAGCGATCAACATTTTTTTTGGGGTAACGTTAAGGTCAATCATGGCCGTTATTTTTCGACAAAAATGCCTGACTGATTTCGGTAAACCTGGCTAATTGCGCATCGACCTTTCCGTTCACAGTCTCCTGCGGAAACACGCCGTTTTCATCAGGATCGCCCGCTACCATTCCGGTCAACAACTCCAAGGCTTCATCGACATTTTTCACCGCATAAATATGAAACTGCCCGGATTGGGCGGCATGCACGACATCCCATCGCAACATCAAATGCTTGATATTCGCCGAAGGTATAATCACGCCTTGAGTACCGGTCAGTCCTTGTTTTTTACAGATATCGAAAAAGCCTTCGATTTTTTCATTGACGCCGCCGATCGCCTGCACACGTCCTAACTGATTAACTGAACCGGTCATCGCCAAATCCTGACGCAACGGGATTTGGGTCAGCGATGAAAGAATTACGCACAATTCGGCGAGCGAGGCGCTATCGCCGTCGACACCGCCATAGGACTGCTCGAACACCAGCGTCGCCGACATAGAAAACGGCTTGCTTCGGGCGTATCGGGAGGCGATGAAACCGGCCAAAATCAACACCCCTTTCGAATGAATCGCGCCGCCCAATTCGGTTTCCCGTTCGATATCGACCAGTTTGCCGTTACCGAGGCGCGTCGTCGCGGTAATCCGGGAGGGCTGGCCGAAACTGAATTCGCCGATCTGCAACACCGACAAACCATTGATCTGTCCTGCCACGCTGCCTTGCGTATCGATCAACACCGTACCGCGCTGAATATGCTCGTAGAGCCTTTCCCTAATCCGATCCAAGCGGTAGACCTTCTGATCGATCGCCTGCTGTACATCACTGGCATTAATGCAATCGTGTCCGTTTTGTCCGGCCCAATAATCAGCCTCTATCAGTAAATCTTTAATGCTGCGCAAATGTGTCGAGAGTTTTTCGGCATCGCCGGTCATCCTGGCGCTATGTTCGATCACTCGCGCGACGGCATCCCGGCTCAAGGACTGCAATTTTTCCTGCCTTGCAATCGTTGCCAAAACTTTTGCGTATTCGATCGCCGAGTCTTCTCGGCCCACCGTATCGTCGAAATCGGCCGCGACTTTAAATAAATCCTGAAACTCGGGATCGTAATAATTCAACAAATAATAAATCAGCCGATCACCCAACAAGATCAATTTCAATTCGAGCGGAATCGGTTCCGGTTCAAGCGCCGAGGTACTGATTAGACTGAGGCTTCGCTCCAGCGATTCGATGCGGATCTCGCCGGATTGCAACGTCCGTTTCAAGCTTTCCCAGGCATAGGGCTGCATCAATAGCTTACGCGCATCGAGTATCAAATAGCCGCCGTTCGCTTTATGCAATGCTCCCGGCTTGATCATCGTGAAATCGGTAACCAGCGACCCCATGAAAGCTTCATGATCGCAGCGTCCCATCAAATTGGCGTAATTCGGATGATCTTCATAGACGACCGGCGCGGTTTTGTTATCGCTCAAGTCGACCATTAAATTCACTTGATAACGCTTGAAAGGATCGGATTGTTGAGGCATTTCCATGAACGGCAGCGCCGATTCGCGGTGAGGAATGAAATCGCGTACATGACCGATAATATCGCGCTCGATCTCATCCAAATAATCGAGCACGGTCTGCTGGTCACCGTAGGTTTCCTTGAGTTCATGGATCGAATGGCCGACTGCAAATTCGGCCACTTCACGGTTCAGGTCCTTGATCTTACGCTTAGTTTCCTTACGCCACGCCGGAAATTTCTTTAATAATTTTTGCAGGCGCTGTTGCAGCTCGATGATCGCATGCTGAATGCGTTGCTGCTCTTCCTTGGAGAGTTGATTGAAGTGCTCGGCATCGATCACCACATCCTTGTCATCGACCGGCGCGAAAGCATAGCCGGTCGGCGTTTCGGTTAGAATAATACGGGCATTCGCGGCCTCTTCACGCAATCGGTTGATTTCCCGAAACTCGCGATGCCGCGACTCCTCCTCGATTTCCTCGACGCGGGAGCGGTATTCATCGCCTTCGAACGACGCCGGTAAGGCAATTCGAAGTTCATCGATCAATTGCTCCATATCGTTTTGGAACAATTTGCCTTTTCCGGCGGGTAAAGACAAAAGCCGAGGCTTGGCCGGTTGTTCGAAGTTAAACACATAACACCAGTCCGAAGGAATTTTTTTATGTGCGGCTTCCTGCTCGACCAACTGCATAACGGTCGTCATCTTACCGGTTCCCGAAGGTGCCAATGCGAAAATGTTATAGCCGGCTTTATCGACTCGTATCCCAAACCGGATCGATGCAATTGCCCGCTCCTGTCCAACGATGATTTCGACATCCTTGAGTTCGTCGGTCGTTTGAAAGTTTAAATCGCCGACTCTACAAGGTTTATAAAGTAATGCCGTCTCCAGAGGTGCAATTTTCATTTTATCCCTGCCTGTTTATATAACCGATTGCATTAGAACATAGACTTCTCGCAGCTACAATTGAGAAGTAAATGACTATCAGATATCATCCCGGTTTAACGGCTTACTAAAATAATACCCCTGAAAACCATCGCAACCGCATCTGTACAAATGCTCTAGCTGCTCCCATGTTTCGACGCCTTCGGCAATCAAATCAAGCTTCAAGTGCTTCGACATGCCGATAATGGTCTCGACGATCACCGCATCGTTATCGTTTATTCCCAAATTGACTACAAAAGTCTTATCGATTTTCAATTGATCGATCGGCAATCGGGTCAGGTAAGATAACGAAGAATAACCGGTGCCGAAATCGTCTATTGAAAAGCGCAAGCCTAATTGTTTTAGCGCATGCATTTTTTCGATAATGCCCTTTACATTCTGAACGATCAGCCCTTCGGTAATTTCCAGAATGATATGCCTAGGATCGACTTTAGTCGATTCAACAATACCACTAACTAAATCGACAAAGCCTGGGGAGCTAAACTGTTTAGGACTGATATTGACTGAAATATGTGGCACATTCTTGCCTGCTCGGTGCCAAGCCACCCATTGCTGGCATGCCTTCGTCAGCACTTGACTACCGATTTGGGCAATTAAACCGGTCTCTTCGGCTAGCGGAATAAAATCCTGCGGCGAAATGACGCCTTGCTCGGGATGATGCCATCTAACCAATGCCTCATAACCGAGCAATTGTTGATTGAAATTAAATTGAGGCTGATAAACCAATCCCAGGTGATCATGAACCAATGCATTTCTAAGCTCTTTCTCCAGTTGCAGTCTTTGATTGACTTTATCTTGCATATCGGGATGAAAGAAACAATAGGTATTCTTTCCGCTGTTTTTAGCGGCATACATCGCCGTATCGGCTTGTCTCAGCAAATGATCGAACGTATCTCCGTTATTCGGAAATAAGGTAATGCCGATACTCACAGAAACGCGCAGTTCGTGACCTTCCAGTAAATAAGGCATTAATAATAGATCGAGGATTTTCTCGGCGACAACTTTAAGCTGGTTCGATGCAATTGCCTTATCATAAGAAAGATTGGACAGCACGATAACAAACTCATCGCCACCCAAACGTGCAATCATATCTTCTTCTCTAAGCTCCCTTCTAAGGCGATCGGCGACTTGCCTGAGTAACAAATCCCCGACTTTATGCCCCAAAGAATCATTGATGGTTTTGAAGTTATCCAAATCCAAAAAAAACAATGCACCGTAAATCTTGAAACGGATCGTGGTAGCCAACTCTTGCTTTATCCTCTCCTCGAGCAAACTACGGTTGGCGAGTCCGGTTAGCGAGTCATAGTGCGCCAAGGTCCAAAGATCGGCCTGTGATTTTTTGATTTGAGAAATATCGCTGAATACTGAAATATAGTGCGCCGGCTTGCCTTCTTCGCCGATCACGTTGATAGTTTGCCAGGCCGGAAAGATATCTCCGGATTTCTTCTTGTTCCAAATTTCGCCCTGCCAACGCTTATTGGTCGTGATGCTTTGCCACATTCGTCGGTAAAAATGGATGTCTTGTTTACCTGAAGAAAGAATCCTGGGGGTTTTACCCAGAACATCCTGTTCGGTATAACCGGTAATATTTGTGAATGCGGGGTTAACATAAAGAATGCGCGTCGATTCGTCTGCAATCATCATCGCGTCTGAAGTCGCTTCGAACAAGGTTTTATAGATTTCCAGCTTGATTTCCATTGACTCGGCATCCGCGCTTGATAGGCTTTTTTTGTCTGCTGAGCGCCTATTCGCCGGAAATCGATGTTCTCGTTCTTGCATGAAGCCCTCTTAAATTACCAGTGATTCGCAAGCGCTAAAATCCAACAAAAAACGGATCGAAACCCTGAAAACATCGACACACCCTTAGCGAGTACATCAAAACTTTCAGAACAAACAACCATTAAAAAGGAAATCTAAACAATGCTGTAATCCGACTGTCTAACGCCTTTGAAAAGCGTTACTTGGCGGCACGGGGGCTAGGGGCCGCATTTGGGTGTCAATAGTAAATGAATTTGCCCGTTAGTAAAACAGATTTGTTCCTTATCTCACATGAATCTTTATTTCAAAAGCATTAATTAATTCAAATAACTGACTGACACACTTGGTTATAATTCGAACATTGTTTTGCTTAAAGGTCGGTTCGCAGCCTTATTGAATACCTGGAAAACCTATGACCGATTTTAATTATTTTGCCGCGTCAGGATTCTATTTTCCGGCTATCCCGCTGAGCATTTTTTTCGAAGCCGGATACTTAACGATGTTAATCGCAGCCATACCACCTATTTGGGGCTTTGTGCGTTATCACCGAAAATACCGCAATCTTCTCGTTGAGTATCATGACCAACAGCAAAAACTCAAACATCTAAAGCAAGTCACTAATAGTATGTTTTACGAATGGCATATCGAAACCGGAAAGATCGAAGGCTGCGAGGATTTCGCCAAACTATTCGGCTTTTCCGAACACGAAAATGCTATAAACCATGATCTTTTTCTAACAAAGCTTCATCCTAACGATCAAAACCGCATAAAACGAGTTTTCAAAGACGCATTAATCCATCTTGATACATTTTCCGCTCACTATCGCTTACAAACTCCGGAACACGATGTCATTCCTATTCGTCAACACGGCAAGGTCATCAGGGATCCGAGCGGTACGCCGTTAAAAATACACAACGCAATTCAAACAGACGATAAATTTGCCGATAAAGCGTCGAGCGAAAATAAGCAAATACAACATATTGTTACAACATCGGGATTAATCGGGGTTTTAACGATTTCTCCCGAAAACCGGATTTTATCGGCTAATGAATATATCTTCCGACTCTCAGGCCATGACGAAACTACGCTAAAGAACGCCCCATTAATGACTTTGCTCAGATTTCCGGATTTGAACGAGCACTTTTTTTTCGCCCCAAACATCGACCATAGCGGTATCGTCAACGGTCAATTAATCCACAAAAACGGCACAGTCAGCAGCGTTAAACTGTCCGTCAACTCCGTCAGCAACGATTCCGTTACGATCGATTATTTTGTCTTATTACTAACCGACATTTGCGAGCATATCGAAGAAGATAGAAAGCTGTTGGAACGGGAGCAACGGCATAAAAACACCCTAATCCGAGAGGTTCACCACCGAATCAAAAACAACTTACAAGGCATTTTCGGCCTATTGCAAAATAATGCATTGGAGCACCCCGAAGCCAAAGCGATTCTCGAACAAAGCATGCTGCAGATCAATTCACTGGCAATTACTTACGGTTTGCAAAGTAAGACAGAAAACGGCGAAATTTATCTATGCGACATTGTTCATTCCTCGACAGAATTTTGTCAGCGTTTATTTTTCAGCACCTATGAAACCATCGAACTGCAAATACCTTCCGATCATCCGATTCGCGTCGATCGGGACAATGCCGTTTCGTTATCGTTAATCGTTAACGAACTATTACTCAATGCCATCAAGCACAGCCCCGGAATAAACAAAAAAATCTCGGTTTCATTGGATTTTGACAAGAATCATGCGATTTTTACCGTCAAGAACGGACCGGCTTCGCTACCCCAAGGTTTCGATTTCGAACAATCGATTAAAATCGGCACCGGACTTTCGTTAGTTAAAACATTGATGCCGGAACAATCGCAATTGTGCATTTACCAAACGAACCACACAGTCACCGCACAATTAACGATGATGCCGCCATTGATTTTTCATAAAAGCCAAAGCAATCCGTTTTATAGCTCAAGCATCAAGTAAGCCTATGATT
This sequence comes from Methylotuvimicrobium buryatense, assembly GCF_005931095.1. GTDB lineage: Bacteria > Pseudomonadota > Gammaproteobacteria > Methylococcales > Methylomonadaceae > Methylotuvimicrobium > Methylotuvimicrobium buryatense. Next base: position 1,894,366 of record NZ_CP035467.1, on the reverse strand, counting down.
ACAAAATGCCGGTCCAATTCTTTACATCTAGATGCTTTTCAATTAGATTACCGAAATAAATACAAACCCCAGACCCCGCTTTGTATTCTCTTTATCGAATTATTGGTGCATCTTGATCGAACCAATTATGTTCGTCTAAAAGTAGTTAAACTTCAAACTTTTATATTCAGATTCTGTCTTACCTTTTTTCAACTTCGCTACTCCGCCAAGACCCTAGCCGGATACCGCTATTGCGCGGAGATGACTTAAACAAGGTAGGAATAAGTTCGCTATGTTGAATGCATGATTCACCGTAATTATTCACATCCCCTATCGTTACCACGCTCCAGCGTGGCAATAAAGTCTAAGAGGCGGGAGCGGTACTCAGGCATTCCCATGTAGAGCGACACTGCCATTAAGTTAAGCCGTTCGTGGTGAGCCTGTCGAACCATGGACGGCTTAACTTATCGACCCAGGATTTTTCCATTCACCCTTCGACAGGCTCAGGGCGAACGGAAAAATCCTTAACTTAATGGCAGTGATGTAGAGCGAGGGAACAATAATTGCCGGTGGACTAAATAGTTACAGCCAATAACCTATAGAATTTAGTTTGTAGGTTCACGGCTTCCTTATTGAACAAAAAACTGAATCACTTACAACCATATTTTCGAAACTATTTTTAGCGATTATCTAAGCGTTTACGGCCGCACCGGCCTAAATTTAACTATTAATGAATAAAACAATACTTCTTGCCGACGATGACCGGCTCATTCTCGGAACCATGAGCCGTGGACTACGGCTATCCGGTTATAATGTCTTAGAAGCCACATCGGGCGATACGGCTATTAAACTTGCTCAAGACCAAAAGCCGGACATTGCGGTTTTAGATATCCGCATGCCGAAAATGACCGGTATAGACGTTGCCAAACATCTTGTACGAATACTCGACATTCCAGTCATATTCTTGTCCGCCTATTCCGACGAAGACACAGTAAAAGCCGCCATCGCCTCCGGTTGCATGAACTATTTGGTCAAACCCTGCAGTCTCGAGCAATTGATTTTGACCATCGAAGCGGTAATCGAAAGAAACAAGGAAATAATTAATCTGAAATACGAGAACAAGCAACTCGACAAAGCGCTATCCCAAAGCAGAAGCGTCTGCATAGCGATTGGCCTAATCATGAAGAATCAACTCCTCACCGAAGAAGCCGCATTTGATTATTTGCGCAAAAACGCCAGAGACCAGCGACGAAAAATAACCGAATTGGCCGAGGAAGTCATCCAAACCTTCGCCGGTCAAGACAATCTTAGCCAGACCCACTTATAATAGCTATGTTCGCGTTGATAGTTGATACTTTTGAACTTAAAGCCAACATGAACCCCAAGGATTCAACTCTGAATAACTTTTTTTTCAATATCGCGCCAATGGCTGAAAGGAGGGTACGGTTGCTCGATTGACAGGTGTCGGCAGCAGGGATAGCTGCCGTCAAGCCTACATGGACGTATTCACGGCGTCCTGTCAAGCGAGTAATCGTACCCTCTTCCACGCTCAGCGTATTGGAAAGCAATCATTGACTATTTCCTAAGTGGTTTATTTAGTAGGAAAGAGAATCGTTTCAACTGCTAACGCGAACATAGCCTTTTTCAAAGGGAGAGGCTAAAGTTCCAGTTTATTTTAAAACAAGGGTCTGAATAATTACTTTCGCGATGTCTTAACCGACTCTATAGTTACCGTGACTGACTACTCAATAATTGCTGCATCGCATCTACTGATAACGGTCTGCCTAATAAATACCCCTGAATTTGATCGCAGCCTAATTGGCGTAAGAAATCCGCTTGCACTTGGGTTTCCACGCCTTCGGCAATACATTTAAGGCGTAAATTGTGGGCAAGATTCACAATGGCTTCGACCAATACTTCATCGTCAGCGTCACCTGGAATATCTCTTACAAAGGATTGATCAATTTTAAGTTTGTCCACCGCGAAGCGTTTGAGATAACTTAAACTGGAATAACCGGTACCAAAATCATCAATCGAAAATTGTACGCCTCGTTGGTTTAACGTATTCACCACCTGCAACACATACTCTGGATCGGTAACCAAAATGGATTCGGTTAATTCTAATTCCAAATGGTGAGGCGGCAAACCGGTTTCTTCCAAGATTTCGATGACCGTTTGCAATAAGTTATGCCGTAAAAATTGCACGCAAGACACATTGACGGACACTCGTAAATAATGCCCTTGTAGCAACCATTGTTGCATTTGCCGACAAGCTTGACGCAGCACCGACTGCCCTAAGGTAACAATCAATCCACACTCTTCCGCAACCGGAATAAATTCTGCCGGTGAAATAATCCCCAGTTCTGCATGATGCCAGCGCGCTAAAGCTTCAGCACCGACAATCTGTCCGCTTTTAATGTCAAATTGAGGTTGATAAACCACAAAGAAATCTTCGCGCTCCAGCGACAAACGCATGGCATTTTCTAAAGACATGCGGCGCATCACCGCCACATTCATTGATTCGGTATAAAACTTATAGGTATTACGTCCATTGAATTTAGCCTGATACAGTGCCGTATCGGCTTTTTGTAGCAACCCATCAAATTCCTCTCCATCATCAGGATATAAACAGGCACCGATGCTACACGATAACTGTAGTTTATTGCCCTCAATATCAAAAGGACGTAACAGCGCGGTTAAAATTTTCGTCGAAATATCAGCTAAATTATCGACATGATGCACATTACCTAGTAAGACGACAAATTCATCGCCACCTAAGCGACTAACGGTATCGGCTTCACGCACACAGTCTCGCAGACGGCAGGCAACTTCCAACAACAGTTTGTCACCTATCGGGTGACCCAAGCTATCATTAACGTTTTTAAAGTGATCTAAATCCAAATATAACAAGCCCAGCTTCTTACCTTGGCGTTGCACATAGGACACCGTTTGCTGAAAACGGTCTTTTAATAAAGTACGGTTAGGCAGTGAGGTCAAGGGATCATGATGCGCGAGAAATTCAATATACTCTCGGGCTTGTTGATGTTCGGTAATATCCATAAATACAGCAATGTATTCACTCGGACGCCCCTCGGGTGTCGTACGCGCAGCCGAAATACCAAGCCATTGCGGATAGATTTCTCCATTCTTACGCCGATTCCAAATTTCCCCTTGCCAATAGTCTTCAAGATTGAGTTTCGCCCACATCTGTTGGTAAAAACTATCATCATGCTTCCCTGACTTGAGCAAACGTGGGGTTAAACCCAGCACTTCGGTTTCCGTGTAACCGGTAATTAGGGTAAAGGCAGGGTTAACTGAGAGAATCCGTTGCTCACCGTCCGTGACGACTACGGCTTCTCGGCTATAACGAAACACCATCGCATCAAGTTCGAGTTTGCGTTGTTGCCGATTACGTTGTACTAAGGCCCATGCATTATTGGCCAACATTTCTAATATGGCCAAATCACCCGCATCATAAGAGTCTTGTTTATTACCTACCCCCATAATCATCACGACATTATCGTCTTCGATAACCGGCACGCTCACGTGACGTAATAAGGTCGCATGGCCTTCCGGCAACCCTTTTTTATTATCCAATGCCGGGTAATCATTATGAATAACCGGCCGACGCAAACGAAAACAATCCGCCCACACACCGGCATTCGCTAACGGGTAATGATTATCATGCACCGCTGCACAATTTTGCAGCGTTTTACCTGACCATACCCCTAAACTAATGGTATTTTGATCGCTGTTGACAAAATGTACATAAGCGAGGTGGCTATCGGTTAACGCCTCGGCATGCTCAAGGGCAAAACGCAGCAGAGACTGTTCATCCATTTTCGTAGCTTGCCTGGTTAAACTTAATAGGGCGGCATTGCGTTGACTGGTTAAATCTTGGACTTGTTCACTGCGTATACGCGTGAGAAATAAACCAATTAATTCCGCTATGCCCTCAATAAATTGTTTTTCATCATCAAGAAACGGTTTGTTGTTTGGCAAAATATGCGGATTCCTATAACCGACGCTAATTTTACCGACCACTTGCGCGTCAACCTGAATATCGCTTTCCAGCTTATCCATTGTGGCTGAAAAGGTATCGTTGCTATAAGTTTTGGAAGGTAAATTAATAGACACCGAGACATCGTCTGTGTAATTCATGCCCATGGGTAGCAGTTTTAACACGTCGGCAAAAAAAGCATCTTGATCGCTAATTAATTGTGACGCTCGAGAAATAGCATAAATCGCTTTTAGCTCCTTTATACGCTCGCGTAAGCTCAAGGACAGATTTTCGAGAGCCTGATCGCGTTCCAGCAAGGCAAGTTCTGCCTGCTTGCGAACGGAAACATCTTCGATAATGACCACTATATAATCAAGTTGGCCGATGGCATTACGCACCCCTTGTTTGATCACATGCACATCAATGATTTCGCCGTCACTGCGAATACACCGCTTATCCAGTGTATAACCCTCATGCTTACCTGTGAGTATGTCATTAAACTGCACTAATTCGGCGTCAAGATCGCCGGGATGCGTTAAATCCATCCAGGTCAGTTTAATCAGCGCATCGCGCGAATATCCGAACAAGTCACAGAGTTTATCGTTGACTTCTAGCCATTGTTTATCGGCACTGATGGCTGCCATGCCGACCGGCGCCGAATCAAAATAAGCCTGAAAGTGTCGGTGACTTTCTTCTAGCAGCACCTGTTGCTTAACCGCTGCGGTTTGATCGACAATTAAAACGACAAAGTGCTGCGCATAATTTTCTGCTAACTCGGACAATAACGAAAGATGCATATCAGCTATAAACTGTTGTTCGTCGGCCGTTTTTAATTCAATACCGGTTACCCTCGCGGAACCTTCGCTTCGAGCCCTCTGCAATAATTCCCGCAAACGACCATGCTCTTTTTTAGGTAGCAGGCGAGGAAAATAATGTGAACGTAATTGCTTGCGACTTAAGGCAAACCGTTGTTCAGCTATCGCATTACACTCATGGATGACCACAACTTCATCAATAACTAAAGCCGGTACCGGCAAAGCCGCAAACAAACTGCTAAAGCGGCGCATGGCATTTTCGGTAATGATTTGATTTTGGCGTAATTCCTCATTTTGAATTTCTAATTCCGCATGATAGATTTTAAGGTCTTCGACTAAGCGGGAAACATCCGCTTCACCACGCGCAACATCTTGTAAGGCAAAATCAAAATCGCCGCGTTGCAATGCCTCGATTGCTAATTGCTTAATACTACTCATGCCTGCTCCCCCTCTACCCATGCCGTGATATTGACATGACTGACAATGATGCCACCCAACGGATGCCTCACAGGCGTGGCGTGCATCAAAAACCAGCGACGTTCTGTGGGCGAATGACAAGGATATTTAATGGAAAAATGCGCTTGCTCGCCGCTAAGAATTTGGCTAATACCTATAAGCACTTGGTGGGCAACGGTATCATCGAGTACATGTTTAATTTTACAAACATCAAGATAATTGATACCCGGGCCAGTATGCGCGAGCTCACGATCACCATTGCTTTGGGCAAAATCCCGCCAGGCTTTATTCACCATGGTAATGACGCCTTTCGAATTTAACACGGCAATATGTTCGGGTAGGGAATCTAAAATGGCTTGGAGACGCTGCGCATCTTTGATTTGGGTAATATCGACAAAAGTTAATACTGCCCCACTGATGTTTCTCGGTCGATCGATATAAGGTAAGACACGAACCAAATACCAATGATCATTGCGAGTTTTGACTTCACGCTCCATCAACTGCGCCGTACAGATCACGCGACGCAAATCGTGCAGGAACTCCGGATATTCCATTTCGTGGGCAAAATCGTCAATCGGTCGCCCAATATCACCTTCCCGAATACGAAAAATAGAACCTGCTTCAGGCGTAAAACGGGTTAAATTCAGATCACTGTCCACAAATAGGGTAGGAATCAGTGCGGCACGCGTCATATTGTCTAAATCGGCGTTCAAACGGTTTAGAATATCTATTTTTTCCTGATTTTCGGCATTAACGGTATACAACTCCTCATTGACTGATTGCAATTCTTCATTCGTGCTTTGCAGCTCCTCATTCGAGGCCATTAACTCTTCATTAGTCGCTTGCAATTCTTCGTTGGAGGTTTCCAGCTCTTCAATCGTCGCTTGCAAACTATCACGGGTGGCCGATAACTCCATTTCCAAGCTTTGAATACGGTCATTAGAAACCGCCTCTACGTCAATATTATTACTACCTGCCAAGGGTATTTCTTTGGGCGCCAACACCTCAAAAGACATTAAAAAATGACGCTCTTTCGGCGCATCCTCTATTAGCGGCCTCAGAACAACCCGCACCCATTCGCTTTGTTTCTTAGCCGAATCAAGCAACTGAATTTCTGAATGTAGCGGCATATTGTCTTTAGCTACCTTATGCAGCAAGGCTACACATACCGGTGCCATTTTACCCACCAACAATTTGGAAATTTCCAAACTGGCGCTGCCTGCTTGAATTTGCATATAGCGTTGAACATCGCCATAGACATGCACCAATTCGCGTTCCTCATTAATTAATAACGCTGGCGGTGCGTAACTTTGCATCAATAACATCTGGCCAGATTCGATAATACTGCTTTCGGCATTCCGATGTTTTTCGCGGTACGGCTGACTCACGCGCATGCGGTTATCATTATGGTTGGTGCTATTTTTAAAATTAAGCGGTAACGAAACGGGCCGTAAGACGCGATAAATTTTATGTTTAGCATTGATGACACTGAAATCTTTATGTAACGTGCCCAAAGATTCACTAGAGCCGAGTAACAAATAACCGTTATGCGCCAATGCATATTGAAAACAGAGCAAAGCGCGTTCTTGTGCCGCTACATCAAAATAAATCAGCGTATTTCGGCAACTGACTAGATTCATGCGGGTAAACGGCGGATCATCGAGAATATTGTGCCGCGCAAACACGATATTCTGACGAATTTCATTTTTGACGATAAATTGATTGCCACTGCGGCTAAAAAATCGTTCGAGGCGTTCTGGCGACAATTCGTTGGCTATCGCTTCCGGATAAACCCCGGCACTGGCAAACTCAATGTTTTGCTGCTCAACATCGGTGGCAAATATTTTTAACTGTGGCCAGCGACGCAATTTATCGAAGGCTTCAGCAAATAAAATAGACAGCGTATAGGCTTCCTCACCGGTCGCGCAACCGGCAACCCATACCCGTAACGATTGATTATCGGGGTTATTTTCCACCAAAGTCTGAATTACCGTTTTTTCCAATAATTCAAAAGTTTCTACGTCGCGAAAATAACTGGTCACCGGAATTAGAATATCTCGCTTCAGGGTGATAATTTCGTTACGATCACTTTCCAGCAGATATAAATAATTGCTCAAATCGCGCACATGACGCACCTGCATCCGTCGCTCAATTCGACGTTGTACCGTTGCCGATTTGTACTCCTTAAAATTAATACCGCCGACTTGATACAGCAAATGCAAAATATTTTCTAAAGGATCACCATGCGACGTTTGCCCAGTATCATTCAACTTTACAGTCGGTTGAATGCTATTGCTAACATGACCGACAATTCTGGCCGCCAACATTTCAGGAGGGATAACTTCATCGACTAAGCCGGTGGCAATGACGCTACGCGGCATTCCATCGAATTTAGCGGTTTCCGGGTCTTGCGCCAAAAGAAAACCACCGGCATCATTAATGGCTACCGCGCCTCGGGTACCGTCGGAACCGGTGCCGGAGAGAATCACGCCAACCGAATGCTTGCCAAACTCCTTGGAGAGGGAGGTGAAAAATAAATCAATCGGTAAACTCAAGCCGTGCGGATTTTTGGGCAACAACCGTAGCTGGCTTCCAGCCACTGTCATATTTTTACCCGGCGGAATCAAAAATACTTGGTTAGGTTTAATTTGCATGCCGTTTTCGGCCATCAACACCGGCATGGCCGTATGCCGTGCGAGCAAATTATCCATCATGCTTTTGTGATCGGGGGAAAGATGTTGGACAACCACGAAGGCCGCTCCCGAAGTTACCGAGAGCTTGTCGAAGAAACGCTCCAAGGCGTCTAAACCACCGGCGGATGCGCCAATAGCGACCACATAACCGTTAAACAGGCGAGTAGTTTTTGGTGAGGGATTGAGAGTAGGGATTTGCGATAAATCGAGCGGGTCTTCGATAGGCGTGGCAACGCCACTAGCGATGACTCGCCTGGAGTATTTTTTGTTTCGCGCCATGATGCGAAGAAACCTATTTTAATGTTAAGAGCAATTAAACCGGCACCATTCTACCAAGGATTATAAGCCTTGGTAGTATTTTTCAAACGTTAGCTTGGAGAGGATTGTAATTGTTTTCTTCTGCGGGACGGGTTATTTAACCCGTCCCCAACGTTTCGGTTTGCCCTAAACATTTCGGCTGACTTCGGCCAAAGTCAAAACGTTTAGAACGGGGTTGCAAACCCATGCGCATCAAGCTAGAACGGTCAACCCGTGCGCTTTCCCAATTTCCGGACTCATCGCTATACATAAGTCATGTATTACCCTTTTGCAGTCTTAGACAATGTGACCTCGAAGCCATTTATTGTAACTTGACATTCTCGGCCTCGATATCGCGATCTGGGGATCGCTCCCACAGTGCATTAGTCACCCTCTGTGGGAGCGACGCCTTCGTCGCGACTTTCGAAGTCACTGACGCTCGATACCCACGGCTTATATCGAAGTCCTCGAAGCGACCTAAATTCAATACAAGGGCGATTTTAATCGCCCTAGGCGAATGAGAACTTGCCCCTACAAGAAACTTGAGAAAGTCAGGAAGTTAGTTTTAGCGACATCCTTAGCTTGATGCGTATGGGTTGCAAACCCCGTCCTGCTAGGGTTATAAGTCTTCGTAGTATTTTTCAAACGTTAGCTTGGAGAGGATTGTAATTGTTTTAGTTGATGTTGGCACTGCGGGCAAACACCATAGATCACCGGCACCGTTAATGGTTCTTTATCTTTTAGCAAGCTTTCCGCTTCAACCCACTGCTCAGCTTGCTTGAGTAAATTGCAAATACTGCAACGCACTCGTGTGTGGCGATCACGCTGGTTGGAACGTATAAAAAAAATGGGCGCCACACGCGGCTCAGTATGCAATTGGTAGTTGCTAATTCGCACTTCGCCACGCTCATTCGCCATCAGCCGCATTTGTAAATAACGGCGCAAGTTTGGCGCATCACACCGATAATCAAAACAGGCGCTAGTATTTTTTTGCCGGACAATATCGAGTAACTTTTGCACAAACTGGCGAGTAACATTGCCGCTAATGTAATCGAACAACGATTTACCAACGACGTGTTGCTTCTTGAGTTGCGGTGCGTCATTAGCGTCGGCAAACTCATCCCAGCTACCATTAATGGCGATAATGACATTATTGGCGTCAACGCTAAATTCTAAAAGGATTGTATCTGTCATGGCCCTAATCATCGTGCCGCTCGAGTATATCGAGCGCTTTTTCCCATTCGAATATTGAAATCAGATGCAGCAATTCGTTGCCTTGTGTTTTTCCCAAAACGCCGCGTAATAACGCCGCTTCGCGTTCGGCGATATCGATGGCCTTGATATCGCCGATGCGAAGCAAAGCTTTAAGTGGTTCGATAATTAATTCGGCCCTATCCGAATCGATCTCGATTTCTTCGGTTTGACGAACCTCGAGAACTTCAAGCCATTGTTGCATCGCCTCTTCAAGCTGTTGCGCGAGATCCCGTGTCAAATCCGTAATGTTATCGCGTTTTGTACGCACCGCAATTTCGAGCTGTGAGGCTAGTGCCGACAACGATTGCGCGCCGATATTGCCGGCAGCGCTTTTCAAGGCATGGGCAAGCTGTTGAAGCCTGTCCGTATCGTTGGCTTGAAGAGCGTCATGCAGTTTCTGTACATCGTCTCGATGATGCTCGACAAATAATGACAATAATCGCTGCGGTAAATCGGACTGCAACATCGTGCTGAGCGGTACCGGATCGGTTTGAATATACGCGGACCTAACTGTTTTAGTCGATGCAGGAAGCCATTTCAGCAAAGTCGTATAAAATTGCTCCAAATCGACCGGCTTGGCGATAAAGTCATTCATGCCGACCGCTAAACAAGACTTTCGATCTTCATCGAATACATTAGCACTCATCGCCAAAATCGGCGTTTCGCAGTAGTCTGGTAATTCGCGAATGGCCAGAGTCGCAGCCAATCCGTCCATATTGGGCATTTGCATGTCCATCAACACTAAATCGTAGTGTTGTCGTTTCGCTTTTTCGACAGCAGCGATGCCATCTTCGGCGACATCGACCGACAGGCCGACGCCATGCAGCAGTTCGAGCGCGACTTCGCGGTTGATCGGATTGTCTTCGGCCAATAACACGCGTCGCCCCCGGCGGGTATCGCGCAATTGTTGTTCGGCGTCTATTGATCCGGCTTCTGCCGCTGCCGGTAATACGCCGTGACCTTTTTGCAGATGGACGGTAAACCAAAACGTGCTGCCTTGTCCCGGCTCGCTTTCGGCGCCGGCTTCGCCGCCCATTAATTCGGCAAGCCGGAGGGTAATCGACAAGCCCAATCCGGTTCCGCCGTATTGGCGCGTAATCGATTCATCGGCTTGCGTAAACGGGCGAAACAAACGTTGCAATTGTTCCGCTTCGAGACCGATGCCGCTGTCTTGCACTTCGAAACGCACCCGCAAATCGTTATCGTGTACCTCGAGTAATTTTGCCCTTATGTCGATGCGACCCTGTTCGGTGAATTTAACGGCATTACTGGCTAAATTCAATAGCGCCTGGCGCAGCCGCGTTACGTCTCCATACAGCCACTCCGGGACTAAATCGTCGTCGAGCGTAATCGTCAAATTTTTCGCATGTGCGGATTCGCCGATCAAAGACCGAACATGATCGAGTACCGCCGATAAATGAAAATCGACATGATTAAGCTGCATCTTACCCGCTTCGATTTTAGATAAATCCAAAATATCATTGATGATTGACAACAGATGCCGACCGGCGATTTCAATTTTATTCAGACGGCCGCTTTGCGCAGCGGTCGCGTCGATACGCATTAAATGCGCCAAACCGAGTATCGCGTTCAACGGCGTTCTGATTTCATGGCTCATATTGGCGATAAACGCGCTTTTAGCTCTATTCGCAACTTCGGCTTGCTGCCGGGCTGTTTGCAGTTCCGCCGTGCGTGATTCCACCAGGGTTTCGAGATGATTGCGATACTTGTCGAGTTCGGTCGCAATTCGCTTTCTTTCGGTAATATCTTCCTTGACTGCGACATAATGCGTAATCGTCCCGTCCTGTTGACGAAGCGGCGTTATGACCGCAAATTCGATGTATTCGCTGCCGTCTTTGCGTTGGTTGTAAAACTCGCCTTTCCAGGTTTCGCCGCGCGTCAAGGTTTGCCACATCGCTTCATAATTCGTTTTCGGCGTTTTACCGGAATGCAGAATACGCGGGTTTCGCAATAGAACGTCGTCGAGCAAATAACCGGTGTTAGCGCTAAAAGCCTGATTGACGTATTCGATTTGCGCGTCGGCATTGGTAATCACGATACTCTCGGGGCTTTGTTCGACCGCGAGCGCAAGCTTTTTCAACTGGTCTTCGGCTTGTTTACGTTCGGTAATCATTTCGGTGTAGATAATGATCCCGCCAATCGAGCCATCGGCATTATACCAGGGCAGGCATTCCCACTGAACCCATTCCACGCTTCCGTCTTCGCGCAGATAAGTATCCTCATCGGCGAAACAGACAATGCCTTGCAACGCTTTTTGATGTACATCGCGCCATTTTTGCGGCAAGTTTGGAAACACCTCATAGTGGTGCTTGCCGATAATATCGGGATCGGAAACGCGATAATCATCGAGATAACGCTGGCTAACATATAAGTATTTCAAGTCGCGGTCGTGAATCACGATGCCGCCCCGGTTATGTTCGATGACATAACGCATCAGTTCATACGAATGCGTTAGCTCCATCTCCATTTGAATGCGCGCGGTGATATCCTCTAAGGCACCGAATAGCACCGGCTGTCCGTCATCGGTATGTTTAGTTTCGACATAAGCCGCCGATTGAATGTATCGTCGTTCGCCATTGCGATGTTTTATGCTCAAAACGACATGACTCGACTTGCCTTGTTCGAGCGCGGTAATGGACCTCGAAAACAGCATTTGATCTTCGGGCATGACATAATGGCGCCAACAGCCGAGCGCCATCAGCGCGTCATTGTCGTCACCGAATATCGCCTCGGCATTGCCGAGCATCCAATCCAGTCGGAAATAGCCGTCGCGGCCTTTTTTACAGGAGTAAACCAAATCGTTCGCAATCGTCGAGGCGATGCGAAAGCGCTCTTCTCTTTCCTGTAATGCCTCTTCAATCCGTTTGCGCTCGGTCAAATCAATGTCGATACAATAGATTTCTTTACCGGCTGGACCTTCTTGCATGACGTGATTAGTAAAGACCGTGACCGGTGTGCCATCTTTGCGCCGCAACGTGAATTCTGCAGCCGGAATGCCAGGGTCGCCGGCTATCCAGCTATTGATATGGGTAATAATTTCCTCATGCATCGGGTCGGGAATGATCAAGTCTTCCAAACGACGCCCCAACGCTTCTTCGCGCGTATAGCCATATAAGGCTTCGCTTGCCCGATTCCAAAAGGTCACGCGGCGCTCTTCGTCATAACCTTGCACAGCAATGCTTGGTGTTTGTTCGAACAAAAATCGAAAGCGACGTTCACTATCGCGCAAGGCCAGTTCCGTGCGTTTTTTTTCGGAAATATCTTGAAATGCGCCTTGCACTTTAACAATTTTACCGGTGCCGTCACGAACGGCTTCGCCGATCGCGCGAACCCAGACCCGTCGGCTTGTCGCCGTAACGATTTCCATTTCCTCATCAAAAGCGATTCCTTGCGTGGCACAGAGGCCGAATACTTCGCGGATTTTATCGCGCCATTCCGGCGTATAAAAGCTTATGCCTTCTTCGAGTGTCGGCGAATAACCGCTTGGTTTATCATGAATCGCTGCAACAGTATCGGACCATTTGAGCCGGTTGCTGCTTAGGTCGACGCTCCAGCCGCCCATACGACCTAAGCGTTCGGCGATACGCAAAAGCGATGCATATTCTTGTAAGGACTCTTTTTGTCCCAGGTAACGTTGAATAAGCAAATAATGATGGGGTAGTATCGCGGCGATCAGTGTCAGCAGTAATGTCATACCGAGTCCGGCCAATGCGATCCATAAAGGTTGATGCGACGCAGATTCCGTAGCGCATTCAGGCGGCATTGTTGCGGTCACGGTCCAGGTGTTTCCGGCCAAGGTCAAGCGGCGGCTCAGCGACCTATCGTCCAATGCCGTGTCGCTGTTCTGTGCGTAGAGTAAATGTTCGGGCGTAGTCGTGATACCGTCATGTATTTTCAGAGACAGCGATGGACACAAATTGAACTGTGGACGCGACAGCAAATTTTGCATCATGTCTTTGATACGCACGGCGGAGAACACCCAACCGATAAATTTGCGGTTGGATTCGGGCAAGTCCGCATTGCCGGACGTAACCGGATTATAAACGGGCATATACAGAATATATCCGGGCTGTGCTTCGGCTGCGGGCTCATGAATGAGTATCGTTTTGGCCGTCATTGCCGCACGGCCACTGTCTCGGGCCCTATCCATTGCCATGCGGCGCGACCTTTCCGAATAGCTGTCATAACCTAGCGCTTGCCGGTTTTGTGCGTCGAACGGTTCGATATAGACAATCGGCGCATGCATGTCATTCGGCATTTCTGGCCAGACCCGATAGCCCGGTAAGCCTTCGGCCCTTACCGCTTCGATGTGCGCGTTAAGTGCGCTGCGTTCGATCAACGGCGCGAAACCGAACGCGTTGACGCCGGGAAAATAGTTTTGGATGCCGAGCCCGGTAATGAATTGCTGAAACTCCTGACGGTTTACGTGTTCGCTACTCGCGAAGAGCCCTACAATGCTACGCAAGACTTGTTCACTGTCTTCGATTTTGTCTTGAATCAGAAAGACCAATCGCTCAAATTGATGTTCGAAGTCTTGCTGGGCATTGTTTTCTTGATTGATCCGGACTTGTTGCCAATAAAGCCCGGTCAGTGTCACTCCACTAATCGCCAATAACAACGGTAATGCGATGAAAAGCTTATAAGTTTTTCGCTGAATCGGTTTTGTCGTATTTTTCATGTCGCTGAGATTGCCGATAACGACGCTGCGGTATCATCGTCGAATCGTTTGGCGATCTGTTTAAATGTTGTGTAACAGTGTTGAAATGCATCGATCATATCGGGGTCGAATTGACTGCCTCGACCGGCGACGATCAGGTCTCTCGCTTCACCGAACGGCATCGGCGGTTTATAAACGCGCTTTGTCGTCAGTGCATCGAATACGTCGGCAACGGCCATGATGCGTGCAGAAAGCGGAATCGCATCGCCGCTCAATTCATCCGGATAGCCACTACCGTCCCAGCGTTCGTGATGCCAATGCGCGATTTCTTTGGCCAGCATCAGAAAATCGACATTTATCGCGACATCTTGTTCGGCTAGCTCAATGGCTGCCGCCCCTCGTTCGGCATGGGTTTTCATGATGACCCATTCGTCATCGGTCAGCGGCCCCGGTTTCAATAGGATATGGTCTGGAATTGCGACTTTACCGATGTCATGCAGCGGTGCCGAGCGAGTCAAGAGTTCGATGTAATGATCGTCTAAGATGGCATTGAAACGCGGATCTTGCTTCAGTTGTATCGCCAGTTCGCGCACATAATGTTGCGTGCGCAGAATATGATTGCCGGTCTCAGGGTCTCGGGTTTCCGCCAGATGGGCTAATGCACGAATGCTGACTTGTTGGATCAAATCGTTTTCGAGCATGCGTTTTTTAACTTCGCTTTCGAGCCATTTGTTTTGGTCGAACAGACGATCGCGGGCGCTTTTTAAATCGATATGCGTTTGCACTCTGGCCAAGACGACCGGCGGCATGATCGGCTTGGTAATATAATCGACCGCACCCAATTGGAAACCGTTGACTTGGTCTTCTTGGCTGTCCAAAGCGGTAATAAAGATAACCGGAATGTTTTGGGTCGAAGGCTCGGATTTGAGCGTTTGCAGAACATCGTGTCCGCTTAGGTCGGGCATCATCACGTCGAGTAAGATCAAATCGGGAACGGGTTCCGCTCGGGCCAGCATAAGACCGCGAAGACCGGAATTGGCGACCCGCACGCTGTAATCGGGCTTTAGAATTTCGCTGATCAGCGCCAGGTTGGAGGGTTCGTCGTCTACGATAAGAACAGTCGGTTGAGTCATAATCTTCGAGTAAAATGCCGAGAGCTGATGGATATCATCGAACTCACTACTTTTGTAATTATTTACATCCCACCTATCGTTCCCACGCTCCAGCGTCACTGCCATTAAGTTAAGGATTTTTCCGTTCGCCCTGAGCCTGTCGAAGGGTGAATGGAAAAATCCTGGGTCGATAAGTTAAGCCGTCCATGGTTCGACAGGCTCACCACGAACGGCTTAACTTAATGGCAGTGAGGCAGAGCGTAGGAACGATAATTGCCGGGGGTCTGAATAGTTGCCTTTTATGGATTAAAGAATAACATACCTTCGAATGATTACTTAGCGCATATGATCCAAAGGACTTACAACGTTTCTTATAGCTTGGGTTATACCCGTGTAGATCAAAATTCGCCGCCTGGGTGTCCGCTAGAGGACGCCGTGAATACGTCCATATAGTCTCTATGCCAGCTCCATGCTGCCAAAGCCTTTGCGAACGCCCCGACGCCTCCATAAGCTAATGCCGAAATTTGAAGTGCGATAGGTATAAAATTACGGCAACCCCTAAACTATCGGCCTTGCTGGAGCCGAAAGGCTACATAACTACAGCAATTCCCAGTTTGAGCAGTATCGCCGATTTTAGGGTGTGGGGTATGCCTGTCGAGGAACGCCGTAAACCCATCCATGGGGGCTTGGCGGCAGCTCCCTGCTGCCGACATCCTCGCCAAGCATACCCCACACCCTTTTTGATCTCCAAATTGGGAATTGCTGACATAACTACTACAATTGCAGTTATGACTTGAATCCAATAAGTGATTTTAATGCGTTTGTTCCTGTTTGAACTTTAGCTGAACGGGACAATTCCAACCAATGCCGTTTATAATTCATTCGACTTCTCGGATTTATCGCCGCTGACCGCTATTTTTTAAAAACCGATGAAAACCATCCTCGTGACCGGCGCCACCGGACAAATCGGCTCGGAATTGACGCCAGCTCTCAGACAGCGATACGGCAATGATTCCGTTATTGCCGCCGGCCACCGCAAAAAAACCGATGCCGAGATATCGAACGCAGGCCCCTATTGCCGGCTGGACATTGAAGACGTCGCGGCGTTGGCCCGAATTGTCGAGGACTATCGCATCGATACGATCATTCACCTCGCTTCGTTATTGTCCGCAGTTGCCGAAACGGACCCGCAAAGAGCATGGTCGGTCAATATCGATGGCTTGTTCAATGTTTTGGAAATCGCACGCCAACACGCTTGCTCGGTATTTTTCCCCAGTTCGATAGGCGCCTTCGGCCCTAACACGCCGGCTTTCGATACGCCCCAGGATACGATTCAACGACCCAATACGCTGTACGGCATCGGCAAGGTAACCGGCGAATTACTGTGCGATTATTATCACAAGCGCTATAACCTTGACACTCGGGGGCTTAGATTTCCGGGATTGATTTCCTATAAAACACCGCCCGGCGGCGGCACGACCGATTACGCGATCGAAATATTCAACGCTGCCGCTCGATGGCAACACTACACATGCTATCTAAAACCCGATACGCAACTGGATATGATGTACATGCCGGATGCGATCGATGCGTTTTTGCAGTTAATGACAGCCGATCCCAAACGCTTGATCCACCGCAATGCCTACAATGTGACCGCGATGAGTTTCACTCCCGAGCAACTGGCCGCAGAAATTCGCCGGCATATCCCTAATTTCAAAATAAGTTATAAAATCGACCCGCTTAGACAAGCCATCGCCGACTCTTGGCCGCGCCACATGGATGATAGCGCCGCCCGGCAAGAATGGGGTTGGCAAGCGCGATACGACCTAGCAACGATGGTCGAAGACATGCTAGAGCACATAGCCGAATAAACCGATAATGCCCTTTCAATAAACCAAACCCCTACTCACTACTCACTACTCACTACTCACTATTCACTATTCACTACTTACTGCTTACCGCTTACTGCTTACTGCTTACTGCTAACCGCTAACCGCTAAAAGAGGTCATCATGACACTTGCCAAACTCGACGCACAGTTAAGGGACCGACTCTCCGCGATGCAAGACAAAGGTATCGCAAAAGGCAAGGAAAAAATCATCACCGGCTTCAAACCTGCCGAAAACGGCCTCGGCCCCAGGGTATTGCTTCAGAATTACCCGGATCGGACATTTTTGAGAATGAATGCCAATGCCTACCTGGGTCTATCGAGCCATCCCGCTGTCATTGCCGCCGAATCCAAAGCCGCCGAAACCTTCGGAGCGGGTCCCGGCGCGGTGAGGTTTATCAGCGGCACCTATCAACCTCATATCGATTTGGAAAACCGCCTGGCTGAATTTCACGATCGTCACTCGGCCATGCTATTCAGCGCGGCCTATGCGGCCATGATCGGCATCTTACCGGCGTTGATCGATGAAGACACGTTAGTCGTCAGCGATGCACTCAATCATAACTGCATTATCAATGCGATTCGTTTGGCAAAAACGGCGCGAAAAGCCGTCTTTCCGCATCTGGACCTGAGCGAACTGGAACGCATACTGATCGATAACAAAGGCCAAGCGGAACGAGTCATCATCGTCACCGACGGCGTCTTCAGTATGCGCGGCGACCATGCGCCGCTGGATAAAATCGACGCGATACGCAGAAAACATGAAGCCGATTACGCACAAGGAATTTTGACGGTCGTCGACGATTCGCACGGCATCGGCGCGCTCGGATCGTCCGGGCGCGGCACCGAGGAAATCACTGCAAGCCGAGCGGACATTTTGATTGCGACACTCGGCAAAGCGCTCGGCGTCAACGGCGGATATGTGGTGTCCAGCCGGACCGTAATCGACTATTTAAGGGAAACATCGGCGAGTTATATTTATTCCAATCCGATTACCCCTCCGGAAGCGGGGGCAGCTTTGGCCGCATTGAATATACTGGACAGCGCCGAAGGCAAAGGCCTGCTGAACCATATCCGAATGCTGGCCTTCAAACTCAGAAGCGGATTAACTCAATTGGGATTCGAAACCTTACCCGGCGAACATCCGATCGTGCCGATCATGATTAGGAATACCGATAAAACCGGGGCCTTAGTGCAACATTGCTTCGAGCACGACATATTGGTTACCGGCTTGAATTACCCGATTGTCGCGAAAGGCGAACAAGAAATCCGGCTACAGATTTCAGCGGCTCACACTGAACAAGACATCGATTATTTTTTGGATGTTCTAAGCCAATTTAAACATTAATCTAATAAAAGCATTTCACCATGAAGACCATGAAGAATAATAATTTAATTCAAAAACTTATTATTCATATGTAAATCATTTTTGCTCTCCTACTTCTTTTGGATTGACAAATCGTCTAAGAAAAAAAGGTATAGGATGTGTCTATCGAAGAAGTAATTTTTAACCAAAGGCTATGTAGGTACTTCCATGTACCCGGTCTGAACGTTTACGAGGTTTCTAATTTTTTTTCTCTTTTTTGATGATGACTTTATCGTCGATGACCAAGTCGGAAATACCACCGAGCTCTAAGCGCAAGGTGCAAGAAGCGTTTTTGAATGCATCGGTTTCACCTTGATAGTTATAAGTTACGTATGACTCCTTGTCGCTTTTCGTTTCGGATGGAAAAAACACCTGCTCGCCGGTTTCTTTCATAATTGCGGCAGGGCATTTTTTAGATGCCATTTCCTGCATCGCGACATAAGTTCTAATCATTGCCGCCGACTCTTTTTCCTCGATGGATTCTTGTTTGCTGACACCCACGACAATAAATCCGACGACAAAAACGCCGATAACCGCAATTACAATTTTAGTTGTTTCAGTCATAGCACCCTCTAGGTTGTTTATTTTTATAAGTATGATACCGAAGACATTTCAAAACATTCGGCAATACCCCATGAATTCTATGCCAATACGCTTATCTCGGCAATGCTTCGCTTAGAGCCGTTTAAAACTCAACTCCCTGCTCTGCCTTGATACCCTGGGTATACGCATGCTTAACCAGCGTCATATGGGTCACAGTATCGGCGACTTCAATGACCTCCGGCGCGGCATTGCGCCCGGTCAGCACTAAATGCATCCAGGACGGCTTCTCATTTTTAATGAACTCGGCGATTTCTTGTCCGGTGATCCATTCATAACCGCAGCAATAGTTGATTTCATCGAGCAATACGAAATCATAGGCTTCAGACTTAATTTTTTCCTTACTGAACTCCCAAATCGAGCGACTGGTTTTAATATCCTGCTCGGGATTTTTGGTATCCCAAGTAAAACCGTCGCCCAAAGCATGCCATTCGATATTGTCGAAACGTTCCGCGGCTTTGTGTTCGCCCGTTTGCCATTGACCTTTAATGTACTGAATCACGCAAACCTTCATGCCCCAGCCGGCGGCGCGAAATACCATACCCAACGCGCTCGAAGATTTGCCCTTCCCTTCGCCGGTATTGACCAACACCAAGCCACGCCGCTTATCTCTCGCTTTCATCCAATCTCCTTTACAAGTTATCAAATGTCGAGCAGAGTAACACCTTCATTCGTGAACGCAAGTTTTACCGAGCCTTCAACATCGACACTATGACTTCGCTTCATAAAGATCCTTTACCGTTTAAAATCGACACCATGTCAATCGAAATTTCAACTTACAGAATGTGTCAATCTTTTATCCTAGAAAGAGCAGTTGGCATATGTTGTAGACCGTTCATGCTGAGTAAAGTCGAAGCATGAAGGGTCTACAACACTTTCACCGACCTGGTGAATCCTCAAACTCCCGTTCACCCTTCGACAGGGCTCTCCTGAGCGAAGCAGAAGGGCTCAGGGCGAACGGGAGTTTGAGGCTCTCAACTGATCTTTTTAGGTTTATAGCGATGTTAATTGTATTGAGTTGCTGCGGATGCTCCGGCCTATTGTTCTATCCGAATGAACGGCACGTTCTCAAGCCCGTATCGCTGGGTCTTCACTATCGAGACGTCTATCTGAAGACTCCGGATGATCTCACGATTCACGGCTGGTTTTTACCGGCGCAGGGCGAACTCAAAGGCAGCGTTTATTTCTTGCACGGCAATGCGCAAAATATCAGCACGCACATTCATAACGTCAAATGGCTACCGGAACAGGGCTATCAGGTTTTGTTAATCGATTACCGCGGTTTCGGGCATTCCGAAGGCCAACCGAACCTGCCAGATATTTTTCTCGATATCGAAACAGGATTCGATTGGCTGATCGCAAAGTCCGAATCGAAACCGCTATTTCTTTTGGGCCAAAGCCTCGGCGCCAGTCTCGGCATCTACTTTGCCGCCCGGAACCCATCTGCCCGGCAACATCTAGACGGCATCGTTAGCGATGCGGCCTTCACCGGCTATTTTCAAATTGCCCGCGATGCCGCTGCCAACCATTGGCTAACCTGGCCATTTCAATACCTGTTTGCCTGGTCGTTAAACTACCCCTATAACCCTATCGAAGTCGTCGAACATCTCACACCGATTCCATTGCTGTTTTTTCATAGCGCCGACGACAGAATCATTCCATTCGACCACGGCAGGCAACTTTATCGAACCGCCAAGCCACCTAAACGATTCCACCCAACTCAAGGCGGTCATATACAGACTTTTAGATTTCGTCAAAACAGGGAAGTCCTCCTAGATTTTTTTGCTACGATAAGCGCCAAAAACCAATCGATTATACCCATCGCACTTCAAATTTCGGCATTGACGCATGGATGTGCCGGGTGTTCGGTCGATTTTTGCTCCTCGGCAATTGCTGAGTTACATGGATGTAATGAATGCAGAAAATGCAGGAGCATTTTTCTGCCCTGCATCGCCTAAAGCGCCTACTGTTGGTGCCCTAATACACGCCATCCATGGCGCTCGCAAAGGCTTTGACAGCAGGGATGCTGTCACAGAGCCTACATGGACGTATTCACGGCGTCCTTTGACGGACACTCCGGCGCCGAAATTTGACCTGCAAAGGGTATAACGCAACACCACGCGGATCGAAATAAATTTTTTATCGATAGGATTGCATGATGAATAAAAACTTACCCATTCTGATTTTCGGCTACGGCAACCTTAGCCGGGGCGATGATGCGCTCGGCCCATTACTACTGGAAATGATTCAGGAACGAATGACAACCGGTTCCGTCGAAATTTTGAACGACTTTCAATTACAAGTCGAACATGCTCTCGATCTTGAAGACCGGAATCTGGTATTGTTTATCGATGCCTCGGTCGCCTGCGCCGGCGCGTTCGATTTCAAGGAACTCAAACCTGCCCATGACAAGAGTTACACCACGCATGCGATGAGCCCTGCCGCCGTGTTGCAAGTGTATCAAACCATCAAACACCAAAACCCTCCGCCGTGCTTCTTATTGAGCATTCAAGGCGAACAATTCGAATTAGGCAGCGATTTAAGCTCGAAAGCGCGGGAAAATTTGCAAAGAGCCGGTCATTATGCCGAACAATTATTAAAACAGCCGAATGTCGACGCTTGGCGTAAACTAGCAGAAAAAGCTCTGTTAGGAACAAGCACGAAATAACTTCGACAAATGCAGAAAATGCAGGAGCAAAGGCTTTGCCAGCATAGAGCTGACATAGCGTATCTAAAGGGAAGTATTCAAGGCGTCCTTTGACGGACATCCCTGTGCCGAATTAAAAAAGTAGTCCTCATTAAAGCAAACCGTCTCCGACTACGCTCGAGAGTAAGAGACGGCCGGCTTTAACGCTTGAACGCGCTTAATGGCTGATCATCCAAGGCCTTTGCGAAGGAAAGACTTTACTTCCGTCTTGCATCAATATCACTTGCTGTCTCAAACTGCTACGATCGGGATGCTTCAGAAGCAACCCTTTGTTGCTACTGCACCCGCAATTCTTGGTGTGCTTGTGTTCGAGAATTTGATCCTCCCGGCTGTCTGCGGTCGAGAAAACCGGTTCGTGACGCGACTTTTCGTTGATACTCATCGCTTTACGCTTGTCCGGCGCCATTGCAAGCACCTCGGGCGGTATCATGATAATCCGCGGACTCGAGGTTTGGCAGTGCGGACAAGCCTGTGGAGCGCTGCTTTCTTCGAACGTTGCTAAGTCGTGGAAAATGCCGTGTTTCGGGCATTTATAGTCATAGAGCGGCATCGCTATTCTCCTAAGTTAATATACCTTTCGCACTTCAAATTTCTGCAGAGCCTAAGGAGGCATCGGGGTGCTCGGCAAAGGCTTTGCCAGCATGGATGCTGGCATAGAGCCTACATGGATGTATTCACGGCGTCCTTTGGCGGGCACCCCGGTGCCGAATTTTGATCTGCGATGAGTATATTACAGATCGGGTGACAACGGCACGTCGACATCGCCGGACAACTCCTTTTTCGGCCCTTCCGAATTCGGCTTGACGTTGAATTCGAAGATATCGGTCGGCAACCAAAGCGTCGCGCAGGCATTCGGAATATCCACGACGCCGCTGATGTGCCCTTGCACCGGCGCAGTACCTAAAATGGCATAAGCTTGGGCTTTCGAATAACCGAATTTCGTCAAATATTCGATCGCATTTAAACAAGCCTGACGATAAGCAATATGAACATCGAGATAATGTTGCTTGCCGGACTCGTCGACCGAAATACCTTCGAAGATTAAATAATCGTCATACTGGGGTTTGATCGGACTCGGCTTGAAAATCGGATTTTTGATTCCGTATTTTTTCATGCCGTCTTTGATCAAACCGACCCGAAGATGCGTCCAACCGGCCATTTCTATCGCGCCGCAAAATGTGATTTCGCCGTCGCCTTGACTAAAATGCAAGTCTCCCAAGCTAAGACCGGCATTCTTAACATAAACCGGAAAGTAGACCGTCGAACCTCGAGACAGGTCTTTGATATCGCAGTTTCCGCCATGCTCGCGGGGAGGTACCGTTCTTGCAGCTTCGGCCGCCGCTGCCTTTCCAGCATCGCCGCTCATACGTCCCATATGAGCCGTATCGGCATAAGGCAGCGTTGCCAAGGGCGGAACCCGGTCCGGCTCCGTATCGTAAAGGGCTTTTTCCCGCGTATTCCATTCATCCAACATTTCTTTTGAAGGCAGAGTGCCGATCAATCCGGGATGAATCAAGCCGGCAAACTCGACGCCGGGAACATGACGAGACTTCGTAAACATGCCGTTGAAGTCCCAAATCGATTTTTGCGCCTCGGGAAAATGTTCGGTTAGAAAGCCGCCGCCGTTCTTTTTTGAAAAAAAGCCGTTAAACCCCCATTGACTGTTTTCAAAAGCCCCGATATCGAGAATATCGACAACCAGCAAATCCCCTGGCTCCGCACCTTCCACACCGACCGGCCCGGACAAAAAATGCACTTTCGATAAATCGACGTCGCGCACATCATCGGCACTATCGTTGTTGTTAATTTGTCCTCCGGTCCAATCGTAGGATTCGATGATGAAATCGTCACCCGGTTTAACCATCGCCACCATCGGTATGTCCGGGTGCCACCGGTTATGAATCATGTCGTTTTCATAAGGTGATTTACTTAAATCGATTTTGATAATGGTTTCAGCCATAGCCTTTCTCCTGACAAAGTTTTAATGATTAATACTCATACCGATAAATAAGCCGCCACCTTGGCTTCATTGAGCGTTGCACGCTCTTCCTGATGAACGATTTCCCCCTTTTCGAGAACGATGATGCGGTCGGCGATTTCAAGCGCAAAACTCAACACTTGCTCCGACACGACAATCGATAAACCGCGCGTATCGCGTATTTTTTTTAACGTCCGAGCCATTTCGCGAATGATCGAAGGTTGAATACCCTCGGTCGGTTCATCCAACAGCAATAATTTAGGCTTGCTGGCCAACGCCCTGGCGATTGCCAATTGCTGCTGCTGTCCTCCGGATAAGTTCCCGCCTCGGCGATTTCGCATCTCTTCGAGTACCGGAAATAACTCGTAGAGATCGTTAGGAACGATCTTTTCCCCGGTACTGGTCAAACCGGTTTCAATATTTTCTTTGACCGTCATCGTCGAAAAAATCATCCGCCCTTGCGGAACGAAACCCAGACCTTTCGACACCCGCTGATGGCTTTTGAGTAACGTCAAGTCGACGTCGTCAAGTTGAACCTCGCCCTTTGCGGTAGGAATCATTCCGATCAACGATTTCATCAACGTCGACTTACCCATGCCGTTGCGTCCCATCACGGCTACGATTTCTTTCGGTTTTACATCGAAATTCAATCCGTGCAGCACTTCGCTTTGCCCATAGGCCACGTGGTAATCTTTAACGCTCAGCATTTTGTTTTCTCCTGATTCGACCGATTAATGGCCGAGATAGACTTCGATAACTTTGGGATCGTTTTTGACTCGCTCCATCGAACCTTCGGACAGCACTTTGCCTTGGTGCATAACGGTAACCCGATGAGCGATGTCTTCGACAAACTGCATATCGTGCTCGATGACGATTACCGAGCGGCCTTGGGTAATCCGGTTCAACAGTTCGGCGGTTTTTTTGCGTTCCGCAACCGACATGCCGGCAACCGGTTCGTCCAGCATCAATAAATCCGGTTTTTGAATCAGCAACATGCCGATCTCAAGCCATTGCTTTTGTCCGTGGCTCAATAAGCCGGCCGGTTTATCGAGATCGTTCTGTAAAAAAATGATTTCAGCTATATTTTCGACTTCTTCGATCACTTCACGGTCGCGCTTAAACATTAACGAGCCGAAAACGGACCGTCCTCGCGGGTATGAAATTTCAAGATTTTCAAACACACTCAAATCGTCGTATATCGAAGGATTTTGAAACTTTCGTCCAACGCCGTGATGGACGATTTGGTGTTCTTTCATTCGCGTCAACTCTTCTCCGCGAAACTTGATCGACCCGGAGGTGGCTTGAGTTCGTCCGCAGATCAAATCGAGTACCGTCGTTTTTCCTGCGCCGTTCGGACCAATGATGACGCGTATTTCCCCCTCGTCGACGTAGAATGACAAGTCATTGACCGCCTTGAAACCGTCGAAAGAAACCGTCAACCCTTCGACGGCTAAAACGAAATCTTCGTGCTTAGTCGACATATACGCCTCCTTCCAACTTTTCATCGGAACTTGGCGCCATTGTCCCGACAGTTTCGGGTTTAGAGATAGGTTTTGAAACCACTCTATTTTTCTCTTCCAAGGCCTCCTTACCCACAGTTTCTTTTGACGAATCCGTCCGCATGATAGAAGCACCCAGTCCGGCTGTTTTGCCGCTATACCAAGCAGGCAATTTCGGCTCGATGTAGCGCTTGAATAGACTGGCCAAGCCATTCGGAAATGCCATCACGACCGCGATGAACAGCGCTCCCATCGCAAACAGCCAAAGCTCTGGGAATGTCTCGGAAAATATCGTTTTAGCCCAATTCACCAACAACGTACCGTAAACTGCGCCAAGCAAGGAAAGTCGACCGCCCACCGCGCAATAAATCACCATTTCGATCGATGGAACGATGCCGACGAAGGAAGGCGACATAAAGCCGACCTGCAGCGTGAACATCGCGCCGCCGATCGCAGAAAACATTGCGCTCAGACAAAAGACGAATATTTTGAAGTTGGCTACGTCGTAACCGGAAAACCGGACTCTGTCCTCTCGATCGCGCATCGCGACCAGAATACGTCCAAGTTTTTTATAACGGATAAATTGTGAAAGTAACAAACATATAAAAAGAGCGGCCGAACAGACATAATACAAAATCACTTTGGCAGAATCGGAACGAATGTCCCAACCTAACAATGTGCGTAAATCGGTGATACCGTTGACTCCGCCCGTATAGCCTTGTTGGCCGATAATTAAAATGGTCATGATCGCCGCGATGGCTTGCGTGATGATCGCAAAATAAACCCCACCGACCCGAAGCTTGAACATCGCCACGCCTATGATGAATGCAAACAGCGTCGGCAATAGAACGATCGCCGACAACGCAAAAGGAAGTTGCCGAAAAGGCTCCCACCACCAAGGCAATTCGGTGATCTGATTCCAGTCCATGAAATCGGGTATGCCGGGAGTGGATTGAATTTTGGTCGACTCGGGATCGCTGGCTTCCAATTTGAGAAACATCGCCATGCAATATCCGCCCAAGCCGAAAAATACTCCCTGCCCCAAGCTCAAAATGCCGCCGTATCCCCAGCACAAAACCAAGCCGAGCGCGACAAAGGCATAGGTCAGATATTTACCGATCAAATTCAATCGAAATACATCCAAAGAGAGCGGGATAATCGCTAACAGGATGACCGCCAACAAGACATAGCCAAGCACTTCCTGCCTTGACATAAATCGAATATTGCTCCGTTGCCGCATAGGAAACTCCCCCTTATTGACGAATTTTGAGAGCAAAAAGCCCTTGAGGACGCAGCATCAGTATGCCGACGACAATCAAAAGCGTGATGACCTTGGCCATAGATCCGCTCAAGAAAAATTCCAAAGTCGATTGCGATTGTGAAATCGTAAACGCGGAGGCAATCGTGCCGATAAGGCTCTGTGCTCCGCCGAATACGACGACTAGAAAGGTATCGACAATATAGAGTTGACCCGAAGTCGGTCCTGTCGAACCGATCATCGTAAACGCGCTGCCAGCGATACCGGCGATGCCGCAACCGATGCCGAACGTGTAACGGTCGACCTTCCCCGTATCGATGCCGACCGCTC
Organism: Methylotuvimicrobium buryatense; assembly: GCF_005931095.1. Taxonomy (GTDB): domain Bacteria; phylum Pseudomonadota; class Gammaproteobacteria; order Methylococcales; family Methylomonadaceae; genus Methylotuvimicrobium; species Methylotuvimicrobium buryatense. The sequence continues at coordinate 1,867,457 of NZ_CP035467.1, read as the reverse complement.
CTGCCATGGGTCTATTCTGAACGACGGCCCGCACTTGCTTGCCCCAGAGTGAGCGAAACATCAAGAAATAGACGCCCGACGCTATAAACAAGGTCAAAACCATCACGAAGATGCCATTGATCGGTACCTCTATCGTTTCGGTCATGGCATACGATCCCATCATCCATTCCGGAAGAGTCACGCCGACTTCTCGGGCACCGAAAACGGTACGGTACAATTGTTGAAGAATCAAACTGAGCCCCCAAGTCGCCAATAAGGTATCGAGAGGCCGCTTAAATAGAAACCGGATCATACCCCACTCGACCAACACGCCCAGCGCGAAACACACTAAGAAAGCCAGAGCCATCGCTACAAAAAAGTAGCCGTCGAATAAAGCCGGCAAATAGGTTTCGAAAATATGGGATGTTAAATAGGTTGTATAGGCGCCCAAAATCATGAATTCGCCATGGGCCATATTGATGACGCCCATCTGACCGAAAATGATCGCCAATCCCAATGCCATGAGCACTAAAACCGAAAATAAAATCAAACCGGCAAAACCCTGCATGAATAAAATATCTGTCAGTTCCGCCATTGAATATTCTTCAAACATGACTCGATCCTCTTTGCTAACGGTCGGATTTTTTTAAATTGCCTCTCTCCCTCAAATACCGGGAGAGAGGTTTCAAATGTTGACGGCGCGTGCCGGAGTCAAAGGTTTTATTGATAACCTACCGGGAAAGGGTTCGGTTCGATCAATTCCTCGCTTTCATAAACGACTTTATATTGACCGTCTTTTTGCGCTAAACCGACTCGAGTCTTGGACCACAAGTGATGATTTTCATGAATGCGAACATAGCCTTCCGGTGCGGTCGTCAACTCGATACCCGGCGATGCGGCACGGATTTTATCGATATCGAACGAACCGGCTTTTTCGACGGCAGCTTTCCACAACCAGGGACCCAAGTAGGCTGCTTGGGTGACGTCGCCTATCACGATATCTTGTCCCCATTTGTCTTTGAATGCTTGCACGAACGCTTGATTGTTCGGATTGTCGAGGCTTTGAAAATATTTCATCGCGGCATAAGCCCCTTCGATATTTTCACCGCCGATACCCAAAATTTCGTCTTCGGTCACCGAAATCGTCAACAAAAGCGGCTTTTCTTTAGTCAAGTCAATACCGGCCGCCTTGAGCTGCTTATAGAAGGCAACATTGGAACCGCCGACCACGATGGCATAGATCACATCCGGCTTTTTCAACTTGATTTTATTGATCACCGAATTGAATTGCGTGTGCCCTAACGGATAATATTCTTCGCCTACAACTTTTAATCCCAGTTTTTCAATATGTTTTCTGGCGATCTTATTGGAGGTACGGGGCCAGATATAATCCGAACCCAACAAGTAAAAAGTTTTTGCGCCTTTTTCCTTGACCACCCAATCGATACCAGCGATGATTTGTTGCGTCGCTTCCTGGCCGGTATAGATTACGTTGGGAGATTGTTCGAGCCCTTCATAGAAAGTCGGATAGTACAGCATGCCGTTATATTGCTCGAAAACAGGCAGAACGGCCTTGCGCGAGGCCGAAGTCCAACACCCGAAAACGGCGGCGACTTTGTCGTTGACCAATAATTTTTTCGATTTTTCGGCGAAGGTCGGCCAATCGCTGGCACCGTCCTCTTGAATGTATTCGATCTTACGGCCGAGCACGCCGCCCATGGCGTTTATCTGATCGATCGCAAGCTTTTCCGCTTGCACCGATCCGGTTTCGCTAATCGCCATCGTACCGGTAACAGAGTGCAAAATACCGACCGTAACCGTATCGTCGGTCACTGCCAATCCTGTCGTATTGACCTCACTTGTCGGGGGGTTGGCCCAACTAAGGGTGGAAGATGCCAAGATCAGACCCAGCGGAAAAGCAATCAATGTTTTAATAAAACTCCGGCGCTTGAATACCGGAGAATTGTCCCGGCTCCCACTTTCATAATTAAAGATACACATGTTTAAGCTCTCCAAATTAAATTTTGTTTGGTTCGCTGACAGTGTCCGGCAAAGCGCTTCGTTTAACCATTAGGCGGATGCTCACCCGCGTTACGTCATTTGACGTATGCCCTTCTCTATAGCTAGCTGTTAATCTTCCAATATAAATTTCATAACATGCTGATTTATTATTATATTTTTAGCATGTAGCAAGCCATTCCAACGAGTATATTTCGTTATGAATTCAATAGACATAAAGTCGACAAGAGTACTTTTCAGCAACTCATTATCCATCGGCATTGATCGATTCAAGCCATGAGCTTTGTCAGCAATTCCCAATTTGGGGATCAAAAAGGGTGTGGGGTGTGCTTGGCGAGGATGTCGGCAGCGGGGAGCTGCCGCCAAGCCCCCATGGATGGGTTTACGGCGTTCCTCGACAGGCATACCCCACACCCTAAGATCGGCGAAAATGCCCAAACCGGGAACTGCTGGAGCTTTGTTGCATGAACGGCCAACAAAAAATCTTTCGAGTACGGCGCAATTACAACCGGTGGGTCGCCAATCAAACGCTCGAAGATTATGCGCTCCGCTTTACCGCTAAAAAATCCAGGAAATGGTCCGAATGGCAAGTATCGTTGACTGCGCTGGGTGGGATTTCGTTTCTCGCGCTCGAAGCGATCGGCGGCACCTTGACCTTGACCTACGGATTCGTCAATGCGGTGTCGGCCGTTTTAACCGTCGGCGCGATCATTTTTTTAACCGGTTTACCGATCAGCTATCACGCCGCCAAACTAGGCACGGACATCGATCTTCTTACCCGCGGAGCGGGATTCGGCTATATCGGATCCACGGTCACTTCATTGATTTATGCGTCGTTCACTTTCATTTTTTTTGCACTGGAAGCCACCATTCTCTCAATGGCGCTGGAGCTCACGCTAAATATCCCATTATCTATCGGTTATCTTATTAGCTCTTTGGTCGTTATCCCTCTAGTCACGCATGGCATTACGCTAATCAGCCGATTTCAAGTATGGACTCACCCGCTTTGGATCGCGCTTCAAATCATTCCTCTGGTCTGTATCGCTCTTAAATCGGACGATGCGATGGCTCTCTGGACAGGGTATAAGCCGATAACGGCGACAGAAGGCTTTGATATAACGGCTTTCGGCGCTGCATCCGTCGTTGCGTTTTCCTTGATTGCTCAAGTCGGCGAACAAGTCGACTTTCTCAGATTTCTGCCCGAAAAAAGCAATCAGAACAAGCTTACCTGGTGGGCCGCTTTGATTTCCGCCGGCCCCGGCTGGATTTTCCCCGGAATGGCTAAAATCCTCATCGGCTCGTTTCTTGCCGTTTTGGCTATCGAGCACGGCATCGGCTTTGACCAAGCTTCGGACCCGAATCACATGTATCTAACCGCATTCGGCTATTTGACCTCATCCCCGGAACTGCCGCTGTTATTGACCGGCATTTTTGTCATATTCTCGCAACTGAAAATCAATGTGACGAATGCCTATGCCGGGTCCATCGCATGGTCTAATTTTTTTTCCAGAACGACTCAAAATCATCCCGGGCGCGTGGTTTGGTTGGTTTTCAATGTCGTCATCGCACTGATGTTGATGGAACTGGGAATTTATCATGCACTTAAAGAAATCCTTGGCTTGTTTGCCATCATCGCTATTGCTTGGGTCGGTTCATTGGCAGCCGATTTGACTATCAACCTCCCTCTTGGCCTAAGACCCCGAAAAATGGAATTCAAAAGGGCCCATTTATACGATATCAACCCGGTCGGTATCGGTTCTATGCTGACCGCCTCTTTGATTGGTTTGATCGCTTATAGCGGCTTGCTCGGTATTAACTTTCAGGCCCTGTCGCCTTATCTCACATTAGCCCTTACTTTTGTTTGTACGCCCTTGATTGCCTGGCTGACGAATGGACGTTATTACATCGCCAGGGATCCGGAGAATGCCGATAAAAATCCCGACCAGGTTTGTTGTATTTGCGAACATCACTTCGAGCCGGAAGACATGTCGCTTTGTCCGGCCTATGCGGGAGCAATCTGCTCGCTATGCTGCTCTCTCGACAGTCGGTGTCACGATATGTGTAAAACCAATGCCGGCATGGCGGATCAAATTTCCTCGGCATTGAACAAAATCATGCCGGACGCTTGGAGCGGAATCGTCACGGCAAGGCTAGGAAACTTTTTCGGCTTGTTTGTACTTACCGGCATTTTGATGTCCTCCTTGCTTGCGCTGATTTATTTCCAGATTACGTCGGACGAAACTATCGATAAAGCTTTGATCACCGATGCCCTAATCAATATTTTCTTCATCTTGCTGATTATTTCAGGCGTCGTATCGTGGATGTTCTCTCTACTTCATGAAAGCAGAAAACTGGCGCTGGAGGAATCCCGCAATCAAACCGATCTGCTGATTGCTGAAATCGAAGCCCATCAAATGACCGATCTTAAGCTGCAGCAAGCGAAAGAAGTAGCGGAAGCCGCGAATCAAGCGAAGAGCCGTTATCTGACCGGTATTAGCCACGAATTGAGGTCGCCGCTCAATGCGATACTCGGCTATGCTCAACTACTGGAGAAAGATAAAGCCATTCCCGGCAACCGAAGAGACGCTTTGTCGGTCATTCGACGCAGCAGCGAACATCTGGCGGATATTATCGAAGGTCTATTGGATATTTCCAGAATAGAAGCCGGCCGGCTACAAATCTCTAAGAACGATGTCGACTTTATCGCGATGCTCGATCAAATCGTGAATATGTTTAAGGTTCAGTCTACTGCCAAAGGTATTCAATTCGTGCACGAACAGTTGACGCCTTTACCGAAAACCATTCGTACCGATGAAAAACGCTTACGCCAAATATTGATCAATTTGATTTCGAACGCCGTTAAATATACGCATCAGGGCGAAGTATATTTTTCAGTATCCTATCGCAACCAAGTCGCCGTCTTTTCGATGAAGGACACCGGAGAAGGCATCGAACCGGAAAATATTGAAAAAATCTTTCAACCTTTCGAAAGAATTCGAAAAGCCGGAGCGCCTTACATTTCCGGCACAGGCCTTGGCCTGACGATTACGCGCTTCTTGACCGATATACTAGGCGGAGAAATCACCGTAAAAAGCAGTCCCAATCAAGGCAGTCTTTTCAAAGTTTCTTTAATGCTTTCCAGTGTCAACGCCATAAAAGCACCGCACAGCCTACCTGCCGCCATACCCAGCGGCTATCAAGGCATCGAGCAGACGATTTTCATCGTCGACGACGATCCCAGTCATCGCGGCTTGTTGGTTGACATGCTGTCTCCTCTGGGATTCAACGTGTTTCAAGCTCAAGACGGCTTTACTTGCCTGGATATGTTGCAATATTGCAAAAAAAAGCCCCAACTTTTTTTATTGGATATAGCCATGCCCGGCATGAGCGGTTGGGAATTGGCCGGTCGCATTCGAAGCCAAATTCCATCGGCAACCGTAATCATGGTTTCCGCTAATGCCCATCAACCGAATTCGATATTCGCGGAACATCTACCCTACGATGCTTATCTCGTCAAACCGATAAAATTGACCGATATGATGGATCTGATCCAAAAATATTTGCCGATTCGTTGGGTCTACGGCACCGGCGGCTCTTTTTCCGATGAAGGGAAAATAGCCCCTCTCTTAGCGAGTGAAAGCGCTTCACCTAGTAAAATCGAAAGTAAGTCCGAAATAACGTTGCTACCCTACCGAATGCTCGATCGATCGGATCGAGAAACGATGATCCAGCTCGCTAAAATCGGCTATATGAACGAATTACTCAGTTTCTTGAAAGGCTTAGAAGAAGATCGAAAATTAAACAAGCAACACGCCGATCGCCTTACAAGCCTTGTTAAAAACTACCGATTCGATGAACTCATTACTTGCCTTGAAGAAATGCTATGAATCCGACACGCCCGTTAGAATTGAAAAAAGATATCGTGCTGGTCGTCGACGATTCGCCGGACACGCTGAGCATGCTCAACGACACATTGGATAGAGCGGGATTTGCCGTCTTAGTTGCACTGGAAGGTTCGCAAGCACTAACAATCCTAAACAATATCAATCCCGACATTATCTTGTTGGACGCACTCATGCCCAATATGGACGGCTTCGAGACCTGCAAAAAACTTAAACAACATCGCAATTCGGCCGATATTCCCGTTGTTTTCATGACCGGTTTGTCGGATTCTGAAAGCATCGTTAAAGGATTGGAAGCCGGCGGAGTCGATTACGTCACGAAACCGGTAAAAGGAGAGGAACTCATCGCAAGAATGCGGGTTCATTTGGCAAATGCCAGATTAACAAAAAGCGCCCGCGCCGCATTGGATTCGGCAGGACAATATTTATTTTCGATCGATTCTAACGGCCGCTTGCTTTGGGCCACTCCACAAGCCGTTCAATTATTCTCGGACTCCGGCTTGAATACCGAACAGCTCGATGAATCGTTGATAAAACCGCTCAGACTCATGCTATCGCCTCAATACAACAGAGAAAAAGGGCAAACGGTAAACCTGGAGACAAAATCTCTTGAAATGAAATATATCGGTCAAACCGGTAACAAAGAACATCTAATACGAATCGTTGATTCGGAACGCGCAACTGAAGAGGAAATATTACGAGCCAACCTTTTTTTAACGGAGCGCGAATCCGAAGTACTGCTTTGGATAGCCAAAGGTAAAACCAACCGCGAGATTGGATCAATCCTCGAAATGAGCCCTCGCACCGTCAACAAACATCTAGAGCAAGTGTTTAAAAAAATGAACGTGGAAAACCGCACCAGCGCCGCAGTGATGGCATTGAAATATCTGAAATCGTGATGCCGGTTTATACATTTTGCTATCGCCTCCCAAAAATTAAATTGCGTACTACAGGCAAGCAAAAAGATAGGGGGGTAAAGATAATGCAAAATGAAAGGCTTGGCCCCAGATATGGAAAGCAACACTGTCTGTACAATCAGGAATGAGGCAGCATCAGATTGATCGAAGATCCGAAATTGGCAATGACTTACCGGCTGTCACAACACCTCATTTCTAGCAATGCGCACAAGTTTTTGAGCGATATTTTCCGGTGACAGAACAAAATCGATGCAACCACTCGCAATTGCTGTCTCCGGCATGTCTGGCTGAATAGCGGTATCAAGCTTTTGAGCAATGGTGATGCCGCCGACTTCTTTGATGCCGCAAAGCGCGTCAGCTCCGTCACCATCATAGCCAGAGACAATCACAGCAATCAGCTTACCGTCCCAATGCTCCGTCAATGAGCGTAGAAATACCGTGATGACATCGGGCCAACCATGAGGCTTCGATATTGGCTTTAAATGAAACTGTCCATCGGTGACGTGTAAATCCCGATTGGCTGGAATGATAAACACGCGGTTAGGTTTCATTTGCAGACTTTCCGTGATTAGCTCAACAGGCATGGTGGTATAAGTCGGCAGAACTTCATGCAGCATGGTCGGCATTTTTGTGATGTGATTAACAATGACGATAGCTACGCCTAGGTTTGCCGGCAGATTTTGCAACAACCTAATATAAGCGTCGAGCCCGCCCGCCGAACCGCCCACACAAACGACAGGAAAATCGTTCTCCAAGGAAACCGCTTCGTTTACTCTGTTGCCGTTTGCTACCCCTGAAGTTTCTGATTCATTAACGGCTCCGTATCTATCGTGTATCATGAGTACCTCTTTAATTGTCGACAAACAACCATCCTATACCAAGAAGAAAAGGGGTCAGGTTACTTTTCAAGACTAATTCGCAGACTTCGACAGGTAAGTAGGTGAGCTTATTTTTGCGCAACCCTTCCAACGAGCGGGCACATAGCGCCCTGCCTATTTTTTATCGCCACGCCGAATGTTCTCCAATACTTGTTAAGGAACGAGCATGAAATAACTTAGACAACTGTTGGAAGGGGGTTTGGTGGCTCGATTGACAGGTGTCGGCGGCAGGGATAGCCGCCGTCAAGCCTACACGGACGTATTCACGGCGTCCTGTCAAGCGAGTCACCAAACCGCAGCAATTCCCAGTTTGAGCAGTTTCGCCGATTTTAGGGTGCGGGGTATGCCTGTCGAGGAACGCCGTAGACCCATCCATGGGGGCTTGGCGGCAGCTCCCTGCTGCCGATATCCTCGCCAAGCATACCCCACACCCTTTTTGATCTCCAAATTGGGAATTGCTGACCAAACCGCCACAAAGCCTACTACTTGTATAAGTTATTTTGTGCATATTCCTAAGGCGATTTTCTGCGAAGCCTATCGATCCGGACGCCGCTCCAGAACCAGAAATTGATTCGGCTCTCCGACTACATAAATTCGGCCGTCATTATCAACGGCCACACCTTCCGGTTGCCATAACCAGCCAATCAATCCTAATTTTCCTGCGCGTAAACTGAGCCGCGACAATTCCCGCCCCTGCATGTCGACGACATGCAGACTGTCGGAGGATTCACTCAATATCAATAACTTGTCTTCCTTCCCCGGTAATACGCTCAATCCAGCATAATCCCTTACCTTCAGTCGCATAGACAATAATCCTGACAAATCTACCCCCATACCCCATTCGTCAACTGGCTGATGCAAAAGGGTAGGAGGCGTTTCTTTCACTGCAAATAAGCCAAATTGTTGCGACCACGCTACGCCTTCGATACCGTTATTGTCATCATCTTCTTCTGCCAGATTAAACCTGACTGCCTGATCGTGCGTTATCGATTCCGTAGCTTCAGTGATTTCCACCCGCATCAGGTTGTAGAGATTTTCTTCGGCAATCACAAAAAAGTTATCATACAGGTAGGTTATGGACTCGGTATCCCGAAAACCGGGTAAATCAATTGTCCGCTGCAACTCGCCATTTTTATTGAGAACATGAACCTTACAGGGTCTATTGGTCACCGCATAAAGCAGACCCGATGGCGGATGATAGGTGATGCCCGAGAGATTTTCTTGGATGCCGTCGACATGGCGAGCAGGCTCAATCGGTTGATAACGACTCAGATCCCAATCCGTTTCTATTCCGCTTATTAAAGGCGAGTTATCAGGAAAATGCCATGCAATCCATCCGGACAAAAGTAACAACGGCAATAACAACCACAAACGTTTTTTCCTGACACTGGATTTCATTAAACCTTCGTAAATTTACACAAGTTCGGATTCTCGATTGTTTATGTTAACTCGAACTTAAATTAACAATTAATACTATTTACTCATCGTAGATCAAAATTCGGCGCCGGGGTGTCCGTCAAAGGACGCCGTGAATACGTCCATATAGGCTCTATGCCGGCTCCATGCTGGCAAAGCCTTTGTCGAGCCCCCGGAGCCTCCTTAGACGCTGCCGAAATTTGAAGTGCGAAAGGCATATTAAGGTTTACTACCGACTCCCCTGTTAACTTTTAAATTTCAAATTTTTAAGATTTCTTCCAACGGCACCAAATTTAGTTTGATTCTAAATAGAATCTCTTTATTTTCCAGCACCCCGTAACATTCGTAAGAACGCAACAAGATTCTAGTGTTATTGAGTGTATTATCCTTGGACTCCGGCAGTTGTTTGACCAATATGTAAACTTTATCGTTGTTTTTCAGTTGCCCAACCCAATGACGGTCGATCGATAACTCATGCGAGGTATAAACCATTGGATTAGCCTTGAAATCGTGATTCTCAAGTTGAGCCTTTTCCAGTAAGACTCCGGAAGTTAAGCTGCAAGGGAATATTTCAGGATAATGGGCAACTTCGGCCAGTTCGTCAAAATAATCGGATTGCTCGGCCAAAGAACCCGACAAAAAATTTTTGACATTGCCGTTATGCATCCATTTTCGCATTAAAAAGTAATCGCTGCCCGGAACCAGAGTTTTATCTGCAACCGTATTCAGATCCGGCAAACCGTTTAAATCAGTATTTGCAAGAAACAGCGGAGCTTGGGTTTCTTTTTTATAGCCAAGCAAAATCGTTTTGCCTTGCGACTTGATAACGACTCGGTTAGTCAACGTCAAATCGGGAATCGTGTTGATCAAGGTTTTTTTAATTTCCAGCGAAAATTCCTGACTTGGTCGTAAGGCGTTGACGAAAATAGTCTGGTAATTGCTAAATCGCAATTGCTTATCAACTATGATCTGCTCCTCATGCTGTGCCTCGCGGTACAGACGCATCTGGTATTCGATCAGCGTATTCAACTGAAAACCCAGCACGATGGGGCCTTTGAATGGATTATGAGTAATCTGCAACCATTTGTGTTTGTCGTGAAACAGGTTGAAATCGTCGGAAGCATTTCGTGCGACTTCAATATGAATTTGTTCAAAAGTAAACGATTGCTTTTTCATGTTTAATTTGGCCGCGACAATTCGAAAACAACCATTTTAGTTGCGGATTGAAATTAGTCGGAAAGTTTTTTCACATGATCATAATCATGACATCAATCTGAAAAAAGAGACTGGGGTACTACTCTTGTTGGCCGCCATCAATCAAAAAAAGTAACCTGACCCCTTTTCGTTTCCTTTTCGTTTTATTTGGCCTATCGGGTAAATGACGTATACCGAAAAACCGGCAGGCATTCTAAAGTGCGTCAAGCTTTATTAAACACGCTCGAAGTGTTCCGGCCAAAACCGTAACGGATACATAGTTTTTGCGTGTCGATATGCCGAATGACTCGATACTAAAATCGCTGATAAACAAATCGGTAATCAAGCGATCGAATTTAATTTGGCATCGCTGTTGCTTATTTTTCAGTGATCGCACCCATTTTCGTTTTTGGCTTCCCTCTCCCCTGAACCGTGCCTAAGCGAGTGGGAGCGATTACGCCAAAATTTGAAGCGCGAAAAGAAGTAGAATTTATTTTTATCAATCACAGGATAGCCATGATCGAACCGTTGCATCACCTAAAATCAAGCGTTTTCATCGCTCTTTCGGTTATCTCGACAACCTTAATCGGATGCACGATAGGCCCGGATATGAAACGAGTGCCGATCGATGCCGCTTCGGTAAAGCAAATCTTTTTCGAAATCGATATCGAAGCGGCCGGCTATCAAGCCGATGACACGGCGAATCATGAAATGGCCGAAACAATCGCAAGCCATTTAAACGAATGGGGTTATACCATCGGCATTGATGCCGATAAACCCGCCGACCATCGGATGCAGGCAACGATCGAAGCCGTCAAGCACGGTAGCACCCCAACCGGCTTTTCATTTACTGCCGGAAATTCCGACCCGCGAGCGGTAAACTTTCAAAAAGCGGAAATCGTGCCGATCACCTGCTCGCTAATCTCGACCGCGAACAGCACCGAGTCGGCGTACTATACGATGGAATTTATCGCTAAACCGCTCTCAGGGGGCGAAAAACGCTCGCGATTGATCGACCAAGTGAGCACCGTTTGCCTGAATTTGCTGAAATCGCTCAAAGTTCAACCGGAAGAACGTGCAGATGCGCTTCAAGCCACCAGTCCTAGCTGGGCACCGGATGTTTTGATCGAAACCGTTGAAGAGCCGGAAACGCAAACCGAACCAGGCAAGCCAGTGCCCTCCGAGACAAATGACATTAACGCCGAAAAGAAAAGCTATAAACAAATTACGATCCATAACCAAGGTTCGCCCGTTATTTTGAAACTTGGCCATGAAAGAAAATAATTCGGAATTATAGCGCTCGCTCGTTAAATTTCCGATTTATGAAAGTTTACCCCTGCACTCTCCCTTTCGGGAGAGTCGCATGATCACGATATTCGATATGCACGAGGCATAGAAAAACCGCACTCCGCCCACCGCCCTCTTCCGTAGCACTAAGAATGTGCGTTTTTTCGTCATTCGCACCATATCAATACACGCCACCGCCGTTATTTGACACATGCGCACCGAACGGGTGCCGGGCGCCTTGAAAACAGTTTATTACAATTACGGCATATAAATTGCCTTAATTATTCATTGTTCAATGACTTGCTTTCAAAGCCGAAACCTCATGCCTGATTATCAATGAGCGCCCCGATTCATCAGAACATCTCGAAAATTCGCCGCGACTATAACGCTTGGGTCGCTAACGAATCTCTAGAAGATTATGCACTTCGTTTTGCGCCGCGCAGTTTTCGCAAATGGTCCGAGTTCCAAGTGGCCAATACGGCCTTCGGATCGACTTCGTTTCTGGTTTTGGAAGCCATCGGCGGTTTTCTGTCTATCAATTACGGATTTACCAACGCGTTCTGGGCCATTTTAGTGGTTGGCCTAGTCATCTTCATCACCGGTTTTCCCATAAGTTATTATGCCGCCCGGTATAACATCGACATCGATTTACTGACTCGTAGCGCCGGTTTCGGCTATATCGGCTCGACCGTTACCTCGTTGATTTATGCCTCGTTTACCTTCACGCTTTTTGCACTCGAAGCGTCGATCATGTCGCTCGCACTCGAACTCTATTTTCAAATCCCGATCGCATTGGCCCATGTCATCAGCGCGGTGATCGTAATACCGTTGGTCGCATTCGGAATCACGACGATCAGCCGGCTGCAACTATGGACTCAGCCGATCTGGCTGATTTTGTTGATCGCGCCTTATATCGCCGTTTACCGGCACGAACCCGAAGCGCTACTGACACTCAAAACCTATTTTTGGATCGCCGGCAGCGGACGCGATTTCGACTGGCTATTGTTCGGCAGCGCTGCGACGGTGGCTTTTTCGATGGTCGCTCAAATCGGCGAACAAGTCGACTTTTTGCGTTTCATGCCCGAAAAAACTCGACAGAACCGCTTTCGTTGGTGGTTCGGTACCATTGCCGCCGGTCCCGGCTGGGTATTATTCGGCATGCTCAGACAGTTAGGCGGGGCTTTGCTCGCACATCTCGCACTGCGTAACGGCATCGCAGCGGAGCACGCACACGAACCGACGCAAATGTATTTGATCGCTTATAACGATCTGTTCGGCAATCCTGCGATTGCGCTCGCCGTCACGACGCTGTTCGTCGTCATCTGCCAGATAAAAATCAACGTAACCAACGCCTATGCCGGCTCACTCGCCTGGTCGAATTTTTTTTCGCGAGTGACGCACAGTCATCCCGGACGCGTCGTTTGGTTAGTATTCAATGTCTCGATCGCGTTATTGTTGATGGAGTTCGGCGTTTTCGGCGCTTTGGAAAAAGTGTTGGGTTTGTTTTCCAATATCTCGATCGCTTGGATCAGCGCGGTTGCCGCCGAATTGATGATCAATAAGCCGTTGGGCCTCAGCCCCAAAATCGTCGAATTCAAGCGCGCCTACCTACCCGACCTCAATCCGGTCGGCATTATCGCAACCTTATGCGCGTCGATCGTTTCGATACTGGCCTACCTTGGCGCCTTCGGCGATTATCCGCGTGCTTTCTCGGCGTTTATTTCGCTTGGCCTAGCCTTTATTCTTGTTCCTCTCATCGCAGTCGTTTCCGGGCCTAAACATTATCTGGCTCGCGACCGGGACGAAAACAACAAGGCGTCTCATCAACACTGCAGCATTTGCGGCAACGCATTCGAGCAGGAAGACATCGCCTATTGTCCAGCCTATCAAGGCAGTATTTGTTCGTTGTGTTGCACGCTCGAAGCGCGATGTCTGGATGCTTGCAAACCCGGAGCACGACTCGACGATTATTTGGAAATAGTGGCCCGGCGCTTTCTGCCGAAAACGCTATCGCTACAGGCTCGTTTGCGATTACTGCGCTTTGGCCTGCTGTTTTTGTTTCTGACGGTACTTACCAGTATTTTTATCGGCATCATTTATTATCAGGATTTGTTGACCGCCCAACCTTATCCACCTGCTTTTCGACTGTTATTGGAAAATTTCGTCAAGATTTATGCATCGTTGTTGGTATTTATCGGTTTGTGTACCTGGTGGCTGATTTTGAACGATGAGAGCCGCCGCGTCGCCCATGAAGAAACGGCTAAACAAACGCAATTATTGTTGATGGAAATCGAGGAACACAAAAAGACCGACGTGAAACTAGCCCAAGCCTTAAAAATGGCCGACGCTGCCAATAGCGCAAAAAGCCGTTTTTTGAGTAACATGAGCCATGAAATCAGAACACCCCTCAATAGCATCATCGGTTACGCTTATATTCTTCATAAAGACACGGAAATACCTGAACGCCGCCGCCAAGCGGTCGAAACATTAAAACGGAGCGGCGAACATTTGTCATCGCTAGTCGAAGATATCCTCGATATTGCGAGTATCGAGGCGCGTAAATTCGAAATTAAATCGGCGCCGTTTCATTTTCCGGCTTTTATCGATCATTTAGTGCGGGTCTACAAACCCCAGGCCGAATCGAAAGGTTTATCGTTTTGCTGCCAGTTCACCCATTCCCTGCCCCAGCGAATTCGCGGCGATGAAAAACGGGTCGGACAAATTCTGATTAATTTGCTGAGTAACGCCGTCAAGTTCACAGAAACGGGAGGTATCATCTTCCGCATCGGTTACAGCGGCGAGGTCGCCAACTTTCAAGTCATCGACACCGGCAAAGGCATCGAGCCGAAACATTTGCAAAACATCTTCCAACCCTTCACACGGATACACGACAGTAGCGGAAATGCCGTTTCAGGCAGCGGACTCGGGCTTACGATCAGCAAAATTTTCGCCGAAATCATGGGAGGAGAACTGTCGGTTACGAGCGAACCCGGTCGGGGCTCTGCATTCACGGTACGCCTGTTTTTACCGAATCAAGGCGCGACGCCGGAAGCCGTCAGAGATAATGACGTCCAAGGCTACTCAGGACGCCGCAAACGCTTGCTCGTCGTCGACGATCAGGCTGAACATCGCGATTTAATCGTCTCGATTCTGGAACCCCTCGGTTTCGTCATGGATGAAGCCGAATCCGGTGGAGTTTGTATCGACATCGTTTCGGACAATCCTCCCGACCTCATTCTGCTCGATCTTTCGATGCCGGATATCGACGGTTTAGCAACCGCTACTGTGCTACGCGAGAAAGGCTATAAACACCCCATCGTTGTACTGAGTGCTAACGCCTATTTGACGGACCGAGTCGCCGCTATCAACGCCGGTTGCAACGATTTTCTCTCGAAGCCGGTAAAAATTCGCGAATTATTATACAAACTTGGACTGCATCTCTCGCTGGAATGGATTCACCAGCATGATGACACGCTTGTTTTGAATCAGTCGGCAAATAATGCGATCGTATTCCCCCCGCAACAAGTAATCGACGAACTCGCCGGATTCGTTCGAATCGGCGATTTAACCGGATTGAAGACTCGATTAGACCTTTTAGCTTCGGAATACGCGCTATTCGTCGCCAAAATAAAAAAATTGGCCTACGAATTTAAAATCGGGGAAATCAAAAAACTGCTGTTATCGAGTAATGATGTTGAAATTACGCGAGTGAAGACCGATTCGATCGATAAGATTTGAACTTGCGATTATGAATATTCAGCCTTTATCCTAAATTCAGCAATTTGACCATGAAGCACATGAAGTTCCTATAGAATTTCAATATATTACCTAAGCGTTCTCGCTAACATCTTGAGTGGTAATTATTCACATCCCCCCTATCGTTCCCACGCAGAGCGTGGGAACGATAGTTGCTCGGGGACTGAATATTTACCTTGGGCGAGTGAATGATCCATACAAATTCATAGCAAGTTATTGAATTAAATTCATATTCTTCATGTTATACCCTTTGCCAGTCAAATTTCGGCGTCGGGATGCCCGTCAAAGGACGCCGTGAATACGTCCATGTAGGCTCCATGACAGCATCCATGCTGCCAAAGCCTTTGACGAACACCCCGACGCCTCCATACGCTAATGCCGAAATTTGAAGTGCGATAGGTATATTCATGGTGAAACGCTTTTTTAGGTTTATGGGCCTGCATTTAACATTTACCAAAATGGCTTGGAAACAATTTTAAATTATGACTGCGGCAAATCATTCCGTTAATAAGGGCACAGTATTGATCATCGACGATACGCCCGGTAATTTGGCGTTTTTATCCGACACGCTCTCGGAAGCCGGGTACCGGGTGTTGGTCGCCATCGACGGGCATTCCGCACTCGAGCAAATCGGTTTTTTGCACCCCGATATTATTTTGCTCGATGTCGTCATGCCGGGAATCGACGGTTTCGAAACCTGTCGAAAAATAAAGAGCAATCCGGCCACAACCGACATTCCTATTTTGTTCATGACCGGACTGGGCGAGCTGGATAATCTATTAAGGGGCTTCGACGAAGGCGGCCTGGACTATATTGTCAAACCGATCAAACCGACCGAAGTTTTGGCACGAGTCGATGTTCATCTGACCCAAGCCAGAACAATCAGCCGCGCCAAAACCGCGTTGAAACATGCCCCGTTCGCCGCTTTAACTGTGGATAGGTCCGGACGGATTACTTGGCTGACACCATGCGCGGAAACATTGTTGAGCCAATTAACCGAAAAACTTGATTCAAGCCGGAAAGTAGAAATCGGCGCACTCCCTCCGCAACCGATTTCGGGATGGCTCCGAGAACAAATTCAGGCTAACCATATAGGTCGGGAATTACCTTCGGAAATAGATCACATACTCGGCAACTTATCGATCAAACTCTCTCGAAGCGCGGACTCCCATGAATTCCTACTGCTTTTGCAACAACGCGCAGGCTCACGAGATTGGAATCTTGAGTCGCTGAAAGACTCCTTGGGTCTTACATTAAGAGAAGCGGAAATACTGATGTGGATTTCCCGCGGCAAAACCAACAAAGAAATCGGCATCATCCTCGGCAGTAGCCCACGCACCGTGAACAAGCATTTGGAGCATATCTTCGAAAAACTCGGCGTTGTCACGCGAGCCGCCGCCGTTGCCATGGTCATGCAAAAAGCTACCTGATTAGCAAGTTTCTTCAGCTAAAGCCCAAAAACCGGCATATCCCTAGCAGGACGGGGTTTGCAACCCTGTCCTAAACGTTTTGACTTTGGCCGAAGTTAGCCGAAATGTTTAGGGCAAACCGAAACGTTGGGGACGGGTTAAATAACCCGTCCCGCAAAGGGACGGCAAAGCGTAGCTTCACATCAATGTAACCTGAATATCGGCAATCCATGCCGAGATGACGAATAATGCCGCATATGCACCATAGAGCAGGCACTAAGTTGGCGCTTATGGGGGCTATTGTTAGTCTTTTGTCGGTGATCTTAGACTATAAAGTGCCAAGTGCAGGGTGAGCATTGCGCAACTGGGCCGGGACATCTTGTTGGGTTCGGCGCCGTGGAAAGATGCGCGATGCGTACCTACGGTGCTGGGTTCAAGGCGGTCCTCGCTAGTCACACCCCATACTTTCATAAAGTTAGCCATTTTTTGAGTATGGAGGGAGTAAGAAAATAATGCGTCTTCCGCCAGGGATTGTCGGAATCCAGCCCCCAGTGCCAAGAATGGCACTGCGTAGCTTCACATCCATGCAACCAGGACCCGAGTAATCCGCCGGGGCGATGCATTTATGGGTTGAATTCGCCGCGTTTCAATTTTAGCTAAAACTTATAAATAACTAGTGAATACTCTATTCTGCGGACAAAATCGCAGTTATAAACTGTAGCGTCTGAAACAATTATAACCGCTATCTTTATTTTGATTTTAGGCTTTAAACTAAAATATCGTAGTAACAGATAGTCAATTTTCGATTGACCCCCACTTTAGGGCTGCCTGGAGGCAGCCCTCTTTTTTCCGATTTATACCTTTCGCACTTCAAATTTCGGCAGTGCTTGAGGAGGCGCCAGGGTGTGCGGCAAAGGCTTTGACAGCAGGGACGTATTCACGGCGTCCTTTGACGGAGCCCCCTGGGCCGAAATTTGACCAGCAAAGGGTATAAAACGATATCGAAGGTGCTTCGTTTTACCCCAGCGACGAATTTCCTTAGCCAAAACTCCTTTTTCCTAGGATTCGATTTTTCTTTCTCGCACTTATTGTCGATAGCTATTGAAATGCACTGGCGAATTGCCTATGCTCCGCAAGCGGAGTTTGAATTATACCCATCGTAGATCAAAATTCGGCACCGGGGTGTCTCCGTCAAAGGACGCCGTGAATACGTCCCTGTAGGCTCTCTATACCGGCTCCATGCTGGCAAAGCCTTTGCCGGACACCCCCGCGCCTCTTTAGGCAATGTCGAAATTTCAAGTGCGAAAGGTATAAGTCCGCATTTCATAACGCTCGACTCGATTCACGGCACATCAACAACGATATTGCCCTATAAGCCCACAGGTCTAATCGGTCAGTAGCCCTCATACCGGGACGATGTGCTTAAACAAAAACAAAAAGGAAGCACTATGAAAATTGGTATCCCTAAAGAAGTACACGAAGGTGAAAAGCGCGTCGCGACGACGCCCGAGGCCGCCGAAAAAATCATAAAGCTCGGCTTTTCGGTCGCGGTCGAATCCGGCGCGGGTCTCGGTGCCGATATTTCCGATGACGCCTATCGAAAAGTCGGTGTCGAGATTGTCGATAGTCCCGAAAAAATTTGGGAGGACTGCGATCTGGTCATGAAGGTACGTCCGCCGCAAAAACATCCGAAACTCAAAAAAGACGAAGCCGAATTGCTCAAGGACGGCGGTCATTTAATCAGTTTTATTTGGCCTGCACAAAATGAACAATTAATGCAGAAGCTGGCCGCGAAAAATGCCACGGTACTGGCGATGGACAGCATTCCCCGAATATCTCGCGCGCAAAAAATGGATGCGCTCAGTTCGATGGCCAACATTGCCGGCTACCGCGCAGTGATCGAGGCGGCTCAACATTTCGGCCGCTTCTTTACCGGCCAAATCACCGCGGCCGGTAAAATTCCACCCGCCAAAGTCTTGGTCATCGGCGCCGGCGTTGCAGGGCTTGCCGCGATCGGTGCCGCAAAATCGCTTGGTGCGATCGTCCGGGCTTTCGATACCCGCCCCGAAGTGAAAGAGCAAATCGAAAGCATGGACGCCGAATTCTTGATGCTGGATTTCGAGGAAGAAGGCTCCGGCACCGGCGGCTATGCCAAAACCATGTCCAAGGAATTCATTGAAGCCGAAATGGCCTTGTTCGCGCAACAAGCCAAGGATGTCGACATCATCATCACGACCGCTTTGATTCCCGGAAAACCGGCACCTAAGTTGATTACCAAGGCAATGGTCGAGTCGATGAAATCCGGCAGCATCGTCGTCGATTTAGCCTCGGAGCAAGGCGGCAACTGCGAACTCACGCAAAAAGACAAGGTCGTTGTCGAACACAACGTCACGATCATCGGCTACAGCAATCTGCCCAGTCGCTTGGCCAATCAATCCAGCCAACTCTATTCTACCAATTTAAGACATTTGTTGACCGACCTTTGCCCGGAAAAAAACGGACAACTCAATATCGACATGGAAGATGAAGCGATACGCGGCGCCACGGTCATCAAGGAAGGCAAGATTACCTGGCCGCCGCCTCCGCCGACATTGTCTGTCGTGCCGAAAACAACGGACGATACCAAAGTCCCGGCCGTCATCGAGAAGCCTTCAGGATTGCCGATACCGCAACCGGTTAAACAACTGCTACCGCTGATTCTCGGAGGCCTGGCGCTGTTCAGTGTCGGATCGGTCGCACCGGAATCGTTCATGTCGCATTTCACCGTGTTCGTGCTGGCCTGCTTCATCGGTTATCAAGTGATCTGGAATGTCTCGCCGTCGCTGCATACGCCGTTGATGAGCGTTACCAATGCGATTAGCGGCATCATCGTGATAGGCGCGTTGATCCAAGTCTCGGCGCCGGGCTTTTTGATGACGTTATTGGCGGGTCTCGCCGTGTTGGTCGCGTCGATCAATATCGTCGGCGGCTTTGTCGTAACGCGCCGTATGTTAGAAATGTTCAGGAAATAGGAAGGTCCCATGTCTCAAAGTCTAGTTTCAATGTCTTACATCGCGGCGGCCGTTCTGTTTATCTTGAGCCTGAGCGGACTCAGCAATCAAGAAACCGCCCGTCGCGGCAATTATTACGGCATGGCCGGCATGACCATCGCGATCTTGGCCACGGTGCTGAGCGATTCGGTCACGGCCTATGTCACGCTGATCATTGCCTTGCTAATCGGCGGTACTATCGGCGTCAAAGCCGCTCTGAAAGTCGAAATGACGCAAATGCCGGAATTGGTTGCGATCATGCATAGCCTGGTCGGGCTAGCGGCGGTTCTGGTCGGCTACGCGAATTTTATCGAGGAAGGCACTTCCCTTTTCGGAGTCGAAAAAACGATACATGAAATCGAAATTTATGTCGGCGTGCTGATCGGCGCGATTACGTTTTCCGGTTCGGTGATCGCATTCGGAAAGCTTAGCGGCCGTATCGACGGTAAACCGCTAATATTGCCCGCCCGGCACTGGCTTAATCTTAGTCTGCTGATCTTGGCTATTTTGTTCGGCAAATGGTTTCTCGCGCAAGCCGAAACCGGCGGCGGCATGCTTCCGTTACTGTTGATGACGGTTATCGCGCTGGCCTTCGGTGTACACATGGTCATGGCGATCGGCGGCGCGGATATGCCGGTCGTTGTTTCGATGCTGAACAGTTATTCCGGATGGGCCGCAGCCGCGACCGGTTTCATGCTTAGTAACGATTTATTGATCGTTACCGGCGCGTTGGTCGGTAGCAGCGGCGCGATCTTGAGCTACATCATGTGCCGTGCGATGAACCGGCATTTTCTCAGCGTGATTGCCGGCGGTTTCGGTACCGGTAGCAGCGGCGCGGCGGCTGAAATCGTCGGCGACGTCAATCCGATCACGCCGGAAGAAACCGCGCAATTGCTGATGTCGGCAGGACACATCGTGATCGTTCCAGGCTACGGCATGGCAGTCGCACAGGCGCAGCATACCGTGTTTGAAATCACAAAACTGCTCCGCCACAAGGGTAAGAATGTGCGCTTCGGTATTCACCCTGTCGCGGGACGCATGCCCGGCCACATGAATGTACTGCTGGCCGAAGCCAAGGTCCCTTACGACATCGTTTTTGAAATGGAGGAAATCAACGAAGACTTTCCCCATATCGATGTCACGCTGGTGATCGGCGCAAACGATATCGTCAATCCGTCGGCGCTCGACGATCCGAACAGTCCGATCGCCGGCATGCCGGTTCTTGAAGTCTGGAAGGGTCAAACGACGATCGCGATGAAGCGCAGCATGGCCTCGGGCTACGCCGGCGTCGGCAATCCCTTGTTCGTGATGGAAAACACCCGCATGCTGTTCGGCGATGCGAACGACACGCTGCAGGCGGTTTTGAAAGCGTTGAGCGCTTAAAAAAAGCGGGGGCCTAACTCCCCATAAGCGCCAACTTAGTGCCTATTCTATGGTGCGTTTATGGCTTTATTCGTCATATTGGTATGGGTTGTCGATATCCATGTTGCATGGATGCGGTGCTACGCATTGCCATCCTTGGCCCTGGATTCCGCCAATCCCTGGCGGAATGACGCGTTCCTTCCTTAAGTTGGCGCTTATGGCCTAGCTCCCTAGCCGGACGGAGTCTTTGCTCCGTCCGCTTCAACCGAAGACGGCATGATTTTCCGCGCCTACTGTCGAGGCAACACATGATGTCCAATAGAATTATTTTGTCACTCCGGTTCATCTTCCTCTTCGTTTCAATCGCGATGATTTACGAAGTGGTGAGCACTCGATCGCATTTATTTTAAACCACTAGACTGCTGCTTGTTTGTTAGAATAATGCAATATAAATTGTAACTATTCAGCGCATGCGGTAGGTTGGTGTCAGGCATTGATTTCTAAGGACGCGTGAATACATCCCTGTAAGCTCTGACTGCAACGTCCTGTTGCAGACAGCCTTATAAATCAATGCCTGACACCTTCTCATACATGACTTATGCTGAATAATTACTATAAATTAAAACTTCTTGCAAAATAGACAAACGGCCTCCCCTGCTTGCATTAGGATTATTTGCATGGCTCGACGCTCCCTTAACAAATTAAGGTTCAAGGTGATTTATCATGGACGTGAAGAACGTAGATATATTAATTGTTGACGATACCCCCGCCAACCTCCACTTATTGGCCAGTATTCTTAAGGAAGAAGGCTATAAAGTCAGACCTGCCGCAAATGGTGAAATGGCTTTGGCGGCCATTGCTAGCAGGGCCCCCGACTTGATCCTTTTGGACATTAAAATGCCCGGCATGAACGGCTTTGAAGTTTGCGCACGCTTGAAGTCCGACCCGTCCACACGCAATATTCCGGTACTATTCATCAGCGCCCTAACCGACGTCACCGATAAACTCAAAGCCTTCAGTGTCGGTGGACTGGACTATATTAGTAAGCCCTTCCAGTTCGAAGAGGTCAAAGCGCGCGTTTCCACGCATTTGCAGTTGAAAGAACTGCAAAATCAGATGGAACGAAAGATCGAGAATGGCGTGCGAAGGATTCAACAACTCAACCGGGAAATTATCGACACGCAGCGCGAAGTCATTTTAACGCTGGGCGAAATTTGCGAAACGCGCTCTCACGAAACGGGCCTGCATGTCAGGCGCGTGGCCGAGTTCAGCTATTTGCTCGCGCAACTGCGCGGCTACGAAGAAGCGGAATTGATCAAACACGCCTCGCCGATGCACGACATCGGCAAGGTGGCGATTCCGGATCATATTCTAAACAAACCCGGCAAACTGACTGCCGAAGAATGGAAGATCATGAAAACCCATAGCGAATTGGGCTTTCAAATGTTATCGGTTTCTAATCGACCGCTATTGCGCATGGCGGCAATCATCGCGCAGCAACATCATGAGAAATGGGATGGCAGCGGCTACCCCCTGGGCTTACAAGGCGAAAATATTCATATCGCAGGCCGCATCACCGCGATCGCCGATGTCTTGGATGCCCTTGGCCACGAGCGCTGCTATAAACCGGCTTGGGCAATAGACGACATACTGGATTTTTTTAATGAACAAAGAGGCAAACACTTCGACCCGGTACTAATCGATTTGTTTATGGAAAATCTCGATCAGTTCTTGGCCAAGATAGAATTTTTTAAACAATTAGATCGATTCGACGCGACCATCGTTTGAGGCCGAAGCATGCCTTTCGCACTTCACACTTCGGCACCGACACTCCATACTCTGAACGCACAAAAACACAAGAGAAACCTCATGCTTTCAGCATTAAGACTATTGATTGCCCTACTCCTAACGCAAACTCCGGCTTTCGCTAAAGAAATCGCACTCCCCGTTCCTCCCGAATCTGTCGGTCTATCTTCGCCGCGATTACAGCATATCAGCCGTTTAATCGACCGGCATATCGACGAGAAAAAGATCGCCGGCGCCGTCGTACTCGTCGCGCGTAAAGGCGAGATCGCCTATTTTCGCGAAGCGGGACAAGCCGGCACCGACCAGGCCATGCAAAAAGACACTATTTTTAGAGTGGTGTCGATGACCAAACCGTTGACTAGCGTGGCGACGATGTTGTTGTACGAAGAAGGCAAGCTATTGCTGTCCGATCCCGTTTCTAAATACATCCCCGAGTTCAAAGATCCCAAGGTATTGGAAATGCAACCGCCCGGCTCGGCATCCGAATACAAACTGGTGCCTGCAAAACGGGAAATAACCATTCGCGATCTCCTCAGCCATACTTCCGGCTTGCTATATCTGTTTCCTAATAACTATTATCATGAACGAAACCGGCAGTTAGTGGTCGATTTCTACAAAGAAGCGGGGATTACCGACGGTTTTTGCCGGCCGAACGAAACGATTGGCGACATGGTCAAACGGCTTGCGCGCTTGCCGCTTTATCAGCATCCGGGCGAACTTTGGGAATACAGTCTCGCCAGCGACGTGTTGGGTTATCTGGTGGAAGTCGTATCCGGCATGCCGTTCGACCGATTCATGCAACAACGCATTTTCGATCCGCTAAAAATGCACGACAGTCATTTTTATTTGCCCAAGGAAAAAATGCACCGCCTGGCTTCCGTTTGGAAAAGCGATTGGCAAGGCTCCTTGGCTCCCGCCCCCGACAAGATGCTTGACGGCGATCTAGCCCTATGTCCATCCGATGCACTGGCCTTATCCGGAAAATACCTTACCGGCGGCGCCAATGTATTGTCCACGGCACATGACTATTACCGTTTCGCGCAAATGCTGCTCAACAAGGGCGAACTGGACGGCGTGCGCCTGTTGAGCCGTAAAACGGTGGAGTTGATGACCGCTACCAACCATATCGGCCATTTCGATGCGGACTTCTTACACGGGCCGGGCTGGAAATTCGGCTTAGGCTTCGCCATTCAGCAAGACCGCGAACATGATGTCGATTCCGGCGATCCGGGCGTATTCGAATGGGCGGGCATCTACTCGACCCGCTTTAGCATTAACCCGAAAGAAGAAACCATTACAATATTCCTGTCGCAAACCTCGCCGTTCAACTTGCATTTCGGATTGTGGGATACCTTGCTGGTGTTGACCAACTCGGCCATTATCGATTAAACGAAGGACTGACATGAAATTCACTAAAAATCCGTTTCGATTGAGCATTGCGTTAATCGCAATCTTATTGTTTTCCGCCAACTCCTCAGCGACGGGACCTCGCATCAAACTCGACATGTTCACCGACAGCGCCAATGTCATTTACGCGCTTGACGGCCCGCCCTTGATCACGACCCAGCTTAGCGGGGGCGGAGTAGCGCTCGAACTCGTCAACACGATCATGGAAAGACAAAATATCCAAGCTCCGATCAATACCCTCCCTTTATCGCGCATGCTGAAATATTACATGTTTCAAGAAAACGCGTTGGCCTTGGTCGGCTCTCCGCTTAGCTTTACTGAAGACCAACAAAAATCACTGATTTTCATTCCGCTATTGCGCTTACAGGATCATTATTTTATTTACCGCCCCAATCAATCCGAAGGATTTCCGTGGTCGGGCGACCTTAAAGCTCTGGCCGGACGCGTCTATGGCGCGAACCCGGAGGAAGATGTCAGCGCTTACCGGCAAGCCGGTATTAAAACGATAACAGGCAACACACTCAACCTATTGGAAAGGTTGAAATCCGGTTCGGTCGATTTCATCGGCGATACGGAATTGACCGTCGATTGGTTTCTCGATAAAAACTTATCGACCGAAAAGCCGCGTTTTATCAAGCTGGAACCCGCTGCGGGAGAGCGCAACTTATCCATTATTTTCAATAAAAAGCACCCGGAAGGCGAATCCTTGGCAAAGCAATTCAGACAAGGCCTCGATGCCATCATCGCCGACGGAACTTACCAAAAAATACTCGAACAGGCATTCGGCGAAAATAAAGCCGTAAGCACGTCCGTCTTACCTCTCAAGTAGATTGTCGATGCGTTGGTTTTTGTTATCGCTTTGGCTAGGCATCCCGATCGCGCGTGCCGATACCGATTTCGTCGTCATCGATGCGAATGAAAGCGTCCCCTATTGGTGTCGATTCACCCCCGAAGGAGGCATGGGCAGCGAGTTACTGCAAGCCATGTCGTCCGCCGCGGGCTTAACCACGCAAATTCGTTTCGTACCGCTGTCGAGAATGATTGAAGACCGGTCCAATAACGACTCGGGTAACCCCGAGTTTTTCATGTGGCAACAAGAGTTTGCCGCGATCATCCCGATCGCGATTTCGGAAATGTCGCTATTTTATTATCGCCCTCATCACTCTAAACCGCTGAAAGTCAAAGGCTTTGACGATCTCAAATCTTATAAGATCGGCGTTTTAAAAGGCATTTTGATCGACCGAAAAGCCTTGGAACAAATGGGGCTCACTTTTGAAAGCAGTTATACTCAAGCCTCCTTATTCAAAAAACTTAAAGTAGGCCGTATCGACTTGGTCATTGAAATCGATTTAGTAGGCCGGCAAATGATTAATCAACTTTATCCGGAACTTGCCGATGATTTCGTCCGCATGCCGCTATCCAATACCGTTTCGCCGATCGCGATCATGATCGATGCCAATTATCCGAACGCCGACAGTATTGCCGAACGTTATCGAAAAGGCTTAGCAAGCATTATCGCTAATGGCGAGTATCAACGAATCGTCGAACGTTATTATCCTGACAGCAAACTGCCGGACGGTTGGTTTGACAATTTGTACCGTTTCCAACAAATGTATGCCTATTAAGGCTCTGCATGAAATTCCGTTTAAAAAGCATCAAGTCCAGGCTCACCCTCTTACTGCTGACCATTGCCGTAATGGGTTTCGGCCCTTACGAAACTTACAACTATATCCAGACAAAGCAGCGTCTCCATGATGAACTGGAAATTTCGGCCGATAGGCAAATAAGGCGCTTGAAAGAAAGTCTCATCATTCCATTATGGGAAATGGACGACCATTGGATCGACAAATTAATCAACATCGACATGCTCAACGAGGATACCTATGCGATACAAGTATCCGGCGATGAGAAATTATGGGTCGCCCGAATCCGAAATGACGAATGGCAAGCCATTCCGGGAAATCGTCAACCGATCGACGGCAACTTTGTTTATCGCGAAGGCTCGGTGAAACAGGATGATATCGAAATCGGTCGAATAAAGCTTTATCTCAGTAAAAAGCGCTTAGATGAGCAATTGCAAGAGGCTCGATTGGTCACCACGATCAGGGGTCTAACGCTCATTTTTCTAATTGTGTTTTGTCTTCGTCTCGCTTTGGAACTGATCGTCGTAAAACCGATGTTACAGTTGCTTGACGTAGTCAAACGAATTGCCGCCGGCAATTACAACGTCACTTTTAACCAGAGGCTACATGGCGAGTTAGGATTATTGGCGCGCGGCATTCTGCAAATGATGCAAAATCTGCATCAGCGTGAAACGGAACGCGATATCGTTACCGCCGAATTACAACAAACCAACAAGAAACTGGCTCACGAATTACACGAGCATGCCAAGGCGCAAATCGCTCTGAAAGAACTGAACGAAACCCTAGAGCAGCGCATCGATGAACGTACCAAGGATTTAAATCGCACCAATCAATCCTTACGGGAAATCAGTCTTGCCTTCGAAAAAGCCAAAAATGACGCCGAATCGGCCAATAAAGCGAAAAGCATTTTCCTAGCCAACATGACCCATGAACTGCGTACGCCAATGAATGCCGTATTGGGATTTTCCAGGTTGATGCAAAGCGATAGCGACCTAACCGCCACGCAACGCGAAAACCTCGACATCATCAACCGAAGCGGAACTTACCTGTTGGAATTAATCAATCAGGTGCTGGACATGGCTAAAATCGAATCGGGGCGCATGATCGTCGAAAACGCACCTTTCGATTTAGGCTCCGTAATCCGCAACATCATCGACATGATGCAAGAGCGCGCCAAGTCGAAAGGCTTGCAACTACGTATCGACCAATGCTCGACCTTTCCCCGATTTATCGATGCCGACACCGCAAAATTTCGGCATATCCTGGTCAATCTTTTGAGCAATGCAATCAAATACACGAAACAGGGCGAAATCACCTTAAGGCTCAATGCGCACCGCCAAACCGACCGAGACGGTTTGATGTTGGTTTGCGAGGTTGAAGATACCGGGATTGGCATAGCCACCGAAGACATACCCTATATTTTTGCCCCATTCGTACAGCTAGGTTCTTTATCGGATCAACAAGGTACGGGCTTAGGCCTTGTCATTACCAAGCAATATGTCGAACTCATGGAAGGCGTGATTAGCGTTCATAGTCAGCCGGGAAAAGGTTCGCTATTTCGCGTCGAGATTCCGGTCGGCGATGTCGCCGAATCTACGATCGAAGACTTTCATGACTCCATCAATAGCCGCGTTATCGGTCTGGAACCCGGCCAACCCGACTACAAAATACTGATCGTCGAAGACAAAGCGGAAAATCGCTTGTTGTTGAAAAAAATATTGAAATCGGTCGGCTTTAACGTTATGGAGGCAACAAACGGACAAGAAGGCGTCGAGGCATTCAAACAGTGGCATCCAGATTTTATCTGGATGGACCGACGCATGCCGGTCATGGATGGAATCGAAGCGACTAAAACCATTCTAGCCTTGCCGGAAGCCGACAAGGTCAAAATCGCCGCGGTCACGGCATCGGTTTATTTGGAAGATCGGCAAGCTTTTTTGAAGGCCGGAGCCTGCGACATCGTTAACAAACCCTATCGTAACGAGGAGATTTTCGATTGCATGGCCAAGCATTTAGATGTGCGCTATTTATATGATCAAACCGAAATTAAAAGCGCTTCAAACGATGAAATGATTCAGGAAAATCTACTTGAAAAGCTCAAACAGCAACCCTTAAACTGGCTTAAGTCGTTGGAACTTTCCGCAATCGAACTGGATGTCGAGCAATGCCTCGAACTTGTCAAGAGCGTCGACACGGACGACACCGAACTTTCGGAGCAATTATTAGCAATAATTAATCACTTCGAATTTGACCGTCTATTGCAGCTATTAACAACAGTCCAACAAAATATGAAAGAGAGTTAGGATTGGATCACACTCCTTTCATACTGAAAAACCGTACGACTTGATTTATACCTTTCGCACTTGAAATTTCGGTAGCGCCGGAGGGGAGGCATCGGGTCGTCTCGGCAAAGGCTTTGCCGGAATGTAGCTGGCATAGAGCTTACATTGACGTATTTACGGCGTCCTTTGACGGGCACCCCGAGGCCGAATTTTCATCTACGATGGGCTTATTTTACAGGGCTGTCAGTTGCATCCCTACTTTCAAAATCATCGAACAATTTTTCAGAATGAAGGGCGCAATGAGGAGCCCAAGCCTTATTCTAAACATAAGGCCGTCAAGCTTGTTGCTTATTACGAAATGCCGGTGTTAAAGTACAGATAAGATTGATTGAATAAAGTCGCATGGCGTCTTAATAAAGGTAAGGAACGAGCATGAAATAACTTCGACAACTTCTGGGAGGGGGATCGGTGGCTCGATTGACAGCTGTCGGCGGCAGGGAAAGCCGCCGTCAAGCCTACATGGAAGTATTCACAGCGTCCTGTCAAGCGAGTCACCGAATCGCCGCAAAGCCTACTACTTGTAGCAGTTATTTTGTGCATATTCCTTAGTCAAATCAATTAACTGTCACACCACTTTTTAACGGTTACGCTTATGATCCATCATGCCCTAGCCTTACATTTCCACCAACCAGCCGGTAACCTTGAGTTTCTTTGGGAACATGAACCTTGGGAAGCGGAAAGAATTCTCTTTGCGCTTGACCGGATTCCGAGAACGCTTTGGCCATATCAAGGCTTGGGTAAAGTCCATATCTCGTTATCGGGAACTTTACTCGAAACTCTGTCGAACCCCTCTTTCCAGCAGCTCGTATACGGAAAAGTCGACTGCGGTACGTTGCTATGGTATCTCCAAAATGAAGAGATCATCAGAGTACTCGGCTCCGCTTATTACCACCCCGTTCTGCCCCTGATACCCATAGCCGATCGCGAGCCTCAGGTGGAGCGCTGGCTGGGTATAGGAAAACACCTCTTCAACCGCGAGAAATTTACAGGTTTTTGGCCGCCGGAAATGGGTTTCACGATGGAGATGATTCCACTACTCAAACGATTCGGCTACCGATATGTGTTTGTCGATAGCGAACATGTGGAAGCATTAACACCGATGAGCTGGGAAGAATTGCATTATCGGCCTCACATAGCCCGTAACGGCACCGATAGCATCGTAGTGATCGTCAGAGACAGAGATCTATCGAACGCTCAAGAGTCCGGGATGGACTACGGGTGGTTCAGCCGCGAGGTTCACGATAGAACCCGTTGGTGTAATTTCGAACCGTTAGTCACAACCTGTTCCGATGGCGACAATGGCGGCTGGTTCCGCGACACCTCGCCCCATAACAACTTCTGGGGCGTGTTCTATCAAGAGTTCATGGCTCAAGCCCAAAGCGGCACCGATGATATCCGACCTGCATTTGTGGAAGATTATTTGGACGAGCACGGTACCTATGGCGAAGTCTACATCCGCCCGGGCGCTTGGAATACCGGTTGGCATCATGGCCGCGACTTTCAACAATGGACCGGTTCGCAAGCTCAAAAAGACGCCTTGGCTCGTGTCCATGCGATCAGCAAAATCGTTCACGAAGTCCACTGGCAGAATCTAGAACAACAAGATACCAATCATGCTCTGGAGAAATTACTGGAATCCACGATGTGGCATTTGCTTCGTTCGGAAACGAGTTGCAACTTTTATTGGGGAGAAGCTTGGGTTCATCGTTGTCATGAAGACCTTAACGACTGTGTATCGACCTTGGAAGCCATTCACGAACTTCTTACCAATATAAAATGAACGATCAAGATCAGATCGCGCATTAAAAATTAGTCGCGATAAGCGAGAGCATTAAACCGATTGCCAAAAATAAACATACCCAAATGACTCAGGAAATTTGTTCGACTACAAAATCCGGAAATGAGCGCATATACCTTTCGCGCTTTAAACTTCGGGAGTGCCTGAGGAGGTCCCGGGTGCTCGGCAAAGGCTTTGCCAGCGTGGAGCTGGCATAGAGCTTACATGAACGTATTAACGGCGTCCTTTGACGGGCATCCCGGGGCCTAATTTTGATCTACGATGGATATAATTGCGCTCTGTTACCTTTCCCGCCCTGCAGTAGATGGGCCGAAATATCTTCAGTTGGGTTTGTTTGTCGCCGGAAATCGCTTAAACCAACGTTTATCGTTGATACTTCACCCCCTCATCATCCCTATCGTCAAGCTTTCAAGGAAGGCAAAGCCATTGCTATACCTTTCGCACTTCAAATTTCGGCAATGCCAGAGGAGGCGCCTGGGCGTCCTTTGGCGGACACCCAGGCGCCGAATTTTGATCTACGACGGGTATATAACCTAACGTAAACTTAACCAATGAGGAATCTCAAATGGATCAACTTCCGGAATATGTCGATGAATTTCCCAATTTTTGCGGTGCAGAAGAACAAGTCTTGAAAACCGTCCGACAAGGACGTCGCCAAGAATTCTATCGAGAAGCCGGCAAAATAGACTTCAGCAATACTCGCGCCGCCTGCGCGATTGCACTACACATGCATCAACCGTTGATTCCTGCCGGCGGAGGCGACTTGTCGACCGCGGCCATTATCAGCAATCTGCAATATATGATGGAACACCCCGATATCGGCGACAATCACAATGCCGGCGCGTTCCATTATTGCTATAAACGAATAGGCGAATTTATCCCGCAATTAATCAGTGAAGGCAAGAACCCTCGCGCGATGTTGGAGTATTCCGGCACGCTATTCCATGGTCTGCGCAAGATGGGTCTTCACGATGTTTTCGATACGCTCAAAACCGTCACTTGCAATCCCGAATTCAATCACGCGGTCGAATGGTTAGGCGCGCCATGGGGACATGCCGTCGCCCCGTCGACACCGGTTCAGGATTTTCGTTTACACGTATTGGCGTGGCAACAGCATTTCGCGGCTATTTTCGGTTGGCAAGCCTTAGAGCGAGTCAGAGGCTTTTCGCCATCGGAAATGGCATTGCCCAATCACCCGGATGTCGCTTATGAATTCGTTAAAACACTTGTCGATTGCGGTTATCAATGGGTGCTCGTGCAAGAACATAGCGTCGAACATCCCGAAGACGGCAACAACCCACGTCAGCCGCATTTACCGCATCGTCTGGTTTGCACCAACTCAGCCGGCGAAACCGCGAGCATTATCGCTATTATCAAAACTCAAGGTTCCGATACCAAACTGGTAGCGCAAATGCAGCCTTGGTACGAAGCACAAAGCCTATCGACGCTAACGCTAGCCGGACACAAGGTACCGCCATTAGTAACGCAAATCGCCGACGGCGAAAACGGCGGCGTCATGATGAACGAGTTTCCCGCCAAATTCATGGAAGTCGCTAGGGAATCTTCTTGGGGCGATGTACCTATGATAAATGCCAGCGAATATCTGGAGCATCTTTGGTCGATCGGCATAAAAGAAGATGATTTGCCGGCGATTCAACCGGTTTATCAACGGGCTATTTGGCAGCGGATGAAGCCGGGCGAGGGCTCGGATAGCCTAGCTAAAGTCATCGAAGAGATTAAAGGCGAAGACCATCGATTTCATATGGATGGCGGCAGTTGGACCAACGATTTGTCCTGGGTCCACGGTTATGAAAACGTGCTGGGACCGATGGAAGAGATCAGCTCGCTGTTCAATGAAAAAGTCATTAAAACGAAAATACCGAGTTCCGATGCACGTTATCGTAACGCTCTGTTCCACTTATTGTCATCGCAAACCAGTTGTTATCGTTACTGGGGACAAGGCCAATGGACCGACTACGGACGGGAAATTTGCCGGCGCGCAAAAAATGTCTTGGAATATGATTTTTGATGTTTCAAGCTTTACCATGAAGCCCGCGAAGATCATCAAGTGATTCAAGAAACTGAAACCCTCCTTTGTTTTTCATTTTCTTTGCGGCTTTTCTTCTTTTCGCTCTTTCCCCAGTAGCTATTAAAGCACGTAGCCCGTATGCAGCGTAGCGGAATACGGGAATGGCATGGCTCCGAACTTCCCGGATTGCGGGA
Organism: Methylotuvimicrobium buryatense; assembly: GCF_005931095.1. Taxonomy (GTDB): domain Bacteria; phylum Pseudomonadota; class Gammaproteobacteria; order Methylococcales; family Methylomonadaceae; genus Methylotuvimicrobium; species Methylotuvimicrobium buryatense. Next base: position 1,835,090 of record NZ_CP035467.1, on the reverse strand, counting down.
CGGGTTATTTAACCCGTCCCCAATGTTTCGGTTTGCTTCGCCCACCGCTGAAACGTTTCCGACGCACGGGTTGTAAACCCCGTTCTGCCAAAAATAGAAGCACCGGGGGTACAACGTTTTTCGACAGGCATTCCGGTGCCGCGAAATTTAACTCGCAAAGGGTTTAAATCAGCGTTCGACTTTATAAACGGATAAATAACCGCCCCACCCGCTTTGGTAAACCAAATCAACCCCTTCAGGCAACTTTTTCAGCGAATCGATAAACGGCAGCAGACGAACCAAGAGCGTATTCTTGCTATCGCCTTCCGTTTCCGTCACCCATGTCCGGTAATAACGCCCTTCTTTATGAGCCAGATAGTTGCCTTCCCCGGTTTCATGGGCCCAACGTTTAACCTGTGCGATATCGCCATGCAGGTTGGTTCCGGCCGGAATGTTTTTGTTTTTTAAACCTAAATCCGAACCGCCGTAAGCCTTGATTTCAGACAGCCGCAATAGCACATCATTATTGACCAATAAGTAGATAGGACGCGATTTGCCGAAATACGCGACAATTTCGCTTAATGCCTTGTCTGCATCCATCGTCAGCCAACGCGCCATATGCTCCAATCGATCTCTGTCCTTGTTAGACGCTTCAATCAAGTCTGAACGAAAAGCCCCCCAAACCGAGCTAGAAAAAGTTTCTTCCCCTGGCTTTTGTAGCCAAGCTTCTCGTCCGCTTAAATATTGAATTCGTTGACCGTCGTCCCACCAACTCAAAAACAGCGCCTCTTCAGGCGCATGTTTCAAAATGGCTTCACTGGCTGACTGCCAAATTTCGTTTCGTAATCCCGTTTGACTGGATGAAATCACCCCGTCTTGCGATTCCTTCGGAAAAAGTACCGCGCTCGACCTTGCTCCCGAAGCATTTCGATACTGGACGACTGCTAAGCTGAAAGCATCTTTATCGTCATAACGAAAGGAATAAAGCTGCGCGGAATCGGCCGGAAAAAACCCCGGTAAATCGGTCGGTTGTAAGGATGAAGAATTAACATTCAATCGTTCGTCGGCTTGAACGGCGCCGGGCGAAGCCGGGCCGCTCAATTCATGAAAGAGTATCGCACCGCCTCCCAGCAGCGATGCGATACCGACCAACAATAGAAGCGCTTTTCCGTAGCGTCCTTTTATCACTGTGGTCCTTGGTCCGATTCAGGTTTTGCCGGCTTTAGCAACACATAAGCAATACCTAAACCGAATGCAATTAACAACAACGCACTAAGGAGCAGGCTGTTATCTTTGTCCGAGGACGGTTGTTGGGCCGAAGCGGAAACCGTTTGGAATTTACCGCCCGATTTCATCGCGGCCATTTCGCGCAAACGCGTATCTTCGTCCATAATCTCGGTGTAACCGCGCATCAGGTTCGACCAACCCTCAGTGTAAGTAAAACCGCCGGGATTAGCATGGAAGATGCCTTTATAGTGCTTGATGACATCATGTTCCCACATGTCGGCATAGACCCTTTCAACGTGGCTCGGATTATTGCCTTTAGCCCAGAACAATTGGAAGAATCCGCCGGCCGCATCCTTTTCAGGTGCGGGAGGCGCCGGACGATTGCTGTTTTGGCCGACCAATAAACCATCGTCATAGAGTTTGTTAATGACTTTTTTGGCTTCCTGTTCAACCGCTAGTCCTTGAATCGTGCCTTTATCGGCCGCATCGAGGTAAGCTTTGGCAAAACTGGCCGAGTGACACAGACTACAAGTCTCTACCCATGACTCTTTACGCTCTTCGAACCAAGGATGACCTAAGTTGTCGGCAATCGCCGGAGTCGGGTTGAACGCCCAACGTACCTTGCGCACCAGATTGTGCGAGTATTCGCCCTTGTATTCGAAATGACACAGCTGACAGGTCGGCGCGGTATAGCCGCCTTTAGCGATCGCGTCTTTCAACGGCACTTCGAAATTCCAGTTGGCTTTACCCAAAGTTTGATACTGCGTACCGTGCTTCGAGGTCATGAAGTTTTCGAACTCATTATGATCGACGCCGTTGTGACAAGTCGCACAAGCTTCGGGTTGTCTAGCTTCGGCGACCGAAAAGGTGTGTCGGGTATGACAGCCGTCGCATTTGTTTTGCTGATAATGGCACATGTCGCAGCCTTGAGCGACTTCACGCTCAGGCATCGCCGCCCAAATCGTATTTTCGACGTTAGCTTCCCAATCGACCGCATGCGAAGGATGGCCTTTGCTCCATTGCTTTTGCGGCCATTCTTGATCTTTTTCCGATTCGGCTTCGGCAAACTCGCTCAAATGGCAAGTACCGCAAGCGACCCGGTCCGGCATGACCAAATTTTCGGCGTGATTGATGGTATCTTTACCGACTCCGCCATGACAGTCGATACAACCGACTTGGTCGAGTTGTTGGCCTTTGTCGAGCAAGCCTAGCTTTGTCAAATTGGCTTCGACTTCCGCTAATTTTTTCTTTTTATAGGCGCGCACGTCGCTATCCGGCAAGTTGCGGATCTTTTTCAAATCGCCATGAACACTGTTTTTCCAAGCATGGAATGCGCCGGGTGAGGTGCTTTGGTGACAACCGATACAGGTATCGCGACCAACTTCGCCCTGAACGGTTTTAGGTGGTGTATAGAAATCTTTGGGATTCCAATATTTTTGAATAGGAATCGGCTCCCAATATTTACCGTGAGATCCTTTCCCCGGATGCGATTCGTAATAATCTTTTTTAAGTTGTTCGAAATCGGGTTGTGCGGCGAAGGCAAAATTACCCACTCCAAACCCGATTAGACTGAACAACAACGCGATCAGTAAACTGAGCGATTTGTTTTTCATGACGTTCCCCTCCCAGAGGTTGGTTTGATTTTTTTGTAGTTTGACTGCGTTATACCTTTCGCACTTCAAATTTCGGCAGTGCCTAAGTAGGCACCGTGGTGTTCGGTCGATTTTTGCTCCTCGGCAATTGCTGAGTTACATGGATGTAATGAATGCAGAAAATGCAGGAGCATTTTTCTGTCCTGCATTGCCCTAATACACGCCATCCGTGGCGTAATGCAAAATCGACATTCACGCCATCCATGGCGCTCGCAAAGGCTTTGCCAGCATGGATGCTGGCATAGAGCCTACAGGGACGTATTCACGGCGTCCTTTGACGGACACCCCGCCCCGGCGCCGAATTTTGATCTATGATGGGTATAATAAACTTAGTCATAGCTTCGGAGCACTCTCTCTTGCCCGATTTTTCCACCGAATTGGATAGCCCGATAATAATTTTACACAGCCGATACAGACATATAGTTTCGTATCGAAACTTAATTTTAACAAGAACCGACCTTTTTCCCTAATTTTTATCAAAGCAGCCAATCGGCATGAATGCAGCGGTTCAAGAACCATTATAAAATTCCACACGATTTCGTCCATTTTTCTTTGCTCGATACAAAGCTTGATCGGCGCGAATCAAGACAGAGTCGGCTTGAATATCTTTTGAAATCAATTCGGAAATGCCGATACTGACAGTAGTGGCGATCGCTTGCCCATCGGCTAATAAAGGCGTTTGAGCGAGTTCTTGTCGTAAACGCTCCGCAAATACTCCGGCATCGGAAAGGCTTGTTTCAGGAAGAAATATCCCAAACTCCTCCCCGCCGAGCCGGCCGACAGTATCGATTTTGCGCAGCTCTTTACGCAAAATTGCGGAAAAATGCTTCAGTACCCGGTCACCAACGGCATGACCATATCGGTCGTTGATTTTTTTGAAATTATCCAAATCAAGCATCAAAACCGCGACTTGATGAGAATTATTACGCTCCGAGCGGTTGATCTCCTCGCCTAATCGTTCCATGAAATGCCTTCTATTAGGCAATCCTGTCAGCGGATCGGTAGTCGCCAATTGTATTAGTTCGGCCTCCAACCTTTTACGCTCACTGATGTCCTGCTTAATTCCGACGAAGTGCGTAATCTTACCCTTATCATCCGTGACCGGAGCAATTGTGAGTTCTTCATCATACAAATCGCCGTTTTTACGTTTGTTGATCAATTCTCCGCACCAGGTTTTACCGGAACGAATGGTTTGCCACATGTCATCGTAAAACAAAGAATCCTGCTTTCCGGATTTAACAAGATCTTTCGGAGCCTTGCCGAGCGCTTCCTCGAGCGTATAGCCGGTCAGTTTCCCGAAGGCCGGGTTAGCCCATTCGATGCGAGCATTGGTGTCGGTAATCACAATACCATGACCGACCGCCTCGAGCGCCGCAATCAACAATCGGTCGCGGGCCTCGGCTTGCTTACGTTCGGAAATATCCTCATGCGCCACGACGATGTATTCGTTACTGTCTTTGAAAGGCGTGACCCGGGCATTGAACCAACGCACTTCGTGTTCTGAATGACATGGATATTCCATCTCAAAAATAGCTTTATCACCCTTCATGACCGAACGAATGCCTGCAGCCATTTGCGCTGCTTGATCCGAACTTTCATCCGTTGTGCAATCACAAACAGCTAGATAGTTACTGTCGATAACCGATATACAATTACTCGACGCACCCGCATTATTTTGGTAAAACTCTCGCCATGCTCGATTGACCGCCACAATTGCACCGGATTTATCCAATACGCAAATGTGGGCCGATAACGCGTCGATGGTAGAAACCGCAAACTGTTTGGATTGTTGCAGCTCCTGCTCCATATTTTTCCGATTGGTGATATCGGACAATGTACCGATCATTCGTTGAGGAAGCCCCATATCGGTCCAACTGACGACAACGCCGCGATCCATAAACCATCGCCACTGCCCGTTCTTACACATCAAACGATGCTCGCAATCATAACTGTCGACTCTGCCGTCGAGATGAGCTTGAATATTGGCTATCGCAATCGGCAAGTCCAATGGATAAACGCGCTTCTCCCATTCGTTGAGATTATTGCCAATCTCATCTTCGGAAAAGCCGAGAAGCGCTTTCCATCGCGGAGAATAGAAAACCTCATTGGTCAATAAATTCCAATCCCAAACACCATCGCCGGCGCCCTCCAAAGCAAATCGCCAACGCTCTTCCGCTTCATGTAAACTTTGTTCGAGCTTCGAACGATGTAATGCATACCGGATGGCTCGAATCAAGGCATCCCCATCGAAACGACCTTTGATTAAATAATCCTGAACGCCGGACTCTAATATATCGAGCGCAAAACCTGTATCGTCATGCCCGGTTAAAACAATCAACGGCAAAGAGAAATGAGTGGACGAACGTATCGCTTTTACTGTTTCAAGTCCTTTAGAATCCGGTAACGATAAATCCAACAACAATATATCGTGTTCATTTTTCTGTAACTGCGCTAAGCCTTCGGATAAAGAAACGACCCATGTCAATTCGAAACCGACATCCGTAGACAACTTCAAATAACGACTTACCAGGTGCGCATCACTAGGATCGTCTTCAATTAATAACACTCGATAAGACAACTTGGCATACATGATCAACTCTTTTTGGGCAATCGAGTCAACGTAAACCAATAATTATCAAGTTGCCGAATCGCATCGATAAATTGCGCCATATCGACCGGCTTGGTGATGTAACTAGCCGCACCGAGTTTATACGAGGCCACGACGTCGCGCTCGACATCGGAAGTCGTCAACACCACGACGGGAATAGCCGAAAAGTGCTCGTCTGTCTTGATTACGCTTAAAAACTCCCGACCGTTCATGCGCGGCATGTTTAAATCCAATAAAATCAGATCCGGTTGGGGAGCATTTTTATAAACATCGCCTTCGCGCCTCAAAAAACCCAAAGCATCGCGACCGTCCAATACATGATGCAAGTGACAATACACTTTATTTTCTTTGAGAGCTGACTTCACTAAATGAGCATCGGCCGGCTCATCTTCGACCAGCAAAATATCGAAGGGTTGGCTATTTTCAATTAACATGTTGAATATTTTCGCGATTTTTGTGTATTTGGTGGACAAGATGTTTGAATAATAATCATTTCGAAACCACCGGAATTTTGCCTATCTTGGCTTGCCATTGTTTTGGACCGCTCTTATGAATAGACTCGCCGTCGACATCGACCGCGACCGTGACCGGCATATCCTCGATCACGAATTCATGCACGGCTTCCATGCCCAAATCTTCGAATGCGACGACTCGCGCTTTCCGTATCGCTTTCGAAACAAGGTATGCCGCACCACCGACCGCCATCAAGTAAACCGCACGATGTTTTTTGATCGCTTCAATGGCAATCGGACCGCGTTCCGCCTTGCCGATCATGCCGATCAAACCGGTTTGCGCGAGCATCGCCTCGGTAAATTTATCCATGCGCGTCGCAGTCGTCGGACCTGCAGGTCCGACCACCTCATCGCGGACCGGGTCGACCGGACCTACGTAATAAATGAATTTGTTTGTAAAATCGACGCCCTCAGGCAAAGCCTCGCCACGCTCCAGCATCTCGACGATCCGTTTATGGGCGGCGTCTCGGCCAGTGAGTAGCGTGCCGCTCAGCAATAAAGTTTCGCCGGGCCTCCATGTTGCTATTTCGCCTTTGGTAACGGTGTCGAGATTGACGCGTTTGGCGCTATTCCCGCCTTCCCAAGCAATTTTCGGCCAATCCTCCAAACACGGCACTGGCAGTTCGGCCGGCCCGGAACCGTCGAGTTCGAAATGAATATGGCGCGTTGCGGCGCAGTTCGGAATCATCGCGACCGGTTTATTGGCCGCATGCGCCGGATAATCCTTGATCTTAATATCCAAGACAGTGGTCAACCCGCCCATGCCTTGTGCACCGATACCGAGTGCATTGACCTTTTCGTACAACTCCAAACGTAATTCCTCGAGCGCATTGACCGGTCCGCGCGCAATCAACTCGTGAATATCGACCGACTCCATGCAAGCCTGCTTCGCGAGCAGCATCGCTTTTTCGGCGGTACCGCCGATACCGATGCCTAATATCCCAGGAGGACACCATCCCGCGCCCATCGAAGGTACGGTTTGCATGACCCAATCGACGATGCTGTCGGACGGGTTCAACATCGCAAACTTGGATTTGGCTTCGGAACCGCCACCCTTGGCGGCAATTTCGACTTCGACCCTATCCCCGGGAACGACCTCCATATGTATGACAGCCGGCGTATTATCGCGCGTATTGATGCGTTTGCCGGCCGGATCGGACAGAATCGATGCACGCAGTATGTTGTCGGGGTGCATAAACGCACGTCGAACGCCTTCGTTGACCATATCCGTGATACTTATTTGAGCATCCCACTGTACGTTCATACCGATTTTCAGAAATACCACTACGATGCCGGTATCCTGGCAAATCGGCCTGTGTCCTTCGGCACACATTCTCGAATTAATTAAGATTTGCGCGATTGCATCCTTGGCGGCGGAACTTTGTTCATTTTGGTAAGCTCGATACATCGCCTCAATGAAATCTTGCGGATGATAATAAGAAATGTATTGCAGCGATTCGAATATGCTTTGAATAAAGTCTTCTTGGCGAATCAAGGTCATGCGTAATTACCTGAAATATTGGTTATTATACCCATTGTAGATCAAAATTCGGCACCGGGGTGCTCGTCAAAGGACGCCGTGAATACGGTCCATGTAGGCTCTATGCCAGCTCCAGCAGGCAAAGCCTTTGCGAGCGCCATGGATGGCGTGAATGTCGATTTTGCATTACGCCACGGATGGCGTGTATTAGGGCAATGCAGGGCAGAAAAATGCTCCTGCATTTTCTGCATTCATTACATCCATGTAACTCAGCAATTGCCGAGGAGCAAAAATCGACCGAACACCCCGGCGCCTCCTTAGGCACTGCCGAAATTTGAATTGTGAAAGATATAGTTTGGACGCAGCTTTCTTTGTTGCCGCATTTAATATTTTCGAAACGTTTTTAGATTAATGTACACTTATTGCTTGCCATCAACTGTCACCGTAATCTGTCGACGAAGCTTTTGTCGATTCGGCAGCCGCCTATCTCAGGGTAATCGTTCAGGCTTTGCTCGAAATCCCGAAAAGTCGGATGCTGAAAAGCAATCCGCGAAATTTTTCCGGATTGAATTTCAAATTCTATAGCTCCGCCTTTCGGCCATGGCGAACCGTCTTGCGTCGTAAACATCAATAAACCGATATGGCCTAATGGCTTGCCTTGCTCGATGGCCGGCCGCGTACAACTCAGTTGATCGATATAAAGCCACGAAAAAACTTGTTCGAATTGCTGATAACCGATCACTATCCCTTCTCCGGGCATATAGTCGATGCCGAGCATACTCTCGAGGCCGAATTCGCCAAGATGATTCTGCAATAGCACCTTACCGCCTCCTTCTTTAGGGGTGGCAATCAACGGATAAATCTGTCTCGCCATTTCCGCCGGATTTTTGTTTTGAATCACCGAGGTCAATTGGCGTCCGATCGATTGTACCGGTCCCAGCACGCTTTCTTTCTTTTGACGGGCATCCTGAATGGCCTGCCAGTCTTGCGCGCTATTGACGGACAAGCCCATCATCGCCATCGTTTGATAATCTTCATCGATCAAACAGCCGGAAAAATTGCGGCTTCGAAATTGTTGTAGCGTTGCCGGACGAAGGTCATCTGCGATAGCTCGAATTTTCGGAATATTGTAGTTCGACCAGTCCGGAGACTGAGCGAGATAATAATAAAGCACTGCATTCCGGTCGAATTTATTAAATCCCAAGCCTCGCAAGACCCGCTTTAACTTACGGCATTGGCTTTCAACTTCACCGTATTTCCTCCAATCCGGCTGCAAATTCGGCTTTTCATCGATTGGAGAGTTTTCCAGCAATTGCCTGAGCTCGATATTGCCTTCACCCATTCGAATCGGCATGCTCAATAACTCCTGCAACGAAACATCCCTCGCACTGGGTATCCCTGCGGAAACTTGTTTGAGCAATAAAGACGAGCGTATCTCGGGGTAAATCCTCAATTCGCCCAATTGTTTCGGTCCGCCTGAGAACGGATTGCCGCCTTCGACGACTTCATAAACCGGCAGACGCGTCTCTCTAAATACCGTCTTATTGCCATCGCTTTGAATAGCGAGCGGCAAGGTATGGGTCTCGGTACTGACTTTTGCTTCGGACGGCGCCGATACCGCAGTTTGTCCGATCGGGCTCTGCACCCACTCGTCGGCCAACTTACCCATCACAGCAATGCCGATACCGACCCCGGTCAAGGCCAGAAGATTTGTACTTTTATGAACATCGCCGATAATTTTGGATATATCGGTATCGCTCTGATTACTGGTCATGAATTGGTAATCAATCGTAGTGTCCTTGCTTAAATCCAGTCTTAACCATGGCGTTAGCGCGGCTTTACGCGTTTCGAGATTGAAGTTGCATTTTCCGCTGCTACCTTGATAAACGAGTGCCGTAACCTCCTGTTTATAATTTAGCGCTTCGTTTTTAACTTTAAAAACAACCCCCGCTGTCGAACTTCCTTTTTCATAGCCGGACCCTATTTCGCTGCAGCCCGTTTTGAGCGTACTATCGCCTTTTAACTCGAATTCGGAAAATAACTGAACGTAATAGTCGTCTCCGTCAACGGCTTGATAACCGCCAAGGGGCTTTAAATCATTTGCTTGAGCAACCGGATAATCGACCGCAATCTGACGGGAAGTTGAGCATCCTGTCAGGACAAGACCAACCGCCCCAGCGATTTGCAGCAGAAAAAAATTACGAAAACGCATACTCATACCTTAGATAATAAAAATGACATAAACCTAAAAAGAGCAGTTGAGAGTCTCAAACTACCGTTCGCCCTGAGCCCTTCGGCTACGCTCAGGAGAGCCCCTTCGACTACGCTCAGGAGAGTCCTGTCGAAGGGTAAAGGGTAGCTTGAGGCTTCACAAAGCTGGTGAAAGTGTTGTAGCCCCTTCATGCTTCGACAGGGCTCAGCACGAACGGTCTACAACACTTGCCAACTGCTCTTTTTTAGGATAAAGGATCACTTTGTGTATTCGACTAGTTCATTCGACCATCGACTGCAAAATAACGAATTTACGATTAGCGGCAATTACCGAAACATTGCCGAACAATTTCTTCAACTCCAGATGATAACCCAAGTGGCGATTACCAATGACCAGCAACTTCCCTCCTCGCTTTATGACTTCTCTCGCTTGCCGAAACATTTTAGCGGCGATCATATCGCCGACCGCATTCTGTTGATGAAAAGGCGGATTGCACAAAATCACATCGGCCGATTCTGCGGTAAAGTCGGACAAACAATCGCCGACACTAAAATTCGCTAACCTGCTCTCGCCGAAAGCCAATTTAAAATTTTCCCGCGCCGACGCAATCGCCATGAACGACTCGTCGACGAAATGCACCACCGCATTCGGATTGCGTTCGGCTGCAAGCAAGCCTACGATACCATTACCGCAGCCAAGATCTATGATAGTTTCGGCATTGGGAAAACAACCGATATGCTCAATAAAAAAACGAGTACCGATATCGAGGCTGTCCCGCGAAAACACATTGGCATGATTAACGATCGTATAATTCGTCCCCTCTAACCGGTAACTCAACGGATAAGGATTTACCGGCAACGAAATATTATCGTCCGGTTCGGAAAAAATCAGTCGCGATTTTTTCCATGCCTGCGCGGTGCTTGTTGTACCGACAATCGTTTCCAATAAGCGCCAAACGTTAGCGCTAAGATTTTTGACCATCCCGGCTGTGATGATTCGAGTTGCCGAGGTCATGAAAGGCCGTAACGAAATCAGTTGGTATTCGAGCAATGCCAATGTTTTCGGCGCCTTAATCACAATTAAATCATACTTTTGCACGGGCAACTCGAGACTTGTCATCAATCGAACGCCGTCTATCGACAAGGCATTCTCGGAAAAATTCATTAGTGTCGCTTGCTGGCTTAAATAGGAGTCGGATAATGCGGACGGCTTGAAGCCATGTAAGGCAACCGTTAGAGCGCCGAAACTGTCATTAACGATCAAAACGCGAGCGCCAATAGAAGGCAATTGAGCTTCGGACAGATAATTTAGCAAATATTCGTCGGAAGCATCGTATGCCCTAAGGAGCTCACGCCGACGCAAGGGCAAGCGCCGTAAGTTAAATCGACCTTGCGGGACCGATAAGACATCAGCCATAAGAAAACAAATATTTTAATGGGCGGTTCTGTGGCATCATTGATGAAGAAATGGGCAAGCCATAATCGGCGCGATATTATAGCCTAGAATTAAACCGTATCTTTAGTCTTGCTTTTTTTGCATTTCAAGGCTAAATTCGCGCGGCTTTTCATTTACTTGAGTAATATTACTTGCAACCCAGCTTATTACCTACCACGACACCGACTCATCCGAAGCCTATTTTCGACGAACTGGCCGATCAATTGATCGATAGAGGCTGGCATGTCATTGAAAACTATTTCGATACTACGTTAATAAAAAGCTTAGTTGCCGACCTTAAAGCCTACGATAACGATGGCGAACTAACTCCGGCCGGCATCGGCCGGGGCATCGGCTTCACGTTGGACGAAAATATCCGCGGCGATAAAACCCGTTGGCTTACACGAAGCACCAATGCCCAAAAGCGCTATTTAGACGAAATGGAGGTGCTTCGTCATGAAATCAACCGGCTGCTTTTCATGGGCTTATTCGAATATGAAAGCCATTTTGCATGCTATGAACCGGGCGCTTATTATCTAAAGCATAGGGACAGTTTTCGAGGTGCGGCAGGCCGAATCTTAACGACAGTGGCTTACCTTAACGAAACTTGGCAAAACGAGGACGGCGGCTTTCTGGCCATCTACAACCCGAAAAGCGAACAAGTCGCAGCACGGATCAAACCTTTGGCAGGAACACTGGTCGTATTTCTCAGTGAAGATATACCGCACGAGGTCGAGCCGACAAACCGTCAACGCTTGAGTATTGCCGGCTGGTTTAAATGCAATACCGGCGAAATTATCTAACTCCGAAGCCAATTTTTCCGAAAAATAGACCATTGGCACCTGATTGACTGACAAAAGTCGAAAAGATTAGGGGATAATACCGATATTTGACCGGTTCTAGCAAGAAAGCGAAACATGCAGCGGAGCACGCCTTTATACGATAGCATCTTGAAATTATTGCGCCATGCGCCATGGCGCGATAGACGGCACCTGTATACCGTGGCTTGGATGGTTTTGGGTTTATTGTCCAGTGGTTGGATCAGTCTAAGTAAGCGGTCGCCTTATGTCGTGAGTCGTGCGGAACTGGCGCAAAGCGTCGAGAGACGTTTCAAGCGTTGGCTGACGAATGGGCGTATCGATGTGTTGCGTTTGTATGCGGCGTTATTGCGGGAGGCTCTGAAGGACGTGGCGGAAGAGCCGTTGCTGGTCGCCTTAGATATACCTTTCGCACTTCAAATTTCGGCGCAGGGGTGTCCGTCAAAGGACACCGTGAATACGTCCATGTAGGCTCTGAGACAGCATCCCTGCTGTCAAAGCCTCTGCCGAACACCCCGGTGCCTCCATACGTCAATGCCGAAATTTGAAGTGCGATGAGTATATATGTTGTGGCTACTACGGGAAATCCGGAAGAGCCCATAAAGTTAGCCATTTTTTGAGTATAAAGGGACTATGTCAACGTCTTCATAATCGCCCTAACAATTCGGCTTTTTTGGCATTGTATTCATCGTCAGTCAATATGCCTTTATTTTTCAAATCAGTGAGCTTTTCGATAGTCACAAAAATGTCCTCTTCATGGCCTGATGCCGGCTTATTGCGTGCAGTCGACTGCTGCTGGTCAGATGTAGACTTGGCTTCCCGTGGTACGTTGTCGACCGAAATCACAGGCAAACTGTTTACGTCGACCAAACCGTATTGGCTGGAAAAAGACAAAGATCCTCCTACCGACTGTTGCTGAGAAAACCCACTAATTTGGTGATCCAGCGTGTCGTAAAGCGTTACATGCCCATTGGCTTCAATCGCTAATCGGTGAATAGTCGCAAAATAGGCATAACGTACATTGTTTTGTGCCCCTGTACTGGTAGGAAATTGTAAACCGACAGGCCACCAGTTTGCGGACTGAGTATTTGAAGGCGGGACGAATAAGCTAACCGGCCCCGATGGCCCATTGCTATTTTGCTGCTGTTGGCCTCCAGAATAATTGCTTTGCTGCTGAGATCCTTGTGATTGCGACTGGAAAGACCGCGTTTGAAGCAAATTCGACTGGCTCGCGACTAAATCGGATAATTCTTGACACAATCCAGCGATGGAATTTTTGAGTTGATTATTAAACATGTCGCCCACCATAATCATTCCGCCACGCATCCATTGCCCCGAGCCGCCGAATTCAGGATGATTGAATTGAGCCATCGATCCGTTGCCATTGATCACAGATTGCAAAAGACTGAACACCGCATCAAAGCTGAAATGATAACGCTGAGCGAGTTGATTGATAATGGAAGAGCCTTCCGGCGTAAGCTGATTCATTGAATTTTCCGCCAAAGTACAAAATTGAGAGCGTTTACTTCTTACTATACTCATCGCAGATCAAAATTCGGCGCCGGGAAGCCCGTCAAAGGACGCCGTGAATACGTCCATGTAGGCTCTATGCCAGCTCCATGTTGGCAAAGCCTTTGCGAGCGCCATGGATGGCGTGAATGTCGATTTTGCAGGAGCAAAAATCGACCTAGCACCCCGGAGCCTCCTTAGTCACCTGCCGAATTTTGAAGTACGAAAGGTATATTTCCGATAATTTACCCGGCCCATAAGATAACCTGATTAGCAAGTTTCTTCAGCTAAAGCCCAAAAACCAGCATATCCCTAGCAGGACGGGGTTTGCAACCCCGTCCTAAACGTTTTGACTTTGGCCGAAGTTAGCCGAAATGTTTAGGGCAAACCGAAACGTTGGGGACGGGTTAAATAACCCGTCCCGCAGAAGTGGCTACGACTGGCCACTGCTCGGACAATTGGCTTCAGCAAGCTGAAGCATCTTGCTAATCAGGTTAAGTTAAACCTAAATGTCGGCATCCAATCCATATGAATGCCTTCAAACCAAAGTCATCGTTAGCTCTAAGTTCCTGTAGTCCATTCTAGAATAATGTTTTCTGTTAACTTAAAGACAGTGAGATAGGATTTAATCAATGGAAAGATTGAAACGATTTCCTTGCTTTGTCAATAACTTTCTAATCGAAGAATGGGCGGGATTTAGAATACTCATTCAATGGGTAGCGCGTGGAATCCGCTCATGCTTCGACAGGCCCAGCACGAACGGATTTCAGGAGGTTAACTGATTTTTTTAGGTTCATATCAACAGAGCGCCAAATGGAATAGTAATCGTACTCCCTTTTGATTGAAAAATCGTCCAAGCGTCCAGACCCCAGCAATTCCCAGTTTGAGCAGTTTCGCCGATTTTAGGGTGTGGGGTATGTCTGTCGAGGAACGTCGTAAACCCATCCATCGGGGCTTGGCGGCAGCTCGAACGCCAAGGATGGCGTGAATGCCGATTTTGCATGGAGCAAAAACCTGCGAACGCCAAGGATGGCGTGAATGCAGATTTTGCAGGAGCAAAAATCTGCCCTGCTGCCGACACCCTCGCCAAGCATACCCCACACCCTTTTTGATCTCCAAATTGGGAATTGCTGACCAGGCCCGCCGTGCTTGCAATACTAATTTTTGTCATTACAATCGAACCCCAGTCTGTTTAGCTATCTGGTAGATCGGTAAATCGACTGACGTACCGGCTCTGTGCAAAGCGATATCGATTTTTTGATAGCCGATTTTTTCGTGGAGCTCGCGTAAAAATTGTAATTTGTCCGTTATCAGTTCCTCGGCATTTTGTGTTAGTGTTTCGATATATACCCATCGTAGATCAAAATTCGGCACCGGGGTGTCCGCCAAAGGATGCCGTGAATACGTCCATGTAGGCTCTATGCCAGCTCCATGCTGGCAAAGCCTTTGTCAGACACCCCGGCGCCTCGGACACTGCCGGAATTTGAAGTACGAAAGATATAGCCAATAAACATTGTAAGGAATTAAATTTGAACCCCATCCGTTATATCAATAATATATTCACCCTGGAAACAGGCATTTTTAATTCAAACAACGACCTGCTTGGTTATTACGAAGAAGCTGTAGACAAGCTGGACATGGATGTAGAGGAAAAGGAAAAACTGCACAAGGCGGTTAAATATTTTCTCGTTGGGCAACGCACCCGCCGCGTTGTAGATGGTTGGCTGGACTTTAAAAACTTTGACGAAAAAGCCGCCGGTTTCGAACGGGGAATCGATGAGTCTATTGCCGGTCTTTCCTTACAGCTTTCTGAAGCGTTTGCCGATAAAAATATTTCGTTTGATGCTGTGTTCACCATCAGCGCTACCGGTACTATTATGCCAGGGATCAGTTATCGTTTAGCTCGTCATTTGCCGGATTTGATTCGCCCCAACAGTTTGATTATAGACTTAGGCCATGTCGGCTGTACCGGTGGAGTAAAAGCCTTGAATCTGGCTAAATCTTTAAGTTCAGACTTTAAAAATATTTTAGTGGTCAGCATCGAAGTGCCTTGTACGTTGGCTAATTTACAATCCAAAAAGGTAGATGTTTGGCAGGGTAATTGCACTTTTGGCGACGGCGCGGCTGCGTTGTGGATTTCCTCTGATGCAGAACAAGGCGACATGGCGCTGGAGCTGGAGCAGATTCACTACACCCAAAAAGCCCAACAAGGACTGGATTTAATCCATTGGGGTTATGACGGTTATTACAGCTTTGAACTGGCTGATGAAACGACTTTTAACCGAGATGTGCAAGCGTTTGTTCTGGAAGTGTTAAAAGAAACCGAACAGACCTGGCGCAGCAATAACCAATGGGCGATTCATCCAGCCGGTATTCTGCTGTTGTTAAAACTCAGCAAAAAACTGGGCTTGCCGCGTGGTACTATTGCCCCTTCTGTCGCACATTATGAAAAGTTTTCCAATATGAGCAGCGCCAGCATTATGTATATTCTCAAAGAGATTGCCAAAGCAGAAAGTCAGAATCAGGCTATCAATCTGCTGACAATGGGCGCGGGTTTTAACGTAATTTATGGTTGTGTAAGAAAGGTACGCTAAATGAATAAAACAGAGATTTTACAATTTATGCAAGATTATATTGTCAACAATACTACACATAAAGATATTGCCGACATTGCTGACTATCGTATGTCAGAGCTGTTGACCAGCAGTCTTGATATTGTTTATTTTGCGGTAGACCTGGAAGAGGTTTTAGGGTTTGAGGAAGACACGCTCAATATTGAAGAATGGGTGGATAAATTTGAAAAAATCACTTTTGACAAGTTAGCTGAGCAGCTTGAACAAATGGTTGTTGATATTAAAGGTGCAAATCAGGCTTAAAACATTTTTTGATAGCGGATTATGAACAGTTCGGATATTTTAAACTTCATGCAAAGTTATATTGCCAGAAATACACCGTATAAAGAAATTGCAGAAATTAGCGCTTATCAAATAAAAGAATTGCTGATCAACAGTCTTGACACAGTTGATTTTGCAATGGATTTGCATCGCTTTTTCTTGGCGGGGCGAGTTATTTAATCCGCCCCGAACGTTTTGGTTTGGCTTGGCCACGTTCGAAACGTTCAGGACGGGGTTACAAACCCCGCCCTGTTCAGCAGAACAAAAACAGACTTAATTAATATACCTTTCGCACTTCAAATTTCGGCAGTCCATAAGGAGGCGCCGGGGTGCTCGGCAAAGGCTTTGCCTTCATGGGATCTATTCACGGCGTCCTTTGACGGACACCCTGGTGCCGAATTTTGATCTGCGATGGGCATATAAAGGGAGACAATTAAAAATGAAGGTCATACTAGTTCACGGTATATTTGATACCGGCCGTGTTTTTAAACATATGACCTCTAAGCTTGAAGCAAGCGGGCATGAATGCCACGCACCTAATTTAAAACCGTCCAACGCCGAATTAGGCATCACTGATTTATCGATAAAGCTAAAAAATTATATCGATCAACAAATTAGCGTAGACCAACCTATTGCTATTATCGGTTTTAGCATGGGGTGTATGGTTTCTCGTTATTATCTGCAAATCCTCGAAGGACACGAGAGAACCAAGGCTTTTTTTGCTATATCCGGCCCACATTACGGAACGATGACAGCTTATTTTTACCCAAGCAAAGGGGCAAAAGATATGAGGCCAAATAGCCGCTTTCTCGCTGATTTAGCAATTACTGAAAATAGACTCGAAAATATTCAGCTCTATTCGTATAGAACACCTTTCGATGCCATGATTGTTCCGTCAAAAAGCTCTGATTGGAAAATTGCTAACAACAAACGGGCTAATGCGATTGTGCATAGCCTCATGGTTAGGGACAGGTCGGTGATTTCGGACATTGTTAAAAATCTTCGGCGGCTAGAAGCACGTTAGCCAAGCAGGGCGAATTAGTGTTCATGCATACCTTTCGGACTTCAAATTTCGGCAGTGTCTGAGGAGGCACTAGGGTGTGCTGCCCCTCACCTAACGCTAGGCGAGAGGGGCCAGCATAAAGCCTACAGAGACGTATTCACGGCGTCCTTCGACGGACACCCTGGTACCGAATTTTGATCTACGATGGGTATACACTTCGTAAATAAGCGCAGACTGCACCAGCCGCCAGCAAGAAGATAAAATAGGCCTCCCGGCACCCACATGATCAAACCGGCCAATTGTTGGTCTTGAATATTGAGCAAATCGTTGTAGAACGGAGTTTGCGCGAAGGTCAGCAAGGCTCCGAGCATGCCGGTGCTCATTAGCGTTAACAATAAAGCCGGCAGCACGGTTAAGGTGCGCCTTAGCAAAATCGACCACCAAAATAAGCCGGAGGCGAATGCGAAACTCAAGTGCTCGGCAAGATGCCACCAGGGACTCGCCAGCGCCAGATTATAAAAAACCGGCGTATGCCAGAACCAGATTACGAGACTTTGCAGGATACCGGTCCGCAACGGGTGACGACTCAGCCTTAAAAAAGGTTTCCACAGCCGGATGCCGATTCTTCCACTTACGGCAAGCCATTGCGGCAAAGGCCGAGCCAATACATAAAGCGGGGCGATAACGACCAGTATCAGCATGTGTTGAACCATGTGCAGGGTCGAGCTTTCATCAAGCCAACCGCCCGTACTGCCGAACATCGTCATGACAGCGAGGAGACTGGCTCCATGAAACATCAACCGGCGGTTATTTGTAGGCCGGATGCGACCGGCACCGACGACATAGATCAACCAAAGAGCGGCCGGCAACAGTCCGCCGAGCATGGCAGAAAAAAAGTCTTCATCTGCGTTATCGTCCCAGCCATGAGCATTTGCAGGATTAACTAGCGAAGCCGAGACCGCGAACAATGCAAGCCTTACAAACATGGCGGTAATAGCAGCGAGATGAGCCCCTGGCTGAGCGTCGTGACGGCGCCCAACAGATTGATGCCGGCGCCCAATCCGGCGATAAACGTATTGATTTCGGAATCGGCTTCATTGCTGCCGATTCTCGCCGCCCGCCAACAATTATTTGCCCAAAACAACAGCAGAGCGGTTACGGCTACGGAACCGCTCAACAGCGTCGCATTGATCCAAGTGAAAGCCCCTTGTTCGACAGGAGGCGGCAGTTGTTCGCAGAATAATACCAAGGCCCCGTACTTCACGATAAACCAGACTATCCAGACAATTAGCCCCAAAGTCAGTTGCATTGGATGATACGTTGAAATCATCAGGCGCTTCTCCAAGCAATAGGCAGCATGATGACGGCGAGAAAGCTTAGCCAGAATACGGCGTTCGTATAAATCCACCAGGGTTTCACGACTGCAATTTCATAGGGCGCAGTCTTGCCGACATAGCCATAAGCTACGCGCTTGGCCTGCAGCGCCGTCATGATCACGGCGAGTCCGCTGTGAAACAATTGATACATCAGTATCACCGCGATCACGGCATCATGGGCTGTTTGTGTTGCAACCAGAGACGAAGCCGACCAGGCCCAGATGAATACACAACAATGAGCCAAACCGATCACCGCTATGCCCCATAATTGACCCTGCAGATGATCATCCCTACCCGCGCGCAAGCGGCGCACGATAAAATGATGCCAAAATGTTGCGACCGTAAGCAATACACCACTGATCAGCAACGGCAGCCAAGCCAACGGCGCCGTATCGGGCGCTTGCCAGTTCGGTGCCACGACCCGCAAGTAGAGCCAGCCGAAAAGTATGGCCAAAAACAGCGCGCCGTCGGCCAAGAGCGTTACGACCATGCCCCACAAACCGGGGCCGTTGAAAGTGCGCGAATGCAGTGGCGGATAGCCGGGTTTCACAGCAGAATCCGCTTCAAGATATACGCAGTTTTTCCAAGACCAGCTTAGCAGCAACAACAGGCTGGCTACTACCGCGATCAGGGCCATGCTATAGGTGCGGGTCAAAAGACTGATACATAGAACAGATAACGCCAAAGCCGAGTAAAAAGGCAGCCAGGAATTACCGGGCAGATGAATGATTTCGCGGATAGCGCCGGACACCGGGTCCGAACCCCAGGTCTCTCGCCTGCCATGATCGATCTCCGATAACCCGTGATGTCCTTCGGCTATCGTTGTTTGCAGATCCGGTTGATCCCACATCGGATGCCGCATTGGACAGTCCGGCAAGCTGATGAAATTATAAGGTTGGGGCGGCGTATCGGTCGCCCATTCGAGCGTATCGGCCCCCCAAGGATTAGATCCGGCAGGGCGTCCGAAGCGAAAATGCAATACGATATCGAGCAGAACCATCGCGATACCCATAGCCATGATAAAACCGCCCACCGACGACACGCTGTTAGGCAGTTCCCAGCCCATTCCGGCTTGATAAGTGTAAACGCGCCGCGGCATACCGAGAAACCCGGTCAGATGCATCACCAAAAATGTCGTGTTAAAACCGACAAACGTCAGCCAGAAGCCCCAGCGCGCGAGTTTATCCGACGGCATTCGCCCCGAGAAATGCGGCAACCAGTAATAAAGCCCCGCCAGCAAAGGAAAGAGCATGCCGCCGACCATCACATAATGCAAATGCGCGACGACGAAATGCGTGTCGTGCACCTGCCAGTTAAACGGCACCAAGGCCAACATGACGCCGGTCAAGCCGCCTATCATGAAAATAAATAAAAAGCCGACCAGCCATAACATCGGCACATGGTAAACGGGCCGCCCCGTCCACAATGTCGCCAGCCAGGCGAACAATTGAATACCGGTAGGAATCGCCACCAGCATGCTAGCCATCGAGAAAAACGCCTGGGCCAACTGCGGAATCCCGACCGTAAACATGTGATGCACCCACAAACCGAAACTGATGAACCCTGTCGAGATAATGGCCAGCACGATCCATCGATAGCCGACGATGGGTTGGCGCGAGAATACCGGCAACAGGGTCGAAACGATACCCGCGGCCGGTAAGAAGATAATATAGACTTCGGGATGGCCGAATAGCCAAAACAGATGTTGCCAGAGAATCGGGTCGCCGCCCCGTGCGACATCGAAGAACGGCATGCCGACAGCGCGTTCCAGCTCCAACAGGATGCTGCCTAGTATCAGCGGCGGAAAACCGAATACGATCATCAGCGCCATGACCAGAATGTACCAGCAAAAGAGCGGCATATGCAGCAATGCCATGCCGGAAGTGCGTGTGCGCAAAATCGACACGGTTAGTTCGATGCCGGCCGATACCGCCGAGATTTCGATAAACGTGACGCCGAGCAGCCAGAAATCGACGTTCGGCCCCGGCGAGTAAACGTTGTTGGTCAAAGGCGTGTACATAAACCAACCGCCCGCCGGCGCGATGCCCAACACTAAACTCGACATCAAAATCAGACTACCAAATAGATAACACCAGTAACCGAAAGCGCTAAGACGCGGAAACACCAAATCGCGCGCGCCGATCATTTTCGGGATCAGATACATCGCCAAACCTTCGAGCACGGGCACCGCGAACAGAAACATCATGACCGTTCCATGCATCGTAAACAGCTGATCATAGAGTTTCGGTTCGATGATGTCCTGTTCGGGCAATGCCAGTTGCGTGCGCATCAGCATCGCGAGCAATCCGCCGATCAGAAAGAAGATGCCGCCCGTGACCATGAAGCGAATGCCGACCGTCGTATGGTTGACGATGGTCAATGCATGCCAGCCGCGCGGATTGCCCCAGACCTTGAGAAATTCATCGTGCAGAGCGTCCCTAGTCTTTCGGGTTTCATTATTCGTATTCATATGCCTCCAGCCACGCTTCATAATCTTCAGGCGTATGAACCTGAACCTCCAGCAGCATGTGGGCGTGGCCCACTCCGCAAAATTCCGCGCACTTCCCTAATAATTGCCCCGGCGCATCGGCTTCGATCCGCAAGACATTGGTGCGCCCCGGAATCATATCGATCTTACCGGCCAACCTCGGCACCCAGAACGAATGAATGACATCGGAACTGGTCACATGGATATCGACCGGCGTCCCTGCCGGCAGATGCAGTTCGTTTATCAGCACGATATCGGTATCGGGATAGCGGACCTCCCACCACCATTGGTGCCCGATGACATCGATATGCGGCACCGACTGTCCGGCAACGGGCAAAGGCAACATGCGATAGCCCATCGGAATGCTGAAGCTTAGCAGCGCGACGATGCCGGCGATAGGCAGCACCAGTCCGCCGCCGATGATCCAACTCTGATTGATCCTATCGGCTTGCGCTTCGGTGAGCGGTCGCGGTTTACGCCGCATCGCATAAATCCATAAAGTCATGACGACCAGCAATACCGTAACCGAAAAACCGAACATCCCCCACCACAGCCTGCTTACGGCAAGCGCCGAGGGTCCTGCGGGATTTAAAATGGATTGAGGACCGCTGCAGCCGCTCAGAAAACTAAGAGTGATAATTAGCGAGGGTAAGGTTAAACTTGGAATCATCGTTGATAATTCCGACTTCAACCGAGAAAGGAGAGCGTAATGGCGAAAGAACCCATCATCAGCCGTATGTCCATCGGCGGACATCCGATCCACCCGATGCTGATCCATTTCCCGGTAGCCTTTTTGCTCGGCTTGGTAGGAGCCGATTTGGCCTATCTCTATACGACGGACCCATTCTGGATTCGAGTCGGTTTGTGGCTGTCGGGTCTTGGCAGCTTCGGCGGCTGGTTTGCCGGGCTGGCGGGCTTCATCGATCTGGTATTCGTTCCGCGCATCCGAAATTTGCTTATCGCTTGGATCCATGCACTGCTGGCGGTCATGACGCTGGCGCTGGCTTCGTTCAATTGGGCGTTGCGCTTTTATGACGAAAGCGGCTTCGATTTTTGGTATTTGTATATTTCGCTGCTGACGGCGGCGCTGATTGCCGTCACCAGCATGTTGGGCGGGCAACTGGTTTATGGACATGGCGTCGGAGTTCATTCCGAACCTTGATATAGTCACCTTGAGATGTCTCACAGTTAACTCCTAAAAAGGCTTGGTCAACACAACCCAAACGATTGCCGGAATGGATATCGCTGCCGTAATTCCGATTGCTACGCACGGCAGGGTGAAATTTTTATCGGGCGCTTGCTCGGTACGAATTAGAATCCAGCCGGTAAGAGCATGACACATTACGAGTATCACGACCAGGATTAGCTTCAAAATAAGCCATCGGTCGATAATGCCGCCGGTTAGGAACAAGCCAGTACCCGATGCGATCGCGACCAGCGCGGCCGGCGTCGCGAGACTGCTGAAGACTTTGAGCGTCAAGGCTTGGTGGCTTTCCTCTTCACTATCAGAATAAACACCCGTCATCAACGCGGGCAGATAGAGCAATGATCCGCACCAACAGATCACAGCCGCTATGTGTAACAGTAAAAGCCAAAGCATATTGTTCCCCTTCGAGGTTTCAAGTTTTTCCTATACCTTTCGCACTTCAAATTTCGGCGATGCTTAAGGAGGCGCCGGGGTGCTAGGTCGATTTTTGCTCCTGCAAAATCGACATTCACGCCATCCATGGCGCTCGCTAAGGCTTTGCCAGCATGGATGCTGGCATAGAGCCTACATGGACGTATTCACGGCGTCCTTTGACGGGCACCCCGGTGCCGAATTTTGATCTACGATGGGTATAACACCTTCATTAAGGTTAGTTAATTTTCGAGTATCAAGGGAGTCAATTCAAAGTCCTTCCTGATTAGCAAGTTTTTTCAGCTAAAACCCAAAAACCAGCATGTCCCTGGCAGGACGGGGTTTGCAACCCCGTCCTAAACGTTTTGACGTTGGCCGAAGTCAGCCGAATTGTTTAGGGCAAACCGAAACGTTGGGGACGGGTTAAATAACCCGTCCCGCAGAAGGGCACGACTTTGGTACGCGCAGCGTACCTACCCTACAATTTATGTATAACGATGAGCGTTGGAGCATGGCAGCGATAAGTGGATGTGAATAATTACTCAAGAGTTATGCAATTAGTTTCGCGTATAGCGATGTTTCACACCTGCGGGAAAATAGTCGGGATCGGCAAAGGCATGTAAAGTCAGTTTGGGCAGCTGTCTTTCGGCCGGCGTGTAATGAGCGAATTCGCTGTTCAGGCGTAATAACTCCCGACGAATCGATTCCGCGATCGCCGGCGCCATGGCTTCGGTCGCATTGATGTCGGGTAACAATTCCCTGGCAGGACGGGGTTTGCAACCCCGTCCTAAACGTTTTGACGTTGGCCGAAGTCAGCCGAATTGTTTAGGGCAAACCGAAACGTTGGGGATTTTTGAATAAAACCCGACCTCCGCTGATCGAACGAAACCCGGTTGTTTTCTGGAAAGGCGTAGCGCTGATGCTCAGTCTTATCATCGTTGCATTGCTGATCCATTCAACCAACGGAGGTAGGCTAACCTATGGACTATGCAAAGTTTGAGTGGCGATAGCCATTAGCTCCAACCGCCGGATGCGGAAAACTGCATGTCCGGTGGTGTGGGTGGGATGACGGGCGCAATCCCGTCACGCCGACCCGGCCTTAGCTGATACCCGGCGCCGTAGCTTTGCTGCAAAACCCAGTAGACCTAACCCCAAAAGCTCAAGCGCACCAGGAGCCGGAACCGATCCGGTCTGCCGATCATTAATGGTATAGGTCAGCGAAGTCAGGCCATTGTTCCACCCGTCTGGACCGAAACGGACCTGAAAGCCTGTCGAAGAAGTGACATTCGCTGTAACGCTGAACGGAGAAGTAGCAAGTATTTCTGCAGTACCCGTTAGAACTGCATTATCTAGATCATTAAGATCGAAAATGGACCAAGGCACTGATGGATTTCTGTTTAGATAGTTTCCAAGATCAAAGGAAATCAGGGTTAGTAAGGCGCCGCCGAGTGGTTCTAAATTGAAAAAGCATTCGGCTGTCGCATTAGTTCCGCAGTAAAACGCATCCTCTCCACTATAGCCGCCGCTCCACTTACGCATGTCGCCACTAACACTCCAGGTGAAATTTATGTCAGCTGTGTCGCCGAAATCATCCGTAACAGTTCCCCCTGTGAAATCGCTGGGATTAAGCGTGATGGGTGCCGCATAGCTTGCGACCGAAAAACCGAGACCGCCGACTAAAATAGCAGACGTAAGCAGGGCCTTGTTGAATAGCATTGAAGCCTCCTAATGACAAGAATACGAAAAAATAAAAAAGATATCTCTGCACTCAGGTTAGTTGCGAACATGATCGATATCTTTCAAAAAGGGTTGAACAATTATTAGCCTCACGGTCCTAACTTTGGTCGGCACTGGATTTCTAAAATTAATTGCTTTAACCCCTACGAAAATTTAAAGCAAAAATCGTACCTTTCTTTATTGCATTGATTTTTATAGATTATTTTTATGCTGCGACAAATATTGGCTAACTATTGTAAAATTTATCGACAAATACTAAAAACGGGATTGCAATAAGGACAAAAAATGGCGGTAAAAGAAAAAAGTAAATATTCAGACCCCTTTTTGAAAAAGAGGGGTTAGGAGAGATTTTTTAAATAAATCCCCCTTTTTCAAGGGGGATGCAAAGTTCCAGCTTGTTTTTAACGTAGGGGTCTGAATAATTACAAAGAAAATGCGGTCAGATTTTGTACTAAACGCTATCTCCAAAGTCGCGTCTAGCTTGGGCTAACAGCCATTCGACAGACTAACACTTACGATAAAAACTTAATAAAAATAATGTAAAATTTTTTGACACCAACCCGTAACCCGTAAGGCGGACTCGCTTTAGCAATCCGCCATTAGAGGCTTGCTGATTCATGGCGTTTTGCTGGCGCGAAAACGCCCTACGGTACTACGGTGCTGAGTGGCATCACCTCATAGACCTAATATTTTCCAGTTCTTTGGCTCGTTGAGCCGTTTCAGTCATGAAACAATCGTTGGCCTGAACACGGGCTATTGATCCACCATCAGGATCATCATAAAAATGGCAATTCGCCTCGCGGTATTTCAACCAAGCCCGTTGCGCGTCTCGCAACGCGGTTTTGCGCTCTGCCGAAAGCGTTCCCATCAATTCATTGTAGACACGATTAAGCCGCGTATCTTGCCGCTGATCTTCCTCAGTGATACAGTCAATCATGTTCATCGTCACGCCACCCGATTGATCCATGCAAATAGAAAACTCGGGGTTAAGTTCAGTATCGGCGCTAATGGCTGATTGGCTTAAAGCCAGTAATATAAAAGTCCAAGCTAGGTCAGTTCGATTGCTCATGGGTGTATCCGTAGACTGTCTGAATTTACATTTTTACACAACCCGAGAAAATCTAACACCCCAGATATTCGCATACCGCCGCAAACCTCTATTCCACGTCAAGCATTCCCATACTTAGCTATCACCACACCACCCCGACCAATAAAATCCAGACAACTGCTAAGATTTTCATCATCCAAGCCGTCGCGACATAAGTTGGCTAATCGCCCGTAACTTCAGTATCAACGTAGAATCAACAAGTCTCTGATGGCGGATGGCTAAAGCGAATCTGCCTTCAGTATAAATCCTGCTGAAACCCCACAAACACTTCCCGAATGTGCCTCACCTCGCCCAGTTCGTTAACGGCATCATGGAGGCTGTGGTATTTCAGCTCGATCAACTGCGGCAGTTTTTCCAGATCCAATTCACCGACACCGCGTTCAACATAGTGGCCGAGCACAAACTGTAGAAACTCCCGTTGCGGATAATCCGGGTAATGGTTAAAAATAGTCGCGCGATGCGATTCGACACGCTCGGCGCGGCTGAGCGGCGGCTGATTAAACGCAATATAGGCGAGCACATCATAGAGATCGCTTTTCTCGGCATGGATCATGTTGCCGATTTCCCGCAACTGCTCCATGCCGTAGCCACGTTCTTGCAGCCCTTCAAGCAGTTTCTTGCGGGTTTGTGGCTGGCCCCAAAGTCTGCGCAGTTCATCTTCGTTTTTGAATAATTCCGGCAATTGGCCAAACAGACGCTCGACAAATTGCGCGGCTGACAGGGGTTTTCCATCCGGCCCCCAGAAGCTGGTGGAACTCATGTATTGAATCAATCGTTCTTTGCCATCGGCCAGCTTGATCTTCACTTTAACCGTCTTCTTACAAATACAAGGAAATTCACCGCAATAAGGACAAAATTCCGGCTCCGGCCGATCGCACTCACACGGGGTCCGTCCGCATATTTTGCAGCGCTCGGGCGGTGTTACCGCGCAGGTACAGGGAATATTGCCGCAGCGTTTGCAGACTTCCGGTTCCAACGGCTCGCCGTCCCATTCCGGGTCGTTGAAGTGCTCATAGGCCTTTACAAAATCATAAATGGTGAAATAGTCCTTGCCGTCAAACAGGCGCGTGCCGCGACCGATAATCTGCTTGAACTCGATCATCGAGTTTATCGGGCGTAACAACACTATATTGCGGATATTACGCGCATCCACTCCGGTCGAGAGCTTCTGCGATGTCGTCAGAATGGTGGGGACGGTTTTTTCATTATCCTGAAACAGGCGCAGAAAACGCTCGCCCTCGGCGCCGTCATTGGCGGTTACCCGCACGCAGTAATTCGGATCACTACTGGTTTTATACTGGTTAATCAAATCCCGCACGGCCAGGGCATGTTCCTGAGTGGCGCAGAACACCAGCGTCTTCTGGTTCGGGTCAATCATGTCCATAAACAGTTTCACCCGGTAGGCTTCGCGCTCTTTAATCTCGATTACCCGATTAAAGTCATCTTCGGTATAACGCCGGCCTTCTTCTATTTCGCCTTCAATGAGCGTGTCATCGGGCGTGTACACATAATCGTCCAGCGTGGTGGCAATCTGCTGTACCCGAAACGGGGTAAGGAAACCGTCGTTAATGCCCTGTTTCAATGAATAGACATACACCGGCTCGCCAAAATAGGCATAGGTATCGGCATTGTGTTTGCGTTTGGGCGTGGCGGTTAAACCCAACTGCACGGCGGGCGAGAAATACTCCAGAATGCCGCGCCAGTTGCTCTCGTCATTGGCACCGCCACGGTGACATTCATCGATAATAATCAAATCAAAGAAGTCCGGCGGATACTCGCCAAAACTGGGCAGCGAATTGCCTTGGCTATCCTGGCCCGACATAAAGGTCTGGAAAATGGTAAAAAAGAGGCTACCGTTTTTCGGCACCTGGCCTTTCTTGCGGATGGTTTCCGGATCAATGCGGACCAGCGCATCTTCCGGAAAGGCGGAAAAGCTGTTGTAGGCCTGATCGGCCAGAATATTGCGATCCGCTAGAAACAGAATGCGCGGCCGTCGATTGGGTTCCCTGCTTAAATTCCAGCGGCTGTGAAACAGTTTCCAGGCCAGTTGAAAGGCAATCGCGGTTTTACCGGTGCCGGTAGCCAGCGTCAGTAATATGCGTTGCTCGCCCTCGGCGATGGCTTCCAGAGCGTTATTGATCGCATTGTGCTGGTAATAACGCGGCTGCCAGAAACCGCCCTTATCTTCAAATGGCACTTCGCCGAAACGTTCACGCCAGGGATTCGGTTTGGCGAAGGTCAGCGCCCATAACTCTTCGGGCGTGGGGTAGCGATCGACATAAGCCTCCTTGCCGGTGTGCATGTCAATCTGATAAATACCGACGCCATTGGTGGAATAGGTAAAGCGGGTTTGCAGGCGCTCAGCATAGCGCTTAGCCTGTGCCACGCCTTCGGTATCTGGCAGGCTTTGCTTTTTCGCCTCGATAACGCCCAGCTTCTGGCCTTTATAAAACAGCACATAATCGGTAATATCCTGCTTGCCGCGTTTGCCCGCACCCTGCAAGCGCCCCAAGGTAATCACCTCACGCCGCACCCGGCTGCCGTCCACCACGCCCCAGCCGGCGGCTTTTAACGCGGGGTCGATCAGTTCGGAGCGCGTCTCTGCTTCATTAAGGCCAACTTCGATCATGAGGTGTTTTCCTATCGCAATCAAAACTCAGTCAAGACCGTATCCTATACGATATCAAATGACGAAGTTCCGCTTTCTCGTCATGAGAAGGACAGACCGCCCAACGCTTGCCATAAACGGCGCGAGGAACGAGCGACCTGCAAGCGGACGGTGTGTATTTAATGGCTTGTTTATGTGCGGCTGGACCAAGATGTAGGATCTTTACGCACATGAAAAACCGCCGTGATAATTATTCTTTTACCTTGAACGAAGTAGAAAGCACGATAAGGGAACCTGCGTATTGGAATCCGTCTTAATTCTTTGTGAACTTTACGGTAAATAAGTGGGTTTCTTTGAACCTTATCTAAAGCCTCTTCAACACATAGGAGAAAATCGTAGCCAAGACCCTCTCTCTTCTCTTCATAGAAACGGAAATGCTCGCCAATATCAAATTCGGCTTCTTTCCGAAGTGTAAGCGCGTAATTCATTTACTTTGAAAGTATTCGCGCTTTAACACTTGACCACGGAGAACCTATATCTTGGTCGATTTCGAACGATTTCAATCGCCGGTCTAGCTCCTCCTTCTGGGACTCAGTGAGTTCAATTATCGCATCTTCCGCGATTACGCTGTCCCACAAAGCTTCGGCTAGAATAATTCGCTCAGATATTGTAAGTGACTGTATTTCCAAAGTATTTACCTCAGACAGAAAATATATTGCATGATTTTATCACAAGTCAGCGCTGAGACTGCTAGGCAATAAGGACATAACGTTGGGGTTAACCGGCACCGGACTCACCCCGCTTTGGCGTATCCGGCACGAGGGTGATCGGGATCGGGACTTTTAATCAAACCGGCATCAAGTGCTTTTTTGATGACAAGCGAAGTTTGAGAAGCCTCTACTAGCAGTATCATTTGCGGCAGTTGTTGCAACAGCTGAGGAACGCAGCAATGAGCCGATCAGGTGCAGCGACTTGATCGGCATTTCTATGTAATCTCATAAATAACGGGACGATACATTGGAGGAGGAATGTGCTTTCCGTTTGCTTTTGCAGCGGCTAACCAACTCTCTTTGGCTACCAACACTTCTGCCAAGGCTTGAGCCGGTGTTTCAGCAAAAGCTGAGCACGCCTTAAGATCCGGAATATCAGCGATATATCCCTCGTCATCTTCACTATAAAAGATATTGATATGATAGTCTTTCATCATTCTTCTCCAATTTGGAGGTTATGTGCTTCAATCAATTGCAGCATCTGCTTCCGAAATTGGAGGCGCTTCTGCTTTTTCATCATTTTCCCTAACTATTCTTTGATTCGCCCCTGATATGACATGACCTGGACTTTTTGCCCTGGAACAATTCCCATAGATTCGCAAATTTCTTTAGGAATGACAATCGGATACTTCGGAGACACAGCGACAACAATCATGCCACCGCCTCATCGATGAGTTTGTCAGGTTTTGCGGTGAGTTCGCCGGAGAAGGCTTTTTGGAGTAGGGATTGTTTGAGTTCTTTTAGGGAGTTGAGTTTTTGTTGGTAGATGGCTGCAAGCTGTTGTGTTCCCTCACCCATGGAGTCTAACCGACTAACGATATCACTCTGCTCTTCCTCACTTGGCATGAGAAGGGGACATTTCAAAATATCATTCTTCCTTAAATTAGTCTGATTTTCTCCGTTATCAAAACTCAATAAATATGGATGTCGATTCAAATGGTAATAGAGATATTTGGTAACGAAATTTGATGAACGTATGCAGCATATCCGCTGGTTCAAAGTATATTTTTTATCCACATCGACTAGGAAGCATTTCGCCAAAGCTTTCCCTTTTGGAACATCACTCATCACCATTGCAATATCCTTAGTTAGCAAAGCAAACAATTGATTATCTGTCATTTTGAAAACGGCACCATCCGAAGATATAAACTTAGAATTAACTACCACGAATTTTCCACTTTCATTAATACACTTTTCGTGCGCCTTACCATTGTAAAACTCACATGAGTCACCAAGGGTAGTTTCTTCCCAATCTTCACCACGTTCCGAGAAAACCGAATTCAAATAACTCTCAAACAACTCGCGGGCATTGGCGAGGTTTTTTTCGGTGTTGGCTATCGCGGTGTCGATGCCGGCAAAGGCTTCATCGAGAATGGCGACGATGCATTTTTGTTCATCAATTGGTGGGATGGGAATATCAAATTTAAGCACTTCATTGACATTAGCCCTTGGCATCCTCGCGCCAGTACAAGTACGGTTAATTTCTTTTACAACCTGTTCACTTGTTATCCAGTAAAAAAGAAATGACTTATCAAGCTCAGATTTTGGTAGAAGTGGAAAAATCTCTGACGAGCAATGCCCTTCAAAATCCGGTAACAGCACTTTATTAAGGTAAGGTCGCAAACGCCCATAAAGTAGATGCTCAGGTGTAAAATGAAAAGTTGAGCTTCCTACTTTCTTTGGCTCTCGACTTCCTACAAATTTACCTGTGCCGCTTACTATGTCTTCCATACCAACATACGGTAACTCACCATCTTTGTACTTTGTCTTTTCAATAACACAGACATCGCCAAGGCTAACTGTCTTCCACCCATGCATCAAAGCATCCCCCGAATCCCTTCCAGTATCTCCACGCTCTCCGCATCCAGGGTTTCGATCTCGTTGATAATCACTTCCGGATCGCGCAGCGGATCTTCTTCCACTTTATTGGGATTCTTCACCGACAGGTCAAAGCTGGTCGGGTCGATGTCCTTAATACTCACGCTCCAGGACTTATCCGAATCGGCAAAAGTTTTTTGCAGTTGCACAAATTCTTTCAGGTCGTTGTCGTTGAGCGGATTAGTCTTGCCCAGACTGCGGCCGGGGTCGAGGTGGTAATACCAGATATTGCGGGTCGGTGCGCCCTTCTCGAAAAACAGCACCACGGTTTTGACCCCCGCGCCTAAGAAGGTGCCGCCGGGGCAGTCGAGAATGCTGTGCAGGTTGCAGTTTTCCAGCAATTCCTGACGCAGCGCTTTGGAGGCGTTGTCGGAATTGGAGAGGAAGGTGTTTTTAATCACCACCGCCGCACGGCCACCGGCTTTGAGGTTCTTGATGAAGTGCTGCAAGAACAGAAAAGCGGTTTCGCCGGTTTTGATCGGGAAGTTCTGCTGTACTTCTTTGCGCTCCTTGCCGCCAAAGGGCGGATTGGCCAGAATCACATCGTAGCGGTCTTTTTCCTGAATATCGCTGATATTCTCGGCCAGGGTGTTGGTGTGAATAATATTCGGCGCTTCGATGCCATGCAGAATCATGTTCATAATGGCAATCACATAGGCCAGGCTTTTCTTTTCCTTGCCGTAGAAGGTAGTGGTTTGCAGCGTGTTGAGCTGGCCGGTGCTGAGGCTGGCACCCTTGCCGCCTTCATTACTCTCACCGCTGCCCTCAGCCTCAAATCCGCCATAACGCAGGTAGTCGTAGGCTTCGCAGAGAAAGCCCGCCGAACCGCAGGCGCCATCGTAAATGCGTTCGCCGATTTTGGGGTTAATCACCTGAATCATGGCGCGAATCAGTGGCCGTGGCGTGTAATACTCGCCGCCATTGCGCCCGGCATTGCCCATGTTCTTGATTTTGGCTTCGTAGATATGCGACAGCTCGTGTTTTTCTTTCTGTGAGCGAAAGCGAAGCGCGTCGATATATTCCAGCGCATCGCGCAGCGAGTAGCCGCTGGTGAAGCGGTTTTTGATCTCGGCGAAGATTTCACCGATCTTGTATTCGATGGTAGCCGGGCCGCTGGCGCGTTGCTTGAAGCCTTGCAGATAGGGGAACAGGTCGCGATTGACGAAATCGATCAGGTCATCGCCGGTCAGGGCGTTATTGTGGTCGAAATTGCCTTTGCCGTCCTTGGGTGCCGCCCAGCTCGACCAGCGGTGCGGCGCATCGATGATGAATTCGTAGCTTTTGCCCTGTAGCTCGGCCTGCATGGCCTTGTCCTGCTCCAGATCATCCAGGTATTTGAGAAACAGCATCCACGAGGTCTGCTCGGTGTAATCCAGCTCAGTGGTACAACCGGCCTCTTTCCAGAGTACATCGTCGATATTTTTGAAGGTTTGTTCGAACATTCGGATCCCTGTTGTTATTTTGGTTTGTCTTGCCGGGTTGTGAGGCTGTAGAGCTAACGCCGCATTAAGGGGCAGACAACGCATACCACCTTCTGCGGGACGGGTTATTTAACCCGTCCCCAACGTTTCGGTTTGCCCTAAACATTTCGGCTAGCTTCGGCCAAAGTCGAAACGTTTAGGACGGGGCTGCAAACCCCGTCCTGCTAGGAGTACGTCGTCGATATTTTTGAAGGTTTGTTCGAACATTGGGTCCCTGTTTTTAGTTTGGTTTGTCTTGCCGGGTTGTGAGGCTGTAGTGCCATGCGTTGGCTATCCCTCTTAAATTCTTTGTTTTGTTCGTAACCTATTGGCTGAAAAGCTGTTCTACCGTTTTCATCGGTAAGAACATACGGATGCGTCCATTGTGTTCACACAAGACCTCGAAGCCGAACTTCGCATAAAAGGCTTGTGCTGAATCGGTCAAGCAGTCGACAACAATTGCATAAGCTCTCATATAATGGTTCACATCCCACAAGTATTTCAACGCGCGAATAAGGCAAACTTTACCAAGTCCCGCACCATGAAACTCTTTATGCACCGCTAATTGTGCAAGCAAGAAAACAGGTACCGGATATTTAGGAAGTTTTTTAGCAAGTTGTGCCGGCAGCGTCTCACGACTAATTGAACTTGGAGCAACGCTATAAAATGCGCAAATGGCAAACTGTTGGTTTAATAATGGGTGGGCACTTGGCAAAACCATTGTGCGGCTGATCCCCGCTTCCATATGCCTTGCTGCTTGAGTTTTGATAAACGTGTTTAGCTCTTGCACGCCACAATCAAACGAGTTGCGATCATGTTTTGATTTACTGAGTTCTACGAACTCTTTGCCCCAACTCACTCAATGCCGCTCTCTTCTGCAAATTTAGCAGCATCCAGTAGAGCTCGGTTGGGCGCTTTTGCTTTATCACACGCTGCAATAAATTCATCAAACACACTGTCTTTGACTGCAATACTTTCATGTTTTTCAATAACATGAGTTGCGTCTTCGTTTATTAGCCTAACAACGTACTCTGTTAGGCTTTTTAACCCAAGCAAAGCTGAAGCTTTTTCCGCTTTAGCCTTGATTTCTTCGTCAAGTCGAATATCTAAACGAGCTGTAGCCATAATACCTCCCATGTACGGAACAATTCCGTAATTATTGGCAATTGTAGACCCTATTTTAGATACATTCAATCTGTACGGATAGCTGACGGAATACGATAGAATTTAACAGGTCAGATAAGGAGCGCCTAAGGCTGCTTGATCTGATTGATGGCGTTGCGTTTGGTACTGTATGTCGTTTTGACATGCACAAGCTACTTATCTGACCCGATGGCTCCGCGAAGCGGAGCATTAGCGGAGTCCGCTGGAGCGCTAGGGTAGGCGTAGACAGTTTCATATCCCCAATTTTGCCCCTTGATAAGCCGACAAAGACTCTCTTTTATTTCGGAATGTCTTGGAACCGGAGTTTGTTTAACATTTGCAGGATTTGCATAAATATCGTGCTTATTACCATGACGTTTAAGGTAACAGCCCGCTTCAACCAACTCTCTAATAAAGTTTCCTCGCTTCACGCTACTTCGACCAAGACTTCTTTTATTTGTGATACTGGGTGGTTAGTTTGCACCTCTTCTTCCATTAACAGTTTATAAGCATCTTCAATATTTTCTTCCAGCTCCTCTAGTGTCTCACCTTGGCTAAATACACCAGGGATTTCCTTAAGTTTGCCAACATACCATCCATCATCTAACCAATATTCGAGAGTAAATGCACGTTTCATATTTATATCCCATTAAAAATTGACCTCAATTCTGTTGTTCAACACAAAATTCTTAGCTCCCGCTCTCCGGTTGAGCGCTGGGTTAAGCTTGATTCTCGGAGAGCCAAACCATCACCTCAATAACATTTTTATCTGGTGGAAAGACAGGATAAAAACATTTTTTAATCATTCCACTTTGGGTAATGAGAGTCAATCTTTTGAGCAATTTTAACCCTTCGACTTCAAGCAGAGGCAATTTCAAACTTGAGGAAAAATAATGATCGGCATCGCTCAAAAGCGGATAAGGCAGCTCTAAACGACTAGCAGCTTCTTTTTGTATCTCTGATGATTGAGCACTTATGCCGTAAATACCTACGTCATTACGGTTGAATTCAGTATGGTTTTCACGAAATGAACAGACTTGTGGCGTACACCCAGCGGCACCGGGAATTTGAACCCAGCCTTCTGGGATGGCAAATCCTGGGCGACCTGTCATTGGATAGCAGAAAATTACATTCCAACCAGACAAGCGGGATAGATTGATTTCTTGATCATCAATTGACCATAGAGACACATCGGGCAGCAGCATGTTTTCCAGATGTTCACACGCCCCATCATTCAAAGGAATTGGCAAATCCCCTGGAATAGAACGAAGTACATCGGGTGGAAGTTGAATATTTGGCACAGTAATTTTCCAAGAAGCCTAACGAATAAGGTTAGATTTTGTGAGCAACGCGAACCAAAATCTAACCTTATTCGTTATGATCGTCTTTTCCAACACCACACCGGTCATTACATTGAGCAGCATCCAGTCCTTGAAAATTTTGCCGAAATCATTCGGTGAAATTCATTTGGTTCTTGAAGTCATTACCTGTAAACATTGACCGGCGATACCAAAGACGGCGTAATGGACATTCCTCGTAAACCCATAGCGCAAGTGTGCAAAGAAACCGGAATCGAGTTTAGTAGTCACGACCCTGATTGACTGACAAAACTCTTAACTCCTTAATGGCATAGCAAAAAGGAAAATACGGCAGGGTAAATCATCCATCCAGCGGGATCGATCGGGTTGCCGTTTACTCGCCCGAGCGGGCTCGGGGTCGTGCAAAGCGTGCAGAACTAGACTGTCAATGATGGCATCACCGCGAGCGCAAGCTCGCCGGATCCAATCCCAGCCGATACGGGCATAGCTATAACCGCGAAACCAATGCGGATCGACACACCGCCGCTTGCCTGAGGCAACGACCGCACCCCCTTGGCAAACCAACACCAAGGTGGCGACAGCCATGATGAAACAGAGCCTTTGAAGTACCTCGGTTTCGCGCAATTGCGAAGACTCCCACTGAAAACCGTTGGATTTGTGATCCAAAAAGCCCTCTTCGATGTTGAAGCGCCGCCCATATTCATAGAGCGTATCGCCATTTGTGGGCTGGTCGCTGACGATGATCCATGGTTCTTTCGCCCCTTTTTCCCAGCCGACCACCAAGTGCGCCGGGATATGCGCACCGGTCACCCCGACATGGTGGTAATAACAAACTTCCCCGGCTAGCAATCGTAAGGTCAACTTGCGGTAGCCACTGCCCGTTTTTTGGTAAAACCCGACGGAACGCTTGCAGCGAATACGCGCGTGCCAGCCGGCCGTCTTACGAATCCAATTCAGCAATTCGCCATGTAAAAAGCCACGATCCGCCAGCAAGATGATCTCTCGTTCCGGAAACAGTCGCGCCGCAAACCCCAATACGCCTCGGTAGTCTTTGAACGCCACGCTCGCACTGGGATGTTTCATCACTTTCCAAACTAATGGAATCGACCTCCCACGATAAACTAGCGCCAACTGGATCACGCAGAACGTGTCCCAGAGCATCGAAGTATCTAAGGCGACCAGCAACGGCTCTTCCGCCACGTCTTTCAGAGCCTCCCGCAATAACGCCGCATACAAACGCAACACATCGATACGCCCATTCGTCAGCCAACGCTTGAAACGTCTCTCGACGCTTTGCGCCATTTCCGCATGGCTAACGACATAAGGCGACCACTTACTTAGACTGATCCAACCACTGGACAATAAGCCCAACACCATCCAAGCCACGGTATACAGGTGCCGTCTATCGCGCCATGGCGCATGGTGCAATAATTTCAAGATGCTATCGTATAAAGGTGTGCTCTGTTTCATGTTTCGCTTCCTTGCTAGAACCGGTCAAATATCGATATTATCTCCTAATTTTTTCGAATTTTGAGTTTTGTCAGTCAATCAGAGTCACGACCTGAAACGCACTTTCTTGACAATCGGCGAGGCGACCATGATACCCTTTTCGTTGTTCAAGGCATTAGCGAATTATAAACCGACAATGACATAACCGGCGGCTCTATCAATCCTGAAGCCAAGACCATGAAGACGGCAATCTTTAAGATTGCTGATTAAATACAAGGTCACACCTCACCCATTACGCAAAACGTCGCTCCATTGAAAACCGGAACCCGTTAAGGATCATCACGATGGTAAGTATTCAGACCCCGTTGGCAAATTACCGCAATATTGCCCTCCCCCTTTGAAAAAGGGGGATTGAGGGGGATTTATTTAAAAAATCTCCCCTAGCCCCTCTTTTTCAAAGAGATCAAGGTAGAACAGCCAGTTACCCAACTGCCCCCTCACAGATCCCGGCGTGCGGAATTACCGCACCGGGCTCTTCTGAACTGCTCACTTCGCACATATTCGCCGCACAAGTATTCTTAGAAATCATGGCATATCCTCGGTTTGATTAATTCAAAGTCTTTAAGTAATGCTTTGAACCCAACTACATTATAGCTTTTGCGTTGGCTACGCCTGTTCAGCCATTTATAGAAGAGTTGCCCTACTCGATATGCAAAACTGCTTAAGCTTTTGCTGTTCCCTCGAATACCGTAGAAATTATAGTAACCCCGTAGTTTCCTATTTAGCTTGGCAAATAGGATTTTCTTCGGTAATCCACTGTATTTTCGGAACCATTCTTTGAGCTTAGCTAATGATGCCTGAAGCTTTTCTCGAGAGGTACGACGTTTTAAGGTGGGTTTTCCCCACCGATTAACACCCCAACGGAATTCAAACCCCAGAAAATCAAACTTGGTCTTGGCTCGCGCTTTACAGTGACTGAACTCAATAATCCGAGTCTTGTCCTCTGCAACTTGCAATCCATAACGACCTAATCGTTTGCTCAACGCTTCGTAGAAACGTTTGGCATCTCTTGCATTTTGAAAGGCACAGACGAAATCATCCGCATAGCGACAGTAATAGACCTGTCCTGTGCAATGTTTCCGTACCTTTTCCTCAAACCATACATCCAATACATGATGGAGATAGATATTAGCCAGAATCGCCGAAACAACCCCTCCCTGGGGCGTTCCCGTGATCGGGTGGATGACTTGTCCATCGGTTTCCAATATCCCAGCTTTTAGCCATTTACGGATAAGATTCAGGAAGGGTTTGTCATCTATTCGCGTTGCCAGCATTTCCAGTAGCAGTTCGTGATCGATAGTACTGAAGAAGCTTTTTTATGTCAGCTTCAACGACATGATGATACCAACCTGTCCGTAGCGCACTGCTTAACTCTTTTATGGCATTGTGTACACTTCTTCGCGGTCTGTATCCGAAACTGCAGTTTAGAAAGTCTTGCTCGTAGATGGCTTCCAGTATCTTAGCGACTCCAAGCTGGAGTAGCTTATCCGCTATTGCGGGTATTCCCAGTGGCCGTAACTTACCTCCTGTTTTGGGAATGTATTTTCTAAGAACCAACTTTGCCCGATAGGTCTTTGCTTTGACTTGTTGTACCAATTGGTCAATATTCACGAGCAGATTTTCCTCGTAGGCTTGCGCGTCGATTCGATCCACTCCCGCACTTGCTTTCCTGTTGATAAAATCCCAACACCAGAACAAGTAACCAACGCTTAACATCCCAAATAAATTCCGGAATCGGTAAGTGTTATCCTGTGCTGCTTTGTTTGCTATCCCCTGCAGGGAGGTTTGCTTCATTGTTCCAGTCCTTCATGTCCGGTTGAAGTTGGCCTTTGCAGGCTACGCAGTTCAGTCCACCCCTTTCCCCTGTACGTGGCTCTCCCACGCGCCGAGTACTATGAGTGAATCTGACTCCCATACGGTCTTCAGCCATCCTTCTTTCGGTTGGGTAGGCTTACCTGTCGCTAAGATTTAGGTTTCGGTTACCTCTGGATCTGGGTTTCCCCGGATGTGGCTAAACTCCGCATACCTTGTCGTTCGCTCAGGAACTTTATGGGTCTCACAAGTTCTTTGTCATTTCTCTCTGTACATGTCACGCTTTACAATACCGGCAAACCCTCCGGAATCTTACCAAAACGATTCCTTTGTATTGGCTTCCGTTGACCCCACAACGTCGCCATTTGCTTCTCTATTCTTACGATACTAAAACAGCTTCAGGGATGCGCGTATCCCCTGTAACCTACACAGTTCTCTGTGTACGCTTCGCCTGACCTTTGTTCGCCTTTGCCACAGTCGTAACCGCTAGCAACGCTCCGCCGGAGACGCAACACTCGATAATGGTGGTTGGTTAAACCTTATGAAATCTATCCTTAGATTTCCCATACAAGGACTTTCACCTTGTCAGAAATGACAAGCTTCGCTTGTCGCACGGGGACTGAATATTTACCATCAGCATAGTAGCGGTCCGGCCTATGGGCAAGAATCGGCGATTGGTAAATCTGTTGCGGGTAATACGACCAAAATTCATATGGCTGTTGATGCCTGTGGTCTTCCCATCCGCTTTACAGTAACAGGTGGCCAAGTTCATGATTGTAAAGAAGCGCCAACCTTAGTCGCTGAACTGCCTAAAGCTGACTATATCGTTGCTGACAAAGGCTATGACAGTGAACCACTACATGTTCAGATTCAAGGCCAAGGAGCTGTTCCTGTCATTCCAAGAAAAAAGAATTCAAACGTAGGGAATGATGATATGGATTGGTGTCTCTACAAATATCGTCACCTCGTTGAAAATGTGTTTGCAAGACTGAAACATTTCAGAGCTATTGCTACACGATATGACAAGCTAAAACGAAATTTTGAAGCTTCTGTGGCCTTAGCTTGCGCTTTTTTATGGTTACCTATGTGAAACGGCAACAGCCCCTAGTCTTTCTTAAGTAATTCTAAGCCTCGCGCCAAGTTTCCACGGCCTCTTTCCGCTCTAATTAAAAAACGAGTTTCAGCATCCAACTCGGCGAGCATCAAAGTGGCCATTTCGTCGATCAGACGGTTGACGCTGATGCCACGCTGATGAGCCACCTCTTTAAGGCGACGGTACTTGTCGTCGGGTAGTCTTACGGTCAGTGCTGTCATGTTGCTATTTCCTTCAAAAATGCTTCAGGTGTCAGTACAGTCAAATGCGGAAAATTCAATTCCATTCCGGATAGATCACGAAGATTACGAGTTACTATAAATTGCGCATTACCGGCAACCGCAAGCTCGACCAAATGGTTATCACCCTCGTCAGGTAGGTTCGGCTTCCAGCCATAATAGATTCGTGCCCACTGACAAACCGAGAGGAAAATATCTAGAAGCTCATTACGTTCTTAAGCACTCAGACGACTACGTTGAAATAAAGTTGTCCGGGCCATTACATCTTCGTACTCGTTAAACAATGCCGTGCCCATTAAAGGAATGGCCTGACCTCGTAAACAAGCAGCAATCACCGCGTTAGCAGAGCCTTGGCTTAAACAGGCCGCCAAAAAAATATTGGTATCTACGGCAATTTTCATAAGTATGCGGTAGCATAGCTGCAACCACTAAACTTAGCAATGACATGATCCAATGCCGGAGGACAGCCACCTATCAGTCACGTAAAAAGGTGAATTTCGATATTGACTGTCAGCTTAGCTGATTGACTGACAAAACTCAAAAGTCGAAAAGATTAGGAGATAATATCGATATTTGACCGGTTCTAGCAAGGAAGCGAAACATGAAACAGAGCACGCCTTTATACGATAGCATCTTGAAATTATTGCACCATGCGCCATGGCGCGATAGACGGCACCTGTATACCGTGGCTTGGATGGTGTTGGGTTTATTGTCCAGTGGTTGGATCAGTCTAAGTAAGTGGTCGCCTTATGTCGTTAGCCGTGCGGAAATGGCGCAAAGCGTCGAGAGACGTTTCAAGCGTTGGCTGACGAATGGGCGTATCGATGTGTTGCGTTTGTATGCGGCATTATTGCGGGAGGCTCTGAAGGACGTGGCGGAAGAGCCGTTGCTGGTCGCCTTAGATACTTCGATGCTCTGGGACACGTTCTGCGTGATCCAGTTGGCGCTGGTTTATCGTGGGAGGTCGATTCCATTAGTTTGGAAAGTGATGAAACATCCCAGTGCGAGCGTGGCGTTCAAAGACTACCGAGGCGTATTGGGGTTTGCGGCGCGACTGTTTCCGGAACGAGAGATCATCTTGCTGGCGGATCGTGGCTTTTTACATGGCGAATTGCTGAATTGGATTCGCAAGACGGCCGGCTGGCACGCGCGTATTCGCTGCAAGCGTTCCGTCGGGTTTTACCAAAAAACGGGCAGCGGCTACCGCAAGTTGACCTTACGATTGCTAGCCGGGGAAGTTTGTTATTACCACCATGTCGGGGTGACCGGTGCGCATATCCCGGCGCACTTGGCGGTCGGCTGGGAAAAAGGGGCGAAAGAACCATGGATCATCGTCAGCGACCAGCCCACCAATGGCGATACGCTCTATGAATATGGGCGGCGCTTCAACATCGAAGAGGGCTTTTTGGATCACAAATCCAACGGTTTTCAGTGGGAGTCTTCGCAATTGCGCGAAACCGAGGTACTTCAAAGGCTCTGTTTCATCATGGCTGTCGCCACCTTGGTGTTGGTTTGCCAAGGGGGTGCGGTCGTTGCCTCAGGCAAGCGGCGGTGTGTCGATCCGCATTGGTTTCGCGGTTATAGCTATGCCCGTATCGGCTGGGATTGGATCCGGCGAGCTTGCGCTCGCGGTGATGCCATCATTGACAGTCTAGTTCTGCACGCTTTGCACGCCCCCGAGCCCGCTCGGGCGAATAAACGGCAACCCGATCGATCCCGCTGGATGGATGATTTACCCTGCCGTATTTTCCTTTTTGCTATGCCATTAAGGAGTTAAGAGTTTTGTCAGTCAATCAGGCTCATTCAAACCAATTTTCTAAGGCCAAATTCTGAAAGTTGTCGAAGTCTTTAGTGTTTCGGGTCACCAGCGTTAAATTTTGGCTAACGGCAATCGCTGCGATTTCACCGTCAGCATAAGCACAGGTAAGTCCCTGGCGTTGTAATCTGGCCCGCTCTTTTGCGTACCAATCTGCGGCGGCTTGGTCATACGGCAAAACCATCAAGCCATTAGCCGATAACATCGCTAAATAGGATTGTAATTGTTTTTTCCTTTTAGACGCTGCCAGTAACTCGCAACCATAGACCAGCTCATGCCAGACAATCGCCGCTGTTGCATACTCACCGTCGTGATCGGCAAGCTGTTGTAAAACGTTGTCATCGGGCTTTAAGCGTGCGGGCTCCGAGAGAATATTGCTATCCAGCAAATAACTTATTCGTCCCATGAAAATTCCCGTTCCTGGCTGGCTTCACGTATTTGTTTGAGTTCGGCATCAGTCAAGGCGCTATCCGCGTCCAATTGACAACGCCATTGTTGGATGGCCTTGAATAAGCCTGTATTCTTTTGGGTCAGCTTTTTATAGTTGGCCTCTGATAACATCACGGCAACAGGCTTGCCATGACGGGTAAGATGAATCGCTTCATTCGATTCAAGCTGATGGATCAATTGTGACAGGTTGTTTTTTGCCTCGGCTATGGTACTGGTTTTCATCGGAGACACCTCTAATATAGCTATATTTATAGCCATAATAAGTCTTTCGATAACCGTTATCAAGCATGATTTTACGGGAAATATTTACCTGATTAGCAAGTTTCTTCAGCTAAAGCCGAAGATCTGCATATCCCTAGCATGACGGGGTTCGCAAGCCATGCGCGTCAAGCTAAAAACGGCCAATCCACATCACGCTCTTTCCCAAGCTGGAGCTCTCATCGTTATACACAAATATCGATAAACTTGCTAAACAGAGGTCATCGTATACCTGGGAACGGTGTTGTTTGATAAATCTGCGGAATTGAACAACAGTTGCTTCGAAATCGCGATCTGGGGATCGCTCCCACAGAGCATCCGGTCCCCCTTGTGGGAGCGACGCCTTCGTCGCGATTTCGAAGCCGGGTACGTTAAGCAACAACAAAGGGTATCGAGGTCTTATTCGCCAAGGTGGCAAGACGGTATCTTCGACTTATGTATAACGGCGAGAGCTGGAGCTTGGGTAACATCATATTGTAGTTTTTGCGAACTCAATGCCATTTATTAGCTATTTTATGCCTTCACTGATCTAACGCTAGGGTCCGCGATGCGCACCCTACGCCTAGAGTTACGTTCGTATCAAGGCCTTCCGCTAGCGTATAGGAAATAAGCCCAACTCGATTTTGTGGCTGTACATGTGCTCTTGCCGGCAACTGCTGCGTTCGTTTTGCAGACACTCTATTAAGGCACTCATCGGCTCGGACAGCGCACCGGCTCCCGACAGACGTTTCAGATAAGCCACCGACCTCGCCTAAGTATCGTAGCCTTCGTGATTTCCCACTTCTTGTTTTTTTCAACCCAGTTTACAGGACCGAGCCAGTAATTTGCATGCGGCATCGTCAAC
Organism: Methylotuvimicrobium buryatense; assembly: GCF_005931095.1. GTDB lineage: Bacteria > Pseudomonadota > Gammaproteobacteria > Methylococcales > Methylomonadaceae > Methylotuvimicrobium > Methylotuvimicrobium buryatense. Next base: position 1,792,236 of record NZ_CP035467.1, on the reverse strand, counting down.
GCGATTTCCAGCCCCTTCGGGTCCATGTCGCTGAATACGACGACGGTTTTATCCGCACCGAAACGGTCGACGAAATCGTGGCAGACATTTATTTTAGAGCCGGTTTTCGGATCGCCGCGATAAGCCCATAATGCCCGTCGTGCCATAGGCGGCAATTCAAATGAAGCACATAAGGACACCTGATTAGCAAGATGCTTCAGTTTGCCGAAGCCAATAATCCGAGCGGGGTCCAGTCGTAGCCGCAGCCACGATAAGGCGCGTAGTAATGGTATCGAGTCGGAAGCGCCGGTTAAAGCGGTACGCGAACGCACCTAAGTAACGGGTGCCGTATTTTGCGAAATCGAAAGCATGGTAGGCGCCACCTAGACTGGTTTTGAGATTGCCCAGTACCGTATTGATCCAACAGAACTCAGGCAGGTCTTTAGGTTTCCGGCCACCGGCGACGGTTACCTGGTGTTGACAATCGGCATCGGTCACGCCGGCAAAACAGGCCAAGCCGTCGGACTGCACGACACAACCGGGGCTGAGATCGCCTTGTGCCCAATTGGCAATGGCTTTACGGGTAAAACCCGGAATCGGCGCCATTTTGATAAACCTCGGCTGTCCCTCGTGGCTGAGCGAGAGCGCCGCGACAAATGGCGCCTTATTCTCAGAGCCGCGCCCGGCCTTACCGCCAGCCAATTCGCCACCGAGATAGGCATCGTCCACCTGAACTTCGCCGTCCAAGGTGTACCGGGCATCCCGTTCGACCATCGCTTGCATCAGTTTCTGCTGAATCAGCCAAGCGGTAGGGTAACTGACGCCCAACTGCCGTTTCAAAGCCAGGGCGGACAAACCAGTCTTAGCCTGACTGATCAAGTAGATCCCCAGAAACCAGACCGTCAGTTTAAGGTGGGTGCTCTGGAATAAAGTGCCCGCAATCAGCGACGCTTGTAACCGGCAGGACCGGCATTGGAAGGTTTTGCGTCCGCCTGATTTAAGCACATAGTGTTCGGCATGACCGCAGTCGGGGCAGCGAAAGCCTTGGGACCAGCGGGACTGTTCTAAACTGTCTTCACATTGCGCTTCGGTGCCACTACGCATTGTTTCATTTTTTAAATAGCTATCTATCATGTAACTCACTTCGTCTCAAAAATTGGTGCTTACCGCGCCCTAACTAAAGCCATTTAATTCATAATACAGTATGCTCTAACAGCAATAGCGGATGCTGTTTCTCGTTACGTAAGCTCATAATGTAATCTCGACCGTTTATTTTTTGTTCCATCAGACTTTCAATCAATAACGGTTTGGTTAAGCCGGCTTCCGTCACATCCCTGAGTCCTTGTACCAGACATTTCATTTTCGGTTGTTCTTCTCGCAACCGACTGTAGCTCGTTTCGTGCTGTTCATTGGCCCGGGCAATTTGTTTAGTGGCTAAGTGCGTAGGAACCAAGTCATCAAACAGCTCCCGATAATGACGACCTATCATATCCGCCGCACGATGCGCTGACTTCAGCTCGTTTGCTAACAGGAGGCATTCCACGCGCCCGGCATTACATAGCGCTAACGATCTGACTAACGAGGTAAACAACTCGGCATCGAATTGTTTCTGTTCCAATAAATGAATAATCTCATTTCGAAAAAATCCACCTTCGTCGGTCAACTGAGAAGCTACGCTGACCAGTTCGTTCGTTGGGTTTGATAAAGCACCGGCCGTTTCCGCTTTTTCGAATAGCACGTAAACATGAGAAAAGTGCGATCTTAACTCCCTATCAAATAAATCCTGGAAAGACTGCCTCATCGACTCGGCCAAATGTGTAATTTGTCCTTCGATACCTTTCAATCGCGAAGTTATCATAGCGAAACCCGCTACACTCACGCCTATACCGGCAATCGCCACGCCCAGGTTGGCATATTGCAGTATCTGTAATCCTTCAACCATGATTTTTAATTGATTGAGTTGTACGTTGGTATAGGCGGCCGAGGCTAAATTTAAAGTATTCAGAGGTGAAAAAGGAAATCCCATTAGTCCACTGAGAACCTGCTGCGCCATACCGGTTTCTTGGACATGGGCAACAATTTTTCCAGTGCCCTGTTCTTTCAATAACGAACCTATGCGATATACAGCACCATTAGCTATATCTGCTGAGAATTTAGCGGGGACGGCAAAAGAATGCCATGAATCATGTTTTTATCTCATCGAGTAGGGTTTTTGCAACGCCGATAATTTTTGCCTGCAAAACTTGGCATACGGAATTTTCTTTTTCATTGGGTAGTACTGATTCACGAATAGCTTGGTGTATTTTGTCTTTGAAGCGCTTTTCGGCATTGAATTTGAGCTTGGCTGCCTTACTGACGCCAAAACCGCCCAACCCCAACACAATCGCGCCCCCTGTTAATGCGACCGGCCAACTTATCACTGTCGTTGTCACTCCCAACAAACCAAGTACGCCTCCTGCCGATATGGTAGTTGTTGATAAGGATAAAATTGTGGGTATGGCAGCAACGGCAACACCTGTGGACAAAACGGCTGTGGTTGTTTCCAACACATTTTTCTTATCGTCCTTATGATTCAGTTCATTATCGGGTCGCTCATATTCCAATCGATGTTCGTAGATTACATTAAGTTCGTATTGGGCAGATTCAATCAAAAACGTCACTTCATTTTCTAGCCATCGGCTATAGATGGGTTCTACATGTTTTTTTACGTAGGCGCTGTTTTGGAAAGTTTGCCGCAAAGTCATTTTATCGATTTCTGCGTCCAGCTCTTGAAATAATAAGACAAGCTCACGATTCAGGTGATGTTGAATGGCTTCGACGTGTTTATCCCGCCAATTCAACAACTGTCTTCTCAGAAAGATATAATCTGCTCTATCAATTGTTGATTGTTTTTTCTGTTGGAGCATTTTTGATACTGTCTTTGGGAGTTAGCGAATAATACCGTCGGCCAGGATTTTAAACCATTAGCTCGAATCTGCCACCAATCATAGATGTAAAAGGCAAATAATTGCCAAGTTTTGATTGGTTAGTTCGTCTCTTTGAAAATTATGTGTGGTTTTATCGCAACTGACAACTCAACCGACTCGATACCGAGGCTTCACAATGCAATTGATTGAGCCCCCGTCACGATTTGCGGCATGCTGTTGTCGCCCGATGCCGATCGGGAGAACATCTGAAACTCGGTCAATAAAAAAGGGCCTACACGTTAACGTAAGCCCTTGCTTTTTTATTTACCCCGGACGAGATATACGACCGATTGAGCGTCTATCTTTGACTGTTTAAATCGGCCTATGACCAAAATTGGTGGTTTTATCTAATTGGAAAGTCGCAGAAAAGATCGCTTTTGCCATCTTGGCGCCGTTTGCCGGTTTGTTCAGAAAATGACTCAACTCATTATCATCGATCCGGTCTATTATCCGTTTGACCTGCTCCACCTGGAGGATTTCTTTGCTGAGAAAAACGGTTCCTCCTGTTTGAATCGAAAAACCATCGAAATCGACCAAATAGCCCGCCAGAACCACTCCTAAACTAGTTGCTTTCGCCATGTTGTAATCGATAATCTGAAAAGTCGCTTTGCTGAATATATTCTCCGCTTTGATGGTATCTTTGCGATTCGTTTCATCCAGTCGGTAAATCGCATAATGCGCGTTGCTCATGCGACGCAGCAATTCAAGTTCGTATGCGTCGGCTTCTTTGCTGAATAGACGCAAGAACTTCTCCGCCATGTTGAAGTCGTTCGGACGATAGCCGTAAATCGCATAATCGGTAAACAAGTCCATTTCGTTTTCTTTCTTGACCATCAATGTCTTTTGATGCCAAATCCCTAAATGCTTGCCGCAGGTTTTAATGTCGTCCTTCGTGAGCTTTCTGAAAATCTTGCTGTTCAAATCCATCATTCGATGACGAATCTCGGGATAATCGGCTGGAGTAAAGGTAAAATCGGCCATGAGCTATATTGAATGATGATGCGAAGTTTGTTCTTAACAGGTCGTGCAGATTTTTCCGACCCGATACCGCCCCCCACCGGGAGACTGTAGGAATTTTGGTCAAAAAAAAGGGCCTAAATGCTTTTCTACCTCATACAACAAAAACCCTTAGTTTGCTGACTAGGGTTTTATGTAGCATTCATCAAATAAATAACAAAAGATACTTGCCAACATCGCTTGACGATTTGTGATATCCACACTGACATTGTTATTTAAGAGGAGAAAACGTCATGAACGAGCCGCCTTTAGTTTATTTTCGACCCAAAACTGCTGCTGAATATTTGGGCATTAGTATCGCAACCTTTTGGCGACTAGTCGCCGCAGGCAAAATTCCCACTGCGAAGATAAGTCCGAGAGCAACCGTCTGTAAAAAAGAAGATCTTGACGCTTTAGTTAATTTTGAACTTTAACAGTTCTAAAACGAAAAAATAAATCCTCAATCAATCACATCTCAACGTGATCAGTTTGAGAGAAAAGGACTTGCCTGCGAATTTCTGAGTTTCGTTATGATGCCACTTAAATTCATCCCGGCTTGATTTTGCCTAACTTACAATTATTCTGCACAAAGCGACATTTAACGCGACATTATTGAATGTTTTTGGCAAAAAAAAGGCTTAGTATTTCTACTAAGCCTTTGATTTATATGGCTCCCCCGGACGGGCTCGAACCGCCGACCTAGTGATTAACAGTCGATAAAATGCCCAATTCAACTGTTTTCAAGCTATACTACATTGATTCATTTTAGCTCGTTCTTATTGATATAACAAAGAAAAATATTTTTCTTGTTGTTTTCAAGGTTCCGTTTTTTTCATTTCATTGCACTACCAAAGGCACTAAAAAAGCACTATGGAATTTGCCATATTCGCCAAAGACAATTTGCTATCAATCGGGCGAATCACTTTTGATGCCGGTGCGATCTTGTTGGAAGATACGACAGATGACTTTGCACGAGAAACCTTGTTGTTATGATCGCATTTTCCAACACCCCACCGGTCATTGCATTGAGTAGCATCCAGACATTTGAATTATTACCAATAATAATTTAGATTCGGCGAATTTCATTTGGTTCTTGACATTATTACTTGCAACCATTGACCGGCGACACCAAAGACGTCGTAAAAAACATTCCTCGTGTAAACCTATAGCTCAAGTGTTAAAAGAAACCAGAATCGAGTTTAGTAGTCACGACCTGAAACGCACTTTCTTGACAATCGGCGATGCGATCATGATACCCTTTTCGTTGTTCAAGGCATTAGCGAACCATAAACCGACAATGACATAACCGGCGGCTATATCAATCCTAAAGCCAAGACCATGAAGGCGGCACCCGTTAAGGATCATCACGATGACAGACTTAGATTACCATTCGATTATTACCATTGAACCCGGCAAACGGAGCGGCAAACCGTGTATCCGAGGGTTAAGAATCACCGTTTATGACATTCTTGAATATTTGGCTTCCGGCATGACCGAAGCGGAAATATTGGAGGATTTCGATTATTTGACGCAAGCCGATATTCGAGCTTGCCTAGCTTATGCTGCTGACCGCGAAAAGCATTTAATGGTTATCAATTCATGAAGCTGTTGTTTGATGAGAATCTTTCGCCCAAGCTGGTAGCCGCTTTAATTGACGCGTTCCCCGGCTCTGCTCATGTCGATCGAATCGGCTTAGGCGGCGAATCTGATCATGCCGTCTGGGAATATGCAAAGCACCACGGCTACACACTGGTAAGCAAAGATTCAGACTTTTACGACAAAAGCGCTTTATTAGGTTATCCGCCAAAAGTCATTTGGATAAGGCGCGGAAATTGTAGCAATCGACATATTCAGCTTTTGCTGAGAAACAAAGTGGATGGCATACGCGAATTTCACGACAATCCTGAGCTTTCCTTTTTGCAGATACTGTAAGCTCCCTCAAAATTCCTGGACAAAATCAGCCAGCACTAAGAATACCCATTAGCGTATAAATGCTTGTTTTAAATGTAGCAAGTTGAAGTAAGTGATATCCCAAATTCAAGATCGAACGCATCCCATTGAGAAACAGAAAAAAATCATTCAAGATTTTGGGCAATTCGGTTGGATCTTTCGCCACAACATATTGCCAGAACCCGAAACTACCGGCTTGATTAAGTGCATCAACCCAGCGTTCAGCGACTTTGGCCTTAAGATTGCGTTGTCGTTGTATTGGCCTTTAGTTTCAACGATCAAGGTGAGACCAATATCCAACTCAACGATAACGTCCGGAATATAAATGGAATTTCCGCCAAAGACAATTTGACTAACAATCAGGCGAATCACTATTTACGTTAATGGTGTTCACCTTTGAGCATCGTGAGATGATCAGCAAGCTTTGCCAAATAATTGTACTGAGCCGAATCCAGTATAAAGCACAGGCTTATGGCTAATTGAAATAATAAGCCGCCGTACAACAAACCATTACCATCGAATGCCAGCCGACATTTCTTCTGGGGCTTCATTTGAACGCTAAAGATTTCACCGATTATTCGAAAAAAACCACTGTTAATGTGGGAGAGCCATTTTACAGCAGAAAAACCCTTCGAAATTGATTAACGGTTTTTTGCTGTTTTTATTGGCGATCTCTGAAATGATAATGTCAATTTGACGCAAACCATTCTTTGTTTCAATCGTTTGCGTAAAATTTCGTTTTGTTGAAATTGTAAAACACAACGGCATGGCATCATGAAATTTACAGACAACCTCATCAAAGGGTTGAAGCCCAAAAACAAACCTTATCGGCTTTACGAAAAAGGGGTCGATAAAGGCTTTGGTATCCAAGTAACGCCTTCCGGTTCGAAGTCATTTTTTCTTCAATATGCACTCAATGGCAAAAGAAAATTCTTGAACCTTGGACGCTATCCGTCAATTGGACTTTCCGAGGCTCGCGACAATGCCAGAATAAATCGTGAACAGTTATTACAGGGCTCGCATACCAGTCTAACTCCCGAAGTGCTTCATGGCAGTCTTGAGAATCTGATCAGCAATTATATTGAACAGATGCGTCTTGAAGGTAAACGCTCGTGGGAAAAAGTTCAAGCGGACATCGAATACAACGTCTTTACGATGATCGATAAAAATACGCCGGCCAAAGACATTGAACCGCCTCATATCCGAAAAATATTACACGCGATCATTCAACGCGGAGCTACCGTTCAAGCCAATCGGGTGCGCTCTTATCTTCATCGGGCTTTCGAACTTGGAATTTTTCACGACAACGATCCCAAAAGCTTGAGCGACGACTATGTTTTTAATATTGCCGCCAATCCGGTGTCAGCCGTCCCTAAAAATGCAGCCGCAGAAAAAGTTGGGGAACGTACCCTTTCATTTGAGGAAATTGCTGTTGTTTGGCACCCTGAAAACTTTAACATCCCTACCCCAACGCTATTGGCGATAAAACTTCTCCTGATTTATGGTCTTCGTCCCATTGAATTAACGGGAGCCAAAAAATCAGAATTCGATTTTCAAAGCCAAGTTTGGTCTATTCCACCCGAACGGATTAAAAACAAGCGTTGGCATTTGCTACCAATCGTCCCATTGGCTCAAAAGCTATTAGAAGAGCTTATGCTATTTTCCGGCAACTCCGATTTTTTAATGCCGGGTCGATATAATCCAGCGGTTTCAATCAACAAAACATCTCTTGGTCATACCCTGACACAAATACAAAAAAACTCTCCACACTTTCCTGTTTTTACCCCGCGTGATTTAAGACGAACCGTTAAGACACGGATGGGGGAAATAGGCATCCATAAATCCATTCGCGACATCATTCAAAATCATGCGATGAACGATGTGAGTTCAAAACACTATGACCGCTGGGATTATTTACCGGAAAAAAGAGAAGCGCTTGAAAAATGGTGTTACCACCTGGAGAATCATCTACCGAAATAAAATAATCATCACTCTAAAGCGCATGATTATTATCAATTAAATCCGTAATGTTACCTGTAAATGCCAGTCAAAATCCGCGTAAAAATGCCGAAGCGGAGCACCCTGCCGCTTTATCTTCACACAAATAATCCGGTGCTATTCAACTTTCGTGAGGCAACGGCAATGTACTGAATCTACTATCTGGATTTGTAGATTCTGGAAAAATAATTGGGATAGCAATGCATACCTGTATATCAACCGTGAAATCCAATAGTACAAGTTAAGCAATTTCCGCTAACAAACTCTCATATGGAATATGAAGACCATCATGCAAGCGCTTTATCATTTTCAAGCTCAATGGACGTTTATGATTGAGCACTTCGGAAACTCTTCCGCTGCTCCCAATAAAAACTTGTAGATCTTTAGGAGTCAAGCCCTGCTGATCCATTCTGAATTTGATGGCTTCAATCGGGTCTGGCGGAGTAATCGGGTAATGCTTGTTTTCATAGGCTTCAATCAAAGTTACCAGAATTTCCATTTCATCGGCTTCCGGCGTACCTTCTTCGGCTTGAAAAATGAGTTCAAGGCGTTCAAAAGCCTCATGTAAATCTTCGGCATTTCGGATAGGCTTAATATTCATTGATATTCTCGACATTAATCTTATCGTATTGAGCATGTGTGCCAATGAATTTCACCCAGGCAATACCCGCTCGATACTGCATTTCTACAACTAATCGGTATTTATTACCGCCGATGTTGAAAACTACGCGATTGTTATTACAGATACTCGCATTACCGTAGTGTAATTTGACCGCTTGCGGCGAAGTCCAATTAGCTTTAACGGCTTCCTCGTACCAGCTTTCAAGAGGACCTTGGGCATCATGGTAAGCGGGTTGCTCCCAAAACTTTTTTAAAGTACTTTTTGCAATGACCCGCATAGGCCCTTCTTACTCCCATATTGGGAGTAATTATAAGTAAAATCCCACGACACATCAAGCTCAACATCAGAAAAGAAAATACTCCTATTACGGGCACCAATCACGCTTCGCTTTAATCCTCCTTTTATTCAAACCGGCACGATTGATTAAAGAAGTAGTCATCCCGAGTTTTGATGTATATATTAAGGATGTACATTTTAGTTAACAGTGGAGAGTGCTATGCAAACCACGCGAATTTTTACAAACGGCAACAGCCAAGCTGTCAGATTACCAAAGGATTTTCGGTTTGATGAAGATGAAGTTGTCATCAAAAAGCTGGGCGACATGGTTGTGCTGTTACCCAAACGCTTCCGGGCAGAAAGCTTGTTAGCCATGTTACAGGAAATTGGACCAATGGACATTGAGCGTCAACAGCCGGCCGAACTTCAGGAACGGGATGTTGAATGAATTTTTATTTGCTCGATACCAATATATGCATCCTCCTGCTCAATCAGCGGGGCGGAACTGGAATTTGGTATCGCGGCCAGTAAAAAACAAAACGATAACGCCAAACGGCTGGAACGCTTTTTACTCGATTTCGAAGTAATCGACTTTAACCAGCATCGGCCGCAGCTTACGGCCCTATTCGATCAATCTTACAGGCACAAGGGACGCCGATTGGCCCCATGGATTTTTTAATTGCCGCAAATGCACTAGCCATCAAAGCAACGCTAGTGACCAATAACACATCAGAGTTTCAAAGGGTTCCTGGCCTCCGACTGGAAGATTGGTCTATACCAGGCTAACCAACATGTGCGGGAGGCACTCAACCAAAACTTGACAGCCTGCACTGCCCGCAGCCACCCAGTGAACCGGTTGCCAAAGGTCGCGCGGTTATCAGCCAACTGTTAGAAATATTCGATTTACCCTATCAACGCGGCAGCCGCTGAGTGGCAACGACGAGCGGGAATTGCCTTTACTCGGCGAATTGCGCACCCCGCAGAATGAGCACTTGTTATGGGTGCTGGAAGCTCAAGCTCTGGATAAAGCGGTAAGTATCAACGTAGTTGACATTTACCGAATTCGGTTCAAATGCGGATTAGCCGTTGGCGGTTCTTTTCCCCCGAATACCAGCGACACCTCATGAAAAAGTATCACATTGATCTTAGCCGATTTGCTGCCGCCTTCGACTCGGTATTTGATCACATTCAAGCCTTGGACATCCCGCACATGCCAATTTTTCTTCAATACTTTTTTCTGGATGGACGCCCAGTCTGTGCGGCCGTTGGTTTGTGCCGAAGCATAATCTTGGAATATACCGGGCGTCATTAGAGCGACGCCTTCATCGACTATGTGCACGCGAGCTTTGGGCCGATTGGTTTTTATTTCGCCGCTTTGTATGCCGTTGCGTAGCCATGCAAAAAACGTTTCGGCCGGATCGTCCGTTTCATCATTGACCGGTACAGCCGATTTCGATTGTGCATTGGGGTAGTTTATCGATTCTGTTTTGATGGCATCCGGATCGGGATTTACCGGTTGACTTTCATCGAGGGAGCTATCGTCCGAGGGTAAGAAATTCTGCAAGTCGAAATCGTGCCTAAGTTGTTGTCGGCTTGAAGCCGGTGATTCGTCTTCCGCTTCCATGGTCAAACTCGGCTCGTTTCCTTGATTGTACTGCGATTCTTCGATTAGTTCTTGATCCGAACCGGTCTTCATTGGCGTTGCTTTAGGACCTGGCCGACTTTTTTCATTTCCCGCCGAAGCGTCTAACTTCGTTGATGCCTCCACTTCGGCCGGGATGATGCGTCCCTCAAATTCGTTCGGTCGATTATCAGGATTACTCCAAATTTTCGCCACTGCAATGCGGATCATGGTCAATTCATTACGCCACCCTTCCCCTTCGACAACGACCGTCCAGATGGCTTTGTCGCCGCACGGGATCAAAGCGCCATGCTCCTGAAGAATATCGAACAATCGGCCGTTTTTCGTGGGTACGCCGGTATGGCCTTCCTGGGTTAATTGATCTCTGATTGCATCCACTGTCCGTTTACTCACCAACCAACAGTCTTCTCCGCTGATCCAGCCGGCGGCTCCGTTTCTGTTTAACGGCAACTCTCCTGCGTTCAATAAATAGCGTAAAGCGGTCAGCATTTTTTCATGCAACGGTTTAGTCTTGACCACCGGCATCCGGCTGGAGTCTGCACCTAAATTGGTGGCCACCGATTTGCCATCGGCGATCCCGATAATCTCCCCGATAGATGACGCATTGTCGATGTCGCCCGATACGCACGCTAACCAGTGAGCAAAAATGTATCGATCACCTGAGATCCAATTCAATGCGTAGGCAGGAATAATCCGATGGATTAATAATAATGACGCTTTTTCGTGTAAACGGTATTGCCGGCCATGCTGGAATTCCGTGCTATACCATGCGCCCTGCTCGTCCAAAAACGACTCCCAAGGCGACCACGACTTTGATTGATGGTCAAGATCGTAAACGGTCACGGTTTGGTCGACGGCAACCTTGGCCACGTCATGACAGAGCGCGGCCAGGAAAACGGCGTAGGTCCATAAATCTTGTTTGGCCGCTATTTCCTCGGCACCGCCGGTTTCCGATAAAAGATACGACCGTCGTATCTTCAACGCATTGACACAGACTTCCAGGGTATGGGTCAACATGCCTCCGGCGCCGGCATGATGATGCACTTCCGAGGCCGGCAACAGTTGTACGAATCGTGCGAAATTGCGCATCGCATGGAGATAATAGCGGTGGTAATTGCGTTCCGATAAACCGGCCAATTCATTGATTTGTACAATCAGTCCCTTGTGGCGAGCCAACAGATCGTCGACTTTCCGAACGGTCAGAATACCGGGAACATTGGGCGGTACCGGTGTGGTTGCTTCGGATTTATTCCTGTCTTTTTTCAACCAGTTAAAATACAACATGGGCTTACTCATCTCCTAGCACTTTCTTGCCGTATTCTTGCAGTAACCCATCCGGAGCGACATAGCGATGCGGCAGCGATGGCTGCAACTCCAGATAAAACCCATTTTTACGCTCAGTTTCGAATGAACCTGCCCCGCCCCACTCCCGCATACCAACGACCAATCGCCGAATAACGCTGGGGCAACAAACCTCTGATTAAAAGCGATGCAGGTTTTGGAGTCGTCGTGTCGCTCAAGATAAATGTATTCTCTATTTTATAGGACTTTGTGGTCGATACAATTTCCGGTTCGACTGCGAGGTGCGTTATGTGTAGATGCCTGAAAATATCAACCGAAAGACCTGCAATAGTCATATCTAAAGTGAGCCCTAACGTCAATGCAGAAAATGGTCTAATTTAAGGTGAAACCTGCTCTTTAAAAAAATATCACTTGTCATTATTGCGCCGCAGACCTTTCGGTTCATGGCAGACTGCGGGCAAAGGGTGAATCAGTTTATCAACACAGCCCGAAGGACATTCACGCTTTGTCCATAGGCCTGTCACGCGGCATGTCTACTAGCCGAGACTTCATGTGGTGCCGCGTAATTCAGGCTTTGATATAGATATTTTCATACTTAACGCTCCATAAGCGTTCCATAAAGACATTGGCGGCCTCACCGAACGGCCAAGAGCAGTCAGACGAAGTAAACGTGCCAATGGCAAGTGTAAGGCCAAAAGCAGCCGGTGTGGTGAGTTTACGGACTGCACCGATCACGAACGGCCTGTGCAGGTTGTTTACCAGCTGCGGGCTAAAGCCGGGTATTATGAATACGGCACAAGTTCCATGTAAATGGATTGGGTTACGTTGGTTAAGGATATGGTTGTAGCATCTTGAATTGTGTTCATATAAGATCCTATACAGCGGGCGCGAAACTGCCGTCAAACTGGTTTTACGGCACTAAATCCGTGAATACTTTCAAATCTATCTGTAATTGTTCTTTCAACGCAGAAAAATAACTATCTCTATCCTCCATTTCCTGAATCTGTTGGTAAATTTTGCTCTCCTGCGAAACTGAAGGCATGCATAATGTCGTTATTTGGTATTTTATTTTTTGTTAAATCCCTTGTGTGTTTAGCCTGATACATATCTTGATCAGCTTGGTGTATCAGGGCATTAATGTTTGTCGCGTCGTCTGGATAAAGGCTGATGCCGATACTGACACCGACACTGATAGTTTCAGTGTTAATCACACAAGGTTGGCAAACTAAAGCCCGAACATTATTAGCAATATTTTGTGCATTTTCCAGTGAGCCTATGTCTTGCAAAATAATCAAAAACTCATCGCCACCTAATCTACCCGCATAATCACTTTCGCGGATAGCTTGGGGGAGACGTTGGGCAACAGCCACCAATACTATATCGCCTGCTTCGTGTCCTAGCGTATCGTTAATGGCTTTAAAACCGTTTAAGTCGAGAAATAAAACAGCCGTTTTAGCTTTGTGTCTCGCTGCAGTTTCTATCGATTGTTTCAGCTTTTCTAGAATCAAGGCGCGATTTGGCAGCGAGGTTAGCTTGTCATAATGTGCGGCGTGTTCAAGAGCTTCTTTCAAACGGTTTTGTTCGGTAATGTCCTGCGCCATGCAGATAATGAAGTCAGATTGATTTTGATTGTGCTTAAACGGGGCGTTCATCCATTGACATAAAACTTCACTGCCATCTTTTCTGATGTTGATATTTTCGTGGTGCATAATACGGTGATTTTTACGCACAGCCGCTAGAACCGCTTCCACTTCCGCGTGTTTTTCTGGAGGGGTAATGAGTAAAACGTTTTTTTTAATTATGTCTTTAGCCTGCCAGAGAAAAGTTTTTTCGGCTTCAGTATTCCAGCGTAGCACTCGGTTGTTCGCATCCAGCACTATCATACTTAATGGCGTATTATTGAATACGGTGTTGAGCTTGGTTTCATTAATACGCGCAGTTCTATAAAAACGAAACAAAATAATCCACAATAAAATTAACAGCGTTAAGCCAGCTGCCATATAGTAGAGTTTGATTTTAAGATTTTTTAAATAATCTGCCGAGAGCGGAAAATGTAACATGGGTTCAACATCGAAATTCTCTGGCAATAGGCCGAGTTTATGATACGTTTCAGCAATATGCTGCCAGCGACCCATATTCATATAACCCACTTCAATCAATTCAGGCTGCATTAAATCGTGCATCATCGCTGCTTCAAATCGTAAATGTTCAATACTGTGGCGTTGCGAATAATTTTTATAAATTAACTGCACAATTTCGTCAGGATGCTGCATGGCATAATGCCATCCGCGCATCGTTGCCTCTCTAAATGCCTCCACGCGTTGTGGGTGTTTTTCTAATTCGGTATCTGTGGTGAAGAAATTATCACCATAAAAATCGATACCACTCATTCGCGGGCTAAATTGATTGAAAGCGCGTTTTTGTTGCTTGAGTAGATAGGGTTCGTCAGTTTCATAGATTGACATTGCATCGATTTTACCCGCCAGTAAATCGCTTAAATCAAAGTTATGAGGCTCTAACTTAAAGGCCTTTTTAGTAAAGCCTTCTTGTTGTAAATAGGCGAACAACTCTGAGGAATTGGCTTCAATCATCACTTTTCGATCAAGTAATTTATGAATGTTATCAATACCCGATTCTTTTAAGGTCACTAGACTTAACGGCGAATGCTGTAAAACAACGCCAAGTACAAGCACTTTTTCACCTCGATGACGATTTAAAACCAATTCGCTAGTGCCAACACCAAACTGAGCGCGCCCCTTAATCACTTCTTGAACAACATCTATATCAGGCGTTGCTTCAATAATCGTGACATCCAGTCCTACGTCTTTATAAAAGCCTTTTTCCTTCGCGGCGTAGTAGCCAGCGAATTGAAATTGATGTTGCCATTTTAATTGCAGGGTAACTGAATCTAGTTCTGTCGCCCACACTGAAAGACTGCTGAAGACTAGGCAACCTATCGTCAGAAGTTGCATAAGTTTAGGCAAGGTCGCATTCTCCAATATCTTCAAGCCAAATGTGCGGCGACTTCTGGATAAATCGGTGCATCAACGCGATACAGTTGGCATCGTTCAAATCAATGATTTGAATGCCCGCTTCGGTGAGCCACTCTTTATGGCCTGCAAAATTAACCGATTCACCGATAACTACTGTGCCAATATTGAATTGCATAATCAAGCCAGTATAGTGGACCCCATTGTCCAGACAATTTATCACCGAGTTTAAGAGGGTGTTGTCTTTGTTACAGCTGACTGGCGCTGCCCCAATTCTTCTCTATTGTCTAAACCAATGACTCAAAAATTAAGTCATTTCCTTTTTCATTTTATTAAATTGTTATTATTGCGCCGCAGGCATTTTGATATTCCATCATGCTTGCTGCGGCGGAATGTGGTCAAAGGGTGAATTAGTGTGGGTAAGCTCGTGGTAAACTGCCTAAGCAGTTTTCTATCAGCTTATCCACACGTTCCGAAGGAAATTCACGCTTTGTCCACATGGAGTCCGCCGGTAGTCTCTTTATCTGTCCGTTCGTTAAATTTATCCACAATCATTGCCCCACCGCCTTCCGCTGTCTGATAGATTTGATCAGGTGTTTTATAGCCTAATGCCTGGTGATATCGCTCACCGTTGTAGAAGGCAAAATACTCGGTCAACCCCAACAATAGCTCAGGCATATAAACATAGTTTTTCGGATAAATATCCTCGTACTTAACACTCCGCCAGAGACGTTCAACAAAGATATTGTCCAATGCTCGCCCCCGTCCATCCATGCTGATTTTGATGCTGTTTTCTTGTAACACAGCGACCCATTTGTCACTGGTGAATTGCGAACCCTGGTCGGTGTTGAAAATCTCCGGTGCTCCGTATTGCTTGAGAGCAGCCGTTAAACAGTCCACACAAAACCCAACATCCATCGTGTTCGACACCCGCCAAGCCAAGATTTTGTGGCTGTACCAATCCATAATCGCCACCAGGTATACAAAACCATGTGCGAGCCGGATGTAGGTGATGTCCGTACTCCAGACCTGATTCGGGCGAATCACACTGAGCCCTCTGAGCAAATACGGATAAACCGTATGTTCAGGATGTTTTTTGCTAGTATTCGGGCCTGGAACCATCGCAATCAGGCCCAATATCCGCATCAAGCGTTGCACACGCTTTCGGTTCACGGCGTGACCTTGCATGCGTAGCCAAACCGTCATTTTCCGGCTGCCATAAAAGGGATGCCGAGTATATTCTTCATCCAGTAAGCGTAGCAACATCAGTTCGACTTCATCTACTTCGTGCTTGTCCGTATACACTGTCGATCGTGCGATGCCAGCCAGTCGGCACTGTGCGGCTACCGACAGTCCAGCACTTGAATTAATCCAGCCCTGACGCAGGCTTAAAGGTTGATCCCGGACTTTTTTTTAAGCCATTCCAGCTCCATGTTGAGCTGGCCAATCTTGGCGTACAAGCGCTCTGGATCGCTTTGCGGATCAATGGCCTTGGGGCCACGCTTTACGTCAAACAATTGACTGGCATTTTCCAATAAAGCCTTCTTCCATAGACCTACTTGGGTCGGATGAACACTATAGTCTTGTGCTATTTCATTAACCGTTTTACTCCCTTTTACAGCCTCCAGTGCCACTTTAGCCTTTTGTGTACTGGTCATCAACGTGCGCTTTTTTTCACTCATTCTCGCCTACCTTTTTTATGATAGACACCATCTTAAACTATTGTCTGGATTTTGGGGTCCACTATAATTGGAAAAAGCTCAAGCATTTAATAACAAGCGCGCCAAGATTTTTCGCGAAAGCTGAAATGGGGTCCGTCCGATTTCAGCAGCGAAAAATTACTTGGCGATTATTGCCTTCGGCGGCCCCGATTCGCCCTGCGTCCGTGCCACTACGCCACATCATCGTAAACTCGATGCGGCTCCGTAGCACTCCCACAAATGGCTTTACGCCGTGTCGCGATGCCTTGTATTTTGCCTCCGCCTGCGCTATTCGCGCAGACTCCGGCAAAACACCCGGCGCTACGGCTATCGGGGACTAAAAATCTTCACTTCGCTGGCGCTCCGTTTCCAAGATTTTCAGCGTCGGTGCAACGACAAAATGACGGCCGAACCGGCCATGGCTTTACTTCGGATAGTGCCCAACAACGAACATTGATGGCATCTAAGTCGTAGGCCGATTTAAAGGGCTGTTTCGGTTATACGGTACAAAACCGTTTTGTCACTTCCTCAGAGTGTTAAATTGGCCAATACCGTCAGTCGATAGCATATTGAGAAAACGTGCAATGACGATCATGGGTTGTTACAGGCTACAGGTCGGTGGAACTTTGATTAAAGAGTTGTAGGTTATTTCCAGGGCGCAAGACCTTTGCACGGCATCATTGTATTCAAACACGCGATTCTTCAGCCATAATTGGAGTAAAATCAGAATGAATGCCTTATGGCGAGGCTTAAATTATCGTTTACCTTAGGCTTGCTATGCTTGCCGAGCAATAGGAGTTGAAATCCATGGACACTATTCATCACATCGCCGTTCAAGTGGGAAATATCAAAGAGACCTCGGAGTGGTACAAAACACAATATGACGTAAAAGTGGTGTATGAGGATGAAACATGGGCTTTACTTCAATTTTCCAATGTTGCATTAGCCTTGGTTTTGCCGAATCAACATCCACCTCATTTCGCTATTGTCTCTGAAAACGCAGACCATTACGGTACTTTAAACACTCATAGGGACGGAACTGCTTCGGTATATATTCAAGACCCTGCAGGCAACCATATCGAAATGATTCAGCTGGACGGCAAGAATTGACTTCAGTTATCTGTAAGATAACTTATAGGCAACGAATTTTTTCAAATTATGTTGATGACATTGGTTCCTTCATGAAAACTAAATTTTTACTGATAAGCCTTTTATTCTTTATAACGCCAGTCGTCTGGGCCGAACCATGCACTGAATTATTGAATTACAAAATGACCAAATTAAGGTCGCGTGAGCAAGTTGATTTTTGTCAAGCCTATCAAGGGAAGATAATTTTGGCAGTTAATACGGCCAGTAATTGCGGCTATACGGGACAATTTAAAGGCTTAGAAGCACTGTATCAAAAATACAAAGATCAAGGTTTGGTTATTCTGGGCTTTCCATCCAATGATTTCAATCAAGAGTTTGCCGAAGAAGCGAAGACCGCAAAAGTCTGTTACATCAATTACGGTGTTACTTTTCCAATGTTCCAAACGAGTAAGATCAAGAGCCCAAATGCAAATAAATTCTTCCAAGACTTGATCGAATCTACCGGTAAGGCACCTGAGTGGAATTTTTACAAATATCTTATTAGCTCAAACGGTAAAAACATTTCAGCATTTGAAAGCAGTGTCACACCCGAACAGCTCGATGCGAAAATTCAAGCCTTAATTACGACTCAGTAAAGTTTTAAATTTTAGCCCATTGAACGATTTACGGTGAGTTATAACTCAACTTGGTGTTCAGACCCAGGGTGTCGAAATTTACCGATTCTCAGGTCAGAAAAATGACTGCTTTATAGATTTTGAGATAATAACTGGCGCTTTATAGCCTATGATCACCAAAAATTTCCAAGATATTCCCTGATTAGCAAGATGCTTAAACTTGCCGAAGCCAAGTGTCCGAGCGGAGGCCAGTTGTAGCCGCAGCCACTTCTGCGGCACGGGGTTGCAAACCCATACGCATCAAGCTAAAAATCGCCATCCTCGATTTGGTGGTCGAGAGCGTACTACGCGGTTTCACAAATCCGCTTTGGGATGTATAGTTTGCGGTCCACATTACTCAATGGATAACCAGAAATGGAAGCCGCCCCGATTGAAACGCTCACACATCAAATTGACCAGTATTTAGCAACTTGGTTCGACGAAGAAACCTGTGAAACCTTGGCCAAGTCTAGCGGATTTATTCAACGCAGCACGAGTCGCTTGACCGGCAGCGATTTTTTTAAATCTGCTGACGGTCGATACGCTTAGCGAGCCGACGATTAGCTATGAAGGTTTGTGCGATAGCCTGGAGGAACGAAGCGGCGTGGATCTGACGCCGCAAGCCTTGTGCGGGCGAATGAACAGCGATGGTGCGGTACAGTTTATGGAAGCGGCGCTGACCAAGACTTTGCGCGAGACGGTCGGTCCGCCTTTGACGGCACAAGAAGCCGCATGGCTAGCTCCGTTTCCTCGGGTTTTACTGCAAGACAGTAGCCAAATCGAAGTGAACGAAGCCTTGACCGAAGCGTTCAAAGGGAGTGGCGGTAACGCCAGCACGGCCAGCGTTAAAATCGATTTCAGCTATGACGTCAAAAACGAACGGGCCGAACATATCGCGATACGTCAGGGCACCGACAGCGATCAGGGTTTTGCCACAGACGTGCTCGCGCGAGTGCGTAAGGGAGATTTGATCATTCGAGATTTGGGCTATTTCAGTTTGGCCGCCTTTGCTCAAATCATGCTGATCGGTGCGTATTTCTTAAGCCGACTCAGCTATACCGTCAATCTCTATAAGAGCGCCGATGAAGCCGCGTCACCGATTAATCTGATCCAGTACATCAATCGTTTCGGCGGTGGTCAGCAAACGATGGAGTTTTCGCTGTTTGTCGGTGAGAAACACCGTCTGCCCATCCGCTTAGTGGTTTATCGGCTGCCGCAAGAGGTCTACCGGAAGCGACAAAAAGCGGCGATTAAAACGGCCAAACGCAAAGGGCGCCGGGCGCGCTTGTCCTACTTGAAATTTCTCAAGTATAGCTTCTTCATGACCAACGTCCCCGCCGATGTTTGGCCGAAAGAAGCGTTAGGTACCCTGTACCGCTTGCGTTGGCAAGTCGAATTGACGTTTAAACACTGGAAATCGTTGTTCTGCATCGACCTCTTGAAAGGCACGCGTCCGGAACGTATCCGATGTCTTCTCTATGGGCGTCTGATCGTCATTCTGACCGTGCAACGGTTGCTCGCGCTGGCTGCACGGCAGGCGGAAAACGAAGGTCGCGAACTGTCTTTTGACAAAGCTATCCAATGGTTGTTGCGACAGGATCGGTTTTTGAAAGCCTTTGTCGCGCGGCAGTTCGACACGCTGATGCGTAAGCTGTTAGGTAACCTGCGAAGGCTGCTTAAAGCCAAGCGAAAGCGGCGCACGACTCGGCAATTGATTGCACAACAAGTAGGATACTTGGACAGCTTCTCAGACTCGTCGGAGGAACTCGATAACGGTTTAGCTGCGGAGAGCTACGCTTAGCTTGATGCGTATGGGTTGCAAACCCCGGCCTGCTAGGGATATCCTGGTTTTTGGGCTTTAGATGAAGAAACTTGCTAATCAGGAGATATTTTGAGATTAAAAAGCGGGAACACAGAAATTAGCTAAAATGGCTTTTTTCGACAGCGTAATTCAGAACGACTTGAAGACAGGTCACATCTTCTGCTGAGTAAACCGTTTGTGCTAATCCAAGACGATTGAAGCATCCACTTTACACTTTATTCAATAACTTCTACGCCACGCCAGAAAGCGATGTAGTTTTTAATATTTAACGCTTCCGGTTTGCGATCGGCATAGAACCATGCGGCATCGCGATTAATCGCATCTTCCACGACAATGTCGTAATAGCTTGCTTTGCCTTTCCACGCACAGTAAGTGTGCGTGTTGCTTTCTCTAAGGAATTGGTCTTTGACCGAATCTGCAGGAAAATAATGATTTCCCTCGACCATCACTGTGTCATTGCTTTCGGCAATGATAACTTTGTTCCAGATAGCTTTCATAATTTTGCTCCTTGTTGTATTAAATGATTCAGGCTTTCAACTAGCTTCAAGAAAGTAAATACTGAAGAGATGCTTGTCATCAGACCATATTTTGAGCAACCTAAAGCCGCTGGAATTAGCCAGGGTAATAAATTCATCAGGACTATATTTGTATGAATTTTCAGTATGAATGTATTCGCCTTTTATAAATCGGAAATCTTGGTCGGAAACTCTGACATCATGATCTTCGCTACTGACCAGGTGCATTTCAATACGGCCTCGCTGATCGTTGTAGTAAGCACGATGTTCGAAGCGATCGAGGTCAAAGTTACCGCCCAGTTCATTATTGATACGGGTGAGCAGATTAAGATTGAATTCTGCGGAGATGCCGGCAGCATCGTTGTAGGCAGCATTCAAGACGGATGGATCCTTTTTGCGATCAAGTCCAACCAGCAAACCACCGCCTTTGCCGGTTATCCGGTGTATACCGGTCAGAAAATGCTGAACTTCCAGCGGGTCAAAATTACCCAGACTAGAACCCGGAATGAATACGACACGCCTCCCATGCGGGATACCATGAGGTAATATCATCTGTTGAGTAAAATCAAGGCAGGCTGGATAAATAGGTAACCAGGGATACTTCTGACTTAAACTGCAGGCCGATTGCTTGAGAAACTCACGGGAAATATCCATCGGTACATAGGCGGAAGGATGCAGACTTTCAAGCAGTAACTGTACTTTCTCGCAACTACCGCTTCCGGGTTCGATCAATACCGATCCCGGCTCAATCAGTCGACCAATTTCATCCGCGTATGTTTGTAGTAGGTCGCGTTCAACATTAGGAATGTAATATTCCGGCTGTTCCAGAATCGCTTCAAACAATTGAGATCCGGTTTCATCATAAAAAAACTTGGGAGGTATTTGTTTTTGTCCGCGGGATAGACCTTTAATCACTGCATCACGAAAGTTTTCCAGTTCAGGCTTGAAATCGTAGAAACTGATTTTTTGGCTTAGTAGGTTCATAAGTCTTCCGCTAAACGAATACCGGCAAATTGCCAGCGATCCTGTGGATAGAAAAAATTACGGTAAGTTGGGCGGATATGATTCTCTGGTGTGACACAGGAACCACCTCGCAATACCCACTGGTTGCACATGAATTTCCCGTTATATTCACCCATACTGCCCTCTAACGGTTTAAATCGCGGATAAGCCATATAAGGCGAAGCCGTCCATTGCCACAACGAGCCATAGAATTGACCTTCACCGGCTTGCGGGTGAAGAATGCCACTTTCACTAAAATGGCCTGTTACCGGTATTTCCAGTAATTTTGTTTCAATTTCGACTTCCGATGGCAGCCGCTTGCCAGCCCATCGGGCATAAGCATCTGCTTCATAATAACTGATATGCACGACAGGGGCGGACGGATTCAGCGTCTCAAGTCCATAAAGGGTGAACTCAAGCCATTGGCCGTCATGGCTTTCCCAATAAAGTGGCGATCTCCATTGGTTGTTTTGGATGTGACTCCAGCCATCTGATAGCCACAATTCGGGGCGGGAGTAGCCTCCGTCTTTTATGAAGTCCAAAAATTCGCTGTTTGTAATCAGCCGAGAACTTAAGAGGTGTGGTTCCAGCCAAACCTGATGCCTAGGTGTCTCGTTATCAAATGTAAAGGCATCATTATTATCGATTCCTATCTTTACCAAGCCGCCTGGTCTTTGCTCCCAATCTAATTTTCCGGTTATTTTAATCGCCGGTTGGAAGCGCTCCAGATAGCGCGGTTTAGAGGGATTATTCCAAAAGTTGTGTTTGATATCCATGAACAGCAATTCCTGGTGCTGCTGTTCGTGGTGTAAGCCCAGAGTCAGACGAAAAGCAGCTTGTTGCCACAGGGATTCGTCGCAGTCATCCAGAAAATTCAAGATGCGGTTATCGATTTCAGAACGGTAATGAAACACCTGTTCAACCGTCGGACGTGACAATAAACCGCGTTTCGCCCGGGCATGCATTGCACCAACCGTCTGATAATAGGAATTAAACAAATAACTGTATTCCGGGTTGACGGGGCGATAATCCGAATCGAATGCTTCCAGAAGAAAAGTTTCAAAGAACCAGGTCACATGCGCTAAATGCCATTTGGGCGGACTGGTTTCAACGCTGCTTTGAATTTGATAATCATCGACCATCAACGGCGCACAAACTTGAAGGCTGATATTGCGGACACGCTTATAGTCTTCAATTAATTTTTGCCGCCAATTTGCCGGTCTAGCCGGGTGAGGTTTTAATAAAGATGACATTTGGAATTCGTTAAAAGTTTAAGCAATTGCAAGCGATGCAAGGAGAGAGACCATAACAACCAAGGCTGTGACTTCATGAGGCAATGTACTTCCTGATCCCCTTTTGTCAACTAGCTGTAAGCTGTTCGGCAATATTTAACTTCAATAAAATGCTTTCTGGTCAGTGACATTCTGTTGAGATTTTTTGCGGCATCGAACTTTTTACGGATTAACCAGTCACCAAAAGAAGGGTTATGTCTGACTGTCAAACTCTTTACGTTCAGCTATTCAGTAAGCAGCACTGCTTCTTAACCGTTACCGGCTAAGTTGTAGTGTCACTTTAAATAAATATAAAAGGGTTTTGCAATAATGGGATATAAAAAAGCGTTAAAGGTCGGCTCGATGGCATTAATCTTGCTAATTAATCATGCCCTGCAAGCGGCGGATAAAAGTGATTCTTCCAACTATGCTCCAGGTGATGTTGGCCCTCATGGCGGCATAGTCTACTTCGTCGATGCTTCAGGTGAGCATGGCTTGGAAGCTAAGGCCTCCGATGAAATAAATACGCTTAATTGGAATGAAGCGGTTATAGCGTCCAGTGCTTATGGAGCTGAATGGCGATTGCCGTCAAAGACCGAATTAAAATTACTATATGAACAAAGAAGCCTGGTGGGTGATTTTGCCAATGACGACTACTGGAGCGCTACGGAACTCGACAGTAACAGCGCATGGATTCAGGGCTTTTTCAACGGCGATCAGGACCGTTACAATAAATACAGTACACTTAGAGTCCGGGCGGTTCGCCCCTTTTAATACAATTACCCTTCATGCCCAAAGCGGGTCATGCAAACCGATCGACCATCTTCCATAATCATGGCAACCCGATTCCTGACCTGATCTTGCATGTGAATTTTTCGTAGCATAGCGGTTCCCCTGGACACTGTTTTTATCGTTTGACAGCATAGGAAAATCAGATTAAAAAGAGAACATAACAAGAACAAATAAACCCGTTTTGTTCCATCCTTCTCATCATTCCGCTATGTCCAGCAATATGCCAACGACTGTTTTATCAGCCGCACCAGACCCAAAAACGGTGACCTTGCCGCTGTTTTCCGGCAAAGTCTCGGCCGGTTTCCCCTCGCCGGCCGACGATTACGTCGAGAAAACGCTGGATCTGAACGAGCTGTTAGTGCAAAAGCCCGCCGCGACGTTCTTCGTGCGCGCGCAAGGCGAATCGATGCTCGGCGCCGGCATCCACCCGAACGATATTCTGGTCGTCGATCGCTCGCTGGAACCGGTGCCGGGCAGGATCGTGATTTGCGCGCTGAATGGGGAGCTGGTCGTCAAGCGTTTGAAGCGCCGGGGCGGCCAATGGGTGTTAGGTTCGGAAAACCCGGCTTATAAAAATATCGTGCTTCGTGAAGAGATTGATACGGTGATTTGGGGCGTGGTCACCAATGTCATTCACCCGCTGTAATGCCCACGCAACGGCTTATCGCCCTGGTCGACTGCAACAACTTCTATGTGAGTTGCGAACGCGTGTTCAGGCCTGACCTGATCGGCAAGCCGGTTGCCGTACTCAGCAATAATGACGGCTGCGTCGTGGCCCGCAGTGCCGAAGTCAAGAAATTGGGCATTAAAATGGGTGTGCCGTTGTTCCAGATTCAGCAACTGGTCAACCAGCACCAAATTAAACTTTTCTCATCAAACTACACGCTGTATGCCGATATGTCGGCGAGAGTCATGTCCACTTTGGAAGAATTCGCCCCCAATCTTGAGGTGTATTCCATCGACGAAGGCTTTCTGGACTTAACCGGCGTTTACCCTTGCGGCAAAGACCCGATTGCTTACGGCCAGCTGATCAGAAAAACGGTGGTTCGAACCACCGGCATTCCGGTTTGCGTGGGGCTAGGACCGACCAAAACGCTTGCTAAACTGGCGAACTTCGCCGCCAAAAAATGGCCGCAAACCGGCGGTGTTCTGGATTTATCCGACCCGGTGCGCCGGGAAAAACTGATGCGCATTGTGCCGGTCGGCGAGGTGTGGGGCATAGGCCCGCGCACTTCGGCCAAGCTGAACCAGCTTGGCATTCATACCGTTTGGGATTTGGCGTCCCAATCCAGCAAGCGCATTCAAGCCCAGTTCAATGTTGTGGTGGCCAGAACCGTGATGGAGTTAAATGGCACGCCTTGCCTGGCACTGGAAGCAATCGCCCCGGATAAACAGCAAATTGTCTGCTCCAGAAGCTTTAGCCGCCGCTTAACCGAATACGCCGAGCTGTCGCAAGCCATGGCCGAGTTCTGCAGTCGGGCCGCCGAAAAACTCCGGAATCAAGACTCAGTGACCGGCTGCATTACGATATTTATCCGGACCAGTCCATTCAATCCGGATGAGCCGCAATATCAACGGGCGGCCAGTAGTAAGCTGAATGCGGCTACGCAAGACACGCGGTCCATCATTGCTACCGCTAACCAGATGCTCAAAGAGATCTACAGGCCAGGCTATAACTATCAGAAATGCGGCGTCCAGCTGAGCCATATCCAGCCGGAAACCACGCCAGGGCAAATGGATGTATTCGACTTGACGTTTGACGGGCTATCTTCTGAAAACCGTCACTTGATGAAAGCCATTGATCAGATAAACCACCGCTTTCCGAGTGCCGTTTCGATCGCGGCAACTGGTTTTGATAAAAGCTGGAAGCCGAAGGCGGAGCGGATTTCGCAGCGTTATACGACCGATTGGGGGGAGTTGGTGGGGGTGAAGTGTTTGTGAGGTCCATGTCTGTTGACGACCCAAAAGAGCCAGACACTAGGTTCCAGTGAACGACTATAGTGGACCCCAAAATCCAGACAATAGTTTAAGATGGTGTCTATCATAAAAAAGGTAGGCGAGAATGAGTGAAAAAAAGCGCACGTTGATGATCAGTACACAAAAGGCTAAAGTGGCACTGGAGGCTGTAAAAGGGAGTAAAACGGTTAATGAAATAGCACAAGACTATAGTGTTCATCCGACCCAAGTAGGTCTATGGAAGAAGGCTTTATTGGAAAATGCCAGTCAATTGTTTGACGTAAAGCGTGGCCCCAAGGCCATTGATCCGCAAAGCGATCCAGAGCGCTTGTACGCCAAGATTGGCCAGCTCAACATGGAGCTGGAATGGCTTAAAAAAAAGTCCGGGATCAACCTTTAAGCCTGCGTCAGGGCTGGATTAATTCAAGTGCTGGACTGTCGGTAGCCGCACAGTGCCGACTGGCTGGCATCGCACGATCGACAGTGTATACGGACAAGCACGAAGTAGATGAAGTCGAACTGATGTTGCTACGCTTACTGGATGAAGAATATACTCGGCATCCCTTTTATGGCAGCCGGAAAATGACGGTTTGGCTACGCATGCAAGGTCACGCCGTGAACCGAAAGCGTGTGCAACGCTTGATGCGGATATTGGGCCTGATTGCGATGGTTCCAGGCCCGAATACTAGCAAAAAACATCCTGAACATACGGTTTATCCGTATTTGCTCAGAGGGCTCAGTGTGATTCGCCCGAATCAGGTCTGGAGTACGGACATCACCTACATCCGGCTCGCACATGGTTTTGTATACCTGGTGGCGATTATGGATTGGTACAGCCACAAAATCTTGGCTTGGCGGGTGTCGAACACGATGGATGTTGGGTTTTGTGTGGACTGTTTAACGGCTGCTCTCAAGCAATACGGAGCACCGGAGATTTTCAACACCGACCAGGGTTCGCAATTCACCAGTGACAAATGGGTCGCTGTGTTACAAGAAAACAGCATCAAAATCAGCATGGATGGACGGGGGCGAGCATTGGACAATATCTTTGTTGAACGTCTCTGGCGGAGTGTTAAGTACGAGGATATTTATCCGAAAAACTATGTTTATATGCCTGAGCTATTGTTGGGGTTGACCGAGTATTTTGCCTTCTACAACGGTGAGCGATATCACCAGGCATTAGGCTATAAAACACCTGATCAAATCTATCAGACAGCGGAAGGCGGTGGGGCAATGATTGTGGATAAATTTAACGAACGGACAGATAAAGAGACTACCGGCGGACTCCATGTGGACAAAGCGTGAATTTCCTTCGGAACGTGTGGATAAGCTGATAGAAAACTGCTTAGGCAGTTTACCACGAGCTTACCCACACTAATTCACCCTTTGACCACATTCCGCCGCAGCAAGCATGATGGAATATCAAAATGCCTGCGGCGCAATAATAACAATTTAATAAAATGAAAAAGGAAATGACTTAATTTTTGAGTCATTGGTTTAGACAATAGAGAAGAATTGGGGCAGCGCCAGTCAGCTGTAACAAAGACAACACCCTCTTAAACTCGGTGATAAATTGTCTGGACAATGGGGTCCACTATACTGCGATGCGTCGAAAAAATCGAACCGCTGACCAAAGACAGCGGCAATCGCATCCGGATGACCGGCGAGGCGGCCGAGATCGACACCGATCAAGACAAGGTAGCGCATATCGTGATGAACCTGTTGAGCAATGCCAATAAATTCACCCAACAAGGACGCATTGAGATCGCCTGGTCGATTCACCGAGCGCATTTGAACATCCGGGTCTGCGATACCGGCTGCGGTATCGACGAAGCCGACCGCGATAAGATCTTCGAGCCCTTCTGGCAGGCGGACATGAGCCTCAGCCGCCCGGCCGGCGGCACCGGCCTTGGACTGGCCATCACCAAACTGTATTGCGAATTGCTATCGGGCGAAATCGACGTCACGAGCAACAAGCCAGGGAGCGTCTTTACCGTGACGCTACCGATTGCACAAGCTTGAATTGTTCGTCGTCACTCGGCGATAGGGCCGGAATGATCGCTTGCATGCGTTGCATGACGCGATGACTGTTGACATGATCGTTTTTGGCTAGACACCGGTCCAACAGCCAGAGCTGATGGCCGATCAGTTTGAATTGGTCTTCCCGGTAATGAATTTCTGTGACCAAGCGCGCCCGATGATGAACCGTTTGGCATAATTTACGCAGTTCGGTCAATGAATAGGGCTTGCCGAGAAACTCGCTGGCGCCATTGATCAGTAGGTTCTTGTGATTTTCCAGGCCGGAAAAGGCGGTCACGATGATGACCGGCTGCTCGCAGTCGACCGCCAGTATTTCGGTCAGCAAGCGGTCGCCGGAAAGCCCGGGTAACATCAAATCCAACAGAATCAGATCATGCCGTTGCCGCAACCACAACTCAAAACCCTGCCGCCCTTCTCTCGCCACATCGATCCGATAATGATCCGCCAATGCATGAAAAGCGATATTGGCGGCATCCGGCTCGTCTTCGATGATCAACAGGGTCGGCTTGAACGCATCGAGGTCCGGCGGGGTGATGAGCATCCGCGTCAATTGGTCCAAAGCGGCGACCTTGAATCGGTATTCATTGGCCAAGATGCGGGGAATTTCGGTCTCGCAGCTTTCCTGAATCAGATAGATCGGCACCGCTGGATCGGCGAATCGGCCGGAACGAACCAGGGTCGACAGTTTCCAGATATCGATGTCGTGGAGCGTATAATCGGCTATCAAGCCGTCGAAGCGCTGTTCCAACAAGGCTTCCACCAACTCATCGGCCGATTGAGCTGACGTCAGATCGGCGACTATGCCGTCAGTGCGGAGCTGTCGTTCGAGTTGCGCCGTGAGGTCACCGAAAGCGGAGGCTACCAGGAGATTCATGTTCTTTTCGAGTATTGGATCGTGATGCCCTTTCGGGCCTTCAGTGTCATGTGCGGAACGAACTTCACCGGGTAATTTTCCGGCAAGGTCCATTGAAAATGTTGCAGCAATAAAGCCACTACGGTCAGGATTTCCACGCGCGCCAGGTTCATGCCCAGACAGGTGCGCATGCCGCCGCCGTAGGGCATAAAGGCGAATCGTTCCTGCGCGGAACCGCTTATGAAGCGTTCCGGGTCGAAGCGCTCGGGATCCGGCCAGAAATCCGTGTGGCGATGGGTCAGATAGGGTGAAAACACGAGCAGTGACCGGTCGTGAATACGCACATCCCTCAGTTGCCGGTCGCCGATGACATCTCGGTAGGCGGCATAGGCCGGCGGCGCCAATCGCATCGATTCATAGATGACGCTGTTGGTATAGGGAAGCCGTTTCAAATCCCGATAGGCCAATGGCCCCGTTGCTCCCAAGACGGACTCGACCTCAGCCGCAGCCCGTTGCTGTATCATCGGATGCTTACCCAAATAATAGAGCGTAAAGGCGATGGCGTTAACAGTGGTGTCCTGTCCGCCGAAAAACAACGTGAATAAATGATCGCGCAGTTCCTGAGCATCGAAATGCGGCGCCAATTGGGCGATCAAACTGCTGTCATCGCCGGCCTGCTCGGCCTGCTCGGCCTTGACCCGTAAATTCGTCAGGGTCCGATCGATATCATCGAGCGCTCGATGAAATTTTCGATTACCGGGCGTGGGCAGGCGGTTGAATACGCCGTTCAGAATGAATGCCGATATCGAGCGGGTCACGTTGTAGCGGCTGACCGTATTGATCGCTTCCACGGCGCGGCGCGAATCGTCGTCGTCCAAGGGTCTGCCGAACAGTATCCGGCACATGATCGATTGCACCAGCGGCAAGATCTCGCGTTCCACATGAATGTGCGGTTGTTGCCGCGTTGTCAAACGCTGTATCGTTAGCTCTGTTTCCTCGCGCAGAATCGGGAACCAGGTTTCGATTGCCCGCTTCTGGAAGTAGGGCTGCAGGATCTGGTGCTGTTTTTGCCAGGTTTCACCGTAACTGTTAAAAATACCGTTGCCGAACGACGGCTTGTAGGCCTCATGAAAAAATTGCCGGCTGTAGCCCCCTTTTCTTTCATCGGCGAACAGCGTCGCCAAGTCTTTCGGGTGACTGATCAGATAGACCTTCTTTCGGCCCAATGTGAATAAGGCGATGTCGCCATGCTTGGCCGTCACGCGTTCAAAAAACCGCAAGATATTCGAGGCCAGCATCGGTAACGAACCGGTCACCGGGCAGCCTTTCGGTCCCGGCGCCTCCCGCAGGCGGTTTTGCGGGTCGCTTGTGCGGTTCAAAAGCTTAACTCCGCTTGCCCGAGAAAGGCGATCCCTGCGATCGGATAATCGTATGGGACCGCCTGGCCGTTGATGCTCGGATGCCGGGCTTTGACCTCGAATAGGTTATCGACCTTGAAGCTGAGCGCCAGGCCGTCCATGAACTGCTCGCGGCGCAAGTTGAATCCGACCAGGACATAATCGCCGATCGCATCACGTTCGTCACCCGCCGCCCGATGCCGGCCGATGATCCAATCGGA
The DNA here is from genome assembly GCF_005931095.1 of Methylotuvimicrobium buryatense. Taxonomy (GTDB): domain Bacteria; phylum Pseudomonadota; class Gammaproteobacteria; order Methylococcales; family Methylomonadaceae; genus Methylotuvimicrobium; species Methylotuvimicrobium buryatense. The sequence goes on along the minus strand of NZ_CP035467.1, from coordinate 1,762,204 downwards.
ACGCACATTGACATGCCAATCCTTCACGAATTGCCAGTTGATCTGCGCAAAGATATCGTGCTGCGGTGCGCCGATGATGAAACTGTCATTGGCGCTGTTCTTCGGCTCGAGTCGCAGATAGGTGTAATTGAGATCGAACGTCAGACTTTCGTTGTATCGGTATTGACCGAGCCACTCGAAACCATAACCGATCGCTCCGGCGGAATTTTCGAAGGTGCGTAGCGTGCTACTCGTCTCGGCAATCAGATCGGCGCTGGAATACCCGAAGAGATTGATACCGGTCGAGAGGCCGTATTTCCATTTTTTGGCGACCGACAACTCTACGGTATCGATGGTTTCGGGCTTCAAGTTCGGGTTGCCCCGTAATTGCAGACCCTCATTACTGTAGAGTTCGATGAAAGACGGCGCCCTGAAGGCGCGCCCAACCATCAGTTTGGCCGACAACGCGGGGCCGACTTGCCAAACCAGACTGGCTCTGGGATTGGCCGTCAAACCGAAATCGGAATAATGATCGAGCCTGAGCCCGGTGGTCAAGGTCCAGTCATTGGCAATGTTCCATTCATCCTGGACGAGGCCGAATACGATGTGTCGGTCCGCGTCGTCGGATAAGGCTTCGACCCCGAGGCTGTCGGTGCTTTGCAACGGCCCGGCAGGTACGATCAGGCTATTCGGCAGGATCAAGAAATTGCGGTTTTCCGTGAGATCGTGTGCCACCGCATATTTATAGCCCGCTCCGACAGTGACTCGGTGATGCTTGAATCCGTCATAGAGTGTCTTGAAGGTCGCATCGACGGTATGAGAAAAATACTGATATGTCGAGGTCACCGGGTCGGAAAAAGTTCCGCCGAAGGCTCCGGCAGGAAAATGATGATTGAGACCGGTGGCTTTGTAGAAAAAATAGTTCAGATTGAACTGCGGTTCGAAATTGCCAAACCGTTGTTTGAGATCGAGCCCCGACGTCCAGGATTGATAGCGGATTGAACCGTCAGGATCCAACGCCAAGGTTGTGCCCACACCATTGGCGGATTCGAAATCCTGATAACGCAGATGCAGTTTGACCGTGTCACGATAGCGTAGCGACGCACCCACATCGATGTCGTTACGCGCGACATTGATCGGCCCCGGCGCCAATGATGCCTGCGTATTGAACAGCCGATCCATTCGGGTTTGCGCATCGGCTTTGACGGTCTCCCGCTGACCTTTGGTGGTTCGGCCTTGAGCCGAAAAAGCCAGATCAAAATCACCGAACTGCTTACCCAACAATGCCCAACCGCCATAGCTGTCGAAACTGCCGGCCAACGCACCGACTTCGCCGCCGCCGATTTCCCGACCGGTTTTGGTGATGATATTGATGACGCCGGCAAAGGCATCGGCACCGTAGAGCGCCGACCCCGGGCCTCGGATGATTTCGATTCTTGAGATATTTTTGGTCAGATGCGTGTAACTGAATAGCTTACCGGAATTGACCGGATCGTTGACGGGCACGCCATCCTGCATCACTAAAACATGAGAACTCAGTGGCGAAAAAATCCCTCGAACGACATAGGCCGGGACAAAACCGTTGGCCGAAGACACATGGAATCCCGGCACGGTTTCCAGTAACTCTTCAATCGAGACCGCGCCCCTCTTTCTGATGTCGTCTGCCGTGATGACCGTGACGACCGACGGGGATTCGGCCAAGGGACGGGAATAGCCGGTCGCGATACCTACCGTTTGTTCATCGCCATAGAAATGACGAAAATCATCGAGCTCATCGGAATAAACGATATGCGGCAAGGCCAGTGAAAATGATAAGGCTGCCTTAAGCGTTGTCGTCATGATAGTAAGCTCCTAATGAAAGTTCGGAACTGATACGACTCACATAGGCCTATTCAACAGACAAACCATTCACACAAACGGCAATGACCGAGTCAACTTAGCAGTAGGCCATGGATTTGCAAAGCAATAACTGCTCAAAAACAATTGCTTTTTTTGGATTATAGCCAGTCATTTTAAAAAAGCAACTTAGTTTAGATGAAAGCGTTGGATTTTTCAGACTTCATCCAGCGAATTGTTTCCGCACGCACTACAGAACTTGGTAAACGAATGGAACTCACGATTCAAAGGTTCCTCGGATTCATGAGGGACCAAAAGTACACGGCAGTAAAAAACCATCGAGGAAAGAAGCAAGAAGTTCGGCGGTTACCCATTGGCAAAAGTTAAATGCATTAAGTAGTCGGATTAGCCAATTCCCTGCTAACCGACTCAATACCAAAATTTTAATTGAAGGAATATTTCCGCCCGATGCCGATCGGGAGACCATCAGAAACGCAGCCAATAAAAAAGGGCCTAAGCGTTAACGTAAGCCCTTGCTTTATTATTAACCCCGGACGAGATATACGACCGATTGAGCGTCTATCTTTGACTGTTTAAATCGGTCTATGACCAAAATTGGAGGTTTTATCTAATTGGAAAGTCGCAGAAAAGATCGCTTTTGCCATCTTGGCGCCGTTTGCCGGTTTGTTCAGAAAATGACTCAACTCATTATCATCGATCCGGTCAATTATCCGTTTGACCTGCTCCACCTGGAGGATTTCTTTGCTGAGAAAAACGGTTCCTCCTGTTTGAATCGAAAAACCATCGAAATCGACCAAATAGCCCGCCAGAACCACTCCTAAACTAGTTGCTTTCGCCATGTTGTAATCGATAATCTGAAAAGTCGCTTTGCTGAATATATTCTCCGCTTTGATGGTATCTTTGCGATTCGTTTCATCCAGTCGGTAAATCGCATAAGGCGCTTGGCTCATGCGACGCAGCAATTCCAATTCATATTCGTCGGCTTCTTTGCTGAATAGACGCAAGAACTTCTCCGCCATGTTGAAGTCGTTCGGACGATAGCCGTAAATCGCATAATCGGTAAACAAGTCCATTTCGTTTTCTTTTTTGACCATCAATGTCTTTTGATGCCAAATCCCTAAATGCTTGCCGCAGGTTTTAATGTCGTCCTTCGTGAGCTTTCTGAAAATCTTACTGTTCAAATCCATCATACGATGACGAATCTCGGGATAATCGGCTGGAGTAAAGGTAAAATCGGCCATGAGCTATATTGAATGATGATGCGAAGTTTGTTCTTAACAGGTCGTGCAGATTTTTCCGACCCGATACCGCCCCCACCGGGAGACTGTTGGAATTATGGAGTAATACTGTATTTTTTCAAAGGCACTATAAAAGGCACTACAAATAAAAAAGGCCTGTAGAGAAAAACTCTACAGGCCTTAATTTATATGGCTCCCCCGGACGGGCTCGAACCGCCGACCTAGTGATTAACAGTCACCCGCTCTACCGACTGAGCTACAGGGGATTAATTCGGTATTGTCAATGGCGCGCCCGGAGAGATTCGAACTCCCGACCGCTCGGTTCGTAGCCGAGTACTCTATCCAGCTGAGCTACGGGCGCCTTATTGAGCCGCTTATTATCTTCTCTTTGTCTTATCTTGTCAAGATTTTATTTTAAAAAATAATCGATTTTAAAATCGATGGCGGAGAGTGAGGGATTCGAACCCTCGATGGGAGTTAAAGCCCATACTCCCTTAGCAGGGGAGCGCCTTCAGCCTCTCGGCCAACTCTCCGAAACTTCCTTAGGTCACTCGGAATCGCTTCTATCCGTTGATTCCGATTGTTCCTTTTTAATTCTTTCGTAAATTTCTTCTCGGTGAACCGATACTTCTTTTGGCGCATTGACACCGATGCGAACCTGATTTCCTTTGACTCCAAGAACAGTGACGGTTACCTCATCACCAATCATCAAAGTCTCCCCTACCCGACGAGTCAAGATAAGCATGGCTTCTCCCTATATTGTATGTAATTTCTACTGCTTTGCATGCAGTAACCAACCAAGAGCGCTATTCTACCAGGTTTTATTGATAAATAAAACTAACTTTCTACCGGCTCTCTATCCAGCTCGAAGGCCGAGTGCAGGGCTCTAACCGCCAATTCCAGATATTTTTCATCGACGACGACCGAAATCTTAATTTCCGAGGTCGAGATCATTCTAATATTAATACCTTCGTCTGCCAAGGCTTTAAACATCGTGCTGGCGATTCCCGCATGCGAACGCATGCCGACGCCGACGATCGATATTTTGACGATTTTGACATCTCCGGTAACGGCCTTGGCACCTAATTCGGCGCAAACCGAATCAAGCAGCCCTTTGGCTTTTTCGTAATCGTTGCGATGCACCGTGAAGGTAAAGTCGGTCGTCTCATCGCCGGCGATATTCTGAATGATCATATCGACTTCGATATTGGCATCGGCAATCGGTCCCAAAATTTTATAGGCGACGCCAGGCAAATCAGGCACACCGGTTATCGTTAATTTGGCCTCGTCCCGGTTAAATGCAATTCCTGAAATTAAAGCTTGTTCCATTTGATCGTCCTCATAGCTAATCAGCGTACCCTTGCCTTCTGTAAATGATGATAAAACTCTTAATGGCACATTGTATTTGCCGGCGAACTCGACCGATCGAATTTGCAATACTTTCGAACCTAAACTGGCCATCTCAAGCATTTCCTCGAAGGTGATTTTTTCCAATCGCCTGGCATTCGGCTCGACCCGCGGGTCGGTCGTATAAACGCCGTCAACATCGGTGTAAATACAACATTCATCGGCCTTTAAGGCTGCCGCCAAAGCAACTGCCGTCGTATCTGAACCGCCGCGACCCAAAGTCGTAATATTACCCTTCTCGTCAACGCCTTGAAAGCCAGCAACGACAACCACGCGTCCCGCCGCCAAATCCTCGCGCATTCTTTTATCGTCGATATTGATGATTCTGGCCTTCGTATGACTGCTATCGGTCAAAATTTTGACTTGCCCGCCGGTATAGGAGCAGGCTGGGCATCCCAGCTCATGCAAGGCCATGCTCAGCAAGGATGTCGTCACCTGCTCGCCGGTCGACAATAAAACATCCATTTCCCGGGTATTCGGATACTTCTGGATTTCATTCGCCAAAGCGGTCAAACGATTGGTTTCGCCGCTCATGGCGGAGACGACAACGACTAATTGATCTCCCTGGTCATGAACTCTTTTAACTTTTTCCGCTACCGCTTTGATTCGTTCGACCGATCCGACCGATGTTCCACCGAATTTATATACGTATAATCCCATTATTCAATAACCTTTAAAATAAGCACCGAGTTGTTCCCGAACCCATTGCGCAACCGAGTTGAGCGCCTCCGGCAATGCCGCCGGATTATTACCTCCCGCTTGAGCCATATCGGGTCGACCACCCCCTTTACCGCCGACTTGCGTGGCTACCACATTGACCAAATCACCGGCTTTGATTTTAGAAACCAGGTCTTTCGATACTCCCGCTATCAGACTGACTTTATCATCTTTGACTGTCGCAAGCACGACTGCCGAGCTGCCGAGCTTGTTGCGCAATTGGTCAAGCATGTCACGGAGCGCTTTCGGGTCACTATCGTCGATTTTAACCGCCAAGACTTTAACACCTTCAATATCAACTGCTTGACTACTCAACTCGCCGCCGGCGGAACTGGCCAATTTCGACTTTAAACGTTCCAACTCTTTTTCTAGTTGCTTATTTTTTTCCAGCAATTGCTCGACTTTATCGGCCGCCTTTTCCGGCGCGCTTTTCAAGCATCCGGCAATGATAGCTAAGGCCTTATCGCGACTGTCGATCCAATCCAATGCCACATTGCCTGTAACCGCTTCGATTCTTCTGACGCCGGCGGCAACACCGGTTTCGCCGATGATCTTGAACAAGCCGATATCGCCGGCCCGATCGACGTGCGTGCCGCCGCACAGTTCGGTCGAAAAACCGCCGATACGCAAGACCCTGACTTCATCGCCGTATTTTTCGCCGAACAAGGCCATTGCCCCGGCTTGCATCGCCTCTTCCTTGGCCATGACTTCTGCCAATACCGGCTCGTTCAAACGAATTTGTTCGTTGACCAAGCGTTCGATCGTAGCGATTTGCTCGGGCGTCACCGGTTCGAAATGAGAAAAGTCGAAACGCAGGCGATCGGCATTCACTAAGGATCCTTTCTGCGTTACATGATCGCCTAAGACTTCACGCAAGGCCGCATGCAATAGATGTGTCGCAGAATGGTTCAACTCGGTCGCTTTTCGTTTGATCTTATCGACGCTTGCGGTACAGTTTTCACCCACCGACAAACTTCCCGACAACAGTCTGCCGCGATGCAAGAACAAGTCGCCGCCTTGCTTTTGCGTGTTGACGACTTCGAATACGCCTTGCTCGGTCGCAATGCGTCCGCTGTCGCCGACCTGTCCGCCGGATTCGCCATAAAACGGCGTTTTTTCCAAGACGACGATGCCCTCATCGCCTTCGTTCAAGCTCTCTACCGCTTCGCCTTCTTTAAACAAGCCGATGATCTTGGTGCTGTCTTCAAGATATTGATAGCCTGTGAATTCGGTTTGACCATCGAGTTTTAAGGTTTGATTGTAATCGGCACCGAAGCTGCTTGCCGCCCGCGCCCGATTGCGCTGTTCGGCCATTTCGGTCTCGAAGCCGGCGTGATCGATCGTCAACTGATGTTCGCGCGCAAAGTCGGCGGTCAAATCGACCGGAAATCCGTAAGTGTCGTATAACTGAAACACGATGCTTCCGGGTATCGTCGAACCTTCCAGCTTGGCTACGCAAGCCTCCAGAATCTTCATCCCTTGCTCGAGTGTTTCGGCAAAGCGCTCTTCTTCTTTTTTTAGTACGCGCTCGACTTGGTCTTGAGCATTTTTCAATTCGGGATAAGCCTCGCCCATTTGTTCGACAAGCGGCGCTACCAATTGATAAAAGAAAACTTCACGGATACCCAATCGGTAACCGTGGCGAATGGCCCGGCGAATGATTCGCCTCAACACATAACCGCGCCCTTCGTTAGACGGCAAAACACCATCCACGATCAAAAACGCGCATGAGCGGATATGATCGGCGATCACGCGTAGCGAACTCTTGGTCAAGTCCTCGGTGCCGGCCAATTTCGCGGCCGCCTTCAGCAAGCCTTGAAACAAATCGATTTCGTAATTGCTATGCACGCCCTGCATGACCGCGGCAATTCGCTCCAGCCCCATGCCGGTATCGACCGACGGCTTGGGCAATGCATGCAGATTACCTTCGCTATCGCGTTCGTATTGCATGAACACTAGATTCCAGATCTCGATGAAACGGTCGCCGTCTTCATCGGGAGAACCCGGCGGTCCACCCGGAATCGATTCGCCGTGATCATAAAAGATTTCGCTACACGGACCGCACGGACCGATGTCGCCCATCGCCCAAAAGTTGTCTTTCGCGCCGATACGGGAAAAACGCTTCGGATCGACACCGACATCTTCCAGCCAGATTTTTTCGGCTTCGGAATCTTCATCGAAAACCGTCACCCATAATTTATCCGCAGGAATACCCAGTTCTTTGGTCAAAAAATCCCAAGCCAAGTGTATTGCTTCTTGTTTGAAATAATCGCCGAAACTGAAGTTACCGAGCATTTCAAAAAAGGTATGATGCCTCGCCGTGTAGCCGACATTTTCCAAATCGTTATGCTTGCCGCCGGCACGAACGCAGCGCTGACTGGTCGCGGCACGTGTGTAGTCGCGATGTTCGCGTCCAAGGAACACGTCCTTGAATTGCACCATACCGGCATTGGTAAACAATAGTGTCGGATCGTTACCCGGAACCAGCGAACTGGAAGGTTGGATCGAATGTCCGCGTTGGCGGAAAAAATCCAGGAATGCGGAACGCAATTCCGAGCTGGTCATATTTTTCATCATCTTTGAATACTAAATGTTCTTGGAATTACTTAATTTTGATGTTCAAGTGTTCGAGCAAAGCAGCGATCATGCCACCGGAAAACCCTCGTTGCAATAAAAAACGGCTTCGTTTACTCCATTCCGATAAGGTCACCTGTTCGTCTTGACGATATTTTTTGAGGTAGACCCGCTGCAACACGTTAAACCAACTCCCCGCCGCATCCTCTCCGGCTTCGTCCAAATCGAAGCGGTCTATGCCCAATTGCCGCAACTCATAATCGATACGGCTCGGACCGAAACCCTTTTCGATCCTCTGTCGAACGTAACATTCGGCGAAACGCCTGTCGCTCAACCAGTCATTCAGGACTAGTTTATCCAGGACATTATCGATATGCGCCTGTTCAAACCCTCTCGACAATAATTTATTATTCAGTTCCAATCGACTGTGTTCGCGCCGTGCCAACAATCGCAGACACACTGCTTCGATTTTTTTGAGTTCAGCATCCATGTCGAATAAAAGCACCTACCTTAATTTATACTCGACTTTATTCTTCCGAAAAAACCTCTTCGCCACTCTTCTCGGCCGGTGCTCGCAGTCCTCCAAAAGCCTCGGCTCTGATTTTTGCTTCGATATCCGCCGCTTTCTCCGGATGTTCTTTTAAAAATTGCTTGACGTTGTCCTTGCCTTGCCCGATTTTTTCGTCATTATAACTGTACCAAGAGCCGGCTTTTTGAATGAGTCCGTAAGACACGCCTAAGTCGACCAGTTCTCCATAAAACGACACGCCTTCGCCATAAAGAATCTCGAATTCAGCCTGCTTGAAAGGCGGCGCGACCTTGTTTTTGACGACCTTGACGCGGGTTTCGTTGCCGATCACTTCGTCGCCTTTTTTAACCGAGCCGATGCGTCGAATATCCAAACGCACCGAAGCATAAAATTTCAAGGCATTGCCGCCGGTCGTAGTTTCCGGACTGCCGAACATGACGCCGATTTTCATGCGAATCTGATTGATGAATATCACCAAGGTATTCGAACGCTTGATATTAGCGGTCAATTTTCTGAGCGCCTGAGACATCAAGCGGGCTTGCAAGCCCATGTGCGAATCGCCCATATCGCCTTCGATTTCGGCTTTCGGGGTGAGCGCTGCAACCGAATCGACGACGACGATATCGACTGCTCCCGAACGAACCAGCATATCGGTAATTTCCAGCGCCTGCTCGCCGGTGTCGGGTTGAGAAACCAATAAATCGTCGACGTTGACGCCGATTTTTTCGGCATAACCGGGATCGAGTGCATGCTCGGCATCGACGAACGCGGCTGTCCCGCCCAGTTTTTGCATTTGCGCGATAACCGATAAAGTCAATGTGGTTTTACCTGACGACTCCGGGCCGTAAATTTCAATCACCCTTCCACGCGGTAGCCCCCCGCATCCTAAAGCAATATCCAAGGATAAAGAACCGGTCGAGACAACCTGGATATCTCGAGAAGCGGCCACATCGCCCATCCGCATCACCGAGCCTTTGCCGAATTGTTTTTCGATCTGCATCAAGGCAGCGCCAAGTGCTTTTTTCTTGTTCTCATCCATTTATATTGCCCTCATCTAAACTAGTTTCTATTTCGAAAACACTCTGCGCAAAATGTCTTCTGTTAGGCGTTCGCTGTTTCTTTCCAAAAGTACATTTCATACTCAATTTTAAAAACCACCAATCCGATGCTTACCATTGGAAGAATCGGCATTGCTAGTCATCGCCTTTCGATTAAGCGGTAACAGCCATCGCTAAAAAGGGCTTATTATGACATAGCGTATTTTATTTGGCACAGCTAATATGTCTCGTTCAATTTAAACGACTTACTATACCTATCGCACTTCAAATTTCGGCATTAGCGTATGGAGGCGCCGGGGTGTTCGGCAAAGGCTTTGGCAGCATAGATGCTGTCATAGAGTCTACATGGACGTATTCACGGCGTCCTTTGACGGGCACCACGACGCCGAAATTTGACTAGCAAAGCGTATAACTATTCACTTGGTTATGGCAATGCTGTTTTGTTCGACGCTTACACCAAATGTGATCGGTAAACTGCGCCTGGAATTGCCAGTCTACACATACAACAATGTAAGTTTCGGTATCGAAAAAAACCATTTTAGCTAATTGCTGTGTTCGCGCTTTTCAACTGAAATATTTCGCTCTTTCCCAAGCTCCAGCTTGGGAAAGACACCCCGGAAGCTCCAGCTTCCTGAGACCGACACAACCTCCGCACATTCTCAATCAACCCCGACTCGCTCGTTCAATCTTTCTTGATTGTCGGGAAGCTAGAGCTTCCTGAACAGGTTACCCAAGCTGGAGCTTGGGTAACAGCATATTTTAGTTTTTGCGACTGCGTCTGCCCCCTGTGCCAATATGACCTGAGACACTTACCCCTCGGAAATTAGAGTATAAAGGTAGGCCAGAATCATGAGCAAATCAAAAGCAGAGACCATGGAATCACCACAATTAACTGCGCCGGAGGTCGCGTTGGAAGACGCCCGTAGGGCGGCTGGAAACGCGACCTCCGGCGCGCGGCCCGATCCGGAGGTGGTTGCCACCGCCCAGCGCCGACAATTTACCAGCAGCGACAAGCGCCGCATCCTGGATGCCGCTGATCGCTGTACTCAGCCGGGTGAGATTGGCGCCCTATTACGCAAAGAAGGGATTTACTCCTCCCAATTAGCCACTTGGCGCAAACAGCGTGCTGCCGATCAGCGTGCCGCGCTGGCGCCGCAAAAGCGCGGGCGCAAGGCCGACTCGGCTCAGGCCGAGGACCGTCGTGTGCGCCAACTTACCCAGGAAAATGAGCGCCTGCGTCGCAGACTCGCTCAGGCCAATGCCATTATTGATGTCCAAAAAAAACTTTGCGTCTTGTTCGGACTGCCGGCGGACGAGACGCCGAGCGAGTCCAACTGATGCAAGCCCTTAACCAGCTGGCCCCGGAGGTCGGCCTGGCTCCGGCTTGTGCAGCCCTGAATTTGAACCGCAGTTCGGTCTATCGCGAGGATGCCCGTCGGCGCCTCCTGACGCCTGTGCCGGTAACGCGGGTGCCTCGTCCATCCGCCCCGCTGGCTTTCTCGACTAATGAGCGGCAGCAAATGCTGGCGGTGCTTAACAGCGAACGCTTCGCCGACTGCTCGCCGTATTTTGTCTATGCCACTCTGCTGGACGAGGGGCGCTACATCGGCTCGGTGCGCACCTTGTACCGTGCTCTGGAAGCGGACGGCCAGTCAGCGGAGCGCAGGCGCCAACGGATGCACCCGGTCTATACCAAGCCTGAACTCCTGGCCACCGCGCCCAATCAAGTCTGGAGCTGGGATATTACGAAACTCAAAGGCCCGGCTAAATGGACCTGTTTCCACCTCTATGTGATCCTGGATATTTTCAGTCGCTATGTCGTTGGCTGGATGGTCGCCCCGCGGGAAACCGCCGAACTGGCCGAGCAGCTGATCGCCGAGACGGTGACCAAGCACAACATCCCGCCGCATACCCTGACGCTGCATGCCGATCGCGGTTCCAGCATGCGCAGCAAGCCCGTGGCTGCCTTACTGGTCGATCTGGATGTCGCCAAGACTCATAGCCGGCCTTATGTCTCGGATGACAATCCCTATTCCGAGGCCCAGTTCAAAACCCTGAAATATCGGCCTGATTTCCCCGTCCGCTTCGGCTGCATTGAGGATGCCCGCAGCCATTGCCAACGCTTCTTCCCGTGGTACAACCAGTCCCATTGCCACTCGGGCATCGGTTACATGACCCCGGCCACCGTCCATTTCGACCAAGCGGCTACGGTATACCAAGCACGCGCAAAAACCCTGGAGATTGCCTTCCTCGCCAATCCAAAGCGATTCAAAGGAAAGTGCCCTTTGCCACCCAGCTTGCCTAACGCCGTTTGGATTAATCCGCCTATTAACACAAAGGAGAACCTCGACTCATAAATACACAACAATTAGACACTAATTAAAACAACTTGGTGTCTCAATGTCATTGACACATTCCGCTGACCCCTGCTTGGACACTTGGCTTCGACAAGCTGAAGCATCTTGCTAATCAGGTACAACAATGTAAGTTTCGGTATCGAAAAAAGCCATTTTAGCTAATTGCTGTGTTCGCGCTTTTCAACTGAAATATTTTTGAAATTGTTAGTGATCATAGGCTTTTAAGCGCTTGATGTAATGTACTAGCAGTCGAGAGCAAGGCGCTAAACGACACCTTATAACTAACGCCTTTTATAGGCCGTTTCTCACCCAACCCACTCAACACTACCTCGCATCAATGACTTCACCCCAACCCATTAGAGTCTCCGCTCAAAAATAAATCAATCAGAATCAATATCCGATTTATCTTTCGACTTTTCAATCAATTGATCCATTTCTTCTCTAGGCAAATAATCCAAATCCCAATGACTGGTATAGTTTTCTTTTAAGCGCCGTCTTCCCGGATGTAATGCCTTCGACTCAGCGCGACAAGTTACCGCGGCGGTTTGTGACGACTCTTCGGATAATTCGTTATCTTTGTCATCGCCATAATGGTTAAATCGCGCAAAAACCGTTTGTTTGATGCTGTCGAACAGATGACTCATATCCTCTACTCCTAGCTTTTTACCGAATTTATGCCCGCAGATCAAAATAGGCTCCCCGAGGCCGAATTTTCATCTACGATGGGTATAACACAGTAGTCATGGAAACTAAAATTTCGCTTATAGTTTATCGCGCAATGCATTATAAGCAAATCCTAGTAATTTACTAGGAAATACAAACCCTAACCTCTGTCCGGTAGCTAAAACCGAACCGTCTTTCTTATTTTTCGGTCAACATTTCTAAAGCCAGGATCGCCATGTTTTTCGACCCTTCTCCACTTCCCAGCGTATTTTTAATGGCACTCAAATCGGACTTTACCGCATCGTAATAAGCTCGATCGCTCAATAGCTTGACGATTTCATCGGCAATATTTTTCGCGTTAGCTTGGTGCTGTATCAATTCTTTTACCACCGCCTTACCCGCAACGATATTGGGCAAGCCGATAAAAGGAGTTTTCACTAACAAACGTCCGAGCCAGTAGGTCAATTCGGATAGTTTGTAAACGATAACCATCGGCACCTGGAGTAACGCAATTTCCAGCGTAGCGGTCCCCGAACTTGACATGATCGCCGTACAACATTGAACCGCATCGTAGGTTTCGTTTTTAATAACCTTGATTGCCAAATCGGAACGATCGAGATATGACCGGAGCAGTTCGTCGCTGACACTTTGGGCTTGCGGCAAAATGAATTGCGCACCGGGCACAAGGGAAAGCACAATCGACGCGGCGTCCAGCATCACCGGTAGTAATCGTTCAATTTCTTGTTTTCTGCTGCCGGGCACTAACCCAATGACGGGGCGCTCGCCGTCTAGGCCGAAACGATCCAGATCCTCATGTTTCGTGTACCGAGGGTGCACTTTGTCGATCGAAGGATGCCCAACATAACTTACCGGAACGTTTTCCGCTTCATAATAGGCCGTTTCGAACGGAAAAATCACCGCCATCCTATCGATCACTCGGCCGTATTGCTTAACCCGCCCAGGACGCCAAGCCCAGACTTGAGGGCTCACATAAAACAACACCTTGACGCCGAAGCTTTTGGCAAATTTGGCCAATTTAAAATTGAATTCCTTATAATCGACGCAAACCAGCAAATCGGGCCGTTCGTCAACCAATAAACGTTGCATTTGCTTTAAGGCTTGCCGTATTTCGCGGTAATGCTTGAGCACTTCGACGACGCCGATTACCCCGATATTCGACGAATCGAAACGAATATCGATTCCGGCTTCGCGCATTGCCGCCCCTCCCATGCCAAGTCCTTCGATGCCGGGATGCAGGTTCTGCAATTCGAGAAACATATGCGCGGCATGACGGTCGCCGGAGGATTCGCCGGCGCTGAACATGACCTTAAAAGACTGGGTAGATGTCAAAAGCAGGTCTCTCAGCGATTGATCAAGCCGTTAGCACGGAACGAATCACGCCGACGATGGTTTCGATGTTTTCATCCGACAAATTCGGACAAATCGGCAGCGCCATGCAGTTCGCGGCCACCGATTCGGTCACCGGCAGCGACACATCGGCATAGGCTTCCTTGAAGACATTTTGCCGATGCAAGGGCACGGGATAATAGATCGCGCAGCCGATTTGCTTATCTTGCAAGGCTTTCAGAACGTCATCTCGCCGGTCGCATAATAACGTGTATTGATGATAGACATGCTCTCCTAAGCCGTCTTCGTAAGGCACGGTCAACGGCAAATCGGCCATTAATTTCGAATATAAGTGAGCGGCGCGGCGGCGGCCTTGATTATATTGTTCGATGCGTTTCAATTTGACACGCAGCACCACGGCCTGCATGTCGTCGAGCCGGCTGTTATAGCCGATCGCGTCGTGATAATAGCGCACATCGGAGCCGTGATTGCGCAGCATTTTGACTTTCGCGGCAGTCTCGTCCGAATTTGTCGTGACCAGGCCGCCGTCGCCGAACGCACCGAGATTCTTACTCGGAAAAAAGCTAAACCCGGCTGCATTACCGATACTGCCTGTTTGTTGACCGCCTATACGAGCACCGAACGATTGCGCACAATCTTCAATTAATTTCAGATGATGTTTGGCGCAAATTTCTTTGATTCTTGCCATATCGGCCGGCTGTCCGAACAAATGTACCGGCATCACTGCCTTGGTTTTCGGCGTAATCGCTTGCTCGATCGCTTCCGAGTCGATATTGAAGGTGCGAGGATCGATATCGACGAAGACCGGTTTTGCGCCGACATAGCAGATCGCCTCGGCCGTGGCAATGAATGTAAAAGCCGTTGTAATCACTTCATCGCCGGCGCCGATTCCTTCGGCGGCCAGAGCCAAATGCAGCGCATCGGTTCCTGAAGCCACACCGATGGCATGCTTGACCCCTAAATAATCGGCCGCTTCCTTCTCGAAGCCTTGAACATTAGGCCCCAATATGAAAGAACAATTTTCAATCGTTTGTGCAAGACCCTGCTCGATTTCATCTTTGATTTCGGCATATTGAGCTTGCAAATTTACCATAGGGATCATGTCGATTAACGCCTCTTTGTAGAACTATAGATTTTTTAAACTTGAATCGCTCAGGCCGAATAAACCGGACAAAATCTGCGCGCCCATCTTGCGTAACTATTCAGTCCCCCGGAAATTATCGTTCCCACGCTCTGCGTGGGAACGCCTGAGTACCGCTCCGGCGGTACGAGACGCTAGAGCGTCTCGGCCTTCATTCCCACGCCGGAGCGTCACTGCCATTAAGTTAAGGATTTTTCCGTTCGCCCTGAGCCTGTCGAAGGGTGAATGGAAAAATCCTGGGTCGATAAGTTAAGCCGTCCATGGTTCGACAGGCTCACCACGAACGGCTTAACTTAATGGCAGTGGCGCTCTGCGTGGGAACGATAGGGGGTGTGAATAATTACCATCTTGCTGTTATTTATTCAACGCCTTGGAAATTTCCAATGCTGTCGCCAACGCGCGTCTACCGGCCTCACCCGGTACCAGCGGGTTACTTCCTGTATGAATGCAATTGACGAAATGTTTGATTTCCTCAAGCAACGCATCGCCGTTTTCGAACACCGACTCTTCGGTTAATATTTCGGGAATACCGGGAAACATTTCTTTGGGGCCGGTTTTATGCTTGGTCAGCACTCGATTTTGGAAATCGACCGAGATATAAGAACTCGGTCTGAACATGCGCATTTTGCGCTCCATTTTCATACTAATTCGGCTGGCAGTGACATTCGCAACGCATCCCGTCTTGAATACCAGTCGGGCATTGGCGATATCGATATCGGAAGTCAAAACCGACGTACCGCTCGCGTCGATCCGCTCGACTTCGGAATCGACCAAGGCCAAAATGATATCGATGTCGTGAATCATTAAATCCAGCACGACGCTAACATCGTTGGCGCGCGGATTGAATGGAGACAAGCGGTGCGATTCAATAAAAAGCGGTTTTTCCTCCGCTTGCCCAAGACCTAGCACAGCCGGGTTAAAGCGCTCCAGGTGACCGACTTGCAAAATGACTTTGTTGCGCTCGGCAATGGCGATCAAGTCATCGGCTTCATCGACCGTCACGGTAATCGGCTTTTCGACCAGCACATGCGCGCCGGATTCGAGAAAATCTTTGGCAACCCGATGATGCAAGGTCGTCGGCACAACGATACTGACCGCATCAACCTGACCCAACAAAGACTGATATTCGGTCAAGGCCCTTGCACCATGTTTTTCAGCGACATTGCGCGCGGCCGTTTCGTTAATATCGACGACTGCCGTCAATTCGCAATCGGGCAGTGATGCATATTTCTCGGCATGAAACTTACCGAGATAACCGGTTCCAATAACCGCACATTTTAATTTTTTCATAGTGCCAACTAAAATTCTCGTCAGACAGCAACGCTACCGCATACTTCGCGTTCCTGTGAATTATGTAAATGATGCATTGTAGACTATTACGTTTAATCCATGAAATCAGCAATTCCCAGTTTGAGCAGTTTCGCCGATTTTAGGGTGTGGGGTATGCCTGTCGAGGAACGCCGTAAACCCATCCATGGGGGCTTGGCGGCAGCTCGAACGCCAAGGATGGCGTGAATGCAGATTTTGCAGGAGCAAAAATCTGCCCTGCTGCCGACATCCTCGCCAAGCATACCCCACACCCTTTTTGATCTCCAAATTGGGAATTGCTGCCATGAAATGGACTTTTACAAAGCGTCAAGCAATATGCTTCAGTCACAAGAGTCATCACGCACATCGACGTCCGACAACATTAAAACGGTCACATTGTGGTCATATCTGCGTTATATTGTAGCCATGGACCTGAAAATTAAGTTGGATCGCTAGTTTCCAGGAATTCTCGGACAAACCCTAAAACTTAGGAGTAACTTATGAGCACTGAAATTTCAACATCCGTCTCCGACCCCCTCGATGCCGAAGAATTAAGAAAAATCGATGCTTGGTGGCGCGCCTGCAATTATTTGTCGGTCGGCATGATTTATCTCCGAGCTAATCCTCTCCTGAAAGAACCCTTGTCGACCGAACATGTCAAACATCGTTTATTAGGCCACTGGGGAGCCAGTCCCGCGTTGTCGTTTGCCTGGGCGCATCTCAATCGTTTGATTAAACGTGACGAGCTCGATGTGATTTTTATCGCCGGTCCCGGTCATGGAGCCCCCGGCGTTTTAGGGCCGAGTTACTTGGAAGGCACCTATTCCGAAGTCTATCCCGATAAAAGCGAAGACACGGAAGGCATGCGTAAATTCTTCAAACAATTTTCATTCCCGGGCCAGATCGGCTCGCATGTCACGCCGGAAACGCCCGGTTCGATCCATGAAGGCGGCGAATTGGGCTACAGTCTCGCACATGCCTACGGCGCAGCATTCGACAATCCGGATTTGATCGTCGCCTGTGTGGTCGGAGACGGCGAGGCGGAAACAGGGCCATTGGCGACTGCTTGGCATTCGAATAAATTCTTGAATCCGATACGCGACGGCGCGGTCTTGCCCATTCTCAATCTGAATGGCTACAAAATCGCCAATCCGACAATTCTTGCCCGCATCAGTCACGAAGAACTGGAGGCCATGTTTATCGGTTATGGTTACCGGCCCTATTTCGTCGAAGGCAGCGATCCGGCAGAAATGCATCAAAAAATGGCTTCCGTTGTTGATGAAGCCATCGCCGAAATCAAAACCATTCAAAAGTCCGCCCGAGAAAGCGGAATCGCAGAGCGCCCGCGCTGGCCGATGATCGTGTTACGGTCTCCGAAAGGCTGGACCGGACCGAAAACAATCAACGGCCATCAATCCGAAGGCTCGTGGCGATCTCATCAAGTGCCCTTTGCCGACGCTGGCACCAGTTCGTCCGGCTTGCGCTTACTGGAGGAATGGCTGCAAAGCTATCGACCGGAAGAGCTATTCGACGACAACGGCCGCTTAGTGGCAGAACTCAGAGAACTTTCTCCACAAGGCCAGCGCCGAATGAGCGCCAATCTTCACGCCAACGGCGGCTTATTGCGCAAGGCGCTCAAATTACCCGATTTTCGAGACTATGCGGTCGAAGTCAACCGGCTCGGCCAAGCCGAACATGAAAACACCAAGCCGCTGGGCGAATTCTTAAGGGACGTTCTAAAAAACAACATGAACAATTTCCGGATTTTCGGTCCGGACGAAACCGCATCGAACCGCTTGCAAGCGGTCTATGGAGCGTCCAAAAAGACTTGGATGGCGGATTTTTTACCCGAAGACGAAGACGGCGGCGAATTGAGCCGGGACGGGCGCGTCATGGAAATGCTCTCCGAACATACCCTGGTCGGCTGGCTTGAAGGCTACTTGCTGACCGGCCGGCACGGTTTTTTCCATACCTACGAAGCCTTCGCCCACGTCGTCGATTCGATGTTCAACCAACATGCAAAATGGCTCGACACCAGTAAAAACCATGTGCCATGGCGAGCGAAAGTATCTTCGCAAAATATCTTGTTGTCCTCGACCGTCTGGCGTCAGGATCATAACGGCTTCTCGCACCAAGACCCCGGCTTTATCGATCTGGTCACGAACAAAAGCCCATCGGTGACCCGCGTCTATTTGCCGCCCGATGCGAACACCCTGCTTTCGGTTGCCGATCATTGCCTGCGTTCGACCGACTATATCAACGTCATAGTCGCGGACAAGCAAAAGCATCTTCAGTTTTTGACGATCGAAGAAGCGATTGTGCACTGCACCAAGGGTGTCGGACTTTGGGAACGCGCCAGTAACGACCAAGGTCAAGACCCGGACGTAGTCATGGCTTGCTGCGGCGATGTCGCAACCTTGGAAGCGCTGGCCGCAACGGCCATTCTGCGTGAGCATCTACCGGATTTGAAAGTCCGTTTTGTCAATGTGGTCGATTTATTCAAACTGCAACCGAACACCGAACATCCTCACGGTTTAAGTCATCGCGAATTCGATAGCCTATTTACGGTCGACAAACCGGTCATTTTCAATTTCCACGGCTATCCCTGGTTGATTCACAAATTGGCCTATCGCTTCAAGAATCATGAAAATCTGCATGTGCGGGGCTATAAAGAACGCGGCAATATCAATACACCCATGGAGCTTGCGATTCTGAACGAAGTCGATCGCTTCAATCTAGTCATCGATGTCATCGACCGGGTTCCGAAATTGCAAATCAGGGCGGCCCATCTCAAGGAGCTCATGAAAAACGAAATCATCGAGAATCTTCGTTATGCGCATCAACACGGCACCGATAAACCCGAAATCACCGGTTGGCAATGGCCGTTTTAACAGTAATCCTGAAAAGAGCAGTTGGCCTATGTTGTAGACCGTTCGTGCTGAGCCAAGTCGAAGCATGAAGGGTCTACAATACTTTCACCGGACTGGTGAAGCCTCAAACTACCGTTCACCCTTCGACAAGGCTCTCCTGAGCGTAGCCGAAGGGGCTCTCAACAGCTCTTTTTAGGGTAATGACAAACCTGATTAGCAAGATGCTTCAGCTTGCTGAAGCCAATTGTCCGAGCAGAGGCATAAGTATCTACACAATTTTTCTGCGGGACGGGTTATTTAACCCGTCCCCAACGTTTCGGTTTGCCCTAAACATTTCGGCTAACTTCGGCCAAAGTCAAAACGTTTAGGACGGGATTACAAACCCCGTCCTGCTAGGGATATGCTGGTTTTTGGGCTTTAGCTGAAGAAACTTGCTAATCAGATTTTTATTTGTAAAACGGCGTTTACCAAAATCATTTTAAGGATATGACAATACCAAACGGCAATATTCTCGTTATCAACAGCGGCAGTTCCTCAATTAAGTATCGATTGATTGCTCTGCCGCAAGAGCAGGTACTGGCAGACGGCTTGCTGGAACGCATCGGAGACCAGAAAAGCAGGATCATTCATAGAGCCGACGATTCGGGTCGTTTATATGAAATCAAGCAGTCGGTCGCCGCTGCCGATCATCACCAAGCCTTCAAGGCAGTCTTCGAGATTTTGGGCGAAAATTGCCCGGTCGATGCAATAGGCCACCGCGTCGTACATGGCGGTGACCGGTTCTCCGGCCCTGCCTTGGTCGATGACGATACGATAGCGTCGATGCGCGCGCTCTGCCGAATAGCGCCGCTGCACAATCCGGTAAACTTGCTTGGCATCGAGAGCTGCTTGGCTCATTTCCCGGGAGTACCTCAGGTGGCGGTATTCGATACGGCATTTCACCAAACGATGCCGCCCCACGCCTATCGTTATGCGATTCCGGAAACTTGGTATAGCGATTACGGCATACGCCGATTCGGTTTTCACGGCACCTCTCATCATTATGTGGCGAGACGGGCCGCCGAATTTATCGGGAAACCTTTCGATCGCAGCCATCTGATTACTTTGCATTTGGGCAATGGCGCGAGCGCAACGGCGATTGCAAACGGCCGTTCCATCGATACATCGATGGGATTTACGCCCTTGGAAGGTCTTGTGATGGGCACGCGTAGCGGCGATTTGGACCCGGCAATACCGCTATTTGTCGAACAAACCGAAAATACCGACACGAACGTAATCGACCGGGCATTGAACCGCGAATCCGGATTAAAAGGCTTATGTGGTACCAGCGACTTAAGAACCGTGCTCGAACAAACAAATGCAGGCGATGAACGAGCCCGCTTGGCTCTCGATCTGTATTGCTATCGAATCAAGAAATATATCGGCGCTTACTACGCGGTACTCGGCGAAGTCGACGCTCTGGTTTTTACCGGCGGCGTCGGCGAAAACGCGGCCGAAGTGCGCCGTTTAGCCTGCGAAGGCCTGTCGCGTCTCGGCATCACTATTGATGAAGCGGCCAATAGCGACGTGACCGGAGCTATCGCCGAAATCGGACATCCCGAAAGTCGAACCCGTATTCTAGTCATTAAAACTGACGAAGAATTGCAAATTGCCCGGGAAACCATGGTTGTACTTGATAAAGATCACGCATGAAAATATTTAGACTGAACGGTTTACCGGGCACCCAACACCATGGAAAAATTCTTCAACACGTTAGGTCCCATAAAAGCGGCCATGCATTATTATATTCCGCCGCTGGATCGCATCGATTGACCTAAAATTCAACACATAGCTTACGTAGGATGGGTAGAGGCGGAAGCCGAAACCCATCGTTTCAACCCCACCACCGAATCTCTCGCCGAACGGATTTTTAAATCCAGCCGCAATAGTTTCCTGCCGTTTGCGGGGTCTCCATGATGGGTTTCCGCTTCGCTCCTACCCATCCTACTGCCTCTTTCATCTTTCCCCTTTCTTCTTTCCTCTTTAACCTAAATCAAACATCTCCCCATAACCCTCCCGATAAGTCGGGTATTTAAACCGAAACCCCAAGGTCTTCAAGCGACTATTCCGACATCGTTTATTTTGATCTGGAACATTATCGGCAGGTTTTGCGATCGGCGGTTGGCTGTTCATTTGTTGAGCGAGCCATGAAATCACGTCCCACATCGGCGCGGGATTGTCGTCGCTGGCCAAATAAAAATTGTCCAGATGCCCTCCTTCGATATGCTTTTTCATTAAAAAAGCCAACACAGCCGCGCAATCATCTTGGTGAATTCGGTTCGTGTAATAAGGCGGGTCGACTTGAATGGCGGCTTGCCGCGACGCCATTTGTAAAAGGCGCTCTCTACCCGGGCCGTAAATACCGGAAAACCGAACGACGACCGCGCCGGGATCATGCTCCAACAGCTTTTGCTCGGCCTTACGGATGATTTGCCCGGTTACGGTATTCGGTTGGGCATCCGAAGATTCATCCACCCATTCACCCGCTGTTTGCCCGTAAACGCCGGTGGATGAAACAAAAAACCATTGCGGCATGCGGCCGTCGGCTTTAAATCGTTGTATCAGATTGTTCAATGCCGTATCGAAAACGGCACGATAGGCTTCGGCATCGCGTCCGCCGGGCGTTGGTAAGTAGAGCACTTGGTCAAAATCGCAATCGATCCGTTCGAGATCCTCAGGCCGTGTCAGGTCGGCTTTGATAAAACGCGTTCCGCCATCATTCCTCATAGGCGGATTTCTTTTAAGGCCGAAAACCTGATAATGATTGCTATAGAGGATCGAGGCGAGCCTAGCGCCGATGTCGCCGTAACCGGCAATCAGTAATTTTGTCATCGCTTTAAGTAGATTTGTTACTTCGAAATGAATGTAAAAAAAGCCAAAGCCGGTAGAAAAGCATAATTGCTATCATTGCCAACCCGCCGAATAAAAAATCCTGATGTTTTTGAGCTAACTGGCGGATTTGCTCAATCATGGCCATATCCGTTTCACGATAGAGGATAAAACTGCCCAACCCCAAAACGAACAAGCCGAAGGCCGGTTTTAGATATCGACTGTCGATTTTGCTGGAAGCAAAACTTCCGATTAAGCTACCGAGTATTGCAAAACCTGCGACCAAAGCTGTTAATTCTATATCGATATGCATGTGATCGGCATGACCTGCCAACGCGGCGCCGGCTTGCAGCACGATGATGAACAAAGAAGTACCGATAGCGGCGTGCATCGGCAGACCTGCCAAAAAATTCAGCGCCGGAACCAGCAAAAAGCCGCCGCCGACACCGACCAAGCCGGTCACGAACCCAACCAAAAAACCGTCGAACAAAATCGCCATGACCGGCAAATGAATCTTACAAAGATTTTTCGAAGTATCGGTCTCCTCTACGGCGACTTCAGACACCCCCCGTTTTCCCCTTAACATTGAAAACGAAGCCATAATCATCACGACAGCAAACAGCACCAATAAAATCGGACCGGGAATAAAAGCGGAACTGCGCCCGCCCAAAAAAGCGCCGGCCATACCGGCCGCACCGAACGTGAAACCGGTTTTCCAGCACACGAAGCCATGCCTCGCATGATTGATTACTGCAATGATGCTGGTCAAACCGACCACGACCAAAGAAGTGACGATCGCATCTTTAGCCGATAAATCGACTACATAAACCAGCACCGGTACGGTTAGAATCGAACCGCCGCCGCCCAACAAACCGAGCAGAATGCCGATCAGTGTCGCCAGCGCGATCAACAAGTACATGATTACCCCTGCCGAATCAAAGTATCCCGGCCCGGTTGACCGCAGGCTTGATTGGCCGGCAGCGCTTCATCGATATACTTAGGGTATGGCAAATCCAGATTATGCATGATAGTGATAAATTCGGCCTTGCTTTTACCTGCGCCGAGCCGAGCATTCGAATCGATCTCCTGGCGTATCGTCGAAACGGTTTTACGGTTGTAATCATGAGCGGGAAATACCAGCGTGTCGGGCGGCAGCGAAAACAGTTTTTTAGTAATACTGTCGTACAGGGTCCCGGCATCGCCTTCCTGAAAATCCGTGCGCCCGCAGCCGTTGATAAGCAAGGCATCGCCGGTAAAGACCCGGTCGCCGATCACATAACTGACGCAACCGGAAGTATGGCCGGGCGTATGTAGGACCTTGATTTCGATGTCGCCGACCTGCAGTTCCACACCGTCGGTAACGAGCAAATCGGCGCATATTGCTCCGGCATCGCGATGCACGATGCTTTTGCTGCCCAGCCTGTCTCTCAACAAGCCGGCCGCGGTAATATGATCGGCATGAACGTGCGTTTCCAGGGTATTGATCAGCGTCAAATCCAAATCGTCCAATAATTCCATATACATATCGGCTTCGCTTTCGACCGAATCGATAATAATGGCTTTTCGGGTACGTTCGCAACCCAGCAGATAGCTGTAGGTAAAGGTATCGGGTTCAAAAAGTTGTCTAAAAATCATGGCGAGTCTCCGAAGCAATGAGTCAGTCTATAATTAAATGCTAATATTGATTGTACGGAATGCGCTATCGAAAGTGAAGCATTGTTAACTCTAGAAAAAGCATTTCACCATGAAGATCATGAAGAATAATAAGTTAATTCAATAGCTTGTCATGCCTTTGCAAAACATTTTTGCACTCCTTAAAGGTTACTCGAAGTCTATAGATAACCTATTGAAATATACCCATCGTAGATCAAAATTCGGCACCGGGGTGCCCGTCAAAGGACGCCGTGAATACGTCTATGTAGGCTCTATGCCAGCATCCATGCTGGCAAAGCCTTTGCCGAGCACCCCGGCGCCTCCTTAAGCATCGCCGAAATTTGAAGTGCGAAAGGTATACATCGCCGCCGACACCTGTCAAACGAGCCGAACCCTCCGTAAAATAGGACAGTTATTTATGACCAAATCCAAAGTTAAGCAATAGATGCGTGGATACCATCAATGTTCAATAAAATGAGCCAGCGCTAAATCGATGAAACGTGAATATTACCGAGCGCAGAAAACCTATTTACATCAATGCGACCGGAATTTTATTTATCATATCCCTAAAATAGAGCACGATAACTATTAACGCACAATTTTAGTGCAAATAATTAGCCATTTTATTTGTTCGGTTGCAGGCATGAATACTGCTTAGTAGATTATACCCATCGTGGATCAAAATTCGGCACCGGGGAGCCCGTCAAAGGACGCCGTGAATACCTCCATGTAGGCTCTATGCCAGCATCCATGCTGGCAAAGCTTTTGCCGAGCACCCCGGCACCTCCTTAAGCTTTGCCAAAATTTGAAGTACGAAAGGTATATGAGCAACAATTATTTTTTAAACTTGCTTAAAATCGGAACCGCGCATTACGAAGCGCCGAAAGATAGTTAAGCGAATATAGGTGAAAGCGTGGCGAAATCTCAACCCATCATTCAAGAATTCCCTTTTTGGTTCACGCAACGCGCGGAATCACGACTGACATTTCTTTACGGCGAGGAACTAACGAAAGACTTGATGAACCGCTTACTCGACCGCATGCAACGTTTTTCGGTCCCGAAAGTCAAACTTCTCTCCGAATATTGGAACGAGCAGGATGTCATTCTGATCGCCTACGGCGATAACATCCGGCAAACCGACGCCAAGCCTTTAGCGACGCTCTACGAATTTTCATTGCTCCATCTAAAAGATTGCATCAATAGCATTCATGTTTTGCCTTATTTTCCGTTCAGTTCCGATGATGGCTTTGCAGTGATCGACTACAAAACCGTCGATCCGCAATTAGGCGACTGGCGAGACATCGAGCGTCTTGCGCAAGACTTTAGCTTGATGACCGACTTGGTGATCAATCACGTTTCCCGCGAAAATCTTTGGTTTATCGATTATCTGAGTCATAAAAAACCGGCCTGCGATTATTTTATCGAAATGCCGGGAAATACCGATGTTAGCTCGGTCGTACGTCCGCGCAGCACGCCGGTGTTAGTACCGGCACATACCCACCAAGGCGTACGCCATGTCTGGGCGACATTCGGCGAAGACCAGATCGACGTCAACTTCGCTAATCCCGACGTGTTGTTCGAGTTTATCGACATTTTGCTGCTATATATCGAAAAAGGTTCTCGGTTTATTCGACTGGATGCGGTCGCATTTCTGTGGAAAAAATTGGACACCCGCTGTATCAACTTGCGCGAAACGCACGAAGTCGTCAAGTTATTACGCGATATCGTCGATTTAATTGCACCAGGTACGGTACTGATCACCGAAACTAATGTACCGAACGGCGAAAACCTAAGCTATTTCGGTAACAGCGACGAAGCGCACATGGTCTATCAATTCACGCTACCACCCCTGCTCTTACATGCAATGTATCACGGTAACTCGCATTACTTGACCCGTTGGGCTAAGGACATGCCCCGTCCGCAAAAAAATTGCACCTATTTGAATTTTATCGCATCTCACGATGGGATCGGTTTGCGTCCGGCAGAAGGCATATTGCCCGAACAGGAAGTCACGGCATTGGTCGATGCGATGCACGAATACGGCGGCTATGTCAGCACGCGCACCGGTTTGGACGGGCGCCCCGCACCTTACGAAATCAATATCGCGTTATTCGACGCCCTTAAAGGTACGTCTTTGGGCCTCGATCAATGGCAGATTCAACGATTTATTTGCGCGCATACCATCATGATATCGTTGCAAGGGATTCCGGCAATTTACATCAATAGCCTGATCGCAACAGCAAACGATTACCATGGCGTCGAGCAATCGGGTAAAACGCGATCGATCAACCGCCATAAATGGGAATATAACGAATTGATGGACTTGCTGAACAATCCTCACAGCCCAAATGCGATTATATTTCATGAGCTTAAACGGTTACTAGGCATTCGGAGAAGGCAAGCCGCCTTTCATCCGGACTCGGCTCAGGAAACGCTAAGCGCCAACCCAGCCTTGTTCTCATTTTGGCGCACTAGCACGGACCATCGACAACGCGTTCTGGTCGTCAGCAATATTACGCCGCAACGACAAACCATGACTTTGCCGAATCATCCCCGCCCCGAAGGGTCGGGATTGTGGAGGGATTTAATCGAGCGCACAGCAATCAACAAGAACACGACCGAGTTGATTCTGTATCCCTACCAAACCGCCTGGCTCGAAGCCTTGGATTAGCATACTTCGCGAGAAGTTGTTTCGAACCCGAACCGAAAAACCTATAATGTCGAGAATAAACCGTTTTTAACGCCGACCTGCTAACCGGCAAATCCTATAAAATTCATGCTAATAACAACTGAAGTCATCGGTTATATTGCCGCGACACTCACGACCCTGTCTTTTTTACCTCAGGCACTATTGACGCTCAAAACGCGCAATACCGAATCGCTATCATTAAGTATGTATAGCCTGTTTACGACCGGCGTTTTACTTTGGCTTATCTATGGGGTGTCGATTTCAGACAAGGCTATTATCTTCGCTAATTCAATAACATTTTTATTGGCTTTATCGATACTGTCTTTCAAAATCTACAATACATTACGCGACAGACAGTAGCTTACGGGTTTTAACCCTACTCAAATGGAGATCGAACGAATATGACCAAGAATGTAACCCTAACCCGGTTCATCATCGAGCAACAACGCGAATTTCCTGGCGTTTCAGGAACTTTTACATTATTACTGAACGACATCGTCAAAGCTTGCAAACAGATATCGCACATGGTTAATCGAGGAGACTTAATCGGCGTTCTGGGCAGCGCGGGTTCGGAAAACGTTCAGGGTGAAGTACAGAAAAAACTGGACATCATCACCAACGACATCATGGTGGATTCGCTGATTTGGACGGGACACTTATCAGGCATGGCTTCAGAGGAAGTCGACGACATAATCCAAATTCCCGATCATTATCCGCGCGGTAAATACCTAGCGCTATTCGATCCACTGGACGGCTCTTCCAACATCGACGTAAATTTGACCGTTGGAACCATTTTTTCCATTTTGCGCTATAACGGAAGCGGCCAACCGCAATTGGAAGACTTTTTACAAAAAGGCAGTGAGCAAATCTGCGCCGGTTTCGTCCTTTATGGGCCATCGACGATGATGATCTTGACGACCGGTCATGGCGTCAACGGCTTTACGCTGGACCAGGACATCGGCGAGTTCATTCTGACGCATCCCAATATGACCATTCCAAGCGAAACCTCCGAATTCGCAATCAATATGTCGAACCAACAGTTTTGGGAAGCGCCGGTCAAACGTTATATCGACGAATGCGTGGCGGGCGAACAAG
The DNA here is from genome assembly GCF_005931095.1 of Methylotuvimicrobium buryatense. Taxonomy (GTDB): domain Bacteria; phylum Pseudomonadota; class Gammaproteobacteria; order Methylococcales; family Methylomonadaceae; genus Methylotuvimicrobium; species Methylotuvimicrobium buryatense. The sequence continues at coordinate 1,734,833 of NZ_CP035467.1, read as the reverse complement.
GCCCGCGCGGCAAAAACTTCAACATGCGCTGGGTGGCATCCTTGGTGGCCGAGGTTTTCCGGATTTTGACCCGCGGCGGTGTATTTTTATATCCCTATGATTTGCGCGATCCGGCTAAGCCTTGTAAATTGCGTCTGATGTATGAAGCGAATCCGGTCGCCTTTATCGTCGAACAAGCCGGCGGCGCCTGTTCAACAGGCCGGGAGCGCATGCTCGGTGTTCAACCGAAGGGCCTGCATCAACGCGTTCCGTTAATTCTGGGTTCGAAAAGCGAAGTTGACCGGATTATCGAGTATCATCAGTCGTAGGATGCCACTGCGCATCCTACTTGGGCGCTTAATCCGCGCGAAACGTTTTGCACACAGTACGCGAAGTATACTCATCGTAGATCGAAATTCGGCACCGGGGTGTCCGTCAAAGGAAGCCGTGAATACGTCCATGTAGGCTCTATGCCAGCTCCATGCTGGCAAAGCCTTTGCGAGCGCCATGGATGGCGTGAATGTCGATTTTGCATTACGCCACGGATGGCGTGTATTAGGGCAATGCAGGAGCAATTGCCGAGGAGCAAAAATCGACCGAGCACCCCGGCGCCTCCTCGGGCACTGCCGAAATTTGAAGTGCGAAAGGTATATCTTCCACCAAACTTAAATTCAGGGGTAACTCATGTTAGAAGCACAGCAAAAAGCACCGGATTTCCAATCGGTTAATCAGTACGATCAGCCTGTCAGCCTGTCCGATTATCTCGGCAAAAAGAACGTGGTCCTTTATTTTTATCCAAAGGACGACACGCCCGGCTGCACGATAGAAGCCAATGAATTTACTCAAAAGGCATCGGAATTCGCCGAATACGATACTGTCGTCATCGGCGTCAGCAAGGATAACTGCGAAAGCCATCGAGCATTTATCGACAAATTCGGTCTCAAGGTCGATTTACTGGCCGACACCAGCGGAGAACTCTGCGAAAGTTACGGCGTCTGGCGCGAGAGAGAAAAAAACGGCGTCAAGAGCATGGCGATATTCAGATCGACGTTTATTATCGATAAACAAGGCAATTTGGCCGATGTTGAATACGGAGTCAACCCCGAAGGCCATGCACAAGCGGTGCTGGAGAAAGTTAAAGAGCTTTAACCCAAGAAAAAGCGCTTCTGCGAGACGGGTTATTTAACCCGTCTCCAATGTTTCGATTTGCCCTAAATATTTCGGCCATGGTCTAAACGTTTAGGATTATTCATATCCAAGACATGGATACGATGCCATGCATTGCCATCCCTGACCCTGGTTTCCGCCACAAATCCGTATGGAGCGGATTTGCATTTACCCGAAGGGCTCCGGGCAGGATAGTCCGGAGTGAATCCATGGCGGAATGACGCGTTTTTTCCTTGAGTTGGCGCCCCTCTTTCCTCTTTCCTCTTTCCTCTTTCCTCTTGAACCTTGAACCTTGAACCTTGAACCTTGAACCTTGAACCTTGAACCTTGAACCTTGAACCTTAATCCTTTCCCCTCACCCCAATAAAACGCGCCAAACGCGCCATCGCTTCGCCCATTCTTTCAATCGACGTAGTATAAGCAAAGCGTATGAAACGCTCGGCTTGGTTAACACCAAAATCCTTGCCTGGCGTCACCGCGACGCCTTCGGCTTCGAGTAAATCCAACGCGAAACGGTAACTGTCGTCGGTAAAACGCGAACAATCGGCATATATATAAAATGCGCCGTCCGGCTTGGCCGGGAGTTTAAATCCCAAATCGTGCAACTGTCCGTAGAGAAAATCTCTCCTTTTTTGAAACTCTAATCGGCGTTTTTCCAATTCTTCTATAGTCGCGGTATCAAATGCCGCCAATGCGGCATATTGAGAATGACTAGCCGTCGCGATAAAAATATTTTGCGCAAGCTTTTCGACAACCTCCGCATAAGCTTCGGGCACAATCAACCAACCGACCCGCCAACCGGTCATGCCGAAATATTTAGAAAAGCTGTTAATCACAAAAACATCCGCACTGTACTGCAATGCGCTGACGGCATCGTTTCCGTCGTAAACCAGACCGTGATAAATTTCATCGGAATAAAACACACCATTACGCTCACGAACCGTCTCGATGGCTTGCCGCAAAACATCCGGAGCAATCACGGTACCGGTCGGATTCGACGGCGAGGCAATAACCGCGCCTTTGCAGTCGCTCGACCAATATTTTTCGATCAACGCCGAATTTAATTGAAAATCGCTGCCCGCATCGACCGGAATCGTTTGCGCTCGACCTCCCAAAAACTTAACGAAATTGCTATTGCACGGATAACAAGGATCGGCCATCAGCACTTTTTCGCCGGCATTGAGACTCGCGCCCAATGCCAGCAAAAAGGCGCCCGACGCCCCCGGAGTTATAAAAATTCGCCCTTCATCGACAGCCACGCCGTAGCGATCGCAATAAAATTTTGCAATGCTTGTCCGAAGCTTTGAAAGTCCGGCCGCAGGCGTGTATTTGACATTCCCCGCCTCAAGATAAGCAATCGATGCATCGGTGATGGTTCGCGGCGTCAAAAAATCAGGCTCGCCAATCTCCATATGAATGACATCCCTACCTTGCTGCTCTAATTCCTTGGCTCGCTCTAAAATCGCCATGACATAAAAAGCGCTAATTGTTTCGGTTCGATCCGCCGGTCGTTGATTCATCTTTTCTTGGTTTATTACAAACCGGCAAATAATAGCAATAATTCTTGCCATGCGCTTCCCGTTCTGATAAAAATGCGCAGTTTTTTAATTGAATCTTCCCGGGAGTTAACGGATGAGCGATAGCAATAAAACTGATTCCTCACCCTTCAGTTTTAAACCTTATCAAGAAAAAGAGGGCGAAGAGTATATGAACGAAGCTCAGCTTCGTCATTTCGAAAGCATTCTTAATAAATGGAAAGCCAACCTAATGGAGGAAGTCGACCGAACCGTGCATCATATGCAAGACGATGCCGCGAATTTTCCCGACCCTAACGATAGAGCGACGCAAGAGTCCGAGTTTAGCTTGGAATTGAGAACACGCGACCGCGAACGCAAGTTGATTAGAAAAATCGATCAGGCGTTAAAGGATATTGAATCGGGCGATTACGGTTATTGCGAGTCTTGCGGCATTGAAATCGGTATTCGCCGATTGGAGGCCCGCCCCACCGCAACGATGTGCATCGATTGTAAAACACTCGACGAAATTCGGGAAAAGCAAATGGGATAAGCCCGGCTTCCAGCCTTCACACCCGCTATATCGGCCGGTTCGCGCCCTCGCCTTCCGGCCCTCTTCATCTTGGCTCTCTTTATGCAGCCTTGGCAAGTTTTCTCGACGCTCGAAAACAACGAGGCCAATGGCTGGTTAGAATAGACGACATCGATACGCCCCGTAATGTCGCAGGCGCCGCCGACTCGATTCTCAAGACACTGGAAACGTTCGGCCTAACCTGGGACGGCGATGTTTATTACCAAAGCCGTCATCTTGAACACTACCGCTACTACCTCGATCTATTAAAAGACCAAGAATTACTTTATCCATGCCTCTGCAGCCGTAAAACGCTCACAGAGATAAAACATTCCGCAATTTATCCCGGATTGTGCCGAAACCGCACTTTTCCGGAAAAATCGCCTCATGCCGTGCGCATTCGGGTTGATGCTATCGATTCGACATTCAACGATCGCTTGCAGGGCACGCAGTCCGAAAATCTTGCCACCCAACACGGCGACTTTATCTTAAGAAGAAAAGATGCGATCTTTTCCTATCAATTCACGGTCGTCATCGACGATCATCTACAAGGCGTTACCGATATCGTTCGCGGCGTCGACCTATTGGATTCGACGATCAAACAGATCCATCTGCAACAAAAACTGGACTTTAAGCAACCGAGCTATATGCATGTTCCGTTGATTACCGACTCGCACGGCATCAAACTCAGCAAGCAATCGTTCGCCCGGCCTGTTGCTACCGACCATCCGCCGCGTGTTATATTTAGCTTACTGGAATTACTAAAGCAAGCACCGCCGCAAGAACTGGCCGATGCGTCTTTATCCGAAATATTGGACTGGGCCATCAACCATTGGCAACCCGGGCATTTATCAACGATGACCGCTATTTGCCCCGCTGCCGACCTTGATGCCTCTTGTATTTAAAACGACTACCCTGTTTTATCTTTATGTATACTTCGTGCGGCCACATTTGCGGCTTTCTGACGCGCTCTTTTGTCCGATAGCGGCGTTACCTACATGGATGTAGGTAAGGGGCGTGAGCAGGAGCGGAAGCTTTGCGAAAACAGTTACATAGCTTGCTATGCGCCTGTTTTCGCGCCTTGCTACCGAACAAAATAGCATTGCCATAAAAGCCGAAAACATGACCGCGCGAAGTATATCAGGTGACGCTGAAAGAAGTGTGTGGGGCATAGATGCCGCGCTCAAGCCTACACGGACGTATTCACGGCGTCTTCTGGAAGCGTTACCTGATACTGGGCGGTAAATCGGTAAATAAAAAAAACATAAGGACTCATCATGACTGAAGTGAAAACCTATCCTGTCGATCCCGAACTGTCAGCCCGAGCTCACATTACACCGGAACGCTATGAAACACTTTATCGACAATCGATCGATGAACCGGAATCCTTTTGGGCCGAACAAGCCGAACAATTTCTCGACTGGTTCAAGCCTTGGGATAAAGTCATGGATTACGACTATTCGAAAGGCTACATCCGCTGGTTCGAAGGCGGCGAACTCAATGTCAGCTATAATTGCTTGGACCGGCATTTAGCCACACGAGGCGATCAAACCGCAATTATCTGGGAAAGCGACGATCCCGCTCAAGACAAAAAAATCAGTTATCGTGAATTGCACCGAGAAGTTTGCAAATTCGCCAATGTTCTTAAAAGCCAGAGCGTCAAGAAAGGCGACCGGGTCTGTATTTACCTGCCGATGATCGTCGAAGCGGCCGTCGTCACCCTGGCATGTGCCCGAATAGGCGCAGTCCACTCGATCGTGTTCGGCGGTTTTTCGGCCGAATCTTTACGCGACCGCATCCAAGACGCCGACTGTCACACTGTTATCTGCGCCGATGAAGGACTTCGCGGCGGCAAAAAGATACCGCTCAAAACCAGTGTCGACCAGGCGGTTTCGCACTGCCCGAATGTCAAAAACGTCATCGTTATTCGAAACACCGGTAATGATATTCCATGGACACCGAAACGCGATATTTGGTATCACGAAGCGATGAAAACCGCATCGGACGACTGTCCGCCCGAAACACTATCCGCCGAAGATCCGTTATTCATTCTTTACACATCGGGCTCTACCGGCAAACCGAAGGGCCTAGTGCACACTACGGGCGGTTATTTATTATTCGCCGCGATGACGCATAAATACGTATTCGATTATCACGACGGCGATATATATTGGTGCACCGCCGATATCGGCTGGGTCACGGGCCATTCCTACATCATTTACGGACCGCTCTGCAACGGCGCGACGACTTTGATGTTCGAAGGTATTCCGACCTACCCCGAGCCCGACCGTTTTTGGCGCATCGTCGATAAACACCAAGTCAATATTTTCTATACTGCACCGACTGCGATTCGCGCCTTGATGGCGCAAGGCAACGACTTTGTCAATCGCACCGACCGCAGCAGTTTAAGAATCCTCGGCACGGTCGGCGAACCGATCAACCCCGAAGCGTGGGAATGGTATTATCACATCGTAGGCAACGAACGCTGTCCTATCATGGATACTTGGTGGCAAACCGAAACCGGCGGCATTTTGATCACGCCGCTGCCCGGCGCCATTGCATTGAAACCTGGCGCGGCAACACTGCCGTTCTTCGGCGTTAAACCGGAAATTCTCGACAATGCCGGTAATGTACTCGAAGGCGAAGCGGAGGGGATTCTGGTATTGAGCCGCCCGTGGCCGGGTCAGGCCAGAAGTATTTACGGCGATCACAACCGCTTTATCGACACCTATTTCAAAAATTTTCCGGGCTATTATTTTGCCGGCGACGGCGCGCGCCGTGACCGGGACGGTTATTACTGGATCACCGGCCGCGTCGATGACGTAATCAATGTTTCGGGCCATCGCATGGGGACCGCAGAAGTCGAAAGCGCGCTAGTCTTGCATGAAGACGTCGCTGAAGCCGCCGTGGTTGGATACCCGCATCCTATCAAAGGACAGGGCATTTATGCTTATGTTACGCTAAACGCCGGCGTCGAACCGAGCGAAACTCTCAAGCAGGAATTAATCGATCTAGTCAGAAAAGAAATCGGCGCTATCGCCCACCCCGATATCATTCAATGGGCACCGGGCCTTCCGAAAACGCGTTCGGGAAAAATCATGCGGCGTATTTTAAGAAAAGTCGCTTCGAACGAAATCGATAATTTAGGCGATACCTCGACGCTGGCAGACCCATCGGTTATAGATGAAATCATCGATCATAGAGCAAATAAATAACGACGACTTTTCGATCGAAAAACTGTAAATGAATAAAAGGTGAGCTAATTTTTTAGCATAAAGAGTCACTGCTCCTGCGGGACGGGTTATTTAACCCGTCCCCAACGTTTCGGTTTGGTCTAAGCGTTTCGATTTGCATCGACCAAGGTTGAAACGTTTCGGGCGGGGCTGCAAGCCCCGCCCTACTAAGAAAGGTGTGCCAATTTTAGTATAAGGAGTAGAAACAACCCATCGGCGTTTTTCTTAATTCACAGCCGCTATGGCAAATTGCCCGCTTTCAACTTAAAATGTAAATTATTTTCGCATTGGCTCTTCACGGTTAAACCGTGAAATATAAATAACGGATCATTGATGACTGACTATAAACTCACCCACCTCAAGCAGCTCGAAGCCGAAAGTATTCACATTATCCGTGAAGTGGCGGCCGAATTCGAACGACCCGTCATGCTGTATTCGATCGGCAAGGATTCGGCCGTCATGCTGCAATTGGCTTTGAAAGCCTTTTATCCCGGCAAACCTCCGTTTCCATTGATGCATATCGACACTACCTGGAAATTCCGGGAAATGATCGAGTTTCGCGACAAATTAGCGAAAGATTTAGGCCTGGAATTACTGGTTCACATCAATCAGGATGGCGTCGAACAAGGCATCGGACCTTTCACACACGGCAGCAAGAAGCACACCGAAGTGATGAAAACCGATTCGCTCAAACAAGCACTCAATAAATATAAGTTTGACGCGGCATTCGGCGGCGCTCGTCGCGACGAAGAAAAATCCCGTGCCAAGGAACGCGTCTATTCGTTCCGCGACAAGAACCATAGTTGGGATCCCAAAAATCAAAGACCCGAGCTTTGGAACATTTATAACGGCAGAATCGACAAAGGCGAAAGCATCCGCGTCTTTCCGTTGTCGAACTGGACCGAACTCGATATCTGGCAATACATTCATCTTGAAAACATCCCGATCGTACCGCTCTATTTCGCCAAGGAACGCCCTGTCGTCAACAAAGACGGCATGCTGATCATGGTCGATGACAACCGTATGCCGATAGGGCCTGAAGATAAAGTCGAAATGAAAAGGGTCCGATTTAGAACCTTAGGCTGCTATCCCTTGACCGGCGCAGTCGAATCGACCGCGACGACGCTACCCGAAATCATTCAAGAAATGTTGTTGACGACCAGTTCCGAACGTCAAGGACGGCTGATAGACTTCGACCAAGCCGGCTCGATGGAACAAAAAAAGCGCGAAGGGTATTTCTAAGGGGCAAGGAGAAAGGAGCAAACTGGAACTTAAACCTTGCTCCTTGAACCTTGCCCATGAGCTTTGAAGATTTAGTTGTATGGAAACGCGCGTGTAGGTTGTGTGTTAATGTTTATCTGCACCTCAAAGAATGCACAGACCTCGGTTTTAAAGACCAAATAACCCGTAGCGCGTTATCCATACCCAGCAACATAGCCGAAGGTTATGAACGAAACACCAACAAAGATGCTATAAAGTTCTTTTATTATGCAAAAGGCTCAGCAGGCGAATTGCGCACCCAAATTTATATTGGTATGGAAATCGGCTGTATCCACAAACAAACCGGATCAAGTTGGTTAGAAGAAGCCCAAGAAATATCGATGATGATATCCGGCCTAATCAAAGCCCGCTCAGCTTAACTCACGCATCCCGAACCTTATTCCTTGAACCTTGAACCTTGAACCTAACCCATGTCCCACCAATCAGAACTCATCAGCACCGATATCAACGCCTATTTGGCTCAACATGAACGCAAGGAGTTATTGCGTTTTTTAACCTGCGGCAATGTCGATGACGGCAAAAGCACGCTGATCGGCCGCTTGTTGCACGACTCAAAAATGATCTACGAAGATCAACTGGCCGCAGTAAAAGCGGACAGCGTCAAATCCGGCACCACCGGCGCCGGACAGATCGATTTAGCTTTGTTGGTCGACGGCTTGCAAGCCGAACGCGAACAAGGCATCACGATTGATGTCGCGTACCGCTATTTTTCAACCTCGACACGTAAATTCATCATCGCCGACACGCCGGGCCACGAGCAATACACCCGAAACATGGCTACCGGCGCATCGACCTGCGATTTGGCGATTATCTTGATCGATGCCCGATATGGCGTGCAAACGCAAACCAAACGTCACAGTTTCATCGTCTCGTTGCTCGGCATTAAACGGATTATCGTCGCTATCAACAAAATGGACCTGATCGAATTCAGCGAAGAAAAATTCAATCAAATCAAAGAAGATTACCTGAATTTCGTCAAAGCCCTGGATCTACACGATATTCGCTTCATCCCAATTTCGGCGCTGAACGGCGACAATGTCGTCAACCCCAGCGAAAGCATGCCGTGGTATACCGGCAAGCCAATGATGGAAACATTGAACACGATCGAAATCGCCTACGATCGTAACTACAGCGACGCGCGTTTTCCGGTGCAATACGTCAATCGACCCAATTTAGATTTCCGCGGTTTCTGCGGTACCGTTGCATCCGGAGTTTTCCACAAAGGCGATCGTATTACTGCTCTGCCTTCCGGAAAATCCAGCAAAATCAAATCCATCGTGACTTACGACGGCGAACTGGAACAAGTCTTCCCGCCGATGGCCGTTACCTTGACGCTCGAGGATGAAATCGACATCAGCCGTGGCGACATGATCATCGGCAAACAAACGGATTCACCAACCATCGCCGACAAATTTAAAGCGATGATCGTCTGGATGACCGAAAAATCTCTGACACCGGGCCGACAATACATTATCAAGCTCGCGACGCGAACCGCTTCGGGATCAATATCGATGATTCATCACCGAGTCGATGTCAACACGCTGGAACATCACGATGCAAGCGAGCTCAATCTCAATGAAATCGGCCTATGCACGGTCAACCTGAACGCACCGGTCGTCTTCGACCCATACAAACGCAGCAAAGGCACCGGCTCGTTCATCGTTATCGACCGACTAAGCAATGTCACAGTCGGCGCAGGCATGATCACCGATAATGCCGATGAGTTCAATCTGCAACCGGTTACACCGGAAGACCGCACGGCACGATTCGGCCAAAAAGCCACGGTCATTTTATTGAAAGGCCATAAAGCGCATGAAACGGCTTATTTGTTGGAAAGAAGACTATTCGACAACGGCCATGCCGCAACGGTCGTCGAAACGCTATTCAGCGAACCGGACGAATTCGCTGAACTCATTAAAAATGCCGGCTTGATCGCTCTATGCGTCGGGTTGAATTACGAAGCTGCCGACATTGAATTCGATAGCGAAACCGACTCGATCGATGATATCTATGCATCATTAAAGTCCGAAAAAATTATATTTTAACGCGTCAATAAACGCTTGATGACTATCAATCTATCCGTAGAACAAGTCTTTGCCTGGGCTGCTTTGCTAACCGAGCAGCCCGATTATCAGACGCTAACACACCAATTTCTGGACATTCTGCTTGAAATACCTGGGGTAAAAAAAGCCGCGGCTTATGAGATTTACAACCGGAGCCGAAAGAAAACAGGCGAAGCCGTCGCACCCTGCGAACAATTGGTGAGACGCTTCCCATTGGATTTTACTCGTGACGAAAGCAACGATCATAACGACTTAATCAACATCCTGGACACCGAATCACGCGTCATTCCGAAAATGTCCGATGCCAACGGGTGTTTTCGCCAAGTCTATCTCTCGCTCAAAGAGACGAAAGGCCCCGATCGCGCGATTGCCTTAGACGGCCTTTTCGACCAACCAGCGATAGATTTATTCCGCCAACTCCTTTCGATATTTAAAAACCAAGTTATATTGCACGACAGCAAAGAACGCGACGTACTGACCAAATTACCTAACCGTCAATCGTTCGATACTCGTCTTTTGCAAGTTTGCGAACATTATTTGAAACACCCGGTCACCGACACAAGCCATCAAAAAAGCTCCTGGATTGCTTTGCTCGACATCGATCATTTCAAGCGAGTCAACGATGATTTCGGCCATCTATACGGCGACGAAGTGCTATTGATTTTCAGCCAACTGATGGAAAAATGCTTTCGCTATAACGATTTTTTATTTCGCTTCGGCGGCGAAGAATTCGTCGTCATTCTCAACCTAACCGATATGGCAGGTGCCGAACATACGTTTAACCGATTTCGCGAAACGGTCGCCAACCATAACTTTCCGACGGTAGGACGCATTACAGTCAGCATCGGCATTACGCATATCGACAGCATGTGTATGCCGACAACGCTACTCGATCGCGCCGACAAAGCACTGTATTACGCTAAGGAAAACGGAAGAAATAGAGCCGTGATCTACGAAAACACCGATACGCTCATCAAAAATGCCGACACAAACGACGATATTGAGCTATTTTAAACTCAACGCCTTATCGATCTCATTGCAGCAATTCCCAATTTGGAGATCAAAAAGGGTGTGGGGTATGCTTGGCGAGGATGTCGGCAGCAGGGAGCTGCCGCCAAGCCCCCATGGATGGGTTTACGGCGTTCCTCGACAGGCATACCCCACACCCTAAAATCGGCGAAACTGCTCAAACTGGGAATTGCTAATCTCATTGCAAAAAAGAGACAGGAATCGCATTTTTTGATAATAACCCAAGAAATACGATGATATGGCAATCGCTTCCCAAACAAAAAGCGCTAAAATGCCAACAAATTTATCCAATAAGAATGAGTAATAGGTAAAAAACCCGAGCGCCGCCTTACCCACCTCACGCCAAACAAGGCCGTGTAGACATCATAATGAAATAAACGACCTCGTTTTAGTTATTATTAGTCAATTGCTTGAGTTATATTATTACTTCATTAAAGACTAGGGATCTCTATTTGTCCTTAGCCCAATCAGATCCGACTACTACACTTTAGGAGAACATCATGGCGAGTATTCTTGCAGTCGACGATTCCGCATCGATGAGACAAATGGTCTCGTTTACATTAAAAGGGGCCGGCTACGACGTTGTCGAAGCCGTAGATGGCGTAGATGCGTTAAATAAAGCAAAAAGCAAAAAATTCGACTGTGTCGTGACCGATGTCAACATGCCGAATAAAGACGGCATTGCCTTGATCAAAGACTTAAGAGCCTTGCCCGATTACAAATTCGTGCCTATGCTTATGTTAACGACAGAATCGGGCACCGACAAAAAACAACAAGGCAAGGAAGCGGGAGCGACCGGCTGGATCGTCAAACCATTCAACCCGGATCAATTACTGAAAACGATCCAAAAAGTACTTGGTTAAGCGGCCTCGATTCGACCATTAATCGTCAATACACCGTCGGCCGTTGTTAACGAGACGAAATTCGTAACAAATAGATATCAGCTATTGATGTTTTCTTTTGTTACCGCCGCATCCGTTTCAATCAACATCATTTGTAACAACAACCTTCAGATACGGACCACTTAATGTCTATTGATATGGCGCAATTCCACCAGATTTTCTTCGAAGAAAGCTTCGAAGGACTTGATATCATGGAATCCGGCCTATTAAACCTAGACATGGGCGATGTCGATGCCGAAACCATCAATACGATTTTCAGAGCCGCGCATTCGATCAAGGGCGGGAGTGGAACATTCGGGTTTTCCGCAGTAGCCGACTTCACGCATGCAATGGAAACACTGCTCGATGAAATGCGCGACGGCCGCCGAAAAGTCACTCAGCCGGCCGTCAATGTTTTGCTAGGATCGGTCGATTGCCTCCGCGAAATGCTAACTGCAATTCAAGACGAAAAAATCTTAGATGAAGCTAAAGTCACGGAGCATAAAAAAGCGCTCGACACCGAATTAAACGGTGGCGACAATACCGCATTGCCCTCTGTACAACCAACGCAACCTATCGCATTTGAAAACGAAAACGCAGGATGGCGTATCGCCTTTAGCCCCCATACCGATTTGCTTAAAACCGGCAACGACCCGGTCAGAATGTTTCGTGAATTGGCCGAACTGGGGCAAATCGATATTACCGTAGACCTACAGGGCGTGCCCGGACTTTACGAACTCGACCCCGAGGAATGCCATCTTTCCTGGCAAATAACCGTGCATGGCGATATCCCGCGCTCGGAAGTCGACGATATTTTCGATTGGGTCGAGGAACATTGCGACCTTGCCGTGCAAGACATCAAACAAACGACACAGGCTTCCTCGCCGGTATTCGACGAACCCCCTCAAACCGCTGCAATTGAAACAACGCCTCCTTCTTCGGCAACCAATCCTCCCATTGTCAGCGAGTCTGGTCAAAGCGAAAAAATAAACGCCGATAAAACCCCAAGCGCCGGCAAAAGCTCCGCCTCGATCCGTGTCGATACCGCCAAAATCGATACACTGATTAACATGGTCGGCGAATTGGTCATTACCCAATCGATGCTGAGCTTAATCGGCGAGCATTTCGACCTAAATAAACTGGATCAACTCAAAAACGGTCTCGCACAACTGGAACGGCATACGCGCGAACTGCAAGAAAGCGTCATGAATATCAGAATGCTGCCCATCAGTTTCGTATTCAGCCGCTTTCCTCGACTGGTTCATGATTTGAGCTCGAAACTGGGCAAAAAAATTGAACTACAACTCATCGGCGAACATACCGAAGTCGATAAAACAGTCGTCGAACTCATTAGCGACCCCCTGGTACATTTAGTTCGAAACAGCCTCGACCACGGTATCGAAACACCGGATGAACGCATTGCGGCAGGAAAACAAGAAACCGGCACCGTCACACTCGAAGCTTATCACCGGGGAGGTAATATCGTCATCGAAGTCAGTGACGACGGACGCGGATTGGACAAAGACAAGTTGCGGGCCAAAGCGCTGGAAAAAGGACTGATTCAGGACGATGCCGTATTGAGCGACAAACAGACCTTCGAACTCATTTTCATGCCCGGGTTTTCGACCGCCGAACAACTAACCGACGTATCCGGGCGCGGTGTAGGCATGGATGTCGTCAAACGGAACATTCAATCGCTTGGCGGCAATATCGATATCGTTTCGCAGTTGGGCACAGGCTCTACCATGGCGATCTATTTGCCGTTGACGCTGGCGATCCTGGACGGCCAATCAGTTGCGGTCGGCGATGAAACCTATATCATACCGCTCGGCTCCATTATCGAATCGATTAATGTCACCGAACGTATGATCAATCGCGTGGCCGGAAAAGGCGAAACCTTCCGGCTGCGCCAGGAATATTTGCCTATTATCCGCATGCATGAAATTTTTTCGGTCCCGAATGCGAAAGCGACCAAATTAACCGAAGGCTTACTGGTGGTCGTCGAAGGCCAAGGCATCCGCTGCGGCCTGTTCGTCGACGACCTTTTAACGCAACAACAAGTCGTCGTTAAGTCGCTCGAAGCCAATTACCGACATGTCGAAGGCATATCGGGCGCAACCATTCTTGGCGACGGCTCGGTTGCCTTGATCCTGGATATTCCAGGACTCGTCCGTTTATCGAACCATTGACCGAATGAACAACAAAATGGCAAACACAGACGATCAGTCCCAACAACAGCCGGACAGCAAAAAGTCGTCCGATATGGCGCAATATTTGAGTTTTACACTCGGCGACGAGGAATATGGCGTCGATATTTTGCGGGTACAAGAAATCCGCAGTTGGGAACCGGTATCCAGAATTCCGAATGTCCCCGCTTATGAAAAAGGCGTCGTCAATCTGCGCGGCGCAATCGTGCCGATCATCGATTTGCGCGAACGTTTCAACCTTGGCCACTCCCACTACACGCCGTTGACCGTCGTCGTCGTCCTGCAAGCCTTCATCGGCAGTAAACCTCGGGTGATGGGCGTGGTCGTCGATTCGGTTTCGAACGTAATCGACATTGAAAAAACCAGAATTCAAAGCGCGCCCGATTTCGGCGCCAAAGTCAGCACCGAATTCATCAACGGCCTCGCATCGTTCAACGAACGCATGGTGATGCTGCTGGATGTCAACAAATTACTTAAATTAGAAGGCGTGGATAACGATGAAAATTAACCGCCTTCGATTGAATGCCACAGTTTACGGGGAAACCTTACAATGAAAATGAATATGCCTGTTACCGATCGTGAAATCATGATGAAGCAGGGCACGATCCTGGTCACCAAAACCGACTTGAAAGGCTGCATCATCTATGCGAACGACGCCTTCGTCGAAATCAGCGGTTTCACCCGTGATGAACTCGTCGGCTCGAACCATAACATTGTTCGTCATCCCGACATGCCCCCCGCTGCATTCAAAGATTTATGGGAAACGATCAAAGCAGGGCGCCCGTGGATCGGTTACATCAAAAACCGCACCAAAACTGGCGATTACTATTGGGTCGAAGCCAACGTCACGCCGTATTTCGAAAATAAACGGATTGCCGGCTATTTGTCGGTTCGCCAAGCTCCTTCTCGCGATCAAATCGATCATGCCGAAGAGCTTTATCAAAAAATCGCCGCGGATCGAGCCAGCATCAGACCGACCGGAATTGCGGCTAAACTAACTGCGGTCAAACAAGGCGCATTGTCTAAAAAAGCCGGCCTCGCCTTTTTGCTGCTGTTATTGCCGTCACTTCATGCCGGCTATCAAGCCATGATCGACGGCAACATTATCGCCCTTGCCGGCTATTCGCTATCGTCATTGTTGGGCTTGATATTAGGCATTCATACCTTCCGCTTGATGCTCGGCTCAATCGAGCAGTCGATCGTATTTTGCCATAATGCCGCGAGCGGTTTCTTCCGTAATAAGGTCGACATCGACCGCTTGGATCAAATCGGCGACCTCAATCGAGCACTCCAATCGATGCAAGTCAAACTGAATGCCGATTTGTCCGCGACACTCGAAGCCGGAGCCGTCACCGAGAGACTCAAGCAAGCGCTGGATCAAGTGACCGGCAATGTCATGATGGCCGATGCGGACTGCAACATCATCTATATGAATCATGCCGCGAAACGCCTATTCAAACGTAATGAAAACCACTTCCGACGAGATTTGCCCGACTTCAATGCCGACACATTGATCGGTTCGAATATCGATAGTTTTCATAAAAACCCGGCCCACCAACGCGGTTTGCTGGCAAAATTAACGCAAACCTACAAAGCCGAATTGATGATTGGCGGCCGCACAATGGTGGTCATTGCAACACCGGTATTCGCCGGCGAAACACGGCTCGGCACGGTCGTCGAATGGATCGACCGCAGCGACGAAGTCAGCATTCAGCATGAAATCGCCGAAATCGTGCAACAGGTCAAGTCCGGCGAACTCGGCGGACGTGTGAATCTGGACGGCAAGGAAGGCTTCTTCGAAACCTTGAGCGAGGGTATCAATGAATTAACCGACGTCATCGAACGCGCCTTCAGCGATGTCGCACGCGTCATGCAAAGCATGTCGACCGGCGATTTGACGCAACGCATCACGAACGATTATGAAGGCGTCTATGCTCAATGTAAAAACGATATCAACGAAACGCTTGATAAGCTCAGCGAAATATTCGAACAAATCAGAAGCTCGGCCGACTTCATTAGCAATACCTCTCAACAAATCGCGAGCGGCAACAACAACCTCTCGCAACGGGTAGAAACCCAGGCGGCCAGTCTCGAAGAAACCGCATCGAGCATGGAACAACTGACCGGCACCGTCAAAAACAATGCCGACAATGCGCAACAAGCCAATCTGGTTTCCAGTAATGCCCGGCAACTCGCGGAAAAAGGCGGGACCGTAGTCGCTTCAGCCGTCTCGGCAATGGCTGAAATCAACGACAGCAGCAATAAAATCGCCGAAATCATCGGCGTCATCGATGAAATCGCTTTTCAAACCAACCTGCTTGCCTTGAACGCTTCGGTCGAGGCTGCCAGGGCCGGCGAACAAGGACGCGGCTTTTCGGTCGTTGCCACCGAAGTGCGCAATCTAGCGCAAAGAAGTGCCGTCGCGGCAAAAGAAAGTAAAGAGTTGATTCAAAATAGCGTACAAAAAGTAAGAACCGGCACCGACTTTGTCAATGAAACCGGCTCCGCATTGCAAGAGATCGTGCAAGGCGTCAAAAAAGTCGGCGATATCGTTTCGGAAATCGCCGCCGCCAGCATGGAGCAATCTCAAGGCATCCTGCAAGTCAATCAAGCGGTTTCCGAAATGGACGAGATCACACAACAAAATGCCGCACTAGCCGAACAGGCATCTGCCGCCAGCATGTCGATGACCGATCAAGCCACTCAGATGGCGAATTTATTGAGTTTTTTCAAGCTGGGGCAAAACATGGACAGATCTAAACAGACTTTCGAAACAATAACGGATAAACCGAAACCGGCAGTTGGAAAAACAACGGCATCAGCGCCGTCGAAACAACATTCAACACAAGCAAAACCAACGGCGCCCACATTCAATACACCGATACAAGACGACGATGAATGGGAAGAATTTTAAACCTTAAACAGACCCTATGACGGATCGATTCGAGTTTCGCGACGCGTATTGAATAGCGCTTTACCTAATCATTCCGACACACTCGGCGCGTGATGCATAAAACAGGAAGGTTTTCACAAAGGATCAACAAGTTATGACGAACAACCAAACCATCGCGAAAAACACCCCCGCCTCCGAACAGTTTTTGACTTTTGAACTGGCCGGCGAAATGTATGGCGTTGAAATACTAAAAGTCCAAGAAATCAGGGGCTGGGAGCCGATACGCAAAATCCCTAAAACGCCTGGTTATATCAAAGGCGCGCTGAATCTTCGCGGCGCCATCGTCCCGATTCTCGACTTGCGCGAACGCTTCGATATCGCCACCGTAGACTATTCGCCGACGACCGTCGTCATCGTTATCAATGTCGCAACGGCCTCAGGACAAATGGTCATGGGGGTCGTCGCCGATGCTGTGTCCGACGTATTGGATATTCGTCATGACGACATCAAAAAAGCGCCCGACCTAGGCACTAACATCGATACTCGTTACATGCGCGGGATGTATGTCGCCAAGCAAGGCATGATCATGCTGCTCGACGCCGATAAACTCCTGAATCCGGACGAACTCGATCAAATCGGTCATTTGTTATGAGCGACATGTTTAAAAACGCCCCCCACATGGAAAATCCAGCCATGAACCATGACACAACCACGACCGATGCGGGGGATTTAACAATGGCCGAAGGTCCGATAATGCTGGACGCCGTGTTAAATATCCGTCACATCAACGAATTACACGAGTCTCTACTCAAGGCCTTCGAATCCCGTGACACACTGGAAGTCGATGCATCGGCGGTAACGGCCGTCGATACTGCAACCTTACAATTACTCACCGTGTTAAAACAGGAGGCTGTCAAATCGGGAAAACACGTCGTTTTCGACTTTCCATCGGATAAATTCATCGATAGCGCTCGCTTACTCGGCTTGGCCGAACTGCTCGAAATCGACCACCCCGCATCCGGTTTATTCTAAAAATGAGCGTGCCGCCGCGACAAGAGCCGTCCTCACTACAACAATTTCGAGAGTTCGAATACACTCGTGCGGACTTCGATCGCTTAAGAGCTTTGTCGAACAAGCATTCCGGCATTTTAGTTCCGGACGACAAGTTCGACATGTTTTATTCACGCCTTACCAAGCGCATCAGAGCGCTGAGACTAAACAGTTTCAAGGAGTATTGCCAACTTCTGGAGGACGGTTCCACGCAGGAATTCACGAACTTCATCAACTCAATCACGACCAATCTGACCGCATTTTTCAGAGAAAACCATCATTTCGACTATTTAAAAAAAACCGTCATCCCGGAATTGATCAAAAAAAATCAAACTTCTCGGCAAATTAGAGCCTGGTCGGCAGGTTGTTCGACCGGCGAGGAAGCGTATTCGATAGCAATGACGCTGCTGGAAAATTTGCCTGCCGGCTGGACCGCCAAGATTCTGGCAACAGACATCGACACCCAAGTATTGGATATCGCGGCCAACGGCGTATATGAATTGAACCGGATCAACGGTATACCCGAGGAACATCTGAAACGTTGGTTCAAAAAAGGCACCGGCTCGCAAATCAACAAAGTCAAAGTCAAACCGGAACTGCGGCAAATGATTACATTCAAGCAACTAAATCTGATGCAGGATTGGCCGATTAAAATCCCTTTCGACTTTATTTTTTGCCGTAACGTTTTTATTTATTTCGACCGGGAAACCAAAAAAACATTGGCCGCGAAATATTCGAACTTATTAACTATCGACTCCTGTCTGTTCATCGGTCATTCGGAATCGTTGCAACAAGTTGCCGATCAATTCGAATTAATCGGTAACACAATTTATCGCAAGGTCGGATGACGATGTCTAACGAGATCAAACCGCCTGCCCTGCCCGGTTTCGCATCAATCAATCGTTATTGGGACCGTGAAAACGACATCATCGCGGCAAAACTGCTTCCCGGCGAATATTATGTAACCAACGAGAACGAAATGATTACAACCGTACTCGGTTCCTGCATCGCTGCTTGTATTCGGGATAGCGTCCTCGGTATCGGCGGAATGAATCATTTCATGCTGCCGGAAACCTCGACCGAACAAGCGAAAAACGCAGGTTATTCGCTGCTCGGTAGCGCAACACGTTATGGCAACTACGCGATGGAGCATCTGATCAACACGATACTAGCCTCCGGCGGCAAACGTAAAAACCTCGAAGTCAAAGTTTTCGGCGGTGGAAAAATCATCCCGAGCTTGAGCGATGTCGGATTGCGCAACATCGGTTTCGTGCTCGATTATATCGATACCGAAGCATTGAACTTATTGGCTCAGGATCTAGGCGATATTTATCCGCGCAAAGTCAACTTTTATCCGAAAACAGGGAAAGTCCGCATGAAAAAAATCAAAAATCTACACAACGATACGATCGCGTTACGCGAAAACAATTACCGAAGCCAAATTAAAAATGCCGCAGTCGAAGGCGAAATCGAGTTGTTTTAGGAAACAAGGCATGAAAAAAATACGATTATTGATAATCGACGACTCGGCTTTGATCAGAGCGCTGTTGACCGAAATATTCAACAGCTCGCCCAATATCGAAGTGGTTGGAACCGCCGCGGACCCTTACATAGCCCGTGAAAAAATCAAGCAACTCGACCCCGATGTCTTGACGCTGGATATTGAAATGCCGCGCATGGATGGCTTAACCTTTTTGCGCAACTTGATGCGTCTTCGGCCCATGCCGGTCGTAATGATTTCCACATTGACCGAACAGGGTGCCGACGTCACGCTTGAAGCATTGAAACTCGGCGCAGTCGATTTCGTCGCAAAACCCAAACTGGATCTGGCGCACACGCTGAAAGAATACACCGAAGAAATGATCGGCAAAGTCACCATGGCAGCCGGCGCGCGAATCCAGGATAATACTCCCGTTTCCATACCGGTTAAACCCGGAGTTATCAACCGAAACCGTAAAGGCACTCCACAAAAACCGCTCATTGCACTCGGCGCATCCACCGGCGGCACCGAAGCAATCAAACGGATAGCCGGTATTCTTCCTGCAAACACCCCGCCCATTGTCATTTCGCAGCATTTGCCTGCAGCGTTTAGCGCCTCGTTTGCCAGACATGTCGACGAGGTATCGGCAATGACGGTGATGTTGGCACAAACGGGGTTGAAAATTGAGCCCGGGCATATTTATATTGCACCGGGCGATAGGCATTTAAAGATTACTCGGGAGCACAAGGCTTATTTCTGCCAACTCGATGACTCCAAGCCAGTCAACCGACACAAACCTTCGGTGGACGTGATGTTTCATTCGGTTGCGGAACAAGTCGGCGATCAGGCCATCGGCGTCATGCTAACCGGCATGGGTGTCGATGGCGCGGCCGGCATGAAGGCCATGCACGAGGCAGGCGCTTTCAACATCGTACAAGACGAAGCCAGCAGCGTCGTTTGGGGTATGCCCGGCGAAGCTTATAAAATCGGAGCCGCCGATATCGTTCTGCCGATCGATCAAGTCGCGGAACAAATTGTGGCTTTAATCCAATAGGAGATAATCAATGGATAATTTGCTGAAAAAACCCGCCCTACCTATCGTATTGGCCATCGTCGCGGGAATTTCGCCGGCTTTATTTGCCGTAACGACTCTGTATTGGATATTCCTGCCCATCCTATCAATCGGTTGGTTATTAACGATATATGGGGGCAAATCCTCGGCGAAGCCCACGGAATCGAATTCGCCCAAGTTAGACAAAATCGAGACCGATCGATTACTCGAACGTTATATCAACGATCTACAAGCCTGCGCCGCGCAAGAACTCAATACCTTTAACGAAGAATTGCAACAAGTCAAATCGGTCGTATCGGACGCGGTCGTGACTATGTCCGACAGCTTCAATGGCATGCACACACTTGCCTCTCGGCAAAATGAAACTATGCTATCGCTGATCAATAACCTGGGCGAATCAAACGATAAACAAGAATCGGGCACCTTGAGCTTTAAGCAATTCGCCAAGGAAACCGATATCGTACTAACCGATTTTATCAACCATATTCTCGCGGTCAGTAAACAAAGCATCGAAATGGTCAATGTCGTCAACGATGTCGAATCGCACATGGAAATCATCAGCAAATTATTGGCCGATGTTCAGGGTATCGCCGACCAAACCAATCTATTAGCGCTGAACGCCGCGATCGAGGCGGCAAGAGCCGGAGAAGCCGGACGCGGTTTCGCGGTAGTCGCCGACGAAGTGCGTAAACTATCTAAAAACTCGGATAAATTCAGCGAGGAAATCAAAACCGTCGTTAGCGATTCGAAAACCAATATCGGTCAAGCCAAGCGCATGATCGAGACGATGGCATCGAAAGACATGACAACAACGATCCATTCGAAAGCTCATATCGATGAAATGATGACTGAAATTGCCAAACTCAATACCTTGATCGATCGAAAAGTCAAAGATGTTTCAGAGCTAACCCAACAAATAGAAAACAATGTCAACCATGCGGTCAGAGCCCTTCAATTTGAAGACATGACAAGGCAACTGATCGAATACATGCAAGCCAATACACAGCATTTTCAAGCCTTGATCGATGAAATGCGCATCGGTTTTGAAATATTGACGTCGAGCGATCAAGAAAACGTCGCCAATGAGCTGACTCACGGCATCAAGCGCCTCAACGATATGAAGCAACAATGGCGCACAAAAACCCATAAGGCCGTTATGCAAGGTTCAATGAATGAAGGCGATATCGAATTATTTTAACCGAAAGCACTCATTCAAGTTTTAACGATGCTCATATAGGAAGCAAGCAAATGGCATTAGAAATCATTCATCATCCGGAAAAAAAAGAATTGACCGTCCGCATTTCAGGACGCTTCGATTTCAGCGTTCATCAAGACTTTAGAAAAGCAACCGAATGGGATCGAGATACCGTCAAAACCATCAATGTGGATTTAAAGAATACCGAATACATGGATAGCTCCGCATTAGGCATGCTATTGATATTGAGAGATAAGATGAATAACGCCCCATCAGCTATTCGCTTACTGAATGCCAAACCGGAAGTCAAAAAAATTTTGGAAATTGCCAATTTTCAAAAATTGTTTACATTGGTTCCGTGAAAGCGCTTGATTTGAAAATGAAGTTCATTAAGTATTTCAAAGCGATTATACCCATCGTAGATCAAAATTCGGCACAGGGGTGTCCGCCAAAGGACGCCGTGAATACGTCCATGTAGGCTCTATGCCAGCTCCATGCTGGCAAAGCCTTTGTCGGACACCCCGGCGCCTCCTCGGGAACTGCCGAAATTTGAAGTGCGAAAGATATACCTAAATATTCCCGCTAACCTTTTTGTGCGAACGACAGTTCTATACAAACACATAACAAGTTTTCGGATTAACTGCTTATTCTTCATGATCTTCATGGTGAAATGCTTTGTCTAGGTTTGTAGCCGTTGCAACGCCTCAATAAATTGGACGATTCTTAAATGCCGCGCAATAATCCTGTACCGGTTTCCGTATCCGCGAGAATTCTAATTGCATCTCCGAACCAAACTTTTACCGAAACCCTAAAAAAAAATTTAGTTAATCAAGGATACCTTGTCTCTATCGCATGCGAGCATAAAGAAGCCCTTAGTCTCATTGCTGCACAAGACCTCGATCTCATCGTCACCGCACCATTGCTAGACTATCGCTCTGGTAATATCGACGACGAGCCGAGTATTTCGACATTAGCACCGAACATCTCACAAGCAATTTTCATCGTCGAACCGGCCGGCTCGAAAGCGATGCTGAGTCGTTGTCTAAAAAATCCTAACCAAGCAACTGACATCCTGTTGTTCGATCCCGAATTTATTGAAAATCAAATAGCCCGACTGCTCCGCCATCGGCTCAAGCAAGCAACGAAATCGCCTACCGAACTACGCGCTTGCCAATGGGCTATCGCAATGCAGTTTAATATTGAAGGATTACGCCTGATGAATCCGATTCCGGCTATTATTGACGAATTGACAGAGCTGCATGGATTACACGGTCCGCGAGAAATGATCTTCACAATTGTCAGCGAATTATTTACCAATGCACTGGACCATGGGCTGCTCCGAATGGATTCCCTGCAAAAACAAACGCCCGAAGACTTTTTACATTTCTATGAGCTTCGCCAGGAACGATTGAACAGCGCCATGTCCGGCAAGATAGAAATAGCGATCGACTATCTTCCTAAGTCGGACGGCGGCCAATTCATCGTTGACGTCCAAGATAGCGGTGAAGGATTCAATATTGACGACATTTTTTCCGATCTCGATAACAACCAAAGTTTTTTCGGCCGGGGTATTCAATTAGTCACGCAATTGTGCAGCACCATCGAATATAACCCTTGCGGCAATCGAGTCAAAGCAGTATATGATTGGTATCACAAACAAAAAGACCAGGATAACTTGTGTTCTTGATTATTCAATATATTGCCGGTAAAACATAGAATGCGCGACCGTTGAAAAACAAAACCGATTTTTTTTATTTCCAACACCATCACTCAGTTCAAGCGCCATGACCGACAAAACGCACCAAACCAAATCCCAATTCGTTGCCGTTGCATCCATTGCCGCGGAGTTGAGCGCTGTGATGGAAGTTGCCAAAGAAATCTCGCTGGCCGCCGCAAACGCCAAGGCCATCGCCTTCCGAGCCGGAGAAAAAGCCAGAGGATTTCAGCCAATCACCGATTTCATCAACGAATTGGCCAAGGAAACGATAACATTGGTCAATGCCATCAACGAACACGCCTTATTGCTTTACCGTTTGACCGTCAATGAATATCGGACTTCGACCGCATTCGACAAATTCCAAGCCGCGACAAAAATGGCGGAAGGCGCGCAGTATCAATCCTCACTGCAAACTTCGACCGAAGCTGTCGAACAAAGAATGCTGGAGTGCCGAAAACAATTCAGGCGGCATGTCGGACAATTGCTCGATCAATTACAAGAAGTCATGCATCCGGCCCGAGCCGCGCGCGTCATTGCCGCCAATTCCCGAATAGAAGCGTCGCAAGCGGGGGAATACCTTCTTAGCTTACAGGCGGTTGCCGAAAGCGTCGATCGCGCCGCGCAAATCATTCACAATAACGTACAACGTTGCCGCAGTGCTTTGAATGTCATTAATATTAACGAATAACCGTAAAAAATAAGGCGAAAAAACCATGAAGATGACCCCAATATACGAGGGAGCGCACCGTTGGATCATGTTCGGCCGGGATACCAATAAACCTGCCAACATTATCGATACCAATCAATATATTGTGCGAACAGCGAATCGTTGTTTATTAATGGACCCCGGCGGTATCGAACTGTTCGCACCGATGCTGGCAGCCGTCTTGCATCATGCGCCGGTCGAGGAAATCACCGATCTATTCGCATCGCATCAAGACCCCGACATCATTTCCTCGCTGGGTTTGTGGGACCAAGCCCTGCCGAAAGCCAAACTACATGCCTCATCGCTTTGGGAAGGTTTCATCCGCCACTTCGGTTGCGAATCAATCGATTATGTCGGCATTCCCGATAACGGCGGCAAGATCAAGCTGGATTCTACCGAGCTGAAAATAATCCCGGCACACTACCTGCATTCATCGGCCAATTTTCATATTTACGATGCGGAAGCGAAAATCCTGATGTCCGGCGATGTCGGTGCGGCACTCGAAGCCTCCGGCGCGCCGATTTATGTCGATAATTTCGATAGCCACATCGATCACATGCGCTTCTTTCATCAACGCTGGATGCCATCGAATCAGGCTAAGAGAGACTGGATCGAGCGCGTTCGCAAACTCGACATCGACATGATGGCGCCGCAACACGGGCGCATTTTTAAAGGCGATAACGTTAAACGCTTTTTGGATTGGTTCGAAGGCCTGGAAGTCGGCATAGCCGTTTAAGCCAAAAACCCAGTAGGGTGCGCATCGCGCACCTTTCCATGGCACCTAACCCGACAACAGATTCCGACCCAAGTGCGCGATGCGCACCCTGATGCTTTATAGCCTTTTCAAAAGTATCTCTAAAACCAAGCCATGCAATCCCAATTTTCCGACGCCCTGAAAGAATTGCAAACTGAATTCATCGACCGACTGCCGGAGCGAATCGGCGCTATTCGTTCGCAATTTCAGAAGATAGATGCTTCAGCATGGCGCCCCGAAGAAGCGGCAACCTTGCATCGTCTGGTTCATGGATTAACCGGCTCGGCCGGTACATTCGGCATGCAGGCGCTCTCGGATGCCGCGCGCGACATGGAAATACGCTTGTCGGATTTACTTCGATCCGGCAAAACCCCTACCGATATGGAATGGCAAGCCGTCGGCCTAGCGTTCGATAGTTTAAGCCGTCTCGCCAGCCTAGAGTTGCCAACCGACGCCCCCAGCCTTCCTCCGCCGCCGACACCGAAACGCGCCAACCATTCGCCTTTGATCGACATAATTGAAGACGATGTCGATCAAGCGCTACATTTGCAAAGCGTTTTACAGAAAAACGGGTTTCGCACACGCGTATTCTCCGAACCTACGCAATTTCAAACCCTATTCACAGAGCCGAACGCGGAACCGCCGGCCGCCGTGATCATGGACATGATATTCCCCGATGGGAATCTTGCAGGCGCGGAAGCCGTTAGCCATATAAAAAATCTTGGCAAAGACTCCGAAACTCCGGTCATCATCGTCTCGGTACGAGACGATATCGCTGGACGACTCGCCGCGTTTCGCGCCGGCGCCTCCCGCTATCTTGTAAAACCGGTCAATTCCGAACGCATCGTCGATATTTTGGATGCACTGACCGGACGCCACCCGACCAAGCCTTATCGGGTGTTATTGATCGATGACGATCCGCTCATAGTCAATGCGCACGCGGCTGAATTGCAAGCGGCCGGAATGGAAGTCAAAACCTCGACCCAACCCCTCGACATATTGAATATACTGGACAATTTTTCGCCCGATGTCGCGGTGCTCGATGTTTATATGCCCGAAGCCAGCGGTCCGGAATTGGCCGCTATCATACGCGAGCGCGACGAGTATCTGCATTTGCCGATTCTATTTCTATCCGGCGAAACCGATATGACCCAACAACTGTTAGCGCTCAGTCTAGGCGGCGACGATTTTTTAGTGAAACCCGTACAGCCCCGGCATTTGATCGCCGCCGTTTCGGCAAGAGCGCGCAGGGCTCGACAAAACAGCGCATTACGTCTACGGCTCGAAACCACGCTCTACGAACGCGAGCGAGAACATCTGGCGATCAATCATCACGCAATCATCAGCATCGCCGACCGCTCCGGCAATATCACCTACATCAACGACAAATTTTGCGAAATCAGCGGCTACCGGCGCGAAGAGTTGATCGGACAAAACCATCGCATTGTCAAATCGGGCGAACACTCGCCCGAATTTTACCACGACTTATGGGAAACCATCGCCGGCGGCAGGGTCTGGCAAGGCGAAATTTGCAATCGGCGCAAGGACGGCAGTCTATATTGGGTCGAGTCCACGATTACTCCCTTTCTCGGCAGTAACGGAAAACCTTATCAATACGTCTCGATCCGCACCGACATCAGCCATGTCAAAAAGTCTGTACAACAATTAAGATTACTGGAGCGTGCGGTCGAAGCCAGCACCAGCGGTATCGTAATCGCCGATGCCAACCAACACGATATGCCTCTCATTTTCACTAATAAGGCGTTCGAGGGTATTACAGGCTACTCGCGCGAGGAAATATTGGGCAAAAACTGTCGATTTCTCAACAGCAATGACCGCCATCAACCCGGACTGGATCATGTGCGATCGGCTTTATCAAAGGGCGAAAAAGTCGAAACCGTGTTACGCAATTACCGCAAAGACGGATCGATGTTTTGGAACGAGTTGCGGATTGCGCCGGTCCATGACGAACAAGGCAATTTGACGCATTTCATCGGTATTATCAAGGATGTTAGCGAACGCGTGCGCAGCAACGAAGCGCTGAAAAAAGGCGAACAAAATCTACGCGCGACGCTCGAATCCACTCTGGACGGCATTTTAGCCGTCGACGATAGCGGCTCGATTCTTTTCGCCAACCGGCAATTTATCGAACTGTGGCGCATACCGGAAGAACTCGCCTTACCCGGCCAACCGGACCAACACCTACTGGATACTGCTGAGCATCAACTGGCCGACCCGCTCGAGTTTCGCAAGGTTGTACAAAACATTTATCGCTCCGGCCAAGATTCGCAAGACCTGCTTGAATTTGCGGACGGCAGAATAGTCGAACGCCATTCAAAACCGCTCGTTTCGGAAGGAAAAATCGGCGGCCGGGTATGGAGCTTTCACGACATCACCGAAATCAAACGCGCCGAACGCTCGGTGGAATATCACAAAGAAAGACTGCGCCGCGGACAAATTTTCGCGAACATCGGCACCTGGGAATGGAATATCCAATCCGGCGATCTTTTTTGGTCCGAACGCATCGCGCCGCTGTTCGGCTACCCGGACGGGAATTTAGAAACGTCCTATGAAAACTTCCTTAACGCGATACACCCCGAAGACCGGCAAGCTGTTGTCAAGGCTGTAAGCGCCTGCCTTGAATACGATGAGCCTTACAACATCGAACACCGCGTCATTTGGCCGGACGGCACCGAGCGCTGGCTGCTCGAGCGAGGAGCCGTGGTGCGCGACGAGGGCAAACCCACGCAAATGCTTGGCGTGGTACAAGATATCGACGACCGCAAACGCGCGGAACTGGCGCTAGCCGAGCGCGAAAAATATCTGCGCATCTTTCAGCATATTGTCGATTCGGTCGTCGACGGCGTCATCACAATCGGCGCCGACGGTATTATCCACTCATTCAATCCTGCGGCATGCGCTATCTTCGGTTATCGAGAATCGGATATCGTCGGCCGCAAAGTCAATGAACT
Source organism: Methylotuvimicrobium buryatense (assembly GCF_005931095.1). GTDB lineage: Bacteria > Pseudomonadota > Gammaproteobacteria > Methylococcales > Methylomonadaceae > Methylotuvimicrobium > Methylotuvimicrobium buryatense. The sequence continues at coordinate 1,707,069 of NZ_CP035467.1, read as the reverse complement.
GATGCCGGAGCCTCATCGATCCGAAATCGACAACTATCTCCAGCGTTATTGCGCGACCGGAACCGGAAAAATCATCAATCAGCAACTTGAAGTAGCCGGACTCAAAGCGGATGGGAACATTTTTCCACTCGAAATTGCCTTCAGCCAAATCAAACTATCCGATGACCTCCTCTTCGTCGGCCTCGCGCGAGACATTACCGAGCGCAAACGAGCCGAACAGGCATTAATTACCGCCCGAGTCATCGCAGAACGCGCCAACCAGACTAAATCGGACTTTCTCTCAAACATGAGCCACGAGTTGCGCACGCCGATGAACGCGATTCTCGGTTTCGGTCAACTGCTGCAATACGACGAAACCTTGAGCGATACACAAAAAGAGGATGTAGGGGAAATTCTCAAGGCCGGCCGGCATCTACTCGATTTAATCAACGAAATATTGGATTTAGCCAAGATCGAATCCGGTCGGATTTCGTTATCCATAGAGCCCGTAAGGGTCGCACCGATTATCGAGGAATGCCTGAGCCTGGTATCCACACAAGCGGATAAACGCCGAATAAGCCTCCGCAACAATGCGCAAGAAGACTTTACTGTCCAAGCCGACCAAACACGGCTCAAACAAACGCTACTCAATTTGATCTCTAATGCGATCAAATATAATCGCGAAGGCGGCTTAGTGGCCGTAGAGGCCATGCCTAAAGACAGCGAATACTTGTCAATACAAATAACCGATACCGGACGCGGTATCCCGAAGGAACGTTTACATGAACTCTTTCAACCGTTCAACCGTCTCGACGCTGAAAACAGCGCTATCGAAGGCACCGGCATCGGACTGACCATCTCTCGCCGCATCGTTGAAATGATGGGCGGCGCGATCGAAGTCGAAAGCGAAGTCGGCGTGGGCAGCCGTTTCATGATTACGCTTCCGGCGGCATCGAACCCGACCTTATCGGAACCGCCTAAAACATCTGCAGCCATCGAAAAACCGGCATTGCAGAGTCGCTCGAGGCAACAGCTCGTGCTCTATATCGAAGACAATCCGTCAAATATCCGGCTCGTCTCTCAAATACTCGAAAGACAACGGCACATTCGTCTCATCACGGCCCACACACCGGAACTGGGCATCGATTTAGCCCGAGCGCACCGCCCCGACCTCATTCTACTCGACATCAACATGCCGAATTTGAACGGTTTTCAGGTATTATCCATTTTTCAAAACGATCCTATCGTTAAGTCCGCACCGGTCATCGCAATCACCGCCAATGCGATGCCGCGCGATATCGAACAGGGCAAAGCGGCCGGCTTCGCGGACTATTTAACCAAGCCGTTGGACATCACGCAATTCAACGCCGTTTTGGAAGATTTGCTTAACCGCATTCAAAAAGATCCGGATTCATCATGAACGCGTGGTGCGAAACCTATCTCGGCATGATCTTTCAAATCTACGCTTTAGCTTTTTTTTGCTTGGGCGCGGTAGTTTCCGTATTACCGAAACCAAACAACGCCTTGTTTGTTTTCCGGCATTTAAATTGGTTGGCGGGGTTCGGTTTTTTGCACGGCTTTCTGGAGCTAATCGAAGGAGAGCGCTTACACAACGATGCGAGCTGGCTAACAATCGCAAGCGCTCTACTCTTAACCGTCTCATTCTGCGCGCTCTTGGAATTCGGACGGCGCAGTTTGAATTCGATATCCGCTGCAATACGTCTACCGGCATTACCGCTCTACGGCATGTTAACGGCCCTCAGCATAGCTATCGCCGTCAATTCAAACGACCCTTTCGCGGGAATAGAGTTTAGTCTTCGCTATTTTGCCGGTGCTCCGGGAGCGTATTTGGCAAGTTACGTGCTATTGGCAAGCCGCCAAGATCCCGCCTATGGCGGCAAAGGCGAAATAAATATTCGTTGGTTATTTGCCGTAGCCGCGGCATTCGCCGTCTACGGTTTCTTGACTTTATTCGTATCAACCGGTTTGTCTTTGTTGCCATGGCTACCGACCGCGCAACACTTTGCCGAAATCACAGGACTGCCGGTGCAATTGCCGAAAGCGCTATGCGCGATCTTGATCGCACTTTCGTTTGCGTGGTTGATACACACGACCGGTCGATTGGCCAACGATACGCTATCGCGGGTGCTCGATACGCTCAACGGCTTCGTCTACCGCTGCCGCAACGACCGGGCTTGGACTCTGGATTTCATGACCGGCGGCGTCGAACAGCTTACCGGTTATTCTACAAAGGACTTTCTAGCGCCGAGAAGCCTGAATTATAACGAACTGATTCACGCGGACGACACCGAACGCGTTTGGAACGAAGTTCAGGCCGCTATTAGCAAGCGCCGCGAATTTGAAATCGATTATCGAATTTTGACTCGAAACGGAGAGATTCGTTGGGTCTGCGAATACGGAAGAGGTGTCTTCGCCAGAAACGGTAAGCTACTTTTTATTGAAGGTCGAATCACCGACAATACCGCTCGACGGCAAGCCGAGGCCGGCTTACATATCAAGAATGCAGCAGTCGACGCTTCCATCACCCCGATCGCGATCGCCGGACCGGACGCCAAGCTTTCCTATGTCAATCCGGCTTTCGCCGAGCTATGGCATTTACCGGATACTGGATCGGCCATCGGCCGCTCGGCACTCGAATTCTGGAAATACCCCGACGAGGCGGAAGCGGTCATCGATAATCTGTCCGTAAAGGGCCGATGGCAAGGCGACTTAATCGCCAAGCGCTTCGACGGTTCGACGGTTGAAGTACAATTATCGGCCTGCATGGTAAACGACCAAGATGGCGCGCCTTTATGCATGATGGTCTCGTTTCTCGACATCAGCGGCCGCAAACAGGTGGAAAAAGAACTATTGCAGGAACGCGATTTCACTAACAGCTTGATCAACACCGCACCGGTCATCGTACTACTCCTCGACCCGCAAGGATTCATTCTGCATGTCAACCGATATTTCGAAGAGTTAACCGGTTATCGGTTGCACGAAATCATTAGTAAAGAATGGTTCGCATCATTCTTACCGAAACGCGACAGAGATCGAATTCGTCAAATATTCCGCAGTGCCGTTCACGAAGAACCGGCACAAGGCAACATCAACCCCATCGTTATTCGAAACGGCGAAGAACGGGACATCGAATGGCATTCCGAGATTATGCGCGATGCCAATGGAACGACTTCGGGGCTACTCTGTACCGGCCAAGACGTAACCGAACGCCGGGCGATACAACAACGCGCAGAGATGTTGCAGATGTTGGCGGACGCCTCGGTCCAAGGCATCGGCTGGGCGAATCTTACCGGTAAAGTCAATTATTTCAATCCTGCCCTGAGGCGCCTGTTGGCAGTTCCGGAAAACGCCGAGGTCGGCGATTATACATTTTTCGATTTCTATCAAGAAAATCAAATAATGGAATTGAAGTCCCGGATTTTACCGGAAGTATTGCAAAACGAGTTCTGGACAGGCGAATTCGACATTACCGCCGTCGACGGACGCGTGATATCGACTATCCATAGCGTTTTCTTAATCAAAGATAGCGATGGTAACCCCATCGCTTTCGCCAATGTAATCACCGATCTCACCGAACGGAAACGCACCGAAATAGAACTGAAACGGCTCAACCTGGAGCTCGAACAACGCGTGCTCGAACGCACCGCGGAACTGGAAAGACAAAGCCGCCGCAATGCAATGATCGTCGACGCCGCGATCGACGGCTTTTTCACCGCCGATCTGCAAGGCAGAATCCGCGATTGCAACGACGCTTATTGCGCCATGCTCGATTACACCCGAGACGAACTGCTCGGTTTGCACATAGCCGACATCGAAGCATTGGAAACGCCGAAACAACTCGAGGCTCATATCGCTAAAGTGATAGAGCAAGGCAAGGACCGATTCGACACCCGCCACCGCCGCATAGACGGGACTTTGCTGGATGTGGAAGTTAATGTCACATTGAACGAGCTAGGCGGCGAGCGCCTGTTTTTCGCCTTTGTCAGAGACATTTCCGAACGTAAACGTTCCGAGGCCATGCTAATCGCCGCCCGCGAAGAAGCCGAGCGCGCCAATGCCGCCAAATCGGAATTTCTCTCGCGCATGAGTCATGAATTGCGCACGCCGCTCAACGCCATTCTCGGTTTCGGACAATTATTGGAAGCCGACGCCGAACAACCGTTGACCGTCATGCAGGCCGACAACCTTCAAGAAATACTCCAGGCCGGCAGCCATCTTTTGACGCTGATCAATGAAGTCCTAGACCTGAGCCGCATCGAAAGCGGTCGTATCGAGCTCAACCTCGATATCATCGCGATCGGCCCGCTTCTCCAATCCTGCGTCAAACAGATCAAACCGCTGGCCGAACAACGCGGCATCGCAATCTGTTTTGAATCAATCGACAATTGTTCGGTTGTGGCCGATTCGACTCGACTCAAGCAAGTGTTACTGAATCTACTGTCTAATGCGGTTAAATACAACCGCGACGGCGGGCGGATAGCCATCGATTGCATCTCCGCCGGCCCCGATAGACTCCGAATCGGTGTCAAAGACACCGGCTACGGCATATCCGAGAAATTGCTGCCCCGCCTGTTCAAGCCTTTCGAGCGACTCGAATCGGCCTATCAGGGAATCGAAGGTACCGGAATCGGTCTGGCGCTGGCGAAAAAACTGGTCGAATCCATGCATGGCGAGATCGGGGTAGACAGCACCCCCGGCGAAGGCAGTGTTTTCTGGTTCGAATTGCCGTCGGCCGTTTTGCTCGATACCGAAGCCCCGACCGTTCCAGCTAAACTGCCGGCAATAAACGCCTCGAATAACATCCCTAGCCAGTGCAAATTGCTCTATGTCGAAGACAATCCGGCCAATTTGAGACTGGTACAAAAAATTCTCGCCGCTCGCCAAAACATGGAATTGTTTACTGCCGTCAATGCCATGGACGGACTGGCAATCGTCGCACACGAACATCCGAATTTGATCCTGCTCGATATCAATCTGCCGGATATAGACGGATTCGAAATGTTGCGCCACTTAAAGAATAACCCCGCCACCCGAGACATTCCGGTGATCGCGGTCACCGCCAATGCCATGCGCAGCGATATCGAACGCGGCATGGCCGCAGGCTTTGCCGATTATCTGACGAAACCCTTGGATGTGCTAGAATTTCTCAAATGCATAGACCGTTTTAAACACAACGCCGACGGAAAACCTCATGCCCTCTGATTCTCTAAGCAATGAACGCATTCTGATCGTCGACGACGAACCGGCTAATCTCAAGCTATTGGACAGAATGCTCGGACAACAAGGTTACCGAAACCGGATTTTGATCGACGACCCGCGCCAAGTCGTCGATCGCTTCCGCGAAGCGCGAACCGATTTGATTCTACTCGACATCAATATGCCTTATCTGGACGGCTTCCAGGTGATGGAACAACTCATGGCATTAAACGATCCTTTGTTACCGCCGATCGTGATTTTGACCGCTCAACACGGCAAGGATTTTTTGCTTCGCGCATTGACGGCCGGCGCGCGCGATTTCATCACCAAGCCTTTCGATCGTAACGAATTATTGATGCGCGTGCATAATCTGTTGCAGGCGCAATTGGCGCACCGACTTTTGCACGATCAAAAAACGGTGCTGGAAAACATGGTGAGAGCGCGCACCGAAGAACTGTACCGCACTCGTCTACAGATAGTGCAACGCTTGGGCATGGCTTCCGAATACCGCGACGAGGAAACCGGCAATCACATTTTACGCATGAGCCACATCTGCGCCCTGCTCGCCCGAGCACTCGGCTGGAGCGACGATCAATGCGACTTGATTTTGAACGCCAGCCCGATGCACGATATCGGCAAAATCGGTATTCCCGATTCGATACTGCTAAAACCGGGCAAATTCGAACCGCAGGAATGGGAAGTCATGAAAACGCATGCCGTCATCGGCGCGAAATTATTGGAAGGCGACGATTCGGATTTGCTACGCATGGCACGCGAAATCGCATTGACGCATCACGAAAAATGGGACGGCAGCGGTTACCCCAACGGACTGTCCGGCATTAACATTCCGATAGCTGGACGCATCGCGGCATTGGCCGACGTATTCGACGCCTTGACTTCGGTACGCCCCTACAAAAAAGCCTGGACCGTCGAGGCGGCCTGGGATTTAATCAAGGAAAATCGCGGTAAACATTTCGACCCGGATCTGGTCGATATTTTCGAACAACAGTTTCCGGCCATCCTCGAAATCCGCGGGCGTTTCGCGGAATCTTCAGCGCATTGATAAAGACACAAAGCCACACCGAGGTCGAGCGGATAAAAGCATTACACACGCTCGGCATTCTCGATACCGAACCGGAAGAGCGATTCGACCGACTAACCCGCCTGGCCCGGCAGAGCCTCGGCGCGCCTATTGCGCTGATCGCGCTGGTCGACGAACATCGGCTATGGTTCAAGTCCTGTTTGGGCCTCGACATCACCGAAACGCCACGCGAACTCTCGTTTTGCGCGCATACCCTCCTCAAAAACGAAATCTTCGAAGTCCCGGACGCCCGGATCGACAATCGCTTTAATGCACACCCTCTCGTCGCCGGCCCGAGCACTATCCGCTTCTATGCTGGAGCGCCGTTATTGACCGAAGACGGCTTGGCTATCGGAACCTTTTGCATCATGAGCCGCGAGCCGAAACGGCTGACGCCGGAACAACGCAAAGTGCTGAGCGATCTTAGCGCTTGCGCTCAAGATATTGTGAGGCTCGTCGCTCGATCTTTGCTGATTTGCCGTAACATTAGCGACATAAAATCGGCGGAAGCGGCTCTCGATCGACAAAAACATATAGCCGAGATCATTTCGCGCGCCCAATCTCAATTCATTCTCGAATCGAACCGTAGCCGGGCTTTCGATGACCTGTTGTCGGACATACTCAATATAACCGATAGCGAATACGGATTCATTGCCGAGATATTACATCGCGAAAACGGAATTCCCTACCTAAAGACTCGGGCGATTACCAACATCGCTTGGAACGACGAAACGCGCGCATTTTACGACGCGAATGCGGAGCAAGGCATGGAGTTTTCCAACCTTAAAAATTTATTCGGTACCGTCATCACTTCTGAAAAACCGCTGATCGCCAACGATCCCGAGCATGACCCGAGACGCGGCGGACTGCCTCCCGGCCATCCTCCGTTGAAAGCCTTTCTGGGCATTCCGATTCATTACGACCGAAAGCTCGTAGCAATGATCGGCATTGCCAACCGTCCAGGCGGTTACGACTCCGAATGGGTGGAATTCCTGCATCTGTTACTGACGACGCTAGGTCAATTAATCGAAGCCGCACGCGTCAAACGGCTGCATGATCGAAATCAAGCCGAATTGACGCGCCTATCGCGCGTCGCAAGCCAAACCACCAACGGCGTCATCATCACCGACACCGAAGGCCGCGTGGAATGGATCAACGAAGGCTTTACCCGGCTTTCAGGCTATCGGTTGGAGGAAATGCTCGGCCGCAGACCCGGCGACCTACTCCAGGGAGAGCTTACCGACCCGGCAGCCGTTGCCGAGATACATCGGGCGCTGATTGAACGACAACCCTTCAATGTCGATGTCATCAATTATCATAAATCCGGCCAAGCCTATTGGGTTCGTATTCAATGCAACCCTCTCTACGATACGCAAGGCGCATTACAAGGTTTCATGGCGATCGAGTCGGATATCAGCCGCGAAAAAAACGATGCCGAACGTATTTTGATTAATCAACGCCGGCTTTCAGCAATCATTGAAGGGACTCATATCGGCACCTGGGAATGGAACATTCAAACCGGGCAAACCGTTTTCAACGAACGCTGGGCCGAAATCGTCGGCTATACCTTAATCGAGCTAGAGCCAATCAGTATCGAAACCTGGCTCAAACTAGCCCATCCCGACGATTTACAGCAGTCCGAGGACTTACTTCAACGACATTTTTCCGGCGAACTCAAATTCTACGATGTGCAATGCCGAATGCGGCATAAACAAGGTCATTGGGTATGGGTCCATGACCGAGGCCGCGTCGTTAGCAGGACGAAAGACGGCAAGCCTTTGATGATGTACGGCACGCATGCCGATATTTCCGAGCAAAAGACGGCCATTCAGGCTTTGAACGAGAGCGAAACCCGGCTACGCGGTCTGTTCGAACTCTCGCCGGTCGGTATCGCGCTCAACGATTACGCCACCGGCCGCTTCGTCGAGATCAACAATGCCTTGTTGGCGCCGACCGGGTACAGCCGCGAAGAATTTTTGGCACTCAGTTATTTTGAAATAACCCCTCAAGAATACGAAGCGCAAGAAAGGCAGCAATCGGAAAGCATGAAGAACACCGGTCGCTACGGCCCCTACGAAAAAGAATACATCAAGAAAAACGGCGACCGATATCCGGTTTTGCTAAACGGCATGGTCGTCGAAGACTTGTCGGGCAAGAAAATGATTTGGTCGATCATCGAAGATATCTCCGAACGCAAACGCAACGATCGCATGAAGAACGAGTTCATCTCGACCGTGAGCCACGAATTGCGCACGCCATTGACCGCGATAGCCGGCTCGCTAGGATTGCTGGCCGGAGGCGCCTTGGGCGAACTCCCCGGCACCGTTGATGAAATCGTAGCGATCGCCTACAAAAACAGTCGGCGCTTGTCCATGCTGATCAACGATTTGCTCGACATGGAAAAATTGATCGCCGGCAAATTAAATTTCGATCTTCGCCCGCAAGCGCTGATGCCTCTGGTCGAACAAGCTCTCGAGGATAATCAAGCCTATGCGGACCAATTCGGCGTTACCCTCAGAATAACGCAACGCGATGATGCCTTGCATGTCGATGTCGATGCCCAGCGCCTTCAACAAATCTTCGCCAATTTGTTATCGAATGCGGCTAAATTTTCCCCAAAAGGCGAAACGGTGGATATCGCCGTTCTGAGTACCGGCAATCTGGCTAGAATCGAAGTCAGCGATCGGGGTTTCGGCATACCGGCCTCATTCCGCAAACACATTTTTCAAAAATTCGCTCAAGCCGATGCCTCGGATTCCAGAAAAAAAGGCGGCACGGGGCTCGGACTGGCAATTACCAAAGAATTGGTCGAACGCATGAACGGCATTATCGGCTACGAATCCGAACCAGATAAAGCCACGACTTTTTTTATTACCTTACCGCTTGTCGCCGGCGACTCGTCAAAAATAGCCTTATGATTTCGATCGACCGTAAAACCCTTGCGCTTTCCGCGATTTTGGCCTTTCTAGCATGGACCGGCAACTGGCTGAACATGCCGCTTTTCTACGGCGTCGATTTCATTTTCGGGTCCATCGCGGCAATGCTTGCCGCGGCTCTACTCGGTCCTGTCGCCACCACGGTCATTGCCGCGGTCGGCGGTCTCTACACCTTGGTGCTCTGGAACCAACCCTACGCTCTGATCACTTTTACCGCTGAAGCGTTGACCGTGGCATTGCTTTATCGCCGCGGACTGCGTAATTTAATCCTGGCCGATCTCGTCTTCTGGGTTTTTCTTGGCCTGCCGTTGATCTTGGTGTTCTATCACGGCATCATCGGCATGGAATGGCAATCGACGCTATTGATTGCGCTTAAACAACCGTTGAACGGACTGTTCAATGCCTTGGTTGCCGGCATTATTCTCCTCGTCGTTCAGACAGTATTCCGGTCTACAATGCAATCCGACCGCGTTAGGCCGTCGTTGTTCGAATTGTTATTCCATGTCTTGTTATGCTCGATACTCTTGGCCGGCGCCATACCGATTATTGTCGAAAGCAACGCCCAACGAGATCGCCATGAAGCGTTCATGCTCGAACGGTTGGAACAAATCGCGCAACGAGTCGCTGCCGATATCGCTTCCGTGCCTGGCGTCGAGATTAAGACCTGGCAAAATCATCTAGCACGAGCGCAACTGTCGCCACAAACGAGCCTGGCCTTGCTAGACCACGATGGACGCGTATTAATCGAGCAGGGTAAATTAGCTGCCATCGACAAGCAAACCGGCCAAATCAAACCACTCGACAAAGGTCTAGCCATCTGGCTACCATACGGCAAATTGGCCGCCATGGAACGTTGGAAGCGAGGGCGTTACTTGACCAGCATAGCGCTCACCGGTGTTGCGGATGTCGCGCAAGTGTATATCGAACAAGATGCCGAATCCTTGGTGCTGGATTTCGAAAAAGGCCGCCTGCCGTTGTTCTTGTCATTGGCGCTGCTATTACTGTCGGGCATTATCGTTTCCTACCTACTAAGCCGCTGGCTGACGCATTCGCTACGCAATCTCGAGGCAGCAAGTTTCGGTTTGGCCGATGCCATCGGCAACGGTCTCAAACCGAATCTGCCTGCCAGTCCCATCATGGAATACGACAACCTGAGCACGACGTTGAATGAGATGGCTCAACGCTTGACGGACAGTTTTAACGAGCAATCCGAAATCCTAGCGGGATTAGAACGACAAGTTCAAGCCAGAACGGCCGATTTGAAACAAAATCGCGACCAATATCAGTCGCTGGTCAACAACATTCCCGGCATCGTTTACCGCTGCAAACTGGACGAGAATTGGACGATGCTCTACATGAGCGCCATCGTCGACAACATCAGCGGCTATCCGGCCAGCGACTTTATCGACAACTCGATGCGCAGTTACGCCAGCATTATTCACCCCGACGATACAGAGCGAGTGGAGCGATCGGTTTATGACGCGATCGCATCCGGAACCGGGTGGGAATTAGAATACCGAATCCTTCATAAAGACGGATCGATCCGCTGGGCTTACGAGAAAGGAACGGCAATAGCCGGCATTGCCGGCAATATCGACTTTCTCGACGGCTTTATTCTCGACATCACCGACCGTAAACAAGCCGAAGCTGCGCTTCGTGAAAGCGAAGAAAAACAACGCCATATAACCGAAAACATCAGAGAAGTATTTTGGCTCCGCAATGCGGATAACGACCGTTTAATTTACATCAACCCGGTCTACGAAAAGATATGGGGCAGAAGCTGCCAAAGCTTATACGACGACCCGAGCTCTTTCGCCGAATCGATCTTTGAAGACGACAAGCCGGTTTTTTTCCAAAAAATGAACCAATACCGGCACAGCGGCCAATTCGATATGGAATACCGTATCGCGACTCCGGACGGCAACATCCGCTGGGTACACGCGCAATCTTTTCCCGTTAAAGACGGTAACGGCCAAATTATCCGCCACGCCGGACGTGCAGTGGATATCACTGAAAGCATGCGTGCCGAAAGCGAACGCAAACGCGTGACTCATTTGCTGACTAGCGTATTGAATGCGGCCTCGGAAATGTCGATTATCGCTACCGATGTAGCAGGCATCATCACGACCTTTAATCCGGGAGCCGAACGCATGCTGGGTTTTTCCTCGGCGGAAGTCATCGGCAAAAAAACGCCCGCTCTGTTCCATAAGGCCGAAGAAGTCGCGGCACGCGGCCTGGAATTGAGCCAGGAATTCGGTCGCCCGGTAGAAGGCTTTCGAGTCTTTATCGAAAAACCCGAACAAGAGGGCGCGGAAACTCGCGAGTGGACTTATATTCGCAAGGATGGCCGGCACATTCCGGTATCGCTTGTGGTCACGACAATGCGTAGCGATAAGGGCGACGTTACCGGATATCTCGGTATTGCCCAAAATATCACCGAACGTAAGCGAGCCGAAGCCGCGCTCAAAGAACAAAGCCTACATACCAAAGCCATTCTCGATACTATTGTGGACGGTATTATCACGATCGATCGAACCGGCAAAATCGATTCCTTCAATCCGGCGGCGGAACGAATTTTCGGCTATCAAGCCGCCGATATCGTCGGTCGTAATATCAACATATTGATGCCTAATCCGCACCGCGACGCCCACGACAGTTATTTACACAATTACCAATCGACAGGCATCGCCAAAATCATCGGTATCGGACGAGAAATCGAAGGCCTTCGTAAAAACGGTGAGTTATTCCCAATGGAGTTGGCCATCTCCGAAGTTATCCTTCAGGGTCAGGCCATGTATGTCGGCATGGTCAGAGACATCACCGAGCGCAAGCGCGTCGACCGCATGAAAAACGAATTCGTTGCCACCGTCAGTCATGAACTGCGCACGCCGCTCACGTCGATATCCGGCGCATTAGGCTTGCTTAATGGCGGCGTACTGGGCGAATTACCCAAACCCGTGCTTGAGATAATAAGCATTGCCTATGATAATAGTCGACGCTTGGCCGACCTGATCGACGATTTACTCGACATGGAGAAAATCGCAGGCGGCAAGATCCAATTCAATATGCAAAAGCAAGATTTGATGCCGTTGATCGAACAGACAGTCGATGCTAACCGAACCTATGGTATCGGACGTCGAGTATCGTTAATACTGACCGGCGAAAGTCCAAAGGTCGATATCTATGCGGATGCACAACGTTTACAACAAGTATTATCGAACTTATTGTCCAACGCCGTTAAATTTTCTCCCGATGGAGGCGACGTTTACATCAACGTAAAACAAATTAACGAATCCATACGGATAACGGTCGCCGACCGTGGTCCCGGTATTCCGGACGGCTTCCGCGATCGTGTTTTTCAAAAATTCGCCCAAGCCGACGCTTCGGACACGCGAAAAAAAGGCGGCACCGGATTGGGCCTGGCCATCTCCAGAGAATTGATCGAACGTATGGGCGGCCGGATTGGTTTCGAGTCGATCGAAGGCGAAGGCGCAAGTTTCTATTTCGAAATGCCGATATGGAAAGTGTAAAATTCCTGTTTTCGATTGAACAAACGTATCAAACCAAAACGCCTTCGCTATCCGTAATTAACCCATTCCATCCAGGGAATTCTTTTATGAGCACATTTCAACGCATACTCTATGTAGAAGACGAACCCGACATTCAGACCGTGGCGAAACTGGCATTGGAAATGGTAGGCGGCTTCACTGTAAAAATCTGCTCTTCCGGCGAGGAAGCCTTGACCGAAACGGCCGATTTCATGCCGGATTTAATCCTACTCGATGTTATGATGCCAGGCATGGACGGCCCGACGACTTTCAATCGTTTACGCGAACAACCTATCATCGCTGAAATTCCGATAGTCTTTATGACCGCCAAGATTCAACCGTCTGAAATTGCGTATTACAAATCGTTAGGCGCAGTCGATGTCATCGCCAAACCGTTCGACCCGATGACCTTGGCCGACCAAATCCGCATAATTTGGGAAAAACGAGAACAAAATGCCCCGATCCAAGCAGTGTGATGCCCAGGAACAACTATCGCGATTACGCGCCCAGTTTTTAAAGCGTTTACCGGTCGAATTAAACAGCTTAAAGGCCATCGCCGAAAACCTGACCAAACCCGGCATCGATGTCGCCGCTCTTAACGAATTGCATCATCGCCTACATAAACTTTCAGGTTCATGCGGTACATTCGGAGTGCCTGCGCTTGGCAAAGCAGCGCGAATTTTGGAAATCCGCCTCCAAGCATGGCTTGAAGACCGTTCCGGCGAGATCGACGATAAAATCCGGCAATCGATTATTAAAGGCATTGGCGCACTTAAAGATGTCATTCAACCGACTGAAAATCAATCGGACGCCTCGCTTGCAATGGCATCGGACATGCCTATCGACAAGACCGTGCGAGTTTGGCTGATCGAGGATGATGCGGCATTCGAACAAGAGTTGGTTCGCCAATTAGAGTCTTTCAACTTCGAAGTCCATTTGTTCAAATCTATCCGAGACGCGGAAACCGCCTCGCAATTCGAGCGCCCGGATTTGCTGATCATGAACGTATTATTACATCGCCCGTCCGAACAAGACTCCATCCTTCTCCAGGATAGAATCACCTTAAAGTCGCTAGACTGTCCGCTTTTGTTTGTCTCGTCGACCGACGATTTCAACTCGCGGGTTCGCGCGGCGCGGCTCGGGGCCGAGGGGTATTTTGTCAAACCGGTTGACATCACGATTTTGATCAATCGCATGATGCACATTCTGGAAAAAAGAAGAGCGCCTCCCCAGCGTGTTTTGATCATCGACGACGACAACGATCTAGCCGCCCACTATCAATTGGTTTTGGCTATCGCTGGCATGCAGGCGGAAGTTTTGCAACAGCCCGAAGCCGTTATAACCAAAATCGCGAATTTCCGGCCGGAAATAATCTTGTTGGACTTGCATATGCCCAACTTTACCGGTCTCGATCTTGCCGGAGTCATTCGCCAATACGACGAATGGTCGGGCCTGCCGATAGTCTTTCTTTCCTCCGAAAGCGATCTCGACATACAAATTCTGGCCATGGGCCAGGGGGCCGACGATTTCTTAATGAAACCGATATCGGATGCGCAATTGATTGGCGCAACACGCGCGCGTATCGAAAGAGCGCGCCGATTGACTTCTCTCATCACTAAAGACAGCCTGACCGGCTTATTGAAGCATGCCAGTATCAAAGAAGCAGCCGATTTGGAAACGGCCCAAGCTCAACGTAACGGCAAACCGGTCTCGATCGCGATGCTGGATATCGATAATTTTAAATTAGTCAACGATACCTACGGACACACGGTCGGCGATAACGTCATCGCCTCGCTGGCCATGCTGCTACGTCAACGCCTTCGCCATTCGGACATCATCGGCCGTTACGGCGGAGAGGAATTCGCCGCAGTCCTAGCGGAGTGCGATCAAGACGATGCCTATCGGCTTTTGGACGACATCCGCCATCAATTCGCCAATATTCATTTTCAAGCTCGGAACCAACGATTCAACTGTACCGTGTCCATTGGCCTGGCAGACTCGGCGCACTTTCCTCGATTAATCGGAACAGAACTCCTTGCCATCGCCGATAACGCGTTATATCAAGCCAAGCGGGAAGGACGCAACAGAACCTGTATCGCCCGCACCATGGAATAAAAAATAAGATCATAATCCGGCGAATTATACCCATCACAGATCAAAATTCGGCACCGGGGGGCCGTCAAAGGACGCCGTGAATACGTCCATGTAGGCTCTATGCCAGCATCCATGCTGGCAAAACCTTTGCCAAGCACCCCGGTGCCTCCTTAGGCAATGCCGAAATTTGAAGTGCGAAAGGTATAATCCTTAAAAGAGCTGTTGACATGTGTTGTAGACCGTTCGTGCTGAGCTAAGTCGAAGCATGAAGGGTCTACAACACTTTCACCGGCTTGGTGAGGCCTCAAACTACCGTTCACCCTTCGACAGGGCTCAGGGCGAACGGTAGTTTGAGGCTCTCAACTGCTCTTTTTAGGATAATTTAACTGCGTTATTTAACTCACAAGCAGGGCATATGCCGCACATGTGAGCCATATGCCTCACTTCAATTTATCTAAAAAATCAGCTTTCTAATGACAGGCACGCTAAATTCAACGAATATTGATTCCCTCTAGTAGTTTAATTTAAATAGCCTTTTTAAATTATTAAGCTTGGAAAATGTTTTACTTTTAGAAAATGGCCTTCTTATTGCATAAACTATCTTGGTGTATTGATACAGGGTGTCTATTAATAAAAGGCGGCCGAGTTAATTGTAATTATTCGTACTTCTTGAACATTTTCCTGGCTTATTGCCCTAAAACAGTTTTTGGGGGCTGAATAGTTACATAATTACAGTTAACTTATTCAATACCGAGGTAATGCAAACAAATTGAGGTTAATTGTTCAGTCTCCTATCTCAAAAAACAGGTTGATCGCTGAACTCGCTCTTTAATTTACAAAATAGGACCTGATTAGCAAGTTTCTTCAGCTAAAGCCCAAAAACCAGCATATCCCTAGCACGACGGGGTTTGCAACCCCGTCCTAAACGTTTTGACTTTGGCCGAAGTTAGCCGAAATGTTTAGGGCAAACCGAAACGTTGGGGACGGGTTAAATAACCCGTCCCGCAGAAGTGGCTACGACTGGTCACTGCTCGGACAATTGGCTTCAGCAAGCTGAAGCATCTTGCTAATCAGGAAATAGGAAGGCAGATAAAATTGCAACCATATAGATTCTATCAATTGGGTTGCACTGAACATTTTTGTTAATCGAAAATATGCCAATGCTAAAAACTAACGCATGGCTATTATTAAAGTAATGGAGAAATAATGAAAAAAACAAGCAAACTGAAAGCCTTAACCTTCGCCGCAGCCGCCATGGGGGCTTTGGTCAGCCTGCCCTCGAATGCAGCAACGGTAATCACGCCGGATGTTCATTTATTTGAGTTTACGCCAGACAATAGTTCTCGTACGCTAAATGTCAGGGCGGACGCATGGTATAATTTGACGATGGGTTATCTGGGCTGGACGCATCATGCCAATTGGGGAACCATGAGCTTAAGAAGAGGCCAGCCGGTCACTATTACCGTCGATGCCTCGGATATTGACGGCTTCCATCCAGGTATAACGGTTTGGTTCAGGCAGCAAGGTCGAGCTTTTGCTGGGCCGTATATTGTCGACGCGCACTCCTATAGCCAATCTCAGGATGTGATAAATCTGAATGCCGTTGTCGACGATGATCCGGTAAACCCGAGAAATAGTGGTAGATCGCAAAGAATTCACATGGAATTTATCGCTAATGCCTTCGATCGCGATGGCATGGGTGATGTATTGCCTGAAGCATTCGACCAGTCGGCGATTAACAAAGTTTTGGATGGCGAGCCCGGCAAAGTCAGCTTGACTTTTACGCCGCCTAGAAACGGGCTGTATCAGTTCGTCGTCGGCGGCATTAATCCCGATGAAGACATCGACACATCTAAAATCGGAGCTGGAAATCGCTATCCCGTCAATGTTCATGTCAGCTTTCCAAGCCGGTAATTGACGTTTCCGATGTTCAGCCAGCTTTCGCTGAAACGGGAATAATGGTTAATGCTAAAGTTGCCCCGGCATGATTGCCGGGGTAACGACACTCCGAGTTGATGGCGAATAGGTTCAAAGTGCTGGCTAATCGTATGGGCTTTATCCTAGAAAAACTCTTTCAAGATGAAGATCATGAAGAATAAGACATTAAGTCAAAAGCTTATTGTGCGGTTGTATAAAGCTTTCGCTCAACGATGAGGTTGGCGGGATGTTTAGATCAACTCTTGAAATACTTGTATGGCTAAACTACCGAGTTTAGCTTTATATCTTAATCTTGGCCGACTGGTCTTTTGGTCGCGACTGTTTGGAGGCTCAAGCCTTCTCGGTTGCATCTTGGCTGAGCGGTTCCTCTCGTAAAAGGGAGGCGAGTCAAGGCTTGCTTCCCCCTCGCATTTTTTGGAAGATCATGTTTATCAGCGTAAAAAAAACCTCTGTCCGTCAATTCGCATTATCGCTAGCGTGTTTGTTGACGGTTTGCGTGGCTCACCCAAAATGGGCACTGGCGCATGGTTTCGCCGAAGATCATTCATTTGGTTTAGTCACATTGCCCGAGACTCCGGGCTTGGTTGGCCGGCGCGCTTCAATTGTCGTGGACCAAGAGGCCGCGATTCAATTGGGCAAGGCCTTATTCTGGGATGTCAATGTCGGTAGCGACGGCATTGCATGCGCCAGTTGCCATTTCCATGCAGGAGCCGACCGGCGCACGCGTAATCAAATAAATAGCGGTCAGCGTCATACTACGGATACCGAAAGCGCGAAACGTTTCGAAATTGGCGGACCGGATTATGAGCTTAAAGCCAGCGACTTTCCTTTTTTTCGTTTAAGCGATCCCGCCGACAAAAACTCGGAGGTGCTGTTCGCGACGGACAATGCGGTCGGTTCCTCCGGCGCTTTTACACGTGTATTTGAAAGTGCTCAAGAAACGGGCGACGGCATCGACCAATGCACTCCTCAAAACAGCGATATTTTCCACGCTAACGGCTTAAACACTCGTCAAGTCACCAATCGCAATACGCCGACGGTCATCAATGCGGCCTTCAATTTTCGAAACTTCTGGGATGGGCGCGCCAACAATATTTTTAACGGCGTATCGGGCTTTGGACATCGAGATCCCAATGCCAAGGTTTGGGTAACCGGAAAAGGCAGAAGAGCCCGGCAAATCGGTTTATATCTGGAACATGCTTCTCTCGCATCCCAGGCTGTCGAGCCGCCATTGGATATGATAGAAATGTCCTGCCAAGGACGGACCTTTTCCGAAATAGGCAAAAAATTAGTTCGGCGCCGTCCGCTCGAAACACAGCTTGTTCATGCCGAAGACAGTGTATTGGGTGTGGTGCGGCATGAATCCGGAAAAGGTTTGAATAGCACTTATGGCGAATTGATCGAAAAAGCCTTCCATAGAAAATTCTGGCAGGGTAATGCGGATTTCGGCGTTTCGAATACGGGCGAGCCTTATTCCCATATCGAGGCAAATTTCGCCTTCTTTTTCGGCCTGGCTATTCAGCTTTACGAAAATACGCTAATCTCCGATCAAGCGCCTTTCGATCAACCTTTGGACGATGAAGGCTATCCCTACGGCTTTACCGCCCAACAAAAAGAAGGACTCGATGTATTTTTCGATGCGCATTGCCAGAATTGCCATTCCGGGCCGACATTCTCGGCGGCGATCAATCCTCAGTCATATTTTAGCGGACGTAGAAAGCCGCGTTATTATCGATTGGTCGACAGAACTGTCCTTGGCGCGCAAACCAGTGGTGTGGGTATTGATAAAACATTGATGGACATAGGTTTTTTTAATACCAGCGTGACACCGGACGACTATGACGTGGGCTTGGGCGGCAAGGATCCGTTCGGTAACCCCTTATCATTTTCGGAACAATATTTGTCGGTCTTGGCAAACCCCTCTGCGGCAATGGTTGATCCCGTTAGGGTAGTCGCCTGTGAATTTGTAGAGTCCTTCGTCAAGGACTTCGAGTTTGGCGACAGTGAGACGATTCCTGATCGGCGTTTTGGGCGTGGTCCGGTATGCGGCGGTAGGACCCTAAGATCGCTAGCCAGAGTGCCGTCTCCCGCTGTCGTTGAGGCGGAAATGCGTAAACCCTATAACGGTCGGCTCTCAACCTTGACCAAGGGCGCCTTTAAGGTGCCGACCCTAAGAAACATCGAGTTGACCGGGCCTTACATGCATAACGGCAGCATGAAATCGCTTGAAGAAGTCGTGGAGTTTTACAATCGAGGCGGAAATATACAAAATCGGCGCCATGCGGGCACTTTGGTATTCGATCAGGGTTTTTCCGAAGTAGAAAAAGCGAGTTTGGTCGCTTTCATGAAAACCTTGACCGATGAGCGGGTGCGCTGGGAAAAAGCGCCTTTCGATCATCCCGAGCTCTGGGTGCCGCACGGACATGAGGAAGGTGTCGGCGGTCAGATCGACCCCAGTTTGGCGGAGGACAAGTTTCTCTATGTCCCGCCGGTGGGCCGAAATGGTCGCACGGTCGATCAGGGCCCTTTAAAGCCTTTTGATAGTTTTTTACAACCTTGAAGCGACTCGCTCCGGATTCGTAGTATTCCGTTAAAAATATACCTTTCGCACTTCAAATTTCGGTAGTTCCCGAGAAAGCACCGGGGTGTCCGACAAAGGCTTTGTCAACATGGAGCAGGCATAGAACCTACATGGACATATTAACGGCGTCCTTTGACGGGCACCCCGGTGCCGAATTTTGAGCTATGGTGGGCATAAACAAACGCACCAAGATTATTTGCGAAAGCTTAAAGACTCCAGAAGCCTACTCCCGATCGGTTATAATTTGTAATCCACTTTCGATGACATATTGACCAAGGGCGCCTGGAAGCAATGAATACACAAAGCAGCACTATCGAACCGAATGCCCCCTCTATTCGTGCAGACTTCGACGCAACTTCTCCCGAATGGTACCTAAACCGAGAATTGACTTGGCTCGAGTTCAATAAACGCGTCTTGCACGAAGCTGAAGACGAGCGAACGCCGCTACTGGAAAGAGTCAAGTTTATCGCGATCGTTAGCTCCAATCTGGACGAATTTTTCATGAAGCGCATCGGCGGACTGAAACAACAGCTCGGCGCCGGCATCACCGAGTTGACCGTGGACGGTCGTAGCCCGCAACAACAAATCGCCGAATGCTACGCGGTCGTACGCGAAATCGAAGCGAAAAAACAGCAATTATTCGTTGAATTAATGAGGCATCTCGAGTCGCAAGACATCCGTATCCTTCCTTTCACCGAATTAACGCGCACTCAACAAAAACAAATGCGCGATTACTATATCCAGAATATTTTTCCGCTAGTGACGCCTCAGGCGATCGATCCCGCGCATCCGTTTCCGTTCATTTCGAATCTAGCGTTGAACCTACTAGCCGGCGTCTATTGCACGGACCCCGAACTCGTCACGCTCGTCAGGATCAAAGTCCCGGTCGGTCCCAGACTGCCGCGTTTCATTCAGGTCAGCAACGAGCTTGTTTATGTTGCGCTGGGCGATTTGATCGCGAACAATTTAGATTTACTGTTTCCGGGCATGAATATCGCTTTTGCGGATTTGTTTCGTGTAACTCGAAACGCTATCACCGAAAAGGACGAGGACCAGGCCGACGACTTACTGCAAATGATCGAGTCGGAATTGCGCGAACGCAAATTCGCCTCGGTCGTTAGACTCGAAGTCGCTTCAACGATGGGTGAGTCACAACGCGGCATGTTGACAGCCGAACTAAATCTGAATGAGCATGATGTCTTCATCGTCGACGAGCGCTTGGCGATGTCCGATTTATTTCAAATCGCCGCGATCGACCGGCCGGACTTACTCGACGCCCCGCATCACCCCTGCGATCACCCTAAATTAGCCGGTTCGCCGAATATTTTTCATGCCATTCGCGAACAAGAGACGATACTGCTGCAACACCCTTATGAGTCTTTCGTCACGACGGTCGAACGCTTCGTCAAGGAAGCCAGTCGCGACCCGAATGTTAGGGCCATTAAAATGACGTTATACCGCACTTCGGCCGGCACCAAAATCGTCCAATATTTGATCGACGCCGCATTAAACGGCAAGCAGGTGACCGTATCGGTGGAACTAAAAGCGCGTTTCGATGAATCGGCCAATATCCAATGGGCGCAACGCATGGAGCGTGCCGGGATTCATGTCACTTACGGCGTGGTCGGACTCAAAACGCACAGCAAAGTGATTTATGTCGTCCGCCAGGACTACAACGGCCTGCGTCGATACGCGCATATCGGCACAGGAAATTATCATGCAGGAACCGCCAGGCTCTATACCGACCTCGGCATTTTGACCTGCGACCAAGACATCGGCAAAGACCTTACCGAGTTATTCAATTATTTAACGACGGGCCTGGTTCCGAAGCGCCAATACAACTGCCTACTCACTTCGCCAAAATTTCTAAAGCCCGCCTTAATTGAAAAAATCGAACGCGAAATCGCCAAACATTCGCCAAAAACACCCGGTTTGATTCAATTCAAGATGAATGCCTTAGAAGATGTCGATATCACGGCCGCGCTCTACCGGGCAGCTCAAGCCGGTGTCAAAATCGATTTGATCGTCCGCGATACCTGCCGACTGCGCCCCGGCATTCCGGGTATTTCCGACTCGGTACGCGTCATCAGTATTGTCGGCCGTTTTCTTGAGCATTCGCGGATTTTTTATTTCCAAAACGGCGGCGACGAAGAATATTTCATCGGCTCGGCCGACTGCATGAAACGCAACCTGGAAAGCCGCGTAGAAGTCGTCACACCGATCAGGAAACCCGAATTACAAGCCGAGCTACGAGAAGTATTGAACGTACAATTAAATAATCAAAGAAGCGTTTGGGAGATGCAGTCCGACGGCAGCTATGTTCAGCGCCAACCGAAAAATGAACAGGACGCCGTTGGAGCCCAAGAAACGCTGATTAACTTAGCCCAGACACGCCTTAAACAAGCCGGCTCTGAAAAAAAACTCAAGAAATCGAAAAAAAGCCAATCCAGTTTGCGCAAAAACTAGACAATTCACGATAAACCACTACCTTTGAGCGTTAAGCTTAAAGCCGCCGCTGCAATATCGATTCGATCTCGGTATCGGTCAACACGATCGGATTGGTTTGCATGCTGCTGCCCCGGCTGTTCGCAACGATTTTTGCAAAATCGGCCTCTCTGATGCCGTAATTGCCAAGGCGCGGCAATTGTAAAGTTTCGCTCCATTCGGCAAGCAACGCGATCAATGAATCGCGCGCACTCGAATCGCCGATATCGTTCCGTCCGGTCAGCAAACGCCCGACTTGCGCGTATTTAGCCAACGCCGGATTATCGGGTTCTCGCGCTTGCATCGCTTGAATATTGATTTCGGTGGCGGCGGCAACCATCGTTCCGCAAACCACGCCATGCGGTATCGGGAAAAAGGCGCCCAACGGCGAAGCCAGGCCGTGAACCGAACCCAAACCGACTTGCGCCAACGTAATACCGGAAAGCAAGGATGCATAGGCCATCGCGGCGCGGCCGTTAGCGGCTTCCGGCTCCTGGCCTTCCCAAGCGGCAAAGAAACCTTCCTTGAAGGCGGTCATGCCGCTCCAAGCCAACGCATCGATGAAGGGATTGGCCTTTAGCGAGACGTAGGATTCCAATAGTTGCGTGAAGGCGTCCATGCCATCGGCCGCGATCAAGTCGCGCGGGCAGCTTTCCAGCAAGTCGGGATCGATTACCGCATATTCGGGAATCAAACATTCGTCTCGAAAAGACTTCTTGAATCCCTCCGGACCTTGCACGCTCAACACCGAATTTTTGGTCGCTTCGCTGCCGGTACCGGCCGTGGTCGGAACGGCGATGAACGGTATACTAGGCCCCCGGTAAGGAATATTCCTGCCGACGCCTTCCAAGTGATCCATGACCGAATTACCGTGCGGCAAAAGCCCTGCTATCGCTTTCGCGGCATCGAGCACGCTACCGCCGCCGATACCGACAACGACCGCAATCGTCTCGTCGCAAAACCGGTTAACCGTTAGGTCGACCAGCTCCGGCGACGGTTCGCCCGAAACCGTGACATGCAACCAGCGAACGCCTTGCATTTCCAAGGACTCGATAAACGACGGCCAACGTTCCGTACCGCAAAAAGATTGCTTACCGGTAACCAACAAGGCATTGCCGCCGTAACTAGCCGTCAAGGCCGGCACTTCGCTAAGCCGTCCCCTGCCGTAGCTAATGCGCGGCAGGCGTGAAATCGAAAATGGTTTGAATTGCATCGTTTACCCCTGCGGAAATAGTCCTTCGTAACGAATCCCTTGACGGGGCTCGGCCATCCAATCGGCGACCGTATCGCGCCAAGCCAAATAATGCTCGGTTTGTTTATGAGCCGCGGCATCTTCGGCGGAAACGTAGGCTTCGTATAAAATGAACTGCCCCGGATTTTCGGGCGATTGCAATACATCGAAGCGGCGGTTGCCGGCTTCGCGAATCGACGCTTCATGATTGCGTTTCGTGGCGGCGATAAAATCGTCGATATGATCGAGTTTAACGTGAACATGAACCAAAGTTACGTGCATAAAGACTCCTTGATAGGTTTTTAAAGGTAAATGCATTCAGTGAAAGCTGAATCGTTTTTCTTTCCGGTTGCTATGGAACGCACTGCGTATCCTTCGAGGTTTAGCGAGTGTGACCTCGATACCGTTTGTTGTCACCTAACGCTCCGGCTTCGAAATCGCGACGAAGGCGTCGCTCCCACAAGGGGCGGATGCTCCGTGGGAGCGATCCCCAGATCGCGACTTCGAAGCCGAGAGTGTTAAGCAGCAATAAATGATATCGAAGACTCGTTAGTCAAAACGACACCTGATTAGCAAGTTTCTTCAGCTAAAGCCCAAAAACCAGCATATCCCTAGCAGGACGGGGTTTGCAACCCCGTCCTAAACGTTTTGACTTTGGCCGAAGTTAGCCGAAATGTTTAGGGCAAACCAAAACCTTGGGGACGGGTTAAATAACCCGTCCCGCAAAAGTGGCTACGACTGGTCACTGCTCGGACAGTTGGCTTCGGCAAGCTGAAGCATCTTGCTAATCAGGAAACGACAAAAGGTAATACATGACTTGTGTATACCTATCGGAGATCAAAATTCGGCACCGGGGTGACCGTCAAAGGACGCCGTGAATACGTCCATGTAGGCTCTGTGACAGCATTCCTGCTGTCACAGCCTTTGCCGAACAACCCGGCGCCTCCTAAGGCACTACCGAAATTGGAAGTGCGAAAGGTATGGTCGTCCTCCCTGGCAACCAGCAAAACAAGCGAATTACTCGCTATTGTTCTTCTTCGCCAAGCAATTTCCGATAGTTCGCCATGGCTTGCTCGGCCTCTTTCAGCAGGCCTTGGTAGCGAAGCCATTGCGCCTTTTGCAAATTGAAACCGGCTTGCGGCCATTGCTTCGAAGGCTTCGGAACATCGATCATATAATCCGAAGCGCTAGGTTGTAGCGCCTCCATTAATTCGATCAATTTAGCACCGACCAGCCACTCCTGCCGTCCGGTTTTAATCGAGCGTTGACTCACCGGCGCGGAAAACTCGATGATAGGCCTGTCGTCGGTATTCAGCCGCGCCTGTTCGAAACGGCTTCTTATGGAAACCAAATCGCCGGCAAAATGCAACAGTAGTTTTTGATGACGCCCCGCCGACAATGCCGCGAAATCTTGATTGCTCTTGCCGCCCAACAAACCCAAGACCGGCCTCAATGCTCCGAAATCGGCGCGCCACACCGTCGCATAAGGAAAAACTTCCAAAAAGGTTCTGGCGATCACATCGAATTCGACTTGCGACAATTGATAAGCCGGCAGCCATTGCATAAACAAACCGTTTTCATTCAAGCGTTCGGCGACCGTCCTAAAATGTTCGAGCGAATAAAGACTTCCGGTACCGGCTTCCCAGGGCACGAACAAATCGCCGATCATCACATCGAATTTTTCACGCGCGCCGCGCAAATAATTACGGCCGTCCTCATGCAAGACACGCACTCTCGGGTCGTAAAACAAACCGTTGGTGTAGGCGCCGAAATATTTATCCGATGCCGCGACGACATCATTCAGCAACTCGGTCACGGTCAGGCTCTGAATCGGGTGTTCCAACACGCCGCCTGCGGTAATGCCGGTACCGAGGCCCAATATATAAACCGAACGCGGCTCACGATGCAAGGCAACCGGCAACGAGCCGGTCAATTGCTCGAGCTTGAAAGAGCCTGTCCCGCCCAACGTATAGTGATTATTAACCTTGATTTTTAAATGTTCGCCGCGCCGGATCACCGCGACCGTACCGGCGCTGCTTTCCCAAAATTCCAGCAGGCTTTCTTCTTCATTGACCGGATCGACTTTAACCAAGGGCAACTTGCCGGTGTCGAAAACCGAAACCGCCAATAAAATGCAGATTGCCGGTAAATACAACCTTCCCCGTTGACTCCACCAGTCTGATCGAAATAAATTCTGACTATCGGAACGACCAGGCTGTCGATAGTTGGAAGTCATCCCCGTCGTCCGACTGAACCAATAGGCGGCCGTCAAAAAATACAGAACCGCAACCAATCGAATTCCGGCCCATAGCCCCACCCATTCCAATATCAAAAAACCGGCAATGATGGAACCGGCTATCGCGCCGAAGGTATTGATGCCGACCAGTTGCCCGACCAGCGTTCCGCCGCTTGGTCCGTGATTTTGAGCCAAACGAATCGACAGCGGCAAGGCCATGCCCAACAATAGCAAAGGAGGCCCCATGATAACCGCTGCGGGTGCCGCGATTTGCAGCAAATAAGCATACCAACCGACATCCGAACCGATATAGTGCAACTCGTCGGTCCACGCCAAAAACACAAAAGGCCCAATATTGACCAGAAGGCCGCCGGCCATCAGCGCAGCGAACAAAAGCTTTCCGGCATCGAATCGAACGGCCATCAACCAGCGCGCCAGAAACCCCGACAAAGCCAAACAAATCAGAAACACCGATAGAATCAACGCGAAGGTATAGACCGAATTTTGCAGTACCTGCGCGAACATCCTGCCCCACAATACTTGCAGCGCCAGCATCGAGAGTCCCGACATGAACGCGATGACGGCGAGCGGACGGAAGGCGATGCCGCCGGTTTCAATCGGCGCTTGGCTTTGCTCAGTGTGCGGTTTCGATAAGACATAAGCGCCCGCCGCGACCGTCAACGAAATCGCCATCGCCAATCCGTAACTGGCCCTAAAGCCTAGCCAAACCGGCAAATAAAACCCTGCCAACAGCGCACCGGCCACCGCGCCCAAGGTATTGACGCCGTATAGCAAGGCCGTGTTGCGGCCTAAATCGTCTCGATTCGGCGCCGCGAAATGACTCAGCACCGGCAGCGTACCGCCCATGAAAAAAGCTGGTGGAAACAACACCGTCAACGACAAGGCGAATTTGACGCCGGTAAACAACCCGGCATGATTGCCGCAGCAATCGAATACCCACGGATAGATCCGGCCATAGGCCTCGAGTAATATGAAATAACCTGCCGCGCAAACGGCAACCGCAACCTCGAGCCCGGCGTACAATTTTAGCGGCTCCCGGTAAGCTGCGACTTTCCGCCCCCAATAATAACTGCCGGCGGCCAGCCCCAAGAAAAACGCGGTCAATGTTGTCGCCATTGCCTGAGAGGTATTGCCGAACAACAAGCCCAGCTCTTTTAGCCACAACACCTCATAAATCAGCGCCGCCATGCCGGTCATGAAAAACAGCGCGGCGACAGACGCTAGCGGCCGGCTTGACGATCTCATCTTGGACTCGTTCACGTTCAAAGCCAAGCGGCCAGCCAAAGCCTGAAGCGCAAGCCCCATTCGGTACTGTAGCCGACCGACGTAAAAACGATCTCGCCTTCAGGATTTAAAATAAAAACGGCCGGCACGCCGCGAATTCCGAAGCGATCGCCGATCAAACCGTCTTCGTCGATGACCGCAGGCCAATTTAATGCTATTTTATCGAGATAGTCCTTCACCTCATCCGCATCGCCCGATCTCAAAGCCACAGTCACGCCCGGAAAATCGTTCAATACCGCACTGACCGGCGCCTGCATCATCGCGCAAATTCGGCACCATTCGGCCCAAAAGTAAATCAAGCCGGGACCGGCCGCGATTCGGTCGGAAACACGCTCGCCCTGTATGGTAGTTTGCGCTAGTTCAGGCGGTTTTCCGGTGGCAAGTCCCCGGCTGTATAGAAACTGCCCGGCAAACAAAATGCAGGCAATCGTGCCGTAAAACAAAAGTTTTTTGATTGTCATCGGTAGCTATAACCCCATCATCAGCCGGCTACCTTGCTCTTTGAGCCAATGCCGCCGCTGCCGGTAATCGGGTAAATGGTCGGCAACCAACTGCCAAAACCGGCTCGAATGATTTCTGACTTTAATATGACACAACTCATGCACGACGACATATTCGAATACGTCGGGCGGAGCCAAGATTAAGAGCCAATTGAGATGGATGTCGTTATGAATGCCGCAACTTCCCCATCGGCTTTTTTGCGAGCGGATCGAGATCGACCGGGGCGATAACAAGTGTTTGTGCGCATGTTTTTCGACATAATGTTCGGTCTTGAGCTTGGCGTCGATCTTCATCCAACGAATCAAAGTGTCCCGTATCGCCTCGCTATGATCGCCCAAAGGCATGACTTCCGGCACATGTGCAATGAATCGATCGGAAAATTCAATTTTGATTCGCTTCAAACGAGTCGGCATGACGTTGAGCCGATAGCGCTCGCCCTGATAAGGAATCTCGGCACCGTCTATATAAAATTCCGGCGCCAAGCTTTCCACCTGTTGGACGCGCGCTTCCAAGCGGTTCAGCGCTTGAACAACCCACTGCTGTTTTTGCTCGACGAAACGATGCAACGTTCGCTCGGAAATCCCGGCCGGCGCGACGACTTGCACCTTACCAGGCGCTACCGTAATCCGCGCTTTAGTCGCCCTAGAACTGCGGCGAATTTGATAAGTAAAAGGTAAATTGGAAATGGTTGTGTCTCGGGTTGGTTAGCAGTTAGCAGTTAGCAGTTAGCAGTTAGCAGTTAGCAGTTAGCAGTTAGCAGTTAGCAGTTAGCAGTTAGCAAAATAATGCTGCATTTAAAACACTTGTCAAGTCATAATTTCCCCTTTCCCCTTTCCCCTTTCACCTTTCACCTTTCACCTTTCACCTTTCACCTTTCACCTTTCACCTTCAACATTAATCATATGCGTCGCCAATTGCTGAAGCGCCTCGCTCAATTCGGCTCTGAGCCGAGCCTCCATCGGCAGTTCGCTCAGGGCTTTTTTCATACACAGCATCCATTGATCGCGCTCCGACTCGCCGATCGCAAACGGAAAAT
This sequence comes from Methylotuvimicrobium buryatense, assembly GCF_005931095.1. Lineage (GTDB taxonomy): Bacteria > Pseudomonadota > Gammaproteobacteria > Methylococcales > Methylomonadaceae > Methylotuvimicrobium > Methylotuvimicrobium buryatense. The sequence goes on along the minus strand of NZ_CP035467.1, from coordinate 1,678,902 downwards.
GCCGGGCTCGCAGTCTTGGATGTCCGTATTCGCGCACGAATAAATCTGGCCCGCCGAGCCATCCAGTCAAAAACTTGAACAGTTTGTCGCGCGCGCCGGACAAATCCGGTTGATGCATTGCGCGAATCCCTTCGGCCTCGGGCAAGGTATCCATAAAAAAATAAAATCGGTCGACCAAGCCCAACAAGGCTTTTTCACCGCCTATCAACTCATAAGACGTTAATCCGGTAGGTTCTGACATGGAATGCAAAGGTTTAATGGAAAACCGCTTATTTTACTGTAATCCTGCATTTAAAAAAGGTTAATCCATTGTCGATCACTCCGGCAGTTATCCATTTATACCTTTCGCACTTCAAATTTCGGCAGTGCCTGAGGAGGTGCCGGGGTGTGCGGCAAAGGCTTTGCCAGCATGGAGCTGGCATAGAGCCTACAGGGACGTATTCACGGCGTCCTTTGACGGACACTCCGGTGCCGAATTTTGATCTACGGGTATATGCGCAAACAGCTTACAACCGCAATGAAACTCTTGTACTATTGGGCCATCATTACAAGCCATTTGTTTTGTCGTCCTTGCCGTAAGGAATTGACTTTTTAAGTAGCCTCAAGAGCAAGTATTGTAAACCTTCCGGATATCTTGAAACTCTCCAAACCATTGAAACAGTTCAACTCGCCGATTTATCTCGATTATGCCGCTACAACGCCGATTGCCCCCGAAGCGGTTGATGCAATGCTGCCTTATTTAACTCAAACAGGACTGTTCGCGAACCCTTCCTCCATACAACACGGTATGGGCGAAGCGGCCGAATCCGTTGTCGAACGTTCACGCTCTCGAATCGCGGAGCCATGTCACGGCAATGCCAAAGATTTCGTTTTCACGTCCGGCGCAACGGAAGCCAACAATCTCGCCATCAAAGGCATCGCGCTCGCTCACCGCGATCGAGGCCGGCACATCGTCACGACCGCAATCGAACACAAGTCGGTTTTAGACACCTTTAAACACCTCGAAAGCCAAAGCTTCGCCGTTACTTATTTACGGCCGGACAGCAATGGCCGCATCGTACCGGATGACCTCCTGAAATCGCTCAGCGATGAAACGATTCTGGTATCGGTCATGCAAATCAACAACGAAACCGGCGTCATACAACCGATCGAACAAATCGCAGACGCCCTCGCCGACAAAAACATCTTCTTTCATGTCGACGCGGCACAAAGCGCCGGTAAACTGCCGATCGACCTATCGGCCATTCCGATCGACTTACTGTCGATTTCCGCGCATAAATTTTACGGTCCGAAAGGCATCGGTTGTCTGTTTATCCGCAATCGCAAACGGACCCCGCTTGCGCCGTTACTTCATGGCGGCGGCCAGGAATTCGGCCTGCGTCCCGGGACGTTGGCGACGCATCAAATCGCCGGCATGGCCGAAGCGTTCGGTATCGCGCATGAACGACAAGCGCAAGACCTCGATCATGCCGAGCGCTTGCGAAAGCTTTTGCTGGAATCATTGCAAGCCGCCGGCGACTTCGTTGTGAACGGCGATCCGACGCACTGTTTGCCGAACATCGTCAATCTCAGCTTCGCCAACGTAGACGCGAGCGCCCTGCTCATTGCCTTGCGCGACCAAGTCGCGATCGCTTCCGGTTCGGCCTGCAACAGCGGCGCCGTTGAAGCCTCGCACGTTCTTCGCGCGATGGGCATCGAAGGCGACCGCCTCTACGGCGCGGTCCGCATCAGTTTCGGGCGCTACACGACCGAAACGGAAATCGTATCGGCCGGCCGATCGATCGCCGAAGCGGTCGAACGTCTCAGAACGCTTGCGCTCGAATGATGCAGAAACCATGATCGGCAAAAAAGTTCTGAACCATGTGTACTGGCATTGCAGCGTGACCGCCGAGCAAGGCGGCGATATCCGGCAGCGCGTCGCCGACGCCGAAAACCTGTCCGGATTACGAGCGGCCCGCGATTACAACGTCGTCAAATACGAAATCAGCGGACAAGCCTTATCCTTGCTGAATTATCCGAACTTTTTCGAGACGCCCTTCCCGTCTCTCGAAACCGCCTATCGCATCGATCTCGACAAGGGCCGCGTCGACAAACGCAGCTACAAATATTCCTCGAACCCACCCATCCTGCACCGTAAAGAACTATTACTCAGCGAGCGGGATACTCGAGCGACGGAATACCGCGAGCTGACCGAAACCGCCGAGCAATTGGGATTGTTCGACGACACCGTGTCGATCGGCTTTCGGCAGGCCTGGGAAAACCTGATCGCCGACAAGGGTTTTCAACTGATCGACGGACAGTTCGTGCCGATCGGCAACGTCGAAACGCTCGACGAAAACAGTGCCGAATCCGAATCGACCCAGCAAATCGCCCGACATTTGACCGCGCTGTCGCGCAGCAATTTATCCGCGCCGATGCAATGCCTCGCCCGGCACGGTTTTTTGAACGGCAGCCTGTCGGTGTTCGATTACGGCTGCGGCAAAGGCGACGATATTCGAAACCTCACAGCCAACTCGATTCCGGTCGCAGGCTGGGACCCGCATTACGCGCCCGACCAAACGAAACACGAGGCCGATATCGTCAATCTGGGCTTCGTCATCAATGTGATCGAAAATTATCAAGAACGCACCGAAGCCCTGCTCGGCGCCCACGCATTGACCCGTCAAGTCCTGGTCGTTTCGGCGATGCTGTTCAACCAAAACGCGTGGAAAGGCCAATCCTACAACGACGGCGTCATCACGCAACGCAACACCTTCCAGAAATATTACACGCAAAGCGAACTCAAGGAATTCATCGGCGAAACCCTCGATGCGGACCCGATTCCAATTGCTCCCGGCATCTTCTTCGTATTCAAGGATACCGACGCCGAACAACGTTTTCTGCTGAACCGGCAGAACAGCCGCCGCAATGTGCTCCGACTGACGCAGCGGCCGTATTCGCAGGCGCAGCCGAGATTGACGCGTGCTGAACAAAAATACCAAGCTGCCCGGCACCTGCTCGAACCGCTTTGGCAACAAACGCTGGAACTCGGCAGACTGCCCGAAAAAAGCGAAATCGCAGCGCTCGTCGAAGTCACCGAAGCCTTCGGCACGGCCAACAAAGCCCTGCGTTTCATGCTCGAATGGTTCGGCGAAGACCTGCTCGAAAAAGCCCGGCAAAGCCGCATCGACGACTTGCTGACCTATTTCGCCCTGCAAGCCTTCGCCAAACGCAAAGCCTACAAACATCTCGACGCGACCCTGCAAAAAGACATCAAAGCCTTTTTCGGGGACTACAATACGGCAACGGCAGCCGCGCAAAAAGTGCTGTTTAAAATCAGCGATGCCGACTTGCTGATCGACACTTGCCGGCAAGCCGCCGAAAACGGACACGGCCATCTCGACGACGAAGATGCGCTGTTCATACAGACCGGCTTAGCCCTGCAACTCCCGGCATTACTGCGCATTTACATCGGCTACGCGACGGTGCTGTACGGCGATCTCGAACAAACCGATCTGATCAAGATTCACAGTCAGACCGGAAAACTGAGTCTGATGCGCTACGACGACTTTACCGGCCAACCTCTGCCGCGCTTGCTCGAACGCGTCAAAATCAACCTGCGCGAACAAACTTTCGATCTGTTTCAATACGGCGAGGAATTCGAACCGACCTATTTGTACTTGAAATCGCGCTACATCAACGAAGAATTCCCGAATTACGCACAACAATTAAATTTCGACGAACAACTTCAAGCGCTGAATCTGTTCGACCTGAGCAGATACGGCCCGAAACCGGACGAGTTTCGCGAAACCTTGGCCAAGCTTCGCTGGGAAATCGACGACTTCGAACTGATCCGCAGCCGAAGCCTTCCGAATCTCGACGACAATTGCGGCGGTTATTTGACCTATCGGCACTTGATCGAATGCGGCGAAACGCAACAAAACACCGGCCTACCGAATCTGCCCAAACAGCCGGACAGCTATAACGCACTGTACGACTTGGCCGTCAACATACTCGATCCTGCGATCGAATATTTCGGCATGTTTCGCCTGACCTACGGCTTTTGCTCGCACGAACTTGGCAAACTGATCAAGAAGCGTGTCGCGCCGAAACTCGACCAGCATGCCGCCCACGAACGCAACACGCGAAACAATTTGATCTGCCCTCGTCTCGGCGCTGCAGTCGACTTTATCGTCGAGGACGAAAACATGCGCGAAGTCGCCGACTGGATCGCCGAAAACACGCCGTTCGACCGATTGTATTTTTACGGCGAAAACCGGCCGATTCATGTCAGCTACGGGCCGGAACAAAAAAGGGAATACATCGACATGGTCGCGACCGAATCTGGCAAACAAGTGCCGAGGAAAAGGCGATTGGCCTAGATGTAGATAGCGTCAGCGCTAATTCATAGCAACAAAGCGCCAAATAGCCTGAATCGCCAATCGAAAAGGTAACAATAAATGGTATCGAGGTCACATTAGCTAAGACGGCAAGATGACACTCCCTTTTGATCGAAAAACCGTATACGAATAAAAGGTGTGGGGTATGCCTATCGCTTTCTCAGAGGGAGGCGATTGATAGCAGGCTCATAAGTCTCTTGATATTCCTGCTTCAAGAATTGGTATAAAGCATAGAGCTGTAGATAGCCTTCATCCTGCTTTTCGGGATATTCTTTTTCATTGTCCAGTACCATTTCAAGAACGCCTAGCAAGCAATCCAAATCCCATTGATAAAGCGAAATTGGCCTAACTCCCTTGTAATTGCCAATCTTGGTATCCAAACCATAAGCCTCACTCATAAACCAAGTATGTTTTTGCAGTTCCTCTAATTGTCTGCCCGATATCTTACATTTAACCGGGATATCTCGTTTTCCAGGTTTCATCAGTTTTTCTCTTTCTTATATCATTGTAACGAAGGCAGCAAGTACGAGCCGCCCACCAATTCCAAAGTTTAACTGTTATACCGAGCCTGTAAAATGCTATGTTCGCGTTAATAGTTTTCGTCGCTCCATCAAGGATTAAGGCACGGGGCGGGTTTGAATACAAAAAGCACACGATGTGCTACACTTTTTTCCATGAAACCAATCACATGGAATCCAGAGAAGAACAAGCTTCTGTAAGAGGAACGGAATATCTCTTTCGAGGATGTGGTTTTTCACATCTCGGTTGGGGGAATTTTAGACACGTTCGAGCATCCGAATCAGAGACAATATCCAGGCCAACAGATACATGTGATTGAGATAGAGGAGTATGCTTATCTGGTGCCCTTTGTAGAATCGGAAGATGAGATTTTTTTGAAAACAATCATTCCGAGCAGGAAAGCAACCAAAGCTTATTTGGGAGGTCCGAAATGAACAGACTGGATAAAGAAGAGCAAGAAATTCTGGATGCATTCGATGCTGGCGAGTTGCAGCGAACTCCAGATTTTGAAGAACAGAAAGCGCGGCATCAGCAATACGCAGAAGCCATGTTCAAGAAAGATGCCCGTATCAACATCAGGCTTTCATCGAAGGATCTTCGTGGACTCCAGAAGAAAGCCCTGGCGGAAGGCATCCCTTACCAGACGCTTGTTGCCAGCATCCTCCACAAATATGTAGAAGGTCGTTTGCATGAAGAACGGTAAGAGGTAATTCATGCGCAACATTGACCCTGTAACACCCGGCAAGTTATTGAAAGAAGAGTTTCTTGAGCCCATGGGTATTTCTCAAAACCGCCTAGCAAAAGAAATTGGAGTCCCTGCGCAGCGATTCAGTCAAATTATTGCTGGAAAGCGTTCGATAACCGCAGATACTGATCTACGACTCTGCCGTTTCTTTGGCTTGTCCAACGGGTATTGGCTGCGGGCTCAGGCAAGCTATGATACCGAAATTACGGAAGATGCTCTTGAGGCCCAGTTAAAAAACATTCGTCCTTGGAATTCCGGGCCACCGATAAGATACGGGACATAACCAACGGTTGCACAGCGACCGCTATCAATCCTAAGCTTTGGCCGAAATAGTAACAAATATCAATTAAACCGCTTCCCACTCAAAATGAACAATATTTCGCTCAGATTTATCAAACTCGATACCGATTAACATCACCTGAAACTCACCGGTAGCGTATTTTTGCCAATATTTTCTTGCCTTGATCTGCGCCAATGCTCGCCCCGACTCGCGCTTTCCCTCCAGTACTTTAAATTCAATAATAAAAATCTTTTCAGCCAACTTGACGGTCAAATCAACCCTACCCTGGTTGCTCATATCTTCCGCGATCACATTCAACCCCAAGGCCGCCAGACAACAATAAACGATAGACGCATAATAACCCTCATATCGTGCCAATTGATTTTGTCGATACCAATCATGAGGCAAAAAAGGGGTCAGGTTACTTTCTTGTCGCCTGCTCTTAATCCAATCAGAAAGCAAAAAGTAACCTGACCCCTTTTGGGTATTAATCCAATCAGAAAGCAAAAAGTAACCTGACCCCTTTTTGGTAGACGAGGGACGTTCAGGGGATCGCTCCCACAGAACATCCGGCCCCGCGCGGGATCGAACCCAACATCTCAACTAAAACCGCTCATGATCCTTTTTGTACTCAGGATGATAAGGTCCCGCCGGCAAGCCCTTTGGAGGCGCAAAGGCCATGAAATTGGCTTTCCTCGCCAACGGCAAATAATCGGTAACCAATGCATTGATCGCTGCCGCTACCGCCATCGCAATCGGATGACCACCGCCGCCGGAATCGTGCGTGTAAGTCTGCTGGTTTTCCCACAAAACCAAGCCCGTTTTGGCATCTTTCAGAACGTATTCCATCGTGACCACGACCGACGAGGCCACCACCAAGTATTTGGTACTCCAATCTTTGATCGTGACAAACAACACCGCATCGGCGCCGAACAACTCAAAAAACCGATCCACCGGCATTTGATGAATATGTCCGGCTTCCACGAGACCGAAATCGCGCAGTATCATATCCGTCAGATAAACCGGAAAAACATAATAGCCCCGTTCAGCCAAAGGCCGGCTTATGGTGCTGATAAAAACCGATTGCGCAGTGACTTCGGGAGACTCGTTAACGACCGGCACGACTAAAATCGACCTCGGCTGATGCGCATAAAACGTATCGAGATCGAGCCGTTGACGCGGCACGCAACCGGCCATAAGCCATGCCGTTAAAATAATCGCACCCCATTTCATCGCTCTTCTCCGGCTAATTTCGCGGCTGGCAACTCCGCAGCACCCGACTTATCTTGCTGTTCGATTCGTTCTATCAATTTATTCATCAAGGCCGTGGATTCGGGATAAAGCTCGCGTTCACGGCGAAAATAGTCGATTGCTCCCGCCTTGTCTCCGCGTTGATACAACACAAAACCATAATCCGCATATAACCCCGGCGGCACAGGCATGCGATTAGCCTCTGCCTCGGTCATCGATTGCCGTAAATAAGCTTCGACTTGTTCGCCGCTGTTTTCGACATACCGATCGTAAAGCCCGTCTTCATAAGCTCCCCAATAATACAACCCCTGAGGAACGCAGCCGGCCAAAACAAAGACCGACATCACGCACCAACCAACAACCCGTAATGGAGCCATGATTAACGAGGCCGGCTTTGGCGCCGTGCATCCAGCGTCGAAACCACATTATTGATCATGTTGACAATCGCGGCATCGATAGCCTTGCCTTCCAGGGTCGAATCGAATCCGGCCGTACCGCCGAAACCCAAAGTACTGGTGGCCGACATCGTCGCATCGCCGCTGCCTTCTTGGCTGTAAAACACTTGACCGGTTTTCGGATCGACCAAACGCAATACGACACGAGCGCGAGCGCGCTGGGTTTTTTCTTTACCCAACAACCAAACGCCGCCGGTGGTATCGCGCCCTAATTCCACGACCGAACCCATGATCAAGGCATCGACTCCAAGCAAATTTTGCTTGAACTGCTGTTCTGTCGCGCCCATCAACTCAGCCTCCGACTTGAGCCTTCCGATGTCTTGTCTTTCCACGATATTGAAACGTTGCGTCGCCATCAAATGCCGCGACAACATATCCGCGGCTTGTTTGCCGATCCTATCGCCGGAAGCGTCTGTAAACAAACCGCTGCCGTAAACCGATTCATTGGTAAAACGGGACACGGCAATGGTCATCCGTTCTTCCGGCGCCAATGGAGCAACCACGACTTGCGGCCCCTTGTCGACGACATTTTCACTAATACCGCGACTGACACAGGCAGCCAAACTCACCGCCGACAATGCAACTGCATATATAACAATTTTTTTCATCAATTTACGCGAGAGCCCCGGAGCTTCAGCCGGTTGGGATAGCACCCGCCCTCAGGCGGCCTGTCTCGCTTTCTCCTTTGGATTCAATGCTATCTTCATTTCAAATAATCGTATTCGCGCAACCCGAAACGCGTGCTTTATAAAAATAAAAAGTCATCAAATCAAATTTACCGGATAGTTGGCAAACATCCGATCAGCACTGATGAAATGCATTTGCTCTTTGACGCTTTTGCTTGCTCCCAAACTCTTGTTTGGGAGTGTCTACCATCAAGCTCTGCTTGACGAACGATAAGCAGAGCTTAAAGGTAGGCATTCCCAAGTAGAACTTGGGAACGAGACAGAAGGTCGTTTGCATGAAGATCGGTAAGAGGTAATTCATGCGCAACATTGACCCTGTAACACCCGGCAAGTTATTGAAAGAAGAGTTTCTTGAGCCCATGGGTATTTCTCAAAACCGCCTAGCAAAAGAAATTGGAGTCCCTGCGCAGCGAATCAGTCAAATTATTGCTGGAAAGCATTCGATAACCGCAGATACTGATCTACGACTCTGCCGTTTCTTTGGCTTGTCCAACGGGTATTGGCTGCGGGCTCAGGCAAGCTATGATACCGAAATTACGGAAGATCCTCTTGAGGCCCAGTTAAAAAACATTCGTCCTTGGAATTCCGGGCCACCGATAAGATACGGGACATAACCAACGGTTGCACAGCGACCGCTATTAATCCTAAGCTTTGGCCGAAATATACCCATCGCACTTCAAATTTCGGCATTGATGCGTGGAGGTGCCGGGGTGTTCGGCAAAGGCTTTGACAGCAGGGATGCTGTCACAGAGCCTACATGGACGCATTCACGGCGTCCTTTGACGGACACTCCGGCGCCGAAATTTGACCAGCAAAGGGTATAGTAACAAATATCAATTAAACCGCTTCCCACTCAAAATGAACAATATTGCGCTCAGATTTATCAAACTCGATACCGATTAACATCACCTGAAATTCACCGGTAGCGTATTTTTGCCAATATTTTCTTGCCTTGATCTGCGCCAATGCTCGCCCCGACTCGCGCTTTCCCTCCAGTACTTTAAATTCAATAATAAAAATCTTTTCAGCCAACTTGACGGTCAAATCGACCCTACCCTGGTTGGTCATATCTTCCGCGATCACATTCAACCCCAAGGCCGCCAGACAACAATAAACGATAGACGCATAATAACCCTCATATCGAGCCAATTGATTTTGTCGATACCAATCATGAGGAATCGCAGCAAACAAAGCAGTCAAAGCCTGTTGCAATTGTTCCGGATCGGCCTGTTCCAAAGCCTTATAAATGCGCATCTGCTGACGCGTCGCCTGCCCGGATTGCACCAACTCCCGCAATAAATGACTATTCAGACCTGCCTTGACCTCGCGGTTTGGATAAGTCAGGTGATAAAAACGCTCCCCGCCCAAATCCTCCACCCGTTCAATTGTCAAATAGCCGGTCTGAAACAACAGGTTTTCAAGCGTAATGTCATCGATATCAAAACGGCTGAGCATCGCCTCATCGACAACCACATTCTCTAAATCGGGAATGGCATATTGCCGTTCTCTAACCAAACGAATCAAAAAATCCGGGCTACCGCTCTCGAACCAATAATTCTTGAACAAACGCTGTTCCAGATACAGCAACACATCAAACGGGTTATAGACCTTCTCACCCAAAAAGTTATAACCGTTATACCACTCGGCCAACTGGCTGAAATCCACGTCGGACAAACGTTCGCTAAACACCGATTGAATTTCCGCCAAGGTATAGCCGCATAATGTGGCATAGCGGCCATCCAACGAAATATCCCGTAAATTGTTCAAGCCACTAAACAAACTGACTTTGCTGAATTTACTCACACCGGTGAGCAACGCGAACTTGATAAAAGCATCCCTGTCTTTAATTACTGAATAAATGTTGCGCAAGCCTTCCCTAATCGCAACAGCCCGCGCCGAATGCTCAATATTGTCCAAAATCGGCTTGTCGTATTCATCGACCAACACAACGACCCGCTGTTGAAATTGATCCGCCAGCTTTTTGATCAACTCGGCAAAACGATTCGCCAAATCATCATGATGTAAATCAACCCGATAGAACTCAGCCGTCTCGTCTAAAATAGCCCGAAAACGTTCATCCAACATAGCAGCGGAATTCACGACACCCCCGCCGAAACTGATATGGATCACCGGGTAATTCACCGACCAATCCCAATGATTCTGCAAAAATAAACCGTCAAATAGCGCTTTCTCACCGGCAAAGAGCGATTTTAGCGTACTAACCAATAACGACTTGCCGAATCTTCGCGGGCGCGCCAAAAAATAATACTTGCCCGAATCAATCAACTCGGCAATCAGGGCCGTTTTATCGACATAATAATAATTGCCCTCGATCAGTTCCGAGAACGTTTGAATACCGATTGGCAGCTTTTTCATGATCTTCCACCGTGTTTAACAAAAAAAGCGGTTAAACACGATCGCCTAAAACCGCTCATAGTCCTTTTTGCATTCGGTATCATATCAATCGACAACCTGTTTATGATCATCGCTTAATGTCGCGATAGAAATTCTCGTGGGAGCCTAAGGCCATCAATTCAAGAACCAATGTGCCATCATCAAAACTGTATCCTAGCAGAGTCAGTTGCTTGTTCATTTTAAATTTGTATACCCTCAAAAACGCTAAATCTCCCTTTTTCTGCTCGCCCAAGTCAGGGTTGGCCATCAGCGCCTTGACGGCCGAATCGAGGTCGCTTTTTTGATTAGGATTAAGCTTTTTTACCGCCTTTTTGAATGTAGGTGTCTGAAATACCCTGGAAGCTTCAACCAAAATCGTAAGCCTCGAGCTTTCCGGCTTCCCGCTCTGCTTTTGCAATGATAGCCTGCCTCACAAACTCGTATGGCAAATCGGGATTGTCTTCCATCATCTCGCCGATTTTCGCCCAATGTTCAATCTGCTTCGGAGGGGTCCGGTTAAGCGCTTTAGCCATGATAGTGGCTTTTTCGATGAGGTCTTGATCTAAGCGTATGCTGCTGGTAGCCATTTGCAAACTCTCCAAAAGGTTTCCTGATTATTTGATAAAGGTCAAACGACCCGATGAACTGAATTAATGGGATCGGTAACGTTCCGGTTTTGCTAAAGCTCGTAAGTAATCGGGTAAAGTTTTCCCGATTGTAGCAATGTGCCACAATCGAGGCAAATCGCAACAAGCGCCGGAAAACTGAATTTTGATAGCCTTCTCTATCAATCAGAACTACCAATAGCCGCTACCCTTTGCTGAGGTACGGCACAACTAAAGCCTTCTCACCGGCAAAGAGCGATTTCAGCGTGCTAACAACGATTTGCCGAATCTTCTCAGCCGCGCCAGAAAAATAATATTTGCCCGAATCAATCAACTCAGCAATTAGGGCCGTTTTATCGAAATAATAATAATTGCCCTCGATCAGTTCCGAGAACGTTTGAATACCGATTGGCAGCTTTTTTATGGTATGGGTAAGGAGGTTTGAAATACGAGTACACTCAATCACTTGCCGCTTGCTTGCTTAAAAAATCAAGCATCTCTTCGTTATGCACCCGCGCGTAAATCGCCTCGACCGGCAAGTTAAAATCGATCGATTCAAAAGTAATTTCATCCCCCAAAAAGCAACCTGATTAGCAAGTTTCTTCAGCTAAAGCCCAAAAACCAGCATATCCCTGGCAGGACGAGGTTTGCAACCTCGTCCTAAACGTTTTGGCTTTGGCCGAAGTCAGCCGAATTGTTTAGGGCAAACCGAAACGTTGGGGACGGGTTAAATAACCCGTCCCGCAGAAGTGGCTACGACTGGCCACTGCTCGGACAGTTGACTTCGGCAAGCTGAAGCATCTTACTAATCAGGAAAAGTAATGCCTTGGCAGCCATGACTCATTCCGGCGAATAACTTGGATATCGACAAAATCCTGCTCGATCAACACATACTCTTGCAAGCTCGGAATATTGATGTAAGAAAGCAATTTAACCGTTTCATCCATCTTGCGTGTTGCCTTGGACAACACCTCGACAATGATAATCGGCGACTGCACATAATAAGGCTGCGATTCATCGAAATCGCAATCGACACTGACATCGGGATAAAAAAAGTTTGCCCCACTTTGACCTTCATATCCGACCCGAAAGGTTCGCAAGGCAAGCCCTCCAAATGATTGCCGAACTTTCTATAAACATTCCCAGCAATTCGCTCATGGTTTGCGCTGGGTGAATGTGACCTCGATACCCTTTATTGCTGCTTAACGTAACCGACTTCGAAATCGCGACGAAGGCGTCGCTCCCACAAGGGGCTGGATGCTCTGTGGGAGCGATCCCCAGATCGCGATCTCGGAGCCACTGATATCCAATATCCGCAGATTTATCAAACAACACCGTTTCCAGTTATACGATGACCTCTGTTTAGCAAGTTTACCGATATTTGTGTATGATATTTGTGTATAACGGTGAGCGCAGTGCATGGGAACGAGCGTTTTGTGGGGATACATCAGGGTCAGGTACCAGTTAAACGCAGGCCAATTCAGTATCATTTAGCTCGTACCTGACCCCAGTTATTAGCAATCAATCAGCTCGTGCTTTACATCGCCTATTAGCTCGCCTTGCAAGTAATCTTCTTCGGTAGTTAATTCTGTAACTTTCGGCTGTAACATGGCATATTTTTTTAGAATAGCGATTTTTTTCGTTTTTTAAAACATAATGGCCGGCTCTGCGGCAGGCAAAAATGAAGGCCGTTTTTTGGCCGGAGCTTTTGTCTGTCCGACAGAAGCCGATTGTTAACAGCTCACTGCCACTCAATCTTAAGATCCTTATGTGACTGGGCGCAGTCACGCAGATAGAGGTTGATAAGGCTCTGATACGGTAGGTCTTTTTCCTCCGCAAGATTCTTGAAGTACGCCACCGTATCTTCATCCAACCGGATCGTAACCTGCTTCTTGAGCTTCTTGGCGTATGGATTTTTAACGGAGTCGGAAAAGTCGTAATTATCACGCATGTCTGTACCCTTCATAAGTTTTTCGTTCTCGCCTATTCGCCTTACGGGCAGAGATAATTCGGATAACCTCACCATCTCTTATGCAGTGGCACACCACCAGCAAGCGAGAATGTATGCTAGTGCCGAGGAGAATGAACCGGTCCTCCTCTTCAGAATGGTCGGGGTCAGCTATAAGACGTGCGAACTCATCTGTAAAGGCAGTTTTGGCCTCCTGGAACGAGACGTCGTGCTTCTTGCGATTAGCGGCATCCTTACGAGGATCCCAGCCAAAAGAATAATGGCTCATCGTTACATTGTAGTTACATTATAATTATTATCAAGACGCCGAGTCGGATACTGTTAACGACAAGGGTAACTTGACGGCGAAAGCGTAGCTACGATAGGCGCGTAACTTTTGCCGGTCAAGTTGACCCGCTGGTTGGACAAAGCCGCTAACGCGGAGAAAAGAACCGTCGCTTGATTGACGATAAAATGTAACCACACGCCCTCATTACACGAGGGAACATTCCACGACGAATCATGCGGTTACATGGCTATGACAGCATCATCCACGTTCGATATCAAGCAAAACTATCAATCCCATCTCAAACATCTGAAACTCAAAGGGCTTCAGCCGAAGACGGTCGCAAATAACTAGGGTCAGGTACCAAATAAACGTAGGCCAATTCAGTATCATTTAGCTCGTACCTGACCCCAGTTATTAGCAATCAATCAGCTCGTGTTTTACATCGTTAATTAGCTCGCCTTGCAAGCAGTCTTCTTCGGTAATTAATTCTGTAACTTTCGGCTTTAACATGGCATATTTTTTTAGGATTCGATTTTTTTTTCGTTCATGGTCTGCGCTGTTAACGGCCATGGCCCCAACCCAGGTTATTTTAGGCCTAATACTACCTGTTTCTACCTAAATCACACCTTCATCAATTATCAAAACCAATCGTTCAGAAAGCGCATCGTATAGTTGACGTTTAATCATTACAGGAAGCCTCTCTATACGATTCAAAATGTCATCCATGCTCATCTGATCAATATGCGATATTAGCTTGCTCTCGATCAATTGCAGCGACTGCCGCTCTGATTCTTTCAGCTCAACGGGCGAAAGTATTCAGTCCCCCTCTTTGAAAAAGACGACTGTACGGATGCAGGAGGTAGGGCAACGCAGGAGCAGTTGCCGAGGGGCTAGGGGAGATTTTTTAAATAAATCCCCCTCAATCCCCCTTTTTCAAAGGGGGAGGCCAGTAATTACGCCTGAATTGCGGTAATTTGCCAACGGGGTCTGAATACTTACCAACGGGCGGGTTATTGATTGCTTTCAAAATTTTTCAGTCTCGAATTTCGTTAGAGCGTCTATATTTTCCAACGAAAAAAACTGCTGTTGCCAACTTTCGACCTTTGATCGCCTAAGCGCCTCGCTCAATTGAGCATATCGAGCTTGCACCGAATCCAAATGACACTCTACTTTCATTCGATCATCGTTTGATGATAACTAGGGGTTCATATTCTGACTCAGTTATTCCGGGATGCTTCCCTTTGTTTGCCCTGCAACCGCAATCCTTTATGTGCTTGTGTTTAATGACTTGATCTTTCAGGCTAGAAACGGTTTCGCTATTTTGATCCTACCTTTGATTTACTTGGGAACCCTAACTTGAGAATTTAGCATAAAATATAGACCTGACCCTGTTCGCTTAGCTGTCTTTGTAGACTTGGGAACGATGCCCAATTTTGACCACAACGACGACAATTTCGGCATCCTTGACCTCATAAATTATCCGATAAACGCCTTGCCGAGTGCGGTAACGCTCCTGACCGGACAATTTGATACAGCCTTCGCTCCTTGGGTTTACCGCCAAGGCATCTATTCGCTCCAGTATTTTCTTGACATCCTTTTTTGGAATAGCGTGAAGATCTTTGGTAATTGACTTCTTGAACTGAATTTCATAATTTGCCATGTAACTTTAAATCTTCCAGCAATTCCTCATAGCTCAGTGTTGGCTCTGCCGCCCGTTCTTCAAACGCACTCAGATCTTCTTGATCTTCGCGCAGGGCCATACGAACCGCCTCATTGACGAATTCAGAGACAGATTGATGCGTGTTTGCAGCCATAACCCGAAGGGCATGGTGAATCTCTGGCTCGAAGTAAACCGTGGATCTTTTTGATAATTCACTCATAAAAGGCACCTCTTTTTTGCCGATTATAGCACTTTAGCGCTATAGCGCCATAACGCTTCACAACTAACGCCGCTCATCACTCGCAAATTAACCCAGAGCGAAGCAGCGCGCATGGGGTCAAGTCTTTTAATTTGGTATCAAGTCTCGTTTATGCAAGCACATATTTGCAAAATTCAAGACCTGACCCCGTAGCTTGTAGCTTCCGCCCCGGACGTTTAAATTCCGGCGTAATGCCAGATATGCACCCACGCCTGAAACGTTGCGACGGGGTAAATACCTCGTCGCGCTTCGTTTTACTCTCATTGCTCCTTGTAGTCTTCATCATCCTGAAATTCTATTGTAATTCCTATACCTGACTCGGTGGATAATTTAACACTATATTCTCTTCCTAAATCAGCAATTTCATTACTAAATTCTTTGATCTTTTCCTCACAAGCTTCGTTATCAAATTGGGCTTCTAATTCACATAAAAAGTTATACGCTCCTTTGCTAGTCTTATTTAGTTTATTTTTAAAGGATTCATATTTCATGCGATCCATAGAGTTATCATATTTTATATCAGTAAGTTTCTCTTGTATATTTTTGAACAATTCTCCAAATTCTTGTTCTATATTCTTAAGCTCTAGTCCAGTTATATTAAATTCTTCAATATTTTCATCGTTGAGATTTTTTACAAAATTTAATATTAAATTTGAATAATAGAACTTTTCAACGCCATTCATAATATATTTAAAACCAAATCCTTTTGGTGAGTTTTTAGCTGTCTTTTTTCCAAGTTCAAAAATTTCTTTAAGCGCATTAATCATAGGGCTAGATTCGTTAGTTTTATTTGTCATTCTTGTAACCTTTAGAGGTGAATTGCAAATTGAAAAATCCGCTATTTGATATTTAAATCCCGTTTTGCGGAGACACGAAATTTATCTATTGCCGTATGTAGTGCATAAGATTCTCTATATGAAAGTATTCAGTCTCCCTCTTTGAAAAAGAGGGGCTAGGGGAGATTTTTTAAATAAATCCCCCTCAATCCCCCTTTTTCAAAGGGGGAGGCCAGTAATTACGCCTGAATTGCGGTAATTTGCCAACGGGGTCTGAATACTTACCAACGGGCGGGTTATTGATTGCTTTCAAAATTTTTCAGTCTCGAATTTCGTTAGAGCTTCTATATTTTCCAACGAAAAAAACTGCTGTTGCCAACTTTCGACCTTTGATCGCCCAAGCACCTCGCTCAATTGAGCATATCGAACTTGCACCGAACCCAAATGACGCTCTACTTTCATTCGATTATCGCTTGATAAATAACTAGGGTTTCATATTCTTACCCCAGTTATTCCGGGATGCTTCCCTTTGTTTGTCCTGCAACCGCAATCCTTTATGTGCTTGTATTTAATGACTTGATCTTTCAGGCTAGAAACGGTTTCGCAATTTTGATCCTACCTTTGATTTACTTGGGAACCCTAACTTGAGAATTTAGCATAAAATATAGACTTGACCCTGCTCGCGATATTTGCCCGTATCGATCAGCTCGGCAACCAAAGCCGTTTTATCGACATAATAATAATTGCCCTCGATCAGTTACGAGAACGTTTGTATACCGATTGGCGGCTTTTTCACACATAAACCTTCAATTCGGATGCAAACTCATGTGGATCTAACTCAGCCAATTGTGAGCGCACCCGTTGACGCAATTCTTTTGCCGGCGTTAAAACATACGCTTCATAATCAGAATGATCAGGATTTATCAACAGCAACTTCGATAACGCCGTCGCTAAACGGGTCACGGCTTTAACATCACGAATATCACTATCTTTACTAAAAATTGGGCACTGACCAAAAGGAAATTCAGTCGTGCTCACCGTGCGCAGTTGATGCAGATATTCACCAAATACATCGGCTTTCATGCCCAACCCTTGCGCGGCGTTTCCTGTCACAAAGCGTGGAATTTCCCATCCTGCAATAAACCCATGAAAACGGTCAAGCAACGCGCTTTCATGAAACATCTCCGGTAGATGCCTAATATAATCGGTTCGACGCGGTTTGCTTTCGTACAAATCAATATTCGCTAAAATCATCAAGCCGCAGTCACTGGTGATTTTGTCGCCACCAATCGTGTAATGTCCCGATTCCAAATAATCTTTAAATTTTGCCTGGATATCATCAGCGCCTTTAAAACTAATCGACTGCCCCTCATCTAAAACCAGCACATCGTTTTTCGCTAATAAGCCCACGACTTTGGTGTTTAAGTTCTTAAACAACTGCGCGGGCGTTAAACCACCGCCGCTGTTCAAATAAACATAACGGCTTAAATTCGAGAAAATAAACGATTTACCTGTGCCTTTAGGCGCAAGTTCCATCATGTTCAAATTGTTTTGCAACATCGGCAATAAGCGCAAAATTAAATTCGTTTGTTCGTTATCGCTGTATGTGCATGGTTCATAGCCCATTGCCCGCAAAATAAACGCGATCCATTCCTGCGTTGTAAATTGCTGCCGAGCTTTGATTAATTGCTGCAAATTCACCTTGCCCGACTGCATCGGATTAAATTCAATCAGCTCAATGACTTTTTTATCTTTGCCATCGTCACGCAAAATCAAACGTCCCGCCCCCCATTGCCCGCCTTCAAGCAAAGATTCGTTGTTGTCTAACACCTCATGCGTAACGCTAGCCTGCGTTTCATCCAAAGAGGGAATAGTCACCCGTTGTTTGTTATTTTTTATATCAATCTGTACTTCAAAACGGTCTAACAAAACAAGTGACTCACCGCGTTGCAATAGGCGTTTAAGTTTGTCTTTTTCGGTTTTTGTGGGCAAATGCTTACTCATGAAACCGGTAATCGCTTGATAAATTTCACTGTCCGTTTTTTCAGGTTCTTGAAAACGGGCAATAAGCCATTCTTCAACAAAACTAGGAATCGCCCTATTTTCACGAATTTTTAAACGCCGTACTAAAGCCTTATCAATCACCAATTCAGCAAAATTAGCACGGATTTTCTCGTCCAAATCTTCTTTATTCAAAACATTCCCTCAAAACTTTGTACGCCCCCATCTTTTTTTAATAAAGATGCCGGAAAATTAACATCAATAAACTTAATAAGCTGCTCGTTAGCCCCGGAATGATGATAAGAAATGACTAGCTCTATTCGAATAAGACCTTCTTGTCCATTACTGCAATTAAATCGTAACGCGACCTTCTGGCTCTTATTAACGCGCAAACTATCCACCGTTTCTGCCCCTGAAAAAACGCTGTCATTGATTTTTATGCAAATATCACTAGCGGTTACACTGGAAGTTAATACCAAATCAATTTGCCAATGCTTATCATCTATACGCCGCGCCTGATTATTTTCAAGGCTCACTTCAAGGTGCGTTTCAGGCAACTCAGGTGTTTTAGTGGTTAACGTAATAAACGGAATCAGCACTTCCTCAGGCGTTAAACCGCCGTGGGCGAGATGTCCGTCAGTCGTTAAACGCCAACGTTGTTTAGGAATAACATAGCGATCAATTTGCACAAAACTTGCCGGTATTTCGGTATTAGTTACTTTGCTTTTAAAACAGCGCTCTTTGATGTCGCCGAACGGTACACCCTCATAAAATGCTTGTGTTACTGTCATGCCATGGTCGGCGGTGATGAAAAACACAATATCGCGCCCTAACTGCTGCGCATCTTTAACTAACGTTTTAATTTTGCTTTTAATCCGATGACTAATGGGTTTCAAATCCCCACGATGCTTTTCAAAACTGACGCAATCATGCAGTCGCTCGTCCAGCTCATTTTCAAAAATGACGAACAATTTAGTCTGTGCGTCTAATATTTCATTTTTAGACTCGCGCCAACTGCGCCCTACTTTCAATGAATGAGGTTCGGGCAAAAATGCCTGATAGGTTTCCCGCAACGCCGTTTCTTGGTCGTTTGGCAATTGATTAGCGGGCTTTCCCGTTAGCACCGCCATTTTCCCGACTTCGGTTAAGGTCGGAAGTGGCGCAAATAAGGTTTCTGAAGCCAGCGCCAACTGTTCCTGTTGCGTTAGGGATTCCAGTTCAGCCAGCAATACGTCCCGATTTAATGCCGAAAGCGCATCAACCATAATCACCACAACGGCATAATCGGTGTTTAAAAATTTAGTTATTTGTTGGCTGCAATACAACCAATACGATTCAGAGCGCGAAATTCGTGCATTTTGTGTTAGCAGCCAGTCAGCAAAGCTGCCGTTAATGGTTTCATCAAGCGTCTGCTTATACGAAAACGCATGACGGCAATACTCAAAATAACCTTCGCTCCATGCCAAAACCTCTTCAACACTGGCCGAATTAGCAAGCAAAGGATACGAAGCTTGTTTTAATTTTTTAGCTAACAAGCTTGCTTCGGGGCTAGAAAAAGTGGCTACTTTTTGCGCCAATGCATCGCTGACAATCTCCGGATGGCTTTCAACTGAATCTGTTGTCTCTGTCCAAAGTTCAGGCCAATCGGCGATAAATAAATCGGCCAATGCTTCAGCCGGTATGTCATACGCTAAAACTTTACGTACTGCCGCATTCAACACTAACGAAAACGTTTCGACCAATGAATTAGCGCTTGTGTCATCCAAACAAAACAGCGGCAACCCCAACAATAGCGAGGGCAATGCTTGAGCAGGGAGAGCAATTTCTAACTGATGATAACTGGTAAAACGGCGCAAATAAGACAAATGCTGTTGATGGGCAAGTTTTTTTACAAATACGGATATGTCGCCACTCGCCACTAATTCCGCGATAAAGCACTGCGCAATTTCGTGTTCAATGTTTAAATCAAATTCGAGATGATCAACTAAGGTTTGTTTTATCGGTTCAGACTCAAGCAACAACAAAAACGCGACACCTTGATTTTTTAGCGCATCAGCAAACGCTTGAAAACTTTGCCCCGAAATTAAATCCGCACCGCAAAGGTATAATAAATTTCGTTCAAAGGCTTCAAAAGGTACTTTAATCGACGGATTTTTTAATAATCCTAACGCCACGCAAGTCTCATTCGTCAGCCAATCCGGCAACGTCAATTTAAATTTCTCAGCCACCAAAGCACGAGGAATTAACGTCTGTGTTTTCAAAACACCGTCCAAACCTTCCAGATGTTCAAACCGATGATACAGTGCTTGACTCGTTAAGCGTACCCGATGCAGCACAGGCGATTGCTCACGTAAATACTGATGAATTTGCCGTGTTACCGCTGCAATAGAAGGTTCAGAAGGCTCGACACACAGCGCATCATCAGCATCAACGCCAAAATAATCTAAAATGAGTTGCACGGGCATGAATTAAGCCTCGTAATCGCGCAACAACTCTACCAATGCCTGCTTTACCGTATCAGTGGGTAAATTTAACGCGCTAATGTGCTGACGTAATATCGCGACCACTTCGGTAGGATTTGCCTCCCCTTTTCTAGTTTCGTTAATCTGCGGTGGGTCAATCGGTGGAACTGGCTCAGGTGGCGACTGCGGCGGATGATAATCAACCAATGAATCCAATTGTCCAAGACACCTATGAATTTCCCGCTCTTCGCACTTTTCAACGGCTTGATTCAATAACGCCGAAGTCAAATCATCCGGGCTAACATGGTCACGCTCTAATAAATCACCTACTTTTTTAGCAAAATCACTGGCTCTTTCATGCGTTAAACGCAAAATCAAATTTTCCTTGTCTTGAACAATTTTAGTTAAAAATTCTTTCCAACTTTGGTTGATTTCATGGCGTTTGGCATCTTCGATGCGGGCAAAATCATCTAGCGCGATTTTTAAGGCGTGTCCGGTGTTTTCGGTACCGAACGCGTCTAAAAGTTTGTCGGCGATTTCTTGCTGTGTTTTGCCGACGGCATTAAAAATTTTCACCAACTCCTTGGTCGCTTGGTTCAATTGTGGCGATTGTTTGATGACATCAGGCTTGTGGACGATAAATTCACGCAGTTTAGCGACCGCTTGCCCCGCAAAATCCGCATCAGTTTGATCCGGCTCCCTTGTCAATTCGAAATATTCATTAACGGCTTGCAAAACCTTTAATTGTTTCGAGCTAAAATCATGCAAACGAATCGTAAGCTTGCTGTCGGCAACAAAGGCATTGTTCAAATTCACTGCAAAATCGGTTTCAGTGCCGCAACTTCCCCAGCGTAAGCGATTGACATCATGGCGAATGGCGACGGCGGCAAGAATAGCTATGTTACAAGCGGGAATGCCATAAGGCGGCGATACCAATTTTTTGCGCAAATCGACGACCGAATAAGTTTTTTCGCGTGTGCGCGTCAACGTGTCGAACAAAAGCATCAACACATCTTTGATGCCCCCCTCGGTTTCATCAACTCGCTTAATGTCCCAGCGCTTAGGCTCGCGCTGGATGAACAAATTATTCGCGCCCAACACGCCATCGATCAACGCCGATGTTTCGCTGGTATCATTACGTTCGCCCAGCAAATCAGTTTGATAACTGAGATTGCTATCAAACTCTAAAATGCGTTCAACGATTTTTTGAGATTTCGACTTACCCGTGTAGCTTTCATTATTCAGGCCATTCATATTCATGGCGCGAATAGGAATTTCATTAAGGTATTCGGCTTGAATTTTTTCGGCCAACACTCCTTTAAATTCATACCAGCTTTTGCAATCAATCGCCTGAGTCGCGCCCGCTTGCAAAATCTCACTTCTTCCGCTGGTCAAGCCTTCACGGCCATAAAAAATGTGCAGAAGTCGCTGTAAATCCGTGCGGGATTTTTCCCACTTTGCCGTAAGTTGACGGCGTAAATCATCGGTTGCCGTTTTTTCCTTCAGCAATAATTCAATCGCCAGATAACGACATAATAAGCCGCTAAATTTTAATTCCTTGCCTTCATAACTAACCGACTCAGAACGAATACCGCTAGTTGGCAACCAAAAATAAAGATTAGCGCGAGCCGTTTCTTGAATCCTAGCTTTAACTTGCACGATCTCTTCCGCGTCCTTCGCTAATACCAAATAAACGTGTCCGCTGATAAGCGGGTTAGTCAATTTTAAAGTGTTTGGAAACGGCGGCGTAAGCAAACTGACCTGAAAGGAACGAACAATGCCGCAAAGCGATGGCTCTAAATCGTGCTCTCCTAAAATGGGCAACAAATCCGCTTTCATTTCAGGATGGTCATTTAGCAAGGTTTCCAGGCTGCGGCCCGCAAAATAATTTAATTTTTCTCCGATTAATTTTTCAACATTTATCCCCGTATCCCCCAGCAATGTCCATTGTTGGGTCGCGTCATTTTTCCAAATCAATGCGGCAGCTTTTAGCCAATTCAAATCGGTATTTAATGTCGATGCGGCTAATGAATTCGGTTCTGTATCGTACAAGGCACAGGCTAAAAAAGCTTCATTGGTTTGAAAGTTTTCACCCAAAAATTCACTGAGTAACAGCAATTTTAAAATGTCGTGCTTACCTTGCGATTCGTTAACCGGGATTTTACCCGCAGCGCGTTTATAACGTTCCCATTCGTGGCCGTTATATTTTTTGATGGCCTCGCTGTAGTAATCGACCAGTTCCGGCAGGCGAATCAACTCATCGGTAAAAAGCCCATTTTCGCTTATTGCACGCGCGTTAATCGCGTTTTTGTTATCCCGAAAAAAAGTCAAGGCGGTACGAGTCGCTTGCGCCATAGCTGATAAACCAAACAAGCCAGCGGCCATGACGGGATGCAACGGATAAGTTTCGTTGCTAACTTCATGCAAATGTTGTCCCAAAGTTTTAAACAACGGCAACGCACTACAAACGCTAATCAGTTTTTCTTGATTAGCTTTAGATTGCGCGAATTGTTGTTGACCGAATTCCGTCCATGATTTTTGCATGCCCAACAAGTGATAGCCTTCACTCTCAGCTACCGAAAGTTCGATTTTAAATGCTTTAAAACGCCCGAAAATAGCTTCTAAACGGTTTTTTATCGTCGCGTCGCAATTCATCCGCTGCCCGTATTCGGTAAAAGAAACATGCGTTAAACCGATAAACAGCGTATGCCCCTGAACAGGACTACAAGCGGATTCGACAAAATGTTGCAAGTCAAAAATCTCTGCAACCGCATTACGATAGGGATTACTGATTAACTCCTCCAATGCCAAACCGAATTCATCCCATAGCACCAAAATGCCACCGAATGAATATTTTTCGGCTAAGTTTTTACCCGCCTCGACATAAGCCTTAATAAAATTACTACCGCCTTCACTAGCCGGATTAAACGCTTGTCCGTGACAAACCGCTTGATGCCAACGTTTAAATAATTCCAACGCCATCGGCTGATGGTTTTTTAAATCATCGCACATATCCTCGGTCGTCAGATAATGTTCGGCCAACTGCCATTGAGATAAATCGGCTTTTACAAATTCGGGCGATTGGCTGCACATGGTTTCAAACCGTTTTAGGCACACATCATATTCGGTAGTGGGCAAAATATCGGCGGAATTTATGCTCGGATGGCGTTTGATAGCGTCATAAAGCCCCTCCATGAGCTTATCGCCAAGTGCGGGGGTTTCTGAACCGTATAAAGAAACCAATAAATAAGGTTTTGCATTCTTATCGTCGGCGGCTAGAAACGTGTTATTCAGATTATCAGCAAGCGCGGGCTCGCCAAAATTGCGTAACCGATCAAAAAAATGTTGAAAAGCGCTATCGCCCGAACCGTCGCGCAATAATTGAGCAATGAGCACCGACAAATGGCTCTTTCCAGAACCATAACTGCCGTGGATATTGAGTGCGCGTTGTTCTTGGGTAGCATGTGGCAGAAAAGCCTCGCACAGTTGTTTTAAAACCGCTACCGCCGCTTTAGTGGGCGCAAAACTTTCAACTAAATGGTGATCGCTTAAACTGCGTTGAACGACAATCGCAGCGTCATTTGAATGGGCATTGATGGTAATAATTTCATTTAAGCAAGTCATGAAAAATCCGTGTTAACAAAGTGCTGTTTTTGTTGAAACCCAAGAGGTGACAGGTATAGCATCTAATGCGTGTGGGCTAAAATAATGTTGGTTAATTTTGGCAAAGCTATCGCCCTCGGCAAAAACCACAATAACAGGATGGCCACCGTGCCGTGTGCTTAACGCAGACCAAAAAGCCTGTTTATCCAAAATGTCCCAGCGGGAAAGCCAGTAATCCGGTTGACTAATAATCAAACCGGTATGCGGCGCATCGAAGGCTTGGGCGATAAAATATTGGCGCGGACACGGTAAACTCGGCGCAACGCTAATATCGGGTTTCTCACCATTCCAAACCGTATAATGAGGCAATTGCATTTGTAAGATATGAGTGACTTGCTCAAGCACCGCAAAATTTTTGCTGGAAAATGCCAAATGCCGATAACGCACTATTGGCGCATGATAGTGGGTGATCACGGTTTTAATTTGAGCTTCTAAAAGTGCTTTGTTCATAGCGAGGTATCGTTGGTGTTTTGCAGCAATGAAATAACCGCACTTTTAATTTCATTTAACTTTTCTTCGCCCAGTTTGCCGACAATGCCGGAAAATAAACTTTCATGTGCCGTGAATAATTTACCTACCCTCGCATAACTTACACAGTGCAGGCTACCGTCGATAAAATTGTCATTGTTTATTTCAATAGCCCGAATGTCCGTATAAGCTCTGCTGGTAATTTGGCACGCAACCCAATCGCCCCGTTCAGCATTGGCTAATAACAAAGCGGGACGTGATTTATTTTGCGTTAAATCTGAAAAAGGAAACGGCAACACCACTACTTGACCGGTTGTAAGTGCGCCCATGCTTCATCCTCCTCTGGTTTCAGCCAATCTTCCGATAAGGCTTGCTCCGATAAAAGCGCCGATTCATAATTTATCGGCTCTAACAGGGTTAACAATGCATAGCCAACGGGGAGTTTTTCTGACGATTTCAAAGGAAAAACATGACCGTCATCATCTATCCTAACTTCAATTGTTTGTAACATGCCAGCCTCCTTTGTGCATTTTAAAGCCAAGTATCGTTGCCGTATTGTAATAGCGGCAATAGGGTTATTTTCGGGTCGCAGCGTTCGGTAAACGACACCGAATCTAAGTTCACCGCCTCGGTAAAACTAAAGTAATCTTTCCAAGTGTTGGTTTGGTTCATGCGACGCAAATGTTGTCTTAGTTCTTCAGGCGAGCAGCACAAGAAATGCGCAAACCCCGCTTTAATAATTTCCGAGAAATCGACAGTAGAGCGACTTTTAAAACTGTGAAATTTCAACATGGCGAGAGCATGGATGATGATTTCATCGGTGAGTTTAGGTGAGCCTAAACGAACCTGTATCTGTTTGTCGTCTTCGTGGTTTTTGCGGATTTCAATCAGACCTAAATCCGCGAGCGGGCGGTCGTTTTGGAACATGCCTCGAACACCTTGCAAATTAGAGTCGAGACTTCCTTTTGCGGCATCTTCAATAACTAAATTTATTCTGTTTTTTAAAGAATCCCATTTGAGCCAATCTTTAGAAAGGTTATCCAAGCTTTGGAAAAATGCGGCATAAGGTTCGTTTCTTTCAGAAAAACAAATTGATATATGAATTGCCCACCATGTTGATGATTTGTTTAATACTGGGTCATTACTATAGATGCTGCGAGCAAAATCGGTTAACTCATACTCGCCCGCTTTTATTTTATTGATTAGCTGCGAAGCTTGCATCCAACCTTGAATGCCTTTTACAACGCCTGAGCCTGCAATTAGAGCTTTTTGCGTTTCCCTAAAATTATTTTTAGAAAAAAGATTTCGGTTTTTTCTAACAAGGTCAATAGTTTTACTTGTCCAGAATCTCGATAAAGAGAAAGTTTGATTTCCTATTAATGCCATTGGTGATTTCCTATATTCAAATAAACATTGTTTTTCAGTTATGTTTAATAAGGCAAATACTTTGTCATGTAACTTAGGGTCGATATAGGTTTCCAAAATATAGTTGAAGACTGACCTTAAAATTTCCTTATCTTGATTGAAAGCGTTATATACCTCTTCAATAAAACCGCCTGTTACATTATTATCAAGCAATTCTTTTTTGTATAAATGCCCAACACTTGTGCGCTTTAAAATTTTGCTGCCAGTGACTTCCCAAATACCGTCATTTTCTAATTTGCCGAATGGGTAATGAGCGTTTTCGCTTTTACCTTGAATATCAAGTTTCAAAAAAATATCTTGAAATGCGTTATCAATTCCCTGAAAACCAAGTAATCTGTCTTTGCCATGAAAACATTGAGCCAGAGCGTAAAGCAATAAAATAGGTTTATGCAAACTGATTTGATCGTTTTCTTTATAAACTCTGATTGATTTGAATGTATTTAAGATTTCTTGGTTATTCATATTTACAACATACAGATTAAACAACCTTCGTCATCGTCATCATCATCGCTTGAAAGAGTTTGCATTAAACCTTTAGATTTTTTTTCTTTACTTGAACTTAAAAAAAACTTTGCTTTGATTTCATTTTTTCGCGCTAATAACTCATCCAATGATTCGCCTTGTGACCGTAATCGTTTAGCCCCCCATCACTAAAAAAGTAGCATCTCCCGTTAAAACATGAAAAGCTATAGGACATGACGTTGAGCGACCGAGACCTTAGCCAAATGGACACGGACTATCTGGATGATTTGCCGGAGGGTGAGTTGCGTCCATTGAGTAAGCAACTGTTGGCGGATCTCAAAGAAGCCCGAGAACGACTCAAACAATCCCCGGATACGAGTTCGCGTCCGCCGTCATCCCGGGAGCCTTGGCAATCGAATCAATCCAGCGCCGAACCGTCGGAAGAAGCGCCGGCAACGGACGACTTGTCGGCACTGGATTCGTCTGAGTCTTCGTCAGATGACTTACCTAGCCAGGACTCGGCAACACCTCCGGCGGCGACCGGTGATAGCGGAAAGCCTAAAAAAGCCGGGCGCCAAGTCGGTAGCCCAGGCTATAGCCGCAACCTGACCTTACCGGTGACACGGACAATTGAGCATCGCCCGGATTGCTGCGCCGCGTGTAGGCAATCGTTTGCCGACAACACCGACTACCGACCCTGGAACGCCCGGTTCGAACTGGAGCTTGAAATCGGCAACGCCGAATCGCCGAAATTACAAATCGAACATAGCCGACATGACTACTTCTCGGCGACCTGTCCCTGCGGTCATCAAACCCGCGCCGAGCCCGGGCGAGGCGCCGACGAAGATGGCTGGAGCGTAGCCCTGAGCGAATGGCATCTGTGCGGCCCTCGGTTGGTTAGCTTTTTGGTTTATCTCTCATTGTCCCTACGGGCATCGCGCAGCAGAATCCAAGCCTATTTGCGCGATTGGCTGGGAATCTACCTCAGCACCAGCACCATCAATCAATGCATTCATGAAGCGGGACGTGCCGTTGCGCCGGTCGTCGACGAGCAGTTGATCGCGGAACTCAAGGCCGCCGGCCTCTTACATATCGATGAAACACCCTGGAAAGAAGCCGGGCAGTTATTTTGGCTCTGGGTCTTTGTCAGCGCACAGACGGTGATTTATCAAGTGGGCAAACGCCATCGTCTCGTCGTGAACCAGCTCTTAGGGGAAGCGTTTTGCGGCTTACTGATGACCGACGGCTACAGCGTCTATCGCATCTTTCCTAGGCGCTTGCGCTGTTGGGCGCACTTGGTGCGCAAGGCCCGAGCACTGTATCAGTGCCTGGATAGCGAAGGACAAGCTTTCGGCGAAGCCTTGTTATTGGCCATGATCCTGTTGATGCGCAACATCCACCGACTCCGCGAATCGCCGCCGGATGCCGAATCCTTATGGGCGCAGAATCAACAGTTGCTGACCTTGCTGCGCTCGCTCTGCGAGACGCACCGAGACATCGCGCATGTTGACAGCCGACAATTAGCCGGCGAATTTCTCAACGATTGGGAGGCCATCGTGCGCGTGGTCGAAACGCCGGCGCATCCATTGACCAACAACGTGGCGGAACGCAGTTTGCGGCACTGGGTATTGCTGCGCAAAATCACCTTCGGTTCGCGGACGGCACAAGGCAGTCGCGTGGTTGCCTTGCTGGCGAGCGTGATTGATACCGCGCGTTTGAGAGACCTGAATCCTTGGGAGTTTATTGCTCAAACACTGGCCGAACGCCGTAAAAACCAACCCGTCCCTCGTTTGCCTATGCCGGTTTTGGCGTGATAGGAACAGGGGGGGGCTAAACGATTACTTGTGACCAGGTATATCTTTTTCCCGATTTCTCATCGTACTTTTCATATTTTTTAGCATCTTCAAATAAGTCAGGATGGTTTTCGTATAATCCTATCCATTCTATTTTTCGCTGATAAAAACAAAAATGACAACCTGATCGGCTACGCCATTCATAATATTTAGGTAGTCCTAAACCAGAATCTTCAAGTAACTTAATAATATCGCTTTTTACTAAACCATCTTCCTTGAATGGAAATACTGCTTTGATATTTGGTTTTGAAGAAATATAACCTTCCCTTTGCGGTTCGTCTGCTCTAATACCTACATAACTAATAACCTCATCATCACCAACAAATTCTTCGAAAGGTTTGAGTTTTAAATTGATAGTACACCACCTCTGCTGCGCAGATGGTAAAAAGTTATTATGTAACTTAAGGTAATAATCAAACTGCCTGCCACCATTTAACCTTACGATTTCCTTTCCTAAATAATCTTCCATTAAATCAACAAACTCTAAAGTCTCGGGAAGCTCTGCGCCTGTATCGGTAAAGTAATACTCCATCTCCGGTACCTTATCACGCATATAAATCGCAAGCGCCGCGCTATCCTTGCCGCCGGATAAGCCTAATAAATGCCTGACTGGTTTTTGATCGCTCATGATTACATCTTCCTAACATTAAATATTTATAATTGGCGTCAATCTTGATTGCTAATCATACATCAATAACTAGGCTTCAAGTTCTGTTTTTCGCTGTTTTCTAAACGCCGATTTGGAAACCTCTTCACGCAAGCCCTTGCTTGCCGGTTCGTGAAGCTGGAGCTTCTCATACTGCATTCCCAAGCAAAGAGCTTTGGAATGAGTGAAGACGTAAGTATTCAGACCCCGTTGGCAAATTACCGCAATCCAGGCGTATTGTTGGCCTCCCCTTTGAAAAAGGGGATTGAGGGGGCTTTATTTAAAAAATCTCCCCTAGCCCCTCTTTTTCAAAGAGGGGGACTGAATACTTACGTGAAGACTAATCCAATATTCAGTATTAACTATTGTCGATGGGTAATTGTATTTTGATAGCCTTCTCTATCAATTATTGCTTCGAATAACCGCTACGCTTTATTGAGGTACGGCGCAACAAATACTTTCACGCTTTCGAGAACCTCAAGCAGCCGTTGCGCTAATTCGAATGCCTTATTCAATGTTATCGCTTGCAACTCGGGATCCTCCGGTTAGTCTTGCGAAAAAGAGTTTCTGACTTCTCGCATAAGCAGCCAATCGTCCGCCGAATCGATTACACCGATTTTTTCCAAGTGATAGAGCTTATCGATGAATGCTTTTAATTCGCCGGGCTCTTTAGTCAATTCCAATACTGCCGGAAATAACTGCGCCCCCATCAGATCTTGTAGCTTTGAAAAACGCGTCGAAAACTGATCAAGTATTGCAAGTTCTACATTGCTTAATCGCGATAACGCATCTGCTGCAAATGGCGAATGCGGCTGTAATTCTGTCATAGCCCAACGGAGCCGTTCGGCATGACGGTCACATATTTTCAATACGCCTTCGATTTGCTCTTTCATTGCAATCGCACCCCAGTCTGTTTAGCTATCCGATAGATCGGCAAATCGACTGACGTAGCGGCTCTGTGCAAAACGATATCGATTTTTTGATCGCCGATTTTTTTTTGTGGAGTTCGCGTAAAAACTGTAATTTGGCCGTTATCAATTCCTCGGCATTTTGTGTTGGTGTTTCGATATACAAATCAATATCGCCGCCTTTGCGTGTATCGTCAACTCTCGATCCGAATAACCAAACCTGCACTTCCTTGCCGAAGTAGCGTAACGCACTTTCACAGATGGCTTGCTTTTGCATGGGGCTTAGACGCATGATTCGTCCACGTTTCTGATTGGGCACATCTGCCTGATTTGCCGCGGCATTGGGATTGCCATGCGCCCAGAAGGCAGCATCTCACCCGCCGTGCTCATCCAGCCATGTTTGTAGATCGCTCAATTCTCTGAAATCCAACAACGCATCGGCCAAGTCTTCCAGAGCTTCGAGTGAGAGTGCGGGTAATCTTGACAGCAGTTGTTCGAGCGTTGGTTGTAGCCCGAGTTTTCGGCGCAATTGACGGTTTATTAGCGCCATGCATTCGCTTTTACGACCTTCTTCGCGACCTTCTTCGCGGCCTTCTTCGCGACCTTCTTGTCTCAGTAATTGTGCTATACCCATGGTTTCACCTGCTTCTGATAGATAACGCTCACAATAGTTTTGTGTTTCTTGCTCGGTAAGATCCGCATAGTAATCAATAAATTCCACATATTTCAATTGCTTTTCCGGATTGCGTTCCAACGTCGCCAAGCCTATTTGCGCATCGGAATAGATGTCCAGTTTGTCCTCCGGCGCATACTGCATATTCGGCAGATTCAGCCGAGCCACGATGTTATCGCTCTGACGATAGTGTTCCGCCGGCAGGCGCTTTAGTTCGCACGCTAAATAAAGAAACTGCAAATAGCAGTATCGTTCACCGCCCAATTTCAATTCCTGTGGACGTCTGCCTTCGTTCAGAAATATGACAACCGGGACAATTCGATCGGTATCCATCAGTTCTGACAAATCCAAACAATAATGCGCCAGTCGGTGTATCGAAAAACGGCGCTGTTCGGTTTCTTCTTCGAGCACGAATAAAATTGCTTCTTTTCTGCCATCCGGCCATTCCACCAACAATGGCACGTCCAATTCACGAAAGCGGTCTCCTAGGCGATTTTTCAACTGTTCTTGACGAATTGGAATGATACGCGCTTGTGCGAAGTCAGCTGTCGCTTCTTCAGCCGCGAAAAACTCCAGCGCTTGAAGCGGATAATCTAAAATCAGGTTTTTGAAGTTTTGATCATGCATGAAAATTCATTACCTTTATTTCTTTCAATTAACACGAGTAACGGCTATATCAATTCCTTCATGAACCTCCCGAGAATAGCCTGTTTTAGCGCTTTGTTTCCTTGATCTAGCCGGGGGCGATAGCCGTAACCCGATCATCAATTGGGTACCCTGCCGGGTTACGCTCAAGCTAACCCGACCTACATTACTACTTTCTTATTCAAATAAACGACTTAATAGTTCGTCTCGGGTTAGATTAAAATGCGATGCAACATCGTTCAATATGGCTGATAACACACCCGTTCTCAGCGGATTATGTGCTGGGATTGTTATGTGATGTTCGCCTTTTTCTAATGTCGTTAACCGCATGTGGCTACCTGTTTGCCGCGTTATTTGGTAGCCTAGAACCGCTAATTTTTTAGCGAGTAATATTCCTGTTAGATCTCGCGGCAACTTCATGCTGCAATCACTTCGTCACGGACAAAATGCAAACGAATAATGCTCGGCTTGTCTTCCGACTCGAAGTGGCAGGCGACCGCATCTCGAACATTAGCATGCAGTTGTTCTATATCATCCGCCTCGGTATATATTGAACAGCCAAGCGCTTTAGCGATAAAACCGCCCTCCGCGGCTTCTTCTACAACAAAAATTATTTCGTTCATTTGCGCATTATCTCAGTTGTTTTTAATAATAATCCTAGAAAGAGCAGTTGGCATGTGTTGTAGACCGTTCGTGCTGAGCCAAGTCGAAGCATGAAGGGTCTACAACACTTTCACCGGCCTGGTGAAGCCTCAAACTACCGTTCACCCTTCGACAGGGCTCTCCTGAGCGCAGTCGAAGGGCTCAGGGCGAACGGTAGTTTGAGGCTCTCAGCTGCTCTTTTTAGGATAATCGTTTCACGATCATAACCCGAATATCTATAGAGTAACTATTCAGTCCCCGGCAATTATCGTTCCCACGCTCTACACCACTGCCATTAAGTTAAGCCGTCACAGAGATAAGTAATGCTTGCATTCAGGCTCTAATGTGCCTCAAAAGCTTGCCATCCATGGCACTGGATTCCTCCACAAATCCGTACGGAACGGATTTGAATTTACCCGAAGGGCTCCGGGCAGGATAGCCCGGAGTGAATCCATGACGGAATGACGGGTTTCCCTTAACTTAATGGCAGTGACGCTCTCCCGCTCATCGTTATACATAAGTCAAAAATTTCTCTTTTGCAATCTTAGCCAATGAGAGCTCGATACCTTTATTGTCATTTAACACACTCGGCTATCCTTCACCTAGCGCTAGGCGATCCGCGTAGGGTACGCTGTGCGTACCATGGTAACCCCGCAATGTTCATGTGCCAACCGAACCGTCAGGGCACGGCTTTGGTACGCGCAGCGTACCCTACAATTTATGTATAACGATGAGAGCTCTGCGTAGGAACGATAGTGGGATACGAATAATTACTCGATCGACACCCTTATTCAAGATGACCACTCCTTTATCAATCGCGCAAGAATAGCCTGTTTCAATGCCTGGCTTCCTTGATCCAGCTTCAGTTCCGCTATTTTGGCGTCGGCCTGTTCTTTTAATTCTTCGGTCAAATAGGCCACTTGTTTGTATTCGCCATTTTCGCTCACGATGCGGATCAACGTCGCTTCACTGCCGGCTTCTGCTTTTTGTTGCTCGGCGTGGACGATCGCAAGCTCTTTCAGTCTTCCGCTTAATTCGATTAAACGATAAGCGGCTTCGGTGGTGTTGTTTGGCTTCCATTTATCGGGCGGCGCTTTGCCTAAAAATGCGGCGACCGATTCCAACCAAGCCGTATCGGTGTCTTTGTCGTTCTGCAATCGGATAATGAATGCCTTCAAGCCTACGCCATCGATTGTATAGTTTTCCAGGCCGGAATAGCGTTGTTTCAACGTTTGCCTCAGACTTTTTAGATCGACATTTTCGTTCATGTCGAACGCCTGGCTAAGTTGCTGTTGAAATTGCACCAATAAATTTTGATAGGCTTTGTTCAGGATATTCAGGCTTTCAACCAGAACATTTAAAAAGTCGTTCGGATTGCTATCGTTAAAGTGTGTTTCGTCGGTATATGCATGGAAACCGCAGGCTTCCGGCAACTCTTTAAATAAGAGTTGCATTGGGCTTTGAGTGTTCTGGAATGCATCGCGCACGGCCTGAGCTTTTTGATCCAAATTTCGGCTCGCTAAGGTATAAGGCGGCAATTGATGAATGAATTTGGCCAAGGGTTTGACGATGTCTAACAGTGTGCTGTTTTCCGGCGATTTTCCGACCAATTTTTCTAAATATTGATTAAAGAGATCGGCTCTAATACCACTAAAATCAAAGGCTTCAATGGAAAATAATTCAGGCCGCTTTAATAAAATTTCAAAATATTCTTGTGACACATGCGGACAAAACACACCGCTTTCGTATAAAGCTAAGGAGCGTTGTTTTGAGAGGTAATAGGCGATAAAAAGCAGCGGCACAACACCTTGTTTAATACCGTACGGCGGCTTGCTCAACAATTTATAAAGCGCCGTCAACGGTTGCGGACGGCCGTCGGATTTTAAATAGTTATCAATGCCTTGCCATACACGAAACAATTGATAGGCATTATCGGGCGACGGTTCGACAATCTGCCAAAAGCCATTGCGATTGACATGAATGCCGGTTTCTTTAAAAACCGCTCGGTATATGGATTTTTCGGGGGGATATTTGGTCGAGTCAAACCCTAAGTCTTCTAGGTGCGCATGGTTTAATAAGGCCGCTACTAATTTATTTCTTGCCGAGCTTGCTTGCGCCGAGATTTTGTTACGGTTGACTAATTCATTTTTGATAATCGGCGTTTTGGCGTAAACAGTCTGCAAAATTGTAGACAATTGATGTTGCAATGTCTTTTTGTTCGCTATGTTTAGCGTATCGGCTCGCCAAATCCACAGATTTTGTTCCGGTTGTTCCAGTATTTGATTTAACAGAAACGCTTCCGTTTGCCGTGCAGCGTTCAATCTGTCTTTCAATTCCCTCCCCGCAACGGGGTCCGATTTTATCTCCGGACTTTCGGTTTGAATTCTTTCCAAGGCCAATACTTCAACTATCGCGTTGTACAGTTGAGTTACATTGTTACACAAGGCAAATAATGTCAGTTCGTTTGCTTCTTTCGTGATGTTGTAAAAAGCATTGAGTGCGTCCGAATCCTCCGCCAAAAAGAAAATTATGCGCGGCGAATCGTTTTGCTTAATCTGCTTTAAGCTCTGTTGAGACGAGGCATATATTGGCTGAAAGTAGCGCAATGTCCCGGTTGCAATGGAATATCTTCTGGCTACGATCGGCAGTAGCGTTTTACGCTTGTTTAATACGTCGGACAAATCGATTCGGCCTAGCTGCTGAGTAACTTCATTGACTTGCGCTTCTAGGTCAAAATCACTGCCTTCCCAGATTCGATACTCGGCGCTGAATTTACGATAGGTGATAATCGATTTAGTTTGCAATGACTCAAGGTCTACAATGACCTGGTCGGTATCTGGGAAGCATTGTTGCAACAATGGGTAACTTGCTTTTAATCCGCCGTGGGCGCCCATGATATTGAATAAGCCGATGGTCTTTAGCAGTTTGATTTCACTATCTTTAGCATCCCCTAAGCGCTCGATCGCAATCAAAACTTCTGTCCAACGTCGATGCGTCGCATGGTCGGAGGTCATGGACGGTTGATTTAGAATAAAGTATTCAAATATTTCCCAAGGCGGCACCCAATCGCCGACATTATGCAGGCGTTTTAGTCCATCTTGAAATCCGTAATGCTCTTGGCTGCCTAAATAGCTGAATAAGGTGCGCTCATTCTGCGCCACTTTTTGACATAACACCGGTAAAATCAACGCGGCAATGGGATGTAACGGGTAACATTTTGCTAGTATGTCTTCGGCAATTGCGGCTGATACCGAGACCGGTAGGGCATTTTGTTTAGCAAGTACCGAAATGATTGTTTGGGTCTGTTGTCGTATCGCTATACGCTGAGATTCTGTTAAGTTCGATTTAAAAGCGGCGGCAACGACACGTAATGTTTGTTCGGCTGATTCCAGGAAAGGTATGCTTTCAAAACGCCCCTGTACTTTTACCCATTCGTTAAGCAGCGTTTCTCCGAGGCCTTTTGAATATTGTTCAAAAGCCTGATGCATAAGGACGACGAGTAACACATTGGCTTCTCCGCCTTTATAAGCATATTCGGCTAATGCCTGTAACAAATAAATATCGTTAGCACCCTGATGTCGTGCTTCGTACTCAAGAAACTTACCTAATTCGTCAATAACAATGAGAACGCCTCTGCCTCGCGCGTGAAGAACGGCTTGTTTCAATCGATGCAGTAAAGCGAGTATTTCGCTAACCGTTGCGCCTTCCTGTGCCGCGGCTGCAAGTTCTTTTATGATGCTTGGTTTTTTGCCTTGTTTTTCTTGCCAAAAGCTTTCCGCCGCCCAATGCATCGCTTTCAGCAATCGCCTACTCAACGATTCGGAACTACCTGTTAATATCACAGTGCAATAAGCATTGGATTCTTGCGTATGGGCAATATATTTTTGCGCCAACGCAGGATTGTGTTTTGTTAACAAGCCTTCTGCCGTAACGCTTGTCATGTAGTTTGGGTGTTCTAGTAAATGTGTCAGGAAAATGGCAAATGACGATTTTCCGGAGCCATAAGGCCCCACTAATGACCATGCTCTTGGCATGGATTGGTCATTAAACGTCGAGGCAATTTTGTTCAACACCAGCATCGCTTTTGATGTTGGAATGTAGGCGTTTAAAATTGGACTTGAATCGATGTCTCTTTCGAGATTGATGGATCGAGTATAGTGCGTATCGACTTGTACGAATGCTTCCATTATGCGTTAACCCATTCCCTGTTTTCATAGTGATGGCGTAAAAAACTTAACGATTCGACGTTTTCATCATCGCGAAATAATTGATTAATCCCTGCGGTCTCATTGATTTGGTAAACGCGCGGATAACGCTCGATTAAGCGCTCAAGCTTGGCTAATAATTCGCTTTCCGTTAAGCGAAATATGCTGCCGATAGCAACCCCTTGTTTTTCGCCATACATTAATTCGGCTATAGGCAATGTTGATATTTTACGATGATTAAAAATTTCATTAACAGCGTAACCGAATACAGCCAAAGGCAAGTGATTACGACGTTTCAGACGCGTTAAATAATGCTGAGGCGAGGTTCCTGCCGATATCAATTGCAACGAAGCCAACG
Organism: Methylotuvimicrobium buryatense; assembly: GCF_005931095.1. Taxonomy (GTDB): domain Bacteria; phylum Pseudomonadota; class Gammaproteobacteria; order Methylococcales; family Methylomonadaceae; genus Methylotuvimicrobium; species Methylotuvimicrobium buryatense. The sequence goes on along the minus strand of NZ_CP035467.1, from coordinate 1,642,245 downwards.
GCACATCTAAGATATCTTCCAGGTCTACTTTTGCCGTGGCTTTTGTCTGGCTATACATTCTTAAAATAAGATTTATTTCGTTCTTGACAGTTCTTTCCGAATGTTTTCCTGTCAACTCTTGATTAACAAAATCGACAAGCGAGTTGGCCGCTTCATCTACTGTAAACTCGGACTTGTGGAAACAATTGAAAAACCAAAACCAAGCCGTTGCCAATTCAGCATTAGAGGCTAACATCCAATGGATTAACCATAGCGTTGCTTCATCTTCAAGATAAGGATCCCAACCCTGTTCTGAAAATAACGCATTTCCGATTTCCGTTGCGTGTAACCCATCCTGACTGACTTCTAACATTTGTGTTGCGCGCAACCAATAACGGATAGCATTCACCATGTTTTTGCCCACGCCGAGTTGAACGGTGGCTTCATCGGAAGAGAATATCTCGTTATTGTGCTGAAACGCTTGAAATCCTTTTGTTAGCCAGCCGTAACGTAGAGCAAATGTTTCATGTCGGCCAAAAGCCGCCTTATTGGGCGTGAGAGATTTGATTAAGCAATCCATGTTTATGTGTAAATTCAATTTTATGAGCAGGCGGCATTATACATTTATCCGTAACTAACTTTAAGGCTGTGCATGCATTAGCAGCTGAAGCATAAGTATGAGGTCGGGTTACTTTCTTATCCCCGCTCGCCGGCATAACGCCTCTCGATGGTCTTGAACCCGACGATACGCCCCCTGCATTGATGCGTGTCATGCCATTTTAGACCGGATCGGGTTAATCGTCAGATTCACCAAGAAACGACTTACAAACTCAATGAAACTCTTGTACTATTGGCTGGTCTGAATTATCCGTAAGTTATTAATTGACATAGGAGTCATTAAACATGAGATTGAATACCGCAGTTTCACGCCCGGAAGCCAGCATTCTGGCGACCAACAAAATGCTGAAAAACACTTATATGCTGTTGTCGATGACCTTATTGTTCAGCGCACTGACAGCAGGTCTGGCAATGACGCTGAATCTGCCTCACCCCGGAATGATCGTCTCGATGATCGGCTATTTCGGCTTACTATTTCTGACGACCAAATTCAGTAACAGCAGCCTTGGCCTAGTCTTTGTATTTGCATTGACCGGTTTCATGGGGCTGACCCTGGGACCTATCTTAAGCATGTATATCAATGCATTCAGCAACGGTCATGAATTAATCCTGACAGCACTAGGCGGCACCGGCGTAATTTTTCTGGGCCTTTCCGCCTACGCACTGACGACCCGCAAGGATTTCAGCTTCATGGGGGGATTCTTGATGGTCGGCATTCTCGTTGCCTTTTTGGCCGGAATCGGCGCGGTCGTATTTTCGATGCCCGCACTGTCCTTGGCTGTATCGGCAATGTTCATTCTGCTGATGTCGGGCATGATTTTATTCCAAACCAGCGCCATCGTTAACGGCGGCGAAAGCAATTACATTCTGGCGACGGTCTCGTTGTATGTGTCTATTTACAACTTGTTCCTGAGCTTGTTGCAATTGCTTGGCGTCTTCGGCGGCGATGATTGATCGAAACACACCGCGCGTCAAAAGCCCGGTATTTGCCGGGCTTTTGTTTATTTGTTTCGCATTGAGCGGCTGCGAAAGCGCAAAAACACCCGACGAAGTCACCCGCTCTTTCTGGACTGCTCTAATCGATAACGACTTGGCTACCGCCGAAAACTACGTAACCGATGCCAGCAAGGCCTCGCTTGCCGCATCTTCTCACGATTATTCAAACATCACCTCGCTCGAAACCGGCAAAGTGATCATCGACGGCGAAATTGCTTCCGTCGAAACGATCCTTAAACCCGAAGACACGAGCCTTAGTACTCGACCCTTTGAAACGGCATTGGTCATCGAAAACGAATTGTGGCGAATCGACTACCGCCGAACACGGCAAAACATGGCAGGAACCGTATTCGACGGTTTTTTCAAAAGCCTGGAAAACCTCGGCGAAAAATTCCAAAACCAATTCGAAAAACAACTGCCCTTGCTTGAAAAAGAGATCGAATCGTTCGGGGAGAAAATGGAAAAACAACTGGAAGAATTCGGCCGCGAATTAGAAAAAAAACTGCCTTCGAAACAACCTGAACCGCAACCTGATACGATTTAACAAAAATATCAGTTATACCTTTCGCACTTCAAATTTCGGCAGTGCTTGAGGAGGCGCTGGGGTGTGCGGCAAAGACTTTGACAGCATGGAGTTGCATAGAGCCTACAAGAACGTATTCGCCCGGCGCCGAAATTTAACTCGCAAAGGGTATAATAGCGTCTCACTCAAAAACAGTACTTCCACTTTTTTCACAAATTATTTTTTAAATGACAGGAATCAAACTATTTGTCGGCCTTGGCAACCCCGGCAAGCAATATGAAGATACACGACATAATGCCGGCTTTTGGTGGGTAGACCATATCGGTCGACTCAACAATACTCGAATGAATGCCGAAGCCAAGTTTTTCGGAAACGCCGGCAAACTAAACACTTCGGGCCATGAGGCATGGCTTTTAAAACCTTCAACCTTCATGAATCTCAGTGGCCGTTCGGTTAGCGCGCTGGCAAATTTTTACAAAATCCCCCCCGAAGAAATCCTAGTCATTCATGACGAGCTTGATCTCCCCCCCGGTACTTGCAAGTTGAAGAAAGGCGGCGGACACGGCGGCCATAACGGCCTAAAAGACATCAATGCGCAATTAGGCAGCAACGAATACTGGCGATTAAGACTCGGCATAGGTCATCCGGGCGATAGAAATGCCGTTGTCAATTATGTGCTGCACACACCCTCAAAAAACGAACTGCAAGTTATAGAACGATCGATAGAAGAAAGCGCTTCAGTCTTATCATTATTGCTTCAAGGGCAATTCGATCAAGCCATGCAAACGCTACATAGCAAATCAGCGTAAGCCACGGTCGTGGGGCAGCCCTGCAATACTAGGCTATCGAAAAAGCCATTTTTAGCTAATTGCTGTGTTCCCGCTTTTTAATCTCAAAATTTATCCTGATTAGCAAGTTTCTTCAGCTAAAGCCCAAAGATCAGCATATCCTTAGCAGGACGGGGTTCGCAAGCCATGCGCGCCAAGCTAAAAACGGCCAACCCACATCACGCTCTTTCCCAAGCTCCAGCTTGGGAAAGACACCCCGGAAGCTCCAGCTTCCTGTGACCGACACAACCTCCGCACATTCTCAATCAATCCCGACTCGCTCGTTCAATCTTTCTTGATTGTCGGGAAGCTAGAGCTTCCCGAACAGGTTACCCAAGCTGGAGCTTGGGTAACAGCATATTTTAGTTTTTGCGACTACGACTGGCCCCTGCTCGGACACTTGGCTTCGGCAAGCTGAAGCATCTTGCTAATCAGGAAATTTATTGGAAATTGTTTGATGATCATAGGTTATAAAATGCCAGTCATTTTTTCTGACATGACAATTGGTAAATTTTGACACCCTACAGCAACACCCAATTTGGAAATCAACAAGAGCGAGAAGTGTGCTTGGCGAAAAATAATCGTTGTAATGAGCTCGAAACAGACAGAAGAAACCAAAGTATGCCAAAATGCGCTTTAAACCACACTGCCCAACACAGGTCTCATTATGAATGATTGTTTTATGATTGAAATTACAGCTAACGAAGCGCGTAGACTCGTTCGGCGGGGGATAGTGGACTCTTTTAGGATCAATAACGACTCAAACCGCATTCGGGTATTCATCGTTATCGGTAGCGAAGCCGGACACGTATTAAACACATCCTATCCAACAATCGAGTCGGCTCAAAGAGCGATTGACGAACTTAATTGGACCGGAGCTGTCGTCATTGACTGATAATCGATAACCTGGGTAAAGCGTATTGAAAGATAGGATCAGCAGAAATTGACGCAAATAAGGATGTATTCACGGCACCTCACTGGCGAGTAGCCAGTAGCCGCAATCCCAAGCTCTTTCATTTTCCTGGAGGAGTTGAAAGCATATTCTTGAGCGTTAGATAAGCATTGAAGCACCTATAAATGGCACCTCGAAATGACAGCATTATGACTTAATCGAAAATCACAAGCTTTTGAATCAATTGGTCGGGGCGAAAGGATTTGAACCTTCGACCCCTTGCACCCCATGCAAGTGCGCTACCAAGCTGCGCTACGCCCCGACGATTTGAAAAAGAATCGAATGATACTGGATATTCGTTAAAAAGTGAATACAAACTTAATTATTCCGACCTATCTTTTGAATAATAAAGCGTGCCAATTATTTAAGAATTTCCAGTATATCTTCTAATTCGCCGATCATTTGATGAATCAACTGCTTGGTCCTAGTTGAGTCTTCCTTAGCATCGTCGCTTGATAAGTGCGCCCTCGCGCCTCCTATCGTATAGCCTTGCTCATAAAGGAGCGATCGAATCTGTCGAATCATCAATACATCGTGCCTTTGATAGTAACGACGGTTACCCCGCCGTTTTACTGGGGCTAGCTCTGAAAACTCCTGCTCCCAATACCTTAGTACATGCGGCTTGACCGCACATAACTCGCTGACTTCACCTATCGTAAAATAGCGTTTCGCCGGTATCTGTGGCAGTTCATTATTATTACTCGGTTCCAGCATAAGCTTCTACTCGGGCTTTTAGTTTTTGACCGGACCTGAATGTTACCACACGACGGGCGGTAATAGGTATTTCTTCACCTGTTTTCGGATTTCTACCCGGCCGACTGTTTTTGTCCCGAAGTTCGAATTTGCCGAATCCCGATAATTTGACCTGTTCTCCGTTTTCCAAAGATCCTTTTATTTCTTCGAAAAACAAATCCACCATGTCTTTCGCTTCGCGCTTGTTTAATCCAAGCTCGTCAAATAGCCTCTCGGCAAAATCAGCTTTCGTTAATGCCATAAATTTAATCCCTCAGTTTTGCATTGGTCTTATCGGCTAAAGCCGCTAACAGTTTGCTAAATATAGCATCTATTTGCGAATCGGTAAGAGTTTGTGAAAAATCTTGAAAAACCAGCCCTAAGGCAATGCTTTTGCAACCGGCTTCGACACCAGCTCCACGATACACGTCGAAAATCATAATGTCTTGTATCATCGGTTCGTTACAGCTTTTTATCGTATCGACGATTTGACCGGCCGTCACTTTTTCATCGACGATCAAGGCCATATCACGGCGTACCGAAGGAAACTTCGATAATGGTTTGAACGCAGGAATCGCTTTATTCAGCAACAAATCTTGGTCCAACTCAAACAGGAAAACTCTCGAATCGAAATCGAGCTGCTTTTCGAGCAACGGATGCAACATGCCTAACCAGCCTACATTTTCTCCTGACGCAGAAAGAATTTGCGCCGACTGACCAGGATGTAAAGCGGGATTCATTGCCGCCTCAAAACGAAACTTCATACCGGTTAAGGCAAACAGGGCCTCAAGATCGGCCTTAACATCGAAAAAATCGATTGCACGGCCATTATCTCCCCATTGCTCGGCATAAACATCGCCGATCGCGAGACCTGCCAGCATTTTTTGCTGATGAGTCGCGCCGCCCCGACGCACGAAACGTAAACCGGTTTCGAATAACCGGACCCGAGTATGCTGCCGATTGATATTATGCAAGGCGGCACGCAGCAAGCCGCACCATAAAGTGGTTCTCATCACAGCCAATTCCGATGAAATCGGATTCTGCAATGGAATAAACTCATCATCCGGCGCGATGATTTTTTGTATCGCCTCATCGACGAAACTATAGGTGATCGCTTCTTGATAACCTCTATCGACTAAAAAATCCTTCGCTCTATCGAGTTCGAGTATCGCTTCCGGCGCCTTGCTCAACTCCGAGCGCATGAATAATTCGCTTTGCGGCAGATTGTTGTAGCCGACAATACGGGCCACTTCCTCGATCAAATCAGCCTCGATGGCGATATCAAAGCGGAATCCGGGCGGGGTAACCTGCCACCCCTCTTCCGCTGTTTCGACCGACATGCCCAGACGCTCGAAAATATCGGAAATCACCTCATCTTCAAGCTCGACGCAAAGAATGTCCAAAACTTGTTGTTTGCGCAATAAAACCGGCAAGCGCTTCGGCAAGGCCGTTTCGGTTTTGACTTCCGTAACCGGACCTGCGCTACCGCCCGCAATCGAAAGAATCAGTTGCGTCGCTCTTTCCAGAGCTCGAGATTGTAAATAAGGATCGACACCACGTTCGAAACGATGCGAGGAATCGGTATGCAAACCATATCGCCGGGCTTTGCCCATAATGGTATCCGGCGAGAAATACGCGCATTCCAAAAAGATATTGCTTGTTTTATCGCCGACAGCGCTTTCGCTACCGCCCATTACGCCAGCCAAGGCCAACGCACGGCTATCATCGGCGATGACCAGCGTTTCGTTATCGAGCACGATTTCTTGATCGTTCAACAGGCTCAGTTTTTCACCGGCCTCGGCTAAACGCACCCGAATTCCGCCGGTCAATTTATCGGCATCGAAGGCATGTAAAGGTTGCCCCATCTCCAACAATACATAGTTGGTGACATCGACCAAAGGCCCGAGACTACGCAATCCGGATCTTCGCAGACGCTCCTGCAGCCATAAAGGGGTTTCGGCGTCAGGATTGACATTTTTAATCAATCGACCGGTATAACGAGGGCAATATTCAACAGCCTCTACCGCGACCGCTAGCGTCTCTTGATGAGCCGCCGAAACCGGCATCACATGTTCCGGTTTAAAATCCAAGCGATTCAACACCGCCACTTCACGAGCAATACCTTCGACGCTCAGGCAATCGGCCCGGTTAGGCGTTAAATCAACCTCGATCATATTATCGTTCAGCGACAAATAATCTCGAATATCGGTTCCCACCGGCGAGTCGGCGGGCAATTCCATCAAGCCTTCGGCATCTTTTGCCAAACCCAGCTCTTTTTCGGAACACAGCATGCCGAACGATTCGACGCCGCGCAGTTTCGACTTTTTGATTTTGAAATCACCGGGCAATACCGCTCCGATCAGTGCCGCCGGAATTTTCAAACCGACGCGAACATTTGCAGCCCCGCAAACGATTTGCAGCGGTTCGGCTTCACCGACCTCAACCTTACAGACTCGCAATCGGTCGGCATCCGGATGCGGCTCCATCGCCAAAACTTCACCAACCACGACACCGTTAAATTCGGCCGCCGCAGGCGTCACCGAATCGACTTCGAGACCGGCCATTGTCAATTGCTCGACCAGTTCCGCCGTCGTAATCGGCGGATTGACCAACTCCCTTAACCAAGCTTCACTTAATTGCATGATCCGACCTTAACCTACCTAAATTGCTGCAAAAATTTCAGATCGTTTTCGAAAAACAATCTTAAATCGTTGATCCCATAGCGCAGCATCGCCAGGCGCTCGACCCCCATACCGAATGCGAAACCTGAATACATCTCATTGCTTATTCCCACCGATTTGAACACTTCGGGATGAATCATGCCGCAACCCATCACTTCGAGCCAGCCGGTATGTCCGCAAACGCGGCAGCCTTTTCCTTCACACATAACGCACTCGATATCGACTTCGGCGGAGGGCTCGGTAAACGGAAAATAGGATGGCCGGAAGCGTACTTGAATGTCTTTTTCGAAGAAGGCGCTCAGAAATTCATAAACAACGCCTTTTAAATCGGCAAAGCTCACGCCGCTATCGACCAAAAAGCCTTCGACCTGATGAAACATCGGCGTATGCGTGATATCCGAATCGCAACGATAGACACGCCCAGGCGCAATGACTTTCAAAGGCGGGCGCTGCGTTTCCATAACGCGTATTTGTACCGGTGAAGTGTGGGTGCGGAGCACTGTATGGGCATCGAAATAAAAGGTATCGTGCATGGCTCGCGCCGGATGATGATCCGGAATATTCAAGGCGCCGAAGTTGTGATAATCGTCCTCGATTTCAGGACCTTCGACGACATCGAATCCAACGCCGGCGAATATTTTTGCGATGCGGCGCAGGGTACGGCTAACCGGATGCAAACCTGCAACCTGTTGCCCTCGTCCCGGCAGTGTCACATCGACAGACTCGCTCGCTAAGCGCTGTTGTAGCGCCGCTTCTTCTAACGCTTGCTTCTTCGCGTCAAGCGCTTCTTGAAACTGGTTTTTTGCTTGATTGATGACCTGCCCGGCTTCTCGTCGCTGCTGCGGCTCGAGGTTGCCCAATTCTTTCATCTGCAGCGTAAATAGGCCTTTTTTGCCTAGATAATGAACGCGCACCTGATCCAACTGATTGAGGTCTTGAGAGTTCGCAAGTTCTTGTAAAGCTTGCGCCAGGAGATCTTCGAGAGTAGCCGACACTGCTCAACTCGCTATTAGAAATGAATGGGAAATATCGAAAAAGTGCGGCCGCTGCATTGCTGAAGCGGCCGCACTATGAAACGTGTATTTTAAAGAAAAACGCTTGGGGAGTCGGTCGCACTCGAGGAAGGCGCGCGATGCGCACCCTGCGTCATAGCTATTTCGAAAAATCGCGAAAAGCTGGAATGAACCGACCCGACCGGTTTTTCTTTTTTAGGGCTTACTGCAGTTGGCTTGCGCAATTTTAGCCAGTTCCGCGAAAGCTTCCATATCACGCACGGCCAAATCGGCTAACACTTTACGATCGACCGCAACATTGGCTTTATTCAAACCATTGATGAAACGACTGTAGGACATTCCGCACAGACGCGCAGCGGCGTTGATACGAACGATCCACAAGGCGCGGAATTGACGTTTTTTCTGTTTGCGGTCGCGGTAAGCATATTGGCCTGCCTTGATCACTGCTTGCTTAGCAACGCGATAAACCCGGCTACGTGCGCCGTAGTATCCTTTCGCTTGCTTTAAAATCTTTTTATGTCTTGCTCTGGCAGTTACGCCACGTTTAACTCTTGCCACTGTTCTTCTCCTGTCGTTTTAACTGTAAGGCATCATACGTGTCGCCATGCGCACGTCGGACGGGTGAAGATGGGCCGCTTTACGCAACTGTCTTTTTCTTTTGGTGGACTTTTTTGTCAAAATATGACGGCGATGCGATTGTCCGCACTTAAATCCGCCTGCGGTTTTCTTAAAACGCTTTGCCGCACCGCGATTAGTTTTAATTTTTGGCATTTGTTTGCTCCGATTAAAAATAGTAAGTTTCCTTGAGATTTAAACCCGACAAGGCAAAATGCAAGGCCCTGAAGAATTTGTGTCGCATTACTCTAAGCAATGCTTTCTGTTGCATTCCTAGCAACAAGGACGTACAAACCACGCCCTTTTATTTTTTCTTTTTCGGCCCCATAACCATAACCATTTGACGGCCTTCCATTTTAGGGAACTGCTCAACTAAGGCCAGCTCTTCCAAATCCTTTTCGATACGCTTCAATAAATCCATGCCCAACTCTTTATGAGCCATTTCGCGACCGCGAAAACGGAGCGTGATTTTGGTTTTATTGCCTTCTTCGAGAAACTTAGTCAGGTTTTTCAATTTAACCTGATAGTCTCCTTCTTCGGTGCCCGGACGAAACTTGATTTCCTTAACCTGTATCTGTTTTTGCTTTTTCTTGGCGGCCTGCTGTTTCTTGTTTTGTTCGAACTGAAACTTGCCGTAATCCATGACTTTACAAACCGGCGGATCCGCATTCGGTGAAATCTCCACCAGATCCAGGTTGTTATCATAAGCCAGCTGCTTTGCTTCATCGATCGATATTATGCCAAGCGCTTCGCCATCTGCACCAACGACTCTCACCCTTCTACAGGTGATCGTGTCATTTATGCGCACTTCGTCTTTTTTCGCTGAGATACCCTAATCCTCCAAACTATGATTATTTTTTGTCTTCAATCTCGCTACCAAGCCGTTCGGTCAATTGATCGATTGAAAGACTGCCTAAATCTTCACCCTTTTGCGTTCTAACCGTAACTACCTGATTGTCCATTTCTTTATCTCCGATAATCAAAAGATACGGCACCCGCTGCATCGAGTGTTCGCGAATTTTAAAGCCTATCTTCTCATTTCTCAAGTCAATTATCGTTCTGAAGCCTTGTTTTTCAAGCTTACCTACGACTTGTTCGGCATATTCGGCTTGTCTGTCGGCAATATTCAACACGGCAATTTGCACCGGAGAGAGCCAGAGAGGGAATGTGCCGGCATGTTGTTCGATCAGGATACCGATGAAGCGTTCGAGCGAACCGAGAATTGCTCTATGCAACATGACAGGTACTTGTTTAGAACCGTCTTCGGCGATATAACTCGCACCAAGCCGGCCAGGCATTGAAAAATCGACCTGTATCGTACCGCACTGCCAGACCCTGCCGATACAATCCTTTAACGAGAACTCGATTTTAGGTCCGTAGAAAGCGCCTTCACCGGGCTGCAATTGCCAATCCAGACCTTTGTTGTTCAATGCGACTTCCAGCGCATTCTCGGCCTTATCCCAAACAGAATCGTCACCCACCCTATTTTCCGGGCGAGTCGATAATTTGATAATGACTTCGCGGAAACCGAAATCTTTGTAAACTTCAAACAATAAGTCGATAAAGATCGATACTTCCTGTTGAATTTGATCCTCGGTACAGAAAATATGCGCATCATCTTGCACAAAGTTTCTAACCCGCATTAAACCATGCAAGGTTCCAGAAGGCTCGTTACGATGACAGGAGCCGAATTCGGCCATGCGAATCGGTAATTCGCGGTAGCTTTTCAGACCGTGATTGTAAATCTGCACATGGCAAGGACAGTTCATCGGCTTAATCGCATAATCGCGATTTTCCGAATGCGTCGTGAAAATCATATCGCCGAACTTATCCCAATGTCCGGACTTTTCCCACAACGATCGATCGACGACTTGCGGCGTTTTAACTTCTTGATAGCCGTTTAGACGCAGTTTATTACGGATGTATTGCTCAACCTGTTGATAGAGCGTCCAGCCTTTGCTGTGCCAGAACACCATGCCGGGCGCTTCTTCCTGAGAATGAAATAGATCCAACGCTTTCGCCAATTTACGGTGATCGCGTTTCTCGGCTTCTTCCAGACGATGCAGATAGGCCTTCAGCTCTTTGCTATCGCCCCAGGCAGTACCGTAAATGCGCTGCAGCATTTCATTATTGGAATCGCCGCGCCAATAAGCACCGGCAATCTTCATTAATTTGAAGGCTTTTAATTTACCGGTACTCGGCACATGAGGACCACGGCATAAATCGGTGAATTCGCCTTGGGCATACAAAGACAAATCTTCATTCGCCGGAATCGACTCGATGATCTCGGCCTTATAAGCTTCGCCTTGATCCTTAAAAAATTTGACCGCATCGTCGCGCGTCAACAAGAAACGCTTGATCGCGATATCCTCGTCGACGATTTGCTGCATCATTTTTTCGATCGCCGCAAGATCGTCCGGTGTAAACGGTCTTTTATAGGAAAAATCGTAATAAAACCCGTTTTCGACTACAGGACCGATCGTTACCTGCGCATCGGGAAACAATCTCTTAACCGCCTGAGCCAACAGATGCGCCGTGGAATGCCGAATCACGTCGACGCCTTCCTCATCTTTAGCGGTTACAATCTGCAAATGGGTATCTTGTTCGATGACCGTTTCGGCATCGACTAACTTATCGTCGACACGGCCGGCCAATGTAGCTTTTGCCAAACCGGAACCGATAGATCGCGCCACATCCATAACCGTGACGGCATGATCGAATTGACGCTGTGATCCATCGGGAAGTGTGATTACCGGCATGTTAATTTAAGCTTTTGAAAGTTCACTAACAAAAAAGCACCGATATACGGTGCTTTGAAATTTGGTAGGCGCGATTGGACTCGAACCAACGACCCCCACCATGTCAAGGTGGTGCTCTAACCAACTGAGCTACGCGCCTAAGGTCTATGTGTTCAGGCCGCCTATTATAACGATCCTTCTGTTTTTTGCAACGTTTTAAATCGATTTTTTTTCAGCCCAATTTAATTTCGTCATCGCAGCGAGCAAAAACGACGCCCATACGAATACAAAAACCATTGATATACCTTTCGCACTTCAAATTTCGGCAGTGCTAGAGTAGGCGCCCGGGTGTCAGACAAAGGCTTTGCCAGCATGGCACTGGCATAGAGACTACATGGGCGTATTCACGGCGTCCTTTGGCGGACACCCAGGCGCCGAATTTTGATCTACGACGGGTATAACCCAGCAATTTAATTTCATTGACACCAACCACATGCAATATTAGCCTGACAAGGTTTTTCAATAAAATCGATCGCATCGTGACCCGACAAAACCTGCAACAGCCGGAAATTCAAAATGACGACCATATCGATACGCGTAAAATGCGCGCTTGCCTTGATCTTGATCGCGATCGCCGGCATAGGTCCAGTCCCGATTACGTCGACACTCGGCGCCTTCGTTGCGTTGTTCCGCCCGCGTTGGTTCAAGACCCTGGTCGACAATGTATATGACAACGACCCGCAAATACCGAAGTCATTCAAAGCATCAGCACCTCATACTGACCGCCCTACCCTGAAGCACCGCGAAACGGCGCAGAACAACCATTCCTCGATCAAAACCCGCCTTTTATTTTTTTTACGATGCTCTCGGTGATGCTGCTTGACATCGGCCCGATACCGATAGCCAGCCTAATCGCGTTGTTCGCCGTCATCTTCCGCCCGCGCTGGTTTCTGGAACTATTCGAACGAGTCTATCAGGGCAAAACCTAATCATTTTTCCTGATTAGCAAGTTTCTTCAGCTAAAGCCCAAAAACCAGCATATCCCTAGCAGGACGGGGTTTGCAACCCCGTCCTAAACGTTTTGACTTTGGCCGAAGTCAGCCGAAATGTTTAGGGCAAACCGAAACGTTGGGGACGGGTTAAATAACCCGTCCCGCAGAAGTGGCTACGACTGGCCACTGCTCGGACAGTTGGCTTCAGCAAGCTGAAGCATCTTGCTAATCAGGTCATTTTTTGAGCATAAAGGGAGTATATGCTCAAATCTTTTGATGACCTCGACCGGCGGGCCGGTAGGCAACAGACTCGCTAACGGTCTCTAACTTTCGCCGACTTGAACGCCGAAACGCTCTCCGCACAAGTGGTTCTCCAATGCTGTAAAAAGCGATACGGCATAATCGCCGGCAACACACCAGTCGCTTTGCGGGCAATAGGCCTCGGCAAACAACCAAAAATCGCGCCAGCGCTGTTGTGTAAACGTGCCGTAACCGGTATAAAATTCGACCGGCAGGCCAGCATGTTTCGAAGTCAACGATTTGACGATCATCTGCCCGCCAAGCGTCGCGCCTTCGAGCACATACAACGCGGCAATCAATTCAGCGTCTTGCTCCAAATCCGGCATCGTCTCGACGGGCGGAATCGACTTTCGACCAAGCCTTAATAAATCGTTTGCAAGCAACGGCAATTTGACGCGTTCACGATAATCGAACGGCAGCGCCGATTGCTCGAGATAAGCTAGAATCTGCGGTTCGATAGCCGCATAAAATGCAAACATCGCTTGCAAAACATCCCCATAAACGGATTCGGTCAATTCGGTGTCCAGCAAGCTTCTCAGCATGCCGTTCCGATCGAGCCGGCGATGCGAATCCCGGGTTCGCTCTTTTAAAAAACTGTGTAACGATTCGGCAAAATTCTCGTTCATAACCAATGCAACATGATCTTTCTGAATTTTGTCGCGAGCAATTTATCCTGATCAGTCCATGGCAGGCTATAGCCTGACCTTACTTCCACCCACTTTTCGAACGACCGGCGCGGCGATAAAACGATCGCATCGGCTTTTTCCAAAATCGGCTTGTTCGGATTTCCCGCCCAAGGGATTTCCTGTTTTTCCTCTTTGCGAAACCAAAAAAAACGAAAATTACCTCGCCGCCCCAAATCGATTTTTATCGCCAGCATCCCGCTTACTATCGCCAATAACAACGGGTAATCGGGAAAAATATCACATAGTTTTTCATACGAGACGACCTCGTCGGTTTGCCGCCCGAACCAAGCGTCGATAGCGGCCATATCATTCATATCGGGAGTTGAGCCGACGCTGATCACGTCTTGATCGAAGATCGCCGCGAAACCGTCCGCTTGAAAAAATGCCATGATTTCCCGTTGGTTATCGTCGATATTGTCCAACGGGTTACCCGAGACGAAAATTTTATTGAGGAGCTGTTTCGCCTTACGCTCTAAATTATCGAGAGTTTTCAAACGATTACCGTTGAAGTAATTGGTCAATCCCAAGTTGTAGGATGCGACCAATTCGATACAGAGATGACGTTGATAACGCGATAATTTGAGCGGTGCATGATGATGGCCGGCGATCAACCCCCACAATTGACCGTTGAGCTTGATCGGTAACGACAATGAAGCCGCGACGCCCATGTTCTCGAGATATTGAATGTGCATCGGCGATACGCTGCGTAAATCGGTACGACTGAGATCGACCGGTTGATCGCCTAAGCCAATGATCGGTATCGGTTGCGCTTTGATATCGGGAATCGAACGAATCGGATTGAGTAAATATAAATTTCTCGCAATCGCCGGAATATCGCTGGCCGGGTATCGCAAGCCCATATAACTGCCCAAACCGGAAGCGGCCAGCTCGGCGATGACTTCTCCCGACCAGTCCGGATGAAACCGGTAGACCATGATTCTGCTCAAGCCGGTGACGACATTCAAAACTTCCAGAATCATCTGGTGATAGGCTTCCAGTTCGTTAGATTCTCGAATCGGCTTAATCAATTGTTGTCGATAATACTGAATGTCGTAATGAACGTCCGGAAGTTCATTACGTTCGATTTCAACCAACACGCCGTTTTCGGTACGAATCATCGCAACATCGAGCCAATCCCGCAGCTTGACGGCACGTTCCCAAAAAAAAGGTTTTCCATACTTGTCGCTCAATCGGCTGAGTCCTTCACGCAACCAATCATAACTATCGATCGATTGTTCCAGCATCTGACTGGATTCGATACCGGCGATCGAAGGCAAATTTTCGCTGGCATGCGTAATCAAATTATCGTCGGTATCGAGCCTTAATAAAGCACCGAACGGTTGTATCGCTCCGGAATGATGCAACGCTTCTTTTTCGCATTGCAGAGCCAATTCATCGATATTCATTTCCTTCATCAGTCAATCGTAAAATTATTGTGTTCGTCATCGATCCGGCTTTTCGCTATCGCGCTAAAAGAGCCTGAAATTGGTTCGCCGATAACGGCCGGTAATAGTAATATCCTTGAACGATATCACAGTCGAGGCTGCGCAACACGCGCAATTGCGCTTCGGTTTCGACGCCTTCGGCAACAACTTGCAAATGCAATGCATGAGCCATGTTGATAATGGCATGGGTAATAGAGCGGTCTTCGGATTGCTCGTCGATCCCGTCGACGAAACTCCGATCGACTTTCAATTCGTCGATCGGCAATTTTTTTAGATAAAACAGCGATGAATAACCGGTGCCGAAATCGTCGACACTAATCTTAAAGCCTTGAGTGGATAAATCCGCCAACAATCGCTCGGTTTCTTCGATACGCTCCATCAACATGCTTTCGGTAATTTCCAACGTTATCGCTTGCGCCGGGACATCGAATTCGCTTAAACGTGACATTAGGGTATCGCCGAAACGTTTTTCTCTTAACTGATGCACCGACAGATTGATCGAAATAGGCGGAACCTCAATCCCTTTTTGTTTCCAAAAATGGATATCGGCGGCCACCATTTTTATGACCTGATCGCCGATCTTATTGATCAGGCCGCAATTTTCGGCAATCGGAATGAATTGTGCCGGCGATACGTTGCCCAAATTCGGATCGTGCCATCGCAATAAAGCCTCGGCTCCGACGATCAAGCCGCTCGATAAGTCGATTTTTGGTTGATATTGCAAAAAAAGCCTTTGGTGCTCTATCGCGAGCCGCAAACCGGTTTCGATCGTCAAACGCTGCAAAGCTTTCAACTTCATTTCGTCGGCGAAATATTGAAATTGATTTTTGCCTTGATCCTTAGCCCGATACATCGCGGTATCGGCATTTTTCAACAAACTCGTGCTGTCCTCCCCGTCCTGCGGGTAAATACTGATGCCCATACTGCACGAAACAAAACAGTCTCGATCGTAAATACGAAACGACGCCGACAACGAATCGACGATTCGTATCGCGATTCGATTGATATCGGCGCCGTCGATATTGTACAAAACCGCGACGAATTCATCGCCACCCAAACGGGCCAACGTATCGGCATCGCGCATGCACGCCAATAACCGATCTGTCGCTTGTTTCAATAATATATCGCCGGCTTCGTGTCCCAACGCGTCATTGATATTTTTGAAGTTATCCAAATCGATGAATACAACCGCGAGCGACTCGTTCTTGCGCTTGGCTTGAAACAAATTATGCTTCAGGCGATCCATCAACAGGGTGCGGTTCGGCAAGCCGGTCAATTCGTCGTGCGTCGCCAAATGCTCGATACGATTCTGAGAAGCCTTGATAGCAGAAATATCGCTGAATATGCCGACATAATTCACCAACGCGCCGCTGACGTCGTGCACCGCGCTGATCGTCAACCACTCTGGAAAAATCGTACCGTTGGCGCGCCGGTTGTTGATTTCGCCTTGCCAGGAACCGTTTTCCTTGATGCTTTGCCACATCGATTGATAAAACACATCATCATGTAAGCCCGACTGCAGGATAGAAGGATTGCGTCCGATCACGTCGCCGGGCTGATAGCCGGTAATCGTCGTAAACGCATCGTTGACCTTGATGATGCGACCGGACGCGTCGGTAATCATGATTGCCTCGCCAGCCCGGTCGAACACTTTGACGGCCAGTCGTAATTGCTCTTCGGCTTTTTGTTTTTGCGTCACGTCGATCGCTTGCATGCAAATCGAACGGGCAACGCCGCTTTGGTCGAATATCGAAAAATGCGTCGACTCCAAAAACACGGACCGGGAGCCGATTTTAAATTCCTGCTTCGCCTGAACCAACGATTGATGTTCCATCGCCTCCAAATCGCGGCGGCGCAACGGATCGGCGATTTCCGGCGAGAAAAGCTGCCGGTCGGTTTTACCCAAGACCGACTTGCCGCTAACGCCGAACAGTTCGCAGAAGCGATAATTCACGAATTCGTATCGTCCCGCCGTATCTTTCAACGATACCAAGTAAGGCGAATGATTCATGATCGACAGCAGTTTATCTTGCGTTTCCTTAATCAAGCGATTCGCGGCAACCAGTTCGGTATTGTCGATGATGAACAGCACGATGCTTTGCGTGACGCCTGTGGCGTTTACCGTGGGCGTGATATAAACCTGATACGAGCGATCGTTGAAATAGGTCGTGTAATTTTCTTTGCGCTGTTTATCGGCGGCATTCAGCAAACGCTTTTCGATATCGATCAAATAAGGCGGAAAGTCGATACGCGACACATGACGGTTATTACCGGACGTCGAAATATCGAATTGCCGCATCGCACTCAGATTGGAGCGCTTAAGTATCAGATGGCAATCGAAGACGAGGATCGGAAAATCCATCGTATTGTAAAGGTTTTCGAACTCGCTGTTCAGCGCGGCCAGTTCGGCCGATTTGATCAGACTTTCTTCATTGACGCTAATCAACTCTTCATTGGTCGCTTGCAATTCTTCGTTCGCAGCTTCCAACTCTTCGTTCGTCGCCTGCAACTCTTCGTTGGACGCTTGCACTTCCTCATTGAGCGCTTGCATTTCCTCGTTCGAAGAGGCCATCTCTTCGAGCAAGGTTTGCAAGTGCTCGCGTACGGTTTGCAGCTCATCGTCGTCGCCGGCTTCGTTGGCCAATGCCAACAAATTCACCGAGTCGGATTTGTTGCCGTCCGATTTTCCGGCTTCCTCGAATGCAACCAGATAAATTTCGTTTTCCCGATAATCCTCGAGCGGATGTACGGCCAGGCGCCAGGTTTGAAAGCCGAGTGACGCGATACGCCGTTTACGACTATAAACACTGGTTTGATGACGGCGGACACGATGTAGCGTGGTCAGCAGTTCGTTACGAAATTCGGGCACGATGATTTGCGCCAGATTCATATCGGGTCTGCCGCTTGGAAAATCGATGAATTTATTGATCGATCCTTGCAAATAAACGATATTGAACGCCGAATCGATCAACATCGCATACGGCGCATAAAACTTTCGCACCGCTTCGAAAAATTGGCGCTCATGGGTATGATCTTGTTTTTTCGGCGGCAGCGTCAACGGCAGTCGGCCGCGCCGACTCATTTTAATATCCAGCGCGCTGCCTCCACCGCGACTCTGAAAGATACGCGCGCGACGATCCAGGACGGTAAACAGCGTATCCTTTTGACTGACACTTTCGGATTTGCCGAGAAACAGCAAACCGTCGGGTTTCAAGGCAAAATGTAAGGCACTCAGAACCTTGGCCTGCAAATCGGCATTGAAATAAATCAATACATTACGGCACGAAATTAAATCGACTTTAAGAAACGGCGGGTCACTGACAATGTCTTGTCGCGCAAACACAATACAGTCGCGTAATTCCTTGATCGGTTCAAAGCCGTTACCGAACGGGCGAAAATAACGATTGAGATATTCCTGGGGCACTTCGGCCATTGCCGCGCTGTTGAAGAATCCGCGTCGAGCAAACGATAGCGCATCGTTGTCGATATCGGTCGCGAAAACCTGAAGCCTCGCCTTGCTGTTTTGCGAACGAATATGTTCGTTGAACAAAATCGCGAGCGAATAAGCCTCTTCGCCGGTCGCGCACCCGGCAACCCACACACGGATTTCCTCGTTAGCCTTTTTGCGCGCGATCAATTCTTTGATATAGCGTTCCAAAGCCTTTTGCGACTCTTTGTCGCGAAAAAATTCGGTCACCGAAATCAATGTTTCTTTCGCCAGACAATCCAGCTCGTTCGGATTCTGCTCGATATAGTCCAAATAAGCGCTCAGATCTTCGGTTTCGGTCGCCAAAAAACGCCGTTGCAATCGCCGTAAAACCGTCGATAGCTTGTAACTCGAAAAATCGATCTTGGTTTTCTGCCGTACTTCGTCGAAAAGACGCGACAGTTCCGAAGACTGTTCATCCGTATCGTCATGCAGTAAATCGACGCTCGGAAACTTGATCAAGCGCTCCAAATCCCGCCCCATCTGATCGGGCATCATGATGCGGTCAACCACGCCGGATTCGATTGCCGAGCGCGGCATACCGTCGTACTTGGCCGATTCAGGCAGTTGTGCAAACGTGATACCGCCGGCCGCCTTGATCGCTCTCAAACCGCTTGTTCCGTCCGACCCCGTTCCGGACAAAATAATGCCGACCGCACGTTCATCGTAATATTCCGCCATCGATTGAAACAATAAATTGATCGAGGGTTTCGGCGAAATTTCCGGCAATGGAGGTTGCAATCTAAACACGCCTTCACATATTGAAAGATTGAAACCGGGCGGGACAACATAAATATTTTCGGACTCCGGCACGCAACCGTCGATCACTGTTTGGACCGGCAGTATGGATTCTCTCGACAATATATCGACCATCATGCTGCGATGATTCGGCGACATGTGCTGCGCAATGATGTACACACACCCGAGTCCCTTAGTTATGTTGCCGACAAATGCCGACAACGCCTCGAGACCACCTGCGGAAGCACCGATACCAACGATATGGGATTGAGCGGAACTGATTTTTGATTCTGAACAGCTAAGTTCGGATGAGTCGGACATGTTCGAAATGTGCAAGACGATCGTCAACCCAGCGAGTCATATCGGACTTCCGTTGGAACAGAAATCAGAACATCGTTTAGAGTGACCATGAATGATTATCGAAAAACGAAAATGTTAACTCATAGCACAATAATAACGAAAACTTTTTATCCTAAACTCGGCAATTCAACCATGAAGCACCTGAAGTTATTGAAGTGTTTCAAGAGGATTTTCATAAAACTCGAGCAACCTTTCAGGAGAGCAAAGCTGTTTTGCAAAAGCGCGGCGGGGTGTAATGAATGCAGAAAATGCATTACGCCCCCGGCGCCGAATTTTGATCTACGATGGTAATATCCCTGGCGCACAGGATTCATGCCTCAAATCTCTCAACCTCGACGCATAGAAAGTCATAAAATCGCAATGGCTTCTGTCGTCGGCTCCGGAATTCCGGGGCAATCTAGATCCGGAATATGCTCAATAAAAATACGCATATCGTTCATAGAAACATTTCCGAAAATTGTCGCTATTGAAACATCGGCGGCATCGCGTCCCGTGCCGATACGCACGATCCCGTTTTGCGGCGCCAGACGGGTAGCATCGAATAAATACCAACGATTACCCAAATAGGCTTCGAAACAGGCGTGAAAATCGGGGATTGTCAATCCATAGGCATAACTGGAGACAAATCGCGCCGGAATATTTAAGGCCCTGCAAAACGCGATGCCCAAATGCGCAAAATCCCGGCATACCCCGATTCGCTCAGTAGCGGTATCGAATGCGGAAGTATGTGAGCTACTGGTTCCGTATTGATAATAAACCTTGTCAAAAATCCAATTACAGATAGCCGTAACTCTGGAATAGCCCATCAACTCCCCACCGAACTCCGAAAGCGCTAGGTTAACTAATCGGTCCGATTGACAAAAGCGACTGGGATAAAGGTAAGGCCAGGTCGCTTTCGGCAATTCCGCCGGCTGAATTTCCATAATCTGATTCGGATCCCCGTAAAAATGCGACATTTCAACTTCTGCTCTATACGAAACACGCAAATTCGTTCCGGGCGATACATTGACTCTGAAATATCGATTTTCTAAAACAGGCGCCGCAAACTCATCAATATGAACATCTGGATCAAGCTGCAGATGTTCACTAATAATCTTTTGGCAGTCGATCTGCGCGATACGAAAGTTAAAGATAAACGTACTAAAGGAGTCAACCTGATAATCGAGATCGCAACCTAATTTATATTTCATTGCCTATCCTCCCAAAACCACAACAAATAAACCATCACCCACTAAACCCAATGCCTTTAAGTACCTTCACAGAATAAGTCAAGCGCGCCAAGATTTTTCGCGAAAGCTGAAATGGGGTCCGTCCGATTTCAGCAGCGAAAAATGACTTGGCGATTATTGCCTTCGGCGGCCCCGATTCGCCCTGCGTCCGTGCCACTACGCCACATCATCGTATACTCGATGCGGCTCCGTAGCACTCCCACAAATGGCTTTACGCCGTGTCGCGATGCCTTGTATTTTGCCTCCGCCTGCGCTATTCGCGCAGACTCCGGCAAAACACCCGGCGCTACGGCTATCGGGGACTAAAAATCTTCACTTCGCTAACGCTCCGTTTCCACGATTTTCAGCGGATGCCGGCATTCAGGATCGAATGCGCCTCAAAAGCCTGCCATCCATGGCGGAATGACGAGCTTCCCTTAACTTAACCTGATTAGCAAGATGCTTCAGCTTGCCGAAGCCAACTGTCCGAGCAGTTGCCAGTCGTAGCCACTTCTGCGGGACGGGTTATTTAACCCGTCCCCAACGTTTCGGTTTGCCCTAAACATTTCGGCTGACTTCGGCCAAAGTCAAAACGTTTAGGACGGGGTTGCAAACCCCGTCCTGCTAGGGATATGCCGGTTTTTGGGCTTTAGCTGAAGAAACTTGCTAATCAGGTAACTTAATGGCAGTACCCACTAAACCTACCAACACTCTTTCCTCTTTCCTCTTTCCTCTTTCCTCTTTCCTCTTGCCCCTTGCCCCTTGCCCCTTGCCCCTTTCACCTTTCACCTTTCACCTTTCACCTTTCACCTTTCACCTTTCACCTTTCAAATCATTCAATCACATAAATCTCCTGCAACAATTTAATCTCATCCCTAAGACGCGCCGCTTCTTCAAACTCCAGATTCCGAGCATGCTTATACATTTGCTCTTCCATTTGCTTGAGCTTCTTGCTTTTTTGTTTCGGCGTCATTGCTTTATAGTCCGCATCGGGCTCGGTCACAGCCAAGGCCTTCGCCGCCGGTTGAAAGCCGGCGCCCGGAATCGCGATTTCCAAAATATCCTTGACCGACTTGAATACCGTCGCCGGCGTGATATTGTTGAGCTCGTTAAACCGACTCTGTTTTTCGCGGCGCCTCACGGTCTCATCGATCGCCTGCTGCATCGAACGCGTTATTTTATCGCCGTACAAAATCGCCTTACCACGTACATTGCGCGCCGCGCGGCCTATCGTTTGCACCAACGACACGGTCGAACGCAAGAACCCTTCCTTGTCGGCATCCAAAATCGCGATCAACGAAACCTCGGGAATGTCCAACCCTTCGCGCAGTAAATTGATACCGACCAGCACATCGAATTTGCCGAGCCGTAAATCGCGAATAATTTCGACGCGCTCAACCGTATCGATATCCGAATGCAGATAACGCACGCGCACGTCATGGTCGGCCAGATATTCGGTCAAGTCCTCGGACATGCGCTTGGTCAACGTCGTAACCAAAACACGCTCGTTGACCTTGACACGCTTGTTGATCTCCGACAACAAATCATCGACCTGAGTCGTCGCGGGACGAACTTCGATTTCAGGATCGAGCAAGCCGGTCGGCCTGACGACCTGTTCGACAAAGACGCCGGAATGTGCTTTTTCATAAGGTCCAGGCGTTGCCGAAACATAAATTCGTTGCCTGGATTTCGCTTCGAACTCTTCGAAGGTCAACGGGCGGTTATCAAGCGCCGACGGCAATCTGAACCCGTATTCGACCAAGGTTTCTTTACGCGAGCGATCCCCTTTATACATCGCGCCTATCTGCGGAATCGTCACATGACTCTCATCGATAATGACCAAGGCATTATCCGGCAAATAATCGAACATCGTCGGCGGCGGCTCACCCGGGCCGCGACCGGACAGATAACGCGAATAATTTTCGATGCCGGAACAATAGCCAACCTCCAAAATCATTTCGAGATCGAACAATGTTCGCTGCTCCAAGCGTTGCGCTTCAACCAATTTATTCAGCGAATACAAATGCTCGAGACGCGCTTTCAATTCGATTTTAATCGCGTCAACTGCTGTCAACAGTTGATCCCTTGGAGTGACGTAATGATTCTTCGGGTAGACCGTGAAACGCGCGATGCGCTGCTTGATTTCGCCGGTCAACGGGTCGAACAGCGACAGTCGCTCGATTTCATCGTCGAACAACTCGATGCGAAGCGCCTCCTGTTCGGATTCGGCCGGAAATATATCTATGACTTCGCCGCGCACGCGATAGGTCGCGCGGCGCAATTCGGTTTCATTACGCGTATATTGCATTTCAGCCAAACGACGGACGATCGCGCGTTGATCGATCAAATCGCCGCGCACCAAATGCAAGACCATTTGAAAATACGATTCCGGTTCGCCTAAGCCGTAAATCGCCGACACGGTTGCGACGACGATCGTATCATCGCGCTCGATCAGCGCCTTGGTCGCCGATAAACGCATTTGTTCGATATGTTCATTCAGCGAAGCATCTTTATCGATGAAGGTATCCGAGGCCGGCACATAGGCTTCCGGCTGATAATAGTCGTAATACGACACGAAATACTCGACGCTATTTTCCGGAAAAAACTCCTTCATCTCACCGTACAATTGCGCGGCTAATGTTTTATTCGGCGCTAAAATCATCGCCGGACGCTGCACCCGATCGATCACATTCGCAATCGTAAAGGTCTTGCCCGAACCGGTCACGCCGAGCAAGGTTTGATGCACTTCGCCGTCGCTCAATCCTTCGACCAATTGGTTGATTGCCGCCGGCTGGTCGCCTGCCGGTTGAAAACGGCCTTGAATATTAAATGCCTTTTTCACAACTCACTCTCTAATGGAATTTCAACAGCTATTATACATAGAGTATAATCATGCCTACTTTTACATTGATTTGACAGGTGATTATGAGCATAAAACTTTCCGGCAGAGTCCAATCGGTTAAACCATCGCCAACCCTGGCTATTACCGCAAGAGCCGCCGCAATGCGCGCCGCCGGCAAGGACATCATCGGCCTCGGCGCGGGCGAACCCGACTTCGACACGCCGGACCACATCAAAGCCGCAGCAATAGAAGCAATGAACAAAGGCTTTACGAAATACACTCCGGTCGACGGCACCGCGAGCTTAAAAAAAGCGATCATCGAAAAATTCAAAAAA
Organism: Methylotuvimicrobium buryatense; assembly: GCF_005931095.1. Classification (GTDB taxonomy): domain Bacteria; phylum Pseudomonadota; class Gammaproteobacteria; order Methylococcales; family Methylomonadaceae; genus Methylotuvimicrobium; species Methylotuvimicrobium buryatense. The sequence goes on along the minus strand of NZ_CP035467.1, from coordinate 1,618,178 downwards.
GACAACGGCCTCGATTATCAACCGAAACAAATCTTGGTTTCCTGCGGCGGTAAGCAAAGTTCTTACAACCTGACGCAAGCGTTGCTGAACGACGGAGACGAAGTCATTATTCCAGCCCCTTATTGGGTCTCGTATCCTGATATGGTGCTGCTTGCCGGCGGCGTGCCGGTCGTCATCGAAACAACACAGGCGCAGCACTTTAAAATATCGCCGGAACAACTGCGCGCGGCGATTACCGACAAGACCCGATTAATTTTCATCAACAGCCCGTCGAATCCGACCGGCGTCGCCTATTCGCTCGACGAACTGAAAGCACTCGGCGATGTGTTGAAAGATTTTCCGGACATCATCATCGCGACCGACGACATGTACGAACATATCACCTGGAAAAAAGGCGCGTTCGTCAACATTCTGAACGCGCACCCGGAGTTCTACGACCGCACCGTCGTTATGAACGGCGTGTCTAAAGCTTATTCGATGACCGGCTGGCGCATCGGTTACGCGGCAGGCCCTATCGATTTGATTGAAGCGATGGGCACGATTCAATCGCAAAGCACCTCGAATCCGACCTCGATTTCACAATATGCCGCCGAAGCCGCGCTGAACGGCGATCAAGGCTTCATCGACATGATGATGACCGAATTCAAGAAGCGCCATGATTTCGTGGTCTCGGAACTCAACAAAATCGACGGCATCGATTGCCTTGAAACCGACGGCACATTCTACGTATTCCCGAACGTGGAACAAGCAATCGCCAAAATGGACAACATCAAAGACGACTTGGATTTTTCAGAATACCTGATCGAAAATGCCGGCGTAGCGCTAGTGCCGGGCTCGGCCTTCGGTTGTCCGGGACACGTCAGAATATCGATCGCGACCAGTATGAAAAACTTGGAAAACGCGCTGGAGAGAATTAAAAAGGCGGTTTGAGAAACGAACCGGTCATTACTCCAGGAATCGAAAGATTAAGAACGAATGCTGTCGGACGATTCGCCAAACTAGATCATGTTCAAATTTGGCGAATGCTCCGACACTTAAGCCCTTCATATATACCTTTAGCACTTCAAATTTCGGTAGCGCCGAATTTTGATCTACGACGGGTATAAATGTCAGCAAAGAAAACGAATCGCGGCTAACGGCTCTTGCTATCGCAAAGACGTTTACAACAAACGATAAATATTAAGCACGCCTTCCCTCTAAAATACTGACTTGGAAACCGATGTTCAAACTCTATTTTCTGACAAAGCCAATCAATAACGCCCCATCCTTATCGAGTAGCTTTAGTCGATCGCCATCGATTTCATAACGGACGACCCGAGCCATAACATTCAAAAAATTCGCTTCGAGCTCCATGACGCCATCTTCGGCGCAAAACATTCGAGTCGTCTGCGCAGAATCGATTCTGAGTTTTTCATCTTGCTTTGTATAAGCCGCCGAATATCGATTGCAACCCGCTTTGCCTTGGACAGTGCCATCGGCAAAATATGCATTCGCTAAAACGGTATTTTTATCCGACACGACGCCACCCTTGCCGTTGTTGATGCCGGATGCCTGCCATTGGGTTTGTTCCAGTGCCGGCTGGGTTTTTGTATTGAACACCAATAATGGATTTCCTTCTAGGTCCGAAAGCGTCAGTAATCGAGCGTCTTCATCGTAGCGATAGCCCCCGACTTTAGCGAACCAATCGAAATAGCGGCGCTCTTGTTCGTTGATAATCTCTGAACAAGCCATCATCGTTGAGCCGACTGGGCTGACCATTAGTTTAGACTCTTCTGTGACCTCAAACTTTCCAAAATAACGATTACAACCGCCGCTTCCGGATAATTGACCTTTCGAAAACAAGGCATCGATAACCGTATCATCTATAACGCTTGTCGTTTTGCCGTTAGGCTCGACAAAATGTTCGAGTTGCCAAGCAATATTGTCCCACTTGAATTGTTGCTCATCTTCGTTTTCCTCTCGACTAGCATCAGTTGCGCACCCTATCAGCACACTGCATAACGCAAAAGTAATCCATCGTTTCATCATACTTTTCTCTCAAGTTTGCTAGGATTTATTGAAGGCTTTGCCTACCGGTAACCGCTATTTTGCATATATACCTTTTGTACTTCAAATTTCGGCAGCGCCTAAGTAGGCACCGGGTGCTCAACAAAGGCTTTGCCTACATGGATGTATTCACGGCGTACTTTGACGGGTGCCCCGGCGCCGAATTTTGATCTACGATGGGTATAAAACCGCTAGACGAGCAATGAAAATATTAGTATACCTTTCGTACTTAAAATTTCGGCATGTGCGTATAGGGACAGCGGACTGTTCGTCTCTAACGGGATAACTGCCGCCAAACCCCTATTCACAACTAGAGGTGCATTATGAGTAAATTTCTTTTCATTATCAATTTAACCATTCTAGTAACGGCTTGTGCACAACAAGTTAAGCACGATTCCTTAAATCCCTTTCATTTCGACGGCACCCCGGTTACAAGCGGCATCATAGAAGGAAGCGGTTGGCGAAGCAAAATAGTCGTTTATCATTGCCATCCCGACACCGAATTGCAGGTCGCTTATTTAAACCTACAATCCGGCGAATCGTTCGCCGCCCTTTATTACCAGGGTTTGCTAAGTCTAATGCAGATTCGGAAAGCAGCTTCCGGCGCGCTGTATATTGCATTGGACGAGCAAAAAAGCCTTCGTTGGCATACGAAAGGCGATTCCGGAATTTTAAAATTCCTTGCCGCCGATGATACCGCAACAGAACAAATTTTGCTAAGCGATTGCAAGGCTATATAGCCAGAAGAACGGTTTGAGGTTTAACAAGTTTTAAGAAATTAAGGGACAAGAGTTGTCGACCTTTACTTCTTCAGCTTGAACTTATGGAGCGAATGCATTACTTAGCCTAATTGGCGAAGGTATTCAAGCTTCAACAACCCTGCCCACTTGATTAACGCCGAATAGCCTCTCTTCTAAAGTTGCTCATGGTGGCTGTTGCAAAATTCAAGACGTGACCTCATAGCTCGGAAGTGCTAGAGGAGGCGCCTCACTGCCATTAAGTTAAGGATTTTTCCGTTCGCCCTGAGCCTGTCGAAGGGTGAATGGAAAAATCCTGGGTCGATAAGTTAAGCCGTCCATGGTTCGACAGGCTCACCACGAACGGCTTAACTTAATGGCAGTGAGGAGGCGCCTGGGTGTCCGACAAAGGCTTTGCCAGCATGGAGCTGGCATAGAGCCTACACGGACGTATTCACGGTGTCCTTTGGCGGACACCCAGGCGCCGAATTTTGATCTACGACGGTTATACATAAGTCAAAAATTACCCTTTTGCAACCTTAACCAATGAGACCTCGATACCATTTATTGTGACTTAACACTTTCGGCCTCGAGATCGCGATCAGGGGATCGCTCCCACAGAGCCTCCGCCGCTCTCTGTGGGAGCGACGCCTTCGTCGCGACTATCGAAGCCAGTAACGCTCAAACACCAATAGCCTTTCCGGACAACACAACCATTTAGCGCTCGATCGCTACTTTTTGCACAATTAGGTATATTTATACTTAATGTATAAAGACGAGAGATCGAGCTTGGGTAACAGGGGCCCGTACGGGGTTGGGTCTTAAAATTTGCATCAAGTCTCGTTTATGCAGGCACGTATTTGCAAAACTCCAGCAATTCCCAGTTTGAGCATTTTCGCCGATCTTAGGTGTAGGGTATGCCTGTCGAGGAATGCCATAAACCCATCCATGGAGGCTCGGCGGCAGATCGAACGCCAAGGATGTCGCCAAGCACACTCCACACCCTTTTTGATCCCAAAATTGGGAATTGCTGTCAAAATTCAAGATCTTACCCCCATAGCTCCTTACACGTTTAGTGTAGCTGATCAAAAACTTCGGGGTGTTGCTCGACTATGCGTAGCAGTGCGACTGCTGGCCCTTGTGGAGCCCTCCGTCCTTGTTCCCAATCTTAAAGTGTTCGCATGCTTACGCCAAGCAATCCGGCAAAGGCGGACTGTGACATTTTTAATTTAGAACGAATTGCCTGCGGTGGCGAAGGCTCGGAAAGCTGCGTGGTTTTTAGAGTAACCTTGCCTTTTTAAACTCTTTGATTTCTTTAATGCTATCTAGGATTTCAGCACCGATATTTCTATGGCTCATGATCGATTGCCTCCGCAATTTGCTTCAATATATGGCCGGGAATGGTGGAACGCTCCGATTTGCTATAAATCGTAAGCATCCAGATTTCATGATCTGGGTTTTTCCAGTAGTAGATAATACAAACCCCGCCACTTTTTAACTCTCCCTTCTGGCGCCCACCGAACTTTCCTTACACCGCCTGATTCTTTAACAATATTGCCCGCATCCGGCTCATCCGGCTTGGGCAGAAGATAAGTCTGAAGGGCTCAATATTCGTCATCATTAAGATAGGCCGCGAGTAGCTTTCTAAAAAGTGCAGGATATTAGCAAGAACTATATTTGGACGCGTAACGCCTCAAGAAGGGGCGCAGCTTTGAGACGGAGCGTTACCGGTGTCCGCTTGTACCGAGTTAAGTAGGATGATGTTTTAGTTTACTCTGAAAAAATGGATTGAATTATAAAATAAACCCGGACCTTTTATTTTTACATTTACAGAAAAGGCTATGAATATAGACCTGACCCTGCCGCTTGGATTTAGAAGACAATCATCATCGAAAAATAGCGCATTCTTATTTGCAGGATGTGAGCGATTGGGTGGGTGGCATTGCGGGGGCCAAAGAAGAGCTTTGGGAATATGACATTCCGCCCTTGGATGAAGCGATAACGACCATTGTCGTCAGTCTTGATGGCGCTTATGTATTGATACGTGAGGACGGTTACCGGGAAGCGATGGTGGGCAATATTTCGCTTTATGATGTGACCGGCAAACGTCAGCATACCATCTATATCGGTGAAGCCCCCGAATATGGGAAAGGCACATTTTTTCAGCGTTTGGAAAAAGAAATTGTTACCGTCAAAAAACACTATCCCGATGCCCTCTATTTAGGTATTGCCGATGGTGCAAAAAATAATTGGTCGTTTTTAGAGCAACATACCAGTCGTCAATTACTGGACTTTTTCCACGTCACTGAGTATCTGGCAAACGTCGCTTATGCTGCCTATCCAGGAAAAACGGACAAACCCAAGCGCATAATTTGGCTAGATGAACGCTGTAAACAGCTAAAACGTGAACCCGGTGCAGTCGAAACACTGATCAGTGAAATGGAAAAATTGGCCCAAAAAACCAGCCTGACAAAAACAGTCAAAGAGAATTTGGAGGCCGCGCTAACCTATTTTAAAAACCATAACCAGATGATGGATTATGCAATGCATACAGAAAAAAACTTACCTATTGGCTCAGGCGTCACCGAAGCTGCTTGCAAGACGCTGGTGAAGCAACGGCTTTGTGGTTCAGGTATGCGCTGGAAAAACCAAGGGGCTAAAGTGATTTTATCTTTACGTGCATTGGTTCAGTCTAAAGGAAGATGGCAACAGTTTTGGGATAAGATTGATCAATATGGTTCCCATGTGTGCGTATAATTCACATTATTCAAAATCAACACCCGTTTCTTTGAAAACTATAAGAAATTGAATTATCTTCCAAGGCATCCTGACAAGAAATCTCAAGAGCAATCCAAGCAGTTAAAATTGTCCATCGAACATATGTTCCTCTATCCCATTTATTACTCGTTTGAGTAGCTAATTGGCGTGCATGAATTGCATCCGTCCAAATATGATAGTGATTTGATTCAACGAGCTTCGTAATCATTGTTCTACCAATGCATAACTATTGATTATCAGGCAAATCTACCCGATAAGTTGATATTGGCGATCTTTTCAGGCACATTTGCCCTGATAACTCCTAAACCGGGCAAATGTGCCTTGGTAACCTGATATTAGCCATAAATTCGGGCAGATTTGCCTTTAGCCTGACCACAGCAGCTAACGACCTTATGTCTAGTTCAAAATCGCCGACCTTGTTGGAAGATGTTCGCCGCGTCATGCGGCTCAAGCATTACTCGCTGCTTACCTAAAATAACCTTAAAAACCTATGCAGGTCTAGGCTTGCCACCCCGTCCTTACGTTACCTACTTGGATGTAGTTAAGGGGCGTGAGCAAGAGCAAAAGCTTTTCGACCATGCCCAAAGCAAACCCTAATGATCGGAGCGGTTTAAATAACCCGCCTACTCTTCCTCTTCTTCGAGCAATTTCAATTTTAGCCAATGAATTCGCCGGCTGTCCGCTCGAACCACTTCGAACCTGAGCTTGCCTTCGATCACTTTTTCGCCTTTTTGCGGCAGGTGTCCGAGCTTGGTCACGATAAAGCCGCCGACCGTATCGTATTCCTCGCTGGATAAATCGCAAAAGAAATATTCGTCGAAGTCCTCCATCGGCGTCAATGCCTTGACCATATATTCGTTTTCGTTGCGCTGCACGATGTAGCCCTCATCGGGCTCCTGGTCGTGTTCGTCCTCGATTTCGCCGACGATTTCTTCGAGTATATCCTCTATCGTCACCAATCCTGCCGCAGTTCCGTACTCGTCGACGACGATGGCTAGGTGATTGCGATTGGTACGAAACTCCTTTAACAACACATTCAAGCGCTTGCTTTCCGGCACGATGCTGACCGGACGCATCAATTCCTCGACTTTGATATCATGATTGGTCTCGGCCAGAGCATAAGGCAGCAAATCTTTTGCCAACAAAACGCCGACCACTTTACTGCGGTCCTCTTCGATCACCGGAAAACGCGAATGACCGTGTTCGAGCACCAACGGAAAAATGGTTTTCAAGTCGGCATCCCGCGGCACTACGACCATTTGCACTTTCGGAATCATGATATCCCGTGCCCGCATTTCCGAAACCTGAAGCACGCCTTCAATCATTGCCAGCGCATCAGGGCCTAGTAAATGTTTTTCCCGAGCTTCCCGTAAAATCTCAAGAAGGTCTTCCTGATCTTGCGGTTCGCCGCTCAAAAGTTGTCCTAGTCTGCCGATCCAACTTTTTTGCGGCGTCTGACTCGGATAGGGTTCGTCGTTCATACCTCGTTTGCCTCGTTATACGGATTATCGATGTTCAATTGTGCCAATATTTCGATTTCTTTCGCTTCCATTAATTCGGCTTCGTTATCTTCGACATGATCGTAGCCCAGCAAATGCAGGACTCCATGCACGATGATATGCGCCCAATGATGCTCTAAGGTCTTGTGTTGCGCCAACGCCTCCTCGGCCAAGACCGGCGCGCATACAACCAAATCGCCAAGCAAGTTGGTTTCTATATAGTCCGGCACGTCGAAAGGAAAACTCAAAATATTGGTCGGGCCCGGTTTAGCTCTATAGTGTTCGTTGAGTTGACTGATTTCGGGTTTATCGACGATACGGATCACCAGCTCGGTATCGTCCGGATAATCCTTTAGCGAGGCATCAACCCAAGTTTGCAATAGACCGCTATCCGGCACACCGTCCGAAGCGATCTCCTGTTGGATTTCAATACTGTTCATCAAGGGTTCGAATGTTTTTTCTCATAGGCCTCATAGGCAAGGACAATTCGCTGTACCAACGGGTGTCTGACGACGTCTTTCGCGCCGAAAAACGTAAAACTGATGCCTTCGACATTGTCCAATACCTTCAACACATGACGCAATCCCGACATTTTTTCGGACGGCAAATCGATTTGCGTGATGTCGCCGGTAATTACGGCGGTCGAACCGAAACCGACCCGCGTTAAAAACATCTTGATTTGCTCGACGGTCGTGTTTTGCGCTTCATCGAGAATAATGAAGGAATCGTTCAAGGTTCTGCCGCGCATGAAGGCTAACGGCGCTACCTCAATGACATCGCGGTCGATCAATTTTTCGACGCGTTCGAAGCCGAGCATTTCGTACAAGGCGTCGTACAGAGGACGTAAGTAGGGATCGACTTTTTGCGCCATATCGCCGGGCAAAAAACCGAGTTTCTCGCCCGCCTCCACGGCTGGACGGACCAATATGATTCGGCGGACTTTTTCGTTTTGCAAGGCTTCTACCGCGCAAGCGACCGCAAGATAAGTCTTCCCGGTTCCTGCAGGTCCTACGCCGAAATTGATGTCGTGAGTCGTGATTTTTTTCAAATAACTTTGTTGATTGGCGCCCCTACCTTTAATAACGCCGCGCCTGGTCTTGACCGTCACCTGATGTTGAGCCGCCGTTTCGGCCTTGACCGCCTCAAGGGCTTCGTCGATGCTGGCATCCTGCATCGATAGATGCACCTGCTCGGGAGTCAATAATTCCAGTTCGGTGCTGTCAAATAGCTTATGCATCACCGCGCAAGCCGCTTTGACTGCCTGCTCTTCACCGCTGATTTTGAAATGATTACCTCGATTAGCGATTTCCACCATCATGCGTTGCTCGATCTGACGCAGATGGCAATCGAATTGGCCGCAAAAATTGGAGAGTCTGCTGTTATCGGCCGGCAACAGCGTAATTTCTTGAGTTGACATCAATTGCTTAAGCCACCGCAGTTATTTTTGCGGTCGAAGATTCGACCATACGCCCGCGAAGAGAGTTAGGCAAAGCCTCGGCTATGTACACGTCGACGAATTGCCCTGCTAATCGAGGATGACCGATGAAATTGACGACGCGATTATTTTCGGTTCGACCTTGCATTTGTAACGGATTCTTTTTCGACGGGCCTTCAACTAAGACCGTTTGCACGGTGTCGACCATGCTCGCCGAAATTTGGGCCGCCATTTCATTAATGCGGTTTTGCAAACGTTGCAAACGCTGCTTTTTGACTTCGACCGGAACATCGTCCGGCAAATCGGCAGCTGGCGTACCTGGCCTTTGACTGTAAATGAAACTGTAGGAAAGATCGAATCCGATCGTCTCGATCAAATCCATCGTATCGTCGAAGTCCCGATCGGTTTCGCCCGGAAAACCGATGATGAAATCGGACGACAGAGAAATATTGGGACGGACTTCACGCAATTTGCGAATAATCTCGAAATACTCGGCGCGCGCGTGGCCTCGCTTCATTTTTTTCAAAATCGCATCGCTACCGCTCTGCACCGGTAGATGCAGATGATCGACTAATTGCGGGATTTCGGCATAGGCTTCAATCAGGCTGTCGCTGAATTCGACCGGATTCGACGTCGTAAAACGAATACGGTCGATACCGTCGATCGCAGCGACATGATGTAGTAAAAGCGCGAAATCGGCGATATCGCCGTCCGCCATCAGCCCCCGATAAGCATTGACGTTTTGTCCGAGCAGATTGACTTCGCGAACGCCCTGCTTCGCCAAAATCGTGATTTCGGTGATCACATCGTCGAGCGGACGACTGATTTCCTCCCCTCGCGTATAGGGAACGACGCAAAACGTGCAATATTTGCTGCAGCCTTCCATCACCGATACGAAGGCTTTAGGACCTTCGGCACGCGGTTCCGGCAAAGCGTCGAATTTTTCGATTTCGGGAAAGCTGATGTCGATGACACGCTTATGCTTATTGCGAGCTTCGTCAAGCAATTGCGGCAATCGGTGCAAGGTTTGCGGACCGAAGACAATATCGACGAACGGCGCGCGCTTTTGTATCGCCTCGCCTTCTTGACTCGCCACGCAACCTCCGACGCCGATGATGACATCGGGCTTCAGCTCCTTGAAAGGCCGCCATACGCCCAAAGCCGAAAAGACTTTTTCTTGAGCTTTTTCGCGCACCGAGCAAGTGTTGAGTAATAAAACATCGGCCTCGTCGGGTTTGTCGGTCAACTCCAGACCGTGAGATGCTTTCAGTACATCCCGCATTTTGTCGGAATCGTACTCGTTCATCTGACAACCATTGGTCTGAATATATAATTTTTGCGTCATTGTATGTACATCTAAAAAAAACACCCCGTCATTACAACGGAGAAAAGTGGCGGCTATTTAATCACCAAATCGAAAACAAAAAAAGCCCTAATGAAAGTGTATGGTGAACGGGAAACGGTGAATAGTGAATAGTGAATAGTGAATAGTGAATAGTGAATAGTGAATAGTGAAATGATGTGAATTTTCTACCATTTGTCAAGCACAAACTTCCCCTTTCATCTTTCCCCTTTCATCTTTCCCCTTTCATCTTTCCCCTTTCATCTTTCCCCTTTCATCTTTCCCCTTTCCCCTTTCCCCTTTCACCTTTCACCTTTCACCTTTCACCTTTCACCTTTCACCTTTCACCTTTCATTTTCACCTTCAATATCGCGCCGAATTTCGGATGATCGAAATAATGCTCTTCATTAAACTTAATTCGCCTCGCTTCGGACATTCTAAAAAATCGCTCGGGATCGGGCTGATACTCAAGATCTAGTGTCACGGTCAAAAAATCGCCTCGTTCGAGCTGAAAAAAACCGTCCAACACATTAGCGGCATCCTGAATTCGAACCGCATCGCCGGCGCTGTCTTCATTGATGACCTGAAACCATGCATAGTGGTCGATCGGTTGATACGTTGAAGAACGCGAAAGCGTAGCGTAGACATGGGATAACGATTTTTGTTCCGTGGCGGCCTGAGCCAATGCCGACACTTCGACGACCTGACTCGGCCATTGAATCTCGCTACGGGTCTGATCGAACAATTCGGTCGTCGCCATGTCCTGTGCGAATACGATTAATTCGACTTGAAAACGATCTTCGGCTGAAGCAAATGAGGTCCGCCAAATCAACAACACAAACCAGACCACACGAAACGCATTTTTTTTATTCTTCATCATGATTTCTTTACTATCTCAAATACCTTTGTAACCGGACGTAATCGGATAACGCCGATCGCGGCCGAAGGCTCGAGGGGTTATCCTAATACCGGGCGGCGATTGTCGACGCTTGTATTCGTTGCGATCGACCAGCGTAATCGCCCTGACGACATGCTCTGCGGCAAATCCTGCTGCAATAATTTCGTCCGCCGATTGATCGAACTCGACATAGCGCTCCAAGATCGGATCCAGAACTTCATAAGGCGGCAATGAATCCTGATCGACCTGATCCGGCGCCAATTCCGCCGACGGCGGCCGCGTTATCACTCGATCCGGAATGACTTTCGAAATCGAATTTCGGTAACGCGCCAATGCATAGACCAATAGCTTCGGGACATCTTTGATCGGCGCGAATCCGCCGGCCATGTCGCCATAAAGCGTCGCATAACCGACACTCATCTCGCTTTTATTGCCGGTGGTTAGCAACAATTTACCTTGCTTATTCGACAAGGCCATTAGCAAGACGCCGCGACAACGAGCCTGAATATTTTCCTCGGTCGTATCCTTGGCGCTGCCGGCAAATACCGGGGCCAACATCTCGTTAAATGCCGTGACAGCCGGTTCGATTGGAATCATGTGATAGTTCACACCCAACGCATTGGCTTCCGATTCGGCATCTTCGTTGCTCATCGCTTGCGTATAGCGCGAAGGCATCAACACCGCTTCGACTTTATCTGCGCCGAGCGCATCGACTGCCAATGCCAGTACCAGCGCCGAATCGATGCCTCCGGATAAACCCAATAAGGCCCCGTTAAAGCCGTTTTTGCTGACATAATCGCGAATCCCCAAGACCAGAGCCTGATATTCGCTCGACACCGGCCGATAAATCGGGGCGCATATCGATTTAATCGGTTGTTTGCCGGCAAATTCGACGACACTAAGCTGCTCCCGGAATTCCTCGGCACGAAACACGACTGAACCTTCACTATCGACAACAAATGACGCACCATCGAAAACCAATTCGTCTTGTCCGCCGATTAAATTGACATAAACTAAAGGAACGCCGGCAGCTTTAACTTGATCGCAGACGACCTGCTCGCGCTGATGAATCTTACCGGCATGGAAGGGCGACGCATTTAAGGTCAAAACGATATCCGCGCCGGCCTGACGGTTTTTGGCGATCAAACCCGACTGCCAAACATCCTCGCAAATCGTCAATGCCAGAGTCAAACCTTTCAGGTTGAATAACGCAGTCTCGGAACCGGCAGTGAAATAACGCTGTTCGTCGAATACACCGTAATTCGGCAAAACATTCTTATGATAGCGCGCAATAATTTCTCCCGACCTGCACACTACCGCCGAGTTAAACAACTTGCCGCCGGACTGTTCGGGGTATCCGAAAACCACATCGATGTCTTGCACCTGTTCGACTATCATTGTCGCGGCATGCTGGGCCCGGGCGATAAAATCCGGTCTCAGCAACAAATCCTCCGGCGGGTAACCGGTTACCGAGAGTTCCGGAAAAATAACAATATCGGCTTTTAGCCGGTCGCGGCTGTCTAGTGCCTGGACGATAATTTTTTCGGTATTGGCTTTGATATCACCAACCCGAAAATTGCTTTGTGCAATGGCTATCCTGAGAGTCGTAGCACTCATAAAAAATAATTTTCCTCTCTAAAATTCCTGTATCGCGGCTAGGCATGATCGAAGGCAAAAAGACAACCGAGTGTCCTGGTCACTGTTTCCGCTGTTTCCCAAGCTCCAGCTTGGGAAACAAACCTCGGAAGCTCCAGCTTCCCGAGACCGACACCACCGCCGTTAGGCCCCAATCAAACACCGCTCGCCTAGGCACCGATTGCAACCAGGCCGTCTTATATACTTCGCACGGCCACATTTTCAGTTTTCTGGCGCGCTCTTTTGTCCGGTAGCTGCGTTGCGAAAACAGTTACATAGCTTGCTATGCGCCTGTTTTCGCGCCTTGCTACCGAACAAAATAGCATTGCCATAAAAGCCGAAAACATGACCGTGCGAAGTATATCAACATTTTTGTAAACCGCCGCCCGCGTGATGAATCGTCTGTTCAATCTGTCTTGATCGCCTAGAAGCTAGAGCTTCCTGAGCAGGTTTCCCAAGCTGGAGCTTGGGGAAACAGCATAAAAAGAAGGGGGACTGAATATTTACGTCCTGTCATTATTCGGAGTGATTTTACAGGAACCGGAAAAATAGTTCGCGATTGGTATTAAGTAGACTCTGTCGCAACCGGGCGATTTTTATTGCGTATCCATTCGCTCCAAGATCCTGCATAAAGCTTGGAGCCGGACAAACCCGCGATGTCCATCGCCAATAGATTATGACAAGCAGTCACGCCGGAACCGCACATATGTACGACGTGTTCGGCTGGTGTGACACCGATCAATGCAGACCATTCATCGCGCAACTCTTGCGTCGCTTTGAAACGTCCGTCCGCTTGCAGATTGAATTGAAACGGCCGATTAAGCGCGCCGGGCACATGCCCCGCAACCGGATCGATAGGCTCTTGGCGACCCGAAAAACGTTCCGGAGTCCTGGCATCGATCAATTTAATCGATTTTCGTGCCAATCCGTTTTGCACTTGTTGTGCACTGAGCCAATTCGAATCGTTTAGGTAAGGCCTAAACAATGCGGGTTGAATCGAAGGTAATGCCGTCGTGATGGGATAAGCGCCTTTCCTCCACTGTTGAATCCCTCCATCGAGTACTGCGACCCGATCGTGCCCTAAACAACGCAGCAACCACCACAATCGGCCGGCAAAGGCGCCGTCGGCATCATCGTAAACCACGACCTGACTGGCGTTTGATACGCCCCAGGCACCCAGCTTTTTACATAACGAGTTAAAGTCCGGCAATGGATGGCGGCCGGTTAAATCCGTGATTCCGGACGATAGATCCCGGTCGAGATGAACGTAGCGGGCGCCTGGAATATGGCCTTGCCGGTAAGCTTTACCGCCGGCTTCGGTATCGGCCAATGAAAACCGACAATCGAAAACGACCCAGCCGGGAGTCCCGATATCCTCGGCTAATTGATCGACGGGAATTAAATTTGTATAAGCCATTGTTGTTTATACCGTAAGAATAATTTTTCCAATATGTTGACTACTTTCCATTAATGCATGCGCCTCCGCCGCTTCGGCTAAAGGTAGCACCGTATCGATAACCGGATGAATGTCGCCCGACTCCAAGAGCGGCCAAACATGCTCGCGCAACTTTCCGGCGATCGCCGACTTAAAGGTATTGTCGCGGGATCTCAAGGTCGAACCAGTAATCGTCAATCTTTTCAAAAATACTTGCAATAGATTGATTTCGGCTTTCGGTCCGCCTTGAACCGCGATTTGCACCAACCTGGCATCGAATGCCATGCATTTGAGATTGCGCGGGAAATAATCGCCGCCGATCATATCCAGAATCACATCGACGCCTCTACCGGAGGTCAATGCCGATACTTCTTCGACGAAGTCCTGTTCGCGGTAATTGATTGCGGCATCGGCGCCTAATTCAAGGCAAAACGCGCTTTTACGCGCCGACCCTGCAGTCACGAACACACGAACGCCGAAGGCCTTGGCCATCTGTATCGCCGTGACGCCGATACCGCTGCTACCGCCATGCACCAACAAGGTTTCGCCGGGCTTGAGTCCGGCGCGGTCGAATAGATTACTCCAAACCGTAAAAAAAGTCTCCGGCAGTCCGGCCGCCTGAATTACCGTTATCCCTTTCGGAATCGGCAAACATAATTCGGCTGCGGCAGTGCAATACTGCGCATAACCGCCGCCGGTCACCAAGGCGCAGACACGGTCGCCTAATTGCAAATGCCGCACATCATCGCCCAAAACTGCAATGGTTCCGGCCACTTCCAGCCCGGGAATATCTGATGCGCCTGGCGGGGGCGGATATAAACCTTGGCGCTGCATAATATCGGGGCGATTAACGCCGGCCGCCTCGACGCGTATCAGCACTTCATCGGCTAATGGCATCGGCAGTGGCCGGTGCGTCGTGCCTAACTTCCCCGGTGCGACAATTTCTATCGCTTGCATGTCTTGCGGCATTTTCAATAATCCTCAAATTTAGCGCCTAACCATCAGGCCGAAGCCTAAACCGTGCGCGTTTTGAACGAGGTAATGAATTCGTAACAAATCTTGGCGTCCTCGGCGAGTTCTTCGAAACCGATTACCCGCTTGCGCCAGGGACTGAAGTCAAGCTCGTCAGGTAACTGACCTACTTCGCGATAGCCCATACTCCATTCAGGAAAAATACGTCTCCGCTCCGGCCCCTGAATAACCACCTGCATATCCTTGTGTCTCGGATCCAGTTTAATCTTTTCGACCAAAGCCAGCGCTTTTTCAGGAGAGCCTTCTAAGAGCTGCATGAACCAACCATCGCGATGCAGCAAGCAACCGGTAATACCGTTTATTTTGTTACATTGCCGGGTCTGCTCCAATAAAGCTTCGATTTCATTTTCCGGCATCGGTCGAATAGCTTGGCTGACATACAGCACAAAAAACAACGGCAACGGCGCATCGAGCGTTTGGGTTTCGATTTCGCGCTCGACGCTTTCGACAAAGGAATTCCAATCCAGCGGCCGATAAAAATAATAGCCTTGAATATAATCACAACCGAGTGCGCGCAGCTCTCTCAACTGCAATTCATTCTCAACACCTTCAGCAACCATTTTCAGACCCAAACCGCGCCCCAAGCTAATGATAGCCTGTGTCACTAAACGGTTTTCTTGATGATTCTCCAAGCCGTCGATGAAAGCCCTATCGATTTTAAGTACGCTAACCGGCAACTTAATTAATTGTGCCAACGAGGAATAACCGGTTCCGAAATCGTCGACCGCCACACGCAAGCCCTGATCGGCAAGACGACGTAACATGCGTAGATTCGTTTCGACATCGGCCATCAAAGACGTTTCGGTGATTTCGAGCAATATCCTCGAAGGATCGGCGCCGGTTTCACGAATGATTTCGGCAAATTGATCGCAAAGCGACTCCTCATCCAACTGCCTTGCCGAAACATTAACCGAAATATAAGAGGGCGCATAATCGCCCCATCGGCGACGCCATTCGGCTTCAGCCCGGCAAGCCTCCCGAAATACCCAGTTGCCGATCGCGAGGATCGAGCCGGTCATCTCGGCAATCGGTATAAAAATAGCCGGAGAAACTTCACCGGTCGATGGAAACCAGCGCAACAGTAATTCAGCCGCTATGATGCGCCCGGTTGCAGCACAAACAATCGGTTGAAATCGGGGGGAAAACTCATCGCGCTCGACCGCCAACCGCAACCCCTGCGTAATCGACAACCTCAAGCGCACTTTTTCCTGTAAGCTGTCGTTAAAAAAATACCAGCTATCCTTACCCAGCATTTTGACTTCAGACATCGCCGTATCAGCGGAACGCAACAAGTCATCGGCCGAATGCGTGCTGCCTTGGCCTACCGCAATACCGACACTGGCTGTTACCGATACCTGATTGCCATTGAGATCTATTGGCTGCCTCAAGGCTTCATTAATCCGTTCGGCGAGCGTTGAAATCATTGTCGGGTTCTCTAATTGCTCGCAAAGCACGACAAATTCATCGGCGGATAAATGCGCTACAGTATCGCCGGGCCTCACAATCTCCATTAGGCGCCTTGCTGCCGTTTTTAGCACCTGATCGCCAACCTTATGATCATGTATATCGTTGACAAACCTAAAATCATCAAGGTCTACAAATAACAAGGCAACGTTGGTGCCTTGCCTACGCGAACGTTGCAAAGCATCCGTCAGCCTTTCGCGAAGCAGTCTTCGGTTCGGCAATTCGGTTAGAGCGTCGTGTGTTGCAGACCATAAAATTTCGTCTTCGACTCGTTTGTTTTCGGTAATATCGCGCATCGTGACGACTAATAGCCAATGCCCGTCCTGACGAAATTTAGCGATCGAGGCTTCCAAAGGAAAAAAAGTACCGTCTTTACGATAGCCTGTTACCGGACTACGCCCGCTCATGCGCCTCTCGGTTTCTTCGCCTTCGACGAATAAGCGAAACATCTGGACATGCCGTTCGCGCAAATGCGGCGGCAACAACAGATGAACTGAAAGCCCTATTAATTCTTTGTTGGAATACCCGAATACCTGGCAAGCGTTCGTGTTGGCTTCGACGATGATACCGAATTCGTCGGTCGCCAAAATCGCCATATCGGCGATCGACAAAATATCCCAAGCGGTACTTAGTTTTTGCATTAATTGCTTGGCATCGTCGGTAATCAATCGCGAGACCGAATCGACCTTACCCGCCTCGGCCGATTGTCGTGCCTGCATTCGATAACGATCAGGGATCACTGGAGGTATGAGACCGAAGCTTTCGATAATTCTAAACGAACCCTCAGCGGTACACCGTGATAGATAAGTGTTGACAGAGGCATGATGAGTATTCGCATCCATTTGCACGCGTCCTTGCGGACCTTTGATAGACACGTTTTCGAGTGCCGAAACCAAGGCTTCGGGATGCACCGATCCGGCAGTCTCTACGGCACTGGCAAAAGCCTTCACACATAAATAGGTTGCCTCGCCGAAATTAGTCAGTATACCGTTACCGAAGGGCCAAAGGCCGTCGATACCCGGCAGTTGCTCAAGCCTCGCCAAATAATTACGGTTTTCCGGCGTATCCACGCTCATGAAATAGGAGTTCGAAGAATAAAAGCCATCGCGCACCGAGGCCGACAACCTTGAAGCCATGATCTCGTCGAAATGCCCCATAACGACCGTCATGCGGTTTTTTAAACCTAACTCCGAAAAACGGGTTAAGAGCTTGACTTGATCGATGCCCGCAAAAAATGGTGCAAAAACATCGGCCCCCGAGTGCGCAACTTGTTTTAACAAATTGTCGATTTCACGGTACGAAACGCCGATCGACAAATATTCCTCTCCGACCACCGCTCCGCCCAGCTCCGTCAAAGCGCGTTTCGCGGCATCGATAGAACCTCTAGGCCATTCGTAATTATTACCCGCGAAAAACATTTTCTGACCGTAATATTTGGCCATACAAGCAATCATTTTATCGATTTGCTGATTAGGCAAAGCCGCAAAATGAAAAAAATACCTACCGGATATACTGCCTTCGTAAAACGAAAAATTGAGATAAGGTATCCTTCTCGGTTCGGCGACTTGAGTCGCGACCAGAATCCGGGAGTTCGACAGCAGATTACCGATGATCGCCGAACAACGATGCTCGTCGACAAGCTTAATAGCTGCTTGTACCGCTGTTTCCGGCAAACTACCATCATCCTCGACGATCAATTGCAAAGGCTGCCCAAGCACTCCGCCCCGCTCGTTGATTTCGCCGCAAGCAATCGTTGCGGCACGAACGATTTCGTCACCGTAGATCCCGACTAATCCTGTCAACGGGGGCATGAGCCCTAGTCGTATCGGTTCATTACAATCGTTATTACTCACTGTGTTGCTCTAAAATTTAGTAACCATTCGGCACATATCTGCTGACTTAAACATAATTAATTTCCTGATTAGCAAGATGCTTCAGCTTGCCGAAGCCAACTGTCCGAGCAGTTGCCAGTCGTAGCCACTCCTGCGGGACGGGTTATTTAACCCGTCCCCAACGTTTCGGTTTGCCCTAAACATTTCGACTGACTTCGGCCAAAGTCAAAACGTTTAGAACGGGGTTGCAAACCCCGTCCTGCTAGGGATATGCTGGTTTTTGGGCTTTAGCTGAAGAAACTTGCTAATCAGGATTAATTTTATAAGGAATGATACAGCTAATACCTAAGTTTAATTCGAAATGCATTTACAAGTCGGATCATTAAATGCCGCACATCCCACACAACGAAAAAGGTTAACAAAAATATGCTGAATCCATCAATGCTGTCAAATAGCAGCGACTACTCACGTCCATGGAACGAATCGATTAACCCCGATAACGGCAGAAATCGATAATTGACTTTATATCATTTAACTGTTAATAAGTTCCGCTGGCCGAAAAAACCACTTAATTAATAAAAATAGGCCATCCATTCCAAGAGGGGAAAACAATGTCATTGAATCCGAATAACGAGCATAGCGAATTGCTCGGCCAGTTAGCACACCTTGAACAGCAAGTTTCAATTTTAACACAAGCTCTACAAACGAAATCCGAAACAGTGGAATCGCTGGAAAAATCCTTATCGGAAAGCCAAAGCCGCTTAGCCGAATTGGAAGCGGCTCTTAATATCGCTCAGCATTCCTTGCTCAGTTTAATATGGATGAAAATCGCCGAATACCGTCGCCTTCTACAAGGCGGCACGCTTGGCGCATCGACGGTAGCGAAACTCGCACAAATCAAAGACCTGATCGAAGTCGCCCGTTCATTGCCCGTAACCGCAAAAGACTTTTTCGCGATGAATATACTGGAAAACGGCACACGAAAGTTGAACGACGCCAAAGTCGATGTGTTGAATTATTATCAAAACATTTTAAACACACTGGCAAGCCGCCATCGCGATATGCTTGGCCAATTTAACGGCAATTATCGCCACTTGACCGACGAAATTCTTCATATGCTCGACCAAAAAGTACTGTGGACGATTAAAAACGCTCGCGACGACTTCAAGGAGATTTGGCAAGCAGCCCCTGGAGAGATCAAGTTTTTTTGGCGAGGCAAAATTGTCAGCCCAATCCAACAAAGAGCCGGATCCACTTTTATCGAGATTCACAAATTACAGATGGAGGCTCAAATTTTGCTCTCTCGGTTCGCACGCTACCTAAAACAATTATTCAACGACATGCAAACCTTGATTACCGACAAAATCAATGGCGTTAAAGAAAAAAGTAACGAAGGGAGTATCGGTCGGGACATGACCGGAAGCTATGCCTAATCATTGATTTAGGCTTGCTTTAATGACAAAGGATGGTAATGATTCCTGATCGGTATTCTCAAATTTCGGC
The DNA here is from genome assembly GCF_005931095.1 of Methylotuvimicrobium buryatense. Lineage (GTDB taxonomy): Bacteria > Pseudomonadota > Gammaproteobacteria > Methylococcales > Methylomonadaceae > Methylotuvimicrobium > Methylotuvimicrobium buryatense. Next base: position 1,598,542 of record NZ_CP035467.1, on the reverse strand, counting down.
ATTAACGTATTGATACGCCGGGATGCCTGGGTTTCCCAAGCTCTTGCTTGAAAAACCACTGCGTGAAGTTCTGGCTTCGCGGTACAAGTGAAAACGAAGCAGGAGTATTTTCTGGTTCCTACGGTCCTGAGTCTGAGAAAGTATTAAATATTGCGAAATAACCATGAAGAACATAAAGCAACATGAAGAACAGCAATTCCCAGTTTGAGCAGTTTCGCCGATTTTAGGGTGTGGGGTATGCCTGTCGAGGAACGCCGTAAACCCATCCATGGGGGCTTGGCGGCAGCTCCCTGCTGCCGACATCCTCGCCAAGCATACCCCACACCCTTTTTGATCTCCAAATTGGGAATTGCTGACATGAAGAATTAGATTGTTAATTTTAAGTCTTTTTCTTCATTACCTTCATATTCTACATGGTGAATAAATTTTGCAATCTTAGCCAATGAGCCTTCGATACCATTTTTTGTTGCTTAACACTCTCGGCTCCGAAATCGCGATCAGGGGATCGCTCCCACAAAGGCTACCTGTGCTGTGGAAGCGACGCCTTAGTTGCGACTTTCGAAGACAATGACGTTCAATTTTCACAGTTTTATAAAAAATTACCGCTTCAAGTTATTCGATAAACTCTGTCAATCAAGTGTAGCGGTAGTTGTGAATAACGACGAGGGCAGGAGCATCGAAACGAGGAATTCTTCATGATCTTCATGGTGAAATGCTTTATCTAGGATATACCTTTCGCACTTCAAATTTCGGCAGTGCCTGAGGAGGCGCCGGGGTGCTCGGCAAGGCTTTGCCAGCATGGAGCTGGCATAGAGCCTACAGGGACGTATTCACGGCGTCCTTTGACGTGTACCCTGGTGCCGGATTTTGATCTACGATGGGTATAAATACAAATGATTATCTTAAAGAACGGGCATGAATCATGCCCGTTCTTTACCGATTAGATCAACTCTGCATGACTCCATTATTTTTGAGGCCTAGCTTCAACAAACTCCCCATATCGAACCGGAAGCGTTTTTTGATGGCATTGCCGGAATAAGCATTCCGAACGACTTCGCGTTCCGCCTCCAACCAATCAAGCATTTCATTACCCGGCTCAAAACCGCGCTTTTCGGCTCTGAAATAAGCCGCCTCGGCAATCATCGGCATGGCCTCGGGAATATCACCGACAGGATTCGCCTTTGGCTCCGACGTCACACCGAACTTTAATAATTTGAAAAAAGTCAGCGGCGGTTGGCTATTAAGTCCAATTTGTTTGGGCTCCAACTCGATCAAGGTTCCGAACAGACGGTCCCAAATCGAAAACACCGCGCCGTAATTCCTGTCATGCTCGGCTCGAACCGTCGAGTGATGAACCCGATGCAGATAGGGAGTAATGAATAAATACCCTAGGTCTTTTTCTCGAGAAAATGCAATATTTGCGTGATGAAACATAACAAACAGCATCATCAATAATTCATAAGCCAATACACTGGCCTTATCGAAACCGAAAATGACGATACTGAGCGCTTTAATCAATGTAGCAGCCAATATCTCCAAAATATGCACACGATATGCAGTCGAGGCATTCAGATATGGCTCACTGTGGTGGACTTTATGAAATAGCCATAAAACATCGAAGTCATGACAAGCCTTGTGCCAAAGGTAAAACACTAAATCCAGCACAATTAACGACAACGCAGCCTTGATCAATGAATCCGACATCCCGCTCAAAATACCCGCACCGGAAAAATGCTCTGCCACGACCAGCAACGATGAAACCGACAATAACGACAATACCAAACTGTTGAATAATAATAAGGCAATATTAACCCGATAAGAGTTTTTTAAATTACTTTTCGGCAATTTCTTTCGAGGACGATGCGCTTCGATGGCGGACAAAATGATAAAAAACATCAATAATGTAAACCCGGCCAAATCGAATGAAGTGATCATCGGCCAACTAGCTATCGCTTCAAAAAGATTCATGGAAGCATTCATTGTTTGAGTCATGGACTTATCCTCACAGAAGTAACAAAAAATCGGCTAAAAACAGTAATTCCTAGTTCGAACATGTTTCTTAACGTTATTTGGCTTCCCACTTAAGGCGGGACAAAAGCACTAAGGATTAACCTTAAACTGTCCCGTGTTAAGTGAGTAGCCCGTTATTTATCACGAAATTCATAGTCACTTTGTTCGATGCAAAGCACTTGCCAAAATCCATATATTTTGGTAAACGCTCACCCCATCCATTAACGACAACCTATTTAATCTTTAGATTTCATCATATTAAAAACGTTTCCCGGTTTTTTTATAAATCCCGCTGCCGCTAGGCAAACAACCATCACTGTTGCATTAAGACAACTATTTGTACCAACTAGGTGCAATTGTTTCTTATTTGCGCACCAAAGCCGCACTTTCAACAGCATTATTCACAGAAGCGATCAGATTTTCGAGCCGCGCCTACCCGCCAACGTCATTAAGTTACCTGATTAGCAAGATGCTTCAGCTTGCCGGAGCCAAGTGCCCGAGCGGGCTAGTCGTAACCGCAGCGACTTCTGCGGGACGGGTTATTTAACCCGTCCCCAACGTTTCGGTTTGCCCTAAACATTTCGGCTGACTTCGGCCAAAGTCAAAACGTTTAGGACGGGGTTGCAAACCCCGTCCTGCCAGGGTTTTCGCGCCGCGCCTACCCGCCAACGTCATTAAATTACCTGATTAGCAAGTTTCTTCAGCTAAAGCCCAAAAACCAGCATATCCCTAGCAGGACGGGGTTCGCAAGCCATGCGCGTCAAGCTAAAAACGGCCAACCCACATCACGCTCTTTCCCAAGCTCCAGCTTGGGAAAGACACCCCGGAAGCTCCAGCTTCCTGAGACCGACACAACCTCCACACATTCTGAATCAAACCCGACTCGCTCGTTCAATCTTTCTTGATTTTCGGGAAGCTAGAGCTTCCTGAACAGGTTACCCAAGCTAGAGCTTGGGTAACAGCATATTTTAGTTTTTGCGACTACGACTGGTCCTTGCTCGGACACTTGGCCTCGGCAAGCTGAAGCATCTTGCTAATCAGGTTAAATTAAGCAGTCATTTAAATTAAGTAATCCTGACATTCAGGCCCGAATGCGCTTCAAAAGCCTGCCATCCATGGCGGAATGAAGGGATTCTCTTAACTTAATGGCAGTGACTCCTAGGCCCTATAACCAAAATTTGTTTTTTTACGACTAACCTGTATCCTAAGCGCTAATTGATAAAAACAAACTCGCATAACCACCATCAGCGTCAATAACAACCCTAGTCAACGCCGATTTTATGAGCTCACTATAGGAACATGACAGTGCGCCAACGACTTTCAAAAGCAGCGATTATCACACTCCTGTATTTGGCTTTCGCAGGCTTTTGGATATTGACTTCGGATTGGCTGGTCGACTTACTCATCACCGATAGAACTCTATTAGTTCGCATCCAAGCTTGGAAAGGCTCGGCCTTCGTACTAATGACCGCGGTCATCCTTTATGCTTTGTTGCGATTAAAGCTTCCATCTCCGCATGAGACAAACTCCGGAGCCACCGGCTTCCGCGCCAGTTTACTGATCGCTGTTTACATTTTGATGTTAATCTTGATTGGCGGTATCGGCTACCTGGTGTATCGGCAGCAGGCCCTGGAGTTCACCGCGCGGCAATTTTCCGTACAGTCAACCATAGTCAAGCTCAAAGCCCGCCATATAGAAAACTGGTTAACCGAACGCCGCCAGGACATTAAACTCATACAATCCGATCCGATACTTTCAGCAATCGACGCACCCGTTTCCGGGCAACTAGATAAAACACTTGAAGCCAAACTACAAAGCTATTTCAACGCCCTGCTCGAAACCAAAGAATGGGTCGGCGTAACGCTCTATACCAAGCAAGGACATCCTTTATTCACTACCGGCGAAGCCATCGAAGCCACTGCAGCAGTGCGGCAAGCCATTATCGACTCGTCACGATCCCGGCAATTGGCGATCAACGACATACATCGCCTCAGATCCGAGCCCGACCAATATCGACTTGAATTTATCGCACCGATAATCATCAACGAGCCGCAAAAAATCTTTGTCATGGTGGTATTGAGCGCCGATCCGACTATAGAACTCTATAAATCCCTCAATGAATGGTCGGCCATTTCCGCCGATTCGGAATTATTTTTAGTGCGCCGAGAAGGCGATGAAGTGGCCTATCTCAACAGAACCGAATGGATAAGCAACTATCCGCTCACACACCGCAAACCGTTAAGCCGAGTAAACTTGTCCGCTACCCGAGCAGTACTCGACGGAGCCGGTTTTTGCAGATGCATCAATGACCGTGATATGGAAGTATGGGCCGCATTTCAACCGATCTCCGGCATGCCTTGGCATGTCTTATTAGAAAGTAATGCCGATGCAATGTTGAAACCGTTGAAACTACGGGCAAAATTGATTTTTCTGGTGGTAATATTCGCGGTTGGCGCCGGAGGTCTTGCCGTTTTGCTGCTCTGGCGCAGTCAACAAATGCGTTTTGCCTTATTCCGACAACGGCAACTGGAAGATCGAGCAGCAATTGTCGGGCATTATGACAGGTTGGTTAAACTGGCGCGCGATATCTTTTTACTAACCGATCTCGAAGGACGCATCGTCGAAGCCAACGAAGCCGCCTCATCGGCATACGGTTACGAGATCGACGAATTGTGCTCGATGACTATCCGCGACTTAACGCCGTCGCATCTTCAGTCCGCCATCCAAAACATCTGGCCGTCCGCCGACACGAAGGGCGGCGCGTTGTTCGAGATATTACAATTACGCAAAAACGGCGATATCTTTCCGGTCGAAATCAGTTGCAGTCCTTTAGAGATCGACGGCAATCTTTACTGGCAAAGCTTTATTCGTGACATTAGCGCTCGACAAGCCGCCGAAGAGCAAATACAGCGCCTCAACAAAGCCTATGCAACACTCAGCGAAACCAATCAGGCAATCGTAAGAACTCGCGATCCGGACAAGCTTTTTCAGCGCCTCTGCCGCATCGCGGTCGAATACGGAGGTTACCTTGGCGCTTGGATCGGCCGCATCGACGACATATCCGGCCGAATCGAACCGGCAGCCAGCTACGGCGCGCTCGATGAATACCTCCGTCAAACCGAAATCGAGATCGCCCCCGATTCACCGAAAGGCCGAGGACCGACCGCTAACGTCATGCGCAAAGGACGCCCTTATTATTGCGAGGACTTTCTTAACGACCCGGCAACCGCGCCATGGCACGACCTGGCCCGGCAATACGGCATCGGCGCATCGGTCGCGCTGCCCTTGCGGTGCAGCAACCGATTGGTCGCGGTATTCAACCTTTATGCCGCCGAAACGCATATTTTCGACCGGCAAATGCGCACTTTGTTGGAAGAAATGGCTCAGGATATTTCTTTCGCATTGGATAATTTCGAACGCGAAACCGCGCGTAAACAAGCCGAACATAGATTAAAAACACTCTTCGAGACGATACCCGATTTTGTATGGCTAAAAGATCATAGCGGTACCTTCCTGGCCTGCAATCCGGCTATCGTAAAATTATTCGGAGTCCCTGTATCCGAAATTATCGGCAAAACCGATTACGACTTTGTCGACTCGGAAACAGCGGATGCTTTCCGCGCGAACGACCTCGCCGCGGCAGCCGCTGGAAAGCCGGTCACGAACGAAGAAACACTGACTTTTTCGGGAGACGGGCGCAGCATTCGGGTGCAAACCACAAAAACGCCGATGTACGACGCCAAAGGAAAACTCATCGGCGTTCTCGGTATCGCCCGAGACATCAGCGAACTCAAACAACAGCAAGCTTTGCTCGCCGCAGCAAACAATACCTTGGAGCAAATCGCCGAAGGACGGCCGCTAACGACAATACTGAAACATATCGCCCGTAACATAGAACAGCTCAGCCCCGACATGCTGTGCTCGATCTTGTTAATGGATGCGGACGACTTACATCTTAGGCACGGATCGGCACCGAGCCTGCCCGATGGCTACAACCGATCTGTGGACGGTATTGAAATCGGGCCTTCCGTCGGTTCCTGCGGCACCGCGGCTTTTACTAAGCAACCGGTATTCGTCGACGATATCGCCGAAAGCCCGCTATGGAAAAATTTTAATCGCCTCGCTCTCGATCATGGTTTACGCGCCTGCTGGTCCACACCGATTTTTTCCGGGACCGGCAAGGTACTCGGCACTTTTGCGGCTTATTACCGAACGCCGCGCCACGCAACCGAAAGCGAGCGACAGTTAATCAATACCTTTGCGCATTTAGCCGCGATTACGATCGAAAGAGAACAGGATACTCAAAAACTTAACCGGCAATTAGACGAACTGCGCCGCTGGCACACGGTCACCTTAGACAGAGAGTCGAGGATCATCGACTTGAAACAAGAAGTCAACGCCCTACTAACCCGGCTCGGCGAACCGACGCGCTACTCCGTTTCAGTACAGGAACTCAAGCCATGATTGTTTCCGGAGCGCTAGCAATACTCCAAAATGCCGCATTACTGCTGACGATCGCGCTAGCCTTCGACATGACGGCCGGGCGTTTCTTATTCAAGCCTAAGTTAGCCGGACAAATTGTAATCGGCCTGGGTATTGCCTTGATCGGCATGGTCATCATGCTGACGCCTTGGTATTATCAACCCGGCATCATCTTCGATACTCGGTCGGTACTGTTAAGTATTACCGGTCTGTTTTTCGGCACCATCCCGACAGCCGTTGCCATGGCCGGCACAGCGGCACTACGACTCTATCAAGGCGGAATTGCGACATGGACCGGAGTTTCGGTCATTATCGTATCGGGACTCGCCGGCATACTCTGGCGGCATTTTCGGCCATCGCCGCTCGTCGAAATATCGTGGCGCGAACTTTGGCTATTCGGGCTTTTCGTTCATGTTTTGATGCTAGCCTTGATGCTGATCCTTCCTTATTCCACCGCAGTTCGGGTTCTGTCTGATATCGCCTTACCGGTTTTGACGATCTACCCTTTAGCGGTTGTCATGCTCGGATCGCTAATGATAATAAGGCTTCGCCGCGACCGCGACACTGAGATGCTTCGCGAAAGCGAGACGCGATTTCGCACCTTATTCGAGCAAGCCGCGGCAGGCGTTGCTCAGATCGACATACGCACCGGCCGCTTCATGCGAATCAATCGACGATTTTGCGATATCGTCGGATATACCCGCAATGAAATGGAACAATTGACCTATCAAAGCATCACGCATCCCGAAGATCTAGCAGCCGACAACGCAAAAACGCAGCGACTCCTGGCCGGAGAAATTCGCGAATTTTCAATGGAAAAACGTTATATCCATAAAAATGGGCGCTGCGTTTGGGTCAATTTAACGGTTTCGCCGTTATGGGAACAAGGCCAGTCGCCGAACGGGACGGTCGCGATCGTGATCGATATCACCAAACGAAAACAAGCCGAACAAGCCACTCATGCGGCACGAACCGAAACCGAACAATTGTTAAAGGAATCGGACCGACAGCGCTTGGTATTATTAAGCTTGATCGAAGATCAAAAATCGGCCGAAATAGCATTGAAAGAAAGCGAAACGCGTTACCGTTCACTTGCTAATAACGGGCGCATGCTGATTTGGTCGGCGCGCCTCGATAAGTTATGCGACTATTTCAACGAACCCTGGCTTGAATTCACCGGCCGGACGCTGGAGCAAGAATGGGGGTTCGGCTGGGCTGAAGGCGTGCATCCCGATGATTACGATCGTTGCGTGCAAGTCTATAATGAGGCTTTCGACAAGCGCGAGAAATTCTCTATCGTTTACCGCTTGCGTCGTCACGACGGGGAATACCGTTGGCTTATCGACGACGGCGTGCCTCGTTACGATCACAAGAGCGATTTTGTCGGCTATCTGGGCTACTGCTTGGACATCACCGAACGAATCGAAGCGGAACAGGAAGTGCTCAGGCTGAATGCCTATCTGGAACGACGAGTTAGCGAGCGCACGGCCGAGTTGGAACAAGCCAATAAAGAACTCGAATCGTTTTCCTATTCGGTTTCGCACGATCTACGCGCACCGCTTCGCGCCATTAACGGTTTTGCGCAAATTCTGGCACGCAGACATAGCGATACGCTCAATGACGAGGGCCGCCATTATCTCGATAATGTCATCGAAGCCGGAAACCGTATGAGCCAATTGATTGAGGACCTACTGGAATATTCTCGCACCGGGCGGCGCGCCGTACAAATGAGCCCGATAGCCCTATCGCCGTTGCTGAAACAGCTATCGGCAACATTTGCCGAACGCATAACGGCCACTCAAGCCACGCTTGAAATCATCGAACCGCTGGCGTCACCGATCGGCGACGCCACTTTAGTTGGGCAAATATTATCCAACTTACTCGATAATGCGTTAATTTACCGTAAACCGGATATACCGCCCATAATCGCAATCTCGTCGCGCATTAATAAAGGTCAAATCATTATTCAAGTGACCGATAACGGCATAGGTATCGAGCCCGAGTATTATGATAAAATTTTTCAGGTTTTTCAGCGCCTGCACAATGAAGACGAATACCCGGGAACGGGGATAGGTCTCGCCATCGTCGCCAAATCGGCACGCATGATGGGCGGTTCGGTAGAAGTCGAATCCACCCCCGGAAACGGCAGCACGTTTAGTATTCGGCTTCCCGCCGCCAATTAAAGCATGAGAATCGTTATGAATAATGAGGCCTTTATATTGTTAGTGGACGATAATCGCATGGATATCGAATTAGCACTGGACGCCTTCCATGAAGCCCGGCTGATCAACCGAATCGAAACGGCTTCAAGCGGCCGCGAAGCGCTCGATTATTTATTCGGACGCGGCGACTACGGCGACCGGAAGCGTTATCCGTTACCAGATCTGATACTGCTTGATCTAAAAATGCCGGGTATCGACGGCTTCGATGTACTCAAGCAAATCAAAACCGCACCATTGATCAAACGCATACCGGTCGTTATTTTGACTTCATCGCGCGAAGAAGGCGACCGGGCTTTATCTTACGATATCGGCGCTAATTCCTATCTGGTCAAACCCGTGTCGTTTTCCGGCTTTATCGAAGTCATCAAGCAAATCGAAAACTATTGGTTAAGTCTAAATATCGGGCCGCCGCTCGGAGTTACCTCTAAACCTGAGGCTGAAAATGACTAAATCATTTATGGAACGTAACGAAGTATTGCGTATTCTGATCGTCGAGGACGTCCCGGTCGATGCCGAGCTGATGGTATTACAATTGAAGGATGACGGATTAATTTTCGATTGGCAACGGGTTCAAAACGAAGAGGACTTTCTGCAAGCGCTCGATACCCGACCCGATTTGATTTTAACCGACTGGTGTCTGCCGCAATTTAGCGGCCTCAAAGTCTTGGAACTGCTTCATAACCGCGATAACGACATTCCTGTCGTCGTTGTTTCCGGCAGTATCGGCGAGGAAATCGCGATCGATGCCTTGCAAAAAGGCGCTTTCGATTATGTGTTGAAAGACCGCCCTGCTCGCTTGGGCGCCGCGATCCGGCATGCGCTGGAGGAAAAAGAACTACGCGACGAACGCAAACGCTATCTCGAAAAGCTGCGTCTCGCCGACCAGGTCTTTGAATCGACCGGCGAAGGCATCATCGTTACCGACATCGACGCCAATATCGTAGCCGTTAATCCGGCCTTCGAGCAAATCACCGGCTATACCAAGATCGAGGTGTTAGGCAAAAACCCCAGCATCCTGAAGTCCAACCACCAAGACAGGTCTTTTTTTTTCGAGTTGTGGAATACTTTATTAGGCACAGGCCATTGGCGCGGCGAAGTCTGGAATCGGCGTAAAAACGGCGAAGTTTATCCGGAATGGTTGACTATCAGTGCGGTCAAAAACAGCGAAGGCACCACCACGCATTTTGTCGGCGTGTTCAACGATATCAGCTCGGTCAAGGAAGCCCAAGCGCAACTCGACTTTCTGGCTCATCACGATGCATTAACACGCCTACCTAATCGCACCTTATTCAGAGACCGTCTCGGGCATGCCTTGATCCATGCGCAACGGGAAAACAAGAATCTAGCCGTATTATTTCTTGATCTGGACCGGTTCAAAACAATTAACGACACTCTGGGTCACCCGGTAGGCGACGACTTATTGAAACAAGCCGCCGATCGTATGCAACAAGCGATTCGAGCTGACGATACGCTGGCCCGACTAGGCGGCGACGAATTCGTTCTGCTGTTGGAAGACGATTCCACCGCGCATCACGCGGTCATCGTCGCACATAAATTATTGCAAATTTTTAACCGGCCGATGTTCATCGAGGACCACACGTTAACCGTGACCGCCAGCATCGGCATCGCACTGTTTCCGCAAGACGGCAAAGACGTCGACACGCTATTGAAACATGCCGACCTGGCCATGTATCAAGCCAAACAACAAGGCCGTAATACGTATCAGTTCTTTTCATCAGGCCTAACTACCGGCGCTTTCGAGCGCTTGATCATGGAAAACGCTCTGCGCGGCGCAGTCGCCCGAAACGAGCTTTTACTTTACTATCAACCTCAAATTAATTTGATCGACCGTACGCTTGCGGGAGTCGAGGCATTAGTGCGTTGGCAACACGCAGAATTAGGCATAGTATCGCCGGGGCAATTCATTCCGTTAGCCGAGGATATGGGTATCATCGCCGAAATCGGCGAATGGGTTTTAAATGAAGCCGTCAGACAAATGGCCGAGTGGCAAGCGGAAGACCTTGAAGTTCCTCGCGTTTCGGTCAACTTATCGATGCAGCAAATCGACCGGGAGGATCTCGCCGGACAAGTATCCGCAGCATTGGAGAGAATGAGTATCCCTGCCAAGCATTTGGAATTGGAAGTGACTGAATCGATGATCATGCGCCAACCGGATCAAGCCATGCGCATTTTGGATAATTTGCGTCAACAAGGTATCTTGCTATCGATTGACGATTTCGGCACCGGTTATTCCAGTCTGGCTTATTTAAAAAACCTCCCGCTGGATCGGTTAAAAATCGATCAATCTTTCGTGCAGGACATCGGCCGCGATGAACACGGCGAAGCCATCGTTCGGGTTATCATCGCGCTGGCTCGAAACCTAGGGCTGGAAGCCGTCGCGGAAGGCGTCGAGTCCGAAGAGCAAGCTCAATTTCTTGAACGCGAAGGTTGTAATATCGCTCAAGGTTATTTATTCGCGCGCCCCATGCCGGCGGATGAATTGATCCGACAAAGCGATCGATATCGATGCTCCGGCGAGAAAGCGAATTAGCCGACAATACACTGCATTAATCCTGAAAAGAGCAGTTGGCATTTGTTGTAGACCGTTCGTGCTGAGCAAAGTCGAAGCATGAAGGGTCTACAACACTTTCACCGGCCTGGTGAAGCCTCAAACTACCGTTCACCCTTCGACAGGGCTCTCCTGCGAAAGGACGCCGTAAACCCAGAACCTTAACTCACGAACTTTCACAGTAACGTTCATGAAGGCCTGGCCATCGCCCCGGCAAATGAAAGTTCTCTGGTGGGGAGGGTACGGTCACTAGCCCGACAGGACGCCGTGAATACGTCCCTGTAGGCTCGACGGCGGCTGTCCCTGCCGCCAACGCCTGTCGGTCGAGCAACCGCACCCTCTCCGGAACCGGCATTTGCTCTGTCGAGCGCCGTATATCGAAAAATTAGATAAAGGGTCTATATCTACGAACTTTCACAGTAAATATTTCAGCTTGCTTTGGTCATGTTCTAAATGTTTAGAACGGGGTTTCACGGGGTTTCAACTGCCGTCCTGCCAAGCATTGAATTGGCTTTACTCGGTTTAACTTTCGATTCGTGTTTTAGTGTATCCTAAGGTTCTTTATCAAAGCTTTACGGCCTATTGCTCAATGAAACTTAAAACTCGATTATTTAAGCATTTTTTACAGATTCTTTGCATTGTCGCCTTGTCTTTACAAACCGCAGTAGCTCAGGACTTCCACACATGGAGTTACCATCGTAACCGGGACCACTTAGCTAACCTCGAATACACCCTAGCGCGATCGCCGCTACCGAAACGGGGGAAATATGATTTAATCAGACTTGAAATCGTTTGCAAGGCGAATCAATTGCAACTAGTTGTCGATTCCAACAGTCTGATTACTTCTCAAAATCAGCCGTTCGACTTCGATTATCGAATCGATAAACAAGCGCTCGTTACGATTGAAATGCGCACCTTTTCGGATACGAGACGAAGAGCCTATAACGACGAGCATGCTCTAGCATTTGCCGAGGCATTACTAAACGGAAAATCGGTTTTCGTACGAATACATACCATGCTCAAAAACATATTGTCGGGGGCGATGCCGCTAGATGACGCACGCGAACCCATCACTCGTGTTCTCGCCGACTGCGGTATACAACGATCCGATTTGAGCAATGAAACAGCAGATTATGGCCTCACTGAATTCGAACGTGATCTAAAGCGATTGCCAACGACGCAACAACGACAATTGCTAAATCGGATCCGACAAATGATAAAAGAACTTGATGCCCGCTAGCCATAGTGGCTTTCCGGCTACCACGACCTCCGTCAATGCCATTAAGTTAAGCCGTTCGTGGTGAGCTTGTCGAACCATGGACGGCTTAACTTATCGACTCGGTATTTTAAACCTCACATGCTCAAACGTTTTCTTATTCTAATACTATTCTCCGTGCTGATTTTTGGCGGCATTTTCGGACTGAAGTTTTACCAACTTCATCAAGAAGCCGGCCGATTTCAACCACCGCCTCCTGCCGTCGTTGCGGGTACCGAAGTCACCCAGGAAATCTGGCCTTCCACATTGTCCGCGGTGGGAAGCTTAACCGCCATTGCCGGCGTCGACGTCAGCAACGAAGTGGCCGGCAAAGTCGAAGCGATTCATTTCGACTCCGGTCAATCGGTTAAAAAGGGACAATTGCTGTTGGAACTGGATGCGTCGACCGATCGCGCGGAATTACAAGGACTCCAGGCCGAAATGCGGCTCGCCAAGGTCCGCTTCGAGCGGAGCGAAAAACTAATAGGTAAAAACTTCATTTCCCAATCCGATTACGATCAGAACCATGCCCTACTCGACGAAACCGCCGCGGCCGTTCATGCTAAACGTACACTGATCGACAGAAAACGAATTCGCGCGCCTTTCACCGGCGAACTCGGCATTCGTCTAGTCAACCTCGGCCAATACTTAACGGAAGGTTCGGCAATCGTGTCGCTGCAACAGCTGGACCCGATTTATTTGGACTTTACCGTTCCTGAACGCTATTTGAATCGACTCGTTAAAGGCCGCCAAGTCATTGCGACCGTGCAAGCTTACCCGGACCGAGAATTCAACGGCGAAATCAGCGCCGTGAGTCCGCTGATCGACCAAGGCACGCGATCCGTAAAAGTTCGCGCCAAGCTAAGCAACAGCGAAAAACTGCTGCATCCGGGCATGTTCGCACAAACCGGCATTTTATCGGACCAAGAACTCAAGGTACTGACACTACCCGATACCGCGATCACCTATAATCCTTACGGCAATTCGGTATTCGTGATCGAAGCAAACGAACACGGCCTGATCGTTCAAAGCCGGCAAGTCGAAACCGGGCAAACACGCGCCGGCCGCGTGGAAATCATTAGCGGTTTGAAACTTGGAGAACGTGTCGTCAGCGCAGGCCAAGTCAAACTACGTAACGGCATGCCGGTTAAGTTGGATGATAAACCCGCCCCTGGCGAACGGGAGATTTCACAGTGAAATTTACCGACCTTTTCATCGAACGGCCGGTCCTCGCCAGTGTTGTCAGCTTATTGATTTTAGTACTCGGCTTGAGAGCCATCACGGCGCTGGAACTCAGGCAATACCCCGAAACCGAAAATACCGTCGTCACGGTAAGGACGTCCTATCCCGGAGCCAGCAGCGATTTGGTGCAAGGCTTCATTACCACGCCCCTACAGCAGGCCATCGCCGAGGCCGACGGCATCGATTATCTGTCCTCGAACAGCCGCCAAGGCGTTTCGACGATTGAAGCGCACATGCGTCTTAACTACGACCCCAATGCCGCGGTCGCCGAAATTCAAGCGAAAGTAGCAAGTCAACGCAATATCTTACCTGCCGAATCGGAAGACCCGGTCATTACATCGCAAGTCGGCGATACGACTGCGTTGATGTATGTTGCGCTTTATAGCGATACGATGAAGCCTTCGCAAATCAGCGATTACATGCTTCGCGTCGTTAAACCGAAAATTCAATCGATACCGGGCGTCGGCAAAGCCACTGTGCTCGGTAATAAAACCTTTGCGATGCGCATCTGGCTCGACCCCAAGCGCATGTCGTCGCTCGGCGTAACTGCCGAGGATGTCGCGAATGTGTTGCGCTCAAATAATTACCTGTCGGGCGCCGGCCAAACCAAAGGAAATTTCGTTACGGTCGATTTGAGCGCGACAACCGATGTCGTCAGCGAACAGGAATTTCGTAATCTAGTCGTCGGCAATCGCGGCGGTACGCTAATCAGGTTATCCGATGTTGCCGATACCGAATTGGGCAGCGAAGATTACGACATGGTCAACTGGTATAAAGGCAAGACCGCGATTTTCATGGGTATCGAACAGGCACCCGGCGCCAACCCGCTGACGGTTGCCTATGCCGTCCGCGATATGTTGGACGAAATTGAAAAAGACTTGCCCGAAGCCATGCATATCCTGCTGCCTTATGATGCGAGCCGTTTTATCCAGGATTCGATCAACGAAGTCTTTCGTACGCTGGCCGAAGCATTGATCATCGTCTTATTGATCATTTATTTATCGTTGGGCTCGATTCGCGCCGCACTGGTTCCATCGATCACAGTCCCCCTTTCGTTGATCGGCGGCACTTTTTTGATGCTACTCATGGGGTTTTCGGTAAACCTGCTCACAATGCTGGCAATGGTGCTAGGCATCGGTCTAGTCGTCGACGACGCGATCATTGTCGTCGAAAACGTGCATCGCCATATAGAATTGGGAAAATCCAAATTCGAAGCGGCGATCGAAGGCACGCGTGAGTTAGTATTACCGGTGATCGCGACTACGGTGGCGCTGGTTGCGGTCTATTTGCCGGTCGGTTTCATGGGCGGACTGGTAGGCACCTTGTTTACCGAATTCGCCTTTACCCTAGCCGGCGCGGTCGTCATTTCGAGCATTATCGCACTCACCCTCGCACCGATGCTGAGCTCCAAAATCCTGAAAGACCAAGGCAAGGCCGGTCGTTTCGAACATGCGGTCGAAGCAATCTTTAACGATTGGTCCGAACGTTACCGAAAATTGCTGCACCCGCTTCTGGAAACGCCATCTCTGGTACTGGCATTTGCGCTGATGGTCTTGATCAGCATTTATTTCATGTTCAGCCTGTCGCAAAAAGAATTGGCCCCAACCGAGGACCAAAGCATACTGTTTGTCATGGCGAGCGGTCCGCAAACTGCAACTTTGAATTATAATGAAGCCTATGCCGAAGAGTTGATCAAACAATTCGAATCGATACCGGAATACAACGAAAGCTTTATGCTGCTTGGCTTCGGCGGCAGCAACAATACCGTGTTCGGGGGCTTTAAAATGCCTTCGACGGCATTACGCAACCGTTCGCAAATGGCGATACAACCGGAATTGCAGGCCAAGGTCAACACCATTGCCGGCTTCCAAACCGCGGTCATTCCACGGCCAAGCTTACCCGGCTCGGGAGGCGGCCTACCGCTACAATTCGTAATCGTCACCGATGCCGATTACGCATCGCTTGACCAAGTAGCGGACCTTCTGGTCGATCGTGCGACACAAAGCGGACGCTTCAATTTTTTGATGAAGGAAGTTAATTTCGACCGACCGAAAGCGACCCTTGTCATCGACCGGGATAGAGCGGCGGATTTGGGATTGACGATGCAAGACATCGGCAGCAACCTGGCATCTTTACTCGGCGGACAATATGTCAACCACTTTAGCCTGCAGGGGCGAAGTTATAAAGTGATACCGCAAGTCGACGATTTATCGCGCCTCGATACCAGTAAGTTCGATCATTATTATTTGCGAACCGCATCGGGCGGACAAGTACCGCTGTCATCGCTGGTGCATCTCGAACAATCGGTCGAGCCCAGCAAACGAACTCAATTTCAACAGCTCAACAGCCTGACCGTATCGGGCATGATGGCACCAGGCATCACACTGGGCAATGCAATGGATTATTTGGAACAGGAAGCCGATGAGTTATTTCCGCGCGGTTATAGTTACGACTATACAGGCAGCTCCCGGCAATACGCACAACAAGGCAGCGCTCTGGTCGCGACGTTTTTCATGTCGTTGTTGATCATTTATTTAATGCTGGCCGCACAATTCGAAAGCTGGCGCGATCCGTTGATTATTCTGATTTCGGTACCGCTCTCGATCGCCAGCGCCCTAGCTTTCATCATGCTCGGCTTCGCCTCGATCAATATTTATACGCAAGTCGGCTTGATCACGTTGATCGGTTTAATTGCAAAGAACGGTATTTTGATCGTCGAGTTCGCCAATCAATTGCAGATCCGCGAAGGCTTGACCAAACGCGAAGCGGTAGAGCAAGCGGCAAAAATCCGGCTCCGGCCGATTCTAATGACGACCGTATCGATGATCGTCGCGATGGTCCCTTTACTGATCGCTTCGGGCCCGGGCGCTGCCAGCCGTTTCGATATCGGCTTGGTAATCACTAGCGGTCTCGGCGTTGGAACGCTATTTACGCTGTTCGTTGTCCCTTCGTTTTATCTATTACTGGCAAGAGACCGCTACACCGAGCGTGAAGATCAATCTTGGATTCGAAACGATTGAGCCGACATTTTTTGCGAAAATGTTTTGTTGATCTTGCCTACGGGTTATACTTCCGAAAGTGATTTTTCGACAGTTAAAAATCAGGCTCAGAATAGCCCGGATTGAAGACTGCCGAAGACACGGACGGAGGTATGTCAAAACTCAAAGCTAGATTAATGAAACTGAATACGGTAAGACACTAACATTCATTGAGACAGGCCAAAACATATAAAAACTAAATTCTTATCTAGAAGCCGTCAAAAGAAAATGGATGCCGTTATGGAAACGTTTAGAATATGGCCGAAAATAACTTCCCGACTTCCATCGTTCCCACGCTCTGCGTCACTGCCATTAAGTTAAGGGAAACCCGTCATTCCGCCATGGATTCACTCCGGGCTATCCTGCCCGGAGCCCTTCGAGTAAATGCAAATTCGTTCCATACGGATTTGTGGCGGAATCCAGTGCCATGGATGGCAGGCTTTTGAGGCACATTTGAGCATGAATGCCGGAATTACTTACTCTGTGACGGCTAACTTATACCAGTGACGCACTGCGTGGGAACCATTTGGGAAAATATTTTTTTACCTTATCTTTTAGATAGTACCTCGACCATCCGATTAATTGTCTTTGTAAAGAGAGAGCTTTCAAAGCACGTTTATTAACCAAACCGAAAAGAAGAATAACTATGTCTAAATTTCCAATCGATCTCGGCGCTTATCAGCGCATTTCACTCGATCCAAGCAGCAATGAACTGACCGCCGAACAAAAATCGGCGCTGCAGGCCAACATTCAATTATGCCGCGATGCGATCGTATTTTTCACGGCAACCGGCGCCGCCAGAGGCGTTGGCGGACACACCGGCGGCCCGTTCGATACGGTTCCGGAAGTCATGATTCTGGACGCACTGTTTCGCGGCAACGACGACAAATTCGTTCCTGTCTTTTTTGATGAAGCGGGACACCGTGTTGCCACCCAATACTTGATGTCCACGCTAAACGGCGATTTACCGGCCGAAAAGCTGATGCATTACCGCGAAGCGCATTCTCATCTTCCGGGCCATCCTGAATTAGGCTTTACGCCCGGCGTCAAATTCAGTTCCGGTCGCTTAGGTCACATGTGGCCTTACGTCAACGGCGTGGCGATGGCAAACCCTAGCAAGACATTATTCTGCCTGGGCTCCGACGGCTCGCAACAAGAAGGTAACGATGCCGAGGCCGCGCGCCTTGCCGTTGCTCAACAACTAAACGTGAAACTTATCATCGACGATAACGATGTCACGATCGCCGGTCACCCTTCCCATTACTTGGGCGGATGCAGCACCGCAAAAACACTGGAAGGCCATGGCGTTAAAGTGTTGGAAGGCGACGGCGAAGACCTCGACGACTTGTACCGCCGCATCGTCACCGCGATCAACACGCAAGGTCCTGTCGCGGTCATCAACCACCGCCCGATGTGCCCTGGCATCAAAGGCCTGGAAGGCTCGACCCACGGTCACGATGTCATCTCGGTTAAACTGGCGCTCGAATACTTGGAAGCCAACGGTCAGCAAGCGGCGGTCGAACATCTGAAGTCCATCCAAGCACCGAAACAAGACTACACCTTCCTCGGCTCCAGCGATAAATGGGATGCCAACCGCAACGTCTTCGGCGATGCGTCTGTCGCGATTTTGGGCCGATTGTCCGAAGCGGAACGTTTGGAAAAAGTCCGCGTGATCGACAGCGACCTCGAGGGCTCTTGCGGCTTAAAGAAAATTCATGATGCATACCCTGAAATCTTTATTTCTTCCGGCATCATGGAACGCGGTAACTTTTCTGCGGCGGCCGGTTTCGGGATGGAAGCCGGTAAACAAGGTATTTTCGGCACATTCAGCGCTTTCCTGGAAATGTGTATTTCCGAAATCACGATGGCGCGTTTGAACAATTCCAACGTGTTGTGTCATTTCTCGCATTCCGGTATCGACGACATGGCCGACAACACTTGCCATTTCGGTTTAAACAACATGTTTGCCGACAACGGTTTGAGCGACGGTTACGACACCAATCTGTACTTCCCGGCCGACCCGAATCAAATGAAAGCCTGCTTGGAAACTATTTTCTTCAACCGGGGTCTGCGTTTCGTTTTCTCTACCCGCTCCAAGGTGCCCATGATCCTGGATAGCGACGGGAACGATTTCTTCGGCGGCAATTATAAATTCGTTTCCGGCAAAGACGAAGTCATCCGCGAAGGGACGCAAGGCTATGTCGTCAGCTTCGGCGAATCGTTATACCGCGCGCTGGATGCGGTTGAACGTTTGAAACAAGAAGGCATCGATGTCGGCTTGATCAACAAACCGACATTGAACGTCATCGACGAAGATATGCTGACTAAAGTCGGAAAATCCCCGATGGTGTTGGTCGTCGAATCGTTCAACCGCAAAACCGGTCTGGGCAGTCGCTATGGCTCATGGTTGCTGGAACGCGGATACGCGCCTAAATTCGCTCATATTGCCACGCACAAAGAAGGTTGCGGCGGCTTGTGGGAGCAATTCCCGCACCAAGGCATTGATCCGGCCGGAATCATGGCTAAAGTCAAGGATTTGCTCAAAGGCTAAAACCTTATAGGCAATCACACTGAATAGAGGGCTTTCTTCGTTGAAAGCCCTCTTCTCGAGCCATAAGGAATTCGTGATGGCCATGTGTATACCCAACGCAGATCAAAATTCGGTGCCGGGCTAACGATCATTCCTCGATATCCAGTTCCTTAATCTTACGAGTTAGCGTATTCCTACCGTAACCCAAAAGCTTAGCCGCTTCGTGACGTTTTCCGCCGGTATAGTCTAACGCGGACTTAATCAAAATGGCTTCGACTACCGGTATCGTATGCTTGGCAATCTCCTGATCGCCCTTATGCAATTGGTACTCGATATTTTTCTTCAACACCCCTTGCCAATTCTCATCCGCCCCGCCCGACTCCTCCCGACTATGCAGCAATTCCGGCGGCAATTCGTTCTTATGAATTTCACGACCCGAAGCCATTACGGTCAACCAACGACACAGATTCTCGAGCTGACGTACATTGCCCGGCCATTCCAGAGCCTTCAAGAATTGTTCGGCATCAGGCTTAAGCACCTTTAATTCGGTATTCAATTCGGCCGCGGCTTTACTTAAAAAATACTGCATTAGCAACGGAATATCTTCCCGGCGATCGCGAAGCGGCGGAATATGAATACGAATAACATTTAAGCGGTGAAATAAATCCTCGCGGAACCGGCCTTGAGCGACTAAGGCTTCAAGATTTTGGTGTGTCGCGGCAATGATCCGAACATCGACTTTGACCGATGAATGCGCACCGACAGGATAAAATTCTCCGTCCGCCAGCACTCTCAGCAAGCGTGTTTGCAGTTCGGCGGGCATATCGCCGATTTCGTCGAGGAACAGCGTTCCGTGATTGGCTTGCTCGAATCGCCCCGACCGTCGCGCTTGAGCACCGGTAAACGCACCTTTTTCATGCCCAAATAATTCGGATTCCATCAAATCCTTAGGGATCGCGGCCATGTTCAGCGCAATAAACGGATTACTCGCTCTTGGACTATGGCGATGTAAAGCCTTTGCCACCAATTCCTTACCGGTTCCGGACTCGCCATTGATCATCACAGTAATGTGGGAGCGGGCCAATCGGCCTATCGCCCTAAATACCTCTTGCATCGCCGGTGCGGCACCGATAATTTCGGGTGTTGCTTCCGCGACATGGTTATTATGTATCGACTCCTGCCTTTGCTTGGAATGCTCACAGGCGCGACGAACGACCTCAACGACTTCTTTTATATCGAACGGCTTGGGCAAATATTCGAAGGCTCCGCCGTGAAATGCCGATACCGCGCTTTCCAAATCGGAATGCGCGGTCATCACAATGACCGGTAAATCCGGATGACTGCTTTGCACGCTCTTCAACAACTGCAAGCCATCGATGCCGGGCATGCGAATATCGGTGATCAACGCGTCCGGTTCCTCGGACTTCAACGCTTCGAGCAACACGTTACCGTTAGCGAACGAACGGGTTTCGATCTCGGCTTTTTGCAGGGCTTTCTCTAATACCCAGCGGATGGATTTATCGTCGTCGACGATCCAAACCATGCCCGAATTACTCATGGTGATTCTCCAGGGGTAAATAAATAGAAAAAACGGTACGACCAGGCTGACTATCGCATTCGATCATGCCGTCATGTTGATTGATCAAAGACTGTGCGATGGACAAACCAAGCCCCGTACCGCTGGCCCGTCCGGTAATCATCGGATAAAAAACCTTGCTCATCATCTCTTTATCGATTCCGGGACCGGTATCGATAATATCGATTTTCGCGGTCAATTTATTTCTCTTGCGACCGATCGTCATTTGCCGGCAAACTCTGGTTTTTAAAGTCAGTATTCCGCTGCCTTCCATCGCCTGAACGGCATTTCTGACAATATTCAATACCGCCTGAATCAATTGATTCTTGTCGGCAAACACTTCCGGAATACTAGGATCGTAATCCTGAATAACGCTCAGTTTTCCGTTCGCTTCGATAAGCACCAATTGCCTAACCCGTTCGACAACTTCATGAATATTTAATAGCGCTTTATTCGGTAGCTTATTAGGGCCGAGCATTTTATCCATTAAACCTTGAAGTCGGTCGGACTCGGCAATAATGATTTGAGTGTATTCCTTCAGTTCAGGATCATCCAATTCAAGATCCAGTAACTGTGCCGCGCCTCTTAGCCCTCCAAGGGGATTTTTGATTTCATGAGCCAGGCCTCTAACCAACATTCGAACGGTTGATTGCTGAGATAATAATTGCTCTTCCTTAGAAATGCGTAAATGCCTATCCAGTTGTTGCAACTCGACAATGATCTCAGTAACCTGATCATCATTGATAACGGGCGTCGCACTAAAATTGACAGTAATGCTCTGATTCATGATGTCCAGGGTTAATTCACGATCGACTAAGGGCTCATCCATTTGCAGGCATTGTTCCAGATCCAACCGCTGCTCCGAATCGACCGTCTTGAATAACTCCATGGCACTACTGCCCAACAAATGTCGAGCGCTATCGGCAAACAGCACCTCGCCGGCGGTATTGATATAAGTCAGTTTAAGCTGCCGATCGAATAGCAAAACCGCTTCATTTAAATGTTCGAGAATCTTTTTATACACGGTTTTTTAAAGTCATGAGCTTATCGATTAATCAAGGAAGACACATATAGGCAAGGAAAACGATCGCTTTACTAATATTAAGCAAATACTAGACCATAATAATTAGACATCTAATCGACAACCTCCGGCGATCATGGTTGGCAATAGGCATTCAGGTCCTTGAGACCCGAATCTCGGCAATTCCTGCCGTAATAACGATTTCCCTCGCTTCCACGCTCGTCGTTATACATAAATTGTAGGGTACGCTACGCATACCCTCATGCCGTTAAGCACCGAATCCACCGGACCAAACCATAAGAGCTTGCCTTAGCATTGGCGGGGTTACCATGGTAATCATAGCGTACCCCAAGGGGCTAATCGCCAACCTACGGCAACCATGGTTGGCGATGGGCACTCAGGCTCTAATGCGCCTCAAAAGCTTGCCATCCATGGCCCTGAATTCCGCCAATCCATGGCGGAATGACGGGTTTCTCATAACTTAGTGGCGCCCCCCCCACCTTTCATCTTTCATCTTTCATCTTTCATCTTGCCCCTTTCACCATCATTTCCGATGCAAAGCGAGTTTAGCAGAAACTATTGAACAACATTTATGGTGCGCCCAAATAAAAAACGCCCCATTATGGGGCGCTTCTTTGTTGTTATTTCGATTCGTAATTACAAACTGTAATACATATCGAATTCAACCGGGTGCGTACTCATACGCAGACGAGTCACTTCTTCCATTTTCAACGCAATATAACCGTCGATAGCATCATCGGTAAACACGCCGCCTTGCTTCAAGAATTCGCGGTCGCTATCCAACGCCTGCAAAGCTTGATCGAAAGCATGGCAGACTTGCGGAATCGCTTTTTCTTCTTCCGGCGGTAAATCGTACAAATCTTTATCCATCGCATCGCCAGGATGAATTTTGTTTTGAATACCGTCCAGACCTGCCATTAGCATTGCCGAGAACGCTAAATAAGGGTTAGCGGTCGAGTCGGGGAAGCGCACCTCGATACGGCGTCCTTTCGGATTGGTAATAAAAGGGATACGAATCGATGCCGAACGGTTTCGCGCAGAGTACGCCAACATTACCGGCGCTTCAAAACCCGGCACCAAACGTTTATAGCTGTTCGTCGAGGCATTGGTAAATGCGTTCAATGCTTTGGCGTGCTTGATAATACCGCCGATGTAATACAACGCGGTTTCCGATAAGCCGCCGTATAAGTCGCCGGAAAATAGATTGACGCCATTTTTAGCTAAGGACTGATGAACATGCATACCGCTACCGTTGTCGCCTACAAGAGGTTTCGGCATAAATGTCGCCGTTTTACCGTAAGCATGCGCAATATTGGTCACGACATATTTCAAATCCAACACTTCGTCGGCTTTTTTGACCAAAGTACCGAATTTAACACCGATCTCGCATTGGCCTGCTGTTGCGACCTCGTGATGATGCACCTCGGTAACCATGCCCATTTCTTCGAGAATCAAACACATCGCAGAACGCATATCCTGCAAAGAATCGACCGGGGGAACAGGGAAATAACCGCCTTTCACGCTTGGACGATGCCCCATGTTTCCGTCTTCATAGGCTTTTTCAGAGTTCCAACCGGCCTCGGAAGAATCGATCTTGTATGAAGCGCCTGAAATATTGGCTGACCAACGCACATCGTCAAACACGAAAAACTCGTTTTCGGGACCGAAGAAAGCCGCATCGGCAATACCCGTGCTAGCCAAATAAGCTTCGGCGCGTTTCGCGATAGACCGTGGATCGCGTTCGTAGCCTTGCATGTCGTTCGGCTCGATGATATCGCAACGCAGAATCAGCGTGTTATCGTCATAAAACGGATCCATCACTGCCGTACTTGGATCCGGCATCAGAATCATATCCGACTCGTTAATACCTTTCCAGCCCGCAACCGAGGAGCCATCGAACATCTTGCCTTCTTCAAAAAGGTCTTCATCCACATCATGAGCAGGAAAAGTCACATGCTGTTCTTTGCCGCGCGTATCGCAGAAGCGAAAATCGACAAATTTAACATCGTGCTCCTGAATCATTTTAAGTACATTTTCTACAGACATGTATGTTGTCTCCTAGGTTGATTGTCATTTGTAAATTGCTAAGAATATTTCGCGATAACGATATCATTTTTTTAATGCGCAATATAGACGTCCGGAAAAGTTTTAGAGCCCTGCCCCAATAACCGGCTACTAACCCGTTAGGAATATGCACAAAATAACTTCTACAAGTAGCTGGTTCTGCGGCGGTTGCCAGACCCCAAAACGATTGCTGCAAATAAATGAAAACGACTTTCGAAATCGCCACATACTACTTATAAGCACTTCATATGCCATATAAGCAACTAATTGATCTCAATTACAAAAATAACGTCATTCACTGACCGCTCGGCTTGATTTGCATCTTTATGGTGCGCAGTTTAAAGCATGTTGCACCATATTGATACAAAACATTATCTCCTGTTAAGGCAACTGCCCAAATCTTGGGTTAATAACATCCTTGGCTTGTATGGCACGCTCTGTGCTTTAAACAAATTCGAGTTCGTAACTTAACAAGAGGCATAGAGATATGAAATTAATAACAGCAATTGTTAAGCCCTTTAAGCTGGACGATGTACGCGAAGCGTTATCCGAAATAGGGGTTTCAGGAGTCACCGTAACGGAAGTCAAAGGTTTTGGCCGCCAAAAAGGCCATACGGAACTGTATCGCGGCGCGGAATATGTCGTGGACTTTCTACCGAAGGCCAAGGTCGAGGTAGCCATCGGCGACGACCAGCTCGAAGCGGCTGTAGAAGCCATTTCCAAAGCAGCCAATACCGGCAAGATTGGCGACGGCAAAATTTTTGTCAGCAATCTCGAGCAAGTCGTCCGCATCCGAACCGGTGAAACCGGCGAAGAAGCTCTATAATATCGTTAACGAGGAGATCGAAAGTGGATAAATTAGTTGAATTAAGTTACGCGCTCGATACATTTTATTTTTTGATGAGCGGCGCACTGGTCATGTGGATGGCGGCCGGGTTTGCGATGCTCGAAGCCGGTTTGGTCAGGGCCAAAAACACCACCGAAATTCTAACCAAAAACGTCGCCTTGTTTGCAATCGCTTGCATCATGTACATGCTGGTCGGTTACAACATCATGTATCCGGACGAAGCCGTCAACAGCGTATGGCCCGGCATCAGCTTCTTGCTCGGCGATGACAATACGGTCGAGGAAGTCATGGGTAGCGAGGGAGAAACTTACTACTCCAACATGGCCGACTTTTTCTTTCAAGTCGTGTTTGTAGCTACGGCAATGTCGATCGTCTCCGGGGCCGTTGCCGAACGAATGAAACTCTGGTCGTTTCTGGTATTTTCGGTCGTAATGACCGGCTTTATTTACCCAATTCAAGGCTATTGGAAATGGGGCGAAGGATTTCTCGATGAACTGGGCTTTCTCGATTTCGCAGGTTCCGGCGTGGTTCACATGTGCGGTGCTAGCGCAGCATTGGCGGGAGTCCTATTACTCGGTGCACGCCAAGGCAAATACGGCGCGGACGGCTCCATCAATCCGATTCCCGGCTGTAATATGCCGCTGGCAACTCTAGGTACTTTCATACTCTGGTTGGGTTGGTTCGGTTTCAACGGCGGTTCGGAATTGAAAATTTCCGATATCGGCGAAGCCAATTCGGTCGCGATGATATTCGTCAACACCAACACGGCGGCTGCAGGAGGCCTTGTTGCTGCCTTATTAACCGCGCACTTCATGTTCGGCAAGGCCGATCTTTCTATGACGTTGAACGGCGCTTTGGCAGGATTAGTCGCAATCACCGCAGAACCTTTAACGCCATCGCCATTATTGGCCACTGTCATCGGCGCAGTCGGCGGCGTCATCGTAGTATTCTCGATCTTAACTTGGGACAAGCTCAAAATCGACGACCCAGTCGGCGCGATTTCGGTCCATGGCGTCGTCGGCATGTGGGGATTGATCGCAGTCTGTTTCTCCAATGAGGAAGCCAGCTTTACAGCACAATTGATCGGCATCGTAACGATCTTCGGTTTCGTTTTCTTGAGCAGCCTGTTAACTTGGTACTTAATCAAGCTGGCGATGGGCATCCGCGTCAGCGAAGAGGAGGAATACAAAGGCGTCGATTTCTCCGAGTGCGGTATGGAAGCTTACCCCGAGTTTACGACTGAAGGCAGCAAACGCTAACGGTTGACCTACTAACAACGGGCGCGTCGTGCGCCCGTTTTTTTCGGAAAAAGTAACGCACCGCATCGGATTAAGCCTTATGAAATTGTAACTAGAAGGATATTTAACTATGATTGCGGCTTAAACCGAACCCCGAAAGGGATACGATAGCAACTCAACAACTCTGGAAAATCAATATGAAATTAATTACAGCGATTATCAAACCATTCAAAATGGATGACGTCAGAGAAGCCTTATCGGAGATCGGCGTTGCGGGAGTTACTGCCACCGAAGTCAAAGGATTCGGACGCCAAAAAGGGCATACCGAACTTTATCGCGGCGCGGAATATGTCGTAGACTTTTTGCCCAAAGTGAAATTGGAAATTGCCGTTTCCGATGAAATTCTGGATCAGGCCATTGAAACCATTGTCAAGGCCGCTAATACCGGGAAGATAGGCGACGGCAAGATTTTTGTGACAAGTCTGGAGCAAGTGATTCGCATCCGAACCGGTGAAACCGGTAGCGACGCCATTTAACCCTGCCTTAACAGATGCCTATCATAACACATTGATTATTAAGTAATAATAAACACTATGCACGACAATAACGACCCAGCCTTATTTGTAAAAGCCGGGTAAAAATTGGCATGACTTTTTGATTTATATAATTCAATGTTTTATACCATAGGCACATTGGTTAAGGCTGGGCTAAGCTCACGAACAAGCCTCATCCCAATCGGTACCTGGATATGATTTATTCCCGGTACCGACAATTCCGCGCGCGTCCACTAAAAACTTATAATAATTAACGAGGACAGCATGACCCTTAACAAACTGAGCAGTTTTATCTTACTGTTCGGCCTGCCACAACTTGCCGCGGCCGGTGAACTCAATCAAAGCAATACCGCATGGGTATTAACCTCCACTGCATTAGTGCTCTTCATGACTCTGCCCGGGCTTTCCCTGTTCTATGGCGGACTCGTCAGAAGCAAAAACGTGCTATCGGTGCTAACGCAATGTTTCGCAATCACCTGCATCGTTTCGCTGCTATGGCTTGCAGGCGTCTATAGCCTAATTTTCGACGACGGAGGAGATTTGCAACAAGTCCTGGGTGGCACCCATAAATTTTTCGTACCCAGCCTGGTCACGGATTCTCTAATCGGCGACATACCGGAGACCGTCTTTTTCATGTTTCAAATGACTTTTGCAATCATTACGCCGGCACTGATCGTCGGCGGTTTTGCAGAGCGCATGAAATTTTCCGCCATTCTCTGGTTTAGCTCCTTGTGGTTGCTGCTGGTATATGTGCCGATATGTCATTGGATCTGGGGCGGCGGCTGGCTCGCCGACTTGGGCGTCATGGATTTCGCCGGCGGCATTGTGATTCATGTCAATGCAGGCGTTGCAGCTCTAGTATCGGCCTTGGTTCTCGGCAATCGAAGAGGTTTCCCGACTACTGCAATGCCGCCACATAACATGACAATGGTGTTAACCGGCGCAGGCATGCTGTGGGTTGGCTGGTTCGGCTTCAATGGCGGCAGTGCGTTGACCGCCGACGGTTCAGCCGGCATGGCGATTCTGGTAACGCACACAGGTGCGGCAGCAGGCTCTTTAACATGGATGTTCATTGAATGGGTCAAATTCGGCAAACCCAGCGCATTGGGCATCGTGACCGGCATGGTTGCAGGATTAGGCACCATAACGCCGGCTTCCGGCTTCGTCGGCCCCGCAGGCGCATTGGTGATCGGCGTTACTGCAGGCGCCTTCTGCTTTGTAGCCACTCAATTCATGAAGCGAAAACTGAAAATCGACGACTCGCTCGACGTATTTCCTGTTCATGGCGTCGGCGGCATCGTCGGATCGCTTTTGACCGGCGTTTTCGCTGCCACCAGCTTAGGCGGATTGGGTTTGGATGAAGGGGTTTCGATCATGGATCAAGTCGGCGTGCAAGCACTGGCGGTCGGCGTCACGATTCTCTGGAGCGCTTTTTTTAGTTATTTGATCTTGAAAGCCCTGGATCTACTTATCGGTTTGAGAGTCACCAAAGACCAGGAACAACAAGGCCTGGATATCGCAACACACGAAGAAACCGGTTACCATAATCTAACCTAATCTCCCCTACCGGAAAGGATGGACGGTTTCGTCCATCCGCACCATGACGTAAATATACCCATCGCAGATCAAAATTCGGCGCCGGGGTGTCCGTTCCGTCAAAGGACGCCGTGAATACATCCCTGTATGCCAGCTCCATGCTGGCAAAGCCTTTGCCGCACACCCCGGCGCCTGCTCAGGCACTGCCGAAATTTGAAGCGCGAAAGGTATAGTGAATAGTGAATAGTGAATAGTGAAATAATTTAGCATTTCACTCACTTGTCAAGCTCTGGCTTCCCCTTTCCCCTTCCGAATCACATGCCAAAGCGAACGAACATTGGAGCGAGGGTTTTTCAACAAAACAGTAATTGCGATCTCTTCAAATGCCGCAACTATACAAATGACCGCCGCAACGCGAAACGGCCAAACAGGCCCACCTAGAAACATCAAATATAAACCTCCCCCCATTGAAGCGGCGGCTAATTTAACGCCCCAGGTGTGATAACTGGTAAACCGGCCGAATTTCAAGAGCCCTGCCGCCGACGGCAGCAAGCAACTAGCGACAATCAAGACGACATAAAGCCATTCGCGAGCAACGATTTCGGGCCACAACCACCAACAACTCAACGCGATCGTCAAATAGTTAATCACATCGGCCCAACTGTCGAGTACCGCGCCGAACTCTGAAACCTGTCCCGTCAAACGAGCCGTCCAACCGTCCAGCAAATCGGTTAAAAAAGCGACGGCCAACAAAACCATAAACGCCACGGCATATCCGTTCCAGGCCAGCCACAATAAAATAGGCGCGGCAACAAAACGGAAGCCGGTCAATAGATTCGGTAAAGTCCATTTAGTAGTTTCACTAGGATCGAGCATTTGCTTCATATTTCGAATGTAGCTGCCAGCGGCGAATGATCGGATAATACATGCCAAGGCGCATGAGCCAAACGCTCGCAAGATACCGGCACTAACCCTCGAAAATAGATTCTATCCATCGGCAAGATAGGCAACCAAGCCGGAAAAGTTCGGGCATAGCGGCCATGCGTGGTTCTGAACACCTCCCTCAGTTCCAAGTGCTCGTAAAAATAACGCTCGGCCTGCCCCAACCAATCGTTGAAATCCCCTGCCACGATCAACGGTGCATCGTGCGGAACATGCTCATCGATCCTTTCGCAAAGTTTGGCGACTTGCAGGCGACGCTCCTTGCCGGTCAACCCGAAATGGATACAAACGATGTGCAATGGTTGAATATCTGCTTTCAATCGAACTACGCCATGCAACAAACTTCGACTAGCCCACGGAAACGGCGACACATTGATATTTTCGTAACTCTCGAAAGGATATTTGCTCAAGATGGCATTGCCATGATGACCGGCACTGTAGATCGCATTTTTGCCGTAAGCGTAATAAGGCCAAACACCTTCGGCGATGAATTCGAACTGCGTACGGTCTGGCCAATCCGGGATATTCTTTTCGCGGTGCACATGCTCGCCCTGCATTTCTTGCAAAAACAATAAATCGGCATCGGCGGCAATCAATGCCTCGCGAATTTGATGCAGAACGAAGCGCCGATTACCGACATTAAAGCCTTTGTGAATGTTATATGTCAAAACCCGCAAGTGATTGTCTTTTAAGCTCATAAGGATTCAATAAGGGCGATTACGGATATGCAGGCGATATAAAAAGGAGTAGTACACTGGCAGCAATTCCCAGTTTGAGCAGTTTCGCCGATTTTAGGGTGTGGGGTATGCCTGTCGAGGAACGCCGTAAACCCATCCATGGGGGCTTGGCGGCAGCTCGAACGCCAAGGATGGCGTGAATGCAGATTTTGCATGGAGCAAAAATCTGCCCTGCTGCCGACATCCTCGCCAAGCATACCCCACACCCTTTTTGATCTCCAAATAGGGAATTGCTGAGTACACTGGCCTTAGACTCGATTATTGAGAAAAATTCAGGTAACGTAGATCGCGAGCTTTAGACTTATGAGAGAACCCATTATGCCGAAACCGATTACCCCTCTATTGGCCGCCGATGCCTTGATCGAATTAATCGACCGTCCGGGGCGCCCTTTCGTTCTGATCGAACGCGCCAACCCGCCGTTCGGCTGGGCCATCCCGGGCGGCTTTGTCGATATCGGCGAAACCGTTGAACATGCCGCCATACGTGAAGCCCGCGAGGAAACCAGCCTCGATGTTCGTCTGACCGCTCTGCTTGGTATTTATTCGAACCCGCAACGCGACCCTCGCAATCATACCGTCACTGCGGTCTATATCGCCGAAGCATCAGGCACGCCGAAAGCCGATGATGACGCGAAAAACCTCGATACTTTCACCTTCGACACGCTACCGGCAGAGTTGGCGTTCGATCATGCACAGGTGTTGGCCGATTATAAACGCTATCTCGAAACCGGCAATCCGGCGCCGCTTCGTATTTGATTCCGCCTCGCTCGCTATACAGGTAAAACGCCCACCTAGCTAATTATCAAGCCCTAGACATAAATTTTCCGGTAACCGTATTGATCTTGATTATTTCGCCGGTCTTAAGATATTCCGGAACCTGCACTTCCAAACCGGTCGTCAATCGCGCCGGCTTGGTTCTGCCGGTGGCCGTAGCGCCTTTGATTTCCGGTGCGGTCTCGACGATTTCCAACGCCACAGAACTCGGCAGCTCGATACCCAGCACGGTATCGTCAAACAGCAACGCAACGATATCCTCGAGCCCTTCGGTCAAATAGCCTTTCTGTTCTTCCAAATCGTCCGCGCCGACCGTGTATTGACTGTAGTCCTCCATGTTCATAAATACGTAATTTTCGCCATCCATATAAGAAAACTGAACTTTCACGCGAACGCAATCCGCATCCTTGAAAAAATCGTCTCCTTTCAGGGTTTCATCGAGTTTTTGACCGGTCTTGAGATTATTGAACCGGACTTTATACAAGGTAGTCGCACCGCGCGAGGACGGACTTCTGACCTCGATTTGCTTAATCACATGCGGTACACCGTTAATCTCGACAACCATTCCACGCTTAAAATCACTGGCCTTTGCCACGCATTGCTCCTAACAATTATTAATAATAAGAGTAATTATTCAGCATAAGTCATATATGAGAAGGTGTCAGGTATTGATTTATAAGGCTGTCTGCAACAGGACGTTGCAGTCAGAGCTTACAGGGATGTATTCACGCGTCCTTAGAAATCAATTCCTGACACCAACCTACCGCATGCGCTGAATAGTTACTAATAAGAGAGCATATTAAACTGGCAATCGATCGATTTGACAATCTTCTGAAGCTCACTATTCGCCACAAATCACTCATCGTCCAATTGCATTGCCGCTCGAACGCAACGCAACACGCCATAACTATATTGCCCATTAAATGCTTCGAAAATCGGCTTCAAAGCATTTCTTTGCTCATCCGGCATGCCTAATATGGCATCCTGAATCGCATGGATTTCGGCTTCGGACAAAGCGACCACCTCGGCCAATTCGACTATGCCTTGCTCCAGTGCTTGGGCCAAATGATTATAAATCGTATCCATGGTAAAGCCGCGTTGCTTGGCAATTTTTTCGGCGTCATAACCCAGTCGAAACAGATCGACGGTCTCCAAGACCGAATCCGACAAAGAAACCAAGGCTTCCGAAACTGTTCCGAACTCTTGAATCACGGCTAGAAAATCGTCGCCGTACAGCTCCAATTTACGTTCGCCAACCCCTGAAATTGAACGGAATTGCTGATGATTCATCGGCCTGCTTTCAACCATCTCCATTAAAGTGGCATCATGGAAAATCTGATACGGCGGAATATCCTGCTCATCGGCAAGCTCGCGGCGTTTAGTACGTAGCGCGTTCCACAGCAAGGTATCCTGCTCTTTTTGAAATTGCCGAACCGCGCCTTTCGAGCGCTTGCCGGATTCGACGGACAGATCTCGGCGAAGCATCAATTGCTGCTCGCCGCGCAGGACCGTGCGGCAAGATTCATCAAGGCGCAACGAACCGTGGCCTTCGATATCGACCGTCACCAAACCTTTGGCGACCAATTGCCGAAACACCGAACGCCATTGTTTTTCGTCGATGTCCTTGCCGATGCCGAAGGTCGACTGCCGATCGTGACCGAAATGCTTAAGCCGTTCGGTTTCTTTGCCGCGCAATACATCGATCAAATAATTGACACCGAAACGCTGTCCGGTCCGATATATGCAGGATAAGGCCTGCTGAGCGGCGACCGTGCCGTCCCAAGTATTGACCGGTTCCAAACAGGTATCGCAATTACCGCAATCGTCAGCCAATGGATCGCCGAAATAGCTCAACAAAGCTCTACGACGGCAGCCGACTTCCTCACAAAGCGCCAACATGGCATCGAGTTTATGATATTCGAGGCGTTTATGGCTTTCGTCGGCATTGGAATTGGCCAACATTTGCTGCAGCGTGATCACATCCTGAAGACCGTACGCCATCCACGCGTCGGCCGGCAGACCGTCGCGCCCGGCGCGTCCGGTTTCCTGATAATAAGCTTCGATACTTTTCGGTAAATCGAGATGCGCGACAAAACGCACATTGGGTTTATCGATGCCCATGCCGAATGCGATCGTCGCCACGATAACCAGACCCTCTTCCATCAAGAACCGGTGTTGATGTTGCTGCCTCGCCGCGTTATCCATCCCGGCATGATAAGGCAGCGCTCGGATGCCTTTACTTTGCAGCCATTCGGCCGTCGATTCGACTTTCTTGCGCGACAAGCAATAAACGATGCCGGCATCGCCAAAATGTTCGCTTTGGATAAACTGCAGCAATTGCTGTCGGGCATTTTGTTTTTGCACGATACGATAACGAATATTCGGCCTATCGAAACTGCTGACAAACAGCTTCGCTTGGTCGAGTGCAAGCCGACTGATGATTTCCTGACGGGTTCGTTCGTCGGCGGTCGCGGTCAACGCAATACGCGGAATACTCGGATATCGCTCATGCAACATCGACAATTGCAGATAGTCGGCGCGGAAATCGTGTCCCCATTGCGACACGCAATGCGCCTCATCGATCGCGAACAGCGCGATATTCAGATTATCCAATAACGACAGCGTGCGCGCCGAATTCAAGCGCTCCGGCGCAATATAAAGTAAATCCAATTGATCGTCACGTAGCCTGTTTTCGATAGAACGCGCCTCTTCGGCGGTCAGAGTCGAATTCAAAAAGGCCGCATTGACGCCCAATTGATGCAATGCGCTGACCTGATCTTGCATCAACGCGATCAGCGGCGAAATCACTATACCGACGCCCGGCCGCAACAATGACGGAATCTGATAACACAACGACTTGCCGCCGCCGGTCGGCATCAACACCAAAGCATCGCGTCCGGCCAACAACTCATCGATCACGGCCTGTTGCTGACCCCTGAAACGGTCGTAGCCGAAAACCGTATTCAGCACATCGAGCGGCTTACCCGGCATGCAACACCCCCTGTCCACCGCGAATCCCAGTTTGCGCAGTTTCGCCAATCTTACTGTGAAAGTTCGCAGATTTGGACTCTTTATCTGATTTTTCGATAGATAACACAATGCCGGTTCCGGAGAAGGGGCGGTTGCTCGACCGACAGGCGTCGGCGGCAGGGAAAGCCGCCGTCGAGCCTACACGGACGTATTCACGGCGTCCTGTCGGGCGAGTGACCGCGCCCTCCGCCACCAGAGAACTTTCATTTGCCGGGGCGATGGCTAGGCCTTCATGAACGTTACTGTGAAAGTTCGCAGATTTGGACTCTTTATCTGATTTTTCGATAGATAACACAATGCCGGTTCCGGAGAGGGGGCGGTTGCTCGACCGACAGGCGTCGGCGGCAGGAAAAGCCGCCGTCGAGCCTACACGGACGTATTCACGGCGTCCTGTCGGGCGAGTGACCGCGCCCTCCGCCACCAGAGAACTTTCATTTGCCGGGGCGATGGCTAGGCCTTCATGAACGTTACTGTGAAAGTTCGCAGATTTGGACTCTTTATCTAATTTTTCGATAGATAACACAATGCCGGTTCCGGAGAGGGGGCGGTTGCTCGACTGACAGGCGTCGGCGGCAGGGAAAGCCGCCGTCGAGCCTACATGGACGTATTCACGGCGTCCTGTCGGGCGAGTGACCGCCCCCTCCCCACGCCACGAACGTTCATTTGCCGGGACAATGGCGAGGTCTTCATGATCGTTAGGGTATGGGGTATGCCTGTCGATGAACGCCGTAAACCCATCCATGGGGGCTTGACGGCAGCTAAGCGCCAAGGATGGCGTGAATGCAGACTTTGCATTACGCCACGGATGGCGTGTATTAGGGTAATGCAGGAGCAATTGCCGAGGAGCAAAAATCTGTCCCGCTGCCGACATCCTCGCCCAGCACACCCCACACCCTTTTTGATCTACAAATTGAGAGTAGCTGACCTGTCCACGATAATATTTATTCAATTCTGTTAAACCTTTATAATGATCAGATTTTCTTCGGACTCACGGGCGATAAACGCCCCTAATATGACTCAATTGCACCATCATTTACCGGCGCGTTTTAATTTATTAGTCGACAACGGCTTTGAAAATTTATTAAAAAACGGCCTCAAAGGCATTGAAAAAGAAAGCCTCAGAATCGCCAAGAACGGCGTCATCGCGCACACGCCTCATCCGTCATTTTTAGGATCGGCTCTCACGCATCCGTATATTACGACGGACTATTCCGAAGCCTTGCTCGAGTTCATCACGCCACCGTTTAAGGATATCAAAGAAACGCTGAATTATTTAAACACGATTCATCAATTCGTTTACGATCATCTCGACGGCGAAATCCTGTTGGCCGCGAGCATGCCGTGCGGCATCGACGGAGACGAAAGCGTACCGATCGCCGAATACGGCAGCTCCAATATCGGCCGCATGAAACACATTTACCGCCGAGGACTTTGGTACCGCTACGGCCGGACCATGCAGGCCATTGCCGGTATTCATTTTAACTATTCGGTGCCGGAAGTTTTGTGGAGCAAACTACACGACTTGGAAAAATCATCGTCGAGCCTCGATCAATATATCGCGGACGGCTATTTCGGCATGATCAGAAACCTGCACCGCCAGGGCTGGCTAGTCTTGTATCTGTTCGGCGCGTCGCCAGCGATATGTAAAAAGTTTTTCAAAAGCCGCCCGCACATGATGGCACAATTCGACGAGTTCGACCGCCATACCTTATACCATCCTTACGCCACTTCGCTCAGAATGAGCGACATCGGCTATAAGAGCAAAAATCAGGCTTCGCTGCAAATCGACTATAACTCGTTGACCGGTTATGTCGACAGCCTAAGCCAAGCCATCAACACGCCCTACCCGGACTATGAAAAAATAGGTGTCAAGGTCGACGGCGAATACCGGCAGTTAAACAGCAACATTTTACAAATCGAAAACGAATTTTACAGTACCGTCAGACCCAAGCAAATCGCTAACTCCTGCGAAAAGCCGACTCTAGCGCTCAAAAGACGTGGGGTTCGCTATATCGAATTACGATCGTTGGATCTGGACTTGTTTAGCCCCCTTGGCATACAAGATGAAACCGCACATTTCATCGAGGCATTTATGCTGACTTGTCTGCTGCAAGACAGCCCGCCCAACGATTCGCGGCAGTTCATTCTCAATAACGCCAATCAACTTGCGGTTGCCCATCTCGGACGCCAACCCGGCCTCGTACTCGATAAACTCGACCGGAGAATTCCGCTCAAAGACTGGACCGAAGAAATCCTTGCCGACATGGAACCGGTTTGCGCGCTTTTAGACGGCGACAATTCCAAAAAACCTTATAGCGCTGCCTTAGCAGCCCAAAGAAAAGCCATAGAAAATCCAGACTTGACACCGTCCGCAAGAAT
This sequence comes from Methylotuvimicrobium buryatense, assembly GCF_005931095.1. Lineage (GTDB taxonomy): Bacteria > Pseudomonadota > Gammaproteobacteria > Methylococcales > Methylomonadaceae > Methylotuvimicrobium > Methylotuvimicrobium buryatense. The sequence goes on along the minus strand of NZ_CP035467.1, from coordinate 1,562,475 downwards.
TTTACGCGGTATGGGCGAAACGCAAATGCCGTTCGCAACCTACGCCCTGAAAACCTCGGTCGAACATGCCAAAAACTTTCGCAGCCAAAAGCTGGATGAGCAAAATACCCGTACCTTCCAGGAAATGGCAAAAGAGTCTATCGCCAAACAGCTCGAAAAGGAACAAAGCGACGACTTATCTTTCGACGATTTTCTAGCGCATTATTTTTCACAACAATAACCGGAATTCAACCCAAAAAATCTATCATGACCTCATTCGATATTGCCGCCCTGCAGGCCGAACTGCAGGGACAAAAACCCCGAAAAATTCTTAAGGCCGCGCTGGAACAATTCGATAATATCGCGATTTCGTTCAGCGGCGCCGAAGATGTGGTTCTGATCGACATGGCCGTCAAAATACGCCCCGATATTCAAGTCTTCAGCCTGGATACCGGGCGCCTGCATCCCGAGACTTATCGTTTTATTGAAAAAGTGCGCGAACATTACGGCATTCCAATCGAATTGTTGACGCCGGATCATGCCATCTTGGACGAGATGGTTAAGGCCAAGGGCCTGTTCAGCTTTTATCGCGACGGTCATCAAGAATGCTGCGGCATCCGCAAAGTAGACTCACTAAAACGCAAACTCGCGGGTCTCGATGCTTGGATCACCGGCCAGCGCAAGGATCAAAGCGTCGGTACGCGCCAAGACCTGCCCGAAATACAAATCGACACGGCTTTCTCGACTCCCGAACATCAATTGATCAAATTCAATCCGTTGGCTAACTGGAGCTCTGCGCAGGTTTGGGATCATATCGAAGCCTATCAAGTCCCCTACAACGAACTGCACGAAAAAGGCTTCATCAGCATCGGCTGCGAACCCTGCACAAGACCGGTACTGCCGAATCAACACGAACGCGCCGGACGCTGGTGGTGGGAAGACGCCACGAAGAAAGAATGCGGCTTGCACGCCGCGAACTTGGACCGGCAAGAATAACACTGGGTTCAGCGCGCCCCTTGAATACGCCCGTGTAGACTTGGCGGCGGCGACTGATTGCCATGGATGACATGAATGCAGATTTTGCAGGAGCAAAAATCTGCCCTGCCGCCGACACCTGCCAAGCGAGTAACCGACCCTCCTAAAATAGGAAAGTTATTTGCGTCCAAACCTTTATACTCATCGCAGATCAAAATTCGACGCCGGGATGCCCGTCAAAGGACACCGTGAATACGTCCATGTAGGCTCTATGCCAGCTCCATGCTGGCAAAGCCTTTGTCGAGCCCCCCGGTGCCTCCTTAGTCACCTGCCGAATTTTGAAGTACGAAAGGTATAATTACAATGACGCTTGAGTTTCTTCTAAATACTTCCGGTATTTGATTGAAAGCTTAACACCGGCAAAACGGCCGGCCATTCTGATTAATTCGTCCGTTTTTTTATCGAAAGTCAATTTCACGACGCTCAAGGCACGATCTTCATAACCTTTTTTTATGCCCATCGTCTCGAGTAAAAAATGATAAAGATAGATTTCTTGTTCATCGCTCTCGTCGATGATTTCTATCGGTTCGCCAAGCTCGGCTATGACCGATTTTTTTTTCGGTAAAGACGCAGAAATTTTTTCGATATGGTCGGCACTCGCCCGCATTTGTTTAGCGCCTTCATTAATTTCTGCACCAGCCAGCGATCTCAAGGAAACTTCTAAAAATTCCGCCGGAGCGATACGCAAAAACAACTCTGAAAACGTCCACGCTATCAAGCGATTTTCTTTGTTGAAGTCGAGATTGAAAAAGAATTTGACTTCAGGAAGTATTGGTTTTTGATTCCGATCGACTTTATGAAACCAATAACTCCAACGCCTTCCCTCGCCTAATGGATTGGAATAAGTCGGTCTCAAACCGGACAACGAAACGAAATCCTGACTAAACATAATCGGATTTTTAAACTCTAATGTGAAATTATCTGTATTGGCCACCGCGAAATTTTTATCGAATTGATCCAATTGGCGATAGGTTTGAAACGCCCGCCACCAGTACATACAGCCGGTTAAAGTAAAGCACAAAATCAGCACAAGTGTCCGGCTGAACCATAATTTGAACGTTTTATTATTTATCATCAATGCCTCGTATCTGTTGCGTTAGTCACTGCGAGATCGGCAAACAAACCTTCGACATCTATCCGGTCGAATGAATAATTTTTTCCGCAGAATTCGCAATTGACCTCTATGTCGCCTCGAGTCTGCAAAATATCCTCGAGATCGTCCCTTCCCAGGGAACGTAATGTGTTTTCAATTTTGGTTCGTGAACAAGCGCAACGAAACTGAACCGGTTCGGCGTCGAATACTCTGACTTTTTCTTGGTTGAACAAACGATATAAAAGCGGCTCGCAATCCAGTTCCAATAATTCGTGATCCGTTACGGTTTGAGCCAACATTTCGATACGCGCCCAATCTTCCCTGTCACCCTTCCGGCTCGGCAATTCCTGCAACAATAAGCCTGCTGCTTGATGTTGATCCGCAACCAACCAAACTCGAGTATTTAATTGTTCGGATTGACTGAAATAAGTCTCCAACGCTTCACCGAGATTTCGTCCCGCTAATGGAACCACCCCTTGATAGGGCGAACTATTTTCACTCTCGATCGTTAATATTAATTGTCCTTGTCCATACATTTGCTCAAACGAAGCGTTATCGACATCCTCGTTACAGCGAACCAAACCGCGAATATTTCTTTCATCCGAGGATTGAGCCACCAACGTTCTGATAACACCGGCTCCTTGAGCCTGCAAAATCATCGAACCTTTAAATTTTACAATGGCGGACAACATGGTTACGGCTGCCAATGCTTGACCCAACTGCTCAATGATAACCGGCGAGGCCTGCTGGTGTTCTATCGATTGACGCCAGCTTTCATTTAGCTTAACCCATTCGCCTCTAACACCCAGGTCTTCGAATATAAAACGACGTAATTGATCTTGTTCTTTCATGTTTTAATCATTTCATTAAATAAAGGTTATTATAAGGCATAGTTTTACTTAACCTGATTTAAACAGCCACTGAACCAACGGTATTCATAATGATCTTTAGCCATAAAAAAACCGTCATGGTCCCCCCGTCACAAGCCCTACCCGGCCGAGAAACTCCCATTAACGTGACTCCGAATCATTTTGTCACCGGCAACACCATCGTTCCGCCTTTTCCCGATCACTTGACTCTTGCACTATTCGGCATGGGTTGCTTTTGGGGAGCCGAACGAAAATTCTGGCAATGCCATGGAGTTTACAGTACTGCGGTCGGCTACAGCGGCGGCTATACACCTAACCCTAGCTACGAGGAAGTCTGCACCGGCCAAACCGGTCACAGCGAAGTCGTTCGAGTAGTCTTCGATCCGAAACTCATTACTTATGATCAACTATTGAAATTATTTTGGGAATCTCATAATCCGACTCAAGGCATGCGTCAAGGCAACGATATCGGAACACAATATCGCTCCGGTATTTATTTCTACTCAACGGAACAGGCAGACGCCGCACGCTGGTCGCAAAGACACTATCAACAGCAATTATCACAAAACGGTCACGGCCTGATTAGCACCGAAATATTACCGGCCGGCATTTTTTATTATGCCGAGGACTATCATCAACAATACTTGGCCAAAAACCCGGGCGGTTATTGCGGATTAGGCGGTTTAGGAGTTAGCTGCGATTAGAGTGAAATAGCATGGAAAGCAGCCAACGGAACTACAATCGCTTTCCAGCAGGCAAAAAAAAGCGGTTTAAAAAAACCGCTTAAGAAGATATTTAGGAAGGATATATAACGCAACTTTCAGCTTTGAGATTTAAAGTAAAACCTCAAAAGTTAGATATATACTAGCAATATGAAATGCAAATAAAAATGTGGCATATTGTCGCAGCCTAATATACCTATCGCACTTCAAATTTCGGCAGTGCTAGAGGAAGCGCCTGGGGGTCCGACAAAGGCTTTGGCAGTATGGATGCTGGCATAGAGCCTACATGGACGTATTCATGGCGTCCTTTGGCGGACGCCCAGGCGCCGAATTTTGATCTACGACGGGGATACTCAAAAAATGGTTGTAAGTATTCAGTCCCCCTCTTTGAAAAAGAGGGGCTAGGGGAGATTTTTTAAATAAATCCCCCTCAATCCCCCTTTTTCAAAGGGGGAGGCCAACAATTACGCCTGAATTGGGGTAATTTGCCAACGGGGTCTGAATACTTACAAATGGTTAACTTTATGAAGATATAGGGGGCTAGCGAGTATGTCGGGCAACAGGGTGGTGGTTTTTTGCCCCTGCAAAATCTGCATTCACTCCTTACTTGGCGCGTAGCTGTCGTCAAGCCCCCATGTAAGACCATATATGGGTTCACGGCGGTCCTTGATAAACACATCCCATACCTTTTATTCTTAGACCCTTTTTCGATAAAAAGGGAGTAGGGTATCGAAATTTACCAATTTTCATGTCAGAAAAAATGACTGGCGCTTTATAACCTAATGATCATCAACAATTTCCAAGACTCTTTAAGCGAGTTATCGAATCCTCGACAAAGCTCATAGCTTCAGCAAGTTATTTATCGCGAAAGCCCCCTACGTCCTTGCACCTCATTGCCATTAAGTTAAGATCCAGGTGTTTTAATCCCTTGATTTTCCTAAACGTCAAATTGATCCGAGGCGATTTCAACAGCCTGGTTTTTGGGATGGCATGACGCCAATGATGCTGAAGCGAGCCTACCATGATCAATAAATCCCCATGCCCCAACACCAAGTCTAGCTTCTCCTTGGATTTGTTATGAACCAGCCTGAACAACCGTTCATCCCCCAAACTCAACGAAGCAATCGCAGGATTCATACCCAGTTCTTTTTCGTTATCGGCATGGTAACCCATCGAGTCCTGTCCGCTTCGATACAGATTTGCCAGTACGCTATTGAAAGTAAATGCAAAGTCCGATTGGATTCGTTGCCGTATCGCATTCAGTTCGGCCGTCCAAGACAATGGCTCATGCTTGACGCCGGAATAGAAATAAACCGCTTCAGGATCGCCGTACCAGCATGTCAAACGCGGCACGTTAACCGGCTTACCAAACATCCATATCGACTCTTCCTGCCAAGACAGCCTATCGAGCAATATAGCAAACAGTTTGTTCGCTTCATCTGACGAGTAATATTGCTTGAGCAAAAAAACCTCGCCATCCCGAGGCGCTAAATTGTTGAGGGCGGATGAATCGAATGACGGCATTTGTTTGACGGAATGAAAAGCCAGTGATCGTTTTCTATTGAGCCTTAGCGGCCAAATCGATCAACTGAAGATCTTGTAACAACACCGGCTTGCCGATTCCGTAACCTTGCGCATAATCGACACCCAACTCACTCAGTAGCTGTAAAATACGCTCGTTTTCGACGAACTCGGCAATGGTTTTCTTACCCATCACATGACCGACCTCATTGATAGATCGGACCATCGCCAAATCCACCTCATCGTCGATAATATCTTTGACGAACAAACCGTCGATCTTGAGAAAATCCACCGGTAAATTTTTCAAGTAGGCGAATGAAGACAAACCGCTACCGAAGTCATCCAACGAAAATAAACTGCCCCGCTCTCTCAGCATATGTATCGCACGCGTAGCATTCGATAAATTGGCAATCGCGGCAGTTTCGGTGATTTCGAAACAAATTTTATCGGTTGGAATTTCCCATTGCTTAAATTGATTGGAAATATATTCCAGCATCGTTTCATCGGATAACGATAACCCCGACAGATTAATCGAACATAACGACATTTTATCGATAAACCTGGGACGCATCGCCAGCCATTCGAATAACGAAGCAATCACCCATTTATCTAAGGCGGCCGCCAAATTATAACGTTCCGCGGCCGGTAAAAAAGCGCCCGGCGGTACGATATGCCCGCTGTCGTCTTGGTATCGAATTAAGGTTTCAAAATGCAAACCTTCATTGTTATGACCGATAGGCACGATCGGCTGTCCGTACAGGCGAAATTGATGATTAGCGATACCTCGTTGAATTTTCTCGACCCACTGCATTTCTCCTTGCCTGGAAGCCAATTCCTGATCATTGGGCCGAAAAAGGTGTACCCGATTGCGGCCTTTTTCCTTGGCCGCATAACAAGCCGCATCGGCATCCTTAAGCGATTCGGTGCTATTGCCGCTGATGCTATTGATACCGGCAATGCCTATACTAACGCCGATTGAAAAAGTTCTATCTTCCCAAGCAAAACGAAACGCTTGTATCGCAAGACGGATTTTTTCACAGGTAATCGCGGCCTGCGTCAACAAACACCCTTTCATCAAAATACCGAACTCGTCTCCGCCCAGGCGCGCTAATAAATCATCCTGACGAATTTGACTTTTGATCAATACGCTCAATTGCCTCAATAACTCGTCTCCGGCCACATGACCGCATGTATCGTTAACGACCTTAAATTGATCTAAATCGAGATAGCATAAGGCATATTCGGTTCTCGAGTTACGCGCGGAACGCAAAGCCTGCTGTATTTGTTTGTCGAATTCGGTTCGATTAAGCAGACCGGTCAAACTATCGTGTTGCGCTTGATAGGTTATTTGCTCGGATAATTTACGCGCCTCGGTTATATCTTCGCACACCAATAAAATATTCATTTTATTTTGAGCTCGAATCACCCTCGCCGCACCTCTGACCCAGATAATACTATTGTCCTGACAAATCATACGAACTTCGATTTTATTGACCCGGAGCGGGTCTTTCACACAAAGTCCAAACATCTCCTCCATCAACGTACGATCATCGAAATGAATGAAATTAAAAATCAACTCGCCTTGCAAGCGCCGGTCGCTATGAATTAATTGTCTCGCTCCGAATTTATTGACGGAAATAATGCGTCCGTCCGGTTCGACATTAAAAATTATCGTCGGATTATCGTCATAAAGCAGTAAATAGCGATTCTTCGCTTCTATCAGCGCTGTATTCTGCGTTTGAACGGTCTCGATCATTGCATTGAAGGTATCGGCTAACACCCCCAACTCGTCGTCCGCAAACTTTGTTGCCCGCAACGAATAATTCCTTCCGACATCGATTTTCTTTACGGTATCTAGCAAATGATTGATCGGTGCGACGATGAATCGAGACAGTTGGATTTTCAATAGTAGCGTCAACAAGATGCTTGCCAACACTGAGATCGAGAACCAACGGAATAAATGAATCCGCTCCCAAAACAAGGCCGATAAATCACCTACGAGATATACCAAACCGACAGTCTCCTTATTGACTTTGATCGGAATACGGGCAATCGTTTGAAACCAATGATGTTCTTCTATCTTATAAAAGTCCGGGCATGGTTTCGAACCGTTTAAACTCGAAAAAACATTCCCCTGACTATCATAAACACACGCCAATTTAATGGCATTCAGTCGACTAGCCGTTTTCAATTCCTGCTCGATAGGCCCATGCCGATTCATTGATATGGCTATTGCGCTGCGTTCGCTAATCGTCTCGGCTGCTGAGACCAGTGCAGTGGAAGTCGTCTGCTTTATTGCGAGTAGTTCAAAAAATGCCCACAACAGAAAAACCCATACGCCGATACAAAGAGCGGCGAAAAATGTCGCCATCGAAATTTTATGCTCAAGCGACAAGCTACGTATCGAGCGCATCATAATGGCCTATATTGTTTGGCAGCGCTGATGTCATGACATTTCCAGCACATCCTCAGAGCAAATCTCAATCGACAACTTCGATCATAACCGAATCAATATTGAAAAAAACATTTGAACGCATCGATCATATAACCGTGATCCAAAACACCGGCGCTTTCGCGAATACTGTGCATCGCCCACATCGGATTACCGACATCGACCGTACGGAGACCCAACTTGGCTGACGTCATCGGGCCGATGGTACTACCACAGGGCAAATCACTTCGATGAGAATATTTTTGATACGGTACGCCGGCTCGCTCGCACCAGCCCGCGAACATCGCCTCGGAAAGGCTATCCGAGGCGTAGCGTCGATTGGCATTGACTTTAATAACGGGCCCCTTGTTGACCAATACCTTATGATCGGGTTCGTAGAACATCGGAAAATTGGGTTGATAGGCATGCGCCATATCCGCGCTGATCATGAAACTCTGCGTCAATGCGCGTTGATAATCTTCGCCTTGCAATCCGGAAATCGTTGCAATCCGGCCCAACATATCCGGTAGAAAACTACCATCGGCGCCTTTGCAAGTCGTGCTGCCGATTTCTTCATGATCGAAAAACGCGCATACCAAAGTTTTACCCGATGTCAGCACCGTTTCGTCCAAAAAAGCCGTTAACGCGGCATGACAAGAGGCTAAATTATCCAGCTGACTGTCCGCATAGAATTCATCGTCCGCTCCCCAAAACGCACCTTTCTGCGTATCGTAGACGTTTAATTCGAAAGCCAGCAATTGCTCCGCCCTGATATCGGAGACTTGTTCGAGTAATTCCGAAAAATAGGTCGGCGGCAACTGCTGTTCGGCGAACAACGAGAGTATTAACGGTAGTTCGAGTTGCTTGTTTAATTTCAAGCCGTCTTCATTGACGCCTCGATTCATATGAATCGCCAAATTAGGCAAGCGCAGCAACGGCCGCTTGAAATCGATCAATTCAGTATGTATGCCATCGCCGGACTTGTAACTAATTCGGCCCGCCAAACTTAAATCCCGATCGGTAAACGTAGCCAGAATCGGTCCGCCATACACTTCGACGCCGACTCTGATATAGCCATCCAATAAATTCGCGGCATTCGGCTTGACTCGAAGCCCTGGGGAATCGGTATGCGCACCGATAATCTTGAAACCGGTAGCATCAAGCGGTTGATGCCCTTGGACAAACACGACGACCGAGGAATCGTCGCGAACAACATAGTAGCGCCCGCCGGGTTCCAGGGACCATTTAGCAGCCTCGTCCAGCTTGACGAATCCGTAAGGCAGCAAGGCTTGTTCAACCGTGCTTACGGCATGCCACGGGCTCGGGCTCGAATCGATAAAATCCAGTAATTGTTGAACCTGTAGACGTGAATCGATCATTTCTTTTTCAACTCCAATGCTGCCGAATTGATGCAATAACGAAGGCCGGTCGGTTCGGGACCGTCCTCGAAAACGTGCCCTAAATGCGCATGACATGATTTACACGTCACTTCGACACGGCGCATGCCATGACTGCTATCCTCCGATTGAATTAAGCTGTCGGCGGAAAAGACATCCCAAAAACTGGGCCAACCCGAACCTGAATTGTATTTAGTATCGGAATCGAAAAGCGGGTTTCCGCAGCAAACGCAATGATAAACCCCCTCCTCCTTACAATCGGTATATTTTCCGGTGAACGGCGGCTCGGTCCCTTTATTCCAACAGATGTTGTACTGTTCCGGCGTCAGTTTTTCTCGTAATTTTCGATCTTGTTTAGGCTCCGTCATAGCACACCTTTAATGCAGTTAAATTGCTCATGATAAGCCTTAAGTACCGGTTCGGCAAAACAGACCAAGTAAACCGTTTCCAAGTCGACACAATTTTGCAAATTATCGGCTATCGAATTAATCGCGATTGCTGCAGCCTGGTCCACTGGATAGCCGTATACGCCGCATGAAATCGCAGGAAAAGCAATCGACTTGAATCCGTGCACGGCTGCGATATCCAAACAAGAGCGATAGCAAGAAGCCAACAGCTGCGCCTCATCGCTGGCGCCTCCCGACCATATCGGCCCGACGGTATGAATCACGAAACGGGCCGGCAAACGGAAGCCGGGCGTTATTTTTGCCTGACCGACTCGACAGCCATTCAGTTTTTTACAGGCATCGAGTAACTCCGGCCCCGCGGCACTATGAATCGCGCCGTCGACGCCGCCTCCGCCCAATAACGAAACATTGGCCGCATTGACGATCGCGTCGACTTTAAGCTGGGTAATATCATCCTGGAGGATTGTTATAGTCGCCGTCATTTTGCTCTCCGAATAATTTAACCTAAAAAGAGCAGTTGAGAGCCTCAAACTACCGTTCGCCCTGAGCCCTGTCGAAGGGTGTACGGTAGTTTGAGGCTTCACCAATCCGGTGTAAGTGTTGTAGACCCTTCATGCTTCGACTTTACTCAGCACGAACGGTCTACAACACATGCCAACTGCTCTTTTTAGGTTTAACGCTAAAACTTTGTCCGCGCCGTGTCGCTTGGCCTTATGATACAATTTCGCCATCGTAACTTTATAGATAAATCACAGACTATGACTGAAATGTTAATCAGGGGCGGTGAATTAATGGTGATAGGCATGGGAATTGTATTTCTGTTCCTTGCGATGTTGATTTTTGCCGTCAATTCGATGTCGACATTAATCGCGCGCTTTATCGATGGACCGACAATTATTGCAGAAAATACTAAACCCGCTCCCGCACCTTCTCAAGGGGACATCGATCCCAGTCTAATCGCCGCTATCTCATCCGCTGTTCATCAATATCGCAATAAAGCCCCCCAATCCACTCTTTCTTGATCGAAAAGCGTCTCACTATTTAAAGGTACGAGATATGCCTGGCGATCTCGCCTCGGCAATTGCTACTGCATTGCCCTGCACCCTTATATATACCCATCGTAGATCAAAATTCGGCACTGGGGTGTCCGTCAAAGGACGCCGTGAATACGTCCATGTAGGCTCTATGCCAGCTCCATGCTGGCAAAGCCTTTGTCGGACACCCCGGCGCCTCCTCGGGCACTGCCGAAATTTGAAGTGCGAAAGGTATAACAAAAAATATATGCTGTTACCCAAGCTCCAGCTCTCATCGTTAAACATAAATTGTAGGGTACGCTGCGCGTACCAAAGCCGTGCCCTGGCGGTTCAATTGGCACATGAATATCGCGGGATTACCATGGTACGCACAGCGTACCCTACGCGGTTCGTCTAGCGTTAGGTGATCCGCTGATGTTAAGTGACAATAAATGGTATCGAGGTCTCATTGGTTAAGATTGCAAAAGGGTGATTTTTGACTTATGTATACTTTAATGACCTATCGTTTTCGTTTTGGTCGATGTTTTGTTTTGGTAACGGTATTCCACTGCAAATGCGATAAAAAGCAGCATCCATAACCAGGCAATGGACCGAACACCATAGAATTCCCAATGCATATTGAAAGGCAGCATCATCGCGCCAGCCGCCAACCAAAACGGAAAAGCCTTGGTTTCATACCAAACCGAAACCGCAGCTTTCCAAAAAACCAAGCCAAAAGCGACTAGATAAGCAATCAAACCGATAATACCGGTCACCATCAACACATCCAGTCCGTAAAGATGAGCATGCCCGAAAGAAATAGACGTATAGCCTCTCTGAAAACCTAAATCGCCCAATGCTTTAACTCCGACACCGGTAACCGGGTAGTCGAGAAATAATTGCCAGGCGCCCTGCCATGCCTCGATTCTCAATGAAGTCGCCGTATTAATGGCTTCCGGATCGGTCGATAAGCCGCTCAAGGTTTGTTCAAGCCGGTTTTTCAGCTTATCTGAAATCAACATACTTGTGCCGATTGATACGGCCAATATCAGCAAAATTTGCCCAATGGTTTTAATGTCGCGACGCCGTAGGAGAATCACGGCATATACAAACCACACGACCAACAATGTCAACCAAGCGGAACGGCTACCCGATAACAAGACGACCGCAAAATAAGGCGCTAATAATAGCCAATGCCAATTTTGCCCAGAACGCAATGATAAGCGACGGCCCGCTTCGATCAAAAACGGCGACAAATGAGCAAATACAATGCCGATTCTTATCTTAGGATGAAAAATCCCGGTCAAACGATAGCCGTTATAGGGCCACCCGAAAAGATTATGGCCAACGAAATATTGTATCAACGCATCGAATGTCCAAAACATCAAGATCGCGGCAATTCCATAAAACAAAAAATCGGCGCTGAAGCTTTTCGCAAACCGGCGAATCACATAGACCCCGGCTACTGTATACAACATAAAATACAATGTAGTAATGAGCGTTTTATCAACTTTATAGGCACTAACACTAGCAATCAGTAACGGTACCGTAAGCAACAAGGCGACACTCATATATAGCGATAAATTCGGTAGACTCCGAATACCTTCCCGATAAAAGCCGTTCAGGCTAAGCAACAGTAAAATAATAACCGGCAAATAAAAGCTTTCGCCAAACGGCTGCACAACCACGAAAAGAATGACCAGCAATTCGACATGACGGCGCACAAGCCAATCCCGCCAAAATGAAGTTGACGGTGAATCCGTAAAACGGTTTTCTGGTTTCATAAGAATATGAATAGATCAAGATAACAAGATTAAATGGCCGCAAAATAGACTTATCTGACTTTTCTGGTTCCCACGGTCCTTCGTAGGATTCCATACCTTCGCTGCCGAGGCAAGATCGGTATGCATTCCCTCGCAGAGTCTGGGAACGAGTGACACCCGCCATTCCGGCATGGGCTGGCGGAATCCGGTGCTATGGAAGACATGCTTTTCTGGTTCCCACGGTCCTTCGCTCATCGTTATACATAAGTCAAAAATTACCCTTCCTATCGTTCCCACGCTCCGGCGTGGGAATGAAGACCGAGACGCTCTAGCGTCTCGCACCGCTGGAGAGGTACTCAGGCGTTCCCTCGCAGAGCCTCACTGCCATTAAGTTAAGGATTTTTCCGTTCGCCCTGAGCCTGTCGAAGGGTGAATGGAAAAATCCTGGGTCGATAAGTTAAGCCGTCCATGGTTCGACAGGCTCACCACGAACGGCTTAACTTAATGGAAGTGACGCAGAGCGTGGGAACGATAATTGCCGGGGGACTGAATATTTGCCTCGTCGTTATATACCTTTCGCACTTCAAATTTCGGCAGTGCCTAAGGAGGTGCCGGGGTGTTCGGCAAAGGCTTTGCCGGCATGGAGCCGGCATAGAGCCTACATGGACGTATTCACCCCGGTGCCGAATTTTGATCTGCGATGGGTATACATAAGTCGTAAATACCCCATCTTAGGAATATGCACAAAATAACTTATACAAGTAGTAGGCTTTGTGGCGGTTTGGTGACTCGCTTGACAGGACGCAGTGAATACGTCCATGTAGGCTTGACGGCGGCTACCCCTACCGCCGACACCTGTCAATCGAGCCACCAACCCCCCTTCCGACAGTTGTCTAAGTTATTTCATGCTCGTTCCTTAGCTAATGTGACTTCGGTACCATTTATTGTTACCTAACGTACCCGACTTCGAAATCGCGATCTGGGGATCGCTCCCACAGAGCACCCTACCCCCTTGTGGGAGCGACGCCTTCGTCGCGATTTCGAAGCCACTGATGTTCAATATCCGCAGATTTATCAAACAGCACCGCTTCCAAGTATACGGCGACCTCTGTTTAGCAAGTTTACCGATATTTGGGTATAACGGCGAGCGGTCCTCCATGGGAACCCATACCTTCGCTGCCGAGGCAAGATCGGTATGCATTCCCTCGCTGAGCGTGGGAACAGTAGCGAATAGGGAAGTTATACAGCCATATCCTAAACGTAACTCAACCATTCTTGATGGTCGGCGCGTCTGCCATGCACGTAGTCGAAATACAGCGTTTGCAGTTTTTCGGTTATAGGTCCTCTAGTACCGTTTCCGATGGACCGACCGTCCAATTCGCGGATCGGCGTCACTTCGGCTGCGGAACCCGTAAAGAAGGCTTCGTCGGCGACATAGATTTCGTCGCGCGTGATACGTTTTTCAGACACTTCAAAGCCCTGCTCTCTCGCAATCGTTATTACCGTATCGCGGGTAATGCCTTCAAGCGCCGAAGTAGTTTCCGGAGTATAAATTTTACCGTTACGAACGATAAATAAATTTTCGCCGCTGCCTTCCGCCGCAAAACCTTCATGATCGAGCAATAAAGCTTCGTCATAACCGGTCGCCAAAGCTTCCTGGAGAGCCAAGATCGAGTTGATATAATTGCCGTTCGCCTTGGCCTTGCACATCGTACTATTGACATGATTGCGCGTATAAGAGGATGTCCTGACGCGAATGCCTCGCTCCATGTTTTCGGCGCCGAGATAAGCGCCCCATTGCCAGGCCGCGATCATGATATGCACTTTCAGGTTATCGGCTCGAAGCCCCATTCCTTCGGAACCGTAAAAACACATGCTTCTGATATAGGCGGTTTCCAGATTATTTTTGGAAACAGCTTCGCAATGCGCTTGATTGAGCTCTTCCTTACCGTAAGGCATGGTCATATTGAGAATCTTTGCGGAACGAAACAATCGGTCGGTATGTTCGGCCAACCTGAAAATCGCCGTGCCTTGCTCGGTCTTATAAGCCCGTAAACCTTCGAAAACGCCGGCACCGTAATGCAGCGTGTGCGTCAACACATGGACTTTGGCCTCCCGCCACTCCACCCATTTGCCGTCCAACCAAATCAGCCCGTCTCTATCGTCCATCGTCATTATCGTGTCTCCACTTCAACTTGAAAAATGCTTGTCATTATTCCATCACCTGTTGCCATATGCGTTCCACATGAGCTCTCAATACTGCAAAATCCTCTTCCGAAGCCACGGCCTTATCACCTTGCAGTGCTTGTTTGTGCCCGTAGTCGCGATAGCAACAATAAGCCCGTTTGAGCTGCTCGGTCACCGGCTCCGATAAAGTCCCGATTTGAGCCAACCCATCCAACAATCGAACATTATCGGTATAGGTTACCAAGGACCCGTTAGCTGCCGCCTGATCTAAAATGCAGAATTGTACTATAAACTCAATATCGGCAATACCACCTTTGCTTTGTTTTAAGTCGAACTCGCCGGCTTTGGTCGTATCGAGATTTTCACGCATTTTTTCGCGCATCTCACGCACTTCCTTTTTCAAGGAATAATGATCCCGGGGCATGCACAGAATTCTGTTGCGAATCGCCTCGAACTCGGTTTTTATCGCAGGGTCGCCGGCAATAAAGCGCCCTCTCACCAAGGCTTGATGTTCCCAAGTCCAAGCATTATCGCGCAGATAGTCCTCGTAAACATCGACATGATTGACCAATAAGCCGGCATTGCCGCTTGGCCGCAAACGCATGTCGACTTCATACAAAATCCCGGACAACAGACGCGTATTGAGCATCTGCATGACTTTTTGCCCGAGCCGCCCGTAAAAATGCGAACAACTGATCGGTTTAGCGCCGTCGGTCAGCGCATGAGTATCCTTGCTGTCGTACAAAAAGACCATATCAAGGTCGGAACCATAGCCTAGCTCGATACCGCCCAATTTACCGAAACCCAAAACACCAAAGCCGATCGAAACATTATCGGTATTCGGCGGAGCGCCGTGTTTGTCGGTCATGATCCGCCAACATAGCGAGACGGTGCGCTCGACAATTGTTTCGGCGATATAGGTCAAATAATCGCTGACCACCATGATAGGGATAATACCCATGATATCGGCGGCGGCTACCCTAAGCAGATTGATATGCTTAAACTTACGGAGCACCATCATCAATTGCTCTGTATCTTGAATGTTGATATCGGCCAACATCTCGGCAAGTTCGGCTTGCAAGGCTTGCTTTTTCAGAGGTTCGTACAACGAACGGGTATCGAGCAATTCATCGAACAACACCGGATAGTGAGCCAAATAATCGCAAATCCAAGGACTTGCCGCGGACAATTTGACCAATTGCGTCAGCGCTTCGGGATTTTCGTAGAGCAATGATAAGTAGACATTGCGCCCGGCTACCGCTTCGAATAAACGTAAAAGACGCTTCAAGGTTTCATCCGGGTTTTCGACTTGCCGCACCGACTCCAGCAGTTGCGGCATCAAGCGGTCCAGCACAGCCGCCCCTTTGGCGGTGAGCCGTTTGACAGCCGGCGATTTCTTGAATTCACGGATTTGAAGCAATATTTCTTCGGCACTGCTAAACCCTAAATCCAGCAGTTGCAAACAAAGCTCTTCGTCGTCCGCATGCCCAGCCCAAATCGATTCGGCCTCGAGATTTCTTTTATCTTGTTTGGAAAGCGAAAAAACCAGATCGAATTCGTCATGGACTTGCCGGCGAATATCGTCCAGCTTCGCTTTAAATTGCGGCCAATCAGAAAAACCCATTGAATAAGCCAGGATGAGTTGAACCGGGGGATCTTGCGGCAGATCGTGAGTTTGTCGGTCTTGATATTGTTGAATGTGATTTTCGGCTTCGCGCAGAAACCGGTAATGACCGATCAATTGCTCGGCATCCTGGGGCGCCAATAACTCCATCTCGCCCAACCGCTGTAAAACCTCGAGGATACGTCTATTTTGCAAAGACTTTTCCTGGCCGCCGCGGATTAATTGAAAAGCTTGTCCGATAAATTCGATTTCGCGAATGCCGCCGGGACCGAGTTTAATATTGTCGAGCCTGTCCTTGCGCTGCAACTCTTGCGTGATTTTATACTTTAACGAACGCAGTTCCTCGAACGCGCCGTAATCGAGATAACGGCGATACACGAATGCATGCAGCATCTTCATCAATTGCGGACCGGTGTATTCATCCCCTGCAACCTGACGGGCTTTGATCATCGCATAGCGTTCCCATTCGCGCGCCTGGGTCAGATAATAATTTTCCATGCCGTCGAAGTTCATGATCACAGGACCGCTATCGCCAAACGGCCGAAGCCTGATATCGGTTCTGAACACGAAACCGTCGGCAGTGGTTTCATCCAACATCTTGACCAGCTTACGGCAAATTTTGCTGAAAAATTCGCCATACGTGGTTTGTTTTCTATCGCTTAAAACTCCGTCTTCGGCGAATGCGAAAATCAAATCGATATCGGAAGAATAGTTCAATTCATAGGCGCCGAGCTTACCCATGCCGAGCACCACCATTTGCTGGGCTTGGCCGCTTGTAAGCATTGGCGTGCCGAATTTATCGCAGGCTTGCCGGTATAAAAAATCCAAGACAAAACGAATGCAAGCTTCGGCTAGCCATGTCAACTCATGCAAGGTTTCTTCGAGCGTCGCCCAACCGGCCAGATCGCGCCAGGCAATACGGACCATTTCCCTATTACGCAAGCGTCGCAGCGACACCATCAATTCGGCTTCGCTCTCATCCGTCAATTTCGATAGCTTTTCGGCATACTGCGTCTCGGCATAAGCCTTAAACAACTCGTCCGACTCGATCAAATCGAACAACATTTCGGGTCGGCGAATGCAACTATCGGCCACGAAAAGGCTCGATGTCCAAACCTTAACCCACGAAGCTAATAAGAGTTCGGGATAATCCGGAACGGTCGTTAATAATGCGGTTTGCTCGTCCCATTGCTGCAATTTTGCCTGCACGTTTTCACTCAGTTCAGGAGGGAGCTTTTGCAATTGCGATTGAAGTTGGTCGATTAAAGTCATAGATAGTCGAAGAATTGAATAAGGCGGATACGCAAGAGCTTTTTATCCTAGAAAAAGCATTTCACCATGAAGATCATGAAGAATAAGGGAGTCAATTTAATAACTTATTACCTGATTAGCAAGATGCTTCAGCTTGCCGAAGCCAAGTGTCCGAGCTGAGGCCAGTTGTAGCCGCAGCCACTTCTGCGGGACGGGGTTGAAAACCCTGTCCTGCTAGGATCTCCTGGTTTTTGGGCTTTAGCTGAAGAAACTTGCTAATCAGGACTTGTTATCCGTTTAGTATTAATTTCAACTTTACGAGAACATAACCTAATTTTTTATACCGACGCCTTTATGCAACAAATACAGACTAAATAGAGAAAGAAAAACGATAAAACCGCCGGTAATCGCAAACGCTATTTGAATATCGACATCGGTCACGTCGATCAGGCCATAACGAAAGGCGTTAATCATGTAGAGTATCGGATTACCCAACGAGATTTTTTGCCAGATGCCCGGCAGCATCGATACCGAATAAAACACGCCGCCGAGATAACTCAACGGCGTGAGCACGAAACTAGGTATGATCGCAATATCGTCGAAACTGTCGGCAAATACCGCATTGATGAAACCGGCCAATGAAAACAAGGTTGCGGTCAACACGAATACGGCAACGGCAATCCAAGGATGAGCGACATCAATGCGAGTAAACAGCAGCGAAATTAAGGCAACGACCAAACCGACCATAACGCCTCTAACGATACCGCCGCAGACATAACCGGCCAGAATCACCCAATTCGGCACCGGTGCAACCAACAGCTCTTCGATATGCCGCTGAAATTTAGTCGAATAAAACGACGAAACGACATTCGCGTAGGAATGGCTAATCACCGACATTAAAATAATTCCGGGTACGATGTATTCCATATAACTCGCGCCATCGATAGCACCGATGCGATCGCCGATCAATTTACCGAAGATCAAAAAATACAATGCTGTGGTTACGGCCGGCGGCAAGAGTGTTTGCGGCCAGATGCGGGTAAATCGGCGCACTTCTTTGACTACGATGGTTTTGAATGCAATAGCGCTGTTCATTAAGTGGCTCCTTGCTGCTTCGTCGAATCGATCAAATCCATAAACAATTGCTCGAGCCGATTCGATTTATTTTTGAGACTGGCGACCTGAATGTTTTGTTCGGACAGCAACGCAAACAACTTATTCAGCCCCTCCTCTTTCGGCACGCCGACGTCCAATGAACGCTCGGACAGTCTTTCGATTTGATAGCCGGGTATCACTGGTGCCGAAGCTATCGGAGCGGCCAAATCCAATAAGAAATGATTGACATGCAAGCGTTCCAACAATCCGGCCATATCAGAATGTTCGACGATACGCCCATGATTGATGATTGCAATATTGCGGCACAGGCTTTCGGCCTCTTCAAGATAGTGCGTCGTCAAAATAATCGTCGTGCCCTGCCGGTTGACTTCCTGCATCATTTCCCACATCGAACGCCTGATTTCTATATCCACGCCGGCAGTCGGTTCATCGAGAATCAATAATTTCGGCGCATGCACCATTGCCCTGGCGATCATCAAGCGCCGTTTCATACCTCCCGACAATCGCCTCGACACATCGTTGCGCTTATCCCATAAATCCATTTGCTTCAAACAAATTTCGGTGCGCCGAATCGCTTCTTGACGCGGCATGCCGTAATAGCCGGCCTGATTAAGTACAATCTGTCGCGGCGTTTCGAATTGATTGAAATTGACTTCTTGCGGCACGATGCCGATACAGTTTTTAGCCTGATTTCGTTGTTTCTTCAAATCGTAATCGAATATCGTCACATCTCCGCCAGATGCTGTGACAAGAGAACTGACGATACCGATAGTGGTCGATTTACCTGCGCCGTTCGGCCCGAGCAATGCAAAAAAATCGCCGGCTTGAACATCGAGATCGATGCCTTGCAACGCTTGAAAACCGTTATTATAAATTTTAGTAAGATTACGAATGGATAGAGCATTCATCGGAAAAGTAACACTTAACGCAAACCTGCAAATAAGTTAAATTAGGCGCCTGCCCGCCGTATATTACGATACGCGTTTGGCTTCGATATTTCGATTTAGCAGACAAAACCGTGCAATTCTATCAGAAACCCAACATTCTCGCCGACTAAACTGGAAAGACAGTGCCTCAAAAAATACCCGAAATCGTAGCCGCCGTGGACCTCGGGTCCAACAGCTTCCATATGATCGTGTGCAGCTTAAAAGACGGCAAACTACATATTATCGACCGAATCAAAGAAATGGTCCGACTAGCTTCCGGTCTCGATAAAAAGAATCATTTAAATTTGACCACACAGAAAAGAGCCCTCGAATGTCTTGAGCGATTCGGTCAGCGCATTGGTAATCTTCCTCCCGAAAGCGTTCGTTGCGTCGGGACTAGTACCTTACGCAACGCGACGAATTCAAGACAATTCATTCTCAAAGCCGAACGCGCATTAGGCCACCCGATTCATATCATTTCCGGCGTCGAAGAAGCGCGCTTGATTTATCAGGGTGTCGCCTACAGCTTAAGCAGCAGCGCCACGAAACGATTCGTGATGGATATCGGCGGCGGCAGCACCGAATATATCATCGGCACCGATGATAAGCCACGAATCAAGGAAAGTTTGAATATGGGCTGCGTGTCGGTCAGCAACTTGTTTTTCCCGGACGGCAAACTGTCCGTACAAGCGGTCAATGACGCACTACTGTTTGCCCAACAAAAACTCGAACCCCATCAAAAGTTTTATAACCGAAAAAACTGGGATGAAGCCATCGGCGCGTCGGGTAGTTTAAGGGCTATTCAAAAAGTCTTGGAAGCTACCGGTTGGAGCAATAACGGCATTACGCAAGATGGGCTCGACAAGTTAATGGAACGAATCAGATCGGCAAAGCACATTAACGAACTGAACCTACCGGAACTCGACCCGGAACGCTTGCCGGTATTCCCTGGCGGCGCCGTGATCGTCGCCGCAACCTTCAAAGCCTTGGGTATCGAGCAAATGACGATATCCGATGGCGCTTTACGCGAGGGTTTGGTCTATGACCTATTGGGGCGCATCTATAATCGGGACATACGTTCCGAGACCGTGCAAATGCTAAGCGAACGCTATCACACCGATCAAGCTCATGCGGACCGCATTAAAAAAACATTACATACGATGCTGAAACAAATCGAACTTTTTTCGGATGACGATAA
Organism: Methylotuvimicrobium buryatense; assembly: GCF_005931095.1. Lineage (GTDB taxonomy): Bacteria > Pseudomonadota > Gammaproteobacteria > Methylococcales > Methylomonadaceae > Methylotuvimicrobium > Methylotuvimicrobium buryatense. The sequence goes on along the minus strand of NZ_CP035467.1, from coordinate 1,541,943 downwards.
CAAAGAAAACGGCATTAACTTTTTGAATTGGGCCGCCGACTTGCATGAAATGGGCCGAGACATCGCACACAGCCAATACCATAAACATGGCGCCTATATTATCGCTAATGCCGATCTTGCCGGCTTTTCCAAACAGGATCAAGCCATAGTATCGGTTTTAATTAAATCGCATCGCAGAAAATTTTCAATGGAACGCTTCGAAGGACTTTCCGACCCATGGCGACAATATGCGCCGTTCATGACAATATTGCTTAGACTTGCGATATTGCTCCACCGCAATCGTAATGACATTGAATTACCCGAATTTTCAATAACAATCGTTAAAACTAAACTAAAATTAACCTTCCCTGAAGACTGGCTCGACCAGTCGCCGCTGACCCGTGCCGATTTAAAAAAAGAGGCCGATTATCTAAAGGCAGCCGGATTCAAACTATCCTGTTGCTAACTTTTAATGTTACTGCTTACCCGTTTTTTATTCGCCTTATTCACCGCACCGCCGGTACTTTTGGCCTTAGTCATACTGTATGCAGTAGAGCCCGAACCTTCGGTTCAAGCCGATTGGCAAATGAATGACGAGGATATCGAACGGGCTAAAGAAATTTTCGAAGGCAGCCCGGTTAGCGACAACATCAGAACTGTCGAGCTAAACGAACGGGATTTGAACATAGCGCTGGACTACATTCTCGATAATTATCTAAGCAGTCATTCAATACTTACACTTGATGATACATCGATAGGTTTTAAAATATCACTGCACTTACCGAAAAATCTCTTCGGTAAATATCTTAATCTGCAGTTCAACTTAGCCAAAACGAACGGCTCGACACACATTCATTCATTAAAGATTGGGCTCGTCGAATTCGCCGACGAACTTGCCGAGTGGCTGATTAAGAAAACCATCAAATATGCCCACCTAAAACAGCACTATATACTCGTAACCGAGCAAATTCTGGATTTTCATTTCACCAAAGAAAACCTGAGATTAACCTACATCACCGATCCGGCTTTCGCCGAACACACGGCCGATTTATTACATCGCGCCAAAGACCGTCAATCGATGATTTTTTATCAACAAAAACTGACCGAAGTGATCGATAATCACGATCCTGAGTGGCTTTTATCGCTAGCGGACCTGATTCAACCGCTGTTCAAACTCGCCCATCAACGATCCAGCCTAAAGACGGCCATCAAGGAAAACCGAATCGTGATTTTCACGATCAACAGCTATGTCAACAAACACGAAACGATGCCCTATCTACCTAGAAATATCACCGCCAAGCCGCACACTGAATATCCGGTATTTTTGTATCGAAGAATCGATCTAGCCAAGCATTTCATCGCATCGGCAACACTAACCGCAACCGGCGGCGGTCATTTGGCGAATATGATAGGACTGGAAAAAGAATTGAGTGATGCGAGAAGCGGCAGCGGGTTTAGTTTTGTCGATTTAGCCGGCAATCGTGCCGGCATGCGTTTCGGTCAACTGGCCGTATCGAACCCTGAAAATGCGCGCCGTTTGCAGCAGGCGATGGCTGAAATCAAAGACTACACGGCGTTCATGCCGGATGTCAGGGATTTGCCTGAAAACCTAGACCGATCCGCGTTCAAAAAAAACTACGGAACGGTTTACAGCCCGAAATATCAAGACATGTTGATGTTGATTGATAATCGTATCGATCAACTGGAGATCTATCAGGATTAGCGAACGTCTAGCGCAACAAGCTAGACGTTCGAATTAAATAAAAGCTTATTTGGCAAGACGCCCCGGAGTACTCGGCAATATCGGCATACTTTGTTTTGGAAATTGCCCCGTCAGTCCGTTCAAGAACGCAACGATATCTTCAATATCCTCATCCGGTAAATCTTTGTCCAACTGCAATTTGCCCATCACTTTAACGGCTTTCTCCAAAGTAGAGACCGAACCGTTATGGAAATAAGGTGCGGTTAACGCTATGTTGCGCAAAGTCGGTACTTTCCACATATGTTCGTCTTCTGGATTATTGGTAACTTCGGCGCGGCCTTTGTCTCTTTTGAATTTATATTGCGCTTCAAAATAACCGTTGCTGTTCACAGGAAATTTTTGATACGTACCTGCACCGTTGAATGCCGGCCCGCTATGACAAGCCGTGCAACCCAGTTCAGCCATTTTATTCATGCCGCGAACTTGTTGTTCGGTGAGGGCCGATTTGTCGCCATTGACATATTTATCATAAGGGCTGTTCGGAGTAATTAGCGTTCTTTCATAAGCGGCTATCGCCTTGGTAACGTTTTCTTGGCTGATCGAATTTTCACCGAACACCTTAGTAAACGCCTCATGATAACCCTCGATAGCTTTCAAACGGGCAACCACGGCGTCCCAGTCTTTCATACCCATTTCGATAGGATTGGCCACGGGGCCTGCGGCCTGTTCCTCGAGACTCGCAGCACGGCCGTCCCAAAACTGCACTTTGTTGAAGGCCGCATTCCAAACAGTCGGCGCGCTTCTGCCACCGGTCTGGGCGTTTACGCCCATAGAATTCGGACGATTGTCCTCGCCGCCGAGCATCGTGTTGTGACAAGAAGCACAAGACACAGTACCCGTTGAAGACAAGCGAGGGTCATGATAAAGCATTTGACCTAGTGCCACTTTTTCAGCAGTCGTTGGATTATCGGCAGGCTCCGGCGCCTTCGTGGGCAATGCTTCCCAAGCATAAGCACCCGATACCGAACCGGCTAAAACCAGAGCTGTCACCAGCGAACGAATTTTAAACATACTATCCTCCTAATTATTATTAAACTTATTAAACGACATAAGTCGACATATACTTCGCGCGGCCACATTTTCGGCTTTCTGACTCGCTCTTTTGTCCGATAGCTGCGTTACGAAAACAGTTACATAGCTTGCTATGCGCCTGTTTTCGCGCCTTGCTACCGAACAAAATAGCATTGCCATAAAATCCGTAACCATGGCCGCGCGAAGTATAACCGGAACATCAATTCGCGATGAATGATCGAACCAGCTTTGCACACTGCACACGAATTGTATGCCAAGCAATCAGTTAGGTAAAACCGAAATCGTTACATCGCGCCAACCGCATAACGTAGCGCGCTCAATGCCTTAACCTTATTCCGACAAAGCGCGATAAGCCGACCGGAAATAAAGCAACGGCGAACCTGATCGGCACACGACATCCTGTACTTCGCCAATCATAATCCAATGAGTGCCCGCTTTGACTTTTTCGACAACCTTGCATTCCAGACTTGCGAGGCAATCGTTTAAAATCGGCATACCGCAAATGCCATTTTCCCACGATACATTCGCAAAACGCTCTTCCTGACTAGCGCCGCCGGCAAATTGATTAGAAACCTCTTCTTGTTCCGCAGTGAGAATATTGACCGCGAAATGCCGACTTTCTTCAATACCGTCACCGGTATCCGCATTTTCATTGATGCAAACCAAAATTTGCGGCGGCTCCAGCGAAACACTGCAAAAAGAAGTTGCGGTCATGCCTTGCGTGCCGTAGCGTTCGGTATTTGTTGTAATAACCGTCACACCGCTCGCCCAAAGTTGCAGAGCGTTTTTAAATTCATTTGCTTCAACAGCCATTTTTTTCTTTGTATCCTTTTTAAGTGATTGGACAGATGCCGATTGAATATAAGGCCGGACATTATAGGGTAAATTGTTTTCATATTGAAAAACTTAGTCGGTTTTTCGAGAAGATAGGAACATAGCATGACATCAAAACGATGCCAATAAAAAGCTCGGTTAGTTGACTGAAAGCTCATTAATACGAAAAAATCCGACCGGAACCAACCTGACGATGTTAACTTTATTCACAAAAGATGTTTGAATCGTATTAAAAGACCATAATAGACATTCTATAAAAGCAAGTCGATTCCCAAGAACAATCCCGAGAAAAAGCGATGAAGTCAATCCATATTGCCTGCCCTGATTGTAATGCGATCAATCGGTTATCGTCGGAGCGCATCAAAGACCATCCTGTTTGCGGCCGATGCAAAAAACCGTTATTCACCGGAAACCCCATCGAATTAAACGATCAAAATTTTACTCGACATATCGAACGCAACGATATTCCGGTCGTCGTCGATTTTTGGGCCCCTTGGTGCGGGCCCTGCAAGACCATGACACCGGTTTTTAAAACCGCCGCAAAAAACCTGGAGCCGGCCTTACGTTTCGCTAAACTAAACACCGATCAAGCACAAGACATTGCCGCGCAATACAGTATTAAAAGTATCCCGACTTTGATTGTATTTGCTTCGGGAAAAGATATTGCCCGACAATCGGGCGCGATGGGGCAAACTGATCTGATTCGTTGGTTGAAGCAATTTTGTAACGCTTAATGAAAGCTTCCACATCTAGCCGGCTAGGTCGAGTTAAGCGGAGTCGAAATCCGACATATCGATGGAGAAAATGTCGGGTTACGCTAGTGATGTAGCCCGGATGAAGTGAAACGAAATCCGGGGCTTTTGAAGCGCCCAATTTCTCGTATTCCGCTTACGATAGCTGTCACACTTAGCTTCCGTACCGTTGCCGTAGCATTTCGATTTCTTCAAGCAGCTCGAGCACCAATGCAGCACCGGGTAGATTTATGCGAAGATCGCGCTGAAGCCGTTGAACGGCTTGAAGCCTTTTCAGCGCGTCCGCCCCGAAACGCCAGTCGCCGATTTGAGAACCTTCCGGCTCCAAAACGCCCTCCTCGACCAGTTCGATTATCCACTCGGCGCTGGTTTGTCCGAGCATGCACAATTCAAGCAACGTAAAACGGGTATTATCATCCAGAACGGTTACGCTGCTTATGATAATTTCATTGCTCATACTAGACTCCCATCCCGACTCTCGGATTCAGCGGCATCGCTTTTGCCATTTGTTCGTAAATCGCTTTATCGGCATCAGACTTGGCTGGAGGCACGACAACTTTCAAAACGGCAAACTGATCGCCGGGCGGATTGCCGGGTAAGCCTCGCCCTTTCAACCGCAGCTTATGGGCGGTTTGCGAACCGGGCGGTATTTTCAATTCGACCGCGCCGCCCAGCGTCGGCACGGCAACCGTTGCGCCCAAGGCAGCCTCCCAAGGCGTTACCGGCAGTTCCAAATAGATATCGAGCCCTTCGGCATGAAAAAGACGATGCTTTCTGAACGCAATTTCGAGATACAAATCGCCTTGCCTACCATGTCCGATGCCGGGCCCGCCTTGACCGGTCAGACGGATTTGTTGCCCAGCCTTCACGCCTTTGGGAATTTTGACGTTCAATGTGCGCGTTTTATTGATCATGCGCCCGGCTTCATCGAGCTCAGGGATTTGTAAGCTAATTAGGCGAGAAGCGCCGTGATAGGCATCTTCGAGATCGATCAGAATTTTAGCGCGATGGTCTTGTCCTTGTGCCGAAAACGACCGGCTATAGGCTTGTCTGCCTGCACCGAACGGCCCGCCTCGCCCGAACAGCGATTCGAAAAAGTCGCTGAAACCCGACGTGTCGCCGCCGGTAAAGCCGCCGCCGGAAAATTCGAAACCGACATCCCAATCGGGCGGCGGCGTAAAAGGCTGACCTTCGCGCCATTGACTGCCGATGCGGTCGTAGGCTGCTCTTTTTTGAGGATCTTTCAGGACTTCATAAGCCTCGCCGACTTCCTTGAATTTTTGTTCGGCATCGGGCTCCTTGCTGACATCGGGATGATATTTTCGCGCCAGTTTACGATAGGCGCGCTTGATCTCGTCTTGAGTCGCGGTTTTTTCGACGCCCATTATTTTGTAATAGTCTTTGTATTCCATCGATAAACCTTTCCTTATCTGTTTCTATCCTACAGGTTTCATGACTCCATAGGGTACGCTGCACTTAGAGCACCCTACAATTTATGTGTAAAAACGAGCGACTTAACATGGGGCCGTTTAGTGCCGCTTCTGAGGCACGGGAATCAGAGCGTCCCTGACAGCATTCCCACGCCGGAGCGTCACTGCCATTAAGTTAAGGGCATTTCGTCATTCCGACATGGACTGGCGGAATCCAGTGCCATGGATGGCAGGCTTTTGAAGCACATTAGAGCCTGAATGCCAACATTACTTATTCTGTGACGGCTTAACTTAACCTGATTAGCAAGTTTCTTCAGCTAAAGCCCAAAAACCAGCATATCCCTAGCAGGACGGGGTTTGCAACCCCGTCCTAAACGTTTTGACTTTGGCCGAAGTCAGCCGAAATGTTTAGGGCAAACCGAAACGTTGGGGACGGGTTAAATAACCCGTCCCGCAGAAGGGAATCTCGTCATTCCGCCAGGGATTGGCGGAATCCAGTGCCATGGATGGCAAGCTTTTAGGCACATAAGAGCCTAATATTTATTTAAATTAAGGCAGAGCCTCCAGAGCGTAAAAAAAACAACCGAAAACAGCTCAACGACTGCCTTGCATCAAGCCCCGAATTTTTGCGACTAGCTCCGCTTGCATGCCTGGCGCGGGTTCGCAATCGCCCATCAATAACGGCAAAAGCAACGAATCTTCCAAGTTCAGCAAGGCTAGAAACGTTTTTTTTTCGTCGTCCTCGGCGGCCAAATAACCATACTCGAGATAATTGATCAACATGATATCCAGTTCCAGCGTGCCGCGTCGGCATCTCCAACGAAGTTTGGCCAATTCGCTCATTACCCCAGCTTTCGTTGCACCAGCAGTTTTTTAGTTTCCGCTATCGCCTTGGCCGGATTCAAGCCTTTAGGACAAGTGTCGGTACAGTTCATGATCGTATGACAACGGTACAGCTTGAACGGGTCTTCCAATTCGTCGAGACGTTCGCCGGTACCTTCATCGCGGCTGTCGACTAGCCATCGATAAGCCTGCAACAAAATGGCCGGACCCAAATAGCGCTCGCTGTTCCACCAATAACTCGGACAACTGGTCGAACAGCAAGCACACAGCACGCATTCGTATAGCCCGTCCAGTTTTGCCCTATCCTCCCGGCTCTGTAGCCGTTCGGAATCGGCCGGCGGCGGTGTTTGCGTTGCCATCCACGGTTTGATCGAGGCGTATTGCGCATAGAAATGCGTCATATCGGGAACCAAGTCTTTGACGACCGCCATATGCGGTAACGGAAAAATCTTGATCGTGCCCTTGTATTCGTCGATCGCCTTGGTACATACCAAGGTATTTTTACCGTTGACATTCATCGCACAAGACCCGCAAACCCCTTCGCGGCACGAGCGCCGGAACGTCAAGGTGCTGTCGATCTCGTTTTTAATCTTGATAATGGCATCGAGTACCATCGGGCCGCAACTGCCGACATCGACTTCATAAGCATCGATGCGCGGATTTTCACCCGAATCGGGGTCCCAGCGATACACCTCGAATCGCCTGACATTCGTTGCGCCGTCGGGAGCCTTAAAAAATTTGCCCCGGGTCAACTTGGAATTTTTCGGCAGTGTAAACTCAACCATCAGTAAACCCTCTCTTTCGGCGGAATGGCTTCGACTTCATCGGTCAAGGTGTATAAATGCACCGGCCGATAGTCGATTTTGACTTCATTATCGTTTAACCAAAGCAAACTATGTTTCAGCCAATTCGCATCGTCGCGCTGACTGAAATCCTCACGGGCGTGCCCTCCCCGGCTTTCGGTTCGATTCCCGGCCGCCGCCATCGTCACAACAGCCTGACTCATCAAATTATCCAATTCCAAGGTTTCGACCAGATCGGTATTCCAAATCATCGACTTGTCGGCCACGCTCACATCGGCAAAGGTTTCTCGAATGGCTTTGAGCTGCGAGAGCCCTTCCGCCAATGTCGACCCGGTCCGAAACACGGCCGCCTTGCTTTGCATGACGCGCTGCATGTCGAGACGGATCTCGGATGTCGTTCGGCTGCCGTTGGCATTGCGCAATTTGTCGAACCGCTCCAAGGCCTTGTCGCATGCATCATTCGCGAGCGGTTTATGAGCCGTGCCGGGCTTGATCAATTCAGCGCAGCGAATCGCCGCCGAACGTCCGAAGACGACCAAATCGAGCAGCGAATTAGACCCCAAGCGATTGGCGCCATGCACCGACACGCAAGCCGCTTCGCCGATCGCCATCAAGCCCGGTATCACTTTGTCGGGATCGCCGTCTTTCAGCGTGACGACTTCGGCTTTGTAATTGGTCGGAATGCCGCCCATGTTGTAATGCACGGTCGGCAGTACCGGAATCGGCTCCTTGGTGACATCGACGCCGGCGAATATCCGTGACGTCTCGGCGATTCCCGGCAGACGTTCGTGAATGATCGCCGGATCCAAATGTTCGATGTGTAAATACACATGGTCCTTGAGCGGACCGACACCGCGGCCTTCATTGATTTCGACCGTCATCGCTCGGCTCACGACGTCGCGGGATGCCAGATCTTTCGCCGACGGCGCGTACCTTTCCATGAAGCGTTCGCCTTCGGAGTTGGTCAAATAACCGCCCTCCCCGCGCACGCCTTCGGTAATCAAACAGCCCGAACCGTAAATACCGGTCGGATGAAACTGCACGAACTCCATATCCTGCAATGCCAAACCGGCCCGCAGCACCATCGCATTTCCGTCGCCGGTCACGGTATGCGCCGACGTGCAAGAAAAATAACTGCGCCCGTAACCGCCTGTCGCCAGTACGGTCATGTGACCCTTGAAAAGGTGCAAGGAACCGTCATCCAAACACCAAGCCAGCACGCCCCTGCATTCTTCGCCTTCCATGATCAAATCGAGCGCGATATATTCGACGAAAAATTCGGCGTTATGCTTCAAAGACTGCTGATACAAGGTATGCAAAATCGCATGACCGGTCAGATCGGCCGCCGCGCATGTGCGTTGCGCCTGCCCTTTTCCGAAATGCGTGGTCATGCCACCGAACGCGCGTTGATAAATCTTGCCTTCCGGCGTTCTGGAAAACGGCACGCCGTAATGCTCCAACTCGATCACGGCTGGAATCGCTTCGCGGCACATATATTCGATCGCATCCTGATCGCCCAGCCAGTCCGAACCTTTGACCGTGTCGTACATGTGAAAACGCCAGTCGTCCTCGCCCATGTTGCCGAGCGCGGCGCTGATGCCGCCTTGAGCAGCCACGGTATGACTGCGGGTTGGAAAGACTTTCGAAATACAAGCGGTCTTCAAGCCTTTTTCAACCATCCCGAAAGTCGCACGCAGCCCCGCACCTCCTGCGCCGACCACCACCACGTCGTAACTGTGTTCGATAATCTTATAACTTCCCGTCATGTTTAGCCTGCTAGAGATATTTGTAAAACAGCGAACAATGCCGCGACAGCGATTGCCGTAAACAGTAAATGGCACGTCCAGACCGCAATGATTTTAGCGCCTTCGGCGGAAACATAATCCTCGATGACCACTTGCACGCCCAATGCCGCATGGAAACATACCGCCAAAATCCATAGCGCGATAACAACCGCATTAAACGGCGACGCCAACCAGGTTATCGTTTCTTGATAGGTCGCGGTGGTAGCGAGTTTGAGTAACATAACCAACCAAAACGACAAGGGGATTAAAGCCGCGGCGGTAACGCGCTGCATCCACCAATGTTCGGTACCGGATTTAGCCGAGCCCAAACCGCGCGCTTTCGAAATCGGAGATCGATAGTCCATACTTGACTCCTAAAGAATGAAAAATGCAAAGGTGGCTGCTGTCAAAACCAGCGAAACGAAAAGCTCGATTAGCGCATACCGGTTCAATGTTTCGTTGTCGAAACTGCAACCGGCATCCCAAATCAGATGACGAACGCCGTGACATAAATGAAAAAACAGCGCATACATAAAGCCCCAAAGTACGATTTGCAGCAAAATCGAATCGGTCATCGCCTGCATTGCCGCGAAGGCTTCGGCGCCGCCGGCAATCGCATAAAGCATGCATAAAAATAGGATCAAGCCTAAAGAAAGCATGACGCCGGTCATGCGATGGGTAATGGAAATGAGGCCCGTCAAGGGCAATCGGTAGACTTGTAGATGAGGGGATAAAGGTCTGTTAGTACTGTTCATAACCGCCGCCTGCTGTTATTGAAAGCCACATACTACCCTTAGCATAGGGAATTTTCCAGGTTAAAAGTCGATACACCGGCCTTTCTTTTCCCAATCGCCGTATCGGGTCGGTTCAGGGCCAGGAGCGCCTCCTATTTCGGGAGTAGAATTCGATTGCGTGGAATCCGGCTCTAAAGGCCTTTCTTTGTCTTGCTCGTTGGTTTGGCGTTCTTTATTCGGGTCGTTTTTCATGTCGTTTACTCCTAAATTATATAGCGACTTAAGCCAGGTTCATGGCAGGGCGGGTTGAATAACCATACGCATCAAGCTAAAAACGGCCAACCCGCATCCCGCTCTTTCCCAAGCTCCAGCTTGGGAAACACACCCCGGAAGCTCCAGCTTCCAGAGACCGAAACAACCGCAACCAAACCCGACTTGCTCGTTCAATCTGCCTGATCGTCGGGAAGCTAGAGCTTCCTGAACAGGTTACCCAAGCTGGAGCTTGGGTAACAGCATAAAAGTTTCGACCGTGGCCAAAGCAAGTCGGAACGTTTGGGGCGGGTTGAATAACCCGCCCCGCGCTAGACTTACCGCATTATTCGATTTCCGATTCTTAAACCGGCCTGCAGATAGGGGCGGCAAGATTTTGCCATCGATCCCGTCATGTTATTGACGCAATTAATTCATAACATTGATATAAAAAGATTTTTTATGTTTTGGCACGATCATAGCTGTAATCCTACAAACAAATCTTTATCGAGGATTTAGCCATGCAAAAAAAAGCCGCCAATCTTGCCGTTGTCACTAATAACACATTCGAAGCCTTCAAAGCGGATAATTTGACTCATTATGACATTAGCAGCGCCTTGCAAACCACACTGGAGTTCGATGAATTGGTTCATATCTTCAGTAATAAAATCCAAAATCTGATACCACATAGCGGCTTTGTTTACAGCAACGAAGAATTCGATCTCGAAATCAAAAACGGCATAGTCACTCGAAGCTCATGCTCTTATGCAATGAAAGTCGAAGAACAGCAACTCGGCGAACTAAAATTGATGCGTCGTCAGAAGTTTTCCGAACAAGAATTAACAATGATTGAAACGTTGCTTTGTTGCTTGATTTATCCGCTCAGAAACGCGACCTTATTTCAGCAAGCAATGAATCTGGCATTTACCGATGTGCTAACGCAAACACGAAACCGTTCCGCCTTCAATGACATCGTTCGCCGCGAAATGCGCCTTGCACATAGAAACGGCAACCATCTATCGGTAGTATTTATCGATATCGACCATTTCAAAAGTATCAACGATAATTATGGACATCAATGCGGCGACCTTGCATTAACATCTGTCGCCAAATGGATCAATGAAAGCATTAGAAGCAGCGACATCGTGTTTCGTTATGGCGGCGAGGAATTCGTCGTTCTTCTCAGCGAGACCGATTTAGACGGCGCCGAATTGTTGGCGGAAAGAATTCGGCAAAACATCGAAAATCATATCTTCGCTTACGGACTGGAAACAATACGCATGACCGCAAGCCTCGGCACCAGCACATTACGCGGCGACGACACGCTAGATAAATTTATCGATCGGGCCGATCAAGCCATGTACCGGGCCAAACAAACCGGCAGAAACCGAGTCGTCACGGCTTAGTGATGATTTTTCGCCTGAAACCAAAGCGCCAACATCATCAACAAGCTGTTTCCCAAACTCCAGCTTCACTGCCATTAAGTTAAGGATTTTTCCGTTCGCCCTGAGCCTGTCGAAGGGTGAATGGAAAAATCCTGGGTCGATAAGTTCAGCTGTTTCCCAAGCTCCAGCTTGGGAAACCCAACCCGGAAGCTCCAGCTTCCCGAGACCCTCACCATTGCCGAATCACTTCGATCATCCCTTCTTGCCCTAAATAGTTTCGCGCACTGGAATAACGCCAATGTTCCGGCTTATCTACATAGCCGCGTTTAACGGGGTTTTGATGAATATATTCCAGCTTTTGACGCATAACCTTCTCTGACTCTATTATTTGCGGATGGCTGCCTTCTTCCCAAACCTGATAGTCACTATCATGCTTGTGTACCCGTTTAAATAATGCCAGTAATTCCAATAACCTATTTGAACGATGCTGTTCAAGATGGGCAATGAGTTGTTTTGCCGTGTATGACTTAAATCGTTGGATATCACGGCTTAAATTTTCGGAAGCGGCAATCAGATGTAAGTGATTTTCAAGGATGACATAACCGTAAAGTTGAAAATTGTCATTGCGCTGGAGATAACGCCAGGAGTCAAGCACGATATCGACTAACTTTGGATTTGTGAACAATGGCAGCCAGTGGTTTATTGTTGCTGTCAGGAAATGCGGGCAAGGGTTGGTTAACACTCGATAACTGCTTCTTGGCATGTTTTTGCACCTTAATTAGGACGGGAAGCTAGAGCTTCCGGAACCGGTTTCCCAAGCTGGAGCTTGGGAAACAGCAAAAATCTGGAGCTTGGGAAACCGCGAATTACGGCTTAGTGATGATTTTTCGCCTGAAACCAAAGCTCCAGCATCATCAAGATCCAAATCAATTCGCCGTAATAGGCCGCATGTATGCTTTGGTGCATCTTAACGGCATGATCAAGAAAATCGGTGCGAAAATAATCGCGCTTTTTCAAGGCGCCGATACTATCGTAAGCGAGTTCTTTCAACGGTTGATGATCCTGCAACCAAATCCCGAACGGCAAACCGAAACCATGCTTGGATTTGTTGATAATGGCTTCGGGCAAAAAACCGCGCATCGCTTGCTTATAAAACCAACGCAATTGCTGACCTTTCAACTTTTCCGAAGACGGTACCCGACAAGACAAATCGACAATCGCGTTGGTCAGCAACGGATAACGCACCTCGACACCGACCATCTCGCACATTCGGTTGACCTTGACCAGATCATTGTCATGCAAGGTCGTTTTCCAGTCCATGTACAACATACGGTTTAAAGCCGATGCATTTTCAGGACGGTGATAACAATCCCGCAGACTCTGAATCGGCCGGTCGATATCGATGCCTGCCAGAAAATCGCCGGTAAAAATCTCCTGAGCCGGATGTCGGTTCAGGAAGTTATAGTCTTGCAAGCGGTCCGGTAACGGCACTTCGGCTTGCTCGACATAGCGCTTGGCTTTAAAAAGAATTTTATTTTTCAGCAGCGCATCGGGCGCATTGTACAGACCGGTTCTCAGAAACGTTCTGGCAAAGCCCGGAATACGATAATAACGGTCGAACAACAATTGTTTCGCATAACGCTCATTGCCCGCGAACAACTCATCGCCGCCGTCGCCGGCCAGCATTACCTGAATGCCGTTCTCTTTAGCCAATTTGGCGCAATAATAAGCCGCCAACGCAGACGAATTACCGAACGGTTCGTCGTAAAACGCGGCAATTTTCGGCACGGCTGCCACGGTATCCTCCGGCGTCACATAATATTCATGCGGCCGGGTTTTGAAACAATCGACCGCAATACGCGCATACTCGATCTCATCGTAGCCTTCAACCGGAAAACCCATCGTAAAAGTTTTGGCTTGCTCCGGATACACTTTAGACAATGCACCGGCAACGCTCGAACTGTCCAGGCCGCCGCTCAAAAACGCGCCGGTCACATTCGAATCGGCAGCCGACTGCCGGACAGCTTCGATGATTTCATTCCGTAACTCTTGTCCGGATTTCTCGAGTGAATAAGCCCCTTGTTCGGAAAAAACCGGCATCCAGTAATACTGCAGAGCGATTTTTCCATCTTGATAAGTCAATAATTGCCCGCCCTCCAATTTTTGGACTTGCCGATAAATCGTATGCGGGCTCGGGCAATGATGAAAATAGACATAATCGTAAATCGATTGGCGGGAAATCTCCGAACTGACTTCGGGATGCGCAACGACACTATCGGCCGTCGAACCGAACACGATTCCGTTCGGCGTTTGCGCATAATAGAGATTGTTTTGCCCTAGGCGGTCTGTCGCCAACAACAAGCGTTTCTCGGATTCATCGAAAAACATCAAGGTAAATGCGCCTTGCATATCCTTGATAAAATCGGCGCCCTTAGCTTTATAGTTTTCGACAATCGCTTCTAGCGGACCGAAACCGTGACCGGTGAGCGCAAGCCGACAACCCCCCTGTTCAAGCGACCGTTTATCATCGGAGACTAAAACAAACGAATCGGTTATCCGTATGCCGATCGTTTTTTTAGTCGACTCGGGCGCGCAACCTTTCAGCGATTCGGCAAGCTCAGACGCTTGATTTCGATCGATACCGGTACCAAACCAGCCAGCAATAAATCCCATTTTTCACCCTTTAATCGATTTCTGTTTTTTCTATAATCTGCTTAAATTCGGCAACCAAAGTATCGACACGGTGATGCCACGCGTTCTGCTCGGCATAATGCCTGATCGCCTGTCTATCCCACCGTTTATTAAACGCATCCGATAAAGCAAGCCGTAATGCCGAAGCATCGCCGAAGGGCACGATCGTACCTAGTGACGCATCATTGACGACTTCGCTATTGCCGCCGACATCGGTGGTTATCACCGGCAAACCGCAAGCCATCGCCTCCAAAAAAACATTGGCCCACCCTTCATTGGCCGTCGACAATACAAATACATCCGATGCCGATAACGGCGATTTCAATTGCTCGGAAGGCAACGGCCCTAAAAAGCGGACATGGTTTTGCAAATTCAAATCGGCGACTTGTTGTTCCAATTGCTTTCGATTATTACCCTCGGCGCAAGCCCCGCCGACGATCAAATACATCAAGTCGGGAAATTCTTTGAGCAATAACGGCAATACTTCGATAACCCGATGATAGCCTTTGCGATCGACCAAACCGCCCACCGATATCAATACTGGCGCATCCTCAGGCAAATTCAAATCTCGCCTGGCTTCGGCGCGATCAACCGGTTGAAACTTATCGGCATCGACGCCGTTACCGACGACTTGTATTTTGTTCGAATCGATGCCCAACGCAACGACGTGACGCTTGAGCGAATCGGCCACCGAAAATATTTTCGTGGCCCACTGCAAGGCCGAAACAATCCGAAGTTTGCGTGCCGGAAACTTCGACAAACTGACTTCGGTCCCTCTTAATGTAATCGTCACCGGTACCTTGAACCATTTACCGAGCCATGTCGCGGCATAACCGTCCGGATAGGCGAAATGCGCATCGATCAAATTAAATCGGTGTTTCCGCTTCAATCGGACCATGATCGGCAATGAACCCAAAGCCATCATAAAACCGTCCCACTGCTTTAATAGCCCCGGAATCGACAAAAAACGAGGATAATAAACCTCAACACCCTGTTGTAATTCAAATTTCGGCGGCTGAGGCCGAAAACCCGGCTTCACAAAACGGATCAGGCCTTGCAACGGAAACCAGGCAACCGGCGACACGACGACAATCGGCAATTGCTGACCGACCCGAAACATGCGTTCACGAATGAATACACCGGAATTCGGTTGCGCGGAACTGGGAAACAAAGAACAAAAAACGACAATGCGAGGAGTTTTATCGGTCATGGACAATCATTTTTGAAGCAAACGCTGATAGACATTTTGATAACGACTTACGCTATAGGCCCAATTCCGTTTTTCCTCGACGAAACGGCGCCCGTTCGCGCGAATCGCATCCCACTGGGAACGATTGCTCAACAAGCGTAGAACCGTTTGCGCGAGACTTTCGGCATTTCCCGCTGCAAATAAATAACCGGTCTTTTCATCGTCGATCAATTCTTTATGCCCGCCGACATCGGACGCTACGACCAATCGCCCTTGCGCCATCGCCTCCAACGGTTTGAGCGGCGTAACTAAATCAGTCAAACGCATCGACAGGCGCGGATAAACGAAAATATCGACCTGATTGTAATAGCCTTGCACTTGATCGTGCGGCACTCGCCCGGTAAAAACGACCTTGTCCTGCAAACCCAAATCGCGGGCCTTTTGCTTAATCGCGGCATCCTGAGGACCGCCGCCGACCAACAATAAACGAACATCCGGAATTTCCTTCAGAATCGCGGGCAAGGCATCGAGCAATAAAGGAATGCCTTCATAGGCATAGAACGAACCGATGAATCCCAATACCACCTTATCCACCAATCCCAGTTGTTCGCGCAATGGCAGGTCCGGCTCAACCCCGTAGATGAATTTATCGATATCGACCGCATTCGGAATCACGGTAATTTTGCTATCGGCAACGCCCCGGCCGATAATGTCGTTTCGCAGGCCCTCGCAGATCGTCGTCACGGCATCGGCATTTTTAAATACATGGGTTTCCAGAAAATGAGTCACGCGATAACGCAAACTGCCTTCGGTCGTCGATCCGTGATCGACAGCCGCGTCTTCCCAAAACGCGCGGCATTCGTAGACCAATGGAATATTGTGTTTTCGTGCCGCTTTCAGAGCGGCCAATCCGTTCAACGCGGGGGAATGCGCGTGCAAAACATCGGGTTTAATTTCAGGAATGATTTCATCCAAGCGTTTACCGAGCGATTTTACAATCGCCCATTGATTCACAATCGGCCAATCGGCCCAAAAAAATCGCGGCATCGGCGACCGGTAAAAAAGCAGCCCGTCGACTTCTTCAACCGCTTGCTCGGCGATTTTATGTTTGGCCGAAGTCAGATGAAACGTTTGCCAACCGAGTTTTTTTTGTTGTTCTAAAACAGCACGGGTTCTAAAAGTGTAACCGCTATGCAGTGGAATCGAATGATCAAGTATGTGCAGTATTTTCATTTTTTGTTGTTATTCAAAGTGGCTTCCCACTTAAAGAGGGACAAAAGCACTAAGGAACGAGCATGAAATAACTTAGACAACGGTTGGAAGGGGATTTGGTGGCTCGATTGACAGGTGTCGGCGGCAGGGATAGCCGCCGTCAAGCCTACACGGATGTATTCACGGCGTCCTGTCAAGCGAGTCACCAAACCGCCACAAAGCCTACTACTTGTATAAGTTATTTTGTGCGTATTCCTAAGGATTAACCTTAAACTATCCCGCGTTAAGTGAGTAGCCTTCAAACTCGACACGGCCATCGATAAGTTTGGAATATTTTATTAAGTTTAGCCCGAAAATTGCGTCAATATACACTATCTTTTTTAGCAACGAGTCACTTGCACCACAATTTCAAACAAAACTCTCATGAACTTACTATTATTAGGTAAAAACGGACAAGTCGGACGGGAACTTCAACGAACACTCCTCCCTCTTGGCCAAGTTAGCGCATTCGGCCGCGACGAAGCGGATCTGCAAAACCCTGAAGCGTTACTCGGTTTACTTAGAGAACGCAAACCTGACATTATCGTCAATGCCGCCGCTTACACCGCCGTTGACAAAGCCGAAACAGACGAGAAAGCCGCATACGCAATCAATGCCGAGGCGGTCGATCTCTTGGCACAATACGCGAAAACCAACGACACCTTACTCGTGCACTACTCGACCGATTATGTATTCGACGGCGAAAAAAAAGAAGCCTATCTCGAAACCGATGCAACCAACCCGCAAAGCGTTTACGGAAAATCGAAACGCGCGGGCGAAAAAGCCATTTTAGATAGCCGATGCAATACACTGATTTTCCGAACCAGTTGGGTATTTTCCGCACAGGGCAATAATTTTATTAAAACCATCCTGAGGCTCGCCCAAGAACGCGATAATATGAATATCGTAGCCGATCAATTCGGCGCACCCACTTGCGTCGAACTCATAGCCGATGTTACCGCCCACGCCATTATCGGCTTTCGCCGCAATCAACTAGCCGGAGGCATATACCACTTGACGGCCGGCGGCGAAACGACCTGGCACGAATTGGCCTGTTATGCCGTGCAACGAGCCCACGAAAACGGAATGCAACTTAAGCTTAAACCTGAAAACATACAGCCGATTCCAACCGAAGCCTATCCGCTTCCTGCCCAGCGTCCGAAAAACTCGCGTTTGAAGACCGACGCACTCGCCAATTCCTTGGCGTTACATTTTCCCGATTGGCGGTTATATGTTGACCGGGTAATCAGAGAATTATGTAATCGGGATTAAAACGTTACAGACAAAAACTGGAGTACACCATGACCGCAAGCTCACTTACCACTCAAAAACCGCCTCCAACTCGAAAAGGGATCATATTGGCAGGCGGTTCAGGCACCCGACTGCACCCGGCAACACTTGCGATTAGCAAACAATTACTGCCGGTTTTCGATAAACCGATGATCTATTATCCTCTCAGCACGTTGATGCTGGCCGGAATACGCGACATCTTGATCATATCCACACCTCAAGATACTCCGCGTTTCGAACAACTGCTCGGCACCGGCGAACAATGGGGATTAAACCTGCAATATGCCGTACAAGACTCGCCCGACGGACTCGCCCAGGCCTTCATCATCGGCCAGTCTTTTATCGGCAACGACTTAGCGGCATTGGTACTAGGCGACAACATTTTTTACGGTCATGACCTCCACCAATTGCTCGGTAATGCAATGAAGCGCACCGAAGGCGCCACTGTTTTCGCATACCATGTGCAAGACCCCGAGCGCTATGGCGTCGCAGAATTCGACAATAACGGCAAAGCGTTATCGCTGGAAGAAAAACCCCAACAACCCAAATCCAACTATGCCGTGACCGGCCTTTATTTTTACGATAACGATGTCGTCGAACTCGCCAAAAATCTCAAACCGTCTCCTCGCGGCGAACTGGAAATAACCGATTTAAATCGGCTCTATTTAAACGAAAATAAACTCAATGTCGAAATCATGGGACGCGGCTACGCTTGGTTAGACACCGGCACTCACGATTCGCTGCTCGATGCCGGCCAGTTTATTGCCACCATAGAACACCGCCAAGGATTAAAAGTCGCCTGTCCTGAAGAAATTGCCTACCGGCAAAAATGGATCGACAATACCCAACTCGAACGATTGGCCCAACCTCTCTCAAAAAACGGCTATGGGCAATATTTATTACGGATTCTTAACAACGAAAAGGTTTTTTGATGAAAGTCACACCGCTCGCAATCCCCGACGTCATCCTTCTCGAACCGAAAGTGTTCGGAGACGCCCGCGGCTTCTTTCTGGAAAGTTATAATCAGGAGTCCTTCCGGCAAGCCACCGGGCGCAATCTACAATTCGTTCAAGACAATCACAGCCGCAGCTCCAAAGGCGTCCTGCGCGGCCTGCACTATCAACTCGCGCCAAAAGCACAAGGCAAACTCGTTCGAGTCGTAAGCGGCGCCGTATTCGACGTAGCAGTCGATGTCCGAAAAGGTTCCTCGACTTTCGGTCAATGGGTCGGTGCCGAACTTAGCGAAGAGAACCACCGGCAAATGTGGATTCCCCCAGGCTTTGCACACGGTTTTGTCGTACTCAGCGAAACGGCCGATTTTCTATACAAAACCACCGACTACTACGCACCGGAACTCGAACGCTGCATCGCTTGGAACGATCCGACCATCGGCATACAATGGCCGGCTAATATCAACCCGGTTCTTTCCGATAAGGACCGACAAGGAAAAGCGCTAAATGAAGCGGAATGTTTTGAATAATCGCCCGAGTTGTTTTTCGTTTTCTAAAATGAACTCTCGGTAAACTTGCTAGACAGAGGTTATCGATTATCTGGGAACGGTGCTGTTTGATAAATCTGCGGATATTGACAGTCAGTGGCTTCAATAATCGCGACGAAGGCGTCGCTCCCACATCGCTGTAATCCTTTGTGGGAGCGATCCCCTGATCGCGATTTCGAAGCCAGGGGTGTCTGCTGTTTCCCAAGCTCTAGCTCTCGTCTTTATACATTAAGTATAAATATATCTAATTGTGCAAAAAGTAGCGACCGAGCGCTAAATTGTTGTGTTGTCCGGAAAGGCTATTGGTGTTTGAGCGTTACTGGCTTCGATAGTCGCGACGAAGGCGTCGCTCCCACAGAGAGCGGCGGACGTCCTGTGGGAGCGATCCCCTGATCGCGATCTCGAAGCCAGGGGTGTCTGCTGTTTCCCAAGCTCTAGCTTGCACTGCCATTAAGTTAAGGGAAACCCGTCATTCCGCCATGGACTGGCGGAATCCAGTGCCATGGATGGCAAGCTTTTGATGCACATTAGAGCCTGAATGCAAGCATTACTTATCTCTGTGACGGCTTAACTTAATGGCAGTGAGCTCTAACCGATACGTGAAGCTCTAGCTTCGCGATACAAATGAATAAGAAACAAATACCTCTGCGGGACAGGCTATTTAACCCGTTCCCAACGTTTCGATTTGCACCAAACGCCTCGGCGGCTTTAGCCATGGTCGAAACATTTAGGACGGGGCTGTAAGCCCCGTCCTGCCAAGGAGGCGGTGGTGAAATTAGGCATTGCCATCCATGGCACTAGATTCCGCCAATCCCTGGCGGAATGACGCGTCATTTCTTTTAGTTGGCGCTTATGGTTGCAAGCCACGTTTTGCCAAGAACCCATTCCCATAGAGTGAAAGAACACCAAACCCTTTTCCAGTAAAACTTCAATCAAACCATGCTAATCATTATCACCGCACTACTGACAATATGGACCTTCCTCGCCACAATCCTTTTTGTTTGGAAGCGCGATCTATTCTTAAAAACCTGGCAAGAACCTTATTTCGCCGATACGCCGATATTAATCGAAAGCGACGACTGGGGACCGGGCGGCGATTTTCATGCAGACCGCCTTGAGGCCCTGTTAAATGCCTTATCCGAACAAAAAGACAGCGCCGGACGTAGCGCCGTGCTGACCGCAGATGTCGTGCTGGCGGTACCCGATACCGCTGCGCTAGAAAAAGCATCCGGCGGCGAATACCCGAGAAAAATACTCGACCGCGATTTCCCCGGCATTTATCGAACGATGCAAAAAGGCATCGAGAACGACGTATTCGTCCCGCAATTGCACGGATTGGAACATCTGAACGGCGATGCCTTCGTTAAACTCTGCCGAAATAACGACCCGCGCACGGCAAATGCACAAGCCGATTCTCACTGGTGGGACTGGGAAACTCTCGACTCGCCTTTGCAAGGGCATTATGTCGATGGCAGCAACTTACCGACACAACCGGTCGGCACGGAAAAAGCGCGTAAAATCATCGAAACGGCCACCGAAACCTTTCAACGCTTGTTCGGTTATCCCACTTTAACGACCGTCGCCCCTTGTTATCTCTGGGACGACGACATCGAAGCCGAATGGAGCCGCCATTCGATACAAGCGATTCAAACGGCCGGCTACCGCTGCCCCGAAAGAGCGCACGACGGACGCTATATTCAAGACAAGCAATTGATCAGAACCGGCGATATCAATGCCTTCGGGCAAGTTTATTTAGTCAGAAACGTCATGTTCGAACCGGTCGACGGTAAAAACACGCCGGACAGCGCCTATCAAGAAGCGCTACAAGCCTACCGACAAGCTTTACCCGTTACGATTTCGACCCACCGCTACAACTTCACGCGCACTGAAAACGAATTCAAGTTTTCGCTCGCAGGACTGAAGATTCTGTTGAACAAACTGACGCAAAACTTACGCGGAACGCGCTTTTTATCCTCGGCCGAATTGGCCGAAGTTCTTCTTGCGCCAAACAGCCCCGTCGTCAATCGCTTCAATCAAAAAACCCTGCCACCGATCGAACGAATCGAAGGCCCCGCCAAACTCGGCCCGTTTTTGTACCGGCTTTATTATCGACACCCTAAACTTGCCATGATCGGTAAAATAAGCGGTTTAATAGTGCCCGGCTGGCTAATTTGCCAATACACCCCAAAAAAATCCGTTAACTCATGAAAATCAGCGTCGTCATTCCCGCCTATAACAGCGCCGCATTCATTGCAGACGCCGTCCGGAGCATCCTGAACCAATCTCAGCCGGTTGATGAAATCGTCATCGTCGACGACGGTTCGACCGATAATACAGAACAAACCGTAGCCTCCTTATCTGGCCCGATCGTTTACATCAATCAGCCAAATCAAGGCCCTTCGACCGCTCGAAACACAGGCATCGATGCCGCAAAAAACGATTGGATAGCCTTTCTCGATGCCGACGACCAATGGACGCCGCAAAAGATCGAACGACAATTAAATGTCCTACAAAACTCTCCCGAGTTAGTCTTGATCGCCGGCGACATGGCCGAAATCGACAACAGCAACCGGATCATCACCGAATCGGTATTAAACAAACACAATTTGTTGAGCAAATTTCAGGCACTCGAAAACCGCCCTATTCCGAACGCCCTGGCCGAACTCGTCACCAAAAACTTCATCCCGACCGGCACCGTACTGGTCAAAAAATCGGCGTTGATTGAAGCCGGCTGTTTCAATCCAAACATACGTTTCGGCGAAGATTTGGAATGTTGGGCAAAAATAGCCGCGAAACATCCGATCGCCTGTATGCCCGACATTCTGATGCTGCGCCGACAACACGGCAACAACGCCACGCAACTAACCGCGCCGCTACTCAACGATCTGGCGAGAGTCATGACCTCGATTCGAAATTACGCGGCAAAAGACCTGTCATTACAGAATATCGACCCCGACCGGCTCGTAGCCGATGCCTATGCCGACTTAGGCTATTGGCATTTTAGCGAGTACGATTTGATCACCGCCCGGCAAGCATTTTCGTCCAGTCTCAAAGAAAAGCCCAGTAAACGCGCCCTGCTCTACTGGCTAGCCTGCTTAATGCCAGAAGGAATAATTAATATGTTGCGCAAAATAAAAAATCTATGACCGACCAAACCAATCAACCTAAAAATCAGTCCTGATTAGCAAGATGCTTCAGCTTGCCGAAGCCAAGTGTCCGAGCGAGATCCAGTCGTAGCCATTTCTGCGGGACGGATTATCTAACCCGTCCCCAACGTTTCGGTTTGCCCTAAACATTTCGGCTGACTTCGGCCAAAGTCAAAACGTTTAGGACGGGGTTGCAAACCCCGACCTGCTAAGGGTCCTGCTAGGTCACTGCCACTAAGTTAAGGATTTTTCCGTTCGCCCTGAGCCTGTCGAAGGGTGAACGGAAAAATCCTTAACTTAATGGCAGTGGGGCCATGGATGGGTAGCAGCGAAGCGGAAACCCATCGCTTTGTTTGGTCGCAGGTAAGATTTTAGTAACGCCTGCGGGGCGGCTTATTCAACCCGCCCCAAACGTTTCGATTTGCTTTAGCCATAATCGAAACGTTTAGGACGCATATATCTGCTATTTTCCAAGCGGGAGTGCGGGTAGCAGCGAAAATAGTAGCGTCGGTTGCCTAACTTATATCATGCTCACTCCTGAGCTTTATGTTTCCAACGTTTTTTAATATGTTTACCCTGGTTTTAAGCGCCTTTCTCATAGAACCGGGTAGATACGCTCAGCGAAAATCAGAGGACGATGTCGAGTTCATCTAAAGCTTGAAAAAACCGAGCAATAGATATGCTAAACTCCGCCATAATATCCCGTATTAAGCTCAAACCGTGCCGTGAAAGAAAAATATATCAACCTGTTTACCGACTTCGGTTTCAAAAAAGCGTTTGGCGAAGAGGCCAGTAAAGAGCACTTGATCAGCTTTTTAAATACCCTGCTGCCGGAAAAACACCAAATTCAAGAGTTGCAATTCAATCAAAATGAACGTCAGGGGGCTTCGGCTTTAGACCGCAAAGCGATTTTCGACCTCAGCTGTGTCAGCTCGACCGGCGAATACTTCATTGTAGAATTGCAAAAGGCTAAGCAGAACTTCTTTAAAGATCGTAGCGTGTTTTATTCCACTTTTCCGATTCAACAGCAAGCCGAGCGAGGTGACTGGAATTTTAAGCTGGCTGCGGTTTATACGATCGGCATCCTGGATTTTGTCTTTGATGAAGACGAAAGCCAAGGCCGTCACGAAGTCGTGCATCGGGTCCAATTGAAAAACCAGCATCATCAGGTTTTTTACGACAAATTAACCTTTATTTATTTGACCCTGCCCAATTTTACCAAAACCGAGGATGAACTGGACACTCTGCAAGATAAATGGTTTTACGTGTTCCGCCACCTGCATGAACTGGACGAAATTCCGCCAAGGCTGCGCGAAAGGGTCTTCCTGAGCCTGTTCGAAAAAGCTCGGATCGCCCGCTTTCAACCGGAAGAACGCGACGCCTATGAATCCAGTCTGAAATACTACCGCGATCTAAAAAACGTAATCGACACGGCGAGGGATGAAGGTAGGGAAGAAGGCCGGCTAGATGAAAAACGCAACTTAGCGATCAGAATGATCCGCAGGGAGATGAGCGATGAAGACATAGCCGAACTGACTGGACTCAGCATAGCTGCCCTTGCCGAAATACGTGCTAACCTTGCGCATTTCATTTCAGATGAACCTTTAAAAAATCGTGGTCAAGCGCATTAAAATAACCACCCATTAATTAGTAAAAGGGATCGGGTTACTTTTCTTACCGTCGGCGAAATAAAGAATAAGAAGAGTATCGGCGCTTTGGAATGGCTGGAAAGATTAGCTTACTGTAAGGCTGACCGCATTCCAATCGCTCCCCATTTGGTGAGCATTCTAAATCCCGCCCACCCTTCGACTAGAATCAGGGCGAACGGTTAATCATTAGTGCTCTTGTCCCGCCTTAAGTGGGAAGCCGAATTTCGGCAGTCGCATAGATCGGGTTAGCGCTAGCCTAACCCGACGTTTTATCCATCGATAATCGGGTTACGGCTCTGATTAACTCGACCTTCCCGGCTTCAGATACACCAGAACAAATAACCGCGTAGCCCAGATGGAGCAACGCGCTATCCGGGGCAATCGAAGCCACGAAAGCTCGTATTCCGCTAACGCTGCATACAGACTACGCAATGCCGGCATGATAGTTTTCGGAGCCCCTTGCGCTATGCTAGACTATCGAAACGACCGGGTTTAACGAATAAATCCGGTTAAAAGTGCATCCGCCGGAATACCAGGAGCGAGACCATGACCACCGTAACCCGTGATGAAGTTTGGGAAATGTTTCGCGAAGTGGCACGCCGCTTCGAAGAGACCGATAAGCAATTCAAAGAGACCGATCGAAAATTTCAAGAAACTACTAAGCAATTCAAAGACACCGACCGCAAGTTTCAAGAAACCGACCGTAAATTCCAAAACACCGAACGCCTAGTTAAAGAAGTCAGCAAAAGCATCGGCGACCTGGGCAACCGATTAGGCGAATTCGTACAAGAAATGGTCCGTCCGGCACTCGTGAACTTATTTCGCGAGCGAAACATCGATGTACACGAAGTCCATCCGAACATCTACGTCGAACGCGACGGCGAATCGGCCGAAATCGATTTGTTGGTCGTCAACGAACAAACCGCGATTGCCGTAGAATGCAAAAGCCAAATGACCATTGACGACGTCAACGAACATTTGAACCGACTGGAAAAATTGAAACGCTTATTGCCAAAATACCGGGATGTCGAACTGATGGGCGCTGTTGCCGCCATGGTCATGCCGAATGACGTTGCCCGCTATGCATACCGCGAAGGCCTATACGTACTCGCCCAAAGCGGCAACACCGTCTTAATCCGCAACGACGGCAAATTTTCACCGAAAATTTGGTAACCATTCAGTCACTGCCATCAAGTTAAGACTTTGGCGGAGGAGGAAGGCTTCATGAAAGCTCTTGTTTTTGCAAATAAGCAAGCATATCGGGATTCTGAACACGCCGATAGATATCGGCAACCGACAAAGTCAATCCTACGGATTCAAGCATAAATTCATCGCCTAAAAAATAATGCCGTGACAACCAATCGTTGCTGCGTCTGCAAACTTCGACATCGACAAAATCCTGCTCGATCAAAACCAACTCTTGTAAACATGGAATCGATTGGTAAGCCAAGCGCTTTATCGTTTGATCCATGCGGCGCGTCGATGAAGACAACACTTCGACTAAAACCGTCGGAGACTCCGTGTAATAGGGGTTTTCGGAACGATCCTCACACACCACCATGGCATCGGGATAAAAAAAATTTTCGCCGACTTTAACTTTGACGTTACTGCTATATGCTTCACAGGACGAATTTTGCAATAGTGGTAATAACTGTGAAAAAACATTAATAATGATGCGCTCATGATTCTTACTGGCACCCGCCATCGCATAAGCAACACCATCGATCAACTCATGCTTGATTTCCGAAGACAGCTCACCCAGCAAATAGTCGTCTTCACTAATGCCCTGTTTAATTGCAACGTTTAACGCCATGACTAACCTCAGGTAATTATTCACCCCCTATCGTTCCCACGCTCCAGCGTGGGAATGCAGCCCGAGACGCTCTAGCGTCTCGTACCGCTGGAGCGGTACTCAGACATTCCCACGCAGAGCATGACTGCCATTAAGTTAAGAGAACCCCGTCATTCCGCCATGGATTGGCGGAATCCAGTGCCATGGATGGCAGGCTTTTGAGGCACATTCGAGCCTGAATCCAACATTACTTATTCTGTGACGGCTAAACTTAATGGCAATGACGCAGAGCATGGGAACGAGAATGGTCGTGGAACTGAATACTCACAACCTCAGTAATTCCCGCCATATCTAAAAAACAATTATAAACACGGCATTAGATCATTGATAAAATGCTTATGTCAAAAGTATCAGGAGAGCCGCAATGACCACCGTAACCCGAGATGAAGTCTGGGAAATGTTTCGCGAAGTCGCCCGCCGCTTCGAAGAAACAGACCGAAAATTCAAAGACACCGAACGCCTAGTTAAAGAAGTCAGCAAAAGCATCGGCGATCTAGGCAACCGATTGGGCGATTTCGTACAAGAAATGGTTCGACCGGCACTTGTTAACCTGTTTCGTGAACGCGGCATCGACGTACACGAGGTACACCCGAACATCTATGCCGAAAGAAACGGCGAATCGGCCGAAATTGATCTATTGGTCGTCAACGAACAAACCGCGATTGCCGTGGAATGCAAAAGCCAAATGACCATCGACGATGTCAACGAGCATTTGAACCGGCTGGAAAAACTAAAACGATTATTGCCCAAATATCGGGATGTCGAACTAATGGGCGCAGTTGCAGCAATGGTCATGCCGAATGACGTTGCCCGCTATGCTTACCGAAAAGGCCTATACGTACTCGCCCAAAGCGGCAACACCGTCTTAATCCGCAACGACGGCAAATTTTCACCGAAAATTTGGTAACAGATCCATACACTGTGGAAACTATCGCCAGCTGTAGGATGGGTAGCAGCGAAGCGGAAACCCATCGCTTTGTTTGGGCGTAGGTAAGATTTTAGTAACGCCTTTGGGGCAGATTATTCTGCTGTTTCCCAAGCTCCTGCTTGGGAAACCGATACGTGAAGCTCTAGCTTCGCGATATCAGTAAAAAAGAGGCTAATGTTCCTTCGCTGGCAGCGATTTTATCTTTCCAACGAATTTTTAATATGTTTGCCCTGGTTTTAACCGCCTTTCTCATAGAACCGCGTAAATACGCTCAGCGAAAATCAAAGGAAGATGTCGAGTTCATCTAAAGCTTGAAAAAACCGAACAATATATATACTTCGCCATAACAACTCGCATAAAGCTCAAACCGTGCCGTGAAAGAAAAATATATCAACCTGTTTACCGACTTCGGTTTCAAAAAAGCGTTTGGCGAAGAGGCCAGTAAAGAGCACTTGATCAGCTTTTTAAATACCCTGCTGCCGGAAAAACACCAAATTCAAGAGTTGCAATTCAATCAAAATGAACGTCAGGGGGCTTCGGCTTTAGACCGCAAAGCGATTTTCGACCTCAGCTGTGTCAGCTCGACCGGCGAATACTTCATTGTAGAATTGCAAAAGGCTAAGCAGAACTTCTTTAAAGATCGTAGCGTGTTTTATTCCACTTTTCCGATTCAACAGCAAGCCGAGCGAGGTGACTGGAATTTTAAGCTGGCTGCGGTTTATACGATCGGCATCCTGGATTTTGTCTTTGATGAAGACGAAAGCCAAGGCCGTCACGAAGTCGTGCATCGGGTCCAATTGAAAAACCAGCATCATCAGGTTTTTTACGACAAATTAACCTTTATTTATTTGACCCTGCCCAATTTTACCAAAACCGAGGATGAACTGGACACTCTGCAAGATAAATGGTTTTACGTGTTCCGCCACCTGCATGAACTGGACGAAATTCCGCCAAGGCTGCGCGAAAGGGTCTTTTTAAGCTTGTTTGAAAAAGCCCGGATCGCCCGCTTTCAGCCGGAAGAACGCGACGCCTATGAATCCAGTCTGAAATACTACCGCGATCTCAAAAACGTAATCGATACAGCGAGGGATGAAGGTAGGGAAGAAGGAAGAGAAGAAGGAATTGAAAAAGGAAGAGAAGAAGGCCGGCTAGATGAAAAACGCAACTTAGCGATCAGAATGATCCGCCGGGAGATGAGCGATGAAGACATAGCCGAACTGACTGGACTCAGCATGGATGTCATTGCCGAAATACGGGCTAACCTTGCGCATTTCATTTCAGATGAACCC
Source organism: Methylotuvimicrobium buryatense (assembly GCF_005931095.1). Taxonomy (GTDB): domain Bacteria; phylum Pseudomonadota; class Gammaproteobacteria; order Methylococcales; family Methylomonadaceae; genus Methylotuvimicrobium; species Methylotuvimicrobium buryatense. Next base: position 1,513,573 of record NZ_CP035467.1, on the reverse strand, counting down.
TTATAAAAGTCGTGGTCAAGCGCATTAAAATAACTACCAAGTTAATAAGTAAAAGGGATCGGGTTCTGAGGTATCCCCTCAAAACGCTCGTTCCCATGCTCTGCGTGGGAATGCCGCTTTAGACGCTCTGCGTCGACTGCGGCGGGCAATTGGACTAAGGAATGTACTTGCTCTTGTCGGGATTATCGACCTCTGGGGACGCAGAGCGTCCCGGGATGCATTCCCACGCAGAGCGTAGGAACGATGAAAAAACGATTATTGCCCAAATATCGGGATGTCGAACTAATGGGCGCAGTTGCAGCAATGGTCATACCGAATGACGTTGCCCGCTATGCTTACCGAAAAGGCCTATACGTACTCGCCCAAAGCGGAAACCCCGTCTTAATCCGCAACGACGGCAAATTTTCACCGAAAATTTGGTAACAGATCCATACACTGTGGAAACTATCGCCAGCTGTAGGATGGGTAGCAGCGAAGCGGAAACCCATCGCTTTGTTTGGGCGCAGGTAAGATTTTAGTAACGCCTTTGGGGCAGATTATTCTGCTGTTTCCCAAGTTCCTGCTTGGAAAACCGATACGTGAAGCTCTAGCTTCGTGATATCAGTAAAAAAGAGGCTAATGTTCCTTCGCTGGCAGCGATTTTATGTTTCCAACGAATTTTTAATATGTTTGCCCTGGTTTTAACCGCCTTTCTCATAGAACCGCGTAAATACGCTCAGCGAAAATCAGAGGAAGATGTCGAGTTCATCTAAAGCTTGAAAAAACCGAACAATATATATACTTTGCACGGCCACATTTTCAGTTTTCTGGCGCGCTCTTTTGTCCGGTAGCTGCGTAGCGAAAACAGTTACATAGCTTGCTATGTGCCTGTTTTCGCGCCTTGCTACCGAACAAAATAGCATTGCCATAAAAGCCGAAAATATGACCGTGCAAAGTATATGCTAAACTTCGCCATAACAACTCGCATAAAGCTCAAACCGTGCCGTGAAAGAAAAATATATCAACCTGTTTACCGACTTCGGTTTCAAAAAAGCGTTTGGCGAAGAGGCCAGTAAAGAGCACTTGATCAGCTTTTTAAATACCCTGCTGCCGGAAAAACACCAAATTCAAGAGTTGCAATTCAATCAAAATGAACGCCTGGGTGCTTCGGCTTTAGACCGTAAAGCGATTTTCGACCTCAGCTGTGTCAGCTCGACCGGCGAATACTTCATTGTAGAATTGCAAAAGGCTAAGCGGAACTTCTTTAAAGATCGTAGCGTGTTTTATTCCACTTTTCCGATTCAACAGCAAGCCGAGCGAGGTGACTGGAATTTTAAGCTGGCTGCGGTTTATACGATCGGCATCCTGGATTTTGTCTTTGATGAAGACGAAAGCCAAGGCCGTCACGAAGTCGTGCATCGGGTCCAATTGAAAAACCAGCATCATCAGGTTTTTTACGACAAATTAACCTTTATTTATTTGACCCTGCCCAATTTTACCAAAACCGAGGATGAACTGGACACTCTGCAAGATAAATGGTTTTACGTGTTCCGCCACCTGCATGAACTGGACGAAATTCCGCCAAGGCTGCGCGAAAGGGTCTTTTTAAGCTTGTTTGAAAAAGCCCGGATCGCCCGCTTTCAGCCGGAAGAACGCGACGCCTATGAATCCAGTCTGAAATACTACCGCGATCTCAAAAACGTAATCGATACAGCGAGGGATGAAGGTAGGGAAGAAGGAAGAGAAGAAGGAATTGAAAAAGGAAGAGAAGAAGGCCGGCTAGATGAAAAACGCAACTTAGCGATCAGAATGATCCGCCGGGAGATGAGCGATGAAGACATAGCCGAACTGACTGGACTCAGCATGGATGTCATTGCCGAAATACGGGCTAACCTTGCGCATTTCATTTCAGATGAACCCTTATAAAAGTCGTGGTCAAGCGCATTAAAATAACTACCAAGTTAATAAGTAAAAGGGATCGGGTTCTGAGGTATCCCCTCAAAACGCTCGTTCCCATGCTCTGCGTGGGAATGCCGCTTTAGACGCTCTGCGTCGACTGCGGCGGGCAATTGGACTAAGGAATGTACTTGCTCTTGTCGGGATTATCGACCTCTGGGGACGCAGAGCGTCCCGGGATGCATTCCCACGCAGAGCGTAGGAACGATGAAAAAACGATTATTGCCCAAATATCGGGATGTCGAACTAATGGGCGCAGTTGCAGCAATGGTCATGCCGAATGACGTTGCCCGCTATGCTTACCGAAAAGGCCTATACGTACTCGCCCAAAGCGGCAACACCGTCTTGATCCGCAACGACGGCAAATTTTCACCGAAAATTTGGTAACAGCTCCATCATCCATTGTGGAAACTATCCCCAGCTGTAGGATCACTGCCGTTAAGTTAAAGCAAACCCGCGTCATTCCGCCAAGAATCGGCGGAATCCAGGGCCATGGATCACTGCCATTAAGTTAAGCCGTTCGTGGTGAGCCTGTCGAACCATGGACGGCTTAACTTAATGGCAGTGATCCGTAGGATGGGTAGCAGCGAAGCGGAAAACCATCGCTTTGTTTGGTCGCAGGTAAGATTTTAGTAACGCCTGCGGGGCGGCTTATTCAACCCGCCCCAAACGTTTCGATTTGCTTTAGCCATAATCGAAACGTTTAGGACGCATATATCTGCTATTTCCCAAGCTCCTGAGACTGTGAAAGTATTGGCGAATACATCGTAAAAAAATTATTCACCATGAAGAACATGAACCAAAAAGAGCAGTTGAAAGCTTCAAACTACCGTTCGCCCTGAGCAAAGTAAGCGCCCTTCGGTCGCATGGCGTTAGCAAGAAACAGGGGAAGGCTACCGTTGAAAGTGTATTATATATGGACCTTACCAGCAAAGACCGAATAAGCACTGGTGCTAATTGCCCGTTGTCTGAGTGTGGTTTGGTGACGTCGGCGACTTTGGTGAGCTTTTGCATCCCGCTTGAGAGAATGAGCAAGACGATGTCCCCAGCTGGCAAGGCTATTTATGAACTTTCATCAGGAGTTTATGCCCATGGCTATGCGCGTCAGCAAAGTATTGAATATTCAGTATCCCAATGCGGCCGGTATTGATATTGGTAGCCGCAGCCACTTTGTGGCGGTTCCGGCGGATCGCGCGACAGAGTCGGTGCGGGAATTTGGTTGTTATACCGAAGATCTCAATGCGCTAGCCTTGTGGTTGCTGGACTGCGGCATTACGATAGCCGCGCTTGAATCAACAGGCGTCTATTGGATTCCGGTGTTCGAGGTTTTGGAAGCACATGGCATTCAGGTGATGTTGGTCAATGCGCGTAGCGTTAAAAATGTCTCGGGCCGTAAATCCGATGTCCTGGATTGTCAGTGGCTCCAGCAATTGATGAGTTTTGGTTTGCTCAGTTCGGCATTTCGCCCGCCTGCGGATGTTTGCGCGTTACGTGCCGTCTCGCGCCAGCGCGACACGTTGCTGCAAGACCAAGCGCGTTGCGTACAACGCATGCAAAAAGCGCTGACACAGATGAACCTGCAATTAACCAATGTCATCACGGATATCACTGGACAAACTGGACTGAACATCATACGAGCCATTGTCGCCGGGGAGCGAAATCCTATCGAACTGGCCAAACATCGAAATTACCGCATCAAGGCAAGTGAAGTTGAAATAGCCAAGAGCTTGGAAGGAACATGGAAAGCAGAGCATTTATTTTGCTTGTCGCAAGCCTTATCGCTTTATGACACCTATCGAGCCTTAATCGCTGAGGCAGACGCGAAGTTGGAGACCCTCATTGCTCCATTACGTCGTCAAGACGTGCAAACGGCCAAAGGCAAAACCAAGCGAGGCGGCAAGAATGCGCCCGGCTTTGATGTGCAGGAGGCTTTGAGGGAATGGGCAGGCGTTGATTTAACCCAGATTGGTGGTATTGATGTTTGCACGGCACTTAAAGTTTTGGTGGAGTTAGGTACGGACCTATCCAAGTTTAAAACGGCCAAGCATTTTTGTTCCTGGCTGGGATTATGCCCAGGGACCCGAATCTCAGGCGGCAAACGTCTTTCAGGCGCTAGCAAACGGATACCTAACCGGGTGGCGCGTGCGCTTAAGTTAGCGGCGCAAGGATTGCATCGCAGCCAATGCGGATTAGGCGCCTATTACCGAAAAACGGCGGCTCGCTTGGGTAAAGGAAAAGCTATCACCGCCACAGCGCATAAATTAGCCCGATTAATCTATGCCATGTTAACGAAGGGCACCGAGTATGTTCAGCAATCACAAGCTGAATATGAAGCGAAATTCCATGACCGTACCCTTAAGTATCTTCAACTAAAGGCGAAAACACTCGGATTTGACCTCGTGCCTCAAGCTGTTTGAAGGCCTATTTAATGATTTTATTTATCCTGTAACCTATTGATTAAGAATAACTAAATTAGCTGTTTCTTGAGAGCCCTGTCGAAGGGTGAACGGTAGTTTGAGGCTTCACCAAGCCGGTGAAAGTGTTGTAGACCCTTCAGGCTTCGACTTGGCTCAGCACGAACGGTCTACAACACTTGCCAACTGCTCTTTTTAGGATAAAAGAGGTTAAGCCCCTGAAAAGCTAGAGTTTATGATATGCGACTTACCACGCAAATGGTTAAAGTGATTGTCGATAAAGCTAAATCGATTGTAGGCGATGATGTTGCAATTTGGGTGTTTGGCTCCAGAGTCAACGATGAATTGCGTGGAGGAGATATCGATCTGCTCATCGAAGTGAATCGTAAATTAGAGAATCGGGTGGCTGCTGCTTGCCAAATAGGCGCAAAAATCCAAATGGTCTTAGGCGAACAGCGCCTGGATATTCTCGTTAAAGACATCGATACCGCAAATTTGCCAATACATGATGTGGCCAAGAAGCAGGGAATAAGATTATGTTGACCGATGATAAAGTTCTTAAGCTACGGACTCTAGCGAGCATTGTATCAAAAGAATGTAAACACCTAGAACAAACTACCAGTCGGCTGTTTGCTCAAGATGATTGGAGCTGGATTAGCCGTTTAGAGCAAGATATAGATCTCTCTGAAAGAGTCGAGGCTTTCGTCGGTCGATTCGGTCGTCTCCAAGATACCTTAGGCGATAAGTTGATTCCTTTAGTGTTGGTGATTGAAGAGGAAACCTTGGGCACTACGCTTGATAATTTGGGCCGAGCTGAACGTTTGGGCTGGTTGCCTAGCGTGGCTGATTGGTCTGAGGCGCGAGGATTAAGAAACCGAATGGTACATGAATATATGACAGATCCGGAAGAATTTCGGTTAGCGTTGGCACGCGGCAGGGACTTAGTCCCGATGCTTCTAGAAACAGCAACTAATACTCTGTCCTTTTTGAAATCTAAAAATTACATTAGCTTCGCGCCGCAAGATACATAACCATTGTGTATACTTCATCCTTAAATTTTAATAACGCTCATTATTGTCTGCTTCAATTGCGGTGATGATCTTTCGAAATGTCCGGACAGCCCCCGTCATTCCGCCATGGACTGGCGGAATCCAGTGCCATGGATGGCAGGCTTTTGAGGTACATTCGCTCGTCCCCAAGTTCGTTGCTTGGGAACGCAGTTCGAGAAGCTCCAGCTTCTCGAAACCGGTAATCAAGAGCTTACGTGCAAAGTTTCCCAAACCGTAGTTTGGAAAACAGCAAAGAGGATCTGAATACTTACTTTTAAAACTCTCTTGGTCACTGATTTCTTTATGCTACCTTTAAACCAGACCGCCACATTTTTCTAATAATACTAACAATGCATCCTTTCATATCCCGGAATATCGTATATCCCCTTCAAGAAAAACTCTTGAACCGACCGACTTTTTCCTATCTAAAAGAACTGGAAAAAACCCAATGGCTGTCCCGAGAAGAAATTGAAGCACTACAGATAAAAAAACTACAAACGCTGCTAAAAACCGCCAAAACTCATTGCTCTTGGCATGCAAAACGAATCCACGAATCCGGCATCGATCTCGAAAACCTGACTTTTGCCGAATTACAAAAACTCCCACCGATGTCCAAAACAGACGCCCAGCAGCATGGCGAACAAATGGCATGGCTTAATGTACCGGGCGGCATATTCCGATACACGACGGGCGGCTCGAGCGGTCAACCGCTGATCTTCCATTTCGGACGTTATCGCCAAGCGTCAGATGCCGCCGGACGCATCCGCGCCAGACGATGGTGGGGGGTCGATGTCGGCGATCCGGAAGTCTATTTATGGGGAGCACCTGTAGAACTCAACAAAACCGATCGAATAAAAACCATACGAGATAGGCTTTTAAACCAACTAGTATTGAACGCTTTTCAAATGTCACCAGAAATGATGTCGAATTATTTGTCGGCAATACAAAGATTCAATCCGAAATGCATTTACGGTTATGCAAGTAGCGTTGCGCTACTTGCGAAATACGCCAAAGAAACAAACCAGCATGTCGAGTTACCACAGTTGAAAGTGGTTTGCACGACCGGAGAGCCACTTTATGAGGAACAACGACAGCTGATTTCCGAGATCTTTAACGTACCCGTCGCCAACGAATTCGGCAGCCGCGACATCGGCTTCACTGCGCATGAAAACCGCCATCATCAGATGCTGCAAATGAGCGAAAGCATCATTATTGAAATACTCGATCCTCAAGGCAACCCGGTAAAACCCGGAGAAACCGGAGAAGCAGTCATGACCGGCTTGTGCTCGGAAGCCCAACCTTTCATCCGCTACCGAACCGGCGACATGATGAAATTATCCGAAGAAACGGATAAAGACGGTCGAGGCCTGCATGTTATCGAAGAAATTTCCGGCCGCAGCACCGACTTTTTAGCCCATCGGAACGGCTCGATCGTGCATGCCCTCGCCGCAATTTATGTACTACGTGAAACTCAGGGCGTCGAACGATTCAAAATCATTCAGCATGACATCGACCGCTTTGAAATTCAGATCGTGGCCAATCCTATGTGGACCAACCAAGCGAAAACCAGCATCGATCAAAAATTCAAATCCCGTTTCGGCGAAACATGCAGCACCGAAATAAATTTAATCGAAGAGATTCTGCCGGAAGCATCGGGAAAAATAAGACAAGTCGTCTCAAAAGTTCAAACTGTTTTTTAATTTAGTACTAAAATGAAAACACATTATTTAAGACGACCGTTGTCCAATTCGCTATAAAGACGTTGCACCTACAACAAATTTCAACAACTACTTGTGGGAGCGATCCCCAGATCGCGACTTTAGACCGACCGTTATATTTATAAGTAAAGTATCACTGCCAATAAGAAATTAGTAACTATTCAGTCCCCTGGCAATTATCGTTCCCACGCTCTGCGTGGGAACGATAGGGGGGTGTAAATAATTACAGAAATTAACCCCGTCATTGCGCCAGGGAGTGGCGGAATCCAGCGCCGAGGATGGCAAGCATGGAATACATCCATGTAATCCGGATATCGGCAATCCATGCCGGCATGACAACTTAACTTAAAGGCAGTGAAGTAAAGTGTGGAAACAACTGTTCAATTTGAAAGAATAATAAGAAAGCGATGGCAAATACACTCCAAAAACTGATCGCCCTACCCTTCAGATACAAACCCTGGCGCCCGGAACATTTCAGCATCATTGTCGACGACCTAAAAGGTTTGAGCAAACAGCCGGTCAACTCGGACGAAGTTCATCTTAAGGCCGCAATCGATTGGTTATGCAGAGCTCAAGATCAACGCACCGGACAACCCGACCAAGGCGGCGTCTCGGCGGGTTGGAGTTTCGAAGACGGCTGGCTGCCCAGTTATCCGGAAACCAGCGGCTATATCGTCGAAACGTTTCTGGCTGCCGAAAAAATCCTAAAACAATCGGAACTCGCCCAACGTGCACAACGCATCATAGACTGGGAACTCTCGATTCAAAACCCGGACGGCTCGTTTCCGGGCCATTTCGGCGAATCCGGCAGCAAACCCGTCATTTTTAACACCGGGCAAATCATGCACGGCATGCTTGCCGGATACCTTAATTTCCAGCGCAACGAATGCCTCGAAGCGGCCGTCAATGCCGGCCGGTGGATGATATCGAAACAAGACGACGACGGTTGCTGGAGACAATCGGTCCATAACGATACGCCGCATACCTACAACACCCGAGCGGCTTGGGCCTTACTGAGAACAGGCCTAATTGCCAACGAAAAGGCTTTAGTTGACGCGGCAGAAAAAAATATCCGCTGGGCGCTTACTCAGCAAACACCATCCGGTTGGTTTAAAACGAACGCATTTACGGCCGACGGCCTACCATTTACGCACAACATCGCTTATGCTATTCGCGGCATTATGGAAAGTGGGTTACTGCTAGAGAACCAAGAAATGCTCAACGCCGCGATTAAAGCCGCTAAAGCACAAGCCGCACAACAACGGCAAGACGGTTGGTTGGCGGGTCGCTATGCCGATAACTGGCAACAGCAAGCCAATTATTGCTGCCTAACCGGTCTCGCACAAATGAGCATTATTTGGCTAAGACTGTCACAAGCCTGCAACCTGAAAGAACTCGAACAAAATGCCGATGCAGGTATTCGATATCTAAAAGCCAATCAACCCATCACCGGCAAAAAAGATCATAGAGACGGCGCAATAGCAGGCTCCGCGCCGATTTGGGGACGCTATTCCATGTTCGAATATCCTAACTGGGCCGCCAAATTTTTTGCGGATGCACTTATGACACGAATCTCGGGCGAACCGATTCCCGAAACGGCCAGGAGCTAAAGAAATGTCCAATCTTTCAGTGATTATCTTATGCGGACAATCGCCGAGACACATTTACTTTGCGAACGAACTTTGCCGGCATTGCCAACCGAAGGCGATCATTCAGGAAACGGGCAGCCATCAATTTATCGGCAAAATATTTAAACTGCTCAAAGACCCTAAAAAACTTTGGCAAAAAGTCTCACGTTGGTTGCGTGACCGTAAGCGTTACAAAGGCAATCCGGAAGCCAAATACTATTTCGGCGAAAATGAGCCCAAACTAGACCGAGCGGAATTGCGTATCGAAGTCCCTTACATCAACGACGAACAGGTTCTCTCCATCGTCGACCAATATCAACCCGACGTCATCGCGGTATTCGGTACGTCACTGATCAAAGGGCCGCTGCTGGAAAAAGGAAGGCTCGGAATTATCAACCTGCATGGCGGACTCTCTCCCGAATACCGGGGCGCCGACTGCACATTCTGGGCGCTTTACAATCAAGAGCCGGAAAAAGTCGGCTGCACGATCCATTACATCAATGCCGGCATCGATACCGGCAAATTGATTGCCCACGTTAGCCCCGAAGTCAAAGAAACCGATACCGAACTCGAGCTATTCTGGCGAGCGGTAAAAAGCAGCACTCAGGCATTTTGCGAACTTTTCGATAAACTGGAAAGCGGCGAGAAATTTGGAACGATTCAAGAAAGCAAAGGCAAGCTTTATCAAGTCAAAGACAGGCAAGGCGGTCAAGAACGTTACTTGGAACAATTGTTGGCAAACGGATTATTGAAAAACATAGACCTAAAAGAACGAGTTACCTGGTTTAATAAATAACCTAATAATTTACTCAAACCGAACTAACTATGTATAAAAAACCAATTCAGTAGAAACAGGGAGATAACGTACGACCGTAAGTATTTTAATACAGAAGACGGCACCAAGCCACCAATATGGCCAACCGGATAAGCGCAAGACTCTAGCTTGGCGCAAATGCAGCCGAACCGGAAGACTATCTATAGTAAGCCCTCCGGTCGAACTCAACAAAACCGACCATCTCAAAACAATACGCGACTGGCTGCTTAATCAATTACTATTCAACCCATTCTAAAAGTCGTCAAAAAAATAGAGGACTTCCATGTGCAAGGTTTTATCTATATTTTTAACAAGGCATAAAACCACCTAACGTTCGTGAAGCCCTGGCAATCGCCCCGGCAAATGAAAGTTTTGCATATCGAAAAAATAGATAAGGGCACCAGATCTAAGAACTTTCACAGTTATATGAAAAATAAACTTTCTCACTTAATACCTAAAATCCGTCGGATTATTTTTCTATTTTTAAAAAAAGGACTTTGGTTAACCCCGAAATTTAACAAAAAAAACCAAGAGCGAGTCTTTATTGCCGGCATGCAACGCTCCGGCACCAACATGCTTATGGACATAATAGAGAAAAGCTTTGAGACCGATGTTTACCACGAACGCGATTCACGCGCATTCGACAATTATCAAATGCGCGATCGACACACGATTCAAAAGTTGATAAATCAATCGCGTGCCCCAAAATTCATCATCAAGGCCCTATGTGAGCTGCAAGATCTTAAAGAACTCATGGAATACTTTAAGCCGGCAAAAGTTATTTGGATCGTGAGATCTTATGACGACGTCGTGGCATCCATGTTGAAGTCTTTTCCCAATATGGAAAAACAAGTCATTCGAATCGTACATAAAGGCAGCAAAGAATGGCTTGGACGTGGCATGACCGATAAGACCCGTAATAAACTAAAAGACTTAATCCACGAAGGCATGGGCGACTCATCCGCCTCTGCGTTACAATGGTACTTTCGCAATATCCTGTTCTTTGATCAACAATTTGATAAAGACCAACGAGTTTTATTAATTTCTTACGAAGACTTAGTTACGAAGCCGGAAATTAATATAAAAAAAATATGCCAATTTATAGGGATAGAGTACAGACCGCGAATGATATCCGATGTCTTCGCGCACTCAATTAAACGAAGAACACCGCCCCATATCTCAAACGAAATTAGAGTACTATGCGATCAACTTCAAGAAAAGTTTAAACCCTTGTATTATTAAATAATCGACCGCAAAATGCCAATCCTGTACAAGCCAGGCGTAATTATTCAGTCCCCCGAAAATTATCGTTCCCACGCTCCGGCGTGGGAACGCCTGAGTACCGCTCCAGCGGTACGAGACGCTAGAGCGTCTCGGTCTTCATTCCCACGCCGGAGCGTAGGAACGATAGGGGGTGTGAATAATTACAGCCAGGCAGATAATATATATTACAAGATAGATAACTTCATATTAATTATGGGCTTATAAAATGCGCTATTTAAAAAAGATTATTTTTATAATGTTTATGATCTTAAGTCTTCCTGTGAATGCAAACTGGAAGTCAGAAATCGATTTTTCGTTAATACCTGAATACTGCAAAGCACGATATAAGGTTGGCGATGAAAGAAGTACTGAAATATGGAAAAAACGTCTCGGCAAAGACTTCATTCATATACACCATTATTGCTATGGTCTACATCTGTTCAATGCAGCGGGTCGTAAAATCGAAAGCAAAGAAAGAAAGCAAACGCTCCAGGCAAGCCTCAACCAAATGATATACACAAAAGAGCACTCCTCACCAAATTTTGCCTTACAACCTAAAATATCATTCGATATAGGCCGCGTTTACGAAGGTTTGGAAGAGCCAGGAAAGGCGATGAAAGCCTACCAAAACAGCATCAGACTCAACCCCAAAGTTGCCCCCCCTTATGCCGCTATAAGCAAATTGTATCTCAAGCAAAACAATAAAAAAGAAGCCGTTGCCATCTTAAAGAAGGGTCTTAAATATAACCCGAATTCGAAAACCTTAAAAAAACACTTACAAAAACTAACCAAGGAATAACAAAAAACTATGCAACTTGGCACATCCATCAGAAGCGGGACGCTTTGGCTATTTACCGGCAATGTTAGTCAACGGGCATTAGAGTTTTTTTTTGGTATCATTTTAGCGCGATTATTGGTACCGGCGGATTTCGGTCTACTGGTAATGACGCAAGTATTCACCGGCTTTGCCGGTTTCATTGCCGGCGGGGGCATGGGCCAGGCCTTGATTCAATCCAAAGATATTTCCGCCAGACATTATCGGGTTGTATTCACGTTACAATTACTCATTTGCAGCATTATTTATGGAGTTTTTTATTACTCATCACCCTATATTGCAAGATTTCTGGATAACCCGATATATACCGACTTACTGCGCGTATCTACACTCAATTTTTTAATAAGACCGTTCGTCAACATTTCCCGCGCCAAATTAAGCCGCGACATGCGATTTAAATCGATCGCCATTATCAGCTTACTCACCTTGATCGTATCGAGCACGTCTAGCATTTTTCTGGCAACGCAGGAACTCGGCGTCTGGAGCTTGATCTATGGCGGATTGATCGGCTCTTTTCTATCGGCGCTGCTTTTCATAATTCACAGCCGAACCGTCCCTTATTTCGCTTACGATAAGAGACTTGCCAAGCAACTAGGCGGCTACGGCATCAAATTGACAATCAACGACATCATAGAATATTTAAGGCGAGAAACGCCTAACTTCATGATAGGAAAAATGCTCGACTCTACTATGCTCGGGCTATTCAATAAAGGCGTCAGCACTAGCGCAATTCCATTACAGACTATTGCAGGATCGGCCTATCAAACGGTATTCCGAGCGCTTTCTTCGACCCAAGATAATATCGACAAGAGTAAATATATTTACTTACGCACGGTTACGCTAGTTACGGTTTACACTTTTCCTTTTTACATCGCTTTAATTTGGCTTTCCGAACCCTTTATAATGACTGTCTATGGACCAAAATGGCAACTAGCGGCAATCCCATTACAAATATTCAGCATTTCTCGATTATTCAGCTGCTTAATGAATACTGCTGGCGCAGTATTGGCAGCTCACAACCATTTAGGAGTCGAAATAATACTACAATCGTTAGCGCTTGTGTTAACGGCAATAGGATGCTGGTATGGTATTCAATATAACAATTTATTTTATGTCTCTCTTGGTATTATTCCTGCGATACTATTTTTATCGTTTACCATGTCTTTTTTTGCTGCTCGTTATATAAAAGCGACTTTTAAAGAATTTCTCACTGCCTTAGATCCGGCCATTCAGCTTAACTTACTATTAGCCACCACACTAGCTATAGGCGATTATTTTCTAACCTTGTACAATGTCGAATCTAATTCAAAAAAGTATCTCATAATCCAATCAAGTGCGGGCGGAATAACTTATGCGCTATTGTTTCTCTATTGGCCAATTAAACAACTAAAAAGCGAATCGGCGCGCTGGAAAAAACTTTTAAAAATTCCGACTGCAAATGCAGCATAAAACAACTTATTAACTTGTATGTCATCCTTACTATTATCTACAAGCTGCAACAATCAAATAAATCCGGCGAAGATTGCCCAGCAACTGAAATTCGCGGCAAATAGTTGGAGCCAGGAATTTAGTATAAATAATCTCGTTGCGGTTTGTACGCGGGTCGACGATCGAAAACTATGGGCGTCCTATCATGATGTCACGACTAATACCTTAATTTTACTTGGCGGTCGCGTTGCATTTGAGCCCGAAGAATGGGCCAAACTCGGAAAGAATAATGAATACGAAGCCATGGTCGCTCATGAAATTTTATCGCGCTACCAAAACTTGGGCATATCCGCATTGACAGAACTCAATGGCGGATATTGCGTAATTATTTATGAAGCAAACAAAGCCCAGCTTACTTTATGCACCGATCGACTCGGCATCTATCCTATATACGGTTACGGAATAGACAATCCTGACAAATTCATTCTTTGTACACACCCGGACGCACTCGCACAAAACCTTAACAGCTGGACGCCCGATTTTGTTACGATGGCCGAATTGTTGCGAACCAGCCAAGGGGTTCACCCATACACTTTTTATCAGGAAATTAAAGAATTGGATTCAGGGTCTTTATATACCTGGAATCTCAAAAACAAACACTTCAATCATCAACGGTACTGGACTCCCGAACCGCAGCCCTTACCAAAATCACAACTGACTGAACTCACCCTCGAACTCGCCGAGGGATTAAGTAAAGCCGTCGAACGAAGAACTCAGCCGATTTTAGGCAAGGTCGGCGTGTTCTTGAGCGGCGGGACCGACTCCCGCATACCGCTATTTGCCGCATCCAATCGTAACGGCTTAACAGGCATTACATTTTATGATGGAGACAATCGGGAACTGGCAGTGGCCAAATCGTTAGCCAACCGCGCACAAGCGGAGCATTTGTTGATACAAAGAGACCTCGACTATTATCCGAGAGTCGCCAGTGAGGTAATGCGGATAGCCGGCGGAATGTGGAATTTTACCGACGGTCATTATCATGGAGGTCTCGACGAAATCAATAAAATGCAATTCGGTTCGATTATTTCAGGTTGTTATGCTGACTGCCTGTTCAAAGGGCTGTTATTAAACAAAAAATGGTACACGTTGTTTGGTAAAAGATTGCCTTACGTAACTCGTGGAAAATTCGATTTTAAATATTATTTATGGCACAGACCGGTTGCAGAACAATGGCATAAAAAAGTCGATGAAAGACTCAGCGAGCTATACCAAAATGTTACAACTCCCCCGAAAAATGATTTCGATTTGATGACAATAGAGCACCTGAGATTAAATCCTGTATCTCGAATAGGTAGTTTTGCAGCACGTAGCTTATGTCATCGAACATTACCGTGGGATCCATTTTTTACCGACAAAAATTTATTAAACCTATACTTAAAAATACCTATTTCACTCAAACTCAACGGAAAATTGTATAATGAAGCCGTTGCACATTTATGTAAGCAAGCGAATGATATTCCAAACGGCAATACCGGGATAGCGATTAATAGTTCTTCACTAGCCAAAATCAATGCGACAATTTTGAAACCATGGATTTTGGAAAAACTAGGAAATTCTCAGAAACAAGCTGTTATCCCTCCTTATGCAAGTCACAATCTTTGGCCGAACTGGTCATACGTAATAAGCCACTCCCCAGTCATTCAAAATCTATGGCTTTCGATGGAAAAAGAAACGATTGACTTAATCACTGAATTGCTAGGATGGAATCCATGGATAAAAACTACACAGGAATGGGGGGAAAGTGATCCCGAATTCTTTACACGAATCCTATCTCTTAGCTTATGGCACAAGCAAATACGATGATTAAAACGACAGGAATATAAAATTAATAAATATTTATAAAATCACTAAATAAAATTATTTCATATAATAAAAAATTATACTCAAAAATGATAAAAAATTTAATTAGATATTTGGCAAATTTATCCACCATATTAAAAAAAATTTACACATTACACCGGTTTAGTGTTTTTTTAGATGAATCAACCCCGAGAGAACTGCATAAAAGCTTGTTGGCCTGGCGTTTATTCAAAAGAGAATACGGTTATTTACGTTCTTTAAAAGAAAATCAATGTGTCGATGGCAATGGCAACCCGATTCCTTGGTATACCTATCCAGCGATAGAACAATTACGTTTATGGGATTTTTCTGATTGTGACGTATTGGAATACGGCTGTGGAAATTCAACAAAATGGTGGGCTGCTCGATCTAAATCAGTAACCAGTATTGAAAACTCTAAATTATGGTATGAAATAGTCTCACAAAATAAACCGAATAATTGTCAAATTATACTTTCAGAAATTGATAATGACAACGTCATGCCTGATCAAGTTGAAAAATACATTAATGTTATCGATCAACTTAACCAATATGATGTTATTGTTATTGATGGATTCAGCAAACTCAGCACTCGAAAAAAATGCACTGAAAAAGCATTGTCACATCTCAAACCCGATGGCTTATTGATCGTCGATAATTCGGACTGGTTGCCTGAAACGTGCCAAATATTAAGAGATGCTGGCTTTTTTGAAATTGACTTTTCTGGATTAAGCCCACTCAATGCCCATGCTGAAACAACGTCTTTATTTTTTAAAAGTGATTTCAAAATTCGCCCTATTGCTGATCATCATCCAGGTTATGCAACTGGAGGTCTTAAATTAAATTATGATCTTGAAACCTAATTGGATTTTTAGATATATGGCAACAGCGCATTTTAAAATGGTCTAAAAAACAAAACAGTGTAAAGATGACGTCTACCAATCAATCTATCGTTTTGATGTACCACGGAACGCCCACCGCGAACCCTATAACAAACTATTCGCTACAAGCCTGTCTGTTTCAACGCCAATTGGCTTATTTAGATAAAAACGGTTGGCATTTTGCGAAAATCAGCGATCTGTTAGAAGACAAAGCGTTACCCTCCTCATCTGTCACGCTGACTTTCGACGACGGCTACGCCGACAACTTCGAAAATGCGTTTCTGCCATTAGTTGAAAACGGGATGAAAGCCACCTGGTTTATCACCACGGATTGTATCGGCAAACATGCGCAATGGATGAGACCGCCTTCTGAGCAAACAAAAATGCTCTCTGCCGATCAAATACAAGAAATGTCGAATGCCGGCATGGAAATCGGTTCGCATACCTGTTCCCATCCCGATTTATCTCAATTGCCTTTTAAGCAACAATTAGACGAACTCACCCGATCCAAACAGATACTGGAAGATATAGTGCAAAAACCCGTTACCGGGTTTGCCTATCCTTTTGGCCGATATAACGAAGATACACTCCAGGCCGTCCAGGCAGCCGGTTATCAATGGGCTTGTAGCACTCGCTCCGGCTGGTTTAAAAAAGATGATAATCCGTTGCTGATTCGACGTGTCACTGTTTTTTCTGGCGATACTTCAAGCGTTTTAGCGCGCAAATTAAACTTTGCAGACAATGATGTCAGTTTGAAAAAACTGGCTAACTACTATCTGAAACGCCTTAAAACAAAACTGACCCCTCAACCTTGACGCAAAAGAAAACCGCCGATCGACCTGACAAATTCACCCACATGGACCATAATGGAATGGTTAATTGACCAGTCACCCCAAAACCATGTCGCAAAGCCCACATATCTCAATCATCATGCCTTGCTACAATGCCGAAAAATGCATAGAAACAAGCATTGACAGCGTTTACCGGCAAACCTTTAAGGATTTCGAATTGATTGTCGTCAATGACGGTTCGACCGACGATTCGTTAGCGATACTGAAAAAGCTTGCCGATAGGTATTCAGGATTGCGTGTCATCGATCAACCGAATAAGGGGCCGGGGCCAGCTAGAAACCACGGCATCAAAGATGCCAAGGGGCGATTTATCGCCTTTCTCGATTCGGACGACAGCTGGCACCCCGACTGCCTGTCCAAACTTCATCGAGCCTTACAAAACAATAAAGATGCATCGATTGCCTATTGCGGTTGGCAGAACATTGGATTAGAACCCAATCGCTGTAAACCTTTCATACCACCCGACTACGAGAAGCCGGACAAAATCGAGACGCTGTTACGCGGTTGCCGTTGGCCGATTCACGGCGCGTTGACTCGTAAATCGGCGATCGATGCTGCCCGTGGATTCGACGAACAATGGACGTCATGCATGGATTACGATTTGTGGCTCAGAATCGCCTCTTTCAACAAAATCGTCCTAGTTCCGGAAGTCTTGGCTTACTATCACCACCATGACGGCGAACAAATTACCAAAAACCGTTTACGGATTGCATTGAATCACTGGCGCATTCAGCTTAAATACCTGGAATCACATCCCGAAATTGCCGAAAGTTTCGGAAAGGATAAACTTAAAGAAATAACTAACGGCGAATTACTGCACAAAGCTTATGTATCCTATTGGAAAGGAGACTTGGCGACTTCGCACCATCTCTTTCGAAAACTGTTTCTGATGGGCCACTTTAAAACAAAAGACATAAAATATTTATTACCGTCAATCCTACCGTTTTCTCTGTATCGAAAACTGATTACTCAATTACGGCACGAACCGCATGCAGAATAAACGAATAACCCTGGCTTTTTGTACTTTCAACCGTGCCGAAAGGCTCGACAAATTAGTCGTCGCAATTCGACAGCAAAGCGCTTCGCTGCCTTTTGAAATATTAGCGATAAACAACAATAGCTCGGATAACACCCTGGAAGAACTTGAGCGTTTAGCACACCTGCCCGGCCCTCATCTGCGTTTTGTTACCGAACACGTTCAGGGAATCGTTGCCGCCCGAAATCGAGCCATTGAAGAGTCATTGAATTCAGACATCATGATTTTTATCGATGATGACGAAATCCCACAGCCTGGACTCATCGAATCAGCGGTCAATAGTATTTTGAACGATGGCGCCGAATGCGTTGGAGGCCGTGTCGAGATGGATTTTTCTACCCATAAAAGACCCTCCTGGCTTACCGACGATTTATTAGGTTTTCTAGCGGCTATTGACTATGGCAACCAATCTTTTCAGATCAAATATGACACAACGCCTATCTGGACTGCAAATATCGCCTATGATATGAGGATATTCAGGGCAAATCCTGATTTAAGATTCGATCATCGTTACGACCGAAAAGGAAAAATCGGCGGAGGTGAAGATGCCGCCATGTTTAGAAGTTGGCTAAAACAAAATCGTCGCATTTTCTATAATCCGGATATGTGTGTACTCCATGATGTCGAGCCGTGGCGACTTAAACGCTCTTATTTTATTAAGCTGCACTATCGTTCCGGCTTGAGAAGAGCCTTGAATGAACTCCCGGATTATCCACGAACTTTTTTAGGCATTCCACCTTTTATGGTCGGACAATTAATGAAACATTGTCTTAAAACTGTCTCTATGTTTTTGACCGGGAATTCAGGCGTACTTCGACAAGCAATGAACGCGTCTCACGCATTTGGCATGATTGTCGGTTACAGAAAAAGAAAAAGCTTGATTTGCACAAGTTAAGGTTATTATTCGATTACCGTCGATTTTTTATAGAAAAAAAGATGAAGCCTACTATTGTTATTTGCACTCAATCGAAGCGAAATAGTGTTCAATGTCATTCAGTTGATCCAAAAACTTTTTATTGCCATTCAAAAATATAGCCTATTTCGAGTGGAAAATTTTTAATTCCTCATAAAAAATTAATCAATATAAAATGCCTAATGAACTTGAAAAATCGATAGAGGTTATCATTTGTACTCATAATAGATTTCAGTTACTTCAACGAACTATTGATTTCATTAACAACACGAAAAAACCGAATAATTTCAGCGTTTCACTATTTGTTGTTGCAAACGCTTGCACGGATAACACACATCAGTTTTTAGAACTCTACAAGCACAAGAACGACCCTAATAGCTTTCCTCTAAGGTGGGTTGAAGTGCCGAAACCGGGAAAATCCAATGCTTTAAATCATGCGCTTCCGCTTCTAAAAAGCAACATCATAGCCATGATCGACGATGACCATCGCGTCGATGACAATTATTTTTTGGCTATTGAAACGGCTTTACAAAATCACCCTGACGCCGATTTTTTTTGCGGAAAAATTCTCCCTGACTGGGACGGCTCAGAACCTGAGTGGGTCCATGACCAAGGGAAATACCGTATTTATCCGCTACCGGTACCTCGTTTTGATTTAGGCGAGCAAAGCATTTTAGTAACCCGTGATATAGCGGTACCAGGCGGCGGCAATTTGGTGATAAAAAAACCGTTATTTGCACAGGTTGGCAATTTTTCGAACGAATTCGGACCAATTGGTCATAATTTGGGCGGAGCCGAAGATATCGAGTGGGTCTTACGCGCATTTCAAACGGGAGCGCGACTCGTCTACTTGCCCGATCTGATTCAATATCATTACGTCGACACGGCAAGACTTACCTTACTCTATCTGGTAAAAAAAGCGTATGAGCGAAGTGCTTCCACAGTCCGCTTGGATGAAAAGGCACAAAATTTTACGGGCCTTTTTCCGCTTTATTTAATTAGAAAAATCATGACTTATCTTGGGCATGCTCTCTTCAATGTGAACCGCGCCAAACGTCGCTTTTTTTTAGTGCGCTTCGCGGCCGCATTGGGTGAAATTAAAGGTTTTCTTATGGCAAAAAAGAGATAACGCATCATGCCGACTTCAAAAATATTTAAACTGCTCGATCCGTTAATTATAAAAAAAAACTTACACGTTCTAAGTTATAAAGCACTGGAAAATATTTATTATTTAATTCAGCCGGACCTTCCCGACCCTATATTTCTAGTCGGCTGCTCTAGAGCGGGAACGACCGTTACTTTCGAAACAATACGAGCATCTAAAGATTTGCTTTCGTTTCCGTACGAAATCCCTCAATTCTGGCATAGTCTGCATGGCCCTTGGAACCAAAACTGGTCTTCGGAAGCCGCCTTTGAGCACGACGCGCATCCGGGGCATCGGCAGAAAGCATGCGCCTATTTCTATTCTCGATTAGGTAAAGGACAGGTCGTCGATAAAAGCTGCATCAATGTTATGCGCATTGCTTATTTACATCGATTGTTTCCGAACGCTTATTTCATTTATATTCAACGCGATGGACGGGACAACATCAGTTCTTTGATGGAAGGTTGGAAACAGCGCGGCCGGTTCAATCTACAACAGTATCTAGGCAAATTACCGGAAACGGTCAGCATCAATGACGGTGAATTTGATGATTGGTGCTTTTTCCTTCCTCCCGGGTGGCGCGATTATAACCATGCGCCACTCGAAGAAGCATGTGCCTATCAATGGATTACTGCTAATAAGATGGCTTTGGAAGCCATGCCCCTCATTGCTGACGATAAATGGATTCATTTGCGATATGAAGATATTTTCGAAGCACCCGTTGAAATGTTTCAATCGGTGTTCGATCGGCTGCAGATTCCTTTTACCGACGATTTAAAAAATCATTGTGCAACGTTAAATAAACGTCCAACCAGTATCGTCAACGGGCCGCCGAAAAAAGAAAAATGGAAAAGTCAAAATCCGGAAGCGATAGAAAAAATTTTACCAAATATTGAATCATTGATGATTCAACTAGGCTATCCATTATGAACGAAGGCAATACACCGGATGCGGATGATTTGATCAGTGTCGTCATACCCGCATTCAATGCGGAAGCCTTTATCCACAAGGCGATCGATAGCGTATTGACGCAATATTACAGTCATTTCGAGTTGATTGTTGTCAATGACGGCAGTACCGACAATACCGAAAAAATCATTCAAAATTATAGCGATACAAGAATCAGACTGATTTCTCAAAGAAACGGCGGGTTGAGCCATGCTAGAAATACCGGCATTCAATCTTCGCAAGGCAACTATATCGCCTTCCTGGATGCCGACGATTATTGGCTCCCGGAAAAGCTATCGCAACAAATTGATTTTTTACAAAAGAATCCCGACATTGGCTTTTGTTCGACCAACACGCGTGTTGAAACGCCCGACGGCCAATTTCTCAATGATTGGCAATGCCCCGTGATTGAATACTCGACGCTGCATACATTATTCAAGCAAAATGCCTCGGTAGCGGGTAGCGGTTCGAGCGTGATGGTGAGAAAGGAATTGCAAATAAAAGCGGGGGGATTCGACGAAACGTTGAAAAGTCTGGAAGATATCGATATGTGGATGCGCTATGCGGCGCTATCCGAATATCGCTGTATTCCCGACACGTTAACGGTGATTACGAAGCGCCCGGATAGTATGAGCAGAAATTTGACGACCATGCGCGAAAACGCGATCAAAGTCATGAAAAAAAATAGAGGGTTGCTGGATAAAAAGTCGCAAGGAAGCTTATGGCGTTCAAGCTTTGCCGGTATGTTATGCGATTTTGCCAAATGGGAAGCGCGTTGTGGCTTAAAAGTACAAGCGATTTTACATTTAATAATCGCATTTTTTTATGCTCCACTGACCAAAGGGCGTCTAAGCCTCGGTTTAATGGTAGGGGTACTAACAGATTCAATTAATTGAACTGAATTACTCAAGAGGATTCATTTACCAACGCAAAAATAGCCGTAAGAAAAGATGAGAGGATCAGTGCCATAGAACTGATCGCTAAGACTACTAGCACTCAGTCATTTTTACAATGTCGGGTAAAAACCGTTTAGCTCAGTGTAAATCCGCTCACCCT
This sequence comes from Methylotuvimicrobium buryatense, assembly GCF_005931095.1. GTDB lineage: Bacteria > Pseudomonadota > Gammaproteobacteria > Methylococcales > Methylomonadaceae > Methylotuvimicrobium > Methylotuvimicrobium buryatense. Next base: position 1,491,779 of record NZ_CP035467.1, on the reverse strand, counting down.
TCGACAGGCTCAGGACGAACGGATTACTTTTATCCGTCAAGATAAGATTGACTGAGCACTAGTAGTAGCCACTTATTTTAGTGTTAATTGACTACAAAACTTGTTTAGACGTCAACCGCGCCACATACTCCCATGAGTAATATTGTCTAGCTCTTTCCTTTGCATTAATCGCCAATTGCCCGGTAAGATTTGCATCACTCAAGAGCTCTTGCAATGCTTGTTTAATAGTCTCGATCGACTCTCCCTCTACTCTTAGCCCGGTAACACGGTCGATAATCGCCGAACCGGTCCCACCCGCATTGCCGCAGATAGCCGGCTTGCCGCAGGCTGCGGCCTCCAAAAACACCATGCCGAAACCCTCCGTATCGCCTTGGATTTCACGGTTAGGCATCACAAATACATCACAGGCGTTGTACCATCTCGGTAAATCGTCCATTTCCACATGTCCCAACAAATGTACGCGATCTAAAACGTTGTTGTTTTTTGCCAAGTCAATAAGATAGTCTCTATCCTCGCCGATACCTATCAAGGCATATTGAACATCGAGTCCCGCATCGAGTAAAAAAGGTAGTGCTTTAATTACATGATCGAATCCCTTTCGACGACTCAAACGGCCAACCGACAAAATCAGTTTTTGCCCTTTGTTTAAATTAATTGTTTTATGTAAGTCGTCAAACGGCAGTCCAGGCCTAAATCTTTCTATATCGACCCCGGGCGATATCGGTTTGATGATTGCTTCATCAACGCCTAATTTAAGTAATTCGTTTTTTGTAAAATCGCTATTGGCAATGACTTTATCGGCATGCTTGTAAGCAAAACGCATCACTTTAAATTTAGCGGGTTGTCGCCAAGTCGTGATTTCTTCGCCATGTGCATAAATGACAACAGGCCTACGAAATAATTTGCCTATTAACCAGGCAACAAGCCCTTCCGGCAGAACTCTGCCCGCATGAATGGCGTCGACTTTATTGAATAAACAAATATGCACCGCTTTAAAAAATAATTTCGCATACATACCCAAGGACTCGGGCTTTAACCACCAAACTCGTTGTAAATTCACTCGATGGACGGTATTAGGATGATTGGCATCGTATTCGCGACTTCCCTGTACGTCGGCAGTCAAAATATGAATATTTTTACCGCCAAGGCGTCGATAGACTTCGTCAAACCAAACAGCCGATCCGCCCTTGGTCGGTAAAAACAATTCCGTTATAATCAATAAATTTTTTGTTTTCATATTATTTTTCTAAATAGTCTCAATCCGCAAACGGGTAGAGCAAGGCCACTAATGATAAGCCATTTTTTGATACTGGAATCTGCCCAGATTCGCTCTAGAAACATGATAAATCTAGTACAGATTCGATCGTCGACATTGGACTTTCTGGACGGTCCGGTATAAATTTCGGCCAATTCGAATGTCGATAAAAATTTAATGTTTGGATATTTCTCGATTGCAAGTCGAATACACGATTCAAGTTGCTGCAAAGCATTTTCGCTTTGCTCCGGCGATTGCGTAAAGTTGTTTCGATGAATCTCCAGCAAAGTGGGTTGCGCCAGTTGGCTTTTCAACCCTAATGCCTGTATAGCCTGCTCCGATGTATGTCCCAAGCAAGGTTCGAAATAGTCGTTTCTGACGATATAAATCAATTCTGTTTCGGACTTTTGTCCGTTGAATAGCCTCTTTCCACTCGCTACAGGCTTGCCTCGTTCGTCTCTAGCATTAAACTTGATACCCGGCGTCACTAAATATTTCAACCCGTTATGCAGCCACTCTTTTTCGACTTGAGTATCCCAGATAAATGTCGGCGGTACGACTACTTTAGGTGGTATGCCAAAAGTTTCAAGAAATTCTTTAACTTCTTTATCGACAGCCTGCTTGATCTGCGTTGTACTTATTGGCTTTGACGGTAAGCGGGTCACATCGATCCACCGGCTTTGCAGTGCCGAGGGTAAGCCTTCGGATTCAGGAAACTCGGATGATGACAACCAGTCTCTGACGTTCTCACTGGAATAAGCATCAACCAAATTGCCCGGCCAATAATGCTCCATACCATGAAGCTGAAGATCGAATACCCCTCGATTGAGACCGCTCAGCATTTGGTCTTTGATTTCAGAAAAGCAGGGTTCTTTCAGAAAGCGCGCATAATAGCTTTGATAATTTGAGTCTATTATCTTTTTTGCGTCGGGTATTGCGAGTACAACACCCAGGGTCATGACTGGGTGCCTACCTGTATGGTCAATGTATTTGCCAAGTAGATTTTCTATTTTTTTTAAAAAATCAGAATGCTTGGTATCTGCCGGCCCCCAATCGTCGCTTTCAAAAATTAATATGGGATGCTTTAATACGGGCTCTTCCCAAGCAGCACGAACCTTTGAACTGTATCGCATTAACAATAAAAAGGTCCATGCGAAGACCCAACCAAACACCAAACTAACTACAATTATATTCATGAATACCTTAAGTTATGCTGGACGCGCTATTCAGAAAAATTAATACTACCTTACCTATCCTTAAACTTCAGTAAAAGATGAAAAAGGCTGATTAATCAAACTAAAATTTGTCTTTTAAAACACATCTAGTTTAAGATTTCTAACACCGGACCGGACCCATCAGTCAATTGAATCAATACCATGCGTGACATCGTTGTACTTATTTTCCTGATTTGTTGTATTCTTGCCGCGATCAAAAAACCGTGGTGGGGAGTTTTGTCACTAGCTATATTCAGCTATTTAAATCCTCACGCTTATGCCTGGGGGTTTGTCCGATCTTTGCCGGTTTATTACGTTCTATTTTTGGTCGTGGCATTTCGTACTTTTACGACTAAAGACCGGCAATCGGTACCAAGCGACTGGCGTGTTATTTTTTTCGTTTTACTTTGGTTATATTTCGGTTTCACGAGCACACAAGCTTATGCGCCTTTCGTCTGGCAAGAATACTGGAATATTACAAAAATTTACCTTCCTTTTATTTTCACTCTCATTTTAATCAACACGCGAGAAAAACTTTATTATTTAATTATTACCATTGGTCTTTCAATCGGCGTCGTTGCTGTTAAAGGCGGTATTTGGGCAATACTAACCGGCTTCGGAAATCGAGTTTACGGACCACCCAACACACAATTTTTTGACAATAACCAATTTGCAGTTGCGATGTTGATGATTATTCCATTTCTTTTGCTTTGGAGGAATGAATCATCACATCATCTGATAAAGAAAGGAGTACTTTTTTCGATCCCTATTATTTATCTAGCTTCCCTATCTTCCTGGTCACGCGGTGCTTTACTTACGATGACGGCTCTAACTCTGATGTTGGTATGGAATAGCAAACATAAGCTACTTAGCATTCCATTGGTTGTAATTGGTGTTTTTGCAATCATTCCTTATCTACCTGAAGAATGGTTTGGCCGTATGCATACCATTGAGACATATGAACAAGACGGTTCCGCGATGGGACGTATCGAAGTTTGGATCGATGGATGGAATCATACTTTAAAACATCCTTTTACCGGCGGCGGCTTTGGAACATGGTGGTTTATTACAAAGCGCGATTTTCATAGCTCTTATGTTCGAATGTTTGCAGAACACGGTTTCGTTGCGTTTGGAATTTGGCTTTCAATGATTCTCGGAACAGTATGGAACTTGACATTTTTACCCAAAAAAATGAAAAAATACGATGGCATGGAATGGGTAGGGAATTATTGTTTTGCGCTCAGAACATCGCTAATTTGCTACATGATAGGAACCGCTTTTTTAGGACTATGCTATTGGGATTTACTTTATCACTTGATATTTATTTCGGTTTTAGTAAAGAAATTTGCGCTAGAAGAAATTGCTAATCGCGATAGTGTAAAATCACATCAAAGAAAACTTTATTCATATACACCATCCTAAATAGATTGGGATAGATTCCGCGCGGATTAAACTAACAATCATAATTTAATTCTAAACATCATAATTCAATGTTTATGTATGAATGATTGCGCACTCGGAAATTTCGTCCGCTGCCGGTATTCAAACTCATGCCATTTTAAATTTTCCCATTCGCGAATGATATTGGTCATGCGCTCTTTTTGTTGCGGATCTTCCAGCCAATCTTGATAGGGCTTCCATTGCTGTAGACCGCTCATGAATGCTTGTTCAGACCGAAAATCGAATACAACCCGGTCTCCGCCGTATTGAACATGCCCGATCAGTGCCGGCAATTTTAAGTTGCCGACTAATTGAAAGACAGTTTTCTCTTGGTCAAGCCATTGGTTCGGCAATCCGAATGCCGAGCGAATCGCCATTTCCGCGACATCGATCTGCCCTATCGCTTCTTGTACTTCTATATTGGGATCGTTGAATACGAGCGGTATATGCGTTTGCGCGTCGTTGATCGCATGACCGTGTCCGAGAAACCCGTCTTCGAATAACGATTCGCCGTGATCGCCTAGTATGACCAATATGGTTTGGTCGTAGAGATTTTTGCTTTTAAGCATCTCGACCACCTGCCCGACCGCCCAGTCGGCATTGGCTATCGCATTCCAATAAGTTGCCGTAACCCATTCGCGGTTTTCGGCGCGAATTTGCGAACGCGGAATGAATTGATCGATCAGAATTTTTTGCATCGTCGGATGAGAATACGGAAAGTGTCCAGCTTGAAAGTTCAGATAGATAAATTGCGGTTGTTCAAAATTTAGTTCGGCAAAACGCTTTTGAAACTGTGCAACGACTCGCTCTTCGCTGAGTCTTAAACTGCCTGGATCTTTGCTCGGAAATACGCGATCTTCTATCGCAGTTTGAGCGTCGAAATAATAATTGCCCGTTGCGTTCATGCCGGTAAAGGTAGCTACATCTCCGAACGATTCGTCTTGACCGGAAATAATTGAGATGCCGTAGCCGGCTTTTTTCAAATAATCGAGCAGTTTGAAGCGATGATCGTGGTAAATCAGTTCGCGGTTGAATATCGCCATCAACGAAGTCGTCGTATAACCGGTATGACTGAAGGCGTAGTCTACCGAGGTGCCTGTTCGGGCGATTTCGCGCATCACCGGCGCAACGTAGCGGCCATTGAGCTGTTTGTTAAGTAGGTCGAATCGCGCGGTTTCCAAGACGATCAGGATAATGTTTTTGCCCGGACGAGGCTCGATGCTGTGTAATGGATCGGGCGTTAACGGTATCAATTGCGCGTCACCCATGATGCCGTCTTCGTCGATTTGATTGCCCGGAATATCGATTGCGCCGGGATAAATGCTCTTGTCAAATGGTGCCGGGTCTTTCGGATAGCCGAACAGTCCGTAGCCATCGCGGTCGAAATCGGTCAGCAGATCGAGTCCGCCCGTGATCAAGTTGTAGGAAGTTTTTTTAGAGAGACCGTATCGCCAATAGTCGCTGTCCGACACCGCATAGGTTAAAAATGGAGTAATCAAGGTCATGATCGTCAAAGTCCATTTGAAACAATGCGACTGCGAAAGCGCGTTATGATAGTCGCGGACGTATTGATGATTCTTTAAAAACCGGGCGATTAAGATGAACAATACAACCAACCCGGCCATCGTGCCGGCAAACAAGACGATTTCGTTCGCCGCATATAGCAAACCGTCACGCAGACTTCCGCCCCCCAAATTGGCGATGATTTGATAATTGATCGTATCGTTGAAATAGGACAGGACTTTGAATTTAAGCCCCAACCACATCCCCATGCCCAGCAATATTATCACGGTGAAGCTATAGTAAATCAGAATTCCGGATTTATTGAGCCGGTCGGCGATATAAAACCAAGCAACACCAATTAAACCGAACAGAACGAAGTCGTACCATAACGACAAAAGGATAAAACCGAGTCTTTCGAACAGTGTGAGATAAGCATAAGGCTGTAAAAAACCGCCGCCGATAAAGATATCGTATTTGACTTGTAGTAAGGCCAATTCGAACAGTTGTATGATCGCAACGACAGTAATGACCGAAACCAAACGCCGATGACGCCAGACATGCTTTTCTAGTGATAAGGGGAATCTAGGCACGCAATAAATTTAGGATGAATTTTATGATTTTCAATTATTTATCGATTAATTATTTATTATTAAAACTCAAGTCATAATTGCAAATCGTACTTTCCTTACCTGTATCTCGATCACCCGCGCAGAAAAGCAATACAGGGCTTATTTGTAAGATAGCGCTAATGATAACCGGTTTCTTTTTCATGTATTCATCTTATCTTCAACTTGTAAAGAGAACCCCATTGCATTAAAAAAATTGGTGACTTAGCCTCCCCCTTTGAAAAAATGGGATCGAGGGGATTTATATAAAATTCTCATCTATCACTTCTTTTTCCAAGAGGGGAATGAATACTTACAGATTGAAGTCGTGATCATTTAGTTGCATACTTCACAAAAAAATTCTTGGGGGGTTTTAAAAATAGAATTTTTGTGGGGAGTATAAATATTTACTATACATAAATAATCATAGACTAAAACTACTGCCATTTAAATTGTAAAATTGCAATCCTTTGGAATAGCATAAATATAGGCAGGTTTCGGTCTATATAAGAGTTCTGTTTCTTTTAATACATAGCTAGATAACATATTCACACCGGAAAAATAAAATAATTTCCTAACCCAAAAAATAAACTTTTCGCCCATACCAAAACCAGTTGGTTCAAGCCGTCCTGTATAACGCCAACATGTTGGAACTTTTTCAGGCGTCAAGTCTGGATTTTTTCCCCATGTAATCGTCTGCATATCTAAAATTGCGTAAGCCGAAACATCGGATTGATTATCTTGTGCATCGACCCATTTATTTTGAGTTAATTGATCTAAACTTCTTATGACAATCTCTTTTTTTCCATCATGGGAGAAGTCATCTATTGAGCGGGCAACCATAAAATTATTTTGGGACCCATAAACAGGAATACCATCTACAGTTCGTGAAAATTCGGCAGCAGCATAACTATTAGAAACAAAAACCCTTATTGACTGCTGAACGAGAGCCGACAAAATAACGCTCCCAAAAAAATATAACGAGATCAATAAAAATTGATTAAAAATTTTAATTTTTGCCAAATAATAGCCTGATATTAAGGACATAGGTGCTACAAACAAAAGCATGTAGTTTGGCTGTTTAAAAATCCACATGAAGGGATTAAAAGAAATCACTGTAAATGTAAGAACTAAAATATATCCTATAATCCAGGATAACAATAAAATAACTTCTCTACTGAACAGCCTTTTATCGACCCACAATTTATAAACTCCTAGAACTGTCAACGGGCCCAGTAGCCAGGTATGATTAACCCTTATAAATAAATAATCAAAATAGTAACTAAGATCAGTAATCTTAGAAGGGTCATTTAAAATATTGTCGACCGATTTACCCGGCCTAACATGAACATGCAGTGGATTACCAGTAACTTTCCACATAAGCATCATATTCAGAAAAACCAATAATGAAGCACCTAATATAATCCATATCCAATTAATAGTGAATCGCCTATAGGCAACGGCATACAATAAAAATATAGGCAAGGCCAGAATAGGAACTACTGATTTTATCCAATACGCAAAGCCTAGCGCGGCCCCACAGTAGAAATATTGTTTTTTCGAATTACTTTGTTCCGCATAATAGAAAAGAAAAAAAGCCAACGTTATAAAAAAGGCTAAAGGCGAATCAGCCATCATTCTACCGGCGTAATGTACATGTAGAGGAAGCGCCGCCAACAAAAAAGCCGACATTACCGCAACTTTTTCTCCAAAAACGCGCTTACCAAATATATAAACTAAAACAATTTCGCCTAACGAACATAGTAATGACCACAAATTAGCTGACCACTCGGACACTCCAAATAAAGCCATGGACATGGCGACTGGAATATTAACGCCATACCTAATTGCGCCAATATAATTGGAAACCGGCCAATCCCCATTTAATATCCCAAAGGCTGCATCATTGTATACAACCTCATCAGACCCCATGAAACCGGTATAAAAAACACACCTTAAGATCAGCGCAAACATTAATATTGAGGTAAGCATTGCAATATTTTTTACTATGGCTGAACGACAATTCAATGAAACCCCATGCAAACTATTCATTTAATTCCATATAACTCAATAATTATTAATTTATACTCTCATGATTAAGCGGAACTTTCAGTAACCTAGTAAAGAGTACAATGTATATAATGCCGACATGACCAAAGGGCAATAATGGATTGCTGAAAACAAAGTTATAAGCAGAATTCAAAAATCACATATCTTTTCCAAAACCCTAACAATTTAGGTGCAAATACTCTTAATGACATTATCCAATTGCGGCTCCACGCCTATCCATAACGGCAAACGCAACAATCGATCCGACAGTTCGCTGGTATTATGCATATCGCCAACCGCTCGCCCATATCGTAAACCGGCCGGCGAACTGTGCAGCGGCACGTAATGAAATACCGCATAGATTTCTTGCTCTTTTAATCGGGCGATTGTCTCGGTGCGTTGCTCCAAGGATTCGAGAAGAACATAGTACATGTGGGCATTATGACGGCATTCTGCCGGGATTATCGGGCGGCGCAAATTGCCTGACGCCTCCATTGGGGCAAGCGCTTCGTGATATCGATCCCAAATCGCCAAACGTTTTCGCGTAATTTCTTCCGCCTCTTCCATTTGCGCCCATAAAAAGGCCGCGATGACCTCGCCCGGCAAATAGGATGAGCCGGCATCGACCCAAGTGTATTTGTCGACTTGGCCTCGAAAGAATTGACTGCGGTTCGTGCCTTTTTCGCGAATGATCTCGGCGCGCTCGACGAAACGCGTATCATTAACCAACAGCGCGCCACCTTCGCCGGAAATGATGTTCTTGGTCTCATGAAACGAGTAAGCGCCCAAATGCCCGATCGTACCGAGCGGTCTTCCCTTGTAGGTCGACATGATACCTTGCGCGGCATCCTCGATGACTAATAAATCATGCCGTTCGGCAATCTCCATAATCGCGTCCATTTCGCAACCGACACCGGCATAATGCACAGGAACGATCGCTTTGGTGCGCGGCGTAATGGCCGCTTCTATTAGCGTTTCGTCGATATTCAGCGTGTCCGGACGAATATCGACAAATATCGGCACCGCGCCGCGTAAAACGAAGGCATTAGCAGTCGAGACGAAAGTATAGGACGGCATGATCACTTCGTCGCCAGGCTGAATGTCGGCCAGAATCGCCGCCATTTCCAATGCAGCAGTGCAAGAATGAGTCAACAACGCTTTCCGAGTGCCGGTTTTCTGCTCCAACCAAGCATGGCATTTTTTGGTGAAACTGCCGTCGCCGGATAGATGCCCCATCGTATGCGCTTGAGCGATATACCAAAGCTCGCGGCCGGTCATGTAAGGTTTGTTGAAGGGGGTTTTCATAAGAATTTTATATTTCTCATAAATCTAGGATGATGTTAAAAGTAAAACCAACGATTAGTTAACTACCTAACTTTTTTTGCACTTATTTTTTTACCGCCAACCAAATATTGAAGACCACCTAAGACTCCAACGGCTGCTCTATTGACAAACACTGTCAAAGCCAAAAGTGCGGCATCGGCGGCAGAAATACCAAATTGCGCTAACACAAACACCAAAGCGCCTTCTCGAACACCTAGCCCTCCCGGAGAAATCGGTAAAACAGTCGCTAAATAAACAATGGGCATAGCCACTAACAGCATCGAAGTACTCAACTTGATTTCCAGTGCCTGCGCAATACTGTAAGTGACAGCTATATCAAACAATTGAAAAATAACCGAAAGGATTAATGCAGATAGTAAATGAGTTACTCTTACAGTTTTAAGTGGCGCTAGTCCTTTAGAAGCTTTTAAAACCCAAGTTATAAAACGATTATCAGCACAGCGCCCTTGAAATTGTTGACTAATCGAAAACCGTCTCAACAAAAACGGTAACGCAATAATGCCGCACAATCCCGATAGCGCCAATGTTGGAACAATTCCCACACCCAATCCGCGTGTCGTAATCGGAAAAAAAGAAATACCAACACTCAATAGAAATAATAATGCCAATACGCCCAGGACACGCTCCAGTAATACTGTAGCGGCCACCAGTGATATACTAGCGTCGATTGCTCGATGACATAACCAAATCCTTGTGGCATCGCCACCGATTACACCAGGCATTGCCAAACTGTAAAAAGTACCCGTTAAATAAGCTCGGTACGCAGAAACAACACTATAAAGTTTTTGTGCAGCCCGCAGTAAAATAACCCATCGGAATGCGGCGAAACATATGCCTAGTAATGAAAGTCCAAACGCCGACAATAACCAACGGATATCGGCTTGTCTTAAAACCTTTATAGAACGTTCCCAGTCGACCAAATACACCACGTAAATTAAAGCAGTAATCGCTATGCTAAACTTGAGAATTAATGTTACTTGTCGGCGTTCAATCAAAAGAAGCACCCTATTGCACGCTTAGTTTTAATTTTTGAATAATCCATAAATCAATCTACCTAACACAAATCTTGAATTGCCGAAAGCAGCGACCATTGTTGTTTCCATCCCAACTCAGACTCAGCACGCGAACAATCCATATAAAATTCACGATCACTCTCTTGATGGGTTCGATCAAAAAACAAATTACCCTCATTACCGAAGACAAGATTAATAGTTTCAGCAACTTCACGATTTGTAATTGCCCGTCCCCCTCCGATATTAAAAATCCCGTTAACTTCATTATTATCAATGGAGGCTTCTATAGCTAAAACTACGTCTTTAATATAAACCGTATCACGTGCGCCTCGTCCCTCACCCCATAAAGGCAGTGCTTGTTTAGAACGTGCCAAAGACATAAACTTCATCAGCATTTTGCCGGATTGCAATTGATCGTTACCCAATATCTGCGCTATACGCAAAGAGATTGTTCGCATAGCGCCTTGTTTAGCATATAACATCGCCATCTGTTCGCATGCGATTTTACTGGCACCATAAAAATTTAAAGCAACAGGAAAATCGGACTCCCGAAAAGGAACAGAATTGACAGATGAATACACTGATATCGATGAAGCTTGACAAAATCGTTGGATACCCAATTCATTTGCAACACGTAATATATTTTCAGTCGTCTTTACATTCGCTTCAAAATAAGGCTGAAAACCCAAAGCATCTGCTTCAGCATTGGGCCGCGTCGCCGCTAAATGCACAATCGCATCGACTTGTTTAAAGCAAAGTTTGAGATCATCCTGGCTGTAATTTGTTATTTGTTGACTAACACTTCCGGGGCCCGAATATTCCTTGTCAAAAGGTTTCCGTGCTAATGCAAACACATCATCGCCACGTTCAACAAAGCGTCGAATACATGCGTCGCCCAGCATTCCTGAAGCACCTGTCACCGCTATTTTCATGGTAATCCTCTTTTTATGTAATAGCCTACTTTTTCCATTTGACCATTGATTGCCGGTACGCGCTGACCTTCCTGAAAATAATATTCTTTATATAAAACATCAGAAGGTAAATGATGATTATTCTTTAAGAATTCAGTGTTTGGGGCTTGGTATAAAAACACCAAACTTGAAACAGAAAATTCTTCATAGCCTACAAATGGTTTGATTGGCTTCCCTGTCAATAAACGAAATGATGCGTCAAGTAAATCGTAACCGGTTACTTCTTTGATGAGGCGCCACATATGACAGCCGTCTAGCCGGGGCGTAATTTCGACGATTCTAGGCCCCTGGGAAGTAAGGATAATTTGAAAGTAAACCGGTCCGTTCTTTATATCCAAGGCATGGATACACTGTTTTACTAAGTTTTTGGTTTCCTTTATAAGGATATTTGTTGCTTTTTGCGTCGGCAAGATATGTGCTTGCGGTATCCCCCCGGGATAACCTGAAAGTACCCACCTATCCGAAACCTCGCTAAGAACGACCTGACCATCGACAACAAAAGCATTGACCGAAACTTCTGGCCCTTCGAGTACTTCTTCTAAAATTGCAATACCAGTTCGAGAAGCGTTCAAAGCAGAATCCAGATTATTCGTTATATCTTCGTACGATTCGACCCGTGAAATGCCGCGTTGACCTTGGCTATCGGTCGGTTTAAGCATAGCAGGATAAAAATCCCATCCTTGGATATCGGTAGCGTCTTTTATTACTCGATAGTTAACAGGACTTATATTGTTTTTTGACAAAAAACCTCTGAGCTCTGTCTTACTCTGAAGTAACTTTGCGGTACCCGGTCTAACAAAACTTGGCAAACCCAAACGGTCCGAAATCTCTGCTACAGATGGCATCGCTAAATCCGATCCGACTGAATAAACGAGATCTATACCCTCTTTATTTACAAGCTGTTGAATACTATTAACATCCGTAATGTTAATTAATTCAAAATGATCAATTAAGTCCAAACCCGGACCTTCCTTGCGATAACTACACCCTATAACCCACCATCCATGTTTTTTAAGATATTGAATCGCATCAACTTGTGCCGAACCGATTCCCAGTATTAATGCTTTTTTCACTTATTTTTTCTCTTTGTTGGCGACATACGTCCAGTTAAAAGTTAAATCCGTGTCCAATACTGAATAACCTAGCTTTATAAGTAGGTTCTGATAAGTCCAATTATTGAGCGAAGTTGCAACAATGACGGAATCAAAACCCTTGTCTTTACACCATTGTAGTCGGTGATAATGAAGCGCGGAGGCTAGTCCTTGCTTTCTCTCTTTCGGATCAACCGCCAACAACCCGCCGATAAAACTTCCATTCTCCCCTTTGTTGCCGCTTGCGAATGCAATAAGTTTGCCAGATTTTTCAACGACACTGAAATAGTTATCGCTCGATATATTCGTCAATGAATTCAAAGCCCAATCCACATAAACATTATCGCACTCATTTTCGTCCAGAGCAGGATTGTGGTGATAGTGTCCTTTATATCCGGCATAGGCGCTTCTGACCAACGGCTCGAGCTCATCGTCTTCAGCGCCAGCTCGAATTTGGATGTTTTCGCTTAACGGGATAATAGGAAAGTTCGGCTTTAGACTAACCTCATGATAAATAAATCGTATTCGCCCTTCCATCAAATGAAATCCAATCTTTTCCAAAGCATGAATAATTTTCATCTCCGTACTGGAACATCTTACAATCAGGCAATCTAGACTATGATGCTTGATGAATTTCTCGATTTCAGAAACTTGTTCGACTTCAGTTAAATCAAATGCTCGGCCTATTTTCAATCCAAATCGATTAGAATCGATTTCAGAAATAGCTAAATTCATCAGTTGTTCTTGGGTTGATGAGTTCTTGAGGTTGTTTCGGAACGTATCGTATAAGGCGGTTTTCCCATCGTCCGAAAGTGGAGCCTTGCCAGATATTCGCCGATCACGCCGATCGTAAATAGCTGCATGCCGGCAAACATTGCAATTTCGGCTGCAATAAAAGTAAAACCTGGAACACTGACCTCATGAACAAAACGCAGTATCAAGACATACAAAAAGATGCCAACCCCCACTAATGCCGAAAACAAGCCTAAACTGCTAGCAAATCTCAACGGTGCAGTCGAGTAACCGGTTACCATGCTTAATGTCAGCGACAGCAATTTACGCATTGTATATCCGGAACGTCCATGTTGACGGGGCTGATGGGCTACCTTGATTGCGGCGATTCGGTTAGCCGTCCACGACAGCAAGACATCGATAGAAACCTGGGCGTCCGCAAATTGTGTAAACCCCTTTCTCAAGTCGCTTCTGAATGCTCGAAATGCGCTACTTTTCGACCCCATGTCAGCACCAAGCGCTAAGCGCAAAGATCCCTTGACGATTTTCGAGGATAAATTCCGCCACAACGAATGTTTTCTCTTTTGTGGCTTCCCATAGGCGACATCATGGCCTTCGACCAATGCATCAAGTAATTTTGGAATATCCTCCGGAGGGTTTTGTAAATCATCGTCGATGGTAACGATGAAATCGTATTGAGCTCGCATGATACCCGCCAATAATGCGTTGTGTTGCCCGTAATTACGCATCAGGCTCAGGCCTAATACCGCCGTATCCTGTTCAGCCAGCTTTTCTATAACCTGCCAACTATTATCCTTGCTACAGTCATTCACTAGGATAACTTCGAATGCCTCGGTTGTAGGACTAAGCACTTCTCTCAGTCTAGCGATTAATTCCGGCAGTGTTTGTTCGCTATTATAGACAGGGACAACAACCGATACCGATGTATATTTTGAATTGCTCATCATTAAAGCCCGCTTTTGACTAATTCTTGCAAATATTGTCCATAACTATTTTTCGATAAAACGGCCGCCTGTTTCAGCAATTCCTCATCGCTCAACCAGCCGTTGCGCCAGGCGACCTCCTCGAGACAAGCGACTTTGTAGCCTTGGCGTTTTTCAATCGTTTCGACGAATTGCGCGGCTTCCAGCAAACTTTCGTAAGTTCCGGTATCGAGCCAGGCGAAGCCGCGTCGCAGCAGTTGGACATTGAGTAGCCCACGCTCCAAATATATTTGATTGACGCTGGTGATTTCCAGTTCGCCGCGATGCGAGCGTTCCACCGATTTGGCGATGTCGATGACCTGGTTATCGTAGAAATATAGCCCGGTAACGGCAAAGTTGGATTTCGGTTTTTTGGGTTTTTCTTCTATCGATAGCGCTCTAAGGTTTTTATCGAATTCGACGACGCCAAAGCGTTCCGGGTCTTTGACTTGATAACCGAATACCGTGGCGCCTTCTTCGCGGGCCGCCGCATTTCTTAAATAGGGTGTAAATCCTTGTCCGTAAAATATGTTATCGCCAAGCACCAAGCAAACCGGATCGTTGCCGATAAACGATTCGCCGATTAGAAAGGCTTGCGCTAAACCGTCCGGTTTGGGTTGCACGGCATAGGTAATAGAAACGCCGAATTGGCTGCCGTCTTTAAGCAAGCGTTGGAAGGGTACCTGATCTTCTGGCGTTGTGATGACCAGTATATTTCGTATACCGGCCAGCATTAGCACCGACAACGGATAATAGATCATCGGCTTGTCGTATATCGGCAAGAGTTGCTTGGAAACGCCCATCGTGATCGGGTACAGGCGTGTGCCGCTGCCGCCTGCGAGTATGATGCCTTTTCTGCTCAATGTGCCGCCTCTTTCGATTTTGTGTTTCTATGATAGCTCAAGTTTGCATGCTCGCTTGGAAAATTGAATACAATCCGGTTTCAGTTGTATTTGACATGTCCGATGGTAACTATTCAGTCCTCCGGCAATTATCGTTCCCACGCGCTGCGCTCATCGTTATACATAAGTCAAAAATTACCCTTTTGCAACCTTAACCAATGAGACCTCGATACCATTTATTGTTACTTAACACTTTCGGCCTCGAGATCGCGATCAGGGGATCGCTCCCACAGAGCGTCCGCCGCTCTCTGTGGGAGCGGCGCCTTCATCGCGACTATCGAAGCCAGTAATGCTCAAACACCAATAGCCTTTCCGGACAACACAACCATTTAGCGCTCGATCGCTACTTTTTGCACAATTAGGTATATTTATACTTATGCTCTGGAGCGTGGGAACGATAAGGGGGATGTGAATAATTACGTCCGATGAGTGCCGGTGGTTTTAAGTTGCCTGCTAATTGAAAGACCGTTTTTTCTTGGTCGAGCCATGCGTTGTTTCACTAGTTCTCATCGTTGTTCATAACTCGAAGATTCCGCCTTGCCATTTTAGCTAATGTGACTTCGATAGTCATTTATTGTCACCTAACGCTCTCGGCTTCGAAATCGCGATCTGGGGATCGCTCCCACAAGTGGAAATCAGCTTGTCGCTTGTTCGACTTCAAAGCCTACCACCGTACGGCTGTCTTTGCTGAATTCTACGCCGATCAGGTGGATCGCTTGATTTAAGCTTCGGTATTTGTCGGCATAGCGTTTGTCTTTCAACTGCTGTATGGCTTTTCCTTCCGGGACTAATTCGACCACTTTGAATTCGAATAGATAAATCTGATTGTTGAAGCGGACTGTCATGTCGATGCGGCCTTGGTGGGTAACGTCTTCCAAGATGATGTCTAAGCCTAATGCAGCGATGTGACTGTAGAATACGCTGGCGTAGTAGCCTTCGTATTGTGCTATCGGGTTGTTGCGGTACCAGTCGTTCGGGATGCTGGCATAGAGGCTTTCGAAATGGGTTTTTAGGCCGTCGAAGTCGTTTGCATGCAGCAGATCGTAAAGCCGGCTTTCCAGTTCGCTGGCGCGCCCCGGATTGCCGATCAGCACTTTGATTAGTGCATCATTTAGCGCGCTTTTCACTTCCAGATTCGGATAGCCGAGCGTGTATTCTATACGTGCGCCGATGGTTCGACTGCCGGTAAAAGTCAAGTAGCCGGTTTGCCAGAGTAAGGCTTCGGTGGCGATGTTTTCGACGTCGAATGCGGACAGTAAGGCGATATCGCCTCGTATATGCTCTAGGGTCGGCAGATAAAAGCCACGCTCGGTCAATACGTCAATCAAGAACGTCGGTGTGCCGGTTTCGAACCAGTACGGTTTGAATTCTCGGGTGCTGAATAGCAGTAATAGATCGAACGGGTTGTACACCGCTTCGCCGAGCCAGTTGTAGCCGTTGTACCAGTCTTGCATTTGCCTTCGATCCAGCCCTTCGAGTTCCGGCGCAAACACTTGATCGAGATCGTTTTCGGTGTAACCGCACAAGGCCGAATAACGCTTGTCGACGGTGATGTCTTGTAGGTTGTTCAATCCGGAAAATAAACTCACTTTGCTGAACTTCGAGACACCGGTCAGAAAGGCAAAGCGAATATGGGCGTCTTGCCCTTTGATAACCGAATACAGGTTGCGTAAGCCATCGCGCATTTCGCGGGCTATTTCCGGTTTGGTCAGGTTGTCCAGAATCGGCTTGTCATATTCATCGATCAGAATGACGACACGTTGCCCGGTTTCGGCATGCGTTTGTTCGATCAATTCGGCAAAACGGCCCGCGATGCTTTTCGCTTGCGGTGTGCATTGCAACGACTTTTCGTGTTCGGCCAATATTTCCCGAATCCGTTCGTCCAACGCTTCGCGGCTTTGTAATACGCCTTCGGCAAAGCTGATGCGAATCACCGGACACTGTTTCGACCAGTCCCAGCGGTCATGGCAGTACAGTCCCTGAAACAGCGCTTCGTTGCCGGCGAACAGTTCGCCGATCGTGTCTAGCAACAAGGATTTTCCGAAGCGGCGCGGGCGGGATAGGAAATAATGCGTGCCTTCGTCGATTAACTGCAATATAAAGCGCGTTTTATCGACATAGTAATAGTCGTCTTCGCGGATTTTCTCGAAGGTTTGTATGCCGATGGGGAGTTTTTTTCGGGTCATGTGCTTGATTTCGGATTTTAAATGTGTTTTGGCAGAAGCCGTAGGTCGGGTTAGCGCATTAGGCTTCGATACCGTTTAGTGTTACCTGGCCTTTCGGGCCTCGAAATCGCGACGTAGGCGTCGCTCCCACATACAAACGGCGAATTACAAACCAGCCTCTCCCTTTGTAAAATGCGGATTGAGGGGGGGGGTAGTTTAATTTTCATTCTGCATCGGGCTGGCTTGTTGCTGTAGATAATTCAGCACATCTTCGTTTTCGACTCGTTCGTAAATCATTTCGACCGGTATACGGCAATCGATTGTTTCTAAGTGTAATTCATCGCCCATGAAATAATGTTCCGATTGCCAATGGTTTTTTCGTCGGCATATTTCCACGTCGACAAAGTCTTGTTCGGTCACGATGTATTCTTGCAGACTTTCCAAGCTTTGATAGGCCTGTCTTTTTAGCGTTTGATCGATTTTTCGCGTGGCTTTGGATAAGACTTCGACGATGAGTATCGGTGCATCGGTGACGCCGTAGTCGTTGCCCTGATGATTGCATACAACCAGCACGTCGGGATAATAAAAATCTTCGGCGACTTGTACTTTCATATCCGATGCGAACGGTTCGCAGGGAGTTTTTCTTAATTTAGCATGGAGAGCGCTGAGTATATTGGCGACGATACGATTATGATTGGTGCTCGCGCCGGCCATCGCATAGACTTGACCGTCGATGTATTCGTGTTTGATTTCGCTCTGCAGTTCGCCTTCCAGATAATCGTGTATCGATACTGAGTCGATCTTGTATTTCAGGTTCATCTTCGTTGTACCTCTTTTTACGAAAGTATTCAGACCCCGTTGGCAAATTACCGCAATCCAGGCGTATTGTTGGCATCCCCCTTTGAAAAAGGGCGATTGAGGGGGGGGGTATTTAAAAAATCTCCCCTAGCCCCTCGACAATTGCTCCTGCATTGCCCTACCTCCTGCATCCTTGCAGTCGTCTTTTTCAAAGAGGGGGCTGAATACTTATCTTTTTCCTGATTAGCAAGTTTCTTCAGCTAAAGCCCAAAAACCAGCATATCCCTAGCAGGACGGGGTTTGCAACCCCGTCCTAAACGTTTTGACTTTGGCCGAAGTCAGCCGAAATGTTTAGGGCAAACCGAAACGTTGGGGACGGGTTAAATAACCCGTCCCGCAGAAGTGGCTACCACTGGCCACTGCTCGGACAGTTGGCTTCGGCAAGCTGAAGCATCTTGCTAATCAGGGACCTTTTTATTCGTCGCTGCCAATAACTTTATTCCGCACCCGATTATGGCGATGTTTCGACGTCGAAGCCGACAACAGTTCGGCTATCTTTGCTGAATTCCACGCCGATTAAATGGATCGGTTGGCTTAAGCTTCGATATTTGTCGGCATAGCGTTTGTCTTTCAGTTGCTGTAAGGCTTTTCCTTCCGGCGCCAATTCGACGACTTTGAATTCGAATAGATAGATTTGTTCGTTGAATCGGACTGCCATGTCGATGCGGCCTTGGTGCGTGACGTCTTCTAAGATGATGTCCAAGCCTAAGGCCGCGATGTGGCTATAGAATACGCTGGCGTAAAAACCTTCGTATTGCGCGATCGGGTTGTTTCGGTACCAATCGTTCGGGATGCTGGCATAGAGGCTTTCGAAATGTGTTTTCAGACCGGTGAAGTCGTTCGCGTAGAGTCGATCGTAAAGCCGGCTTTCCAGTTCGCTGGCCCGCCCCGGATTGCCGATCATGGCTTTGACCAAGGCATCGTTTAACGCGCTTTTCACTTCCAAATTCGGATAGCCGAGCGTGTATTCGATTCGTGCACCGATGGTCCGGCTGCCGGTAAAGGTCAAATAGCCGGTTTGCCAAAGCAGGGCTTCGGGGGCGATATGTTCGACATCGAACGCCGATAGTAAGGCAATATCGACACGCAGGCTAGCCAATGTCGGCAGAAAAAAACCGCGTTGCGTCAAGATATCGATCAAGAACGTCGGCGTGCCGGTTTCAAACCAAAACGGTTTGAATTCTCGGGTGCTGAATAACAGCAACAAATCGAACGGGTTGTAGACCGCCTCCCCCATCCAGTTGTAGCCGTTATACCACTCGCGCATCTGTTCGCGGTCGAGCCCTTCCAGTTCCGGCGCAAATACCGTGTCGACATCTTCGGCGGTGTAGCCGCAAAGGGCCGAGTAGCGTTTGTCTACAGTGATGTCTTGCAGATTGTTGAGCCCGGAAAACAAGCTGACTTTGCTGAATTTCGACACGCCGGTTAGAAATGCAAAGCGTATGTGGGCGTCCGAGTCTTTGATTACCGAATATAAGTTGCGCAAGCCATGGCGTATTTCGGCGGCGAGTGCCGGGTTAGTAATGTTATCCAATATCGGTTTGTCGTATTCGTCGATCAACACGACGACTCTTTCACTCGCTTTTTTGGCCGCATTTTGTATCAGTTCGGCAAAACAGCCCGGTATATCCGTTTCGTCGCTACAGTTGAGCCCGAGATTTTCTCTATTGGTACGCAATAAGGCGAGTATGCGGCGCTCCAAATCCGCTACGCTTCGCACCACGCCGCCTCCGAAGCTGATACGAATCACCGGATAGCGTTTGGACCAATCCCATCGCTCATGACAATACAGCCCTTTAAACAGCGCTTCGTTGCCGGCAAACAGCTCGCCTATCGTATCTAAAAGCAAGGACTTGCCGAAGCGGCGCGGGCGGGATAGGAAATAATGCGTGCCTTCGTCGATTAACTGCAATATAAAGCGCGTTTTATCGACATAGTAATAGTCGTCTTCGCGGATTTTCTCGAAGGTTTGTATGCCGATGGGGAGTTTTTTTCGGGTCATGTGCTTGATTTCGGATTTTGAATGTGTTATAGCAGAAGCCGTAGGTCGGGTTAGCGCATTAGGCTTCGATACCGTTTAGTGTTACCTGGCCTTTCGGGCCTCGAAATCGCGACGTAGGCGTCGCTCCCACATTCAAACGGCGAATTACAAACCAGTCTGTCCCTTTGTAAAATGCGGATTGAGGGGGGTTAGTTTAATTTTCATTCTGCATCGGGCTGGCTTGTTGCTGTAGATAATTCAGCACATCTTCGTTTTCGACCCGTTCGTAAATCATTTCGACCGGTATACGGCAATCGATTGTTTCTAAGTGTAATTCATCGCCCATGAAATAATGTTCCGATTGCCAATGGTTTTTTCGTCGGCATATTTCCACGTCGACAAAGTCTTGTTCGATCACGACGTATTCTTGCAGACTTTCTAAGCTTTGATAAGCCTGTCTTTTTAGCGTTTGATCGATTTTTCGGGTTGCTTTCGATAAGACTTCGACGATGAGTATCGGCGCATCGGTTACGCCGTAGTCGTTGCCCTGATGATTGCATACAACCAGCACGTCGGGATAATAAAAATCTTCGGCGACTTGTACTTTCATATCCGATGCGAACGGTTCGCAAACAGTATGCCGTAAATGACTGCCCAATTCCCGGCTTAGGTTGGCGACGATGCGATTATGATTCGTGCTCGCGCCGGCCATCGCATAGACTTGCCCATCGATGTATTCGTGTTTGATTTTGCTTTGCAGCTCGCCTTCCAGATAATCGTGTATCGATACTGAGTCGTTCTTGTATTTTAGGTTCATCGTTGCTGCTCCTCTTATTCCTTGTCGCGACGTAGGTGTTGCTCCCACAGGCTTTTCCGCTGTTTCCCATGCTAGAGAGCACTGTCATTAAGTTAAGGGAAAGCCGTCATTCCGCCAGTCCATGGCGGAATGACGGCTGGAATTGGCGACGTCCAATTACACGAAATTGCCGGCAAAAATATACAGATAAGGTTCTTTTTTCATAACTAGCTGAAATACTATGTCAATGCCAAAACATAATAAACAATATCGTATCTGCGCTTCACGAAATTTCAGATTAAACATTCAATGTATCCATCAAGTCGATCATGAATTCCATTTCTTCCTCATCGACTTTTTCCCACCCTTTAAAACCCAGGCTTTCCAATACACCACCCCCTTTTGTTTCCTCGGCCATTTTTAACAAACACTTTTCGAATAATTCTTTTTTGTCTTTGAGTTTTGGGCCTATCATCAAGGAGTGGTGAATCACGCCGATTTGGCTTCGCACTAGAATTCGTAAGCGTTTTTTGATCATTTCGGATAAATCGTCGTAGGCCTCGGCCAAAAAAATTCCAACATCGGCATCGCCTTGCAATAAATGTTTCGCAACTAATATGTAGGTATCGCAAGGTACGCCTTGTATGTTGCCGACATCCAGATCGCCCGGTTCGAGCATGATCATGCCCATTAGGCGCACATCCGGATCGTCGGTATAGGAAACTCTTGTGCCAGGCTTTAAATCGGTCACACATTGAATCGCACTGTCGGCATTGACGGCAATGATCGCTTCATCGGATTCGCCTTGCGGTTTCACTAAGGGCATAAATCCTTTTTCTCGCACCAGCATGGCTGCGTCGAATGGGTTGGCGTAAATCAAATCGATTTGATCATGCGCAATCGCCTCCCGCTGCAATTGAAAGTCGTTGTATATTTCCAGATGTATCGCCGAATCGGTTTGCTTTTGCAACCAAGTGTTGAAGATATACCAACCGGATAGATGATCCGGCGTAAAATCCGGACTGACAGTGAATTTGAAAGTCATGCGCGCTCCTGTTGTATCATAGCCGAATAGAGTTTAATGCTTTCTTCCACCTTGGTTCGTGAAGGTTTTCTTCTAACCGAAGTGTATCCGACGACTTTACCTTGCCGAACATTCGGGATCACGGTAGCCTTTACCCAATAATATGCGCC
Organism: Methylotuvimicrobium buryatense; assembly: GCF_005931095.1. Taxonomy (GTDB): domain Bacteria; phylum Pseudomonadota; class Gammaproteobacteria; order Methylococcales; family Methylomonadaceae; genus Methylotuvimicrobium; species Methylotuvimicrobium buryatense. The sequence goes on along the minus strand of NZ_CP035467.1, from coordinate 1,469,683 downwards.
GTCTTTACGTAGATTCTTGACAAAACCCTGCCATTTATCGCCGCGATTGACGGTATCCCAAAGATCCTTGAAGGCCGCCGAAGGCATGTCGGGGTGCCTCAGGATGGAATGCGGCGCGCCAATCAATTCTGCCTCGGTATAGCCCGACATATCGACGAACGATTGATTGACATGCGTGATTATGCCTTCCGGGTCGGTCGTCGAAACGATTAACTTGCCATCCGGGTAGGGTATTTCCGATTCGTTATATAACACTCTGCGACGAATACCGCCGTAAAGCTCAAGCGTCGCTTCCTGGTATTCGCCCTTGATAAACTCGGGTTGCATATCGTGTATCATGTCGGTCACCTAATCGTTGCTTGGCGGTCTAAAGCATTTCGGAGATATGTTGAGCGGCTCGTTTGACATCGAGGAAAATCAAACCTAGCTTGGCATTGGGTTTTGCCAGTACGGTCAACACCGCCTCTTCGCCCGCATAAGTCATCAGCACATAGCCTCTGTCGGCCTTGATCAATACTTGCTCGAGCGTGCCCCGCCCCAGTTCCTGGGCTGTTCTGTCGCCTAATGAAAGCATTGCTGCACTCATTGCGCCGACCCGGTCTTCATCCATTCCGGCCGGTAATACGCAAGCCATCATCAAACCATCGGTAGATATTACACCGGATGCTTCGATATCGGCTGATGTTCCATTTAACTCAGTTAACACGGACGTCAACATATCTGCTCGCATAGCAGTCTCCTTAGATAATCATAAAAACGATTGATAATTTCATCCTCCAACGATGCATTTTGTCGCTAACGCGGGGATCGAGTAATGCTCCCTTTTGATCAAAAAACCGTCTAATAACAAAAGGTATGGGGTATGTCTATCGAGGGACCGCCGTGCTGCCGTCATCCCAGCTAGCCACACCCCATACCCTATAAAGTTAGCCATTTTTTGAGTCACTGCCATTAAGTTAAGCCATCACAGAATTAAGTAATGCTTGTATCCAGGATCTACTTTGCCTCAAAAGCTTGCCATCCATGGCACTGGATTCCGCCAGTCCACGGCGGAATGACGGGCTTCCCTTAACTTAATGGCAATGATTTTTTGAGCATAAAGGGAGTAGCTTTATTTTCGGTTAGCCGCATAACGACTGAACAAGGCCCAAACCAGCTCGACGAATTCGGGCCGATTAAAATGAGGCATGCCGCTGATTGCAACGATAAATCGAGTTTCGCCTATAAATAAGGGCCAAAAGCCGACCTGGCTATTGCCTGCAGCATCGACAACGGCCCACGCATGACTATTCAAGCCCATGTTATTGAATAGCAATCCGGAGCGCCGCTCATGTATCGAGGCAATTTCAGCACCGAGAGCCGACAATTCTTCGGCCGTTTCATGCGCGAAACCATGACAAACCAAATAAAAACCTTGATGATCGGCCAATAACACCTTGCCGTTTTCAGTGAGGCTCCCCAGCATGTTCGGCAAAATTTGCTCGAATGCGCCGGACGGAGCCTCAATGGCTTGTTCGAGCCCTTGCACCAATCCAAGCCTTTGACAATGATGCAATCGTTCGAAACAGATGTGCGGTTCGTCGTTTTCCATTAACGTAAGTAAGCTGTCTTCTGTCAGTGCCGGGGTTCTTTGTTGCCGAAATAAACTTCTTAAAAATTGCCGGGCTTTGTCTTGTTCCCGCGAAGCAACCGCATAATATGCGCCCGCCGGCGTCGGCAACAAAAATAGGCCCTCCGACAGTTTATAATCGGCCATGTCAAGCCTCCAAGCCGGGATCCAACGAATACAGCAGTGCCTGTATCAATAATGAAACATCGTTCTTTACTCGGGCATCGACAGTAAAAACCGGAATATTCATGTCCATTTCTTTAAGTTTTTTATGATAATCATTGATTACCGGACGGCTACTTAAATCCATTTGTGTCACGCCAATCGCGACTTGCGTTTTCTCGATAAAGTCGGAGAACGCCTCCAAAAAAAATTTCATATCCTGAAAAGGATCGGTGCGCGTATTATCCAATAGCAATATCAAGCCAATACCGCCCGATGTCAAAATGTCCCACATGAAATCAAAACGCTCTTGCCCCGGCGTGCCATACAAATGTAATTTTTCCCCGCCTGCCAAATTCATTACGCCATAATCCATCGCAACGGTTGTCCCTGCTTTTCGGCTTTTGGTCATATCGCTGGCTGCTGCGTCGGTTTTAATCGGTGCAATATCGCTAATCGATTGGATCGCAGTGGTTTTTCCCGCACCGACCGGCCCGGTAAAAATAATTTTATATTGGCTCATTACTGTCTAGTCCATTGAGTTTATTGACTCTAAGTTTATCGATGATGCGGCTCAGTAAGCTCTTGTTGCGGTTAGGCTTTAGCTCGGGCGGCAGAATGTCGCAATCTGCATTCCTGTCGCTTTGTTTGAGCAGTCCTAACGCACTTGCCGCGCTAATGAAGACAAAGACATATTCGGGTTTTATATGGAGTAACCCGGCAATTTTTATCGGAGCGACCGGTTTATCGATCAATAATGCGGCAATTCGAAGTGCATGCGGCGTCACGACTAAGCGGGTTAAATTGGGCCATTGTTTTAAATACACCGGGCGTTCGATATCGATATGTCTTGGGTATCGCCCTTTAGAGGTCCAGCAGGCAAGTTTCCATACAATCGCCTCCATATTTTGAAACTTATCCAAGGCACCGTTAAGGATTAACTTCGGGTCCGGCCAGCTGATCGACATTTTTTTAGAGCTATTTTTGTTGATCGCCAAACCGGAAAAAGCGCGTAATTGTTTATCGTCAGCATCCAACCATATTTCGTTGCTACGCGGCAGTATCAACATTAGCTTCCATCCGGTGTGTAGTTGCAACACCTGATCCCTATCCTTTGCTACTTTGATAGCCGATTGCACGAAGCCTTGAAAATATTCTTTCGGATTATAAGCGGCGCGCTTCAGTTGCTCGATATTATTGATATCCAATGGCTCAAGCCCCGCCGATAATACTGAAAACCCTTTATCGCTTAATTGCATCGCGGTTTGATGTTTAGCCGATTTATTACGCTCGCTTGCATCGACTTCAAGCTGTTTTTTAGTCGGCTCCGATACCTGATGGTTAGTGATAGGGGATGTGCGAGAATTCGTCGACGACTCTTTCTCTTTAAGGAGACCGGGTTTAGCCGAAGCAATTGAGCGATTTTGTTGTAATTGCCGAAGCTGAGTTCTAATCTTATCGAGCGCCGCCAACATCGACTCGACTTGTACCGGTTTTTTAATGTAGAAAACACCTTCGCGACTTATTTCTTGCAATGACAAAACGATCAGAGGGCGATGCAAAGTCTCGCTAAACCGTTTACTCAATAATAACCGGCCTTCTCGCAAATCCGCATCGATAATTTCCAAGTCCGCCTCAAGAAAATCGACTATCGTGACGCCGGCAGCCTTACACGGGCCATGGAGATATAAAGTGAGCGTTTTTCGAGTTCGCTCATCCATCCCGGAAAGCACGACTTTTAGCGTTTCTTTAGTTGATTTCTTTAGCATCGCTGAGCTCTTTGAAATAATCATTTAATGCGATCCACGCAGCAGGCACATTGGTATTTTGTTGCCGCAACGCGGCAAAAGCGCGCGCAAACCGGGGACGATCATGGGTAGAGCGGTATAATTCCAATAAGGCATCTTGTAAATCAATACGCTCGGGTTGTTCCGTCATCGCTTGTTCCAATATAGCCATCGCCTCGCTTAATTGACTATATTCGACTGCGTCTTGGGCCAACTGTAGAGGATCTCGAGAGCCGCTATCCGATGAACTCATTTTTTCTATCACTTGCGTGCAGCCTAGCGTTCCTTCAGTTAAAAGACTAAAACGACTGCTCGGCAGTTTTGCAACGAATTCATTATCTTCGTTGATCGCAACCATCAGAATATCTCTCTGAGACGAAGTCAATTTCGACCGCGAACCGAGAATCATTCGCCGAGCGATAGGTTTTCCCCGGTTATTCAATACCATCAAAAAATCGACTAACGCCGCAAACAAAGCTTCCTGCCAATCCTTGCCATAGCAAAGATAAATACGCCGGATATGATTGCTGAGGTTTTGAGGATTCCGAACTATTTCATGGGCTAGAAATTCAGCCAATGCGTCTATGTCTTGTTCGATATGGTCGAATATGCGCTCCGGTAACCCCAATATAATGCGGAACCGGTCGTTCTCAGTAGCGGTTAAGCTTGATTCATGCTCAATAAAAATGAGTCGATTCTTCATAATCGTATCTTGATATCAACAATTTCCACAAAATCATAGTGAAAATTAAACTTGATTTCTGAAATCACGATCACATTTGTAGCAATTCTGCCGTAACAACAGAATAACTAGTACGGATAATCAGTAGCAAATTAATTTCTTTCTCGTCTTTCCGAAGCCGTTTTACTCCCTTTTGATCGAAAAAACTTCTAAGAATTATACCCTTTGCTTGTCAAATTTCGGTGCTGGGTTGCCCGTCAAAGGACGCCGTAAATACCAGCAATTCCCAATTTGGAAATCAAAAAGGGTGTGGGTATGCTTGGCGACACTGCCATTAAGTTAAGGATTTTTCCGTTCGCCCTGAGCCTGTCGAAGGGTGAATGGAAAAATCCTGGGTCGATAAGGAATATGCACAAAATAACTTCTACAAGTAGTAGGCTTTGCGGAGGTTCGGTGACTCGCTTGACAGGACGCCGTGAATACGTCCATGTAGGCTTGACGGCGGCTATCCCTGCCGCCGACACCTGTCAATCGAGCCACCGCCCCCCTTCCAACAGTTGTCTAAGTTATTTCATGCTCGTTCCTAAGTTAAGCCGTCCATGGTTCGACAGGCTCACCACGAACGGCTTAACTTAATGGCAGTGATGCTTGGCGAGGATGTCGGCAGCAGGGCAGATTTTTGCTCCTCGGCAACTCCATGGCTAATGCCGAAATTTGAAGTGCGAAAGGTATAAGTAGAACCTTTCTTAGGCTAATCTCTCGCTATCCATACCGAATCGAGATTATGCGTTCTTTTTACTCTGGCTGCATAAGCGGACGCCTCATCCCGGCTCTTAAATCCGGAAACCGATAACCTATACCAAGTTTCTCCTTTAACTTGCACCGGAATAACCTTGGCAGGTACACCCTGTCTTGAGAATTCAGCGGCTTTTCTATTGGCGTACCAGTCTTGCTTAAAGGAAATCAGATTCACCGACCAACTAGCCGAAGGTGCTGCGGCTCTTGGCGGACTTCGTCTTACCGGGGCTGACGGTTTGCTTACCGTTTTTTTGACAGGAGGAGCGGTCGCCTTAGCCAACTTCTTTTCCAATTCTTTAATTTTGGCTTCCAATGCTGCTACTTGATTAGCGTCTTCGGGAACATCGGATAGCGGAGGCGAGCCTTCCGCTTGCTCGGTTTCCTTTGCCTTATCGGCCGGCGTTGCCTCGGCCATGCTTGCCGCTCCTGCAAGTTGAGCTTCCGGAGAAACCGCTCCATTCGTTTCCGTTTCTGCAAGCTTCGGTGCCACCGGTGTTAACGGAATGACCTCAATTTTATCGCCTTCAGTAGGTTCATCTTGCAAAGCCATTGGCGCTGGGCTTGTTTGAGCGGCTTCCGGCATACTGTTTTTGATCAACAAAGCATTCAATTCGGCTTGATTTTCTTCCAAGGTGCCGATTAATTCGGTCAATGACTCGATTTCATTATCGCTTTGCAAAGCCAAATAGGCGAACACGCCGGCTGTTAATAAAGCCACAACGGCAATGGCCATTGCCACATAAGTAATCGTCGGTATTTTACCGCCATTGTCGAGTTGCTTTTTTAATTGACTTTGCGCCTTAGACAATCGATCGATTTCATCGGTCTGCCCCTGGCTCGTCGAAGCGCTCATTGTAGCCAATTGTTGCTTTAAAATTTCCTGCTCACTAAATAATTGGCTGATTTGTGTCGTAATAACATCATCGACGACTTCTTTATGGCGCGCATCCGCCGTCATCGCTTCTGGGAGCGCCGAGTCATCGTTATAGACCGCAAAGTCCTGCTCCGTCCGATCCGGTTCTTGCTCAGCTTCTTCAGAATCTTCCATTGCTCGAGGATTTTCTTCTACTTCGTCGAATGCTATATTCTCGTCCTGGGTCGTTGTAAATTCGTCAAATTCATCTTCCTGATCGGAAATATCGAATTCCGCTAAAGTAAAGTCATCGCTGTCAAAACCTGTTTCGGAAACCGCTTCGACCTCTTCTTCTTTCGGTGAGGAAAAAACCGGGCTTGGTTCCGGTTCAGGCTCCGACTCAGTTTCTGCAAACTCGTCGAAACCTAAATCTGAAAATTCGTCGATTTCTGCCATTGCTGAATCTTCAGAAAAATCGACCTGCACCGTGGCTTGATCGATATCGCTTTCAGCCTCTGAAAGCTCGTTATCAGTATTTAAATCATTGGCAAGTTCATCGTTTATTTGGTCTCCGGCTGCCGAATCATCGGCAAATAACTGCTCGAATTCGTCTTCGTCATCGGACAACTCTTGTTCATCAAAGGCGCTATCCATCAACAATTTGTCGATAGCGTCATCATCATTCATTAACTCATCGCTATCGATTAACGAAGCCGCATCATCGAGCATCGAATCTAAATCATCGGCAAAGGTTTTAGGCGATACTGACTTTTTTTTATCTTCTGAGTCGGCCATGGTTGAACGGTCTCTTTTTGAAATAGTTGAATAGCGTTTATTATAGTGTTTTACGCAGCTTTTGTGATTTTGCCGCTTACTAATTCATGCTATTCGACTACAATCCATTCATCGCTGATGCCGCTGCCCCATCAAAACTCCAATTCAACTTCCCCTTCATAATCGAATGGAAGCGTTATTAGGCTGCGCATTAAACCCAGATGCCCGGTCAATTGGTAGCGAATGGGAGCGCCATCACGCCGAGTCAATTGACGTAAAAGCGTCTTTAAATTGACGCTCACGGGCAATTCGACAACGTATTCACCATATTCGGGAATCGTAATTTCCTGATCGCTAACGCCTTGAGCAAAATCAGCGTCATTAAGTTTCAGTACATAGGCCATGTCTCTTATCGCTAATTCGGAATCATTCCTATTTTCCAGGCGTAAGCGTATATTAAAACGCTGTTCGAATAAGCCGAACTGTGAAGGCTTAATAGCCAGCAATTTAACCTTTGGCGCTTTGAAATCGGCATACATCCATGTGCACGCATTAAGCTGCGAGGCAACAATCACCACCGCTAAAAATTGACTCCATTTCACCGAAAAAACCTACTGTTAAAAAAAGGAGCAATCCTACCGCATCTTTCTCTTATACAATAGTAATCGCTTAAGCATCCAGCAATTCCCAATTTGGAGATCAAAAAGGGTGTGGGGTATGCTTGGCGAGGATGTCGGCAGCAGGGCAGATTTTTGCTCCATGCAAAATCTGCATTCACGCCATCCTTGGCGTTCGAGCTGCCGCCAAGCCCCCATGGATGGGTTTACGGCGTTCCTCGACAGGCATACCCCACACCCTAAAATCGGCGAAACTGCTCAAACTGGGAATTGCTGTTAAGCATCCGTATTCAATTACCGGTAAAATAGACGCCAATTCATATCCATAAACAAATAGCATGACACTCGACGACGAATTTTCCGAAAAAGCCGGGCAATTAATCGAAGCCGGACGCTTTATCGACAGCAAAGGCTGGGTACCGGCAACTAGCGGTAATTTTTCCGCACGACTATCTAATGGCAACGTAGCTATTACCGTTTCAGGCAAACATAAAGGTCGACTGAGCGCCGAGGACATCATGCTTATCGCTCCTGACGGTACGTCACTTGACGGTAAAAAACCGTCAGCCGAAACACTATTGCATACAGCGCTGTATCAAAGATTTCCGGATACTCAAGCCGTTTTACACCCACATTCGTTAAATGCCACGCTCATATCCAAGCTATTTAAAACCGAGCTGGTACTCGACGATTATGAACTTTTGAAAGCGTTACCCGATATCGATACACATGAAACGCGCATCAGCATTCCCATTTTCGCGAATGATCAAAATATGCATAGACTTTCAGCTACGATCGATGCTTATATGGATCGACGCGAGTCAACTTATGCTTATATTATCTCGGGACACGGCTATTACACATGGGGCCGGAGTGTCGATGATGCGCTAAGGCATGTTGAAGCGTTGGAGTTTTTATTTGACTGTGAAATACGACTGTACGGAGCCTTAAACCGATGAGCGCCTTGACTATATACCCTGATAATGACCCGAATAACAGCAATACCTATCTTGATTTCAGCGATATACAAACCCGGCTGACACCACTGAATGTCCGTTTCGAACGTTGGAGCGCGGAATTCGTGCTTCCGGACGATGCCGACCAGGATGCTATATTAGAAGCCTATCGGCAACCGATTGACCGCTTACAAGAAGAATACGGTTTTCAATCCGTCGATGTTATCGGTATCAGCCCGAATCACCCCGATAAAGCGGCATTACGACAAAAGTTTTTATCCGAACACATCCATGACGATTTCGAAGTCCGTTTTTTCATTGAGGGAAGAGGGCTATTTTCCTTACATGTCGACGACGAGGTGTATTGCATTTTATGCGAGCAAGGCGATTTAATCAGTGTTCCGGCAGGCGCCAAACACTGGTTCGACATGGGCGAAAATCCGAATTTCCGATGTATTCGCTTGTTCACGACACCGGACGGCTGGGTCGCGAATTTCACCGGTAGCAAAATTTCCGAACAATTCCCCAGCTTCGACGACTATATTCAACAATTGGAGTAAAACTCTGACTCCCTTAGGAATGAGCTCGAAATAACTAGGCTATTCATTACCTCACTGTAACCATCAACCAGAAAAGCTGGATACCTATCGTTCCCACGCTCTGCGCCACTGCCATTAAGTTAAGGGAAGCCCGTCATTCCGCCATGGATGGCAAGCTTTTGAAGCACATTAGAGCCTGAATGCAAGCATTACTTATTTCTGTGATGGCTTAACTTAATGGCTGTGACGCTCTGCGCTCGTCGTTATACACAAGTACCGTTACACTTGCTGAACAGATTATATCGAATATCTGGGAACGGTGATGTTTGATAGGTCTCTGGATATTAAACGTCAGTGGCTTCGATAGTCGCGACGAAGGCGTCGCTCCCACAGCAGGGCGGCGGATACTCTGTGGGAGCGATCCCCTGATCGCGATTTCGAAGTCGGGTACGTTAGGGAACCATAAATGGTATCGAAGTCACATTATCTAAAAGAAGGCAAGACGGTATACCCTTTGCTTGTCAAATTTCGGTGCCGGGGTGCCCATCAAAGGACGCCGTAACTATGTCCATGTAGGCTCTATGATAGCATCCATGCTATCAAAGCCTTTGCGAGCGCCATGGATGGCGTGAATGTCGATTTTGCAGGAGCAAAATCGACCTAACACCCCGGCACCTCCATAGGCTAATGCCGAAATTTGAAGTGCGAAAGGTATATAACGACCTGATTAGCAAGTTTCTTCAGCTAAAGCCCAAAAACCAGCATATCCCTAGCAGGACGGGGTTTGCAACCCCGTTCTAAACGTTTTGACTTTGGCCGAAGTCAGCCGAAATGTTTAGGGCAAACCGAAACGTTGGGGACGGGTTAAATAACCCGTCCCGCAGAAGTGGCTAAGACTGGTCACTGCTCGGACAGTTGGCTTCGGCAAGCTGAAGCATCTTGCTAATCAGGTATAACGATGTGCGCTCTGCGTGGGAACCATTCAAAAAAGTTATTTTATCCTTGTGCCTTGCTGAAGATTCGTTCAACTGTGTTTGGTAATGAGGTATACCACCAAGGAGCACTGTAAATCCATTTCATGAGGCTTGAAGGCGCGCTGAGCGCCAACCTCGCTAAACCACACTCCCCACATTAAATTCTTCGTAATCCAAACATTAGACACTTATGATCACAACCATCGTCACTGATATTGAAGGTACAACCTCATCTTTATCCTTCGTCAAGGATGTATTATTTCCTTATGCCAGAGTCCATATTGCCGAATTCATTCGCAACCATGGTCACGAACCGGAAGTTAGCGAATTATTGCACGATGCCGCTAAGCTAACCGACGGCCCGACGAATACCGAAGCATTAATCGAACAAATGATTCGATGGATCGATCAAGATCAAAAGGTGACGCCGTTAAAATCCTTACAAGGTTTGATTTGGGAACACGGTTATCGTCAAGGCGATTTCAAGGGGCATATTTATGCCGATGCGGCTCAAGCCCTACGGCAATGGCACGATCAAGCGATCAAGCTTTATGTGTATTCATCGGGGTCGGTCTATGCGCAAAAACTTTTATTCAAGCATACCGAATTCGGTGACTTAACCTCGCTATTTTCCGGCTATTTCGACACTCACATTGGCGGTAAAAAAGAGCCCGCCTCTTATTCGGCAATCGCCGAACAAATCAAAACCGAACCGGAAAATATTTTATTTTTGTCGGATATTACCGAGGAACTTGAAGCCGCTTTAAACGCAGGGTTCAAAACATGCAGGTTAGTCAGAGAAGGAAAAGTCGATGACCAAAGCGATCACGACACAGTATCTAATTTTTTTGATATCAAATTGTAGCTAGTCAGCGTTATATCGGCATTGATTGCCGATATCCTGGTTTGTACGGAGGTCAAGCTACGCATTATCCTAAGGAATATGTACAAAATAACTGCTACAAGGTAAATATTCAGTCTCCTGGCAATTATCGTTCCCACGTCTCTGCGTCACTGCCATTAAGTTAAGGTAAGCCCGTCATTCCGCCATGGACTGGCGGAATCCAGTGCCAAGGATGGCAAGCTTTTGAGGCACACTAGAGCCTGAATGCAAGCATTACTTATACAGTGATGGCTTAACTTAATGGTAGTGACGCTCTGCGTGGGAGTGTCTGAGTACCTCTCCAGCGTTACGAGACGCTAGAGCGTCTCGGGCTGCATTCCCACGCTGGAGCGCGGGAACGATAGTGGGGGGTGAATAATTACTATTGAATTATACCGTTTGCTTGTCAAATCCCTAGCAGGACGGGGTTTGCAACCCCGTCCTAAACGTTTTGACTTTGGCCGAAGTCAGCCGAAATGTTTAGGGCAAACCGAAACGTTGGGGACGGGTTAAATAACCCGTCCCGCAGAAGACGCTAGAGCGTCTCGGGCTGCATTCCCACGCTGGAGCGCGGGAACGATAGTGGGGGGGTGAAAAATTACTATTGAATATACCCTTTGCTTGTCAAATTTCGGTGCCGGGGTGCCCGTCAAAGGACGCCGTAAATACGTCCATGTAGGCTCTATGATAGCATCCATGCTATCAAAGCCTTGGCGAGCGCCATGGATGGCGTGAATGTCGATTTTGCAGGAGCAAAAATCGACCGAACACTCCGGCACCTCCATAGGCTAATACCGAAATTTGAAGTGCGAAAGGTATAACTTCCTATTCTTCATGATCTTCATGGTGAAATGCTTTTTATAGGATTATCATTCATCGCACTGGATTCCGCGACAAATTCGTATGGAACGGATTTGCATTTACCCGAAGGGCTCCGGGCAGGATAGCCCGGAGTGAATCCCTGGCGGAATGACGCGTCGTCGCCTCTGGAGTTGACGGCAGCTCGAACGCCAAGGACGGCGGTGAATACGGATAAGGTATCAGAATGTTTGCCCCTAAGGCTCATTCAAACAAATCGAAATCATCCGTCGATTCATCAACCACCGGCATAGGCTCTTCTTCATCTTTTGCAGCCTCTTCTACCGGCTTAGGTTTCAGTAAGTTTTTGGCATCGGGACCCATCGCGATTGAATAATCGGTAGTCGCCACAAAATAACCGCTATCAATATCGACAACCCTTAGCGACACATAAGCGTTTTTCTTTCCCGGCGCAAAAGTACCGACTAACAAAGCTTGTGCCCCAATTTCGGCCAATCCGGCTTTGGTTTCATCGGACAACTGTAATATACCGGTATCATTTTTGACGAAAATCTCGGTCGGTAACTCCATACCCATGACACGATAACCTGAACGATGAAATGCCGATGCAATTTGATCGGAAACGATTCGACCGAACGAAAACGATTGACTCATATCATCCACATTAACTAACGAGTTAACGACAACCAAGCTTCCTCTAGGCAATGGCTGTCTGAGATGTGTCAATAACTCATCTACCGCATCGTAACTGACTTCCACCAAGTCGTCATCGTCGACATCCTGAGAATAATAAACCCTGTTACACCCACTCAGCGCGGTTACAGCCGAAATCAGCAAAACAATTGCCTGCTTTTTAAACATTAGGAATCTCCTTTTTAAATATGCAAATCATAAAAACTGAAAACCGTGTCGCAGTCAATGTTTAATCGACATATACCTTTCGCACTTTAAATTTCGGCAGTGCTAGAGGAGGCGCCAGGGTGTCCGACAAAGGCTTTGCCTACATGGACGTATTCACGGCGTCCTTTGGCGGACACCCAGGCGCCGGATTTTGATCTACGACGGGTATAATAAACAAATATTTATACCCTTTGTTAGCCAAATTATGCCATCGGGTTAACATCCCCCTAAGGCTCACTGCCATTAAGTTAAGGTAAGTCCGTCATTCCGCCATGGACTGGCGGAATCCAGTGTCATGGATGGCAAGCTTATGAGACACACTAGAGCCTGAATGCAAGCATTACTTATACTATGATGGCTTAACTTAATGGTAGTATCACCTAAGACTAGGTGAGGGATTGTCAACGTGTCCCCACAGAACACCTCGCCTCCCTCGATAAGTCGGCGCCAAAATTTAATGTATACCCTTTGCTGGTCAAATTTCGGCGCCGGGGTGTCCGTCAAAGGACGCCGTGAATACGTCCATGTAGGCTCTGTGACAGCATCCCTGCTGTCAAAGCCTTTGCCGAACACCCCGGCACCTCCATGCGTCAATACCGAAATTTGAAGTGCGATGGGTATACAAAAGGTATGCTTTTTAGGGTAAATAGCAGCCCTATAATAAATCTATACTCATCGTAGATCAAAATTCGGCACCGGGGACCCGTCAAAGAACGCCGTGAATACATCCATGTAGGCTCTATGCCAGCATCCATGCTGGCAAAGCCTTTGCCGAGCACCCCGGCGCCTCCTTAGGGACTGCCGAAATTTGAAGTGCGAAAGGTATATATGTATCGACAGAGTTAAGGCACAATACTTTCAATTAAACTTTCGAGCAATTATAGACCAGGTAGAACTGTTTCAAAAAATACTACTCTATTTATAATTGTCGAATCCGTGACAGGGTTATCCTAAACACCTTATTCATCCAACACCATCCGACCGTACGAAACCAATGAAACAACCATTGCATAAATTTTTAATTGCGCTAACGTCAATCGCTTTATTCTTGCCGGAAATATCGGCTGCCGAGGATCTAAGCGTTGCAGAATCGCTACGCGAGCGAATTGAATCCGCGACCGAGATTCTTGATCTTTCAATCGATAACCAGCCTTTAAACTCGCAAAAGGACCTCATTACCTTTTATTCGGACAGGCAATTTACTAAAGCTTGGCTTGCCAACGGTCAACCGACTCCGCAAGCTTATCAACTGATGCAAATACTGAATAGCGCGGATCAGCATGGTCTCAACAAAAGCAATTACCATGTCACGGCAATTAATGAACGCCTGGAAAGATTAAAAGCTCCACTGAATGAATCCGAAATCTTGATACTCTCGGTCGATTTAGACTTATTATTAAGCGATGCCTTTCTGACATACGGAACCCACTTATTACAAGGACAAGTCAACCCTCAAAAGCTCCAATCGAAATGGGATACCGGTCGACGTGCAACCGATATGGTCAAAATATTGTCCGATGCGATCAACACCAATTCGATTGAGCAAAGCCTCAATGAGTTAATGCCGAAACAACCCGGCTACCGATCTCTGGTGCAAGCATTGGCCGATTATCGTGCGATCAAGGACCGGGGCGGTTGGCCTTCGGTTACGGAAGGCCCTAGCCTTCGCCCTAACGAGAAAAACCCTCGCATCATCGAACTCAGAAAAAGACTGGCCGCCTCAGGCGATTTGCCTAACGATACCGTTCTTGACAGCAAAGAATTCGATCAGCCATTACAACAAGCAGTTAAATACTTTCAAAAACGCCACGGACTAGAAGCCGACAGCATTGTCGGAAGAGCCACGCTTGAGGCTCTCAATGTCGGTGTCGATCATCGAATCGCGCAAATTCGCGCCAATCTCGAACGTTGGCGCTGGCTTCCTGAGGATCTTGGCGCACGCCATATCATGGTCAATATTGCAGGCTTCGCACTTGATTTTGTCGGAAACGGCGAAGTCTTGCTGCACATGCCGGTCATTGTCGGTAAAACATACCGAGAGACTCCGATATTTACCGGCTCGATGACTTATTTGGTCATCAACCCTTCCTGGTACGTACCGAACAGTATCGCCGTCAAAGACAAATTGCCTATTTTGGCCAGGGACCCCTATTACATCGAACGAAATCACATGAAGCTTTACCGTGGCTGGGGGGCCAATAGAACAGAAATAAATCCATTATCGGTCAATTGGCGGCAAGTAAACCCGAATAACTTTCCCTTTCGCCTGGTCCAAAAACCCGGCCCCAAAAATGCCATGGGTAAGGTTAAATTCATGTTTCCCAATCCGCACAACGTTTATTTACACGACACATCGGAACCAAGTTTATTTAATCGGGTCGATCGTACATTCAGTTCCGGCTGTATTCGTGTCGGCAAACCTTTCGCGCTGGCAAACTTAGTGCTTGAAAACAATTCCCGCATGACGCCGGACGCCATTCGAGAGGCTTTCGACCAAAGCGATCAAAAAACCGTCACGCTGCTTAACCCGATTCCCGTGCATATCTTGTATTGGACTGCTTGGGTTGATTTGGAAGGTGTCGTTCAATTTCGCAGAGACATATACAACCGTGACGACGAACTCATCCAAAAATTACAAAAATCCTTTTAGCTCCCAACCACCTCCCAAAAGCATTGATGAAATTAAGCGCATTCTTGATAATCGTATTATTGACTTACTCCAACCTATCACAGGCAGGACATCATCGCAGCGAACGAAACAGTTTTTCAGTCACGATTCATTCTTTTTCGAAACATAGCAATAAGGACGAAACCATTCCCTTTAATACTCTTGGCATCTCTTTATTACCTAATGAGCGATTTATTCTTCAAGTCAAAACAAACAAACCCTCTGTCCCTGTAAAGTTTCAAGCCGAACAAGGCAAAACACGGCAACTTGCCCAGCAACAATGGCAATGGCAAGCGCCCAATAAGCCTGGTTTGACCGTTTTACGTTTGATTCATCCCATTAGCAAGGAAACCACAGAGCTGAACGTTTTTGTCATGGTACCGGCTAGCAACGTGAAAAATGGCATGTTGAACGGGTATCAAATCGGAAGCTATCCCCGCCTACCGTTTAAAAACATGACAACCTACGAAACGCCGAAAGGTTTTATCGAAGTCACCGAAGCCAATCAAGATACTAAGGTATCGCCGCATTTTACGATCGGCGAATTCCTTTCCCATCAAAAAGGCGGCTTTCCGAAATATCTGGTGCTGCGCGAACGATTGCTGCTCAAGCTCGAACACATTATTGAAACGCTGTACAGCAAGCATTTTCCGGTCGATTCGCTGCATATCATGAGCGGTTATCGAACGCCCTGGTATAACAAATCGCTCGGACAAGGCCCCTATAGCCAACACATCTATGGCGGTGCCGCGGATATTTACATCGACGTAAATCCCAAGGACGGCTATATGGACGACCTCAACAAAGACGGTAAACGCGATTACCAAGACGCCAAGGTTTTGATCGATATCATCGAGGAAATGGAAGGTCAATCTCTATACAACAAATTCGTCGGCGGCCTAGCGCGTTACCGAAAGACGCCACACCACGGCCCCTTCGTGCATATCGACGAACGCGGCTATAAAGCGCGTTGGAATGATTAAACCGATTCGCCGGAAAGTCTAAGTGAATAGTGAATAGTGAATAGTGAATAGTGAATAGTGAATAGTGAATAGTGAATAGTGAATAGTGAATAGTGAATAGTGAAATGATGCGGTTTTCCCACCACTTGTCAAGCGCCAATTTCACCTTTCACCTTTCACCTTTCACCTTTCACCTTTCACCTTTCACCTTTCACCTTTCACCTTTCACCTTTCACCTTTCACCTTTCACCTTTCACCTTTCACCTTTCACCTTTCACCTTTCACCTTTCACCTTTCACCTTTCACCTTTCACCTTTCACCTTTCACCTTTCACCTACCCCATCAAACCGCTCTGCACAATACCGTCGAAAACAAACTGAACCGCCAATGCCGAGAGTAGAATCCCCGAAATCCGGGTAATGACTTGGATGCCGGTAACACCCAAGAATCGATGAATTTGACTAGCCATTAACAAGATCGACAGCGTCAGCAACATGATAATGAACAATGACGACAAAACGACCAATTGACGGGAGAAATCGCCGGCAGAATCGGCCATTAGCAAAATAATCACACCCATAGCGCCGGGACCGGCAATCAGCGGAGTCGCCAAGGGAAAAATTGAAATATCATGCCTCAAACGGGCTTCATCGGTTTCCGCCGACGTTGTCGTAAGCGCTCCCGAAGAACGCGCGAAAACCATATCGAGAGCAATCAAAAATAATAAAATGCCGCCCGAGGTTCTCAAGGCAGCCAGCGAAATGCCCAAACTATTCAATAAAAAGTCGCCGGCAAACGCAAAGACCAATAAAATCATGGTCGCAATCGCGACTCCGCGAACCGCATAGACCTGTCGCTCCTTGGGCGTAGCCGAAGCTGTCATCGCGGTAAAAACGGCAGCCACATCCAATGGCCCGACCGTCGTAAATAAAGCGGCTAAAGCAACCGTTGCGGTATCGATCATAATGTTATCCGGGAAGGATTTACTTTAGTCGGTATAACTAACTTTTACCCCGAAATAATTCAACTCGGCTATCAGATTGAATTTCGCCGGCTTCTCTATATCAAGCAACTCGAAAATCTCTTTCAAGCGTCTTTGCTTTAGCTTTTCAAGATCCCCGTATCGAATCGCAAACAACATATTTTGCTTACCGGGCGGATAGTGTTTTTTGATTTCGTCTATTCTGCGATTTATAGTCAGCACAGCATTTTGCAGTAAAGCCAAAGCTTCTTGATTCAGCTTAATTACTTCTTTACCGCCGGTTAAAACGGCGAGTTTTTCCAATCCCTCCGATTTATGCGTAGGCTTTGCTATTGACGCCAGGCGCTTGCTTTTCCCTTTCGGCAATAAAAGCCCGGCTTCAGTGATAACAATCTTTGTTGAATTTTTACGAACTGCCATTATTTAACTGCTCCGATTATTCGGGTGCACCTCTCTCGTAGAAGCCACAGTATTTGATTCAGTAAAAACAGAAATCTCCACTTTGCCTAACCTACTTGGATATCTAAACTAGGATAGTTTATCCGTCTTGGCCTGGGCGTCGCTATGACATATACAAAAGTCAATGGGCCTAAACGCCCTACAAACATTAGAATCATAATGATCCATTGGCCGGTCACCGATAATTCGCCGGTAAGCCCTCTCGATAAACCTACCGTGCCTAAGGCGGAAACGACTTCGAATAAGACATCCACCAGCGGCGCTTGCTCCGACACCGATAATAAAAGGGTTCCGATGAATACCAAGACGATGGAAATCAGCGTAATCGCAAAAGCCTTCATGACAATATTCTGGGAAATTGACCGCTGCATTAATGTCACTTCGTCCCGCCTTCCTAGAAAGGCATAGATCGCCATAAAAATGACAATAAAGGTACCTAATTTAATGCCGCTTGCGGTACTCAAGGATCCGCCCCCGACAAACATCAGCAATAAAGTCAGCAAGGTAGTCGAGTCGCTTAGCGATTCGATCGGCAACGCGTTAAATCCTGCTGTGCGAGGTGTAACCGCCTGAAACCATGAAGCGATTAATTGACTGGATAAGTGAAAATTTCCAATCGTAGCGGGATTGTGCCGCTCGAATAACCAAACCATTAACCAAGATACCAGATTAATCATCAGAGTGCCGCCGATCATGGCTTTACTGTATATTTGCAGTTTTTTCCAACTCCGGATCTGCCACAAATCCAATAATACGACGAAGCCGAGCCCTCCAGTAATAAACAGCCCACTAACAACCAGGTTGACCGGAACATTATCGACATAACGCGTCAAGCTGTCAGCAGACAGGGCAAAGCCCGCATTGTTGAAGGCTGAGACTGTATAAAAAAAAGCCTCGTAAAGCGCCTTAACCCATCCATAATCGGTACTCCATAATACGGTCAGTAAAATTAATCCTACCGCTTCAATGACAAACGCAAAATAAATTACCGCAACGGCAACTTCCCAAATTTTGTTCATACTTGTTTGGTTCAGCGCTTCAAGTGCAAGGAGTTGATGCTTGATCCCAATTCTTTTTCCGAGATTCATCGCTGTCAAAATGGAAAACGTCATAAACCCTAATCCGCCGGACTGAATGAGCAAGGCAATGATGATTTGTCCGAACAAGCTAAAATCGGTGCCGGTATCAAGCACGACAAGACCGGTTACTGTAACGGCCGACGTCGCAGTAAACAGCGCATCAAGCCAACCAATCGCTTTATTGGTCGCGATCTCAAGTTTGAGCAAAAGAGTGCCCGCAGTGATTAATCCCAGATAACCCGCAACCAGAATCGCGGGGGGACTGGCTTTCAAAACAGCGTGAGAAAATTTTAACCGGTGTTTTTTAAAATGACGCTGCAATGTGAGCTTAGTACGCATCGAATTACATTAACCTCGGCACCAACTTTGTCAATGATGGCCTGTCTCCCGCCAAAATCAGCACATCGCCGCATTCGATAACAAATTGTTCGTGAGGGGAAGGATATAATTTCTCGCGCCGCTTGATCAAAAGACAAAACACCTGGTTTTTTACCTCTGATAGCAAGTCCGCCAATGATGAGCCTGAGAGTTTTTCAACAGCAGGAATTTCAACCACATACTGCCTGTCACCCAAAGTCATGTACTCCCGTACCATCGGATAATGAAGCGCTCGTGCCGTCCTTATCCCCATTTCCTCTTCCGGGTGAATAATTCGGCTTACGTCCAAGCTTTTCAAAATAAGGTGATGTTCTTCTGTCGTGGCTTTAACCCAAATATTCTTAATACCCAGGTTTTTTAAATGAACCACGCAAATCAAACTGGCCTGCATGTCCTCGCCGATTGCGACAACCACGGCATCATAGTAATCCAAACTCAACTCTTTTAAGACCCCTTCATCCGTTACATCGGCGATCATGGCATGACTAAGGGAATTCGCCACTCGTTCGATAACCTTTCTTTCGTTATCGACACCAATCACATCGTTACCCATCTTTGCCAATTGCAATGCCAGCGTCATGCCAAAACGGCCTAAACCAATGATTGCATACTGAGCCATAGGTTCTCCTCAAATGAACTTAAATTCGTTCGATCGTAATAAAGGGAGTAAAAAATGAAAGCGCGACTGATTACCTAAAGCGAAATTTTATCAACAGTAATATTGCTGCTCTATTGACAATCAGCAACGATCCCGTTTCTTTCGCGTGTTAGAAGCCGGGCATCGGTTTCCCGCATGGTTCTATGAGAGCCTTATTTGCTAAGCGATTCGGCGCCTTTTACAGCATTTTATGATTCGCATTAAGCCTCAATTCGAAAGCTTGCGCTTTACTGAAATTAATACAGGAACGGCGGCATGGTACGTGCGTTTCGGATTTTAATTTCGGAATCTCGCAATGCAACAATGAATTCCTGTAAGGTTTTTCTGGCGCTTTGAAGATTATATTCGTCTAATTCCGGTTCTTTCGTAGTCAATTTTGTCAAAAACCGTTCAGTATTTTGTTTCTTAGAGTTCAATACCGGCGCGCATTGATCAAAGGCCATTTTCGTACTGAGATTACCTTGCACAGATACATGCCGCAATTGCTCGTATTGCTTGCACGCATTCGCGAACTCCCTCTGAATATGCTCAATTTCGCTTCGGTTATTCATAAACTTAAGCCTAATTTTGTAGCTATTTACCCGTCTAGTATCGCCAGTATTTCGGCGAAAGCAATACCAAAATCGTAAATATTTCCAAGCGACCCAGCAGCATCGCAAAACAAGCCAACCACTTGACCGGGTCGCTTACCGTTCTAAAACTTGTCGCAACATCCCCCAAGCCGGGTCCGACGTTATTGATACAGGCCGCGACAGCCGAAAATGCCGTCACTTGATCGAGCCCTCCGGCCATCATCAATAGCATAATCACTACGAAGGATACGACATATAAACCGAAAAATCCCCAAACCGCCTCGATAATGCGTTCTTGCTGCACTTCCTTACCCACTTTAACAGGAATACTGGCATTCGGATGAATCAAGCGTTGGATTTCTCGGTCACCTTGTTTATAAAGCAACATTACGCGTATGACTTTCAAGCCTCCAGCCGTCGAACCCGCACAGCCGCCGACAAAACCGATAAACACCAGCATTACCGGTACCGGCCCTGGCCAGTTATAAAAATCGGTCGTGGAAAATCCGGCTGTGGTCATAAACGAGACGATTTGAAACATGCCATGCCGCATCGCATCGAACAACGAAAAATCAGAGATGCCTTCATAATACAAAATTCCTCCGACCACTGACCCCGATAAAATCATCAGTAGTAAATAGGTACGCGCCTCGCTATCCAATAGATAAACTTTCAATGACGCGCTTTGCAATGCTGCGAAATGTAAAGCGAAATTCATACCGGATACGGCCATAAAAAAAATCGCGACGATTTCTATCGCCGGATTTTTGAAAAAGCCGATGCTGTCGTCATGCGTCGAATAACCGCCATTAGCCGCCGTCGAAAATGAATGCCCGATCGCATCGAACCAATCCATACCGGCAATTCGATAAGCGATCGCACAGATTATCGTAATCCCTAAATAGATCACCCAAAGCGCCTTAGCGGTCCCTGCTATACGTGGCGTCAACTTACTGTCCTTGACCGGCCCCGGTACTTCGGCCCGAAACAACTGCATGCCACCGATGCCCAATACCGGCAAAACCGCCAACGCCAACACGATAACGCCCATCCCGCCGAACCATTGCAACAATTGCCGATAAAACAAAATCGATTTCGGCATATCGTCCAAACCTTCGAGAATGGTTGCGCCGGTCGTCGTGAAACCCGAAACCGATTCGAACACGGCATCGGTGATCGACAAACTAGGCGTATCGCCTAAAATAAACGGTACGGCTCCCATCGTCCCCAGTATCATCCAAAATAAAGCGACGATCAAAAAACCGTCGCGATGATAGAGTTGACGCTTTTCATTACGGAACGGAAACCAAAGCACGGCACCCGCCGTCAATAGGATCAAAAAACTTTGCCAAAACAATGATTCGGCTTGATCCTGGTAAATATAAGAAACCAACAACGGCAGGAACAGTGTGGTGCTGAACATCATCAACATCAGTCCGATGCTTCTTAAAACGACTTTAGCTTGCATATGATAGTCCGTTAAATGCGCTGAAAATAACTTTCAATATTTTTAACGAGTTTCTTATCCAGCGCGAACATCACGATATGATCGTTCTCTTCGAAAACCGTATCGTGATGAATCGGAACGACTTCTTTATTTCGAATCAAGGCGCCCAGCACGACACCTTCGGGAAGTTTCACTTCATCGACTCTAAGCCCCACGACCGATAATGAGCGGCCGTCTTCGTCCTTATGCGCTATTGCCTCGATAGCTTCGGCGCTCCCGCCGCATAAAGAGCTTACCCTGGCAACATCGCCTTTGCGAACATGTTTGAGTATATGCCCTAAGGTTTCCTGATTCGGTTGAACCACGACATCGATTTCACTGCCCGTCAATAACTTGATATACGAGCCATGATTGAGCAAACAAATCGTTTTTTTGACTCCCAGCTTTTTTGCCAAGGCGGCGGCAATAATATTGACGCCGTCGTTATTAGTAACTGCGCAAAACAAATCGGTCTTGGCAATTAGCTCATCGACGAGTAACGTTTCCTCGGTACAATCGCCCTGTAGTACCACAGTATTTTCGAGTTCGTTGGCAATTTTCTTAACCCGTACCGGGTCATGCTCAATAACCTTAACCTGGTGATTATGCTCCAGCGCCATCGCCAAGCGTTTGCCTATGTGGCCGCCGCCGGCAATCATGATCGTTTTGACCGGTTCTTCCAAGGTATGAAGTTCGGTCAATACTTTGCGGATTTTATGCCGCGGAGAAACGAAAAAAACTTCGTCGCCTTCGAGAATATCGGCCTCGCCATTAACCTCCAATGACTCGCCCTGTCTGAATATCGCCACGACTCGAATCTTTCCATTAGCGAGTTTTTGTTTGAGCGCCTTGATTTTTTTGCCCGTCAAAAACCCCTCTGGGACGGCCTTGATCGAAAAGAGCCTTACCAGTCCATCCGCAAATGAAGAAATATGTAAAACACCCGGGAACTTGATTAAATTATGAATCGCTTCCATCACAATCTGTTCGGGACTGATCACGATATCGATCGCGATACCATAAGGATTGAATAATTCGGGATGCTTAAGAAAATCGATAGCTCTTACCCGAGCGATCGTTTTTGGCTTGCTGTATAAAGTGTTGATGATCTGGCAAGCCAGCATATTGGTTTCATCCCGGTCGGTTACCGCGATGACGATATCGGTATCGCGGACACCGGCCATCTCTAATATACTGGGATGGGCCGCATTACCGGCTACCGTGGCAATATCGTAGCGTTCCTTCAACGCCGCTAATAATTCCGGTTTTCTATCGATTACAACAATATCGTTTTCTTCGCTTGCCAAAGCACTGGCAACGGACGAGCCGGTCACGCCGGCGCCTAAAATGAGTATTTTCATTAAATCATAAAGTCGTCATAGTTGAGCTAGTTCATGGCAAGCTCGAATTAAACCGCAACATCAAGGTAAACCCGCTCATTTTATAGCAATTACCGGTCTGCTTCGAGCCTTAGATTCCTTATTTTCTTGCCGGTTTTATAACGCGCAACTATTATTGACAATTGCGTCACAATAGTTCAACTCACACGAATCACATCAAGCCATGAAAATATTGGTCGTAGACGACATAGAGCAAAACAGACTGATGCTGTTTAAGCTATTATCGCGAAAAGCGCATCAAATCCTATTTGCCGAAAACGGACTCGAAGCCATCGAACAATTCAATCACGAACAGCCGGACTTAGTACTGATGGATATCATGATGCCGGTCATGGATGGCTTTGAAGCGACCGCCAAAATCAGAGCCTTGAATATCGATAAATGGGTTCCGATTCTTATTTTAAGCGCTGTCGACGGCGAGGATAATGTCGTCAAAGGCCTTGAGGCCGGCGCCGACGATTATTTGCCCAAGCCCATCAATCCAGCGATTCTCTATGCGAAGCTAACAAGTATCGAACGGTCGATCGAGATGCAAAACAGCATCATTGAAGGAAAGCGCCAACTCCAAGCTTACCAAGACCAAAATGAAGTCGAACAGCGTTTCGCGCAGACGATCTTCGATCGTTTGATTCATCAAAACGACTTACAAGACCCGCAGTTGAATTATTGGCTACTGCCAGCCAGACGTTTTAGCGGCGATTTAGTTTGCGTTAAACGTATCAGCCCCGACCGTCTCTATTTTATGTTGGCCGATTCGACCGGACACGGACTCGCTGCCGCACTGCCGACCATCATCGTCAACCAAGTCTTTCAAGGGATGACGAAAAAAAGATTATTGGTTTCTTGCATTGCTAGAGAAATCAACAATCGCCTAAAAAAAGAATTACCAGCCGGGCATTTCGTGGCATTAGCCCTAGGCATGGTCGATAACCGTAACCAATGGATTGAAATATGGAACGGGGGCTTACCCGACCAATGGGCTCTGGATCTTCAAGGCATTCCTATCCGTGCTTTCAAATCGCAACATACATTCGCCGGCGTACTGGACGATGACGAATTTGACGATGGCACAGAAATCTGGCAATGGCAGCAAGCGTGCGAATTATTTTTCTATTCCGACGGACTCGTCGACATTGAAGACCCTCTCTCCGAATGTTCCGGCCATGATTGGTTGTTGAAAACCTTAAAACAATCTACATCGGGACAACGAATACAAACCATTAAAGCCGAATTATCCGACTACATGCAAAACAATGAAATTCACGATGATATTTCTTGTCTATCTATTCAATGCCGTTAACCGATAAGGATCGAGCATGAAATATACCCTTTGCTTATCAAATTTCGGTGCCGGGGTGCTCGTCAAAGGACGCCGTAAATACGTCCATGTAGGCTCTATGATAGTATCCATGCTATCAAAGCCTTTGCGAGCGCCATGGATGGCGTGAATGTCGATTTTGCAGGAGCAAAATCGACCTAACACCCCGGCACCTCCATAGGCTAATGCCGAAATTTGAAGTGCGAAAGGTATAACTTAGACAACTGTTGGAAGGGGTTTGGTCAGCAATTCCCAATTTGGAGATCAAAAAGGGTGTGGGGTGTGCTTGGCGAGGATGTCGGCAGCAGGGCAGTTTTTTGCTCCTCGGCAATTACTGAGTTATAGAAAATGCCCATTTTTAACTTGATTTTGAACAGAGTATCTATATGGATGTATTCATGGCGCCCCCCCTGTATCAAGCGAGTTGCCGAACTCTCAACAAAAGCTCATAGCGCCAGGACGTTATTTATCACGAAATCCTAAATTTCAGCCAACAGCTGCCCGATCATCGTTTCGGCCCGGCTCAAGTAGCCCGAACCGAATAAATTGAGATGATTCAAAATATGATAAAGATTATAAAAGGTCTTTCGAACCCTATATCCTGGGTCTTGCGGCAAGACCTCGTGATAAGCCGCATAAAAATCCCGGCTAAAGCCGCCGAAAAGCTCGGTCATCGCCAAGTCTGCTTCGCTGTCCCCGTAATAACAGGCCGGATCGAAAATTACCGGTACCCCGCCGGTTGCGACAGCGGCATTGCCGCCCCATAAGTCGCCATGCAACAAAGACGGCCTAGGTCGGTAATCGTCGAACAAGGCATCCATATCCGCCAAAAGCCGCTCGCCTTGGCTTTGCAACCGGCCTCGATAACCGTTTTGCGCCGCTAGTCGTAGCTGAGACCCCAATCGCTGCTCGCGCCAGAAACCAGGCCAATCGTCATAACGGCCGTTCGGTTGCGGCGTGCTGCCGATCGTATTGTCTCGATGCCACCCGAAATAAGGCTGCTCCACACTATGCAGTAACGCCAATTGCCGCCCTAATTGGCGCTCGGAACGAGAACTCGACGGAGCGAACTCGATATATTCTAAAACCAGAAACGACCGCTGCTCGGTTTGCCCGCACACGACCGGTTCGGGCACCCGTATCGTCCGGGTGCCGGCTATTTCTCTTAATCCTTCGGCTTCGGCCTCGAACATATCGACCGCAGCCGGACGATTCAATTTTACGAAATAAGTTCGTTCGTCATTACGCAACCGGTAAGCTTCATTAATATCGCCGCCGCCGACCGGACGGGATTCCGTTACCGAAAAAGGCCGTCCGGTCGCCTGTTCGATTCGCTCGGCGATTACTTGCCAATTCATCGTCATTGTCGTCTCTCCGATTTGATTGAATTGCAGAAACAAAGACGTTACCGATCGCAACGCCGGATTCATGCGTCAACTTTCAAACGACAACTGATTACCAAACACATTGCACCAATCCAAATCGAATTGCGCGACCGCGGGATTCACCGCCGGATGCCCCAGCATTTGTTCGGCAATCTCGATCGGCAGAGTAATAGCGCTCACTCCCGCACTCAACACATCGAGTACTTGCCGAGTGTTCTTGAAACTGGCCGGCAACAATTTACACGGCAATTTTTGGCGATCGAGCAAATGTTGCAAATCGGCAACCACTTGCGGCCCATTCTCGCCCATCGCATCGATTCTATTGACATAGGGCGCCAGATAATCCGCTCCGCACAAAGCAGCTAAAAATCCTTGCTGAACGCTATAGATAGCCGTGGCCAGAACCGCTATCTCATCGGCTTTGATTTTTTTGATTGCGGCTAAACCCGCTTCGTTGGCCGGCACTTTCACGACAATATCGTAAGGTAAATCCTGTAAGCGTTTCGCTTCCTCGACCATGCCGTCGACAGTCGAACTAACGACCTGAACATGATAACGGGCTTCGGGACCGATCAATTCGGCCAAATTCAATAATAATTGATTCAAACCGACCCCGGACTTGGCCAGGATGGATGGATTAGTCGTCACGCCTTTGACCGGCAAGCAGTCATGAAAGCGAGCGATTTGCGCGATATCGGCGCTATCGAGATAGAGTTCGAACATAAATTTAAAAATCGAGTTGAAAAAATGACTGCTCGGCAGTCGTTATACCTTTCGCACTTCTAATTTCGGCGATGCTTAAGGAAATGCCAGGGATGGCAAGCTTTTGAATAGACTCTGCGGGACGGGTTTGTAAATTCATGCGCATCAAGCTAAAAACGTCCAACCCGCATCACGCTCTTTCCCAAGCTCCAGCTTCCTATGACCGACACAACCTCCGCACATTCTCAATCAACCCCGACTCGCTCGTTCAATCTTTCTTGATTGTCGGGAAGTTAGAGCTTCCTGAACAGATTACCCAAGCTGGAGCTCTCATCGTTATAATTGTAGGGTACGCTGCGCGTACCAAAGCCGTGCCCTAGCGGTTCGGTTGGCTCATGAAATTAACATCGAGGGGTTACCATGGTACGCATAGCGTACCCTACGGGGCTAGGCAAAGCATTAAAGGCACATGAGTACGGTCCTTGTACACCGTATAACGGCAATCCCTGTCGGTGTGACGGATCGTTTGGCCTTTGTCGATTCGGCTGAATGTTCGGAATTTTCATGATGCCTCGGTGGAAACGAAGAAATTCGAACCGCTCAATTTTTCATCAAGCCCAAAATCACCGCGATGTGCGCCAGTTCCGCCAGCGTCGAAACTTTGAGCTTATTTCTTATTTGCGTGCCGTAATTGGCGACCGTTTTGTAGCCCAAACATAGCTCTTCGGCAACTTTGTGTACCGTCATGCCTTTCGCAAGCAAACGGAATACATCGAATTCCCGGGCCGAAAACGCCTCTATAATTGCATGGTAATCCATCACATCCGACTTTCCGGTTTGATCCTTGAGCAGCCCATCTTCGATGTAAATTTCGCCATTGGCGATATGCTCTATTGCCATCGCAAGATTGGCCGCCGCGCTGTTTTTACTGATATATCCTTTAGCTCCGGCCGCAATGGCTCGATTGACATAGACCTGTTCATCATGAACGCTGAACACCAAAATTTTAGCCTTACTGTCGCGCTGACAAATACGCCGTATCGTTTCCAACCCGCCTAAGCCGGGCATTGATAGATCCATCACAGCGACATCGACCGCATGTTCCTGCATCAATTGAATCGCCTGCTCCCCTCGATCGGCCTCGGCAACAATTTCGATCGTATCATGCGTTCCGAGCAACATCCGAAACCCGGCGCGCACAACCGCATGATCATCGACTAAAATAATTTTGATTTTGCTTTTCATAAAATAGGTATCGTTGCGCTAACTGCCATGCCTTGACCGGGTTGCGAACGGACGCTCAGCTCGCCGTCGAGCGACTTAATCCTTTCTTGAATACCTCTGAGCCCGAATCCCGACGATATCCGATTGATATCGCAACCGCGCCCGTCATCGACCACCTCCAAATGCAAACAATCCCGATCTTCGCCTAAAATTTCCAACACTATTTTAACGTGTTTGGCCTCGGCGTGACGGATCGTGTTGGTCAAACATTCCTGAATGACACGAAATATCTGTATCGCAACATTTTGATCGAGTAAATCCAACTCGTCCGGACACTCGATCGTCAAATTCAACCGAGGATTTCTTTCGGACCAGTGATTAACCATATCTTCGAGCGTGGCTTTCAATCCTAATTCGGTCAAAATCAAAGGATGCAATTGATGCATCATCGAGCGTACGATAGCCATCAAATGATCGCAGATATGACTTATCGACTCGGTGATTTGACGGGTATCGGCTTTTTCATGCGCCGCAGTGACTGCCATGACCTTGATTGCCGTCAACGATTGACCCAATTCGTCGTGTAATTCCTGCGACAAGCGCCGGCGCTCCTCTTCCTGAATTTGCAGCGAATGCTTCGTTAAGGCACGATTTTCCTCACGAGTCGTATCGAGCACGCCAGCCATATGATTGATCGCGCCGGCGATATTATCGTATTCTTGAATCGAAAACCCTGGCAGCATTTCCCGGTATTGTCCGGTTTCGATGCGCTTGAGACCGTCGACAATCGTATCGATAAAGCGAAGGGTTTTATGTAAGGTTTGATGCACCGCCAAAAAAATCAATACAATCAACAGACAAAGCGTGATAAAAAAAGCGACCGTTTCGTGCCAAACCTCGACGGTTTCATCCATCGGATTCGGCTGAATGATCAGCATCAATGCTTTACCGTCGGCCATCACGATCGGATAGTGCGTTTCGGAATAATCGGCGGTAACCAAATTTACAAACCAAGCCGGAGGCATGTCGGGCTGGTTTTTACTTTGCAGCGAACGAGTCACTTGAATCGTTTCACCGGTCGGTTGTTGGACGCGGATGTCCAAATGGCGTGTTTCTCTTAAAGCGCTGAGCCAATAAATCCAATCCGACTCCTTCATGGTTGCGGAGGCCGGTTTCGAAAATCCGAATTTAACCAATTGCAATGCCAGGTTTAGAGAAGAACCGACTTCTTCATTGACCGCCTCCCGAGCCCGCCAAATCGCGATCGAACCGCCTAGTAACAATATACAGACGAATAAAAACAAAATTCTAACATTTAGCTGGAAACGTAAGCTCATCGTGGCCGAGTGTGGGTTAAAACTTCATTATCAAGTCGGATTACCCGCTACACTATAGGAAAAATTCATTTTTTCAGTATATTCTGAATTCATCTTGCATCAGACATTAACTCCAATTGCGCGGAGCGCGTCATTATGCCCGACTTCTCGTTAAATACCACCTGGCTGATTCCGTCGCCGATCGAACCCGTCTGGTTCTACCTGATTCGCCCCGAAACCTGGCCGGATTGGTGGAGATATGTCGATTCGGTCGAAAACATCTCGTCCGGCGCATCGAAAATTCCTAATAATAAACGGCGTATTTATTGGCGAACAAGACTACCCTACCGATTAGTTATTGAATTGACCGTCACGCGCGCCATTGAGCATCGCTACCTCGCGGTGAAAGTTCAAGGCGACTTAATCGGTTCGGGACATTGCCGAATTTCGGGCAATGCCGAATCGACAAGGCTCGAATTCGATTGGCACGTCGCAACCTGCAAACCGTGGATGAACCGCTTTGCCTTTCTTTGCCGGCCGATATTCGAATGGAACCATGCACAAGTCATGAAGGAAGGCGAACGTGGACTAGTCTATTTAACGACACTTAAAAATTCTGCGATAACGTGAAATAATAACTCGCAATCCATTCCATTCACACACCGGAAATCCATCACAAAATGGCTCAATACATATATTCAATGAACCGGGTTGGCAAAATTGTCCCGCCCAAAAAATATATCCTAAAGGATATTTCGCTATCCTTCTTCCCCGGCGCCAAAATCGGCGTACTGGGCCTGAACGGCTCGGGTAAATCGACGCTATTACGAATCATGGCCGGAATCGACAAAGATATCGAAGGTGAAGCGATCCCGCAAAAAGGCATTCATATCGGCTACTTGCCGCAAGAACCGCAACTCGACCCGAACAAAACCGTGCGCGGCAACGTCGAAGAAGCCGTAGCTGAAATCAAAGCGATACTGACCCGATTCGACGAAGTCAGCAACGCCTTCGCCGACCTCGACGCCGACTTCGATGCCCTGCTGGCCGAACAAGCCGAACTCCAAGACAAAATCGAAGCGGCCGGTGCTTGGGAGTTGGACCGTAAGCTGGAAATCGCTGCCGATGCGCTACGCCTGCCGGATTGGGACGCAGATGTCACGAAACTATCGGGCGGTGAAAAACGCCGCGTCGCATTATGCCGACTCTTACTATCCAACCCCGACATGCTGCTGCTCGACGAACCGACCAACCACTTGGATGCCGAATCGGTCGCATGGCTCGAACGCTTTCTGCACGATTACCCCGGCACCGTAGTCGCGGTCACGCATGACCGTTACTTCCTCGACAATGTCGCCGGTTGGATTCTGGAACTGGACCGCGGACAAGGCATCCCTTGGGAAGGAAATTATTCGAGCTGGCTCGAACAAAAAGAAAAACGCCTGGAATTGGAAGAACGCCAGGAAACGTCCCGAATGAAATCGATGAAGGCCGAATTGGAATGGGTACGTTCCAACCCGAAAGGCCGCCATGCGAAAAGCAAGGCTCGCTTGGCGCGCTTTGAAGAACTGTCTTCGCAAGAAGCGCAAAAACGTAACGAAACCCAAGAAATTTATATTCCGCCCGGCCCGCGCCTCGGCGATATCGTGATTCATGCCGACAACATCAACAAGGGCTTCGACGATAGATTACTGATCAACGACTTGAGCTTCAAACTCCCGCCGGGCGGCATCGTCGGTATCATCGGCCCGAACGGCGCCGGTAAGACGACGCTGTTCCGTATGATGGCCGGATTTGAACAACCCGACTCCGGCACCGTCACCATCGGGCAAACCGTACAACTGGCCTATGTCGATCAAATGCGCGATAACCTAGACCCGAACAAAACGGTTTGGGAAGAAATTTCGGACGGTCTCGACATCATCACGGTCGGTAAATACGAAACGCCATCGCGCGCCTATGTCGGCCGCTTTAACTTCAAAGGCGGCGACCAGCAAAAACGCATCGGCGATTTGTCCGGCGGCGAACGCAACCGAGTGCACCTGGCCAAGCTATTGAAAAGCGGCGGCAACGTCTTGCTGCTCGACGAACCGACTAACGACCTCGACGTCGAAACCCTGAGGGCACTTGAAGAAGCACTTCTGGCCTTCCCCGGCTGCGCGGTGGTCATTTCTCATGATAGATGGTTCTTGGACCGGATAGCGACGCACATGCTGGCCTTCGAAGGCGACAGTCAAGTGGTTTGGTTTGAGGGCAATTACGCCGATTACGAAGCCGACCGCCATCGCCGCTTAGGCACCGATGCCGACAATCCGCACCGGATCAAATACAAGAAATTGACTTAATTGGCCCGATAAAGATAACACACGGCAGCGCCGAGCTTATATTTCCCATGCTCCTCGCTCGCCGTTATGACCATTTAGGCAGAACCTGGGCAGAACGGGGTTTGCCTGGGCAGGACGGGGTTTTCAACCCCGTCCTAAACGTTTAAACCGTGGCCAAAGCAAATCAAAACGTTCGGGGCGGGCTGAATAACAGTTTCCGCCTGGAAAATCAATATGCGTTCCCACGCTGGAGCGGTGGGAACGAGGAAAATTCACGTCCTTAGTAGGGTGCGCACCGCGCAACTTTTCAAGGCGTTATAACTAATGAACCACGTCCGAGACTTGGCTTAAAACAAACGAAGGGTCCATATATGAGGTTTGAAAACCGAAATTAAATGTACGACGAGCATATAATGCCGGTTGAGACGAATACTAATGGAAGTGATCGAATGTTAGCTGCAGAAGATATTGAATACATCAAAACCCATTTAGCCGTTTGGCTTGCCGAACAATCGCTCGGCAAACCTCCGGTAGTTTATGAAATCGAATTGCGCGAGCGCATGGTGCGGTGCGGGTTGAAGAAGCGCTGAAAAACCAGGGCGAGGAGCTTAAGGCTCTACGCGAAACCATGCACATGATCATGCAGCAGATGGATAAGCGCTTCGAGCAAGTCGACAAGCGTTTTGAGCAAGTCCATCAGGAAATACTACAACTCCACCGCGACATGCGGCAACTAACCATGTGGGCGATGGGTATATTTCTATCAGTCGCCGGCCTAGCTGTAGCCGTGTTCCGGATGTTATAGCGGTTAACGCCTGGCAGGATGAGGATTTTTTAAGACAAGACTTACATAAACGGCTTCGATGTCACTACTGATATTGATAGGAAAGATTTCTCCCGCTCCCTGCTGCCAACATCCTCGCCAAGCAAACCCCACACCCTTTTTGATCTCCAAATTCGGAATTGCTGGAGAAACTTAAGCTCTACGTCTCTGCGCGAGTCATCATCAAGCTTTTGCAAACGCCGATCGATTGCATTAAGCTTTTGCTCCTTACCGCAAAGTAAACCACTTCAGCCTTAACCCTACTGCATCGTACGAATTGGAACAAAAACATTCAAGCATGACGCAACACAAAATAACCTTAGGCTTCATAGGCATGGGCCTGATGGGCAAACCAATGGCTTTACGCTTGCTCGATGCGGGCTTTCGGGTCAACATCTGGAACCGTTCCCGAGACAAACTGGCACCGGTCGTCGAAGCGGGCGCGCTTGCCTGCGATTCGGTCGAGCAATTGGTCCAGGCTTCCGATGTTGTTTTGTTATGCCTGTCCGATTCGCAGGCCGTGGCTTCGGTCGTCGAAAAATCTATTCTTAACTCCGGTTCCGCCGGAAAACTGCTAATCGATCTCTCAAGCATCGATCCGAAAACCACACGCAGGCTTGCCGAACTATTACAGCAACGCTGCGGCATGACTTGGGTCGATGCGCCCGTTTCCGGCGGAGTGCAAGGCGCGGAACAAGGCAGTTTGGCGATCATGGCCGGAGGCACCGATAACGATATCGAAACCGCGCGCAAAGTTTTGGCTCCACTCTACCGCCAACTGACGCACTTAGGAGAGGTTGGCTGCGGGCAAATTGCAAAAATATGCAATCAAATGATCGTCAGTTGCAATGTGGTGGTGATTGCCGAAATGATTGCTCTGGCGAAACAGGCCGGCGTCGATGCCGCTAAAATCCCCGAAGCATTGGCGGGCGGCTTCGCCGACTCGAAACCATTACAAATCGTCGGACCGGAAATGGCGGACGGAATTTTCGAACCGGTCAAATGGCGCGTCAAAACTTTACTGAAAGAC
The DNA here is from genome assembly GCF_005931095.1 of Methylotuvimicrobium buryatense. Lineage (GTDB taxonomy): Bacteria > Pseudomonadota > Gammaproteobacteria > Methylococcales > Methylomonadaceae > Methylotuvimicrobium > Methylotuvimicrobium buryatense. The sequence continues at coordinate 1,436,564 of NZ_CP035467.1, read as the reverse complement.
CTGAACATGGCGGTCGATCTGGCGTCCGATCAAGGTAATGCCATCCCGATGTCGGGCCTTGCCGCGCAACTGATGCAATTACACGGCAGTCAAGGCTTTCTCGAACAAGACCCGGCTACGTTGATTAAGCTATTCGAACGGTGATGAAAAAACCTTTTTCCTCGTTCCCTCCGCTCCAGCGTGGGAATGCATACTGGTCTTGACTCGGCAGCAAAGGAATGGGTTCCCACGAAGGACCATTAGAACCAGAAAGAGCCATAGCGATCAAGCCTTAGATTGCCGTGTCGTCCGGTAAGGCTATTTGTATTTTAGCGTTAACGACTTCGATAATCGCGACGTAGGCGTCGCTCCCACAGCGCTAGCAAACCCGTTGTGGCAGCGATCCCCTGATCGCGATTCGAAGCCGCGAATGTTAATTAACAATCAGCGATATCGAAGTCACATTGACCAAGTTAAGAAGCCTTTTAGAATTTGAATCGCATACCATTTTCAAAGCGTTGTGCTAGCCGGAAGCTGATGAAACGGTGCGCGGTGCGCACCCTAGGATTTACATTTAACCGAAAATGCCCGCGGTTAAAAAAGCCATACCCATATTAATTGCGTTATCCGCAACCTATTCACCATTAGATAAACATCCCCGATGATCAATTTCAGCGCTAATCTCAGCATGCTGTTTACCGAACTGCCATTATTAGATCGTTTCGACGCGGCCAAAAACGCCGGTTTTAGCGCGGCCGAGATTCAGTTTCCTTATAGCGAAAGCATTGATGCACTTCGCGCCAAACTGGACGAAACCGGCTTGCAACTGGTGCTGTTCAATGTCGATGCGGACGATTTGTTGCAAGGCGGCGAAGGCTTGGCCGCAGTGCCGGAAAAACGGGAGCGCTTTAAAGCCGCCTTGACCCAAACCGTCGACTATATCGAGGCTTTGCAACCTAAAGCAGTCAACGTGCTTCCCGGGCGCTGCATGAATCCGAGCCGCCTCGACGACTATCTACAAACATTCGGCGAAAACCTGAGTTTGGCTGCCGACACTTTCGCGCCCTTCGGCGTAAGCGCGATTTTCGAAGCCATCAATACAATCGACATGCCGGGTTTTATTATCCATAGCGGCGCGCAAATGCTCGACTGGCTCGAACGACTCAATCACCCCAATATTTTATTGCAAGTCGATATTTATCACTTATCGATGATGAACGAAGATCCCGAAGCCTTTATTCGCCTGCACCCCGAAACGATCGGACACATTCAATTTGCCGATACCCCCGGACGCGGCCAACCCGGAACGGGAAATATCGATTTCAATCGTTTGTTCGACACGATACGGAATTCGGGCTATTCCGGTTGGACCGGTGCCGAGTACAGGCCCGTCGGACCGACCCTCGACAGCCTGGACTGGCTCGAACAATTCCAGACTAAAAAACTCTGAAAAATTTAGTGCGCGGAGGTTCCGTTATTGAGTATATTTAACGCTTGAGCGAGGAGCAGTAAGATTATACCTTTTGCTGGTCAAATTTCGGCGCCGGGGGTCCGTCAAAGGACGCCGTGAATACGTCCATGTAGGCTCTGTGACGGCATCCCTGCTGTCAAAGCCTTTGCGAGCGCCATGGATGGCGTGAATGTCGATTTTGCAGGAGCAAAAATCGACCGAACACCCCGGCGCCTCCATGCGTCAATGCCGAAATTTGAAGTGCAATGGGTATATCCAGGCTACCCTTTGCTCTTACGCGTTTCGAAAATTAGAAAAATATAAGGAAGCACTATGAAAATAATAAAAACTTTGCTCGCTTGCGTCCTATCAATGCAATTCGGCTACGCCCAAGCTCAAGGCAACTCCAGTATGCATGACGGACATGGGGCCGGCGGTGGCGGCGGTTCCGCTTGTCAGAAATTAAGAATCAACAAAAATAAACTGGTGCCGGCACATTTGGCCGAAGTCGCGCCCGAATCGGACATCACCTTCAATGCCTTCGGATTCGACAAACCGGAAAATCTTGAGGTCACCGTCAAAAAGATTCCGATTGCGATTACCACCGAATTCAAGGACCCATTTTATGTGGTACGAGGCAAACTGCCCTCCGAATTAAAAGGTACTCATGCGAGAATCAACGTCAAGCTCAGGTCGCCGATCGTTAAATGCATCAGCGAAGACGGTTGGCTAGTAAAAATTTCGGAATAATTTATCCTGAACATATACCCGTCGTAGATAAAAATTCGGCGCCTGGGGTGTCCGCCAATGGACGCCGTGAATACGTCCATGTAGGCTCTATGCCAGCTCCATGCTGGCAAAGCCTTTATGAGCGCCATGGATGGCGTGAATGTCGATTTTGCAGGAGCGAAAATCGACCGGACACCCAGGCGCCTCCTCTAGCACTGCCGAAATTTGAAGTGCGAAAGGTATAGCCTTAATTATCATCAGGCAATTCGAAAACCACGCTTATTCCTCCAAGCGGCGAATCTTCCAATCCTATTTTGCCGTGCCTGCTCTCGACGATACGCCTTGCGATAGGTAAACCGATACCGGCACCCGCGGGCGTATCGGTCGTAGTCAATCGTTCGAAAATTTCAAAAACTCTCTCCCGGTATTGCAGAGGAATACCGGGGCCGTTGTCGCTGATGCGGTAACGGCTGAGTTTGCCGACGCGTTCCCCGCTGATATGAATTTCAGGAACGGCGTTATCATCGATAGGCAATCCATGGCTTAGTGCATTGTCCATCAATATCCAAAACAGATCGATCAACCGCGATTTATCCAATGTTGCCGGAGGTAATTTATCGATGTGTAATCGCACATGGGCGCGTTTAAGGCGAGACTCTAAGCGTTGCAGTAGACTAGACACCAGTGCATCGACATCCTGAATGCAAACCTTATCGACCGGCTCGCCAGCCGCTAAAAATAATTGAATATCCTTAACCAACATACGCAAGTGTGCGGCATCGCGTTCCAAAACTTGCAAGTCTTGATAAATCTCATCATTACGCGCCTCATCCGGCATGGTTTTTAAGCGGCCTTGCAAGCGCTGGCTATAACTCACCAGACGTCGGGTCGGCTCCATCAAATGATGAGCTGAAATTTCGGCGAATCGAGTCAGATACGCATTCGCGCTGACAATTTCCCGGTTTTTTCTAATTAATGCAGCCTCGTTGAGCTTTCGCTCCTCGACGCGTCGCCGAATTAATAATCCGATTGCATAGATAGCAGCCAAGCCCATAATCCAAATAACTGCCAACAATAGTACTTTTTCCGGATCGACCCTCGCCACCCCCTCAAGATAAGATTGCAGGGGCACGGAGACGCCGACGCCTCCCAGGACATCGCCGACACGGTAACCTTGCCTGCTGTGGCATTTCATGCAATATTCGTCGGCCACCATGGCGCTCATCAAGCGAATATAAGGCACGCCGTTAATCAGGGCTTGTTCAAAAACTTCCGTTTCGCCCCGCTCGAATTGGTGCAAGGCCGCCGCCTCCCATTCATCGGGAGCATTATCGGGATTCAAAGGCTTAAAGCCGGTGATCCTTCCTTTAACGCCATAAAGCTCTTCGTATTCGCTCATGACTTGCCGGAGTAAATACGCCGGATTCATTAATGTCAGTTTGATTCCGGACGGCGTGCTGATATCCCGTTCGGCAATATGCGATAAGGCGGGGTTCGGGCGAGTCCGTTCATCGACTGGAACATAGACGCCGCCATGGCGTGCGGCCCATTTACGCAAAGCCACATCTTTGTTGAAATGACCGCGCGCTTCCTTGATCGCCATTTCCTGCGCGTTCCAAATAGACATATGGCTATCCCAAAAAAAGAAGCCTGCCACCGAAGCGGTCCAAAGTACCGAGACGCCAAGCAATACTTTCAACGGCATCGAAGCCTTACTCATAAAACGACTCCCCGGTATGCTGTTGCGGCGGTTTGCTAATCGGGAGCTCGAAACTAAAGGTGCTTCCGTACCCCTCGACTTGCGATTCCGCGCGAATGTTTCCTCCATGATGTTCGACGATCCTACGGCACAATGCCAGTCCCATGCCGGTTCCTTCGTAACAGGATCTTAATTGAAGTCGGCTGAAAAACTGAAATAGCCGATCGATTTGCGTAGGATCGATACCGATGCCATTATCTCGAATAGACACCCGCCAGTTAACCGAATCGACATCAGAACTAATCTCGATGCGCGGCTGAATATCCGCTTCCCGATATTTAAGCGCGTTACCGATCAAGTTTAGAAACAAGCGACTCAATTCGTCGCGACTGGCAAAAACAGTCGGCCACTCGCCTCGTACATCGATTTCAGCCTGCGTGCCGACAATATTCGGCTGTAAAAAAACCATCGCTTCATCCAGCGCTTCTTTGCTTTCCAACCATGTCTTCGGTTCGGTTTTTCGCCCCACGCGCGAATAATCCAGTAACGAAACGATCATCGCATCCATGCGTCTGGCCCCATCGAGCGCAAAAGCCATATTGGTTCTGCTTTCTTCATCCAAGGTGTCGCGCAAAGCGCGTTCCAATAATTGCAGATGACCTGTGATCATGCGTAAAGGCTGGCGCATATCGTGTGACACGCTATAGGCGAATTGCTCGAGATCGACATTGGACCGGCGCAATTCTTCTTCGATTCGTTTCTGTTCGGTCACGTCGCGGCTAATGCCGAACAAACCGACAACCGTCTTGCCGTCGCAGTCGAATACCGGCCATTTATTGGTATTGACCCAGCGGAGCTGTCCATGCAAATCATAGTAAGGATCAATCTTATTGATCAACGGATTCCCATCCTTAAAAATCGGTTGTTCCTCTTCAAAATAGATACGCGCGATATCTTCCTGAAAAATTTCCGAATCGTGTTTACCGACTAATTCCAGCCAATTGTCGTAACCGGAAACCGTCGCCAATGGTTTACTGCAAAAGCGAATACGACTGTCTTGATCCTTGAAATACACATAATCCGACGTGTTGTCGAGAAAGGTATTAAAATCGCGGTTTAACTCTTGAGCGGCTAGCTCGTAAAGTTTTCGCTCGGTGATATCGGTAATGAAGCCGTGCCATAACACACTGTTATCTTCAAGCCGTTCCGGCCGGCTTTCCCCCCGAAGCCAACGCAAACCTTGCTTGGGTAACATCACACGATATTCTTGATGCCATGCTGTCATCGCGGCAGCCGACTCCCAGACCGAAGATATCACGTTATTCCGGTCTTCGGGATGTATTCTCGCGATGGTCAAAGCGGCATCCTCGCGCACCTGTTCCGGGGTGACTTCGTATATGTCTTCGATACCGCAACTCGCGAAAGGATAACAGGATCGACCATCGGGAAATAATCGAAATTGATAAATAACGCCGGGAACCTGCTTGGACAATTTCGTTAATAGATCGTGACTTTTCTGTAAAGCATTCTCGCCCCGCTCTAAATCGTCCATCTGTCGCCGTATCAGATACAACAATACGAACAACACTGACGAGACGACTAAAAACAGCGCTATCGCCCAAGCAATCATGGCGCGCTCGGCGGCCATCACCGAAGTCATTTCGGCGGACGTCAATATTCGCAGAGGAAAATCGGCCATGCGCTTTTCGACAACCCAATACGCCTTACCGTCAAATGGCGATATCACCCTACCCGACCGTTGTCTTTTATCCCGATAAGGTTTCAGCACTTCACGCAATCGAGTGCCGGAATCGCCGGGTACGCGCGGGTTACGAAACCACACCTGATTATCATTATTCATCACGACCAAAGTCGACCCCGGCGCACGTTCAATACCGGCAAAAATTTCGGCCAAGCGATCAATCGAAACAACCGCAACCACCGTTCCGGCAAAATGTTGTTCATCATCGAAATAAGGCCTACTGAATGAGACCTCATACTCCCCTTCGCTTATCGATGAAGGCATTGGAGGACTCACAAACAGGTGATCTTCAGAACGATTAAAATGATAGGTGTAAGATGGGTGATCATGAACTACCGGCTTATCGCCGGCCCCGGTCCAATGACTGACGACACCATCGCGATCGACAATTAACAAATCCACTAACTCGGGATTGGCGGCCAATTCGCCCTGCAATGAACCTGGCAACGATTCATCGGCCTTACCCTGCTTCAGCAATAATCGTGTTTTCAGCAAAAATCGATCGATATCGACCAGGACACGAGATAGCAAAACCTCGTTAACGCTGGTCGCGGCGGAAGCATGGGCTGCCAAGCCATGAAGTCGATTGATACGTTCATTCCTGACAACATAGACGATGAACAGTGCAAACAGTAACAGAATGCCGCATACGCCCAGCGTCACGGTGCGGCGTAGTTTTCGATAAGTCCCATTGTTGCTCTGATTCATGGCGCGTTCGCTGAAAAACTAATCGGATGCATTATTCTGCGCCAATGGAATTTCAAAAACAAACGTGCTGCCTTTGCCTTCCCCTTCCGACTCGGCCCAGATGCGACCGCCATGATGCTCGACAATGCGCCGACACAAGGCCAAGCCCATGCCGTTTCCGTCGAAGCGCGCCCGAGACTGCAAACGGCTAAAAAATTGAAACAATTTATCGATTTGTTTGGGGTCGATCCCGATGCCGTTATCGGCAATGCGTACTCTCCATATCCCCGCGTGCTCGGTTGAAACCACGGTTACATGCGGCACCTCTTCGCTATCATGATACTTAATGGCATTGGCGATCAAATTTTGCAACAAGCGTGTCAATTCATCCCGGCTCGCGGACAATACCGGCCAATCGCCCTGCACGACGACATCGGCACGCTTCTCTTCGATTTCCACCTCTAAAAATTTCAATGCTTCATTCAAGGACTCGCGGGTTTCCATGCAAATTTTAGGCTCGGTCTTACGGCCGACACGGGAATAGTCGAGTAACGAAACGATCATCGCATCCATACGTTTGGCGCCGTCGAGCGCAAAGGCCAAGTTCTCCTTGTTGTCTTCGTCCAATTGCTCAGCCAAACCGAGCTCCAGCAAATGCAAATGTCCGGCAATCGTCCTAAGCGGTTGCCGCATATCATGGGAGACACTGTAGGCAAATTGCTCGAGATCGGCATTCGAGCGCGTCAAAGCCTCGGAATGGGTTCGTAGTATCGTTTCCACCTGCCTACGCTCGGTGATGTCGGTACAAGAACCGATGTAACCGGAAAAATTTCCATGGTCATCAACGCGCGGCACGCCATGATCGTCGATCCATCGATAGTCGCCGTCGAAGCGCCTTAAGCGATATTCCATACGAAACGGTTCGCGGCGATTGAAATGATCTAGATAACAATCGATACAGCGCTGTCTATCGTCAGGATGGACGCCTTCCAGCCAGCCGTTATCCTTTTCTTGATCTAGGGTTCGCCCCGTAAAATCTAGCCAAACCTTATTGAACCAAAAACAGCGGCTGTCAGCCCCGGAAATCCAAATCAATACCGGCGCCGAATCGGCCATTTGCCGAAAGCGTGCCTCGCTCTCGCGTAGCTCACGAGTCATCTCGGTTGCCAACGCCAGCGCTCTAGCGCGCCCGGACGCCAATTGCCAAATGATTGTCGCCAACAACACACTCAGCGTTGCCCCCGCAGCGGCTATGTATCGCGGTTTATCTAGGCTAATCCGTTGTTTGAAGCTCGCCCCCGGACTCACGGCTAAAGTCCAAGCATGGCCATCGATGTCGATCGTTCGTATCGTATTTAGATAGTAAAGACTCGACAAAGCCTCGGACGAGCTACTATGCATTCTCGCCTCCTCGGTCATCGTAACGCCGTCGAATATCTCCAGATTCAAGTCGGATGCGCGTTCTCCGCCAACCCCCGCCATGAAATCATCCATGCGAAACGGCGCATAGATCCAGGCAACGATATTGCTCCGCCGTTCCTCGACAGACTCATAGGTTACGTTATCGCGGAATAACGGCAAATACATCAAAAAACCGGCTTGCACAGCTTCATCGGTTTCCTGAACCAATATGACTTTACCGGAAATGCGTGTTTGACTCAGATCGCGCGAATCGGCCATCGCTTTTCTGCGGACCGGCTCGGAATACATATCGTAACCAAAGGCTCGAAGATTGCGATCAACGAACGGCTCAAGGTATAAAATCGAACTATAAATATCACGCTCGCCTTCCGGTCGAATCGAATAGTCCGGGAACCCTTGATTGCGAATATCGGCGATATGCTTATCTTTGTCATGACTCGGCACAACCACCGAAAAACCGATACCTTGAATACCGGGAAAATTCCGATCGATTTTCAGCGTATCCACATAGATACGAAATTCGTTTCGGTCGACATGATCGGAAGACATGAACAATCCTTTTACGCCCAATAAAACTTGCTCGTAAGCTGCCATACGCTGCTCGATACGGTCTATAATCTCCCTAACCCTAAAATCGAAATCGATTTTCAAATTGCGTTCAAGGTCTGCTTCAGCGTTTTTCCAAACCCCGAAGGTCGCTCCGAGCGAAAGCAGCAAAACGAGACTCGATATCAGCAGTGGAAAAAGATGGCGTAAAAAGGATGGGCCCGAAGAATGTATCGGCATGAGAAATATGAGAAGGGTTAATACCAAAGAACAGCCGGCAGCCGATCAAACCGGTCAAAAGGCGATTGAATTAAGTTAAGCCTATTGATAGGAAAAAATCAAAGAACCAAGCTAAACATATTGGGTCTATATTTGTAACCTTGTGCTTAAAAAATGTTACGCAATGACAATAATAGCATTCCTTTTGCTTTTGATAGCCCTAAGCCCAACTGTTGATGCCGATGTTTTTAAATGTATCACATCATCAGGAAAAATCACTTACCAAGGCAAACCTTGCTCATCCGATGCGCAACAAGAAAAAGTACCGATAGAACCCACCGACCCTCGCCAATTGGCCGAGGCCGAAAGAAGACTCGCCATTTGGCAAATGGAACGGGATAAGCAAAATGCCGAAAGACTGGAAGCCGAAAGAATGCAGCGCCAGGAACAGCATCGCATCGAAGCGGTTGAGGCGCTGAAACGCAGCGCGGAAGCGCAACGTCAACAAGCCTTAGCCGAACTAAGGCAGGCCGAAGCATTAGAGAATCAATATAGAATGCCGGCTTACCCGTTGTACTATCTTCCCTATCAGTCAAGATCCCCGTACCGAGATCGCCATAGAAACAATAACCTACCTCCTAGAAAGCATAAATATTTGGCCAACCCCTAATCAAGCCAATCAATCGGTTAGCCGAATAGTTACGTGCTGGACATCTGGCCCGAGGGCAATCTAGGCGGAGCCGCCCATTGTCTGAAAGAGACACGATGGTAAATAGAGGGATTTAACCTTCTTGCGGCAACGGGAGCTGGTGGTCATCCTCCAGCCTACCCACTATAAAGGCATAAGTATCTACACAATTTTTCAGCTTTATAAAACAATTAGTTAAGCTATTTTCTGTAACCTAGGAAAAAAAGTAGATTAAAAACTTCAATTTTTAGTCCCTATTTTCATAAAAAACCAGAAGAATCTTTATAACAGCATGATATTAAATGATAAAGACGTGTAGATACTTATGCTATAAAAAAGGGGGGAATAATCATAAGCGCCAACTTAAGGAAGGAACGCGTCATTCCACCAGGGATTGGCGGAATCCAGGGCCACGGATGGCAATGCGTAGCACCACTTCCATAAACGCACCATAGAATAGGCACTAAGTTGGCGCTTATGGGGTGAATAATTACGCACAATTTACTAGAACACCTATACTTATCACCACTTTAAAAACAAATTTCGAGAGTGCAATATGGTACCTAAGTCATTGATCGAAAAAGTCGGTTCTTTATATACCTTGCCGGATGTTGCATTGCGCGTCAATGAACTGCTAAGCTCCGATAAAGCCAGCAACGATCAATTGGAAGAAATCATCGTTCACGATCCGGCATTGACGGCCCAATTGTTAAAATTGGTGAATAGCGCCTACTACGGATTTTCGGGGAAGGTCGATACGGTTTCTCGTGCGATTTCGATGATCGGTCGGCAAGAATTACGAAATATAGTCATCGCGACTTCGGTGGCATCGACCTTTCAGGACATTCCGAAAGACTTGGTCGACATGGAGACATTTTGGTATCACAGCATTACTAGCGGCGTATTGGCCCGACTATTGGCAGAACAATGCAAGAGAAAGGAACATGAACGTTTTTTCATCGCCGGTTTATTGAATAGCATTGGCAAGTTGATCTTGTTTAGCCAGTTTCCGGAAAAAGCCGGCGAAGCCTTGACTTTTAAAGACCGAGGCGAGGATGCGGTCACCGAAGCCGAACAACGAATTTTCGGTTTTACCTATGCCGAACTCGGCGCCGAATTATTGAAGGAATGGAAATTACCGAGCAGCATTTGGCAATTGGTCGCCGCCCAAACCAATCCGATGAACGCAACCGATATCCTTCAAGATGCTTGCATTCTGCATGTGGCGGCTAAAATCGCCGCGAGTATCGAGCCTTGCTCGGTAAAAACCTATGACTTCGAAGACTTCAACCCGACCTACCTGCCGGAAGCGTGGGAGGCATTAGGCCTAAGCGACGAATCGATTAAGCCTTTAACGCTGGATGCCTCATTACAAGCATTCGAGATCTTGGGAATTATTCGACCGGGAGCGACTTTGATTTTTTGATTGAAACTTGGCAGCTAAATACATGCAAGCATAGTTTTATTCTTCAAGGACAATTAGCGCCATCTTGTATGGTGGCACCAATAATATTTTCGGCTACACCAATACCACAAAAGTTGTAGCTATTAACACCAGAGTTAGGTTGGTGTACTTCGAAGGTATAAATCTCCGGATCGCCAAATGCAGTGTAGGTATAAGTCACCTGACTGTTTGCTTGGCCTCCGATCGCCCATGTGCCAAGCTGTTTACTGGGATCAACAGGATGGACAGGACCCATTTTATAGTCCCAAAGCTGGCCAGTTGATTCCCCAGAAACACCTCTGTGCTCTTCCTGCCACCTATCTCCGTCTCTTGTAGCACATACCGTATTACCTGGAAGCAGATCCTGCAATTCATTAATACGAGTATCCGGCGCACATTGTGCCGACACGTCTAATGATAGGCAAGTTAATGCCATAACACCAGTTAAGAAATTTAACTTCATCATTGTACTCCAGCATTTCATGGGTTGATAAATTTACCGGTTTAAAAAACTTAAACCATTAGGACCGACGCACTATTAACATCCTACTAGCATCAAGGGGATTCTACCTTTAGAATAAATAAACATGCAACGCGATCTTCTATTGATTTGTTACTTACTTTTAAACCAATTAATGCAATGCAGCCTTTTTTACATCAAGAGTAAAAAACTGAAAGGTTCTACCTAAAAACTTCCTGCTTTCAAATGAGCATCCATGGCCCCCGCCAAATCCCCTTGTATCTTTTTTGCTTCGGCAATCAACAGCCAGCAACGTTTTTTTAATGCATTATCGGAACCAGCCAATATCGCCGATTTTTTAGCCAAATCCTCGGCTTGTTTAGGCTTCGCTTGTTTAAGACGAACTTCGGCCAATTTATAAATCAAGGTCGCGTTTCTCGGCTCGATTCTTAGCCCTCGCTCCAAAACAGCAGCAGCCGAATCCAGATTACCGGCACCGGCGCTTCGGTCCGCATCGGAAATCATCGCGATTGCAACAGGGCTCAATTGAGTCGATTGCACTTTTTCGGCAGGGGTTGCCCATGCCGGAGGTGCGGATGGCAATGACGGAGCAGTTTTGACTTCCGGCGGCGCGACAGGTTTTTGTTTGACGATAGGCTTCGGCGGTTGCGGAACCGGTGTTTTATAATACGGTTCAACCGGAGCAGGCGCCTGCTGACCGGTTAAACCGGCACAACCGACCGCCAGCATCGGCAGCATGGGTATAAAGTACTTGTTCAATCGCATTTAAATACTATTCAATAAAGGTTTAATTGCCCGACAATACAAATTTGACCGGAAATTAAATTAAAGCTAAGTGGCTGAAATTGATCTCACCCATACAAAAAAATTCCGCATATTTATCTCGTTCCCAAGTTCTAACTTGGGAACACATGCCCTCAAGCTCTGCTTGAGGTCACCCGGCAAGCGGAGCTTGGGGGTAGTCACTCCCAAGCTGGAGCTTGGGAGCGAGAAAAAATTTCGCACCAATTGATGCCATCCGTTGCAGTATATTCGAAACACCTTCAGAACACGAATTCTAATCAGCAATTCCCAATTTGGAGATCAAAAAGGGTGTGGGGTATGCTTGGCGAGGATGTCGGCAGCAGGGAGCTGCCGCCAAGCCCCCATGGATGGGTTTACGGCGTTCCTCGACAGGCATACCCCACACCCTAAAATCGGCGAAACTGCTCAAACTGGGAATTGCTGAATTCTAATCGAGCATCAACTGTATAGGCGCCTTTCGGGAACATAAACCCACACATGCCTGTTTAACCATTAATCTCAAAGCAAACGAGTGAATAGCGCCATCATCAATGACTACAACAAACATCAGCCAGCTTTCTTCTCTGCCTCAACGAATCAAACAATGGGGTCTGGAATTGGGTTTTCAACAAGTCGGCATCGCCGACACCGATTTAGCCGAAGCAGAGGCCCATCTCAATAATTGGCTGGACAAAGGTTTTCACGGCGAAATGGATTATATGCAGCGGCACGGACTGAAACGTAGCCGTCCCGCTGTTTTGCAACCGGGAACGCGAAGCGTGATTTCGGTACGCATGGATTATTTACCCGAATCGTCGGCAGCGATGAATCAAAACCTTGAAAAACCTTTGGCCGCGTATATTTCAAGATATGCCTTGGGCCGAGATTATCACAAGTTAATGAGACAGCGCCTCCAAAAATTGGCCGACCGGATTGCAAACGAAATCGGCGACTTCGGCTACCGGGTATTCGTAGACAGTGCGCCGGTTCTCGAAAAAGCACTGGCGGAGAAAGCCGGACTGGGTTGGATAGGCAAACATTCCAATGTCATCAATCGTAAGGCCGGCTCTTGGTTCTTTCTCGGCGAAATTTATACCGATTTAGCGCTGCCGCCCGATACAAAAGCCGACAATCATTGCGGAAGTTGTATGGCTTGCCTCGACATCTGCCCGACACGGGCGATCGTTGCGCCCTATCAAGTCGACGCGCGTTTGTGCGTGTCATACTTGACGATCGAATTACACAGTTCGATTCCGGAAGCATTACGACCGCTGATCGGAAACCGGATTTACGGCTGCGACGACTGCCAGATCGTTTGTCCTTGGAACCGCTTCGCCCGCTTGACCGGCGAAAAAGACTTCAATCCCAGACAACAACTCAACAGCCGGCAATTACTCGAAGTTTTCGCATGGGACGAACCGACTTTTCTGAAATATAGCGAAGGTTCGGCGATACGAAGAATCGGTCACGAGCGCTGGCTAAGAAATATTGCGGTCGCGCTTGGCAACGCCCCTTATTCGGAATCAATCGTTTCGGCCATGAAAGCCAAGCTCGAACATCCGTCCGACTTAATCAAGGAACATGTTTTGTGGGCTATTGCAAAGCAATCCGAAAGAAGAAAGGCTACATAAAACGTAACGTTCATGAAGGCCTGGCCATCGCCCCGGCAAATAAACGCTCTCTGGTGGCGGAGGGTGCGATCACTCGCCCGACAGGACGCCGTGAATACGTCCCTGTAGGCTCGACGGCGGCTGTCCTTGCCGCCGACGCCTGTCGGGCGAGCAACCGCACCCTCTTCGGAACCGGAATTGCCAGAACGGAGATTTGTATATCGAAAAATTAGATAATGAGTCTAAATCTACGACCTTTCACAGTAATTTAGAAAAAGCATTGCACCATGAAAATCATCAAGCATGGTTAAACAGCCAAATTTAGGATAAAGGGGTCGATTGTTGCCGTGGATAAAACACGGAATTGCATTAGCTGATAACCCATTCAAGGCCGTATTTTTTATCGTAGTAATAGACGATCGCCAAAATAGTCAGTTGAACGAAAAACAACAGCCAGAAATACACCATGAAGAACATAATCTTGATCGGTTTTTCTTCCGATTTTTTTCGTGCCGACAACAACCAGCCTCCGACGAGGGAAACAATCAAAATCAGGCTGCCGATCAGTGCAAAAATCATTTGCTTTTTCTACGTAACCTCAATCTTTCGGCGGCGGTGGCGCCAGAACTTCGCGTGAGCCGTTTGATTCCGCCGGACTCACAACACCTGCCGCCTCCATGTCTTCGATCATTCGGGCCGCACGGTTATAGCCGACCTTAAAGCGACGCTGCACACTGGATATCGACGCCTTACGCGTTTCGGTAACAAACTGTACAGCTTCGTCGTAAAGCGCATCCGTTTCATTATCGGCATCGGAAAGCCCGCCGAACCCATCGCTATTATCGCTTCGCTCTTGTGTAATTTCATCCAAATAATCGGCCGGCCCCGTTTCTTTCAGAAACTCGACGACACGATGCACCTCGTGATCGTCTACGAACGCGCCATGGGCGCGAATCGGAATGCTGGTTCCGGAAGGTAAAAACAGCATATCACCGTTACCCAATAGCGTTTCCGCCCCGCCCTGATCCAATATGGTCCGGGAATCGATGCGCGAAGATACCTGAAACGATATCCGGGTCGGCACATTGGCCTTGATTAAACCGGTCAAGACATCGACCGACGGACGTTGCGTCGCCAGAATCAAATGAATGCCGGCTGCCCGCGCTTTTTGTGCCAATCTCGCGATCAACTCCTCGACTTTTTTGCCGACGATCATCATCATATCGGCCAGTTCGTCGATTACGATCACGATACTCGGCAAAGCCGTCAAAACCGGAAATTCCTCGCCCTCTTCAAGCGGTCTCTCCAACACGAAAAACGGGTCGCGTATGCTTTCGCCTTTCGCATCGGCATCGTTGATCAATTGATTGAAACCGGCCAGATTTCTGACCCCCATCTTGGACATCAACTTGTAACGGCGCTCCATTTCGGCGACGGCCCAACGCAAGGCATTACTGGCCTCTTTCATATCGGTCACGACAGGCGTCAATAAATGCGGAATGCCTTCGTAAACCGACAGTTCCAACATTTTCGGATCGATCATGATCATTCGAACTTCTTTCGGCGTGGCTCGGTATAGCAGGCTCAAAATCATCGTATTGATCGCAACGGATTTACCGGAACCGGTCGTACCGGCTACCAAAGCATGCGGCATTTTCCCAAGGTCGGCGACGACCGGCGCACCGGAAATATCCTTGCCCATCGCCAAGGTCAACGGCGATTTGGCCTTCTCGAAACCTTGCGAAGCCAATAGCTCACGAAGCGTGACCATTTCTCGCTCCTGATTCGGGATCTCCAGACCGATATAAGGCTTGCCGGGAATGACTTCGACGATACGAACGCTGGTTACCGATAACGCGCGCGCAAGATCTTTTGATAAGCTGCTGATGCGGCTGACTTTCACGCCGGCCGCCGGCTGCAATTCGAAACGGGTAATAACCGGGCCGGGATGGACGGCAACCACTTCGGCCACGACATTGAAATCCTGCAGTATTTCCTCGACCAAACGGGACATATCCTCCAATTCGCTTGGCGAATAACCTTTGACTCGGATATTGCGTTCGTCGAGCAACGATAAAGGCGGCAATTCGCCTTCGGAAACCTTACTAAAATCGATTTTCTTTTGCTTGGTTTTACTTGGTGGAACAAACGATTCTTCTTGCAACTCAACTACTGGGGCGACTTTGGAGTTTTTCAGAACTTTTCCTTTCGATTTTTCACGAGGCTTGACCGAAACAGAAGTTTCCGTTACTCGTCTTTCATACTGGTTTTTTAGCACCCCGAACAGTCCTTGGCCTAACCAACGAAAAAACAGCAAGGTGTATTTACCCACGCCATCCATCAACTTAAACCAAGATAAGCCCGTAAATAGCGTCACGCCGGCCAATAGAATCGCCAATAACATTAAGGTCGCACCGGAGTCGCCCAAGGCCAACACAAAAATATCCCCGGTTTCCTGGCCTAAAATACCACCGGTCGAACCGGGCAAATCGATGCGAATTCGCAGCAAATGTAGATAGAGCAATGAAGTACCGGCCATCAAGGTAGCGATAAACCCCAACCAACTGACCGCGATACTTAATTTAGCGGTTTCCCGACTTTTACCGACATACATCAAATAGGCTTGACGAATGACCATGATCGGAAATAGATATGCCATCAACCCGAAAACACTGAGCGTAAAATCGGCCAGCCACGCACCAATCATGCCGCCGGCGTTTTTGATGCCTTGCCCGGTGCCGCTATGCGTCCAGCCGGCATCTTCGTTACTAAAAGTGACGAGTGAAATTAAAAAGAACAATGCGCAGGCCGACAAACCTAATAACGCAACCTCTCGCAAACCTCGAAATGTTTTTTCTTCAATCACTGCAGACATAAACAAGTTCTCTTAATTTATTCGATAAAACATCATTATAGATGATTAATTGAAGATGCAACATGAATTAGCCCAGGACGGGGGAAATAAATGAATACAATCTCAATGGACAGACGTCGATGTTGAAGCTACCGAAGGCAGTGTTCAAGTTGCGCTGAAGAACCAGGAAGGGAAAGAATGCTTTCACTTTCACTTACCCTTCACGACTTACCGCTAACCGCTAACCTCATAAGCGCCAACTTAAGGAAGGAACTCGCCATTCCGCCAGGGATTGGCGGAATCCAGTGCCACGGATGGCAATGCGCAGCACCATATCCATACAACATGGATATCGATAACCCATACCGATATGACGAATAAAGCCATAAACGCACCATAGAATAGGCACTAAGTTGGCGCTTATGACCGCTTACCCCACACACAGTCATCAAATCTCAACCACCTTATTCACATCAAAACCGTCAACCGTTTTACGCCCCATATAACCTCTTGGATTGCAAAGTATTCGAGCACCGGCGATACGATAATCGCTTATGCTATGCACATGACCATGAAACCAAGCCGCTACTTCGTATTCGTGCAAAAAGGCTTTTAAATCATTACAGTAAGCAAATTTTTTCAACGCATAAGGCGAATCGTTCCAACTCCATGAAGTAGGCGCATGATGTGTTACTACTACGGTTTTGCCGTCGAAAGGCCGCCGCAATTCCGCCTCAAGCCATTGCTTCGAGCGCTGATGTAATTTATAAAAGCTTTCAATATCGAACGCATGACCGCTATAGGCGATTTTTCTAAAATCATTCAAGGTTTTTCCTAACGCCTCGGCGGTTTCTATTCCATCCACCATTAAATCAGCCCATAGCGTGCATCCCAGAAACCTGACATCCTGATAAACGAAAAGATTATTTTCCAAAAAATGAACTCGGCTTCCCGCGCACTCCATTCGTAACATTTTCAGCACTTCATGATATTCACCGGTATAAAACTCGTGATTGCCGGCCACATAAATGACTGGTTTATTGAAGGTTTTCAGCCAATCAACTCCCTGTTTGTTTACACCAATATCGCCGGCGGCAATGATGATGTCAGCGTCATTGCTCGGTGTTTGTAAATTGCCGAATTCCAAATGAACATCAGAAAAATAATTAATCTTCACGATTTAACTCTTTTGAATTGTCCGTATAGAGTATAATTAGGTCATTCTTTCAGATAAAGCCAACCATTTCCATAAAGATTTAAGTCCATGTCAATCAGCCCAAGAAAAATCACCCAACAAGTTCAAATCGGCGACATCAAAGTGGGCGGCGGCGCGCCGATCGTCGTTCAGTCGATGACCAATACCGATACCGCCGATATCAAAGCGACAGTCAACCAAGTCATAGAACTGTCGAAGGCCGGATCGGAAATCGTTCGGATTACCGTCAACTCCGAAGACGCGGCTAAAGCCGTTCCCGAAATCCGCAACCAACTCGACCAAAAAGGTTTTACCGTTCCGATCGTCGGCGATTTCCATTTTAACGGACATAAATTACTCGAAAAATACCCCGCCTGCGCTGAAGCCTTAGATAAATATCGCATCAATCCCGGGAATGTCGGACGCGGTAAAAACCGCGATCCGCAATTTCAACAAATGATCGAGTTCGCTTGCCGTTACGACAAGCCCGTTCGAATCGGCGTTAATGGCGGCAGTCTGGATCAATCTGTTTTAACGCGCCTTTTGGACGAAAATAGACAAAAAGAAAATCCGGACGAACTACCTGCCGTTACTCGAGAAGCGATCATCGTTTCGGCACTCGAAAGCGCGGCCCGCGCCGAAGAAATAGGCCTACCCGCTAACAAAATCTTGTTATCCTGTAAAATCAGCAACGTACAGGAATTGATCAGCATTTATCAAGATCTGAGCAAACGCTGCGATTACGCTTTACACCTCGGCCTAACCGAAGCCGGCATGGGCTCGAAAGGCATCGTGGCCTCTTCGGCTGCCCTATCCGTCCTCATGCAACAGGGCATCGGAGACACGATTCGCATCTCGCTAACGCCGGAACCCGGCACGGCCAGAACCCAAGAAGTTGTAGTCGCACAGGAAATCTTGCAAACCATGGGCTTCCGCTCGTTTACTCCGATGGTTATCGCATGCCCCGGTTGCGGCCGCACGACCAGCGATTATTTCCAAAAATTGGCGATGCAGATTCAAAACTATCTGCGCGTCAGCATGCCGTCTTGGCGCACTAAATATCCCGGCGTCGAAGAAATGGAAGTCGCGGTCATGGGTTGCGTCGTCAACGGCCCCGGGGAAAGCAAGAGCGCCAATATCGGCATCAGCCTGCCCGGGACCGGAGAAACCCCTGTTGCCCCGGTTTATGAAGACGGTGTAAAAACGGTCACTTTGAAAGGCGATCATATTGCCGAAGAGTTTCAAGCGCTGGTCGAACGCTATATTGAAACGCACTACGGAGCCTCATCTCGGTAGTCGGTAGTTGGCAACCCTAAGCCCTGGTTTCGATACCGGGGCTTTTTAATGAATCAAACACCATGACTTCAGAATTTGTTGAACTGCCAAAACTAGGCTGGAGAGAATGGCTAGCTTTGCCGGGTTTAAATATTCCCCGGATAAAAGCTAAAATCGATACAGGGGCTCGCACTTCGGCATTGCACGCCTTTTATATCGACCCTTATAAAAAAGGCAAAGATCATTGGATCATGTTCAACATCCACCCCGACCAACTTCGCATCGATACGGTCATCGAATGCCATGCCCAAGTTAAAGACCTGCGCATGGTTACCGACTCCGGCGGACACAAAAGTCGCCGTTATGTAATTGAAACTGAACTTCTTCTTGGCACTTCACTGATCAAAGCAGAACTGACACTAACCAATCGCGACAACATGAAATTCCGCATGTTGCTAGGTAGAACCGCTATGCGCGGTCAATTTTTTATCGACCCGGGAGCATCCTATCTCCAAGGCAACCCGGATCGAAAAACATTCGAAACTGCAAAAAATTCGACATCCGAACAAAGTAACCTGAATAATTACGAAAAGGAATAATGGCTAAAAAACGAAGAACTTAACAATTTTACAATGAATAACAATAAGTCTTATTTCGCCAATTCTATTCACTATTCACTATTCACTATTCACTATTCACTATTCACTATTCACTATTCACTATTCACTATTCACTATTCACTATTCACTATTCACTGCTAACTGCTAACTGCTAACTGCTAACTGCTAACTGCTAACTGCTAACAAAAAAGTCTAAGCCATTGTTTAATCGCCAGAACTTAAACGCATGCCTACACTGTATTACACACACCCGGCCTTTTTAGAGCATGATACAGGCCCCGGCCATCCTGAATGCGCCGCTAGGCTGCTGGCAATCGACGAAG
The DNA here is from genome assembly GCF_005931095.1 of Methylotuvimicrobium buryatense. GTDB lineage: Bacteria > Pseudomonadota > Gammaproteobacteria > Methylococcales > Methylomonadaceae > Methylotuvimicrobium > Methylotuvimicrobium buryatense. The sequence goes on along the minus strand of NZ_CP035467.1, from coordinate 1,416,798 downwards.
CCTTAAACGCACCGAGTTTTAAGCGCTTAATCCGAGTGCAACCTAAATGGCGTGATGATCTTCAAGAAAAAGTTGCGTTAATTCATAGCCCGGCTATGATCGACGGCATTCTCGACAGCATTCCCAAACAGGGCTTGCATGCGCTCGATCACGACACCATCCTCTCTCCCGGCTCTGGAACCGCCGCCTTACTCGCGGTCGCTGCCGTTTGCGATGCAGTGGATAAACTCTGCACAGATCAGGCGACTTCCGCTTTTTGCGCGGTTCGCCCGCCCGGACATCATGCCGAACCCGATCGACCGATGGGCTTTTGCCTATTCAATAGTATTGCCATCGCAGCGGAATATGCACGGCTGCATCATTCAGTGGACAAGATCGCGATCATCGATTTCGATGTACATCACGGCAATGGAACACAAGCTGCGTTTTATAAACAACCTCAGATACTCTACGCTTCGTCTCATGAGATGCCCCATTATCCCGGCACGGGGCACCCCAAGGAAACCGGCGTCGGCAACATCGTCAACGTACCGTTACATTCAGGAAGCTCCGGCACCGAATTCAGGCAATTATACAACTCGATTATTTTACCGGCGGTTCGGCATTTCAAACCCGATTTGATATTGATATCCGCCGGATTCGATGCTCACCAAGACGACCCGCTAGCCAGTATTCGACTAACTGAGGAAGATTACCAGTGGGTCACCGAGCAAATCAAAGCGATTGCCGAAGAAAGCGCCAAGGGACGGGTTTTATCCGTATTGGAGGGAGGCTATCATATTAAAGCTTTGGCCGAGAGCGTTGCCGCTCATGTTAAATCCCTCATGAACCCTGTTAGAAACGCTTTTTAATTTATCACGAATTACCGTATCCTAAAGACACTTAGGATTTGGTCGTAAATAACGCCCTTATTTTACGGAGGATTCGGTTTTGCTCGATTGGCAGGTGTGGGCGACAGGGAAAGCCGCTGTCAAGTCTACAAGGACGTATTCACGGCGTCCTGCCAAGCGAGTTAGCGAACCCTCAGCAAAACTCATAGCTCCAGGACGTTATTTATCACGAAATCCTTAAAGACCCCCTCTTTTTTCCATCAGCTCAAATACGGATCTACCATGACTGAAAAATATATCTACTCGTTTCAAAAAGGCGACGGCAAAAACAAAATGCTGCTAGGCGGCAAAGGTGCGAATCTTTGCGAAATGACGCAAATCGGTCTCAATGTTCCGCCAGGTTTCGTGATAACTACTGTTGCTTGCCTGGACTATCTGAACAATCAGCGCTTGCCCGACGGCTTAATGGACGAAGTCAAAACCCATATTGCCGAAGTCGAAACGCAAACTGAAAAACAATTCGGCGGCCGCGACAACCCTTTATTGGTCTCTGTCCGTTCCGGTTCGGCGATATCGATGCCCGGCATGATGGATACGATTTTGAACCTCGGGCTCAACAAACAAACTCTGACCGGCTTGATTGATCAAACCGGCGACCCGCGTTTTGCCTATGACGCGTATCGGCGCTTTATTCAACTCTTCGGCAAGGTCGCGCTAGGTATCGACGACGAAAAATTCGATCATCATTTCGATGCCATCAAGAAACAAGCCGGCATTAAAGCCGATGTCGGTCTCGACGCCGAACATTTACGCCAAATCAGCGAACTGTTCCTTCAAGTGGTTCACGAGGAAACCGGAAAACCCTTTCCGGAAGACGTCTACGAACAACTGGAACTATCGATAAAAGCGGTCTTTAACTCATGGATGGGCAAACGCGCGGTCGATTACCGCCGGGAATTCCATATCACGCCGAAAATGGCCAACGGCACCGCGGTCAATGTCGTAACGATGGTATTCGGAAACATGGGCAACGATTGCGCGACCGGAGTCGGCTTTACACGCAATCCGGGAACCGGCGCCAATGAAATGTACGGCGAATATTTAGTCAATGCACAAGGCGAAGATGTCGTGGCCGGTATTCGCACTCCGAAACCAGTCCACGAACTTGCCAATGAAATGCCCGACCTTTACCGGCAACTGGTCGAATTACGCAATAAACTCGAAACCCATTACAAAGAGGTTCAAGATTACGAATACACGATCGAGCGAGGCATACTCTATTGCCTGCAAACGCGTAACGGCAAAATGAATGCGGCCGCGATGGTCAGAACGTCGGTCGAAATGGTCGCCGAAGGCCTAATCGACAAAAAACGCGCCTTATTGCGAATCAATCCCGAATTACTTGAACAACTCTTGCATCCGCAACTCGACCCTAATGCAAAAGCCGAAGCGGTTGCACAAGGTTTACCGGCCTCGCCGGGTGCGGCCTGCGGTAAATGCGTATTCGAAGCCGACACAGCCGAACAACTAGGCCGTGCGGGCGAAGCAGTCATTTTACTGAGAGAAGAAACCAAGCCCGAGGATATCCACGGATTTTTTGCCGCGCAAGGCATTCTGACCAGCCGCGGCGGGAAAACTTCGCATGCTGCCGTTGTCGCCAGAGGCATGGGCAAGGCTTGCGTGGCCGGCGCGGAGGACATCAAAATCGATGTCCGTTCGCGTCAAGCCGTCATCGGCGAATTGCATATCCGTGAAGGCGATATGATCACGATCGACGGCAGCAACGGTTTGATCTATTTAGGCCGAATCCCCACGATCGAGCCGTCCTTTTCGGAAGAATTGAAGACACTGTTGTCTTGGGCCGATGAAGTTGCCGAATTGGAAGTGCATGCCAATGTCGATACGCCGGAACGCGCCCGCTTGGCTGCAAGTTATGGGGCAACCGGAATCGGTTTGTGCCGCACCGAACGTATGTTCAACGCCTCCGACCGTCTGCCGCTAGTCATCGATATGATTCTTGCCGGCAACAAGGACGCGCGCCAGGAAGCCTTAGCTAAGCTATTCCCGATTCAACGAGACGATTTTCAAGAACTTTTTGAGGCCATGTCGCCTTATCCGGTCACGGTCCGCCTGCTGGACCCGCCGATGCATGAATTCCTGCCCGGCGAACAACAATTGGAAGACGAAATCCGGGCCTTGAATCACTATAAAATCATGATTCAAGGCCAACAAGTTACGCTGGATACCTTGGGGGCTCATGCTTTGTTACCGGCGCCGTTCAATCACCTGAACGAAGAAGTCATCAACAAAGCGATCGCGAAAAAAGAACTGATGCTGAGCAAGGTCAAAGAGCTCTACGAAGTCAACCCGATGCTCGGCCATCGCGGCGTCAGACTGGGCATGTCCTATCCTGAGATCTACCAAATGCAGATCCGCTCGATTCTCGAAGCGGCGGCGCTGTGTATTAAACAACGCAAACCGATTTTGCCCGAAATCATGGTGCCACAGGTCATTACCGTTCAGGAATTGATCAAAGTCAAAGCCTATGTCGATCAGATTCAAAAAGAAGTCGAAAAACAGTATGGCATAGAATTGGAGTTCAAATTCGGCACAATGATCGAAACCGTCAGGGCTTGCACGCGTGCGTCGAAATTGGCCGGTGTCGCCGAGTTTTTCTCGTTTGGTACTAATGACCTTACGCAAGCGACTTTTTCGTTTTCCAGGGAAGACGCCGAAAACAAATTCCTGCCGCTATACAATGAATCCGGGCTTTTAGCGGACAATCCGTTTGAAGTGCTCGATGCCAAAGGCGTCGGTCAATTGATGAAAATGACAGTTGAATCCGGACGACAAACCCGACCCGACATCAAGGTCGGCATTTGCGGCGAACAAGGCGGACATCCGGAATCGATCCGGTTTTGCCATCATATCAAACTGGATTATGTGTCCTGTTCGGCGCCTAGAATTCCTATCGCAAGGCTCGCGGCGGCTCATGCCAAGTTGCTTGAAAACGAATACGACATAGAGTTCTGACTGTGACAAAAATCTCCCTTTGCTAGCCCCCCCCCTGCCCTTGGCCAAGCGTTCAACCTAAAAAGAGCAATTGGCATGTGTTGTAGATCGTTCGTGCTGAACCAAGTCGAAGCATGAAGGATCTATAACGCTTTCACCGGATTGGTGAAGCCTCAAAATGCCTATGCAAGACGGGGTCTGTATCCCCGTCCTGCTCGTTTCGACCATGGACAAACCAATTCGAAACGTTACGGACGGGTTGCATAACCCGTCCCGCATAGGGTGAACGCACATAGGCGCCAACTTAAGGAAAAACGCGTCATTCCTCCAGGGATTGGCGGAATCCAGGGCCAGGGATGGCAATGCTTTGCTTCACAATCATGTAACCTGGATATCGGCAATCCATGTCGATAGGACGAATAAAGCCACAAATGCACCATAGAATAGACACTAAAATGGCGCCTATGGGGTGAACGCGTCCGTGGGGACTTGACGAGGGAGTAAATAGAAAATTTTTCGTGTATTTCGTGGACTAATTGCCATTTATAGGATCAACCAATCAACTCGATCAATCGGTCAGTCGACGTTTGCCAACTGAAATTCTCAAGTACGAACCGCCTATTGTTTTCCGATCGATTGCCTCCCTTACCCTGGGCAAGCGCCTCACAAACTCGATCGGCGAACGGCTGTTCATCGTCGATTATCGCGACATTCAAACTGTCATCAACAGGAATGCCTTCAATGGCCATTGATGTCGCAATGACGGGTTTAGCCATTGCCATTGCTTCCAGCACTTTATTTTGAATGCCTCGCGCAATACGCAAAGGCGTCACAACCAAATCGGCATGGGCAATGAAGGGGCGGACATCGTCCACACTACCGGTCACGACGACACCGGCTATTTGGGCGAGAGCCAACACGTCCTTGGTTGGCTTGGAGCCGACAATATAAAATTCGGTATTGGGGTGTTTTTTCCGAATGGCCGGAAATACCTTTTCGGCAAACCATTTAACCGCATCGACATTGGCCCAATAATCCATCGCGCCGGTAAACGCTAATACTTGGATCTCCGGGCGATACGGCAAGTCGAATATATGATCCGGCGAAAAATAATCGGTATCGACGCCGTTATTGACCGAACCGATGCGTTTCTCGAATTCCGGAGCCAAGGTTTTAAATAAACTAGCTTCTTGTTCGGAAACAAAAAAACCGGCTTTGGCTTGAGAGATCAATTGCTTCTCAAATTCGAGCAAGCGTTCGGACTCGCGCCGATAGATCCAGCTTTCCGGCCAAGTCTTTTTCTCGGCGTATTGCCGCCATTTATCCGAATCGACGTCGACATAATCGGCGATCAGCGTCAAATCTTTTCGATTAAGGACATATTGCCCCATGACCGACGAAAAAATCAGCACTTTGCGAATCTGATGGCGCTCGATGACGCCATTCACCCATTGCTGGAGCTTAGGATTCTTGTAATAAGGCAGACTTAGGGCCTTGCCGGTCAATAACCCGGTAAGGCTTTTGATTTTGGATTGCAACGGATCTAACGATTCGATGCAGGATTCTTGACAGTAATTTTTGACCGTGTCGGCATACTGCCAATCATTTGGATCATCAATGAAGCTACCCAAAAAGATTTGATACCGCTGCGATAAGGCCTTAAGAAAATGAAACGAGCGGATTTTATCGCCTTTATTCGGCGGATAGGGAATACGATGAACCAAAAATAATAAATTTTCCCTCATACATCACCCCAAATCTTTCGATAGCCAAGGTCCGACGAACCGGCTGACCGGTAAAGGTAAACGTTTCCAGGCCGCGATAAACAGACGATATTTCGGATTCAGCGGATTGATATCGGGCAATCGTTCAGCCTTGACCAAATGAAACTCGTAAAATAACGGCTCGTGCTCAAAGCCCCAATGCTTTTTAAAACGGTAGGAACCGGTACCGATTTTACTGCGGCCGTAATCGAATATCTTTACGCCTTTGTCGACGGCCCGTCGCATTACTTCCCAATACATGAAGTCGTTACCTTGCACCGATCTAGCTTGATCGATACCGCCGCCGTAATAAGGCAATATTTCATCCTTAAAATAAAAACTCATGACACTGGCAATCAGTTGACTGTCCTTTTCGACCGTCAATATCTCGCATTGATCTTTAAATACATCCTGCAAAATTTGGAAATATTTTTTGGAAAAAACCGGCGTACCGAGGTTTCTGACGCTTTCCGAATACGCTAGATAAAAACGTTCGACGTCTTGATCGATAACGCTCACCAAACCGGCATTGATACCTTTACGGATCATCGCACGTTGTTTACGCGGGATCGCCTGCATATTCTTTTCAGAGTCCGGATCGAGCGTCTTTCGAAAAGTTACATAGAGTTCTTTGTAGGGACGTTCCGGCAATTTTTGAACCCGGTTTCGCATTTCCAGATAATCGACATTCAATTGCTCGGCCAAACGACAGGCTTCTTGATCGAGCATGGCATAACTTTCTTCGTCCTCGGCGACTATACCGCCGTAAACGCAAAACGATAGCGAACACAAGGCATGCCCGAACAGCGGACTTTTAATTTGGGACAACGGTAATATTCCTGTGACCTTACCGTTTTTTTCAATATAGTAGAAATATGTCTTATGACCGAAGGCTCGTTCTATGACGTCTTTCCAGCCGGATAGATGAAAAAAAGTGGCGTCCGCTTGCTGCTCTACGAAGGCGTCCCATTTTTTATAGTTGTCAGAGTCCAGTAATTTGAGCATTGTTTGATGAAGTAAAGGAATAAGAGCGGCTCATCGGCCTTTATCGATATTGAGAAAAACGTTCGACATCGTATCCCAAGAAAAATCGTGGAGCAGATTGACGATGCGCCCTTCCATTTTATCGAGATTCAAATAATGCCGGAATTTCGATTTGAAACTCACGTTTTTCTGTCTCGGTTGTTCGGGGTCGATTTCCCAAGGATGGCAATAAAAAATTCCGGGCTGATGTTCTTTTTGATTAATGACGCTGAAGGCCCATTTGGATAAAAAATAAGGATAGAACCTGAAAAAACCGCCGCCGCCGCACGGCCAATTCTTACCGGCTAATGGCAACGTGGTAATCGGAATTTCCTTGAAATTTTTACCCTCGATCGGTTCGTACATAAACCGCGGCGCTTCCGGCATACCGTATAAATCATGCTTGACCGGATAAACGCTGGAACTGTATTGGAATCCGGCTTCAGCCAGAATATTGTGCGCCCAAGGATTACTCGCACCGATCGAATAACTCGGCGCCCGGTAACCGATCACCTCCCGGCCGCCGATATCTTCCAGCATTTTTTTGGTTTTGACGATATCGTTTCGAAATTGCTCGGGATCGAGCTCGGTGACTCGAATATGATCATAACCGTGACAGGCCAGTTCATGGCCTTCCTTGACGATTCTTTGTATCAATGCCGGATGCCGTTCGGCAACCCAGCCGAGAGTAAAAAAAGTCGCTTTGATGTTGTGTTTTTCGAATAAATCCAGGAACCGATGGGTATTGTAATCCGCCCGTTGCGGCAATGTTTCCCAGTCGGATTTGGCAATCGCTTTCTCAAACGCGGAGACTTGAAAATAATCTTCTACATCGACGGTCATCGCATTCGTTATTTTATTATTCTCCATTGAAAGATCCAGTTACCCTTAAATTTAGAAAAACGCCATCAAATTCAGTGTAATGCGATTCTCGTCGAAACTATTGATATTGTTGTTTGAACTTTGATTGATATAACGATATTCAATGTTACCGTTCAATTGCCTCAAGATGCTTCTTTGCACTCGAAACGCCACGTCGAAGCGATTATCTGTTGAAAAGTCGGTGTCGGTCACCTGATAACCGGAACTTAAAAAGGTATTGGTTCTTGGCATAAAATTCCACATCCAAGATCCTCTGATACCGTAAACTTCGTCCTTGACTTGACTCTCTTGAAATGTTCTTCTTTCGGTGAAGACATTGGCACCGAGTATGCTTTTACCGGTTCGGTACGAATACGAAAGCTGCCCTCTTCTTCTGACAAAAACATCATCAATCAAATTCGGCAAGGCGATGTTAAAAAGAATCGGATTACCGTCTGCATCATTGATAGGCTCACCGAACTCATCCTCAAACGGAATGATTTGTTCTTCGAACAACACCTGCTGAACCGTTGTAGTATCCTCGTTATAAGTTAAATTTACGACTGATTGAGGCGTAAAATAACGCAGATTGGTTTGCCAAACATTGCCGGTATTGGTACCGACATCATTATTACGATAGGTCGTCGTCCATTGAAGGCGCTGGAACGGTGAAATAAAAACAGTCACATAAGAGTTGTTGCCATAACCCGCCGATACGCTGAACCGTTGACTCGGTGTCCATTGTCCGCCGAAGTTATAATAAAAGCCGTTTCGACTGAACCCGGTGGTCGACCGAAAATCGTTGTTTGCATACCCGCCTTGAGCAAGTAGACTAAATTTCCTATTCAGGATATAGCGCAGTAAAGCATTGGAATCCTGAAAACGTATTTCTTCGCCGCTACTGTTTCGATTAATTCTATTATTGAAATTTAAACGCCAACCCACTTTCGAAAAATACCTGCCGCTATTCAACATGACATTTTGCGAAAAGCTATCGGTATCGGACAAGGGACCTTCGCTGGAACTTACCCTATCATATCCAGCTCGTGCCATACCGTTAGCATAGCTTCCAAATCTGGGGGTCCATGTCGGAGCGATCCCAAATGTTGAAATAGTTGAAGTATTGCTTCTATCGCCGGTAAAGTTATCGCTGACAATCCGCGTGTTGGAAATATTTTGCTGACTGATAGAACTACGGGACTGAACAAAAAATCGTCCCGGAGAAACGATGTAGTTGCTGTTAAATTGTAATTGGTGATTCAAATCGATGTCGGAATCGCCGCCGGCATTATAAATACTTTGCAATCGATAATTCAGATTTAGGTTATAACGGCCCGATTGACCGTTAACAAAAAAACCGGGAGTAATCGCGGTTACCCATGCGCTTTCTTCCTCGCCTTTCGGCGCGAGTCTAATATTATCCGAATAAACTTCTTGTAAAAAAACACTGGGCCTGAACCGAAGGTTTAAAGCCCAAGCATTAGCTGAACAACCCCATATCAAGTAACCGCTGAACGAAGCGACAATGAACCGACTTAATTTAAGGTGTTTCATAAAAAATCAATACTGCCCGTATCCGTAGTAGTTCATATCCATGCTCCTTTGCGTTTTGTTCAACAAAGCAAGAACCACATCGCAGGACTCCAATTTCTTAACCGCTTCCATTACAATATTTTGAGCCGTTTTTTCGGCTTCGATCACCAAAATAACCTGACCGACCATGCTGGACAAAACTTCCGCTTGAGTAGCCGCTAACAAAGGCGGCGAATCGAAAATCACGATACGATCCGCATAACGCTCGCTCAACTCTCTCGAAAGGTTAATCATTTTGTTACTTGCGAGCAACTCGGTAGAGAATTGATGCGCTTTTCCAGCCGGAACGATACGAAGGCCTGCGATTTCGGTCTGCAAAATAATATCCGAAAAATCAATCTTGTTACCTTCCAAATATTCAATGAGTCCGGGTGTTCTTTTGATACCTAGCACCCTGGAAACCGAAGGTTTTGCGACATCCGCGTCAATTAACAACACTTGCTTATCGCGCTCGGCCGCAATGCTAATAGCTAAATTAATAGCGGAAAAGGTCTTTCCTTCTCCCGGAACGCTACTGGTAACCAAAATAAGGTTAGATCGCTCGATGCCTTTTTCAATGCCTCCCAGTGCATTGGACATGATGGGCCGTTTAATGCTTCTAAATTCTTCCGCAATCTTCATGTGGCCGATTGACGGGTCGATAAAACCATGCTCGTGTAGAAATTCCCAATTAAACCGTTCGATATTTTTTTCACCGGCGTCTAAAGAGTGCGCTTTAGCATTTCCGTTATTATCGCCAGTTAAGAAAAAAGCATCTAATGCATCTTCGGTGTGCGTCGATTCTGTTTGATTATCAACAGTGGAGTTAGACCTTTTCACAGGGCCGAGACTCTCGGTTAAGCTAGCTTTTTCTAAAGCTTTCTCAATACTCATTAATTACTCCAATATCTCATCATTCCGTAGCATGCCAGATATCCTCGGATCAATTTCATCATGTTTTTTCCATTAATAATACTCTGTTTTACCGACTATTCAGAATTATTTTACAAACACACCCTATGCTATTGATTTAAATAATGTCTTCCGTATTTCTTCCGGGTATTATTTAATACATTTCAAGCCGATTAAATACGCCGCAGACTATAGGCCATTGATTATTGTCCTCGATATACCTATCATACTTCATTAGCAATGCTCAAACTTGATGAACAAAAGATATCATTGCGAACTTCTACACTTTAAAAACCATGATTCCGGCATATGCAGTCACTAACAGTCCGCAAGCCATCGCGTATTGCACAATTTGCATCCTCATTTTTCTCGTCTGCTCACGATTTCTAACAATAGAGACACTGCCTAAAACAGGAATCCCCGTCATCGTTCTGATTTGATTGGACGCGATAAAAGTGGGCTTTATCAAAACCGCTAAAAAAGCGATCGCAATACCTAGGACTAACCCGCCCCCTAACGCGGCGGAATAAAGAATGGCTCTTTTCGGCCCGGATGGCGACAATGGCTTATTGGGCGGATCGGCCACTTTAAATCTTAGTGATGTACCCTCGGCATCAACCTTTTCTGTTAAGTTCATCTGCTCCTTTCTTTGCAGTAAGGTATCGTAATTTTTTTTAATCGCGCTATAGTCCCTATTCAAATTCTGCATCTCCGTTTCAACATTCAAACGTTGATTAAACTCATCATCGAGTTTAACGATTTTTTGTTCATGGGATTCTATTCTCGATTTAATTGAAGCAATCTGCGCATCGATTTCGTTAAGGGAGGCCTTGATGGATTGTACAAACGGATTAGAATGCGATGCTGCCGACCCCTCAGTTTCGAGCACCTCTTTTTCTTGCGATTTGCGTTTCTGGATAGACCTAATTTGATCGTTAATAACCTTTACGCTTGGATGCTTGCGAGTATATTTCAGCAACAATTCATCACGCTGAGAAATTAGAGCCATTAACCTTGGATCTTCTGCTTTGTTGGCATTAAGCGACAAACCCCATTCATCTTCCGCACTTTCTTGAGCTTCCGCCAATTGTTCTTTTAAAACTTGTTTTCGCGAATCCAGTTCTTTTAACGCTAATTTTGCCTCTTCAATCGTTCTATTCAATTCTTGTATTTGACCAACCTGATCGCCGCTTTGTCCAGGAAGCATCCCGACATTCGCGCGTTTAAAATTTTCCCTGGCTTTTTCAGCATTTCGAAGTCGTTGTTCGTATTCTTGAATTTGAGCCAATAAAAAGCGCTGCGTGGAGTCCGCATCATCTAAGGCGGTTTTTTGCGCTTGCTCGGAAAAAACCGTTAGCACGGCCTGTACGACATGTTTAGCCTCGAGCGGATCGGTTGCCTCATAGCTAATGGAAAAAATATCATTTTTTCCGCCATCTATTTTAATGTTATCTTTCAGCTTATTGATTAAGGCTAATTTCTCACCTTCCGTTTTTACACTCGTATCCAAACCCGCTAGATTGGCTATATTTTCTAAATGATATCGTGTAAACATCAGCTGTTTCATGATCGCAACCATGCCTCTAACATCAGACTGTATCGCTAATCCGCTCAGCAATGGCCGCAGCATAGTTCGGGTATCAACCTGAACGCGAGCCGTAGACGAGTATTTGTCGGGCAGATTCAGAATATACCACCAAGCGGGAAGACAAATGAGCCAGGCCGAAATAATGATAAACCACTTATATCGGAATGTTGCCTTTATATAATAAAGAATTTCAGCAAATTGCTCTTGCATATCTAAACACTACCTCTTAATAAATCCGCACATAAACCATACTTCGCGCGAAGTCTATACGGAATACAACTATTAAAAATTATACCCATTTAGAAAAAGGATTCCGGAATAATCAGAATATCGCCCGGCATTATCCTAACATTCGCCGACAAATCGCCGTTGCTTAATAAATCATCTATTCGAACGCCAAATTGATAATCGTCATCATCGATTTTTCGAATAATACTTGCTCTATTACCATCGGAAAAGATTCCCAGACCGCCAACTTGGATCATTAAATCGAGTAAGGTCATGCCTTTTTTATAGGGAAAAGCTCTAGCGGTTCCGCTTCCCCCCATACCGCCGCCGCCCATACCGCCGCCGCCCATGCCACCGCCCATGCCGCCGCCGCCCATGCCACCGCCCATGCCACCGCCCATGCCGCCGCCCATGCCACCGCCCATGCCGCCGCCCATACCACCGCCCATGCCGCTACCGGTCATGATAATTTTTACTTGCTGTTCGTAAATGCCCTGAAAACCGCCCACAATGATAGCAACTTGAGGGTCTCTGACATATTCGCTCAAAATAACTTCCATTTCACGCGCCAATTCGGAAGGCGTTCTGCCAAGTGCATCGACATCGTCGATCAATGGCGTGGTTATCTTGCCGTCGGGTCGAACAGTTGCTGTTGTCGATATTTCCGGATAACCCCATACAAATATCTGCACACTGTCTCCCGGACCAATTCTATAGGTATAGTCCTGAGGCAATTCAGATTCATCGGTCAAGGGAGGATAGCCGCACCCGGACAAAAGCAAGAAGAACAGAGATAAGATAAATATTTTTTTTGTCATACCAATTAAACTCTAGATTTGAAAATAAATCTGACACGCGCCTTTTCTAATGGTGCATCGAAAATAACTCGGTTTTGTCTCATGCCGAAAAAGGCTCTTACTCAATCCTCAAAATAATTGAAATATCATAGCGACATGAGACTATAAGTCTTTGATTTTAATATAAAATTGACTCCGCAATAACTTAAGTCTTGAAGCTCACAAATCGCTTGAGACTTACGCAATGAATTCTGCTCATTCATATCAATTACTACTTTTTCGCTCACCCAAATTAGTCCTTACTTTTCAATGCGGTAGGTCGAAATGTTACGATAGCCAGGTTTGTGTATGCGTCCTTCTCATACAATTATAGGTGACTTACAGCATATTTTTAATTTATACCTTATTCGTATCGCTATATCCTAGCCCAGCTTTAACAAATATTGCGCTTACGGTCTAAGCTATCGAACTAGAAAGATTAAAAATCATGCTAAATATAACTTTGTAGTGACATGCTACTTATTTTCGCTATTCGGATTTCCCGGATAATTGCCTCATCAGTTTCTTTGCATCATCGAGTTGATCGAATTGATTAGATTTTGCAAGTTCCATCACTTGCCTCAACTCCGACAATGCTGCGGATTTGTTCCCGAGAGCATGATATACCGATGCCAAATGATACCTAAACACCGGCACATCAGGAGCGGCAACGATAACCTTTTGCAAAATCGACAAAGCCTGATTTAATCGTCCAGCCTTAAATTCAGCCCATGCGTAGGTATCGATAAAATAAGGTTGATCGCTGTACTTAAACCGCTGAACTATTTGTACGGCTTTCTCAATATCATCCGGCTGCCCATAATGATCCAATAGAATAGCCGCCAAATTATTCCTAGCGATATCTAGCTTTGGACTTTTTTCTATGACTTGATAATAAATCGCAACCGCTTCATCGTACTTTTTTTGATCAACATAAGTTGCAGCTAGCAACATAGAAAGCTCAAGACTCTCTGGATTACGTTCCAAACCAAGTTGATAAATTCTCAGCGCATCTTTTATTTGATTTTTTTGTGAGTAAGCCCGGGCTAATTCAGAATACAGCGAGACCGAATTCGGATAATCGTCTATCGCTTTTGTTAACAAGGTAACGGCATCGTCAAATTTGCGATCCAACGTCAACAACTTGCTTTTCAACACAATGGCGGAAATATTTGCCGGGCTATCCTTAATTAAATCATTCAGATAGGTAAGCATTTTGGGACGCTGCTTCAGCATCTCGTGACAACGAGCCATTTCCGTTAGACTATCGGCTTGAGCCGGATATCTCGACAGGGTTTCTTTGAATAAAGGTATGGCTTTGCTACAGTCGCCTTGCTCTTGATATAGCTTGCCTCTTAAAAACTTAGCCAGGAATATAGACTTGGGTTGCGACTCCATTGCTGAAATCAACTCTTCGGCCGTCTCCCAATCTCTTTGAACCATCTTGATCTGCACTAATTTATTTAATACCGAAACCTGATTGGGCATTCTAGCTAATGCTTTTGTAAGCAATTGTGCCGCATAATCGAGATGATTTTCCTTGACCGCTTTATCAACAACTGGGAATAAGGCCTGTAAATTAGCAGGATTAATATCGAGTGCTTCTTTAAAGTTCTTTTGGGCTTTATCTAACTCGCCCTGCTGTAAAAAAATATTGCCCATTAATACGATCGCCTCGTCGGAATTCGGCATGTCCCAGAGCACTGTATTTAATAATGCAGAAGCTTCCTCGAACTGACCATCTTGAATCAACACTTTCGCTTTAAGGATTTTTGCGCCGATTTGATTTGGATTTTTATTCAAGATAGCCTGAACCGCTTCTGAGGTAGCCTTATAATCTCCTTGCTCAAAATAAATATTCGCCAATAATAAATCGGCTTCGGTACGAACATCGGGTTTAAAGTTTTTATTATCGGCAATTTCTTTTAATTGCTGTTTCGCAGCACTTACGTTGTTGACCATCAAAGTCCATTTTGCTAATTCCAGCAAGTGCTTGGGGGTTTCTTGACTCTTTTTTATAAAGCCTTGTAAAACTTCGTCCGTTCTATTCCTGTCTGTTTGATAGATAAAACCCAATAAAATCAGCTTTTGTTGAACATCATTAGGTCGCTGGTCGACCAATTCGGTCAGAATTCGCTCGTAATCGTTTAGCCCCCCCCTGTTCCTATCACGCCAAAACCGGCATAGGCAAACGAGGGACGGGTTGGTTTTTACGGCGTTCGGCCAGTGTTTGAGCAATAAACTCCCAAGGATTCAGGTCTCTCAAACGCGCGGTATCAATCACGCTCGCCAGCAAGGCAACCACGCGACTGCCTTGTGCCGTCCGCGAACCGAAGGTGATTTTGCGCAGCAATACCCAGTGCCGCAAACTGCGTTCCGCCACGTTGTTGGTCAATGGATGCGCCGGCGTTTCGACCACGCGCACGATGGCCTCCCAATCGTTGAGAAATTCGCCGGCTAATTGTCGGCTGTCAACATGCGCGATGTCTCGGTGCGTCTCGCAGAGCGAGCGCAGCAAGGTCAGCAACTGTTGATTCTGCGCCCATAAGGATTCGGCATCCGGCGGCGATTCGCGGAGTCGGTGGATGTTGCGCATCAACAGGATCATGGCCAATAACAAGGCTTCGCCGAAAGCTTGTCCTTCGCTATCCAGGCACTGATACAGTGCTCGGGCCTTGCGCACCAAGTGCGCCCAACAGCGCAAGCGCCTAGGAAAGATGCGATAGACGCTGTAGCCGTCGGTCATCAGTAAGCCGCAAAACGCTTCCCCTAAGAGCTGGTTCACGACGAGACGATGGCGTTTGCCCACTTGATAAATCACCGTCTGTGCGCTGACAAAGACCCAGAGCCAAAATAACTGCCCGGCTTCTTTCCAGGGTGTTTCATCGATATGTAAGAGGCCGGCGGCCTTGAGTTCCGCGATCAACTGCTCGTCGACGACCGGCGCAACGGCACGTCCCGCTTCATGAATGCATTGATTGATGGTGCTGGTGCTGAGGTAGATTCCCAGCCAATCGCGCAAATAGGCTTGGATTCTGCTGCGCGATGCCCGTAGGGACAATGAGAGATAAACCAAAAAGCTAACCAACCGAGGGCCGCACAGATGCCATTCGCTCAGGGCTACGCTCCAGCCATCTTCGTCGGCGCCTCGCCCGGGCTCGGCGCGGGTTTGATGACCGCAGGGACAGGTCGCCGAGAAGTAGTCATGTCGGCTATGTTCGATTTGTAATTTCGGCGATTCGGCGTTGCCGATTTCAAGCTCCAGTTCGAACCGGGCGTTCCAGGGTCGGTAGTCGGTGTTGTCGGCAAACGATTGCCTACACGCGGCGCAGCAATCCGGGCGATGCTCAATTGTCCGTGTCACCGGTAAGGTCAGGTTGCGGCTATAGCCTGGGCTACCGACTTGGCGCCCGGCTTTTTTAGGCTTTCCGCTATCACCGGTCGCCGCCGGAGGTGTTGCCGAGTCCTGGCTAGGTAAGTCATCTGACGAAGACTCAGACGAATCCAGTGCCGACAAGTCGTCCGTTGCCGGCGCTTCTTCCGACGGTTCGGCGCTGGATTGATTCGATTGCCAAGGCTCCCGGGATGACGGCGGACGCGAACTCGTATCCGGGGATTGTTTGAGTCGTTCTCGGGCTTCTTTGAGATCCGCCAACAGTTGCTTACTCAATGGACGCAACTCACCCTCCGGCAAATCATCCAGATAGTCCGTGTCCATTTGGCTAAGGTCTCGGTCGCTCAACGTCATGTCCTATAGCTTTTCATGTTTTAACGGGAGATGCTACTTTTTTAGTGATGGGGGGCTAAACGATTACATTCGCTCAGCCTCTTGATTCTTTTTAGCTGCGGAATAGATCTTAGCCAACGCGTACTTTAGCTCATCCTTTTCCGGAAAAATTCTGATGAGATCTTGATAATCGGCTATGACAGCATCGATATCTTTATTTTGAGCGTCAATTTTGATTTTCAATAACCGCAATGACAAATTATCGCGATCCGACTCGATAGCCGGCTCAATCAACGAAAGCGCTTCGTCAAAATTTTGATCCTCCATCAATAAAGCCGCTTTTAACGACAACGCATCATTATGCATTGGATCTTGCTTTAGCACCTCGTCCAAAATCGGCAACGCTTCAGACATTTTTTTTTGCCTGATAAGAATCGATGCCTCCAAGGTTTTTGCATCCACATTATTGGCATCCTGCTCTAAAATTTCCTTAACTTGAATCAGTGCATTTTCGGCTTCATTCAGCAGCAATAAAACCTTGCCTAAGCGTAGTTTGGCATCTAGATTCTCAGGCTTTAACTTGATTGCTTCAATCAAGTTATCTTTCATGCTTTTAAAATTCCTATTTTTTTCATTCACCAGCGCGAGATAGTAATAAGCATCGCCGACAGTAGCATCCTGCTGAATTGCGCTTTTTAACTCTAATTCGGCCTTCGCGTATTCACCTCGATTATAAAGTTCAATTCCTTTCGCTTGACTATCCATCGCGATTTCTTCAGGCGAACTACAGGCCGTTAACAGCGAAAAACATAGAACAACAGTAAAATTCTTAATAATTCTTATCAGCATTGTCGCTAAACCTTCATAGGAAATTTTAGTTACTTTGTTTGGCGGAAAATAGTTTAGAGCCTAATAGACATTTATTGCTACTCCCAAAGCGAATTCTTAAAGTGGACCCTATAGACGGGTTTATCTAGTGCTTAAATCGGCAGTTTAGCAATGAAGCAAATGAAGTTTATACAACATTTTAAGAGGCTATCCATAAATTTTGAGCAACCTTTCCGGAGAGCAAAAGTATTTCGCAAATGCACAGCAACCTATTGAATTAACCTCTATTCTTCATGTATTTCATGGTGAAATGCTTTTTCTAAGATCAAATCCGGGCGAGTTTGGATAATTTAGGAGCCAAATTCCTCCACAGACACGCCTCTCGTACCGTCAACAAACTTGAACGATTTTTCAGTATGAGGAGAGCAAATAGGCATAAACAACCCTATTAATTTGGATCCCAAGTCCCGTACCGGAGACTCCTCAACCTCAATATGTCTATTTATACCCATCGCACTTCAAATTTCGGCATTGACGCATGGAGGCGCCGGGGTGTTCGGCAAAGGCTTTGACAGCAGGGATGCTGTCACAGAGCCTACATGGACGTATTCACGGCGTCCTTTGACGGACACCCCGGCGCCGAAATTTGACCAGCAAAGGGTATATCAACCACGCATGATCTATTGGTCATTAAAGCACAAACCCGTATCATTCAATACAGACTTCATCTCAAACCTTACCATTGAAATTGAGATTTAGCCGATTTTACATCGGCTCTTAACCTTCTCTGACCGCTACGAATAACATGGACACTCTGGAAAATTACAGCTTTTACAATTACCTTACCGCTACGACCAGTTATGCCTTGTTAATTCCATTTGCATTAATAAGCATAAAAAAAAGCCCTTATTTCGTGCCCTTCTTTCTGGCAATTGTTCTTTCCTTGATTTGGTTAGGCTACACAACGTTTACCCTGCAAGATCAGTTCTATTTCAGTTCCGATGCACTACCATTCGAAACTTTACGCAATGGAGCTTGGCTGATTTTTCTTTGCTTTATAAGCTTCAAACAACGCAAGGGAGAACGCTTATCGATTTTTTTTAGATCGAAAAATGTCCTATTGATCTTGTTTAGCACAACTCTCGTGTTTCTTTACGAAGTCAATTCAGGCTTACTACAAGCCATCAACCAATTCCTGCAAAGGGACTTGCGCTTATTTATCCATGTCATTTTTGCAATTGTCGGCCTAATGTTGATTGAGCAAATTTATCGCAACGCATTTTCCGATCAACGTTGGTCGATAAAATTCTTATGCGTAGGTCTTGGCGCTTTGTTTATAGTCGACTTTATTCTATACAGCAAATCATTACTGTTTTTTTCGTTGGATTCGGCGATATGGAGTTCGCGGGGAATTATCAATGCCATAATAGCGCCTATGCTCGCGGTTTCCATGCTGCGTTTACAAGAAAAAGACACCGAATTGACCGTTTCAAGAAAAATCGTTTTTCATACCACTGTTCTATTCGGCTCCGGATTATACTTGGTCCTGATGTCAGTTGCCGGATTTTATATACGTGACTATGGCGGCAATTGGGGGGAAGTCGCTCAATTTACCTTTATTTTTTTAGCGATTTT
Source organism: Methylotuvimicrobium buryatense (assembly GCF_005931095.1). Classification (GTDB taxonomy): domain Bacteria; phylum Pseudomonadota; class Gammaproteobacteria; order Methylococcales; family Methylomonadaceae; genus Methylotuvimicrobium; species Methylotuvimicrobium buryatense. Next base: position 1,397,983 of record NZ_CP035467.1, on the reverse strand, counting down.
ATTGCTGATCGTTCTTTTTATTTCCGGAAAAATTAGAGCGTTAGTCAAAGTTAATTTGAGTAAACATTTTCTTGAATATCGCTATGATTATCGAGAAGAATGGATCAAGCTTAGTAAAACCCTCGCGCAATTGAATTCGGTCAGCGAATTGGCGGGGCTCATTATTAAAACCATGGCCGATTTAGTAGAGAGTTCCGGTGGAGGGCTTTGGCTAAAAAACGAACAAGGCGATTTTTATTTAGCAGAACACAAACACTTAGGCTTCGAACCGGAACAATTATTTGGTAAAGACGAACCTTTTATTCGATTCTTAGCCGACAAGCAATGGGTCATCGATTTCGTGCAATACATTGACAACCCGGATCTATACGACGACATTGATTTGTCGAAGTGGAATTTCGACGACAACAAAATTTGGCTCATTATCCCGCTCTATAGGCTAAACTCATTAGAAGCCTTCGTTGTCCTTACCCAAGCGCGTGTCCCCAGGGCACTTAACTGGGAGGATCTCGACTTATTAAAGACTGTCGGATTCCAGTTGAGTAATGCTCTAGCCTTAAACCAAACGCTTGACGAATTGTCCCGTGCTCGACAATTCGAAGCCTACAGCAGGCTATCCGCATTCGTAGTACACGATTTAAAAAATCTGATCGCGCAAGTTGCGATGATTGTTAAAAATGCAGAAAAACATAAACATAATCCCGAATTCATTGAAGACTCCATCGATACGTTGCAAAATGTCGTCACAAAAATGCAACACATCATCGACCAATTGAAAAAAGGCAATATTCAATCCGAAACCCAAGCCGTACTTAACTTAAATCAAATCATCCAAGATGTCGCACAACAACAATCAAGCAATCGTCCGACCTTGGAAATTGTCTCAGATATTAACCAAGACTTCGAAGTTCAAGGCGAACAAGCTAAAATAACAGCCGTTCTCGGGCATCTAATACAAAACGCTCAAGAAGCAACCGATGACGATGGCTTTGTTAAATTGGAGTTAACACAAAACGCTGACCGAGCAATCATCAAAATTATCGATAGCGGCGCCGGAATGGATAATAAGTTTATTGCCGAAAGGTTGTTTAAGCCTTTCGATACGACAAAAGGCAATGCGGGTATGGGTATCGGTGTTTACGAAGCTCGAGATTACGTTTTAAAACATTCGGGGACGATCGATGTTAAAAGCGCGGCCGGTATAGGAACAACTTTTACGATCACCTTGCCGCTTTATAAACGGCACAAGCAGCCGACTCAAACTAGCGCCGAAACGAACGTTCAACTTGATATGACCCGAGCAATATTAAAAGGCGAGAAATGAGCGACGACAGTATTTTACTCATAGTGGAAGACGACCCCGGTTTGCAAAAACAATTCAAATGGGGTTTCGAAAAATACAAGATCGTCATAGCCGGCGATAGACCGGAGGCCATTACCGCATTGAGGCGTTATCAACCGAGTGTTGTGACGCTGGACTTAGGCCTGCCGCCCGATCCGACCAACGCTAGTGAAGGACTCGAAACCTTAAAAGAAATACTGCAACTGGCCCCAAATACTAAAGTCATTGTCGTAACCGGCAATGACGATAGAGACAACGCTCTCCAAGCCATCGCGTTAGGGGCCTACGACTTTTACCAGAAACCGGTCGATCTCGATGTCTTAAATACGATCATTCAGCGCGCCTTTCATTTGACCTCGCTGGAAAATGAAAACGCAAAACTTCAGCAAAAAAATCATGAACCGTTGAACGGCATTATCGCGGCCTGTAAAAAAATGCAGGAAATTTCCAGAACCGTGGAAAAAATCGCTCCGATGCAAATCACTACTTTATTACTCGGCGAGAGCGGAACCGGTAAAGAAGTTTTTGCCAGAGCGATTCACGACCTCAGCGACCGGGCTAAAAAACCTTTCGTACCGGTCAATTGCGCGGCCATTCCCGAAAACCTATTGGAAAGTGAATTATTCGGTTATGAAAAAGGGGCATTCACCGGCGCCGTCAAACAAACCAAAGGCAAAATAGAATATGCCGACGGAGGCACTTTTTTTCTCGACGAAATAGGCGATCTCCCATTCAATCTACAATCGAAATTATTACGCTTCATTCAGGAGCGAACCATTGAGCGCTTGGGCGGGCGCGGCGAGATACCGGTCGATGTTCGCATTATCTGCGCAACCCACCAAAATATTCAAAACCTGATTCAACAAAATGCATTTCGAGAAGACTTGTATTATCGTATCAGTGAAATGACCATCAATATTCCTCCGCTCAGAGAACGCGAAGGAGATGCTCTCATCATCGCAACCGCCTTATTGAGAAAATTTAACGACCAACATAAAAAATCGATTAAGGGATTTACCAAAGAAGCCGCTCAAGCCATCGAAACTTATGAATGGCCGGGAAATATTCGCCAATTGGAAAATAAAATTAAACGCGCGGTCATCATGGCGGAGGAATCGCTGATAACGTTAAACGACCTCGAAATGGACGGCGAAAACCATGACGCACTGCCGCTTAACTTAAAAGAAGTTCGGGAAGCTGCCGAAACGCTTGCGATAAAAAGAGCACTGAATTTCTCGAACCATAACGTTTCTAATGCGGCAAAACTATTAGGCATTACACGCCCTACGCTTTATTCCCTGCTCGGTAAATACAACATCGTTTTGGGCGATTAATGGCATTGAAAAACGATACGCCGCCGGTAGTGGAGCGTTTGCGTTCTTGCACGTTCTTCCTTATGCTTACCGATAATATTTACAACATAAACAATTAAATCATGAGTGCAAAAATCATCGATGGTAAAGCGGTCGCATTAGAGGTCCGCAAAAAATGGAAACAACGCGTAGCTCAACTCAAAGAAAAAGGCGTGCTCCCGGGCCTAGCCGTCATCATTGTCGGTGACAATCCTGCCTCGCAAGTCTATGTGCGCAATAAAATCAAAGCCTGTCACGAAGTCGGCATTTATTCCGAATTGATCGACCTACCCGAAGATATCAGCGAAGCCTTATTGCTATCGGCTATCGAACGCCTTAATGACAACTCTTCGATCCACGGCATACTTGTACAATTGCCGCTACCCGATCATATCGACGTCAACAAAGTTCTCGAAACCATCAACGCCGATAAGGACGTGGACGGCTTTCATTTGTATAACCTAGGCGCATTGATGGCCGGCAATACGATATTTCCACCCTGCACACCCTATGGAGTGCAATGCCTGCTTGAATATTGCGACATCCCGATCGAAGGCCAAAATGCCGTTATCGTCGGGCGCAGCAACATCGTCGGCAAACCGATGGCGCTGATGTTGCTGCAAAAAAATGCGACGGTCAGTATTTGTACCTCGAAAACTCGTGATCTGAAGCAATTCACCTCGTTAGCCGACATTCTGGTCGTCGCAACCGGCAAACCTAATTTGATTACCGCCGACATGGTCAAACCCGGCGCGGCTGTCATCGATGTCGGCATCAACAGGCTCGAGGACGGTAAATTGGTCGGCGATGTGGATTTCGAAAGCGTTAAGGAAGTCGCCGGTTACATCACGCCGGTGCCGGGCGGCGTCGGTCCGATGACGATCACGATGCTGGTCGCCAATACCGTCATTGCCGCCGAACAGGCGCATAGCTAACTCTTTTGATCTCGCACGGAGACGCTCTGGAGCGCAGAGATGATATACCCATCGTAGATACCATCTTAGCTAATGTGACCTCGATACCGTTTGTTGTCACCTAACGCTCCCGGTTTCGAAATCGCGATCAGGGGATCGCTCCCACAAAAGGTTACAAGCGCTGTGGGAGCGACGCCTACGTCGCGACTATCGAAGCCGCTCCACTCAAACACCAATAGCCTTTCCGGACGACACTGCAATCTATACCCATCGTAGATCAAAATTCGGCGCCGGGGTGCACTTCAAAGGACGCCGTAAATACGTCCCTGTAGGCTCTATGCCAGCTCCATGCTGGCAAAGCCTTTGCCGAGCACCCCGGCGCCTCCTCAGGCACTGCCGAAATTTGAAGTGCGAAAGGTATAGCGCCGTAGGGTACGCTATGCGTACTATTGCAACCCCACCAATGCTAAAACTTAGCCCTTATTGTTTGATCTGGGCAGGAATTCGGGGCTCAACGGCATGGAGGTACGCGGAGCGTACCCTACCATTTATGTATAACGATGAGCGGTTCTGCGTGGGAACGATGAAAAACGAATAAACTCCTCGCACCCCTGCGCCTCCGCGCGATAATAAACTTACTCGACTACAAAACCGTCGACTTTTTGAAAGCCGCGCGGTAAATGTAATCCTCGCTTCGCTCGGGCTCCTCTGTAATGCTCGATATCGGCTGCTTTTAGCGTCAGCGTGCGTTTTCCGGAAATGAGCTTCAATTCGCTTTGCTCGGAAATCACAGCCAATGCCATAACAGCATCACTGCCGTCGGCCAAATCGCTCGTCGGAATTTGAATTAGTTTATTGCCTTTACCCCGCGTCAAATCCGGCAACTCATTGACCGGAAAAATCAACAACCTACCCTGAAGTGTCGCAATCGCTAGCAAGTCGCTATCGCAATGCACTCTAACCGGCAACAAAGCCTTCGCGCCCACCGGTAAGGTAACAACCGTTTTACCGGCTTTATTCTTGCTGAACAAATCCTTCAATTGCACCCTGAAGCCGTAACCGGTAGATCCGGCCAGCACATACCAATCATCCGGATCTCCGGCTAGTAAACCAATAAATAAGGAACCTGCAGGCGGATTGAATCGACCGGTCAGCGGTTCGCCCTGACTGCGCGCCGAAGGCAAGTCATGGCTCGCGGTTACATAAACGCGCCCAGTCGAATCCAATACATAAACCGGCTGAGTCGTGCGGGTCTTGACCGCATGTAGGAAACCGTCTCCGGAACGGTAACTCAAGCCTTCAACATCGATATCATGACCTTTCGCGGCACGAATCCAGCCTTTTTCAGACAATATCACCGTAACCGGCTCATTCGCGATCAGTTCCGTGCTGTTTAGCGCCTTTGCCGATCCTCTCTCAATAATCGGCGAACGCCGCTCGTCACCAAACTTTTCGGCATCGACTTGAATTTCTTTTTTGATCAAACGATTAAGCAAAGCTTTCGAACCCAAGGTTTTTTCCAAAGCTTGCCGCTCTTTTTCGAGCTCTGCTTGCTCGCCTTTAATTTTCATTTCCTCCAATTTAGCCAAATGCCGCAGTTTCAATTCCAAGATCGCTTCGGCCTGAAGATCGCTGATACCGAAGCGCTCCATCAGCACCGGTTTCGGTTTATCCTCGTACCGAATAATCGCAATGACTTCGTCGATATTGAGATAAGCGATCAATAATCCCTCAAGGATATGCAAACGAGCCAAGACCTTGTCTAACCGGTATTGCAACCTGCGCCTAACCGTTTCGGTTCGGAAGATCAGCCATTCAGTCAATATCGTTCTAAGATTTTTGACTTGAGGCCTACCGTCTAGGCCGATCATATTTAAATTTACGCGAAAATTTTTCTCCAAATCGGTCGTCGCGAACAAATGCGACATCACCGCCTCGACATCGATGCGTTTGGATTTCGGCATCACGACCAAGCGCGTCGGATTTTCATGATCGGATTCGTCTCGCAAATCATCGATCATCGGCAATTTTTTCGCATTCATTTGCGCTGCGATTTGTTCGAGCAATTTGGCCCCTGACACTTGATGCGGCAGGGCGGTAATAACGATATTACCGTCTTCCAGTTCATAACGGGCACGCATTTTGACCGAACCGTTGCCGGATGCATACATCTTTCGTAGCTCTTCGACGGGTGTAATGATCTCGGCGTGAGTGGGATAATCAGGACCCTTGATATGGTCGAACAATCTTTCCAACGGCGTATCGGGATCGTCCAGCAATTGCACGCATGCCGCCGCCACTTCTCTAAGATTATGCGGCGGAATATCGGTCGCCATGCCTACCGCGATACCCATTGTGCCGTTCAACAATACATTCGGTAAACGCGCCGGTAACAATACCGGTTCCTTCATCGTACCGTCAAAGTTGTCGGTCCAATCGACGGTCCCCTGCCCCAGTTCGCTTAGCAAGGTTTGTGCGTAAGGCGTCAAACGCGATTCGGTATAGCGCATCGCGGCAAACGATTTCGGATCGTCCGGCGAACCCCAGTTCCCCTGACCATCGATCAACGGATAACGATAGGAAAAATCCTGAGCCATCAACACCATCGCTTCATAACAGGCCGAGTCGCCATGCGGATGGTATTTACCGAGCACGTCACCGACCGTTCGTGCCGATTTTTTATATTTTGCCGCCGCAGTCAGCCCCAACTCCGACATTGCATAAACGATGCGTCGCTGCACCGGCTTGAGGCCATCGCCAATATGCGGCAAGGCGCGATCCAAAATCACATACATCGAATAATCGAGATATGCCTTTTCGGTAAATTCCTTTAACGGAAGTTGTTCGAAGTTTTCCTGAATACCCATAAATTAAAGATCGTCCTTTGGTAAGTCGACATGTAGTGCCATATGTTTTTCCATGATTTCCTGGCGCATTTTTTTGCGCATCAACGCAGCATCGTATAGTTTCTGCTCCAATTCGCTTTCTATGGTCAATGGCGGAACAGGCACCGGTTTGCCATTCTCATCGACCGCCACCATCGTAAAATAAGAAGAATTGGTATGTCTTTTTTCTTGCGTGCGTAAATTCTCGGCAACCACTTTGATGCCGATTTCCATTGAAGACCGCCCGACATAATTGACATGTGCAGATAAAGTCACCAACTCGCCGACCTGAATTTTTTCCTTAAAAAAAACTTGATCTAACGATGCCGTTACAACGTAGTTTTTACTATAACGTGCCGCACAAGCATAAGCGGCCTGATCGAGCAATTTTAATAACGAACCGCCATGCACGACGCCGGAAAAATTGGCCATGTCCGGCGTCATCAAAACAGCCATCTGCAATGTTTTCTCTTGTTGTTTTTTCGATTGATTCACAGGTTTTCCGGAGTGGTTTTATAACGCCCTTTCGACTTAACAAATCTTTTCGATTCGTATTCCAGTTCGAATGAACGGCTAATAAACGGCCTATTTTAACCGGTTTCAAGAATGATTGCGCCACGAGACGGATGAAAGACCGCAGATTCAAGTAAAATTCATGGAAGGAAGTGAGACCGGCAGTTTATAACTTTCGCACTGCAAATTCCGGCGATGCCTAAGGAGGCGCAGGGGGGCTCGGCAAAGATTGCCGAATCCTCAACAAAACAAAGCTGATAGTTCTAGGATGTTATTTATTGCGAAATCCTAAATTGCATGAAAATTTTCATGAAGCATCTATTTGTTGGGAATGTTCACCTGGAATAGGATGTGTTCTATTAGGATATTTCTTAAGTATCGTTTTAACGTAATTTTGCGTTTCTCGATAAGGAGGTACACCTTTATAGCGTTCGACAGCACCCTCGCCGGCATTGTAAGCCGCCAAAACCCACTCCACATTGCCGTTAAAATGCCGCATCAGCCAATGCAGATAAGCCGTACCGCCCTTGATGTTCTCAATAGGATTGAAAGTATCTTTGACACCGAATCTTTCAGCGGTTGCCGGAATCAATTGCATCAAGCCTTGAGCATTTTTGTTCGACAATGCGCCGGGATTAAAGGCCGATTCGGCCTGAATAACCGCCATTACCAGCTCAGGATCGATACCGTAATTCGGAGCAATTTTTTCGACCCACGATTTAACGATTTGGCGGTTGGGGTTTGCATGCTGCTCGGTAGTTATCGTTAACTCGGGTTCAGGGCGACGACAACCGGAATCTTTCGTCGGCTTGATATCTTTAAATTTGATCACCATGCGCCTGGCATAAGGATCCCCCCCTTTTGCCGCCAACCTGAACCAATAAAGCGCTACCGATAAATTTCTCGACACTCCTCGGCCATTGAAATAAATAAAACCCAAATGGTAAGCCGATTCGACATCCGACATTAATGCCGCCTTACAATACAGTTCGTAAGCTTTCCGATAATTTTTTTTCACGCCGCGGCCGTGCTCGTAAACCATCGCCATTTTACGAATTCCGCTAGGATGATCGTCCGCAACTTCGGCTGCAAATAACGGCGAGGAAAAAAATAGAATTACGGCAAGTAGCCTTAATAGCCAACTCATGTCAATCTCTCGTCTTTGATAAAATCATGAAAAGCAATTTTAAAGCCATAAAATAATATCCGTTATTTTTCTATTACCTATAATCGTCATGCAACTTGTTTAGCTGAATAACTGTAAAAAATCCCGACATAACTCTTAGTGCCAATGCCGAAAATTGAGTTGAAACAAATATAACACCGGGAACACTCCAAAAACTTAGAACCGCTTCATGAACAACTCGAAAGTTGACCGAATTATAAATTTGCAGCTAGACTTCAAAAGTAATCAGTGTATAGCGCCTACCTAGGCTTGAATCGTCAATACAAAACCATGAATAAAAACAATCGAATTGATCTCTCACGCCTAAAAACGCAATGGCGGACTCTATTATTAAGCGCATTGCTACTCAACACTGCGGCATGCTCTACCAAGGAGGAAGTGATTGCACCGACACCGGACCCTACAATACTCGAGCTAAAACTACAAGCAGGCAAACTTCTAAATCCCGATATTGAAGGCCGCGCATCGCCCTTGGTTGTTAGAATATACCAATTCGAGGCAATCGATAAATTCAATACCAGCGACTTTTTCGCTATTTACGACAATGACACAGCCCTGCTGGGCCAAGACATTATCTTTCGGAAGGAACTGGAACTTCAACCTGATACAATCCGGAATTTAAGTTTGGAAAGCAAACCTGAAGCTCGTTATTTGGCTATCTTCGCGGCATTTCGCAACCTCGATACCGCACAATGGAAAGCATCGATGAAGATCGCCCCCAATCAGACTAATAAGGTCAGTATTAATTTCGATCAATATACTGTGACACTGAATACAAAAAATGCCGATTAAAAGAGAAATTGATAGAACCCTTCATCACCTTGTTTAACAGAGGCGAAAAACATGTCAGGCAACAAGCCAAAACCACCGACACAGTATAAACAGCTCAGCACAAAAAAAACTCTGTTTGTTGCGACATTGACATCATTGACATTATCCCTCGGCTGCCAAACAACCGACCCAACCAGCCCAGAAGGCCTAAAAGCCCTAAAAGGCTTTAATCCTCAAGACACAGACAAGCTATTCATCGTCGATTGCCTGCTACCCGGACAAGTCAGAAAGCTAGGCACGCAAATGACCTACTTAACAGCCAGGCGCGCAATTAAAACGACCGCGGGCGAATGCGAAATTCGCGGAGGCGAATATGTCGCTTATGACCGAGCCAATTTAGCCAGCGCTTTAAAAATATGGCTACCGCTTGCACAACAAGGCGATCCCGAAGCGCAAATCAACGTCGGCGAAATCTACGAAAAAGGACTAGGCGCAGAGGCAGATCCTCGCTTAGCCGCCGAATGGTACCGAAAAGCCGCCGAAACGGGTCATTCGAGAGCGCAAATTAATCTCGGTTATTTATATGAAAAAGGACTCGGCGTTGAAAAAGACCTGACTACCGCATTAAATTGGTATCGTAAGGCATCAGGCTTAGAAAATACCGACTTGCAATTTGCTTCGGTTGTCGAGGCACAATTTTCCAGCGCTCATGAACAAGAATTGGAAGCTTTACGGCAAGATGCCGCTCGACGTAAATTCGAGGCGGATCAATTACGAAGCCAACTAGCCGACACACAACGTCAACTCAGACAACAGCAAGATGATCTACGCTCGATACAAAGAAACTTAGACCAAAAAAAACAACAGCTCGAACAGGAAAAAAACAAATCCACCCGGAACGAATCACTACTAAAAGCGCTGGATCAGGAATTAAAAGCCGGTCAAACCGAATTCGAAGCGCGACAAAATCAAATTTCAAAATTAGAACGCTCCCTGGAAACCAAAGAGAAATCCATCAAACATAGAACTCAAGCCGCCCTAGCCCAGGAACAAAAAATCGTCGCTAGCGCCCCACAACAACCTATCATCGACGCCCAAGCAGGCAAAACACTGGCCAACGCCCGTAGCGAACTGCAAAAAAACGAAACCTTACTTCAAGAAAAAGAAAGTCATTACATAAAGATCTCCAATGAAATCAAACGATCTTTAGAAGCGGTAGGTTCATCGGCCGAACAAAGCGGTTCGCCGAGAGAACAACTAAGAGCGAAGGAAATTAGGGCTAATTTGGACTTACAAAAACAATCGTTGCAAACGGTTGCACAGGAAGTCAAAACCTTAAAAACCCGAATTAACGAACAACGCAAAGCCGTAACAAAATTGGAAAGCGGTCAATTGATACAATTAGCCTCTGCCGCACCAACAATAGAAATTATCGATCCGCCGATGGTATTGACTCGAGGCGTTCCAAGCTTATTGTTAAGATCGATAGCCCCATCAAGAACCATAACCGGCAAAGTCGAAGCGCCGGCCGGACTTAAATCATTAGTGGTCAATGATAAACCTGAAAATATCGATACGCAGGGCTTCTTTAAGATAAATATCACTGCCACAGAAGCCACGACACCAATCAAAATCGTCGCCGTCGATAAAAAAGACAAAAGAACCAGTCTGAATTTCAACATCGTAACCCAAGAGGAAAGCGCCACTTCAAGCATCGACAGCCGACCGACGACACCCAGCAAACCAGGCCGATTTTATGATGTCGACTTCGGGCGTTATCATGCGCTCATCATCGGCAATAACGATTATACGGAACTACCGACACTGAAAACCGCGATCAACGATGCCAAAGCGGTCGAGTCGATTCTGCGCCAACGCTATGGATTCAAAACCACATTGCTGCAAAATGCCAATCGCCACCAAATCATGACGGCGCTGAATACTATTCGCAATTCTTTGAAAGAAAACGATAACTTATTGATTTACTATGCGGGTCACGGAGAACGAGATAAAACCAGCCTGGCGGCTTACTGGCTACCTACCGATGCCGAAATCGACAATACCGCAAACTGGATTTCCAGCGACGATATCACCCGTTATCTGAATATCATCGCCGCACGGCACATCCTGGTTGTGGCGGATTCTTGCTACTCGGGCGCGATGACCGGAACGGCGATCGCTAGACTGCCGGACGGTATGCCCGAAGATAAACGCGAAAAATGGCTGAAATTCATGGCAACACGGAAAGCACGAACCGTCTTGACATCAGGAGGCGTGGCTCCGGTTCTCGACGAAGGGGACGGCCAGCATTCAATATTTGCCCGAGCCTTTATCGATGCACTACAAAGCAATCGGGGTTTAATCGAAGATTATGATATTTTTCGTTCGGTATCGAAACAAGTCCGAACTTCGGCATCCCGTGTGGGCTTTACTCAAGCGCCGCAATACGCGCCGCTTCAACATGCCGGTCACGAGGGTAGCCCGTTCTTTTTCCTGCCCGGTGCTTAACGACAACACCGTTAAGCTGTAAGAATGGGTTTACTTCGCTTCTCGACAAACAGCCCAGACGCCCTAAAAACGACAACAATACTCAAGCCGGGGATTGCCGGCTTAATCTTGTTGCTCTTACAGCTTAGCGGCTGCGCGACACCTTCAGAACGTTTTGAATCTAGCGCCAAAAACTTAGGGCTTACCAGCATTGAAATAATCGGCGAACCATTTCGCCATCGAGTCTATTTAAACCAAACTGCGGCGCAATCCGACACCATCCCGGTAGTCCATGTTTATTTAGATGGCGACGGCACGCCATGGGAAATGAACCGCTGGATTGCCGAAGATCCGACACCGAGAAACCCGCTGATATTGCGTTTAATGGCAGCAGATAAAGAACCTGCAATATTACTGGGCCGGCCCTGCTACTACGGGTTGCATACGACGGCCAACTGCCATTATGCACACTGGACGTCACATCGGTATTCGGCCGAGGTCGTCGAAAGCATGGCGACCGCCTTGCAGAAATGGCTAAGAAACGCAAAAACAACAAGCGTAGTTTTGATCGGTTATAGCGGTGGCGGAACACTCGCCACGCTGCTCGCGCCTTACTTTGAAAACACAAGCATCGTTGTTACAGTCGCAGCCAACCTGAACACAAGTGCCTGGAGCCGACATCACGCTTATTTACCACTAGACGCATCTTTAAACCCGATTGACGCTCAACCTTTACCTGCCAAAATAAAACAAATTCATCTGGCCGGAGTAAACGACAGCAATGTTCCCGCTTCGATCATCGAATCTTTTAGCCGGCGGCAAGCCAATGCCGTTTACCTGCCAATCGATGGATTCGATCATGTGTGCTGTTGGGCAGACTTATGGCCCGATATTCTTAAAAGATATATCGCCCTTTCACTTGAGCGCCCCGATTGACTATCAGCCTGGCCGTTAAAAACGATTAATCTAAAATATACCCATCATAGATCAAAATTCGGCCCCGGGGTGCCCGTCAAAGGACGCCGTAAATACGTCCATATAGGCTCTATGCCAGCTCCATGCTGGCAAAGCCTTTGCCGAACACCCCGGCGCCTCCTTAGCAGCAATTCCCAATTTGGAGATCAAATAACTTACTAGAGCTGTGATGGGATCGATCTTTGACGAACGACCTCATACAGCATCGCACCGGTCGCGACCGACAAATTGAGACTGGAAACACTACCCTCCATCGGTAATTTGACCAACCAATCGCATTGTTCACGAGTCAAACGCCGCATACCTTTACCCTCGGCACCGATCACCAAGGCCATCGGCAGCTTAAAGTCGCACTGATAAAGCGTTTGCTCGGCTTCGCCGGCGGCGCCGAAAATCCAAATCCCCTGATCTTTTAGCCAACGCAATGTTCGGGCCAGATTCGTGACTTGATAGACCGGCACGGTCTCCGCAGCACCGCTCGCAACCTTACAAACCGTCGGTGTAATACCTACCGAATTATCCTTTGTGATGATGACGCCTTGCACGCCGGTAGCATCGGCCGTCCTTAAGCATGCTCCGAGGTTATGCGGGTCCTGAACATTATCCAAAACCAAAAACAACGGCATGCCGGTAAGACTGGAGACCGCCTGCTTCAATGCATCTTCCGATTGCGCCGAAGGCAATTCGATTTCAAGCACGATACTTTGATGATTATTACCGTCGGCGAGACGATCCAGTTTTTTCCGGTCGACTTTTTCGGGGTTAATACCGAGCTTTTTCAAGTCTTCGAGTAATTGACTTAAACGTCGGTCCTGACGGTGCGAGTCAACCCAAGCCTGATGAATATGCTGAGGCGAATAATCGAGTGCCGCCTGAACCGAATGAATGCCGTAAATTTTGACTCGGCTCATTTTTTACGCCGTCTTTTTTTCGGGCGCTTTGCCAAGGCAGTAACCTTGACCAGTTCGAAATCGATTTTTTTATCGTCGAGATCGACACGTACGACTTTCACTTGCACGGTATCGCCAAGACGATAACGAATGCCCGTACGTTCGCCGATTAATTGATGACTGGCAGCATCGAAATGAAAATAATCTTGGGCCAGATTACTGATATGCACGAGGCCCTCGACATAAATATCGGCGAGTTCGACAAAAAAGCCAAACGACGTCACTGCCGAAATAATACCCGGAAACTCTTCGCCGACCTTGTCCATCATGTATTCGCACTTGAGCCAACTAACGACATCGCGTGTCGCATCATCGGCTCGGCGCTCATTCGTCGAGCATTGCTCGCCTAGCGTGACCATGTCGGGAAATCCGTAATGATAACTTTCCGGCTTTTTGTCTTGTAAACAATGTCGGATGGCCCGATGCACCAACAAGTCGGGATAACGGCGAATCGGCGACGTAAAATGAGCATAGGCGTCGAGCGCCAAGCCGAAATGACCTTTCAAATCGGGACTGTAAACGGCTTGCGACATCGAACGCAACAAAACCGTTTGAATCAAGTGGGCATCCGGGCGCCCTTTAATACTATCGACTAGATGCATGTAATCGAGCGGCGTCGGCTTCTCACCACCACCCAAACTCAGACCCAATTCACCTAAGAAGGTCTTCAGCGCCAATAATTTTTCCGGTCCGGGCCCGTCATGAATTCTCAGTAACTTGGGCATTTTTCGGCGATTGAGAAATTTAGCCGCCGCCATGTTCGCGGTGATCATAAACTCTTCAATCAGCTTATGTGCATCGTTACGCACAACCGGAACGATCTTTTCGATCTTACGCTCGGAACCGAAAATAATCCGCGTTTCCTGAGTATCGAAATCCATTGCACCGCGTTTTTCTCGGCTCAAACGCATGGCTTTGTACAAAGCATACAGTTCCTGCAAATGCGGCATTAAAGGCTTATATTTTTTAATTAAAGCTTTATTGCCATCGACCAGCATGCTAGCGACTTCGGTATAAGTCAGGCGAGCATGAGAACGCATCACGGCCTCGAAGAAACGCGAACGCGTCATCTGCCCTTCCGCATTGATCGTCATCTCGCAGACCATACATAAACGGTCGACTTCGGGATTGAGCGAACAGAGTCCATTCGAAAGAATTTCCGGCAACATCGGAATCACCTGTTCCGGAAAATAAACCGAAGTACTGCGGTTTTTGGCCTCAAGATCCAACGAGCTATTGATCGCGACATAATGAGACACATCGGCGATCGCGACAAAAAGCTTCCAGCCCTTTCCAGTCTTACGACAATACACCGCATCGTCGAAATCGCGCGCATCCTCGCCGTCTATCGTCACCAGCGGAACATCACGCAAATCGACACGTCCTTCCTTAGCGGCTTCCGGCACTTCATCGCTGAATGACTGAATTTCCTGTTCAACCTCTTCCGGCCAAACATGCGGCAGTCCATGACTGCGAATCGCCATCTCGATTTCCATGCCCGGAGCCAAATGCTTACCCAGAACCTCGGCAACACGTCCGATGGGCTGATTGGTCTTACTCGGTTGTTCCAAGATTTCGGCGACAACAATATCGCCTTTTTTTGCTTTGCCGGTTTCATCGGCCGGAATCAATACGTCTTGAGCCAGGTTTTTATTATCCGGAACGACGTAATTGACACCTTTTTCGGTAAAAAATCGGCCGACAATTTGCTT
This sequence comes from Methylotuvimicrobium buryatense, assembly GCF_005931095.1. GTDB lineage: Bacteria > Pseudomonadota > Gammaproteobacteria > Methylococcales > Methylomonadaceae > Methylotuvimicrobium > Methylotuvimicrobium buryatense. The sequence goes on along the minus strand of NZ_CP035467.1, from coordinate 1,382,896 downwards.
AGTATTGCGCTCCAAAACCTCGACAATAGCACCTTCGCGGCGCCCTTTCCGGTCGAGACCAGCGATTCTCGCGACGGCCCTGTCATTGTGCAGAACCAAACGCATTTCACGGGGAGACAAAAATAAATCGTCGGAACCGTCATCCGGCTTTAAAAATCCAAAGCCATCGGCATGACCGAGGATGCGCCCGGCAATCAAATCCTTGCTGTTAACCCGGCAGTATTTTTGGCGCCGATTGAATAATAATTGACCGTCGCGCTCCATTGCACGAAGCCGTCTGCGCAACGCTTCTAGTTGATCGGGAGACTCAAGCTGAAATTCCTGCGAAATTTGTTCGCGCGACAACGGTTTACCGACGTGAGCGAGCAGATCGAGGATCAACTCCCGACTCGGTATCGGATTCTCGTATTTTGCCGCCTCGCGCTCCGCATAAGGATCTCGGGTCGGAATAAAATTTGGTTTTTTATCTTTAGACTTCAATGTCGTCGTTTCCTAAATTAGAATGAATGCCATAGCTTAACTGTATACGCGTATTTTAACAATTCCCTATGCAAATCAAAATTCAACGTGATGTATCAAGCGGTTGATGGACAGCCAGCGGGCAGACCTCAGCGATTTTAGGCATCGATAGTATTGACAGCATATCAAGCAATCGGTATAGTGCGCGCTCACTTCGCTGATACAGCACACCTTTGCCGAGGTGGTGAAATTGGTAGACACGCTAGCTTCAGGTGCTAGTGCTCGCAAGGGCGTGGAGGTTCAAGTCCTCTCCTCGGCACCATTTCTTGATTACCCCCGTTAAATTTTTGCAATTCCCTACACTTAGTTATTTTACCCCAGGACATTGCGATTATTAACATTGGACAGCTAACCGAACGAATTTTAGACTGCAGATGATAACCTTGCCCCGCCCAAACTTTTGATCTAACGCATACCTACTGGCAAGGAAGCTCTTGAACATGAAAATTTTTTTAGCCTCCGATATTCATACAGAATTCGCACATCAGCGGTTTGATCCGTCTGCCAAATATTCATGTTTACGTTTCGATCATCCCAATACCGCGGATGTCGTCATTCTGGCCGGCGATATTGGCGAAGGGTGCAATGGCCTGGAATGGGGCCGGAGGCGGTTTGCCAACCATGAAATCATTTATGTCGCCGGCAATCACGAGTTTTATGATAACGACCTGGGCATCATCGACGAATTGCGGGCTACCGCTACGGCATTGGACATACATTTTCTGGAGAATGACAGCGTCGTCATTGACGGGGTGCGGTTTTTAGGTTGCACATTGTGGTCGGACTTTAACCGCTATTCGCCATCATCGGTTTATGAAGCACAATCGACCATGAACGACTATCGCTATATCACTTGCCAAACATGGTGGCAAAACCCCGATCACTACGATCGCGCGACCGCGCTGATGAGACGAACCACCGATTCGCTGTTCGGGTTTGAGCCGCACTATTTTTCCCCGGCCGTCGCCTATTGTCTGCATCAGGATTCGCTGCGCTGGCTGGACCGGCAATTAGCCGAGCAACATGACGGAAAAACGGTGGTGGTAACCCATCATGCTCCCTCGCTGCGTTCCATGGAAATCGTCGATTACGCCTATGCCTCTTCGCTGGATGAATTTATCGCCGACCGATCGCACCGCATTGACCTGTGGTGCCACGGCCATATCCATAATGCGGTGGATTATGAGATCGCCGGCGTTCGGATCGTGTCGAATCCGCGAGGATATCCAAGATCACCGGCGCCCGGCTTTGATGAGGAGCGTTTGATAGAGGTGTAGAAACCATAAACCGACCTCTTCTATCGAATTCTTTCTACAGTCTCATAAACCTCAGACACCATCTCAGTTAAAGCGGCTTACCATCATCCTCCGGCGAATGCATAAGAGGCTGACTGACCTGCATGAGTCCGCCCAATGTCGCCCCCGCGACGCGCGCATCCACTTCCTGCATGAACACCTCCGCTGAAGGCAAATAATAGCCGTCGCGCGGCCATTTTTCGCCAATCATCGGCGGATTGCCGAAGGTCGTTACTTTGTCGAGATAAGCCTGATACGCCGTTTTAAAAGCTTCACGCGCCGCCGCCAAGGTTTCGATCAGTTCGCCGGGCGTGGCCATCTCATCGGGATACAGCCAAGTTGTCGCGCCCATCATATCCTGTAAGTGCCAGTCTTTTTTGGGGCTGTTCGGATGTTCGTTGTGGCAGTCGACGCAGGCTGCCGAGACGGCGTAATCGGGATACATCGCGGTATAGCGCCGAATATCGGCGGCATAGAAATATTCCGGCCGAAGCGTTTGCTTGATTCGGTTGAATTTCTCAATTTGTATGCCTTTGAAGGCATTCGACGACGCAATCGGAAAATCCGACCCCAAGAACAGGCTCAACGGTGTCGCATTTTTTTCCAGGCTTCTCGACGCTTCCCGTAAAAACAGCGCCGGCAACGGTCCGGCTTCGACAGAGGCTTCTTGCCAGTCTTCGCTGAACTGAAGGCCGGCCTTCTCGCCTTCCCCGACGATTTCTTGCGTATAGAGCGCGCGAACCGCATTGTTTTCGTTGGCGACGATATCCAACAAGCGATTGACGGGAATCGCCCGATCTTCGCCGGCTTTACCGTCCGGTAGCGCTTGCGGGGCTTCGACGAATAAATAGACGATCGACCCTATTAAGGTTAAAAACATCAACAAAAAAGTCTTATGACTCATCCGGTTTCTCCTTTGCTTTTTGGATGACGGGTCCGGGATACGGCGATGCCGCTCCGTTGAAATAGTCGCCGATAATAGCCGGCGCGATGGCATTGTCGACCTCGGTCGGCACATCCATTCGATGATTGCCGTGATAGTCGTGACAGCCCAGGCAAGTCTCCCAGCGTTGCTGTTGCGCCAAAGTTTGATGCGGAATGCTGATCGGGTCTTCTTTCAGCGAAAAATCCTCATGGCAACTTTGGCAAAATTCGGCGTTCTGCAGGGTGATGCGAACGCCCCGGTGTTCGACATGACAGGAGGCGCAGGTTTCGGGGTGAAGTTTTTCCCGCGTTTCGGCAAAACGCGGCTCATTGAAACGATGCACCAAATGCGGGTCATTCGGGCGATCATGACAGGCCAGGCATTGCGCGTTGCTCACCGGCCGGAATTGAAAATAAGCCTCATGCTTTCTCAAGCCCAGTTGGTGTTTGAGATTGGCTTGAATTTGCTGGCGCGCACTGCCTTCGGCCTCACGATGACAATCCGAGCACGGCAGTTGTTCATGACCGTGATTGGCGGGACCGGGACTGTGCCAAGCGGCTTGATTGTCGGACATCAGTAGCGCCAAACCTGCGATACTTAGAAACAGGCCTGCGGCATAGCCCAAACGATATTTAAAGCGAAAGGCAAGGTAACGAAATAGCATCTATTAAGCTCCCGTTACTTATAGGCAAGCGCGATATAAACGTGGTAAGCGCTTAAAAACAACAGACTGGTAGACAGGCCGACATGCAAGATCGTCCAGCCGTATACATAGGCTTTTCTAAACGCGGCGGTTACAAACTCGCCGCTGCCGTAGCCCAGAAGGTTATTGGCCAAATAAACGCTGCTCAACACCGCCAAATAAGCGTAGCCGATACTCGTGGCGTGCAGATAAAACAGCAGGGGCGCGACTGCGCCGATGGTTTTATGGCGGTTTTTTTGTGCCTTCAGACGGTCGTTTTCGCGCTTTAGCCAGCGCGCGACCGGCAAACGCCACTGCAACAAGACATAAAACAAGAGTAATAAGCCGCTGCAAATCTTATACATTTGATCGCTTTGCCATTGCTCGAGCAACGGCCACTTCAAATCGATCGCATCTTGCAGACCGTAAGCCGCCAACAGGCACAAGCCGACGGCCCGGTAGCCCCAGGCCTCTCGATCGGCTTCGCTGTTTTCGCCTGTCTGTTGCGGCGCTTCCAGGTCGATGATTTGCCGACCGACGGCCCCGCTCTTGCGAAGCAGCTCCATCGTCGCGGCTTTATAACTGGCGGAGCCGCAAATGTAATAGGATTCGCCGGGATAACGTTTCACCAGCGCATCGGCATCGGCCTGTCGCATGCGTCCGCGAGTCGAGGTAGGCCGAAATTCGACCGTTATGTCACAAATCCGCGCAATTCGGGATAATTCGTCGCGGCAGAAAAAGTCGTCTATTGAGCTTGCGGAATAGTCGATATGAATTTTCGTTTTTCCGTGGTGCTTGACGAGCATCCGGCACAAGGCCAGAACCGGCGTGATGCCGACGCCGCCGATCAGGCAGATGATGGGCCGGGAGCCGTTCGGGTCGAAAACAGCGCCGCCGACGCTGGCCGAAATCCTGAAAGGCGCGCTGGACGAATCGTCGAGATGATCGAACAACCAATTCGAAAAGAAACCGCCTTTTTTACGTTTGACGATGATCTCGCGCAATCCGCTGTCCGCACCATCGTCGGTGATCGCGTAGGGCCGCCCGACCCAAGCGCCGTCGATGAAGGCATGGACTATGATATAGGCGCCGGGCGGCTCCCGTTGCCAAGGCTCTCCATCGGCTCTGGCGAAGCGAAAAGCGCAGTAATTTTCCGAATAGCGATGCGCCGACGCCAAAAGCACCGGCAGCCATGAATTTTCACCGAGCAGTTCCTTAATGTAAACCCGACAACAACCGCACTCGCTGCCGGCGCCCGTGGCTCTGGAGATTTCAGAAAGGCTTGTCATGCCTTGTTCGATCGATCGTTCTATGGTGTTCCTGTCGATTTGCCGGCAATGACAGATGATTTCAGGTGGCGTGCGTGCAATGACGCGTTGCGTGTTGGTTTCCATGAGTCGGTTCTCAATTTATCGTTTTTTGTAGGCCTATTAAGGCTGATTGCAGCGCTTGAGTTTGGAGGCATTACCCCTTAAAGGCGGCTTATTCGCTAACATCGACGCTGAATCGGCAAACGCAATCCATTTTGGCGACACAAGCAGTCTGCTCGATCGGCCTACTCAGGACTGTCGTGATGAGCGCCTGGTCGAAACGGCACAGCTCGGGATGTTGTTGGGCCAGTTCATGATAAACACAGTGACTGACCTTGATACTGATTTGTCCATGTTGCCGTTCGAGCTCCGGGTGGTAGCCCAAATTTTCCATGACCTCGATCAGGGCCGGCAATGTCTGTTCTAAATCCTTACCGGCAAACTGCGCCTTCAACAATCGAGCTTGTTCGACGCCTAACTTCCAAATGACTTTTTGCAAAGCCTCCGAACCGAGTTCGACTGCCAGTTCGCTGAGCAATAAATCGCTAAACCAGGCATATTGCTTAGGTAATCCCTTGCGAGTCTGCTCGGTCAACCGATAACTACGCGACGGCCGCCCGCCCGTGTTATTGAACAGAGAGGTTTCACAAATCATTTGATTGCGCTCCAGCGACAGGATGTGCTGCGTGACCGCATTTCTGGAAATGCTCAATTCGGCGGCTAATTCATTGATGCTGAGGCCCGTTTCGGCAGTAAGGAGGAGTTTTAAGATTTGTTCTTGCCGTGAGCCGATTTGTTTATCCATGCTGTAAGAGGATTATTAAAAAATGAATACTGTATGTAATTGAAAGAAAACTGTTGTGTCATTGAATATTGCTGGAAACTCGGCTTGAAATAAAAATCAAGGAGTCCATACAAGTCCGACATTTACAATAGTCTCGCTTTGAAGGCGGATGATGGGGCTTGACTTCTCCAAACCCTGCAATGATTTTTTGATCAAGTATCTAGTGAGCTTGTTTATCACACTCATTCATTAATGCATTGACCCCGGTCGCCACGCACTTCGCGTGCCATCCGGTCATCGCAACTTTGTTCCCCGTTTTTTTATATAAGTGAATGAGCTTAGGCATCAATTGGGGCGGCTCCCCTAAGACCTGGTTGGCCGATAACGCAGACTTCAATCCTTCATCGGCGGATTTTTTTTCGGCTATGGCGATCAATTCCATGTGTTGAGGCAATAAAGAATCCGGGGATAATTCATCCTTCTTCAAAACCGCAATAGCTTCTGCGTTCAACCCGACGGATTTATACGCTTTGAAAGCGCTGTAATGAAGATAAGGAACATTGCCTGCTTGAGTCGTCATCATCTTATCAACCAGTTTTGTCACCGTGGGTGCATTGAGCTTAACCAGCGATCTATTGAGATCGCGCATTAAAGCCAAGCCATCAAGAAAACTTTTGACAGAGGGACTGTTTTTCACACCCACCCATTGCGTTATTCTCTTTTCCGGTCTCGGGGCTCCTGAATGAACGGTCTTAATGTAATCACGAATCGTGTCCTGACGCTCTTTGGTATCGTAATGTTTTTTGCGTAACCAATCTCGAGCCTCGAGAATACTCTCGGAAACACCGGTTATCATAGGAGTAAAATCGACCTCCATCCTTTTGGAATCGATTTTGAAAGAATCGGAAGCCATTTCTAAAAGAGATTCCCTGGATTTTTTTTGTTCCTCATTCAATTCGTCCCAGCGTTTCATTCGCCCCAACAACTCATACATGCCGATGCTGTTATAACCGGCGGCAATGAGAAGATCCGTGCCGAGTTTATCCGCATCGTCTTCTTGAGAACGGTCCAAGACAGGAATGGCCGCACTTTGAATCATTTCCAAAGCCGCCTCATTGGCCAGCAAAGGCAAAGTCTTTTGAGCAATAAGCTGGGTTCTCAATGCAAGATTTGTCAGCCCGTGGATATAATTCCATATTTCTTCGGCATTTCCGGTAATGTGATGTCCCAGCAAGACATGACTATATTCATGCGCCAACAAAGCCGCTAGCTCATCCTCGCTTTCGATGTCCAGTAATATGCCAAAGGGTACGAATATGGCGCCGTCTTCGGTGGCGTTAGCCGAATATGAAGAGTCCGGGACCACGAACACATGCGCGGGCTCCGGAATATCCGTATAAGCTTTTTGAAGGCGCGCCAGAATTTCATTCAAGTAAGCATCAAGCTCAGCCTGCCGGGCGATACCGAAATACGCGCGGCGAAAATTCAATCCCTTCTCGGGATTGGGCGCGTCCCTAGACAAACCTTTTACTGTGCCGGGAGGCAATAGCGGGGATTGATCGGCATCGCTCAGTCTCGCGGTGAATGTCGAACAGCCTGAGGACAATAGCGCAATGCCTATGACAAAAGACTTAATCGCTCTTTTGAGTGGCGAATTAGTATTAACACGCGCCATTATTTACATCCGTCATTATTACCAGGAACAGATGTATTTATATAGTCTATCGAATAACTGCTGGCTCTATCGCAGGTAGCCGTTACCAACGGTTTTTCCGTGGTCCCTATATCGAATTGGTCCAACCATACCATCCCGCGATCCCCATTGATTAAAACATAGCCAGCTGATGAACTCTCCACTATCGGTATTGGCAATGTCGGCAGGTCGTTTATGGTAGCTTCACCGATGCGATTAAAACTCGTTCCATCGCGATGATATAAAGTGAGTGAATCACTATTGAACCTGACTATCATTTGACGTGCCTCGTCAGAATTATCCTTGGATTCATCGGCTTGCGCGAACGAACCGAGATTCAATGAAAATATAGCTATGTAAAACAATATCGTACTGGACTTAAATTTCATTTTTTGTGGCCTTTTCAAGATGAATAGAATGGGTTAGGTTAATGGCGTTCCTGTTGAATCACGCGAATGATCAATTCATAAAGCAATAAAAAACTGAGCCAGTGGACTGCCGGGTAGTGATACTGCGTATAAAGAACAAATGACAGGGCTACAATCAGCAATACCGCGAACAGCCTTAGGCCGAACTGGTAAAAACGCGGCTTCGCGCGAAGCACGACTGCGATCGACCAGGAAACAACCATTGCCATACTTATCAATATAAAATCGAACACTCTTCCTTTATTATGGCTGTAGTAATCCCGACCGTAAGTCATTAAATTATCGAGCGCCATCGCGTGCAGATAAACGCCTGGAAGTTGACCATGGACCGGCGTGAGCACCAGATCATGCATTGCGGACAACCCCGAACCAATCAATACGATTTTGCCCTTGAGTACATCATGAACTTTATCGAAGTTGGTTAGGTCATGAGCCAAAACAGTCACTGTATAGGCGCAAGGCTGACGCGTCTTCTCCATGATGTCGTCGTCAAATCCGGAAATGAAAGTATGAAATATGGACTTAACAAAAGACTGAAAACGATCGGCTTCCGTTGGGTTAATCAGATCGCATTCGCTCAAACGCACCAGCTTTTTGGTCTCCATGATTTTTGAAACAGCACGCCCCCAATGCGGGGTCAACGGTCTGCATAATGCTTTACCCGATAAAAGGTTTGTCGGTTCCACGCATCCGATAGAGCTGTCGGCAGAACACGCCTCTCTGTAAAGCCGTAGCGCCGGCGTTGCAATACTTTGATCAGGATTACAGCTATCATTTTGCGCCTCGCCGGATTTGCTTGCCGGAAGCAGCAGCGGATAACCGCGACCAAAATTCGACCATTCCACGGGAGCTAATTCCACACCCTTTATATGCCCGAATACATTTTTTCGTGAAGTATCGGCTCCTTGAGCCAGAATGAGCGGTACTTTAAATCTGGCTAGGTCTTCCTCTAATTCCTTGCGCGCCTTGTCTAAGGTCTTGTCGTCCGCGCGGTAATTATTAAACTGAACATCGAAAAAGACAGCCTTAGGCTGATTTTTCAATACCCGATGGAGTAAACGGGAGTACCAATCATAATGCGGCGGCCAGGCCTGTCCTTCCTTGATTAAGGTATTGTCATTGATTAAAACCACCACTATTTCATTTTGTGCTTCCGAGCCATAAAATGGCGCCGCTATACGATCGATTATGAATTCCGAATAATCATCGGCCGCCTTCTTTATGCCAAAAGGTGATGCTTTATCCAATAGAAAATTAGTCAGCATCCATGACAAAAAAATCACTGCGGCAACGGAAAACGTTCTTCCCTGAAAAATGACTTCTCGAACCTTATTAATATCACCCTTCAAATCGGAAATTGAAAATAAATTTAAAGCATTTTTAATTCCTTCACGAATGCGCCCTCGAACCTCAACCCTAAATTCACCATCGCTACAAAAACTAACCGTAGGTTTAAAACATTTGACATATAAATCCTCTACGCTTTTTAAATTATCCTGACTTTGGCGAGACGATGAATCCTTGTTATTTGTCTCATTCAAACCGGTATTTGTAATGGTTTTGTTATCCAAGATTATCAGCCTCTTTCAAAATCGATTCCTGCAATGCCTTAAGTTGCTATTATTCAATCCCCAACAGCGAATACAAGTTGGGTGAGTATCAGCCCCACGGCCATTCTCGTTCCCACGCTGGAGCGTGGGAACGATAGGGTGTGTGAATAATTACTTGCCGAAGGGTTATTCAACACATACATTAAAAACGGCTAATAACCTAGCATCCCTCATCTTCAAAAAGAAAAGACTGATTACTTTGCTTTCATATATTGAGCATTTGTTACTAGGCTTAATCGCTCAAACCTTACGTTTGGTTCAATAGTGCAATAATTTTTTTAAGAAATCGCTCCAATAATCCTTACCGGACGGACTTTGTGTATCTTGAAACATCAGAACGACTCTAACGCACAATCAACCATGTCTTTGAAAAGAATATTTTCAAAGACGGATACTTAGGATCAGGCATCAAATAAATCACGCAACGCCATGATTTTTTCGTATACACGGCGCGCAAGCGGGCGTTAAGCGAAGCTATATAACTGTTTGTGCAACGAAGAAGACGGACAAAAAGTCCTATCGGTCGCCTAAGTTATAAAAAGCTCGCTTAGCTAGATTGATGAAATTCCGTGCTACTGCGGACAGTTATTGGGCGGATACAGGGATAGATAATATGTACGCGCCTTGATAAGACGATGCCTGACGGCTTGACGCGGTAGAGAATGGATGATAGATAAAGCGGAGTACAGCAATTGTATATTGTTGTTATTATTCATAGCCGATATTTTTTAATGCTCTATCTCTTCCGGATAGATTTTGTTTTTGAGTTGAAATGTGGCAAAAAAACCGCCACCACTACAATAAGTATTTAGTACACAATCTTAAAAAACATCTGACTGCATGGATTCCCCCCCCCAACTCATCCAAAACATGACGAACGAGCCTCATGACTAATGAGCAATCATATTAAATTGTGCATAGGGTTTATGCCTTTTGCTTTACAGTGCGCAAAAAAAAGCTAACCTACGCCGTAGTCATAAACCTTAAGCGAAGATTAACGTTGTTTCCATATTTTTTCAATCAAAAATTACCATTCTTTTATTAGGAATTTTTTCGCGCATTTACTCAAAAACGTCCAACCCCTTTATTTTTTTGATGCGCCGCGCGCTTCTTGTCTTTTACGAGACGATCTTGTTTAATAGCAGCCATACGACGATAGCCTGACAATTCTTAAGGTTGATTTGATCGTCAACAACCTTTTCAACCCAACTTTTCAAACGCCTGCTTAGGATCCTCACGTTTATGGGCGAACTGATTTCAACTCAAATCGACACGCTTTTAAACCAAATTGCCGCCGGCAACGATAAAGCCATTGAAACGCTGTACCGACATTACCATCGCCCTCTATTCGCCTTTGTTCGACATCTCATTAATGCCGATGAAGCTGCCGACGACATCGTTCACGATACGTTTATGGCGGTATGGAAAAACCCCTTAAATTTCAACGGCCGCAGCAAGTTTTTTACCTGGTTGTGCGCAATTGCAAAAAACAAAACATTGGACCATCAGCGTAAAATCCGACGACATCAGCGATTACCCATTGATGAATGGGATGATGACTTAGCAGATACCGCTGCCGATGCATCATGGGATGTACAGGGGCATTTTGAGGACATTGAGTTGAATGAAATTATGCAAGGCTGTATCGATGCACTGCCTTTGCCGCAACGCGAAGCAACTTATTGGGTTTATTATCAGGATCTGCGACTGGAAGAGGTTGCTCGATTACAAAACAGCCCGGCAAACACTATTAAAACCCGTCTTCTTCATGCACGCTCGAAATTGCGGGATTGCTTGGAAAAGGTTTTTAGTCTCGCGGATACGGAGAAAGGATAATGACCGATTCAGACTTGCATCATTTTCGCGAACTGCTTCCTTTTTGGGTTAACGGCACCTTGGACGAAGATCAGCAACGGTTCATGCGGGAATTCTTGCAACATCACCCTGAGCTACAAGACGAAGTTGATTTCAATCATGCCATACGTCATGCGGTTAAAGCCGTTAGCAATAGATGCTCGACCGATGCCGGTTTACAGCGCTTATTGCAAGCAAGCCGTACTGATCGCCGTCATCGCTTAATCGGCTGGCAGCGGCAGTTAAAAAGCATCTGTCATGACTGGGGATTAACCCCTGCTTTTGCGGTAATGACCTTAATCGTAGCCGTTCAAAGTATGCTGCTTTGGGGACCCTACCGAATCGACGACACGAAGACAGCACTGAAGTCATACCGTAGTATGCCGGAAGCTACCGGCACTGCGGACATCAAGATCACTGTCGACCCCGGCACCGATTTTGGGGAGTTGGTAATTTTGCTCCGGCAAAACGGTGCGCGCATCGTAAACGGCCCTTCGGAAAGCGGCGAATTGTGGCTTTCATTGGATGAGCGCAATCAACTGGATCATGTCGTTCAACAATTACTCGGCGCGACGGGCATTATGGATGTCATGCCGATTGAACCCGGCGATGGCTAGAAGCCACATCAACGATGCAATTCAATCATTTGTTCGGTTCATGGATACTCGGCTGCGCATTCGGTTTGATCGGTGTTTGTTGGGCTGATGAAGCCGCTCATCTACCGCAGCGTCATGCATTGATACTTGCTAATAGCGCCTATACCAACAGTCCATTACTCAACCCGCGAAACGATGCGGAATTAATGGCTTCCACATTGCGGCAGCTCGGGTTTGAGGTCGGCATTGAACACAATCTCAATCGCGAGCAACTGTTCGCATCAACGCGTAAATTCAGCGAGCGCTTGCCATCGGGCGCCATCGGTCTGGTCTTTTATGCCGGCCACGGCATACAAGTCAATGGCAGCAATTATCTAGTGCCCGTCGACATGCAGCCGACGGGAGAGCAAAGCGTCCCCCTCAAGGCGTTTCCGCTGCAAAGTCTCATCGACCGCCTACATGCTGCCTCGTCCGCGGTCAATATCGTCATTCTGGATGCATGCCGCAATAATCCGTTTCGCCCTTCCTCCCGCAATCGTTACCGGGATTTTGCCAATCTCGGTCTGGCCAAAACCGTCATTCCCAAGGGCACGGTCATCGCCTATTCAACCGCGCCGGGCCAGTTGGCCGAGGATGGAGCCGGCCGCAATAACAGTCTGTACACGAAAACGCTGACGGAACAAATGCGGCAAACAGGCCTAACGATTGAGGAAGCACTAAAAAATGTTGCCGCCATCGTTCGCAAGCAAACACTGGATGATCAACAGCCGTGGTTTGAGACCTCGTTGGTCGATGAGTTTTATTTTCTTCCTCCGCCCGGCGTCACCCTGTTGACCCACTCAAAAACCGTATCGACGCGTTCGGGTTCAACGAGCAGTCAAAATAGAAACCTTGAACCTTCAACGTGGTACACCTCTTTACCAGCTGGAGAATGGGCTGCAGTCGAATCCCAATTAGAAAAACGGATGAAAAATCTGACCGAAGATGAAGTTCCTTTGCTTGAACATCGTGCCGAGAATAGTAATGTGATTGCGATGACAACGCTAGGATTTGCTTATCGCAATGGCTTTTTTCAGGGAAGAGGCAACAATGGGCGTGACATTATTAGAGGCGGAGCCAACAATACAAAAAGCGTATATTGGCTACAACAAGCAGCGCTTGCAGGGTTTCCTATCGCTCAACTCGAATTGGGCGAAATGATTCTGCAAGGCATTGGAGTTGATAGCGATGAAAGTGTTGGCATGAATTGGCTGGAGCGCGCCAGCCATTCGAATTACCCTGCCGCCAAAATCATCTATGCGCAACGGACGGCCGGCATCGACCCGTCCGTTGCATTAACGGCGGAAGGACAGTTAAAGACACTGCAAATTCTTATGGATGTCGCTAAAAAATTAAGAGAATAACCGTTTTTTTCTTAATCTAGACCTATTCACACTTCGAATTTCTCCACACTGAATAAACAATATAGGGCCAGATTATCGCGAATAGGACCGATTGCAGCTCCTCGGCACGTTATTCAATGAAGCGACAATCACAAATTCATCCCCGCATGCCTAAGCCGCACTGCCATTAAGTTAAGCCGTTCGTGGTGAGCTTGTCGAACCATGGACGGCTTAACTTATCGACCCAGGCTTTTCCATTCACCCTTCGACAGGCTCAGGGCGAACGGAAAAATCCTTAACTTAATGGCAGTGATGCCTAAGCCGGGCAAAACCGAGTAAGGATTTGGTCATAAATAACTTACCTATTTAATGGAGGGTTAGGTTGCTCGATTGGCAAGTGTCGGCGGCAGGGCAGAATTTTGCTCCTCGGCAATTGCTGAGTTACATGGATGTAATGAATGCAGAAAATGCAGGAGCATTTTTCTGCCCTGCATCGCCTAAAGCGCCTACTGTTGATGCCCTAATACACGCCATCCATGGCGTAATGCAAAATCTGCATTCATGCCATGCATGGCAATCAGTCACCGCCGTCAAGCCTACACGGACGTATTCACGGCGTCTTGCCAAGCGAGTTCCCGAACCCTCAACAAAGGCCATCGTTCCAGGACGTTATTTATCACGAAATCCTAAATAGCGCCTGCAAATCAAGGCCGATCAATTAGATCCTTGGCGTTTCCATGCTTCATAATGTCGTAAACGAGGTCGAAAAATGCGCCCATGGTTTGCTTATCTTTCAACAGCACCCTGGCCAAATCATTATGCGATTTCATCGCGTCGACCGTTGCCGCCCGAACAACCCGAGGCAAATCGCCTTGCAATGCCTGCTCTTTGGTGTTGTTTTCCACCTGCTCCGTCACGCGATTATTTCTCATAGCAATATCGACAATCTGGGAAGTAAAGTGCCGTTGCCCCACATCGCCGGAAATATCGCCGAACAGCTCATTCATCCTCGCAATGATTTGACTGATAAACTCTTTTTCCCTGTCGCTTGGTTCCGCTTCATTCGGCTTGATCGGTTTTAGCAGATATTTTTCGCCTTCCTCATCGACTTTTTGTTCGGCACGGATTTGATAGTTTGCCAGCACCAGCCCGGTCAGATCGATCTGTTCGGGGGAGATGCCCGCCAGGCGTTTACTGTAAATCTTCGCGAACGCGGCGAAATTTTCCAGTTCCGCATCGCCGAGTTCGACCAACTGCGCAATGTAGTTGTATATTCGCACAAAGCGCCCGAGATCGGTTTTAAACCGCATCAAACCTTCCCGCGCCTTCGCGAATTCGCTGCGCTGAGATTCCGCGTATTCCCGCGCTTTTTTGTCGTCTTCCACTACCGCCTTGTCGATCGCGGCATCCCATTTTTCGATGGCGCCCGACAATATTTTCAATTTGCTGTTGAAGACGTCCGTGGGACGCTGGGTCGCGCTATAGAGCTTTTTATGCAGGCTTTCGTCCGTTTCCTTACCCGGAACCGCTTTGCCTCTGGCCTTTTTGAAGGCTTCAAGGTCTTCGAATTGGTAAATGCCCGCATTGTCCAATAGCGCCTTCGCGTCATAGACGACATTGCAATCTTGAACGGACTCCAATTCCGCGCCGTCGTCGTATTGCTTGAAGGCATCCAGAATGGTTTTCGGGTCATTGACGAAATCGATGATATAAGTCACGTCCTTGCCCGGATAGGTCCGGTTGAGGCGATTCAGCGTTTGCACCGCTTCGACGCCGCTGACTTTCTTATCCAAATACATGCCCACCAGCTTCGGCTGATTGAAACCGGTCTGAAATTTATTCGCGACGATCATCACTTGATATTCGGAACGCTCGAATTCCTGACGCAAGTCTCCCGTGGCATCGGGATTGAGATTGTATTCGGTGTACTCTTTTTCGATATCGAGGGAGTCCTTCTCGTCGTCTTTGCCGAGCGATTTGCCTTCCACCTTGCCGGAGAATGCGACCAAGGCTTTGATATGTTGGAGATTGTGTTTTTTAATGTATCGATCGAAAGCCAATTTATATTTGACCGCCTGCGCTCGCCCGCCGGTGACCACCATGGCTTTTGCCTCGCCGTTCAAAAGCCCTGCAATATTCCGGGTGAAATGATCGATGATGAACTCCACTTTCTGAGAAACGATCGTCGGATGCAGCGACTTCCAGCGCGCCAGCGATCGGCGGGCGAATTTTTTGTCCACGCGTTTATCGTTTAGCCCCTGATCGCCCAAACGAACGGCTTGCGAATACGGCGTATAGTTTCTAAGCACATCGAGAATAAAGCCCTCCTCTATCGCTTGCCGCTGGGTATAGCGATGAAAGGCTACCGGCTTGTTGTCGTCCGATACCGGCATGTCCGGGTTTTCCGGTCTACCGAACAGCGTAAACGTGCTGTGTTTCGGCGTTGCGGTAAACGCAAAATGGCTGACATTGGCGGGGCGCACACGGGATTTCTGAATCTCCAACAACACTTCTTCCAGAGTCATCTCTTCGAGCTTCGTCTTAGAATCCAAGGACAGCGCCGCCCTCAAACCTTGGGCGGTAGAACCGGTTTGCGAGGTATGCGCCTCGTCGATGATCACCGCGAAATGACGGTTTTTCAGCGATTGCTCGGTCAAAATGGCTTCCATCGCAAACGGGAAGGTTTGAATAGTCACGACGATGATCGGCACGCCCTGCTTGAGGGCTTCAGCCAGCCGATGACTTTTGGACCGGCCTCCGCGCAGATTGGCATCGATGGTTTCGACCACGCCGAACTGGTGATCCAATTGTTTGACGGCATCCTGCAACTGCGCATCGAGCACGGTGCGGTCGGTCACTATGATCACCGAGTTGAAATAGGCTCTGCCGTCGGGATAGCGCAGCTTGATCAGATCGTGAGCCGTCCAGGCGATGGTGCTGGTTTTGCCGGACCCGGCAGAATGTTCGCACAAATACTGCCGACCCGGACCCAGCGCCTTGGCGTCCGCGATCATCGCATTCACGGCTTCGAACTGGTGATACCGGGGAAAGATCAAGGTCTCGGCCTTGTAAGGCATGCCGAACTTGTCGACCGTATCCTTGGTTTCCACATACACGAAGCTGTGAAAAATGCGCAGCCAGGCATCGCGCTGACAAATTTCCTCCCAAAAGTAGGCCACCGGATATTCGCCGTCGTCGCGGGCCTTATTGCCCGCATGACCGTCATTGCCTTTGTTGAAGGGCAAAAAGAAGGTTTTCTCGCCGTCCAGCTTCGTGGTCATTGCAATCTCGCTGTCACTCATCGCAAAATGCACGACGGCGCCGCGTCTGAAGGTCAACAAGGGCTCTTTACGTCGGGTTATCGGATCTTGCGGCAAGCGGTCGCGCTTGTATTGCCAAATCGCATCCTCGATGGCCTGGGTAAAATCGGTTTTTAGTTCCACCGTTGCCACAGGAATACCATTGATGAAAAAGCCCAAATCAATCGCCCACTCTCGCGTGGGGCAGTATTTCAACTGCCGCACCACGCGCAGAATAGTGTTTTGGTATTTCGCGACCTCCTTGCTGTTGCGGTCATCTTCCGGGGCGGCCTGGCTCATCGCGACATTGCCCGCGCCCGCGATATCGAAACCTTGGCGAAGCACCTTGATGGTGCCGCCGGTTTTGGCCGCCAGCGCTTTCTCCAACCTATCCAACACCGCTTTATCGGCATCGCCGCCGTTCAATCGGGTGAGTTTTTCCCAGGTTTGCGGCTGAGAGGTTTTAATCCAGCTCACCACATCTTCGGGATACAACGCCCGCACCGGGTCGTAATGGCTATTGGCGCCCTCCACCCAGCCGTTATCGACCAGCTTTTTGACGATGTAGGTTTCTAAGTGAACTTCGTGATGGGCTGCCATGCTCTGATCCGGATTGTTGTTTAATACCTTGCCAAATTACCATTCGGTGGAATATCGGTTAGCCTCGCCCCCTAAATGGACTGGGAGTCTCCGATCGTGCTTCGGTGAGGTCATCGGGGTCGTTCGCTTTTCACGTCAACATTGAATCACTGACCCGCTAAATTAAAGAAAAGCCGTTTCCGTTAACTTAGCCTGCCCTTTAGGAATATGCACAAAATAACTTCTACAAGTAGTAGGCTTTGCGGAGGTTCGGTGACTCGCTTGACAGGACGCCGTGAATACATCCCTGTAGGCTTGACGGCGGCTATCCCTGCCGCCGACACCTGTCAATCGAGCCACCGAACCCCCTTCCAACAGTTGTCTATGTTATTTCATGCTCGTTCCTTAGTTAAACAAAACCCGGTTTCGTTAACTTAAAATTGCGTCGAGGCACGAATCCCCCTGTCGCATGGCTTCAGCCTGCCGCCGATGCTTCAAATCGATGAATGCGCGTCAACGCCTCGCCCAAGGCATCCTTGGCTTTTGCCGTGTCGTAATCGGTTTGCAAACCCACCCAAAAACCCTCACTCATACCGAAAAAACGCGACAAACGCAGTCCTGTATCAGCGGTGATGGCGCGTTTACCGGCAACGATTTCACCGATACGCCGCTGCGGCACGTTAATTCCTTTGGCAAGCCGGTACTGAGTGATACCTAGCGGCTTGAGAAACTCTTCCAGCAAGACTTCACCGGGGTGAACGGGCGGCAGCTTGCCACCGCTGATGTCAGTTACATCAGAAAAATCCACGGAATCAATCTCATCAATAGAAATGCTCATGGTCTACCTCTTTCAATGGTAATCAACGATTTCAACGTCAAAGGCATCGCCGTTTTCAAACCGAAAACAAAGACGCCATTGGCCGTTGATACGGATGCTGTACTGATCGGCACGGTCGCCGGATAATTTTTCCAGGCGGTTGCCGGGCGGGATGCGCAGATCATTCACATCCGCCGCTCGATGCAACAACGTCAACTTAATTAAGGCCATACGCTGCAAATCCGCACCGAACCGATGCACGGGTTTACGAGCAAACACGGCAGCGGTTTCTTTATTGGCGAAGGTCTTAATCATGGCATCATAGTAACGAGAGGCGTTAGTATCGTCAACACTTAGAACAAATCTCGACCCATCCGGCGACGAGTTGATGTAGCTCCGATTTACCCTGAGGCTATAAAAGCTTAGCGTAATCGGAGGAACGAAGGTTATCCATAACATGCGTCCGATTACGCTATCGCTAATCGGACCTACGCAGACTGAATTCAATGTAGGGGCGATTTTAATCGCCCTGGCCGAATGAATTCGCCCCTACACGGCTTCGCGGTTCGGGTTTGTTTTCTAATTGACTCACGCGGCTTCCTCCTTGTAATTGCGAACGTCGATTTTGCCGGTCACGGCGGCGCTGATTAGGGCTGTGCGGTGTTCTTTGAGCAAATCAATTGACGTATTGGTTTCTTCAATGATTTTTTCCAAACGCAAGGTGTGTTCGTGAATAAAACTAAGCGCTGATAGTTGCTCGTTAATGGGTGGGACGGGAAACTTTATTTTTGCCAGAGATTCACGATTAATTTTTGGCATAGCAACGCGATCAGATTCAAGAATTGCATTACGCGTGAATTCATTACTCAAAATCAACCACAGTAGATATTCATTCAGCATTCTCGAGTCACAATTCAACGGATACATATCCGCACTGCAAATTGTTTCCTCATCTTCGCAAATACAAGCCTTGGCAAGCCCCGGGCGAATTTTGCTGTAAATGACTTCGCCTTTTTTACACAAATATTTCCCACTATCAGCGCCTTGCTCTCTAGCTGTTTCCTTTTTAATAATACGGCCAGAAGAAGACTCAACGTGGTTTGGCGCAATTAAAATAAAGTTACTCCAAGGTTCTTCAGTTGGATCAACTTGCCCATTTCTGATGCTGACAAAATGTGAAAATTTGATGAGTCCCCAATGCACCGGCACTTCAGCTATCCACTCGATGCCGGAATCTTTCATTTTGACGTTGGGATCAAGGCCTTTGGTGACGACGTGGCTGATCAGTGCTTGGCGCTTTTCTTTCAGCAGCTTGATAAAGTTTTGCTTTTCGGCAATCAGCTTGTCGATGCGTGACGTTTCCCGGTCTAGGAAGTTGGCGATGGCTTTTTGCTCAATGTCTGAAGGTGTTGGACTCTTGAAATATTCAACATAATTTGTTGATACACGTTTTAATCCGCCGGCACCCAACATATGCGAAGCCCCAGGAAGCCTAAAGATATAACTGGAAATCAAATAAAAGAGAAACTTTGTGCGAACCATTTTAGGTCTGAGAACATATAGTTCAGTAGTCCCAAAACCATAACCATTGCACAGATTTCTAGCTATTGCTGATTTTCCGTTTTCAAAGCAGGGGGTAACTTTTGCAAAAATCACATCACCTTCTGCAAAGAAGCTATAACCCTGCCTTACTTCTGATGCGTGCTTTTGTATAGATGTGTCTAGATCACCGTTTGTACCTAAATTTTCCATTGGAATGAATGAAACGAGTCTGTCCAAGTCAGCATTAAGATCTTTAGGTACTGACGGCCCAATTTCAGCAATATGTTTTAGTGGTTTTATTGTCCATTCACTTGGTATTTGACCTAGGTATTCAACTCCAGAATCTTTATATTCAGGATAAGCCTTCATCACTCCGCCACCTCATCCAACAACGCCTGAATCCTAGCCTCGCAGGCTTTCAAATCCGCGTCGATCTCATGCAACGGTCTGGGCGGCACGTATTGATAGAAGTAGCGGTTGAAGTTGATTTCGTAGCCGACGATACCGACCTCGCCGTCTTTGGCGTCGCGCACGCTGTAATCGATGAAGGCATCGGGCACATGCGGCAGCACTTCGGATTTGAAATAGTCTTCTACCGGCGTGCCGAAGGGAATGCTTTCGCTGTCGTTGAGCGAAGTGTCGGGAATGACTTGGCCTTTGTCGTCCCGCACCGGCTCGGCGGTTTCGTCGCGCTCGATAAAGGCGGCAATGAAGGCATTGGCGAGCGCCTTGCTTGTTTTACCGAAGCCTTCGGTTTTGTTTTTGGCGTTGACGATCTCGAAGGCCCATTGATATTCCTGTTCGCCAAGATGTTCCCTGAAGAAATCGATCCAGGCGGTTTGCTGCGCTTCGTCGAGCTTTTCGAAGGCCTTTTGCTCGAACAGAGTTTGGATCCTTTCTTTGCTGATCGCCAGCTTGGCTTTGAGCGGACGCTTGATCGCGACCTTGCGGTAGGCGAAGTCGGTGGTGTTGAAAATTTTGCTGCGCCCGGTTTCCGCGAAGGCGGCGTATTCGCGCACGACCTCGTCGATCTGTTCGTCGCTCAGATAGCGGCGCTTGGTGCCTTCGGATTTACGCATCGCGGTCCAGGTATCGCTCAGGTTGATCAACTGCACCTTGCCTTTGCGTTGTTTTTCTTTGTGGTTGGAGAGTATCCACACATAGGTGCCGATGCCGGTGTTGAAGAACATATCGGTCGGCAGCGCGACGATGGCTTCGACCAGATCCCGCTCCAGCAACCAGCGGCGTATTTCGCTCTCGCCGGAACCGGCGTCTCCGGTAAACAGCGGCGATCCGGACAGCACAATGCCGACCCGGCCGCCGCCGTGTTCCGGACGTTCCATTTTGCTGACCAAATTCAGCAAAAACAACATGGAGCCGTCGCTGACGCGCGGCAGGCCCGGGCCGAAGCGTCCTGCGTAGCCCAGTTCCTTGTGTTCTTTCTCGACCGCTTCTTTGTCTTTGTCCCATTTGATACCGAACGGCGGATTGGCCAAACCGTAGTGGAAGCGTTTGTCTCGGTGCCGGTCGTTGGATAGCGTGCTGCCTTGGGCGATGTTTTCGGACTTGTAGCCGCGAATCAGCATGGCGGTGAGCGCCATGGCATGGGTTTTCGGGTCCAGCTCCTGGCCGTAAGGCACGATGGTGGCGGTGGAGCCCAGTTGCTTGATCTGGTCGACGGCATCGCTGATGAAACCTAGCAGGCCGCAGGCAGGATCGTACACGGTGCGAATGACGCCTTTTTCCGAGAACACGGCTTCATCCGGAACCAGTACCAGTTTGGTGGCCAGGCGCACGACGTCTTTCGGGGTCATGAATTCCCCGGCCTTTTCGTTGATACTGGCGGCAAACTGTCGGATCAGGTCTTCATAGGCATTGGACATCACCCGGTCGGAGACCATTTCCGGATGCAGGTCGATAGCCGCGAACTGACGCGTCATGCGGTACAGCAGGCGGGCTTTGTCCAATTCGTGTATCGTGTTGATGAAGCCGAATTCTTCGAAGATCACCCGCACATTGGCGCTGAACTTACTGATGTAGTCTTCCAGATTGGCGCGGGTGTTAGTCCCGCCGAGCGTATCCAGCGTGTACCGGCTGATGTTGTAAAACGGCAAGCCGGAGAAGGACGGCAGGATCAGATCGAGATCGATGCCGGAGTCTTTTTCGTTGTCGTATTCTTTGAGCACGACGTCCTTGGTCGGCTCCAGCACGCATTCGAGGCGGCGCAGCAGCAGTAAGGGAATGATGATGCGGGCAAAGTCGGTGTGTTTGAAGTCGCCCCACAGGTCGTCGGCTATTTTCCAGATGAAGTTGGAAAGGGTCGTGCTGTCGCTAGTTTTGATACTATCCATTAGATCGTTATTTTTCTTAATCGCTTGATGTCGGTCGAATGCCGTTCACTATTTCCGGCACGCACAAAAAATGCTATCCCACCGAATTGCCGGTTTTTTAACGGACTGTCAAAAATGAGGATTCCCACTTAAGGCGGGACAAAAGCACTAAGGATTAACCGTTCGCCCTGAGCCCTTCGGCTGCGCTCAGGAGAGCCCTATCGAAGGGCGAACGGTAGTTTGAGGCTTCACCAAGCCGGTGAAAGTGTTGTAGACCCTTCATGCTTCGACTTGGCTCAGCACGAACGGTCTACAACACATGCCAACTGCTCTTTTTAGGTTAAACTGCCCCGCGTTAAGTGAGTAGCCAAAAATGAACCGGCTGTTCCAACCATGATGGCCGCAGTCTGCCGCTAGCGGCAGGCCTTCAAACCGGGTCGTCATTCTAACATCGCCGCACTTAATCGTTACGGACTATCTTATACGCTGTTCAGATCTTCAAGAATAAAGCGCTCACCGGTCGCACGTGACCGCCGAAATTTCATGTGCGATTATTGCCGCCGACAAGCCATTTACCGCTTGGGTTAGAGCGCGCCGCCGCAACTCGAACCTTGGCCCGCGGTACAGCCGAAACAATGTTCGGCCACTTGAATCGGCGCCGAATCCAGATCTTCAGACAACAAATCGCCGATATGAACCGGCTGTTTACCGCCCAGCGGCAAGTCCAACATTTGATTGAAATCGCAGTCATAGACGTAACCTTGCCAATCGATGCTCAACAGGCTTTTGCACATGACCTTGCTCAGGTTTTCCGGTCGATAGGCATTCTTGAGCAATCGCAGATAATCGTCAAAGACTTGTCGGCTATCGGTTTCATGCTTGCCGCCCGCCATCAGTACCGCGCCGAAACGTTGTATCGGCATGTTGGTAATGGCCAACAAGCGGTTAAATACAATACCGAATTCACCGCCCAAATGGTCGCGATATTGCTGTTCGAGCGCTTGCTGCGGCGGCGGGAGCACCGGGCCCTGAGGATTAAATACCAAATTCAGCTCCAAGCCGCTATCCGGCCGCCCGTAACCGAGTTCATTGAGTCGCTTTAGTGCGGCAATCGAGGACGAAAACACTCCTTTGCCGCGCTGCGCATCGACGTTATCGCCGATATAGCACGGCAAGGACGCGATAATTTCGACCTGCTGTCCGGCCAGGAATTCGGCGGCCCATTCGTAACCCGGCTCGACCAAAATGGTCGGATTGCAGCGGTCGATGACGTGGAGACCTTGCCGCCTCGCGGTCTCGACCAGCCAGCGAAAATCCGGATTCATTTCCGGCGATCCGCCGGTCAGATCCAAGGTCTGTATGCTTTGTTTTTCGGCGAATTGCAACGCATTTGCCATGACTTCGCGCGCCATCAACTCGGTGCGCTTAGGTCCCGCGTTCACATGACAGTGGACGCAGCTCAGATTACAGAGATAGCCCAGGTTCATCTGCAGCGTCGTCAACTGCGCTCTGCGCAGAGCGGGGAATTCGCTTTTGAGCAATAACGGCTTACTGTTATACATAAGGCCCCTCATCGAATGTCGTAAACTCAGGCGTCAACCCATATAAAAAACGCATCAGGTGAACCTGTTCCGGTACCGGCGACGCCAGTGCTTGCAGTGCTTTATGTAAGACAAGTAAATCGGACGGCTCGTCAACATCTTGCAGCACTCGTAGCGTTTGCACTTCGCCCCATTGCTTGACGGCATTGAGAAACTGCGTGCCGGTATCGGCGGTGCTATATTCGACATCGGTCCACCAAGGCCCGAGCAGAGAACAATTGCCCCCAAACAGCCAAAACCCGCCGTCGAGACTCGGCCCGAAAGCAAAACGAGCTTGCTCTTCGTGCGCCAGCCAGCTTGAAGCTTGCTGCAAATCGGCAACGGTCATTTGCGGAATATCGGCTCCTACCAACATAACAAAATCATGATTTTGTATTAAATGCTCATAAACATGACGCATGCGCTCACCCAAACCGCCCTCGCCTTGCCACAGACACGACATGCCTCGCCAAATTTCGTTAGTCGCCGCGATTTCTTCGGCCACGGCATAATAGCCTTGAAGCTCACATGATTGTTCTGCCTGTTTGATGACGGCTGCCGTTGACCGTGCTGCCTGCCAATGAAATTGCTCGGCCCTGTCGGTTCCAAGCTTCACCGCCAAGCGTGTTTTGATCGGCGAGAGCCCCGGGGTTTTGACGAATAAGGCAATCGCGCCGCGTGCGGCCATCAGCAACACGCCGCGCCAGAAGTTAGATTCGTGCTGCTGTTCGGCGGCGCGCAGTCGAACAGACCGAAATGCACGTTTTTGTCGCCTAATAGCTCGAAATGACGGCCGTAGCGGCTGCCGCCGAGCATGTCGGCGGTATTGCCGCACACGCGCAAGGGCCTTCCGCTTTCGAAATGATGATGATCGTCAAGATCGAAAAAATGCGGATGACCTGCGATCGTGCCTCGGTAAGTCGCGACTTGCCCGAAATCTTCGCAGCGGTCTTCTAGCGGCAGTTTGAATACCCGTATCGTGACCGAACGAAACCCGATCATGCCGATTTTGGCATGCACTTCGTCATCATCGATATCGATCGGGCTTTCGCTGACGATACGCACATCGGGACAGCCAAGATCCTGCAAGGCGCGGCGAAAATCCTCCCAATAAAACGCCCCGGCCAGACACTCGCCGAGCAATACCGGTTCCAACTTAAGTTGTTCGGGGATGCGCCGGTCGGCATAGACATCGGAAAAATACAATTCGCCGCCGGGTTTGAGTACTCGGAAAATTTCCGACAGCACGCGCCGCTTGTCCGGCGACAAGTTGACGACGCAATTCGACACGACCACGTCGATCGAATTGTCGGCGATACCGAGCGAGGCCAAATCCTCGATATAACCCTGTCTGAACTCGACATTCGAACGCGCATAACCGTAACGTTCGGCATGCCAATCGCGATAGGTTCGCGCGATATCGAGCTGTTCATCGGTCATATCGACGCCGATAACCCGCCCGTTTTCGCCAACCAGCCGGGACAACAAATAACAGTCGCGCCCCGTCCCGCAGCCCAAATCCAAAACCGTGCTGCCTTCGAGCGCCGGCGGCAGCGGCGAACCGCAGCCGTAAAAGCGCTCGACGACTTCGGGATGGACATCCTTGAGTAAAGCGCGCAAATGCTTTGGAAAGGCATCGGCCGTGCAACACGCGCTGGTTTTCAAATCCTGGCTCGAGTTGAGCACTTTGCCGTAGTAGTTTTTTATCGAATCGGTTATCGCGGTTTCGTTCATGACTATACCTATCAAACTTCAAATATCGGCATTAACCTATGAAGGTGCCGGGTTATTCAGCAAAGGCTTTGCTAGCAGGTCCGATTTTTGCTTCCGGAAAAATCACTATTAGCAACCTCCGTGACGTTCAGATGCTATCACAAAGCTTATTTGGATGTATTCACGACGCCCTTTGACCAGCAATTCCCAATTTGGAGATCAAAAAGGGTGTGGGGTATGCTTGGCGAGGATGTCGGCAGCGGGACAGATTTTTGCTCCTCGGCAATTGCTGAGTTACATGAATGTAATGAATGCAGAAAATGCAGGAGCATTTTTCTGCCCTGCATTGCCCTACTACACGCCATCCTTGGCGCTTAGCTGCCGCCAAGCCCCCATGGATGGGTTTACGGCGTTCCTCGACAGGCATACCCCACACCCTAAAATCGGCGAAACTGCTCAAACTGGGAATTGCTGCCCTTTGACGCCCCGCCCGACACCGAATCTCGCAGAGCAATAGTTATTAACCGTTCCTACGCCAAGCATGATAACGACTCAAAAAACGCAACGTCCGCTGCGGAGCATGCGCGCGCTTCCAAACGCCGGCCGCGTATTTGTTGGCTTCGGCCAGGGTCGGGTAGATATGGATCGTGCCGAGAATTTTGTTCAGACCGATGCCGTGTTTCATCGCCAAAACGAATTCGGCGATCAAATCGCCCGCATGCTCGCCGACTATCGTTACGCCCAAGATTTTGTCCTTGCCGGGCTCGGTCAGCACTTTGACGAAGCCGTGCGCCTCGCCGTCGGCGATCGCTCGGTCCAGTTCGTCGATGCCGTAAGTCGCGACTTCATAGGGAATATTTTGCTGTTCGGCTTCTTGCTCGTTGAGGCCGACCCGAGCAACTTCGGGGTCGGTGAAGGTCGACCACGGAATCACTGAATAATCGGTGCGGAATTTCTTGAACGTTCCGAACAAGGCATTGACGGCGGCATACCAAGCCTGATGCGCGGCGGTATGCGTGAATTGATAAGGGCCTGTCACATCCCCGACCGCATAGATGTTCGGATAATTGGTGGCCTGGAACGGGTCGGTTGCGATGGTTTTGCGCGGCGACAGCGTAATGCCCAGCGCCTCGACGCCGTAGCCTTCGATATTCGCGGCCCGTCCGATCGCGATCAGCACTTGATCGAACGGGATGTTGACCGTGTTTCCTTCGTGTTCGGCGATCAGGATTTTTTCGCCGTTGTCGATGATGAATTCCTTCGCGGTATGTTCCAATCTCAAATCGACGCCATCCCGCCTAAAACTTGCCATCACCGCTTCCGACGCTTCCGGATCTTCACGCACTAACAGGCGCGGCGCCATTTCCACCAGCGTCACCCGGCTTCCGAAACGGGCGAAGCATTGCGCCAATTCGCAGCCGATCGGACCGCCGCCGAGTACCAATAAGCGTTTCGGCAATTCGCGCAAGTTCCACAAATTGTCGGACGTCAGCGGTTCGATACTGTCTATGCCGGGTATCGGCGGCACGAACGGGCGGGCGCCCGCGGCTATGACGATCGCTTTGGTCGTCAGGGTTTCAGTGCCTTCGGCCGTTTCGACCCGAACTTCCCAGGGCGAGATGATTTTCGCCTCGCCGATCACGACCTCGACGCCGAGTTCGGTATAGCGTTCGATCGAATCGTGCGGCTCGACCTTTTTGACGACCGACTGCACACGCGCCATCACATCGGCGAAATCGAAATCGGCGCTGCTGTGCTTGATGCCGAATTCGTTCGCGCGCCGGTGCTGCGCCAACCATTTCGCCGAACGGATCAGCGCTTTCGATGGCACGCAGCCGGTATTCAGGCAATCGCCGCCCATTTTGTGCTTTTCGACCAGCGTGACCTTGGCCTTGACCGCCGCGGCAATGTAGGCGGTCACCAATCCGCCGGAACCAGCGCCGATCACGACGATATTGTTATCGAAACGCGCCGGCTTCGGCCAGTCGGCGAAGACTTTCCGGGCTTGTATGTGCTCGACGATTTTCTTGGTCAGTAACGGAAAAAGGCCTAATAACGCGAACGAACCGAGCAAGCCCGGCGACAAAATATCCGACAACGATACGATCCCCGCAAGCTGAGTGCCGGCGTTGACATAAACCAACGTGCCGGCCAACATGCCGACTTGGCTGACCCAATAAAATGTCGATAGGCGAATGGCGGTCAGCCCCATCGCCAGATTGATCATGAAGAACGGAAACAATGGGATCAAACGCAGCGTGAACAAATAAAACGGACCGTCCCGATCGATTCCGGCATCGATCGTTCGTATCGCCGAACCGAAGCGGTCTTTGACGACATCGCGAAACAAAAAGCGCGCAGCCAGAAAAGCCAATGCCGCGCCGATCGTAGAGGCAAACGAGACTATCACGGTGCCCCAGAGTAAACCGAACAGTGCGCCTCCGGCCAGGGTCATCACCGCCGCGCCGGGCAGAGACAGCGCCGTGACCAGAACATAAATCAGCGCATAAACAAAGGCCGCGCTAACCGGTTGCGCGGCGATGCGGGCTTCGATCGCGGCCTGGTGGGTTTTCAGCTCATGCAGGGTCAAAAAATCGGAATATCCGAAATAAAAAAAGGCGCCGATCAACATCGTGATCACAGCAATCAATATCAGCTTCGGGGCTTTCATCGTATTATCCTTGTCGTTATCATGGTTTGAGCCTCAAGGGCGAGTGTGTCTATGCTTCAGTCGCTGGCAGGACGCCGTGAATACGTCCATGTAGGTAACGCAGCTACCGGACAAAATAGCGCGCCAGCTTGCCAGCAAATGTGACCGTGCGAAGTATAACCACTGAGAATTTTTTAAGGATTAACAGAACCCAATGCGCTCGGATAAGGCGAAAAATAATACGACGACTGAATATAGGGATCCGGCGATTTTCGAAAATGATGCTTCAACAAGATGATCGGTGCGATGAGAGGTACTTCGTAGTTGCGGTAGCTGTCGATCAGTTCGCACAGTTCGGCTTTATCGTCGCGGCTGATGTCTTTTTTTAAATGTCCTTGAATATGTTGCAAAACATTGACGTGATTGGCCCGGGTCGGCATCGTCAACAACATGCTCATCAGCTGTAAAATATATTGATCGGCAATCTCGGTTAAATTGTCTTTGTTCAGCCCAGCCAATAACTGCCCAAGATCCCGATAGTCGCCATGACTCATGATGATTAATTTATGACGAGCATGAAACTCAATCAAAGCACGGGCACTAAGACCTTCTTTCAACAGCATTTGCCAGCGATGCATAACATAAACCCGCTTGAAAAAAAGATCGCGTAAACAAGGATCTTGTAACCGGATAGCTTCTTCGATGGGTACCAATGGAAATCGATGCATGATTCTCAATGTTTCGATCGCCAAACCCTCAAATGCGCCCCCCGTTTTTGTAGCTGCTTGCTCCGGTCTTTTCATAATATAACCGCAGATTCCAGCCATCTTATCCGCGCCGGAATCGGAAATTCCTGAAGCCTCCTGAACAAGCAAGGACTTTTCTTCTTCGACCGAAAACGGCTTCCATTCAAAAAAACTCTCGAGCACTTCGCTAATCACACTATCGCGATTAGCCACTGCTTTTTCTCCGGGTTGGTCAAGCAAACAACCACTGATGCCCAATGGGATTTTATTCATAGCAGTCGATACCTAATTGAATCATGTGGGAAATTTTCGGTTTTAGCGAGAATATAATGAGTATGCTTCCTTGAGCCACTGGGTCGGGACCTGGGGTGATGAAAATTGCCTACTATTTACCGATTCATCATCAATAAAGTGTTTTTCTATTCCATTTAGAGATGAATAAACCACCTCCTGCGGGACGAGTTATACCTATCGCACTTCAAATTTCGGCATTAGCGTATGGAGGCGTCGGGGTGTTCGGCAAAGGCTTTGGCAGCATGGATGCTGTCACAGAGCCTACATGGACGTATTCACGGCTTCCTTTGACGAGCCCCCGGCGCCGAAATTTGACCAGCAAAGGGTATATTTAACCCGTTCCCAACACGTCTCGGAAGGGGTTACAAACCCATACGCATCAAGCTAAAAATGGCCAGCCCGCATCACGCTCTTCCCCAAGCTCCAGCGCTCATCGTTATAGATAAGTCAAAAATTACCCTTTTGCAACCTTAACCAATGAGACCTCAATACCATTTATTGTTACCTAACACTTTCGACCTCGAGATCGCGATCAGGGGATCGCTCCCCATAGACGCCAACTTAAGGCATAAAACGTTGATTTGTAGTTGAAAAATAAAAGTGTGGCCACAACATAGAGTATTTTTACCGACGAAAGTGAAAATCCCTATGAAGCAGCCACAGCTAACAGATACCCTTTTTGATGACTTTTTGCAAGAGCTCCCAGCAGATTTCCAGGAGCAGGCCTATGAATTACAGGCGTTTGCACGGGCACGGAAAATCCGATCACCGTTGCAGTTATTGCAGTTAGTCCTGTTGTATTGCGGACAGGACTTGTCGTTGCGCAGCTGCGCCGGCGAAGTCGCCAAGCTTCAGGGTTATTTGAGCGATACGGCGGTGATCAAGCGATTGGCGGCCTGCGTGGCGTGGATCAAGTCATTACTGAAAAGTGTGTTCGGGTTGGATAAAGTGTTCAACAACGGCGCACTGAATTTCATTGTGATTGACGGTTCGACCGTGCAAGAACCCGGTGCGAAAGAAACAACGTATCGCTTGCATGTGGCCATCGACCTGTTGAGTTTGACACTCCGCGAGGTCCAAGCGCGCCAAGATTTTTCGCGAAAGCTGAAATGGGGTCCGTCCGATTTCAGCAGCGAAAAATGACTTGGCGATTATTGCCTTCGGCGGCCCCGATTCGCCCTGCGTCCGTGCCACTACGCCACATCATCGTATACTCGATGCGACTCCGTAGCACTCCCACAAATGGCTTTACGCCGTGTCGCGATGCCTTGTATTTTGCCTCCGCCTGCGCTATTCGCGCAGACTCCGGCAAAACACCCGGCGCTACGGCTATCGGGGACTAAAAATCTTCACTTCGCTAACGCTCCGTTTCCAAGATTTTCAGCGAGCGTCACGACCGATAAAGTCGGCGAGAGCTTGGATCATTATCAGTTGACTGCAGGTGATGTCGCGTTGCTTGATTGAGGCTACAACCAACCGAAGTCTTTAGTCCCGGTCATTGATCGCGGCGGCCACGTCGTACTGCGCTACAATCCACACAGCATGACGCTTTACGAACGGTGCAACGAACCGAAAGGTGTTAAAATCGATTGGGAACAGCGCATACGCGATTTGAATGGTCAGCCGGGTGCGATACCCGTTTATCTGTGCCATCAAGACAAACGTATTGAAGGCGTGGTGCATGCGATGCCGTTACCGCCGGAACAGGCGGCGCAAGCACGCCGCAAAGCGAAACAACGCGCGCGTGATAAAGGTCGCACGGCGAGCCAAAAGACCTTGATGCTGAGCGGCTGGGTGTTGATTTTTACTTCGCTCCCCGAAGCGCTGCTCGACACGAAATCAATCGCTGAGCTCTACCGGGTTCGCTGGCAAGTGGAGCTGGTCATAAAGCGGCTAAAGAGCTTGCTCGATATCGACCGGCTACGCGCCCGAAAAGACAGCAAGCTGGCGGATTTATATTTGCACGGCAAGTTACTGTTTGCTGCAGTGACTCAAAAAATAGCGCAGCGCCGATTCGGCCGGGCGGCCACCACAATGGACGGTGATCGTTCGATTACCCATTGGCGTTTATGGCGCACGATCGCCAATGAGATCAAGGCAGGACTTACGGCTTGTTTTCCAAAAAATAAGCGCTTTATTGATGACCACGTAAAAAGCCTTTGTGAACGTCCGCGCAAGAGAAAGCTTCAGGGTTTGCCGGATCGTGTTTTGGAACTCATTATTGAAGGTCGGGGAGGTGGCGTTAGTCTTGCTTAATCAAATACTTAGATTCTTAAGTTGGCGCTTATGGGATCGCTCCCACAGGGCGTCCGCCGCTCTCTGTGGGAGCGACGCCTTCGTCGCGACTATCGAAGACAGTAACGCTCAAACACCAATAGCCTTTCCGGACAACACAACAATTTACCTGATTAGTAAGATGCTTCAGCTTGCTGAAGCCAATTGTCCGAGCAGTGGCCAGTCAGCCACTTCTGCGGGACGGGTTATTTAACCCGTCCCCAACGTTTCGGTTTGCCCTAAACATTTCGGCTAACTTCGGCCAAAGTCAAAACGTTTAGGACGGGGTTACAAACCCCGTCCTGCTAGGGATATGCTGGTTTTTTGGGCTTTAGCTGAAGAAACTTGCTAATCAGGACAATTTATACCTATCGCACTTCAAATTTCGGCAGTGCCCGAGGTGGTGCCGGGGTATCCGACAAAGGCTTTGCCAGCATGGAGCTGGCATAGAGCCTAAATGGACGTATTCACGGCGTCCTTTGACGGACACCCCGGTGCCGAATTTTGATCTACGATGGGTATATTCATCGCTAAAACTTAAAAAAATCCTGAAACCAATCCTTCGCTTTTTCCACCTCGGTTTGAACGCATGGCGAGCTGCTAGTCGGTGCCGATCCGCGAATGAATGGAAATTGCCTGACATTCTCGCAGTCCTTATTAGCCAATAGCCCTGTATATGGGTCGATCCAAACCGTATCGACATTATCCGGCGGTGTCAAAACGACCGGGATACTGGAAATCTGTTTCATCACGTCGGACCAAATTTTCAACGCACCGGTCGAACCGGTTAATCCCGAAGGTTTATTGTCGTCGCGTCCTACCCATACGACCGACAGATAATCGCCGCTAAAACCGGCGAACCAGCTATCTCGCAATTCATTGGTCGTTCCGGTTTTGCCGGCCAACCCGAAATCTCCCGGCAAATAATTATAGGCCGATCTGCCGGTACCGTCAGTCATCACTTCCTGCAAAATAGTATTGGTAATATAAGTCGCCGCCGGATCGACCGATTGACGCACGTTAAACGGGTAACTTTGTAAACGCTTGCCATTGCCGTCGACCACGCCGCGTATCGCTCTAAGCGGCGTGACGAAACCGTCTCCCGCTAGGGTTTGATACATTTGCGTGACGTCTAAAGGCGACAACGGCGAGGCCCCCAATAACAGAGAAGGGTATAAATCGACAGAACGATCCACGCCCAGATCCTTTAAGGTCTTTGCCACCCTCGCGATACCGACATCCATGCCGATTCGGACGGTCGCGAGATTGTAAGAATTCGTCAATGCCTTATGCAGCGGCACTTCGCCATGTTCGGTATTATCATAATTTTTCGGCGTCCAATTACCTTTGCCGCTTTTGACGGTAATCCGAGTGTCGCTGACCGGAGTCGTTACCGTGTATTTGGCCGGATATTCCAGCGCGGTTAGATACACCACCGGCTTTATCAATGACCCAATCGGGCGCACCGCATCGAGAGCCCGATTGAAACCGGCCGAGGTTTTATCCCTGCCGCCCGCCATCGCAACAATTTCCGCGCCTTCCCGACGCGTCACGATAACTGCCGATTCCAGTTCTTTAGCACGAGGATTTTTTTCGAGTTCAAGCATTTTTTCGGCCAAGGATTTTTCCACGGCGTTTTGCACTCGAGGCTCCAACGTGGTAAATATTCTCAAGCCTTCGGAAGTCAGATCGTCGTCTTTGTATTCTTGCTGCAATTGACGCTTGACCAAATCCATGAAAGCCGGATATCGATTGACCGAACGATGGGTTTGCGGCATCACTTCCAGCGGCTGTTTTTTCGCTTCTTCAGCCTGTTTTAACGTGATAAAGCCTTGCTCATGCATCTTATCGAGCACTAACTCCCGCCTACTTAGTGCACGTTCCGTATGCCGACGAGGATCGTAATAAGAGGGGCCTCTAACCAATGCGACCAGAGTCGCCATTTGCGCTAAGGGTAAATCTTTAAGTGTTCTGCCGAAATAAAACTCGCTTGCCAAGCCGAAACCATGCACAGCACTAGCTCCATCCTGCCCTAGATAGACTTCATTAAGATAAGCTTCAAGAATTTCGTCTTTGCTATAGCGATATTCGATGATCAACGACATAAATACTTCGTTGATCTTTCGCCAAAAACTACGCTCGGACGTCAAATAAAAATTCTTGATCAATTGTTGGGTTATCGTGCTGCCGCCTTGCACAATGCCGCCCGCCCTGACATTCGCCAGCATCGCCCGCAGTATCGCCTTGACCGAAATACCGTAATGATTATAAAAATCATGATCTTCTGTCGCGAGCAAGCCTTGAATCAGCGTATCCGGAGTTTCCGATAGTTTGATCAAAACCCGGTCTTCCTTACGAGTCGGATAAAAGCTGCCTATCTGAATGGGATCTAAACGGGCAACAGCAACCGGTCCCCTACCCGATAAATCGGCGATATCGGTAATTTCACCCGGGGAGAATCGAATCTGTAATGCGCGACTATCTTGAGACTGGTCCCAAAAATCAAATGCTCGGGTTTTAACATTGATAAACAATCCCGACCGGTAATAGGTCCCTTCGGAAGATAACTGCGAATCCTGGCGATATCGCAATTGCTGTAGAAGCACCTCAAAATCGGCGATGCTCATTCTATAGCCGGCATAAAGCTCTTCCGGATTAGCATAGACACGCGCAGGAATCGCCCAACGCTTGCCTTCGAATTGCCTACGAACGTTATAATCCAGATAACCGATGTAACTAGATAATAAAAAAACGGCAAATACAAAGCTTAATATCAGGATTTTTTTAAACCACCCGAAACGGCGTCTTTCCGGACTCTTTTTGGTGCGAGACACGCGGCTACGCGGCTTTCTGGTCGTTTTCTTGGGCGTTACAGATTTTCTGGGTTGTCTTGCCATGATGTTGCGGTTTTAATTACCAAGTAGTCATTTAAATATTGCGCCCACACAAATAGTAAGCCTATGATTGACAAGTCTTTTTTGAAGCAAAGGAACTATCGAATATTCAGAAGACGCGAGTATGATGACTATAGTAGCGATGATTGCTTAAAGAAGCGTTATCCTGGAGCCTCTGCCGAACCTTTGTATGACTCAACGAGGGATTATCTTAGAAAAAGCATTTCACCATGAAGATCATGAAGAATAAGAAGTTAATTCAATAACTTGTTATACGTTTGTATCGAACATTCGCTCACCCAAAAGGTTATCGAGTATGTTTGGGCAATTTTTTGAAATCCTTCGTGAACTTCATGTGCTTCATGGTTAAACTGCTGAATTTAGGATTATTTGAACTTAAGATGAGCCTTAATTATATAGAAAACGAGTGCTTTTATCGCCTTCTATTAATAGTTGCTGCAGCGGAACATAACCTTGCTCGATCAATAGCTGGCTGGGCTTACCGAAAATATAACCTTGTCCATAATCGATACCAAGATCAATCAAAATTTTTATCACCCGAGGACACTCGATAAATTCGGCAATCGTTTTTTTTCCCAGTTGCTTCGCAATTTCGCTCATTGACCGAACCAGCACTTGATCCGTATCGTCATTGACTAAATTTCGAATAAATTGCCCATCGATTTTTACAAAATCGACCGGAAACTTCTTTAAATAATTGAACGAACAAAATCCCGCGCCAAAATCGTCCAATGCAAAATGACAACCCAAAGCTCTAATCTGATTAATCATCTGCCGAGTTTGCTCGAAGTTATCGACCGCCGAGGTCTCGGTGATCTCAAAGGTGATCCGCTCGGCATTGACCCAGGACAATTCCAGTTTTCTTTTGATGGTCGGCAATAAAGCATCGTCTTGGAAAGCGACTCCGGATAAATTGATCGACAACGATACATTGGACAATTCGGGAGGAAGCGCAGCTAAAAAATCAATCGCATTCTCAACTACCCATAAGTCGATGCTGTGTATTAAACCCATTCGTTCAGCAACCGGAATAAACTCGGAAGGGCTGATGACCTTGTTTTCATGTCCCCGCATTCGAATCAATACCTCATAATGCGAGACCTCACCGGTTCTAAGATTCACCACCGGTTGAAACATCAGAAAGAAATTACGCATTAACAAAGCGTCCCTGATCAAAGGGACCCAATAAACATCGCGATGCCGTTCTTTGATAGCTTTATCTTCTTCATTATAAAACCAGACCATATTTCGGCCGTTTTGTTTCGCCAAGGAACAAGCTTGGTGCGCTCTGGATATCAACTCTTCAGGATGTTGGATAACTTTAGCCGATTGCAACGTAGCGATACCGATAGAGGCGGTAATGCTGTAACAAACATTGCCTGTTTGAAACCGGCTTTCATTGAGCCCTTTGCGGATATCTTCGGCCACTTCGCGGGCTTGAAGACCGGATATATTATCGAAATATAGGCAAAACTCATCCGAGTCGATGCGGGCAAACCAAGCCTCGAGCCTCACCAGCTTTCGAATCGTTGCCACGACATCGATAATCAATTTATCGGCCATATCAAAGCCTTCCAAATCGTTAATCAAGCCGAACCGATCCAAATCAATCAACAACAACGCACCGTTTTGCTGCAGCTTTTGATTCCGCGTCAAACTCAAACGAATATAGTTTTCTAATTGCGTTCTATTCATAAGGCCGGTCAATTCATCATGAGCGACCAGATATTTTAATTTAGCATCGAGCAATTTCCGCGTCGCCAACTCGTTGATAAGCATTTCTTGCTGCTGATAACGCATAGACCGCTCGACTTTAAGTAGTAACAGCATTTCTACTAGAATAACGAGCTCCGACTCACGAAGCGGCTTACTTAGCTCGTAGATCAGCGACGGCGAGGCGGAAGCATCGAACGCTTCACTAGGTCGTTCGTTTTTAAGAATAATAAAAGGCAAAAAAACGCCCGCTTGTTCCCCCGAAAGTGAATGACACATGTCTCTAATGTGTCCTCCGGGCAAGTCTTCATCGACAATAATCAAGCCTAACTCTTCGGCGTTGTCTACATAGGGCCGAATGATGCGATAAATATCGCCGCATTCAGCGGCAATCGCAAAATTAGAAAACCCTTTATCTATCAAAATCGTTTCTATCTGTGCGACAGTTTTCCGATCCATTCCGGCAATAATGATTTTACTTTGTCGCTGAGAGTTACTTAACATCGTATTCACTGGTTGATGTGTTAAATGCTTGACGGCTTCCTATTCGGACTATTTCTCGATGAAGCCCTTGATTTATTGCAAGCCTCACCTAAGCTTGACTGCAATACACTATAAAATGTCAAAACTCCAACAAGTATAATGAAGAAATCTGTTTTGCCAATGCCGCATTCCGACTCGCCCAATTTAACCGCAGCCGATTTATTGAAAGGCGATCTTCAATTAACATCGCCGCCGGCGATTTATTTCGAGCTAAAAAAAACGATTGAAGATCCTTATAAATCGATCATCGATGCCGGCGAAATCATCAATAAGGATCCTGCCTTATCGATACGATTATTGAAATTGGTCAACAGCGCTTTCTTCGGCTTTCCATCCCGTATTGTGACGATCAGCCATGCCATCACGTTGATCGGTACGCAAGAACTGCAAAACCTAGTCTTAAGCACATTGATCATCGACCGTTTTTCGATGCTGCCGAACGGTATGCTTTCGATGCATGATTTTTGGGCGATGAGTCTAAGAAGCGCATTAACCGCAAAAGAATTAGCGGCCCATTGGGATACCAACGAAAACGACGAAGCTATTTTTATTTGCGGATTACTACATGAAATCGGCAAACTGGTATTTTATCGCCGCATTCCCGAATTAGCCCGAGAAGTCGGACTACTTGTCGAATCGACCAATGCCGACGAAATCGAAACCGAACGAAGCATAATCGGTTTCGATCACTATGAAACCGGAGCGGAACTCGCCAAATTATGGAAACTGCCTGAAATCATTAGCGAAACGATTGCCTTGCATGCCCATCCCGACAGCACCGGCCGCTATCAAACCGCAGCCGCTATTGTCAGATCGGCCAACCGGATCGCTAAAATGGCCTTTTTCGATACTGAAACCGACCTATCGGAAGCCGGCATTTCCGATGAGCAACTAAGCAACATCATCGACAAAGTCCACGATCAATTCGAGGAGATTTTCAACATATTTTACCCGCACCGATAACACGTCATTCCGCCGGTTAAATTATTTCTAATACTATCTTGCCCTGCGTATGCCCTTCTCCGATCAAGCGATGCGCTTCTGCGGCTTGATCTAACGATAAGCAATGCCCGACAACCCCTCGTAAATTTCCGGATTCGATAAATTCGGCGCAACGATTGAGGATTCCGACATGCTTATCGCGCGCCGAATCCAAATTTCGCAACATCGGTGTCAACATCAATTCGAAACCGATTTTGAGATTGCGCATCCGCGCTTCCGACCAATTCAAGGCTCCGGGGTCGAGCAGCGTGACCAAACTTCCGAAATGCGCAGTGGCTTCGATGCTGTCCTTGAACACTTCGGGTCCGACCGTATCCAAAACGACCTCGGCCCCTCGCCCGCCGGTTAATTCATTGACTCTTTCGGCGAAGTTGCATTGACGATAATCAATTGCTTGATCCGCTCCCAGGCTTAAGACAAAATCGGCTTTCGATTCGGAACTTACCGTCGTTAGAACTTCGGCTCCTTTTAATTTAGCTAATTGTATCGCGACATGACCGACGCCGCCGGCCCCGGCATGAACCAGGACGGTTTGGCCGTCCTGCAAACCGCCGCGATCGAACAACGCTCCCCACGCAGTAATCAACACCAACGGCAAAGCCGCCGCCTCGACGAATGACAAGGACTTAGGCTTCGGCGCGACCCAACGGCTATCGAGCACGGTAAATTCGGCATAATTACCGGGCTCCCGCCCCAACCCTCCGTTACAAAACCAAACTTCATCGCCGGGCTTGAAATTTTGTACTTCGGCGCCCACTTCGACAACCACGCCGGCGCCGTCGCAACCCAGTACTGCCGGCAAGGCGTCGGGATAAAACAAACCGTTACTTCTGACCTTGGTATCGACCGGATTAATGCCGGCCGCCTTGAGCCTGACTTTCAACTCGGTCGGTTGAACGATATTCGGCTCCGCGATATCCGTCCATTGCAACACCTCGGGGCCGCCGGTTTCGGTCATTAAAACTGCCTTCATCTGATTTTTCTCCTGTCGATAGTTCAAGCCGGCGCAAGTCCCGACCACTGATCGTAGTAATGTTGATAGGTATGGCGCTTCAGCAAAAATGCATTTCCCGAAGTCATGCCGTATATATCCGGTAGATTATAGCCGTTGAAACGATGCGCTTTGACCAAGGCATAGGCGCCGGCATCCGAAAACACCAATCGATCGCCCTCTTGCAACGGCCGATCGAAACGGTATTCGCCGAAAATATCCCCGGCCAAGCATGTGGATCCCGCCAGAATCGCCGAATACCGCCCATTAGGGCAATGCTCAAGCAACGGCGGATGCCATTGGTATTCGAAGACTTCGGGATGATGATTGACCGAGGTATCCAATACCGCGATGGATTTGCCGTCGCTGACGAAACAATCGACGACCGAAGTCGCCAAATAGCCGGCCCTTCCAACCAGGGCCTTGCCCGGCTCGATCAACACTTCGAGCCCGAAATCCTCGCGTAATTGCTTAACCGAATCGATAAAAATATCGAACTGCCCGATTTGATCGTATAAATAGCCTCCGCCGAGATTCAACCATTCCAATCCGGTAAAACCGTTACCGAGCCGGCTTCTTATCGCCGCCAAGGTTTGAATCAGCGGCTCGAAGTCCGATGCCGAAAAAATGTTATGGAAATGCAATCCCTTAATCCGGCCATTCAAGGCATTCATATCCAAAGCCTCCAAATCGATGCCGAGCTTCGAATAAGGCCGGCATGGATCGTAGCGCCGATCGTCCAAAAACGACAGCTTGGGATTTAAACGCAAACCGACCGAAGCGCCTTGTTCCCAATGCTTTGTAAACAAATCCAGCTGACGATAGGAATTGCAACTGACATGCGAGCAAATCCGCGCCAACTCTTCGACTTCGTCCGCTCGTACACCGGGCGTGGTCAAATGCACCGAGCCTTGTCCGGCCAATACTTCAGAAGCCAACCTCGCTTCGAACAAAGAGCTTACCGAAAAGCCGTCAAGATAAGGCTGCATCATATGCAAAATCGGTAAAAATGGTAAAGACTTGATTGAATATAAAACTTTACAACCTGACCGATCGCGAATATTGCTCAAGGTCTGCAATGTTGTTTCAATCGCATCGAGGTCGTAAACAAAGGCAGGCGTTTCTGCAAGCTGCTCCTTTAATTGCGTCCATGGCATCGTCAAAATCGACCCCTACCCTTATAAATTGCAGTTTCTGTTATTACATAATCCATATAAATATCATGCGCCTCCATGACGACTTCAGGCATTATCTGAGCTTCGAAACAAACCCCGATTAGCACCGTATCTTTTCCGACACTTTTCAATAGACGATCGTAATAACCGGCGCCATTGCCTAAACGCCCTCCTCTTCTATCGAAAGCAACACCAGGAACCATGACTAAATCCAAATCTTCGGGCGTTATTTCCTTTCCAGGCTCCCCCCACCGTTCTTTCGGCGGCTCGAGTATGCCCCACGTCCCAGGCTGCAATTCTTGCAAGTCCTCGAGCTTCCAAAGACCCAATCGGTTTTGACCGTCGGCATCCTTGGTGCAATAAGGAACAACTACCTGCTTATCGCCCGACAACTGTTCGCGAACCCTATCGCGCGTCCTAACTTCGGAGCGACAATGTAAATAAAACATGACCGTCATGGCCCGCCGGTAAGCCGCATGCTCTAGGAATTTATCGATTATCTCCCGGCTCACCGCATCCTTATCTCGCTGAGCGTTCCGGGCATCATAAGCTTTTCGCCGCTGTTGGGCTTTTGCTGTTTGCATCTTGGCTCATCTAATTAACCTTCGAATCGGCATCGATTATACCGGCTGCAACGTTAAGAAACACAGCCATTATCAAACCAATCACAGCAAATCACCTAATGATCCAAAATATACCAAGCTTAAATGCTCAGCAATTCCCAATTTGGAGATCAAAAAGGGTGTGGGGTATGCTTAGCGAGGATGTCGGCAGCAGGACAGATTTTTGCTCCATGCAAAATCTGCATTCACGCCATCCTTGGCGCTTAGCTGCCGCCAAGCCCCCATGGATGGGTTTACGGCGTTCCTCGACAGGCATACCCCACACCCTAAAATCGGCGAAACTGCTCAAACTAGGAATTGCTGTTAAATGCTCGCTAGCAATTCAACACTCACAAAAAGCGCTAGGCATTTTTAAATTACTTTAATTTCTTTTATACTGAGGTGCTAAATTTTAAGGAGGGGGGAACCCGTGGAAAAACCATTTATTTTACATATGCTCACAACCGCTAAAAACCTAAGCCCGTTCGACGTCAACATGGCGCTCGATGCGGGTTGGGTTTCGGCAATACCCTATATCAATGTAGAACCCAGCGAAGTACGCGGCTTAGTGCAAGATGCTATTTTTTCACGCAGTCCTAAAAGCTTGAAAAAAACCGGAATTTTTATCGGCGGCAGGGATACCAAACAAGCGCTCGACATGCTTAAAACCGCCAAAAACTCGATGGTCCCGCCTTTTGAAGTCTCCGTTTTCGCCGACCCAAGCGGCGCATTTACGACGGCAGCCGGCATGGTCGCGGCAGTCGAACACGAATTGCAAAAAACCTTCAACACTACTCTTGAAGGCAAAAACGTGCTTGCCTTGGGCGGTACCGGACCGGTGGGACAAGCAGCCGCCGTTATCGCCGCTCAGGCCGGCGCAAACGTAAGAATCATCGGACGCCAACTCGATAAAGCCGAGCGCATTGCCGAGCTTTGCAGCAATGAATTCGGCGAAGGTACTATCCAAATCATGGCCGGCGCGGATGCGGACAAAGCCGAATTCATGAAAACTGCCGATGTCGTCTTCGCGACAGGTGCTGCCGGCATCGAACTCTTAAGTGCCGAGCTGATCGCTTCGGCGCCGCAATTAAAAGTCGCGGCCGATGTCAACGCCGTTCCGCCATCAGGAATCGCCGGACTCGACGCATTCCATAACGGTGCGCCTCTGCCCGGATCGAAAAGCGGCGCAGTCGGCATTGGCGCACTGGCTATCGGCAATGTGAAATACCAAGCACAAAACAAACTGCTCAAGATCATGATCGACGCCGAAAAACCGGTCTACTTGCATTTTACCCATGCATTCGAAGTTGCCCGGGACTTCATCAAAGCCAACGCTTAACGACTTAAATTAAGAGGAAATTCAATGGAGAAGCGCAGTATCCTGCATATGCTGGACCCGATGCCCAATAACAGCCCTTTCGATGTCAATATGGCTTTGGACGCGGGATTCGATGTTTTAATACCTTACAGCAATGTCAAACTGGACGGCGTTCACGGATTGACGCAAGATGCCGTTTTCTCCAGGGGGCCCGCCGGTGTGAAACGCACCGGTTTGTTTATCGGAGGAAGGGATATCGGCTTGGCGATAGACATGCTGAACGCCGCGGAACAAGCGATGGTGCCGCCGTTTGAAATCTCGGTATTCGCCGATCCCAGCGGCGCATTCACAACCGCTGCAGCATTAGTCGGCTGCGTCGAAAAAGAACTGAAAACCAAGCATAACCTTGACTTGAAAAACGCCAAAGCACTGGTGTTCGGCGGCACCGGTCCGGTCGGCATAGCCACAGGCGTCATCGCTTCGCTGGAAGGTGCCGAAACAATTTTGATAGATCATCTTTCAGCCGAAACCGCCAACGATTTGGCCAA
Source organism: Methylotuvimicrobium buryatense (assembly GCF_005931095.1). GTDB lineage: Bacteria > Pseudomonadota > Gammaproteobacteria > Methylococcales > Methylomonadaceae > Methylotuvimicrobium > Methylotuvimicrobium buryatense. The sequence goes on along the minus strand of NZ_CP035467.1, from coordinate 1,341,187 downwards.
AGAATATAATAGACGCTTCAAATCTAATCTAAAAGGTGCCAGCGCTTCGTCTGACGAACAAAAAGCCGAACTGATCGCCGATGCCGATATCATTTTCTGTACCGCGAAAGCCGGAATACAAGTCATCAACGGCAAAGTACTGAGCCATGCCAAAGCACTTAAAGTGGCCGGCGATGTCAATGCAGTCCCTCCGGCCGGTATCGAAGGCATAAAATTAAACGATTTCGGCCAACCCATAGCACATGCGCCAAACGCGGTCGGTATCGGCGCGTTAGCCGTAGGTAACGTCAAATATCAACTACAACATCTACTGCTCGCATCAATGCTGACAACTGATAAACCATTATTTCTAGATTTCAGAAATGCTTTTGCTAAAGCCAGGGAAATTTTATAAACAACCTTTGTAACTATTCAGCGCATGCGGTAGGTTGGTGTCAGGCATTGATTTCTAAAGACGCGTGAATACATCCCTGTAAGCTCTGACTGCAACGTCCTGTTGCAGACAGCCTTATAAATCAATGCCTGACACCTTCTCATACATAACTTAGGCTGAATAATTACCAACCTTTCTCTAGCCCATGATTCCGTATCGCTCAAATCGATGCGGAATCGATATAATCGAATTTGATGGCGAGCCGCGTTAATTCGACATCGTTCTTCACTTTTAATTTATCGTAAAGCCGATAGCGATAAGTGTTAATCGTTTTATCGCTAAGCGTCAGCATACCCGACATTTCTTTTATCGTTTTGCCTTGCAAGATTAATGAGACTACTTCCGACTCCCTTTGGGAGAGCTTTGAGAAAGGAGAATCATTACCGGGCAACTTCATGAATGCTAAATTGTTGGCTACCTCCGCGCACAAATAACGCTGCCCGGCCATAATTTTTCGAATCGCGGCGACCATTTCATCGACCGGCGAACTTTTGGAAATAAAGCCTAACACCCCCATTTTCAAAAGCTGCAACGGTATCGGTCCATCATTACAAACAGAGAGCACAATAATCTTCATGTCCGGATTATCCTGCAGAATTCGCCGACAAGCTTCAACGCCGCCAATACCGGGCATGCTAATATCCATGACCACCACATCGGGATGCAGTGTTGTTACCGCCTCGACGCTCTCTTCACCGGTTTTTGCCACCGCCACAACCTGAATATCACCGGCTTTATTTAAAAGCGCTTCAACTCCGGAACGAACAATTTCATGATCATCAACAAGCAAAACTTTTATCATATTAATAATTCGTTAAAAGGTAATTGTTCAGTCCCCTGCATTTAAAACAAGCAGGAACTTTCTCCCCACTTTGAAAAAGAGAAATTGAGGGGCTGAATACTTACGTTAAAAGCAATATAAAATCAATAGGATCGAAACCCTGATTTTACCTTGGCTCGTTCGATAGACATGTAAAAAAAATCTCCGATTTCTTTTTACTCTAGTGTGCCAAAATCGATATTATATTTCAATTCATATGACAATTGTCTTTACTGATTGCTTGGATAATCCACCTCACCTAATCTAAAGGAATATTTCCTAACCAAGCGCTGCCAAAATTTCATAACTTAATGAACGAGTGTTTGTATACCCGTCGTAGATCAAAACTCGGCGCCGGGGTGTCCGCCAAAGGACGCCGTGAATACGTCCATGTAGGCTCTATGCCAGCTCCATGCTGGTAAAGCCTTTGCGAGCAGCAATTCCCAATTTGGAAATCAACAAGGGCGAGAAGCGTGCTTGGCGAGGATATCGGCAGCAGGGCAGATTTTTGCTCCTGCAAAATCTGCATTCACGCCATCCTTGGCGCTTGCAGATTTTTGCTCCTGCAAAATCTGCATTCACGCCATCCTTGGCGCTCGAGCTGCCGCCAAGCCCCCATGGATGGGTTTACGGCGTTCCTCGACAGGCATACCCCACACCCTAAAATCGGCGAAACTGCTCAAACTGGGAATTGCTGCTTTGCGAGCGCCATGGATGGCGTGAATGTCGATTTTGCATTACGCCACGGATGGCGTGTATTTAGGGCAATGCAGGGCAGAAAAATGCTCCTGCATTTTCTGCATTCATTACATCCATGTAACTCAGCAATTGCCGAGGAGCAAAAATCGACCTAACACCCCGGCGCCTCCTCGGGCACTGCCGAAATTTGAAGTGCGAAAGGTATAATTATTCAGCATAAGCACTTGTTCGTAAATAACTTACCTATTTTATGAAGGGCGTTGATTTATAATCAATACTGAAGCCAATCCGACCAGAAACGCTAAATAGCTTCGAATGTTTAATTCAACATTTCGCAAAGTCCCTTTTTTCTTTAAACCATTTGCATAGCATTGCCTAGAATAAGCCGATGAAAAAAAGCAACTTGCTAAACCACACTTTTCAGAATACTAAAAAGAAACTAAATTACTCGACTGCTCTAGGCTTTTTATGCGGCATAGTGCTGTGCTTATTTATCGGTCTTTATGCAGCCAATGATTTCAATTCATTCATGAATTGGACCGGACTCTTTATTGTCGTTGTCGGCACGATTGCTTCGGTACTGTTGAGCTACCCCTTAAGAGATATCATTAATGGATTAAAATCGGTCAAACTGATTTTTCTTTATGAAAGCCTAAACCCTCAACATGAGGCCGATGAAATCATCAATGTTTCGAAAATGTGGTTCACTCGAAACTTCATGGCCATTGAAAATATTATCGATACGATCAATAACCCTTATCTAAAAACAGGCTTTCAATTGGTTGTCGATCAAACGCCTGTCGATGATATTTTATCGCTATTGAAATGGCGGATCGCTAGACTAAAAGCCAAGGAAAAAGCCGAAGCCAATATTTTCCACAGCATGGCAGCCTTTGCACCGGCCTTCGGCATGCTGGGCACGTTGATCGGCTTGATTAACATGCTGCAAATCATCGACATGAGGGATATTGGCGCTATTACCTTCAACATGGGGGTTTCTCTAATCACGACATTTTACGGTTTGATACTAGCCAATCTCGTTTTTACCCCGATCGCAATCAAACTAGAAAGACGCACCGAACATCGCGTCATGATTATGAGCATGGTCATGGAGGGCATCACCTTAATCGCCGACAATCGCAACCCTTCTTTTGTAAGAGAAACGCTTAAATCATTTATTGCTCATTATGACAATGAACTGAAAATCGATGAATAAAGACCCATTTTTCAAGCTACAGTCTTCGCAAACATTTGAAGAATTGATGGAAGACAGCCATAAGCCGGGAAATCAAAACTGGCTCATCAGTTATCTCGATGTATTCGTATTGATTCTAATGTTTATCATTACGCTCATAGCGCTCAGCGATTTTTCTATCGAAACCGAACCCAAGACATTGATCGCTACTCCGCAACCGATTAAAAAACCTAAACCGGCCTTACCTAAAGCCGAACGGATCATCGAAGAACCGCCTCCGACTATCGAAACAAAGCCTGAGCCGTCTGCCGCCGCACCATTCATAGGGCCTCCCAAACCCCCGATTGAAAAACCGGAGGAACCGATTGTTAGTGACAAAATAACGCCCGACATTGAACCGGAAGAAACTTTTTTAATACCCGCTCCGGAAACAACGCCACAGGAAACACTGCAATCAAAATTATCGGAAAAACTCGAACAAATGGGCTTGGATAAGTCGGTAGCGATCAAGATAACGGAGGATTATGCACAACTGGAAATCCAAGACAATATTTTATTCGAGTCGTCGCAAGCCAACCTGACCGACCCGGGCAAACATTTACTCGACGATCTAGTGCCTCTGTTACAACAGGCTGTCGGATTGATTTTCATCGAAGGTCATACCGATAATCGTCCGATCAGAACCGTTCAATTTCCGTCAAACTGGGAATTAGGCGCCGCTAGAGCCACAAGTGTTTTACATTACTTGACGACACAAGGCCTCGAGAGCACTCGAATGCGCGCAGTGACTTACGCAGACACGCAACCGATTGCCGACAACGACACCCCTGAAGGCCGAGAAATGAATCGACGCGTGAATATTTTGATTAAGGTTAAGGAACAAACCTCTCCATGATTTTATCAAAGCTTTGCTATTACGAACCCTGAAACATAAGGATTTGGTTATAAATATACCCATCGCAGATCAAAATTCGGCACCGGGGTGATCATCAAAGGACGCTGTGAAGGCGCCCTGTCAAGCGAGTTACCGAACCCGCTAGAAAGCTCATGATTTCAGGAATTTATTTGTCACGAAACCCTAAGTCTCTTGGATTCAAAATTTTAGGACAAGCGATTGAAAGACCTCATGTGCTTCATGATTAAACTGCCGAATTTAAGAATTATGGGGCTCATTCTGCTGACCGCCATGCACCTACAAGCATCGGCGCAAGAGCCAACGTTTAGCGGCCTTTTCAAAAACCGCTTCTTCACGCTTTCCCAAGACTCCGAATTATTATGCACCACAAGCGAATCCGGCTATTTGCCGATCGAGCGACTTAATGAAATCATTCATCATTACGAAAACGATAATCCAGGACTCCGGCAAGCGGCAGTCGCTTTCCTAACCCGCCACACCCACCCCGATCACCTCGACGACCTAAAGCAAATCAAGAAACATTGCCGTAATCAAAACCAAGACGAGTTATGTATTCTCGAAGGTTATTGGGACGACAGAGAAAACGCGCTTCGCGTTTTAGCACTGTTTTACGACACCAAAACCGCGATCAAGCATAGCAACCACTACCGCCTGCCGCGTTTTGAAACCGATCATTTATATGCATTTGAAAAAGGCCTAAGAAAGATTCCGCCGTTCATGCGCGACTTCATCGTCAAAGCCAAGCCAATCAGGGATCTCGATAAGGTATTCGTAAGCGCTAAAATCCCGGAAAAAACGCAGCGATTGATCCTTGATGCATTGCCGGGCGACACCGAAAGCCAAGTTTGGGCCGACGACACACACCCCATGACCATCATTCCCGGCGTCGGCTTTTTAAACCAAGTCGTCGCCCAGGTATACAGCGGCAGCAATCGCATTGTTTTTACGATCAAGAATTTCGATAAAGCCAAAGAGGGTCATTTTTATAAAGATATCGGGTTGAAATATCTGGTCGATTTCAGAATCCCGTTGATCGTGCATGAACTAGCCCATGTGATCGACAACTTTCATTTTTGGAATGGGCATGAGTCGCTATATTTTTTCTTTTGGTATCGCAAACTTTCAACCGATATCGTCTATATGCATATGATCAAGGATGCTGATTTGGCGTTATGGCCATCCCGCTGGTTCGACGCCTTTGAATTTCTTTGGGAAGTCAATGACGGTCGTTATAACGGCAAAATCAATGAAAAACTGGCAGAACTGCTTAGTCAGTATATTTTGATTCCGCAGCGATTGAAAAGCGAATCGCCGGAAGCCTATGCTTGGCTACAAAAAGAGATATTTAAAGGCATCGAATACAGCGGTTATGAAAACTGTCAAAATCCGATCGTACGCGAATTAAACTGGTGGGAAGCGGCGGTAGCAAGACCCTTAGGAAGGCGGTGGCGATAAACTCCCTTGAGAGGACGGTTGGCACAACCTGGCTCTGAGCGTTTCGTCCGAGGTCAAAGGAAGCCGAGACATTTGAGGCAAACCGAAAGGTTAGGGACGGGTAAAATACCCCGTCCCGCAGAAAGATTGCTCCCACATAGCATCCGCCGCTCTCTGTGGGAGCGACGCCTTCGTCGCGACTTCGAAGCCGGGTACGTTAAGTAACAATAAAGGGTATCGAGGTCACATTCGCTAATATGGCAAGACGGTATTTACCACTTATGAATAATGGCGACCGCTGGAGCATGGGAACGATAAAGGGGAATAATTACGACTCAAAGATCGGGCTCCAATGGCTTAGCGTACTGCGACATTAACGGCGGCAACTTCGCGAAGGCCTCACGCAACGTACTTTCCCAACTTTTTCTTAGATTAACCATATAAGGGTTTTCGGCCTCGAAACAATAATACTCATCCAGACGGAAACTATCCTTACGATAAATCAACATTTCGACCGGCGGTCCGACGCTAGCATTACTGCGTATCGTCGAATCCATCGAAACCAAGCAGCAGCGCGCGGCTTCGTCCAATGGGGTATCGAGCTTCAAAAAACGATCCAACACCGGCTTACCGTATTTAATTTCGCCGATTTGCAGGAACGGTGTATGCGGAGAAGTCGTAATGCTATTGCCTTCGGCATAGACCATATAAGCTCCCGGCGGCTCATTGCCGATTTGACCCGCAATAATAAACGTGGCGGACGGATTGAACGCCGATTGCCCTTCGGTATCGAGATGCTGCTTTTGTTTCTCGAGACTGACCTGTCCGAGGTAATTAGCCGCATCCGACAAATAGTCAACCGAATTGATATTAATCTTCGCATCCTTGAGCTTATCGCGCTTCAACTGCTCTAAAACGGCTTGCGTCGTTGCCAAATTGCCCGCACTCAACAGAACGATTTTGCGATCGGCATTCGTCTCGAACGCGTGCATTTTCCCATAAGTGCTGACATTATCGATCCCGGCATTGGTCCTTGAATCGGACACTAAAACGAGACCTTCATTGAGTGAAGCGGCGATACAGTAAGTCATAATCAAGATCTGAAAAAATAATCCGGTCAGTCTATCCTATAAATAAGGACGGGGTCCAGAAACGGATACCGGAAGCCTGCTTTCAAGAATCGTCGGTCTGCTCGGCCAGCTTTGCCAACGCAGCTATCCGCCCGGATAAAGCCTCCGGAGTATCCGATCTGACTGTGGCATGAGCGACTTTACGGCCTTTTCTTGGCGTCTTGTTATACAAATGCATATGAACTTCGGACAGAGCCAACACTTCTTTCAGGTTCGGCACGCCGCCGATAAAATTTTGCATCGCGGCAAAACCCCGTGTCTTGGTGTTGCCCAAAGGCTGATCGAGTATCGCGCGCAAATGGTTTTCAAATTGGCTGGTTTCGGAGCCTTCAATCGTCCAATGACCCGAGTTGTGCACGCGCGGAGCAAACTCATTAGCGACTAGATGCCCGTCGAGATCGAACAACTCTAACGCAAGTACGCCAACATAATCCAATGCCTCCAGCAACCTTGCAATCATCGATTCCGCTTGCGACTGCAACGGATCGTTATCGCTACTCTTGGCCAAGCGAAGAATACCTCCTCGATGCTGATTTTCCGATAATGGATAATAAACGATAGCTCCTGAAATATTGCGCGCTGCTATGATAGAAACCTCACGGCGAAACGGCACGAAACCTTCGACAATGACCGGCGAACCCTCCAGTTCCCGCCAAGCTTCCTGTAAATCGGCCGCGGAACGGGAAATGGCTTGGCCTTTCCCGTCATAGCCAAGTCTTCGGGTTTTCAAAATCGCCGGCCAACCAATTTCCGGCATAACTTCCTGCAGGCGTTCGAAACTATCGACAGCATAATAAGGCGCGGTCGGAATACCAAGCTCTCGAAAAAAATTCTTTTCGGTCAAGCGGTCCTGGCCTACCGCCAAAGCCTTAGCCGATGGATAAACAGGCGTTTTTTCAGCGATAAAATCGATAATTTCGACCGGAACGTTTTCGAATTCGTAAGTGACCACATCGCAACGTTCGGCCATTTGCGCCAACAGAGCACGATCCGTATAGTCACCTTGCAAATGCTCGCCTAATTCGCTCGCACAAGCCTCGTCCGCCGGATCAAAGAACATGAACTGCAAGCCTAAGGGTTTCCCTGCCAATGCCAACATTCTTGCCAATTGCCCGCCGCCCAAGATACCAATCATCATTATTTAACACTCCTCGGATCGGCATTCGCCAATACAGTATCAGTCTGTTGCTGTCTAAATAGCTGTAAAACTTCCCGGTATTCCGGATATTTATTACCGACTATTGCCGCTGCTAGCAAAGCCGCATTAATCGCTCCCGCCTTACCGATAGCTAGTGTTCCGACCGGAATACCGGCCGGCATTTGCACAATCGACAATAAAGAATCCATGCCGTTGAGCGCTTTGGATTGGATCGGCACGCCCAATACCGGAACCGCCGTTTTTGCCGCGACCATACCCGGTAAATGCGCAGCGCCGCCGGCACCGGCGATGATCACCTCCAAACCTCTGCTTTCCGCCGCATCGGCATAAGCAAATAATTTATCCGGCGTTCGATGCGCGGAAACGACTTCAACTTCATGAGCAATGCCGAATTGCTCAAGCTTTTCGGCCGCAAACCGCATCGTCTCCCAATCGGAAGTCGACCCCATAATGATTCCAACTAAAACAGTCATTTATGATTTCCTCTAAGCGCCATTTCCGATACCGGATCAACAAAGGCCGGCAATTGTACCCGACATCGATAAAGTTTAAAATCTGTCATTCACGCAAACTCAATTCACCCTCCCCCGTCTACCGTTTAGCAACGCCCGCTCCTCAGGCACGCACGATTGGACGATTTTTTGCAGCAATTCCCAATTTGGAAATCAACAAGGGCGAGAAGCGTGCTTGGCGAGGATATCGGCAGCAGGGCAGATTTTTGCTCCATGCAAAATCTGCATTCACGCCATCCTTGGCGTTCGATCTGCCCCCCCATGGATCACTGCCATTAAGTTAAGCCGTTCGTGGTGAGCCTGTCGAACCATGGACGGCTTAACTTATCGACCCAGGATTTTTCCATTCACCCTTCGACAGACTCAGGGCGAACGGAAAAATCCTTAACTTAATGGCAGTGCCCCATGGATGGGTTCACAGGGTTCCTCGACAGGCATACCCCACACCCTAAAATCGGCGAAACTGCTCAAACTGGGAATTGCTGAAATCCGCCGGTAAATGCACAAACTGGTAATTGCTGCGATTTTTGGCTATTTTGGTGCAAGAACCGGTTTAGATGTATAATTGCTGCTTAAATTCGCCCTTCCAATGACTCGAATACTAGCGAATGCGAAATAATAATACATATATAACAAATATTTATAAACAAATGACCTAACGGCCTAATATTTGCTTAAGGTGATTGAACAATAGCCAAATCGCTCAATCGTCTTCCGCTAAATAACACTTTTACCTTATCGCCTATGCAATCGCAAAAAACTTTAAAACAACGCAGCTTCGTCTTATCCGGCTCATTCATCGACGCCTGCCGAGCCGACGCCCCCTCCAAAACCAGATAACTTAACGGCAACCACCTCTCGAGCGTAGCGAGAAAGGCTCTTTAATTTATCGTTCAGGTTATTTGCGATAAATACGCGACATCCACTAGAAGGAAGACTTCATGCACCCCATTCTTAATTCAGTTACCGAAGAAATTATTGAACGCAGCCGTGAAAGCCGCGCCCTATACTTGGCTAGAATCGATTCGGCGGTTAAAAAAGGCCCTCATCGCTCGGCGCTCGGCTGCGGCAATCTTGCGCATGGCTTCGCCGCTTGCGCTGCTTCGGAAAAAGCAGACCTAGCGGGAGACCAAAAAGCCAATGTCGCAATTGTTTCCGCTTATAACGACATGCTCTCGGCTCACGAGCCCTATAAAGATTTCCCCAATTTAATCAAGGCCGCGGCGAAAGAAGCCGGCGGCATCGCCCAATTCGCCGGCGGCGTTCCGGCAATGTGCGACGGTGTCACGCAAGGACAACCCGGCATGGAACTATCCCTGTTCAGCCGCGACGTGATAGCGATGTCGACCGCGATCAGCTTGAGCCACGACATGTTCGATGCCGCTCTATATTTGGGAGTTTGCGATAAAATCGTACCCGGCTTATTAATGGGTGCATTGAGCTTCGGTCATTTGCCTGCCGTATTCGTGCCGGCCGGCCCGATGACCAGCGGTATTACCAACAAAGAAAAAGCGCGCACTCGCCAACAATATGCCGAAGGCAAAATCGGGCGCAAGGAACTGCTTGAATCCGAATCGAAAGCCTACCACGGCCCCGGCACTTGTACTTTTTACGGTACCGCGAACAGCAACCAAATGATGGTTGAAATCATGGGACTTCATCTGCCCGGAAGTTCGTTCATTAATCCCTATACGCCGCTACGCGACGAACTGACTAAAGCGGCTACTAAGCAGGTACTGAAATTCACGGCACTGGGCAACGATTTCCGCCCTATAGGCCATGTCATCGACGAAAAAGCCATCGTCAATGCCATCGTCGGTCTTCTCGCAACCGGCGGCTCTACGAACCACACGATGCATTTAGTAGCAATCGCACGCACAGCAGGCATCGTGATCAATTGGGATGATTTCGATAATCTATCGAAAGTTGTGCCGTTAATCGCCAAAATCTATCCGAACGGCCCCGCCGACGTGAATCATTTCCAGGCCGCCGGCGGTATGGGTGTGTTGATCGGTGAGTTATTACGTAATGGCTTGCTGCACGAAGACATCATCACTGTCGCCGACAAACAGGGTATGCAAAACTACACGCAGGAACCCAAACTCATCGACGGCCAATTGACTTGGGAACCTTGCCCGGCTACCTCACTTGACCCCGAAGTATTGTGTACTGTCGAAAAACCTTTTGCCAAGAGCGGTGGCTTACATGTCATGCACGGCAATTTGGGACGCGGCATATCGAAAGTTTCCGCCGTTAAAGAAGAACATCAAATCGTAGAAGCGCCGGCCGTTGTCTTCGATGATCAAGATGATTTAATGGCAGCCTTCAAGCGCGGCGAGCTGGAAAAGGATTTTATTGCGGTCATACGATTCCAAGGACCGAAATCCAACGGCATGCCGGAACTGCATAAACTAACCCCGCCACTGGGTTTATTACAAGACAAAGGGTTCAAAGTTGCGCTGGTAACAGATGGGCGCATGTCCGGCGCATCAGGCAAAGTCCCCTCGGCGATTCATATGTGCCCGGAATGCGCGGATGGCGGACCACTGGCAAAAGTACGCAATGGTGATATGATTCGTCTAAATGCACAAACCGGCGAAATCAATGTATTGATCGATAATACCGAATTCAATGCCCGCCGCCCGGCCGCAAATCATGCCAAAGATCATCATCACGGCATGGGCCGCGAATTGTTCGCAGGCTTTCGCCTAAACGCCTCCTCCGCGGAAACCGGGGCAACCAACGTCTTCATCAACGACTAACGGCCAGGCCACTTGAACGGAAAAAGCAAAGCGCAAAATCATAGCTAACGGAAAACCACTTAAAATGACACAAAACAATTGGAAACTTCAACCCTCCTCGGTGCTGAACGCCGGCCCTGTCATGCCTGTCATGGTCATCAAAAATCTCGAGGACGCCGTGCCTTTGGCGCAAGCATTGACCGAGGGCGGCATCAAAGTCCTCGAGATCACGTTACGCACACCGGTTGCGCTCGATGCCATTAAGCTTATCAGTGAACAAGTCAAGGATGCCATTGTTGGCGTAGGCACAGTAACCTCTCCGGAGCAATTGCAGGCTGCCGAAAAAGCCGGTGCCGTATTTGCGATCAGCCCTGGCCTGACACCGACATTACTGAAAGCTGCGACAAATAGCAATATCGCGCTCATCCCAGGAATATCAACGATCTCCGAACTGATGTTAGGCATGGAATACGGCCTGGATCACTTTAAGTTTTTTCCTGCCGCTGCAGCCGGCGGCGTCAATATGCTGAAAGGTATTGCCGGTCCCATTCCTTCAGCTACATTTTGTCCGACCGGAGGAATATCCGCCAGTAACTATAACGATTATCTAAACTTACCGAATGTTGCGTGTGTTGGCGGCTCCTGGTTAGCCCCGGATGATGCTGTCGCCGCCAAGGACTGGCTCAGAATTACCGAATTAGCTAAAACCGCAATTATGAATGCCGTAAAGAAATAACGCTCTGTCAGCGCCTATTTATTTTTTAGCATGTCGCTTGTATGCAGCTCGCTGAAATACTGAAACTGATTACACAGCTTATGCAATCAGTACTTTGAATTCCGACATTGAAAAAAATACGTAAAGCCTTACGCTTGTGCCGTTGCATTAAAGTTATTGATAACAGAACGCCCGCGCGTTATTGGGTATAAATTTAACAGGCCGGGATATCACGAATACTTAACAGAAGGGTAATACCATGACTAACCACAACCAAGTAACGATACGGAATGAGGACGATCGGATTTCATGCGAACTACCTGTCCTTCAAGGGACTATCGGTCCCGATGTGATCGATATCCGAACGCTCTACCGTGATACCGGCGCATTTACATACGACCCGGGCTTTACATCCACCGCCAGCTGTAGTTCTAGAATCACATTCATCGACGGCGACAAGGGAATCCTTCTTTATCGAGGTTATCCGATTGAACAACTGGCTGAAAAATGCGATTTCATGGAGGTGTGCTACTTATTACTGCATGATGAATTGCCGAATGGCCGGCAAATGCAAGAGTTTGTCAATGACATCACTTATCACACAATGGTTCACGATCAACTGACCGGCTTTTATAAAGGATTCCGCCGCGACGCCCACCCCATGGCAACCTTGGTTGCCGTGGTCGGCGCCCTATCCGCTTTTTACCATCATGAACTCGACATCCGGTGTCCGATAGACCGAAATTTATCTGCTATCCGCCTGATTGCCAAGATGCCGACAATCGTTGCAATGAGCCACAAATATAGCATCGGCATGCCATTCATGTACCCGCAAAACAAATTGGGTTATGTCGAAAATTTCATGTATATGATGCATGCGACACCTTGCGAAGACTATGTACAAAACCCGGTTTTAGTCAGAGCAATGGACAGAATTTTGATTCTGCATGCCGATCATGAACAAAATGCATCAACCTCCACGGTCAGACTGGCCGGCTCTTCCGGCGCCAACCCTTATGCTTGTATCACCTCCGGCATTGCTTGCCTTTGGGGCGCCGCTCACGGAGGCGCTAACGAAGCGGTACTCAGAATGCTGCTCGAAATCGGCGATGTCTCAAAAATCGGCGAGTTCATCAACAAAGCCAAGGATAAAAACGATCCGTTTAGATTAATGGGTTTCGGACATCGTGTTTATAAAAACTACGACCCGCGAGCCAAACTAATGCGAGAAACCTGCCATGAAGTACTAACCGAACTAGGACTCCATGATGACCCGTTATTCAAACTGGCGCTTGAATTGGAACGCATCGCCCTAGAAGACGATTACTTCATCGAGAAAAAACTTTATCCGAATGTCGATTTTTATTCCGGTATCGTAATGCGCGCACTGGGCATCCCAACCGTAATGTTTACTGCGATTTTCGCGATGGCCCGCTCAATAGGCTGGATTGCTCACTGGGATGAAATGATTTCCGACGAAGAACAAAAAATCGGTCGACCGCGTCAGCTATATAAAGGTCACACGCTACGCGATGTCGTTTCAATCAGCGCACGTTAATGTAGGACGGGTAGAGCGGAGCGAAACCCATCATGGAAGTAGCTATTCAGACTTCTGCATTTAAAACAAGTTGGAACTTTGCATCCCCCTTTGAAAAGGGGGGGATTGAGGGGGATTTATTTAAATAATCTCCCCTAACCCCTTTTCTCTGCGGGACAGGGTTGCAAACCCCGCCCTGCCAAATTGTAATAAATCGCGGGCTTACTTAATGGCTGCGTTACCATTACCGTCCCTTCGCTCAAATAAAGCGATGGGTTTACGCTTCGCTGCTACCCATCCTACGGCGCTAAGGCGCAAAATACTGGAACGTCGGTGTCGTAGCACCCGAAACGGGGATTGGCAGGCGAAAGTTTGTTTAAACCCTGAGAAACAGACCGATAATGCGGTGAAAAATACCGACACTACCGTTCTTTTTAAATTATGCGACAACTACGTTGACATTTACCGCCCAAGAAGGTGTGCATCGCGCAGCTTTTCATTGCATCGAATCCAACGAAACGAACCAAAATCATGCGCGGTGCGCACCCTACGATAAAATTATGAAGGCACGCCGTCACCGAAATTTGGTTAGCAATCGGTATAATAACTACCAAAAACATCACCGGTCGATTCATAACAACTTAGACAAACATGCGAATAACAAGACAAGCGGCCCTTGACCGTTATAAAATTCGCGTTCTAATCGTTACTAACGACAAATGACCAACAAACTAACAGCGATTTTCAGGCAGACAAACCTACCTGATTAGTGGAGTTATAAATGAAAAACAATAAAAGCCCTGCGGTTGTCGAACAGGAAGATATCGATCCTATCGAGACCCAGGAATGGATCGATGCACTGAAAGCAGTGATGGAAATCGAGGGCGAAACCCGCGTTCAGTATCTGATTGAGAAACTGGTCGCCGTCGCCAGACAATCGGGCTCTAATATACCGTTTAGCGCGACCACCGCCTACATCAATACGATACCCGTCGATCAGCAAATTCAATTTCCAGGCAACACCACTATCGAGCAAAGAATACGGTCCTATGTCCGTTGGAACGCAATGATGATGGTGCTTCGTGCCAACAAAAACACCAATGTCGGCGGCCATATCGCCAGTTTCGCATCGGCAGCTACCCTCTACGATGTCGGTCAAAATCATTTCTGGCGCGCGCCGTCCGAGCAACACGACGGCGACCTACTGTTCGTGCAAGGCCATTCGGCACCCGGCGATTATGCCCGAGCTTTTTTACTGGGCCGACTGACCGAAGAACAGATGGACAATTTCCGCCAAGAAGTCGACGGCAACGGTCTGTCTTCTTATCCACACCCATGGCTAATGCCTGACTTTTGGCAATTCCCGACCGTATCGATGGGCCTAGGCCCCATTATGGCGATCTACCAAGCCCGTTTCATGCGCTATTTGCAAAGCCGAAGCCTAGCAGACACCTCCAATCGCAAAGTGTGGTGTTTCCTTGGCGACGGCGAAACCGACGAACCTGAATCACTCGGTGAAATCGGCATGGCCGGCCGCGAAAAATTGGACAATCTTATTTTTGTAGTCAATTGTAACCTGCAGCGACTGGACGGACCGGTTCGCGGAAACGGCAAAATCATTCAAGAACTGGAAGGCACCTTCCGAGGCGCAGGCTGGAATGTCATTAAACTGGTTTGGGGCCGCCATTGGGACAAACTGCTGGCCCGCGACCATCAAGGTCTACTCGTCAAACGTATGATGGAATGCGTGGACGGCGATTATCAAACGTTTAAAGCCAAAGACGGCGCTTATGTTCGCGAGCATTTCTTCAACACGCCGGAATTGAAAGCGATGGTTGCCGATTTGTCCGATTTGGACATTTGGTTACTCAATAGAGGCGGCCACGATCCTGCAAAAATTTATGCAGCCTTCCATGCCGCAGTCAACCACAAAGGGCAACCGACCGTGGTACTGGCCAAAACGATCAAAGGCTATTCGATGGGCGAGTCGGGCGAAGGCCAAAATATCTCGCATCAACAAAAGAAAATGAGCGTCACTTCCCTGACGCGATTCAGAGACCGTTACGAACTGCCGGTAACCAATGAACAGCTACACGACCTACCTTACCTGAAGTTCCCCGAAGACTCTAAAGAACTGACCTACATGAAAGAACGCCGCACCGAATTGGGCGGTTACCTACCGAACAGAAGAGCCAAATCCTATGCCTTGAATGTCCCCGTTCTATCCGACTTTAAATCGCTGTTGGAAGCTACCGGCGAAGGACGCGAAATTTCGACGACCATGGCTTTCGTCAAAATGCTGAATATTTTAGTCAAGGACAAAAACATCGGTAAACGCATCGTACCGATCGTGCCGGACGAGTCCCGCACTTTCGGCATGGAAGGCATGTTCCGCCAATTGGGTATCTGGTCGCAAGTCGGACAGCTCTATACCCCTCAGGATGCGGACCAATTAATGTTTTACAAAGAAGACAAAAACGGCCAAGTCTTGCAGGAAGGCATCAACGAAGCGGGCGGCATGTGCGACTGGATCGCGGCCGGCACATCCTATTCGACCCATAACGTGCCGATGATTCCGTTTTTCATCTTCTACTCGATGTTCGGCTTCCAACGCGTCGCCGACCTGATTTGGGCGGCAGCCGACCAACGCACGCGTGGCTTCTTGCTCGGCGGAACGGCCGGAAGAACGACGCTCAACGGCGAGGGCTTACAGCACGAAGACGGACACAGTCATATTTTTGCAGGAACCGTCCCGAACTGCATTTCCTACGACCCGACCTTTTCTTACGAAATCGCGGTGATCATTCAAGACGGTTTGCGTCGGATGTATGTCGATCAAGAAGACATTTTCTATTACATCACCGTAATGAACGAGAATTACGAGCACCCGGCAATGCCGAAAGGTATCGAGCAGTCGATCCTTAAAGGCATGTACTCGTTCAAGAAAGGCGACGGCCGCGCTAAAACGCGCGTGCAATTGCTGGGTTCCGGCACGATTTTCCGCGAAGCCATCGCCGCAGCCGAACTTTTGCAAAACGACTGGAACGTAACAGCCGATCTCTGGAGCTGCACAAGCTTTACCGAATTGGCCCGCGACGGACACAGTTGCGAACGATGGAATCGGCTGCATCCGACCGAAACTCCTAAAAAGCCTCATGTCACCGAATGCCTTGAAAATGCCAAAGGGCCTATCATTGCCGCAACCGACTATGTTCGCCTGTATGCCGAACAAATTCGTCCTTACTTATCGGCGCCTTATACTGTCTTAGGTACCGACGGTTTCGGTCGTTCGGATACTCGCGAAGCCTTGCGCCGATTCTTCGAAGTCAACCGTTATCATATCGCTGTCGCGGCACTGAAAAGCCTTGCGGATATCGGCGAATTCGAACTCGCAAAAGTCGAAACGGCCATTGCCAAATACGGCATTAACCCGGAAACTGTTGCCCCGTGGCGGCTTTAATTAAAGGAATTGGCACATGAGTGAATTGATTGAGATTAAAGTACCCGACCTCGGCGGCTCCAGCGAAGTCGACGTGGTCGAAATTCTTGTTCAACCCGGCGATACGATAGTCACCGAACAGACCTTAGTCGTCTTGGAAAGCGACAAAGCCACGATGGATATGCCGTCAACGACCGCCGGCACGGTTCGAGAGCTAAAAATCAAAGTCGGCGACAAAGTGTCCCAAGGGGTAACCATC
The DNA here is from genome assembly GCF_005931095.1 of Methylotuvimicrobium buryatense. GTDB lineage: Bacteria > Pseudomonadota > Gammaproteobacteria > Methylococcales > Methylomonadaceae > Methylotuvimicrobium > Methylotuvimicrobium buryatense. Next base: position 1,324,198 of record NZ_CP035467.1, on the reverse strand, counting down.
GCGACCGTCGAAATCAGCGAGTCGTCTGCAAACGAAGCGGCACCAGAACCGGAATCGGTAGCCGAGGAAGAGGCTGAGCAAGACACAGCTCCCGAAGCAAAGCCTGTTACAAGCGCCACTCCGGCAGCAGCCGCATCCCCTGCTCCGGCTCCGGCCGCTCCGATCGATAACGAACCCAGCGGCCAACACCTTCCGCATGCAACTCCGGCCACTCGCTTATTCGCTCGTGAACTTGGCGTCGACCTGAGTCTTATCAAACAAGGCAGCGGCCGAAAAGGACGCATTTTAAAAGAAGACGTCAAAGCCTATGTCAAGCAAACGCTCAGCGAAGGCATCAAATCTTCCGGAGCCGGCATACCGCCGATACCTGCCGTGGATTTCTCGCAGTTCGGCGAAACTGAAGTCTTGCCATTGAGTAAAATCAAACGCCTGACCGGACAAAACATGACCCGAGTTTGGCTGAACCTACCATTGGTGACCCATCATGACGAAGCCGATATCACAGAATTGGAAGCCTTTCGCAAACAAATCAATGCCGAAAACAGTCAAAACGCTAAGGTCACCGGCTTGATCTTCATCATCAAGGCATTGGCAAACGCGCTAAAACAGTTTCCGAATTTTAATGCCTCGTTATCGCCGGACGGCGCAAGCCTGATCCTGAAAAAATATTGTCACATAGGCATCGCCGTCGACACGCCTAACGGCCTTGTCGTCCCGGTACTGCGCGACGTCGACCGAAAAAGCATTTATGAATTATCGGCTGAACTGGCAACATTGAGCGAAAAAGCTCGTGCCGGTAAACTGATGCCGAACGAAATGCAAGGCGGCTCAATGACGATCTCCAGTCTCGGAGGCATTGGCGGCACCGCATTCACACCTATTGTTAACGCGCCGGAAGTCGCGATACTCGGTGTCACGCGCGCCAAAATGCAGCCGGTATGGGACGGTAAGGAATTCCAACCGCGTTTGATGCTACCGCTGGACATGACCTATGACCATCGAGTCATCGATGGTGCCGAAGCGGCTCGTTTTATGGTCAAATTAACAGATTTTTTGACCGATATCAGACGGTTGATACTATAAAAAAGCGCCTAGACTCAAACGTCGAGCACCGTTTGCCGGATACACACCGATTGACGAAAAGATGCTCGGCGTCAAAACGCATACTTGATAAGGAATACTCATGACTGCAAATGCTGCTGCAAACGAATCCAATCTCCATGCCGAAGTCCTGGTCCTCGGCGGTGGCCCAGGCGGTTATACAGCCGCATTCCGTGCGGCCGACCTGGGCAAACAAGTCGTCATCGTCGAACGCTACCCGGTATTGGGCGGCGTATGCCTAAATGTCGGCTGCATTCCTTCCAAAGCACTGCTACACATGGCCCAAATCGTTCATGAAGCACAGGAGTTTTCCGGCCATGGCGTCGATTTCGGCGCACCGAAATTCGACCTGGATAAAATCAGGAGCTGGAAAGATAGCGTTACGAAAGGCCTGAATAACGGTTTGGACGGCCTGGTTAAACAACGAAAAATCACGCGCATACAAGGAAACGGCTCGTTCGTATCGGAAAATCAATTGCAAGTCGATAATGAAAACGGCACCCAATTGATTAGCTTCGATCAAGCCATTATCGCAGCCGGGTCCGAGCCGACGAAAATCCCGGTTTTCCCGAACGACGACCCGCGTCTGTGGGATTCGACCGGAGCGCTCCAATTACGCGAAATTCCGAAAAAACTGTTGATTGTCGGCGGCGGCATCATCGGCCTGGAAATGGCAACGGTCTATCATGCCCTGGGCTCAAAAATCAGCGTGGTCGAATTAATGGATCAGATCATTCCCGGCTGCGACAAAGACCTGGTTCGGCCGTTACACAACCGCATTAAAAAGCAATATGAAGCCATCTGGACAGAAACCCGCGTGACCGCAATCGAAGCCCTCGAAGAAGGCCTTAAGGTCTCGTTCGAAGGCGATAAAGCCCCCGAATCCGAGATTTTCGATGCCGTGCTGGTTGCCGTGGGCCGTCGACCCAATGGCAAAAAAATCGGCGCCGAGAATGCCGGAATTCAAGTCACCGAACAAGGCTTTATCGAAGTCGACAAACAACAGCGCACAAATATCCCGCACATCTTTGCGATCGGCGACATCGTCGGTAATCCTATGTTGGCGCATAAAGCCGCTTATGAGGGTAAAATTGCCGCGGAAGTCATCGCCGGTCACAAAGCCGCATTCGATGCACTGACGATTCCGTCGGTTGCCTATACCGACCCTGAAATCGCATGGATGGGACTGACCGAAAACCAAGCGAAGGAACAAGGCATAGAGATCGACAAAGGCGTATTCCCATGGGCCGCGAGCGGACGCTCGTTGAGCATGGGCCGTAGCGAAGGCATGACCAAAGTCATTTGCGACAAGGAAACCGGCCGAATCCTCGGTGCCGGCATCGTCGGCCCGCATGCCGGCGATTTGATTGCCGAAGCCGTATTGGCGTTGGAAATGGGAGCTGACGCCGAAGACGTCGCATTAACGATTCACCCGCACCCGACTTTATCGGAAACCTTTGCTTTCGCATCCGAAGTCGTCGCCGGCACGATCACAGACCTGTATCTCGGCAAAAAACGTTGATTCCTCAAAAGAATGCTTGACAAAAAAGCCTCGTAGGATATGTACCGCATAAGCGCCAGCTTAAGAAAAGAACGAGTCATTCCGCCAGGGATTGGCGGAATCCAGTGCCACGGATGGCAATGTTTAGTAACTGTCCATCATTTACTTACCGAAGTTTAACGTAACTCCGCCCGATAAAATCGGGAGGCAGGTTTTAAATAGTTATACCTATCGCACTTCAAACTTAGGCATTAGCGTATGGAGGCGTCGGGGTGTTCGGCAAAGGCTTTGGCAGCATGGATGCTGTCATAGAGCCTACATGGACGTATTCACGGCGTCCTTTGACGGGCACCCCGATGCCGAAATTTGACTAGCAAAGGGTATACTTAGCCAATGAGTCCTCGACATCAATTATTGTCGTTTGAAGCTCTCGGCCTCGAAATCGCGACGAAGGCGTCGCTCCCACAAAGCGTCGGGTGCTCTGTGGGAGCGATCCCCAGATCGCGAAATCGGAGCAAGGTGCGCTAAGTAACAACAAACGGTATCGAGGTCGAATTCGCTAAGATTCATTATTTTTTCCGAAGTTTAGCCTAATGGACCCGATAAAATCGGGAGATAGTTTTTAGACAGTTACTTAGCTTCACATCCATGCAACTAGGATATCGACAACCCATACCGATATGACGAATAAAGCCATAAACCTAAAAAGAGCAGTTGAAAGCCTTAAAAAAATTAGCGGTGCGCGCCCTACGAATCATTAGTTAAATCATCACATCTATGAAAATAAGCTTTTTAGCTTCACACGGCGGCAGCTCCGCACGAAAAATCATCGAAACGATCGAACACGGCGAATTGCCCGGGTTTGAAATCGGCATATTAATCACGAACAACAAAGATTCGGCAATTTATGACTGGTGCTTGACTCACGGCATCGAAGTTTTCCATATCAGCAGTAAAACGCACTCCGACAACGAAGACCAAGCCATCAAAAAAGCCTTACAGTCCGCCGAGACCGAATTGATCGTATTATCCGGCTACATGAAAAAAATCGGGCCGCAAACATTATCGGCCTATTCCGGCAAAATACTAAACATTCACCCGTCTCTCCTGCCGAAATTCGGAGGTCGAGGCATGTATGGCGATTTTGTGCATGCCGCCGTTCTCCAAGCGGGTGAAACCGCCTCAGGCGCCACAGTACATTTCGTCACCGACGCCTATGACGAAGGGCCGTTGCTTCTACAAAAAGAAGTCCCTGTGTTATCCGGCGACACGGTCGAATCGCTCGGTCAAAGAGTCCGCGCGATAGAGGGTGAATTGTATATCAATGCTCTCAATAAACTCCTGGCGACTACCGACACTTAACGCGAACGCCGCCATGGAAATTGCTCAGCCCTCTGTATTTAAAACAAGTTAAAGCTAGCCTTCCCCTTTGTATACCTTTCGCACTTCAATTTTCGGCATTAGCCTATGGAGGTGCCGGGGTGTGCGACAAAGGCTTTGACAGCAGGGATGCTGTCAAAGAGCCTACATGGACGTTTTCACGGCGTCCTTTGACGGACACCCCGGCGCCGAAATTTGACCAGCAAAGGGTATATTGTAGACCGTTCGTGCTGAGCCAAGTCTAAGCATGAACGATCTACAACACTTTCACCTGCTTGGTAAAAAAAGGATCTGAATTCTTAATATCAGATAAATCGAGTGGCTTTCATTAACTAAAAAGTCGTAGTACTATCGCCGCTATATCGAAAAGGAGACGCTTATGTACGTATTTCCTGAAATGGGACGCATCATCATTGTCGCGCTAATGATTGTCATTCCCGTGATGTTGATTTACCGAAAAGCCGGCTTTCATCCTGCCTGGGCATTACTGGTTTTTTTACCGGGATTCGGCTTACTATTGATTTTTTTACAATTAGCCTTGTTGCCATGGCCTAATCAAAAAACAAACGATAGGAGTTCATGATGGAAGTTTTTCTGATCGCGCTAATGGTGCTCTTGGTTATGTGGCTAGGCACGAAAATCATGGACAAAGCCGGACTTCACAAGGCTTGGGTTTTGTGTTTATTGGTCCCGATCGTTAACATCTTCATGATATGGGTTTTTGCATTCTGTCATTGGCCCAACTTAAAAGAAGATGTTAAACAAGACCTATAACCCAGCAATTCCCAGTTTGAGCAGTTTCGCCGATTTTAGGGTGTGGGGTATGCCTGTCGAGGAACGCCGTAAACCCATCCATGGGGGCTTGGCGGCAGCTAAGCGCCAAGGACGGCGTGAATGCAGATTTTGCATTACGCCAAGGATGGCGTGTAGTAGGGCAATGCAGGAGCAATTGCCGAGGAGCAAAAATCTGTCCCGCTGCCGACATCCTCGCCAAGCATACCCCACACCCTTTTTGATCTCCAAATTGGGAATTGCTGCGTCACGAAAGGCTTGCTATCTTAGCCAATGCGACTTCGATAGCGCTTATTGTTTATGAGCATTCACGGCTTCGAAATCGCGATCTGGGGATCGCTCCCACAAGGGATTCGAAGCCGCTGTGCGCTGTGGGAGCGAGGCTGCGTTTTAGCCGATGTTGGTATGAATAACCCCCGGTTCACACTCAGCGTGGTTCAAAAAAATGTGCGCGATGCGCACACTACGAAACATTCACCTTTCATCTTGCCCCTTTCACCTTTCACCTTTCACCTTTCACCTTTCATCTTTCATCTTTCATCTTTCATCTTTCACCTTTCCCCTGCTCCGCTATTCTTCCAACTCAATCAAAACCCGGTCGCCTTGCATTATTTTCAACCGTTCGACGGTTCCCGCATTTACCTCCAGCATGAACAGGGCTTTGACACGCGAATCGTAGACCCCGCAAGCCGTCGTGATACAAGGTTGAACATTCTGCAAAATCGATACGATTTTACCTTGCGGCGATATGAATAAAATATCCAACGGAATCTTGGTGTTTTTCATCCAAACCCCGAGTACGTCTTCTTTGGGATGTATAAACAACATGCCGGTATTTTCGGCAAGCGCTTCGCGAAACATCAAGCCTCTGGCCCGGGCGGTTTCGGTCATCGCCACTTCGAGCTCGATCGCATGTCGCGACTTTTCGAAAACCAAGCGGCCACGGCCCAATCGTTCGGCCGGATAAAGTTCTTGAGCTTCGGCACTGATCAGCCAAAATAAGCAAACCGTCAGTCCAAGAAATATTTTTTTCATACGATCTCTCGCCATTGAATTTTCTCGATAGCGCGATCGATCACGACCGCGCAAAAAATGTCACGTTTCCAATCGTTGCAGGCAATCCGCCAGTCCGATGCCGGCGCGAATTCTTCGGGCACTCGCAACATCCGTCCGGGCTCGCTCGGATCGACCACGCAACGATTCAAACCCAAGGCTATGCCTCGGCCGGTCGCTTTCACGAAGGCTTCCTTACGCGTCCAAAAACGGTAAAACGCGGAAATTCTATCCTCTTCCGGCAATGCTTCCCAGTATGCTATCTCTTCGATCGCAAAACATTTCTTAACGATACCGGTCAGATTCGACCGGCTTCTCGCCGCCTCGAGATCGATACCCAAGCGGCAACTCCGAGCCACGGCCAACGCGAAATAATCGCCCGAATGCGACAGATTGAATGTCCATTCCGGATAATCGGGTAAATAAGGCTTGCCGTTCGCCCCGGCCGCAAAAACGAGGGCTTCGGGTTTACATTTCAAGAGTTCGGACAACGCCAGACGTTTTTTTGCATGAATCTCGACATAGCGGTTTTGCATTTCGGCCGTGCGCCGCTGCATCGCATTCGACCGTTCGCTGTCGCTCAGCATGTCATAATAGTTTCGATTCAATACATTTATACTATAAAGCTTGCCGTATTCTATTTCGATGCAGCCGGGTTTCAGAGTCGCTTCAGTCATTGCGAATCACCGCCAGACCTTCGCCACGAGGGTCGCTCGCGGCACTGAAACGGCCTTCCCGCTTATGCCATTGCAGCGCTTGCATATCGCCGTACCGGTAGGATGTTTCGCGTAACCGATGACCCAATTTTTCAAGACCTTGCAATTCTTCAGAGGACAAGCCGCCGGGTTCGTATTGCACGGCATCGGGAATATATTGGTGATGATAACGCGGTACGCTCACCCAGGAATCCGGGCCGTTACCGTCGGCAAAGTCCAATATTCCCAGCAAGACCATCGAAATAATACGACTACCGCCCGGCGTTCCCAATACCGCGATGCGCTCGTCGTCTTCGAGAAAAGTCGGCGACATGCTCGACAGCATACGCTTACCGGGCGCTATTGCATTCGGCAATCCGCCGATCAAGCCGTATACGTTCACAGCGCCTGGCCGGCTATCGAAGTCGTCCATTTCGTCGTTCAATATCACGCCGGTACCTTCGGCCACGAACCCGGAGCCGAACGGATAGTTAACGCTCAAGGTAGCGGCAACCCGGTTGCCTTCGCCGTCCATCACCGAAAAATGCGTCGTGTTGTCGCCGCCGGCTTGTTCCGGAATATCTCCCGAGAGCATCACGCTCGGCAAAGACCTATCCTTACGAATCGTACTTCTGAGGCCGGCCGCATAATCGGGATTGATTAAGCGCGAGACCGGAACATCGATAAAATCGGGATCGCCCAAGTACAAAGCCCGGTCATGATAGACCCGGCGCAATGCTTCGGTCACCAAATGTTTGCGGGTGACTGCATCGATTGCGGTCAAATCGTATTCGGTCAGGATATTCAAGGCTTGCACCAAGCCGATGCCGCCGGCCGACGGCAGCGCCGCGCCGGTTATTCGAATGCCGCGATAAGTCCCTTTGACAGGCTCTCTTTCGACTACCCGGTAATTATCGAGATCTTGTTGACTCCAAATACCGCCGGCTGCTTTGACCGATTTCAACAGTTTTTCCGCCGTTTCGCCGGCGTAAAATCCGGCTGCTCCGAAGTCGGCGAGCCGCTGTAAAGTCTTCGCTAAATCGGGTTGACGCAAGGTCCAACCGGGGTCGGGTACTCGGCCGTTATCGAGAAATATCGCGGCCGCCGCCGGCGATGACTGGATTTGCGGTAAGCGAAATGACAGCAGACGGCGATAGCGTTCGCCGATGATAAAACCGTCGCGCGCATAACGAATCGCCGGTTGCAGCGAAGCCGACAAGGGTAATTTGCCGTAATGCTCGGCCAAGTGAACCAAGGCCGCAGGGACGCCTGGAATACCGGCCGACAGGGGCCCGTCGATCGATAGCCCCGGTATGACCCTGCCTTCGGCGTCGAGATACATGTCTTGGTGCGCGGCCAGCGGTGCTGTTTCCCGTCCGTCCAGCATCGTTTCGAAACCGTCGGAAGCGCGGTGCAACAACCAAAAACCGCCGCCGCCCAATCCGGAACCGGCCGGTTCGACCACGGCCAATACCGCGCCGATCGCAACCGCGGCATCGAAAGCATTGCCGCCCCGACCAATCATTTCCAGCGCGGCATGGCTCGCCAACGGATGCGCGCTGGCGACTGCGACTTTGTTTTCCGTCGTATGGCCGGTAATAGCCGACAGCGTCAGGAATACGGCCAGAACGGCAACGACCGGTGTTTTTGCTAATTTCAAAATCGTCTCCTTGGGGTTTCATTGGTCGTGCACAAAAGCGCAGGTTTTTTTCGTAACGCAAGAACGTCACTAAAGGGTGTATACCCTTGCTAGTCAAATTTCGGCAGCAATTCCCAATTTGGAAATCAACAAGGGCGAGAAGCGTGCTTGGCGAGGATATCGGCAGCAGGGCAGATTTTTGCTCCATGCAAAATCTGCATTCACGCCATCCTTGGCTTTCGATCTGCCCCCCCATGGATGGGCTCACAGGGTTCATCGACAGGCATACCCCACACCCTAAAATCGGCGAAACCGCTCAAACTGGGAATTGCTGAAATTTCGGTGCCTTAGCGATTGTCGCAAATATGACGGCTTGAAGTTTCCGGATTATCATAGTCTTCAGATTCTGTGACTATTTTAGGCAACATATCGGCCATGCCTTCTCCGCATTTTTTCATTGCATGAATAGCCGGGTCGTTTGCCATCTCACGGGCAAATGCCATTGCTTTGCTTTGCGCTTGGTCGCGATTGCCGGCGCGGCACAGTGCCGTTATTTCGGCATCGATCGATTGGCCGCGTTCGGAAAGCCGTTCCATCGCTGAAGGATCAATCTGACCGAAACATTCTTGCATTTTAAGGCCCTGTTGCATCATTTGCTGCATTTGCGCTTCGTTCATATTACCGAATTGAGCGTGGCCTGATATCGGCAAGAACGCGAATGCCGCAAGATAAATTCGTGCTTTTTTTGTCATGGTATAACCTTGTGTCGTTGAGTTTTCCGTTTACGATGAAAAACAGGGTCATGTATCGGAGTTTAGTCAAAATAAAGGTGTGTTCGTGCTTTGGGATGATTTTACGAAAATGGATGATAACATTACAGCAACCAAGTTCGGTATTTGATTGCTTTATACTCTTGTTTTCATGACCTACCAACCTCCGTGGTGGCTAAAGACCGCCCATTTGCAAACCGTATATCCGGCTTTGCTCAGAAAGCCGGCAATAACTCTAAACATCAGACGCGAGAGGCTTGCGACGCCGGATAACGATTTCATCGACATCGATTTTTGCGGAGAAGGCCGCAGCCCTTTGATCATACTATTACACGGACTGACCGGAAGTTCTCAATCGGGTTATATAAAGGGGTTGCAGTCCGTTTTTTGGCAACAAGGTTGGCGAAGTGCAGCGCTCAATTTTCGCGGTTGTAGCGGCGAGCCGAATCAATTGGCTCGTTGTTATCATTCAGGCGATACCGAGGACATCGATTTCCTCTATCGAATCCTTCGCCAACGTGAGCCGGAGACGCCTTTGGCGGCAGTCGGATTCTCGTTGGGCGGTAATGTCTTGCTAAAATGGTTGGGCGAACAGGGTAGTAACGTGACGCTCTCGGCAGCGGTTGCCGTATCGGTGCCTTTGGTCTTGAATATTTGCGCGACAAAATTAGATAGCGGATTTTCTAAAATTTACCGCGACCGCTTATTATTGGAGTTGAAAGAATATCTCGATACGAAGCTCAACTATTTAATCGGCATCGGGCATCATGAAGAGGCCGACAAAATTCAACGCTTGGGCGATTTATCCTCGGTAAAATCGTTTTGGCAATATGACGATCGGGTTGTGGCCAGACTGCATGGATTCGAGGATGTTCATGATTATTACCGGCGCTCGAGCTCGAGGCAATATCTTAAAGCTATCCGGGTGCCGACCTTATTGATTCAAGCATTCGACGATCCTTTCATGACGCCGGCTGTGTTGCCTACTCCTGACGAATTATCGCCGAACGTGATCTTGGAAGTCACTCCCGGAGGAGGGCATGTGGGTTTTGTGGAAGGTCGTAACCCTCTAAAACCTAAGTATTGGCTTGAGCGGCGCATCCCGCGTTTTATAGCCGAACAAGGTTTCTCTTAAGGGTTTGGTTGTCAATAATGGCCTTATTTTGATGTGGGGTAACCGAATCCTCGATATCGCTCAAAGCTCATGTTTATCGCGAAATCCTAATCATTTTAGAGGTTGATGCCATGTTAACGGTTATTCAAATCCCGGTCTTAAACGACAATTATATCTACCTGGCAAAAGACGTTGCGTCCGGATTAACGGCAGCGGTCGATCCTGCTGTTGCAGGACCAGTGCTGGATGCCATAGCCGAACAGGGTTGGCGGCTCGATTTTATCTTAAACACTCATCATCATGGCGATCATGTCGGCGGGAACCGCGAGCTCAAGAAACAGACCGGATGCCAAATTGTCGGTGCGAAAGCGGATAAACACCGCATTCCGGGCATCGATATCGAATTGTCAGACGGCGGTCATTTTCGTTTAGGAAACTCCGTTTTCCAAATTATCGAAACGCCGGGTCATACTTTGGGCCATATCGTTTATTATTCGGCCGAGGACGGTATTTTGTTTTGCGGCGATACCTTATTTGCGATGGGCTGCGGGCGTTTATTCGAAGGCACCGCCGAACAAATGTGGCATTCCTTGCAAAAGTTAAGAGCATTGCCTTCCGTAACACGCGTTTATTGCGCACATGAATATACGTTGAATAACGGCCGTTTTGCATTGACCGTCGAACCCGATAATACCGTGTTGCATCAAAGAATGGCCGAGGTTCGTCGTATGAGAGAGTCGGATCAACCTACCGTTCCTTTTTCGATCGAAGAGGAAGTAGCGACCAATCCTTTTTTTAGAGCAGATGTCGAAGCTTTGAAGGCGGCTATCGCAATGGAAACACGACAGCCCCTGGCTGTATTTACGGAATTGAGATCGAGAAAAGACGTGTTTTGACGCCTGGGTCAATATTCGGTCGGTAAGCGTGCCGCCAGTTCGTCCCACTCTATGACGACTTCTGGCAAGCTCCTCGATGATGTAGCGCCTTGCAATTCGAATATTTCCGGTTTTCCGTATTTACCGTCGCATAAACGGTAAACAGTCAATATTCGATCGATCGGGTGAACTAGCCAATATTCTTTGACGCCAGAGCGTTCGTATAGACTTAATTTCCGGATTTGGTCGTGGCCGGCAGTGGACGGCGACAAGACTTCGATGATCCAGTCCGGCGGCCCGAGTACGCCGCGGCGATCCAATTTGGCGGTATCGCACACGACGAACACGTCCGGTTGCACGACAGTGTCGATACGCTCGTCGGCTTCGTCATGTTTCGGCAAACGCACATCGACCGGTGCGATGAAGGGCCGGCATGTTTTACCTTCTAAGCTATTTGCAATTTGACGGTAAATTTCTCCGGCAATATCCTGATGGGCCAAATCAGGCGCGGGAGCCATCATAAACGCCTCGCCGTCGATTAACTCGTAGCGTTGCTCCGTTTGCCAATTGACATAATCGGCATAACTAAAATGATCGGATTTCTTTATTGCTAAATTCATCGGCTTTCTGTTGAAGGCTGGTTTAGTCCGGTTGTCGATTTTATGGTCTTTCGTAGCGTTATACCCGTCGTAGATCAAAATTCGGCGCCTGGGTGTCCGCTAAAGGACGCCGTGAATACGTCCATGTAGGCTCTATGCCAGCTCCATGCTGGCAAAGCCTTTATGAACGCCATGGATGGCGTGAATGTCGATTTTGCAGGAGCGAAAATCGACCGGACACCCAGGCGCCTCCTCAGGCACTGCCGAAATTTGAAGTGCGAAAGATATAATGCCGGATTTCGGAATATCCGTTTTTAGTAAGTACCCGGCTTGATGTATAGTTATACCTCAAAATCTTCTCATTACTGTGATTTTTTTAAATGGAGATAACAAATGCATAATGTCACTTTGATTAAAGGTGATGGTATCGGTCCTTCCATTATGGACCAAGCGGTTAAAATCATCGATGCTTCCGGCGCCAAAATTCATTGGGAAGAAGCCGATGCCGGCATGGCCGCGTTTAATAAATTCGGCACACCGATTCCCGATGCGACACTTGAGTCGATCGATAGGAACCGAGTGGCTTTTAAGGGACCTCTGACAACAGCGGTCAGCGAAGGCTTTAGAAGCATCAATGTCGAATTGCGTAAGAAATACGATCTTTATGCGAATGTGCGTCCGGCGAAAAGTTGGGCCGGCGTTCAGACTCGTTACAGCGATATCGATATCGTGATCGTTAGGGAAAATACCGAAGGATTGTATGCCGGACTCGAGCATTATCTCACCAGCAAAAGAGATATTGCCGAAAGTCTGGCCGTCGTAACCCGCCACGGTTCCGAGCGTATCGTCGAATATGCCTTCAAATACGCGAGGGACAATAACCGCAAGAAAGTTACGGTCTGCCATAAGGCCAATATTTTGAAATACACGCAAGGCCTGTTCTTGGAAACGGCAAAGGAAGTCGCCGCGCGTTATCCCGATATCGAATTCGATAGCAAGATCATCGATGCAACCTGCATGCACATGGTAATGAATCCGCAACAATTCGATGTGGTAGTGACGACGAATATGTTCGGCGATATTTTATCTGATTTGACCGCCGGCTTAGTCGGCGGTCTCGGTTTGATTCCGGGGGCGAACATCGGTGCCGATGCAGCCTTGTTCGAAGCAGTTCACGGTAGCGCGCCGGATATTGCCGATAAGAATATCGCAAATCCGACGGCCGTGATCATGGCAGGAGTCATGATGTTGGATCACTTGCATGAACATGAGGCGGCTAACAAAGTTAAAACGGCTTTGGAGAAAGTCATTGCCGAAGGCAAATATGTCACACCTGATCTGAATTCCAATGCCGGTGTCGGCACCGATGTCATGGGGCAGGCGATCATCGACGCGATGGCATAAACCTTAATCGCAAGTCGGACTAATCCTGAAACAAGGATCGTTGATGGATGATGCCGAGGGCTTTTGAGTCAAGATTATGGTCGGCGTTGGGTTGCAAAAATTCATCCAACCCAATCCTCATTTATACCTATCGCACTTCAAGTTTCGGCATTAGCGTATGGAGGTGTCGGGGTGTTCGGCAAGGGCTTTGACAGCATGGATACTGTTATAGAACCTACATGGACGTATTCACGGCGTCCTTTGACGGGCACCCCGGCGCCGAAATTTGACTAGTAAAGGTTATTCGATCACTTATACGAATAGCCCTGCCGTTTACCAAATTAACTGATTTTTAAGGTTTCACTATGTTGCAAGAATACCGTAAACATGTCGAGGAACGAGCTGCCGAAGGCGTCGTTCCCAAACCGTTGAATGCCGAGCAAGTTGCGAGCCTCGTCGAATTGATCAAAAATCCGCCGGCCGGAGAGGAAGCATTTCTGCTGGATTTGTTGGCAAACCGCATTCCGGCCGGCGTCGACGAAGCCGCCTATGTCAAGGCCGGATTTCTCACGGCAATCGCAAAGGCTGAAGTCGTGTCGCCCATATTGACGCGGGAAGAAGCGGCCGAGTTATTAGGCACGATGCTCGGCGGCTACAATGTCGCGCCGTTGATCGAATTGCTCGATAGCGCCGAGCTGGCGCCGATTGCCGCAAAAGGACTTTCGCACACCCTGTTGGTCTTCGATGCCTTCCACGATGTCCAGGAAAAAGCCGATGCCGGTAATGCCTTCGCGAAACAGGTCTTGAATTCTTGGGCAGAAGCCGAATGGTTCACGAGCAAACCCAAAGTCCCCGAAAAACTGACCGTGACCGTGTTTAAGGTCGTCGGAGAAACCAATACCGACGATCTGTCGCCGGCGCCCGATGCTTGGTCTCGTCCGGACATCCCTTTGCATGCTAAGGCAATGCTGAAAATGCCGCGCGAAGGCATCACCAATGCCGAACGACAAATCGAGGAACTGAAGCAAAAAGGCTTTCCGGTCGCCTATGTCGGTGATGTTGTCGGCACAGGGTCGTCGCGAAAATCGGCGACTAACTCGGTGCTATGGTTTACCGGACGCGACATCCCTTATGTGCCGAACAAGCGCGAAGGCGGTGTTTGTATCGGCGGCAAGATCGCGCCGATCTTTTTCAACACGATGGAAGACTCGGGAGCGTTGCCTTTCGAATGCGATGTTAGCAACATGGATATGGGTGATGTCATCGATATTTATCCTTATCTTGGCGTGGTTAAACGGCATGATAGTGAAGAGGTGATTGCCGAGTTTTCATTGAAAACCGATGTGATACTCGATGAAGTCAGAGCGGGCGGGCGCATTCCTTTGATCATCGGTCGCGGCTTGACCGATCGCGCGCGTAAGGCTTTGGACTTGAAGCCATCGACTGTGTTCAAACGTCCGGTCGATCCGGCCGATTCCGGCAAAGGCTTTACACTCGCGCAAAAAATCGTCGGCAAAGCTTGCGGCGTTAAGGGTATTAGGCCTGATAATTACTGCGAACCGCATATGACGACGGTGGGTTCTCAGGATACCACCGGGCCGATGACGCGCGACGAATTGAAGGATTTGGCTTGTCTCGGTTTTTCGGCCGATCTGGTTCTGCAATCGTTTTGCCATACCGCGGCCTATCCGAAACCGGTCGACGTCGAAATGCAGCATACCTTGCCCGATTTCATCATGAATCGCGGCGGCGTGTCATTGCGGCCCGGCGACGGTATCATTCATTCCTGGCTGAACCGCATGCTGCTGCCCGATACAGTGGGAACCGGCGGCGATTCGCATACGCGTTTCCCGATCGGCATTTCGTTTCCGGCCGGCTCCGGGTTGGTTGCGTTCGCGGCGGCAACCGGCGTGATGCCGCTCGATATGCCGGAGTCGGTGCTGGTGCGTTTTACCGGCGAAATGCAGCCAGGCATCACGTTACGCGATCTGGTCAATGCGATTCCGTATGCGGCGATTCAAAAAGGCTTGTTAACGGTCGAAAAGAAAGGCAAGAAAAACGTTTTTTCGGGCCGGATTCTCGAAATCGAAGGTTTGCCTGATTTGAAGGTCGAGCAGGCCTTCGAGCTGTCGGATGCGTCGGCCGAGCGTTCTGCCGGCGGATGCACGATTCGGTTGAGCGAAGCGCCGATCCGCGAATATCTCAATTCGAATATCACGCTGCTCAAATGGATGTTGTCGGAAGGCTACGGCGATGCGCGCACGATCAGTCGCCGCATCAAGGCGATGGAAGAGTGGCTGGCAAATCCCGTGTTGCTCGAACCCGATGCCGATGCCGAATATTTCGAAACGATCGAAATCGATATGTCCGAAATCAAAGAACCGCTGCTCGCGTGCCCGAACGACCCGGACGATGTCAAGCCGTTGTCGGAAGTCGCCGGCACTAAAATCGATGAGGTGTTTGTCGGTTCCTGCATGACCAATATCGGCCATTTCCGTGCGGCCGGCAAATTGCTCGATAAGCATAAGGAGCAATTGCCGACCAAGCTCTGGATGTCGCCGCCGACTAAAATGGATCAGTCGCAGCTGACCGAGGAAGGTTATTACGGTATCTTCGGCCGTTCCGGCGCACGAATGGAAATGCCGGGCTGTTCGCTGTGTATGGGCAATCAGGCGCGAGTCGCCGACAATGCGACTGTCGTGTCGACATCGACACGAAACTTCCCGAACCGCTTGGGTAACGGCGCCAATGTGTTTCTGGCATCGGCCGAATTAGCGGCAGTATGTTCGATTCTCGGCAAGATTCCGACTATGGATGAGTACATGCAATACGCGCAAACGATCGACGAAACTGCGGATGATACCTATCGGTACTTGAATTTCGATCGGCTTGACAGCTACCGGGAAAAAGCTGAAACGGTTGAATTGAGCGATTAAGTTTTAATTAAGATTTGGTCTAAAATTACTTCCTCCAAATGGTTTCCACGCCCCGCGTGGGAGCCTAGATAGGGACGCTTCGGCGTCCCAAATCGGTCTGCGATGTCAGCGCACTGGTTACTCCTTGGCTCGACATTTATATCGAGCTTTTATCCTCACAGATTCTTTGTTAAAACCGACAAGGAAAATTAACAGGCGATCATCATGTCAAAAGATACCTTAACAATTACAGACAATTCGACCGGAAAGGAAGTCGAATATCCATTGCTGAAAGGTACCCTCGGAAACCCTACTGTCGATGTTAGGGCACTGAAAAACGATCTGGGTTATTTTACGTTCGATCCCGGTTTTGTATCGACTGCAAGTTGTAAAAGTGCAATTACTTACATCGATGGAGAACAAGGCATCTTGCTGTATCGCGGGTATCCCATTGAGGAATTGGCTGAAAACTGCAGCTTTTTGGAAGTAGCTTATCTATTGATTCATGGCGAATTGCCGAACGAGCAAGAACTTAATCATTTTAAATTCGAGATTGACGACAGAGCCGTATTACACGAATCTCTGCGCGTTTTTTTCGACGGATTTCATTACGATGCCCATCCTATGGCGATGATGGTCGGTGTCGTCGGTTCGTTATCGGCGTTCTATCATAGCGACTTGGATGTTACCGATCCGGATAATCGCTACATTTGCGCGACCCGAATGATTGCAAAGATTCCGGCCATTGCTGCTGCTTGTTACAGGCATTCAATCGGCGCGCCGTTCGTTTATCCCCGTGTCGATTTGGATTATTGTGAGAATTTTTTAAATATGATGTTCTCGCGTCCGGAAAAACGTTTTTTAGAACAAGCGCGTGCGATTGATGAAACTGCTGTAAAAGCATTGAATCTATTGTTCATTTTGCATGCCGATCACGAGCAAAACGCAAGCACGTCGACGGTTCGACTGGCCGGAAGTACAGGCGCCAATCCTTATGCCTGCATAGCGGCCGGTATTGCTGCATTGTGGGGGCCCGCGCATGGTGGCGCGAATGAGGCGGTGTTGAGCATGCTTAAGGAAATCGGTACGGTGGAGCGGATACCGGAATACATCGCCAAAGCAAAGGATAAGGATGATCCGTTCCGCTTGATGGGCTTCGGTCACCGTGTTTATAAAAATTTCGATCCGCGCGCAACGATTATTCGTCAAACCTGTCATGACGTGTTGAGAAAATCTTGCCAGCCCGACCCGCTTTTCGATTTGGCGATGGCATTGGAAGAATATGCCTTGCAAGATGATTATTTCATCGAGAAAAAACTCTATCCCAATGTCGATTTTTATTCCGGCATCATCTACAAAGCGCTAGGTATTCCAGTCGATATGTTTACCGTGATGTTCGCAATAGCACGCACTGCCGGATGGGTCGCGCATTGGCTGGAAATGACCGCGGACACCGGCAATGTTATCGGTCGACCTAGGCAATTATATGTCGGTCCTCCGCAGAGGGAATTTATGCCTTTGCATAGACGTTAGGATTTCGCGATAAATATACTCATCGTAGATCAAAATTCGGCACCGGGGGCCCGTCAAAGGACGCCGTGAATACGTCCATGCAGGCTCGACGGCAGCTCGACCGCCAAGGATGGCGTGAATGCAGATTTTGCATTACGCCAAGGATGGCGTGTAGTAGGGCAATGCAGGAGCAATTGCCGAGGAGCAAAAACCTGCCCTGCTGCCGACATCCTCGCCAAGCATACCCCACACCCTTTTTGATCTCCAATTTGGGAATTGCTGGGGAAAACACAAACAGATGAAAAAATCCCCTTAAAACGTTATAATCCGCTACTTTTTTCATCGTTTTGGCTTAATCATGAACATCACCGCAATCTATCCGGGTACTTTCGACCCCGTGACCGCAGGGCATCTGGACTTGATTGCTCGGGCTGCTAAGCTGTACGACAAGATTATCGTTGCAATCGCGGTCGGTACGACAAAATCGCCATTATTTACGATCGACGAGCGTGTCGCGCTAGCTAAGGCTGTGACTGAAGACTTCGAAAACGTATCGGTTATCGGATTCGGCAACCTATTGGTCGATTGCGCCAAAGAACAAGGCGCCCATGTCATCATCAGAGGCCTAAGAGCGGTTTCCGATTTCGAATACGAATTTCAATTGGCCGGCATGAACCGGCGGCTTTCTCCCGATCTCGAAACGGTTTTCTTAACGCCGGCCGAACAATACGAATTCATATCGTCGAGCATGATCAAGGAAATCGCGCGCCTCAATGGCGACGTATCCAGCTTCGTGCCCGATATCGTTAAACAAAGTTTGATCAAGAAATTTAGTCAGGAGTAACCATGGCCCTTATTATCAATGACGAATGCATCAATTGCGACGTGTGCGAACCGGAGTGTCCGAACGGCGCGATTTCCCAAGGCGAGGAGATTTATATCATCGACCCGGCTTTGTGTACCGAGTGCGTGGGGCATCACGATCTACCGCAATGCATCGAAGTGTGTCCGGTCGATTGCATCGACAAAGACCCGGAGCATGCCGAAAGCAAAGACACGCTCTATCAAAAATACCTCAAATTGACTGCGTAGAGTACGCGCCGCGTAAACCTTTCGGGCTACTCCTTTATACTCAAAAATTGACTAACTTTTTTAGTCTTAGACGGTTTTTCAATCAAAAGGGAGTAAGCATGCCGCAAATACGACTGACCACGCTTAACGCCCGATACATCCATAGCGCATTCGGGCTGCGCTATCTCTACGCCAATTTGGGAGAGCTGAAAAGCGAAACCGAAATACTCGAATTCGGCATACAAGACAGGCCGATCGACATCGTCGAAAAGCTTTTGCAGCATCGCCCGAAAATCATCGGTTTCGGCGTCTATATTTGGAATGTCGCCGAAATCGGCTCGACCGTGGCATTGCTCAAACAAGTCGCGCCGGAAATCGTCGTGATCCTGGGCGGACCTGAAGTCAGTCATCCGCCCGATTTGCCTCCTGTCGCCGAGTTGGCCGACTACATCGTCACCGGCGTCGGCGAAATCAGTTTTCGCGCATTATGCGAAAAAATTCTAAACGGCGAAGCGCCCGACGAAAAAATCATAACCGGCGTCGAATCGCCGCTGGAAAGTTTGGCATCGCCTTATCTCTATTACAACGACGAAGACGTTCGTAACCGTATCGTCTATGTCGAAGCCTCCCGGGGCTGTCCGTTCAAATGCGAGTTTTGTCTCTCGGCACTCGATGTCACGGCCAAGCCTTTTGCATTGGATCGCTTCTTGGACGAAATGGAGGTGTTGTATCGGCGCGGCGTTCGGCATTTCAAATTCATCGACCGGACCTTTAATTTAAAAATCGCCGCCAGCGTTGCAATATTGGAATTTTTTCTCGAGCGCATGAGCGACGACTTGTTTTTGCATTTCGAAGTGATACCGGATCATTTGCCGGACCGGCTCAAACAAACGCTCGAGAAATTTCCGCCCGCAACGCTGCAATTCGAAGTCGGTGTGCAAACTTTCGACCCTGCCATCCAGCAATTGATCAGTCGCCGCCAGGATAACGAAAAAACAAAAGCAAACCTGCGATGGCTCAAGTCAAACACCCACGCGCACATCCATGCCGACCTGATTTTCGGTCTGCCTGGCGATACGCTGGCCAATTTCGCGGCCAGTTTCAACCAATTAGCGGCATTACAGCCACATGAAATACAATTGGGTATCTTAAAGCGCTTGCGCGGTGCGCCGCTCAATCGGCATAACGAAACCTACCGGATGCGTTACAACCCGGAGCCGCCTTACAACATCCTCAGCACCCGCGATATCGGGTTTAACGATATGCAGCGCATCAACCGCTTCGCGCGCTATTGGGACATGATCGGAAATTCCGGTCGCTTTGCCGAAACCTTGCCGTTGATACTGGCCGATGCGCCTTTCGAACGCTTCTTGCAATTAAGCGATGCCCTATACGAACTCAGCGGTAGCACCTGGAAGATAGCGCTACGACGCATGTTCGACCTGCTCTATCGGGTCATGACGGAATTCTTGGCGATTCCTACGGTTGAAGCGATACACATTCTCGAAGCGGATTACCGAAAAACCGGCGAAAAAGGGCTGCCGTCATTCATGAAAACAGAAGGTTATGAAACAAGTAAGCCCTCTCGCCAAGGCCAAGCGAATAAGCGTCAGCAAGCATTCGGTCACTCGTAGGGTGCGCGCCCTACCGGCTTTATGTCTAGGCTACTCCCTTTATATTCAAAGAATGGTTAGCTTTATGAAGGTATGGGGGCTTGGCGGCAGCTCGAGCGCCAAGGATGGCGGTAGTAGGGTAATGCAGGAGCAATTGCCGAGGAGCAAAAATCTGCCCTGCCGCCGACATCCTCGCCAAGCATACCCCACACCCTTTTCGATCTCCAAATTGGGAATTGCTGCAATTAACCCTCAGCAATTTCAAAGATTCTGCAACCCCAGTCTCTCGCCCCGGTAACTGCCGTCCAAGACATTGGCCCACCAGGCTTTATTATCGAGATACCATTGCACGGTTTTTCGCAGACCGGTTTCGAAGGTTTCTTGCGGCTCCCAACCCAATTCACGTTTGATTTTACCGGCATCGATCGCATAACGCAGATCATGACCGGGACGGTCTTGCACGAATTGCATCAAATTTCGATGCGGCCTGAAATTCGAATCCGGCATTAATTCGTCGAGCACGGCGCAAATCGTTTCGACGACTTCCAGGTTGGTTTTTTCATTGTTGCCGCCGATATTGTAAACCTCGCCGATACGGCCATTTTCGAGCACGGTCTCGATCGCGCGGCAATGGTCTTCGACATACAGCCAATCGCGCACATTCATTCCGGCCCCGTAAATCGGCAAGGACTTTCCGCTAAGCGCGTTCAAGATCATCAACGGAATGAGTTTTTCCGGGAATTGATAAGGCCCGTAATTATTCGAGCAATTGGTCGTCAATACCGGAAAATCGTATGTGTGATGATAGGCTCTGACCAAATGATCGGAGGCGGCCTTCGACGCCGAATACGGCGAATTCGGTTGATAAGGCGTTTGCTCGGTGAATTTGCCTTCCGCGCCCAGCGACCCGTAGACTTCATCGGTCGAGACATGAAGAAACCGAAAATTCTGCCGATCTTCGCTATCGAGTTGCCGCCAATAAGCCTTCGCTGAATCGAGCAATCCGTATGTGCCGACCACATTGGTCTGAATAAACGCACCGGGATTGTCGATCGAGCGGTCGACATGGCTTTCGGCCGCGAAATTGACGATGGCATCGGGTTGATAACGCGCCAACAAATAATCGACCAGGCTTTTATCGCCGATCGACCCAAGCACGAAACGGTGATTGTCGTTACCGTCCAAATCCGCCAGAGTTTCCAGATTACCGGCGTAGGTCAAGGCATCCAGATTGATGACTTTGACACTGCCTTTTTCCACTAAGCGACGGACGAAATTGCCGCCGATGAAACCGGCGCCGCCGGTTACCAAAATCGTTTTGTGTTGCATTAGGCGCCTCCTCCTTTTCGAGTCATCATGCCTTTCGATGGGTTATAACCGAGTATGGCCGCTGTCATGAAAATGACAAAGGCCGATAGTGTGTAGATAAAAGCCTCTTGATTGAATTGGTTATACAACGCAAAACGAATCAATTCCACCGCTTGCGAAAACGGATTGTACCGAGCGATTTCATGCAGCAATTCGCTGGACTCCTTGATTTTCCAAAGCGGATACAACGCAGTCGACATGAAAAACATCGGAAAAATGACGAAATTCATCACGCCGGCAAAGTTTTCCAATTGTTTGATGAACGACGACAGCAATAAGCCCAATGCGCCAAGCATCATTCCGGACAACAACAAGGCCGGCAATACCCACAGATAGCCTTCAAGCGGCGCCTCGATCTCATACAGCCAGGCAACGCCGAGAAAGACATAGACTTGCAAGACCGAGACAGCGGTTCCGGCGATCAGCTTACAAAACAGCAGAAACCAGCGCGGCAGCGGCGCGACCATCAGAATCCGCATACTGCCCATTTCGCGGTCGTAAACCATCGACAACGAACTTTGCATGCCGTTGAATAATTGAATCATGCCGATCAGACCGGGCGTGATATACACCTCGTACAGAATATAGGTTTCGTAAGGCGGCGCAATCGCGATACCGAGCGCGGCGCGAAACCCCGCCGCGAACACGAACAACCAGAGCAAGGGCCGAACCAAGGCGGAAATAAAACGTTCGCGCTGCTTAACGAAGCGCAACAATTCGCGGCCGATAATGCCCCACATCGCGCGCCAGTAATGCAATATTCTCATACCCGCGCTCCTTGAGTCAGTGCAAAAAACGCCTCGTCGATCGACTCTTTGCCGGTCTGTTGCAAAACCTTAGGAATCGCGCCGTTCGCCTTGACTTGGCCTTGATGCAACACGACCAAATGATCGTCCGGATAAATTTCGTCGATGAGATGCGTCGCCCACAGCACCGATAATTGCCCGTCCTTGACCAATTGATGAACGTGTTCGACGATCGCCTTGCGGCTCGGCACATCGAGTCCGACCGTCGGTTCGTCGAGCAGCAGCAGCGATGGCTTATGCAACAAGGCACGGGCAATTTCGACACGCCGCCGGTGCCCGCCGTTGAGTTGCCGTATTTTTTCGAAACGGCGCTCATACATATCGAATCGCTCCAATTCTTCCTGTATACGCTGTTTCGCCACTTTACGCCTCATGCCGTGCAGAGCCGTGTGGTAACGCAAATTCTGCATCACCGTCAGGTCCATATCGAGCGTGGTTTGCTGAAAAACCACGCCCAACATTGCCAATGCCTTGCGCGTTTGTTTCTTGATATCGAAGCCGGACAGTTCGATACGTCCGGAACGCGTATCGTAAAGCCTCGTAATTAACGCAAACAAGGTACTTTTTCCGGCGCCGTTCGGTCCGAGCAGAATCGTACATTCACCGGGATTTATCGAAAAGCCGACCTTATCCAGAGCTTTCTTGCCGCTGTAGGAAAAACTTAAATCCTCGACGGACAACGCGATCGAATTCATGGTTTAGCAACCACTCCCCAGGGATAGCGCCCTACCCCGACCGATTTGGTGACTTTATGACTAGCCAAGTCGATGATCGAAATATCGTTGCTGACGCCGTTGGTTGTATAAAGCCGCTTTTGATCGGGAGAGAACGCCAAATTCCAGACTCTTTCGCCAACCAACAGAAATTTTTCGATCTCGTAAGTTTTGGCATTAATTACCGCAACCCGGTTCGCAGGCCCCATTGCGACATAGCCCCAGCGATTGTCCTTATCGATCGCGACGCCGACCGGCTGAATCTTATCGAAAGTCACGCCCGGAACTTCCAGTTTAATATTCTTGACGATTTGCCGAGTCTCTGCATCGAGTATCGTCAAGGTCCCGGCCATTTCCGACGTCGCCCAAACGAATTTACTGTCGGCGGTAAAACTCAACGCCCGTGGACGCGGGTCGACTAGCGTGTTATCGACGATCGAGAGACTCTCGGTATCGATCCAGTGCAGCATATTGGTCGTTTCCGAGGCGCTGATAACCCAACGCCCGTCGGGACTCGCGGCAATGCCTTCCGGCTCGACGCCGACCTTGATTTCCTTGATCGCTTTGCGTTCTTGCACATCGATCACGGTGACCTGACTGTCGTCCTCATTCGATACATACATACGTCTGCCGTCGGGACTGACCGCAAAGGTCTCGGGATCCTCGCCGGACGGCAATCGTCCAACTTCCTCAAGCGTTTCGGCATCGATGATTTTAATCGTATCGTCGTCGCTGGTCGCTATGTAAAGGAACTTATTATCGGGGCTGATTGCAATACCGCGAGGTCTTTGCCCGACCGGTACCGTTTTGGTTAATGTTCCGGCAATCGGATCGACGACGGCCAAGGCATTGTCTTTTTCCAGTGTGACGTAAACCGTTTCGGCGTGGGCCGTAACGGCAGCGCATAGCGCGACAGTCCATAATATATTTTTCATAGTCTCTACCTTTTACTTAAATTTGGTTTCAGGTTGATCAAAACCCAGCGTATCCAATTCGGTTTTCGGATGTAAAAAACCTTCGATCGGGGCGACCGCAACCAAAGAACGTGGCGCCGCGAGTAACAGCGGTTGTCTCAACTGACCGTTCCAAGTCCGGAACGACAATGGCCTGCCTTTATAACCTTGCAACGCGAATTTGTCGCTCAACAAATAAGGCTTGATATCGTTGAGTTGGCTCGATTGGGTCCGGGTCGCGGCCTCGCCGACGGCACGAATCGCTAGATAAGCGCCGTAATCCGCCTCTTCCATCCAACGGCCCTTTTGCTCTTTGAAACGATTTTGAATTTGCACCGCGCCCCATTGTTCATGCGCACGATGCCAGGACGTCGCGATCAAGCCTTGCGTGCCGATAACCGGCCTTGGAATCCAAGTCCGATAATCGAGATATTCGCCGAACAAGCCTTGTTCGTCGGCAACCACCAATATATCGTAGTCGACGCCCTGCGTGAACACCGGTACATCGGATTGAGCGGTACGCCGAGCGTCATAGGTATGATCCCAGGCTTTCTCCGCGACGATTTTCATGCCGAAACGCTTCGCGGATCGCTTGATCGCAGCGGCGAATAATTTATCTTCATCGCTCGCACCGATCACCAAAAACCACTTGGCCCAGCGCTTTTTCAACATATATTGAGCTAAGGCATCGGCACGCATTGCGCGGCTTGGTAAGATATGCAGCACATCGCTACCGCAACGCTGCCGCAGACTGTCGTCCGTCGTCCCCGCATCGAAAATCAAGGTGTGCTCCGGCTTATTCGCATCGATGATTTTCAGTAAATCATCGGCTGGCAAATTAGCGACAACAAAGGAAAATTTCCCGGCTATCTTGTCGTTAAATTCCTGGGCGACATCGCCGTCGATCGGCACGATAACCTTGTTCAGTTTATACAATTGACCGGTAAACTGTCCGGTAGTGTTGTTATCGTCGATCGCCAGTTCGGCGCCAAGTTCCCCTTTGTCTTGAATAAACGGATCAAGATTCGACAAGGCCGGCGGAGCCGTTTTTTCTTGGGTAAAGTAAACAATTTCGATTTCCTGTTTTTGTTCCGCTTGTGCAACAAAGACAGTCAACGACAGCATACTAATACCTAACAATAAAGATCGGACGATCATTTTCCTACTCCATTCAATTGCTGTGGCTGAGATAAAAATTCGGCGCCGGGGGTCCGCCAAAGGACGCCGTGAATACGTCCATCTAGGCTCGAGAAAGCTCCATGCTGGCAAAGCCTTGTCGGACACCTCGGCGCCTCCTTAGGCACTGCCGAAATTTGAAGTGCGAAAGATATAACTTAACAAATTCCTGACGCTTAAGGTATTGCTCAATCGAGCATTATAAACATAACTGAGCAGGGTTTCCTTATGCATCGACACCGCCAATAATAAACTGCCCCCTAATACAAGCGAAAACACACTATAATTTAAAAAAGCGCCACATTATTCGATAACCCAACATTACTCATGATTTCGTAATCCCCATGGCCGACATCAATCCTCCTTCAGAAGATCATCGTGATATTTTCGATTTAGATACCGATGATACGATTCAAGATAATGGCCGAAGATCGGTTCGCTATGTCAGAAACGATATTCAAGTCGCGTTGATTGCAAAAAACCTGCTAGGGATAGATAAAAAGACACAAGCCCAACTTCAAGACATCAGCAGTAAAGGCTTACGCGTAAGCGCCGAAGAAAAACTGAGCATCAATAAAAAAATTACTGTAGTACTTAAATTCACGGACGGCAGACGATTTAATATCAAAGCCAAAGTCGTCCGCCAATCCAGCAGCAATAAGTTTGACTACGGTATCAAGTTCGAAGAAAGACAAAACGGTCTTGGCGATCATTTACTTGAAACTCAGACGGATTTACTGTTTAAATGAACGATCCAAGAAAATTATTGCCCAATTAAAAGACAGGCATTACCACCATGAAACCGGATATCGGCAAATTATACCTTTCGCACTTCAAATTTCGGCAGTGCAGCGGAAGAGACCCCGGGGCCGAATTTTCATTTACGATGGGTATAAAATGCCATATCGATACCAATGAACACTTTGTTATACCTATCGCACTTCAAATTTCGGCATTAGCGTATGGAGGCGTCGGGGCGTTCGGCAAAGGCTTTGGCAGCATGGATGCTGTCATAAAGCCCACATGGACCTATTCACGGCGTCCTTTGACGGGCACCCCGCGACGCCGAAATTTGACTAGCAAAGGGTATAGTCAGGAATCTTTTCGAATGAGGAATCCAAAATGGAAATCCAAGCCATAACACCACGCATCGACAATACCGTACCGAATGTTCCCGCTCAGCCGGAGCAAAATCGCGGACTTACCGAAGAGCTAAATCAAAGGACTGCCACACCAAGAGCGCCTATCGTTAACGATGAACAAAATCTCGAATTATCGGATAACGCACTGCAACTTTCCGAATCGTTTCGTAACCGTGAAGTGCAAAATATCAATACAGCCCCACCGGTCACCGAACCGGAACAGGCCAACGAGATTGTCAGGCAAACCGCCGACTTGATTAAACAATTTCCGTCGAACGGTCTAGCCGCTCAGAGCAACCTGACATCTAGCGTCGTGAAAGGACTGCTCGGTTAAATGATGCCTTCGCCTTTTTTAAGCGAAATTTATATTTATCCGGTTAAATCGTTGGCGGGTATTGCAGTCGACCGCTGGCCGGTGACCGAAAAAGGCCTGCGCCATGATAGGCAATGGATGTTGGTTGATAAAAACAGAAAATTTTTATCCCAGCGGCGCCTGCCTAAGATGGCATTGATTCGCACCGCATTGACCGAAAGTTGTCTGACTCTATCGGCGCCGGGTTTGGACGATTTGGTACTCCCCCTGGAGGCATCAAGCGGTGAAACGCTCGAATGCGAAATCTGGCATGACCGCTGCCTGGCACACGAGGTTTCAACACAAGCAAACCGATGGCTCAGTGATTTTTTACACATCGACTGTAAATTGGTCTACCAAGCGGAAGAAACGATTCGCCCGGTCGATCCGAATTACGCCCGGCCCGAAGACAAAGTTTATTTTTCGGACGGCTTTCCGTTCTTGATACTTTCGGAAAACTCTCTGGCCTCACTCAACCGCGCCATGAATCTGAATTATCCAATGCCCCGTTTTAGGCCTAATTTGGTCATTTCAGGTTGCGATAGCTACGCCGAAGACAGTTGGCGAACGATAAGCATCGGCGAAATCAACTTCAGATTACCTAAACCCTGTGCGCGCTGCTCGGTACCGACTATCGATCCGGAAACGGCAGAATCCGGACAAGAGCCGCTGCTCACATTAAGTAGAATTCGCAAATGGAACCAAAAAGTTTATTTCGGACAAAATGCCTTGCATGACAATACCGGAGTATTACACATCGGCGATCAGGTTAGCATCCATAAAACCGGACCCAAACAACCCCCGATAGTCTAAAACGAAATATTGATGTTGCCATGATCACGCTCATTAGAATGGCAAAACCATTAAGATTAAGACGTCGCGATTCACTGAAATTTCCTAAGCCTATACCTTTCTTTCACACTTCAAATTTCGGCAGTACCCGAGGAAGCACCGGAGTGTCCGACAAAGGCATTGCGGGCACGGAGCTGGCATAGAGCCAACATGGACGTATTCACGGCGTCCTTTGACGGACACCCCGGTGCCGAATTTTGATCTACGATGGTTATACTTAGAAAGTCATTGTAAATTTTTTAGTTTTTTATCTTAAATAGAGCGCGATGCAAAAAATTTTCCTCATCCTGGGTATTCCCTTATTAAGTATCGGCTTTTGGCTTAGCGAAGAATTTAAAGGCATCGCAGCCGGCGTTGCTATTTTTTTGTTCGGTATGTTGTCGCTCGAACAAGGCTTCAAGGCCTTTACCGGCGGCACACTGGAACGTATTCTGCAAAAAACCACTGATACGCGACTCAAAAGTCTGGGCTTTGGCATCGTCGCGACAACGCTGATGCAATCGAGCTCATTGGTATCGATCATCACGATATCGTTTCTCAGCGCGGGTTTGCTCGATTTAGCCTCAGGCATCGGGATTATCTTCGGAGCTAACCTCGGCACCTCGACCGGCGCCTGGCTAATCGCCGGCTTCGGACTTAAAGTCGATATCGCCGCATACGCGCTGCCTATGCTGGTTTTCGGTATATTATTTATTTTTCAAGCCCAGAAAAAAGTAAAAGGCGTAGGTTTCATTCTGACCGGACTCGGCTTTCTGTTTTTGGGCATCGACTATATGAAAGATAATTTCGAGCGCATCAAGGAAACCATCGACCTAGTCGAATTCGCCATGCCGGGCATCAAGGGCTTGTTGGTTTACACCGCGGTCGGCGTTGCCGCCACGGTCGTCATGCAATCGAGCCATGCCACAATGGTCTTGATCATCACCGCGCTAGCAGCACAACAAATCACTTACGAGAATGCCCTGGCCTTGGCGGTCGGCTCTAACATCGGCACGACGATCACGGCTATTATCGGCGCACTCGGCGCCAATATCGACGGCAAACGTTTAGCCTGGGCGCATTTAATTTTTAATTTTTTGACCGGCTTCGTCACACTCATATTTATTCCTTATTTTGTCGTGTCTGTAGATTGGCTAAGCGATAAGATCGGAATAAACCCCAGCGACTACACCTTAAAACTCGCCGTCTTTCACACCTTATTCAATTTTGCGGGAATCGCTCTATTATTCCCTTTTATCGGGTACATGGTCGTGTTTTTACAACGCTTCATTAAGGAAAGAAAAATCAGCATTTTCATGCCGAAATATTTAAATAGCTCGGCAGTCGAATTTCCTGAAACAATGAACGAATCGATACGACTGGAGACGCTGCATCTATACGATAATGCCGTTTATGTGATTTTAAGAACTTTCGGATTGAGTCGCCGGGATCTTCAGGACAATGAGCAGTTACTTCAAACTTTGAAGCAACAAGAAAATCCGGCCGAATACGATATCGAAAATGCTTACGAAAAACGCATTAAAGGTATTTACAGTGCCATTATCGCCTTCATCAGTCGCGCTTCTTTTTCTCCGGAAAACAAACCCTCGGCAAAACTTTATTGGCTACGCGATGCGAATCGTCATATCGTCGAGGCGATCAAAGATACCAAGCATCTACAAAACAACTGGCTGCATTTTGCCACTTCGCGTTACCGCTACGCCCGCGATGAGTATCAAAAGATTGCTTATCAAATCGCAATATTGATCAAGCAAATCGATGCATTCATGAAAAACATCGAGGCCGATGAACTCCCTTTTGTTTCGCTCGATGCTCTCAAGGCTAAAATTGAGGAAGACGACCAGCAGATCACACGCAGCATCGAGACATTGATTCGCGAAAATAAAATCACCGCCGAAACCGGCTCATCGTTGATTAATGACAGCGCTTACATGTTCAGTATCAAAACCAATCTGGTCAAAGCCGCGGAAACTTTATTTTTGCATAATACGCATCACCTTGAGCCTGAGCAGAACCTGGCATTGAATGAAACGGAAATCAAAACGGTCGTGGAAACAGTCAATTCATAAGTAAAAGGTATCGGATCATGAAAGCAAAATTTTTGACCCAATTGGAACATTTCTTCGATCCAGAGCACAAAAAAACCAAACACTACGCTAAGGAACTAAAAACCGTTCTCCGCAAACTGAAAAAGAAGGAACGCGAATTGACCGATGCGCTCGAACAAACCGCCGATCAGGAATTGGCGAAATTGTATCAAACCGAATTGGAAATCATCCGGATTCAACGCAAAAAAGGACTGGATATTTTGCAGGCGATCCGTAAGGATCGACAGAAAAACCGCTAGCCTTGGCAATGTCGGATGACTTGAAGCCACTGACCGAATAACGCATTTTCAGCCAACATCGCAGTATGACGGGCAAAAAAAAGCGGACAGAAACTGTCCGCTTGAGAAACTCTTAAAACCCTTTAGGAGGTAAGCTGCATAACGCAATTAATCAAGAGTTGAACGCATTATACCGAGCGCAAAAACCCTTGAAAATGTGACGAATTGACGCGCGACAGCTTGTCGCAGTAATATTCATTGAAAATGAAACGATGGTTGTGCGCCCGATCTGTCCAAGCCGAAGCGCTCTATTTTTTTGTATAGCGTGGAACGGGTAATACCGAGCTTTTTGGCCGCTAGCGATATATTACCCTCGCATTCAAGTAATGCCGTTTTGATACCGTAGGCTTCCCAATCAGCAAGACTCATGGATTGGCTAGGTATGAACTGACGATTGTTTATCCTCGTACCAACTGCACTGTTATCCTTGTTATTTAATTCGGCTTTAAAGTCGTCAGGCAAATCGTCCTGGGTAATCAACGAACTTTGCGCGGTATATAGGGTTGAGCGCAATACATTCAACAATTGCCGCACATTTCCGGGCCATGAATGCTGTTCAAACAGAGCGATGACATCGGAAGAAAACTCGACGCGTTCCTCAACGGGTAACTTATCCAGTTCCTGTTTCATCACGCGATGGATCAGAGGCACTTTATCGGATCGTTCGCGGAGCGGCGGCAAATGGATCTGCGCACCGTTGAGACGATAATATAAATCGCGTCTAAACCGACCGGCTTCGACTGCTTCGAGCAAATTGACATTAGTCGCGGCAACCACCTGAACATCGACCCGAACCGACCGCGTTCCCCCTACCGGAGTGAATTCGGAGGTTTCGAGCACCCTAAGCAATGTTGATTGCAGCTCGAAGCTCATATCGCCTATTTCATCCAGAAATAGAGTTCCCCGGTCAGCGAGTCTGAATTTCCCCGGCTTGCCGGAGTTACGCGCTCCTGTGAAACTACCTGCCTCGTAACCGAATAATTCGCTCTCGATCAGTTCATGAGGTATCGATGCACAATTGATCGCAATCAATGGCCCATTTTTGCGCGGACCGGCTTGTTTGATCAGATTAACAAAATAATCCTTGCCGACGCCCGATTCCCCTGTAACCAGAATCGGTATGTGGTAGCGCTGCAATTTGACCGCTTTTTTAATCATGGGCTTTAGCGTATCGGCTTCATGGTTAAAATCGATATTCGATTCTCTTCTTTTAGTTCGATACAAGCCGATTTGTTGCAAGATACGCTGTTGCGCATCTGGATCTGCGGCTATCGGAAAATTTCCGTTGATCAATACACAAATCAAATGCAAAAAAGCGAACAACGCATTCATGTTTTGCCGGCAATCACCGATTAGACCGATAACGGCAAGCAACTTGCCGTTATCTTCAATTATCGGATAACCCACGGTCGTATAGGGGTGCAGCAAGCTCAAATAGTGCTCCATCCCCTGAAAGGCGATGGGTTTTCTTAATACGACCGCACTTCCCGGACCATTATTACCGATTGCCGCCTCATGCCAATTGATATGATGGTCGTTCATGCGTTTAAGAAAATAGGCATAAGATTCAAGGTCACCCAACAGATGCAACAAATCGCCGGAATCGGAAGTTATGACCATCATCAAACCGGATTCAACCATGAAAGGCAAAAAGTTCTCTTCAATCTGTTGAATAATTTTCAGGATTTCATTCGATTCGTTGCTTTGGGAAACGGTCGGCGGCTTCATGCCGCAATACTGCCATTCGGAAAAGTGGCCCAGAGGCAATTGATACTCTTCCCGACAACGCCGCCAAGCTTGTTGAACTTCAGACCTCACCCAATCTTGTTGCTCGGGTAGCGTCCTAGTTTGATTCATCCATTGCCAAGCTTGACTAGGACGATAAAGATCGTTGTTTAAACGATGTCGATTCGAGAGCGCCTCTCGCGCCATTGTTAAATCGCGGGGTAATAGAATATCCATGTTCATTCGTTGATTTAAAACGGATTATTGACAACCATATCGACCCGAAACCATTTTTTCTTTATAAAACAGCGAGATATGGACCAATTCAAAGATGACCCACATTAACAGAATCAAAAAAAAAGGCAATGAGACATAGTGTCGCATTGACCTATGCCGCATTGCCGAGTCCTTGGAAGGATAACGAACAGCTCTATGGTGGTGTTCCTAGAGGAGATGGCAAGACAAACTGATTGACTATTCTCTGGGATCCTCCCGCGTGGCGGCGGCCCATTCCGGCGAATAACCGGCCATGATCGACAAATCGGGAACGTGCATTAAAACGGTCTCCGCAGTAATAAGCGTGGTTATCACGCTGACCGCATTACGGAGAGCCAGGCGAACAACCTTCACGGAATCGACCACACCGATATCGAGACAATTGCCGAACCGGTTTTGTATCGTATCGAATGCGATGTCCAAGTCACGATCGCTATCGATAACGGCAAAAACCGTCTCAGGGTTGATGCCTGAATTAATCAGCAATTGTCTGGTCGGCGCACGAAGCGCTTCCTGCATGATCCTGACGGCATGTTGCCGCGCATCATTCGCAACAGGTTCTCGCAAGGCTTCAATACAACGATAGAGCCCGATACCGCAACCGGGAATCACACCTTCGGCCATAGCCGCTTGTATCGATTTATAAGCATTTTCAATCCGCACCATCCGTTCCTTGATTTCGAAATCGGTGCTTCCGCCGACTTTAAATATGCCGTTTTTACCGGATAAGGCATTGATACGCTCCTCGAGTTCCTCGAGCTCATGCAGATTGCCGGTTGGCGAACCCTCACCGGGTCTTCGCGCCCTAACAAGATCGGCCTCTCGGGTGAGTCTTGCAATCAATGGTTCAATTTGCTCCGGATCACCGGTCGCACCGATAATGGTGGTTGTTAATTCATTAATGATGACGCGGCGTGCTTGCCCCAAATGCGATAAATCGATCGTATCGAGCGTCAGTAAACCATCTTCAAGTATTGCCTGTCCGCCGGTCAATACCGCCAAATCGTTGAGCCGGTCTCGGCGCCTATCTCCGAAGCCGGGCGGTTTAACGGCAACGGCGCGAAATACGCCGCGTACATGATTGAGTAACAAACCGGTCAGTGCTTTATCGATCACATTTTCCGCTATGATCAGCAAGGAGCGTTCTTGTTCGCGGACTTGCTCGAGTATCGGTATCAAATCCATCAAGTCGCCGATTTCCCTGTCGTACAACAAAATATACGGATTGTCCAAAACCGCCTCGGCGCGATCCTTGTCGGTAACGAAATAGGGAGACAAATAACCCTGTTCGTATCGCAACCCGTCGACAATCTCCAGTTCGTCTTCCCTCGAATTGCCTAGCTCGAAACTGAGCTCGCCTTTTCCGTCCAGTTCTTGATGAGCCTTGGCAAGCAATCGGGACGCTGCCTGCTCCTGTTTGGTTGCAACCATCGCCAAACTCTCCAGCCAATCGAGGCCGGAATGAATGATTGCCATGCTTTGCAATTGCGCCTCAACGATTGCCAAGGCGCCTTCAAGACCTTGCTTGATCTGCAAAGGATGGAAGCCGGCGGCAACCGACTTGATCGATTCTATGGCTAGCGTTTGAGCAAGTACGATTGCGGTCGTCGTCCCGTCGCCGACTTCACGCGAAACCGATCCCGCCACGTCGCGCAACATACGCGCGCCTAAATCGGCTACCCTATCTTCGAATTGAATCGAGTTGGCAACAGTCACGCCGTCCCGGGTAATAATCGGGGGGATACCGTCGGTTCGGTGTTGAATCACGACGGACGGCCCGGAACTACCGAAAGTCACCGAAGCCGCCCTAGCGACAGTGCGAATACCCGATAGAACACGTTCGGATGCTTCCGGATTAAAAATTACGTCGATAGTCATGTCGTCCCAGTTGATGATAATAGTTATAGTGCTCGCTCATTGTTAACTCACCCCTTAAGCCGCTCTTACTTTCTAAATTCTCTTACTGTCTAAAGTAAAGTGGGCATAAAGACGATCGTTAATCAGCGAGAGTCATAAACAAGTCGAATACTTCCTGTTTCAATCAAGTAAGCATCGTAAGCAAAGAATCGGTCGATCCACACAAACTTACTTACCTTTTAATTGATTATTTTTCATGATGGCTCTACCGGCCATTGCTCTGGTTTCATGGACTCGATTCAATCGAGACCATGTAAAAATGATCAGTTTATCCCAGTAATCCAAACCGCCTTTGAACTCCTCGATCTCATCGGGTTCGAGCTCTCCGTGCCAATAACATTTCAACTCCTCGACTCGTGCATGACCGATTTTATCCGCAAGGCGCCGCTCTTCCTGAACCAAATTTTCAATCGTCCCTTCGAGTTGGGAGACCATCTCGTCAATGAATTCGAAATCGCTTTCTTTCATAGAGATTCCCTCGCGAAGAAGTAGTGTTTTGGTGTACTAACCATGTTAAGGACTGCTTACGCTCAATGAGTGAAAACAAAATTTACAGGAGCAATCTCTAACCGCCCCCTTCGATTCCAATAACAAAACAAACTCAGGTAACAGTACTATCGGTTCAGAAAAAGATTTGGTGTTTGAATTCATTCAATAAGGCTTCCGCCTCACTGGCGCGCTCCATGAAGAACTCGGGCGTTGGTTTTTGCATAAAGTCGCAAAAGCCGTCCATACAATCCAATGTTTCATTGTCGATTTTATTAAAACCCATTGTCCATTGGCTAAAACTGCGTTCTTTAATCGGTTTTTTGTAAACCAGCATGACATCCCGATGACGCGAATCCTGAGCGATTTTGTTAAAAAGAGTCACAACCAGGTCTTCTTTGCCCTCCAATGCTTGCATGAAGAAGCCATCTCTAAATAACAACATCCCGGTGATATCATGCTTTTCATTATTGGCTCTTGCTTTTTTCAGCATATCTTTAAGGTGTTCATCAGACATACTTTGATTAGCCAAACTAACGTAAACTAAGCAAATAAGCGACATTGATCTTCTCCTTTATGAAGTTTGCAGTATCTTTGCATTCAATTAAAAAAATCGTCCCTAAAGACCGTTTTGCGCCCTACATTGATTCGAACATAGAACAAGGTTATATAGTCAACTTTCCCGTATATCTCGATTTTCCGACCATCACGCACCGGTTATAGCGAGCTTAAACTCCCAATTCCAGCTCAATTGGGCCCAACTGTATCGACCATAAGCGATCCTGATTACGTAGAACATTCAGCCAAATCGACAAAGGCCAAAAGACCCGTCATACCGGCAGGGATTGCCGGTAACCAGTGTACAGGGAACGTACTCATGTGCCTTTAAACTTTGCCTAGTCGCATCCATGCAATCTGCCCCCCGGCAATCCCTGCCTGGGTGACGATTAACAGCATTCATGGGATCTGTTACGTTCCGATTTCAGCTGAAGCTTGTTAGTAATCAGGTGAGCAATTGCTCGATAATTCTTGTGTTTTTCAAGAAATGCTAGGCAAGAATTTTTCCAGATAGACATGCTCCTTCGGAATACCTACTTCGGTACAAACTGCATAAGTCGCATCGACCATACCCGGCGGTCCGCATAAATAAAGATCCGGCTTCGCGCCTGTTTCCACTAAATCCCTTCGAAGAATATCGACCACGCTGCCTTTTTCACCATTCCAGGTATCGGTGGCTTTCCATACGCAACTCCTAACGGTCAAATTCGGCATTTCATCGGCCAAACGATTCAATTCGTCGACATAAAATATTTCATCCTCGGTATTGACGCCGAAATAAATGACGCTTTGCTGAGGTTCCTCCCAGGCTTTCATATGCCTAACCATCGATAATATAGGCGCCAAGCCGGTACCGCCGGCGACAAAGTAACGCGGTGTAAAGCCGTTTTCTTTCAAACCGAATACACCCGAGGGCCCTTTCACATGGACGGTTTGACCAATTTGAGCGTCGTGCATTAAAAATTTGGAAAACTTACCGTCAGGAAGAACACGGATCAGAAATTCCATTAGACCCTCGTTATTTTCCGTATTGGCCGGGGAATAAGAGCGCCAGGTTTCCGTTCCCGGTATTTGCAACTCGTAATACTGACCGGCCGCCAGTTTAATCTGTTGATTCGTGCCGAGCCGTTTTAGACACAATCGATAGACGTTACTGGATATCTGACTGACTTCGGTGATTTCAGTCTCGAAACAAAGATCTTCAGGCGAAAACGAGATACGGTCGTAAGTATAGGGAACTTCAACCTCGATATCGGTTTCCGGATAGCATCGGCAGAGCAAAACCATTCCCTCTTCCTCTTCATCCGGCGGCAGAGCCTGTACACTGACTTTTCCCATTTTATAATCGCCCTCGCTACAAAAACCTTTGCACGTAGCGCAACCGCCTTCCCGGCAAGAAGCCATTAGATAAATATCTTGCCGTAAGGCCGCACTTATCACATCTTCATCGTTCTTGCATTCGAGAAAGACATCTTGTTCATCCTGGGTAATTATTCTGACTTGATGCGCACTAGTCATTTATCAAGTTCTCCAATAGTATTTTAATTTTTTTTGGCTATGGCATAGAAAGACATCACATGATCTACAGCTTCCTTAGCGGATCGCAGCGATAGAGAACAACCTTCCTGTACCAATTCTTTATTGCGGTAGATCGTCCATCGCCACATGCATTCAACATCCTGAGCATAGGCGCTGTAATTTCCATCTTGCAAGAGTAAAATCCGCTCGTCATTGGCATCGTAGGTATCTTTGGGCATTGCCGACTTTTGCTCGAAAAGCTCTGCTTTCATTACTAAAACCTGTCTATAATATTTACATTTTTGATTATTTAGCCTTCTTAATAAATTCACTCCGCTAATCTTCTTTCCGGTATTTGTTAAACTCGTTCGTTCCCAATGATACTGAAGGCCGGTAAGAATAAATCCGAAAATAAGATGGCTATGAGTGGTTTGCCGACTGCGATTTTTTACCACTATTATTGTCCTGTTATTAGTGCCATAGCCCTCAACTCTTAAGCAGACCGGATAACAGAACGCGCATGGCTTAAAAAACCTCAGCCGGCAAACTTCCTATCGCATTATCATTACTGGAGCGTTACTACATTGACTCCGCGTGCCTTACGCAATTCTTCAAGCGGCATGTCGTAGTAATTGGCATTGCGCAGTTCCATCAATTTATTTCCGAGCAAGCGGTCGGTATCTTGAAAGACATTTACCGGCATCAACGGCGGTTTCCATTGTTGGCGGAATTGAATATGAATTTTTTCCGCTTCCCATTTGTCGTTGCACCTATCCATGCTGGCGAGCACTTGATTAGCAACCTGCTGGGCATCGGTGCCATCCGCATTTTTATTGAGGATTTGCGCATCGTTCATTTCCTTATGCTTCAACAAAGCCAGTTTTTGTTCGATTTTCAATTCGATCCAACCCCAATCGAGTTCCAAGTCGAAGCTTTTACGTAGCGGCGTAGTGTATTGTTCGCGAAAATCTTTTAAAAATTGAACGCCTTTAGCCAAGCTACTCAAAGCGCCGATTTTTTTCACCCATTCGTCTCGAACCGGGTTGTCGTGTATTTTGTAATTCGCCATGGTGTTCTCCTATGCTGCTTTCAAATCTTCGAGGTCACGATCAAGACCCATCAATTCCGAAGTTATCGTAAATTTTTCACCGAGCGTATAAGCTCTTCCTATCGTGGACGAAACATCGACCAGAAAGTCGTACACACTGAAAGTCCGTCCTAGAAGCTCAGATACTTCTTCGCAATCCACTTCGATTTTGCCGGTGGCCTTCAGCCACCAATATCCGGCTCTGTCCTCCACGACCAAAGTAGGGTTTTCATCCTTTCGCTCACCTAACAGAATTTCATCGACAACAATATTGATTTCATCGGATTTTTTTAGCACCAGTACCACCTCGTTGCTCTCATGGACAACTTGGTTTTCCTCGGCGAAATATTCATCGGCAAATTCTTTGCCGCTTTTCGCCATGATACCTGCGCCATAGGCGTTTGAACTTAATGACATGCTGTTCTCCTTATTTATAGCCTTTCATGATGTTTTTGATGATTTCAGCTTTGTTGAACTTATAGCTGATCTTGTCGGCGTAATCCGTTTGCCAATCGTCCAGAACCCGCGCAAGCGCCGCCTCGACGGCATCTTTGCTGGTCACGCCGGCGATTTCAGGAATATTTTCAAAAATACCCATGAAATCATGCAACGCTTGAACTGTCCTCGGCAGCCATTTATCAGTCCAGGCACGCAGCATTCTGCGGTTGTAATCGCCAAATTCCGGGTCGTCGCCCAGACAGTAAAAGAACATGTCCGAGGTAATATCTTTGGCTTGATGATAGTAAAGCTGCATTTGGTTGATGAAAAACGGCGTTAAGGTATCGCCGTAATAAGATGATAAGCGTTGGAAAAATTCGCGCCTAACGAACTGACCGAACAATGGATCGTATACCATGTGGCAGGACCACAAGATCTCGTTCCAATCGTAAGTTGCCTGCCAAATGTCTTGAACGGCCTCGCGTGCGCCTTTATAAATTTTTCCTTCGGTCCATTCCCGTTTCGGTATTTCGGTCGATTCCGGAAAACCCGGGAATACTTTGGCAAGGAACGTCCTTTCCAATTGAATCATTTGCGCGTTGTCGACTTTATCTAAGCCGATAAAAGCGATACTCATTCTCAAGGTATCGCCCAGACAATCTCTCGAGGCCGACGAGTGCGCATTGAACAATCCGTATTCGTTAAAGCAATAAGCACCCAAGTAATCGTTAAGAACTTCATCGCGCCATACCGGATCGATCGAGCGACCTTGTCCTTCAGCAGAATAAGCCTCCAGGAAGCGCGACGTGTAACGCCATTCCTCCGCTTTATCTTTTACATACGGCGCATGCCAACGTTTCGCCGGATCCCTGTGCTTATGCCAATCGGTGCTTTGCAGTTCGGTTGTTTCATTACCCCATGAAGGCCGTCCGCCATGAAATTTTTGCGTCCAATCGCCCCAATCCAAACCGCCGGGAATCCAGTCCGGCGTTGGTTGCGAGTAACAGGTTAAAATTTCATATTCGGACAACCGGCGACCGCGTGGTTTAACGAAATAGTTCATTTTACGTTGGGTATCGAGCGGCTGGTCGGGAATTGCGGCCAATATTTCCTTGACCATATCCGGATCGGTCAGACCTCTTTTTCCTTGTTGTACTTGAATCGACATTGATGTGTCTCCAGTTTGTATTTTAATGATTATTAGTTGCATCGACCGAGACGGGGGCTTTCTGTGCACCCGCCTCGTAACTCAAACGGTTCGACTTTTTGAAAAACGCGACCTTAAGCTAACGGATCCTTAAAGACGCAGTTAAGCTTTTTAATATCGTCAAGCGTCCACAATTTTCCGTTTTTATCCGTATGCGGCTGTGCGATCAATGTTTTTCCATCGCTACGCACACCATGACCTTCGGCTATGACTTCGGACAATTCGCGTCCTGCATATTGTTCGAACATGTTTTGGCACTCGTAACGTTCCGGCTCCATCAGCCACATCCGCTCGCCCCAGTCATCACTGAACGAATGTTTTTTGCCGTTCAACTCATGCACTCGCAGGGTGCTGGCGCCTTTGCACAGAGAAGGACAGAACGGAACTTGAGACACGCGATCGATATAGATCTCATGATTGTTTTCGATAAACCACATCAACGGAATAAAGCCGCTGTTCGGATCTTCGCAGCCTCTAGCCCGCCATTCTTGGTAGATTTTTCCATAGTGGTCGTACCAACCCGGATAATTGGCTTCGTACCAATCCATTTCTTCCTGGGTCGGCAAACTCAAACGGAAAAATCCGGTCGGCCATAAGGCATAAGCCAATAAAAACAAGTCGTGATGCGCCCAGTAGGCGTCTTTTTTCGCATCTCTTAAACTACGTGGCGATTCGACGCCGTATTTTCCCAGCCGTCCGATCCAAATACCGCCCCAATCTTCATAAACCCAACGATTCCAAGTTTTTACCCACGGCTCGACTTTGAACTTACTGCCGTATTCGAACAACATACCCAATACCGGGGTAAAGTATTTTTGTTGGGTCCAGAACGCATTATTCAAATCGGTATTCAAATACTTCGAAGCCGCTTCGTCGTTAGCGATCGACACGACGGTTTGATAACCGTTAGCCATATGCCGTAATTCGTCGGTTTCGATCGATAAAAATACGGTCGGCGTGATTTCGTCGCCGTTGGCAGCCGCCCATTCGGTGATCGCAACAATCAACGGATTGGTAAAACAGGCTTCACCGACAAGTTGCAGATTGATCGAACATTCGACCGCATCGCCGGAAATAAATCCGTCCGAAAACACCCGTTTCATACCTTTCCACAGAGGACCGATCGTCCGGGTTCTGCGAGCGTCGTTGTGACCGGCAGGGTCGTGGAAGTGTTTGGTATAGTAATAATTGACGTAACCGCATTGATTGGTATGGCGTATTTCATCCAACACCTGCGCTAGATAACCGTTTTTTTGTTCGGGTGCCGTTGCCGAGTCCCACAGCATGCCGGTCGCGGCAATCGCATTGTATTCGCCGACTTCCAAAAAATTGGAGGCGACTTTCATGGTTTCGCCCCATTTAGGATGAATCCGGTTACCGGCATCCAGCCGGGTCAATGCATCCTGCAAACTACCGAATTGACGCTCGTCCTTGACCGATTCCATGCGGGCATATTCTTTGGCGATCAGCTTGAATTGCTCCTTGGTATCATTCGCCATATGGTACTTTGTAGGGTATTTCGAGCGGTTTTTTTCGAAATCCCATGAAAAACTTTGCAACCAACGATGTACTTCTTGAGCACCGACACTGACCGGTGCTCGATTAATTTTTAAAGCGTCGGTTGCCGCTTTTGTTGCAGCACTTATTGCCATTTGACTTCTCCTGTGTGTTAGTTACCGAAAAAATGAGTTCTTGTTGCAACGTGAGGTTGTTATTCGTTTGCAGACTCATTCACCAAAGGAAATGCATAGACCATGCCAACATAGCTTAATTTTGTATTACCGCTTATTTACAGATACTTACATCGATAAAACCTCTGCTGAAGAAGACATCTACAGTGTTGATGGCGTCTTATATATAAACAGTGTTCAATTTCTAAACGTATAGAAAATCACAAGGCTAAGCTCCACTCGACAACACGCCACCGTTTCAAAATGAGGGCAGGACATGAATTCTATAAACATAGTAACGCTCATGAAGGCTCGGCCATCGCCCCTGCCAATGAAAGATTAACCGCGTAGCCAGAATGGAGCGTAACGCGTCCCGGGACTTTCGAAGCCCCGCCCTTCCCGTATTCCGCTTGCGCTGTATACGGGCTACGCATTTTGGCTTCGCTGGAAGCGGTCGATAGCGATACAGCATGGGAATCTGTGCTAAGTAAGTGTCCAAAATTTATTTCCCGATTTGGCTAGTATCAGGTAACGCTGGAAGAAGTGTGCGCGGCATGGACGCCGCGCCCAAGCCTATAGGGATATATTCAGGGCGTCTTCCGGAAGCGTTACCTGATACTGGCCGATAAAACCGGGTAATTATTTTGAAACAATTACTAAGTTTGGTGCGGATGGACTGAAGACTTACAACGGTATTTTATTCTTCTCCGCTGTTGAATAACGACAATAAGCGGTCGATTTTTTCTTCGATGCGTTGCACGGACCGCTTCAACTCCTTCACTTCGTGTCGCTGTTTGGCCGTATTTTCATGTATATATTCGAAATGAACCTGAAAATATTTAGGTAAAGGAAAATCACGTTTATCGTTACTACGATGTTGAGTCGGCGATTTAAAATCTGCGGCGCCTGAATTTTCTCGTATATTCGATGTGAATGGCAAAATTGTCATGAATGTAGAGCCTGAAGGGTTAAAATGTCGGTAAAAATCGCGCGCATCGAATTTCGGATTGACCCGAAATTCGATAAATGAAAACCATAGCCCCGTTCGTCCGACATTTCCTTAAACGAGAGACTATATGCCTGCCTATTCTTCGCGAGCCAGCACGTAGCGGGCAATCGCTTGTAGTTGATTGTCGCTTAAATGAGAAAAACCGGGCATTTTCATGCTCTCCGGACGTTTTTTTCCCGGCGACCGAGTCCATCGAACAAAGCCTTCCGGATCATTGGCATAAATGGTTTTAATTTCAGGAATGGCCGGCCCGACAGTCGGCAATTCCGAATGATGACACGCTGCGCAATACTGCTGAAAATCGCCCTCGCCGGATTGACTTACCGCAGGCTTCATTCGTTCAATATAGTCCGCATCTTGCTTTGCCTGTAGGGCAGCAGCCCGGTAATTCGTCGTTTTTAACGCTATCGCCATATTATGGTCGGTCAAAGAATTAACCCGGTATTCATGGCGCGCATAGGCCATAATCAAAATCGAAATAGCAAACAAGCCCACAACTTTGTTAAAGTGTTTAAAGGCGTTCCTCGCTTGCTCGTTAAGGTCCCGCCAAATCAACCAGACAGCCGGTATAGCGGGCACGCCCCCTATAAATAACCAAATTGTAACCGTCCAGCTCATTCCTTCGGCGGGCAAGGTGATCCATGCAAGCATACCCGTCAATACCTGGACCAGCACCGCGCCTAAAGCGAATGAATAAAAGAATCGGCGAACATCGAGAATGCGCAGCGTGTTGACGGGCGCCTCCAAGGCAAAAGCACGCCGTCCCGTCAACCAAACCAAAAATAAAGAACTGATCAATACCGCTGCCGATAAGAAATGCAAATAACGAGGCAAGACATTGGGCAACAGCATGGCCGAGAAAAAGCCTTTGACCTCCGGCCAGCGCTCCGGAAATAACATTAAGTTGACGTTGGTCATGAAAATTAAAGGCACCAGCAAAAAAATCGTCGTTTCAAGGAACGCGATGCCGATATGCATTACCTTGAAATCGACAAAACGGTTCCACCAAAACTTGTGCGCATAAGCTGCCAAAAAAGCAATGGTCACCAGTGGAATCACCGCCATCCATACATCGCCCATCAAGGCGCTAGAAGCGTAAAATTGAGGCGCATACAACGTGTTGATAATCAGCAACGGAGCCACCCCCATTACGACAGCCAAGCTTTTGTTCACGGTAATACTGCGCATGATGTAATTGGCCAGCCGGTCGTAATCGGGTACATCTAAACCTTTAACCTGACACACCAAACTAAACAGCGAACCGCCCACCATCAAATGCACGAAAATGATATGTACAACAAAAGAAACGATCAACAAGATTTCCAATAAGCCTTCCGAGGCTGGTAAAGGCAAAGGTATATCGCGTGGAATCGGTGCATTCATTTATTTTCTCCAGGTAGGAAGCGTGATAAATCGGGTAATTGTCCGTACCGTGTCGATCCGGAGATACTATCGGGCCTTGGAATTCCGGTAATTTGAGCACCATGATACGGTTCCGTATTGATTTGCAGGGAGGCCAGATATGCCGCCAAGGCTTTGAGTTCGGTGTCGTTGCCCGGAAAGGGCGGCATGAAATAACGAGCGCCATGCATATTTTCCAAATAGGCGGCAATGACGTCCGCTTCCCAAGGCCGGTCTCCGTACATGCGGCGTAATTGATAGTCGATCCCGTTGACGCCCCTAACGGTATGACAACGCGTGCAGGCAAGAGCGAATATATCTTTGCCTGCCTGCAATCGATTGTCCTCACCGATCTCCCGGTTTGCGGCA
The DNA here is from genome assembly GCF_005931095.1 of Methylotuvimicrobium buryatense. Lineage (GTDB taxonomy): Bacteria > Pseudomonadota > Gammaproteobacteria > Methylococcales > Methylomonadaceae > Methylotuvimicrobium > Methylotuvimicrobium buryatense. The sequence continues at coordinate 1,280,776 of NZ_CP035467.1, read as the reverse complement.
TAAGTAGCATGCTGAAGGATGCCGTCGCGCTTCAACAACGGGTATTCATCCACGCGTATGCCATTAGCATACATATATTGTCCAATTATAAAGGGTTTGCGAATAAACTCGCGAACACGTTCAAATTGCCCTAGCACGGCAAACAGTATCAATGTCGACACCCCATAGCGGTACAGACTTATTTCACCGGGGCGCTTGATGCTTCCCCGCAATACAATGCCGACATAAATCAGGCCCAGCACCATTAACCATTTGAGACTGTTATGCCAATTTACATATTCTTGTGTGGTAATAGCTACAGGAATACTGTCTAACATGTAAAGTGGCACTACCCGATAATACCAAATAGCGGCAACGACCAAAACCATCAGCCAGATACCTGACCAAAGCGATGTCAATTTAACTGCGGCTTTTTTAAATTGGATTTCACCATGGGTGTAAGCGCGGCGCTGAAAAAGACAAATCAAGCATAAGACAACACTTCCGCCCATCACCATCGCCAATGCGGTTCGAAAGGCCAATTGAGGCAAATACATCGGATTGAACAAACCCGAAAGCAACGTTTTATCGCTTAGCCAATTACCAGGATCCATCATAAAGCCGAGAATCGCCACGATAATTGCCATCGTTATCCAAGAAAAGACCGCTAGGAATATACCTAACCGGCAATGCAGCCATTTGCTTCGGGCATCGGTTTTCGATTTTTTCCAAGTTAAAAAGTACAATAAAATCAAACTGACTTCACTGACGAAAACGATCCATTCCGCGAACCATCCCCAGAAGAAAACCCGTATCAGGCTCCCTATCGCAGCAGGATTGACCAACGCCGCCGAAAACCAAATGCCCACGCCAGTTAGAGCGCCAACTGTAGTCGTCAATATGAATATGACTTTTAAAATGCGAAATGCCAGCATATCCCACTGCTGATTCATGGTCTTTATCCCTTTATATTCGAACAAAGCCACAAGCGGCAAAGCACCAATCGCAAAAGCGTGATTTATAATGACATGCAAAATCGCATCGAAAGCAATCAGCATTCGATTACCTAAAAAGTCAATATGAAAAATTGGAAAATCCATTGATTACCTCTAAATGTAGGCCGGTTCTTAACTGAAATTGCTGTTACCGGCTTAAATAATCGGCTTAACCCATCCTTAAATAATTGCCAACCATAGATTATCGATATCCCGACATAATTTATTCTTATGGCACTGCATTTGTTAAAGCAGGGTTAAAATGTTTATCGTGTAGTTTTTACGTTCTTGTTACCTACTGCATTCTTACTGAATAATCGTTCAATTTTGTCAAGTATGGTGATGCCTCTATCAAGGAAAGCCATGATCCCATCCTCTCCTGGGGGTCTTGACGGCAGTTCGAACGCCAAGGTTGGCGTGCAACCGACATCCTCGCTAGGCATACTTCACATTTTCTCGTTCTTAAACGGTTTTTCGGCCAAAAGGGAGTAAAAAACCGCTGGTCCCGAAGAAAGATTGTGCAAAGCTCCGGCCACTCGGTCATTTTTATCGACAACAATTAACGTGCCATTATGCCTGTCATTCAAGCCGCGTATGGTCAATTGTCCCGGCGACTTTCTAAGTCTTGAAAGATAAGGTTTTAATGAGTCAGATCGAATCATGCTGAATTAAAACCTTCCATCGCCCCCCCCCTAAATCTTGAAGCTTGAACGTCCAATAAATTTACACTGTCGAAAAAATAGACAAGATGAATTCAGTGCCGAGCAATCGAATACCTTCCTCTATCGCTTATATTTGTATTATTTAATCAATTCGCAACATTTTCAGATCATCTTTAAGTGTCCGGATTTCGTCATTAAGAATCCCGCCATCGCTCCTTAACCGGATAAGCAGACATTAAAAACATCTCGATAGGTCGCTGCTTTACGGATATCGCGAATTGCAGTAGTATTGCCGGGCATTTCATCCCTTGTGATCTTTGTATTTTTATATTTTCGACCGGGCACCAGTAGATAATTTCTTACCGGTATTAACGTTTTCCATCATTCATTGACCGACTCATGTCAACAAACGAAACGCTGCCTTCCAATTTCATTCGCCAGATCATTAATAGCGATCTGAAACAAAACAAAAACGACGGCAAAGTCGCCACGCGGTTTCCTCCGGAACCGAACGGCTATTTGCACATCGGTCATGCCAAATCGATTTGCTTGAATTTCGGCATCGCGGGTGAGTATCAGGGCACCTGCAACCTTCGTTTCGACGATACGAATCCCGAAAAAGAAAGCGTCGAATACATGGAAGCGATCGAACGCGACGTGAGTTGGCTAGGCTTTCAATGGCACGAACTTCGCCATGCCTCCGATTATTTCGAACAGCTTTACGATTACGCCGTCGAGTTGATTCAAAAAGGCTTGGCCTATGTCGATAGCTCGACACCCGAACAAATGCGTCAGCATCGGGGCACGCTGACCGAACCCGGCAAGGAAAGCCCGGACCGCAACCGACCTATCGAAGAAAACTTGGACTTGTTCACGCGCATGCGCGCTGGCGAATTTGCCGACGGGCAATACGTCTTGCGGGCGAAGATCGACATGGCTTCGCCGAACATCAACATGCGCGACCCGGTCATTTACCGAATTCGCCGCGTACATCATCACCGCACCGGCAACCAATGGTGCGTTTATCCGATGTACGACTATACGCATTGTATTTCCGACGCGATCGAAGGCATCACGCATTCGCTGTGCACGCTCGAATTCGAAGACCATCGACCGCTCTATGACTGGGTACTCGACAACATTACGATTCCCTGCCATCCGCAGCAAATCGAATTCGCGCGACTGCAACTCGAATACAGCATCGTCAGTAAGCGTAAACTGAATCAACTGGTCATCGAAAAACATGTCGGCGGCTGGGACGATCCGCGCATGCCGACGCTCGCCGGCCTGCGCCGCGCGGGCGTGACGCCGGCCGCGATCCGCGACTTTTGCGAACGCATCGGCATCACCAAAAAAGATTCGTGGATTGAAATGGCCGTTCTGGAAAACTGTATCCGCGAAGATTTGAATGAAAATGCCCCGCGCGCGATGGCGGTGCTAAGCCCGTTGAAGCTGATCATCGATAACTATCCGGACGACAAAGTCGAAGCGCTCGAGCTCGGCAATCATCCGCAAAAACCGGAACTCGGAACGCGTAAAGTCGAGTTCAGCAAGGTTTTATATATCGAACAGGACGATTTCGCCGAAAATCCGCCGCCTAAGTACAAACGCCTAGTCGAAGGCGGCGAAGTTCGTCTACGCGGCGCCTACGTGATCCGGTGCGACCGCATCGTCAAAGACGAAAACGGATCAATCATAGAGCTGCATTGCAGTTACGATCCGGACACATTAGGTAAAAATCCGGAAGGTCGTAAAGTCAAGGGCGTGATTCATTGGGTCAGCGAACGCCATTCCGTACCTGCTGAAATACGCTTGTACGATAGGCTATTCAGCCAGCCGAATCCCGATTCGCTCGATAACTTTCTGGACGCTTTGAATCCGGATTCGCTGGAAATACTAACCGAATCGCGCGTCGAGTCGAGCCTTACCGATGCGCCGCCTGAAAGCCGTTTCCAATTTGAACGCATGGGTTATTTCTGCCTTGATGCGATAGACAGCACTCCCGGCAAGCCGGTCTTCAACCGAACCGTTACGCTACGAGATACCTGGGGAAAATAAATACCTAGTTCAACCGTTGAACCTAAAAAGAGCAGTTGAGAGCCTCAAACTACCGTTCGCCCTGAGCCCGTCGAAGGGTCAACGGTAGTTTGAGGCTTCACCACGACGGTGAAAGTGTTGTAGACCCTTCATGCTTCGACTTAGCTCAGCACGAACGGTCTACAACACATGTCAACTGCTCTTTTTACTGTGAAAGTTCGTAGATATAGACTCTTTATCTAATTTTTCGATATACGGAGCTCGTCAGAGAAAATGCCGGTTCCGGAGAGGGTGCGGTTGCTCGACCGACAGGCGTCGGCGGGCACTGCCGAAATTTGAAGTGCGAAAGGTATAAAAGCCGCAAGCCACATAAATCATTGCTTTCAAAAAAGCGCATTTTGAGGTTGAATAAGATCAAACGCATACTTTTTAACATCTTGAATTTAAATAAATTCCAAATTAATAATCGCTGCTATACTGCTCTATCGAAATTCAAATGTCAGCATTAGCGCATGGAAGCGCCTGGGTGTTCGCAAAGGTCCTGACGTCATGAATGCTGAGCATTCACGTCGTTCTTTGACGGGTACCCCAGCGCCGAAATTTGACTATCAAATGGGATAAATCCCATCATCACCCCACTGACTGTATGCCCCTTGACTTCAATCAAACCCCCTTCGGTACTAGCCTTCGTCGATGGGCGCCTCAATTACTGACCGGCCTAATGCTTATTATCGGAGTCGGCACTACCGCTTTTTTTTGGCAACACGCACGCGAGGAGAACTCGGATAGTCTAGGCACCGCCTTCGAATTATCGGCAAATCAAATTACCCAAATTATCGGCAACAGGATCGATATCTATATAGTCCTCATGAAAGGGGTCAAAGGCTTTTTTGAGGGTTCGGACGACGTCACTTTAGAGGAATTCCGCGACTATGTGAGCGCGCTGCAAATCCACAAAAACTTGCCCGGCATTCAGGCAGTAGGACTGGTGATACCTGTCGCGCATGCCGACAAAAACCGGCATATCGCCGAAATTCGGCAACAAAACATACCGAACTACCAAATCAAACCGGGTGGCGATCGAGAACAATACGCCCCCATTACCCGTCTCGAACCCTCGACAGCAGAAAACCGGAAAGCCTTGGGATTCGATGCCTACACCGTGCCCGCCGCACGAGAAGCCTTGCAACGGTCGCGCGACACCGGCGAAGTCATCATGACTTCAAGAGTTATTCTCGTACAAGATGACGATAAAACCGATACATACGCCTTTGTGATGTATTTACCTATCTATAAACTCGATTCGATAAGCGACCGGCAATCGGCCATTTCGGCCTGGGTCGACGTCCCTTTTCGTATCAACGATCTGATGGTCGGATTACGCGAAGAACTCAACCCGACTATCGAACTCGAAATTCATGACGGAGAGCCCCTATCGAATCAGACGCGGATATATCACTCGAGTGACTTAGCCGCGGATCGGCTATCCGGCAACCGCAGACTGGAAACACGACGTCAAATCAATATCGCAGGTCGGCAATGGACCTTGCTAATGCGCACCACTCCGGCTTTCGAAGCCGGCATCGCCCAACATAACCCTGCATTGATCGCTAAGACCGGTATAGCGCTGACACTGTTACTCGGCATACTAACTTGGCAACTTGCCAAAAACCACAAAAGCACTAAACAGCGTTACCGGCAACTCTTCGATCAATCGAGCGACGGCTTACTGGTGATGCGCCGAGCCGACCATGGCTTCATCGACGCCAACCCTTCCGCATTAAGACTGCTGGGTTATCGCCATGAAGAACTGTTGCACCTGCAGTTACAAGACATCCTGACTCACGATGAATTGCCGAAATCGACTCCCTGCGCCGATAAAATCATGTCCGATACGGCGCATGCTGAAGAATGGACTTGTCTGCGTAAGGACGGCTCCGAGTTTACAGCTGAGGTCTGTGTTCACAAACTTGATGCCCGGCATTGTTTCGCGATCTTACGCGACTTGACAGAACGCAAAAAGGCCGAGCAACGCATCGAACGCTTGACACAGCTCTACCAAGCACTTAGCGAAATTAATCAAGCCATCGTGCGCACGGGAAACCAGGTCGATTTATTCCAATTAGCCTGTCGATGTGCGGTTGAGCGTGGCGGCATGGCGCTTGCCTGGGTAGGTCAACTCGACAGAATGGACTCCCGAATCAAATCCGTCGCCGCATTCGGCGAGGGAATAGAATATCTTAAAGATCTGACATTATCTTCCGACCCTTCAATTCCTGAAGGCCGCGGCCCCACGGGCACGGCCTTACGTGAAAACCGCGCTATCATAGTTAGTGACTATATCAATGATCCGATGACTCAATACTGGCAGGATAGGGCCAAACGATTCGGCTGGGCTTCGGGTGCCGCATTCCCTATTCAACGTAACGGCGAAGCCTTTGCGATACTGACGGTTTACCACGACCAACGGGGCGCCTTTGATGATGAAGTCGTGAGTTTGCTCAATGAAATCGCCATCGACATCGGCTTTGCTCTGGACAATGTCGACCGAGAAAATCAGCGGCTAAAACTACAACAAGAATTGTCTAGCTATTATCAGCACATTACACATATCATCGATGTGAACCCGGCCATCATTTATGCGCTAAAAGCACAATCTCTTGATGAGAACGATTTCGTGATCGATTTTATCAGCGTAACCGCGCGGAACATGACCGGCTATCCACTTGAAGAATGGCACGCACCCGGATTCTGGATCACTCATGTTCATCCGAATGATCGACAACTCGCATTACAAGCCCAGCAGCGCTTACTGAAACAAGGCAGAATTAATTACCAATACCGATTCTTGCATGCCGACGGTCATTATTGTTGGATTCACGATCAATCGATCCTACATCGGGATAATACCGGACAACCTTTGGAAATCATCGGCACCTGGCTAGACATCACCGAACAAAAACAGGCTGAAGAGAGGGCTCATGAACAAGCACGTCTGCTAGCCGAGTCGCAAGCTATCGCTCATGTCGGCAGTTGGGTTATCGAGATACCGAACAATCGAGTCATTTGGACCGAAGAATCCTATCGGTTATTTGGTCTTTCTTCGGGAAAAGACCCGTTCACCCTCGATTACTTTCTTCACCTGCTGAATCCCGCCGATATCGAAACGATGCAAACCTGGATAGCGGACTGCTTAGCCGGAAAACAGCCCGAAGGCATCGAATTCAGAACACGTCCGATAAAAGGCAGATGCCGCTGGATATTCGGAACAGGCGAACTCGAAACCAAAGAAAACGGCGAACCACTGCGCATTATCGGTACCCTTCAAGACACCACAGAACGCAAAATTGCCGAAAACGCTTTACGGGATAGCGAAGCGCGCTATCGTCAACTTTTTGCGGCCAATCCTTTGCCGATGTGGGTCTACGATCTCGACAGTTTGGCATTCCTTGCCGTCAATGATGCAGCAGTTATACAGTACGGTTATAGCCGAGAAGAATTTCTAAGCATGACGATAGCGGACATTCGCCCTGTCGAAGACCTCGAGGAACTATACGAGAATATCCGGCAAACCGCTCTAACCATGGATCAATACAACGAAGCATCCATTTGGAGACATCGCAAGAAGGACGGCTCCCTAATCTGGGCCGAGATAACCGGCCACACGCTAACATTCGAAAACCGCAATGCCGAAATCATTCTTGCCCACGACGTTACTGCGCGCATCAATGCGGAACAACAATTACGGCTCCATGCACAAGTCTTTCAATCCAGCCAAGAAGGCATCATCATCACCGACGCCGAAAACAACATTATTTCGGCTAATCCCACCTATATCGAACTCAGCGGATACACAGAAGAGGAAGCGCTCGGCAAGAATCCCCGTCTGATCTCGTCAGGTTTACAAGATAAGTCATTCTACGAAAACATCTGGCAGGAAATCCATCAACGCGGACATTGGCAAGGCGAAGTCATCAATCGCCGCAAAAATGGCGATCTGTATCCACAGTGGCTTTCGATCACTGTGATTCGTAATCCGCAAGGCCGAATCACTCATCATATCGGCATCATGAGCGACCTGACCGAACACAAAGCGGCCGAGGAGCGCATCCAATTTCTGAGTCATTTCGACATATTGACTCAATTACCTAACCGTAGTCTGCTCCGCGATAGAACCGAACTAGCAATAACCGGCGCCAAACGAGCGAATGCCCGCATTGCATTGATGTTTATCGATCTCGACCGCTTCAAAATCATTAACGATTCGCTAGGCCCCACTATCGGCGACCGGTTACTGGTGGAAATTACCGCTCGACTGGTCGATCATTTACATCCTAACGATACGTTATGCCGACAAGGCGGCGATGAGTTCATTTTATTGATGCCGAACACCGATACCGAAAGCGTCGCCCACGTCGCTCAAACCATTCTACAACTGATCGCCCAACCGTTTGTTATCGAAGATCATCGTTTGACACTGACGGCCAGTATCGGCATTGCCGAATTCCCCCAAGACGGAAACAATTTCGAACAGTTGTCGCAAGCCGCCGACGCCGCCTTATTCCGCGCCAAGGGGACCGGTCGCAATAATTTTCAATTTTTTACACGACAATTGCACGAACAAGCCAACCGGTTATTACAAATCGAAAATGAACTGCATCTAGCCCTTGAGCGAAATGAACTGCTGCTCTATTATCAACCGCAGGTAGATGCGAAAACTTCGACGATTATCGGTTGCGAAGCATTGGTTCGCTGGCAACATCCCGAAAAAGGCATGATTCCACCGGGACAGTTTATCCCTATCGCCGAAGAAAGCGGCTTGATCTTGAAAATAGACGACTGGGTGCTAAAAACCGCAATTCGCCAAATCGTCTCGTGGCAGGCTGAAGGCCTGCCCGTCGTTCCTGTTTCTGTTAATCTGTCGGGACTGCAATTTCAACAAGCGTCACTCTATGAAACAGTCGCCCAACTATTACAGATGAATCGGCTCGACCCGGCAATGCTGGAACTCGAATTAACCGAGGGTATAGCAATGGACAATTCCGAACGCACGATCAGCCTACTCCGTCGATTTCATCAGCTCGGCATCTCACTTTCGATCGACGATTTCGGAACCGGTTATTCGTCGCTCGCTTATCTCAAACGTTTCCAAATAGACAAGCTTAAAATCGATCAATCGTTCGTACGCGAGCTGGGCCGCGACCCGGAAGACGAAGCAATCGTCAGTGCCATCATCGGCATGGCCAAAAGCCTGGGTTTCAAAACCATCGCCGAGGGCGTAGAAACACGCGATCAATTGGAATTTTTACTCCATAATCAATGCGATCAAATTCAAGGCTATTATTTCAGCAAACCGCTACCGGCAAACGAGTTCGCCGAACGACTGCGCAGCAATGATTTATACATCGGTCAAACTAGATAAGCAGCAATTCCCAGTTTGAGCAGTTTCGCCGACTTTAGGGTGTGGGGTATGCCTGTCGAGAAACGCCGTAAACCCATCCATGAGGGCTTGGCGGCAGCTAAGCGCCAAGGATGGCGTGAATGCAGATTGTGCAAGAGCAAAAATCTGTCCCGCTGCCGACATTCTCGCCAAGCATACCCACACCCTTTTTGATCTCCCAATTGGATATTGCCGCAAGATAAGTCATTCAAGCACATGCCCTTTACCTGTCAAATTCCGATGCGGGTATACCTTTCGCACTTCAAATTTCGGCAGCGCCCATTGGCGGGCGCCCCGGTGCCGAATTTTGATCTACGATAGGTATAAATAAATCTCTGATCTATACCGATCGCATATTTCGGCACGAGCATTTGGAGGCGCCGAAACTTAATGTCATAGAAGTATGACTTTATTGCGTTTTACAACCTGATATAATAATTACTTAAATATTTCGATAAATTTCTTTAAGATATACCTTTCGCAATTAAAATTTCGGCGATGCTTAGCGCCGGAGTGATCGGTCCCTCACTTAATGCTAGGTGAGAGACCAGCATGGATGCTGGCATAGAGCCTACATGGAAGTATTCACTCAGCACCTAAATTGCATAGCCATTGACCATGGTTAATAGCCTTAGATAATTAGGTGCTGGGTTCACAGAGTCCTTCGACGGTCACCCCCCGGTGCCGAATTTTGATCTACGATGGGTATATAAGCCTGCATATTCCTGTAAAATCCTTTTCCAGCCATCAATTCCCATCCTAATTTCGGGGTACGTCTAACCTATGTTACGTAAAATACTGATTGCCAACCGCGGCGAAATCGCCGTACGCATCATTCGCGCCTGCGCCGAAATGGGCATTCGCTCCGTCGCTATTTATTCGGAAGCCGACCGCTTCGCCCTTCACGTTAAAAAAGCCGACGAATCCTATTGTATCGGCAGCGAACCGATGTCCGGTTATCTCAATATTTATGCTTTGGTGAATCTGGCGGCAGCGACAGGCTGCGATGCCATTCACCCGGGCTACGGCTTTTTGTCCGAAAATGCCTTATTCGCGAAAGCCTGCAAGGAACGAGGCTTGATCTTCATCGGTCCCGATGCGGAAGTCATACATCGTATGGGCGATAAAACCGAAGCACGCAAAGCGATGGTTGCAGCCGGCATTCCGGTCACTCCTGGCTCGAGCGGCAATCTCGAATCGGTTGAAGAGGCATTAGAGATGGCCGAATCAATCGGTTATCCGATTATGCTGAAAGCGACTTCCGGCGGCGGCGGCCGTGGCATACGTCGCTGCGACAATGCCGAAGAACTGCAGCGCAATTACAGCCGCGTAATCTCAGAGGCTACCAAAGCCTTCGGCAGCGCCGACGTGTTTCTTGAAAAATGTATTGTTAACCCGAAGCATATCGAAGTACAAGTACTGGCCGATCACCACGGCAATGCGATACACCTCTACGAACGCGATTGCTCGATTCAGCGCCGCAATCAAAAACTGATCGAAATTGCGCCGTCGCCGCAACTCGACGAAGCGCAACGCCAGTACATCGGCGGCTTAGCCGTGATCGCGGCAAAATCGGTCGGCTATACCAATGCCGGTACCGTCGAATTTCTGCTCGACGATAACGACCGCTTTTATTTCATGGAAATGAATACGCGCGTTCAGGTCGAACACACGATCACCGAAACCGTGACCGGCGTCGATATCGTCGAGGAGCAAATCCGTATCGCAGCCGGTTTGCCGTTGCGTTTTAAACAGCACGAAATCGTTCGTCGCGGTTATGCCATCCAGTTTCGCGTCAATGCCGAAGACCCGAAGAACAGTTTTCTACCGAGCTTCGGCAAGATTACACGTTATTACGCGCCGGGCGGGCCGGGCGTACGCACCGACACCGCGATTTACACCGGCTACGAAATTCCGCCGTATTACGATTCGATGGTCGCGAAGGTCATCGTTAATGCGCTGACTTGGGAGGACGCGATTCAACGCGGTGAGCGAGCGCTCAAAGACATGGGCTTATTCGGCATTAAAACGACGATTCCGTATTATCTACAGATCCTGAAACACCCCGAGTTCCGCACGGCCTGTTTCAATACCGGTTTCGTCGAACAGCACGGCGAACTCGTCAATTATTCTAACAAGCCGCGCCCCGAAGTGCTCGCGAGTGTCATCGCTGCGGCGATGGCCTCACATACCGGCTTGTGATTTCCTGATTCAAAAAACCGACTGCCGACAAGATTCAATAGGATACAAAATGCCAAAAGTTCATATTACCGATGTGATATTGCGCGACGCCCACCAATCGCTGATCGCGACACGACTACGCACCGAAGACATGCTCCCTGCATGTGAAATGCTCGACAATATCGGCTACTGGTCGCTCGAATGTTGGGGCGGCGCGACTTTCGACGCATGCCTGAGATTCCTAAAAGAAGACCCGTGGGAACGTCTCAATAAACTGAAAGCCGCGCTACCGAACACGCGCCTGCAAATGCTGCTAAGGGGGCAAAATCTGCTCGGTTACCGCCACTATTCGGACGATGTCGTTAAGGCCTTCATCGAACGAGCCGCCGCGAACGGAATGGACGTCTTTCGCATTTTCGATGCGTTGAACGACGTACGCAATCTGCAAACCGCCATAGAAGCCGCCAAGGCGACCGGTAAACATGCACAGGGGACGCTATGTTACACGACCAGTCCCGTGCATGATGTAAACAGTTTCGTGACATTAGCCAAGGAGTTGTCCTTGATGGGCTGCGACTCGATCGCGATCAAGGACATGGCCGGCTTGCTAACGCCCTACGCAGCTTCGGAACTGGTCAAAGCACTGAAAGACACGATCGACTTACCGTTGCATCTACACACACACGCCACTTCCGGACTCGCCGAAATGTGTCAAATCAAAGCCGTCGAAGCCGGCTGCGAGCACATCGACACCGCACTGTCGTCCTGGTCCGGCGGCACGAGCCATCCGCCTACCGAAAGCCTGGTCACGGCGTTGAAAGGCACCGATTACGATACCGGTCTCGACCTCGACAAACTGCAAACCGTCAACAACTACTTCGCCGAAGTGCGCAAGAAATACCGCCGCTTCGAGAGCGAATTCACCGGTATCGACACACGCGTACACGTCTTTCAGGTGCCGGGAGGCATGATCTCGAATCTCGCGAACCAATTGCGCGAACGCAATGCACTGGACCGAATCCAGGAAGTTTACAAAGAAATTCCCGAAGTTCGTAAAGATCTGGGCTATCCGCCGCTGGTCACGCCGACATCGCAAATTGTTGGCACGCAAGCCGTATTGAACGTATTGACCGGTAAACGCTATGAAACGATCACCAACGAGGTCAAACGTTACCTGCAAGGCGGCTATGGCAAGGCACCGGCCCCGGTCAACGAGAACCTACAAAATAGAGCCATCGGCAAGGAAGAGCCGATCGACTGCCGACCGGCCGACTTACTCAAGCCCGAGTTCGAGCATTTACGTACCGAAATCGGCCATTTGGCGTTGAATGACGAGGACGTGCTCAGCTATGCGATGTTCCCGGAAGTCGGCAAACAGTTTCTCGAGCAGCGTTCGAACGACAATTTGGTTCCCGAACCGTTGGAAATTGAAACTCAGGCAACCGATGCCGTGCAAAAAGCGCCGACCGAATTCAATGTCGCGCTCCACGGCGAAGCCTATCATGTCAAAGTGACCGGTGCCGGACCCAAAAACCAAAGTCTTCGCCATTTCTATTTCATGGTCGACGGCGTGCCGGAAGAAATCGTCGTGGAAACACTCGACGAAATCGTCCTGGACGGCGGCACGCAGGGTGCGGTAAAAAGCACGATTTCAAGTAAACGCCGCAGGCCATCCTCGGAAGGCGATGTCACAGTCAGCATGCCTTGTAACATTCTCGAAGTCTTGGTTAAAGTCGGCCAATCAGTCACAGCCGGTCAAGCTGTTTTGATTACCGAGGCGATGAAGATGGAAACGGAAATCACCGCACCGATCTCGGGTACCGTAAAAGCCGTGCATGTCGTCAAAGGCGAACCGGCCAATCCGGATGAAGTGTTGGTAGAAATCGAGGCCGCATAAGAAAATGACTGAAACGGTTTTTGCCGACGATGCCGCAATCGCTAAAGCGGTTGAATTGTTGAATCAAGGCCGTTTAGTCGCCTTCCCAACCGAAACGGTTTACGGTCTCGGCGCCGACGCCGGCAATGCCGAGGCCGTAACCGGCATATTCAAGGCCAAAGGCCGTCCGGCCGATCATCCTCTGATCGTTCATATCGCAAACCCCGCCCAGTTATCGGACTGGGCAAGCACGGTGCCGGCAACGGCTCAATGCCTGGCGAAACGCTTCTGGCCGGGACCGCTAACCTTAATCTTGAAGAAACGTCCCGAAGTGCCGAATACAGTCACCGGCGGACAAGACACGGTAGGCCTGAGAATTCCCGATAACCCGGTTGCCTTGCGACTCTTGCGAGCATTCGGCGGCGGCATTGCCGCACCTTCAGCCAATCGATTCAAGCGCGTCAGCCCAACGCAAGCCTCGCATGTCGCCGAAGAACTTGACGGATTGGTCGATTTGATTTTGGACGGCGGACCTTGCCGAGTCGGCGTCGAATCGACCATCATCGATTTAAGCGGAGCAAGCCCCTTGCTGTTAAGGCCCGGCAGCATCACTAAAGCCGAAATCGAACAGGAACTGCAATGCGAATTGACCGTGATAAGCACTACGAGCAACGATACGCCCCGTGCGCCCGGACAAATGGCCGTGCATTACGCGCCAACAACCCCGACTCGTTTGTGCCCTTCCGAGCAACTTAACGAAACGATTAGGCAATTGTCCGAACAAGGAAATAAAATCGGTTTACTGGCATTTCGCTTCGAACCGAACTTATCGATGACTATCATTCATTTACCTGAAACTGCCGAAGCTTATGCACAAGGTTTGTACGCAGCCCTACGCGAACTGGATCGCCTAGGATTGGACGTCATTCTGGTCGAACAACCCCCAGAATCCAATGAATGGCATGCAATCAACGACCGTTTGAAAAAAGCGGCTGCGGCATTTTAGTCTTGGCCACACTGCTACGGAAAAGTCCTTAATGGCAGTAATTCTAAGCCCCTGGTTTTCGTTCAGTTTCTTGGGCCTGGATCGCTGTTATCACAACGGTATTGACGATATCGTTTACGGTACAGCCTCGGCTTAAATCGTTGACCGGTTTATTCAAGCCTTGCAAAATAGGCCCGATGGCAATCGCTCCGGACGAGCGCTGAACTGCTTTATAAGTATTGTTGCCGGTATTTAGATCGGGAAAAATAAATACGTTCGCTTGCCCTGCCACCTCGCTGTCCGGCATTTTGGTCTTGGCAACACGGCTATCGATCGCCGCATCGTATTGAATCGGCCCTTCCAGTTTCAATTCCGGTTTCAATCGTTTAGCCAATTCGACTGCCGACCTAACCTTATCGACCGCCTCGCCTTTTCCGGACTCGCCGGTTGAATAAGAAAGCATCGCAACGCGTGGCGTGATATTGAACATACTCGCGGTTTGCGCGGAACTAATCGCAATATCGGCTAATTGTCTGGAATTAGGATTCGGATTGACCGCGCAATCCCCATAAACCAGCACCCGGTCTTCCAAGCACATGAAAAAAACGCTAGAGACGATCGATGTTCCCGGTTTGGTTTTGATGATTTCAAAGGCCGGCCTGATCGTATGCTGGGTCGTATGTATTGACCCGGAAACCATTCCGTCGGCAAGATTATGGTGTACCATCATCGTCCCGAAAAAACTGACATCTGTCATAAGATCAAACGCCAATTCGTAATGAACGCCCTTATGCTTGCGTAACTCGAAATAAGTTTCGGCAAATTTCTGACGCAGTTCGGAAGTCATCGGATCGATAATCTCGATGTCTTCTAATTGCAAAGCCATCGCAGCGATTTTTTGCTTGATCGTTTCTTCATTACCTAGCAGCGTCAACTTGACGGCTCCCCTAAGGAAAAGAATTTCGGCCGCTCTTAAAATGCGTTCTTCCCCGCCTTCCGGCAATACAATGTGTTGCGGATTGGCTTTGGCGCGCTGCAAAATTTCATATTCGAACATGATCGGCGTCACGCGCGGCGTTTTGCGCGTAAACAGGCGCTGCTGCAGCTCCTGCATGTTGATATTGTCTTCGACCAAACTCAAGGCCGTGGCGATCTTGCGTTCGTTATTGGAATTTAAACGCGCATGCACTCGAGTAACATTCATCGCTGTCGTGAAGGTGTCGGTGGCGACGCCTAAAACAGCAAACGGCAAAGCACCCAATCCTTCGATTAAATATTGCACCTGCGGCGCGGGCTCTTGCTCTCCGGTCAGCAATAAACCGGCAATTTGCGGATAACTTTTCGAATGATAAGCCATCAAACAAGCCAGAATGATATCCGAACGATCCCCGGGCGTAATGATCAAATCGCCTTTCTCAATGTAGTCGAGAAAATCCGAAACTAACATCGCCGCAACCTTGTAGTTATAAACTTCAAGGTTGAGCGTTTCGAAATCATGCGATAAAAACTTTGCATTCAACGACCTGGCAATATCGCCCATACTGGGCTTTTCCAGTGACGGTTCGGAGGGTACGACATAAACAGGAAAGTTGGATTGCGGATCGTGTCCGAATTGGTCTCTAAGTTCGCCAACCTGAGCCGCCGGAACACTGTTGATCACCGTTGCCAACAGGACAGCATTTTTTTCCTGAATATCATGTCGGAGCCCGGCCAAAGCATCGATTATTTGTTCATTGGATCGATTGCCTCCTTGAATAATTGGCATCAACAGACAATCTAAATTGTTCGCGACATCGGCATTAAAATCGAACTCAAAAATCGACTCGCCGCTTTTATAATCGGAACCGACACAAATCACATGATCCGATTGAATTTTTAAGCTTCGGTATTTAGCGAGAATCAGTTTTATTAAATCGTCATAACGATCATGAGCCAATAGGCGCCGAGCTTCCTCATCGGTGCATCCGTACATCGATTCGTACGGCCACTCGAGCTGATAACGATAGGTTACCAGTTCAATCAAGTCGTCCTTTTCCTCTCCTGCATGAATAATAGGCCGAAAAAAACCGATCTTTTGGGCAAGTCCGGAAAACATTTCGATCATGGCCAACATGATCACCGATTTACCGCTGCCCTGCTCGGCACCGGTTATATAAATATTTTTAGAAACTTGGGACATTTTTGTTTAAAGAATCAATTATGGAGAAAGAATTATTTCTGGTTCCCACGGTCCTCCGTGGGAACCCATACCTTGGTTTGTCGAGGCAAGACCGGTATGCATCCCAAGCAGGGGCGGTAGGAATGATGAAAGAGGCTGAATGATGTCAATAGTCTTTAGGGTTTCGCAATAAAAACATACTTCCTGAAACTATGAGCTTTGTAGTGACTTCAGCAACTCATACAAGGCGTTATCGTTTTGCCATATTTTGCAAGCAATTGTATTTTTTGGGCTCTGCCATGCCCGGGTTTATCATAAGACTAATGCGACAGTAGCGAGTTAATATATTCCAAATCATTTTCGCTCAGACTGCTGGCTGCTTGTTTCAGGCGAATACTGTTGATCAGATAATCGTAACGGGAGCGCGCATGATCTCGTTTTGCACGATAAAGGTTTCTTTGTTCGGCTAATATTTCCACCATGGTTCGAGTACCGACATCTAAACCGGCCTCGGTTGCTTCCAACGCACTCTCCGCCGACTTAACGGCCGATTGCAATGCGCCGACGCGACTGATACTGGCATTCACGCCTCGGTAGGCATTGTTCACCTGACGTATCACGGCGCGCTTTGCCGCGATCAGATTTTGTTTGGCCGCCTCAAACTCTTGCCTTGCTTGCCGGGTACGCGAATTCACCGCACCGCCTTCGAATAGCGGCACATTCAATTGCAAACCGATGCTTTGCGTGTCGCCGCGAAAACCGAAAGTACTGGTATTATCCGACACGCCATAGGAACCGACGATATCTAATTGCGGCAGATGACCGCTGTTTTGCAAATCGACGGCCTTCCTGGCAAACTCTGCCTGATTGAATGCCGAAATGATAGAAAAGTTGCCGTTTAGCGCCGCATCGCTCCATGCCTTCATTTCATTGGGCTCAGGGACAATCAACGGCAACTCTTTTCCTATGGGACTAAGCTCCTCGTCAAATTCGCCGATGATTTCACGCAAAGCTTCCTTTTGATTATCGAGGTTATTATCCGCTTCGATTTCATTAGCTAAGGCTAAGTCATGAGCAGCCTTCGCTTCATAAACATCGGTGATCGCAATCAAACCGACTTCGAAACGCTGCTGAGCTTGTTCCAGTTGACGAGCAATCGCATTTTTTTCGGCAACCGCAAAGTCTAGACCGTCCTGCGCAGACAACACGTTGAAATAAGCCTCGGTGATTTTGACCATTAAGTTCTGTAGTTCCGCTAAATATTCGGCTTCGGTCTGAGCAATTTGATTATCCGACTGGCTTAATTGAATCCAGTGATCCCAATGAAAAACCGGCTGCACAAAATTAAGGCTAAAAGTGTTATTCCAAAACTCTTGATTAGTCTGCGGACCTCGAAAATCGAAACCGGCACCGGCTTTTTTGTTGTGAAGCCATTCCCGGCTACTAGCCCCGGTAGCCGAAAGACTGGGCAACAAACGAGCAATTCCTTGATCCTTGGATTCCGCGTTGGCATACTGCCGTGCAAGCGCTTGCTTTAATATCGGATCGTTTTCAAGTGCTTGCGTATAAACCTCAACAAGATCTTGCGCAAAGGACTGACTTTGAATAAGTAAAGCAAATAGCCCTACGACGGCGCTTTTAAAAAAATAAAGCTTGCTACTATTCATTTATGGATGAACCCGGTTTAAACATATTAATTCGACCCATGTCTCCATCCTGGAACACAGTAGGTGTTAATTCTAACACCTACACCCTAAAAAATTTCGTTACTATTTTATTTTCTCAACGACTGATTATAGGAATTATCCGTAACCAATAATAAAAGTAAAATTAGAAGTTTAAATAGCTCATTTAAAGTAAAATTTTGTTTTATATTTTTTATTAATGTTCTTTAAACCTGTTGCCATGAAAAAAATCGAACACCTTCTCATTATCGTCATTTTCAGTATACTTTCCAGCGGTTGCGCCAGTTTCGGACGAGGCATCGCCGAAGCTTATTTCCAAAAACAAGAAGCCGCCGATACCCGATTATGCGAAGTTACCGGCAGTCCTTTTGAAGGTATCAAACCGCATCTAAAAAATCCG
This sequence comes from Methylotuvimicrobium buryatense, assembly GCF_005931095.1. GTDB lineage: Bacteria > Pseudomonadota > Gammaproteobacteria > Methylococcales > Methylomonadaceae > Methylotuvimicrobium > Methylotuvimicrobium buryatense. Next base: position 1,262,378 of record NZ_CP035467.1, on the reverse strand, counting down.
ATCGGCAAAATGAAAGTGCTGATAGTCCATGGTGTCGGCGATAGACTGCCGGGCTATTCAACGCAATTTCTCGAAAAGCTTGCCAAATCGCTGAACTTAACTGTCAGAGCTAAACGTAACAAAGATATTTTTTTGCGTGATCCTTTGGACGAATCGAAAAAACTCGGCAATTTGAGAATTCATCGCTTATTGAATAAGGAGCGAGATCAAGAACTGTTGTTTTACGAGCTCACTTGGTCCGAAATCACCGCTCAACAAAAATCGATTCTGGCCTATGACAACTCCGGCGAGTACTCCTTTCGCCGCGCCGAGGTCAACGATGTATTGAAACGTTTTTCCAACGATACCGGACCCGATCCGATTATCTATCTCGGCGATAGCCGAGAAGATATTTTGATTTCATTTACCCAATCGTTTTGCTGGATGACTAAAGGCCTATGGGACGATTTACCCGACCAGCAGGCAAAAAGCTGTACTTTCGACGATTTAGCGGCGGTTGAAAATTTAAAAAACGACCAATACGCGGTCGTATCACATAGTCTCGGCAGCCGAATCACAATCGATGGATTGCAACGGCTTGCCCGCTTTTTCAGCGATAGCAGTTTCAGGCCGGAACTCGACCGCCCGAAAGAATTGGTAAAAGCCCTGCAACAAAAAATCATTCCGATATACATGATGTCGAATCAACTTCCGATGCTGCAGATGGGGCGGCAATTACCGGAAATCACGGGCCAACAGAGTGCCTTTTGCAGTCCCGAAGGCGAACATTATGATAAAAGAATTCTGAGCGAAACACCGATTATCGCCTTCAGCGACCCGAACGATTTATTGAGCTATGCGATACAGCAGAATTTTGTCGATAGATTCATCGACTCGAGACTGTGCGCTGAAGTCACCAACATTAACATCAATGTCGCAAAAATATTCGATGCTTTCGGCTTGGGGAAATTTGCCAATCCGCTCGACGCCCATATCGGCTACACCACCGACAAACGGGTAATCGCAATGATCGCCAAAGGCATCGGCAACGCCAATACTTCCAAGCTGGTCAAAAAGCGTTGCAGTTGGACCGAAACAATCGATTGAAAGACTATGCCAGCTATGCTATAAATCACTATATTAGAGCCCACTAATATTAAAATAAATTGACCACTTCTTCCACATCCTTCAATCACCCACTAGACCGCCTTGTCGCTTACGCGCTGCAGGGCGGCCTGCCGGTATTCTTTTTTACTCTGTCTTTGGCGCTCGGCGCGATTGCGCTGACATTTACGCCGCGCGAGGAAGAACCGCAAATCGTCGTGCCGATGGCCAATGTCATCGTTGCCGCGCCAGGCCTGTCCGCAGGACAAGTCGAAAAGCAGATTACCTTGCGCTTGGAAAAACTGCTGACTCAAATTACCGGTGTCGAACACGTTTATTCCCGCTCGAGCAATGGTCAAGCTATCGTAACTTTACGCTTTTTTGTCGGCGAGGACCGAGAAGATGCCTTACTGAATACCTATAACAAACTCTATTCGAATCAGGATCAAATTCCGGCAGCGGTAACCGAATGGCAAGTCAAACCGGTCGAAGTCGACGACGTTCCGATCGTATTGGCTTCGCTTTGGAGCCGGGCGCCGGACTTGTACAGCGACTATGAATTGCGCCGCTTTGCCGATGAAATCACCGTGCAATTGCAGCAGATCGCCGACACTAATCAAATCAACGTGGTCGGCGGGCGTGCACGGACGGTAAATGTCATGCTCAATCCGCAAAGCATGGCCGCCCGAAAAACCACGGCTATAGAAATCGCAAGCGCCATTCGACAAGCCAATCAACTGCATAATGCCGGACTCGTCTCGGTTAATAATCGTTCGATTCAATTGCAAGCGGGCGATTTCATCAGGACGACCGAGCAATTGAGCGCACTGGTCGTCAATATCGTCGACGGCATTCCGATTTATTTGCGCGATGTCGCCGAAATCACCGACGGCCCGGAAGAACCGGATCATTACAGCTGGATTCAGTTTGCCGACGGGCACCCCTTATCCGCCGATTTCAAGGACGATTACCCGATGATCACGATCGCGGTCGCAAAAAAACGCGGCGCCAATGCGGTCGCGGTCGCCGAGAATGTGCATCGTAAATTGGCGCAGTTGCAACAAGAATTGCTGCCGCCCGAAATTGGCATCGAAGTTTTGCGCGATTACGGCCAAACCGCCGATGAAAAAGTCAATAACCTGACCACGAGCCTGGCGTTTGCTGTGGTTACGGTGGTGTTATTCATCGGTATCTTTCTTGGCTGGCGCCCTGCCCTCGTGGTCGGCTTGGCGATTCCGGTCTGTTACGGCGCAACCTTGGCGCTGGATATGTTTTTCGGCTATACGATCAACCGCGTGACCTTATTCGCTCTGATCCTGTCGCTCGGGCTGCTGGTCGACGATCCGATCACCGGCGTCGACAATGTCGAACGCTATATGCGTCTTGGCCAAGGTAGCTTGAATGAACGTATCGTCGCGGCGATCGCCGAAATCCGCCCGGCGCTGCTGATGTCGACGATCACGATCATTCTGGCCTTCATTCCGCTGGCCTTCATTACCGGCATGATGGGGCCTTATATGGCGCCGATGGCATTCAACGTGCCGGTAGCGGTCATTCTATCGACAGTCACGGCCTTCATCGTAACGCCGTGGCTAGCCGGCAAGGCTTTGAAACCGGCCGAAGACGATCTTGAAACGACAACCGGACCTAGCCGCTATGAAAAACTGATCGAACCGTGCATCGCCAATCGCAAGTCGGCTTGGATCGTCATCATCGCGATGCTGGTCTTGTTCGTTTTGACTGCACTACTGCCGGTATTGCGCCTAGTACCTTTAAAATTACTGCCTTTCGACAATAAGAACGAAATGCAGATCATCGTCGACATGCCGGAGGGAAGCACGCTCGAACACACCGCGGCCGTTACTCGTTCGGCCGCCGCAATTGCGGCACGACTGCCGGAAGTCAATGCGATCGCAGCTTTCGTCGGCACCCCGTCGCCGATCGACTTCAACGGCTTGGTCCGACAATACGATTACCGCATCGCGCCGCATTTGGCCGACATCCGCTTGACCTTGGCACCGAAGGAAGAACGCGAACATCAATCGCATGCCGTGTTATTAAGACTTAGAGCCTTGCTGGCGCCGCTCAATGCCGACGGCATTTCGATCAAGGTCGTCGAAGTTCCGCCCGGCCCGCCGGTCATCAGCACACTGGTCGCGGAAATTTACGGCGGCACACTGACGCCTTACGAACGACAACGCCAGGCCGCTCAAGTCGTCATGAATAGAATGGCGAAGGAACCCTTTGTCGTCGATATCGATTCGAGTGTTGAAGACAGTCAACCGCGTTGGCGTTTCGAAACCGATAAGGAAAAAGCCGCGCTGGCCGGAATTTCCACCGAAAACCTCGCAATGAACTTAGGCCTTGCGAATCGAGGCCATATTCCCGGCTATTTCCATCTCGAACGGGAAGTCCGCCCTGTCCCGATTAAACTCAGGCTTGCGCAAAGCGCTCGCAGTAGCCGGCGCGATCTGGGCGTATTACCGATCAAGCCCGATAGAAATCCGGCCGCCGAAGCCTTGATGCTGGCCGAACTGGGCTCCTTCGTCGAATCCGAAACCGATAAATCGATTTATCACAAAGATTTAAAACCGGTCGTCTATGTCATGGCCGAATTGGAAGGCCGCACGCCCGCCGAAGTGATCGCGGATATCAATGCCGATTTGAACGGTTCGAAAACCTCGGCTCCGAATTGGAATAGCCGCACGTTTCTAAATTCCGGCGGCGGCATTCCCTGGCAATTGCCCGACGACATCACGATCGGTTGGGGCGGCGAAGGCGAATGGAAAATCACGGTCGACGTATTCCGCGACATGGGCATCGCCTTCGCTTTCGCGCTGGTCGGTATCTTTTTCGTATTGCGGATACAGACCGCCTCGACCACATTGTCGCTGATCATCATGTCGTCGATTCCGCTGACCGTGATCGGCATCATGCCCGGCTTCTGGATGTTGAATCAATTCGGAGAACGTTTTATCAACGGCAGTCCCGACCCGGTCCTATTCACCGCAACCGCGATGATCGGCATGATCGCTCTGGCCGGCATTGTAGTCAGAAACTCGTTGATTTTGGTCGAATTCATCACACAAGCCAGAAACGAAGGACTGGGATTGAAGGACGCCTTACGGCAAGCCGGCAACATCAGAATGCGCCCAATATTATTGACCGCCGGAACTACCTTACTCGGTAACCTAGTTATCGTGCTCGACCCAGTATTCAGCGGCTTGGCGATAGCGATTATCTTCGGCATCATCGCCTCGACATTGTTTACGTTGTTCGTGATACCTGCCGTTTATTATTTGATCTATGCCAAAAGCGAGAACGCCACAACATGACTAGCCACAATATAACTTTATCGAATAATCTAAAGACGCTGGCTCTATCAGGTGTTACCCTACTGATCTTGTTATTGATGATTCTGTGGATGGCCGGCGCCTTTCAAAGCAAAATCAAACCCGAAATCTTAGCAAGCAGCCCGGCTTATCAAGGCCCTAGTCTAACGGTCGAAAGAGTGACGGTGCCGGTCTTCGAAAAGGCCACCGGCACGCTGGAATCGAAGCAGTCCGGTGATATCAGCGCCCAAGTTCAAGCACGCATCAAAACGATTCATGTCAAATCGGGCGATAGCGTCAAGCCGGGCGATTTATTGATTACGCTCGACGATGAAGCCATTGCCGCCCGAACCGCGCAGGCGAGACAAAACATTAATGCGCTGAACGCGCGCCTGGCCGGCGCCGAGTCGCATTATCTGCGTACCCGAAAACTATTTGCACAGGAAAGCGCAACTCAAGCGGCTCTAGATGCGGCCAAGAGCGACTATGAAAGCCTCAAATCGCAACGCGCGGCGGCCGGATCACAGCTACAAGAAACCAGCTCCATTCAGGATTTCAGTAAAATCAGGGCCACTTTTCCGGCCCGAGTCATCGACAGGCACGCCGAGCCTGGCGAAGTCGCCTATCCGGGCAAAAAACTGCTGACGCTTTACGATCCGGCGGCGCTTCGCGTCGAAGCCTTTATCCGCGAATCGGTCGCAATCGGCCTACAAACCGGACAGTCACTCGAAATCAGTATTGAAGCATTGAAACTGACCTTACCTGCGGTCATCGAAGAAATCGTCCCGGCCGCCAACCCCGGCGCACGAAACTTTTTAATCAAAATGCGCATCGACAGCCGCCCCGGCTTGTACCCCGGCCTGTTTGTCCGAATCCGCATTCCGCAAGGCGAAGAGCGATTGCTTTCGATTCCGCAAGACTATGTGCATCAAGCCGGCCAACTCGATGTCGTCTGGATACTAAACAACGGCCAAATCGAGCGCCGTTTCGTCCGCCTAGGCCGCACCTTGCCGGACGGCCAAATCAAAGTCGTGTCCGGTTTATCCGGCGGCGAGCAATTGGTTCCACCGAAACGCGCATTGGCTGAAGGCGCTTGAACCGGGTCATTGTTTCTCCTAAAGCTTTCGTAACAAAAAACTTCCCGATTATTCATCGTTCCTACACTCTGCGTCACTTCCACTAAGTTAAGGAAAACCCGTCATTCCGCCAGGGATTGGCGGAATCCAGGGCCAAGGATGGCAATGCCTAGCGCCACTTCCATGCAACATGGATATCGACAACCCATACCGATATGACGAATAAAGCCATAAACGCACCATAGAGTAGGCACTAAGTTGGCGCGCTTATGAGCTTTCACCCTCCGAGATTCGCAGTCTTGCTCGCCGCTACTTAGGCGACCCCATCCGCCCTGATCCCATTCCCCAAAAATGATTATACCTTTCGCACTTCAAATTTCGGCAGTGCCTGAGGAGGCCAGCAATTCCCAGTTTGAGCAGTTTCGCCGATTTTAGGGTGTGGGGTATGCCTGTCGAGGAACGCCGTAAACCCATCCATGGGGGCTTGGCGGCAGCTCGAGCGCCAAGGATGGCGTGTAGTAGGGCAATGCAGGAGCAATTGCCGAGGAGCAAAAATCTGCAAGCGCCAAGGATGGCGTGAATGCAGATTTTGCAGGAGCAAAAATCTGCCCTGCTGCCGACATCCTCGCCAAGCATAATACCCCACACCCTTTTTGATCTCCAAATTGGGAATTGCTGCTGAGGAAGCGCCTGGGTGTCCGGTCGATTTTCGCTCCTGCAAAATCGACATTCACGCCATCCATGGCGCTCATAAAGGCTTTGCCAGTATGGTGCTGGCATAGAGCCTACATGGACGTATTCACGGCGTCCTTTAGCGGACACGCCGGCGCAGAATTTTGATCTACGACGGGTATATCTTCTATATCCTAATCTATGTGTGTTGGCGTACAGAGCGTGTCCGTTTCTAAGCGTATGGTGTGCGCTAAGCGTTGGGAGCACATTCCACGCTGTTTTGGTAAAACTCATAATTCCCGAGGGGTTTATGAATAAGAATCAAGCATAAGGCCTTGTTGGAAAAGCCAAAAGCAACGTTAAGGAAGCCTTTGGCAAAATAATGGACAGCCAGAAAATGGAAGAGGAAGGCAATGTCCAGAAAAACCTCGGCAAAGCCTGCGCGGGTTTTGGCGATTCCATTTAATTTGTAAGGAGTTATTACATGAAACAAAACATTAAGAACACATTGGCTGTTACCGCACTGATATTAGGCGGCAGTTTGTTCAGCATTCATTCACAAGCCGCACTAGTTGGTATCGATGGTAGTTCGTCTATCGGCACATCGGGTGCAACCATCACGGGAACCGATTTAAGCAACCCGGGGTTCATAACGATTGTTTTGCCTGTCTACGGTATCAATACAGGCGATTACAGTGATTTTGTCACTGGAACCGTTTTTTCGCTGGCCGGACCATTAAACCTCTCTGATATTTCGTCATGGAATATTGTCGGTGATGCAACCTTACAAGGCTCCTATACGGCAACTGAGCTGGCTATCATTTCTCAGAGCGCCGACTTTCTGAATGTCTTCACTAGAGGAATATATTATCCAGGCAACCAGGTAGGTACTCAGGTTGGAGGGTGTGCAACGGGAGGAAACTCATGTGATAATACCGATACCAGCCTCCGATGGAGTTTCACGAAAACCGGAGATTCAGTATCGGCAAGCGGTACGCTGGCTTCACCGGCGATCCCTCTAACCTCCGTCCCAGAACCTGGCAGCCTGGCGTTATTGGCGATAGGCTTGACCGGTCTAGTGGCCAGAAGCCGTCGTCGCTCGGCTAATCAAATAGCTGCTTGACGGGAGGCCTGTTTCAATATCCAGCTTCTAGATTGATGCTCGAGCAGCAATTGCTCACTGTCGCTTTAATCTACAGTAAAAACGGAAACAGGGGTGGCGCCAGGGCATAAGCGCCAACTTAAGGAAGGAACTCGTCATTCCGCCAGGGATTGGCGGAATCCAGGGCCAAGGATGGCAATGCGTAGCACCATATCCATGCAACATGGATATCGACAACCCATACCGATATGTCGAATAAAGCCATAAACGCACCATAGAATAGGCACTAAGTTTGCGCTTATGAGGATTAACCTTAAACTGTCCCGCGTTAAGTGAGTAGCCCATAAATTTACCTTGACAAATACTCTGTGACCGCAATAACGGATTATGAAGCATGAATGGTCTACAACACTTTCGCCGGCATAGTGAAGCCTCAAACTACCCTTCAGCCTTCTACAGGACACCCCTGAGCGCTGCCGAAGGAATCAAGGTGAGCGGTTAGTTTGTGGCTCCCAACTGCTCTTTATAGGATTACCTGATTAGCAAGATGCTTCAGCTTGCTGAAGCTAATTGTCCGAGCAGTGGCGAGTCGTAGCCACTTCTGCGGGACGGGTTATTTAACCCGTCCCCAACGTTTCGGTTTGCCCTAAACATTTCGGCTGACTTCGGCCAAAGTCAAAACGTTTAGGACGGGGTTGCAAACCCCGTCCTGCTAGGGACATGCTGGTTTTTGGGCTTTAGCTGAAGAAACTTGCTAATCAGGTAGGATTATGAGTATTCGGTTTATTACATTAAAGCCTTAAACTCCCGGTACCAGCGGGCTAGTTGCTCATGATAATGATGGGCTTCGTATTTCGGTCCGTTGTAATATCTGGCGACACTCCGAAAATCAGCCTCTTCAGGCTTTGCTTTTTTAACCGCGTCTTTTCTGCCGGTTAGGAATCGCGCGACAAAAGCCACCTGTTGTTCGGCCGGCGCGGTAAAAAGCTCCGTCGCCGATTTCGCTCCGACCATTTTGAAATTAGCTCCCATGATCTGCCCCAATCCGAGACTCATCGATTGCATGCGTAGTTCTTCCAGCGGCACGTCGGGATGCTGTTTGTTCAAACGCGACAAATAATGCTGTTCGAATCTCGGTCTTATGACGCCGGCGGTTTCTTGACGAATGATCGCTAAAATCCATTCGGGGCGGACTGTAACGCCTTTTTCTTGCTCGACTTGTTTCGAAGCCTGTTGCGCCATTTCTCCATAGCGACCGAGAATGCCCCGGCAATCCAAAAAACGCCTTTTATGCAATGCATTCAAATGAAAGATCGCATCATCGAACCGCCCGGTCATGATATGTCCGGCGTCAATCCTATCTAGCATGGCTTTGAGCATTTTTTCCAATGTAGTCAAAGTCAATTTGGCATCCGGTATGACTGTAATTAAGGATCGCGCGGTATTCCACTGACACTCGTAGCATATCGTTTTTCGGCTAATCGCCGGATTCAAATCGTGCTCGAACTGAAACTGTGCTACCGCACGATTGGTGCCGCGGCCGAAATCGCCATCGATCGAAAAGGCGCCGGTCGATGTCGTCGAATAACCCAAGAAAATCAGCAAGCGCTGAATCGCCTTGATACCGCTTTCGCCGGCCGATGTTCGCGTCAACGAAGCATCGCCGTTCAAAAAACGCTGTAGATCGTATCGCCATTGGTCGTCATGATCATTTGCATCTGCGATAATCTTTTCGATTCGCGCATCATTCATTAAGGTCGTTATAGTCATAGCATCAAACTCCAAAAAAGAAATGAACTCATCATCGTTAGCATGCGTACCAATTCACGCTGTCAATAGAGGTTTCAAAATTTTCTGCGAGAACTCAAAGTCGCTCTTCGCATCGCTGTCTATCCAATCAATTTTTGTAAGACTGCTTTTCAGTAAATGCTCGGCCGTTTCTCTATCCGTCTGTTTATCGAACAAAATGATCAGCTTGCGTAAATGCGGCATAGCGGCGAGTACACTAAGTTCATAACTGCAACCTCGCCGTTCCGAACAATAACCCCTTAAATCCATCAAAACACAATTCGCTCGATGCGCCAACACGGACAATACCCTCTGCCAAGTACCGTCGAAGCAAAAAAAATCGTTGACACGAAACCGCCCATCCAAGTCAGGTAACAAATCCAAATCCTGCAAAGCTTGTTGCAATCGCGCCTCGCTGCTGATGAAACGGTCTTGTATATGTCCGCTCAAAAACGTAAACAATTCGTCAGGCTCAAGCGTGCGCAATGATAAATCCTTGCCTGCTATCAACAAGGTATTGCCGGAATAACGCCACCGCTCGACGACTTGATCGAATAACGTTTCAATACGGTCATCCGACCGAAACACGCGCAATAGCAACAATGTCGGCGCTTGATGACGTTGCCGCAACACTGGGGTCAACACAACAAACGACAGAGGAATAATAACCCAGGCAAATAAGACTAAATACGCCTGAAAACCGAGCGAATGACTAAGCACCATCGCATGAAAAAGCAAGGCAATAGCCCATAAACCCAGGGCAAACGCATTAAAAATACTGTTAAAACATAGAGTTTAGAGGTATCGTATCGGAATTTTGCGTATGTTACCAACGGACTGCAGTTTAATTAAGCACTTTTCCAACGTGACTGATCCCCGAATTGAACGTAAGAAACTTCATCAGTTGATGGATATCATTGTACTCACTGTTTGCGCCTCGTTAAGCGGTGCTGAGGGTTGGGAAGCCATTGAAGAGTTTGGCCATAATAAATTAGATTGGTTAAGGCAGTTTGTACCGTTAAAGAATGGCATTCCATCGCATGATTGCTTGGCGTATGTCATTTCTCGATTGTCACCGAAAGAATTTCAACGTTGCTTTATAGATTGGGTGAACGCCATTCGCGAAGTGATACCCGATGAAGTGATTGCGATAGATGGCAAAACCGCACGCCGTTCGCATGACCGCAAACGCGGCCAAAATCCGTTGCACATGGTCAGCGCCTGGGGTTGTGCGAATGGATTAGTGCTCGGCCAAGAAGCGACCGAAGAAAAGTCGAATGAAATTACCGCAATCCCGAAGCTATTGGCTTTGCTAGAACTTAAAGGTTGTATTGTGACCATTGATGCCATGGGCTGCCAGCGCACGATTGCTGAGCAAATCGTCGATCAAGGCGGTGATTACTGTTTGGGCCTGAAAGGCAATCAAGGCGAATTGCATGAAGCCGTCGAGGATTTTTTCAACACGGCCAAGCAAGCGAATTTTAACCACGTCGAATACGCTTATCACGAAGAAATCGACAACGACCATGGGCGTTTAGAAACCCGCCGTTATTGGATTACCGAGGAGCTTTGTACGCTCCCGAAAACGGAGCTCTGGAAAGAATTACGCAGCATTGGCTTCGTGGAGCGCGAATGCCACATCGGCGATAAAGTAACAATCGAGCAGCGTTGTTTCATTAACAGCATTAAAGCCGATGCGCAGCTATTTGCGCGGGCTGTGCGCCATCACTGGGGTATTGAAAACCAATTGCACTGGCGCTTAGACGTGGTCTTTCGAGAAGATGACAACCGAATTCGAAAAGGTAATGCCGCTGCGATTATGACCACCATCCGGCATATCTGTGTCAATCTGTTCCAGCAAGAGGAATCTAAACTCAGCATGAAAAAGAAAAGACTCAAAGCCGCCTGGAACGATCGCTACCGCGCTAAATTGCTGTTAGGAAAGTAATTTTAATGCGTTTGCCCTGCCCATAAACCGGAGAACAGGTATAAGGGTTCCGAAAATAGTTTTTTGCGATAAGCCGTAGCAACGCTTCTCGCCAGTAGACGAACCGGATAATAAGCCAACAGCCATGGTGCAACACTGAACAAGATAAAAACGAAATAAGCATTCGTTGCCGAAACCCAATCCATTACCCAAGAATCCGGTTCGTCCCCCAGCGCTTGTTCGAGAACACTTAAGCAGGTCAGCGATGAGGCGGCCAATAAAAAAAACACGACCAACAAATAAGGTCCGACGGCGCGTAATTTCGGACCGGTCATAAAAAACACAAAGACTAATAGCGGCACCTGCTGACCGAATAACCAAAACATCATCTCGATCGAAATCTGTCTGTCGTAAGAGCTTACAATAACCACCATGCCGGCCAATAACATATAAGACACAGATACGATCAGAATTCTCCATCGCGACCAACGCTCCAACAATCCTATTCCCGGCACTAACGGCCACGCATAAACCAAAGTCAGAATCGTCGTCCGGCGCCAACTATAGGCCTCTTCCACATAAGCTACCTGTGCGCTAACGGCAACAATTATTGCAACGATAGCCGAAACCAGCGTAAATGCGATGCGTAACCGCCAAAGTGCATGGGAATTCTGCCGAAACAAATCGACACCTTCGACCGAAAACCGGTCACCCTCACTATCGGCCAAAAACGTTGAATCGGCCTTAGAGTTTCTTGATAAATAACGTCCGGGAGCTATGAGCTTTGCTGAGGGTTCGGTAACTCGCTTGACAGGACGCCGTGAAATAGGAAAGTTATTTACGACCAAATCCTTAGCAACCGAGTCATCGGGTGCATCACCAACCATCATCAGCTCGAGTACTTTATTGCGATAACGCCGAGCAATAAGCAGGCCCGCAAACCAAGACAATATCAGTGCGGCAATTAATGCAAAAAAAAGCTGCCCGTCCAGTAAATTCATAAGACCTCACTTTATACCTTTCGCACTTCAAATTTCGGCAGTGCCTGAGGAGGCGCCAGGGTGTGCGGCAAAGGCATTGCCAGCATGGAGCTGGCATAGAGCCTAGAGGGATGTATTCACGGCGTCCTTTGACGGACACCCTGGTGCCGAACTTTGATCTGCGATGGGTATATCTTCGGTCCTTAATTTCGCATTGCCGGCCTGTATTGCACACGGTTTGTTTATTTCAAACTTAGCAATCGCGCCAGTCGGCCTCGTTCCAAAAACAAACGATCGAAAAGCAGCAAATGCAGCTTGGCCATGAGGTAGCCGGTCAACGCAATCGCGACCTTGATGACGATGCTGCGAACCTCTTCTTTAGGATTCAACCACTTCATCGCCGGTAAAAATAAAGCCGCCACGAGGCCCACCAGAGCAAGCACCAATCCGCCCACCGACATTGAAAATACGATGCTGTGCCATTGCGAAACCACCAATTTGTACAACATCCACAGCATCAAGCCGATGGCGGCAAACGCAGCGATTTTCAAAGCGGGCATCAGATGCCAGGCCTTGAAAAACAAGCCGTTGCCGACTTTCAATTGCAAATCAAGGTCCTTTCTTTGCACTGTCGCCTGTTGCCCTGGCTTTTCGGCCAGAATGTCTTTCAATTTCAAGAATTCCCAATTTCTTTGGGGTGCTGCATGTATGTCGAAATCGCCCCAGGTACCTGGATTCCCCTCCGCCTTGTGCCTCTGATCCAAATCCTTCATTTGCCGCTCCGCCATCAAATAGCCGCTTGCCATCAGCGAATACGCTTCCACTTCGGTAAACGAATCAAGATCGGTGCGTAGTGCGGCAATTTTATCCTGCAGATCCTTGGCGATACCGTAAGACGTCAGCTGCTCTTCACTAGCTTGCTTACTGGGATTGTCGCAGCCTATCCAATCCAAAGGTTGCGTCGCCAAATCTTTTCGGGTATGTACAAAAAACAAGCCCTCCAACGCCTTGCTATCCAGACGTGCCTGTAAATCTTGATACTGGGCTTCGCGAATTCTGTCCTGCAACACCGACACTGTCCGCAATACCACGCCGCCCGGATCGTCGGCCGGATCATACGAATCGTTCAAATGCCCGCTGGCGTCACTGCATAAAATCAACGTGCATCCTTCCGCTATCAAGCCCTGGATGCCTTGATTATCGAAGACGCCGCCATCGATCAATTTGACGGCACGCTCCGGATACAAACCCTCCAATACGAGCGGTTCGAACAAACCGGGCACACAAGAGGATGCCGCCGCTGCATGACCCAATCGGAAATTTTTCAGGCTTTCTTCCGGCGCTTGCCAATAATACAGCCGACGATAGCGATCATTGCTGTCGATATCGATCAACCCTGGCGGTTCGCCCATCCAACTGGCGGTAAAGAACCAATTATGGCCGGAGTTCAGCGAGGTGGTATTCAGCATCAAAATCGGCACCTTAGCCCGCCGTCGCCAGTTATGGAAATTAGGCCTGAATTCCTTGCCCTTGAACCTGCCTTGTGCGGGTTCCACCAACAAATCCGGCATTTTGCGCGGCAGATCGGTTTTACCATCGTCCACTTGAGAATACAATTTACTTTCGTAAAGCTCGCCCAATTTATGACTGCGCGTATAACGCTTGGAAAACAACATCCTGACATTATCGATAAAATCGTCGAAAGCGCGCATACGGATGTTGCTTTGTACGCCCCGTAAAAAATCCTTTTGCAGCTTTTCGATGATATCCAAATAATCATCGCGATTGAGTTTCTTCGTCGAATCTTCAAGTAGCTTCTGCACTTCCAGATAATAATGAGCACCCAAAATACTACCGCCCGAAACGGTGGACAATACATCGACACCGCGAAGCGCATCGGCCTCTGCCAGTCTGGCCAATACCCCCAAATGGAAGAACGATGCGCGGAATCCCCCGCCCGACAAAGCCAGCCCGACTTTGCCGCGATAACACATCAACGCATTGGCCGTTTCGTCCCCCAGCAGTTGGCGCAATGCTTGCCAAGCTTCATGCCAAACATCAGGTTTTTCCGTTTCCGCGGGCACATCGAGACCTCGAATTTTCGCCAAACTCACCCACTGTCTGAACGTGGATTGAATCTCCCATTCTTTCGGTTTTGTCGCACGCGCCTTGGCCAACCATTGGCCCGCTTCGGCATAATTTCCCAAACCGAAATTCGCCTCGCCGATCGTGGCCGAAAACCAATAATTTTTGGACAGGTCGGGATCGTTTTGCCGAGCCGACAAATTCTCCAAAATCTTTTCGCGCAGACCCGATGCCTCTTTTCGGAATTTTTGCGCTTCCTTGGTCTTTATGTCGTTTCGGTGCTCCAGGCTTTCGGCGCGCGCCGCGAGTAAATCCAAGATGTATGCCGCGTTATTCGCAGCATAACCCAAATCCCGTTCCGGATCGGTTTCAAAAGCTGCCCGATAAAACGACAGACTTTCATAAAGATGGTCTATTTGTCCGCAGAATTCCCAGAGTCTTTTATACACCGCTCCACCCAACGATAAGGTTTCAGCGTCCCGTTTTTTGGAGTCGCGCAGACCGATAGATTCCAGCAATGTCAATGCTTCTTCGAAGCGATGCTTGGGATAGCGTTCTTCGTCCTTATAGGTGCATAAGGCCAATTGTTGAACGACCCAAATGTCTTCCGGATAAAGGTCACGAGCCTTTTCCAACACCCTACGCGCTTTACCGAATTCCAACTCGCCTTTCAGTTCTCCGATCAGTTCTTTTAAGCCGGTTAAATCAGGAAATTCGCTTCCCGATAAAATTTTGTCCGCCGTTTCGACTGAATTCATCATCCCACCTCTAATTGTTATTGTTGGTCAACTCTACATATTGCGTGAGCAAATCTTTCAATTTTATCGCTTGAGTTTCGCGGGTTTTCTGCATCCAATTCGGCACGTCCATGGCTTTGGCCTGGGCGTACCATTTAGCTGCCGCCTGTTTGTCACCAAGTCCTATCGCCGCTTCAAAGAGCGTGGCGATCACCCAATAACGACCATGCTTATCTTCCAACTTATCGACTAACGGGCTCGCGTATCGAATGACATCTTTACGCACGCGTTTGGCATGCACAAAGTCCGCCAAAGCCTCGTCGCGATTACCGTCTTGCAACGCGTGAACGGCCCGCTGATTCAATAGGTAAGCCAGATTGATACCGTTGTAATGGTCCTGTTTAATATAAAAACCGCGTTCATAAGCGGATATGCTCTTTTCCAGGCATTCCGGACGACTGCATTCCTCCCACATGCGTTTATGTATCGCGCCCCATAAACCCAGCGTCTCAGGATTGTTGGAAGTTTCCGGGGTCAATACTTTGAGAATCTCGCAGGCCGCATCCAACGCCTCGAAAACGGAAGGTTGCTTGCTTTTATAAGTTGCCAAGGCCAATTGCTGAACTACGAACGAATCGTCGGGGCGCATTTTATTAACTTCTTGCAACAAAAGTCTGGCCGACGAAAAGTCGTCGTTTTTGATGCGCTCCATTGCCTTGTCAAGCATCGTCTTGGCGCTGGGATTATCCTCCCCGACGATTTGCGCGACCGGGCTCGACGAAGTTCCAGCTAACGTAATGGACGGTTTCGGTGCGGAAGGTATAGCCACCGATTTAAACAGTCGCGATGATAATTGCGGAGGCTTCAATTGCGGCAAATAGGTATAGACAGGGCTGTCGGTTACGGGGTTGCCGATAATTTGTTTGATCGCCTCCTGTAACTCTTTCATGAGGCGCCGAGCTTCTTTGTAGCCGACCTCTTCTCCTAAATGTTTATAGCGCCGAATTACGATATGCGACATATCGAAAGGGCTTTTAAACTGCTCTTCGGCTAAAACGATGGTCGTATGCGGTCGCAAAGCATAACGCACACCGAGTTCAAAAGCTGCATTGACGTTGTAAGTGGACAGGTCGGCAATGACCAGATCGGCATTCAATAGGCGTTCGTACATCGGCACATCGATCGTACCGGAATGAACGATTTCGTCGGCGCGAACACATTCCAGCCCCGCCGACTCGACCGCCGTTCTGATGATTTCGTAAGAGGCATCGAGATCAAGTTCCCGGCCGTTGGTGTAATCGATTTTCTTACCGTAGCCTTGTATGACAAAACATTGTTTCATACTCCTCCCTTTATATACCTTTCGCACTTCAAATTTCGGCAATGCCAGAGGAGGCGCCGGGGTGTTAGGTCGATTTTTGCTCCTGCAAAATCGACATTCACGCCATCCATGGCACTGGCAAAAGCTATGCCAGCATGGAGCTGGCATAGAGCCTACACGGACGTACACGGCATCCTGTCAAGCGAGTTACCGAACCCTCAACAAAGCTTACAGTTCCAGGACGTTATTTATCACGTAATCCTTATGAAGGTATGGGGTGCGGCTAGCACAGTTTTTCAATCAAAACGGAGTAAACATCCTTACGAAATATTTCGGTTTACGATGATCGACCGTTTATTCCATACCGCCCCGTCTATTGTTGATCCAAGCGTCAGTAAAAGCAATACGATCCGTGAAGCACTTCACCACAATTCCCGGGTATTCAACCAATACACCTGACCGGCCTTATCGTTCACTTCATGATACATATGCGCCGTTCCTCCCGGGGCATCTCCGCCCTCTCCGTTCCAGAGACAAATGAAGCGCACTTTTTCCGTGCCGTAAGCCAATGCCGAGTATAGCAGCCAAAGGTTGCAGCGTTCATAAGGATTGACACCCTCAGGCAGCGGACCCAATTCGACCGGTGCGGTTTTAATTTTTGCGTGCGGTTTAATCGCGAAGTAACGGTCCCGCCAAGACTCACCTCCTGTCAACACCGATCTCTGAATGAATGTCGGTTCTTCAAATGGCAACAAAAAATGGAGCCTTACGTCACGTTGCAGGCAGGCTTCGGCAAACAGAATATCGCCGCCGCAGGCGCCTTGCGTTAATGCCAAGTCTTCCGGGCCCGCTCCAAGTGTATCGAGGGTATCGGCTATTTTTTTCGCGGCGACAGCTTCCTTATCGGCTGGAAATCTGGGTTTGTCCCGATCCGGCGCATCGATCATATGTCCGCTGAACAACAAAACCTGACGCGGCCTCCATCGGCTTTCATTTTTTCGAAATGGATTCATGCATACTCCGGAGCTAAGCAAGCCATAACATTTTTATATACCTTTCGCACTTCAAATTTCGGCAGTGCCCGAGGAGGCGCCGGGGTGTCCGACAAAGGCTTTGCCAGCATGGAGCTGGCATAGAGCCTACATGGACGTATTCACGGCGTCCTTTGGCGGACACCCCGGTGCCGAATTTTGATCTACGATGGGTATAAAACTCATCCAACTCATGCACCAAAATAGGGAGTCTGTTTCAATAAAACGTTACTTTTGGGCATTAAAAGCCATTGTTTCGTATTGATGCCGACTATCGCGCATTGACCGCGCTGCCAAGTCAAATAATTTATTATTTAATATCAATAACTTATTTGATTTTAGAAAATTTGGCATAGGAAGTGCTTCAGTATAAGTAAGCAGAAATGCTTTCGTTGTGTGTCCTCCTCCTTTGTGATTGTTTGTTAAGGCCTTGGCGCTTTATTCTTTCGAATAAAGCGCCTTTTTTATGCGGCAAATGACTTATTTTTTAAGCCTGTTGCGGCATTTCAGCCTTACGCTCCTCGCCTTTGCCGATCGTTAGCAAGTCCCAAACCAACAAGACTAACCCGCTTGCCGTGATCAATCCGAAAAACAAACGCCACGTCATCGCGCTTTGGAAGGCCGGCTGAGACTGCGCGGCGAAATAGCCGCCCCAAGTCGAGCCTTCGACGGCACGCTCGATAAACGACTGCTCATAACCGGCAATCAATAACGCAATCGTCATCCCAAGTACACCGGCATTCAGTAGACCCAAGGCCCATTTCCAGCGCCAGGCGTTTTTGATGCCACCGGCCATCCAGACATCGCCTCGCCAGTGCTGTATCGCCAAATAAAAGAATGCGATATTGATCGTCGCATAGGCGCCGAAGAAGGCCAAATGTCCGTGCGAAGCCGACCATTGCGTGCCGTGCGTGTACAAGTTGATCTGCGGCAGCGTATGCATGAAGCCCCAAACGCCCGCTCCGAAGAAGTTACCGAAGGCTTGCGCGATGATCCAAGCCAACGCCGGATGGTTGCCGGTTTTGAACGAATGCGCGCCGGCGTCATAAACCGCATGCACGACCATCGCGACCAACGGTATCGGCTCCAGCGCCGAGAAAAAACCGCCGATTGTGAGCCAATACTCTGGCGTGCCGATCCAAAAATAATGATGTCCCAAGCCCAGAATGCCGGACCCGAACATCAACGCCACTTCGATATACAGCCAGGTTTCGACGATTTTCCGCCGCACGCCTAACAGTTTCATCAACGACCAGGCCATGATCACGCCGACCAAGACTTCCCAAGTCGCTTCGACCCAAAGATGAATAACCCACCACCACCAATATTGTTCGTGCGTGATATTGGTCATGTAGAACATACCTGCCACATACAAGCCGGCCAATGCGACCAAGTCTAATGTCAACACACCTGCGATTCCGGACCACTTACCTTTGCTGAAGGTCGCGACGACATTGTAAAAGAACGTCAACACAACCGCGACGATGCCGATATCGGCCCAGCGCGGCGCTTCGATATATTCGCGGCCTTCGTTGATGAACCATAGACTGGAGTCCTTGCCCGGCCCGATTTGCACGAGCAAATAAACCAATACGACAATCGTTACTGCCCCGGTCAACACCCAGAACGCAATATTGCCGTATTTTAAGCCAACAATTTCGGTACCGCTTTCATCTTCCAACAGCCAATAGATACAACCGAAAAAGCCGTAGAGCATCCACACAATCATCGCATTGATATGCACCATACGATTGACACTGAAATCCAAAATTTCATAAAGAAAGCCCGGAAAGATAAATTGCAGCGCAGCCAACAGACCGAACAGAATTTGCGCACAAAACAAAATCACCGCAACGATGAAATATTTTACCGCCAGTTGCCTGCCCGGACTCAGCGTACTACTATCCAGTTGCACCCAGTTCTGAAAATCCTGCCAATAACCGCGCGACCGGTCAACCAATACGCCCGCGTTTTCAATCACACCCGCTAATCCACCCGATTTCATGATCAATCCTCCGCGTACAAGGTTTTAAAGTTATAGGGAAAGCCGTTCGTGTCGATACTCGACATCCATTTCAAAAAGGCTACGACGCCTTTAGCTTCGGCTTCGGTAATGCCCAAATTCGGCATCTTGCGTCCTGTACCGAAAGTACGCGCGTTCTTTTCCGGGTTCATTAAAAACTGAAGCATCATGTCCTCACGCATCTCAGGACTGATCCAGCCTTGATCCAACCAGGCTTTAGTCAAATCCGGCGCGTAATAGGCGCCGTTACCGAGTAAGGTATGGCAATTCATGCAATTTTTAGCCTGTGTGGTCTTTTTACCCAAATCGACTAACTCTCTGGCTTCTTCTTCGGTGTACTCCTTACCGAATAACAGCTCTTCTCCGCCGATGACCGGCATAAATTTATTCAATTCCTTATCGAATTGATAATCGATTTTTTTATTGATCACGTCATAGGCAGGCACCCTCTGCGTTCCTGCCGTAGTTTGTTTGAGTGAATCGAATGTTAATACGACTAAAATTAAAAACGATCCGGCCGTTACCCAGATCGCGGTTTTTTTCCAGAATGACTCCGATGCCCACAGCGGTGTTTCATTCATCGCTCCTCCTCTTATTTATTGTTATAGCGACCTCTTCATCATGATGCGTTTTAACACATAGATGCCAGATGCCTATCGGTGCAAAAAAATAGCCGATGATCATCAAAGCGGTGACAATCAGCCAGTAACCCGAAAAATTCGCGGCATTCGACAATACGCCCACCGATACGACCAGCACGGCGTAAGAAAAATAAGCGGCAATTTTGATTCGGGAATTCGGATTCACTTTAGACCAAGCATAGAGCAGCGCATAGCTTGCGCCGGCTAGAATGATCAAAGCGGATGAAAAAAAAGTGATGAAAAAATCTTTTAAGGCGACGGGTTCGATCATGAGCGACTCAAGAATTTGCGCAGCGAAATCCGGCTGGCATGAATGAAAATGATGGTCTCGCCGATTGACGGAACCCCAAAAAATAACCGAAAGAGGTTCGGTTATTTTTGCTTAGGAACGGGTACTAAGGCTCAACGTGAGGCATCGAACCATTGACAAACGTAATAGAAAAAACAAACCTCGAAATAGGTACGCGATGCGTACCCTACGAAAATCAGGGGATGTATCAGTCCAGTGTAGGCGATGCGACATGAAATGCATCGGAATAAATGTTTTGTAGCGAAGCGCCGTTTAAGTAGGCCATTCTTTTCGCCTGATTCACCATGTCCGGATGGCCGCACAAATAGACGCGCCAGCCTTTCAGGTCGGGAATGTTTCCCATTGCAACATCGTTAGCGCGGCCGTGCGCGACGCCTTCCGGCGCATCGCCTCTCGATACGCAAGGAGTATAGTGAAAGTTCTCGTATTTTTCAGCGAGTTCACGCATCTCGTCGATCCAATAGAGTCCATCCACATCTCGACTGCCATGATACAAATGGATAGGACCGCTATGCCCCTCCTCCAAGGCTTCATGGATTATCCCCGCCAAAGGCGCTAAACCGCTACCGGTACCGATCAATAATAGGCTTTGTTCCATTTTATCGGGCAAATAATAACAAAGGCCCTGGGGGTCGGACACGGAAATCGTATCGCCGACATTCAATTCCTGATGCACCCATTCGCTGAACTTTCCGCCCGCCAACCGGCGAATATGAAAAGACAGTTTTTCGGCATGTCTTCGGCTATTGGAGATCGAATAACTCCGAATCAAACCGTCCGCACGTTTTAAATTGACAAATTGCCCTGCATAATAATCCAGTGCGTCCTTGCACTGTATCGTCAATAAAACAGTCTCAGGATTGAGCAATTCCTTTGCGACAACCGTGCCTTCGGTAAAGTATTCGGGTTGATGGCCCAGAGTAATCGACATGTCCTGTTCGGGATAGCATAAGCAAGCCAAAAAATGGTTTTGCTTACACAATACATCTTTCAAGCCCTTTTGCGCGTGAGCGGGGGGGGAGACGTCCAAACTGCGCACCATGCAGCTTTGGCAGGCGCCTTGTTTGCAACTAAAGGGAATATCGACATTGTCGCGCAATAAGGCTTCAAGAACCGTTTCACCCTCTTGGCAAGCAGTCTCATGTTCGTCCAATATGATTTTTTTCAGGGCCATCGTCAAAACTTCCCTTAATTATCTGCCTAAAACATCGTTGCGGGTACTTTCTGCAATCGAAGCGACTTGTTCGATTAGGTTGTCAGGAACGTTCAACTCTTTCAATGTTCCGCCTAAATGTTCCATAACGGCATCGAAATGCGAATCGTCCAACCCCATTTTGACTAGTCTAGCATGTGCGTTGCGCATATCGGCGCCGGTGTAACTATTCGGTCCGCCGAATGCCATCGTTAAAAACGCTTTTTGTTTCGCCGCCTGTTGCTCCATGTCGACATTATCGAAAAAGCGATTGATTCGGTGATCCGCTAATACTTTACGGTAAAAAATATCGACTGCCGTATTAACAGCCGCTTCTCCACCGATTTGTTCAAATAATGATTGATTAGGTGTAGCTTCACTCATCGTTATCTTCCTTTGTTTATGTTTATATTTTTATCGCTGAGCATCAAAGGCTCAAGGGCAAGTTTAGTCTCGATACCATGCTTTTGCAATATTTATATTACAAAAGTTACATATTTGCATTTCTATGATATGCTTGCCGTTTGAAAAGCCTAAAAAATCTAGGCGCAATAACGATTATTCTAAGGGGAGGAGGTTTTTTTGACAAAAGGAATCGGTACGCGACGCGAGCAAATATTGCGATTGCTGCTCGAATCACGATTAGGCCTGGGTATTGATGAGATTGCCGAGCAGCTAGATATTTCCAGAAATGCGGTTCAACAACATCTATCCAGCCTTGAACAAGAACAGTTGATCAAAAAAGACATATTCAAAAGTACCGGCGGACGGCCCTCCCGAAATTATGTCTTGACCGAACACGGCATCAATTATTTTCCGAAACAATATTCTTGGTTTTGCAACCTAGTCCTGACGGAACTTAAATCCGAAATGTCTGAAGAAGCTTTTAGACAGTTCATGTGGCGGCTCGGCGTAAAGTTGGCCAATACACTGACTTCTCAATTCAGCGACAAAAAGCCCGAAGAAAAAATCGTGGCTCTAATCAATACCATGCAAAGCTTGGGCTATCACGCATCGCTCGACACTAACACCGGTCAGCCCGTCATTAAAGCATCCAATTGCGTCTACCACGACTTGGCCCAACAATTTTCGGACCTTTGCGATTTCGATCATGCCTTGATTTCAACACTGCTCGATCGACCGATCGAACAAACCGCCTGTATGGCTCGCGGAGATTGTTCTTGCACATTTTTAATCAAATCCGAACCGTCCTGCTGACGTATTTCAAATCGAAAGTCACATTTCTTCGATAACGAACAGAAATAGCAACATACCGAAAATAAATTTGAAACCGAAGTTAACATACCAGCCATTCCCAATTTGGAGATCAAAAAGGGTGTGGGGTATGCTTGGCGAGGATGTCGGCAGCAGGGCAGATTTTTGCTCCTCGGCAACTGCTGAGTTACATGGATGTAATTAGTGCAGAAAATGCAGGAGCATTTTTCTGCCCTGCATCGCCTAAAGCGCCTACTGTTGGTGCCCTACTACACGCCATCCTTGGCGTACGAGATGCCGTCAAGCCCCCCATGGATGGGTTTACGGCGGTCCTCGATAGACACGTCCCATACCTTTTATTCTTAGACGGTTTTTCGATCAAAAGGGGGTAAATCAATGCCGGACAAGGCAAAAAGCCTCGTCCGGTCCGCTCTCAATAATCTTCTTGCATAATTCCCATAGAATCGAGCTCATGAAGGTTTTGTAATTGCGCATCCGGCACCAGCGCATCATGTAGACTCGTAAAAAGAATTCGCTCATTAAAACTCGAACTCTTTGCACTTAACAATTGTTCTCGCAGAGCCGGCTTGACCAAGACTCTAACCAGCATCGAGCGGCCTTGCAGATATTGCACGACTTCATCTAGCATCACGATAGCACTCAGATCCATCAAATCCACTCGCCGGCAATCGAGTATCACCTCCTCGGTATCCATGATGCTGTCGACCGCCTCGATGCGGTCCAGCATATGACTGGTCGAACCGAAAAACAGCGGACCCTTGATCGACATAATTCTAACGCCCCTCCCTGGTTTTTCAGTCAAATGATAATCATGATTGGTCTCGAAACTAATGTCGGCTTGCTGTGCCAAACGCCACGTCAACATCCCCATCGCCAAAATCACGCCGACCGTCACGCCAATGACCAAATCTACTAACACGGTCAGTAGCAACACACAAAACATGATCATCAATTCCGAACGGGTCGAGCTCGACGCCAATTTGAACATTCTGTAATCAATGATATTAAAACCGACCTTGATCAAAACACCGGCAAGCACCGGTAACGGAATTTGACTAGCCAGCGGCGAGAGTTCAAGCAATAACAGCAATAGGAATAAAGCATGCATCACCGAGCTCAGCCTCGTTTGCCCGCCGGCCTTGACATTGACCACGGTGCGCATCGTCGCTCCCGCACCCGGCAAGCCGCCGATAAAAGCACACAAAATGTTACCCAAACCTTGCGCAATCAACTCTCGATTGGGCTTATGATGCGTGTGCGTAATCGAATCGGTTACCAATGAAGTCAACAAGCTATCGATACTGCCCAACAAAGCCAACGTCAACCCTAACATAAACACCGAGGACCAATGTTCCAGACTAAAAGACGGAAAATGCAAATCAGGCAATCCGGCCGGGATATCGCCGATCACGGCGGTTTCAAGGCCCGCAAAGACCGCCAGTTGGGTACCAATAAAAAGCGCCAACAACGGTGAGGGAATGAAGCGGCTGATTTTGATCGGCGTCAAAAAAACAATTGCCAATGTCAGCGAACCCAAAAACATCGAATCGAATCGGATCGATTCAATGACTGACGGTAAATTAAACAAGGCCGATAGTGTCGAGGAATCCGGTGTACCGCCTAAAAGCGGCGCCATCTGCAGAATAATGATGATCATGCCGACGCCGCTCATGAAGCCGGAAATCACCGGATAAGGAATAAACCGCACCAAGCCGCCCAACCGCATAAAACCGAACAAGATTTGTAACAAACCGCCAATCAAAACAACGGCCAACGCCAACTGAAAATTCCCTCCGAAAGTCGTCAGAGCCGAAGCAAAAACGACCGTCATCGGCCCAGTAGGTCCACTCACCTGTAATTGAGTACCGCCGAAAACGGCGGCAACCAAACCTAACGCAATCGCACCATAAAGACCGGCTAATGCACCAGCACCGGATGCGACACCAAATGCCAGCGCCAACGGCAATGCTACGACACCGGCCGTCAACCCGCCGAATATATCGCCTTTCAGCATCGCAAAAGAATAATTTTTCATAAAGCCCAGTACCAAAAAATCAACCCTTAAAAATCAAGCAATAAATAATCCAACTTGGGCTTCACAAACCTACTTGATTAATAATGAGCATTTAAGAAATAGATCACAAGGACTTATAAACCAGCAATTCCCAGTTTGAGCAGTTTCGCCGATTTTAGGTGTGGGGTATGCCTGTCGAGGAACGCCGTAAACCCATCCATGGGGGCTTGGCGGCAGCTCGAACGCCAAGGATGGCGTGAATGCAGATTTTGCAGGAGCAAAAATCTGCCCTGCTGCCGACATCCTCGCCAAGCATACCCCACACCCTTTTTGATCTCCAAATTGGGAATTGCTGCTTATAAACCTAGAAAAGCATTTCGCTATAAAAATCATGTAAGCGTTCTCGTTCCCACCGCTCCAGCGTGGTAATAACTGTCATTAAGTTAAGGGAAACCGTCATTCCGCCATGGAATGGCGGAATCCAGCGCCATGAATGGCAGGCTTTTGATGCACGTTCGAGCCTGAAGCCAGCATTACTTATTCTGTAACGGCTTAATGTAATGGCAATGTGCGAGGGAATACATACCGATCTTGCCTCAGCCGAGGTATGGCTTCCAAGGAGGAGCACAAGAACCGGAAAATCCTTACTCATAAATAATGCCAACCCAGCAAACACGTCCGAATATAATCCGGCGCCAGGCGCTCTTGTTCCAGCCGCGTTTTTTCGTAATACCGACTTTGCAAACGTTCGAACAATTGCCGCTCTGCTTCGGTCAGATATTCCGGCAGCTTGCCTTGAGGGCATTCTTCTTCGACCATGCGCTTTCGATGCTCGAGCAGAGTATCCTCATCCATCATCAGCGCCTGCAAATGCGGTTGACGCCGGCGCGCGTCGCTCAAAATCGTCAAGCCCCAGCTATCGATATCGCCCCAGTAAGCGATACTTTTCTGCTTGAGCCACTCGGCATCCATCCAGGCGGTATTTCTGCCGCCGCCGAATACCGCGATGGTGTCGTCCAGTTTTGGCAAAGCATAACCGCTTTGCTTATTTTCGACGACCAGAATGCGGCCGGCAGGCAAAACATGGTTTTGCAGCGTCCGCGTATCCATTTGCATGATCGGCAAACCCGCCAGTCGTTCGCGGCTTTGCCGGCACAGCGGACGCACCAGGAGCCAACCGCTCGGATTGGCGATACAAGCCAACCAATTCGACAAGCCGCCTTGTTCAGTCACCTCGCCCTCATGAAGCCGATCCGCCAAGGCTTCGATCAGTCCTTGATAATTCTCGACGAACTTGGTATCGACGCCCTTCAGCGGCAAAGCGCGCAAATAGGCGCCCTGCCCCATGCCCCGACGTAACTGCGGCAACAATTGCGCCAATAGCGCGCTATCATCCGGCGCCATGCTTTCCAGAACGGACAATTGCCTGATCAAAACGGAAGACAGACGGGCATCCAGATTCAACAGCGGTCTCATCAACTGCTCCCATCGCTGTTTTCTGACTTCGGCTTTCGAACCCAAAACGGCTATCAACGCCGACATCGACTCGATTTGCACCGCAACGGGCAGCGTTTGCTCGCCCAGTTGCTGGAATTTTTTAATTTGCCAGTCCACTTGACTCTGATTCGGCCAGCGCTTCCAGCTTTCGATAAAGCGCAGGAAATGCTCCAGATCGGCCAAGGCCTGAGCGCCGGTTGGCGCTTTGAGCGCTATACGGATAGGAAAAGGACGGTCGCCGCTCAATCGACCGCGAAGGTTCTCAGTATTCAGCCATTCCCGAGTTCGCAACTGCTCCAGCACATTATCCGGCAACAACCCCCACCGATTCATTACTTACGCTTTTGCTGATTGACTTGCCGATAAATTTCATTGAGCCTGGGCGTCTCCAATCCGGCTCCCCCGGCATACTGCAGAGCGCGCTCCAAGCGAAATCGAGCGCTACGGCCGAGGCAATTTCTGTCGGGACAATCCTCGATGCCTTCGATCATGCCGGCAATCAGCTTTTCTGCAGACAACGCTCGACCGCTCAGCCATTCCAGAATAGCGACTGCTTCCAGAGCAACTTCCCGGACGAGTTCGCGATGCCACATCCACAAATCTCCGACCGTACCGCCGCACGACAAACCGCAGATATTGACGGTCATGATATAAAGCGATTTACGCAGAAGTTGATATAACAATTGATCTTCATCTTTCAGCAAGCGCGTGGGAATATCGATTGCTTCCAATGCCTGCATCAAGACATCGGCACGAGGGCCATACACCGGCGTATAGAGAATATTGGTCAACGCCATCCCCGGTTTCTTTTCAAACCAGACTACCGCAACGGTCGGATTATCGATGCCGTGCCGTTGCCAATGACGAGGCAACAATTCGTTTTGCACGAATCCGACTCTATCTCGCCAGGACTCGGGAAGATCCTTCAATATCCCGTCCAGCTCGCTTTCTTGCACCGTAATCAAAACGAGGCACGGTGTCGGTATATGATCAGCCGCGTCAGAGATTGCCGTTTGCCGGGTAATCGGATAAACCGGATGTCCGCAGCGTAAAAAACCGCGAGCGAATTCGCCGCCTAACTCTCCGATACCGATTAATACAATAGGTGCTTTCATAGTCATAACGAAATTGCCGGACAAATGGGCGATGTTAAACAATCAGCCTTAGCAACTCAATCATCTCGCCTATGCTTCGGGTGTCAATACCACGTCGAATGCTTCGGCCTGTTGCCGCAAACGCTCGTCGATCTCTTGCCAAGTGACTTCGCACAAACTACTCTCATGCGCCGCGCCGTCGCGTTCGGCAATCAACAAAGAACGAGCCGACTCGCGCGCCAAATTTAGGTTCTTGTAAGGCGTGATCAAATTGACATGAATATGGAGTTCCTTGAAGATACGCAGCACCCGGCGGCTAACCGCTTCAGCCGTATTCGAAAAGGCTTCGTCGAGAAATACGGTGCTGTAAACCGGCCTATCGCTGCCGTCCGGCGTCAATACATAGGCCAAACTCGCCGCGACGATGGTGCCCGCGAACGATTCTTTTTCCCCGCCGGATTTCCCGCTGGACGACATCAACACATCGCGAATCTTGCCGTCTTCCGCGCCGATTTCCTCGGCATAAAACGACAACTGATGACGCGGGTCGAGCAAACGCAGACTTTCCTGCGTATTGGCCGTAGCCGGATTACTGGCCTTGTCCAGAATGGCGATGACCTGCTGCAAGCCGGCGAAACGCGCTTCGTGATCGTCGCTGGTCAATTGCTCCATGACCTTGCTCAACAGACGATTGAAATGCTGCACATGCTCGTATTGCTCGTTTTTCATGCCCAATTGCAAATAACTTCCGGCCCGGAATTCGGTCCGCTCCAGCACCCGATTGATCGTTTGGATGCGCTCGTCGATGTCTTCCCGCTCCGATTCGATTCGTGTGCGTATCCCCGCTAGCGATTGCGTCGCGTGTCGGTTCAGCCGTTCGCGAAACTTTTCCACGAGAGCCGGCAAGCCTTCTTGCTCCAGTTGCGCTAAATGCGCCAGATAATCCTGCAGACTCGCCAGATCCCCGCCCCAATCCGCGGCGACGATTTCCCATTTCGCGCGAAAACCGGTCATGATGCCGACCGCCGATCGGCTGGCCCGGTCTTTGCGGGCGCGAACGACTCCGCGTTGCTGTTCCATATCGCGACGATAACGTTCCTCGATTTTCGCGGCTTCCTCCAGTTGCGCGTCCTTGAGCACGCCTATTTTTTTCAGCAATGCCGCGCGCAAATCGTCGGCAACGCCGGTTTCGGCGAGCTTCAAGGCTTGTTGTCTGTTTTTTTCGGCGTTTTCATGGTCCTTACCGATCGCGCTCACGCGTCCGATTTGACCATCCTTTTGCTTTTGCAAATCATGCAATGCCGTTTTCGACGCTTCCCAGCGCGCCTTCGCGGCGGCTAAGTCACCGCCGGCCCGTTCCAATTGTTCGATATCGTGTTTATGCTCCACGATGCGGTTTTGCCAATACGGCACATCGATATCGGCCCAACGAAATTGGCTTAGTTCTTCCCATTGCCGGTCGCGCCGGTCGACCGAATCCATGGCTTCGCGCGCCTTGCCGACCGCCTTACCCAACTCGATGATTGCTTGTTTCAAGCGCTCGACATCCTGACGCAACAGATCCAAGCGGCTTTTGTTGGAAAATCCCAATTGCCAGGCGCGGCGGTCGTCGATGCGCTGCTGATCTTTTTTCTCGAAGCGGCCGCGATCCATATGCATCAAACCCTGCCGCGTCATTGAAAAAGGCGTCCGGTCGAGCCGTTCGGTACTTTCGACGCAGTGCAGATCGAAACGCGCCAGGTGCCGTTTCAACCAGTCTCGGTACGGATGATCGCGCCAGACCAGTTTGCGCAAATAACCGTCGGCTTTGAATTCCGGCGCCTGGTCGAGCTCTCGAACGACTTGCACGCGCACATGCAAGCCGGTGTGACGTTGATTCAACCAGCGCGTGACCAATGAAAAATCGCTTTCCGGCACCGCCAGCGTCGTACGCAGCCCGCCCAACGCGCGTTCTATCGCACCCTGCCAAGCGCGCTCGTCTTCGCGCACGTCCAGCAATTCGCCGATGAACATCAGCTTGCCGCGATCCAAGCCGAGTGCTTCGGCCATTTCATCGCGCAGGATTTGAAACTTGGCGTCGATATTGGAATCGGGGCGTGCCTCGATTTCGCCGATTTCGTCCTGCAAGTGCCGTTGTTGTTCCTGAGCATTACTCAGTTTGGCGGCCTCCGCGGCGAAATCATTCTGGACTTGCGTTTTTTCGTTGGCGATGGATTCTCGGGCCTGTTGCGCCTGACGCTGGTTGCCTTGAAAAACCGTTTCTTCGAGACTGCCCTCCAATTGCAAAGTACCGGCGACTTGCTGATAGCGCGAGGCCTTGAGATTGACCTCGGCCAGTTTAGCTTCCGCGGCCTGTAAGTCTTTCTTGATGAATTCGATACGCTCGCCGCCGGCTTGCAGATAATCGGCATGGCATTGCTCGGAGCGCTCCGCGGCTTCGTTCACTTGAATTTCCAGCCGTTCGAGATGATCCTTGGCCTGCTGCAGCGCCGAAGCGATGGTCTCGATACGCAACCGCCATAGCCCGGCGCATTGTTCGCCGAACCAAGCCGACAGGCCGTCCAATTCGGCATCCAGCTTTTGCAAATCCTGTTCGGCGCGCTGCAAGTCTTCGGTCACGCCGGGCAAATCCGCCAAGGCATCGCGCTGCTGACGGGCGTCGAGCAACTGCTTGTGAATGCCGACCAGATCGGCGAATTCGTCGACCGCTTTACGCGCATCGTCGCGCACATTGCTGGGTTCGAGCACCAGATCGCGGATCAATGAAGTCAGATCGTCGATTTTCTTCAGGCCCAAAGCCCTCGCCAATAACGCCGGCGCATTCGGGTTATCCATGTGCAACAAGCGCCGGTAGCGTTCCTGATATTCGGAAAAACGGTCGTCGCAAGCGGTAATCATAGGATCTTGGCGTAAGAACTGTTTCAACGCGCGCGGATCGCCGTCACCGAAGGCGTCGAGCAATTCTTTCAGGGTCACATTACGGCGTGCGACTAGATAAACCCGCTTTAGATCGCCTAGGGCATTACCGGCATGCGACATCCAAAACAAGGCCGCGAGCGTTATTTGCGAACCGTCGTCGGCCTGATAAAAGGCGCGAAGTCCGGTGACGACCGCACCTTCGCGCTTGCTCAATATCCGAGTTCGGCCGCCGTCGTGAGCGCTGCCGAAACTGCCGCGAATATAGCTCATCAAACTTCGGTCGCTCCGGTCGCCCTGAGCCGCCGCGACATTAAACGTCGCCTTACCGGCCGGCAGCAACAAGGCCATCAAACCGTCCACCAGAGTCGATTTTCCGGCGCCGTTGTCGCCGGTGATCAAGGTACCACCGGGATCGATACGGGCCGTATGCAAACCGTGAAACGAGCCCCAGTTATAGACCGACAATTCTCGCAGCCGGATCGCACCGCAAGCGAACAAATCGCGAACTTGCGCGCTAGGCACATCAGCCATCGGAAGCCTCCTGTTCTTCGCTCAGGCTGGCGCCGGTCGCCAGCTTCAGATATTCTTCGAGCATTTGCTCGAGAAAGGCAGCATTGACGACATAACGAATCACCGGCGTGATTTCAAAACGCTCTTCATCGCCGCGCACCGCCGCCAAAATTTTCCGGTCTTTCATGATTTTCAACGCCCCGCTCAACTGCCGCCGGTCGCTGCGACTGCTGTTAGTCAACGGCAGAAACGGCCGCAACGCGACATCGACGCGGTCGATATCGATAATGACGCGCTGCTCGCCGGCGTTTTGCCGTTCTTGATAATGCTTGCGCAACACCAGTAGCAATAAGGTATCGTACAGAGTTAAGGTTCGCCTGACGATCAGACTACTGATTTCATCGTCCTCGTCGAGTTCTTCCACTTCTTGTTGAAGTAAAATAGCCAGTCCCGCTTGCTCATCCAGCAACAGGCGCAGATACATATCGGCCAGATGGGCTTCGATTGGCGCGCGGTAGCGGCACAAGGCCTCGAATTGCAGGCGTTTATTGTCGGCCATGATCACGCCGTGGCGCAGCAACCCGACTAAAGCACGGCGCGCTTCGGACGGCAATCGGCCGGAATCGGCTTCCGTCTCGCCGCCGGCTTCGGACTGCTCTTCGAGCGCGAGGGATTCATCTGTCTGCTGCGCGTTTGAAACCTCGGACGGCTCGATTCGGCCGCGAAGCAAATCGAACAGATCGGGCTGTTCGGCAGAATTTCCGGCCAGCGGTTTATCGAAAAAACTCACAAAATCAACTCCTCAAGTTGTTCGGGAAATTGCTCGGCACTGAGCAAATAATGCGGAATTTCCGCTTTGAGACGCTGCCCGTTTCTATCTTTGATTTCCACTGTCTCCCTGCCCTGCAATTCGGTCGCGCCGACAGCGCGCGCAACCCTGAGAAATGCGATCAATTCTTCCAGGCCGGCCTGAATCGGCTGACGCGCAACCAGGCCCGCGATACTGAGCGGAATTCGGCTGGCCCGTAATGTTTTGCGCAATTTTTCCGCGACAGCCAGCACCTGCACCGCATGCAATTGACGCAACATCGTCTCGCTGGGCGTGGCGTTATTGATGTGTTCTTGGACATCGCGCGTGTCGAGCTGTTCCTCGGGCATTTTCAGACACCAAGCGTCCGGCGATTGTATTTTGACATGGCCGCTGTCGAGTCTCAGACTCGTTTCGTGACGCATCGAAATATCGGCTTCCTTGAAACCGACCGCCAAGCGCTCCAACTTGCCGAGCAATCGGTCCACGGCGCGCATTTCACCGGCCGCTCCGCTTTCGACGAACTGCCGCAGATTTTCCTCGGTACGGCGCCGCACTTGGAATACCCGTCCGCTTTCGCGGCTCAATTCGCGCATCAGTTTGCCGAGAAAACGGGCCTGTTGCTCGCTGAGATTGTTCGCGGCCGGACGGCTTAAAATCGCTTTCAATTGTTCGCGCAATTCGGTACTGCGATTTTGATCGCACAATAATTGAAAGAAACCGTCGAAAGCCCGGCCTGCATCGCTTGCAGCCAGCAGTTGCTCCTGTTCTAACAGATTCAGAATCACGTCGCCTCGGCTGCCGCCGGATTCGATCATTTGCACGCGCAGGGTCTGGTCGATTTGCCGTATTTCGTCTTCGACACGGCGAAAATCGCCGGTCAACACCGCCGCCAATTGATAAATTTCGATAATCCGCTCGCGCTGTTCGGTATCCGATAATTCATGAACGATACCGGCCTCCAATTCGTCGAGTTCCCGCTGAATTTCGGCCTTGCGCGATTCCAGCAATTGAATGCGTTCGGCCGGGTCGGGACTGATCGCGACCGATAGATCCCGTACCGCATCTTGCACGATACGCAAATGCGACGCGGTGGCGTTGGTCTCACGCTGATCCAATTGCCGGCAGAAACGCAACGCCACCTCGCAAGCGTCGGTTTTGCTCAATTGATCGTCCAACTCGCGCAGCCAACCGGCTTGAATCCATTGCCGCAAATAGGTTGCGGCATTGACCTCGACTTCAATAATACCCTGTTCGCGCCAATGCTCCAGTTCGGTATCGAGCGCCATCTTGGCGCGGCCGAATGCGATTTCGTCGGCTTCTTCGAACAAATCGGCGACGAAGGCGAGTATCAACGGCGCATTGTCCGAACGCAACAAACGCCAAGCGGCATGCTCTTTGTGCAATCGGCGAAATCGGGCGTTTAGTTCGTGGAAACTCATGAATCAGTTTTAAGGCGCGGAATAAATTTTAACTGGGGATTATATCGTGTATCGACGTAATAAATCGCCTTGATAATGACAATCTATTATCCATTGCATTAAAACGGCGTTACACTGTCAATGAGCCGAGAAGGAAGATAGTATCGTGAGATTCCCTACCTAATCGACATTCATTTATTCAGTAGACGAGGCTCCAAAATGGCAAACGAAGGTTATCACGAAGCAATAGAAGAACTCTCCGATGCAACGCGCGATATGCATCGGGCGATTACCTCTTTAATGGAGGAACTGGAAGCGGTCGATTGGTATAACCAACGCGTCGATGTGTGCAAAGATAAAGACCTCAAAGCGATACTCGCTCATAACCGCGATGAGGAGAAGGAACACGCGGCGATGCTGTTGGAATGGATACGCCGACAAGACCCGAAATTCGACAACGAATTGCGCGATTATTTATTTACCGATAAACCGATCGCTCATTGATCAACCCAGCGGAGAATCAAAATGACTTCAAACGTTCCCAATGTAGTTTTCAAAACCCGCGTACGAGACGAAAGCATCGGCGGCGATAATCCTTTCCGATGGCAAGATGTGAGTAGCGACGACATTTTCAAAGGCAAAAAAATCGTGCTGTTCTCCCTACCGGGCTCATTTACGCCGACATGTTCGAGCACACACTTACCCGGTTACGAAGCAAAATACCAAGACATCATCGATCAAGGCGTCGATGATGTCTATTGCTTAAGTGTCAACGATGCCTTTACGATGTTTCAGTGGGGCAAGCATCTGGGCATCGAGCATGTCAAAATGCTGCCCGACGGCAATGGCGACTTTACCCGTCTGATGGGGATGTTGGTCAAAAAGGAAAATCTCGGCTTCGGCTATCGCTCTTGGCGTTATTCGATGCTGGTCGAGGACGGTAAGATCGTCAAACTGTTCAGCGAACCCGGCTTTTCCGACAATTGCCCGGACGACCCGTTCACGGTTAGCGACGCGGACACGATGCTCGATTACTTAAAATCATAATTTAACTATTCGCTCCCTTATCCATCTATCCAAGAAAATGCAAATGACTGATTACGATTTCGAGCTTTTTGTCATCGGCGCGGGTTCGGGAGGCGTTCGAGCTGCACGAACGGCCGCCAACCTCGGCATTCGCGTCGCCATCGCCGAAGACCGCCATCTGGGCGGTACCTGCGTCAATGTCGGTTGCGTGCCTAAGAAATTGTTCGTCTATGCCTCGCATTTTCGCGAGGATTTTGAAGCGGCTAAAGGTTTCGGTTGGTCGATGACAAAACCGGACTTCGATTGGCAACGCTTGTTGTCGCAAAAAGATCGCGAATTGGAACGGCTGCAAGGCATATACGGCAGTTTGCTCGACAAGTCAGGCGTAACGCTGATCGAAGGCCGAGCGACATTGCTTGACGCTCATACCGCACAAGTCGGCGAAACTCGATACCGCAGCGAACGCATTCTAATCGCGACCGGCGGCAAGCCATTTATTCCCGATTTTCCGGGCAACGAACATGTCGTCAATTCCGATGACATGTTTGCCTTGGATAATCTCCCGAAACGGCTATTAATCGTCGGCGGCGGCTATATTGCCGTCGAATTCGCCGGCATCATGCACGGCTTGGGCGTTAACACGACATTATGTTATCGAGGAGAGCAAATTCTGCGGGGATTCGATCACGATATTAGAGCATTCGCCGATCAGGAAATGCGAAAAAAAGGCATCGACATTTTGCTCAACACCAACATTAAATCGGTCACCCGGACCGAAAACGGCTGTGAAGCCCATACCGACCGGAACCAAATCATTGAAGCCGATCTGATTTTATATGCGACCGGGCGAAAACCGAATACTGCGGGATTAGGACTGTCCGAACTCGGCGTTGCGCTGACAGAGAACGGGGAAATCGTCGTCGACGACCGATATCAAAGCAATATTCCGTCGATATACGCGCTGGGCGATGTCACCGGCGGACTTAACCTGACACCGGTCGCAACCGCCGAAGCAATGGCTCTGGTCAACACTCTCTATACCGATAAACCCACTTCGGTCGATTACGACTATATCCCAACGGCGGTATTCAGCCAGCCGAATATCGGCACTGTGGGGTTGACCGAATCCGAAGCCAAGGAGCGATATTCCGATATCGAGATCTATAAATCGGTTTTTACGCCGATGAAACACACGCTGTCCGGTTTCGATGAAAAAACGATGATGAAAATGATCGTCAGAAAAAGCACCGATCGGGTCCTAGGCATCCACATGGTCGGGCCGGAAGCCGGAGAAATCATACAAGGCATGGCAGTCGCAATTCGGGCCGGCGCGACCAAGGCCGTCTTCGACTCGACGATCGGTATTCATCCGACTGCAGCCGAAGAACTTGTCACGATGCGCAAATCTGTAGGCTGAAACGTGAATTTAAGAACGGATGAATAACTTCTTTGTAAGTCTTTGGCAACAAGCGGGCCTGCAGACACTGTTGAGTCGAGCCGTTTTCAAAAAACGTTCAGGGGACCCTAAAAGGGTTCTAAAAGGGGTCAGGTTACTTTTTGATTAATAGTAATCGCTAATTAAAGCCCCCTCCTTTTCTATGTAAGCTCTTGCTAACCGGTTTCGAGAGGCTAGAGCTTCTCGTTCCGCATTCCCAAGCAAAGAGCTTGGGAACGAGCGGAAATAAGGAAGTTATTTACGACCATATCCATAGTACATCCAGCCCGATTCCGATAAGATAGCGCCCACCGAAGTCACTCGTCCCTCACCGATAGCTCTGCAACCTCCAGCAGTGCTTTGATATTTATTTTTAGCTATACCTTTCGTACTTCAAATTTCGGCAGGGCAGTGCCTGAGGAGGCGTGCGGCAAAGGCTTTGCCAGCATGGAACTGGCATAGAGCCTACAGGGGTGTATTCACGGCGTCCTTTGACGCCCCATAAGCGCCAACTTAAGAATCTAAGTATTTGATTAAGCAAGACTAACGCCACCTCCCCGACCTTCAATAATGAGTTCCAAAACACGATCCGGCAAACCCTGAAGCTTTCTCTTGCGCGGACGTTCACAAAGGCTTTTTACGTGGTCATCAATAAAGCGCTTATTTTTTGGAAAACAAGCCGTAAGTCCTGCCTTGATCTCATTGGCGATCGTGCGCCATAAACGCCAATGGGTAATCGAACGATCACCGTCCATTGTGGTGGCCGCCCGGCCGAATCGGCGCTGCGCTATTTTTTGAGTCACTGCAGCAAACAGTAACTTGCCGTGCAAATATAAATCCGCCAGCTTGCTGTCTTTTCGGGCGCGTAGCCGGTCGATATCGAGCAAGCTCTTTAGCCGCTTTATGACCAGCTCCACTTGCCAGCGAACCCGGTAGAGCTCAGCGATTGATTTCGTGTCGAGCAGCGCTTCGGGGAGCGAAGTAAAAATCAACACCCAGCCGCTCAGCATCAAGGTCTTTTGGCTCGCCGTGCGACCTTTATCACGCGCGCGTTGTTTCGCTTTGCGGCGTGCTTGCGCCGCCTGTTCCGGCGGTAACGGCATCGCATGCACCACGCCTTCAATACGTTTGTCTTGATGGCACAGATAAACGGGTATCGCACCCGGCTGACCATTCAAATCGCGTATGCGCTGTTCCCAATCGATTTTAACACCTTTCGGTTCGTTGCACCGTTCGTAAAGGGTCATGCTGTGTGGATTGTAGCGCAGTACGACGTGGCCGCCGCGATCAATGAGCGGGACTAAAGACTTCGGTTGGTTGTAGCCTCGATCAACCAACGCGACATCACCTGCAGTCAACTGATAGTGATCCAAGCTCTCGCCGACTTTATCGGTCGTGACGTTGACCTCGCGAAGTGTCAAGCTCATCAAGTCGATCGCCACATGCAAGCGATACGTTGTTTCTTTCGCGCCGGGTTCTTGCACGGTCGAACCGTCAATCACAATGAAATTCAAGGAGCCATTGTTGATCTGTTTATCCAATCCGAACACACGCTTCAGTAACGACTTGATCCACACCACGCAGGCCGCCAGTCGCTTGGTCACCGCCGTGTCGCTCAAATAGCCTTGAAGCTTGGCAACTTCGCCGGCACAGCTGCGCAACGACAAGTCCTGTCCGCAATACAACAGGACTAACTGCAATAATTGCAACGGTGATCGGATTTTCCGTGCCCGTGCAAACGCCTGTAATTCATAGGCCTGCTCCTGGAAATCTGCCGGGAGCTCTTGCAAAAATTCATCAAAAGGCGTATCTGTTAGCTGTGGCTGCTTCATAGGGATTTTCACTTTCGTCGGTAAAAATACTCTATGTTGTGGCCACACTTTTATTTTTCAACTACAAATCAACGTTTTATGCCTTAAGTTGGCGTCTATGCTTTGACGCCCCCCCCCCGATGCCGAATTTTGATCTACGATGAGTATTATTTTATAACCGAAGAATGTTAAAGCCAGGTTTACAGACCCAAAGGCCTAGACTGAAATGAAAAAGGTTTTTCATGCCCGGATTTTTTTCTAAACAACGTATAACCGCCTCTCCCGACTACAACCGCTGGCTGGTACCGCCCGCCGCTTTGTCGGTGCACTTGTGCATCGGCCAAGCTTATGCATTCAGCGTATTTAACGAACCTTTGACTCGGGTGATCGGCGGTTCGGCTTCCGCGCCGGACGACTGGAAATTAACCGAGCTGGGCTGGATTTTCAGTCTGGCCATCGTGTTTCTGGGAATATCGGCCGCATTCGGCGGTAAGTGGCTCGAAAAAGTCGGGCCGCGCTTGACGATGTTCGTGGCCGCATGCTGTTTCGGCGGCGGTTTTTTGATTTCGGCATTAGGCGTTTTTCTACATCAAATCTGGCTACTTTATTTAGGCTATGGCGTCATCGGAGGCATCGGCCTCGGTTTAGGCTATGTCTCGCCGGTTTCGACCTTGATCAAATGGTTTCCCGACCGGCGCGGCATGGCAACCGGCATGGCGATCATGGGTTTCGGCGGCGGCGCGATGATCGGCGCGCCGCTTTCAGTGTTACTGATGGATCATTTCCAATCGACCGTATCGGTCGGCGTGATCGAAACATTCTTGACGATGGGCGGTTTATATTTCATATCGATGACGATCGGCGCATTGACGATTCGCACGCCGCCGGAAGATTGGCGACCCGAAGGCTGGAAACCGCCAGTACTGCGTAACAAGATGATCACGCATCGCCATGTCCATATCGATCAGGCCTTGAAAACGCCGCAATTCTATTTGCTGTGGCTGGTTTTGTGTTTGAATGTGACGGCAGGTATCGGCGTTTTGGGGCAGGCTTCGGTGATGATTCAGGAAATATTCAAGGGACTCGTCACGCCGGCGGCCGCGGCCGGTTTCGTCGGTTTGTTAAGTCTATTCAACATGGGCGGACGTTTTTTCTGGTCCACCGTGTCCGACTATATCGGGCGCAAGAGCACTTATTTTGTATTTTTTGCCGTCGGCGCAGGGCTTTATGCGGCTGTTCCTTCGGTCGGCATGACCGGAAACATTGCCTTGTTCATTCTACTTTACGCGGTTATTTTGAGCATGTACGGCGGTGGTTTTTCATCGATTCCCGCTTATTTGGCCGATATTTTCGGTACGCGTTATGTCGGCGGCATTCACGGCCGACTTCTAACCGCATGGTCGACGGCCGGCGTGTTGGGCCCGGTTTTGGTCAACTATATCCGAGAATTTCAGATCGCCCAGGGCATCGCAAAAACCGATGCCTATAACGTCACGATGTATATCATGGCGGGCATCTTACTCTTGGGCTTTTTCTGTAATTTATTGATCAAGCCGGTACATGAAAAGCATTATATGCAACACGATGAATTCGACGAACTGGACGGCGCTTATCCGCTCGATGAATATCGGAACACGAACCCTTCAACATTAACGAAAACCGCTTCGTGAGCCGCCGATGAAAAACAGCAAACCTTTTAAACCCGGCCAATGGGTTCTGTTGCTAGTATACTGGCTTTATGTCGCCATTCCTTTAGCTTGGGGTATTTGGTCGACTTTGCGTAAAGCGATGGTTTTGTTTAATTAACCTGAGTTCGGGTTAAGAAACCGAGCATTTGATAAACCCACGGATCACCAGGAAACCCGACATGAAAAAACATTTATTTAAATCCACCCTGCTAATTATACTTTTGAGTGCAGCAACCCTAGTACCGGCTACGACTTATGCGCAAAAACCGGATTGGCAGGATTCCGGCAAACCTCAGAAATCTAAAGACAATTTCAAGAAGGGCGATAAACGTCAACACGATCAGCCGCGCGGCGGTGGCGATAAGCGCCAATCCGGAACTGAACGCCATAGCGCCGGCTCGTCCCGTCAAGACAGAGGAGCCGACATCAGACAGGGTGATTATTTCGGCGACCGGCAGCGCATTATAATCCGCGATTATTACTCCGAACAATTCCGTAGAGGTCACTGTCCTCCAGGGCTCGCAAAGAAAAACAACGGTTGCCTGCCGCCGGGTCAAGCCAAAAAATGGCAAGTCGGCCGGCCACTGCCACGAAATGTCGTTTTCCATGATCTACCGCCGGCTGTCGCTTTGGAGCTCGGCCCTCCTCCCACCGGTCACCGGTTTGTCCGTGTGGCATCGGACATTTTAATGGTTACAACCGGCACGGGCATGGTAATCGATGCGATTCAAGATTTGGGCGGATTTTAAAAAGCTAATCGAATGAAAAGAATTTGCGTCTACTGCGGGTCAAGATCCGGAAAACGACCCGAATA
Organism: Methylotuvimicrobium buryatense; assembly: GCF_005931095.1. Lineage (GTDB taxonomy): Bacteria > Pseudomonadota > Gammaproteobacteria > Methylococcales > Methylomonadaceae > Methylotuvimicrobium > Methylotuvimicrobium buryatense. The sequence goes on along the minus strand of NZ_CP035467.1, from coordinate 1,222,805 downwards.
TACTCTTGCCGCACATCTTCTCGCGAAGGAACTTGCGCTCCGTAGCATCGGTTTGGTTTACGGCGGCGCCCATATCGGGGTCATGGGACAACTTGCCGATGCCGTATTGGCGCAAAACGGAGAAGTCATCGGCGTGATTCCTCAAAACTTAGTGGATAAGGAAGTCGCTCACTACGGACTAACCGATTTGAAAATTGTCGGATCAATGCATGAACGAAAGGCATTGATGGCCGACCTTGCCGACGGCTTTATCGCTTTGCCTGGCGGACTAGGTACACTGGAGGAATTATTTGAGATACTGACTTGGGCGCAACTGGGCTTGCATCGAAAACCCTGCGGCCTGCTCAATATCGACGGCTACTACGACGGCTTGGTTTCATTTTTGGATCATGCCGTTGACGAACAATTCGTCAAACCGGTCGACCGGTCGATGCTGTTGATTGAAAAGCATCCAAAACAATTATTGGATGCCTTTTCAACCTATCGAGCGCCGTCGGTCGAGCAATGGCTTGGCCGGGAGGCCACGTAAAGATTGCATCCCTTTTGATTGAAAAACCGTCTAAGAATAAAAAGCAACGGTTCCAGTTAAGTTATTTTTTGCATATTCCTAAGCAAACTGAAACGGCTTTCTTGCTCTCAGATTAGTAAGAAAAACTATTTGAAGTAATCCCAAGGATACTCGGGTTTCAAAATTGGACGAAAACCGGCCGGCAATGGAAACGGAGCGGAAAGAAACTCATAAACGCCCACCAAGGTACGCGTAACCGTCATGCCCAAGCCGATAGCCAATCCCATCGGTATTCCGATTGCAGGACCCTGAGCCTGGCTCTCCTTGACCATGTTCCCCGGAATCTCGAGCACTCCGGTCGTCATCCCGGCTAATCCACGCAACGATTTGTCGGCTGCGGAATAAGCATTCGCGTATTGCGCAGAAAACATCATAAAAACTGTGAAAAAAACGATGACATATTGCCTTGGAATTTTCATATCCCCTCCTTATACAACATTTAAATTAAATAAATCCTATTGAATAACAGCATTGTTAATTCAGCCTTAACAGGCCAATACTGCAGCGAGAAATCAACATTATTGTTGCGATTGCAAATAGTTTTGCAATCCGATTCTATCGATTAACCCCAATTGCTGTTCCAGCCAATGCGTATGATCGTCCTCTGTGTCCTTTAGCATGCCTTCCAAAATTTCTCGGGTCTGATAATCTTGCGCCGATTCGCAAAAGGCGATGACCGACCGCAATGAGGTAATGACCTTTAATTCCAATTCAAGATCGTTTTTCAGCATATCCGAGACATTCGCACCTACCTTTAGAGGCTCGCGCTTCGATAAATCCGGCGTGCCTTCCAAAAATAAAATGCGCTTGATTAATGCGTCGGCATGGGCAGTCTCATCTTGCACTTCATGAGCAATGCGTTCGTAGAGTTTACCGAACCCCCAATTTTCATACATACGAGAATGAATAAAATATTGATCGATTGCCGTCAATTCGCCGGCCAATAATTCGTTCAAGCGCTCGATAACTTGACTATTACCTTTCATCTGTAGCTCCTTAATTCGTAACACATTGAACCGATGCAACAACTTAAACGGTTATGATAATGTCACAGGATAATACACTTACCGAAATAGTGTACACATAAATTAAAGCCGATCGTTTTAGATCTGCTTCGTGAACATTACGGTTAGATGATTTATTTAAGGTAGAAAACAATAGACAATAAAAAAGGCCTACGACCAAAGATCGTAAGCCTTTAATAAGTGGCGTCCCCAGGGGGGTTCGAACCCCCGTTACCGCCGTGAAAGGGCGGTGTCCTAGGCCACTAGACGATGGGGACTAAAACGGATCGGTATTTTATCAGAACCGATATCTGAACTTTTTTGTGCGAAATGGCGTCCCCAGGGGGGTTCGAACCCCCGTTACCGCCGTGAAAGGGCGGTGTCCTAGGCCACTAGACGATGGGGACTTAAGACGCTAATTCAATTGGTGGAGCCAAGCGGGATCGAACCGCTGACCTCAACACTGCCAGTGTTGCGCTCTCCCAGCTGAGCTATGGCCCCTCACTTGAGTCCGCATATTCTACAGGAATTTAAATTCTTGTCCAGCTTTAATTTAAAGACTTAATAAAATCCACGGCACGAACTAATCGCGCCAGTGTTTTTTCGCGCCCCAACAACGCCAATGTCATATCGATCGGGGGCGACACCGAAGTCCCGCAAACCGCTACTCGCAGGGGCTGCGCGACTTTTCCCAAATTCAGCCCCAAGGTCTCGGCTAAATTGACGACAATTTGATGCAAAACCTCTCCCTGCCAATTATCCAGTCCGCTAAATTGATCATGCAACTGCTGCAAAACATCAGCACTCTCCGATTTGAAATTCTTTTTTGCAGCCTTTTCGTCGTATTCATCGAAGTCCTTGTAGAAATAGCGACTGATCGTCGCCATTTCGACCAGGGTTTTACAACGCTCTTTCTGAACTTTGACTAACTCAACCAAATCCGGTCCGTCGGTAGGGTCGATACCCTGCTCGCCCATGTGCCAACTCAAATGCCGTGCGACATGAGCCGGATCAGAGTTCATGATGTATTGATGATTGAGCCACAATAACTTTTCCGGATTGAATGACGATGCCGACACATTGACGTCTTTTAGTTCGAAATACTCGATCATTTCGTCCAGGCTAAAAATTTCCTGATCGCCATGCGACCAACCCAACCGAACCAGATAGTTCAATAGCGCTTCGGGTAAATAACCTTCATCCCTGTACTGCATCACGCTGACCGCGCCATGGCGTTTGGACAGTCTCGCGCCATCCGCGCCCAATATCATCGGCAGATGTGCATATTCCGGAATCGGGGCACCCAACGCCTTCAATATATTCATCTGTCTCGGCGTATTGTTTATGTGGTCGTCACCGCGAATCACATGCGTCACTCCCATATCCATATCATCGACGACGACACTGAGATTGTATGTCGGCGATCCGTCGGAGCGTGCGATGATCAAATCGTCTAATTCTTTGTTCGAAACGACAATATCGCCTTTCACCAAATCCCTGATAACCACCTCGCCATCACTCGGATTCCTAAATCGAACCACCGGCATGACGCCTTCAGACACGCCCGGAGTTTCCCGGCATTTGCCGTTATAACGAGGCTTTTCCTTATTCGCCATCTGCTCATTACGCAGCTGTTCCAGCTCTTCTTTACTGCAATAGCAATAGTAGGCATCACCCTGGTCGAGCAGTTGCTGTATGACGGCTTTGTAACGTTCGAACCGGTGCGTCTGATAGAAAGGTCCTTCGTCGTACTCCAAGCCTAACCAAGTCATTCCTTCCAAAATCGCATTAACCGATTCTTGCGTCGAACGCTCCAGATCGGTATCTTCGATCCTCAAAATAAAACGGCCCCCGTGCTTACGGGAATACAACCAAGAAAAAAGCGCGGTCCGCGCGCCGCCGATATGAAGATAACCCGTTGGACTCGGGGCAAATCGTGTTTTTGTCGTCATTTGTTACTTATTCGTTTTCAATAAAATCTTTTTTGCATATTCATTTGGAATTTGCTTGGAAGCTCGCAGGCGTATTGCCTGGTAGTTAAAACCCACACTACCCTTCGGCGCCTCATTTTTACCCAGAATAGCCAACGAAGCGCCATGGCCTTTTGCCGCTGCTTTTTCATACCATTGCGTGGCTTTTTTGACATCTTGTGGCATGCCTAAACCTCTATCGTACATTGCAGCAACTACGACTTCTGCTTCGAGCAGACCTTGCTCAGCCGCCTTAAGCATCCACCCGGCGGCTTGTTGCTCATCGACTTCAAAACCATCCCGACCCAATAAATATAAAGCGCCCATTTTAGCTTGCGCAAGCGCATCGCCCTGTTCAGCCGAAGCCTGAACAGATGATTTAGCACCGACCTCTTCAGCATGAACCATTCCTATCTCGGCTAAAGCCAACAGACAAGCTATCGTTGTTATTTTAATCATTCCTCTAACCTCATGCATCGATTAACGACTGAGTTGCTGACAAAGTGCTTCCGGCAACAAATGTTTTACTTTTCGACACGCCGAAACCAAACAACTCTAAGAATAAGTATTATTTCACGACATAGCCCTGAGAGGAATTAATCATTCAGTAAATTCAAAATTCTGCACTCTTCTTGGAAAGAATTTACAATTCTTATACCATTGAGCGAGCCTTATCTCACGACTCACAATTGACCATTATTAGCTATTTGTCTTGAATAGCTATTTATTCGAGAATACACTTTGAGAAGCAATCTGCGTAACTTAAATGATCGACCTTTACCGACTAAACGATATTCGTTTCCTTTACGTTGACAAGGTAGCTCTCACACTGCCTTCGCTTAGTGTCAAAACCGGTAAAATCACTGCATTGATCGGCCCTAACGGTTGCGGGAAAAGCACCTTACTGAATATATTGGCTTTTTTAGATTCGCCACAGCAAGGCAGCATCGCCTTTAAGGGAAAAACCGTTCGTTCAAAGAAACAACTGCAAGCATTAAGAAAGCGTGTTGGGCTACTAACCCAAAAACCATATATGCTTCGAGGTACGGTAGCTGATAATCTAAAACTTGCGCTAAAATTACACGGCGTACCGAAACCGCTTTGGCAAAACAAAATTAACGAGACTCTCAATCGTCTCGATGCCATTCATTTACTCAACCAGCAAGCCAATGCGCTGTCGGGTGGAGAACTGCAAAAAGCGGCTCTTGCACGCGCACTGATTAACGATCCCGAGGTTTTGTTATTAGATGAACCTTTCAGTTATTTAGATGAAGCCGCGAATGTCATGCTTGAGAAATTCATCCAAGATTACAGCACCCCCACTCGTAACTTGATTTTTAGCACCCATAACCGACTGCAAGGCTTAGCGCTGGCCGACGAAGTCATAACGCTCATTAACGGCAGCCAGGTTCAAACGCCGTTACTGAATTTGTTTCATGGTCATCTGGACAATCATATTTTTAATACGGGTAAACTGAGTGTCGTTTTAACCGGGGACATCGAAGGATGTCGGCACATTTCGATCGATCCGCATGAAATTGTCTTGTCCAAAGAACCTTTTTGTTCCAGTATTCGCAACCAATATCCGGGACGTGTCACATCGATTGCGGAGGAAATGGGCAAGGTGAGAGTCAATGTTTCAGCCGGCGAAATTTTTCAAGCTCTAATTACCTTCGAAGCGTTACATGATTTAAAGTTGCAATTGGGAGATGAAGTTTGGGTTAATTTTAAGTCGAATTCGATCGTAACATTCTGAGGTAAATATGCTTTTACATTTCTTATCTCATAAGCGAGTTGCCGAATTCTCAAAAAAGCTCATAGCTCCAGGATGTTATTTGCCACGAAATCCTTAACCATAAATACCTCCTAATTAAACGACGGCTATAGCAAAGCATAAACGCCATAGCCCGCTCACTAACCGGATGCCAAATAAAATGCGTCCTTATTGACTCTTTACATTTTTTATTTTTCATCAGCAGCAGTGACGACAACAGATTTGACGAAACACCTATCCCGCCGGCACTTCATTCGATGCCTTACCGCACTGAGCCTATCACCCTGGCTTCCCGGCTGTGAATCATTGTTTGCTCGACGAATTGCGATTGCCGCTCATGCTTGGCCCGGTTATGAATTCCTGTTTCTAGCCCAGCGCGAAAAATGGTTGGATAGCTCCTTAGTCGATTTGATGGAAACAACCTCTGCAACCGAATCATTAAGCGCACTGATCGAAGGCAAGATTGACGGTGCAGCATTGACACTGGACGAAGTTTTAACGACACGCGCATCCGGCTTGCCGCTTACCGTGGTTTTGGTATTTAACATTTCAGCTGGTGCGGATATGCTGCTAGCTAGACCATACATAGTAAAATCAGCCGATCTCAAGGGGCAGCGCATCGGCTTTGAAAAAGGCACGGTCGGCTCGCTATTGCTTCACAAAGCACTTGATGCCGCGGGCTTGTCAATGGCTGAAATCACAGCGGTTCCCTTGACAATCGACGCCCATTTTCAGGCCTGGCAACAGCAAAAAGTCGACGCCCTAGTCACATACGATCCGATTGCCAGCCGTTTGTTACGCGAAGGTGCAATCAAGCTTTTCGACAGTCGAAAAATTCCTGACACTATTTTTGATGTGTTGGCTTTTCGAACCGATCGTTTAGACTTTAGTCGATCACCAGCCATTCGCCATTTGGTCTCCGCCCATCTTAAGGCGTTTGAGCATTTGACCAAAAACCCACAAGATGCTGCATACCGAATGGCACCGCGCTTTAAATTATCGCCTGCTCAAGTGCTTGGCACATATAAGGGTTTAGTCATTCCCGATCGAAGCAACAATCGACGCTTACTGGAAGGGTCGTCTCCAATTCTGCTAGACAGCGCACGCAACCTTAGCATCTTCATGTACGAATCGGGAAAACTACCGCACGAGAACGACTTAACCGATTTGATTGACCCAAGCTACTTATGATTAAAAGCGAACTACCCGACCGTCCTCGGCCGATTGCAGCGCACCGACAATAATCCGGCAATTGGTCTTTGCGTCTTCAAGCGAGAGCGAGGGTGCCTTACCTGTCAAAACGCAATCACTGAAGTGTTCGATTTCCAAACGGAAATGATCGGCGATTGGGAGTATCTCCTCAGATTGGCGCCCCCCTTCCGTCCACCAGGAAATGATCGGAATGTCGCCCGGATTTTGCCAAACGCCATGACACTTCAAACCGCCTTTTGTGCCGACAACTTCGTACTCGCAGCGCCGCGCGCGCTCAAAACTGAAATCGAAATGCGCGTATTTGCCGTCGCCAAAATCGAGCACACCGCTACACGCGGTATCCGCGCCGCTTTCGATATATTTGGCAACGGCAGTGACCGACTCCGGCATTCCATCGAAAAACAGCCTGAGCGAATGAATCGCATAACAGCCTATATCCCACATCGCCCCGCCGCCCTGATCGATACTATCTGCGATCCGATACCTTCTGGCCGGTTTCATCATGAACGAAAAACTCGCACGCACCGTTTTAACCTCGCCGATCTCTCCGGAACGTAGAATATCCAAGGCCCGCGCATGCTGCGGATGAAAACGGTACATAAAGCCCTCCATGACCGTCACGTTATGGCGACGCGCAGCAGTTTCTATCGCTTCGATATCCGAAACTTTCAACGCCATCGGCTTTTCGCACAATACATGCTTGCCCTTCTCGATCGCGCGCAAGGCCCATTCGGCATGCTCGCGATTCGCCATCGGCAAATAAACCGCTTCGATTTCATCGTCATCGAGAATCGCTTCAGGGCTATCGTAAGCGCGAACACTTTGCTGATGCGGCGCATATTTCGCCAAGGTTTCCGCCGCGGCGCCGGGACGGCGACTGCCGATCGCGACCAATTCGGCATTGCTCGCATCGACGATCGCCGGCATCAGCCGCTCGTTGACCCGTGCCGCGCCTAAGATACCCCAACGCAATTTTTTGTGTTCGTTCATGATTCTCCTCCGTGTTTACTTATCAATTTTCAACCATTCCGCCAATGCGGTCTTGATTGTTTCGGTTCTAATTTGGTGGCGATCGCCATCAAAATGCATTTCGGCAATTTCGGCAATTGCACCACGCCGCTGCCAAGCAATGTAAACCGTGCCAACCGGTTTCACCGAAGTGCCGCCACCAGGCCCGGCAATACCGGTTACCGCAATTGCCCAATCGGCCTGACTGTGATTCAATGCGCCCCCTGTCATCTCGCTCGCAGTCTCGACGCTGACCGCGCCATGATTTTCGATCGTCTCGGCCCGGACGCCCAGCATTTGTAATTTGGCGGCATTGCTGTAAGTCACGAAGCCTCGGTCGAACCAAGCCGAACTGCCCGGTATTTCGGTAATCGCTTGCGCAATGCCGCCGCCGGTACAGGATTCGGCGGTTGCCAGCAGCCAACCGCGTTCCTTTAGGCTAAACCCTACCAAGCGAGCCAATGCGGTGATTTCGTTCTCTGTATTTAATGGGACCAATGGGGCAAGACCTAATCAATTTAAGGATATCGTGACGAATAACTTTCTGAAACCATGGCTTTGTCGCGGGTTCGGTTAGCCTGCATTAAAAAATAAGAAAGTTATACCTTTCGCACTTCAAATTTCGGCAGTGCCTAAGGAGGTGCCGGGGTGCTCGGTCGATTTTTGCTCCTGCAAAATCGACATTCACGCCATCCATGGCGCTCGCAAAGGCTTTGCCAGCATGGATGCTGGCATAGAGCATGGATGTATTCACCCAGCCCCTAAATGCCATAGCCCATCGGTCATGGTTAATAGTCTTACTAATTTAGGGGCTGGGTACTTTGACGGGCCCCCGGTGCCGAATTTTGATCTACGATGAGTATATCTATGACTCAATCCTAAGATAAAATAATATCTATGAGTATAAAACAAACCAGCAACCAACACACCCCGATGATGCAGCAATATCTGCGCATCAAGGCCGAACATCCCGACACGCTCGTTTTTTACCGGATGGGCGATTTTTATGAACTTTTTTTCGACGATGCAAAAAAAGCCGCCCAGATTCTCGATATTACGCTGACGCAGCGCGGCCAGTCGGCCGGTGCGCCGATTCCGATGGCAGGCATTCCGTATCATGCCGCCGAAGGCTACATCGCGAAATTGTTGCGCCACAGCGAATCGGTCGCGATTTGCGAACAAATCGGCGATCCGGCGACTTCGAAAGGACCCGTTGAACGAAAAGTGGTACGCATCGTCACACCCGGCACCGTTACCGACGAAGCCTTGCTCGAAGACCGCAAGGATAATTTGCTGGTGGCCCTGCATGTTGCCGATTCCAAATTCGGTATCGCCGCTTTAGATGTGACCAGCGGACGCTTTGTATTGCAACAACTGGATTCGGCCGACACGATGTTGAGCGAAATCGAACGTCTGGACCCGGCCGAGCTATTGGTCAGCGAAGATATCGCTCTTCTACAGGCTTTGAAGCAGCGCAAAGGCATTTGCAAGCGCCCGCCTTGGCATTTTGAGCCTGACAGTGCGCGTCAACTGGTATTGAATCAATTCAACACGCACGATCTATCAGGCTTCGGTTGCGAAAATATGCCGATGGCTATTGCCGCGGCCGGCTGTCTGTTGCAATACGTCAAAGACACGCAACAAAGCGCCCTGCCCCATATTCAAGGCATTCGGGTCGAAAACAATTCCGACGGCATTCAACTCGACGCCGCTAGCCGCCGCAATCTGGAACTGGACACGCATCCGACAGGCGAGCTGCGCTACACCTTATTCGGCGTACTCGACAAAACCGTCACCGCGATGGGCAGTCGTTGTCTGCGCCGCTGGATCAACCGACCGCTCAGAGACCAAGCCATTCTGCAAAGCCGATATTCGGCAATCGAATCGCTATTGTCCGAACGGCTTTTAGATGCCGTTCGCAATCAATTGAATGCGGTCGGCGACATCGAGCGTATCAGTTCTCGCATCGCACTCAAGTCAGCCAGGCCGCGCGATTTGATCGTGTTACGCAATACGCTGGCCGTTTTACCGACATTGCAGCCCTTGCTATCGAACACCGACAGTCCGGAGCTGATGCGTCTGGCCGAGCAAATCGCCGAACAACCTGAGTTATCGGCGCTGTTGCAACGAGCCATTATCGACAACCCGCCTGTTCTAATTCGCGACGGCGGCGTCATTGCCCCCGGCTACCATGCCGAACTCGATGATCTGCGCAACTTAAGCCGCAATGCCGATCAATTTCTGCTCGATATGGAGGAGCGCGAAAAAACCGCGACCGGCATTAGCGGCCTAAAAGTCAATTACAATCGCGTGCATGGTTACTATATCGAGATTTCAAGATTACATGCCGAGAAAGTTCCGGCACACTACCACCGTAAACAAACGCTGAAAGGCGTCGAGCGCTACATTACCGAGGAATTAAAAACCTTCGAAGATAAAGTTCTGAGTGCGAAAGAAAAATCGCTGGCATTCGAAAAATTGTTATACGATCAATTGCTGAACACGCTCGGCGAGTCATTAACCGATCTGCAGCAATGCGCGCAAGGACTCGCCGAACTGGATGTGCTGGCGGCATTTGCCGAACGCTCCGAAACATTGAATTTGACTCGTCCGCAATTGACCGACAAGCCCGGCATCGATATCGAAGGCGGACGACATCCGGTCGTCGAGCAAGTCTCCGACATTCCGTTCGTCGCAAACGATCTTAAACTATCGCCTCAGCGCCGCATGCTCATCATCACCGGCCCGAATATGGGCGGTAAATCGACTTATATGCGCCAGGCGGCTTTGATCGTACTGATCGCTCATATCGGTTGTTATGTTCCGGCCAAGGCCGCAACGATCGGCCCGGTCGATAAGATTTTCACCCGCATCGGCGCTTCGGACGACTTGGCCGGCGGACGCTCGACTTTCATGGTCGAAATGTCGGAAACAGCCAACATTCTGCATAACGCAACCGAACAAAGTTTGATATTGATGGACGAAATCGGCCGCGGAACCAGTACTTTTGACGGTTTATCTTTGGCTTGGGCTTGCGCCGATCATTTGGCAAAAGTCACAAAGGCATATACCTTATTCGCGACGCACTATTTCGAGTTGACGACTCTAGCGGACGAGCAAAAACCGATCCATAACGTCCATCTCGACGCGATCGAGTACGGCGACAAAATCGTGTTTCTGCATGCTGTCAAGGAAGGCCCGGCGAGCCAAAGTTACGGGCTGCAAGTCGCCTCACTGGCCGGTGTTCCGGCAACAGTGATCGACAAAGCCAAATTGAAATTGCAGCATCTGGAAAACAACACCTATTATCAAAACCAAACTGAATCGGGCAATCAGCAATTGGATTTATTCGCGACCCAAGAATGCCATCCGGCAGTCTGTTTGATCGAGGAGTTAGACCCGGACAACCTAAGCCCGAGGCAAGCCTTGGATACGCTGTATCGTTTGAAAAAGATGGTGGAGTGATTTTAGACTCGGGCGATAACGTAAACCCAGTGAACATGGAAGGCCGATAAGCATTACATCTATTTATACCTTTCGCACTTCAAATTTCGGCAGTGCCTAAGGAGGCCCCGGGGTATTCAGTCCCTCACCTAACGCTAGGTGAGAGATCAGCATGGAGCTGACATAGAGCCTACAGGGACGTTTCACGGCGTTCTTTGACGGGCACCCCGGCGCCGAAATTTGATTAGCAAAGGGTATATTTACGACCACCTCCTACATAGAATTTGGTCATAAATAACTTCCCTATTTTAGTGGGTTCGGTAACTCGATTGGCAGTTGTCGGCGGCAGGGAAAGCCGCCGTCAAGCCTACAAGGACGTATTCACCCAGCCCCTAAATTCCATAGCCCATCGGTCATGGTTAATAGTCTTACTAATTTAGGGGCTGGGTCCTGCCAGGCGAGTTACCGAACCCTCAACAAAGCTCATAACTCCAGAAAGTTATTTTTAGCGAAATCCATAGACGTTCCAGCCAGCACCTAAATTCCATAGCCCATTGACTATCATTAACTCTTAGATAATTTAGGTACGGGCCTTTGACTGATATAAACCGAACTTAGGTTATTTAATTAAGAAATCCCGCATCATCCCCATATCTTCATGCTCGAGATTATGGCAGTGATACATGAATAGTCCTTTAAAGTCATTAAATGGTTTCAATACGGTCACTTTCTCGCCGGGCATCACCAGCACCGTATCCTTCCAACCACCCCAGACCAATCCACCGGCAATCGTTCGGTGCGCTTCTCTCGATTTCGGGTTGACTTGGCGTTTGATGATTTGAAATTGTTCGCCGTGTAAATGCATTGGATGAGGCATCGGCATACCGCTCATGCCGCTGTAGCCATTGTCGAATTCGATGACTTGCAAACTATTGACAGGAATGATTTCATCGTCGCGGACATCGTCCATTTTGTAGGAACGCCCATTCAATAACGCCGACATGTGCCGCATCGACAATCTAATGGTTCTTGGGTCTTTGTTATTCGCAGCATCGCGAACATTCAACTTAGGTATCGTGGATAAGCGCTCAGGTAAACTCTGCGACGATTTACCGGCTTTAATCACTTTAACGTTAAATAAAGAATATTCACTACCCGACGGCAGATCGGAAGAGTGCATCATGCCCATACCCCCGCCCATCATGCCGCGCCGTCCTCCGCCCATCATTCCGCGACCGCCACCCATCATGCCCATGCCGCCATGACCGTGTGTCGCAATATCGAACGACAAGCTGCGCATGCTTATCTCAGAACCCACCGAACGACCGCTGAAATCGGCCCAAAGCTCGATTCTTTCGCCTGGAGCCAACATCACATAGGAATACTGCTTCGGCCTTTCCAGCAATCCGCCGTCGGTACCGATCACAGTCATTTTACTGCCGTCCGACCAGGCCAGTTTATAGATCCGAGAATTCGATCCGTTCAGCAACCGGAACCGATAGGCCTGTCCCGCGACAGGCAACACATAATCGGGCCGGCCGTTGACAAAAATCCGATCGCCGAGAAAGCCCTGCATGCGTTGCATCATGTGGTCGCTGTAGACGAGCTGATTATTCTTATCGAAGCTTCTGTCTTGGATAACCAACGGCAGATCAAATTCGCCCTTGGGCAAATTCAAAGCCCGTTCTTCATCGTCATGCACAATAAACAAGCCGGCAAGCCCCGAATAGACTTGTCGGGCGGTGACGCTATGGGTGTGAGCGTGATACCAGTAGGTTCCGGCACGATTCAGAATTTCGAATTCATAGATATAAGATTCGCCGTGACTGACCGCGTACATCGGATTTCCGTCCATGTTGGCCGGCACATGCAGTCCGTGCCAATGCAAAATCGAATGCGCCGGTAAATTGTTATTCAAATGAATTCTGACTTTTTGGCCTTTTTTCAGACGAATCGTCGGCGCAAGATAAGTATCGGGATGATTTTTTATCGATGTAGACGGACCTTTGAGTACTTTAGCCCGCACTTTCCAAACTCGAGTTTCAGGCCCTTCGAAGACAGAAACCTGCGCGATATCCTGCGTCAGTTCAATTTCGACATCGGGATGAAAATTCGCGGAAGGGGTATTGACCGCTTTAAAGGCTCCGGCCGATTGCGCCCAAGAGGGGTAAGTCGCCGCACCGGCTGCCGCAAATGCGGCATATTTTAACCATTGTCGACGTTGTTGATTGATCGGAGAGTTCATCATCTGCACCTCATGGACTTATAATTTGTTAGTATATTAGCAAATTATAAAATAATAGCAATTTAGACACGTCTATCGAAGCGCATTGCCATAAAAGCCGAAAAAATAGCCGCACGAAATATATACCTTCCGCACTTTAAATTTCGGCAGTGTCTGAGGAGGCACCGGGGTGTGCGGCAAAGGCTTTGCCAGCATGGAGCTAGCATAGAGCCTACAGGGATGTATTCACGGCGTCCTTTGACGGACACCTTGGCGCCGAATTTTGATCTACGATGGGAACATTATAGAGCATAATCTGCCTAGCACACCCACTGTGCATCCATGAGGCGGTGCTACACTTTAATGCCCGACAGTCGACAGTTATAAAATACACGTTTCAAGCGCATCCACAACCTAGCCGGATTATTCCAGCAATTCCCAATTTGGAGATCAAAAAGGGTGTGGGGTATGCTTGGCGAGGATGTCGGCAGCAGGGCAGATTTTTGCTCCTCGGCAATTGCTCCTGCATTGCCCTACTACACGCCATCCTTGGCGTAATGCAAAATCTGCATTCACGCCATCCTTGGCGTTCGAGCTGCCGCCAAGCCCCCATGGATGGGTTTACGGCGTTCCTCGACAGGCATACCCCACACCCTAAAATCGGCGATACTGCTCAAACTGGGAATTGCTGGGATTATTCTATAAACCTTTTTCTTCTCGCAATACTTCAACCAGTTGTTTGGCCGGTAAATAACCCGGATATACAGAACCTTGTTCGGTGACGATCATCGGCGTTCCGCGCGCTTCGAAATCGTTACCGAGCTTCATATGCGCATCGACCGGATTGGTACAGGTCTTGGCTTCGAGGGTTTTCCCTTGTTTGGCTTTGGTCAAAGCATCATTACGATCTTCCGCACACCATACCGAAACAGCTTTAGCATAGGAATCCGACCCCTTCCCTGCTCTCGGATAAAACAAGTATTGAACCGTAATGCCTTCGGCCATATATTGATCGATCTCGGAATGCAGTTTCCGACAATAACCGCAATCGATATCGGTAAAAATAAAAACTTTATGCTGACCTAATTTCGGCTTGAACACGATCATTTGATCTTGTCCCAACTTTTCCAACGTATTCTTTCGCGTATTAGCTATTTTAGCTTCGGTCAAATCGGTTCTAGATTCCAGGTCGATCAAGCGCCCTTGTAATAAATATTTACCGTCATCGGAGACATAAAAGATGGTTGCGCCCGCCGTGACTTCATAAACTCCCTTCACTTCGGAAGGTTTTATCAATTCGGGGGTGAAATTTGGCATCGACTTTTTCAAAGCCGCTTTGATGGCCGCTTCATCGGCTTGAACAACGTTCATGCCTAAAGCCAAGCCAAGCAATACCACTGTTTTAAGTATTTGTTTCATAACGTTTCCATATATTCAGAATGACTAATGCGTTTGTAGGACTGTCTACCGAGTGCTTTGTTCATTACCCTATGAAAAATAGAAGTCACTATTCAGCAGTTTTCTATTGGCTTGATGTTGACTGTTGATTTATGCAGACAACCTGTTAAATCAACAGCCTAAATTATTAACGTACTTTAGGACTTCGTGACAAATAAGTTACTGGAACTGTGAGCTTATAGCGGGTTCGGTATACCCTTTGCTAGTCAAATTTCGGCATCGGGGTGCCCGTCAAAGGACGCCGTGAATACGTCCATGTAGGCTCTATGACAGCATCCATGCTGCCAAAGCCTTTGCCGAACACCCCGACGCCTCCATACGCTAATGCCGAAGTTTGAAGTGCGATAGGTATAACTCGTTTATCAGGCCAAAATTTGACTAGCAAAGGGTATACATTAAGCTTTAAGCGGCTTTTTCATTGAAACAAACGTTCTAAATCCAAAAATAGAGCCAATACCATCAACGACAGTAGCAACAAAATACCGACCTGTTGTAACGCAACCTGGAATTTTTCCGAGACGGGACTGCCTTTAATCGCTTCTATCGCAAAAAACAACAAATGACCGCCATCTAAAACCGGAATCGGCAATAAATTAAGCACGCCAAGACTAATGCTAACTTTCGCTAAGAAAGACAGGAATTCGACAAACCCTCGCTCTGCGGAAAGGCCCGCAAACTGGGCGATACTAATTGGGCCGCTGAGATTTTTCACAGAAGCATTACCGAGAATCATCTGACCCATCATTTTGAGTGTTGCGGTACTAAAAAAAATGGTTCTCGAAACAGCCCCCGTCAGAGCCGGCCAAAGCGGCAAATCATTGCGTACTTGCAACGACGCCATCAAGTCTTCAGGAATTTCAACGGCCGCACCGATTTTACCAACGGTTATGTCGTTTTCGACCACTTTTTGAGGCGTTATTTCGAGACTCAATTGCACGCCTTGTCTTTCAATAGTCAGGGCAATGGCAGTTCCGGGCCGGTCCTGCACATACTCGACCCATTGCATCCAAGTATTGATCGCCTCACCATTCGCGGCGACGATCAAATCACCGGGCTGTAATCCGGCATCGGCTGCCGGCATGGCTTCCAACACTCGTCCGACGACCGGTCTGAGCTGCGGCATCCAAGGCTTGAGACCTAATTTATCGTAAAGTTTATCCGGCTCCCTACGCAATTCTTCAGGAAGGTTAATAAGCCGCGAATGCTGCTGTTCATCAATGTTTTTTACCGTAACATCGACACTTTCTCGACCGGTCATGGCAGCCGAGAAAATCGACTCAATAACCTCCGCCCAAGTCGCAGTGTTCTTTTGATTGACCGCTACGATCTCCTCTCCTTCGAGCAAACCGGCTTCGGCGGCAAGCGTATCCGGCTCAACATGACCGATAATCGGACGTAAGCCGGTTTCACCGATGAACAATACGATCCAGAAAAACAGCACGGCTAGCATTAAATTGAATAATGGTCCGGCCGCGACAATCGCCGACCGCGCCCACAATGGCTGACGGTTGAATGCGAAAGGCAAATCTTCGTCGGCCACCTTGCCTTCGCGTTCGTCAACCATTTTGACATAGCCGCCTAGAGGTATTGCCGAGATGGCATATTCGGTCGACGCAGGCGATTTCTGATAAGACCATATGACCTTGCCGAACCCGACCGAAAACTTTAGCACTTTGACGCCGGTTTTACGCGCGACCCAAAAATGACCGAATTCATGAAACGAAACCAGAATACCGATCGCGACAATAAAATAAAACAGCGTACTCATTAATCCGGTTAATGCTTAAGTTCTTCGACGATACGCTCAGCCACTTCCCGGGCTTTGCTATCGGCAGCCAAAACAATATCCAGCGTATCCGCCGGATCGGCTTCGAATTGACACATGCTCCGTTCAATGATGAAAGGAATGTCGGTAAAACGAACTTTCTCGTCTAAAAAGGCAGCAACCGCGATTTCATTGGCTGCATTTAACACAGCCGGCATGATCCCGCCTGCCTCGACGGCTTCGATAGCCAAGCGCAAACAAGGGAAACGCTGAAGATCGGGCTGTTCGAAATCCATATGTTTAACGTCGAATATATTAAGCGGTGCAGCACCGGAGTCGAAGCGTTCCGGCCACGCCATCGCATGCGCAATGGGTATTCGCATATCGGGATTACCCATTTGCGCCAACACAGTGCCGTCGACATAATCGACCATCGAATGAATCACGCTTTGCGGATGGATCACCACCTGAATTTTGTCCGGCGACATATTGAATAATAAACAGGCTTCAATCAATTCAAGCCCTTTATTCATCATCGTCGCAGAATCAACCGAAATCTTGCGCCCCATATCCCAATTGGGATGCGCGACGGCTTGATCCGGAGTAACATCAACCAACTCTTCTACCGGCTTAGTTCTGAACGGGCCGCCCGAGGCAGTCAACAAAATACGCCTCGCTTCCTTGGCTTCTTGACCCGCACAGTAATCAGCCGGCATGCATTGAAAAATCGCATTATGCTCGCTATCGATCGGCAGCAAATGCGCGCCGGACTCGGAGACTGCTTTCATAAAAATATCGCCGGACATCACCAACGCTTCTTTATTTGCCAGCAATACGGTTTTACCGGCTTTAGCAGCTGCCAAAGTTGGTAATAAACCAGCCGCGCCGACGATTGCCGCCATTACCGAATCGACACTATCCAATGTGGCCACTTGCTGCAACGATTCGGCTCCCGATAATACCTTAATATCGGATACCGGCGATGTAGCAATGCGCTCTGCAAATTGTTTAGCCTTATCTTCATCAACCACGACAACATAGCCAGGACGATGGACGATGCATTGATCGTACAATAAATCGATATTATTGTTCGCGGTCAGCGCAACGACTCTATACCGATTCGGATGACGAGCCGCGACATCCAACGTGCTGACACCGATGGAACCGGTTGCTCCCAGTATGCAAATACCTTTCATTAAAATAACTCTCTAATCAGCAGAATACCGGCATAGAAAAACGGAATAGCGGCCACCAAGCTATCGATCCTATCTAACAAACCACCATGTCCCGGCAAGATAGAGCCTGTATCCTTAACGCCCTGCTGCCGTTTTACCAGACTAAAAAATAGATCGCCGTATATCGAAATCAAAACGGTCAAGACCGACAACAAAACAAAGTCAGAGCCGATCATCAAATTAAACCCGAATACCAAACTCAAAACGATTGCACTGACAACGGCGCTTCCCAAGGCACCATAAAATCCCGCCATGGTTTTGCCCGGACTGATTTCGGGAGCTAGCTTGGTAGCGCCGAATTTTTTGCCGACAAAATAGGCCGTAATATCGGCAATCCAAATCAGCAGCAGAAAATACATCACCATATCGGCGCCGTAAAATGCGCGCATACGATATAAAAACATCCACGCAAAAAACAGAATCAACCAGCCGGTCAAGCCCTTATAAACAGTTTTTAATTCAAGTTTCAGTAACGCATCCGACGCATTCCTGATCAGAAACATCACCACTACCCAAAATAAAACCGGTAAAATAACCAGCCATTCCAATAAACCGGACTGCGCCCTAACTTCCGGCCAATCGAAAATTTGCGCCAATACTTCCAGAAAATAAGTCCAAAAGTAAACACCGCCCATCGGCAGAATGAGTAGGGCAAGAAATAAAATCCGCATCAATGGACTGTCAATACCGGTTAAGCCTGTCCACTCCCATGCGGCAACCAACATAACCAGGGCAACAACCAGAGTGAAATAAGGTATTGGCAATAAATAAACGGCCAACACGACCAATGGCGCAAGAATCAGAGCCGTAATAATTCGCTGTAGTAACATTTTATAATTATTTTCAAGTCAATTGAGTTAGAGGGTAACCGCTTTATTGAGGATTTGCTCGCCGGTATGCCCGAAACGCCTTTGCCGAGTTCTAAAGCTTACGATAGCTTCCTCCAGCGATTGCCGATTAAAGTCGGGCCATAAGGTCGGCGTGAAATATAGTTCGGTATAAGCTAACTGCCAGAGCAAAAAATTACTGACCCGTTGTTCACCACCGGTTCTGATGAATAAATCCGGTTCGGGCAAATCGGCGGTTGATAGATGTTGAGCGATTAGTGTCTCATCGATTTCTTGCCCGTCGAGTTCGCCGCTTTTAATTTTTACAGCTATTTTTTTAAACGCTTCAGACATATCCCACCGCCCACCGTAATTGGCCGCAATCACCAAAGTCAAACCACTATTATCGCGGGTTTGAGCCTCGCCTTCGGTAATTTTAGCCTGCAATTTTTCGGAAAAAGCCTTTCGTTCGCCGATAAACCTTAAACGAATGTTGTTCCGATGCAACTTATTAACCTCTCTTTGCAAGGTCGAAATAAACAAGTTCATCAACATCGACACTTCGGACTCCGGCCGACGCCAATTTTCGCTGCTGAAAGCGAATAATGACAATACTTCGATATTCGCTTCGGCGCAATACTCAACAATGGCTCTAACCGCCTTGACACCGGCTTGATGCCCCATTGCACGAGGCATATGCCTTTGTTGCGCCCAACGCCCGTTACCATCCATGATGATTGCGATATGGCGAGGGTTTGGGTTCAAGTCCGGAAGCGTTTCGAGTTCTGCAGACATCAATCTACTCCATTAAATAGACATTAAGTCCGCTTCTTTTTCTTCCAAGTGCTTCTCTATTTCTTTGATGTATTGGTCGGTCAACTTTTGAATTTTATCTTCGGCCGCGCGAGCTTCATCCTCGGATATCATTTTTTCTTTTAACGCGTCTTTGATATCGGAATTGGCATCGCGGCGAATATTTCGTATCGCTACTCGTCCATTCTCGGCTTCTTGTTTTACGACCTTGACCAGATCGCGGCGACGCTCCTCGGTTAACGGCGGTAACGGGATACGAATCACATTACCATTCGAGGAAGGGTTAAGTCCTAAGTCGGAAGCCATTATCGCTTTTTCGACGGCCTTAACCATGGTTTTCTCCCATGGTGTAACCGTCAAAGTCCGAGAGTCCTCGGTCGCTACGTTCGCTACCTGAGAAAGCGGTGTATCGACACCATAATACGGAACAGTAATTTGATCCAATAGGCTCGGATGCGCCCGGCCTGTTCTGATTTTGGTAAATTCGTGCCTCAGCGCTTCGACACTTTTGCCCATTCGCTTAGCCGCATCTTGTTGAATATCGCTTATCATGCTTGTGTTCCTCGTTCAATCAGTGAGCCGATATCTTCGCCCTGCATCAGCCGCATTATTGCGCCTTGTTCAAAAATATTCATCACGCGCATCGGCAAGTTGTTATCCCGGCACAATACCAATGCTGTGGCATCCATGACGTTTAAGCGTTGATCCAACGCTTCGTCATAGGTCAATCGCGGATAAAATCGAGCATCCTTGACCTTTTCGGGATCGGCCGAATAAACACCCTTAACCTTGGTTGCCTTAATCATCAACTGAGCATTGATCTCAATCGCCCGCAGACTGGCTGCCGAATCCGTAGTAAAAAACGGATTTCCGGTTCCAGCCGCAAATATCACAACCCGACCTTTTTCCAGATGCCTAACTGCTCTGCGGCGAATAAAATCTTCGCACACTTGATTAATCTTTAATGCGGACATCACTCGCACTTGCATGCCTAAATATTCCAAAGCATCCTGCATCGCCAACGCATTGATTACCGTAGCAAGCATGCCCATTTGATCGCCGGTCACTCGATCGAGGCCCTCGGAAGCTTTTTGCGCGCCGCGCAAAATATTGCCGCCCCCGACAACTAGCCCAACCTGTATCCCAGCATCACATAACTCTTTAATTTCGCCGGCCAAGCGCTTCAGGATATCGGCATCGATACTGCCGCCCTTTTCGCTCATTAAAGCTTCACCGCTTAGTTTCAATAAAATTCGCTGGCAGATTAAATTTGTCATTATTGATTTTCAAGTTAGGGAATAGTTAATTTTAGTAAACCTTTCCCGCATCTAAGCCCGCCTTCAATTTCCATAGCAATAACGAGGCGTGGCTTGCATTCCTATTTCGAAAATAACCGATGCGAGAAAGGATACTTCCGAATTAACGTTTCATAATCCACTCGGAGTATAAAAACGAATCCCCGGATAAACCGGGGATTGAATTATGAGCCTCTGACTTGCGCCATGACTTCTTCGGCAAAATTTTCTTCTTTTTTCTCGATACCCTCACCAACTTCGAATCGGGTAAAGCGAATAACGGCATTACCTTTGGACTTAACCAATTCGCCGACAGTGACTTTGTCATCTTTAACGAAAGGCTGACCCAATAAGGTAACTTCGGCAAGAAACTTTTTGATTCTTCCACTCACCATTTTTTCGATAATCTCGGCCGGCTTACCACTTTCCAAAGCTTGCGCGGAAAAAATTTCTTTTTCTTTCTCAATCGCTTCCTGAGAAACTTGATCTTCTGAAACGCAAGCCGGATTGATTGCCGCAACGTGCATCGCAATGTCCTTACCTAATGCGTCATCGGCTTTTTGCAACGCGACTAATACGCCGATCTTACTGCCGTGCAAGTAACAAGCAG
This sequence comes from Methylotuvimicrobium buryatense, assembly GCF_005931095.1. GTDB lineage: Bacteria > Pseudomonadota > Gammaproteobacteria > Methylococcales > Methylomonadaceae > Methylotuvimicrobium > Methylotuvimicrobium buryatense. Next base: position 1,201,598 of record NZ_CP035467.1, on the reverse strand, counting down.
CACCGCCGTCGGTCAAATTGTATTTTTCAAAACGTCTAATCGCGATATTTTCACCCAGTTTTGATATCAGTTCGCGGCGAACCTCGTCGATCGTCTTGCCGTTTGGCAGTTTCAGGTCCAACACTTGCTCGGGTGTTTGCACATCCGCGTTTAAGATAGCGTCGGTAACATTGTTGACGAAATTGACGAAATCGTCACCCTTCGCAACGAAATCAGTTTCGCAATTGATGTCGGCTATCGCCGCTGTTTTAGCATCATCGCTGACTTTTACGCCCACCACGCCTTCCGCTGCGGTACGTCCGGATTTTTTATCGGCTTTTGCTAAACCGGCTTTACGCATATTTTCGATAGCGATATCCAGATCGCCGTTTGCTTCGACCAATGCTTTTTTGCATTCCATCATACCGGAACCGGTTCTTTCCCGCAGTTCCTTAACCATTGCAGCTGATATGCTCATTTCTCGTTTTTCCTCTTTATTCTTAACTATAAAAAACGCCTCCTGTTAGGAGGCGCTTTTCAGTTCAATGCGCCATTGCATTCGAAGAGCTAATTGCCCTTCACCGCACCGGCGCTTACTCTGCGCTTGCTTCGACCTCTGATTCCTCAACAAAATCATCAGCCTGAGCCGATAAGCTCAATGTCGCGGATTTTGCTTCCAACACTGCATCCGCTACGGACTCGCAGTAAAGTTTAACCGCTCGAATGGAATCGTCATTCCCCGGTATGATGTAATCAACGCTTTCAGGAGAATTGTTCGAATCGACGATACCTACTACAGGAATGCCCAGTTTTTTCGCTTCGCCGATCGCGTTTTTCTCATAGCCGACATCCAAGATGAACAATACGTCGGGCACGCCTTTCATATCCTTAATGCCGCCCAAGCTGCGTTCGAGCTTTTCCAATTCACGCTCCATACCGAGCGCTTCTTTTTTGCTAAATTTATGATATAGCGTTCCGTCCGCCTTCATCGCTTCCAATTCTTTCAGACGATTGATCGATTTTTTGATCGTTTTGAAATTTGTCAGCATGCCGCCCAACCAACGATGATCGACGTACGGCATTCCGCAACGCTTCGCTTCTTCGGCGACTGCTTTACGGGCTGCTTTTTTGGTGCCGACAAACAGGATAGTACCTTTGTTTGCGGACATTTGACCCAGATAGTTCATTGCATCGTTAAACAATGGAAGCGATTTCTCGAGGTTGATAATATGAATCTTGTTACGGGCCCCAAACAGGTAATTAGCCATCTTGGGATTCCAGTAACGAGTTTGATGTCCGAAATGAACACCTGCTTCCAACATTTGACGCATTGACACTGCTGCCATTTTTTTCTCCTAAGGATTATGTGAAACTTAACGTTTCGTTGGGTTACGCCTCCGCCTGCCCGCCTTGACAACCCCTCCTTCAAATTAATCAAGAAAGGCACCCTACCAAGCGTGTCGACAAACGTGAGTATTTAAAACACAAAAATGAACTTGCCTTTATATCATAATTAGATTTCAACAACAATTAATTCTCTGCTAAACTGGCAGAACTTCTTCTCTCTCCCAAGTCTTTCAATTACTGCAACCTCCAACACTTATCAACTCCTTAACGAGTTTGTTCAATCAAACCCGTTATACTAGCTTCCTTGCCAACAAACAGCCGTCAAATCATGGGTATCATCATAAAAACACCAAGTGAAATCGATAAAATGCGCGTCGCCGGCAAGCTCGCCGCCGAAGTACTGGAAATGATCGAACCGCATGTTGTACCGGGCGTCACCACCGATGAGCTTAATCAGATTTGCCACGACTATATTGTCGACGTTCAACATGCAATCCCGGCACCGCTTAATTACCACGGATTCCCTAAATCGATATGCACTTCAATCAACCAGCAAGTGTGCCACGGCATACCTGGCAATAAAAAATTAAAAAGTGGCGATATCGTGAATATCGACATCACAGTCATCAAAGACAACTATCACGGCGACACCAGCAAAATGTTTTGCGTAGGCGAAGTAAGCCCTCATGCCAAGCGCCTTGTTAAAATGACTCAAGAAGCACTATACCGGGGTATCGAACAGGTCATACCAGGCGCAACCTTAGGCGATATCGGTCACGCAATACAAAAATTCGCCGAATCCAATCGATTTTCCGTCGTACGAGAATTTTGCGGTCACGGCATAGGCCAAAAATTTCATGAAGAACCGCAAGTGCTGCACTACGGCAAACCGGGAGAAGGCATTTTACTTGAAGCCGGCATGATTATCACGATAGAACCAATGCTTAATCTAGGCAAGCGTCACGTTAAGGTATTAGCGGACGGCTGGACTGCGGTTACCAAAGACCACAGCCTATCGGCGCAGTGGGAGCATACTATCCTAGTCACTGACCACGGCCACGAAATCCTGACATTGAGACAGGAGGAAATGTGACAGAAACCTTAGCCCATACCCGCTATTTTACGCAATCCGATTATATTGCCGCTTTTAAACAGCTCATTAAATCGAAAAACCTGGAGTTTAAGCAGGCATTTAACCCCCAAGAACCGGTCACGCCTTTGCTGGTTGCCAAAGCCGAATTCGTAGACGACATCCTCATTAGCGGCTGGAATCATTTTCTCGGCGGATTCGCCGATCAATTAAGCTTGATCGCTGTAGGAGGATATGGGAGAAAAGAATTGTTTCCCTTTTCAGACATCGATATCGTCGTCTTATTAGATAAGCAGGCTTCTGCGGAAACCCAAGCAGTGCTGGGGCAATTCGGTAATTTCCTTTGGGATATCGGTTTAAAACCAGGCTTGAGCGTACGTACAGTCGAAGAATGCATTCAATCCTGCACCGACGACCAAACCATCATGACCAGCTTAATGGAAACCAGGCTATTGTGCGGCAATCCGAACTTGTGCGCAAAAGTGCTTGAACCGATAAATAACGGTGAGATATGGCCGTCAAACCGTTTTTTTGCAGCCAAAATGCAGGAACAGGAGCATCGCTACTTTAAGTTTCACGACACCGCTTACAATCTCGAACCCAACATCAAGGAAGGCCCCGGCGGACTTCGCGATATGCAGGTTATTGCCTGGGTTTTTAAACGCCATTACGGCTCCTCAACTCTGAAGGAATTGATTAAATACGGCTTCTTGCCCGAATCCGAATATGAAGAACTGGTCACTGCACGTAACGTACTCTGGCGTATCCGTTACGCGCTTCATCTATTGACCGGTCGTTGCGAGGATCGCCTGCTATTCGACTTTCAACGAGACGTGGCCGAACAATTCGGATTCAAAGGCATCGACCCGAATCAATCCGTCGAAGAATTCATGCAGCATTACTATAAAACCGTAGTCGGCTTAGAACGACTCAACGAAATGTTGCTGCAATTATTTCACGAGCGCTTCATCGGCGGCGAAACCACCTATCAACAAATTCAAACCAAAACCGCTAAACTCATCGCCATTAACGGCTACCTGGAAGCCGAAACGGAAAGTTTTTTCGAGGACAACCCACTGGCATTATTGGAAATCTTCCTAGTACTCCAACAAAACCCTTCGCTAAAAGGCATCCGATCAAAAACGATTCGCTTAATCCGTAAAAGCCTGCACTTAATCGACGATCAATTTAGAACTAACAAGCACGCCAATCATCTATTCATCGAGATCTTACGCCAACCGCGAGGCATCACGCACGAACTTCGGCGAATGAATCGTTATGGCGTACTCGCCGCTTACCTGCCCAGCTTCGCCCACATCGTCGCCAGAATGCAGTACGACTTATTCCACATTTATACCGTGGACGAACACACCTTGTTCGTGATTCGCAATTTACGACGCTTTTCGTTGGAAAAACACACCCACGAACTGCCTTTTTGCAACGACATTTTTTTGACGATCCCGAAACCCGAACTGCTTTATATCGCGGCGTTGTTTCATGATATAGCAAAAGGCAAAGGCGGCGATCATTCGCAAGTTGGCGAAGAAATCGCCCAAGCATTTTGCCTGCAGCACGACCTGTCCAGGCACGATACCAAACTGGTTACTTGGCTAGTTCGCAATCATTTGATCATGTCGATGACCGCCCAGCGCAAGGACATCAGCGACCCCGACATCATTCATGAATTCGCCACCCAAGTCGGTAGCACCGAATATTTAAATCATCTGTATTTATTGACTGTTGCCGACATACGCGCCACTAATCCGGAACTATGGAACTCTTGGAAAGACGCATTATTGAAAGAACTCCATAGCGCAACTTACAACGCCTTGCGCCGCGGCCTCAAGAACCCGATCAATATCAGCGACAGACTCGAGGAAAATAAAACCGAAGCCTGGGAAGAACTGCTGAAATTAGGCATCTCGGAAGCGACTATTCACGAGTCATGGAAACATGTCGGCGATGAATACTTTCTTAGATATACCGCCGAAGAAATCGCTTGGCAAACGATTGCGATTGCATCCTGCGACGAACAAGATCTGCCGCTGGTGTTATTACGCCCTCAAACTCAACGAGGCAGTGCGGAAGTCTTTATATACACTCGCAACGAAGACTTTATCTTTTCAATCAGCACCGAGACCCTCGATCAACTCGGCCTTACGATCCTCGACGCAAGGATCGTTACCACCAGCGACCAATATGTATTGAACAGCTTCCAAGTCCTCGAACAATCAGGCAACCCGATCAAGGATTTACACCGAGAAGTGCATATTTGCACAGCGCTCCGTAAAAACTTAAAAGAACACCACATCAACAAACAAAAAAACATTCGGCGCCAATCGAGACAAGCCCGGCATTTTCCGATACCAACAACGATTACCTTTCACGAGGATCCGCAACGACGCTTTACGGTCATGGAACTCATTACAACAGACCATGCGGGGCTACTATCAAAAATCGGACATGTGTTCAACGATCACAACATTCAACTGCACGACGCCAAAATCACTACGATAGGCAGCCGAGCAGAAGACATGTTTTATTTTACCGACTATCAATCCAACCCAATTCAAGACCACGAAACATTACAAAATTTGGAGCAAGCCATTCAATCCGCATTACGCGACCATCTATAGACCTAGATAAAGCATTTCACCATGAAGATCATGAAGAATAAAAAGTTAATTCAATGACTTGCTATTCATTTGTATAGAGCTTTCGCTCACCAACAAAATTAGCGAGAATATTTAGGTAATTTCTTGAAATCCTTTATAAACTTCATGTGATTCATGGTTAGATTGCCGAATTTAGGATAACCCTTTCGTTAGTCGAATTCGGCTCCGGAAATACCCAGTAAAGTCGCTAGCCGGACGAATTTCGGATCCAAGCAAAATCCCCCTGCTATAGATCATAAAGACGACATCGTAACCTCGTTCGAAGCCAGTCGATTTTCGATAAAACGAATAAGATTCTCATAACCGTCACCTTCAAGATCCTTATATCGCATACCGATTTCGCAACGATCGCTCGCTATCCGGCGGGAAAACTCAACATTACAACGCGCCTTTACCTGCAAAGGTCGATCGCCGGTAAGCGGCAAATCCAACCAAGCATTTAACTCCACCGGGCGACCGTTTCGGATGTAACATCCGCCCGGAGTCATCAAATTCCGCTGCAGAATACTGCATTGAATCGAGAATCCGTCACTAGAAGTATCAATCGCCAATACTTTAAGACGCACACCTTCTTCGTTGGTAACCACAACAGGCAAATGCGCAGCAACACGAGGATAAATTTTCTTTTCCATAGCCATCTCCGATCAACCAAATATTGTCATCGAAATTCTAGTCTATATCTTTTTTTTTACCAGAATAAATATACAGTTGTCGTTTACACCTCATTTACTTAATAAGATTACTCAGCCGCGTAACAACCACTCTCAACGGTATTCTCGAGTACACCAATCCGAATAACCCGCCCCCGTTATCAGAGAGTATTTCATGACCTACCGATATGAAATCGATCGAATCGAGGCCTTGACTTTAATCAACCTCTACGAAAGAATCTCCTGTATAATTTTCAAACAGGTTATGTTCTTTATCACTTGAATACACGACCGGAAAAGCGTCTCATAAGCCAGAAAGCATCAAGCGTTACCGATAATGTCGGCAACCACGAGGCAGGAGCCGCCAGTAAACTGCAAGCTACATATAACAAACTCTATCTAAACGTTATCTAAACGTTTTTTCAGTCGATATGGAGTAAATAAACTTTCGCACTTTTTCCGAGTCACAGTGACTCGAATCATGTGTTTTTTCAGAGGCCTTCGCATGCATAAAAACTTCCTTACCCTACTCTGCGGCGCCATGACGCTTATTGTTCCACTCGAACTACAAGCAGCTAATGATTTGCCGCCTTCCACTAAAATTGAATTAGGCGAATCAGAAGAAGTCTGTTCCGATTTCACTTCACCGAAATGGAGAGATGCTCAAGTCATCGACGGCGTTGCGATCCAAGAATCGAGACTTTGCAACCCCGACAATCCGGCCGACATTGCAGCCTTTGTTAAAGGCACGAATAACATCAGCATGTCGACGTTAATGGATACTCAATTGGCCGCTGATGCGATCATCAAAACCAATGACGTCGACGGCGACGGCGACCCCGACCATATCATCATAAAACTCGAAATCGTCGAATTAAACGGTCACTCTCCCGACAGTACCGAATTGACCACTCAATTCGACATTGCTCCGGGCGTACAACCCACCTTTTGGGTATTCGCTCCTAAAACACGCGACATGTCGACACTAAGCCTTTACGAGCCGCAAGCCAATCCTCTGCTCCGCGTACCTTCGCCAACTATACGCGTCGAAGAAGGCGACACCGTCTGGCTGGTTGTCGAGAACACACACCACATGCCGCATTCATTACATCTACACGGCGTAGATCACCCTTACATGGACCATAGCGGCAGCGGCAATGACGGCGTTGGACAAACCAGCGCAATGGATATTATGCCCGGCGAAAGTAAAACTTATGTCATCAAACCACGCCAGGCCGGCACTTTTTATTATCACTGCCATGTACAACCGCACACCCATATCCCAATGGGATTGCAAGGCCTTTTCATCGTAGAGGAAAACCGCCCCAACAACTGGGTGCAAACCTTCAATGTCGGTAATGGCCAAGTTCGACACCCGTCGGTAGCGGTTCAGGAAAAATATGCTCGCGAATACGACATGCATTATCAGTCGGCGGACAAGGAATTGCATGAACTAGCTCGCTCGGCCAACGACCCGCGCCTACTCGCACAAAAACTGAACATGGAATACGACGTCACCGAAGCGACCGACGACTATTTCATGCTGAACGGCCGCTCATTTCCTTATACGATCAGGGAATCTTTGGTTGAAATGCAGCCGAACGAAAAGGTCAAGCTTCGCGTCCTGAACGGCCATACCGAAGCACTGGGCCTTCACGTACATGGACATCGTCCTCGCGTTACGCATTACGACGGCATCGATAACGGCCCCGGCTCGTATATCATGCGAGATGTTCATACGATGGTTCCCGCCCAGCGTCTCGATCTCGAGCTAGACGGCACAGACGACGGCTTACATAGCTTTGGCGAAGGCGTTTGGATGATGCATGATCATGTCGAAAAATCATTTACCACCAACGGTATCGGCGAAGGCGGCGATATTAGCTTGGTTGTTTACAAAGATTTTCTTGACGAAAAAGGGATTCCGAAAATGCAAGGCTGGACTCTGGCACCTTATTTCACGAAAGAATTTTGGCAAGGCAAATACCCGCTTTGGCAAGATTACGACAAGTGGCGCAGCTTAGGCCTGCCTGACGCTCGCGGCTATAAAGCCCCATTACCGTCTCCGCCGCAAATGATGCTTGAAGGTCCTTCAGACACTCGATCATCGGCGTCCACAACAAATTCGGAAAAATCGTTTATCGGCGATTTATTATCCGGATTGGTTTTAGGCATTCTCGCTTATATGGCTATCGTGCGGCGCGAAGACATTTTCGCCTTGTATCACAAGCTAGCTAAAAAGCCGGCCTAAATCCGGCCCATATCGACCCGCGGAGCTATTCCGCTGGTCGATATCGCGGCCTCAACCCAAAAAAGAGTCGAACCTAAATCGACTCACCCTTTGCCAATTTGGGCAACCTACCATCCAATCCCATCGCGGCTCGCATAACTTTTTTCTTGACCGGCACGACACGCTCGGCCAAACCCAAACCCAAATTGCGCAAAATCCTAACCGGCATGATCTCGTTGCTGAAAACCCGGTAAAAAACATCCATGACCGTCATCATTCTTAGATTGTCTGCACGCCTTGACTTTTCATAACGCTTCAATTCGGCAATATCGCCAATATCCCGACCCGATCGATGAGCATTGACCAACACCTCAGCCAACACCGCCGCATCGAGCAAACCGATATTGACGCCTTGACCGGCCAATGGATTAATCATATGCGCAGCATCACCAACCAAAGCGATGCCGGGCCTCACATAACTCTGAGCGTGCTGCCGTTTCAACGGAAACGAAGCGGTACCCAAAACAGTATTGATTCTGCCAAGACAATCCGGAAACGCCTCGGTCAATTCGTTCAGCAATTGCTCGCAGGGCAAGGATTTTAATCGCTTGATTTCACCAGGAGAGTTATACCAAACCAGCGACCCGTATCGACCGGTTAACGGCAAAAAAGCCTGTGGACCGCTCGGCACGAATCGCTGCCAAGTAATATCCTGCTGGGGATAATCGGTTGCCACATAGATCACCAGCGCATGTTGTTTATAATCCCAACCGGTCACCCCAATCCCGGATACCTGTCGAACTTTGGAATTCCCGCCGTCGGCGCCGACTAAAACATTCGCCGTCAAAACCGTACCGTCATCCAGCTCAACCACCGAACGATGGCCTTCGTCATCCAAGCCATAATCGATGCGCTTAATACTAGCCGGACAAAATAAACTGACGTTATCAAATTCCTGCAAACGCTCCAACAAGGCCAATTGGGTTACCCGATTTTCGACGATATACCCCAACTCGTTGTAATCAATGTCGTCACTGCAAAATTCGGTATCGCCGACGGTTTCCCATACTCGCATACGCCGGAAAGGGCAATAACGGCGATTCAAAACACCCTGCCACGCGCCGACCGCCTCCAAAATATGCCGCGAAGCGATACTCAACGCGGAAACCCTGAGATCATGGGACTGGTCTGAAGTAAACTCATTGGGGAATACATGCTCGATTACGGCGACCTTAAGACCGCTTCCGCCTAACCCGCAGGCCACTGCGGCCCCAACCATTCCCCCACCGACCACTACAACATCAAAATTCATTTTCTTATTTGGAACCCGTAGTTAACTATTTTCTAATATACCTATCGCACTTCAAATTTCGGCGATAATTAAGGATTTCGTGATAAATAACGTCCTGGAACTATCAGCTTTGTCGAGGGTTCGGTAACTCGCTTGACAGGGCACCGTGAACCCAGCACCTAAATAAGCCATGATTTTGAATCATTGCCAATGACCTATGGAATTTAGGTGCTGGGCCTTTGACGGGCACCTAAATATATCGCGAAACCCCAACAATTGATTAAGACTATAACAATTTGCATCTAAATGACTTAAAATGCGACTCATGATATCATTTGCAGGTTTCTCTGAACGCAATTGCCTGCATTACTTATCGCATCGCCAATGCAAACCGCTCTTTTTGAAAAGTTTGACTTTAGCATGCATTGCGAGAAAAACGAACTACTAACGCTGTTGATCGCAGCATGACTGGAACGGGCTGGATATAATGACTGAAATTTCCCGAATAAACCTCAAAGAACCTTTGCTTTACGACGCCGATCTTTCCCAAGATAGCTGCGGCGTGGGTTTTATTACTCATAAACAAAGCAAACAGACTCACGAGCTACTTGTCAAGGCGCATGAAGCACTATGCACGATTCCGCACCGCGGCGGCATGAGCGCAGAAGGCATCGGCGACGGAGCCGGGGTGAATGTCGACCTATCATTGAAGTTTTTTCGAAAAATCACCGGAAACAGTAACCTGCAACTCGGAGAATTTGGCGTCGCCAACTTTTTCTTTCCGGAAGATCACGAGCGTTACGATAGTTTCGCGATCGAATTGATCGAAAAACATCTAACTCGATTCGGCCTGCCGGTCATTACTTGGCGAAACATCCCGGTAGACAGCCAAGTCATCAACGAAGCATCCAGAAAAGCGCAACTACCGATCAAGCAAGTAATTTTCGGGCGCCCGGAAGCTTTAAAGACAGCGACTCATAGCGAATTCGAACAACTGATTCAAAGCGCATTGCTGGATATCGAAGCCGATGGCTTTACCCGCGACGAATTAACCGGTTTCTACCCGCTATCGATGAGCTCGAGAACCCAGGTTTACAAAGGCCGACTGAATTCTTTCGAAGTAATACCGTATTTTATCGACCTCTACGACGAAGATCATGAAATACACACCCTATTCTTCCATACTCGATTCTCGACCAATACCGCTCCGGCAACGATGATGGCGCAACCGTTCCGCTACATGGCGCATAACGGCGAGTTAAACACCGACAAAAAAAACCGACTCAGTGAAAATGCGATCGCGCGCCTACACAACAAACATATCGTTTTCCCGTGCGGACAATCAGACTCGGGCCGCCTCGATCAAACACTGACTCGCCGAATCAATGAAGACGAACTCGATGTCGTCACGGCCGTGCTGGCGATGATGCCGCCTGCCTGGGAAAACGACACGACCCTGTCTCCTAAAGTTCGTGCGATGCTCGAGTATTTCAGTCTTTATGAAGAAAAAAATGACGGCCCCGCCGCCCTGATTTTCTGTGACGGCATACGCGTCGGCGCGCGTCTAGATCGTTTGGGGCTCAGACCTTTGCGCTCGGTTGAAACCGAAACCTATCTAGCCGTTATGTCGGAAGCCGGCCAAATCGACTTTCCGCCCAAAGACGTTATCAAACGTGGCCGTATCGAAGCCGGGGGCATGGTTTATTTCGACCACAGCACCGGACAGATTTATAACAGCCATCAAGTCTTGGAAACACTCGCCGGACAGAAAGACTATGAAGCGATGCTCCGCGAACGCAGCCTGCATATCGGCGAACTGCCAAACGTCTCCTTCGATGAATTAACCCCGGTCAACAGCCAATTCAACATCGATCAACAACACACGGCTTATTCGCTAAATCAGGAAAGCTTTAAATTCCTGCTTGATCCGATGTTGAGTACCGGTCTTGAAAAAGTTTCCGCAATGGGCTACGGAATTGCTCCGAATGCGCTTTCCGATGCCGAAGGCGGCATGTCCCGTTATTTCAGCCAGCGCTTCGCCCAAGTCACCAACCCGCCGCTCGATTCACTCCGTGAAAGCGACGGTATGACCTTGCGCGTAGCGCTCGGCGCCAAACCGACCTTTTCAGAGGGCAACAGCAAGCAATTAGTCATCGACTCGCCAATTCTGCAAAGAACGCATTTGGAACAAATCCGCAGGCAATCCAGTGTCAAGACCATCACATTGGACATGCTATTCACGCCGGACTTCGAAAACCCCAAAAATAACGAAGACCTTCTCGAGTCGGCGGTACGCGCCGTTTGTCAACAAATCGAACAAGCAGCCCGCGACAACACCGGCATCATCATTCTCAGCGACACCGGTATCGGCCGCGATAAGGCGGCGATTCCCGCCCTGCTGATGGTTGCCGCGGCGAATCAACACTTGGTCAAACAGGGACTGCGCTTCCACTCGTCACTAATTGCCGAAACAGGACAAGTCGCCAGCGCTCACGACATTGCAACAATACTCGGCTTCGGCGCTTCAGCAGTCTGCCCAATCAGCGCCTACAATCGTGTCATCAGCCAATTCACGCCCGATAAACAACAAAAAGCCCTGGATAATTTTAAAAAAGCGGCTGAAAAATCGCTGATGAAAACCATGGGCAAGTTCGGGCTCTGCACCGTGGAAAGCTATATAGGCGGCGAATTTTTCGAATCGAATTATTTGGACACCAACGAGCCGCGCCTGCAACCGTATTTCCCGAATATCAACGCGCCGGTCGGTGGCGTGCGGTATGCCGACATTGCGAAAAGCGCGGCCGAATGGCATCGCAAAGCATTAAGTATCAAGGACGAAAAAGATATTCCTTTCATCGGTTTGTTCAAGGAACGGCAAGACGGCGCAGGCCATAGCTTCGGCAACCTTGCGGTCCGGGAATATATCAACATGACCGACGAGCCGATCTTGTATATTCCTCAGGACAAATCGCCGGAAGCCAGCGATACCGCTTATTTCGATTTCGGTTATGAAAAACGCACGCCCGAACAAATCGATAATTTCGGCATAACACCGGCTTATCGCAGTTTTGCCAAAAACCTATATCAAGAGCGCGACAATCGCCCGGCCGCATTACGGGATATCATTGACCTACCGGCCGATATCAGCCAAGCGCAAAGCACGGCCGATTTCGACCGTATTTTGGGTAAGCAAAGCTTGCTCGGAAACAACAATTACATGATTCACGGCATCGCGGTTGAACGAATCGACGGGGTTAATTATTCAATAACCTTGCCTGAAAACAACAACGAAACGCGGCTGACAGCTCTTGCCGAACATTTCAAAAACCGTTTCGGCGATAGCGCCGCAACGATCAGCGTTACTAACAATGCCTGTGCAATCAAGCTCTCAGATAGCGACAATCCTTTCGGGCAATATTTGGCCAATATAAAAACGGCCCGTTCTCCGATAACATTGGCCGACGTTCAACCAGCTCATCAAATCACCGCCCGGCTCGCTTCGGGAGCGATGAGTCACGGTGCTCTGATCGCCGAAGCACACGAGGCTGTAGCGCAAGGCACCAACATTGCCGGCGCTCTCAGCAACTCCGGTGAAGGCGGCGAACACTCGAGCCGTTTCAACACGCTACGTTCGAGTAAAATCAAACAATTTGCATCGGGCCGCTTCGGCGTCTGGGCAGGTTATCTGGCCGATCCGAATATCGAAGAGATAGAAATTAAAATAGCGCAAGGGGCTAAACCCGGCGAAGGCGGTCAGCTGCCGGCACCCAAAGTGTCTGTCGAAATCGCGGCATTGCGCGGCGGCACGCCGCAAGTCGAGTTGGTCAGCCCGCCTCCGCATCACGACACCTATTCGATCGAAGACCTCGGTCAATTGATTCACGATGCCAAGGCGGCCCGCGTTCGCGTCGTCGTCAAACTCGTTTCGTCCGAAGGCATCGGAACAATTGCAGTTGGTGTCGCGAAAGCAGGCGCCGATGTCATCAATGTGGCCGGCAACACCGGCGGCACGGGAGCGGCTGCCGTCACGAGCCTGAAAAACACCGGTCGTTCTGCTGAAATCGGCATCGCCGAAGTCCATCAAGCCCTCGCCTTAAACGGCTTAAGGGACAAAGTCATCTTACGCTGCAGCGCCGCGCATCAAAGCGGACTCGATGTCGTCAAATCTGCGATATTGGGCGGCGATTCCTTCGAATTCGGCACGACGGCTTTGATGATGCTGCGCTGCGTAATGGCCAAAAACTGCAACATAAAGTGTCCAGCCGGCTTGACCACGACGCATGAGGAGTTTAAGGGCGATCCGAGAGTACTGGCGCAATATTTCATGAATCTCGCGCATGAAGTCCGCGAAATTCTGGCGGTACTGGGCTATCACAGCCTTAGCGAAATTCGCGGCCAAACCGATTTATTGCATTTAATCAATCACCCGTCTATTGTCGGACAGCTCGATTTCACAAAACTACTGACCCAAGTGCCGGTCGTCAAAGTCGAAAAACCGATTTATCTCGAAGCGAACTTCAGCATCGACGACAAAATCATCGAGCAAGTTAAATCGTCGGTGATTTTAGGCAATCAGACGCAAATCGTTATAGAAGGAGATGACTTCAAACTCAGTAATCGCAATAAAACGGTCGGAGGCCAGACTGCAATCGATATCGAACGCATACTCGCTTACGATTTAAACGAAGAACAAGTCGCTCGTTCGAAAACGATTTATACCAACCAACACGGACGGCGATATCTTGCGCCAGACTCGGTCGTTGTAAAAACGACCGGCTCGGCCGGGCAAAGTTATGCCGCCTTCATGAATGACGGCATGCGCATGGAACATACCGGCACCTGTAACGACGGCGTCGGCAAATCGGCATGCGGCGGCACCTTAATCGTTGAATCTCCAGGCGGCGGGATCAAAACTCCCGGTAATAACGTACTGATCGGTAACTTTGCGCTGTTCGGCGCGACCGGCGGCAAAGCCTTTATCAACGGCGAGGCCGGCGACCGTTTCGCAGTGCGAAATTCCGGCGCGATGGCAGTCGTCGAAGGCGTCGGCGATTTCGCCTGCGAATACATGACCAACGGTGCGGTACTGAATCTCGGCCACTTCGGCAAGGGCTTCTGTAACGGCATGTCCGGCGGTAATGCCTATCAATACGACCCTGAAAACCTGTTACCGAGGCTTTACGACAAGACTTCGGTCGAACTACACGACCTAGCCGAAGACACCGATAGAGCACGGGCGCATGAACAATTCATATTGTCCATGCTGGAACAACACGCCGATTATGCGAACTCCAGCAAGGCCAAAAATATTCTGAAAAATTGGAAAACCGAACGCAAACATTTCAAATTCACGATTCCGCTATGGTTATATAGAACACAGACAGCCGAGTTTTTAAGCCAAACCATGGATCGCAAAGCGATGATCGAAGAATTGGCGGTCTCCTACGCAACACGCCAAATCGAACAAATGAAATCGGCTTATCGGACAAAACAGCCATTATTCGGCGGCGCGATTCCCGGTTACGGCGAAACCGACACCAACTTGACCTTTAGTCTGGTTAACAGTTACGCGGTCATTGATAAGGCATTCCGGATAGCCGGCGAGCAATTGAACTTCAAGTCCGCCACGCCGACACAAGAAGCCTTGGAAAAAGCGGCTTGGAAATTAATTGAGTCCCGTCCGCGTAAAATTCAGGATGCGTTGGTTAAAGAGACTCGCGAAGCTTACAGTAATTACAGCGACGATCAACTGAGCTGGCTGTTGGCAAGCAAGCGCCTTACCGATTATAAAACCGCCTTGGCCAATCGTGATGTACAAAGCATCTACTCGATCGGCTCGACCGCTTGGATCATTGAGCAGGACACTATCAACCGCGATGCCTTGGCCGGCATTCCTGGTGTCGAACAATATCTTGCGGGACTGGTCGGTTCCAATATTATTCAGGAAATGATGGCTCCGGCTTCGGCATAATTCAATCGCACTTTTTACCAGTACCGGCATAACCTGTGAGAAATCACGGGCATGCCGGTATTACGTTCATTAATTTGTAACTAAACATGATGAAAACACCTCATATTCCACTCGATGCACCTTACAGCGACAGTCAACGAGCCTGGCTCAGTGGCTTTTTCGCGGGCATGCATACGCAAATGATACAAAGCGCCGGCAGCAAGAGCCAGGCCGACGCTCGCATCATTCATATTCTTTACGGAACGCAAACCGGTAACTCCGAAGCCTTGGCAAACGATGCCGCCGCATCCGCAAAAGCCCACGGCTTAAAACCGATCGTCAAAAGCATGGACGAAGTCGAATTGGATGCACTCGGCAAGATGGAATATCTCTTGATCATCACCAGCACTTACGGCGAAGGCGAAATGCCGGACAATGCGCAAATGCTTTGGGAAGCGATTTCGTCCGATGCGGCACCGTCGTTGCAGCACATGAAATATTCCGTACTGGCGCTCGGCGACACGAGTTACGATCAATTTTGCCAAGCCGGCATCGAATGGGATCAACGGCTTGCCGAACTCGGCGCCGAACGTATTTATGACAGGATCGACTGCGACGTCGACTTCGAGGAACCGGCCGAATTGTGGATTTCAGAAGTGATCCCACATATGGCCGAGGGCGCCTCGACGACCATTATCGTCGACTCCGACGCAGCAATGGTCGAAGCGCCGAAATATAGCCGTAAAAACCCGTTCCCGGCCAAATTACTCGTCAATCGTCTGTTGACCGCCCCCGAATCATCGAAAGAAACACGACATTATGAAATCTCGATCGCCGGTTCAGACCTAAGCTACGAAGCCGGAGACGCGTTGTGCGTATTCCCGACCAATTGCCCGGAACTCGTCAAAAACATCCTACAAACAATCAACTGTTCAGGCGAAGAAGAAGTCCCGGTCGATGGCGAATTAATGCCGCTTAACGAAGCGCTACGCGTTCATTTCGAAATCAAATTGCCATCCAAGGAACTGATCGATGAAATCGCTCGCCGCTCCGGCGATCAGGAATTGAATACGTTGCTTGAAGAAAACGATAAGGAAAAATTGACGAATTATCTCTGGGGCCGCGATATTCTAGACTTGTTGTTGCAATCCCCGGACATGGATATCTCTGCGGCCGAATTCATCGCCTTGCTGAAACCGCTACAACACCGTGCCTATTCGATATCGTCGAGCAGTAAAAAACACCCGGATGCCGTACATCTAACCGTCGCCAGCGTCCGTTACCAAAGCCACGACCGCGAACACAAAGGCGTGTGTTCAACCTTCCTGGCCGATCTCGTCGATGAAACGACCGATGTCCGCTGTTTTTTCACGCCGAACAAGGTATTCCGAGTCCCGGAAGATAACAGCCTGCCGATGATCATGGTCGGCCCCGGCACCGGCGTCGCACCTTTCCGCGCATTCCTGCAGGAACGGGAAGTACGGCAAGCAACAGGTAAAAACTGGCTATTTTTCGGCGACCGTAATGCCGCGACAGACTTCATTTATCGAGAAGAACTCGAAGCAATGCAAGCCTCCGGTCTATTGACACGGCTCGACCTGGCATTTTCCAGGGATCAGCAGGAAAAAATTTACGTTCAAGACCGAATGCGCGAACACGGCGCGGAATTATTCGCTTGGCTCGAACAAGGCGGCTATTTCTTCGTCTGTGGCGATGCCTACCGCATGGCTAAGGATGTCGATAAAGCGTTACACGATGTGATCGCCGAACAGGGAAAAATGACCGAACAGCAGGCAGTCGATTATGTCAATCAATTGAAAAAGGATAAGCGCTACGTTCGGGACGTTTATTAATCCTGGTACACACGTAACCACTGTACACCAACGATTCCAAAGTCGAGGACTATTGATTGCCACACCCATCGGAGATCAAAATTCTGCGCAGGGGCGCTCGTCAAAGAACGCCGCAAACCCAACACCTAAATTCCAGGCCAATCGGCTATTCAATTACTCAGATAATTTAGGCGCTGGGCTTTTAGAGCCTCCCCCGGTGCCGAATTTAGGTTTATCGCTCCCGATCGAAGCCTGCCTCAGGCTTCATCTAACAGGTTTGTTTCATGAATGATTTTATTCCAGGTCAACGCTGGATCAGCAACACCGAATCCGAATTGGGTTTAGGCATCGTCGTCGAATCCGAGTACAACCGAGTGACAATGCTCTTTTTGGCTACCGGCGAGCGCCGCGTGTATGCGAAAGATAATGCCCCCCTGACGCGCGTCATTTTCAGCGAAGGCGATACCATCGAGTCTGCCGATTACAGTAAATTGACCGTGACCAAAGTCATCGAACGCAATGGTCTGGTGACATATGTCGGTAAAACCGAGGAGAACCGGGAGATAAGCCTCGATGAAATGGAATTGAACCATCATATCCAATTCAATAAACCGCAAGATCGCTTGTTTACCGGGCAATTCGACCCGAGTGCTTGGTTTCAATTGCGTTATCAAACATGGCAGTACTGCCGCGAACATCAACAATCGCCGGTCAAAGGCCTACAAGGCGGACGGACGTCGCTGATCGCGCACCAATTATTCATCGCGCATGAAGCCGCCGGGCGCCCGACGCCTAGAATCATGCTTGCCGACGAAGTCGGCCTCGGCAAAACCATCGAAGCCGGATTGATTCTGCATCACCGACTCAATAACGGATTAAGCAATCGGGCCCTGATCATCGTACCCGAAAGCCTTCTTCATCAATGGCTAGTTGAAATGCTCAGGCGCTTTAATCTACGTTTCAGCATTCTCGACGAAGCGCGCTGCCTAGGTATCGAAAACATCGATATCGACTATATCGGCGAATCCGAACCGTCGACTGAAAATCCGTTCAACACCGAACAATTGATACTCTGCAGCCAGGAGTTTTTCGCGCAACATCCGAAACGGCAACAACAAGCGTTGGATGCCGGTTGGGATATGATCATCGTCGATGAAGCCCATCACTTGCAATGGAGCGAAAACTCGGCCAGCCCGGAATATTTATTCGTCGAAAATCTCGCCGCATCGACGCCCGGATTGATTTTATTGACCGCGACACCGGAACAACTCGGCAAGGAAAGCCACTTCGCTCGATTGCGCCTGTTGGACCCGAATCGATTCTATAGTTTCAGCGCCTTTCTCGAAGAAGAAACACACTTTCAACCCGTTGCCGAAGCCGCCAAATCGTTGCTGGCTAATCAAGCACTAACGCCGGACGAAAGAGCCCATTTAGCGCGCCTGGTCAAGCACGACCATGTCGATACTCTACTCAAAAACCTGGACGATCCGAAAAAATCACAGCTCGCACGCGAAGAACTAGTGAAGATTCTGCTCGACCATCACGGTACCGGCCGGATTTTGTTCAGAAATTCCCGGCAAACCGTGCAGGGCTTCCCTGACCGAGAACGTCAAGGGTACACTTTGAACGGAAGCTCAGAATCCTTGCAGGAAGACCCCCGTACACTTTGGCTCGTTGAAAAAATCAAAGCTTTAGCGGGTCAAAAAGCATTATTGATTTGCCGGCATGCGCAAACCGCGATCGAACTCGAACACATTGTCGAAAAGCGCTTCGGCATCGCTGCGGCCGTCTTTCATGAAGGCATGTCGATCATCGAACGCGACCGCGCGGCGGCCTATTTCGCCGACCAAGAAAGCTCGGCTAGACTACTGATCTGTTCCGAAATCGGCAGCGAAGGCCGCAATTTTCAGTTTGTCCATCATTTGATCTTATTCGATCTACCGGACAATCCCGACCTGTTACAGCAACGCATCGGCCGCCTCGACCGCATCGGTCAACGTCACATCATCGAAATTCATGTACCCTATTTGACCGGCAGCCGCGAACATACCCTATTCCGCTGGTACGACGAAGGTTTGAACGCCTTCCGTCACAATACTTCGGCGGGACAACGCGTCGCCGAGCTTCTGCATGATGAACTGCACACCGCGCTCGAAAAATACGATAGCGAATCGCTCGACAAACTGATTGCCAAAACTCAAACCCTAGCGCAACAAATCGAAACCGAACTGCATAACGGCCGCGATTTGCTGCTCGAACTCAATTCCTGCCGTAAAGATGACGCTCAAGAACTGATCGATCGACTCAAGCAACAGGATAATGAAGGCTTGCTATGGCCTTATATGGAAGACGTCTTCGAATGTTACGGCGTCGATACCGAATTCCATTCGGCCGATTGCTACATTCTAAGACCCAGTGAACACCTGCGCATGGCGCATTTCCCCGGACTTTCCGAGGACGGCTTGACGGTTACCGTCAACCGCGACATTGCGCTGGCCCGCGAGGAACTGCAATTTTTAACCTGGGAACATCCGATGGTCGCCGCTGCGATGGATATGATTCTGTCCAGCGATACCGGTAATGCCGGTGTCAGTGTTGTCAAGCATAAAGACCAAAAAGCCGGCCGCTTCTTATTGGAATGCTTGTTCATCGTCGAATGCAGCGCCCCGCCCGAACTGCAAATAGGACGCTTTCTGCCGCATACACCTATTCGCATCTTAATCGACCAAAACAAGGCCGACTTAACCGATACGATCGAACATATCGAGTTGATCGACTCTGGCAAAAAATTCGACAAAACACAGATCGTCGCTTTTTTGAACAGCCAACGAAAACACCTGACTACCCTGCTCGACATCGCCGAACAAAACGCCCAAGCGCAAATGAACCGGTTGATTACGGACAGTCAAAAAAACATGCTGGAGACGATGACCGGCGAAATCAAACGGTTGACTCGGCTAAAACTGGTCAATCCGTCGATTCGCGAAGATGAAATCGAATTCCAGAAAGAAACCGCGATGCTCTTGCACGAAAATATTCAAGACGCGCAATTAAGACTCGATGCGGTCAGATTTATCATTACTAGTTAAAAAACACCATTCGTAATTATTCAGCATAAGTCATGTATGAGAAGGTGTCAGGCATTAATTTATAAGGCTGTCTGCAACAGGACGTTGCAGTCAGAGCTTACAAGGATGTATTCACGCGTCCTTAGAAATCAATGTCTGACACCAACCTACCGCATGCGCTGAATAGTTACCACCATTCAATGAAAAAAGTCACGATAGAAAATTACCGCACGGATAAATTCTATCTCCGCATCGTTAAGGCAACGGCGGAATTACTGACCGATCAAGGTTATGTTGCGCCGGTTCGGCTTTTCAAAAAAATGGAACTTTTGACGGAACAGGACATCGCCGCCTGGCGCCGGGGCCGATTGCCTTATTTGGAACAAGCCATACGCTGCAATCTTGCTCAAGCCAGCCGGATTCTACGAATACTGAGATTCCATGCACACGACCTTAATCTCAAACCCTCGAATACGGTGTATCTAAGCAAGCAACCAGACAACCGAATACCGCTCAAATTCACCAAGTACGGCGACAAAAAACTTGAGGAAGCCTACACCACACACCTGGTTTCGCCACGCTTGAAAGCGGCCGAGCAACCTGCCGAAACTATAGGGGTAACCAAGGAATAACCGGCTGCGAGGAGCCAAGCATTAAAACTATGCAGGACTTTAAGCATAGAATCCTACACTAATCAAACCCTAAGGGCTTGCATTAACATTGACGGGATTACCATACCGTGCTCCAGCGATTGAGTGGTTTTGCCATCGCGCTAGATGTCCAACAACGTACCTCAAGGAGGTCAGTATAAGGGCGAGAGCTGGAGCTTGGGAAACAGCAAAAAATTGAACTAAATCTCACCTCGATCTAACCTCTTTCCTCTTTCCTCTTTCCTCTTTCCTCTTTCCTCTTTCCTCTTTCCTCTTTCCTCTTTCCTCTTTCCTCTTTCCTCTTTCCTCTTTCCTCTTTCCTCTTTCCTCTTTCCTCTTTCCTCTTTCCTCTTTCCTCTTTCCTCTTTTTCTATCAAGCCCTATCGACCGAAAACGCCAAGACTTGCTCGATCGACTCGGCACCGATCATCACCATCACTAAACGATCCAAACCGATCGCCATCCCGGAGCAATCGGGCAAACCCGATTCGAGCGCCCGTAAGAAGCGCCGATCTTTGTCAACAGGCGGCAGCCCATTGCTGGCTCTAAAGTCGATTTCCTTATCGAAACGGGCCTCTTGCTCGTCGGCATTACACAATTCGTAAAAACCGTTACCCAATTCCACGCCGTCGATAAAAATCTCGACACGGTCGGTTATTGCGGGATTATCGGCATTCAGGCGCGCGAGCGACGATTGACAGGCCGGAAATCCGTAAACCATGCATAAACGGTCTTCTCCCAGATGAGGCTGCACGCAATGACTGAAAAGAAAATCCAGCCACAGCGCATGATCGTTTTCACAAATCGAAACGGCTTCAGGCAAGCCGGCGCGCTCGGCAAATTCCCGGTAAACGTAGGCCGAAAACGTTAGCGGATCGAGGCCGGTATATTTTAGAAAAATTTCTTGGTAATGAACGGTATGCGTTTGCTTAAGTGTTTTGAAAGGCTTCGCAACAACCTGAATCAACCGGTCGATTTCCGCCATTAATTGAAATAAATCGAAGCCGACTCGATACCATTCGAGCAAGGTGAACTCGGGATTATGAAAACGGCCGGACTCGCCGTTTCTGAAAGCCTTACAGATTTGGTAAATCGAACCATAACCGGCTGCCAGCAAACGCTTCATCGCGAATTCTGGGGAAGTCTGCAAATACAGCGTCTGCCGATTCGGATGAAAGCAAAATTCGGTACTGAAAAAGGCTAACTGCGGATCTGTGCCGATGCCATGGCAGAGCAGCGGCGTTTCGACCTCAAGGACTTCCAATTCGTCGAAGAACCGGCGAATCGCAGCCAGCATTCGCGCCCGCTGACGCAAATACTCCAACGAACCGGTCGGTAGCCAATCGTCCTGCGTCACTATTCTTTGACGCGCGAGACATATTCGCCGGTGCGGGTATCGACTTTGATCACTTCACCTGTTTGCACGAATAACGGTACGCGAACGACCGCGCCGGTTTCCAATACGGCCGGTTTACCGCCGCCACCGGAGGTATCGCCGCGCACGCCCGGATCGGTTTCGGTAATCGCCAATTCGACAAAATTGGCCGGCATCATAGAAAGTGGGACGTCGTTCCATAGCGTCACGGTACACATATCCTGATCCTTGAGCCAAAGCCCGGCATCGCCGACGGCTTTTTCATCAGCCTGATACTGTTCGAACGTATCCGGAACCATGAAGTGGCGGAATTGACCGTCGTTATAGAGGTATTGCATCTCGATATCGACCACATCGGCGCCTTCAAGCGACTCGCCCGATTTGAATGTTCTTTCGATGACTCGTCCGGTTTTCAGATTTCTAATCTTAACCCGATTGAATGCCTGGCCTTTACCCGGCTTGACGAATTCGTTTTCGATAATCGCTGCGGGATCACCGTCCAACATGACTTTCAATCCGGCTTTAAATTCATTGGTACTAAATGTGGCCATATTTTCCTCACGACTGCCAATTAAGAATAAAGAAATAATTAAAAATAAAAGCTCGCCATTATAATAGACGGCCGAACTGTTAGAAACTCGAAATCGCATCCGATGACCAAAAACCCTCCGTTTGTCCCGAAAATTTCCTGGCAACAAGAGCTTACCGAAGCCTTCACGACTTTCGAAACGCTTTGCGCTTTTTTGGAACTCGACCCAAAAAACTTACCGATATCGGAACAAGCCGCGAAGCAATTTGCACTGAAAGTACCGAAAAGCTTTGCCGAAAACATGCATAAGAACGATCCCAACGATCCTTTATTGCTGCAAGTCCTGCCGATTCACGATGAAACCCTCGCCTACCCGGGCTTCAACGACGACCCGGTCGGCGATCTCATGGCTACCCGCGAAAACCATATTTTGCACAAATATCAAGGCCGAGTTTTGATGATCAATACCGGAACCTGCGCGATCAACTGCCGATATTGCTTTCGCAGAAATTTTCCGTATGCCGATTACCAACTCGGACGCCAAAAGCAAAACCGGGCCATCGACTATATTGCCAACGACCCGAGTATTTCAGAAGTCATTCTCAGCGGCGGCGACCCTTTGTTATTAAGCGATAGCCGTCTAGCCGAACTCATCGAGCAGCTAAATGCGATCGAACATCTAACCCGCATCCGCATTCATAGCCGCATCCCTATCGTGCTGCCGTCGCGAATTACGGATGAATTAATCAAAACCCTGAATAACGCACGACCAAGCGTTACGATCGTCATGCACTGCAATCATGCCAACGAGATTAGCCCTGCCGTCGAGATCGCCTGCCGAAAACTTAAGCATGCCGACATGATGCTCTTCAATCAGGCTGTTTTGCTGAAAAACATCAACGATAACGCCGAACAATTGTGTCGGCTTAGCGAAACCTTATTTCACAACGGCATCGTACCTTATTATTTGCATTGTCTCGACAAAGCAACCGGCACCGGACATTTTGAAGTTTCCGAAGCAGAAACTTTAGGCTTATACGAAGCCATGCAAAAATACCTACCGGGCTATCTAGTTCCGAAATTGGTGAGAGAAGTGGCTGGGGCACCATACAAAAAACCAATCGAAGCATCGGAACGTGTACTTTAAAATTTAGGCTATGTTCGCGTTATTAGTTGATACTTTTGAACTTAAACCCAACATGAACCCCAAGGATTCGACTCTGAATAACTTTTTTTTTCAATATCGCGCCAATGGCTGAAAGGAGGGTACGGTTGCTCGATTGACAGGTGTCGGCAGCAGGGCAGATTTTTGCTCCTGCAAAATCTGCATTCATACCATCCATGGCAATCAGATTCCGCCGTCAAGCCTACATGGACGTATTCACGGCGTCCTGTCAAGCGAGTAATCGTACCCTCTTCCACGCTCAGCGTATTGGAAAGCAATCATTGACTATTTCCTAAGTGGTTTATTTAGTAGGAAAGAGAATCGTTTCAACTGCTAACGCGAACATAGCCAAAATTTACAGGGACGAAGTGCGGATAATTTCTCAACGAAAAAAAACATAGAGTCTACAATGTAACAGCTTAATGAATTGTCAAAAGTCAGATACGATGAAAAAATCTGAATCACTTCCTTTTACGTTGGAACAAGACGCGGTAGCCGATTGGTTAAGTCGACTCGACGTAAAAGATTCCATTGCCTCAGGCGCAACGCTTTATGCGGCATTAAAAAAAATACCGCATATTCGATTCGGCGATAAAGATCTGCTGGCCGTACTCGATACCTTAACCCCGTCGGTCTTACATATTTCCGATAATTTGATCGCATCATTATTACCATCGATCATTGCCGAAGGCTCGGTGAACCCAAAATCCCGCAAACTTGCCAGACTCAGTAGTCAATTGTTACGTAGCCACTGCCTTGCCTACTGCCATGCATCTACGGCCCAATCCTTAAACGAAAAACGCAAGGCTCATGCCATCTTTACGGCCATGCAAATCGCCGGACTGACAATGCGAACCAATACATTGTTTTCGGAGCGGAATTCCTCGACGCTTTGGCAAAAGACGGGAAAACTCTATCGAATCGCACGCAATGAACAATTAATCCCTATTTCGTTATCGAGCAAAATTCCGGCATTTAAAGTGCATAAATCGATATCGTCGGTGTTAAAACGCAATCTGTTGTTCGCATTATTCGACCCTTACCCTGCACCAGCGCAACGCATCATCGCTTATTTCGATCTCGCCGATCGCATTGCCGATTTAGTAGCGTTCGAAAAATCACTGAACCCGTCTTATAACTTTTACTGGGACGGTTGCGATAAAACCTTGCATCAAGACATTCCTGATATCCCTGGCGAAAACGGCCTTATTTTCAACACCGAGGAGGTTGCGCAGCATCTTTCAGGCCTAGCACCGGAAATGGAGGGGCAAGACGATTTATATTTCACGTTACGTCAAAAAATTAGCGGCTACCAAGATATTCTCGATTCGGTGATACTATCAAAGCCCACAGCTTATTGTTATACCGTCGGTATGACGGCAATAAGCGAACGGCTGAAGCACCTTGAAAGGATTTTTAAGATCCATCGATTGAGCGGCCCAATGGACAAAGCCGAGGCGCTGAGCAAAATGGAACTAATCCCGATGGAAAGTGAATTCAAAATGCTAAGCCCTCGCCAGCTGCATCTATCGCAAGAAAGCGGCAAAAGCATTAAAGTTGAATGGATTAATATACAACAGACGAAGTTTACGCAGTACCTCCTAGGTCATGCAAAGAACGAACGACTCACCGCCGGCCAACCGATTTTCCTCTACAATCAACAAGAAATACCTTGCATCGGCATAATCCGAAAAACAATCAAAAGCTCATCCCCTATACAACAGATGTTGATAGAAACATTACCGGGGGAAGCCAATTCCGTTCAATTCCGCATTCAAACAACGACTATCGAAGCCTTATTGGTCGATTCGCCGTCAAAAACCGAAACCGTCTTATTGCCGCCCGGCAAATATTCGACAGGAGACGAATTGGTCCGGGTCGAACAACTCGACAAACGTTATTATCTCAACAAGCTGATCGAAGCCGGGGAACATTTCATGCATTATCGGATCGTTTCCGATTAGCGACACCGTGCGGCACATGAGCAGCGGCAACATGCCGTGCAGCCGATTCGCAATGGCCTTGCTGATCGTCGAAAAAGATATCCGCACCGAAAGCGTCCAAGAAAGGGCCTTTCGGCATGCCGCCTAAAAATAAAGCCTCATCGATTCTGATACCCCAAAGTCTAAGCGTCCTAACCACCCGTTCGTGAGCCGGTGCGCCTCTCGCGGTTACTAAAGCCGTTCGAATCGGGACGGCATCCGGATCGAACTGAGCCTGGATACGATGCAGAGTACTCAAAAACTCCTTGAAAGGGCCGCCGGGCAGTGGATTTTTGGCTTGACTGCATTCGTTTTCGGTAAATGCGCTTAGACCGCGCTCTTGATAGATACGCTCGGAATCGTCCGAAAACAATACCGAATCGCCGTCGAATGCGATACGCAATTGATCATGAGACTTTTTCAGCGAAGAACCCGACAATATCGTCGCGGCCGCATAACCGGCCGCCAAGGCGTTAGCGACGTCGACCGCATTCGACGAAAGAAACAAATGCGCGCCGAATGCACGAATATATTCGTAAGGCGAAACACCGCTGGTAAACGCCGCGCGGGAAATATCGAGCTTATGATGCGCGATCGAATTAAAAATTCTAAGACCGGTATCGGCACTGTTGTGAGACAACAAGATCACTTCGACGATCGGGCCGCTTTTGCTGATGGCGTTCAACGCTAGAAACTTCTTGACCAGTTCATAACCGAAACCGGGCTCCAAAATCTCATCCTCATGCTCGATCTGGTAACGGCAAAAAGCCTCTTTACCTTCCGTTTCGAAGATCCGATGCGACTCGTCCAAGTTGAACAAAGCCCGGGATGAAACCGCAACAACCAGTTTTTGATGCGTGATCTCGATCGGCGCCGTCATATCATCGGCACTTAGGAACGAGCATGAAATAACTTCGATAACTGTTGGAAGGGGTTCGGTGGCTCGCTTGACAGGTGTCGGCGGCCGGAATAGCCGCCGTCAAGCCTACATGGACGTATTCACGGAGTCCTGTCAAGCGAGTCACCGAACCGCCACAATGCGTAATGCTTGTAGAAGTTATTTTGTACATATTCCTTATTTTTTACTGGTATTAAAGGTATACGACCTAACAATGCCGTTATTGTCGAAGCGAATGACCAAATCCTCGGTTTCGGCCGGCCCGAATAAAGAATATTTATATTTTCCGTACGTCCAAGTGTGACGACCGTCTTCCATGCCCATCCGCCATGGCTGACCAAACATTTCCCGTACTTGATTTTGAGTCGTCTCGCCGATTTTCAGATCCATCACCCGCGATGCGGCAAAATCCTTACCGACCGTAGCGCAACCGGAAAGCCCCGCGACACCTATCGAACCAGCAAACAACATGAGGCTTAAATTCAAAGCCCGTAAAGAAGATAAACCAACAATATTCATAGCAATTGATCCTAGTCGATTAAACAATTTGATAAAAACAGCATGGAAAAGCCATCATTCGACACGATTCCAACGCGAGAGTCGTATTTGAATATTGAGCTATATTAACTGTTTACAAGGGTTTTATGCATCTTATTTATACACGCCCCTAAAAACCGCGTTCAAACACCATGAAACGGCGGCCGCTCAAAAGCTGTAAACAGGCACTCGCGGAAATGTCGAAAAAATTCGCCCAGCGATAATGAAAAAGCTTTCATCACCCCGGAAAAGAATTTGCTTGGGTTAGCGAGGAGGCACTTTCATAGTAAAATGAATTAGGCGTTAAAAAAAAGGTCTGAAACTAGCATCAATAAACACCGTGAGCCCAGGCTATGAAATGGTTTATCCTCTTTTCCGCACTCTTCTTATCGGGATGTTCCAGCCTGCCCGTGGCGATACAAAAAGCACCGGTACCAGACATTCAATATACCGAAACCATCGATCGCATCGACACCTATAAAAATTATCGAGTACGCTGGGGCGGCACAATTATCCAAGTCGACAACGAGGAAAATCTTAGTCGACTACAGATTCTTCATTACCCGTTGGACAGATTCGGAAGACCGCAAACCGACCAAGAAGCCTCAGGCCGATTCATCCTGGAAACTCCCGAATTTTACGATCCTGCCGTTTACCGTAAAAACACCCAAATCACCGCCGCCGGCACTCTGAAAGGCAGCGACACGCTTAAAATCGGCAACAAATCACTGAATGTGCCCGTCGTTGAAATCCAAACGGTTCATCGTTGGCCCGAACGCACGCAAAGAGATTGCCGTACCGATTTCGGAGCAGGCTTCGGTTACGGACCTTACCCCTGGGGCTTTTATCCTTATGGATACTACCGCTACCATCCTCGTTTTTATTATCCGTGGTATTAATCCCAATTTCGGCATAAACGCTTAATGCACCGGGAAATAAATTTACCATGTGTTTCATGGTTAAACTGCCTAATTTACTGTGAAAGTTCGTAGATTGAGACTCTTTATCTAATTTTTCGATATGTAACACAATGCCAACTCCGAAGAGGGTGCGGTTGCTCGATCGACAGGCGTCGGCGGCAGGGCAGATTTTTGCTCCTGCAAAATCTGCATTCATGCCATCCCTGGCAATCAGATTCCGCCGTCGAGCCTACATGGACGTATTCACGGCGTCCTGTCGGGCGAGTAACCGCACCCTCCCACGCCCTCGCACTTTCATTTACTGGGGCGATTGCCTGGCTTTCATGAACGTTAGGATTATAAAACACACTCCCTGTCCGCTTTCTCGGCGGCGGCACGCCCGTTTGCCTCACTGACTTGTCGACTGAAATACAAAGCCGCGCCAAATAGTACGATACAAAACAAAATCGCGCTTTTCAGCCCGACCAAAATCTGCAACAAACCGATTGCCATCAAGCCGAACATGCCGGCCAACTTCATCGATAAGCCCCAAAAGCCGAAATACTCGGCGGAACGCGACAACGGCGAGAACAAGCCGATCAGAGTTCGAGTCGACGATTGGCAAGACCCCAGACTCAACCCCGCGACACTACCGACGAATAAAAAAACATATTGCGCTTGCCAAGCGACATTGAACTGAGACTGCATCATTTCAGTAAACACAGGCGTCAGATAAATCATTGCGATAGCCGATATCCACAATATCAAAGTCAGTCGATAAGTAAACAACGCACCCAACTTATCTTGTATGAAACCGAAAGCCACCGCCCCTAACGCTGCGGTAATCTGCACAATAATGAACATCCAAGTTCTGACCTCCTCGTCCCAACCGATAATTTGCGCGCCGTAGATGAATGCATACGTAATGATGATATATATACCGCTCATCGCGAAAAAAATCGACACCAACATTACCGCTAGGTCGCGGTGATCCTTGATATGTTCAACCGTATTGCGAACTCGGCCGATACCAATACGGAAATATCCCGTTCCGGGCGGTAACGAACAAGGCACGCCACGCTCCTTGACCCATAAAAAAGTCGGAATCGCCGCAACCAAAAAAAATACGGCCGCCCAAGGGCCCACCCAACGAATGCTTTCAAAATTTTCGGCGCTAACTTCACCCAGCACCAACAACACAAAAATCGCCGAAACCATACCGCCGACATAACCAAGCGCCCAACCGAAACCGGAAATTTTACCCAAATCATCCGGCGGGCCGAGGTCGGGCAAAAATGCCGCAATAAATGCTTCGCCGATTGAATATGCGAAATTGGAAATAATCAACAATAATACGCCCAACCACGCCAAACCCGGTTCGACAAAATAAAGCGCTGCCGTACTGAACACAGTCAATAAGTAACTACCGAATAAAAAACGTTTCTTATTGGCTGTGTAATCCATAACCGCGCCTGCTATGGGCGAAAAAATCACGACGCCCAAATAACCGATCGCCAAAGACACACTCCAAAGCAGATTACCAAGCCGGTAATCGGGTGCATCGCCGACGATCACTCGCGTAAATAAATCGCCGAAGACGACCGTTACAATCAGCAAGGTATAAGCCTGATTTGCAAAATCGAACATCGCCCAACCGAATATTTCTTTATTCGACGCTCTAACACGTGGATTCATTGCCTTATTCCTGACTTGAAATGACTGACTTTGAGAAATTCTGAGTGATTCCCGTAAAACCGACATTATAGACTCGGAAAATAAATTGATTTGTAAGTATTAAGGAACGAGCATGAAATAACTTAGACAACTGTCGGAAGGGGGTTTGGTGACTCGCTTGACAGGTGTCGGCGGCAGGGATAGCCACCGTCAAGCCTACAGGGACGTATTCACGGCGTCCTGTCAAGCGAGTCACCAAACCGCCACAAAGCCTACTACTTGTATAAGTTATTTTGTGCATATTCCTAAGCTCCTTCGCTGTATCTCAAACTCCGGCTTGGGAACGAGCGAAAAACCTTTTTCGACAATGATGGTCGAAATGAAACACTTACTCCAAAAATCTTACTTTGCGAGTCCGAAACCCTAACAACATATTCGAGTAAATTATGATGAATAAAATACGAATAGGCCAAACCGTCCCACTTTTGCCTGTATCCGATTGGATACAGGGAAACCCCATTGATTTAACACAGCAAAACGGGCGCGTCGTACTGATCGAAGTCTTTCAACTCAATTGTCCCGGCTGCTTCCTCTATGGCTTGCCCCAGGCAATAGAAATGCATCGAAAATACTCCGATAAGGGCCTGACGGTCATCGGCATATCAACGGCTTTCGAAGATTTCGATAAAAACACGCTGGACAACTTAAAGCTTTTGGTTAATCAACAACAGGTCATCGGGCATTCCTATCGCGTCTTAGCCGAACATGATTTGTTGGATGACGGCAAGCTGTCCTATCGGGTCCCATTTCCATTGGCGATGGACCGTTTGATCGAACGCCGGGCAAACTTCACCGACGAAGAAATTACCGAGTTCATAAATTCGCGTATTCCCGATTTCGAGCAACAAAGCGATCTGCAACGCGAGCAAATCCGGCAAAATGTAGCCTTTTATCTTGAAGGCCTTAAATACCGTGCCGAAACCTTCGAGCTTTTCGATCTGCAAGGCACGCCGTCCAGCATCCTGATCGACAAAGAAGGCAGGTTGGCCGAATGCTTGTTCGGACATGATCCCGAACTGGAATTCAGGATTCAAAAACTGCTTGAAGCAGAAATACAAAAATGATGTTTTTTGCCATTCAGTTGGCAAAGAATTATCGACGCATCAGAAGCCCTTATCGGACCAGTTCGCAACCAAACCAACCCGATCCGATCATCGCGACGAAGGCGTCGCTCCCACAAAGGGTTTCCAAGCGCTTTGGGAGCGACGCCTTCGTCGCGATTTCGAAGCCCGGAGGGACAGTTATAAAGAAAAGATATCGAAGCCGCCCAGGCTAAATAAACTACACAACCAAAAAAGATTCAAACATCCTCGAGCATCTTCAAGATCTGTTGGGCTTCTTCGATACCGATGAATTTTTCATCTTTGCCGACAGCCCGCTCGAGATGCTGTTTCGCCCGTTTGTGATCGCCTTGTTTGAAATACACCATACCCAACCGGTATTGAGCGATCGCCGACTCGGGTGCTAGCGCAGTGACTTTCAACAACAACTCTTTCGCTTGTTCGTAACTGCCTTGCTTATAGGCCAACACGGCGACCGTAAACAACATATCGGGATGACCCGTTTTCGCCAAAGGCGCGGCCAATTTAGCGGCACGATCCAACGTTGCGCTATCGCCGCCCAGTTCGGTCAAATAACGGACCCAATTATTCAAAGCAACGGCCGAAGTCGGTTGCATACGGTAATTTTCCTCCAACAAGGCAAGCGCTTTATCATGAGCTCCGTCGCGGTGATAAAGCGCAACCAAATCGCCGGTCAACGTCGTCGATGCCGTTTTTTCGATGCCTTTTATCAAAACTTCGACCGCTTTGGTTTTATGGTTTTGATTGAGATAAATACCGGCCAAATTGCGGTACGGACTTTCCCACTCGGGCTTGATATCGATCGCCTTGTTGAATGCGGCGACCGCATCGTTCGCTTTGCCCGCCGCGGCCAACACGCCGCCCATCAAATTGTAAGCGACAAAATGCTCGGGTTGCCGCTTCACGGCTTCTTGAAGCTTGGCCAAAGCGCGGTCCGGCTTATTCAATTGCAGCTGGGTATTGACCAATTGCGTCAACGGTTCGATTGCATCGGGTTGATTGACCAACGCATCGGCAAAGCGCTCGACCGCCTTTTCGGAATTACCTTCGGCTTGGTATGACAAACCGGCCAGATAGTACCCCGTCGCTTCATCGGGAAAAGCTTGCTGCACGGCGTCCGATACTCGACGGGCTTGCTCCCATTGCCGTTGAGACAAATAAATCTTGAACAAAGCTTCCAATCCTTTTTTATGATTGGGATCGGCTTGCAACAGCGCGCCGATTTGCTGAACGGCTTTGCCGGGATTACCAGTAGTGAGCAACAATTCGGCCAATTCAAGCCTCGCATTCTCGTCGGCCGGCTGCAATTGCACGATTTTTTCAAGATTTTCCAGCGCCGGCACCGGATCTTGATTTAACCGATGAGCGGTGCTCAACAATTTCAATACGGCAACATCGTTCGAGCGGTCCGCCAACACTTCACGAAAGTCTTGGATCGCGTCGGTCAAGCGGCTTTCGGCGAGCGCCAACTCGCCGCGCAAAATCAAGGCATCGCTTTGTTTGGGCTGTTTGTGCAACACGAATTCGAGTAATTCGGCAGCTTGACTGTTTCGGCCGGTATTGGCGTAGAGCCTAGCCAAGCGATTTTCGGCATTGATGCCCTGAACGCCGGAAGAGTCGGCCTCGACTATCTCCAATAACGCTTGCTCGGCTTTATCGGTCAGATTTTGTGCCAGATACAAATTAACCAAGCCGAACTTCAACACAAAGTCGTCGGGATATTCTTCCAAGAGCGGAATCAATTCGGCTTCGGCGATTTCCGGCCCCCGCTTTTCGGTCAAGAAATCGAGCAGATTGACAATCGCTTGCCGATTGTCAGGCAAATCGATAACGGCATCGCGCAGTACGCTTTCAGCCTTGTCGAGTTGATTGTGCTCGATCAAAAACAAAGCCAATCGCTTACGGTGCAACAAGGGTTTCGGTTCGATTTTAATAATGTCTTCGAATGTTTTTTCGGCCTTGTCGAAAGCTTGAGTCTTGACGTATAGATTGACCAGCATCAAGAGTAACGAAGTATCGTCGGAATTTTGATCGGCATAACCGCGTACAAACTCGATCGCTTGATCCAGTTTGCCCGATTTGGCCTTGAGCGACGCGAGCAGCAATACAGCCGGAACGTCTCCCTGCCTTTTCGCGAGCGCGGCTTCCGCCTTAACGATCGCGGCATCGCTACTATTTTGCGCGGCCAAAATCCCAGCCTGCAAAACCAAGGCATCGGGACTCTCGGCATCGATAGCCAACGCCTGTTTCATCAATGTCTCGGCATCTTGGACTTGACCTGCCAACAGATAGATTTGTCCGAGTTTGACGCGGGCCTTCAAATGTTTCGGATCGGCATTGACGACCTGCCGGTAAAGGTCTGCGGCTTGTTGTACATTGCCCAACTTTACCGAAGTCTCGGCAGATTCGAACAAGGCTTCAACTTGATCCGGCTTGAATTCGAGCGCCTGTTCGAAAGCGGCAAGGGCTTGCTCGTAATCACCCGCTTTAAATAATTGCTTACCTTGTTCGAGATATTCGTTCATTTGACGTTCGGTGTCGTCGCAGGCAGTCAAGGCTGCGGAAGAAAGGATGATAAAAAGAATGGAACGGTACTTTCGTATAAAAGACTTCATGAATAGTTTTTTGGTTCTGAAATTCGGGCACTCCTGATGGATTTTCCGATTGTAGTTTCTCCGCATTCTCCTAGTGCGGAAGCGGTTTGGAGAGATAATTGGTATAAGTTTTTGCTCCTTCCCAAGCTCTAGCTTGCACTGCCATTAAGATATCGAAACCCCTGTCATTCCGCCAAGGAGTGGCGGAATCCAGTGCCATGGATGGCAAGCACTGAATACATCCGTGTAGTCTGGATGTCGGCAATCCATGCCGACATGACGGCTTAACATAATGACAGTGAGTTTTCTGGTTCCCACGGTCCTCCCTGAAAATCCATACGTTGGTTGCCGAGACAAGATCGGTATGCATTCCCACGGAGGACCGTCACTGTCATTAAGTTAAGGGAAACCCGTCATTCCGCCACGGACTGGCGGAATCCAGTGCCATGGATGGCGGGCTTTTGAAGCACATTCGAGCCTGAATGCGGAAAATGCCAGCATTACTTATTCTTTGGCGGCTTAACTTAATGGTAGTGACGGAGGACCGTGGGAATGAGGGAATACTTTCACAGTCTCTGGAGCTTGGGAAACAGCGGAACAACGCTTTCACTAAAGGTATTCTATGTACAAAATGCCCTGCTGTCTTAGCCAATGAGACTTCGATGACTTTTATTGCGACCCGCCTTTGGCGGCTTCGATATCGCGATCTGGGGATCGCTCCCACATCAGAGACCTCAAGTGCCACCCGGCAGGACGGGTTTTGCAAACCCGTCCGTAACATTTTGATATTGCTATCGTTAGCTATTCCTTCTTTAGCTGCCTTCCTCTTGACTTTGAATATCGTCAGGCTCTTGAATTTCTTCAGGTTTTGAATCTTGAGCGGATTCCTGCATTTCATCTACGATTTCTGTCTCTTCGTAAACTTCTTCAGGCTCGGTCTTGCGCCTGTATTGTTGCTCGATCAATTTGTCTTCGTATTCCTGAATGATGTTTTCGAGTTCAACGCTTTTGAATTGAAAAACCGGCTCGGCCTGCACTAGTCGCGCCCAAAGACTTTGCCCGCCATAATCTTTGAGCATGTCTCGAGTTGCTTGATACATCTTGATATTTTTATTCTCGCAGGAATCCAGTTCCGAAACGGTAAATTCTTGGAGTTTTTGCAGCTCGGCATGCTCCAGGCTCAATTGGTTTTTGGACTGATTCAATACCTTATATTTTTCGACAACTTCGACCAATTTCCCATGAGTTTGATCGAGCCGGCCGCGAACCGCTTCAATGGTACTTTTTTGCGTGTCCAGCTCGCCGCCCAGTTTTTCTTCACGAGAAACCGCCGCTTCATGCTGCTCTTTCAGCGTTTCGATCTCGGCGGCCAGCTTATCGTTTTCTGCTTTCAAGGCATCGCGCTCGGCGGTCATTTCGCGGACCATCGCCTGCAGCTTGTTGATGACACGCGCGCTGCCGCCGTCGTCTCGCCTGGCTGCCTGAGCATAAACGGCATTCGATAACAATGAGGAAACAAACAAAACGGCCAAAAAATTTGAAATGATCTTGATCATAAGATTTGATGATATTCGGAAATTGATCACAATTGGCCGTCCGGACAGGACAA
The DNA here is from genome assembly GCF_005931095.1 of Methylotuvimicrobium buryatense. Taxonomy (GTDB): domain Bacteria; phylum Pseudomonadota; class Gammaproteobacteria; order Methylococcales; family Methylomonadaceae; genus Methylotuvimicrobium; species Methylotuvimicrobium buryatense. The sequence goes on along the minus strand of NZ_CP035467.1, from coordinate 1,166,432 downwards.
ACATTGGCTCGCCTCTTCTATAGATTTCACGGCTCACCACAACCTTAAAACTTGGTGTTGATATCGATTTGGAAAACGTCGATACCATAAGGCGGCCCGGTTATCGCTTCTGCGGTTAGCCAGCGGCTAGTTAACCAAACATTGTTGAGCAGCGCATAGTTAGCCCCGAGAATCCAGCCTTTAGCATTCGTGCCGCCGAGGTGAAAGTCCGAATCCGAAAAGGCATCGACTACCGCATCGCGTTCGACCCGTTTATAGGCGACAAAAGTACTCCAATTGCCTTTTTTATCGACTCTCAACCAACCCAAGTCGGCACGTAATTGCCAAGCGGTAGTTTGTTCGTCCACTGCCCCGCTGCCCAAAGCGCCGCCTAATACTCTCGCGGCTGCCACTTTTTCGCTGTCGAAGCCGATGTTCTTTGCATAATCACCGGATAACGTTAAGTGAATCGGATCAAATAAGGCCATATCATAGCGTGCGGTAAAATTGACAATTTTAAACTCAGACGCTAAACCAACCATACCGGGAAATTCGCTGGGTAAAGGATCATTAAATGCACCGTCACGACAGATTGTTGCCAGCGTATTACCGCCTTGCATGAATTCCGGCATCGAAGCGGTATTTTCACGAGAATTGACATCGCAGGTACCGGATGCGGTTGATGTATTCGGCCTGGCTGTGATATTTTTAAAATCATAATAAGCCAAAGCCATTCTCAGATTGTCTTTATTTTTAAATCCCCAGTCCAAACCAACCTGTCCGCCGAACAGCCATTTATCGTTATGACTGAATGGAGCTTCCTGCAGCGGAAAAGCCCCACCTGTCGCATAGAGTACTCGTGCGCCGTCACCTAAACCATTAGACAATCCTAAGTTGTATCGATAAGTCGCCGCAAAACCTTCGAATGACAAATCGGTATCCCAAACCAACTCGGAGCCACTGGTGAACTCCCCCCCTCCAACGAAAAAAGGATTTTTGATACGTCCGCCCATCAGAGAAAGCCAATTAAAACCGAAACTGTCGACATCGTCGTATTGAAGATAGGCCCGGTCGATGTTGAAGTCATAACGATCGCCTGTTTGCCCCATGGTTTGATTTGTTGAAACGGGATCTCTGAAATTACCGGTCGATAGACGGATTCCGGCTTCTAAACCTTCCGCGATATCGGCATCGATGCCCAACCGAAAGCGTTGCCGAAAGCGCTGATTGTTCGTCGTAGTATTTTCGATAAGGTCCAACCCCGCATTTCTGGCACCGCCCAGTTGATTGATTGCTTGTCCATTCGGATAAAAAGGGAAAATACTCAAGCCGCTGGCATTTTCATCGGCATAAAAAACCGGCTCATACCGCAAACGCAAATCCCCCGACAACTTAAATTTTCGAGTCCATTCCGGCAAGGCATCGGCCAAACCCCAACCTTCTTCCTTGGCCTTACTGATTACGTCACCGGTAACATCTTCGCGCAATTCCGCGCGGATCTCATCGCGAATTTGATCCTTGATAAAATCGGGAATATAGGAAACCCGGACTTCGTCGTCGGCGAGTTCGCCAACCGATGCCGCATTGCTTAGCGCCGCGGCGGTCCTTGCTTGCGATGCGATCTTCCCAGCTTCGGCTTCGGCTTCCTTGAACATCGTTTCAGCGGTTTCTTCGGTCAAAACGCCTTGTTTGACCAATTGCTTGATTAGGCTTTCGGTCGTGCTGCGCAGTTTCAGCAATTCCTCTTTTTCACCGGCCTGCACCGGCCCTAAAACGCTCAACAACACTAAGGCCGTGACAGCCTTTTTCTGTAACATTGTCTTTCCCATTAACTGAAGTTAAATGCGGTTCGTAATTCGAAATTTGATCGGCTGTTTCATCCCGGCCGGCGGGGCTTTATTGATTCGTTTCAACTTGGAGAGCGTCATTTGCAACTTTTCGTCGATCCGAGCATCGTCACTGCCCCGGACCAATTCAAATCGAGTCACATTACCTTGCTTATCGACCCAGATACGAACCGTCGCCGTGTAACGCGTTCTACGTAAATCGTCGACCTCGGAAATCACCACTTGCATTTGATTCCTGATAATATTGCCGTACCAAGCGTTGGGATTGCCGCTCAACAATCCGCGCCCGCCTTTCCGTGCAGCCAAGCCAAAGCCGTCGGAACCGGCGCTGCCGTCAGCATCAAGTCCCAAACTATCGGCAGGCGGCGCATCGTCGACATCCGGGAGATTTTCAGGCTCCGGATCAGGCTCCGGGATCTTTTCCTCGATCTTTTCCGGCTCGGGCGGCTTCTCAATTTTCGGTGGGGGCGGAGGAGGCGGCGGCGGCTTCAACAAGGTAATCGGCTGGATTTTTTTTTGCGGACGCTCGTCGCTGTCTTGCTTGAAATTGCTAATGCCGTAAATTATCAGAGCCACCAAAATCAAACCAATCACGCCGCCGATGATCTTCGGCAGATGCACCTTCCAGCTTTTGTGTTTACTCATAACCGCGTTATTTGACTAGGTTCTGCGTCACCAGACCGATCTGCGTAATATCGATGCGGCCCATTAAAGCCAATACATCAACAACGTTCTGATATTGCACGGTCGCATCGCCTTTGATGATCACTGGCAATTCCGGATCAGCCGCACGGTACTGTTGTAGTAATGATTCCAACTGCTCCAACGTTACCGGATAGGTATCGAGAAAAATCGTACCGTCGGCCGTGATCGTGATTGCCTTGGTTTTCGGCTTGGCCAAACTCGGTGTATCACTGGCTTTCGGTAAATTGACGGTGATTCCTTGCACGGCGGCCGTGGTCATGATAATGAAGACGATTAACAACACATAGGCCAAATCCAACATGGACGTGACATTGATATCGTCGTAACTTTCCAGTTCTTCTTTGTAACGCATAATAAATAACTCGTTCGTATTTGGTCAGAGCGAGACTAAAGATACTCGCTGCCTGGCAATTCAAGAGGTCCGCTGATTAATCGGAGTAACGCTCGGAGAGTTTGGCCGTAAACTCGTCGACAAAAATATACATATCGGCGGAAATCAATTTAATACGGCTATTCAAATAGTTATAACCGAACAAACACGGAATCGCGACAACCAGACCCGCAACGGTTGTAGCCAATGCCGCTGCAATACCGGGTGCGATCGCATTGACGTTAACCTCGCCGCTTGCGGCGATTTCGCCGAAGGTCGCCATAACCCCGATTACGGTACCGAGCAGACCTAAAAACGGACCTCCGGAAATAGAAATTGTCAGTAACACCATCAGACTATTGAGTTTTTGCGTTTCTCGAATCAAACAAGATTCCATCGCTGCTCGAATCGAATCCATGCCTTTATCGGTGACAAACGCCTCGGCAACATCGGCGCCGACACTCTTGGCAAGGCGATTGTGCAGTTCTTCTATACCGACATGATACAACCGGTAAACGGAAGACCCGGTAAAACGTTCATGCCCCCCGGTCAACGAAGCCAACAATGGCGAGGCATTGACCGCTTCGTCGTCCTCGGTATCTTCGTGGTTCAGCGCTTCCAATTCGGCAGTTTTCAACTTCATGAACTCGTCTTCGAAGTTTCTGTTTTCTTTATGATTTTTGATCAATACCAACGCCTTCGCGGCCATCACCAAAAAACTGATAACCAACATCACCGCCAATATTCCGATGATGATCCACCCATCGAGCGATACATGCTGCATCGTCGACATCACATGCGACCCACCGCCGCCTTCCGATTCCGGCGATAAATCTTCGCCGTACACCAATAACGGCGAAGCCTGCCCTTGCATCAATGCATCGAATTTGATCGCTTCTGCCGAACGCGGAGACTTGTAAACACTTAATTGATCGATCGCGCCGACCAATCCGCGCGCGCCATAGGCATCGCCACCAATGGTAATATCGCCGTCAAAGCCGGGAACTATTATCGAAAATGACCCGACCTCAGCACCGTTCAAATAAATCACTACCCTATCGGCAGTTACGATTGCAGCGAAATGGTGCCAACTTCCCGGAGTGAATGGTGTAGAAACGGGAAAAGTCTGCACCTCACCGGAAGCATCGGCAAGCTCTAAATTCGCCGTTTGTTCTCTAACAGAAAAAGTCAGGCTTCCTGTTGCTCCGGCTCTTTGAAAGACCACACCATCTTCATTCGGTTGATCGATTTTTAACCACGTAGACAAAGTCCAACCGGGATCGGATGCTGTCAGTAAAGACGCGGAAGCCGGTATTCGAACGATTTGCTCCCCTTCAAAAACACCTGCATGCCCAATCAAGCCGCCTTCCCCTGCCGCTGCAGTCGCTTCGGACGGATTATTCGCATAAGCGGTCATGTCGGCAACGCCATCTTTGGTAAACGGCAGGCTCAAGACTTGATCGACAGGAAAAACACCGGCCGCATCCTGCCCGTCAGGCGCCAGAGGATTGCTGTAATACATGTACAGAGTTGGTTCCGGGGCCGTTGCAATATCCTTCGGTAATTTGACCCAAATCAATGCCATTTCATTGATTGGGTCCAATTTTTCGATGTAGAACTTCAATGGCGTTTTGTCATCTCCCGCCATAAAGCGAATATCCTTTCCCAGATCCGCCACATCCATGAAATATGAAAAGTTGCCGGTGTGTAAACGAATCAGTGCAAGGGCATCATCAGGAACGCTAACTCCCGCCTGCGTGAGATCCAGATCTATTTTTTTCTTGTAACTCCAATCGGCGTTCCACCATGCGCAGGCCATTTGCGGCATCAGCATCAAAAAAAATAACAAAAATCCAAATCGTTTCATTGGTGCTCTCTTATTGCTTAACTTAAAGCAAAATTATTTCAGAGATTTATGACACGATTATGACGGTAGAAGCAGTATGACTATCTGATTTCGGCAAAAAATGCGCCGATCTTATTAATAAGGTGTAAAAAAATTGTGACAGACAACTCGAAGCAAAGTTATCAAGCTCAGATAAAAGAATTAAAGATGACTCATAGTAACGGCTGGCGCGAAAAATCATCGCAAACGTAATACATTTCATCAATATTTAACACAACTGTAAAACAGTAGACGCATTACTGTGAAAAAATTCTCCTAAGTCGAATGGCTTGATACGGAGCTGTTCCGTAAAGACATTTATTCAAAGCAATTTATTAGCTCACCGCTACTTTAAAGAATTTGTTTGAAAGTGTCTTTTAGAGAGCTTTTTAAATATTCAAAGGCGTGTGTGAATTTTTACATTTGCAACCATTTCCATCAACTCTTACGAGAATTTAATCATGAAAAAACATGCGTTAACGGCTGCTTTGGCGGCTCTTTCTTTAACCGGGTTTTCCGGCGCGGCACAGGCCTGGACACCTAGTGATACGCCCGACCTGGAGCTGTTCATGTCCGGCGCTACCGCAATGGACAATGCCATGACTAGTATGTTCAACAATATCTGCCAAGACACCGATTATTACACCGATCCCAATAATGGTGCCGGTTACCGAGCCTTCTTTTGCACCTTGACCCCGGCTAATGTCCCTGGACTGTCGGCGCCAAAAAAAGTCCTGTTCATCAAACGCTCGGCGGGCGGTTCGGCACAAGGCGTCAATCCGTTAGCCGAAGAGTCGCAACTGGATGCGTTGAATATCTTTAACAACAACTGTACCGAAGACACTGCCGGCGGAAAAAAATGGACATGTACCATCAACAACCCGGGCGATTTGACGCCAAAACATCCCAATATCGGTATTTCCGATGTAGACCCTTTTATGTTCCGAGGCCGGAATACGCCTAAGGGTTTCAAACCGATGACACAGCGTAGCATCCAAGCACTGGAAGTCAGAGCGGTAGCTGCATTGATTTTTGGTGTGCCGGTAACCAATGGTTTATATGATGCGTTGCAAACCGTTCAGATAGACCGGGGAGAACTGCCCGGCTCCTGTTCCAAGGGTGAATATACCGAAGAATGTATGCCCTCTTTGAGTAAACAGCAAGTCGCTTCATTGATCACGGGCCAAATCAAAAGCTGGGATGAATTCATCGTCACGAAAGACGGCGTTGATCATCCACTGACCCAATATCCCGGCGTCACTCCACCACAGAGTGATCTGATGCATTACTGCAAAAGGGTCGACGGTTCCGGTACCGGCGCCCAACAATATGCGAAATTCCTGCACCATCCATGTACGCGCTGCGCGATGGAGCCGATGGTTTCGGATCCGGTAATCTCCGATGATAATCCGTTTGAGGGTCCCCGCGTTTTCGAAAACTCCGGTTCCGGCAATATGGACAGATGTTTGGATGACTTCGGCAAAGGCACCAATACCAGCGGTTTAAACAGCAACATCAATGGACAAGCAGTGACCGCATGGGCAATCGGCCAACAAAGTTTGGAAAAAAATGCCAATAACGCATTTGCCTATAAGTTCATAAAAATCGACGGTTATGCGCCCACTTTGAAAAATGCGGCCAACGGCACTTATATGGATTGGGTGGAGCCGACTTTCCAATGGCGTAAAACCGGTGCAGGTTCACCATCCGGCGATACGTTGGCAATCATTGAAAAAATCGTAGTCGATGCCGCCAACCCAACAACGGTTGCCAGCGTTCTCAATCAAACATCCAGCTATACTTTCGGAAAATCAGGTTATTTGGCGGTCGCCAGTAACGGTCACCCCTTCTCGCACATTGTCGATGAAAACGCTCCGGTCATAGGTTATTCGCATGCCGCGGGCGGTCTATTGGATAACTGTAATGTCCCGGTGTTGTTGAAAATCGATTCCGACAAGCCTTTATAAGTAATCCTCTAATCCTAACCACCCCTCTGGAATACGTGTCTGCAATAGACCGAGCAAGGATGCACCTTTATTTACAGCCTCCGTCCTGCGGGGGCTGTCCTGTTTGTAACATGCTAACAATTCTATGATTAAAAAGGTTTTTTCGACGATTCGTTGGTTAGTTGTCGTGGTTATGTGCTTAACAAGCTCAATAACACTTGCCGAAGACGAAAATCACTTCGACCTATGGGAGCTTAGAGTCAAAGGCAATACGTTGCTGGACCGTAAAACCATCGAACGGGGAGTCTACCCTTTTCTAGGCGAAGATAAGAGCATCGATACCGTGGAACAAGCCCGCGCCTCACTGGAAAAAATCTATCACAGTCAAGGATACCAAACAGTCGCCGTGGACATTCCGGAGCAGGACGTCGTCGGAGGCGTGGTGTATTTGGAAGTGACCGAGGGCAAGGTATCCCGTTTACGCGTGACCGATTCGCGTTATTTCTCATTGGGTCGTATCAAAGCCAAAATTCCGGAATTAGCCGAAGGAAAAGTGCCTAATATTCAAGTCATGCAACAGCAGTTAGCTGACCTAGGTAAGGAATCGTCAGACCGAAGCGTGGTGCCGATATTACGAGCCGGCGAAACGCCCGGCACGGTTGAGGTGGATTTAAAAGTCAAAGACAGCATGCCCATTCACGGCAAAGTCGAAGTCAACGGCAGAAATGTCGCCAATACTAGCCGCTTAAGGACGATCGCATCGTTACGCTACGATAATTTATGGCAAAAATTCCATAGCGCCTCATTCATGTATCAGACCTCGCCCGAAAAGCCGGAAGAAGTCGAAGTCTTCGTCGGCACTTATGTCATGCCCTTGCTCGATACCGATGCCAAACTCGCTCTGTATGCGGTCAGTTCGTCCTCGGATTCGCAAATTGCCAGCGCCGGCGCCTTATCGGTCATCGGCACCGGCGATATTTACGGCGCCCGATTGATTTTACCGCTGACCGGCAAAGATCATTATTCACACAGCTTTACTCTTGGCGTCGATTACAAGTCCTTTGCCGAAGACCTCAATTTACTCGGGGCCGACACCTTAAAAACTCCGATCACTTATTTACCGTTCATGGCTCAATACAACGGTACGGTCAGCGATGAGAACTCCCTGCTGTCATTCAATTTAGGCGTGAATTTTTCAATTCGCGGCCTCGGTAACGATGAGCAGGAGTTTGCCGACAAACGCTTTCTGGCCAAACCGAATTACCTGATGCTCAACGGCGGCATCGATTATAAGTACAACCTGCCTTGGGGAATGGATTTTGTCAGCCGTATATCCGGTCAAATCGCCGATTCGCCTATTATCAGTAACGAACAATACTCGATCGGCGGCGATGACAGTGTTCGTGGCTACTTTGAAACTCAAGTACTGTCAGATGACGGCGTGCAAGGTTCGATCGAATTATATTCGCCGAGATTGCTCCCTTTTGACAGCGACTGGGAAGCCGTCAATACCTTTCGGGGCCTAGTCTTTTTAGATGCCGGACGAGGTTGGATAAAAAGCGCACTGCCCGGTATCGATAACAAAATTAATTTGGCCAGCGGCGGCGTCGGCCTTCGGTTTCAGGCGTGGAAATATTTGGTTGCCAATCTGGACGTGGCATTTCCGTTTATTTCGCAAGGCACGATCGAAAGCGGTGACCCCCGGCTGCATTTTAGAGTCGCTGCCGAATTTTAGAGGTAATGAACATGGCTAATCAACAAACCAGCAAAAAATCTCAGAGTGTCTCAACTGGCTTCACGCTAAGTCCCATCGCTGCTTGCGTCAGGATTGCGATGCTCGGCGGGATCGGAATTTATCCATTGGCGGCAACGCATGCGGCAGGAAACCTGCCGGTCCCAAGCCCGGTTTGGGCCAGCATGGGTAATGCCTCTGCATCGATTACCGGCAACCACATGCGCATCGATCAGCATACCGATAGAGCAATACTAAACTGGCAAAGTTTCAATATCGGCCAGGATCATTCCGTACACTTTCAACAACCTGGTGCGAACTCCATTGCGTTGAACAGGATTTTTCAAAATGATCCTAGCCGTATACTGGGAACACTAACAGCCAACGGTCAGGTCTATTTGGTTAATAGCAATGGATTTGTATTCGGTAAAAATTCGAAAGTTGATGTTAGAGGTTTGGTGGCCTCGACGCTAGCGATAACCGATGATGTTTTCGACCAAGGTATCACCAAGGTTTTTGCCAACAATGGAACGGCAGCCTTCAATGGCAATGGAGACTTTTATATAAAAAACGAAGACGGTAGTTTTAGACTCGATGAAGATGGCAACAAAATCAAAATTGCAATAAACGTCGATGAAGGCGCCCAAATCAAGTCAACCGAAGGCCAAAATATCTTGATCATTGCGCCGACTATTACTAACGAGGGTAATATCGAAGCCGACGACAGGCAAGTCGTGTTGGCTGCCGCAACCGATAGGGTCTATTTACAAGAGGCCGGCAACGAGGGGTTATTGGTTGAAGTACAAACCGGAGGCGAAATCAACAATTTAGGTAGCATCGCCTCTAAACGCGGCACGATCAGCTTAGTGGGATTTGCCGTCAATCAAAAAGGCAAAGTCTCGGCTAGCACCTCAATGAACATCAATGGCAAGGTTCGCCTAATCGCCAGAGAAGGAGCCACGACATTCCAAACGCCTGACGGTTATGCCATGCAAGCCAGCAGAACTAGACGCGCTACTGATACTGGCGACGATTTAGGAACGTCGGCCACCGTCCGTCTTGGAGAAAACAGCCAAGCCGAGATTTTGCCGGAATTGGACACCGGTTTGACTGCAATCGACGAACAGATTCAGCCGCTCTCGCAAATCGACATCATGGCGCACAAGGTTCATTTTCAAAGCGGTTCGCAAGTCAACTTGCCGGGCGGAAAAATCAATGTCGTAGCAACCCAAAACCCGTCAAACCCTCTGCAAGCCTCGGCCAACCGAAATGACAGCCGTATCTTGATCGACTCCGGCGCTAAAATCGATGTTTCCGGCGTAAAATCTACTGTCAAACCGATGGAGAGCAATGTCGTCGCAGTCGAATTACGTTTGAACCAACTGAGTGATGCACCGCTACAGCGAAATGGAGTGCTATTTGGTGAAACCATTTTTGTCGATATTCGAGCCGGTACGCCGTTGGCCAACATTCAACCCGCTATCGATGCTATCGAGCGTCCTTTGGGTGAACGATTGGCTAAAGGCGGTGAAATCAACCTTAGCTCAGAAGGCGATACCATTGTTAAAGACAATGCCATACTCGATTTTTCCGGCGGCGCGGTAAAATTTTTAGACGGCTATATCCGCACTTCGAAATTAATATCGAATGGCCGCGTGTTCGATATCAGCGAAGCGCATCCGTCATTGCGCTACGACGGCATTTACGGAAAAGTTGTCAAAAACCATAAAAAATGGGGCGTTGAGCAAGTCTGGATTACCGAAGGTCCGTTTGCCTTGGCACGCAAAGAAGCCGGCTATACCGACGGCCATGATGCAGGCAGTCTGACCATTGCCAGTCCCAATGTCATCCTGGAGGGTCAGTTAAACGGCACAACCGTCAGCGGCCGATTACAACGCACCTTGGCGGAACGCCCCAAGGGCGGCACGTTGACGATCGACATGCGCTCCGCTTCGGAAGTCGATCAAGCAGTAGTATTCGCCAATGTCTTGACAAATTCGACGGTTAATGTCGACTTAAACCAGCCGTTCCCTTCCTCAAACGATAGTCAATTCACCCCTTTGGTGCTGCGTACTCAACCGCTGTCACAAAGCGGCATCATGGACTTGTCAGTTTTGGCGCACGGTACCGTGACTGTTTCCGACGGTAGTAGACTTAAATTAGCCGATGGCGCTCAATTGAATTTACAAGGCGGGGCTATCACTATCGGCGGTGAAATCAAAGGCGCTGGCGCTCAGGTAAATCTTGCCACTGATTTGAATGCCCGAACCCAAGGCAGACTATCCGGTGCGATTTCACTCGGCAGCAATGCAAGGATCGATCTTCAAGGTGGTTGGGTCAACGATATAACAACACCGTTCGATCTATTGGATAACAATAAGATTACTTTGGATGGAGGTAGCTTTATTGCCCGCGCCAATGGGGATATTAATATTCTGAAAGGCAGCCGCATCGACGTCGGCGGAGGGGCTTGGTTGCAAACAGACGGTAACGTTCAAGGCGGTAAAGCCGGAGGTATCCATCTTCATGCCGTGGCGGAAACGACAGGTTCCAACATAACATTGGACGGCACGCTCAGCGCCTATGCTCTTCGTCAAGGCGGCACGCTTGAACTCGAAGCCAATGCGATTGTGATTCTACGCAGACGCGAAGAAGAATTGGAAGGACTGCGTCCTTTACAACTCGAAGCCGACATTTTCGGAAAAAGCGGTTTTTCCGATTATATTCTGACCGCTAATATTAACGGCTTGGTCGTTGATGAAGGCGTTAAAATAAAACTGCAACAAACTAATCGTTTATTGAATGGCAATGCCGTTAATCGTAGCAGCTCGAATAGCATTGCCGGAATATCTCGATTGGGCAAGCTCCCTGCGATCGACCGCCTACCGAACAATTTAACTTTGCAATCGGTTCACAGCATCAATCCGAACCCTAATAGCCATTTAATCGTTAATAAGAACGTCAAGATCACTGCCGATGCCTTGAGCAACGTCTCGTTAGTCTCCGATTCGTCTTTATTTTTCGATGGATCGATCAAAGCAAACGGCGGTAACGTAGCCTTGAGCATCATTCCGCCGCAAGGCTTACCGACGCTGGACCCATTGTATCAACCCCGCCAGGGACTTTGGCTCGGCGACAATGCGCGAATCGATGTTTCCGGTATCGCGATGACGTTGACCGATGCGTTCGGGCTCAAAACGGGCATCGTCCACAATGGAGGAAACGTTAATTTAACCGCCGCCCGCGGTTACATAGCCTCCAACAGAGGTTCGCAGATCGATGTATCGGGAACGGAAGCCTTGCTAAACCGCCCTCGCCTATTGCCCGGCGCGGAAAATATTACCTTCAGTACGGAAAAAGTTGGATCGCACGGAGGAACTATTACCATCAGCAGCGCCGAAGCCATTTTCATCGAAGGCGGCATGCTGGCCAAAGGCGGTAAAGCGCCCGGCACGTCCGGCGGTACTTTAACGGTCCGTCTAGACGACACCCTCAGAGAAATCCCCGTTGAAGAAGGAGTGATTCCTAACTTTCCGATAAAACCGGGCATTCTCAATTTCTCCCAAACTAAGAATGAATTTTTTGATGCCTCCTTCAGCCAATACGGCGATGCGCTTCCAACCGGACTGCAAAGACAAGGCTTTATAGCGGCCCAACAAGTGTCTGATTCCGGTTTTGCAAATTTGAACGTGCAAGCGGACGGCGAAATTCGCTTTCAGGGTGATATCCATTTGGATTTACAACATGCCGTAAACTTCGACAGCCCAAAAATGGCTTGGCAAAGACTATCGGAAAACGATACTGGCACGGTCGTTTTCAATGCGGCGCATGCGTCTCTAGGCTCGAGCCGAACCCGACGTGCGACCGGCAACCCAACGAGTGGAGACGGCCATCTTCAGGTCAATGCCGACCTAATCGAATTATTTGGAGGTGTTTTTACCGCAGGATTCAAGCAAGTCGATCTGAACGCGGATAGCGATATTCGCTTACGCGGCATTCGCACATTGTTTACGCAACGCGACTATCTGGGTGAATTTTCGACGTATTCGGCGTTGAACCTTAAGGCCGATCAAGTCTATCCGACAACGCTCAGTGATTACAGATTGACGGTAAAAGGCGATCCAAACGGAAGCATCGCGTTCAGCAGCGGGGGGCAATCCCGTCCAATCTTATCCGCCTATGCAAAATTGACGGTCACAGCTCCGAACATTCAGCATGACGGCGCTATTAAAGTACCTTTCGGCGAATTGACCTTCGATGCATCTCAAACGATTCATTTCGGCGCGAATAGTTTGAGTTCGGTATCCGCCGAAGATCAAATCATTCCGTTCGGTGTCACAGAAGCCGGTTTGGAATGGTTATATCCGATTGGCAACCAAAATTTGATCGTGCAGGCGCCGACCAAAAAAATAACCGTCAATGCGGACCGAATTCAACATGACGAAGGCGCCGTTATCGATATTTCCGGAGGCGGCGATTTACTGGCCTACGAATTCATCCCCGGTATCGGCGGTTCCATCGATGTCTTGGCTACCGGTAATTCGTTTGCCGTCTTGCCCAACCATTCCGGTTACGCACCGTTCGACCCGCTGGAATTTCCCGGTTCGGGTTTGTCGATCGGCGACAGCATTTATTTGGGTGAAGGGAGTGGTTTAAAAGCCGGTTATTACACGCTATTACCTGCGCGCTATGCATTGCTTCCCGGGTCTTATTTGATAACGCCACAGCAAGGCAGCGACAACATGGCGCAAGGCAGCCGTTCGGTCAATTTAGACGGCGCCCCGGTTGTGGCCGGATTTAGAGCGATCAGCGGCACCAACATCAAGGACCAGAGCTGGTCCGGATTTGCCGTCGAGCCTGGCAAAATTGCCTTAACTCGTTCGCAATTGGACCTATCCGCGGCTAGTCAGTTTTTTGTCGAGCAAGCACAGCGGAAAGAATCGCCGATTCCTCGCTTACCTGAAGATGCGGGATCGCTGCTGTTCAACGCAAAATCACAATTAGAATTGCCTTCCGTTCTCGCCAACGCCAGAAACGGCGGGCTAGCAGGTTTGGTCGATGTCATTGCCGACAACATCGCCGTGGTCAACGACAAGACGGGCGCTGCAGGCCGCGTAGAACTGAGTGTAAGCGATCTCGATACCTTTACCGTAGGCAGCTTATTTTTAGGCGGTATCAGAACAATCGACAGTGAGACCGGTGCGATCAAACTCGACGTCAAGTCCAAAACTGTCGAAATCGCCGAAGGAACCCGCCTCGAAGGTTCCGAAATCATTATGGGCGCCACGGACACGATCGAACTCCAAGCCGGTGCTCAAATCGTGGCAACAGGCGGCAAAGACAGTTCGGCACCCGGACAGATTTTAACAACCACGGGAGACGGTGCCCTGTTACGCGTTTCCGGCGATGCGCAAGCGCAAATCGTCAGAACGGGCACCCAAGGTCTGAAAGGAGATCTGTTGATCAGCGACAATGCTCAAACCTTGGCTCCGAGCGGTTCGATACTCTTGGATTCGACCCGGAATCTACAAATGAATGGCGTGTTGGATGCCGGCAAATCGTTGAACATTGCCGCTGAAGCCATCAATATCGGTGAAGTAAACGAAAATCTCCCCGGGCTTTCGCTGGATAACCGGCAGTTGAGTCAATTGAAGGTCGAACAATTGGTGCTGACCAGCCGCAGCAACTTGAACATTTATGGCGGCGTTTACCGCACCGATGCTTCGGGTTTAGCGCTCAGAAACGACGAGCTCGAACTAATGCCGATCGAATTCAATCTTTTGACGATCGCTACAAAAGGTATTGCCGGTTTCGACAATTCCGGCAAATCTGCCGGTCTTTCTGCCGATACCGTCACGTTGACCAATACATCCACGTCTGCACAAACCGAAAAAGGCAACGGGACGGGCTCCTTGTCGATCGCTGCCAACAATCTAGTATTGGCTGGAGGCGACTTTACCTTGTCAGGATTCAATGATATCAATTTGAATCTAGCCGAGTCGTTAATCGGTTCTAGTGTAAACACACTCAACACTCTGGCCGACACGACGATCACAGCAGGCTTTATTACCGGTACTTCAGGTTCCGAAACCAAGATCGATGCCGACACTTATCGCTTAGCGCTCAATCACAACCAACCCGGCTCTGTAGATTCGCAACCGGGTATTGCGGCACGGCTCAATTTAAATGCAGGCCATGTCGTCATCGATACGCCATTACAATTCAACAGCGGTATCGTAAAAGCGAATGCCAAAACAGGCGATATTGTCCTCAAAGAGAATGCCATCATTGATGTGTCCGGAAGAATGGTAAGAGCCGGTTTAAGCGAATCGGCTCCGATATCAGCCGGACGTATCGATTTGACCGCGCGGCAGAACATTAACACCGAAGCCGGTAGTCAACTATTGTTGAATGCTATCAGCCCACAAATGTCGGCAGGATCGCTTGCACTTTCCGCAACCACGGGATTGGTCAATTTGAATGGCACGATCAACGCGAAGGGAGGTAATCAGGCCGAGGGGGGGTCGGTTCGGCTCGACCTCGGCAGCATGGGCGGCAACCCGTTCGGCTTGATGAATCAGAGCTTGGTGGATTCCGGTTTTAGCAGAGCAATAGATTTACGACTGAGAAATGGCAACTTAGTCATTGATGAAGAGGATTCGATAAGCGCGAACGATATCAAATTAACCGTCGACAAAGGCGCATTGACGATTGCAGGCACGCTCGATGCCAGCGGCCAACATGGCGGTAGCATTGAACTTAATGCTCATAGCAGACTAACCTTGTCCGGAAGTGCACGATTGCATGCAAACGCCACCGAAGCATCAGGCGATGGCGGCAAGGTCAGGCTCAGCTCGACTAACGGAGGCGGTATCAGCATTCAGAATGGCGCTTCGATCGATGTCTCGGCCAATGGCGGCCGTGAAGGCGATGTGCATATTCGTGCCGAACGCCTGGCAGGACAGGTCAATGTCGCCCCGATTGCCCCCGGCACCATTCTCGGCGATTCTAACGTCGTCATCGAAGCAGTCGCACAGTACAACCTCAACAGACTGGACGCTGCAGCAATCAATAGCATTAGAAACGATACCGCTTCGTACATGAATAGCGTTTCGACAACGGCATTCGGACCGGGATTCGAATTAGCTCCCGGAATAGAGGTCAAATCGGAAGGCAATCTCACCTTGGCCGCCAACTGGGATTTAGTCGATTGGCGTTATGGATCCGAACAAACACCCGGCTATTTGACCCTGCGAGCAGGTGGAGATTTGTTGCTCCAAAACGGCGTAAGCGACGCTTTCAAAAATGGCGTACTTCAGGTGACGCCTACCTTCTCGAGGCCTGTGATCGATATGTTGCAACCCGGGCGTTCATGGAGTTACAACTTCGTTGCCGGCGCGGACCTGAATTCTTCAGATACGAAAATGGTAGTGGCCGCGGACAATCTGAATTTCGGCGATATGCGCCTCTTCAACGATGTGAAGATTCGCACAGGCACCGGGTCCATCGATTTCAGCGCAGGACGCGACATTGTCTACGGCAACGATAAATCGGTCGTGTACACGGCAGGAAGGCCGGACGATGAGGATCGCTTCGGTTTTCCGCTAATTCGCGTAGCGTCCAGCTTTTACGTCGAATACCCTAAAGACGGCGGCGATATCCGTTTTAATGCCGGACGCGACGTTCGCGGCGCGGTGACCAACCAAATCGTCACGGATTGGTTGCTCCGAACCGGCAATTGGTCTCGAAACGAAACTCACACAGGGGAAAGGCCGACCGCCTGGGGTATCGCGATCGGTACGCGAACCGGTTCAGGCATCGTGCCGGATTACCGGCAAAATGTCGGCGCCCTGGGTGGCGGCAATATCACTATCACAGCCAGCGGGACGGTCAGCGATCTCTCCGTGGTCATTCCAACCACCGGTAAGCAAGTCGGACAAAGAGTCGATCCGAACGACTTTAATAATCAAAATTACTTGACCAATGAAGTCGAGATCAATGGCGGCGGAAACCTAAACATCTACGCCGGAGGTGACCTAAAAGGCGGCATCTATTACGTCGATAACGGTACGGCGACATTTAATGTTGCCGGCTCGCTCAATGCCGGCTCGTTCAAGACCGTCAGTATTGCGGAAATGAATCCGATATTGGCCTTGGGCAATGCGCAATATCACATTACTGCCGGCAAAGATATCGCCCTACAAGCCATTATCGACCCGATGATTTTGTCGCAACCGGCCAATAAACGCCCGGATTTACTATCGATCTTCTTTAGATACGGTGAGAACAGTGCGGTCAATCTGACTTCGCTTACCGGAAACATCAGCCTCGGTAACGATGTTTCCGGGGTAGTCGATTTAATGAATTTCCAACGCGGCGCTCTGATCAGCTTCGACGGTGCAGCCAGAGACGCTCTATCGGTGGCCCCCGGAACATTGAAGGCCTACGCTTTATCAAACGACATCATATTCAAAAATGGCTTGATCATGTATCCGAGCAAAATCGGTCAATTTGAGCTTTTTGCCGCGAATAATATTATAACCGCCAGCAATGGCAATGCCGTAAATGTGACCATGTCGGACACCAATCCGAATTTATTGCCGACGGTATTGAATCCTGCTGCCAACTATAACGACGCCAGGCTGAGATTGGTGCTGTCCGGTATCAGTAGCGAGCCGGACAAAATCTATGCTTCGATTCCAAATCATATTAATGATCCTATACCGGCTCTGATCAGCACAGACGTTGGCGATATCCTGGGCAAGGACCCTTTCCAGTTCATTATGGCGAAACCGACACAAGTGTCGGCCGGCCGGGATATTCGTAATGTCAGCTTGCAATTTCAGCATAATATCAAAGATGCCGAATCGATCGTATCGGCCGGCCGCGATTTCAAATTCGACATCGTTCGAAATCCCGCTACCGGAGCATTGGTTAATGTTGTTCAACGTATGGAGGTTTCGGGTCCGGGCCGTTTGACATTAATGGCCGGACGACATGTCGACTTGGGTTCTTCCGAAGGTATCACGACTACGGGCAATCAAGTCAACACGGCATTAGCGGAGGACGGTGCTGCAATTAATGTGATTGCAGGATTAGCGCAAACCCAATTCGCGGCACCGGATTTTATGAAAAGCTACCTAAGCAATGGTGAAAGCCTTTACGAAAGTTACGAGCTTGCGGTTGCCGACTATATGCGAAGAATCACCGGCAATGACGATTTAACAGTGGATCTAGCGCGAGCAGCCTTTGCAAGCTTGCCGGCTGTTGAACGGTCGCATTTCAACGCGCCTTATTTAGCGGACTTGATCGAAACCTTCAACGGACTTATGAAAGATTACGGTAATCGTTTTTCGATTGCTAAAAACAGTTTCGATAGCGCTAGCGATACCCAAGCCCGGTTCAATTTCAAACTAGAAATGGATAGAGCGCAGTTTGAACTTCTAGCTGCCATCGAAACGCTATTTCCGGGAACCACCGTTTTGGCCGGTCGCCAAGATTATACGATCGATCCCGCCAATGGCACTGTTTTCAGAGAAGGAGCTTCGGCCAGCAGTATCCTGGAAGATGCATTTTCTAAAGACAGAAACAAAACCCAAACCGGCGATATTTCGATGTTTTTCAGCAAAATACACAGCACCGATGGCGGCGACATCAATTTATTGACGCCCAATGGCGGCATCAATGCCGGTTTGGCGGTTAATTCCAGTGGCGCCAAAGATGCATCGCAACTGGGTGTCGTAGCCATCAAAAAAGGTGCCGTGCATTCGATTGTCCGAGACGATTTTCAAGTGAATACGACCCGAGTCATGACGCTCGGCGGCGGCGATATCTTGATCGGTTCGACGGACGGGAACATCGATGCCGGTAGGGGAGCAAAAACAGCCTTGGCGGCCCCAGCTCCGATCATTCGATTCGACAGTGAAGGCAACATAATCATCGAATTACCGCCTGCCGTGGCTGGCAGCGGTATCAGAGCAAACATGGCGCCTGACGGCAGTCAAGGCGATGCCTTATTGTTTGCGCTTCAAGGCATTATCGATGCTTCGGAAGCAGGGGTTGGAGGTAAAGACGTCACCGTGGGTGCGACAGCCATCGTTGGATCCGACAATATCGATGTCGGCGGAGTATCGGTCGGTGTACCGACTGCTTCGACAGGAAGTTTGGCCGCAGGCCTCGGTAATGTCAGTAATGTGGCGGCTAGCATAGCGCAAGCCATAGACGATAGCGCGGATGTTGCCAAATCAGCCAAAGAACAAATGGACAAAGCTGGAGCGCAGGGAATCATCAGTGTCGATATCATCGGTTTTGGCGATGAAGATGTCTGATACGACCTCCAGCCGGGCAACAGCTCATTTTGTCATATTAATGTCACGATTCCTTCACTGAGCTGTCATATTGCGCTGCCATAATTCCAGTGAAACATCTGAATTTTAGGGTGACCTGCTGATTCCACAATAAAACTAAGTCTGAGCGGTCGCGATGCCATTCTCTTTAAGTCGACGATATCTATCGTTTTTAAATTGGTCCGGTTCGACGCCTGCTCTCAACACTTTCACTCTTCACAAAGCAAAATCACTACTTATTTCCAATTTTAACTACAGTTTTAAGGAATGTTTTATGACCATATTAGACGTATCATCGTGTTCATTAGAACCGGTAATCAATAAGCCACATTCGGAAAACCGAGGCGGAGCCTCATTTTTCAAATACAACCCTAAATCGCAGTTATTGATTGGCTTAATGATTGCACTCAGTTCATTGTCTCTCTCCCCGGTTGCGGAAGCAGCAAGACCCAGAGTCATAATCGACAAGATTGCACCGGTTGAAGAAGGTAACCTTGTCACTTTGAATGCTAGCAATACTTTTGATGTCGATGGTAAAGCGTTGACTTACACGTGGCGACAAGTTCAAGGACCCGATGTCGTCATTAACAATCCCAATGCTCCTATCGCCACATTCACTGCGCCGACTATTGAAAAAACCAATAGCCGTACCAGACCTGTCAGATTACGCTTTGAATTGGAAGCCGATAATGGCGATGACAGACTAGCAACTGCAAGTAGACGCGTACCCGTCAGGGTTCTGCCGGTCAATAACCCACCTGTTGCAAATGCCGGTCCGAATCGCACGGTAAGTTGGGAGGCAGCTTCATCAGGTATTGATCTCGATGCTTCCGGCAGTACCGATGACGGACAAATCATTCAATATCGTTGGAGATCCTTGACCCCAAGAAACCAATTGCCGAGAGGCGCCAGAGTTAGATTGACAAACCCTAGAGCCGAGCGCGCTTCATTTGAATTTACCAGTCCCGACCGAGCCTCTCCGGTAACATTGGATTTCGAACTGTTCGTTCGGGATAACGATAGAGCTATAGACAGAACCACCGTCTCTATAACCGTAGCCGAAGGTCTCGCGCCTCCAGTCGCCAATGCCGGAAGCGCACAAACGGTTACATCGGGAGCGTCCGTAACGCTTAACGGCGCTGGAAGCACTGGAACAATCGACAGTTACGCATGGGAACAAACTGCCGGACCTTCAGTAACACTGTCCAACCCGAACAGCGCTTCAGCCGGATTTACCGCGCCGACCGTCGCCACACAGACTGTTTTGACCTTTAGACTCACTGCAGCCAATAGCGCCGGCCCGTCGCAAGCGACTGTCAACGTCACGATCACCCCCGCAGCTACTGCACCGGTAGCAAACGCCGGCAGCGCACAAACGGTCACATCGGGAGCGTCCGTAACGCTTAACGGCACTGGAAGCACTGGAACCATCGACAGTTACGCATGGGAACAAACTGCCGGACCTTCAGTGACTCTGTCCAACCCGAACAGTGCTTCAGCCGGATTTACCGCGCCGTCCGTTATTGAGCCAACCCTTTTGACCTTTACACTCACAACGACCAATAGCGCTGGCTCGTCACAATCGACTGTTAATGTTACAGTCAATCCTATTTTAGTAGCTCCAGTAGCTAATGCCGGCAGCGCACAAACGGTCACATCGGGAGCGTCCGTAACGCTTAACGGTGCAGGCAGTACCGGAACCATCGACAGTTACGCATGGGAACAAACTACCGGACCGTCAGTGACTCTGTCCAACCCAAGCAGTGCTTCAGCCGGATTTACCGCACCGACCGTCGCCACACCGACCGTTTTGACTTTTAGACTCACGACAACGAATAGCGCCGGATCATCGTCCGCAACGGTTAACGTGACAGTCAATCCTCAAGCAAGCGGTAATATCAGCGCCACTTTGGAAATCGATGATGTTGCTCTAAACGACCCAACCGTATTGCTATTGTCGAATATACAAGGAGGATCTCAACCCTATACTATTACCGTAGATTGGGGCGATGGCGAAATTACAGGACCAGTTACTCTCAATTCCGGAGTTACGAATTACAACGTTGAGGATTTCTACTATGAAGAAGTTGGTTCTTACAATATTACTGTTACGATCAGGGATGCAAGCAATCAAACAACAATATTGACGGAAAACATTACGGTTGCGGAATCCGCCGAATGTAATTAATCGTTAAAGTACACCGGCTAGGTCGATCATTTCATCTAGTTCGGTGTCCTTAGAAAAAATGCAAAACTGAACTTATTTTAGATTTTTTAATGATCAAAAGGGCTTTATTGAAGCCCTTTTTTGAACCTAAATCCTGCACATAAGCACTGGGAAAATATAAATAGGCTATACATATCATTTATATAATGATTTTAATGACCGCACACGCCTCACGCCAACCTCAAAAAATCTTACCTCCAGCCAACCGGCAAAGTTCATCTGTCAGCAACAGCAACCGGTTTAACCAGTCAGGCCGGCTTAATTCCGGTAATCAAATTTCTCAAGCGTATCGGTTTTGAAGATCTGGTCAAACAGACCGTACCGCATGTGCGTGGCGATAATGCCGCTTACCAACTCATGGATGTCGTATTGCTGACTTTGGTCGGCGTGGTCGGGAGCGCCCAATCAATCGCCAAGGTATGCGCAGCATAGACGCCAACTTAAAGCATAAAGCGTTAATTTGCAGTTGAAAAAAAAGTGTGGCCACAACATAGAGTATTTTTACCGACGAAAGTGAAATCCCTATGAAGCAGCCACAGCTAACAGATATACCCGTCGTAGATCAAAATTCGGCGACGGGGTGCTCGGCAAAGGCTTTGCCAGCATGGAGCTGGCATAGCGCCTACATGGACGTATTCACGGCGTCCTTTGACGGGCACCCCGGCGCCGAATTTTGACCTCCAATGAGTATACATACGTGCCGGCACACTTGCTGAACAGAGTTTGACGAAGGCGTCACTCCCACAGGAGCGGCGATGAACGCTCTGTGAGAGCGATCCCATGATCGCGATTTCGAAGCCGGTTTCGTTGGGTGGCAATAAATGGCATCGAGGTCTCATTGGCTAAAATTGCAAAAGAGAAATTTTTGACTTATGTATAACAATGAGAGCTGGAGCTTGGGTAACAGCATATTTTGTTTTTGCGACTGCGACTGGCCCCTGCTCGGACATTTGGCTTCAGCAAGCTGAAGCATCTTGCTAATCAGGTTAAGTTAAGAGTTCTAGCGTTTCACTCCCCTCTTTGAAAAAGCATAGGTATCTACACAAGTTTTCAGCTTTACAAAACAATTAGTTAAGTTAATTTTTCTGTAATCTAGGATAAAAAAGTAGACTAAAAACATCAATTTTTAGTCCCTATCTTCATAAAAAACCAGAAGAAACTTAATAACAGATTGATTTTGAATAATAAAGATGTGTAGATACTTATATTGAAAAAGAGGGGTTGGGGCAGATTTTTCTAATAACCCCCCCCTCAATACCCCTTTTTCAAAGGGGGGAAGAAGGCTAACTTTATGGCAGTGACGCAGAGCGTGGGAACGATAATTACCGGAGGCTGAATAGTTTCATTCACGGGATTACGAACGCCCGTTTGAGTCTGTTGCATGTCCGGTTACGGCTTGGCCCCTCTGCGCCGATATTCTCACCCCCGACGCCCCGTTTGGTTTAAAATAATCGGCTTTTGACTTCGCACGATACGCATTGCTGAATGAAACACGGCGGTAATATTTATAGTTTTGCCGAACGCATCGGCTGTCGACCGGATCAGGTCTTGGACTTTTCAGCCAACATCAATCCCGTCCAGGCCATCGACTGGCGCACGTTGCAATTCGACCCGTCGCCTTATGCCGATCCCGATTACAGTGCCTTAAAAGAAGCGCTTCGCTATCGCTACCCGTTGCCGAACGACACCGACCTGGAACCCTTCAACGGCGCGAGTGCCGCGATTTTTGCGTTATTGCGCCGACTCCATCCCGAAGAGGTCGTACTTTATACGCCGATGTACGTCGAATATGGACGCATCGCGCAACAATTAGATTGCCGCATCCGTTGCATCGACCGTTTCGACCATTTTGAACAAACGGAAATTCCGCCGCACAGCACCGTCATTTTCGTCAATCCGGCCACGCCCGACGGCGCGCTTTACGACCTGCACAAGCTACTGGCCCAATGGCAGGCCGCTCGATGCACGATCCTGATCGACGAATCTTTTCTGGACTTCTGCCCTGCCGCCGCCACGACCAGTATCGCCGACAGGATAGGCCAAATCCCGAACCTTTACCTGATCAAGTCCTTGAGCAAGTTTTACGGCAGCGCCGGCGTCCGCATCGGTTTCGTCGCCGCCGAGAAAACGGCAATCACAAAACTGAAACAACTCGAGCCGGCGTGGAAACTGTCGAGCTTCGATATCGCTTACATGCAGCAAGCCCTTTCTAACGATACCTTCGCCAATAACACGCGCCGGCAAACAACACAGCTTCGCGAATCATTGAGGCAAATGCTGGAGGATTCCAAACTGTTCGACCGGGTATATCCGAGCCAAGCCAATTTTATCCTCGTCCGTTTGGCGAAAATCGACGGCCATGCCTTGCAACGTCACCTGGAAAAGGCGCGAATCTTGATTCGCGTGTGCGACAATTTTGAAGGCCTGGATAAGCGGTATGTGCGCTTCGCGGTTAAGGATGCCGAATCGATCGCCCGGCTTGCCGAATGTTTGCAACATGTTTGAATTGGCAGCGCTGGCCTATTTGATCGACCTGCGTTTCGGCGAATTCCGCACGACCCACCCGGTCGTGCTGATGGGCTGCTTTATCGAAGGGTATGAGCGGCGTTATTATCGCGACAATATTCGATCAGGCGCGACATTGGTCGCCAGCCTGTTAACGATAACTTTAATCATCGCCCTCTCGATCGTTTACGCCTGCCAACAATTACCGTATTGGCTCGCCCTACCCGTTTTAGCCGTCATCGCATCGATGGGGCTTGCGATGCAAATGCTCCATGCCAGCGTCGCGGAACTATTGACCGCCGAACAACCCCGACAAGCCTTGCGTTACCTGGTGAGCCGCGATACCGAAACGATGAGCGATAGCGAGGTCTATAAGGCGGCGATTGAAACTTGGGCCGAAAACCTCAGCGACGGCGTCATCGCGCCTCTGTTTTATTTGGTCTTATTCGGCCTACCGGGCTTGGCCGTTTACAAAGCCGTCAATACCTTGGATTCGATGATCGCCTATAAAACCGACCGCTATCTTCATTTCGGCCGAGTCGCCGCCAAACTCGACGATCTCGCCAACTTCATCCCGGCCCGTTTGACGGCCTTGTTGATCATTTTAGTGTCGTCCGATAAAAAACGGGCTTGGCAATGCTTATGGCGGGACGCCGATAAACTGGAAAGCCCCAATGCCGGCCGGCCGATCGCCGCGATGGCGGGCGCCTTGGGCGTGGCATTGGGCGGCGATGCGATGTACCATGGCCGGCTGAAAACCAAACCGGCTCTGGGCGATGCCATCGTGCCGGTCACTAAAACCACGCTATCGAAAGCCTTGTCCATGAAAACACCCATTGATTTTACGATCCTCGGCCTATTGGCCGTTGGTTTCTTGCTGTCTTGATCAAGCAATGTCCGTTTATACCTCAGTCACACCCGAACAACTGGACGCCTTTTTCGGTGCTTACGATCTCGGCCAGGTAGTCGATTATGCCGGTATTCCCGACGGCATCGCGAACAGCCATTATGCGGTCGCGACCACGCAAGGCGACTATGTCTTGACCTTGTTCGAGGCACAGAATGGCGAGGAACTGACCCCGGTGATCGGACTGATGCAACGCTTAGGGACTCGCAACCCGCTGTATCCGAATCCGCAGGCCGACAAACAAAACCGGCTATTGCTCAACCTCAACGGCAAACCGACACTGGTCTGTAAACGTTTGGCCGGCCGATCCATCGTTTCGCCTACGCTAGATCAATGCCGGCAAATCGGCACGCAGTTGGCCAGGCTGCATCTCGACACGCGGGATTGTACCTTTCCGATCGCAAGCCATCATGACGTTTTGTCGATCAAAGCCTTGTTCGAGCAAGTCGAGAATCAACTGTCCGCCGGCGACCGCGAATTGATTCTCAGCGAACTGCAATTTCAGTCTGAGCACGAACAACAAGCCCTGCCCGGCGGCGTGATTCACGGCGACTTATTCCGGGATAATGCCTTATTCGCCGACGGACAAATCAGCGGCATACTCGATTTCTACAGTGCCTGCAGCGACCACTGGCTACGCGACATCGCCGTCTGCGCGAACGACTGGTGCCGAGACTACGGTATTTTCAACACGCAAAAATTAACCGCACTGCTTTCGGGCTATGAAACCCTAAGACCCTTATCGGCAATCGAACATCAGCATTGCAACCGCATGCTCAGAGCAGCCTCGCTACGTTTTTGGCTATCGCGCCTCGTGCACCATTACAGCAATCGCCCAGCCGCCCTGAGCCAACCCAAAGACCCGTTCGTTTTTAAAGATCTGCTCGTACAACACCGACACGCCGCCCATGCCTGATCATCGCTATTCCGACGCCGAACGCGCCGCCATTTACCGCGCTATCTACGAGCGCCGCGATATGCGGCATTTTTTGCCCGACCCGGTCGAACCCGACAGATTAGCACGCATCATCGCGGCGGCGCACCACGCCCCAAGCGTCGGCTTCATGCAGCCCTGGCGTTTCATCCGCATCACCCGTCCGGATTTACGCCAAGCCATACACGGCCATGTCGAGCAGGAACGCCTGCAAACCGCCCGCGCCTTACAGGAGCGCGAAGACGAATTCATGCGCATCAAGGTCGAAGGCATCATGGAATGCGCCGAAATCATCATCGCCTCATTAAGCGACCGCCGAGACGAGCATATCTTCGGCCGGCGCACCCTGCCGGAAATGGATCTGGCCTCGTTATCCTGCGCGATCCAGAATATGTGGCTGGCCGCCCGGGCCGAAGGTCTGGGTTTGGGCTGGGTTTCGATGTTCGAGCCGGAAGCGCTGAAACGATTATTGGCGATGCCCGACGACAGCCAACCGTTCGCGATTTTATGTCTGGGCCATGTCGAGCGCTTTTATGACGAGCCGCTCTTGCAACAAGAACGGTGGGCATCGCGCTTGGAATTGAACGATTGTTTATTTGAAAACGCCTGGAACAACCCATGCAAACTCACTTTTTGATCAATCCGCTAGACCACACCCTTACCGCCGCGCTACAAGACAAAATCGACCAAAAGACCAAGCCTTTGGGTTCGCTGGGCCGATTGGAAGCACTGGCGCTGCGCATCGGGCTAATACAAAACACGTTATCGCCGACGCTGACAAACCCGGCTATCGTGATTTTTGCCGGCGATCACGGCATTGCCGCGTCCGGCGTCAGCGCCTATCCGCAAAGCGTCACCGCGCAAATGGTCGCCAATTTTTTGGCGGGCGGGGCCGCCATCAGCGTTATTGCCAAGCACAACGGCCTCGACCTGTGGATCGTCGATGCCGGCGTCAATGCCGATCTAAACCGGCACCCTAAATTGATCGAAGCTAAAATCGGCAAAGGCACGCGTAATTTTTTAGATGCGCCGGCAATGACCGAAAGCGAATGCGCCCAAGCCATGCAAGCCGGCGCCGATATCGTACAGGAACGCCACCGGGCAGGATGCAATTGTATCGGCTTCGGCGAAATGGGCATCGGCAATACCTCTTCCGCCTCGCTGTTGATGCATTGCTTGACCGGTATACCGCTGGCGCAATGCGTCGGACGCGGCACCGGACTAAGCGATGCGCAACTGAGCCATAAATTGTCGCTATTGAATCAAGCCTTGGCACGGCACCCCGGCCAACGCGATCCATTGGCGGCATTGAGCATCTTCGGCGGCTTTGAAATCGCGATGATGACCGGCGCTTATTTGAAAGCCGCCGAACTGGGCATGCTGATCGTCGTCGACGGCTTTATCGCCGGCAGCGCATTGTTGGTTGCGGCGAAGTGCCATCCCGAGGTTTTGGATTATTGCGTGTTTAGCCATGTCTCGGACGAACAAGGACATCGCGCGCTACTCGATCACTTCGGCGCACAAGCCTTGCTCGATCTTGAATTACGCCTCGGCGAAGGCTCGGGCGCAGCACTGGCCTATCCCTTGATAGCCTCGGCGGTTGCGATGCTGAACGAAATGGCCAGCTTTGCCGAAGCGGGGGTGGATGCCGGTTGAAATTGCCGGGGTTTGTTTTTGATGGGATGCGGTGTTACTCTTTCACGGTTTAAAACCCTATTGAGACATTTTGAGGGCTTTTCGATGCATAGATACGAATCTGACATTGTTGCATGGGCGAACGAGCAGGCCGCGCTTCTCCGTGCGGGCCAATTCAACATGCTCGACCTTGAACATATTGCGGATGAGATTGAAGACCAAGCGCGCCAAGATTTTTCGCGAAAGCTGAAATGGGGTCCGTCCGATTTCAGCAGCGAAAAATGACTTGGCGATTATTGCCTTCGGCGGCCCCGATTCGCCCTGCGTCCGTGCCACTACGCCACATCATCGTATACTCGATGCGGTTCCGTAGCACTCCCACAAATGGCTTTACGCCGTGTCGCGATGCCTTGTATTTTGCCTCCGCCTGCGCTATTCGCGCAGACTCCGGCAAAACTCCCGGCGCTACGGCTATCGGGGACTAAAAATCTTCACTTCGCTAACGCTCCGTTGTTGAGTAGACCGCAGGCACTTCCCCCACAGACTCTCGCAGAACGGTACGTGAACCTCTCGATTCATACCGCTCCCATCAGGCAAACGCACCTATCATTCCCGCCCGCCAATGGGCAAACAAGTTTGGATGTTGATCTGCAATCTTCTCCAGAAACAGCATTGCCTTTATTTTATGCTGGCGTAGCGGCTTGAACTTTCGTCTTACCCACCTCACCAGAGTCATGTTGACGTGACGACACATACCATATAACGCAGATCGGGTATAACAACCATAATAGCCTATCCATCCCCTAATGATGGGATTCAACCATTGTGCTATTTGCCCTAAGCTCAACTCGGTACGCGTTCTGACTCGTAACTTTCTGACCTTTCCTCGCATTGACTTCAGCGCCGCTTTACTCACCGCCGGCGTAAAGTTTACAAACACACTGTTTCTTTTGCGATTCCTACACAGTCGCCGTCTGAACGTATACCCCAGAAAATCAAAGGAGGTATGCTTATAGCGCCCTTTGCGACTTCCATCTTTACAGTAAACAATCTTGGTTTTCACCGGATGAAGTTCAAGCCCACAGGACTGAAAGCGTTGTTTCAGTGCTTCCAGCATGTGCTTGGCTTCTGCCTCACTCCGGCAGTGCACCAGACCATCATCGGCATAACGACACCAGGGTGTATCCGAGTAGTGCTTTTGCAACCATTTGTCGAAGACATAGTGCAGAAACAGATTACTGAGCACCGGACTGACAACTCCACCTTGTGGCGTGCTTTTCCCCGGCTACTCAATTCCCCATTGGGCATCTGCATCGGCACCGTCAACCAGCGCTCGATATACAATCTCACCCAAGCCGTATCGGTATGCTTATAGACCGCTTTAAGCAATAGATCATGCGGTATATTGTCGAATAATCCCTTAATATCAAACTCAAGTACCCAGTCATAGCGCCAACAACGTTCTCGCGTGACACCCACCGCATCGAGTGCTGACTTATTCGGCCTGTAGCCATACGAGTCAGGCAAAAAGTGCGGCTCAACCTGGGGTTCAAATTCCAGTTTGACGACCATCTGAGCAATACGATCACTCACGGTGGGTATACCCAAAATCCGTTCGCCACCTGCTTTCTTCGGTATGGCTACCGCTTTGACAGGCGGCGGGAAGTAACTGCCGGACGACAGCCGATTCCATAACTTGTAAAGATTGTCTTTCAGATTTCTTTCAAAATCTGCCAACGATTGCCTATCAACACCTGCAGCACCCGCATTGGCTTTCACCAATTCAAATGCACGCATCACTTGCCATTTCGAAATGACAAATGGCTTTGCCTCGCTCATATCATCCTCCTGCCTTTCAACAGTTGTGATAGCAATAAAGGCTGCCTGATGTTGCCCCTTCGCTCCTCGTTCATTACAAACGCTTCAACACTACTACGAGCAACTCCGCCCCAGTATCACGCATCGGTACTCTCATACTTATCAATTTAGTGATTTGCATTTCTCCCTTAACATCATGATGACTGGTTCCTACAGTTCCCATTGAAAGCCCGGTACAGAGTCACGCCCACTATACGCCGGACACCATCTGCACAGACTTCGGATCCGCTTGCAGACTCATCCCTGAAGTCTTGGACGCCCCAGGTTTTGATGTCGAGTCTCTGAATAACGACGCGTCAACATAGGTTCGGTTTAACTCGTCTCTCTGTACCCTACCTGCTAATTATGAATTAGCTTTTCCTCAACGCTCACTACCTGCACTCTTAATACAAGCAGCTTGAGGTGGTTTAAAGCCGGTTTCCGACAACAGACTTTGATGGACCTACCATCATCTTCCAATGAGCTTATACACATCTGATCGCTATTTCCGTATAGCGTCAGTTTGTGTGCCTGTGGCACACTCCAAGATTTTCAGCGGTGGGCAAAAGCGAACGAAGAGAATTGAGAAGTAGAATGGCTGTTTTGCTGGCCCATCTACTGAAATGGCAATATCAGGCGTGCTTTCGCAGTAAAAGCTGGCAGCGCGCAATCAAGGAGCAACGTCGAGGGATTGCAGGATGCTTGAAAGAAACCCCCAGTCTTAAAACCGATTTGACTCAACCCGATTGGCGGGAATGGGTGTGGTCCGATGCCGTCAGTCTTGCGGTAAAGGAAACAGGACTCGATTGCTTCCCCGAGTCCTGTCCGTGGGACATTGAACAGGTTATGGATTCCGAGTTTTGGCCGGAATAAGAAAAAATGTTTTATAATTCAATATGATGCATTTTTCACACTAGCGCATTAATACCCGAAAAATGTAGCCCGTATGCAGCGTAAGCGGAATACGGGAAAACCCTTATTCTGCCTCCATAGGCGCCAACTTAAGGAAAAACGCGTCATTCCGCCAGGGATTGGCGGAATCCAGAGCCAGCGATGGCAATGCTTTCTTTCACACCAATGTAACCCGGACATCAGCAATCCATTCCGATATGACGAATAAAGCCACAAATACACCATAGAGTAGACACTAAGTTGGCGCTTATGATACCCCCCTTGCGTCGAAAACCCCCGATTCCTCGTTACGTCATCCTGGCTACTTGCGGCATCGGTTCGCTAGCGCCCAAGTCAAGCGGATAGCGTTTGCAAAAATGCAGAATATAGCGTTTAATCCAGTCAGTTTAAGTTTGTTCGGTACGATTGCTACAGTCCTTCAAACGAATTTTAACACGTACTTAATCCAATACTGTCGTTGAATTCTCCGAATTCAGCACTGACGTATTTTTAAATTTTTATTTGGAAAGGTTGTTTTTTGCAAATCACTGTAAACTATATGATTTTAATTTTCAAAAATGAAATAGGCAGCTCTATGACGCAATATTTTGCGTCATTTAGGATGTCTAATTATAGTTAGGCAATTTGGTAAAATTCATGAATCAATTAATTAATGCCGCTCTGGACTCTCGCTGGAATATGATTTTCATAGGGTTGAATTTATCAACCTCGGATACCGCTTCAGGATCACCGTTTTCTGTCACATCTGTCAGTAATGCCGACGTTGAGATCACAACTGTCGGAGGAGGCACGCCAATTACTATCAATCGACAAGCATTCGTCGAAACTCTTAGATACCTATTGCCCAATCAGCATACGGAACAAAATCGGTGCCCGATTGGATCAAACAAAGACATTAATCTCGCAGGCCCACTTTGCGTCACCGCACGCAACGCTAATGGAACAAACGTTATGATAATTAACTATCTCCTGCCACTACTAACGCACATGAACTTGGTTAATACAGATGGCAGTAGACCAAATACTATTTGGTTAGCATGATACGCACTCATGCCTAACCTTATTCGTTGCACATGGGTTGCAATTCCGCTGCGCTCCATTGCAACCAGTGTGCCGTGACGTTAGCCCCAAACTAGACAGGTCGACACAAAAATGCAGAGAAGACAAGGCCGCTTCAATACGAAAAGGAAGATTCAAGCTTTCTCGGAAAATAGCGTGTCAGATGTTTTGGTAAAGAACGTGAAATACGGAGGCAATCCTGAGCATAAGAAAAATCCCGGCGATTTCGAATTAACACCACCATCATCGCCAAGGACTGCAAAATCACTTTGTGATACAGTCGAAATCTTTACTAAAAAGGCTGCTATTGCCCACATAAAGGCCGGATTACGTAAAGGTATGATTAGCGAACAAATGAAAGGAAAGTGGCCCCAGAATATATGGGCAGTTACTCGTGACGGAACCCCTTTGGAAGCTCAATTAGAGAATCCTGATACTGGGATGTATCATGGTTATCCAATGCCGGAATCCGATCCGTTCTCCCATGAAGTCATTAAAGAGTGGAAAATTCGTGATAAAAAAGATTGATTTTCGACAAAGCTGGTCTAGTGTCGGCTCCGGAACACCTGAGCTAGCAAACACATTGGCTCAGTTGGAAATTCATGTTGGAGATTACAATCTCACAAGAAACGAGAATATTTTTTCTCAATCCATACAAAATCATGTGATTGTATCGTCCTACCCACTAGCTTTTTGGATGCTACAGAATTGGTGGAGACTGCTTTACGAGCCATTACCGGCGCCTAATAAGCCTGATGTTAGCTGGCGAATGGCGCACGAATTAGGGGCGGCAAATCATGGGTTTGTTTGGCCAAAAATACTATTTGCAAGTGACAGCCTAAATGTGCAAGTTTGGTCATCTCCTTCAGAGGTAAATTGTCAGCAGTCTGTTAGATATATTAATGGGTTAAATCTTCCTGTATCTATTAGTATTACCGAGTTTCGACAAGCACTTTTTGACTTTATCTCCACGGTCGAAAATAGATTAGAAGCCTTTGGGTTGGGGGCTAGTGATCTTTCAGCATTATTTTCTATAGTAAAAGAAGAAGAGCAAATCGAAGATAGCAGAATTTACCGTAAACTGGAGGCTCTTATGGGGTTTGACCCGGATGAATGTTCGCCCGATGCAATGGAATATGCAATCAAGCTTTATAGTGAGTATGGAGAGGGTACATTATTGGAGTTAGCCCCAGTCTACGGAAAAATGGGGCAAGAAGAACTATTGAAACCTATTGAGAAATTTATTAGTGCTCCAGGGGTATACGGAAAACCTACATTCTCTACAAAACAAATAGCAAATAGTACTTGCGCGGATTCAGCGCCTTGGAGAGTGGCGGTAGATAATGCGCAAAAATTAAGAAGTGAAATCGGAAACACAAACAATCCAATTGATACGAAAACTCTCTTTGAGTTATTGGGAATTGCTTCATCGGCAATAGACAAGTGGGGGCCTATGGGTAGATCCAGTGTTTCAGTAGGAATACCAACCGACGATCAGACCATTAAATTCGTACCTCGCAAGAAGCACCCCATTAGCAAGCGGTTTGAGTTATCACGCTATGTTGGTGATTTTATTCAAACCGGCAGCAATCAATGGCTGACTAATACGGACTTAAGCACTTCCAGACAAAAGTATCAAAGGGCTTTTGCCGCCGAGTTTTTGTGTCCAATTAATGGCCTGATTAATTTTTTAGAGAGCGATTTTTCCAATGAGGCCATTGAGGATGCGGCAGAACACTTTGATGTGAGCGAGCAAACAATTTCCTCTCTGCTAGCGAACAATAATTATATTGAATACCAATCAATAAATGAGTCGCCATATCATATTGGATACAATGGCTTCCCACTTAAGGCGGGACAAAAGCACTAAGGATTAACCTTAAACTGTCCCGCGTTAAGTGAGTAGCCGATACAATTAACTACTCCCTTTTGATCGAAAAGCCATCTAAGAATAAAAGCGCGCGCCTTTCGCTACGCTTTGGTGGGCCGGTTACACTTGGTCGTTTGCGCTCAATACTCGTAGTGATAGCGAAGCTGAGCGATAAAAATATGGTCTTCAACAACTTTATAGACAAGCCGGTGTTCATCGTTAATGCGTCGAGACCAATAGCCGGACAAACCGTGCTTCAACGGCTCAGGTTTACCGATACCTTCAAAAGGTTCGCGCTGAATAGCCTTAAGCAAAGAATTTATTCGTTTAAGCATGGCCTTATCGGTTTTTTGCCGGTACAAGTAGTTTTCCCAAGATACGCTGGAAAAAGTCAGATTCATTCTATCCACTCGTGCTCGGTACCGTTCCCAGCCTCAAGTTCTGCAATCGACTCTAGTAGGTGGCGAGCATTTGCAGGGGATCGAAGCTGGTATGCTGTTTCTTCCATGGACTGAAAGTCTTCTAAAGAAATCATGACTACAGGCGCTTCTCTCTTTCGGGTAATAATCACGGGATCGTGGTCATTACAAACCTTTTCCATAGTTTTCGCTAGGTTAGCTCGTGCAGTGGTGTAGCTTATGGCGTCCATCGGGGCCTCTCTAAAATTATCATGTACGTTAAATTGTACAGGTATCTAGCAGCACATACCAAGGCCGTCAACGTGGTTGTATTTTCGGCGTCCTGTCAAGCGTGCCACCGAACCGCCGCAAAGCCTATTGCTTGTAGACGTTATATTGTGCATATTCCTTAGCTCTATCTAGACAGGTCGAAACAAAACTGCAAAAAAAGGGTATCGGGTTTATTTTATAATTCAACCACCTCCCTTTTTCCGGCATTTGCCATACGCCGCAAGGCTTACACCGTGCTGCTCGTGTCCATAATCAGCCGCCCGGTTTGTCATGTTCTCAAGCGATCGATTTTATAAGTTGTCGCAAGACAAAGTAGAATTAGACATGCCAAGAACATATCCCGCCTAATTCAAGCAAAACTTTCCATGCCTTCATTACACGATTTCCTTCTGGCCGTCGGCTTTTATACCCGACTGCCCTGCCCGGCCACGCTCGATTATCGACGCTTGCCCTTTGCTTGTGCTTATCTACCGTTGATCGGTTGGTTGGTCGGAGGTATTTCGGCATCGGTGTTCTGGGTCGCTTTGCAAATCTGGCCGCAAGACATTGCGGTCGTTATCGCCTTAATCGCCGGCATTTTGCTTACCGGGGCTTTTCACGAAGACGGTTTTGCCGATGTCTGCGACGGTTTCGGCGGCGGCTACGATAAACAGCGCATTCTGGACATCATGAAAGACTCGCAGATCGGCGCCTATGGCGCGCTCGGCTTGTTATTGCTGCTGCTGTTGAAATTCAGGCTTTTGACCGGTTTACCGGCGCATCTGCCGCCGTTTGCCTTGCTGGCAGGGCACAGTATCAGCCGTTGGTTTCCGTTGTATTTGATGTACCGCTACGACTACGCTCGCACGCAGCCTAGCAAGTCGTCCGGCGCGGTATTCAAGCCCGATGCGAAAACTTTACTCTTGGCAGGCATTCCGGCGTTGCTGCCTTTTGCCTTGCTGCCGCCACTGGTCTTGTCGGCACTGATTCCGATGATGCTTATTACACTAGGACTCGGCCGCTATTTTCATCGTCATATCGGCGGCTATACCGGAGATTGTTTGGGGGCCGGCCAGCAAGTCGCCGAAGTCGTTTTTTATCTCTTCCTCAGCGCGCTATGGACATTTATTTGATTCGCCACACCCAAACCGCAGCCGCTAAAGGCTTATGTTACGGACGATCCGATATTGCTTTGGCGGACAGCTTTGCCCGGGAGATGGAAGCCCTACGGCAAAAATTGCCTGAACTAGCCGAAGACTGCCGGTTTTATAGCAGCGCACTCAGCCGTTGCAAACGTTTGGCTGATTCCCTATCCGATGAGGTTGTCACCGACGAACGGCTCTTGGAGCTGGATTTCGGCGATTGGGAAGGCATGTTTTTCGATGACATCGACGCCGAAGCGTTAAATCTCTGGACCCGGCATTTCGTCGACGTCCCGCCGCCGAACGGCGAAAGTTTTACCGATTTATGCCGCCGTGCCGGCAGTTTTTGGCAGGAACTCATCAAGACCGAGCTTTCGCAAGCCGTCGTCGTGACCCATGCCGGCGTAATTCGCGCCCTGCTGACCCATATCTTGAAGCTGTCGCCCGCCGCCGCCTTTCAATTTCGCGTCGATCATGGCTCTTTGCATAAATTTCAATACAGCCATCAATACACCTACATTCACTATCTCAATCTATGAAACCTTTAGCGATCTTCGGCACCAGCTCGGACGCCGGCAAAACCACGATAGCGATGGCCTTGTGCCGGATTTTTGCGGACCGGGGGCTAAGCGTTGCACCGTTTAAGGCGCAAAACGTCTCGAATAATTCGGCGGTGACCCCGGACGGCCGCGAAATTTCCCGCGCGCAATGCCTGCAAGCCGAGGCTGCGCGGGTCGAACCGAATCACTTGTTCAATCCGGTGCTGCTGAAATCGCACGGCAACGGTTCGGTGCAAGTGATCGTCAACGGCTTGGTTGATCGAAATCAATCGATTGCGGACTATTACGATTCGATAGGCGACCTTAAATTACAGGTCGAACAAGCCTTTACGACGCTCCGGCAGTCTCATGACTTGGTCATCGCCGAAGGCGCCGGCTCTCCGGTCGAACTCAATCTACTGCATAAAGACTTATCGAACAGCTTTGTCGCCAATACCTTTCGCACCAAAAATATTCTGGTCGCCGACATCGAACGCGGCGGCGTCTTCGCGTCGATTTACGGCACGCTGGAATTGATGCATCCTGTCATGCGCAAAAATTTGATCGGCGTCGTTATCAATAAATTCCGGGGCGATCGGCGTTTTTTCGATGAAGGCGAAACCATCATCAAAGAGCGCTTCGGCGTGCCGGTGCTCGGCGTGTTGCCGTTCGAACCGCTCAATATCGACATGGAAGATTCGCAATCGCTCAATAATTACCGGCAACGCTTGAACGGCGTCAAGATTCGCATTGCCGCGATCGCCTACCCCGGCTTGAGCAATTATAACGATCTGGACGTATTGATGGCGGATGAAGAGCTGCATGTCGAATTGATTCAAGCCTACCGCCCCTTGAGCGGTTTCGACATGGTGCTGTTGCCGGGCAGTAAAACCGTGCTGCGCGATTTGAGATGGCTGAAGCAACAAGGCTTGTTCGACGAAATCGAGCGTTTCGACAAAGCGGTGTTCGGTATTTGCGGCGGTTACCAGATGCTGTGCCGAACGTTGCATGACCCGGAAGCCATCGAACACGACCGGCCCGGCAGCGAATCCGGATTCGGTTTTATTGATGACGAGGTGCTTTACCAACTCCCCAAGATCGTCCGGCGAGGAAGCTATGACCTGTTCGACTATCCGGCGTTGAATGGCTATGAAATTCATTGCGGCCGCATGGCTCAATACCCGCTTTTTTATCGGCAAGGCGCGGTCGCCGGCACGCATGTACACGGTATTTTCGACAACGACGCATTTCGAACCGATTATTTCAAAGCCCTGACTCCCGATTATCGGGGTTATGCCTACGCCGGCTACCGAGATGCTCAAATTCAGGGTTTCGCAGACCGGGTCGCGGCCAATTTGGATTTATCGTTAATCCTAGAAGCCTTACAGGAGCCATCATGAAGACCTTATTCATCGGGGGCGTCAAGAGCGGTAAATCGCGCTTGGCGGAAGACTATGTTTTACAGCGATGCGGGAATGAAAAACCCTATTATCTGGCGACGACCGAATTTTTCGATGACGAAATGAAGGCCCGAGTGGCCGTTCACCAGCAGCGCCGACAGGATTCATTTATCACGATCGAGGAACCGGTCAAACTGCTCGCCACATTGCAAGACTTAGACCGCCCGGTATTGGTCGAGTGCGTGTCGATGTGGTTGAACAATGCCTTGTATCATCAAATTCCCGAATCCGACATTCTGCAGGAATTGGACGCCGTGTTGCAGCTTCCCGTCGAATTGATCTTGATTCATAACGAGGTAGGCCTCGGCGTCATTCCCGACAATCGCTTGGCCCGGCAATTCATCGATTTATCGGGCAAGGCCGCGCAATTGATGGGGCGGCATTGCGATCGAGTCTTTTTTTGCAGCGCCGGCTTGAAATTGCAGATGAAATAAGGGCCTGGCTAGGAATAACTTCCCTAAATGGTTCCGCATGCCTCGCTCGGGGCGGGTTATGTAACCCGGCCCAAACGTTTTGATTTGCTTCGGCCACAGTCGAAACGGTTAGGGACGGAGTTGCAAACTCCGTCCCGCCCAAGTCCGCCCCAAAAATGCTTTTTTCGATTGAATCCTCTCTATTTTTCTTCCACTTGCATTCAGCAGGTAAATCCCTATAATGCCCTCCTTGCTTTCAGGTGCCCCGCCCTAGAATCGACCTGTCGATTCTAGGGCGGGGTTAAACGGGAAGCCGGTCAGGTCATCAAGCCAAAGCCGGCGCTGCCCCCGCAACGGTAGATAAGTAAAGAATCATCAATTTGCCACTGTGTGCAATGACATGGGAAGGCGATGATTCAGGCCTATGGCCACTTATAAGCCCGGAGACCGGCCCGATAGCGATTCGACACAGCGGAGGGCTGTTAACGAAACGGTCGAGCCATACTCTGCCTTTTCGCCGCGCGCCCTTGCGTTGTAATACTACAACCTTTCATGCGCGGGCGGCGCAGAGGACATCATGCGAACATTCTTTTTAAGCCCACTGTTATTCACCGGCTTCCATCTTCCGGCCTTGGCCGACTCGGCCCCGGACGAAACACCGTTACATTTACCCGAAATGCTGATCACGGCAACTCGGTCGGACAGCCCCAAAGAACATCTGGCAACCGCCAGCACCGTCTATACGCGGGAAGACATCGAACGCCTTCAGGTCAACACCTTGCCGGAATTGCTCCGAGGTTCGACCGGACTCGATATCACACAACAAGGCGGATACGGAAAAAACTCCAGCGTCTTCATACGCGGCACCAATTCCGGCCATGTCTTGGTCTTGGTCGACGGCATCCGCTTCGGTTCTGTCACCTCCGGTACTTCGCCGTTCGAACTGCTGCCGATCGATCAAATCGAACGCGTCGAGATCATTCGCGGTCCGCAATCCAGTCTTTGGGGCGCCGAAGCCTTGGGCGGCGTCATTCAAATTTTTACCCGCAAAGGCGCACAAAAAGAAAAACCGACGATCACGATCGATGCCGGCGGCGGCTCGTTTAATACCGCGAAGGCTTCGGGCACGATCAGCGGGCGTTATCAAAATAGTTGGTATACCCTCGGCGCGTCGCATTTCAATTCGCAAGGCTTCGACGCACGGCAACCGACTACCGGTTTTTTCGGGGTGGATGAGCCCGATAAAGACGGTTTCTACAATACCGGACTCAATGCGCGCTTGGGCCACCGCTTCGATAACAATGCCGAGATGGAAGCCACCTACATGCGCTCGGAAGGTCGCAACGACTTCGACGGCACGCCGAATAGAATGGAATTCGTCAATCAGGTCATCGGCCTGAGCGGCGCCATCGATGTCATCGACAATTGGCGCTCGACCTTACGGTTAGGGCAAAGCCGAGACGACGCCGACAATTTCAGTCCGGACGGCACGTTTTTCAGCCGTTTCGACAGCACGCGCTGGAATGCCAGTTGGTTGAATGCGATCCAATTGTCGGACGATCATCAATTGACACTCGGGGCCGATTACCGTTTGGATGAAGCGGATAGCACCACCGACTATACCGAGCTATCGCGTTACGATGTCGGCGTGTTCGGCGAATGGCACGGACGATTCTTCGATAACCATCATCTCAACGGTTCGATTCGTTGGGATGAAAACGAAGCCTTCGGCGATTTCGTCACCGGCAGCATCGGCTGGCGTTCCAATTGGGATTACGGCATCAGTACATTCGCGAATTTCGGCAACGGCTTCAAGGCCCCATCCTTCAACCAACTCTATTGGCCCGGTTTCGGCAACCCCAACTTAATGGCCGAGGAGTCGAAATCGGTCGAGGTCGGACTCGCAGGCAACCATGACTGGCTACAGTGGGAGGTTCGCGCTTATCATACCGACCTAGATAACCTAATCGTCTATGTCTTTGATCCGGCAACGTTTAACTTATCCGCCGAAAACATCGGTAAAGCTCAAATCAACGGGATCGAAGCCGAAATCGGCACGCAAATTTTCGGTTGGAACGCCAAACTGGGCATGAATTTGCTCCGCCCGGTCGACCGGGAAACGAATAATCGTCTGCCACGCCGCACCGATAGAATGTTATCATTCGATCTATCGAGATCGTTCGGTCCCGTCGACGTCGGTGCTTTCCTATTAGCCGAGGGCTATCGCTACGACGATGCCGCTAATACGACCAAAGTCAGCGGTTATGCGACCGTCGATTTACGCTCGGCCTATCACATCAATAAAAACTGGACCATTAGCGCTCAATTGAATAATCTGCTGGATAAACAATACCAATTGGTCGATACCTACAACACGGCCGATCGCAACTTTTTCGTTTCGATTCGCTACAACATCTAAAAACTTAACCTTATCGGAGAAATGACGATGAATATCGCACAACGTTTACCTGTCCAAAACCTACCTATTCAGCCTGGCGCGATCGCACTGATGCTGTTGATGGCGGCAACGCGCTCGAGCCATATCGGCACGCCTTTTCAACTCCCCGACGCCTCTTTGGCGGTATTTTTTCTGGCCGGGCTTTGGTTCGGCGGCAACCGGTTTTTTGCCGTTTTATTGGCCGAAGCGGCATTGATCGATTTTGTCGTGATTCAATTCTTCGGCGTCAGCAGTTTTTGCGTTTCGCCGGCCTATGCCTTTTTGATTCCGACTTATGCCGCAGTCTGGTTCGGCGGCAAAATGTGCGCCCAATTCAAAGAGTCGAACCCTTCGGTGTTATTAAAACAATTCGCAATCCTGCTCGCGGCAACGACACTTGCGTTTCTGATTTCCGAATTCAGCTTCTATTTGTTGTCGGGCCGTCACGATGCATTGGACTGGTCTGAAAAACTGAGCAAAATGGCGAATTTCTACCCGGCTTATATCAAATCGACGTTAATCTATGCGACCGCGATTTTCGGCGTAGTTGCATTGCTGAAATCCTTGCCGGTTTTCAGTGAAGATCATAAAGGGGCTTGACTCTATACCCTTTGCTAGACGAATTTCGGCCTGGGGATCGCTCCCACATAATCCTAAATTCGGCAGTTTAACCATGAAGTTCATGAAGTCTTTTAAGGGCTTGCGGGATCCCCATGATGGGTTTCCGCTTCGCTCCTACCCATCCTACTGCGCAGTCCATTCCGCATGCCCCCCTCTTGCGTAGGATGGGTAGAGGCGGAAGCCAAAACCCATCGTTTCAACCCCGCCACCGCGGACCTCTCGCCGGACGGGGTTTATAAATTACGGCCGCAATATTTTCCTACCGTTTGCATTTTCCGCTTCGCTCCTACCTACCCTACTGCGCTTGCGAACCAACTGCCGCGAAGTATATGTCATTCGGACAGCCGGTTAGAGCCTCTTGCCGGCGCATCAAAAAACTCTGTCGACTAAAGACATCACGATCTCGACCGCGATCAAATAAATAATGATCCATTCGAGAAACGACGAATGCTGATGTTTTTGTTCGTCGGCCAGCATTTCCAATAATTCGTGTATCGTCTCAAGTTTTTTCGACAATACTTCGGTGCGCGGCTGAATTTCGAGATAATTAGCTGCCATCGAATAAATTCCTTGATATTCCGGATGTTCCCAAAAAAACTCTGGCGTATCGAGCAGATCGTAATTCAAAATGATATCGCTCTTGGTCAGAAACAACTGCCCCCGGATCATCGCGGTGGCTTTTCTGCCGAGCTGAATCTTCCCTTCCCTCGCCAAGGATTCCGGTAAATGACTGGTCTCGCGAATCGTATTGATCGCATGGCTTTCGAATGCGGCCAATTTAATCGATTGCGCCATCGCATGCGACAAAGCCAAGAGCACCATTTGATCGGCGCTGATTAGCTCGATGTGATCGCTTTGTATCCGGTGCTGCTCGCAGTTTATTTCATAACTAAAATTGTCTTCCTGCGGCTCGGCATCGGGCTTGATTGCGAAACCTAGAAGCAGATCATGAAGATTGCGCCGCTCATCCAGATTTACATTCCAATGCACGACGACGCCGTAAGCAAATACAATCGAGCAGCCGCTTTTATAGTCGACGACCAAGGCATTTCTAAACGACTTGACGCGTCCCGACATCAATATTTTCTCGCGCAATGCCGGAAAATCGAAAGATTGCGCAAGGCAAACGGTTAAGCAGTGTCTGATCGGACGATCGCTGGTCATAACTTTCCCCTAGTCATTCGCGCCGCGCGATGATCACGACGGCTCTAAGCTGGCTACGCCCGAAGCGGGACATCGCCAAAAATTCGGCTTTCGGCACCGGCACATAAAAGTTATCCGCTTCGCTGGCATGCTGCTCGGTATCGACATCGGGATCGTGCAAATAAATAAAGTGCGGATCATGCGCGGTCACGACCACCCAATGCGGCGCTTTGTTGCGATTGATCCGGTAAGTGCTGATCAAAATCAACGGAATATGACCGGCATCCAAATGCCCGGTCAATGCTTCCAGCGTGATTTTATCGAAATGCATGCGCACGTCGGTTCGCTCGATCTGGCGCAGAAAATCTTCTTGCACCAGACTGATGACTTCGCGTTTTTCCGGATTGCGCACGCTGTCGATAAACAACACATCTTGATGACTCAGATACACATCGACCGCAAAGCCTCGCCGCCAAGCCGCCAGCGCCAAACCGTGAGGTCCGCAACCGCCGTGCCCGGAAGTCATAAAAATCGTCGTCGATTCGCGCCAAATTTGCAGTTCATGCGCCTGCGACAATTCAATATCCGGATTCAGTCCCGCCATCGCCATCAACAAGCCCGAAGGACCGCAGCTAAAATCGGTCGTTTGCCGATAAAACGGCACGGTCAGACGGGTTTCCGGATGCGGATAGATAATTCGTTTCTCGAAGCACAGCGCCTCGCTGTGATCTTCATAATAATCTTCTTTGGTATCGAATTGCCGATATCCTTGTTTTCGGTACAGAGCGATC
Organism: Methylotuvimicrobium buryatense; assembly: GCF_005931095.1. Classification (GTDB taxonomy): domain Bacteria; phylum Pseudomonadota; class Gammaproteobacteria; order Methylococcales; family Methylomonadaceae; genus Methylotuvimicrobium; species Methylotuvimicrobium buryatense. The sequence goes on along the minus strand of NZ_CP035467.1, from coordinate 1,124,502 downwards.
GCTTGTTGATTATCGGGACGAACTTCAAGCCTCAAATACACGCAGTCGCGCTCTCGAGCGCGAGCTTCCGAGTGATTGAGCAGGCCCACGCCAATACCGAGCCCGCGGTATTCGGGTAACACCGCGAAAGAATAAAGTCGTGCCAACGATGCGCCTCTGCGGTACAACAACAACGCATATCCCGCCGCTTTATCTTCGATTTCGGCAAGGATGATATCGGCATTGGCTCTTTCCAGCATCCAATGAAAATTGCGCGAGGTTAATTTATCCTGCGTAAAACAAGCATTTTCAATCGCCAGCAATTGCCGGACGTCATTTTTGACCGCACAACGAAACACGATGTTAGGTGTTCCTTCGACGATCGCAGAATCAGTCATTATCCGCCAATCCTGCGAGCGCCTGCGTTAATACTTGCTCACTACGAAACAGCACCATTTCCTGCCAATCTCGCTTATGCGGATAAAAATAATCACGAATTTGTTGCCGCATCGAATGATTAAGCTGCCTTGTTTCGGGATTTCTATGCCAAAGGTAATTTTCTTTGCGTAGCACGGCAAACAACGCATCGAGCGAATAGGTGCCGAATTCCAACGTGATATAACAGCCGTGATCGCCCAGAACCTTATGCCAGGCGTAATCGAGCAACCCCAACTTAGGCACCGAAGTCGATGTTCCTAGCGCCGGCTCGGTGACGCTGTCGCCAAACCAACACTTCGCCAATGTCGCAGCCTTAGAGCCTGGCGGATGATCCGAAATGACTTCACCATAACCATAGGGACCGAGTCCCGAATGGATATCGACAACCGCGACTCGTTGCCGATTGGCCAAGTCGAATTCCCGCATCACGGTTTCGATCACTTGTCTCGACCAAGAGGAAGAAGCGCCTCCATAAAACAAGCCTTGCGGATATTCGTATTGACCGCTGCTGATCGCTTCCTCGGTCTTGCGTTGACCATAACGCTGCCGGTATTCGTTAATTGTTTGCAATACGTTTTTTTCGGTTGCGTCGGTCCAATGCTCCGGCAGTAAGACATCGGACAATTCTCGATAACCCTGATTGACCGGGCAATCGGAAAAATCGATGAAGTTCCGATTCAAATCGACATTATCTTCGTTAACGCGGCGCAAATGAGCAAAACCGAATGGATTCAAGGCATGAACGAACAACACTGCGGTATCGGCTGTCGGCATCGGTGCATGCCTGAGCCAATTGATTTGCGCCGCGGAACCGCAAAAGCCTTCGACACCATGGGTCGCGCTGATGATGACCAACACCTTACTGACTTGTTCGCCGCCGAGCCAAAACACCTCGGTCGACAACGGTTGATTGTCGTCGGCTAACAATGAATGTTGAAACCGCCTCAGATGACCGGGCTGACTTGAACAGGCGGACAGAAACTTTTCGCGTGCATCGAAATAGTCTGTGGAAAAGCTTTCTAGGTCGTAATGGCTCGGCATAATGTACTCATCCGGTTTGCTGAAAATAATAGGGAACTCGAAGGTACGCTGCGGTTAGGGCATCCGGGCTCTCAATCGGAACGAAGAAATCATTAGGGAAGTTATTTTATGCTTTTTCCTAAACCGCCTTGAAATTTCCTGTCTCAAGCATAAGCACTATGTTTGCGCTCCAATCGGCGCACGAACTCCTCCATGATGATGCGATACAAATCCTCGCCCAAATAATCGTCCTCGACACCGCTATCGATACTCGGATTATCGTTGATCTCGATAATCACGTTACGGCCTGCGATTTGTTTCATATCGACACCGTAAAATCCGTCACCGATCAGCTTAACCGCTTTCGCTGCGGTTTTGACGACATCCTTCGGCACATCGTGAATAGCCAACGTTTCGAAGCCGCCGCTTTTACCTTTGGCTTTATCGCTACTATGGTTGTAGATCTGCCAATGCCCGCGCGCCATAAAATATTTACAGGCATAAATCGGCCGGTTGTTCAAAAAACCGATCCGCCAGTCGTAGTCGGTCAACACATACTCCTGCACCAACAATATAGCGGACTCTCTAAATAACTCGCGGCATTGGTTTTCCAACTCTTCGCGACCATGCGCCTTGACCACACCGCGCGAAAACGAACCGTGAGGAATCTTGAGCACGAGAGGATAACCGAAGCTCTGTTCCAATTCGTCAAAATCCAACGGCTTGTCGCGTATGATCAACTGAGTTTTGGGCGTCGGAACACCATGCGCACTCAATAAATCGGCCAAAAATACCTTATTCGCACATTTCAGAATCGAATCGGGATCGTCCAAGACCACCAAGCCTTCACTCTCCGCCCGTTTGGCAAAACGGTAGGTATGATGATCGATCGCGGTGGTTTCACGAATGAACAAGGCATCGTACTCTAAAAGCCGCGCGAAATCGTCTTTATCGATCAGATCGACATCCAGACCCAGCTCATTACCTGCTTTGATGAAGTTTTTCAGGGCTTTCGTATCGCTCGGAGGAAACTCCTCTTGCGGATTGTAGAGAATCGCCATTTCGAAGCGAAACCGTTTGCGTGAACGGGGTTTGCGCCAAATCTTACGACTGTAGGCATCGATCGCTTCCGCAAATTGATTTTGTTCGTTTTCATTCAATTCGGCTAGATTTCCCGGCGTAATCCCAACGATTTCCCAACGTTCGCCCCGCTTGAATTCGACATTTAAAATCGGACTGGGATAAAGCTCAAACAAACGCCTGGCCAATTTTTCAAGCGGCGGATAAGACACCTTACCGAAAAAAATTTTTATCCCAAAATATTCCTTATCGGGCTGCCCGCAACCTGCCGGATGTTTACCCAAGTACTTATCGAGATTATTATCGTAAAGACGATAATAATGATGGTTGGCCAAATCGTTGATGCTGCGAATCGACGGAATTACCCGTTGGCCGCGCGCTTCGGCCAGCAGCGAACAATAATAACCGGTACCGAGATAATCATAATCTCGGCATAGATTGATTACCTGTGTTTTACCGGCTTTTTTACTTTCCGGCAATGACAGATAAACCTCGACTGTAACGAGATCGCTACTCGGGTAATAAGGCGCCCAGTCTTCCAGGCGATCGACAACTATATATAAAGAATGCATGGGCTCCGCCTGGGAAATGAAATAGCGGGTTGGAAATACTGTACGTAGATCAAAATTCGGCGCCGAAATTTGAAGTGCGAAAGTTATAATTCCGCCTAATTACGGGAACAACTTTTCTCTGAACATAAAAAACACCGCACCTAAAATACACAAACCCGCCCACAGGTAGTCGAGCTTCAGCGGTTCCTTTAAATAAAAAAATGCAAACGGCACGAACACGCTCAAGGTAATGATTTCCTGCATGATTTTAAGTTGTCCGATATTCAATGCCTGATAACCGATCCGATTGGCCGGCACCTGAAGTAAATATTCAAACAAGGCCACAGACCAACTCAACATTGCAGCGATAATCCAAGGCTTACCGCTCAACTCCTTCAAATGCGCGTACCAGGCAAATGTCATGAACACGTTACTGCAAACCAATAAAGCGATAGATATCAAAATCGGATTCATACAAAATAAAGAAAGTCCGCAAAGGCGGCAATCTATAGCATTAAGAAAATTTGCGCAAGATTCGACTTATGACCGTATCCAGCTTTTACAAAATAATCCTGAGGTAAAAACTTAAAGTGAGTCGCAGGGTATGCATTGCATACCCTTTTTAGGCTTGGTAACTCAGGATACGGTAAAAAATAGCCTCCCTAAATGGTTCTCACGCTTTGCTCAAATCCCTCGCAAGTTTATCGTTATACATTAATTGTAGGGTACGCTGCGCGTACCTTCATCCCGCTAAGCACCCAATTCGTAAGTATCAGACCCCGTTAGCAATTTACCGAAATTCAGGCGTAATTATTGGCCTCCCCCTTTGAAAAAGGCTTTGGCAGCATGGATGCTGTCATAGAGCCTACATGGACGTATACCTTTCGCACTTCAAATTTCGACATTAGCCTATGGAGGTGCCAGGGTGTTCGGCAAAGGCTTTGATAGCATGGATGCTATCATAGAGCCTACATGGACGTATTTACGGCGTCCTTTGACGGGCACCCCGACGCCGAAATTTGACGAGCAAAGGGTATATACCCAGATCACAAACCATAAGGGCCTGTGTTAGCATTCGTGGGGCTACCATGGTACTGCCATTAAGTTAGATGAAACCCGTCATTCCGTCATGGACTGGCGGAATCCAGTGCCATGGATGGCAAGCTTTTGAGTCACGGCAGGGCCTTAATGCAAGCATTACTCATTTCTGTGACGGCTTAACTTAATGGCAGTGACGCAGAGCGAACCCTACAATTTATGTATAACAATGATATAAATCGGGAAGTTATTTGTTACGAAACCCTCAAGAAGAATTGCGAAATGGTACGCGATGCACTCCCTGAGTATATGAATCATTTAACCAGTCGGCCCGATAGGTGGCGACGTTGGCGTCGCTCCCTCAGAAGCTGTTTCTTTGAACGATTTTGAAAGGGTGCAATGGGTACAGGCCGGGACGCACGGAAGCCCCCCCGGCCTTCAGGACAATTACCAGCCTTTTTTAGCCTGTTCCAGGACATACGCCGAAACGCTTTCGATTTCCTCTTTACTCAAAGTCGATGCGAATCCCGGCATTGGAGCCTTGCCTTCAGAAACCAGTTTTTTGATTGCATCCAAAGAATTCACTCCGTTTTTTTCCAAACTCTCCGAAGTCAATGTTTTATCCGGATTCATGACGTTTTTACCGCCGGCATGACAAGAGGCGCAATTCTTATTGAAAACATCATTGGCCTGAGCAACGCCTACCGCAGTTAACGACAGAGCTGAAAATAAAGCGATTTTTAAAAATTTACTCATGTGACTCTCCTAAATATAAAAATTATTCTTGTCAGGAATCAGTAGCGGAAATCTAGAGTTATTATTAACACCCCTACTGAGTTTTTTAATCCGGACAATAAAAAGGACAAAGTTGCCCTTGCCTAGCTACCATCAACGATGGAGCTTAGTTTTTACGCCATTTTCAGGGAAATAGCAATGCCCTGAATAAACCGGTTTTATCGATCGGCATAACGCAAGACGTCTTTTAAATACCAACCCATTAACCTAAATTCGGTAGCTTAACTGCTGTGGTCCCGCTTTTTAAACTGAAATATTTTTGAAATTGTTGGTGTTCATAGGCTATTAAGCGCCAGGTGTAGGGTGCGCATCGTGCACCTGAGTCAAGGCTTCTTGTCGGTTAGCCACCGTGGAATGGTGTGCGATGCGCACCCTACGGCGCTTTGCTTTGGCCTCGGTCGAAACTTTTAGTACGGGGTTGTAAACTCCAACCCGCCAAGGAATGCTCGCCAAATATCCTGTTAAGCTAGGTACGCACAGTGTACTGTACGAATTTCTTCATGCTCTTCATGGTGAAATAGTTTTTCTTGGATTAATTTCCGGAACAAAAAAGGGCCCGTTCGGGCCCTTTTCAATTCGTCAGTGCTTCTTCGAACTACTCTTCGATATCAACAGCTTTCATGCTCAATCTGACACGACCCTGTCTATCGATTTCCAATACTTTGACTTTGACGACATCGCCTTCGGAAAGCTTATCGCTAACCTTGTCGACATGCTCATCGGAAATCTGAGAAATATGCACTAAACCGTCTTTGCCCGGCAGAATCGTCACGAATGCGCCGAAGTCCATCAATCGAGCAACCTTGCCTTCGTAGGTTTTTCCGACTTCGACTTCCGCGGTAATTTCCTCGATTAAACGACGTGCTTCTTCTCCAGCTTGTTTATCGACTGAAGCAACTTTGACGACGCCGTCATCGGTCAAATCAATGCTGGCTCCGGTTTGTTCGGTGATACTACGGATCGTTGCACCGCCTTTACCGATGACTTCGCGGATTTTACTTGGATCGATTTTGAACGAAATAATACGCGGCGCATAATCGGACATTTGTCCGCGGGTCTCGGACAGCGCTTTATTCATTTCGCCCAAAATATGCAAGCGGCCTTGCTTGGCTTGTTCGAGTGCGGTTTTCATGATCTCGGCGGTAATACCGTCGATCTTGATATCCATCTGCAGTGCGGTAACGCCGTCTTCCGAACCGGCGACTTTGAAGTCCATGTCGCCCAAATGATCTTCATCGCCCATGATATCGGATAATACTGCGAATTGATCGCCTTCCTTAATCAAACCCATCGCGATACCCGCGACCGGCGACTTGATCGGCACGCCCGCGTCCATCAGCGCCAAGCTACTCCCGCACACCGACGCCATCGAACTTGAGCCGTTCGACTCGGTAATTTCGGAAACGACGCGCACGACATAGGGGAATTCATCCATGTTCGGCAATACGGCTTGAACGCCGCGTTTAGCTAAGCGGCCGTGGCCGATTTCTCGGCGTTTCGGAGAACCGACAAAACCGGTTTCACCGACACAATAAGGAGGGAAGTTGTAATGCAGCATGAAACTTTCACGGTATTCGCCTTCCAAAGCATCGATGATCTGCGAGTCGCGTTCGGTTCCCAAGGTCGCGACAACCAGAGCCTGCGTTTCGCCGCGGGTAAACAACGCCGAACCGTGAGTTCTCGGCAATACGCCGGTACGAATTGAAATAGGTCTGACCGTTTTCAGGTCGCGGCCGTCAATGCGCTTGCCTTCTTCAAGAATCGAACCGCGTACGATTTTCTTTTCGAGATTTTCGATGATGCCGCGAATGTCGGATTCGCTATATTGCTCATCAGCCATCAACTTATCGACTGCAGCATTTCTGATTTCTTTCAGTTGCTCTTGTCTGACCAGTTTTTCAGGGACTTGATATGCCGCCTTAATTCCGGCTTCCACTTCAGCTACCACCAAAGATTCCAGCTCGGTGTTAGCAGCCACCGGTTGCCAGGCCATCGGCGCCTTGTTAACCATAGCGGCAAGTTCTTTAATTGCAACGATAGCAGTTTGCATTTGCTCATGACCGAACAATACGGCACCAAGCATCACTTCCTCGGACAAACATTGCGCTTCGGATTCGACCATGAGTACCGCATGTTCGGTACCGGCAACAACTAATTCCAATTGCGACTCAGCTAATGAAGAGGGCGTCGGATTCAATAAATACTGTCCGGCTTTATAACCCACCCTCGCCGCGCCGACAGGACCGTTGAAGGGTAACCCTGAAATCGATAACGCTGCAGAAGCTCCGATCAAGGCAGGAATTTCGGGATCGACTTCGGGATTCAGTGAAAGAACGGTGGCTATGATTTGAACTTCGTTGGTAAAGCCATCCGGAAATAAGGGGCGGATTGGACGATCGATGAGACGGGAGGTTAACGTTTCTTTTTCGCTTGGTCGGCCTTCTCGCTTAAAGAAACCGCCGGGAATCTTACCCGCGGCAAAAGATTTTTCCTGATAATTGACAGTCAATGGAAAAAAATCTCCGCCGCTGTTTGCTTCTTTTTTTCCAACGACTGTCACTAGAAGGGTGGTCCCCTCCATGTCGATCATTACAGCGCCGTCCGCCTGACGAGCTATCTCACCGGTTTCCAGCGTAACGAGCTGATCGCCATACTGAAATTCTTTCCGAATCGGATTCACTATACAGTTCCTATAGGTTAAGGGTTGTTATCAAAATCGGTTTATTGCTTTCCTTACAAATGAAAGAACGGCACAGAATAGTAATTTCAGGCCGTTCTTTTTTTATTCTTATTTACGCAATCCTAAGCGCTCGATCAATGAGCGATAACGGTTTATGTCTTTATTTTTCAAGTAATCCAACAACTTGCGGCGCTGATTAACCATCCGCAGTAAACCGCGACGAGAATGATTATCTTTTTTATGTTCGGCAAAATGCGGCGTCAAGTGAAGAATGTGCGCTGTCAGTAATGCGACTTGCACTTCCGGAGATCCGGTATCGGTTTCGTTCAAACGATATTCTTCAACGACTGCTTTTTTTTGTTCCGCGGTAAATGGCATTTCTATTTAACCCCTATAAGATTAATATTGTTTATAAAAAATACAAAGCACCGAGTTCGGTGCCAGGATAATGTGTTTCCGCAATAGGGTGCAGAAACAAAACTATTCGGAAATCAGTAAATTATGATGGACTCATATTGAATAATTTTTTCGGCGCTAGTTTACCATCCAAAAACATTTCGCCCAAACCTAAAAATTGCCGCCCCGTGTACATTCGCACGGGCCCCTCCAACGAATTTTTAAGCGTCAAACTTTGCCCTTGCTTAATAGCATTTGCCTGTTCTTCGGACAAATCGACAGCCGGTATCGAGTCGATCGGCTTATCGACCGGAATCAAGCAATTCATCAATTCGCTTTCGCTCATTGCCTGCAATTGCTCGATCGATTTGGCCTCGTCGATGACAAAGCGGCCGGATGCCAGCCTGCGAAGCTCGATAACCGTCCCGCCGCAACCGAGTTGCTCGCCGATATCTTCCGCCAGGGTTCTGATATAAGTGCCTTTCGAACACCAAACATCCAAGGTCAGAAGCGCCTCTTGACGATCCAACAACTTAATTTTGTATATCGTAATCGGACGAGCCTTGCGTTCGACGGACTTGCCCTGCCTGGCCAATTCATAAAGCTTTTTGCCGTTAAGCTTAAGCGCCGAATACATCGGCGGCACTTGTTCGATATCGCCTGTGAACCTTTTCAGACAAGCCAGAATTTCATCCTCAGACAGAGGCGGAACCGGGCGTGTTTTTAGCACCTGCCCTTCCGCATCGCCGGTATCGGTAACCACGCCCAAACGAACGACGACTTGGTAACGCTTATCGTCATCGAGCATGAAGCCGGAAACCTTGGTCGCTTCGCCGAAACATATCGGCAATAATCCCGATGCTAAAGGATCGAGACTGCCTGTATGCCCGGCCTTGTTCGCATTGAACAAGTGCTTGACTTCCTGCAAGGCTCTGTTCGACGAAACACCGAGGCGCTTATCGAGCAGCAATATTCCATGAATATCGCGCCCGTTTTTACGCTTTGCCATTCCGATCAATCCTCTTTGTTATCCTTCGGATCGCTTAACAACTCTGCTACGCGCATACCGGTTTCAAAGCTATCGTCATAATAAAAGCGTAATTCCGGTATATTGCGCAAACGCATACGTTTGCACAATTCGCTTCTAATAAAAGGCGTCGCACCGTTCAGATACTTAATACTGTCTTTTTTCCCCTGATCGTCGGCATTAAGCACCGTGACATAGATTTTGGCAACGGCCAAGTCCTTGCTAATAACGACTTCATTAACCGTAACGAATCCTACCCGCTTCCCGTCAAGCTCTCGCTGTAGAATAAGCGCAAGCTCCTTTTGGATTTGGGATGAAACCCGTGCGCTACGGCTAAACTCTCTGGCCATGGCGCTATAACTCCCGTTTCACTTCAATGCGTTCGAAAACCTCGATATGGTCTCCGACTCTGACATCGTTGTAGTTTTTAACGCCGATACCGCACTCCATGCCCATTTTGACTTCGGCAACGTCATCCTTAAAGCGGCGCAACGATTCCAGTTGCCCCTCGTAAATAACGACGTTTTCACGCAATACGCGAATCGGCAGGTTACGTTTGACAAAGCCTTCGACGACCATACATCCTGCCACCGCACCGAATTTCGGCGAACGGAACACATCCCGAACTTCGGCCAAGCCGACGATAGTCTCTTTGATCTCGGGCGCCAGCATGCCGCTTATCGAGCTTTTTACCTCATCGATCGCTTGATAAATCACACTGTAGTAATGCAAGTCGACATCTTTTTCTTCGATCAATTTACGCGCGGCGGTGTCCGCACGAACGTTAAAGCCGATCAAAATCGCCCCGGAAGCCAGCGCCAAATTGACATCGCCTTCGTTGATGCCGCCGACGCCGCCATAAACAACCTTAACCTCGACTTCGTCCGAGGACAGCTTAATCAAGGATTCGCGTAAGGCTTCCAAACTACCTTGAACATCGGTTTTAATCACCAAGTTCAAACTGGCCGTTTCGCCAGTCGCCATTTTTGAGAACACTTGATCCAATTTAGCGGCTTGCTGCGCGGCCATGCGGCTGATTTTGCTCTTATCTTCACGATGCTCGGCCAATTCCCGAGCCGCACGCTCGTTTTGCACGACCAAAAATTCGTCGCCGGCATTCGGGGTACCCGAAAGACCGAGAATCTCAACCGGCGTACTTGGACCTGCATCCTTGACGGTTTTCCCGTTTTCATTAAACATTGCCCTGACACGGCCGTATTCATGACCGCACAAAACGAATTGCCCTTTTTCCAGCATGCCTCGCTGCACCAGAATCGTTGCAACCGCTCCACGACCTTTATCAAGCCTGGATTCGATAACGATACCCGAAGCCGACCCTTCCACCGGAGCCGTTAACTCCAGTATTTCGGCTTGCAAGATCAACGCTTCGATCAAATCGTCGATACCTTCGCCGGTTTTTGCCGATACCTTGATGAACTGCACATCTCCGCCCCATTCCTCGGGTACCACATTAATCGTGGACATTTCCTGCATAACCTTTTCCGGATTGGCTTGCGGCTTATCGATTTTATTGATCGCGACGATGATCGGCACATTGGCCGCGCGCGCATGCTCGACAGCTTCCTTAGTCTGCGGCATCACACCGTCATCCGCCGCGACCACTACAATGACTACATCGGTCAATTCGGCGCCTCTAGCACGCATCGCGGTAAACGCAGCATGTCCCGGCGTATCTAAAAAGGTCACCGAACCGTGATCGGTAATAACCTGATAAGCACCGATATGCTGGGTAATACCACCCGCTTCACCTGCCGCAACGCGAGTTTCACGAATGTAGTCCAGCAAGGAAGTTTTACCGTGATCGACATGCCCCATGATGGTAACGATCGGTGCGCGAGACATTTCCTGACTGCTCTCTTCCTTCAGAGCCGCCAAAATTTCGGCTTCCAAATCGTCATCGCTTTGCATGATGGCTTTATGGCCCATTTCCTCGACCAACAGCACTGCGGTTTCCTGATCGATACTCTGGTTAATCGTTGCCATCATGCCCATTTTCATCAATTGCTTGATAACTTCGGCGGCTTTGACACTCATTTTTTGCGCCAAATCGGAAACGATAATATGTTCAGGAATAGCGACTTCCTTGATAACCGGAGCAACCGGTTTCTCGAATTGATGCTTCAAATCGGTCTGAGCACCGTTCTTGTCCTTTTGTTTGCCTTTTTTCTTGCCTTTCCCGGCTGTTTGTCCTTGTCTTTTTTTCTTTTGACTTTCTATTCTGGCTGCCGCTAATTGCCGAACTTTTTCGGCATTTTTTTCTACCGCAGCTTCTAGGCGACGTTTTTTCTCTTCCTCTTTTTTTCTTTCGCTTTCTGAAAGCCGAGCTTTTCGCTCGTTTTCCTTGCGAAGCTCAGTGGCTTGAGTTTCGGTTAACGCTGCTTCATCGATAACTTCGGAATCCGCTACGGCCATATCACCCACAGTAACCGCCGAAGAAACGGCTTCGACGACCGGCTCTTCCCGCTCGAATAATTCTTCTTCGATTCGGACTGCCTTTTCTTCCGCTACAGCGCTAATCGGCGGGTGCTCGGCGCTTACCGGCATCGGTTGAGCCGGAGTCGCTTCCTCTGTTTTTATAATTTCTTCGGACTCTTTCGGCTCATCGGCAACGGTCGCGACTTCAGTGCGTTTTACGTAGGTTTTCTTTTTTCGAACTTCGATGCTGATCGTTTTTGCCGAACTACCCGGAGCGCTGCTTTGCTTAAGCTCGCTGACCGTCCTACGTTTCAACGTAACCCGTTTCGGCGCGGCGTCCGCCTCTCCTGTCGGTTTACCGTGCCGCTTACGCAAATGAGCCAGCAATTTGACTTTTTCGTCTTCATTAATTACGTCATCAGGGGCATGCGCGGATAATCCGGCTTCTTTCAGTTGCTCTAATAATCGCTCTAGAGGTATACCCACTACCTCCGCTAACTGCCGTACTGTTTTATCACTCATATTTTGCCCCCTATCCTAATTCGTCCTGGTCCTCGACAAACCATCGCTCACGCGCCTTCATGATTAATTTTGCCGCTCTTTCTTCATCTACACCGGTTACATCCAGTAAATCATCGACCGCCTGATCCGCGAGATCATCCAACGTCAAGATGCCTTGGCTTGCCAACTCGTAAGCCAAGGCCTCATCCATGCCTTCCATTTCAAGCAATTCTTGCGTAGGCTCCGCCGTCTCGATTTTTTCTTCCGATGCAATTGCGCTAATTAACAACGCGTCTTTTGCCCGACCTTTTAATTCGTCGACCAGTTCTTTATCAAACTCTTCAATTTCCAGCATTTCATTTACCGGAACATATGCAATCTCTTCAATCGAATCGAATCCGACTTCAACCAAAATCGTGGCGATTTCTTCGTCGACACCCAATTGATCGATAAACAACTGCTTGGTTTTATTGGCTTGAGCCCCGCTAGTTTCTTGCGCTTTCGATGCATCCATTACATTCAGCTCCCACCCTGTCAATTCGGTCGCCAAGCGAACATTTTGACCGCCGCGGCCTATCGCCTGAGACAAATTATCAGAGCTGACCGCCAAGTCCATGCTGTGCTTATCTTCATCGATTACGATAGATTCGATTTCGGCAGGCGCCATTGCATTGATAACAAATTGAGCTTCGCTTTCATGCCATAAAATGATGTCGACGCGCTCGCCGGCAAGCTCGTTCGATACCGCTTGAACACGCGAGCCTCTCATTCCGACGCAAGCACCAACCGGATCGAGTCTCGGATCGTTTGCCTTGACTGCTATTTTGGCTCTTGCCCCCGGATCTCGAGCCGCGCCCTTGATCTCGATCATACCCTCGCCGACTTCGGGAACTTCCAAACGGAACAATGCAACCAACAGTTCAGGTGCTGCGCGAGTCACAAATAATTGCGGCCCGCGCGGTTCCGAGCGAACCGCTTTAAGATAACCTCTAACCCGGTCACCGATTCTAAACGACTCGCGCGGGATCATATCTTCTTTGGCGATGTAGGCTTCGACATGGCCGCCAAGGTCCAAATAAACGCTGCCTTTCTCAATACGCTTAACGATGCCGGTAATTAATTCGCCGACTCTATCGGTATAGGCTTCGACTATTTTACGGCGCTCGGCTTCACGAACCTTGTGAATCATCACTTGCTTGGCGGTTTGAGCGGCAATTCGTCCGAATTCGACCGACTCGACTTCTTCCTCGAAAAAGTCTCCAACATTGATGTCGGGATTTTTTTGCCGCGCATCGTCCAACAGAATCTGGGAATCGGGAAACTCGAGACCGTTTTCGAAATCATCATCCGGCTCGACGACTTCCCATCTACGAAACGTCGTATAATCGCCGGTTTTTCTATTGATCGAAACACGCGCTTTTATTTGGTTACCATAGCGTTTTATCGTTGCCGCTTCAAGCGCAGACTCGACTGCCTGGAAAACGATTTCCTTATCGATGTCTTTTTCATTCGAAAAAACATCCACTACCAATAAAATTTCTTTATTTGCCACTGTGCACTCCTTTATTAATTAAATACTCAGGCACCAGCCGCGCCTTACTCATCGCTTGAAATGGAATCTCGTAAACCCGATCGCCTTCCTGGAGAAACACGGTGTCATCGTCGACCGTCTGAATCACACCTGAAATTTTGCGGCGCTTTTCAATCGGTTTGAATAAGTTAACCGAGACCATGTGCCCAATGAAGCGCTCGAATTGTTGGATAGAAAATAGCGGACGATCGTCTCCCGGAGACGATATTTCCAGTTGATAATTACCTTGTATGGGATCCTCGACATCGAGCATTCCGCTGACTTGATGACTGACTTTCGAGCAATCTTCAACTAAAATTCCTTGCTCGCTATCGATATAAATTCGCAATAAGCCATTACGAGGATGCGGATTGTATTCAATCCCAACGCACTCATAACCCAAGCCTTCAACAATCGGCTGAATCAAATTAACCAAATGCTCAGGTGCCTGCTTCATTTTTCCTCACTTATTTACGCACATAAAAAAAGAGCCAATGGCTCTTCCTTAAAATCTATATTCGTTAAACAACCAACGATCCAAACGCCCAAAAAACAAAAAGCCCCAAAAGGGGCCTTTTTTAATCTGGTAGCGGGGGCAGGATTTGAACCTACGACCTTCGGGTTATGAGCCCGACGAGCTACCAAGCTGCTCCACCCCGCGATTGATTTGAGCCATTATAAACACATTTTTGGATTTGGCAAGTTATTTATTGGAATTAAAGAGATTTTAAATCGTCACAAAAATTAACAACTATACCTTTCGCACAGCAATTCCCAATTTGGAGATCAAAAAGGGTGTGGGGTATGCTTGGCGAGGATGTCGGCAGCAGGGCAGATTTTTGCTCCTGCAAAATCTGCATTCACGCCATCCTTGGCGCTTGCAGATTTTTGCTCCTCGGCAATTGCTCCTGCATTGCCCTACTACACGCCATCCTTGGCGTTCGAGCTGCCGCCAAGCCCCCATGGATGGGTTTACGGCGTTCCTCGACAGGCATACCCCACACCCTAAAATCGGCGAAACTGCTCAAACTGGGAATTGCTACCTTTCGCACTTCAAATTTCGGCAGTGCTAGAGTCACTGCCATTAAGTTAAGGATTTTTCCGTTCGCCCTGAGCCTGTCGAAGGGTGAATGGAAAAATCCTGGGTCGATAAGTTAAGTCGTCCATGGTTCGACAGGCTCACCACGAACGGCTTAACTTAATGGCAGTGAGTGCTAGAGTAGGTGCCTGGGTGTCCGACAAAGACCTTGCCTACATGGACGTATTCACGGCGTCCTTTGGCGGACACCCAGGCGCCGAATTTTGATCTACGACGGGTATACCTTACCCGATATACTCCCTTTATACTCAAAAAATGACTAACTTTATGAAGGCATGGAGTCTGGCTAGCGAGGATGTCGGTAGCGATCCCCGATAGACACATCCCATGCCTTTTATTCTTAGACGTTTTTTCAATCAAAAGGGAGTAACTCCAAAATATGGCTAGCAAAAACCGCAAACAACGATAAAGCTAACATTCAGCGAAGGATTTTTTCACTTAATCCATCATATCAAGAGCGCCTTCCGCCGCTTCTCTAACCTCTTGATCGGGATGCGTTGCGGCAATTTGTTTGAAAGCTGCAATCAAAGACGGTTTATCACTGACATCCATCGTGCTTAACCAATCCAGCGCGGATATAACAACATCCGAG
This sequence comes from Methylotuvimicrobium buryatense, assembly GCF_005931095.1. Classification (GTDB taxonomy): domain Bacteria; phylum Pseudomonadota; class Gammaproteobacteria; order Methylococcales; family Methylomonadaceae; genus Methylotuvimicrobium; species Methylotuvimicrobium buryatense. Next base: position 1,109,300 of record NZ_CP035467.1, on the reverse strand, counting down.
TTGGAATCATTAAGCGCTTTCATCAACAAAGGCGCCGTCTTGTCAGGAGCGCCATCCGCAAGATGCATAACAACCTCCTCTCTGACCTCCGAACTCGGATCACTTAACAACACATTCTCCAACAAAGCCAAATCATTCGCATCATTGAGATCCAAGTCCGCTACTGCCTGCAAGCGCAACTCACGATCATTGCTGGCAATATTGATTCTTGCTTCGACTAAGATTTCTTCATCACTGAAATCAATCGCTTCGGGCCGTGGTATTTTCCTAAATGCATCGCTTAAATCAGATCTTTCGGAAACAGATTTTCCGTTTGAAGCATCCGAAAAATCTTCCGAGCCAATGGGCGCACTACCTTCGTTTTGCCGCCGCTCTGCTTTCAAAGACTCAGAAGAGGACAGGCTTTCGGTTTCGGTAGCATCCTGCTGGCAAGCAACTAACAAAAACGACATTAGCATGGCAATAATACTCAAAGCTATTTCATTTATCTTATTCATTCCCTAATATCTCCATTTAAACACGTCAAAAGTATAGCTATCGTAGATCAAAATTCGATGCAAGAACGGGCAAGACCATCCTCACAACCCTTATAACCAGTTGAAATAAAGAGAAATACATTTTTGCAATCAATACATAATCCATTGGTATGTTATCTTTCATGAAGATACTCATGACCAGGGGGAGGGGAGGTAAAAGACACCGCAAACCCAGCACCTTACAATCATTAAGATGCTATAGTCACCCCGGATAACGAAAGACTCGGGTGGGTTAGCGGGCAATTACTCGCTAGACAAGACGCGGTAACGGCGACGTCTGAGTACCCCTGGCGCCAACACCTATTCTATCGAGTCCAACACATGATGGCGCACTTTCATTACAGCACTCTGACAGTTTTCCTAAAGCACTGCCGAAATTTGAATTGCGAAAGGTGTATTTTATTCAGCTTGATGAAAATTCATCGCGACTCGCCCTTACAACCACCCCATGTCCGCAATAATCAGAAGAATTCCACCGGACATAACACCGGCCAAAATATCGTCGAGCATGATACCGAAACCGCCGCTTACCTTGCGATCGACCCAGATAATCGGCCAGGGCTTGACGATATCGAATAACCGGAATAATACGAAACCGACAAGCAATGCCGGCCAACTAAACGGCACCCAACACATCGTAACCAATAAGCCCGCAACTTCGTCCCAAACGATACCGCCGAAATCATGCTCGCCTAATTTCTTCGCGGCCATTCCGCAAATTCCGACACCCGCAACCACGACCGCCAAAGTCAAAGCGTAATAAAAATAATTGCCGGCAAGCACAAACAACCAACAAACCGGGATGGCGGCCACCGTTCCCATCGTTCCGGGCGCTTTTTTAAACAACCCCGAACCGAAACCGAAAGCCAAAAACAACACCGGATCTGTCAATATTGACTTAGCCGTTAATTCATTCTTACCAATCTTATCAGTGAGAAAAATGCTCAAAACCTTGTACCCTCAACAATTCCGTCGTGCCGAAACGATGAATTCTAAGCCCCGGACCATCCTCGATAACGCCGATACGCGTAAAGTTTCCTGTCAATGATGCCGCTTTATCAGCCGGCACGGTAAAACATAATTCATAATCGTCTCCGGCACGCAGAGGCATGGTCCAATCACCGGTTGTCTCGATATAAGCCTTAACCGAATCCGACAGCGGCAATTTCTCCCAATCGAGACAAGCGCCGACGCCGCTTTGTTTCAAAATATGCCCTAAATCTTGCGCCAAACCGTCGGACACATCGATACAACTTCGTGCGATATTGCGCAATTCCAGCCCTTCCTCGACACGCGGTCTCGGCCGGTTAAAGCGCTCGAGTGCGCCTTGCTGCTGCGAACAACTAAAATGTCCTTGGGCAATTTTTAAACCTAACCCGGCATCGCCGAGTTTACCGGTCATATAGATGCCATCGCCGGGACGCGCCCCCGAGCGGAGCAAAGCTTGACCCGCCGGAACTATACCCATGGCCTGCACCGTAAGCGTCAATGGACCGGCCGTGGTATCGCCGCCGACTAGGTCGATGCGGTAATGAGCGGCCAATTCGAAAAAACCTTCGGCGAATCGTTCGAGCCAAGATTCATCGACATCAGGCAATGTCAATGCCAAGGTCACGGCTATCGGCTCGGCACCCATCGATGCCAAATCGCTCAAATTGACCGCCAGCAATTTATAACCTAAATCGTATGGATCGGTACCGGCTAAAAAATGCACATTCTCGACCATCGTATCGGCGGTTACCGATAGTCGATAGCCGGCCGGCACGTTTAGCAATGCGCAATCGTCGCCGATGCCCAATTCGGTTACCGCATTCAACGATTTTTTTCCGGCGAAAAAACGCTCGATCAGATCGAATTCAGCCGTTGGCATCCGAAGCTTTTCGGTTCTTCGCTTGAATTTCCACGGCTCGCTTTTGCTGAGCTACCTTATCGAGTATGCCGTTAACATAACGATGACTGCCATCGGCACCGAAGCATTTGGCTAGATTAATACTCTCGTTAAGTACGACCCGATAAGGCATGTCGAGCCGATTCATCAGTTCATACACGCCGATTCTCAAAATCGCCCGCTCGACCGGATCGATCGCCTCGACCGGACGATCGACGAATTGCGTCAACGCTTCGTCGATAACATCGAGGCTTTTCGGAATGCCGTGAAACAATTCATTGAAATAGCTTTTTTGAGCATCTTTCAAGCGTTCTTCTTCCAAAAACTGCATTTCGATCGCACTGAGGTTTTGACCGGTCATTTGCCACTGATACAACGCTTGTACGGCGGCTTTTCTCGCATTGGTACGCGCTTGGCTCATTAGGCTTCCAACTGCTGGAATAAATTAACCATTTCCAGTGCCGACATCGCCGCTTCCGCGCCTTTATTGCCGGCCTTAGTCCCTGCACGCTCGATCGCTTGTTCGATCGTATCGACCGTCAACACGCCGAAACTAACCGGCACATCGTATTGCAGCGAAACCGACGCCAAGCCTTTGACACACTCGCCCGCAACATATTCGAAATGCGGCGTGCCACCGCGGATCACCGCGCCCAAGGCAATAATCGCATCGTATTGTTTACCGGCAGCAATGCGTTGCACAACCATCGGCAGTTCGAATGCGCCCGGCGCCTTGACCAGACAAATATCGTCTCGATTGGCGCCGTGACGGACCAATGCATCGATCGCGCCGGCTTCCAACTGCTCGACGATAAAACTGTTAAAGCGGGATGCAACGATGCAAAATTTACCGCCCTTTACTGACAAATGGCCTTCATAGGTTTTAATAGCCGACATCTAAACTCTCTATCTCATGTTTTTCGATAGAAACGATCGTGTCAAGACCGTTTCCGTTGACTTCTCACACATTACCGTGAGATCCGTAATCGCCGTTTTAACGGCATGCGTGGGAATGATAAAAATCCCGTCATTCCGCCATGGACCGGCGGAATCCAGTGCCATGGATGGCAGGCTTTTGAGGCACATTAGAGCCTGAAGCAAGCATTACTTATTACCGTCATGCCATCTTCGCTAATGTGACTTCAATACCATTTATTGTTACCTAACGTACTTGACTTCGAAATCGCGATATGGGGATCGCTCCCACAGAGAATTCGGAACCCTTGTGGGAGCAACGCCTTCGTCGCGACTAAATTTAAATACCGCCCTTCCCCACATAATCGACGACTTCCAAATCGAAGCCCGCCAAACCGACATATTTTTTCTGAGTGCCGATTACCTTTAAACGGTGCACACCCAAATCGGCAAGGATTCTCGATCCCGTTCCTGTCGAACGCCAATCGCCGACACTATCGGTCGACGCCGGATTCACCACGCCATTATCTTGCATTTGATACTGGTGAATATGCTCGACCAGCGACTTATTGTCCTCGTTTTGCCGGATCACGACAATCACGCCTCGGCCTTCCTCGGCGATAATCCGCATCGCATCGCGCAACGATACGCTATTTTCATTACGTTTCGACGAAAACAAATCATCCAATAAATTACGTCCATGCACCCGAACCAGAACCGGCTCGTCGCCCGCCACCTGCCCCATGACCAAGGCCAGATGCAGCTTATTGTCGTTTTGGTCCTGATAAGCATACAAACGAAAATCGCCGAACTCGGTCGGAAAATTGCACTCGCTGATCCGCTCGAGCGTATTTTCATGCTGAATACGGTAATGGATCAAATCGGCTATCGTACCGATTTTCAACTGATGTTGCTCGGCGAATTTTTCGAGATCCGGCCGCCTGGCCATACTGCCGTCGTCGTTTAAAATCTCGACGATCACCGCGGCAGGTTCCACACCGGCCAAACGCGCCAAATCGCAACCGGCTTCGGTATGTCCTGCACGATTCAATACCCCTCCGGACTGCGCCATCAAAGGGAAGATATGACCGGGCTGTACCAAATCTTCGGCGCGCGCATCGGACGCGACCGCAGCCTGAATCGTGCGCGCCCTATCGGCCGCCGAAATGCCGGTCGTAACCCCTGTAGCCGCTTCGATCGACACGGTAAAGTTAGTCGAATGCGCGGTCTTGTTTTCATTGACCATCAACGGCAAACGCAACTGCCGGCAACGTTCTCGGGTCAAGGTCAGACAAATCAAACCGCGTCCGTAGCGAGCCATGAAGTTAACATCTTCGGGACGGGTAAAAGTCGCCGCCATGACCAGATCGCCCTCGTTCTCGCGGTCTTCGTCATCCATGATAATGACCATTTTGCCTTGGCGCAGGTCCTCTATAATTTCATCGATTGTATTCATTTAGTTTAGAAAGCCACTGCTTTTCAATAATTGTTCGGTCACGCCGCCCATGCCGCGCGCCGCCGAATCGCCGGCCATCAAGCGCTCCAGATAGCGGGCCAGCAAATCGACTTCAAGATTCACTTTATCACCGGCTTCGGTATCGCCAAGCGTCGTTTCCTGTAAGGTATGCGGCACGATATTGACGCCGAACACCGCGCCGTCGACTTCGTTGACGGTCAAGCTAATGCCGTTGATGCAAATGGAGCCTTTTTCGGCGATATATTTCGCCAAATTGTCCGGCGCCTTGAAGCGAAAACGATAAGAGCGGCCGTCGGATTGCTTATCGAGTACCGTACCGATACCGTCGACATGACCGCTGACGATATGCCCGCCCATGCGCGTCGACGGGGTCAGCGCCAATTCCAGATTGACCCGAGTGCCCACCCTCGCCGTTTTCAAGGTCGTGCGTGCCAACGTTTCGTTCGATACGTCGGCATAAAAATAATCCCGGCCCAGTTCGACCGCAGTTAGGCAAACGCCGTTGACCGCGATGCTATCGCCCAATTGAGCGTCGGCCAGCGGCAACTTGCCGGTGCTTATTTTAAGCCGACAATCGCCGGCTTTAGGCTCGATCGCGGCAATGCTGCCGATTGCCAGAATAATACCTGTGAACATAGAAGGGCTGTGAATAGTGAATAGTGAATAGTGAAAAGTGAAAAGATAAACGCTTTTTAGGGCGTTGTGCAATGCTTGATGCGTATTTGTTCACTTAACTTAATTTGGTTGGCGACTTGACCTCATAGGCGCCAACTTAAGGAAAAACGCGTCATTCCGCCAGGGATTGGCGGAATCCAGGGCCAGGGACGGCACTGCTTAGCTTCACACCCATGTAACCTGAATATCGGCAATCCATGCCGATATGACGTATAAAGCCACAAATACGCCATAGAATAGACACTAAGTTGGCGCTTATGCGACTTGACCTCCCCCTTTGGAAAAGGGGGATTGAGGGGGATTTATTTAAAAAAATCTCCCCCTAGCCCCTCTCTCATCTTTATACATAACTCATGCATTACTATTTTGCTGCAATCTTAGTCAATGAGACCTCGATACCATTTTTTGTAGCGTGAGACACTCGGCCTCGAAATCGCGATCAGGGGATCGCTCCCACAGAGCATTCGCCGCCCTTTGTGGGAGCGACGCCTTCGTCGCAACTTTCTAAGCCACTGATGCGCGGCAGCAATGGTTTATGTCGAAGCCCCATATGTTCAATGTTCTGTGACTTATCAAACAGCACAGTTCCCGGATATTCCGATAACCGTTTGTCAACACCCATGACGGTACTTGTGTATAACAATGAGAACCCCACTAGGGGTCACTCCCATTAAGTTAAGCCGTTCGTGGTGAGCCTGTCGAACCATGGACGGCTTAACTTATCGACCCAGAATTTTTCCATTCACCCTTCGACAGGCTCAGGGCGAACGGAAAAATCCTTAACTTAATGGCAGTGCCCACTAGGGTCACTGAATATTTACCTAGGCACGAAACTTCCCGTATTTCGCTTCGCTGCATACGGGCTACGTGCTTTCAAGCCGGCTTCAGCGTCAGCCTGATATCCGGTCCTATTTGTCTGATATCGCATAAGCTTAAATGTTTTTTATCGGCCATTTTTTCAAGACCCGGCAAACGAAACAACCCCCGGCCTTCATCACCCAATACATTAGTCGACATGTAGATGAGCCATTCGTCGACGAGGTTTTCGGCTAACAAAGCCCCGCTCAAGGTCGGACCGGCTTCGATGAATATCTCGTTAAACTGCAATCGTCCCAACAAATCCATCACGGCGGACAAATCGACCTTGCCGTTACGCTCGGCAACGCAATACACTTCCGCGCCTACTTGTTGCAACGTATCGATTTCACTTCTGTCTTGCGAGCAAGTCACGATCACATTCCGGCCCGGCAATGTCAATAACCGCGCAGTCGGCGGCATCCTCAGCCGGGTATCGAGCACGACTCTGGCCGGCTGCAGGGTTTCGAATTCGACCCGTGCATTCAAGGCCGGATCGTCGGCCAACACCGTATTGATACCGGTCAAAATCGCCGAACTGCGGGCGCGATATCGATGTACATCGGCTCTGGATTGATCCGAAGTGATCCATTTACTCTCGCCGGAAGCCATCGCAGTGCGCCCGTCCAGACTCATCGCCAACTTACCGCGTACAAACGGCAAACCCGTTTGCATGCGTTTAATGAAGCCCGGATTCAGTTTCATCGCTTCGTTTTGCAAAACGCCGCAGCGCACATTGATACCGGCGTCATTCAATCTCCTCAAACCTCGCCCGGAAACCAGCGGGTTAGGGTCTTGCATGGCCGCAACAACACGAACTACGCCGGCTTTGATTAAGGCCTCGCAACAAGGCGGGGTGCGCCCGTGATGGCTGCAAGGCTCCAAGGTAACATAAACCGTCGCCCCTGCGGGACTTTGCGCCCGCTTGAGCGCTTCAATTTCAGCATGACCCTCGCCGGCCCGAGCATGCCAGCCTTCAGCGATAATTACGCCGTCTTTAACCAGCACGCAACCGACACGCGGATTCGGTTGCGTCGTGTACAGGCCGTTATGCGCCAATTGAATCGCCCGGGCCATGTAAAATTCGTCCGGATGCCCCAACAAAGTCATCTTATTGCCGCTTCAAATGTTCGATCATATCGGTAAATTCGCTGACATCCTCGAAACTGCGATAAACCGAAGCGAATCTGACATAGGCGACATGATCGAGCATGCTCAACTCTTTCATGACTTTTTCGCCCAATTCTTGCGCCTTTATCTCGCGTTCGCCTTTCGTGGACAACTCTTTAATGATCCGGCTAATGGCCTGCTCGATCGCATCGCTGTCCACCGGCCTCTTTTCCAAGGCGCGCAACATACCGGCGCGGAGCTTTTGTTCGTCGAAAGGCGCTCTTGCGCCGCCACGTTTAATCACGCGTGGCAGACTTAACTCGGCCTGCTCGAAAGTCGTAAAGCGCTCTTTACAAACCGTGCATTCGCGCCGCCTACGAACCTGATCGCCTTCATTCGCCAATCTGGAATCGATCACTCGGGTATCTTGCGCTGCACAAAAGGGACATCGCATAATTTAATCGCCGATTACCATTGAAAAATTTCGAGTCATTGAAAAACCGATGATTTTATAACAATTAACCCCGCTTACCGTAATTTATTTCGGGACAGGGGAAATAAGGCGTGGATATCTTCGCGATAATCTCGTTAAATCCTAAAAAGAGCAGTCGGGAATCTCAAACTACCGTTCGCCTTCGCCCCTCGGCTGCGCTCAGGAGAGCCCTGCCGAAGGATGAAGGGTAGTTTGAAGCTTCACCAAACCAGTGAAAGTGTTTTAGACCCTTCATGCTTCGAGTTGGCTCAGCACGAACGGTCTAAAACACATATCAACTGCTCTTTATTGGGTTAATGGTGCGCACCCTACCAGCAATTCCCAATTTGGAGATCAAAAAGGGTGTGGGGTATGCTTGGCGAGGATGTCGACAGCAGGGCAGATTTTTGCTCCTGCAAAATCTGCATTCACGCCATCCTTGGCGCTTGCAGATTTTTGCTCCTGCAAAATCTGCATTCACGCCATCCTTGGCGCTTGCAGATTTTTGTTCCTGCAAAATCTGCATTCACGCCATCCTTGGCGTTCGAGCTGCCGCCAAGCCCCCATGGATGGGTTTACGGCTTTCCTCGACAGGCATACCCCACACCCTAAAATCGGCGAAACTGCTCAAACTGGGAATTGCTGGCACCCTACCTGATTTCCATTTCGGTCGGTTCGATGTGGTAGATGCCGGTCAATTTGCGTTTGAATTCGTCGGCGACCAAGCGGGCATCTTGGCGGCCGGTGACGACTCGAGGGGTCAATAAAATAACCAATTCGGTTTTGGTCATATTAGAAGCTGTACTTCCGAATAACGGACCGATCAATGGTAGCTCGTGTAACCAAGGGACGCCAGCCCTGCCATAGTTATTGTTTTCTTGTATCAATCCGCCCAACACCAGTGTTTCGCCGCTTTGTACCGCGACCGAACTCATGATTTCTCGTGTCTGTATATCGGGATTTCCCGTATTTCCAGTAGTGTCCTCGAGTACATCTTCAACACTTTGCTCTATATCCATGATTACCAGACCGCCGGCATTGACGCGGGGTTTAATTTTCAATTTGACGCCGGTTTGCCGTTGTTGCAGTTGCTGGGTTGCAATAAGCGAATTGTCAGGGGCCGCCGTAGTACCACCCAGAGGAGTAGTTGTTCCCGTTCTCAGCGATACTTCTCTACCCACTTGTATCGACGCCTCTTGATTGTTCAATACCATCAACGAAGGCGAAGAAATGATATTAGTATTTCCTTTCGAAGCTTCAGCATTTAATAAGACCTTGATATCACCTGATAAAAACGCATAACTTAAGCCTCCTGACATTACACCTAAAGCCGCTTTAGCCCCTGTTTTTCCTATTGTTTGAAAAACACTTCTGGCTCCACCACCAGTAATTTCATTATCTCCACCAGCTCCATGTTCAAAAAACCATTGAATGCCGTATTGCAATCTATCCGTCAACGTCACATCCACAATCGTCGCATCGATCAACACCTGCAACGGCATCACGTCCAGTTGCTTGATCACGCCCTTGATTACGTTGTACTCCTGGGCGGTCGCGACAATCACGAGCGAGTTGTTGATCTCGTCGGGAATGATGCGCACATCCTCGACGCCCTTGACCTTGACGCCGGTACCTGCGGCCATGCCGGGCGTTTGCATCGGACGTTGTACTTGACGAATCTGGCTGCTTCGCCCTCCCAGTCCGCTACTCTGTTGCGGTCGACTGGTGACCTCCACCGATCTTCGCCCTGCCGCGACCGAAGCCTGCCCCATGCCGACTTGGGAAGCCGGGACGCCGTAAATTTCGCTCAGGGTCGCGGCCAATTGCACCGCATCGACATGCTGCACCTTATAGACATTGACGCCGCCGCCGGTCGCCGATTGCGCCCGGTCCAGCCGGATGATCCAATTTTCGATGTCGCTGAGATAACGCGATTGATGCGTGATCGCCAATATCGCGTTCATGCGCTCGATCGCGATGAAGCGGAAATACTGGCCTTTGTCATCCTTTCCTTTATTGTCGAAGATTTGCTCGAGCTCTTCTATCACGGTCGGCGGGTCGACATGCGTCAACGGAAACAACGCGAACGACCGGCCGCGCATCATATCGACATCGAAAATCCCGACGATCTCCTGTACGCGCAACAATTCGGCCGCGGTGCCGCCCACTAGAAGCAGGTTTCTGGACGGGTCGGAATGCAGCAGGGTTTTTTCTTGCAACAACGGCTTGAGTATTTCGACGATATTGTCGACGCCGACATTCCTAACCGGAATGACGCTAACTTGATAACCGGCCGGTAATACGCGTCCGCGCCGGTCGGCCATCGACAAAGCCGAGGTATAGAGCGCATCGGACGCAGGTTCGATATGGTAAACGCCGCCCTCGTCCTTGACCAATGCAGCGCTGTTCATGCTCAACAGCATTTCCAGAGTCGGCAGCACTTGTTCGCGGGTCAACGGCTGGGTAGTTTGCAGTGTCACTTTGCCGGCGACTTTAGGGCTCAATACATAATTCTTACCCAAAATATCGCCGATGATGACCTTGGCGACCTCGCCGAGATCGGCTTCGTCGAAATTCAAGCTGTAAGACCCCTGACCTACGGGCGGACCGGCGCGTCTGGTCACATCGCCGACCGGCAATCCCCGGCCGGGAAAGATTTCGGCGTGCAGCTTGTCTTTATCTTCTATTTCGGTTTCTTCCCCCAATTGTTCGAAAAACTTTTGGTGCGCCTCAAGGTCCTCGACCTTAGGCTGCGCCAAGGTCAACTTTTGCCGGGCCTGAGCACCCAATAACTCGCATCCCCCAGTCGACAGGGTTAACAATGCCAATACAGTCGCATGGATTCGGTTTACTTTATTCATTTTGTGTTGTTATTGCAGGATCAGATTCACTAAAGCCGTTATCCGGCGTTGTTTGAGGGACTATCGGGGGGTTTTTGCGGCGCTGCCGGACGTTGCTGCGGAATCGGCGCCCGTCTTCCGGGAGGCAATTCTTTCTGTTTCGGTTTTCTCAAAATCAATTCTTTTCTTTCTCCGCCACGATCCAGTATCGCTTTATCCGGCAATACCTCAACCAATCGCCAGCCGTCGATTTCGTCATTTATAGGCAGTTTTTTATGGCTTTTTTGATCGGGCAGCGGCTTGATTCTTCGTAACAAAACATGGGGCTTTTTCTGAACCGTATAGATACCGGTCAGTTCCCAATCCAAGGTCTCCGAACTTGTTTCCGACGCTCTTTCCGGATCCGGTTCGGGTGCCGGGCGCCGGCCTTCGATAAACAGCGGACGACTGACTAAATCGTTATATCGGTCTTCGCTCGGCCGATCGCTTTGAAATTGCGGAAACGCCAATGCTTCATAATCTGTCGATTGCGTATGGGCCTCGCCGGCCGGCATGTCGTTCGCCTGCCCCCAATACCACCATTCGCCGGCGATAAGGACGACTAATACCGCACAGGCTGCGCTTAGCAATTTGACTAATGCCGGATTGATCATGGTTCTTTACCCATGAAACCGGAGGCCTGAAAGCTGATGTTCATTTTATTGCTAGGCTCGATCTTTCGGGTTATCCGGTTACGCACTCCGCGCTCGGGACGAATGTCAAGATCGTCGATCATTATGAAAGGCACGGCCGATTCAAGTTGCAGAAGAACCGAGCGGAATGCTTCCATATCGGCGTTCATTCTGATTTTTATCGCTATCCGGCTATATTGGCCTTCGGTTTTACTCGGTAACACCTGAGTACTGATTAATTCCGCCCCGGCATTCGCAATCGCGGCCCTGACCGACTGTTGTAATTCAGCGGAAGCCAAGGCCTCGGATTTGTGCCGGCTAAAAAAACTTTGTGCGGCATTGGCCTGCTTGATTTTTTCGACATTGGCCGTCACCGCTTCTTTTTTGTCGGTTATTCGTTGATAGCGATCCAAACGAAACAGCAACTCGTGTTTTTCTTCGCGCAAGTCCAGGGCCGCATTGATCAAGGGCACCATCAGAAAGCCGATCACCATCAATACGACCGCAATCAACAAGCCTACGGCGACTAGGCGTTGCGGCGGGTATTTATCGAGTAGCGTCATCGCCGCTCCTAGGTTTAATATCCACGGACAGCTGAAAACGCTCTAAACCGCTCAGTCTATCCCGGGTGACCGGCGATACGAAACGGGCGTTGGCAAATAACTCCGACTCTTCCAATTTTGAGATGAGCGCCGATGCGGCCGGTGATTGGCCTTGAAACTGTAGCCTGCCTTCGTTAAAACGCAAATAATTGAGCCAGGTATCGTCTTTTATCAGTTCGCTGAGGGTGTTCAATATATCGACGATTGCCGGCGACTGCTGTTTTTTAGTGATCAGTTGTTGCGCTCGCGCAATAACGGCATCGATTTCGGCTTGAATGTTTTCAACGGCTCTCGCTTGTTTTTCGATAACCGCAATGTCATATCTAAGAGCCGCTACAGCCCGACTTTCCAGCCAAATAGGTAAGACCATTGCGACGGACAGCAGTAAGAAAAACAACGCGGCCAAGCCGCCGTGTACATAGCTGTGCCAAGGTATTTTGTTTTCCCGGCGATGTGCCGGCAAGAGATTATAATGGGATGCGTCCGATTTCGCTTGATTGCTTACCGGTTCGTAGTCGATTAGCGACGGATGCAGCGTCAATGCCGTCAACTCATCTAATAAAGCATCCAATTTGTCCCTTGGCGTCAACACCAAAATGAGGCGCACGATGCCGGCTTGCTTGTTTTTTTCGACCAGCTTGACTGAAAAATAGACTTGATCTTTGTTAAACGGAGTTAGGCGATCGATTTCATAAGCAATCACTTGTTGTAAATTTTCCGCGGCAGCAATCGGAAAGGTCAGTTCCTTGCTAATCGCATCGGAAGGCGCAAGCCGCACGATGAATTGGGTTTTCTCGTAGCGCGCATCTTTTGCCAAAATTTTCTTGATCGCCTCGACTCCCGCCGCATCCCTTGAAAATTCGCCAAGGTTTTCACGCGCTTCGCCGACTTCATAGGTTAACGAGAATGTGGAGGCATGAGGCCGTAAAATCAGTTTACTTTGTTGTTGATCAAGAATTTTCTTGATCTCTTCGGGCAATAAATGAGAAAGCTCGCTTCCCCACCACCGAAAAAAATTTTTTACATCCAGATCAATGTTCGCATCAAGATTCAGCATTGGTCATGTTTTGTTTCTAGTTGAGTTTCAGTGGGACAATATACGAGTATTCATTAAACGTAAGATTGGTGAATTGTCTCATGAAAGTCGATTTGTCCGTATTACATAAACGGCTAAGCTTATAAGGAAAAGATGACAATAATGTGTCTGTTCCGTTACATGAGCTTTAGCTCTCAGCGTATCCATCAACCGTAGGGTGCGCATCTTGGCTGACCGGGGTTTTCAACCCCGTCCTAAACGTTTCGACCGAGAGCAAAGCAAACCGAAACGCTGGGGACGGGTTAAATAACCCGTCCCGCAGAATCCTTAGTTCACATCAATAATTTTCCATTTCATAGGCGAATAAAGAATGGACTTTCGAATGTATCGGTTGCCACCGAGCCACCGAAAAAGTTTGGCCCGAATTACTCGAACGCCTAACCAAAACCTTGACACCCGCCGTAACGCCCTCGCCGACCATGGCCTCCGAAACGATAGTCAACGCGCCGCTTGCCGGTCTACCGGGCTGCGCTTGATCGTCTTCCTGCATTTCGAATTCTCCCGGCATCTCGCCTCCCTGCTCAGTCGGCGAAAAAGCTCTGACCCTAGGGACGGCATTCTCGGCATCGGATTTGCCTGTTATCGGTTTGGCGGCAAAGTTGTCCTCGCTTTCCAGCATATATCGCAATTCCGCCGAGGCTTTGTCGAGATCGACACTCGCTTGACCGGATTCAATGGTAATAAACGGCTCTAGCCAGTCGTAGAGCACGGCATCTACGCCTAGAACCATTTGCAATTCCTCGAGCGACTGGAATGCTTGGTTACGAGGGGCATATCTCAAGCCGGCCGCTTGATATTCTTTTTTCTCGGCACCGTCTTCGCGCGTGTCGTCATCCTGATCGCGCCAATCGATAATGGCGTTGGCGACCCGCGCTTGCATATCGACATCTATCGGTGCGTGCCTCAAAAGTTTGAGCAATAAATCCAATTCCGCCCGATTAATGTCGACCTTGCCGTTTTCCGCAAGAATGCGGACTCTAATCACGGCCTCATCGAAACTAAATTCATAAATTTGACCGTCGGCATCCCAGCGATTTAACGGATCTTCTTCCAGCATCATCAATTCCGCCACCGCAATACCGGCCTCAGCAAAAGCTTGGGCCTCGGCCCTCGTCTTCATGCCAAACATTATAGACGATTCCCGACGCATACTCAGCGCAAAACTTCCGGCCATAACCGTTAACAACGTCAGTACCCAAAGCACCAAAACCAATGCCAAACCCTTTTGCCGCATTAATCGAACCCCTGGTCAATGCCTCCCGAGAATTCGGGATCGGCGGTATCCGCTGCGGCTCTAATAGCGATAAACATATCCGGCCAATACAATTCGTTATCGCGAACAATCCTGATTCTGACCAGACGCGGTAAAGCTTCTCTTTCGACCCATTCATCCTGCCACCCGATCGTTCCGGACACAGGATCCATCCCAAAATAACTGACCTGGAAAGAGTTCACATGCTTAAGAATTACTACACCTTCATCCTGCGCAGCTTGTCCTTCCGCTTCCGGAAAGAAGGGTTGAACCGAAACAGTCAACCACTTACCGCCGCCCATTTGCCGTAAATACACGCTAAACATCTGCAAGCCGGGACGAGCCGCACTGGCCGGAAGCGGCGATACGAACTGAAGGGCATCGGGCCTGCCGACAAACGAGAAGGCTCGTTCTTGATCGGGGTTAAAGTCTTGCCACAACGGTTGCGTGACGCCCAAGTGCCTGCGAAAAAATTGATAGACCAACGCGGCTTCGCCGCTCTGAGCCACTTTACCCTCGCCCGCCTCCCAACTTTGCGCACTGATTCTTAGCGTGCCGAATAGCAAGACCATCATGACGCTCAATAAGGTCATGGCCAGCATAATTTCTATTAGCGTAAAACCGGTTTGCTTAGGAACGAGCATGAAATAACTTAGACAACTGTTGGAAGGGGGTTTGGTGGCTCGATTGACAGGTGTCGGCGGCAGGGCAGATTTTTGCTCCTGCAAAATCTGCATTAATGCCATCCATGGCAATCAGATTCCGTCGTCAAGCCTACATGGACGTATTCACGGCGTCCTGTCAAGCGAGTCACCAAACCACCACAAAGCCTACTACTTGTATAAGTTATTTTGTGCATATTCCTTATTCGATGTGTAATGAGTTTTAGACATGGGCGGCTATCGACTGCTTGCGGCTTCCACCCGTCCTAAACGTAGCGTTTTTAATTGAAAAACGCGTGGTTCGGCGGCTTCTTCGGACCAACTAACCCTAACATCGATGCGATACAATAGCGGCAATTCGTTTTGATTACCTGAAGGTTGCAGTTGAAAATCGGCCGGTCGGATAACAACTAGCCATTCATAACGATCGAATTCCGTACCTGAAAATTGGCTGGCTTGCAGCGGCGTTTCCACGCCCGCCCGCGCCATTAAAGACTCCGCGATTTGCACGGCCGACGAATAATCGTCGGCAACGATTGCAGTATTGATACCGCCCGAAAAAATCCGGAGCAAAACCCCCAAGGCCAAAGCCATTATCGCAAAGGCCACTAGAATTTCCATCAATGAGAAACCTTGCTGCTTAGAAACGAGCATGAAATAACTTTATCAAATGTCGGAAGGATATTCGGAGACTCGATTGGTAGATATCGGCGGCGGGAAAGTCGCCGCCAAGCCCCCGTGGACGGATTTACGGCATTCCTCGACTGGCATACCCCACACCCTAAGATCGGCGAAACTGCTCAAACTGGGAATTGCTGGGATGTATTTACGGCGTCCTGTCAAGCGAGTCACCGAATCTCCACAAAGCTTACTATTTCGGAAAGTTATTTTGTACATATTCCTTAGGCATCGGTCAGGTCGATCAATCCGGTTAACCAATTGATTTCGATGCGCCATACCCATTGATCCAATTCCATCGTCAGCCGTCCGCCGGTTGAAGAACCGTCGCCGAAAAAACGGACACTGGCCCGGCCGTCCCGGCTGTACTCGCTTTCCGCCGTCACAAGCCTGACTTGGATATTTTGCGGAATCTGGTAAACCTTATCGCGCGTACTAATATAATAGGTGTTGTCGCCGAAATCGATCGTCACGGTCGTCTCTTCGCCGAGCATCAAGGCCTGCCCTCTGGCATAACGCAGGGCCGAAATCATATCTCGCGCCGCCGTTTTAATCGTCGTTGCATCGTTACCGGATGAAATAGATATACCGACCGCGCCGAAGGCCAGCACCATGATAAACAGCACTACGGCCAACTCGATCATCGTGAACCCGCGATTGGCTCGAGATATTGCTACCATTCTAAACAATGCCGACGAACCCGAATAAACAATTCAATGGATAACGGCAATTCCCAATTTGAGTGTAAAAAAGGGTGCGGAGTATGTTTGGCGAGGATGTCGGGTCGGCAGGGGAGAACAGCCGTCAAGCCCCCACGGATGGGTTCACGGCGTTCCTTGACAGGCATGCTCCACTCCCTCAGCTCCGAGAATATGTTCAAACTGGAAATTGCTGCAATGAATAAAGTCATTCCCAACTGACAATATCTTGATCCTCGCCGTCTCCCCCTTCTTTTTGATCGGCACCGAGCGTATACAAATCGAATCGGCCATGCTCGCCCGGCGATTTATAAAAATAGGGTTGTTGCCAAGGATCCAAAGGAATCCGGTTTTTCCGTAAATACGGACCGTTCCAACGGTCCACGTCGTTAGGTTTTTCGATCAGCGCCTGCAAGCCGTGTTCGGTGGTCGGATAACGCCCGACATCGAGTTTGTACATATCGAGCGCGGCTGAAAGATCGGCGATTTGAACGATGGCGGTCTTGGTTTTCGACGCCCCCATATGCTTCATAACCTGCGGACCGACAACACCGGCCAACATCGCGATAATGCCCAATACCACGAGTAATTCGAGCAAGGTAAAACCGCTGTTTTTAATTCTTAATCGTTTTATTCCCAATCGTTTCATGTTTTTTCCTAAAAGGCCAAATCGTTTACACTCAAGATTGCCAACAAGATTGAAATAATGATACCGGCAATCATGAGTCCTAAAGTTATGATCAATACCGGCTCCAATAGAGCTAGCATACGCTGTATCGATACTTTGAGCTGCTTGTCGTAAATCGTCGCGACACGCAACAGCATCTCTTCCAAACGACCGGTTTCTTCTCCCATCCGGATCATTTGCATCGCCATTTTAGGTAATACCCCCTTGTCGAGTAAAGCATCGGACATATGACGGCCTTGTTTGAGCTGCTCTTCGGCGTCTCTGACCGCGTCTACCAGTGTTAAGTTCGACACGGTCTCGCGGACGATCGTTAATGCGCTGATGATCGATACGCCGTTTCCTAACAGCGTGCCGAGCGTACGGGTAATGTTAGCGGTTTCCATCGCGAGTAAAATGTTGCCGACCAACGGCATTTTTAGAAACCTGGCATCCCACCCTTTACGAGACGCAGGCTCCGCCAGTTGATGATTCATATAAATATAGGCCGATACTATTATTGCCAACAATATCCACCAGTAGCTTTGTAGCCAATTGGCCAAACCCACGACAATCTGAGTCGGCACCGGTAATGCCTGGCCGGCGCTTTCGAACATTTCAGTAAATTGGGGCACCACAAACGTCAGCATTACAAACAACGATGCAAACGACATGATCATTAAAATAACCGGGTATATCAGCGCGGTGCTAACCGTGTCTCTAAGCTCCCGCGAGCGCTCGAGATAGTCCGCCAAACGCACCAAAACGCCGCCTAAATTACCGCCCGCCTCTCCGGCTCGGATCATATTCAGATAAAATTTGGAAAACACCCCGGCTTGACTCTGCAAGGCATCGGCAAGAGATGTCCCGCTTTTGACTTTTTCCAGTACGCGCGCGAGCAATTTGCTCAATTTCTCATTTTCCTCGGTCAGATCGATCAACACCGAAAGCGATTTATCGAGAGGTAGCCCCGAATCCAGTAAGGTGGCCAACTCGCCGGTCAACATCAATACCTCTTTTTGTGTCAGACGAAGCTGTTTAGCCCCCAATCGTAACCCGAGAAATGATCTACCTTTCGATAAAGAAACGTGAAGCGGTATAAAACCTTCTGTTTGCAATTCGGCGATCAAAGCCGCTTCGTCGGCGACTTCACGCAAACCGTCTTCAACTTCGCCGCTAGTATTTACGGCTTTATACGCATAGAGTGCCATCAGGATTCCGTCGTCACGCGTAAAATTTCTTCCAAAGTGGTCAAACCTTGCAAAGCTTTGACCAATCCGTCTTCATACATCGTAAGCATTCCTTCGCTAATTGCCAACCGTTGAATTTCCCCAGCTTCCGCATGCGTCATGATCAAGCGCCGAATGGGGTCGGTCATCACCAAAAATTCGATGATCGACATCCGTCCTTTATATCCTAGACCATTGCAGGCCTGACAGCCGGTTGCTTTATAGAGAACCAAATCGCCCTCCGGTTGAAAATGTCTCAACCTCAATTCTTCGGCCAAGGCCGAATCGACCGGATTAGCGGTTTTACAATGAGGACAAAGTTTTCTAACCAAGCGCTGCGCTAAAATTCCGTTGACCGTCGAACTCAGCAGATACTCTTCCAAGCCCATATCCAATAATCGCGTCACA
Organism: Methylotuvimicrobium buryatense; assembly: GCF_005931095.1. GTDB lineage: Bacteria > Pseudomonadota > Gammaproteobacteria > Methylococcales > Methylomonadaceae > Methylotuvimicrobium > Methylotuvimicrobium buryatense. Next base: position 1,090,572 of record NZ_CP035467.1, on the reverse strand, counting down.
CCGCCCGCCGCATCGTTGGTATGCAGAGTGGACAAAACCAAATGGCCGGTTAACGCCGATTGCACGGCTATTCGAGCGGTTTCGATATCGCGCATTTCACCGATCATGATCACATCGGGATCTTGTCTGACGATGGACCGTAGCGCCGCGGCAAAATTCAATCCTATCTGCGGCTTGGCTTGAATTTGATTGATGCCTTCCAATTGATATTCGACCGGATCCTCGACAGTAATGATTTTACGCTCGGCCGTATTCAGTTGTTTAAGCGCCGTATATAAGGTTGTCGATTTACCGCTACCGGTAGGTCCGGTAATCAGAATAATGCCGTGTGGCTGACTCAATACTTCGACAAATTTTTCGTATTGCCTACCCGCAAACCCTAGGACCTTAAAATCTAATACCGTCGCCTCTTTATCCAAAAGGCGTATGACGACACTCTCACCATATAATGTTGGAATCGTCGACACCCGCAAATCCAATTCCTTGCCCAACATTTGCAGCTTGATTCGGCCGTCTTGCGGCAATCGGCGCTCGGCGATATTCAATTTGGCCATGATTTTTATGCGCGAAAGCACGGCTGCAGTCGATGTTACCGGCGGTGCATCGATATTTTGCAGCACGCCGTCGACGCGTAAGCGGACTTTCAAGCGCTGTTCGAACGGCTCGATATGAATATCTGAAGCCCGGCTCTCAATCGCGCGCTGCATGATCAGGTTTACCATTTTGATGACCGGCGCTTCGCTCGCCATGTCTTTAAGGTGCTCCAGATCCTCTTCGCCGATCTCGTCGGTCTCGAGGTTGGCAAACAGCTTATCCATTTGCGATTTGCCTTCGCCGTATTGCAGCTCGAGCGCGGTATCGATTTCCGACATTAGCCCGACTTTCGCAATAATCGGCTTACCGGTCGCTAGTTGCAACGCATCCAAAACAAAACGATTTTCCGGATCCATTACCGCAACATGAATCGACTGATCGGTATCGCGTAAACCTATTACATGAAATTGCTTTAAGAATCGAAGAGAGACATGATTGGGCAGAGGCGTTTCAAGCGGGTAATCCTCGACCCCGACTTTTTCAACGTCATGCGTTGCAACAAAAGCTTCCGCGATATCACTCTCGGAACAAATACCGAGTTTAATCAATAAATGCGGCAAGGTTTCGGCCACCGTCGACTGCATGACTCGGTCGACCTTTTTTAGCTCGGCATCGGTCAATTTATCTTGGTGCTGTAAATAACTAAGAAAGGGATGGTATTCAGGCGCGTACTTGGCAATTGAGTAATCCATTGAACAGTCCTGGTTATGAAGATTTCGGCAGATTATAAACTATGGGTGTCAGTAAAATTGACTTGAATTTTGCGCCTATGCCCACCTAATGTTAGACAGTGTCGCACTTTTAGTTGAGCGCTTACGGTACTCACAGTAAACTTTCATTCTATACCTTTCGCACTTCAAATTTCGGCAGTGCCTGAGGAGGCGCCAGGGTGTGCGGCAAAGGCTTTGCCAGCATGGAGCTGGCATAGAGCCTACAGGGATGTATTCACGGCGTCCTTTGACGGACACCCTGGTGCCGAATTTTGATCTGCGATGGGTATACATGGAGGAGTTCAGACTCAGCCTCGCTTAAAAATTTCACATAAAATTACGATGTCTAATCATAAAATCACGGTAATTCAAGTTTTGCCAGCCTTAAACAGCGGCGGGGTTGAAAAAGGCACGCTCGAAATCGGCCGTTACTTGGTCAAACAGGGGCATGAATCAATTGTCGTTTCGGCGGCCGGGCGCTTGGTGCAATCATTAATCGACCAAGGCAGCCGGCATATCGAAGCGGACATAGGCGCCAAAAAACTGTCGACGTTTAAATATATTCCGTGGTTCAAACAACTGATGCGGGATATTCGCCCGGACATCGTTCACGTCCGCTCGAGGCTACCCGCTTGGATGGTTTATTTGGCCTGGAAAAGCCTACCGGAAAATGGAAGGCCTAGGCTGATTTCGACTTTTCATGGTCAGCATTCGGTCAATCGTTACAGCGCGATCATGACCAAAAGCGAACGCATCATCACCGTCTCCGAGATGATGCGCGATTATATTCTGCGTTCTTACCCCGATGTCGATCCCGAAAAAATTTCGGTGATCTACCGAGGCGTCGATACGACGCTGTATAACCCGGATTTTTTTCCCGACCAAAACTGGCAGGATCACTGGATAGCTACTTATCCGCAAACGCGAAATAAGCCGCTGCTGACTTTCGCAGGGCGCTTGTCTCGCCGCAAAGGCATTGAGGACTTCATCCAAATTATCGCCGAATTGAAACAGTCAGGCCTGCCCGTGCATGGGCTGATCGTCGGCGAAACCTCGCCTAAGAAAAAAGAATACAGACAAGAGCTCGAACAGCTGATCCTTGAGAAACAATTGAACAATGACATCACCTTAACCGGCCACCGGAGCGACTTACAAAACATCATCGCAATCTCGAAAACCGTTTTTTCCCTGTCGAAAGAACCGGAGTCTTTCGGCCGCACCGTTACCGAGTCTTTAAGCCTGGGCGTTCCGGTCGTTGGCTACAGTCACGGCGGCGTCAAGGAACAACTAGAGCGATTGTTTCCGGAAGGTAAGATCGAAGTCGGAAATGTGAACGAGGCCGCCGAGGTCACTCGAAAAATATTGACCGGAAGCTCCGTTCAGATCAGGCGTAATGATATTTTCACGTTGGAAAACATGTGCTCGGAAACGTTAAAGACCTATCGAGAATTGATGGCTGACAAAAGGCGTGCTGTTCTCGACCACTAAAATCCGAACATGTGATCCATGCAAAACGCGGCATCACCATTGATCGTGCCATAATAAATGTAAAAATTGTTTCAAATTTTTGAGTAGGTTTTCAAGCTCATTCGCCGGCCGATTTCCCGCGCCGCATTGCCGACATCGTCGAGCGGCGGATAAGTCCAGTTTTCCAGCTTCCCAATAAACGGCCGTGTATAGCCTTCCGATTGCATGCCTCGATGAAATCGATTGAATTTATCCGAGCCGCCTTCAAGTTCTATGACATAAACCGGTTTTCCGGTCGTGCACGCTTCAGAAACCATATTGACCGAATCGGCGGTCACCAAAATCGCATCCGCTAAGCTTAGAAAACCCAAATACGGATTCTCACCGGAACCGTCCCAAATAAGCGAAGGCGTGTCGCTCAGCTCTTCACGCAACACGGCTTCGACTTCGGCGCCGGTGCGCCGGGAAGTCGTCAATAAAATGCCCGCTCCGGTTTCTTTTGACAAAGCAGCAAGCCTCGCGCCGAGTTGCCTACCAATTTGGGCCGTCATTCGATAACATTTATTGGAACCGCCCACCATTACGGCAACTAAAGGACGCGGTAGGTCGGAAAATTGCGGCGCAAAATGCTCGGCAGCAAGTTTGAGACGAGTCGGTGTAATGGCATGGAGTCCTCCGATGCTGTTCACGATATTGGGACCCGACAAGCCGTCATGTCTCGGCGTAACAATGACATCAAACTTATCGTAGGCATAGTAAGGATCTTGTATGCGAATATTAAAGGTTTTGCCGCCACTGGCTTTTTTTATCGCCAGAGCCACAGCTACCGTGCGTCGCCCGGTCCCGATCACGACATCGGGCCAGGGCGGATTGAAGTTCGAGCTACCCGGCCCCAAAAAACGCAATGGCGCGAGACAAAAACGCGACGGCAAATGCCGCCAAGGCCAGGTCAAACAAATCCGCTTTTGTTCGATTTCCAAACCTAATGCTTGGGCTAAGCCGAGCGATTGGTTGTCCATTCCGGGTATTCCCAATGTCAATACCCAACAAGTTTTAATCTGTGTGTTCAAATTCGTTCTTCCTAATCGGTTTAAATAAGCCGCACTAAGGATTTGGCCGTAAATAACTTCCTTATTTTAAGGAGGGTTCGGTTGCTCGATTGGCAGGTGTCGGCGGCAGGGCAGATTTTTGCTCCTCGGCAATTGCTGAGTTACATGGATGTAATGAATGCAGAAAATGCAGGAGCATTTTTCTGCCCTGCATTGCCCTAATACACGCCATCCATGGCGTAATGCAAAATCTGCATTCATGCCATCCATGGCAATCAGTCGCCGCCGTCAAGCCTACACGGACGTATTCACGGCGTCCTGCCAAGCGAGTGACCGAACCCTCAACAAGGCTCATAGTTCCAGGACGTTATTTATCACGAAATCCTAAGATCAATCTTCTTTGTCAAACAAAAGGTTCGAATTCCGTGGCGAGTCAGTATAATTAGCCTTATTAAGCAATTCCATCAATTTATTAAGTTATTGATCGCATGAATTTTGCCAACATTTGCCTTAATAAAACTCACCGTTCAATCCAAGCCTAATGATAGAAGAAGCATTCAAACCGTCATCCCCTATCGTCGTCAAGTTTCTCGCCAAAACGGAATCGCGCATTTTCATGCGACAGTTCCCAGGAAATACGAATACTTGGGGAGCGTGTACCTTTAGTTTCGATCCTGACTTGGAAGATTATGATTGGCTGGTCGTCTATGACGACTTACCTAAAGTCGGCGGCGAACGTTTTTCGATACGCGAAGAAAAGCTCCGTTGCCCTAAACAAAACACGCTATTGATAACCACCGAACCTTCGACGATCAAAGTATATGGGAGCTCATATACGGCTCAATTCGGCCATGTATTGACCAGTCAGGAAAATTTTGCGCTTGCACACCATAACAGAATTTTTTCTCAACCGGCCTTAATTTGGTTTTACGGCATCGGCAAGCAAACCGAAATTTCTTATGACCGCCTCGCGGCCATGCAACCGAACAAAAGCCTCTCCATTTCGACGGTCTGCTCCAGTAAACAGCAAAAACATACCCTGCATAACCAACGTTATCGGTTTACTCAGTCGCTAAAAAAACGTCTGCCCGAGCTGGAAATATTCGGCCACGGCGTTCGCGACATGGATGATAAGGCTATCGCACTCGATGCTTATCGTTATCACATCGCCATCGAAAACTTTGTCGGCGATCATCATTGGACCGAAAAATTAGCCGATGCCTTTTTGGGCTTTACGCTGCCTTTTTACTTCGGTTGCACCAATGTCGAGGATTATTTTCCTAAAGAAAGTTTCATTTATATCGATATTTTCGATGTAGATAAATCTTACCGCATCATTAAGGACGCTATCGAAAACCACGAATACGAAAAGCGTTTACCTTTCATTCTTGAAGCCCGGCGCCGGGTTTTGGAGGACTATAATTTATTTTCGGTTCTCAGCCGGCACATCGAACGGCATCATGAACCGATAAAGTCATTAGCGCATGACAGCATGATCCGCTCCCGCAAAGCGATCAATAAACAATCTTTGCTCAGCTCTATTGGCTATTTGCATGAAAAATATCGCGTCAACCGCAACCGGAAACGGCAATTAAAGATTTCTTCTTAGAAATATGCTTGTCGCTTCGAGAAGCTAGAGCTCTCGCCGTTATATACCCAATCGTAGATCAAAATTCGGACCGGGGCGTCCGTCAAAGGACGCCGTGAATACGTCCATGTAGGCTCTATGCCAGCTCCATGCTGGCAAAGCCTTTGTCGGAAACCCGGCACCACCTCGGGCACTGCCGAAATTTGAAGTGCGAAAGGTATAGATCAATTCATAATGACTTATGTTAACTACCATGGCACTGGATTCCGCCAGTCCATAACGGATGACGGGCTTCCCTTAACTTAATGGCAGCACAAGCAAGCGATGACTTGAGGAACAGCACAACAATAGCATAAACCTAGGCCTTCCAAAATTGACTGATCCATGGACAAGGTCGTATCCAGCGCTTACTTTTTTTACCGCGAGGCCAAACTCCTTGTAGGGCCTCTAAAGGCTTCGGATGACCGTGAAACACTAAAATCCGGCAAGCAGGCGGTAATTTTGCCGGAATGAAAGGTTGTAATAACCGGTTAGGCAAGGCATGTACTTTAAAACTGCGACACCATTCTTCAGGCCACCATTCAACAGTTTCGGTTTTAGCGACCGATTGAGTCAAAAAAACTTGTTCATTAGAAACGGTTTTGTAAATTTCTTCATAACGGGATTCGAAATCGTCAAAAATATATTGATACCGATCGATGTTATATCGATAAACCGATGAGTTACCGATACCCTTACCCAATTGCGTCCAATTCTCGATAATGCAAAAAGCGCCCGGTTTATAGTCAAAAAACACATCGATCGAATCGGTAATCAATAGATCGATATCCAAAAATAAAATATCGCCGGATAAATGATAAGGCGCTCCTTTTAATTGCGACGACAACGACGATAACTTACGCCAACCGGACCAAATCACCGCATTGCCCAGTTCAATGTTAGGCAACGGCAATGCTTCTATCCCGTCGATCATGCCGCTCGAGTCGTCAGTTAAACAAACGAACCGAAAATCTCCGGTAATATTGTCTTGAACGCCGCGATAAAGCTGGTTAACGAAATCGGCGCCGTATTGCGTACCCCATTTCATACAAAGTATTGTTTTCATTTTTCTATCCTAAGCGTGGACCGGTTTGACTAAACGTCTCATGAATTAAACCCGGAAATTATACCTTGTTATCGCCACCGATCCGACCTTTGTGCAACCGTTATGGACTCGCCGTAGGCTAGCCAAAGGTCACCGAGAACGGCCCGACAGGTCGCTATCGCCGAGCCCGGTCATTCGCCCCGGTGTTTAGTGTCAACTCCCGCTGCCGAATTTCGGTATAGTCGCGCGATCTTTGACTTTCTTCCGAACGCTCATCTCGGCTATTGAAGTCTCTTTCGGCTTTTCTGTTTTTGCCTCGCTCACCGGAAACTTGCTCTGACCTGAAGGCTTGACGCGAACGTCGGGCTTCCGGTCGATCGTAAGATACCCGTCTCGTTGATTCGGCGTTTGGTTTATCATTAATTGGTTTTCCGGTTCTTGAACCATTTCCCGATTTATAATCCGGACGGGCGCCACGGGATTCGACAGTGCGCACACGAACATCCTGTTGAGGCCTTGCCTGCGGTTTTTGATACATATTAGGCGTCGACCTGTCATTTGACACATAGGTTCTCGAAATGTTGACCGGTCGATAATCGATCGTCTTGACGACTGTCCTTCTTGGTTGTACATAAACCGGATAGGGACGCTCGACAACATAACTCACAGATCGTCCTGTTTCGACAACCACCGGCCCGTCATACTGTCGATAAGAGCCTTGCCGGGCGCAAGCCGAAACGCTCAACAAAACCGACAAAATAAACAATCTTTTGATAAAGTTCATATCGCATCCTTCCCTATCGTCTAAATGATGAGTCAATCATGCATCGGAATGGCTGAATGACAAATGAACTCCACTTTTCGACATACTTCATGCTATTTTTTGCCTCATGACTCCGATGAAAGCGATTCAGATCGACGGTCTTAGTCAAATCGACCGAGATCAATGGAATAGTTTGGTTGGCTCAAACTACCCTTTTTTGCGCCATGAATTTTTATCGGCTTTGGAACGCTGCCGTTCGGCTAGCCCTGAAACCGGCTGGCAGCCCCGGCATTTGTTGATTTACGAACAAAACGAGCCGGTCGCATTAATGCCTTTGTACCTTAAATTTCATTCGCGAGGAGAGTACGTCTTCGACTATCAGTGGGCCGAAGCCTATCATAACCACCACTTGGATTATTACCCGAAGTTGCTAACCGCTATCCCATTCACACCCTGTCAAGGACCGCGTATCGCGATCAAAACCGGCGCGGACCAACGGCGCATCACCTCATTCATTGCTTCTTACATAAAAGAAACGCTTGCCGATACCGGCGCTTCTTCCTGGCATTGTCTGTTTCCCGATTTAACCTCGGCCGAACAACTTGTGTTCGAGGGCTTGAGTCTTAGAACCGGCATTCAATTCCAATGGTTTAATAGAGAATACAGGGATTTTAACGACTATCTCGATAGCTTTTCGGCCGGCAAGCGCAAACAAGTCAAACGCGAACGCCGGCGTATTGCGGAACAATCCGTTCAATTTCGACAAATTTCCGGAAAAGATATATCGGAGCAAGATTGGGAGGCTTTTTATCGCTTCTATCAAATGACTTATTTCAAGCGCGGCATGCAGCCTTATCTCAATCTCGGCTTTTTTCTGGAAATCGCCGAAACGATGCCGCAAAATTTACTATTGATCGTTGCCGTCAAAGACGGCGACTATATAGGCGCAGCACTCAGTTTTATCGGAAACGATACGCTTTACGGACGCTATTGGGGATGTAACGAGGAATATCATAGTTTGCATTTTGAAGCTTGCTACTACCAAGGACTGGACTATTGTCTGGCTAATAATCTAAAGCGCTTCGATTCCGGCGCGCAAGGCGAGCATAAAATTGCCCGCGGTTTCGAACCGGTTTACACCTATTCGGCACACTGGATTAAAGACCGGCGCTTTGCCGCTGCCATCGATGATTTTCTTGATTGGGAAACCGCTGAAATTCAAAAATACCGCTTGCTGGCCGAAAAGCATCTGCCGTTTAAGCTGCAAACCTAAGGGACGGGCATGAAATAACTTAGGTTTTGACTTCCCTCACCCCAACCGTCCATAAGCGCCAACTTAGTGCCTGCTCTATGGTGCATTTGCGGCATTATTCGTCATCTCGGCATGGATTGCCGATATCCAGGTTTCATGGATGTGAAGCTACGCTTTGCCGTCCCTGGCACTGGATTCCGCCAATCCCTGGCGGAATGACGCGTTATTTTCTTAAGTTGGCGCCTATGGGGAGAGGGGGCTATTGATCAAGTTATTCAATGCTTGTTCATAAAACGATACCCCTCCGGATGAGCATGAAAATCCATGAAGATCGGTCATTTGATTTTAAGACTCTTTTCTTCGTTAACTTCATGGCATTCATCCTAAAAAATCGGTTAGAGCGCGTGAAATCCGCTCGTGCTGAGCTTGTCGAAGCATGAGGGGATTTAGAATGCTTAACTGATTTTTTTAGGTTCATGGAACAAACAAGCTAAAACTTTTCGAAATCCCTGAAATCGGGATCGGCGTTCGATACTCCTCCCGAAGACCGAGACGAAGTCGTTGTATTGGCTTTTGCGACAGGCCTTGATGCCGAAGGTTTATTCGGCATTGAAGCTTTTCTGACATGAACGCTATTCGTCGCCACATTATCGACCTTGAAGAACGCTACGGCTTGCTGTAATTGTTCCGCTTGACCGCTCATTTCCTCCGCCGTCGCTGCCAATTCTTCCGAAGACGAAGCATTTTGTTGTGTTGCTTGATCCAACTGACTCATCGCATCGTTGATTTGGCTGATGCCTTGCGCTTGCTCTTCCGATGATGCCGTAATTTCCTCGACTAAATCCGCCGTTTTTTGAATATTCGGCACGACGTCTTCAAGCGATTTACCGGCTTCTTCGGCGATACTCACACTCTTGGTCGCCAGCTCGTTGATTTCAAGTGCGGTCACGCGGCTGTTCTCTGCCAGTTTACGCACCTCGGCCGCAACGACAGTAAAGCCTTTACCGTGCTCCCCGGCTCTCGCGGCTTCGATCGCCGCGTTCAATGACAATAGATTGGTCTTGTAGGCAATGTCCTCGATCAATCCGATTTTACTGGCTATCTCTTTCATCGCAGAAACGGTCCGCTTGACCGCTTCACCGCCGGATGCGGCATCGCGTGCCGAAGAATTCGCCATGTCATTGGTCACCTTGGCGTTTTCGACGTTCTGCTGAACCGATGCATTCAGTTGCTCGACCGATGCTGTAGTTTGCTCGACGCTAGAAGCCTGCTCCATCGCCGACTGACTCAAAGTTTGTGCGGTCGCGCTAATTTCATGAGAGGCGCTGGCTAAACTGTCGGCATTCAAACGCACACCTTGCACGACCTCCTTGAATTGGCGGCTCATCGATTTCAAAGCATCCGCCAAGATTCCGATTTCATCTTTTTGGTCGATATCGAGCGTCGTTGTCAAGTCACCTGCCGCCAGCGATTGCGCGAATGTAACCCCTTTAATAATCGGTTTCGTGATCAGCGAGGCAAGGAATAAGGCAATCATCACGCCTAAAACAACAGCGATGATAATCGTGCCAATGATAATCATATTGGCTTCCTTGACTAAAGCATCGGCTTGGTCGCGGGCTACAGCCAATTGCGCGACACCGGCACTTTCTGCATCCTGGGCTTGTTGTATCACAGTATTTCCCAGTTCTTCCATGCGCTGCAGAATCTGCTTCAATTCGTCGTCGTTTTTGATCCAACTTTCCGCCGCTTGCCGGTATTCCGTCGTCGCGCGGCGTGCGTCCTCGATTAAGCGCAATTCTGCTTGCGCGGTCGTAATTTGTTGCAAATCGTCATACAAGCGCATCAATTGCGGCAACAACACCGTCATTTGATTCCAGGCTTTTCGATCCTTGTAATTCACCTCTTCTTTTTCAAAACGAATGATTTGGTTGGCCACTGTCCGAATATTCGTAGTTAGGATATAGCGCTGCACGAATTGATCCAGAGTTCTGGCATCGGCGCCCCGGCCCATCGCATCGGTATAGGCGTTGCGTTGCATATCCATGAATTGAGCAGCGGCATTGATGACGATTTCGCCCCGATCAACCATCTGGCGTACAGCGTCTCGATTATTTTTCAGCGCCGCCACCCCTCTTCGATATTCCTCGGCATAGCGGATCGTATCCCGGCGAGCGACTTGGGATTGCTCCAGTAAACCCGTATTATTGAATTGTTTGGCGACTTCATCCACTTTATCCAGATAGCCGAACAATTGCTTCACATTGTCTTCGGCGCGTTGATGAATCTCGTCCCGCTCGAACAATAAATAATTTTTTTCTTCCATGATCGTCAATAGAGCCATTCGTTCGACACCGGTCGCATATTCAACCGCTTTGGCATCATGGTCGGTTATACCGAACAATGCCCCGGAAACACGACCCATATATACTTGAGCCAAGCCTCCGAAAACGACCGTTATCGCCACTAACAACATGGCACCGCTTAGGATTTTTGTTTTTACTTTTAGATCATTGATAGCCATGAGATGAGTCCCTATTCGTGAAAGTTATGCCAATTCCGAGGTATCGGTTTGCGAAGCGCTGTTTTGCGACTTAACGACATGCTGTAATTGCGACAGCTCGTCGATTGAGAGAATCCGGTTGATGGCCAGCAAGATAATAAAATTATCGTCCACCCGACCCATCGCCTGGATAAATTCGGTTCTGATATCGGCGCCGAAATCGGGAGGCGGCTGAATATTGGCTTGCGGAATATCGAGAATTTCATTGACCTGGTCGACCAACATACCGATGACCTGGGCTTCGCCATGCGTTTCGACCTCGACCAAAACAATGCAACTGCGTTTGGTAATTTCACTCGGATGACGATCCAAACGCGCAGATAAATCGATCACCGGCACGACATTGCCGCGCAGATTGATTACACCTCTGATGTAATCAGGCGTCATCGGCACACGCGTAATATTGCTGATTTCAATAATCTCCTTGACGTCCAGAATGCCGATCGCGAAATTGTCCTTACCGACCAAAAAAGTCAAATATTGTTGAAATTGATCGGCCGACCCCGCCGCTAACTCCTGACCGCTTTTTCCCTTGACGACTAAATTACTCATAAATCAGCTCCTTTACTGATGATACACCTTTCGCACTTCAAATTTCGGCAGTTCCCGAGGAGGCCAGCAATTCCCAATTTGGAGATCAAAAAGGGTGTGGGGTATGCTTGGCGAGGATGTCGGCAGCAGGGCAGATTTTTGCTCCTGCAAAATCTGCATTCACGCCATCCTTGGCGCTTGCAGATTTTTGCTCCTGCAAAATCTGCATTCACGCCATCCTTGGCGTTCGAGCTGCCGCCAAGCCCCCATGGATGGGTTTACGGCGTTCCTCGACAGGCATACCCCACACCCTAAAATCGGCGAAACTGCTCAACCAGGGAATTGCTGCTTTGACGGACACCCCGGTACCGAATTTTGATCTACGATGGGTATACATTGGCGGGGCATTCCTCAACCGGCTAAACCGATCGACGCACGACTCTTATCTCTTGTCGCGAACTGCACCAAGCCTTGCACGTCCAAAATCAATGCCACATCGCCGCTACCCAGCACCGTCGCGCCGCTGATGCCTTTTAATTGTTCGAAGACCTTACCTAAGGGTTTGATGACCGTTTGATGCTCACCGTGCAACTTATCGACCACGAATCCGACTTTAGTCTGGCCGAAACGTACCACGACCATGCTTTCCCGGTGAATATTGCTATGCTGTTTGCGATTATTGAAATAATCGCCAAGCCTTAAATAAGGCATCACTTCGCCTCGCAAATTGACATAATGCTGAATCTCGTCGACTTCGCACTCTTCGGGGCTCATTTCAACGCATTCCTCGACCATGCTAAGCGGGATTATGTAACACTCTTGTTCGGCTTCAACCATGAAACCGTCGATAATCGCCAAGGTCAACGGCAAATGAATCGTGACCGTCGTACCCTGACCCGGCTCACTATCAAGACTCACTGAGCCTCTTAGCGCTTCGATGTTGCGGCGCACGACATCCATGCCGACGCCGCGTCCCGATAAATTACTCGCCTCATCCTTCGTGCTCAAACCCGCCTCGAAAATCAAGTCAAAAACTTCTTGCTTGGTCAATACTTGATCTGGCGTTATCAAGCCGTTGGCAATGGCCTTAGTTCTAATTTTTTCGTCATTCAATCCGGCGCCGTCATCGGCGATTTGAATGACGATATGTCCCGAATCGTGATAGGCATTGAGATGCACGGTGCCTTGTTCGGGCTTGCCGGCCGCCCTACGCTGTTCCGGCATTTCGATGCCGTGATCGAGTGAATTGCGAATCAAGTGAGTCAACGGATCGTTGATTTTCTCAACTACAGTTTTATCGAGTTCGGTTTCGCCGCCGGTAATTTTAAGCTCAATCTGCTTATTCAGCTCGTTGCTGACATCGCGAACCACGCGCCGAAATCGTGAGAACGTTTCGCCGATCGCGACCATTCTGAGTTCGAGCGCGGTATCGCGAATTTCGCTAACCAGATCGTTCATACTGACCGCGACCTCTTCGACATCGCTCAAGCCGTGCCGATCGACCATCATGCGCATCGCCGCGCCGGAAATCACCAATTCGCCAACTAAGTTGATCAATTTACCGAGCTTTTCCGAATCGACTCGAATATAGTTGGCTTCGGCCGCTATTTTTTGTTTAACACTTTGCTGTTTTTTGAGTGCTTGTTCGACAACCGGCTGCTCAGCCGATTGCTGCTCGACCAGAATCTCTCCAATCGGTTTCGCTTGTTCCGGCGATTCGGCTTTATCTTCGCTTTGCCGCTGTAAAGCTTTGGCGACTTCCTTCGGTGTCAATGCGCCGATGTTTATCAACATTTCTCCCAAGCGTTCGACCTGGGCGCCGTCTTCGTCGGACGGTTCGGCCAACAGATCTAGGTAATGCTCGATTTGCGAATGAGGCGGAATAATTCTAATTTCGCAGTCGTCCTCGGCAAACTCGAAAACGCTTTCGATGCTTTGTTTATCGGTGTTAGCTCGAAATACGATTTTAAAATGCAGATAACAGCTCTCCGGATCCATGGCCTCGCCGGTCGGTAAGTCCGGCGTCGAAGTCAAGATATCGACAATGTCACCCAGCGTTTTCAAGTACCGAATAAAAGATAACGGATCCATGCCATTACGCAAGGCATCGGGCCCGAACTCCAGAAGAATCACCCAATCGCTATCGTTCGTATCATCCTCGGTGTCAGACGCTTCGGAAGTTCCGTGCTTCGAGTCCGCTTCAACCGGCATGCTTTTTTGCTTTGTCGTAGCGCCCCCTAATTGCTTGATTAAGGACTCGCCCTTCAACTTCAATTCTTGCGGTAATTCTTGTTCCGCCTCCGTTAAATAATGCTCGATCAATTTGGATGTATGATCCTTGCAATTCAGTAATGTCGAGATCAACGCGCCGTCAATCTCGCGTTGGCCTCGCCTAACTTGGTCCAGCACCGTTTCGGCTTCGTGAGCGAATGCCACGATAGAATCGAATCCGAACAGGCCCGAGCTGCCTTTGATCGTGTGCATCGCCCTGAATACGCTATTGATGCTTTCGCTATCGTCCGGGTTATCTTCCAGGCCAAGCAACGCTAATTCCATTTCGGCCAGCAGTTCATCGGCCTCTTGTACGAAAGTCTGTATTGCCGCGTCTAATTCGCTCATGATGCATTCCAATTCGCCGAAATAACCACCGGATCGCCGAAGTGCCCCGTCAAATTCAATAACTCCAACACTTCGACAACGGCCTGACTATGTCTAACCAGACTCAATTTAATCGCATTACGGCCAGCTTCCTGCTTGAGCCATAACAAAAGCTGCAAGCCAGCGCTGTCCATTTCGGAAACGCCGGACAAGTTAATCTGCAGCTCGCGGCCCGACTGTAAATATTTCGAGAGCCGCGCTTTTTGTTCGCTCGCGGTATAGATAGTCATATCGTCTTGTATCGCGATAATCGTTATACCGTTTTTTTCGCTGACTTCTATGGCCAAAGGCTTGCTCCCGGTAACTGACGGTGAAAAGCGGACATTTGTATTGACAATGTATCAAAGGTAGCAGAGATTCTATCGCTTAACAAATTCACACGTTGATTACAGCAATTCACAATTTGAAGGTAAAAAAGGTGTGGGGTATGCTTGGCGAGGAAGCCGCCGTCAAGCCTCCCCACGGACGGGTTCACGGCGTTCCTCGACAAGCATGCGTCACACCCTCAACTCCGAGAGCATGTTCAAACTGGGAATTGCTGCTTTGATTAAGGTAAAACCAATTTCGATACCGCCGTCATTAAAGTCTGCGGCTGAAACGGCTTGGTCAGCCACGCCTTAGCACCGGCCGCCTTCCCTGCCTGTTTTTTATCTTCGGCAGCTTCGGTGGTCAACATCATCATCGGCGTAAACTTATAATCGGCTAATTTTTTGACTTCTTGCACAAACGTAATACCGTCCATATTCGGCATGTTGACATCGGTGATGATCAGATGAATTTTTTGACCTTTCAGTTTGTTCAGCGCGTCTTTACCGTCGCACGCTTCTAAAACGTCGTAACCGCCGCCTTTTAACGCAATGCTGACGACCTGCCGGATAGAAGCGGAGTCATCGACAATCATGATCGTTTTTGCCATGTTAGAGGGTCTCCTTGAATTAGAAAAAAGTAAGATCGTCGGAATAGCTCGACCGGTCATGGGAAGTTGTCGCCGAAGCATGATTAATCAACTCTTCGGGCATCGTATAACTCAGCTCCATTGTCGATAGGGTTTGTTCGACGTTAATCATATCGGCATGACGCCTGTGTCCGGCTCCTTGCGTTTTTTCGATAGCATTTTGCAGGTGTTCTAGATTATGTTCGACATGATCTAGCATCTGAGTGACTCGATCCTGGAATTGCAGCGCCGTCAAAACCGAATAAATTTGATTGCGGATTTGCCCGCTATTATCCATCAATTCGGCCGCATCATCTTTAAAAGCTGTCAAAGTCGCTTTGATATCGGACAGAACTCGGTTGATCGCGTGATCGGCGGAATCGATATTTTGTTCGTCGCTTTCCGTCGACGACTCTGCCGTTCTTAGCGTTGTGTTCATCGCTGCAATAATTTCATTGACCGTCCGGCTGATTCTTTCGCCGGTCGTCGATGAAAAGCCAGCCAGTTTTCTGACCTCGTCGGCAACGACCGCAAAACCGCGCCCGTGTTCCCCGGCTCTAGCCGCTTCGATCGCGGCATTCAATGCCAGCAAATTAATTTGCTCGGCGACTTTACGAACTTCTTGCGCCATACTATCGAGGCTGTTGGTGTACGTCGATAGCTCTCTAACTTGATCGATCATGACACGTTCAGCTTGATTAATCTGATTGAGATTTTGAATAACGCCTTCCAAAGTCGCCCGGCTTCCGCTAAGCAATGAATCGATATGATCTTCCTGGCGACCTTGCAACGACCTTCCGGTTAACGCATCGATTTGCGAAACCATGCTTGAAAATTGAACCGATAACGTGGTAATTTCCTGCTCGGTATGAGCACGGGAGGTCCCGACCTGACGAATAACGATCGGGATGACCTCCATAATCAGCTTTTCCAGCTCTATCGAATAAGCATTTGCGTCGCTCAACTTGGCATTTTCATCGTTTTTCCACTGAGCATCCAAGCGCTTCAAACTCTCCTGTTGACGCTTAAACAATGCCAGCCCAATAACGAAACCTGTTGCGGTAAGTATTCCCAATGCGATAAAGCCGACGAGATTGAATGCGCCTTGCCAGATAGCTACCCCCCCCCCAAGCAAACCCAAACCTGTCGGCATACTGTAGAAGGCGAATTTTCCGTTTGCGGCAATTTTTGGCGTGTTATCGGAAAAAGACATTAAATACTTCCTTTTTTGGCTCGGTTAAGTTATCAATTATAGTAAAGTTTTACGCCACACAACACAATCAACGTTCTCTATTGGCCGCGATATGACCGATTAGCGCATGAATCAAGGATACAACGATTAGCATTTCACCGATTACTAAAAAAGAATTCGATTGCTTTCAGAGCTTGATTTACGAACACGCCGGCATCTATTTAGCACCCGAAAAAAAAGTCATGGTTGCCGGAAGGCTCGCCAAACGCCTACATTTTCATGGACTGACTAGCTACGGGGAATATTATCGTCTTCTGAGCAAACCCGAATTTGCCGATGAATTTCAAATCATGGTTAATTTTTTAACCACCAATGAAACCTATTTTTTTCGCGAACCCAAACACTTCGATTTTTTGCGGACAACTCTCTTAAAGTCTTGGCAGGGAGAACACTTTAACGCCTGGAGCGCGGCTTGCTCATCAGGGGAAGAGGCTTACTCGTTGGCGATGGTTTTAGCGGAAACATTAGGTCGAAAGAAATGGGATATACTAGGTTCGGATTTGAGCACGCGCGTACTTGACACTGCTCGAAACGGAATCTACCCGATGGCTCGCTTGGAACAAATGGATCCCGCCTTGCTAAAAAAATACTGTTTGCGTGGCGTACGCTCTCAAGAAGGTTTTTTCCGGGTCGACGAGTCGTTGATCGACCGAACGCACTTCGAGCAAATCAACTTGATGCACTCGCTACCTAACAAGCTCATCAAACACTTCGACGTGATTTTTTTACGCAATGTTTTGATTTATTTCGATCAAAACACCAAAAAAGCGGTTGTCGAGCGAATCGTCAAAGCATTGAAACCGGGCGGCTATTTTTTCATCAGCCACTCCGAAAGCCTGCACCGGGTAACTTGCGATCTGGAAATGATCAAACCGTCGATTTTCAGAAAAAATGATCGTTCTACCTTATAAAGAAACTCGCCGGGTGATTATCGAGCCCGGCGAATACTATGTTAGCACCAGCGGCGAGTTAATATCGACCCTGCTGGGTTCTTGCGTAGCCGCATGCCTCTTCGACCCTGTCAACAAAATAGCGGGCATGAATCACTTTTTACTCGCCTATCAGCATCATTCCAAAAGCCGTCCGATTATCGAAACCGAGGAAGGCCGTTACGGACTTTATGCCATGGAGCTTTTGATCAACGATATGATGAAAAAAGGGGCCAAAAAATCGCAAATTAAAGCCAAATGTTTCGGCGGCGGCAATGTACTACACTTACGTAGCGACAAAACCGACAAACTATCCGTCGGGGAAGTCAATATCGAATTTATCAAAACCTTCTTGGCGCAAGAAAAAATACCGATACTGGCGGCGAGCTTCGGAGGTATGGTAGGCCGTAGCATTCATTTCGTGAGTAGCGATTTTTCGGTATACGTCAAAACCATCGAAACCGCGCTTACACAACAGCTAGAAAAACAAGAGCGGTCTTTTTGGAAAAAACGCATCGATGCACAAGAAAAAATCAAATCGGACGTGGAATTTTGGTAAGGCAATCAACTAATTTCCTGATTAGCAAGTTTCTTCAGCTAAAGCCCAAAAACCAGCATATCCCTAGCAGGATGGGGCTTGCAACCCCGTCCTAAACGTTTTGACTTTGGCCGAAGTCAGCCGAAATGTTTAGGGCAAACCGAAACGTTGGAGACGGGTTAAATAACCCGTCCCGCAGAAGTGGCTACGACTGGCCACTGCTCGGACAGTTGGCTTCAGCAAGCTGAAGCCTCTTGCTAATCAGGACTAATTTTGCAGCAATTCCCAATTTGGAGATCAAAAAGGGTGTGGGGTATGCTTGGCGAGGATGTCGGCAGCAGGGCAGATTTTTGCTCCTGCAAAATCTGCATTCACGCCATCCTTGGCGCTTGCAGATTTTTGCTCCTGCAAAATCTGCCCTGCTGCCAAGCCCCCATGGATGGGTTTACGACGTTCCTCGACAGGCATACCCCACACCCTAAAATCGGCGAAACTGCTCAAACTGGGAATTGCTGCTAATTTTGCCTAACCCCTTCATATAAAAATCCAAAGCATGAATATCATTAAAGTTTTCATCGTAGACGACTCGGCAGTCGTTAGACAGGTTCTCACACAATTGTTCGAAGGCACCGCCGGTATCAACGTTATCGGATCGGCGCCCGATCCGATTTTTGCCTTGCAAAAAATGGAAAAAGAGTGGCCGGACGTGATCGTGCTGGATATCGAAATGCCGCGTATGGACGGCGTAACCTTTCTCAAGAAAATCATGCACGAACACCCGACTCCGGTCGTCATTTGCTCGACGCTAACCGAAAAAGGCGCCGAAGTGACGATGCAGGCAATGAGTGCCGGAGCGGTCGACATCATCACTAAGCCCAAGGTCAACCTACGCCACTTCCTCGAGGAATCCAACACGCTGATTATCGATGCCGTAAAAGCCGCGGCCCATGCCCGGGTCGGTAAAATAAAAAGCATGCCTTCAAGCACCGAGCCAAAACCCAAACAAAATGCCGATGCGGTCATCGCCCCATCGCATTTAAAACCTCTGTCGGAAACGACCGACAGGGTGATTGCCATAGGTACTTCGACGGGCGGTACTCAAGCCTTGGAATTCGTATTGACCAAACTCCCTAGAACCACGCCGGGACTGGTGGTCGTGCAGCACATGCCCGAGGCATTCACCGCTGCCTTCGCCAAGCGGCTTGACAGCCTTTGCCAAGTCTCCGTCAAGGAAGCCGAAACCAACGACCGAGTCATCCCCGGACAGGTTCTAATCGCTCCGGGAGGCAAACACATGCTGCTGCGCCGAAGCGGCGCGCAATATCGCGTCGAAGTCAAAGACGGGCCATTGGTCAGCCGGCACCGGCCGTCCGTGGACGTTTTATTCCGCTCCTGCGCGCAATCGGCCGGCCCGAACGCCGTCGGTATCATCATGACCGGCATGGGCGACGACGGCGCGAAAGGCATGAAAGAAATGTTCGATGCCGGCGCGTTCACCGTCGCGCAAGACGAAGCCTCCTGCATCGTCTACGGCATGCCCAAAGAAGCAGTGAAACTCGGCGGCGTATCCAAAACGCTGTCTTTAAATTCGATACCTGAACTCATCGTTAATTCGTCGTTCGGAGCACCTTTGGGCAAAGCTTCGAATACGACCGAATGAGTATCGGCAAATAGACCTTAATTTAGGCTATGTTCGCGTTAATAGTTGCAATTAATACTACGCCAAGTCGATGTAGGTACGCTGTGCGCAATGCAAGAGGCTCGTCCATAGATTACATGTGACCCTAGCAGGACGGGGTTTGCAACCCCGTCCTAAACGTTTTGACTTTGGCCGAAGTCAGCCGAAATGTTTAGGGCAAACCGAAACGTTGGGGACGGGTTAAATAACCCGTCCCGCAGAAGGTTCATGAAGGATTTCAAGAAATTACCTAAGCATTCTCGTTAACCTTTTTGGTGAGCGAAAATTCTCTACAAACGTGTAATAACTTATTGAATTAACCTCCTATTCTTCATGGTGAAATGCTTTTTCTAGGATAATAACAACAAAACTCTAAGATTAACCGAGGAGCCTAATAATGAATAAAATCAGCACTATTCAGATCATCGATAGTCTAGCCGAAATGACTCGGCATCACGACCGGGAAATCCTCGAAAAAAGCTTATTGAAGACCTTGGATGAGCTGACGACGGGGCAAGAATTCAAGCTGTACAGAGTGGTCGAAGCAAAACCCAAAATCTCGCTTGCTCTACTCGCCTATTCGGTCAATGGCGTGATCGAAACCGGTGGCAAACATACTAAAACACATTGCATTTCCGAACATCTGAAGGCGGGTATCGAAGCCGCCGTTTTACTAGGCAGTTTGGAGCAAATCCAAAACAAAGCCGGAAAGGTAACGCATTACATTTACCCGGCAATCGATCATGACAACGAAGTTTTCGCCATCTTGATCCAAGAATGCAAGGAAACGCCCGACTTGGATATTCTGCGTTATGCTCACGGCCTGCTCAAGGTATATGCCAACTATCTGGAATTGATCGACAACAGTCAACGAGACAAATTGACTCAGTTACTCAACAGGGAAACTCTCGACAAAGAACTCATCAGCATCCTGATCCGAAACAATGAAAAAAACCGTAGGCGCTTGATCAAACGCGAAAAAAACCCGCTTGGCTTTTGGTTGGGCGTTGTCGACATCGATCATTTTAAAGTCGTAAACGACCGGTTCGGGCACTTATTCGGCGATGAAGTGTTAATCTTAGTAGCCAGGCAAATGAAAAGCGACATTCGCGGCGACGAAGACCTGATTTTCCGCTTCGGCGGTGAAGAATTCGTGATTTTGTTACAAGCTTATGAAATGAAGGAGGCAAAATCGGTATTCGAACGTCTGCGAAAAAACATCGAGACTCATGAGTTTCCGCAACTAGGGCATGTAACGGTGAGCATCGGCATCATGCAAGTCACGAATCAAGACAGCCCCGCCGAAGTAATCGCCTGCGCCGACCAAGCCATGTACTATGCCAAGGAGCACGGCAGAAACCAAATCCGCATCTATGAAGAACTGCTCGAGCAAGGATTGATTGAAAAAGCGCCGCAAAGTCCGGAGTCGGGCGATGTGGAATTTTTTTAATGGGGCTCGATGACCTTTTTCTCAGATTTCGTCGTTCCGCTACTTTACAGTCAATGCTTATTATCCTAGGAAAGGATTTCACCATTAAAAATAAAAGGCTAATTCAACAGCTTGCCATGCTTTTGCAAAACAGTTTCGCTCTCCTGAAATACTTCAAGGATTTTTTCATGTGCTTCATGGTTAAATTGCCGAATTTAGGATTATAGGATCAATCGAAATACGTTAGCCCCAACAAATTAGATCGGTATTCATTTACCCGGCGCGTTATATTCTACCGGCAACACGATCCGAAACGTGGTGCCTTCGCCGACGCGGCTGCCCAAGCGAATTTCTCCGTGATGTTTTTTAATGATGCTGTACGAAACCGAAAGCCCTAAACCAGTTCCTTTACCGACCGGTTTGGTCGTAAAAAACGGATCGAAAATCTTATTGAGGTGCTTAGGATCGATGCCTTTTCCGGTATCCGCAATATCGATCCATACCCGGCCGCCGGCTTCGGTTCCGCTACGAATCGTGATCGTGCCTTTCTCTTCAATGGCATGCGCGGCGTTAACCAATAAATTCATGAACACCTGATTCAGTTGATGCGGCAAACACCAGACCCGTGGAAGATCGCCGTATTCTTTAATGATATCCGCTTTGTATTTGGTCTCGTTATGCACGATATTCAACGTACTATCCAAACAAGCCTGTAAATCCGCCCATTGCCAGTCATCGTCTCCGCCGACATGAGAAAAATCCTTGAGATCCTGCACGATTTTTTTGACTCGCTCAGCTCCTTCTCGCGATTCGCTTAACAAGTCGAGCACGTCTTCTTTCAAAAAAGGCAAGTCGATCTGCCGTTTAAATGCCTGTAACGGATCGATCCGTTCCGCATCGTTGCAAACCGCATCGATATTTTCATACATTTCTACAAGCTCAAGTAAGTCCTCTATATAGTTTTTCAACGATGTCAGATTAGAATTGATGTAGCCGATCGGGTTGTTGATTTCATGCGCGACGCCGGCTGCCAGCTGGCCGATCGACGACATTTTTTCCGATTGCATCAATTGCTGTTGCAGCTCCTGAAGTTGTGTCAACGCTTGCTGTAATTCCGTATTACGCTGTTTTAGCAAGTCCTCGGCCTTTTTATGCTCGGTAATATCGGCCGTGATACCGTCGATTCGTAGCGGCGCTTCGTTTTCATCGCGAACATAACGCATCGATTGATATAGCCAGCGCTGTTCGCCGTCGGGACGTACGATGCGGTAGGCGAGCTTCTGGGTACCGGCCGCAGGTAAATCGGCTAACCGGTTTTCAACGTTTTGTCTGTCCTTAGGATCAACGATGGACAACCATAAATCCGGCCTTTCGAAAAAATCCCGGACCGGTCTGCCGGAAATCACCTCGGCCGCATCGTTTAAATAGAGGAGTTTCAAGGTTCCAGGCTCCATCGACCAGACCACGCTGTCCAATGAATTTAGGATGTCATGCAAACGTTTTTCCGACTCTTCATAGCGTCGCCGGATAATCTGCAACTGGCGGTTAGCACCGGCCAGTTCTTGAATGTGCTTGCGTCGGTCGATGTTCAGCAGGATATTGTCGATCGCCAGCGCGATCGCATTGGCCATTAATTGGCCGCTTTCTAGATCCGCTTCGGTATATGTCGAAGGTTCATTTAATTTATTAACGCAAATCGTACCAATCGAGCGTTGTCCCGAAATCAGAGGCCAGCAAAGGGCCGCCGCAGGAATACGCGAATCGGATCTCGGACCGTGATTCTTGAAGCGGGGATCTTGATCGATTTTACCTTTGAGCAATAATGCGCACCGGTTCTCCAACACCCAACGAATGACTGCGCTTTGATCCGATATCGGCCGTCCGATATATTCTTCGGGCAATCCGGCTCCGGCTTTGATGACATAGCGTTCATTTTCAAGCATGGTCAACGAACCGGTATCGGCATCGAACCCTTCCAAAATAAAGCGAAGGATATCTCGGTAAAATTGACCGGGATTTTCGTGCAATGAATCGGATTGACCCAATTGGTACAATTCGCTGATCCATTGCAATTGCTTATTTTCATTGAACAGCATAGCGTCTCCAAAACTTGCTTTAGTTTCTTGTATACCCTTTGCTGGTCAAATTTCGGCACCGGGGGGTTCGTCAAAGGACGCCGTGAATACGTCCATGTAGGCTTTGTGACAGCATCCCTGCTGTCAAAGCCTTTGCCGCCCCCCCCGGCGCCTCCATGCGTCAATGCCGAAATTTGAAGTGCGATGGGCATACCTCAACTCTTTACTTCTTTTGACCAGAATTTAGCGATTTTAATGGTTTAACAAAACATCCCGACGAGGGGCGGGCTACTTAACCTATAAGCATTCTTGATAACGGACAATCTTCAATGTCTATTCGAACCGCCCGGGCACGGTTTTGGTACACGCAGCGTACCCTACGTTTTTTGTGATTATGGTTTGTAGCGCTGCTCTTCCGGCGATATCGGCTCAATCTCTGAATCGGTAACCGAAATCATTGGAGATCATGACTTAAACCTGGATTAACACAACAATAACACCTCTGGCGCCGCTGGAATAGCCCATCGCCCGCACCGAAACCGTCGTCTCGACGCCTCCTAGAGTTAAAATTCGAGCGGTATTATTATCCGGTAAAACGCCGCCGAAACATTGATCTACCCAGTTCATGACTTCCGACGGCATTACCTTGCTGGCTTGCAATCCGACCAGTCCGCCGACGGACGGACCGAGTAGCATTTTGTCCGATTCATGATTCGAGACGGCTATCATGCCTTGTTCATCGATACCCACCACCGCTACCGGCAAATGCTCGAGTATTTCTTGCGATACCTGCAGCAAATTGACATTGCGAATAATTTCCCGCGTTTTTTCTTTGACCTGGCGCTCCAACTCCCGGTTGAATTGCTGGAGTTCCTCGTTGGCGCTTTGCAACTCGGCGGTCAATCGCCGATTGTCGAAAGCCATCTCATAATGTTCAAACGCTATGCGGATATTATCCCGCAACAAATCGTCTTCCCACGGCTTGGTCAAAAATTTATAAATCGCTCCTTCATTGATCGCATTGGTGACCGATTCCAAGTCGGTGTACCCGGACAACATGATACGCATCGTGTCGGGGTAAAGAACTTTAACTTCGCTTAAAAACTCGGCACCGGTCATGTGCGGCATGCGTTGGTCGGAAACGATAACTCCTACGCGTTGTCGACCCAATAGTTCCAATCCTTCGGCACCGCTATTGGCCGTCAAAATTTGATAACCATCTCTACGCAAGGACCGTTTCAAAGCTTTGACGATATTGATTTCGTCGTCGACGAGTAAGAGCACACGCTCCGATGGCGATTCGGATTCAGTCATAAATAAACTCCTAAGAGACCTAAATTCGGCAATTTAACCATGAAGCACATGAAGTTCGTGAGGTATTTCAAGATGATATTCATAATCTTTTAGCAACCTTTCAGGAGTGCAAAATTGTTTTGCAAAAGCATGGCGGGCTATTGAATTGACTTGTTATTCTTCATGATCTTCATGGTGAAATGCTTTTTCTAGATTGATGAATATTGTAATCGTAGCCCTTTATTTCGACGCACGACTCAGAATAAACTCTGCGGCCCCAGAACACGTAATATTTCCTCACAAGTCGTCGTACCCGCGACTACCTTATCGAATGCATCGTCGAGCAGCGTTCGATAGCCGTTTTCAACCGCCATGGCTCTCAGGTCGCCGAAACTGGCCTGTGCGGTTATCAGATCGCGCATGGCTTCGTTGAGCGCCAATATCTCCATCAAGCAAACTCGGCCCTGATAGCCGGTATTGCCACAGTTTTCGCACCCTTTGCCCCGGTATACTTCGATCGCGTTTGTATTGAATAACGGGCCGAGCATGCGCATCGTTTCAGGATCGGGCGCGCAGACTTCCCGACAATGCGTGCAAATCTTGCGTACCAAGCGCTGAGAAATTACACCTTCGAGCCCGCTGGCGACGATGAATGGCTTCAAGCCCAAATCGATTAATCTTGCCACCGTTGCCAATGCGGAATTGGTATGCAGCGTAGAAAACACTAAATGACCGGTTAGAGCCGCCTGAAAGGCCACTTCGGCGGTTTCGAAATCGCGGATTTCTCCTAACAGAATCACATCGGGGTCTTGCCGTAAAATCGCGCGCAATATCACCGGAAAAGTCAATGCGATCTTTTCGCGCACATTGACCTGACCGGCCGAATCGAGAAAATATTCGACCGGCTCTTCGATCGTGAGATAGTTTTTTGTCGGTGTCACGCCGTGCTGCAGTAAGGCATAAAGCGTAGTCGTCTTGCCGCTGCCGGTCGGTCCGGTCGCGAGTACGATACCCTGCGGTTTGTTGATCAGATGCAACAATTTCTCCCGTTCCGATTCCGCAACGTCAAGGTTATCGATACTTTGAATCTGCGCGTTCCTGTCCAGAATTCGCATCACGACCTTTTCCCCGTTGATGACCGGCAGGGTCGAAATTCTAAGGTCGACGATACGCATCGGCGTTTTGACGGTAATCCGTCCGTCCTGAGGCCTGCGCCGCTCGGTGATGTCCATTTCGGCCATGACTTTGATGCGCGAAACGAGTTGATTGTGCAGTTGGTTCGGAATGTATATCTTGTCGAACAAAATACCGTCGATCCGGTAACGAACGACGATGCTTTTCGTTCGCGGTTGAATATGAATATCGCTGGCTCTCAGGCGTATCGCTTCGATGATGATCGAATTGACCAATCGTATTGCCGGCGGTTCGGACGTTTCCTGCAGCAATTGTTCGAGCGAAATATCGTCTTCGTGATCGATGACGACTTCGATCGTCTCGAACGGGTCGAGAGCGGAAACTATGGTTTCGATTTCTCCGAAGCTCGGCTCGTCGCCGTAAACGGCATTGATTTTTTTCTTGATCGCGGCGATATCGGCCATCACGGTTTCAATCGTCAAGCCGGTCATGAACCGTAATTCCGCCTGCAAGCCCATATCGAGCGGGTCGGCCATGACCAGTAACAATTGGCGTTGATCGACTTTCAACGGCAATACGCAATGTTGTTCGCACACCGAACGCGGCAACAGCTCGACCGCTTCGGGATTGACCTGAAACTCCGGCAGCGAGACTTCTTCGATGAGCAGTTCCTTACGTAAAATGCTGCGAATCGTTTTCTCGGCCACCCATTCGCGCTCCAATATCAATTTGAGCATCGAATCCTTTCGAGTCTGCTTGATTTTGTATAACTCTTGAAGCTGCCGATCGCTGAGCAATTGTTTTTTATGCAGCATGATCGCGATTCGGGCGCTATCGGACACGGCCAGTTTGCTGAGTCGCTTAATCTCCTTGCTTTTATTGACATTGTCGTGCTGGAGCTTTTTATTTTTTTCGATCAGGTCGTACTGTTCCAGCGCCAAGCCGACCGTGATACGCAAATCGTCGTTATTCCAGGGTTTGAGAATGAACTTATAGACCGCGCCTTCGTTGATCGCACCGAGTACCGCGCCGGTATCGGCCTCGCCGGTCAGCATGATCCGAATAATGTCGGGATGAAGCATTTTGACGCGCCGCAGCAATTCGGCTCCGTTCATGCCCGGCATTTTATAGTCGGAAATGATCAGCTGAAATTGACCGTTCGCGAGCGTGTGCAAAGCTTCGTCGCCGGACATAGCGACTTCGACGCGGTAGTTTTCCTGACGAAACACGCGCCGCAACGCGCTGAGTACGTTGGGTTCGTCGTCAACCAGTAATATGCCGTACGCCTTGGATGCTTGCTGCGTATCGTCTTGCTCGTCCGCGGCGTCGGTATTTTGGCCGCCGGTAAACAATGAGGCATAAAACGACATTGTTAAGACTCTTTAGGGTTCTGAATGGCGTTATGCACAGGTAAGTTAACCGTTACCCGAGTTCCCTTACCTATCTGGCTCACGATATCGATCGAGCCGCCGTGCTCTTTGACTATATCGTGACAAACGGTCAAGCCCAGGCCCGTCCCCTGCCCGACCTCTTTAGTCGTGAAAAACGGTTCGAACACATGCGGTAAAACCGTCTCCGGAATGCCTCGTCCGTTATCTTGAACTTCGAGCACGACAGCCCCGTTTCGAACAGCGGTGCGGATACGAATAATGCCGTTTGTTTCGATCGCATCTACCGCATTACCCAGCAGCCCGTATACGACTTGGCCTAATTGTGCGGATTGACATTGAATCGGCGTTTCCGAAGACAGTTCCAAAACGAGTTTCGCTTTTTGTTGCCATTGCGATTCGGCAACCTGGCAGATTTGCCGAACGATCGTATCGATATCGGCTCGTTCGGTTTCGGTTTGATCGATACGCGAAAACCCCTTCAATGCAATAACGATCTTCGCGATACGATCGAGTCCTTCGAGGCTTTCTTTCATCAAATCCTTGAAATCGTCGAGCAATAACGACAATTCCCGCTCTTCCCAGACTTTGCGTAAATCCTTCGATGAAGCCCCGTTATCGATCAAAGCATTGAATTCGTAAAACGATTCCAGATAGGATGCGGCGGTAGCGACATTGCTGCGAATGAAGCCTAACGGATTGTTGATCTCATGCGCCACACCGGCCGCCAACCGACCTACCGAAGCCTGCTTTTCATTTCTATAAAGCTTCAAATGCGCCTTTTCGATCGTTTTAACCTGCTCCTTGACGCGTATTTCCAAACTTTCGGACAGTTTTTTGTAGCGCGCTTCGGACGCTTGCAAAGCCACGTTTCTGCGCTGTAATTCCTCGAAATCGTCGCGCTGGGTTTGTAGATGAATATCGGATGCCAACAAATAGCGAGCATTGCAGCGCAAAATCAACTGCATCAAATCGGCCGCGGCACTCAAGCGTTCGGATGGAACGGCGGTTCGTGTCTGCAAAAAGCCGACAGGCTCCAGCTCGCCATGCAACGGCACCCGATCAACCGTCTTCGAGCTGTTGTCGCCGATTACGCTTGCCCCTGTATCGTCCACGACGCCGACCGTAGTGTCCAATAAGACATTCAATGCCGAAATCAAGCGGCTCTTGTCTATACCTTTCAAGAGCTCGTCAAGATTTAAATCGCGTTCGAAATCGCCCCCCGATTGAAAATCGTACATCGTCTCAACCTTTTGCCGATGATAATGAACCGCCCAACGTTTGCGCGATAAAGCTATCGCAATCGAGACCATGATCCGATTGCAAGCGGTACAGCCGATCGCAGGTTAGATAAACAGCCGCCAACAAAGCCTTGAAGGTCTCGATGATGCCCTCGCCGGTCAACGCCGAACTAAACAAAACCGGCCACGGCGCCTTTTCCCACCGCGCCATGATTTCCTGTTCGCTCAGAATTGCCGGCAAGTCGCGCTTGTTGAACTGCACGACCAACGGCAATTGCTGAAAATCGAGCCCGACGCGCGCGGCGTTTGCGGCCAAATTTTCAAACGACTCGCCGTTATTGACGCTTTGCGTCCGCTGCGAATCGGCAACGAACACGACACCATCGGACCGGGACAACACGGCCTTGCGCGTACTGTCGTGTATCACCTGCCCCGGCACCGTGTAAACCTTGAATTTGATCAATAACCCGGACGGTGCGCGAAATCCCAACGGCAATAAATCGAAAAACAAGGTTCGATCGTCGGCGGTTTCCATGATCATCAACTCGCCTTTCATATCGGGCGTCAAAATATCGTGCAGACGCATTAAATTAGTGGTCTTGCCGCTGAGCGCCGGGCCGTAATAAACCAGCTTGATCGTCAGTTTTTGACTGCTTTCGTCGTATTGAGCCATGACCTTAGGAAAAAATCGACCGATGAATAAAACATCCAGTATAGCCGCCATTCGCAAAACGAATTGCTGCCCATACACTTACGCCAGTCTACGCCAAACGAACGAAACAATTCAACTTTAGGCTATACTACGAAAATTATACGTTTAGCGCTGTTAAACTTAGGATTTGGTCATAAATAACTCCCCTATTTTTAATGCAAGGCAAGCAGGTTCGGTAACTCGCTACAAAACTCATAGCTCCAGGAAGTTATTTTTCACGAAATCCTTAACCGACTCGAATAATATGGATTCTATTTTAACTTGGAACGATAGTCTTAAATTAGGCATAACCAGCGTCGACGATCAGCACCGTCGACTTTTAGAGCTAATCAACCGTCTCGACGAAGCCGTAGCCTTAGGCCATGCCCCCGATACAATCACCGAACTTCTCGACGATTTGATCGATTACACACGCTATCATTTCGACGAAGAAGAGAAATTGATGCAACAATCGGACTTCGAGGAAGCATTGTTCATATCGCACAAAAACGAACATCGACAATTTGTCGAAACAATCGTCGAAGCGCGCAACCAGAAACCGGACAACGCATCTTTTTTACTACATCACCTTTTGGATTTTTTATTCGACTGGCTATACCGGCACATACTCGGCACCGATAAAAAAATGGCCGACCGCATTCTCGGTAAGCCGATTTCAGATGCGGCTAAGATCGACCAAGCCGGCATTATCATGCAAAGCAATCTCTATTCGGCTTTACGGGAAAGCGAAGACCGATTCAAGGAAATGGCCGATAATTTACCGGCATTGATATGGATTTCCAATGCCAAAAACATTCCGGTCTTCTGCAATCGTTACCGGCATAAAAAATTCAATATCCCCTTAGGCTCCGGCAACCATTCGCAATGGTTGGATATGATACATCCCGACGACCGGGATAAAGTTGCGGATACCTATGCCCATGCCGCATCCGACTTAAAAAAGTTCAAAATTCAATACCGCTTGCGTCGAGAAGATGAAAGTATTGTCTGGATTCTGGAAACCGGCGTCCCGCGAATCAGAAGAAACGGCAGTTTTGCCGGACTCATGGGCTGCGGCATGGATATTACCAATCAAAAGAATGCCGAAATCACAATCGCCCGCATCAATCAGTTATTGATGGAACAAGTCGAGGAACGGACGCAGCAGTTGCTCGATGCCAACAAAACCTTGGAAGCGGAAAAAAACGAACAAGTCCGACTGAATGCACGCCTAAAAGAAACCCAAGCCCATTTGATTCAATCCGAAAAAATGGCATCGATCGGGCAACTAGCAGCCGGTGTCGCTCATGAAATCAACAATCCGTTAGGTTATGTTTTTTCCAACCTGAATAGCTTAAAACAATACCTGAACGATATCCTGCTGTTTTCGGAGACCGCCGAAAAGCTTGCCCAAGAACTGCCCGCCGATAACCGCGAAGTTCTTGCTTATCATCAGCTCAAGGAAAACATCGATATCGATTATCTAAAAACCGACTTGTCGGATCTGGTCGATGAATCGATCGAAGGAGCAACGCGCGCGCGTAAGATCGTACAAGATCTTAGAGATTTCTCTCGAATCGACAAGCAGGAAATGGAACTATTCGACATCGAGGCCGGTATCGACGCCACCTTGAATATCATCCAAAACGAACTCAAATACAAGGCGAAAATCGTCAAGGAATATAGCGGATTAGAACCATATCGATGCATCGGCGCACAGATGAATCAGATATTCATGAACTTATTGGTCAACGCCGCTCACGCCATCGAAACGTTCGGTACTATTTATATCAGAACCGGAACCGAAAAAGACCATATTTGGATTGAAATCGAAGACACCGGAAAAGGTATTCCTGAAGAAATCCGCTCTAAACTTTTCGACCCGTTTTTCACGACGAAACCGGTTGGCCAAGGAACCGGATTGGGTTTATCGCTATCCTATAAAATCATCCAAAACCACAGCGGTAAGATTGAGGTAGAATCCTACATCGGCAAAGGCAGTAAATTCAGAATATGTTTACCGCTGACTTCCAATGGGTGCTAATGCGGCACAATGTTTATAGCTTGTTTTATACCTTTCGTACTTCAAATTTCGGCAGCACTTAAGGAAGCGCCGGGGACTCGACAAAGGCTTTGCCAGCATGGATTCTGGCATAGAGCTTACATGGATCTATGCACGGCGTCCTTTGACGAACACCCCGATGCCGAACTTTGGTCTACGATGGGTATACATTTTAGGATCATCACATATCAACCGACTGAAAGCCATCGGCTTTAGTTAACGTGAAGAGGAAATAATCCATGAAATACACATTACCATTACGACTGTGTTCAACGATCGTCATGAGCCTGTCGATATCTTTCGGCGCATATGCCGAAACCCAAGAACCGGCAACCGCACCGAACGGTATCGAAATGCCGAAAAATTACCAAAACTGGCAATTCATCGGCGTCGCGCACCGGACCGACAACAATTCGCTGCGCGGGATCCTCGGCAATAGCATCGCAGTTAAAGCCGCTCGCAGCGGCAATACCAGTCCTTGGCCGGACGGCACGATACTGGCCAAACTGGTCTGGAAAGACCGTCAGCACCCGCTCTGGGAAGCCGCGACGGTTCCAGACGGAATTCAACATTTCGAATTCATGATCAAGGACGCCAAAAAATTCCAAGCAACCCAAGGCTGGGGCTATGCCCGCTGGGTCGGCAAGGAACTGAAACCTTACGGTGATAACGCCGATTTCGCGCAGGAATGCGCCGGTTGCCACGCCAAGGCCGAAAAAACCGATTACGTGTTTACCCGCCCGGCCGAGATGCCTTAAATAAGACTATATTCGCGTTTGCAGTCGAAACGATTCTCTTTCCTACTAAGGATTAGACTGTAAATAACTTCCTTATTTTCAGGAGGGTTCGACTGCTCGATTGGCAGGTGTCGGCGGCAAGGCAGATTTTTGCTCCTGCAAAATCTACATTCATGCCATCCATGGCAATCAGTCACCGCCGTCAAGTCTACACGGAAGTATTCACGGCGTCCTGCCAAGCGAGTGACCGAACCCTCAACAAGACTCATAGTTCCAGGACGTTATTTATCACGAAATCCCAAATAAACCATTTAGAAGAAAGTCAACAATTGCTTTCCAATGCACTGCGCGATAGAGAGTACGGTTGTTCATTATCAAAGGAGCAGGTATACCTTTCGCACTTCAAATTTCGGCAATGTCCGAGGAGGCATCGGGGTGTTCGACAAAGGCTTTGCCAGCATAGAGCTGGCATAGAGCCTACAGGGACGTATTCACGGCTTCCTCTGACGGACACCCCGGCGCCGAATTTTGATATGCGATGAGTATATATCGGGCCCCGCGTTTTGATCGGCGTTCTAAATCAATCGATTAAAAATTCTTCGTCAAATCCATACCCGAATATAAAGACGCAACAGCTTCTCCATACCCGTTGAATAACTCGGTTTTGCGTTTCGGTGTGAATATACTTGCGCCAAGTACGCGTTCGCGGCTTTGGCTCCAACGCGGATGCGACACGTCAGGATTGACGTTGGCAAAAAATCCGTATTCATGCGGTGCGCTTTTATTCCAGGCCGTTTTCGGCATGTCCTCTTGAAAGCGAATCTTGACGATCGCTTTGATGCTCTTGAATCCGTATTTCCAAGGAATAACCAGGCGTAACGGGGCGCCGTTTTGGTTGGGCAAATCGTCGTCGTACATACCGGTTGCGATGAACGCCAGGGGGTGCATTGCTTCGTCGATACGCAAACCCTCGACATAAGGCCATTCCAATACACCACTTTTCTGACCGACCATGATCGACGGTTTATATAATGTCGTAAATTCGACATATTTAGCTTTCAGGGTCGGTTTGAACTGTTTGAGCATTGCACCCAGCGGAAAGCCGATCCACGGCACAACCATTGACCAAGCCTCGACGCATCTGAATCGGTAAATACGCTGTTCCAAGGGATTGGCTTTGAGAATATCCTCCAAATCGTAGACGCCAGGCTCTTCGACTTCGCCTTCGACGGCAACCGACCAAGGCCTTGTTGCCAAGCGCCGCGCCAGGACTGTCGAGTCGGTCTTATTAGTCGAAAATTCATAATAATTAGTGTAGTTGGCTACATCTTCAAATTTGTTCGGTTCAAGATCCGCCGAATAGGGACCGACCGGTACATCGGCATATTTTTTGTTTTTGGCCTCCGAAACACCCGGTAATGCCCCTGCTAAGGGTAACGTCAGCGCGGCTTTAATAATGCTTCTGCGGGCTTCGAAAACCGTCCGGTCGGTCACGTCGTTTTCCGAGACGACCGCTTTGGATTTAATCAACATAGCTATTCCTCTGAGTATTTTGCCGCCAGCCAATAATCGATGCTGACATAACGTCCGGCACCGATGAAAAACAATACCAACAACATAATAAAGTAAGTTGCGGCAAATTCGACTCCGTTATTCAATACGACGAAGGCCCCGTTTTCAGTCAGCCAGTCGTAATTGCCGTATTGCTGCAAGATCGATTTGGCCTGTTCCAGTCGCTCTACCGCACCGATCGTACGGTCGGTTGCAAATAATCCGGAACCGGTCGCAATCGCGAGCCAGCCGTTCTTGAGATGCACTAAAACTCCCGCCACCGCCATTACGATCATCAACGGTAATGAAATCAACCTGACTCCGAATCCAGTCAACAAAAAAACCGCTCCCAATACTTCGATCAATGCTACTAGGAATACCAGCAAATAAGGTAATGGCAAGCCCAATCCCCACTGTTCGTCACCAAACCACGCCGCCGTGTCGGAAAAATTGGCGAATTTTTTCGACCCGGCCATCCACAGTACCGGAACGAGATAAAGCCGCAACAACAACGGTGCGATAAAATCGGCACACTTAAGTTTATCCAGCCCCCTTAAAGCCCATCGCGTTCCGACAATACTCTTATCAAATCCTGCTTGCCAATCAATATCTTTTAAATTCATGATACTACCTCTCTGTGTTGGTTGACGATCCTCGTAACTTCAAATCAGCGATAATAATTAGCGCTCAGTCTTCCACATTAAATGTATCGACTGGTAGTCGTAATCCAAAATTCGGCGTCGAGGTGTTCGGCAACAGGCATAGACTTGGTAGTTTAAACCGGAGTTGCTTTCCCGACCCGCAATAACGTTTGCACCGCGAAGCTAGAGCTTCACGCAAGCATATCCCAAGCTGGAGCTTGGGAAACAGCGAATCTTTCATCTTTCATCTTTCACCTTTCATCTTTCACCTTTCATCTTTCACCTTTCACCTTTCACCTTTGCTATAGTTATCGCTTTTTGGCTCGAATCATATTAACGATGTCCGTAAGCTATTCCAATATTTTCGCAAACATTCCAAACCGATTACCCGAAGAACTCTTCGAAACCGTGTTAAAAACCGACCATGTCCGCATCGAGCGCATCGTCTCCAGGAATCATTCGACAAAAGCCGACCATTGGTACGATCAAGACTGGGACGAGTGGGTACTGCTCCTTCAAGGTGAAGCGAAACTGCGTTATAAAAACTGTCTCGAAGATATCGTTTTAAATCCCGGGGATTATTTATTAATCCCGGCACATACTTTACATCGGGTAGAATGGACCGATCGAAAAATCGATACGATTTGGCTTGCTATTCATATGACCGATAAAGTAACGACCGACTGCTAACTATATAATTATGAAACATTGACTTACAGAGACACTCCCCTCCTATATTGATATTCACTTCCGCCACCTAACGTCAGCATACCAACATAATGATACTGGAAACCTTATCCGTCGCTAGGGATTTCGGACGCGTTCATGAAATCACTTCGATTTTGATCCGCTATGGCTTCGGCGATCTAGTCCGCCGACTCGGCATTGTTGGTCTTGTTGAACGCGCAGGGCACGTTTTGCATTGGCATGAAATCGACGAATTGACCAGTATGGAACCACCGGAACGCATTCGTCGAGTTCTGGAAGAAATGGGACCTACTTTCGTGAAACTGGGTCAAATTTTCGCAACTCGCCCCGACTTGTTCAGCCCTGCCTGGATTGCTGAGTTCGAAAAACTGCAAGATCGAGCCCGTCCAGCGCCGATCGATAAAATCATGGCACAGCTGGAGGAAGATCTCGGCGCCCCGCCGCACGAAGTCTTTGCGTCTTTCGACATCACGCCGATAGCAGCAGCGTCAATAGGACAAGTTCATAAGGCTTCGCTGGAAGACGGCACTCAGGTTATTGTCAAAATCCGCCGTCCCGGCATCCGACCTACCGTCGAAGCGGATTTGCGCCTACTCAACCAGATGACTGAAGTTGCAGCCCGGGAAATCAAAGATCTACGTCGTTATAATCCACAGGAAATCGTACGACAATTCACATTATCGATGCGCCGAGAATTGGATTTGGCCATTGAAGGGCGCAATAGCGAACGCATGCGCACCAACTTTAAAAAAAGCCGCACTATCATCATTCCCAAAGTGTATTGGCAATGGACTTGTGAACGCGTCAATGTTCAAGAATATATCGACGGCATTTCGGGCCATGATATCGATCGCATCGATGACTCGAATTTAGACCGGAAAGAACTGGCTAAAACCGGTGCCGATGCGGTGCTTAAAATGATTCTAGAAGACGGTTTTTTTCATGCCGACCCTCACCCCGGCAATTGTTTTTTTCTTTCCGGCAATCGCATCGCGTTTATCGATTTCGGCATGGTCGGCAGACTCACCGACGAGCGCAGGAATCAAGTCGTCAATCTGTTGCACGGCTTAGTGGAGCGCGATCCGGATATCGTCGTCAAAATTCTTTTGAAATGGGCCGACAAGTCGATGGCAAATAAAGACGCATTAACGCTGGAAGTCGACAATTTTATCGATCAGTACCACGATATCCCATTGAAAGACCTTCACATAGGGGAGTTGCTGATTAACTTGACGAATTTACTGCGCGATCATCAGCTCAATTTGCCGGCCGATCTCACATTATTGATTAAAACATTCATTACCTTGGAAGGCTTGGGGCGACAACTCGACCCGTCATTTAATCTGGTCATAGCGGCAACCCCGCTACTCAAACGGGCGTTTCTACTCCGATACAATCCCGAAGCCATGGCGAGACGCGGTTTTAAATCGGCGGCTGGGCTCGTTGAAATGCTAAGCGAGTTACCGGAAGATATGCACCGAATTATGGAGGATTTGCGGCGAGGCGCGTTGAGCGTTCGCCTGGACATCACGCGACCGGAATGGCTGGGCAAGGAGCTCGACCGTGTGGTGAATCGAATTTCCGTCAGCCTAGTTACTGCGGCAATGATTATCGGCAGTTCTATTGTCTCGACCGTTGAAGGCGGCGCATCATCGTTTATCGGCTTGACCGCTTTCGTCGGTGCACTATTCGGAGGGATTTGGCTACTCTTTTCTATTTGGCGTAGCGGTTAAAATGTGAGTCCATTTAATCACAGAAACCGCGCCGATTACGCTGTAAGCGTCGACTGTCAGTTCACGACTAATACTCAAATATTTTTACAATGTCGGGTAAATATCATTTAGCTCAGCGTAAATCCGCTCATCCTTCGACAGCCCTCAGGAAACAGCTTTTTATATATTTAATATCAATGAC
Source organism: Methylotuvimicrobium buryatense (assembly GCF_005931095.1). Taxonomy (GTDB): domain Bacteria; phylum Pseudomonadota; class Gammaproteobacteria; order Methylococcales; family Methylomonadaceae; genus Methylotuvimicrobium; species Methylotuvimicrobium buryatense. The sequence goes on along the minus strand of NZ_CP035467.1, from coordinate 1,054,118 downwards.
TTGCCAATAATTAAAAATACGTCAAATAGCCACTGTTTCATAGTAACGCCACGCGACCGAAGGGCGCTTACTTTGATCAGGACAAACGGATTTACCTTTCCCCGTAAAGACAAGATTCACTGTGTACTCATCTCAGCAATTCCCAATTTGGAGATCAAAAAGGGTGTGGGGTATGCTTGGCGAGGATGGCGTGAATGCAGATTTTGCAGGGGCAAAAATCTGCCCTGCCGCCGACACCTGTCAATCGAGTCACCGAACCCTCCATAGAATAAGGAAGTTATTTACGACCAAATCCTAAGCATCGAATAATAGCCCTAAGAGCACAAAACATAAGACCGGTAAGGTCATGCTCGCTTAAGAGAAGCAACAGTTGCTCTAATAAATTCTCTTTCCGGTTTTTGTTGATTTAAAAATTGATTGAATAACATCAAAATGCCATGCGTATTGATATGAACATGTGCGCCGTAGCCCGTCATAACTAAAAATTCCTGATGCACCCTGTCAATAAACTGTGCGCGCTGTTGTGCTTGAAGTTGAGAATCCATATAAATATCCCCTTAAAATTGAATAAATCTTTTTTATTTCCGTTGAGGACATTATCCTATTTCTTGAATAATTTCCGAGCAATTGAGAGCAAAATTGAAAATTTATTGATTAACACTACTGAAAAATCATCTTTATGAAAGCACAAATAAGCATCAAAAAAACTTTCACCCAGAGCCCAGTCGAAACATAGACGGACACCCCTGCGCCGAATTTTGATCTACGGCGGGTGTAACAGATTACTTAGGAACGAGCATGAAATAACTTCGACAACTGTTGGAAGGGGGTTTGGTAACTCGACCGATAGGCGTCGGCGGCAGGGCAGATTTTTGCTCCATGCAAAATCTGCATTCATGCCGTCCTTGGCAATCAGTCGCCGCCGTCAAGCCTGGACGTATTCACCCAGCACCTAAATTCCATAGCCCATTGGCTATAGTTAACTATCTTGGATAATTTAGGTACTGGGTTCACGACGCCCTGTCAAGCGAATCACCCCGAACCACCAGCAATTCCCAGTTTGAGCAGTTTCGCCGATTTTAGGGTGTGGGTTGGCCGTTTTTAGCTTGATGCGTATGTCGCTAAGCCCCGACGAGCAATTTACATGTCTTTAAAAACTAAATCTAAAGGCAAAGCCTTGATAGTCTCACTGGTCAAACCAGTGGCTTACCTGTCAACGAGTTATTTTGTGCATATCCCTTACCCATCATCCTAATAAAAAGCATTTCGTCCACGAAACGCACGAAAATCACAGAATATTCAATTAGTTATGATTTTCAAGCTACTTACCCAATGAGTGACTCTAGTGGCTTATGCAACCGTATGTTTACTTTCGTGTATTTCGTGATTTTCGTGGACTGACTGCCGAATTTAGGATCATGCAAATAGATTCAAAATTCCTGAACTAACTATCGCATTTGCATTATCGACATCTTCGCTAGCATTAGCCGCACTATCCGAATTTCCGAAGGCATTGGGTCCTCGGCTATTTTTCTGTCCGCCTTCGTTTTGCTGTTGAGCGGCTTGACCAAATCCGGGTAGCTTAGCTTGTTCGCCAAGCGAAGCTTGAGTCACGCTAATCTCAGCTACATTCAACTGTTGAGCTCCCATCATTTCACGTAACTTCGGGATCGCGGCTTCTATGGCTTCTTTGACCGCAGCTTGTTGAGCGGAAAATGCGATTGTTGTTTGATCCTGATTCATATCGATACGAATTGAAATAGGCCCGAGATGCTGAGGATTTAGCTTAAGTTCGGCAAACGGCATGGCCCGATTATTCATCCAAACAATCCGTTCGCCTAGCTCCTGGTCCCATTCGGGATGCGCCATCGGCTTGCTCATTGCCGGTGCCTCGATTTTTGTTTGACCGGCAATTTGTCGGTGTAATTGAGCCATATCCAATGCCATTTTCGGAACCGGTTTCTCAACAGCCGCAGAAGGCGCTAATTTTTTTTCAATACTTGCGGTTTCGGAATCGGTCTTGGCATGCAGGTCAACAGCCTTTGCGTCAGTCGATACTTTGCTTTCCCCAGCAAGACGCTGTTCTTCGATCAGCGACTTGCCATTGCTCAGCTCCTCTCCGTTTTGTAATATATTTTTGATTAATTTAGGAATATTTCCATCACTATCGGTAATCCCAGTATCGTCGCTCTGGTTCTCAAGCGGCAATTTAGTATTTGCATCGACCGCCAGTATCGTCTCATCCGGACTTTTAATAATATTCAAAGGCATCGTCGATACCGGAATGGCCTGCGTATTGTCCAAGACGTTGTGATCGGACCTCATCGTCGCCGGCATGGCTTGCGCATCTTTCAGAACGGTGCGCTCAAGCCTCTTCGTTGTCTGCAATATATTTTTGATTAATTTAGGAATATTTCCTTCACCATCGGTAGTCCCGGTATCGTCCAGATCCTCAAGCGGCAACTTAGTATTTGCATCGACCGCCAGTATCGTCTCATCCGGATTTTTAATCATGCTCAGAGGCATCGTCGTTACCGGCATGGCTTCCATATTTTTCAGAACGGTGCGCTCAAGCCTCTTCCTAGTTTGCAATATATCTCTGATTAACTTAGGAATATTTCCTTCACCATCGGCAATCCCGGTATCGTCCTGATCCTCAAGCGGCAACTTAGTATTTGCATCGACCGCCAATATCGTTTCATCCGGATTTTTGATAATGCTCAGAGGCATCGTCGTTACCGGAATGGCTTCCATATTTTTCAGAACGGTGCGCTCAAGCCTCTTCGTTGTTTGCAATATATCTCTGATTAACTTAGGAATATTTCCTTCACCATCGGTAGTCCCGGTATCGTCCAGGTCCTCAAGCGGCAACTTAGGATTTGCATCGACCGCCAGTATCGTCTCATCCGGATTTTTAATCATGCTCAGAGGCATCGTCGTTACCGGCATGTCAGTGGGGCCTTCCTCGGCAGAAAGATCGAATATCCTCGCTTCATCCGTTTCGGCCCGGTCAACATTGCCGAACATACCAGCCGAACTCTCGGTCGCAGCCTCAATATGAGAGAGCACTTCGTTTAACGTCCTCATGGTTTTCTCTAAATCGATTTCTTGATCGAAACTCCCCGAGGCCGGCAATTTATTGCCCAATAAACCGGCAATTTCTTGCATGGCAGAACTCATTTGTTCGGAATCAAAACTTGTTAACTGTGTTAATTGTTCGGTTAATTCCGCTAAATCAGTCATTGGCAACGTTAAATTTTCCTGCGACTCAGACTGTGCGAGCAAACCGATCTGAGCCATCAAGGTTGTAGCAAAGTCACCGGATGTTTTATCTTCTCCCTGAAAAAGCCGGCCTAAATTTTCTTTGCCGACCGAACCGGATAACATCGTCAATAAATTTAAAGCGTTCATATACTTTTCCTCTTAACTATTACTGATTTATCCAGCATTTTTCGTGCCGCCGCGTTGTCCTGAGGCGACTCTGTCATCCTGTTCGGTCTGCTCGCGTCTATCTAACTGTTTAATTTCATCAGCTTGCGCCGCATCAAATAATTTTGACAAACTCTTAGTTCGATTGTGCAGCCCTATCCAATTACCGCGTACACGACTTAACTCCGTTTCCAATGACTGTAGCGCCTGCTCCTGTCCGTTAATCGCTCGATCGAGCTTATCCAAAAAAGACTTAAACTCCAGCAATTGTCCAACCCTAGCGCCGGCTTTACAGAAAGCATCGAATTTTTCCTGATATTCCTGACGATAATTAATCAAATGATCGAGCTGCATTTGCAATTGAACTTGTTTTTTTTGCACTTGCCCGAATGTTTCCAAGGCTTTTTTTTCCTGGGTAACATTTAACTCGACAATCGTTTTCAGGCGTTCGGACTTTTTCATTTTATTGATAACTACCGTAGCGAAGAATCGCTCATGAAATAACTTGAACAACTATCCTGACGCAGGGGCGGTTAGCGGTGAATAGTGAATAGTGAATAGTGAATAGTGAATAGTGAATAGTGAAATGGTGCGGCATTTTAACTACTTGTCAAGCCCTAATTTCCTCTTTCCTCTTTCCTCTTTCCTCTTTCCTCTTTCCTCTTTCCTCTTTCACCTTTCACCCTTCACCCTTCACCGCATTCTCAAGCAAATCGGACAACTCCAAGATACTTCGACTCAGGTCCACCGGCTCATTCATGTCTTGTTGCAAAAAAGTCCTAATCGCCGGTATTTTCTCAATCGCCAAATCGATATTCGGATTCGAGCCGGGTTTGTATGCGCCAACGCTGATGAGGTCTCTGTTTTGCTGATATAGCGAATACAATCCTCTCAATTTGCGCACCATTCGCAAATGATCGTCATCGACGATATCCGGCAAAACCCTACTGACCGAGGCCTCGATATCGATCGCCGGAAAATGCCCGGACTCCGCCAACTCCCGAGTTAGCACGATGTGCCCGTCCAATACGCCGCGAGCCGAGTCGGCAACAGGATCGTTAGGATCATCGCCTTCGGTCAGTACGGTATAAAAAGCCGTAATCGAGCCGCCGCCTTCATCGCCGTTTCCGGCCCGTTCTACTAAACGAGGCAACTTGGCAAATACCGAAGGCGGGTAACCTTTAGTGGCAGGCGGTTCATCGATGGCGAGCGCGATTTCTCGGTGAGCTTGAGCATAACGAGTCAATGAATCCATCAGCAGTAAAACATCCAAACCCTGATCTCGAAAATATTCGGCAATACTGGTTGCAAGCAAAGCGCCATTCGCCCGCATCAATGGAGGATAGTCTGCCGGCGTCGCGACAACGACAGAGCGACTAAGCCCTTCGGCACCCAGAATTTTTTGCACGAACTCGTTAACCTCACGCCCCCGCTCACCAATAAGCCCCACCACGACGACGTCGGCATTGGTAAATTTAGTCATCATGCCCAGCAAAACGCTCTTGCCGACGCCGGTTCCGGCAAATAAGCCCATCCTTTGCCCTCGACCGACGCACAACAAGGCATTGATTGCTCTAACACCGACATCGAGCGCTTCACGGATCGGCTTACGGCTAAGCGGGTTGACCGGAACGCCGGTAAGCGAAACCTGCGCATCGGTCTTCAAAGGTCCCTTACCGTCCAGAGCATTACCAGCCCCATCCAATACTCGGCCCAGCAAGCTAAAACCGACTCTGGCCAAATATTCCTTGCTCATCGGAATGACGCGGCAGTCCGGTTCCAAGCCATAAGGATCACCGGTCGGCATTAGAAACAAACGATCGCCGGAAAAGCCGACGACTTCGGCTTCGATAACCCTGCCCGCTTTAGTTTGTACTTGACAACGAGAACCGATGGGAGCCCTACAACCGACAGCCTCGAGTGTCAATCCGACCATTCTGGATAGCTTGCCTTCCACGATCAGTTCCGGTGGCTGAACCAACCGATTGGCGTAAGGTTTTAATTTACCGAGCCAAATCTCGTTTCGATCTAGCGAAGACTTCATGATGTTTCGTCCCTAATCCGTTCATCGCCGAGCATTTGAGCAATAACGGCCGCCAGACGTCTTTCGACCGAGGCATCGACATGAGACTGCTCCGCATCCACATGACAACCGCCGCGACTGAGCAGAGGATCTTCTTTGATCTTCCAAGGCGCCGGACGATCGTTCAACAAAAACACCGACCGTACCAATTCCGCATCGTCAGGATGTAAAGTTAATGTTATTTCCCGCGTTGCGATAGGTAATACATTGACGGCCTCTCTAACCGTCGCCACAATTTGCCCCGGATCCGATTTGATTTCACGACGAACCAACTGCTTGGCTATCGCTATCGACAAATCCACCAGCTCTTTTTCGACTTCTTCATCCAGTGCATTCAAAGGTTCGCTGAGCGTCTCCAATATTTCGGCTAATTGCAAACCTTGTTCGCGCAGTCGATGTATGTTTTCATCATAACCCTTTTTCAAACCTTCCTCGTACCCTTGCAACCGCCCTTCTTCGTAACCTTGCTTAAAACCCTCTTCTTTGCCTGTGGCGAAAGCTTCCTCATAGGCTTGCTGTTGCATTGCTTCAATATCTTGGACGGTCATCACCGGGCTGCGCGCTTTATCAGCTTCGCTTGACTTCGAGCGTTCTCGTCCCGACACATCGGGCATGTCCCAAAGACGCAATGCCTCCAGTTCGTCATCGGTGAAACCCGACTGTTTAGACGAGCTCATCGCCACTGCCGCTGCCTAACATGATTTCTCCGGCATCTGCCAACTTCTTCGCGATTCCGAGTATTTCTTTCTGCGCCGATTCGACCTCGCTGAGCCTCGCCGGCGGCGCCGCCTCTAGATCGTCTTTCAGCATTTCGGCGGCTCGACGCGACATATTGCCGAATATTTTGCCTTTCAAGCTGTCATCAACACCACGCAATGCCAACAGCAAACGATCGGTCGATATTTCTCGCAATAGCGTTTGAATACCCCTATCGTCAACCGTCGCAAGATCCTCGAAGACAAACATCTTATCCATGATTTCCTGCCCCAGCACGGCATTATTATCATTGATATCTTCCATGATCTGCTCGCTGACCGAGCCTTCCATGAAGTTCAGAATATTTGCCACGGTATCGACGCCGCCGACCGATGACGATTTCATGCCATCGCTACCCGTCAATTGTTTTTCCATAATTTCATCCAATTCCTTTAATGCCGCCGGCTGTATACCTTCCATCGTCGCAATGCGCATCAGAATATCCGAACGCATGTTTTCCGGTAATAAGGCTAAAACATCGGCTGCCTGGTCACTATCCAATAGCGATAGAATGATCGCGACAATCTGAGGATGCTCCAAACGTATCAGATCGGCAATCGACCGTGTATCCAACCATTTCAATTGCTCAATCCCTTTGCTGTTCGCACCCAGCAAGATTCTATCAATAATACTTCCTGCCTTATCGGCCCCTAAGGCCCCCGTCAGCATGTTTCGAATAAATTCGTCCGAATTAATGCCCAAGCCGGTTTCATCCTTGATTCGAGTAATGAATTCTTCAAGCACGGCATCCACCATTTCCGGTGAAATAGCGCCAAGTCCAGCCATGGTTGACCCGATCAGCTGCACTTCTTTAGGTCCCATGTGCTTCAGTACCGCGGATGCACGCTCCTGTCCCACAGCTAAAAGCAGCAGCGCTGCACGCTGCGGATAGGTCAAATCGAGTTCTTTCTCAGACATCTTGCTTGGCCCAATTCTTAATGATCTGTGCTACTAATTGAGGATCTTCGTCAACTAATTTTTGCACATACTCCAACCGTTTCTCGTAACTCTGAGGCGCTTCCAGCAGCAACAGATCTTCGGTCTCGGAAGACAGCCCAAGCTGCCGCTTCTCGGCCTCATCTGCAGGCACCGCGTAAGGCACTCCTTTTTCGTCAAATGCAACGGCGCCGCCCATGGCTTCGGCTTCCGCTTTTGCCAGCGCCAATGCCGCGGCTTTCCGTTCTTCTTCAGTACGGCCTATTAACCCTTGCATGGTCGGCTTTAGAACGCCGAAAATCAAAAATAAAATAACCGCGGCAGCCGCCAACTGCTTTAAGGCGTCAATAAACCAAGATTGTTCCCAAAGCGGCGCATCTGGCAATGCTTCAAGTTCATCCGCCACCCTGAATGCAACATTGGATACGGTCACTTGATCGCCGCGGCTACTATCGAAACCGACCGCTTGCCTGACCAAATCGCTCAGTCGGATGATATCCTCTTGAGGATAAGGTTCGCTAGCGATACTCCCATCTTCGCGAACGACAGAGCGGTTATCGACAACCACGGCCACAGACAATCGCTTGAGTACACCGCCGGCAAGACGAGTGTGCGTGATAGTTTTATCGAGTTCGTAATTCCGCGTGGCACTCTTGCTAGAGGATCCTGACGATCCCCCCGGCGTTTCGGCACCTTCACCGGTTGCCACTTCAGGCGCTATACCGGCCGGCGGCGGCTGGTTAGTCAACGCCCCCGGCACACCCTGAATGGCTCCCATGGAACTAAGATCCTCCTGAGTCTGCTCACTACGTAGCGCCGGCAAGTCGGGGTTAAACATTTCTTGGGTTCTTTCAGTCACGGAAAAGTCGACATCGGCCGATATTTGCGTGCGTAAACCATTGGCGCCAACTAACGGCGTCAAAATATTTTCGATGCGCGCCATTAAATGTTCTTCGATATTTTTCTTGTATTCAAACTGCTTCGAAGTCATTGAGATATCGGAATCGGTTCCTTTAGCATTGAGCAAACGCCCGGTTTGATCGACGACCGTCACTTGCCCTGCTTCCATTAAGGGAACGCTGGAAGCGACTAGATGAATAATCGATTCGATTTGTCCTTTATCCAAGGTTCTGCCCGGATATAGGTTGACCATGACAGAGGCGCTGGGTTTTTTCTGCTGCCTAACGAATACCGACTGTTTTGGCATCGCCAATATCACCCTTGCCGCCTTAACACTTTGAATTGTCATGATCGTACGCGCAATTTCCCCTTCCAATGCCCGCTGAAAACGCATTTGTTCAATATTCTTGCTGGTTCCGAAGCCTTGCTCTTGATCGAGTAGTTCGTAACCTAAACTGGTACTCCGCGGCAAGCCTTGAGCGGCCAGTCTCAATTTTAATTCGCGAACATCCGCCCCCGGAACCATGATTGCTCCCGATCCGGATTCGACTTTGTATTTAATGCCTTCTTTATCCAATGCCTCAATTATCTCCGCCGCATCTTTTTCGGCAATGCCGGCGAACAATAAATTGTAGGAGGGTTCTTGCGACCACAGCACGATCGCCACAGCCACCGCAACGCTGAAAGCAAATCCGAGCATCAAACCTATCTGACGAGCCATTGTCAGCCCAGCCAAACCTTTCAACAACGGATTACCGGTATCAACTTCCCTTGCCTGGGGAGTGGACGTTCCGACTAATTCATTTGCACCTTGCTCGCTCATCTTAATTCACTGCCTGCCTACATCGGCATATTCATGACATCTTTATAGGCATCGACCAGTTTATTTCTAACCTGAACCATGGCCTGAAAGGACACGCTGGCTTTTTGCATGGCCACCATCACTTCGGCCAAGCTAGCATCCGACTCTCCGGTTTCGAATGCTGTGGACATCGCACTTGCAGTCGCTTGCTGCGTATTCACCGAATCGATCGATTGTTTCAACAACGAAGCAAAGTTAACCTGATCGCTATTTTCCAACACTTGCGGCTTTACACCCGCCCCGGCCTCGATAGACATCCGGCGCATTTGCGCCAGCACTTGATTGACATTCATTTCACTCATGACCATTCTCAATTATTCAAACACGACTTTCTAACTTAAAAAGCAAAATTCAGGCCATCAAGCCGAACATGGAATAGCAATGCCGGATTCTTTCATTCTGGCAATTTTATAGCGTAGTGTTCTAGGACTAATACCTAATTTTTCGGCCGTGGTTTTACGACTACCATTTTCGGTCAGTAACGTTTGCAAGATCATTTTTTCCTCTGCAGAGCGCACTTGATCACCTAAAGAAGACGCGTCTTCGGAACTATCGACACAAGCGTTTTCGATGACGGTTTCAGACATGGCATGCAGATCTACATGCTCCTCGAAGATTAAATCTTCTACTGCGATTCGCTTACCGCTTTTTAAAATCAACGCCCGCTGCATCACGTTTTCCAATTCTCTTACATTACCCGGCCATGAATAATTTTGTATTTTATCTAATGCTTCACGATCGAAAACGGCCTCGCACGCCGCGTCGAAACCATGACGCCGTAACATCTCGATAGCCAACGGCACAATATCGCCAGGGCGCTCTCGCAATGCCGGTATTCTCAGCGGAAATACACTCAAACGATAATATAAATCTTCTCTAAATAAACCCTGCTCGACAGATTGCTTCAATTTGCGATTGGTTGCCGCCAAAATTCTGACGTTCAATTCAATCTTTCTATGACTGCCGATGCGTTCCACTTCTTTTTCCTGTAAAACGCGCAATAATTTAGCCTGTAAGCCTAAATCCATCTCGGCGATTTCATCCAGCAGCAATGTTCCATCCTGAGCCAGCTCGAATTTTCCCGGCATCGATTGTACCGCGCCGGTAAAAGCGCCTTTATCGTAGCCGAACAACATCGCTTCCAACATATTATCCGGAATAGCGGCACAATTGACCGCGACAAAAGGCCCGCCGCGATACGGCGATTGCTCGTGTATGGCGCGTGCAACAACCTCCTTACCGGTACCGCTTTCTCCCTGCAACAGCACCGTGACATGGGTTTGCGCAACGCGCTCGATCAAACGATAAAGTTTTTGCATCGCCGGATCCGGCCCTATCGCAAACCCAGCAGTAGGTGCATCGACAACGGCAAATACGGCCACTTTATCGATTAAAGCCGAAGCCTCGAAAGGCTTAACCAAATAATCGACTGCTCCTTCCTGCATCGCCCTAACCGCTTTAGGCACAGTTCCATAAGCCGTCATCAACAATACCGGAAGCCCCGGATGCAGAGCGTGTATGTTACGCAACAGCTCAAAGCCGTCCATCACCGGCATTTGCACATCGCTAACAACCAACTTTACTCGGTTACGCCCGAGCTTTGCCAATGCTTCCGTTCCATTATGCGCCGCCAATACTCGGTATCCTTCAAGTTCTAGCGTATCCGAAAGCGCCTCGCATAGATCGGGATCGTCTTCGACAATCAATACGTCATATTGCTTCATCATATAACTCCTCGAACTTAGCCTGCCTTCCCGAAAACCCGCCGGGTAATGCCGGTTTCGTATCCCAGGCAATCGGCAATTCCAATTCAAACACGGTCCCCATGCCCGGCACCGAGTCGCAACTCACCTTGCCGTGATGCGCTCTAACAACGCTGTCGACAACGGCAAGCCCTAAACCTGTGCCGCTGCTTTTCGTGGTATAAAAAGGTTCGAATACCCTCTGATACAAAGCCTTTTCAATGCCCGGTCCGGTATCGCGAACGGTAAAGATAATTTTTTGCCGCGAAGACCGTTCCACCGTCAACGCAACAACACCTTTTCCAGCACAGGCCTCAAAGGCATTGTTCAATAAATTCATAATCGCACCGCGTAATGCCGGCTCGTTACCCGTCAATATCTCGAAGCCCGCCTCATTTTTGAGGTTAAATTCAACAGAGTTACAGGCTGCTAAGCGGTCCGTCATTGCATCTTCGACATTGCCTAGCAAGTCATGCAGTGCGAAAGTCGCCATCGACAAACGCCCTTCCTTCGCGAAAATCAGCATATCGTTCACCTGTCTTTCTAAATAATGCAGGCGTTCGAGAATCTTGCTTGAAAATTGTTGCCGTTTGCTCTCGCCTATACCGGGCCTTGACATTTGCGAAGCATACAAAATAGCGGTCGATAACGGTGTTCTGACTTGATGAGCCAGGCTCGCGATCATTTCGCCCATTGCCGATAAATTATTTTGCCTATCGACCAGATCCTGCAAGACCCGCATTTCGCTTACGTCAGACAACAAAACCAGTTGCCCCGCGCCTTCAGTCAATGCGTTATAACTCAAGCCGACACGCTTACCGCTCGGTAATTGCCGCTCGTGGGGGTTCTCGGAAACCGATTTAAGACTGCGTCCGGCTACTTCAGACCAAGGCCTTTGCAATAATGGCTCACCTAAATATTCGAGCGCTGTGGGGTTGCAATCGGCGACTTTGCCGGAAGGATCGATAATCAAAATACCGGCCGGTAAAGCGGCGAGTATTTGCCGTAAACGTGCCGCGAATTTTTCGTTTTCCAATAGCGTTTTAAGTCTCTCGCTACGTGCTGCGGCCAACTCATCGCTCAGTTTTGCGACTTGCCGCTCCAAATTTTGATAGGAAACCGTTAAGTCTTGAGACAACTCGTTGAAAAGTCGAAAGGCATCGGCGAGTTGTTCGGTTTTGTTGTGGGATTGTGAAATCGTTGATGAAGACATAAACTGATCGCTCCGGATGGTTCAATCAGATTAGAGCAAAATACGGACCACTTTATTTCAACCGTACACTCAACGACTTACCGTTAAACTCCTATTCCCTTCGTCAAAAATCTGTCGGCGTTATCGCTGCAGATCGTATTTACGAAGCTTTTCGACTAGCGTCGTTCTCTGCATTTTCAAGCGCTTGGCGGCATGCGCAACCACGCCGTTACATTCTTCCAGAGCCTGACGGATTAAATCGCTTTCCATGTCGCTTAAATATTCCTTCAAATCGATACCTTGCTTGGGTAATTGAAAAACTCCCGAGGAACTTCCCCCCGGATCGGTATTCCTGCGAACGGATTCCGGTTCGAATGAATCTTCCGTGACGATTTTTATGTTCTCCGGTACGACATAATGCTGAAACTTTTCCGGCAAGTCTTCTGCGTCAACTAAACCGTTCGGTTTGATAATCGCGAGTCTTTCGATCAAATTAGCCAACTCCCTCACATTACCCGGCCATTGATGTTGCATTAATAGCGCAATCGCCGCATCGGTCAACCGCACGGAACCGCGATTCTCGGACGCCATTCTCTGTATCAAATCCTTTGCCAACAAAGGTATATCCTCGGCCCTATCTCTCAATGCCGGCATTTCGATCGGAAAAACGTTCAACCGGTAAAACAAATCCTCCCGAAACCGATTTTCTTTGATTTCGTCGTCCAATTTTCGATGCGTCGCGGCAATGATACGAACGTTACAATGCATTGTTTTATTGCTACCGACCCGTTCGAATGTCCGTTCTTGCAACACTCGCAATAGCTTGACCTGCATTGCCATCGGCATATCACCGATCTCGTCGAGAAACAACGTACCGCCTTCGGCCAATTCAAAACGGCCTTGCCGGGTCGATAACGCGCCTGTAAAAGCGCCTTTTTCATGCCCGAATAGCTCGCTCTCCAACAATTCGCCCGGAATCGCACCGCAATTAATCGGCACGAACGGCTGATTGCTGCGTAACGACCAGTCATGCACAGCCCTAGCGACGACTTCTTTACCGGTACCAGACTCGCCCAAAATTAATACTGTTGCATCAGACTCGGCGACTTGATCAATGAGTTTACACACCTCGATAATCGCCTTGCTATTACCCTTGAGACGTTGCTTCGACGATAAGCGCCGCTCGTAAACTCGTCTATCAAGGGCATGGCGGAGTATTTGTCCGTTATAGATCGAAGCTAATATTTCATCTAATAATTTCTTCAATGCAGCATGAGTGGTCGGCCATACCAATTGTTGAAACAGCATATCTTCGACTGCCGTAGGCAGCGCCGCAGCAACATCCTTATTTTTCAACAAAATCACCGGAGCCCGTTCGGTCTTCTCCAAGACGGATTTTATAAGCGAAGCTTGCTTATCGATCGAATCGCCAATAAATACGGCAATTAAATCATCGCCGCAGCGTTCGATACCCTCGGTAATAGCGGTTGGAAGAGCCATTTCCACCCGGTGCTCCATAAATTCTAATACCGCTTTGAATTGAAGCGCTCTGGTTTGATTATCATCGATCAATACAATACACGGCCAAGCCATAATTCTTTTTTACCTGAAATATCCGTCTATCTTTGCGCGAGTATCCCGCGCTCTAAAATTTGGACTAGAAAATACGTCGAATGAAGGTTTTTTTCGCATGATGCCAAAAAAATCGGCATGCGGTAAGAGGTTAGCCTATTTTGATAAAAAATCCTTAACAATTCACGGCAAACGATATGAATTGCACCATCTAAAACCAAGCCATTATAAAAAGATCCTATAAATTTGTTGCTTATATCCTTTGCGAACAAAATAACTGCTGTTTAAGCCTATAGGCGCCAACTTAAGAAAAAACGCATCATTCCGCAAGGGATGGCAATACGTAGCTTCACATTCATGCAGATATGACGAATAATGCTTCAAATTCGCCATAGATATAGACACGTAGGATTTGCAAGACGTTATTTATCATGAAATCCTTAGTTGACACTTATGCGTTTAAGACCTGCAATGATCGCCTCGACAGACATAAGCCCGCCGTTACTAAAATAAACGATTTTTCAATTCGATCGAAGTTGTATCGTCAATATTTCAAGCCTATCGTAGCAAAAAACAGAAACATCTCAGCTTCAGACTTGACAAAATTTCGTTATTAGAGAAACTAAAGCAGTTTTTTAAAATTAGAGCACCCCCTTGAACGATATTCCCCTTAGTATACTTTTCGGCACACTGGCACTTCTTCTTTTACTCTCGGCCTTTTTTTCCGGATCGGAAACAGCCCTAATGACTATCAACCGTTATCGGCTGAAACATTTGGTAAAAAAACGCCATCGCGGGGCAACGAAAGCCCACAAACTTCTCAAGCGTCCCGACCGCCTGATCGGGCTGATATTATTAGGAAACAATTTCGTTAACGTCCTAGCTTCTTCTATTGTTACCGTCATTTCCATTCGCTTGGGCGGTGAATCGGCGATTGCCATCGGCGCCGGCGCGCTAACCTTGGCCATTCTAATCTTTTCCGAAGTGACGCCAAAGACTTTAGCCGCGATCAGACCCGAATCGTTAGCCTTCATATCCGCGTGGATTTACGTACCATTATTAAAGATATTTTATCCTATCGTTTGGATCGTCAATCTTATCTGCAATCTATTGCTTAGAATGTTCGGTATTCATGTCTCGAAAAACAGGCAAGAAACCATTAATAAAGAAGAGCTCAAAAGCATCGTATCGGAAGCCGATAGTTTAATGCCCACACGTTATCACAATATGATGCTGAGCATTTTAAACCTGGAGTCCGCTACGGTCGAAGACGTTATGACGCCGCGCAATGAAATCATCGGCATCGACTTGGAAGACCCCATTGAAACGATTATCGAGTTTATTCAAAATAGTAAACATACACGCTTACCCGTCTATAAAAAAAGTATCGATAGAGTACTCGGCTTTCTGCATTTACGAACGGCGCTGTCGTTCAGCAATCAGCCGGAATTCGATAAGCAACAAATTACCAAAAACCTTATCAAGCCTTATTTCATTCCTGAAAACACGCCGTTACACACACAAATGCAATATTTCAAGAACGAAAGAATTCGTATCGGACTGGTGGTCGACGAGTACGGCGATGTTCTAGGATTGGTTACATTAGAAGATTTATTGCAAGAAATCGTGGGTGAATTAGTCAACGAAGACTTAGGCGTCCTCAAACAGCCCGACGGCAGTTACCTGGTCGATGCCAGCTTGACCGTACGCGAATTAAACCGCATCGCCAATTGGGAACTTCCTACCGAAGGCCCGAAAACAATCAACGGATTGATTATCGAATTCATGGAAACCATCCCGGAACCGGGAACCAGTTTAAAATTGCACGGTTATCCGGTAGAAATCATCAAACGTAACAAAAACTCGGTGACTCAAGTCAAGTTTCTTCCGTTTAAGACAGCCCATCATTAGCGCTATTTTTTTGCATGCGTTATCACAGGATTTTTTGGGCAACTGAATTAATACGGTCTATACTTTACATCTGATAGTTAAGTACTCGCGGATACCATGGCAAAATTCACCGTTTTTTTCAAAGATAAAGCGATCGATTCGGTATTGTTTGAATCGGGCGTTATGCATATCGGCCGCGACGAAAGCAATGATCTGACACTCAACAGCTTGGCCGTAGCTCCGGCACATGCTGCCGCGATTATTAAGCAAAACGGTTGCCTAATCAAACAACTCAACGATGATTTTCCATTGATCGTCAATGGCGAAAAGCTTAAAGAATGCCTTCTTAATAATAACGACCGCATTACCCTTGGAAAATATTCGCTGATCTTTAATACCACGGAATCGGTGGCCGAAATACCCAAGCACGAAAGTCCCGAGGTTAACCAGCTGAATCAGGAAATCGAGCACAACCTGAACCTGCCCGAAGCTAACCTTCAGGTCATGGACGGACAGCATATCGGACGAATTCTTCCCATGAAAAAAGCCATGACTCGATTAGGACGAAACGGCGGAGGAATTGCCGTTATCGCCCGACGAAAAGAAGGTTACTTTATTTCTTCGCTGGAAAATAACTCGAACATGACGATCAATAATCAGCCATTGGGCGATAAAACCGTAAAGTTGAATAACAACGACCTGATTGTTATCGACAATACGACCCTACAGTTTTTTCAAAATCCACACAAATGAAGATCTCACCCTCCGACAAACGCCGTTATCATCGTATTTTTTACGACACCCCTGCACAATTGAGCTGCGACGAAATAAACCAGCCGTGCAGACTGGTCGACCTTTCATTGAAAGGCTGCCTGCTTCGCTTCGACGGCCCTTGGCTAGGCGACTTGGAAAAAATTTATATGCTCACATTCAGCCTTTCCGAGGACAACACGATTGCAATGGCGCTAAGCATATCTCATATCGTCGATGACACCGCCGGGTTTAAATGCGAACACATCGACATCGATAGCATCACGCACTTAAGACGCCTCGTTGAATTGAATCTTGGCGATAGTGAATTATTGGAACGCGATTTACTTGCGCTGACCGAACTCGAGCTTTGAGCAGCTTCCAGGCTATAAGCGCGCGGGACAAGCCATTAGCACTCAATCTCGCCCAATACATCCAATGCCTCCGCCAAATTAGTAACCGGGTAAATTCTTAATCCTTCAACGGCTTTTTTAGGGGCATTACTCTTCGGAATGACTGCCCTCTTAAAGCCGTGCTTGGCCGCATCGTTGATTCGCGCTAAACCGTTCGCAACCGGTCTAATTTCGCCATTCAAACCCAGCTCTCCGAAAAAAAACGTATCATGCGGAATGATTTTATCTTTCAAGCTCGATACGATGCCGACTACGATCGCCAGATCGGAACTGGTTTCGGTAACCTTGATGCCGCCGACCACATTCGCATAAATTTCATCATTCGCGGTAAATATACCGCCGTGTCTCGATAATATCGCCAGCAACATCGCCAACCGGTTCTGGTCGAAGCCCACTGCCAAGCGCCGTGGATTACCGTATTGACACTCGGTAACCAATGCTTGGATTTCGACCAACAGAGGACGGGTACCTTCCCACAGCACAGTCACGACACTACCCGAGGACGGCTTTTCGGCTCGGTTTAGGAACATCGCGGAAGGATTTTTAACCTCTTTGAGTCCGGTACCGTCCATCGCGAAAAAGCCCAATTCGCCAACGCTACCAAAACGATTCTTATCGGCTCTAAGCACCCTGAACCGAGCATCGTTAGTCGACGACAGCACCACTTGGGTATCGACAATATGACTGAGGGTCATCGGCCCCGCCAACGATTGGTCCTTCGTAACATGACCGACCATGAATACCGAGACATTATGCCGCTTAGCATATTGAGTCAGATAACTTGCAGACTCTCTAACTTGAGATACCGACCCCGGGGCAGAGTCGGTATCGTGGGTATACATGACCTGTATCGAATCGATCACTAAAACCTGCGGGTTGATTTCGTCCAGTACATCGCACACACTCTGCACAGAAGTTTCCGCGAGCATGTTGATCCGTTCGCCGGACACGTTCAGTCGGTGGGCCCGCTCGGCGATTTGTTGCAAGGATTCTTCGCCTGAAACATAGAGAACATCAATCCCTCGCCGGGCCATATCGGCAATCGCCTGAAGTAATATAGTACTCTTACCGGCCCCCGGTGCGCCGCCGATCAGCGTTACGCTGCCTCTGACGACACCGCCCCCCAAAACCCTATCGAACTCGGAAATACCGGTCGAGAGCCGTTCCGCCTGAGCCAAATCGACATCGGACAATGCTTGCACGGATGACTTAATCCCGGAATAACCATCCGTTCTTTTATTCCGCTCGGATTTGCCCGAACCAAGCCGCACTTCTTTAATTGAATTCCAGGCTCCACAGGCCGTGCATTGCCCGTTCCAACGAGGGTAATCGGCACCGCACTCCTCGCATACGAAGGCCATTTTAGTTTTTTTACTCATACTGGATGACAATTACATCTATCGCATCAAGTTTCGGCAGAGGGTAAACATATTTAAAGCCTAATTTAAGCGGCCTTGAATACGAACAATAATCGTGGCATCGGTTCCTAATCACTATTCTTGCGGTATACGATAACCGCGCCCGCGCAATGTTTCGATTGGCTTACTTGTCCCGTCGGGATCAAGCTTTTTTCTTAAACGACCAATAAAGACTTCGATCACGTTGCTGTCCCGATCGAAATCCTCTTCATAGATATGTTCAGTCAATACCGATTTTGATATGACTTCGCCTTTACGAAACATCAGATACTCAAGTACTTTGTATTCAAACGCGGTCAACTCGAGCCTCTCACCGGATACCCTGACCTCTTGTGCGGCAGTATCCAGCTCGATATTCGCGTGCTTTAAAACAGGATGCGCCTTGCCTCCGGAGCGCCTAATCAAGGCGTTTAGACGAGCTAGCAACTCTTCGTAATGAAAAGGCTTGACTAAATAATCATCGGCGCCGGCTTCAAGACCTTCCACCTTTTCCTGCCAGCGGCTTCTTGCGGTCAAGATCAATATAGGAATAACCACCTCATCCTTACGCAAACGTTTTATCAATTCGATGCCTGAAAAATCGGGAAGGCCTATATCGACGATGGCCGCATCGACCGGGTATTCCTTACCCAAATAATAACCGTCACTGCCTTTATTGGCCGTATCGACGGCAAAGCCCTTATCGGTTAAGAATTTTTTGATTTGCTCGCACAGAATTAATTCGTCTTCAACGACTAAAATACGCATCGTTCACTTCCTTTTACCTATCCCTACCTAATAATCGCCCTGTTTCGGCATCGATACGCTGATATTGTATTCTGCCGTCGGGTGTCAGGATTTTTATGACATGAACCTTTCGGTCTTCAATCGATTCGGTTTTAGCGCCCAGCACTTTGACTCTGCCGTCTTGACGAACTTGCTTGGTCGCTTCATCCAAACTCACCATCGCAACCATAAATTCGCTTCCGAATGAAACCGAGACAGGTAATAATGCGGTCATGAATACCACTTTGATTAAATTTGTCATTGCTAATCCAGCACCTTAAATTAATATTCGCATTTTGCCTTAAAAGCGACCAAGGCAACGATGCAGACCGAGCTTAAAGGGTTCATCTGAACCCTTACTGAATAAAAGGTTATTGAATCAACATTTTTTCGCCGAAGACACCCAGCGACTTGCCGAATGACGCACCGATTCTACCCGCTAACTTATCGAGTAAGCGCTCGGGCGGCGTAAAATTAACCAATTTTTCGGCGCCGATGACATGCTTGGCAACATAATTTGCACTACCGAAATCGTCGGCCAGACCCAATTCAACCCCTTCTTTCCCGGTCCAAACCATACCTGAAAATATCAAGTCAGTCTCTTTTAAACGTGTTCCACGACCTTCTTTCACCGCATCGATAAATTGCTGGTGCACTTGGCCGAGCAACTTCTGCATATGCTGAATTTCTTCTTCATCTACCGGTAAAAACGGATCGAGCATGCCTTTATGTTCCCCGGACGTCAGTAGACGTCGCTCTACCCCCAGTTTTTCTAGCGTATCGACGAAGCCGAAACCGTTCATCAACACGCCGATCGAACCGATCAGGCTGGCTTGATTCACATAAATTTTATCGGCAGCCGAAGCGACATAATAACCGCCGGACGCACAGATATCCCCGACAACCGATATAATCGGCAAATCGGGATATTCTTTTTTCAATTGTCTGATTTCGTGAAAAATATAGTCCGACTGCACAGGGCTCCCACCCGGTGAATTGACATTCAGAATGATGCCGCGCGTGCTATTGTCTTTCGCGGCTTGACGCAGCCCCTTGATAATACGGTCAGCATTGGCATCCTTATCCTCGGCAATCATGCCGACCACGTCAATTACCGCGGTATGGCCCTTAACGTCCAAACCCATCCCGATGTCGTCCTTCCACTTTGGAAACATAATTGCCGCAAAAATGGCAACCAAATACAAAAAAGTCAGCATTTTGAAAAAAATGCCCCAGCGCCTTGCTCTTCTTTGTTCCGTTATCGCCGCAAAAGCTAATTTTTCTATCGCTTCCCGCTCCCAACCGTCTTTCCGTTCCGATTTTGCAACGGCCTCGCTGTCATTATTGCTTTCCACTTGTTAACCTCAAATAAATTCCAGTAATTGTGATGTTTGTGCCAAACTAAATAGAGGGTCGTATTGCCGCAACAGTTCCGGGCTATGCGCACCGCAAGCAACGGCCGCCGAAACTATTCCCGCATTACGAGCCATTTGCAGATCATGAATCGAATCGCCGACCATCAAGGCTCGTTCGGCCGGAATTTCGAGGCGATCGATAATTTCTTGCAACATGACAGGAGCCGGCTTAGACGCGGTTTCGTCGGCACAACGAGTGATGTCGAATAAATGCTCGGTTCCGGTTTGCATCAAAGCCTTCTGCAAGCCTTTCCGCCCTTTTCCGGTAGCCACTGCCAACCGATAACCACTCGCTTTCAGGACATTTAGCATATCGAACACGCCTTTAAACAAATCGGCTCTGCTCAGCTGTTTGGCAAAAAATGCTCGGCCGTAATGCTCGATAAACGTATTCATGGCGTCCTTATCCGCTTCCGGAAACAGTTGTCGAACAGCATTATCGATACTCAAACCGATCACATCCTTCGCCATTTGATCCTCAGGCACCTCAAAACGGCATCGAACAGCGGCATCCTGCAAACAATACACGATCCAATCGATCGTATTGACCAGTGTTCCATCCCAATCAAAAATAATCAAATCAAAGCGTTTACTCATTATTCTCGTTAATTAATGCTTCCATTGACTTCGGTACAGGCGCGGTAATCTGCAATCGCTGCCCGGTAACGGGATGGACGAATTCCAATCGGTAAGCGTGCAAAAACATTCGCTTAAAACCGATTTTTTTGAAGGCCTTATTAACCTCGAAATCTCCATAACGCTCGTCGCCGATGATGGGATGGCCTAGCCAGGCGGCGTGAACACGAATCTGATGTGTTCGTCCGGTCTTAGGTGACGCCTCGACCAAAGTCGCATTCGACAATAACTTAATGCGTCGAAATAAAGTTTCGGCTTCTTTTCCCGAACGACTCACTTCGACCATACGCTCGCCGCCTTTGTTGACATTTTTTTGCAACGGGGCTGTAACCACCAACTTTTTACGCGCCCAACGCCCCGATAAAACGGCCAAATAGGTTTTTTGAATATCGTCGCCACGAAACAGTTCATGTAGTTTTCGCAAAGCACTCCTTTTCTTCGCAATCAATAAACAACCGGAAGTATCCCTATCCAAACGGTGCACCAATTCTAGAAACGGTGCTGCAGGTCTTAATTGCCTCAGCCCTTCGATGACTGCCGAATCCAGTCCGCTACCGCCATGCACGGCAAAGCCGGACGGCTTATTGAGTACCAACAGCGCATCGTCTTCATACAAAATATCATGCTCGAGACTGTGTTTTAATGATTGCGGCACAAATGCGTCATTTTCGGTCTCGGCAACCCGTATTGGCGGAATTCTGACGACATCGCCCTCCTTCAAGCGATATTTCACATCCACGCGGCCTTTATTGACGCGCACTTCACCCTTTCGAACAATCCGATAAATCCGACTTTTAGGCACGCCTTTCAGCTTGGCAATCAAAAAGTTATCAAGCCGCTGATCGCAGTTTTCTTCAAATATTTCAATAAATTGAACGCCCGAATGCGTTTCTTGCTGTACTGGTTTCATTGAATAATGATACCAGTAAATTTTATGACATGATTCTTTAAATTGATGAGTGCCGTTAACATTGATATATTAGGCCAGTTTATACAACAAAAATAAAATAAACGCTCCCTCCGTCCGCCTTATGCGACTAGGAGCCATAAAAAATTATTCGCTGAACAGTTACTAAACGACTGTTCAGTCATTGGAATTTTGGGTTTTATCGTTCGACCCGTGATGAGCGAAATATAATAATTCCTGTTTAGGAAGGATTTTACAAGAAGACAGGCTTGCGCACACCTATTCGCATCGAATAAATCGTGCGGAATAAACAATGCAAATTCTTTTGCTTTTCATAACTTAAATGAATGAACGAAAGCAAGCGAGACCGCCAATCATAGGACGGCACAAACCCCCGTCCCGGCCTTAAAGGCCGCGGCATCGTATCAGCCCATACTGCGGTCATAACGCCGATGCGCAACCTGAAAGTCTTAAAAAAATTCTAAACATGGGACAGGAATAATCAAGGATACCTTAAATGAAAAGAATGCTTATCAATGCCACGCAACCTGAAGAACTGCGTGTCGCTTTGGTAGATGGTCAAAAACTTTATGATTTTGACATTGAAGTCCCTTCAAAAGAACAAAAAAAGTCAAACATTTACAAAGGCATAATTACCCGTATCGAACCCAGCCTAGAAGCCGCTTTCGTGAATTACGGCTCCGAAAAACACGGCTTTTTACCGTTTAAGGAAATTGCTCCGAACTTCAGGCAGCGCGCCGAAGGCGATGCATCCGAAGGCGGACGCGCATCTATCAAAGATCAAATCAAGGAAGGCCAAGAAATCGTCGTTCAAATCGAAAAAGAAGAACGCGGAAACAAAGGCGCGGCATTAACCACCTACATCAGCCTCGCCGGAACCTATTTGGTATTGATGCCGAACAACCCGAAAGCCGGCGGTATTTCCAGGCGCATTGAAGGCGATACGCGAAATGAATTGCGTGAAGTCATGACAGCGCTGGAGATTCCCGACACTATGGGCCTGATCGTCCGTACGGCCGGATGCGGCAAAAGCGCCGAGGAACTGCAATGGGATTTAAATTATCTGTTACAACTCTGGGAAGCGATCGAGCGTTCGGCTAGCGAGCACTCGGCACCTTTTTTGATATTCCAAGAAAGCAATGTCATCATTAGGGCCTTACGCGACCATCTACGCGGTAACATCGATGAAATCCTGATAGATAAGGAAGAAGCATTTCACCTGGTGCAAAAGTTTTTGAAACAGGTCATGCCGCACTTTTTGTCCAAAGCGAAACTCTATCAGGATTCGGTACCTTTGTTTAGTCGCTATCAAATCGAATCGCAAATCGAAATCGCCTATGGCCGCGAAGTATCGCTGCCATCCGGCGGCTCGATCGTGATCGATCATACCGAAGCATTGACCTCGATCGACATTAACTCGGCACGCGCGACCAAAGGCAGCGACATCGAAGAAACCGCTTTAAACACCAATCTTGAAGCCGCCGATGAAATCGCGCGTCAGTTACGGCTCCGCGATTTGGGCGGTTTGTTCGTAATCGACTTCATCGATATGATGGCCAATAAAAATCAACGCGCGGTCGAAAACCGTCTGCGCGATGCTTTAAAAATCGATCGAGCCCGCATACAAACCAGCCGTATTTCGCGTTTCGGCTTGCTTGAAATGTCCAGGCAACGGCTGCGTCCTTCATTGGGCGAATCGACGCAATTGATCTGCCCGCGCTGCAAAGGCCAAGGGACGATTCGTAATGTAGAATCGGTTGCACTGGCAGTGCTGCGCGTACTGGAAGAAGAAGCGATGAAACCCGGCACCGAAAAAGTCATCGCGCATTTACCGATCGAAAGCGCGACTTTCCTGCTCAATGAAAAGCGGCCCGCTATCGAATTGATCGAGTCTCGATTAAAAGTCGGCATCGTGATTCTACCGAGCAAACACCTGGAAACGCCGGCTTACACGATCGACCGGATCAAGGCCAAGGATGCCGTCGAGGAAAAGCCTAGCTATCTACAAATCAAGGAAGAAGATATTCCGCTTCCTGAATTCGCGCAACAGATCAAACCCAAAGCCGAGCAAGCGGCTATTAAGGAATTTTTACCCGATGCACCGGCGCCGGTACAAAATCGTAATACCTCGGCCAGCCTGGTTAAGCGCTTTTGGCAAAAATTGATCGGCGGTAAAGATGAAGCGCCACCCATGCCCCAACCAGCCAAAAAACAGGAGCGCAAAGAAGGCGAAGAAAGAATCCCAGGCAAAAAACGCGATAATAAACGCGGACCGGGAAGCCGGAACAACCGACCTAAAGGCCCCGCCGATAAGCGTGAAGCGAAACCTGCCGAGCGGCAAGAGATTATTCCTGAAGAAGTCGCTCAACAACCGGTTGAGTCGGACAAAACCACGAATGAAGCCATCGAACAACCGGCAAAAAAACCGCAATCCAGAAATGGAAGAAGAGGTCCGAATCGACGTCGCCCTAGAAACCCGAATTACAAAAAACCGGACTCTTCACAACAGAGCGAAATCAGCGGACCGAATGCGCCAACTCAAACCGATGATGGACCGAAGCAGGTAGAGCCCGCCAAGACACAAGACGATAAACCTCGCCGCGATCGGGAAGCCGCCCCCGCTAAACCGGACAACCATAACGACAGCAAACCCGTTGTTAAATCCGAAAGCGAATCGGACGCCTAAGCGCTTTAATTTCTTCTAATTTCACGGTTGCCAGAACCAAAATACCGGCAACCGTGATTGCTAAATTGCATCTTAAATTTCGGCATTAGCTCATGAAGGCGACGCCCCTCGGTAAACCCTACCTTCAATGAAACAACGATTTCCAGCATATAACCCCAAACATCCAGAAAAAGGGGCTTACCTTTCCCCTTTCACCTATATCTAACCTCAACAGCATCCACCCCCAACAAACGCCTTAGCCGCAAAACCAATTCATCCGAAGGATGCACCCGCCATTCATCGCCGAACTGTAGCGATGACTTAGCCGTTGCGGAACGATAACCAAACACAATAGGACAAGAGCCTCCCTTGAACGGTTGCAGCGTCTCATCGAGCTTATCGACAAACGCTTTCGCATCGCCCCCTTCAGCCGCATTCGCCCACTGCAACGCAAGACATCGGGCATATTGATTGCGCGCATCTTCGATACCGTATAACTTATCGACCGTAAGCCTCAGCATGCCGCTGAAATCATCGATAGCGACACCGCCTTCTGCAACCAGCAACGCATCCTTGGACAATAAATCGCGGTATCTCTCGTAAATGTCGCCGAAAATAGCGAGCTCAAGACGGCCGGACCGGTCATCCAAAGTCGCAAAACCCATCGTCTTACCGTTTTTATTTTGCCGCGTCCGCAATTCCACGACCAAGCCGGCAGTACGCGCCTCCATCTTGCCTCGCGTGCGCTCGACGTCGCCGAGTATTTTCGAAATATTGCCGTTGACGATATGCTTCAGTTCTTCTTCGTATTGCGTGATCGGATGCCCTGTCAAAAACAACCCCAAAGTCTGCTTTTCCGCGGCCAATCGCTCCGATTCGGTCCAAGGCTCGGCTTCAGTCGTGTAGACGTCTTCCTGTATTCTGTCATCTTCATCGGGCATGCCCAACCCAAACAAATCGTTTTGACCGGTTTGGGCCATTTTGCCGTGCTGTTCGGCCACTCGTAATGCAATAGGCAATTCCGCCAGATGCGCCGCCCGATTGTCATCGAATCGATCGAACGCGCCCGCCCTAATCAAGGCCTCGAGTACGCGACGATTAACCTTCCTCAAATCGACGCGCTTGCATAAATCGTACAGCCCCTTGAAAGGGCCGTTAGTTTCGCGCTCTTTTAATAAATCCTCGATCGCGGATTCGCCGACACCCTTGATCGCTCCGATTCCATAAACGATTTGGCCTTTGTCGTTGACCGTGAAACGATAATTCGAATCGTTGAGATCGGGCGGGCAAATCGTCAATTTCATCTCGCGGCATTCTTCGATCAAGACCACGACCTTATCGGTATTGTCCATATCGGAAGACAACACCGCCGCCATAAACTCGGCACGATAATGCGCCTTCAGCCAGGCGGTTTGATAGGCGACCAAGGCATAGGCCGCCGAATGCGACTTGTTGAAACCGTAGCCGGCGAACTTTTCCATCAGGTCGAAGATATAGGTCGCGACACCTTCCTCAATGTTATTCGCGACCGCGCCTTGCGTGAAAATTTCTCGCTGCTTGGCCATCTCCTCCGGTTTTTTCTTACCCATCGCTCGGCGAAGCATGTCCGCACCGCCGAGGGTATAGCCGGCCAGTTCCCGAGCGATCTGCATGACCTGCTCTTGATACAGAATGACGCCGTTGGTCGATTTGAGAATCGGTTCCAACATGGGATGGGCATATTCGGCTTTTGCGCCATGCTTGACATTGATATAATCGTCGACCATGCCCGACTCGAGCGGACCGGGCCGAAATAATGCCACCAAGGCGATGATATCGTCGAAACAATCGGGCTTGAGTTTTTTGATCAACTCTTTCATGCCGCGCGATTCCAACTGGAATACCGCAGTCGTTTGTGCTTTCTTCAATAATTCATAGGAGGCCGGATCGTCACGCGGAATCGTGCTAATATCGACGACAACCTCGCCCATTCGCTGCTTTTTTCGATTGATCGTCTCGAGTGCCCAATCGATGATCGTTAGCGTTCGAAGCCCCAAAAAGTCGAACTTGACCAGACCGACCGCCTCGACGTCATCCTTGTCGAACTGCGTCACTAGATTACCGCCGCCTTGCTCGCAATAAAGCGGCGTGAAATCGGTCAACTTGGTCGGCGAAATCACCACTCCCCCGGCATGTTTTCCGGCATTACGCGATATTCCTTCGAGCGATTTCGCCATGTCGATCAGCGTCTTGACTTCCTCTTCGGTCTCGTAGAGCTGCTTGAGATCGGGACTATCCTGCAGCGCTTTAGTCAGCGTCATGCCGATTTCGAATGGAATCAATTTTGCCAAACGGTCGACGAAACCGTACGAAAATCCGAGCACCCGTCCGACATCGCGCACCACCGCTTTTGCCGCCATCGATCCGTAGGTAATAATCTGCGCGACATGGTCGCGGCCGTAATGCCGCGCGACATAGTCGATGACCTCATCGCGCCGGTCCATGCAGAAATCGACGTCGAAGTCGGGCATCGAAACCCGCTCCGGATTCAAGAAGCGTTCGAATAATAGATCGAATTCGATCGGATCGAGGTCGGTAATTTTCAAGACATAAGCAACCAGCGAGCCGGCGCCCGAACCCCTGCCCGGTCCCACCGGAATCGCGTTATTCTTGGCCCATTGAATGAAGTCGGCAACGATCAGAAAGTAGCCGGGAAAGCCCATCTGCGTGATTACTTTCAGCTCGGTCTCGAGCCTGTCGTAATAAACCCGGCGGTTCTCTTCCTCGCTACCGGAACCGAAAGCCGGATGTTGTTGAAAGCGCTCTTCGAGTCCCTGACGGGACTCTTCGATCAGATAGTCATCGATCGTCATGCCTTCCGGAACCGGAAAGTCGGGCAAATAATTTTCGCCTAGCGTCAGCTCCAGATTACACCGCTTGGCAATTTCGACCGAATTTTCCAAGGCTTCAGGAATATCGGAGAACAGTTCCTGCATTTCTTCACTGCTACGCAGATATTGCTGATTGGTGTAATCTTTCGGCCGCCGGTTATCGTCCAAGACTCGTCCTTGATGAATACAGACCCTAACTTCATGTGCATCGAAATCTTCCGGCCGAAGGAAGCGCACGTCGTTGGTCGCGACGACCGGCAGATCCATTTGTTGAGCCAAATCGACAGCGGCCGCGACATAGCGTTCTTCCTCGGCTTTACCGACACGTTGCAACTCGAGATAAAAGGAATCCTCGAATAAAAGACTCCATTCCTCGGCCAGTCGTTTGGCCTCGTCGATATTTTCCGCAAGCAGGGCCCTTCCGATATCGCCGCGCATCGCGCCGGACAAGGCGATTAGTCCATTATGGTTATCGGCGATCCATTCGCGCTGTACCATGGGCACACCCTGATGCTGACCTTCCTGGTAAGATTTTGAAATTAATTCGGTCAGCGTCGTATAGCCATTAAGGTTTTTAACCAACAGCGTTAGACAATAAGGCGATGACGGATCGTCGGGATTGAAGATGTGCACATCGGCACCGGAAACGGGCTTAATTCCTTGCCCAAGCGCGGCTCGGTAAAACTTGACCAACGAAAAAAGATTGGATTGTTCGGTGACCGCGACGGCCGGCATGTTCATGTCGGCCAAGGCTTTAATCAGCGGCTTGATTCGAACAATGCCGTCGACCAGGGAAAATTCGGTATGAAGTCTAAGATGAACGAATGAAGGTTGCATGCGGGATTTACGGTTATCGCGCGGAGGCGCAGAGGCACGGAGATTTGAAGAAGCTTAAGCTCTGCTAGCCATGAACTTAGGATTCGGTCATAAATAACTTCCTGGAGTTATGAGCTTTGTCGAGGGTTCGGTAACTCGCCTGGCAGGACGCCGTGAATACGTCCATGTAGGCTTGACGACGGCTTTCCTTGCCGCCGACACCTGCCAATCGAGCAACCGAATCCTCCAAAAATAGGGGAGTTATTTTTCGCGAAATCCTTAATAACGCGAAAATAGATTTTATACCTTATTTCGGAGCCGGGTGAACAAGCCCATTTAGGTTCTATAACAGCATCTATAAGCTAATGCTGAATTTGAGTGCGATAGCTATAACTTAATCTCCGCGCCCTGCGCGAGATTAAAATTATTTAATCAAGGCCTTTACCGGAGCGAAAGATTTTCTGTGAAACGGCGTAATACCCAACTGCATTAATTGTTGCCGGTGCAATTCGGTCGGATAGCCTTTATGCAAATTGAAACCATAGCCCGGATAAAGCCGCTCCAAAAACAGCATTTCTCTGTCTCTAGCGACCTTGGCCAATATAGAAGCCGCGGAAACAGCCGGTACCAGCGAGTCGGCCTTGACCATGGCCTCTCCAGGCAAATCGATCGGGGGATAGCGATTGCCGTCAACGATAATCCAATCGGGAACCGGGTCGATCATGGCGATCGCTCTCGCCATCGCCAACAGCGCCGCATGCAGAATATTGATACGATCGATCTCGCTCGGTTCCGCCCGCGCCACGGCCCAGCATAGCGCATCCCTCTTGATGGTCAACGCCAGCGCTTCACGTTGCCTTTCGGAGATTTTCTTCGAATCTTTCAAGCCTGCAATCGGATTATCCGGGTCTAAAACGACAGCCGCTGCAAACACGGCACCCGCAAGACATCCTCGACCGACTTCGTCGACTCCGGCAACCCTTTGCATAGTTATCGTAGAATACCCCGAGTCACGTTCCTCAGGAAACTAACCATCGTCGACAACTCGTCGCTATCGCCGGCCATGCCTTCCATTTCCTCGATTGCATCCTCGAGCTTTAGGTTCATTTTATAAAGAATTTTATAGGCTTTTCTGATTTGCCGAACTGCCTCCGGCGATACGCCATTGCGTTCCATGCCAACCGAATTGATGCCATGCGGGCGCGTCGGGCGACCACCAACCATCACGAACGGAGGAATATCCTGAGTAATCGCGCTTCCCATCGCCGAAAAACTGTATTGCCCTATTTGGGTAAATTGATGGACCAGCGTAAAACCGCCCAAAATTGCGTGGTCGGATAAATGTACATGACCAGCCAACGATGCGCCATTGGCCATAATTACATGATCGCCGATTATACAATCGTGAGCGACATGCGTATAAGCCATAAACAGGTTATCGGAACCGATCTGCGTTACGCTCCGGTCTTGCAATGTCCCTCGATGCATCGTCACGAATTCTCGAATGACATTTCTATCGCCTATTTCAAGCCGGGTTACCTCAGAAGCATATTTTTTATCTTGAGGATCTTCGCCTATCGAGGCAAATTGATAAATCCGATTATCCTTGCCTATGCTGGTCGGCCCGTTGATGACGACATGAGGCCCTATGACCGTACCTGCGCCAATCGTGACATCCGGACCTATGATCGAGAACGGGCCGACAGTAACATCATCGGCTAATTGGGCGCGCTCGTTAATAACTGCTCTTAAATCTATCAAAATCAATTCACCGCTGCGGCACACATAATGTTGGCACTGGCCACAAATTCGCCTTCCACTTCAGCTCGGCAATCGAACGACCAAATATTGCGTTTACTTTTAACGAATTTGGCTTCCAGCATCAATTGGTCGCCGGGACTCACCGGTCTCTTGAATCTAGCATTATCGATACCCACCAAATAATAAGTCATACCTTTTCCCAAATTAGGATCGGTTTCCGACGCCAACAAGCCGGTCGCTTGCGCCAACGCTTCCAAAATCAGCACACCGGGCATTATGGGCAAATGCGGAAAATGCCCTTGAAAAAAAGGTTCATTGTAAGTCACGTTTTTAACGGCCAACAATCTGACGCCGGGTTCACATTCGACCACTTTATCGACCAATAAAAAGGGATAGCGATGCGGTAAAAATTCTTGAATTTGTAAAATATCTAGCTTGATAGACATGGATGATAAAGTGTGATTATGGGTAGGTATGTTTCCGGAAACTTTAGCCTTTTGCTCTCTTAACGTCTAAATTAATCGGGCATTGCAGACAGTTTTTGCTGAATTTGAGCAGTGACATCGACCGTTTCGCTCGCATAAATAACCCCTTCGGTCAGCAATAAATCGAAACTTTGGCTCTTGGCCAATTCGCGGATCGCTTCGACAATTTTGCGCTGTAATTTGCCCAGCTCTTCATTACGGCGAATATTGAAATCTTCGCTGAACTCTTGCTGACTTCTTTTAAATTCTCGTTGTTTATTAAGAATGTCTTTTTCCAGGTTTCTTCTTTCGGAATCGCCCATCACCGCAGCATCCCTATTCAATCTTTCCTCAAGGTTCTTGATATCGTTTTGCTGAGCGACAAGCTGCTTGTCCCTCGGAGAAAACTCTTGCTCCAAACGTTTTTTGGCTTTTTCGGCTTGAGGCGCCTTTTCCAGGACCGCCGGAATATTGACAAAACCGATCTTCAATTCCGCCCAAGCCATATTGGCGCACACCATATTGGCGCCCAATAGTAAACCCAAAAATAAAACAACTTTATTTTTCATTATCGAACTCGTAATTTAAATTAAAAATAGTATCCATAAACGGACAAGTCTGCGATGTAACCGTCAAATTATAGGTGATAACCCGCTTAAACCAAACATATACTTCTGTTAAAATCCGGAACCGAATGAAAACTGGAAGATTCTTTCATCATCGCCTTCTTGAAGATTCAGTGGTTTACCGGCACTGACCGCAATCGCGCCGAACGGCGACAGCCATTCTCCGGATATGCCGACCGAATAACGCATATCTCCTCCGATATTGCTAGGAGTGTCGGAAACCGTACCCACATCGAGAAAGGTCCCGAGCCGAACCGACTTGAGATCCTTCATGAACGGAATCGGAAAAAACACTTCGGCGCTACCAGCCACTTTGGTCGCCCCACCGAAAGGTCGTCCTTGCGAGTCTCGCGGCCCCAGCGTGTTATCGTTAAAGCCGCGCACCGAGCGCACGCCGCCGGCAAAATAATGTTCGAAAAACGGCAAACTATCGGTCTTGCCGTAGCCGTCGCCGTAAGCCAATTCCGCACTTAAGCTAAACGTTAAATCCTTCGCAATCGGAAAATATTGCTGCTGTTTATAACTGACTTTGTAATATTCCAAATCGCTGCCCGGAACCGTGCCTAACGCGGATAGTCGGTACTGGCCGCCATCGGTCGGAAAAATCGCGCGATTCAATGTGTCGTAGGTCCAACCGATCGACGGCGACAACGTGATAAAAGTATCGCCTTCCCTTTTCAGGAAAGCTCTCACTTCATTCGCTGTAAAGCCGGTTTCCTTGAGTGAGGTATGTCTAAGATCGATATTGAAGTTAAGCCGGTTAAATTCGCTAAGCGGAATACCGAAATTAGCGCCGATATTCGCGACGTCAGTCAAATAGCTGGATATATTCGCCTGCTGAGCATCGGTGGTCCGATAACCGATATCGTAGCCGAGACTGACGCCATCCAACGTAAAATAAGGATCGTAAAAACCGAAGCGGTAATTGGTCGAAATATCGCTGTTGTTAAATGCCAAATTAAGCCGCTTACCGGAACCGAAAACGTTATCCTGGGAAACGTTGGCATTAACGATAATACCTTGTACTTGCGAGAAACCGATACCGGCCGTCAAATTACCGGCCGGCCTTTCGGTGACCGAATAATTGACGTCGATCTGATCGGCGGTGCCGGAAACGGGCGGCGTTTCAACATTCACTTCTTCGAAATAACCCAAACGTTCGAGACGCACTTTCGACCGTTCGATCTTGCTCGTCGACGCCCAACTCGACTCCATTTGGCGCATTTCACGGCGCAACACTTCATCGCGGGTCTTGGTATTGCCTTGAAAATTGACACGATTGACATAGACACGCTTACCCGGATCGACATAAAAGGTCATCGCAACCGTTTTATCGGTATCGTTTATTTCAGGCACCATGTTGACATTCGCAAACACATAACCCTCATCGCCTAATCGATCGGAAATCGCTTTCGAGGTTTCGGTCGCATTCTTGCGGGAAAAAATTTCGCCCGGCCCCACTTGCACCAAGTTAACCACTTCTTCGGGATCGATGATCAGATTACCGGCAACCTTGACTTGTTCCAGCATAAACACATCGCCTTCCTTGACGTTGACGGTGATATAGATTTCTTTTTTGTCGGGTGTAATCGCAACTTGCGTCGATTCGATCGAAAAATTGATATAGCCGCGATCGAGATAATACGAACGCAGCCGCTCGAGATCCGCCGCTAATTTTTGTTTCGAATATTGATCGTCTTTCGTATAAAACGACAATAAATTGCCGGTGCTCAATTCGAAATTATCGAGCAAATCGGCGTTGTCGAAGGATCGATTGCCGACAATATTGATTTCCTTAATTTTCGCTACCCGGCCTTCGGAAATATTGATGCGAATACCCACGCGATTGCGGGTCAACGGAGAAACTTCGGTATCGATTTTAAGGCCATATTTACCGTGACTAAAATACTGGCGGCTCAATTCTTGCTCGACCTTCTCGAGCATTTGTTGATTGAATACCTTGCCCTCGGCAAGCCCAATATTATTCAAGGCCTTGAGCAAGTCTTCGGAGCTAATATCTTTGTTGCCTTCGAAAATGATTTTAGCGATCGATGGCCGCTCCGTAACATTGACGATCAGCGTCGAACCTTCCCTCGCCAGCGAAACATCCTTAAAGAAACCGGTTTTAAATAAGGCTCTAACCGCATCGGGAATCCTATCCTCGGATAAAAATTCACCGACATTGACCGGAAGATAATTGTAGACAGTACCCGCAGAAATTCGCTGCAAGCCGTTGACCTGAATATTATCGACAACAAACCCATCGTCGCCTTTAACCGCTTGGGAAACAACCAGAAACAGTATGAAAAGGCGCGTAAAAGTCTTTAAATTCATGAAGAGGAATGGAAGCATCGATACGATTTAGCTAAAGCGCGATTATATCACAGGAGTTTGAACATCCATATTGCCGAAAAGTCATCATTTTTTCTGTAAATTTAATGACTTGATACGTTGAATCGCTATAAATCGAGACAAATTTCCTTATATTCCAATGAGTCATTAACTAAAGTTATTGTAAGACGAGAGGTTGAATAAGCGGTTAGCAGAGAATAGAGAATAGAGAATAGAGAATAGAGAATAGAGAATAGAGAATAGAGAATAGAGAATAGAGAAATGATGCGGATTTTCAACTACTTGTCAAGCGCCACCTTTCACCTTTCACCTTTCACCTTTCACCTTTCACCTTTCACCTTTCACCTTTCACCTTTCACCTTTCACCTTTCACCTTTCCCCTTTCCCCTTTCACCTTTCACCTTTCACCTTTCACCTTTCACCTTTCACCTTTCACCTTTCACCTTTCACCTTTCACCTTTCACTACTCACCATTCACTGCTTACTGCTTACTGCTTGAGATAGTAATCCGACTGCATTTCGATCAATCGCGAAACCGTTCGTTTCAGGAAAAATGCGCGTATGTTTTCGTCATAGAGCTCCCTTGCCGCAACCTCGG
This sequence comes from Methylotuvimicrobium buryatense, assembly GCF_005931095.1. Classification (GTDB taxonomy): domain Bacteria; phylum Pseudomonadota; class Gammaproteobacteria; order Methylococcales; family Methylomonadaceae; genus Methylotuvimicrobium; species Methylotuvimicrobium buryatense. Next base: position 1,020,279 of record NZ_CP035467.1, on the reverse strand, counting down.
CACTGCAAATCAGAATGACTTTATGAAAATACAAAGCATCGACCAATGTCGAAAAACGTTTGGCCTCATCATGATTATCAAAACCGAATCGCGGAATGCCGGATAAAATGACGACTCTGAAGGCTTGCACGATTTTCAAATAATCGGCCGGCCCTAACGGCTGCCTGCACATCTCATCGAAGGTGGTCAACGCCACCTCGCCATGAGCGGCCCGCATTACGACATTTCTACCCAACACCTTAAGACTGCAAGGCTTCAGCGGTGCGGAATGGGTCAGTGCGCGGTAACACTGCTCTAAAGCCGAAGCCGCATATTCGTCGAGCGGGTAAAAATAGGTTTTTTCAGCGCCGTGAAGTCGCGTCAATCGATAATCGTGCTTGGCAACGAGCTCGACGACATCCGCCGAAGCCTTCAATAGCTTGATGAACTTTAAAAACAGCTCCGGAACCAATCCGGCTTGATATAAATCATCGGGATGCCGGTTTGAAGTAGTGACGATTACAGTACCGAGCTCGAATAAACGACTGAACAGCCGATCCAATATAACGGCATTGGCGACATCGATCACATGAAACTCGTCGAAACAAAGTAGCTTTGTCGAGGCATTAATTTCGTCAGCCAGAGCATGAATGATGTCCTGTTTTTTTTCCAAACGCCAGCGATGAGAGAACTCATGAACTTCCAATATAAAAGTATGGAAATGAACCCGACGTTTTTCCTGAATAGGACAATGGTCGTAGAACAAATCCATTAACATCGACTTGCCCCGTCCTACTCCACCGTAGATATACAAACTCTTGCAAGGTTTTCCGCGCGTCGAAGGCAACCTCAAAAATCCTGACCGATCTTCGGTAGTCAATTTGTCCAGCATTTCCTGAAGGTAATGCAATGCCTCGACCTGGGCCGGATCATAGTCGATAAGGCCTTGCTCTACTCGCCACTGGTATTCGATTAGCAACGATTCACCGGCAACGTGCTTAGCTTGAGCCGGAGTCATTTTGCTTAGGAATTTTTTAAACATGGGATGGCTTTTAAAAACCGACTGGGTTTTCTCGACAAGGTGAACCGATTATCCTGAATTCGGTAATTTATACCTTTCGCACTTCAAATTTCGGCGATGCTTAAGGAGGCGCCGGGGTGAGCGGTAAAGGCTTTGCCAGCATGAATGCTGGCATAGAGCCTACATGGACGTATTCACGACGTCCTTTGACGATCACCCCGGTGCCGAATTTTGATCCACGATGGGTACAACCATGAAGCTCATGGAGCATTTCTAGGAACTGCCTTAACCGAACAAAAAAGCGCTTTCTCAACATCGCAAAACAAGGACGCTAATACCGAAACTTGAAGTGCGATAGAGATAGCCGCGCTCCGGTCAACCTGTAAAGCAGTCTGCATTACTGCTTTCCTTTCAATAAACTCTCAAGATTCGCGAAAGGATTGAAAGTTGCGGTTTTACCGCTATCTTTGGCTGAACCGGTATTGTAATGAGCGTGCTCATAGCGGGCATGTTCGTTGTCATGGCAATACAGACACAATAACTCCCAATTGCTGCCGTCCGCAGGATTATTATCGTGATTGTGGTCCCGATGATGAACGGTCAATTCTCTGACATTGCTATGATCGAATTCCCTCGCGCAACGCCCGCAAATCCACGGATACATTTTCAACGCTTTTTCGCGGTAGCCCTTTTCTCGTTCAGCCTGACTACGGCGCGCATCGAGAACGATTTGATCGAGTTTGGTTTTATCCAATGGTTTTTTCGTAGGCATAAAATCACCTGATTATTAATACTGTTGTGACTATAAAATCGACCGGATCGCATCACTCAACAACGCATCGAGTTTGATACAAGATGTCGGATGTTCAATGCTGTCCGTACTCCAAATTTCTTTGACGCCTGCCGCGCGAATATGCGACTCGGCATCGCCGCAAAACAACGGATGCGTGATCGCGGCATAAACGGCACGGGCGCCGGCGTTTTGCAACAAACCGATCGTGCGGGCTAGTGTTCTTCCGGTACTGGCCATGTCATCAATGATAACTACCGATTTGCCGCTAAACTCCGCTTCCGGCAAGGTAATATCGACTTCTCGGTCGCCGCGTCTGATTTTATCGGCTACCGCATAATCGAAACCGATTTGCGAGGCAATACCGGATACCCATTGTTCGGATTCGCTATCCGGTCCGAGCAGCACCGCATCACTTAACTGCCGGCGCAAAAAATCGCCAATCGCACCGGCCGCGGAAAGACAAACCGCATTTGCAAGCGGGATCGCCTGATGTAAATGAGAAATACGGTGCAGATGCGGATCGACCGTTAGAACATCATCGAACAAATCAGCCAACATCCGGCCGACAATGCGCTGACTGACAGCCTCGCCGGGACGATTAGCGATATCCTGGCGCATGTAACAAAGATATGGCGCCACCAAGGTAACTCGCTTAGCGCCCAACTCCCTTGCTGTCCGAGCAAACAGCATTAATTCGATCAATTTGTCGTTCGGCTGGTCGAGACTTCGGCAAACGATAACATGTTCGGGTAACACTGCCGGAAGCCGAACCAAACTTTCGCCGTCGGGAAAACGGTGCAATTCAATGAGTTCGAACGGGGTTTCAAGCCTGCAAGCCAGTCTCTCGGCTTGTGCGCAATAATCGGGAAAGGCCAGTACCAGCATCATATTAGAAAGCCACCAACGGCTTCAAAACATGCTCCTCTACGCCGATACGATAACCGTTATCATCGGCCGCTAGCGTTTTCGCGAATTTAAAATCCGCCGAAAAGCCTGCATAGACCCGATAAATCGGCTCGCCTTTCTGCACCCTGTCGCCGATTTTTTTCAACAGATCGACGCCGGCTTTTTTATCCATCGGTGCGCCGGCAATCCGGGCAATCTTGGCCATTTGAAAATTATCGATATGGGTCACAATGCCGTCTTGATCTGCGCAGACTTCGTGACATAAAGTGCCGGGCGTAAAGTCTATGGTTTTGGCACCTTGAGCCTGTATCAAATCGTTCATTTTGGCGAGTGCCCGACCCGAATCGAGAATATCGCGCGCAATCGCATAGCCCTGCCCGCCTCTAACATCGGGATCGAACTCAATAATCCTTCCGGCTAATTGCAGCGATTTTTGGCGCAAATCGAACGGCGCATCGGGATTGTTTTCCAGCACCTGCATGATATCGCGCGCCTCGAGCACCGGGCCGATGCCGCGTCCGACCGGCTGGCGGCCGTCGGTAATCATGACTTCCAAATGAATATTGAGTTGATCGCCGACAAATTCGAATAACTTGCGTAAAGCAAGCGCCTGGCGCATGTGCCGAACTTTTGCGGTCGGCCCGACCGGAATATCGACGATCAAATGCGTGGAACCCGCCGCCAATTTTTTCGACAGAATAGAGGCCACCATTTGCCCTTGAGAATCGATCCCGAGCGGGCGCTCGACCGAAATTAGCAGATCATCGACCGGCGCCAGTTTTGCGGTGCCGCCCCACGCTAAACAGCCACGTTCCTGACGTACGATATCATGTAAGCGTTCAGGCGGTAAATTAACTTCAGCCAAAACCTCCATCGTATCGGCGGTACCGGCCGGCGACGTAATCGCCCGGCTCGACGTTTTCGGTATCAACATGCCGTGCGCGGCGACAATCGGCACGACCAACATCGAAGTTCGATTACCCGGTATGCCGCCGATACAATGTTTGTCGGCCACCAGCGACTCGTGCCAATTCATGCGCTCGCCCGAATCCAGCATTGCTCGCGTCAAATACAAGAGTTCGTCTCGGTCGAGATTGTTTTGGCCGGTCGCAACCAAAAAAGCCGCCATCTCCATTTTCGAATAGCGTGTCTCGGCAATATCCTTGGCAATACTAGTAAAATCATCCTGACTCAAGCGTTCGCCGTTAATCTTTCGGCGCACGGCATCCATCGACACGGGCGGCTCGGCATGTTCCACCGTAACTAATGCGCCTTCGTCAATATTGAGTTTTTGGAAAGCTTGCTCGGAAAGACCCAGCTCGCCGGAATGCACGATGGAGCTATCGTCCACAACATTGAGCACTGCCAACAGTTTGTTGCCGTTCGCGCAAACCTTGATTTTCGACAACGCCTGAAAACCCTCGGCTCGGTAAAACGCGCATTCCCGGTTTAAATAAGCGACGTTTTCATGATACGTATCGATGCCGATACGGCGGATTTGTAACGTGTCGTTACTCATAAAGAGTCTAAATTAAAATAAATTCGCCTGATAATGCTTGTTGCAACAAACAATGTCAACCTAAGCCGATAAACATTAACCTCGAACAAACCCTTAACCGTATGGCAAGGACAAAGGATTGCCCTACTTGAAATTAACGGTATCATACAGAAAAAACTGCTTCGGGCTTAACCCATGAATTCACCCCCTCTCGAAACTCGATTGATCCCTTCACTCCTCAACAGCCGAGCATACCCTCATGCAAGCGCTACGATTGAATTATTGGAAACGCATATCTCCTGGATACTGCTGACCGGCGAATTTGCTTATAAAATTAAAAAACCGGTCGATTTCGGATTTCTGGATTTTTCGACCCTCGAAAAACGCCGCTTTTGTTGCGATGAAGAATTACGGCTCAACCGCCGTTTTTCGTCATCGCTTTATCTGGACGTCGTTCCGATAACGGGGAGCCCCGAAAAACCCGAGATGGGTGGGACAGGAATGGCAACCGAATATGCCGTAAAAATGCGGCAATTCGATCAGCAAGGACTCATGAGTATGCGCGCCGAAAATGGCCTGCTTTCAACCGACGATATCGACGGCATCGCCCGAATCGTCAGCCGATTTCATAACGACACCGAGACGACAGCCCCTGAATCGCCTTATGGCGAGCCGGACGACATAAGGCATTGGAGTGAAGAAAACTTTCACCACATCGAACCGTTGCTAGACGACGCATCGGAAATTCGCCGACTGAAAAGCCTGCACACCTGGACCCGGAACGAATGGCAACAGAAGGCCGAACTCATGCAGCAACGTAAACGCCAAGGCTTTATCCGGGAATGTCACGGAGATTTACACTTGGGCAATATCGCGCTGATCGACGGCCAGGTGACGCCCTTCGATTGTATTGAATTTAACCCGATGCTGCGCTGGATCGATGTCGCCAGCGAAATGGCCTTCATCTTCATGGACTTGATTCACCGCCAATTCGAAGCATTGGCATGGCGACTGCTCAACCGTTATCTGCATCAAACCGGTGATTATCAAGGTTTAGCCTTACTGCGCTATTATTTGGTTTACCGAGCCTTGGTACGCGGCAAGGTGGCATTGTTGAGAATGCAACAAGACTCCGACCCAAGTAACCGCAATAGCATAAAGGCAGAATACCAAGCCTATGCCGATTTAGCCGAGCGCCATATTCAAACGCCACGACCAATGTTATTAATCACACATGGCTTCTCGGGGTCAGGCAAATCCTTTTTTGCCGAAAAACTGGCCGAACAACTCGGAGCAATCCATCTCCGCTCGGATATCGAACGCAAACGCCTTTATGGTTTCGCTCCTCAAGAATCAACGAATTCCGAGGCGGGAGGCGGCATTTATAACACTGAAGCAGGCGAGATTACCTACCGGCATTTGGCTGATACGGCTCACGCCATACTGAATGAAGGGTTCAGCGTGATCGTCGACGCCACCTTTCTTAAACAAACCCAACGCGCGGAATTTATTGCATTGACCGAAAAAACCGACGCATTGCTACTCATCTTGGATTTTAAAGCAAGCCAAAAAACCTTGATCGAGCGTATCGACTCTAGGCAAAAACGAGGCACCGATCCCTCCGAGGCCACACCCGACATCTTACAACGACAGATAGACTCGGACGAACCTTTAACGGAACCGGAACAAAACATGACCATAACGGTCGACACCGAAAACGAATCGGCTTTTGAGGATTTATTCGCGGCGATACAGACTTTAGGAATTGGTCATAAGGAGATTTGATCGTAAATAACTTCCCTATTTAAGGAGGGTTCGGCTGCTCGATTGACAGGTGTCGGCGACTGGAAAGGGTATCTTCCATCATTCCGTATATTGCCGAGTCCTTGATTTATAATCGGTCAACGATTTGAAATGTGCGTCGCGATCTTCCCGGTTCTTAGGTTTTAATGTATTGTCTCTGACAGGCTGTTTCGGTAGTTCACGGCTCTCTTCAGCTTTGTCGACAATCGCTCGATGGCTTGCCGCCTTGTCGAAGACTTCCGTTTTCGGAATATTGGAAGGCGAGCTCAACGCTAAAAACAACCCGAAAGCCCATATGGTCAATGCCGCACAAAGCAAAAACAGCCTATTTTTTTTCAGCGTAGCCTTGTTCAACTTTTTGACGATCAGTCCGCCTCGCACCAGCGGCTCGATCATCAATGCGGCACAGAGCATGAAAAAGCCAATGATCAGATAAGGAAAAAACGAAAGTAAAACATTGAACAGATAAGTACTCATGCCGTATCGGCGAAAATCCGAACCGGTCCGAATCCAGCTGGTTTTCCGCTCCTCCCTAGAAGCCTTTGATAAAAGTAGCCGAACATAACCGCAATCAATGCTTTCCCAGCATGACACCGCCGGCGATTGTGCCGAGCATTTCCATCGGAATAAAGACCTTGTTATTCGATTCGCTCATTTTGTCGAGCACATTCAGAGAGCGGTAGCGGATGTATTCGTTCGTGACCGACTGCGCCAGAATCTTGTTAACTTCGGCCTCGGCCTCGGCTTTTTCGACGTCGATAGCGCGTTGCATGCGTTGCTCTTGAAGCTTGCGCTCTAATTGCACTTTACTGATTTCCAATTGCGCCTCTTCCTGCTGAATCATTTCGCGCCGTTCTGCTGCATTTTCCTGCGCCTTAACGATGATTTCCGGATACCTTATGTCCGCCAACCCGACATAGCGCACTAAAAACGGCGTTCTTTCGCCTATGCTCTTCGATAATTTGGCGCTCAATTCGGAATTGATCGCTTCCCGAGAAGAACTGATCTCGGCAATCGTATAATTCGACAAAAACTCTCTAGCTTCCGACCGGATAATCTGCTGCGCATAGGTCTGGTAAACCTTATCGAGAGGAATGCTTTCAACATCGCCAACTTGCTCCGGCGCTATTTTGGAAAACAATTCATCATACTGTTCCGGCTTAACAGCCAGCGTCATCCGCAAATCAAACGCCATATTCAACTTGTCTTTCGGCATGAACAACTGCATTTGCTCGGCTTTGGCTATGTCCGAAACATTCATGACGACCAACTTGTCGCAATAGGCCCAACAAGGCTCTAGCCTAAACTTCGAGGTATTGACGATGCCTTCCTTGAAGCCGTATTGGGTCATGATCTTCCCGACATGAGCAGACGGCACTTCAACCTTACTGCCGCAACCCGCCAGGACCGAAGAAGTTAGAATACAAACAACCAGAAGTTTTCGCTGAATCATAATTTTCTCGCACTAAATACAAATGGACCCGGAAATCTTATAACCTCGAACCTGATTAGCAAGATGCTTCAGCTTGCTGAAGCCAATTGTCCGAGCAGTGGCCAGTCGTAGCCACTTCTGCGGGACGGGTTATTTAACCCGTCCCCAACGTTTCGGTTTGCCCTAAACATTTCGGCTAACTTCGGCCAAAGTCAAAACGTTTAGGACGGGGTTGCAAACCCCGTCCTGCTAGGGATATGCTGGTTTTTGGCCTTTAGCTGAAGAAACTTGCTAATCAGGACCTCGAATATAGACGACCGGGAAAAATTTGCCTTATTTACTCCCTTTATACTCAAAAAATGGTTAACTTTATGAAGGTATGGGTTGTGGCTAGCGCGAATGTCGGCATCGGGGTGCCCATCAAAGGACGCCGTGAATACGTCCATGTAGGTTCTATGACAGCATCCATGCTGCCAAAGCCTTTGCCGAACACCCCGACGCCTCCATACGCTAATGCCGAAGTTTGAAGTGCGATAGGTATATTCTTAGACGGTTTTTCTATCAAAAGGGAGTAAGTTCGGCTTTTTCGAATGCAACCAACAATACCCTTATTAGATTCTACGAACAGTCCGCCTGAGATTCCGCCAACAAAATCAATGTAATATTATCGTCGGCCGCATTCGCCAACGCTTCTGCCAGAAGTTGCTCGGTCTTATTATCCAAGCTCCCATCCCCTGCGAGTATGGTCGCGATTGTTGAATCGGGCACTTGACCGGTCAATCCGTCGCTGCAAAGTAATACAATATCCCTCTTATCGCGTATTTCCTCGACCACATCCACTTGCACAACTTCTTTGTCGGAACTGCCGATCGCTTGTGTGATAACGTTTTTATAGGGGTGGGTCTTGGCGCTTTCTTCATCGATTAAGCCTTGATCCATCAGCATTTGTACATAGCTATGATCCTTAGTCAATTGCCTTAATCCATTATTCCGCCAGAGATAGGCGCGGCTATCACCGACCCAGGCAATTTGATAACGCCCCTCTTCAATTTGTATCGCGACTAAGGTCATCCCCATCCCCTGGGCTTCTGGATCTTTGAAAGCTTGCTCCTTGATTTCGAGATGCGCGCGTTGAATAGCTTCGATCAATTTTGCTCCGGAAGCCAGCTCGCGATGCAAGGTCATTAAACCGACCGCGCTGGCGACTTCTCCGCAATTATGTCCGCCCATGCCATCTGCAACGGCCCAAATACCCTTTTCAGGAAGCATTAAAAAACTATCTTCGTTATTGCTTCTGACTTTGCCTGAATGAGAAAAACAACTGAATTGAACATTCGGCTTGTCGGTTTTTTTGGCTTGGTTATGAACAAGCCGCTTGAATAGATCGAATTTCATGCCCGTTCCTATTCGGATAATAATCGCTTTATCCGAAAAAACTCTGCGGAACTTGAAAAATTATCATTGATTCCCGGCTCCAATCGCTTAGATAGCTTATTTAGACGAGCTTGATGTTGCTGTTCGTCGCCTTTTACCGGCAAGCGATCAATGATATTCAGCAGGACGTCAGGCGGAAAACCGGCGGCCTGCAAGATATCCAATGCGATCGCATCCGCTTCGATTTCCCTATCGATATCGATGATCTGCACCAGCGTGCCTATTTGCCTATGCTTTTTGCCAGATAAGCCTGGCCGGAGACAAAAATGACCGGCTAATTGATGCCCCATTTCATGAGCCAATATCGCCGCGAGTTCGGCTTCATTCTTGACGAAATGAAAACTGCCTTCGGTGATATAAGTGCGCCCGTCCCCAATCGAGAATGCGTTGACCGAGCTATCCCTGACTGTAAAAAAGCGCCATCCCGAAGTCGGCCAATCGATTGGCGTAAACCACTTTAGCCAAGGCCCGCTTCGGGGAACAAGACGCTCCCCGAGGGTTTGCAAATATCGGTTGACAATGTCCTGGCTCGGCCTTAATGGCCATTCCTGTTCTATGCGATAGGCGGCATTCGCGGAATGCTGCTGTTCGCCGGAGCAATTTGCCCACGCGGACCTCGAGATCTCACAGCCACCGACCAGCAAATAAAAAAATACCCCTGCAATCGTCCTTGGCACGCTTCTTTTGATTACCCGCAAACGAAGCATTAGCGCTTATTGAACGATAAATACGGCCTGATTGATATCGCTGCTGGTGCCGGCTTGCACTTTGGTTTCGACGACATAGGTACCGGCCGATGCATTCTTAGGTATCGGAATCGTCGCATTGACGGCATAACCGCCGGCGGAACGCTGCACATTTTGAGGCGGAGCCTCGAAAATTACCTTTCCGTCCTTTTTCAAGACCCAGGTTTCCTCGACCGAGGCTATGCTTTGATTTTGCGGTACCGACAATGAATAATCGCTGGCAACCATGACTTGTTGTCCTGGAGCAACGGTATCCGGCGAAGCCGTGCCTTTATTCAAACGGACCAGCACGGTATTGGCGGCAGGCGTAAAACCGTATAGCGATTGGTCCTCGGCCGGACTGCGCACCTGCTCAGAACTGTATTGCGCCAATTTGACGGCGCCCCAACCGAGTGCGGCACCGCCGGCCGCCGCCGCTAAACCGTAGCCGACATTGCCGGTCAATAGACCGGTCGTCAAACCGGCTGCCACGGCGCCCAATCCCGCACCAATGGCTTGTTGATTTTCCGGTGTAGTCGCACATCCGGTGATCAGGCTGACGCATACAACCGCACTTAGGGCTGTTTTAGGAAATGCATGATTCATGATGAAATCCTCATTAGATTAGCGCTGCTACTGAACGGACGGCCTGTTGTAAAAAGGATCGTTATCCGGCAGAAGCGGGATTTTTTGATTTAATAGGTTGAGATAATTATCAATCGCTTGGATAGGCGGCGGCTCTATCGCTTCGAATTCACCATTGTCGTAATAATATTTACCGCTACCTGTCGGATATTCGATACCGACCTTGAACGAGTGCTGCTCGCCGTCAACAGGAATATAGGAGCGAAAAGTCACGACATAGTCGCTTTGTAGAATGTTTTGGATTTCTTCGACAATGCGCTGCATCCTGTCATAGGTTTCACCCAATGAATAATAGATGCCGAACGAGTTTTTCGATATGGACTCCAGGTTTTTAAAATAGTCCACGGAATTCTTGCCGTAAGCAAGCGAATACACGGGAATGGGGATCCGCATCGAAGTAATTCGGCCATTCAGCTCTTCGCGAGAAAGCGCACTGCCTTCGTCTCGCCCGTCGGAAAAAACGACTACCGAACACGAAGCAATAACATTATCGGCCGAAGGGTCTACTGACGATCCTTGCGCCGACATGCCGCACATCTGAATCGCAGCCCCGATACTATCGTAAATACGGCTTTTCATACCATCGATTCGAATATCCGCCAACCTTCTAGCAAGGGCGCCCGCATCCCTTTCGAATTGAGATACCAAATCATAACCTTCTTTGGTATCTCGTATCGCCAGGATCGCGACCTCATCCTGGGGCCGTTTGCTGTCGATAAAACGAGCAGCGGCTCTGAGCGCGGTTTCCGATGCCGTTCCCGCCATCGACTTGCTGGCATCGATTACCAAAACGGAACGGGTTGCCTCACTTCGATTGCGTATGCTTTGAATGCCATATTGGCGTTTCATCGGATCGTAGCTTTTGCCTTTGATCATCAGACCGATATTCATTTCGTTGAGATTCACCAAAGGCTGCATGTTTTGATCGAAGGTCCGAATATACAATTGTACAAACGGATACAAAGCATAATTTACCCGATAGACTTTAACGCCGTAACCGCCGGGCGCTGCAAATCCGTAGCCGCCGGCATGCGCTGGGCCCGTAAGAAACAAGGCTTGCATTAAAACCAATACAGATACTATAAAGCTCCCCGCCCCGTAAAACCGTTTTTTGCCGGTCTGTTGCGTTTGTCTTAAGTTGTTCATCATGACGTTGATTCCTCTTTATAAAGTAGTGTTTTACCCATCGGACTCAATGTCCGATTCCCCCATAAACAACGACTAACACTTTATACTCCAGCAATTCCCTGTTTGAGCAGTTTCGCCGATTTTAAGGTGTGGGGTATGCCTGTCGAGGAACGCCGTAAACCCATCCATGGGGGCTTGGCGGCAGCTCCCTGCTACCGACATCCTCGCCAAGCATACCCCACACCCTTTTTGATCCCCAAATTGGGAATTGCTGCTTTATACTCAAAGAAGTTACTCGTAACTGCGAATGCTTAGGATTTCGCGACAAATAACTTACCGGAACAATGATCTTTGTAGCGGATTCGGTTATTTGCGCCCCTAACCTAACGTATTTTTTGTGTTTGCCCCGGAATAATAACCCAGCCGGAATTATCTTCCTTAGGCTCGGTTTTGGCTATCGGTTTAGGTTGCGGTTTCGGCTTCGGTTTAGGGCGTGCTACCGGTTTCGGAGGCGTGCTTGACTGCTGAACAACGCGATTCGAGTCGAGTGTTTGCGCGGCTTTATTGACCGAAGACTGGTTATCCGATTCCGGTTGAACGGGCCTGCGTTTATTCAATATTTCCAGTGCCGACAAACCTGAATCTGCCGAAGGCACGACAGGCTTCGAGACAACGGAGGGAGCGGCAAACGGCGATTCCACCGCAGCAGGAGACGCGCCATCGGCAATTCCGGTCTCACGCGGTAAAGACTCGGGTTCGGGACCGGCACTTGCAATCGGCGCTTCATTCGAACCGTCTTTGAAAAACAGCCAATAGGCGCCGCCGGCAAACGCTGAAAACAGCACTACGACAACGACAAGCAAAATCGCCAGTTTTTTTATGGAGCTATTGTGAGCTTCTGCATATTGAGTCGTTGAACGTGAGATCGGCTGCGAACGATTCCCTTGGGTCTTAATTACCGGCCCGAATTGCAAATCGGAAATTTGCACCGTTTTGCCGGACAGCAAAGCCTCTTCATCAACTTGGCTAACGGCTGAAAATACACCGATGAATTCCGCCACGGTCTGCGGGCGCTCATTGACATTGAGACTCAATCCTTTAAGAATCATGTTATCGATTACATCCGGCAATTCGGGCGCAATTTGTTTGGGAGGCGTCAAGGCTTTACCGGACACCCTTTCATGCGCCGCGACCGGCATTTGACCGGTCACGGCAAAATAAACCGTGGCCGCCAATGAATAAATATCGGATCGAATGTCGGTACCGGTGCCCATGACCTGCTCTGGCGGACTGAAACCGATTGATGCCGCTCTCCCCAAGGTACGGGTCATTTCGTTGGGCGAAGATTCCTTGGCGATGCCGAAATCAATCAGCATGATTCTGTTTTCATCGTCCAGCAAAACGTTTTCCGGCTTCAAATCCCGATGGATAATCGGCGGATTTCGCGAATGCAGATATTCGAGTACCTGCCCGACCTGAACGATCCAGTCCTTAAGGTCCGTAAAGACAATTCTACCGAGCCGCTTGCATTCGGTAGCCAGCGTTCGGCTACCGCCGAATTTCAACACCAAATAGACCATGCCTTTTTCATTGAAACGGTCGACAATGATCGGGATCGAGGGATGATCGAGGTTGCTCAACAACGAAACTTCATATTCATCGAATAACATCTCGGGAATTTCCTTGAGCGCCCAACGTTTTCCTTTCACGCGTTGGTCTTCGACTAGGTAAGTCGCGCCGAAACCGCCTTTTCCCAGCACTGTTTGGATAATATAGCGATCGCCAATCAAATCGCCGACGCCTTTCAGCCAACCGAAAATACCGCGTATCGAGCCGTTAGGTGCGGTATCGATATGCGCTATTTCGTATTGGCATTTTGTACACCGGTATTTATTTTGCGCGATCACATCGGCCGAATCCGGTTGATCGCATTTGGGACAGGTCCGGGGCTGTTCTTGTGCTGTTTCATTCATATATGTTCAAATCGGCTTCGGTTATTTTTTAGTATCCTTGAGTTTCAGACCTATTGCCGTCGCGATCAGAAAAAACAAACCCAACCCGGCAATCGCCGCCAAATCGCTCCCTGTGCTTCCTGCTATCGATACGACAGTGGTTCCGGTAAAATCCTTAACAGCCCTAATCTCCTCGCCGAGCGTCAATTTCATCGCATCGAAAGACCAATAAGAAATCATCGTCGTTTTGGCTATCCAAAGCCCGGCGCCTTCGAGATTAACCACAGCACCGGATAAAATAACCTGCGGAATCAATAAAATCGGCACCGTCGCAACCGCTTTATCGTTGGAATTGACAAAGGCGCTGACGCAAAGCCCCATCGTGGTCGCCGCCATGCCTGATGCGAACAAAATCAAAAAACGTTGTATCAGATCGCCCGGCACCGATATCGATAACGCGATAACGCCTAATAACAAGAAGCATTGCACAAAACAAAGCAACGATAACGGAATCAATTTACTCACGATATAAGGCCCTAAGCCTAAATTTACCGAGCGTTCGCGAATATAAATCGGCAACTCCTTAACTAATTCCCGTGCGGAATTGAGACAACCGAACCAGATCGCGGACAACACCATGATAAACAGAATCTGGCTTTGCTTGGCCGCTCGCAGAGCTATCTGATCGTCCATCTCGAATACCAAACTAACGATCAACGCGATCAACGGCGCCTGTAAGATTAAAATTAGTAGGTTTTTACGATCCGACAAAATCAATTCGCAATAACGCGACATTAACGTTTTGGTTTGGCGCCAACTCTGCAACCATTTGTTATTCGTCGGTCGCGTGTTTGATTTTAGAACATCTTTATTGTCGCGTTGCTCCGATAGCTTCAAACGTTTTTCGACATAAGTATCGTGAAAATTCGAGGCTCGGTATTTATCGGCCCAATAGGAGGCCGAACGGCTTTCGAGCAGTTCATAGACATCGGATAAGCGATCGATCCCGAAATAACCGATCACGGCTTGAGGCGGTCCATAGAAAACCAGACGTCCCTGATGCAGCAATAAGACCAGGTGACAGGTGTCGATATTTTCCAGCGTATGCGTCACGCAAACGACGGTTTTTTTGTCCTCGGCCAAACTCCGAAACAGTTGCATCATTTTTTTATCGGTACCGGCATCCAGTCCGCTGGTCACTTCGTCCAGAAACAACACATTCGGATTGGCGACCAATTCCACCGCCAAACTAACGCGTTTCAGTTGACCGCCGCTCAACGGTGTCGGCGTATCGACTGCTAACCCGGCCTTCTCGGCCAATCCGACCTTTTCAAGCACCTTCAGGACATTTTCATCCATTTCAAAATCCGAGGTATCGGGAGGCAAACGCAGTTTAGCGGTAAATTTCAACGCATGCTGCATGACGATTTTGCGATGCACGATATCCTGCTGAGGCACATAGCCGATCGCCGCACGAAACAAATCGAACGCGCCGTACAAATCGATTTCGTTATATAAAATATCGCCGCTTGTGGCGGGCCGGCGTCCGTTCAGCGCATCCAACAACGTCGATTTACCCGAACCGCTAGTGCCGAAAATGCCGACGAATTCGCCCGGATGAATTGCAAAACTCAAGCCATCCAACAAACGTTTAGCCTGACCCGACGATTCCTTGACCTCTTTGGTCAACCGATACACTTCGATCTTGACTTGACCGTCTTGGTTCGATGGAATAATAGCGTGCCCGTCGAACCGATAGTCGAATGCGGCGAAGCTCAACCAGTCATTGGCCAACACCGGTTGCTTACCGCTGATGCGCACCGCATTGACAAAGGTTCCGTTGGTGCTACCGCAATCCTCGATAACCCATCCCGTAGACTCTCTGGTTAATTTGGCATGTTCACGGGACACCAGCGGCGAAGGTATTGTGATATCGCATTGAGGTAATCGGCCTATCGTCAGCACCGACTTTCCTGTCAGTGTAACGCCGGCGGATGCATCGTCGCCGGACAAAACGTCATCAGCGGCTTGACTGTATTGAAACTTGATTTGAAAAGGCGTGGAACCGAATAAAAGCCAATCTCCGTTATTCAGCATCAATGGTTTGTCGGCAAGCGTGCCGTTAACGGTGATTGGCGCATCGTCGATCGCAGAAATGAATAATGCGCCATCTTCACTAACAAAAATTTTGGCGTGCCGAGGTAAAATCCCGTCTCCGGTTATCGGAACATCGTTGCCGGTATCGCTACCGAGTCGGCACTCCTTGCTGAATTCACAAGCTATCGCTTGCCTTGTCTTTGCTGCAAGTAGTTCGAATTGAAACGGAGTTTCGCTAACTGTGCGACCGATGTATGCATTATTCATTGTTATTTTGAACTCGGCGCTCTTTCACCCAATAAATTTAAATTAAATGAAACTTAAAACATAAAAATGATTGTAATCGCAACCCTCATTTAACGCAAAATTGTTTGCCTGATTCCGAAAAACCTGTGTCTTGAGTGTATTTATAGAGAATTACTCTCTTTATACTCAAAAAATGGTTAGCTTTATGAAGGTATGGGCAGTGGCTAGCGAGGTTGTCGGCAGCAGCAGGGAGAGCTGCCGACAAGCCCTCATGGATGGGTTTACGGCGGTCCTCGATAGACATATCCCATACCTTTTATTCTTAGGCGGTTTTTCAATCAAAAGGCAGTAGCGAAAGAGCCCGATTCGCTGTCTTCATGCTTCCCATTCCCCTCTAAATCACCTCACCATTGTTGATGATAAGGCGCGACATAATAATCGCTTTGCTGCAATTTCTGTAATGCGCCGCTAGTCTCGAGATAATAATAAATACCGGCAGCCGTCAGTAGCGCGGCCAACACCGCAAATCCTATTTTCCACCCACTATAAGGCCGCTCGCCTTGCACTTTGCCGGTACGGCCGTTGATCACGAAACGATAAGATTTATCCCGATAGCGAAACGCGGCCGACCAGACCGGAAGTAAACAATGCTTATAAGTCGTTTTGTCGTGCCTTGTTCGAGCCTGATGGATACGCTGATGATCGCCTCCGATGTTGCGCGCGATATCCCGGTAAATCACGCTATCCATGATTTGCTTGGCCGCATCGAAGCCTTCATCGAGCTCGACCTGATAATATTCGCTACGAAAACCGCTCAAATATTTTTCGTCGTAAGGCATCAGATTGTAGAGATCCCAAGGCTGCAAAGCATCCAGAATCTTACGCGGCAAAGATTTGCTCGCACCCACCAACACATCGTCGAAAAAACGCCGTACGCGACCCGAAACCGGCGTCCAGCGTATCTTAGGCACGCGCCGCATAACAGTGACGGTACGGTTATTTCGTACCACTTGAACCGGTACCGTGACGTAATAGACATCGCCGCGTTCGCCTACATAATCCGTCTCGGTATCGCTATCGAAAGTCCAATAAGGCAAATAAACTCCGGTCAACTTGGTATCGCTACGGGCATATTTTTTAACTGCATTAGGCGCGAACCATAGCTTCGCGATCCAGCGTTGAAACTGCTGTTTAGCTTCAGCTTCGCCGATTGCAAACGGCAACAGCGATTTCGGTTGAATCGGCTTGGCCTGTGCTGTCGTCGTGACGATCGGCGTGCCGCAAAACGGGCATTCGCCGGCATGGATGTGACTATCAAACTGAAACCCGGCGCCGCATTCATCGCAATGAATCTGCGCCTTAACCGTCTCAGCCTGAGGTTGAGACAACTGCCGCAACGCTTGTTGCAGGTCATATTCCTGAATCGGCGCGGCGCTTGGCTCGATATGATTTTCGAATCCGCAGTACTCGCAGACCTGATGCTCGGTTCCGGGCGCATATTTCAATATCGCGCCGCACTGCCCGCACGGAAAACGTTCGACACCGGGTTTTAAAGATGTTTTAAATTTAGGCACGGCAACTATTCATAGCAGTCCAATGTTACAAGACCCCATCGTAAGCGGTAAGCGGTAAGCGGTAAGCAGTGAATAGTGAATAGTGAATAGTGAATAGTGAATAGTGAATAGTGAATAGTGAATAGTGAATAGTGAATAGTGAAATGGCGCGACATTTTAACCATTTGTCAAGCTCTAATTTCATCTTTCATCTTTCATCTTTCATCTTTCATCTTTCATCTTTCATCTTTCATCTTTCATCTTTCATCTTTCATCTTTCATCTTTCATCTTTCATCTTTCATCTTTCATCTTTCCCCTTTCACCGCTCACTGCTTACTGCTAACCGCTGACTGCTAACCAATCAACCCGGCAAAGGCGGCGGCATATGCACAAACGCAGCAGATAACTCGGGCACCTGACCGGCTTGCATCCATTCCGCCATCCCGGTGCTCCAAACCAAAGTGTCGCGATTGATTTCGCCGCTGCGGACTTTTTGCTCGATGACTTTTAGCTCGTAGGGGCCTTCCTGATGTCCGGCTATCGCAACGAAATAGACCGTCGATGCCGGAAGCGGCGGCGGAGTGACTGGCTGCGCAGAAGATTGTTCGGAGAACGACTTACCCAATTCGCGCGCGACCGCGAAACCCATACCCATGCCGATGCCTTCGGAAGCGCCACCTGACGGATTTTGCGCGGCCGCAGCCATCGCTTCGGCGGCCTGAAATTGCGTATAACGGCCAAGATCGCCGATGATTCCCATGCTCGTGCGCTTGTCGAGCGCATTTTCGACTTCGGGCGGCAATGAAATGTTTTCCACCAACAACTGCAATACTTCGAGGCCATATTCGGAAAATTCCGGCGCGATGCGTTCGGTGATGTAGGCGCCGAGTTCGTCGTAATTTGCAGCCAAATCCAATGCTGGAATGCCCGATTCACCGATGATGTCGGAAAAGCGCGATACGATCAGATTGCGCAATTGCGAACTGATATCGTCGGTGCGAAAATGGCCGCCGGTGCCGACGATTTCCTTGACGAAAGCCAAAGGCTCTTTGATCCTAACCGAATAGGTACCGAACGCGCGCAACCGCAATGGACCGAATTCCTTGTCGCGCAGCATGATCGGATTCTTCGTGCCCCATTTCAAATCGGTGAAACGGCGCATGTTGAAAAAATAGACTTCGGCTTTGAACGGGCTCTTGAAACCGTGCGGCCAACTTTCGAGCGTGGTCAGGATCGGCATGTTGCGGGTTTCGAGCTGATAGAGACCCGGCTCGTAAAAATCGGCGGCACGCCCCTCGCTGACCAGAATTGCCGTTTGCGACTCGCGAACGGTCAGCATCGCGCCGTATTTGATTTCATTACCGTAACGTTCGAAGCGATACACCATCGTATCGCTGGAACTGTCGGTCCATTCGATCACATCGACGAATTCGCCGAAAAGCTTGCCCCAAAAACTCATGCTTGTGCTCCTGCCTATTTTGAATTTAATACCTATCCGGATCTTTTTACTCCCACAGAGCACCCGGCCCCTTGTTCACGCGGGGCGGGTTATTCAACCCGAACCAAACGTTTTGATTTGCTTTGGCCACGGTCGAAACGTTTAGCACTGGCTTACAAACCCAGTCCTACAAAGGGTCACGGGAAGCTGTAACTTTCGATCCTGCGTTCACAAGCTAGAGCTTGGAAACGAGCAAAAGAACTCTGCGCCTCTGCACGAGAATTTTTTAAATCACAGAATCAACTTTAAACCCGGCGGCAAGGCTTCGCCGAAGATTTGTTTCTCTTCTTTTTCGTCGAGTTCTTTTAGCGTTTCGACCATCGCAATCCAAGACGTCGGCGCCTTGGCTGCTTTCAATTGCTCGACGATTTCGAAGCGTAGCGCGTCATCGATATCGCGACTTCTATCGCCGCTCATACGCGCGATCAGCGTCGCGGCGAATCCGGCCTGAGGCGTTTTTTTCCAATCGGCTTGCATGACCTGTTTCAACCAGTCGGATGCCGACTCAGATCCAACGACATTATGACTGCTGCCGTGAAACGGAATCCTCGCGCCGATTCGGCCGACCGCCCACCAGCTTTGCTCGGATTCGCCAGGACTTTGCAAACGTTTCAACAACCATTCGCCGAGTTGAGTTTTTTTATCGACCGGCAAACGTTCAAGCACGGCCGAAAGGCGCACGATATCGTCGTAAGCGCGTGTCTTGAGCTGTTTCGCAACGGCCGGCTGCCGTGCCGAAGCCGGATTCAGATATTTGCCGATGTCGTCGAAAATTTTTTCCTGCGCAGCCGCATCGAGACCGCCGGCGACACGCCGCCAAAGTGTCCACCACTCGCTCCAGATTTGCGCTTCGTTGACATACTGAATCGATTGATCGTAAATCTTCCATAATTGTTCGACGCGCCAATCATCGAGCGGATAGCCGAAACCGGGGCGCAGACAAAAACCGGTCAGGCTCAACCAGACTCGTTCGTGATTTTCGGAACGTTTGCGGTATTTGATGCCATCGAGCAAAACGCCGAACAAGCCTCGCAATAACGGCGTTTCCCAATCGGCGCGCGGGCCGAGCAGCTTTTCGAGATCGGCACGCAGACTTTTGACCGCTTTCGGGTTGATTTCTTTCGACTTGGAACCGAACACGGCCTGAACCGACTCGACCGCCTTGTCGAATTGTGCCGGCAATTCGGCCTGAACGCCCGTACCCGTTTTCTTGCGGATTTGGAATTCGACGTCCCAGCGCTTGCTCGAATCTTGCACCGAAACGCATTGAATCTTCAGCGTGCCGACTTCGGTTTGCGTAACGGCCAATTGCACCGTCACTTCGGAAGTGGACATTTTAGCCGGTTGGATTTCGGCCGGCACTTCATCGCCGGTCAAGGCAACCGCCAGCGGCGGCAGCGAATGAAAACGCTCGTCGTCAATCGTAGCCAATTCACCCGGATTATATTCGGTGTCGCCCGTCGTCGAAGCTAAATGGAAGCGCACCGGCTGTCCTAATCGCAACGCGAATTGCCGATCTTGCAAAACGACCTCGAGCCCCTCTTCGCTTCCGCGCGGCAAGATACAAACGCCTTTCTGTTCGCCGCCTTCGGTATCGACGATCAAGAAATAACTGCGCGCCGCGCCACCGCCGATGCGGATTTGTTTATTCCGCCTTGCCTGCGCATAACTGACCGCACCCAACGAGACCGACAATTCCGGATGCTTGTTCTCGAGCAGTCTCGGCGCATCGCCTCGCCAGGATGCAATCAAATCGAGCATCCGCTGAGTCAGCGGGCGGCTACGAAACACGCCGCCGTTCAGCAACAACGCATCCGGCACGACACCCTCGCCGTTCAATGCATCGAGCGCGGCTTGGCTATGCAATTTCAAAAACGCTGCAATATGTTTGCTGACCGCCGGTTCCGCCGCATAAGGCAGGCCGAATTCGACGACGCCGCTGCGCTTGCGATCCGGCAAGTCGTTCAAGCCGGACAATGGAAAGAAACCATCCAGTGCGATGCTTCGCACCTCGTCGCGCGTCAACATCGCCGAGCGCGTGCCGCCGATCAGTTTCGAGCCGCCACCGAGCAAAGTAACGGCGAGTTGTTCCGGTGCATCGTCGGCCAAAAGCTTTTCCTTGACGATGCGGCATTGTTCGATCAATTGCGACATATCGGCCGCCGACAGGCGCTTGTCGCCGCCAGTGATGCGCTTTTCGGCCAAATGCGCGAGCGCCAAATCGATGTTATCGCCGCCGAGCATCAAATGATCGCCGACGCCGATCCGCGTCAATTTCGGTTCCGGTTCGGCCGGCTCGACCTTGATCAACGTCAAATCGGTCGTGCCTCCGCCGACGTCGCAAACCAACAGTAGACGCACATTGGACAGTTCTTGCTTGATGCTGCCGGCATGCCGCCGGAGCCAGTCGTAACAGACCGCTTGCGGCTCCTCGAGCAATTTGACTTGCTTGAGTCCGGCCAATTTAGCGGCCTCGATCGTCAGAGACCTTGCGCCTTCGTCGAAAGAAGCAGGTACGGTGATCACGATGTCTTGATCTTCGAGCGGCGCGTCCGGAAATTTGTGCCGCCAGACGCTACGAATATGCGCCAAATAACTCGCGCTGGCTTCGAGCGGAGACACTTTCGAAATGTCATCATTACTGCCCCACGGCAAAACGTCCGCGGTATGATCGATCGACGGGTGAGACAGCCAGCTTTTCGCGCTGGTCACGAAACGGCCCTGCGTTTTCGCGCCGAGTACCCGCGCCGCCTCGCCGATTACAGCCTTGTCTTCGGTCGGCAAGAACGCCAAGTCTGCCTCGGACAATTCGCCTTCGGCCGGATGGTAACGCACCGACGGCAGCAACGGCCGCGCTGCGACTTCACCCGGAGCGACTAGCTGTTCAATGTCGAATATTCGAATTTCGGATTCTGTTTGATCCGCACGCGAGAAGGCTACGACCGTATGCGTCGTTCCGAGGTCGATGCCGACCAGAAATTGAGGATTTTGTTTTTGCACAGTGTGGTTACTTGTCAAGGCCTTATAGCCGGCTTTACTTCGTTTCCTGCGCAAAGGCGCAGGGGCACAGAGAATTGAAGCTTTTTCTTCTTTTCTACGCTTTCATCATTCCCACGCTCTGCGTGGAAACGGAGCCTGAACAGCTCAGCGGTTCAGGGACGCTCTAGCGTCCCTGCCTGGGTTCCCACGAAGAGCGCTCATCGTTATACATAAATCGTAGGTGTCGTCTTTCCATCTTAGCTAATATGACCTCGATACCGTTTATTGCCAGCTAACACTTTCGACTTCGAAATCGCGATCTGGGGATCGCTCCCACAGAGGCTTCCGGCCTCCTGTGGGAGCGACGCCTACGTCGCGACTATCGAAGCCACTGACGTTCAATATCCACAAATTTATCAAACATCATCGCTCCTAGATATTCGATAAACTTTATTCAACAAGTTTACCGGTACTTCTGTATAACGACGAGCACAGAGCGTGGGAACCATTTGAAAAAACTTTCTCTGCGCCCCTGCGCGAGATCAACTAAATTTACTCCGATCAAGCCTCTTCGCCGGCGCGAACGTCGAATTCGACCTTCCAGCGTTTGCCGTCTTGGCGCGAGACCGCATGCAATTCGAGGGTACCGACTTCGGTCACGGCCGAAGTGAGATGCACAGGAACGACCTCTCCTACTCTTCTTCCTTCTTCAGGCAAGGTAATCTCGATTTCATCCAGTTCTTCGAGCTCTTCATCGGTCCAATAATCTAAACGGGTACCGACTCTATCCTCACGACGGGTATTCGAGCTGAAAAAGCGGAAACGCACCGGCTCGCCGATGACTAATCCAAATTCGTCATCAGGCAGCGCCGCTTCGGTGCCTTCTTCCATGCCGAACGGCGCAATACACAGCGCTTCGATTTCGGGCGGCATACCCGGAACGGCAGGCATTGCGCTCTCAATACCGACATAATAAGAAGCCGCCGTGCCGCCTTTGATCCGAACACCCTTACCTTTACGCACATAACCGTAATAGGCCGCACCGCGCGCGACCGCTAGGTCGAGATCGGCACCTTCGAGTAAACGCGCTTCGGGCGCTTGCTCTCCAGTCAACCAGCTGTTTAGGACTTCCATCAAACGATCGGCCAGCGGCGCGGCTTTTAATACGCCGCCATTGAACAGCACAGCTGTCGGATGCAAAAACGATGCATGCTCAGGCAGATTAATATCTTTTAAGTCGTCGGTCGCGTTGAGCTGTTTGGCCAAAAACGCCGCCAAATGCCGTGTAATCCCGGCATCTTGAGCATAAGGCAAACCCGCCGTACGCAAACCGCCGCGAGGACGACTAATCGGACGGTCTGACGCCGCTATTCTCGGAAAAAACCCATCGACCAACACATTATTGATCTCTTCGCGCGTCAATTCGGTACGCAACGAACCGCCAATCAAAGACGAACCGCGATTCGGAACGACCAGCGGCATCACATCCAACGAGGGATCGTTGAAAATCTTTTCTTTCGCTTCGCGGCAGCCATGGGTCAAGGCTTGAATCTGCCAAGACTCTAAGCGCTTACCGTCCTTTTCGAGCTTGGCTTTGACAGTATAAGCCAAGGCCAGATCCATATTATCGCCGCCGAGCAAAATATGGTCGCCGACCGCGACGCGCGTGAGTTCCAAGTTACCATCGTGCTCCGTAACCGCGATCAACGACAAATCGGTCGTACCGCCGCCGATATCGATAACCAAAATAATATCGCCGACTTCGGTTTGCTTACGCCATTCTCCGTTACTTCTCTCGATCCAGCTATACAAAGCCGATTGCGGCTCCTCAAGCAAGAGCGCCTGTTCCAAACCGACGAAACGCGCAGCTTCGACAGTCAATTCGCGTGCGGCAGGATCGAACGAAGCCGGCACCGTAATTGTCAGATCCTGATTAGCCAACGGCGCATCGGGATGCAGTTGCGTCCAGGCATCGCGTATGTGCTGTAAATAGGCCACGGTCGCTTGAAAAGGGGAAACCCGTTCGACTTCTTCGGGCGCCTCAGCCGGCAAAATTGGTGCCTTACAATCGACACCGGCATGACAGAGCCAACTTTTCGCGCTCGACACTAAACGAATCGGCGTTTTGCTACCCAAGCTGCGTGCGATCTCTCCTACTAGAAATTCCGGCTTCGCTGTCCAGGGTAAGGCGGAGGAACCTTCCGCCAACTCGGCTTGATGCGCCTGATATAAAAAAGACGGCAACTGCATCAATTCCTCGACAGCACCCGGCGAAGTCAACTGAGGTATCGCCATGACTTCCTGAACATGACCATCCTCATCGCTTTGGCTTAAATCGACATAGGACAACACGCAATGCGTCGTGCCCAAATCGATTCCAACCGAAAAACGAGGCCCGGAATACTCGACCGTGCCTTGCTCGACATCGCTGTCTTCCGAAGGGCTATCTTCGTTCGATTCATTTTGAGTCACGTCGGCATTAAGCGCGCCTTCTCCTGGATTTTCCGAGCGTAAATGTCCGAACAAACTTTTCATAACTCTACCTCTGCCGGAGCGATAATCTTAGCATTATGCCCCATAGTTAATTTAGGCAAGCGTATGTCGGTTACTTGCCAACCTCTATGAATCAAAGTTCCGGTAAAGGGCGCTTCGCCGACGATATTACCGGTCAATCTAACCGCCGAAGCATCGAAACCTTTTGGCAAGGTAATTTTAGACCCCTCTTGGCCTTCATGAACGACTACGAGTTTAAAGTGTTCGTTGATCGCCTTATTGCAACCTTCATGAACCACTCTTGCCGCCACACCGATATCGGCATCGTTGTAAGCGGTAATATCTTCTTTGATGAAGTCGATGAAGCGCGCTTCTTTTTGAAGTAGATTCAATAATTGCAGAGCCGCATCCGGTGTCGCCTCTTTTAGTACGACCGGTTCCGGCGCCGGCGCTTGAACGACTTTTTCGACTTCGACGATTTTCTCGACGATTTTGACTTCGGGCTCGGGTATTTTAATACTCGCTGCCAGTGAAGCGGAAGACTCGCGCAAGGCTTCCTCGAGCAGTTTTTTTCTGCCTCTGGCGATTCCGATTAACATGACTATCAACAACACGATCAGCAAAATGGCTAGCAACGCAACCGTTCCCGCCAAACAAACATGCCATAAATCGAAGGTAGTCGGCTTTAGGGTTAAATCTATCGTATAGGTCGTATTCATAACATCCGTTCTGATTTGATTATTGTTGTCCGGCTTTTCGCGCGGATTCGATGAACATCATTTCTCTGAGCACATCGCGGGTGGTTTGAATGCGCATTTGCTTTAAATGCCGGTCGGCGATCACCTCCGGCACTTTTTCCTGAAGATACACATTTCTCATATCGGCCAGAACATTCTCGCATTTCTTAACGATGGCTTCGGTACCCTTTCTAACATCTTGAGGCCTTGCCGAAGTGACTTGCAATTCGTTGGCAATACATTTTTTATAATGATATTGCGACTCTTGAATTTTCTTGATCGTCGCTTCGGACAGCGATGTATTGTGCCATTCGTTTTTGGCGTCGTCCGCTTGGGCGGACAAGGAAATGAAAGCCAACGCTATTATTAAAACCTGTTTCATCGTATTTTCCGTCTCAATTGAATAGTTATGGATTTGGTCGTAAATAACCTCCCTATTTTAAGGAGGGTTCGGTTGCTCGATTGACAGGTGTCGGCGGCAGGGAAAGCCGCCGTCAAGCTTACAAGGACGTATTCACGGTGTCCTGCCAAGCGAGTTACCGAACCCTCAACAAAGCCCATAGTTACAGGACGTTATTTATCACGAAATCCTATGACAAGATTTTACGCGAACAGACGGCAAATGAACAACAAAGCAAGAATCGCCAAGATTTCAAATGTTGTAATAGACCTGTTTATCCCTTTCGCACTTCAAATTTCGGCAGCGCCTGAGGAGGCGCCTGAGTTTTCGGCACCTGACTTTAAAGCGCTTCCTGTAGATGCACGCTTACAGTAAAATAATCGTTTTTCTTAAATTACCCCATGGACGCAACTCCTACATTGAAGCGCATCGCCGTCACTCCCGGCGAACCAGGCGGTATCGGCCCCGATCTTTGTATCATGCTGGCACAACAAAGCCATGCCTGCCAACTCGTTGCGATCGCCGACCCCGATTTGCTGATGCAACGCGCGGAATCACTAGGTCTTAAACTCGAGATCAAGTCATTCGACCCGTCATCGGAACTCGTCGAACAAAGCGCAGGCTCTATCAGCGTCTTGCCGGTTAAAATGAATGTACCGGCGCAAAGCGGGCAACTTAACATGGAAAATAGCCGCTATGTCCTCAAAACGATCACGCGCGCGGCAAAAGGCTGCATCGAAGGCTCGTTCGATGCGATGGTCACAGGTCCTGTGCATAAGGGCGTCATCAACGATGCGGGCATTGTTTTCAGCGGTCACACCGAATATATTGCCGGCATTACCGGCGGGCATCCGGTCATGATGTTGGCGACACCGGGACTCCGAGTCGCGCTAGTCACGACCCATCTCCCGCTTGCCGATGTCGCCGCGGCGATTACGCATAACCGGCTAAGAAGCGTTCTACGCATCCTGGCCCAAGATCTGCAGACGCGCTTCAATCTGGCCAATCCGAAAATACTGGTCTGCGGCTTGAATCCCCATGCCGGCGAAAACGGCCATTTGGGACTGGAAGAGAAAGAGATCATCGAACCGGTATTGGAAAATCTACGTGAACAAGGTCTCGACCTAATTGGCCCGCTCCCGGCCGATACACTGTTTACGCCAAAATATCTCGACACGGCCGATGCTGTATTAGCGATGTATCACGACCAGGGATTGCCGGTATTGAAATATAAAGGCTTCGGCAACGCCGTCAACATCACATTGGGTTTACCGATTGTACGCACCTCGGTCGACCACGGCACCGCGCTCGATCTGGCCGGAACAGGTTCTATCGACACGGGTAGCATCGAATATGCCTTGGCAACGGCACTGGCAATGTCCTCATCTTCCCCAATCCGTACCCATGACGCATAAAGCCCGCAAACGTTTCGGCCAGAATTTTTTAACCGATTATTCGATCATCGAAGAAATTCTCGGCAATATACAGGTCCGCCCGGGCGAACACTGGGTTGAAATCGGCCCCGGGCAAGGCGCGTTGACGGCGCCGCTATTGGACCATGCCATCCGGCTCGATATCGTTGAACTGGACCGCGACCTAGTGAGTCTGTTGAAAAAGAAATTCGGCGACAATGAACGCTTGACGATTCATAGCGCCGATGCATTGAGTTTCGATTTCCAAGCGCTTGCGACGGACGGCAAACCGCTTAGAGTCATCGGTAACCTCCCCTACAATATTTCCACGCCGTTGCTATTTCATTTATTGGAGAGCACATCCTGCATCGCCGATATGCATTTCATGCTACAGAAAGAAGTCGTGGATCGGATTTGTGCCGAGCCCGGCAGCAAGAAATACGGACGATTGAGCGTCATGGCGCACTATTATTGCGCAGCGGAACATTTATTCGACGTCCCGCCGGAAAGTTTCGACCCCGCGCCGCAAGTAACCTCATCGATTATCCGTCTGATTCCTCATAACAAGCCCCCGGTTTCGGTCAATTCAGTCGAAGACTTGAATCAGGTTGTCGTTCATGCCTTCTCTCAACGCCGTAAAACGATTCGCAACTCATTAAGGAATTTGCTTGACGAACAACAAATAGCAGGACTCGGAATCGACCCGAGCGCGCGCGCCGAAACTTTGTCGCTGGAAGACTTCGCGGCCTTGAGCCGCAACCTGAAAAAAGACACCGAATAAACTGCGACAATCCGCCACGCGACAATTTGCCACATTTTCAAAGCCGGATATCTTGCATAAACTATGCACAACTCTTGAGATGCAAACTTTCAAATACTGCTATTTTTTTAAGAGCTTATATCCTTCTAATATCCTTTATGCGGCTTTTTAGCCGCATTTTTTTTGCCCGAGACTTTTTCGAAGGCTATGTTCGCGTTAATAGTTGAAGTGAATCCTACACCAATCTCGAAACTTGAAGACTGTAGGATACGCGGTGCGTACCACCCGTAGTTTAACGTGTCCTAATTTGTTGCCTTGTGCCGACATTAGGTACGCGCAGCGTACCCTACAATTTTTTAAGTGCTTCCGGTAGTGGTGGTGTTTTCAACTATTACCGCATACATAGCCTTTTCGAAAGACAGTATGCGCAACTTACAGCTCAAACAAGCCTAAATGGGTCCACTTCCGGAACATCGATCGGTACCGATTCCACCTTCCAAATCTCGCGGCAATACTCGGCAATCGTTCGATCCGATGAAAACTTACCGGATCTTGCCGTATTCAGCACCGACATCTTATTCCAACGCATTCTGTCGCGGTAAACCGAATCGATGGAATCTTGGCACTCCCGATACGCATTGAAGTCGGCCAATACCAAATAAGGATCGCTGTAGATCAGATTATCGGTCAAATCACGGAACAAACCGGTATCGCCGTGCGAAAAAAAACCATTTCGAATCAGATCGATGGCATCTTTCAAAATCGCATCTTGCTGATACGCGTCATTCGGAGCATAACCCCGCTCATAAGTTAAGCGCACCTCTTCCGCTGTCATGCCGAATAAAAAGAAATTTTCTTCACCGACTTCCTCGCGAATTTCGATATTCGCTCCATCCAACGTTCCGATAGTTAATGCCCCATTCATCGCAAACTTCATGTTGCCGGTTCCGGAAGCCTCTTTTCCGGCCGTGGAAATTTGCTCCGACACCTCGGTTGCGGCATAAATCTGCTGACCGTTCGTGACATTGAAATTCGGCAAGAACACAACCTTGAGACGGTCTTTCGTCGCCGGGTCGCGATTGACGACCCGCCCCACCTCATTAATCAGCTTAATAATAAGCTTGGCCAAATGATAGCCCGGCGCCGCCTTGCCGGCGAATATAAAGGTGCGAGGATGAATATCGAAATGCGGATCGGTTTTCAGCTTCCGGTAAAGAGCAATCACATAAAGAATATTCAAATGCTGTCTTTTATATTCATGAATGCGCTTGGCCTGCACATCGAAAATCGATTCCGGATCGACGCTGACGCCGGTGCGCTTATAGAGATTCAGCGCGAAATCATGTTTATTGAGCCGCTTGGCATCGTCCCAACGATTTAAAAATACCGCATCGTCCGAAAAGCGCTGAAGATCTTGCAGTTTTCCCAAATTTCTCACCCAGGTATCTCCGATCGCTTCGCTAATGACCTTACTGAGCCTCGGATTACATAATGCCATCCAACGCCTTGGCGTCACGCCGTTGGTTTTATTGCTGAATTTCTCAGGCCAAAGACTATAAAAATCCTTAAGCACATCGCGCTTGAGCAGTTCAGTGTGCAGCGCCGCGACACCATTGATCGCATGACTGCCGGCACAAGCCAGGTGCGCCATACGCACCATTCTTGCCCCGTTTTCGTCGATCATCGACATTCGGATGACTTTGGCGGTATCGCCGAGACATTGCGCCCTGACTTGTTCGAGAAAGCGACTATTGATTTCATAGATGATCTCCATCAATCTCGGCAGCAAACTTTCCATCAATTCCACAGGCCAACATTCCAATGCCTCCGGCAACAGCGTGTGATTGGTGTAGGCGAAAGTTCGTCTCGTCACGTTCCAAGCCGTGTCCCAAGACATATCGTGCTCATCGACCAACAGCCGCATCAGCTCTGCGATCGCAATGGCGGGGTGGGTATCGTTCAATTGCACGGCGAACTTTTCATGAAAATGCTCCAAACGGATGCGCTGGGTCTTCATGATGCGCAGCATGTCTTGCAATGAGCACGAAACGAAGAAATATTGCTGCTCCAAACGCAACTGCTTGCCCTGTAATGGTCCATCGTTCGGATACAAAATCTTGGTCAAGTTTTCCGAAGCGACTTTTTCCTCGACCGCGCCGTAATAATCGCCTTGATTGAAACGCTCGAAATTGAATGACTCGGGCGCGACTGCTTGCCATAAACGCAAGGTGTTCGCGGCATTGTTGCGGTATCCCAAAATCGGCGTGTCGTACGGCACGCCTTTGACCGACCAACCGGGAATCCAATTGACGCGCGTTTCGCCGTTTTCGGCAACATAACGCTCGGTATGCCCGCCCAACTTGATTTCGACCGCCCATTCCGGGCGAACAATCTCCCAGGGATTGCCTCGAAACAACCATTTATCGGTCTTTTCCACTTGCCAGCCGTCGAAGATGACCTGCTCGAAAATTCCGAATTCATAACGGATGCCATAACCGACGGAAGGAATATTCATTGTCGCCATCGAATCGAGAAAACAGGCCGCCAAACGCCCCAAACCGCCGTTCCCTAGGCCCGGCTCCGGCTCTTCCCCGAGCAAATCGTCCAATTTCAAGCCTAGTTCAGCCATGGCCTGAGTAACCAATTCGGTCATGCCCAGATTCAATAAATTCGATGCCAAATGCGGCCCCATCAAAAATTCGGCCGACAAATACGCCACGGTGCGCGATTTTTTTTCGACATATTCGGTCGCGGTACCGACCCAGCGTGCCATCAGCATATCCCGCACGGTATAGGACAAGGCCATGTAATAATCGAAGGTGCTGGCCAATGCCGGAAATTTGCCTTGCACATTGGCTAAATTGCGAAAGAAGTTTCGCTTGATGTCATCGGTGGTCAATGGGTAATGATTTTGTTTCATAGTCATCGTTCTCGTTTATAGTGAACAGCCTATCAAATAAAAAGCAATACTAATGCCATGACAGGCCTATACGTATTGTTTAGTCAAAATCGACACCAGAACGCCGAATTTTTATCTACGCTGGGAATATGAATGCCTCACTGGCGCCGAAACTTGAGTCGTTAAGAGTATAATCATGCTGTAATAGGTACGAAATAACCCGAACACTTACGCCTGGAGAACATGTGTAACTTGTTCAAATTATTTTGCGCATGTTATACCTTTCGGACTTCAAATTTCGGCAGTGCCTGAGGAGGCAACGGGGTGCGCGGTCCCTCACCTAACGCTAGGTGAGGGACCGGCATGGAGCTGGCATAGAGCCTGCATGGATGTATTCACCAAGCACCTAAATTCCATAGCCTATTTTGCCATGGTAAATAGTCTTAGATAATTTAGGTGCCGGGCCTTTGACGAGCACTCCGATGCCGAATTTTGATCTACGATGGGAATACATTCAAAACCAGGTTGACTAAGGAAACTTCCGTTATGACAGCAATGTCGAAAACTCCTCTTTATATCCCTTATGCAGGCCCCGCTTTATTGGAAATGCCTTTACTGAATAAAGGCTGTGCGTTCAGTAAAGAAGAACGGCAAACATTTAATTTAACCGGGTTGCTCCCGCCTCGATACGAAACGATCGAAGAACAAGTCCAACGCGCTTATCTTCAGTATTCGAGCTTTAGATACGCAATCAACAAGCATATTTATTTGCGTTCGATACAAGACAATAACGAAACGCTGTTTTATCGACTCCTGCAGGATCATCTGCCGGAGATGTTGCCGATTATTTATACGCCGACAGTCGGCGATGCCTGCGAGCAATTTTCGGATATTTATCGCAGTAGTCGAGGTTTGTTTATTTCTTACGTGGAACGTCAACAAATGGACGACATCTTGCGCAATACTACCAAACGAAATGTCAAAATTATTGTCGTGACCGATGGCGAAAGGGTCTTAGGTCTGGGTGACCAAGGAATCGGCGGCATGGGCATTTCGATAGGCAAACTGTCGCTCTATACCGCATGCGGAGGAATTAGTCCGGCATACACCTTACCGGTAGTACTCGATGTCGGCACCAATAACGAAAAACTGTTACAAGACCCGATGTATATGGGCGAGCGTCATAGAAGAATTCCTCAAGCGGAATACGACGCTTTCATCGACCTTTTTTTACAAGCCGTCAAGCGTCGCTGGCCGAATGTTCTCGTGCAATTCGAAGACTTCGCGCAACCGAATGCGACGCCGTTATTGCAACGCTACCGAGACCAACTGTGCTGTTTCAATGACGACATTCAAGGTACGGCCGCGGTAACGGTCGGGACGCTGCTGGCTGCTT
Organism: Methylotuvimicrobium buryatense; assembly: GCF_005931095.1. Lineage (GTDB taxonomy): Bacteria > Pseudomonadota > Gammaproteobacteria > Methylococcales > Methylomonadaceae > Methylotuvimicrobium > Methylotuvimicrobium buryatense. The sequence goes on along the minus strand of NZ_CP035467.1, from coordinate 988,492 downwards.
GCCGAGTTAAAAACCGGAAATTATCAGAGCAGCGCGTGGTCTTTGTAGGAGCAGGTTCCGCCGGTTGCGGCATTGCCGAGCAGGTAATCGCGCAAATGCGGACCGAGGGACTGTCCGACCGCGAAGCCCGTCATCGCGTTTACATGGTCGACCGTTTCGGTTTGCTCACCGAAAACATGATAGGACTTAGGGACTTTCAACAAAAACTGGTTCAAGTATCAAACCGACTAGAGGATTGGTCAATCGAAGGCGATTATCCGTCATTGCTTGAGGTCATTCAATGCGCCAAACCGACCGTTTTAATCGGCGTTTCCGGCCAGCACGGCATTTTTACCGAAACCGTAATTCGGACTATGACCCAAGGTTGCGATTGGCCGATTATTTTTCCGCTCAGCAACCCGCCGCGCCAAGTGGAGGCTACGCCCGAACAAATTATCGAGTGGACCGAAGGACGGGTTCTATTAGCCGCGGGCAGCCCCTTTCCACCCGTCGAATACGGCGGTAAGCGCTATGATGTCACGCAGTGCAACAATAGCTATATTTTTCCGGGAATCGGTCTCGGCGTTATTGCCGTGCAAGCCAGACGAATCTCTGACGAAATGTTAATCGCTGCCAGCGAAACTCTGGCCGCAGCATCGCCCTTGGCCAACACCGGACAAGGTGAGTTATTGCCGCCATTGACGGAATTACCCGAACTGAGCAAACACATCGCTTTCGCGGTAGGCAAAGCCGCACTTAAGCAAAACTTGGCGCTTGAAATTAGCGACGAGCAATTACTGAAGAGCATCGAAGAAAATTTCTGGCAACCGGTCTATCGGCACTATAAGCGGGTTTGTTTTTAATACCGCATAGCATCCGATAATGGACGTATTCACGGCGTCCTTTGACGGGCACCCCGGTGTCGAATTTTGATCTACGATGGGTATAACTTAAAACACATCAAGGCTTAACTCAATGACTGTTCCATTTAATCGCTATCAATTTCTTCAGTACCTAATTGCCTGCGATCAGCCGGTTTATCAAGATTATTCTGCTCGATATATTCGTTATATTTTCGGTGCCGTTCGCGTTTTTGTTCGAAGTCTTCGTATCGGCTCATTGGACGTTCCGCATTATCCTTACTCCTACGATAGACTCGACGCTCAGGAAGCGCGGCATCGTCGAGATAGCGCCGCCGCATATTTTCGAAGCGCTCTTGTTTAGCCTTCTTCTGCTCTTGATCTTGTTCATTCCACCGGCCCATTTTTTCCTTGTACTGCCGGTTAGTTTCGCCTGCCTGCCTAGCTCCGTTTTCCACAGGGATGGAACTGGGCTGTTTAGCGATCGCCAAGCCCGGCGGAAAAATCGAAAACAAAACAGCGAACAATAAGAGATCATGTTTATTAATCACCGCAGCCTCCCGGGATTCGTTTAATTTAATTTATAGTAGAACCACCTAGATCAAAATTCGGCGTCGCCACTGACACTGCCGAAATTTGAAGGGCGAAAGGTATATAAACATTCTGCGTATGTGATCGCTTTGGCTTCTGATATTGATCTTGGATTTAACTAACCAAGAGAACACACGACTTATGCCGAATAATTCCGAATTATAAAGAGCCAAGATAGGTAGCCAAGGCCTCAATATCTTCTTCGCTTAAATTTTTTGCGATAGCATTCATCGGACTGCCTTTACGCGTGCCGGACTTGAATGCTTTCAATTGTTTAGCTAGGTAATCGGGGTGTTGCCCAGCCAACCTTGGAAATTGCATTCTCCCTTCTGCGCCTTTGCCATGACAGCCGAGACACATCGCGGATTGTTTCTCGCCTAACTCGGCTAATTTTGGATCGACAACAGCAGTTCTAGGTTGTAGGCTTGAAAAATAAGCAGCAAGATCGGTCATGTCTTCATCGCTAAGCCCCTGGGCCATATTCTTCATTATGGGGCCTTGGCGCGAACCGCTCTTGAAGGCTTTTAGTTGTTTGACGATATACTCGGGCCGTTGACCGGCTAGTACCGGAAATTGAGCATCGACGCTTATGCCGTTCAAACCATGACAATTAGTACACGCTGACGCTTTTTTTTCTCCGGCCTTTACATCGGCGGCGATTGCGCTAGCAGCGAAAACAAAAGTGCCGAATAGACAAAGGGTTGACAGCATAATCGAATTGTAAAAATTACTTTTTTTCATCTTTTCCTCCTAATTGCATCGGTAGACATGACCGAATTTTTGAGTTAAAAAATTCCGAATCAGTGTTGGTCACTATAACGCGACATCGACATCAATGTCAGTAACTTGTTATTTTATGGCTCATCAAGTATCAAAATCACCGCCTATCCCCATGATCGGCGTAAGCGGCATCGCTTTCAACTGCCATCGAGAAGTTTTGTTAATCCGACGAAATCAAGCCCCGGCACAAGGACTATGGTCGATTCCGGGCGGTAAGATGGAACCTGGCGAAACACTGGTCGACGCTTGCCGACGCGAAATCGAGGAGGAGACAGGGTTTAATAATACCCGAGTGCTCAGCCTCGTAGCACTTGTCGAACGCAATATCGAAAGTTTTCATTATGTCATTGCCGATTTTTTAGTCGAAATTCTCGACGGAGAAAACCGGCCTCCCATCGCAAATTCCGACGTCTCGGAAGCTTGCTGGGTTGCATTGGATCGACTCGATCATTACGACTTGGTCCCCGGTCTAAGAGACATCATCGAAAACACCCATCGACTTTGGCAGACTGGTACTTTACCGGGTTTGATCGACCCGAACAGAAAAACCGGTGATTTTATCTGTACGTAAGCGATCTTTTGCCGTTCGAAACCATGTTATCTCTGGACTTTATATTAAACTAACGATGATGAAGGTCTGGCCATCGCCTCGGCAAATGAAAAATGAATGAATCGATTAGCTTGTATAACGCGAATATGAAACCATCAGTGATATCAAAAACCAATTTAAGTAAGCAGCGCTGTGCCAATCCCGCACTATTTGAACGCTCCAATCATATTCATTTGAATGACGGCAGCAATTCCCATTTTGAGCAGTTTCGCCGATTTTAAGGTGTGGGGTATGCCTGTCGAGGAACGCCGTAAACCCATCCATGGGGGCTTGGCGGCAGCTCGAACACCAAGGATGGCGTGAATGCAGATTTTGCATGGAGCAAAAATCTGCCCTGCTGCCGACATCCTCGCCAAGCATACCCCACACCCTTTTTGATCTCCAAATTGGGAATTGCTGGTATGACGGCTATAATCCGGCACAAGGAATCTGCGCCTGATAAAATTCGGCATATACAACTTTATTCAGAGGAACGCGAATGGATAGTCTGCAATCGGATACCCTGGTCGACACGGCATTGTCTTCGCGGACTACAGAAAACGCTCCGCTTGAGCCTTATCTTGTAATACTTTCAGGCAAACATATCGGTAAACAATTTAAGCTTTCCCGTCAAAAAAACGTATTCGGACGAGGTCACGATGCGGATATTGTCATAGCCGACCCCAAAATATCCCGGCGTCACGGCGCCTTTATCGTCAAAGCCGGCGTCGTTATTATGGTTGAAGATTACGGCTCGACCAATGGCACCTATATCGATGAAAGGCGTATCGACAAAGAAAAGATTTCCTTACTCTCGCGCATCCGTGCCGGCGGCACTTACATGCGCATCGATTATAAAAAACCGAGCGAAGCTCAATCCGAACAAGCTTTATATCAGGCCGCCAATACCGATGTATTGACCCAAATCCCCAATCGCAGGGCTTTTGTGATTCGCGGACAAGAAGAGCTGTCTTTTTGTAAGCGCAATCGCACCGCATTGACCGTCATCATGTGCGATGTCGATCATTTTAAAAAAATCAACGATACATTCGGTCATCCCGCCGGCGATCAGGTTTTGAAGGACCTGGCCGAAATGCTGAGTAAGGAAATGCGCACCGAAGACACGCTGGCGCGATACGGCGGCGAAGAATTCATTATGCTGTTGCGAGGTAACTCGGAAAGTCAGGCATTAATTTTAGCCGAACGCATCCGTGAAAAGGTTGCGCATAAGGCTTTCGAATATCAGCACTTGAAAATACCGGCAACACTTTCGATCGGCATTTGCAGTCGCCAAAGCGCTTATATCGACTCGCTCGAATCGATGATACGGGCCGCAGACAGAGCGCTCTATCAGGCCAAAAAAACGGCCGCAATCAGGTCGCGATCGAACGAGATTGAGAAGAATTATCCTAGAAAAAGCATTTCATTTTGGCCTAGCCGCGTTCAATATAAAAATAGAAAGAAATAGAAATACATACGCATTCGCTTTGCATCGCGAAGCTCGAGCTTCGCGTATCGGTTCCCCAAGCTTGAGCTTGGGGAACAGCGCCCCCCTCTTTCCTCTTTCCTCTTTCCTCTTTCCTCTTTCCTCTTTCCTCTTTCCTCTTTCCTCTTTCCTCTTTCCCCCTTTCACCTTTCACCTTTCACCTTTCACCTTTCACCTTCTTTAATCCATGCCAAACAGCTAAAATTGAAATATCATTTTTTTATAGCGCCCAAGGCCGCCACCGACAATCATGCCGCTTTCCGAGACCTTATTCATTATCTTGCTGCTGTTATTATTGGCCTTGCTGCTTTCCGGGTTGTGTCGCCATTTACCGCTTCCTTATACCATTCTATTGGTCGTAACCGGGGTATCGATCAATTTATTGGCCACGGTCACGCCTTTCGCTCTGATTCCAAGCGGCTTTCATCTCAGCGACGAACTGGTTTTATTCATCTTTCACCCTGCACTCATCTTCGTCTCCGCACTGAGTCTCGATGCACGCACGCTTATCAAAGACTTATTGCCGATACTTGTTATGGCCATTCCGGGGATGCTGATCTCGGCACTTCTGGTCGCCGTAGGTCTCAATACCTTCTTTTATCTCAATTTCATATTAGCCTTTTTGTTCGGCGCGATTATTTCCGCTACCGACCCCGTTGCAGTTATTGCACTGTTCAAGGAATTGGGCGTTTCGAAACGCCTTACTGTCCTGGTCGAAGGCGAATCCTTATTCAATGACGCGACCGCGATCGTACTTTTCAATATCGTGCTTGGCGCCGTGATTCACGGCGAATCGGCGCTGATGGACGCGCCAACGATGATTTATTATTTCACTGAACACTTCTTGCTCGGTGCGCTGATAGGCACTGTGATCGGCTTGCTCATCAGCGAAATGATGGTCAGGATGTATCACGGTCAACAGAGTTTCGTCGTGGTCGCCTCGATCGTCGCGGCCTACTTGAGTTTCATAGTCGCGGAGCATAACTTCCATGCCTCTGGCATCATGTCGGTGCTGGCTACTGCACTTTGTATCAAAGGTATCGCGATGTCTCGGCTTTCCGGAGAATCGACCCACCATATCGAAGCCGGTTGGGATATCATCTCGCTGGTTTTGAATTCGTTATTATTTTTATTGATCGGCTTGACCGTCGATATCTTTGCATTCGCGATACATTGGCAACAATTGACCTGGGTACTCCTGGCGATATTCGCGGCGCGCATGATCAGTGTCTATGGCTTGATTCCAATGACTACGAGCCTTTTCAGCCTACCGGCAATCAGCCTGAATAGCCGCCATATGATGTGGTGGGGTTGTTCAAAGGGAACCATCGCCATCGCGATGGCGCTTGCGATCCCCGATACGGTCGTCGATAGAGGCCTGCTCTTGGAACTGACGCTCGGCATGGTATTGATCAGCCTGGTCATGAGCGGTCCGACGCTCAAACCCCTGATGGGCGCACTCAAAATCGATCGCTTGAACGATGATGAATGGCTCGAATTACAAGAAGGCATGGAGCAAATAAGCACATCGGTCAACGACTGCCTACACTCGTTTTCGAGGCTACATTTGCTTGAGAGCGATATGCAAGATTCGGTGTTGCAATCGCTGAACAGAAAAATTGCACCGAGGCATGCGACACTGACGGAGGCGCAGCAACTCAGACAAATTCATTTACATGCACTCAATGTCGAAGAAAGAGAATTGCAACGACTCCATGAAATCGGCTTGGTCAATTATTATACTTATCTAAATTTCAAGGATATTCTCCGCAAAGACAAAGCCAAAAGCATTGACGAGATGATTCGTTTCAATAAAAACCAGGATAACGTGAACCCGTTCTTGCGTTTTGAAATGTCAATAATCAAATTTTTAAGCGAATACGAATGGACGCTCAACTGGTTGATTCGCTATCAAAAAATTCGTTTTTCCAACTTAATACGCCACGATCTGGCCGGCGTTTTGATGGCTCACGAAGCGCTGTTGGCGCTGAAACAGGTAGAGCCCCACTTTCATAGCGACAAGCTTAATATCATCAGAAAAATTTATCGGCATCGTTTGGAACGAAGACAAGGCCGGCTCAAAAAACTGGGTAAGCAATTCCACGACTTTTATTATCAATTCGAATACCGACTATTTCAAGAAGTGGCGCTACGCTACTCGTTGAAACTGATTACGGAGGACTTCGAGCATGGTAAGGTGTCCGAAAAGATTTATCGGCGCCTAGAAAAACGTCTGGATGAAGCTTTGAAACAATTACCGGACCTAGCGCCGGAGTTGAGCCTTTCCAAACGCGACGATTGGCTGGATAGCGTACCGATTTTTAACGGCTTGCCACGCGACGTGCTAAAAAAACTCGCGAAAAACGCTCATTACGTCAGTTTTCTTCCGAACGATACGATTTTTAATGAAAACGATCGAGGCGATTCGATCTATATCCTAGTCAACGGCGTAGTCAACGTTTTTCAAAATACCGGCCCCAACCAGCGCGTGCATATCGCCGAACTGCGCAAAGGCAGTTTCATCGGCCGGCACGCTCTTTACGATCATGCCGTAAGAACCGCGACGGTCAGAGCCAAAACATACGTCACGCTGCTCCGGCTCACGACCCAAGACATCAAGACCTTATCCAAAGCCCTGCCGGAACTTAACCAACGCCTACAAGAAACCGATATCAATCGCTACCCGAACAACACTTAACCCAAACGAAACCGCTAGCCTTCATTCCTCTCTTTTATCTTTCCCTTTGGCTACGTTATACCCTTTGCTAGTCAAATTTCGGCGTCGGGGTGCCCGTCAAAGGACGCAGTGAATACGTCCATGTAGGCTCTATGACAGCATCCATACTGCCAAAGCCTTTGCCGAACATCCCGACGCCTCCATACGCTAATGCCGAAATTTGAAGTGCGATAGGTATAGCGTTAATAGCTGAAAACATGAAGTACTACGCCAATACCGAAATTCGACGATTGTTCGCATCGCATACCATTTTGCAAATCTTCCGAAGTTACCAAGCAAAAAAAGGTACGCGAAGCGTACCCTACGACAGGTTACTTTCGTTTATCCATAAAAACACGCAGCCCGTATGCAGCGGAGCAAAATACGGGAATGGCATGCCCTCGAACTTCCTGAATTGCGCTACGCTCCATCCGGGCTACGCTGCCCCTTTCCCCTTTCACCTTTCACCTTTCCCCTTTCACCTTTCACCTTTCACCTTTCACCTTTCACCTTTCACCTTTCACCTTTCACCTTTCACCTTTCATCTTTCCCCTTTTTAATCTTCTTAACGCGATCAACCGCAATCCGTCCCGCATTAGCCAATTGCTTGCGCAACATACCCCATTTCTCCTTATCCTTAGCCGCTATCAGACATCGTAAATACTGAGCCCGAAGGCTTTCCGGCAACTTATCGGCAATGCCCGTCCATACCGCTTCGATGTTGTAAACGGAACGCTCCTTTAAACAAACCGGAAGACAATCCTCGAGTGGAATCGTTAATGTCTCGCTAATATATCCCAATGCCTCGCGAATCGATTGCTCCTTGGCATTTTGCGGATGACTTACGTCATAAGGCGGTTGCCATTCGCGTAGCGGACGCAGCTGATCGATGTGCGAAACGATCAACAATATTGGCGGCTGCCTTCGCTCTAAGCGTTCGTCGAACCAAGTTCGCATCGCACTCAAAAACTCGGCGTCGGCTCCGTGCCCTGCCTGAGTTGCCGAACATACCAATACAATCAAATCGAATTCGCCGAATGCCTGCTCGGGATTTTCCTCGAACCAGCGCTCTTGGTCCCCATAGCCCGGGCTGTCGACGATGATGACATCGCCGGTCCCTTCATGCTGCAAGCGGTAAACAGCCAACGCGCCGGTCAACGGCAAAACATCGGTCGGAGCCCGTAACTCTCCGAATAAGGCGTTGATTAAACTGGATTTGCCGGTTTTGAGCTGGCCGGCAACCAAAATTCGTAACGGCCGTTTCGTCATTTCCATCGACTCAAGCGTGGGTTCCGATTCGGCAAAATCTATCTGCGGCGGAATCGCTTGCCCGCTGTACATCGCGATCGCGTAATAACCGATTTTTTTAATCAATGTTTGCAGCAACCAGCGCTCGATCATGCCTTTCGGATAGGCCGAAGCCTTACCGGCAAAAAATTGACCCAATTCGCGCGGAATTGAAGCAATCGGACTCAATAACAATTTGCCGACGCGATAGGCTATGTGTCCGCTTGCCAAACGATCCTTCCAGCGCCAAAGGTCCAGGCCGTTACCGACCGTCAATAAATGACTGAATGGTACTTTTTCGTCGAGCATTTGCCGCATGTCCCTGCACACCTGCTCGGCAATGTAGAGAATGTTTCGCAATGGCACATCGAGTTCAGCCCGTTCGTGTTTCGGCGAATAATGACGCGCCACCTCGACCGTGACGCGTTTGGCCAGTTCCAGTATGCGCAAACTGTTGGTCAACGGATACTCTTTCGGGTCGATTTGTTCGGCCATTTTATCGAGCTTGTCCCAAATCTCGGTCGCGGCCGGCGACCAAGCATCATCGGGTTTTACGACCGGCAATGCCAACAGACCCTGACGTTTGCGCAAACCTCGAATCATCAACCACGCCAACGCATACACAACACAAAACCCGGCAACCGCTTCAGTCAAATAAACGCTTTGCCAAAGCCAATAAATACCTACGGCAACGAGCGCCAACCATGGCAGAACCAGCAGAAAAGCTGATATTGACAGCAACGCTTTACGCATAATCAACCTTCCCGCTTCATGGTTTCGCGCAACATTTCACGGCCGCGCGCGAATTCAGTCTTGAATACTTCGCGTAAGGCTTCCGGGGTCAGCGCTTTGCCCCGTTTAGTTTGCGTGAAATAAAAACACAACGTCTGACCGAGGGCATAGGTTACCGCTGCGGTATAAAGACCCGAAACGCCTAGCGCGACGGTTTGCCCATAAAACGGAATCAATTTCAAAAGCTCGCGTCCGCCCATGCCGGCCATGACGCCTATACCGATCGCACTACCGATTTCGCTGAGACTTTGTTTGCTCAGCTCCAGCCCATAAACATTGGCGATACTATGAAACAATTTCGCCTGAATCGCGATCACGGTCGCAATACTCGCGGCCGGTACCGGAATGGCGGCCGCGATACCGGCCGATAACGAGTAACTGATAATATGCGGGTGCGCCGCACGCCTGTATACATCGCCGATCATGCCGATTTGTTGATGCTGTTCGAGCATGTCGCGCAAACCGAGCGGTAATGCTTCTTCTAACGCTTGCCATAAAGCTTCTGCACCGTAATCGACAGGCTCGAAACCGTCTTCCGGCAAGGTAAAATCTATCGGAACGAACACGGCATCGATACCGGCAAACGTGTCGCGTTGCTTTAATAACGAAGTGCGCAAATCGGGCGGTATCGATCCGGCAATTTTGCCGTCGCTAAACGGGTAAGGGTGAATATGCGGCATTGCGGGATTCGGATAACCTTCATGCAATGCGCTTTGCACCACAATGATAGGCCAGCGTGGGTGAGTCTGATGGATTTGCCTAACTGCCTTGACGACGCCTTGCTGTTGATGATCCATCGCCTTGATCACGACGATCAGCAAATGCGCCTGGCTTTCGCACCAGTGCATATCCTCGCTAGGGTCGTAACCGGCCTCCGACAAGCCGCGCGTGTCGAGGAACCTTACAAACGCAGTTTCCGGGTCGGGAAAATCGAAAAGCATCGCGGTGCGCGTACAGGGCCGAAAGCCGTTACCGATTTCGGCGGAAGTCGAGCCGGTCAGCACTCGAATCATCGAGCTTTTGCCGCTTTGCGTCTTGCCTAGCAACCAAAATACCGGCGGCGGCAAACGCAGCCGAATCTCTTGAAGTTTTTCTTGCAGCAAGGCATCGGGAATCTGCGGATCGAAGATTTGTTCGATCCAGTTTTTCCAATTGGCAAAAGGATTAGACAATCCAGGCATCACAACCTCGACATCAGTGGCGGTCTACCTAGATTAGTGGATTTTTTAGATAATTGGCAAACCCAAATTAACCGTAAAAAAGCTAGGTTAACTATCGGCTTGGTCATTGGGCAAATCCGCTTCCGGCTCGACCGGACGAATTTGAACTAATGAACCATCATCGGTCGAAAAATACAACAACTCGTCAGGCCCCTGTTTGACCGCGCGAATCCTTTTATTCAGCGCGTTCAATAACCGCTCTTCTTTAACGACCTTATTATTGTCGATAACCAAACGATTTAGATGAGTCAGCACCAATGATCCTGAAAACAAGCTCCCTTGCCAATGAGGAATTCTTTTACCGTAATAAAATGTAAGACCGCTCGGTGCGATCGATGGAAGCCAATAATGAATCGGTGCTTGCATGCCTTTTTTTTCAACACCCTCGCCGATACTAGGCCCCCAATATTCGCGCCCATGGGTTACGACCGGCCAACCGTAATTCCGGCCTTTTTTGATGAGATTGATTTCATCGCCGCCGCGTGGGCCATGTTCTTGCGCCCAGATCTCTCCGGTCCGTGGATGTATCGTCAAACCTTGGACATTACGATGACCGTAACTCCAGATTTCAGGTTTGGCGCCCGACTCTGAAAGAAAAGGATTATCGACCGGGACGCTACCGTCCGGTTTCAGACGTAATATTTTTCCGTAATGAGATCCCATGTTTTGGGCCTGATCCCGTTCGCCGCGATCGCCGACACTCAAATATAAATTGCCGGCTCGACTCATCACGACACGGGAGCCGAAGTGGTGATCGTTATTGTTTGGAGGCTCAGCGCTAAACAGAACGGTCAAATTTTCCAAGGTGTCGAAATCGAGTTCCGCGCGGGCCAATCGAGTGGTCATACCATCGCCGACACTGGCCGAATAAGTTAAATAAACAAGCCTGTTCTCGGAAAACCGGGGATGCAAATAGACGTCCAACAAGCCGCCTTGGTTGCGCGCGACAACGCTAGGCACCCCGCTCACATCGGCGACATTCAATGTTCTAGGATCGAATATCTTCAATCGCCCTTTCCTTTCGGTAAATATGATTTTACCGTCGGGCAAAAAATCGAAGCCCCAGATTGCATCCTTGCCTTGGTAAATCGCAACGGCCTCCAATTCGACATCGTCGGACTGAAACAAATAAGGTTCCTTAGCAATAGTATCCGAAATGGGTTTACAGGATGCCAGTAAATAACTTAATGCGATTATCCAAAGTTTCATCGAAGATACCTAATTATACCCATCGTAGATCAAAATTCGGCACCGGGGTGCACGTCAAAGGACGCCGTGAATACGTCCCTGTAGGCTCTATGCCAGCTCCATGCTGGCAAAGCCTTTGCCGAGCACCCCGGCGCCTCCTCAGGCACTGCCGAAATTTGAATTGCGAAAGGTATAGAGCCCAAAGCTCAACCGTTACGATTAAGCGTCAATTTCGCAACTCGGCTTCGCGGTCATTTTATGTTTCGAGCTAACCAATACGGAATTCTTTAGAAAATTGCGCCCTACCAATACGGGATAAGTCATTCTGCTGCGGTCGGCCAGCGTAAACAGATTTTTTTCATAATGCTCACCGACGCACAAGCCGATTTCGACGACATAGCGCTCTTGTCTGCCGCTAGCCTGTTTGATCCCGATCGTTTCGACCAATGGCAGCGTCATCGGATATTGATTACCGTTACGATCATCGAATATAAAACTCACCATTGTTTGCTCGTCCGATTCAATCAATTCGATCTCTTGAGCGTTCAAGGAACTTCTCGACGCACCGGTATCGAGGCGCGCCTTGATTTCAATGTCGCCTGGTATCAACGCGACTTCCTCAATATGACCGTAAACGGAATAGTTATTCATATTTGCGGCTAGGACCGATGCTTCTTGTTCGGCAACAGCCGTAGTCATGTACATCATAAAAGCAAGGGCGAAAGGGTAAATACGCATAACGATTAAATTCTCCTCAAATGAAAATAAAGTTTCATTTATTTTAAAAACTCATACTTCGATCGATAACCAAAAAGACATAATGAGTCCTTCGAAGTACATTAACTGCCCTATCAAACTAACAAATTTTGTAAGGCATTGCAAAAAAGCAACAATTATAATTAAAACCAAAACCACGAGTTAGGTAATTGTTCAGCCCCATAAACACCAACCTAAGGAAGGAACGCGTCATTCCGCCAGGGATTGGCGGAATCCAGGGCCACGGATGGCAATGCGTAGCACCACATCCATGCAACATGGATATCAACAACCTATATCGATATGACGAATAAAGCCATAAACGCACTATAGAATAGGCACTACTCCCTTTTAGATTAAAAAACCGTCTGAGAATAAAAGGCTTAGGATGTGTCTATCGAGGACCGCCGTGAACCCATCCATAGGGGCTTAACGGCAGCTAAGCGCCAAGGATGGCGTAAATGCAGATTTTGCAGGAGCAAAATCTGCCCCTGCAGCCGACATCCTCGCTAGCCACACCCCATACCTTCATAAAGTTAGCTAATTTTTGAGTATAAAGGGAGTAAGTTGTCGCTTATGTTGTTCAGCGCTTTGCATTAAAACAAGTTGGAACTTTGCCTCCTCCCTTTTAAAAAGAAGGGGGCTGAATATTTACCGAGATAGTGATGCTTATTTGTCCTTAAGAAAATCCTCGATACACAATAGCTCGATACCCTTGCGCACAGCTTCCTGTCTATCCTGTGCCGTGTTATAACCCCAGTCGGCCAATTGCAACTTTAGCGACTGAAGCTTTGGACTAGTCATCACAGACAACAACGCCGGCAAACGATCCTCGACAAAATAAATTTGCTCATTCGGATGGCCTTCCAAAATCTCAATTAACGTATCGGCCTTACTTCTATTTCTTTCGAGGCCGAATATGTTGCCGCCGGATAGCTCAATCTCATTAGCGTTCAAGATTTGGCTGACGAAGCGTTCCTGTTTCGTCGTCACCACATACCAAGTAGCCCATTCATTCAATTGCTTAAGCTTATCGGCAACGTTTGGAAATAACGGATTCACGCTAATCCAGTTCGACAAGTCGGCCGCAATCCAATTATCGCGCGTGTCACCGAATAGTTTCTTCAGAAATTCGACATCGACACCCGCTTCATCGAGCAGATTTTGTTTATACCGTTCGAATCCGCTTAAAACGGCATTATCCTCTTCTTCCCGATCGATCAAACGCATCGCTAAAATCGCTTCGTAGCCGGTTTCAATCGCGGGCCGAACCCGTCGGAAACGATCGATCAATTGCTTCGAAAGCCGGTCCTCGGTCATATCCGGCCAAAGCTGTCCGGCGGCCTTCCAACCGGTTATCGCCGTTTCGAGGGCGCTATCGCAAATAACGCCGTCGAAGTCCAAGGCATATATCATCGATTTTTTCATGACGCGTGATTAATCCTTCGTAAAAAACAAAACCACAGGGAGTCTATCAAGACTCCGCTGTGGCATTATGAGTTATGAGCGGCAGCTTGCCGAAAAGCAATTATACCTTTCGCACTTCAAATTTCGGCGATGCTTAAAGAGGCGCCGGGGTGACCGGCAAAGGCTTTGCCTACATGGACGGGACGTATTCACGGCGTCCTTTGACGGTCACCCCGGCGCCGAATTTTGATCTACGATGGTTATATCGAAGCCGCAACGGCCCGACTTCGAAAAATGCCGACTGACATCTAACAGGGACGGCTTCGATAATCGCGACGAAGGCGTCGCTCCCACAAGCGCTCCCTCTCCGCTTTCCGTTTACCGCTTACTATTCACCGTTTACTGTTCACCAGCTTTATGCCAATTTGGCCAAAACCGAGGCAACCGTCTCGCCCATCGCCGAAGGCGTCGGCGCGACTGTAACGCCCAAATCCTTTAACATCGCGACTTTTTCGGCCGCGCTTTCGCCTGCCGCCGAAATGATCGCACCCGCATGACCCATTCTACGCCCTTCAGGAGCGGTTAGGCCTGCGATATAGGAAACCAACGGCTTGGTCATGTGTTCCTTTGCGAACATGCCGGCTTCGACTTCTTGCGGCCCGCCGATTTCACCGATCATTAAGACGACTTTAGTTTCCGGGTCTCGCTCGAAATGTTCGAGAATATCGCGATGCGAACTACCGTTGATCGGATCTCCGCCGATGCCGACGGAGGTCGACACCCCGATGCCGAGCCTTTTTAATTGGTCGGCCGCCTCATAGCCCAATGTACCAGAACGTCCTACGATCCCGACATTACCCTGCATGTAAATATGCCCCGGCATAATGCCCAGCATCGAACGTCCGGGACTGATCGTACCTGCGCAGTTAGGACCGGTCAGAATCATGCGCTCGTCTTCAGAAAAACGACGCAGAAAGTTTTTGACCTTCATCATATCTTGAGTCGGTATACCGTCGGTAATTGCGACACAATATTTGATACCCGCATCGGCCGCTTCCATAATCGAATCGGCAGCGAAAGCCGGCGGTACGAAGACGATGCTGGCTTCGGCACCGACTTGATCGACTGCCTGCTTAACCGTATTGAACACCGGCAGGCCAAGATGCGATTGACCGCCTTTGCCCGGAGTAATGCCGCCGACGACTTTAGAGCCGTAGTTAATCATGTCCTGAGCATGAAACGAGCCGATCTTACCGGTAAAACCTTGAACGATAATGCGTGTATTTTCGTTGATTAAAATTGCCATGTGCTTCTCTCAGCCCTCTCTCGCCACTACTTCATTACGTGCTTGCACGGCTTTCTCGGCCGCTTCCGCCAAGGTTTCGGCGGTAATGATCGGCAAGCCGCTCTCGGCGATGATCCGGCGTCCTTCTTCTACATTGGTGCCGGACAAACGCACGATCAAAGGAATCTTCATATCGATTTTCTTGACCGCATGCACGACACCTTCAGCGATCCAATCGCAGCGATTGATACCGGCAAAAATATTGACTAGCATCGCCTTCACATTCTTATCGGCCAACACCAAACGGAAGGCTTTCTCGGTCCGCTCCGGCGAAGCTCCGCCCCCGACATCGAGAAAATTCGCAGGCTCGCCGCCGGCTAATTTGATCATGTCCATCGTCGCCATCGCGAGACCGGCGCCGTTGATCATGCAGCCGATATCGCCATCCAGCCCGACATAGCTCAGGCCGCGATCGGCAGCCGCCATTTCGCGCGGATCTTCTTGGGTTTTATCTCGCAATTCGGCGATTCGGTGACGGCGAAACAAGGCGTTGTCGTCAAAACCCATTTTACAGTCCAAGGCCAGCAAATCTTCTTTGCCGGTCACAACTAACGGATTGATTTCGAGCATGTTCGCGTCATTATCACGTAGCGCCCGGTAGCAGCCGTTAATCGTTTTAACGGCGGTATTGATCATCGACACCGGCAAGCCCAATGCAAAAGCCATTGCTCGCGCTTGAAAATCCTGCAAGCCGACCGAAGGTTCGATGTAGATTTTGGTAATTGCTTCGGGATTAGTCTGCGCTAACTCCTCGATATCCATACCGCCTTGAGCCGAGCCGACCATCACGATACGCTCCGAGCTGCGGTCGACGAGTAGACAAAAGTACAACTCCTTCGCGATGTCGGTGCCGGCTTCGACATAGAGCCTTCCGCAGACTTTTCCGGCAGGGCCGGTTTGGTGGGTCACGAGCCGTTTGCCCAACAACTCCTCGGCGGCTTTCGCGACATCGTCATACGACCGGCACAGTTTAATTCCGCCGGCTTTACCGCGCGCGCCGGAATGAATCTGCGCCTTAACCGCCCAAATACTGCCGCCGATTTCCCGCGCACGCTGCACGGCATCTTCCGGGCTGTAAGCCAGGCCGCCATCGGCGATCTTGACGCCGTATTCCGTTAAAATTTCTTTTGCCTGATACTCATGGATATCCACAGCACAACCTCTTTCTATTTAAAAAAGTAAAGAAAGGCCCGCGCCGAAAATCGGCGCGGGCCTACTCCAATCGATTATTGGCCTTTTGCGGCAATTGCTTCGGCGGCCTTGACGACATTATTGGCCATCTTTTCGGACGCGGCATCGATCAGGCGCCCGTCCAGCGCGGCGGCGCCCTTGCCTTGCGCGGCGGCTTCTTTCAAGGCGGCCAAAATACGCTTGGCCTTTTCGATTTCAGCCGGCGGCGGCGTAAAAATTTCGTTAGCCAATTCGATTTGAGACGGATGAATCGCCCACTTGCCTTCGCATCCCAATGCGGCAGCGCGCCTTGCCGCGGCTTTATAACCATCCTTATCATTGATATCGCCGAACGGCCCGTCGATCGGACGGAGACCAAAGGCGCGACACGCGACCGTCATACGGCTGATTGCGGCATGCCACTGATCGCCCGGATAATCGGGATTCAAACCGCCGATATTGGTCGTTCTTGCCCGGTTGCTGGCCGCATAATCGGCAACACCGAAATGCAACGCTTCCAAACGGCCCGATGCGCCGTTACGGGCGATGTCTTCGACGTTAGCCATACCTAAAGCGGTTTCGATCAGCGCTTCGATGCCGATGCGGTTATTCAAGCCTTGTTGCATTTCGAGTTGATTAACCATCGCCTCGACCATGTAGACATCGGCATAAACGCCAACTTTAGGGATCAGAATCGTGTCGAGTTTATGACCGGCTTGCTCAACTAGATCGACGACATCGCGGACCATGTATTGCGTATCCAAGCCGTTGATGCGCACCGAAATTGTGATGCCGTGTCCTTTCCAATCCAAATCGTTAATCGCTTGAATGACATTTTTGCGGGCTTGCAGTTTATCGTCAGGCGCCACGGCGTCCTCAAGATCCAAAAATATGAAATCCGCACCGCTCTTCAACGCTTTCTCGAACATACCGGGATTCGACCCAGGAACAGCAAGCTCGCAGCGCTGAACGCGTTGCACGGACGCTTCATACAAGGTGTGGCTCATTGTGTCTTCCTATTTCAATATGTGAATTTTTTGCCGGGCAAAGTCACCCTCGATTCGGTTAAATTTGCCCCGAACCGGGCGCAAAATAAATCGGACATTGTACTTTTGGCAACGATATTGTCAATTTTAACTTTCTCAACTCGCCCGTGCGGCCCGCTGCATCCAACAACCTGTGCTTGCCGATTAACTGCAAATATGGCAATATTGGCGGCTTTAACATTCGTTTTTCGGGCAACGAATCGGTATCGAAATACTCATCCATCGTTCTTTAGGATTTGGTCGTAAATAACTTCCTTATTTTTTAGGGAGGGTTCGGTAGCTCGATTGGCAGGTGTCGGCGACAGGGAAAGCCGCCGTCAAGCCTACAAGGACTTATTCACGGCGTCCTGCCAAGCGAGCTAACGAACCCTCAACAAAGCTCATAGTTCCAGTACGTTATTTATTACGAAATCCTTAGCTAATGCAATTGCCGTAGCGAAAATGGGCAAATTTGCATTGCTCGAATGCAATGCCGGCAGTTCCCGGAACAACTCCACCCGAAACGAATCAACTCGCTTTCTACACCGTTCAATTTTTTTCACCATTCATTCTTAAATGAGGCAATAAACAATGGCAGGCCGTAATCATTTGTATGTTCCAGGTCCAACAAACATTCCCGACGAAGTTCTCAGCGCGATGCATGTCCCCAGCGAAGACCATCGTTCGCCGATCTTCCCAGAGCTGTTCAAACCCTTGCTCGAAGACCTAAAAAAAGTCTTCAAAACCGAAACCGGTCATAGCTTCATTTTTCCGGCAACCGGAACCGCCGGATGGGAAATCGCTCTGACCAACACCTTGAGCCCTGGCGATAAAGTCCTGATTTACCGCTTCGGTCAATTCAGCCATCTCTGGGCTGCAATGGCTAAACGCCTGGGCTTTGAAGTCATTGTCATCGAAAGACCTTGGGGCGAAGGCATTCCGCTTGACGATCTCGAAGCGCGCCTAAAAGAAGACGGCCAACATGAAATCAAAGCCATTCTAGCCACGCACAACGAAACCGCGACCGGCGTCACCAGCGACATTGGCGGCGTTCGCAAAGCCATGGATGCCGCAGGACACCCTGCCTTATTGTTCGTCGACGGCGTCAGCTCGATCGCCAGTATCGATTTCCGCATGGACGAATGGGGCGTCGACGGCGCGATCAGCGGCTCGCAAAAAGGCTTCATGCTGCCCGCCGGCGCTGCCCTAGTCGCATTCAGCCAAAAAGCGATAGCCGCTTGCGATACCGCACAAAGCAGACGCGCCTTTCTCGACCTGAAAGACCAACTAGCCAGCAATAAAGACGGCTACACGCCATACACGCCATCGATACCGATGCTGTACGGCCTACGCAAAGCGCTGGATTTACTGCTTGCCGAAGGCTTGGAAAACGTATACGCACGCCATTACCGACTGGCCGAAGGCACGCGTAAAGCGATTGCCGCATGGGGCCTGGAACTGTGTGCGAAGCCCGGTTTCGAGTCGAATACCGTTTCGGCGGTCGTCGTTCCGGCCGGCAAAGACGCTCGCGATGTGATCGCCACAGCTTATAGTAAATACAATATTTCTCTGGGTGCAGGCTTGAACGAAGTGGCCGGCAAAGTGTTCCGCATCGGTCATGTCGGCGACATGAACGACGTCTCGATGCTAGGCGCCATCGCCGGCGTCGAAATGGCCCTACTCGATAACGGCTTCGATATCAAAGCCGGTAGCGGCGTTGCGGCAGCGATCGAATATTATCGCACTACCGCATAGTTAGAATACGCTAATCCGGCTAAACCAAAAGGCATTCCGATTAACTTCGGGATGCCCTTTTGCGTTAATAACGCATCAAAAACCTAATCAACGTCGTTCATACCGGTAAATCGTCGATCTTCACAGACGGTGCGGAATGGACCTTCGAGTTAGCGCCCCACTTAAAACTGCGCACGTTCATAAAAAATATGTATTGCGCGCCCTGATGTTCTATATTTGAATACTTCAACATCCAGAGCACAAGTCCGCATGAATTCAGCAATTCCCAGTTTGAGCAGTTTCGCCGATTTTAGGGTGCGGGGTATGCCGTCGAGGAACGCCGTAAACCCATCCATGGGGGCTTGGCGGCAGCTAAGCGCCAAGGATGGCGTGTATTAGGGCAATGCAGGAGCAATTGCCGAGGAGCAAAAACCTGTCCCGCTGCCGACATCCTCGCCAAACACACCCCACACCCTTTTTGATCTCCAAATTGGGAATTGCCGGCATGAATTCGACGATTGCACTTTTGAGCCGAATCCAAGAGACAAAAAATAATAGTTAGCATTTTTTTAACAAGCTCTCATAAGCCTTATGCAATTTGTGCTACGGTCATATCCATACTAAGCAGGCAATTTTCATTTCTATGGCTAAACCCATGCCGAAATATTCAAAAATCCATTATGGGTTTACCCTTATCGAGTTAATGATGACGATTGCCATCGGCGCAATCGTTTTGACCCTGGCCGTGCCGAGTTTTAACACTGTCATCCGGAATGATCGATTAACGACCCGGACCAATGAACTGGTTGCCTCGCTCAATTTTGCTCGTAGCGAAGCCATAAAACGCGGGATCAGAGTTACCGCATGCAAAAGCCAAAACCCCAACGCTACGCCGCCTTCATGCACGACAAGCAATTCCGTTAACTGGTCGATTGGCTGGATAATCTTTACAGATCCGAATAATAACGCCACCTTCGATAGCAATACTGAAACCTTATTGAGAATTCAGGAAAACCCGCTCACCAATATTACGATGACGGGCTCCCTAAATATTGCGAACTACATTTCTTTCGTTGCTTCCGGACAAAGTAGATTAACTAACGGTAACCACCAATCGGGCAATATTAAAGTGTGCGACGACCGCACAGGCAACATCGGCGTCAATATAGCGCTTAATAATGCGGGAAGACTATTAACGCAACAAGAGATCGCCTGCCCATGAACGTCCTGAAATTGATTACCGCCAATCCGAAATCAAACAATGTCTCGGGCTTCACCTTGATTGAAGTCCTGGTTTCAATGATCGTTTTAGCGATCGGCTTGTTAGGGCTTGCCGGCATGCAAGCCGCCAGTCTCAAAAACAATCAAAGCGCCTTTTTCCGCAGTCAAGCCACCCAGCTTGCATACGACATGGCCGACCGAATGCGCGTTAACGGCACGGGCTTGTCGAACGGCAACTATAACAACCAAGGGGCGCCCAACAACCCGGCCGATTGCGAACTCAATTCATGCACCCCCGCGCAAATGGCCGGTTACGATTTGGCGCGATGGAATACGGCGATAGCAGGGCAGCTACCGGGCGGCAGCGGCTGGGTCTGCATCGACAGTACTTCCGATGACGGAACGCCGGCGTCTCCGGCTTGCGACGGCAATGGCGAAGCCTATGCCGTCAAAATATGGTGGACCGATCGCCGCGAAGCGGAGCAGGAAGCCGACCGAATCGTTCGTTTTGTCATGACATTCAGGCCTTGATTTATGTTACTTAGGAATAGACACAAAATAACTTCTACTAATAGTAGGCTTTGTGGTGGTTCGGCAGCAATTCCCAATTTGGAGATCAAAAGGGTGTGGGGTATGCTTGGCGAGGATGTCGGCAGCGGGACAGATTTTGCAGTAGCAAAAATCTGCCCTGCCGCCGACACCTGTCAATCGAACCACCACCCCCTTCCAACAGTTGTCTAAGTTATTTCATGCTCGTTCATTAGGGGCGCTACGATGACCGACCGAGACCGATCGCCCAAGCATCCGACGTCGAAAATGCTGTCAACACAGCGAAAGCAACCCGCACCACTCATTTACCGCCAATCAGGCATGACCCTAGTCGAAATCATGATTTCGCTATTGATCGGCGCGTTTTTGCTAGGCGGCGTCTTGCAAATATTTACCAACACCAAACAAACCTATCGCATGCAGGAAGGCCTGTCGAGGATGCAGGAAAACGCGCGTTTTGCGCTTGACACGCTCAATCACGATTTACGTATGGCGGGATATCAAGGCTGTACAGTCGTTTCTCCGAACGTAATTATCGACCCTAAAAGCCCGAATCCGAACCCCGCCCCTGCCAGCTTAGCCTTGGGAACCATGATAACGATCAGCGGCAACGACAACATTGCCAACAATTGGAATTCGAGCGCCTGCGGCAATGCCAACGCCTGCATCGCAGGGTCCGACGCCATAACGATTACTTTCGGCGGTACCTGCGGGGGCGCATTGCCGGAAAAAGCTTCCACGGCCCAAATTCATATCAATGCCGGCAATACTTGCGATTTTAATCAGTATGATATCGTCATGGTTTCCGACTGTTCCGCCGCGGATATCTTTATCGCGACCAGCGCCTCTTCCTCGGCAGGAAAGCAAAACTTGGCGCATGCCAACAATCAAAATACCGACAATAAACTAAGCAAGATTTACGACGAAGGCGCCGAAGTCTTTCGATTCAACTCTTATACCTACTTTCTTCGAAGCGGCGCAGGGGGACAGCCCGCGCTATGGCGTTTGGACAACAGCCGAGCCGTACAAACCGGAGTCAATCCCATTGAAATGATCGACGGCATCGAAAACATGCAAATACTCTACGGCGAGGATACGACTCAAGACAGAGTCGCGAACCGCTATGTGACAGCCAATAATGTCGGCAATTGGGCGAATGTCGTAAGCGCACGAGCTAGCCTGCTGGCCCGGAGCCTTAACGACAACATAACTTCGCGGCCACAGACCTACACCTTCAACGGCGCCACCGTCACGCCGGCAGACCGGCGAGTGCGGCAGGTTTTCACGACCACTATCGCAGTCCGCAATCGCTTACCTTGACGAGTATCTAACTTATGAAACACCCCCATTCGTTAGCACGGCAAACCGGCTCGGTACTAATCACTAGCCTTATAATGCTATTGCTACTAACACTAGCCGCCACCACTTCGATGCAAGTCACCAGCCTCGAGGAACGCATGGCCGGCAACATGCGCAACCGCAATCTTGCATTTCAGGCCGCCGAATCCGCACTGAGGGCCGGCGAAAACCTCTTGACGCAGGCAGCGCTACCCGACTTCACCAGCACCGGCGATAACGGCCTGTATGCGCAAGACGGCGCTCCTCCCGGCGCGTATGACGATTGGACTAACAATACGACGGAATTTTCAGGCACGATCGGTCAAGTGGCCGCCGCGCCCCGTTATGTGATACAGCGCATGGCGGAAGTCGAAAGCGGCACAAGCCTGGATGCCGGGGAATACGGGCAAAGCGAAATGTACCGCATCACTGCGCGCGGCGTCGGCGGAACGGAAACGGCGGTCGTCGTTTTACAATCGACTTACAAACGTTGAAAGTTTGGTTAGCGGTTAACGGTAAGCCGTTAGCAGAAAGCCGGTATAGGGGAACGTGGATTTGCATGCTATAGGCCATGGGGCTATTGATATTCTGTAAGGTACGCATCGCGTATCTTTTTGGGGCGATAACTCGCAACCCCCGGGAAATGGTACGCGATGCGTACCTACGAAATTTTTATTTAGACAGGTCTTGTCTTTACAAGGCAGGGAAAAGCATCATGAACATTTCGATTGGTATTGACAAAAATTCTTTGTTGTATTGGGCATTGGGGCTTTCAGTCGGCGTGCTTTTGTCGCTGCCTACCCGAGCGGATTTGGACCTTGCGCAAACGCCGTTATTTCTAACGCCTAGTGTCGACCCGAATATTATGTTCATCATCGACGATTCGGGGTCGATGCATTATGAGGTGACGCCGGATGAAGAGTTTCGATTCGGTTCGTTCACTGAAAACACGCGATGGGTTTATCCGCGCGTCGCTAACGTATACGGTTCGGGAGACTACAACAGTAATGTCGCAACTGTCGACAACCATGTATTTAATGCACGGGCGCGTTCTCCGCAAATCAATAAAACGTATTACGATCCCGCAGTGACTTACTCGCCTTGGATTAAAGCGGATAATTCTCTTTATCCACCAGCCAACCCCGAAGCGGCTTATCATAATCCCGAGAATACCGCCCGAGGCTACCGAAATCTTACCGTTGATAACACAAATACGGACACGGGCGGACCGGTCAATTCGTCGCTAAATCGTTGGCGAACTTGTACCGGGCCCTCTTCGGGGCAATGCTCGACACAAACAAGCAATAAAACATTCTATCCGGCTACCTATTTTTGGTATAACGGAGGCGATGCTTGGAATTTGGCTAATTTTGACGGACCTTTCGAAATCAAAGCCGCCACATCCGAGTACAGCGGACATGGCCGCGAAAATAGAACCGACTGTACAGGAGGTATTTGTTCTTATGCTCAAGAAATTCAGAATTTCGCCAATTGGTATACATATCACCGTTCGAGAGTTCTTGCAGCCCGAGCAGGTATCGGCAAAGCCTTTGCCCAACAGGGCGAAGCCATGCGTGTCGGTTTCGGAGCCATCAATAAAAGCTCGAGCAGCATCGATAATGTTAGCACGAATACCATTATTCGCGGCGTCCGGCCTTTTACCGGCAGCGATCGCGAACAATTCTTTACGGATCTATACACCCTCGATATCCCGGATTCCGCTACCCCTTTAAGAAGAGCGCTCGACTCGGCAGGTCAATATTATAGCCGTAGCGATAATCGCGGACCTTGGGGCGCTAACCCCGGTCAAAACGATTCGACTACTCATTTAGAATGCCGGCATAGCTATACCATTCTAATGACAGACGGCTATTGGAACGATGCGCAAGCAGGAACAGCCGCCGCACGGTCGAATAATGACGGGACTAATGGCCCGACAATTTCAGGCCCGGATGGGAATACCTTTACTTATTCGGCCGTATCTCCGTTCACGGACAATCGCAGTAATACTTTAGCCGATGTTGCAATGTATTATTGGAAAAACGATTTACGGACGAATATACCTAATCTAGTACCTACTTCAGCGATAAATCCAGCATTTTGGCAGCACATGGTAACTTTTGGCGTGGGTTTCGGTGTAGAAGGAACGATTAGTGCCAGCGATGCTTTTGATGCCATCAATACCGGCGCAACGATCAATTGGCCGGCGCCTTCGACATCGGGTACTACAGAAAACGTCGACGATCTGCTTCATGCCGCAATCAACAGCCGCGGCGGTTTCTTCAGCGCAGCCGATCCGAATACCTTTGCCAATGAACTGAGTAATACATTACGCGCGATCGTAGGACGCACCGAAGGCTCGTCCGCTTCTGTCGCGACCAACTCGACCCGCCTGGATACCAATACCGTCGTTTATCAAGCTAAGTTCGACAGCCGCGATTGGACCGGTCAGTTTTTGGCTTACGCGATCAACGCCGACGGCAGCCTGGCGGCAACACCCGCCTGGGATGCCGGTCAAAATGTGACGACTCAGGGCTCGATCGGACGCTCGATTTTCGGTTACAACCCGACTGCAACGCCCTTTAAAGGGATCAATTTTTTTCATAACAATCTCAATGCCGCCCAACAAGCGCTATTGACCGAAGCGCAATTGAACTATGTACGCGGCATTCAAACCAACGAACTTCAGAACGGAGGCACTTTTCGCAACCGTATCGGCACCAATCGCCTGATGGGCGACTTAGTCAACTCCGATCCTTGGTTTATCGGCGATATCAATTTCGGTTACCATTTGCTGCCCGGAACGGAGGGCAGTGCTTATTCGAATTATCGGAATAGCGCCGCATACAAAGCCAGAACGCCGCTGGTCGCCATCGGCGGCAACGGCGGCATGCTGCATGTTTTCAATGCCACTATCACCGGCACCGGTGCGGGTACCGAGGTATTCGCCTATGTCCCCCATGCGGTTCTGCCCAAACTCGCCTCGCTTACCGATCCGAATTATAGCCATCAATATTTTGTCGACGGCTCGCCGGTTGCCGGCGACGCTTATATCGATGCCAACGGCGATAATAACAAGGAGTGGCGTACCGTTCTGATCGGCACTTTAGGCGCCGGCGGTAAGGGCATTTTTGCACTGGACGCGACATTCCTCGACCCGGGCGACAGTAGTTATGCCACAGCGGAAAACAGTTTTTTACCGCAACGGGTCATGTGGGAAATCAATACGACAACCGCACCGAACGCAACGGATTTAACCAATGTCTTGACCGGCAGCAATCCACGC
Organism: Methylotuvimicrobium buryatense; assembly: GCF_005931095.1. Classification (GTDB taxonomy): domain Bacteria; phylum Pseudomonadota; class Gammaproteobacteria; order Methylococcales; family Methylomonadaceae; genus Methylotuvimicrobium; species Methylotuvimicrobium buryatense. The sequence goes on along the minus strand of NZ_CP035467.1, from coordinate 963,173 downwards.
TTCGGGTTTGCCGATTATCTCGGATTTACCTTAGGGCAAGCGTCAATCGTCCGCATGGCCAACGGCAAGTTCGCCGCCGTATTCGGCAACGGCTACAATAGCGCGAGCCATCAAGCGGTGTTGTACATCGTCGATCTCGAAACCGGCGCACTCATCAAATCATTGAACACAGGCGTCGGCAGTGCCGGCAACCCAAACGGCCTATCGACACCCATCGCTATCGATGCCAACGGCGACCGCATTGTCGATGCGATTTATGCGGGCGACTTACACGGCAACCTGTGGAAATTCGATGTCAGCAGCAGCAATACAGGACAATGGGATTTCGGTTTTAAACAAGGCAACACACCCAAACCGTTGTTCGTTGCCAGAGACAGCAATGGCGTCAGACAAGCGATTACCGCAAAACCACAAGCCGGCAAACATCCATCTAGCGGGGTCATGGTCTATTTCGGTAGCGGTAAGTATTTTGAAACCGGAGACAATTCGGCCATCGACCCGCAGCCGCAGACCTTTTACGGAATTCAAGACGAATGCGTAAAACTTGCCGGCAGCAATATAACTTGCAGCACCGGCGATCCGGGCATTACTCGCGCCAACGATTTAGTACAGCAATCGATCATTGCCGAGGACGTATTCGGCGATTTCGATATCAGAGTAACCTCTCACTGCGTCGACCCGCTTTTGGCTATCGACAATACCAACTGCAACGGGATAAGCATGATTAATTATCTTGGCTCGAAGCAGGGCTGGTACATGGATCTCGTATTTCCTGCCGTGTCTCCCGATGGCGAGCGCGTGATCAGTCAGGCTTTGTTGCGCGGCGGACGAATCATATTCGTTACCTTGATACCAGACCCTGAACCGTGCGGTTATGGCGGAACTAGCTGGTTAATGGAACTGGACGCCTTAACCGGTAATCGTTTAGTTAGCACGCCGTTCGATTTGACCGGTAGCGACACCATCGATGAGAGCGATATGCTCGCAGGCGTCATCGATACCAATGATGACAATTTAATCGACGAAGACGACTCTCCGATGGCCGTATCCGGTAAAAAATCCAAAGTCGGTATCATTAAAACACCCGGGGTCGTGGGCGCCGGCGAAGTCGAGTATAAATATACCAGCGGCTCGACCGGTGAAATGGAAACGACCTTGGAGTCGGTCGAAGGCGGCGCCGGAAGACAATCCTGGCGTCAATTACGTTGACAGTTACCGAGACAACGGAGCAATACAATACAATGAAAGCTGAAAGGGGTTTTACGCTGATAGAACTAATGATAGCCGTTGCCGTAGTGGGGATTCTCGCCGGTATCGCTTACCCTTCCTATCAAGATAGTATTAGAAAATCGCGCCGCGCCGATGCCAAAGGCGCGTTGATGGGATTGGCGAATGCGATGGAACGGCATTTTACCGAAACGAATAGTTATGTAGGCGCTGCCGGCACTGATGCAACCCCGGCAAATACCGGTGCTCCCAGGATTTATAGCATTCCCGGTCAGACCGCGACTTTTTACACGATAACCATTAGCGCTGCTGCGGCAGCTACTTTTACGGTACAAGCAGTGCCGACCGGCGCACAAAACGATCCCCGCTGCGGAACCTTAACGCTTGCGCATACGGGGGCGCGGGGCATTACGGGAACCGGATCGGTGGCGGAATGCTGGTAACAGAGGCGATTTTTCCGGTAATGTATTCCTACGCTGGAGCGATGGGAACGTGGATCAAGTCATTCCGGCATCGGCGTAGTTTTTATATTTTCAACTATACCTTTCGTACTTCAAAATTCGGCAGGTGACTAAGGAGGCACCGGGGTGCGCGACAAAGGCTTTGCCAGCATGGAGCTGGCATAGAGCCTACATGGACGTATTCACGGCGTCCTTTGACGGGCACCCCGGCGCCGAATTTTGATCTGCGATGAGTATATTAACGCGAACATATAACATAGCCTTTCAAAAAACCTCGGTAAGATCGTGAACGCGAAGTATAATCGGATTTCATGAATAGGCCTTCGCGGGACGGGTTATTTAACCCATCCCCAACGTTTTGGTTTGCCCCAATTACACGCCTTGCTTTGGCCACGGTCGAAACGTTTAGAACAGGGTTGCAAACCCCCGTCCCGAGAAGCCCTGTCAAAGGCTATAATGTGCCTCAAAAGCTTGCCATCCATGGCACTGGATCCCGCCAGTCCATGGCGGAATAACGGGCTCCCCTTAACTTAGGATTTCGCGATAAATAACTTCCTGAAGCCATGAGCTTTGTCGAGGATTCGATTACTCGCTTGACAGGGCGCCGTGAATACATCCGTTTAGGCTTGACGGCGGCTACCTGCCGCCGACACCTGCCAATCGAGCAACCGAACTCTCCATAAAATAGGAAAGTTATTTATGACCAAATCCTTAATGGCAGTCAGTGCTACACCAACCCCAATAGAAACAAACCGATGAACAAACCCAAAGTTTTAATTACCCGTAAATGGCCCGCCTCGGTCGAAACCAAACTCAAGCAATTGTACGACGTCTCGCTCAACGAAGACGATCTACCCTTGACATCCGAAGAATTGAAATCGGCTTTACAAAACTACGACGCAGTGTGCCCTTCGGTTTGCGATTCACTACCTGCCGAGGTACTAAATGCGTCTAACAAACGCTGCAAAATTCTCGGCAATTTCGGAGTCGGATACAACCATATCGATATCGCAGCTGCGAAAGAGAACGGTCTCGTCGTCACAAATACACCGGGCGTGTTGACACAGAGCACCGCCGATATCGCAATGACTTTATTGCTGATGTCCGCACGGCGAGGCGCGGAGGGCGACCGTCTCGTCCGCGCCGGAAAATGGCATGGTTGGTGTCCGACGCACATGTTGAGCAGCGACGTGACCGGCGCGACGTTAGGATTGATCGGCTTCGGCCGCATCGCAATCGCAACCGCACGCAAAGCCCATCACGGTTTCGGCATGAAAATCGTTTTTTTCAATCCGAGCGCACCGGACCCATCCGTGATCGAAGAACTCCAAGCGACACGGTGCGATTCAGTCGAGGACGTCATGAGACGCGCCGATTATATCTCGCTGCATTGCCCGGGCGGGCCCGACACCCGCCACCTGATCGACGACAAGATGATTCGCTTGATGAAACCGAACGCTCATTTGATCAACACCGCGCGCGGCGATGTCGTCGATAGCAAGGCTTTAATCGACGCATTACGAGATAAGAGAATTGCCGGCGCCGGTCTGGATGTCTATGAAGGAGAGCCGAATATCGACCCCGAATTTTTGACGCTTGAAAACGCCACGCTGTTGCCGCACCTAGGTAGCGCAACGCTTAGTACTCGCACCGCGATGGGAGAAAAAGTGCTAGCTAATTTGGCCGCGTTTTTCGAAGGACGCGAACCTGAAGACAGAGTAGCCTAACCCGGCTATGGCTAAAGGCTGGCGATATTCAGCCCCCCCTCGCCGCGCATCGGATAATCTCGCAGGATGGGGTTACAAACTCCGTCCAGCCAAGACATCGTAGGGTGCGCATAGCGCACCTTTCCACCGTGCCGAACCGACAAGAGGTCCCGACCAGGTGCGCGATGCGCACCCTACACTCTACGATAAATATATACCCATCGTGGATCAAAATTCGGCACCGGGGTGATCGTCAAAGAACGCCGTAAATACGTCCATGTAGGCTCTATGCCAGCATCCATGCTGGCAAAGCCTTTACCGATCACCCCGGCGCCTCCTTAAGTATCGCCGAAATTTGAAGTGCGAAAGGTATACATAAATTGTAGGGTACGCTGATCACCTAGCGTTATGTGAGGCAGATCCGCGAGTGTTAAGGAATATGCACAAAATAACTTCTACAAGTAGTAGGCTTTGCGGAGGTTCGGTGACTCGCTTGACAGGACGCCGTGTATACGTCCGTGTAGGCTTGACGGCGGAATCTGATTGCCAAGGATGGCATGAATGCAGATTTTGCAGGAGCAAAAATCTGCCCTGCCGCCGACACCTGCCAATCGAGCCACCGAACCCCCTTCCAACAGTTGTCTAAGTTATTTCATGCTCGTTCCTAAGTGACAATAAATGGCATCGAGGTCTCATTGGCTAAGATTGCAAAAGGGTAATTTTTGACTTATGTATAACGATGAGCGGAAGACCGTGAGAACCAGAAAAGCTACCATCTGTAACAACCTTTATTAGCCTCGTTTTTTAGTTCCGCGTATATCGATAAATAAGCACCCGTCCTTAGAGCAAATGCTTTACCGCTTCGCGCTCTTCTTTCAACTCGGCTTCGGACTTGCGCATTTTTTCCCGGCTGAAATCACTAATCTCCAAACCCTGGACGATACTGATTTCTCCGTTTTTGATCTCAACTGGAAACGAATAAACCAAATCCTTTTCAATTCCGTAACTGCCGTCCGATGGAACAGCCATGCTGATCCAATTACCTTCGTCGGTCCCAAAAACCCAGTTGCGCATCAAATTTAACGCGGCATTGGCCGCAGAAGCCGCACTGGATCGGCCAACCGCTTGTATGACCACGGCTCCGCGCTGCTGTACGGTTGGAATAAATTTGTCGACAAACCAATCCCACTCAACCAACGACAAAGCATCCTGCCCTTTGACTTTGGCATGATGGAGATCCGGATACTGCCCTGCCGAATGATTACCCCAAATGATAATATTTTTGATGTCGTTGGACAGTACCCCACATTTATCGGCAAGCTGAAAAGTCGCACGCTTATGATCGAGCATCATCATTGCCGAAAAATTCTCCGGCCTTAAATCCGGTGCATTACTGATGGCGATCAAAGCATTAGTATTGGCAGGATTGCCGGTAACCAATACCTTAACATCCCTGCTGGCAACCTTACTAAGGGCTTGACCCTGCACAGAAAAAATCTGGGCATTGATTGCCAACAAATCCTTACGTTCCATCCCCGGCTTACGCGGACTCGCGCCGATCAGAAATGCGTAATCGACATCTTTGAAAGCGACTTCGGGATCATCGGTCGCGACAATTTTATGCAGCAACGGATAGGCGCAATCGTTAAGTTCCATTACCACGCCATTCAATGCGCCTAATGCTAATGCCTGCGGCGTTTCCAACAAATGAAAAATCATTGGCTGATCGGGGCCTAATAATTCTCCGCTAGCCAAGCGAAACAATAAGGAATAACTGATCTGTCCCGCGGCACCTGTAACGGCAATTTTAACTGGCGTTTTCATTTGTTTTCCTAATTATTTATTATTGTCTGAATGCGGAGTTCAAATGGCAAGCCTTTGAAACACAGCGAAAATAGCATGCTTTTAATCCGAATCGTTCGCCTGTAATGATTGATGGGCAGTATCTAAACCCGCTTTTCCTAACTTTCTCGTTCCAACCGCTCCAGCCTGGCAATGCATACCGATCTTGCCTAGGCAATCAAAGTATCGGCTCCTTCGGAGGGCCGTCGAAACCGGAATAATCTATCAATACATTGTACACACTTAAGCGAAATACCGATGATGCGTACAGGTTGTCCCGAATGATAACGAATAACCGCCCCCCCCTGCAAGCCTGTAGAAATCGGCCCAGAGCAATGGAGAGACAGCGTATAGCTAAATAAGGTATACTGCCCCGTTTTCTATACGCTAATCGCTATCGCCACTATCGATCTTACGTGACCCATGAAAAAACTGTTATTCCAATTCGACACCGATCCGCGTCCTTCAGCTTTCGATACGATTGTCGCGTATGACGGCGGCGCCGACCATGTCATCGGACATGGCGGATTAACACCCGACACTATCGCACCCTTGGTCGAAGGCACGATCTTTACCCGAGCACCGAAAGACAAAAAAAATACCGCTATTTTTGTCGGCGGCAGCGACATGCTGGCCGGTCAACAATTATTCTCGGCCGTACAAAAACATTTTTTTCCCGGCTTTCAAGTCTCGATCATGCTCGATAGCAACGGCAGCAATACTACTGCTGCCGCCGGCGTCGCGAAACTGGCTTCAACCAGTGAACTAAGCGGCAAAAAAGCGGTTGTTTTGGCTGGCACCGGCCCGGTCGGTCAACGCGTCGCGGTCATGCTGGCTCAAGAGGGCTGCGAAGTCTCGTTAACTTCTAGGGAAATGATACGAGCGGAACACGCCTGTCTAACGATGCGCGAACGCTTCGGCGTCGAACTGACACCTATCGAAGCTGTCGATCAAGACGCACGCGGCAGGGCAATTGAAAACGCTCAAATCGTATTTGCGGCAGGCGCGGCAGGCGTCGAATTACTCAAAGCCGAACATTGGCAAAATAATGATCGACTCGAATTATTGGCCGATGCGAATGCCACGCCCCCGATCGGTATCGGCGGCATCGATATGATGGATAAAGGCAACGAACGCCACGGCAAAATCGTCTGGGGAGCCATCGGTTTCGGCGCATTCAAACTCGCTTTACACCGTGCCTGCATCGCCAAACTGTTCGAAACTAATACGCAAGTACTCGATGCCGAACAAATTTTCGCATTCGCCAAGGAAATGGCTTAAACGCCCCTTGCACCGCTGAAACACATGAGCCGACCCGCCATTCAAAAAGCGCTCAGAGAACAGGCCGCAGGACTATTCCAAGCCGGCATCGATGCCGCCGATCCGTACCTTGCGGTTCAACGCAGCCTATCCTCGGACGGGCTTCGACTTGAAATAGCCCTATCGCCGGACGACAATGCGCCGAAACGCACGGGACATTGGCCGAAAATTCATTTGATTGCGTTCGGCAAAGCCGCGTGCAACATGGCAAAAGCCGCCCGAGACATCATTCCGGAATCGCTATTACCCGGCGACGGCATCATCGTTACCAATTACGAGAATGCCGCTCAGGCAACCGGCTTTAAAGTCATCGGCGCCGGCCACCCGATTCCCGACGAAGCGGGACTGCAAGGCGCCCGGCTAATCGCCGACAGAATCACCAACGCTCAATCGGGCGAACTGGTGTTAGTCTTGATTAGCGGCGGAGGATCTGCTCTCCTGCCCTATCCTCGCCCTCCGATAACGCTTGAAGAAAAAGCGCAAACGACTGCATTACTACTTGCTTGCGGCGCGACAATCAACCAAGTCAATTGTGTGCGCAAACATCTTTCCATGATCAAGGGCGGCGGTTTGGCACGCCTATCGGCTCCGGCCGACCTGCACGCATTGATTCTTTCCGACGTGCTGGGCGACGATCTAAGCGCTATCGCGAGCGGGCCGACGGTGCCGGACGACACATGCTTCGACGACGCCATCGCTATTTTGCGCAACAAGGGTATTTGGGAAAGCATTCCGGATTCGGTCAAATACGTTTTGCAACAAGGTTCCGCCGGCGATATCCCGGAAACGCCGAAAACCGGTGACAGTCTTTTCAATAACGCCGGCCACACGCTGATTGGCAGCAATCCGATCAGCTTAAAAGCCGTCGTTAAGGCCGCATCGCTACAGAATTACGACGTTCGAGTCTATTCGGAACATCTTAGCGGCGAAGCGAAAGACGAAGCCTTCAAGTTGGCCTCTTACGCGAAATCCCTGCTCGATAACGGCTTAAACAAACCCATCGCGCTTCTGGCAGGCGGCGAAACCACGGTAACTTTAACGGGGCAAGGCCTCGGTGGCCGCAATCAAGAGATGGGACTGGCCTTCGCCTTGGCCGCCGAACGATTAGCATTGCGCGGCAATTGGGTATTTTTAAGCGGCGGCACCGACGGCCGCGACGGCCCGACCGATGCGGCCGGCGCGCTGATCGATCCGCAATCGCTCGCGCGTATGCGCGCTGCCGGAATCGACCCCGGCGCAAGACTGCAAGACAATGACTCTTACCGCGCGCTTCAGGCTTCAAACGATTTACTGATAACCGGTGCGACCGGCACTAATGTTGCCGATTTACAAGTATTACTGCTCCGGCCTTAACTTCGATTATTCATTACTCTATACTCACCGAAAATCACTGACGGCATTTTGACCTTCTCCTCTCGGGATCGCCGATAAAAACCGTTGTTGAAATGCAAAATAACTATAAATTTTAGGAGATATTGATGTTTACTAAATCGCAAACGATTGCAGGTTACGATAATGAATTGTTTCAGGCATTGGAAGAAGAGCGTCGCCGTCAGGAAGACCACATAGAACTGATCGCCTCGGAAAATTACACCAGTCCGCGCGTCATGGAGGCCCAAGGCACGCTACTAACCAATAAATACGCGGAAGGCTATCCCGGCAAACGCTATTACGGCGGTTGCGAATATGTCGATAAAGTCGAGCAACTCGCGATCGACCGCGCCAAAGAACTATTCGGCGCCGATTATGCGAATGTACAAGCCCATTCCGGATCGCAGGCCAATATGGCGGTATTCATGGCTCTGATACAACCGGGCGATACGATACTGGGCCTAAGCCTCGCAGACGGCGGCCATTTGACGCACGGCGCCAAACCGAATTTCTCCGGCAAAATCTACAATGCCGTGCAATACGGACTGCACCCGGATACGGGCTTGATCGATTACGACCAAGTCGAAGCCTTAGCGATCGAACACAAACCCAAAGTTCTCGTCGCCGGCTTCTCGGCTTATTCGCGCATCTGGGACTGGCAACGCTTCCGCGAAATCGCCGATAAAGTCGGCGCCTATTTACTGGTCGACATGGCCCATGTTGCAGGATTGGTCGCCGCCGGACTGTACCCAAACCCTGTACCGTTTGCCGATGTCGTCACCAGTACCACACACAAATCGCTACGCGGACCGCGCGGCGGATTGATTCTGTGTAAAAGCAATCCGGAAATCGAAAAAAAATTCGACTCCAGTATCTTTCCCGGCATCCAAGGCGGTCCTTCGATGCATGTTATCGCCGCAAAAGCGGTCGCGTTCAAGGAGGCGATGGAAACCGAATTCAAGACCTATCAACAACAAGTCATCAACAATGCCAAGGCGATGGCCGAAGTCTTCATCGACCGCGGTTTCGATGTCGTTTCCGGCGGAACCGACAATCATTTGATGCTGGTTTCATTAATCCCGAAAGGCATTACCGGCAAAGCCGCCGATGCGGCGCTGGGACGTGCGCATATCACGGTCAATAAAAACGCCGTACCGAACGACCCGCAGTCGCCGTTCGTGACAAGCGGCATCCGTGTCGGCACGCCGGCCCCGACCACGCGCGGCTTCAAAGAAGCGCAAATGACCGAAATCGCGCATTTGATGTGCGACGTGATGGAAAACATCGATAACGAATCGGTCATTTCAGCGGTGCGCGACAAAGTCGCCATCTTGTGCTCGCGCTTTCCGGTTTACGGCTAATTGAGGACACATCAAAAACAGGAAAACATTCATGTCAGACATAGCAATCGCCCAACAAGCCCAAATGCGACCGATCATCGACTTGGCCGGCGAAAAACTCGGCATCCCGGCCGAGCATTTAGATCCATACGGTCACTATAAGGCTAAATTATCGCTCGAATACGTCAATAACTTGACCGACCGCGAAGACGGCAAATTGATTCTCGTCACCGCGATCAGCCCGACCCCGGCTGGCGAAGGCAAAACCACAACTACGGTAGGTTTAGGCGATGCGATCAACCGGCTCGGCAATTCGGCGATCATGTGCCTGCGCGAACCGTCGCTCGGGCCTTGTTTCGGCGTCAAAGGCGGCGCGGCCGGCGGCGGCTACTCGCAAGTCGTGCCGATGGAAGACATTAATCTGCATTTCACCGGCGACTTTCATGCAATCGGCGTCGCACACAATCTCTTGTCGGCATTGATCGACAACCATATCAATCACGGCAACGCACTTGACATCGATTCGCGCCGGATTCAATGGAAACGAGTCGTCGACATGAACGACCGAGCGTTGCGCAAAATCACTGTCGGCATGGGCGGCCCGGCTAACGGCTATCTGCGCGAGGACGGATACGACATCGTCGTCGCGTCCGAAATCATGGCGATTTTGTGCCTGGCGACAAGCCGCGTCGACTTAAAAGAACGCCTCGGCCGAATCGTCATCGGCTACAAGTCCGACCGAGTCACGCCGGTTTATGCGAGCGATCTCAATGCGCAAGGGGCAATGGCCGCCTTATTGAAAGAAGCCATAAAGCCGAATCTAGTGCAAACGCTTGAAAACAATATCGCGATCATTCACGGCGGCCCGTTCGCGAATATCGCGCACGGTTGCAACACCGTCACCGCGACGAAAACTGCGTTAAAACTGGCCGATTATGTCGTGACCGAAGCGGGTTTCGGCGCCGATTTAGGCGCCGAGAAGTTTCTCGACATCAAATGCCGCATGTCCGGCCTGAAACCGTCGGCAGTCGTATTGGTCGCGACGGTACGCGCGTTGAAATTCCACGGCGGCGTCGCGAAAGAGGAGTTGAACCAAGAAAACATCGACGCTCTGCAAAAAGGTTTCACCAACCTGGAGCGTCATCTCGACAATATCCAACGCCATTACGGCTTGCCTTGCGTAATCTGCATCAATCATTTCACCTTCGACACCGACGCCGAAATCGCGCTGCTCAAAGACAAATGCGAGGCGCTCGGCGCGAAATGCGTGGTCTCGAAACATTGGGCGCAAGGCGGCGCCGGCGCGGAAGAATTAGCGCAAGAAGTGCTTGCCGTCGTCGACAACCGCGAGCCCGGTTTCACTTATGTCTATGACGAAGAGCTGCCGCTGTGGGATAAGATCGAAACGATAGCGACCAAACTTTACGGCGCAATCGGCATCACCGCGAGCCCGAAAGTCAAAGCCGAAATCAACACGCTGCAACAAAACCACGGCAAATTTCCGGTTTGCATGGCCAAAACGCAAATGTCGTTCTCGACCAACCCGAACGAGCGAGGCGCGCCTTCCGGACACACGGTCGAAATCAGCGAAGTCAGGCTTGCCAACGGGGCTGGCTTCATCGTCGCGATCGCCGGCGACATGATGACGATGCCCGGTTTGCCAAAAGTCCCGGCCGCCGAACGTATCGACATCACCGATGATGGCGTGATTACAGGGTTGTTTTAACTTGGATCGTCAGGCGCATTCTCAAGCTTTCAGTTGGCTTGTGTTGTAGACCGTTCGTGCTGAGCCAAGTCGAAGCATGAAGGGTCTACAACACTTTCACCGGCTTGGTGAAGCCTCGCCAAAGGTGCGCGATGCCCACCCTAGTCGCCTTATTGGGCTTTTCTCAGCGCCTCTGCGCGAGAATACCTCTTATAAAGTTACGAAACTGCTCCGCACTTTAACACCCTCGGGCGAACCGCCTACTCCGATTTAGCCGCGTAGCCCGGATGAAGCGCAGCGCAATCCGGGGAGTTCGGAGCCACGCCATTCCCGTATTCCGCTTCGCTGCATACGGGCTACATGCTTGTGCTGTTACCCAAGCTCCAGCTTGGGAAACAGCGATCTCTTATAAAGTTACAAGCCACCTACTCCGATTTAGCCGCCAAAAATGCCAGCATGTCCTCGTTATGAACCCGCTGATAAATGACTTCGACCGGCAGCGTCAAATCGATCGCCTCGAAAGTCACATCGTCTCCCAGATAATAATGTTTCGAAACCCATCCTTCGGACCGCCTCAGCACTTCGACCTCGACATAATCTTGCTCGATCATCACATATTCTTGCAGAGTCGGTAGCTTCAAGTAATTGGCTAATTTGACGGTCTTGTCGTTGCGGCGAGTCGTCTTCGACAACACTTCGACGATGATGATAGGCGTTTCGGTATAGTAAGGCTGCGACTCGTCGAAATGACAATCGACGATCACATCGGGATAAAAAAAATTCGAATCGACTCTGACCTTCATATCCGAACCGAACGGCTCGCAAGGAAGGTTTTTTAAATGACTCCTAAACTCCGCCAGAACATTAATCGCTATACGCTGATGATTTCCACTCGTCCCGACCATCGCATAGACGGCGCCATCAATCAATTCATGCTTGGTTTCGGCAATCAACTCGCCGTCCAAATAATCCTCGACACTGATCAAATAATCCAGCTTCTTTGCAATGATACTCATAAACAATCCTCAATATTCACGCTGTAACAGTTCCAAAATCTCCTCGGTTTTTTGCCGCATCAACGCAATATCCCCGCGCGATTCGACATTGAGCCGAACGACAGGCTCGGTGTTCGAAGATCGCAAATTGAAACGCCAGTTGTCAAACTCCAGACTGACCCCATCGGTTTCATCGACGATGAGCGCGTCGCCTTCATAAGCCGCCCTAACCCGTGCGATCGCACCGGCCGGGTCGGTTAGTTTCGAGTTGATCTCGCCGGACGACGGATACGCCGCGATACGCTGCGCGACCGCTTCGGAAAGGCGGATTTTTTTGACGCACAACAATTCCGCGACCAACAGCCACGGAATCATGCCGCTATCGCAATAGGCGAAATCGCGAAAATAATGATGCGCGCTCATCTCTCCCCCGTAAACGGCATCTTCGAGGCGCATGCGTTCCTTGATAAAGGCATGGCCGGTCTTCGACAACACCGGAACGCCGCCCGCCGCAGTCACGACATCGACCGTATTCCAAGTCAATCGCGGGTCGTGAATGATCTTCGCGCCGGGGTTTTTCTGTAAAAAAGCCTCGGCCAACAGCCCGACAATGTAATAGCCCTCGATGAACTGCCCCTTTTCGTCGAACAGAAAACAGCGGTCGAAATCGCCGTCCCAAGCGATACCCATATCGGCCCCATGTTCGATGACGGCATTCGCGGTATCGGCGCGGCACTCGGGCAAGAGCGGATTCGGAATGCCGTTCGGAAAACGGCCGTCCGGTTCGTTATGGATCTTGACGAACTCGACCGGCACTCGGGCCACTTTGAAACGCTCTTCCAGCGCATCGACCACATGCCCGGCCGCGCCGTTGCCGGCATTTACGACCAACTTGATCGGCGTCAAATTCTGCAAATCGATGTAAGTCATCAAATGATCGACATAGCCCGACAGTATAGAACGACGAGTCATTGAGCCTTTCTTGACGACCACCGGCCCGAAATCATTTTGCTCGGCGAGGCGTTGGATTTCCTTCAGTCCGGTATCGCCGCTGATCGGTTTGGCATGCTCGCGCACCAATTTCATGCCGTTATAATCCATCGGATTATGGCTCGCGGTTACCTCTATCGCGCCTTGTATTTCCAGCGCCTGCGCCGCGTAATAGATTTCCTCGGTGCCGGTCATGCCGATGTCGATCACATCGACGCCGGCGTCCATCAAGCCTTCGGCCAATGCGGCCTTGAGCGATTCGGAAGTCAACCGCACGTCGCCGCCGACCGCAATCGTCTTGGCCTTCAAATATTCGCCGCAGGCGCGACCGATTCGATAGGCGATATCGTCATTAAGCTCGGTATCCAGTTGACCGCGTATGTCGTAAGCTTTAAAACAAGTGAGTTTTTCCATGATGAATTGAATAGCTAATTTAAAAATTAAAGTAAATACGGTAGGCACGGCATACGCCATTGTTATCGGCCTAGCGCTTGATAACCTACTGCCATTAAGTTAAGGGAAGCCCGTCATTCCGCCATGGACTGGCGGAATCCAGTACCATGGATGGCAAGCTTTTGAGGCACAATAGAGTCTGAATGCAACAAATACTTATCTCGTGATGGCTTAACTTAGTAACTGTCTAAAAACTATCTCCCGAATTTATCGGGTCCGTTACGCTAAACTTCGGAAAAAAATGATAACTCTTAGCGAATTCGACCTCGATACCGTTTGTTGTTACTTAGGAACGAGCATGAAATAACTTAGACAATTGTCGGAAGGGGGGTTGGTGACTCGCTTGACAGGTGTCGGCGGCAGGGATAGCCGCCGTCAAGCCTACAGGGACGTATTCACGGCGTCCTGTCAAGCGAGTCACCAAACCGCCACAAAGCCTACTACTTGTATAAGTTATTTTGTGCATATTCCTTAGCGCACCTTGCTCCGATATCGCGATCTGGGGATCGCTCCCACAGAGCTCCCGACGCTTTGTGGGAGCGACGCCTTCGTCGCGATTTCGAGGCCGAGAACGTCAAACGACAATAATTGATGTCGAGGACTCATTGGCTAAGTAACTGTTTAAAACCTGCCTCCCGATTTTATCGGGCGAGTTACGTTAAACTTCGGTAAGTAAATGATGGACAGTTATACCTTTCGCACTTCAAATTTCGGCAGTCCCTAAGGAGGCGCCAGGGTGCTCGGCAAAGGCTTTTCCAGCATGGATGCTGGCATAGAGCATGGATGTATTCACGGCATCCTTTGACGAGGGCCCCGGTGCCGAATTTTGATCTACGCTGAGTATACTTAATGGTAGTGACCTCCGGCGTCCATACAGTCGTCTTTTTCAAAGAGGGCGACTGAATACTTACGACCGGAACGACTTACTTCTCTAACCGACCGAGCGTGAAATCGTCAAATACCAAAGAAGGCAGCGTATCGATAAAAATCGTTTCTTTCAATACTTCGGTCAAAGCTACATTCAAAATGACTTCTTCATAAAGCCAGTAAAACCAACCGTCGCGATGCACACGATAACGCCAATTGTATCGGCATTGCAGCCAATTAACGTCCGCCGGTTTTCCGAGTCGTTGCAGCGGTCGATTTTGATTCGGCGCACCTAAATAAACGACACTGCCATCATTCGGATTCAATAATAAGCGGTCGCAAATCAAAGATTCATCAAATAGGGAACAAGAGATTTTTCTATATTCATCGCCGCCATGGCAATCCAATAACAAACGCTGCCGTCCGATATCGACGATTTTCGGCGACACGACAGGATAGCAGTCCGGCATCGCGGCCCGTTCCAGAAAATCCGTCTCGCTTAGCCGACTCTTATCCCACTGCTTTATGACGATCTGTACAATAAACGAAGTAATTATTCAGCCCCTATATTTAAAATAAGTTGGAAATCACCCCATACACAACAAGCTAAAAACGGCCAACCCACATTCACTCTTTCCCAAGTTGCTATAAAGCATGTAGCCCGTATGCAGCGTAATCCGGGCTACGCTAGTCCCACTGCTTTATGACGACCTGTACAATATACGGCGATTTCATTCCCCGGTTTCTTCATGGCCCAATTCGCAGCCTTCGCTGTAGAAATATAATGACGGGATAAACGGCAGAATATCGATCGTCAGCGTAGTTTTTTGTTGAAAATCATCGATCGCGCTTTCGATCGTGTCCGCGAATTGCAATTCGAATTCATTAAGCATGTTTTGCTGACTGGTCGGGCTGTCGGGAAATATCGAATCGCCGCCAAGATAGATCCCTTTGATCGTTTCTTGTAAGGCAGCCGCGGAGATCGTTTCTATTTCACGTTCGAAATTGCCGAAAACCTGCGCGCCTTCCGTCATTTTGATGCGCTCCACATCGTCGGTATCGGCATAAAGCAAAAACAGCCCTTCCACCCCTTCCCGCTCGTTTTTGCAAACGCCGCCTTCCATGACTCTAACCAACCGCAACTCCCTGCCTTCTTTGATATGCGTCGGCGATGGAACATCTTCGGATGTTTCCATCGGATCGGCTTGATACACAAAAAACTCGTCCAATTCCTCATCGACCGGCTCCCGAACCGGTTCAACTGTACATGCCGCCAAGCTAGCGGAAAGGATCATCATGACAGCAAGTACTTTAGGATTCATCGATCACTCCGAATTAACATACATAAATAAACATAGCTTACCTTTACACTCAAGCTTCGCCAATTTCCGCCGATAAAATAATTAACATTCCCGATCTTTAAGGATAGAGCGATGAAAATCGAACACTCCAATATCCAGCTAAACGCGCAACAGACATCGGTTAAACAGCACTCCGTGCAAGAATCCCTAAACTTTTGGGTCGGCAATCGGCGTCCGGTTAACCTAGGTTCACAAGCTCAAACGGCATTCAATCCCACTTTGGCCGACAGGGTGACGCTCAGCTCTGAAGGCAAGGCTGCCGCCGAAACCCAACAAGCCGAAATCGACCTGGACAAAGCGCTCGAACACGAACCGCGCTATCAAATCATTAAACGCATGATAGAGGCCTTGACCGGCAAGGAAATCCGGATTAACCGCTTGGAAGCCTTCGAAGCAAGCCGATCGATCGATCCGGGGACCGCACCGCCCGCCAACGCGCCTACTGCCGATCGTCCGGCCGGATTCGGCTTGGAATATGAGCGCCGCGAAACTTATTACGAAGCCGAGCACAGCGCATTTTCGGCCAAAGGACTTATCAAAACGACAGACGGCAAAGAAATCGCCTTCGACCTTAATTTGGTCATGAGCCGAGAATATTACGAAGAAAATTCGGTCAGCCTACGAATGGGCGACGCCGTCATGAAAGACCCTTTGGTAATCAATTTCGACGCGGAAGCCGCAAAGTTGACCGATATGAAATTCAGTTTTGACCTGACATCGAACGGCAGCTCCGAACAAATTTCATTCGTCGGTCACGGTAGCGGCTTTTTAGCGCTCGACCGAAACGGCGACGGCATCATCAACAACGGCAGTGAATTGTTTGGACCGGCGACCGGTAACGGTTTCGCCGAACTGGCCGCGCACGACCTGGACGGCAACCATTGGATAGATGAAAACGACGCGGTTTATGAACATTTGCGCGTCTGGACCAAGGATACCAATGGCAACGACAAGCTCTACACCTTAGCCGAAAAAAACGTCGGCGCGATTTATCTGGGCAATACCGAAACCCCCTTCGAGCTTAAAAATGCTCAAAACCGTCTCGACGGGCGGGTTTTGTCATCAAGTATTTACCTCAGCGAAACCGGCCGTGTCGGCACCGTTCAACAAATCGACCTAGCGGTTTGAAACCTGCCGAATTATTTTCAGTCTATTTCATGCATCGCCGCTAGCGCCGACTCATAATCGGGCTCGTCGGCCAATTCAGAAACTAGCTCGGTATAGACTACCCGATCCTCCTCGTCGATGATCACGATCGCTCGTGCGGTCAATCCGGCCAGCACGCTATCGACCAACTCCACGCCGTAATCGCGCGCGAAACTCGAACGAAAGGTCGATAACGGCACAATATCCCTGGCACCTTCCACCTGACAAAAACGCGCCTGAGCAAACGGCAGATCGGCCGAAACGACCAATACCACGCCGTTTTCCAAACTTGCCGCTTTTTGATTGAATTTTCTTGCGGACGCGGCACAAGTCGGCGTATCGAGACTGGGCACGATATTCAGGCATTTCTTTTTGCCCGAATAGCTGGCCAAGGATACTTCAGCGAGTTTACCGTTGACCAGAGTAAAATCCGGCGCCTTGGATCCGATCGCAGGAAGCTCGCCGCAAGTGTTGATCGGTTTACCTTGAAATTTAATCGTAGCCATTGTTTAAGTCCTGATTTTAAAATTTACTTGATTATAAATTCGGCTCATATGCGTTTCCTCGCTGGAGAGACAGTGCAAGGATTTAGACGTAGATAACTTCCCTAACTTCTTATTCTTCATGGTCTTCATGTGCTTCATGGTGAATAGATTTTCGCCAATATTTTCACAGCATCCAGAGCAATGGAAACGAGGAAATAAACGGCTCAAAGAGCATGATAAGCCGGGCTGAACTCATGCACCGCGTCGACCATCGCCTTGACATGCTCCGGATTGATATCCGGCAAAATACCGTGCCCGAGATTGAAGACATGTCCGGAACCGCGGCCGTAACGCTCCAGTACGTTTTGTACTTTCGCGCGAATGACATCCGGATTGGCATACAGGCTTACGGGATCCATGTTGCCCTGCAAGGCCACCTTGTCGCCGACGCGCGCTCTGGCTAACCCGATATCGGTTTGCCAATCCAGACCCAAGGCATCGTAACCGCTATCGACCATTGCTTCGAGCCAAAGCCCACCGCCTTTCGTAAACAAAATTGTCGGAACCCTGCGGCCGTCCGCTTCCGTTTGCAATTGCTCGCGCACCAACTTGGCATAGTGTAACGAGAATTCCAGATAATCCTCTGAAGTCAACATCCCACCCCAAGTATCGAACAGCATCACCGCCTGAGCGCCGGCCGCGATTTGCGCATTTAAATACAAGGCCACCGATTTTGCCAATTTCTCCAGCATGCGATGCACAACACCAGGCTGTTCATACATCATCGACTTGATCTTTTGAAAGCTTTTACTGCTGCCTCCTTCGACCATATAAGTCGCCAATGTCCAGGGACTGCCGGAAAAACCGATCAGCGGCACGCGGCCTTGCAGCGAAGTTCTAATTAAACGAACCGCATCGATCACATAACGCAATTCCTGCTCGGGATCGGGAATCGGCAATTTATCGACATCGGCAGCCGAGCGAATCGGATTGCTGAACCTAGGACCTTCGCCTTCGGCAAAACTTAGGCCCAAACCCATTGCATCGGGTATCGTCAAAATATCGGAAAACAAAATAGCCGCGTCGAATGCATAGCGATCCAACGGCTGCAGCGTGACTTCGCAAGCCAGTTCCGGATTGGTGCATAAATTCATGAAACTCCCGGCTTGCTCGCGGACTTTACGATACTCCGGCAAATAGCGTCCTGCCTGACGCATCATCCAGACCGGCGTTCTGTCGACCGGTTGTTTTAATAAGGCTCTGAGGAAAGTATCGTTTTGTAATATCGTCATTATGTTTTATTTTCTTGTTTAAGGAATAAGCGCGAATCGCCTTGAAATTTACTATCGACCCCATCCAAAGCTTAAGAATATCGCCAAAAATAACTGTATGCATTCACACGCTGGAGAGACTGTGAAAGTATTCGATATTCCTGCGGGACGGGGGTTGCAAACCCATACGCATCAAGCTAAAAATGGCCAACCCAAATCCGCTCATGTAGCCCGTAAGCAGCGCAACGGAATACGGGAATGGCGTGGCTCCGAGCTTCCCGGATTTTGCTACGCTCCATCCGGGCTACGCTACCGGCACACATGACCCGGCGTTACTGCCATTTAACTGAAAGAGATACTTTCAATTCTTTTTCAATGGTATCGCGAAGCTAGAGCTTCACATATAGGTTTCCCAAGTAGCAGCTTGGGAAACAGCAGAATACTTATTTTTTCTGGTTCCCACGGTCCTCCGTCACTGACATTAAGTTAAGGGAAACCCGTCATTCCGCCATGGACTGGCGGAATCCAGTGCCATGGATGGCAACCTTTAAGGCACATTAGAACCGAAACGCAAGAATTACTTATTTTTACGACGGTTTAACTTAATGGCTGTGACGGTCCTCCGTGGGAACCCATAACTTGGCTACCGAGGCAAGACCGGCATGCATTCCCTCACTGGTGCGAAAACGAAGTGAGTCGCTGTTGATCAGTAATTATTCACACCCCCTATCGTTCCCACGCTCCAGCGTGGGAATGCAGCCCGAGACGCTCTAGCGTCTCGTACCGCTGGAGCGGTACTGAGGCATTCCCACGCAGAGCATCACTGCCATTAAGTTAAGGATTTTTCCGTTCGCCCTGAGCCTGTCGAAGGGTGAATGGAAAAATCCTGGGTCGATAAGTTTAGTCGTCCATGGTTCGACAGGCTCACCACGAACGGCTTAACTTAATGGCAATGACGCAGAGCATGGGAACGAGAATGACTGTGGGACTGAATACTCACCTTGATCAAGTTATTTCATGCGCGTTACTTAGTTTGCGTTTTTGATATCGTTTTGTAAAACCGCGAAACGCCTAACCCAAGCCCCTTTGAATTCCGCCGGCAATTTTCCGGTAGCCCTTTCGGCTTCGACATGACTACTAAACGAGCCGTACAGCAAAATAAATTTCTCTTTACCGCCGATGCGAGTTTCAAGATACTTCAAGTCTTGTTTTAGGTGTTGATATTTGTTCAGCACATTGACAATCGACTGTCGGCTCGATAATACCATTAATTGCAAAGTGAAATGATCCGAGGATTGCTTGAATAACCAGGTCCGGTCATCTTCCGAGCGATTGGAATCTATCGTCTCCTGCGGCTTTGTCTCAATCTTTTCATCTGCGACCGTCGGCACTAAAGGCTCGGCTTTAATTATACTCGGACCGGCGATTGGGCTCTCAGGCTTTCTGTTTTCGGCGGCTTCAGAAACCACCTCAGGATAATTAATCGCTTCATTTTTCACAGTGGTCTCGATTTTCCGGTCTGGTACAGCCGCTACCGGGGCCGCAACGACGTTTGTCATCTTAGGCTTTTGTTCCGAGACATCGGTAACGATGCGGTCATTTACCATCTGTTTGCCGGCAAACTTTTCAACCAACAACGGAACCGACAAGGCCTGTTGCTGCGACCTCGGCAAAGACTCCGTTAATTCATGATCGGATTCAGGGGCTAAAGCCTCCCAGCCGACGAAGGCGATACCTGCGATCGCAAGAAGCGCAAACAACCCAATTGAAAACCGGACGGGTGCCCCCAACCGTTCGAAATCGGACAAGCGCGGCAATTCAGCAATAATTTTCCCTGGAATACCATGCGTTTCGCGGTAGACATACTCCACCATGTTATCGCTGACCGCATTAAATGAAATCGGCGCGTCCGGCTTCCCGGAAAGATTTTGCAAAAAATCCCGGCATTGTTTTTCCGACAGCGGCAACAGCTCGATAAAATGACAATCCTCGACAGACCGGTCCGAACGACTTTTAATATACAGTTCGTCTTGAGTTAGCGAAAAAATAACTCTTAATGCCGGGTTAGCTAAGGCATATTCCGACAAAGTATCGATCAAACCGGGTATCAATTCGCCGGCATTATCGATCATCAAGATCAACTTAAGTTTTTTCTGTTCAAGCAATGCGATCGCATCATCCAGGGAAAAGCCTTTACAAGCCGGCTGTTCTGTTTCCAAGAAACTGCGCAACCGCTCTTGAATCGCCGCAAAATTCAACTGATGATCGCCGGCCATGAAATAATAATGTCCTTCGACCGGACGTTGCTCGCGCAAGACCGTCAGCAATGTCGACTTACCGATGCCGGCCGGGCCGTTAACGATCAACGGACGATTAAAATTGATTATCAAATGAATCAATAACTCGAACTTTTGAGCGCGCTCGGCAGTAATTAACGATTTAATCGCCGGCTTTGCCAAGCCATACGGCCTATTCGCAGCCTGATTAGCCTTTTCGACCATATCCGTTTAGCGTCGCTACCAATAATGCTTTTTCGACACCGACCGGCAAGGTTGCCTCGCCGATGCTTTTCAACAAAATCAAACGAATATTGCCGTCGACATTTTTTTTATCCACGGCCATCAATTCGATAAAACGGTTAGCATCGAGCGCTGCCGGAGGCTCGACCGGCAATCTAGCCCGCTTAAACAATCGAATAATCCGCTCGACGTCGGCATCGGTCAGCCAGCCTTTGCGTCTTGATAAATCGGCCGCCTGGCAAGTGCCGATCGCAACCGCCTCGCCATGCAAATAGCTTCCATAACCCATGCCGGTTTCTATCGCGTGACCGAAGGTGTGGCCTAAATTCAAGGTTGCCCTGACATCGGCTTCTTTTTCATCGGCGGCAACGACTTCGGCTTTATTGCGGCACGAGCGCTCGACCGCATGCGCGAGGGCTTCGACATCCCTATCGAGCAAGGATTCGAGATTGTCCTCGAGCCATGCGAAAAAATCGGGTTCGCGTATCAAGCCGTATTTGATCACTTCGGCGATACCTGCCGACAATTGCCTGTCGTCCAATGTCGACAAGACCGACATATCGGCAATCACGCATTGCGGTTGATAAAACGCGCCGATCATGTTTTTGCCGAGCGGATGATTGACGCCGGTCTTTCCGCCGACCGACGAATCGACTTGCGCCAACAACGTGGTCGGGATTTGTATAAATGGAATGCCGCGTTGGTAACAAGCGGCGGCAAAACCGCCCATGTCGCCGATAACGCCGCCGCCCAAGGCAATCAAACTGGCGTTTCGACTGAATTTGTGGGTCAACAAAGTATCGAAAATCCGATTCAAATAGTCGAGCGTTTTATATTGTTCGCCGTCCGGCAAAATAACAGTTTCGACGACAAAATCCGACAGATTATCGAGCACCTGTTGCAAATATAAAGGCGCCACCGTTTCGTTTGTCACAATCAATACTTGTTTTGAACGAATATGCCGAGTCAATAAATCGGCTTGTTCCAGCAAACGAGAGCCTATATAAATCGGATAACTACGCTGCCCTAAATCGACTTGTAATGTTTTCATTTGTTTTTGTTATACACCTAATGTTCTGTGTCGCAAAAGCACTTTCATTTCAACCTTCACCTTCGGCATGTATTCCCATGCTGGAGCGTTGAGAACGAGGAATCTTGACCCATGTGACTTCGACACCATGTATTGTCACCCAAACTTTCCGGCTTCGAAATCGCGATCTAGGGATCGCTCCCACAAAAGACCTATTTCACCTTTGCGGCATGTATTCCTCCTGCGGGACGGGTTATTCAACCCGTCCCCAGCGTTTCGATATGCTTCGGCCACGGTTGAAACGTTTCGGACGGGGTTACAAACCCCGTCCTGCCAAGTGCATTCCCACGCTGGAACGGTGGGAACCAGGGAAATAAATCCCCTCAATCCCCCCTTTTTCAAAAGGGGAGGCACAATCTAACTTGTTTTAATGCAGCCAATATTATGAGATAAATTCGGCGAATGGGGCATGGTGCGAACCCTACAGCGCTTCCCTCTTCCCTCTTCCCTCTTTCACCTTTCACCTTTCACCTTTCCTCTTTCACCTCATAAATCTCTATAACGCTGCAATATATTTTTAACCGCAGCCTTACTCTGTAATGTGCCGCTATCGACGACATAATCGGCACATGACAAATATAAAGGCTCGCGCTCGATTAACAACTGTTCCAACTTCGCTCTCGGATTGTCGGTTTGCAGTAACGGCCGCTGCGTATCGCGCTTGGTTCTTTCCAAAATTCTATCCACCGAACATTGCAAATAAACCACAAAACCGTTTTCCTTGAGACATTCCCGATTTTCTTCGCGGATAACTGCACCGCCGCCGGTCGCCAACACGACATGAGTCAATTTCGTCAAACCAGCTAACGCTTTTTGTTCCCGATCCCGAAAACCTACCTCACCTTCGAATTCGAAGATCGTTGGAATATCGACGCCGGTCAAATCTTCGATAATCTTGTCGCTATCGTAAAACGGCATTTTTAACGATTTGGCCAATAGCCTGCCGATTGTCGTTTTGCCGGCCCCCATTAGACCGATGAGATAAATGTTCTCCGATTTAGCCATGCGATTTCTTCCCTCGTTCCCAAGCTCTAGCTTGGGAACGCATACCCATCAAGCTCTGCTTGACGTCACCCGGCAAGCGGAGCTTGCAGGTAGTCACTCCCAAGCTGGAGCTTGGGAGCGAGAAGTCGTAAAACGGCATTTTTAACGATTTGGCCAACAGCCTACCGATTGTCGTTTTGCCGGCCCCCATTAGACCGATGAGATAAATGTTCTCCGATTTAGCCATGCGATTTCTAGTAATTTTTCGCGCGCATAAAAAAGGGGGCATTATGCCCCCTTTTTAGCCGAAGTAGAAGCAGGGAATTAGTTGGCTCCCGACAAATTCTCGTGAACGATTTTTGGGGTTACGAAAATCAATAGCTCTGTTTTATTATCGAGAATCTCGGTGCGCGTGAATAAAAAGCCTATGCCCGGCAAATCACCGAAAAATGGAATCTTACCGATGTCTTCTCTCTGATCCCCTTCAAACACGCCACCTAAAACGACTGTTTCGCCATCCATGACCTGCACATTGGTTTGAATCTCACGCGTATCAATCCCAATTTGATCGCCCACAGCTCTTCCTGGTGCATCTTTGGTAACTCTTAAATCCATAATGACACTACCACTTGGTGTAATCTGCGGCAATACGTTCAGCTCTAACACTGCGTCAATTAATTGTGTCACCGGTCCAGTATTCGCACTACTTGTTTGATAAGGAATTTGCTCACCCAGTTTAATTGAAGCCTGACAACGATCCGTTGTCATGACTCTTGGATTAGAAAGCAATTCTGCCTTGCCTTCATCTTGTAACGCCGTAATTTCTAAATTCAATACATAATCAGCCGCTCTCGCCAGCGTCATTCCTAGCGCCCCATAAGGATTTGAAGCGGCAAGATCTACCAACATAGAGCTCATATCCAAACTTCCGTCAATTCCTGCTGAAGGACGAGGATCTCGCCCTCCTAATGCGAAACTTTTACCACTACCAACCTCGGCGGCTTTTGTCACACCAAATCGAACCCCCAAGTCTCTTGCAAAATTATTCGATGCAATTACAACTCTCGACTCAATCATTACCTGCCGCACAGGGATATCGAGCTTCGCGATTAATTTTCTGATTTCCTCCAACCGACTGGCTGTCTCCCTGACAATTAGGGTATTAGTACGCCCATCAACTACCACAGTACCTCTCGGCGACATCATCGTAAACCTATCGTCGTCACCACCTCCCGTACGACCTTGCACGCCACCAGCACCTTGCATTCCCCTTATACCTTGCATACCACCCATACCACCCATACCTTGCATACCGCCCATGCCTTGCATACCGCCCATTAGGCCACCCTGAATACCCCCGCCTCCTTGACCGACACCCATACCGCATTGCCCGAAGGATCCTGCATCCATGCCATACAACAAATTCCGGAAATTTTCCGCCCGGGCATAATTGATTTTGATGTACTCGGTGCGTAGCGGCTCCAATTGCTCGACTACTTTTTCGGTTTCACGCTGCTTCTCTTTATATTCCTTGATCTTGCCGACCGGCGCGATCAATGTGACATTGCCTGTTTGGTATTTTTCAAGGCCTTTGGTCATCATCATGAAATCCAACGCCTCGTCCCAAGGCACGTCGTCGAGTTTCAAGGTTATCCGCCCGGTTACTTCGTCGCCGGCGACAACGTTCTGTCCGGTAAATTCGGATAGCAGCGTGATTACGCTACGAATTTCGATATCTTGAAAATTAAGCGACAAGCGATCGCCGGTATATCGATCCTTCTGACTGTCTTTCAAGTCTTTTTCGGCCTGTGTCAACGGCCGAAACTCGACCGTCAGCAACCCTTCCGATTGGAACTGAGAATACTCGTAAAGCGGGCTTTGTAAATCGACGGTAATTTTGGTTTCTTGACGGCTACTGACCGCGTCGAACGATTTGACCGGCGTCGCGAACTCGGATACGTCGTAACGTTTCGAAAGGCGTTCCGGCAAACGGGTGTTGACGAAGTAAATTTCAACCTTACCGCCGATTTCACGGGTATTGACCATCGTATTCGCTTCGGCCAATGAAATCAGAATACGCCCTTCGCCGCGAGGTCCACGCCTGAAATCCAAACCATTGATACCTTGCTCGGGCAAAAACTGCGCCATCACATCGCTTCTCGCTTGTTGCGCAGCCGTAGCCACGATCGAGGTCTCCGGACGAACGACCGGCGCTTCAACCTGTGCGGCTCCAGCCAACGTGACAAACACTTTGTTACCCTCTGTGCGTGTCTCATAAGGCACCGAAGAAGTCAAATTAATGACGACTCGTAGCCTACCGCCGGATTCGGCGACATACACGCTATCGGCCGCATCTAAATTGATCGGGAATTTTTTCTTGGACAAACCGCTTTTAACGCCGCTAAAGTCCAGTGCAATTCTGGCGGGATTGTCGGTATGAAAAACCCGAGGAGCCGGCGCGGGTCCGTCCAGTTCCAATTGCAACTGCAAGCGCCCTCCCGACAACCGGGTAAAATCCAGATTTTGAATTTGTGTTTCATTCGCTTGAACGGCAAACTGAAAAACACACAGGAAAAGTCCCGCGACGATTGTTTTCCATAGCGGCTTGGTCGCTCTGTTCATGTTATTGCTGCCTTGAATACTCATTGTTTAATCCCCAACATCATTCGGACAATGCCAATGAAGTTTGCTGTTCTCGCCATGTTCCCGGCTTATCGGGAACGATTTCCATCAATTCGATTTTGTCCTCGTTGATACGAATAATCTTGCCGTGATTCCTGCCCATGAAATTACCTTGTCGAACCCGATGGATCGTCCCGTCACCGGCTTTGATCAAGCCCCATAACACAGCATCCTTAGTGATGGTTCCCACCATTCTCAAGCTGTCCAGCGAATAGGACTCCAATTGCTCCTTACGCCGAATTGGATCCGGCCTAATCCCTCTACCTGTCCCGACATCGACAAGTTCGGCTTCCACTACTTTTTCTATCGGCCGGAACGGATCGCGTAAACCGCTCGGTTTATAGATGAACGGTTCGATCACTTTAATTTCAGGCAACGGCTCGATTTGCGTTTTCGGCCGCGCCTTGACTTGATTGATATACTGAACCAAATCGGACTTATCATCGCTCGAGCAAGCGCTCAGTAACAACAGATTTAGCAAACCTAAGGCCGCGATCGCGCCGTGTTGAAACCACCCGCGTTCGCCATGTCGACTTTGCCGAGACCTCGAATCGGTTGCCGATAAAATACTCGACTTCATCTTCTACCTCTTCTTTGCTGAGGCTTTGCCGGCCCGGGTCCTTGCTCCCCCTCGTTATAGGTTTTGATCGTGGCGTCCATGACCATTTTATCGGACGACTCGCCTTTAACTTGTTGAGAAACAGGGGTTATCTTAACGTTATGCACCGTCACGATCCTCGGCAATGAAGCCAGGCCACTCACAAATAAAGCCAACTCTTCGTAACGCCCGATAACTTGTATATTGATCGGCAGTTCCCAATAAAAATCGCGGCGCACCGGGTCTGTCGGCCTAAACAGTCTGAATTCCAAACCGCTCGCCAAGCCGGTCTGTGAAATATCGACCAATAAATTCGCCACTTCGGAGCGAGTCGGCATTTGTTTGATGATTTCAGTCAGCGAATCTTCGATCTGTTCTAACTGCGCTTTGTAGTCCGGCAGATTGATCGCTTTTTTTTGTTTAACCTCGAAGCTGCTCTTCAAATCCCGCTCAGTTTGTTCCAATCGTTCCAACGCTTCCAATTGATCGGCGGTATCGTAATAATAACCGCCGACCGCAACGAGTACGCACGCAATTGCAATGACTACGGCTTTAACCGGTGTCGGCCAAGACCCGGCCTCATTAAAATCCCAATTAATTTCAGACAGATTCATCAGTTTTTCTCATCTTCGGAAATCGCGCCCAGTTTCGCGATAAGAATAAAATCGCTGAGCTGATCGACTTTGGTTTTTTGTTGAGACTGAATGATGTTCAACTTTGGACTGTGCAGCCACTCTGAAGCCTCAATCGCCCGCATAAACGCCGATACCCGCGCATTCGATTCGGTCTTGCCGTTAAACGTCAATACCTTATCGGACTGCACAAAGCTTGTTAGAAAAACGCCGTCCGGAGTCCTTCTAGCGACTTCGTCGAACAGGTGTACAATCAGGGGCCTACTTTCCTGCAGCTTTTGAATCACATCGATCTTAGTCAGTAATTCGGTTTTCTTTTCTTCGATGTTTTTAATTTCGGCAATTTTCTTGTCGACCGCAGCGATTTCATTCCTGAGCATTTGGTTCCGACTTTCCTGATACGACATTACGTCGTCGTAATGCATGTGAACCGCAAAAATCAACACCAAGGTTAAGGCAATCGACAACAAAGCAGCAGTCAAGAATTGCTGTTGCTGTTGTTTTTTAAGCTCGGCTCGCCAAGGGAGCAGGTTAATTCGGGCCATTAATCGAAACTCCTTAGCGCAAGACCGCAGGCAATCATCATAGCCGGCGCATCGCTACTTAAACTTTGCGGTTTCACTCGATTCGATAAAGCCATATTGATAAACGGATTGGCAATAAAACAGGGAATACTCAAGTTCTGCTCGACCAACTTATCGACACCGGGTATCGAGGAACAACCACCCGCCAAAATAATCGAATCGATCGTTCGGTTGGCGCTCGATGAAACAAAAAATTGGAGCGATCGGGCGATTTGCTGAACCATCGCCTTCTTGAATGGCTCCAATACGTCAATAATATAATTATCCGGAAGACCGCCGTGCCGCTTGGCAAGACCGGCTTCTTCGTAGGACAAACCGTAGCGTCGTTGAATTTCATCGGTCAACTGCCTTCCGCCGAAGCCCTGTTCGCGCGTATAAATGGTTCTACCGTTCGCAATGACGTTCAAAGTCGCCATCGTCGAACCGATATCCGAGATAGCAATAGTCTGCCCTTCGGTTGAACCGGGCAATTGATCGGAGATAAGCGCAAAGGCGTTTTCCATCGCAAACGCTTCGACATCAATGATTTTGGCTTTTAAACCAGCCTTTTCCAAGGCCTCGATGCGGTCCTCGACATTTTCACGACGGGATGCAACCAAGAGCACATCAACCATTTCGGAGTTTTTAGCGTTTTTTCCTTGAACTTCAAAATCCAGGTTGACCTCATCCAGAGCATAAGGCACATATTGATCTGCCTCTACCATGATTTGTTCGTAGACTTCTTCGTCCGAATAATTAGCGGGCATCGTAATGATTTTGGTCATGACCGCCGAACCCGCAACCGCGACGCAGGCATGTTTGACTTTCGTTCCGGATTGTTTGATGGCTTGTTTGATCGCATCAGAGATTACATCGACATTCGCGAAATTTTTATCGATAACGGCATCCTGCGGCAATGGCGCTACAGCATAACTTTCGACTCGATAACGAGGACCGTTTTTCGATAATTCCAATAACTTAACGGCTGCCGTGCTAATGTCGATTCCGACTACAGGCACATTTTTGCGACTAAACCAGTTCATCGTGGAACCCTTGTAAAACATTGAATTGTTGTTGCATCGAATACTCTGCTGCCTATCTAGTTATCGATAATCCTAAAAAGAGCGGTCTACAACACTTTCACCGGTCTGGTTAAGCCTCAAACTGCCCTTTTTAGGATAATGCGTCATGATAAAAAGCACATAAGCCATCAAAACGAGAGCACATCTTTAGTGTTGGATTAGAGCGCCGAAACACTGGCACTAACATCAATACGCCCGATCAAACTGCACAGGCACCAGTATAGTAGTGTTTTTAAATTACATAAAAAAATATTCATTCCGCTTTGATTTCGATCGCTTTTTCAATTCGAATCACCAATATCGCATAGCTGATAAAAACAAATTTTCAGTATCGAAAATCAAAGATTTAGTCTCCGTCCATAAGATATATTCACCCATATGAATGGCCGTCACTCCATGGCAGAACGAGGTTTTCAATCCCATTCTAAAAGTTTTAACCGTGACCAAAGAACCGAAACGTTCGGGGCTTGAGCATACCCCATACGCATCAAGCTAAGGATTTCGTGATAAATAACGTCCTGGAACTATGGGCTTTGTTGAGGGTTCGGTAACTCGCTTGGCAGGTGTCGGCGGCAGCAACAAAATAACATGATTTTCGAGCATTCATCAAAGTTTGTGTTGCTCAAAAGTCAAATCAAGTATATTTTTAGCAACAGTCAATGTCAGATTTCTTTTTATTCAATCCGTTAAGAATCAATCGAACCTGACGATATAATCAAAACACTAGTCACCAACTTGTTAGCTAGACAATAACATCGGCACAATTACTTTAGTGGTACAAACCGGAATACTTCGTGATAATTAAATTACTGATCACCTTTTTTAAATGGCTCAGCGTGCTTTTTCTAATCGGCCTGATATCAGCGGCGATTTACGGCTATCTGTTATTAGAGCGCATCTCCGAAGAACTGCCCGATGTTAACCGATTAAAGGATGTTCATTATCAAACGCCGCTACAAATTTATAGCAAAGATAATCTTTTAATCGCTGAATTCGGCGAAAAAAAACGTAGCCCTATCACGATCGACCAGGCTCCGAAAGAGCTAATTCATGCATTTCTAGCCGCCGAAGACAAACATTTTTACGAACACCAAGGCGTCGATTTTGTAGGCCTATTTCGCGCCGCTTTGAAACTAGCCGCCACCGGTAAAAAGGAACAAGGCGGCAGCACGATCACGATGCAAGTCACACGAAACTTTCTACTGAGTCGCGAAAAAACCTACACTCGCAAATTAAAAGAAATACTTCTATCGCTCAAGATAGAAGAGATTTTTTCAAAAGATACTATTCTCGAACTTTATTTGAATAAGATCTATCTAGGTCAACGCTCCTACGGCGTTGCCGCTGCCGCCCAAACTTACTACGGCAAATCATTAAACGACCTTACGCTGGCGGAATCCGCAATGATAGCCGGCCTACCAAAAGCCCCTTCGGCCTATAATCCTATCGTTAACCCTGCGCGGGCAATGGAAAGACGTGACTATGTATTATACCGAATGCATAAAATCGGCTATATCGACCAACAAACTTACCAAGCCGCCCTCGCCGAAGCCAATACAGCAAGAGTGATTCATCGCGGCATCGAACTGTCGGCGCCTTTTATCGCAGAAATGGCCCGGCAAAAAATTCTTGAACTTTACGGAACTCAAGCATACGGTTCGGGGATGAAAGTCTACACGACGATTACCCGCCCTCTGCAAAACGCAGCCACACGGGCTTTAAGAAATGCGGTGCATAGCTATGACGAGCGCCACGGATACCGTTTTAAATTGCCCGATGCTCCCGCTCAAAAAACCGACATCGACAAAATGCCGATCATCGGCGACAGCTATCCGGCGTTGATCAAACAAATCGATAACGACAAAGCAATCGTCCAATTACGCGGCGGAAAAACCGTTGAAGTACCATGGAAGAACATGAAATGGGCGCGCAAATTTATTTCACGAAACGCGCGAGGGTCCGCGCCGCAATCCATCCGCGACCTATTCAAAACCGGCGACGCTATTTTTGTCAGACGACTGAACGATAAAACCTGGGCTTTAGCGCAAATACCGGAAGCCGAAGGAGCTTTAGTCGCCATCGATACGATCGACGGAGCGATACTGGCATTAGCCGGCGGTTACGACTTCAATCACAACAAATTCAATCGAGTGACACAGTCGAACCGGCAACCGGGATCGGGCTTTAAACCCATTATCTATACAGCAGCCTTGGAAAACGGTTACACGGCCGCATCGCTAGTCAACGATGCTCCTATTGTAATGGAAGGCTCAAGGCCCGGTCATGAATGGCGTCCGGAGAACTATAATCGAAAGTTTTCCGGCCCGACCAGCCTAAGAGTGGCGCTTCGACAATCCAAAAACCTGATTTCAGTTCGCTTGCTGATGAATTTAGGCATCAAGCCCGTCATTGAGACTGCCATGCGTTTCGGGTTTCAAAAGAATCAGCTACCCAATAGTTATACGCTTGCGCTGGGCAGCGGCCAAGCCACCCCACTGCAGATGGCGCGCGCTTATGCAGTCTTCGCGAACGGCGGCTTTCTGGTCGAGCCTTACTTGATCGACCGGATTGAGTCCGGCGACGGCAAATTACTGTATCAAGCCAATCCTCAAGTCGCCTGCCTGGATTGCTCCAGCGAATCTCCGGCATTCATCAATCAAGCACCACGCATCATCACGCCGCAAATTAGTTTTTTAATGAACTCTCTGCTACGCGACGTTGTACAAAGAGGCACCGCAGTCAAAGCGAAACAACTCGGACGCGCCGACCTTGCCGGAAAAACCGGCACGACCAACGATCACCGCGACGCATGGTTTAACGGTTATAGCGCCACCGTATCCGCCGCGGCATGGGTAGGATTCGACAATTTCAACAGCTTGGGCGACAAAGAAACCGGCGGCGCCGCCGCCTTGCCGATGTGGATGGAATTCATGCAAACCGCTTTACGCGATAAGCCGGAAATCCCTTTAACGCAGCCGGAAGGTGTTGCAAAGATGTATGTCGACGCAGAAAGCGGCATGATGCTTTCGGCAGAAATACCGGGAGGCATATGGGAATTTTTCGACACGACGCAACAAGCCAAAATGCATTCGCACACGAATTTCGAATTCACGGAACCCGGAGAAGCCAATTTCAGCGAAAGACATCCCATTGAAACGCTGTTTTAGCCCCTAAGAACATCAATGCCATTAAGTTAAGCCGTTCGTGGCGAGCCTGTCGAACCATGGGCGGCTTAACTTATCGACTCGAACTTCGACATGTCTTAAAAAGGATCAACCGCCAAGCTCGCCACCATCAGCTTCAAACCTGACCTGATAGCGCATATATTGCGCAGTCTCTTCCAGCAAGCGCAACAGCACCAAACGCCCCTCCTTCAACGCAATCTCAGTGCCCAAATTAAACTTCTTATGCCAGGGAAGATAGCATTGATAATGCCCTTCGTAACTTTCCATTATAAAAATCTCCTCAGGCGATGAATCGGCGGTGGTAACCGCAAACGGGCTTTCAGAAACCAATTCCAATAAAGCACTCTGGTATAGCGATTTTTTAACCGACACAATTGGTCTTGCAATCGCCAACAAAGGCTGCAAGCTTTGACCATAAAGAATCAGCAAGCTGTTTCCTTCTACAGGCAGCTTCAAGTATTCCGCAAGATAAATCGCGGGCAAACCGGTTTTAAACGTTTTGATAGCACCGTATTGCAGTTCGACTTTTTCCTGCTTTTTTTGTCTGCCCCAAATTTCATCATTGCTGATCCGGCTTAAAACTTGTTCTTCAGGCTCGGGGTCGGCCGCCAATTCGAAATACTCCAGTATTTTTTCAGGCTTCGGCGTATTGATTAACGAAACCCGGCCGCCGCGAATATGCTTATTCAAAAACAATGCGGCCTGCTCATAGCCCGAAACGAAAGCATAATACTTGGGTAAAACGCGTTCCGTACTACGAACCAATTGCTGAAAATTAGACAACGTATTAAAGAGAGCGGCCCCATAAGTAACCGGCAAACTCACCTGCGTATTCAGCACGGCTTTAGTCAACGCTTCGACATGGAAAGTCAGCACTTTCAGACCTTCCGGCTTTAAAACCAAAGGCTCGGGCGGTTTACCGCGTTGATAGTCCCAATAAAAACCCGTCTGATGCTCAAATAGCGTCAATAAAGCTTGCTTTTGCGTGCAAAAAGCAAATAAGGCCTGAATCTCATCACGATTAAAACGATAGGGATTACAAATAACAAACAGTAAATTGCGCCGCAAAGCCTTGGCACCGCTATTCAACGGCTGAAATACCGGCAAAGCCGACGTAATCAACGTATCCAACCCGGCCTCTTGAGCATGCTGATAGGCGAGCCCCATATCATGCCAAAACGAACCGGGTAATCGTTCATAACTCAGTGCGCGATGAAAACTACTCCAGCCAAGCATTTGCAAAGCATAGTTAGCATGCAAAGCCTTATTGGCCGCATTGGTTTGCGCTAAAAAAATATGCAACTGTGCCAGATATACCATCAACTGAGAAGACAACCGAGCCAGCTTATAAAGATCCGGTTTTTGTATAATAATCCGCTCTAAAAATTCAACGATCTTAACCACCACCGGATCGAACAAATCGACGACTAGAGCCAGCTCCTCGCTATCGAGCTTCTCGCTTTGCTTGACCAGTAGATTCAAAACCTTTAATACTTCGCTACCAACCGCCACCGCATCAGGCGAGTTCAATTGACTGAACCAATGTTTTACGGACGAACGATTTAATTCAAAAGGCAGGGTCATGACAAATAATGATGCTTTTGTGACAAATGCGTTAATTCTAGCGCTTTTGAATGAAATTGAAAGAAAGTTGATATTTTACAGCCGATTTGTATCTCGCTTCTTTACGTTTCTATCAATAAAGAGGCTGTGAAAGTACCCGCGAATACATCATAAAAAAACCTGATTAGCAAGTTTCTTCGGCTAAAGCCCAAAGACCAGCATATCCCTAGCAGGACGGGTTTCGTAAGCCATGCGCGTTAAGCTAAAAACGGCCAACCCGCATCACGCTATTCCCCAAGCTCCAGATCGGGAAAGCCCACCTCCGGAAGCTCCAGCTTCCCCTAGCAGAACGGGGTTTGCAACCCCGTCCTAAACGTTTTGACTTTGGCCGAAGTTAGCCGAAATGTTTAGGGCAAACCGAAACGTTGGGGACGGGTTAAATAACCCGTCCCGCAAAGGAAGCTCCAGCTTCCTGAGACCGACACAACCTATAAGCGCCAACTTAAGGGAAAACTCGTCATTCCGCCAGGGATTGGCGGAATCCAGGTCCAGGGATGGCAATGCTTAGCTTCACACTCATGCAACCTGGATATCGGCAATCCATGCCGTTACCTGATTAGCAAGTTTCTTCAGCTAAAGCCCAAAAACCAGCATATCCCTAGCAGGACGGGGTTTGCAACCCCGTCCTAAACGTTTTGACTTTGGCCGAAGTTAGCCGAAATGTTTAGGGCAAACCGAAACGTTGGGGACGGGTTAAATAACCCGTCCCGCAAAAGAAAACTCGTCATTCCGCCAGGGATTGGCGGAATCCAGGTCCAGGGATGGCGATGCTTAGCTTCACACTCATGTAACCTGGATATCGGCAATCCATGCCGTTATGACGAATAAAGCCACAAATACACCATAGTATAGGCACTAAGTTGGTGCTTATGCCGACACAACTGCCGCACACTCTCAATCAACCCCGACTCGCTCGTTCACTCTTTCTTGATTGTCGGGAAGCTAGAGCTTCCCGAACAGGTTACCCAAGCTGGAGCTCTCATCGTTATACATAAATTGAAGGATCACCTAGCGTTAGGTGTCACTGCCATTAAGTTAACGGAAACTGGTCATTCCGCCATGGACTGGCGAAATCCAGTGCCATGGATGGCAAGCTTTTGAGGTGCATTAGAGCCTGAATACAAGCATTATTCATTTCTGTGATGGCTTAACTTAATGGCAGTGACGCTCTGCGTGGGAACTATAGGGGGGGGGGTGAATCATTACAGAAACGCTTGTTTGAGAATGTAGGATGCGGTGAACAGCGTGAACCGCATCAATCACGAACCATGCGGTTCGCGCTTCACCGCATCCTAGGGACTAAGGCAAGACCGGCATGCATTCCCACACTGGCGCGGAGGGAACGAGGAAAAGCCGACTATCTTGACACCGGTAAAAAACAAAATCGGCATTATTGCAGCAATGCATCCAAAGTATCGGCAGCAAAAATGCGCCCGGCCCACTTTTCGAGTTGTCGAGTGTCGGCTTGTTGTATGCGTTGTTCGGCCCACGCAGGCAAATCACCGTATTTCAAACGAATTTGCATGCTCAACAAGTGAGCGGCTTCTTTTCGAACGCCGCGTTTCTCGCCTATTTTTTCACCTTCCTTCATGCCTTCATTTTTCCATTGCAGGGTCCAATCGGTCATTTGTTCAGCTAACATGGCGTCTACCTCATTCAGTTCTTGATACTCAGGGATGCTGTCTTGTTTTAATTTTACGCGCAATAGACGACTTAACCAAATGGCAAAGCTTCGACGAATGTCTTGATATTGCGGCGTTTTCAGTTGTTGGTGCAAGCGCTGAACACAGGCCCGCATGTCATCCGGCGTGCGGCAATGTTCCATGGCAATCAGATGCCCGACCAGATTGTTAGGATGCTTTTGGCTGTAGTCTTTCGGGGTATCTTTTTCTTGCAATAAAAAATAACTCAGGCGCGGCGTGTAAGCGCTTAACGCGGGATGCACCGAATCAATCAAGCCGTCTATGGCTACCGGGCCTGTCCAGTCCGACGAACCATTATAAATGACGATGGGCATCACCGGCGGCAGTTTGTCGCCTTTTTTCAGGGACTGGGAGCGGATGATGTCTTGATAGAGCAGGCCCATATAGGTCATCACGCGATTGGCCATAAAATAGTCGTCGCTGGATTGAAATTCCAGCAGCAAATAGAGATACAGCCAGGTGTCTTTAAATTTCAGCCGCCAGATGCTGTCATCGTGACGCTGGCGTAAGTCATCGGTAACAAAACTGGATTTATACGGTTCCAGAGTTTTAAAGTCGATAGCGTCCAGCCAGTCGGGATGAACGAAGCCGGTGATTAAGTCTTCGACCAGGCGCGGGTGACTGAATAGCAATTTATAGCCGGTGTCGTGCTTCATTGATTTTTTAGTGCTCATGGTTTTCGCATAGGATTTCACCTGTAACATATATTGCTGATAACCCAAAAGCATAAATGAGAACTCAGAAAACTAGCACCGCCAATCAGGCTTGCACGGGGTAATCGAGAATCAGGTTTTTAAAGTTTTGATCGTGCATGAATCCAATAGCTTGAGTCAACGCTTCAATTATCGTTAACTATCGATTTCAAGCGAAATGATTTCAGCCATAACTATAGCCACTATTGAATACCCTTGCATCCACTTTCTATTTTTGATTACTCTGGAGCGACCTAAAACGATCTAGTGCAATTCCGCTCTATGTGAGCGAAACAAAAACGACATTACGTTGAATGTTGAAGAGTTCTTGGTTGCCGAGATCAAACATAAACTCATCGACGGTCATATCCCTACCATGAAGGGAAGGAGAGGCAATCATAACCGCATTGCCGAAAATATCTATACAAACAGAATTCAGCAATCATCTAAAAAATCAACCCTATTTCACCGAAACTCCGGCCATCATCGTCGCAGTACTACCAAAAACGACCCGGTGCAGCAACTGAAAATAGACATTGAAGAGACATACGAAAAGTGCGATAAATTACAATTTAACCCAATAATATTATCGATCTATTAAAATGAAAATATGGATGCCTTACATCGCCGCAGGTAGCGGGTCGGATATTTCAACTCACTATCTAGCAGCCGGCTTAAAAAAATTTGGGTGTGAGGTAATAAAGCAGTCATTCAATCGCTATTTTGAATTCGCTCCGTGGTTACTCAAGCGAGTAACGCCACCAGCCGATACCGATATTGTCTTAACAAACAGCTGGAATGGGTTCGCTTTTATACGCCACGGTGCCCGCATGGTAACTGTGGATAGACTGTTTGTACTTGACCCAGCTTTAGAGCCCTATAAAAGTAAGCTACAGCGTTATTATCACCAATACCTCGTACGCCATTTCGTGCGCCAAAGTCTAAATCATGCCGATGCAGTTGTAGCCGTTAGCCATTACACTGCGGATATTTTAGCTCGCACTCTGCAGTGCTCCCGACCACACGTCATCGTTAATGCGATAGACACCGACTTTTTTTCTCCACCGCCCTCAAATAAAGAACCGTTGCTAAATCGCCCGGTTCGCTTGCTTTATGTGGGCAACTTATCCGCTCGTAAAGGTACAGATCTACTGGCTCCAATTGCCCGTGTGCTCGGCAGCAGGTACGAGCTTCGTTATACATCAGGGTTACGCCTTGCTAAAAACTTTACCAACAGCCCGCCTAACTTGCTACCTATCGGGCGCCTTAACCAAGAACAGGTTCGCGAGGCTTACCGACAAGCAGACTTGTTGATTTTTCCGTCGCGCGGCGAAGGTTTGCCTAGAGCAGTCATGGAAGCGATGGCTTGCGGCACGCCTGTGGTAGCTGCCAATGTCTCCTCACTCCCTGAAGCAGTATCGGATCATGTCGGTCGTCTTTGCCCTGTTGATGATGTCATGGGCTTTGTGAATGCAATACATGAATTGACTCAAGACCCGATTGCTTTAAATAATATGAGCATGAATGCACGCTCTCATGCAGAACAACATTTTAATCTGAATAGAATGATAGAAGAGTATGTTGTTTTGTTTGAGCAGGTCTTACAAAAATCGAAAAATTCTTGACCGTTTTCATGTGTCGTCCAAATAATCAAGGGGGCCATTTTGAGCATTAAGCATCAAAATTACATACAAAACATTTTTTCCATTCTTGATGATATTGGCCGTAAAGCAAGTTTCGATAATGCAATTATCGATTTTGGATGCGGCACTGGCCAAACAGTAAAATTGTTACTTCAGAAAGGCTACCGTAACACTGTTGGTTTCGATATAGATCCTGAGAGAATCGAAATAGCCAAAAAAAGTGTCACTCCCGAGCATCAGAGCTGTTTTCATACCATTAATATATGTCCCTATCATTTGCCAATACAAGACGACTCTGTAGACTTTTTATTCAGCAGCCAAGTTCTAGAACATGTCGAAGTACTTGATGAAGTTTTTTCCGAATTGTCTCGAATAATGAAATCGGACGCAATTAGTGTGCATATTTTTCCTCCCAAGTTCAGACTACTGGAAACCCACACCCATGTTCCCTTTGGAAACACTTTTAGATCAACAGGATGGCATCGACTATGGATTTTACTTGGGTTTAGACAAACACTAACGGAACACCTGTCTTCTACACAATGCGCACAAGCCCATTTAGCCTATCTCCGTAAAAGAACATTTTACCGCACTGAAAAAGAAATTATCGCCATTGCAAACCGTCATGATCTAAAGGCCTATTTTCTAAATGGATTAAAATATTCGCATAATCTAAGAGTTTTACAGCCCATGGCCCCATTCAAGTTAACCAAGTTCTTTTATAGTTCATTTATATCTAAACTTTTAGTATTAGAGCCCGACAACAATAAACAGAATTCGTCATTGCGCGCTGATTTTGGCTCATAGATATTCGGTATGTTCCCAAATTTTCGTAAGAAACGACTCCGTTTACCAACCGACAGCTAATAAAAATCAATTTGATTCAAGTTATTTTTAATACGGTAATTTATGAGTAATGCGCATAATCCAGTCGTTTGTTCATACGGACTTTAAATTCGACTACTGATGATTCGGTACCGACAGCAACAACTCCAAATACGCATTTGCCGCTTTATCGACCGTAAAATCCTCGGCGTGGGCTTTTAATTGCTCGGGAGGCACAAAAAACTCCCCTTTCAAACTCTTTACGATGGCATTACCAAGCGCATCGATATCGCCTACCGGCACCAATTGCCCATAACGCCCTTCTTCCAATATTTCGGCGGGTCCGCTTGGGCAATCTGTAGCGACTATCTGGGTACCGGCCGCCATCGCCTCAATCAACACGCCGGGTAAACCTTCGGTCCTGGAAGATAAAACCAAGACAGCCGCTTTATTCATCCAAGGCAAAGGATTAGCCTGAAAGCCCGGACAATGAACACATGCATGCAAGTCATAATCGCTAATCATCTTATCAATGACTGATATTAACGGCCCGTCGCCCAAAAGCACCAAGCGCGCTTGCACCTGCTTGACTACCTGAGCGAAGGCGGGAAGCAAAATGTCCAAGCCTTTTAATTTTACGAATCGCCCGGCGAAAACAACCCAGGGCCGATCGTCGGGTATGTCTTGAATAGGCAGATCTTCAGCTAAAAGCTCCTGTGTCTGCGGCGTGACGACAGGATTGTAAACCACATGAAGGCGTTCACGCGAAACCGGCAAATACCGGCTAAAATCCTGTGCGACGCCCTTGGAAACAGCAATTACGGCTCGTAAATCCGTACAATATCGGCGTAAAAGAGACATCACCAGGCGTTCTTTCAAACGCTTGAAAATTCCGGTGAATTGTTGCTGCGTGGATATATGATTATGCACGCTCATCACAATCGGCGTCGTCAAACGCAACCGGCGAGTCACCCATAACGCGACCAAAGCAATATCATTCGGCGCCGCCAAAATATGCGTCGGTTTGCGCCGCCTGAGATAACGCCACAGACCGACAGGCAGCCAATAACTACTATGTCGCGCCAGTTCGAATACGCGGACTGATTCCGGCAGATCCCGACATAGCGGGCCTTTGAACTGACTTACCAATAAATCGACCTCAAACCCTTTTTGCCTAAATGCCTCAATCAAATAAATATGCACGCGCTCCATTCCTCCGCCGGCCAAGGTCGGTATCATTACGGCCAGTCTTATATTTGTTTGTTCAACGGACATTGAATTTAAATCTATCATTGAATTATTGTTGATCGAAATCGGTATAGCCCGAATGCAACCAAACGGAATCCGAAAATTTCGGGGCACCGAACTTCCCGTATTCCGCTTCGCTGCATACGGGCTACGCGGAACGCTTTAGCCTATTAAACGATCGGGTTTCGGCTTGTTCGGGTTCGTTTCTTGCGGATTTAATAGCTCTTCATACACCCATGTCTTTACCGAAAAATCGAGATAATGCCGGGCGAACTCGTGCGCATGACTTGGAGTAAAACCATTTTTTCGCAAACCGGCATACCATGTCAGCATGTCCGGTATAGATAACGGCGAATCATCCGCCGCAGCTTTAAATACAAACGCCGCACCCTCATCAATATCGACGTCCGTATAAGAAAAAATCACAGGCAAGCCCATTGCCAAATATTCACGGGTTTTTAGCGGCGATGCAAGGGTAAGATTTTTTCGATGACAGCCAAGAGGCGACACGCCTACATGCGAACTCACAAACAACTCAATCAACTTATCACCGACTTGAAAACCGTTGAAATGGACATAATCAGTAACAGCCACCTCATCGACCAGCGCTTCCAACTTCGCTTTTTCAGGCCCATCGCCGACGATCCGGAAAACGACAATCGGACCGGAATGCAGACTTGCCTGACGATCCGCTTCGTAGGCGGCAATACCTTTAATGACGCGATCGAAGCCATGCCAAAAAAAAAGTTTAGCGACACCAATCAGCACCAACTCGTCGCCGGAATAAGCGGCATGATTTTTAACGCAAACCGCTTGTGTATCGAAACCGTTTCCCGCCAATACTGTTTTGTCTTTTAATCCCAGCATAAACCAAGGATGCTCGCGTCCATACTGAATAATCCGATGCGCAACCCAATGCGACCATGGCAGACTTAAAACCAACAAGATCATGCGCATCAAAGCGCCGCCGAGACACGTTCTTTGCCCCCAAATCTCGAAGAGTCCATTTGCAACGGGTGTCGGGATATCGATGACAACTTTCGCGCCTTTTTTTCTTGCGGCCATGAGCGCCGTCACCAGAATAAGCGAGTAGTAACCGCAACCACGCAAAATGATCAAATCCGCATCCAGGCGCAGTAATTTTTCTCGAAGCTGCATGACACCGCGCCAACCGTCTTCGGTACCCCAAAAAATCTCGCACTGGTAACCTTTCCTCGTCAACGCCTGCATCGTGGATTCGATTTTAGTAACAACCCCAACATCCTTACGCCGATCGATAGCCGCGAGATAACAAATTTTGAGGCTCATTCCGCTTTTTCCTTTAACTGAAGTCTACTACACTCACTGCGCTGCCACACCGTCCGAAACGATCCAACTCGGGCGATGACACGGAGTAGCGGCACGCAGGACCACAATCGCTCTGTAACGTTTCGCTGCTGAAATCGAACGCACCCATTTCGGCATTCGCGAACACTCTTGCGCGCTTGATCAGAGAAAGCGTCCGCATGCGTAGCGGGTAACGTTGGCGCAAGTCATAAAGGCAGAATTGCCGAGTGGCGACGTGTATTTCCCAGAGCAAATGCACTGACGCCCGCTAGATTGGCTGATTCTACTCGACGCCTTACGCCTCCAACACCCGCCGCAGCGACAATCCCGGCCAAAACAATGGCACATCGTAGTAAAACAATAGCAACAATGATCTGAACAAAATCGATCATAATCCCCGAATACCGTTTCGGATATAAAGGATATCCGCAGGCTTGATTATTATCGAATCAAACCAACGATTGCCTGAAAAGCGGCCATAGATCATAAGACGTAGCATTAGGTTAACCGTATAGGCCAGTGTCGTGGCAAGTGCTGCGCCAAATAAACCATAAGGCGGAATGAGTAATAGATTTCCAATGATATTAATGATTACGACAAAAATGGATGTATACATATTCAATTCCGGCCTGCCGCGCGCTGCAATGTCATTGGCAAGAATACGCGACGCAGATGTCATTACAATACCGGGCAGCAATACCCAAAGCGGGATGAGCGCCTTAACATAATCCGCACCAAAAAAAGTTCTTATTAACCAATCAGCCAATATTGCGACACCAATAGCTCCGGTTAGCGTGGCAAGCAAGACCCAACGAGTAATGAAAGGCGTCAGTTTGATTCGCCTATCTTCATTCGATGAAAGTTCTGTCAGTTTAGGTAACAATACCGTACTCACTGCCTGCGAGATAAGCCAAAGCTTTTCCGCCAAAGCAACAGCGATTACATAAATGCCAACGGCGCCGGGTCCTAAAAAAAAATTAGCCAGGAAAACATCGGCTTTGTAATTTACAAAAGCAAGGATATTACTCAAGTGCGCTTTCCAGCCATAACGAATGGTTTTACGGATAACGCTTCCCGGAAGGTCATCAGTGACTCTTTTTTCAACCAATGGCCCGAGCCAAAAGGCCGTAAATATTAAAACGACAACTTGCGAAACAACTTGCGCGGCCATCAACAACGAAATGAAACGGTTGCCGCTAACAATCAATCCTCCAACTAAAAAAAGCAGAACGGCTGGTTGAATAATTCCCAATAGGTTATAAGGACCAAAGCGTTGCAAGCCCTGAAACACGCTTAGCAAATAACTATTCAGCAGTGCTATAGGAAAAACAGCCAATGCCAACCAGAGAATAAACGGATCGATGCCGGGAAAGAGCGCTTCATTTTTCCGGTAAATCATAAACGAACCAACCACTAATCCAAGCAAACTCAACACAGCAAAGATACGCAAATTTGCGCTTATGCATTGACGAACGGTAAGCTGTTGAGATCCCAAATAATAGACGTTTGCCGAGGCCACTCCCAGATTGAGAAAACTTACTAAAAGCGATGGTAGCAACAGCGCAATCGCAAACGCGCCATTGCCTTCGGGCCCATAGACACGAGCAATAAATACAACAGTCATAAGATTTAGCAAGGCGGCAATTATTTGTCGAAAAAAGGTCGCTCCGATGTTGAACGTTAGCTTTCTTAATCCTATGTCTTTCATTGACTGGCTATTTTCGAATTACTAGATTTTGAAAGCGCGTCATGATAGACCTGACTCAGTCGCTCTATAACTGCTTGTTCGCTGTAACGCGACCGGCATCCTTCGCGAATGATTCCAGGGCTAAAATCATGGAAAACCGACCGTAATCGCTGCATGGCTTCCGCCAATGCCGCGACGTTGTCATTAGCTACCAGCACACCCTCTTTCGGTCGAATGATCGACTCCGGACCGCCGCAGCGAGTCGCGATAACAGGCTTGCCTAGTGCCAATGCTTCGATAACGACAACACCAAAGGTCTCTTGGCGACTAGACAACACAAACACATCCGAAGCCGCGATTGCGTCTGCGACTTGATCTCGCGTTAAGGCTCCTAAAAAACGCACGCGACGACCTATTCCAAGATGTTTGGCAAGCGCCTCGAGAGATTCGCGCTCAGGTCCGTCGCCACCAATATCCAAGGTCACAAGAGGAACACCACGGAAAGCGTTTGCGAAAGCCATGATGAGGTTATCAATTTTCTTGTTTTCTTTTAGAATTGCGATACTTATGAAACGAAAACAATCTCCGGTTTTTTTTTGCACCGTAAGAGGTCGTTGAAGAAACCGTGCGTCGACAATATTCGGGATTTCTTGCCAGTCGCCGTTCTCCAAACTCAGTCTGTTTTCCAAAAGCGCGCAAAAAGTTTGACTCACAGCGATACGCCGATAGGCATCACGGGCCACAACCGAGGATATCTTGAGCTGTTCAGGCGTTAACAAGTCACGCGCATACCAACTTGCATGCTCAGTCACGATATAGGGAATGCCATAATTTCGTTTGATTTCAAAAGCCAGAATGCCCGCATTGAGCATAGAATGTACATGAATGACGTCTGGAGTACCGTATTGTTCAATATAACGATCAAACAGTGCTCTTCCTTGACGCAGCCACAGCCAACGCTTGCCGCCGGGAATTAAAGGCAACCACGCCAGGCCATAAGCGCGTAGCGTTGGCAAACCCAGGTCGATCTCCTGCTCGATTCCGTATTTGCCGGTAAAGATTTTCTTCCATTTTTTTAATGGATCAAGCTTCGGGTAAATTACACCCGCTTTAAATCCGTGATTGACAAGCGCAAGGGCCTGCTCGCGGAAAAACACGCCGTTGATATCGTTGTGATGAGCAGGGTACCACGATGGGATGATGAGGATGTGCATCAAAGTCCGATTTTCATAATACTCTGAAATAAATCCCTCACGATACTCCTGGGCGTCAGGTTCTTTGGTTTGGATAGGGCTAAATAGCCAGTCATCGAATCAGAATGCGGAACATGTTTTAGTACCCATTCCTGATGCGCCTTAATTATCCGAGCTCTATTCGAAGCGACTCCGATAAAACTACGATCAATCCTGTCAATATCTGATGAATTCCGAATGGCGCTTCTATAGGTACAAAGGTGGCTATAATATCTTGCTGGCATCTTCATTGCACTTATATCGAATCGCCTTCCTCCAAGCTTTATATGACGAGATATAGTAATTGGTTTAACATCTTCATGCTCGAAATAATAATCAGAGCGGTAGCCGCGTATCGATTTTGGTGGATCGCTGGGGAGTTCGTAAAATTTTTTTAAAACGGACAAGAATATGACATCGTTTATTGCTTTTGATGCTTCAAAAGCATCTACAATATGTTTAGGGCTAAACACTTCAC
The DNA here is from genome assembly GCF_005931095.1 of Methylotuvimicrobium buryatense. Taxonomy (GTDB): domain Bacteria; phylum Pseudomonadota; class Gammaproteobacteria; order Methylococcales; family Methylomonadaceae; genus Methylotuvimicrobium; species Methylotuvimicrobium buryatense. The sequence continues at coordinate 918,841 of NZ_CP035467.1, read as the reverse complement.
CATTGCACCATAAATCTCTTGGTAATTTCACGATATCCAAAAGTTCTATACAATTTTCCTTGAGTTCGATGTCTAAATTCTTCAGCAAATTAATGCTATGAAAAACAGACCACGTTCTGGTTGCCCAAGCTCGGACATCTAATTCTCCGTTTTTTTCCGCTGTCCAATACTGAAGCATTCTTGATTGCGTGAAGTCAAGAAGGTAACACACACTCAGTCCGATCTTTTCTTCTTTTGTCAACTCATCAAAAGAAGGCGGCCTATCATTACCAAAAATAATATCAATGTTGCTGGCATATATTATAAATTGGATTTCATTTTTCATTGAAATAGGCAATATCACCGGACCGTGCAAAAAAACACCATCGTTAATACCTTTAACACTCAAATTAGATTGTTTACCTCCAAGATTGGAGTCCTCTGTAATGACAATCAGATCAAGATCGGATAATCCCGGAGCGCCAATGCTGCCCATAGTGGCGACAGTCCTGACACTATCATTATTTTGAACCCGCGCCAGATAAATCTCTAACGCCATAGCGTATGAGTTTTTACTTATTCTAGTCGGCCAGTTTACGAGTTTCATCAAGAACTACCTGAAAATTAGATAAGAATTTTTTCATATGAATTAAAAAATCATTAATACATATATCTGATATTTTTTTATTTTTATAAAGATTTATTAAGATCAAGTCGACTTTGTTTTGTGGTATTTTTTCGTATATGGTGTGGTTTCGTAAAAGCTTTATCCAGTTAGGGGAAACTGGCCAGGTATTTCGAAGGTATGTTGCAATCGATAGGGTCGAATTAAATATCTCATGAAAATCTTCACTAAAACGGTGTATGGCTTGCTTCTTATTCAACAACACCCCTTTTGATTGATAATAGTAAACCGGCACCATTAAAAAGTTGCTCAACAGTTGCTTAATGGAATACATTCCAATGCCGTATCGAAAAAATAACTCCGGATTTCTGAGTCGATCAAGAGTGAGTTCTAAATGTTTTCGGCTGACAATTTTTGTATCATCTACTGAATTCGAAATAGTAAATTCCATTTCTTTGCTCGTTAGTGACCAGCAGTTATCATATGCGCAAAGTGGCAAGATTGATTCATTATAATTTGAGATATCATATTTATTTATAAAAAATGCACCATGATGTTGCAATGGGTCAACTTTTATAATTAGCTCATTAACCATTTTATTTATGGCTACTAATTGATTTGATACTGTACTTTCTTTAATGCAAAAAACATCTCCAAGAACAATGGTTATTTCAAGGTCGCTATACTCTGTGAACGAAAAATCGCCAAAGCTTCCATGTATTATTAATGTTTCATATATTGTTAAGCTCGATAAATAACTGTCCAATTCTTTTAAAGAATCTAAAAAAAATATGCTTTTTGATTGCGGTAGATTCTTAATGTCTGGGATTTTTAATGTTTTTTTCATTCAATTCCATTTACTTTTCTAGTTTGGAACAAGCTTAAACCAATCACCTTCGAATAGCCTCGTATTTTGATTCACCAAATGGCGTTGGCGCATAAATATTGAATTTAAACCATTGGTTTAGAGGTATTTATAGGTGAATCTTTGAATGCCGCTGATCATTCTAGCTAAAAACCAGAGAAGCAACGCCAGGAAAATCCTGCAACTAATTGTTTTAGAAATGCTATATTTATGCAACAACGCCTCACTAAACCCTCATGTTTCTACCACCACAACCCAATCCGCCGTCAATCGATAGCATTGACCGCTGTGCGGACAAACCGCCGTTGCTTCACCGTGCAAGGGCAAATCGAGCCTTTCGCCATATTCGCTGATCCAGCCGATCTGCCGGGCCGGTACGCCGACCATCAAGGCATAGGGTTTTACGTCCCGGTTGATCACTGCACCGGCACCGATAAAGGCAAACTCGCCGATGGTCACGCCGCAGACGATAGTGCAATTAGCGCCTAAGGTGGCGCCGCGTTTAACGAGCGTCGGACGGTATTCGTTTTTGCGCGGCACAGCAGAGCGAGGATTGTAAACATTAGTAAACACCATGCTTGGGCCGCAGAAGACCTCGTCTTCCAAGGTCACCGCATCGTAAACGCTGACGTTGTTTTGAATTTTGACATAATCGCCGATAACCGCTTGATTGCCGATATAAACATTTTGCCCCAACGAACAGTGTTTTCCGATTCGGGCACCGGCGCAAACATGCACCCAATGCCAAATGCGGGTTTGTTCGCCGATTTGCGCGCCTTCATCGATAATGGCGCTGAAATGTGCGGTATAGCTCATTTGCTTTGTTTGCTCTCTATCCGATTACAGAAAGGATGATAGTCGCTTTGCAAGCCGGCCGGTTTTTCATTACGAATCCGATAGACCATTTCCACCGCAGTACGCGCCGCATCCAAACCATAGCCTTGACCAGCCAAAATTGCCTGATAGCTCAACGTGTGCAGGTCGGTAAAACCGTCGGAAAATTCAACAGCTCGGTCGTTGACGGTAATCGACCGGTAGGTTCGTTGTCGCGTGTCTTGTTGCGCCGGGGGGAGATCTTGCGCGTTAACAGACAGAAACCAGCGTACTCGTGCGTTTTTCATTTCCAAATAGCCGGCGGCACGCTCGTGTTGATTAATGTGTACCGTGCTATTGATGCAATCGCCGAATACCCAAGCCAGCATATCGAAAAAATGGACGCCGATATTGGTAGCGATGCCGCCCGATTTTTCGACTTGTCCTTTCCAGCTCCGATGATACCAGTTGCCGCGCGAGGTAATGTAGGTAATTTCGACGTCGTGTATCCGGTCGTCCGCTTGCTGAATGTGTTCTTTGAGTTGAATGATCGCCGGGTGAAGACGCAATTGTAATATGTTGAATACTTTTTTCCCGGTTTCTTGCTCCATTTCTTGAAGTCCGTCGATGTTCCAGGGATTGAGCACCAAGGGTTTTTCGCAAATGGCGTGCGCTTGGCTGCGGAGGGCAAAGCGAGTATGAGCGTCATGCAGATAATTGGGCGAACAAATGCTGATGTAATCGACTGGACGCCCCTGCCGGCGCAATTTGTCGATATGACGGTCGAAACGTTCAAATTCAGTAAAAAAGTCGGCTTCCGGAAAATAACTGTCGATGATGCCGACACTGTCGCTCGGGTCGAGCGCGGCGACTAGCCGGTTACCGGTGTCATGAATGGCTTTCATGTGGCGCGGTGCAACAAAGCCGGCCGCGCCGATCAGGGCGAAAGTGTTTGGGTTCATAGATACTGTCGAGTTCAAAATATACGAAACATCCAGATCAAGACCTGGATCTCGTCTTTGCGTAAGTTTACGGCTTTATCGGGCAGGTGCAGCAAGTCGCGGCTAATGTCTTCGATGCCGTAAAGCATAGACCGTTTCAGCGAACGGCAGAATTTTTTGCTGACGTTTTCGACTTTGATTAATACGTCGTCTGAATTTGACATTACAACGCAGCTTTAAGAAATAAAAAGGTTGGTGCTTCGGAAACGACTTTTGCTTACTTGCATGTTTTGTTTATCTTGACCTCGGATTAGGTCAAAGATCGAAAATGGAGGTCGCATAGTGTAAAGCATCATGCCGCAGCCGTTGTGGTTGGAGGATAATGCTCGATCGTATTCCGATAAAGGTCGATAACTGGAAAACACAGATCATAATCTCCCCAAATTAATTCACCGTATTCCACTCTAAAATCTGCAAAATGGCTCGGTTCCAAATAGGCGCGAATGTCGGGGTGATGCGAGCGGGCAAGAAATGATTTGAAGTCGATTTCTTGACTGGTGTTATCGTCAAAAATGAGCCGAATACGATATTCTCCGGTTTGCGTTGCGGAGATTATATTAATGGGGGTGTCTTTCATTTGAGTCTCCGAGTGATACGTTCAGAGGTAATAGACTTATACAGTACAAAGAAGTCTATCCATTTTTGGACTATTTCTTCTGCTTTGACGGTAACAAGCTCCTGAAAAAATCGCATTTCATTAGGTTCAAGTGGTGGGCGTCCAGTAACAGCGGTATAGCTGATTTCGTGAACAACGCCATTGATCAATACGATTTCCGCTCTTGATTCGCTTCACTGACATTTGCCGTGAACATGGATAGGTTCATGCTCGTTTGCATAAAACATCACGATTAATCCGAAATACTCGTATAGTTTTGGCATGGTTTAGATGAAATGTTTATTTTAGCCATATTGCTCATTCCGGTAATGGCGCCGCTGACGTAGACATTCTCTCGACCGGTCAGTATCAGGTGAAATCCGGCACCGACTTCGATCAATGCGCCGACTTTGCCTTTTATCGTGATTTTGCCTATGTCGAGCATAGAGATGCCGGAGTATATCGAGATTGCCGGTCGCGGCTGATATCTTCGATGCCATAGAGCATAGACCGCTTCAACGAGCGGCAGAATTTTTTGCTGACGTTTTCGACTTGGATTAGTAAGTCGTCGGAGTTTGACATAGGACTATCGTGTTATTGGCTCGGCGTTTGAAATAGATTGACGGCGAGATGTTTAGCCGCTTCATTTAGGCGACTGTCATTGGTCCAAAATTCCGTACAGTGATTTTCGATAGCTGTCGCCAAGTGAAGCGCGTCGGGTGTTTTTATTTTATGTTTGATTCTCAGGTTTAACGCTCTGGTAAATATGTTGTCATCAATGGTTAGCCATTGCTGGTCGGCTAAAAAGATTTCGTAATCTTCAACGAGTGCTTGATTGCCGTCAATCGAAGGTTTTACCAGGGATTCGAGACGAACCAAAGGGGATACGCATAAAATGGCATCGAGGTTATTTGCAAGATGCTGTCGAATAAGCGCGCTGAATGGTTGAACTTCTTCCAGCAAGTAAATGACACAACACGTGTCAAGATAAACCAGTCGAGTCATCAGCCATTATTCCATTCGTCTCGAATAGCGCTAATGTGTCGTTGTACTTCTTCCGGATTGGCTTTTGGGCGACGCTGAAAACGGGGTGATGCCAAAAGTCTTAAGGCACGTGAAGCATTGCCTTTGATTTCGGCTGTTACCGCCTCGCGTTCGTTCGTATCGCTTTCTAATAAGGTGAGGAGGGCTTTGCCTTCTAACTTGAATGGGATTGCCTCCAAGGCGTGTATATGTCCGGTTGGGTCGATTTCAACGTGTATGGTTTTTAGCATGACTTTGTTCCTAAATAGCAATCAAGGATAGCAGCACCGACAACAAAACTCATTCAGCCAGTCAACATCGGGTGAAGTCCGGCAGCGACTTCGATCAATGCACCGACTTTGCCTTTGATCGTAATTTTGCCTTTGTCGGGCATAAAGATGCCGTTCAGCATTTTCAATAGCGTACTTTTTCCGGCGCCATTTCGTCCGATAATGCCTAAGCATTCGCCGCGTTTGACTTCGAAGGATACTTCGTCCTCCGCCCAGAATTCCTCTTTGCGTAGTTTGTCGGATCGATCAGGCAAGTGTAGTAGATCGCGGGTAATGTTTTCGATACCGAAAAGCATAGACCGTTTTAGCGAACAGCAGAATTTTTTGCTGACGTTTTCGACTTGGATTAAATCTTCATCCGACATGATTTTAAGCTCGTTCAGCAATTCTCGGCATGGTGATATGAAAAGTTCTCCAGCCTAGCAAAAACACACCGACACTGAAGATCGCCATGTAAGCTATCAAATCCGGCTGCATTAAAGTGTGACCGGCTAACAAGTTTTGCGTTGCAATCAAAAGCGGGCTAAACGGGTTGGCGACATTAACGATGGTGAAAGGTTCTCGGACTGGGGGCGGATAGAGAATGGGCGCCAAAAACATGCCGAAGGTCAGTACCATGCTCAGCATGTTACCCATGTCGCGTAATACCAAGTTGATGATTGCCATGATAAAGCCGGCCCCCCAAGGCCATCAGCAACACCGCAATCAATATCAAGGGAATAAAGACGCTGTGCCAGGAAGGTACAAAACCATACCAGATGAACACCACCGTTACCGGAATCAAACGTATCATGAAATCCAGCGACGCTTGGCCCATGGCCGCAAAGACCAGCGCTTCTTTGGGAAAGTTGATTTTCGTGACCAAAGACCCGGCATTGACCAAACTGTTGGTGCAACCGATCAGGCAACCGGCGAATAGTTGCCAGACGGAAATGCTCCATAAAGCATGAATAACGTAGGGCAGATCGGTCGGCCCCATGTCGAATACGCGGTGCCTTGATAAAAAAGTGAAAATGGCGACTGTGACGATTTGCGGCAGAACCGCCCAAACATAACCCAGCATCGATTGACGATAGCGGACCGAAAAGTCCCTAATGATCAATCGCCAGATCAATTCTCGACTGGCAATCAAGTCTGTGAACATCTCCTGCCAGATCCGGGTTTTATGCCCGTTTCGTCGAGCCATATAGATTTTGGTGTTATTGCTTTGTATTTTCATGCGTTATGAATTAAAGGATGTATAGCCTAGCAGGACGAGGTTTGCAACCCCGTTCTAAACGTTTTGACTTTGGCCGAAGTCAAAACGTTTAGGGCAAACCGAAACGTTGGGGACGGGTTAAATAACCCGTCCCGCAGAAGGATAGTAAAATAACCCCAGCAGTCTTTGACGACTAAAACCCGCATTTCCTTCTGGTACCTAGGGTCTTTGTTAGAACACCATACGCCGATTAGAACAGACCCGGTGTCTCGGCACAAAGCGTTTATATAGTCATTGCACTTGAGAGAACGCAGATACAGGTTTAACCGCCGGCAGGGTTTACAAACTCGTCCGCAACGCTTCCTGCCACTTGCCGTGTCCCATGATGGGTTTCCGCTTCGTTCCTACCCATCCTACGTCTGTATCGCGACATTAAGACTCTTGCGTAGGATGGGTAGAGGCGGAAGCCGAAACCCATCGTTTTAACTTGCCGAGGTTCAGAGTCGATATTCGGCTAATGGATCGGAACGGGCGTTATCGCGAAATAAACCGGAGTCGGCCTCTTCATTCATCAATACCCAGGCCACCACCTCCAGCGGGTCCTCACCCTTAGTCAATCGTTGCGTCTCCTCGCGAAATCGATCGAAAATACCGTCAAGCGGATCACCTGTCCGTAATCGCCGAGCACTATCGATAACCGCTACCGCGCGATTGAGCCGCGTTTGCATTAACCGAATCTGCTGCTGTTTGGTCTGCAGCGCTTCCACCAGAACACTTTGCAGGCGAGACGAATCGAGCCATTCCTCCCGCAATTGCCGCACCTTCTGCGCTATCGCTTCAGGTGTCGACTCGCCATCGTACAATCGATAGGTCACAAACACGCCATGCGCAATAACGACGAATAAGGTAAAAGTGCGCACTCGCACGCCGTCCGCGCTATAAACCAGTTTGCCATCGGTATCGAGATGTAAAATATCGAAATAGACCGCGATTCCCGAAGTTGCGCCGGCGATACAGTCACCCGGACGATAGGTCTCCAATATACAGTCGAAACGTTTAGTCTGGATTTCCAATTCCCGGCCATCCAGTTCGATGTTGAGCGAATCAAACATACCCATTTCAGCAGTCCTCCATCATTGCTTATTATTTGGCGTGGTCTCTGCTCGATGTAGAGCAAGTCGGATTAGGCAATAGTTGTAACCCAACATATCGCGGAGTTCCTGCGGTAGATATTGTAACAACAGTACGCGATAATGCACTTCCCAGGGCCAAAGGCGGTTCGGGGTCGCCAAATAAACCAATCCGTCCGGTTTTAAAACGCGCCCGATTTCTGCTAAATGAACATCCGCGTCCGCTACATGTTCAATGACATGGTTGCTGATCACGATATCGAAGCTCTGTGCGTCAAACGGCAACCTCTCACCGTCTAAAGGGCAAAACGAATAACCTTCGCTTTCGCTACGTTGATCGACAAAATCCACACTCGTTACATCGAAATATTGCGCAAGATAAAAAGCAATTGAACCGTTACCGGCAGCAATTCCCAATTTGGAGATCAAAAAGGGTGTGGGGTATGCTTGGCGAGGATGTCGGCAGCAGGGAGCTGCCGCCAAGCCCCCATGGATGGGTTTACGGCGTTCCTCGGCAGGCATACCCCACACCCTAAAATCGGCGAAACTGCTTAAACTGGAAATTGCTGCGTTACCGATATCGAGCAACTTGAGCGATGTGTTACCTGCCTTCCCCGCATCCTCGATAACTTTGAGTATTTTTAGGGCTTTTGCCCGGCGGGCATGATCGGCAGCGAAGCCCTTATTGATTGACTGATTTGAGTTCATTTCGGACATTTATCGGAGACTGCCGGTCAATTGCCGATACAGCGCCGAAAACCGCTCGCCTATAATAGACCAATCGTAGAGTTGCGCCCGGCTTTGCCCGGCCGTTGCCAAAGCCTGCCGTAAGTCCGAATTGACCATGAGTCGCTCGATCGCCGCTTTAAGCTCCTCCGGTTGCTCGGGGGAAATTAACAGGCCGGTTTTGAGATGCGTGATCACTTCGCTAATACCGCCGGTTTTCGTGCTAATTACAGCCGTTCCGCTCGCCATTGCCTCCAACAAAATAACGCCCTGCCCTTCGGTGTCTCCTTTGCCGTCGACGACAGACGGCGCGATGAATATATCGGCTGCGGCGTAATAGTCCGTTAAATCTTGATTAGGAATGCGGCCGTGAAATTTAACCCTGTCGGACAACCCATACCGGCACGCCAATGCTTCGAGCGAATCGCGGTCGGTGCCGTCGCCGATTATCCAAAGCTCGCTTTTATGTTTTAAATCGTCCGGCAACAAGTGCACTGCGCGAATTAAATCGGCCACGCCTTTTTTTTCAACCAACCGGCCGACGAACAGCAAAACCAAGGTATCGGAATTTAGCGCCGCTCGATGTAGGCGGGGATTTCCGGAATTGAAAGCCGGGTAATCGATACCCATCGGAATGATCACCGGCGCTTTGCCATCCTTGCCGAGCGTATTAGCCGTAGCCCGGGTATTGCTGGTCCAGGCCGAGCAATGTTTGACGGTCCATTGTTTAAGTTGGCTCAATACCGAACCTTGCAAGGCGAAGGCATCGCCGCCATGAGCAGTCACGATTACCGGTATGCGGTGGAATCGAGCCAGCGCCACGGCAACCAGTCCTTGAGGAAAAAGCCAATGCGCGTGCAGTAAATCCGGTTTGTTATGCCTTATCACGCGCCAGGTCTTAAAAAATGCCGCTGCGACAAAGAAAGGGACTTGTAACAATAAATAAGGCCGTGCGCGCATATTAGGCAATATGCCGGAACCATAGGCCAATTGCTGTCCGCTCTTGGGCCAAAAATAAACAAACCGGTGATGCCTCATCAGCTGTTGTTCAAACGTGGGATCGACAGTCGCGTCATCGGGCGAAACAATGTGCAGATCAAAACCTTGCCGGGTAATCGCTTGCGCCAGGCCGCGTAGGAATATCGACGCACTGTCGTCGGCAAAACGCGGATAACTCGACGTTAACCACAACACTTTGACTCGCTTGCAGGCTCCAGCATGGGGGGGCATTCCCATGCTGGAGCGCTCATCGTTATTCATAAATCGTAGATACCGTCTTGCCATCTTAGCTAATGCGACCTCAATACCATTTATTGCTACCTAACGCTCTTGGTTTTCCCTCACCTAGCGTTCACTGTCATTAAGTTAAGGGAAACCCGTCATTCCGCCATGGACTGGCGGAATCCAGTGCCATGGATGGCAGGCTTTTGAAGCACCTTCGAGCCTGAATGCCAGCATTACTTATTCATTAACGGCTTAACTTATCGACCCAGGATTTTTCCATTCACCCTTCGACAGGCTCAGGGCGAACGGAAAAATCCTTAACTTAATGGCAGTGACACCCTACCTACAACCTTGCCGAACGACAAGTCAAGCTAGTGCCAGGTCGCCCGCTTTTTGCACGATAGGTATACTTTATATACTTGTGTATAACGGCGAGCGGCCCTCTGTGGGAACAAGGAGGTACTGGATAACGAATACGAGAAACACGGTTTGCCTGAAATCTGTGCCTCAATCCTTTTCCGCATGGCGGTAATGCAAAGAAGAGACCTGCTCGGACAGAATTCCAATCAAAAAAATGAACAACGAGGCCAAAAACAATACCGCACTCATATTGGTAAACCGGCCGCTGGTAGAGTATGTGTATGCATAATAAGACGCTCCCGTCATAAAAACCAAGAAACTTAACGGCAAAAACAAACGCATCGGCGAAAACAGCGCACCGATCTTCATAATAATGACAAAAAACCGAATGCCGTCCCGCAATAATTTGATATGGCTTCTGCCCTCGCGTTTGCCGGCGTGAATCGGCACATAGGCCACCGGAAAACCGGAGCGGAAAAAAGCCATGGTACTGGTGGTCGGATAGGAAAAGCCGTTAGGTAATAAATATAAAAATCGCCGAAACTTATCGGCTTTAACCGCACGAAACCCCGAGGTCAAATCTTCAATCCGATACCCGGTCATAACCGACGCCAACTTGTTATAAAACGCGTTTGCGAAACGCCGCAGCCAAGACGCATGCGTTCTTACATGTCGTGCACCGACTGCCATGTCGTAACCGGCATCAAGCTTAGCCAGTAAAGCGGGGATGTCTTCCGGATCATGCTGACCATCCGCATCCATGAATACCAAGATATCGCCGCCGGCGTTTCTGGCGCCGGTTTTAATCGACGCGCCATTGCCTTGACTGTAAGGATGGCTGATTACCTTGGCGCCGGCTTTGGCTGCCAATTTAGCGGTGTTGTCGGTAGAGCCGTCATTAACGACGATAATTTCGGCATGGGGTAATAAGTGCTTCAATCGTCGTAGTACCCGTGTAATGTTGTGCGCTTCGTTTTTTGCCGGCAAAACGACGCTGATAGAATTGACTCGCTCCATCTTTACAGCATAGGAATGCATGCTCAACTTATCCATACCGAATCACCGTTAGTATTAATCGCTCCCACGCTCCAGCGTGAAAATGCATACCGTACTTACCCATACCGAGTCACCGTCAATAGTCCTACTTGTTCCACATAATCTCTGGTACCGGAATGCCGCCGATGTTCCGGTTGGTCGACAAAGCCTCATTTTACCGAATTCATATGAAAATATTTAATTTTTCCTGATTAGCAAGATGCTTCAGCTTGCCGAAGCCAACTGTCCGAGCAGTGACCAGTCGTAGACACTTCTGCGGGACGGGTTAAATAACCCGTCCCGCAGAAGGATGAATGATTTGGTAACGGCTTTTGCCCATCGCTTAGCTCCGCATGCATTCCCACGGGAGCGTCAACACCATTAAGTTAAGCCGTCATAAAAAAAAGTAATTCTTGCATTCAGGCTCTAATGTACTTAAAAGCTTGCCATCCATGGCACTGGATTCCGCCAGTCCATGGCGGAATGACGGGTTACCTTTAGTAATGGCATTGACTCGAGCGGGACGGGTTATGTAACCCGTCCTCAACGTTTCGGTTTGGCTCAAACATATCGGCTTGCTTTGACCACGGGCGCAACGTTTATGACGGGGCTACAAACCCCGTCCTGCTTTTCCTTATTCCCACAAATGACTCAAACTAAATGAATGCTCGGCAAATGGATCGGCGCTGACTTGATCGTCATCCTTCAAACTCTGCTGCAACAGCCAATGACCTTCTTGTAAGCGATACGTTTCGAGCGTATGCAACATCGGATCGACCAACCAACAATAGAACACACCCAGACCCGCATAAATCGGCATTTTTTCGCTGCGATCGATTTTGGCGGTTGCGGGCGATAAAACCTCGCAGACCCAATCGGGCACGATTTCAAACCACGCCGTCTCCGGCAGTTGCGGCATGCGTTGTTTACGCCATCCCGCGAGATCCGGTACCAAAACATGACCGCCGATGTGCAATTCCGGCTCGTCAAGTATCCACCAACCGGTAGAACCACCATGTCTACCATGAAATAGTGAACCAATTTCAATACCCAACGATGAACAAGTCAAAGCATGCTTCGGCGCGGGCCTCGGCTGCACTTCCAAACGTCCATTGATGATCTCACCGACCAAATTTTCGGGCAAAGCCAGAATATCGTCATAACTGGGTAATTTAAGCGCGGTGTTTGCCATGTATGCCTCACTTTTCCAATTGACACAATCAATTGGCGTCTAACTGGTTTCATCGTCGCGAGTATAGCATAACGGCATGATTCGGCATTGGGTTGCAGCAATTCCCGGCGGGACGGGTTATTTAACCCGTCCCCAACGTTTCGGTTTGCATCAAACACATCGGCTTGCTTTGGCCGCGGTCGAAACGATTATGACGGGGTTACAAACCGCGCCTTGCTGAAGCTAGGGATTGGGAACAAGATATGTCAAATGTAAGGCCTGACCATGGAATCTGCGCATCGTCGCGAGTATAGCATAACGTCATTACTCGGCATTGGGTTGGGTCACTTGCGAGCGCCCCAGCGAGACGGGTTTATTTAACCCGTCCTCAACGTTTCGGTTTGCATCAAACATATCGGCTTGCTTTGGCCGCGGTCGAAACGATTATGACGGGGTTACAAACCGCGCCTTGCTGAAGCTGGGGATTGGGAGCGTGATATTAAAAATCACAAATCAAAGACTTGACCCCGGCTTTCTTCGTCCTGCGGGCTCAAATCGACTTATGCAATTCTTGCTTGATTGTCTCTCGCACCATGTCGGATAAAGTCAAACCATGGGCAAACTGTTTGAGAGCTTCATTCATTAACGTTTGATAACTGCCGCCGCTCATTTCCGCACGCGCTTTAAAAATTGCCAGCGTCTCGCTATCCACTCGCATGGTGATGCGCATCTTGTTGCCATGTTGGGCCTGTAGTTTGGCCAAGGCAGGAACCTGCGAAACCGGCTTGGCGTCGGCAAAGTCCATATCAGTATAGCGCTCGTACATTGGATCAGAATTGTTGTTCATAGCGTTTCTTCTGCGGTTGGTTGGCTTTCCATGCGGAAATCAGGCGCACACAGTCACCTCGTAACGTCCACACCACGACTAAAATACGATCTTTCCCACCCATGCCCAGCGATACAAAACGCTGCTCGTCGGCAGCATCGACATCTTCACATGTCAGCGCGTATGGGTCTGACAATACATGCTTGGCTTCTTCAAAAGTTACGCCCTCATAATTTAAGGGATTAGCGGCAGCTTTGTCGGAATCCTATTCAATCTTCATCCTGATTAGCAAGATGCTTCAGCTTGCTGAAGCCAATTGTCCGAGCAGTGGCCAGTCGTAGCCACTTCTGCGGGACGGGTTATTTAACCCGTCCCCAACGTTTCGGTTTGCCCTAAACATTTCGGCTAACTTCGGCCAAAGTCAAAACGTTTAGGACGGGGTTGCAAACCCCGTCCTGCTAGGTAATTGTGCATAAAGACAATTCAGTTTCGAGAAGCTAGAGCTTCTCGGACTGCATTCCCAAGCAAAGAACTTGGGAACGAGCGACAATGCTATCATTGATATCACTCACCTTACAAGGAAGCCATCATGCCAAGTCTAGTCGTTAGAAACCTTGATGATTCAATCATAAATGCGTTGAAAGAAAGAGCGGTTAAACACCATCGCTCTACTGAAGCCGAGCATCGAGCCATTTTGGCTGAAGTCCTGATGAAACCTCAACGTAAAAGCTTTGCTGAAGCTTTAGCCAACATACCTACTGTTGGCACGGATACGGATTTTCAGCGCATCAATGACGATACTAGCGAATCCAATGTATTTGATTGATACCAACATCATCAGCGAGCTTAGAAAAGGCTATAAAGCTAATTCCGGTGTGCAAGAATTTTTCGATAAAGTCATTCAGGAGAATGTCCCCATTTACATTTCCGCCATTACGATTGGCGAATTGCGCAGAGGCGTCGATTTGATTTTCCACCGTGGCGACGAAACACAAGGCAAACTGTTGGAAAACTGGCTCAATAGCATCCTCGATCAATATCAAGACAACATCCTAGCCATTGATAGCGAAATTGCTATGCTTTGAGGAAAATTACGCGTTCCTAGGCACGAACATGCCTTAGATAAATTGATTGCAGCTACCGGGATAATCTATGGGCTAGTCATTGTTACTAGAAACACCAAAGACTTCGAAAATACTGGTGTTCGAGTGTTAAATCCTTTTATTGAATAAATGGAAATAACTCGCTTATTAACTTACGGTTCAATAAGAAACTGAAGGTAATTATTCACATCCCCCTATCGTTCCCACGCTCTGCGTCACTGCCATTAAGTTAAGGATTTTTCCGTTCGCCCTGAGCCTGTCGAAGGGTGAATGGAAAAATCCTGGGTCGATAAGTTAAGCCGTCCATGGTTCGACAGACTCACCACGAACGGCTTAACTTAATGGCAGTGACGCTCTGCGTGGGAATGAGAATGGCCGGGGAACTGAATACTCACAACTGAAGAGATTGATTCGCAAGACAGAGAATTCGAAAAAAAGCCCAAATTTGCTTAAGGGATTGGATTGGCTTGGCTTATCGATTACGACAAGCTAATGTACGCCCATTAACTTTCCTGTAACCGACAAAAAGTATTCTGACCCCTTTTTGTCCTCATACTGCATTTCCAAGCAAAGAGCTTGGGAACGAGCGAAAAAAGTAACCTGACCCCTTTTTTTGGGACCCCTTTTTTTCCTTTTTTTCGAGTGCCGCCACTAAATACCTCTAGCCTCTTGGTTGATGTAACATAAAAGGTAATTATGGTAATCATAAATAATGTGTACCTGACCCCAGTTATTCGACCCCAGTTATTTCTCAGTTATTTCTTAATCCCACGAGCTACGGCTTAAATAACTGCTCCAACGTATCGACAAACAAGATACGCTCCACCCATTGATCCAACTGAGTCTTATCGGCGTGATTGATTTTTTCTTCCGCCCAAGCTGGAAGTTCGCCGAATTTCAGTTGTAACTGCTTGGTCAATGTCTGTGTTTCGCCCTCTTGCCGCCCTTCTTTTCGACCTTCTTTTCGGCCTTCTTCTCTTAATATCTGTGCCAATCCCATACGATCCTCCGCTTCAGGTAAATAGTCATTACGATAGGTTGCGATTTCCGCGTCGGTCAAATCCGCGTAATAATCGACAAAGTCGACGTATTTTAGTTGCTTATTCGGGTCTTGTTCCAGTAGCGCCAAGCCCAATTGCGCATCGTGGTAGATGTCCAATTTTTGACCTTTGGCATAGCGCATATTCGGTAAGTTCAAACGCGCGACGATATTATCACTGTCGCGGTAAGCATCCGCGGAAAGGTTCTTCAGCTCACAAGCGATATAGCGAAATCTCAGATAATTATGCCGCTCGCCGCCTAAATGCAATTCGTAAGGGTGACGTCCTCGATCCAGAAAAATCACAATGGGAACCACCCTGTCGGTTTGCGCCAACTCGGCTAAATCCAGACAATAATGCGCCAATCGATAAATCGAAAACCGCCGGGCTTCGGTTTCTTCTTCCAGAAGAAACAAAACCACTTCGCGCCGTCCATCGAGCCATTCGACCAGTAGCGGCGTATCCAGCTCATGAAAGCGGTCGCCGAGCCGTTCTTTCAGCTGCTCCTGACGAAATGGAATGATGCGCGCTTGCGGCAAGTCGTCGGGCGCTTCATCGGCGGCAAAAAACTGCAAGGCTTGCACGGGGTAGTCGAGAATCAGATTTTTAAAGTTTTGATCGTGCATGGTTCAGGTCTCGTTTCCTCGCTCCAGTGAACGTTATTATACATAAACTGTAGGCTAATTTTTTTTTGAGACGAGCGCATGATACAAACGCCAACCCGCCCGATTATCGACAAAATCATGCGTAAACACTCTCACTTCGGCACGTCTTCTTGCAAAACCGTCATCGCCGGCATGAAAATGTCAAATGTAAGGCCTGACCCCGGAATCTGCGGCTTGTCATATCGTAGTCTATAGGCTACTGTAAGCCTATGAATTACGAAATACAGACCACCTCCAACTTTGACAAGTGGCTTAAAAATCTCACAGATCGTAAGGCCGCTTTGGCTATTTTGCAGCGCATTAACCGCGCTAAAATTGGGTTGTTTGGCGAAGTTAAGGCAGTTGGTGACGGCGTGATCGAGATGCGTGTTTTTGTGGGGCAAGGCTATCGCGTGTATTTTACGATTTCGTGACGCCGAAATTATTTTGCTGTTATGCGGTGGCAATAAGTCGTCGCAATAACGGGATATTGAAAAGGCAAAAAATCTTCGTAACCAGCTTCAGGAGTTTGTGATGAAAACTGAAATCCAGCTTTATAATCCGTTTGATTATTTGCAAAGTGATGAGGAGATTACCGAGTATTTAACTCAAGCACTTATGGATGACGATCCGCGCGTTTTGGGGATTGCGTTAGGGTATTTGGCTAAAGCGCGCGGCATAGCAGATTTGGCTGAAAAAACAGGGCTGAATCGAGAAAGTTTATATAAAACGCTATCCGGGAAAACACAACCGAAATGGAGCACCATTAACCGAATTATCAAGGCACTGAATATTAGGATTCAAGCGGTAACTTAATCTATCCTGATTAGCGGGATTGCTTCAGCTAAAGCCAAGCAGCTAAGTTATTCATCAGCGGGATGGTCAGTTTGTAGGAGCGACTACCCAGCCGCGAACGTTGCAGATAGATAAGCGCTTCCGGCTCCGCTTATCGCGCCTAGGTCGGCGCTCCCACATACATAAAACGAAACCAGTACCTATTAAAAGACCTAAAAGCTCTTTTTCTTCTCTGAAAAATGCTTAATTAAGACCTACCCCCCCCTTCTCTCACTGCCATTAAGTTAAGGATTTTTCCGTTCGCCCTGAGCCTGTCGAAGGGTGAATGGAAAAATCCTGGGACGATAAGTTAAGCCGCCCATGGTTCGACAGGCTCACCACGAACGGCTTAACTTAATGGCAATGCCCCCTTCTCTACATTTTAGTGTCAAATTCAAGGCCTGCCCCCAATATCGCTCTACGCGGTACGCGGTTAACGTGATCACGCAATCGCCATCAGCCCTTTTTTCTGGATAACGGTGAGCAGCCGCAAAGCCGGTCCACCAGGCTTTTTTACACCACGCTCCCAGTCAGAAACTAGATTCTTGGAAACATTGAGGTAGCGTGCAAACACCGGTTGCGAGATGTGCTCACGCAAACGGATCTCTTTGATCTCTTCCGGTGTCAGTACGTGAATCGGCGTCAGACACGCCTCATCAAATTCACGCATCGTCTGCTTATCGACGGCGCCAATTTCGTGCAAAGCCTCCATCGTCTCATGGATGGCGGCAAAGGCATCGCTGCGGTATTTCTTAGGCATCTTTCACGACCTCCTCAAACTGACCGTTTTCGATGAGCCGTTGCAAATGCTCATCGGTGAGTGCAAGAACCTGCTTAGCCATCTTCTTGAACTGGATCTCTTCATCCTCGCGGATGTTACCCTGCTCGCTCTTAGGGAATCCAAAAACGAAGAAAGCTTTGTCCTCCTTGCGGTACAACACAATGCTGCGGTATCCCTTGGACTTGCCGACACCTGGACGTGCAATCCGCTGCTTGATTACGCCACCACCCAGATCGGCATCGATCTGACCTTGTTCGGCACGCTCCACCGCACCCCAAAGTGCTTCGGCTGAGATTTTTTCTTTGCGGGCAAACCGCTCAAACCAGGCATTTTTAAAAACTCTCAAACCAAAGCACTCCATTTAGTGAGCTCATGGTATCACACTAAGCATGACACATTAAAACAAAATTATCCCCCTAACTCCATCGTCTGCTTGCTGCTTGGACCATAGCTATCGGAATGCTCTTACTCTGCCCCGAGTGCCGCCACTAAATACCTCTAGCCTCTTGGCTGATGTAACATAAAAGGTGTAATTATGGGAATCATAAATAATGTGTACCTGACCCCAGTTATTTATGCTGGTGTTCGAGTGTTAAATCCTTTTATTGAATAAATGGAAATAACTCGCTTATTAACTTACGGTTCAATAACAAACTGAAGAGATTGATTCGCAAGACAGAGAATTCGAAAAAAAGCCCAAATTTGCTTAATGGATTGGCTTGGCTTATCGATTACGACAAGCTAATGTACACCCATTAACTTTCCTGTAACCGAAAAAAAGTAACCTGACCCCTTTTTTCGCTCATTAACTTTCCTGTAACCGAAAAAAAGT
This sequence comes from Methylotuvimicrobium buryatense, assembly GCF_005931095.1. GTDB lineage: Bacteria > Pseudomonadota > Gammaproteobacteria > Methylococcales > Methylomonadaceae > Methylotuvimicrobium > Methylotuvimicrobium buryatense. Next base: position 900,746 of record NZ_CP035467.1, on the reverse strand, counting down.
AACCTGACCCCTTTTTTCCTTTTTTCGACCCCTTTTTTCTCGGACTGCATTCCCAAGCAAAGAGCTTGGGAACGAGCGATAAACTGGAGCATGAGAACGGGAAACGCGGCTATGATTCCAATTGCTCAACAACAGCAATCCATTGTTGTCTGAGTATTGGATTTTTAGGGGCCTTGTCGATGGCTAGATGCAATAATTCACGAGCATCGGCGTTCCGTCCTTGCTGAAGCAGTTGCGTATATAACAAAACTAACACTTCCTGGTCGGGGGATCGATGAAAGGCCTTTTGTAACAACTCAATGGCCAAATCATGTTGTTGCTCATACAGAAATAAACGCGCTTGAAGTAACCATAATGCGGCTTGAGTGCGGGCTCTGGAAAATTTGGGATTCGCTAACAACTGCTTGCTGATTTGATGCAAATCTTCTGTTCGTAAAAAAGGGCAAGCACCCTGTTCATGAAGCTTGCGAATGGCGTCCAATGAAAATAAAGCCAAATAACTAAAATGACTGTTTGCCAATGTCGTCCGCATCATCGCCAAATGCGACGCCACCCCTTCGGCATCGCCGCGCATACAACGCAATCTTAAACCTTGCATGGCGACACTACTTAACGCCGGATTTAACGATAGCGCCCGATCCAAAATCGCTTGGGCTTCATTCAAGCGGCCTGCGGAAACATAAGAATGCGCCATGGTTTGCACTGCGCGCGGGGAAGCGGGATGTTGCCGCGCCCATAGCTCCAGTTCGCGGTTACCCCAAATCGATGTCACTTGCCAAAGCACAAATGCGAGAAAGCAAAAATACAATCCGCCTATACCGTATTTCAAAGCCTTAGAAAGCGGCATACGGCTAAAGCCCCAGGACAAGGCCAACACCGGGCCGATGAGCGGTAAATAATTACGGTGCTCGAAGTACAATTCCAAAGCAATCCAAGAGGACTCGATGAAATGCCCCGCCAAATACCACAACACGGCAAACGCCACGACAGGATAGCGCCGCCGCCAAATCAAGGCACCGACGAAGGCTACCAACCATGCCAATCCAGCCAGCCAAGCCTCCCAATCCGTCGCTTGATAAATCCGATAATCGTCATGGAAAGGGCCTAGCGCGAAAGGTCTAGGTAAAAAAGCCAGTCGCAAATAATCCCACAAGATAACCGGTTGCGTGAATAAACGCTCGCTTAAGCTAAAGGCCCGGTTACCATAGGCATGGACAGAACCTGGCAAAATCCATAGCATATACAAGCCCAGTACGACACTCGGCAACACAATGGCCATTCGCAAATAATTCCGAGGCCACATGGGCGTATTCCGCTCTTCGGCGGTCAATAAGATCCATTCGATGATAACCAGAAACACCGGCAACAACACACCGTTTTCCTTGGTCAACATCGCGAGGACAGTACATAACCCTACGCCAAAAATTGTCAGCCAAACAGACCAAGTTTGCGTTTGCCGTGCGCGCCCCCATAGATACACCCAAACCCCGATTAGCACAAAAGTCGCGCTGAGCGATGTCATGCGCTGCACGACCATCATGGAGGTCGACGCCAATATCGGCAATATCCCCCAAAGTCCCGCCGCCAATGGGGCAAAGCCATAGCCGCCAGAAAACAAATCAGGACATAGCTTTTGCAATCGGCGGATAATCAACGCCAACAAGAGGACATTGATCAAATGAATCCAAGTATTCGTGATTAGAAAAGGGGTGGCGAAATCGGGATAGGCGGAAGCATTCAACAAGAAGCTGGCCAAGGCTACCGGACGACCAAGCGGCCCCGCATCGCCATTAACGATATAAAACAGCGCGCTAGGCCAATCCTTAACGTAAAGCAAACCGTCTAAAGTAGGAGGATCATCGAAGAAAAAAATACCACCGAAGCCCGCGGAGTAAACAGAATACAAGGCAATTAATAGAACCAAAATGGGCAGTGCCCTGTTACTGGTAGGGGAGACTGTTGCTGTAACAAAAAAAAAGGATAAGGCTTTCTTCATTGGATTAATCCAAAGTAGGAGATTAGAGGTGTCTTATTTTTACAAGTATTTTTGACTTAGCTTATCGGAATTTTTTTTGAATTCACAAGAAACGTCGATCGATGGGATGTGAATTAACCCTAAGAATGATTCCATAGCCAAACGAAGCCGATATAGCTACAAAAAAATAAAATAGCCGCCGAACAAAAAAACCGCTCTACCCAAAGAGGTAGAGCGGTTTATAGATGATCCCATTATCCGGTAAGAGTGGGAATGGGCACCAATCCGTCTTACGAATAACCTATTAGCCGCGGCAAGAACCTGGTAAATATTTGGAAGGGATAGTAGTGCCGTCAGTGGTAAGACCGCAGCGCCATCTGAAAACCTGAACTCCAACATCAGTGTTCGCAAGAGGAGTAGTCTCGTCTTTCATTGGCACTAAAGTCAAGAATTTATCATCGATATCAGCGTCACCAAAACCAGTCGCCGTAATTGTAACTTTACCAGCATTGTCGGTCGCAATTAACTTAACATATTTGGATGATTGAGCTGTAGTTTCACACCCCCATTGATTTGCGGCTGGTAAAGTTGATGCGCTACTTGTTTGCGCTACTTCAGTAATCGCGGTTCGACAGGTGCTCCCCGCTAAAACGACTTCAGACATTTTAGCCCGAACCGTGTAGTCTTGATAAGCCGGCAGCGCGACCGCCGCCAAAATACCGATGATCGCGACCACGATCATCAGTTCGATCAAGGTAAAACCTTGTTGTGTTTGTGTTTTAAAATTTTGCATGGTAACCACCCCTGTGTTGGTAAAAAGTTCGAATTGAATTCAGCTAGAATAAAGCATTCGCCATGCCAATCTTCAGAACTAGAGCGGAGTTCTTTGCATTTCAATGCATTAGGCGAATACCCTTTTGGCGAGCGGCTCGATTCAGTCACCTAGACCGGAAATCCTACTCGTTACGACTTTCTAAAAACGGCGGTTTGTGACAATTTTTGTCAGCTCTGTGATTGATCTTCTTAATAACTCCGGTGAGGATTGCGCATAAGCTGACAAGTGATACGCTTGGCTATACGATTTAGCCATGATTAAATCATTTCAGCATAAAGGGTTAAAGATTTTTTTTGAAACAGACAATAAAGCCGGGATTATTCCTGACCATGCCCCGAAACTTTCTCGCCAGTTGCTAAGGCTGGATATAGCCGGATCTGTTGACGATGTTAATTTGCCGGGTTGGCGGTTACACGCTTTAGCCGGTGAACTTGCCGGATATTATGCTATTAAGGTAAGTGGCATTTGGCGAATTACTGTTAAATTTGAAGGTGAAGATGTAGTCCTGGTTGACTACGTGGATTATCACTAATGAGGTATCAACGATGACGCATATTTATACCCCCCCCCACCCCGGAGAAATTTTAAAGGACGATGTTTTACCCGCATTGGCTTTAACCGTTACTAAAGCGGCTAAGCAACTCGGCGTAACCCGTGCGGCCTTATCGCGTGTGTTAAATGGTAAAGCAGCCATTTCGCCGGAAATGGCGTTGCGCCTGGAAAATTGGCTGGGCCTGGAAAATGGTGGCCGTGCCGATTTGTGGTTAGCCCAGCAAGCGGCTTACGATCTTTGGAAAGTGAGACGCAACTATACCCCTAATGTACAACGAGCAGTATTGTTGGACTGACATGAGGAGGATCAGGGGGATTAGGGTCAGGCCTTACATTTGACATTAAGCCCGCGTAGGTCCGATTAGCGTAGCGTAATCGGACGCATGTTGTTGAGACAAGCGTTATCATCGAGTCCCACAAAAGGGGTCCACAAAAGGGGTCACACAAAAGGGGTCAGGTTACTTTTTCTTGATTACGAGCCATAGCGCCGTAAACAAAAAAATCGGGATCAGGCCTTACATTTGACTTCGAGGAAAATCGGGCGATGGGGGCTGATCTTTCAGTCACACATTATTTCGTTTCTAAGTCGCTTAGTCCGGTGGATGGCAAAGTTACGTCCATCAAAAAAGCCTTGGCATAAGGCATTCAAATCGTCGCATTATCAATCTATCTATGCGAGAATTGCCGGCATGGCTGAAGTTTATTCCGATGATTACGACACCCCCTGGAAAGACATACTCGAACATGCATTTCCTGAATTCATGGCCTTTTATTTTCCCAGCGCTCAAACGCAAATCGATTGGGATAAAGGATATGAATTTAAAAACACCGAACTGCGGCAAGTGGTGCGCGATGCCGAGTTAGGCAAACGCTACGCCGACGCGCTGGTTCAAGTGACTTTATCGACAGGCATGGAAAGCTGGATTTATATTCATATCGAAATCCAAGGCCAAAAAGACCCGGCCTTTGCGCAACGCATGTTCACTTATAATTACCGGTTATTTGACCGTTATGCGCGGCCAATCGCCAGCCTTGCGGTTTTGGCCGACAACGATGCGCATTGGAAACCCGATCATTATGGCTTTAAGGTGCTCGGCTGTAGTCACCAGTTGAATTTTCCGGTTGCCAAATTATTGGAGTATGAAAGCGAACTTGAACAACTGGAAAAACATCCTAATCCTTTTGCGATTATCACGGCGGCGCACCTGCGCACACGGCAAACCAAGCATGATCCGGAATCACGCTATCGAGCCAAACAAGCCTTAGTGCGTTTACTGTACCAACAAGGCTGGGAGAAGCAGCGAATATTGGATCTCTTCGCTGTGCTGGATTGGATGATGCGTTTGCCCGATTGGCTCGAACAGCAATTATGGCAAGATATTCAACTTATTGAAGGAGAAACTCAAATGCCCTATGTTACCAGCGTCGAACGGCTTGCCACTGAAAGAGGCATGCAAAAAGGCATGAAAAAAGGCGTGCAACAAGGCCGGCAACAAGAATGCCTTGCTCTGGTTACACGCCAATTACGCCGCAAATTTGGCCGCGAACCGGCCTTAGATAACGCTTTGACGCAATTAAGCCTTTATTCTTTAGCCGAGCTAGAAGAGCTGGCTGACGCCCTGTTGGATTTTAATAACATCGAAGATCTGGAAGCTTGGCTTACCCAATAAGCCAGGCATGCAACCCGGCAGGCTGTCCTGTCGTTGTGGAGCGAGAAAATACTTTCACAGTCTCTTCCGTTTGGGAAAGACACACCGGAAGCTCCAGCTTCCTGAGACCGACACAACCTCCGCACAATCCCAATCAACCTCGACACGCTCGCTCGTTCAATTTTTCTTGATTGTCGGGAAGCTAGAGCTTCCTGAACAGGTTACCCAAGCTGGAGCTTGGGTAACAGCATATTGTAGTTTTTGTGACTAAGACTGGCCCCTGCTCGGACACTTCTGCGGGACGGGTTATTTAACCCGTCCCCAACGTTTCGGTTTGCCCTAAACATTTCGGCTGACTTCGGCCAAAGTCAAAACATTTAGAACGGGGTTGCAAACCCCGTCCTGCTAGGCGGGAGATTTTTTAAATAAATACCCTCAATCCCCCTTTTTCAAAGGGGGAGGCCAACAATTACGCCTGAATTGCGGTAATTTGCCAACGGGGTCGGAATACTCACATCGGAAAGGTTTGCGCCTTTGTAGCAATCCGGCGCATAAGAAATTTTCGGTTTCGGCTATTGGTTTATTTGCCGTATTTTTTACGGAATTTGTCTACTCTTCCTGCGGTGTCGACTACCCGTTGTTTACCGGTATAAAAAGGGTGGCATGCGGAGCATACCTCAACTTGAAGATCCTTACCCAATACGGACCCGGTTTCGAAGGTATTGCCGCAACCACATGTGACTGTGATTTGTTTGTATTCTGGATGAATGTCTGGTTTCATGTTTGCTTCCAAATTACCCGTTAGTGGGCCACGTACTTATTAATGAACTGCGTATGATACTGTTTATATAAGTAAATCGCAATATCAATTTTTGATCGATCCCTTATGGCATTTGCTTCTTTCTACACGCAAGGGCGGGTTATTTAACCCGCCCTGAACGTTTTGATTTGCCTTGGCCACGGGCGAAACGTTTAGGACGGGGTTCACAAGCCATGCGCGTCAAGCTAAAAACGGCCAACCCACATCACGCTCTTTCCCAAGCTCCAGCTTGGGAAAGACACCCCGGAAGCTCCAGCTTCCTGAGACCGACACAACCTCCGCACATTCTCAATCAACCCCGACTCGCTCGTTCAATTTTTCTTGATTTTCGGGAAGCTAGAGCTTCCTGAACAGGTTACCCAAGCTGGAGCTTGGGTAACAGCATATTTTAGTTTTTGCGACTACGACTGGTCCCTGCTTGGACACTTCGCTTCGACAAGCTGAAGCATCTTGCTAATCAGGAAATAAGCTGGAACTTTGCCTCCCCCTTTGAAAAAGGGGGATTGAGGGGGATTTATCTAAATAATCTCCCCTAATCCCTCTTTTTCAAAGAGGGGGACTGAATATTTACTCGCGCATAGCGCCTCATCAACACCAGCACCAATACGATTGCCGGCAATCCGACCGATGCGGAATAGACGAAAAACCATTCATAACCGTAATGCTCGACCACTATTCCCGAAAACCCGCCTAGAAGTTTCGCAGGCAAAGTCATCAGCGAACTGAACAAGGCGTATTGGGTCGCGGTATAGGCCGTACTGGTCATACTCGATAAGTAGGCTATGAACACTGCGGTCGCAATACCTCCGCTGAGATTATCGGCACTGACGGCGCCGGCGAGCAAAACCAAACTGGGCTCCGAGACGGCGAGCAGCACGAACAGTAAATTGGTCGCTGCGGCCATCACCGCGCCGAGCAACAAAGGCTTCATGATGCCGTAACGGGCCACCAATACACCGCCGATCGAGGCCCCGGCGATGGTCATGAAAAACCCGAAAATTTTGCTGATGTCGGCAATTTCTTTTTTACTGAAGCCGATATCCAAATAAAACGGGTTCGCCATCACGCCCATCGTGATGTCGCTCATTTTATAAGTCGCGATCAGCACCAGTATCATCAAGCCGAATTTGCCGTTCCGCGTGAAAAACTCGACGAACGGGCTTAGCACCGCATCGGAAAACCAGGCGCCCAATCGAGCCATCCAATTTCGGGGACCGGCCACTCCGAAGGCCGCCTCTACTCTTCGCGCCAATTTCCGTGCTTCTTGATCTTCGTTAGGGAGCGGCTCGTCAATGATCAGCGTGGCCACGACACCGACCAGCATGCAAGCCGCCATTAGTTGATAGGCAATAGCCCAGCCGAAATACTCGGCCAGATAAAATGCGCCGGCTCCGGCCACTAGCAAGGCAATTCGATACCCGAGCACATACATCGCCGCCATCGCGCCTTGATATTCGACGACGACCGCTTCGATTCGATAAGCATCGATAACGATATCTTGGGTCGACGAACAAAACGCCACCCAAACGGCAAATATCGCGATCCATTGCAATTGCGATTCGACATCGGCGCTCGCCATGCCGACTAGGCCTGCGGCAATACCCAATTGAGCCAGTAACATCCAACTGCGCCGCTTGCCGATACACTTGGTCAACCAGGGTAGCGGCAACGTGTCGACCACCGGCGCCCAAAAGAATTTGACGGAATACGTTACGCCGACCCAGCTAAAAAAACCGATAACGGACAATTCGACGCCGACATCGCGCAGCCATGCCGACAGCGTCGAAAACACCAATAGAAAAGGAAGACCGGCCGAAAAGCCGAGAAAAACCATACCCAGCACGCGAGGCCGGGTATAGACGAGGAAGGCTTCGCGCCATCCGCTCTTAACAGCCGTCATGCCGGCAACCGGCAATCAAGCAGCGGAGCGTCAACGCGAAGCCGATGCGCCATGATTAGCCGTTCACCAAGTAGTGAGCGAAAATACTGGCGGCATAACCGGCGGCGATCGCCGGCGTCCATTTCAGATGACTGAAGAAGGTGTATTTATGATTGGACTGCCCCATCAACGCTACGCCCGCCGCCGAACCGATCGACAGCATCGACCCGCCCACACCGGCGGTCAGCGTAACCAGCAACCATTGGTACAAGTCCATATCCAAGCCCATGTTCAATACCGCGAACATCACAGGAATATTGTCGACAATCGCCGACATCACACCGACCAGTATGTTGGCCGAGGTAAATCCGAGTCCGTCGTACATCGCGACCGACATCAGTTCGAGATAGCCTATATAACCCAACCCGCCTACCGCGAAAACGACGCCGAAGAAGAAAAATAAGGTATCCCATTCGGCATCGCGCACTTTGTTGAAGATATCGAATTCGTAATCTTCGTTACTGCGGTATAGCGTGGTGATATGAAAACCGTAGAGCATCAAGACCGAAAGTCCGAACATCATGCCCATGAACGGCGGCAAATGCAGGAATTGCTTGAAGCTGACCGCCGAAACGATGGTCAATGCGAACAATACGCAAACCGTTACCGCACCCGGTTTCAATTCGATCGCTGCTTCGTGAACCGCCTCAGGCTGTTCGTTCGGCACCGCGAAATGCATGAAAGCGGCTGGCACAAGGTAATTGACCACGGACGGTATAAACAGCGCGAAAAAGTCGAAGAATTCCGCATAACCGGCTTGCCATACCATTAGCGTCGTGATATCCCCGAACGGACAAAACGCGCCGCCGGCATTCGCCGCAATCACTAGGTTAATGAGACCGATCGTGATGAATTTATCGTTTTTCTTACCGACCGCCAATACGACAGCGCCGACCAACAAGGCCGAAGTCAGGTTATCGGCAACCGACGACAGGAAAAACGTGATCACACCGGTAATCCAAAACAGCTTACGATAACCGAATTGCTTTCTGACCAGCCAGGAACGCAACGCTTCGAATACATTACGCTCGGCCATCGCGTTGATATAAGTCATCGCAACCAGCAAGAACAACATTAAAGCCGCGTATTCTTTCAAATTATACTCGAAGGCTTCGTGCAACTCTTCGACCGAAATGCCTTTCGAGGTCGCTAGAATAGCGGCATGCGCCCAAATAATACACGCCGCAAAAATGACCGGCTTGGATTTTTTCAATCCAGTAAATTCTTCGGCCATCACGAATCCGTACGCGATCACGAAAACTAATACGGTATAGATACCTCGCTCGGTACCGGTTAGCCCCAAGTTTTCAAACCCGCCCGCCAGCGCCAGCTCCGGCAGACACAAAGCCAGTATTACAAATATAAGCCGCAACAAAAGAACCCCCTGATTTAGTAAATTATTGGAAAAAGACCGTTAAAATTTTTCAAGCGGGATATTATAACCGCATAATAAACTTTGTCATTTTATCCGTGTCGGTATAATATTGCCGGTTTGTAATAATTCACACCCCCCTATCGTTCCCACGTTCCAGCGTCACTGCCATTAAGTTAAGGATTTTTCCGTTCGCCCTGAGCCTGTCGAAGGGTGAATGGAAAAGCCTGGGTCGATAAGTTAAGCCGTCCATGGTTCGACAGGCTCACCACGAACGGCTTAACTTAATAGCAGTGACGCAGAGCGTGGGAACGATAATTACCGGGGAACTGAATAGTTACGCCGGCTCACTTATTCGCCCTCCTAGGGCGCTTTTCCAACAGCTCATCCTCACTATGTACCAATACACTCAAGACGATCAAACGCTCATTGATGAACGTGTCGCCCAATTCAGAGGCCAAACCGAACGCTTCCTGAAAGGAGAACTCGACGGCGATCAATTCCGCGCGCTTCGCTTAATGAATGGCTTGTACATTCAAACTCACGCGCCGATGCTGCGCGTAGCCGGCCCTTACGGCCTGCTGTCGTCCAGGCAATTGCGCAAATTGGCCGAAATCGCCCGTAAATACGACAAGGGTTATTGTCATTTTACGACGCGCCAAAATATTCAATACAATTGGCCCAAGCTCGAAGAAGTCCCGGACATTCTCGCGGAACTGGCCGAGGTTCAAATGCATGCGATTCAAACCAGCGGCAACTGCATGCGCAATACCACGACAGACCCCTTGTCCGGCGTGTGCAAGGATGAAATCGAAGACCCCCGCCCTTACTGCGAAATTATTCGCCAATGGACTACGCTGCACCCCGAATTCGCGTTTTTGCCGCGCAAATTCAAGATCGCGGTCAGCGGCGCGCTGCACGATCGGGCCGCGACGCAATTTCATGATATCGGCCTGCATTTGGTTAAAAACGATGCCGGCGAAGTCGGCTTTAAAGTTTTCGTAGGCGGCGGTCTGGGTCGCACACCGGTCATCGGGCAAGTCATTCGTCCGTTTCTGGAAAAAAAGCATCTATTGTCTTATCTGGAAGCCATCGTTCGTATCTACAACTTATTCGGGCGCCGCGACAATAAGTACAAAGCCAGAATCAAAATTTTGGTTAAAGAAGAAGGCCTCGAAAAGATCACCGAACTGGTCGAGCAAGAATGGCAGCTGAACAAAAGTAGTCTCGAGCTAAGCAAGGAGCGTATTGAATTCATTAAAGCTCAGTTCGCGCCGCCGGCCTACGAAACCGGCGCCGATCTTGACTGCAGTTTCAATGATCGTCTCCAAGACAATCCGACTTTTGCAACTTGGGTCCGGCAGAATACCGCCGATCATCGCGTACCCGGTTATCGTGCTGCCTTCATTTCGCTGAAAGCGCCCGACACTCCGCCCGGCGACATTACCGATACGCAATTGGACTTGGTCGCCGATTTGGCCGACCATTTCAGTTTCGGCGAAGTCCGCAGTACGCACCGGCAAAATTTGATTCTTACCGATGTCAAGCAGGCGGATTTGTTTACCTTATGGCAGGAACTCGTCGCCGCCAATTTGGCCACGCCGAATATCGGCACAGCGACCGACATCATCTGCTGCCCGGGCCTCGATTTCTGTTCGCTGGCCAACGCTGGTTCCATCGGCATTACCCGCGAAATCAATCAGGCCCTGGACGATCTCGATTACTTGCACGATCTCGGCGATATCAAGATCAACATCTCGGGCTGCATGAACGGCTGCGCGCATCAGAGCGTCGGCCATATCGGGATTCTCGGCGTCGATAAAAAAGGCGAGGAATGGTATCAGATCACACTGGGAGGTTCGTCCGAAAACGAAGCCGCGATCGGGGAAAGACTGGGGCCTGCGGTTGCCAAAGATCAAATCACGCGGGCCGTGCAAGACATTCTCGATGTTTACATCAAGCAAAGACAGGAAGACGAGTCTTTCTTGACTACCGTTAATCGCGTCGGCATTACGCCCTTTAAAGAGCAAGTTTATGCAAATCATTAAAGATAAAAAAATCACCGAAGACCATTGGCAATTTGTCGCCGATGACCAAGACATCCCGCAAACCGGCGATATTACCGTTTCCGTATCTCGCTGGCTGAACGATAAAGACTCCTTTGCTCGGCGCGAAGGACAAACCGGTCTCAGAATTCGCTCGACCGATGCGCTTGAAGACATTGCCGGCGATTTAGCCGGAATGCCTTTGGTCGAATTGGACATCGCGATGTTCGGCGACGGGCGTTCGTTCAGTCAAGCTTGGCTGCTGCGCAACCGCTATCATTACCGCGGCGAAATTCGCGCGGTCGGTAATTACTTGATCGATCAGATATTTTATCTGCACAGAACCGGCGTCGATGCCTTTCAATTGGATGAAAGCAGAAAGCCGGAAGCCGCGCTGGCCGCACTGAACGATTTCTCGGTAGCTTATCAGCCGTCGGTGAATTAGCCGCTTCTCAGCTCTTATCCCGTAATTATTCCCCCTATCGTTCCCACGCTCCAGCGTGGGAACGAAGACCGAGACGCTCTAGCGTCTCGTAACGCTGGAGCTTCCTGTGACCGACACAACCTCCGCATATTCTCGATCAACTCCGACTTGCTCATTCAATCTTCCTTGATTGTCGGGAAGCTAGAGCTTCCCGAATAGGTTACCCAAGCTGGAGCTTGGGCAACAGCATAATGTTTTGTTTTGATTTGCATCTACGATATATTGAGGATGCAGTGTTTTCATATCGTATCTCCAGTATGTAGATGATTTTTTGGGGTTGGAAGTTTAGCTAATATGGCTTCGATACCGTTTGATATCACCTAACCCTCCCGGCTTCGAAATCGCGATCTGGGGATCGCTCTAGGCTGTCGAAACGCATGCATCAAATCACATACCTTATTAATATTCAATAACTTAAAATCATTCTGGATGCAATCGTTTGACCAAAACGACAGCTTAAGCCGCTTTTATTTTGCTCATAAAGCGACTAATCAATGACTTAGCTAAAAGAAGCACAACTATATGGTTTATAATCGTTCACTTTACAGTGATTTTATTTCCTCAGCTTGTGGATTTAAAATTATCGCTGTATGCGGTACAAATAGGTCTTATTTTAACCCATCCCCCAAATACTATGCTTCAAATGTCAAAACTACTAAACAGCCGCGATGAATGGAAAAACAAAGCGACTGAGCGCGCAGCTGAGCTTCGTGAGCTTAGAAAAACACAAAAACGTCATTTGAAAAAAATAGCGGAACTGAAACGGAATAATTGCCAGTTAGAGCAGCTTGTCGAAGCAAAAAAAACATTACCTTCGAGCATCAGTCAACCCTAACAACCCAGGATATTGCTGTTGTACCCGCGAATCCTTCAACGGTTATTGACATAACACAAGCTCAGCAAACGCGACTTTTATGCGTGCTTATCGTGCTTGATGCGGTGGTTTCTTTTCGTAGCGTTCCGCGCATTCTTGAATTATTTCATTCACAAACATCGCTTGAATTACCGTGGACGCCACATTTTACTTCGGTGATTAACTGGAGTTTGCGCGTCGGCTTAGGGTTACTGCGCCAAGTGTGCCCAACGTGCGAGCCTTGGATTGCGATCATTGATTACTCCATTGATATAGGGACTAAAAAAGCACTGGTCGTGCTCCGCGTAAAAACACAGTCGCTGCGCCAACGCGGCAGCGCTATTCAATTACAAGATTGTGAATGTATCGGTCTTAAGGTGCGTGAAACGGTTAATCATCAGACGGTTTGCCAGGACTTAGAGGACATTTTTGCTATCGCCGGCGTACCTCAAGCGATTGTTAAAGACTGCGACTACACGCTGGCAAAAGGTGTGCGACATTGGTCGGCCAAACAAGGAAAACCGGTGCCCGTCATTGATGACATCGGTCACTGCATGGCCAGCGCGCTGAAAAGTCAATTTGAAAAAACAGCGGATTATAAAGCCTTTACTGCGGCACTGGGTCAAGGTGCGAAATGCCTGAGACAGACAGAATTTGCCTGTTTGACACCCCCTAAATTACGGACTAAAGGGCGTTTTCAAAGCATCAGTAAACTCGGTGAATGGGGGGCTAAAATGCTGGATGTCTTTGCCGTTAAAGGCGGCGCGAAGAAAGGCAGCGTGTTAGCTAAATTACGGACGGTGTTTCCGGGCTTTTTACGGATGAAACCCTTTATTGAGCGCTTCGCGTTGACGACTAAAATAGTCTCAGAGGTGATGGAAATCATTAAAAACAAAGGGCTTAACAAAGTCACCTACCAACAATGTTACCAATTATCAAAAACATTGCCGCGAAATTCTAAAGTCAAAACACACCTACAAGCTTGGTTAAAAAAGCATGTGCAGATTCAAGCAGAGCTGACCGAACTGCCGTTGTTAAGCAGTAGCGATATTATTGAAACGCTGTTTGGAAATTATAAATATATGCTTGAACGCAGTCCGCAAGCTGACATGAATCGCTCCGTGCTATTGATTCCTGCTTTATGTGGCAGTCGAAAAGAAGCGGTGATTGACCAGGCATTAAATAAAGCATTTCAAGTAGATCTAGCACACTGGGAGGAGAAGAATATCCCTTATACGGTAAGAAAAAAGCGCCAAGAATTTTTTAAACATAAAAGCCAAAAATCGGGGAAAATAATAACGGACTAGATCAGTCTTTCGACAGGCTAGGATCGCTCCCACAGAACCATCCTATCTCTTGTGGGAGCCGCTATATCAGTCGCAGGGCGCGCATCGCGCGCCTTTTTCTAGCCGCAGACTTTTTTCATGACTTCGCCGATCTCGGTGGGCGAGCTGACCATTTCGACGCCGGCCGCTTTCATCGCGGCGATTTTGCTTGCCGCCGTACCTTTGCCGCCGGTCACGATCGCACCGGCATGACCCATGCGTTTTCCGGGCGGCGCGGTTTGTCCGGCGATATAGCCGACCACCGGTTTCGTGACATGCGCCTTGATGTATTCGGCCGCCTCTTCTTCCTCGCTGCCGCCGATTTCACCGACCATGACGATGCCCTGCGTTTGTTCATCGTCCTGAAAGCGGCTGATCACGTCGATAAAATTCATGCCGTGAATCGGATCGCCGCCGATACCGACGCAGGTGCTTTGACCTAAGCCTTCGCGCGTCGTTTGATGCACCGCCTCGTAAGTCAATGTCCCTGATCGCGACACGATGCCGATCTTGCCGGGCTGATGAATGAAACCCGGCATGATGCCGATCTTGCATTCGCCCGGCGTGATGATGCCGGGACAATTCGGGCCGATCAAAACCGCATCGGACCCGGCCATCGCGGCCTTGACGCGCAGCATGTGCAATACCGGGATACCTTCGGTGATACAGACGATCACTTTAATGCCGGCATCGAAGGCTTCCAATATCGCATCGGCCGCATAGAACGGCGGCACATAAATCACCGTGGCTTCAGCCTGCGTTCTTTGCACGGCCTGTTCGACCGTATCGAAAACAGGTAAATCGCAATGAGTCTCGCCGCCGCGTCCGGGCGTTACGCCGCCGACCAGTTGCGTGCCGTATTCGAGCGTTTGCAACGAATGGAAAGTGCCTTGTTTACCGGTAAAGCCCTGACAGATGACTTTCGTTGCTTTGTTCACCAAAATGCTCATACACCCTCCGCCAGTGCGACTACTTGTTCGGCGGCCTTTGCCAAGTCATCGGCCGCTACTAAATTCAATCCCGATTCCCGAAGTAATCTGCGCCCCGCCTCGGCATTCGTGCCTTCGAGCCGGACTACGACCGGAACCTTGACACTGACCTCCTTGACTGCGGCTAAAATGCCTTCTGCGATCACGTCGCATTTGACGATGCCTCCGAAAATGTTGACCAGCACGGCCTTGACATTCGGGTCGGCCAGAATCAATTTAAACGCTTCGGCGACTTTTTCGGTATTCGTGCCGCCGCCGACATCAAGGAAATTAGCTGGACTCCCGCCTTTCAATTTCACCAAGTCCATCGTCGCCATCGCGAGCCCCGCGCCGTTGACCATGCAGCCGATGCTGCCGTCCAAGGTAATGTAATTGAGCCCGAATTGCTGCGCCTTGTGTTCCTTTTCGTCTTCTTGACCGGGATCGCGCATCGCGGTGATATCTGAATGCGCGGCGACCGCGTTGTCGTCGAAATTGATCTTTGCATCGACCGCGATCAATTCGCCTGAATCCGTCGTCACGAGCGGGTTGATTTCGATCTGGCCTGCGTCTTTTTCCAGTAGCAGCCTATAGATGCCGGCCATGATTTTTTCAAGACTCTTGAATTGTGTAGGCTGTAATCCGAACGCAAATGCGACTTTTCGGCATTGATAAGGCTGAAGTCCGGCCGCAGGATCGACTTGAAACGATATGATTCGGTCCGGCGTTTTTTCCGCAACTTCTTCGATATCCATGCCGCCGTCCGCCGATGCGATAAATATCACGCGTTCGCTGCCTCGGTCGACCAATGCGCTTAAATAAAACTCGCGATCGATTTGCCCGGCCTTTTCGACATAAAGCGTCTCGACCGGCAAGCCTTCAGCGCCGGTTTGCTGCGTCACTAAGCGCGTGCCCAACAATTTACGGCTGAATTCGGTAATCTCGTCTAAACTTTTGGCAATTTGGACGCCGCCGGCCTTGCCCCGCCCGCCCGCATGAACTTGCGCCTTGACGACCCAAGCATTGCCGCCGAGTTCGCGCGCGACCTGTTCGGCATGTCCCGCCGTTTCAGCCGGACTGCCTTCCGGCACTGGAATGCCATAGAGTTTGAACAACTGTTTAGCCTGGTATTCATGGATGTTCATCGTTATTTTCCGGTGGTTAAAAAATTACCTGATATCTTGCTTACATTTAGGTCCAATTCGAAAATATAGCTTTCTATATTAGACCGGTAAACAAACTCCCGTATTTATCCTGCTTCTCGAACCTGTTTACTATGAAAGTTTGTAAATTTGGACTCTTTATCTAATTTTTCGACATGAAGGCTACTCACTTAACGCGGGACAGTTTAAGGTTAATCCGTTCGTGGTGAGCCTGTCGAACCATGGGCGGATTAACCATCCACCCTTCGACAGGCTCAGGGCGAACGGTTAACCCTTAGTGCTTTTGTCCCGCCTTAAGGATTTGGCCGTAAATAACTTCCCTATTTTTGGAGGGTTCGGTTGCTCGATTGACAGGCGTCGGCGGCAAGGATAGCCGCCGTCGAGCCTACATGGACGTATTCACGGCGTCCTGTCGAGCGAGTGACCGCACCCTCCGCCACGCCTCGAACTGTCATTTGCCGGGGCGATGACCGGGCCTTCATGAATGTTACTGTAGGTTTATTTTAACCAAGCCGCAATAAAACACCATGCTTAATGAACTCAAACCGGAAAACAAATCCGATATTATTTATCCTTGTCCTTTTTCGATGGGATACGGCATCCCTCGCCAACAAGCCTGGCTGCTGTTAAAAGTTTTCCTGACTTACCGGCTGATTCTGGCTTGCTTATTCGTGATGTTATTCTTTAGCCAACTTGGTCCCGGCACGGGAGCCCGTCACGACGAATACTTGTTTATCATCAGTGGCAGCAGTCATTTGGCGCTGACGATAATTTCCGGTTTTTGTTTGTTGCGGCGATTGATTAGCTATACCGTTCAGGCTCAAACACTCATTTTCACCGACATTATTTTCATTACGCTGATCATGCATGCTTGCGGCGGCATCAACAGCGGCGTCGGTATCTTACTCGCCGCATCGATCGCCGCAAGCGGACTTTTAATCGGCGGGCGATGCGCGCTACTATTCGCCGCCATTGCTAGTTTGGCCATTCTTGCCGAGCAGATTTATGCGTTCCAAACCCATAGCTTCAGAGATACCGCCTATACCTATGCCGCTATGCTCGGCGCTTCATTCTTTACGATCGCAATGCTGGCCTATGCGCTCGCGCAACGCACCGAGCAGTCCACCGCGCAGCAAAAAACCATCAACCAACTCGAGGAACTCAGCAAATACATCATTCAACATTTACAATCGGGAATTATCATTTCCGATCGCGACCATCAAATACGGATGAGTAACGAAGCCGCCGCAAGGCTTACCCAATGCTCAACAATGCCCGATCGTCTACATACTATTTCTCCCTATTTAGCGGAAGCTTTCTCGTACTGGCTGAACGACCCCAGCCAGGATTTCGCTGTGATTCCCTTAACGGACGGCAGCGAGATGCAAACCCGGTTTACGGCGCTTCCGACCCGGCACGAAGCGCTCAACATGATCATTCTTGAAGATATCGCGTTTTACAATCAGCGTTTGCAACAAAGCAAACTCGCCTCGCTTGGGCAATTAACCGCCAGCATCGCTCATGAAATTCGCAACCCGCTCGGCGCCATCAGCCATGCAGGACAACTCCTGGCGGAAAACATCGAATTATCGGACGAAGACCGGCGCCTAACCGAAATTATTAGAGATCATTCGACCCGCGTGAACAAGATTATCGAGGATATTTTACAATTGTCCCGGCGTAGCGCTTCGTTACGTAAAAAAGTCGACTTGATTCAATGGCTAGACGACTACATTGAGCAATTCTGTGCTGAAAACGGTTTCGCTCGCGATCTTTTCACCATGACGACCGAATCGAAGCACCCGCAAGCGTTGGTGGACAAAGGCCATTTAAAACAAATTCTCGACAATCTGTGCCAAAATGCCTTGAAATACGGCAGCCCGGAAAAAAAACTAATCTCATTAGCGATCCGTCAACATGAACAAATGCTCTGCATCGAAGTGATAGACTCCGGACCCGGCATCGATCCAAGTCACCGCAAGCATCTGTTCGAACCTTTTTTTACTACTTCGGCGCAAGGAACCGGTCTGGGGCTTTATATTTCGAAGGAATTAGCCGAGCTCAATCAAGCCAGGCTAAGCTATCATATTACCGACCAGAGCCAAAGTTGCTTCCGGCTCTGTTTACCGAACGCGGAACAAACTTTGATTGAAATATGAAACACCCCCTGACTTTAGTCGTCGACGACGAGCCGGATATCCGAGAGCTGTTAAGCATTACGCTCAAACGCATGAACATCGATACCTTGTGCGCGGAAAATGTCAGCTCGGCTCGCCGGTTGTTGCAACAACATCCGTTCGATCTTTGCCTGACCGACATGAAGCTACCCGACGGCAACGGGCTCGAATTGGTCGAATACCTTCAAAGCACGGGTAGCACGATTCCGATTGCCGTAATTACCGCACACGGCAACATGGACACTGCGATCAAGGCAATGAAAGCCGGGGCCTTCGACTTTATCTCAAAACCGGTCGATTTACCGGTACTTCGGCAAATCGTCACGAAAGCCTTACAATTAGCCCCCGATGCCGATACCAAGGAAAGGCGCACACGACATATTTTATTGGGCGAATCGGAGCCGATGCGCCAAGTCAGGTCTAAAATCGACAAGCTGGCGCGTAGCCAGGCGCCGGTCTATATCAGCGGCGAATCGGGGTCGGGTAAGGAATTGGTGGCGCGCTTGATTCATCAACAAAGCCCGCGTAGCGACAAGCCTTTTGTTGCCGTAAACTGCGGCGCAATCCCGCCCGAACTTATGGAAAGCGAGTTTTTCGGACATAAAAAAGGCAGTTTCAGCGGTGCAATTGCCGATAAAAAAGGTTTATTTCAAGCAGCCGAGGGCGGTACGCTATTTCTCGATGAAGTCGCCGATCTGCCTCCTTCGCTGCAAGTCAAATTACTCCGCGCGATTCAGGAAAAAAAAGTACGCGCAGTCGGCGAACAACACGAAACGCCGGTCGATGTCCGCATCCTGAGCGCCACGCATAAAGATTTGAATCAATTGGTTCAGGAAGGGGTTTTTCGGCAAGATTTATACTACCGGATCAATGTCATCGATCTCAATATTCCGCCGCTTCGCGAACGAGGCGCTGATATCGCGCAACTGGCCGAACACATTTTGGCTTCGCTCAATAGTAACAACTTTTACCGAGTTCAGCTTTCGGAATCAGCACTGACCGCATTGAAAAGGTATCGTTTCCCGGGCAATGTTAGGGAACTCGAGAATATTCTGGAACGCGCCGTTGCGCTCAGCGACGGCAAAACGATCGATGCGGACGATTTAAATCTGCCGATTAATCCGGAAATCGTCCCTGATGCGCCAGCGTTCGATCCGTCAAAAGCGTCGTTGGAAGATTATTTGGAAGATATCGAGCGAACCGCTATTACCATCGCACTCGAAAATAACCGATGGAATAAAACCGCAGCAGCAAAAGAGCTGGGGTTATCGTTCCGATCATTGCGTTACCGGTTAAAAAAACTGGGCTTGGACTAGGCCTTTCGAAAAAAGCCCTTTTCGCCAATTCCAGTGTTCTCGCTTTTTAATTTCAACATGTCTTGGAAAGTGTTGCCGATCATAGGTTATAAAGCGCCAGGCGTAGAGTGCGCATCGCGCACCTATGTCGGGACCTCTCGTCGGTTAGGCACCGTGGAAAGGTGCGCGATGCGCACCCTACAATGCTATCCATTGAACGGCTAGCAAACCTCAACCGTAAACCGCCCGACCGAGGTGATGCGGCAGCCTATTAGGCCCGGTATTTATCCATTTGCAGCAAACTGTCCAAAGCCGTTTTAATTTTGGCATTGGCTTCATCGTCCAATTCGCTGTTTTTATAGACTTTATCGAGCAAACCTTCTTTGACCATGGCCTCTTTTATCCAGCGCTTGGCAAAGCGGTAATTGGTCGGAATACTGGCCGTTTCGCCGGTCGCAGGATCGCGTAAACCGCTTTTGCTTACGGACGATTCATCAGCTTCAGGCGCCTTCGCCACTGGCTCTGGCGCTTTTTTAGCAGTTCGCTGCGCCGGTTTATTTTCGACAATTTTCACTTCAGCGGGTTTAGCGGTTTCGGCTTTCGCCGGATGCGAATCCTCTTTTGACTTAATGGCTTTCATATCGGCCACTTGATCGCCAACCACCGCGTAAACGACATAAGCTACAAAAATCGTCGTTAAAATAAACAATATTTCCGCCATATTCCCTTCCTCCAGTTAATTAATTGAGTTGCCTGTTTAATTCGCCATTCGGCAAGATCATTAGGCTGTTTGTTATTATCTTTTTCATCGTTTAAAAAAGCCGTGGACTTATTCGTTATTTTTCTTAACCTTGTCACCGACCACCATATAGACGACATACGCGACAAATATCGTCGTTAAAATATAAAACCCCGTTGCCATCGATTACTCCATTTTAATTTGTTATTCTATTTTCGCCGAAAAACAGGCCTTTTTTAATAAAAAACCAAGCGTTTCGGGATAACAGCGAATATACCAGAAGCCGCGCGACCGGGTAAACCGTAAATCCTTACCAACAGACCTGCCCTTTGGCCAAGCGCGGCAAGTCATCCCTTAATCCCATGGCATGACGGTTCAAATAATCTTTCAACGCCGTAGTATGATTGATACGGTTCATGCCGAACGAACGTAGTTTGGCGAACATCGGATTGCCGACCGCATAGGTTTTATTGATTAAATCCATACTCGCCATCATCATTAAGTTATCGCCTTTACGCCAGCGCTCATAATGCCTTAGATATTGAACACCCGATAACGGCCGCCCCGACCGTTGAGTGTCTATGACGGCTTCAGCCAAGGCTGCGGCATCCAACAAACCGGCATTGGCGCCTTGTCCGGCCAAAGGATGCATCGCATGCGCCGCGTCGCCCACCAATGCCAAATGACTGTCGGTATAGCGGTCGGCAAATTGAAATTTCAGCGGAAAGGCCGCGCGCGGACCGATCTTGAGCATGTTACCAAGGATACCGCCCGATGCTTGCTGTAATAGCCTTAAAAACTCGTCATCGGGCAATGTTAAATACTGTTGCGCAGTCTCGGTCGATAAGGTCCAGACGATCGAACACTGACCATCGAAAAGGGGCAAAAAAGCCAAAGGACCTTCTTCGAGAAACCGCTGCCATGCTGTCGCTTGATGCTCGAGCTCGGTTTGCACAGTCGCGACCAAACCGTCTTGTCGATAGGGCCAACCCGTCACGCCGATACCGGCCATAGACCGCAAGGCAGATTCGCGCCCATCGGCGGCAACCACCAAAGGCGCTTCAAAACTTTGCCCATCCGTCAATCTTAGGCGCCTGCCGTTTTCGATCGATTCCATGCGCTCGATTTCGGCAGGCGTGATGCATTGAACGGTCGGCAAGCCGTCCAAGATGTCCCAAAGCGCCGCGACCGTAATTCGGTTTTCGACGATATGTCCCAATTCGGGGAACACCGTATCGGCGCAATCGAAATGCAAATAGCCATCGGAGCGGCCATCCCAGACTCGCATGTCCTTGTAAGGCGCGGCGCCTTTTTGCACGATTCCGCGCCAAGCACCGACACCCTCCAGAATGGCCTGAGAGGCTTTGGTCAACGCCGATACGCGGATATCCCGCAGGCTTTCGTCCCATTGCCGCTCCGGACTGCGCCTGTCCAATAACATGGTTTCGACCCCGCCATACCCTAGCGCACAAGCCAAGGCCGCACCGACCATGCCGCCGCCGACCACTATCACTTCCGCTTGCATCGTCATCCGCCTTATCTCCTGTTTCCGACGCGCGGCAGTCTGCCGGCCAAGCCCATCGCATGGCGTGTCAATAACGATTTACCGCCGGGCAATATATCGAGCAATGCCAAACCCAAATTTCTGGCGGCCGCCAAGGCCAACCAGTCATTCGAAAAAATCCTGACTACGTTGTCGGTAAAGCCGATTATTTTATTCAGATCCTTGCGCCTGGATTGAGCATAGCCCTTCAAGAACATCGAGTCGCCGATATCGCGCTTGCGCTTGGCTTGTTCGATCAGCATCTCAGCTAACTGCACGACATCGCGAAGCCCCAGATTGAAACCTTGTCCTGCAACCGGGTGTAATTGATGCACCGCATTTCCGATGATCACGGCGCGCCCTTTCACCATCGTTTCGGCCTGTACCAAGGTCAGCGGGAAGGCCCTGCGCGGAGCCGCCAAACTCAACTCACCCAGGCGATAGCCGAAACACTCTTGCAATCGTTCGATGAATTCCTTATCGGAAACCGACATCAAGCTTTCCGCATCCCTGTGCGTATTGGTCCAAACCACGGCGCATTGACTTCCTTCGATCGGCAATAAAGCCAAGGGCCCGGAAACGGTAAAGCGTTCGAAAGCGGTATTACGATGCGGCAATGAGCAATTTACAGTCGTCACCAACGCCGTTTGCCCGTATTCGGTCGTTTGCTGCCCAATATCGAGCAATTTCCGCACCGAGGAATTACCGCCGTCAGCGCCGATCAGTAGCTTGGCAGTCAAGGTTATTGATTCGTCATGGTATTCGAGATTCGCGCCAATATCGCTATCGGTACTGGCCAAACCCGCCAATCGAGCCGGACTGAGTTTGGTAACTCCGGACCGTTCGACCAAGTCCGCGACATGGCTTTCAATGTCGCGTGCCTTGATCACATAGCCCAGCGCCTTGACGCCTTCCTTTTTCGCCGACAAGCGGGTTTTCCCGAAATGCCCGCGATCGGACACATGAATATTCTCGATCGGCGCGGCCTTATCGGAAACTCCCTGCCACGCTCCGAGCGCATCCAGCATCGTCACGGTGCCGGCAGCCAATGCCAAGGCGCGATCGCCGGCCCATGAGTTTTGTAATTGCTCGCGGCTCTGAGCTTCAATCACGGCGATTTCGAGCCCCGAACCTTGCAATGCCAAGGCCAGGCAATTACCGGCCAATCCGCCGCCGATAATCAATGCATCGTATTGTGTCCGCATCAGGCCGCCTGCATCAACGCTTCGATGGCTTCAACGCTTTTCGGCACGCCGCCGGTCAATATTTCGTGCCCGTCTTGCGTCACCAGCACATCGTCTTCTATTCTGATCCCGATACCCCGCCATTGTTCGTCGACTTGCTCGCAATCCTTAGGAATATAAAGGCCGGGTTCTATCGTCAACACCATGCCCGGCTCCAATATCCGCCATTCGTCCTTGACCTTGTAATCGCCGACATCGTGTACGTCCATGCCGAGCCAATGCCCGATTCGGTGCATATAGAATTTTTTATAGGCTTCGTCCTTGATCAGTTTCGCCACGCGCCCTTTCAGCAAACCCAATTTAACCAAGCCTTTAGTCAAGGTTTTTACCGATGCCTCATGAGCCTGATTCCAAGGATTGCCGGGCTTGATCTCGGCCAAGGCCGCCGACTGAGCATCGAGCACCAGTTGATAAAGTTGCTTTTGCGGCTCGGAAAAACGCCCGGAAACGGGAAAAGTGCGCGTGATATCGGCCGCATAGTGATCGCATTCGGCACCCGCATCGATCAATAACAAATCGCCGTCGGCTAATTTAGACGTATTTTCGGTGTAATGCAGCACGCAAGCATTCTTACCGGCGGCTACGATCGAAGGATAGGCGACCGCCCTTAAACCTTGCTGTAAAAAATGATAGATGATTTCGGATTCGATTTGATATTCGTATAAGCCGGCGCGGCATTTTTGCATCGCTTTGACATGCGCATCGGCGGAAATTTCGGCCGCCTTACGCATCAGTTTGATTTCGGCCTCGCTTTTGAACAAACGCATTTCGTGCAAGATATGTTCGAGCGATACCAACTCCAACGGCGCATTGACGCCGGCCCGAGATTGATTGCGTAAATGATGCACCCATTCGAGCAGGCGGTGATCCAAATCGCTATCTCGGCCCATCGGATAAAAAACCTTTTCTTTATCTTCAATGAGTCCAGGCAGTATTTCATCGATATCGTCGATCGGAAACGCATCGTCGGCGCCGTAATCGGTCGTTGCTCCGATCAAACCGGCGTGCGCACCTTCCCAAAGCGCTTTTTTCTCATCGTATTCGCGGCAAAAAAGCAAATATTGTCCTTGCTGCCGACCGGGGATGAATACCGCTAGCGCATCCGGCTCATTGAATCCGGTCAGATAATAAAAATCGCTATCTTGACGAAACGGGTAATGTACATCTCGATTACGGGTTTGCGCCGAGGCGCTGGGTATCAACCCGATATTACCCTTGCCGATCTGTTGCATTAACCGCTTACGGCGTTTTTTAAATTCTGCTTGCTTCATTTTTTCTGTCGTTCTCGATTTTTACTGTGAAAGAGGGCGATCATACCCCCTTTATACTCAAAAATTAGATAACTTTATGAAGGTATGGGGTGTGGCTAGCGAGGATGTCGGCAGCAGGGAGCGCTGCCGTCAAGCCCCATGGATGGGTTCACGGCGGTCCTCGATAGACACATCCCATGCCTTTCATTCTTAGACGGTTTTTCAATCAAAAGGCAGTAAAGCAGTCGCTACTCGACTAATGAAGTATCGGCGACAGGCATGAACCGCTCTTTCGATAAATAGCATCCGGACCGGTTAACTGGATCGGATGCGTGTTTTATACCCATCGCAGATGAAAATTCGGTGCCGGGGTGTCCGTCAAAGGACGCCGTGAATACATCCCTGTAGGCTCTATGCCAGCTCCATGCTGGCAAAGCCTTTGCCGCACACCCCGGCGCCTCCTCAGGTGCTGCCGAAATTTGAAATGCGAAAGGTATATCTTTAATGAGTGGTACTGCTAATGGAACCGGACAATTCATTACGAATTAACTGTACTGCAACTCGTAAGTATTCTTGAATTTCAGCAAAGGCTTCTTGGCTCTCTTCGCTATCTTCATCGTCCGAGAGGACTTCCAGCTTAGTGATTTCGACAATATCCTTCACTATTTCGCCGACATCACCGGTCCAATTTGAAGACGATTGGCTAAAACCGATACCGAACAAAAAACCTTGGCACCAATCGCGCATCGCTTCAACGGCTTCGCTTAAGCTATCATCGTCGACATCCGGCAACATTAAATCGAAGGTATAATCGTCATCCGTCAATAACGATCTGGTTTGTTCGAATAAATCCCCTAGCACAACATTTCCGCCAGATGCGGCAGATCCTTCTCCGAATAGCTCATCCAGCCAATTTGATTGACTGGCTCTTACATCAACACACAACATTCCGGTTGCAATGCCATGCGCTTCTGCTGCCGTCACCTCGGCACCCTGTTCCCGTAGCGTCTGATCGATTGTCTGATAAATCATTTTCTTGTTAAAAAATACGGATTCCAAAAAATTAACCGGCTTATGCTAACATTGATTGGACGAATGGATAATACTGAGAGAAAGTTATTTTTAGCAAACCGTCATTTTCAGTACAATTAGCCAAGTTGCACATTTTGTCTTCTTGAGTTTATTCGCACGGTAAATTCGGCTCCTTCGCCGCTACCCCATTGAAAAAGGCCGGGGCATAAAAACCGAAATTTGCCAATCGATGACTACACTTTATCTACTTAAATTATTATGCCAAACGCTGAAAACGACCATTCACTGGAATTAAAAGACTTGGAAGAAAAGCTCGATCGTTTGATCGAACAATACAATGCGATCAAAAATGAAAACCATTCGCTTAAAATTAAACAAGCGGAACTCGTCAAGCAAAAAGCCAAATTACTTGAAAAAACCACACTAGCCAAAACCCGAGTCGAAGCGATGATCTCCCGTTTAAAATCCATGGAGCATGGTGCATGAGCAGAAACACTTCCGCCGTCACACTCAACATACTCGGCAAAGAATATAAAATCGCCTGCGAACCCGAGGAGCAAGACGGACTGACCGAATCCGCGCGACAACTCGACAAAAAAATGCGCCAAATAAGGGACTCCGGCAAAGTCAGCGGTGCCGATCGCATTGCCGTCATGGCGGCGTTGAACATGGCTCACGAACTTCATCTAGCCGAATCCCGCAACCGCGAACTGGAATTACATCTGCAGGAAAGCCTGATAAAAATGAGTAATAAAATAGAAAACGTTTTGGAAATTGCAGAAACGCGTTAAAATGAAGTCCTGTATCTCCTGCAGCGTTCGAGGGTGGGCTGGGTGTTTCCTGAACCTATATTTACCCCGGGAACAATTGTTCGGCATTGGTGTGCATACCCGCTTTACGCGGGAAGCCTGAAAGGCCATCTGCGTTCCCACTTGAACCGTCGGTTCAAGGACGAAAGCTCATTACGGCGCAGGTGGGAGATACTGCCTTTATTGCCTTTCCTATATCCATGAACTACTGGTTAATGAAATCCGAACCTAACGAATTCGGTATCGACGATTTATTTAATAGACCCCATCAGACCGAACCGTGGGACGGCGTCAGAAACTACCAAGCCAGAAATATGATGCGCGATCAAATGAAGATCGGCGATTTGGCTTTCTTTTATCATTCCAACTGCGATATCCCCGGCATCGTCGGGATCATGAAAATTAGCCGAGAAGGCTACCCCGACCCTTTCGCATTCGACCCCGACGACAAACACTTCGACCCGAAAAGCTCGCCCGACAATCCGCGATGGTTCATGGTGGATGTTCAATTCGTAAAAAAACTATCCCGCACGATCCCGTTACAAGAACTGAAACAATACCCAGAATTGGAAGACCTTGCCCTAGTCAGACGCGGCAACCGCCTATCGATCATGCCGGTTTCGAAAACGCAATGGGATTTCATATTGGGGCTTGAATGAAACGATAGTGTTTGGGTTATGCTGGATTGTGAAGATGAGGCTCACGCGAAGACGCGAAGGGATAATGAATGATGAATGCGCTGCTATCACAGCCTGATTTACCAGCAAGCTTAACGTGTTATTTCAGACTCTTGTTTATTCTTTCCTTCGCGTTGCCGCTAAACGATCCAGTTTTGACTTTTTGCTTTCCTTAGCGTCTTCGCGCCTTCGCGTGAGGAAAAAAAATCACATAACAAGCCGGGCAACGGCAGCCGCCCGGCCAATACAGTTTTTAGTGGCTCACTTCGACTCGCGCGCCTTTACTTTGCCCGATTCCGCCAAGCATTTGCACGAACCAAGGCGTGTCGATATCGAACGGTTTGCCGCCTTTGATGCGCGGGAATTCGATCGCACGCAAGACGTTACCGTTATCCTCATCATGACCGATGACGCCGGACTCGCGGCGTAATGCGCATTCGACCGCTAAATCGGCACAGGATTTGATCAAACGAATATCATCGACGTTCGATGCCGATGCCCGTGCGAAATATCCCGATTTTTGAATCAAGGTTTTTTCCGCGCCGATCATTTCGGCGAATTGCTCGCCGAACCATTTACCCGGATTGACCGCATCAAGCTTGATGTGACCGAACGCATCGCGCGGAACTTCTTGGCCCTTGGCCTGCATTTCGGCGACGATCGCATCGACACCCGCGCCTTCCGAAACGAATATATTGACGCAATCGACTTTATCCATCACCTCGCGCAAGCGCTTCGCTTCGGCTGCCAGATCGATTTCCATTTCGGGAACGAAGACACCGTGTACTTCGTATGCCGCGCGATCGAGACCGATTTCAGGCAGCCATTCGGAGCGATCCAACAATTTGCGGTATTCCATTGCGGTTGCGGCAGTCAGCCATCCGCAATTGCGGCCCATGACTTCATGAACGATGAGCATGCGTGGATTGGCGTTATACTCGGCCACGACATTTTGAAAATAATGTGCGCCTTGCTCCGCTGCAGTCCATGCACCTAAGGATTGTTTAATCGGGAATACGTCGTTGTCGATCGTTTTCGGCAAACCGATGACCGTCAATCCATAATCGTTTTTCGCCAAGAAGGCCGCCAAATCGGCTGCTGCGGTATTGGTATCGTCGCCGCCGATCGTATGCAGAACATCGACGCCGTCTTTGACTAATTGATCGGCCGCCACTTTTTGAGGGTCCTGACCTTCTTGAACCAACCCCCGCTTGATGCAGTCTTTGACGTTGGTCAGTTTGACCCGGCTGTTGCCGATCGGCGAGCCGCCGAACTTATGCAGCAACGCGGCGTTTTCGCGGATTTTCGGGGTCACGGCGTAAGAATCGCCGAGTAGCAGGCCTTTGTAACCGCTACGATAGCAGATGATCTCGATCGAAGGGTCGATTTCGGTGTAACGCTCGATGAGACTGCCGATGGCTGAACTAAGGCAAGGCGCTAAACCGCCCGCAGTGAGAATTGCGACTTTTTTTGGTTTGTTCATGAGATTTAAGCTTTGTGGTTATAAAGTTTGTGATTATAAAAACATTATGCAGTGTAAACGCGGAAAACACTTCCTCCGCTTTTTTAAACCCGGCTCATGCCGTTTGGGAATTTAAACGACGTAACGCTTAATTATAGAGTCTGAATCGGTCGGCGGTAAATTTTAGCATAATCGAATCAAATCGCTGCCGTCGATTCAATCCTCTAATATCCGAAAATTAACTCGATAAATATGCCTATGCGCCGATTTTTGAGACAGGCCGTCCAATTTCAGCGAAAATATAGGCAAATTCTTCCCTCCATTTATTAACCTGCCTCCATCTTTCGGATTATCCGACTCTATGCGTAAATACCAGGGACAATTAGTTCACCAAAGCTTCGATGAAGAAGGCGTCATCGAAATCGTCGAATCGGAAGGCGTTCGCGCCTTGCATTTCGGCTCGTCATCACGGCAAAGCAGCATGTTGCTGACCGATCCGGACCAATTGCATTCGCTGTATGCCCGCGCAATGATGGCCTGGCTGTTGTTTAAAGACGCCCCCGGCGATGTATTGATGATAGGCTTAGGAGGCGGGTCTTTGGCAAAGTTTTTACTGCAACGCTTCGAAGACTGTAAAATAAAGGTCGTAGAATACCGGCGCGGCGTCGTTAAAATCGCACGCAGTCATTTCGATTTACCGCTCGATTCGCGTCTGAAAATAAAAATCGGCGACGGCGGGCACTATATCCGCCAAAAGAGTCTAACGGCATCGGAAAGCTACGATTTATTGATGATCGATGCGTTCGATCACGAAGGCATGTCCGATTCGATCGGCGGCGAAGCGTTTTTCGACGGCTGCAAGACTTTGTTGAAGCCGGACGGCATGCTAATCATCAATTTATGGGGCACCGACAAAGCGCTGTTTCAGGATGTCGCTTGGCACTTAGGCCGGGTTTTCGACTGGCGCCTATTGTTTCTGCCGGTGCGCGGACGAGGCAATGTCATAGGCTTTGCTTTTAACGACCCAATGCCCTTGCCGACTCAAAAAGAACTACGAGGCCGTACGCAAGCCCTCGAGAACAATTATCATCTGGAATTTCCCGTTTTTTTACAAGATTTAAAGCGCAACAACCGTACTTTATTCAACCGGATTATCAAACCATGATTGCTCCCGCGATGCCTAGCGCACCGAATCTTTTCGGCTACCGCAAATACTGGGCGCACCGTTTCGGAACGGCGCCCGAATTACCGATGACTCGCGCCGAAATGGACGAACTCGGCTGGGATTCGTGCGACGTCATTCTAGTCACCGGCGACGCCTATATCGACCATCCGAGCTTCGGTATGGCGCTGATCGGCAGACTCCTTGAAGCACACGGTTTTCGTGTCGGTATTATTTCGCAGCCGGACTGGACTAGCGCGGAAGATTTTAAGCGCCTCGGCGCACCCAATCTTTTTTTCGGCGTGACCGGCGGCAACATGGATTCGATGGTCAACCGCTACACGTCGGACAAAAAGATCCGCTCTAACGATGCTTATACTGCGGGCGGCGAAGCCGGCAAACGACCTGATCGAGCGGTCAACGTGTATTCGCACCGCTGCCGCGAAGCTTTTAAAAATATTCCGATCGTCATCGGGGGGATCGAAGCGAGCCTACGCCGAATTTCGCATTACGATTATTGGTCGGACAAGGTCAAAAAATCGGTCTTGCTCGACTCGAAAGCCGACCTGTTGGTTTACGGCAATGCCGAACGGCAAGTCGTCGAGATCGCGCACCGGTTAGCAGGCGGCGAAGCCATCGCCGATTTGCAATTCATTCGCGGCACCGCGCATTTCGTCAAACAAATTCCCGAAGGTTGGCTCGAAAAAGACTCGACCGATGTCGACATTCCGGGCCATGTCGCGCCACCCGCAAACCCTTATCAAGAAGAACCCGCCTGCGACAGCAAGCCGGCCGGCAATGTGATCCGTTTCGAGCGGCGCATCGGCAACGACAAACGCGCGCAGACCGTCATTCGTCTGCCGGCCTATGAGGCCGTCAAGGACGATAGCATCCTTTACGCCCATGCCTCGCGCGTGATGCATGGCGAAACTAACCCTGGGAACGCGCGCGCATTGATTCAACAGCACGGCAACCGATTACTCTGGGTCAATCCGCCGCCGATCCCGCTCAGCACGCAGGAAATGGACGGCGTGTTCGACCTGCCCTATTCGCGCCTGCCGCATAAACGTTACGGCGAGGCGAACATTCCCGCGTTCGAGATGATTCAACACTCGGTCAATATCATGCGCGGCTGCTTCGGCGGCTGCACATTCTGTTCGATCACCGAACACGAGGGGCGCATCATACAAAGCCGCTCCGAAGATTCGATCATCCGCGAGATCGAGGCGATCCGCGACACCTCGCCGAATTTCACGGGCCATATTTCCGACCTGGGCGGGCCAACCGCAAACATGTACAGATTGGCCTGCAAGGATCCGAAAATCGAAGCGGCTTGTCGTAAACCTTCATGCGTATTCCCCGGTATCTGCGACAACCTGAATACCGACCATTCCCATTTGATCAAATTATACCGGCGCGCCCGTGCGCTGCCCGGTATCAAGAAAATCTTCATCGCCTCGGGACTACGCTACGATCTGGCCGTCGAGTCGCCGGAATATGTCAAGGAGCTGGTCACGCACCATGTCGGCGGTTATTTGAAAATTGCGCCGGAACATACCGAGCAAGGTCCGTTGTCGCTTATGATGAAACCGGGCATCGGCACCTACGATCGTTTCAAGCAAATGTTCGATAAGTATTCGAAGGAAGCCGGCAAGGAGCAGTATCTGATCCCCTATTTCATCGCCGCGCATCCGGGCACGACCGACGAAGACATGCTGAATCTCGCACTCTGGCTCAAACGCAACGGTTTCCGTGCCGATCAGGTTCAAGCCTTTTTGCCGTCGCCGATGGCGATCGCAACCGCGATGTATCATTCCGGCAAGGACACGCTGCATAAGATCGGCCGCAAGGCACCGGATATTTCGATTCCGAAAAGCGTCAAGCAACGCCGTGTACATAAGGCTTTTTTACGCTATCACGATCCGAAAAACTGGCCGCTGCTGCGCGAAGCCTTGAAAAACATGGGGCGCGCCGACTTGATCGGCAACGGTAAAAAGCATTTGGTACCGACGTTTCAGCCGAAAGGCACCGTCGACTCAGCCCCCGCCAAGACGCAGCGATTTACAACCAAACATACCGGCTTCGGAAATAAACAACGCAAGCAACCGGGCCGGCGAGCCGCAAAGTCTCGTTAGAAGTTATACAACGCCCTGAAATAAATCATGTCGAAACCGCCTTGACTGCCGTTTTCGAGATCGCGGCGGTAGCGCATGTATACCCCTCGTAGATCAAAATTCGGCACCGGGGTGCTCGTCAAAGGACGCCGTGAATACGTCCCTGTAGGCTCTATGCCAGCTCCATGCTGGCAAAGCCTTTGTCGGACACCCAGGCGCCTCCTCTAGCACTGCCGAAATTTGAAGTGCGAAAGGTATACTCCAATCCGAACAAGGCGTCTTCGATCGGTATCCAATACAAATTGGGTCTTCTAAAAGCCGGTTTTAATAAATCTTTGCATGATCGCAAGCGCGCCAAGATTTTTCGCGAAAGCTGAAATGGGGTCCGTCCGATTTCAGCAGCGAAAAATGACTTGGCGATTATTGCCTTCGGCGGCCCCGATTCGCCCTGCGTCCGTGCCACTACGCCACATCATCGTAAACTCGATGCGGCTTCGTAGCACTCCCACAAATGGCTTTACGCCGTGTCGCGATGCCTTGTATTTTGCCTCCGCCTGCGCTATTCGCGCAGACTCCGGCAAAACACCCGGCGCTACGGCTATCGGGGACTAAAAATCTTCACTTCGCTAACGCTCCGTTGTTGAGTAGACCGCAGGCACTTCCCCCACAGACTCTCGCAGAACGGTACGTGAACCTCTCGATTCATACCGCTCCCATCAGGCAAACGCACCTATCATTCCCGCCCGCCAATGGGCAAACAAGTTTGGATGTTGATCTGCAATCTTCTCCAGAAACAGCATTGCCTTTATTTTATGCTGGCGTAGCGGCTTGAACTTTCGTCTTACCCACCTCACCAGAGTCATGTTGACGTGACGACACATACCATATAACGCAGATCGGGTATAACAACCATAATAGCCTATCCATCCCCTAATGATGGGATTCAACCATTGTGCTATTTGCCCTAAGCTCAACTCGGTACGCGTTCTGACTCGTAACTTTCTGACCTTTCCTCGCATTGACTTCAGCGCCGCTTTACTCACCGCCGGCGTAAAGTTTACAAACACACTGTTTCTTTTGCGATTCCTACACAGTCGCCGTCTGAACGTATACCCCAGAAAATCAAAGGAGGTATGCTTATAGCGCCCTTTGCGACTTCCATCTTTACAGTAAACAATCTTGGTTTTCACCGGATGAAGTTCAAGCCCACAGGACTGAAAGCGTTGTTTCAGTGCTTCCAGCATGTGTTTGGCTTCTGCCTCACTCCGGCAGTGCACCAGACCATCATCGGCATAACGACACCAGGGTGTATCCGAGTAGTGCTTTTGCAACCATTTGTCGAAGACATAGTGCAGAAACAGATTACTGAGCACCGGACTGACAACTCCACCTTGTGGCGTGCCTTTTCCCCGGCTACTCAATTCCCCATTGGGCATCTGCATCGGCACCGTCAACCAGCGCTCGATATACAATCTCACCCAAGCCGTATCGGTATGCTTATAGACCGCTTTAAGCAATAGATCATGCGGTATATTGTCGAATAATCCCTTAATATCAAACTCAAGTACCCAGTCATAGCGCCAACAACGTTCTCGCGTGACACCCACCGCATCGAGTGCTGACTTATTCGGCCTGTAGCCATACGAGTCAGGCAAAAAGTGCGGCTCAACCTGGGGTTCAAATTCCAGTTTGACGACCATCTGAGCAATACGATCACTCACGGTGGGTATACCCAAAATCCGTTCGCCACCTGCTTTCTTCGGTATGGCTACCGCTTTGACAGGCGGCGGGAAGTAACTGCCGGACGACAGCCGATTCCATAACTTGTAAAGATTGTCTTTCAGATTTCTTTCAAAATCTGCCAACGATTGCCTATCAACACCTGCAGCACCCGCATTGGCTTTCACCAATTCAAATGCACGCATCACTTGCCATTTCGAAATGACAAATGGCTTTGCCTCGCTCATATCATCCTCCTGCCTTTCAACAGTTGTGATAGCAATAAAGGCTGCCTGATGTTGCCCCTTCGCTCCTCGTTCATTACAAACGCTTCAACACTACTACGAGCAACTCCGCCCCAGTATCACGCATCGGTACTCTCATACTTATCAATTTAGTGATTTGCATTTCTCCCTTAACATCATGATGACTGGTTCCCACAGTTCCCATTGAAAGCCCGGTACAGAGTCACGCCCACTATACGCCGGACACCATCTGCACAGACTTCGGATCCGCTTGCAGACTCATCCCTGAAGTCTTGGACGCCCCAGGTTTTGATGTCGAGTCTCTGAATAACGACGCGTCAACATAGGTTCGGTTTAACTCGTCTCTCTGTACCCTACCTGCTAATTATGAATTAGCTTTTCCTCAACGCTCACTACCTGCACTCTTAATACAAGCAGCTTGAGGTGGTTTAAAGCCGGTTTCCGACAGCAGACTTTGATGGACCTACCATCATCTTCCAATGAGCTTATACACATCTGCTCGCTATTTCCGTATAGCGTCAGTTTGTGTGCCTGTGGCACACTCCAAGATTTTCAGCGGATGAGTAACCTAGCCCCCTGGGGTAATGAAATTATTCAATTGATGCGGATTGGCAACATACCCCGTCCCGCTCCACTGCCATTAAGTTAAGGATTTTTCCGTTCGCCCTGAGCTTGTCGAAGGGTGAATGGAAAAATCCTGGGTCGATAAGTTAAGCCGTCCCGCTCAGGAAGTTGATTGTTATCCGTCATTTGATCTCCCTCTGGTAAGTTCTTGAATATCCTCTAGCGTTAAGTCCAGCAATTTAGCCACTTCCGCTTCCGGTATCCCATGACCGAGCATTTTCAATACCGATTCAGCTCTGGCTTTTTGATAACCGATTTGCTCACCCTCTTCTTTACCTTCCGCTCTACCCTCTTCTTTACCTTCCGCTCTACCCTCTTCTCTACCCTCTTCTCGCGCGGTATCGATGACATTTTTTAAATCGCGGTAGTATTTCAAGCTAGATTCATAGGCCTGGCGCTCTTCGGGCTCAAAACGGGCAATGCTCGCTTTTTCAAACAAGCTCAAAAAGACTTTTTCGCGCAAGCGCGGCGGGATGTCGTCCAGTTCATGCAAATGGCGGAACAAAAAGAACCATTTGTCTTGCAGGGTGTCGAGTTGGTCTTCCGTTTTCCTAAAGTTGGGCAAGGTCAAGTAGATAAAGGTCAGCTTGTCGTAAAACACCTGATGATGCTGATTTTTCAATTGCACACGATGGATGACTTCATCGCGCTGGGCATTGTCCTCATCATCAAACACAAAGTCCAGGATGCCGATGGTGTAGACCGCCGACAGCCTAAAATCCCAGTCGCCACGTTGGGCTTGCTGTTGAATCGGGAAGGTGGCGTAAAAGACGCTGCGGTCTTTGAAGAAGTTCTGTTTGGCTTTTTGCAGCTCGACAATAAAATATTCACCGGTCGCGCTGACGCAATTTAGGTCAAAGATGGCTTTGCGATCCAGCGCCGTCGCGCCTTGGTACTCGTTATTACAAAACTGTAGTTCTTCAATCTGGTGCCGTTCCGGCAGCAAGGTATTCAAAAAGCTAATCAGATGTTCTTTACTTGCCTCTTCGCCAAAGGCTTTTTTAAAGCCAAAATCGGTGAATAGATTGATGTACTTTTCTTTCATGGGACAGGACAAGGTCAAGACAATACATGACGCTCAGTTTAGCATAAGTCATGCTGTGTCTTTTATTCCTGGACAGTGTTTATAGTTTCTGTCAATGGCCAACAGAATTGAGCCAGTTTTGGCCATTTAAATTGAGCCACTTTTCCAGGGTTACGATGCTTGATTTAGCTTTGATTTGAGTCGATAACTTTCCCCTCCTAGCATAAAAATGTGTGAATGATGGATGATGCGGTCGACGATGGGTACGGCGACGTTGTCATCGATAAAAAACTCGCCCCAGTTGGTGAATTCCTTGTTGGTGGTCAGGATCACCGAGCGGTATTCGTACAGCGCGTTGATGAGCTGAAACAGGTTGTGCATGCCTTGTTTGTTCATCGGCAGGTAACCCAGTTCGTCGATGATCAGTACATCGAATTTGAGCAGTTGGTTGATTTTCTTTTTCAACTCGCCTTTGAGTTCGGCCAGTTCCAAGGCCTCCATCAAGCCTAGCGCGGTGTTGAAGCTGACCTTATAACCGGCATCGATGGCTTTCAGGCCGATGCCGATGGCCAGGTGTGTCTTGCCGACCCCGGGCGGTCCGATGAAGACCACATTGTCCCGATTGTCGATAAAGCCGAAGTCGAGCAGACTGTTGACTTCCCGTTTACTGATGGTGGTCTGAAAGCGATAATCGAACTCTTCCAGGCTTTTGAGCAAAGGAAAGCCAGCGCGTTTGCGGTTTTGCTCGATGCGCTTGGCGTTGCGCTGGCGCTGTTCATGTTCAACCAAGCTTTCGGCAAACTGCAGGTAGGAACTTTCATGGGTCTCGGCTTGGCCAAGCAAGGTTGGCAAGTGTTCGGCAATGGCCGTCAGGCACAAGCTGCGATATTGCCTGGCAATCTGATCAATGGATGGCATGGCTCTCTCCTTGGCCAGCCGAGTGGCCATTCAGGGCACGATAACGGGCCAGCGGACATTCTTGCTTGATGGCGGCAGTGGCCTGCTCTGATGGCGGCATCGATAGGGCATCGCTGTCGTCCGAGCGTCCCACAGACTGCCGCCAGGCCTCCAGTCGTTCTTTCAGGCCGCTGGCCGTTAACCGAGGCGTGTCGATCAGTCGCGTCAGCACCGCTTCGGGAATCGCACCCTGCTGTTTGATCTGCTCGGTCAGCACCTGCTTGGCACCGGCCAGCTGGTCTTTGTAGATTTTCGGCGAGCTGGCTTTCAACAGGGCACACAGCTGAGTCACGACCGCCGGAGACGGCAGCAGTTCATGCAAGTCCTTTTCAAGCGTTTCGATGCGTAGCGACATATCCCGGTAATGATGCCGGTTCTTAATAATTTGCCCCTTTTCTAGACACACAGCATGTTCGGCGATCACTTTGTGAGTACTGAGATCGCTGATCTGGATGACGCCGTTAGCTTCATGCACGGCGACACGGGCGCATTGATACGCCATCGGTACCGAGTATTTATTGGATTGCCAGGCGATCAAGCCGGTTTTATCCGCCTTGCGGGTGATGCGGGCCTGGCTGGCGGTCGCGTCAACACAAGACGGCGTCAGGTAAGCCCGCATATGGCCTTGCTCGTTGGCCGCGTAATGTATCGCCGGTTGTTGGCCGGTGGTGCCGTGTCGCCGTTGATTGGCTATCCCGTCGAGCCAGTCGGTCATATGGGCCTTCAAAGCATCCCAGTCGGTAAAAGTCTCGCCATACAAGGCATTTTGTTTGACGTATTTGACCCCGGCCTCGACCTTGCCTTTGCTTTCCGGATCATAACCTTCACAAGCCCGAATCGTGAAGCCCGCTGCCGTGGCGTACTGATGGAAGCGCTGGTTCAAGCGCAACTCGCGAAACACTTCGCTAATGACCACCAGCTTGGTCTGATCGTACACGCACTCTTGCGGTATGCCGCCGAAATAGCGAAATGCCGCATCGTGCTGGCGAATCAGCGTTTCGGTATCAATAGGCTTGGCACAGATCGAAACATGCATCAGACGCGAATACGACAGCACAAACACCATGAAATATACCGTCGTCGCCACGCCGCCAATCATCACATCGCGCAGTTCGCCGCCATCGACCTGGCATTGTTCGCCCGGCACCATGTCCAATACCGGCTCATAATAACGCGCCTGCTTAAAGCTAATCTCTTGCTTGAGAGCCTGTATATAACGCCGTACCGAACGGTCGGAAACGGCCAAATCGTCCACTTTGGCCTTCAGTTTGCGCAGCACTTTGACCGCTGACAAGCCCGGATAGGTTTGCAGCAACTGAATAATGTAGTCGCGGTAATCGTCCAGCTTCTTACCTCGGGCTATCTCTTCCTGCAGGGCACTAATGTCCGCAGCCGACAGCTTCAGGTATTTGCTCACGGTGTTACGGGAAATACCCAATTGACTGGCAATCTGACGCTCGGATAAGCCGTTGCCATCGTTGTATAACGCTTTAATCTGATGGATCACAATCCACTCCTTCATGACGCTCCCTGGAAAAAATTCAGGGACTCTGTCAGATTTATTGGTACAAATAAAGTCTGAAAAAGTGGCTCAAAATTGTTGGCCATTTCTGGCTCAGTTTAATTGGCCATTAACAGTTTCCATATTTACGCCCTCGCCCCCCCCGGTTAGTGACTATCGCATTTCATTTGCATCTGATCCGTTTTATTTACCCGGTCCTGCTCAAAACCTAAGCGCCACGATACTACCATTAAGTTAAGGGGTACCCGTCATTCCGCCATGAACTGGCGGAGTCCAGTACCATGGCAGCAGGCTTTTTAAGCATATTCGAGCCGGAATTTCAGCATTACTTGGACTCTTTGACGGCTTAATTGTTAATGGCAGTGAAGCGCCACGGGGGAAAATGCCAAGCCGTGCTTGACGGTAGGTATTCCCAAGTTTGAGCTAGAGAACGAGACAGAAGCCAAAGGGTGTCAAATGTACGGCTTGACCCCAAGCTTCATACCCCTTCCCGCTTGAGACCACAACCTTTTATGCTGTTACCCAAGCTCCAGCTTGGGTAACCTGTTCAGGAAGCTCTAGCTTCCCGCCAATCAAGAAAGATTGAACGAGCGAGCGAGTCGGGGTTGATTGAGAATGTGCGGAGGTTGTGTCGGTCTCAGGAAGCTGGAGCTTCCTGTGTATCTTTCCCAAGCCGGAGCTTGGGAAAGAGCGTGATGTGGGTTGGCCGTTTTTAGCTTGACGCGCATGACTTACGAACACCGTCCTGCTGGGGATATGCTGATCTTTGGGCTTTAGCTGAAGAAACTTGCTAATCAGGACTTGGATTGAAACGTTTGGAACGAAGCACATACCCCGTCCCGCTCAAGAAGTTTTAAGATGTGCCCGTTCCCAATCAGCAATAAGGAGCCAGACATGAAATTAAAAGTAATTATTCATCCTGCGGAAGAAGGTGGTTTTTGGGCGGAAGTACCTGCAATTCAAGGGTGCGCCACACAAGGCGATACTTTTGAAGAACTACTCTCAAATTTATATGAGGCCGTGGAAGGCTGCCTTTCTGTTGACTTGGAACAAATTGAAATCTCCAAGAATGACAGGGTGCTGGAGCTTGCCGTGTGAAAGCAATCTCCGGCAAACACAATTTGCCAAGATTCTGGAAAATCAAGGGTGGCATTGTGTTCGGGTAAACGGTAGCCACCATGTGTACATGAAACCCGGTAATCCCGCCCGTATTTCCAGCAATTCCCAATTTGGAGATCAAAAAGGGTGTGGGGTATGCTTGGCGAGGATGTCGGCAGCAGGGAGCTGCCGCCAAGCCCCCATGGATGGGTTTACGGCCTTCCTCGACAGGCATACCCCACACCC
The DNA here is from genome assembly GCF_005931095.1 of Methylotuvimicrobium buryatense. GTDB lineage: Bacteria > Pseudomonadota > Gammaproteobacteria > Methylococcales > Methylomonadaceae > Methylotuvimicrobium > Methylotuvimicrobium buryatense. The sequence continues at coordinate 861,806 of NZ_CP035467.1, read as the reverse complement.
TAAAATCGGCGAAACTGCTCAAACTGGGAATTGCTGCCGTATTTCGTTACCTATACATGGCAATGAAGATTTGAAAATCGGTTTGCTTTAGCATTTTATGAAAGTTGCAGGAATTACAGAAAATGAACTGTGAAACCAAGTCTAATTGAAAGAACGTTAGGTTTTACCTTCATGTTGGTTTCAAACGTATGGGACGAGGTAGACTCTTGTTTGAGAGTGTCTACCGTCAAGCTCCGCTTGGCGAACGATAAGCAGAGCTTAAAGGTAAGCATTCCCAAGAAGAACTTGGGAATGAGACACGGTAAAAAACACTTGATACCGACGTTCCAGCCGAAAGGCACCGTCGACTCCGCCCCCGCCAACAAGCGCGCCAAGATTTTTCGCGAAAGCTGAAATGGGGTCCGTCCGATTTCAGCAGCGAAAAATGACTTGGCGATTATTGCCTTCGGCGGCCCCGATTCGCCCTGCGTCCGTGCCACTACGCCACATCATCGTAAACTCGATGCGGCTCCGTAGCACTCCCACAAATGGCTTTACGCCGTGTCGCGATGCCTTGTATTTTGCCTCCGCCTGCGCTATTCGCGCAGACTCCGGCAAAACACCCGGCGCTACGGCTATCGGGGGCTAAAAATCTTCACTTCGCTAACGCTCCGTTTCCAAGATTTTCAGCGGACGCAGCGATTTACAACCAAACATACCGGCTTCGGAAATAAACAACGCAAGCAACCGGGCCGGCGAGCCGCAAAGTCTCGTTAGAAGTTATACAAAGCCCTGAAATAAATCATGTCGAAACCGCCTTGACTGCCGTTTTCGAGATCGCGGCGGTAGCGCATGTACTCCAATCCGAACAGGACCTCTTCGATCGGCATCCAAAACAAATTGGCTTGCCATGACCCGACCCGCTTATTAGCGGTACCGGTCGTTCCCGGATTATTATCGGTCGCTGCCATCGAATACAGTAAGGTAGACCGCCATTCCGGACTCCACCAATGCCGGTAAGCCGCATAAGCGCCCCAACTCGTCTGCAGATCGATTTCGCCTCGTGCATTAATAGTCGCATCGCTGAAGGTATTGGCGGCCACATAACGACCCAAGCCGTTACCGTAAACGTAACCCAAACGGATATCGTCCTTATCCCAGGTTTTGATCAGTGCCGAACCGCTGGTCGACCAACTCAGTTTAGAATCGGTATTGTCGAGCTGCAAGCCATTGCTCAAGGTCGTTTTATCCTGCCGGATATCGCGCATCATTACCGCCATCGTCGCCGAACCCCAGTCGGCTTGATGCCGGATACGCCCGACCAAATCCGGCCAGCGATCGTCGGAAGGCAGCACTTGCCTGCCCCAAGGATCGGTCAGCGTCGTCTCGGGATTTTCCACCGATACATCGTAGGAGAGCCAATCGCCATCCCAGCTCCAGCGAATCTGAGGCTGACGAATGAAACCCATGATGGTCGGGTCGACTATAACATCCGCAGTCTCGTTCAATTGAAACGAGGACCAAGTCTGTCCGACCGTCAAGCCGTCCAGTTGAAAATAGGCATGGCGCAAACGAATCTGATGCGAATTAGTCAGAATCTCGTTTCCCGGCGTTCCGGCGAAGTCGGTTTCAACCAATGCACGGAGCATGCCGAAACGAGTGGGCGTTCGGCTTTTAATCCAGAGCCGGGTCTCGCGGAGATGACTATTAAATTGACCGTTTTTTCCGGAACGGTCGAGCGGAGCCTCGTAAGTTCTTCGCAATGGGGTATCGGGCCACATTTGAAAAGCATCCAATGTCAAACGTCCGCCAACCGTCAACACCGTATCCAAGGCTTTCAGCTCCAACAGGCCATCGCCCTCCTGCATCGTTTTTTCTCCGGCAACATCGACGACACCGGTCGCCAAGGTTTCCGTTGCACTTTCAATTGACATTGAATCGGCTGATTCGACAGGCCCTTCAGATGGAACCGGAGCTTGTTGCCGGGCTTCTAGCTTGGCTTCCAAATATTCCAGGCGTTTCATAATTTCACTGGCTTGCTGCCGCAATTGGCGAATTTCCTCTTGCGGGTCGAGCTCTTCCGCGCCTTCCGAACTCAATGCATGGATTGTCAGCGCACCGAAAAAGCAGGCGCGAGCTAAAAATCCCGAACGCTTGGCCTGTAAAACTCCATGCCGCATCTACCTATTTCCTTCACTCAATGAATTTGAAAACGGCTGTGGCATTCGTTGCAAGTCTCTGCGACTCGATCGAGTGAGGCATTCAATGCTCTAATCCGGTACGCTTTCGCCAAACGCCGAATGCCCTCGGCTTGCGCGTCCAATCGGACGGCCAACATTGAAAAAACCGCTTTTTCGTCGTCATCGAGCTCAAGATAATTATCCTTGCCGGGCAAGTCTTGTATATAGCGGCTCACGCTTTTGATTCTGTCAGCCATTTGCAAAGCTTGCCGCCGCCGCTCGTCTTCGACCTCTAAGGCATTGAGTTTTTGATCGTAAACCTCATGGCTCATCGAACGCATCAAACTACGTAAGCAATCCCTAGCTGCCATTAACGCACAAGGATCATCGAATTGACCATGAATACCGCCTCCGAATTGCCCGGTTTGGCAAGCAGATAACACCATCAATAACTGGACACACACGAAAGTCACTAAGGAACGAGTATGAAATAACTTCGACACCTTTTGGAAGGGGGGGCGATGGCTCGATTGACAGGTGTCGCCGGCAGGGCTGACTTTTTCTCCTCGACAATTGCTCCTGCATTGCCTTAATACACGCCATCCATGGCGTAATACAAAATCTGCAGTCATACCATCCATGGCAATCTGATAGCCGCCACAAAGCCTACTACTTGTAGAAGTTATTTTGCGCATATTCCTAAACGTTGGAATCTATTTCGTTCGATGTCCATCGCAGCCTCTTCTACATAGCAGAACTCGGTTATTCAATCAGCGAATCCAGAAGAATCGACGATTATTGTTTAGGAACCGGCATTGAAATACCTTCAATAAAACAACTCCAACGCCAGCATTAATGCGTCTTCCCGCCCTTCTTGAGCAGGGTAATAATCCTTACGGATACCGATTTCATTAAAGCCCATTTTTTGATACAACGCAATGGCGCCAATATTGGAAGGACGGACCTCCAAAAAGACGGTTTCGGTTTTATACCATCTAGCGACGTCGACTAGGTGCGTTAACATTTTACGGCCGACACCTTGTCCTTGGTCTTCCGGCGCGACCGAAATATTCAAAATGTGCGCTTCGCCAACCGCGATCGAAACAATGCTGTAGCCCAATATTCTATCGACGTCTTCACAGACCCAACAACTGTAGCCCGCTTTGAAGCAGTCTTTAAAAACGCCTTCACTCCATGGAAAATCGTAGTTAGTATTTTCTATCGTTAAGACGGCGCTTAAGTCTTTGCCGGTCATGCGCCGCATCCTTAACAAATCATCCCTAGATACCGAATCCGGAAAAATTTTTGCGTAAAACTCACGATCGGCATCGTAAACGACAATATCTTTAAATCGTTGTAATAACTCCCGCATGCTCAACCTTTAATTTCGTCAAATTTAGCTATAGCCAATTGTAGATCCTGCCAGGCTTTACGCTTTTCTAGCGGTGACCTCAGCAGATAAGCCGGATGATATACCACAACCAGAGGAATGCCGTCCAATGAATGTACCGTCCCTCTGAGCTGGCCGATGTTCTTGTCGGTTTTGAGTAAATTTTGTGCGGAAACGCGCCCGACCGCCAGAATAATTTTCGGCTTTAGCCAAGCGATTTGACGATGTAAATAGTCGCTACATGCTTCGACTTCGGTCGTTAAAGGATCACGGTTATTCGGCGGCCTGCATTTTAGAATATTGGTGATAAAAACGTCATCGCGCTTTAAGCCAATGGCTCTTAGCATTTCGGTTAGCAATTGACCGGCCCTGCCGACAAACGGCTCACCTTGACGATCCTCGCTTTCGCCTGGCGCTTCGCCGACGACCATCCACCCCGAACTTGCCGAACCGCTGCCGAACACGGTTTGCGTCCGACTTTCGCATAGTGTGCATTGTCGGCATTCCGACACTTCATTTTGTAAATCCGCCCAAGTTGTTTTGGAATCGGACAATTTCGGCTGCGCTTCGACTTCAGGAACAAGGGGGAGGTCAGGCGCAACCGGTGTCGCTGTTTTTTGAACATCACCGAGTAGAGCGGATACGGCCGTTTGCGGCGCCGCGAAATCACTTACCCCGGAGTTTATTCGATCACCAACCGGTGCTTGACGGGAAACCCAAACATCGATCCCGATCGCTTTTAGGTAATGAAGTCGAATCTCAGTATCCAACATCGTTTGGAGTGTGCTCAGCGCACTGTCGTATTGAGTATAATTCGGAAGTGCGCGAGCGGATAGGAAAAGGAAGCTTAAACATCGCCTTTTTGCGGGTGCCGGCGCTGATTAGGCGCTTGCAATTTATTGACCGCATTGATATAGGCTTTCGCTGAAGCGATGACGATGTCGGTATCGGCACCCAAGCCATTGACGATGCGCCCTGCCTTATCGAGGCGTATCGTAACTTCCCCTTGCGAATCGGTGCCGTTGGTAATATTGTTGACCGAATACAATTCCAGAATGGCGTGTGTATTGACTAGACTTTCAATCGCTTTCAGACTGGCGTCGACCGCACCGCTACCGTTCGAACTGCCTGTCATTTCTTGATTATCGATGCGTAAAGTAACCCGCGCCGTCGGCACTTCTCCTGTTTCGGAGCAAACGCTTAACGCGATCAATTTGATGTATTCATCCTCGCCGCTAATGCTGACTTCGGAAATCAAGGCCTGCAAATCCTCATCGAAGATCTCGTGTTTTTTGTCGGCCAGTTGTTTGAAACGGAAAAACGCTTCGTTCAATTCTTCTTCCGAGGTGAACTCGAAACCGAGTTCGGTCATACGGGTCTTGAAAGCATTGCGGCCGGAATGTTTACCCAACACCATCCGGTTTGCGGCCCAGCCGACATCCTCGGCGCGCATGATTTCATAAGTCTCGCGGCTTTTCAGCACGCCGTCCTGATGAATGCCGGATTCATGCGCGAAGGCATTCGCGCCGACGATCGCTTTGTTCGGTTGCACAGGGAAACCGGTTATCGTCGAGATCAAACGCGAACAAGTCATGATTTCTGTCGTATCGAGCGTAGTGTCGCACGGAAAAACATCTTGGCGCGTTCTTACCGCCATCACGACCTCTTCCAACGCGGCATTGCCGGCACGCTCGCCAAGTCCGTTGATCGTGCATTCGACCTGGCGTGCGCCGTTCATCACCGCTGCTAAAGAATTGGCAACCGCCAAGCCCAAATCGTTGTGACAATGCACCGAGAAAATCGCCTTATCGGAATTCGGTATCCGTTGAATCAAGTTACCGATTGTCGCGCCGAATTGATGAGGAACACTGTAACCGACCGTATCGGGTATGTTCAGCGTAGTCGCACCGGCATCAATGACCGCCTCCAAGATACGGCACAAAAAATCTTCCTCTGAACGCCCTGCGTCCTCGGGCGAGAATTCGACGTTATCGGTATATTGTAGTGCGCGTTTGACGGCTTTAACGGCCAACTCGATCACTTGTTCCGGCTGCATCTGCAATTTCATTTGCATATGGATCGGCGAGGTTGCGATAAAAGTATGAATGCGCGAACTTTCAGCGCCTTTCAAAGCCATACCGGCTTTGTCGATATCTTTGTCCAAAGCCCTCGCCAATCCGCAAACGGTGCTGTTTTTAACCGCCTTCGCGACCGCCTCGACCGCTTCGAAATCGCCCGGACTCGCGGCAGGAAACCCTGCTTCGATCACATCGACTTTCATTCTTTCCAGCGCTTTTGCAATTCGGACTTTTTCATCGCGCGTCATCGACGCCCCCGGACTCTGCTCGCCATCGCGCAAAGTCGTATCAAAAATAATTAATTTGTCTTTCATGAGAACTCCGTTCATCAAGAAATTTGATGTTAAGGAAACTGATTAGTAAGGATTGTGTATTACGGGGGAGGAGAATAAAGTATGTGCCCGCTAGGGCAGCAGCAGAAAAAGAAGAGTTGGTTTGAACGGCGCCGAAAAAGCAGCACCGAAAACGGTGCTTGTCGAATTGCTGGCGGTAATAGAGAAGTGAAATTTCATGAGTTGGACTATACGCGATTGTGTTTTTTGCCTCAAGAAATTTGTTAAGGATCGAGCATGAAATAACTTCGACAACTTCTGGAAGGGGGTTCGGTGGCTCGATTGACAGGTGTCGGCGGCAGGGAAAGCCGCCGTCAAGCCTACATGGAAGTATTCACGGCGTCCTGTCAAGCGAGTCACCGAATCGCCGCAAAGCCTATTACTTGTAGCAGTTATTTTGCGCATATTCCTAAGTCTTTCTATGAAGTCTGCGGCGACGCATGACCAAGGTAAAAACCGGTCCGGAAATCGCATACCCTAAAGACAACAAAAACAACATGGTTTGCGGCTGCGCCATCACAAATGCAACTCCCAACATCACGGCAATCGCGACGACGAAAGGCACCTTCCCCTTCCAGTCTATGCCTTTAAAACTGAAATAACGAAAATTACTAACCATCAACAAGCCGGTTGCAATCGTTAAAATCAAGGCCGCATACTTTAGCGCATCGATATCGTAATCGTATTCGATCGAAATCCAGATAAAGCCGGCCAATATTGCGGCGGCGGCGGGACTCGGCAAGCCTTGGAAATAGCGTTTGTCGTCGGTTTCGACTTGCGCGTTAAAACGTGCCAATCTCAACGCGCCGCCGGCCATGTGCACGAATGCCGCAAATAGGCCTAGCTTACCCAAGCTGGAAAACGCCCAGAGGTACATTACCAACGCAGGAGCGGCGCCGAACGATATCATATCGGATAAGCTATCGTATTCGACGCCGAATTTGCTTTGCGTATTTGTCAAACGCGCCACGCGCCCGTCGAGCCCGTCTAGAATCATGGCGGCAAAAATCGCTACGGCTGCGGTTTCGTATCGCCCGCCCATCGCGGATGTAATCGCGTAAAAACCGGCGAACAACGCGCCTGTCGTAAACAAATTGGGTAATAAATAAATACCGCGGCGGCGAGGCGTGGAAGATTTTTCAGGCGTCATATTTTTCATCTACTGTTGCAACATTTGCAATAAAACAATACCGCAGATTATACAATGAGCCGAAAAAGCACTCATGAATTAATAGCGACTTGGAAAATAGATCCGGAGACGAATCATTTGTGTTACGTAACGGCTAAACACATACTTTGATGCAAATTTCGTTTAGGATTTGGTATAAAAAACTTCCCTATTTATCGTTCCCAAGCTCTGCGCTCATCGTTATACATAAGTCAAAAATTACCTTTTTGCAATCTTAACCAATGAGACCTCGATACCATTTATTGTTACTTGACACTTTCGGCCTCGAGATCGCGATCAGGGGATCGCTCCCACAGAGCGTCCGCCGCTCTCTGTGGGAGCGACGCCTACGTCGCGACTATCCTTTTAATATTAATATCCGCAATTTTATCAAACAGCACAGTTCCCAAATATTCGATAACCTTTGTTCAGCAAGTTTACCGGTTCTTCTTATGTATAACGGCGAGCGCTGAAGCGTGGGAATGATAGGGGGATGTGAATAATTACTACTGTGATGCCTATTTCGTTTAACGCCAAAGTTATTTAAGGGACAAACATTAAATAAGTACGCTACAGGACAAAAGAGCGCGTCAGTTACACGAAAACGTGGACCCGCGAAGTCTAAAAAATGCGAGAGCGGCTTTTTTGCCGCTCTCGCATGCCTCGTAAACGCTATACGATTAGTTCTTCGACTTGTCGACGATTTTATTGGCGCTAATCCATGGCATCATACTGCGCAGTTTTTCACCGACGATTTCGATCGGATGCTCGGCATTTAGGCGACGTCTTGCCGTCATTTCCGGATAACCGGTCATGCCTTCCATAATGAATCTTTTCGCGTATTCGCCTTTTTGAATGTTTTCCAACGCCTCGCGCATGGCATAACGGCTTTCTTCGTTGATGACTCTAGGACCGGTCACGTACTCGCCGTATTCCGCATTGTTCGAAATCGAATAGTTCATGTTCGCGATACCGCCTTCGTACATCAGATCGACGATCAATTTCAATTCGTGCAAACACTCAAAATATGCCATTTCCGGCTCGTATCCGGCTTCAACCAGTGTCTCGAATCCGGCTTTGACTAACTCAACCGCACCACCGCACAATACGGCTTGCTCGCCGAACAAATCGGTTTCGGTTTCATCACGGAAGGTCGTTTCGATGATGCCGGAACGACCGCCGCCGATGGCCGAAGCGTAAGACAAACAAATACTCTTTGCGGTACCGGAGGCATCCTGCTGAATCGCGATTAAATCGGGAATACCGCCGCCCCGGACGAATTCGGAACGAACAGTATGGCCGGGAGCTTTCGGAGCAATCATAATCACATCGAGGTCGGCACGCGGGACGATTTGGTTATACAAAATCGAAAAGCCGTGCGCGAACGCCAATGCTGCGCCTTGTTTCAAATTCGGTTCGATTTCGGCTTTGTATAATTGCGCTTGGAATTCATCCGGCGTCAGAATCATCACGACATCGGCACTCGCCACCGCTTCGGGAACCGATTTAACCGTCAAGCCTGAAGCTTCGGCCTTGGCTACCGAGGGAGAGCCCGCGCGCAGACCTACGACGACATCGACACCCGAGTCTTTTAAATTGTTGGCATGCGCATGACCTTGAGAACCGTAGCCGATGATCGCTACTTTTTTACTTTTGATGATCGAAAGATCTGCGTCTTTATCGTAATAAACTTGCATGTGTTTTCTCGTTTTGTTTTATGAATAATGTTTGCTTTGAAGTCTAGATATCACTGCCATTAAGTTAAGGACTTTTCAGTTCGCCCTGAGCCCTTCGGCTGCACTCAAGAGAGCTTTGTGGAAGGGTGAGCGGAAAAGTCCGAGTCGATAAGTTAAGCCGTCCTTGGCTCGACAGGCTCACCATGAACGGCTTAACTTAAATGGCAGTAAAATCTAGAGATGCAGCCCTTTTTCGCCCCGGCATATTCCGGTAGCACCCGATCGGACCACTTCGATGATAGTCGTTTCATCGATCGCCTTGACGAAGGCATCCAATTTATCCGATGTTCCGGTCATTTCGATCACGAAAGTCATCGGTGTTACATCGATTATTCGGCCGCGAAAAATATCGGCGATACGTTTAATTTCGGCGCGCGTGGCTTCGCTGGTTTTGACCTTAACCATCATCAATTCGCGTTCGATATGCGCCGATTCCGCCAAATCGATTAGCTTCACGACATCGACCAACTTATTGAGCTGCTTAGTGATTTGTTCGATGATATCATCATTGCCTCGCGTGACCAGAGTCATGCGCGACAGACTTGAGTCTTCGGTAGGTGCGACGGTCAACGATTCAATGTTGTAGCCGCGCGCCGAAAAAAGCCCGGCGACTCTCGATAAAGCGCCGGCTTCATTTTCAATTAAAATGGAGATTATATGCCTCATTATGCCAGCTCCCTGTCCGTCGGAGTACCTGGAGCAATCCGCAATTTCATATCGTGATGTCCCTTACCGGACTCTATCATTGGATACACGTTTTCAGTACGGTCGGTAATGATGTCCATGAATACGGTTCTATCTTTCATCGCGAACGCCTCTTCCAGAGCTGAGCGCAAATCTGCCTTGTTTTCGACCAGCATGCCGACATGACCATAAGCCTCGGCCAGCTTGACGAAGTCAGGCAAGGTATCCATGTAAGAATGTGAGTAGCGGCTCTCGTAAGAAAACTCCTGCCATTGCCGCACCATACCCATGTAGCGATTATTCAGATTAATGATCTTAACCGGCGTTTTATACTGCAGCGCAGTCGACAATTCCTGAATGCACATTTGAATACTGGCTTCACCGGTCACGCAAGCGACATCCGCCTCCGGGAACGCCAATTTAACGCCGATCGCTGCCGGCAAACCGAAGCCCATCGTACCCAATCCGCCCGAATTGATCCAGCGGCGAGGCTTATCGAAATGGTAGTACTGCGCTGCATACATTTGGTGCTGACCGACATCCGAAGTAATGTAAGCATCGCCTTTCGTTACTTCGTAAAGCTGCTCGATAACATACTGCGGCTTGATTAACGGACTTTCGCGATCATATTCCAAGCATTGCACCGAACGCCATTTGTCGATTTGCTCCCACCATGCCGCCAAGGCTTTTTTGGATGGTTGCTTTTTGCTCTCTTTGATCTGCTCGATCATTTGCGTCAGAACGGGTTTGACTTGTCCAACGATCGGTATATCGACTTTGACGGTTTTCGATATCGATGCCGGATCGACGTCGATATGAATAATTTTGGCGTAAGGACAAAATTCGGCTAGCTTGCCGGTAACCCGGTCATCGAAACGTGCGCCGACGGCAAGAATCACATCGCTTTCATGCATGCCCATATTCGCCTCGTAGGTGCCATGCATACCCAACATCCCGATGAATTGCTTATCGGTGGCGGGATAGGCACCTAAGCCCATTAGCGTATTGGTAATCGGGTAACCCAGCGTTCGAGTCAATTCGATCAATTCCCGACTTGCCTCGCCGAGGATCACCCCCCCTCCCGAATAAATCATCGGACGCTGAGCGGACAAGAGCAACTCGACGGCTTTCTTGATCTGGCCTTTATGCCCTTCGACGGCCGGATTGTAAGAACGCATAGTCACTTTGCGCGGATACTTATACGGTACTTTGATGTTCGGGTCGGTAATGTCTTTCGGCACATCGACGACAACAGGCCCGGGGCGCCCGGTCGACGCAACATAAAAGGCTTTCTTGATGGTTTCGGCCAACTTGGTCACGTCTTTGACCAAAAAATTATGTTTGACGCACGGACGACTGATTCCCACCATGTCGACTTCTTGAAACGCATCGCTACCGATGACCGGCGACGGCACCTGCCCTGAGATCACCACCATTGGAATCGAGTCCATGTAAGCGGTTGCAATACCGGTTACCGCGTTTGTAGCTCCCGGACCGGAAGTCACCAAAACGACGCCTGTTTTTCCGGTCGCTCGCGCGTAGGCATCAGCGGCATGAGTGGCGCCTTGTTCATGGCGCACCAGAATATGCTTGACGTCGTCTTGTTGAAAAATAGCGTCGTAAATATGCAGCACTGCTCCGCCCGGATAGCCGAATATATACTCCACTCCTTCGTCTTTGAGACTTTGAACCAAAATTTGTGCGCCGTTTAGCTCCACACTATTACCCTCTGCATTAACTATCAGGTGATCAATAAAACCCATTCATGACTGAATCGCTTGGTTTTATTTTAAAAAAAGGTTAGATAAACTACTGGTTTTGCCCCTGTTCGTCAAGACAAATCAAGACTTTGATGCCATAACTACCATCACTAAACATGGCAAAATCGACGGGTTATAAAGCGCGTGACTTATACATCGAATTCAACAGCACATAACCCATAACATTGAGTACCTACCGGTATTGCTCACACCCCGCTCCACCAGCACTACCGAAACCGACTTAGGAACTAGCATGAAATAACTTAGACAATGGTTGGAAGGGGATTTGGTGGCTCGATTGACAGGTGTCGGCGGCCGGGATAGCCGCCGTCAAGCCTACATGGACGTATTCACGGCGTCCTGTCAAGCGAGTCACCAAATCGCCACAAAGCCTACTGCTTGTATAAGTTATTTTGTGCATATTCCTTACTAAAACTCTCTGTCCAATTTAAATAAAGCCAATGAACGCCGCCGAAAAATTACGCCTGTTACTCGCCCGCCCCGGAATTATCGTGATGCCGGGCTGTCATGATGCATTATCTGCAAAACTATGCGAAAAAGCCGGCTTCAGCACGGCTTTTATGAGCGGTTTTGCGGTTTCGGCCGACCGCCTCGGCCTGCCGGATACAGGCCTGATTTCTTATGCCGAATTGCTCGATCAGGGACGTAATATTTGCAATGCCGTGTCGATTCCTATCTGGGGCGACGGCGATACCGGTTTCGGAAACGCGCTCAACATCAAGAGAACCGTACAAGGTTATGCTCAAGCCGGTTTTGCCTGCATCATGCTTGAAGATCAAATCGCTCCCAAACGCTGCGGACACACCCGAGGAAAATCGGTTGTCGGACGCGACGAAGCCGCGATGCGGATACAAGCGGCCGTCGACGCCCGCAACGAAGGCGCCGATATATTGATCATGGCACGAACAGACGCCAGAGCCACTCACGACTTAGACGAAGCGATCCTGCGCGCGAATCTGTTTCACGAAATCGGTGCCGATATCAATTTTCTGGAAGCTCCTGAAAGCGAACAAGAAATGCGCCGTTATTGTGCCGAAGTACCGGGACACAAAGTCGCTAATTTGATCGAAAGCGGAAAAACTCCGCTTTTACCTCACGAGCAACTCGAAGCGATGGGTTATAAAATTGCCGTTTACCCATTGACGCTGCTCAATGCTTCAATCGTCGCTATGCAAAACGCGTTACATGGACTCAAAACCGGCCAAAACTCACCGAAAACACTGAGTTTCCAGGAATTGACCGAAACCGTCGGATTCGAGGACTACTACCGGGAAGAAAAACGTTATCGCTTTTAGCCTGCCCAAAATTCGATCTGATAACCTGAAAATTTTCTAACATTGATGACGCCGGTATCGAATAGCAAATATTGACCTTTTATTCCTTCCAAAACTCCTCCGACCTCGTTTTGCTTATCGAAATTAAAAGATTTTACTTTTGCCGGATAACGTTGGACAGGATAAGCGATATCGACCGGCTCGACATTCGGTAGATATTCGATCGCACTATCGCCGAAGCGCGCGGTGATATCAGCCAACTCCTCCCGACACAATGACAAAAGCTCATCGCGCTTAGCGCATAAATCAGCCGGCGTTGTATTGTTCTTAAGCATTTGCTGCCAACTGGTTTTATCGCTGACATATCGACCCATTGCCACTTCGACCAATCCAGACACATAGCGCGAGGCCACTTTCATAATAGGCAATGCCTGTATAGCGCCTTGATCGATCCACCGTGTCGGAATCTGCGTTTGCCGTGTAATTCCGACTTTAATACCGGAAGCATTGGCCAAATAAACAAAATGCGGCTGAAAACAAAATGTTTCACCCCACTCCGGTTCGCGACAAGTACCTTGATGATAGTGACATTTTTCCGGTTTTAAAATACACATATCGCATTGCGCGAGCGAGACGAAGCACGGATAACAATAACCCTGGCTAAAACTTTTTTTGGTGTCCCGCCCGCAATGAACGCAAGCAATCTTACCGGTAAAGCGCATCGTTACCGGGCGACCGATAAATTGATTCAGTTCTATGCCATCCTCGCCTAAAGCCAACCGATAACTTACCGACTCGCCTAATTCTGCTTGCATTTTCGTTAAAAAACCTAACACTAATTATTCCCCCGACTTTTGAGTCGTTTCAAATAGAGCTGATATACATCGCGCGGAGCGGGTTATTAAACCCGCCCAAAACGTTTCGATTTGCTTTAGCCTCGCCAAAAACATTTATACCCATCGCACTTCAAATTTCGGCATTGACGCATGGAGGCGCTGGGGTGTTCGGCAAAGGCTTTGACAGCAGGGATGCTGTCACAGAGCCTACATGGACGTATTCACGGCGTCCTTTGACGGACACCCCGGCGCCGAAATTTGACCAGCAAAGGGTATAAAACCTCGCCCTTCTCAACCCAAAATCGTCGACATATCGTTTTTTGGAGAGCGCAAATAACCATCGGTGTTGTGTTCCACCCAGCGTTCGTCGCCATTTGGCAGTCGCTCTTTTTTCCAGAACGGCGCTTTATTTTTCAGCGCCTCCATGATCTGACGCCCCGCGTCGAAAGCATCACCCCGATGCGAAGCCCAAACCGCAACCAACACAATCGGTTCATTCGGTTTGATTTCGCCAACCCGATGCACGACCAAGGCATCCAGCAAATGCCAATCGCGTGTCGCTTGTTTTACGATATCTTCCAACTGCTTTTCGGTCATGCCCGGATAGTGCTCTAAAACCATACCGGTTACCGCATCGCCATCGTTAAAATCCCGCATCGTCCCGACGAACACATTAGTCGCTCCAAACTTACCCGTCCAATGCTTCGCCGAATCTTGGTACGCTACGACCTCATGCCACGGGTCGAATAAATCGGCACTAATTTTGATCATATCGTCTCAGCCTCCCGTAACCGGCGGAAAAAAAGCCACTTCATCGCCGTTTTGAACCGAATGCTCAATATCGACATATTCCATGTTTACCGCAGCCAATATATTGTCCGGCATCAACCGGTTTGCATTGGCCATCGCCCAAATTTCCGCCACCGTCACTGCACCGTTCACATCGACCATATCATCGGAACGACCGACACTGTCCTTTAAACTGGCAAAATAACGAACTTTAACTGACATAATCATTCACGCTACACTGAAAAGATAAGATAATAAAGGCACATACCCATTTAACCATCTCATTTAAACCCTATGACCCAATTAACCCATTTTAACCAATCCGGCGAAGCCCACATGGTCGATGTCGGCAATAAGGATATAACCGAAAGAGTCGCTATCGCCGAGGGCTATATTGAAATGAACCCGACGACACTAGCACTCATCGAGCAAGGGACGCATAAAAAAGGCGATGTACTGGGCATTGCTAGGATAGCGGGCATCATGGCCAGTAAAAAGACTGCCGACCTTGTACCATTATGCCACCCATTGCCCATTTCGCACGTCGAAGTCAACCTTGGAATCGAAAATGACACAAATCGAGTGTATTGCCGCACTACGGTCAAAACCCGAGGACAAACCGGGGTCGAAATGGAAGCATTGACCGCTACCCAAGTCTCGTTACTGACTGTTTACGACATGTGCAAAGCGGTGGACCGAGGCATGACCATTCAAGGCGTACGCCTACTCAAAAAATCCGGCGGCAAGTCAGGCGATTGGCTACGCCCTTGAAATACAGCCCACTCCCAAAGTCGCCGTCTCATTTTTAAATGTCTTATTTTAGCGAAGCATTAGCCGCCGCGTTCCGGCTCATTATACAATTCGATCGCGACATATTTTTTATCGTTTGGACTTCGCTAAAAATTGCCTTTGTCGCCACTGTCTCTGCAGGGATTGGCGCAATCTTACTGGGGATATTGGCGACGGTCAGCGACTTTCACGGGAAACGCATTCTACAACATCTGCTAAACACCTTATCGGCAATGCCTACCGTTATGATAGGCTTGATATTGTACGGATTGCTGAATCGCCGCGGACCCTTCGGCGATTTAGAGCTACTCTATACTCAAACAGCCGTGATTATAGGCGAGGCTTGTTTGATTTTTCCAATCATCATGAACATGACCATGGTTGGAGTTCAGTCGGCCGACCGACGGTTAGTGAATACATTAAAAATGCTCGGCGCAGGCCCTATCGATCAAATATTCCCGATTATCAGCGAGCTCCGTTTTATTTTATTGACTGCCATCATCACCGGCTTTGGCCGAGCCATCGGCGAGGTGGGAGCCGCGATGATGCTCGGTGGGAATATTCAAGGCTCTACCCGCACAATCACGACTGCAATCGCCTTAGAAACCGGCAAGGGCGATTTCGAAATGGGATTAGCTCTTGGAATACTGCTGCTGTCGATCGCCTTTTGCATTAATCTTGCTTTGCAAATGCTACCCGCCAAACCCGACACATAAAAAAACCCCAACCACGGGAACTGCGATTGGGGTCCATAGATCTTGATAGTCAAATTTCGGCGCCGGGACGCTTATCGAAAGACGACATAACCCAGCGTCTCAATTCATAAAGCCGATGTCGAATCTATTTGGTACTGCCGCTATTAAGCCGTGTAATTAGCCAACGCAAAATCCCAATTGACCAGAGCCCAAAATGCCTCCAAGTATGCTGGACGGGCATTACGGTAATCAATGTAGTAAGCATGCTCCCATACGTCGCAAGTCAATAAAGGCGTCTGACCTTCGGTCAATGGGCAGCCTGCATTACTGGTACTCACCAAGGCCAAGGAACCGTCTTTATTTTTTACCAGCCATGCCCACCCCGACCCGAAGGTGGTAACCGCGCACTTGGTAAAAGCCGCTTTAAATTCGTCGAACGAACCAAAAGTTCTGTTGATCGCGTTTGCCAGATCGCCGGTCGGTTCGCCTCCGCCATTAGGGCTCAAGCTATTCCAATAAAAAGTGTGATTCCAGATTTGAGCCGCATTATTGAAAATACCGCCGGACGATTTAACCACAATTTCCTCGAGAGGCAATCCGTCAAATTCGGTACCGGGAACCAAATTATTGAGGTTTGTTACATAGGTTTGATGATGCTTTCCATAATGAAACTCTAAGGTCTCCTCCGAAATATGAGGAGCCAATGCATCTTTTGCATAAGGTAATGCAGGAAGTTCGTAAGCCATGTATTTCTCCTAATTTTGAGTAAAAAAACAACCGACATTATGCCGGGCAGAAAAAAACCAAGTAATTTGATAAAGATTTATACTTTATCACTGACAGCCGATTAAATAAAGACTATGCATGCGGTAATAGTTTAAAAGATCGGCGCCCGCGAAGCCGCATGCTGTTACCCAACACAGAAATCTGACTACTTATCGATATGGTACCAAAATAGACTTTTTATTGCATAAGGATTCAGTTATATACCTTTCGAATTTCAAATTTCGGCAATACCAGAGGAGGCGTCGGGGTGTTCGACAAAGGCTTTGCCAGCATGGAGCTGGCTAGAGCCTACAGGGACGTATTCACGGCGTCCTTTGACGGACAGCCGGGCGCCGAATTTTGATATACGATGAGTATAACTGCAAATCCCAATTTGGAGATCAAAAAGGGTGTGGTGTATGCTTGGCTAGGATGTCGGAAGCGGGACAGATTTTTCTCCTCGGCAACGATACCTATCGCACTTCAAATTTCGGCATTAGCGTATGGAGGCCTGGATGTTCGGCAAAGGCTTTGGCAGCATGGATGCTGTCATAGAGTCTACATGGAAGTATTCACGGCGTCCTTTAGCGGACACCCATGCGCCGAATTTTGATCTACGACGGTTATAGTAAGTAATTTACAACGAAATGCCTAGTCGCCCATGCCTTAGTATTTCGGCGCATCACCCCAAAACTTACGAAACCCAATTAATCCACCACTCTCTATAGCCTTCCAATTATGGCAATCGAAATAGAACACAAATTTTTATTACTTAATAACGACTGGCGAAAATCGGTCACCAAATCCATAAAGTACAAACAAGGGTATCTAGCATCGGAAAAGAACACTTCAATCCGCGTAAGAATCAGCAATACCAAAGCATGGCTCAACATTAAAAGCGCCACAATAGGCAATTTTCGCCATGAATACGAGTACGAAATTCCTCATCAAGATGCAGAAGAAATAATCAACAATCTCTGCAGAAAACCACTGATTGAAAAAACCCGTCACTTGATACCGATAGGCCCGCATATTTGGGAAATCGATGAGTTCGAAGGAGAAAACCAAGGACTCATTGTCGCTGAGATTGAGTTACAAGAAACCGATCAAGCCTTCATTAAACCGGAATGGGTAGGACAAGAAGTCACGCATGATTTGCGATATTACAACAACAACTTATCATCAAACCCCTTTTCGAATTGGCGATAAATTAACTTTGTTTCATAAATATCATTGAAATAGAGATTTTTTTGCCATATTATTTGCAGCATGAAAAGATTAATTTTTGTTGTTTTTTTGCTACTCCCATACCAAGGCTTCGCTACCGAGCTTGACCGTATCGTTCACTCGATTGAAGCCGAGTGGGCCTCGATTTATTTTTCCTCAAAAATTCGCAACAAAGAAAACGCCTATACTTGCTTACTGGATAGAACCAAAGAATTAGCCAACCAAATCCCAGACAGCCCAGAATTAATGTTTTGGCAAGCCACCATCATTGCCTCTAGAGCCGAACATCAAAATCCCATCGAAGCCTTGGCTGCCATTCACAAAGCACAAGATCTGTTATTAAAAACCATAAGCATTAAACCCGACACACTGGAAGGATCCGCGCTTATTACATTAGGCTCACTCTACTATCAGGCACCTGGCTGGCCCATCGCATTCGGTGACGACAAAAAAGCCGAGCAATACCTCAAAAAAGGACTGCAAATCAACCCTAAAGGCATAGAAAGCAACTTTTACTATGGCCAATATCTCTTAAATAAAGACCGGCCGGAGCAAGCGATTGAATATTTCAAAACCGCATTAAAAGGACCGATACGCGAAGAGCAAAAATTTGCCGACTCTTCTCTTAAAGAAAAAATAAAAATGATAATATCCAAAACAGCCCTTGGATCGGAAACAAAAAAGAAACATATCGCATCTTTATAGACCAAACTGCCGTACCCAACAATTCGCAGCACAACCAAGCAGCCCAACCTAAGGTATCCCAAAAAAACAACCTCCTTGAGTCATGAGCGTTGCCGAGGATTCAGTAACTCGCTTGGCAGGACGCCGATAATACCTCCTTACAGGCTTGACGACTCCTTTCCTTGCCGCCGGAACCTGCAAAATCAGTTTCCGATCCCGCCATAAAAAGAGCATTATTTATGATCGAATTTAAAACATATTCCCCGCTTTATTACTGCAAATCCGCATTACCGGCATACCATCAAGAACCCTCGAGTGAATCGATTTACCAGCCTCACCCGTAAGCAAATAACGGCAATTCATACATAATTTTTTCTTCCCACCTAACCCATTTCTTTCAAAGACAAGAAGTGAATACTTACTAACGGTAACATCTAGATAATCTATTGATATACCTTATGAACTTCATATGCTTTATAGTAAACCACCGAATTATTGTTAATGCTCGAAAACCCGAAGTTCTTATCTAAATTTTCGATATGCAAAAAAGCCGACTCCGAAGAGGGCGCGACAGCTCTCGACAGACAATCGGCGGCAGAAGTAGCCGCCATTCGAGCCTAGATGGACGTGTTCATGGCACCCAGCCGGGAGAGTGACCACAATCCTCACCAACGCCATGCACTTTCATTTACTAGGGCGATTACCTAGCTCTCATGAAAGCCAGGATTAGTCAAGTTAAAAGATTTCTTAACACGAATCGAACATGCTCATCTCAACTTGAGCGATATTTTGTATAATGTATTTATAATTTCAAGAGATTCATTCAGAACCTGCTTTCTGATATGATTAGTCCATTTAAATACGCAATTTTAATCAACATCAATTGGTAACCAATATGACCTTTGTAGTCACCGAGAATTGTATTAAATGTAAATATACCGACTGCGTTGACGTTTGCCCAGTCGACTGCTTCCATGAAGGCCCTAACTTTCTAGTTATCGACCCCGATGAATGCATCGATTGCACGCTCTGTGAACCAGAATGCCCAGCTGAAGCCATTTTTGCCGAAGACGAACTACCGGAAGGACAAGAGATTTTTATCGAAATTAATGCTGATCTCGCAAAGAAATGGCCTGTAATCAGCGAAGTCAAGGACCCCCTGCCTAACGCCGACGAGTGGAACGGCAAACCAGACAAAACAAAACTACTGGAAGAATGATCCGCTAACAACAAACCATTACCAAAGCGACATCGCCATCCTGCATACGTGCCTGCTCTTTATAAGAGCAAAGCACGCATGCAGCGTCAAGCACATCCAACCTACTACTTATACCTTTAGGACTTCAAATTTCGGAATCGCTTGAAAAGGAACCGCGATGTGCAACAAAGGCTTTGTGCACATGAAGCCAGCATAGCGCCTGCAGACATATTCACAGCACACTTTGACCCTAGAAACGATTTTCATCATGAAGAGTAAGAGGTTAATTCAATATCCTGTTATGCATTTACATATACCTATCGTAGATCAAAATTCGGAACCGGGAGGCCCGTCAAAGGACGCCGTGAATACGTCCATGTAGACCCTATACCAGCTCCATGCTGGCAAAGCCCTTACCGAGCACCCCGGCGCCTCCTAAAGCACTGCCCATATTTGAAGTACGAAAAGTATTCATAAAACTCAAGACATAAAAAAAGCCGGTTTAAAACCGGCTTTTTTTATGTCTTGAGTGGTCAGACAATCTTATTCGGCATTATCGCTAGCTATTGGGCGATCTACCAATTCAACATAAGCCATAGGAGCTGAATCGCCGGATCTAAAACCACACTTCATAATACGTAAATATCCACCTTGACGATCTTTATAACGCGGTCCCAGCTCATTAAACAATTTAGTTACTACAGAGCGATCACGCAATTTGGCAAACGCCAACCTTCTCTTTGCAACTGAATCTTCTTTGGACAATGTGATAATCGGTTCTGCGTAACTTCTTAACTCTTTAGCCTTAGGTAAAGTAGTTTTGATAAGCTCATGCTTAATTAACGAACCAACCATATTGCTGAATAGCGCCTTACGGTGGCTACTATTCATATTAAACTTTCTTCCTGACTTGCGATGTCTCATTGTAAGTACGACCTAAAGTTATAATTTAAAAACTGTTTTGATTCTGATCAACCAGATTATCAGGAGGCCAATTTTCTAGGCGCATACCTAGCGATAATCCTTTTAAAGCCAGCACATCTTTTATTTCAGTGAGGGACTTTTTGCCTAAGTTGGGTGTCTTTAGCAACTCAACTTCAGTTCTTTGAATCAAGTCACCAATGTAAAAAATATTTTCTGCTTTTAAACAGTTTGCCGATCTGACAGTTAATTCTAAATCATCAACAGGCCTCAACAACACAGGATCGATATCCGGACCTTCTTGAGGAGCCTCTTTTTCATCTACAGGTGGCGCAACTTTCTCAAAATCAACGAATACTGACAACTGATCATGCAAAATAGTTGCCGCTAGCTTTATAGTTTCTTCAGGATCAACCGTTCCATTTGTCTCCAATTCGACTATTAACTTATCGAGATTGGTTCTTTGCTCTACACGCGTACTTTCAACTTGATAAGCTACTTTTATAATCGGACTAAACGAAGCATCAACCTGCAAACTACCGATTATCGGATTATCTGATTGTTGTTTACGCGCACTGACCGGCTCATATCCGCGCCCCCTTCTTACGCGGATCTTCATATTAAACTGCTTATCCTGGGTTAGATTTGCAATAACCAAATCAGGATTAACAATCTCTACATCGTGAGGCAACTGTATATCTGCAGCAGTAACAACGCCGACACCGCTCTTGGAAATAGTTAATACAACATCATCTTTCGAGTGCAAAAGGACTGCTAATTTCTTTAAGTTCAAGATAATATCAATAACGTCTTCTTGAACACCTTCAATTGCCGTATATTCGTGCAGCACCCCTTCAATTTCTATATCAGTAACTGCGCAGCCAGGAATCGAAGACAATAACACCCGTCTCAAAGCGTTGCCAAGCGAATGTCCGAATCCACGCTCAAGAGGCTCTATTACAATCCTTGAATGATTAGCGGATTTGCTTACTACCTCAACAAGACGAGGTTTCAATAAGCCGGAAATACTATTCTGCATTTATATCCCTTAGTTTAAGGTTTATTATTTTGAGTATAACTCAACAACAAGCTGCTCATTAATATCGGAACCTAATTCAACGCGATCAGGTAAAGATTTAAAGGTACCAGCCATGTCCTTGCTATTAACATCAACCCAATTCGGGAATCCGTATTGCTCAGTGACAGTTAACGCATCAATGATTCTTTGCTGTTTTTTGGCTTTTTCCCTGACACTAATTACATCACCAGGCTGAACCTGATATGAAGGAATATTAACCAACGATTCGTTGACCATAATCGATTTATGACTAACCAACTGTCGCGCTTCAGCTCTAGTAGCAGCAAAACCCATTCGATAAACGACGTTATCAAGCCTAGACTCAAGAAGGTTTAATAGGTTTTCGCCCGTTGCCCCTTTCTTTAAATCCGCAGTCTTGTAGTAATTTCTAAATTGTTTTTCCAGTACGCCGTAAATTCTTCTAATTCTTTGCTTAGCACGTAACTGCAATGCATAATCGGAACTTCTTGTACGCTTAGTACCGTGTTGCCCAGGCCGCTGGTCAAGCTTACACTTACCTTCTAACGACTTGCCTCTACTTTTTAAAAAAAGATCGGTCCCTTCTCTACGGCTTAATTTACACGTAGGGCCAAGATATCTTGCCATAACAAACTACTCCAGAACTTAAACGCGGCGTTTTTTAGGTGGACGACAACCGTTATGAGGGATTGGCGTCACATCAATTATGTTGCTGATTTTGAAACCCAAGTTACTTAACGAACGAACGGCCGACTCTCTCCCAGGCCCAGGACCTTTGATTAATACGTCTAGATTTTTCATTCCGTATTCTAAAGCGACAGAACCGGCTCTTTCGGCAGCAACTTGAGCAGCAAAAGGAGTACTTTTTCTTGACCCCCTAAAACCGGAACCACCTGACGTTGCCCATGAGAGCGCATTACCTTTTCTATCGGTAATAGTAACAATGGTGTTATTAAAGGAGGCATGCACATGCGCAATGCCATCCGCTATTTCTTTTTTAATGCGTTTTCGCGCACGATTTGGACTTGCCATTTATCTATGAACCTCTTATCGAAATATCTTTATTTTCTAATAGGCTTGCGAGGGCCCTTACGGGTTCTTGCGTTCGTCCGTGTTCTCTGCCCTCTTAAAGGCAGGCCTCGACGATGTCGGATACCACGATAACAACCAAGATCCATCAATCGCTTGATGTTCATTGAAACTTCACGCCGCAAATCACCTTCCACGGTCATTTTGGAAATCACATCACGAACAGAATCAAGCTGTTCTTCCGTTAATTCTTTAATTTTTTTTGACGGTGCTATACCTACTTTTTCGCAAATCTGATTTGCTGTTTTGCGTCCAACACCATAAATCGCTGTCAATGCAATCTCTGCATGCTTATGATCTGGTACGTTAATCCCGGCAATACGTGCCATTTAGATACTCCCCTGAGCAATGACTCTAAAGTTAAGCGCCGAATAATAACATTTTATGATTTATGGCGCAATAGAAAATTATCCTTGACGTTGCTTATGGCGTCCATCTTCACAGATCACCCTTACAACCCCATTTCTTTTTATGACTTTGCATTTTCTGCATATTTTTTTAACTGACGCACGAACTTTCACAATGCACTCCGTAATACTTGAAATACTTATTTATTTTTTAAGATGCGCTTTTTTCATCAAGCCTTCGTATTGCTGCGACATCATATGCGTCTGCATCTGAGAGATAAAATCCATCACGACAACAACGATAATCAACAACGAGGTTCCGCCAAAATAAAATGGCACATTCCAATAAACGATCAGGAATTCAGGCAGTAAACAAACACCTGTGATGTAAAAAGCACCAATTAACGTAAGACGCGTCATCACTTTATCTATATAAGCACTGGTTTGTTGCCCAGGCCTTATTCCAGGCAAAAACGCACCCGACTTTTTTAAATTGTCCGCAGTTTCTTTCGAATTAAAAACCAAAGCGGTATAGAAAAAGCAGAAAAAGATGATAGCCGCCGCATAAAACATAACGTAGACTGGCTGACCGGGCGATAACATGGTTGCAATATCCTTTAACCAACCAAAACCCTCTGCGTTACCGAACCAACCCGCAACCGTAGCCGGAAACAGAATAATGCTGGAGGCAAAAATAGGCGGAATAACACCCGCCATATTAAGCTTTAAAGGAAGGAAGCTACTTTGCCCGGCATACATTCTCCTTCCTTGCTGTCTTTTAGGATAATTGATAATAATCCTTCGCTGCCCTCTTTCGACAAAGACAACCAATGCAGTAACGGCAATAGTCAGTAAGAAAAGTAAAATAATGAACGCGCTGTTCATTTCACCGGTTCTTGCAAGCTCCAATGTCCCACCGACAGCAGATGGAAGTCCTGACACGATACCGGCAAATATAATTAATGAAATACCGTTGCCGATACCTCTTTCAGTCACCTGCTCGCCCAACCACATCAAAAATATGGTCCCTGTAACGAGTGTTATCGTCGTTATGAGAACAAAACTCATCCCTGGCGCAATAACAACAGATAAGCCTCCGGCCGTTTGATTTTGCAAAGCTATTGAAATACCAACAGCCTGAAAAGTCGCCAGAACTACGGTCCCGTAACGCGTATACTGAGATATTTTACGCCTTCCGGACTCGCCTTCTTTTTTCATCTGCTCCATCGTGGGAATAACCACAGTCATCAATTGCATGATAATCGAAGCAGAAATGTAAGGCATGATACCAAGAGCAAATAAGCTTAAACGCATCAATGCTCCACCCGAAAACATGTTAAACATATCGAGAATGGAACCGCTTTGCTGTTCAAACATAAGGGCTAACGCTTTTGGGTCGATGCCAGGAACAGGGATGTGAGCCCCTACTCGATAGACGAAAAACGCCCCCAGCACGAATAGCAATCTAGACCTTAATTCTGAATAGCCACCTGCTTTTTCAGCCATTTGTGCTCTTGTTGTATTCACTTAGACCTCTACTTTGCCGCCAGCCGCTTCAATAGATACTTTTGCGCCTGCAGTCACTTTTATACCTTTCAAAGTAACAGCTTTTGAAATTTCACCTGATTGAATTACTTTAGCAGTTTTAGTGAAAACAGGAACAACACCAGTTTCGATCAATACTTGCAAATCGATGGTTTCAGTCGGCAAATTAGCCAATTCACTTAAACGTACTTCTGCTGTTAAACGCTTGCATCTTGAAGTAAAACCTACCTTCGGTAATCTTCTTTGAAGGGGCATTTGTCCACCTTCGAATCCAACCTTATGAAATCCACCGCTTCTAGCTTTTTGGCCTTTATGCCCTCTTCCACAGGTTTTCCCAAGGGTAGACCCGATACCGCGACCAACACGCTTGGCTTTTTTTCTTGATCCTTCAGCAGGACTTATTGAATTCAAGTACATTACAATTCCTCTACCTTTAGCATGTAGGAAACTTTATTAATCATCCCACGATTTTCAGGGGTATCGATAACCGATACCGTATGATTAATACGACGTAAACCTAAACCTTTTAAGCAAGCCTGATGACTTGCTAAACGACCGTGTTTACTTTTTGTCATTGTTAATTGTAATTTTTTATCTGACATAACAACTATCCGATTATCTGCTCAACAGACAGGCCGCGCTTGGCTGCGATGTCTTTTGGCTCATGCATTTCAGTTAACCCGGCAATCGTCGCTCTAACAACATTAATCGGGTTGTTCGTTCCAATGCATTTGGCCAAAACGTTATGAACACCGACCACTTCGAATACCGCACGCATTGCTCCGCCGGCAATGATACCGGTACCTTCCGACGCTGGTTGCATATAGACTTTTGCCGCCCCTGTGGACGCCGTAACTGCATATTGCAAAGTATCGCCTTTTAGAGCGACTTTACGCATGTTTTTTCTTGCCTGTTCCAACGACTTTTGGATTGCAACGGGTACTTCTCTGGCTTTACTCACGCCATAACCCACACGCCCCTCACCGTCGCCAACGACTGTTAAAGCAGCAAAGCCGAAAACCCGACCGCCTTTCACAACTTTTGCAACACGACGTACCGATACTAATTTTTCTTGTAAACCGTCTGTACTTGCTTGAGATGGTGCTGTAGCCATAATAAATCTCCTAAAATTTTAAACCGGCTTCACGCGCGGCATCAGCAAGCGCTTTAACACGCCCATGATATTTAAAACCTGAGCGGTCAAAAGCCACTTCAGTGATTCCAGCCGCAATGGCTTTTTGGGCTACAAACTTTCCAACTTCAGCAGCTGCTTCGACGTTTCCCGTGTTCTTTACGGCTGATTTGATTTCAGCCTGAACAGTCGAGGCACTTGCAAGTGTGTGCGTCCCATCAGAACTAATGACCTGCGCATAAATATGTTGCGAGGTTTTATGTATGGTCAAACGGTTCGCGCCAGAGTTTTTAATTTTGCTGCGCAGTTTTAGAGCGCGCTTTAAGCGTGATGCTTTCTTATCCATTACTTTACCTTACTTCTTCTTGGCTTCTTTTCTGACTACATTCTCATCAGCATATCTAACACCTTTACCTTTATAAGGCTCCGGCGGACGATACGCTCTAATCTCTGCAGCAACCTGACCGACTTTTTGCTTATCAAAACCTTTGATAATAATTTCGGTTTGACTAGGGGTTTCTATCGTTATGCCCGCAGGCACTACATAATCAACCGGATGAGAAAATCCAAGAGATAAGCCCAAAGTATCACCTTTAGCTTGTGCTCTATAACCGACACCGACTAAAGCCAATTTCTTTTCAAAACCTTGCGAAACGCCGATTATCATATTGTTAATTACGGCACGAGCGGTCCCGGCTTGGGAATTGGCAATTTTATCACCCTTATCCCACTTAATTTCGATTTGGCTGTTATCGATGACCAGACTTACTTTTTCATGTAATGCGGCAGACAGCTGACCTTTAGTCCCTTTTACAGTAACTTCATTGCCTTCGAGTTTGATATCAATTCCGCTTGGTAGAGCGATAGGTACTTTTGCAATTCTTGACATGACTTGGCTCCCTAATTAACAAACAGTACAAACAACTTCACCGCCATGCCCTATCGCACGTGCCGCTCTGTCAGTCATGACACCTTTCGATGTCGAAACGATAGCTATGCCCAGGCCGCCCAAAACCTTTGGAAGTTCTTCCTTCGACTTATAAATTCTTAGCCCGGGTCTGCTGATTCTTTTTACTTTTTCAATGACGGGTCGGCCTTGATAGTATTTTAATACTATGGTCATTTCACTATGACTACCTTTCGTTTCAACACTATAGTCAGTTATGTAACCTTCATCTTTTAACACTTTTACGATGGCTACCTTCAATTTTGAAGAAGGAAGTTTAACGCTAATTTTTCCGGCAGATTGACCATTTCTAATTCTAGTCAACATATCTGCTATTGGGTCTGTCATACTCATTTCAATTCTCCAAACAGATCTTACCAACTCGCCTTAACCAAACCAGGCACATCACCACGCATGGTCGATTCTCTTAATTTATTTCGAGATAAACCGAATTTGCGATAATAGCCATGGGGACGACCGGTGATATTGCACCGGTTGCGCAAACGAGAAGCGCTCGAATCCCTAGGTAGCTTTTGTAATTGAAGATGAGCAGCTTCTTTTTCTTCAAAAGAAGCGCCGGGATTGCGAATGATTTCCTTTAACTCTTTTCGCTTGGTGTCATATTTCTTTACTAATTTGTTACGCTTGACTTCGCGCGCAATCATTGATTTTTTCGCCATTACTCGATCGCCTTTTAGTTTTTGAATGGAAAGTTAAATAGCTTCAACAAAGCCAAACCTTCTTCGTTGGTTTTTGCTGTTGTCGTAATGGTAATATCCATTCCGCGAATAGCATCAATTTTGTCATAATCAATTTCAGGAAAAATGATTTGCTCTTTGACGCCCATCGAATAATTACCACGTCCATCAAAACTCTTAGGACTCATCCCCCTGAAATCCCTAATACGAGGAATGGAAATATTAATCAAGCGATCCAAAAATTCATACATTCTATCACTACGCAAAGTGACTTTACAGCCAATCGGCATGTCATCACGTATTTTAAAACCGGCTATCGATTTTCTTGCCAAGGTTACAATCGCTTTTTGACCGGCAATTTTTTCCATATCGCCGAGAGCAGACTGTAAAATTTTCTTATCGGCAACCGCACCGCCAACACCCATATTGAGAGTGATTTTGGTAATCCGGGGCGCCTGCATAATTGATTTATAGCCGAATTGTTTCATTAATTCCGGCAGGATCTTGTCTTTATATTCAGTTTCTAGTCTAGCCATGTCTAAATAATCCTCTATTAGATATCAACAACTTCATTAGTTGATTTAAAAAACCTGACTTTTCTTCCATCTTCTAGAAACTTAAAGCCGATTCGATCCGCTTTTAGGGTTTGTGGATTGTAAATACCGATATTAGAAAGGTGTATAGGCATATCTTTATCAACGATACCACCAGCAACGCCGGCACGTGGGTTGCCTTTTTGGTGTTTTTTAACGCGATTGATCCCTTCAACCATTACCTTGTTATCTTTAAATACTTTGGTAACTTTACCGCGCTTTCCTTTATCTCTACCGGTCAATACAATGACTTCGTCGCCTTGTTTTATTTTCTGCATGATTTGATCCTTTTTATAAAACTTCAGGAGCCAGGGAAATAATTTTCATGAATTTATCCCCCCTTAATTCGCGAGTTACAGGACCAAATATGCGTGTACCGAGAGGCTGCAATTGGTTATTAAGAATGACAGCGGCATTTCCGTCGAAACGAATAACCGAACCATCAGGACGGCGAACTCCTTTACGAGTTCGTACAACCAAGGCGTTGTAAACTTCGCCTTTTTTTACTCTACCACGCGGAATTGCATCTTTAACACTGACTTTGATAATATCGCCAATGCCGGCATAACGCCGATGTGAACCGCCTAGCACTTTGATACACATGACCTTTTTTGCACCGCTATTATCGGCAACGTCAAGGTTAGTTTGCATCTGAATCATGATTAATTCCCAATTGTCTCGATATTAAATTCTTTGTGCTTATTTATTGTTGCTTTCAACAACTTCAACTAGCTTGAAGGTTTTCCTTTTAGACATTGGTCTACAAGATGTGATAGACACAATATCGCCTTCATTGCATTGATTTAGCTCATCATGAGCCATTAATTTCGTCGAACGTTTTATATATTTTCCGTAAACAGGATGCTTGACAAAACGCTCCACCAAAACGGTAATGCTTTTATCCATTTTATTACTAATGACACGACCGCTTAAAGTTCTTAACTTTTCTGTATTTTCATTCATGACTTACGCTCTCCCCAATTCATTCATAATAGTGTGGATACGGGCAATGTCACGTCTAACTTGCTTGACCTGAGCGGTCTTAGTCAACTGGCCTGTTCCTTTTTGCATCCTGAGATTGAATTGTTCTCGCGATAGCTCAAGCAGCATATCAGCTAATTCTTGTTTCGATTTTTGTCGTAATTCGGTGGCTTTCATCACATTATCGTCCGAGCTATGAATGTTGTCTTAATCGGCAGTTTTGCAGAGGCTAAAGCAAAAGCTTCTCTTGCAAGCTCTTCCGGCACACCTTGGATTTCATACAGCATGGTACCCGGCTTAATCTGAGCAACCCAATATTCTACACTACCTTTTCCTTTTCCCATCCTAACTTCTAAAGGTTTTTTGGTAATTGGCTTGTCTGGGAAGACTCTGATCCAAATTTTACCACCCCGTTTTACATGACGAGTGATTGCTCTACGTGCAGCTTCGATCTGACGGGCTGTAATCCTTCCTCTGGATGTGGCTTTTAAACCAAATTCACCGAAACTAACCGATGAGCCACGAACAGCAATACCGTTATTTCTATTTTTATGCTGCTTACGAAATTTTGTTCTTTTGGGTTGAAGCATGACTTTATCCGTTCAACTATTTTTTAGATTCTGTAACATCGGAAGCACCTTGTGCATCCATATCAAATACTTCACCTTTGAAAATCCAGACTTTGATGCCAATGATTCCATAAGTAGTATTTGCCTCGGCCGTACCATAATCAATGTCGGCTCTTAGTGTGTGCAAAGGCACACGACCTTCTCTATACCATTCGGTACGGGCAATTTCAGCGCCGTTTAAACGACCGGCAACATTGATTTTGATGCCTTCTGCGCCCAAACGCATGGTATTTGTTACCGCGCGCTTCATTGCTCTACGGTACATGATTCTTTTTTCAAGTTGCTGAGCAATACTTTCTGCTACCAAATAAGCATCTAATTCCGGCTTTCTAATTTCTTCGACATTCATCTGTACAGGAATGCCCATCATCGCCGAAACTTCTTGTCTCAATTTGTCGATGTCCTCGCCTTTTTTGCCAATTACAATACCAGGTCTGGCCGTATGAACGGTTATATGAGCATTACTTGCCGGGCGATTAATCTGAATACGACTAACAGAAGCGTGTGCAAGTTTTTTCTTGATAAATTCTCTGACTTTAAGGTCTTGATGCAGAAAAACCGGGTAATCCTGAGAGTTTGCGTACCATCTAGAAGTCCAGTCTTTAACAATTCCAAGGCGAATACCCGTTGGATGTACTTTTTGTCCCATTTTTACCTCTACTCGTATTCTGCTACTTTGATTGTTATATGACAGGTTCTTTTCAATATTTTATTGGCCCGACCTTTTGCTCTTGGTTTAAAACGCTTCATAGTCGGCCCTTCATTGACAAAAACTGTAGTAACTTTCAGTTCGTCGACATCGGCACTTTCGTTATGCTCTGCATTGGCAATCGCCGACTCAAGAACCTTTTTAATGACTCCTGCCGCGTTTTTCGTACTAAATGACAAAATGGCCAGTGCTTTTTCAACAGGCAAACCACGAATTTGATCACCTACCAACCTGGCTTTTTGTGCCGACATAGGTGCATTGCTTAATTTTGCTGAAATTTCCATCCTACACCTTACCTTGATTTTTTATCGGCCACATGCCCTTTATAGGTACGTGTCGGCGCAAATTCACCGAGTTTATGCCCTATCATATTCTCAGAAACAAGAACAGGGACGTGTTGACGCCCATTGTGGACAGCAATAGTTAAACCCAACATATCGGGAATAATCATTGATCTTCTTGACCATGTTTTAATCGGTTTCCTATTATTGGCTTTTACCGCATCCTCTACTTTTTTAAGAAGATGATGATCTATAAAAGGACCTTTTTTAATTGATCGTGGCACGCTATTTCCTCTCTATTTCTGCTTACGGCGTCTGACAATCATGTTGTCTGTGCGTTTATTTTTTCGTGTTTTATAACCTTTAGTCGGCATACCCCATGGCGAAACCGGGTGTCTGCCACCGGAAGTTCGCCCTTCACCGCCACCATGCGGATGATCCACAGGATTCATTGCGACACCGCGAACGGTCGGCCTTACGCCTCGCCAACGTTTTGCACCGGCCTTACCCAGCGAAGTTAAGTTGTGTTCTGAGTTAGAAACCTCTCCAATCACGGCTTTACAATCTGCCATGATTTTGCGCATCTCCCCTGACCTTAGTCGAATGGTTACGTAAGCGCCATCTCTAGCAACTAACTGAGCGGAGGCTCCTGCGCTTCTGGCTAACTGAGCACCTTTACCCGGCTTTAATTCAACGCAATGAATAGTAGTACCCAATGGGATATTTCTAAGCGGCATGCAATTGCCCGGTTTAACCGCAGTCGTTTCAGCGGATAAAATCTCTTGACCCTGGGTTATGCCTTTCGGGGCGATAATGTATCGACGCTCACCGTCTTTAAAGAGAATCAAAGCAATATTGGCGGTTCTGTTGGGATCGTACTCGATACGCTCAACAACAGCCGGAATATCTATTTTATTTCTTTTAAAATCAATGATCCGGTAGTGATGCTTATGACCTCCACCGACATGACGTGTGGTTATGCGCCCTTGATTATTACGCCCGCCATTTTTGCTGTTTTTATCAAGCAACTGTGCGAATGGCTTGCCTTTATGTAACTCATCGTTTTTGACACGTACAACAAACCTCGATCCAGCCGATGTAGGTTTTGATTTTACAATAGCCATGCTTTCTACCGTTTCCTATTGATCTTTTAAACTTTTTACTATTAAGCTGCCGAGAAATCTATATCGTGGCCGTCTTTGAGCTTGACATAGGCTTTTTTCCAATCGGAACGTTTGCCAAGGGTTTGACCAAACCTCTTCTTCTTCCCTTTGACATTCAGTACACGTACCGAATCGACTTTCACTTCGAACATAAGCTCGACCGCTTGCTTTATTTGATTCTTGGTCGCCTGTTTCTGAACGCTAAAAACGAACTGTTTATTTGCTTCAGCAGCAATGGTGCTTTTTTCTGAAACAACAGGGGCTCTCAAGACACTAGCCAATTTACTTTTGATTAGCTCGTTCATGCCAATCTCTCCTCTATCATTTTTACCGCCGCAGGCGTCATAATGACCTTTTCTGCCCCTACCAGCGATACCGGACTTATATTATCCGCAGAACACACTTCTAAATAAGGAATATTTCTTGAAGCCAAAGCAAGATTAAAATCTACCTCATCGGATATGATTAAAACCCGCTTGCAATCCAACCCACTCAGCTTTGCAACCATTTCTTTAGTTTTGGGCGATGAGGGGATAATCTCATTGCTGACAACTAAACGATCTTGTCTTAGCAATTCGGACAAAATTGAACGTAAGCCCGAACGAAACATTTTTTTATTCAGTTTTTGCTCAAACGATCTTGGTCTTGCTGCAAAGGTCACACCACCAGTTCTCCACAGTGGACTGCGCATTGTACCAGATCTAGCTCGTCCCGTCCCTTTTTGACGCCAAGGCTTACTACCACCTCCACTTACATCAGAGCGAGTCTTCTGTGCTTTCGTCCCGGAACGTGCACCAGCCAAGTATCTAGTCACCAATTGATGGACTAAAGTTTCATTAAAGGCTTGGCCAAAAACTTCATCGCCTACCGCGACTGCTGCGGCAGATTCATTTTCGTTAATTGCAGGAATTTGTATACTCATGATTTATCCTTCTTATTCCGCATTTTCGCAGCCGGGGTAATCACAACATCGCTGCCTTTCGCTCCAGGCACAGCCCCTTTAACCAAAATCAGATTTCGCTCGCTATCGACTGCATGGATAGTTAGGTTATCAATCGTCGTTTTGGCCGCCCCCATATGACCGGACATTTTTTTCCCTTTAAATACACGACCAGGCGTTTGACACATACCATTGGAACCGGGTGCTCTATGCGACAGTGAGTTACCGTGCGTCGCATCTTGAGTTCTGAAGTTATGCCGCTTGACTGTACCTTGATAGCCTTTACCAATGCTTGTTCCGCGGACATCTACCACCTGTCCTTGAGCAAAAATACTTGCTTGCAATTCGGAACCGGCAGAAAGATCGTCGCCTTCACCGTCATCCAGCCTGAATTCCCACAGACCTCTTCCTGCGGTTACATTCGCAGCCGCAAAATGACCTGCCATCGCTTTATTCACTCTGGATGATTTCTTTTCACCCGCAGTGACTTGTATCGCGCGATAGCCATCATTTTCGATGCTTTTTACCTGAGTTACTCGGTTAGACTCTATCTGAAGAACCGTCACGGGTACTGACGATCCATCTTCGCAAAATACTCTGGTCATACCACATTTACGACCAATTAGACCTATTGACATCTGCCAATTCCCCTACATTTAATTCAACTTTATTTGAACGTCCACACCGGCTGCCAGATCCAATTTCATCAAGGCATCGACAGTTTTTTCGGTTGGCTCGACAATATCGAGCAAACGCTTGTACGTTCTCAATTCATATTGATCGCGCGCGTCTTTATTGACATGCGGAGAGATCAAAATCGTAAACCGCTCTTTTTTGGTAGGCAGCGGAATAGGGCCTTTGACTTGCGCACCCGTTCTTTTCGCTGTTTCTACGATTTCACCTGCGGATTGATCAATTAATTTATGATCAAAAGATTTCAGGCGTATTCTAATAGTTTGACTCGTCATATTGTTTACTCGATTATTGATGCAACAACGCCCGCGCCAACGGTACGACCACCTTCACGAACCGCAAAACGCAAACCTTCTTCCATCGCAATCGGAGCAATCAATTTTACTTCGACATTGACGTTATCGCCCGGCATCACCATTTCTACGCCTTCCGGAAGATCGACCGCTCCGGTCACATCCGTGGTTCTGAAGTAAAATTGCGGACGGTATCCGTTAAAGAACGGAGTATGACGTCCGCCTTCGTCTTTCGACAATACGTAGATTTCCGCTCTGAAATGTGTATGCGGCTTAATCGTGCCTTTGTGCGCCAATACTTGCCCGCGCTCCACTTCGTCTCTTTTGGTGCCTCTTAACAAGACCCCAACGTTATCGCCCGCTTGACCTTGATCCAATAATTTACGGAACATTTCCACGCCCGTACAGGTGGTAACCGTTGTCGGTCTAATGCCGACGATCTCTACTTCTTGACCGACTTTGATGATACCGCGCTCTATACGACCAGTAACCACTGTGCCGCGACCGGAAATCGAGAACACGTCTTCAATCGGCATCAAGAATGGTTGATCGATTGCTCGCTCCGGCTCCGGAATATAGCTGTCTAACGCTTCTACCAGCTTAATAATCGACGGTACGCCGATCTCACTGGTATCACCTTCCAGAGCTTTTAATGCCGATCCGACGACCAACGGGGTGTCGTCACCCGGAAATTCGTACATGTCCAATAATTCTCTGACTTCCATTTCAACCAATTCGACCAACTCGGCATCATCGACCATATCGGCTTTGTTCAAATAAACAACGATATAAGGCACACCGACCTGACGCGCCAGCAATATATGCTCACGCGTTTGCGGCATTGGGCCGTCAGCTGCCGAGCATACTAAAATCGCTCCGTCCATTTGCGCAGCACCGGTAATCATGTTTTTGACGTAGTCGGCATGACCCGGACAGTCTACATGCGCATAGTGGCGTGCTTCTGATTCGTACTCTACGTGAGCCGTTGCGATTGTGATACCGCGCTCGCGCTCTTCGGGGGCGTTATCAATTTGATCGTAGGCTTTATAGACGCCGCCACGCGCATCCGCCATGACTTTGGTCAATGCTGCCGTTAATGTGGTTTTACCATGATCCACGTGACCGATGGTTCCTACGTTAACGTGTGGTTTTTTACGTTCGAATTTTTCTTTGGACATGATTCAATACCTTTATTTTCTATTCAATTTATGAAACTTTTTTTATGATTGCTTCTGCAATATTTGCAGGTGCTTCAGCGTATTTTTCAAATTGCATACTGTATGTTGCTCGCCCCTGTGTTGCAGATCGCAAATCAGTCGCATAACCGAACATCTCCGCCAACGGAACTTCACAACTGATAGTTTTACCTGCAGGAGTGTCGTCCATACCCTGAATGATTCCACGGCGCCTGTTTATATCACCCACAACATCACCCATGTAATCTTCCGGAGTCACGACTTCTACTTTCATTATTGGCTCCAGAAGGACCGGATCGGCTTTTTTTGCACCTTCCTTAAAGCACATTGACCCCGCGATTTTAAATGCCATCTCGCTCGAATCAACATCGTGGTACGATCCATCGAACAATGATACTTTTACATCCACCACTGGAAATCCCGCCAAAACTCCATTTTCCAATTGCTCCTGCACTCCTTTGTCAACTGCCGGTATATATTCCCTTGGAACCACGCCGCCAACAATTTCATTCACAAATTCATAACCGGAACCGGGCTCTCTCGGCTCGATTCGTAACCAGACATGTCCATATTGACCACGCCCGCCGGATTGACGTATAAATTTTCCTTCTTGTTCCACGCGTTTGCGAATAGTTTCTCTATAAGCAACTTGAGGCGCACCTACGTTAGCATCGACGCTGAACTCCCTTTTCATCCTGTCAACGATGATCTCTAGATGCAATTCACCCATCCCTGAAATGATGGTTTGCCCCGACTCTTGATCGGTATGAACACGAAATGAAGGGTCTTCTTGGGCAAGTTTCCCAAGAGCAACACCCATTTTTTCTTGGTCTGCTTTGGTTTTAGGCTCTACCGCTACTGAAATGACCGGCTCAGGAAAGTCCATTCTCTCAAGCACAATGATCGATTTCATGTCACATAAAGTATCGCCGGTAGTAACGTCTTTCAATCCTATTGCCGCCGCAATATCGCCAGCATGTACTTCTTTGATTTCCTCACGGGAATTAGCATGCATTTGCACTAATCGCCCTATACGCTCTTTCTTCTTTTTTACCGAGTTATAAACGGCATCTCCGGAGTTAAGAACGCCCGAATACACCCTAATGAAGGTTAAAACCCCAACAAACGGATCGGTAGCAATTTTAAAAGCCAGCGCAGAGAAAGGTGCATCATTGTCTGCCGGCCTTTCCTCTTCGGTCTCATCATCTTCTAGAACACCCTTAATTGCCTTGACTTCTGTAGGCGAAGGCAAATACTCGATCACTGCATCCAACATAGCCTGAACACCTTTATTTTTAAAGGCTGACCCACAAAATGCCGGCACTGCAAGATTATCTAACGTGAGTGTTCGAATACCTTTTCTTATCTCTTCTTCAGACGGCTCTATACCTTCCAGGTATTTTTCCATTAATTCATCAGAGCTTTCCGCTGCCGATTCAATCATGTGCTCTCGCCATTCTTGACAAAGCGGTAGCATTTCGACCGGAATTTCTCGCTCCTCGAAATTCATCCCTTTAGTCTCTTCGTCCCAATAAATGGCTTTCATTTTTATCAGGTCTACAACACCTTCAAATGAATCTTCAGCACCAATCGGCAACTGCATCGGAATAGGTTTGCTTCCTAAACGATCTTCAATTTGCTTAACAACCCTTAAAAAGTTAGCGCCCTGTCTATCCATTTTATTTATGAACGCCAACCTAGGCACATGGTACTTGTTAGCCTGCCTCCAAACCGTTTCCGATTGCGGCTCAACCCCGCCAACTGCGCAAAAAACAGCGCAAGCCCCATCCAGAACTCTTAGCGATCGCTCTACCTCGATCGTGAAGTCAACATGCCCTGGTGTATCAATAATATTGATCTGGTGCTCCGGAAACTGTTTACTCATGCCACTCCAAAAACAGGTCGTAGCGGCAGAAGTAATAGTAATCCCTCGTTCTTGTTCTTGCGCCATCCAATCCATAGTTGCCGCTCCGTCATGCACTTCACCAATTTTGTGTGAAACGCCTGTATAGAACAATACGCGCTCGGTAGTCGTAGTCTTTCCGGCATCAATATGCGCCATGATGCCTATATTTCGATATCGACTAATCGGTGTTTTCCGTGCCACTTTGCGCGCCTTTAGTAGCTTAAATTACCAGCGATAATGAGAAAACGCTTTATTAGCTTCCGCCATACGATGAGTTTCTTCTCGTTTCTTGGCGGCTGCACCGCGGCTTTCGAAAGCATCTAACAACTCACCAGCCAGTTTTGACGGCATGGTTTTTTCATTTCTTTTACGAGCCGCATCAATCAACCAGCGCATTGCCAAGGCTGCACGCCGGGAAGGCCTAACTTCGACAGGAACCTGATAAGTTGCCCCGCCGACACGCCTTGACTTCACCTCAACACGCGGCTGAACATTTTCCAGCGCCCGAGTCAATACTTCCAATGGCTCGGCATGACCTTTGCTTTCAATAACATCCAGCGCACCATACACAATTTTCTCGGCAACCGACTTCTTTCCGCTAGTCATTATCATATTCATAAACTTGGTCAGCATAGTACTACCAAATCTAGGATCCGGAATGACGTCTCTTTTCGCCGCTACTCTTCTTCTTGACATTTAATCCACCAAACTTCGCTTAGGCTTTAGGTCTTTTCGTTCCGTACTTCGAACGACCGCATTTTCTATTTTTGACGCCCGAAGTATCAAGACTTCCGCGAACGACATGATATCGAACACCCGGCAAATCTTTTACCCTACCGCCTCGAATCAACACAACGGAATGCTCTTGCAGATTGTGACCTTCACCACCTATGTAGCTACTCACTTCTGCACCGTTAGTCAATCGTACCCGCGCGACCTTTCTTAATGCCGAATTCGGCTTCTTGGGAGTCGTTGTATAGACTCGAGTACATACTCCGCGGCGCTGAGGACACGCTTCCAACGCCGGAACATTGCTTTTTTCTATTTTTTTAGCACGCGGCTTACGAACCAATTGGTTGATCGTGGCCATAAATTAGTTACTCCGATAATTCAGTTTACCCGCCAGACAATAAAAATAACCGCCGTACATTTTTATGCACAGCGGCCATATAATGCTTATCCTGACAAATAGCGTTAGCTCATTTGAGCAGAGCATCTTAACGCTAATTTTTAACCAGGTCAAGCCGATTTCAATTTTTCACACTTATTCAGTGTTTAAGGCTTGCTTTAACGCCTCCTCCACATCACCTGCATCTACTGATGAAACATTATCACCATCAGATGAAACTTCTATTTCTTTGTTGCGTCGTTTTCTTCTTTGCTCATGATAGGCCAATCCAGTACCCGCAGGTATCAAACGCCCAACGATGACATTTTCCTTCAAGCCATGAAGACCGTCGCTCAACCCACGCACCGCCGCATCCGTCAATACTCGAGTCGTTTCCTGGAAAGAAGCGGCCGAAATAAATGACTCTGTTGCTAACGACGCTTTAGTGATGCCTAATAAAATAGATTCAAAACTTGCCGGTATCTTGCCTTCCGCTTCCATTTTTTCATTGATTTCACGCACATAGGCTCTCTCCACTTGATCTCCTTTCAAAAATTCCGTGTCGCCGGCCGCGGTGATTTCAACTTTACGAAGCATCTGTCTAATGATTGCTTCAATATGTTTATCATTGATTTTTACACCTTGTAATCGATAAACGTCTTGAATCTCTTTCACTAAATAATTTGCTAGATCCTCAATGCCACGCAATCTTAAGATATCGTGCGGCGTCAATTCGCCTTCAGCAATAGTTTCACCCTTCTCGACGTGCTCACCTTCGAACACAGTAATGTGCCGCCATTTCGGTACCAATGTTTCGTATTGCTCTCCGCTTGCATCGGTAATAATTACCCGTTGCTTGCCTTTAGTCTCTTTACCGAAGGATATTGTGCCGGTTGTTTCCGCTAAAATCGCCGGATCCTTGGTTTTTCTTGCTTCAAATAAATCGGCAACGCGAGGTAAACCACCGGTGATATCGCGCGTTTTACTCGATTCTTGAGGAATCCTCGCCAAAACATCACCGACTTTAACCTCGTGCCCATCCTTGATGCTGACAATTGCTCCGGTCGGCAGGAAGTACTGCGCGGGAATCTCTGTTCCTGGAAGATAAATCGTCTCTCCGGCGGCATCCATTAGCTTAACCATTGGGCGTAAATCTTTACCGGCACTGCCCCTTTGTTTGGGATCGGTCACCACCAAGGAACTTAACCCTGTCACCTCGTCCGCTTGTTTTTGAACCGTTACGCCATCCATAAAGTCGAATAGGCTAACTACACCATCAACTTCGGTAATTACCGGATGTGTATGCGGATCCCAGTTGACAATAATCTCTCCGCCATTAATTTTACTGCCATCCTGGACCGACAAAACCGCACCATAAGGAATTTTATAGCGCTCACGTTCACGGCCATATTCGTCGATGATACCGATTTCACCGGATCTAGAAACCGCAACCAAATTCCCTTCGCGATTCGTAACGGTCTTGAGGTTACTCAACTTAACGGTTCCGGCCGATTTAACTTGCACATTACTGATCGCTGCCGATCTCGAAGCTGCACCGCCAATATGGAAAGTACGCATAGTCAACTGCGTCCCCGGCTCGCCGATGGATTGTGCAGCAATGACACCCACTGCTTCGCCGCTATTGACTAAATGCCCTCTAGCTAAGTCTCGACCATAACATGCGGCACAGACGCCATGACGATTTTCACAAGTAATAACCGAACGCACATAGACTTGATCGACACTATTTTCTTCAAGCACCGACACCCAGTATTCATCAAGCAAGGTTCCACTTTTAACGACCACTTTTTCGCCTGCAGCATCCATGACGTCGTTAATGACTACACGACCTAACACACGCTCAGCCAATGGCTCGACAACATCGCCGCCTTC
The DNA here is from genome assembly GCF_005931095.1 of Methylotuvimicrobium buryatense. GTDB lineage: Bacteria > Pseudomonadota > Gammaproteobacteria > Methylococcales > Methylomonadaceae > Methylotuvimicrobium > Methylotuvimicrobium buryatense. Next base: position 822,101 of record NZ_CP035467.1, on the reverse strand, counting down.
GATAATCGGCGTCATCGACACCCCTTGCGTCGTTCCGCAATCGTCGCCCGTAATAACCAAATCCTGAGCGACATCGACCAAACGCCGCGTCAAATAACCCGAGTTGGCTGTTTTCAAAGCTGTATCGGCAAGCCCTTTCCGTGCGCCGTGAGTCGAAATAAAGTACTGTAATACGTCTAGACCTTCCCTGAAATTAGCGGTAATCGGCGTTTCGATAATCGAACCGTCCGGCTTGGCCATCAAGCCGCGCATACCGGCCAACTGTCTAATCTGTGCAGCGGAACCCCGAGCACCTGATTCGGCCATCATGAAAATTGAGTTGAACGATTTCTGAGTAACCTTGTTTCCATCGGCATCTTCGATTTCCTCAACGCCCAATCCATCCATCATGACTTTCGCAACTTGATCATTTGCGTGTGACCAGATGTCAACTACTTTGTTGTATCGCTCACCGTCAGTTACTAAACCAGACGAGTATTGCCGCTGTATCTCGTTAACTTCCGAATTAGCCGTATTGATGATTTCTTCTTTTTTTGCCGGTATCGCCATATCTTCTATGCCAAATGAAACACCGGAACGTGTTGCATAACGAAATCCGAGATACATCAATTGGTCGGCCAAAATGACTGTTTCCTTGATACCTAAATGCCGGTAGCAATAATTGATCAGTCGCGATATATTTTTCTTCGTCATATCGCAATTGACTATCTCGTACGGCATACCTTCGGGAACAATTTCCCAGATCAATGCTCGGCCAACCGTCGTTTCGACGCGATAGGTTTTTTGTTCGGAAACGCCTCTATCGGTCTTTATTCTTTCAGTAATTCTTAATTGAATCTTGGCCTGTAAGTCGACACTTTTAAATGCTAAGGCTTTATGTACTTCGTCTGTTGAAACAAAGATCGATCCGTTCCCTTTGGCATTGACTTTCTCTCGACTTATAAAATAGAGCCCTAAAACCACGTCCTGAGACGGGTTAATAATCGGCTCACCGCTTGCCGGAGACAAAATATTATTGGTCGCCATCATCAACGTTCTGGCTTCAAGTTGAGCCTCTATCGATAACGGGACATGCACCGCCATTTGGTCGCCGTCAAAATCGGCATTAAAAGCACTACAAACCAAAGGATGCAACTGTATCGCTTTACCTTCGATTAAGATTGGCTCGAACGCTTGTATCCCTAAGCGATGCAAGGTCGGCGCCCTGTTTAACAAAACCGGATGCTCGCGAATGACTTCTTCGAGAATATCCCAAACCTCGGCACCTTCTCGCTCAACCATTTTCTTCGCGGCTTTAATGGTTGTGGCAAGCCCTCTTAATTGCAATTTGCTAAAGATGAACGGCTTGAACAATTCCAAAGCCATTTTTTTAGGCAACCCGCACTGGTGTAACCGCAGGGTCGGCCCGACTACGATAACGGAACGCCCGGAATAATCGACACGTTTACCCAACAGGTTTTGCCTGAAACGGCCTTGCTTACCCTTAATCATATCGGCAAGAGATTTAAGCGGCCTTCTATTGGTACCGGTGATTGCCCTACCTCTACGGCCGTTATCGAGCAAAGCATCGACCGACTCTTGCAACATTCGCTTTTCGTTTCGAACGATAATATCCGGCGCGTTTAAATCCAACAAACGATTGAGCCGGTTATTCCTGTTAATGACGCGACGATAGAGATCGTTTAAATCCGACGTGGCAAATCGCCCGCCATCTAAAGGCACCAAAGGTCTCAATTCCGGAGGCAAAACCGGCAATACTTGCATAATCATCCATTCAGGACGATTTTTAGAGCTCAACAGCGATTCGATTACTTTTAAGCGTTTAGAAAACTTTTTAATCTTAGTTTCTGAATTGGTACCGTTGATCTCTTCGCGTAAACGATTGATTTCGCCGTTCAGATCGATCGCTTTGAGTAAATCAAAAACGGCTTCGGCACCCATTTTCGCAACGAAATCATCGCCAAATTGCTCGACGGCATCGAGATACTCGTCATCGGTCAGCAACTGCCCTTTATTAAGCGGCGTTACGCCCGGATCAAGCACAACGAATGACTCGAAATACAAGACGCGCTCAATTTCACGAAGCGTCATGTCTAGTAGCAGCGCAATCCTCGATGGCAAGGACTTTAAAAACCAAATATGAGCGACCGGACTGGCCAATTCAATGTGTCCCATTCTTTCTCGACGCACTTTCGAAAGCGTGACTTCAACACCGCATTTCTCACAGATAACGCCTCTGTGTTTCAGTCTTTTATATTTTCCGCATAAACATTCATAATCGCTCACAGGGCCAAAAATTTTGGCACAAAACAATCCATCTCGTTCCGGCTTAAAAGTTCGATAATTTATTGTTTCAGGCTTTTTAACTTCTCCGTAAGACCACGAACGAATCATGTCAGGAGACGCCAAACCTATGCGAATTGAATCAAAATCATCGGCGCGACCTTGGCGCTTTAAAAAGTTCATTAAATCTTTCAAGAGCTTATCCTCTCTAAATGGTTTCCGGCGCGTGTCCGGAACGGGTAGTCAAATTAAGGTAAATAATCGAACTCAATCGCTTTCTAACTCAATATTGACACCGAGTGAACGTATTTCTTTGATCAAGACGTTGAACGATTCCGGCATGCCAGCTTCCATCTTGTGGTCGCCATCGACGATATTTTTATACATTTTGGTTCTACCTGTTACATCATCAGATTTCACGGTCAACATTTCCTGCAAGGTGTAAGCCGCTCCATAAGCCTCAAGCGCCCAGACCTCCATCTCCCCGAAGCGCTGGCCACCGAACTGCGCCTTTCCACCAAGCGGTTGCTGAGTGACTAAGCTGTACGGACCTGTTGATCGAGCATGCATCTTATCGTCAACCAGATGGTTCAATTTCAGCATATACATGTAGCCAACTGTGACTTCTCGCTCGAAAGGCTCCCCGGTCAATCCATCATAGAGTGTGGTTTGACCATGTTCGGGATAATCAGCCAGTCTCAGCATGGTTTTAATTTCATCTTCGGTAGCGCCATCGAACACCGGAGTAGCCATCGGCACACCACCGACCAAATTATGTGCTAATTCTAAAATCTCTTTATCGGATAAGGAATTCAAGTCCTCTTTGCGACCGCTGCTATTATAGATTTTTTCTAAAAACTCTCTAATTTCAACGATTTTTGCTTGGGCCTCGAGCATTTTACCTATCTTGATCCCCAAACCTTTAGAGGCCCAACCCAAATGGGTTTCCAACACCTGCCCCACATTCATGCGTGACGGAACCCCAAGCGGATTCAATACGATATCGACCGGATTTCCATCGGCAGTATATGGCATGTCTTCGATCGGTCTAATCATAGAAATAACCCCTTTATTTCCATGCCGCCCGGCCATTTTATCGCCAGACTGAATTCTTCTCTTGACCGCCAGATAAACCTTAACCATTTTAAGAACACCAGGAGGCAAATCGTCGCCCATGGTGATCTTTTTGCGTTTCACATCAAACTTGACGTCGAAATCCTTTCTCTGCTGTTCGATTTGCTCGACGACTCCTTCCAATTGGACATTGATGTTTTCATCTTCCATTTTGATTTGCAGCCATTGAGAAGGTCTCAATTTGTCCAGATATTCTTGATTAACAACAGTACCAGACGCTAAATTATCAGGCCCGGACAAAGCTTTCTTGCCGACAATCATTCTAGCGACTCGCGCAAAAATATCCTTTTCGACAATTTTCAGCTGATCATCCAGATCTTTTCTATAACGCTTGATTTGGTCTTCTTCGATTTCGAGAGCACGCTTATCCTTCTTAACACCATCTCGTGTAAAGACCTGGACATCGATAACGGTCCCTTCAACGCCGTTCGGTACTCTTAATGACGTGTCTTTAACATCCGCCGCTTTCTCACCGAAAATTGCACGTAATAGTTTTTCCTCTGGTGTTAATTGCGTCTCACCTTTCGGTGTCACTTTCCCGACCAGAATATCGCCGCCTTTGACCTCGGCACCCACATAAACGATTCCGGACTCATCCAATTTCGATAACGCTTCTTCGCTGACGTTAGGAATGTCAGCGGTAATCTCTTCCGGATTATATTTAGTATCCCGAGCAACACAGGTTTTTTCTTCAATATGAATGGTCGTAAAACGATCTTCTTTAACAACACGCTCGGAAACTAAAATCGAATCCTCGAAGTTGTATCCATTCCAAGGCATAAAAGCCACAAGCATATTTTGACCTAAAGCCAATTCGCCGATATCGGTCGAGGGTCCATCAGCTAATATATCCCCGGCATTGACGATGTCGCCAAGCTTAACCAATGGTTTTTGGTTAATACAGGTATTTTGGTTGGATCTTGTGTACTTGGTCAGATTATAAATATCGACACCCGGCTCACCTGCTTCGGTTTCCGCATCGTTTACTCTGACCACAATTCTGGCGGCATCGACAGCCTCAATAGTCCCGCCTCTCGTTGCCACGACAGCCACCCCGGAATCCTTTGCCACCGTGCGTTCCATACCCGTACCCACTAACGGCTTCTCGGCTCTTAGTGTCGGAACCGCTTGACGTTGCATATTGGAACCCATTAATGCCCGATTCGCGTCATCGTGCTCTAAGAACGGGATAATAGACGCGGCAACCGAAACTATTTGTTTTGATGATACGTCCATGTATTGGACGGTATCGGACATCGCCAACGTAAATTCATCTTTATAACGGCAGGATACCAAGCCTTCCTTTAATCGCCCGTTTTCATCCACCGGCACGGAAGCCTGAGCAATCACAAACTCCCCTTCTTCGATCGCCGAAAGATACTCAACTTGATCGGTCAATTTACCGTCGACAACTTTTCTGTAAGGTGTTTCAAGAAAGCCATATTCATTGGTACGTGCATACACGGCCAATGAGTTGATCAAACCAATATTCGGCCCCTCCGGAGTTTCGATCGGGCAAACGCGTCCGTAATGCGTGGTATGAACATCACGCACCTCGAAGCCGGCACGTTCGCGCGCCAATCCACCCGGGCCCAAAGCCGATACCCGGCGCTTGTTCGTAACTTGAGAAAGCGGATTATTTTGATCCATGAACTGTGACAGCTGGCTTGAGCCGAAAAACTCTTTAACCGCCGCAGATACCGGTTTCGCGTTGATAATTTCCTGCGGCATCAGGCCTTCGGAATCGGCTAATGTCAGCCGTTCTTTAACCGCACGTTCTACCCTGACCAAGCCAACTCGGAATTGGTTCTCGATCATCTCGCCAACCGAACGGACTCTTCGGTTACCCAAATGATCGATATCATCGACATTACCGTTTCCGTTTCGGATATTGATCAATTCCTTTAATACATCAATGATGTCTTCCTTGCTGAGCGTCCCCTCTCCGGTTGTTTCTTGACGACCCAGGCGCCGATTGAACTTCATGCGCCCAACCGTCGATAAATCGTAGCGGTCATCGGTAAAAAACAAGTTTTGAAATAGATTTTCTGCCGATTCTTTTGTCGGCGGCTCACCCGGCCTCATCATGCGGTAAATTTCTACTAATGCTTCCAGCTGCGTGCTACTCGTGTCCAAGCGCATCGCATTAGAAATATACGGCCCTTTATCCAGATCGTTAACATAAATCGTATTTAGTTCTTGTATACCGCTATCAATAACTTTATCGAGCAATTCTTCGGTTATTTCGTCATTGACATTGGCAATAAGCTCACCAGTCGATTCATCGATCAGATTATGGCTTAATATTTTTCCGTGTAAATAACTTTTAGGGACTTCGATTTGAGTGACCCCAGCATCTTTTAATTGGCGTATATGTTTTGCCGTAATCCGTCGTCCTTCTTCGATAAGAACCTTTCCGTCATGCTTAAAATCGAATGCGGCAATTTCGCCCCTCAAACGCTCCGGCACTAAATCAAACAAACAACTACCGTCAGCCAAGACAAAGCGATTGGTTTCGAAGAAGATATCCATCATTTCTTCGTTGTTATAACCCAGCGCTCTTAGCAAGATCGTTGCGGGAATCTTTCTACGTCTATCTATTCTGACATAGACACAGTCTTTATGATCGAATTCGAAATCAAGCCAAGAACCGCGATAAGGTATAACTCGTGCGTTGAATAATAATTTTCCTGATGAATGCGTTTTTCCTTTATCGTGATCAAAAAACACGCCCGGAGAGCGGTGCAACTGAGAAACGATTACCCGCTCGGTTCCGTTGATGACGAAAGTACCGTTATCGGTCATTAACGGTAACTCACCCATGTAGACTTCCTGCTCCCGGATATCCTTAACAACTTTCGTACTTCCAGGTGCGTCCTTATCGTAAATAACTAAGCGCACCAACACTCGCAGTGGCGCTGCAAAAGTTGCACCTCTTTGCTGACACTCCCTGACATCGAATGTCGGCTCTCCTAACCGGTATTTTACATATTCCAGAACCGCATACCCGGAATGACTTTCTATTGGAAAAACACTGGAAAAAGCAGCATGCAAGCCTACGTTCAACCTTTTTTCCGGCGACATACCGGATTGCAGGAAACTTGCGTAGGAATTGATCTGCGTCGCTAAGAGATATGGCACATCAAGTACTTCTGTACCTTTGCCAAAGTTGTTACGAATGCGTTTTTTTTCGGTAAAAGAGTAGGCCATATTGCTTCCATACCTATTTCATCAGGAATTATTTTTTGCCGCCTATTAATAAGCGGCAAAAGGCCGATGACAAAATGTCACCAGCCATACTAAGAGGCTTAATGCCTTAAAAATCGTGTCAAAATTGTTACTTAATTTCGACTGAAGCACCCGCTTCTTCAAGATCCTTTTTGACAGCTTCGGCTTCGGCTTTACTAACGCCTTCTTTCAACGTAGTCGGCGCACCTTCAACAGCGTCTTTCGCTTCTTTCAAGCCCAGACCCGTGATTCCGCGAACTGCTTTAATAGCGGCCACTTTATTAGCGCCGGCTGCAGTCAGAATAACATCGAATTCGGTTTGTTCTTCAGCTACCGCTGCAGCGGCTGCCGCCGGTGCTGCCGCCATCACAGCCGCCGATACGCCGAATTTCTCTTCCATCGCCGAAATTAAATCAACGATTTCCATAACCGTCATGTTAGAGACCGCTTCCAAGATATCTTCTTGTGAAATTGCCATTATGTATTTCCTCTAAAATAGATTTAAAACTGGTTAAAAAAAGGTTATGCCGCTTCTTTAAGGTCTTTAAGTGCAGCCAATGTCCGTGCAAGCTTACCAACCGGAGCTTTCATGACCGACATCAACATACTAATTCCTTGATCGCGTGTCGGCAGTCTTGCCAGTCTTTCAAGTTCATTAGCATCATATGCCTGCCCACCGATTGCCACTATTTTAGTGACAAGCTTGTTATGACTTTTTGCAAACTCATGGATTAATCTCGCCGCACAACCTGGATCTTCCATCGAAAACGCTAGCAATAACGGACCAACTAAGCCTTCTTGCATGCATTCGAATTCTGTTCCGGCTATGGCTCTTTTTGCCAATGAGTTTTTCACAACCCGCAGATAAACACCCGTCTCTCTAGCAGTTTTCCGTAATTCGGTCATTTCCGACACGGTTAAACCGCGATATTCCGCCGCGACGGCGGAATGGGCTTTAGCGGCGAATTCGGCAACCTCTTCGACGACAGCTTTCTTGCTATCTAAATTTAGTGCCACAATTTACCTCCGGTACATTTCTGATTTTTAATCAGAATCAATAAAACGCATCTTCAGTAGATGCCCCTTACGGTCCCTTTCACCAGCTTTGCGGTTCCAGCTTCCGTCTACGCAGGAAAATTAAGTTTTACAACACCTGCGGTCTTTGACGGTTGCCGGCATTTCCGGCAACCCAAAGTTTTTGCCCTTAACCGGCAAGTCCGCTCTGATCGATCCAAAGCCCTGGACCCATGGTCGAAGACAGTGTAATTTTTTTCATATAAACACCTTTCGCGGCACTCGGCTTAGCTTTACGCAAATCAGCCAATAATGCTTCCAGATTTTGCTGAATGGCTGTCGCATCAAAATCTACCTTACCAATTGAGCAGTGTATGATCCCAGACTTGTCTGTTCGATAACGCACTTGCCCTGATTTTGCGTTTTTAACTGCGGTTGCAACATCCGGCGTAACTGTTCCGACTTTAGGATTTGGCATTAAGCCTCTTGGGCCCAAAATCTGTCCCAACTGGCCAACCACTCTCATCGCATCGGGAGAAGCGATCACCACGTCGAAATTCATTTCACCTTTTTTAACCTGATCAGCTAAATCGTCCATACCGACGATGTCGGCACCTGCTTCTTTCGCCGCATCGGCATTGGCACCTTGAGTAAAAACCGCGACTCTTACTGTTTTTCCGGTTCCATTTGGCAATACGGTAGCGCCACGCACATTTTGATCTGATTTCCTTGGATCGACGCCTAGGTTGACACTGACATCGATCGACTCGACAAACTTGCTGTTACCAAGCTCTTTCAGTAAACCAACCGCTTCGTTGACCGAATATTGTTTGCTTCTGTCTACTTTTGACTTTATCAGTTTTGCTTTTTTAGTCAGCTTTGCCATTACACGCCCTCCACATTCAGGCCCATACTACGAGCACTTCCGGCAATTGTTTTAACTGCGGCATCCAAGCTTGCCGCATTTAAATCTTCCATTTTTGTCTTGGCTATTTCTTCAAGCTGCTCGCGCGTCACTGTGCCAATTTTCACTTTATTCGGCGTACTGCTCCCGCTCTTAACACCAACCGCTTTTTTCAACAGGATCGAAGCAGGCGGAGTTTTAGTAATAAAGGTAAAACTACGATCGCTATAAACAGTGATAACAACCGGAGTAGGTAACCCTTTTTCCAATTCTTGAGTTTTTGCATTAAAGGCTTTACAAAACTCCATAATGTTGACACCATGCTGACCTAATGCAGGTCCAACCGGTGGACTGGGATTCGCTTCGCCTGCTTTTACTTGCAACTTTATGTATGCATTGATTTTTTTTGCCATTATTTACTCCAAAACGGGTGCAAACGCTTTTCAGCTCCCCTAATAAACAAAAATCCCGGACACAGTCATATCCAGGATTTTAAAAAATTTATTTGACGCTTTTTATGATTTTTCAACTTGATTAAAGTCTAGCTCTACCGGTGTCGATCTACCGAAAATCAAAACCGAAATTCTTAGCTTACTCTTTTCGTAATTAACTTCCTCTATCGTTCCGTTGAAATCTTTAAATGGGCCGTCATTGACTCTTACGACCTCACCGACCTCAAACAAAACTTTCGGCCTTGGCTTGTTAACCCCTTCCTCGACTCTATTTAAGATAGACATCGCTTCTTTTTCTGATATAGGGGCAGGTTTATCGGAAGTCCCTCCAATAAATCCTAACACTCTAGGAACATCTCTAACCATATGCCATGTTTCATCGGTCAACTCCATCTGCACCAGGACATAGCCGGGAAAAAACTTACGTTCGCTTTTGCGTTGCTGACCCATTCGCATTTCGACAACTTCTTCTGTAGGCACCAGAATTTTACCGAAATACTGTCCTAGCCCTTCTCGTTTTATCCTTTCTTCTAATGCTTCTTTTACTTTATTTTCAAAGTTCGAATAAGCATGAACGACATACCAACGTAGTGCCATTTATTATCCTCCTTGACCGGTCAATAAACGCACACCCCAGAACAAAAACATATCAAGCAACCAAAGTATTACGCCAACGATTAGAACCATTGCAAAGACCATTAAAGTCGTTCGCATTGTTTCTTGGCGCGTTGGCCAAACGACTTTTCTTACTTCTTGCTTCGATTCCAGTGCAAAATTCCAAAATCCTTGACCTATCCGAGTCGTTAACATTAGCCCCATCGCAATTAGCACGATAACGACTAGCGAGAGAACCCTATATAATAAGGCATATTCGGAAAAGTAGTAAAAACCCGCAAGACCTGCAATAACAAAAACAATTGAGAAAACTTGCTTAACAACATCACCTACCGATGCTGAGGGTTCAACTTGTGTACTCATGATTGTTATTACGATTTATAGTTATTGTATTTTTCTGATGGCAGGCCAGGAGGGAATCGAACCCCCAACCTGCGGTTTTGGAGACCGCTGCTCTGCCAATTGAGCTACTGACCTAATTCAGAAAATATTAAAATGTTATAAGCGCTTTCGTTATTCAATAATCGAAGCAACAACGCCCGCGCCAACGGTACGACCACCTTCACGAACCGCAAAACGCAAACCTTCTTCCATCGCAATCGGAGCAATCAATTTTACTTCGACATTGACGTTATCGCCCGGCATCACCATTTCTACGCCTTCCGGAAGATCGACCGCTCCGGTCACATCCGTGGTTCTGAAGTAAAATTGCGGACGGTATCCGTTAAAGAACGGAGTATGACGTCCGCCTTCGTCTTTCGACAATACGTAGATTTCCGCTCTGAAATGTGTATGCGGCTTAATCGTGCCTTTGTGCGCCAATACTTGCCCGCGCTCCACTTCGTCTCTTTTGGTGCCTCTTAACAAGACCCCAACGTTATCGCCCGCTTGACCTTGATCCAATAATTTACGGAACATTTCCACGCCCGTACAGGTGGTAACCGTTGTCGGTCTAATGCCGACGATCTCTACTTCTTGACCGACTTTGATGATACCGCGCTCTATACGACCAGTAACCACTGTGCCGCGACCGGAAATCGAGAACACGTCTTCAATCGGCATCAAGAATGGTTGATCGATTGCTCGCTCCGGCTCCGGAATATAGCTGTCTAACGCTTCTACCAGCTTAATAATCGACGGTACGCCGATCTCACTGGTATCACCTTCCAGAGCTTTTAATGCCGATCCGACGACCAACGGGGTGTCGTCACCCGGAAATTCGTACATGTCCAATAATTCTCTGACTTCCATTTCAACCAATTCGACCAACTCGGCATCATCGACCATATCGGCTTTGTTCAAATAAACAACGATATAAGGCACACCGACCTGACGCGCCAGCAATATATGCTCACGCGTTTGCGGCATTGGGCCGTCAGCTGCCGAGCATACTAAAATCGCTCCGTCCATTTGCGCAGCACCGGTAATCATGTTTTTGACGTAGTCGGCATGACCCGGACAGTCTACATGCGCATAGTGGCGTGCTTCTGATTCGTACTCTACGTGAGCCGTTGCGATTGTGATACCGCGCTCGCGCTCTTCGGGGGCGTTATCAATTTGATCGTAGGCTTTATAGACGCCGCCACGCGCATCCGCCATGACTTTGGTCAATGCTGCCGTTAATGTGGTTTTACCATGATCCACGTGACCGATGGTTCCTACGTTAACGTGTGGTTTTTTACGTTCGAATTTTTCTTTGGACATTTTACTTTCCCGAAAAAGCTTTTATTGTTGCAAATATATGGAGCCCATAACCGGATTTGAACCGGTGACCTCTTCCTTACCAAGGAAGTGCTCTACCTACTGAGCTATATGGGCAGAAACCACCGATCATCTGGAGCGGGTGATGGGAATCGAACCCACGTGACCAGCTTGGAAGGCTGGAGTTCTACCATTGAACTACACCCGCAATTTTAAATTCAAACAGGATGGTGGAGGGGGGAGGATTCGAACCTCCGAAGGCAGAGCCGGCAGATTTACAGTCTGATCCCTTTGGCCACTCGGGAACCCCTCCAAAACCAGGAGCAGGCCATTCTTACAAAATCTAACGACCTTGTCAACAAGAACAACCCTTTTTTGCGTTTTTTTCAATATTCAACTTATAAAACGCAAATTACAAACTTTTTAATTGCCTGCGAACTAACTTACACAAGCAATTTTTATACGCTTATTCTTCAGCTTCAGCTGAGGTCTCGCCTTTCTCAACTCTAGGCGGCACTACTGTCACCACCGAAACATCCGCGTCATGGTCATCGCCATGCGACAAAGCCAAAAACTCAACACCCTTCGGCGCAGCTAACTGAGAAACATGCAATGTTTCGCCAAGATTCAAACTCGACAAATCCACCTCAATATACTCAGGTAGATCCTCCGGCAAACACGCAACCTCTATATCGACCAAATTATGCATAACCACACCGCCTAATTTAGCTCCAACACAGACATCCTCATTAATAAAATGAAGAGGAACTTGCGCTTTTAGCTTTTCATTTGCCGTTACGCGCAAGAAATCCAGGTGCAGCACTCTAGCCTTGGCCGGATGCCTTTGAACAGCCTTGAGGATTGCCTTTTCCGCTTTACCCGCAACGACTACGTCCAAGATATGCGAATATACAGCCTCGTGAGCGAGATGCTTAACAACCTCATTATGATCCAGAACCAACATTTCAGGATCAGCCTCTCCGCCATAAATTACCGCAGGCACTTTTCCTTGCCGACGAACCGACTTAGCCGAAGCAGTTCCGGGCTTTTTCCGAGCTTCCGCCACGAATTCAAATACACTTGACATTACATTCTCCAAAGCTGTGCATCTATACACTTCGCTAATTTATCAATCCACATACAACGAACTAACCGACTCACCGACAGCGATACGCCTTATCGTTTCCGCCAACATTTCGGCAACGCTGAGCTGCCGAATTTTACCAATGCGACTTGCTTCTAAGCTCAACGGTATCGTATCGGTTACGACCAACTCGTCCAAAACTGAATCTCGCAAATTATCAATTGCTCTTCCAGAAAGAACAGCATGCGTACAGTAAGCTACAACCTTGACTGCACCATGACCCTTCAATGCTTCCGCCGCATGGCACAGGGTACCGGCAGTATCGACAAGATCATCGATCATGACACAGGTACGACCCTCAACATCGCCGATGATATGCATTATCTCGGAGACATTGGCTTTCGGACGCCTTTTATCTATTATAGCCAAGTCGGCATCATCAAGCCGTTTTGCCAGAGCTCTCGCTCTTACGACCCCGCCCACATCAGGCGAGACAACTATTAAATTCTTATATTTTTGCCGCCATACATCACCCAGTAAAATTGGCGACGCATACACGTTATCGACAGGAATATCGAAAAAACCCTGAATCTGATCTGCATGAAGGTCAACGGTCAATACCCGGTCCGCACCCGCCTCACCTATCATTTTGGCGACTAACTTAGCACTGATCGGAACCCTTGCCGAACGCGACCGCCTATCCTGTCTTGCATAACCATAATACGGCATAACTGCCGTTATTCGAGATGCCGATGCCCGACGGAACGCGTCGATCATCACCAACAACTCCATTAAATTCTCATTTGTCGGCGAACAAGTCGGTTGAATGACAAAGACATCCTTGCCCCTTATATTCTCCTCAACCTCAACCGCAACCTCACCGTCACTAAATCTTCCCACTGTGGCCATACCGAGCCGCATACTAAGCTTTTTAACAATACCTTCCGACAATGGCAGATTCGCATTACCGGAAAACACCATTAAAGAGGCGTCACTCATTCAGGCACTCCCAGATTGAATTAATTTGCTGTTTAGGTAATGGCTGGGCCGCCAGGATTCGAACCTGGGTATGCGGGGATCAAAACCCCGTGCCTTACCGCTTGGCGACGGCCCAAATACTTAGATATACTTACCAGTCTTAAGCATCATTCAGACTTGAGTACAACGGAGATCTGTTCATTCCTTTACACAGATAGGATTGCCACTTTCTACTCAGTGACAAATACGCTTTTTTAGCTGCCAACTCTGTATCAAACTGAGCAAAAACGCATGCTCCTGTACCTGTCAATCTTGCTTCGGAGAAATCGGACAACTCCCGCAAAGCCCCATCAACAGACGGGTAAAACTTGCGCACAACATCTAAACAATCGTTTTGGTGTTGCCCTGCAATAAAGTCGGCTATTTTGATTGATTTACTGTCCCTTGTCAAATCTTTTGATGAAAAAATTTCTTTTGTATCGACATGACAATCCGGCTTCAGCACCACGACCCATTTTTCCGGCACTTCAATTTCCTGAAGCACCTCACCTACGCCTTCCGCCCAGGCGCTATGCCCAAAAACAAAAATCGGCACATCCGCACCTAATCGCAAACCTAATTGCATAAGCCGTTCACGGGAAAGACGTAACCGCCACAAATCGTTAAGCGCGACCAAAGTCGTAGCCGCATCGGAACTCCCCCCGCCTAAGCCGCCGCCCATAGGCAGGTGCTTTTCAATCTCAATGACCACCCCCCCCTTATAACCGGTTTCATCTTTTAACAAACGAGCGGCCCGATAGGTTAAATCCTGGTCTTCCGGAACCCCGGGAAGGGGATTCCGCAACGAAATCACCGAATCACTTATAGGCCGAAATACCAGCCAATCACATAAATCAATGAACTGAAATACCGTTTGTAGCAAATGATAACCATCTTCTCTTTGCCCTACAATTCTTAGCATTAAATTTAATTTTGCCGGCGCGGGCCATCTTTTATTCACCTCACTCATGCGTATTCCATTGATCTATTATTAGCTTTAATTTCACTTCCGGATTGGAAACATCAATTTTGTAGGGCAACACCCCTCGATCGGTTTTTTGCATCTTCCTATATCGGATCGTCCAGTTATCCTGAATAAAACCATTGCCGATATTTTCGAACGACTCATTCGGATCGGTCAATCCTACCACCCAGTACCGCAATGATCTCAATGGCACATAAAAGCCCAATTGTTCGGTTATAAACTCATCGGACCAATCATAATATCTGACCGCACCTTCGCCACGATCGACATCGACATAATCATCGGCAATATGAATATTAACCGCTCCCTGACCGAAAGGCCCCGAAATACGAATCATCTCATCGCTATCCGCACGTCGCCATTCTATAGCGGCCGCCCACGAATCACTTCGAGCCGTTAACGATACACGCCCATCCAAGCTCCATTCCTGCAATTGATAAAACCCATCCCGCCCCGACTCCGAATAAACCGCCAAGTCTTTAACCGGCAAGGCTGAACATCCTGTCAAAACCGACAAAACCAACACAAGCCATCCATAGAGGTATTTTTTGCATTGACTTTTCATTCAGCGTCAAGAATGCGCCGCTGAAAATCCAAAAGATATTCATCCTCCGGCGACTTTTTTATCGTCTGTTCGAATAATTTCTTCGCCTCATCCTTGCGACCCAAGGCCCATAAGACTTCCGCCAAATGCGCCGCAATTTCGTTCTCCTGCTGCTTAGAATAAGCCTTCTGCAAATATTCTAAAGCCTTTTCATAATTGCCCAACTTAAATTGCAACCATCCGTAACTATCGATAATGACCGCCTCATCCGGCTGCAATTCCAGAGCCTTTTCAAGATAGACCCGCGCCTCCTCGTATCGGTCGGTTCTATCAGCCAAGGTATAACCCAAGGCATTTAAGGCACTCACATCATCGGGATACTGTGCCAGTATCTTTCTTAAATCCTGTTCCAGCACGTCGAGACGATCAATACGCTCTGAAACTAAAGCCCGGGTATATAACAATTCCTTTTGTTCGGGCATTTCTTCGATCGCCTTGCTTAACAAATCGAACGACTTGATATATTGCTTTTGTTCGTTATAAAACTCCGCTTCTAACAACAGCGCACGCATCTTTTCATCGGCAGACCGAGCGCGAAGGCGGCTTATCCGTTCGGAGGCCTCTTCAAATTGCTTATCTTTAATCAGTAGCGATATCCCCGCAGCCGCGGCATCGAAGCGCAAACTCCCCCTCGATACCCTATCGAACCAAACCAGAGCATCGCTATTTCTGCCATCTCGAACCGCAATTCTACCCAGATAAAAGCTTGCCTGATCACTCCATTCAGGATATGGAATCAAGCCCTTAAACAAGGATTCCGCTTTATCATCTCTCTCCATCTGTAGATTAACCAGCGCCAAAGAGAAACGCGATTCAAAATCCTCAGGCTCATCATCAATGATATCGAGATAAAGCCTGCCGGCTTCTTCATACTCGCCTAGTTTAACCAAGACTTGGGCCAACAATTTCTTGACCTTCAAGCTATCTTGATTTTGATCCAATAAATCCGTTAGATAAATCCTTGCATTAGCCAAATCACCTGAAAAAGCCGCTATTTGCGCCCTAAATAACAAAGCCTTTTCCCAATCCGGACGCAATTCAATGGCTTGGTCAATTTTCCGTTGCGCCAATACATTACTGTTTAACTGCATTGCCAACATGGCCTGAATAAAAAAAACAGTGGCTTCTTCCGGCCTTTGCTCGGCAAGATCTTCCAATACATCATAAACAAAAGTTGTATTACCTTTTTGACCCAACGCCCTAATTAACTCGACAACCGCATCTTCAAAACCCTCCGAATCCATGTCCAACAAAAACAGGGCATGCTCGATAGCCGATGGCTTTACTTCCTTTCTTAAGGCCGACAGTAAGGCAATCTTTCTTGCTGTTAAATTATCAGGCTCCTGTTTCAACCAAAGCTCGACAGCCTCATCGCCTCGTTCGCTATCTTTAATGTATAGCGCTATCTTCGCCGCACGCTCGGTCAACCTAACATCATTGACACGCTTTGCGGCCTCAAGATACCCCTCCAGGGCAACATCGTATTGCCCTCGTTGCCCGGCAATTTCAGCAGCCAGCAACATATACATAATGTCCGGCTCAATAGCAGTTTTAGGCTCCGCAGATTCGACACCTTGCTCGCCATGAGAACTCTGTGAATACTCGTCAAGATCATCCATGGCTCGCCCTCTTTCCTGAGAGGAACCGCAACCACTAAGAAAAACAAGGGCTATTACGGCAATTAACTTATAATTCGACACACTCACATCCTTCATATTTTGCAATACAGTTTTGCAATAGATTAGCAGAAAAACATTTCAGTTCGGATAGTTGTTTTACTGCATTTGAATAAAACTTAATTATTTAATTAAAATATTAAAAAATTTGACTAAAAAAATATTTTTGGCAAACAATGGCGCGCCACGGAAAACTAACCTATGACGAAATTGAAATCCGCTAAGTTCAATCGGCAATTTTCCACATGCATAATCGAGATAGCAACTTTAAACAATTTCAATAGCCCAATAAGCCTGAATTAACAAGCTAAAAACCACATTCGCTCCGAACTCTATAATTTAAAAAGATGACACTTCTTGCCGTAGGGATAAATTACAACACTGCCCCCGTTTCTATCCGAGAACGGCTAGCTTACCCTGCCGAAATATTGGATTCATCGCTCAAGGACCTTTGGCGTTTAAGGGATATATCCGAGGCCGCTATTCTATCGACTTGCAACCGAACAGAATTTTATTGCGAGTCATCAAACGAAAATAAACATATTTTAATCGATTGGATCGCTCAAACCCGTAAAATCAAGCCTAACGACTTAACCCCCTATCTTTACACCTACAACGACAGCCAGTTAATTCGGCATATGTTTCGTGTCGCATGCGGCTTGGATTCCATGGTCCTTGGCGAGCCGCAAATTTTGGGGCAAATGAAAGCCGCCTATCAAGCCGCTAATGACGCGGGAACCTTAGGCAAATATTTAGGTAAGCTCTTTCAGCACACTTTTGCCGCGGCAAAAAAAGTCAGAACCGATACCGCCATCGGGTCGAGCCCAGTTTCAGTAGCCTTCGCCGCCGTGCAATTGGCACAACAAATCTTCGACAAATTAAGCGAACAAACCGCAATTCTAATCGGCGCGGGCGAAACCATCGAATTGACGGCACGGCACTTGGTCCAACACGGTATCGGACGCATCATCATCGCCAATCGAACCTATGACAAAGCGCACGCCTTGGCAACACGCTTTAACGGTTATGCCATCGCACTATCTGAGTTACCGATGCACTTGGCCGAGGCCGATATCGTCGTTTCATCTACAGCAAGCTCATTGCCGATTTTAGGAAAGGGACGAGTTGAAAGTGCCATCAAAAAACGCAAACACAAGCCGATGTTCATGGTCGACTTGGCGGTACCGCGCGACATAGAATCGGAAGTCGAACAACTAAACGACGTCTATCTCTATACTGTCGACGATCTCAAAAACACGATCGACCAAAACATGGATAACCGGCGCAAAGCCGCCGAGCAAGCGGAAGAAATCATCGACACACAAGTCGAACATTTTCTTTCCTGGCTGCGTTCGCAAGGCGCCTTAAGCACAATCAAGGATTTCCGGATACAAGCCGAAAAAACGCGTGACGAAACTCTTGAAAAAACCTTAGTCCTTATGAGAAACGGCTTGTCCGCCGAGGAAGCGCTGCAAAGACTCGCTCACTCATTAACTAACAAGCTCATCCATACGCCCAGCGCGCAAATTCGGGAAGCCGGCGCCAACGAAAGACACGACTTAATAGCGGCGGCCCGCGAAATTTTCAAATTAAATCATACACAATGAAGCCATCCATAGAACACAAATTAGCCAACTTAAGCGAACGTTTCGATGAAATCACCGCATTATTGGCCGAACCCGAAGTACAAGCCAATCAGAATAAATTCCGCTCATTGAGCCAAGAATACGCGCAAATCAACCCGATTGTCACTTGCTATAAACGCTATCTCGATACCGCCGAAAATCTAGCCGGAGCACAAGAAATGGCCAAAGATCCGGACCCGGATCTGCGCGAAATGGCTCGCGAGGAAATACTCGCCGCCGAAAAACAACAAAAGGCTATCGAGCAAGAACTGCAGATTTTATTATTACCGAAGGACCCTAACGATAACAGGAACATTTTCCTGGAAATCCGCGCCGGGACCGGCGGCGACGAAGCGGCTATATTTTCCGGCGATCTCGCACGCATGTATCAACGCTATGCCGAGAAAAAAGGCTGGAAAACCGAGATCATCAATGAAAACGAAGGCGAACACGGCGGCTATAAGGAAATCATCCTGCGCGTATCCGGCCAAGACGTTTATTCGCAACTCAAATTCGAATCGGGCGCGCACCGGGTTCAACGCGTTCCGGAAACCGAATCTCAAGGTCGTATCCATACATCGGCCTGCACCGTTGCAGTCATGCCCGAAGTCGAGGAAGTCGATGCTGTCGACATCAACCCGGCCGACCTACGCATCGACACCTACCGCTCATCGGGCGCGGGCGGGCAGCATATCAACAAGACCGAGTCGGCAATCCGCATCACGCACATCCCGACCGGTATCGTCGTCGAATGCCAAGACGAACGCTCGCAACACAAAAACCGGGCTCGCGCCATGTCGTTACTGCATTCGCGTATATTATCGGCCGAACAGGAAAAACACCAAGCCGAACAACAAGCCAATCGCAAACTTCAAGTCGGCAGCGGCGATCGTTCCGAGCGGATTCGCACCTACAACTACCCGCAAGGCCGCATGACCGACCACCGGATCAATCTGACGCTTTATAAACTTGACGAAATCATGGAAGGCGGACTCGAGCATGTCATCGAGCCGTTGATCAACGAGCATCAAGCTGAACTGTTGACACAATTGGGCGAAGAATAAGACCGATGCCCACCGTCCAATCGGCACTGAATGATGCCGTTCAACGCTTAATCTCGGTTTCCGAATCATCCTTGCTCGACGCCGAAATCCTACTCTGCCTCGTGCTTGAAAAAGACCGCTCTCATCTGCGCGCATGGCCGGAAAAAAAATTATTGCCCGAACAAAACAGCCGTTTCGAAGCATTGCTGCAAAAACGCCTTTCGGGCATGCCGATCGCCTACATTACCGGCAACCGCGAATTCTGGTCCCGTGATTTCGAAGTCTGTCGCGATGTGCTGATTCCGAGACCCGACACCGAACTGTTGATCGAGCTGGCCTTGAAACTGATACCGGAACGGCAACCTTACCGACTGATCGATTTGGGCACCGGCTCCGGCATCATTGCCATTACCCTTGCCGCCGAGCGCCCCGATAGCGAAGTCATTGCCACCGATTTCAGCACTAACGCGCTGGCGATCGCCCGCCGAAATGCCCAGCAACATAATGTACGGAACATCCAATTTTTACAAAGCGATTGGTTAGAGGCAATAAGTGACACTGCGTTGTTCAATCTTGTCGTCAGCAACCCGCCCTATGTCTCCGATAACGATCCGCACTTGGCCGAAGGCGATGTCAGATTCGAACCCAAGTCCGCGTTAATTGCGAACAATCACGGCCTGAGCGATATCGAGCGCATCGCGACCGCCGCCAGGCGACATTTGCTTCCTCAAGGTCATTTATTGATCGAACACGGATACAATCAACAAGATCAAGTCCAGGCTATTTTTAGCCAATTGAATTACCGTAATATTGCCACTTATCCCGATCTTTCAGGTCAGCCTCGGGTCACCTATGGACAATGGCGCTCGTAGCGATTAAATTTAAACCCTCCACACGCCGACAGCGAACCATGATACAAATTTCAGAAATTCATATTCCCCGAAAAATCACCAATCAACTGCTGCATCTCGCGCAATTGTCACCCGAAACCGAGGTTTGCGGACTGATCGGAAGCCTGAACGGTATTCCGAACCATTGCTACCCTGTCGATAACAGCGCCGATCACCCTGAAAACCGGTTTTTATTGGATCCTAAACAGCAAATCGCTGCGATGGGACAAATGCGCGAAAACGGTGAGGAATTGTTCGCGATTTATCATTCCCACCCGACAACGCCGGCATTTCCTTCAAAAACCGATTTGGAAATGGCAAGCTATCCTGAAGCGCTCAATTTGATCATTTCGCTGAACACGAAAGGCGTACTGGAAATGCGCGGCTTCCGGATCGCCGAACAAAAGGCAGAGGAAGTCCCATTGATTTTGGGCTAATACTTGGTTTTGACGCAAAAGAATCGTTCGTCAGCCATCTTTACCAAGGCGTAAGCCTTCATAAATATCGCCGATATCGACAACACAACCGATCGATGCAAAAAAGACGGCCTGGCCTTGTTGAAAGAGCCGCAAATCCCATTGCTCATCGCGCCGGTAGCATTCGACACGCTGCGTATCCTGAGCGATCAACACATACTCGTCGAGACTGGATAACTTCCGGTAGTGATGAAATTTCTCTGCGCGATCGTAACGCTCGGTTGCGTCGGAGAGTATTTCGACGATCAATTTCGGCTGAGTATTAAAATGCTCATGAGTATCGTCAGCCGAACAGGTAACATGCAGATCGGGATAGAAAAAATTGTCGTCCGTTTCGGTTTGCACCCGAACCTTCATTTCGCCTGAATGAACTCGGCAAGGCGAACCTCTCAGATGCGCATGCACATGAGCGATCAGGTTCATTGCGATCGTATCATGCGCGCGCTTAACGCCGACCATCGCATAAACTTCACCCCCGACATACTCATGCTTGATGTAACTGAGTAATTCGCCTTGCAAATAATCCTCGACGCTGATTTTCAGATTTTCCGCTAATGCCATATAAACCGCGCTTATTCCATTGGATGGGCCGGAATTCCGCCCATCCAAAAACCTTACCTTTTCAATTTGGTTTTCAAAATCTTATTGACCTCGGCCGGATTCGCCTTACCCTGCATTTCCTTCATGACTTGGCCGACAAAGAAGCCGAAGACCTTATCCTTACCGCTGAGATATTGTTCAACTTGACCAGGATTGTCGGTGATGATTTTATCGATGATCGCCTCGATCGCACCGGTATCGGTAATTTGCTTTAAGCCTTGGCTTTCAATGATTTGATCGGCCGTTTCTTGGCCTTGCCACATCGCCTCGAAGACTTGTTTTGCGATTTTGCCCGAAATCGTGTCATCGGCTATACGTTTCAACAAGCCTGCCAAACGCTCGGCATCGACCGGGCATTGACCGATTTCCAAACCGGCCTTGTTCAGAGCGCCGAGCACGTCGCCGGTTACCCAATTTGTACAAATCTTCGCTTCGCCGCCGGATGCATCGACCAATGCTTCGTAGTAATCGGCTAATTGCCTCGACGAAGTCAGCGTAGCAGCACTCTCATCGTCCTGACCGTATTGCTCGATAAAACGCCGTTTCTTCGCATCGGGCAACTCCGGTAAGGTAACGCGCACCTCGTCTTTGAAGGCTTCGGTAATCTCGACCGGCAATAAATCGGGGTCGGGAAAATAACGGTAGTCGTTCGCCTCTTCCTTGCCGCGCATCGAGCGGGTTTCATCTTTATTCGCATCGTAAAGCCGCGTTTCCTGTACGACCTTACCGCCGCTTTCGATCAGGTCGATCTGGCGCTCGATTTCGTGATTGATCGCTTTTTCGACAAAGCGGAACGAGTTGATGTTTTTGATCTCGGCGCGCGTGCCGAATTCCGCCTGACCTCTCGGACGCACCGAAACGTTGGCATCACAACGGAACGAACCTTCTTGCATGTTGCCGTCGCAGATTTCGAGGTAACGCACGAGTTCGTGCAGCTTGCGCATATAGGCGACCGCTTCTTTCGCCGAACGCATGTCGGGATCCGAAACGATTTCCAGCAATGGTGTGCCGGCACGATTCAAATCGATACCGGTCAGGCCGTGAAAATCCTCATGCAGGGACTTGCCTGCGTCTTCCTCCAAATGCGCGCGTGTAACGCCAATGCGCTTCGTTACCCCATCAACGTCGATATCCAGGTGTCCGTTGCCGACGATCGGCAACTCGAACTGACTGATCTGATAACCTTTCGGCAGATCCGGATAAAAATAATTTTTGCGCGCGAAGACCGAGTAAGGCGCGATTTCTGCCTCGATCGCGAGACCGAATTTGACGGCCATGCGCACGGCCTCTTGATTCAATACCGGCAACACGCCGGGCAAGCCTAAATCGACCGCGCAAGCTTGTGTGTTCGGTTCGGCGCCGTAAGCTGTCGATGCGCCTGAAAAAATTTTGGATTTTGTCGCGAGTTGTGCATGAATTTCCAACCCGATGACGACTTCCCATTGTGAATTCATTGCTTATTCCTTATTGATTTATTCGGCAAAAACTTCGACCAAATCGATTTTTAGTTCGGGAAAAAGATAGGGCTGTACCGTTTCGTCGCCTGCATAGAGGCCATGGAGCCTATAGACTTCGCCATCCCGGTCCAACACGAATTGCTGCACGGCGCGTTCATACGGAAACACCAACCAGTATTCGCCGACGCCGCTTTCCTGATACAGATCGTATTTGAAGCGAAGTTCCTTCTTATTATTGCCCGGAGAAAGCACTTCGATGATCCAATCGGGCGCGCCGTCGCAGCCCTGTTCGGTCAGCTTGTTTTTATCGCAGATCACGCACAAATCGGGCTGTACGACACTGAAAACTTCGCGGTCGCTCAATTTCGATTTGCGGCGATCGTAAAGCTTAACGTCGAACGGCGCGGCAAATACTTCGCAGGACTGGCTCTTGAAATAAGCACCCAAATCCAGAAATAATTTGCCGGAAATCCGCTGATGCTTGACATTCGGCGCCGGCGACATCGTAAAGATCTTGCCTTTGATCAACTCGACCGTTTGATCCAAACGCCACGTCAAATAATCGGCGTAGCAGTAGCTCCCGTTCATATCCAATTGCGACAATTCGGTAACTTTGGCCATATCCAACCTCTTTTATTCGAACCCTTTCGGCACCTGCTTGTGCCAGTCAGTATTCATCTGATAGCGATGAGCTACATTCAACAACCGGTCCTCGGCAAAATAATTCCCGATGATTTGCAAACCGACCGGTTTATTGTCAACGAAACCGGCCGGAATCGACATGGCCGGAAGACCTGCCAGATTGACCGCGATTGTATAAATATCGGACAAATACATTTGAATTGGGTCGCCGGTTTTTTCGCCGAGACCGAACGCCACCGTCGGCGATACCGGGCCCATCAGCACATCAACCTCAGCTAATGCGCTTTTGAAATCGTCAGTGATCAAACGCCTGACTTTTTGAGCTTTTAAATAATAGGCATCGTAATAACCGGCCGACAAAGCATAGGTTCCGATCAAGATACGGCGCTTAACTTCCTTGCCGAATGCTTCGCCGCGCGAGCGCGTATACAAATCGGCCAAATCGGCCGGATTGTCGCAGCGGTAACCGAAACGGACGCCGTCGAAACGAGACAGATTAGCCGAACATTCGGCCGGTGCAATCACATAATAAGCCGGAATCGCGTATTTCAGATTCGGCATTGAGACTTCTTTGACCTCGGCGCCCAATTTGCGATATTCATTGACGGCTGTTTCGATGACTGCGGCGATTTCGCCATTCAACCCTTCACCGAAAAATTCTTTCGGCAGACCGATTTTCAGACCGCTTAACGGTTGATTCAGCCCGGCCGAATAATCGGGAACCGGCATATCGACGCTAGTCGAATCCTTCTCGTCGAAACCAGCCATCGCTTGCAGCATGATAGCCGCATCCTCGGCTGTACGCGTCATCGGGCCTCCTTGATCGAGGCTTGAGGCATAGGCAATCATGCCATAGCGGGAAACGCGCCCATAAGTCGGCTTCAAACCGGTAATACCGCAGAAAGCCGCCGGTTGACGTATCGAACCGCCCGTATCCGTACCTGTCGCACCTGCCGTGAGTCCTGCAGCAACCGCCGCGGCCGACCCGCCCGAAGAGCCGCCCGGAACGCATGTAACATCCCACGGATTTTGTACCGGACCGTAAAAACTGGTTTCGTTCGACGAACCCATCGCAAACTCGTCCATGTTCAATTTACCGAGCGTCACAGCACCGGCCCGGTTCAGTTTTTCGACGACGGTCGCATTGTACGGCGAAATGAAATTATCGAGCATCTTCGAACCACAAGACGTTTTAACGCCATCGGTGCAGAAAATATCTTTTTGCGCAATCGGTATTCCGGTTAATAAATCGGCCGTTCTTGCCGCCAACCGTTTATCCGCGGCTTCGGCTTGGGCAAGCGCCTGCTCGGCCGTCACGGTAATGTATGCATTGAGCGCCGAAAACTGCCGAATCCGTTCTAAATAGTCTTGCGTCAACTCCACGCTGGAAAATTCGCCGGAACGCAAGCCTCGAGCTAGTTCGGCGATGGTTTTATTATTCATAGCCTTCCCCCATCCTTCATTCGATCACCTTAGGGACCAAATACAATCCCAATTCGACTTGAGGCGCAATCGCTTGAAATTTTTCTCTCATATTCGACTCGGTCACCCGGTCCGGTCTCAGCCTCTGGCATTGCTCCATGGGATGCGCCATGGGAGCAACTCCCTCGGTACTTAATCCGCTCATTTGCGTAACCAAATCGAGTATGCCGGATAAATCGCGTGCATAAGTGTCGACATCTTGAATATCGACGCCCAACCTTGCCAAGTGCGCAATTTTATTTACATCTTCAGTCGTTAAAGACATTTTCAAACTCCATTATTCATCAATCCGAAAACATGACTATTCGCAGCTCAAAATTCGAGCATTTCATAACTTTCTGGAAGCATCTAAGGATTTAGTCGAAAATAACTTCCCTATTTTTTGGAGGGTTCGTTTGCTCGATTGGCAGATATCGGCAGCTTACACGGACGTATTCACGGCGTCCTGCCAATCGAGTTACCGAACCCTCAACAAAGCTCATAGTTCCAGGAGGTTATTTATCACGAAATCCTAAAGCGTATCCGTATGTGGTTTATCTAAAAAATCCGATTTATACCCAATCGTAGATCGAAATTCGGCGCCGGAGTGCCCGTCAAAGGATGCCGTGAATACGTCCTGTAGGCTCTATGCCAGCATCCATGCAGGCAAAGCCTTTGCCGAACACCCCTGCGCCTCCTCGGGCACTGCCGAAATTTGAAGTGCGAAAGGTATACCAATTCTCGCGAATCCGGCGGCATTGCACGACCGTAATTTCCGTGCCGGCTTATAGCCACAATAACCATACCCTTGCCCGGAAAAAGCGGTTAATTTCAGTGCGGCAACAAGCGAATATTGAAACGGAATTTTGAATTGCGATAAGTATAATACTTTATATCTTGCTCAATTACCCGCTTGATTGATAAAGTAATACAATTTATTCGCTCAGGATACAGGTTAATAAATGTTCAAACGAATACGCGGCCTTTTTTCCAACGATCTCTCGATAGATTTAGGAACCGCCAACACTTTGATTTACGTTCCGGGAAAAGGAATCGTATTAAACGAACCCTCGGTTGTGGCCATCAAGGAAGACAAAATTCGCGGAGCTAAAACCATTGCGGCGGTAGGTATGGAAGCCAAAATGATGCTTGGCCGAACCCCCGGCAACATAACCGCGATTCGCCCTTTGAAAGATGGCGTGATTGCCGATTTCGCCGTAACCGAACGCATGCTGCGGTATTTCATCGAAAAGGTTCACGAAAACAAACTGCTACGACCCAGCCCTCGCATCCTGATTTGCGTCCCATGCGGATCAACCCAAGTAGAACGCCGAGCGATTCGAGAATCCGCCTCGATGGCCGGCGCCCGTGAAGTCTATTTAATCGAGGAACCTATGTCGGCTGCGGTCGGTGCAGGACTCCCCGTCGACGAAGCCCAAGGTTCGATGGTACTCGATATAGGCGGAGGCACATCGGAAGTCGCCGTCATCTCATTGAACGGTATTGTCTACTCAGCATCGGTACGAATCGGAGGCGATCGTTTCGATGAGGCGATCATCAATTATGTCCGCCGTAATTACGGCACACTGATCGGCGAGGCTACCGCCGAACGAATCAAACATGAAATCGGGGCCGCTTACCCGGGTAGCGAAGTCAAAGAAATCGAAGTCAAAGGGCGCAATCTCGCCGAAGGCGTACCGCGCAGTTTTTCGTTAAACAGCAATGAAATTCTGGAAGCGCTTCAAGACCCTTTGTCCGGCATCGTCGGTTCTGTTAAAGTCGCATTGGAACAAACTCCGCCGGAACTTGGCGCCGATGTCGCCAACCGCGGTATTGTTCTAACCGGCGGCGGCGCACTACTCAAAGATATCGACCGTTTGATCGCAGAAGAAACCGGACTACCGGTTTATATCGCCGACGACCCACTAACCTGCGTGGCTCGCGGCGGTGGAATCGTTTTGGAAATGTTGGATAAAAAAGGCCCTAGCGCATTTTCGCTAGAGTAGCTTCAACGGCAAAACAATGCTCGCCAAGACGTTTGGTTCGGCGGAATCGAAGCCTTGAATAGCTTACCAAAACAATTTCCACGGACGGAATGTCGATTCGAATGATACGCGTTCGAACTATCCAAATAATATTCTGTCCATTATGGACTATTTGCCTATACGGTTCATTTTCGAGGTAATCGTTATCAATCCTTTATTTGCCACCGGCCCTTCGATTAATACGCGACTGCTGGTGGCGGTAGTGGCTTCAATCGCGCTTCTGGTCGCTGAACGCAAAAGCTCGCAACTGGACAAACTTCGTAGCGTACTATCAATGATTACCTATCCGATTCAATCGATTACGGACTGGCCTCTACATCACTCCAAAGAAACCGTAGAATCGATAAAATCACTTTATAGTCTAAAAGAAGAAAATGAACAGCTGCGTCAGGAACAATTGATTTACAAATCCCAACTACTTAAGTACGAAGCTCTGGAGCAAGAAAATATCCGGCTGAGGGCCTTACTGGAAAAATCCTTTAAATTGGGCGAACAGGTACTCGTCGCCGAGTTATTGTCCGTCAACCTAGCCCCTTTCGAACATGTCGTCGTCGTCGATAAAGGAACGCGGTTCGGCGTGCATGCTCAGCAAGCGGTTTTGGATGCTTACGGTGTGGTCGGCCAAGTATACCGTGCGCTTCCGCTCAGCTCTGAAATCATGCTAATTACCGACCCGGGCCATGCGATCCCAGTACAAATCAATCGTAACGGTTTACGCACGATCGCAGTCGGCAGCGGGCGAATCAACAGGCTAATATTGCCTTATTTAGCAAACAACGCCGACATCAAGGAAGGCGATCTACTGATTAGCTCCGGCCTAGGCGGTATTTTTCCGCAAGGCTATCCTGTTGCTGTCGTCGAAAAAATAATCCCCCAGCCTAACAAACCTTTTGCCGAAATATACGCAACCCCTAAGGCGCAATTAAATCGAAGCCGGGAATTGTTAATCGTATGGAAAAGCGAAGCGCCTATCCCGCTGGAAACTCAAGAAACAGAACAAGCGGATGAAAATCATGCCGAAGAATAATACTTTCGGCTACGGCCGTTATCTTCTCTCGATCATATTTGCCATGAGCCTGAATATTGCCGCCTGGCCTCAACCTATGGCGCCATTCAATCCCAATTGGATATTGCTCGTAGTTATTTACTGGGTACTGGCAGCACCCGAACGAGTCGGCATATTTAGCGCTTGGACCATCGGCTTACTGACTGACGTATTAACCGGTAGAATGCTAGGCTTGAATGCGCTCATCAACTCGCTAGTTGCCTTCCTGTGTTTGAGGTTACACAAGCGACTCAGACAATACCCGATTCTGCAACAAGGCCTATTTATCTTTTTTTGCCTTCTCGTATCTCAATTTTTGATTTTCTGGATCACTGATAGCCAAACTATCGCACGCGCTTCTTACACTTTTTGGTTACCCGTACTAACCGGCACCCTTTTCTGGCCTTTAGTCTTTTTTTCTTTGCGTGCAATACGGCTCTACCGACGCATTCGTTGAGTCGTTCGTCTCATGCCTCGCACCTACACCATAAAAAACCCGGCGGAGGAAAACCGCATTTTTACGGGACGCGCCATTGTCGCGATGATCTTCATTCTACTGCTGTCGATCGGCTTAATCGTCCGTTTGGTTTACTTGCAGATCGTCGGTCACGAACATTACGCGACCCTAGCAAAAAACAATCACATTAAAATATCGCCTCTGCCACCGACCCGCGGCATCATCTTCGACCGAAAAGGTAGGGTGTTGGCAGATAATGTTCCAACATACAGCCTTGAATTGATCCCCGAACAAATCAAAAATCTCGACGATACGCTCGCACGATTACAAGAGTTACTGGACATTCCCGAAGATAAAATCGAGCAGTACCAAAAATTGCGCAAACGCGAAAAACGTTTTACCAGTACGCCGCTATTACTGCGTATGACCGAGGAAGAAATCGCCAAGTTTGCTGCAGTTAGACCTTATTTTCCCGGTGTCGATATTCATGCTCGTTTGGTCAGGCACTACCCCTACGACATTCTAACTTCACATGTCATCGGTTATGTTGGCCGCATCAATGAAAATGAATTAAAAACGCTCCCGGTCTCCGAATATCGCGGCACTCACCATGTCGGCAAAGTCGGCATCGAATTAGCTTATGAGACTGAACTACACGGCAAAGCCGGCTATGCCGAAATAGAAACCAACGCGCAATCTCGAGCGATCAGTACTTTAAAAACAGTCGATCCGACTGCGGGATCGAACCTACACCTAACTCTCGATATCGATCTACAAAAGATCGCTTATGATGCACTCGATATTTACAATGGGGCGGTCGTGGCGATCGAGATAAAAACCGGCGGCGTCTTGGTATTTACCAGTCGCCCCGGCTTCGACCCGAATCCGTTCGTCTACGGTATCGACAGTAAATCTTATAAAGAACTGCAAACCTCGGATGCCCAACCGATGTTTAATCGAGCGCTGAGAGGTCAATACCCGCCCGGCTCAACAATCAAGCCTTTTATGGCCTTGGCAGGGCTTGAATATCAAGTGACCCACCCAGGCCAAAAGACTTATTGCCCAGGTTATTTTCAACTACCCAATGTCAAACATAAATACCGGGATTGGAAAAGAGGCGGCCATGGTACCGTGGACTTGAATCTCGCAATCGTGCAGTCTTGCGACGTGTACTTTTACAGCCTGGCCTTATCGCTCGGCATCGACAACATCCACCGTTTTTTCACGCAGTTCGGCTTCGGAGAAAAATCCGGCATCGACCTAGTCGGCGAGCTACCGGGCCTACAACCCTCGAAACAATGGAAGCGCAAAGCCCGTAATCAATCCTGGTATCCCGGCGAAACGGTTATAACCGGCATCGGCCAAGGTTACACCCAGGTCACGCCGCTGCAATTGGCTAGAGCTACTGCAACGCTGGCCAATAAAGGCAAGGTCGTCCATCCGCATCTGGTAGGATCGTTTACCGACAATGGCGTTCTGAAACCCGCGGAAGCCAAACCGGAAACCACCCTCGCGCTAAATCCCAGAAATATCGACGCGGTCGTCTCCGCGATGATCAATGTGGTACATAGCGCCAGGGGTACGGCCAGAGTCATCAGCCGCGGCATCGATTATCAAATTGCCGGCAAGACCGGCACGGCCCAGGTCTTTACCGTCAAACAAGAAAAGCGCTATAACGAAAACGAAATCGCTTTTAAACTGCGCGATCATGCTTTATTCATGGCATTCGCGCCGGCTCATGACCCGCAAATCGCGGTTGCCGTCATTGCCGAAAACGGAGGTCATGGCGGCACGGTTGCGGCACCGATAGCCGGAAAAATCATTCGTCAATATTTACAGGAACCCAGCGATGAAGACCGAAACGCGCAGTGAACAATTCATACCGCACTCGCTCCTCGGCAATCTATTGAGAAAATTGCATATCGACATTCCCTTGCTGATATGTTTGCTGCTAGTTCTTAGCCTAAGCTTTCTGATTTTGTATAGCGCCAGCGGACAAGATACCGACATTCTGATCCGTCAGGCTACCCGCATGCTGATTGCCTTTGTCCTGATGATCGTGCTTGCGCATATTAATCCTTATCAATTCAAACGTTATTCGACGGTTCTATACGGAATCGGCGTAACCTTGCTGGTTGCCGTGCTGATCATGGGGCAAATCGGTAAAGGCGCACAGCGTTGGCTCGACTTAGGCTTCTTTCGCTTTCAGCCCTCTGAAATGCTAAAGATTACCGCACCGATGATGATCGCCTGGTATTTATCGGAAAACACGTTGCCCCCGAAGTGGAAACAAATGGGTATCGCAGGCTTGTTGCTCCTGCTGCCGACGCTATTGATTGCAAAGCAACCCGATCTCGGCACCTCGATATTGGTCTTCAGCTCGGGAGCCGCGGTCATCTTTTTCGCCGGACTGTCATGGCGATTCATCTTCAGCATCGGCGCTATTATTGCTTCGCTGACCCCCATCATTTGGCATTTTATGCGCGATTATCAACGCGCCCGGGTTTTGACCTTTCTCGACCCGGAAGCCGACCCGCTCGGTCGCGGCTATCATATCATTCAATCGAAAATAGCCATCGGCTCCGGCGGCATCTACGGCAAGGGCTGGCAAGGCAGCACCCAGGCCCCACTCGATTTTCTGCCTGAAAGCTCAACCGACTTCATTTTCGCTGTGTTTGCTGAAGAATTCGGTCTCTCCGGCTGCCTTGTGTTAATCGCGCTCTACATTGTCATTATCAGTCGTTGCCTGTATATTTCAATACAAGCGCAAGACAGTTACAGCCGCTTATTAGCAGGAAGCCTCAGCTTTACATTTTTTGTCTATGTCTTTGTTAACATAGGCATGGTCATCGGCATCTTACCGGTTGTCGGCGTCCCGTTACCGCTGATCAGCTACGGCGGCACCTCGATGGTTACCTTGCTCGCAGGATTCGGCATCCTGATGTCTATCCATACCCACAAAAAATTCTTACCGACTTAACGATGAAGCAAACCTCAATAGCCACTTTAATGCTTTGCGGAGCTCTGATACTGAGCTCCTCCAGCCCTTCTTCGGCGCAAGCGACCGCGCCGATCTCGCAGTCCGAAACATTGCCCGAAAACATGTCGGTATTCATACGTACGATGACGGCTAAGCACGGCTTCGACAAAAACAAACTGAATACATTATTCCGGTCGGTCGAATTGCAACCGCGCATCATTGAGGCCATCACACGTCCTGCCGAAGCGATGCCCTGGTACAAATACCGGAAAATATTCATGACCGAAGCGCGCATCGAAGGCGGCGTTAAATTTATGCAAGATAATGCTTCGGCCTTGGCCGTTACACAACAAAAATACGGTGTCCCGCCTGAAATCATCACGGCGATCATCGGCGTCGAGACTTCCTACGGTAAAAATACCGGCAGCTACCGGGTCATCGATGCCTTGTCGACATTGGCTTTCAATTACCCGAAACGGAGCCCGTTTTTCACCGGCGAGCTTGAAAACTTTTTATTGTTGTGTCGCGAGGAACACATCGATCCGTTACAACCGACGGGATCTTATGCCGGCGCAATGGGCATCCCGCAATTCATGCCGAGCAGTTTTCGCAGCTATGCTGCCGATTTCGAAGGAGACTATCACCGCGACATCTGGAACAATCCGGCCGATGCCATTGCCAGCGTCGGCAATTATTTTTACAAACATCACTGGCAACGCGGGCAACCAGTAGCTTTTCAAGCGGCCGTGCAGGGCAACGCTTACCGCAAAGCTCTTGGGGGAGATCTGAAACCGGACCGTACTATAGTCCAACTTAAGGCCTTAAATGTCGAATCGATAGAAACTGCGAGCCCCAACCAGAAAGCCAAACTCCTTGCTTTCGAACTGGAGCAAGGAGAAGAACTATGGCTAGGCTTGGACAACTTCTACGTCATCACCCGTTACAACCATAGCCCTCTCTATGCCATGGCGGTTTATCAGCTCAGCCGCGCGATTGCCGAACACTCGGAAACACCAAAGATAAGCGCCGGTCTACCGGATAACCCAACTGCCGCCCCTCCCCTCCAGGAAAGCGGCCAGAAGGTCGCCATCTATATACAACTGGGTGCTTTCGGTAATGAAGCCAACGCTCAAGCTTTACGCAAAAAAGTCGCCGAACACAGCCTCCTGCCGCTACCCAAAATTAAACCCGTCACTCAAAACGGAACGACGCTTCACAAAGTGCAAATCGGCCCGTTCAAATCCGCCGAAGATGCCGAACGGTTGAACGCCAAACTGAATGAAATCGGCATCGATCAGACACAGTATATCGTCGAAAGCATCGGAAATTAACCAATCACTGTTACAATATGATCTTCTGTTTTTGTATGCTCACACCGCGAATAATGACCTCCTCAAAAGTTTACCTCAGCCTGATTGTTTATCTATTTTTTAGCTTATTGCAAACGGCAAACGCGGCTTCCGATAAGACCGATCCGATCATGATTCCTTCGCCGCCGAGTATCGCCGCGAGCAGCTATATTTTGCTCGATGCCGATAGCGGCAAAGTGCTTGGCGAAAACAATGCCGACGTCAAACTCCCCCCCGCCAGTCTGACCAAAATCATGGCCGTTTATGTCGTATTCACCGAATTGAGTAAAGGCCATCTGAGCCTGAACGAAAATGTCTCGGTTAGTCAAAAGGCTTGGCGCACTCCCGGCTCGCGCATGTTCATCGACGTTAACAAGCAAGTCACGGTCGAAGAATTGCTTAAAGGCATCATCATTCAGTCGGGGAACGACGCGAGCGTCGCACTGGCCGAGCATATCGCCGGAGACGAAGCCACTTTCGCCGAAATGATGAACCAACAAGCCGCCATACTCGGCATGAACAACAGCCATTTCGTCAATAGCATGGGACTGCCCGACGACGACCATTACACGACCGCGCAAGACTTGGCTATTCTAACTCGCGCAATGATTCGTGAATTCCCTGATTACTATGCGTGGTTTTCGGAAAAAGAATATACCTACAATAAAATTACCCAACGCAATCGCAACAAGCTTCTTTGGCGCGACCCAAGCGTCGACGGCGTCAAAACGGGCCATACCGAAGCGGCCGGTTACTGCTTAGTCGCATCGGCGGTTCGCGATGGCATGCGTCTAATCTCTGTAGTCATGGGAACGAAAAGCGAACGCGCCCGTGCCAATGAAAACCAGTCCTTGTTGAATTACGGTTACCGTTTCTATGAAACCCATAGACTGTACAAGGGCAATGAAGCCTTGACCGAAACCCGCATTTGGAAAGGCGCGGATAAAAACTTGTCTTTAGGCCTAGCCGAAGACCTTTATGTCACGATCCCACGCCGCCATTACGAAGACTTGAAGGCTGTCATTAATTTTGAACAAAAAATCATCGCACCGGTCAACCAAGGCGACAATTTAGGCACCGTCAGTGTTACGCTGGCCGGCGAACCATTAATGGAAAAGAATCTGATCGCACTAACTACCGTAGAAAAAGGCAACTTAGTGCGCAAACTTTACGACACTGTTCTCATGCTGGTGAAATAAAAAATGAGCGATAACCCGACAGTTTATTTAAACGGCCAGTATCTTCCGCTCGATCAAGCCAAAATCTCAGTTCTTGACCGCGGTTTTCTATTCGGCGACGGCATTTACGAAGTCATTCCGGCTTATGCCGGGCGCTTATTCCGCCTCTCTGAACACATCGACCGTCTCGAAGCCAGCCTGAAAAGCATTCGCCTAAATAGCCCTCACAGCCGCGAGCAATGGGCCGATATTTTAGAGCCGCTGCTCGAACCGGGACAGGATCAATACATTTATCTGCAAATCACACGCGGCGTAGCGCCGAAACGTGACCATGCATTCCCCGAGCATATCGAGCCAACCGTATTCGCCATGTGTTCGCCTATCGTGCCCTTAAGCGGCCGCGACAGTGGCGTCAAAGCCATCACGCTTGACGACACCCGCTGGGCATTATGTCATATCAAGGCTATTACCTTATTAGCCAACATTTTGCTTAGACAAAAAGCCGTCGACCAAGGCTGTACCGAAGCGGTACTGGTCAAGGACGGCTACGTCACCGAAGGCGCGGCCAGCAATATTTTCGCGGTCCTCGACGGCATTCTGGTGACGCCGCCGAAAGGCGAAGAAATTTTGCCCGGCATCACCCGCGATGTCATCCTGGAACTCGCGAGAACCAATGATATCGCCTATAGCGAAGATATTATTTCGCTCGAAGCCCTGAAAACCGCGGACGAAATCTGGCTTACCAGTTCGACCCGAGAAATCATTCCAGTCGTCGAACTCGACTCGGAACCGGTCTCGGACGGTAAACCGGGACCGATTTGGCAAAAAATGCATCACCTTTATCAAGAGTTCAAGAAAGCCCAATCATGAGCGAACAAGAAGATATATTGAAATTCCCCTGCCGCTTTCCAATCAAAGCGATGGGCATGAACAGCATTGAATTAGATATTCATGTCGTCGAAATCATTCGGCGCCATGTCAACGACCTTAACGAAGGCGCAGTCACATCGCGCCCCAGTAAAGGCGGAAAGTACACTTCAGTAACCGTCACTATCACCGCGACCAGCAAACAACAACTGGATGCGATTTATCAGGATTTAACCGACTCACCGCTCGTGTTGATGGCTTTATAGTGCTAAACGAATCACGTTTTCCAATGAAGACTTTCCATGAAGTATCATTGACGGCAGTGATAATGAAGAATATCGGCGATAATTCCTATCCCTATAATCAGCGCTCCATTGCATAAGATAACACGATGACACTGGCGATCCGCAACCTCGGCCTGCAACCCTACGAAGGGGTTTGGCGCGACATGCAAACGTTCACGCAGCAACGCGCCCCCCATACTCCGGACGAACTGTGGATCGTCGAACATCCGCCGGTTTATACGCTCGGTTTGAACGGCAAACGCGAACACCTCTTGCAAGCCTGCGATATTCCCGTCGTGCAAACCGATCGAGGCGGACAGGTCACCTACCACGGCCCGGGACAACTGGTACTATATACATTGTTGGACATCAAGCGCTTGAACCTGGGTATCCGAGCACTGGTCACGACGCTCGAGCAAGCAATCATAGAAACGCTGGCCCAATATGGCATCCGAGCATCGTCGCTAGCCGACAAACCCGGCGTTTATGTCGCGGACAAAAAAATCGGCTCAATCGGACTACGGGTAAAAAAAAACTGCAGCTATCACGGACTGAGCTTGAATAACCACATGGACTTAAGACCATTCGACCGAATCAACACTTGCGGCTACGCCGACATGCAAGTCACGCAATTAGCCGACTTCGGCATCGAAATCGAAACTAGCGAACTGGCCGTGCCGGTCGCTCACGCCATCACTCAGGCAATATCACGATGACTTTACAAGCCCCTTCACGAAACACGCCGGAGTCGCATCAACGCAACTCCGTCAAACTCTCTCGAATCCCGGTCAAAGTCGAACCGGCTGCAGAACCGCTTCGCAAGCCTGATTGGATACGCATTAAAGTCTCGACGAACGAAGAAATCAACCGCATCAAAAAACTATTACGCGAAAACAATCTGCACACGGTCTGCGAAGAAGCCGCTTGCCCTAACCTCGGCGAATGTTTCAGCCACGGCACCGCGACCTTCATGATCATGGGCGATCTCTGCACTCGTCGCTGCCCTTTCTGCGACGTTGCGCACGGAAAACCAAAACCCCTCGATCAAAACGAACCGCTACATTTGGCGCAGACAATCAAGGCAATGAAGCTGAAGTATGTCGTGATTACCTCGGTCGACCGCGATGATTTGCGAGACGGCGGCGCCGGCCATTTCGCCGATTGTATCGCCGCAATTCGACAAGAAACGCCGACCACCAAAATTGAAATACTGGTTCCCGATTTTCGCGGTCGCCTCGACAAGGCTGTCGACATACTGAGCCGAGAGCCTTGCGATGTGTTCAATCACAACCTGGAAACCGTTCCGAGACTGTACCGAGAAGCGAGACCGGGCGCCGATTACCAAGGCTCGCTCGATCTGCTCAAACGTTATCACGAAGTCCGCCCGGAAACGCCGACCAAGTCCGGCATAATGCTGGGCCTCGGTGAGACGCACGACGAAGTCGTCGAAGTCATGAAAGACTTGATCGCTCACGGCTGTTCAATGTTGACACTGGGCCAATACCTACCGCCCAGCAAGGATCACCTACCGGTCAAGCGCTATTGGACGCCCGAGGAATTCGACGAACTGGCCGAAACGGCTTACGCACTCGGCTTCAAGCAAGTCGCCAGCGCGCCGCTGGTCCGCTCGTCCTATCACGCCGATCTGCAAGCCAAGTCGATGGTTTCGAACGATTGAAATGTAGGATGAATTGAGAAGATAGGTTTCACTGCGGTTCATCCATCCTACGACGCTTGTAAAATTATCCATTCACTACTTACGATTCACTATTCACCCCAATATGGACATCACTCAACGCATCGCCGAAGAATTAGCCGTCAACCCGAAACAAGTCAACGCCGCTATTGCATTATTGGATGAAGGCGCGACCGTGCCTTTCATCTCACGTTACCGCAAGGAGGTCACCGGCGGCCTTGACGACACGCAACTGCGTAACCTGGAAGAACGCCTGATTTATTTACGCGAGTTGAACGACCGGCGCGAAACCATTCTCGAAAGCATCAAATCGCAAGGCAAACTGACGCCCGATTTGGAAAAAGCTATCCTCGATGCCGACACCAAAACGCTGCTCGAAGATCTCTATCTACCGTACAAACCGAAACGCCGCACCAAAGCCCAGATTGCGCGCGAAGCCGGCCTCGAACCCTTGGCCGATGCGATACTGGACGACCGCAGCCTCATCCCGAATGAAGTCGCGCTTAGCTATATCGATCAAGATAAAGGCGTTCCCGATACCGCCGCCGCACTGGACGGCGCGCGCCAAATCATCATGGAACGCATTTCCGAAGACGCCGAACTGCTCTCCGAATTGCGCGAACGCATCTGGCAAAAAGGCATCATTCACTCGGCCGTCGTCGCCGGCAAAGAACAGGAAGCTGCTAAATTCAAGGACTACTTCGATTATCAGGAAGCGATCAACAAGATTCCATCGCACCGCGCGCTCGCCTTATTTCGAGGCCGCAACGAAGACTTGCTCAGCATCACATTGAAACCTGCCCGAGAAGACCAGTACGAACATCGTTTATGCGAACAATTCGTCGCAAAACGCTTGAATATCACCGACACCAACAGACCGGCCGACGCGTGGCTCGCAGAGACCGCGCGCTTCGCTTGGAAAATCAAATTATTCACACGCATCGATCTGGACCTGAAACTGCGGCTTCGCGAAGCCGCAGAACTTGAAGCGATCAGGGTATTCGCAAGCAACTTACGGGATTTGTTACTCGCCGCACCGGCCGGCCCGAAGGCGACGATGGGCCTCGATCCGGGCATCCGCACCGGCGTTAAGGTCGCGATCGTCGACCCGACCGGAAAATTGCTCGCAACCGAAACAATCTATCCACTTCAACCGCGCAATCAATGGGATCAGTCTATCGACACATTAGCCCGACTGATCGCGCAACATCGAGTCGATTTGGTTAGCATCGGCAACGGCACCGGCTCGCGCGAGACCGATCAACTGGTCGGCGATTTGATCAAGCGTCATCCGGAATTGAAAATCACCAAGTTGACCGTCTCGGAAGCCGGTGCGTCGGTTTATTCGGCATCGGAACTGGCCGCGAAAGAATTCCCCGATCTGGACGTCTCGCTCAGAGGCGCGGTCTCGATTGCGCGCCGCTTGCAAGACCCGCTCGCCGAACTGGTCAAGATCGATCCGAAATCGATCGGCGTCGGCCAATATCAGCACGATGTCAATCAAGCACAACTGGCTCGCATGCTCGACACCGTCGTCGAGGACTGCGTCAACGCGGTCGGCGTCGACGTCAATACCGCATCGGTCGCATTGCTCAAGCAGGTATCCGGCTTATCGGCCAGCGTGAGCGAAAACATCGTCGCGTTCCGCGATCAAAACGGCCCTTTCCAAAATCGCAAGCAATTGAAGAAAGTCCCTCGCCTCGGAGACAAAGCCTTCGAACAGGCGGCCGGTTTCTTACGCGTAATGAACGGCGACAATCCGCTTGACGCTTCCGCCGTGCATCCCGAAGCCTATCCTGTCGTCGAAGCGATCATTGGCGACACAGGCAAATCGGTTCGCGACTTGATCGGCCAAAGCGCTTATCTACGTTCATTGAACCCGGCCAACTACACCGACGATACCTTCGGCCTACCGACCGTGACCGATATTTTGCAAGAACTCGAAAAACCGGGACGCGACCCGCGCCCCGAATTCAAAAGCGTGCAATACAAGGAAGGTGTCGAAAAAATCACCGATCTGAAACCCGGAATGATGCTCGAAGGCGTCGTGACTAATGTCGCGAACTTCGGCGCTTTTGTCGATATCGGCGTACACCAGGACGGTCTGGTGCATATTTCGCATTTGGCCGATGTCTTCGTCAAAGACCCTCGCGATGTGGTCAAAACAGGCGACATGGTCAAGGTTAAAGTATTA
The DNA here is from genome assembly GCF_005931095.1 of Methylotuvimicrobium buryatense. Lineage (GTDB taxonomy): Bacteria > Pseudomonadota > Gammaproteobacteria > Methylococcales > Methylomonadaceae > Methylotuvimicrobium > Methylotuvimicrobium buryatense. The sequence goes on along the minus strand of NZ_CP035467.1, from coordinate 783,115 downwards.
GAAATCGATGTCCCCAGACAACGCATTTCGCTAACCATGAAAAAGGAAGAATCCAACGCGGAAATAAAGCCGGCACCTTCACCCCGCAAACCTGCCAAACAACCTCGGCAAGCACCGAGGCCTCAGGGCGCGATGGCCGACGCATTAGCCAAAGCGTTGAAAAAATAAACTTTAATTCCTCTGCTATACTGAAGCGAAAAATTAAATCAACCGGCAGGATTTGCTATGACATCATCTAATCGCACCATGATCCCAGTGCTACTGGTCAGTTTTTTGACCGCCTTCGCGCCCGAGTCTCAGGCTCAAAATACCCATCCCCGCGTTTGCGGCAGCTATGGCGAAATAGTCGGCCATAAAGCGCTTAATGCTTTCGGTAATCTGGGCGGCTCAATACTTGAATTACCGAAGAATGTCATCAACACATCGAATCAAAGCAACGTCTTTTACGGCTTCACCGGAGGCCTTTTTAAAGGCATCGTCAACATGGCAGGCCGGATAGGCGTCGGGATCGCCGACTTGGTAACGATTCCGCTTCCGACCAAACCCATCGCATATCCTCTCTATGTTTGGGATGATTTCGACATCGATACGACCTACGGCGAAGCTTACCGTCTCTACCAGTGCACGCCGCAACTGAAACCCATCGTCCAAGCCCCGGAACCGGAGCCCGTCATTGAGCCTGAACCGGCGGTATACACTCCGCAGCCTATAGAGACGCAGGAGGTCTATGAAGACACTTCACGAAAAATAGACCAGTTATTCAAAGAGGAAATGCATAAATAACGAAACCAGGCGGAACCGAACATAAACCCATCGTAGATCTAAATTCGGCACCGGGGTAACCGTCAAAGGACGCCGTGAATACATCCATGCAGGCATAGCCTTTGCCGATCACCCCGGCGCCTCCTTAAGCACTGCCGAAATTTGAAGAGCTAAGGCTATATATTCTTAGAGTACTGTATAAAAACGGGACTGAAATTTAAGCCGGCAACTCTTCTGACGAAGGCTTTAGCTTTACAGACGCAGACGCCTGAATATTAAGTAACTCTTCTTCAACGCCGGCGGCATGCGTCAATTCCGCAACATTTTGTTTAGTGAAAAAACCGTCGAAATCGCCAAATCGCTGCACATATTCAATGATTAACGACGAATGCTCCGAAGCACTTGAAAATATCTGCTTAATACCTTCTTCTCTCGAACCGATAACATCCAACAAAAACTTTTTTCCCTGACGAGAGATCTCACTCACCACGTAGTCGATATTTTCCATGCCATTATATTCGCCGTCATTAACACCGATCGCTAAATGATGCAGGCGAGGCCCGTAATTACGGACGAAGGTTTCGGTCGGCGATGGTAACTTTTCCAAGTGATTAACAAAATATGGCGTGTTGTTAGCCGTAAACACTTTTGCAGGACTATTAATCTCATCCGCAAAATGCACGCTTTTAGTCACATTGGTTGAAGAGTTTTGGTCTTTGATATCGTATGAACCCCAATAAAAATAACTCGACAGCGATAGCCATTCGAGAATCGCAGTTTCGCGATTCTGGCTATAAATACGTGTTGCCAAATGATCGATGGGATTCAATAACTTGTCGATACCGAGCTCTTCCTGCAGCTCCTTGGCTTGCCGATAAGCAGCTTGTACATCGTCTCGAATCCGGGAAAGCCCCAATGAATACACTCTGATCTGATCTTCCGGTCGCTCCATATAAGCGACAATATTATGGCTATAGGGTGAAGGCTTACTGATCGCCAAATTACCCGGCAGCTCCAATCGACGAATCTCATCTTGCGAAAAAAAGCGAAATTCACGCTCTTGTTGCAAACGCGTCACCTCGCTCATGTTTTCCACTCGAAGAATTTCACCCATATAACGACTGTTCGGCTTACTCGCACCAATTGGGTAGACTTCATTCAAGCTTCGAAAAATACCCATAGTCGATGGGTCTTTGACCTCTCTAATCAGCAGGTCGGGCGAACTCATGTCGATACGTAAAATATGCGTCCAATGAGATTCGCTTTCCAACGTCACGAGATAATGATAAGTCGTCATTAAGCAAAGTTCGCCGACATAGCGAATAGAGTGGCCAGGATCCACTGTGATCATTAGCGCGTCGATTTGCCCTATCATGTCGGTCAAACCGACACGATCCCGTTCGGTCAAAAGCTCGCGCAGATAATGTTCGAAAAAATCGGAATTCTCTTTGTCGCCGTGGCGTGGGAAAGAAAGTGATTTCATGGTATGTCTTCCTGAAATTTGTTCTTGCATCAGGCCGTTACCGGCCCATTAAACAAATTTATTAAGCACAAGACATACCATATCGCGAAAACACCTATTTTTATTCAATATCAATTACGTACAAAAAAATTCTCTGAAACTAACGATTTGTTTATGCGTCAAGATTGTGCATTAAAAGCAGCAATTCCCAATTTGGAGATCAAAAAGGGTGTGGGGTATACTTGGCGAGGATGTCGGCAGCAGGGCAGAAAAATGCTCCTGTATTTTCTGCATTCATTACATCCATGTAACTCAGCAATTGCCGAGGAGCAAAAATCTGCCCTGCCGCCGACGCCTGCCGGTCTAGCAACCGCACCCTCTTCGGAGCCGGTATTTTCTCTGCCGAGCTTCGTTTATCGAAAAATTAGATAAAGAGTCCAAATCTACGAACTTTCACAGTAAGGTACATGAAGATATTTGCACTAAGAAACGTTCACCTTATCTTTATTCCATACATGCCGGAATAACTCGGCTAAACAAAGAATAATCAATCCCGTAACGATCCCAATCAAACCTTCGTAAGCTTTCTCGTGCAAATCCAGATAACGCCATAATATGGCGGCCGCCAAGCCGCTCGCGACTGCAGCAAGACTCGCGAATTGAGTGGGCCGCATTCCCACGCATAGCACCAACAGCAAAGGCGCAAAGGCGCTTGCCAATCCGGACCATGCCATAATTACCAAGCTGAAAACACTATGATTATTTGCTAATGCACCGAGTAAAGCCAAGAATGTCACGACAACGGTTACTCCTTTGATCAAATACTGGTTTTCGATTTGATGCGGCAAGATATCGTGAGTCAACGCCGCCGAACAACTTAACACTACCGAATCGGCAGTAGACATAGTGGCCGCAAATAAACCCGCTAAAATCAAACCGACCATGGCTGGAGACAACAACTCCATGGCCATCGTCGGCAACGCCAACTCGGCATCGAAAGCCTCCGTATCGACCAGATAAATGCGGGAAAGTAGCCCTACGCCGGTGGCCGCCAAGTAAAACGCAATATACCAAAGGTAATACCATAAACGTGCTTTGTTCATACTGGTAGTATCGTCAAGCGTCATGAAACGCACCATGATATGGGGCTGACCGATGACCGACAATCCGGCAAAAAGCCAACTGATTGCGAATAATAAACCGCCGGCAATACCCGGCAAGGCCAAAGATTTGGGGAACCAGTCTAAAAAACCGTCAATTGCTTGCATTTGCATCAGGGTCGATTCGACTCCACCCAGCGACTGAGTCGCTGTAAACAACAACACACTCATTGCAACAATCATCACCATCGACTGCGCAGCATCCGTCCAGATAGAAGCTCGAATACCGCCCGCGAAACAATACAAGGTAACCAATATGCTACCCATAACCGCCCCAGCCCAAGAAGGCCATCCGAAAAGCACATGCAATGCCTTACTACCGGCGACCAGTTGCGCGCTGGCGTAAGCCAATAGAAAAACCAACGAAATCAAACCTATAACACGTTGCAGCGCCGGCTGATTTCCCCCTGCGCTCCAGACGCTAAGCACGCCGGCGTAACTGACTTCACCGGTGGTTGTGGCCGCGTCCTTAAGTCGTTTGTGCACCAATAGCGATGCTAAAAAATCTCCGGTAATCCAACCTATCATTAACCAAATGGCGGCGAGCCCTGAGACATAGGTATAACCGATAACTCCGATGAACATATAGCCACTATTATTCGTGGCCACCGCCGATAAACCAACCAGCCAAGGTTTAATATTGCCGCTGGCCAGGTAATAATCCTGCTTGGTGCCACGGCTTTGCCAATAGGACGCCAAGCCAATCAGCGTAAATAGCAGTAAAAAAAAACTAAACGAGAGAACCATTAATATTCCTATCTGATCGATAAATCTTATAATTTTTTCAGGAAGTGCGGGGAGTGGAGAGAGAGGTGGAGCGGCATGAAGGGAGAAATGCCGTATAAGGAAATGTCGCTAAGGGTTTCACAAATTGCTTCCTGCAACTATGAGGTTTGTAGCGGATTCGGTAACTCGCTTGGCAGGACGCAGTGAATACGTCTTTGCGGGCTTGACGACGGAATCTGATTGCCATGGATGGCGTGAATGCAGATTTTGCAGGAGCAAAAATCTGCCCTGCCGCCGACACCTGTCAATCGATACCCATCGCACTTCAAATTTCGGAATTGACGCATGGAGGCGCCGGGGTGTTCGGCAAAGGCTTTGACAGCAGGGATGCTATCACAGAGCCTACATGGACGTATTCACGGCGTCCTTTGACGGACCCTCCGGCGCCGAAATTTGACCAGCAAAGGGAAGAACAGCCGCCCTCTAAAATAGAGAATCTATTTACGACCAAATCCTAAGCTCTGTTACGAACACCATCAGAATTGGGTTCAGCAAATGAAGACAGGGTTTAATGAGTATTATCTTCGCTGGGCAACAACTCGATAAACGGCTCAAAGTCTTTTAACGCTTCCAAGGCAGGGTCATCGGCAAACTTATCGCGATAATCCTCGGTGCGCTCCAAGGCCTCGGATAAACAGTTAACGGCCTCTTCATATTGATTCAATGCGGTGTACGCACAAGCCAATTGGTAAAAAGCATGGCCGTTTTCAGGGTCGCTTTTCAACGCTTGCTGACATAAATTGACGGCCCACTGCGGTTCGCCCATGTCGAGCACCGCATCGGCCTTATAAGTCAATGCTTCGCAATCCTCAGGACGCAATTTTAAAATTTGATCGTAGATGGCGATTTTATTGGCCAAGCTGCTTGCTTGTCCTGCCCTGAGCCACAGCGATTGCACATCTTGCGTCCGCTCGATATCCTCGCCGATTTTCTCAATCAATTGAGCTTCTTTGTTGAGCTGTTGCTCGACAATTGCCAAGCGCTCTTCGTATTCATGGACTAGTTTCGATACTTTCTTATCCGCCATGGACTGCACACGCTCTTTAATATCTCTAAGCGAGGTCCAACCCAGCAACACCAAAATGGTACTAGCACCGGCAATCAAGTAGAAAAAATAAGTGACCGTGTTAGTGGCGTAAGTAACGCCTCTATCGACCGAGCTGAGCTCTCTATCCACAATTTGCTGAATCAGCTCATTTCTTTGCGTAGCCATGTCCGTACGCAATTGCTTGAGCTCATCCAGCATATAGCGCTCGATGAATGGGCTATATAAAGGCTTATCCAAAGATTCAATTGCATCTAACCGCTCTTGAACCTCTCTCTCATTGTCGACAAGCTCAGCCAACGCAAAACAAGGCGCAAGCAGGATCAACACCATTAATATTCTAAGCATAAATCGATTCTTCGGGACAGTAGCCATAAAAGGCCTCGGCAATGAGACTTGGTTTAGCAGTTAAAGAACTCATGTCTCGATAGGCTGGCTATATATGATACGACCTAATTAACATGAAGAATCTATAATCCCCCCGTATCATCAAAGTGCTCAAGGGATGGTTAGTGTGCGATTACTCGCCAGACAGAACACAGTGAACCCAAGCAGCATAAACACGCTGAATAGTTACGACGAAAGTAGAGTTGCTATTCGCCTTAGGATTTGGCCGTAAATAACTTCCCTATTTTAAGGAGGGTTCGGTTGCTCGATTGGCAGGTGTCGACGGCAGGGCAGATTTTTGCTCCTGCAAAATCTGCATTCACGCCATCCATGACGTTTGCAGATTTTTGCTCCTGCAAAATCTGCATTCACGCCATCCATGGCGTTTGCAGATTTTTGCTCCTCGGCAATTGCTGAGTTACATGGATGTAATGAATGCAGAAAATGCAGGAGCATTTTTCTGCCCTGCATCGCCTAAAGCGCCTACTGTTGGAGCCCTAATACACGCCACCCATGGCGTAATGCAAAATCTGCATTCATGCCATCCATGGCAATCAGTCGCCGCCGTCAAGCCTACACGAACGTATTCACGGCGTCCTGCCAAGCCGAGTGACCGAACCCTCAACAAGGCTCAATAGTTCCACTAGGACGTTATTTATCAAGAAATCCTTAGTCAGCTACAGATTCAGCTGTCAGCTCGTAGGCACCTTCCGCATTATGAACTTCTTTGCCATTCAGTGGCGGATTGAAGACGCAGGCCATCTTCATCTCCTTGAAAGCACGCAGGACATGTTTGTCGTGTTGATCGAGAATATAAAGTGTTCCCGGATGAATCGGATAAACTTTACCATCATCAAGAGTCTGTACTTCACCCTCTCCCGACATACAGTACACGGATTCCAAATGGTTTTGGTAATGCATTTGAAAATCCGCGCCTTCGTATATCGTCGTGACGTGAAAGGAGAACCCCATTTTGTCGTCTTTCAATAGCAAACGAGTGCTCTCCCAGTTACTATCCGGAGAAACAATACGGCGTTCGGTTTTATTGGCTTCGTCTAATCGTCTAACTATCATAATTGAAGTATTGTGTTACTAATGTTTGATGGCGCATTTGGCCGACGAGTTTTCTCGTAAGGAATACAAGGCATACCTTACCTAACTTTTTTAGGCTTTGGCCATGATCGGTAAGAAATGCTTAACAAGCGGTAAAAAATTAGGCAACCACCTCATAACCAAGCATTATTTACCATGAAAACCATGAACATAGTCAAGAAAAGAGCATATAAATCAATAAACTAATTTCATAAAACTTCATGCTCTTCATGGCTTCTTCGCTATGCCAAGGCTGAATGTCTGCGCTGCATGGACCCAGAATTAACTGGCCATTTTGTATTCCGCTTCAAAATAGTTTTTTTCTTGAGGAATGGAACTTTCCTTGGCGCAAATCTCCTTAATCGATTGCTCGACAATATCGATGCCTTTCTTCAGATTGTCTTCGCCTATCGTTAACGGACATAAGAACTTAACGACATGATCTTCAGCGCCGCTGGTTTCAATAATCAAACCCAGCTGAAAAGCCCGACGCGTAATTTTTCCGGCAATATCGCCATTGACGCAATTGATCCCTTGAAACATACCGCGTCCACGCGTGGTAAAATTGCCTTCGCCGTATTTTTCAACGATGGCATTGAGACGCTCTGAAACATACTCGCCCTTTGCTTTGACTTGCTCGGAAAAAGCGTTGTCTGACCAATAATGATCAATAGCCGCTTTCGCGGTAACAAAGGCAAAATTATTCCCGCGGAATGTCCCGTTATGTTCGCCGGGCTTCCATTGATCGAGCTCCGGTCTTATCAGCACCACGGCAAAAGGTAAGCCGTAACCGCCGAGCGACTTGGACAACGTCACGATATCCGGATAAATTCCGGCTTCTTCAAAACTAAAATACGTCCCGGTACGTCCGCAGCCCGCTTGAATATCATCGATAATCAACAAAACATCATGCTTTTTACACACCTTGTCCAGATTTTTTAGCCATTCAAAGCCCGCAACATTAATTCCGCCTTCACCTTGTACGGTCTCGACAATCACTGCGGCCGGCAGATCGATACCGCTACTGGAATCCGAAAGCACCTTATCCAAATAGGCGGTCGTATCGATCTCGTCGCCTAAGTAACCGTCATATGGCATTCGACTGGAGCCGTTTAAACTCACGCCGGCCGCGCCCCGATGATGCGAATTACCGGTTGTTGCCAAAGAGCCGAGACTCACGCCATGAAAGCCATTGGTAAACGAAATCACGTTTTCCCGTCCGGTCACGTTTCGCGCTAATTTCAGAGCCGCTTCAACCGCGTTGGTACCGGTGGGACCGGTAAACTGCATCACATATTCCAAGCCTCTCGGCTTGAGAATTTTCTCATTGAAAGCTTCCAAAAACTCGCCCTTGGCCTTGGTATGCAAATCCAAGCCATGGGTAATGCCATCGCTATGGATATAGTCCAAAAGCTTCTCTTTGAATATCGGATTATTGTGTCCGTAATTTAACGTTCCGGCTCCCGCGAGAAAGTCGATATATTGGTTTCCTTCCTCGTCATAAAGGAATTCTCCCGTTGCTTTGTTAAATATACGCGGAAATGAGCGCGCGTAACTTTGTACTTCGGATTCGATCTCTTCAAAAATTTTCATAATCGTTTTCCCCTTTATATTGTTGGGCAGGTGTGTCAATCGGCTATCAAGCCATGTTGAACGGGCCAATTTTGACCAGCATTTCGGAATCGTGTTGTCCATCGAAATGCCGGTCTCGATCAAACAGCGTCGAACTGACAAGTTCCGCATTCAACTGCTTGGCCAAGCGCTCAAAAAGCGCCCACGAAGCCCGGTTAGGTGGATTAATGGTGGTTTCGACGAAAGATACCTTGGCGCACTGAGGCCGGGTGAGGAGGTGCCGTAACATTTTGCCGGCAAGGCCCTGTCCACGAGCCGATTCGCCAACGGCAACTTGCCAAATGAACAATGTATCGGTGCTACTAGGAATAAGATATCCGGAAACAAAACCGACTAAATCGCCTTGATGAGATGCGGCAACCGAGGTATCCGCAAAGTGACTGCATTGTAATAAATTGCAATAGATGGAATTAGGATCCAAGGGTGGACATTGCGCAACCAAACGATGGACAGCCATGCCGTCCTCGGACGTCGGAATACGCAAATCTAGTGTTTTTAACATAATGGTTTATATAAGCTCCACGCATTTATTATTAATAACACTAAACATATTTAATATAAAATCCTTAATGAATCCTGTGTGGATTACTATTTTCATGGACTATATAACTCTTTGCTGGTCAAATTTCGGCGCCGGGGTGTCCGTCAAAGGACGCCGTGAAACGTCCATGTAGGCCCTGTGACAGCATACCTGCTGTCAAAACCTTTGCCGAACACCCCGGCGCCTCCATACGTCAATGCCGAAATTTGAAGTGCGATGGGTATAGTTGATACAAGTCAATGAAGAGGCAATAATGCTTAGCGAAATATGCATAGTACACTAAACATTACGATCAATCAACCAAGCCTCGAAACCCACCTCTTGACAAGCTCATTTTTTTATATATTTATCAACATTTTATGACTCGAAATGACATGCCGCATAAATCTAGCCGTTACCCTCCTTATTCAATCGGAGTTGAGTGCTCATGACAAAAACCATCAACCTAAATTCGCAGCTCAACCATGAAGCACATAAAGTTAATGGTGAAATGCTTTTTCTACTCCCTTTTGATTGAAAAACCGCCTAAGAATAAAAGATATGGGATGTGTCTATCGAGGACTGCCGAGACCCCATCCATGGAGGCTTGGAGTGCGCTTGGCGAGAATATCGGCAGCCGGGCAGTTGCCGCAAAGCCTACTACCTGTAGAAGTTATTTTGTTCATACTCCTAAACTATCGGTTTATTCGTGAACTCGTTTTATAATTCCCGCTTCGCACACTATAAAGAAGATATTCCTGTTGAATCGAATTGAAGAAGTACTCATCGCACTGCGCCGAGTCATCCGAGCGACGGACCTACACTCAAAACACCTAGCCAAAACCACCGGATTGACAGCGCCCCAAATCTTGCTCTTACAAACCATTCGCGATAAAGGCGAGTTGACTATCGGGGAAATCGCCCAATGCATGAGCCTAAGCCAAGCGACCGTAACAACGATTCTCGACCGCTTGGAAAAAAGAAAATTGGTTTACCGCGAACGCTCCAAAGAGGATAAACGAAAAGTTCACGCTCATCTAAACCCGGAAGCCATTGAAACCCTCAAAAATGCCCCACCTCCTCTGCAAGACCAATTCACCCGTCAATTCGGCAATCTGCAGAAATGGGAACAAACCATGATTATTTCGGCGCTGCAACGTATCGCACAAATGATGGACGCCCAAGATTTGGACGCATCACCGGTACTGGATACCGGTAATCTGGACAAACAAGCCGAACCGGCTGAAAAATAGATTGGTAACGCCAAAGATGATGCACTGCTTACTTAAATTGAGGGACTTGAACCAACCGCAAAATCTTAAAATTAAAGCCCCTTTACTTTTTCAACAAAAACAACAAACCTAGCAGTGTCGTCAACAAGTAGGTAAACCCGAAGATAATCGATATTGCCGCACTCTCCTCTGCAGGTAAACCGGCAAACGATAAAACATATACGGAGAACATCTCTCTCGTCCCCCAATCCGAAATAGAAATAGGCAACAATGTCAACCCGGCGAAAATAAGCGGTAGCAATGTAAACAGCGTAAACGGCAGCTTCGGGTCGCCCAAACCGTAAGCCGCCAATAAAAAGCCAAGCATCAATAATAATTGAATCAACGACGATAACTCATAATGCGACTGCCCGAGACTCATTACGTCACTGATATTATTACGAGCCATCGCGGCTCGAATTTTCGTAGAAAGCACAGTTCTAAACAGAACGGCGCCCGCTATCGTTACTATCGCCAGGCCTTGCAGCAACGCAGCAGCCGAAATTATCTCGGCAAAGACCGGCCAATTAATCGGCAACGTCAGTAGCAGTATGAACACCAATGCAACCAGCCCCGATAAGCGGTCGAGCACTTGGCTGCCGATCAACGATTGAGTATCCCCATAATCTTGAAGTACTTTAAATCGAGCCACTTCGGAAAAAATCAAAGGCGGACCGATTTGGCCGCTTAACGCACCAATCCATATTGCTTTCAAATAATCCGCGTAAGTAGCCTCAACATTCAATTGCTGAGCGATGAGCCTCCATCGGTAAGCCATCAACATCAGCACGGCAATATGACAAACCACCAAGAGCAATCCGAACACAGGATTAAAGCCACGCAAAGTTTGCCAGAGTAAATCGCTATCGGTTTTATTCAGGATGAAGATCAACAATCCGATAGCAACAAACCATCGGAAAATTACTGTTAGCCACTGTTTTGATTTATGCATCGTATCCAACCATCTTAAGAAAGAACCTGATTAGCAAGATGCTTCAGCTTACTGAAGCCAATTGTCCGAGCAGTGGCCAGTCGTAGCCACTTCTGCGGGACGGGTTATTTAACCCGTCCCCAACGTTTCGGTTTGCCCTAAACATTTCGGCTGACTTCGGCCAAAGTCAAAACGTTTAGGACGGGGTTGCAAACCCCGTCCTGCTTGGGATATACTGGTTTTTAGGCTTTAGCTGAAGAAACTTGCTAATCAGGAGAAAGAATACCCATCGTTCGCGATCAATGTACCGCAAGCTGTTCTCGCCGATTATCATTGCCCCGTCAAGCAAAGCGCTTCTTTACACAAGCGGTCAAAAATCATGAAGCTTTGCCCCCACGACCGACCCTGAAAAAATTGCCGCTTCCGGAATCTGCGCCGTAATTTCTCCTCGCTAATCAGCTTTGCCAAATGAGCGCGAAGCGCCCCGACATCATTTACAGCAAACAAAAAGCCGCTCACCCCATGCCGGACAATTTGCCCAGCCGCTCCGGTCTCGGAGCAAACGATCGGCAGACGCATCGCCGCCGCCTCGGCCAGGGCGATACCATAGGATTCATAATGGCTCGCCGAGACAAAGACATCCGAAATCCGCATCAAATCGCTGAGTTGTTCCGAAGTCAGCACACCTTCGTAACGAATGCGATCGAGTAGATTCATTTCGCCGGCAGAGTGCCAAAAACGTTGCGTATATTCCGCATCAACCCTATCGCTGCCACAGAAATGCCATTGCCACGACCACTCGGTCAAGCTGGCCAGCGCTTGAAGAATATCGAGATAGCCTTTTTCCGGCAATAAATTGGCTACCGTCAAAAATTGCACTATCGTACTGGTATTTTTTTGCACAGGTTCCGGCTTGAAAGCTTCGTCTATGCCTGGCTCGCATAAACCGACCGATTTGCTTGGAAACCGTTTTTGAATCTCGTCGATAACCGCTTGCCCGGTCGCAATAACAAAGCGCATCGACTCGATCGCTCGGCATTCAATCTCCCGCCAAACAGCCCGCTCGCGTGCTGTCGACAACGGATTCATAGACGGCAAATAATGACATAAAAGACAACAGGGACTGTTCTGCAGACTTTCAGCCATGCAGGCCAACTCTCGCCAGAACAGACTATCCCAAATCAACAACTCGAAATTTTCGTGCCATTCGGCCAGTCGTTCGCGATCGATAGCCGAGACAGTGACCGAATGCAACGGAAAACGGCACAGGCGCGCTTGATGTAGTATATTCCGGTTATAGAGATTGCCTCCCGAAATTTCGACGAGGGGTGGATGTAACAACGCTATCTTCATCACAACACTCCGAATAAATTCGACACCATGATAACGGAACTCTCAAAGCAAACCCGATTGATTCGCTGGAGCAATCTGCATTCGACGATCTTGTTAGCCGTCTGCACTGCGATACTGCTGCTCTCATGGCCTATCGAACTACTGCTAGGCTCTGCGGCGTCGTCGTTTGCCTGGTTCGTTGTTCGCGGCCAAGGCAATTGGCCATCAATAGCTCAATTCGGCCCCGCCAATGCCGTGACCTTGTTCCGCTTGCTGCTGATCTTTAGCTTGGCAACTTTCACCCACCGGCCCGACTTGATAATTCTCCTGGCATTACTCGTTCTATGCCTCGACGGCGTCGACGGCTGGCTGGCACGGAAATTCGACTGCGCTTCGGAATTCGGCGAATATTTCGATAAAGAAACCGATGCTTTTTTCATGCTGGTGCTATGCTGGCTGATCGCACTCGATCAGCGCCTGGGTTTGTGGATACTGCTGCCGGGATTGATGCGCTATGTATTCGTGTGCTTTTTAATGATCGCAAAGCCGCCAACCTACAAAGAACAACAAACGACCACAGGCAAGGTCGTTTTCGTCGTCACGATACTGGCCTTGATCTCCTGCTTTACCGATTATCCAGCGATCTATCGCCCTTTGGCGCTCGCAATCACGTTGTTGCTCAGCTATTCGTTTATCGCCTCGATCCGCTTAATTTACCGCCCCGCCCGCGATGATGCATAAGCTTAGAACCCGACAAGTCGAAGGTTCCGCCGATATTCGCGCCTTTTTCGACCGACTCGCCGCCACTTACAGGGAGGCGCACGGTCGCGCCGACCGCCTTTTAGCTTACCGCCTTTCAATCATCCGGCCATTGCTCGGCAAACGACGCGGCACATTGCTCGAAATCGGCTGCGGCACCGGCATGCATTTATTTGAATTAGCCGGCCTTTATGAACAAGCTATCGGCACAGATCTTTCGCCGAATATGATTTCGGAAGCCGACAGATTACGCGAAAAGCATGCAAATCGCGAAACCATCCGATTCGCGGTCGATCCGGCCGAACAATTAAGTACTATAGAATCCGGACAAATCGATACGGTACTGTGCATCGGCGCCTTCGAACACATGCCCGATAAACCGCGAGTACTTCGGCAAATCGCGCGTGTCTTGAAACCCGGCGGCGAATTCATCTGCTTAACCCCTAACGGTGCTTATTGCTGGTACACGGCGATCGCCCGCGGATTTCGCTGGGACACTCAGCACTTAAGCAGCGACCGCTTCATGACGAGGCAAGAGCTGTGCGGGTTACTAAACGACGCGGGACTGGTGCCGGAAACGATAGACTATTGGACTTTCATCCCAAAAGGCGACATGCCTTCGCCTATTTATTGGTTGCTGTCCGGTTTGAATATTATCGGTAAAAGGCTGAAAATACCGGCATTGCGCGGCGGAATATATCTGAAAGCCGTTTTTAAGGAGGGGCAAAGCAAGGATGCCTACAAGGCTGAATAATTCATGATGACGTGAAGTAGCACAATATAATGGATATGCTGTTACCCAAGCTCCAGCTCTCATCGTTATACATAAATTGTAGGGTACGCTGCGCGTACCAAAGCCGAGCCCTGGAGGTTTGGTTGGCACATGAATATCGCGGGGTTACCATGGGACGCACAGCGTACCCTACGCGGTTCGTCTAGCAGCGTAGCCTGGATGGAGCATAGCGCAATCCGGGAAGTCAGGTGCCACACCAGTCCCGTATGCCGCTCCGCTGCATACGGGTTAGATACTCCATGATTGAACTGCCGAAAAACAAAATCAGTCCCCCACTAACCCCTCAGTGCGCGCCGAACGGACAATGGATGCTTGGCGACGGCATAGTGTTTGTGTAAACCGGTTATTTCACAGGTACCGCCCGATCTTTGATACTCGGCGCGAAAATGATAAATGAATTCCAATACCGTGCTATCGATCAAATTAACTTCACTCAAATCGAAAATCACCTGCTTGCCTTTAGGTAACGTGCCGGTCATGCTTTTTAACGCAAGAAAGTTTGAAAACACGGCCGCCCCGTGGACCTGCACATGAAAATTGCCGGGATCCTGTTCATTAATACGATAGGCGACCTGAAAAATCTGGGCAGGCTTCAGACCACGCAAACCGTGCAGCGCCAACTCAATGACAATACCGATCAACACCCCTAGCAAAAGATCCGTCAGTAAAATACTGATCAAGGTCACGACAAACACCAAAAAATGGCCGAAACCAACACTCAAAGTTTTGGCAAACTCCATCGGCGAGGCGAGCCTAAATCCCGTATAAACCAACAATGCCGCCAATGATGCCAACGGAATCTCTTGTATCAGATTGGCCCCCAAGCTGATAAATAGCAGCAGGAATATACCATGAAAAAAGTTCGACCAGTTGCTTTGCGCGCCATAACTGATGTTTGACGAGCTGCGCACGATTTCCGCAATCATCGGCAACCCGCCGACTAGGCCGCAGAGCGTATTGCCCATGCCGATAGCCATCAAATCGCGGTTCAAATCGGAACAACGGTGCTTGGGATCTAGCTTGTCCACCGCCGCGGCGCTCAGCAAGGTTTCCAAACTGCCGATAAGAGTGATATTAAAAACGCAGAACCAAAATTTAGCCGTGCCGATCAGCGCAAAGTCCGGTAAATACAGCGCATCCAACGGATTGTTTGGAAGATTGAGCAAAAAAGCAGGACCGATTAAAAACTCACCCTGGGTCAAAAACTGCGTCACTACAGAGTGATAGCGATGCACATGATCCAAATCGAAATAAAACGTCAACAGCAAACCGGAAAACAAAACCCAAAGCGGTGCAGGTAAGGTACGACTGACTTTAAAAGGAAGACGGGGCCAAAAGATCATGACGGCCAAGCCGATCAAACCAATCATTGCGATAGGGACATTCATATTGATCACTGCCCTCGGCAAAGCCATCGCTTGTTGTACAATAGATCCTGGCTCAGTAGGAACTCCAAGCAAAACATAGCTTTGTTTGACCAGAATGATAATACCGATGGCCGCCAGCATCCCGTGTACTACCGAGGAAGGAAAAAAGGCACTGAGTTTGCCCGCGCGCAAAACGCCCAGGGCAATTTGGATCAAGCCAGATAAAACAATAGCCGCCAGCGTATAGGAAACGCCGACGGCAGTATTGCCCGCACCCAAGGTATGCACGGAATCCAACACCACCACGATTAAACCAGCTGCAGGACCGTTGATCGTGAGTTGGCTACCACTCACACGAGACACCAAGATTCCGCCAATGATCGCAGTAATCAGGCCGCTCATCGGCGGAAAACCGGAGGCCATCGCGATACCTAGACACAAAGGCAAGGCAATCAGAGAGACAAAAAAACCGGCACGAAGATCGTTATAGACAAGTGTTTGAGGCATGGGCGTCATGAGGTAGTGATAACTCCCCAATAGACTATCCTTTCGAACTACTTTAATCTAATAGATAATTTCTGCAGTTTTGTTATATTTTATATATCGATATCGGCAATCCAGCCCTCCCCTCTTATATGCTGCACAACTGAATAATCATGGCCATCTTGAACTATCACCACCTGCGTTATTTCTGGGTCATCGCCAATGAAAACAACTTAACCCGAGCCGCAGAAAAACTGCATATCTCGCAATCTGCACTGAGCATACAGTTGCGTAAACTCGAAGAAAGCTTCGGACAAAAATTATTTGAACGCGAAGGCCGGCAGTTGATCTTGACCGAAGCGGGTCACGTTGCCTTGGATTATGCTCAAGCCATTTTCCGCGCCGGTGATGAGCTATTGAGTGTCATGCAGCGCCGCGAAGCGGGTAGCCGACTTTTACTGCGTGTCGGAGCAGTTTCCACCCTATCGCGCAACTTTCAGTTGGATTTGATTAAACCGCTGCTGGCTTTGAAAAATATTGAGTTGGTGCTGCATTCCGGCAGCCTTAACGCCTTGATGCAGCAAATGCAGGAACATACCCTGGACTTGCTCTTGTCTAATCGTCCGGCTCCCGATGCCCTGGATCGAAATTGGCAATGTCATTTGCTCGATGAACAGCCTGCCAGCCTAGTCTGTCAAGCACGGACGGCCCCGACCAACTTTCGTTTTCCGGACGATTTGCACCATGCCGGATTATTCGTGCCCAGCATGGAAAGCGAAATCCGCACCGCTTTCGATTTTTTGCTCAACCAGGCCGGCGTTCGGCCCAAAATCATTGCGGAAGTGGACGACATGGCCATGCTGAGGCTGTTGGCGCGTGAATCCGGAACGCTAACGCTGGTGCCGCCGGTGGTGGTGCGTGACGAATTGCTGAGCGGCCATTTAGTCGAATGCGTGCAGATAGCGGAAGTCAAGGAACGATTTTATGCAATCACCCCTGAACGACACTTTCCCAATCCGCTATTGAAAACCCTATTTGATAATTTCACGCCTTCTCGCGAAGGATGAAATAAAACCACAATGCGCATAACACCGCCCCGTTAAACCGCGAACAACCCTTGTTCAAAATTCAAGCCAATGAGCATTTGCTACAATGCAAGACCCCCATTATTTAGCTCTAGGACGTTATTTATTGCACCAAGTTAAGATCAGACATATTTGCAATATGTATCATGCTAAATCCGATATTGGCCATGCATTTTAATCATTGGAAAATTTACCTATAATAACTGGCTCTATTCAACGATATCCAAATGATGCCAATCCTTGCCACAAGCTATTCAATCACTTGTGGCTAGTGACGCATTGGCGTTCGAACTCAATCTAAGGAAAAAGACCATGTCCGGCTATGTTGATGAAGTTGTCATTCCGTATGATCGCGACCTTGGGCCTGTCCTATTCCAGCATTACGGCGCCGATACCGCAAGACGCGTCGCCGAACAAGCGCCGAAGGACGTGCTGGAAATCGCCGCCGGCACCGGCATCGTGACGCGTCACTTGCGCAGCTTATTGGCGAAAGAAGCGCGCCTGACCGCAATCGACATCAGCGATTCGATGATGGACGTGGCTCGAAAAAAGTTTCGGGCCGACGAACAAGTCACGTTTCAAAACGCCGACGCCACCGCGTTGCCGTTCGATGACGAAGCCTTCGATGCCGTGGTCTGTCAATTCGGCATCATGTTTTTCGATCGAGACAAAGGCTTTCGCGAGGTTTACCGCACCTTGAAGCCGGGCGGCCGGTACTTGTTCCGGGTTTGGGATTCAGAACGTTACAACCCCTTCGCCAGCTTGAGCTTCGAAGTCCTCAAGCAATACTTTCCGTCGGATACCCCGCAGTTTTTATTCGATCCGGTGTCCTGCCATCGCATCGACCCGCTCAAGGAACAATTGATTCAAATCGGTTTCGACCCGGTAGTCATTTCGGTGCAGCGCCACGAATACAATATTTTCGATGTGACTGCGTTCGCGCGGGCCTTAGTTTACACGCCGGTGATCTTCGAAATCAGGGATAAAGGCGGAGTCGATCCCGAGGACATCGTAACCGAACTGGCCGAAGCCTTCCAAAAAGAGCTTGGCTCAAGCCCGATGCGCTATCCGATGCAAGCGATTCTGTTCGAGACGGAAAAGCCTAATGCCCGATAACTTAGATACCAACCCGAATAACTTTATGCACATCATGAAAACAAAATCATTTATCCCCAAGTCCTGTTTGGCGGCGTTGACGCTTCTTTTGACGCAGAATGTGTCTCATGCGATGCCGGGCATGGACATGCCGGCCGGCGAAAACGCAAAGCCGCACCCGCTAGCGAAAAGCATCGGCGTGCCGATTAACTCATCGGCCTCGGAATTTGAACTGACCTACAGCGCCGACGGCAAAACGGTCGTTTTCGTTTCGACGCGTCCAGGCGCCATCGAATCCAAAGGCAATCCCTACAACTTTGACATCTGGATGTCTCATAACGTGAATGGCGTTTGGCAAACGCCGATTCATCTGGGGCCCGACATCGACCCAAACGTTGGGCCGAACATCAATACATCCGCGTGGGAATTGGAACCGAGTCTGTCGGATGACGGCAACGCGCTTTATTTCACCCGCTACGAACCAGGCAATCTGTCTACCGGCGATCTCTATGTGGCGCAGAAAGTCGATGGCGTCTGGCAACCGGCCAGAAATTGGAACGATGTGCCGGAACTGCCTAACCTCAACACGCCGACCGGCGAAGAACATTGCCCGATCATCGTCTCGGACAGCCTGATTTATTTCAGTTATCAGCAACCCGGAGTCACCCAGGACAGCGACATCTGGAAGGTCGAAAAGAAAAACGGGGTTTGGCAGAAACCTCAGAGTCTCGGCCCAAGAATCAATTCCCCTTACCGAGACCATTTGCATTGGACAGGACTGTCGAAGGACGGCAAAAGCCTGATCATTACCAGTACGCGCCCGGATTTCGGCTCGCGTGGCGGACACGACGAATGGATTTCGTATCAAAATCCCCAAGGCGAATGGCAAGAGCCCTTGAACCTAGGCGACACCATTAACACGGCGGGCGAGGACATGTGCTGGGCCTTCACGCCGGACGGCAAGCAATTTTTCGGCGGTTGGGGCCCGCAAGGCTCCTATGATATGAATGTCATGTGGATGAACAAAGACGACGTGCCTTTGCTCAAGAATTTCGATCCGATCGGCCCGCCGCCCAACTTGCTTGCCAAAAGCAAGGCAAAAGCCGGCAAAGCTAAATAGTTGTCTTGTTTCGCCCGTTGAGCGTTCTCGCCTTAAAAATGCCAGAACGCTCTGAAGTGTGTTTTTATATCAGGCACTCAAATATACAACGCTATCGACTACATAGGCGTAAAATTCAATGAGACCGCCTATTGCAGGCAGCATTGATGGCGTGCCAGGCCATTTTGAAATTCGGCTCACCACAGATACAAACTCGATTCTTTGTTCATGATGACGGTCCGATACTGTTCGGAGCTCGGACTTTGAGCCACGCCGTAACAAACATGAAGAGGCAGCAGGTGCTCTTCCCTCGGATGACAAAAGCGCGCTCCAGGCGCCTTGCTCCAGCGAATCAACAGCCCTGCTCGTTCTTCTTCCCGGATTTCACGACTGGAACATACATTCACTAACCAGTCCTCAAATGAGTGATTGAGCCGGTTGGATTCTTCATCGTCAGGCGTAAAAAATGCTCTCATGTTATGAAACGAGAAGCCTGAGCCTATTACCAAAACGTTCTTCCGACTCAAGTTCTTGAGGGCGCGGCCTATTTCGATGTGATGAGAGGGATCGAGCGTGTCAACAAGAGACATTTGAACGCACGGAATATTCGCTTCCGGATACATGATTTTAAGCGGGACAAAAACACCGTGATCAATGCCTCTCGACTCGTCCTGTCTGGCATCAATCCCCGCATCGGCCAACATCCGATGTAGTTCGCTAGCCAAGAATGGCTCGCCGGGGCAGGGGTACTGGATTTGGTAGGATTCCGGCGAGAACCCGTGATAGTCATATATCAAGAAAGGGCTCTGTCCAGAAGTGATCGTGGGATTTTTTTCTTCCCAGTGCGCGCTGACCACTACGAGCGCGTCGGGTTTTGGAATGCTTGCCGCAATGCTTTTCAGACATGAAATCATTTCTTGATGCGCAGAATCTCCCAGCAAGGGCAGAGGGCCTCCGCCGTGGGATAGAAACAGGGCTTTGGGTGTTTGTTTCATCGTTTCTCCAGAATAAGTGGGCAGGGGTTGCCGAAATCCAGGCTGCATGGATAGCTCGAAGCTTGCCATCCGTGGCGCTGGATGCCCGCACTTTTGCCCTTTGGGTATCCCTGCGAGCATGACGGACTTTTTTAGGTTTAGCTTAAGCATCTTGCTAATCAGGTAGGATTTTTAAACGCTTCCGAAAGCACATGAGACTTGTAACTATTACCTCGTGCAAAGCCTATTTTTTCTTATAAAAATTAGAAGTATAGCAAGCCATCAGCGCGCCTCTAACCATCGAGGCATCATCTTGTTTATACAGTTGACTATCTTTATCGCTCATCGTAAACATAAGCCTTTTGGTTTCATCGAAAATATCCCTATTGCCGAAAACAGAATCTGCCACACAATTACAATAAGACCTAGCCTGCTCGACTGGACGCGCCCGCCCTTCCTTTTGTATGCAACTATCAAGAAAAGCAGACTTTACCTGAGACATACCACTATCCTCACCACCGCCTCCGCACGCCGACAAAGCAACCGCCCAAACAGCCATGATAACTGATTTATTTTTACTCATTTCATTCCTTATTTCTTGGACCCAAGGGTTTCAATCTTAAACAGTTCAGCCATGATTGACTAACAAAAAACAAAAGTCGGAAGAAAAAAGGGGGAAAAGGGTTCAATTACTCCCTTTTGATTCAAAAACCGCCTAAGAATAAAAGGCATGGGATATGTGTGAGTCGCAGGTACCAACGGCTCAGTCTTAAACGGTGCGACCTATCGTGACAGGAACGTTGCGATGTGTCTAATCCTACCTGTGCGAATCCGTATTTGTACAGAAATGCTTGCTCGAACTCGTCTTAGACGGGGTACGCAGTTAGGGTCACTCAGGTAACTGGTGGCGTTGAAGGAGCCAGGCAAGCATAGTCAGGGAGGTGGCAGGTTTCAGCCTCGAATCAGGTGTCAGGGTCTATGTCCGCCTGAAACACTGGGGAGTTTTTTTTTCTTCTCTCACTGGGATTTATACGGTTATTCTCAGTGGCTATTAGGGGTGCTTGCTGTTGTCGCCCAGACATAATGGTTATTGGTACTGACCGATGAAAGTCCTACGGCGTCTCTTGATTTTAACCCCTTCAAGAGTAATGCCCGCCTATAAGTTTATGGCGAAATGGCGGGTTTATGCGCTGGTGTGTGAGATTCCCCAAACTGAGCACTTTAAGGATGGCAGCGTCTTCGGTGTAGCCACGCAATTGCGCGGTGATAGAAGACTCCGTTGTTAGAAATACGTTGTCATGGTTTTTCCATGAAGAAAGTTAGTCCGTCGGCTACGACCCCAAAATGGTCTGTCCTTCCTCTTTTGGAAAACCCGACGGTCGCTAAGAAACGCCTTCCACGGCACGACCGTTGGCAAGGTATTGGTTAGTGTATGAGGGGTAAATCAGGTTGTCTTTATGTTAGTGAAACCGCTTAAGATTAAACATCATTCTTTAACAGGCAGAATAACCATCGAACGGGTGCGCAAGGCATTTCTTAATGTCAAACGTAACCGGGGCGCTGCCGGCGTTGATAAGCAAAGCATTGTGATGTTCGAGGCGAATCTTGAACAGAATTTGCAAGCATTGTTGAGCGATTTAAAAACGCGGGGGACATTTTCTCCGCATCCGCTCAAACGTGTGCGTATCGACAAAGGGAATGGGAAATTTCGCCCGTTGGGCATTCCCGTGGTCCGTGACAGGATTGCGCAGGATGTCTTGCGGCAACTGCTGGAACCGTTGTTCGAGCCTTTGTTCCATCCAAACTCGTGTGGGTTTCGGCCAAATAGGAACTGTCATCAGGCCATTGAACGGGTGCTGGACATCTGGCGCGAGGGCAATCGCTATGTGCTGGATGCGGATATATCGGGATTTTTCGATAACATCCCGCACCATGTCATCATGACGGGGCTATCCAATGTGGTCGCTGATGGGAATATTCTGGGTATTATTGAACGGTTTCTTAGGTCTGGCGTCATGGAAGACGGCGTTTTTAAACCAACGACGATCGGCACGCCGCAAGGCGGTGTCATTTCGCCTTTGTTGGCAAATATTGCGCTGAACTATCTGGATTGGCATCTGCATGAGCATGGCTTGAACTTTGTGCGTTATGCGGATGACTTTGTCGTTCTATGCCCATCCGAGGAACAGGCAAAAGAGGCATTGGTTCTTGTCGGGGCGTTTTTAAACACGCATCTTGAGTTGAAACTCTGCCCTGAGAAATCGCAGGTCACCACATTTAGTGAGGGTTTTGCATTCTTGGGGTTTGATATTAGCTCAAGGGCGGTCACGATGCGCCCAAAGTCCATAGAGAAATTCAAAGATAAAATCCGGGAGTTGACCTGTCGCTCCTATAACTTGGATAGTTACCGCATCATGCGGGTTAATCAGGTGATACGAGGGACGGCAAATTATTTTGCAACGCCGTTCTCTCATAATCGTTATCTGTTTACGGAATTGGACAAGTGGATTCGAGTTCGCTTACGGTGCATGAAGTTTAACAGGAAATGGAAGACCGATAACAGGCGTCTACGTCTGAAGCACTTTAAGAATAAAGGGTTGTTGAGTCTCAGGGCGTTCTATCATGAACCTGCATAGCAAATACAATGACTCCCTTTCGAGGGCAATCTAGGCGGAGCCGCCCATTGTCTGAAAGAGACACGATGGTAAATAGAGGGAATTAACCTTCTTGCGGCAACGGGGGGCTGGTGGTGATCCTCCAGCCTACCCACTGTCTATCGAGGACCGCCGTAAACCCATCCATGAGGGCTTGACGGCAGCTCTCGAACGCTAGGGATTGCGTGAATGCAGATTTTGCAAAAAAAGGGGTCAAAAAAAGGGGTCAGGTTTAATTAAAAATTAAACCTGACCCCTTTTTTCCCCTTTTTTGACCCCTTTTCGTGTTAAATCTTAGACTCAACTATTCAATCACGCTTCCGCGCCAAAATATCGATTTGATGAACGATGATGCCGAGCGTGCGCTCTTGCCTTTGCTGCCGACGGCATTCCAGCCATCGGTCGAGTTTTTCCCTGGCTATCGCCGAATCGCGTCGGCCTTCCGAATAGATCCATCCCAGCAAGCGTTCCAGAACCGCTTGATCGTCATCGCGATAAGTGCCGTCTTCGGGCGTGATGTTCCAGTCGGAACCACCGTAGCTGACGATTTCGAAACCGGCATTCAGCAATTCTCCGTACAGACGCCGCCCGCACTTTGCACCGCCCGTTTCCGAACCATTCAGGCGGCGTGCTTCCATTGACGCATCGTAGGTCTGCAACAAGGCGTCTTCGAACTCGCTGTCCGGATACGGCGGAAACACGACCGTCTCACCGTCGTAGTTGATCGTAGCGTAGAACAAGCCGCCCGGTTTCAACCCGGCATGAAAACAGGACAATGTTTGTAGTAACGGGACCAGGTCCATGAATGCATGCGCGGTGATGACGTCGTAGCGGTTCGACGCGGGTTGAAACTCGCTCAGCGGTGTGCAAATGCATTGAAATTCGATTCGGTCCGCGCCGCGTTCGGCGCTGAGAAGGCCGGCTGCTTTTTCGACCGCAAAACCTTTGTCCCGCAAAACAGTGGCGATCTCTGTTTCGGCGATACCGAGCAAGCCGGATTCGATGTCGAGCCCGGTCAAGCGCATTGCGCTGCGATCGCTATGCTGAAGGATGCGCCGAAGCATAGCTCCGGTGCCGGTACCGACATCGAGTAACTCGAGCGGATTTCTGCCGGACAGCTCATTCAAAAAGTGTCGCCAAACTGCAGGGTTCAGGCTGCGTTGATCCAGCGCGTATTTGGCTTGCAGGAATTGGGCGAAGGCGTCCAAGGCTTATTCCCGATAGCCCGCCCAGTCGCGCTCGTTTTCCCATAATTTGACGGTCAGTTTTTGCTCGCCGAAATCCAGCCTCGACTGTAACCCTTCGTGAATGATGCGCGCGAAATGTTCGAGCGACGGATTGAGCCCATCGAACTCGGAAAGATCGTTCAACGTGACGTCCTTAAACCGTTCGATCACGGCAGATAGCGCGTTTTCCAGATCGACGATATCGACCAGGTAGCCGTGACTGTCCAAGCGGTCGTGCTCGATTTGGATTTCGACTCGGTAATGATGACTGTGCCGCTGATTCTCAGCACCCCAGTCGCCGCCCACCAGATAATGCTGCGCGATGAAATCTCTACAAATAGCGAGTTGATACATGAACACCTCAGTCGTCTTGATAATCGAAAATAATCTGTAATGCCGCGTCTTTTTGCCCGGCATTCGTGTCGAATGCTTGCTTGCATTGATCAAGCCTGAACCGATGCGTGATCCAACGCGCCGGCTCGATGGCATCGAGCCAATGCCAAGCCGTAGCTATGCGCCGATGCTTGTCCCATCGTCCGGACAGCATGGGGTTCATCGTGCTGACCTGGCTAGACAGCAATTGAATGCGCCGCCGGTGGAAATGCCCGCCCAAATCGACGTCGACCCGCTTGTTGCCGTACCAGGAACCGACCAGAATACGGCCCGAAAATCCGGTCATGTCGATGGCCCGGTTCAATGCCTCGCTATTGCCGGACAATTCGATCACCAGGTCGAAACCGTCCGCCCCTCCCTCGCGCAAACAGTCTTGCAGATCGCGCCAAGCGTTTTCGTCGTTCGGGTCGACGCAATGCGCCGCGCCGATGCGTTTCGACAGCTCGCGCCTCGATGCGACAGGGTCGGCCGTGATCAGGCTGGCCAGCGGAAAACGCGCCAACAGTTCGCAGGTCAGCAATCCGACGACGCCCTGGCCGAAGATCAATACTCTTTCGCCGAGCAGCGGCGCGGCATCCATCACGAAATTCACTGCCGATTCCATGTTCGGCAGAAACAGCGCATCGAGCGGCGACAAGCCGTCCGGAATCGGCAAGCATTCGCTCAAGGCAACGGCCGCATGGGATTGATGCGGATGAAAGGTAAACACCTTGCGCGCGAGCCAGCTTTTATCGACACGCGCACCGACCTCGACGATCTCCCCGACCAAGGCGTAACCGTATCGAAACGGATAAGCGAAACTACCGGCCAGACTCGGTATCGTCGCGTCTTGCTCCAGCTCCTGCGGAAAGCGCCCATCGAAAATCATCCCTTCGGTGCCGGGACTGATCGCCGAATGATGCGCCTTAATCAGCACCTGGTCATCGCCGAGCGGCGGTAGTTCGATCGTCTGCAGCGCGACTGCGCGCGCGGCGGTATGAAAGACGGCCTTAGCTTCAATCGTCATCGTGCAAGGCGCCATATAAAATCAGATCGCCGCCGAGCGGGTGATAGCGGCAATCTTTTAGTTCGAGCATCGGGCGACACGGCTTCTCGACGGCCCTGAGCCCTCCGATGATTTTCGGCGCGATCGTGATCACGCAATAATCGACAATATCTTCAAGCAAAAAGGCATTGATGACCTCGGCCCCGCCCTCGACCATCACGGTCTTGATGCCCAGTTCTGTCAATAATTTACGCAGCGCCGCCAGATCGATATGACCGTCCGAGCTTTGTTCGACCCGATACACCCGGATACCCTTGGCCTCGAGGCGGCGCTGCTTGTCGGCGGGCGCTTGTTTGGTCGCGACCACGATCGGCAGTTTGCTAGACGCGCTGAGCATCTTCGCATCTTCGGGAAAGCGAAGCAGGCAATCCAAGATGACCGGTTGAGGATCATCGCCCTCGACATGGCGCACGTTCAGGCGCGGATTGTCAACTAGAGTCGTGTTGATGCCAATCAGCAAGGCATCGTGATGGGCGCGAAGCAGATGGGTCAACTTCAACGAGGCGCTGCCGCTCAACGGCAACGACGATTCGGCATTCAGCGCAATGCTGCCGTCGATGCTTTGCGCATAACTCAACGTAAAAAAAGGTGGCCGGTCTTTGCTTCGGTGAAGTTTGTCGAGCCGGTCGATGAAAGGCTGCATGAATTGCAGGTCTTCGGGAACAGGCACGGCTGTATTCTGTTGGTCAAAGCTCAACAAATGCCGTAATTTCTCGGCCTTGACCTTCAGATAGCCGACGTTTTCGCGATGATAGACGGACTCTATCGGCACGCGTTTTTCGACCACGATCCCCATCGCCTCCAACCCGCTGATTTTATCGGGATTGTTGGTAATCAGCTCAATCGACGTCACACCCAATTCGCGCAAGATCAGTGCGGCTTGAGTATAGTCGCGCTCGTCGGGCAAATGGCCGAGCCGGATATTGGCTTCGACGGTATCGAGCCCCTGATCCTGAAGATTGTAGGCTTGCAGTTTTTTCAGCAGACCGATGCCGCGCCCTTCCTGACGTAAATAAATCAACACGCCGAACCCGGCCTGCTCGATCATCTGCAGCGACAAGGCCAACTGATCGCCGCAATCGCAGCGCCGCGACCCGAAAACGTCGCCGGTCAAACATTCCGAATGAATACGCACCGGCACGCGCTTCTTTCCGGCCACACCGTCTTTGACCAGTGCGACATGCTCCTTATCGTCGACAGGATTGCTAAAATAATGCAGTTGAAACTCGCCGTGTGCCGTCGGCAAACGCGTCCTGACAAGCGTTTCAATCGTCGATACCGCCTTAACATTCATAATTTTGCCGGTTGTTTTGTTCTTATAGTCGTTGACAGGCCTTGATCAGACCGGCTTGTTTCGAAACTTCATGCAATGGGTTTCATTGTACTCATTTCGATTTTAATTTCATGGAAAAGTTTTGGGTGGTATGGCGATATTTGAAATGCGACAATTGGTCACACTTGCGCGTTGCAAAGCAGGAGATAAGATTATGATTACTTAATTGTTCTCCGATTAAGGCATATATCCTTCTCTCAATGCGGCTTACCAACCGCATTTTTTTTGCCTCGTAAAAAAACGAGCAATCAGTGCGATTGTTTTTAAATAAGGCCGGCCGGAGTCCTTGATTCATTCCTCGCGCGGCACAATCCTCCTCCAAAATCCTTATGTTATTGTCCACGGTCTTTCAAGAAAGCGGCTATCTATACCCATCTTAGATCAAAATTCGGCACCGAGGTGTTCGTCAAAGGACGCCGAAATTTGACTAGCAAAGGGTATACTAGGCGTGGGTATTGATCGCTATAGCATCAAAAATAAAAAAGCGTAAACCTAAATTTGGAAGTTTAACCATGAAGTACATAAGGTTTATTATGTATTTCAAGAGTCTACCTAAATATTGCTGCTATCCTTTCGGGTGAGCGAAAGTCACACACAATCGATTGACAAGTTATTGAGTTAACTTATTATTCTTCATGATCTTCATGGTGAAATGCTTTTTCTAGGGTAAATGATTTACGAATAGGAGGACTGAGGATTTCGCGACAAATCATTTTAAGGAGTTATGAACTGCGACAATCTGTCGCGCGGCAATCGGTCACATTCCGAAATAAAGAGAAGCCGGCTAAGATATATCCAACTCAACCGCTGATGCGTTTGTGCTCAAATATCCTTCCTCTTGTATGCGGCTTTTTTAGCCGCATTTTTTTTGGCCTGCGTTTCACCGATACCAACAGAAAAACCGACAATCCTCATTTTCTCCCGCCTTGGCTGATCAGGGTTTGCAACCCCGTCCCGCAAAAGCTTCTCTGAGAGTCTGGAGTTTTTGGCGAAATCGCTTGTTATTCGGTCGGCTCCCTTCTTGAGAAAAATCCCGTAATTAATAGCCCGACAAATATAACGGTCAACAAACTCGGCATCAATTCGAAATGACGCTGATAAAAAGTAGAAGCCGGATTTTTTTGATAAGGGACGGTATATAAACCGGACCATTCTTGATTGAGTGGTGATCGATGCAAAACTTTGCCGGAAGCCAGCGCGACTGTCGATATGCCTGTGTTTGTCACCCTGACGACAGGCCTTCGAAATTCGACGGCGCGCGCCAAAGTCATATACAGATGTTGGTAAGGTTCTTGCCAGGTCCCGTACCATGAATCATTGGTCGCATTGACGATAAATTGCGCGCCAATGTCGGAAAGGCCTTTCGAAAAATCAGGAAACAAACTTTCGTAACACACCTGAGGTCCGATTTTGTAATCGTTTAATTGCAATAACACGGTGGGCCCCGGCCCTTCGGCGAAATTACCGACCATCGGAAACCAATCGCGCAGCCATGGGAATTTTTTTTCACCGGGAATATATTCGCCCAAAGCCAATAAGATTGTTTTGCTGTAATGCGGTTCGGTAACCGTTCCTTGCCTATCCAACGCAAACAACGAATTGGTAATCAAACCGGAACGCTCGTCCTTAGCATAGGCGCCGGTTATCATTCCGATTTGACGCTCGCGCAAGTATTCACTAAGTACTCGGGCATAATACGAGTCGTTGTACTGTCCGCCAAGCAAAGACGGAAACGAGGTTTCCGACCACAACACGAAATCGACTGCAACATCGGGATTCGACTCCAAACCGTTTTCGGTCACGGTCAGATATTTTTTTAGAATTTCGGTCTGAAAGCCCTTGCCGTGCGCGGCCGCATGTTTTTCAGTGTTGCCGATATTGGCTTGTACCAATAGCGTATTGAAAGAGGCTTCAGGTTCAGGTAACCGATTTTTTAACCCTAGCCCGGCCACATTCAAACCGATAAAAACAATGATAACGCCGGCTAAAATCGTCAAACCGCTAAGCTCTCGGCGTTTTTGCCAAGCAACCAACAACGGCCAGTTCAGCAATATCGTGATCATGCTCAAACCGGTGAATCCGACAAACTCGGCCCATTGATAAACCGGTAGACCGAAACCATACCAGGTGTAACCAAAATTCCACTTGAACAGCATCGGCAAGCCGAATTCGCATATTGCTGTCAACACGGCCATTTGTGCGAATGACAGCCACTGCGGCCAACGGAAATATTTAACGCCGAAATACCACAACAAACCGGCAGCCGGGACGAACAAATGACCGAACAAGGCGAACAAGATCATCCCAATGCCGGCTAGAAACCAGTTGACTTGGGCAAATTCATGCAGGGTATAGGTCACCCAATTGAAGCCGATCAAGGTGTAAATGAAGGTCGTCAGAAAACCGCCGAGCAAGACGTTTTTCAAACTGCTCTGCCGTTCCCAGAACAGCCAAAGCGGCACGAAACAAAACAACGAAGCCCAGGGAGGAAAAGGAATATAACTCGTTCCGATAAAGACGCCCGAGGCAATCGGCAACAGCCATTGATGTTTGAAAGAAGATGCGGCTGTTTTCATTGAGTATTGATGAGTTCACTCGTTCCCAAGCTCTTGCTTGGGAATGCATTACAAGAAGCTCCAGCTTCTTGAAACCTAAGCCAGGAGCTTAACCAAAGGGTTTCCCAAACCGGAGAGCCTGTGAAAGCGTGTAGAATGCGGCAAAAAACGTGCCTCGCCGCATCCTGTGATGCTTCGTCAAGCAGAGCTTGAGGATAGGCGTTCCCAAGCTGGAGCTTGGGAACGAGACATAAAATCTATTTCGAATCAGACCGATTCGATTATTCGGCTTCTTTAGCTTCTTTAGCTTCTTCCTCGGTCGTCATGATCAACGAAGCAAAACAATTCATCATGCTTTCCGTATAATTGGCATGCGCATCGGCAAGATCCTTGGGAGAGCCGAATTCATTTCTCAGCTCATTGAGGACTTCCTCCGGGTTTTCCGCTTTGCTCAATGTCAGCATCTTCGTGTAACTACGATAGGCCGCGCGTCGATTCGGGTCGAACGCTAAGACGCCGGGCATGTTATGCGAGCTTAAATCAACGACACAGCGCGCCATCGTTTCCGGCGATAGCTTATAGTCTTTAACATCTTTTTCTTGCCGCATGTCTTCGAGAACGGCTTGTTCATATTCCGTTTTTTCGCTGCACGCAACAAGCATTGACGCAGCCAATGCAATAAATACTATTTTTTTCATTCGATTACCTGATAATGAGTTGCCGGAGTCTGGGGCAAGTGAGAGATTTCGGTCATGGCTTGTTCGATCCAAGCTTCGGCTTCGGCATTGATATCGCCAGCTTTACGGTTTTGGGTCTCGATAGGCGGTCCTATTCTGACCTGAACGACGCCCGGATATTTTAAAAAACTGTAACGCGGCCAATATTCTCCGGCATTATGCGCGACAGGAATTACCGGGTAGCCTGATTTTTGCGCGAGTATCGCACCGCCGGCATTGAATTTCTTTTTTTCTCCGGGAGCGGCGCGCGTTCCTTCCGGAAAAACCACGACCCATAATCCTTCCTTTAGGTATTCCGAACCCTTATCGATCAAGATCTTCAATGCTTCGCGTTGATTGTTGCGATCGATCGCAATCGGTTTGAGAGTGGCCAGAGCCCACCCCCAAATCGGCAGCCATAGCAGGGATTCCTTGAGCACCGCCGTTTGCGGAGGCAAGATTTTTCTCAGCGCCACGGTTTCCCATGCCGATTGATGCTTGCTGAGCACGACAGCAGCATCGATGCCTTGAATATGCTCCAAACCTTCCACTTCATAACGAATTCCACAGGATTTTTCGACCATCCATAGCAGCAAATTTATCCAAATGCCTGCGATTTTATAGCGGACCGAAAACGGCAGGACCACGCTGGCCAAGATGATCGGGCTGAACAGCAGCGTCGATATAATGATTCCCAGCAATAATAAGGACGATCCGAGGTAGACACGAAAGGAGGGCTGATAATTGAATGATGTCGTCTGAGTCATGAATGAAAACGTTCTAAAGATCACGGAGGATTAAAAACCGCTCGAGCCGGTACAGTGAGAAAATCGGCACGAGCGGCAATCTCTCCGAATTACGATTGCAGCCTTGAAATATCGGCGATTTGCAAAAACTGCTCGGACAGCATGTTCAGCAAGCCGAGACGGCTATTTCGTAAATCGACATCATCGGTCATAACCATGACGTTATCGAAAAAAGCATCCACGGCATCCTTCAACTGCGCCAGTCGATTCATCGCTGCGGTATAGTCCTGTTGTTGCAATAGCGGCGTAATCGCTTTGGCTGACGCCTGTGCGGCTTGCAACAATGCTACTTCCGCCGGTTCAGTCAGCGCATTGCTATCGAAATTATGGGGCGCTTCGGTTTTTTTCAAAATATTGCGAATTCTTTTGTTGGCGCCGGCCAGGCTCTCGGCTTCGGGACGTTGCCGGAACGTTTTGACGGCTTCCAAGCGGCGCATGAAATCCAACGGCTCTTCCGGCAATACGGCCAGTACCGCGTCGAATTCGTCGGGGCTAAACCCTTTGTCCGAACAATACCCTTTGAGCCGGTCGTAGATAAATTCCAGCACCATTTGATGAGTCTTAGCTCTGTCGAAGTCGTGTTCGACTTGTTCAATTGCAAAATCCACGCACGCTGTCAAATTTAACGGAAGTTCGCGTTCGATCGCGGTGCGAAGTACGCCGAGCGCGGCGCGGCGCAGTGCATAGGGGTCCTTATCGCCGGTCGGAATCAAGCCGGCGCTGAAGATACCGGTCAGCGTGTCGATCTTTTCGGCCAACGACAAAATTTGTCCGGTCTTGCTAGCGGCCGTGACGCTTCCGGATTGCTTAGGAAAATATTGCTCTTCGAGCGCCTCGGCGACTTCGGCCGGCTCATTGTCGGCCAGTGCGTAATAGCGGCCCATGACGCCTTGCAAGTTTGGGAATTCTCCGACCATTTCGGTCAATAAGTCGGTTTTGGCAAGAACGGCGGCGCGTTTGGCCAGGTTCGCATCGGCATCGAGTTGCGTAGCGATGTAATCGGCCAGTTGTTTGACCCGGTGCGTTTTATCGGCCAAGGTGCCCAAGGTTTTTTGGAAGACGATGTTTTTCAGCGCGTCGACCCGGTCTTCAAGACGCAGCTTGCGGTCCTGTTTCCAGAAAAATTCGGCATCGGACAAACGCGGAGTGATCACGCGCTCGTTGCCTTCGCGTATCGATTCCGGACGAGTGCTTTCAATATTGCTGAACGTGATGAAATGCGCCGACAAACTACCGTCGGCCTGCTTGACCGGAAAATATTTTTGATTGGTCTGCATCGTCGTGATCAACACTTCGGCCGGCAACTCCAAATAGCGCGGATCGAAATGCCCGATGACTGGGACCGGCCATTCGTTCAGCGCGGCGATTTCCTCGAGCAGGTCTTCCTCGATATGTGCGGTACCGCCGACCGATTGCGCGGCCTGCTGCGCCGCAAGCCGAATTTTTTGCTTGCGCTCGTCAAAGTCTGCAATGACTTTACCGGAATCGAACAAGATATCCCGGTAGCGGTCTGCGCTCTCGATAGTCAACGCAACAGGCGCATGAAAACGATGGCCGAAAGTTTGCTTACCTGTAGTCAGGCCGAGAATATCGGTCTCAATGACCTGATCGCCGAACAACAGCGCAGCCCAGTGCACCGGCCGAACGAATTCGGTCGTATAATCGCCCCAGCGCATGCGCTTGGCTATCGGCAAGGCATGAATGCTGGCACGTAATATTTCGGGAATCAACTTTTCGGTGGCCTGACCTTCGATCGGTTGACGATAAACCAACCATTCGCCTTTGTCCGTGCTCAAACGCTCCAAACCGTCTACCGTGGTGCCGCAACTGGCGGCAAAGCCCTGAGCGGCTTTGCTTGGCATACCATCGGCGGAGAATGCAGCCTGCACTGCCGGCCCGCGTTTTTCAACGGTTCTATTCGGCTGTGCAGTCGCGAGATTTTCGACCCAAACCGCCAGACGTCTGGGCGTGGCATAGCCTTTAATGCCGGAGTAACTTAAATCGGCATTATCCAGTCCTTGCCGGACATTGTTGAGCAAGGCTCGGCTGAGCGTTATTAGTGTTTTCGGTGGCAATTCCTCGGAACCCAATTCAAACAATAAATGTTTGGCGTCGCTCATGCTTGCACCTCCTTTGCGGCCAACATCGGAAAGCCCAGCGACTCGCGGCGTTGGTAATAACATTCGGCGACCGATTTGGCCAGATTCCTGACGCGCAGAATATAACGCTGACGCTCGGTAACCGAGATTGCACGGCGGGCGTCCAGTAAATTAAACGTGTGAGAAGCTTTGAGTACCATTTCGTAAGCCGGTAACGGCAAATCTTGCGTCAACAATTTTTCGCATTCCTGCTCGTAAGTATCGAAACAATTGAATAAGAATTCGACATTGGCATGTTCGAAGTTATAGGCGGACATTTCAACTTCGTTTTGATGAAAGACGTCGCCATAGCTGACCGTGCCGAAAGGCCCTTTGGTCCAAACCAAATCGTAAACGCTTTCGACGCCTTGCAAATACATGGCGATGCGCTCCAAGCCGTAAGTAATTTCGCCGGTAACCGGTTTACATTCGAGGCCGCCGACTTGTTGGAAATAGGTAAATTGCGTGACTTCCATGCCGTTCAGCCAGACTTCCCAGCCCAAGCCCCAGGCGCCAAGCGTCGGCGATTCCCAGTTGTCCTCGACGAAGCGGATGTCATGCTCAAGTAAATCCAAGCCCAAATAACGCAATGAACCCAGATATAGTTCTTGAAAATTATCCGGCGACGGTTTCAAGATGACTTGGAACTGATAATAATGCTGCAAGCGATTCGGATTCTCCCCGAAACGACCGTCGGTGGGTCTGCGCGAAGGTTGAACGTAAGCGGTATTCCAAGGTTCCGGGCCGATCGAGCGAAGAAAGGTCGCCGGATGAAAGGTGCCGGCGCCGACTTCCTGAT
This sequence comes from Methylotuvimicrobium buryatense, assembly GCF_005931095.1. Taxonomy (GTDB): domain Bacteria; phylum Pseudomonadota; class Gammaproteobacteria; order Methylococcales; family Methylomonadaceae; genus Methylotuvimicrobium; species Methylotuvimicrobium buryatense. The sequence goes on along the minus strand of NZ_CP035467.1, from coordinate 749,415 downwards.
CCAGCGGCTGCAATAATACGCAGCCCTGCCGGGCCCAATATTCCTGCAAGGCTAGAATTAGCCCTTGAAAAGTTAATAAGTCGTTATTTGTGCTTGACACGGTTGCTCCAGGGAATAATTAAACAACGATTCGTCTCCTAAATCGTTTCGTCCGTTTTTAAGGCTTTGACTCTAAATGCACTTATAATTTATCTAAATAAAAGCGCCGCTTTCTATGCTGCTTTCTATTAAGAGTGGCAATATAAAAAATGTGCGATTATAACTGAAATCAATAAAGAACGGGCATGAAAAAAGTTACGCAATCGACGCCATGATTTTGGCTATATTCACGTTAATAGTTGAAGTCATCGAAGTATATACCCATCGGATATCAAAATTCGGCACCGGGGTACTGCCCATACGCATCAAGCTAAGAATTTCTTGATAAATATACCCTTTGACGGTCAAATTTCGGCGCCCGGGGGTCTCGCCAAAGGACGCCGTGAATACGTCCATGTAGGCTCTGTGACAGCATCCCTGCTGTCAAAGCCTTTGCCGAACCCCCCGGCGTCTCCATGCGTCAATGCCGAAATTTGAAGTGCGAAAGGTATAAACCTAAAAAGAACAGTTGAGAGTCTCAAACCACCGTTCGCCCTTCACCCTTCGGCTGCGCTCAGGAGAGCCCCGTCGAAGGGTGAAGGGTAGTTTGAGGCTTCACCAAGCCGGTGAAAGTGTTGTAGACCCTTCATGCTTCGACTTAGCTCAGCACGAACGGTCTACAACACACCTCAACTGCTCTTTTTAGGATAAATATTATTTCGATGACTCGCTTTTCGGACTCGCCTTTGACAAGCGTTCTAATGTCGAACTCAGCTTTAACAATGCGCAAGCTAAAGAGTCGTCCTCGCGGGCTTCGGCATTATGCCGAATTTCGGCAATACTGGCTGCACCGGGGACATTTACGTGGCGCTCCGGTTGCTCAACTTGGCGATGAAGCGCTTCGGTGATTTTAAATTGTAAAATATCTACTTGGTGATTAGGCATTTTATCGATAGCACCTAGGATGGCATTGCGATAAAAGCGTAGTTGCGACGCCCAATTAGCCGAATCGGCATACACCATTAGCTTGTTTCGATCGATTACACAATGCTTGGCATGCTCTTTCAACTGATCGGGCAAGGCCTCTCTAACAATTTTTAATAGTTTTTTTTGTTGCTCAATTTGGCTATATAAGGAGGCAAGCGAACGATTGGGATGCGCAAGCAATTGTCTAAAAGCGGTGGAGTTCGGCATATGCTTGAAAATTTTGATCGACATTCAGTTTAAAACGATTATATAGAAATTTTCTAGTGAATTCAGTGACTATTAAAGAAATACCCACCCTATAAGGCGATTGAATCTAGACGGTAGCTGTTTTGCCGGTTGACTTTGGGGAAATAAGGCATAGAATAATCCTAGCTTGAAATTCGATATATCTTTGATGTTTTAGTTACGACGTTTTTTCTGTAGTGCTCTGTTTCTGTAGATCCTCGTTACGTTCTGCCATTAAGAGATTTCACTATTTCTTAGCTAGACGGTCCGCTTTATGGACTAAATTGATTTAAATTTTTATTTTTAAGGTTTTGAGTATGTCTACTACTACAACAGGCACAGTTAAATGGTTCAACGCGGACAAAGGCTTCGGTTTCATCGAGCAAGGCCAAGGTCCTGACGTTTTCGTTCATTTCCGCAACATTGCGGGTTCCGGTTTTAAATCCTTGACTGAAGGCCAAAAAGTTCAGTTTATCGTGACTCAAGGTCAAAAAGGCCCACAAGCCGAAGAAGTTACCGTTATCTAAATAATTTTGCATAAATAGCTTACGGCTACTTATCCGACACAAGGAAGTGTCGACGAAGGTATACCTTCCCTGTTTCCTCCCTCATAGATTTAACCGGTTCGCCAATTCCGGAGTGGATTAACGAACTTACCCACCTTAGTAATCGCCTTTTAGTTTCGACTTACCCGGCATAGCAAACCGTGCCGTAGCGTAAAAGACAGCGAAAGGATTGACGATCCCACTTAAGATTCACCCAACTTCAGACAGTTAATCGCGCTGATCGTGAGGATTCAACCGTACTTGCTCAATGGCCTGATTAATTGCTTCGGCGACCTCTTTTTCCATCTCTTGATATGTTTTTTCGGTAAGATAAGAACTTTTATCGACCATGCTACGCACATAGCAAGCAGGTAAGCGATTCAACGCAAGACAGGCAACATCATCAATAAAATCTTGAGTCAACGGCTCCTTGGTCTTTTGAACAATATTCCAAAGCTGGTCAACGACTAACCTTTCATAATAATTATTAATGTTTGGCATACTCATCCTTATCCTCTCAATTTATAAACGGCTAATTATCTGCGTTAGCTATTTTGCGCGTTAAATAATAGTACAAATCTCAAACTAAAGCTTTCATCCTAAAAAGCCGCCTTAGATAATAGCGATTCAATACTATTTGACAAAACCCTCAAATGAGCATAAAAAGAACTCAATGGTTTCGAACTGAAACCATTGAGGATGCGGTAAAAAATAACTTCCCCAGTGGTTCCCACTCTCTGCATCACTGCCATTAAGTTAACGGAAGCCCGTCATTCCGGCATGGATTGCCGGAATCCAGTTGCCATGGATGGCAGGCTTTTTCGGTTCCTACGGTCCTCCGTGGGAACCCATACCTTGGCTGCCGAGGCAAGATCCACGCTGGAGCGGTGGAAACGAGAAAGAGTCTGAATGACGGCAATCTTTAGCCACATGACGGCTTAACTTAAAGGCCGTGACGCTCTGCGGGGGAATGATAGAAAATCGGAAAGTTATTTGCACCCACATCCTAAGATCCTGTCTAATTTAATGAGAGGTCAACACATGAAAAAACATCTATCGATTGTATTATCCGGGGTACTTTGCTCATTAGCCACTGCCAGCTTCGCAGCGGAACAAGCAGTCCCTTTCCCCGAAGGCTACCGAAACTGGCTTCACACCAAGAGCATGTTGATTCAACCGGGACACGCATTAGAAGACCCCTTTCAGGGGATCCATCATATCTATGCCAATAAGTTGGCTGAAGACGGCTTGAAAACCGGCAAGTATAAAGACGGCGCGGTATTGGTTTTCGACCTGCTCAATTATGTCGAAAAAGATAAAACGATAGAGGAAGGCGATAGAAAACTAATCGGCGTCATGCTCAAGGATGCCAAGAAGTTTGCCGACACCGGCGGTTGGGGCTTCGAAGGTTTTGCCGGCGACAGCAAAACCGAAAGACTGGTTACCGATGGCGGTCAGTCCTGTTTCGGTTGCCACGCCCCTCAGAAAAAAACCGATTATGTGTTTTCGGAGTTCCGCAAATAAAGGATAATTTTCAACCCATAAACCACGGACGACGCGGCTTCGGCGAATCACTCCCCGTGTTTAATGCCAATCATTTCGCGTCGTCCATTTACCAATACATTACCTTACCCATATTTCCGGATATCGTTCAGCCGAAATAACTGATCGCCCCCATCAGCGGGGTACGCGGATTCAGCGATAATTTTACCGACACGGTATCTAGAAAACCGCTGAAACGGCCCTTGGCTTTAAATGCTTCGATAAACTTGCCCGACTCCAATGCCGACCGAATTTTAGGGCCAATACCTCCCCCGATAAAAACCCCGCCGGTCGCGAATGACTTCAAGGCCAGATTACCGGCTTCGGCACCGTAAAGCTCTATAAAAATCCGGATGGTTTCGGTACATAAGGGATCTTCGCCGTTGATGCCTAATCTTGAAATAATCGCATTACGATCGCAGCCGTAGACACTCGGATAAGCACAGTCAGGAACCGCTGGACAAGCAGGAGCGAAACGGTTTTCGACCAAAAAGTCATAAATATTGCCGAACCCCATGCCTGAAACGAGCCGTTCGAAACTCACATGCCCGTTATATTTTTTTCTCAAAAAGTTCGATAGCTGATCTTGCTGAACGGTTTGCGCGGCAAAGTCGCAATGACCGCCCTCGGTCGCTATCGGATGATGGCGCGCTCCGTCCCAATACAATATTGCTTCACCGAGACCTGTTCCCGCTGCAATCACGGCCATATTTCCGGCTTGCGATTTGGCGTTAGGGTTCAATTCCACCCAATCTTTTTCGTCCAGACACAGCATGCCGAGCGCCATCGCTTCCAAATCGTTTAATAAGCGTACTCGATCGGTGCGTAAGGTTTTTTTCAGTGCCTTAGCATCGAGTTGCCAGGGCAGATTGGTCGGCTCGCAGCGCTGCTCGATAACAGGCCCTGCGACGCCGAAACAGGCCGAATCGACCTTCACGCCCGCCGGTAAGAATTTATCTAATACCTCATCGAACTCTGGAAATTCAACGCTGCTGAAGGTTTGTTCTTGTTGCAACGTAATCAAGCCGTGTTCATTCTTGCTCAATAATGCCAAGGTCGTTTTGGTCCCTCCGATATCGCCTGCCAGAATCATTGTGAATCTCCTTGTTTTGTTTGATTATTATTTTCAAGTAGATAAATCAACGCATCGAGCATGCCGTTAGCGACTTGATGCGGAGGCAGCTGATAAAACGCCTGCCAAGCGAGCGAAACGACCTCTTTGTAATTATCCTTAGCTTCCGGATGAAGCTTGAGCCAACAAAGTCTGACCGCGTGACCGATGATAATATCGGTCACCAGGGTATCTTCGATTCTAATCGACGGATTGTCGCGAAACACGAAAGCCATTGCGTTTAGGGCTTCGACGGTCAACTGCCGGTAGACCGGTGCCTGAATCTTATTTAGCAAATGATTGACATGTAATTTGAAGCTTTGTTCGCCCGACGTCATTTGCGCTAACGTCGTTTCGCTATCCAACCGTCTCTTGCTGCTGAGTTTATCACCGATCATCAAGCCTTGACAGTGATGCAAAATATCCCAAACACCCGTAAAAAAACTTTCGCTTTCCCGACCTAGACTACCCCGACGTTCGCGCCAGTTATACCAGTCTTCGGCTTCGCCGAAATATTCAGGGTCCATTTTTGGCGAAAAGCGTGCGCAAGTCAATTCCTGACATTGACCGACATAATTTAGCGTTTCGACTCGCTCGAATTGATATTGCGTATTGGTGAAATCCTCGAGAGTCTCACGGACTTTTTGCAACAACTGATAAGGCGGCAAGGTCAAGACTTCGTTATAAGCCTGATCCAAGGTACAGTTCGAGTCCTTTTTTTGGCGCACCAAAATCAACTGCAAAATATGCCCGACACGAATCGTATGCATATCGGCAAATAGCTCCGGCTGGTACTTGATCAGCATACCGAGATACAGTATTAACTCCTGAATGATGATGTGCTCACTAGCGTCGTGAGTATCATTATAAGTACGGATAATCTCCAGAATCTCCGACGAGTCGGCCGGGCGCTTCAAAGTCGCCTTACCGCTGTAGGCCCGACCTACCGTTAATTGATGCTGATGCACCAAAATTTCGGTAGCCGCCTGCTCGAGATCGATATCGTATTTACCTAGTAAGCCCGCGCTACGACGAATGATATCCCAAACCGCAAGATCGCCCGCGCGGATATAGACCTCTTCGAGCAAGCCGCGAATCCGGCATGGATTGCCGTCGGCATCCTTAAGCCCGGTGTCGTAATCCAAACCATGACGCCCAGCCAGTAACACAAGCGCTTCCAATTGTGCATAGAGATTGGCGCTCGCGGTCAATTGTTCGATCAACGCTTCATCGTCACTGATTTCCCAAGTGATCGTAACAAAAATATTCAAAGGCTCCGGCGGTTCGGTATCGATCGGCAAAATCAGAAAACAAGGCCGTTGCGGCTTGTCCCAAGAGGCCTCTGAAAACTTGAAATCGTGTAAATAATCGATCTTTTCATAACTTGAGCTTTCGGCCAATTTCGATAGCTCGCCGAATTTAATGGGCGTGCTGTTGATTTGCCCGCTTTGCAACTCTTGAATAAACTCGATCAACACATCACGATCGTCATCGCTGAGCATATTATATTTAACAACCAACACAAATAACGGATCACCCGTTGTGCCGTCCCAATTTTTATGAATGTAAGACAACTCCGAGCGTAAGCGCTGAATCAGTAAACGGTTGTCCATGGCTAAGTAAAAACCCTTTTGATTCAACAATTGAGGTAAAAACACCAACCGTTCGTTGGCCATCAAATAAATTCTGGATGTCGCCAGGGTTCTTAATTGCCGTAGCGGTCTTCCGGTTAAACCATGATTATCATTGCGTCCGATATTCGTATAGGCTGCAGCCAATTCGCTCGCGTCGCGAATTTGGATAGGCGAAATTTCCGCCAGCGTTTGGGTGTCGATTCCCCATGCCTTCAAATCGGCTTGAATCGTTTCATCCTCGGCAATCACCGCAACCTGCAAGGTGCAATCGCAGGTTTTCTCGCGAATATTATGCCGACCGAGCGGGTCGATGTCGTCGATCGCTAATAACCCGTCTTCTATCAGGTTTCCAAGAATGAACAAACCTTGCGCCCAAACCAATGGAATGTTTTCGTTCGGAACCCTGTCTTGACTATTAGGATTCGCTTTTTCGGCGTCGATTGCCTCTTTCGGTACGATATACAGTTCGGGCAATAATTGCCGCCCGTTTTGTTCGACTAGGAGCGCATCCAGCTTAGCCCTGTATTGCGCCGCCTCGTTATTATTGCCCGCATACAAATTATTCAGCAGCAGGTAACAAAAAAACAACGGCCACTCGCATTCGATGTCCATAAATTGCTTTAATTCATGCGGCTCGTAATGCAGGCGGCTCGGGTCTTCCAGTTCGGTTTGGTGGCCGTCCAGCAAAAAACGCTTACAGCCGTATCGGCCCTCAAGTTTTTCACGGATCAAGGCCTCGGTACGGTTTTTCAATTCCTGATTGTCGACCGCGAAAGCCGGAAAACCGGTAATGCTCAATACCGCCGCATCCACTTCCTTGGATAACGACTCCCTGGGCAGCAAAGACTCCAGTGCGTTACGGGTGCGGGCGATATCATCGCTGATCACATGAATGACCGAGTTTTGCCCTCCCATGGGGCCAAACAAATTGAAGCCGGACATCGCCTCAAGCGCGGCCTTGGCCATGCCGATCGAGCTAGCGTTCAACTCGGCGATGCCCCGATTAATTTTGTTGCCGCGTTCCCAAATACCATAATCGGGAGTCCGGTAAGCCCGGCTGATGTAGTGCACCAAATTCTGCACGAAATTGACTTCGTCGATCGTAAATACGATGCGCAGCCCCGATGCAGTCATTTGCGCCAGCATCAACAAAAATAACGACGTGGCATCCAACTGCAAATGCCCCCATTCGCTGTCGCCGACCACCACTTCGCCGGTTTTTAGATCGTACTTGGCATGCAGCGCATCGAGCGGATCTTGCGTTTGTTTAAACATTTCGACTTTATGGGCTTGGCGCATCATTGCTACTAACAGCCCGCGCATTAGCTTAACCACGCTTTGTTCAAGCAAATATGCCTTACCGTTCGGTTCGCCGGATTTTCGATAAGCTAAAGCCAAACCCCAAGGAGCAAGGATGCTATAAACGTTATCGCGAACCCAGGCGTCGTTGTAATTACCGTGAACGTTGTTTGCGGTACTAGCCGGCAGTAAGCCGCTGATCCAGTCTTGTCTATTTAAAATGATATCTCGCACTTCGTCGAAATAGGCATCCAATTTTTCAATTTGCAATTTGTTCTTCATGAATTTTTTCCGTGTAACGAACACAATCTTTTGGATCGTAACTATTTAGCCCCCCGGCAATTAACGTTCTCACGCTCTGCGTTGGAACGCCTGAGTAGCTCTGCAGTGACACAAGACGCTAGAGCGTCTCGGTCTTCATTCCCACGCCGGAGCGTGGGAACAATAGGGGGGTTGTGAATAATTACTTGGGACCTGCTTTTTACTTTAACTTAAAGCCATGCAATCAGACGATTTTATTTTTGGGATGAATCAAGCAAATTATATTCCTTACGACTCGAAAGTCTTCTTATCACCAACCGGATTCTGCTAATCTGTTCTTCTATTTCAAGTTTCGGTGTAAAACTTTGTTGCAAATAGACGAGTATCTAATAAAAGAATGTCTATCCGATAGAGGCTGGTATCGGCTGTATCACGCCGTGCGCGTGCAAGATCGCAAGGAAGTGACGCTTAAATATCTGGAGGAGAGTCATCCGAGCGACACGATGCTGGCATGCTTTCGCAGTGAATTCGGCATGCTGAAGCGCGTGGCGATGCCGGCCGTTATCGAGGGCCTGGACTTGTTGAATCACGGCCGGCGCTTGATTTTGGTGCGCGAATACTTTAATGGGTGCACATTACGGGAATATGCGGCCGGCCTGGCATTACCGGTTCAGGAAGCATTTGGCTTGATTTTCGAACTCATTGAGTCGATCGCCGCGATACATCGGCACGGAGTCGTTCACGGCAACTTAAACCCCACCAATATTTTGGTCGACCCGAAACAAATGCAGTTGAAATTGCTCGGCTTCGGTCGAGCCGCATGCGCCTTACAAACCCGTGCTGAACCGGAGGCGCCCTATCCGAGCGAGCGTGAGATCGATTATTTGGCCCCCGAACAAAGCGGTCGGATGAATCGCGGCATCGACGGTAGAGCCGACATCTATGGGCTCGGAACGATCGTATTTGAATTGTTTACCGGCCGCAAACCGTTTATGTCGCCGGACTCGATCGGCGCGATTCACCGCCATATCGCCCATGAGGTCCCCGATCCTAGGGAATTTTGTCCTGACTTGCCTGATGACCTGGCGCGTATCGTCATCGGAATGCTCGCTAAAGACCCTGAAGAGCGTTATCAAAGAGCGGACGAGTTGTTGTCGGATCTTTCGCTCTGCCGACAAGCGTTGTGCAAAGGCCAGAGCATGGAAAGAACCATGCCTTCCGTTTTTCGGAACCCGCGGCAACTCTATGGACGCGAAGCCGAGTTGGGGCAATTGGAAGCCGCCTTGACTCAGGCACGGCATGACAAGGCCGTTCTCTGCCTGGTGACGGGCCCCTCGGGCGTCGGTAAATCGCGCTTGATCGAGTCATTCAACCAACAAAGTCTGCCGGCCGATTGCTATTTCATCTCCGCCAAATGCGACCAATTTCAAAATAATCCGCCGGCGCGCTTGTTTCATGACGCATTTAGTCTTTTACTTAAGCAAATATTGGGCGAAGAAGACGAAGCGTTGGCGATCTGGCGGCATCGCCTATTCGAGCAACTGGGAGACGAAGCGGCAGCCGTCATCGAGTTGATTCCGGAACTCGAGCTGTTGTTGGGGGCGCAACCGGCGCTTGCCGAATTGCCGGCAGCCGAAAACAAGGTTCGTTCATTGCGGCTGTGGTTACGCTTCGTACAGATCTTTTGCCGGCCGAACCGGCCTCTGTGCGTATTTCTCGATGACCTGCAGTGGGCCGATCCGGCGTTGTTCGAGTGGTTGGCGGCGATGTTGTCGGGCCTAGAGCACCTGTTGTTGATAGCGGCGTACCGCGGCGATGAAGTCAATCCGGGCGATAGAGTGATTGCGCTTGAAAACAAATTTCGCGACGAAGGCGGCCGGGTCGAAACGATCGAGTTGAATGCCTTGCCGATGCCGGCCCTGACCGCGATGATGATAGATTCAATCAGGCTCGAAAAGAAGACGGCCGACGAGTTATGCGCTTCGATCCATCTCAAGACGCAGGGCAATCCCTTCTTTTTCCTACAATATCTGCGCGAGCTTCAGCGAAACAACGTCTTGCACTATGATGCCGGAACCGGCCAATGGCGCTTCGATCGCGAAAGGCTTTGCGCGGCCGCCATCAGCGACAATGTCGTCGACTTCATGACGAAGCGGGTCGGCAAACTCGACAAGCCGGTGCGTGAATTGTTGAAAATCGTCGCCTGCATCGGCTGTGCGGTAGATCCCGACACGATTGTAACCGTGTTCGGCGAAAACACCTTGCCGTATAAAAATTTGGCCGCAGCCGAAACGTTGGGCTTGCTGCTCAAGCAGTCCGACATGGCAGAAAAAAACAAGGCGCGCTATTTTTTTTCGCATGATCGAGTGCAGCAAGCCGTCCATTCGTTATGCTCGGAACACGAATTGCTCGGCAATCGATTGAAAATCGGCCGTTTTTGGGTCGATCAAGCCAGAATGGGGCATGACAGGTCTTTACTGTCTCAGGCGGTCGACCATCTCAATGCGACTCTACCGTTGATCGACGACGCCGGCGAAAGAAGCCGGCTCGGTGCCGATAATTTTAAATTGGGACTGTGGACCAAGCATCGCGGCGCATTCGAACAAGCCTTACCCTATCTGCGCCATGCCTCGGAATTGCTTGCCGATCGACTACCGAGTTTCGGCGGTTTAGCGTCGGTGCTTTGGCAACGCGCCGAATGCGAACATCTATGCGGTCATCACAAACAGGCCGAACGGCTTTTCGAACAGGCCGTCACACTGTCTCGCTCCGAACTCGAAAAAGCGCGCATTTTCGAATTGATGATTCAATTCTATGCCGATCTAGGCCGATTCGACCGCGCGTATCGAGTCGGCCGACAAGCGGCCGCATTGTTCGGAATCGATCTACCGAAGCGCTTCAATCGCTTGAGTTTTCTGGCTGAGTTCCTGGCGTTGAAGTTCCGTTTACGAAAGTTCACGACCGACGATTTGCTCGATTTGCCGGCAGTCGCCGATGCGAGAATGGACATCGCGATACGCCTGCTGTCGGCTACATTGAAGGTCGCCTATCAAATAAGGCCGGAATTATGCGCCGCGATTTCGGTGAAACAGGTCCATCGATGCCTGAAGCACGGCAACAATGCCGAGGCCGTGATCGGCTACATGGTATTCGGCGTGATTTTTCTGGGCGGCGTGTTAGGCAATCATCAAGCAGGTTACGATTATGGACGTCTGTCGTTGAGCTTGCTGGATAAATATGCCAATCAGCGGCAGAAGGCCGAAGTCAATTTCGTATACGGTTATTTCGCGAATTCATGGACTCACCCCGCCGTCGACACCGAAACCTATTGGCACACCGCACTCGACGCAGGTCTGGAAAGCGGCGATTGGTTTCACAGCGGCTGCGCCTGTTGCGGATTGATACAAAGCCAACTGATGCGAGGCGTGCCGCTCGATGTAATTTGGCAGGAAAGCGAACGGCTTCTGGCGATACTGAAACGCATCGACGGCCGCGAGCATTCGGGCGTCATTGAAGGCATACGCCAAGCGATACGAAACTTGCGCGGCGATACCGATGCGCCGACATCGTTCGGTTCTGCCGATTTCGACGAAACGGCCTTCGTCGAAGCGTTGGCCGATTACCAGGGCAAACGCATTAAAATTACTTTCCTAACAGCAATTTAGCGCGGTAGCGATCGTTCCAGGCGGCTTTGAGTCTTTTCTTTTTCATGCTGAGTTTAGATTCCTCTTGCTGGAACAGATTGACACAGATATGCCGGATGGTGGTCATAATCGCAGCGGCATTACCTTTTCGAATTCGGTTGTCATCTTCTCGAAAGACCACGTCTAAGCGCCAGTGCAATTGGTTTTCAATACCCCAGTGATGGCGCACAGCCCGCGCAAATAGCTGCGCATCGGCTTTAATGCTGTTAATGAAACAACGCTGCTCGATTGTTACTTTATCGCCGATGTGGCATTCGCGCTCCACGAAGCCAATGCTGCGTAATTCTTTCCAGAGCTCCGTTTTCGGGAGCGTACAAAGCTCCTCGGTAATCCAATAACGGCGGGTTTCTAAACGCCCATGGTCGTTGTCGATTTCTTCGTGATAAGCGTATTCGACGTGGTTAAAATTCGCTTGCTTGGCCGTGTTGAAAAAATCCTCGACGGCTTCATGCAATTCGCCTTGATTGCCTTTCAGGCCCAAACAGTAATCACCGCCTTGATCGACGATTTGCTCAGCAATCGTGCGCTGGCAGCCCATGGCATCAATGGTCACAATACAACCTTTAAGTTCTAGCAAAGCCAATAGCTTCGGGATTGCGGTAATTTCATTCGACTTTTCTTCGGTCGCTTCTTGGCCGAGCACTAATCCATTCGCACAACCCCAGGCGCTGACCATGTGCAACGGATTTTGGCCGCGTTTGCGGTCATGCGAACGGCGTGCGGTTTTGCCATCTATCGCAATCACTTCATCGGGTATCACTTCGCGAATGGCGTTCACCCAATCTATAAAGCAACGTTGAAATTCTTTCGGTGACAATCGAGAAATGACATACGCCAAGCAATCATGCGATGGAATGCCATTCTTTAACGGTACAAACTGCCTTAACCAATCTAATTTATTATGGCCAAACTCTTCAATGGCTTCCCAACCCTCAGCACCGCTTAACGAGGCGCAAACAGTGAGTACAATGATATCCATCAACTGATGAAGTTTCTTACGTTCAATTCGGGGATCAGTCACGTTGGAAAAGTGCTTAATTAAACTGCAGTCCGTTGGTAACATACGCAAAATTCCGATACGATACCTCTAAACTCTATGTTTTAACAGTATTTTTAATGCGTTTGCCCTGGGCCGATTACGGTTCGCGGCATTTTGCGCATTATTATTACGTCAACAAAATGCAGAGTTTGTATCTGTGGGGCGATGACGAGCGAGCCATGGGCACGAGCCGCGACTCATCGGCCTATCTGAAAGATTCGGCCGGCATGCTGCATGCAGCGGAACACCATTTCTATACAGCATTGATTCTCGCCAAACGTTATCCCGCGATGCCTCGCATCGAACGTTTCCGTACCTTGTGGATCATCCGGCGCACCGAGAAAAACTTTAGGCGCTGGGCGCGGCGCTGCCCGCAAAATTTCCAGAGCCGTCTTTTTATGCTACAGGCTGAAATTTACCGCCTGCAACGGAAACCGGCACCGGCGGCATTGGCCTGTCAACAGGCTGCCTCCGACGCCGAACTCAACGGACAATTGCATTTGGAGGGCCTTGCGAATGAATTGGCCGGGCGCCTTTATCGAGAACAGGGGCAGGAGCGGCTGGCCCGGTTTCATTTCGAAGAGGCGGCTTATTGTTACCGGCGCTGGGGCGCGACCGGCTATTTGCCGCACTTCAACGAGCGCTATGGCTTGACCCTGGCAAACCGAGCCGGATCGCCGCCGCATGACATCGGACATCGCTGGGATCTCGAAACATTGCTCAAGGCCGCCGAGACGATCGCGGCTGAACGGCGCTTGCCGGATTTATTGCAAACCTTGATGAACATTGTGATCGAAAACGCCGGCGCGCAACGCGGCGTTTTGTTGTTGCAGGAAAGCGGCGGGCTCTTCGTTCAGGCCGAAGCACGGATCGATTCGAAGGACATCGAGTTGATGCAACGCTTGCCGCTGGCATTAGCAAGCGACTTGCCGCAAACGGCGATCAATTATGTCTCGCGCAGCCGGGAAACGGTCATCTTGGATAATGCCGGGAAAAGTCCAGTCTACGGGCGGGACAAGGTGATCATCGAGCGCCGCGTACGTTCCCTGCTATGCACGCCATTGTTGCTGAGCGGCGAACTGCAAGGCGTACTCTATCTGGAAAACAATGCGGCGGACGCCGTTTTTACCGAGGAGCATGTTTTTTTGTTAAGGCATTTGAGCGGCCAGATCGCGATTTCGATCGATAACGCTCAGGGCTATCGCTTGCTCGAAGACAAGGTCTCCGAACGCACCAAGCATATCGAAAAGCAGAAAGCGGCGCTGAAAGAAAAAAACAGCGAATTGGAAGCACGTAACGCCACGATCGAAGCGCTCAACGAACGCTTGTTGAATGAAAACCGCGTGCGCCGACTTGCCGAAGCCGATTTACAGAAAGCCAACGAGGAATTACAGCGCCTGGCGACCATGGATAGCTTGACCCAAATCGCCAACCGACGCTGTTTCGACGACTATCTCGCCCAAGAATGCCGGCGTCTGGAACGTGACAATGCACCGCTGGCGCTGATTTTATGCGACATCGATCATTTCAAGCTTTTCAACGACCGTTACGGTCATCAGGCCGGAGACGAATGTTTAATTAAAGTCGCTCAGGCGATTGCCGGCGCATTGCGCAGGCCGACCGATCTGGCGGCGCGCTACGGCGGCGAAGAATTTGCCGTGGTCATGCCTCGTACCGGCGCACCGGGCGCGCTGCAAGTCGGCAAGCTGATACAGCAGGCGGTAGCCGACTTGCAAATTCCGCATCTAGGCTCCGAGGCTACCGGGTTCGTCACGGTCAGCATCGGTATCGCAACCGCGACTCCGTTTCACAAATGTCCGCCCGAGTCCTTGATCAAGGCCGCCGACGCTGCCCTTTATCGTGTCAAAGAAAACGGCCGCAACGACATCGATCTGCAATCGGTTGCGTGACTGCCGTTTGCTATACCCATCGTAGCAACAATTCCCAGTTTGAGCAGTTTCGCCGATTTTAGGGTGTGGGGTATGCCTGTCGAGGAATACCGTAAACCCATCCATCGGGGACTTGACGGTAGCGATCGAACGCCAGGGATTGGCGTGAATTCGGATTTTGCATGGAGCAAAATCTGCCCTGCTGCCGACATCCTCGCTGGCCACACCCCATACCTTTTACTCTTAGACGGTTTTTCGATCAAAAGGGAGTAGATAAGGGATCGCACACCCCGGCGCCTCCTCAGGCGCTACCGAAATTTGAAGTGCGAAAGGTATACTTCATGGTTAAACTGCCGAATTTAGGTTAATTGTTCCGGCTTAAGTTGGAGGCCAATCGAACTATCGCGCCCTTCCGCTCGGAAGTCTCATTGTTCTCCTTCTGGTAAAATGCGCGCTTCGATTCAGTCGGCGACGAGGATAACAGTGGCAGGATACTTACCGTTTATCGGGCGGCAATGGCCTCTTTTGGGGTTCGGGTTTTTCACGGTCTTTTGGGGGAATCTCGGACAGTCGTTTTTTTTGAGTTGGTACGGCGCCGATATCCAGCAAACACTGAGCCTTTCGGCATCCCGCTACGGCGGAATTTATGCCTTGGCCACGGTCGCGAGCGGTGCATGCATCATGCTATTGGGCGGCTTGTTGGACAAATGGCGTATCGGTTTCGTCGCGGCGCTAATTGCCGTTACGCTGATGGCGGCCTGCGTGTCACTGTCCTTCGCCGATTCGGTACCGGCGTTGGCGGTCGGTTTTTTTCTAATACGCCTGTCCGGACAGGGCTTGATGCCCTTGACTGCGCAAACGGCAATGGCTCGTTCGTTCAATGAAAATAGAGGCAAGGCCATCAGTATCGCGCTGAGCGGCGTTCCGGCAGGAGAAGTCATCATGCCTGCGCTTGCGGTGTCATTGATTGCACTTTTCGGCTGGCGGCAAAGCTGGCTGATATGGGCGCTGAGCATTCCACTGCTATATTTGCCGTTGACCTATTGGTTTTTGCGCTGTTCGAAGACAAGTTCCAAGGAAGAGCAAATATCCGCCGATCATTCAAGTCCCGGCAAATCTGCCGGCCGGCTTGAGGTACTCAAGGACTGGCGGTTTTGGTCGACCTTGCCGGCAGTATTGTCGGGGCCTTTCATGCTCACCGGTATTTTTATCCAACAGGGCTTCATTTTGGCACAAAAAGGCTGGAGTCCTTCCTGGCTGGCCGGCAGCTTCGTGGCTTACGGTATATTGCATTGGCTAAGCTCGATGCTGTCGGGCCTCTTGGTCGATAGTTTCAGTGCAAAACGTTTGCTGCCCTATATTATGCTACCGCTGTTTCTATCGTTAATTAGCTTGGCGTGTCTTGACGGACTATGGGTAGCACCATTATTCATGAGCTTTCTGGGCATTTCGATCGGCATGATGAATACCGTCATCAGTGCGCTTTGGTCCGAAGTGTACAGCACCGCCAAGCAAGGTACGATTCGCTCGATGATGATGTCGCTGATGGTTCTCGCCTCTTCCGTATCGCCTTGGCTGTTCGGCTTGTTGATCGATGCCGGAGTCGACAGCTTCGGTCTTTTTATTGGCTCGGCAATCGCCGTGCTGCTGGCAGGACTATTGGTCTTGCCGGCTTATCCTCCTATAGCCCGAAAATAAGCGGAAACAAACAAGTTCGGCAATGGCTCAGTCTGAAATGTCATAATCGATGAATAAAAATTCACTTTATCTAGTTGGCGCGATTGCTACCGGTTTTATCTTTAACCGAGGGCATGAATTCTCATTTTTAATCAAGTATCTTTTGATGATCATGTTGTTCTTTCCATTGCTGAAAGCTACCGTACCAAGGGACGCGGCCGTCTATAGCCATGCGATGAAACTATGCTTAGTCATGGCCGGGACGAGTATTGCCGCGTATTGGCTAATAAAGAGCTTGGACAGGGATCTGGCAACGATCGCTTTTTTGCTGATCGCCACGCCGACCGCGACGGCAGCGCCCATGGTAATTCGATTGCTGAACAAAAATGTGACTTATGTAATTACCGCCGTGGTCACGACAAATTTATTAGCCGCACTGTCGTTACCGTTTATCCTGGATTTTATTCATCCCGGAGAACGTAACATTAACCCCGGCAACATGTTGCTGGCGACAATGACGGTCGTCGGCATACCGTTGGTTTTAGCCCAACTCATTAGAGCGTATCGCATTCAGTTGGCGAATAAACTCACAAAGATTAACAAGCTACCGTTTTTGATTTGGCTATTGGTTATCTACCTTGCCACGGCAAAGGCTTCCGAATATTTGTACAGCCATCACGTTCCATCTCTGATGCTCGGAAAGATTGCTCTTATTTCCCTGCTTACATGCGGATTCAATTTTTTGATAGGCCATTATGTAGGCGGCGTAAATTACGCCGTGGAAGGCAGCCAGTCGTTAGGCCAAAAGAATACGATGTTTATGTCCTGGATCGCTCTGGAATACGTTTCCCCGCTTGCAGTCTTAGGCCCGGTTTGCTATTTGGTTTTTCAGAATCTTTATAACTCGGTCTTGTTAAGCAGGAATAAGCACCCAAAACCCGTTGGTTAATGAAGGATACAGACGGCAAAGATATAAACCTAAATTCGGCAGTTCAACCATGAAGCACATGAAGTTAACGAAGTATTTCAAAAGATTACCGAAACATTCCTGCTAACTTTTCGGGTGAGCGAAAGTAGTACACAAACGAATGACAAGTTATTGAATTAAACCTATTATTCTTCATGATCTTGATGGTGAAATGCTTTTTTAGGATATAACTGTACCTGAGACCCGATCAAGGCGAGGCGCATTACGAATTACTCTTGAACCAATATCCAGGGCTTGACGACGACAGCCCAAACTTCCGTATTTGCTTGGTACCACGTTAAGGCTTGTTGATCGGAGACCTGTCCGACTTGCCGCGAATTTAACCACTGCTCTACCTGGTCTTTATTGTCTGAGGCTATTTGATAGGCTGCCTCGACCAAATCCAAGCCTTCTGAGACGTGAATCGCCAAACCCGATGCGAAAAAACGCTGCAACTCTCTCCAGGGGATTTGCGAGGTCTCGAGATTAAGTTTAGCTTTGGCAAGTTCGTGTTCGGCAGTTGTTAGCGTAGCTGTCATAAGATCGAATATTCAAGATAGAATTGAATTAATCGCAATCGCGATATACCTTTCGCACTTCAAATTTCGGCAGTGCCGGAGGAGGCCTCGGGGTGCTCGGTAAAGGCTTTGCCAGCATGGAGCTGGCATAGAGCCTACATGGACGTATTCACGGCGTCCTTTGACGGGCACCCCGAGGCCGAATTTTCATCTACGATGAGTATAAATTAATGATGTAGTCGAAAAATCAAGCTGTTATTCTATACCATTTATAACGAAGCGTCGCCCGCTTAACCTACCGGTTTTTAGATTGCGAACGCACAAACATAGCGAGGATATTTTTATGATCGGATCTTTTTTTCGTAAATCCAAATTAAAAGCGGCTATCAGTCATGTCAATAAAGCCCGAAAAAGAGAAGGCGCTGAGGCGGACCATCATTTCGACAGCGCTTATAAAGGTTTTAGCGAGGTAATCGATAAGGATCTACTGTTTACCGAAACCTTATACAACTGGGGCTTTGCGCTGTTGCATCAAGCCAAAACGAAATCCGGCGACGAAGCAGTCAAACTTTACCAGGATGCTATCGAAAAATTTTCATTTTGCCGCATGATCAATGCCGATTCATTGGGCGCGGCAATCGACGGCGGCGTCGTCTATATGGACTTGGCGCGGCTAAAAGGCGCAGCGCCGAAAGACTCCCTGTACGACAATGCATTAGCGTTGTTTCAGGAAGCGAACCGGATACAATCGGGCTCGGCATCCTATAATCTGGCTTGTATTCATGCGCTACGCAACGACCAAGAAGCGTGTTTGAGCGCACTGGAAGATTCACGCGACCACGGCAGTTTGCCGTCGGTCGACGACATTCTCGCCGATTCCGATCTCGATAACATGAAATCGCATCATTGGTTTATCGATTTTGTCGAGTCCTTGAAAGTGCCAGAGGAACCGGAACCGACTCCCGAAGAAAAAACATCCGAACCGGAAGTCGAAGCATCTTCGCAGCAGCCCGCAGCCGAAACAAAAGAACCGATCGCCGAACCGGAAAAAGCTGTCCCAGTCCAGGAAGAACCCGCTACCGTCGAAACACCGACTGAGGAAGAAGACAAAAAATAATCTCTATCAACACATCTTGTGACCGGTTCGGAACAACACGCGCGAATTGCTCTGAACCGTTCACATCTAAGGGTGAATGTGACCCTTAAATTGGCTACGTTCGCGTTTATATTTGAAGTAAACACTACACCACCAATCTCTAAACTTGAAGACTGTAGGTTACACTGTGTGCACCGCAGAAAACCCACCCGTAGCTTAACGTGCTCTCATGTTTTGTCTTTTCCGTCATCAGTTACGCACAGCGGACCTAAAATCACCTCTGAAAATGCGCTCATCAACCTCTGAGACATACAACCATTCAACGCGCTTCTTTTGTAACCGCGAGATTAATACCAGTCCTGACACAAGGAGTGGGTAGGCACTACATTTGTTAAAGCTGGTTTTAGCCCGGCACAAGTCCGAAATTACACACCGAATCAATTTATGCCGATTCAGGCGTGGAAATTGCATCACTGTTGTTACAGCAGTCGTATGATGATTTATCGCATGCCAAAATGATCGAAAATAAACGGAGATATCAAAAGCACTATGATATCGCGCTAATCCGAAAGTCATTAACTCGCTCCATCTTTGTGCGCAGGCACCAAAATAGAGCGAACCGTTTCAGCGCATTACCCGTTTTGATTTAGCATCATACGCCCGAAAAGTATTCGCCGCTGCTCGTTTCGTTTTTCGCTATACCCGGAAATCGGCTCAATCGAATAGGCTTTATAGGATAATATCATGACAATTCGCGTGGCCATCAGTCACAAAACCGCTTATCTCTTCGACCGCGCCGTCTCGTTGTCGCCCCATGTGTTTCGCCTGAGACCGGCAGTGCATTCGAGAACTCCCATCAAGGGTTATTCGCTGCGTATCGAGCCCGAAGATCATTTCATCAATTGGCAGCAGGACCCGTTCGGAAATATTCTGGCTAGGGTCGTGTTTCCGAAAAAAACACGGTCGCTCAAAGTTGAAGTGGAAGTAATCGCCGACATGACGGTTATTAACCCATTCGATTTTTTTGTCGAGGAATATGCGCAAAAATTTCCTTTTCAATACGATAAACAATTGGCCCGGGAACTGACGCCTTTTTTGGAAGTGACCGAAGACGGCCCTTTATTAAAACAATGGGTGGCCGATTTTGATTTGACGCCACGTAACATCAACGATTTTTTGGTCGATTTAAATCGCAAGGTCTTCAAGGATGTCAGCTATAACATTCGCATGGAACCCGGCATTCAAACGCCCGAACAAACGCTCGAAAAACGCAACGGTTCGTGCCGCGATTCAGGTTGGCTATTGGTTCAGATTCTAAGGCATCTAGGACTCGCCGCGCGCTTCGTCTCCGGCTATCTGGTGCAATTGACCGCCGACATGAAATCGCTCGACGGGCCGTCCGGACCCGAACACGATTTTACCGACTTACATGCTTGGGCCGAGGTTTACGTCCCGGGAGCTGGATGGATCGGCCTCGACCCGACCTCCGGATTATTGGCCGGCGAAGGACATATTCCGCTAGCTTGCACGCCCGATCCGGTCAGCGCGGCGCCGGTCACCGGCGCGACCGACAAGTGCGAAGTCGAATTCGAATTCAGCAATACGGTCACGCGCCTACACGAAGACCCGCGTGTCACGAAGCCTTATACCGACGAGCAATGGTATTTTATCGATGCGCTCGGCCAACAAGTCGACGCGCAATTGCTGCAAGACGACGTGCGCTTGACGATGGGCGGCGAGCCGACCTTCGTGTCGATCGACGACATGGAAGGCGCGGAATGGAATACGCGTGCGGACGGTCCGCATAAACGCGAGCGCGCCCAAGCCTTGACCAAGCGTTTGCGCGACGTGTTCGCGCCGGGCGCGATGTTGCATTACGGCCAAGGCAAATGGTACCCAGGCGAACCTTTGCCGCGTTGGCAATACGGTATCTTTTGGCGCAAGGACGGCACGCCGATTTGGCGCAACCCTGAATTATTAGCCGATATCAAAATCGATTACGGACATGGGCCAGAGCACGCCAGGCAATTCATCGAACACCTGACCGGCCGTTTAGGTTTGACGGGCAAACACATTTCCCCGGCCTACGAAGACGTTTTTTATCACCTTTGGCAAGAAGAGATGCTGCCGGTCAATATCGACCCGCTGCAGTATCGCTTAAAAGATCCGGTCGAACGCAAAACGCTGGCTAAATTATTGGATACCGGCTTAAATCAGCCGGCCGGTTTCGCGCTACCGGTTAAATGGAATTGGAGCAAACAATCCTGGCAAAGCGGTCCATGGCAATTCAAACGCGATCAGTTGTTTTTGATTCCGGGTAATTCGCCAATGGGTCTACGCATGCCTCTCGATAGCTTGCCGTGGATCGCTCCGGAAAAACGCGAAATAACCCATGAACGCAGTTTGTTCGAGACGCTGCCGGAACTGGGCGATTATTACGGCGAAGTCGCACAGCGATATAGCCATTTTGAACAAATCGGGGCTATCCATCCGGAAATCCAAGAACAAAGCCCGCCTGCCGACGACAAGGACATCGATCTCATAGAAGTGCCTCATACCGCAATATGCGTCGAGGCTCGCGAAGGACGGGTCCATGTATTTCTGCCGCCTTTGACGATGCTCGAGCATTACCTGGAATTGATCGCGGCAATCGAAGCGACCGCCGACCAATTGTCGATTCCTGTCGTACTCGAGGGCTATGAGCCCCCGCGCGATTACCGAATCGAACGTTTGATGGTCACCCCCGACCCCGGCGTCATCGAAGTCAATATCCATCCATCCCGAAGCTGGAAGCAATTGGCCGACAATACGCATATTCTGTACGATCAGGCGCGCCAAGTCCGCTTGGGTACCGAAAAATTCATGCTGGACGGGCGCCATACCGGCACCGGCGGCGGGAATCACATCACGATCGGCGGCGAAACGCCGGCCGATAGTCCTTTGCTACGCCGGCCCGATGTATTGCGTAGCTTGATCACTTATTGGCAACATCATCCGGGGCTATCGTATTTATTCTCCGGTATGTTCATCGGTCCGACCAGCCAAGCGCCGCGTGTCGACGAAGGCCGCGATGAAAAGCTTTATGAACTGGAGATCGCGTTTCAACAAATCCCCGAAGGCGAAGCGCCTTCGCCATGGTTGATCGATCGCTTGCTGCGGCATTTGCTGACCGATATTACCGGCAACACACACCGAAGCGAGTTTTGTATCGATAAACTGTATTCGCCGGACAGCGCTTCCGGACGTCTCGGTATATTGGAACTGCGCGCCTTCGAAATGCCTCCGCATGAGCGCATGGCGCTGGTTCAAGCCTTATTGCTGCGCTCGCTCGTTGCTTGGTTTTGGCGCGAACCTTACCGGCATAAATTAGTTCGCTGGGGCACCGAACTGCACGACCGTTTTTTATTGCCGCATTATGTCAGAGAAGACATGCGCCAAGTCGTCGACGATTTACAACGCGCCGGCTACCCGTTTCAATTGGACTGGTTCGACCCCTTCTTAGAATTCCGCTTTCCGCATTACGGCAATACGGTCGTCGAAGGCATCGATTTGGAACTGCGTTTTGCGATCGAACCTTGGCATGTTCTGGGCGAGGAAGTCAGCAATACCGGCACGGCGCGTTTCGTCGATTCGTCGGTCGAACGATTGCAAGTAAAGGTAACCGGATTGACCGGTTCGCGTTATGTGTTGGCTTGTAACGGAAGGCATGTTCCGCTCAGAAATACCGGGCGTAAAGACGAGTTCGTTGCCGGAATCCGCTACCGGGCCTGGCAGCCGCCATCGGCGTTGCATCCGACCATAAGCCCGCATACGCCACTGGTATTCGATATCATCGACACTTGGAACGGGCGCGCGGTCGGCGGTTGCACTTATTATGTCGCCCACCCGGGCGGCCGCAGTTACGAGACCTTCCCTGTCAATGCCTATGAGGCCGAGGCCAGAAGGATTACCCGTTTCTGGAATTACGGCCATACGCCGGGCGAGATTGAAAGGCCGCCGGTCATTTTGCCGTCCGATAGCGGGGTCAGTTTCATACCTCATAAGGACCCGCCAAGACCGATGGCGCCACCGCCCGAGGAGCCTAATAAAGAATATCCGTACACGCTCGATTTAAGACGGCGATATTAGGATAGCGAGTGTTGGATGTGTTCAAGAACAAAGCAATAATCACCATGAAGCTCATGAAGACAATGAAGAAAAAGACTATAAGATCAACAGTGTAATTTTTCATGTCGCTTCATGATCTTACTGTGAAAGTTCGCGGATTTGAAATCTTAATCTAGTTTTTCGATATTCAACACAATGCCGGTTCCGAAGAGGGGGCGGTTGCTCGATCGACAGGCGTCGGCGGCAGGGAGCTGCCGTCGAGCCTACATGGACGTATTCACGGCGTCCTGTCGGGCGAGTGACCGCACCCTCTCCACCAGAGAACTTTCATTTGCCGAGACGATGGCTAGACCTTCATGAACGATATGGTGAAATAATTTTTTCCAGGATACTGTAACGGAGCCTTTGTGACCCGACTCGATCGAATTAGCCTATGAATAGCGTTCTCGCAAAAGAAATCGGTGCTCAGCACTACGCCACACAACTGACCGGCTACGATGAAATGTATGCCAATAAAGGCAAGGTACTGCCTTATTGGGAACATTTCATGAAATCGATCGAGCAAATCGGCCGTGACGAATTGGAGCACCGCCGCCGCGAAGCCCAGCGTTTACTGCGTGAAAACGGCGTAACGTATAACATTTATACCGACGCGCAAAGCCTGAGCCGGCCATGGAAGCTCGACCCGATTCCACTGCTGATCAGCAGTGAAGAATGGGCCGTGATCGAGGCAGGTTTGATACAGCGCGCCGAATTATTCAACCTAATATTGAAAGACATTTACGGCGAGCAAAGCCTACTGAAAAAAGGTTTATTACCGGTCGAACTGGTTTACGGTCATGAAGGTTTCCTAAGACCCTGCGTCGGAACTTTGCCCGATACCGAGCGACAATTATTTCTATATTCCGCCAACTTGGCTCGAGGACCGGACGGGCGCATGTGGGTACTGGACGACCGTACTCAGGCGCCTTCGGGAGCCGGCTACGCGTTAGAAAATCGGTCGGTAATGACGCGCGTACTGCCTGATTTGTTCGGCGAATCGCAGGTTCATCGTCTTGCCGGCTTTTTCCGCGCGCTCCGAACCGGATTAGCAAACCGCTCGCCGACGTCCAGAGCCGATTCCAGAATCGTCGTGTTGACGCCGGGTCCTTTCAACGAAACCTATTTCGAGCACGCTTATTTATCGTCGCAACTCGGTTACACCTTGGCGCAAGGCGACGACCTAACCGTCAGAGACGGACGGGTTTGGCTAAAATCGGTGCAAGGACTGCAACAAGTCGACGTCATCTTACGGCGCGTCGACGATTCGTTTTGCGATCCCTTGGAATTAAAGTCCATCTCGCGCTTGGGCGTCGCCGGGCTATTGGAAGCGGTCAGGCGCGGTAATGTCGCGGTCGCCAATCCCTTGGGCAGCAGCGTTTTGGAAAACAATGCCCTATTGGCTTTTTTACCCAGACTGTCGCGCCATTTGTTAGGACAAGAATTACTATTGCCGTCGGTAGCCACTTGGTGGTGCGGACAACGCCGGGAATGTAATTTCGTACTGGAAAATCTCGGGCGCTTGGTGATTAAACAAATCGACCGTACATCCGGTATTCACGCAGTATTCGGCGCCAACTTAAGCTCCCAGGAAAAAAGCCGATTACGCGCCGCAATTCTGGCAAAACCTTACTTGTATGTCGGGCAGGAACAGGTCGGTTTTTCAACGGTACCGGCTTTCGTAGACGGGCAAATCGCGCCGCGTAATGCGATTCTGCGTAATTTCGTCGTCGCCAGTGAGGATGGTTATCAAGCCATGCCCGGCGGCTTGACGCGGGTTTCGCCCCTCAAAGATAATTTGGTCGTCTCGAACCAGGCCGGCGGTATCAGTAAAGATACTTGGGTGCTGGCGGATCAGCCGGATCAACAAGTCAGTATTTGGCTACAACCGCGCCGAGATCATATTGTCGAGGCGATCAACGAACCCTTGCCGAGCCGGGCCGCAGATAATTTATACTGGGTCGGCCGTAATCTGGAACGCATCGAAGCCGCGGCGCGGTTGCTCCGAACCGTGCTGCAAAGATGGCGAGAAGCTCAGGATTACACTGAATACAGCGATGCCGACTGTCTCAAAACCTTATTACGCGCGTTAACGCATGTCACGGTGACCTACCCGGGGTTTGTAAAAAGCGATCCGTCATTATTGACGAATCCATTGCCCGAACTAACGGCATTGGTCAAAGATGCCGAGCGCCACGGTACGATTCCTTCAAGCATTCATGCCTTTACGCAGTCTGCTTTTAGCATCCGAGACTTATGGTCGCAAGATACTTGGCGCAGTATCGACGACATCAGGCATTGCTGGCGTGCCGGAACATTCAATCAACCTCTGGAAATCGGGGCTCTACAAAGTAAATTAGACGATTTGATTTCAGCGATCGTCGCATTTACCGGCTTGACCAGCGAAAGTATGACCCGTGAAGCCGGTTGGTTGATGTTGGACGGCGGACGTCGCCTGGAGCGCTGTTTGTCATTGATTGCATTGCTGCGCGCGACGGTCGTGATCAAACAAGAGGAAAGCACCCAATATCAATTATTGGAAGCGGTATTGATGACGACCGACAGCCTAAGCATTTATCAACGACGATACCGGTCGTTCGTGCAATTACCGATGGTTTTGGAGCTGCTGGTGCTCGATCAAACGCATCCTCGTTCGCTGGTCTATCAGCTTAATCAACTTTACGACTATGTCAAAGCCTTGCCTCGGGAGCGCGGCAAGGTGCGCATTAGTGCCGAGGAAAAGCTGGTGCTCGAGGCGTTTACCAAGATACGCCTAATCGATATCGCCGCGTTGACCAAAAGTCAGGGAGACAGCGTTGTCTATTCGGCTCTCGAAGAAGTACTAGCGGATACCTCGAAGTTAATGTGGCGTACCTCGGAAATGATCGCAAAAGCCTATTTCAGTCATGCCGAAGGGCCGCATCAATTGAACCCGACGCAACTGGAGGACGAGTTGTGAAATATCGCATTACCCATATCACGACTTACCATTACGCTCATGAGGTCGGGCTTTGTCAGAATGAAGCCCGATTGCAGCCGCGCGATTTTCCGAGGCAGCAATGTTCGGACAGCCGTTTCGATATCAACCCGGAACCCTCGGACTTTCAGGAACGGCTCGACTTTTTCGGTAATCGAATCGCTTATTTCGCGATTCAAAAACCTCACTCTAAATTAACTGTCACTGCCGTGAGCGAGGTTGAAGTGCTGACGGAATCCAATCAAGTCTTTCAAGACAACACTATAAGTTGGGAAGACGCCAGGGACAAATTGTCCGCCAATCCGGCTCAGCAAGCACAGAGTCAATTAACAACGGGGCACGGTTCTTATGAAGCGCTACTCGAAGCCAGGCAATACACGCTCGACTCGCCCATGGTGACATCCGGAACCGAGTTAGGCGATTACGCCCGCCAATCGTTCACGCCCGGAGCTCCGCTGATCGATGCGGTGACCGACTTAATGGAGCGCATTTATCAAGACTTTACTTACGATCCGTCCTTCACGACGATTGCAACGCCGTTGGCCGATGTCATGCGGCATCGACGCGGCGTCTGCCAAGATTTTGCGCATCTGGCGATAGGCTGTTTGAGATCGCTCGGTTTGGCGGCCCGTTATATCAGCGGCTACATCGAAACTTTGCCTGCACCGGGCACCGAAAGATTGGTCGGCGCCGACGCATCGCATGCCTGGTTTGCCGTATTCGTGCCGGGCAGCGGCTGGCTGGAATTGGACCCCACCAATAACAAACTCCCGGCCGATCAACATATCACGCTGGCGTGGGGACGCGACTATGCCGATGTCACTCCGCTAAAGGGCATTGCATTCGGCGGCGGCAGGCACAGCCTGTCGGTTTCGGTCGATGTGCTGAGGCTAGAAAGTTAAGGAATATGCACAAAATAACTTCTACAAGCATTAAGCATTGTGGCGGTTCGGTGACTCGCTTGACAGGACGCCGTGAATACGTCCATGTAGGCTTGACGGCGGAATCTGATTGCCATGAATGGCATGAATGCAGATTTTGCATTACGCCATGGATGGCGTGTATTAGGGCACCAACAGTAGGCGCTTTAGGCGATGCAGGGCAGAAAAATGCTCCTGCATTTTCTGCATTCATTACATCCATGTAACTCAGCAATTGCCGAGGAGCAAAAATCTGCAAACGCCATGGATGGCGTGAATGCAGATTTTGCAGGAGCAAAAATCTGCCCTGCCGCCGACACCTGTCAATCGAGCCACCGAACCCCCTTTCCACATTTGTCGAAGTTATTTCATGCTCGTTCCTAAAAACGTGCGGATGATTTCACTTCATATTACTTAAAGGAAAACCAATGAGTACCATACATCTAATTGGCGGAGAAAAAGGCGGAGTCGGTAAATCCGTCGTTGCCCGATTACTGGCGCAATATATGATCGACCATGAAATCCCGTTCATCGGTTTCGATACCGATCGCTCTCACGGTTCTTTGCTTCGTTTTTATGCCGACTATGCGTCGCCTACAATCGTCGACAACTATGAAAGCCTCGATAAAATCATCGAAACCGCGGCCGAAAACCCGGGGCAGCAAATACTCGTCGATCTTGCCGCGCAAACGCACTATCCCTTGTCTAAATGGCTAGAGGAATCCGGAGTACTCGAATTGGCCGAAGAACTGGGCGTTACCATTCAATATTGGAATGTCATGGACTCGGGCAAGGATTGCGTCGACCTGCTAGGGAAACTTCTGGATCAATACGATGCCAAATTAAATTACGTCTTGGTTCTGAATCAACTTCGGGATGGAGATTTTACTATTTTGGAACAATCGGGCATCAAAGAACGAGCATTGGGATTAAATGCCAAATTGATGACCTTAAAACGCCTGCATACACCGGTCATGACCAAAGTCGATGCCAACAGCTCGAGTTTTTGGGCGGCTCAAAACAAGAGCGTCGACAATCCTAATGCCTTGGGCTTACTGGAAAGGCAACGCGTCAAAACTTGGCTAAAACAGGCTTATACCGAATTGAAATCGATTGGTATTTGAATGCGGCAAAAAACAGACACCCATGATTTATTCGCCTTAATATACCTATCGCACTTCAAATTTCGGCATTAGCGTATGGAGGCGTCGGGGTGTTCGGCAAAGGCTTTGGCAACATGGATGCTGTCATAGAGCATAAATGGACGTATTCACGGCGTCCTTTGACGGGCGCCACGACGCCGAATTTTGACCAGCAAAGGGTATACAAGTTGAATATTGACCATGACCGGATGATAATGAGCCGTTAACTATAAAAATGCGTTTAGAGATCGATTAAACTAATCGACTCATGGACAAGCAATATTGTAGAATCCAAAAGCTTTCCACCCGCATTTTCATAACCCAGATCATTATCATTTCGGCCAGACCACTCAATGAAAAAAGCCTCGCAAAAAGCACCTTCCGCGGCACCCTACGCTAGTCTAGAAAAAAACGCCTCCTCACACTTTTCGGCAGGACGATATAAAAACGCCGCCGAAATCTATAAAAACTTGCTGAAACACTCCGATAATCCGGATTGGCGCAAAAAACTAGCCGAGTGTTATTTGCAAAGGGCATTGAATATGGCGGAAAAAGGCATGCCGAAGGAAGCCGCCGTATTGTGGGAAAACTATTCGGAATGGGCAGAACCGCCCCTGGCAGCTTTAGAGGCTTATATTTTATGGCTGTTGTCGGTTAAAAACACAGAGAAAGCTTTCGCAAGAATCGATCGAATCGATGCCGAACAACTGGATAAAAATCATCCCGAGCTTGCAGTGTGGCTGGGTTTTTTATTGGTTTGCGAATATCCCGGTATTGAAGCGCATGTACCGCATGACTCGGCTGTAATGCTACATTGGCAAACGGTTCGCGACGCTCTCGAGGCTTACCGGAGCAACCGGCTCGAACATATCGACGATTTACTGAAAAAGCTACCCTTCCGCTCCGCCTTCCGTGACCTTCGATCCCTACTGAAAGCGCAACTGTCCCTACCGGCGTCGATCGAACAAGCGCAAACCTTATTGTCGAAAATTCCGGATGGTTCGCCCTATCGTCCGGCGGCGAATGCTTTGACCGCCTATATGTTTCAAGGATCTGCTTTCGTTGAGGCCTCGCTACAACTCGAAGATAGCCAACGCCGACTGATTGCCAAGGCCAGAGATTTATCGAATAAGCAGATTGAATTGCTCGACGCTATAGACAAGCAACGCAACAATCTGACCGACAAAGCGCAATTCAATTTAGCCATCCGCTACCGCGAACTGATCGGAAACGAAGCGGCGAGCCGCTTTTGCCAAGCCATGCTGGCACGCTACCCCTCCGGACGTAAAGACTTTCTGAAAAACTTCGCCGCGAAAGACTCGATCGAAAGCGAGCGTATTCAGGCCTTAATCCACGAAGAAAACCATGACCACGATGAAGCCGAAGATCACTGGCTGCATTACATTGAGGCGTTAAAAACCCAAGGACCGGAAAGCCATAAAAAAATCGCATTGATATACAGGCATTTGACTCAAAAGCTTCCGCCTAGCCTGGCTGTCGAATTTCTCATGGATAGCTTGCAATACGACCCGGAAGACCGAGACAGCTATCTAAAAATATTGGATTATTTCGAACAGGAAGAACCGGACCCGGAAGAGCATGCGATATGGCTGGCAAAAGGCCTGAAACACCTTCCGAAAGACATCGAGATGCTGGTTTGCGCCGCCAAGTCCGCCATGCGCAAAAAAGCCTTCAAGAAGGCCGCCAAATACGCACAAGACTTGTTGAAAATCGACCCGGTCAATACGTTGGCCAAAGAGTTGTTGTTTTCAAGTCACTTAGCGCATGCACGCAAGCTGATTAAAACCCAAAAATTCCATCTGGTCGACAAAGAACTCCAAGCGGCCGAGCAATTATCGATCGATAAGACTTTACTGAGACAAGCGGACTTAATTCGCGGATTTTATATTTGGGCCGCCGAAGACAAAGACCGTGGCCTCAAAGCCATAGCCGATACTCTACAATCAATGAATCCGGGGGCTGCAACCGCCCACTTCCAAGGTTTTATCGAGTCGGCCTTGATGGATGTCCCCTACGCACCCATCGCAAAAAAATTGCCGGCCGTCAAAGCTTACGAGCTATCCGAACCGGAACTACTGCACTTGACAGAATCGGTCGAGCGCTACGGCGAACAGCTCGAAAAGCTCGACGTAGTGTTCAAAGCGCTCGATAAAATCAAGGCGCCGCTCAAAAAATCGATGAAATTGCTCAATTACGGCGAACAGGCGCTCTTAGCTTGGTGCCAAACGCTCGAACAGATCGATCATTTCGATTTATTGAAACAATGCGCGAAATCGGCCGATGGCGTCTGGGAAAAACCGATCTGGTCGTATTACCGAGTCGTTGCAGAATGCCAGGGCGATCCGAGCCGCCTCGATATTACCTGGACGCTAAGACTGCAAAACGCGATCGAAATCGCTCATGAACAAAAAGACAGTAAGACCGAATTCAAGATTAGACGCTTTATTGAACGCTCCATCGGCTTTCAAAATCCGTTCGGTTTCGACGATGAAGACGACTTTTACGAAGACGGTTTTGACGAAGACGAAAGCGGATTCGACCCCGACATTATCGAGGGTTTGTTCGATCATGTGCCGAAGCGGAATATGATCAAAATCGGCAAAAAGTTTGAAGAAATGATGAATAAATCATCGCCGGAACAGCTCATGATGGATGTGATGACGAAATACGCAGAAAGAGTCGACCCGAACCAGCTCGTCGGATTACTGATGGACCCCAGCTTTCTGGTGGCGATCATGATGCTCGAAGCCGCTCAATCCTTGCGTATCGATATCGACTTGAGTTTCGATGAAATTATCGAATTTTTCACTGACGACGAACCGTTTTCTTTCCCGTTTGACCCTTACTAACCGACATGACGACACCTTATCAAATTCTCGGCGTTTCCGAACATGCCAACGATGCCGAGATCAAGCAGGCTTATTTAAACTTGGTCAAGGAAAACCCGCCCGATCGCGATCAAGAACGCTTTCAGCAAATTCAACACGCCTATGAAACGATCAAAGACAGCGACAGCCGCATTAATTACGAATTATTTCATTTCCCGGAAACCGACTTCAATGCCTTGCTGGATCACGCTTTCCAGCAAAAAACCGAGCTACGTTCCCTGAATCCTGACGACTTTTTCAGGTTACTGAATGCCGTCTCAATCGACAAAGCCGTTACGGGCGCCATTAAAAACAAGTCATCATGAACACCGAAACACCTCCAGCCGAATTGCTCGATACCTTACAGCATTATTTGGAACAAACCGACTTTGCGCATTTGGCGGCGGTCGATCAACCGGATTTGACGGTTTTATTCACCGATCTAGCCGGCTTGAAAAGCGAAGTCAAGGCCGAGTCCCGGCAATTCAAGGCAACGCTCGACACACTCAACGAAGCCGTGTCCGCTCTCAAAACCGATAACCATGTATTGGCGGACGAGCTGGCCGCATCCGCCGAGCGTCTTAAGCAACAAGTGAGAGAGTCTCAGCGCACGCTGCTGCTCGACATTATCGATATTTACGACCGACTCAGCGAAGGCTTTCGAGTACTGCAAAATTACCGCCCGGTCGATGCCTTGTTCAATCATTCGAAAAAACAAGACGTACGTTTTATCAACGGTTTCACAAAGGGCCAGGAAATCACGCTAAAACGCTTCGAACAATTGTTGCAGAGACGAAATGTTTTTTCGATCGACTGCGTCGGTAAGCCTTTCGATGCTCATACGATGAAGACGCTGGAAGTCGGCCATGACACGAAACTGGAAAACGGTATCGTGCTCGAGGAACTCCGCAAGGGTTTTCTATTTGAAGATCAAATACTGAGACTGGCCGAAGTCAAAGTCAATAAACTCTAACATTAGACAAAAACACTATGAATGAAATCATTATCGGAATCGATCTCGGAACGACTAACTCCGAAGTCGCCATCGTCGAAAACGGCAAGGTGCATATTATTACCGACGACGGCAAAAAAATATTACCGTCCGTGGTCGGCATCGACGACAACGGCGAAATACTGGTCGGCGAAACCGCCCGCAACCAATACTTGATTTACCCGGAACGCAGCGTCAAGTCGATCAAGCGTTTGATGGGGCAAGATACCCACGTCATAATGGCCGGCCTTGATTATACGCCGCAAGAAATTTCGGCAATCATCTTGAAACGTCTGAAAGCGATAGCCGAGAAGCATGTCGGCCAATCGATAAGCAAAGCCGTCATTACCGTACCGGCTTATTTTTCCGATGCGCAGCGCCAAGCGACGCACGAAGCCGGCGAAATCGCAGGTCTCGAAGTGGTGCGGATGATCAATGAACCGACCGCTGCCGCGCTGGTTTACGGTGCCGGCCGAGACGAAGCCAAACGCATGTTGGTATACGATTTGGGCGGCGGCACCTTCGACGTTTCTGTCGTCAATGTCCAAGCCGGCGTCGTCGAAGTCTTATCGAGCCATGGCGACAACCATCTCGGCGGCGACGACTTCGACCAACAAATCGTCAATCATATTCAAGACCATATCAAGGAACAACACGGTATTAATATTTCCGAGCATAGCAAGGCGTTGGCGCGCATCACGCGCGCGGCCGAAAACGCCAAGCTGGTATTGTCCGACGAACCCTTTGCTCTGATCGAAGAGGAATATCTGCTCGAACACGAAGGCTCGCCTATCCATCTGACCTTGGAATTGTCGCGCGGCGATTATGAAGACATGATCGAGGATTATATCAACGCGACGATGGATGCCCTGCATATCGCACTCAAAGGCGCGAAATTGACGGTTTCCGACATCGACGAAATTATTTTGGTCGGCGGCTCGACACGAACACCGTGCATTCGCGAGCGGCTGTTCGAAGAATTCGGCTTCGAGCCGCACAGCGAAGTCGACCCGGATTTATGCGTGGCAATGGGCGCGGCCACGCAAGCCGCGATGATTGCCGGACAAGACGTCGATACGGTCCTGGTCGACGTCACACCTTATACCTACGGCACCAGCGCACTCGGCTTTTTGGACGGCGCACCCTATCCCTACCAATTTGTACCGATCATCCATAAGAATAGCGTGTTGCCGACGCGAAAGTCCGAGGCCTTCATGACCTTTCAGGACGGACAAAAATCGGTCAACGTCAGAATTTTTCAAGGCGAAGACCCGGACGCGCTGAACAACATCGAAATCGGTGAGTTCATGGTCGAAGACCTCCAAGACGTACCGGCCGGCAATATCATTACGCTGACATTAGCCCTGGATTTAAACGGGATGCTGCATGTTTCCGCCAAGGAAAAAGCAACCGGCCTCGAAAAATCGATCACAATCAACAATGCAATTTCACGTTTCGAGACCGAAGAACTTGCCGGCGCGAAACGGCGTATCGATAGCCTATTCGGACAAATGGATTCTAGCTCGGACGAGATTGAAACAAGCGATGATGTTTCAGAAAGCAAAGCCGTCGCCGAGGCCCGTCAGCTGATCAAAAAAGCCGAAACCTTATTCGACACGGTATCCGATGAGGATAAAGAAGACATGGTCAATTTGATCGAAACCATCACCGACTGCATCGAAGCCGGCGATGAAGGCGCACTCCAAGAGCCGGTCGAACAATTGAACGACATCATTTATTATCTCGAATCGTAATGAAGCGCTGCCCTTGCTGTAATGCGCGCCTGAACGACGCGCCCCTTTGTCCGCGATGCGGAGCCGACTTAAGTCGCGTCCTGAGCTGCGAGCAACGCGCTAAGCAATGGTTGGCTTTATCGTTACAAACGCTTGAGGCAGGCCACGCAACCATCGCAGCACATGCCGTCAAGCGTTCGTTAAGCTATCGACAAACGCTTGAAGCCCGAATTTTTCGGGAATTTCTGATTCGCCACCAATACGGCGCACTCTATGACTCTCTAGCACGGCAAGATTGGCCGAGCGCGCGCCAAACTATCTCTAACTTGCATGTTTTACAAGGCGATAATGAAGCATTAAGACGCTTCCAGGAATTCATCAATCATTTATCGGCCCGATCGACAAACCATTCCGAACCTTATAGTCGATGGCATTTGCTGTGAAAGTTCGTAGATATAGACTCTTTATCTAATTTTTCGATATGCAAAAGCTAAGCGACGAAAATTCCGGTTCCGAAGAGGGTGCGCTTGCTCGACAGGCGTCGTCGGCAGGGGAAGCCTTTGTCGAGCCCCCCCGATGCCTCCTTACGTGCTGCCGAAATTTGAAGTACGAAAGGTTTAATTAATACTGGCATTCAGGCTCGAATGTGGTTCAAAGGCCTGCCAGTCCATGGCGGAATGACGGGTTTCCCTTTACTGAATGGCAGTGTCTCTCTCCCCTCGAACTTTCATTTGCAGGGGCGAATGCTTTTTCTTGATTAATGAAAAATCGTATCGTCCGGATAGAACTCGTCGTCGACCGCGGGATCTCCGGGAATTCTTTTCTCCTCGGCCGCCCATTCGCCCAAATCGATCATTTTGCAGCGCTCGCTGCAAAATGGCTTAAATAGCTGCTGCGCAGTCCATGGAACGGAGCACCCGCACTGCGGACATTTAACTACCAACGTTTTTTCATTACCGTTCATTAGAATTGGCAGCAGGTCAACATAAAAGGAACGTTTTCCTGGCTTTGAGTGGGCCTGGAACCGTCGGCTGCAGGACGCATGAAACGTATCGTGAACCGGTGCTTGCCGCCGCTAATCTCGGCAAAACAAGGAATGCTTCGGTCAACACTGATTCTGAGCAATTGCAGCGGAAGGCTTTTATCAAGCGAGGACTGATAAAACCCTGCTTCCGCTTCCTCTTCGGTCGGCGTACTGCTTTGCCTAATAAATCCTAGAATCATATCAATCGCTTTACGAATATCCTTAAACGGCTTAGTCCATTGCTCCAAGGCTTGTTGTTGAACGGTCTCGTCTTGTTCCAGCCAGTAATGAAAAGCGGGTAAATCGAACGAGCAAGTTCCGCCCGGTATCGAGCTGCGCTGCGAGATACTTTGAAACAAATCGTTTTCCATCAATTTCAAACCGATTTTTCCGCTAGCCGCATAGAGATTATGACTGGTTTGGTTAAGTTCGCCGAGGATTTCATTTACTTTTTCGGCATTGACCCCCTCGCTGCCTGCCAATTGATTCAACACCTTTATATGACGCTCAAGTTCTTTAAGAATTTCCGACTTGAGATCGTTACGGCTAAAAATCGTCAGAATATCGAGCAAGATATTGATTGCCGCCCGCCTATCGGCCATGGTGCTCCCTTCTAAAAAATGTCCAAGTTGCTTAAAAAGCAACTCGAGCCGTATTAAAATCCGGATTCGCTCATTGAGTGGAAATTCGTAGACTATAGGGGAATTCACTGATTAAAAATCCTGCCGTATGCTTAAGTAAAGATACAAATTGTGCAGTTTTTTAACTTGTTCTGCAAGCATGGAATCGGACGAGGCATTGTCAATTAGATCGTTAGCCAAGGCTTTTCGCTGTTCGCGTGTGGCTTGAGAAGCAATAATCGCTCGAACAATTTTTTCGTCGAGACGATCTCTTTTGGTTACGCGCTCGATTTGGGTTTCAACGGGACAGTCGACCACCAAAACTCTGTCGACTAAATTGAGCATACCGCTTTCAACCAGTAAGGGAACGCAAATGATGCAGTAAGATGCATCAAGCGATTCAACGCGCGTCAATATGCTTTGCCGTACCATCGGATGCACAATCGCTTCCAGCTTACGTTTTTGTTCGGCATCGGCAAAAATCAACTCACGCATCGCGCTTCTATCGAGGCTACCGTCGGCAGCAATCACCTGTTCGCCGAACGCGTGACGAATTTGCTCCAAAGCCTGGCTACCGAATGCGACGACTTCGCGGGCAATAGCGTCGGCATCGATCACCGGAACGTTCAGTTCGGCGAATAAATCCGCGATGGTGGTTTTTCCGGAACCGATACCGCCGGTCAGGCCGATTTTCAACATCGCTTTATAATCCGGCAAAATTGAGATAAGCCTGATTGATTTTATCGCCCCACAATAAAGCGATCCACCCGGCCGCGGCCAAGTAAGGACCGAATGGAATTGGAATATTCTTGTCGCGCTTTACCAAAATAACCATTGCAATGCCGGTAACGGCACCGACCAGGGATGACAGCAAAATAATCGGCAGGATATATTGCCAACCCAACCAAGCCCCAAACATTGCCAACAGCTTGAAATCGCCGTATCCCATGCCTTCTTTGCCGGTCAACAGCTTGAAACCATGATAAACCGTCCAAAGCGATAAATAACCGGCGATAGCACCGATAATCGAGGAATGCGTATCGATAAAGATATCGAAAAGACTTAAGAACAAACCCAACCAAAGTAAAGGTAACGTAATCGAATCCGGTAAAAGTTGATGGTCAATATCGATCGCACTCAGCGCAATCAAGGACCAGGTGAGTATGAGCGCGAACAGCGCCTCTACCGAATAACCGAAATGCCAGGCGATTAAAACCGAAAAAAAACCGGTTAAGCCCTCGATAATAGGATAGCGTTTGGATATCGGCGCATTGCATTGAGCGCAACGGCCTTTCAACAACAAATAGCTGAGCACCGGAATATTTTGATAAGGCTTTATCGGGGTTTCGCAATGGGGACAGCGTGACAATGGAAAGACTAAGTTAAATTTTGAATCGGCTTCCCCACTTCCAGTATCGAGACCGGCACATTGCATATCACCCGTGGACTGCAAATAATCGATGCACTCGCGGCGCCAACTTTTTTGCATCATAATCGGCAAACGATAAATGACGACGTTCAGAAAACTACCAACCATGAGACCGACAATACCGATTAAAGCCATTAATGCAGCCGGCGAGTCGGCAAATATTTCAAGTCCTTGCATGAGTATTATTTGATGGTTCAATTGAAATTAACCGTGATGCCTAAAACCGCAGCACGCCGAAGAAATGAAAAAAACCCATAAGCGTGATAGCTACCTCGGGCAAACCCCCATTCACTATTCACTATTCACCATTCACCATTCACTGCTAACCAACCTTATCCCACTGCCGCACCCATTTTAAAGATCGGCAGATACATCGCGACGATCAAGCCGCCAACCAATACACCCAGCACCGACATGATCAACGGTTCCATCAAACTGCTAAGATTGTCTACCAAATTGTCGACCTCTTCTTCGTAAAAATCGGCAACCTTGCTCAACATCGTATCGATCGAACCGGACTCCTCACCGATTGCAACCATTTGAATCACCATGTGCGGAAATAGAACGGTCTGCTGCATAGCAAATTGCAGACGCTGACCCGTAGCGACATCTTCGCGCATTTTCAAAACGGCATCGGCGTAAATGATGTTTCCGCAAGCCCCCGCAACAGACTCCAGCGCTTCAACTAACGGAACGCCAGCGGCAGACATCGTCGACAGCGTTCTGGAGAAACGCGCGATGGCCGATTTATTCAAGATTAACCCAACGACCGGTATTTTCAGTAAGGTTCTGTCCAGAAAATGATTGAACGGTCTAGATCGTTTATGGAAATAACTAAACGTATAAACAATCGCTACGATACTAGCGACCATTATCCACCACCATGCCTGCATCCATTCGGAAAGACTAATAACCATCTTCGTGAAAGCGGGAAGATCGGCTCCGAAGCTCTGAAACAACTCTTCGAACACCGGTACGACGAAAATCAGCAAAATGGCGGTGACGACAAACGCGACGACCAGTACCGCAATCGGATAGGTCAACGCTTTTTTGATTTTTTTCTTGAGCGATTCGGTTTTTTCTTTATAGGTCGCTATTTTATCGAGCAATGTTTCAAGCACCCCCGCCTGCTCGCCCGATTCGACCAGATTACAAAACAGCTCATCGAAATAGACCGGTCTTCTTTTCAGCGCTTCGGCCAAGGTATCGCCGCCTTCAATATCTGCCTTGATGTCTAGCAACATCTTTTGCATGCTCGGGTTGTCATGCCCTCTACCGATGATATCGAACGATTGCACCAACGGCACGCCGGCTTCGAGCATCGTCGCGAGTTGCCGGCTGAAAATAGCGATATCGCCTGGCGTAATGGCTTTGACACGGGCGCCGAATAAGGGCTTGGGTTTTTTCTTGACACTAATGACGCGCACGCCCATTTTGCGCAATTCGCTCCGAGCAATAGTTTCGGATTTCGCGGCGATTTCCCCTTTGGTCCGCTTCCCGCTTTTATCTTTGCCATCCCAGATGAAATCAATTTGTTCGACTTGTTCAGACATAATTACTCCTTAGTGACCCGGTCGATTTCTTCCAGGCTAGTAATGCCTTGACAGACTTTCTCAAGACCCGACGCGCGCAAGTCGTTGATGCCTTCGGCTTTGGCTTGTTCGGCTAATTGCATAGTATTGCCGCCTTCCAGAATCAGTTTACGCATATTTTCGCTAATCGGCATAACCTGATAGATTCCGACTCGGCCTTTGTAGCCGCTAGTACAATGTTCGCAGCCAGCAGGATTAGCCGTAAAAATTTTAAGCTTAGCTAGCTCTTCTTCTTTGAAACCGGCCGAAATCAACACCGAATCCGGCAAATCGGACTTAACCTTACAATATTCGCATAAGCGTCTGGCGAGGCGTTGAGCCATGATCAAATGCACCGCTGAAACGATGTTAAACGGCGGCACGCCCATTTGCACGAGACGGTTTAACGTTTGCGGCGCATCGTTTGTGTGCAGCGTGGACAATACCAAATGGCCCGTTTGTGCGGCCTTGACGGCAATTTCGGCGGTTTCCAAATCCCGTATCTCACCG
The DNA here is from genome assembly GCF_005931095.1 of Methylotuvimicrobium buryatense. Classification (GTDB taxonomy): domain Bacteria; phylum Pseudomonadota; class Gammaproteobacteria; order Methylococcales; family Methylomonadaceae; genus Methylotuvimicrobium; species Methylotuvimicrobium buryatense. Next base: position 710,892 of record NZ_CP035467.1, on the reverse strand, counting down.
ACCATAATGATATCCGGATCTTGTCGTAGAAAAGCCCGCAAGGCACCGGCAAAGGTCAACCCGGCTTTCGGATTCATATTAACCTGATTGATACCCGGCACCGTAATTTCGACAGGGTCCTCGGCGGTCGATATATTCCGTTCGACGCTATTTAGCAGATTCAAGCCCGTGTAAAGGGTAACGGTTTTACCGCTACCGGTAGGACCCGTTACCAAAACCATGCCGTAAGGCCGATTGATCGCCTCAAGAAATCGTTGTTGTTGGACGGGTTCAAAGCCGAGTTTTTCGATACCGATTTGCGCGCTGGTCGGATCGAGTATACGCAGTACGACTTTTTCGCCGAACAACGTCGGACAGCTATTGACCCGAAAGTCGATTGCCCGATTTTTCGACAATGCCATCTTAATCCGCCCGTCCTGAGGAACGCGCCGTTCGGCGATATCCATTTTAGCCATGACCTTGATACGGGAAATAATCCGAGTTGCGATATTGGGAGGCGGACTTGCCACTTCATAAAGCATGCCGTCTGCCCGAAAGCGAATTCGGAAACTTTTTTCATAAGGCTCAAGATGAATATCCGAAACACCTTTTTTAATCGAATCGAGCAAAATTTTATTGACGAAACGTACGATAGGCGCATCGTCCACATCACTTGCCGCCTCGTCTCCGGCCGGCTCCTGATCGCCGCCGGTAATTTCTAAATTCTCCAGGTCGGCATCCAGCAAATCGGTCATCGTGGTATCGGCAGCTTCCATTGATGTCTCGATAGCCTTAGACAACTTATCTTCTTCGACCAGAATCGTGTCGATATTCAGGCGCGTATGGAACTTTATTTCGTCTTGAGCTTGAAAATTGCCGGGATCGGAAACCGCTAAAAACAAGCGGTTTCCGCGCTTAAGCAACGGTAAAGCATGATGCTTTCTAATCAGTTTTTCACTGACCAAATTGACCGGCAAGCTACGAATATCGAGCGCGTCGAGATCGAGTTGCGGAATACCGAACTCTTTGGATGCTTTGGCGGTGACCGATTTGCTGTCAACCAATTTATTGGTGACCAAATAACTGATCAGCGGTAATTTGGCTTTCTTCGCAGCCTGCATATGCAATTGCATATCCGCCTCGGTAATCAAGCCGGCTTGGACCAAACATTTCGGTAGACCGCCGATCGGCAGGTCGATTAAATCTGTTGCCATAGATGAGGTTTGAGGTTCAAGGTCCAAGGTTTGAGGTTCAAGGCTCAAGGCTCAAGGTTTAAGATATAAGTTCCACCTTGCCCCTTTCTCCTTGCCACTTATTAAAGTGCCTTTATCTTTATCAACTGTGCTTCCAAACTGTTAAGTGTAGATCGTAACTCGGCGAGTTTCTGTTTTTCTTTTTCGACTACTTCGGCCGGTGCTTTATCGGTAAAGGACGGATTATTAAGCTTGCCTTCGATCCTCGGCAATTCTTTGCTGATGCGTTGAATTTCCTTGTCCAGTCGGGCCGATTCGGCTTCTTTGTCGATCAATCCCGCCATCGGTATCAAAATTTTCATATCGCCGACCAAGGCAATTGCCGATTCGGGCTCGGCATCGCCTTGGCTTAACCATCCAATTTTTTCCAAACGCCCCAACTTCTCCAGATAGATACGGTTATTTTCGACAAAATTACGATCCTGACCTGAGCCGTTTTGCAGCAACACCGGCAAAGGTTTCCCAGGAGCAATATTCATTTCGCCGCGAATTCTGCGCACCCCCAGAATAACACTCATGATCCAATCGATTTCATGCACGGCGGCCTTATCGATTTGCTCAGCATCGGATTCCGGATATGGCTGAAGCATGATGGTCGCCTCATGAACGCCGGTCAAAGGCGCAACGCGCTGCCAAATTTCCTCGGTAATGAAAGGCATTAGCGGATGAGCCAATCGCAAAATTTGCTCCAAAACGGTCAATAATGTTTTACGGGTTCCTCGTTGCTGAGCTTCGCTGCCGGATTGCAACGATATTTTGGCCAATTCCAAATACCAATCGCAATATTCGTTCCAGGTAAATTCGTAAATCGCTTGAGCCGTCAAGTCGAAACGATACGCCTCGATATCGTGGCGAATCGTTTCGGTCACTTCATTCAGGCGAGACCTTATCCAGCGATCCGCCAGACTATATTCGCAATCGGCGTCGTCTAGCCCGTTATCCTGGCCTTCGGTATTCATCAGCACGAAGCGCGCGGCATTCCACAGTTTATTACAGAAATTTCGATAACCTTCCGTGCGCGCCAAATCGAAACGAATATCGCGGCCGGTCGACGCCAATGACGCGAACGTGAAGCGCAGCGCATCGGTACCGAACGAAGGTATACCGTCGGGAAAGTGTTTACGCGTCGCGGCTTCGATTTTCTTGGCTAAATGCGGCTGCATCATGCCAGAGATGCGTTTTTGCACTAACGATTCCAGGTCGATACCATCGATCAAGTCAATCGGATCGAGTACATTGCCTTTCGACTTGGACATTTTCTGGCCTTCGGCATCACGTATTAAGCCATGGATATAGACTTCTTTGAAAGGTACCTGACCCTGAAATTTTAGGCCCATCATAATCATTCGAGCGACCCAGAAGAAAATAATATCGAAACCGGTAACCAGTACACTAGTCGGATAATGTTTGGCCAATTCGGGCGTGTTCTCCGGCCAACCCAAAGTTGAAAAAGGCCACAGCGCCGATGAAAACCAGGTGTCGAGCACGTCTTCATCCTGACGCAGCGGATAGTCGTCTTTGAGCTTATGCACCGAGCGGATTTCCTGTTCGGAACGGCCGACATAAACATTACCTTCGTCGTCGTACCAGGCAGGAATTCGATGTCCCCACCAGATTTGCCGTGAAATACACCAGTCTTGGATGTTGCGCATCCATTCGAAATAGGTGTTTTTCCAGTTGTCCGGCACGAATTTGATCGTACCGTTTTCGACCGCTTCGATCGCCGGCGCCGCCAAAGGCGCAACTTTGACATACCATTGATCGGTCAAGAACGGTTCGATCACGCTGCCGGAGCGGTCGCCGCGCGGCACCATCAATTTATGGTCTTCGATTTTCTCGAGCAAGCCCTGAGCTTCTAGGTCGGCAACCACCTGTTTCCTCGCTTCGAAACGGTCCAACCCGAAATATTGATGCGGTATCAGTTGATCCGGATCGTCCTTGTTATCCCTGATTTGTGCATCGACCGTGAATATATTGATCAAGCCGCCATGCGGCAATGCCTGCATGACGCTTTGATCGCGGTGTCGCAACCAGACTTCGTAATCGTTAAAGTCATGGGCCGGCGTGATTTTGACACATCCGGTACCGAACTCAGGATCGACGTATTCGTCGGCGATGATCGGAATGCGCCGCCCGGTCAAAGGCAGTTCAACAAACTCGCCGAGCAAATGCTTATAGCGCTCGTCATTCGGATGAATCGCAACCGCGGCATCGCCAAGCAGGGTTTCCGGGCGTGTTGTCGCGACAACAAGATGACCGGTACCGTTAGTCAGCGGATAACGCATGTGCCATAACGATCCGTTTTCCTCTTCGGATAAAACTTCCAAATCGGACACGGCGGTGTGTAGCACCGGATCCCAATTGACCAAGCGCTTGCCCCGATAAATCAGACCTTCTTCATAAAGCCGAATGAATACCTCGCGAACGGCGTCCGACATGCCCTCGTCCATCGTAAAGCGCTCCCTCGACCAATCCAGCGACGAGCCCATTCGACGCAACTGGCGCATGATCGTACCGCCGGACTCTTCTTTCCATTCCCAGATTTTCTCAATGAAGGCTTCTCGCCCGAAATCATGGCGCGTCTTGCCGTCGGCCTCGACCAGACGTTCGACGACCATTTGCGTCGCGATGCCGGCATGGTCCGTTCCTGGTTGCCACAGCGTGCTACAACCTTTCATTCGATGATAACGCGTCAACGCATCCATGATCGTGTCTTGAAATGCATGGCCCATATGCAGGCTACCGGTAACATTCGGAGGAGGAATCATGATGCAATAAGATTCGCCATCCTGCCGCGGCGCAAAATAGTTATTTTCTTCCCAAGCCTGATACCAGCGTTGTTCAATTGAATGAGGGTCGTAAGTCTTGTCCATGTTTATGCGTTATTAGTATTTTGAGAAAACGGTAGAAGTTAGCTTGGACACTGCAGCCCGCTGCATTACATTTTATGCGTAACGACTGAGAGCCCGGCTTGGCGGTATTGTTGATAGCGTATTCGACCGGGGCCTTTACTTTCTTCGCTATCGTCCAATATTTCTAGGATGCGTTCGCTATTTATCCAATTATCCGGAATGCGTGTCGACAGATTGATAACTACATCGCGCCAATCGTCGGGCACGCCAAGATGCCCGATCAGGACGGCATTGGCCTTATCGGGCACCATGCCATCGTATAACTGATGCGGCACAAAGCTGCCGGGTCTGAATGTCCAAAGCAGGTCGTCAAGCATCGCGCTTTGCTGGGGGTCTTCGGTCAATAAGTAGCAAAGCCTCCCGCTACGATAGGCTTTTTCGGTCAGTTTACAAGCGAATAACTGCCTATCGCGTTCGGACCGGGACGCTAAGATGTAAAAACCGATATCGGGCATTTACGCTCCGGTTACGGCTCGGCATCGGTCCAACAGATATTGCGCCAGCAAAGGCACAGGACGTCCGGTCGCTCCTTTGGTTAGCCCTGTGCGCCAAGCCGTGCCGGCGATATCAAGATGCGCCCAGCGGAAGTTTTCGGCAAACTTCGATAAAAAGCAGGCGGCAGTAATCGTGCCGGCATCCTTGCCGCCGATATTAGCCATATCGGCGAAGTTGGATTTCAGCAATTCTTGATACTCTTCCCAAAGCGGCAAGCGCCAAACGCTGTCGCTCGCCGTCTCGCCGGCTTTAACCAGATCGTTACAGAGCGCATCGTCATTGCCGAACAAACCGCTCGGTACGCGCCCTAAAGCGACAATGCAAGCCCCGGTCAGAGTTGCCATATCGATGACCGTATCCGGGTCGAATTTTTGCGCATACGTTAACGTGTCGCAAAGGAGCAGACGCCCCTCCGCATCAGTATTGAGTATTTCGATCGTTTTACCAGACATACTCGTCACAATGTCGCCCGGTTTGTTTGCATCGCCGTCCGGTAAATTTTCCGAGGAGGGAACCAAGCCTACGATATTCAACGGCAACTGCATTTCCGCGGCGGCCTGCAAGGTTGCTAGAACGCTCGCGCCTCCGCACATATCGTATTTCATTTCATCCATGCCGAGCCCCGGTTTCAACGAAATCCCGCCGGCATCGAAGGTCAAGCCTTTTCCTATTAACACGATCGGTTTTCCGTGTTTTTCGCCGCCCTGATAATTGAGCACGATTAACTTGGCCGGCTGACGACTCCCCCGAGACACGGACAACAATGCCCCCATGCCCAACTTTTCCATATCCGCTTCTTCCAATATTTCCACGCTCATCGAAGCAAATCGTTCGGCAATGCTTTGCGCTTGCTCGGCCAGATAAGTCGGCGTGCAAATATTTCCCGGCAAATCCGCTAGTTGTTTAGCCAATGAAACACCGCCGGCAATGGCTTGTCCTTGTTTTAAACCGGATTGGGCCTCAGCTTGTTGATTCTCGGAAACCACAATACTGATACGATCGGTTTTAAATTCGTTCTCGATAACCGTCTTGCAATGCTTGAATTGATATAAGGCATCGTCGAAAACTTCGATAATCTGACGCGTTTTCCAAGCCAAGTCTCTATCTTTGACATCGATTTCGACCAGCGTGCAGGCCGCCGATTTCAATCCCGAATCACGGATGGTTTTTATCGCGGCGGCCAGCGCATTACGATAATTCTTACCGTTCATTTCATCGGGCTTGCCAAGGCCGACCAACAGCACGCGCGCGAAAGAAGTATCCGGCAACCAGTTAATCAACGCGGTTTCGCCAATTTTTCCTTTGCAATCGCCTCGCTCGATGAATCGGCTGATCAGGCTTTGCGAGCACTCGTTTATATAAGACGCAGAAGGGGTAAGTGCTAGATTTTCATAAAGACCGACAATAACACAATCGGTTTGCAGCTTGTCTAACGGAAGGCTTTCTATAGAATAGTCCATAATGTGCGGTGTCTAGATTTAAGTGTCATAATTTTAATCCATAAGCTTAAAGCAGTTGAGAGCGCTTTCGAGCATATTTCGGTAATAATGGATTATACAGCAAGCAATTTTTCTACAAAGTGGAAAATGGCCTGAGTTACAAGGGTTTTGCCTATCTGCGTAAGAGTAGGTTTCGACCGGTATTTAGATATTTTTTGGAGCGGTTTTTTTGAATACAGATTGGAATAATGGATACAAGTCGCGTCATAGACCGATAATCACGGTATTGGACAAAATGATCGTGGCCGATTTAACGCGGACATTAACGGCGGTACTGTCGGTTATCGTGGTGATCATTGTCAGTCGACGTTTCATCAGAATACTTGAAAAGGCAATCGAAGGAGCCATTTCGAACAAAACGCTGCTGAATATTCTTGGCTTAAAAATGATCGAGGCCTCGATTGCCTTTTTACCGGCCGCTTTTTTTATGGCGGTATTGATGGTGGTTGGGCGGATGTACCGAGACCAGGAAATGTCGGCGATATTTTCCGCCGGCGGCGGAGCCGGATCTATTTATCGTTCGGTATTTATCATGGCATTTCCGCTTGCTGTGATCGCGACCGGCTTGTCTATGTATGTGGGACCCTGGGCCGAAACCCTCACTAAGGAAATGATGTTCGAGGACGAAAAATCGGCCGATATAAGAGGCATAGCTGCAGGACGTTTCAGCGAGTACCAACATGGCGACCTGGTTTTTTATGTCGAACAAATCGGCGACGACGACAAAATGCAGCAAGTTTTCGTGCAGCACCGAAAAGCCGGACAGACCGCCATCATCGGCTCAGAAACAGGGCGCTTCGATAACCTGGAAGGCGGACTGTATCTGATTCTGGAGCGGGGCCGAAGAGTCTTAGGAAAGCCTGGAGAAGCCAACTATACGATAGAAGAATTCGCCGAATATGCGGTCAGGTTGGAAGAAAGAAACCGTGCGCTTGTGCTAGACCTAGAAGCCATTCCGACCAAGGAACTGTGGAGAACCAAAGCCCCTAGTGAGTTGGCCGAATTACACCGGCGACTCAGCATACCTACCGGCATTGTTTTTTTAGCGCTTCTTGCGGTGCCTTTGGCACAAATCTCCCCGAGGGGCGGCGTTTACGGCAATATGTTCGTGGCATTTTTAATATATTTCAGTTACGGCAACCTAACTCGCATCAATCATAGTTGGCTGGTCAAAGAAAAAATACCGTTATGGTTCGGTGGAATTTGGGTCGATTTAGTCTTATCAATACTAGCTATTGCACTACTGGTTAGACTTTATAGTTGGCGTTATGTCCTTATCAAATTTCAGGAAAAGGTAAAATTGTGAATGTATTGACCGGCTATATCGTCAGAGAAGTATTGAAGGGTTCTTTCATCGCACTGATCTTGCTACTGACGCTATTTAATTTATTTACTTTTACCGACGAATTAAAATCCTTGGGCAAAGGCAGCTATGGGTTACAGGAGATTTTTAAGTATCTTGCGCTAACCAGCCCAAGAGTTCTCTACGAATTGATCCCCTCTTCGGCCTTATTGGGCAGCTTGTTTGTGTTAGGCGCGATGGGCAATAACCGCGAATTGATCGCGATGCGGGCATCCGGCGTTTCAGTGCTTGGCATCGTCAGATCGGTCATGCTGGCGGGTGCTATCCTGGCGGTTTTTGCCGTGGCGGTCGGCGAGTTTATCGCTCCTGCTTCCGAACGAAATGCACGCATACTGAAAATGAGCGCCCTAAACAGAGACTTCATCGTACAAAGCCGATACGGCTTATGGTTACGCGAAGGATCGAAATTCATCAATGTCCGCGAAATCAAGGATAATGGCGATCTTAGCGAAATCCATATTTACGACCTGGACGAACGGAATTTTTTGCAAACGGCCATAACTGCAAATAAAGCAGTTTTTCAACAAGATAAGCAATGGCTATTGAAGAACATCGAGCAAAGCAGCATTTCCACAGAACAAGTTTCGACAGCGCAAGTCGAAAGCCGTTCATGGAAGTCCTCGATCGATCCCAAGTTGTTAAATGTCGTCGTCGTTAAACCTGAGAATCTATCCCTATATGACCTTGCGCTTTATATCGATTTTTTAAAGGGTAATAAACAAAAATCCGAAACATTCGAATTAGCGTTTTGGGGTCGAGTCGTGAATCCGTTTGTGACTTTCGTGATGCTGCTGGTAGCAACGCCGTTTGTCATAGGCGTCAGGCGCGGCGTCAGCACCGGCAGTCGAATGATGATCGGTATTATTATCGGCATGAGTTTCAATATCATCGATAAAATTACCGGTCATGTAAGCTTGATCTACCATTTAAACCCGGCACTCATGTCGGTATTACCGAGTGCCGTAGTGTTTTCATTGGCGCTGTATGCGGTCAGAAAGGTAAGATAATGCGCTTTGGTCAAACGCAATCCTTACTGTGAAAGTTCGTAGATATAGACCCTTTATCTAATTTTTCGATATACGGCGCTCGACAGAGCGAATGCCGGTTCCGGAGAGGGTGCGGTTGCTCGACCGACAGGCGTCGGCGGCAGGGAAAGCCGCCGTCGAGCCTACAGGGATGTATTCACGGCGTCCTGTCGGGCGAGTGGCCGTACCCTCCCCACCAGAGAACTTTCATTTGCCGGGGCGATGGCCAGGCCTTCATGAACGTTAAGTTAAGGCTTCGGGGCGAAAAAAACCGCCGTTCGCGACAACCGGTCGTGCCATGCCCGGTTGTCTCTATCAAATATCACCCAAATATAACCCAACCCTAAAACACTCCAGGACAGTATTGCGCCAATGAATCGGATCGATGCCTGCGTCCAGGTGATGGGTTGACGGTCTTCGGCAAGGATTTTGAGCTTCCAGGCTTTAAGACCCAAGGTTTGCCCGCCATGCGTCCAAAACCAGCCGTAAAAAAAATAGCTAATCAGGACTAGATAGGCGTGAAAATAGAGATTATCCGAAGCGAATGCTTCGCCATGATTGAAAAGAAGACCTACGGCAGTAGCCGCAAAAAGAACCGCCAGTAAAAGCAAACCATCGTAAAGCAGCGCCGCGATGCGGCGAAAAAAACCGGCTGGACTTATCTCGGTGCAGCCGGTTTTTTGGACTGTGTCGCCGAAAATAACGTTATTCCTTGAACAGCGCTAGTTTTTGACCGAAATACATACTCATTGCAGTTAACGCACCGAGCATTAACAATGAAAATATAAAAGGCGGTCTGTGAAACAGCAAAATTGTCAAGTCCGTTACAAAAAGGCTGGTTAATAAAGGCCTGTCGATTAAGCCGCTGATGATCTTTTTGAACATGAAATACCTCAATGCTGTTTAAGTTTTGTGAACAAGAACTGTTTGTCTGGAAAAAGCGCCAATCCTAGTATTGCCGTTGTATTTACAACAAAATACTAACGCAACTCATTGTTGGTCGAAATTCTACTATATTCAAAAGGGGAAAGTAAAAAGAATCGTGTCGATTGAGCTTGAATTGCTTCAAATGATATGATTACGCCATAGATCTGTTTTCGTTCGGAAACGGCGAACAGTCTTCATAATAAAACACATAAAAACATGCCAGCAATTCCCAATTTGGGGATCAAAAAGGGTGTGGGGTATGCTTGGCGAGGATGTCGGCAGCAGGGGCAGATTTTTGCTCCTGTAAAATCTGCATTCACGCCATCCTTGGCGCTTAGCTGCCGCCAAGCCCCCATGGATGGGTTTTCGGCGTTCCTCGACAGACATACCTCACACCCTAAGATCGGCGAAAATGCTCAAACTGGGAATTGCTGAGAACATGCACTAACAGGACGACGGTTCCCGTAAAAAGTTAACTCGTTATAAGCTACCAAGGACAAAGGCCATTTTAAACTTTTTTAAAAAAATCATTTCCTCGAGCACCGGGACTCCATCAATACCGGCGAAGGATGACAATCCTTCACATCCGGAAGTACCCAGGATTTATTCTCGTTCCGAGCACAATATCTCAAGATCGCAAATCAGCGAGAATGCCTTGAAAGTGCTATACCGACTCAAAAAGTCCGGCTTCGAAGCTTATCTGGTTGGCGGTTGTGTACGAGACCTATTATTAGGCCGTGAGCCTAAGGACTTCGATGTTGTAACCGACGCCCATCCCGACCAAGTGCGTAAAATTTTCCGCAACTGCCGACTGATCGGCCGACGCTTTCGCTTGGCCCATGTGCATTTCGGGCGAGAAATCATTGAAGTTGCAACATTTCGAGGCAATGCCGGAGATGTACCGGACGACGACCTATTACTCAACGATGAAGGCAGATTGTTACGCGATAATATCTACGGCACGATTGAGGAGGATGTCTGGCGACGCGACTTTACGGTCAATTCGCTCTATTACAATATTCGGGATTTTTCGGTCACCGATTACGTCGGCGGCATGGCCGATCATACCACCGGGACGTTGCGCTTAATCGGCGACCCTGAAACCCGCTATCGGGAAGACCCGGTACGCATGTTAAGAGCGATTCGGTTTGCCGTTAAACTCGGCTTTACCTTGCATCGTGACTGTGAAAAGCCGATAGCCGACCTTGCCGAGCTTCTTTATAACATTCCTCCCGCTCGTTTATTCGACGAGTCAATGAAGCTTTTTCTATCAGGCCATGCCTTACAAACTTTTGAAATGCTTCGTCATTACGGCTTATTTCAAATCTTGTTCCCAGCGGTCGAACGCAGCTTGTCCGTCGAAGATCAAGGTTTTCCAAGGCTCTTTCTAATCAGAGCATTGGAAAACTCCGACGCCCGAGTCGCCGAAGGCAAAACCGTTACCGCCTACTTTTTATTTGCGGCATTTTTATGGGACGCGGTAAAAACGTATGCCGAAGAGCAAATGGAAAAAGGCGTTCCGGAAAATATCGCCTTTCAAGTCGCCGCCAACGAACTGATTGCCGAGCAAGTTAAGCGCGTTTCGTTACCGCGCCAGATTAGCTTAGCCATGCGCGAAGTATGGAGTCTACAGCCCAGATTTGCACGCAGACAAGGCTCAAGACCCTATCGCTTGTTAAGCCATCCAAGATTCAGAGCGGCTTACGATTTTTTATTGTTGCGCATTGAAACAGAAGGCGTAAACCCTGAGCTCGGCGAATGGTGGACTCAATTTCAAGCTGCCGGCGAAGCCGAACAAAAAAGAATGACACAGTCGGCACAAAAATCGGAGCGCAAACCGCTTAAGCGTCGACGACCTCGATCCAATAAACCGCGTAACGCCGACACCACCAAAGACTAAGATTTTTAGCCACTATGACCAATAACAACGACTTCGTAACGGCCTTTATCGGTCTGGGCAGCAATCTCGACCATCCTGCCGAGCAACTAATGACCGCTAGACAAACCATCGCGGCATTACCGAATATAAAGGAAACCGGCTTTTCGAGCCTTTACCGTAACCCGCCGATGGGCCCCCAGGATCAACCCGATTATGTCAACGCGGCGATGGCAATTGAAACAACATTGCCGGCCATCGATTTACTTCGCCAATTACAAGCCGTGGAACAGTCTCAAGGACGAACTCGAACAGGCAAACGCTGGGGAGCTAGAACACTGGATCTTGACCTTTTGCTTTATGGGGACCGGCAAATTGAAGTTCCCGACCTAACCGTTCCTCATATCGGTATCGCCGAACGCGCTTTTGTTTTATATCCCTTATATGAAATCGCGCCGGATCTATCGATTCCGGGACTCGGTAAACTGACCGATTTAGTCGCGAAATGCCCCAAAAACGACCTACATCGATTATCCTAAGTGAATAACTATTCTTCCGCTTCTCTAACCAAACCATTGACTATCACCGACCTTCAGTCGATGAAGCAGCGCGGCGAAAAAATCAGTTGCTTGACTGCTTACGATGCCAGCTTCAGCGCGCTGCTCGATAAAGCCGGCATCGATATCCTCCTGGTCGGAGACTCGTTGGGCATGGTCATACAAGGCCAATCGACGACAGTTCCGACCAGCATCGAAGACATGGTTTATCATGCCGCTTGCGTGGTTCGCGGTCGACAGCGGGCGTTCGTGATAGCCGATATGCCTTTTATGAGCTACGCCGGCAAGGAACAAGCAGCCGAAAACGCCGCTCGCTTAATGCAAACCGGCGGCGTGCAAATGGTCAAATTGGAGGGCCCGAAAATCGAACTGATCGAATTTTTATCCGAGAACGGAGTCCCCGTCTGCGGGCATTTGGGCTTGCTTCCGCAATCGATCAATCGCCTAGGCGGCTACAAAATACAAGGGCGCGAACGATCCGCGGCCGATCAAATGATCGCCGATGCCTGCCGCCTGGAAAAAGCCGGTGCGGCATTATTGGTGCTCGAATGCGTCCCGGCGATCCTGGCCGAAGAAATCGCCCGGCAACTGACGATTCCGGTAATCGGTATCGGCGCCGGAGCCGATTGCGACGGACAAGTCCTGGTACTTTACGATATTTTAGATATCGGCATCGCCAAGCGGCCTCGTTTTTCTAAAAACTTCATGCAAGATGCCTCCAGCATCGAAATGGCCATAAAAAATTTTCATGAAGCCGTCAAGCAAGGCACCTTTCCAAGCGAAGAGCACAGCTTCCAATGAGCCTGTCGACAGTCACAACAATCGAAGCATTACGCGACACACTAAAACCGTGGCGAAAAGCCGGCAACTCCGTGGCCTTTGTACCGACGATGGGCAATTTACACGATGGGCATTTACAATTGGTTGAAAAAGCCAAGGAATGCGCAGATAAGGTGGTAGTCAGCCTTTTTGTCAATCCGACGCAATTCGGTGTCGGCGAGGATTTTGACCACTATCCCAGAACCGAATCGGAAGACGCTAAAAAACTTGATGCCATCGGCACCGACCTGCTTTTTTTGCCTTCGGTCTCGGAAATTTATCCTATAAATCACAGAACTTCGATCTCCGTATCCGGGTTATCGGACTTACATTGCGGTAAAACAAGAGTCGGCCACTTCGACGGCGTCGCGACTATCGTTTGCAAGCTATTCAACATCGTGCAACCGGATCTGGCATTCTTCGGCGAAAAGGATTTTCAACAACTGACCTTAATCCGAGCATTGGTTAGAGACCTGAACATTCCGGTCGAAATTCGCGGCATCGAAACGGTTAGAGAAGACGACGGCTTGGCAATGAGTTCGCGCAACGGCTACCTATCAGCGGATGAAAGACTTGCCGCTCCTGCCCTTTATCGTTCATTATGCCAGGCGCGCGATCGGATTTTAGCGGGCGAACAAAACTACCCAGCACTGGAAAAAAGGGCTATGCTGTCATTGCGGGAAGCCGGCTTACAACCCGAGTATTTTTCGGTATGCCGCCAGTCGAGTTTAATGCCGGCCAGTACTAATGACATGGAGTTGGTGATACTTGCGGCAGCAAGACTGGGAAAAACCCGCCTGATCGATAATGTTTATTTTTCAAAAACGCCATTATGACCGCGGGCAATCTTCAAGCGATATTTTTATACTTCGCGCGGCCACATTTTCGGCTTTTATGGCAATGCTATTTTGTTCGGTAGCAAGGCGCGAAAACAGGCGCATAGCAAGCTATGTAACTGTTTTCGCAACGTAGGTACCGGACAAAAGAGCGCGTTAAAAAACCGAAAATGTGGCCGCGCGAAGTATAAGTTGAAGAGCACTCTCTATTAAGAGATAATGCCCGGTTTCTAAAAGAATTTATCTTGTAAATAGTATGCAAACTACAATGCTTAAAGCCAAGCTACACAGAGCGACCGTAACCTACTCCGAATTAGGTTACGAAGGTTCTTGCGCGATCGATAGCGATATTTTGGATCGAGCCGGCATTAGGGAGTATGAGCAGATTCAAATCTACAATATCAACAACGGCGAGCGCTTTACAACCTACGCAATCAAAGCGGAGGCCGGATCGCGCATTTTCTCGGTTAATGGTGCGGCGGCTCGTTTAGCCTGTCCAGGCGACATCATCATCGTTTGCGCCTATGCCATCCTGGACCAGCAAGAGCTAGCTGATTACAAGCCAACCTTGCTCTATTTCAACGATAAAAACGAAATTATTCGTTCCAGTCACATCATTCCTATTCAGTCGGCTTAAGTTTTTAGCCCTCGCCATCCGGCCGCCCCTATTAGGGCGCGACCGGACAAGACAACCCCGCAGCATAGCGTTGAACACTTCAAATGATTCTCTTTACCCTCCAACATTTCGCGCGAATGAAAATTCGATCATAGGCACAAATTATTGAAGTTGCTTTATCTTAAAAAGAGCAACTGGCATATGCTGTAAACCGTTCGTGCTAAGCTAAGTCGAAGCATGAAGGATCTACAACACTTTCACCAAATTAGTAAAGCCTCAAACCATCCTTTTTAGGTTTATAGCGACAGGTTAAAGCCTTATCTAGGCTTCCGAAAAGTCGATTTCATGATTTTTTTCGGTCAATGTGATAATTTGCTCGACCTGAACCAATACTTTTTGAATACCTTTTCTCGAATTGACATTGATCAGAATCGGCGATTTGATCGAACCTTTGATAGTAGGCTTACCCGACTCTTCGTCATTCTCGTCGGTGTGCAATAGAATCAATACCGCCAATTCGTCCGGATTACTCAACTCAAGCAAGGCTTGCTCTTCGTCAGTCAAAATAAAACTGTAATTGATATTGAAGTCGACAGGATTAGCCGCGGAAAACGTCAAATCTTCGTCATCGACGGATTGCAGCCAAAAAATAATCGGATTATCTTCCTGATGGAAAAGCTTAAACCGGGTTTGATCTTCAAAACCGGGAATGCCTTTGGGAAAAACAATGATAGTATCGGGATCGACGCGTTGTTCGCCGAGAAATTTTGATTTGATTTCCATGATTATTGCCTGTTGAATTTAAAATAGCTTTTTAAGTATAGACCGCTCTGTCGATTAACCGGTAATAAACGAAAACATCGCAGCAATTCCGAACCTAAAGATAAAAAAGGGTACGGGGTGTGCTTGGCGAGGATGTCGGCGACGGGACAGATTCTTGCTCCTCGGCAATTGCTGAGTTACATTGCTGTAATGAATGCAGAAAATGCAGGAGCATTTTTCTGCCCTGCATTGCCCTAATACACGCCATCCACTGGCGCTTAGTTGCCGCCCCCACAGGGAGGGTTTACGGCGTTCCTCGACAAACATACCCCGCACCCTGAATACGGCAAAATTTCTCAAACTGGGAATTGCCGAAAACTTCGCGCCTTTATTTTTGATAGTTTTCGTAATAGTCTTTTTGAGCATCATAAATAAAGCTGTCGGTTCCGTCGCGGATGCCATACATTAAATCATAAACGCCTCGCTCGGTATCCCTGATAAATGTATGGATATTGCTAAAAAACCCGACCGCCTGCTCCCGATCAGGCAAACTGCCTGCAGACTCGCCCCGATGATTACCGGTACAGCCGGAATTGACCGCGCTTAGCAAAATCATTATCAATCCGATTATGGGTTTCATACAATTCTCCGACAGTTTGTTATTACCAAGCAATAACAAAGCCAAATAAAAACAAACCTTATAACCTATTGATAAAAATAATAATCCTCATCACAAACAGAAAGAACGCCAACTTTTCGTCATCTGACTATCCCCGCTTTTTCTTTTTAGCTCCCGTCCGATACCGGCTGACGCCACCCCAAATGAGGCGCCGAACAGGTAAGGATTTGGTTATAAATAACTTCCCTATTATTTGATTTAGGGTAGGCGGGTTCGGTAACTCGATTGACAGGTGTCGGCGGCAGGGAAAGCCGCCGTCAAGCCTACAAGGATGTATTTACGGCGCCCTGTCAAGCGAGTTACCGAACCAGCCAGAAATCCCATGATTTCAATAAGTTATTTGTCACGAAATCCTAAATTAGGACCGCTAAAAATCATCAATGCGATGAGAGCCAAGATCCAGCTTAATTCGTAGCGAACCACTTGCTGTTGACGAAGATCGACGGCCCGCAATGCCCGGCTAAGCTGCTCCGGCGTTTCCAGATGATGATAGTGCAGGCCTGTAATTCCCGCCAAGCGCTGCAGAACCTGTTCTTGAACCGACGTCAAATACTCTCCCGATGAAACCTGCCCTTTGCGAATACGCCTATCTGCTTCATCGACTTGCCAATAGCCGGTTTGAATATTGTTTTGGTCGTATTTAGGAATCGGAACCGGCAATAGATTACCGACCCCGACCAACAAGCCTCTAACCTTGCCTCTCTCAAGCAGAAATCTCGGCTCTTTGACAGACTCAGGCGTTTGCTGCCCATCGGTAAAAAAAACCAGGCTGGGACTCGAGTCGATTTTTGCGGCTTCGCGAAGACTCGTATATAAGCCCCTAGCGATATGACTATCCGCAGCCCAAGCCATGCGCCAATCGATTTTCATTAAACTTTCTTCAATGACCGAGTAGTGCTCGCACACTTCGAGCGGCTCGAACAACAAAAAACTATTTTTTGTGGTAAACAGACCCAAACCCACATGCGATTGACAAGGCAAAGCCGAAATCACCGTTTTCAGGCTCTCCTTAACAAAGGAAAGACGGTCCGACGGCATGTCGTCGACATGGTAATCGCGCGCATTCATGCTTTGCGTGATATCAATGACAAAAATCAGATTATAGCTGTCCTTGCGAAGCGGAATAGTCGGTTTCAACAAAGCAAGTACCAGCAAGACAGCGGGCAACATCAACAACCAAAGGCGCTTATCCTTAAGCAGCATTAAGGCCCGCCTTCCGGTATACCCGGCATAATCGCATGCACGCTACTTTTATGACCTTGCCAGTCGGCTTTTTCCGCTTCCTTGGCAGGCGGACGAATGCGCAGAGCGAATTCAAGATTGTAGCGCGCCTGCCAATGCTCAGGCTCGACCGCTAATACCTGCTTAAAGGCCTGCTCGGCCAGATCCAGCAAAGTATTGATTTGTCCATATTCCCAAACGCCCTTGGCATTCCATAACTTGGCCGCCTGCTGCAAATAAATAGTGCCCATGTTATATTTAACGTCGACACGAAAATCGGTATCGACAAGCGGCTCTATTTGTAAATAAAGCCGCAAGGCTTGTTGAAAATCCCCTTCCCTATTGAGTTCAACGGCTTTGGCAAAAATCACTTCGGGCGGCAAATTGTCGCCGGCAAGGGCAATCGTGTCAGGTTGTCGAATCATCGCATTGAACTTCATCAGCTGTTGCAATTCAGTGAGTTCGCGCACAGACCATGCCGCTAACACAAGCAACAGCAACCAAGCACCTACCGGGTGATAGGAATTCCAAAGCGTTATTTTTTTCGGCCGTTTAAATATCTGCATCATTTGCTTGTCAATTCGATATCGGCGGTATGCATATCGTAGATCAAAATTCGGCACAGGGGTGCCCGTCAAAGGACGCCGTGAATACGTCCATGTAGATACTCTATGCCAGCTCCATGCTGGCAAAGCCTTTGCGAGCGCCACGGATGGCGTGTATTAGGGCAATGCAGGAGCAATTGCCGAGGAGCAAAATCGACCGAACACCCCGGCGCCTCCTTAGGCACTGCCGAAATTTGAAGTGCGAAAGGTATACCTTTTTTTCGGCATTCTACTGTACATTTAGGGTTTGAAAAACCGCTAAATCGGCGGACCGTCAAAAGCCTGGCAAAGACTCGCGGAAATCTAATATACCGCGGAGTTTGTCAGCAACTTACCGGCTAAGTTAAACTGATGCCGTTTACCCATGCGGAGTCGCTGTTCATGTCAGGTTTCTTCAGAAAATTACTCGGATTCGTGTTGCTGCTGACAACAATAGGCTTGGCAACGTGTCAATCGATGCTGAAAGCCGAACCGCTATTCGATCAACTGATGCTGTCGCAGTCCAAACAATGACGCAAAGCCAAAACTTTCGAAAGCCCAAGCGCTTTACCTCGGACTCCTTGCAAAAATATTCACCAAGGGGCTTGCTGCTCTATTTTTTGCCGATCGCACTGCTGCCGGCAGTCGTGATTGCGCTGGCCAAAGGCAATTTGACCGCGATCCTCGTTAACGCCACGGCTTATACCTTGTATCTATTCTCGGCCTGGTGCTTGCGCAAAGGATTTCAAGCCGAAGCGCGCCTTCGACAAAGACCGATGACCCCTCCGACGAAGTATCCATTAAAATTGCTTGCCGCTATCATTACAGCATTGACGACAGGCATGATTGCCTGGCTCGGCGCACGGCAAACCTTGCCGGTCGCAGCAGCATACGCAGGGGGAGCGTTTTTGGGCATGTTTTTAAGTTACGGTTTCGACCCCAAAGCCAAAAGCACACAAGGCGCTCAGGGCTATTCGGGCGAAGAACTCGGAAAAGCGCTTGCCGAATCCCACGCCATGATCCGGCGTATCGAGCAAGCCGGCAGTAAAATCCGCAATCACGAATTCAATAACCGCATCGAACGAATCTGCGAAATCGCCGACAACATAATCGCCCAAATCGAAGCCGATCCCCGCGATTTTCGAAGGGCCCGAAAGTTTCTCAATGTCTATCTCGACGGCACGATGCAAGTTACCGAAGGTTATGCCAAAACGCATAGTCAACTCCAACTCGGCCAACTAGAACCCGCCCAATTGGAACAAAGCTTTCGCAATGTTCTCGAAACGATCGAAACCTCGTTTCTGGAACAACAGCAAAAACTGCTTGAAGACGACATTTTCGATCTCGATGTCAAAATCGAGGTATTGACCGCGCAACTCAAACGGGAAGGCATACTGTAATGCTTTCTGACAACCCAGGTACCCCCCATGACTGATCAACCCTTATCTACAGCGACTGTAACAGAATCGAACGAGCCGATCCCCGGAATATCGACAGACATCATTTCCTATCAAGCCGCCCCGCCGGAAAAACGGGAACAAGTCGAACAATTGCTACAAGAAATCGACATAAACGACACGCATTCGATACTGTTCTTCGGCAGCAAGGCCCAAGAACAACTGACATCGATTTCCGACCGCATGCTCGACGGCGTCAAAAACAAAGACATCGGCCCGGCCGGCAACGACCTCAATGAAATGGTCGCGATCCTGCGTGGCTTCGATGTCGACGATCTCGATCCGAACAAAAAACCGAGTTTTATGGCAAAACTCTTCGGCAAAGCCAAGCCGGTCGTCAAGTTTTTGCAGCAATACGAAGAAGTCCGTAAACAAATCGATACGATCAGCGACAAGCTGGAAAGACATAAAACCGAACTACTCACCGACATCACATCGCTCGACCGGCTCTATCAAGCCAATCTGGAATACTTTCACACGCTCGAGGATTATATCGCCGCCGGCGGAGAACAATTACGCAGGCTCGATGAGGAAATCATTCCGCAGCGGCAACAACAAGCCGAAGCCGGACAAGAAATCATCGCCGCGCAACAACTGCGCGACCTGCGCTCGGCCCGCGACGATCTCGAACGCCGCGTTCACGACCTACGCCTAACCCGCCAGGTTTCGATGCAAAGCCTACCCAGCATCCGCCTGGTACAAGAGAACGATAAAGGCCTAGTCAGCAAAATCAGCTCGACGCTGGTCAACACAGTACCTTTATGGCGTCAACAATTGGCGACGGCCGTCACCATATTCCGCTCGTCTCAAGCCGCGCAGACCGTTAAAGCGGCGACCGATTTGACCAACGACTTACTAACCGCCAACGCCGAAACGCTCAAGCAAGCCAACGCCGAAACGCGCAAACAAATCGAACGCGGCGTATTCGATATTGAAACGATCAAACAAGCCAATCGCACGCTGATCGAGACGATCGAAGAAAGCCTACAAATTGCCGATCAAGGCAAAAAAATGCGCAGCGAAGCGGTCGTTCAACTGCAGGAATGCGAAGATGAACTACGCAAAACGCTCAGCTCTGCTCAGAGCAAGACGGCGAGTTGAGTATTTACACTTGGATTTAGTCATAAATATACCCGTCGTAGATCAAAATTCGGCGCCTGGGTGTCCGCCAAAGGACGCCGTGAATACGTATGTAGGCTCTATGCCAGCACCATGCTGGCAAAGCCTTTGTCGGACACCCAGGCGCCTCCTCTAGCACTGCCCTAATTTGAAATGCGAAAGGTATAACATCGCGGATTCAAGAAGAATGAATACGCAAAGCCCGATTATTATTGACCAGACTGAAAACGGACAACCCTGCATTGAAATCAGGTTCAATAAAAAAACTTTATGGTTAAGCTTATTGCAAATCGCTGAACTGTTTGAACGGGACAAATCGGTAATTTCTCGGCACTTTAAAAACATTTTCGATGCCGGCGAACTCGATAAAATTTCTGTTGGCCGATAACAAAACCCTTTCATCGCATTTTGACCGAAGGCGTCTATGCGTTTTATACCGCCGTCGTCAACAGCGCCTGGGAATTGATCAGCAATTCCCAATTTGGAGATCAAAAAGGGTGTGGGGTATGCTTGGCGAGGATGTCGGCAGCGGGACAGATCTTTGCTCCTGCAAAATCTGCATTCACGCCATCCTTGGCGCTTAGCTGCCGCCAAGCCCCCATGGATGGGTTTACGGCGTTCCTCGACAGGCATACCCCACACCCTAAAATCGGCGAAACTGCTCAAACTGGGAATTGCTGGGGACTTGATACGGCAAGACAAACTACTGGGAACGCCTCGATCGATTGAACGATCTAGGAAAGTATTCGAGCTAAACTAAAAGTGATCGTCAATCGGGCTTTAGCGGCAATACGACTATCAACCGGATATGCAATTATTAGCGACCGAAACGATGTTGAAGCAGGCGTAAATGGTTGCGAATGAGCTGTGCGCGCCTTGATCTATTTTTGAGCATCTGAACATATACCCTCGTAGATCAAAATTCGGCACCAGGTTGCTCGTCAAAGGACGCCTTGAAACGGCTATGTAGACTCTATGCCAGCGCCATGCTGGCAAAGCCTTTGCCGAGCACCCCAGCGCCTCCTAAGGCAATGCCGAAATTTGAAGTACGAAAGCTATAAAAGTGTGGCAACGAACCTGGTTCATGCGGGAAAAGTGTCTATCATTCTCAATAGATCCACTAGAACAAGGTTTCATTTTTGAACATTTCCAACAAGCGCTCAATCTCCCCGGATGCTCCTGCCAAGGAATTAGGCGTTGATTGTTCCCAAAAGTCGAAGCTGCCGTCAAGGCTTTCTATATCTTCATCGCTAACTTTATTAAAGCCCATCGTCCAATCTGAAAAAGCACGCTCTTTAATTTGCTTCTTGTAAATTAACGATACCTTTTGGTGCCTTGAATCTTCTTTAATGCGGTTAAACGAGTCCAGCACGACTTTTTCCTCGCCTTCCAATATTTGAATAAAGAAAGGATCAAGGTGAAGCAACATGCCGGTAATATTTAATTTTTTATTTTTTTCTCTTGATTTTTTTAGCAAGGCTTTCAAGTCTTCATCGGACATTTCCTGACTTGAAACGCTGGTATAAACCAAACAATAAAGCGGCATTAACAATTCTCGCTACAACTTAACGCATCAAACAAGTGGCGAGTTTAACCCAGGAATCTTCTCATTGCCAGGCATTCCCTTATTTAAAGTATGGATTGGTGTCTCAAAATCATTGACATATGCCGCTACCGCCCACGGTCCTCTGTGGGCTTCATACCTTTGTTGCCGAGAAAAGCTCGGCATGCATTCCTATGCTGGAGCGCGGGGGCGAGGAAACTTATACCGAACGCCATCCTTGGCGTTCGCATGTGTTTTCGACGCTTAAACTTCGTGATAGATAGCCGCGCCTTCTTCAAGAAACTCCTTGGATTTTTCTTCCATTCCCAATAAAAGGGCCTCCTCTTCTTTCACTCCTTTTTGAGCCGCGTAGTCGCGCACATCCTGACTGATTTTCATCGAACAAAAATGCGGTCCGCACATCGAACAGAAATGGGCAATCTTGGCCGACTGTTTCGGCAACGTTTCGTCATGGAACTCGCGCGCGCGCTCGGGATCAAGGCCTATGTTGAATTGATCTTCCCAGCGGAATTCGAAGCGGGCTTTCGACATTGCATTGTCGCGTGCTTGAGCGCCCGGATGCCCCTTAGCTAAATCAGCGGCGTGCGCGGCAATTTTGTAAGTCACGATACCTTCGCGGACATCCTGTTTGTTAGGCAAACCCAAATGTTCTTTTTGCGTAACGTAACATAGCATCGCACAACCGTACCAACCAATGTTCGCGGCACCGATCGCCGAGGTAATATGGTCGTAGCCTGGCGCGATATCGGTCGTTAGCGGTCCCAAGGTATAGAATGGGGCTTCATGACAGTCCTCAAGCTGTTTTTCCATATTGATCTTGACCATATGCAACGGCACATGGCCCGGCCCTTCGATCATCGTCTGTACGTCATGCTTCCATGCGACCTTAGTCAATTCGCCCAAGGTTTCCAATTCGGCGAACTGCGCTTCGTCGTTGGCGTCGTAAATCGACCCGGGGCGTAAACCGTCACCTAACGAAAAGGAAACATCGTAGGCTTTCATGATTTCGCAGATTTCCTCGAAGTTGGTATAGAGGAAGCTTTCGGTATGATGTGCCAAGCACCATTTGGCCATGATGGAACCGCCGCGAGACACAATCCCGGTCATACGTTTGGCGGTCAACGGCACATGCTGCAACCGCACGCCGGCATGTATCGTGAAATAATCGACACCTTGCTCGGCTTGCTCTATCAGCGTGTCGCGGTAAATTTCCCAAGTCAGCTCCTCTGCCTTGCCGTCAACTTTTTCCAGTGCCTGGTAAATCGGCACGGTACCGATCGGCACCGGCGAGTTACGCAAGATCCATTCGCGGGTTTCATGGATGTTCTTACCGGTCGACAAATCCATGATCGTGTCGCCGCCCCAGCGAATGCCCCAAAGCATTTTTTCGACCTCTTCCTCTATCGACGAAGTTACCGCCGAATTACCGAGGTTGCCATTGATCTTGACCAGGAAATTGCGTCCAATAATCATCGGCTCCAATTCCGGGTGGTTGATATTGGCTGGAATGATCGCCCGACCGCGCGCCACTTCGTCACGTACGAATTCCGGCGTAATCACATCGGGAATCGATGCACCGAAGGATTGACCTGGATGCTGGTCTTTCCATAGATCGCGCATTTCTTCCATTTTTTGGTTTTCGCGGATTGCGATGTACTCCATCTCCGGCGTAATGATGCCTTTTCTCGCATAATGCATCTGCGACACATTCGCACCGGCCTTGGCTCGTCTTGGCTGACGAATAAGCTCGAAACGCAAATGCGCGGTTTCGGGGTCATTCAATCTCTCATGTCCGAATTTTGATGTCGGGCCTGACAACAACTCGGTATCTCCACGCTCCTCAATCCAAGCGGAACGCACCACCGGCAGGCCTTTTCTTAAATCGACCGAGACCTTAGGGTCGGTATAGACACCTGAAGTATCGTAGACGTAAAGGGGGGTATTTTTTTCAGCGCCGAAATGCGCGGGGGTATCGGATAAAGTAATCTTCCGCATCGGGACTTTAATATCAGGCCGACTGCCTTGTATATACACTTTTTCCGATGCCGGATATGGATCGATTTTGACACTACTGACAGTAGTCGAAGGAATTTCTTGGCGGACTGCGCTCACGCTTTTCTCCTGAAATATTATCATCGAGGCGCAGGGAAGTTGGCTTCCCTACGCCGGTATTAGCCGGAGTCAGGTTCAAAGGGTTTTTCTCAGCCCCAATTCGCATCGGAGCACCCCTAGCCTTACGGTATGACGCCTAAACTAAAGGATAATTATCAAGATTGCAAGCCTGAAAAGTTCAACATAAAAACGAAATTTCCTTTTTATTAACAAGGTTTGAATTCAACCCGCATCCGGTTTAGATGATTATACCCTTTGCTGGTCAAATTTCGGCGCCGGGGGGGGCGTCAAAGGACGCCGTGAATACGTCCATTTAGGCTCTGTGACAGCATCAAGCCTTTGCCGAACACCCCGGCGCCTCCATGCGTCAATGCCGAAATTTGAAGTGTGATGGGTATAATTACATTTTGAAAAGCAGCAATGCCTCAACCAATAGGATAAAATGCACACTTTCTTTTGTTACGAAAACATTACATGGATCTTAACGACCTCAATCAAATCAACAAAGCCAGTTCGTCGGCTCGCAAAGACTTGATCCGCCTTAGCCTAGGCCTCGCTTTTATCCTCTTGGTTGTTCTCTATTTGATTAATAAAGAACACGTCCAAGGACATTTAATGCTGGTTATCGCCGCTGTTTTCGGCAGTTATATGGCATTGAACATCGGCGCTAACGATGTCGCCAATAATGTCGGCCCAGCAGTCGGCTCGAAAGCGCTAACAATGACCGGCGCCATTGCCATTGCCGCTATTTTCGAGGCATCCGGCACGCTAATAGCCGGCGGAGACGTGGTCACGACCATCAAGGACGGTATCATCAATCCTCAAATGATTCGCGACTCCGATACCTTTATCTGGTTAATGATGGCGGCACTGCTGGCTGCGGCGATTTGGTTGAACGTGGCGACCTCGCTCAATGCGCCGGTTTCGACGACCCATTCTATAGTCGGAGGCGTGCTAGGCGCAGGAGTCGCCGCCGGCGGACTTGAAATCGCCAATTGGCCGGTCATGGGAAAAATCGCAGCCAGCTGGGTCATTTCGCCGGTTTTGGGCGGCCTGTTCTCGGCCGGTTTTTTATATGTGGTCAAGCGAAAAATCACTTATCAACCGAATATGCTCATAGCGGCGCAAAAGGTCGTCCCGGTATTGATCGCATTGATGACCTGGGCTTTTTCGACCTATTTGATCATGAAAGGTCTGAAGCAAATCATTAAAATCGATTTCCCGATCGCCGCCTCGATCAGCCTCATTTTCGCCATTGTTATTTTTCTTATCGTCAAACCGCGTATTGTTAAAGCCTCTATTCATCTTGAGCCAAGCAAATCCAGCGTGAATAATTTATTCACGCTACCCTTGATATTTTCGGCCGCACTATTGAGTTTCGCGCATGGCGCCAACGATGTCGCCAACGCGGTCGGCCCCCTCGCGGCTATCAACGATGCCATTTTTCAGCAAGGCGTCAGCGATAAAGCCCATATTCCACTTTGGATCATGATACTTGGTGCCGCCGGCTTATCGATAGGTCTTGCCTTATACGGCCCTAAATTGATTCGCACCGTAGGCAGCGAAATTACCGAACTCGATAAAATGCGCGCATTTTGCATAGCGATGTCGGCTGCCATTACCGTAATATTCGCCAGCCAGATGGGGCTTCCCATTAGCTCCACCCATACTGCGGTTGGCGCGGTATTCGGCGTCGGTTTTTTACGGGAATATTTAAAACACAGCAACGCCAAAAGAATGGAAGAAATCCGCGCTCACCACGAGCATAACGACCCTGAAAAAATCGCCGAATTTTTGAATGCCTTTAAAAAAGCATCCATCGCCAAAAAAGGGCAAATGCTCAAGGAGCTTAAACGACAAGCCAAACTACAAATCGACACCAGCTTACTCACTAAAAAAGAACGTAAATCGTTAAAAAAAGTCTATCGTCAAGAACTTGTCAAACGCTCCCATCTCTATAAAATCGCCGCAGCATGGTTAGTTACCGTTCCTTTATCGGGAATGCTCGGCGGCTTATTGTTTTTTACGATCAGAGGAATCATGCTCCCTTAACACAACCACTGACCGGCGTTAGAGTAGACCTTGACGTCAAGTTTATATAGTTGTATTCGCAGAGTCCTATCCGGGAAGGTAGCCGTAACCTTGCCACCCCAAGCACTTTCATTTGCCGGGGCAATTGCCAGGCTTTCATGAACGTTGGGTTGTAAGCATCGATTTGAGGCTTTTTTACCGTGCACTTGATCACATTGCATAAAATTAAAATTAAAATTCTTGGAAAAATGCATTTTTTTGAAAGCAATGTTAAAATCCCCTCTGAAACCAGCGATTTAACAGCAGAGAGTACGGATGTCGACTGAGCCTCAGCACACACCTTATCAAAAACCTGCTCTGGAGTTTAAGAGCACTACATACTCAGTGCCTGTTCTTATTCCTTATACGCATGACCTGACTGTTATCGAGCATCAGCTTCAGCAAAAAATCAATCAAGCACCCGAGTTTTTCAGAAACTCACCGATACTCATCGACTTACAGGAACTGAATAAGCAATCGACTAGCCTAAACGTAGCCGAATGCATTGGCTTACTAAGGAAATTAGCGCTTCTTCCGATAGGTATTCGCGGCGGCCTAAATGATCAGAATGAAGCCGCGCTGGCATTAGATATTCCAAAAATTTCAGCCCAGCAAAATATTAGCCATCAAGAAACCGCTCAAAAACTCGAAAAAATAACACCTGAACCTGAATCTGAACCGGAGACACCGGAACAGCCCATTACTCGGCTTGTTACGCAACCGGTCCGCTCCGGCCAACGAGTTTACGCGCACGGCGACTTGATCGTGCTGGCCCAGGTCAGCGCAGGCGCCGAAATCATGGCCGAGGGTAATATTCATGTTTATGGGATTTTACGCGGCAGAGCATTAGCGGGGATTCAAGGTAATACCGAAGCCAGAATCTTTTGCTCTGATTTACAAGCCGAACTCATCTCCATTGCCGGCAATTATAAAATCAGCGAGGATTTGGATGAGTCGGTGCGCAACAAACCGGTCCAAATCTATCTCAATGATTTGGCGTTAATCATTCAGGATTTATAATTTTACGTCTCGTTGGAGGACAATCAGTTGGCTAGAATCATCGTCGTAACATCCGGAAAAGGCGGAGTCGGTAAGACAACAACCAGCGCGGCCATCGCTATGGGACTCGCTAAAAAAGGCCACAAAACAGCGGTTATCGATTTCGACGTAGGCTTGAGAAACCTTGACTTAATAATGGGCTGCGAGCGCCGTGTTGTCTATGACTTAGTTAATGTTATCAATGGCGAGGCAACGCTTAATCAGGCATTAATTCGCGACAAGCGTTGCAATCAACTGTATATATTGCCGGCTTCACAAACCCGCGACAAGGATGCATTAACCATCGAAGGCGTCGGCAAGGTTCTCGAAGAACTTGCCAAGGACTTCAAATATGTCGTTTGCGACTCGCCCGCCGGCATCGAAAAAGGCGCCACCCTTGCGATGTATTTCGCCGATGATGCCTTCGTCGTAACAAACCCGGAAGTTTCATCGGTCCGCGACTCAGACCGCATGCTCGGCATTTTGGCCAGCAAATCGAAACGAGCCGAAAACAACGAAGAGCCGATCAAAGAATATTTATTACTGACACGTTACTCTCCTGATCGCGTAAAATTAGGCGAAATGCTCAGTGTCGAAGACGTACAAGAAATCCTGTCCCTGCATCTATTAGGCGTCATACCGGAATCTAAATCGGTACTAAACGCATCAAACTCGGGCATTCCAGTCATTTTGGACGAAAAAAGCGATGCCGGCCAAGCCTATGACGATGTCGTTGCCCGTTATTTAGGCGAAGACAGACCGCATCGCTTTATCGATGAAGAGAAAAAGGGCCTTTTTGGAAAGCTGTTCAGGAGTAAATAATGAGTTTACTGAATTACTTTAGAACTACTAAGCCAAGTTCGGCATCCATTGCCAAGGAAAGATTGCAAATTTTGGTTGCGCACGAACGCTCCTCAAAAACGCAACCCTCTTATCTCCCTCAGCTGCAAAAGGAACTTCTCGAAGTGATTCGAAAGTATGTCAACGTCGAACAAGATGCGATATCGGTTAATTTTGAGCAAGACGACGACCAGGAAATTCTCGAACTCAATATCGTGCTACCCGACGAGCACGACAAGGTTTCTTAAACTAAATAAGGTGAAAAAAATGACTGATACGATTGGACAATCCGCCGGCAAAATCTGGCAATTTTTGAATGATAACGGTGCGACCAGCGTCAGCAAAATCTCTACCGAAACCGGGCTAAATAAGAATGATGTTCAGCGCGCGCTCGGCTGGCTTGCTAGAGAGGAAAAAATCAGCATAGAACTCAAAAACGGGCGTACCGAAAGCATTTCACTGATTGAATAAAAATTTAATTGCCAAATTATCGGCAACTACACATGTAACCGGCAGTCGCCTGTCGGTTTTTTTAAGGTTAAGTTCGCGTTAATAGTTGAAGCTATACTACACCGATGTCGAAACTTGAAGGCCTTTTTTAATGCAACTCCCTATGCCGAATAATGATATTGAGCGCTTGAGACTTATATTGCTTAGCCAATAAATCGGCCAAATATACCGAACGATGCTGCCCTCCGGTGCAACCGATAGCGATAGTCAAATAACTGCGCCCCTCTTCTTCGAAGCGAGGAATCCAGCGTTCGAGAAATGCGCTCACGTCTTGAAAATATTCCAGCACATTAGGTTCTCGGTCAAGAAATTCGATTATCGCTTGATCCTTACCGGTCAACCCCCTCAATTCAGGCACCCAATAAGGATTGGGCAGACATCTAACATCGAAAATAAAATCGGCATCGAGCGGTACTCCATGCTTGAAACCGAAGGATTGAAATTGAATGGAAATATGCCGAACATTGCGTTCACCGACCTGATCCCTAATTAGATCGCGCAATTGATGATAATGCGTGCGACTGGTATCGATCACAAAATCCGCGAGCCGCGCTATCGGTTTGAGTATTTCTTTTTCGATAACCAGCGCTTCTTTAAGCGGCAAATTATAGTCGGTCAAAGGATGCCGACGCCGAGTCTCGCTGTAACGCTTTAATAATACCGCCTCTTCGGCCTGCATGAACATCACCTCACACTCGATCCCCTTCGATCGAATCAGCTTGATTATGCTGGCAAAATTCAACAAACTATCGCTTTGATTACGAGCATCGATGCCGATCGCCGTTTTTTCATAGGTTTTCCTATCGGCTAACATGACATCATTGATAAAGTCCTCGAGCAAGGTCACCGGCAAGTTATCGATACAATAAAACCCGCAATCCTCCAGGGTGGTTAAAGCAATACTTTTGCCGGACCCGGAAAGCCCGCTAACGATAAGCAATTTCATGATAAAAGTTCTAACGAACTGTTTTGTTGGTCGCGAAGGCACCGGAATATCTTCCCGCGCCCTCGTTGTTAAATCGTTGAAGGCAATCTTTCAACTAGCGATGACTGCCGGTTTTCTCTTTATGTTTGATGATTTGACGATCTAATTTATCAACTAATTTATCGATAGCAACATACATATCTTCCTGAGTATCCTCGGCGAATAATTTGGCGCCGCTGATTTGAACTGTCGCCTCCGCTTTTTGATTCAGTTTTTCGACCGTCAAAACGACGTGCACATCGGTAACATGATCAAAATGACGCTCGAGTTTTTCAAACTTCGACTCGACAAACGTTTTTAACGATTCCGTTACTTCGATGTGGTGGCCGGATACACTGATTTGCATGGAATAAACTCCTTATTGTTGGTGTGGTATAAATTCTACGTTATAAAAGACGCTTACGTTGACTGGATGAAGCAATATTCATCGCCTCACGATATTTGGCAATCGTTCTTCTTGCGACATTGATGCCTTTTTCTTTTAACAGATCGGCTATTTTACTATCACTGAGCGGTTTTGTTTGATTTTCGTTCTCGACCAACTCTTTAATCAACGCCCGAATAGCCGTAGAAGAACACTCGCCGCCCGTCGCAGTCGATACATGACTGGAGAAAAAATATTTAAATTCGACGATGCCGTTCGGCGTATGCATGTATTTTTGCGTGGTCACGCGTGATATCGTTGACTCATGCAATTGCAACTCTTCTGCGACATCGCGAAGGACCATCGGTTTCATCGAAATGGAACCGTGCTCCAAAAAATCCTGCTGCTTTCCAACAATACAGCGCGCCACCCGTAACAAAGTTTCGTTTCGACTATGCAAACTCTTGATAAACCAACGAGCTTCCTGTAGATGATCCTTCATGCAGGAATTATCCTTGCTGCTATCCGCGCGCTTGATCATGCTCGAATAAAACGGATTGATTCTGAGCTTCGGCGCGATATCGGGATTGAGTTCAACTTGCCACTGACCATTAATCTTGACCACATAAACATCGGGAATCACATATTCGGAGTCGGTATTTTCAATCCTCGTTCCGGGCTTTGGATCCAATGTTCTGATCAACGCAATCACCCTATTCAGCTGCGACTCGGTTAACCCAAGCTTGCGCATCAATTTGGCTTGATCTTGAGCCGCCAACAAACCTAAATAGCGACTTACCAACTCTATCGCTTCTTTTTTATACGGAATATCGTCGGATAATTGCTGTAATTGTAACAAGAGGCAATCGCTCAAATCCCTGGCGGCAACACCGGGAGGATCGAAATTTTGCACTTGATGCAACACCGCCTTAACTTCATCAAACTCGAGATCGTCCATTTGCTCCAACAATCCATGGAAAATATCTTCCAATGAACTGACTAAGTAACCGTCTTCATTGATCGAGTCTATGATCGTCTCAGCAATCTCATGATCTCGGTCGGAAAAGTGCGCCACGTCCAATTGCCACAACAAATGATCCAATAACGTTTCAGATTTGCTGCGTTGGCTTTCGAACTCAACCGACTCGCCTACCCCGCTGATAGCTGCCTGGGCATTGTCAAAAACATCTTCCCACGAAGTGTCGATAGGCAGCTCATCGGGTATGTCGGTTTGCGAACCTTCACTCGTAGCCTGATCGGAATATTCGGTTTTCTTGTCTACTGGCTCACGATCGGCAACGCCTGTGCCTTCATCATCGGCGACTTCCAACATCATATTCGATTCCAACGCGCTTTGGATTTCCTGCTGCAAATCGAGCGTCGAAAGTTGCAGCAGCTTTATCGCCTGCTGCAACTGTGGGGTCATCGTAAGCTGTTGACCAAGACGAAGTTGAAGTGACTGTTTCATCGTATAAGTTTGAACATTATTAATCCATGCATCAAGCGATCATTTTGGATGTTTTGGTCAGGAATATGATTCTCGAACAATATAGGGCGCGTTTCTGGCTCCCGGCTCTAATTCCCGCAGACCAATATAAACACCGTCGTTAACGACTCCAAAAAATATAGCAGCAATCGGTCTTGCACTTGCTTGAAGTATAACGCTAAAGGCTGAAGTTCTCACCCAAATAAACTTTTCTTACTTCTTGATTACGGACTATAGCCTCAGCATCGCCTTCAGCAATAACTTTACCTTCGTTAAGAATATAAGCACGGTCGCAAATCCCTAGAGTTTCCCTGACATTATGTTCGGTGATGACAACACCAATACCTCTATCCTTTAGATGAATAATAATCTGCTTGATATCCTCAACCGAAATCGGATCGACTCCGGCAAACGGTTCGTCAAGCAAGATAAATTTCGGCTCGCTGGCCAAAGCCCTAGCAATTTCGACTCTCCGACGCTCGCCACCCGACAAGCCGACGGCAATTTGATTACGCAAATGCTCGACATGAAACTCCGCCAGCAACTCCTCGATCATCAACTCAACCTGCCCTTTAGTCAAATCGGCGCGAATTTGCAGCACGGCCCGCAAATTATCGGCAACGCTCAACTTACGAAATACCGACGGCTCCTGAGGCAAATAGCCAAGCCCCATTTGCGCGCGAACATGCATCGGATAATGCGTGATCGGAAGATCGTCCAGCATTATTTCGCCGGCATCGGCCTTAACCAGACCGACCAGCATATAAAAGCTCGTGGTCTTACCTGCGCCGTTAGGCCCCAGCAATCCCACAATTTCCCCGGTATTAACGTTCAACGAAACGCCGTTGACGACATTACGTTTATTGTAGTGTTTAATCAATCCTTGAGCCGCCAGTTTCGTCATATTTTAATCATTTTTCCGTTTTAGGTTTTAATATGACGCGAACCCGTTTGGCATCGGATTCCTGGTCGCCCGCTTTGACAATCGAGTTTCGGCTGTCATAACGAATGATGTCGCTTGCATAGGTATTACCTTCTTGCCAAACCACGGCTTCCTTGATCAATATCAATAAATTCTGCTTGGGATAATATTCGCCGGTCAACGCCTTGCCGGTGATATCGCCGCCGCTATCGGGGGTTTGCTGAAAACGGGCGGGCTTTCCGGTCGCAACCAACTTATCGACATCGCCGTCTTTAAAATACACAACCAATTTATCAGACCAAACCTTAAGGCTACCCTGAGTAGAAATAACATTCCCGGTGTAAATACTGACCCCGGCATTATCGTCGTAGGTTGCCGCGTTCGAGTCGATATAAATCGGTTGATCGGCATCGCTTTTTAACGCTAGACCGGACGAACTGTAAGCGATTAAAATCGAAAAAACGACCCCGCAACAGGTTTTTTTATGGTTATTTTGTCTCATATTTCCCTCTAACCTTGGAAAACAACTCTATCCGTATAGGCGTACTGTAATAGAGCTTCATCCCTATACCTTCCGTCCTGTTCGGAGGACTGAGTAACTCAGCCCATTCATCGGTTTCCGCGTAATTAATCTCCGGCTGAACACGTAAATTCGAACTATTGATTTTCATCGCCCTCCCCCCCGGCCCTGCCTCTCTTGCAACGACAGCTTTTCCATTCATTAGAATAAGTTTCCTATCGCTCGAAACAATTCCGGTTTCCGATTGGATCACCCAAGGCGGAACATCCGGATTCATAATGGTCATAACCGGCCGCTGCAAGTGCGTGGTTCCATCATCATTATAGTGCGTCAAACTATCGGCAACCAGTTTGCTCTTGAGCCGTCCTGTAACATCCATCTCCCATTTAACATAGCCGGTACTGAAATAATCGACCGTATGAGGAGACTTCTCGAGCGCTATGACTTCTTCATCAACTGCCGTCAACTGCGATAACCACCAGCTTACGATCGCCAGCAACACACCATAAATATAGAGTCGAAGATTGCTTTCCGGCATGACTTAAGACAAATACCCTTCAAGAACGCCTGCAAAAGTCCCCTGCGCCTGCATGATTAAATCGCACACCTCCCTGACCGCACCTTGACCGCCCGGCAGAGTCGTACACCAGTGGGCGCGTTGCTTGACGGCAAAATTCGCGTCCTCGACGGCGATCGCCAAGCCAACTCGTGACATGATCGGTAAATCCAGCAAGTCGTCGCCAACATGCCCCGCTTGAACCGGATCGATAGCCAACGTTTGAATTAGCTCTTCAAAGGCCATAATTTTATTCTCATGACCTTGATAAACGTGCGTTATTCCGAGATTTTTCATCCGCAAAGCCACCGAATTCGATTTTCGCCCGGAAATCACGGCCACTTCGACGCCGGTTTGACGCAGTAATTTTATCCCGTGACCATCTCGGGCATGAAAACATTTATATTCAACGCCTTGGTTATCGAAAAACAAGCGGCCATCGGTCAGTACGCCGTCGACATCGAGAATCAGCAATTTCAGCCGGGCGGCTTTGGCCAATATGTTTTGCATTGTTAGGCTCCTGGTATTAGACAATTCCGGCATGGATCAAGTCATGCATACTCAATGCACCAACCGGCCTGTGAGACTCGTCATTAACGATCAAAGCATTGATTTTTTTTTGCTGCATGATCTGCATCGCTTCGGCAGCCAGAATATCGGCATCGATCGAGGTGAAGTTTCGAGTCATTGCTTCACCGATACGAGTACCATGTACATCGTGACTTTTTTCCAAAAATCGCCTCAAATCGCCATCGGTAAAGATGCCGGCACTCTTACCGAAGCGATCGACGATCACGGTCATACCCATTTTTTTCTCTGTCATTTCCAATAATGCTTCAGTAATCAAAGCCGTTTCCGGAACAATCGGAATTTCATTACCGGTATGCATGATATCGCTGACCATCAACAACAAACGCTTCCCTAAACTCCCCCCTGGATGCGATAACGCAAAATCATCCCGGGTAAATCCTTTTGCCTCCAGCAGAGAAACCGCAAGAGCATCGCCCATCACCAACGCCGCGGTCGTGCTGGAAGTCGGCGCCAACCCTAAAGGACAGGCCTCTTGACGAACACTAACATCGATATGCGCCGTGGCGAATTTCGCCAATGTGGATTCTCGATTGCCGGTCATCGCAATCAAAGGCACGCCTATACGTTTGATGATCGGTAAAATAGTAATGACTTCGCCGGTTTCTCCCGAGTTCGAGAGGGCTAAGACTACATCCTGAGAAGTTATCATGCCTAAATCTCCATGACTAGCCTCACCGGGATGCACAAAAAAAGCCGGCGTTCCGGTACTCGCCAAAGTGGCGGCAATTTTACCGGCAATATGGCCGGATTTGCCCATGCCGGTCACAACGACTCGCCCTTTGCAATTAAACATTAAACGGCAAGCCGAAATAAAATCGTCATCGATCCGTTCCGCCAAGGCAGTAATGGCTTCGCCCTCGACCTGAATAACCGCCAAGGCCAGTTTTCGCAACTCGGGTTCGTGAATCATCATATTATTTGCTCTAACTGTTATGCGCTCTAACCTGCGATTGTACTTTTAAATACCAGCCATTGATAAGCGCTGTAGCTTGATAACAAAAACAGCCCCTCCCATCGATTGATTCTTCCCGATTTGAAAAAACCGAATCCGAATACAAAAAGCACCAATGTCGATGCCAACATCATCGGAAAATCCCGAAACAAAACACTCTCATTTACAGGCCCTGGGGCAATCAATCCCGGCAACGAGTAAACTGCCAGCAAATTATACATATTCGAACCAATCACATTGCCGACCGCCATATCAGCCTGACGCTTTAATACGCTTGCCGCTGATGCCGCTAATTCCGGCAAACTAGTTCCCATAGCGACTAGTGTCAAGCCTATAACCAAATCGCTGACACCTATCGTATTCGCAATATTGACTGATGCCCACACCAATAGCCTCGCACTGATTAACAACCCCAATAAACTGATGATGGTAAAAAACCAAACCAAACTCATAGAATACTTCGGCAATGGCATTGCCACTGTATCGCTAAAACTGCCGTTTCTTGATTGATCAAGCCCATTTCGAATCAACCAAGCAATAAAAAATACCAGTCCGGCTAATAAAATAACACCGTCACTCAGCGTCAAACCGTCAAAAGCAAGGCCAAAGCACAATAAACTTGTTATTAATAAAAGCGGCAACTCCCGACTTAATAGTTTTGCCCGAAAAGTCAACGGCATGATTAGTGCGCAACAACCTAATATTAGCCCGATATTCGCGATATTCGACCCCAATGCATTGCCGACGGCAAGACCGGCATTGCTCTGCAATGACGCTAAAGCTGAAACTAATATTTCGGGAATTGAAGTTCCAAAACCGACCACAGTCAAACCGATTAATAATGTCGAAACGCCCCAATTTTGTGCAATTGCCGCCGCGCCATCGACAAAAGTATCCGCCGAATACACCATTAACGCCAGACTTGCAATCAAAACGATAGAATCGCACCACATAAGATATAAAGAGGGCAAAATTGGCGCATTATGACACGATTAAGCCGCCGCTGTCCTTAGCGTACTCACCTCTGTGAGCATAAACCATAAAATATTCGGCACCCTAAAGGTAGCTCATCGTTTATCAAGAAAGCGGTAAACAGTAAGCCGGCTGCAGAGAATCGTTTACAGAGGTATCTCGATCACATGACCTCCCGAGACTTTCGAAATCGCACTTTCCGATCCATTCCCTATTGTCCGCTCACTGTTTACTGTTTACTGCTCACACCTCACTAATAAATCCTGCAATTAGTTGACTTAACCTTCGCTTCTCGGCCAAAATACTCGGTTTAGATTTTCCGACAGGGTTATCATCAGGCATGGATAACAGCGATATCTCGGCCGACAGTTTAATATCCGTCCGTAACCTTTCATTCTCACGCGGCAACAGAAAAATATTCGACGATATTTCTCTCGATATTGCGCGCGGCAAAATTACCGCGATCATGGGCCCTAGCGGCACGGGTAAAACCACGCTGCTCAAATTGATTGGCGGACAGCTTTTCCCTGAACAAGGCTCTATCGTCGTCGACGGACTCGACGTCCATCAATTGCGACGCAAGGAATTATTCAATTTACGCAAACGCATCGGCATGCTGTTTCAAAGCGGCGCATTATTAACCGATATCAATGTCTACGACAATGTCGCGTTTCCGCTTCGCGAACACACGCATTTAACCGAGTCGATGATCCGTACCTTGGTATTAATGAAACTCCAGGCTGTCGGCCTGCGCGGCGCCCGAAACCTGATGCCGAACGAGCTATCCGGCGGCATGGCCAGACGCGTGGCACTCGCTCGTGCGATCGCGCTGGATCCGATGATGATCCTCTACGACGAACCGTTTACCGGACAAGATCCGATTTCGATGGGTGCACTCGTTCACTTGATCAAATCACTTAATACCACGTTAGGACTGACCAGCATCATCGTCTCCCACGACGTTGCTGAAACCTCGGCAATCGCAGATTATGTCTACGTTATTTCCGACGGAAAAATCGCGGGACAAGGCACCCCTAAGGAAATCGAAGTATCGGAATCGGCATGGGTTCAGCAATTTATGAAAGGTGATCCGGACGGTCCCGTGCATTTCCATTATCCTGCACCGAATTACATCGAAGACCTGCTGGTTTCCTCTCAACCAACTGCTCGAATTGCTGCTAAACAAGAAGCCATTAAAACAGACGAATCCTTGAACACTAGTGGATTGAAGAACGCTAAGGGATTGAAAAAAACGCCTTCCCGTAAACACGGACGTTCGCGCTATCGCCGCGAGGATTAACATGCTGCATTTTATACAACAATTGGGCTCATCGACCCGTACCGGTTTCGCCAAACTCGGCCGAGCCACATACTTCCTCGGGCACACGTTGACCGGTATTGTCGATGTTGCAAAAAGACCCAGGCTGCTGCTTAACCAACTTCATTCAGTCGGCGTGCTGACATTTTTGATCATAACGATATCCGGCCTTTTCGTCGGCATGGTCTTAGGGCTTCAGGGTTACAACATACTCTCGGATTTCGGCTCGGAGGAAGCGCTTGGCATTATGGTCGCAGCATCCCTAGTTAGAGAACTCGGACCTGTGGTTACCGCATTGCTGTTCGCCGGGCGCGCCGGTTCGGCACTGACTGCCGAAATCGGCCTGATGAAAGCGACCGAACAGTTATCCGGCATGGAAATGATGGCGGTCGACCCGGTCAACCGCATCATTTCACCACGTTTTTTCGCGGGTTTCCTGTCGATGCCCCTGTTGGCTGCGTTATTCAGCATGGTCGGCATTCTTGGCGGGCATATTGTCGGCGTCGGGTTGCTTGGCGTCGATGACGGCTCTTATTGGTCGCAAATGCAAGCGAACCTGGACTTTTATGACGACATCGTCAACGGCGTCATTAAAAGCATCGTTTTCGGCTTTGTCACTACCTGGATCGCATTATTCGAAGGTTACGATTCCGTACCGACCGCCGAAGGGGTTAGCCGCGCAACGACACGCACCGTAGTCAACTCCGCATTCGCCATACTCGGCCTGGACTTTATTTTAACCGCCATGATGTTTGGAGACATTTAGCATGCAGCATACCCGCACCCAGGATACATTGGTCGGACTGTTCGTCGCGGCCGGTATCGTCGCCCTATTTTTTCTATCCTTGCAAGTCAGCAATATACGATCCTTCATGCCCGCGGATACTTATGTCATTACCGCGCGTTTTAGCAATTCAGGCGGCCTTAAAGTAAAATCTCCGGTCTCGGTCGCGGGCGTAAGAATCGGTCGCGTTAGCAACATTTATATCGATAAAGAGACTTACGAATCGGTCGTTGAAATGAGCATCGAATCGAAATACGACACTTTACCCGATGACACCTCGGCCACGATCTATACCGCGGGGCTTTTAGGCGAACAATACATCAACCTCGATCCAGGCGGCTCTTTCGATTATCTAAAAAACGGCGGCCGGATTGAAATCACGCAGTCCGCAATCGTTCTGGAGGAAGTGATAGGCCGATTCTTGTTCCAAAAAGCGGAAGAATAAACGGTGAGCGCGATCAATATCACCCAACAAAGCCCCGGCATATTTTCTGTAGCAGGCGATCTAACCTTCGTCAGCATCGACAAAAAAACCGTCGAATCGTTAGCATTTTTAAAGTCAGCGCATTCGGTAACCATCGATCTTGCGCAGGTAACGAATACCGACAGCGGCGGCTTGGCATTATTAATCGAGTGGATTAAATTCGCCCGCGGCAACCGGGTTGAACTTAAATTCCGAAATATCCCCGAACAACTTTTGACACTGGCAAAATTAAGCGGTCTGGAAACAACCGAATACTTTGCCGCCGCCCTGCCCGAATAGGCGATTAACCTGCTATATGAGAACACACAGTCCATGGATAAATTACTGATCAAAGGCGGGGTTCGACTCTCCGGAGAACTGCGCATTTCCGGCGCTAAAAACGCAGCCCTGCCGATCATGGCCGCCACGCTGCTTGCCGACCAACCGGTTAACCTTGGCAATATCCCTCATTTGCATGACATCACCACCACGATGGAATTGCTCGGGCGCATGGGCGTCCAATTGATGGTCGATGAAAAAATGAATATTGAAATCGACAGCCGTTCGATTACCAATTTCGAGGCCCCCTACGAACTGGTTAGAACGATGCGGGCATCGATTTTGGTGCTCGGCCCCCTGCTGTCAAGGTTCGGCGAGGCACATGTCTCGCTTCCCGGGGGATGTGCGATTGGTACGCGTCCGGTCGATATACACCTGGACGGTCTTGCCAAAATGGGCGCCGACATAAAAGTCGAAGCCGGTTTTATTCATGCCAAAGTCGATCGTCTAAAAGGCTGCCGACTGGTACTCGAGCAAGTCACCGTGACCGGCACTGAAAACTTATTGATGGCGGCAACGCTAGCCGAGGGTACGACGATTATCGAAAATGCGGCGAGAGAACCCGAAGTTTCCGACCTTGCTCACTTTTTGAATGCGCTGGGCGCACGCATTAAGGGTATCGGCACCGATATCCTTGAAATCGAAGGCGTCGATAGACTGGGTAAAAAAGACCTTCACTACACCATCATGCCGGACCGTATCGAAACCGGCACTTACCTGATCGCTGCCGCCATTACCGGCGGCAAAGTGAAATTAAAAAGCACCCGTACAGACATTCTTGACGCCGTACTTGCCAAGCTAACCGAAGCCGGCGCCGAAATCACTTCAGGTCCCGACTGGATCGCATTGGACATGCACGGCAAACGGCCGAAAGCCGTCTCTGTGCGCACGGCACCTTATCCGGCATTTCCAACCGATATGCAGGCGCAATTCACCGCGATGAATACGATTGCCGAAGGCGTCGGCATCGTGACCGAAACGATCTTCGAAAACCGTTACATGCATATCCAAGAAATGCAGCGCATGGGCGCCAATATCAAATTGGAATCCAATACTGCAATTTGCACCGGCGTCGACAAACTAACCGGAGCCCCAGTCATGGCCACCGACCTGCGCGCATCGGCCGGCTTGGTCTTAGCCGCATTAGCCGCCGAAGGCGAAACTCTGGTCGACCGAATCTATCATATCGACCGTGGCTACGACCACATCGAAGAAAAATTGTCACAACTCGGCGCGATCATCCGCCGTGTCCCAAGCTAAGGTTTCAACATGTTAACAATCGCCGTATCGAAAGGCCGAATCTACGAAGAAGCACTACCCTTACTGGAAGAGGCCGGCATCCGCCCGGTCGACGACCCGAAAACCAGCCGCAAATTAATTTTACAAACGACCCGTGACGATGTGCAATTAGTCATCATTCGTGCCACCGATGTCCCGACCTTTGTCGAATACGGCGCAGCCGACATGGGTATCGCCGGCAAGGATGTCCTGCTCGAACACGGTGCAGAAAGCCTTTACGAGCCATTAGACTTGAATATTGCAACCTGCCGTCTGATGACAGCGGCCCATAAAGACGCGCCGGATATTACCCGCCGCGTGCGCGTTGCGACTAAGTATGTCAAAACCGCCAAGAAATATTTCGCGGAGTTGGGCATACAGGCCGACATCATCAAACTTTACGGCTCGATGGAACTTGCGCCATTGGTCGGTCTCGCCGACTGCATCGTCGACTTGGTCGATACCGGCAACAC
Source organism: Methylotuvimicrobium buryatense (assembly GCF_005931095.1). Taxonomy (GTDB): domain Bacteria; phylum Pseudomonadota; class Gammaproteobacteria; order Methylococcales; family Methylomonadaceae; genus Methylotuvimicrobium; species Methylotuvimicrobium buryatense. Next base: position 670,776 of record NZ_CP035467.1, on the reverse strand, counting down.
TCTAAAAGCCAACGGACTCGAGCCGCGCGACTTGATAATGAACATCAGCTCGAGACTAGTCGTCAATAAAGCTGCAATGAAAATGAAACATCATGCCATTCAATCGCTGATCGACCAATTCGAAAAAACTTTGGCTAAGAGGTGACTTCATGACCGATTTTTCAATCAACCGTCTCGATACCGTCGACTCGGATTTCGAACGCCGACTGAAATCCCTGCTGGATTGGAACGAACAAGACGACTTCGAGATTCAAAAGCAGGTCTTAGACATCATTGCCGCCGTCAAAAAATCGGGCGATCAGGCCGTCATCGATTACACGAACCGCTTCGACCGACGCAGCATTCAGACAGCGAACGATCTGGAAATCAGCAAAGAATCGCTTAAAGCCGCCTGGGACAACCTACCAAGTGCTCAAGCCGAAGCCCTCGATACCGCCGCACGGCGAATTCGTGCTTATGCCGAAAAACAAACCATGACATCCTGGCAATTCAGCGAGGAAGACGGCACGCTACTCGGTCAAAAAATCACCCCGCTGGACCGAGTCGGCCTATATGTTCCGGGCGGCAAAGCCGCTTATCCGTCCTCGGTGCTGATGAATGCGATACCGGCTAAAGTTGCCGGCGTTCCTGAATTAATCATGGTCGTGCCGACGCCTCAAGGCGAAATCAATCAGTTAGTATTGGCGGCAGCTTATCTGGCCGGCGTCGACCGGGCTTTTTCAATAGGCGGCGCGCAAGCGGTCGCAGCGCTCGCATACGGCACCGAAACCGTCCCAGCCGTCTGCAAGATCGTCGGCCCCGGCAATATCTATGTTGCTACTGCGAAAAAAATGGTATTCGGTCAAGTCGGCATCGACATGATCGCGGGACCGTCTGAGATATTAATCATTTGCGACGGCCATACGGACCCGGACTGGATCGCGATGGACTTGTTTTCACAAGCCGAACACGACGAAAATGCGCAATCGATCTTATTATCCGACAGCGCCGATTATTTAGACGCCGTCGAGCGCAGCATCTTAAAATTATTGCCTGAAATGGAACGCGCAGAAGTCATTAAAGCCTCACTGTCCGGCCGTGGCGCACTCATCAAGACCGCCAACCTCGATGAAGCCGCCGAAATCGCCAATCGTATCGCACCGGAACATCTCGAACTTTCGGTTGCCGATCCAGACTCGCTGTGTGCGAAAATCCGCAATGCCGGCGCTATTTTCATGGGCCGCTATACCGCAGAAGCCTTAGGCGATTATTGCGCGGGACCTAATCATGTATTACCGACATCCGGCACGGCAAAGTTTTCATCGCCGCTCGGCGTCTACGACTTCCAAAAACGCTCGAGTCTAATCAATTGTTCGGAAGCCGGCGCCGATACGCTAGGCAAAACCGCCTCGATTTTAGCTCGCGGAGAAAGTTTAACCGCGCATGCTCGATCGGCGGAATATAGAATCAAATCGTAACGGCTCGGAATTGTCACATAGACCCCGTAGATCAAAATTCGGCGCCGAGGACCGTCAAAGGACGCCGTGAATACCTCCATGTAGGCTCTATGACAGCATCCATGCCGACCCCCTCACCTAGCGTTAGGTGAGGGATCGAGCACCCCGGCGCCTTCTTAGGTAATGCCGAAATTTGAAGCATGGAAGGTATAGATCCCCCGGATTCATATAATAATCCGGAGCAATCCGTTAGATCGACATTGCCCTGATTCTTTTATCGATTAACCGCGACAAGCCCCAGCCATCACCCTGAATACCGTTGACCCAACTCATGCCACAATCTCATTTTATTAGCTCTATTTTCCGTAAAGAAGTGCTGGATCTATCGGCCTATAAAGTCGCCGATGCCGGCGGACTGATCAAACTCGACGCAATGGAAAATCCTTATCGCTGGCCGGAACCGGTCATAAAAGAATGGCTCGACGTTATCAAAGAGGCCGAAATCAATCGCTACCCGGACCCCGAAGCACGAAGGCTAAGCGCTACCCTGAAAAAAATCGATGGTATTTCCGGGGACTTAGAGATACTGCTCGGCAATGGCTCGGACGAAATCATACAATTATTACTAATGGCCTTGCCGACACACGCAAAAGTACTATCGCCATCGCCGGGCTTCGTAATGTATCGGCAACTGAGCAGGTGCCTTGGGCTCGATTATATCGACATTCCGCTACAATCCAGTGATTTCGACCTGGACTTGCCGGCCATGCTAGAGGCAATCGACAAACACCAGCCTTCACTTATTTTTCTGGCCTACCCGAATAACCCCACCGGCAACCTGTTCAGCGAAACTTCTATTAGAAAAATCATCGACGCCGCACCGGGACTGGTCATTGTTGACGAAGCCTATGCGCCATTCACCGATCAAAGCTTTATCGACGTACTCGGCGAATATAGTAACTTGCTAGTGATGCGCACTCTCTCGAAACTCGGTTTGGCCGGACTTCGTCTTGGCTACATAATCGGAGAAGCCGCTATTATCGGTGAATTAAACAAAATCAGACTGCCTTACAACATCAATACATTGACTCAAATAACGGCCGAATTCGCGCTGAACAACAGCGACTTATTCAAGCAACAAACCTCACAAATTCGAAGTGAAAGAAGCCGGGTATTGCATGAACTACGTTTAATCGATGGCCTCGACACCTACCCGAGCGAAGCTAACTTCATTCTATTTAGAACGCAGCCCGATAAAGCCGTAGCGCTCTTCGAAATACTCAAGAGTAAAGGTATCTTAATCAAAAACCTGTCGCCTCAAGGCGGCCTCTTACGGGATTGCCTACGCGTCACGATCGGAACGCCCGATGAAAATGACGCCTTTTTACAAGCGTTATCGTCAAGCTCCGAACAACTAAGGGTTTCGTGACAAATATACCTTTTGCACTTCAAATTTCGGCAGTGCCAGAGGAGGCGCCTGGGTGTCCGATAAAGGCTTTGCCTACATATACGTATTCACGGCGTCCTTTAGCGGACACCCAGGCGCCGAATTTTGATCTACGACGGGTATACTTGATTTCAAGGATTTAAATACAAAGCCTTAAACAAGATAAGATGCATAAACACTGCTCATACAAAGAAAGCGGTTGAAAAACTCGAAAAGCGAGTTCATCAACCGTTATAACTGCTTCAAATTCGGCTAACTATAATGGTATATTGCCATGTCAAAAACTATAAAAATCAAGTCTACGAGGCTCAGCCTTTACCAGGAGTGCAATAAATGAATATTGAAGGCGTCGATAAATCCAAGCGACAGTTTCTAACCTCGGCGTTGACCGTGGTCGGTGCTGTCGGTACCGGCTATATTGCGGTTCCCTTTCTCGCGCAAATGCAACCCAGCACAAAAGCCATGGCAGCAGGCGCACCGGTCACCGTCGATATCAGTAAAATGGAACCGGGACAGCTGATCCGCGTAGCTTGGCGCGGCAAACCGGTTTGGCTGCTTAACCGCACTCCGGAGGTTCTGGAAACATTGAAAACACTGGACGATCAACTCAGAGACCCACAGTCGTCAGAATCCATACAACCGGTGTACACCAAAAATTCCACTCGCGCATTGAAACAGGAAATTTTTGTTGCAATCGGCTTATGCACGCATCTGGGCTGTTCGCCCACCTTCCGACCTGAAATCGCACCGGCCGACCTGGGGCCCGATTGGAAAGGCGGTTTTTTCTGCCCTTGCCACGGCTCATGGTTCGATCTGGCCGGCCGGGTTTACCGCGGCGTTCCGGCTCCGACCAACCTTGAAATTCCACCTTATCGATATATTACCGATACCCAAATCATCATTGGTGAAGACACCGTGGAGACAAGCGCATGAAAACGAATCGCTGGACTGATTGTGGCAACTGGATACTGGATCGTTTTCCGCTAACAAAGTTCTGGAACGAACACATGGCGCATTATTATGCGCCCAAGAATTTTAACTTTTGGTATTTTTTCGGCTCGCTTGCCTTGCTAGTATTGGTCAATCAATTCGTTACCGGCATTCTGCTGACGATGAACTACAAACCGGACGCCAAATTGGCCTTCGATTCGGTCGAATACATCATGCGCGAGGTTAATTGGGGCTGGTTGATCCGTTACATGCACTCGACCGGTGCTTCGGCTTTTTTCATCGTGATCTATCTACATATGTTCAGAGGCTTACTATACGGTTCTTTTAAACAGCCTCGAGAACTGATCTGGATTTTCGGCATGCTGCTGTTTGTCGCTTTGATGGCTGAGGCGTTCATGGGCTATTTGCTTCCTTGGGGACAAATGTCCTACTGGGGGGCTCAGGTCATCATTTCGCTATTCAGCGCCATCCCTGTCGTCGGAGAAGAACTGTCATTGTGGATCAGGGGTGATTATGTAGTATCCGATGCAACTTTGAACCGATTCTTTGCCTTTCACGTCATCGCAGTCCCTTTGGTGCTGGTATTGCTGGTATTGCTGCATATCATCGCGTTACACGAAGTCGGCTCGAACAACCCGGACGGCATCGATATCAAAAAAAATAAGGATGCCAACGGCATACCTCTGGACGGCATTCCATTCCACCCTTACTACACTGTCAAGGATCTGGTCGGCTTCGCGGTCTTTATGTTCTTTTTCGCGGTCGTTATTTTCTATATGCCCGAAATGGGTGGCTTCTTCCTCGAACACGCCAACTTCATCCCGGCAGACCCATTGAAAACACCGGAACATATCGCTCCGGTCTGGTACTTCACCCCCTTCTACGCGATCTTGCGCGCGGTTCCGGATAAATTCGCCGGCGTCATTGCGATGGGCGGCTCCATAGTCGTGCTGTTCCTTCTGCCGTGGCTTGATCGCAGCAAAGTACGCTCAATCCGTTATCGCGGCGGTATCTATAAAAAAGCGCTCCTACTTTTCGTAATCAGCTTTATCGGCCTAGGCTATCTGGGCACACAACCCGCAACGCCTGGTGCTACCGCTGTCGCACGCGTTTTGACGGCGGTTTATTTCGGCTTTTTCTTACTGATGCCGATCTACACCCGCTGGGAAAAAACCAAGCCTGTACCGGACCGCCTAACAGAACAACCCAGCCTTGAGGATCGAATACCGGATTTCGTTGAAACTTTCAATGAGGTCACGATAAAAACCGAGGGTAAATCCGGCTTATTCAGCAGAAAACTCAATTACCAAGGGTTGTCCGCTGTTAGCATCCGTTTTTTAAAAAAAATTAAAGGCAGCTTGGATTAATTATGAAAAGACTACTCAATACCTTGATACTGTTGTCGCTGCCTTTCGGCGTTTTCGCCGGAGGCGGTGTCGAGCTTCAACGCGCCGACTTCGACCTTAGCGACAAAGATTCGTTACAACGCGGCGCAAAACATTTTGTGACTTATTGTTTAGGATGCCATTCCGCGAAACACATTCGTTATCTCAGGATAGCGCTCGACTTTGATATTGAAAAAGATAAAGTACTGAAAGATATCGCGCCGGAAGGCGCCAATATCTACGATAAGATGAATTCAGCAATGAACGCCCATGACGCCGAAAAATGGTTCGGCATCATGCCGCCCGACTTATCACTGATTTCACGGTCACGCGGACCGGATTGGCTTTACAGTTATTTGAAAGGCTTTTATTCCGACTCAACCAAGCCTCTCGGCGTCAATAATGTCGTTTTCCCGGATGTTGGCATGCCGAACGTTTTATGGCAATTGCAAGGTGAGCAAAAACCGGTATTCAAAAAAGTCGGCGGCCAGCAAGTCATTGACAAACTAGTTACCGAAATCCCCGGACAACTTCCGGAACAAGACTTCGACCGCATGATTAACGACCTGGTCAATTTCCTCGTTTATGTCGGAGAGCCCGGACAACTGGAACGGCGAAGCATGGGAAAATATGTTTTGTTTTTCATTTTCATGATTTTCATACTTGCCTATTTATTGAAACGAGAGTACTGGAAGGACATTCATTAACCCCTCATTCGTAAAACAGGGACGTTTTACCCGTATCATCTACCTTCATACGGATACAAGCGAATAAAATGTCGAATTTTTCATGATATAATCGCCTCTTTAGACACCGTGTATCCTAATGAGGTTATGATTCGTGGCACAACCAACAACTCGTAAATCCGCTATGACTCTTTTTTCATCACCGACATGCGCGATGAGCCACGGCGCCCGATTGGTTCTTCATGAGAAAGCCATTGCGGCGGACATAGAATATTATGACATCAATCAACCGCCCGAGGACTTATTAGAGTTTAATCCGACCGGAACTTCGCCAACGTTGCTAGAGCGCGGACTGGTCCTCTATGACGCGCGCATCATAATGGAGTACCTGGATGAGCGTTTCCCGCATCCCCCACTCCATCAAATGGACCCCGTATCCAGAGCCAATGCCCGAATGATCATTAGACGTATCGACCAAGATTGGTACGAACTGATGAATGAAATCATTCATTCCGGCGAAAAAAAATCGGCTCGCGCCAAGAAGCTCCTCAAGGAAAGCCTGCTTTCTGCAGCCCCGGTATTCGAAGCTCGCCCTTTTTTCATGAGCGACGAATTTTCATTAATCGATTGCGTAATGGCCCCGCTTTTATGGCGCCTACCTATTCTCGGCATTGAAACCGCAACGACCGGCGAAGGATTAAAAAACTACGCCAATCGTTTATTCCGCAGGCCGGCTTTCGCCGCTAGCTTGAGTAGTGCCGAAAAAGAAATGAACGACATCCCGAAATGACATCCTTAAAACCCTACTTAATCCGCTCGATCTATGAATGGATCTTAGACAACGAGCTGACCCCGCACTTATTAGTCGATGCAGAGTACGAAGGCACGGTTTTGCCAGGTAATTTTGTCGAGGACGGCAGAATCGTACTCAACATTAATCCGCCGGCAATACAAGGACTTACCCTGGGGAATGAAGACATAGAATTCAATGCCCGTTTCAGCGGCAAACCCATGCATATTCTCGTGCCGATCAAAGCGGTGATGGCGATTTACGCTAAGGAAAACGGCAAAGGGATGATTTTCGACCGCGAGGAAGACTCAGGCGATGATGAACCGCCACCGGAAAAAAAACCGGCTCGCCCGCAATTGCGCGTTGTTAAATAGTAAAAGCCCTCGACAATCGAAGCTTAACAGTAGTCAGCTCAAGTATTCGAAATAGACGATAAGCAACATGAAGATTCAGCTTATTGACTCGCTTTTCTTAATTATATTCATGGTCAGCATTGCTTGCTACTCCCTTTATACTCAAAAAATGGTTAACTTTATGAAGGTATGGGGTGTGGCTAGCGAGGATGTCGGCAGCAGGGCAGATTTTTGCTCCATGCAAAATCTGCATTCACGCCATCCTTGGCGTTCGATTGCTGCCGTCAAGCCCCCATGGATAGGTTCACGGCGGTCCTCGATAGACACATCCCATACCTTTTATTCTTAGACGGTTTTTCAATCAAAAGAGAGTAAAACAGACTCTGATAGTCTCTTCCACCTGGTAATCAGGCGGAAGACTTAGCCGCTTTTCCAAATTCGAGCTGTTATCCTAAAAAGAGCAGTTGAGAGCTTCAAACTACCGTTCGCCCTGAGCCCTGTCGAAGGGTGAACGGTAGTTTGAGGCTTCACCAATCCGGTGTAAGTGTTGTAGACCCTTCATGCTTCGACTTGGCTCAGCACGAACGGTCTACAACACTTACCAACTGCTCTTTTTAGGGTTATTTTTTATCCGGTGAATATAGCGACGAAACTTTTCCCGAGGACTTCCCGAAGTCCGTTTGCGCAATGATCTTAGCCTCCCCCCGCTTTTTGACTTGATCGATTCTGATAATTTCGTGCATAGGAATAAATGAGCGATTAACACCCTCGAATTCCACTCTCAGCCTCTCCTCTGCAGGATCGATCACAATCGCGCTTTTTTCGCCAAACACAAAGTCCTCGACGACGATGAAACCGTAAAGATCTCCTTGGTATACGTTTTTAGCATATATCTCATAAACTTGATCCTGATTGACAAACACGACTTTATAAATAAGTTTTTCTGACATTGAATATACTTGCCTACATTAAAATAAACGTTTATGGTTCGTCATTCTAACGCGAAACCATGGCTTTAACATTTTTGCTAAGGAACGAGCATGAAATAACTTCGACAACTGTTGGAAGGGGGATTCGGCGGCTCGATTGACAGGTGTCGGCGGCAAGGCAGATTTTTGCTCCTGCAAAATCTGCATTCATGCCATCCATGGCAATCAGATTCCGCCGTCAAGCCTACATGGACGTATTCACGGCGTCCTGTCAAGCGAGTCACCGAACCGCCGTAAAGCCTACTACTTGTAGAAGTTATTTTGTGCATATTCCTAGCGATCTATCAGCATCATTCAAAAAAGCCAGTTGTTTATTAATCGAACGCTCCTACACGACAAAAAGAAGGTAACCCTATGGCTTATACAATTTATTTATCCGGCGAAACGCATACCGATTGGCGCGACCAAATCCTTCAAGGCATCGAGAACAACGATCTGGATATCGAAGTACTCGGACCGATTACCGATCTGAACATTAGCGAAAATATCGGCTCTGAAATCCTGGGACCTGAAGAAAATAATTTCTGGCGCGATCACAAAAGCGCCAAGATCAACGCGCTACGCAATAATCATTACCTCGGTCAAGCCGACCTTGTCGTCGTCCGTTTCGGGGAAAAATACAAACAATGGGAAACCGCATTCGATGCAGGACTTGCGATAGGCATGGGCATTCCTATCGTCGTGATGCATGATCCCGAACAGACCCATGCTCTGAAAGAAATCGACGCGGCCGCCCTTGCCGTTACACAAGATTCCCTTCAAGTCATCGAAATTCTTAAATACATCTCACAACAGTAATAAGATGCGTTGGATTGCGTACTTTACGCAATCCAACGCCATCCTTCGACCGTAACTCTTCAGCTAAAAGTCAAGACTGCTTATCAATCACCTCGTCCCGCAACACATCGAAATCATTAAATGCACTATTCAAGCTGAGCTTCAAATTGATAATCGTCGCGAGCGTGGTGCTGGTAAAAATACAGATCATAATAGCGATTTGATATTTTACCGCCACCCAGGGCTCGCTACCGCCGAGAATTTGCCCGGTCATCATGCCGGGCAAAGAAACCAGTCCCATCGTCGCCATGCCGGCTATCGTCGGATTGATCGCAGCTTTTATCGCATCCCGGAAGTATGTCCGGACAGCCTCTATCCGCGTTGCGCCTAACATCAGAAAGGTCGCGTACTCATTCTCGTTCTTGCTTAATGACGAATAAAATCGCTCTAATGCGATCACGTTACCCTGTAAGCAGTTACCAAGAATCATGCCTGACAATGGCACTATGTAACGCGCATCGTAAAAAAGTGCCGGCCGTATCACCCAAAGCACCAAGAAGGCCGTAGAAAACAGAATACTGAAAGCAATCGCGATAAACGTCGCCAAGGCGAAATAACGAGCCTTGAGGCCTGCCCGCCGCAAAATACTAAAATCGGCGACCAGCAGCATCATCAGTATCCATAAGCCATTGAACCAAGGATTGTTGAGCTCGAACAACCATTTCAAATAAAACCCGACCAAGGCCAACTGCACGCTCATCCGTAAAACGCTAATGCCGATATCCCGGCTCAGCAGCAAGCCAAGCATTCGCAGCAACAGCCAAGGCAGCAGACAAAGGCCGTATAGCAGCGTCATTCGCGGCAATTCGATATCAAGCGTTTCCATGTGTCCTTTCCCCAACCAACCGGCCCGCTTCCAGTTCTAAAATACGATCGCAGCGCACCAACCACTCCTTATCGTGAGCGACCGAAAGCACCGTTAATTGAGAGTCGGAAAACACATCGAATACGGCTTGTTTGCTTTCCGCATCCAATGCACTGGTAATCTCATCCAACAAATACAAGCTTTTACCTAGCAGCAAGCCTCGCGCCAATGCAATCCGTTGTTTTTCGCCACCGGAAATATGGCTGCTTTTTTGATTTAAAATATCGGCAGTCAGATGCAACCGATTCAATACCTCAATAAGTCGTGCATCCGAAGGCCTTTGATTCCGATGGGCTTTAAATTGAAAAGGTAATAATAAAGCTTCACGCACCGTCTCGGCGCCGAGCACCGGTTCTTGGCCGATATAAGCCGTCGCGTTTCGAATCGAATGGACCGATGCAGCAGTCAATTGCATTTGCTGAAAATAGACGTCGCCGGCTGCGACGGCATGAAGCCCGATAAAAGTTCTTAACACGCTACTTTTACCGGACCCCGACTTACCGCATAAAACAACTTTTTCGCCGGGGAACAGGGCAAAACTAATATTGGACAGAATGACTTTTTCTCGAACCGCTACCGATACTTGATCGAATCGAATAATTGGACTCATTGAGTTAGGAACGAGCATGAAATAAGTTAGACAACTGTTGGAAGGGGGTTCGGTCAGCAATTCCCAGTTTGAGCCTTTTCGCCGATCTTAGGGTGTGGGGTATGCCTGTCGAGGAACGCCGTAAACCCATCCATGGGGCTTGGCGGCAGCTCGAACGCCAAGGATGGCGTGAATGCAGATTTTGCAGGAGCAAAAATCTGCCCTGCTGCCGACATCCTCGCCAAGCACACCCCAAACCCTTTTTGATCCCCAAATTGGGAATTGCTGGGACTCGGTGGCTCGATTGACAGGTGTCGGCGGCAGGGATAGCCGCCGTCAAGCCTACACGGACGTATTCACGGCGTCCTGTCAAGCGAGTTACCGAACCGCCACAAAGCCTACTACTTGTAGAAGTTATTTTGTGCATATTCCTTAATCCTAAAAAGAGTAGTTGGTAAGTGTTGTAGACCGTTCGTGCTGAGCCAAGTCGAAGCATGAAGGGCCTACAACACTTACACCGGATTGGTGAAGCCTCAAACTACCGTTCACCCTTCGACAGGGCTCAGGCCGAACGGTAGTTTGAAGCTCTCAACTGCTCTTTTTAGGTTAATGATTTAAAGGAACAAACGCCCGAACAAAAATCCCCCTATTCACCATTCACTGCTCACTATTTTCCACTCAATACTCAGTCAACCAATAAAAGCGGCACGGCTGAATGACCAGTTGTTGATCGAATTCCGTCGGCCGTTTGCCGGTGAACAAATCGCTGACTTGTCCGTGAATTCTAAACCCTGCCGCATTGAATTTTTCCATATCGATGCGCTGCGCTTGCTCGCTGAAATTACAAATCACCAGCACTTGCTCCGAAGGCCGGTTATGATCGTAACGGATAAATGAAAAAATATGCGGGTTTTCGCAATCGATCAACTGTCGATTATTGAAATCGGCAAATGCCGTGGTTTCCTTGCGAATCGCGATCATTTTTTTCAATGCGCTGAACACCGCATGCTCGACCGTGCCTTGTTTTTTGCGTTGCTCGGCCCGTTCCCAGTCGATCTTGGGCCGGTGAATCCAGCGGCTATCGTTGGCCTTATCGGGTTGATCGAGATAGCTGTGGTCATTGAAGGTCGCTATCTCATCACCATAATACAGCAGCGGAAGACCGCCGAATGAAAATATAACGCTATGCATCAAGATGATCTTGTTCAATGCGATATCGATCGCATACTCGTCATCGGACTGAATAGCCGTTTCAAGGCCGGCAAGCGAAGCCAGCGACCCGGCAATCCTCGCATCGCCGGTTTTGTCGTTACGCATGAACGGCACGCCGCTCGCAATCGAATCTTCATACGCCCCGGTATAGAAATCGACCAGAAAACGACGATGCGCGACCGGATCGTAACCGACATGCCGCACATCGTTATCATCGAAACCTAGCCCGATATCGTCATGACAACGCACATAATTCAACCAAGTCGCCCGCTCCAATTTATCAGGCAGGCTTTTTAGCCCCTGGTACAACAACTTGCTGTTGCGTGTCGCCAAGGCATCCCACAGCAATGCCATCAGCGTGGCGTTATAGGCGATTTCGCATTCCTTGGCGATAATCGCGTCCTCACCGAAATATTTAGTAATCTCGACCGGCGCGACAATCGCTTCGGCAATGAATAGGGATCCCGGCGCGGTGACTTGGCAACAGTCCTTCATCAATTGCAGCAACAGATGCGCTTCACGCTCGTTTTGGCAGCTCGTACCCATCTTCTTCCAAATAAAGGCAACCGCATCGAGCCGGATGATATCAGCACCTTGGTTAATCCAAAAGAGAATCACATCGAGCATTTCGATAAATACCGAAGGATTACTGTAATTGAGATCCCATTGATAATCATTGAAGACAGTCATCACCCACTTCTGCAGGGTCTCGTCCCAAGTAAAATTTCCCGGAGCGGTTTCCGGAAAAATTTCCGGCATGCTTTGCTCGAACATATCAGGAATTTCACGGTCGTCGAAGATGTAATAATAATCTTGGTATTTTTGCTCCCCTCCCCTCGCCCGCTGCGCCCATTCATGCTCGTCTGAGGTGTGATTCAACACCACGTCCAAGGTCAACAGAATATCGCGCTTTCTGAACTCGCTTGAAACCCGCTGCAAATCCTCTAATGTACCGACACGGCTATCGATCTGCCTAAAATCACTGACCGCATAACCGCCGTCGCTTTTGCCGGTCGGACATTCGAGAATCGGCATGATATGCACCAAATTGACGCCAAGCTCTTGGAAATAAGACGTATTATCCGCCACTCCGGCTAAATCGTCGGCAAATCCGGCACTGTACAAAGCCATGCCGACCCATTTTTGATTCAAAAACCAGTTATGATCGTTTTCCCGCGCGATATCGAGTTTTTCCAACTCATCCGGCCGCTGTATATATTGCCGGGCCAAGGTTTCGACCAACTTGAGCATTTGTTCCTTGAAATCGTCGCGGCGACCGTACAGATGATGAAACAAATTGTGAATCGCATAAAAATTCGCGCCGAGACGGGTATAAAAATGCCGTAGATCCTGCCGGCGGATTTCCGGTTTGAGATCATCCAAAATTTCATTTAATAAGGAATGTGAAATTTGCTCGTACATAATTCTAATTGAAGTAAATGTGATGGGTCATAACCCGGCAGCGGAGAAGCTAAGGATTTGGTCATAAATAACGTCCCTATTTCCTGTAGGGTTCGGCTGCTCGATTGACAGGTGTCGGCGCCGTCAAGCCTACAAGAACGTATTCACGGCGTCCTGTCAGGCGAGTAACCGAACCCTCGACAATGCTAATAGCACCAGGAAGTTATTTTTCGCGAAATCCTAAGCCCGGTAACTACAAAGAAATAGATAGCTTAATCTAGATCCCAAGCCTCAATGAAAGGCTGATAAAAGACATGATCCCTAACCGTCGCGCCTCGTTGGGTGACCATGGCCGATGCAAACGCTTGCGCACGCTCCATCGTCATTTGCAGCGGCCAATCGAGATTGAGCCCGAGCAGCATCACCGACGCGAACGCATCGCCGGCACCGACCGTATCGATGACTTGGGCGATCTCGCCCGGCGTCACCCGGCACGATACACCGTGACGATCAATTGCAAACGCGCCTTGCTTGCCGCTCGTGACAATCAAACCTTGCAGTCGGTAAAGCTCGACAAATCGCTGCATATCGGCCTCAAGATCGCCGGAGACCGTGTAAAGCGCCGCCAATTCATGATGATTTAGCTTAACCCAATCGGCTTGACCGAGCCATTCGAGTACCTGGTCTTTTTGCCACCAAGGTTCGCGTAAATTGACATCCATGAATACACGCCCCTTGTGCGCGTCTTTTAGAGCGCCCAAGGTCGACCTCGAAACCGGCTGACGCAAGGCCAGCGTGCCGTGATAAAGCAAACCGGGATGTTGCGTTTCTTGAAACTCGGCCGCATCGATATAATCGTAGGCTTGTTCCGGCACGATCGTATAGGCGGGCTCGCCCTGCTCGATGACGATATCGACGACACCGGTCGGATGCCGGATATCCCGTTGCAAACCCGACAAATCCATGCCCCATTTATGCATCGCAGCCATGACCGAGTCTCCGGTCGCATCCTGGCCGATCCGACTGATGAAATGCGGGGCTTGACAAAAGGCCTGCAAATGCCAGGCGACATTGAACGGAGCGCCGCCGAGCACACGGCTGCCGTCGGGAAAATGATCGAACAGAACCTCGCCGAAAATAGTGATCGGATTGTTATTCATCGCTAATGATCCAGTATTTGATTTCGGGTAAATAATGCACAACGCCTTCTAAAATACCGGCACTGTAATTACCGTTCATGCCGAGATAATCGCCTTCGGCCAAATACAACGACCGTTCGGTCGATTGCTCTCGAGCCAACTGCAGCGCCTGCTTGCGTACCTCGTCGGTCGCATTGGCGACCAACACCGAGTTTATTGGGCTGGTTAACACCGGAAGATCGTTACCGCTATCGCCGGCGAAAACCGTGTTATCCAAATCGAATCCGAGTTGTTTCATTAAAAATTCGACCGCATGAAACTTGGTCGCGCACGCCGGCAAAACATCCAACAATCCAGTGTGCGTAGTTTCATCGACACTGTAGACGAGTGCCGCTCGAACCGAGTGCGACGCCAAGCGTTTTCTCATTTCGATTAACAAAGGCTCCGGATCGATCGACTCCGAAACATAATAACTGAGTTTGAAACGATTCTGCTTCGTGCTTTCTTGTAGCGTCAATTCGGACAGCTCGCTGAACAAACGATGCAACTCGGCATGTTCGAATCCGGCCCAATCCGGCGCGATTTCATGACGCCATTGCGACCATTCTTGCCATTCATGATCGACGACTTGGTAAATCGTCGTGCCAACATCGCCGATCACGTAATCCGGCAAAGGCAAATCGTACTCGGCTATCGCTTGCTGCACCAAGGCTTGATGCCTGCCGGTCACATATGCCAGCGTACATCCGGGATGCCGCGCCAAGGCCTTGAAATAAACCCTCGCCATCGCCGATTCCGGCACATTGCCGTTCGGCAATAAGGTTCGATCGAGGTCGGTACAAAGCAAAAGCCGATCAGTCATAATTCTGCTCTCAGTCACTTAAAAATCATAATGTTCTATTGCCTCGATGATACCGAGTGCAAAGGGTTGCGCCGCAAAATAAATCCTCTCAGGCTCGCGCAAACCCGACAATTCCTCGCGATGCCGATTGGCGACGACGACCGCTAGCGTATTGCCCTGCATCATATCTTCATCGGCACCGGACCCCCCGGCAACCAGAATCCGCTCCAACGACAACCTCCACTGCTGAGCGAAATAGCGCAAAGCCAAACCTTTCGAAGCCCGCACCGGAACGATGTCGAAAAACTGACCGAAAGATAAATACACATTGACCGCCTGCTCTTCCTGACGCAACAGCGTTTGAATTTCTTCCACCGTCGGTGCTTGCTCGGCATCGTAATGATAGGAAATCTTGAAGCGACTTTGCTCGCTTTTGGACTGCAAAGTCAACCCGGGCAAATCGCCGATGATGCGTCGTATCGCCTTGGGATTCCAATGATAATCGATATGCCTTGCCCAGGCGCTGTCCGGCGTCATCTGCGGCGAATAGACAATTTCGGTACCCAAGCTGGTGATTAAAACATCCGGTGTCGGCAGGCCGTTTCTCTTTAAAATCGCTATGGCCGAATCGAGTCTTCGGCCGGTCGCGACACCGAAAAAAACTTTTTTTCGATTCTCGGCCAAATAAGCGGCGAACGCTTTCAAGCCATCGGGACTGCCCAATAAACTTTGATCGATATCGGAAAAAACGGCACGGTCGCGATAACTCAAATCGCCTCGCACGCGCGGTATTTTCGGAAACTCCGGATGATGCTCCAATAAAGGCCGTATCGTTTCAAGATACTTTTGCGCATGGGCATCCCAGGAATACAATTTCCGAACATTTTTAAGGCCTTTTTCGGAAAATTTTTCCCATTTTTTCGGGCTGTTCAAAACTTCCAGCAATGCTCTCGCTATCTCGCCGCTATCCAGCGGGTCGACCAAAATACCGTTATGGCAAGCACCGATAATATCGACCGGCCCGCCGTTTTCGGTCGCGACCAGCGGCAATCCGCATGCCGCCGCCTCCAGCAGCGTCAAGCCGAAGGGTTCGGTCAAGGCCGGATTGACGAAAACGCCTTTCGATTGTGCGGCCAAACGGTAAATATCCGGAACTTCTTCCTGTTTATGGTGCTTTGGAATCGCGATACGGCCATATAAATCATAGTAATCGGTCAACAACAGAATTTCAGTCAACACCGCTTGCGCGCCTTCGTCCATTTCGCGGATGTCGTCGCGATTACCGGCCACGATCACTAAATTCGCCAATTTCTGCAATTCGGGGGATTCACCGTAGGCCTGTATCAACGAAACAATGTTTTTGCGTTCGTCAGGACGCGACAACGCCAGAATCATCGGTTTTTTAGGGTGGGTCAAAAAAGACTCCAGCGTTTTGGCGAAAGCTATTTTTATTTTGTTTTCAGCAGGATAGAATTGCTCCAGATCGGTACCCGGCGGAATCACGACCATTCGATCCGGCTGATAATAATCATAGAGTTCGTATTGCTCGGCAATTTCGTTGCGGGTGCTGGTCACGACCAATTCGGCATTGGCCAGCACATCCTCTTCAGCGCTAATTCTTTTGGAAATATGATAACGCTGCTCGATCAAATCACTCGATAAGCCCATTGCAAGCAAACGACCGAGCTTGTCTCTGCCCAGAGAATGTCCTGTATGCACCAATGGGATACCGGTCAAAAGCGACAACCGTACGCCAATATAGCCGGCGTCGGCATAATGGCTATGAATCACATCAGGCATGCGCGGCTGCAGACGCAACCACTCCAATAAGTTGTCGGCGAAAATATCGAGATAATCCCAAAGCTCTTCCTTTTTGATATAGCCTTCGGGGCCGGCCGGTATTCGGACGATTTGCGCGTTTTTATCCAGCGGCTCAAGCGCTTCGCGGTAATCGGCATCGACATCGGGATCATCAATTAAACGGGTCGCTAAATCAATCCGACCTACCGAAGGTTGACACGCCAAAGCCCTCGCTAAATCAACGACATACTTGGTCTGACCGCCGGTATCGGCATCGCGGCCCAGTTCTAAATTTCGTCCGCGTATTAGACCATGAACACTGATCAAAAGAATGTAGTGCTCAACCTTTTTGCTTGTCATGATCGTACTCACTTCAGCTGGATATAGCCTTTATTCTCTCATTCACGAACAACTATCTCAAGCGACTCTAACGCTAGAATTATACCGATCCACTTTACCCTTCCGAATTTTTACCCATGAACGCAATCAGGACTCCTACCGATAATCACGAGAACACCCACCATAAACCTATGAATATACTAGGTTATTATTTATTTACCCTACTCATAGAAAGGCCTTTCCATGCTACAATGCTCGCCTCTAAAAACGACCCCAAAAGGTTTCAATCATGCAATTCATTAAATTTTCTGCTTTAGCAATCCTATTCTTCTCTTTTTCCGTGAATGCCGATGTCCAATTGACTCAAGCGGACCTAATCGGCTCCTGGCAAATCGATAAGGAATCTGTCGACCGCGAAGGCACTAAATCAAGAAGCTTGAATACGATTTGGACATTCCGAGAAGACGGTACGATGGAAGGAAAATCTCAAGAATCAGACGCTCACGCCAGAATCGATCAACTGCGAGCAGTACTGAACTATTCGGTCGAGGACGGCAAATTAGTCAAACAAGCAGCACCGGGCCGCTCCAGAATGGAAACCTGTGCCGCAATCGAAAAAGAGAACGACAAAATGATTCTTAAATGCCCATCAAATTATTTTTTCATGACCAAAAAATAAAACGCCGAAATTTACCGATTTTCAGGTCAGAAAGAATGACTGTTTTATGGATTTAGAGATAGTAACTGGCGCTTTATAACTTATGAACACCAACAATTTCCAAGGTATTTAGAGCAGCGTAGGGTGCGCATCGCGCACCTTTCCACAGCACCGAACCGACGACCGGTCCAGACCCAGGTACCATCATATATGGGTGTTGAGTATCGATTTGCCGGAAAGTAGCGAATAATCAAGACTTCTTGGCCGTACCCGACTCTTTGGGCGGAACCGGATCATAGCCGTGACCGCCCCACGGATGACATCGACCGAGTCTTTTTAACGTCAACCACAAGCCTACAAATGGACCATGTCGAGTGATCGCTTCTATCGCATATTCGGAACAAGTGGGCTGATACCGGCACGAAGGAGGTAAAAGCGGAGAAATGACAAGCCGATAAAATCGAACAATTCCAAGCAACAAAAATTGCAACCCTTTAGTCAACATCGTCGAATTCTCCAAAAACCAACACAAACTGCGCTTAAGTTTAACCCAACGCCAAACATAATTAAGCCTATTAGGGCATCCAATGCCGGCATTCCCTCGAAGAGCGTGGAAATGATCTTAATTGGTCCAATCCAATTCACGCTGCAAGGCATTCACATTCAGCACTTCCACCGTTTTGCCTTGGACCGAGATCAAGCCTTTTCGGCTCAATTGTTGCAAAATACGGGAAAAAGTCTCGGGCCGAACCGACAAGCGGGAAGCCAAAACTTGTTTGGGTGTTTCCCATTCTAGATTGTAATGGCTAGCTGAGCCGTCGGGAGCCGAATTCAGCAATAACTGAATAACGCGCATGCTGGCATTTTGCAGCGTTAACTGATCAATGTCTTGAATAGCACCGTGCAGGCGCCGGCTCATACCGCCCAGCAAGCGTAAACACAGCTCATTGGATTCCTGAAGCATACCGATGACTATCGCCATGTCGATCCGATATAACTCGCTGTGCAACACGGCTTTGGCGCTCACCGGATAAGCATGGATTTTGAAAAACATCACCGCTTCGGCAAAGGTTTGCCCTGGCGCAATGATCTCAATCACTTTTTCCTCGCCGCCGGCTGAAAGCCGGTAAAGCTGAATTTGCCCGCGAATTAGAAAATAAAAATAGCGGGCCTGATCGCCGAAATGAAACAAGTGACCGCCTTCCTGCACGTTTAGCCCCTGCACTCCGCAAAGCACCCGGTCGAATTGCTCGTCATCCAAACTGGCAAATAAATAATGCCGGCATAACTGCTCTCGTATTTCGTCCCGCATAAAAATCCTCTTGATGTAAGTCAAGGACACTGTAATAGCTGAGCGCTTATCCTGGCAACCACTTCAATTCACCAACGTCCAATCAGGAGAAATTATGTTTTGCTATCAATGCGAACAAACCACCCGTTCCGAAACCGGTAGCGGCTGCCAGGAAGTCAAAGGCGTATGCGGTAAAGATGAAACGACCGCCGATTTACAAGACTTGATGATATACGGCCTGCAAGGCATCGCTCAATATGCGACCCGCTTACGGAAATTGGGCGAGGCGCAACCTAAAGCCGATGAATTCATGCTCTATGCCTTATTCACCACGCTGACCAATGTTAATTTCAATGCCAACCGATTTGCGCAATTGATCAAAGAAACCGCTCAATGGCGTGACCAACTCAAATCACACTATCAAGAACTGGCCGCACAGCAAGGCGAGGCGGTTGAAGATTTGGGCGGTCCGGCCCAGTGGCAGCCCGCCGGCACTATGCCGGGCTTGTTGATACAGGCGAAAGAGGCGGCGATCAATGTGGAATTAGCGCAAGTAGGCGAGGACATCATCGGTTTGCGGGCCATGCTGTTGTATGGTATCAAAGGCGCTGCCGCTTATGCTTATCACGCCTTGATGCTAGGCTATCGCGACGATGACATTTACGCCGGCTTTGAACAAGCGCTGGAATTTCTGGCGACTCATCCGACCGATGCCGATGCGCTATTGGCGTGGGCATTACGCATCGGTGAATTGAACTATCGGGTTATGGCCATGTTGGATGCCGCCAATACCGGCAGTTTCGGCGCCCAGCAACCCGGCACGGTCAATCTGGCGCCGGTCAAAGGTAAAGCCATCTTGGTCAGCGGTCACGACCTGCATGACCTGGCGCAATTGCTGGAGCAGACTCAAGGACTGGGGATCAATGTCTACACCCACGGTGAAATGCTGCCGGCGCACGCCTATCCCAAATTAAAAGCCTATCCGCATCTGTCGGGTAATTACGGGTCGGCCTGGCAAAATCAGCATAACGATTTTACCGCGTTTCCGGGACCTATCTTGATGACCTCCAATTGTCTAGTCGAGCCGGCCCATGCCTATCGGCAACGGATCTTTACCGCGGGACCGGTGGGTTGGCCAGGCGTCAGACATATTCAAAACGGGGATTTTGCGCCGGTGATAGCCGCCGCTCACGCGCTGCCCGGATTTACCAAAGATGAACCGGAACACTTGATTAACGTCGGTTTCGGTCGCGATGCCGTAATGGGAGTTGCCGATAAAGTCATTGACGCGGTCAAAACCGGAGCGATTCAACATTTCTTTTTGATCGGCGGTTGCGACGGCGCGGCGCCGGGCCGGAATTATTTTACCGAAGTGGCCGAACAAGCTCCCGACGATAGCGTGATTCTAACCCTCGGTTGCGGCAAATACCGCTTCAACAGCCACGATTTCGGTGCCATAGGCGGCATTCCTCGTTTGCTGGACATGGGCCAATGCAACGACGCCTATTCAGCCATTCAAGTCGCGTCCGCATTAGCCAAGGCTTTCGATTGCGGCGTCAACGATTTACCGTTGTCAATGATGATCTCCTGGTTTGAACAAAAAGCCGTTGCGGTGCTATTGACCTTGCTGGCGCTGGGCATTCGCGGCATTCGTCTCGGCCCGACCCTGCCGGCATTCTTGACCCCGGCCTTATTGGCTAAACTGAGCGAGGCATTCGACTTAAAAGCCACCGGCACGGCTACCGACGATATTCGCGATGCGCTACAAAAAGCCGCCTAATGAATCAAGTAACGGAGGTAATTATGCCGGAACATCACATAACATTGACCACGCGTGACGGACAGCGTTTGGACTTTAGCTGCCCGGATCAAAGCGATATCATCAGCGCCGCCGAAAACACCGGCGTTCTCTTGCCGTCTTTATGCAGAGACGGCGGTTGCGGCGCTTGTTTAGGACATTGCGCGGAGGGGGATTACGACTTGGGTCATTACAACGCAAGCATGTTACCCGATGAATCCGTACAGCGGCGCGATGTTTTGTTGTGCAGAACCTACCCTAAAACCGATCTGCAAATCACCGCGCCGTATGACTATGCGCACATCAATTTCGGCCGGAATGAAGCCCGGCAAGCCGTCATTAGCCAGCTGGAAACCATCGCCGAAAGAACGATGCGCTTGCGGTTATCGTGGCAAGACGAGCAAAATGGCCTCGCTGTTGAATTCGAGCCGGGCCAGTGCATGGAGTTGGAGATTCCGGGAAGCGGTATTCGGCGCGCTTATTCGCTAGCCAATACCGGAAACTGGCAAGGAGAAATGGAGTTTTTAATTCGCTTGCAACCCGAAGGCCGGTTTTCCGGCTATCTAAGCCAGCGCGCGAATGTAGGACAGGTGCTGAATGTTTACGGTCCCGGCGGCGCTTTCGGCCTGCAAGCCGATAGCATCAATCCGGCGATTTTTATTGCAGGCGGGACCGGCTTGGCGCCGTTTCTATCTATTCTGCGCCGAATGGCCGAATGGGGAGAAGACCGGGTTATTCATTTGATATTCGGTGTTAACCGCGAAAGCGAGTTGTTTTGTGTCGATGAGCTGCAAGGCTTGCAGCAGCAATTGCCCGGTTTGACCGTGACTGTTTGCGTCTGGCAACCGGAAACCGACTGGGCAGGTTCTAGCGGAACACCGGCCGACGCATTGCAGTACTATTTACAGCAGCAGTCGGGCGATTACGACATTTACTTATGCGGCCCGCCTTTATTGGTTACAGCGGCCACGCAAATCGCTATGGATTCAGGCATTGCCGAAACGCGGATTTTTTCGGAAAAGTTCGGCTGATAATGGACTTACGTTCCCACCGCTCCAGCGTGGGAACCAGAAAGTCTTAATCCTATCGGTTAATAAGAAACGGTCGAAAACTGGATCGCCTTGTTGTCCGGCAAGACCCTTGGTGCTTGTGCATTACTCCCTTTTGATTGAAAAACCGTCTGAGAATAAAAGGAGTAATCGCTTCGATAATCGCGACGAAGGCGCGCTCCCACAAGGGGGTAGATTTCTCTGTGGGAGCGATCCCCAGATCGCGATTTCGAAGCAGGGTACGTAAGGTAACAATAAATGGTATCGAGGTCACATTGGCTAAAATGGCAAGGCTGTAACTACGATTTATATATAACGAAGAACCGAGGACCGTGGGTACCAGAAAAGCAAACCCTACACTAAGTCATAGGTCCGGGAAGTTATTTGTCGCGAAATCCTTAGCCTCAATTCAAACTTTGGCTGGCTAAATAATCTTCATAATTGCCGTTAAAATCGACGATGCCCTGCGGAGTCAATTCAATAATCCGCGTTGCCAACGAGGACACGAACTCGCGGTCATGGCTGACGAAAATCAGCGTTCCGGGGTAATTTTCCAGCGCGGTATTCAAAGATTCGATCGATTCCATATCCAAGTGGTTGGTCGGTTCGTCCATGACCATGATATTGTTTTTTTGCAAAATCAATTTGCCGAACAGCATCCGGCCTTTTTCGCCGCCGGACAGCACTTTGACAGATTTGTGAATGTCGTCCTGCGAAAACAACAAGCGGCCTAAAGTGCCGCGAATAGTTTGATCGTCATCGCCAGGCTGCCTCCATTGCCCCATCCATTCCGTTAGGGTAATGTCTTCGGCAAAATCGCCGCCATGATCCTGCGCATAATAACCGACGCTGGAATTTTCGGACCATTTTATTACCCCTTCATCGGCAATCAAATCGCGCACCAGTGTGCGGAGCAAGGTGGTTTTACCAATGCCGTTAGGACCGATCACGGCGACGCGTTCGCCGACCGAAACCACGAGCTTGAGATTTTTGAACAAGGGTTCGGCACCGTAGCCTTTGCTCAAACCTTCCACTTCCAACGCCAAGCGATGCAGCTTTTTATCTTGATCGAAACGAATGAAGGGATTGACTCGACTAGACGGCTTCACTTCGTCCAGCTTGATTTTTTCCAATTGTCTGGCGCGTGAAGTGGCTTGCTTGGCTTTAGAGGCATTGGCCGAAAACCGGCTGACGAAGGTTTGCAACTCGGCAATTTGGGCTTTCTTTTTAGCATTGCCGGCCAGCAGACGTTCGCGCACTTCGGTGACCGCGGTCATGTATTCGTCGTAATTCCCCGGATAAATACGCAGTTCGCCATAATCCAAATCCGCCATGTGCGTACAGACGCTATTTAAAAAGTGGCGGTCATGCGAAATAATAATCATCGTCGAGTCGCGCTCGTTCAAAATGTTTTCCAGCCAGCGAATCGTGTTGATATCAAGGTTGTTAGTCGGCTCATCCAACAGCAGAATATCGGGATCGGCGAATAAGGCTTGCGCTAACAAGACGCGCAATTTCCAGCCGGGCGCAACGGCACTCATCAATCCGGCATGTTGTTCCTGCGGAATATCCAAGCCCAGCAGCAATTCGCCGGCGCGGGATTCGGCAGTATAACCGTCCAGTTCCGCGAACTCCACTTCCAGCTCGGCAACTTGCATTCCTTCTTCTTCGCTCATTTCCGGCAGCGAATAAATGCGGTCGCGCTCCTGTTTAATGCGCCATAGCTCTTCATGGCCCATAATAACAGTATCCAGTACCGTAAACGTCTCGAACGCAAATTGATCCTGCCGCAAATTGCCCAAACGTTCATTAGGACCGATACTAACGTTACCGCCGGAAGGTTCCAGTTCGCCGCTTAAAATCTTCATGAGGGTCGATTTACCGCAGCCGTTAGCGCCGATCAGGCCGTAACGGTTGCCCTCACCGAATTTGACGGAAATATTTTCAAACAGGGGTTTTGCCCCGAATTGCATGGTGATATTAGCTGTTGAAATCAAGATTTTGTTCCGGATGTATAAGTGTTGTAAAAAACCGCCCATTTTAACCGGTTTAGCAGGGTAAAAGAGAGTTAATTAAAATTACGCCCATCCGAGCGAAAAAACATCTAGTTTTCAAAAAGAGCCGATCGGCTTGGAATAACGAGACTGCCCATAAGCGACAATTTAAGAAAGGAACGCATCATTCCGCCAAGGATTCACTCCGGGCTATCCTGCCCGGAGCCCTTCGGATAAATGCAAATCCGTTCCATACGGATTTGTGGCGGAATCCAGTGCCACGGATGGCAATGCGTAGCTTCACATCCATATAACCTGGATATCGACAGTCCATACCGATATGACAAATAAGGCCATAAACGCACCATAGAATAGACAACAAATTGGGCTTATGCCTATTCCGTTCATGGTATCAAATGAAGAACTGGCCTCAATCTCATGATGATAGGCCAAGCAGAGTTTAGGGGTGAGGCATTATTGATCGGCAAATAATTGCGCTAACGTGTCTGCGGTCAGGATGCGTTCAGACCAACGCCTTAACTGCACGGTATCCGCCTGTGCCAATTTCAAGACAATATCTTCAGGTAATGCACCGTATTTGAGTGTTATCAGGCGGTGAAGCAAGGCACGCTGGCCTTCCTCTCGCCCCTCTTCCCTACCTTCTTCCCTACCTTCTTCCCGTCCCTCTTCTCGTGCTGTATCAATCACATTTTTCAAATCGCGATAATATTTCAGGCTGGACTCATACGCCTGACGCTCTTCGGGCTCAAAACGGGCAATGCTCGCTTTTTCAAACAAACTCAAAAAGACTTTTTCACGCAAACGCGGCGGGATGTCGTCCAGTTCATGCAAATGGCGGAACAAAAAGAACCATTTGTCTTGCAGGGTGTCGAGTTGGTCTTCCGTTTTCCTGAAGTTGGGCAAGGTCAAGTAGATAAAGGTCAGCTTGTCGTAAAACACCTGATGATGCTGGTTTTTCAATTGCACCCGATGGATGACTTCATCGCGCTGGGCATTGTCCTCATCATCAAACACAAAGTCCAGGATGCCGATGGTGTAGACAGCCGATAGTCTAAAATCCCAGTCGCCACGTTGGGCTTGCTGTTGAATCGGGAAGGTGGCATAAAAGACGCTGCGGTCTTTGAAGAAGTTCTGTTTGGCTTTTTGCAGCTCGACAATAAAATATTCACCGGTCGCGCTGACGCAATTCAGGTCAAAGATGGCTTTGCGGTCCAGCGCCGTCGCGCCTTGATATTCGTTATTACAGAATTGTAATTCGTGAATTTGGTGGTGTTCCGGCAGTAAGGTATTCAGAAAGCTGATCAAATGCTCTTTACTTGCCTCTTCGCCAAAGGCTTTTTTAAAGCCAAAATCGGTGAATAGATTGATGTACTTTTCTTTCATGAGTTAGGACAAAGACAATACAACATGAGGCCAAGTTTAGCATGATTCAGCTTGTGCCTTTTATTTCCTACTCCGTTTATACTCAAAAATTAGCTAACTTCATGAAGGTATGGGGAGTGGCTAGCGAGGATGTCGGCAGCAGGGAAGATTTTTGCTCCTGCAAAATCTGCATTCACGCCATCCTTGGCGCTCGAGATGCCGCCAAGCCCCCATGGATGGGTTCGCGGCGGTCCTCGATAGACACATCCCATGCCTTTTATTCTTTGACGGTTTTTCAATCAAAAGGGAGTAAATAATTTGTATCTGACCTCAGTTTTTATGACCCCAGTTTTTGATACTCGAATGGTTTCCGGCAATGTCGTTAAGCTTGACATCGAAAATATTACCATCTAGCATCTAGAGTCAATCATAATTTTAAGAATAAGCAAACAGCCTATTCAACTTGGCAGACGGATTTGCCTGAGAATCAGTAGGAATGATTCTATGACTGCGGGTTTCGGTCATATTCCGACAGGAGCGCAGGTCACTATCACACAACCAATCGAACCAAATTGTTGGATAAATCATGACTCAACCAAAACCTCAAAACCCGCTCGATAAATTCTTGCTGTTTTCCGTCTGTATCGCGACTTTCTCAATTTCCGCGTGCACGAATACCACAACGAAACCCGAACAGATATCCGAAGCCCAAGCCTGCACTCATTTGAAAGCGCTGATAGCGGACCATCCGAACCATTTCAACAATACCAAAAAAGCTCTGACACCCAGCAAGCGTCTTTCCGTCTGGGAAGCCGACAAACTTTTCCCAAGAGCCGACAGTTGTCAGGTTTGGGAATGGGCGGCCGGATTATTCGACTATGCTTGCGAATGGAGAACGGGTAAGGACGAAGAAAAGGCTATCAACAACTACCAATACGGCATCGACACGATTCAAAATTGCCTCGGTGAACAATGGACCGCTCAAACCAACGCAACTCAAAGCGGAGGCAAGCACACGACTTTCAGTAATGCAGACATCCCAACCATCGTATCGATACGCTATTTCAAAGAACAGCGAGGCTGGCCGACATCGTGGCTAAACACATTCGTTGTCGGCGATCGGAGCAATTTGCAAACACCCATGCAATAAATCCAAGAAAAAAAAGCGGGGGGTGGCCGCGAATCAAGGAAAATAAGAACGGCGATTGAGGTTATTGTTCACAAGAATAAGAGCTCTTTACTCTAGACCTGACTCTATTCCTTTTGAGATCTGCTGCGCGAGCGGCCGCATGGTACAGCGCTTCTGGAAATTCAACACAAAAAAAGGGCGGGTACTTTCTTACAATTATTTAGGACTGGATTTATGGCGTTTTTGTCGGGCATAGGCCGCCGTCTTCAAACTTGCTAGAAAAAAGTAGAAAAAAGGGTCTAGAAAAAAGGGTCAGGTTACATTTCAGAGTCACTGTTTTCTACCCCCGGCACACGACTTCGACGAAAGGCACTTCCCAAACCGGGCATTGACAGCGCTTGCGGTATTGCTCCTCCCCGTCTTCGGCATGGCGGCGGATCATCGCAAGCACAGTCGTTTTTTCCGCATTGACGTATTTGTCCGCCCATTCGTGTTGGGCTTTTTGCGACAACGCGGCTACGGTTTCGCCGCCGGATTGCAAAACCAATTTACCGTTGATACGGGCGAAATTCGGTTCGCTGCCCGGTTTTAATTCCGCGAGACGCCGGTGTATCGAGTGTTGTTCGGGAAATGAACCGGCATAGCCGATGTTGAAGTCTTTTAAGCCTAGGATTTCGTAATCGCGAAGAATGATTGGCCGATCTTGCGCATCGAGCTCCGGCGCTTCGGTCATCAGCAAATGATCGCCTCGTATCTCGGATAGATAGGGGTTGCGAAGATCCTTACGATGCATAAGGCAAAGCGTTTCTCGCGCGCGGGTCATTGCAACATAGAGCAGACGGCGCTGCTCTTCTCCCTCTCGCGAATTCCAACCGCCGTCGATTATCACGACATGATCGAATTCGAGACCTTTGACCGAATGTACAGTGCCGAGCAAGACGCCCTGTCCGAAGGTTCGGTCGAGACGTTGTTCGGCGAGCATTTCGGCGATGAAATCGAGAGTCTGACTGTTGGCCGTTTCGCCGTCTCCGGTTTCATTCCGCCAGTCGAGGAGAAGTTCTTTGAGCTGGAGCAGCCAGGGGTTACCCGGTTGCTCGCCATAATGTTCGCCCAGCCAATCGAGCCAATACGACGGGCGCGTCAGCGGTTCCGCATGATTTTTTAGCGCATCGAGTAAGCCCGCGTTTTCGCGGATACGAAACGGAGGCGGCCTTCGATCGGCCGGCAGCACGATGCTGACCGGAATGCCTTGCGCCTCCAAAACGGACCGGACCGGACTTAAATAGCGCCATTCGCGCGCAAGTACCGCGCAGTTCGGCCATTGCAGGCGAACGTCTAATTGCCGCATCCGCTTGAGTTCTTCGGCAACCTGCAAGGCTTGCATCGACTCGCCTACGGTATCGATTTGCCTGACTCTGCCGCGCGTTAAAGTATCGAGCGCTTGCCAGCGCCCGCCGGGTTCGAGGTTGCCGCGCTGTTTGTTGATTCGTATCGGATGCTGTTGTTTCATCCGATCCCGGTTATGTCCGATCAAGGCGTTCGCGGCGGCGATGATATGAGCGCTCGAGCGGTAATTTTCGACTAAGTAATGAACATGCGCTTGATAGTCTTGCTGAAATTGCCGGATGAACTCGACATTCGCGCCGCGAAATTGGTAAATATTTTGATCGTCGTCGCCGACCGCGAGGATCGTCAATTTACTGTCTTCGTCGAGACTGCGCCCGGCAATCGCGGAAATGAGCCGGTATTGCTCCGCGTCGATATCCTGGTATTCGTCGACCAGGATGAAACGATAGCCTGCCAGTAAGCGGTCTCGAGCCGCGTCCGGCTCGACGCCGAGCAAATTTTTTTCGCCTTTCAAAAGTGCTATCGCCTCGCCGATCATTTCGGCGAACGACTCAGCAGAGGCTTCGCCGTCGCCGTACAAACCGCTTAAGGCATGTCCGGTCAAGCGCAAGCTGAAACCGTGATAGGTTTGCACGGTCACGTAGCGCGCTTCGTCGCCGGCCAGTTCGATCAGCCGCCGACGAATTTCGTTTGCGGCGGAACGGTTGAAACACAGCACTAAAATCGCCTGAGCCGGGACTTGCTTGACGCGCAACAAATACGCGCAGCGGTGCACGACGACGCGCGTCTTGCCGGAACCGGGGCCCGCCAGAATCAGCGCATTGTCGTCTTCCGGCGCCGAGACCAGCGCGATTTGTTCGGGATTATTTAGATCGGAGGCGATGCGCTGAAAGGCTTGTTGGCTGGCCGCGCGTTCGAGTATTTCCTTGCGCCCGGCAAAATAGCGCTGCACGAATTCGGCCTTATCGAGCGAAAAATAGGCGACGACGAAAGCCAGCGCCTGACCGATTTTTTCGAGTCCGCGCCGCGCATATTCATTCATCACATGCACCTGAAACACCCGTTCGCCGTAATGCTGGGACAGCGGCTCGTAATCGCCCTTGCGGTAGCGGCGCGACTTTGCTTCCGGCAAGACATTGATGGTCATCGCCTGCCGGAAAACCGCAAGGCCTTTTTGCAAGGTAATGATTTTTTGTTCGTGCAAAAAATTCAGCGCCCGCTCGACCGCCGCGAGCGGGTCCTTCACCTCCGCCAATGCGACCGCATCCTGCCGCAAAGCCGACAGCAAATCTTCGGCGGCAAATTCGACCAGCACATCGGCGGCCGGCGGCGCGCCTTCCGGTACCCGGCCGACGATGCAATCCAACACGATCTTGGCGATGCCTTGCCGTTTTTCGGCAGTCGCAATCAGCGCGGGCCAGCCGCGGTTTAGTTTGACCGCATATTGATCGAGCCCGCGATGACGCACAAATAGACTGCCTTTGTTACCGGCCAAACCCAAACCGTCCCGGCTTAGACTATTCAACAATAGGCGCAGCGCTTCCAAATGGCTTTGTTCGTAACCTTGATCCAGCAAATGTTGGTTTAAATGCCGAAGCGACAAGACCTGCCAATCGTCGCCTGCGGCATCGGGGGCTAATTCGCGCATTGCGGCGATCATCGCGCGCTCCAGTTTGCAGACGGCAGTTAATTGAGCCTGCGATGATTGAGCCACCTTGTAGCGAATGAATGCAGTCAGCAGCAGACTTTTTTGAATCAGCCCCTGCTCGGCCATGTCGTATAAAGTTCGAATCACACGTTGGCTGGCCGTTTCCCCGGGCTTGTCTTCGTCATTTTCGGCAAACGCACCGAGCATCGCCAATTGATCGGCGCTGAAGCCTTCGTCGCTGTCGGCATTGAACAATTCTTCGAGAATCGCGAGCCAGCGTTTTTTCTGACGTTGCGAAAGCGGTAATTTATCGATCTTAGCTTCGGCTTCGTCGAGACTTTTGACCTTCGGTCGACCCTGGAAAACTTGCGTACGGTTTTCGTTGCGCTCGACGAAACCGGCCCGCTCCAACCAAGAAACCGCCGTGACGACCTTGGTCGCGGCGTTATAATCGTCGCTGCCGAACGACGTGTCGACCGCATCGTTTTGCAATAGCTCGCCGGCCGTCAAGATGACATTGCCGAACTTGTCTTTTTTGCATCGCCTGATTCCGCGAAGCAACTGCGCGATATCGCGTTGCGTAATTTGCGAATGCGCCGATAGTTTAAATTGCGTGTCGATATCGTTCTCATCGAATAACAAAACGCATTCGGCATCCTGACGGTCGCGACCGGCGCGCCCCGCTTCCTGCAAATAGTTTTCGAGCGAGCCTGGAATGTCGGCATGAATCACCAAGCGTACGTCTTCCTTGTCGATACCCATGCCGAACGCATTGGTCGCGCTAATCACGCGGGTGATGCCGCCGACGAAGTTTTCCTGGATATGCTTTTTCTCGGCCGCATCCTTGCCGGCGTGAAAGGCCTCGGCTTGCCATCCCGCTTGTTGCAGAAACTCGGCCACCGCTTCGGTGTTTTTTTGGGTCGAGCAATAAACGATCGCGCTGCCGGTCTCGCCGGTCAAGCGCTCGGTCAATAGGGCGTGGATGCGCGGGTATTTGTCGGCGGCATTGACGGTCTGCACTTCGAAATGCAAATTGCTGCGTTCGACGCCGCCCTCGAAAACCTCCAATTCCTGACCCAAATGAGCGCGAAAATAGTCGATGATTTCATCCTTGACGTCTTGCTTCGCGGTCGCGGTGAAGCACTGCACCGGCGGCTGCGGCGCGCGGTGCTTCGCGGCAAATTCCTTGATGAAGCGCGCGGCATAGAGATAATCTGGCCGAAAATCATGCCCCCACTTAGATAAACAATGCGCTTCGTCGAACACCCAGCAGCCGATTTCCCGTTGTGCGATCGCATTTTGAAAACCGGTATTGCGCAATTGCTCGGGAGAGACATAGAGTATCGCGATGTCGCCCATTTGGATTGCCCTGAGCACTTCGCCGCGCTCGGGTGCGGTCAACAGACCGTAGAGCGCTGCAACATTCGGCGCGCCGGTCTTGTTGCGCAAATTATCGACCTGATCCTTCATCAAGGCCTGCAGCGGCGAAATCACGACCGTCAACACGCCGCGCCGCTGATAGCGCACCAATGCCGGCAATTGAAAACACAGCGACTTGCCGCCGCCGGTCGGCAGCACCGCAAACAACGGCCGGTCGCTCATCGCGGCCTGCACGATCGCTTGCTGTAAGCTGCCGCCGTCATCGCTTGCCGGTTCCTCCCGGAATGCCGGAAAGCCGAAATAGCGCGTCAATTGGCTCACCGGATCGTGCACGCCGGCACAATAGCGGCAAGCCGGATTGCCGCACGGAATATCGCGCAATTGACTCAAGGCCGGGCCGACGTCGTGAAAACGTTGCCGGACCCATGGCGGCAGCACCGAATTTCCGCCCGCGACCCGCAGCCAGGCTAGGCAATAAGCCAACGCTTGACGCAAGCGAGGGTCGGGCAGATATGACAACACGACTTTGTTGAACGCAGTCTCGCAGACTTTTCCAGACGACGTTTGCTTGAATATATCGAAGGCTTGCGAGGCGCCCGGTAACACGGCCCCGACAGCCTCCATCATCCGGCAGATTCCGCTGAAACCAGGATCGCCGGAAAAGGCGTAATGATAAAACGACACGGTGCCGAAGGCTTGCTGCTGTTCATGCAATACACTCCATTGATCCTGAAACAGCGACTCGGCCAACTTGGCGTCGAGCAAAGGATCGCTCAGGCCGTCGCGCACCAATTTGTAATTCTTAACGAGGCGATGATAGGGATTTTCGGGAAAGGCCAGCGGCGACAGATAAAGCGTATCGACGACCGGTTTATTCAAAAAGGCATGATTCGGTGCTATTGCGCGGCAAACCGGCAAATCGTGACCGAGCAGGTTATGGCCCAGGAGACATCCGGCCTCGGCGGCAAAGCGGTCGAACTCGGCCAAGACGCTTCGAATATCGAAAGGCGCTTTGCGAATAAACTCCCGGCCTCGAAAACGCCCGCCGAGCGCGAAAATCTCGCCGTTTTCGTTAGTTTCGAGATCGAGGCTACAACAGTCGTTTTGAAAGGCTTGCCAGTCCGTTGTCATAATTATCTATTTCTCGCGCTGAGGCGCGGAGTTATTTAACGATTGATTGTAAACTATTCTTATGTTCGGCTCATTCCCAAGCTCTTTGCTTGGGAATGCAGTCTCGGAAGCTCTGCTTCCCGTGACGGCAAGCGGAGCTTGGGAAACAGTGAAAAACTTATTTTTGTTTAACGATGGGTATAAAATGGGCGGCTTTGCCGATAATCGCGATATCCTGTGTGTTGAGAAAATTGTTCCTGCCTCGATAAAGCTTTTATCCTAGAAAAAGCATTTCACCATGAAGATTATGAAGAATAAGAATTTAATTCAATAGCTTGCCATGGTCGTGCAAAACAATTTTGCTCTACTGAAAGGTTACTCAAAATTAACGAATATCCTTTTGAAATACTTCATGTGCTTCATGGTAAAACTGCCGAATTTAGGTTTATGACAGGACACCACGCGTGTCATTTGCGCCACACTCAGTCTTATATACGTAGGAAAAGTATTCTTGGAAATTATGTTCGTTTTTGGACGCCTGATGTTGTCATCGATGTCCAATGTTTTTCAAAAGCAGCTCGCCCATCAAGGCTTGCACCCGTTTTACATCGTTGCGGCAACCTATATCGTATTGTCCGTATTATCCTCGCCCTTTCTGTTTGATTTCGCCTTTTCGGGATTGAGTCCGTCATTTTGGCTGAATGTGTTTCTGGCCGCCTTGCTCGATGTCGGCGGTTGGATGTTTTTGGTGATGTCGCTGTCTAAAACCGACTTATCGGTATTCGGACCGCTCAACGCCTACAAAGTTATTTTTTCGATGTTGTTGGCGTTCCTTTTTCTTGGCGAGGTACCCTCGACTCAGGGTTTTTTCGGAGTCTTGGTCATCATCGGCGGCAGTTTTTTGCTGATGCCCCCGTCGAGCGACGCGACAGGAAGCCGGATTGGACAATTGCTGCTCGACCGGGGCGTTCAAGCCAGGTTTCTCTCTATCTTGTTGTTTTCGATCGGCACGGTTTTCCTGAAAGGCTCGCTCGAGCATTCGACGCCGCTGGAAACCTTGATTTTTTGGTCATTGTTCGGCTTGCCGCTGATTTTGGCGGCCAATGCTTATCTCAATCAAGAACCGTTGATGAAAAGCCTTAAGCAATCGCGAACGCATCTATCATTGATTTCCGCCACCGGCGCTTCGGTTTTCGTGATGCAATATCTGACGCTGGTGTTGATGTCGCATATGCTCGTGGCTTACGCGCTGGCGCTGTTTCAATTGGGCATGCTTTTACAAGTTTTTCTCGGGCACCGCATTTTCAATGAACCTCACTTGCTCCGCCGCTTGATGGCAAGCTTGGTCATGGTGCTCGGCAGCCTGATCGTGTTGCAAGTGAGGCATTAAACCATTGAAAACCAGGCACAACGTTTCCGCGCGGAGTTTTTCCACTCATACCCCCGAATTAAATTCGTTGCAAAATATCCGCGACCAATTCCGGCCCGCTATAGATCAAGCCGCTGTAAACCTGGACTAGACTCGCGCCGGCCTGTATTTTCTCTAATGCGTCGTCCCCGCTCAGTATGCCGCCGGCTGCGATGATCGGTAATTTGCCGTTCAATTCTGCAGCCAAGGCAGCGACGACTTCGGTCGATTTTTGCTTGACCGGCCCGCCGCTCAAGCCGCCGGCCTCTTCGGCCAATTTATGGCCCGCGATTACATCCCTTGCGATCGTCGTGTTGGTTGCAATAACCGCGTCGATTTCAAACTCGAGCAATAGCGCTGCGATATGGCGGATTTCATCCGGCGTCAAGTCCGGCGCGATCTTGAGCGCCAGCGGCGTGTATTTGCCGTGTTCTCGTTGCAATTTGACCTGCTCTTCCTTCAATGCCGCAATCAGGCCCTTGATTTCGTTGCCCTGCTGTAATTGCCGAAGATTTTTCGTATTCGGCGAGGAAATATTGATCGTGATATAGCCGGCCGCGCGGTAGGCCTTGCGCAAGCCGATCAAATAATCCTCGGCCGCCTTTTCGATCGGCGTGTCGAAATTCTTGCCGATGTTGATGCCGAGCACACCTTTGTATTGACAGTGTTCGACGCGGTTCAACAGATGATCGATGCCTTTATTATTGAAGCCCATGCGATTGATGATCGCCTGATGCTCGGGCAGACGGAACAGGCGCGGTTTCGGATTACCCGGTTGCGAACGCGGCGTGACCGTGCCGATTTCGATAAAGCCGAAACCTATGGCAGCCAGCGCATCGATATAATCGCCGTTTTTGTCGAGCCCGGCGGCCAAGCCGACCGGATTCTTGAATTCGAGCCCCATGATGTTGACAGGCTTGACAGGCAATTTAGGATACAGCATCGATGACAATCCCGATCGATACGCGGCTTGCAGCGCCTTCAAGGTTAGATTGTGGCTGACTTCGGGGTCGAGGGAAAATAATAACGGGCGAATTAATGGATAGAGGTTCATTAGAAAAAGAGTGAAAATAATTGATCGTTTTCGCCGGAAAATCGTGACAACGAAGCGTCACCGGCGCATTTCGGGAAAAGCGTGGGAATCTTGACTCATAACGTCAAGACTGCTGTGTGTCATTTTATGAACGGCAACATTCGAACCAGCGCATCATCCTTCGCGAGATAATGATGATACAGCGCGGCCAAGACATGCAAGCCAATTACGAAATATCCGACCGTGCCGACCGTCGCATGGACTTCCTTGATTGTTTTGGCGAGCTCCGGATCTTTGCCGATCAACGCCGGAAGTTCCCACCCGAAAAACGGTATCGGTTTACCGGCTGCGCTCAGCATGAACCATCCGGCCAAAGGCATGCCGACCATCAACAGGTACAGACTCCAATGAACGGCAACAGACAAATATTTTTGCCATGCGGCTATGGCGGGTTCAATCGCCGGCTTGACATTACTCAGGCGCACTGCCAGACGCAGCCATACCAAAAAACCGACCGACAGCCCCAGCATGAAATGCCACATTTTCAACGCTTCGCGCGGATCGCTGCCTTTAGGGTACAGTACGCGCAATTCGATGCAGGCATACAGCCCGACCATCAGCATAAACATTAGCCAATGCAGACCGGTCGCCAGCGAACCGTAACGTCGAGGCGTGTTTTTCCAACTCATTTTTTTGTTCCCTCGCTCCGGAGACTGTGAAGGTTTTCATTGCTTCGAAATAACCATGAAAAATTAGACTGTTGATTTTATAGTATTTTTCTTCATTGTCTTCATGGTGAATAAATTTTTTAATGCCGTCTTCGCCAATTTATAATTCGGCACGTCTTATAAGCCGGGTTCACACAGGGAAACCCGTCATTCCGCCATGGACTGGCGGAATCTAGTGCCATGGATGGCAGGCTTTTAAAACACATTCGAGCCTGAATGCCAAAATTACTTATTCTGTGACGGTTTAACTTAATGGTTCCCACGCAGAGCGCGGGAACCCTCTACAATTAAAGCATTATTGCTTAGACATCAGACCTTTCGCGAACGCGATCGCCTTTTCCGCCAGATCGTTGACCAAAGACGGACTATCGCCATGCGGTTCGATTTCACCGAACGGCTTGCCGTTTTCTTGCGTAAATTTCAATATAAAATACCCCAGTGGCGCAAAAGCCACCAAAGCAATAACTAACATTGCCACGACCAATTGAATAAGATCACCGGACATGATTTCCTCCTCGTTTTTATAACATTATTTTTTTTATTGGAATCAGGAATATAACGCTGTCATTCCGATGGCTCAAGCAAAAAATGCAAATTGCGATACGAATCTTGATTTGTCGCGACTTATACCCCTCTTAGATCAAAATTCGACGCCGGGCTGTCCGTCAAAGGGCGCCGTGAATACATCCCTATAGGCTCTATGCCGGCTCTATGCTGGCAAAGCCTTTGCCGAAAACCCCTGCGCCTCCTCAGGCGCTGCCGAAATTTGAAGTCCGAAAGGTATAAAGCCCAGCCCGATCGCTAAACCAATCGGTTGCTTTGCCTAAATTATCGTCGTATACTTCCGACCTAGCTTACTTGATCAAGCTGGCATAACACTTATAAACATACTTCTGGAGGTATTGATTATGAAATGGGAAACACCTAGCTACACAGACCTGCGTTTCGGTTTTGAAGTAACAATGTATATCTACAACCGTTAATTATTACGGTCGGATAAAAAAGGGGCTTGTAAGAGCCCCTTTTTTTTGCATCGAATTCCTATTTCGAATAAGAAATTTTCCCGGCTTGACATAAAATGACGCTGCCAGCCTTTCAGCGCCCCGCAACAAAGCCCTAGCCGTTTGCGGACAACCTTTAATTGACGTATGATTCAGCTCTTTTAATCATTCGAAACAATGCCATGAAAATCAGAGTACTCGGCTCGGCAGCCGGCGGGGGATTTCCGCAATGGAACTGCAACTGCCACAATTGTCATCGTATTCGCCGCAACGAAATGAACGGCAAGCCCCGCACTCAGTCATCGATCGCGGTCAGTACCGACGACCGGAATTGGTTGTTGTTCAACACATCTCCGGACATTCTGACACAGCTCCATGCATTCCCTGCGATACAGCCGCGCGAAGGCGTGCGCGACACCGGCATCAAGGCGATCCTGCTGATCGACAGCCAAATCGATCATACGACCGGTTTATTGATGCTGCGCGAAAGCCGGCAGCCGCTCGATATTTATTGCAGTGACATGGTCAAACAGGATCTCAGCACCGGCTTCCCGACCTTCAAAATGCTCGAAGATTACTGCACCGTCAATCATCATCCGGTTCCGCTAGACGGCAGCAGCTTTACGATTCCAAGCATCGAAGATTTGAAATTTTATACGCAATCGCTGAAAAGCAAGGCGCCGCCCTATTCACCGCACCGAAACGACCCGCATGACGGCGACAATATCGGCGTCATCATCGAACAAATTTCGACCGGAAAAAAAGTCTTCTACGCGCCGGGCCTCGGCGAGATTGAACCGCATGTGATGGATGCAATGCAACTTGTTGATTGCGTGATGGTCGACGGCACATTTTGGACCGACGACGAAATGGTCACGCAAAACATCAGTCACAAACGCGCCCGCGAAATCGGCCATTTACCGCAATCGGGCCCAGGCGGCATGATCGAAGTGCTAAACGGGGTGCCGAATACTCGTAAAATATTAATCCATATTAATAACACCAATCCAATTTTGGACGAAGATTCCGAGCAGCGTAAAACACTCGATGCCGCCGGCATCGAAGTATCTTACGACGGCATGGAAATCGATTTATAAAAGAGACCTCCCGGTAAATCCTATGAGCAACAGCGAATCAAAACCCTGGACCCGTGAAGAATTCGAAGCCCAGCTTCGCGGGATGGAAAAGTATTACCATATCCACCATCCGTATCACACGCTGATGAACGAAGGCAAGCTGACCAAGGAACAAATCCAAGGCTGGGTCGCGAACCGCTATTATTATCAGGTCATGATTCCGATCAAGGATGCTAACATCCTGGCCAATTGTCCGGATCGCAAGACCCGCGCGATCTGGATTCAACGCATAATGGATCATGACGGCCATCCGAACGATCCGGGCGGCATCGAAGCCTGGATTCGGCTCGGCATTGCGGTCGGCCTAACGCGCGATGAAATCACCTCATTGCAATATGTACTACCCGGCGTGCGTTTCGCGGTCGACGCCTATGTCAACTTCGCGCGCCGCGCCGATTGGCACGAGGCCGCCAGTTCGTCGTTGACCGAACTGTTCGCGCCGAAAATTCATCAGCAACGCCTCGACAACTGGCCGACGCATTACCCATGGGTCGAAAAAGAAGGTTACATTTATTTTCGCAAGCGTCTCTCCGAAGCACGCCGCGATGTCGAACACGGACTGGAATTGACGCTGGACTGGTTCAAAACCCGCGAACAACAAGAACGCATGGTCGAAATCCTGCAATTTAAGCTAAATGTGCTCTGGACGATGGCCGATGCGATGTACATGGCGTATATCAATGAGATGCCACCGTATTTCAATGTCAAACCTTGACCGACAACGAATCCTGTGATGGGAGAATGTCATGCAAACGGCGATACAAAAACATTTGTTCAGCATTTCCGATTACGATCGCATGGCGGAACGCGGCCTGTTCGATGAAGACTCCCGCATTGAATTGATTGATGGAGAGTTTTTCGATATGGCGCCGATTGGCAGCAGGCATGCAAGCATCGTCAGTTTTTTGGCCAGTGCCTTGATAAAACAACTGAGCGACCGAGCAATCGTGCGCATTCAAGACCCGGTGCGGCTCGGCGATTTTTCCGTGCCGCAACCCGACTTGGCGGCCGTCGAACCTAAAACCGATTTTTATCGAACACGACATCCGGAAGCGAACGAAATTCTGTTGCTGATTGAGGTGTCCGACTCGACCGCCAGTTACGACTTGAACACCAAAATACCGCTCTATGCCAAATATGCGATTCCCGAGTGCTGGCTAATCGATATCGACAAAAAAACGGTGGCCTGCTTTACCGAACCGCTTGAAAACAGCTATAAAATGCAGCACATTTACCATGCCGATGAATCCGTGCAATCGATTCAATTCGATTGCCTTTCAATCAACTTAGGCAGCCTACTTGATTGAAAAAGCAAAACCGGAACCTCACCGCAACCTGCATACTTGAAAATTTTTCGGCATTACCATTAGCCATTATTCGAATCAAAGCACTATGACCATCGACCCGGACAAAAACATCCGCTTCTCGCCGACGCACCGGCTGCAATGGGAAGAAGCGCAACAAAAAGACGTGATCCTGTACCCCGAAGGCATGGTCGAGCTCAATCAAAGCTCCGCCGAAATCCTAAAGCTTTGCGACGGCAACCGTAAACCGCAGCAAATCGTCGACGAATTGGAACGAAAGTTCGAAACCACGGGTCTTCGTAACGACATCATCGCATTTCTGGAAGTAGCACTACAAAATGGCTGGATCAGACAAGATTAACATTACCCCTCCGCGCTGGCTGCTGGCCGAGCTGACCTACGCATGCCCGCTGCAGTGTCCTTATTGCTCGAATCCGCTCGATTACGCGAAACATTCATCGGAACTTTCGACCGAAGACTGGAAGCGCGTCTTGTTACAGGCCCGCAAGATGGGCGCGGTGCAACTGGGCTTGTCCGGCGGCGAACCTCTGGTCCGCCGCGATTTGTCCGAACTGGTCAGGCACGCGCGCGAATTGGGTTATTATTCGAACCTGATCACCTCGGGTTACGGCCTCACCGAAGAGCGCATCGTCGAACTGAAACAAGCCGGGCTCGACCACATTCAAGTCAGCATTCAGGCCAGCACGCAGGAATTGAACGACCATATCGCCGGCACCGTTTCTTACGAGCATAAGAGAGAAGTCGCTCATCTAGTCAAGAAACACGGCTACCCGATGGTCCTGTGCGTCGTGATTCACCGCGAAAACATTCATCAAATGCAACAGATTCTCGAAATGGCCGAAGAACTCGGCGCCGATTATCTGGAGCTCGCGAACACGCAATATTACGGCTGGGCGCATGCCAACCGGGACCTGTTGCTACCGACCCGGGAACAATTCGAACAGGCCGAAGCGATCGCTCAGGCCTATAAAGAAAAAGTCGCCGGCAAAATGAAAATTTATTATGTCGTGCCGGATTATTACGAAGACCGCCCGAAAGCCTGCATGAACGGCTGGGGCACGACTTTTCTGACGATCGCGCCGGACGGCGTCGCTCTGCCTTGCCATTCGGCGCGCGAATTGCCGGGGCTGGATTGCCCGAACGTGAACGATTACAGCATCGAGGAAATCTGGAACGAGTCGAAGGCCTTCAATTTTTTCCGCGGTTTCGACTGGATGAAGGAACCCTGCCGCAGTTGCGACGAAAAGGAAAAAGACTTCGGCGGCTGCCGCTGCCAAGCCTATTTGTTGACCGGCGATATGTACAACACCGACCCGGTCTGCAGTAAATCGCCAAACCGATATGTCGTACAAGAAGCCATCGACTCGGCGAAGTCCGCATCATTGGCGCCAGGCGAAAAGCCGCTGATTTTCCGAAACAGCAAAAATTCGCGGGATTTTGCGTAGGGTACGCACATTCATAAGCCCCAACTTAAGGAAGAAACTCGTCATTCCGCCAGGGATTGGCGGAATCCAGGGCCACGGATGGCAATGCGTAGCACCACATCCATACAACATGGATATCGACAACCCATACCGATATGACGAGTAAAGCCATAAACGCACCATAGAATAGGCACTAAGTTGGCGCTTATGGGGTACACACTGCATACCTTTTCCCGAGGACTACGCTTCGATTACATCTCACAAAAGGTGCGCGATGCGGCACCCTACATCGATTCTCTTACAAACCCTCCCAAGGCGTGAACAATCCCTCGGTTTCGACGCCGAACATCGCCAGAATCCGACCTACTCCGTCGTCGACCATCGCTTCGATCGAGTTCGATTTATTGTAGAAAGCCGGCATCGGCGGATAGATGATGCCGCCCATTTCGGTCACGGCCGCCATGTTGCGGATATGCGCGAGATTCAACGGCGTTTCGCGCGGCATGATCACCAAACACCGACGCTCCTTCAGCACGACGTCGGCCGCGCGCGAAATCAAGTTATCGCCGAAACCGTGCGCAACCGCCGCCAAGGTTTTCATCGAACACGGCGCGATGATCATGCCTTCGGTCTTGAAACCGCCGCTCGCGATTGTCGCAGCGACGTCGTTTATCTCATGCGTCACATCCGCCCATTCATAGAGCTGTTTGCGCGACATAGCCATCTCATGCTTCAGATTGACCAAACCGGCCGATGAAATGACTAAATGCGTTTCCCAGTCCGTCTTTTCTCGCAACACTTGCAGAAATCGAAGTCCGTAAATCGCGCCGGTCGCGCCGGTAATGCCGATGACGAGTCGTTTTTTTGTATTCATGACTTTATTGATTCCAAGGAAGCTTATCGGCCATTTTGTCGGTCGCCGACACCAAGGCGTCGATCATATCCTTGCCTTGTGCGATATGCCCGGCATTCGGCAATACGATGAATTCGGCATGCGGCATCGCTTTATGCAATCGCCAACCGGCCTCTATCGGACAGACCAAATCGTTGCGGCCGTGGATGATTATCGTCGGAATAGCCTTTAAGCAGGCGCAATTGTCGAGAATCTGATTTTCTTCGATG
Source organism: Methylotuvimicrobium buryatense (assembly GCF_005931095.1). GTDB lineage: Bacteria > Pseudomonadota > Gammaproteobacteria > Methylococcales > Methylomonadaceae > Methylotuvimicrobium > Methylotuvimicrobium buryatense. The sequence goes on along the minus strand of NZ_CP035467.1, from coordinate 629,752 downwards.
AAATAAGCATTTCTCGCATAATGCAGTTCCATGCGGACTTGTTCGAGCATCTTATGCGTCGCGTGTTTCTCATGCGGCACCGGTTTGAAATCGGAACCCAAAGCGACTTGCCCACCCCAAGCGGTCCATTCTTTCGCCGCGCGCAGACGCGCCAACTCGTCTTCGCCCCATAATGCATCGCACAAACCTTGCACCGGGTCCTGCTCAAATTCGGCGGAAATGCAATCGGCCAAGCGCGACCATTGTTCCGGATAGATGCGCCCCGCTCCGTTCTTGATAAACCAATCCAAATCTTTTTGCCGAGCCAGAAAGACACCGCGAATGAGCAAACCGAGCACCCGTTCGGTATGCTGCTGGGCATACAACAAGGCAAGCGCGCCACCCCATGAACCGCCGAAGACCAGCCATTGCTCGATACCCAATTGAATACGGATACGCTCCATATCATCGATCAAGCCAGCTGTATCATTACCTTCCAATTCACCAAACGGCAGCGACTGCCCGCAGCCTCGCTGGTCGAATAGAATGATGCGGTATCTTTCGGGGTCGAAAAAACGCCGATGATCGGGCTTGATGCCGGAACACGGCCCGCCGTGCAAAAACACCACGGGCAGACCGTCCGGATTGCCGCATTGCTCGACATAGACCGAGTGCTTGCCGGCGTTCAGAAAGAACGTATCGAATGGGGATATTTCGGGATAGAGGGTTTTCATTAAATTATATAGGGGCGAAGGTAATTCAGCCTGAATCAAAACATTGATAAAGGAGTGCTTATGCCATCAGAGTCGCGGCAAACCCCGGCCCGCATGAACGCCCAATGCTGTAGAATGAATGCAATGAAGCCCATCGGATCGGTCTTGGTGATGGGCTTTGCTTCGCTCACCCCCTACTCCTGGATTCTCGAAGCGCTTCCAAAATATCGTCGGTTGTTGCTTTGGTTTTGATTCCCGACACGTCAAAAGGGGACGAGTATTTTTCGCTTTTCGCTTTTAACGAAAAGACCGCTCCGTCTTTTCTGTGTATTTCGACTTCCTCTGTTTGAGCATTAACCAATAACTCAGCTAGATGCCGTCTCGCTTCAGAATAAGTAACAACTTTCACTCTGCTTACCTCACTACCTCAATACCCAGATCTTGTGCAACTTGCTTCATTTTTTGTCGAGTGTCATCAAAGGACAAGACAATAATCTTGCGCATTGCAAAAAATAGGCATCATAAGCATAAATATTAAAGTCAATCGCTAATTGTAATGCCTCATAAATATCTACTTTAATAAGCCGTACTGGTATTTTGCTCGTGGTATTTTGAGCGATCAAAGCTTCCGCCCGGGTTAACCGCTTTCGCTTGATCATCGCGGATAAAGCATTACCGATTTCATATGGTAATATTTCAGGAGCATAGATACTGGCCCCCGAAGTATGTTGGATGATACTCTCTCTTTCCGGCTCATCAAGAACCACCGCTAAAAATATACTGGTGTCGGATACAATGTTCACAAGCTGAATTTTACAGCCTTGTCATCATTTGACAAGCGACCAAAAGCAAAAAGGTGCGCGATGCGCAGCCTACGCGGACATAAAAAAAGGAGGGGTTTGACGCCCTCCTTTTTGCTTAGCTTGGAATTTAAGCGTTTTGCTTAGAAGCCAAGACCGATATAACCACCGGCGGTGACAGTATTGGTGTCGACGCCATCCAAAGAATCGGCGGCCCAGTGATAACGCACGTCGGCACCAACGTAAATGTTCTCGTAAATACGATAATCGGCACCGGCGCCGAATACAGCACCCGGACTAAATACGGTTACCGCGCCGGACGGCGGACTGATGATGTTGATATCGAAACCGATCGGAATCAACCAAGGCCTAAAATCACTTCCTTTCATGAATTTGATTTTAGGCGAAGCACTCAGGTTGACTTGATTGATCGTAACATTTTGGCCCGTTAAAGCACTAAATGTAGCATCGTCAAACTCCTTGTATTCGACCATCAACTCAGCCAAGACTTCGGCGCCATCCCACAAGCCAAATAAGTCGTCGCTGGTACTGAAATCAAAACCGCCGGCAAAATACCACGCATTTCGGCTTCCTTCATTAGGACCGACAAGGCCGCTGGCCAACGGATCACCATTCGGACCATTTACACCCAAAGCCAATCCAAGCGCAGAAGGATTACCGTCGAGATCAAACCCGCCTCGCGAACCATTATTTCTCGCCCAACCGCCTCTCAACAAGACCATATGATCCTTGCTTTTTGCTTCAGCAGGAGCCGATTTCACCGACGCCGCCCATTCATCCAATTCCATGACTTTTGCGGTGTTTTCTGAAGCCGCGCGGCTTGCCGAGTCGCGTACGCGATTCAATTCGCCTTGCATTTCTTGCAACATTTGCGACATTTGATTAACTTGCGCTTCCAGCGCTTCGACTCTGGCATCGGCCGATGCGGTCGGTGCAACCAGCGCGCCTGCCGCCAATACTGCTGCCACGCCCAGAGCGGTTTGAGTTTTGTTCAGTTTCATCGGTTCCCCCTCGTAAGAGATTTTTTTGTTTATGTTTTTTTTTGCCTTAAAACAACAAGACTTTTTCACGAAAAGGATAATAGCAGCTAAAATTCATCCTTACAAGTTCCTTACAGCAATTAAGGATTTTTATTATTTATTGGATAATCATTATTTATCAAACACTAATAAAAACAACATCAACACATGTTCGTTCTGTATGCTAAAAACAACAATCTATTAAAATTCGGCCGAGCTCAGACCATTCGGTATTTAGTAACGCTCTTTTGCAGTTTTTAGGCACCTTATATTACGCATCACTGCCATTAAGCTATACCCATCGAAGATCAAAATCCGGCGCTGGGGTGCCCTGGAAAAGCCCGGAGTCGATAAGTTAAGCCGACCATGGTTCGACAGGCTCACCACGAACGGCTTAACTTAATGGCCTTAACGGAGGACCTTTTTGGAACGAGGAAAATTATGTAATTCTTGCTTTAGGCTCTAATGCAACTTAAAACTTGCCATCCATGACACCGGATTACATCAATCAATGGCGGAATAACGGGTTTCCCTTTACTTAATGGCGGTGTGTATTACTCATCAATAAAAACCGCTTCAAACATCAGAAACTTTCGTTTTTCGCTTCATCTAATGGTCGCACCGGTTAAAGCCGCGTAAAATAGCGCCTATTTGAATCCTTCGCGAAAAGACATCCGATGATTTACTCGGCCTCAAAGCATTTTATACCCATCGTAGATCAAAATTCGGCACCGGGGTGTCCGCCAAAGGACGCCGTGAAACGTCCATGGCTCTTTGCCAGCTCCATACTGGCAAAGCCTTTGTCGGACACTCCGGCGCCTCCTCGGGTACTGCCCTAATTTGAAGTGTGATAGGTATACTTCGCGCCGAAACGTCAAAACGTAATTAAACCAAACATGACCACCATTCCTGACATAACGATTATCGGCGGCGGCATTATCGGCCTCTTGACCGCCCGCGAACTCACCATGGCCGGCGCCCGCGTGAGTATTCTGGAAAAAAACGCAATCGGCCAAGAGTCTTCATGGGCCGGCGGCGGCATTTTATTGCCGATTTATCCGTGGCGACAGCCTAGCGCGATTTCCGAATTAGTCCGGCACAGCCTGGACATTTACCCCACGCTGGCGACGGAACTAAAAGAATCGACCGGCATCGACCCCGAATGGAGTCCATGCGGCTTGTTTATCAGCCGTAATCCCGATATCGAACAGGCTATCGATTGGTGCGATCGCTATAGCATCAATTATCGAACCGAGCAAACGCCGAGTTTGGATAACCTGAATTGCGATCCGCTCAATCCGCTCTGGCTTCCCGCTATTGCTCATGCCCGCAATCCTCGTTTATTGAAGTCGGCCCGCCGGGATGCGGAAAACCGAAACGTCGAGTTAATCGAACATTGCGATGTGCAAAACGTCACCGTTAAAAACGGCAGAATCGTTTCGTTGACTACCGATCGAGGCGAGCGTCCGGTCGGTCATCTAACGGTCTGCGCCGGTGCCTGGACGAAAACGCTATTCGAGCGTTTCTTTTCCGAATTCGCGGCACCTGAAATCCAACCTATCAAAGGCCAAATGCTGCTTTACGACGCGCCACCCAACCTCTTGCCGGGCATGATTCTCGAGAACGATCACTATTTGATTCCGCGCCTCGACGGTAAAATACTGGTCGGCAGTAGCGTCGAGCATTGCGGCTTCGATAAATCGATCTCGGAAGCGACTTATCGCCGGCTTAAGTCTTTCGCCGAACATTTATGCCCTACATTGAAAACGGCGCCGATCATGACGCATTGGGCCGGCCTGCGCCCCGGAACCGAGCATGGCGTCCCTTATATTTTTCGGCATCCCGACCTTGACAATTTGAGCATTAACGCCGGCCATTTTCGTAACGGCCTGGTCATGGCGCCCGCGTCGGCTCGCTTGATGGCCGATTTGATTCTAGGTGAGACACCTTTGATCAAACAGGAACCTTATAGCTTATTCGCCCCTCATTAAACCGAAATCACTATTCCGGCTATTCGGAGGTATACCTTTCGCACTTCAAATTTCGGCATTGCCTATGGAGGTGCCGGGGTGTTCGGCAAAGGCTTTGATAGCATGGATGCTATCATAGAGCCTACATGGACGTATTTACGGCGTCCTTTGACGGGCACCCCGGCACCGAAATTTGACAAGCAAAGGGTATACCTTGGCAGGACGGGGTTTGCAACCCCGTCCTAAACGTTTCGACCGTGACCGAAGCAAGCCTAAACGTTTAGGGCAAAACGAAACGTTGGGGGCGGGCTAAATAACCCGTCCCGCAGAAGAATTTAGGATTGTTATACGAATTGAATGCGAAGCTTCATTGCGATGCCAAGCCCTGCACTTCGACCGTGATGTGTTTGATTCGGCGAAAATCGCCGAGCAAGGCTTTGTAATAGTCCGGAGGCTTCGGAAAACGAGTCGTCACGGCAACGATCGCGGCGTATTGGTTAGGGCCGATTTGCCAGACATGAAGATCGGAAACCCGATTATCCGAATCGTTTTCCAGCGTCATCTTAATCGCGACCGTGTAATTTTCTTCGATACTGCCGTCCAGCAATATTGGCCCGGTTTTCTTCAACAAGGTCATCGACCAACGCAAGATGATCAATGCGCCCAATATCCCCATCGCGGGATCCAGCCAATTCAATCCGTAATATTTTCCGCTCAGTAATGCGGCAATCGCTAAAACCGAGGTCAATGCATCGGCCAACACATGAAAAAATGCCGCCTCGAGATTATGATCGTGGTGATGATCGTGCTCGTCGCCGTGCCCGTGATCATGCCGATCAATCAGTATTAGCGCGCACAACAAGTTGATTAACAAGCCGATGCCGGCCACCACGATCGCTTCGTCGAAACGAATGTTTTGCGGCTCGAACAGATATTTGACCGACTCCATCGCCATGACTGCGGCAACGACAGCCAACGTAACCGCACTGGCAAAGCCGCCCAACACGCCGACTTTACCGGTGCCGAATGAAAACCTAGGATTACGGGCGTTTTTTCTGGCGTAACGATAAGCAAATACCGTGATCATGAACGCCGCGACATGGGTACCCATGTGCCAACCATCGGCCAATAAGGCCATCGAACCATAAAAGATTCCGGCCGTTATTTCGGCCACCATGGTTACCGCGGTCAAAAAAAGTACGAAACTTGTCTTTTTCTCGGCTTTTTTATGTTGTTCGATATCCCGATGCAAATTGCAACTCAGTTTTGAATCCGCGTCGCGCATACGATCCTTTCCGGTATTAAAACGATGAAATTGGCAATAACGACCGTTATCGCTTTATACGGTCCTATTTTCGGGGCAGTTAGGGAGACATTTTGAAACCATGCTAATTGGAAGTCAATTAGACAGAAGCAATCGGATTACAACGAGGCGAGTGAGGTTTGAAGAGAGATGGCCGGAAATAACCAGGCTACTTCGATGCGTAGCCTGGTATTCCGATCAATTGAGAACGGAATTAAAAGCCGCGTGTTTATTTCAGTTTAGGGCAGTCGACATATTCGGCATGCACTGTACTGATTTTAACGACGCGATGTTTCTGATTGGGACTGTTGTTAGGTCCATCCGCTTCGCCAACCGCCGATATCCTCAATTGATTCGGTCTAGCGCCCGCTTGTCTCAGCATATTCGCGATAGATGCCGCTCTGCGCTCAGCCAGCCTTTTGTTGCTTTCCGCGCTGCCGACCGTATCCGTATATGCCACAACATCGGCGGTTGCATTCGGGTGAGTTTGCAGGTATTGTCCGATCACATTGATATCATGATGATTGGTATTGTAAGGCGTTGCGCTACCGGTGCTAAAAAATGCGCCGGTTCTTTGAACTTGACCAGCCTTATCGTGATTATCGCTATGAACTTCGGTCAACCATGCGCACATAGCCTTTTCCGCTTCCAGACGATGACTGGCCGCATCGCGAGCCGCATTCATCGCTTTTTGCCGCTGATCGATATTCCAATAATGGTCGTTTTGCCAATGCCCTAGTATATGATTGGCCTCTTCGAATCTTTCTTCCGAAGCTTCCCAATGGTACAGCGCTTGCCCAAGGTTTCCGGCTACCGCTGCGTCCATTTCCGATCTTAAAGCGGGAATGTCCTTCGCGGGGGGGGTACAGGCCGTTAATGCCGGAGCCAATATAGCAAGCGACAGGTATACAAGTTTTCTGTTCATGATTTTTATCCTCTTAAATCAAAAGCGATCCCTACCGGGAAATCAGTGGAGAGTCATTAATCCAAATGATGGATTATTCGCCGTCATCCAATGGACCGTAAGTCGTCCAAAAACCCGGATAATGGGCGCCGAAATAACGCGTATCTTCACTGAAACGGTCCCACACATAAGGCGGAGTAATATAGTCGCTTGTAGGAATCGGGGAGGTAACCAGCTCAGCCACACCAATGACTGTCCGACTCACACCATGACCCACGCCACGTAACAACCCCCAGCTCATGCCGAGAAATATATTAGAATCGCTGCTGATATTGACGATATTTTTTGGTATTTCGATCCACCCTGTCGTCGTGTTAAAAAAACCCTGACTAACTTTCTTAGTAAAGCCGGACAAATACCCGTGATCGTGATCATCGGCATATCCCGGACTTGCTGTTACGAGTGTGCCGACTAACAGGCCGGCGGTGATTAATTTATTTTTATTCATTGTAGATTCCTCCCGAAACGTTAAAGGTATCAGGTCCACTATAACAATCATTTAAGTTGCTATAACTCCGACCCAAAGAGTTTTCACATGACCGAAACAGCATCAACCCACGGTTTATTCGACTGCCATACAGGCCAAAGCCTCCTTGCTTAAGCATCAAACAATTCCCCCTACATGTATCGGTTTAATGCAAAATTGATATTTAAATCGAAGGGACGCCGCTCTCCTTTATCCCTCGAGAAAGACAATAGCCTAAAGGTTGAATGTTGTCAAACCGGCACCCTGCCTGTATTCGTAGTGATTTTCATTATTACCTACAGGTTTAAAAGATGAAAATCGTAATTCGACGCAAACCAGTTAATACTATCTTCACCGATGCGCACCACCGGCCATCTTTTTTGAAAACCGGCCGCCGAAAACGCTATTATCGACTTGGGATTCACCCCTGTCTTTACAGAAAAAACGCCCGCCTAGAATTGATGAGCATTAGCGTCACGAAGTACGAACCGATTAAGATTCAGCCTCAGTGGCTTTCTTGAGCATGAACTAGATCAGTAGCATCAACATAAATGAACCGCCATGCGTGACACTAAAATAAACAATCGATAAAACAAATGCCCAAGCGGGTGTGATCAATAAAATACGCATGATCAAATAGGCAATAACCGCAACACCCCAGACCATCAAGCCGAATAAAATATAGTAGCTCAACAAATCGTCGGTCGTCGTTAGCCACACGATCACAGGAAGACCCGCCGTGGCAATGATGTTCTCACATACCAAAAAACTGGTCGCGGCCGAAATAAACCCCGCACTCGCTTTTTTAAAAAACAAAAGCATTTCTACAAACAGCAAAGTCAATCCTGTTTCCAGAATAGCTTCGATCAGAGCATCTAACGGATCGGTGATATTAGCCAGAATAAATAACTCGATTAACAAGTAGTAATATAAATTTTTTTGAAAAAAACTAACCGAGCGCGGCAATTCTAGCGGACAATGCCTGAACCAGCATAATGGAACGTAGGCTTTTATAAGTTCCATTCCTTCCCCCTGATTGTTATTCAAAAAAACTACGCGTCCGGACTTTCGGATTCCAAAATTTTGCTGGCGTTTTCTAATCGCTCTTCATAAACATTGAACCCGTCGTTCAATGCGATGACCAATTCTTTGGCTTTTTCGCTTAATTTAGCCAAACGAAGCTTTGTTTTTTTATTCCAGCCCACCGGCGTATTGATCGGCAATAGCATGTGAGTATTCGTCAAGCTTTTTTCGAACAAGTCCGCTAGATTTTCCAGCAAATGGAGTTCCTTTTGCCGTTCTTCCAATCTTCCGATAATTAGCTTGGCCTGCAATTTACTGATTGCGATATGCAGCGGCGCCATGAATGCGATCAGACCGACTAACGCCAATGGCCCCACGATGGGATCGAATAATATCGCAAAGAAGCCCATTTGAATTTCGGCAAACAACATCAACATAACGATGAAACCTAAAATCAGAAGGCTGGAAAAATGCGCGCGTTCTTTCCAAAGTTCGATTGCCTGCTTGACTTCCGGCATGACGACCTCGCGGATATCACGAATATTCTGTTCGAGCGCTTGCAGAATTCGGTAGGACCGGTAGTGATTTAAGTTTTCGATACGCTCATCGATAATTCCCATCGACTCTTTGTTCTGGGGATCGGCTAGATTTGCCTGGCTGGATAACACAACGAACTGTCCGGTTTTGATGCCCAGTTCCGCCAATCTTTTTTGCCACGATTTAATAATTTCCGCATTTGCGGCCGCATGATCGATGATATAGACGAATTTATTGGAGTCCTGCTGTTCGGCAATACTTTGGCTTAGCCCCGTCAACGAATGCAGTTCGCTATCGAAAACATCGCAAAACACCAGCACCAAATCGGAAATCTCGACAATATGCCGGGTGAGCAGCTTTGTAATCGGATTAACCGGGGCTTCTATGCCGAAATTAGGCGACTCGATAATCAACTTACCTTTCAAGCGCTCGTTATTGACGGTTTTCAGCTCTAAATACGCATTAACATTATTGCCTTCGCCCGGCATTTCTCGTTCTATCTTTCGGCTTATCTGGTAAAAAGGCAAGCGGTGATCCAAATCCAACGCCGAACCGGGTAAGGTTACCGCATGGTTTTGACTATTGTGCTGCAGAACCGTGAATTTATGATTGGACGATTGTATTCCCGCCAAGCTCTGATTCGCGTTCAGGTATTGATTGATAAACCGCGAACTCGCCTGGGAAGATCCGCCGATCACGCTGATAATAGGCCACCAGGAATGTTGACTGGCCGTGGTTTCGTCCTCACCGATCAAGCCCAGATCGAATTCGAGCTGATCAAGTTCGTGAAAAACCTTGGCCGCATCAAGCAAAACCGGATTATTATCGACAAAGTGCTTCTCAATATTGAGTAATTGTTTACCGGGTGTTTTTTTTGTCATCAGTTTGACCCTTAATTGTTATTTATTGTTATTACCACGCCTGAGCCGGACGTCATGGGTCACTGCCATTACGTTAACGAAAACGCGTCTCCGGCGTAGATTGCCGGAATCCAGTCGTCAAGGATAGCGGAGTTACCGACATAGCAGTTTAACTATACATCGCTGGTGTCGCTACCCTACCTCGCCAACCGACGGGCGCGGCACGACAATAGACCGGGTAACTACGCTGAATTCCATGATTATTAAGCAGGATTTCAAGTATACACCCAGTTAAAACGCAATCAAAAAATGATCTTATCCGCATCAGCCATTCCCAATTTGAGGGTAAAAAGGGTGTCGAAATATGCCGGCCCGGAACGAATGCTGAATTAATTGATGCAACTCGCCAATCCTGAGAAATAATGGGTATTCAAGCCTTTGCCTTTGTCATTGACAGCCCGTATATTAGTCGGTTTTGTTATCTTAATCATGGGGCTATAAGAAAAGACGAGCACTGTAGGGCGCGCATCGCTCATCTTTCCACGGTTTCGAACCGACGCCCCCCCCCCCCATAAGCACCAACTTAAGAAAGGAACGCGTTATTCCGCCATGGAAGGCAATGCTTAGCACCACATCCATGTAACATGAATATTGACAACCCATACCGATATGACAAATAAAACCATAAACGCGCTATAGAATAGGCACTAAGTTGGCGCTTATGAGGCCCCGCCCCAGGTGCGTGATGCGCACCTTACACCTGGCACTTTATAGCCTATGATCACCAGCAAATTCCAAGATATTTTGAGATTATAAAAAGCGGCAACACAAAAATTAGCTAAAATGGCTTTTTTCGACAGCCTAGACTATAAAACGAGTCGTTAGATGGAAAAAACAAATACTATCCCTCCTGTCGCTTGGGCCTCAATGGTCATGATACTTGTTATCGCTTTATCGGGATGCGCAAAACCTTTTTGGGGAGGTTACGGGGGCACCGGCCTGAGTAGGGAAGCTTTTGAAGCCTATGTCGAACAAGTCTTCCGATTTCAAAACCGACTAACCAACGAAGTGATGCTCTTGTCTCTACGAAGCGACGACTTGAATCAATATAACGACATCTTCCTGGCCGAGCATGAAATGCATGAAATATGCCGCCCTTTAAATGAATATGCGACCAAGAGCATGGACGACCAAAATGCCGGCCTGCTGTTGATGCGGCGAGTGGAAAGATCGGTCGTGCCTTGCGAACAAGCCGCCCAATATGTCGATTTGCTGCTAAGGCATTTGTATTAGTCCTATGCACACTTGCTGCAAGACGAATCGACGCCGGTGGAGCCTACCAAAGGGCGTCTAAAGGATTTGGTCGTAAATAACTTCCCTTTTTAGGGAGGGTTCGGTAACTGAATTGGCAGGTGTCGGCGGCAGTGAGCTGCCGCCAAGCCCCCCCCATGGATGGGTTTACGGCGTTCCTCGACAGGCATACCCCACACCCTAAAATCGGCGAAACTGCTCAAACTGGGAATTGCTGGTACAAAGGGATTAGGCTCAAACTTTCTTTAAAGGCGTTAAAACTGTATTGACCGCCGGTTTACTTTTATCGATTTCCGGATAATCGAGCGTGTAATGCAAGCCTCTGCTTTCCTTACGGAGCTGAGCACAACGCACGATCAATTCGGCAACTATCACCAAGTTACGAAGCTCCAATAAATCGCTGGTCACTCTAAAGTGGCTATAATATTCAGCGATTTCGCTTTTCAGTAACTCGATTCGGCGCATCGCGCGACTCAATCGTTTATCGGTCCGTACGATACCGACATAGTCCCACATAAAGTGCCTAAGCTCGCTCCAGTTGTGAGAAACGACCACCTCTTCGTCGGAATCGCTGACCTTGGACTCATCCCATTCAGGAACCTCGGAAGGCAACGGAATATCGGGCAGTATTCGCAGAATGTCCTGACAAGCCCGCTCAGCGAAAACCAGGCATTCAAGCAACGAGTTGCTGGCCATGCGATTCGCGCCATGCAATCCGGTACAGGCAACTTCGCCGACCGCATAGAGATTCGACAAATCGGTACGCGCATTGCGATCGGCTAAAATACCGCCGCAGGTGTAATGAGCGGCCGGCACAACCGGAATAGGTTGTTTAGTAATATCGATATCCAGTTTTAAACAACGCTCATAAATATTCGGAAAATGCTCTCGTACAAAGGCTTCCGGTTTATGGCTGATATCCAGATAAACGCAATCGATCCCGCGTTTTTTCATTTCATGATCGATAGCTCTGGCAACGATATCCCGCGGCGCCAGTTCCTCCCGAGGATCATAGCGATGCATGAACGCAGTCCCGTCCGGCAAAATGAGACGCCCGCCCTCTCCCCGGACCGCCTCGCTGATCAAAAACGAATGCCCATGCGGATGATAAAGACAAGTGGGGTGAAACTGCATGAATTCCATATTAGCAACTCGACAACCGGCACGCCAAGCCAAAGCGATACCATCGCCTGTCGCAATTTGGGGGTTAGTGCTGTACAAATACACTTTACTGGCACCGCCTGTCGCAAGCGCGACGGCTCTAGCCGCGATAGATTTAACACGGTGTGAGCGGATATCGAGCACATAAGCCCCCGTGACCCTGTCATTGGCTTCTTTGCTCAAAATTAAATCGATGACATTATGATGCTCGTATATCTTGATGTTAGGATGTGCCCTGGCCCTTTCGATTAATATTTCCGAAACGGCCTTACCTGTGGCGTCGGCCGTATGCACAATGCGGCGATGAGAATGACCGCCTTCGCGGTTAAGATGCAGTTGCGTTTCGCCGGTTTCGGTCTGCTCTTCCGTGAACGCAACCCCTTGATGCCTTAACCAATCGATTGACTCCTTACCATGCTTGACCGTTAATTCGACAATATCGGGATCACATAATCCGGCGCCGGCATCCAGCGTATCGGCAATATGCGACTCGAGCGAGTCTTGTTCATCCAAAACCGCGGATATTCCGCCTTGTGCATAATAAGTACTGCCTTCGAAGATCACGCACTTTGACAATACGGCGACTCGGACTCGATCGGCAAGCTTGAGAGCCAGGCTCAATCCAGCCGCGCCACTGCCGGCAATAAGGACATCATAAGTTTCAGGTTGGTTCATGTAGGGCGATTGTCGGCATTTATTTGTTTTTGTTTTTAGGTATGAACACAGCAATACTTTAATATGGCTTCATAAGCCTTGTTTGTGGATAATAACGTTTTTTTATACGTTAGCAATTTTTTTTGAAGCTTAAGAACTTGTGCGGTTTAATTCTGTCTATCGAAACACATTGGAAAAATTGTGAAAGTTAAAACAGGGACCAGCGAACAACTGGATAAAGACTTAGTGTTGCGCGTGCAGCAGGGCGACAAGTCTGCCTTTGATCTATTGGTCATAAAATATCAGTATAAAATAGTTCAACTGGTAAACCGCTATGTCAAGGACCCCAGTGAAGCTCAAGATGTGGCGCAGGAATCTTTTATCAAGGCTTACCGAGCGATTGGTAATTTCAGAGGCGACAGCGCTTTTTATACCTGGCTCTATCGTATTGCCATTAATACCGCAAAAAACTATCTGGTTGCCCGTTCGCGGCGTAGTAGCGATTATGAAATCGATATCGACGATGCGGAACAAATACAAAATGCGCCGGAGCTAAAGGGTATGGACACGCCGGAACAGCATTTGTTGAACGAAGAAATCCTAGAAACGATCAAAGCCGCAATAGAAAAATTACCGGAGGAAATGCGTATAGCCATTACCTTGCGGGAGTTCGAAGGAATGAGTTATGAAGAAATTGCCGAGGCAATGGAATGCCCGGTGGGAACTGTTCGATCGCGCATTTTTAGAGCGCGAGAAGCGATCGATAATAAATTAACCCCTTTGCTTAAATGACGGTAACTTTTGATGGTCGATGAACTAAATCAAAAAATTTCTCAACTCCTTGATGACGATCTCTCTTATCAAGAATCCTTGAGTTTGCTAAAAAAAATGCATGCCCAGCCGGAGTTACAGCAACAATTGCACCGCTATGAAGCGATCAGCCATGTGCTTAAATCCGACAACTTCGTACCAGTCGATGCGGGGTTTGCCCAACGGATCAGTCGGAGTTTGCAAACCGAGCCCGTTTATCTAGCAACGCGACGCAAAACTTTTAAAAAATCTTACGCCTCGATATCGGCTTTAGCCGCCTCAGCAGCAGCAGTCGCGCTACTTGTTTCTCAAGGGATTAATCAATCCTCGCAACCGCATATGATGCCATTATCTCAATCGCAATCGGTAACGATGGCGGCGAATGTCGATCTGCAGGAGCCTCAGCCGACCCTTGATCATTCATCCGAGAAGGAATTGACGAGAAACCGCTTTATTGAATACCTTCAAGCTCATAACAGCAGCCGCTACATAGACGGGTCAGTCAATCTTCGGCCTTATGCGCGGACCGTTCAGTATCATCAGGAATAATCGCGTGTTGAAAGTTTTAAGTTTTGTTTTGTCGCTGACAGCTGCATCCGCTTTTGCCGCTGAGTCCGATGTCAAGCAGACGCCTGGGCATTCGCTATTGAAAATGCAGCAAGCAATGAAACACCTTAATTACCAGGGTACAGTGGCTTTTTTAAGAAACGGCAAACTTAATGTCTTAAAATATTCGCATGCCTCGACCAATGGCATAGGACAAGAACGCTTAGTTTCGCTAAACTCTCCACTACGAGAAACCATTAGAGATGCCGATAAAGTCAGCTGTTTCTTCCCGGAAACCTCTAAAGTCATCGTCGATCACAGACCCGCCGCACGGTCTTTTTTAATCGACTTACCCGAGCAATTAAATGACCTGGAAAACTATTATCAATTTACGTTTTCCGGCGAAGAGCAAGTAGCCATGCTGCCTGCAAGAATCTTGGATATTTCTCCGAAAGACCGGTATCGATATGCACGCCGAATCTGGATAGACAACCAACAATATCTACCGTTAAAGGTCGAAGTTTACGACCGCTCGGGCAATACCATCGAGCAGGTTGTATTTACCGAACTTGAAGTCAAATCTAGCTTGCCGTTTATCGATGTCGACTCTGCTCTCTTGGATAAAGAGGTAGAACGCATTCATAACCGGCAACCTATGCCTTTTAAAACCGCCGGATTTGTTTTGAAACAAGTCCCCGGCGGCTTTCATAAGCAGTTTTTCGTACAAATGACGATGCAGGGCGGTAATCGCCCCGTGGAACACTTACTCTTATCTGATGGATTTTCGTCTGTATCGGTTTATCTTGAAAATAAAAGTGCTAATATTGAGCTGGGCGCTCGCTCGACCGACTCGGTAAATGCGTACAGCCGAATCATCGACGACCATTTGGTCACCGTAATGGGCGAAGTACCCGAAGAAACCGTCAGGTATATCGCGGAAGGCGTTGAGCTTCGCACGAATACCCAATAGACTTGCCATTGATCAACGCATCTATACAATGAACCGGCGTGCATTGAAATAATTTCACAACCCAATTCATTCACCGATTAACGGGTTTCCCGACACCGATGTCGTTCGGCCAATTAATCGGTCCGGTATGCTTTCTTTTACGAAAGCGAACAGTAAAATCACCCATCCCCTGTCTAAAAACCGCTATCTAATGACCTTTAATTCCCGACGATCTATCATGAGTTTACCAGGAGGCTATCGCTCTATGAAAATTTATGGACCCTTATTATTAAGCTTGTTGTTAATTCAAAACGCTGCAGCGCAATTGCCCGACTTTACCGGGATGGTCCGGGATAATGGCAAAGCCGTGGTCAATATCAGCACCTCCCAGAAAGCGCCGGACAATGAAGAGGCAGGCTTTACCGGCGAGCCTCAATTACCGGAAGGCATACCCCCTGAACTGGAAGAGTTGTTCAAACATTTCTTCCAAGGACCGGGAGGCGGTATGGTACCCAGAGAAACCAATTCGTTAGGATCGGGGTTTATCATTTCCGGCGACGGCTATGTATTGACTAACCATCATGTCGTCAAGGATGCCGATGAAATCGTCGTCAAACTAACCGACAGACGCGAATTAGTGGCTAAATTGATCGGATCGGACTCACGAACCGATGTCGCACTGTTAAAAATCGAGGCTGAAGACTTACCTTCGGTTGCCATCGGCTCCCCTGAAAAATTACAGGTCGGCGAATGGGTACTTGCGATCGGTTCGCCATTCGGCTTCGAACAGTCGGTCACCGCCGGCATCGTAAGCGCAAAAGGACGCAGTCTGCCTGGTGGAAATTATATTCCGTTCATTCAAACCGATGTCGCAATTAATCCGGGCAATTCGGGCGGCCCATTATTCAACATGGAAGGCAAAGTGGTCGGCATCAACTCCCAAATCTACAGCCGGACCGGCGGTTTTATGGGGCTTTCGTTCGCGATCCCAATGGATGTCGTCATGAACGTCGTCGACCAACTCAAAACCAAAGGTAGCGTATCGCGCGGTTGGCTGGGCGTGCAAATTCAGGACGTTACCCGAGAACTGGCCGAATCCTTCGGCATGAAACGTCCTGTCGGCGCCTTGGTCGCCAAGATTATCGCCCAAAGCCCAGCAGAAGCTGCCGATCTTCAAATAGGCGATATCATTATCGAGTTCAATGGTCAAAAAATTGAAACATCCGGAGACCTGCCGCCACTGGTAGGGATGAGCCCGATCAATGAAAAATCAAAATTAACCGTGATTCGCCAAGGCGATAAAAAAGCGATTAGCGTTAAAATCGGACTACTACCGGAGGAAGACGCTCAACAAGCCGCCACAAAAGCCGCACCGAAGCCGGACAACCGTCTCGGCATCAGCGTCAGCAATCTGAACGAAGAACAACGCGAACAAACGCAAGTCATGAAAAACGGCGTGTTAGTTCAGAATGTCGGCAAAGGACCTGCTGCACAAGTCGGAATCCAACGCGGCGACGTCATTTTAAGGATCGCTAATAATGTCATTCGCGATGTGGCTGATTTTGATAGAATAGTCAAAAATCTTCCGGCCGGCCAATCGATTGCCGTTTTAATACAGCGGCGTGGCAGCCCGGTCTTTTTGGCCATTAAACTAGATAAATAAACGTGGATTTAAAAAATATTAGAAATTTTTCCATCATCGCTCATATCGACCATGGCAAATCGACACTGGCCGACCGCTTTATTCAACTATGCGGCGGCCTGAGTGATCGGGAAATGGAAGCCCAGGTACTCGATTCGATGGATATCGAGAGGGAACGCGGCATTACGATTAAGGCGCAAAGCGTCACATTGAACTACCAAGCCAAGGACGGCATTATCTATCAACTGAACTTCATCGACACTCCGGGGCATGTCGATTTTTCTTACGAGGTTTCAAGGTCCCTAGCCGCTTGTGAAGGAGCATTATTGGTGGTCGACGCGGCTCAAGGCGTAGAGGCGCAAAGTGTCGCGAATTGCTATACCGCAATCGAGCAAGGCCTGGAAGTCGTCCCGGTATTGAATAAAATCGATCTGCCGTCTGCCGAACCCGAGCGCGTGATGGCTGAAATCGAAGACGTCATCGGCATTCCCGCCGATAATGCCCTCAAAATCAGCGCTAAAACCGGCCTCGGCGTCGAGGACGTACTGGAGCAATTGGTTCAATTGGTCCCGCCGCCTTCCGGCGACGAAAAGGGACCGTTGCAAGCACTGATCATCGATTCCTGGTTCGACAGCTATCTAGGTGTCGTATCGCTAATCCGAATCGTCAACGGCAGTATTCGCCGCAAACAAAAGATCATGATCATGTCGACCGGCAAGTCTTTTCTTGTCGACAAAGTCGGCGTGTTTACACCGAAGCGACTGGAAAAAGACGTCCTTAATACCGGCGAAGTCGGCTACATGGTGGCGTCGATCAAAGATATTTTCGGCGCTCCGGTCGGCGATACCATCACCTCGACCGATAACCCTGCCGATAAGCCTTTGGCCGGATTTCAAAAAGTCCAGCCGCGCGTATTCGCCGGCTTATACCCGGTATCTTCAGACGATTATGAAGACTTGCGTGAAGCGCTAAACAAATTACAATTAAACGACGCATCGCTGCAATTCGAACCTGAAACGTCGCAAGCACTGGGCTTCGGTTTCCGCTGCGGATTTCTCGGCATGCTACACATGGAAATCATTCAGGAACGTCTCGAGCGCGAATACGATATCGACCTGATCACGACCGCTCCGACCGTAATCTATGAAGTCACCACCCACAACGGCGAAGTCCTGATGGTGGACAATCCGGCTAAATTACCCGATATCGGCACGATCGCATCGATTAAGGAACCGATTATCCGTGCCAATATTTTAGTTCCTCAAGATTATTTGGGTAACGTTATCAATTTATGTATCGAAAAACGCGGCATTCAAAAAGACATGCAATACGCCGGCCGACAAGTCTCATTGAATTATGAATTGCCGTTAAGCGAAGTCGTGTTGGATTTTTTCGATCGTTTGAAATCGGCCAGTCGCGGCTTTGCTTCATTCGATTACGAGTTCTTGCGTTTTCAAGAAGCTTCCCTGATTAAACTGGATATCTTGATCAACGGCGAAAAAGTCGACGCTCTGTCGATCATCGTTCACCGAGACATCAGCCAAAACCGCGGCCGCGATTTGGTCGAAAAAATGAAGGACCTGATTCCCCGCCAGATGTATGAAGTCGCCATTCAAGCCGCGATAGGCTCCAAAATCATTGCCCGGTCGACAGTAAAAGCGATGCGCAAAAACGTAACGGCTAAATGTTATGGTGGAGACATCACTCGTAAGAAAAAACTTCTGGAAAAACAAAAGGCCGGTAAAAAACGCATGAAACAAGTCGGCAAGATAGAAATTCCGCAAGACGCTTTTCTCGCCGTGCTTCAAGTCAACAAAGACTAACTTGTATTCTTATACTCCGACCAATTTTCACTTTATCCATCTCTATCCATGAATTTCGATTTTTCATTTTTTTTAGTGATCGCCACTGTGTTGACCGGCGCGATTTGGGGCGGTTATTTAGCCTACCTTAAATTCGCCGGCATCGACCCGCCACCGGAAAACGAGCCTATTTTGGTCGAGTATGCCCGTTCGTTTTTTCCGATCGTGTTAATCGTTTTGCTGCTCAGATCGTTTTTGGTTGAGCCGTTTAGAATCCCTTCCGGGTCGATGATGCCGACCTTGCTGATCGGTGATTTTATTTTGGTGAACAAATTCACCTATGGCATACGATTACCGGTCATTAACCAAAAAATCGTCGAAATGAACACCCCTCAACGAGGCGATATCGTCGTGTTTCGCTACCCTAAACAACCTTCGGTCGATTACATCAAGCGCATCATTGGTTTACCGGGCGACCGTATCGCTTACGATAAAAAAAACCTCTATATCAATGGTCATCCTGTTAAGCGCGTTTCACTCGGCGTTTATCAGGGCGTCGGCCAAGGCGAAAGCATGACAGGCACTGAACATTTCTTAGAGGATTTAAAGGGTATCGAACATAGCATCTTAATCAGTCCCGGCGCGCCCTCGATTGACGGCGTTTATGTTGTACCCGAAGGACATTTTTTTGTAATGGGCGATAATCGCGACAATAGCAACGACAGCCGATATTGGGGTACCGTACCCGAACAAAATCTAGTAGGGAAAGCTTTTTTTATATGGATGAATTGGGACTGGCAACATAAAGGCGTCGGCTTCGATCGTATCGGTACAATCATTCAATGAAATCCTATTCCTTTCTTTAATAGGGGACGACCATGACAGCTTCCTTGCAACGCCAAACCGGATTGACGCTCATTTCGACTATCTTACTTCTGGGCTTAATCGCGTTTTTTACGCTGTTAATTTTGAAAATCGCGCCAATCTATATAGATCATAGCAAAGTGGTTAATTCACTAGCGGGTTTAAAACAAACTGTCGACATTCAAACGAAAAGTAAAAACGAAGTTTGGGATGCGCTGGACAAACGTTTTAACCTCAATTACGTTTATAACGTTACGAAGGATGATGTCAAAATAACCAAACAAGGCAATTATTTGAAAGTTGAAATCGATTATGAAGTCGTCGAAAAGATTGTCGGTAATTTGAGCGTGCTCGTCGAGTTTAATGAAGTCATTGAGGTGGGTGTAGAGTGACGAGAGACCCTGAGACTCTTTGCAAAAAACTGGGTTTGCACTTCAATAATATGCAGTTGTTTAAAATGGCACTGACCCATCGCAGTATGGGCGCGCACAATAACGAGCGCTTGGAGTTTCTAGGAGACTCGATACTCGGATTCGTGGTCGCCGAAAAACTGCATGAAATGTTTCCGGAAGCCAGCGAAGGGGTTTTAAGCAGACTCAGAGCCAGCCTAGTCAATCAGGGCACGCTCGCTGACTTGGCAAGAAAGCTTAACATCGGCGATTATTTAATCCTTGGCTCCGGTGAACTGAAAAGCGGCGGTTATCGACGCGACTCGATCCTATCCGATGCTATCGAAGCGATTATCGGCGCCTTGTTTAAGGACCAAGGCATTGAAATTTGTCGGCAATGGGTTCTGGATATGCTTCAGGACAAACTCGACAGCTTATCGCTTGATAATTGGCAAAAAGACCCAAAAACACAATTACAGGAATTGATGCAATCAAAAAAACTGGACTTACCCGACTACACCTTAATGACAATGTCCGGCCTCCCGCATGAACAAACTTTTAAAGTGAAATGCACGATTCCGTTATCGGACAAATCGTGTATCGGTTCCGGCGTATCAAGAAAAAAAGCCGAACAAGACGCCGCCGAGCAAATGCTGGCACTATTGAAGCGAGAACAATCATGAAATGCGGCTATGTTGCGCTAATCGGCCGACCCAATGTCGGCAAATCGACGCTGATGAATCATTTATTAGGCCAAAAAATCAGCATTACATCACGAAAGCCGCAAACGACAAGACACCGCATTATCGGCATCAATACAACCGAAGCCGGCCAAGCGATCTATGTCGACACGCCCGGAATGCACGATAACGAAAAACGTGCACTGAATCGTTACCTCAACCGGACCGCCGAAACCACTTTGGTCGGCGTCGAGGTCATCGTTTGGTTAATCGACGGACTTTCCTGGCAGCCTTATGACGATTTGATTTTCAAAAAACTGGAGCAAGCCGGCTTACCTGTCATTCTAGCGGTCAATAAAGTCGATAAGATCAAGGACCGGGAGACCCTGTTGGCATTTTTTGCCGAAGCCCAACAGCGCTTTGCTTTCGAACATATCATCCCGATTTCCGCGTTGAAAAAGACCAATCTGCAACAACTGGAAGCACTGGTGATGGAATTATTACCGGAACGCGACCTCATTTACCCTGAGGATCAAATTACCGACCGCCCGGAACGCTTCTTAACTGCGGAAATCATTCGTGAAAAATTGACCCGCAGACTCGGCGACGAATTGCCTTATGCGTTGACGGTCGAAATCGAACGCTATGAAGAAAACCCCGAAATCACCAAAATCTATGCCGTGATTTGGGTCGAGCGTAGCTCGCAAAAAAGCATTGTGATCGGCAAACAAGGCGAAATGCTGAAAAAAATCGGTTCCGATGCCCGGCTCGATATCGAAAGACTAATCGATCAAAAAGTTTATTTACAGTTATGGGTAAAAGTCAAACAAGGTTGGTCCGACAACGAACGAGCATTGCGAAGCTTGGGCTTTAATGATTGAGACTGTTGTTTCGTTACAACCGGCTTTTATTCTACACCACAGGAACTTCCGAGAAAGCAGCCTGATCGCCGAAATATTGACTCGGGATTTCGGCCGATTCACGGTTATAGCAAAAGGTGTCAGAACACCGAAATCGAAACTAGGTCCCTTTATTCGTCCGTTTGTTCCTGTACTATTGTCGATTGCCGGCAAGTCGGAATTAAAAACACTGACACACATCGAACCCTGGCAATCGGCACCGAAACTGCATGACCTCGCACTGTACAGCGGATTTTATATCAATGAACTGGTCACTTATTTTCTGCACCCTTTCGATCCACACCCTGAAGTGTTTCTACTTTATCAAAACGCCTTAAGCGAGCTATCGAATACCTTAGAACTGGAACCCGTACTCCGGGTTTTTGAACTTAACCTGCTGACCCAAGTCGGTTATGGCTTGCAGTTCGATGTAGACAATCTTCAGCATCCGGTTTCGCCCGGTAAGAAATACTGCTTCAATGCCGAGTCGGGACCGGTCGAATCTGAGCAAGGAGATTTTGCGGGAAGCACTTTCCTCGCACTGGAAGCACGCTCATTCCCGGATAGGACCACTCTGACCGAGGCTAAAAAAATCATGCGCTCGGCAATTAATTTTCATTTGAATGGGAAGCCGCTCAAAAGCCGAGAGGTTATTTCCAAAATCCTTAAACACTCGCATTCATGAACCACAACGATATTCTACTTGGCGTCAACATCGACCATATTGCCACGTTAAGGCAAGCTAGAGGCACTCAATACCCTGACCCGATCCAAGCTGCACTGATCGCCGAACAAGCCGGCGCGGACGGCATTACCGCTCATTTGCGCGAGGATCGCAGACATATTCAGGACCGGGATATTTATTTACTGCGCGATATCATCCATAGCCGCCTGAATCTGGAAATGGCCGTAACCGATGAAATGATTGCAATCGCACTCGAAGTCAAACCTTACGCTTGCTGTCTCGTTCCGGAAAAGCGCGAAGAACTGACTACCGAGGGCGGTCTTAACGTGGCCGAAAATCAAGCACGCATGAACGATGTCTGTCTTCGGCTCGGGGAGGCCGGAATCGAAGTCTCCTTATTCATCGACCCGGATCAAGGTCAAATCGATGCTGCTGTAAAAGCAGGCGCGCCAGTCGTCGAATTGCATACCGGACGCTATGCCGATGCGGAAACATCGAGCATTCGCTCCGACGAGCTAAAGCGCATTCAATCGGCCGCGCAATATGCAAACAGCGCCGGACTACAGGTCAATGCCGGGCACGGACTCAATTTCCACAACGTCGAAGCAATTTGCAAAATCCCTGAAATTGTCGAATTAAATATCGGCCATGCCATTATCGCCCAAGCGGTTTTCTCCGGTTTAGCCAAAACTATCGGCGATCTTAAACAATTGATGCGGCAAGCCCGATTACAGTGCTTGATCTCCAAATAACCGATGAAATTACAATGCTTTCAATTAACCTCGGCCGGTGACAGAGAGGTTAATCAAGATTCGATGGGACGCATTATTCAAGACGATTATGCCTTGTTTATTGTTGCCGACGGACTAGGAGGCCATCAATCGGGTGAAAAAGCTTCCCGATATTTTTGCCAAGGCTTATTAAAATTAGTCAATCAGTACCGGGGGCATCTTGCCCAAGCTCCCGACGAAACCATGATTGCCTGGTTTAACTCGGCTATCGAAGAAATGAAAAAGCTTTTCGGCAACGATCCATCCGCATCGGAAGCACACACCACCTGCGCATTGCTCTATATCGACCCGAATCAAACCATCACTGCACATTGCGGCGACTCCCGAATTTACCGGATGAATGCGAATAAAGTTCTATGGCGTACGAAAGATCATTCGATCACGCAGCAACTGTTGGACGAGGGATCAATAACCGAACAAGAAATGGGCTTGCACCCTGAACAAAACCAACTGACGCGTAGTGTAAATATCTTGAAAACCCATCTTCCCGAAATCCATGTTTATCCTCCAATAAAACTAGGCGAGACATTTCTCTTATGTACAGACGGCTTCTGGGAATACGTTAAATCCGCCGAATTACTCGACTTAGCGCAACCCGAAAGCGGTAAAAACGAACTGGGAAAATTCGCCCGATTGACGGTACTTAGGGCAAGAGGGCACAGCGACAATGTGACGGTGCAATGGATAAGATGCCTTGGATAAAGCGATTAAATAGCCGCATTACTGACATCAAGACTGATGTTTGCGCGTGCACTCTGTATCAAAGCGACACGCTAGCATCGAAAAGGGGTCTATTGATTTAACACAACAACCCCTATCACTCAAATCTCGGAATACATAATGCGACACCGAGTGTGATGCGCAAAAGAGGATAATCAGTACTTAGAGTAGATTTTCTCTGAATTAAAACTAGGCTGCCAATCCGTGTTTTTGTATCCGATATAGCAAGGTATCTCGGGTAATGCCTAATAACCGGGCTGACTTGCTGCGATTACCGTTAGTTCTAGTCAGCGCTTGATTGATCAAGTCAGCCTCCAGCGAGTCCAATTGGATACCGAAATCAGGTAGTTTAAAACTCGGAACAATGCCCGCATCCGCTGCAGGGGTCTTTTCATCAATATATTCAGCAAACTCATGGGGCAAATTATCGGGCTCGATAACCTTTCCCGCCAACAAAATCGACAGTCTTTCGCACAAATTGCGGAGTTCTCTAATATTACCCGGCCATCGATAGCGAGTTAAAACTCGAATCGACTGTTTACTGAATTGCGGGGCTTCGAGCGAATGGGCCTGTGCAAAATGCCGAACAAAATGAGTAACCAGCGGCTCGATATCTTCGGTTCTTTTCGATAAAGGCGGCAACTCCAGCGGCACGACATTTAAACGAAAGTACAAATCCTGCCTAAACTGTCCTACGTCGATTTGCTTAACCAAATCTTGGTTACTAGCCGCGATGACTCTAACATCGACACGGTAGGGCTTGGTTTCTCCAACGGCCAGGCATTCGCCCAATTCCAAAAAACGCAATAATTTTGCTTGAATCGACAGAGGTAACGAATTAATTTCGTCCAAAAATAAAGTACCGCCATCAGCGGCTTGAAAGATGCCTTGCTTGTTAACGTTAGCTCCGGTGAATGCACCTTTTTTATGTCCAAATAATTCAGACTCTACTAAACTTTCGGGCAAGGCGGCGCAGTTCAACTTGATAAACGGTTTGTTAGAACGCGCGCTTTCTTTTTGAATAGCGGAAGCCAGTATTTCTTTACCGGTACCGGTTTCTCCTTTGATGAAGACGGTCACATCGGTACAAGCAACCATTCTAGCGCTACGGAGTAGAGAATCGAGTGCGGGAGATTTCCCAATTATCGAATTAAAATGATCCACAGGAGCCTCTCCTAGTATTTATAAGTGTTGTAATCGCATGGGATTAAGCCATGGCAGAGCGGCCAATAATGCGAGTGCAATCATCAATAAGCCGACCGTCTGCTTAAAGTACTGCATTCTGGATAACCTCGTTAGTGCACTGGTTATTATACCGACACTTATCACGGCAGGTAAAGTCCCAAAACCGAAAGCCAACATAGTCAACCCGCTACGAATTATATCACCGGTCGTCGCCGCAAGCGCCAATGCCGCATAGACAAGACCGCAGGGCAACCAACCCCAAATCATACCGAATAAAAAAGCTTGCTTGCGCGTTTTCACCGGAATTAAGCGGCGGCCATACGGCTCGATTAATTTCCAAAAACGGGCACCGGCTTTTTCGATATAAGCAAAACGCGGAAACCATCCCGCGATATAAAGTCCGGCACTGGTCATGATCACAGCCGAAAGTACCTGCAACA
Organism: Methylotuvimicrobium buryatense; assembly: GCF_005931095.1. Lineage (GTDB taxonomy): Bacteria > Pseudomonadota > Gammaproteobacteria > Methylococcales > Methylomonadaceae > Methylotuvimicrobium > Methylotuvimicrobium buryatense. The sequence goes on along the minus strand of NZ_CP035467.1, from coordinate 604,569 downwards.
CCCTATGCCCCTGACCTTCTCCAAAAGGCATCGTCAATATCGCCTCGATAAAGCCTACCAACATCCCGGCCAAAGCATAGCTACTGATGCGGCCCAAATTATAATTCAGCACATAAGGAAAAAGCCTAGCCTTGGAAGTACGGACCTCGGGCTTAAGACTCAGCGTAAGCGTCCCAATAATCGACCCGCACATGCCGATGCAATGCATGCTACTAAACAACCCCATCGCAAAAGCGACAAAATAGGAGGCATTAAAGGGGATAGTATGTTCCATAGGGGGAGAACATTAGCATATTTATTAACTTAAACAATATTTAGTTTTGAAAAATCGAGGGTTTTGACTCATCTTTTTGCGTGTAATAACACAGATCAATTACTTATGCCGTATTATTGAATAACTAGATAAAATCTCATGCGACTATTTTGCGTATTTGCCCAGGAACATTGCCAACCGCAATATCTTGTGCCATCTAATCAGCTTGATATAACCATCGTAGATCAAAATTCGGCACCGGGGTGTCCGTCAAAGGACGCCGTGAATACGCCCATGTAGGCTCTATGCCAGCGCCATGCTGGCAAAGCCTTTGTCGGACACCCGGCACCACCTCGAGCACTGCCGAAATTTGAAGTGCGAAAGGTATACCTTAAGATCCACGCATCATTCAGACTAAATAGTTAAAATCTCATTTAAAAACCGACTGAATTTGCATCTGGATTTTTTCCGCCATCGATTTACGATCTTCGGCATCTCGAATCGGACGACCGACCACGATATAGTCGGCTCCGTTAAGGAAAGCTTGCTCGACACTGACCACGCGCTTCTGATCGTCCTCTTCCCTATTGTCGACCGGCCTAATACCCGGCGTGACAACCAACAAACGATGATCTAACTCCTGTCTTAACATAGACACTTCCAGCCCAGATGAAACAATACCATCGCAGCCGATTTGCAAGGCGCGCTTAGCTCGCGATAAAACCAAATCGCGTATATCGCATTGAAAGCCCAGATCATCGAGATCGCCTCTATCCAAGCTAGTTAAAGCGGTCACCGCCAGTACTTTTAATTGTCCTTTTTCCTTCGCGGCCGCTTCCATAATGGCATCGTTACCGTGAATTGTCGCCAGGTCGACGCCTTTACTACTTAGCGCGCGAATCGCACGCCCCACCGTTGCCGGCACATCAAAAAATTTTAAATCGACGAAAATCTTTTTGTTCTGTTTTTTCAACCATTCGATAAAGCCAAAATAATCCCCTGACATGAAAAGCTCCATGCCGACTTTATAGAAAATCACCGAATCGCCCAATTCTTCGACCAAGGCTTGGGCTTCGGGGATACTCGGTACATCCAACGCCATGATTAAGCGCTCGCGGACAGGAATGGATTTTTCGGAAATAAAAGTTTCGGTCATGAGCAAGTATCGATATGCAATAAGAAAAGCCACTATATTACCGAAACTTAATTCAACAGTGAATGTTAAAATAGCATTCAACTATTCCACCCTGCCAAATGCGCATATCAAACGCGTCTTAACCGCATCTCAACCAAGCATTCAACGCATCTATGATCTTCACTCTGTTGCAAATGGCCGTATTGATCGCTTGCGGCATCGGTTGGCGCTGGCTTTGCCCAGGCGGACTTAGCTCCGAACAAGTTCGACCGGTTTTGACATCGGTAGTCTATTATTTGTTTTTACCTGCAATGGTACTAGAAGTCCTGTGGCGTTCGGACATAGGCGTACAATCTCTACAATATACTTTTCTTGGCACTTCAAGTATCGCTTTTGCAATGATTTGCATTTGGTTAATCGGGCGAGCCCTTAACATTCAACATAAAAAACTTGGCGCGATTATTCTGGTCACTGCATTCCCCAATGTCACCTATCTTGGACTGCCCGTTTTAGAAGAAACTTTCGGTCATTGGGCTCGTTCGGTCGCCATACAGATCGACTTATTTGCTACCGCGCCTTTTTTATTTACTGCTGGCATCATGACTGCCCGCCATTTTGGCGAAAACCATAGCCACAAACACAAACCGATCTGGCTCAATCTCAACGCTCCGCCTTTTTGGGCAGCCTTATTGGCGGTGATTTTAAATCTGAACCAGATTACTGCTCCCGAGTGGTTACTGGGGGTTTTGCAGAAACTTTCGGCCGGCGTCGTGCCGATAATGCTTTTTTCATTGGGTTTGGCATTAAGCTGGCAAAGCATCACTTTGCGTAATCTACCTTATGCTCTGCCGATTATTTTGATTAAACTATTTTTAATGCCGTGGTTTGCCTTGCAAGTATCGGTATTTTCAACGCTGGATGAGGCGCATAAGGCCGCATCTGTCTTGGAAATGGCCATGCCCAGCATGGTATTGGGCATTGTTTTTTGCGACCGCTACCGGCTAGATAGCGCCCTCTATGCCATGGCGGTAACGCTCACCACCGTCTTGAGCATGGTCACTCTACCTTTTTGGTACCGCATCATTACTACAACTTAAGTTCATTTATGAATCCGACCCTAGAAATTTTCTCGCAAGGCGAAGAGATCGTCACCGGACAAACTGTCGATACCAATGCGGCCTGGCTTTCTCAAGCCTGCGTAAATATGGGTTTTACGGTTACCCGACATACCGCCGTCGGCGACCGACTCGATGAGCTCATAGCTCTCTTAAAAGAAATCTCGTCTCGCGCCGATTGCTGTATCTGTACCGGAGGGCTGGGCCCTACATCCGATGATTTAACCGCTCAAGCCGCCTCTTTGGCTTTCTCTATGCCCTTGCATTTCGACACGAAAGCTTTCGAGCAAATTTCCAGCTTCTTTAGAAATAGAGGGCGAACCATGCCGGAAAGTAATCGAAAGCAAGCTTATCTTCCTAGCGGAGCCATACGCATAGATAATCAATGGGGAACCGCTCCCGGGTTTACCTTACAATACAATCGTTGTCGATTTGTCTTTTTACCGGGCGTGCCGTTCGAAATGCAACATCTATTTAATGAATTTGTTAAATGTTTTTTTGAACGTCATTACACTCTCAACCCTAAGCAATTGATCACTCTAAAAACTATCGGTATCGGCGAATCCGACATACAGACGGCTATCGCAGATATTACGATACCTCCGGAAATTCAACTCGGCTTTCGTGCCGGTCCGGATCATATCGAAACAAAATTACTCGCCCCCGCTCAATATCCTCGCCAGAAACTCGACGTGTATATTGATACAATAAAAAGCCGACTAGGTGATTTTATTTTCGGAATCGCTGACGATTGCAACCATTGCGACGATTTGCCTAGCACGATCGATAAAATGATGCGGGACCAACAACGAACGGCGATCTTCATTGAAACCATAAGTCAAGGTCTCATGGCAGCGAAATGCGCGATTGCCAATGACTGGCTTTTAGAGACTCATTATCAACGAAGCCCCGCACATTTCGCCGACCGATTTTCGGTCGCTTTTGACGATATTATGGACCTACCAAGCCAAGCAAAAAGCATCGCAAATGCGGCAAGAAATCAAAGCGGCGCGGATCTTGCCCTTATACAACTCTACAGTGAAGACAACGCAATAGACAAACAAGACTGCACTATTACAATTTACAACGCTTTGTTAAGCCCCGAAGGCTTGCGGCATTCGACTCATACGATCGGCGGCTCCGTTAAGCGAAAACAAAACCAAGCCGCATTGCTGGCATTGGATTTACTACGACGCTATTTACAAAACACAAATTAACATCATGCCTTTAATTCGACTAACCAATGTTTCAATCGCCTACGGAACCCATGCATTGCTGAATAATGCCAATTTTCAACTGGACCCAGGGGAGCGCGTCGGGCTTCTTGGTAGAAACGGCGAAGGAAAATCCACGTTAATGAAAATTATCGCAGGAAACATCCAGCCCGATCACGGCGAAATCTGGCGCCAACCCGAACTGAAACTCGCCTGGTTAGAACAGGCTCCGGAATTGGTTGGAGAATCTACCATTTACGATGCCGTAGCCGCTGGACTGGGCGAATTAGGCCAATGGATAACCCGTTACCATGCCCTGTCTACACAGTTAGATAATGCTGACGACAAAACACTGCAGGAACTTGGCGATCTACAGCATAAACTGGAATCCAAAAACGGCTGGCATTTTCAACAACAAGTCGAATCGACGTTAAGCCGACTAAATCTGCCGGGAGAACTCCCGGTAAAAAGCTTATCGGGCGGATGGAAGCGTCGAGTCGCACTCGCGAGGGCATTAGTCCTCGAACCTGAATTACTCCTTTTAGATGAACCGACCAACCATCTGGATTTAGACAGCATCACATGGCTGGAAGAGCAATTATTAAATTTTCAAGGGGCCGTTTTATTCGTTACTCATGATAGATTCTTTCTACAAAAATTGGCAACCCGTATTGTCGATCTCGATCGCGGCAATCTAACATCCTGGCAAGGGACTTATGACGACTACCTTCGACGTAAGGCATCCGCACTGGAAGATGAAGCCAATCAAAACGCCGAATTCGACAAAAAACTGGCTCAAGAGGAGGTTTGGATTCGCCAGGGCGTAAAAGCGCGGCGCACCCGTAACGAAGGACGTGTTCGAGCACTCAAGAAATTACGCGACGAACGCGCGCAACGCCGCAATGTTCAAGGAACGACCAAATTATCTTTGGATCGCGGAGACACATCGGGTAAAAAAGTCATCGAAGCGACCGATCTTTGCAAAGCTTTCGACGAGAAACCGGTGGTAAAAGATTTTTCAACACTCATTCAGCGCGGCGACAAAATCGGGTTGATCGGTCCCAATGGCGCAGGAAAATCGACACTGTTGAAACTGTTGCTCAAGCAATTAGAACCGGACAGCGGCACTGTCGAACAAGGCACTCGCCTGCAAGTCGCCTACTTCGACCAACTGAGAGAACAACTCGATCCGGAAATGACTGTCGCCGATTCGATTGCCGACGGCAATGATTATGTCGAAATTGCCGGAAACAAACGCCATGTCATGTCATACCTTGGTGACTTTTTATTCGCGCCGGCGCGTGCACGCTCGCCGGTCAAAAGCCTATCCGGCGGAGAAAAAAACCGCTTACTCCTTGCTCGATTGTTCACGAAACCGGCCAACCTGATCATCATGGACGAACCCACCAATGACCTGGACCTGGAAACCTTGGAGTTATTGGAAGAAAAACTGGTCGATTATGACGGTACTTTATTATTAGTCAGCCATGACCGGAGCTTCCTGGATAATGTCGTTACCAGTGTACTGGTTTTCGAAGGCGGCGGCGTCATAAGCGAGCATATCGGCGGCTATAGCGACTGGTTAGCAAACTATCAAAACACCAAAGCCGCAGAAATTGCTGTCAAAAAAACCGAAAGCATTGAAAAAAAAACCAGCAATGACACGCCAAAAAAGAAAAAACTCTCTTATAAAGAACAAAAAGAATTAGATGAACTTCCGGACCTGATCGACCGCCTTGAGTCTGATCACTCAGCCATTAACGAAAAAATCAATTCCCCTGATTTTTATAAAAACGACCCTACAATGATCGCCGACACCCTTGAGAAACTGAAAACTATCGATAAAGAGATGGAACATGCCTTTCAACGCTGGCATGATCTCGAAGCCATGACTCATTAAAAATTAAAATTCATTGCATCATAAGCAATAGTACCTTATCATTGCCCGTTTCCATTCGCTGATGGATTAAATACCGGAGAGATGGCCGAGTGGTCGAAGGCGCACGCCTGGAAAGTGTGTATACGGCAACGTATCGAGGGTTCGAATCCCTCTCTCTCCGCCATCTGATCGATACAAATTCCTTAAAACCCGAAAACTACACGCTATAGTTTTCGGGTTTTTTTATGCCTATTATTCCCTTCTGATTAAAAAACCGTCTAAGAGTAAACCTAAATTCGTCAGCTCAACCATGAACGACATGAAGCTAATGAAGCATTTCAAGAGATTACCTAACGCTCATGAATGCCTGCAATCGCCCCCTCTTCGGAAACGGCATTTTTGTTGCTGAGTTTTTACATATCGAAAAATTAGATAAAAAGTCTCGATCTACGAACTTTCACAATAACATTGCAGCTAACTTTTCGGATGAGGAAAGCTGCACACAAACGAATGACAAGTTATTGAATTAACGTCTTATTCTTCATGGTGAAATGCTTTTTCTAAGTTAAACTTTGTTCAAAAAAACCATAGAATAGGCAGGTTAAACAAATCAAAATAAGCGACACAGTCTGTCGTATAGACCCGCATAATATTTTTCAAATAGTCGATTAACCGTTGAACCATTCTGGAGAAATATCATGCTCACTCCCAAAAAACATCGCATTCCCAGGCAGCGGCAAGCCAAAAACAGCCTGGATCAAAGTTGCTCCCTCACACAATTGAAACAAACTTGGTTCAGCCGGGCTTTATTGATGGGGCAAAACCTCAGGCTACTGGCGAAATCCATTGAAATATATGATGAAATAGTAAACTTGCTAGAACTGGACGAAGTAGACTTCGAGGAGCACAAAACCTCGGAGATACAACGAATCATTAAGAAACAAGCAAGCCATTTCGCCAATCCGATAAGCGAGAATCAGGAAACAGCATTCGTCAATATTGTTCGAATGAAACAGGCTTTCGGTTTCTCCGAGGTGGAAATTCAATTGTTATTATTCGCCAGCATACTGGATCTCGATGGCGAATTTTCCGAGTGTTTCGAAATCCTAGAACGCGTCAGTAATCGGCAGTTCTATCGGACTTTACATAAAATACTCAACGCGCCGGAGAACGATATTATGCAGGCTTTCGATAAACAAGGATTGCTAGCGAAAAGCGGCCTTTTGAAAATCAATCCTGCGGTTGACACCATCCCGGATAAACTCCGTCTATTAAAAGGCATTTCCACGACATTGTTGGACAACCCTAATAAACCGATTGCTGATTTATTCGCTGATTATGTCAGACCGGTAAAAGCAGTAGAATTATCGGCGCGAGATTTTGAACATATAGCACCATCTTATCAACGCTTGAGGAAGTATCTAAGAGATGCGATCGACCAGCAACTAACCGGATGTAATGTCTTGCTCTATGGACCACCGGGCACTGGTAAAACGCAAATGGTACGTAGCCTTTCGGCTGAATTGAAAATCGATCTTTACGAAATCAGCGCAGAAGATGCCGAAGGAGAAACTTTGTCGGGAAAAGAGCGTATATCCGCCTGCCAATTAGCACAATTTTTATTGCAAGGAAAAGCCAATCATTGTCTGCTTTTCGATGAAATCGAGGATATTTTTTCCACTCCGTGGCCAATGTTCTTAGAGCCCGAAAATCAATCAACCGGACGAGAAAAAGCGTGGGTCAACCAATTGCTGGAAAACAACCCAGTGCCCACCTTTTGGCTGAGCAACGACATCACAAGTATCGATCCCGCCTTTATCCGTCGCTTCGACATCGTCCGGCAACTGGATATACCGCCCGCCCCGATACGAAAAAAACTGCTATCCAAGGCATTACGCGGCATAAAAGTGAGTGAAAAATGGCTGAATAACATGGCAAACCTGGAACAGCTATCACCCGCAATTATCGAACGGGCGGCTAAAGTCACACGAGCAATAGGGGAAAACAAAGCCTCTACCAATGAATCTCATTTGCAAGACTTGATCGAGGGCACGCTGAAAGCCATGACTGGTGAGGTGAAAATCAGTCGTCGCCAGGCAGCTGAATTTTACGATCCTGGATTGCTGAATACGGTAATAGATATAGACACAATTAGTGCGGGACTGAAACGATCAAAACAAGCTCGCCTCTGTCTATTCGGCCCACCCGGAACCGGAAAAAGCGCTTACGCTGGATTTTTGGCCGATTATCTGGCGATACCGTTGTTAGCTAAACACGCCTCCGACATTATCGATTGCTATGTCGGCAATACTGAAAAGAACATAGCGCGCATGTTTGAGCAGGCCAAAGACGAAAATGCCTTATTGCTACTGGACGAAGCGGATAGCTTCTTACAGAACCGAAATCATAGTCAACATAACTGGGAAACTACCCAAGTCAATGAGTTGCTGGTTCAGATGGAGCATTTCGACGGACTATTCATTTGTTCGACCAATATGATGGAAAATCTCGATAACGCAGTTTTACGCCGTTTCGATTTCAAAATTAAATTCGATTATTTGAAAACGGAGCAAAGCTGGACGCTATTGCAACATTACCTGGGAACGGCACTGAGCCGGAAGTCGCTAAGCCAAAAACAACGCTATCAACAACAATTGGGGGCGATGTCATGTTTGACACCGGGCGATTTCGCCGCAGTAAAACGTAAGCTGACGGTATTGAATGAAACGAAAAATGTAGAGAAATTTCTGCAAAGCTTGCGTGATGAACTATCATTCAAGCCCGGTGGCCTTAAACGTTCTATCGGGTTTGGGGCTGTGATTTGATGTATGGGTAGGAAATATCCACTTAAGAATAGTAAAAAATAAAGAACCAAATAACGACAATATTTAAAAGTAGAACTTGAACCCAAAGATTAAATTCTATCAATCAAATTCATATAAATAATCACGGAGTCTTAGATGAGTGACGTAGCATTATTAGTAGCAGAATCTCCTTGGTTTATGCCAAAAGATAATTTCGGCCAAGCCTCTGGCTTACCTTTTTTTGAAGGAGTCAAGAAAATCCTTAATTCAAAGTTAGATGATTCACACTTTAATATTTATCATAGCAACTTTTACGACGATACCTCATTAGAACAAGCACTTGATTTTTTAGTGCAAACTAGAGAAAACAAGCAAATCCTCTATTTAGGAGGGCATGGAGATGGGGAATATATTGCTGATGCATCTATCGATAAAGCTTCTGATCTAATCCGCGATCGCGGCAATAATATTAAGGGACTTATTCTTAGCTCTTGTTGGGGAGGAAAAAATGACAAAGTGGCGGCTGCAACGCAATTTGGTTTAAATTCAAAGAGCAATCGAGTGAATTGGGTGAACGGCCCTAATTGGGTACTCGCCTATAGATATCCCGTGTTATGGTTTGAATCCGCTATGATAGAAACCTCGATAGTTTACACCATGGCGAACGCCTATATGAATGGCCGTTTAAATTCTAGGCAGGACATTTTAAATAAATTTATTGACGCGCTCCGCCCTTTTTCAATTGAGGACATAATTGGCCAAGATGATGAGACAAATAAGTGGGATGTCTCAGTAAAAGATACCATTCGTGTTTGGATTAGACCCCAAGGCTCGGATATTCCCAGTGAGGTTACGGAGAGTCTATTTTCAGAATTATCGGAGATCCAAAATTACTAATTGATATTACGCACGGAATAAGATCCATTAACTTACCACAATCTTTTAATCTGTAAGTTATTGGTTATTACTAGTTAGAATCAGTTATGAGAAATCTTAGAAAACCGAATTATTGCCCATCTAATTCAACTGATAACGCTTCATTAAAGATTTTGTTTCCTGGATAAAATACGCCCTTAACCCAATTGGTTCCACAACCTCAACCCGACTTCCAAAACTGCTCAGCCACCAGCGTAATTCCTGGGTATCCAGAATGGTGGCTTGCAGCAAGACTCGCCCATCTTCTTCGGGTGTTAGAATTTGATCTTCCGTTAATGGTGTTTCGTATAAATGAATCACTGCACGCGGTTCGAATAAAGCTTGTAATTGAATCGGTGCATCGCTATGTGGATAAGCAAATTGTTGATCTTTTTCAATGTACTCCTGTAAATTGAATGATTCAGGTCGCATGATCTCATTTTCGAGTAGCTCAGATTTTTGGAAGCGGTGTAAGGCCAATTGTTTAACATCATGATAATTCCATAGCGTACAAACAAGATAAATCACGTTCTGACGATTAACGATCCCCAATGGATTGATGATGTAATCGACGCAGTCTTTGTTCCGTGGAGTATAAGTCGCATGAACTTGCCTGTCTTTCAATAAGCCTTCGTAAATTGTTTGTTGAATCAAAGGGTCGATTGACGGCTTTAATAACTCCGGCCCACGGCTTATGACGGCGACTTTATCTGGCCAACTATGAAGACGGGATTGATTACACGTCGCCAGAACTTCATTCGCACGTTCGAAGTAAGGGTTTAACAGATCCAGTGTAGTCTGCGGCAATATATTATGCAGATAGGACTCCGCCATCCCAAAGGCGAGAGCCGTCACAATATCCATATTCGGTAGATCCTGGATTCGGGCCGACTCTTGCCAGCACCACAAATTTCTCCTACCGTCGATGTCACAGGACAAAGGAAAGGCAATCGAAAGCTTTTCTAGATCACGTTGAATTGTGCGCACATGGATATCGTATCCTTCGCTTGAAAGCACGGCCTTTAGCTCTGGAGTAGTAATTCGACGAGGAAAACGTGGAATCCTGGAAAGCATCAACCATTGTCGATATAAAGTGTCATACGTGCGCGGCATGGGTTAGGTTTCTTATAAAAATTCTAAGTAAATCTTAGCCAATCGAGTAGCATCAAACGGCAATGAATACGTTTTATTGGCGATGCCATTCTATGACAAACCTTAAGGCAAAAAAAAGCCCGTGTTGAGTGATCAACACGGGCTTTAGGATAAGAGCCTGGCAATTCCCTACTTTCACATGGCAAACTGCCACACTATCATCGGCGCTAAGCGGTTTCACTGCCGAGTTCGGGATGGGATCGGGTGGGACACGCTCGCTATGGTCACCAGGCAAACTGGTTACAGCAGGTTCAACGCTAAGCCGTAAGGAATAAGTTGGTATTCTTTAACTCACTCGATACGCTCTCGGCTTCTTGCTTTGAGCCTACTCAAAACTCTTTACTTCAGGTGTTTTCGGTTTTATCAGGGTTTTCGGTCTCTGCCGCTTAGCCTTTCGCCTTGCGCCTTTTACCTTGCTCTTTTCACCTGTTTTTTTGGAAATCTGTACACGTTTTTCGCTCTCTCGCTTTAGCGATTGTCGGCCGTTGTATAACACTCTGGTTTTCAAACCGATTGGGTGTTATATGGTCAAGCCTCACGGGCAATTAGTATCAGTTAGCTTCATGTGTTACCACACTTCCACACCTGACCTATCAACCTGATCGTCTCTCAGGGCCCTTCAGGGGACTCATGGTCCCAGTGAGATCTCATCTTGGGAGAGGCTTCCCGCTTAGATGCTTTCAGCGGTTATCCCGTCCGAACATAGCTACCCGGCAATGCCATTGGCATGACAACCGGAACACCAGAGGTTCGTCCACTCCGGTCCTCTCGTACTAGGAGCAGCTTCCCTCAAATCTCAAACGCCCACGGCAGATAGGGACCGAACTGTCTCACGACGTTCTGAACCCAGCTCGCGTACCACTTTAAATGGCGAACAGCCATACCCTTAGGACCTGCTTCAGCCCTAGGATGTGATGAGCCGACATCGAGGTGCCAAACACCGCCGTCGATATGAACTCTTGGGCGGTATCAGCCTGTTATCCCCGGAGTACCTTTTATCCGTTGAGCGATGGCCCTTCCATTCAGAACCACCGGATCACTAAGACCTACTTTCGTACCTGCTCGACTTGTCCGTCTCGCAGTCAAGCGTGCTTTTGCCTTTACACTCATCGCATGATTTCCGACCATGCTGAGCACACCTTCGTGCTCCTCCGTTACTCTTTGGGAGGAGACCGCCCCAGTCAAACTACCCACCAGACACTGTCCCCAATCCAGATTATGGACCTAGGTTAGAACTTCAAACATACCAGGGTGGTATTTCAAGGTTGGCTCCACACCAACTGGCGTTGATGCTTCACAGCCTCCCACCTATCCTACACAAATAGGTTCAAAGTCCAGTGTCAAGCTATAGTAAAGGTTCACGGGGTCTTTCCGTCTAGCCGCGGGTACACTGCATCTTCACAGCGATTTCAATTTCACTGAGTCTCGGGTGGAGACAGTGTGGCCATCGTTACGCCATTCGTGCAGGTCGGAACTTACCCGACAAGGAATTTCGCTACCTTAGGACCGTTATAGTTACGGCCGCCGTTTACCGGGGCTTCGATCAAGAGCTTCTCCGAAGATAACCCCATCAATTAACCTTCCGGCACCGGGCAGGCGTCACACCCTATACGTCCACTTTCGTGTTTGCAGAGTGCTATGTTTTTGCTAAACAGTCGCAGCCACCAGTTTAATGCTACCCTCTTGGGCTCCATCCGCAAGGGACTTCACCTACCAAGGGCGTACCTTCTCCCGAAGTTACGGTACCATTTTGCCTAGTTCCTTCACCCGAGTTCTCTCAAGCGCCTTAGAATTCTCATCCCACCCACCTGTGTCGGTTTAGGGTACGGCCGCAGATAACCTGAAGCTTAGAGGTTTTTCTTGGAAGCAGGGCATCAATCACTTCGTCTCCCCAAGGGGACACTCGTCATCACGTCTCAGAATTATGGAACCGGATTTGCCTAATTCCACTCCCTACTCGCTTAAACTGCCTATTCCAACAGACAGCTGACCTAGCCTTCTCCGTCACCCCATCGCAGTTACCTCCGGTACAGGAATATTAACCTGTTTTCCATCGACTACGCCTTTCGGCCTCGCCTTAGGTGCCGACTAACCCTGCGTCGATTAGCGTTGCGCAGGAAACCTTGGGTTTTCGGCGTGGGGGTTTTTCACCCCCATTATCGTTACTCATGTCAGCATTCGCACTTCTGATACCTCCAGCCGACTTCTCAATCGACCTTCGCAGGCGTACAGAACGCTCCTCTACCACCTTACTTACGTAAGATCCGTAGCTTCGGTACTATGCTTAGCCCCGGTGAATCTTCCGCGCAAGCCGACTCGACCAGTGAGCTATTACGCTTTCTTTAAAGGATGGCTGCTTCTAAGCCAACCTCCTGGCTGTCTGGGCCTTCTCACATCGTTTCCCACTGAGCATAGATTTGGGGACCTTAGCTGACGGTCTGGGCTGTTTCCCTTTTCACGACGGACCTTATCACCCGCCGTGTGTCTCCCGTGCTCGCACTTGTTGGTATTCGGAGTTTGCATCGGGTTGGTAAGTCGAGATGACCCCCTAGCCGAAACAGTGCTCTACCCCCAACAGTGATACACGAGGCGCTACCTAAATAGCTTTCGAGGAGAACCAGCTATCTCCGAGCTTGATTAGCCTTTCACTCCGATCCACAACTCATCCGAATCCTTTTCAACGGATCCCGGTTCGGCCCTCCAGTTAGTATTACCCAACCTTCAGCCTGGTCATGGATAGATCGCCCGGTTTCGGGTCTAATCCCAGCGACTATGACGCCCTATTCAGACTCGCTTTCGCTACGCCTCCCCTATTCGGTTAAGCTTGCCACTGAGATTAAGTCGCTGACCCATTATACAAAAGGTACGCAGTCACCCATCCGAAGACAGGCTCCTACTGCTTGTACGCATACGGTTTCAGGTTCTATTTCACTCCCCTCTCCGGGGTTCTTTTCGCCTTTCCCTCACGGTACTGGTTCACTATCGGTCGATAAGGAGTATTTAGCCTTGGAGGATGGTCCCCCCATATTCAGACAAGGTTTCACGTGCCCCGTCCTACTCGTTTTCACACTCAGCAAATTTTCGTATACGCGGCTATCACGCTGTATCGCCAGACTTTCCAGACTGTTCTACTAATTTGCTCAATGCTTAAGGGCTGCTCCCCGTTCGCTCGCCGCTACTAAGGGAATCTCGGTTGATTTCTTTTCCTCCGGGTACTTAGATGTTTCAGTTCCCCGGGTTCGCCTCCTTAAGCTATGTATTCACTTAAGGATAATCAGGTTGTCCTGATTGGGTTGCCCCATTCGGAAATCCGCGGATCAAAGTTAGTTTGCAAACTCCCCGCGGCTTATCGCATGCTACTACGTCCTTCCTCGCCTCTTATCGCCTAGGCATCCACCGTATGCGCTTATTCACTTGACCATATAACCCCAATAAGTCTGACGTTATACGGATCAGCTGACATTTTCGCTTTCTGCTTGAGAACTCATTCAGTTCACGTTCGGTTCCGCCTATTTTAATCGCTCCCCTTGCCTTTCGACACGGGCGCTTCTAAACTCGACTTCTCCGTCTGTGTACATGAACTTGTTATTTGTATCTTCTTAGTTTAAATTGCTTTAAACGCTGAATTTACAGTGTACAGATTTCCAAATTGTTAAAGAGCTATTACTGACGTTGTTGTTTCGTCACCAATGCTATACAGTCTTTTCGGGTGTTCGCCGTTAAAACTGTATAGCATTGGTGGAGCCAGGGAGGATCGAACTCCCGACCTCCTGCGTGCAAGGCAGGCGCTCTCCCAGCTGAGCTATGGCCCCTTGGGGGGTCGTGCAAACCAGGCAGTGCTAGCTTGACGGGTGGTCCTTCCGCTTCCAGGCTTGCGCCGCGTTGGTGGGCCTGGGAGGATTTGAACCTCCGACCTCACCCTTATCAGGGGTGCGCTCTAACCAACTGAGCTACAGGCCCAGGCTCGTGACGTCTTCGATCAAAATAATTTGTTGTGGGTACTTATGACGAACGCTTGCTGTCTTTGTAAGGAGGTGATCCAGCCCCAGGTTCCCCTAGGGCTACCTTGTTACGACTTCACCCCAGTCATGAATCACAAAGTGGTAAGCGCCCTCCCGAAGGTTAAACTACCTACTTCTTTTGCAACCCACTCCCATGGTGTGACGGGCGGTGTGTACAAGGCCCGGGAACGTATTCACCGCGACATTCTGATTCGCGATTACTAGCGATTCCGACTTCATGCAGTCGAGTTGCAGACTGCAATCCGGACTAGGACCGGCTTTCTGGGATTTGCTTACTCTCGCAAGTTCGCTGCCCTCTGTACCGGCCATTGTAGCACGTGTGTAGCCCTACCCATAAGGGCCATGATGACTTGACGTCGTCCCCACCTTCCTCCGGTTTATCACCGGCAGTCTCCCTAGAGTTCCCAGCTTGACCTGTTGGCAACTAAGGATAAGGGTTGCGCTCGTTACGGGACTTAACCCAACATCTCACGACACGAGCTGACGACAGCCATGCAGCACCTGTCTCAGAGTTCCCGAAGGCACTCCACTATCTCTAACAGATTCTCTGGATGTCAAGGGTAGGTAAGGTTCTTCGCGTTGCATCGAATTAAACCACATGCTCCACCGCTTGTGCGGGCCCCCGTCAATTCATTTGAGTTTTAACCTTGCGGCCGTACTCCCCAGGCGGTCAACTTAATGCGTTAGCTGCACCACTAAGTCTCAATAAAGACCCAACGGCTAGTTGACATCGTTTACGGCGTGGACTACCAGGGTATCTAATCCTGTTTGCTACCCACGCTTTCGTACCTCAGCGTCAGTTTTAGGCCAGAGAGCCGCCTTCGCCACTGGTGTTCCTTCCGATCTCTACGCATTTCACCGCTACACCGGAAATTCCACTCTCCTCTCCTAAACTCTAGCTGCCCAGTATCAAATGCCGTTCCCAGGTTAAGCCCGGGGCTTTCACATCTGACTTAAACAGCCGCCTACGCACGCTTTACGCCCAGTAATTCCGATTAACGCTCGCACCCTCCGTATTACCGCGGCTGCTGGCACGGAGTTAGCCGGTGCTTCTTCTATAGGTAATGTCAAGGCATCGGGTATTCGCCAACGCTTTTTCCTCCCTATTGAAAGTGCTTTACAACCCTCAGGCCTTCTTCACACACGCGGTATTGCTGGATCAGGCTTGCGCCCATTGTCCAATATTCCCCACTGCTGCCTCCCGTAGGAGTCTGGGCCGTGTCTCAGTCCCAGTGTGGCTGATCGTCCTCTCAGACCAGCTATGGATCGTCGCCTTGGTAGGCCTTTACCCTACCAACTAGCTAATCCAACGCAGGCTCATCTGATAGCGCGAGGTCCGAAGATCCCCCGCTTTCCCCCTCAGGGCGTATGCGGTATTAGCGTGAGTTTCCCCACGTTGTCCCCCACTACCAGGCAGATTCCTACGCGTTACTCACCCGTCCGCCACTCGTCGGCTCCCGAAGGACCGTTACCGTTCGACTTGCATGTGTTAAGCATACCGCCAGCGTTCAATCTGAGCCATGATCAAACTCTTCAGTTTAATATGGTTTGTGACTAAATAAGATCAGTCACCAATCTTGGCTCGACTAAGAATTAAACGTAATCTACTTGAATTAACGTGTTGTTCTTGCGTCGAATAGCTTTAACCGCTAAGCTACCCGCCACAAGCACCCACACAAATTATTTTGATCTGCTTGTTAAAGAGCTGGAAGACTTTCTCTCCCGTTGAGCCCGCCTATTATACAGAGGCAAAACTCAATGTCAAACTTTATTTTCAATCTCTTTCCCCGTCGTTCCGCTGTTTCGCGGCGGGAAAGACGAGCATTATACAGCAACACACCAACCCGTCAAGAGTTTATTTTGCTTTTTTCCAAATAAAGACAGCTCACCCGCCAGCAATAAACTCTAACCATTTTATTTAACTAACTATTTTGACTCTAGCAAACTTCCTTTTACCCACCTGATAAACATGCTCAGACCCTTTTGCGACATACAATTTATTGTCAGAGACCTTTTCACCGTCTATCTTAACTGCGCCTTGCTTAATCATACGCAGAGATTCCGACGTACTCCCGGTCAATCCGGCATCCTTTAATAAATTCGCAATCGGATATCCTTCATCCATCGAAGCAAGCGTCAATTCCTCCATTTCTTCCGGCATCTGCCCCTTTTGAAATCTAGCTTCGAAATTTTCCAAGGCTTTTTGTGCAGCCGATAAACCATGGAATCTTTCAATTATTTCCTGGGCCAAGCTGACCTTACAGTCTCTCGGATTAGCACCTTCCTGACATTGCGCCCGCCAACGATTGATTTCATCAACCGACCTGAAGCTCAATAATTCGAAATAGCGCCACATCAATTCGTCGGAAATTGACATGATTTTTCCGAACATATCATCCGGGGCATCCGCGACACCTATATAGTTATTGAGTGATTTGGACATTTTCTGGACACCATCCAAACCTTCCAAGATCGGCATAGTCATGACGACTTGAGGTTTTTGCCCATATATCTCCTGCAATTGCCTTCCTACCAGCAGATTGAATTTTTGATCGGTACCTCCCAACTCGACATCGGCCTTCATCGCAACCGAATCATATCCCTGTATTAATGGATATAAAAATTCATGTATCGCGATCGGCTGCCCGCCTTTATAGCGCTTACTGAAATCATCTCTTTCGAGCATTCTTGCCACGGTATGCTTTGCGGCCAATTGAATTAATTCAGCCGGAGTCATCGCATTCATCCAACTCGAATTGAATAAGACCAAAGTCTTGGAAGGATCAAGTATCTTGAAAACCTGTTCCTCATAAGTCTTGGCATTTTCAATGACCTCATCACGCGTCAGAGGTTTGCGCGTTACGTTCTTTCCGGTCGGATCCCCGATCATGCCTGTAAAATCGCCAATCAAGAACAAGACTTCATGCCCGTAGTCTTGAAATTGCCTTAATTTATTGATCAGTACGGTATGCCCAAGATGCAAATCAGGAGCGGTTGGATCAAAACCAGCCTTGATTCTGAGCGGACGCCCTTCCTCCAGTTTTTTCATCAATTCAGATTCAACCAGAATTTCCTCGGTTCCTCTGGAAAGATACTTCAATTGATCTTGCAATTTAGCCTCCTTTTAAGAAAACATTAATCTAACTGTAATACTGTTGCATTGACGTGGCAAAATATTCTCAGTATATCAGCTATAATTACAGATAAAACTACTTCTCACCCCCAACTTTACTGAACACTTCCACTATCGCATAAAGACTCGTGAAAAATAGAATTTATAAATCCTTGTTTTTAGGAATCAGCTCCGCTGTCGTTGCAAGTGCTAGCTATGCACTTATCACCCCTGAAAGCAAAGTCAGATCGGCCGACATAAACGCCTTTACCAATAATGTTTTTTTAATCGGAACAAATAATCCGTTTAACGATAACCTCGCGTTTAAATTCGACGATCTCGGCGAATCATCCGATTTCAGGTCAATCGAACATATTATTGAAAGAGGCGAAAATCTTTCCACGATCTTTTCCAAACTCCACCTAAATAAATCCGATCTACATCAGATTATTCATGCCAACGAAGCAGGCCGTGAGTTTGCAATGATTTCCTCCGGCAAGACACTTCAAGTCAAAACGACACAGAGCGGTGAACTGACCGAAATTTCATACCAAAAAAGCCCAATTGAAACCGTCAAAGCTGTACGCGAAAACGACACATTCAATGTCGAGATTTCGAGCAAAACCACCGAAACAACAATCGCCAGAACCGTCGGCACCATTCGTAACTCTTTGTTTTACGATGGAAAGCGCGCAGGGTTGAGCGACAAATTGATACTACAACTCGCCAACATCTTTGCTTTCGATATCGACTTTGCATTAGATATCAAAGAAAACGATACCTTTTCTGTCGTCTATGAAAAACATATTGCGGAAGGCGAAGAAGTCGGTTCCGGCAATATTCTTGCTGCCGAATTCAATAATCATGGCAAGGTTTATCGTGCCGTCCGTTTTCAGGAGAATTCCGGCTCCGCACAATATTATCGACCCAATGGCGAAGGTTTACGTAAAGCCTTTGTACGAACGCCGGTCGACTTTATCCGTATCAGCTCACCTTTCAATTTAAAGCGCAAGCATCCTATCTTAAATAGAATCCGCGCTCACAAAGGTGTTGATTATGCGGCCAAGACCGGAACTCCGGTAAAAGTGACCGGCGATGGAAAAATACAATTCTTAGGAAGGCAAAACGGTTACGGACGCGTGATCATCGTCCAACATGATGACAACCGCTACAGCACACTTTATGCTCATCTCTCGGCATTCAATAACCGCTTCAAGCAAGGAGGCACTGTAAAGCAAGGCGATATTATCGGCTATGTCGGTCAATCCGGCTTGGCTAGCGGCCCTCATCTGCACTACGAATTCAGAGTAAACGGTGAACATCGCGATCCGTTATCGGTAGCCTTGCCAAACTCGATGCCGATCAGCCCTTCTTTGCTGGAAAAATTCAAAGCCGATACGAAGCCTCTCATAGCACAACTGGACCAAGCAAGAAACAGCTTACTTGCACAGAAGTAACGGGGCATCACAATTTCAATGACCGAGCTCTATATTGGCTTAATGTCTGGGACCAGCATCGACGGCATCGATGCTGGTCTTGTCGATTTTAGTAGCGGCCACCCTGAGTTCATCGCCTTCGAATACCACCCTTTTCCTGACCGGATCAGAACCGAGCTGACTGAAATTACTTCTTGCGATCATCCTGTTCTGCTAAAAAATATCGGCAAGCTTGACTCGCAACTGGGTAGTTTATTCGCACAAAGCGCACAGCGTTTAATCGCTAAAGCTGGCTTTTCTGCTTCAGATATCGCTGCAATCGGCAGTCACGGTCACACCCTTTTCCATGCACCAGAGCCGAACACCCCTTTTTGCCTACAAATCGGCGATCCCAACATCATCGCACAAGTCACAGGGATTACTACCGTAGCCGATTTTCGCCGTCGTGATATAGCCGCCGGAGGACAAGGCGCGCCTCTCGTTCCGGCTTTCCATCAAGCTTTATTCGGCTGCCCAAGTGAAAACCGTGTGATCGCCAATATCGGCGGCATTGCCAATATAACGATTTTGCCAAAAGACTCGTCGAAACCTGTCATAGGTTTCGATACCGGGCCCGGCAATACATTAATGGATACATGGATAAAAAAACATCAAGAAAGTCATTTCGACCATAACGGAAACTGGGCCAGAACAGGTCAAGTCAATAAGCGCCTGCTCTCGCAGCTAAAAGCCGACTATTATTTTAAGAGCACAGCACCCAAAAGCACGGGGAAAGAATATTTTTCACTGGCTTGGCTAACTAAACACCTCCGCGAGTTCTCGGAACAAAAACCGGAAGATGTCCAGGCATGCTTATGCCAATTAACAGCAGAAACCATTTGCGACGGGATCCGCGATTATGCCCCTTGTACAGACAAAGTATTAGTTTGCGGGGGCGGCGCGCGCAATAGCTATTTATTGGAAAAACTGCAGGACAATTTGAATTGTCCCGTATTATCGACCGAAGAGTACCATTTACATCCCGATCATGTGGAAGCAATTGCTTTTGCTTGGTTAGCCAGACAGACCATGAATAGCCTGCCCGGCAACCTTATGTCGGTTACCGGTGCAAAACAGCCGGTAATTCTGGGAGGAATCTATCCCGGGCGCGCCGCATTATGCGGAAAATGACGATCCGCAACCGCAAGTCGTAGTCGCGTTAGGGTTGCGTATCACAAACTGAGCGCCGGAAATATCTTCCTTGTAATCGATTTCGGCACCCGTTAAGTATTGAATGCTCATCGAATCGATCAAAACCGTCACGCCGCCGTTTTCGACTTGCGTATCATCTTCATTTACTTCCTCATCAAACGTAAAGCCGTACTGAAAGCCCGAGCAGCCTCCACCCGACACATAAACTCTCAACTTGAGATTGTCGTTGCCTTCCTCGGCAATTAAATCGCCGACTTTCGCAGCGGCGCTATCGGTAAAAATAATTGGTTCAGCCATAAAGTTTCTACTATCGAAATTAAAAAGTTATCAAAGTATGACAATCCCTAGTGTTTTAGTCAAGATTTAAGGATAAAGCGCAGGAATCCTCAGCCCCTCAGCTTCATCAAAACCGAACATTAAATTCATATTTTGCAACGCTTGCCCGGAAGCCCCTTTTACCAGATTATCAATCACGGATAACACCACCAACATCCGCTCCCCTTGGGGCTGATGAACGGCAATTTGACAAACATTGCCGCCCCTAACATTGCGGGTATCCGGGTGCGATCCATAAGGCAACACATCGACAAACGGCTCGTTGATATAGCGTTGTTCATAAAGTGCTTGAACGGCTTCTCCGTCTTCTAGCAATGGCGCATACAAGGTGGCATGAATACCTCGTATCATCGGTATTAGATGAGGAACAAAAGTCAAACCTACAGACCTTTTAGCGATCCTCTCCAAACCCTGGATTACTTCGGGTAAATGACGATGACCGTTTGCCGCATAAGCTTTAAAACTCTCGCCGGCTTCACTCATCAAGGTCGTCAATTGCGCTTTTCGCCCGGCACCGCTAACACCGGACTTAACATCGGCAACCAACCGATCGACCTCGACCAAGCCTTGCTCAATCAACGGCAAAAAACCTAATTGCACAGCAGTCGGATAACAACCCGGGCACGCAATCAAATTAGCATTTTTGATCGCTTCGCGGTTGACCTCCGGCAAACCGTAAACGGCTTGTTCGATCAGATCAGGGCAGGCATGCTCCATGCCGTACCATTTTTCCCATTGTTTTGGATCTTTCAAACGAAAATCAGCCGACAAATCGATGACTTTGACACCCCGCGCCATCAATTGTTCAGCCATCAACATGGCAGTACCGTTCGGCGTCGCAAAAAATACCGCATCGCAATCAGATAATCTCTCGACTTCCGGGGCGCTAAAAACCGTATCGATAAAACCGCGCAAACTCGGATACACTTCATCGACTCTTTTGCCCGCATCATTTCTCGATGTCACGACAGAGACCTCGACTTTCTTATGTAAAGCCAAGAGCCGCAGCAACTCCACACCCGTATAACCGGTGCCTCCAACAATACCTACCCGTACCATCAACTTACCTCACCCGATTGATCTGAAAATTAAATCATTGTGCCAATTTCATCATATATACACTTCGCGCTTCAAATTTAGGCATTTCCGCATGGAAGTACCAGGCCGTTAGGATTTCGTCCTGGAGCTATGAGCTTTGTCGAAGGTTCGTTAACTCGCTTGACAGGACGCCGTGAATACATTCCTGTGCTTGACCGAGGCTCCCTGCCGGCGACACCTGTCGATCAAGTTACCAAACACCCCATAAAATAGGGAAGTTATCTTCGACCAAATCCTTAGGCAGATTCACTCGGTTCTAAAAATTGACCAGACAGTGTATATCCAACAACGAAATCGGCTTGTTAATGGCTGACATTTTACAGGATATCTGTTTCGGTTCAGTCGAAATTATTTTTCATGAAGAATGGGCATATACCTTTCGTACTTTAAATTTCGGCGATACTGAAGGAGGGACAGGCATGAATGCTGGCATAGAGGAGCTTACAGGAATGTATTAACGGCGTCCTTTGCGGGTTACCCCGGTGCCGAATTTTGATCTGCGATAGGTATAATTCGCGCAGTTGAACGAGAAGGATCGAAATCAATGCGTTTTTCAAGCAGCCGATTTTCTCATTTTTTTGCGCTTTCGAATCCGAGTCAAAAATTCGCGGTTACGCTCATTCTGAAACTGACTGGTTCGACGGGATGAAAATGGATGTCTTCTACAGGGGTTGTCTCACCTCGCATTTGCGATTCGTAGTAGTAGTCGATTGCGCTGTCTTTGCGGTCGAGGATATTGAACACTTCGGCCTGCACGGTCCAGGTCTTATCGAAACGGTAACCGAGCATCGCCGATAACAAAACCGTCGAATCCGAACGGGCGCTGTTGTCTTCAATCAACGGTCTCGGTCCGAAATAACGCAACCTTGGGCCGCCGAAGAAACCGCCGTAAATATCGTGAACCGTGGCACCGGTTGCGATCACGCTTTCAATCGCACCGGGAATACGATCGCCGGCCGGATCGTTACCGCGAAAACGCGCTTTCGAAAAACTGAAATCGGCATCGAAGGTCAGCCAATCGGTCGGCGAATAATAATTCGCCCATTCGACGCCAAAACGGCGGCTCGGACGGCTAGTTTCGGTCGTTCCCGCATCGCCGACAAACAACAATTCGGAATCGATATCGAGCCACCAAACCGACAGCGTACTTTGCAATCCTTTAAACCAGGTCGTGCGCAGCCCCCCTTCGGCTCCGTAAGTACGAACCAACGGCACGGCGCGTTTGATCGGGTTACCGCCTCCATCGACGGTATCGCCGCTCACAGGATCGACACGCTGATTGATACCGCGCGCATCGTTACTGTGAAAACCGAGACCGCCGTTCAGGTAAAGCTCGGTATCCGCCCAAGGCCCGAATACGATACCGGCTTTCGGACTAACGATGCCGTCGGTACGCGTACCGTTGTTTTCGGACCGGTTACTGTCGGATACGTCGAATTGAAAGCCGTCGAAACGAACGCCCAATTGCGTTCTCAGCCAGGATGTCCAGCGGGTCTTGTTTTCGAAATACGGACTGACATTGGTCACGCGCACATCGTCGCTGCGAACGATATCCCACTGCTGCCGCGCCTCGGTCAACAGCAAACCGTTACGGATCGAGTCGTTTCTCACCTGCAGACCGATTGTGCTATCGGAGTCGAAAGCGCCGATTTTATGAAAAAACGTGTGGCTTGCGTTCAGACCGGATGTCCAGCGCTTATCGGGCTGAGCGAATTGGTCGCCGCGGTCTGGATCTTCGAGAAAATAGGTAAAGTTCGAGTACAGATCGAGTTCATGATAAATTCCGTAAACCGTCAGTTTGGATGCCGACGCCTCGTCTTGACGATGCCATTCGCCGGTGATGCTGTATCGCCGACTGCTGCCGCCGTCGGTTGGATCGAGCGTGCCGAAACGCCCGATCGTTCTGGAGTCGACCGCGCGCCGGGGGATTTGGTCGGTCGCGTTCCAGTCGGCTTTATAGGCCATAGCGGTAACGCTCCAGCCTGAGCTTTCATACTCTTGACTGTAGCGAAGCAAGCCGTTGAATTTCAAATAATCGTTGCTGACCGTCCACGGCCCCCCGTTATGAACGATTTCGCCGCCATAAAGCAAATTGCCGTCACCGAGCCTGTGCGAACCGGCCGACAGCCCCCGATAATAATCGAAACTACCGCCGGTAAATCGAGCGATATGTCCGGGCAAGGTATTGGCATAGCGTATATCGGCGGCACCGGCACTGGAAAAGTCACCGTTTTCGGCGTAGTAATTGCCTTTTTGATAATGGATCGTGGCTATCAATTCGGGAATCAGAAAGTTGGTATCGGTCCAACCCTGACCGTGTGCGTGCGAAACTAAATTCACCGGCACGCCGTCGATCTTGGTTAAAAAATCGGTGCCGTGATCGAGATTGAAGCCTCTTAAAAAAAACTGATTCGATTTTCCTTCGCCGCTATGCTGCGATGCGATCAGGCCGGGCACCGTTTCGAGTATCTCGCCGGGCCGAATGATAGGCCGGTACTGCAGCTGCTCTTGCCCGACATTACCCTGCGATGCGCTGTCTGCGATACCGACCAAAGAATCGCCGCGTTCGGTCACAACCATCTTGGGAAGTAACTCCAACTGCATCGTTTCGGATTCGATATCCGAACCGCTATCTTCATCATCCGCAACCGCCTGTGCATGAACCGATGTCCCGAACACAGTTGCGAACGCCAAAACAGCCAAGCGCACCATTATGATGCCGGTACCGTGCAATAATAGTGTCGCGGTAACGAATCCCAAGGCAAACGACAACAAACCGGCCGAGGCCGGCATTTCTTGTCCGTGAGCGTAGCCGTGAAAAAATGCGAAAAACATCACGACCGAAATACTCGCAAGCGCCGGTACGCAAATTCTGCGCAAAACCAACAACCCGAACACCGCGACCGACAAAAGAATCATCGGCTCGACGCCCCAAACCGGCAGCCCTGCAACGCCGATTAGACCGCCAAGACACATCACACCGACAAATGCCAACGGCAATTGCCATACAGAGTTACCTTTAAGCTGCGAGGCCCAAATGCCGACAGCCAGCATCGTCAACAAATGATCCCAACCTTCAAGTGGATGACTGAAACCGCTAAGCCAACCGCTGCTGTCGATATCCTGGAGATGTGCTTTGGCACAAAGCGGAAACAACATCAACGGCAGACAAAACGACCACACGGTCCAAGCGGATTTCTTGAAAAGAAAATTCATTCTATACCTTTGTTATTAACAACCGTTTTCGAAAGTTATATCTTTGCTAGTCAAATTTCGGCACAGGGCGATCGGAGCCCCTCGACTGTTATACCCATCGTAGATCAAATTCGGCACCGGGAGCCCGTCAAAGGACGCCGTGAATACATCCATGTCGGCTCTATGCCAGCATCCATGCTGGCAAAGCCTTTACCGATCACCCCGGCGCCTCTTTAAGCATCGCCGAAATTTGAAGTGCGAAAGGTATATATACGGCACATCAACAACAGCAATTCCCAGTTTGAGCATTTTCGCCGATCTTAGGGTGTGGGGTATGCCTGTCGAGGAACGCCGTAAACCCATCCATGGGGGCTTGGCGGCAGCTAAGCGCCCAGGATGGTGTGAATGCAGATTTTGCAGGAGCAAAAATCTGCCCCTGCTGCCGACATCCTCGCCAAGCACACCCCACACCCTTTTTGGTCCCCAAATTGGGAATTGCTGCCATCAACAAAGCCGACGATTTTTCAGTATGAAAAGGAGTAAGATAACGAAAATTGAATCATTTGTTTTGCTAACTCATTGACCGGCCGTGACAACCCCAAATGATCGCGTAGTGTCGCTCCCTCGTATTCGGCACGGAATAAGTTTCGAAATTTCAATTCTGGAACGACTAGATCTACAAAATCGTCAAATCCTCCGGGGAAATATGGCGGTATGATAGCAAATCCGTCAGCGGCTTCGCCTATAAACCAATCCTCTAGCTGATCGGCAACTTGCGTTGCTGTGCCGATTACGACTCGATGATCGCAATCATTAAGCCTTCGAAATAGCACCGACTCGACTTCCATCAACTCTCTAATCGGTTCTATAGAGGCATTCCGGAAACCGTTATGATTGAACCATTCCGGTAATACTTGTTGCAGTCTAGATTCTGTAGTCCTTTCCCTGTCGAGTTCGGAATTAAACGACTCTAATCTTTTCTCCGATTGTCGTGACTCCTTGAGTAAATGATATTTTTCATGAGCAGCCTCGGTTGTCTCGGCAACAACAGGTACCACACACGACACAACTTTTAGCTGCGAAGGACACTTACCGAAATCAAGCGCTTTTTCTTTTAACTTGGAATAAAACAGCCTTGCCTGTTGTTCATTATTCTGTCGAACCAAAACCACTTCAGCACTCCGCGCCGCCAATTCAATATCCCTGTCGGATAAGATATTTTGAACCAGTACCGGTTGATCATAAGCGGTTCGTTCCATGCCTGCCGCATCCAACTTGTTGCTTTTATCGACAACCCCAAGTAAATCATTACTTCCATCTTCAACTTCCCACATTGCCCACAAAGAAGTTACTAAGTCGATATAATCGCGAGTTCGCTCCGTAAGAATATTTCGATCATTATTATTTTCCGTCCCGGGATTCCAACCGGCCCGCCCTCGACTGATATGAGCGAGGGAGGAAAAAGAACCTGCCAAGCCATAAGGATCAGAGTAGTCGCAACATGCCGGCGCCACCAAACCGATCCGATTGGTAACATGTGCCAACGAAATCAATAACTTTACCGATTCATCATCCTGAGAATGACAGAACAATGACTCATCGGAACGCATAAAGACTGCATCAAATTTAGCTTGCTCGGCCTTTACCGCAACACGCTGGCAATCTGAAAGATCCCAACCGCAGACACCCCGCCCCTGTCGTCGCCTATTCGACAAATGACTATTGCCCGTTGGTAAAAAAACGCCCAGTTTCATTTGCCGCATGAATGCCCAAGCCTCATCGTTATCAATCTCCTAACCCATTAATTAGACTGTAAACCGATGCTCCGCGAATCAACTACACCGGTTATTATCAATAGAGACAGCAAAGATAATGCCAGTATTTTTTTACCAGTTGATGACACCCTATGGAAGTTAGCAGTAACCGAGCATTTTGGCTTTATGGTATCTAAAATCGTCGCTTTAGCTCCATTTTACATGCCCCAATTTTGTGCCAAATACCTTATTTTGATTACCAACGACCATTTTCACATATCGCATTTCGGCGTTGAACTTATAAGGAGAGATGAGGGGTTGCCCAGGACGAACGAATTAAAACAATAATTATATCAATACGATATATGATTGCTTAGTGCATTCAGTCAATTTGATAAAGCTTATAGCACATCCCGGATGCCCGTTAGGCCGCGCCGAGTACTGGCAATTTTGCCGACAAGCCTCGACAAAGTCCCTAGCGTCAGGAAATCATTTATTGCAAAACCCATAATCATTAGAATAAATCAAACTCTCGGACCCGCAATTTTTCACTTACGGTTTGAACGCTTGGCTTTAAAGGTATTGATCTAATCCGTATCGACTTCTGTTGTCTTGTTTTCAAGGGTTCAATCGTTTTTTGCTCGGCTATTTGAACAGGCAATTTGCGCTGTTTAACCGGAAATGTCCGAGGAATGGGGTATTGCGGCAATAACACCGAAACTGGCACTAGTTCGACTCCGATTCGCTCCAAGTCCGACAATTTTTCCCGTAAAATCTTTAATGTGTTCACTCTCGGATGCCCAATTGCCACGGCATAACCGCGCCGTTTAGCGATCGAAATAAGCAACTCGAACTGCTCGCGGATCTTTGCTTCAGAATTCACATGATCCAAAAAAACATCCCGACTCAAAGCAGGGACTCGATGAGCATCCGCCACTTTTTTGGCTACCGACTGATCGGTCGTCACGCTGTCGACAAAATACAAAGCATCGGGCTTGCTCGCTAAGACCTCCATAAGCCAGCCCATTGTTACCGAATCACGCGTCAGGGCGCTGCCCATGTGATTATTGACCCCCGAAATACCCGGAACAGCCGCCAATTGCGCCGAAAACCGAAACACAACTTCATTGCGATCCAACGATACGGTTAGCCCGCCGGCCCCCACAGGTTTTTCGCTTAGTGCCTGCATTGGCGCATGTAACATAATTTCCTTACCGTGACGTGATGCCATTAATGCCAAACGCTTGGAATGCAAAGCAAACGGCAAAAACGAATATGTGATATTACCGGGCAATTCGATTGCGGCAGCACCGATTTCGAGACTATTGCCCATGTCGTCGATAATGATGGCGATGCGCGAACGTTCATTTAACTCTGCTGCGGCCGGATGCCAGACAATAAAAAACCCCGACATTCCAAAGATTAATAAACCGATGAAATGCCGGGGTCTCATGCGCCGATCGAAACGTTAATTCCGCAAAATTGCGATCCCTTTCAGCAGCATCAAAGCTTCATGAAGCGGATAATCGGTAATTTCCAATTTGCTTTTCTCTTGATCTTGCTCTGTATCCTTTGTCTCCGGTTTCTTTTTAGACCGGTTACCATTAGTTAAATGGCGCGACAAATCGGCTTCTTTAACCGGCTTAAAGTCAGGTCCCTCGACGGACTCCAGTTTAAAGCGGTCTAATTGTATATCCGGTTCGATGCCTTCGGCCTGAATAGAGCGTCCTGAAGGAGTAAAATAACGCGCGGTAGTCAACTTGACTGCCGCTCCGCCGCTGGTTGGCAGAACAGTTTGTACCGAACCTTTACCGAACGATTTCTCGCCCATAATTACCGCTCGCCGGTGATCCTGTAAAGCACCGGCTACGATTTCAGATGCCGAAGCGGATCCCGCATTGATCAATACCACAATAGGCGCGCCATCGAGCACATCGTCCGGAGAGGCATTAAAGCGCATCTCGGAATTTTCAATACGTCCTTCGGTGTATACGATAAGGCCTTTATCAAGAAAAGCATCGCTGACGTCAACGGCTGCATTCAGGACTCCACCGGGGTTATTGCGCAAATCTAACACCAACCCTTTCAATTTACCGGCGTTTTCCTTTTCCAACTCAGCAATGGCCTTGCGTAAACCTTCTCCGGTCTTAGATTGAAAGCTACTAATTCTAAGATAGCCGTAATCTTTTTCGAGAAGTCGGCTTCTTACACTTTTAACCTTGATAATGTCCCGAGTGATCTCAATTTTCAAAGGCGCTTCCTCGCCTTCGCGCATAATGGTCAATACTATTCTGCTACCCGGATCACCTCGCATCAATTTTACGGCATCACCCAGAGACATCCCTTTAACCGGTTGATCGTCTAAGCGGACAACCAAATCTCCGGCCCGCACTCCGGCTCGTTGAGCCGGCGTATCATCAATCGGCGATACGACTTTGACAAAACCGTTTTCCATCGTGACTTCAATGCCCAAACCGCCGAATTGTCCCGTTGTACCTTCTTGAAGCTCCTTGTACTGATCGCCGGTAAGGTAATCCGAATGCGGATCGAGCCCGATCAACATGCCGCGAATTGCATGTTCGAGCAACTGTTTGTCAGTTACCGGCTCGACATAATCGCGCTTGATGCGCCCAAAGATTTCGGTAAAGGTCCGAAGGTCCTCGAAAGGCAGCACCTCGGTCTCCGGCGATCGACTACCTCGCTCAGCAAGGACATTACCGCCAACGCTGATAAAAATGCCCAGGAACATTCCCAGAATCAAAACCCATAAACTTTTTTTCTGCATAGCCCTAAAAACTCCAAACTTCTGATTTCCGATTTAAATAAAACATTTATCCTGTGCGATCCTGATCTATTTTACGGCACCACCGAACCGGATCGACGGGCTTGCCATTCTTGCGTATACCAAAATACAGACCTGCCTTGCTTCTACCACCGCTTTTACCGACCGAGGCAATTACATCGCCTGGTGCGACTCGGTCGCCGACCGATTTATAAAGGCTTTGATTGAACGCATAGAGCGTCATATAACCATTACCGTGATCAATGATCGTCAACAAACCATAACCTCTTAACCAATCGGCGAATACTATCTTGCCAGCGGAAACCGCTCTTATTTCCGTACCTTCGCCCGCACCGATCAAAACTCCGTCCCAGCGACTTCCCAACCTAGGGCTACCGAATTTTTTCACTAATTGACCTTTAACAGGCCAAGGCAAGTCTCCTTGCGAGGATGCGAAAGGCTTAACAGGCCAATCGACCAGCTCTTGCTGCTTTATGACCGGTTTTCCCGGTTCCGGTTCAAACGGCTGTTTAATCGCCGCTTGTTGTAAGCCATTAACCAAATTTTGTAATCGAGCCTCACCTTCCCGCAATTGACTCAAACGAAGCTTACTGGAGGAATAATCTTTTTCCAGACGAGTTAGCAACTCTTTTCTTTGCAACCGGCTTCTGTCCAAAGCCTCTTGCTCGGTTTTTTTTAGCTGCAAGGTCTGCTCGAGTAATTGACTTTCCTTCAGATTTTCTCGTTCCAGCTCGTTGATATCCATGACTGCTTGCCCGATTCTTGCCAATTTCTCCAGCCGGGCTTTATTTAGATATTCATAATAAACCATAATACGACTGGATAAAGCCGGATCTTCCTGGTTAAGCATCAACTTCAACTTTTCTTTACGGCCCATCGCGTACGCGGCCTTAACTTGATGCCTTAGCCCTTCATTTTGCTCAGCAATTTCAAGTTGCAATAAACGCGTTTTTTCGCGCAAATCTTTAATTTTTCGTTGCTTGCTATCGATTTGGCCTTGCAATTGTTTCAGGGTTGCGACGGTCTTGCCATAATATTTTTCAATTTCCGCCAACTGAGTCAACAACGCGCCTTGCTCTTTTTCAATACGCTTTATATTTCGATTGACTGCATCGATTTCGGCTTGAATTTTAACCAAGTCCCGATTTTTTTCTTCCGCTACAATCTGATCAGATAAACCGCTCAGCGCCAAGCAAATAAAGCCGACGAAAATTTTATTCATAAAGCCCTTCAAGCCTCTGCAAAAATGAGGATCTTTCCGTCATGTCAAACGACTGCAGCATGCCAGTACTCGTTAACTTTGACAAAACCAAACCGGATGAGTAATCACCCTCTGGCAACAGCTGTAAAGCTTTATTCATTCTAAACAAATCCTGCGATGCAGAGCAGATGCAAACGGCACCCACAACTTCGGCTCTTATATTACCCAACGAACCAGCACTAAAGCCTACTACACTTCCCAAACATTTCAATAACGCCATCGGATATTCTTCTTTACGCAACCAATCCCTTAAGAAGACATTGATCTGTGCAATAACAATTTTCGCTCCCAACCTTTTGGCCGTAACCAACAGAAAACAAAAGAATCGATCGATTTACGCCTCAATAACATCTTTCTTTCAGCTCATTGGATAAATTGAAGTAGAATGAGTCACATTCGGTCACAAAAGACCAAGGAACGTGTATTTTATAACTCTCGCAATCGATAGATATTTTTGATCTTTTTCAAACAGATACATAGCTTAGCCTTAGCTTAACGTCTGTTTGCGCCCATTGAATACGAACTAAAATCATGGCGTCGGTTGCGTAACTTGTTCCATGCCCGTTTCTTATGGCGTGTTTGTCTTAATCGGTCAAAATGATTGAAAAGCTCAGCTCATTTTGTTAGATTTACCGGCTATTTTAATTTCACGGTTAATAGCTAGATCCGGTTTATCACTATATTATAGTAATACACGTTAGCGATTGTTGTGTATAAATATACTTCGTGCGGTCACATTTGCTGGTAGGCTGACGCGCTCTTTTGTCCGATAGCGGCCTTGCTTGCATGAATGTAGGCAAGAGGAGTGGCAGCTCTGTAAAAACAGTCATATTGCCTAGCTTAGGAACGAGCATGAAATAACTTAGACAACTGTTGGAGGGGGTTTGGTGGCTCGATGGACAGGTGTCGGCGGCAGGGATAGCCGCCGTCAAGCCTACATGGACGTATTCACAGCGTCCTGTCAAGCGAGTCACCAAACCGCCACAAAGCTTACTACTTGTATAAGTTACTTTGTGCATATTCCTTAACGCCTGTTTTATCACCTTGCTTTCGATCAAAAAAGCATTGCTGCAAAACCCAACACGATAACCGGCCGAAATATGATTCACGATACCCTGAGACCCCACTGCCTGATTTTTTAAGAATCGATACTCCATGGATCATGACGAAGATCATCTAATCAACAACGACGCGGAAATTGACCGGGCAGCCCGCTGTCTGAAAGCCATGTCCCACCCCCTTCGTTTGAAAATACTCTGCGTCCTCGGCAGCGAATCCATTAACGTTCAGGACATAGTCGAGCAAGTCGGAACCAGCCAAAGCAACATCTCTCAACATTTGTCGATTCTAAGAGAAAAAGGCATTTTAGGCTCAAAAAAAGAAGCCAACCGGGTTTTTTATTACATCGACGACGAACGCATGCTGAAACTCATTAAAATGATGCGTGACGTGTTTTGTACCACTTGCTAACTCAACCGTTTTTCCTTCACCTTAATTTCTAATCTTATTACCTTACCAATCACCAATGGATCGTTTAATAGAGTTCATCTTAAATCATTATTTATTGTCGCTGGCACTAGCGGTCGTCACCTTCCTGCTGATTCAAGATTTATTTGAGAGCATGTTCAATAAATTCAAAGCACTCTCCCCTTTATTGGCAGTCGTAAAAATGAATGCCAGCGACGCGATCATCATCGACGTTCGCGAGCCGCATGAATTTATTAAGGGCGCTATCGAAAATGCCGTCAACGTGCCGCTCGGTAAACTGGAAAGCCAACTTGGCGAACTCGCTCACCACACAGACCACCCGGTCATCGTTGTTTGTCAAACGGGAACGCGCTCCGTCCCTGCGTGCAAAACCTTAACTAAAGCCGGCTTTTCCGACGTTTACAACATCATCGGCGGCATGCAATCTTGGGAGGAAAACAAACTCCCTATTAAAATCGCCAGCAAAAACAAAAACTGATTTTCCCAGCTTTTTACAACATGAAGTTAGAATTTTTTTATTCCAAAAACAGGACTTAAACCCATGGCCGAAGAAAACAAGCCCGCAGAAAAGCATTTCTCGATTCAAAAGATTTATACCAAGGACATCTCGTTCGAAACACCGAATTCGCCGAAGATTTTTACCGAAAAATGGGAACCGAAAGTCGATTTCAATCTCGGCACTAACGTGCAAACCTTGGAAAACGATATGTATGAAGTTTCCTTATCCGTAACTGTAACGGTAAAATGCGGCGAATCAACCGCCTATTTGGTTGAAGTCTGCCAAGCCGGTATTTATGCCTTGAAGGGATTTAGCGAAGAAGAAATGGGCCCGATGGTCGGCAGCTTCTGCCCTAATATATTGTTCCCTTATGCACGCGAAGCTGTTTCGGATCTAGTAGCCAAAGGCGGTTTTCCTCAGTTGCTACTGGCCCCTGTCAATTTCGATGCACTCTATGCTCAGCACCTACAACAAATTAAACAACAAGCTCCCGGCTCAAATAAAGTCAACTAAGGACTCATGACCTCAACTATCAGCGTACTTGGTGCCGGCTCATGGGGCACCGCTTTGGCGATACAAGCAGCCCGAAACGGCTACCATACGCTGCTGTGGGGGCACGACCCAGCTCATATTAAAACACTTCAACAAAACAGAACCAATCAGCGTTACTTGCCCGGTTTTGTTTTTCCCAACACGCTTGAAACCTGCTCGGAACTTGCCGAAGCCGCGGCATTCAGCGACTTAATCCTTATTGCCGTTCCTAGTCATGCATTTAAAAACACGCTGATCAAACTACGTCGATTTACCGGCCATCAGGTACAAATCGCCTGGGCTACCAAAGGCTTCGCGCCAAACGACGGGTATTTGTTACATTATTCGGTCGAAAACATCTTTGCCAAAGAAACTCCGGCCGCCGTTTTATCGGGCCCGACTTTCGCACGAGAGGTCGCTGCCGATTTACCGACCGCAATTACGATCGCATCAAATCATACAGGCTTTGCCGATCAATTAACCCGAATTTTCCACAGCGCACGGTTCCGCACTTACACCAGCACCGACATGATCGGCGTGCAAACCGGCGGCGCGGTTAAAAACGTATTGGCAATCGCCTCGGGAATTGCCGATGGTCTGAATTTCGGCGCCAACACGCGTGCCGCGCTCATTACAAGGGGACTCCATGAAATAATCAGGCTCGGCTTAGAACTCGGCGGCCGACAAGAAACGTTCATGGGCCTTGCCGGACTCGGCGACCTGATTTTAACTTGTACCGACAACCAATCAAGAAACCGGCGTTTCGGACTCGCGCTCGGTCAAAACAAAGACCGTGCCGCGGCCAGGGAAGAAATCGACCAAGAAATCGAAGGCGTATCGGCTGCAAAAGAAACCTATTTACTCGCACAAACACACGGCATCGACATGCCGATTACCGAACAAACCTATAAGGTGCTCTATGAAAGCTTATCGCCGTTGGCTGCCGTGCAAAACCTATTAGACCGCGAATTAAAAGCCGAAAGCTAGCCAACCTTTTACAAATGCACTGCCGGCGGTCTATGATTTTGGAATGGTGAATGGTGAATGGTGAATGGTGAATGGTGAATGGTGAAAAGATTGTCAACTCCCTAATCCAAGTTTACAAGAGTAAATTGCACACTTTCCGCTTATTGGGTCTAAAACTTGAATCCGTCCGGAGAATCCCGAAACCCGCTCATCCATCAGCGCCTACAAGCAACGCGACTGCTTTTGATTGCGCTTTTTGAATGGGCTCTTTCAAAGTAATCATCGCTATCATTTTTATTGTGCCGGCACGGAGCGCATGCCAGACCCGCTTATTTGATTAACGCTCCGACAAACGACTGTTGCCGCCAGGCTTCATACAATACAATCGAAACGGTATTGGATAAATTTAAACTGCGACTATCGGGCTGCATCGGTAAATACAGTAATTTATCCCGTTCCATCGATGCCAAAACCGAGGCGGGAAGACCGCGCGATTCCGGTCCGAACAAAAACGCATCATTCGGCTCAAAGCCCACCTCACTATAGACTTTGCACCCCTTGGTTGATAACGCAAACAATCTTGGCGGTTTGCGTTGATCTACAAAATCGGCCAACGAACCGTAAACACAGACGTTTGCCCATTCATGATAATCCAAACCGGCCCGGCGCAGTTTTTTGTCATCCATATCAAAGCCCAACGGCTCAATTAAATGCAAACTCGCACCGGTATTGGCGCACAACCTAATGATATTACCGGAATTCGCCGGTATTTCAGGCTCATAGAGCACGATATCAAACATTAACGACACTTCCTTGCAACAAAAACGACAGTCAAGCCAACTTATCTTTAGCCAGCACCAAAGGATTTAGTCGCAAATAACTTCCCTATTTTATGGAGGGCTCGGTAACTCGATCGACAGGTGTCGGCGGCAGGGAGCAGCCATCAAGCCTACATGGAAGTATTCACCCAGCACCTAAACTCCATAGACCATTGGCCATGATTAACTATCTTGGGTAATTTAGGTGCTGGGTTCACGGCGCCCTGTCGATCGAGTACCGAACCATCGACAAATCGCATAGCTCGAGGACGTTATTTATCACAAAATCCTAACTTAGTCGCTGGGTTTACGGTGTAACTCGACAATCGAATCCCACATCTAAAAAAAGTTCAATGGTTCTTAGGCCGAAAACCGAGGTCATAACTCATCAATCCGAACAGGAGTCAGTTTCCAAATATCCCGGTTATAATCGCCTATAGTTCTATCGGTCGAAAACTTTCCGCTCGAAGCACAATTGAGAATACTCATTTTGGTCCATCGCTCGGTATCGACGAAGGCCTTTTCGGCACGATTTTGCGCATCGACATAACTGCGAAAATCGGCAACGGTCATCCAAGGATCGTAAGGACTTTTAATCGAATTAACAAGATCGTCGAATATACCGGGCTCCATCAGATTGAAATGCCCGCACTCAATCAGATTCACGACCCTTTTTAGGTCATTATCCTGCTCAATAATTGCGTTAGGGTCGTAATGCCCTTTCATTGCCTCGACTTGATCCTCGGTTAAGCCGAATAAAAAGAAATTGTCCTCACCGACTTCTTCGAGAATTTCAATATTCGCACCATCCAAGGTACCGATAGTTATCGCTCCGTTCATCATAAACTTCATATTGCCGGTTCCGGAAGCTTCCTTGCCGGCCGTCGAAATTTGTTCGGACAAATCGGCTCCGGTACAAATAATCTCCATCGCGGAAACCCTATAGTTAGGCAAAAAAACCAATTTCAATTTATTGCCGACATCAGGGTCGAAATTAATGACGTTGGAAACATTATTGATAAATTTAATAATGTTTTTAGCCATCACATAACCGGGTGCCGCTTTGCCCCCTATCAAAACGCAGCGATTGACCCAATCTTGCGCATCACCACGCTTGATCCTGTCGTACAAATGGATTACATGCAAAACATTTAGCAACTGTCGCTTGTACTCATGGATCCGCTTAACCTGCACATCGAACAAGGCATCGGCGGACAACTCGAGTCCGAGCTCGCTCTTTTTATAGTCAATTAAGCGTTGCTTGTTTTGGCGTTGAATAGCCAGCCACTTTTCACGAAACGCGGCATCTTCGGCATAAGGCTTTAGTTTTTGTAACTCCGACAAATCGGTTATCCAAGCGTCACCAATAGTTGCTGTGATTAGTTCCGCTAGCGCAGGATTACAACCGGCCAACCAGCGGCGTGGAGTCACACCATTAGTCTTATTATTAAACTTTGATGGCCATAATTCATAAAAATCCTTGAATAGCCCTTCTTGTAACAACTTCGAGTGCAATTCGGCGACACCGTTAATCGAATAGCTGCCGACGATGGCTAAATAAGCCATGCGCACTTGCTTCTCCGCGCCTTCCTCGATGATCGACATGCGTCGCATTCTGTCGAGATCACCCGGCCAATGCGTCGAAACTTCAGCCATGAACCTTGCATTGATGTCGTAAATAATTTCCAACAATCTCGGCAAAAGCGATTCAAATAATCCGACCGACCAACGCTCCAACGCTTCCGGCAACAAGGTATGATTGGTATAGGCCATCGTTTGGGTGGTAATGCCCCAAGCTTCGTCCCATGTCAAACCATGAACATCCATTAATAAACGCATCAATTCGGCCACCGCGATGCTCGGATGCGTATCATTCAATTGGAAACAGTTTTTCTCGGCGAAATCGCTAAAGTTGTTGCCATGGCGTCCGACCCAGTTCGCAATAACGTCTTGCAAACTCGCTGACGCCAATAGATATTGCTGCTTAAGCCGCAATGCTTTGCCGTTCTCGTTCGCATCGTTCGGATAGAGCACCATCGTGATGTTTTCGGCGGTATTTTTCGCCGCTACCGCCTCGGCATAACCGCCCGCATTGAATTCTTGCAGATTGAACTCTTCAGTCGCGGTCGATTTCCACAATCTAAGCGTATTAACGGTACCGTTGTTATAGCCGGGAATAGGTGTATCGTAAGGAACCGCGAGGATATCGTTGGTATCGACCCAGCAAGTCCTTTTGTTGCCGTTTTCGTCGATATGCGTTTCGGTTCGCCCACCGAATTTGATCCGATGCGTGTATTCCGGCCTCTCGATCTCCCAGACATTGCCATTACGCAACCAATGATCTGGCCTTTCTATTTGCTCGCCGTTTTGTATACCTTGGCTAAACATACCGTATTCGTAGCGCAACCCGTAACCGATGACCGGAAGTTGCAAGGTGGCGCAACTATCGATAAAACAGGCCGCCAAACGGCCTAAACCGCCGTTACCCAAACCCGCATCCGGCTCGCTATCGGCTAATTCCTCGATTTCCAATCCGAGATCGTACATCGCACGAGTTGCTTCGTCAGTTACGCCTAGATTGAGCATCGCATTGCTCAAGGTTCGCCCCATCAAAAATTCCATCGATAGGTAGTAAGCTTTTCTGCAATCGGCATCCCGGTAGGCATTGTAGGTATTTTTCCAACGCTCGATGAGCCGGTCGCTAATCACTAAAGACAAGGCTTCATAAGCGTAATACGGAGATCGACAGTTTTCGTCCCGCCCTAAACGATAAGCGTAATAACGCTTGAAATCGGTAATCAAATGATCCTTATCCAACGACAAACTTGGAAGTTTAGTTATCGTTGCGGCCGGCTTACTTTTTTTGAAAATAGTGCTAGGCATTTTTGATGGCTCTTCGGATTGTTCGTACATATCAATCATATCGGTTTATTTTCATTACACAAGTGCTTTAAGTCGATTAAATTAAACCTTAATCCGCTTGAAAAATCGTGCATTCAGTAATTGGATTCAATATTCAGACAAGCGAGTATCAAATACCATGGACGGAAAGCTGAAGACATCTAGGCAGCACCCATTCATAACCCACCCTTATGCATTGACTCGCCGGTTACCAAGCAGAAAAGCCCTGCACGAGTCAAAGCAAATTTGGCCAGCATTAAAACGCTAACGGTTATATTTATTCGCATTACTTGAAAAAGTCTCGCTCGTAGTTAAAAATTTAACTAATCCGACCATGGCATTGCTTATATTTTTTCCCTGACCCGCATGGACAAGGGTCGTTACGCCCTACCTTGCGCTCATTTCTAACAAACGGCTGTTCGACCGATTTTTCCGGCTCCATCGGAACTGACAAGTCCTCGACCGGTGCTGCTATCGGTTCCGCCTCGGCGTGCTCGTAATGCATTTCCTTGGGAGCTTGTCTCATTTCATCTATCGCCTGAACATCCTCTTCCTGAGTCACCTGGACCTTGGCTAGGATACCAATCACTTCGTACTTGATGTGATCCAGCAAACTAGTGAACATCTCAAAGGATTCACGTTTGTATTCTTGCTTCGGATCTTTTTGCGCATAGCCTCTAAAATGAATGCCTTGACGTAAGTGATCCATCGCCGCCAAATGCTCTTTCCAACTATTATCCAAGACTTGCAACATTACGGACTTTTCGAAATGCCGTAATATTTTGGGCTCAATCTTGAGTTCTTTTTCCTTATAGCTTTCCTCGACCAACTCCACAATGCGCTCACGCAACGAGGCTTCGTTAAGTCTTTTGTCATCCTTAAGCATTTGCCTGACCGGTATTCCGGCATTAAACTCTTGCAATAAATGATCTTCCAGACCTTTGGTATCCCACTGCTCTTCCATTGTTTTCGGCGGAATATATTGCGTAATGACATTATTGACCACATCCTTGCGAATTTCGCTCATGATATCGGAAATGTCTTCCGCAGCCATTAGCTCGTTGCGCTGTGCATAGATCACTTTGCGTTGATCGTTAGCGACATCATCGTAAGCCAAAATTTGTTTACGTATATCGAAATTCCGGCTTTCGACTTTTCGTTGAGCGTTTTCAATCGAACGAGTGACCCAAGGATGCTCGATCGCCTCGCCCTCGCCCATACCCAGTTTTTGCATCAAGCCTGCAACGCGGTCGGAGGCAAAAATACGCATTAACGGATCTTCGAGCGATAAGTAGAATCTTGTAGAACCGGGATCGCCTTGTCGCCCCGAGCGTCCCCGTAGCTGATTGTCGATACGCCGCGATTCGTGACGCTCGGAACCGATTACATGCAAGCCGCCGCTGGCAATGACTTGTTGATGACGATCGAGCCATGCTCCGCGAACTTTTTCCCGATCTTCTTCTGAGGCTTCCTCGCCTAGCGCCGCCAGTTCAGCATCAAGATTACCGCCCAACACGATATCGGTACCTCGCCCGGCCATATTGGTTGCAATCGTTACCGCGCCCGGCATACCGGCCTGTTCGATAATATGCGCTTCGCGTTCATGCTGTTTGGCATTCAATACTTCGTGCTTAATATTTTCCTTGGTAAGTAATGCGGAAATGATCTCGGAGTTTTCGATCGATGTCGTTCCGACCAGAACCGGCTGACCACGCTCGACGCAACTTTTGATGTCTTGAGCAATGGCCTGGTATTTTTCACGAGCCGTCAAATAGACCAAATCGCCCATATCTTTACGAATCATCGGCCGATGGGTCGGAATGACGACTACTTCAAGACCGTAAATCTTGTTTAATTCGAACGCTTCGGTATCGGCCGTACCGGTCATCCCGGACAGTTTTTCGTAGAGGCGGAAATAATTTTGGAATGTAATCGAGGCCAGCGTTTGATTTTCATTTTGTATCGTCACGCGCTCTTTGGCTTCGATGGCCTGATGCAAACCTTCCGACCAGCGCCGTCCCTGCATAATGCGCCCGGTAAATTCATCGACGATCATGACTTCATTGTTCGCGACAATATAATCGACGTCTTTTTGAAACAAATGATGCGCACGCAACGACGCATTGAGGTAATGCATCAGCCGAATATTAGACGCATCGTAAAGGCTACCCCCATCGACCATCAAGCCATGTTCGGTCATCAATTGCTCAACATGCTCATGACCTTCCTCGGTCAAATAAATCTGCCGGGTTTTCTCGTCGACAAAGAAATCGCCAGGGCTATCTTCTTTTTCCTGTTTGGTTAAAAAAGGCACGATCTCGTTGGCTTTGATATAAATATCAGTACTTTCCTCGGTCGGTCCGGAAATAATCAATGGCGTGCGCGCCTCGTCGATTAAAATCGAATCCACCTCATCGACGATCGCAAATGCTAAATCTCTCTGTACTTTTTGCGCCAAGCTGAAAGCCATGTTATCGCGCAAATAGTCGAAGCCGAACTCATTGTTGGTACCGTAGGTGATATCGGCGGCGTAAGCGACTCGCCTCTCCGCGCTATCCATGCGACTAACGATAACGCCGGTCGTCAGGCCTAAAAACTCGTATACGCGCCCCATCCATTGCGCGTCGCGAGCCGCCAGATAATCGTTAACCGTGACGACATGCACTCCGCGTCCCGGCAAAGCATTAAGGTAAGCCGCCAAGGTCGCCATCAAGGTTTTTCCCTCGCCGGTCTTCATTTCGGCAATCTTGCCGTCATTAAGAACCATACCGCCGATTAATTGCACGTCGTAATGACGCATGCCGAATACCCGAGCGGAGGCTTCCCTTACCGTTGCAAAGGCCTCCGGGATCAAATTATCCAACTTTTCGCCCTGATCGAGGCGATCACGAAACTCTTGCGTCTTGGCCTTTAACTCGCCATCGGATAATTTTTCATAATCGGAAGCAAGCGCGTTAATTTTTTTGACCAGCTTCCTTTTCTTTTTGACCAGTCGGTCATTGCGACTACCTACAATAAATTTAACCAGCTTACCAACCATGCTTTTTTCCGGTGAGAATTAAGTAATAACTATTTAAAAGTTTCGGATTATATACCTTCTACCCCATTAGTTACAGTTAAAAGCACTTATAACTATCGCTCATCGAATTGGGGTATTGCCGCAATGGGATACCGGATCGCTTAACTCTATATATACCTTTCGCACTTCAAATTTCGGCAGTGCTAGAGTAGGCGACTGGGTGTCCGACAAAGGCTTTGCCAGCATGGAGCTGGCATAGAGCCTATTCACGGCGTCCTTTGGCGGGACACCCAGGCGCCGAATTTTGATCTACGACGGGTATAGAGATTTCATCAGTGCTTTCTTGCCTGACCGGCATGACTTACGAACCATCGATAAGCATCCGTCAGGCCTTCTTCCAAGCCTATGCTATATTCCCAGCCTAACGCTTTAAGCCGCGACACATCCATCAGCTTGCGCGGCGTGCCGTCCGGTTTGGTCGCATCGAAGCTCAACTTACCTTTGAATCCGGTCACCTTCGCGAGCGTTTCGGCCAGTTCCCGAATCGTACAATCCACCCCGGTACCGACATTGATATGCGACAGCATCGGCTGCGTATTCGCTTGGTAAATGCCGGCATCCAACTCCATCACATGCACACTGGCGGCGGCCATGTCGTCGACATGCAAAAATTCTCGCTTCGGCGTCCCGCTGCCCCAAATCACAACTTCGTCATCGCCGGCTTGAACCGCCTGATGAAACCGACGGATCAAGGCCGGAATCACATGGCTGTTTTCGGGATGAAAGTTATCGTTCGGCCCGTAGAGATTGGTCGGCATCACGCTACGATAATCGCGCCCGTATTGGCGGTTATAGCTCTCGCATAATTTGATCCCGGCAATTTTGGCGATCGCATACGGTTCATTTGTCGGCTCGAGAACGCCCGTCAACAAAGCCTGCTCTTGCATTGGCTGTTCGGCAAACTTAGGGTAAATACAAGACGAGCCCAAAAACAACAATCGCTGAACGCCGTTAAGATGGGCCGCATGGATGATATTCGCCTCGATCATCAGGTTTTGGTAGATAAATTCGGCCGGCAAGGTATTATTGGCATGAATACCTCCGACTTTGGCAGCAGCCAAATAAACCTGATCGACCCGGTGCGCCGAAAAATAGGCCTGTACCGCCGCCTGATCCAATAGGTCAAGCTCGTCGCGCGCCGCCGTCAAAATAGACCGGTAACCTAAACTTTGTAAGCGGCGAACGATCGCGGAACCGACCATGCCTCGATGGCCGGCCACGAAAACAGTCTGATTAAGATCGCGGCTCATTATTAACTCTCCACCGAAACCGGTAAATCAAGCCCGTGCGACTTCAACAAGGCATGGCGTTTGGCGGCTTTAAGGTCTTCGCGCACCATTTCGGCGCACATCTCGCGCACCGTAATTTCGGGCACCCAGCCGAGCTTTTCCTTGGCCTTGGTGGGGTCGCCCAATAGGGTTTCGACCTCTGCCGGGCGGAAATAACGCGGATCGACTCGAACAATGACATCGCCAGCCGACAACGCCGGCGCCGAATT
Source organism: Methylotuvimicrobium buryatense (assembly GCF_005931095.1). Taxonomy (GTDB): domain Bacteria; phylum Pseudomonadota; class Gammaproteobacteria; order Methylococcales; family Methylomonadaceae; genus Methylotuvimicrobium; species Methylotuvimicrobium buryatense. The sequence continues at coordinate 562,114 of NZ_CP035467.1, read as the reverse complement.
GCCGTCAATCGCTTCGACCACGCCGATCTCTTCAACGCCGCTGCCTTCAAAACGGAGAGCTATTCCTAGTTCGCCCGCAGACCACTCGATAAACTCGCGAACGCTGAATTGAACGCCGGTGGCGATGACGAAGTCGTCGGGTTCATCCTGCTGCAGCATCATCCATTGCATGCGTACGTAGTCCTTGGCGTGCCCCCAATCACGAAGCGCATTCATGTTGCCCATGAAAAGGCAATTTTCAACACCTTGCGCAATATTGGCCAAGCCTCGGGTAATCTTCCGGGTTACGAAGGTTTCGCCCCTGCGCGGCGATTCGTGATTGAACAAAATACCGTTGCAGGCATACATGCCGTAGGCTTCGCGGTAATTCACGGTAATCCAATAGGCATAAAGTTTGGCCGCTGCATAAGGCGAACGGGGATAAAACGGCGTAGTCTCCTTCTGCGGAGTTTCTTGAACCAAGCCGTATAATTCCGATGTAGATGCCTGATAAAAGCGAGTTTTTTGCTCCAAGCCCAACAAACGAATCGCTTCCAATAAACGAAGCGTCCCCATCGCATCGACATCGGCCGTGTATTCCGGCGATTCGAAACTCACCGCGACATGAGACTGCGCGCCTAGGTTATACACTTCATCCGGCTGTACTTCTTGCAAAATGCGAGTCAAATTGGAAGAATCGGTCAAATCGCCGTAATGCAGTACGAACTTTTGATTTTCGACATGCGGGTCTTGGTAAATATGATCGACCCGTTGCGTATTGAACGATGAAGCACGGCGTTTGATACCGTGAACTTCATATCCCTTCTCGAGTAAAAACTCGGCCAAATAAGAACCGTCCTGCCCGGTGATGCCGGTAATTAATGCTTTTTTTGTCATAAAATGCTCGTTTTAGTCAGTCATTCGTAAATCATATTTACGTTGTCAAATAATTTTTGTAATACCAAGACATAACCTCTGCTGGTCAAATTTCGGCACAGGCTTATCGACGCACCGAAGTATTCTACAGATTGCTCAAGAGCGTATATCCTAAAAAGTGCAGTTGAGCGCATCAAACTACCGTTCGCCCTGAGCAAAGTAAGCGCCCTTCGATAGCATGGCGTTACTATAAAACAGCCGCTGTTTGACGTATTTTTTGTATATTTACATCTTGGCAAGTTATTGATTTTTAATATATAAAAGCTGTTTCTTGAGAGCCTGTCGAAGGGTGAGGGGTAGTTTGAAGCCTCTCCAAGCCGGTGAAAGTGTTGTAGCCCCCTTCATGCGTCGACTTGGCTCAGCACGAACGGTCTACAACACATACCAACCGCTCTTTTTAGGTATATAGGTATGCTACCGGCATCCTCGTCAAGCGCGCTCTATACTAGGGCGTCGAAATTTACCGATTTTCAAGTCAGATAAAATGGTTGGCGCTTAATAGCCTAAGATCACCAACAATTTCAAATATATTTTGAGCTTAAAAAGCGGGAACACAGCAATTAGCTAAAAATGGCTTTTTTCGACAGCCTGCTCCATACCCTTTTTTACCCTGAAAATGGGAATTGCTGTAGTTAGCCGGTTGTGTGCGTTATATTCTTCTAGGCGGAGTATACTCATCGTAGATCAAAATTCGGCACCGGGGGCCCGTCAAAGGACGCCGTGAATACATCCATGTAGGCTCTATGCCAGCATCCATGCTGGCAAAGCCTTTGCCGAGCACCCCGGCGCCTCCTTAGGCACTGCCGAAATTTGAAGTGCGAAAGGTATATAATAGTTCAGTGCCTCAATTTAAAAAACCTAGCGTTAACCGGATAAAAACCATGGTAGAAGATCATCCGTTGATGAGCGAACGCAAGCACCGTTTCGGCTTTAATGCCAGCCTTAGGTACGATTTTCCCGCCGGCGTCGTGGTGTTTTTGGTCGCCGTGCCGTTATCGCTTGGCATTGCACTGGCCTCCGGCGCACCGCTGTTTTCAGGACTGATTGCCGGAATCATCGGCGGATTGGTCGTTTCCGGTTTAAGCGGATCATCTCTTGGCGTTAGCGGACCCGCTGCCGGCATTGCCATTATCGCTCATGCCGCGATACAAAGCCTTGGCTTTGAAGCCTTCCTGTTGAGCGTCGTTATAGCAGGCTTTATTCAGGTGACCATGGGACGAATCGGTGCCGGCATCGTCGGCTATTATTTTCCATCCGCGGTCATATCAGGCATGCTTACGGGAATCGGCATTATCATTTTTCTGAAACAGATACCGCATGCATTCGGCTACGACGTAGATTACGAAGGCGATATCTCCTTTACCCAAAGCGACCAATTCACAACGACATCCGAATTGGTCCATATGGTCGATTTTATTTCGCCCGGAGCGGTCATTATATCTTTGGCCTCACTGACTATTCTACTGCTTTGGGAGTCGCCATTTATTAAACGATACCGTTTTACGCAATGGATTCACGGCGCATTGGCGGCCGTAATAACCGGCGTAGCATCTAATCAATTACTCCTCGGATGGTTTCCCGAGTTGGCTTTGAGCGGCAATCATTTGGTTTCATTGCCTAAGGTCGATCGAGCCGTCGAACTGATCGCTTACCTAACGCTACCGGATTTTTCGCAAATCACCAACCTATCCGTTTACAAGACCGGATTCACCTTAGCCATGGTTGCCAGTCTTGAAACTCTATTGTGTGTCAAAGCCGTCGACAAGCTAGACCCGTATAAAAGAGTGACACCTAATAACAGGGAACTAAAAGCACAAGGCATCGGCAACATTTGCTCCGGTTTGTTAGGCGGCATCCCAATCGCCCAAGTCATCGTGCGCAGCTCAGCCAATATCTTATCGGGCGGCAGAACCAAGGCCTCGGCTTTTATTCATGGCGCATTGTTACTAACAGCTGTAATATCGATTCCCGGCCTTTTGAATACCATTCCGCTGGCTAGTCTTGCTGCGGTTTTGTTAGTCATCGGTTACCAGATGGCAGACTTGCGTCGCTTCATAACGATGTACCGAACGGGGATATATCACTTCATCCCCTTCGCCGCGACTGTGCTTGGGCTTATTTTTACCGACATGCTAACCGGCATTGCGATCGGCATGAGCATCGCGCTGTTTTTTATTTTGCTGGAAAATTTGAAAGTCGGCTTTTATCTTCATCAGGAACAAAAAGCCAATAAACACTTCATTACTTTATCTGAAAATGTCTCTTTTCTTAATAAAGCTAATATCCTGCAGCTACTAGACCAACTTCCCGAAAATTCGGAGGTCGTGATCGATGCAACCGGCTCCAAATACATCGACTTCGACGTCTATGAAATCATCCAGAATTTTAAAACCGAAGCCGAACGTAAGAATATTCATTTAGTTATCGAAAACCTAAGGGGTTATGGCGTTCTCGAGCCGTTACAAAGAGTTCATCCGCTCGACAAAGAATCGCAACAGTCGCTAACGCCTGAAAACGTTTTAGAAATCTTAAAAGCAGGCAACCAACGCTTTGTTTATAACTTAAAAGCTAACCGAAACTTATTGGAGCAAGTCAATGAAACCGTCGAAGGCCAGTTTCCGTTTGCGATCATTCTTAGCTGCATCGATTCTCGCACCTCAGCCGAATTAATTTTCGACCAAGGTTTAGGAGACATATTCAGCGTTCGCGTTGCCGGCAATATTGTTAATGACGACATTCTAGGCAGCATGGAATTTGCCTGTAAATTGGCTGGGTCCAAGCTGATTGTCGTGCTCGGCCATAGCCACTGCGGTGCAATCAAAGGCGCCTGCGCCGACGCCAAACTCGATCATCTTACCGGCTTGCTCGATAAGATTCGCCCGGCTGTCGATTCGGTTAAAAACGGTCGGCTAGCTCGAATTAGCAAACCTGACGACTCTCTAGTTGAACAAGTTGCCGAACGCAACGTCGAAATTATGGTCGAGCAAATCAGACAGCAAAGCCCTCTTCTAAATGCGATGGCAAGTAGCGGCGAAATCGGGATAATCGGCGCGATGTACAATATTGAAAACGGTAAAGTCAGTTTTTTTGAATAGCCTACTTCTACATTGTCGCAGCCGAACAACAAATCAAAAGCAACGACCCTAGCTTATTAAATCAACCGCAACAAATCCGCCGAGTTTTTGTTTTTTGTTGAATATCGCTATAATGCATGGTCTTGCTCGTTATATATCAACAAGCGCTGGTTTGCAGAATAATTCTTTAGTGTTATAGTTGGTTATTATCGCTTGACATGCGTTGTCTTGAAAAAGCAACATCCCCAATAACCTTTTCCGGCATATCCGGATTTAGTTCAGCCGATGAAAGAATATCTAATAATTCTGATAAGTACGATACTGGTCAATAATTTTGTACTGGTGAGATTTTTAGGATTATGCCCTTTTATGGGCGTCTCCCGAAAACTGGAAACGGCCTTGGGAATGGGTTTCGCGACGACTTTTGTTCTGACCTTATCCGCCGTTTGCAGCTATCTGGCGAACCGTTATCTGTTGATCCCATTAGAACTGGAATATTTACGCACAATCACATTCATCGTCGTGATTGCCTTTGTCGTGCAATTTACCGAAATGGTCGTTCACAAAACCAGCCCGCTCCTTTACCAGGTACTGGGAATATTTTTGCCGCTAATCACCACTAATTGCGCAGTTCTAGGCGTCGCCCTGCTGAATGTACAAACCCGACACGGTTTCCTGGAATCGGCTTTATACGGTTTCGGCGCTGCGGTCGGTTTTTCAATGGTATTGACCCTTTTCTCGACGCTACGAGAAAAAATCGACGTTGCCGACGTCCCCCAGCCTTTCAAGGGCAACTCGATAGCGCTAGTAACGGCCGGGTTAATGTCCATGGCATTCATGGGATTCAGCGGCTTAGTTAAAGGCTAAAGTTTCAGCCAATCAATTTCAAGTAATCGCTCTCGCGAATCCGTTCAAATTTTACATTTACCCTCGACACACTCAGGGCGAATGAAAAATGCAACAAACCTCATGACATCAATGCAAAGCGATGGAACGATGAGCGAGAATTGTTACTCAAATACCAATTATTCTAATTCGACCAGATAAATCCGATGATACTAATCATTTGCATCACATTTGCCGTATTTGGCGTAATACTCGGATTTTCGGCCATCTATTTTAGGGTCGAAGGCGATCCGATTGTCGATAAAATCGAAGCGATTCTTCCGCAAACGCAATGCGGGCAATGCAGTTTTCCCGGTTGCCGTCCTTATGCCGAAGCGATCGCTGCCGGCGACGCCGATATCAACCAATGCCCGCCGGGGGGACAAGACGGCGTCGAAGCGTTGGCCGACTTACTGGGCGTCGAAGCGAAACCGCTCAACGCCGAATTCGGCGAAGAAAAACCCAAGAGCGTCGCGGTCATCATCGAGGACTTGTGCATCGGCTGCACCAAATGCATTCAAGCTTGCCCGGTCGATGCGATACTTGGCTCCGCGAAGATGATGCATACCGTGATAGCCGGTGAATGCACCGGCTGCGAGCTTTGCGTCGACCCTTGCCCGGTCGATTGCATCGTTATGGAACCGATACCCGAAGACCTTAACAACTGGCAATGGCCGGAACCGGAAAAGAAATATGCTTAAAACCTGGCGCTTTCACGGCGGCTTGCGCTTGCCCGCACACAAAAATCTATCGGCACACCGACCGATTGTCAACGCCGCGCTACCGAAACAACTAATTTATCCTTTGCAACAACGCTCAGGCGTGCAACTCAAGCCGACCGTCACCCCCGGCGAAAGCGTGTTGCGCGGCCAAATCATCGCCGATTCCGATCATTTCCTGGCAACCCCGCTTCATGCTGCAAGCTCGGGTACCGTTAAAACAATTGAAGATCGCATCATTCCTCATCCCTCCGGGTTATCGGACTCGTGCATCATCATCGACACCGACGGGCGCGATGAAGCATTGGCATCCGAACCTGTTGCCGATTATCGCCTGGAACCGGCATCGGCACTACGTACTAAAATTCGCCAAGCCGGCATTGTCGGTCTAGGCGGCGCGGCTTTCCCTACCTCGATCAAATTGAACCCGGGGCCGCAACGCCATATCGACACGCTTATTTTGAACGGCGCGGAGTGCGAACCCTATATCACCTGCGATAATGTCCTGATGCAAGCCGAACCGGATACTATCGTTCAAGGCGCGCTAATTTTGATGCATGCATTGCAAGTCGGCAACGGCATCATCGCTGTCGAAGATCACATGACCGAAGCATACGAGGCATTATCGGCCGCCATCGAACAATCGAGGGATCGCCGACTGACCGTAGTGAAAATCCCCGCCCTGTACCCGACCGGCGGCGAAAAACAATTAATCCGCGTCGTCACCGGCAAAGAAACACCGTCAGGCGGCATTCCTGCCGATGTGGGCGTGATTTGTCAAAACGTCGGCACGGCTGCGTCCGTGTATAACGCCATTTGCCGTGGCTTACCGTTAACCGAGCGTGTCGTGACCGTCACCGGCCAGGGCGTTAAGCAACAACAAAACCTGCGTGCGCGCATCGGCACGCCGATTAGCGATTTGATCAACCAATGCGGCGGCTATCAAGACTCTGTGGAGCGTTTGATCATGGGCGGCCCCATGATGGGTTTCGCGTTACCCGAGGACGACATACCAATCGTCAAGGCCACCAACTGCATTCTAGCCGCTGCCGAATCGGAAGTCGCCACAAGTAAAGAGACCCGGCCTTGTATTCGCTGCGGCGATTGCGCGAAAGCCTGCCCGGTAGACTTGCTGCCGCAACAGCTTTACTGGCATAGCCGTGCCGGCAATTTGGAGAAATGCAAAGAATTTAGCCTATTCGATTGTATCGAATGCGGCTGTTGCGAGGTTGTTTGTCCGAGCCAGATCCCATTGGTGCAATATTACCGAGCCGCGAAAAGTAAGACCGTCGCCAAGGCCAAAGAGGCTGAAAAAGCGGCAATCGCAAAACGCCGGCACGACTTCCTTCTTGAACGCAAGGCTCGTGAACAGGCCGAAAGAGCCGAACGTTCTCGCCGCAAAAAAGAATCCCTGGCTAAATTAAAAGCCGCTGAAACCGCCACCGAAGGAGCGGAATAAATGAAATTCTCAACCGTCATGTCGCCGCACCTTCAACCTGTCAACAGTGTTGACCGGGTCATGCTGCAAGTCTTGTTAGCCTTGATTCCCGGAATTGCCGCGATGACTTGGTTTTTCGGCATCGGCGTCTTAATCAACATTACCCTAGCAGTTGTCGTTGCGCTGCTTGCCGAAGCATCGATTCTGGGCTTACGCGGCCGGCCGATCGGCTCGACGCTCAAAGACTTGAGCGCCGTCGTAACCGCCGTGCTACTGGCAATTTCGCTGCCGGTCATTGCGCCATGGTGGATTACCGTCGTAGGTATCTTGTTCGCGATAGTAATCGCTAAACATTTATACGGCGGCTTAGGTTACAACCCGTTCAATCCGGCGATGGCAGGCTATGTCTTACTATTGGTTTCGTTTCCAATGCAGATGACCGCTTGGCTCGCGCCTATCGAACTCGGCTCGGTCGCATTGAACGAAGTCGACTGGCTTAAATTGATTTTTCTCGAGCAACTACCGGCAAACATCGAATTCGATGTGATCACGATGGCCACACCGCTGGATAGCGTCAGAACTCAATTGGGGCTAGGCAGATCGGTACCGGAAATAAAAACCGATTCCGTTTTCGGACTTTTAGCAGGAAAAGGCTGGGAATGGGTGGCCGGGGGCTATTTGCTTGGCGGACTCTGGCTCCTATGGCGTAAAATCATCGGCTGGCAAATTCCGGTCGGATTGCTGCTTGGACTCGGGCTCTTCGCGAGTATTTGTTATGCAATCGACAGCAATCAATTTGCATTGCCAAGCTTTCACTTAGTGGCCGGCGCGACAATGCTGGGCGCTTTTTTTATCGCAACCGACCCGGTAACCGCAGCCACATCGGTTAATGGCCGAATTATTTACGGACTACTAATCGGCTCGCTGGTTTATATTATTCGCGTTTGGGGCGGCTACCCGGATGCAATGGCTTTCGCGGTTTTATTGGGTAACTTAACGGCGCCGGCAATCGATTATTTCACGCGCCCTCGCGTCTTCGGTCAAAAAGCATGAACGCCATTATTAAAAATACGTTATCGGCTGCCACGATATTGGGCATTTTTTCGTTATTGGGCTTGGGTTTAACCTCACTTACTTTTCATAAAACCGAAGCAAAGATACAGGAAAATGAGCGGCAAGCCTTACTGGCTAACTTGAAAGCCGTGATCCCCGAGTCGCTTTACGACAACGACATCGTCAATGATACGCTCGAAGTGACCGACCTCAACCAGGACTCCACAAAACCGGCAGTCATTTATCGCGCCCGAAAAAAAGACAATCCGGTCGCAGCGGTCATGACAGTGGTGACGCCTTTCGGTTACAGCGGCAATATCACCCTTTTGGTAGCGATCAAAACCGACGGCACCCTCACCGGCGTTCGGGCTATTGCTCATCGCGAAACGCCGGGGCTAGGCGATAAAATTGAAATCGAGCGTAGCGACTGGATCTTAGCGTTCGACGGAAAATCGCTCGCCATGCCCAAAACACAGGAATGGGCCGTTAAACGTGATGACGGCTATTTCGACCAATTTACCGGCGCAACAATCACGCCACGCGCTGTTGTAGGGGCTGTTAAAAACGCATTGCTTTATTTCAAGCATAACCAGTCCCTGATTTTTTCAACGACAGAATCGACTCCCGAAGGAGGAAATTAATGCTCTCCGAATACAGCAAAATCGTCAAAGACGGCTTATGGCTTAATAACCAAGCCTTCGTCGCATTACTCGGACTGTGTCCGCTACTTGCCGTAAGCAACACGGTCATTAACGGCCTCGGGCTTGGCCTTGCCACGACGATGACATTGGTATTGTCTAACACGATCATCTCGCTAATCCGTAATTTCGTCCCCGACGAAGTCCGTTTACCGGTATTCGTACTGGTCATCGCCAGCGTGGTCACGATGATCGAACTCGCGATGAACGCATGGTTCTTCGGTCTCTATAAAATCCTCGGCATTTTCATTCCGTTGATCGTCACCAACTGCTCTATCATCGGCCGGGCCGAGGCGTATGCTTCAAAGCAACGCGCCGACAAGGCCTTTTTAGACGGCCTGTTTATGGGACTTGGCTTCACCTTTGCACTAGTTACGCTTGGCAGCCTGCGTGAAATCATCGGTTCGGGAACTTTATTCGCGAAGGCCGAATTGATGTTCGGCGAAGCTGCTAAAACCTGGCAAATCGATGTGATAACCGATTATTCCGGCATGCTGTTGGCGATATTACCGCCCGGCGCATTTATCGGCCTCGGCTTGTTGATCGCATTAAAAAATATTATCGACACCAAGGTCAAACAGCGTAAACCGGCCCAAATTCAAATTCCGATTCAAGTCGCCCAGGAACAGTGAACCAAACCAAACGTCAGGCAATTTTCGACAGACTGGCGGCGACGATACCGGAACCGACTACCGAGCTAACATACTCGTCGCCTTTCGAACTGCTTATCGCTGTCGTATTGTCGGCCCAAGCCACCGACAAGAGCGTCAACAAAGCCACGGCGCAGTTATTCCCCATCGCCAATACGCCCGAATCGATTTTAAACCTTGGCGAAGCCGGATTAAAAGAACATATCAAGACTATCGGGCTGTTCAACAGCAAGGCTGCGAACATCATGCAACTGTGCCGGCAAGTGCTCGAAAAACACAATGGCCAGGTTCCGCAAACCCGCGACGAGCTCGAAGCGTTACCCGGCGTCGGCCGTAAAACAGCAAACGTCATTTTGAATACCGCATTCGGCCACCCGACAATTGCAGTCGACACCCATATCTTCCGAGTCGCGAATAGAACACGTATCGCCCCAGGAAAAAACGTGCTCGAAGTCGAACGAAAACTGGACAAATACGTCCCGAAAGCCCACAAAAAAGATGCACATCATCTGCTGATCCTTCACGGCCGATATACTTGCACGGCAAGAAAACCGAAATGCCCGGATTGCATCATCGCCGACCTCTGCGAATTCAAGAAGAAGAGTGTTTAATAAAATTATTGGGTTCAATTAAGTCACAAAAGTGACACACTGCTAACTGCTAACTGCTAACTGCTAACTATTGACCCTGCAAAAAGCCGTTGTATCCTTATCAAAAATAGCTAAGCATCCATCGCACTCTTAGAATAAACTTTTACGTTGTTTGCATCCCTCGCCAAAACATTGTAAAAAGAGGAACTGATCTAGTTGCTGCGCTGTCGCAGCAATGTTGCAATACTTGCTTATACCCGTCGTAGATCAAAATTCGGCGCCTGGGTGTCCGCCAAAGGACGCCGTGAACCCAGCATCTAAATTATCCAAGATAATTAACCATGGCCAATGGGCTATGGAATTTAGGTGCTGGGTAAATACGTCCATGTAGGCTCTATGCCACAGCTCCATGCTGGCAAAGCCTTTGCCGAACACCCAGGCCCCCTCCTCTGGCGCTGCCGAAATTTGAAGTGCGAAAGGTATAACGCAATTCATAAACGATTCAGATTTTTTTGCTAGCCTTACAAGGTATTAATCAATCTGATTTTTCCACAACCAAAACACACTGGGATTTATTATGAAAAAAATGAACAAATCACCATTCGCTGCAGCAATGGGCACCGCTATGGTTTCTACTCTCGCTTTATCTACTGCACACGCCGAGGCTAATCCATTCGGCATGACCGAACTCTCTTCCGGTTACATGCAAGTCGCCGAGGCCGAAATGACCTGCGGCGAAGGCAAATGCGGCGGCATGACCAGTACGCCGAAAATGGAAGAAGGCAAATGCGCCGGCAAAAAAGACGAAAAACCTGCAGCTGCCGACAAGTCAAGCAAGGAAATGACTTGCGGAGAAGGCAAATGCGGCGGCATGACAAAACCGGAAGGCGATGCCGATAAAACCAAATAAAATGAAGCAAAACGGCTTTCATTAAAATTTTGCTTTACTTCAAACAAAGCAATTGCGTCCTAATAGAGGGTGATCCAATCACCCTCTATCCAGCAAAAAACAACAGGTGTTCCGATGAACACGACTCAACATCTAGTCAGTGGCGTAGGTCTTGGTTTACGCCGAACTTTTCTGAATAGCATCGTCGACACGCCCCCCGCATCAGTCGATTTTTACGAAATCGCTCCCGAAAATTGGATAACGATCGGCGGCAAATTCGGCCGGCAACTGCGCAATATGACCGAGCGTTTCGACTTCGTTTGTCACGGACTTTCCTTATCGATCGGCAGCACCGACCCGTTGGATGAAACCTTTATCAAGGCCGTCAAATCCTTCATGACCGAACACGGCATCAAACTGTATAGCGAACACCTTAGCTATTGCAGCAAAGACGGCCACCTGTACGATCTAATGCCGATTCCTTTTACCGAAGAAGCGATTACTCATACCGCAGCGCGCATTCGCCGCGTTCAGGACATTCTCGAACAAAAAATCGCGATCGAGAATGTTTCCTATTATGCTGCGCCGGGCCGGGAAATGGATGAAATCGATTTTTTCAACGCCGTGGTCAACGAAGCCGATTGCGACATCTTGCTCGATATCAACAATATCTATGTCAACAGCGTCAATCATGGCTACGATGCCGAAACGTTTTTAAAGGCGATACCTGCGCAGCGAATCGCCTATGCACATATTGCCGGCCATTATGTCGAAGCCGAAGACTTTTTAGTCGACACGCACGGCGCCCCGGTCATCGACCCGGTCTGGAAACTGCTTGGCAAGGCTTACGAACTCTACGGCATATTCCCAACCTTGCTGGAGCGGGACTTCAACATTCCGCCACTGCCGGAGTTAATCAAAGAAACCGAAACGATCGCCGCCATTCAACACGCCTGGAAAAATCAACATGAGCGTAGGACAGCATAAAGCCAAAATCGACTTCAAAGCCAAACAGCAAGAATTTGCCGCTTTCATTCGAAACCCCGACCGAAACCCGGCTCCGGGCGATGTGGCCCCGGAACGCATGTCGATGTACCGCGAGTTGTTTTTTAATAATGTCGAAAGCTTTTTATCGAGCAACTTTCCGGTATTGAAATCGCTGCTCTCAGAGGAAAGTTGGCTTGCGCTCGCGCGGGACTATTATTCGGAACACCGCAGCAGCACGCCCTATTTTTCTGAAATCCCCGAAGAATTTTTGGATTATTTGCAAAACGAACGCCAGTGTTCGGACGATTTGCCCTTCATGCTCGAACTCGCACATTACGAATGGGTGGAAATGGCGCTGGCAATCGCAAAGGAAGAAGCGCCCGCAATCATTGCGCCGGCGATAGATTTAAGGCCCGCGCCGTTATATCTATCGCCACTGGCTTGGCTTTTAGCCTATCGTTTTCCGGTTCATCAAATCTCAACGGACTTCATTCCTTATGAAGCGCCCGAGCAACCCAGTTTTTTGATCGTTTATCGAACTCCGAACGATAACGTGAAGTTTATGCAAATAACGCCATCGACCTATCGGCTTTTGGAGATCCTGCAAAATACCCCGGGAATCTCTGCCGAATCTTGCATAACACAGCTCGCGGGAGAACTCCAGGCAGGCGATATACAGTTGTTTATCGACCAAGGCTTGAAAACCTTACGCGAATTAGCGGACAAATCGATTATTTATAGCGCTTAAAATTCAAAGTAAGTCGGGCACGCATCGCGTTACCTTTGTTACATGGAAAAAGTATACCACCATGAAGATCATGAAGAATAGGAAGTTATTTATCGCGAAATACTAACGCGAAACTACTCCCTTTATACTCAAAAAATGGTTAACTTTATGAAGGTATGGGGTGTGGCTAGCGAGGATGTCGGCAGCAGGGAACGCTGCCGTCAAGCCCCCATGGACGGGTTCACGGCGGTCCTCGATAGACACATCCCATACCTTTTTATTCTTAGACGGTTTTTCAATCAAAAGGGAGTAGCCTGAGTTTTACTGCTACTCAGAGCATCTTGACCGAACTAGGATGACGGATCAGCATCGAAAAATGTTTCTTGGATCGATTGAGCCAACCGCGAATTTCAACTTCTTTGCCGACATAGCTGTTGGGGTTTGGAAACAAGTCTAAATTAGCGCGTTCGATGCGAAAATCGACGCGCTCGCCAAGCGTCAAATACACATATTTACGCGTCGTTCTGATTTTTTTGACGCGCCCGGAAATTCGCTGCCAGCCTCTATGATTACCCGTTCGAAGACTCGGTGCCGGCTTGATTCGGTATTCAGGCAGCCTCCAAATACCGCGCGAGTTTTTTTCGGCTTCATCCTGGGCACGAATCAATTCCCCGCTATAAAGCAAATTCGGCGGAAAAATACTGAGCGAAGCCAAACCCAATCTAACCAGCTCGAAATTGAGATGCAGACCGTCCTCGGTAAACAAATGCGCGAGCGTCCGCCCGTATTTATCCTTTGGTTCGCTATCGAGAACCAAACGGACTCGCTTGCCTTTCAATGCGTGAGTTAACCAACGTTTAGCTTCTTCGCCTCCGGCCTCCGCGTTTTTATTGCGCCCTTCGACTTCCGGCGTGTTGATGCCGAGTAAGCGGATTTTTCTGCCGTCTACCAGCTTTACCGTATCGCCGTCATAAACATACTGAATGCGGTGATAAGAATAACCTGGCTTTATCGTAAGACGCTCGGCGCCTTCTCGTCGTTTGTCCGAAAAATAAAATTTGCCGTTTTCATCTTGCCAGCGATAAATTTCCTCGGCGTAGACGGCCGAGATAGCCAGCATTAGAACGAGCGATTTAAGTAAGGCGTAAAGCATGGATTTGATAAGATTTAACGATTAGCCGTTATCGAGCCGGAACGCTATAATTCCGTGCCCAAAAACGCTATTGTACAGAAACATCCTATGATATCCGTTATTCAACGCGTAACCCGCGCAAAAGTGACTGTCCGGCAACAAGACATCGGCGTAATCGAACGAGGCATACTGGCTCTCGTCGCGGTCGAAAAAAACGACACCGAAAAAGAAGCTGAACGCTTATTGGAGCGAATCCTTAACTACCGTATTTTCGCCGACGCCGAGGACAAGATGAATCTAAGTCTGCGTAACATCAATGGTGGCTTGTTATTGGTCCCGCAATTCACGCTGGCGGCAGACACCGACAGCGGCAATCGTCCCAGTTTCAGCCGAGGCGCTTCCCCCGAACACGGCTTGGCGCTCTTTAATTATTTGCAAAAAAAAGCCGTTGACCTGCATACACAGGTTCAATTCGGTCAATTCGGTGCCGACATGCAAGTCTCGTTGGTTAATGACGGGCCGGTAACCTTTAGCTTAAGAGTCTCCCCGCGCTGAATATTTGCGCACCTAGGCGCAATGTCTAACCGCCGTCTTCATCTTGCCGCTCAGCACGATCTGTCGCGGCTACTCACTTACCGCGGGACAGCTTAAGGTTAATCCGTTCATGGTGAGCCTGTCGAACCATGGGCGGATTAACCATCCACCCTTCGACAAGGCTCTCCTGAGCGCAGCCGAAAGACTCAGGGCGAACAGTTAATCCTTAGTGTTTTTGTCCCGCCTTAAGTGGGAAGCCTCTTTCGCGTGTTTGGGCAACCTTGGAATATTGGCGGTTCGCAACAAAATCAAAGCACTACCGATAATCAGAACTGCCGCCAAAAATACAAAAAACCAAGCCATCATTAAATTTCTCGCCGCTTCAATGGAATCGAAAAAGCCCCGCTTCCGGGATTTAACGAGTAAGTTATACCCTTTGCTAGTCAAATTTCGGCATCGGGGTGCCCGTCAAAGGACGCCGTGAATACGTCCATGTAGGCTCTTCTATGACAGCATCCATGCTGCCAAAGCCTTTGCCGAACACCCCGACGCCTCCATACGCTAATGCCGAAGTTTGAAGTGCGATAGGTATACAACGATTTGCGGACGGATAGAACTTAAGTGATAAAATATCGTCAATTATGAATCATGACTCGACGGCGCCGTTTTTCAAATTCGCTCCGTACCGAATCCTTTCCAATCGCTGATTATACGACTCCAACCTAATAATGAAATCCGTTGAATTACTTTCTCCTGCCGGAACCCTTAAAAACATGCGTTACGCTTTCGCTTACGGCGCGGACGCAGTTTATGCCGGCCAACCGCGATACAGCCTGCGCGTGCGCAATAACGACTTTCTTGCCGACAACTTAGCCAAAGGCATCGACGAAGCGCACCGGCTCGGAAAAAAGTTTTTTCTGGCGACCAATGTCATTCCGCATAATAGCAAAATCAAGACTTTTCTGGCCGATATCGCTCCGATCATCGCGATGAAACCGGACGCATTGATTATGGCCGACCCAGGCTTGATTATGATGGTTCGGGAAAACTGGCCGGAAATGCCGGTACATTTATCCGTGCAGGCGAATACCGTCAATTACGCAACAGTCAAATTTTGGCAAACCATCGGAGTAAAACGCATTATCCTGTCACGGGAATTGTCGCTCGATGAAATTGCCGAAATCCGTCAGGAATGCCCGGACATGGAACTGGAAGTCTTCGTGCATGGCGCGCTGTGCATTGCCTATTCGGGCCGCTGCTTGCTGTCCGGATATTTTAACCACCGCGACCCAAATCAGGGTACTTGCACCAATTCCTGCCGCTGGAAATACGACACACTGCCCGCACATGAAAATGCCGAAGGCGATTATGTCTTGGACGGCGGCGCCTTGTCGATGTCCGAAATCAGTAATGCCAGTTGCGGCGGCGCCGAGCGCCACCCCTTGGCCGATAAGGTTTATTTTTTAGAGGAGGAAGGGCGTAAAGGCGAACTGCTGCCGGTCATGGAAGATGAAAACGGCACCTACATCATGAATTCGAAAGACCTGCGCGCGATCGAACATATTCAACGCTTGGTCGAAATCGGCGTCGACAGCCTTAAGATAGAAGGTCGAACCAAATCTCATTATTATGTAGCCCGGACCGCACAAACCTATCGCCAAGCAATCGACGACGCACTGGCCGAACGTCCGTTTAATCCGCAATTGCTCGGCGTCTTGGAAAACCTAGCCAACCGGGGTTATACAGACGGCTTTTATCAACGCCACCACACGCATGAGCAGCAAAACTACATTACCGGTTATTCGAAAAGCCATCAGCAACAATTTTGCGGTGAAATCAGACACTTCGATTCTGCGACCGGCATGGCCGAAATTGATGTCAAAAACAAGTTTTCGGTTGGCGATAAAATTGAATTGATTTTACCCGAAGGCAATCGCGACATTATCGTCGAACATATGGAAGACCTGCACGGCCATCCTATGCAAGAAGCTCTGGGCGGCGGCTACGAGGTAAAAATACCGCTGCCGGAAATAAGCCCGCAACACGGACTGTTGGCGCGTTATTTTTAGCGGCGAATATATTATCCAAGACAATTAACCATAGCAGATAGGCTATGGAATTTAGGTGCTGGGTAAATACGTCCATGCAGACTCTATGCCAGCTCCATGCCGATCTCTCACCTAGCGTCAGGTGAGGGATCGGCCTCCCAGGCGCCTCCTCGGGAACTGCCTAAATTTGAAGTGCGAAAGGTATAACGCAAACATAACCTTCTAAAATGGAATAAACACGAATGCGAATACATCGTTGCTATAGCCGTCGACGGTTTTGTATTCGCGGTAACCTTTCGACACAGCCATCCCTAAAACATATTGTACGCCATTGTATTGAATAACTTCGGAACCTCTTTGTCCGGTCCGCATGGCAAAAAAACGGTCGTCGATCGCCAGCGAATCTCCGGCGCCGAGCGATGGGTGATTAGCCGAAGCAATAATCATTTGATTTCGGTCGGTAAAAAACGCAAAACTTCCTTCGAGCAATTTTCCCGCTTCGTCGCGCGGTAAAACTTCATCGAGCATGCTCGAAAACTGCGGTTCACTGTCAAAAACGATGCCGATCCCGCCGAGCACTTGATCCTGCCTTGCCAAATGCGTGATCGAGGCATTATAGATATAGGTATAGCGGTTGCCGTAAAATGGCGTCCTGATGAAAGGCGAAACGCTGTAGCTCTGTGAGTCGCTATTCCTCAACGCAGCCGGCGCTCCGCTTCGCTCGTCGACTTGCATCCCCAATAACGAGCACTCGTAAGAGTTCGACACCGCCAAGACACGACCGTTTTTATCGTAAAGATAAAGATTGGTATAGACCGTGTATAAAGCGTTGATGTATTGCAATATGTCCGTCATCCGCTGCTCATCCTTTGACGAGATTTCCGGTTGAGCCAAACAGTGCCTAAAAGTCGATGTCAACGCCCACCACCGGCAATCGTTAGCCCGTTCGTATAAATTACGATCCATGATATCGACCGCCAACGACGCCAAAAACCCTGCATTGTTCAAATGCGAAGACATGACCGTGACTTCCTGAAGGCTATTGACCGAATCGGCGAAAATATTCGCAATATCGGAACCGATTTGTTTGATGGCCTCCAAAACCGGCATGAATTCGGCCGCATTTTTCCGAGCCGATGCGATCTGACCGTTAAGTACCAACAAACCGAGGTCGGCATTGATATCGGAGGAGGCCTTGCGAATATCTTTCAACTCTTGAGGGAAGGTAATGGCTTGATCGATAATATCGGCATAAGCGCCTCCTCTATCGACTGCTTCATTACGTTTAAAAGCCGTTTCCAACGGCGTCATCATTTGCCCGGTCCACCCTAATCCGAAAAAACCCTGATACCCTTTGGTTTGTCGAGTATTAACGATATATTCGCGTAGCTTATACGATGCGATACTTACCGGATTCGCATTAGCAAAAGCCGCTTGTAGCGGCAGTAGTTGCTCATCGCTACTGGCGATTACCTTTCCGTCGACACCCAATATCATTAGCGTGCCTTCGTCACCCGCCGCCAGAAGATCGCCGAAAATTCCCACCATTTCATCGTCGAACCGAAAACATAAGCATAAAACGCCTATTGCTTTCGATCCTTGTTGGTTGCTTTCGGCTATTTTGCAGGAATAAATCAGCGAATGCCGTTTATTCGGCTGTAATTCCGAATATCGAAACGTTTCGATATATTCCGCACTCGATTTTAGAGTTTCGGCAATGAGAGGATCCGTCGAACGACTGATCGGGTTTTCGTTATCCAAATGCGCTTTGACCCGTCCTTCGGTATCGAAAACAATGATCTCGTCATACACGCTGTATTTCTTCACATATTCACGCAGTCGGTTCTCGATGAAATCAATTCCCTCCCGATCTGCATTTTCGGAAATAAGGAAAGAGCGGATATCGTCGTCTGTGGCCAAGAAACCCACATCAGCGGTTCGTTCGAATAAATTACGAATCAGTAAATCGATTGCGACTTGTGCCTTCGATGAATTATCGAGCACCAATTTTTTCAAGTTCTCGACAACTAAATTGTAAGTCAACTTCTGCTGCAACTCGCCGAACTTACTTTTCGTCAAATTCATATCTTCAAGAATGGTCGACGCCACATTATGGCTATTGATCTTTCCGATCAACGCAATTTTCCCCCACCAATCGTTTAGCGAGGCAAGACGAGCCTCGTAACTCTTTACAGCCGGCATGGCAGCCAGTAACTTAGTTTTATTCGCTTCAATTATCGTGTTCATAAATCGCTTAATTTATCCGTCATCTATATCTCCAGATCTAAATTTAGACACAAATCATGCCAAAGTAATATTTTATAGTAAAAATAAAATCCTTCCTCTTTCTATTCTTAAACAATGCACCACTATGGCGCAATGAAGCACCAATTCGACTCGTCGAATACATCCAGCAATTCCCAATTTGGAGATCAAAAAGGGTGTGGGGTATGCTTGGCGAGGATGTCGGCAGCAGGGCAGATTTTTGCTCCATGCAAAATCTGTATTCACGCCATCCTTGGCGTTCGAGCTTCCGCCAAGCCCCCATGGATGGGTTTACGGCGTTCCTCGACAGGCATACCCCACACCCTAAAATCGGCGAAACTGCTCAAACTGGGAATTGCTGGAATACATCCATACCAAACTATTTCTACCGCATTTCTGTTATGATATGCCCCCAACAGCCTTAACCAAGGTAATGCCAATGACGTTTACCACTGCCGATCTCTGTGATCAATATTCCGACATTGACGGCTTTCAAATCGCCGACCCCATTTTCAGAATATTCGGAGCAACGCCGGCTTTTTGCGGGCAAATTACGACAATTAAAGCCTTTGAGGACAATGGATTAGTCAATTCAACCTTATCGACAAAAGTATCGAGACGCGTCTTAGTCATCGACGGCGGAGGTTCACACCGCTGCGCCTTGATCGATCGGGGGCTTGCACAACTGGCCTGCGACAACGGCTGGCAAGGCGTCGTGATCTACGGTTGTATCCGCAATGCAGCCGCAATCGATACGATTCCGATCGGGATTCGCGCACTCCATGCGCATCCACTCAAAAGCACGACGAAAGGTCACGGAGAATACGATAGTATTGTGACTTTCGCAGGCGTACAATTTAGAAAAGATTATTTTTTATATGCCGATAGCGATGGAATTATCGTCTCGGAGGCAGAGTTGAGTTAAAATAACCTCACCTTAACCTACTAAATTAGTCAAGATATGCAAATAATACTCGCTAACCCTCGTGGATTCTGTGCCGGAGTGGATAGAGCCATTGAAATCGTGGATCAGGCACTTGAAGCTTTCGGCGCTCCGATCTATGTCCGCCATGAAGTCGTCCATAACCGCACCGTCGTCGATGGCCTTAAAGAAAAAGGCGCGATTTTCATCGAAGACCTGAGCGACGTCCCTGTCGGCTCCTATTTGATTTTCAGCGCACATGGCGTTTCGAAAAAAGTCCAAGAAGAAGCCGAGGAACGTAATTTAACCGTTTTCGACGCAACCTGCCCACTAGTCACCAAAGTCCATTTGCAAGTTGCCAAGCATGCCAAACAAGACCGAGAGGTCATACTAATAGGTCACGCCGGACACCCGGAAGTCGAAGGCACGATGGGCCAATATGAAAAATGCACCGAAAACGGCGGCATATATTTAGTTGAAACACCGGAAGATGTCGCCAAACTGAAGGTCAATAATCCTAATAATCTGGCCTACGTAACGCAAACGACGCTGTCCATGACCGACACCAAAGTCATGGTCGACGCACTCAGAGCCCGTTTTTCCTCAATTCAGGAACAGAAAAAAGACGATATTTGTTATGCCACGCAAAACCGGCAGGATGCCGTTTATGACCTTGCCAACAAAACCGATTTGATTCTCGTGGTCGGTTCTCCCAATAGCTCCAACTCTAATCGCTTACGGGAAATCGCCGAACAACTGGGCAAACCGGCTTATTTAATCGATACTGCTAACGACATGAGCCGAGAGTGGTTCGACGGCATCACTGCCGTAGGCGTTACTGCAGGAGCATCGGCACCGGAAGTTCTGGTACAAGAGGTCATCAGCCAATTGAAAGCCTGGGGCGGTCTATCGATTACTGAAAACAAAGGCATTGAAGAAAAAGTCGTCTTTTCCCTGCCCAGAGGCCTTAAAAAAACCGCATAGTAATTTCTTAGGTTTTTCAGAAGAAACCGGGCAAGGACGCCCGAAACACGAATCAAGCACTAACTCCTCCCATAATCCGCCCATTCACCTTCCACCTTCCACCTTCCACCTTCCACCTTCCACCTTCCACCTTCCACCTTCCACCTTCCACCTTCCACCTTTCACCTTTCACCTTTCACCTTTCACCTTTCACCTTTCACCTTTCATCTTTCATCTTTCATCTTTCATCTTTCACCTTCCACCTTATCCATTCATGCAACCGGCCGGTTCTGCCGTTGAGCATACCAACGCATGAAATAGCCTTTAGGCAAATGCACACCGTTGCGTACATAGAATAAATTATATTCATTATTAAGCGTTGCATTCAGCAAGCGCCGCGACGCCCCGGTACCGCAAAACAAAATTTGATCGCCGATTTTAATTCGATAGTCGTCTGGGGGAAGTACACTTATCACTTCTCCCGACTTAACGACAAAGGCAATTAAATCAAGTTTTCGATTAAAATTATCGGGATGCTTTAAGATATCCCCTAACAGCACCTGCTCCCCCTCCTCCAAGCATGCAGTGACAGCGCTACAGCGCTCCTTCACAACATCCACAGTGATTAAATGAGGCTGCCTACGTCCGATTTTTTTCTCGAGTTGCTGAATCACCTTCTCCATATCTTCCTTCCTACCCGGTTCGTCTTTCAATAAATGCTGAAAAAAAGGCTTTAATAGCGGGGCGACCAACAAAAATAAAACACGCCGAGCGGTCACCAATGTCGGCTGCATAATCATATCGATTTGCGACGCCTCGAAAGCAATTCGATTTTCATGGCGATTTTGCCGAACCAAGGTAAACAAGTTGCCATTCAGTTTACGCGCATTCAGCAATATTCCCAGATTATGCCCGTCATCATCGGTTCCCGCCAAAATCCCTACAGCATTTTCTATTCCGGCCTGCGCCAAGGTTTTAGCCGTGCTCCGCCCTACGATATAACTATCGATCCCCTCTTCTTCGCTACAGTCATGCGGATCAATGACCACCGTCTTCATGCCTTGCTTGACCAAGGCATGATTGATTTCATGCCCCATCCGACCGTAGCCGCAAACGATCCATTTTCCGAACGGCGGCTTAATAGCATCGCTGAGGCGAACCCGCGGCGCTCTGACCAACCAGTTATTCAACGGATAAAAGCTAGGATGCGTCATCGTTGTCACCAACACCTTCGCGAACATTTTGAACGGATCGACGATATGAACCTCTCCCCCCAAATTTGCGAGCGTTTCTTCGAAAACATCAACCTTTGACAACGTAATAATTCTGATACTCGGATTCAACAAACGCGCCAATGCAGAAATTTTTAGATTGATCTCTTCGTTATTGGTAATTGCAACAATCGCTTGGCAATTGCGTCTTCTAATTCCCGCTTCAAGTAGATGCTTAGGCACGCTTGCATCTGCGCATAAACCCGGCATCGGCACTCGGTAATCCCTCAACGTCAATGCCCTAATCCTATCCTCATCGCCATCGATAAATACTGCCGGCACACCATAATCGCTTAAACCGCGAGCCAATACGCTACCGGTATCGCCGAAACCACAGATAATAAAATAAGGCTCGGAAATTCTAAGCACCTGCCGAGAAAACTTTCGCTCCTCGACCGCACGAACAAAGAAAGGATTCTGGAAAAGTCTTACGATACTTCCTATCGCATAAAACCAGGTAATCACGCTTACATACAGACAAACCATCGCCCAAAGCCTTTGAGCATCGTTAAATTCAAAAGGAATTTCTCCGAAACCGGTCGTCGTCGCGGTATAGGTCATAAAATAAAACGCGTGAAATACACTTAAGTATTGAGGCTTACCGTCGACTTCATGACCGGGAATAAAGACCATTCCCAAAATTGACACTGCATAAACCGTAATCAAAGCCATTACGGGCCTGCGCATTTCACGCATTACTATAAAACTGACTCGGCTTAAATCGGTACTTTCCGTCATACCCTACCCCTCTATTATACCCGTCGTAGATCAAAATTCGGCGCCTGGCTGTCCGCTAAAGGACGCCGTGAATACATCCCATGTAGGCTCTATGCCAGCTCCATGCTGGCAAAGCCTTTATGAGCGCCATGGATGGCGTGAATGTCGATGTTGCAGGAGCGAAAATCGACCGGACAGCCAGGCGCCTCCTCTGGCACTGCCGAAATTTGAAGTGCGAACGGTATAAATCGTTCATTACAATCGAGACATCAACGTATCGGATACCAAAATAATGACGGATATGAAGTTAGCCAACAAAGCCCCGCCGCTTAGCGAGATAATGCTCACCATTACATCGGACGTCAATCCGGTTTCAGTCACATGTACGACAACGGTCCAATATGTAGCAGCCGCCACTAAGTGCAGGTCGGCAACCAGACTAGTCGCCAGCAACACAGCGCCTATTTGCGAGCGATCGCCTAACTTTAAGCCAGTCGCAATAAAATTAACGACAATAATCGCAAATAATTCAAAAACATTATGATGCTCGGGATTATCCATCTCCCCTAAAAAAAAACCGAAATTCAAGGTTAATGACAATACGATAAAAAAACCGAAAACGACTTTCTCGAAATTCATCTAATAATGCTCCGGAATATAAATCAAACTGTAAATGTTATCCTAATCTGTATTAGAATTAGAAAGATATTAACAATAGATAAAAAATCGCACCGCTGACTCATATTTATTGTTAAAATTGTAAGCTTTGAATTACAAACCGGAGAACCACAATGTCATTGACCGCAATGGACCTTGTTGCCGCTGCTAAGAAAAACATCAAAGAAGTGGATGTTGCATCGGCAAAATCAGATTTGTCCAAATATTTAGTACTCGACGTCCGAGCGCCCGGCGAGTTTGTTGCAGGCTCTTTGCCCGGAGCCATCAACATTTCGAGAGGTGTTTTGGAATTTAAAATCGCTAACCACCCGGATTTCGAAAATAAACAAGATGCCGATATCTTAGTTTATTGCCAAACCGGCGGACGCTCGGCACTTGCTACCGAAGTACTCAATAAAATGGGCTACAGTAAAGCAGTCAGCCTAGAGGGCGGATATCAAGCTTGGCAAAAAAGCGACGCAACCGACGAGTAAATGCCTGTTGTTGAATCGTTAAGACTGGATAAATGGCTATGGGCTGCGCGGTTTTTTAAAACGCGCAAGCTCGCTGCCGATGCGGTATCCGGCGGCAAGGTTCACTTGAACAACCAAAGAACCAAACCGGGCAAGGAAATCGCCATCGGCGCCAAGCTTTCCATCCATAAGGATCAATATAGCTGGGATATTACCGTCACGGGCCTAAACAGCCAACGCCGACCCGCTTCCGAAGCGGCTCAACTTTACGAAGAAACTGCGGAAAGCCGAGAAAAACGGCAACAATTAATTATTCGCCAACGCGAAGAACAGGCTAATTTCGAGCATTTCGAAAGACCCTCCAAACCGAACAAAAAAGACCGTCGGTTGATTCACCGCTTCAAACGAG
This sequence comes from Methylotuvimicrobium buryatense, assembly GCF_005931095.1. Taxonomy (GTDB): domain Bacteria; phylum Pseudomonadota; class Gammaproteobacteria; order Methylococcales; family Methylomonadaceae; genus Methylotuvimicrobium; species Methylotuvimicrobium buryatense. Next base: position 538,098 of record NZ_CP035467.1, on the reverse strand, counting down.
GCTGATTCCTATCATGGTTTCGCTTACAAACAAGTCGGAGGCTTCGGCAAACCGGCCAGTTTACACGCAGACCTCAACGGCCCCTCCGGAAACAATCGTTGTAAATAACGGCTATTGCCCTTTTCCGCACCTAAATGCTTAGCTACTGCCTTAGTAAAAACCCTGGCGTTTGGCAAGTGTTTAAATTGAAGATAATAGCCTCTAATAAAAAAAATGATTTCCCAATGCGCATCGCTTAATGTAATCGAGTTGGCCTTAGCAAGGTCGCGCGCCACCGCCTCGCTCCAGTCATTCATATCGACCAAAAACCCTTGATCCGTCAGGGCGGGAAATTCCCCTTCGGCATTCAGCACCATGACAACGACTGCTTATGCGTAGCTGCCAATTCGACCCACTCGACATATTCGATAACCCTGATTCCATCAATCAAATCGCCCCGGTCGATACCGAATAAAGACAAATCATCGGATAATGCACACAAATAACAAGACTTAGCCGATTGCGTCAAAACCTTAGCCAAACCCCCTCGCCCGACCAGACGAAGTATTGACGAACCTAAAAAAACCACCGCATCGCCGGCTTCAATACGCTCTAAAACGGCATCCACTTCGGATGACTGAAAAATCAAATGCAACATACTGATTATTCGATATGTGTTAACTTCAGTCCCACCAATCCGACAACAACCAGAATAATGGAAAACAACCGCAAAATTTCAGCGGACTCCTTAAAAAGCACGATACCGATAACGGCAACCCCGACCGCGCCCATGCCGGTCCATACCGCGTATGCAGTACCCAGCGGTAACGTTCTAATTGACAACATTAGCAAATAAAAACTGGCCGCACCGAAAACGATTGTCGTCAAACTTGGCCAAAGACGAGTAAATCCTTGGTTATACTTTAAGCTTAATGCAAAAACAATTTCCGCCAAACCCGCACATAACAACAAAAACCACGCCACGCGCTTCAATACCTCATAGACTTATCGATCAAATATTCTACAATATCAAATCGTTTGATAGACCGATTGCACATCAATTTTCAGCCTGTCACATTAATACTCCGAATATTTTGACGGATTTCTGCCCCGACAAAAAACTCGCCACCACAGATCCTTGATGCTTGCAACGACTCAAACTGCACATCGGCGCAGAACCATGCTTCGCCATAAAGGCTGTACTTTTATAACTTATTTGCACCCCATTATGAACAAGCAATCGGATCACATCGTACGCGACCAACGCCAGATCATCAATCATCTGACGCTGCTGATTAACGAGAAGGCCCTAATCAATCTAAACATCGGCAATAACGAATCGTTCATCACCACATTAATTGCCATCGATACGGACACACATAGCCTTCTGTTCGATCTCAGCCCCAAGGAATACCAAAACAGACAATTACCGGGCACATCAAATGCAGTCTTCCGCACCGTATTGTCGGGCATTAAAATAAAATTCGAGGGCAAAGACATCGCCAAAACCAACTATCAAGGCGATGCCGTCTTTGCAATGCCGATACCTGAAAGCATGCTGTGGCTGCAACGCCGTCAATTTTATCGAATTAAATCGCCACTTTCGAAAACCAGCCATCTAAAACTAAGCGTTGCAGACAAAGTCATTCCACTTCGTCTCTACGATATTAGTATCCCCGGTTTTTCCTTGTTAAACGATTCGGAACCGCTTAACCGGATATTATCGCCCGGTCAAATCTTTAAAGATTGCCGATTGGCCTTGGATGGCCTTGGAGAAGACGCGATCGAGTTTATAGTGCTCTACCGCATACCATTAAACCCGAATAAGCCGGACAAAACCATGAAAATAGGCTGCCGACTCACCTCGATATCACCCGCCTTCGAATCCTGCATACAACGCTATATGCAACAAATCGAACGAGAACTTAAACAAAAAACCTAAACGGACATGCCCTTAACACTCGACAATAAACTCTATACGGTTTCACAACTCAACCGGGAAAGCAAACGAGTGCTCAACGAGCATTTTTTCTCGGTTCGAGTAGAAGGCGAAATCTCCAATTTAAGCACTCCCTCTTCCGGCCATATTTATTTTTCCTTGAAAGATACTGCCGCGCAAATCCGTTGCGCGATGTTCAAAACCCAACTGCGCCGCCTCAAGTTTAAGCCGGCGAACGGACTGCAAGTGATTGCAACCGCACAAGTCACCTTATACGAGCCTCGCGGCGACTATCAGCTAGTCGTCGAAAACCTCGAGGAAACCGGAGACGGCGCACTGCGCATGGCCTTTGAAGCGCTTAAGCATCAATTATCGAAGGAAGGACTCTTCGACGCCTCTCGCAAAAAACCTCTACCAGCACTGCCTCATCGCATCGGCATCATCACCTCTCCTAGCGGCGCCGCAATCAGAGACATACTGACCGTGCTAAAACGGCGTTTTCCAGCTATTCCGGTCGTTTTGTACCCGGTTTCGGTGCAAGGAGATAACGCCAAACACGATATTGTCCGGGCATTGAATCTGGCCAACACACTCGACCAATGCGACGTATTGATCCTCGGCCGCGGCGGCGGCTCTCTGGAAGACTTGCAAGCCTTCAACGAAGAAATCGTCGCGCGCGCAATCGCAGCAAGCGCCATCCCGGTTATCGCCGGCGTCGGCCATGAGATTGACGTGACGATCGCCGATTTTGTTGCCGATCTTCGCGCCCCAACACCTTCCGCCGCCGCCGAGCATGCGGTTCCCGATCAGCGAGAATGGCAAAGTCGTTTTATTGCGCTGGAAACCAAACTTTCGCAACATCTCGGCAGACAACTTACGCAAAAAGCACAAACTTTAGCCTGGCTCGATAAGCGGCTAAAACAACAACACCCCGGCCAAAAACTAGCCGCTAACGCCCAACGCCTTGACGAACTGGAGCTAAGACTCACCCGCGCGACTCGGCGCAAACTGCTGCAATGTTGCTCGACTCTAGACACTCAATCGGCAAAGCTACATAACCAATCGCCTGAGCGCATAATCAACAGCCTTGCCCTACAACAACATTATCTTCAGCAGCGTCTCAATAACGCCTGGCAACGAAAATTCGAACACTTACATCAGCAGCTCAACCAAGCCGGCCAAACGCTTCATGCGGTCAGTCCTTTGGCAACGCTAAATCGAGGCTATGCACTCGTCACCGACACGGAAACCGGCGCAGTAATTCGCTCGACCCGGCAAATCGAAAAAGACGCTGTTGTATTGACTCGTTTGGCCAATGGACGATTTACCAGTCGCGTGGAAACGATTACCGAGGAGTAAAAAGCTCCGCACCAAAATCAATCCGCGAAACGAATCATCGATACTTTATACCTTTCGCACTTCAAATTTCGGCAGTGCCCGAGGAGGCGCAGGGGTGTCCGACAAAGGCTTTGCCAGCACGGAGCTGGCATAGAGTATCTACATGGACGTATTCACGGCGTCCTTTGGCGGACACCCCGGTGCCGAATTTTGATCTACGATGGGTATATTAGCCCAGCAGCGACCACTGCCGAATAACCCGATAATCAACGCCCCCAGGCGCGGAACAGGATTCGACTAAACAAAAAGTATTGGAATGCCAAATAATCGGTTCGAATTCCGTTTGAAACGATTGCTTGGCTTTTCTTATCAGTGTCACATGCGGCCGATAGGCTCGCCCATCAATAGGATGATCGAGCGATGAAACCATTGCCGACAAACTCTCGGCTAAAATCATCGCCTTATCGTCCGGATTACTGCTGGTTAAGCATATTATGCCCGGTTTTCGCCAAAAACTAAGCTCATCGAAATGGATCGTGACCGGCTCAAGCTTTTTCATTTCGCCGACGGCTTGAACCATCGCCGACTCGAACACGTCGTTAACAGCCCCTAAAAATACCAATGTCACATGAAGGTTACCCGGATTAACTGACCTATCGCCAGTCTTTAACAAACGACGCGCCAACTCTTCGCATTTACTTCGGACCGCCTCATCCGGCCATAACGCAAAAAACAGTCTTTTCACGATTATTCAGCTTAAAAACAACTAAAATAATCCAACATCAACTCTTCGCAATTGAAAAACTGCCTGGGTAAATTGAAATAGATATAGAGCCTCATGCCGAATTCAGCTAGGGCGCCAAATACAGCTAATCTGGACATAGCGATCCACAGACGAGAACTGCTTTTTGGTGAACTTCGCCATATACCGACAGCCCACCAAAGCACAGGCGCCGCCAGAATAAAATGAATATTCCACCAACTCGAGACACTGATGCCCCCGGTCCAAACCCAATAATCCGCTCCATATAAAGCGCCATTCAAGACCACAAAAAAAGGCCAAAAAATCCGCCACAATTGGAATTCGCCTAACCAGCCAGCCAATAAATACTGGTAAGCCCCGTCGGTCGAAAGCGCCGTTTCCGTAGCTTCCTGCTCCGGAAAGGGAGCACTAATATACAATACCGCATAGAGACAAACAGCTACGATAAACACCTCGGCAAGCCCGATCAGGCTGCCTTGCGCGATAATCAACGCTAAAGTATTGATGAACATAGGCAAGCAACCTCGAAATAAATTGACGGCTAGACGATAATTAAGTGACTTGAAATATTGTTGCAGACCGAATTGTTTGGCGGGACGGGGTTTGCTACCCATGTGCATCAAGCTAAGCGAAGCACCCAGCTGCCAAATCGCTACCGATCTCTTCCGGCAAGTCTAAACTGCGTAGCCCGGATGGAGCGTAGCGCAATCCGGGAAGCTCGGAGCTACGCCATTCCCGTATTCCGCTACGCTGCATACGGGCTACATGCTTTATACCTTTCGCAGTTGAAATTTCGGCATTAGCCTATGGAGGCACCTGGGCGTTCTGTCCCTCACCTAACGCTAGGTGAGGGACCTACATGGACGTATTCACCCAGCACCTAAATTCCATAGCCCATTGTCTATGGTTAATTATGTTGGATCATTTAGGGCTAGGGTCACGGCGTCCTTTGACGGACCACCGGTGCCGAATTTTGATCTACGATGGGTATATCCGAAAACGTCCTTGTTTGGCAAGTCGCACGGTTTGCAACCCCGCCCTAGGGCCGTGGCCAAAGCAAATCAAAACGTTCGGGTCGGGTTGAATATACCCTTTGCTTGTCAAATTTCGGGCCGGGGTGCCCGTCAAAGGACGCCGTAAATACGTCCATGTAGGCTCTATGATAGCATCCATGCTATCAAAGCCTTTGCGAGCGCCATGGATGGCGTGAATGTCGATTTTGCAGGAGCAAAATCGACCTAACATCCCGACACCTCCATAGGCTAATGCCGAAATTTGAAGTGCGGAAGGTATAACCCGCCCCGCATGAAGACCGCACCGCTTACCATTTCGCAAGTCTTCCGCAAATACTCAGCCTAAAAAAGTACGCGCAGCTAACCATAACCTTACGACTCACTTATTACCGAGACAGTTAAGACTCATCCGGCCATACAACGATTTCTACCCATTTGCTTGGCTTGATAAAGGGCCTTGTCAGCCCGATCGAAAATTGATTCGGCCGTGTCGCCCTCTCGGAATTGACTAATCCCGCAGGACAAGGTGATAGTGAGAAACCCGTTACCCGAGTTGAAACGTGTTTTTTCGATAATTTTTCGTAACTTATTGGCCAGTGTCAATGCCGATTCCTGATCGGTTTCAGGAAGCAACATTGTAAACTCCTCCCCTCCGAAGCGCGACAAAAAATCCAAGTGCCGGCAGTTTTCGCTCAATAATTTAGCAATGATTTTCAACGTCTTGTCGCCGGCTTTATGGCCTAATGTATCATTGATTTTTTTAAAATGATCGATATCCCAAATGATCAGCGTCAATGGGCTTTTATGCCTCTGCCAACGAGTTATTTCGAGGTCGAGACGATTATCATAAGCCATTCGATTACCGAGCCCTGTCAAAGGGTCGCGTAATGCTCTATCTAACGCTATCGACAACTTTAATTTCAAGTCACTCGATTCGCTTTCCATGCGTTTGATTTTATCGGTCAATTCGTTGAGCTGTAGCTCGGTTTTTTCCCTCGCTCGTTCCTCATTTTCCCGATGATGCAGAATTTCCTTATTAATCAGCTCAATCCGAGTGCCTATTAACTGCTTTAGCGGTTCCAATGTGGTTGCTTTAGCAGAGCTGTCTTGCAACTCCTGCATTTGTATCGATACAAAGCGATCCAGTTCGTTACGGTTGATCTGAGTTTGTCGATTCGCATCATTCGCACCGATCGCCTGCAAGCTTAATTCGGTCAATTGCTCGGTCAATTCGGACAAAAAATCTTTAATATCTTTTTGTTCGGATTGAATATGGTTTTTAATTTTAACCAACAGCGAAACATAATCGTTCAATAATTGCTTGAACGAAGAAGCCGAAGACTGATTTTGCAGTCGCGCTTTTAACCGCTCGGTCGATTCCTCGAACTCGAATGGAATTTCAATATCCTCTAACAATAATAGAAGCTGCTGACTGAGAATCTCTGTTTTGATTTTGTCGGCGTGACCCGATGGAGTGGAGGAAGACTCTATAGATTGAGGCTCAGTAGCATTGACCAAGGCCAAAAACAACTCATCATTGGTTTTAAATTCACCGCTTTCGAATTTTTGCTGCAATACCTTTAAAACCTTGACGGTCTTGTCATCGGAATACAATTTGAGCAAATAATCAAACAAAAGCACGGCATCGAAAGCACTCATCCCGGAATCACCGATATTGAGTGAAAACTTGGTCAAGCCTTCGAGTTCTATTTTTAATTGCGCACTCTTCAACCCGGATTTAACCGTTTTATGAATCCGCATCAAATAAGGGTCTAGTTGATGATTCAACCCTTTCGCCGCTAAAGTTAGCCGGGCTATTGTTTTACATAGCAGCGCTTCGTTTTCTTGCGTTTGCTTGTCGGCAGTTTCCTGCTCATGCAGCAACTTAAAATACTTACCTTTCCATTCGCTATCGAAATCTTTCCTAGACCAAGCAACCATCGAACAAACCTCTGATTAAACCCGGAGCCATCGGGCGTTAATGTTATTGACTGGAACTTTCCTTTTCTATCAGACGATTCATGACATCAATCATGTTTTGCTGAGTCTTGGCCAGTGACCCACTTGTACGATATTTACCGTTGATAATCAAAGCGGGAACGCCATTGACGCCATAACGAGCCGCCATGGTTTTAGCTTGGCGCACTTTGTAATCGACAGGAAAGGAGTTATAGGCATTGCGGAAATCGATCTCAGTAACGCCATGTTCGCTAAAGAACTTAAGCAGCTGATCCTCGCTTTCCAATTTTTGTTTTTTGTTCTGAACCGCATCGAAGAAATCGGCATGCACCTTATCGACGACACCCAGCGCTTCTGCGGTGAAATACGCCTTGGCATGCTTTTCCCATAAGCTATTAAAGATAGCCGGCTGCCGGATAAAATCAACATTATCGGGCTTAGTTTTTAGCCATTTGTTCAAATCGGGTTCCAAATGATAGCAATGCGGACAGCCGTACCAAAAGAACTCGATCACTTCGACCTTATCGGGGTTTTGAGTCGGTTGCGGCGTAGACAAGACTTCGTAACCCGGAGATTTTGCATTTACCAGGCCGGCTAAACCAAATAACACAAAAAAACCACTAGCAACAATTTTATTATTTAACATGATTCAAGTTCTCCTTAAAAATGCAGGCTCGATAAAAACATATTGACGCCAAGAAAGACAAATATACCTTTCGCACTTCAAATTCCGGCAGCGCCTGAGGAGGCGCCTGGGTGTCCGGTCGATTTTCGCTCCTGCAAAATCGACATTCACGCCATCCATGGCGCTCATAAAGGCTTTGCCTACATGGACGTATTTACGACGTCCTTTAGCGGACACCCAGGCGCCGAATTTTGATCTACGACGGGTATATAAAATATTAAAGCCGGGCAAAAATGACATAGCGGGAAATTTGATTTTACCGATCCGCTAAGGATTTCGTGAAAAATAACTTCCTGGAGCTATGAGTTTTGTAGCGGGTTCGGTCGTTAAACAAGCACACGGATCGTGAGAAATGCTCTTAATCGGAGGATTACAATAGCGGTCACCTTTCGCACTTCAAATTTCGGCAGTGCCGGAGGAGGCCTTGGGGGCTGGGTTTACGGCGTCCTTTGACGAGCACCCCGAAGCTGAATTTCATCTACGATGAGTATAAGTCGCTTTATAAAAGCAATCGCGCATTGCTTACTTCATGACCGAAATATGATAAGAAACCGCTTTGATTTCGCGTTCAGTCATTTTTTTGGCAATCATATGCATCATATTTTCGGGGTTATTACTCCGCTCGCCGCTTTTGAAATCTATGAGCGTCTTGATCAAATAATCGGCATGCTGCGACTTAAGCGCAGGAAATGCCGCCGGCCTGTTCCCTTCTCCAAACGGACCATGACAAGCGATACAAGCAGACACTTCACTCGCCAACACCCCATTCCGGTAAAGATCACTGCCTAAGGCCAATAGCTCTTTGATGTCTTCGCTGGCATCTGCAGAATCCTCACTATCATCTTCGTCGTCATCTTCGTCTTTTTGCAAGACCGGTAGACTATTCGTCGAAATCTTTTGCTCGGCATAATAGGCGGCAATATCAGCCATATCTTTATCGCTCAAGCCCATCGCGATCGGACTCATCATCGGATTATTTCGCTCGCCGCTTTTAAAGGCATTAAGCGTCTTGATCAGATAAGAGGCATGTTGTTGAGCTAACTTCGGAAAATTAGTGACCGCACTATTGCCGTTTTCGCCGTGACACCCCGCGCAGGCGGTCGCTTTTTCTTTTCCTGCCTTACTATTGCCTTCTGCATGTAGAATGACCGGCTGACTCATGAACAACAGAGCAATTGAAAGTGCCAATAGTTTATTTTTCATTAGATTCCCCTTCCGGAATAGTATACTTCTAGCGATTACATTTTAATTATCTAGCCGGCTCTTTTGTCCGATAGCGGCATTGCAAAAAAACAGTTATACCCATGATTAAATCAAAATTCGGCACCGGGACGCGTGTAAAAGACTCATCACCTCAATTGTCTATCATTTAAAATCATAGCTAATTGAAGGTCGAAAAAGAAAGCCAATAGCATTACGCCAAGCAAAATAGCTTCGTCACAAAAGCCAAAAACATGTCCGCTCGAAGTATAAATCAAAAAAGCCGGTCCTAACGATTTTTCAATGGACCACGCCGATTTGCGAACCCAAAAGTCCAGCACGGAAGCCCCTCAAACGGCACACGCCTATCGGGTCTATCCGGAAATTTTACTCTAAATACTCTAGCTAAGCGAGATAACGATGAATCCAGTGTATCATCAAGCAAAATTCATAAACAGCGCCCCTCACGTTAAAGACGCCCCTGAGGATATAGGACTCGAAGTTGCATTTGCGGGCCGCTCCAACGCGGGTAAATCCAGTGCAATCAATACGTTAACCGGTCAAAAATCGTTGGCGCGTATCAGCAAAACCCCGGGGAGAACGCAATTATTGAATTTTTTCTCGATAACGGAAAGCACACGCTTTGTCGATTTACCGGGCTATGGTTATGCCAAAGTACCATTGGAAATCAAAAAACAATGGCACCGCATGATCGAAACCTATCTAAATAATCGTAAAACGTTATGCGGCATTGTGTTGGTGATGGATATTCGCCATCCACTGACCGAATTCGATCTACAAATGGTGGACTGGTGCAAACAATCCCGGTTGCCTTTACATATTCTGCTAACTAAAGCCGATAAATTGAAATTCGGCGCGGCAAAAAATACCTTACTGGCCGTGCAAAAAGAAATTTCCGGAGCTCAAGTCCCAGTCACGGTTCAATTATTTTCGGCATTAAAGAGACAAGGCGTCGACGAAATCCATCAATTACTCGATCAATGGCTGAACTTTGAATTGTCATAAACTCGAAAAAATTTCGATGCTCCTTACGCTTTTTCAACATGCATCTGAATTCGGCAACTTAAAGATGGAGCACATGAAACTCTTGAATTATACCTTTCGTACTTCAAATTTCGGTAGTGTCTGAGGAGGCACCGGGGTGCTAGGTCGATTTTTGCTCCTGCAAAATCGACATTCACGCCATCCATAGCGCTCGCAAAGGCTTTGTCGGACACCCAGGCCCCTCTTCTAGCACTCACTGCCTTAAGTTAAGCCGTTCGTGGTGAGCCTGTCGAACCATGGAAGGCTTAACTTATCGGCCCAGGATTTTTCCATTCACCCTTCGACAGGCTCAGGGCGAACGGAAAAATCCTTAACTTAATGGCAGTGTCTTCTAGCACTGCCAAAATTTGAAGTGCGAAAGGTATAACCATGGGCGATGGAATGTAGATACTGGTGTCTTTGACGGACACACCCGGCGCCGAATTTTGATCTACGACGGGTATACTTCTTCTAAAATCCGGACGATATCGACTTCAGATAACATATTCGACACCTTCGCGTGCCATGTTTAACTCTATATCTAATTTTTGGTGCTGTTCGAGCAATTGCCGATAGATGTTATCCAAGTCCATATCGGTGCGATTGGGTTCGTGATGGGTAAAAAACAAGCGCTTGACATTAGACCGGACCGCCAAGTTTAGCCCTGACTGATAGGTTCCATGCCCCCACCCCCTTTTAAACACATACTCTTCCTCGGTATAGGACGCATCGACAATCAATGCATCGACACCCCGTATAAAGGCACACACTTCGAGGAATCTTTCATCAACCATGGATTGAAAAGACTCGTATTCTTGATCGTCGGGCCGGTAAATATTAAACAACGGTTCGTAATCCCCCGTAAAAAAAACAGACTGGCCGCCGCATTCGATACGATAACCGAAATTTAGAACAGGATGATTAAGCAATAACGGAGTAATTCGGGCATCGCCCACCATAACGCTTTTACCTGGCGTCAAAGTCACATAACGAACAGTAGCTTTTAACTCGGCCTCCCGAATCGGAAAAAAACTGTATTGTAATTGAACAGCCAGCGCCCTTTGTATGCCTTGTTGAGTGACTGGATCCAACCCGCCGTATATCGTAATCTGATTACCCGGCATAAACGCCGGCGCAAAAAAAGGCAGCCCTTGAATATGATCCCAGTGCGTGTGGGTAATGAAAATATGCGCATCGACCGGCTTATCCTTATCCAGTTGTTGCGATAACGAATAAATACCGGTACCCGCATCGAGAATTATTAACTCCCCGCTATCGGTACGAATTTCTATGCAGGTAGTATTCCCGCCATATTTGACAGTATTAGGCCCTGGTGTCGGAATGGAGCCACGGACGCCTCTGAACTTCAATTGCATGCAATCCCTCGATTCAGCGTTGAAAATATTCGTTTCGCACTTCAAATGTCGGGAGTGCTTAGGGTTTGATCTACGATGGGTATACACGCAGTCATACATAGCGTCATGCAAAAAATCCGCATACCCAGACCCTAAGCGATTACTCGCAACTAATCATCATTAAAGCCTCTGTTCTGATCGAGCTCAAATCACCCAGAGAAACGATCAGCTCATCCAAAGACAAACCGAACAACGAGAACTGCGCTTCCGAATACTTATCGATTACCGGATTACCGCCGTCACCAAAACGCAAGATTTTACTGATTTGATTAGCTACAGCAACACTATCGCGCAAGACGTCGGAGCCGTCCTCATCGTGATGATGCTCGATCGCAGCACCGATGCCTTCAGAAAAGCACCACTTATCAATTAGTAGCTTACCCAAACGAGCGTGATCGATACCTAAATACTCCCGCTCCATCAAATGTAAAGAAACGCTCCGCTTACGGCTTTCCATCAACGCATTACTAAAGGATTCGGGCAAACACTGCGCAAAAACCAACTTTCCAAAGTCATGCAATAAACCGGTAACGAAATAATCGCTGCATTTATTTGGCGATAAACCTTGTCGCTCGGCGAGTAATTTTGTGATCAATGCGGTAGTCAAAGAGTGCATTAAAAAACCATTGGCATTTAAGCCCGCTTTTTTATCGGGCTTAAGAACACCGATTGCCGCAATGCCCAACGCCATATTCTTGACCGTATTGATTCCAAGATGGACGACAGCGCGCGTTATTGAACTAATTTTTTGAGGCAAACCGTAATAAGGAGAATTAACAACTTTCAAAATCTTGACCGTCATCACCGGATCGCATTCGATAATTTGTACAAAATCCTTGGCGGAAGATTGATTGTCATCGGCTAACTTTAAAATACTTTGCACGCTTTTCGGAAAAGCCGGCATACTTTCCACAAACATGAATAACTTGTTGTCGACAGCCGCAACCATTGGAAATGCTCTCTTTAGATAAATGTCATGATGTGAGTATCAACACAACTTTTTAAGGCCGTGTCATTCCGGCATAGACTACCGAAGTCTTGTCACAAGGACACGAAATACCGAAAAGCTTGCTATATATGGGGCAGAACTTAGGATTTCGTGACAAATAACTTCCTATATACCCATCGCAGATCAAAATTCGGCGCAGGGGTATCCGTCAAAGAACGCCGTGAATACATCCCTGTAGGCTCTATGCCAGCTCCATGCCGGCAAAGCCTTTGCCGCACACCCCGGCGCCTCCTTAGGCAATGCCGAAATTTCAAGTGCGAAGGGTATAACTATCCGCTTTGTAGCAGGTTCAGTTACTTCCTTAACAGAACGCCGAAATTTGACTGATAAAGGGTATCGTTACATAAGCATAGCAGAGAAACGCTATCGGAAAGAGAGCCCCAAAGATAAGAATGCATTCAATGGGGCTTGAGGAAAAGAATCAGTCCATTAAAGAGGGGGAGGGGAATGGACTGATCCAACGTCATAACTGACGTATAACATTACGATTTAATAATATTGGAAAAGTTCAATCCTTATAAAAAACGTAATGCGCCTAAAAAAGACTAATGCGCCTCATCCCAATTCAGACCGGTACCGATATCGACGATCAACGGCACATCGAGCGTTGCCGCCGAACTCATCAAATCCCTCAATCTTTCGATACACCCGGAAACGGCCGACTCGGCAATTTCAAAAACCAATTCGTCATGCACCTGCATGATCATTCGGGCATCGGGCGAATCTGTTTGAAGCCAACGATCGCAAGCGATCATCGCGCGCTTTATGATATCGGCGGCGGTGCCTTGCATCGGCGCATTGATTGCGGTTCGTTCGGCGTATTGACGGCGCGCGGGGTTGCGCGAATTGATTTCCGGCAAATAAAGCCTACGGCCGAATAAAGTTTCGACATACCCCTGGTTTTTCGCCAACTCTCGGATGTTATCCATAAATGCTTTGACACCGGGATACCGCGCGAAATACATGTCGATATAAGATTGCGCCTGCCCTCTGGTCAAGCCTAATTGCTGCGCCAAGCCGAACGACGACATGCCGTAAATCAAGCCAAAATTGATCGCCTTGGCCGAACGCCGTAAATCGGCGGTAACTTGCTCAGGCTCGACCCCGAAGACCTCGGCCGCGGTCGCGCTATGAATATCCTGCCCTTGTTTGAAAGCTGCCAAAAGACCGGCATCGCCGGACAAATGCGCCATGATGCGCAGCTCGATTTGTGAATAATCGGCCGCAACCAACACATAGCCCGGCGACGCAATGAAAGCCTGCCGTATTCTCCTGCCTTCGGGAGTGCGAATCGGAATATTCTGTAGATTGGGATCGGACGAAGACAAACGACCGGTCGCCGCGACCGCCTGATGATAGGAGGTATGCACGCGCCCGGTTTTCGGATTGACCTGTTGCGGCAATTTATCGGTATAAGTCGATTTCAGCTTGCTGGTCGTGCGATGCTCGAGAATCAAACGAGGCAACGGATAATCGGCAGCCAATTCCTGCAGCACCGATTCGTCGGTCGACGGCTGTCCGGTCGGGGTTTTTTTCAGTACCGGCAAATTCAGCTTATCGTAAATAATGCTTTGAATTTGCTTCGGCGAACCCAAATTGAATGCCTGCCCGGCCAGGTCGTGCGCATGCTGCTCGATCGAGGCAATCTGGGCGGCCAACTCCTGGCTCTGCCGCGCCAGCATTTCGGTATCGAGCAATACCCCGTTTCTCTCGATACGCGACAACACTTCGACCAGAGGAATTTCGATTTCTCGATACAATTGCACCAACGACGGATTTTGTTCGAGTTTTTCACTCAGAACTTCATGTAAACGCAAGGTGATGTCCGCATCTTCGGCGGCATAAGGCGTCGCCTGTTCGATGGCGACTTCCTGAAACGGAATCTGTTTCGCGCCCTTCCCCGCGACATCTTCGTAATGTATCGTCGTATAGTTAAGATACGTCTTCGCCAAATCATCCATGTTGTGCTTAGTCGCGGTACTGTTCAACACATAGGATTCGAGCATCGTATCGTGAGCGATACCGCGCAACTCTATACCGTGATTGGCCAGCACGTTGGCGTCGTATTTAAGATTCTGTCCCAGTTTGGCTTTATTCGGATTTTCCAGCAGCGGACGCATTTTTTCCAATACGGCGGATCGATCTAATTGCTCCGGTGCATCCGAATAATCGTGCGCAACCGGCAAATAAGCGGCATGCCCGGCTTCGACCGCAAACGATATCCCGACGACTTCGGCGCGGCTGTAATCAAGACTGGTCGTTTCGGTATCGAACGCAAACAACTCGGCCTTCTCGAGCCGCTCGAGCCAACGTTCAAAATCGTGTTCGGTCAAGATCGTTTCATAGCGCGCATCAATCGCTTGCGGACTTTCGACAGCTTTAGCGTCCCGGCCGGAGCCGACATCGGCGGACTGCTCCAGTATTTTCAACCAAGACGTAAAACCCAATTCGACAAGCATCGACTTGAGTTCGCTTTGATCGACCGGATTCATTTTTAATTCCTCCGCCGAGCATGGCAACGGAACATCGCAATCAATCGTGGTCAATTGCTTCGACAACGGCAGTTGATCGAGCGCGTTGCGTAGATTCTCACCGACCTTACCCTTGATTTGATCGGCGCATTCGATCAATCTTTCCAGCGTTTGATATTCGTTTAGCCATTTAGCTGCCGTTTTTGGCCCGACCTTGGGCACGCCGGGAATATTGTCGACCGTGTCGCCCATCAAGGCTAAATAATCGATGATTTGTTCAGGTGTCACGCCGAACTTTTCGATCACGCCTTGGCGGTCGGTACGGCTGCCGGACATCGTGTTTTCGAGCGTGATATGTTCGGTAACCAATTGCGCCATATCCTTGTCGCCGGTTGAAATGACGACCTGAAATCCGTCTCGCTCGGCTTGCTTGGCAAATGCGCCGATAACATCGTCCGCCTCGACATCGGGCTGCATGATCAAGGGCAGGCCCATCGCTCGAATCAAGCGGTGCAAGGGTTCTATTTGTACGCGCAGATCGTCCGGCATCGGCGGTCGGTGTGCCTTGTATTGATCGTATAGATTATGTCTAAAGGTCTTTCCGGGCGCATCGAAAATAACGCCGATATAATCGGTCGGATGGTCGGTCATCAATTTACGCAACATATTGGCCACCCCGTATATCGCATTGGTCGGCGTGCCATCCGGGCTCGTCAAGGGTGGTACCGCATGGTAGGCGCGAAATAAAAAAGACGAGCCGTCGATTAATACCAAATATTTTTGTTTGTTTTGGGTCATGCCGATGTGTTTGTGATTTAAATTAAGGTAACTATTCAGCGCATGCGGTAGGTTGGTGTCAGGCATTGATTTCTAAGGACGCGTGAATACATCCCTGTAAGCTCTGACTGCAACGTCCTGTTGCAGACAGCCTTATAAATCAATGCCTGACACCTTCTCATACATGACTTATGCTGAATAATTACAAATTATGTTTTACGCTTAACTTCCAATATATTCGGTAATTGGCTGATTCTGCCGAGCACCGAGCTTAGCTGGGCGGTGCTTTCGATATTGATCGTCATCGTCAGTATTGCCGATAAATCCGGATGCGTTTTTAACGAGGCATCGATAATATGCGCCTTAGCATACATCATGATACGAGTCACGTCGCTGAGCAGGTTTTGCGCATTGAAAGCATGGATAATAATCGGTACATTATGGCGCGATGGCTGCTCCGAACTCCATTCGGCATCGATCAATTGCGGTTGCTGTTCGGGACTTAGCGTCAAAATATTTTCGCAGTCGCGCCGATGGATTGTGATCCCTCGCTTATGCGAGATGAAACCGATGATATCGTCGCCTTTGACCGGACAACAGCATTGCGCCAAACTGGTTACCACATTATCGATACCGGCAACGGTGATGGTCGATTTTGCCGCCGTTTTGCTCTCGCTCCCTCTGGCGGAAGGATAGGCGGGCTCGGCAAATTCGGGGATTTTTAGCGCGGCAACCAACTGCCGATTAGTAATATCGCCACGACCTATCGCTTCATAAAAAAGCTCGGCGTCGTTAAATTTGAAATGGCTGAGCAATTCACCCATCTCAATCGACTTCAATCCTAATCGTTTACTTTCTTTATCCAGAATTTGTTTGCCGAAAACAATATTTTCGGCTTGCTGCTGTTGTCTAAACCAACTTCTGACCTTCCCGACCGCCCGCGGCGTTTTTAAATAACCCAAGTTCGGGTCGAGCCAGTTATGATTCGGCTCGCCGTTTTTAACCGTGATGATCTCAACCTGATCGCCCGACCTAAGCTTATATGTTAAGGGCTTGATACGTCCGTTGACTTTCGCCCCGCGACAACCGTGCCCAATTTCGGTATGTATCGTGTAAGCAAAATCGAGAGGCGTCGAACCCTTGATCAGATCGATCAATTTTCCGGCCGGCGTCAACACAAAGACCCGATCCGAAAAAAGTTCGGTTCGAAAATTTTCGACCAAATTGTCGCCGCTATCCTTATATTCCAGCAATTGGCGCAACGAAGCGATATTCTTTTCGGTCGCGGCATTGTGCTTACTGCCTTCCTTGTAACGCCAATGCGCGGCAACCCCTAATTCGGCAAATTCATGCATCGAACGAGTGCGAATCTGAATTTCGATACGATTGCCTTTGTGGTCGACGATCACGGTATGCAAGGATTGATAACCGTTTTCCTTCGGGTTGGCAATATAATCGTCGAATTCTTTAGGAATGTATTTCCAATAACTATGCGCCAAACCCAATACGCTATAACAAGCCGTCAAGCTATCGACGATCACGCGCACTGCAAGTAAATCGTAAAGATCGTCGATAGCTAACTGCTTGCGGCGCATTTTGTTCCAAATGCTGTAAATATGCTTGGGCCTTCCATAAACCTTTGCCGTAATACCTTCTTCCTTAAGAATTCGACGGAGGTCTTCTATGAATGTTTGAATACAATCTTCGCGATGAATGCGCTTATCGGCAAGCGATTCGGCAATGCGCTTATAATTATCCGGCTCGAGATAGCGAAACGCTAGATCCTCAAGCTCCCATTTGAATTGACTCACCCCGAGCCGGTTCGCCAACGGCGCATAGACATCCAGGGTCTCTTGCGCGATAAACCGCCGAACACCCGGTTCTTCCGCCGATATTCCCCGCAGACGCTCAATACGATAGGCTAGCTTGATCAGCACCGAGCGCACATCGTGCGTCATCGCCAATAGCATTCGTCTGAGTGTTTCATTTTGATTGGGCTCGTGTGTCAACTCCGGACTATAGACGCGCAAATTATTGAGCCAATTGACATCCTTGACTAAACCCGCAACCGTTTCGCCGAATTGTTGCTTAATTTCGGCTGCGGCTAAACGACCTGCTAATCGCGAATCGCTTAATAACGCAGCCAGTATGCTGGCCAAATCGCTATAAACACTACCCAAAATCATCGCGACCGCAATCCCTTTTGGTCTAATATTAAGCGGATTGCTATCGGCCTCATCGACAAGAGCCAAAGCCTTCTCAATTTGTACGGCATCTTCGGCGGAAAATCCCGAAAGTAGCTTTTCGATTTGCGGTAGTTGTTTTTTCATGAGGCGATTGTAACTGATTCGAAAAAGTTGGCAATCATGATAGGCTATCGCACGTTAGTGTTGAGGCTCATTCGCTAGAATCTCGAATATTCTTTATTTATATTGTAAGGGTAACTCAAAGATTATGAAAATCACTGTATTTGGAAGCGGTTATGTCGGCCTGGTGACAGGCACTTGCTTGGCGGAAGTGGGCAACGATGTAATCTGCATGGATATCGACGAAACCAAGATCGAAAAACTCAAGCAAGGCATCATCCCGATTTATGAGCCTGGGCTGGAAGCGATGGTTAAAGAAAACCAGGAAGCCGGCCGCTTGCGCTTTACCTCCGATGTCAAAGAAGCGGTCAATCATGGTTTATTTCAGTTTATTGCGGTCGGAACGCCGCCTGACGAGGACGGTTCAGCCGATTTGCAATATGTTCTTGCGGTCGCTAAAAACATTGCCCAACACATGGAAGATTATCGAGTCGTAATCGATAAGTCCACGGTACCGGTCGGAACCGCCGATAAAGTCAAAGAAGCCATGATCCACGTACTTCAAGAACGAGGCAAGAAAGACTTGGAATTCGACGTCGTGTCGAATCCCGAATTTTTGAAGGAAGGTGCCGCGCTCGACGATTTCATGAAGCCGGACCGTATCGTTGTCGGCACCGATAACCCAAGAACCGCCGAATTACTCAAAGCACTCTACGCTCCGTTCAACCGCAGCCGCGAACGGGTTATCACGATGGATATCCGGTCTGCCGAATTGACCAAATATGCCGCGAACGCGATGCTGGCAACCAAAATCAGCTTCATGAACGAACTAGCTAACTTGGCCGAAAAATTAGGCGCCGATATTGAACATGTCCGTCAAGGCATCGGTTCGGACAGTCGCATCGGTTACAGCTTTATCTACCCGGGCTGCGGCTACGGAGGCTCATGCTTTCCTAAGGATGTCAAAGCATTGGAACGGACCGCAAAGCAAGTCGGATATCAAGCCGAGTTATTAAATGCCGTCGAGAATGTCAACGACCGACAGAAAAAACGTTTATTCGAAAAAATCCAGCATCATTACAACGGCGATTTGAAAGGCAAGGTTTTCGCTATATGGGGCTTGTCGTTCAAACCCAATACCGACGACATGCGTGAAGCGCCTAGCCGAGTGCTACTGGAAGCCTTGATCGATGCCGGCGCCACCGTTCGAGCTTACGATCCTGAAGCGCTGGAGGAAGCTATGCGCATTTATGGAAATAAAAACGGCTTGATCTATGCCGAGGATCAAAACGAAGCGCTGGAAGATGCCGATGCGTTGGCGATCGTTACCGAATGGAAGCAATTCCGCAGTCCGGATTTCGATCACTTGAGTCAAATCTTACGAGACAAAGTTATTTTCGATGGTCGCAATATGTTCGAGCCCACATTTGTCAAACAAAGCGGTTTAGCTTATTACGCAATCGGACGTTAACAGACGGGATCAGTTTTTTGTGCTATGTTTGCGCTAATAGCTGGCGCAGCCCCGGTATGGACTAACAGAATAGCGCTTTCGATGTCTTTTCAACTATCAACGCACGCAGCCTTTTAGGGTTTTCGCTAGAAAAACTTGGAATTATCCAAAAAACGACTACCATTACTAGCGAATAGACTAAGGCGATCGTGGTTGGCTATAAACTTAGACTGTTCAATTGTTTTATCCCACCTTAAGTTAAACTTAATAAGAGAGAAAAAAATATGAACAAGATCTTAATGTTATTAGCTTTGCTGTCGTTTAACGCGCTTGCAACCCCGGTCAACATCAACAATGCCGATGCTCAAACTATTTCCGAAGCGCTGAAAGGCATTGGCTTGAAAAAAGCCGAAGCGATCGTGCAATATAGAACTAAAAACGGTGACTTTAAATCCGTCGAGGAATTGGCCAATGTTTCCGGAATCGGAGAAAAAACGGTCGAAAACAATAAAGACGATATTTTACTTAGCGATCCCGCTAAAAAATAATCCGCTTCGCTAAACGAAACAACCGGTTGGCAATTAAACCAACCGGTTGTTTTTTATTGTTCGCTAATCAAAACTAGGCGCCGATTCGCTCTACACTCGGCATATTGTGCGGCACGAACCCTCTATACAACCGACACGACCCAACAACAAGCTATTGAATTAACTAATCATTTTTCATGAGCCTCATGGTAAACAGCTTTTTCTAGATTAATTCATAACAGCCCCAGACTTCTGCCGGCTATATTTTGGTTTTCTAGCTTGTTAGAGGATAAACATGTTCTATATGCTCGCTTAATGATCCTAAATCCACCTCATTAGCTGTTATGTTTTTTAAACCCTTTCCCCCTAAACCGCCAATTATTTTATTAAAGCTCTCCACTCCTTCTTGGTAGGCTGACAAATATTCTTCGGAAGAAGACATTTTTTCCGGGTGCTGCCGACAAATAGTCATGCCATGTTTCGGAAACAAGCGTTCAAAAAAGTGTAGATTGGTAAGCCCGTTAATTTTGGGATTCGTTATGCCCGCAAAACTCGCGGCCACTGCTACCGACCCCGCCAAATAGCCGATCAAATAATCATCCTGCAATACCGATACAGGCAAAGCCCCGTCATTACTAGACTTTATATCGTGAATAATCGGATAGAACAGTCGTGCGACTGACTCGGCAATTTTAACGTTTTTCGGTTTTAAAAAGTCCAGCATTAGCCCTCCGGAACGATCGCTGTAATTTAAAGTATGTCGATCAAAAGTCGGCATTACAGTTGTATACCTTTCGTACTTCAAAATTCGGCAGGTGACTAAGGAGGCACCGGGGTGCTCGACAAAGGCTTTGCCAGCATGGAGCTGGCATAGAGCCTACATGGACGTATTCACGGCGTCCTTTGACGGGCATCCCTGCGCCGAATTTTGATCTGCGATGAGTATATTTCGTGATTTCAACTGTTAATGCAAACATAGCCTTCATCAAGCCCTTCTGATCGCTGTTTTGTTTTTTTCTTTACGCCTGAATAAACCGCTATATTGATGCAGCAGCAAGGCTCCCATGATTAAGCCGGCGCCAATCAGAACCTTTTCATTAAGCGGTTCCCTATTGACCGCATTGCCGATCAATAACGACATAACCGGCGTCACTAAGGTGATCAAGGCAACCTTTGTCGCAGGAACATGGATCAGCACATAATAATACAGAGCAAATCCAATCGTCGTGGCAACGACTCCTAAATACACAATCGATAAAAGGCTCTGCACCGGAATGATATCGGGCCAAACGCCGTCGCCTCGATACCAGGTAATCAAATACAACGGCACTGCTACTAACAAACCGCCGGTCACTTGCGTTACCGACGGCAAGGCCGCACCAATGCGTTTGACTAAAACCGAGCTGGCCGATTGCAAAAATGACGCAAGCGTCACGCCGCCAATACCCATTGCGGCATCCCGGCTAATATCCATAGCCGTGCCGAACATCACCAATAAGCCGGCAAGCCCCAAACCATAAGCAATTAATTGCAATAAGCCAAGACTGCGTTCATTGAGCCATAATGCCGACATGAACGCGGTCAACATAGGCGTCAACCCGAAAATGACCGAGATCCAACCGGACGGAATAAATTGTGCGGCCCAGTAAACCGACAGCATCGCTCCGTAAATTTGCAACGCAACCGCAAAATAAGTCAACCATGCCTTTCGATCGACAGGAAATTTGCGCCGGGCAAACAAGACAAAAGGCAACAAACAAGCCAGTCCAATGACCATACGCGCGGCAACGCCGAATAAAAAACCCGGACCTTCGCCACTCCATTTAATCGCTAAAGGCGTTGTCGACCACAGTACGATGATTAAACAAAAAGCCAGAAAAATACGCATCTAAAAGAACACTGGCTAAACTTGCAATTTAGTGACAAATAACACCTTGAAGCTACGAGGTTTGCCAATAGATGAATCTGGTGATCGCTCCCGCAGAAAACACCTTTCACCTTTCATCCATTATCGCAAGAATGAAAAAGAAAAATAATATAGAGCCCAATCCTAAATCTCATTCAATACCGTCAATTCTTCAGGATAAGGCGACATATAATAGGATTGCCCGATAAACGGGTCCGGCTGCCTGCGAAAATGATGACGAAGCAACGTGATCGGCACGATCAACGGCAACAGTCCCAAGCGATAACGCTCTATCGTTTCGGTCAATTCGGCTTTGTCGTCCGCATCGAGCGATTTTTTCAAATAACCTTGAATATGCTGCAACACATTGACATGATTACCCCGACTTGCCGTTTTTTTAAGACAGCGCATTAAGGCAGTACCATATTGTCCTGCAATTTCCTGGGCGTTGCCTTTAACGGCGCTGGCAGCTAAGCGCCCGAGCTCCCTTGCCTCGTTCTGATCGTGGCTCATCGCAATCAGTTTATGTTGGCTGTGAAAAATAGTGAGCCGACTCGGTGTTATCGGCTCAGCGCACAACAATTTCCAGCGATACATCACATAAACCCGTTGAATAAAATTCTCGCGCAACCTCGGGTCGCCTAAACGCCCCTCCTCTTCCATCGGCATCAGCGGAAAATTGTCTTTGACGAATTGCGCGAAAATGCCCGTGCCGACCCGATCGGCATGATCCTCTCGATATATTTTGACTCGCGTCATTCCACAACTCGGCGAATCCTTCTTCAAGATATACCCGCATAATCCGGAAAGCCAGTGCCGCTGCTGCTCAGCACAACCAAGCAATTGATCGGTCACATCGATACTGTGGTCCTTGACGCCGACGCAACGGACGCCTCGGTCGGTATATCTGAGCTGAATCGTCGGGCGTGGAATACTCATGCCGCTCTCAACCTCCGGACAAAAAGGCACAAACTCGAAATAGTGGCTCAAGGTCTTACGAATATAGGCATTGCTTTTATGACCGCCGTCAAAACGGACTTCCTCGCCAAGCAGGCAACTGCTGATGCCAACCCTGATTTTATGTGCGTGCTCGTTCATCATAGTCTCTCCATGGTGCTATCCATGCGCTATCGATCTGCTGTTTTCGACAACCGCTGATAACGGTTTTTAATCGATTCCAGACGCCTACGGTTGACTCCAAAGTCGGAATAACCGACACGCGATGCGGAACGCAAATGAATTTGCCGATTACCGGAATCGAGTCTAGCTTCGACGTCATCGGTAAAACGCAGCATCGGCGTTTTGAAAATCGCCCAGAGATAGTCGCCGGAAACACTTTTCAACTCGCCTCCTTCACCGCTAATTGCCTGCTGCAGCTTTTGCCAGGCCTCATCCGCCGAAAGGTCGCCGAAGGCTATCGGTTCAATATCGTCCTGCTCACTGTTCACACAGTTAGGCGAACCCGGGCAATTTTTTAAGTGACCGTCAACCAAGCCAGGCGCGATTTCTGCCTGAGCATTTTTAATGAACCACGCAAAACATAGCATTATCAATATCCCCCGTTTAATCATCACTCCCCCATTTTGCCTTGATATAGTCACGCCGGACCGCAAAAATCCGGTCGAGCCTGTCGGCAATCAATAATTGATTGAGTATAACGCCTAGCCAACCCAAAGGCATCGCGTAAAACATGATATCTTCTAAAACAACGCCTTGACCTTGTTCTGTCAGACGCACTTCATGGCTCCAAAATTTGAAAGGCCCGATTCGCTGTTGATAAATAAAATAATTAGGTTCATCGCAATGGCTAATTTCCGAAAGCCATGTCATCGGAAAGCCGAATACCGCCTTCATGCGATAAGCGATCAATAAACCGGCATAAATTCGACCCGGAACGTCGGACGTAATCCTCACGTTGAAAAATTCTGGCGTAATGTCATTCAGATGATGGGGCGACGAAAAAAAATCCCACGCTTCCGACAAAGAAAGCCTCAATGGCTGGCGTCTATAAAGGCGATATAGCTTCACGGTGTTTGTGTTTGTTCGGTATAAATCAACTGATCGACCGCAAAATCTAACTCCTTCGCTTCAGCAACCAATCGCTCGACAATCTCTGGGGCTAGCGTCGGCGTCCGCGATAAAATCCATAAATAATCGCGATCGGGACCCGCGATCATCGCATAATTATAGTTTTCCTTATCCAATGCAATGATGTTGTAACCGCCGTAAAACGGCCCGAAAAAAGAAACTTTCAAGCGGCCGATATCGGGCCTGCCAACGAAATAAGCCTTCCCTTCGGCGCTATCCCATTCCTGGTATTCGGTATTGTAACCCTTGTTGACTACCTTAAGGCCGCCATCGTCTCTCAAACTGTATTCTGCGGAAATATGGGTCAAACCTCTTTCGAAACGGTGATCGAGTCGAGCTATCTCATACCATTTTCCTAGATAGCGCTCGACTTCGAAATTGCCGACCGGCGTAATACCTTCCGGCAAATCAACGCACCCCGTTAAAAATAACAATCCGATTAATATGATACGTTTCATGGTTTTCCTGTGTTCGAACATTGAAATTTGAATAGTGTAGATACCGTTTTGCCGTCCATTTCGCAAGCATTCCGGA
The DNA here is from genome assembly GCF_005931095.1 of Methylotuvimicrobium buryatense. Taxonomy (GTDB): domain Bacteria; phylum Pseudomonadota; class Gammaproteobacteria; order Methylococcales; family Methylomonadaceae; genus Methylotuvimicrobium; species Methylotuvimicrobium buryatense. The sequence goes on along the minus strand of NZ_CP035467.1, from coordinate 513,695 downwards.
GCCACCAAGCTTAAAAAAGATTGCGATGCGTCTACTATGATTTCGACTCCACAAAGTTTACCCTTTCACCTAAATTCGGCAGTTCAACCATGAAGCACATGAGGTTGATGAGGTATTTCAAGAGATTACCTAAACATTGCAGCTAACCTTTCGGGTAAGCGAAAATTTTACACAACCTAATGACAAGTTATTGAATTAAGCTCTTATTCTTCATGGCGAGATGTTTTTCTAGGTTTCTTAGTTTGTGCACATGCGAAACATTTCCTTGGCTTTTTCGCTTTCAAGCCGGTGATCGACGATCGGTTTCGGATAATCGCAGGCCGCAAACTTTTTATCCCAAGTGTGAATAATACTCGGCGCGAACGGGCGTAATTCGGGTATCCACCGGTAAATATACTCACAATCCCCATCGAACTTCTGTTGTTGCAGCCAAGGATTGAAAATTCTGAAATAAGGCTGGGCATCGCAACCGGTGGACGCGGCCCACTGCCAGTTACCGTTATTCACACAGGGATCGTAATCGACCAAATGCTGCGCGAAATAACGTTCGCCCCAGCGCCAACTAATATGTAAATCCTTGACTAAAAAAGACGCGGTAATCATCCGCACCCGGTTATGCATATAACCGGTTCGATTCAATTCGCGCATCCCGGCATCGACGATCGGAAAACCGGTTCTTCCTTCGACCCAGGCATAAAACTGCGCCTGATCATTCCGCCACGGCAATGCGTCATATTTGCGCACGAATGCATGCCCGAATACCTCGGGAAAATGGTAGGCGATATGCGTAAAAAAATCGCGCCAGTAAAATTGACGCAGCAAGGGATGGCCGTCACCCAGCACGCATTGTACGACATAGAAAGCTTCGCGTATCGAAACGGTACCGAATTTCAAATGCGCCGATAACAGGCTGGTCGAGGCCAAAGCCGGGTAATCCCGCCGGTTTTGATACTCTTTAAGGTTTTCCAGGGCATCGAAAATTGCCAACGCCTGTCGACGCCCGCCCCGCAAGTTCGGACCGGCATTCGTTTTGAGTGGTTCGTAGTCGTACAACGGGCATTCCGGCGGCACGCAAAAACGGCCTTCCGCCAAAGTTTGCGGCAAGCCAACAGGAATCCTTCGCGCATTATTGTAGAAAGCGGTAAACACTTTATAAGCCGAGCCATCGCTTTTGAGGGCCTGTTCCGGCTCGTTCAATAGCACATCCGCGCATGAATGCCATGCGATGTCGAGCTCGATACAAACTTGCTGCAAGCGATAATCGCGATGCCGACTGAACGGCGTGTAGTCACGGTTGACAAATACGGCCTCGATACCGCAAGCAAGCACCCAATCTTTTACTATTTTCTCGGGTTCGCCTCGCACAATAGTCAAACATGCGCCGCGCTCTCTAAACTGCTCCCGTAAATCGTCCAGGCTTTGTAGCATGAATTGCAGCGCCGGCCTACTTTGGTAAGGATGCTCATCAATCTGAGACGGATCGAAGATAAAACAAGCCTGCACTTGTTCCGATAAGCGCAATGCTTCATTGAGAGCCGTGTTGTCATCGATACGCATGTCGCGGCGAACGATATAAAGTGATTTTTTATAGCAAGTCATCAGTTGGCAATATCATTTTCTACTTATCAGTCTATCCTTAAATTTTTCGAACGCCAGTCTCGGACGATAATATATACTTCGGACTCAGTAACCTACTGCCGTTAAGTTAAGCCTTCATTGAAATAAGCAAGAAACGAGCATGAAATAACTTCGACAACTGTTGGAAGGGGGTTTGGTGGCTCTATTGACAGGTGTCGGCGGCAGGGAAAAAGCCGCCGTCAAGCCTACCTGAACGTATTCACGGCGTCCTGTCAAGCGAGTCACCGAACCGCCTAAACGCGTACTCCTTGTAGAAGTTATTTAGTGCATATTCCTAATGCTTGCATTCAAGCTCTAATGTAACTCAAAAGCTTGCCATCCATGGCACTGGATTCCGCCAGTCCATGGCGGAATGACGAGTTTCCCTTTATTTAATGGCAGTGACTCAGCAACCAGTACTTCCTAAGCCAGTAAAACCATGAATTCGACTGCAACGCACAACACCATTGACAGCTCCGAAACCCAAGGCGGCCAACCGATACATGTCGTCATCGTCGGCGGTGGCTATGCAGGTTTGTCGGCCTTAATAACGCTGAGAAAAGCTGCACCCGATGCACGCATCACGTTGATCGACCCGAAACCTTGGCACTTGATCATCACAAGACTACACGAAACCATACATAGACCTCTGGAAAGCATTCGCATTTCCTATGAGACATTGGCCGAACGTTTTCAATTCGACCACCGGCAATACGCCGTCGATATCGATGAAAACCGGCTAAAAGACTGGCAGGATCAACGAACCATTAAACTCGACACCGAAACGCTGCACTTCGATTTTTTGCTGATAGCCACAGGAGCCTCTTCCGGCATGCCGCTTCGCCGGCCGAATTTTTATGATTTGACCGCATTGACACTGAATTCAGGGGCCGAGATTCTTGAACGCTTTGTCAGCAATGGCGGACCGGAAAAAACGATCAACCTTATTGGAGGCGGCCCGACCGGCATACAGTTCGCACTTGAAATAGACCATGTCTTAAAAGCGATGCATGCCGATTTTCGGTTGAATGTGTACGATGCGCATGTAAAATTGCTGGGCCAATTTCCGCATGCATTCGGCGATTATGTCGAACAACGTATGATCGAAAAGCGTATCGCATTCATGCCGGAGTGGCATTTTGAAAGTAGCGCCGAACAAATGGCGTATCTGGTGCATAAACAGGGCGAACGTCATAATATTCCGGATTCGCAGCTAACCTTGCTGCTCACCGGAAAAAAACCGCAACCGCTATGGCATGCAAACAGTTCAGGACAAATCCGTTTAGGCAAGCAAACATTGACGCGGATTTTTACCGCCGGCGATTGTTCGCATTACGACATGATGGGGTCGAACTCGATGACGGCTCAATCGGCTTTACGCAAAGGCCGCGCCGCCGCTAAAAACATTCTGCTGGAAGCCGGATTGACCCGTTTTTGTTTGCCTTACATGCACCGCGACATCGGCTATGTATTGAGCCTTGGCCCCTCGGATGCGGTAGGCTGGGTCGGTAACCCCGGCAACATCGTCAAAGGCGTGCCGGCATACTTGATCAAGGAAACGACCGAGATGCAATACGACCTATTGCTTTCCGGCGTGGATAGCTATATCGGTTAAATGAACGGGATAACTGTTGTCTTATCTCGATAAAGTGGTAAGTTAATTTTTAAGCCACGGTTAAGATTGGCTCAAAATAAAACAAAAATCAACCGGTGATTGCCCCCATGAATAATCACGGATATCCGAAATCGGCGGTCGGATGAACAAGTTATCGACCTTCGAAATAAAATGCGCCATTTTTATAATCGCTCTGATTCCTTTTTTGCTGATGCTATGGAATGCCTTGACCGACTCGCTCGGCCCTAACCCGGTCGAAGCTTTGGCTCAAGAAAGCGGCATCTGGTCGTTAAGATTTCTGCTGATTACGCTGGCATTTACGCCGGCTAAGATGATTTTCAAACAACCTGGCCTGCAAAAATACAGACGCGTCGTTGCTTTGTTCACTTTTTTCTATTGCTCGGTGCATTTTCTCATCTTTATCGGTTTCGAACATTCATTCAGTTTTGCTCTAATCATTGAAGATCTCTATACCAGTCCCACTGTAATGGTGGGTTTATTGGCTTATCTACTGCTCGTCCCGTTGACCGTTACATCAACCAATAACATGATGAGAAAACTCGGGAAAAACTGGAAAAAACTGCACAGCGCAGTCTATGTGATCGGCTTACTCGCTATTTTGCATTTCGCCTTGACTGTAAAAGCCGATCTGACCCGACCTTTGTTTTATGGCTTCATTTTATTAACATTATTTGTCATCCGAGGCGTCGTCAGGAACAGCAAAAAAACAACCGCATGCAAAACTGAAGCCGTTAAGGATTAACGATTGCCAGAGCGACCGCTTCCGCTACCTTGATACCATCGACAGCCGCGGAAAGAATGCCGCCGGCATAGCCGGCACCTTCTCCGGCAGGAAACAAGCCTTTGGTATTTAGGCTTTGGAAGTCGACATCACGCTTGATACGGATCGGCGAAGACGTTCTTGTTTCGACACCGGTCAATACCGCATCATGCATTGCAAAACCTTTGATTTGTTTGTCGAATGCCGGCAACGCTTCTCTGATCGCCTCGATCGCAAAATCCGGCAACGCCGAGGCTAGATCGCATAAATTCAATCCCGGCGTATAAGACGGCAATACCGAACCTAAACAGGTGGAAGACCGACCCGCCAAAAAATCGCCGACTAATTGCCCCGGCGCATCGTAATTACCGCCACCCAATTCAAAAGCTTTTCGCTCCCATCGGCGTTGAAACTCAATCCCGGCCAAAGGGCCCCCGGGAAAATCGGTCGGATCGACATCGACGACGATCGCACTATTGGCGTTTCGTTCGTTGCGCGAATATTGGCTCATGCCGTTGGTCACGACATGACCGGGCTCCGAAGTCGCCGCGACCACCGTACCGCCCGGGCACATGCAAAAACTATATACTGCGCGACCGTTACGGCAATGATGCACTAATTTGTAATCGGCCGCACCCAATAGAGGATGTCCGGCCTGCGGCCCGAACCTGCATTGATCGATCATCGATTGAGGATGTTCGATACGAAAACCGATCGAAAACGGCTTGGCCTCGATATAGAAACCCCGTCGATATAGCATGCTAAAAGTATCCCGCGCACTGTGGCCGACCGCCAACACGACATGCTCGGTATCGATACGCCCACCCCCGGCAAGCACTACGCCTTTGACTTGTCCATTGTCAATTTCGATATCCTCGACCCGGCTTTGAAAGCGAATTTGACCGCCCAAGGATTCGATCTCGGCGCGCATCGATTCAACCATTGAAACCAACCGAAACGTACCGATATGCGGTTTATTGACATAGAGTATTTCAGGCGGCGCTCCAGCCTTGACGAACTCGGTCAAAACTTTACGACCTCGATAGCCCGGATCCTTGATTTGGCTATAGAGTTTGCCGTCTGAAAATGTACCGGCACCGCCTTCACCGAACTGCACATTCGACTCCGGGTTAAAATCTCGCTTACGCCACAACCCGAAAGTATCGACAGTCCGTTCACGCACCGCTTTGCCTCTCTCCAAAATAATCGGACGAAATCCCATTTGCGCCAAAACCAAACCGGCAAACAAGCCGCAAGGCCCGGTACCGATGACAACCGGCTGCTTGATCAGACCTTCGGGCGCCTTCGCAACAAAGCGATAAGCCATATCCGGCGTCGGACGAACCTGCGGATCCTTGGCTAAACGTTGCATAATTTCCGCTTCTTTCGTGGTTTCGACATCCACCGAATAAATCAGCATGATCGCGCCACGCTTGCGGGCATCGAAACTCCGTTTGAATATCGTAAATTTCAGTAGCTCGGAAGGTTTAATGACTAATTTTTCGAGAATCGCGGTTTTCAGTTGGTCCGGTTGATGATCGAGCGGCAATTTCAGTTCGGTCAGTCGCAGCATGCTACTTCGGTAAGATGATTTAAAGCCGCGAATTATTTCATAAATATCATTTTCGCACTTGAAATTTCAAAGCGGGCGGAGCTAGTTTTTCTATGATTTGTTCGATAGATGTCTTCCGCCGTTCAATGCTCTCGCAAAATCTGAATTGAGCTACAGCCCGCCATAGATTTTGTTTCGGCTCGGAAACTTTAAAATAAACATCGCCAGACAAATAGTCGGTAAAAAACCGCAAACCCAATTCGAATGGAATCAGCCGTATCGCCGGATAAAGATAGCGATAGTCGCGTTCGGTAAAAAACGCATGCGTTTCGGCCAAGTAATGCGTTAACACCGCTTCGCAAATAGCCGTATCGAATTCGTCGGAGCTTTCGATATGACATAACGAGCGGATGCAATCGCCGATGTCGTAATGAACCAGGCCGGGCTTGACGGTATCCAAATCGATTAGACTGACAACCCGATGCGTATTGCGGTCGAACAAAAAATTATTCAACTTAGGGTCGCCATGAATCACACGCACGGCCAATATTCCCCTTTGCTTTGCATATTCCAACACTTCCGACAACGCTTGTCGTCTATCGATAAAATCAGCGCAATACCGAACCGCTGATGAATCTTGAATTGCCGCCTTCTGACGAACTTGTCGATATTGCCGTAAATAATCCGGCGCGATATGAAAACCGGGCAAGGTATCGTGCAAACGTTCGACACTCAATCCACCGGCTAAACGATGAAAATAGCCTAACGCAAATCCTGCTTGCTCGGCTTGCTTGATATCGTCGACCGTTTCGAAACTAATTGTATTTTCGAGATATTGCAGCGCTCGCCAGATCTCGCCTCGCTCATCTTGATAATAAGATTCTCCGGAAATTGTTTTGACGATGGCAGGAATACGCAGCTTAAGGTCGGATTCAGCTTCTTGCGTTATATAGTTATTCAGTTCGCTCAAGTTGGCCATGATCAACTTAGGCTCGGCAAAAACCCGGGGATTGATCCGTTGCAAAACAAAACGCCCGGATACCGTATCGATTAAAAAAGTATCGTTGATTAGACCGTTACCCAAATCGCTGATTTGGGTGATAACCGATTGCGTAAACCGAGACGCTATCTCATGCATGTGTCTTTACACCGAAAAAAAATAAATATTCGACGCTCTGAAAGAGCAAAACAAAGGAAACAAACCAAAGGGGCGATAGCCAATCTTAGTTGATAGATATTTTTTCTGCTTTCGTAGCCCCATAACACAGTTGCAGGTAAGTAGTAATGGTGTTAATTTGCGGTTAAAAGCTAACGCTCCCAAATCGCTAAAGGTAGTAGCCGTAAATATTACTTAGGAACGAGCATGAAATAACTTAGACAACTGTTTTGGAAGGGGGTTGGTGGCTCGCTTGACAGGACGCCAAGCCTACATGGATGTATTCACGGCGTCCTGTCAAGCGAGTCACCAAACCGCCACAAAGCCTACTACTTGTATAAGTTATTTTGTGCGTATTCCTTACTTATACTCATCGTATATCAAAATTCGGCGCCGGGGTGTCCGTCAAAGGACGCCGTGAATACGTCCCTGTAGGCTCTATGCCAGCTCCATGCTGGCAAAGCCTTTGTCGAACACCCCGACGCCTCCTCTGGTATTGCCGAAATTTGAAGTGCGAAAGGTATAATTATTTCAAATGTTTGAAATACACTATTAAATAATTGAATCGTTTCAAAATAACAAATAACACGTGGTACTGTCATGATTATTTTTATGAGAAGAATTCCGTCTGACACCAACAAATTTGAAATAAAATCATTCATCGAGCCGGCACTTAACGGGAGATTTTTTGCCAAAAAAGGCTACATTAACACGATAAAAATATTACAAATAAGAGACAGTACTCGCAATACCAATGAATATCACGGGCTAGTCAGAATCGAACCCGATTCGGCCGGAGCAAGAGCGATAAAACAACTCAACAAACAACCGATTAACGGCAAAATGATTATCGTGCGCGAGTATTTTCACCGTTGCTGGCAAAACGATCCTCGGATCAGAAAAAACCATTCCGATATTACATTTGCAGACCGAAGAAAAGGCGATAGGCGCCGCAAAACACTGGAAGTCGCAGAAATGCCATTTGAACCATAACTGTCAACTTACAAAAGGTTTCCGGCAATTCATCCGGGGCTTATCATTTTTTACTCCCGGCTCAATAGCTCCTGTAACAGACTCTGCAATGCTTCCTTTTGTTTATCGATATGGAAACGATGTGAAACGACGATACTTATTAACGAATTCAGTGCGCATTCGAATACATCATTGACAATCAAATAATCGTATTCGCCGTAATGGCTCATTTCCGTCACCGCATCGCGCATGCGCCGAGCTATTGTTTCTTCGCTATCCTGTCCTCGATTACGCAAGCGCTGCTCCAATACGCTAACCGAAGGAGGTAAAATAAAAATAGCAATACAATCCGGCAGTATTTTTTTAATTTGTTGCGCCCCTTGCCAATCGATTTCGAGTATCACATCGATCCCTTGATTAAGACTTTCCTCAACGGTCCGACGAGCGGTTCCATAATAGTTATCGAACACCTGAGCATGTTCAAGAAATGCCTGCTCGGAAAGCATTGTCTTAAACTCGTCGACCGAAACAAAAAAATAATCCTGCCCGTCGACTTCTCCGGGACGTTGTTGCCTCGTCGTATGGGAAATCGAAACGGTCAATTTGTCGAGCTCCTCCGTTAACTGTTTAACCAAACTGGTTTTACCAGCTCCAGAAGGTGCGGAAATGATATAGAGATTGCCGGTTGTCATGACTCAAAGGGTATAAAATAAAATGGATGCATTCAGCTGAGCATTATATGTTGTTCACTCTTTCTAGGGAAACTTAGGAAAAAACTCCAGCAATTCCCAATTTGGGGATCAAAAAGGGTGTGGGGTGTGCTTGGCGAGGATGTCGGCAGCATGGAGCTGGCATAGAGCCTACATGGACGTATTTACGGCGTCCTTTGACGGGCACCCCGAGGCCGAATTTTCATCTACGATGAGTAGAGTTTCTGATAAACCGGACACCCAATAATTTCAACCGACACCACACAAAAAGCGCCCAAGCAAAAAATAACCCTAAATAAAACGGCTTAATAACAACAGGTCTGTTACAATGCCGCTAATTCCGGCGCACTTCAGTCTGCGCCGTACCTCGCGGTCACCTCCCCGGTACACTTCGATTTTCTTCACTTTATGCGAATCCCGCCTAGACTGACCCAGGGCATTCCCGGGTAGGCCATTCCAGGAGCATTTTCCAATATGTTATTTTCCGAACTCGGCCTAGCAGCCGAATTAGTCCGTGCTGTCTCAGAACAAGGCTACAGCACGCCAACACCTGTTCAACGTCAAGCGATACCCGCAATTCTCAACGGTCGTGACGTTCTGGCCGGTGCACAAACCGGTACCGGCAAAACCGCGGGGTTCACATTACCTTTGCTGCACCTGCTGCACACCCAAAAACCCAAAAGTAATCGACGTGCGGTAAGAGCACTGATCCTAACGCCTACGCGCGAACTCGCCGCTCAAGTCGGCGAAAGCGTCGATACTTACGGAAAATATTTACCGCTAAAATCGGCGGTAGTCTTCGGCGGCCTCAGTATCAACCCGCAAATCGCGCAATTGCGTCGTGGCGTGGATATCCTAATCGCGACGCCGGGTCGTCTGCTCGATCATATAGCACAGAAAACTGTTGATTTATCGCAATTGGAAATACTTGTACTCGATGAAGCCGATCGCATGCTCGACATGGGCTTTATTCGCGATATCCGTAAAATTCTTGCGTTGCTTCCGCCAAACGGTCACGATGGCCGACAAAACCTACTCTTTTCGGCAACGTTCTCCGATGAAATCCGTCAACTAGCTAACAGCTTGTTGCATAAACCGGAGCAAATCGAAGTCGCGCGTCGTAATACGACCGTCGAAACCGTAGCTCAGACGGTTCATCCGGTCGACCGCAACCGTAAACAAGAACTCTTGTCGCATCTAATCGGCAGCCAGGACTGGCGTCAGGTGTTGGTCTTCACGCGTACCAAACACGGCGCCAACAAACTCGCCGAAAAACTAGAACGCGACGGAATCGGCTCGGCCGCTATTCACGGCAATAAGAGTCAAGCCGCAAGGACAAAAGCATTGGCCGACTTCAAAAGCGGTGCGGTACGTGCCTTGGTTGCAACAGACATCGCAGCGCGCGGATTGGATATCGACCAATTACCGCATGTCGTCAATTACGAACTTCCCAATATTCCGGAAGATTATGTTCATCGCATCGGCCGTACCGGTCGAGCGGGCAATGCCGGAGAAGCCATATCGCTAGTCTGCGTCGACGAACACGATTTTCTGCGCGACATCGAACGATTGATCAAACGAGACATTAACAAAATCGAAATCGAAGGCTTCCAACCTGACCCGACCATCAAACCCGAACCGGTCTTCAAACAACGCCAGCAGCGCTCGCCTCGCGCCGGGAATGATGCCCGAAATAACGGTCAACGCAACAACGGCAAGCCAAATGAGCGCCAAGCAGCGAAGCCCGCTCGTAGTAAACCGCGCCGCGGTAACGGAGCAAATTCCGGCTCAGGCCGCCCGCAACAAGGACGCTCAGGACAAAGGCGCCTTAGCGCTTAGTGCTTAACGCCATTCGTTAAAAATTGGGGGATGCCGCTTCTTACTGCGAACATTTAGACCGTCGCGATCATAGAGGCGCTCCCACAATTTGCCGAAGCTCGGCGCAGACAATTCAGATCCCAACACGCCGTCATTTTTGGCGGGCAAATCCGATTCCGTTTATCTCAGCAATTCCCAATTTGGAGATCAAAAAGGGTGTGGGGTATGCTTGGCGAGGATGTCGGCAAGCCCCCATGGATGGGTTTACGGCGTTCCTCGACAGGCATACCCCACACCCTAAAATCGGCGAAACTGCTCAAACTGGGAATTGCTGCCGTTTATCTACAAAGTTGCAGAGCATTGGCGTTAACTGTTAAAAAGGACATCAAAAGACTCTTCACTGCTTAAGAGCCTCTGAAAAACAAGGTCGCTGAAAAAACGAGCCCGGAAGGAACAAACAATGGCTGCAAAATACACTCCCGATAACGAAAAAATTCCACTTTACAAACCTAACCAACTCCCCCGCCGAAAAAAACGCTCTGCAAAAAAAGCAAAGGCGCAACGGGTACTCAATAAATATACCTTGATCGCAAGCGGCATAGGCTTTATTCCCGGTCCCCTAGCCGGCCAAATTGCAGTCGGCGGCTTACTGGCAAAACTAATGGACGACCTCTGCAAAATTTACGGCCTGTCCTTTTCCGATCATCAAATCAAAATCACCGTCACGGCGATACTCGGCGGAGCCCATTATGACTGGATTAGCCATTATCTAATCAAATACGTCAAAGGCTACACCCCCATTTCCATATCGACCGGCTCGCTGTTACTACGCCCTGCCGTCTCGGGTTTGCTTGTCTATTACATCGGCAAGCTCTTTCTGCTGCATCTGGAATCCGGCGCCTGGGTTAGAGTCAAGGAAAAAGGTTTCAATCCATAAAAAGCATTGACCATCGCTGAAAATCTTGGAAACGGAGCGTTAGCGAAGTGAAGATTTTTAGTCCCCGATAGCCTTAGCGCCGGGTGTTTTGCCGGAGTCTGCGCGAATAGCGCAGGCGGAGGCAAAACACAAGGCATCGCGACACGGTGTAAAGCCATTTGTGGGAGTGCTACGGATCCGCATCGAGTATACGATGATGCGGCGTATTGGCACGGACGCAGGGCGAATCGGGGCCGCCGAAGGCAATAATCGCCAAGTCATTTTTCGCTGCTGAAATCGGACGGCCCCCATTTCAGCTTTCGCGAAAAATTTTGGCGCGTTTGGAAAAATAAAACTTTAATTCAATAGCTTGTCATTCGTTTGTGTAGAATTTTCACTCACCCGAAAAATTAGCTGGCATATTTAGGTAATCTCATAAAATACTTCATGTGCTTCACGGTTGAACTTGCGTAACTACCCGCCTAAACGCGCGGCGTGGCGTTCGCGGTTTTCGCTTCGGCGCTGTTCGCTCTTGCGCAACAGCACATAGACGGCCGCGACGCCGCCATGTTGTTTCAGTGCGGTGTGGCTGGCTTGTACTTGTTCCATTTCGGGCAACCATTGCGCCAAATAACTTTTCAATGTGGCGTCGGTGTTTCGTCCTCGCCCGAAAACGAGCAAAACGCTACGGATGTTGCAGTCTTGGCATTCGTGCACGAATTGCAGTAATTCGTCCCGGGCTTCGGAGGGCGTTTTGCGGAACAGATTCAAGGTCGCTTCCAGCGGATATTTGCCGAGTCTAAGATTTTTATAGACGCCGTCTTGTATGCCATCGCGCTTGTAGGTAATCCACGCATCGGCAGGCAGTGGTTTTCTGAGTACCAGCGATAGGGGGCCGTTGATGTCTTCTTTCGAATATTGCGCTTGTTGCCTGCGGTATTGCTGACCGGGTGTTGCCGACTGGGCGGTTTTCACAATGGTTTTGACGGGTGCTTTCAGAGGAACCACATCGGCCATTTCCTGAAAAAAGAGATCGATTTCTTGCTCGGACATCGCAACCTCCTGAACGGTTAGATAAATATCGACTGGGCACAGGCAAAAAAGGGCCTGAAGCCAAAGAGACACTTACTCTGAATTTTCGTTCTATCTTTTATTTCCGCAGTAAGGCGGTTTTATACTGCCATTCTTGCTCCGGTTCAACCGTCTCGACAAAAACCACGTCGTTTTTTTTCGACGACGCCAGCAATACGCCGTCTCGGTAAAGCAAACGATTGGCCGACTGCGGTCCAACCCTGTCGCCGCTACCGATAATGCCGGTCAAATTGAGCGGATCGACGGTACTAATCGCTATCAACTCGCCGGTTTTCGCTTGTTTGCGGCTATCTCGGAGCATCGAAACCGCTTGCGGCAAAGCAAAGTGTTCGCCGGCCAGGCCTTGCACGAAACGGCCGCCGCGCACTTCGCCGCGCGCTTCTAGACGACGATAGACATAGAGCAAATCGCGCCAAGAAGGAATGCCTTCTTCGTTATCGAGTAATTTGCGGAAGACCACGCCGTAGCGATTCAATAAAACGCGCGCAATATGCTCGACCGGCTCGTAAGCATCCGCACTGGCTTGCACCGGCCGCAACAAAGACCACCTGCCGGCTGTCGCCGAGGTATCGTGCGCGGGATAACGCCGGCTGCGGCGCTGCCGAATCGCGCTACTTTGAATCAACGTTCGAAGGCCTTGAAAGCTGTCGGCGGTAATCAATCCTGCGGCGACCAATTCGCCAAGCGCCTCAAATAATTGCGCATTCAACAAACCGGTTTCATCGCTGATTTCCTGAAAAAAACTGGCGCCCCAATTTTTCAAAACCGCGTGGACTTTTTGCGCGCCGCTCGATAGCTCGATCGCGTCATGATCCGGCAAGGGCGCATAGACGCGCCAAGAGGAAAGACGAGCTCTCGGGAGCAACGCGATTGATGTACTTTTACCGGCCGGCCTCGGCGTTTTGGCGGCACTTTTAAATTTCAGTCGCAGCCAAACGAAACGTCCGGTGCTGCAGCAAGTATCCAATTGCGATGCAAAATAGGGTTTCAAGCGTTTCGGCAGCACATCGCCTTCCCATGCCGCGGCGGGCAAATTGCAGCCTTCCAATTGCAGCAAAACTTTTTCCAAGGCCGCCTCGCCCTCTCGCGGTTCGTCCAGGCCGTGCCAGTGAAACAGAAAGCGCATGAAGTCGGCTTGCGCGACCGGCTGTATCTCGTTGCGTAATTGTTTGAGCGTGTAGCGATGAATCCGAGCCAACAGTCCGCGCTCGCACCATTCGGTCTGCGCGGCATCGGGACTGAACCGGCCTTGTATCGCAAAACCTTGCTGTTCCAATACGGCAAGCGCCTGTTCGACCTGTGGCGCCGATAGCCCCAGCGAATCGGCCAAACTGTTCGCCGTAACCGGGCCCAAACCTTCCAATCGGCTACGCAGGATGTTTTGCAACGCGGCATCCTCCGTCAATTCGGGATCGGCGTCCACGGCTTCTATCGTCGGCTGCACCGCTATTCCCGGAAACAGCAACTGCAACTCATGCAAGCGTTCGGCGGCCGTTAGAATGCGGTTTCCGTTCGGCAGCACCAGTAATGCCGCTCGTCCGGTCTGCTGCAGTTGCTCGAACAAAGTGTATTGTTCGCGCGTGCATTCTTTTTCAGCGATAAAACTCAACACGACCATCGCATCGTGCAATTCGTCGGCGGTGTTTGCTTCGGGCCAGGCTTCAAGCCGGACGCGCTCGATCGCGGCCGGATCGAGCCTGCCGATTTCGGCGGCTTCTTCGGCGTTAGCAAAGCGGCGTTGTTGAATCGCCAAGGTCCTTCTTTCCTCGGCCGGCGCGTCGTCCAAAAAAGCGTAAGGCCGTGCATTCAGAATTTCCTGCGCCATCGGCGACGGCGCGCTCAAATCCCGCGCGACAACTTTGATCCGCCCGCTTTCTATACCATCCAACAGCGCTTCGAGCCCGTCGATGTCCATCAATTCGTGCAGACAATCCCACAAGGCTTGATTGACCAGAGGGTGATCGGGAATTTCGCGGTCGCCGGCGATGTTTTCGAAACAAGCCAATTGATCGGGAAAAATCACCGCGATCAAATCCTCGGCATTGTTGCGTTGAAATTGTGCGGGAACTCTTTTGCCGGCCCGGTTACGCGGCACCGCGAGAGCGGTATTGGTCACCCAGCGCCAACGGGTCGGAAACATCGGCGCGGCCAACAAGGCCTGAACCAAGACTTCTTTTACGGTCGAAGCTTTCAAATAGCCGGCCGGTTCCACAAGCGGAAAACTGTGCGTCGGCCCGAGCGATAAAACGATATTGTCTTCGCTGGCGGCGGCCTGTAATTCGAAATTGAATTTGCGGCAGAAGCGTTTGCGGAGAGCCAGTCCCCAAGCCCGGTTGATCCTCGATCCGTAAGGCGAATGAATCACGAAATGCATGTCTTGCGTTTCGTCGAAGAAGCGTTCGAACACGATCGTTTCGAGTGTCGGTAACACCGTCAAGGCAGCCTTAGCTGCAGCTAAATATTGTGATAACTGCTCGGCGGCGACATGCGGCAAGGCTAAATCGATCAGATAACGATAGGCCGCGCCCTCGCCTTGTTCGAGAAGACTGTCGATCATTGCGGATAATCTTGAGACCGCTTCGGATAATTCGTTACTGCGACCCGGCGCTTCGCCGAACCAAAACGGAATATTCGGAGGCTGGCCATGTGCGTCCTCGACATGGACCTTGCCTTGCTCGACCTTGAGCAATCGGTAGGAATTATTGCCGAGTTGAAAAATATCGCCTGGGAGGCTTTCGAATGCAAAGTCTTCGTTGAGTGTTCCGACGAAAAGGCCTTCCGGCTGCAATATAACGTCGTAATCGAACAGATCCGGTATCGCCCCGCCGTTCAGCAACGCGGTCAAACGCGCGCCTTTGCGGGGCCTCAGCATGCCGTGTACGGCATCCCTGTGCAGATAGGCGCCCCGCCGACCGCGCCGCGTATGAAATCCGTCGGCGAGCATTTTGACCACTGCGCTAAATTGCATCTCGGTCAATTCCCGGTACGGCCAGGCACTGCGAAAAGCCTGATACAGTTCGGTTTCGCGCCATTCGCGGCAAGCGACTTCGGCGACAATTTGTTGGGCCAAAACATCCAAGGGATGCTTGGGGATCAGTATCGTATCGAGTAAATCCTGTCCGACCGCATAGAGTAAAGCGCTGCATTCGAGCAAATCGTCCCGCGACAACGGAAACAATCGGCCTTTCGGCGTAGCCCCCAAACGGTGACCCGAACGGCCGACCCGCTGCAGAAACGCCGATATCGAATGCGGCGAGCCCAACTGACAAACCAGATCGACATCGCCGATATCGATACCGAGTTCAAGTGAGGCGGTCGCGACCAGTGCTCTCAACCGGCCTTGTTTGAGACGTTGTTCGGCATTCAGGCGATGCTCTTTCGCGAGACTGCCGTGATGCGAGGTGACGGCTTCTTCGCCGATCCGCTCGGCTAGCGCGGCTGCTACGCGTTCCGCTTGGCGCCGCGTGTTGACGAAAATCAGCGTGGTGCTGTGTTCGACGATCAATTGTTCGAGACGGTCATAGATTTCGGTCCACACTTCGCCGGCCATGACTGCTTCGAGCGGCGAGCCGGTCACTTCGATTTGGAGATCGCGGCGACGGACATGGCCGGTATCGATAATCGTGCAAGGCTCGGCACGGTTGCCGATTAAATAACGGGCGATGCCGTCGAGCGGTTTTTGCGTTGCCGATAAACCGATGCGGACCGGTTCTGTTTCGGTCAACTGCGTCAACCTTTCCAGTGACAGCATGAGATGTGCGCCGCGTTTGTTGCCAGCCAAGGCATGTATCTCGTCGACGATGACGCTACGCACCGATTTCAGCATCTCGCGGCCAGATTCCGAAGTCAGCAACAAATATAATGATTCCGGAGTCGTGACCAGGATATGAGGCGGGAAACGTTTCATTGTCGCGCGTTCGGCTTGCGAGGTATCGCCGGTGCGGACCTGGGCACGGATCACGATATCCGGCAAAGCCGCTTCGAGCAGCGCCATGCCGATACCGGTCAACGGTTCTTCCAGATTTTTATGAATGTCGTTCGATAAGGCCTTGAGCGGCGATATATATAAAATTCGCGTTTCATCGGGCAACGGCGCTTCGATACCCTGCTTAACCAATTGATCGATCACGGCCAAAAAAGCGGCCAAGGTTTTACCGGAGCCTGTCGGCGCGGCGATTAATGTAGACGCCCCGCTTTGAATCGCCGGCCAAGCACGAACTTGGGCTTCCGACGGCTGTCCGAAACGCTCGATAAACCAGTCGGCCACGACCGGATGAAAGGCAGACAAAGAGTCGGTCACTGATATCGACTAGGGTTTAGCGAAAATAGACCCGCAAATGCACAGTAACTCATTTGAAATGACCGCATCGATAGATATAGATAGATAGATAGATAGATACTTGATTTATAGACGTTTGGAAAGTTTTTACTTTAACCTTAGACATGCCGAAGCACGGCAATTCAAATTGTATCCGATTAATTGCCACATATAACCTTTGCTAGTCAAATTTCGGCGTCGGGGTGCCCATCAAAGGACGCCGTGAATACGTCCATGTAGGCTCTATGACAGAATCCATGCTGCCCCAAAGCCTTTACCGAACACCCCGACGCCTCCATACGCTAATACCGAAATTTGAAGTGCGATAGGTATATTTAGTGCCGAGACCCAAGCAAACAGCAGTCAGCCGAGTTGAAAAACTAGGGCATTTGCCGCATTTTGCGTGAAATGCCACACACCCCTCACCCAATCGTTTGCAGTCAACAAATGATCTAGAGCAACGCTGTTGCAATCCTTCGCTATGTGAACTTCCTTTATTTACAATGCCTGTAGACAAATTAACATCGTAAAATATCACACCTCAGCGAACGATAGTTTGACTAAACGCTAGACAAACCAATAAAAATCAGCAAAAGCCTTGCCAAAAACTGCGACATATTGTCGCGCGGCAATATGACACATTCAATTAGCACCTTAGTACTAATACAATGACCCCGGCTCTTGAAATACGCTTCTTAACGCCTCAGCTTATTCAAGATACTCCTCAATGATGCGATAGCGTTATCGCATTCTTTCCACTCGGGGATTACCATGAAACGAAATTACCAAATAGACGAACCGATACCATTAAAACACCGACAACTTGTCCAACAAACCGCATTTCATGAAGCCGGGCATGCCGCGGCAATTTATTTGTGTAACCGACAAAAAAATCTACCGCCTGTTTACTTCCAAATAACATTCGGCGGCCTGTGCGCCTCAACACCCGAAACCGACCGTCTAAAAAAGCTACCGCATTCTAATTGGGTTGCTACCGTCGAGGGTGGAAATCTGATTCACAGCCTGCCTCTCTCGGTAATCGAAAGCAGCGGCTATTTTTCCGATCACGAAAGTCACGCCTATCAGCTAGCTTATGAAGCCGACATCATCAATCTGTTGGCCGGCCCACTGGCTGAAGCGAAATATGTCGCGGAACGCGATAATGAAACCTTCAATCCTCGCCTAGTCAATGTCGAAGCTCTGAGATATTATGGCGGCACTTCCGATCTCGAAAGAGTTGACGAATATTTGGAAGCTTTAATAGCAACTCAAGATAAACGTAGCAAAAAATTAAACGAGCTTTTTTTGGCCGCATTCCGCTTTGTCGAGGACCCTAGCCATTGGTATGCCATCAATCGACTAGCCCATCATATTCTCGAAAACGACAATGAAATCATCGGCTGCGAAGAAATAATCGAAGTAATAGACAACGCTCTATTGCCGTCCTTAACCTATGACAGGTTAAGCGCTAATTTCCGTTGTTAATTGAACCGGCCTGACCATTATCGCTTATGAAACTCGACTCCATTGTTTGCCGAGGCCGCGAAAAAACAAAGCCAACGCGGCCTTGGCTTTAATCTCTCCGCCTTGCAATATCCTACAAACAACGAAAACAATTAATAAACTGTTGAAATGGATTCATTATTAACCTGCCCAAAACGCCTTTTAGTACTTAAAGATTTGCTATCTCGCGCCGTTGTATTTGATTGTAACTTAAGCCGGTGATTCCGCGTTTATACATCGATTGCCCGAGCGAACAGGCCAACCCCGAAGCCAATACCCGGGCATAAAACGGCAAGGTTTCGCTATAGGTGGGCAAGGCATCCTCAATGCAGTCAACTACTTGCAATTGTCGGTCGAAATCTTCGCGTTGCCTTGCTATTTCGACCATCAAAACCGAATTACCGAGACAACCCTCTGATAACTCCAGCGACCAAGTCAGGTCGTTTTGTAATTCGCATTGCCCGACATAGAGCCCTGATTGTGCCTCCGGCCATTGCTCCGGCGCGATCAATGATAAGCGGTAGCCGTCCGGCTTACGATAAAGCCAATAACATTGACCAAGCACTGGTTTGAATTTAATGGCGCTACTCAACACGAATAACGAGGTAAATAGCTCATCGGCAATCCGGTTTAAAGGCTTGGCCGGGACATTAAGACCTCTGGTAACGCTATATAAAGCGTCAAGCACAGGGAGCAATCCTTTGCCTTGCGGATTAGGCGATTGACCATGCGAGCTCATTGTTAAAAATAACCTTTATGAATAACCTTCGTCGACACGTTGCGCAAGATGCTTGAGAGCATCTGAAATAACGACCGGATAATTTTCTTCGCGCGTCAATAGCTTCAATTTACCGGGCAGCGTATGCAGTTGGTCTTGCGTTTCGAGTCGAATACGCTCAAGCGGCCGCTGCATTCCGGTAATCTGGCGACCGTTTTGCATTACTGCCTGCAATAACGGTTTACCGTCGCAAATTTCATCGTCTACAGCGATTGTATCGCCGATCATGATTCCGTCAAGATCGAAGCGGCGATACACTTGTTTTCGCCCCGGCCAAGTCGCCTTGCCTTCAGAGCGTTTGCGTCTCGGCACGCCGGCATATTCCTGCAATTTATACGCACAATCCATGTAAGGGGCATCCGCCGAGGTATCCAGATACGTGCCGATGCCGTATCCGTCGATCGGCGCTTGCCGCGAACGAAAAGCTTCGAGTTGATATTCGTCGATGCCGCCGCTTGCAAAAATCGTGACTTTTCGCAAACCGCCGTCATCGAGTATTCTCCTGACGTTATGCGCATGCTCGGCAAGATCGCCGCTATCTAAGCGCACACCCTTGATCCTTATGCCGGCCGCTTGTAATTTGGGCGCGAGAGCAACGACTTTTTGCGCGCCGGCCTCGGTATCGTAGGTATCGATCAATAATACGACATTATCAGGATTGGCTTCGGCAAAGCGGAGAAAGGCTTCGCTTTCGTCGTCGTGTGCCTGCACGAACGAATGCGCCATCGTACCGTAAAGGGGTATGCCGAATTCGCGGCCGGCGCAAACCGTTGCCGTACCGCTAAATCCGGCCAAATAACTCGCTCTTGCCGCCAAAACGCCGGCCTCGGCGCCATGCGCGCGCCGAAAACCGAAATCGACCAATAGCTTATCTCCAGCCATCAAAACCGAACGCGCGGCCTTCGATGCAATCAGTGTTTGAAAATGCAACAAGTTGATAACACGACTCTCGACCAATTGTGCTTCGGGAAACGGCGCAATAATTCTCAGAATCGGTTCATTCGGAAAAAACACGGTACCTTCCGGCATCGCATCGACATCCCCGGTAAAGGTCAAACCGGCCAGATAATCGATAAAATCCGATTTGAAATGTCCTGTTGTGCTAAGCCAATCGATTTCGGCTTCGCTAAAACGCAGATTTTCGAGAAAATCGAGGACTTGCTCCAGGCCTGCCGCAACCAAAAAGCTTCGATTCTTCGGCAGCTTGCGTACAAAAAACTCGAACACCGCGGTCTCTGTCATCGCGTGCCGATAATAGCCTTGCAGCATCGTCAATTGGTAAAGGTCGGTCAATAAAGCGTCGCTAGCAATCATGACAAGTCGTCCAATGTAATAAGATGGGCGCCTTCGTCCGCCATTATTCGTTCGGCTTCAAGCCCATCCTGAGGATGGATATTTACTGCCGCCAGCGCATCGTGTAATAAAAACACCTGGTAATCGAGCCTAAGCGCATCGCGAACCGTCTGCAACACGCAATAATCGGTTGCGATGCCGCACACAAACAACCGCTGTATCGAAGCGTTATTTAATCGACTTTCGAGTTTCGGATTTTCAAATGCCGAGTAGCCTTCCGCCTCAGCCGTATCTCCTGTGGAGACAAGGACGACAGTATCCGGGAGTAACAAGCTGGGGGCAAACTCTGCGCCTTTCGAACCGGCGACGCAATGGACCGGCCAAGGACCACCTTGCGCGGCGAATGAACAATGATGGCTAGGATGCCAGTCGCGTGTCACGAAAACCGGCAAGTGACTGCGTATGAATCGCTCGATATAGGCATTGACGACCGGAATGATTTTATCACCGCCAGCGACCGCCAACGCCCCGCCCGGCAAGAAATCTTTCTGAACATCGACCACAATCAACGCATCGCCTTGCTTGAGTCGTATTGGAGAAGAATCGGCTTGATGCATCGTTTACGGACTCCATTGATGATGGGCCGATTCCATATGCTTACCGGTAAAGGGCACAAAACTAACCCCCAAAACCGTACGCGAATCGATTTTACCTTGAGAGTCTTTTTCTATGACCAGCAATTCCTGATAATTAAAGGGAAGACCAACTGGAATCACCAAGCGCGCGCCATTCCGTAATTGATCGATCAAAGGCTGCGGGATATGAGGCGCGGCCGCGGTAACGACGATGCCGTCATAGGGACCGTGTTCCGGCCACCCGAGGTATCCGTCGCCGGTACGAACTTCGATATTATGATAACCGTAGGCCGCAAGTCTTTCCCTCGCTTTATCGGCCAAGGTTTCGACGATTTCAACCGTATATACCTGTTTGACCAGCCGAGATAAGATAGCCGCTTGGTAGCCGGAGCCGGTACCGATTTCCAATATCGTGTCGCTCGGCTTGGGAGCCAATAAATCGGTCATCAGCGCGACAATGTATGGCTGCGATATCGTCTGCCCCAAACCGATCGGTACCGGACCATTGGCATAGGCGTAATGCCTAGACTCCTCGGGCACGAACAAATGCCTCGGGACTTCACGCATCGCATCGATAACCCGCTCTTCCAAGGCATTCTTACCGATATAATGCCGCGTCAAGCGCACTTCGGCTTCAATATCATCGAGCATCTGCTGAATGTTTTCTTTCAAAACGCGCTCCCCAATTATTTCGCCCCAATTTTGAGTAGTAAAATAGTGTTTTGCACGTTCCTTATTCCTAGAAAAATCATTTCGCTACGAAGAATAAGAATCTGAAGTTTCCCAATTATTAAAAAAGAGAACTAGCGCTGACCAAGGTGTGTGGGTATTTTTGATTGGGTTTGCGTTAAACATGGCAAACCCATTAAAAAATACCTTTACAAGCCAGATTACCCCCCATAAAAACTGGGAAACTTCAGTAAGAATTTAATTCGATAGCTCATTAGCCTATGCACAACCCTTTTGCCCCTTAAAAGGTTATTCAATTTTTTTTATGACAAGCCGTTGAAATACTTTATGAACTTCATCTGCTTCATAGTTAAACTACCGAATTCAGGTTAATGTATATGCACTTCTCGAGACTTTACCTTATCACTTCTTCGCAACACATAACGATCCGACTTTTTGTCCAACCTTGTTCCGTCGTCATCTAATTGAACCAGCGTTCCATCATTTTCTATAAAATACCGCCGTGTATTTCCCACACCTTTACGTGGCGTTAATACAACGATTTGACTCTCCTCATTCCAGCTATATTTCCCTTTTTCGTAATACTCTCTTGAGGACTCCCTTGCCGGCTGAGTCACCATCAAATAATTATTTTTTTGTTTTAAAGACAACGTGACCTTGATGCCATTGCAATCATTGCACGGGAGATAACCGTAAAATACTCCGCGAAAAATTTGACTTTCATCGACATGACTTTCATGGAGCGCATGATCGTTATCCTTTTGCAAATGTTTTACCCGGGCTTTTGCAAGGTTTTCTCGAGCTTCAAAATCTGTCGCCGCGATTACCGGCATCGCGAAAACCCAGCATCCGATTAGCAACACGAAGCGACGGGGTTTTAATTGTTTTTTTACTGTTCGCATGGAAAATTTCCGAAAAAAGAGTTGTGTCTAGGAAAAAAGATCAATGGGGACAATCGGTTTCAATGTTAAACCGGGTATTTATGATACTGCTCCGGAAGCAGATCGGAATTTCCGCCTAGATTACAGAGCGACCGGTTTAAAGATCGATGCCAGGGTAGGCTCACCTAATGAGTGTAGCAAGCGAATCACCGGAATCAAGTCTCAGGGGTTATATACCTTTCGCACTTCGAATTTCGGCAGTGCCTTAGGAAGCGGGGTTGCTCGGTAAAGGCTTTGCCAGCATGGAACTGGCATAGAGCCTACATGGACGTATTTACGACAGATCGAACGCCAAGGATGGCTTGAATGCAGATTTTGCAGGAGCCAAAAATCTGCCCTGCTGCCCACATCCTCGCCAAGCACACCCCACACCCATTTTGATCCCCAAATTGGGAATTGCTGCATTGTCCCCGGCACATAGGCAATTTTTTATGTTTCTTAGAGAGCATGGAGTATGCTCATTGCCAGCAGATTCCAGATCACAAGAACACAACATTCACCTGACCGCCAAAAACATCTTGAATCGTTGGGATCAAGTGGTCATGGTGGCTAAGGAAGATAACTTGGGTCTGTTCGGACAATGCTTTAAGCGCTTCAAACCCGGCTTTTGATCGGACATCATCGTAGTTAATAAATAAATCGTCGGCGATAAAGGGCAACGGCATGGCTTGTTCCAAGTGCATTTCCAGGGCTGCCAATCTAAGTGCCAAGTAAAGCTGATCTCGTGTACCGTCACTCATACCAGAGATACCAACCATCTTGCCATCGGTGCGTAGCCCCTCTAGGACCATTGGTTCTCGTTCAAAATCCACAATCAGCTTGCTAAAAGATCCGGAAGTTAATGTCGAAAAGATGGCCCCGGCACGTTGTAACAGAGGCCCTTGCTTCTCTTCTCGGTAACGGTCAATAGACCAACGGAGCAAGCGCCCAGCGGTAAAAACTTTTACATACCGTTCTGCAACATCTGACATTTGTGCAAGCGCCTCTTGGCGTTTTGCTTCTGCTTGGGTTGCAGCGTCAGACCCACCGATTTCGGATAAAGCCCGTAAGGCATTTGCAAGGTCAGCCGAAAGATTTGATTGCTTCTGAACAGCTTCAGAAATTTCATCATTAACGTACGCTAAATCGCTGGTAAGTTGAATTAGATCAGCCGCATCAACCTCCGCTTCAATTTGCTCCCTAGTCAGGCCATCACCACCATTTATCAGATTAGTCTTAGATTCTGTCAGTTCTGCATTTAGGCGACGTTGCTCGTCAGACCTACGAATCGCTTCATGTAGCAAAACTGAGGTGTCGACTCCCGCTTTATCCATTAACGGTTTCAAACTCGCCGTTGCTGTTTGAATCGATTCTTGGTCTTCTAGCACCTGACTGCTTGCGACACGTAGCGATTCCTTAAGCCGACTGCTTTCCGTAAATGACTCGCGGACGAGGATTAAGCGATTTGCCAATGATTGAGCTATTTTTTCAGCTGGTTGATCTATTAGATCGGGGACAATGACTTCCGCAAGTCGTTTCGCTTCAATAGAAAATGCCCTCAAATCAGCATTCATTGTGTCGATACGTTCGACTTGAATCTGCCTCATTTTCTCTAGCTTCTCGGCTATTTGTTCAATAAGCTCAAGAGCGCCTTCGACCATGCCAATATCGCTATCAGACGCTAATCCCAACTTGGCCAATGTTATTGACCAATTTTTAGACCAACGGCTTTCTTCAAACTTCGCATCTTCAGTAGCTTGTTTTAACGCAGCATTAAGGGACTTTGCTTCACGCAATTGGGCTGATAAAGTTTCATGACGAACTTTAGCGCTATCGATGGCTTGAATATAGTTTTCTGCTTGAATACACAGAACGGACAATTTATCCGTCTCTATCACCTCAAGCCCCGTTTCTTTTAACGCCTTGACGAGATTGAGACGGGAATCTGCAACTAAACGGATAAATGAATCAAATTCTTCCTGTGCATCTTGATATGCAATACCCGCAGACAGTACTTTCTCCCGCCTAAGCATCCAGGCACCAATTTCTTCTAAGGCCATGCCAGCCAAGTCCATATTCGCAGCCTCTTGAGCCCAACGGTCGTCGAATAGTTGAATATCGTCATCCATTTTTGAGAGTTGGCCTTCAATCAGCGTTAAGCTCTGTTTCTCTCGTTCAAGCTGATGAATTAAGCTTTGGAGTTCGGTTGCCTCCTCTACATCGTCGAGCCTGCTATCTGCAATTTGATCGGCATAGGCAATTTTCCTTTCAAACGAAAGCCCTTCGAGTTCTAGATCAATAGCACCCGTTTTTATGCCACACCACAACTCATCTCGTTTTGTCCGAGCTTCGATCACCGCCTCAAGAGTCGTAATTTGATGCAGCTCATTAAACTGGGCAATTTGCAATTCAATCCGGGCAACCTCGGCTGTTTGATTTTTTAGCCGCAGTAATTCCGTTTTCCGGTCGGAAATTAGGGTTTGCCGCTCTTGAATTAATCGGTTAACTTTTTCTTGACTAGGCAGCTTTAGAGACAATAAGTCTGGCAGAGGTTTGCACCATTGGCTCAACTCCGCCAAATAACATTCCAGCGCTGATTTTGCCTTGGTCAGCGTAGTTTGTCGCTTTTGGTTCGCCAATTCGGTGTCACCAAATGATTTGGCGTTTGCTAATGCTGCACGTAGCGCAGGTTTAACGTCTCCCATCTGCAAATCAGCCAGTTGCTTCGACAGTGCTGCGATTTCAGAATCTTTGTTCTTTTCGGCCTGTTCTGCAGCCCGTAATGTCTGAATAATCCCGCCACGGTCGCGGACCAATTGCCTGAGTTCGCGCCGCACTAGCAGTGTCGGCATACGCTGGACAATTGCGCTTTCAGAATCTGGAGCCCAACCCAGCTGGGCGCAGGCATTACCAACCGCTCGCCAAAGTGCCGCTATTTCATTTTTTCGATTGGCGATATCGCCTTCATAAGCGCTGTATTGAAGGCGAAGATTATCTAGTTTGGTTATGTCGGCAGCGCGATCAATTAGGGTCTGGTCAACAACGATTTTTGATAGCGCTTCAGTGATTTTTTCAACCTCACTATTGCGCATTTCCAGGCGTTCAGCGGCGATAGCGAGCTCTCGTTCTGCGGCAGCGAGAATGGCTGCGGCATCTGCCGGCAACTCTATCACTTCACCCAATTCACCCAATTTCTGTTCATTATCTCTCAGGGTCATCAAAAACGGAGCAAGCCTACGAATGCGCTCAAGACGGGTACGCTGGCTTTGGAGTTTCTGGTGTCGTTCACGCTCATTGCTCAACGATTCTTGCAGAGATTCGACTTTACTATTGGCCTCCACCCAGACCTTGGTCCGAACAGTGGCTTCTTTCAAAGCAGTCGTTGCCTTATCGAGTTGGTCTAAGGCGATGTAATAAGCCCGGTCATTGGATTTTCTAGGTGCCCACAGTTTGTCAGCTTCGGCGACGAGCGCATCACGAATCTTACCAAGACTGGCGACACCAGCCGCAGATTGAAACAGGATCTGTCCCACATCATTCTCTGCATTGAGAATGCTATTG
This sequence comes from Methylotuvimicrobium buryatense, assembly GCF_005931095.1. Taxonomy (GTDB): domain Bacteria; phylum Pseudomonadota; class Gammaproteobacteria; order Methylococcales; family Methylomonadaceae; genus Methylotuvimicrobium; species Methylotuvimicrobium buryatense. The sequence goes on along the minus strand of NZ_CP035467.1, from coordinate 487,768 downwards.
CCGCCGGAAACTAATCGCGTATGGTCAAGGCCAAACATTTGATCAAAGAAGCTTCTATCTGCAGTCCCCAGGAATGGTGTCAATTCAGTATCAGACAAGACGGCATCCACCGGCGAGCGCAGGGTTTGTTTTTGCGCTTTAGCGCGCTGAAATTCAAGCGAACCTGCTGCATTGCTAATGTAAGCCCCTAAGCGCAATTCGTTAAGCGGGTGCAGGAAACTATGGACGGAACGCAAAGGGAAACCAAACAACAAATCAACGATAGCGGATCGCAGTGTGGATTTGCCTGCCTCATTGGGCCCGACAATCATATGAAAGTCCTGTTTGGCAACTGGAAATTCAACTGAGCGGTCAGAGAATTTGCCGTACTTGATCAAGTCTAAGCGGTGAAAGCGCATCGTCAGCTTACTCCGCTTTGGCTAAATGAGACACCAGTCCTGGACGAACTTTGCGAACCAAGTTCACCAGATCGCCAGATCGAATGGCCTTGAAGTATGGGACAGTGGTTTGCAATTCCAAGGGAGCCTTGTTGACCAAGCCCAGCAGTTCATCTTGCAAGCTTTTAAGAAAGTCAGCGTCTGATTCAGCCGCCTGAAGCAGATCCTGCAAATCGGATAATGCATCGGCTCGGGCTCGAACCTCCTCGCCATTATCTGCCGCCGAAGTGGCCACCTTGACCTTTTCAACCCAAAGTCGCTCAGTACCCATGGCGACTGCCAAGGCTAAGACTTCGGCACGCAGTTGCGACTCCAGCCCGAAAAGTTCGCCGTGAGCGGCCGTTTTGCCGGTGACGGTGACTCTAACTGCTGTGGGAATGATAGATGGGCTGTTTTCTACAATTGCGTCGAGTTCTTTGCCGATGATGGCCACAACTTCCGATAACGTTTTGCACTCGGTAGCATCGACATCCAGACTGGTCCAGCGCAGGACATCGACGAACAGGCGCTCGATGTTCTGAATGCCATGCTCATCTGCAGTCACAATAACCGCTCCACGCGGCCCGGTCTCCCGGATATGACGACCCTGAAGGTTGCCGGGGAAAACAACCGTCGAGGCACCTTCCCAAATTTGATGTTCATGCACATGACCTAGTGCCCAGTAGTGGTAGCCTTTAGCATGAAGTTCATCCAAACTACACGGCGCATAAGTAGCGTGAGCTGCGTTGCCCTGAAGAGCTGTATGCAACACACCGATATTGAACATGCCTGGCACTGGAGCGGGATATCCTGTCGCTAGGTTCTCTAGGGTCTCTTTTTCCTTAAAGCTACGACCATGCAGAGCAACTTTTAGGTCATTCAGGCAGAAAGTGCAGGGTTTGCGGGTGTCGAAGGCAAAGACATTATCAGGTAATTGCAACTTTTTGGTCATTTCACTTTCGGCATCATGGTTGCCGAACAGCAGATAAACCGGAATACCGGCTTTCTTCAGGCGCCCCATTTCTTTACAGAAATAAATGCCCGTGTTGTGATCCTTCCAAGTGCCATCATAGAGATCTCCGGCAATCACCAGGAAGTCAACCGGTTGCTCAATTGCTTCGGTAACCAGGTTGGTAAAGGCGTCGCGAGTCGCCGTGCGCAGCATTTCCACAGGAGCATCAGCATAAGCGCTTAATCCCGTTAAAGGACTATCCAAATGGATGTCGGCAGCATGTATGAATTTCACTAATCTGTTCCTTTTTGTGAGTGACTAACGAATTCCCTCCCATCTATTCAATACTATACCCATCGCACTTCAAACTTCGGCATTGACGCATGGAGGCGCCGGGGTGTTCGGCAAAGGCTTTGACAGCAGGGATGCTGTCACAGAGCCTACATGGACGTATTCACGGCGTCCTTTGACGGACACCCCGGCGCCGAAATTTGACCCGCAAAGGGTATAGAATTGGTTTTGGGTCAAGAGCTAGATTTCACCGTTTTCAAACCAGCGCTCATGAATAACATGGTCACTAACTTTTTTCAGGATAACTTGAATACGCCACGATAGCCAAACTATTCGCTGCACTACTACTCCCTTTGCCTATGCGAAATGAGGAATCATAATCTTGACGACAGAATCCTGTACGAGCCTTGCATCGCTCATACAGGTATATCCCTATTTTTCTAAAAGAATTACGACTTTATTATCACGAACTAGCCGTTCGGTGCATTCTCCGCTATCTATTCCAGCAATTCCCAGTTTGAGCATTTTCGCCGATCTTAGGATGTGGGGTATGCCTGTCGAGGAACACAGTAAAACCATCCATGGGGGCTTGGCGGCAGCTCGAACGCCAAGGATGGCGTGAATGCAGATTTTGCATGGAGCAAAAATCAGCCCTGCTGCCGACATCCTAGCCAAGCACACCCCACACCCTTTTTGACCCCCAAATTGGGAATTGCTGCTATCTATTCGACCGTAACCGACTTCGCCAAATTTCTAGGCTGGTCGACATCGGTGCCTTTCAAAACCGCAACATGATAGGACAACAATTGCAGCGGTATCGTGTAAATGATCGGCGATATTTCGTTTTCAACCGGCGGCATTTTAATTATTTGAACGTTGACATCGTTTTCGGCCGCCAAAGTTTCGTCCATGAACACGATCAATTGACCGCCTCGGGCGCTGACTTCCTGTATGTTCGATTTGAGTTTTTCGAGCAGGCTATTGTTCGGCGCAACCGTAATCACCGGCATTTCCGCGTCGATCAGGGCCAACGGTCCGTGTTTCAATTCGCCCGCCGGATAAGCTTCGGCGTGAATATAGGAAATCTCCTTAAGCTTCAATGCGCCTTCCATCGCGATCGGGTAATGCGTCCCACGACCCAAAAATAATGCATGCTGTTTTTCGGCGAACTGCTCGGACAATTGTTTGATCTTGTCGTCCAATTGCAGAACCGCTTCAATTTTTCCGGGCAGACTGAAAAGCTCCGAAGAAATTTTGTTTTCCATCTCTTTAGTCAGTCCGAAGCGTCTCCCTATGGCAATGACTAAAAGCAACAAAGTCGCCAATTGCGTCGTGAAGGCTTTCGTCGACGCGACGCCGATTTCCGGGCCTGCACGGGTCATCATCACCAAATCGGATTCTCTTACCAGCGAACTCTCCGGAACATTACAGATCGCGAGCGAATATTTTGCACCGAGCTTTTTGGCTTCTTGCAATGCAGCCAAGGTATCGGCGGTTTCGCCGGATTGCGAAATCGTCACGACCAATGTGCCGGGCGGGACGATTGGTTTACGGTAGCGATATTCGCTGGCCACTTCGATATTACAAGGTACCTTGGCTAATTTTTCGAACCAATAACGGGCAACCAAACCGGCATGATAGCTGGTCCCGCAAGCGAGTATCTGTATCGATTCGACCTGATCGAATACCTCAGTGGCATTATGGCCGAAGGCGTTTTCCTGAAGACGATTATCGATAAAGCGCCCTTCGAGCGTCTCGGAAATCGCCCAAGGTTGGTCGTAGATTTCCTTGAGCATGTAATGACGGTAGAGCCCTTTTTCTACCGAATCGGCTTTGAGTTGGCTTTCTTTGATCGGCCGATCGACTAGGTTGTCGTCCTTGTCGTAAATGACGACTTTACCGATCGTTATTTCGGCAACATCGCCGTCTTCGAGAAACATAAAACGCTGCGTAACCGGCAGCAACGCGGCAACATCGGAGGCGATAAAATATTCGCCGATGCCGACACCAATCACGAGCGGGCTACCTTTTCTACAGGCGATCAAGGTATTCGGGTGATCCTTTGCAACGACGCCTAACGCATAAGCGCCTTCGAGTTTTTTGATCGATGCCTTGACCGCGCCGAGCAGATTATCCGTGCTATCCAAAGCTCCATATATTTCGTTGACGATCACTTCGGTATCGGTTTCGGAGGTAAACTCATAACCGACCGCTTTCTGGTTATTCCTCAAATGCTCATGATTTTCGATAATTCCGTTATGCACGACAGCAACCTTGTCGCGGCATATATGAGGATGAGCATTCGCGGTACTCGGTTTGCCATGCGTCGCCCACCGCGTATGGGCAATACCGATATGGCCTTGTATCGCATCCTGAGCGATCAAGGCTTCCAAGCCTCTAACCTTGCCGACCTCGCGTTTGCGATACAGCTGACCATCTTCGACAACAGCCAATCCGGCCGAATCGTAACCGCGATATTCAAGGCGCTTCAGGCCTTCGATCAATATCGGCACTACATTACGTTGCGCAATTGCGCCCACGATTCCGCACATGTTATTTCTCCTTTTTTACCGGCCTTTGCCAGGTTGGGATAGTGGTTTGTTTCGCACGCGACAGAGTCAATTGCTCCGGCGGCGTGTCTTTCGTAATCGTCGACCCTGCGCCTATCGTCGAATTTTTACCGATTGTAACCGGCGCGACCAATTGCGAATTCGAGCCAATAAATGCGCCATCTTCGATCACGGTCTTGAACTTATTAACACCGTCGTAATTACAGGTGATCGTGCCGGCACCGACATTGACGCCGCTGCCGATGACGCTGTCTCCGATATAACTCAAATGGTTGATTTTACTGCCGACCGCGACTGTTGATTTTTTAATTTCGACGAAATTGCCGACATGAACATTATCGGCTAACTTGGCGTCGGGTCTTAGCCGTGCAAAAGGTCCGATACGGCTAGATTTACCGACTTCAGCATTTTCGATCACGCAATTCGGCAATATTTCGACATTATCGTGAATGATCGAGTTTTTTATAAGCGTATTTGCGCCGATCGTTACATTACTGCCTATGTTAATGCTACCTTCGAGAATAACATTGATGTCGATTTCGATATCGGTACCCAAATGCTCGATGCTTCCCCTGATGTCGAAACGCGCAGGATCTCTCAATGTAACTCCGCGCTCCATTAACCTATTCGCCTGCTCAATTTGATAAACTCGCTCCAGATGCGCCAATTGCATACGATTGTTGACGCCCAACACCTCGTCCTCGGTTTCGGCTTGCGATGTAACAATGTCGATACCGTCATTGACAGCCATTTCGATGATGTCGGTTAGATAATACTCGTTTTGTGCATTATTATTCTGCAAACGGCTTAACCATTTTTTCAATTGCCCGCCGTTCAATGCCATGATACCGGTATTGCCTTCTTGTATCGCTTTTTCTTCGGGAGATGCGTCTTTTTCTTCGACGATCTTCAAAACTCTATTGTCGCTGTCCCGTACGATGCGGCCATACCCCGTGGGGTTGGACAACACGACCGTTAATAATGCTAAGGCATTACTACCTGCATCGGCAATCAACGTTTCGACCGTCGACAACTTCAATAAAGGCACATCCCCATATAAAATCAGCACGGTATCGTCATCATCGACATAATCGATGGCTTGCTGCACGGCATGTCCAGTGCCTAATTGCTGAACTTGCTCTATCCACTGAGCATTGAGGTGACTCAAACGATTTCGAACCTGCTCCGCGCCGTGTCCGTAAACAATATTTACCCGATTATCGGGAAGTTGCTTACTGGTATCGTATACATGTTCCAGCAAAGGCCTTCCGGCCACTCGATGTAAAATCTTCGGCATTTCGGAACGCATACGCGTTCCTTTGCCCGCTGCTAAAATAATAGTCGTTAATGTCATTTTTTCATTTCCTTTAAACAAAAAAAGCCCGACAACGCTTTATCGTTATCGGGCTTTTATATGGCTTAAGCCACGGAGTTATCCGCCGCGCTTTCTGAGTCTGTCCAAAGTCCTCAGTTGCATGACCGCTTCCATCAATTGTGCCTGAGCGGTCGCATAATCGACCTTGCTGGATTTATCGGACAATGCTTCCTCGGCTCGGGATTTGGCTTCTAGTGCTGCTGCTTCATCGATGTCTTTCGCTCGAATCGCGCTATCGGCCAATATCGTCACCAAATGCGGCTGGACTTCCAAAATGCCGCCAGAAACAAAGAATGGATAGCTTTCGCTGTCGCTGACCTTGACCCTGACTTCACCGGGTTTGAGTTTGGTAATCATCGGCGCGTGACGCGGCGAGATACCGACTTCGCCTAATTCGGCGGGCGCAAAAACCATTTCGGCCAAGCCGGAATAAATTTCTTGCTCCGCGCTGACGATGTCTACATGTACGGTCATTGTCATCTCTCGGTTCCCATCGTCCGGTTATTTTTGCATGCCCTTGGCTTTTTCCAAAGCTTCGTCGATCGTGCCGACCATGTAGAATGCTTGCTCCGGAACATGATCGTACTCGCCATCGATAATACCTTTGAAGCCGGCGATGGTGTCTTTTAATGAAACATATTTTCCCGGAGAACCGGTAAAAACTTCCGCGACGAAGAACGGTTGCGACAAGAATCTTTGAATCTTGCGCGCTCTCGATACAATCAACTTGTCATCTTCCGACAACTCGTCCATGCCTAAAATCGCGATGATGTCGCGTAACTCCTTGTAGCGTTGCAAAGTACCTTGCACCGCACGAGCGACATTGTAATGCTCATGACCGATAACCAAAGGATCCAACTGACGACTGGTCGAGTCAAGCGGGTCGATCGCCGGATAAATGCCCAGCTCCGCGATTTGACGGGACAATACCACGGTCGCGTCCAAATGCGCAAATGTCGTAGCCGGTGACGGATCGGTCAAGTCGTCGGCAGGTACGTAAACGGCCTGGATCGAGGTGATCGAACCGGTTTTGGTCGAGGTGATGCGTTCTTGCAATACGCCCATTTCTTCCGCCAAGTTAGGCTGATAGCCTACCGCCGACGGCATCCGGCCCAATAATGCCGATACTTCGGTACCGGCCAATGTGTAACGATAAATATTATCTACGAAGAACAATACGTCACGGCCTTCTTCACGGAAAAATTCGGCCATCGTCAAACCGGTCAACGCTACACGCAGCCGGTTGCCTGGCGGCTCGTTCATCTGTCCGTAAACTAATGATACCTTATCGATAACTTTCGAGTCGGTCATTTCGTGATAGAAGTCGTTACCTTCACGGGTACGCTCGCCAACGCCGGCGAAGACCGAGAAACCGCTGTGTTCGATAGCGATGTTACGAATCAATTCCATCATGTTGACGGTCTTGCCGACGCCGGCACCGCCGAATAAACCGACTTTACCGCCTTTCGCGAACGGACAAACCAAGTCGATAACCTTGATGCCGGTTTCTAGCAATTCATTGCTGGCGGCTTGCTGATCGTAAGATGGCGCTTCGCGGTGAATCGCCCATCTTTCGTCTTCGCCGATCGCGCCTTTCTCGTCGATCGGCTCGCCAAGAACGTTCATGATGCGGCCCAACGTTTTTTGACCGACCGGCACAGCAATTGGCGCGCCGGAATTGCTGACTTGCAAACCTCTGCTCAAACCGTCGGTCGAACCCATCGCAATGGATCTAACCACGCCGTCGCCTAATTGCTGCTGCACTTCCAAAACAAGATTCTTGTCTTCAACCTTCAGTGCATCATAGACTTTCGGAAGGCTTTCGCGTGGAAATTCGACATCCACGACCGCTCCGATAATCTGAACGATTTTACCCAAACTCATTTTGTCGTCCTCTTCAATACTTAAATCTGTTAATTCGTCTGTGCATTACACAGCAGCGGCGCCGGCAACGATTTCGGAAATTTCCTGCGTAATCGCGGCTTGTCGGGCTTTGTTGTAAATCAGTTGCAGTTCGCCGATAAGCTTGCCTGCATTATCCGAAGCGCTTTTCATGGCAACCATCCGAGCCGCTTGTTCGCAAGCATTGTTCTCGACAAGCCCCTGATACACGATCGATTCGATATAGCGGGTCAGCAAATTATCTAGAACTTCCTTGGCATCAGGCTCATAGATATAGTCCCAATGGCCTTTCAACTCATCTTCGAGTTCGTCGGCAATGACCGGCAGCAGCTTCTCGACATTCGGTCGTTGGGTCATTGTGTTAACAAACTCATTGCTAATCACATATAACTCATCGACTCGACCTTCCTCAAAAGCGTCGAGCATGATTTTTATGATACCGATGATATCGTTTAGATGCGGCGTGTCGCCAAGCTTGCCGACTTGCCCAACCATATTGACTTTTTGTAAGTTACCGAAAAAACCGGCAGCCTTGGTTCCGATTGTGCAAATATCGACATCAATGCCGTCTTTTTCCCATTGGCGAAATTGCACTAGGGTTTTACGGAATAGATTAGAATTCAAACCGCCACATAACCCGCGATCCGAACTGACGACGATCACACCAACACGTTTGACTTCACGCGGAATCAAATAAGGATGTTTATACTCGGCATTGGCATGAGCCAGATGTCTGATAATCTGACCCATTTTTTTCGAGTAAGGCCGCGTTGCCTGCATTCTGTTTTGCGTTTTACGCATTTTACTTGCAGCGACCATTTCCATCGCCCGAGTGATCTTTTGAGTATTTTTGATACTCCCGATCTTGGTGCGTATTTCTTTACCGACAGCCATTTGACGACCCTTTTACCAGCTATGCGTTTTAATGAAAGTATCGATGGCGGATTTAATGCCTTCTTTGATTTCATCGGAGAAGTCGCCTGTTGCATTGATCTGATCCATCAACTCCGACTTTTCGGACTTCATGTAAAGTTGCAGAGCGTCTTCGAAATCCCGAACTTTATTGACTTCAACCGAATCCAGATAGCCTTCGTTTGCAGCGAACAACGACACCGCCATTTGCGCAACCGACATCGGCGAATATTGATTTTGTTTCATCAACTCGGTCACGCGTTGACCGCGTTCGATTTGCTTACGCGTACTTTCGTCAAGATCGGACGCGAACTGAGCGAAAGCCGCTAATTCACGATACTGAGCTAAGTCCAAACGAATACCGCCGCCCAATTTCTTGATGATTTTGGTTTGCGCCGCGCCGCCTACCCGCGATACCGATAGACCCGCGTTGACCGCAGGACGGATACCGGCGTTGAACAGATCGGTTTCGAGGAAGATCTGTCCGTCGGTGATCGAAATCACGTTGGTTGGAACGAAGGCCGATACGTCGCCTGCTTGCGTTTCGATGATCGGCAATGCTGTCAACGAACCGGTTTTGCCTTTGACTTGACCGTTGGTCAATTTTTCGACTTCATCGGCATTGATTCTTGCCGCTCTTTCGAGCAAACGAGAATGCAAATAAAATACGTCGCCCGGATAAGCTTCACGACCCGGCGGTCTACGAAGTAACAACGATACTTGGCGATAAGCCCAAGCTTGCTTGGTCAAATCGTCGTAAATGATCAATGCGTCTTCGCCGCGATCTCTAAAAAATTCGCCCATCGAACAACCGGTATACGGCGCGATGAATTGCAGCGCGGCAGATTCGGAAGCGGAAGCCGCTACGACGATGGTATGCTCCATCGCGCCGTGCTCTTCGAGCTTACGAACGACGTTAGCGATCGAAGAACGCTTCTGGCCGATTGCGACATAAATACATTTGATGCCGGTGCCTTTTTGATTGATGATCGCATCGACGGCAATGGCGGTTTTACCGGTTTGACGGTCGCCGATGATCAATTCGCGTTGGCCGCGGCCGACCGGAATCATCGAGTCGATCGATTTTAGGCCGATTTGCACAGGTTGATCGACCGATTGACGCGCGATTACGCCTGGTGCGATTTTTTCGATCGGAGAAGTTTCGTTAGTATTGATCGCGCCTTTGCCGTCGATGGGATTACCCAATGCATCGACAACGCGGCCCAGCAATGCTTCGCCGACCGGTACTTCCAGAATTCTACCGGTACATTTGACGGTGTCGCCTTCGGTAATGTGCTCGTAGGCCCCCAAGACAACTGCGCCGACTGAATCGCGCTCCAAGTTGAGCGCCATGCCATAGGTATTTCCAGGAAACTCCAACATCTCGCCCTGCATGGCTTCTGAAAGCCCATGCACTCTGACGATACCGTCGGTCACGCTGACTACGGTGCCTTCGGTATGACTTTCGACGCTCAGGTCGAAATTTTCGATCTTTTGCTTGATAAGATCACTGATTTCTGATGGGTTTAATTGCATGTTCTTTTTCTCTCACTCACTGTAGAGCTTTCTGCATGTGAAGAAGCTGGCCTTTGACGGTTCCGTCGATCACCTTGTCTCCGGCACGGATTAGTACGCCACCGATCAGCGACCGGTCGTTCCAAATATCCAAACGAACTTGCTTATTCAGCCAACGCTCCAATCTGGACACTAAATTGCCTTGCTCGTCTTCCGTCAAAGGGTAAGCGGATATGACCTGAACTTCGGAGTATCCTTCATCGTCCGCTCTAAATTGCTCGTAAATCTTCGCAATTTGCGCGGCCAATTTCAGCCGATTATTATGGATGAGCAGTTTTAGAAAGTTTTTACCTTCCTGATCGAGATGTTCGCCGCAGATATCCAGCATCAAGTTTAAAAAACTTTCTTTAGCGATTTTCGGATTATCGGCTGCCAGCGCAATATTAGAGTCGCTCAAGACCGCGGACAAAAACGCTAAGTTATCGGACCATTTTGCTGTAGTGCCGGTTTCCTTCGCCCGTTTGAAAGCCGCCTCCGCATAAGGCCGCGCCAATGTTGCCAGTTCGCTCATGGTGCTTAACCTATTTGATTGGAAACTTTATTCAAGATTTCTTGGTGTTTGGCTTGATCGATTTCCGCGCTTAAAATTTGTTCTGCCGCATTCAATGCCAAGGAAGAAACTTCCTTGCGCAAACTTTCTTTGACTTGCTGCAATTCTTGATCGATCTGCGCTTGAGCGGCGACAAGTAAGCGTTCGCCCTCTTTCTTAGCGGCGTCTTTGGACTCCTCGACAATCTCATTGGCCCGTTTTTGCGCCAGATTAACGATATCCGCAGACTGCTCTTTGGCTTCTTTGAGAACATTAATGGCCCTTTTCTCGGCCAATTCCATTTCTTCCTGGCCTTTTTCAGCCGCCGCCAATCCATCGGCGATTCTCTTCTTCCGCTCTTCCAAGGATTGATACAATGGGGGCCAAACGAACTTCATGGTAAACCATACCAGAAGCGCGAATGTAATCATTTGTCCAATCAGAGTAGCATTGATACTCACGATGCGTTCCTCTTGTTGCTGTTAGTTAAAAAACCGGATCTATTAGTTACCGGCAGCGGCTTGAACAGCAGATAAAAACGGATTCGCAAATGTGAAGAATAATGCCAGACCGACGCCGATCATGGTTACCGCGTCTAATAAGCCTGCAACAATGAACATTTTAACTTGCAACATAGGCACCATTTCAGGTTGACGCGCCGCGCCTTCCAAAAACTTACCGCCTAATAAACCGAAACCGATAGCGGTTCCAAGCGCACCCATTCCTAAAACCAGTCCGACAGCGATCGCTGTCATGCCTTGAACATCAGCAATTAAAGACGCTAAATTTTCCATGATACCTCCAAACGTATGATTAAAATTAAAGTAACAAAATAATTAGTGATCTTCGTGAGCCATACTCAGGTAGACAATCGTCAATACCATGAATATGAAAGCTTGTAGCGTAATAATCAGAATATGAAAAATCGCCCACGGAAAACTTAGCGCCGGCTGTATAGCCCACGGCAGCAGCGCAATCAAGATAAAGATCAATTCACCGGCATATAGGTTACCGAATAAACGAAGCGCCAATGAGATCGGTTTGGCCAATTCCTCAACCAATTTAAGCAAAAGATTGAACGGCAACAACCAAGGACCGAACGGCTGGAACATCAACTCTTTGGCAAAACCCCAAGGACCTTTAACCTTAATGCTGTAAAAAATAATCAGGAAAAATACCGATATAGACATCGCAAAGGTCGCGTTCAAATCAGTACTGGGGACGACTCTAAGATATTCGATACCCATCATCGAGCCGATCATCGGTAACAAATCGACCGGGAACAAATCCATGAAATTAAATAAGAAGACCCAGCAGAAAATCGTCAAAGCCAATGGCGCGATCAATTCGCTTTTGCCGTGAAAGCTGTCTTTAACCTGTGAATCGACGAACTCTATCATCATTTCGGCAAAATTTTGCACCAATCCCGGGACATCGGAAGTGGCTCTTTCGGCCGCCATTTTAAAAAACCAAATGAACAATCCGCCCAACACGGCGGAAAAAAACAGAGTATCCAAATGCAAAGTCCAGAAACCCTCACCGACACTCAACGGTGTCAAATGATGAACGATATATCCGGTTGCCCCTTCGGCTGCATGGGCTTCAGTAGCCATCTTTCCTCTCTCGAATTGAAATCGTCAGCGCATAATTAGCGCAAACCAAAATACGGACAATACTGCTATATACCCCAATAGCAGCGTTAAAATATTGATATTCGGAATTTGAAAAATCAAAAAAAACAGCACAGCTGTCAATATGAGCTTTCCCGATTCGCCGGCATAAAACGAATTCATGATTTTTTTGGCGCCTTGCCCGCTCGCCCTAAGGATTCGCAAAGCAAAGTATAGATTCGGTATAAACGCGGCTAATGCGCCTAAAAACGGCGATTTAGCACTCTGCAGCCCCGAAACCACTGCAAATCCGGAAGATATCGCGATAATGATGAACGCTTGTAAAATCAAGATTTTTTCGACTGTAGAAATCTTTTCGTCCGTCACACCAGCTCCAGATACAACAACCTGTGGATTATAGCGATGAGGCTTCATTTAATCAAGGACGAAAAAGGAACAGAGCATTTCCTTCTTTGCAACGATTCATCACCCGAATAAGCCACTCGATCGCTTTATTTTCCGGTTTTTCCCTTATCCCGGACAAACGAAATTAATCGGTAATCCTATTTTCCGAATAATTGAGCTGCTCGATAATCCCGTCCAATTGTTCCAAACTCGAATAAGCCACCACCAGTTTGCCGGAGCCGTTTTTCTTATGATTGATCGAGACTTTCGCGCCGAGTTTCGACGTTAAATCGTCCTGCAGTCGAAGGGTATCGCGGTCGACTTCAACCGGTTCGTTTTTCTGCGGCTCGGTCTGCAAATCCCTGATCAGTTTTTCCACCGCCCGAACCGAAAGGTTTTGTTTCGCAATTTTCTGCGCCGCCTGAATCTGCAAGTCGCGGCTCAGCGGCAATAAGGCCCGGGCATGTCCCATTTCGATTTGTTTATCGATTAAAAGCTGCTTGACTTCCGGCTGTAATTCCATCAAACGAAGCAAGTTGGTCACTGTCGCGCGGGATTTGCCGATCGCATCGGCGATTTGCTGATGCGTCAGCTCAAATTCCTCAAGTAGCCTTTTTAAGGCTTCGGCCTCTTCAAGCGGATTCAAATCTTCGCGTTGAATATTTTCGATCAACGCGATAGCCATCGCGCCTTTGTCGTCGATATCGCGCACGACTACCGGCACTTCTTGCAAACCTGCCAATTGCGCTGCGCGCCATCGCCTCTCACCGGCAACAATCTCATAACGCTCATCGCCGATCTTACGCAAAACAATCGGTTGGATGATGCCCTGTGCCTTGATCGAATCGGCTAATTCCTTAATTTTTTCCGGATCGATATCTTTTCTGGGCTGAAATTTTCCGCGCTGCAACCATTCGATCGGCAGTTTTTGCAATTCGTTTTTTTTCTCTGTCGCAGGTGGCGCATCGCCCAATAACGCATCAAGCCCCCGGCCTAAACCTCTTTTTTGTACCGCCATAATTATCTTATTTTTTCTCTTTTCTAATCATTTCACCGGCCAATGCAATATAAGCCAACGCGCCACGCGACGACTTATCGTATTGCATCACCGGCAAGCCATGACTCGGCGCCTCGGCCAAGCGAATATTGCGCGGAATCGTAGTGCGAAAAACCTTATCGCCGAAATATTCAACCAATTGATCGGAGACGTCTTTGGTCAAGCGACTTCTATTGTCGAACATCGTTCTTAAAATACCTTCGAGATGCAACCCGGGATTCACCGAACCTTGGATGTTTCTCAATGTCGACATCAGCGCCGACAAGCCTTCCAACGCGTAATATTCGCATTGCATCGGTATCAGCACGCTATCGGCCGCGACCATCGCATTCAAGGTCAACATATTCAATGACGGAGGACAATCGACCAAGATATAGTCGTACTGATCCTTGATCGGCTGCAAGGCTTCGGCCAAGCGACGCTCCTTACGATCGACCTGCAGCATATTAACTTCGGCCGCAGTTAAGTCCGAATTGGCCGGAATGATCGAAAAGCCGCAAGACTCCTGCTTAACGACGGTCTCGGCCGCCGGCACATCCTCCAACAACAGGTCGTAACTGGAATATTGCACCTCGTCTTTATCGACGCCGCACCCCATCGCCGCATTACCTTGCGGGTCGAGATCCACCAGCAATACTTTCCGTTTCGCGCCCGCCAAAGCCGCGGACAGATTAACACTGGTCGTCGTTTTACCGACCCCGCCTTTTTGATTGGTAACTGCTATCACCTTTCCCACTCGTTCACTCCCGCTGCGTAGGCTTGTTAATTTGAATCAGGCATCGCTGCGCTTCTATTCCCGGAACCCGTATCGGTATCACTGTCGCGTCACCTCCGATTTGCTGCAACTCCTGCTCGGGATACTGACCTTTCATCGCCAACAATACGCCGCCCGGCGCGATCAAATGCCCGGTCATTTTCAGCATGTCGGGCAAATTAGTAAACGCTCGCGTAATGACCGTATCGAACAAATGTTCAGACGTAAAACTCTCAACTCGGCCATGACAAACCTGAACATTGGCCAATTTCAACTCCAAAACGGCCTGCTGCACGAAACGGGTTTTTTTGCTATTGCTATCCAATAACGTGAAAGTTTTATCCGGCCGGCAAACGGCCAACGGAATGCCTGGTAATCCTGCGCCCGTCCCGATATCGATGACCGTTTGCCCGGTAACATAAGGTAAAACCGCAAGACTATCGAGCAGATGCAGACTTACCATCGCTTCTTGGTCACGGATCGAGGTTAGATTGAATGCTTTATTCCATTTATCGATCAGTCCGATGAACCTCAACAAGCGGTCGGTCTGTTCGTCGCTAAGCGTTAAGTTTAATTCATCGAGACCGGCCTGAAGTCGTTTCCGGCAAGTATCCATCAGGCGCTTTTCTTCTTTAAATGGACCAGCAACAAGGATATCGCCGCCGGCGTCACGCCGGGAATTCGCGAAGCCTGTCCCAGCGTTTCCGGCTGTTGTTTTCTGAGTTTTTCACAAACTTCGTTTGAAAGCCCCGAGACGTTCCGGTAATCGATCGTTTCCGGCAAACGTAAATGATCGTAACGCTTGGTCTTGTCGATTTCAGTCTGCTGCCTGTCGATGTAACCCGAATATTTGGCCTGTATCGCGACTTGCTCGGACACCTGCCCCGGAGTTTCATCCCGCTCGATAAAGGTCAACAGCCTCTCGATATCCACTTCGGGACGGCGCAGCAAATCCATCAAGTTGACTTCGCGCTGCAACGGCTTGCCCCAAAACGCTTCAGCTTGTTTGGCTTCTTCCGTTTCGGCCCGAAGCCATTTTTTCGACAGTTCTGTTCGCAAAGCACCAATTTGTTCACGCTTATGTTCGAAAGTGCGCCAACGCTCGTCGCCGACCAAGCCTAACTCGCGGCCGATTTCGGTCAAGCGTAGATCGGCGTTATCTTCGCGCAGCAACAGCCGGTATTCGGCACGACTGGTAAACATCCGGTACGGCTCTTGCGTGCCGCGCGTGATCAAATCGTCGATCATAACGCCGATGTATGCCTCGTCGCGAGCCGGACACCAACTTTCCTGGTCGCGAACCAAGCGCGCAGCATTGAGCCCTGCGATCAAGCCTTGCGCGGCAGCTTCTTCATAGCCGGTCGTGCCGTTGATTTGCCCGGCAAAAAACAAACCCGGCATATGCTTGGTTTCCAATGACGACTTAAGATCCCGCGGGTCGAAAAAGTCGTATTCGATCGCATAGCCCGGACGAATGATTTCGGCGTTTTCGAAACCGAGCATCGATCTTACGAATTCGTATTGCACATCAAACGGCAAACTGGTTGAAATACCGTTCGGATAAATCTCGTTCGTATTCAAGCCTTCCGGTTCAATGAAAATCTGATGCGAATCGCGATCGGCGAAACGTACGATCTTATCTTCGATAGACGGACAATAGCGCGGCCCGATGCCTTCGATCACACCGGTGTACATCGGCGAACGGTCCAGACCGGACCGAATGATGTCATGCGTTCGGCTATTGGTTCGCGTGATAAAGCAAGGGATTTGACGCGGGTGCTGCTCGCGTTTGCCCAAAAACGAAAAAACCGGAACCGGATCGTCGCCGAATTGTTTTTCCAATCGACTGTAATCGATCGTGCGACCGTCGATGCGCGGCGGCGTGCCGGTTTTCAATCGGTCCACTCGGAATGGCAACTCGCGCAAACGCTCGGCCAACTCGACCGAAGCCGGGTCGCCGGCACGCCCGCCGGTATAATTTTCCAGTCCGATATGAATACGTCCGGCTAAAAACGTCCCGGCGGTCAAGACTACGGCGCGCGCGCGAAATTCGAGCCCCATTTGGGTTTTAACACCGGCAACCCGACCGCCTTCGACGATCAAATCGGCAACCGTTTGCTGAAACAAGGCCAAATTCGCTTGATTTTCCAATGCACTACGCACGTATTGCTTATAAAGACTACGGTCGGCTTGCGCGCGAGTCGCTCTGACCGCAGGACCTTTACTGGCGTTTAGAATACGAAACTGAATGCCGGCATGATCGATCGCCTCGGCCATGATGCCGCCGAGCGCGTCGATTTCCTTGACGAGATGCCCTTTCCCGATACCTCCGATCGCCGGATTACAGCTCATCTGCCCCAAGGTATCGATATTTTGGGTGAGTAATAAGGTTTGCGCGCCGCTTCGGGCGGCCGCCAATGCGGCCTCGGTTCCGGCATGACCGCCGCCGATCACGATGACGTCAAAATTTTTTTTGAATTTCACAGGCTTTTAATGCTCAAATAAAGCGCTATTTTAAATAGTAAAGAGGCGTTGTCCAAAATTATTCAGGAGTTTATTTATGAAAAAGCCTAAAAAACCGGCACCCAACGCGCAAAACAACTTGGTTGCCAAGCACGCACATCAGTTTAACAAAGCCCAAATATTCCGCGACAAAACCCAATACCGCCGCAAAGCCAAACACCAAGGCAGGGAGCCTTTACCGATAATGTCCATGGACGCTATCGGTAAAGGCTTCTCCATCGAAAATACCTTTTTATACTCAAAAATTGGTTAAATTTATGAAGGTATGGGGTGTGGCTAGCGAGGATGTCGGCAGCAAGGCAGATTTTTGCTTCTCGGTAATTACTGAGTTACATGGATGTAGAGAAGTTATTTACGACCAAATCCGTAGACAGTTTTTTCAATCAAAAGGATTTAGCTATCGTTTTTCCGCTTTTTCCGCGCATTGAATGCACAAATTGGCAAAAGGTAAAACCTTCAGCCGCTCCTTGTTAATCTTCACCCCGCAGTTTTCGCAAGAACCGTATTCGCCATCGTCTATCCGATCAATCGCATGCCTGACT
Organism: Methylotuvimicrobium buryatense; assembly: GCF_005931095.1. Lineage (GTDB taxonomy): Bacteria > Pseudomonadota > Gammaproteobacteria > Methylococcales > Methylomonadaceae > Methylotuvimicrobium > Methylotuvimicrobium buryatense. Next base: position 470,355 of record NZ_CP035467.1, on the reverse strand, counting down.
TTAAACATCTCCGCCCGGGTCGTATTGCCTAAATAATCCAATACTTCATCATTCTCGGTTTGTACGGCCTGTTCACCGAAATCTTGCGATAACGGCTCATCGGTATGTTTGACGTCCTCGGTAATTTTGCTCAGCCGCTCATCAAGTTCCTCGAGCATTTCGATCAAATTTTCGCGGACTTCCTCGTATTCACTCACAGCTCTACCCTGACATTAATTTTAAACTATAGTTGTAAATAGCATAGTACCATTAACTTCGGCATTCATTCTCATGAGACTTTATCTTATCAACAATTCCCAGTTTGAGCAGTTTCGCCGATCTTAGGGAGTGGGGTATGTCTATCGAGGTACGCCGAAAAAATTAATAATCCACTTCGCACAACAATCATCTCCTCATGCAAAACCCAATCGCTCCTTTACTGGACTCCGCCAATCGAATCATTCTCGGGAAACAACATCAAATCCGTTTAGCCTTATGTTGCCTGTTGGCTCGAGGCCATCTACTGATCGAAGACATACCCGGCGTCGGGAAAACCACACTGGCGCATACGCTGGCTAAATTGCTGGGATTGAATTATCAACGCATTCAATTTACCAGCGATATTCTGCCGTCCGATATTATCGGCGCCTCGATCTTCGACCCTGAAGATCGCAGCTTCAAGTTTCATCCGGGACCGATCTTCAATCAAATGATTCTGGCCGATGAAATCAACCGCTCGACGCCTAAAGCACAAAGCGCCTTACTGGAAGCCATGGAGGAACAACAAGTCACGGTCGAAGGCAAAACCTATCGCCTGCCCTCGCCGTTTTTCGTGATCGCAACGCAAAACCCCGCTCATCAAATCGGCACATTTCCCTTACCCGAGTCGCAACTGGACCGTTTTTTGATGCGCATCGAACTGGGTTATCCGGACCGCAACGCGGAACGAGAATTATTGAGCGGACAGTCGCGGTATCATTTGATTGAAAATCTTAAAACCGAATTACCGCCCGAACCGCTCAAAAACATCCAACAGCAGGTCAACACCGTACATGTTTCAAGTGCACTACTGGATTATATGCAGAATATCATCACATTTACCCGCGAATTCCCCGACTACCCTTGCGGTCTGTCGCCGCGTGCCGGCTTATCCCTGCTCAATGCCGCTAAAGCCTGGGCGTTCATGGACAGCCGCGATGCAGTGTTACCCGAAGATGTACAGGCGGTACTTCCGGCTGTCGCCGGCCACCGCCTGCGTTCCGCCAGCCAGGATTCCGCCGCGGTCGTCGCACCGATACTCGAACGCGTGAACGTGCTTTGAATACTCTGTCGCTCAAGGACCGTTTCCGGTTAAGCCGTTTTTTTGCCGGCGAAAAACCGTCCGATGAGGCCATTTTACTGAACCAGCGCCGAATCTTTATTTTGCCGTCCAAGCGCGGCCTGAGCTTTGTCGTATTAATCCTACTGTTGCTGCTGATCGCGTTCGTCTATAACAACAACCTCGCCTATTTTCTCACTTTCTTGCTGGCCAGCGTATTTTTTATCGGCATCCTACATAGTTACAAAGCCTTAGCCGGCCTGCTGATTCGAAAAGGACAATGCAAGCCGGTATTCGCCGGCGAACGCGCCGTATTCCAAATTCATATCGACAATCCGACCCCTGTTCCACGGCCAAGCCTCGAAATCGATTTGTATGACAAAACCCAAACGACCCTTGAGCCCTACGAGAAAAAAACCGCCAGACTGTATGCTCCGACCGAACATCGAGGCCATCAAACCTGCGGAACGATTACCCTATCGAGCGGTTATCCGCTCGGCCTCTTCCGCGCCTGGTCGCCATTGCGTTTTAATCTATCGGTGTTGGTTTACCCGAAACCCTGGCCGCAGGAAATTCCCTTTCCCGAAACCGGCGGCGGCTCATCGGATCAAGGTAAAACCGAAAAAGGAACCGACGACTTTTACGGCCTCCAAGAATATCAACGCGGCGATTCGATCAAACGCATCCACTGGAAAGCTTACGCCAAAGGCCAGGGGCTTTTCAGCAAGCAATACAGCGGCGAGCAAGGCGATGAACTGTGGCTCCATTACGAAGCCAGCGCAGGTTACGGCAACGAGGAACGCCTGAGCCGGCTGTGCCGCTGGGTTCTCGATGCGGAAAAAGCGGGGCTTCGTTACGGCCTTAAACTACCCGGCCAAAAAATCGGCCTCGGCATCGGTCCTGCTCACCTGACTCAATGCCTCGAAGCTCTCGCCCTGTTTTAGATTATGCCCGTCGATATCGAAAAAAATATCTTATTGTTTCTACTGATTTCGGTCGGATTGATTGCGCTACCGCATATCTATCACATTCCGGCTTCGACTTTCGGATTCTTCGCATTACTGTTGGCCTGGCGCTTCATCGGCATTTGGAAGCCAAGCTGCTTGCCCGGCAAATTCTTGCTGTTTTTGTTGACCGTAGGCGGCCTCGTCCTGCTTTATTCGCAGCATCAAGGCCTCTTCGGCCGTGATGCCGGAACCCGGCTGTTCATGACCGCACTGGCATTGAAACTTCTCGAAATCAAACAAGAACGCGATCTATATTTGATTGTTTTTCTGGCATTCATCGTTGCCGCTTCGCAATTTTTATACGAACAAAGCATCGCAATGGCGGGCTATATTCTGTTCGTTTGCTGCGTGCTACTGGGCACGCTGGTCGCAATCAACAGCCGCCGGCAAAACACCTTAAACGCACTGAAAACAGCAGCCGTCATCCTGGCGCAAGCTTTGCCTCTTGCGATCGTGCTGTTCGTTTTTTTTCCGAGAGTCGAAGCGCCTCGCTGGATGCTTTTCGAAGATAAAAGCCGCGCCAAAACAGGGCTCAGCGACAGCATGGAGCCCGGCTCGATCAGCGACCTCAGCTTTTCGGACGAACTGGTGTTCCGCGTCCGTTTTCAAGGTCAGATACCGCCGAATAGACTGCGCTATTGGCGCGGCCCGGTGTTTTCCGTCACCGACGGCAAACGCTGGACCGCAGCGAAACACTATACCTATACGGCCGCCGCCGAACCGGATTTCAGCGAACCGGCTTATCGCTATACGTTATTACTCGAACCTCAAAATAACAACTGGGTATTCGCGCTGGAAATGGCCGGAGACTACCCGCCGCAACTGCGCATGAATTCGGAATATCTGCTAACTCGAAGCGGCAACCCCGACAAGCGCGCCGAATACCCCATCACATCTTATCCCAGCTACCGCACCGGAACGCTCGAAGCCCATAAGTTACGCACCAATACACAACTACCGGGACCGACATCTCAAAAAATAACCTCGCTAGTCAAACGACTCGGCGGTTTCGATAAACGGCCCGAACAATTCGTCGACCGTGTCCTACAACATTTCAATCAAGAAAATTTCAGCTACACGCTGACGCCGCCGTTAATGGAAAACAACCCGATCGAAACTTTTTTATTCGAGACCCGAAGCGGGTTTTGCAGCCATTATGCAGCCGCCTTCACCTACCTGATGCGTGTTGCGAACATTCCTGCACGCGTCGTCACGGGCTATCACGGCGGGGTCTTGAACCCGGTCGGCAATTTTTTGGAAATAAGACAAGCCGACGCCCACGCCTGGACAGAAGTCTGGTTGAAAAACCGAGGCTGGGTGCGCGTCGACCCGACGGCCGCAGTGGCCCCGGAAAGAATCGAACAAAACGTCAATATCGAACAACAAATTGCCAGCCGAAACATCAGCTTTTTCTCTGCCGACAGCGATTTGGCTCGGCAGCTCGACTGGCTTAAACAAGCCCGGCAATTATGGAGCAGCGTCGATTACAACTGGCAGCGCTGGGTCATCAATTATCATTCCGCCAATCAGACCCAATTTTTAGCCTCGCTCGGAATAGAATCGTTAAAACAAATGCTATTTTGGCTGATCGGACTTGGCGCTTTATTCACCGCGATACTCAGCTGGCTATTGTTATCGCGTAAAGAAAAAACCGCCGACAAAGTATTGCGCTGCTATCGCCGGTTCTGCGCCCGGCTCGGCAAGGCCGGCCTAAAAAGAAAAGCTGGCGAAGGACCTATCGATTTCGCTAAACGGAGCAAGGAAGCGTATCCGGATCAAGCTGCGGCGATAGACGAAATCACCGGTTTATTCATTAAATTGCGCTATCAAAAAGAATCGTCGCAAGCAGACTTGAATCGGCTAAGCGAACGAGTCGACCGACTTAAGATTCGCCGAAGATAACCAGAAAATAAATTTTTCCCGTTGTCGACATGACAATTTCCATAAAGCTTTGAAACGATTAAAATGCATCGCCAGTATTGCAATAAGTCGCGAAGATGATATTAATGCATTTTTATTAAATAGTTAGCTAAGCGGGAAGAACACACGATGGACACGCTAGACATGTTGATATTTTATTCCTTTAATTTAGGAATTTTTACGCTCATTTTTTTTATCGCCGGCCTAATTAAACCGAAATGGCCACTGTTTTTTATGAAAGAACCGACTCGGTTTACAGTTGTTATTATTACAACCGTCATGATCATGGTAGTCATGACCATGTACGGAGAAGGCAATCGTAAAATTCGTGCGGAACAAGCCAGGCTTGAACGATCCAAGATGGTAGGAACGAGCCAAGAACCCGAAACGCCGAGCCCATCGGAAGTAAAACCCAAAAAAACCAAGCCGAAAAAACAGGCTGCCCCAGAGGATGAAATTCCTCAGTTTGATTCGGTGCAAGATGCTATCAAGGCCTTTGAAGAACGACAATGATCGCATCGGTCGCTCTGCCACTAAGTTAACGTAAATCCGTCATTCCGGCAGGGATTACCGCCGCCAAGCCTACACGGCACTGCCATTAAGTTAAGGACTTTTCCGTTCGCCCTGAGCCCTTCGGTTGCGCTCAGGAGAGCCTTGTCGAAGGGTGAATGGAGAAGTCCGAGTCGATAAGTTAAGCCGTCCATGGCTCGACAGGCTCACCACGAACGGCTTAACTTAGTGGCATTGAAGCCTACACGGACATACTCACCCAGCCCCTAACTTCCATAGCCCATTGGCTATGGATACCTTTCGCACTTCAAATTTCGGCAGTGCCGGAGGGAGCCTCGGGTGCTCGGCCCCTCACCTAACGCTAGGCGAGGGACCGGCATGGAGCTGGCATAGCGCCTACAGGGACGTATTCACGGTGTCCTTTGACGGGCTCCCCGGAGCCGAATTTTGATCTCCGATGGGTATACTTTAGTTAGGTGATTTCAAATTCAATGAAACTCACCTGCCCAACCAAACCGCAATCCTCTAATCTTCGCCGGCTTTCTGATCAGCTTTTTCACCATCTTTATCCCCCTCCTTATCCTTCTCTTCGTTCTCCGATTTAGCTCCCTGTATCAATACCCGCAGCAGCGACAACAAAGATCCCCCCGTCACCATGCCCAGAAAATAGATCACGATAACCATCAATGACACCGGCATCGTAACGCTAACCGACAACAAAGAAACCGTCACGACTTCCAGGTTTTGTATTTTGAACAACAAAACAGTCAAACTCACCAACACAATCAAGCCAATATAAACATATCTCATACCTTACCCTCCTTACACAGAAACGATTCATCAAGTTTTTATTTTTAGCAGCTTAATCGAATTTAGCCCATTTGAAAAAAACAATAGCTCAACGCCATCGATTTTGGCAGCATAGACCATTCAAGCAGATGATCTCTTTAAATGACTCAACAACTCAATGACCCAACAAGCTCCGGTGATTTATGAAACTGTCCGACTACCGCATCGAACCCGCCGATTATAAAGCCGATTTCAAGGATCTTCGCGCCGTGCGCGACTCGGTTTTTATAATCGAACAACACATCCCCGCCGACCTCGAACAAGACGACAAAGACCCGCATAGCCATCACGTCATCGCCCGCGACAATCATCATAATCCGGTCGGCACAGGTCGACTGACGCCGGAAGGACACATCGGCCGAATCGCCGTGTTACATCAATGGCGTAATCAGGACGTTGGCCAATCGCTATTAAGAGCGCTCATCGAAAGAGCGCAAAAGCAAGGACTCACACAAGTAACCCTAGATACACCAACGAGCGCTAGCGGATTTTTTCAAAAGTTCGGATTTGTCGGCGAAGGTAAAGTATTTAGCGTAGCCGGCAACGAATTTCAGCGCATGAGCATGACGCTTACGCCGCTTGCCAAAAGAACACGGCCGTCAGCCAAGCCGCGCAAGCCATCGGTTCCGACAGAAAAACTTGACAACCTGGAAGCCCACCTCGAGTCGGCCATTCGACTCATAGCCGAAGCACGACGCCAAATCTGCATTTATACCCGCGATCTGGAACATGTTTTATACGGACACAACGACGTCGTTGAAGCGTTTAGACAATTCGCGATCAACAGCCGTGACGGTTGCGTACAAATCATCGTGCAAGACACGTTTACCGCACGCGGCAAACCCCACCCGTTAATCGACTTGGCGCAAAGACTGCCTTCGTCGTTTCAATTCCGAACACCGGTCGAGCGAGAAGACCTGCAATACTCGTCGACATTTCTAATCAACGACCGAGACGGTTACTTATTCCGTCTAAGTGCAGAACGCTACCAAGGCGAATGGAGCCCCAATCATCCCGCCCGAAAAAGACAGCTCTACGAAGAGTTCGACCGCATCTGGCAACGCAGCCGACCCTGCACCGAATTTCGGGCGCTCGGAATATGAAGATTAAACCGCAGATTAGATCTCAGCTTTTTTGACTATATCATGCACAGCGAGCATCTTCCGACAAAAACCCGGGTTCGGTTCCTTATTCCAGAGATTCCCAGTTTGAGAAATTTCGCCCTATCCAGGGTGGGAGGTATGCCCATAGGCGCCAACATAAGGAAAAACGCGTCATTCCGCCAGGGATTGGCGGAATCCAGGGCCAGGGATGGCAATGCTTATCTTCACAATCATGTCACCTGGATATCGGCAATCCATGTCGATATGACGAATAAAGCCACAAATGCGCCATAGAGTAGGCACTAAGTTGGCACCTATGGGGTAAAGGTCGAAACCTTTAACTGACCTCAATCGATTTTAAGGCTCTTCCGGATTTCCCATCACGATGCCAATAAATGTTCCTAAAATACCCAACGAGGTTAACAAAGTCGCTGAATAATTAACGAACACATGTCCTTTACCTATTTTGCGAAAATAAACCGCGACAAATAAGCACAACACTATAAGCCAGAAAAAAATCTCTGTGATAATGCTAGGCTCAGCACCTTGTAGTAACGACTCCAAGTATTTGGACATTAGTTTTCCTTATCTTTTTATTTTTTTTAAAATTTTGTTACTAAAAATAGATTAATTTAGGTCGACAATCAGCGGCATATGATCACTAAGTTGAATCCAGTCAGAAAAGTTACCGACCGTAACGACGGGGTTTTTTGTCAAATTCTGAAAAAGATAATCAATGTGATAGCCTTTGTTTGAATTCTTCGTATGAAAGAATGTTGAGAGGCTTTCCTGGCCGGTTGATTCATCGCTGAAAAGGTGATAACTGCTCATCAAGCCTTGGTTAACCAGGCAGCTCTCGATTTCAGCAAATTTATTGTTACTTCTTGGCGTATCCCATATTTTGGAATGATTGAAATCCCCGCCGACAATAACGTTTTCCGCATCAAGCCAAGGTTGATAATGATTAAGAGCTGGTAATAGATAACCTTGATATTCATCACCAAACTGTTTACTGGCGCGATGATTGTATGCCCATGTTGCCAAGATTTTTAACCGACCACCATCGATATTCACTGGCAGGCAATAGATAAATTTATCGCTGAAAATATTATCAATCTCGGCTTGATGGTTAAACATGATAACCCCCATACCCTTTTTTGGATTGCGCCCAGTCCATAAATAAGTGGCGGCTGGGAAGTGATTACGGTCAAGTTGCTCACATTCCTGAATAATTGCAATATCCGGTGCTAGTGCTTCAATCGAGTCGAATTTAGCATTTAATTTCAAATTACAGTTCCATGTAATAATTCGCATGTTTTCCTGTTGGGGATGGGATTACAGATATACCGGACACAACCTGTCCATTTTTGAAAGGGCGTCGATACAAGTTTCTTGTCGTAGCGTTGCAAAGCGGTCGGCATGATGCGTCGTAACCGGCAAGCGAGGGTGGCGGTAGAGTGATGCGCCATGAATGCGGCTTAAGACCAAGACTTGATGGGCGAGAGTCTCTAAGGACACGTCTCCGTAGCGTTTGCGTAACCGTAGTGGTCTAACGCTGACTTTGTCACCCCAGATCTTGCCTAACTCTTCACCGCTATATGTCGATAAAATCATTTCATGATCCGATAGGTAAATTGCATCGCCCACATTGGGGTTGCTGAATTCTTTTGTGCCATCGGCCATCCGGCTTCGCCGATAAAGCACGGGCGCACCGGATTTTAAAACCTCCAATACATCGACTTTTACTCCATGCTTTTGCTCAAATTGTTCGATGACTTCGATAGACTCGTAGAATTTGCCGTCCCTGTGCAAAGTGATGCGTTTAGGCAGTTCACCTGAGCATGAACGCAGATAAGTCGTCAGGCTTTTATCCAGTAAACTCATTAATGCTTCGTCCTGCATCCTTTCGCCTTGCTGTTTATCGGCCAATTGCCAGCCCAACTGAGCGCCCGATCTCAGAAACAAAAACGCAAAACCGGGTGCGCGGACACTGATACCGCCCATGTCAAGTCCGATAAACAAATCGGTTTCTCCCGGCATGTCATCGATTGCGCATAACTGGCCGCCGCCTTTGCTGAATAATCCTGCGGCGACATTATTGAAATATGAAGGACTATATACATTCGGCCTATGATCGAGCCGCATGAACTGAGTTGCCAAGCCATAACTGAACGCAGTATCGCGTATTGCCACCTTGTCGGATTTGTCGATTAAGCCGATCAACAAGATGGCATTTGGGGGACATCTTTCGTTCAGCCGGGCATCCAGTTCAGCGGCGTTTTCAACAGGATTGGGAAATTTCGTAAAGGGGGGGAGTTCCGTAGTGGTTAATTGTTGCAAAGCTTGATAGGCATTGCAGAGCAATTGTTTATTCTGTTCAGTATTGTTTTTTTCGCCGGCAATTAACGGTATTACTTGAGTTCGGGTCATATTGCCAAATGCCTTGTGTCTCAAGACATCTTGTTCCCGACTAGATTTTGCGCCATTGGCGAACTGCAGCATCTGTTGATGATTCAAACGCTGTCTATGCAGAATTTGGTAATCCACTTGCTCCAGCTTACAGTTGAAATTGGGCAAATAAAGTCCTTTCACCATTTTTGCACTAGTTCTGATACGGTCATTCAGCGACCATTTCAAGTCCTTAGCCAATTTATTCAAAAAGATAGAGTCGATTTTGCTTAGGGTATCAAAATCGAACATAGGCTCGACTAGGCTTGCAATATGGTCGGCTTCGTTCTTACCGTATTTGACTTTAATCAGTACCGATTTAGTCGCTTCAGCCAATTGGCGCTCTGATAATAATCCTTTTGCCTGATGGTAACTGACCAATGATTGGCCCATATGAGGTAACACGCTATTGCCATTGAGCGAATCTTCTACTCTCAAGAATTCGGCAACCAACGGCGCTTTACCCGGATCGAAGTACCGGTGACGCACTTTTTTAATCGATTGCAGCCAGTCAGGCCTTTTGTCGATGATCCATTGCAACGAAATATCAGACTTGGCTACCAGATTGTGTTTAAGATGCAAACCAATTAAAACGGTGCCATTGGCTAAAACTTCCGGGCTAAGTTGCAGCGAACAAAAGGCGTCCAGATAGGTGGCGCGTGCATTAATCCGTGTGGAATGGATCGGTTCAAAAATTTCCGTATTGCCGCTGGCGGCTTTTTTATAATCTAATTTGCCTTGGCTGGATTTCTTTAGTTTCCAGGCTGCTTTGTTGATATCCTGGTTGACTAGCCTTTGCAATGCTTGTTGATGTTGCTCGATGCTGCAATCGAGTTCCAAGTCGCCGTCTTCTATCAAATTAGCCTGCAAATGAGTGGATTCGATGCCGCGTTGTGAAATTGGTTTTAAGGAAACGATGTGCTGATTACCCAGATTAGTCAGCAACGCAAAATCATTGGCTTTCTGTATTTCATAAGCCGCCTTCCGGGCTAACTGTTCTCCAGGTATGGTTTCATCGCGCTTTTGATAAACAATCCGGTAACGGCAAACTATATAACGATCGAGTTTTGAATCCAACTGTAGGGCGCTTAACGCTAAATTCTCCATTAATCGGTCCTTGTGTCCTGAAATTTAAGAAAACTTGTCAACAAAATATTTCTTATAACTCCAAACGGTTATAAAAATATCGGTGTAAAAATGCACTATCTACGCAAGCAATCAATGCCATTAAGTTAAGCCCTTATATCGGCATGGATTACCGACATCCAGACTGCATGGATGTATTCAATGCTTGCCATCCGTGGCACTGGATTTCGCCGATACTGGGCAACTGATTTTCCAGGTCCGCCGGCAATACTTGGGCTAACTGGTATTCGGCGACGCCGATCGGCTTATTGTTATCTCGCAAGGCGTATTCCGCGACCAGCTTGTTTCGTGTTTTACATAACAGCAAACCGATGCTTGGAGCATCCTGTTCGCTTTTTACCTGCGCATCTACCGCGCTTAAATAAAAGCTCAGTGCCCTGCGTGTTCCGGTTTAAAATCGCCGGTTTTGAGTTCCACGACGACATAGCAGCGTAATTTTAGATGGTAAAACAATAAGTCCAGATAAAAATCGTCGCCGCCCACATTCAATTCCACCTGTCTGCCGACAAAGGCAAAGCCGGCGCCCAATTCCAGCAAAAATTGGGTAATATGCCGGGTCAGCGCTTGCTCTATGTCGCGTTCATGAGCTTCCGAGCCTAGGCTTAAAAAATCGAAAATATAGGGATCTTTCAACGTGGCTTGAGCCAGTTCAGATTGCGGATTGGGTAAGTTTTGGTCGAAATTACTGATCGCCCGACCCTCTCGCTGCATTAGTCCGCTTTCAATCTGATGCACCAGCACATTGCGCGACCAGCCATGCTCTATCGTTTTGCGGGCATACCATAGCCGCTGCTCCGATGTTTTCAGCTTGCTTAACAGCACCAGATTATGGCCCCAGGGAATTTGTGCAACAGGCTGTTGCACAATTGAAGGTGATCCGGATGTTATGGGCCAGGCTTCCGCGAAAGCGCGCATATATTTGATATTTCGCGCTGAAAATCCTTTTAAATCAGGAAAGGCTTGCGACAAGTCTTTGGCCAGCCGCTCAATCACTTTACTCCCCCAACCTTGTTCGGCCTGGCACTGTAAAATGTCTGAGCCCATTTGCCAGTACAACTAAATCAGCTCTTGATTAACGGCCAAGGCGGCGCGCTGCTGGGCGGAGGCAATCTGTTGTTTCAGCGACGCCAACCATTGAGGGTAGATATCGGGGAGCTCGGTTTTATTCATGCTGGTTATTGTTGATTATTGAATCCGCGTCCAGAATAATCAGGCCACTTGTGTTTGAAATCATCTCAGGCATTCGAAATCCTGCAGGATGTCATCGGCGTACTGATACCTGATAACGCCCTAATAGCTCCATGAAGGCACGTATGGAGAACCCCGCCATTTGCGCCGCCTGGTCTACTGATAACACACCTTTTTCATACAGCTTGCTGGCAAGTAGCATTTGGATTTCCTGGGCATCTATATTGATAGTGTCAGGAAGTTGTATTTGTAGGTTTTGCATAGCCTTTCCTTTAGTGGTTTGTTTTTGTAGTTCGGGTTACGCTAACCCGAACTACGCGGCTAATCCATCTGGCTAGACCGAATTCAATCAAGCAACAGTCAAGCATGTCACACTCTTTTTTTCTATATTCGTCATGTAGTTACTGGTAACCGCTTGCAAATTCCCTTTAACCCAGTCAAGCAACAGTCAAGCAAATGTTTAAGCCCAAAAGGGTACATAACGCATCGCTTTAGTTCCTGCATCAGCATCGTAAGGCCTGATGACCCCGGCATCGGTAGCCTGCTTGATAATCCGACTGACCATTGCACTGTTTTTTACATCAACGCCTAAACGATCCCTAAACGATGTGTTATTCATTGACTCACGATTTACATATTTAAGGCAGCAATGCAGATAGCATGCACGAATGCGGTCTTCCTTATCCATATCCTTGAAATCCTTATGCCCGAATAATATTGCCCTGGTGTGTTCTGTCGTCACTTCGAACGCAGGGGCCGGCAATTGGTAAAACTCCGTTAGGGATACTACCTTGTCTATGCCGCTACCGCGCTCTTCGCAAATACCAATTCGACGCAGAAATGAAGCCAATGCTTCATTGCGGCTGCGTGGTGGGCTATCCAGAAAACGTTGCGTGTCTACCAATGGAATGCCAGGGTTGGTGATTTCCATTCGATCATTAAATATCTCGATCATCGGGCCAGTGCCAGTTAAGGCAAAATCCTGATGAATAAGAGCATTGGCCACCAACTCACGAATCGCAAGTTCTGGAAACATCGGCACAGACTTGCGTAGCGCCTGACCTATCACTTCGTTTTCGGGGAGCAAATTGTTGATAAAACCGATCAATCCTTCAAATCCGGTGGCATAGCCTTTGGTGCCGGGAATTTCACGGATGGTTTCCACACGGCTATTGCCCCGGTACAAAACTACTCTGACGGCCTTACGGCTTAAATGCGAAAAATACTCTAATTTGCGGGCAAACAAGACCGCGCCCAAATTAGCAATATGCCATTGGCCACTGTCACTTTTGACGATTAATCCATCTGCTTCCAAGCCACTTAAAATACCGGCACGGTTATCGGGCAGCGGTAACTTAACTAAATCGAAATATGCTGGGTAATCAAGAAGATTTAAAATCTGCTCGCTGCTTTGATTATCTGCAGCTATTTGACGCTCAAAAGGCACCCGATCGAACATGCGCCATAGCTCACGTTCCTTAGCTGAATGATCTTTAAGCTTTTTAGTGTAAGAACCCACCCGGATATATTCCACCCCATCAAATTGCACGGGTGTATGGTTAGCGGCTGCTATTTCCAGAATCACAAATGCTAGCTCTTCGACGCTAAATTCCAGAAATTGAAAATGAATCTTCGGTGTGATTTTTTGCAGCAACCAGCTTTCCAATTCCTGCTGTTTATGGCGGGCTGTTGAAGGCTTAAAGTCCGTGCCATGCAAGGCATGATCAGCATCAGCTACACCCCAAACCACATAAGCAGATTGCTTGCCCAACAACGCAGCTGAATTAGCTAATGCAGAAATGTATTCGCCGATCATTTGCGGATCGTCGTTATTTAACTTGAACTCGATCCACTCGGTTTCTTTGGGGAGTTTGCACAATTCGCGCAGCAGATTGGCAAGTTGCTCGGTAGATAACTGAATAGACATTACAGTTCACCGCTGAAGGCTTTTTGGCTGAGTGATTTAAAAAGAGATTCCGAAAATTGCAATGATTCTTGTTTATAGTTAATTGAAAAAGTTACTTTTTTATATAGTTCTTCATATTTATTTTGTAGTTCAATCGGCGGCAACAAAATATTCAATGTTCTAATGTCAGTAAAATTCAATCCAGCCTTTACCGCAGACTTATTTTTTGCTTTAAACTGTGTAACACCTGCCTCAGAAGAAAGATATGCAGCAAGATATCTTGGATTCAATTTATTTTGCTTAACCCTTAATAAAGCTAAATGTTGATTTATATAACTACCTGCAATTTCCTCAATAACAACAGCTGCTCTTCCTAAATCAGCAGTTATAGAAAGTAAAACATCACCAATTTGAGTTTTAGTTCTATTAGCTTCAGCTCCATCTGGAGCATTTACGTAGGCTAAATCATTTAATAACAGCTTGTTCTTTGAAACATTTTGTATCCGGATGAATTTATCTCCGGAGCCGCTGTAATGTTTAGCCCAACCGCGCGCTCCACTAGTTAAAAAAATTAAGCAATAATCTAATTCTTTGACATCCCACCCCTTCGGATTAGTCACCGGATCGCCGAACATGTCCAAAAACACCGCGCGGAGAAATTTGTCGGCGAGTTGGATGGCTTGCTGGTTTTTACGGCGCAGGCTGTCGGCTTTGTCGAGTATCGCGGCGATGCGTTTTTGCTCGGGTAGTGGGGGGAGTGGAATTTCTAATTTTGCCAAATTACCTCTGGATATTCGCTGCCTAGTTGTCCCAGTTACAAAATTAAGAATGTGGTTATTGAATTTCTTTGAATTGATTGTATGCATAAGCCATCTTGAATCAACATCGCTAGATAACGGACGCATAATACATACATCAACAACTGTTACACAGGGCTTATTTGATCCAGGAAAGATGCAAGCTCTGCCAATTGGGTCGGGCATCCGAGCAATTAAAATATCGCCCGGCTCAAGAAAAGTGCAGCGTAACAACTTCGCTTTATCCATAGTCATAAATCGGTTTGATTTGTCTACGAATTCTCCTGTACCTATGTCTGCGAGCTGGATAAGTCGAACTTCGCCATTGGGATCTTGGTCTTTACTTTCTACCCAATCGCCATCGGCGAAAAGGCCATTTTGTGAAATCAGAGATTGAAGTTTTCGAATCTGTAAACTCACAACATCCCCTCTAATTCCTTCAATTCATCCTGAATCTCATCCACCAAACTCATCCACTGCTGGAGTATTTCCTTGGGATCTTCGTATTCTTCTTCCTGATGCACGGTTTCCTTGTAACGGTTCACTGACAAGTCATATTTATTGGCGACAATCTCGGCTTTACTGATCCAGAAACAGGCTTGGGTTTTGTCGTTGGCAGCGGTGTCGGCGATGGCTTTGTCCCGCTTTTGATAAGCTTCCAACACTTTGGGCAAGTCACCGGCGAAACCCAATGGATTGCCCTGTTCGTCCTGATACAGCGGGTCGCGCTTGTCGTCGAGAGAGAAGCCGTCGTCCTGCACGTCGTAAAACCAGACGTGATCGGTCGCGCCGCCTTTGACGAAGATTAGAATCGCGGTGGCAACGCCGGCATAGGGTTTGAATACGCCGCTGGGCAGATTGATCACCGCTTCGAGCTGGTTGTTTTCGATCAGCAGTTGACGCACGGTTTGGTGCGCCTTGGACGAGCCGAACAACACGCCTTGCGGCACGACGGTGGCGCTACGGCCGCCGATTTTCAGCATTCTAAGGATTTGGGCGATGAACAGCAGCTCGGTCTTTTTGGTTTTGACCAGGCGCAGAATCGGCGGATTGATGGTGTCTTCGTCCAGGCTGCCTTTGAACGGCGGATTGGCCAGGATAACGTTGAAGGCGTTTTGTTCCAACGCCGGAAACTTGTCGGCAAAGCTTTGCGCCAGAGAATCCTGATAATGAATGTCCGGGTCTTCGACGCCGTGCATGTAAAGGTTCATCGCGGCGATGCGCAGCATGGTGCTGTCGAAGTCGAAGCCGTGGAACATTTGCGTTTTGATATGACGCCATTGGGTTTGGTCCAGCAAATCGCCGGTATAGGTTTTTTGGACGACGGCTTTGCCTTTGTCGTCGGTGATGCTTTCCACCAAGACGCCCTGCTCGCTGCTGTAGGTTTCCAGCAGATGTTCCATGACCGCGACCAAGAAGCCGGCAGTGCCGCAGGCCGGGTCGGCGATGATTTCGTCCGGTTGCGGATCGAGCAGACGCACCATCAGTTTGATGATATGGCGCGGCGTGCGGAACTGGCCGTTGATGCCGGCGGTAGTTAGTTTGCTGAGCAGATATTCGTACAAGTCGCCTTTGGTATCGCCGGCTTCCAGCGGCAGCGCGTCGATCATTTCGATGGCTTTGACCAACAAGCTGGGTTTGTCGATGGCCAGACGAGCGTCCTTCATGTAATCGCCGAAACGACTGTCGCCGGTATGGGTGCGGAAATGTAAGAAGACTTCATCACGCACCACTTTAATCAGCCGTTCGGCGTCTTCGATATGGCTGAACTGGCTCCAGCGCAGGTGCTGTTCGTTGTCTTTAAAGCGCCTGGTAAAACCGCGGCTGGTACGGTCGGCACGTTTTTCGTCTCGGCTTTCGTTGATGTCCAACAGTTTGGCAAACATCAGGAACGTAATTTGCTCGATGACGGTCAACGGATTGGCGATGCCGCCTTGCCAGAATTCCAGCCAGAGTTTGTCGATTTTGTTTTTCAGTTCGCCGGTGATCATTTAATTGTTTTTAAAGTTTATCTAATGGTTGTACGTGTTTCTAGTTCCAACGGTTTCCGTGGGAATCTATTTATAAATGCTGCGCGTTCCGTGACGCAGAGCATCACTGTATGCATTCCAACGCAGGAGCATTGGAACGAGAAAAAACGCGAAGCTATCGTTGCGTTAAGTTTCGTTTGCTTGCCTGGTTGATTGTTGTTGCGGCTGTTTACCGAAGCTTTCAACGATCGCCAGCAAGTCGTCTATTTGCTCTGCGTTGCTGAATACGCTGTCCGGTTCGCCGATAGCGGCAAACGGCATTTCGTATAGATTATCGATTTCGATCGCGCCGCTTTGGGCGATTTGCCGTTTCAATAGACTTAAAAACTGTACTTGCCGAGCGCTCAAGCTTGGGTATTGTTGAATGAAAGCGGCAAAGCGTTGATTGACCGTATTGCCGTCCATGCCGACGATGGTGCGCAGGATTTGGTCCATTGGTGCGGCAGTACCGTAGAATTTTTTCAACGTGTTCAAGTCGATATCCGGGTGCTGGGTATGTACCAGCGCATTGAGGTTTTCCAGTTCCCGCTCACTGACCGCCTCGCCGTTACGGATTTTCTGCAAGATAGGGTTCCGTTCGAACAATTCCTGCAAGGCTTGCTCGACTTTGACCCGATAGGCAACCATATCTACTGAATTCAGATAGGAGCTTTGTTTTTCCCGCACTTCTTCGCTGTCGGTGATGTCGATGATTGGCGCTTCAGTTTTGGGGATATCGCCTTTGTTGCGGTATTGCATGATACCGCGCAATTCCTGCCGCATCTGCTCCAACTCATCGAGCGAAGCCTTTTGCCACCATTCCGTCTCTCGGCATTGTTTGATCCATTCGGATTTGGCTTTGACCTGATTCAAATTCATTTGCAGTTGCCAGAGCTGATTGATGGCGCGTCCAGCCAGATCATCGAAAGCTGCGGCTTGTTTCAGTTTTTGTTGCTGAATCTGACTGACCAACAAATCCCACTGATAGGCATCGCTGTGGCCGCGCACATCCAGCCATTGCATCAGCGGCGCGATTTCACTTTCCAACAGGGTAACGGTGTTGGCGCCGAATTGGCGCAAGGTTTCCAAGTCGCTCATTTGCTGTTTGGTTTTCCATTTGTCGCAGACCGCGATGGTTCTGTCGTCCAGGCTGTTGATGGTTTTGTGCAGCCACCCCGCCATCGTTTCGAAAAAATCCGCTTCGGCGTGATGCAGGGCGGTTTTCGCCAACTCCAGACGATTTTCAAACAATTGCTGCATCAACGATTTGGATTGGCTGACTGTTACCTCGCGTTGCTTCATGCCGTGATATTCAACGACGCCCCAATGATCGAAAATCAGAAAATGCGTTTTGTGTTTGCCGGGACCGAACAGGTTTTTACACAGGCGGGTTCCCCGTCCGACCATTTGCCAGAACTTGACCGGCGATTTGACCGGGCGGGCAAACACCAGATTAACGATTTCCGGCACGTCGATGCCGGTGTCGAGCATGTCCACTGAAATCGCGATGGTGAGCTGCTCGTTGCTGCCTTCGCCTTTGAAGTCGTCGATCAGCTCTTCGGCACGCGGGTCGTAGTTGTCGATGACCTGGCAGAATTTGCCGCCGTATTGCGGATAAAGTTCGTCGAACAGTTGTTCGAGCAGTTTGGCGTGTTTGTGATTGCGGGCGAAGACGAGGGTTTTACCCAAGGTTTGCCCGTCGGCCTGACGGATGCCGTTTTCCATCAGGTTTTGCAAAATCTTGCGATTGGTGTCTTTGTTATAAATCGCGCGGTCAATTTGTTCGGCGTCGAAATCCAAGGTGTTGGGGTCAATGCCTTTGTCTTCCAGTTCGGCAAGTTCTTCGGCACTCAAGGCATGGCCCTTGATGCCGTCACGCAGGAATTTGGTGGTGTGTTTGACCACTTGATACGGTACCAGATAGCCTTCTTCGACGGCCGTTTCCAGCGTGTAGTTGCTGGTCGGTTGTTTGAAGTCGCAGCCGAATAATTGGCAAGTGGAGCGGCTGACCATTTCCACCGGCGTTGCTGTCAGACCGACTTGCAAGGCATCGAAGTAACGAAATAGGTCGCCGTAAATGTTGTATATGCTGCGATGGGATTCATCGGCAATGATCAGGTCGAAAAAACCGGTATCGAGTTGTTCGTAGACTTTCATCATCGCCGGATAGGTCGCGACAAAGATGCGGTTATGAGTGTCTTGGGCGCTTTTCGTCGTTAACACGCTGATCGGCGCAGACAGAAATTCGCTGAAGGCGTTCTTGGCTTGCTTGCGCAATTCACGGCGGTCGCACAGAAACAGCACCCGCTTGACCCAGCCGGCTTTCATGCAAGAATCGGTAAGGGCAATCGACAAGCGAGTTTTACCGGTGCCGGTGGCTTGTACCGCCAGGGCTTTGCGTTGTTTGGTTTCAAAGCGTTCGCAAATGCGTTTTAAGGCTTCATGCTGATACAGCCGTTCGCCTAAAATATCGGTTTTGGAGGACACGGTGTTTAACGCTTTGCGCTCGCTACGTTGCCGGATCAGGTATTGCAGACTGGATTTGGCATAAAAGCCGTATAATCGGCGCGGCGGATAATGTTGCGCCGGGTGATCGTCCCAGATCCAGATATCATGACCGTTGGTGTAAAAAATCACGGGGCGTTGACCGTGCATTTTCTCTAGGCCATCGGCATAATGTTTGGCTTGATGCCGGCCTTTTTCGGCATCGACAGCGGTTTTCTTGGCTTCGATGACGGCGAGGGGTTTGCCGTTATCATCCTTCAAAACATAATCGGCAAAGCCCTCGCCACTCGCCGTGGGTTGATAAAGCACTTTTTCTTCCAATGCGACTTGTTCGCCATTGCTCAGGCCCCAACCGACTTGCGCCAGTTGCAGGTCGATCAACTGTTTGCGGGTGGCGGCTTCGTCGAAATGCAAATCGTTGGCGACTTGCTGTCCTTTGCTGGCCGCTTGTTGCTGCAATTTGCTCAGTTCCTCGGTCGTTCGTTTCAACTGCGCGGCTTTTTCCCGTTCCGCTTCCAGCTCGGCCAGCATCGCCTGCATGCGGGCTTCTTGCTTGGCGTATTGCTCTAGCAGGGCCTTGCGTTCTCTTTTGTATTCGGCTTTAGCGGAGTGAGTAATTTTGGGAGTTTCGAAGTCTTTGACGCTCGCGAGGTCGCCATTGGCGTAGGTGGCAAACAGCCAGCGGCCGATATCGAACGCTTCTTTTAGCAGCCATTGCGCGTTTTCTGCGCTAATTTTATCGCCATGCGCGGCTTTGTTGCCGTGAATGCGTAGAGCATGCAATTTATCGAGCACGACTTGAGGTGTCACCGATTCGAAGGCATCATTACTGAGCATTTCCATGAATTTCGCCATCGGCGGCTTGGGTAAACCCAGTTGGCGATAAACGGCGTCGACAGTACGCTCGGCGAAATTACGCAGCTTGGTCAAGGCGCTTTGCGGGTCATCAAGGGCGTAATGTTCCGCAAACCCTGCCAATGCGGACAATTCCGGCCAGCTGGTCTTTAGAAACTCAAAATTTTGTGATTGCATATTGTCGATTCTTTCCATGCTTTCTTCATAGCGATGAGCGTGCCATTTATTCTATCGTTAATTTTTCCATCCAGTTGGACAGCGTCTGATAATTCGGCAAATTTAAAAGCTCCGCTGCTTTTTTCTTATTGCCAGCCGCCTGATTCAAGGCTTGTGACACATATTTTCTTCGTATATCGTCCAAAATTTCTTGTATATCAATGCCGGTTCCCAGTTCCGGCAATTCGCCGGAGTTATTGGTAGAAGGCCTTATCAACATGGCTTCTCTAATATCTATTTCATCGATTTGTTCACCTTCCGCCCAGATGGAAGCTCGAAGTAGTGTGCCATAAAGTTCCCGTATATTACCCGGCCAACCGTGCGATAAGACAATATTTCTTGCTTTTACAGAAATTTTTTTATTGATATAGCCGGGTTGATTCGAAGCTTCCTGATTGATTTTGTCCATTAGGTGATCGGCCAGCAGGGAAATGTCTCCGCTTCTTTCCCGTAACGGCGGTAAAGTAATCAAGCCGACAGTGACCCGATAAAATAAGTCTTCGCGAAAACGGCCATTGGCAATTTCAGTCGACAAGTTGCGATTGGCGGCGGCGATTATCCTAATATCTACATGGCGGGTTTTGCTGTCCCCGACTTTGCTGATTTCTCCGGATTGCAGAACCCGCAGCAATCGAACTTGGGCGTCAGCCGGTAATTCGCCAAATTCATCCAGAAACAGCGTACCGCCATCGGCGGCTTCGAAATAGCCGGTTTTGTTGGTGATCGCACCGGTAAAAGCGCCTTTCACATGCCCAAATAATTCCGAATCAATCAAATCCTTGGGGATCGCTCCGCAATTGACCGTAATAAAAGGCTTTCCTGCACGAAGACTGGCCGTGTGGATGGCTTTGGCAAACAGTTCCTTGCCGGTGCCTGATTCGCCCAGTATCAATGCCGGCACATCACGAAGCGCGATTTTTTCGGCTTTGCGAATGAGCCGCAACATTTCCGGGTTTTGGGTAATGATATCGGAAAAAGCAGCCGATGCAGGTGCGTCTGAAACGGAGAGTTGCGTGAGTTTTTTATCGGCTTGTTTGACTAATTGCGGAATATACTCGGCGGAGATATCGAACGGAATGCTGACAAATTCACCGCCTTTGTCCTTGGTCGATTGAACGAAGCGGGTGTTGTATTTGGTTTTGCCCAACAGGATCGAGACGGCGGCCATCGAGGGAGTGCCGGGAGAAAGGTGCAAGCTAATATCGGGAGAGGAACTGTTGTGGGTTAAGCTTTGTAAATGCTTGTTCAGCCCATGGTAGATATCGCCGAAATCGATTGGGCTGCGTAGTTTTGTTTTAACGAGTACCGTTTTTATTGAATGCTTAGTATTAAGCCATTGCGAATAGGCTTCCGCGGTTACCAACTCTTGATCGAACAGCAAATGTAATTCGTCAAAACGCAAGGTTTTCAATGCGCCGAGGACCGGACCGTGGCCGATAGATTCCGTCGGTTTTGAATCCTGCAACTTGGCCGCTTTCAAGTCTGTAATGCCCAACCAGGATACGAGTATTTTCTTGCTCATTTATTGATGAGGTTTAATTCAATAAAGCAAGAGTATAGCGGGAATCGGGTCAGGACAACGGACCCATAACGTTTTTTATGGGAATAAAATTAATGGCTCATTATCAATTCAAAAAACTAACTTCAAAACCGTGCTGATTTATTTTGATATGGACGAAATGCGTAATCGAGGGTAAAGGTCGAAATCTTTAACTGACCTCAATCGATTTTAAAGGGCATGGCACAGATAGGGCGCATACAGAGCACGGAGCAAAAATGGCCGTTTTGGGGTAGATGTCAAAATGGCGCGCCCGAGAGGATTCGAACCTCTGACCTCGGCCTCCGGAGGGCCGCGCTCTATCCAGCTGAGCTACGGGCGCTTGTTTGGGATGCGTATTCTAACCGATCGCGGCGATAATTACGATAGCATTGTTTTCAAATGCGCAAGACTGGCCTTGCCACGTTCTTTGATCACGGCCGGATCAAGCTGTTTTTTGTTGGCCCACTCCAAATCGTCGGACGGCAATTCGCCCAAAAACCGGCTCGGTTCACATTCGGAAATTTCGCCATAGCGCTTTCTGTGCGTGCAATAACTGAAGGTCAGCGAACGCTGCGCGCGCGTGATGCCGACATACGCAAGGCGGCGCTCTTCCTCGATATTATCGGTTTCGATGCTGTTTTGATGCGGCAACAGGTTTTCTTCCATGCCGATTAAGAAAACATGTGGAAATTCGAGACCCTTGGCCGCATGCAGCGTCATCAGGCTGACCTGGTCGCCGGCCTCTTCTTCCTGATTGCGCTCGAGTATGTCCATCAGCATGATTTTCGAGACGATTTCAGACAATGATTTCTCGCTGCCTTGGTCTTTGTCGGCGATGCGCTTCAACCAGTCGATCAGTTCGTAAACATTTTGCATTTTGCGTTCGGCCGATTGCGGCGTTTTCGCATTTTCACGCAGCCAGGCTTCGTAACCGATTTGGCTTATCATCTGTTCGATCACTGCGAAAGTATCGCCTCGCTCCATGCGATCGGCGGTATCGTTCACCCAGTCGGTAAATTTTTGTAACCGCTGTCGCGCCTTGTCGGACAGCCGCTGCATTAGACCCATTTCGGTGCTGGCCTTAAACAAACTGACATGCCGCTCGTTCGCATAGGCGCCGAGGTTTTCCAGCGTGGTCGGACCGATTTCGCGGCGCGGCGTGTTGATAATGCGTAAAAACGCGGCATCATCGTCCGGATTCACGAACAAGCGCAGATAACTGAGCATGTCTTTGATTTCGGCGTATGCGAAAAACGACGTGCTGCCGCTGATGAAATACGGCACATTGTTTTCGCGTAGCGCGCGTTCGAACAGCCTCGATTGGTGATTGCCGCGGTACAGAATCGCGTAATCCTTGTAGCTACTGCCGGTTTTGAATTTGTGATGAATGATTTCCGAAACGACCTGCTTCGCTTCGATGGTTTCGTCCTTATGACTCAACACGCGAAGCGGATCGCCGAAGCCCAAATCGCTCCACAAGCGCTTTTCGAAGGTATGCGGATTGTTTGCGATCAATTGGTTCGCGACTTTCAAAATCCGTCCGGCCGAGCGGTAATTTTGCTCAAGCTTGATCACTTTTAGGCGCGAGAAGTCTTTTTGCAATTGCGCCAGATTTTCCGGTTGCGCGCCGCGCCAGGCGTAAATCGACTGATCGTCGTCGCCGACCACGGTGAAACGCCCGAGGTTGCCGGCCAACAGTTTCACCAATTGATATTGCGTGATATTGGTATCCTGATATTCGTCGACCAGTAGGTAGCGAATCTTGTTCTGCCATTTTTCGAGAGCCTCGGCATGCTGTTGGAACAACAGCACCGGCATCAGGATCAGGTCGTCGAAATCGACCGCATTGTAGGCTTTTAAGCTGCGCGTGTAATCGGTATATAGATGCGCAGCTGGAGCTTGCTCTTGCGTCGCATTAGATAAGGCCTGTTCCGGCGTCACGAATGCGTTTTTCCATTGGCCGATCTGCCAAGCGTAATGATCGGCCTTATCGATATCGCATTCCTTCCCGTTGTGCATGATCAGGTTTTTAAGCAACGTTTGCTTGTCCTGCTCGTCGAACAGCGTCAACGCGGCCTTGTAACCGAGCGTCTTGTGTTCCTTGCGGAGAATATCCAATCCGAGTGAATGAAAAGTCGACACGGTCAAGCCGCGAATGTCTTTGTCGTTCAGCAGTTTCGAAACGCGCGATTTCATCTCGCGCGAGGCCTTGTTCGTGAACGTTACGGCAGCGATATGCCGAGCCGGCGTGCCTTGCTTAACCAGATAAGCGATCTTTTCGGTGATCACGCGCGTCTTGCCGCTGCCGGCGCCGGCCAGCACGAGCAAAGGCACATCGACGGTGCGCACCGCGGCGAGTTGTTGGGGATTGAGTTCGGCCATGTTGTTTAACGCAATGAGATGAAAAGCTTTCGAGGATTACTGTTTGGAATAGGAATAGACTGGTTCTTACGGCCATCCGTTCATCGTTATACACATCATTATGTTAGTCACGTCTGCCGGCAGGGATTGCCGGAATCTTGGCTACATGGATGTATTTGGCTTGCCGTCCTTGGTACTAAATAACCGCGTCCCGGCAGGTATGATGGCACTTGTGTATAACGACGAGCTATCATCCGTGGGAAGCCATATGCGTATTTTAAGCTCTGCATGCATTCCCTAGCAGGAGAGACCGTGAAAGCATTGGCGAATACATCATAAAAAAATTTATTCACCATGAAGAACATGAAGGCAATGAAGAAAAAGAATATAAAATCAACAGCCTAATTCTTCATGTTACTTCATGCTCTTCATGGTTATTTCGCAGTATTGAATACATTCACAGCATCAGGAGAGTGGGAACGAGTAAAACCCGTTCAGCAATAGTTCTGCTTGGCAGAGGGATTGCGTCGCCATCTTGAAGCGTTCCTTCTATATGAAATTCGATAGCTTCCCGAATTTGCTCTTCAACTTCCTGAATGCTAGATCCTGTAGCGACACAACCAGGAAGATCAAGAACAAAAGCAGAGAAATTCGATTCGGCTTTTTCAATAACGACGGCATATTTCATAGAATACCCACCTCCAACCGGCTTGTTTAAAAATACTGTTCAATGTTCCAGGAGCTAAATCATCACCCGGCTTACCTGGAACTGTCACTCGTCCGGGTTTATTCGGGTGTTTAAATTGACGGTGGCTTCCGCATGTTGCCTATAAATACCACCCATCCTTTTGTAGTTTGAGGAGAATATCAGAAACTTTCATCCGGTAAATTATTCCCTGGCTTCATTGCCCGAAATTATAGCATTCTTGCCAAACCGTTTGTGAAACAGGGCGAAACGTTACATAAAAAGGTAAAAAGTCAGCAATTCCCAATTTAAAACCCTGATTAAATAAGGGGCACTTAAAACTAATCAATCGCAACATTAATAAAGCCATCGGTAGATACAAATGGACTTGGAAATAATTGACTTGATACGTCGCACCTTCGAAGACTTACCGGACTCCCGTAAACCCGGCAACAATCGGAAATACAGGATAGAAGATGCCGTTCTGACGCCTTCTCGGTGTTCTTCACGCAAAGCCCGTCTTTTCTGGATTATCAGCAACGGATAGAAAAACTCCACAATCGAAATATACCCGTCTTAGATCAAAATTCGGCGCCAGGGTGTCCGCTAAAGGACACCGTGAATACGTCCATGTAGTCTCTATGCCAGCTCCATGCTGGCAAAGCCTTTATGAACGCCATGGATGGCGTGAATGTCGATTTTGCAGGAGCGAATATCGACCGGACACCCAGGCGCCTCCTCGGGCACTGCCGAATTTTGAAGTGCGAAAGGTATAACGCACAATCGATTTTTGGTGTTCATCAAATTCCTTCGACCAGCAAATCGGCAACTTGCTGGATCCCATTGCATCGGAAACACTCTATCCGGTGTTGGCCGAAGTAGGTGACAGATTGTACACACAAGGTTGCCTGAAGCCGTTCGTGAGTGTTGGCGGTACCCTATTGGTAGCGCTGGACGGCACCGATTCCTTCAGTTCGGAAAAAATTTCCTGTCCATGCTGTACCCAACAAACGCTGAAAAACGGTCAGATCTTATACCGTCACACGCGGGTGACACCGGTCATTGTGGCTCCCGGACAAAGTCAGGTAGTACCTTTGCCGCCGGAATTTGTTCGCGTCCAAGACGGCGTGGACAAACAGGATTGCGAACTGGCGGCGGCCAAGCGTTGGCTGACGAATTGGGGGCTCATTACGCGCCGCGCGGCATCACTGTGCTGGGTGACGATTTATATTGTCACCAGTCGTTTTGTGAGGCCGTGCGTGCGCAGCACATGGATTTTCTGTTCGTCTGCAAGCCCGATTCCCATGAGCTATTGTACGAATGGCTCGACGATTTTACCCGAACCGGTGAGATTCAAACGCTCGAGAAAAGCCGTTGGAACGGTAAACAACGAATGACCGAACGCTATCGGTATTTCAACCAAGTCCAAGTCCAAGTTCCACTCCGCAACAGCGACGATGCGTTAATGGTCAATTGGTGCGAAGTGACGACCCTCAATGCCAAACAAGAAGCGGTCTACCGCAATGCCTGGACAACGTCACACACTCTCGACGAACACAATGTGATCGAGATGGTCGCCGCGGGCCGCGCCCGTTGGAAAATAGAGAACGAAAACAACAATGTCCTCAAGAACCATGGCTATCATTTCGAGCATAACTTTGCCCACGGGAAGCAGCAGTTGTCCAACTTCTTGGCCACCCTTAACTTATTGGCTTTTCTCACCCATACCGCTCTTGAATGGCTGGACGAGGCTTACCGTGCCGTCCGCAATGACGCGCCTTCCAGGCGGACATTCTTCGAACAATTCCGAACCTTGCTTCAATTTATGCCTTTTGATAATTGGCAGCATCTGATGCGGTTCATGCTCTATGGTGAAAATCAAATACCTAGGAAAACGTAAGGTTTTAAATTGGGAATTGCTGCTAGGATTACTGAATACAGAACCTTATAAAAATCCAGCCAAAAAAACGCCGACTGACGCCGGCGTTTTTGGTTGCAGATTTTAGTTTTGCTTATTTGAAAACTGTAATGGTATGTTTAGCCGTTTTATTTGAAGTATCGGTCGCGATCGCTTCAATGATATAGGTACCTCGGCTTTCTCGATTGGTATTCCAATTGTGGGATAAACTACCGCCATCAACTGAACTTACCATTCTGCCGTTAATGAATAACCGGATATTGGCAACCGCTACGTCGTCTTCGGCTGAAACGTCTATTTTAACTACCTTCGTTACTCGGCTGCCGTCGGCTGGATTACTGATAGCTACGGTTGGAGCTGCAATATCTTCAATTACTTCTTCGACAGGTTCATCAACAACCTCTTCGACTTGTTCGATCGCATTTTTGACCGTTACATTAACATCGCTTGAAACCCCTTCATTACCCGCCGCATCGATCGCGGTTGCACTCAAGGTTACAGAACCATCTGCGATTTGGCTTGAATCCCAGCTAAATTGGTAAGGTGCGGTCGTATCGGTACCGACATAGAGACCATTGGCATACAGCGTCACTTCGCTTACACCGACATTATCGGTGGCGTTGACCTCGACTTCAACCAAGCCGCTGACGGTACTTCCCCCTGTTGGTGAGAAAATATTGACTGAGGGTGCCTCTTTATCGACAGTGACATTCACCATGCTTTGCGCCATTTCAACCCCTACGGCGGCATTCACCCGCCCATGACCGTAATAGGGATGAAAATCACCGGCAATTTTATCGGCAGAAGCTTTCAAGATTTGTTCGACTTCATCGGGCGTCAGCGTTGGATTCGCGCCTTTAATCAGGGCAACCACACCGGCAGTTACCGGAGATGAGAACGATGTGCCGTTCCAATTACCATAACCGCCGCCCCGCGAAGTGGTTTGAATCGATGCGCCCGGCGCCGCAACATCGATGAACGCGCCGTAATTCGACCAAGAAGCTTTAGCATCCGAGCTGGTAGTCGCAGAAACGCTGATCATATAAGGATTGTCGGCAAAGCCAGGATCGATGCCGTCGTTACCTGCCGCCACCACGACCAAGCCGTTTTTGCTGCGCATGTATTGCGCCGCATTGGTAACCGCAGAGCTGTTGGAAACGCCATAACTGATGTTCGCGACATCGGCACCTTGATTTGCCGCCCAGTTCAAGCCGCGAGCAATATCGCTGAAATAAGCGGCACCGTCGCTACGATTGGATATTCTTACCGGCAATATTTGGGCATTCCATGCGACACCCGCAACGCCGTTGGCGTTATCGGTTGCGGCGCCTGCAACCCCCGCTACCGCTGTACCATGACCGTTAATATCGGATGTATCGCCGCTGCCATCGACCGAATTCCAGCCCGGAATTAGCTTGCCGGACAAATCTGAGTGCGAACTATCGACACCAGTGTCTAAAATCGCAATGACGGTATTGTCGGCCTTGGAAGAGCTCCAAGAAGTGGGCGCTTGAATTTTCGGTAAATGCCATTGATTTCCATATCTTGGATCGTTAGGTGTAACGAAACTCAATTCGACCGCCATATCGAGTTCGGCAAACTCAATATGAGGATTTCTGGAAAGCGCCCGTACGACGGCTTGTTCTGCTTGAGCAGGCACGCTGACAATGTGAACGTTTAAGTTACCGATGGCGCCTTTGCCTTGCCCATTGTTTCGTTTTAATATTCTGTCAAACTCGATGTCCGATAATCCGGCTTTCGGTTTGACCAGAATTTGACCTTCTTTCCAAGGTTTATCGGGTGCTGCATACGTTGTTCCGCTTGCGCCGCCGAATACGCCAGCAATCAATACCGCCGCTAAGGCCTTGGAAAGTTGAGTTGGTTTGAATGTGTTTTGATTTTTTTGACTTCTTCGGCTGTTAGAGTTCATGACCCCACTCCTTAATTTTAATAAAGGTCCGAAGGAGTTCCTTGAAGTTGAATATAAATTGGCGTAGGTTTTGCGTTATGCCAATTTAGCAATCCCACTGTCATAGGAGTAACTCCGTTAGACTGGAAACTTTGCGTCACCACCTTTCGATGGTTTTGCCCTGTTATGATTTTCGATTGACTGAAGCCTCTAAAAGCACTTTGAAAGCTTTTTTCGTTCCGGTTGGGTTACAGTGTATAAATTTCAGAAATAATTGATGTGATTTGCTTAGCAAAAATTTATTTAGAGAAATCATCTTGTTATTGTTAATATCGATTTCAGTGAATTGCTAAGCACTTTTCGCGTTGCCCATGTCGACTCGCCCACAAAAACCTTTTGAGTTTTTGGCCATTCGTTCATCTTTATTACGCGCAATGGCCGAAGGTTCGTATGATTAAACCGCCTAAGAAAGAAATTTCTTTTTAGGCGGTTTTTTGTCAGCAATAGATTACATAAGTAAGCTTATTTTGACCTTAATTCAGATAAGCGCTTGACCTAAATTCGCTAGTTATCTCTATCGTAAACGGAGTTCACAGTCATAGGCGCCAACTTAAGAAAAAAACACGTCATTCCGCCATGAATTGGCGGAATCCAATGTCAGGGGTGGCAATGCCTAGCTTCACATCCATGTAACCTGGATATCGGCAATCTATGCCGATATGACGAATAAAGCCGCAAATGCACCATAGAATAGGCATTAGGCTGGCGCTTATGGGCTTAAAACCTCGCACTTAAGGTTTCGTTCAGGGCCAAATCAATTCGAAACGTTCGGGGCGGATTGAATAACCCGCCCCGCGCTACACCATCGCTAGAATGGTATGCCGGAATTTTTATAATCAATTTATAAGCTCTGGTTTGATCAACAGCAAATACGCCCATTTGAAGTATACTTGTCGCCATTCATTTATTCGGTTTAAAACGACGTGCTTCGCTTACTTAATTTGCTCGCCAATCTTTTTCCTTTTTGGGTCATTACCTGTAGCGGCTTAGCATTATTTTTTCCTGCTTGGTTTACTTGGTTCAGCGGTCCGATGATCGTTTGGGGCTTGGCTATTATCATGATCGGCATGGGCATTACCCTAAGCTTCGAGGACTTCCGCCGGGTAACGCGCACGACTCGACCGGTTTTAATCGGTGTCGTTGCACAATTTCTCGTAATGCCCCTTTTGGGTTGTGCCATAGCTTATGGATTTTCTCTCGATCCGCAATTGGCGGTCGGCCTGATACTGGTGGCATGCTGTCCCGGCGGCACCGCATCTAACGTGGTCAGCTACATTGCTCATGCCGATGTCGCGCTATCGGTATTGATGACGATGTGCTCTACATTCGCCGCCGTTGTCATGACACCGCTATTGACTCACTGGCTAGCCGGAGCCTATGTGCCAGTGGATGCTTGGAGCTTATTCTTCAATACTCTACAAGTGGTGATTCTGCCGGTTTTGTCGGGTATGTTGTTGAATCGTTATACGCCGCGATTGGTTCAGGCTGTAACACCTGTCGCACCGCTCGTTTCGGTGATCGTCATCGCTTTGATTTGCGCAAGCATCATTGGTGCAAATGCAGGCACGATAAAGGATTCTGCTTTACCGTTATTGAGCTCGGTTGCTTTGTTGCATTTAGGCGGGTTTACAATCGGCTATGCAATGGCGCGTTTGATGAGGCTTGAAGAAAACGCAGCCCGCACAATTTCAATCGAGGTGGGCATGCAAAACTCCGGTTTAGGCGCGGTACTTGCTCAATCCAGCTTTGCACAAATGGCCCTGGCACCAATACCCTCGGCCATTTCGGCAAGTTTTCATTCGATTATCGGCAGTGTACTGGCGGCCTGGTGGCGTATAAGACGAATTAAGAAGATAGATGAGAATAATGCCGAATGAATTATTTGCTTTTTGCTCCTCGGCAATTTCCGAGTTACAAAAATGGTGCGAATGCAGAAAATGCATTACGTCACGGATGGCGCGTATTAGGGCATACCCTTTGCTTGTCAAATTTCGGTGCCGGGGTGTCCGTCAAAGGACGCCGTAAATACGTCCATGTAGCATCCATGCTATCAAAGCCTTTGCCGAGCAGCATTCCCCATAAGCGCCAAATTAGTGCCTTTACTATGGTGTATTTGTTGCTTTATTCGTCATATCGGCATGGATTGCCGATATTCAGGTTACATGAGTGTGAACTAAGCATTGCCACCCTGACCCTGGATTCCGCCAATCCCTGGCGGAATGACGCGTTTTTCCTTAAGTTGGCTTTATTTTGGCAGCCCCCAACATCATCGTCTAAGAGCCCTTTACTACACGCCATCTTTGGCGTTATGCAAACCCAACACCTAAATTCCATAGTCCATTGGCTATGAATAACAATCTTGGTAATTTAGGACTGGGTCTTTGCGGGCATACAGGCAATGAAATTTGACTGCAAAATGTATCTCAACAATCGCCTGCTTATGTAATTTTAATCAGCCTGTCGTACTATTTATCGGCGGGACTATCCAATTGCAAGTGATGACTGGTATCTTCATCGTCAAAATAGCCGTCCAGATCATCGAACAAATCATCATGATCGTCCGGCGACATAACACCGTCCCTAACCAAGTATTCGCGGCGTTGGAAATAAGCGGTCTTGATGAACTCGTAACGATCGACTGCGGCTTCATCTAAAATCTTCTCCGAAGACAACAATCCTGCACGCTTATCGACACCCTCTATCGCATTGGCCGCAGTACTCGCTGCGCTAATCGCTGCTCCGGCAAACATTGTATAAGTCAACGGATCCATCAATGCATCGCCAACCAGACCGACTACACCTCTCGGAGAACCGGGGCCGATGAACGGCAGCACCAAATATGGACCGGTTGGTACTCCCCAATAACCGAGGGTCTGATCAAAATCTTCAATATTTTTGGGCAATTCGACTTCGCTTGCTACGTCGAAAAAGCCTCCCAAGCCTAATGTAGTATTAAGAAAGAAACGTCCGGTATCTTTTCCAGCCTGAGCCAATTTCAATTGAAAAATATCGTTGAGAACCACGCCAATATCGTCGATATTGCTAAAGAAATTGGTGATCCCTTGACTGACCGGCTCAGGCGTCACGTACTCATAGCCCTTGGCGATTGGCTTCATGATGTAATGATCGAGATCTTCATTAAACGAATGTACGCTACGATTCCAACCCTCCCATGGATCGTCCGGGTTGGCGGGAGTCGCAGCACAGCCGCTCAACAGGACCGTACATAACAAGCCTGCTGTTGTAAAAGTATGAGGCCCGGAGGCAAGTAGTTTAAGGCGCATAGTCTTCTTATTTAGTTATTCATTAAATAAATCGGCGTCATTTTAGCAGTAATTCCTAATTGTTATGAGTTCTTATTGCTGATTCTGCCAACTGCTGACGATAAAAAAGAATAAATCCTGCTGTACCCCCCCGGATTGTCCAGTAAACAATGTTAATCAAGACCCGAAAGGCTGCGGCGTTAATCATCGAATATAGCGTTACGCAATCAATATTCAGTGCCGTTTCGCGCCTGAAATGATTCGGCAAAAACCATTACTCACTTTATATTCGAAAAATTTATACCCATCGCACTTCAAATTTCGGCATTGACGCATGGAGGCGCCGGGGTGTTCGGCAAAGGCTTTGACAGCAGGGATGCTGTCACAGAGCCTACATTGACGTATTCACCGCGTCTTTTGACGGACCCCCCGGCGCCGAAATTTGACCAGCAAAGGGTATACTAACTTTTTCGATCAAATAAAGAGTCAATCCCAAATCGATGAGCACTAGCATAGCAGACTGAACTTACTATGAGCTTTCAATTTAACAAAGGTCATTATTCACCCCGTTTTAACAGTAATTCCCAGTTTGAGCAGTTTCGCCGATTTTAGGGTGTGGGGTATGCCTGTCGAGGAGCGCCGTAAACCCATCCATGGGGGCTTGGCGGCAGCTAAGCGCCAAGGATGGTGTGAATGCAGATTTTGCAGGAGCAAAAATCTGCCCCTGCTGCCGACATCCTCGCCAAGCATACCCCACCCCCTTTTTGATCTCCAAATTGGGAATTGCTGCCGTTTTAAATTCATAATCTAAACGACAACTTAGAATAACTTATACTTCACACAATCACATTTACGGTTTTTAGCACGCTCTATTCACTCTTGTTAACAATACTCCTCTCGTGCACATAGCTTGGTTACAACGTTAATCACAAAAGCAAAATAAAAGATACCTTATTCAATTATTTGACTCTAAAAGTGTTATGGACATAAGGTATAAATAAAATCACCAAAATTAGGAGATACACGAATGAATCGACAATGGCTTTGGTCTTTTATCTTTATTGCACTGCTCGCAGGCCCTGCTTTTGGCGCATCGCCGACGATAGACGGCAGCGATCCGATCGATGCCCGCAGTTTTTTATTCATCGCTATCTTACTTATCGGCGCAAAAACCTGCAGCCTAATCGAAAAAGTCGGGCAACCGGCTATTTTGGGCGAGTTGCTTTTAGGCCTTGCGCTCGGCAATCTAGGACTCATCGGCATCGAATTTTTCGAAGCAGTAAAGCTCGATCAGCACATTTTGTTTTTCGCCGAACTGGGCGTGGTTATTCTCTTGTTTCAAATTGGTTTGGAATCCAATATCAGCGAGATGATGAAAGTCGGCCCCCGCGCTTTGCTGGTGGCGTTGATCGGTGTTGTCGTCCCGTTCGTGCTGGGCGCCTTCGTCGCGGGACCTTTGCTGATGCCGGGACTTGAACATCATGTTTATTTGATGATCGGCGGTGCTCTGACGGCAACGTCAGTGGCTATCGCAGCCAGTATTTTCCGAGACATGAAGATGCTCGACTCTCAGGAGGCCAAAATTATTTTGGGCGCTGCGGTATTCGACGATGTCCTTGCATTGATCGCATTTTCGATCGTCATGGCGATCGGTACGGTCGGCAGCATCAGCTCGGGAGAAATCGCCGGCATTTTCGGCGAATCCTTCTTGTTTTTATTCGGCGCTGTGATTCTCGGTCACTATACGGCATCTCCGATCGGACATGCATTGTCCAAAATCAGTTCCGGCGTCGGTATGAAATTCGGCTTAGCAGTCACTTTCTGCTTATGTTTCGCTTATTTCGCGCATGTTGCAGGACTTTCACCAATTATCGGGGCATTTGCAGCAGGCTTGGTGCTCGATCAAGTACATTTTCGTTTTTTCCATGACCCTGAAATCGTCACCGACTTAAAAGCTTGCGTGCAACACGAAACGGGAGAAATTAGAGACAATGTCATGAAAGTCGTCGACATGCATGCCGAAAAGCATGTCGAGGATTTAATGAACCCGCTATATCACTTTTTTACGCCGATTTTCTTCGTGTTGACCGGTATGAGTGTAAAACTCGATACTTTATTCGACACGCAAACTTTATTGACCGCATTAATTCTGACCGTGGTAGCGGTCGTCGGTAAACTGGTTGCGGGTTTGGGTGCGGGCTCCGCTAAAAAAATGGTCGTCGGCATAGGCATGGTACCGCGCGGCGAGGTTGGATTAGTGTTTGCTATGGCCGGCCACACCGCCGGCATCTTACCTGCCGAAGTCTTTTCGGTGATCGTGCTGATGGTAATCATCACCACACTGATGACGCCGCCCTTGTTGTCTTATTTACTGAAAAAACACGTTGATAGTAATTGATGGCACAGAGGCGCAGGGTAGGCTGTCGAAAAAAAAGCAAAATATCTTGGAAATTGTTGATGATCATAAGTTATAAAGCGCCAGTTATTTTCTCAAAATCCATAAAACAGTCATTTTTGCTGATCTGAAAATCGGTAAATTTCGACAGCCTAGGCGCCACTGCCATTAAGTTAAGCCATCACAGAAATAAGTAATGCTTGCATCAGGCTCTAATGTACCTCAAAAGCTTGCCATCCATGGCACTGGATTCCGCCAGTCCATGGCGGAATGACGGGTTTCCGTTAACTTAAGGCAGTGCAGGGTCGCGGAAATTAAAAGAGCAGGATAGCAATGATGCAGGAATGCGGGTGTCTCGTTTACTACGAGAGAAGTCATGATGTCCGAGCTCTCGGGAAAGTCGGGCATAGGACTTGTGCAACAAGCTGCTGAATGTGGCTGTCACCCATTGAAAGCCACGTTGTATGAGTCGTTTTATAAATTCTCCGCGCCCCTGCGCGATATTGCTTTTAATCCTAAAAAGAACAACTGAGCGCCTCAAACTACCGTTCGCCCTGAGCCCTTCGGCTGAGCCTTGTCGAAGGGTGAACGGTAGTTTGAGGCTTCACCAAGCCGGTGAAAGTGTTGTAGACCCTTCATGCTTCGACTTGGCTCAGCACGAACGGTCTACAACACATGCCAACTGCTCTTTTTAGGTTAATTGACCGCCCGGCGCGCTGGTGCTATCTATAAAAATCAATCATCCTCGGCCTTGATGATTTTACCGGTTCCTGCGTCGACTTCGACTTCCATTTCGCGTCCATCCGCCATTTTTATTTCGAATTCATAGACCGCAAAACCGTCGGTATTGATTTCATATTCCACTTCGCTGATCGTGCCCGGATAGGCTTCTAGCGCTATTTTTCGGGCCTGCGCTTCGTCGATTTTCTTCAAGGCCGCAAAAGCCGGATGATCGGCGCTCGACAATTCTTGTTCTTTTTCGAAAATATTGCCGGTTTTATCGCATTTAAACTCCCACTTAGCGCCGTCAGCCGATTTTGCCTTGATCTTGTAATACTCGACGCCTTTTTTGTTTTTAAACTTCATTTTGACAATCGGGTCTTGCGTTACTTCGCCGACAGCTTTCCGACAGGCGTCGAAGCCCGTATTGTCTTGTGCAACGGCTGCTGTGCCGAATAAACCCAGCAAGGCACTCAAACAAATAATTTTATAATTATGGTTCATGATAGATAGACCTCATTAATTAACATAAAAAGTTGAAGGGGCATCAACCGTAGAGGGTACGTACCTGATAGCATAGTCTAGGCTTTCCGCTATACCCCAAGCCTCAAAAAAGGTACGCGATGCATACCTACCTGGCTATCGAAGCCGCTAACGCTCAAGCAACAATGGCCTTTCTGCTGTTTCCCAAGCTCCTGCTTGGGAAACCAATACGTGAAGCTCTAGCTTCGCGATACCAGTGAAAAAGAAGCTAATATTCTTTCGCTTGCAGCAATTACAGCGAAGAAAAGCCCAATCGCTCCAGTAGGTTTCGGGAAGCCAGTGCTTCCGGCTTTTACTTCCCAAGTTAGGGCTTGGGAAGTAGCGAAATTAAAAGTTTCCGTTAACTTAATGACAGTGACGGCACGGAGCGTGGGAACAATGACAAAGTCATTGTGTTTTCGGCATTAGTTAGGCGGCCTTATCGGCCGTCTTTATCTTACACAGTCAATCTTAGCTGTCGCAACTTTAAAAAATCACCGTTAGAAAGTCCACTTCACACCGCCCATCATTTGAAACCCCTGGCCCGGGTGAATACCATCTACACGGCTGGCTATAAATTTTTTGTCGCTCAGATTATAGCCGTTCATAAATACATTGACGTTTTTGACAACTTGATAATTTGCCGAGACATTGAAAACCGTATAACCGGGAATAATGCCTTCTTGTCCGTTCGCATTCTCTTCTCGGGTATTTTCAATGTCGACATATTGCTGACTAACGCTTTGAATACCAAAACGTATATCTAGACCCCAAGGCGTTTCGACACCGACATTGGCGTTGATTAAATGCTCCGGTGCATAAGGTAAACGATTATCTCTAACGATCCCCGCCCTGGCTTCGTTACTGGCAAAATATGCATCGAGATAGGTGTAAGACGTTGTTAAATAATAATTATAATCGGTACCAAATAATTGATTGGAATCCAAACGAAAACCGGTTTCCACCCCTTGGTGTACAGTTTCGCCGACATTGACAAATCGAGTATCTTCGACCGTTATGTCTTCCACAATTTGATTTTCAAAATCGATTCGGAAATAGGTCATTTCCAGATTAACACCCGGTGTAGGCGAGGTTCGAACACCGGCTTCGTAATTCAAACTTAATTCGGGCTCTACTTGGCTAAGGATATTTTTCGTCGGATCGACGAAATCACCGATTCTGCCTGGCGCGAAACCTCGATGAACCCCGGCAAATAGCGTGGTGTTATCTATGCCATTATAGGTCACGCCAACGCCAGGAAGGGCTTCCGTCCTAACTAAACTTTCCGTGGCTCCGTCGATATTGTTGATATTGTCTTGATAATAATGCTCGACACGAACCCCCGGCGTTACGGTAAAGTCGCCGAGAAAGAAGCGATTTTGTGCGAAAAATGATAGCGCTTGGGTTTCTAATGAATTGTCTTGGTAACGATTTCGTCCGTGATTGTTGTTTTCCCTGCCTTGAGTGGTATCTCTCGGCCCGGCATTACCGACATAACGTTCGCGGTCGGCCCATTCAAAATGCCCGCGTATACCCAGCGTGGTTTCGCTCTGTAGGCCGAATGCGTCATGCATGAACACCAGCTTGGGTTCTATGCCAAACACATTGTAGGTCCTGGGCCGCTGTTCATTCCCGCAGGTCGGCGCCACATCGGCGGAGATCGGTTCGCGTCGATTAGCACAGTTATTCATTTGCGAGGAATCGTTAGCCTGCCGAATCGACTCCCGGAACATATGATTTCCGTAGATATTGGTGCTGAATTGCATCGTATCGGAAATATCGAATTCATAGAGCGCTTGCCCTGCATAACGGCGCACTTCGAAACTATCGTTCCGTAACGGATTGGTGCGCTGGTTGCGTCGGTACATTTCGCTGGTTAGGCCGGCCTCGCCCATATCCGCATCTTCATGAGTCAATATCCCTTTTAGCATCAGACGTTGACGGTCATCGATTTTAATCAAGGCTTTGAGCGCCAAATCATCCACTTCTTGATGTTGGCCACTGCGGTTGCCGTCCGATTCCTGCCGAATGTAATCCAAAGACAGGCCGACATTATCGAGCGTGCCGCCCAATCTTAAGTGAGTATCGTAATAGCCGTTATTGCCGCCGGCCGCCGAAATCGATCCGCCAAACTCCTCAGGAATCGGCGCACTAACAAAATTGACCGCGCCGCCGACAGTTTGCGGCCCGTACATGATTTGTCCGGAACCTTTCAAGACTTCGATACGATCAATACGTTTATTGGTTGGGATGTAGTGATTACTGGGATCGCTATAAGGCGCCAATTGTATCGGCGCACCATCTTCCAGTAATTGCGTGCGAACCGATCGCCTTGGATCCAATCCTCGTATGCCTAAATTAAAACGCCGTCCCAACACGTCCTCGTCAACGATGTGAATACCCGGAATGGTGCGCAATGCATCCTTCGTCGACAATGGACCTTGCCGATCGAGTGTCGTTTTATCGATGACGAAGCCGGAGCCAGGAATATGCTCTAATTGCGAAGGTTCTTCACCGATAATTTCCAGAGGAGGCAGTTTTACGGCCGGTGGACGATCATCTACTTTAGCCGCATTAGCATTCACGGCGGCCAACACGGCTACCGTCATTAAGCACATGCGGAACGGCGCTATTTGGCCTTGCCCGCTACCCGTCGCATTCTGATTAGATTCGATTTTTATTATAGAAGTTAAAGACATTGCGCTACCACTCATAAGCCACTTTTTTGAAAGCGGCCATTTTAGTGAGCGTTATCCCTTTTACCTATAGGAAAAACTCCTGAATTTTTTTGTTGGGGAACTTTTGTGCAGTGAGCGGTTAGCGGTTAGCGGTTAGCGGTTAGCGGTTAGCGGTTAGCGGTTAGCGGTTAGCGGTTAGCGGTTAGCGGTTAGCGGTTAGCGGTTAGCGGTTAGCTGGATTGTGAGGCATGTTATACGCTTGTCTAGCACTATTTTCTACTTCACAGCCATCAAGTTAAGCCATCATAGAAATAAGGAATGTTTGCATTCAGGCTCTAATGTAGCTCAAAAGCTTGCCATCCATGGCACTGGATTCCGCCAGTCCATGGCGGAATGACGGGTTTCCGTTAACTTAATGGCAGTGAACATGTGCTTACTGCTCACTGCTTACCATTAACCGCTAACTAAACCCTAAACCTTCGCCCCCAACGCTTTCGCCAAACGATCGCGCTTCTCTGTATCGTGTTCGATTTCCCAGCCTTGAAGGTGTTGCCGAATCAATTGACCCAGCGCGTCGATATGCCCTGGCTCGGCATTAAGCGCATCAATGTATTCGTAATGATCGCCACCGCTGCTCAAAAAATACGCCCGATTTTCGACGCCGATTTCTTCGATCGTTTCGAGACAATCGGCGGCAAAGCCCGGACAGAAAATTTGAACCGACTTACAGCCTTGTCCCGGCAGAGCCTTCAGCGTCTCGTCGGTATAAGGTTTAAGCCATTCCTCCCGGCCGAAACGAGACTGAAACGTTGTCATGTATTCGTCCGGAGCCAGTTCTAGCGCTTCGGCGATCAATCGAGACGTTTTGTAGCATTCGCAGTGATACGGATCGCCGTTATGTAGATAGCGCAGCGGAATGCCGTGATAAGAAAAAATCAATTTATCGGTACGGCCATGTGCATGCCAATGATGCCGGATATGATCGGCCGCGGCTTGAATGAATGGGTCGAAATCGTGATAGTGATTGATGAAGCGCAATTCCGGCAACCAACGGCGCTTTTTGAATTGATCCGCCAAGGCGTCGAAAGTCGAGGCGGTCGTCGATGCAGAATATTGGGGATATAGCGGTAGCACCAATAATTTTCGGACGCCTTGTTGCAATAGTTTATCCAATACCGATGCGATCGACGGAGTCCCATAGCGCATCGCGAAATCGAGCACCAGATCGCCCCCCCAATCCGTCTGTAGATTTTTTTGCAAGGCTTCGGCTTGATGTCGGGTGTGAAACATCAAGGGCGATCCTTTGTCGGTCCATACCGACTTATAGGATTTTGCCGAACGCCTGGGCCGAATTCGCAGAATGATAAAGTTCAAGACGAACCACCAGATGAACCGGGGAACCTCGACGACCCGAGGGTCGGACAAGAACTCCTTAAGATAAACGCGCAACTCCTTCGCGGTCGGCGCTTTCGGCGTACCGAGATTGGTAATCAAAACACCGACTTTATCGTTTTGTTTATGCGTAAATTCGGGACTGCCTTTAAATTTCATACTTTTTCGCTTTGGAATATTGTTTTATTGAAGTTTGTTAACTCAGCCTTATTGACAAAGCAGAATCAATCGAACAGCGCTTGATCTAAATTTTTACTCTTTTCTAAACCTTTAAGTTCCGCTTTATCTTTAATGCCATGAAATTTCGTGCCGGCAAGGTTGGCTTGTGAAAAATCGGTATCCAGCAGTTTGGCTTCGGACAAATCGGCACCCGACAAATCGGCGCCGGTGAGGTCTGCACCGGCCATGTCGGCGACCATTAAATTAGCGTTTTGCAGATTGGCTCCCTTCAATTTGGCCAAACGCAACATTGCCCGACTCAAATTGGCGCCGGCTAAATTGGCATCGGTCAAATCGGCGCCCTTCAAATTGGCTCTCATCAAACCCATCGGCTGATTTTTCATATCCGCGCCCCAATTGGCTTCTCTCAGATCGGCCCCTTTTAAATTTGCGCCGTCCATCACGGCAATGAAACGGCTGCCTCTTAGATTAGCCTTGCTCAAATTGGCCTTGACTAAACTGACGCCGAACACGCTGCTATTCGAAAGATCGGCGCCGGATAGATTGATGCCGGTCATCACGGTCAAATCCAATACCAAACCGGACAAATTACTATTGCTAAAGTCGGCCTTTCTCAAATCGGCACCCCATAAATCGGCATGGCGAAAATCCAAGCCGGATAAATCGACTCCGCGTAAGTCCTTCCGGCGCAAATCGGCCGGTTTCTCTTTTGTGGCCGTGCTTAGCAATTGTTCGATTTGCGCACGGTCGAGATCGGCCGCTAGCGTCGAGGAAGTATTGAGTGCCAATAAAAACAACGAGGTAAATAGGGTAGGTATTTTCATCGTATCATCTCCTAATGCGTTGGCTTGATCAAAACGCATTATATACTCTGAGCAAGGGCATGTTCCGTTTTCTAAAGCGCCCATTACAAACGAAATGCTTTGTTTCTGACGTTCCGATATTTCTGAGTTAAACTACACCTTTAGAACTTCAAATTTCGGCAGTGCCTAAAGAGGCGCCGGGGTGCTAGGTCGATTTTTGCTCCTGCAAAATCGACATTCACGCCATCCATGGCGCAAGCAAAGGCTATGCCAGCATGGATCTGGCATAGATCCTACATGGACGTATTCAGGGCGTCCTTTGACGGGCACCCCGGTGCCGATTTTTGATTTACGATGAGTATAATCTCCTTTTCTACTCTCCCTGCATTTGTCTCAAAACGCACTCATGACTTCTTGTAACGATCCGGCATGCGCCAAAAAAGTCGAATTACTAAATAGCGAATGCCGCTGCGTGTCGCTCGACCGTCATGCTTTGCGGGATGAATTGCTGGCTCTTAACGACCTCAATCTATTCCGCATGCTCACCGAGGAGCGGCCACATTTATTCGCGGAATCGGCCGTGTTTGTCGATGAGCCCTGCTTACGGCGGCAATGGGAGATTATCGCGGCATTGGAAAAAGTGATCGATTTACCGGCTTATCAACAGCGGGTATTGGCTTATGCGCCTGAAACCGCCCTTTTTACGCCGAAAGCCCGAGGCGTTTTTTTGGGTTACGATTTTCATATTGGGCCCAGCGGGCCGCAATTAATCGAAATCAATACGAATGCCGGCGGCGCCCTGGTCAATGCGATCCTGGCACGCGCCCAAATCGCTTGTTGCGATCAGGCAGGCGACAGGCGTCCGGGTCAATTGCCCGGGGTTGAAATACAACAATCGCTTGAACAAGTTTTCATCGATATGTTCCTCGAAGAATGGCGGCAGGAGCGGGGCGAGCAGACATTAAAAACGGTTGCCATCGTCGATGAGCAACCGGCCGAGCAATATATGTATCCGGAGTTTTTACTATTCGAAAAACTCTTCGAGCGGCACGGTATCGAAGCGGTCATTTGCGATCCGTCGGAGTTGACCTTCAGCAACGGCAAGCTGTTATGTCGAGAGCTTCACATCGACCTCGTTTATAACCGTCTGACCGATTTCAGTTTGGAAGAAATTGCCTCGCAAGCTTTGCGCAATGCCTATTTAGACAATGCCGTAGTCGTGACGCCTTATCCCAGAAATCACGCATTATATGCCGATAAACGCAATTTGGCCGTGTTAACCGACACAGCGGCTTTAGAAGAAATCGGCGTGGATGCTGCCACTCGCGAGATTTTGCTGTCCGGAATTGCGCAAACCGTCGTTGTGCGAGAACAAGACGCGGAAAAACTTTGGTCCGACCGAAAACGTTTATTTTTCAAACCGGCCAAAGGTTACGGCAGTAAGGCTGCTTATCGCGGCGATAAACTCACTCGGCGAGTATTCGGAGAAATCCTACAAGGCGATTATGTCGCGCAACAATGGGTAGCGCCAAGCGAAAGGCACTTGGAAGTCGACGACACGGTGATGGGTTTTAAATTGGATTTGCGTAATTATGTTTACAACGGTCAAGTGCAGTTAGTCAGCGCAAGATTGTATCAAGGCCAAACGACTAACTTCCGTACACCCGGCGGAGGATTCGCGCAGGTTGCCGTCGTCGATCCGGGCGGATAGCGCTCGACTTTAAGGCTACTCACTTAACGCGGAACAGTTTAAGGTCAATCCGTTCGTGGCGAGCCCTTCGGCTGCGCTCAGGGCGAACGGTTATACCTTTCGCACTTCAAATTTCGGCGATGCTTAAGGAGGCGCCGGGGTGCTCGGCAAAGGCTTTGCCAGCATGGATGCTGGCATAGAGCCTACATGGACGTATTCACGGCGTCCTTTGACGGGCACCCCGGTGCCGAATTTTGATCTACGATGGGTATAATTCTTAGTGCTTTTGTCCCGCCTTAAGTGGGAAGCCGACTTTAAAGAGCCGATGCCAAAATGCTTAGCGCCTTGCCTCGATGACTGATCGCATTTTTGACTTCAGACGCTAACTGCGCCGAAGCGCATTCGTACTCGGGTACCCAAAATACAGGATCGTAACCGAAACCGTTGTCTCCGACCGGCTCATCCAAGATACGGCCTTCCCAAATCCCTTGCGCGATGACGGGACAGGGATCTTCGGCATGCTCGATGAACACGATCACGCAGATGAAGCGCGCGGTTCGCTGTTCAAACGGCACGCCGGCCAATTCCTTCAACAACTTATCGACATTATCTTGATCGTTGGCATCCGAACCCGCATAACGCGCCGAGATCACTCCCGGAGCGCCGTGCAAATAATCCACCGCCAACCCGGAATCGTCGGCGATTGCAGGCAATCCCGAATGGAATGCCGCATTACGAGCTTTCAAGAGCGCGTTTTCGACGAAGGTCTTGCCGGTTTCATCGGCTTCCGCGATTTGAAATTGCGACTGCGGCACAATCGGATGGCCGGCCAAAATCGCCTGAATTTCCCGGATCTTACCGGGATTACCGCTGGCCAGAACGATCGGTTGGGATGGATTCGATAACATTTAAAAGTTTTCCAGGGCTTTGGCTTGTTTTTCCAGCAATTGTTTGATGCCATGCTCGGCCAGGCTCAGCATCGCATCGAGCTCGTCCTTACGAAACGCGTGACCTTCTGCAGTACCTTGCACTTCAATGAATGCCGAAGCGTCATTCATGACGACATTCATGTCGGTTTCGGCATTGCTGTCTTCGGCATAATCCAAGTCCAAAACCGGCACGCCTTTGAAAATCCCGACTGAAACCGATGCGACTTGACCGTGCAGCGGGTTTTTCTTGATTTGTTTTTTAGCGAGCATTTTTTGTACCGCCAACGACAAGGCAACAAAGCCGCCGGTGATCGATGCCGTTCGCGTTCCGCCATCGGCTTGCAGCACATCGCAGTCGATCGTGATGGTGTTTTCACCCAGCGCCTTCATATCGACCGCGGCTCTCAGCGAGCGCCCGATCAAACGTTGAATTTCCTGAGTACGTCCGCCTTGTTTGCCGCGACTCGCTTCGCGCCCCATTCGGTCGTGCGTGGATCGGGGCAACATGCCGTATTCGGCGGTAATCCAGCCTTCGCCCTTACCCTTGAGAAATCGCGGCACGTTAGTCTCGACACTGGCCGTGCATAATACACGCGTGTCGCCAAACTCTACCAGCACGGAACCTTCCGCATGCTTGGTGTATCCACAGGTAAACTTAATCTCTCTCAATTGCTCAGGGTTGCGTCCGCTTGGTCTCATAGTGTTACTCATGATTTAAATAGCGAAACAGTATAACCGAAAGCATCCACTTTAAAGAGGGCTTTTGAGCATTCAACTCGCGGTCAGCTCTTTTAGATAATCGGCCACCGATTGCGGACGATCGGACGGCTTAACCGCCATCGCCCAATCGATAGCCGCCAACAGTTTTTTGGAATATTTTTTTTTGTGCGCCTTCACGGCAGGAGTCAGCGAGTCATTCTGAGCGCGCTCAGTTGCTTGAGGCGGCGACTTATAGTCGAGGCA
Source organism: Methylotuvimicrobium buryatense (assembly GCF_005931095.1). Classification (GTDB taxonomy): domain Bacteria; phylum Pseudomonadota; class Gammaproteobacteria; order Methylococcales; family Methylomonadaceae; genus Methylotuvimicrobium; species Methylotuvimicrobium buryatense. The sequence goes on along the minus strand of NZ_CP035467.1, from coordinate 426,591 downwards.
AGCCCGCATGCTCGCGCCGATCGCATACAGATCGGTCCAAGGCCCGAGCGGTTTATTGCTTAAATATTGCTCGACTGGAGAAAACCCGTTAGTCAATACCTTGCTTTGTTTGTGCCGAGCCGGATTAGGAAAAGTTTGAATCGCGCCGAAATCCAGTAATACAGGATCGTTTCCGGGCCGAATTAAAATATTGGCCGGCTTAATATCCAAATGCACGAGATTATGCTGATGAATAAACCCAACGCCATCTAAGAGTGCAACGAAAACTTGCACTAAAAACTCCTCGCTAATATCCAGCAATCTTTTTTGCAGGATTTTTTCCAAGGTAAGCCCGTAGTCGTAAGTCATCACCATATACACTGTCGAATTTTCTTGAAAAAAATTGATGACTTCAACAATATTCGGGTGTTTTAACTTCGCCAATACCATCGCTTCTTCGAAAAATAGCGCCCTACCTCGCTTAAACAAAGCTTTGGTTTCCTCGCTGTTAGCCACGACTTGATTATTCCAGGTTCTATGAGCTAGTTTTCTAGGCAGATACTCCTTGATCGCGAATTGAACCTGATCCAATCGCCGGCGGGCCAAGTAAACGGAACTAAAGCCGCCGCGCGCCAATTCCCGCTCGATCATATAGTCGTCTATAATGGTGCCGGATTGGAGATAATTCCATTGCTTAGGATAGTTATCCGGATCGTAGTATTCAGCCACTGAGTCGCGTCATTGGGTTAATTCGTGTAAAAACACGGCAATTATAGGTGAAAAATGATCAGAAGTATGACGGCATTTGCCGGAGATGAGGCAGTCATCGAAAATTTAACCGTTCTTTGCGAACTGCGTTCGGTTAATCATCGCTATTGCGACATCACTGTCAAGCTACCCGAGCGTCTACGTTTTGCCGAAGCGCCGATACGTAGCGCGATTGCCGCAAAAATCAAACGCGGCAAAGTAGAATGCGCATTAAATTATAAAAAGCTTTCGCAAAACTTTAACGTCGACCTACAGGCGGCTGAAGCACTTTTAAACGCAGCCCGCGCTATCGAATCTCTAATGCCCGAGCACCGAACTTTTTCGGCTCTCGACATTTTAGCTTATCCCGGCATTCAACAAGAAATCGGCACCGATAACGCCGCACTCAGCCAAGGTATTTTTGATTTAGTCGACCGAACTCTCGATCAAATGCTCGAGGTCAGAAACAGGGAAGGCGAGCAATTGGCAAGTATCATTGATGAACGTTGCCGAAAGATGCACGAATTAGTCATTGCAGCACGCAACAGAATGCCTGAAGTATTGAGTCATCTGCGGGAAAAACTGAAACTACGAATTCACGATTTAGTTATCGAACCCGATTTCGACCGACTGGAACAGGAATTAGTATTTTTGACCCAAAAACTGGATGTCGAAGAAGAATTAGACCGTCTCGAAACTCATGTCAACGAGGTGTTACGAACCCTAAAAGACCAAGAGCCTGTCGGCCGCAGACTGGATTTTTTAATGCAAGAAATGAACCGCGAAGCCAATACCTTAGGCTCTAAGTCCGCCGATAAGGAAATGACCGGCATTGCGATAGACTTGAAAGTGTTAATCGAACAAATGCGCGAACAAATTCAGAATATCGAGTGAATCTAAAGAGAGCTCGAATGCAATCGGATTTCATCTTATCCAAATGGTCGGTTTGGCCGCCTTTGCCTCTCCAACCGGCCAACCCCGCCCAATGGCTTGCCAACGTTCCGCCGATGCTGAAAAGGCGCTTGACACCGCTGGCCAAGACCGTATTCTGTGCCGTTGCTCAATGTCTTGACGAAGACGTTATGGTGCCTGCAGTATTCAGTTCCGCTCACGGAGAATTGACTAAATCCTTGTCGATGATGGAAATGCTCGAAGCCGGCGAGGAAATTTCGCCGACCGGGTTTAGCCTGTCGGTTCACAATGCCATTGCCGGTTTATTTTCGATGGCCTGGAAAAACAAACTTCAATGCACCGTACTCGCCCCCGGAGAGGAAGGCATGGCGCCGGCATTTATTGAAGGATTAGGTTTGCTTCAGGAAGGCGCGGAACGGGTGTTGCTGGTGTTTTACGATGAGCCGTTGCCAGCCTTTTATCCTTCTTCCCCTTATCGCTTGTCTTCGGATACGAGTTGCGCGCTGGCATTGATGATTGCAAAAAGCGGCGCGGGACAAGCGCTGACAGTGTCTTCTTCAGCATCAACCGGAAATGACGGCGAACAACCGGTACAATTGCCGGCCTTTATTCGCTTTTTGACCGAGCCGCAGACTCGGCTGACCTTCTGCATGCCGCGCCGGAATTGGAGTTGGGAAAAACGTCCCGACTAAGCGAAGCCTGAATTTCGGCGGCGACCGCTATTGATATAATTTTTAGAGAAATGTATGAGCAGTTTGGAAAATGAATTAAAAAAATTGATTATCGAGTCGCTCGATTTGGAGGATATCGGCGTTGACGATATCGATAGTCACGAAGCCCTGTTTAACGAAGGCTTAGGGCTGGACTCGATCGACGCTTTGGAACTGGGACTCGCGATCCGAAAGAAATACAATATCCGGATCGATTCGGAAAAAGACGACGTGGTAAATATTTTCGCCTCAGTTGCCGCGCTGGCTGAATTCATTGATTCCGAGCAGAGGGCAGCATGAACGATCGCGATGACATTCTGCAAATGATCAGGGACATCATGCAGGAGATGTTCGAGATAGACGCGGACGACGTGACGCCGGAAGCCCGTCTTTATGAAGACCTCGATTTCGACAGCATCGATGCGGTCGACATGATCGTCAAACTGAAGGAACTGACCGGGAAGGCGGTGAAGCCGGAAGATTTCAAGAACGCACGCACCGTAGGCGATGTCGTCGAAGCCGTCGATAAACTCATCAATACCTGATGCGCAAATGGCTTAACGGCGTCATCGCTGTCTTGACGCTGTTATATCCGCTGGCCGTTTATTTCGGCATTCGATCGGTGCAGCCCTGGCAAATTGCCATGGCCTTGGCCTCGCTGTTGCTCGTGCGCTTGGTTTGCGGACGAACTACCGGAGCGGCCAATCAAGGCTTGATCATCGCCGCGCTGCTGTTTTGCGGCCTGGCCGTCTGGAATAACAACGAAATCACGCTGCGTTTTTATCCTGCTTTGATGAATCTGGGCTTGCTACTGGTGTTTGCGTCGAGCCTGTATTTTCCGCCGCCGGTGATCGAACGGCTGGCGCGTCTTCAGCATCCCGATTTGCCGCCGCAAGGCGTGCTTTACACCAGACGAGTCACCCAAGTCTGGTGCGTGTTTTTTTTGCTGAACGGCCTGATCGCCGCCGCGACCGCGCTCTGGTGCAGTTTTGCCTGCTGGAGCCTGTATAATGGCCTGCTGGCTTATGCATTGATGGGTTTATTGATGGTGATCGAATATTGGGTGCGAATCAGGACGCAGGATCATGTGCGCTGAACCGATTCCGCTGAGCCGCTGCGCATTACCCGCGCACCCCGAACGGACTGTTGCCGTGCATACCGGGCAAATGTTGGACCGGCAACGCTTCTGCGCCGATGTCGCGGCCGTGGCCTCGGCATTACAGCATCAGGCACAGCCTTGCTATGCCCTGTATCATGAAGACTGCTATCCGTTCGCGGTACTGCTGTTTGCCTTGTGGCATGCCGGCAAAAAGGTCGTCATTCCCGGCAATAACTGTCCCGCGACCGCCGATGAACTGGCCGGGCAGGGCTGCGCATTGATCGGCGCCTGGCATGGGCGCGAATCGATATTGGCCAGCCCTGCCGAAGTAAATATCGAATTGCATGCGCTAAACCCGGCCGATACGTCTGTGACTCTTTTTACTTCCGGCTCGAACGGCAGACCTAAGGCCATCGTCAAGACCTTGCCGCAATTGCAACGCGAGGTCGATGCCCTGGAAGCCCAGTGGGGCCTATTGTTGGGAGTGTCGGCGGCGGCCGCGACCGTCAGTCATCAGCATATTTACGGATTGTTGTTCAGATTGTTATGGCCGCTGGCGTCGGGGCGCTGTTTTCACAGCCAGCTATTTTTGAGTCCAGAGCCGATGTTGAAAGCCTTGGCCGGCCAGCCCGCCTATTGGGTCGCAAGCCCCGCGCAATTGAAAAGACTCGATGAACTGACCGATTGGGCTCAAATAGCCAAGTTCAGCGCCATTTTTAGTTCGGGCGGGCCGCTTCCGCCCGATGCCGCAGCGCAAATCGAGCGGCTTTGCGGGCAGAGGGTCATCGAAGTCTACGGCAGCTCCGAAACCGGCGGCATTGCGTGGCGCCGCTCCGCTCAAGATACGCGATGGACGCCCTTTGCCGGTATCGGACTCAGTCGGAGCGAGGATGGCCGCTGTTTGCTGACATCACCGTACTTGCCCGACGCTAGCGCCTACCCGATGGATGACCGGATTGAGCTGCACAACGACGGACGCTTTAGCTTGTTGGGCCGGCTCGACCGCATCGTCAAGGTGGAGGAAAAACGCTTATCGTTGGATGCATTGGAAAACGCCTTGAGTCAATCCGATTGGGTCGAACAGTCGCATTGTTTGCTGCTCAGCAACCGGCGGGACCGTGTGGCAGCCGCTATCGTGCTGACTGAAAGCGGCTTGGCGGCTTTACGCTACCAAGGCCGCGCGGCCATATTCAAGTCATTACGGCGCCAATTGCAACGGGCTTTCGAATCGGTGGTGTTACCGCGCAAATGGCTGTTCTTCGACAGCTTGCCGATGACCCGACAGGGTAAACTCGATCATGCCTTACTTCGGCAATTGTTCGCGTTGGACTCGGCCAAATATCCGCAATTGCTATACTGCCGGATCGCGATCAACAGCGCCGAACTGGAGTTTCGCATTCAACCCGAACTGGTCTATTTCAACGGCCATTTTCCGGGCATGCCGATTCTGCCGGGCGTGACGCAATTGGCTTGGGCCGAACATTACGGCAAATTGTTTTTTTCGATCGAACAGCCTTTTCTGACGATGGAAGCGGTCAAATTTAAAAAAATCATTCTACCGGATGCCTTAATCAAGATGGCGCTGGAATGGCGAGACGAGGCCGGCAAGCTCTATTTCGATCTGAGTTCGGTCAGCGAATCGCACAGTTCCGGACGAATGTTGTACGGAGCACGCCCATGAAGGCTTGCGTCATTATCCCGGTTTACAATCACGAAGACGCGGTCGGCACGGTCGTCGAACAATTGAAACCCTACGGCCTGCCTTGCTATTTGATCAACGATGGCAGCGCGCCGTCCTGCAGTTCGGTGTTGAAGCGATTGGCCGAACGTGAACAGGATTGGGTCGTGTTATACGAACGCGCAGAAAACGGCGGCAAAGGCGCGGCGGTCATCGACGGTTTGCGCCTAGCGATAGCCGATGGCTTCAGCCATGCGCTGCAGGTCGATGCCGACGGACAGCACCGGCTCGAGGACATCGATCGCCTGCTTAAGGCGACCGAACGACACCCAAACCGGCTGATTCTCGGCAAGCCTCGTTTCGATGACACCGTGCCCAAGGGGCGCTTGTACGGGCGTCAATTCACGAACCTGTGGATTTGGATCAATACGCTGTCGTTTTCGATCGCCGACGGCATGTGCGGTTTTCGCTGCTATCCGCTCGTAGCGGTCGATCCCTTGCTGAAATCGACCCGAATGGGCCTGCGCATGGACTTCGACATCGAAATCGCCGTGCGCCTTTATTGGCAAGGCGTCGATGTGGTCAATGTCGAAACCGAAGTGCGTTACCCGCTGGACGGCATATCGCATTTCGACATGTTGCGCGATAACCTGTTGATTTCGAGAAAACATGCGCATTTGTTTTTCGGCATGTTAGTGCGCTTGCCGCGCTTGCTGATGAGGCATTGGCGATGAAACATTGGGCCAACATGGAAGAACGCGGCGTCATCTGGGGCATGCAATTGCTGCTCAAGGTCTATCTGTTGTTCGGACGCAGGGTATTGCAAGTGTTTTTATATCCGGTAGTCAGTTATTACTGGCTAATCAACGGCAAGGCACGCGCTGCCAGCATCGATTATTTGCGGCGCGTGTCGGCGTTTTGGCCTGCGGGAACGATCCGAACCGAGCGCTACGGCAGTTATCTGCATTTCATCGCTTTCGCGAATGCGATCATCGATAAACTGGCGGCCTGGAGCGGCGCGATCTCGTTGAACGATGTCGAATACCATGGCCGAGACGCTATCGTCAGCCATCTCGAACACGGGCAAGGTGTTTTGATCCTGGGCTCTCACCTGGGCAACATGGAAGTGTGCCGGGTCATCGCGAAGCTGCGCAAAAACTTAACGGTCAATGTTTTGGTGCACACCAAGCATGCCGAAAAATTCAATGCACTGCTAAACCGTTATGCCGAATCCGGGCGCATGAATCTAGTTCAAGTCACCGAAATGAACGCCGCGACGGCAATGCTGCTGCAAGACAAAATCGAAGCCGGCGAACTGGTCGTGATCGCAGCCGACAGAATTCCGGTCACAGGCCAAGGGCGTGTCGCCAAGGCGCGCTTTCTCGGCGCAACGGCGCTGTTTCCGCAAGGACCGTATATTTTGGCGTCGCTGCTGAAATGTCCGGTCTATACCTTGTTTTGCTTAAAACGACTCGACAAACAAATTATTTATTTCGATCATTTCAGCGACGGATTGAACCTACCCAGAAAACAGCGCGACGAGCGTGTTCAGCACTATGCTCAGAGCTATGCCGACCGCTTGCAGCACTATTGTCAGCTGGAGCCGCTGCAATGGTTCAATTTTTACGATTTTTGGCAAGATGGAAATGACTAAATCAAGGGTAATCGTCGACGGACAAGACTTGACGATCGAAGACATTGCCGCGCTTGCGAACCGCTCGCATCGACTCGAATTGAGCGATGCGCCGGCCTTTGTTGCGCGGATCGACAAGGGCGCTGAATTCATCGAAACCTTGCTGCGGGAAGAAGGCTTTGTCTACGGCGTCACGACCGGTTACGGCGACTCCTGCACCGTGTCGATCCCGCTGGACAAAACCGGCGACTTGTCACGCCATCTTTATACTTTCCACGGCTGCGGTCTCGGCGCGCATTTCGACGAACAACAAACCCGCGCGATTATGGCAGTGCGCCTGAACAGTTTGGCGCGCGGCTTTTCCGGCGTTCGTTACCGCTTGCTGCAACAAATTGCCGAATTACTGAAACATGATGTGCTGCCGTTGATTCCGCAGGAAGGCTCGGTCGGCGCCAGCGGCGATTTGACTCCGCTGTCTTATCTCGCGGCGGTGCTAGCCGGCGAGCGCGAAGTGCTCTATCGCGGCGAGAAGCAGGACGCCGCGAAAGTGCTGGCGACATTGGGCATCGCTCCGTTGACGCTGAAACCGAAGGAAGGCCTTGCGATCATGAACGGTACCGCGGCGATGACGGCAGTAGCCTGTCTGGCCTATCAACGCGCGGCTTATCTGTCGCAATTGTGTACGCGCATCACCGCGCTGGCTTCGGTCGCGCTGAACGGCAATGCCTATCATTTCGACGAAAAACTGTTTTCGGTCAAGCCGCATACAGGGCAAATCCGGGTCGCCGCGCGCATCCGAGACGACCTACATGTCACCGAACAGACGCCGCGCAACGATACGCGCCTGCAGGACCGCTATTCGCTGCGCTGCGCGCCTCATGTGATCGGCGTGCTCGAAGACGCGCTGCCGTGGCTGCGGCAATTCATCGAAAACGAATTGAACAGCGCTAACGACAATCCGATTATCGACGCCGAAGGCGAGCATGTATTGCACGGCGGACATTTTTACGGCGGCCATATCGCGTTCGCGATGGACAGCCTGAAAACGGCGGTCGCGAATCTGGCCGATCTGATGGACCGGCAGATGGCGCAATTGATGGACACCAAGTTCAATCACGGCTTGCCGGCCAATTTATCCGGCGCGAGAGGCGACGAGGCGATGCTGAATCACGGTTTCAAAGCCTTACAAATCGCCGTGTCGGCCTGGACCGCCGAAGCGCTTAAATTGACGATGCCGGCCAGCGTGTTTTCGCGTTCGACCGAATGCCACAATCAAGACAAAGTCAGCATGGGCACGATTGCCGCGAGAGACTGCGTGCGCATCATCGAATTGACCGAGCAGGTCGCGGCGGCCGTTTTGATCGCGGTCGTGCAGGGCGTCGAATTGCGTGGGGGACGGTCGGGTTTGAGCGCAGGCCTCAAGCATACGCTGCAACAGGTGAGGGCCAAGATCGGCTTTCTCGACGCCGACCGGGCATTGGAGCGGGAATTGCGCCTCTGCTTGCAACTGATCCGCGACCGGCATTGGAATCTATATGACTAAGAAAGATGCACAAAATAACTGCTACCAGTAGTCGGCTTTGCAGCGATTCGGTGACTCGCTTGACAGGACGCCGTGAATACGTCCATGTAGGCTTGACGGCGGCTATCCCTGCCGCCGACACCTGTCAATCGAGCCACCGAACCCCCTTCCAACAATTGTCGAAGTTATTTCATGCTCGTTCCTAAGGCCATCGTCTCCTGCGAAGTCGAAATCGAAGTGCCGTTTTTCGATGTCGATCTGATGGAAATCGTCTGGCACGGCCATTATCTGAAATATTTCGAAATCGCCCGCTGCGCTCTGCTCGACAAGATTGGCTACGGTTACATGCAAATGCGCGAATCCGGCTATGCCTGGCCGGTCGTCGATGTGCGCGTCCGCTATGCGAAGCCTGCGAAATTCCGCCAAAAAATCATCGTGCATGCCGAATTGACCGAGTGGGAAAACCGCATGAAAATCAATTACCTGATTCTCGATAAACAAACCGGCGCGCGCTTGACGCGCGGTTATACCTATCAAGTCGCGGTCGAGATCGCCACAGGAGAAATGTGTTACGAGTCACCGCCGGTTTTGTTTGAAAAATTGGGGCTATCTGATTTCTGAAGTTTTTATACCCTTTGCTAGTCAACTTTCGGGCCAGGTTGCCCCGTCAAAGGTCTAGCACCTAAATTATCCAAGATAGTTAACCATAGCCAATGGGCTATGAAATTCTGGTGCTGGATTAATACGTCCATGTAGGCTTGACGGCGGAATCTGATTGCCATGGATGGAGTGTAGTAGAGCAATGCAAGAGCAATTGCTGAGAAGCAAAAATCTGCCCTGCCGCCGGCACCTGTCAATCGATCCACAACAGTCGTCAACATTATTTCATGCTCGTTCCCTAGCTTTGTAGCTTGAATGCTACGAAGTGTAATCCGGGATAATCGAGGCCACGCCCTTCCCGTATTCCGCTGCTCTGCATAGGGGCTACATCTATTTGCCGGGCATTTTATACCCTTTGCTGGTCAAAGGACGCCGTGAATCCGTCCCTGTAGGCTCTGTGACAGCATCCCTGCTGTCAAAGCCTTTGCCGAACACCCCGGCGCCTCCAAGCGTCAATGCCGAAATTTCAAGTGCGATGGGTATATTCTATGAATCCACTTTTTGCTGACTTTTGATTTGCATCAGCCAGCGCTGCGCCTGGCCTTTGGTCTGATGGTGCTTGCAGGCGCGCGTGAAGGCGCTCTCGGCGTAGTCCATGCGGCCGCTGTTGTAGTAGACGATGCCGAGCATCAATTGCGCTTGCTGTCGGTTTTTCAGATTATTGGTCGCCAGGGCTTTATTCAGCATCCCGGCCGATTCGTTCCATTTTTCCCGACTCAATAAAATGTGGGCGCAGCGCAGATACAGATTGCCGTCGTTGCGCATTGCCGCCAACTGTTTCAGTATCGTGAATTCCTTGTCGTGTTCACGCGCCATCGCCCAACTATTGGCTAGTAATTCCATATTGGCCGCGTTGCGCTCGATGCGTCCGCGCTCCATCTCGCGGGTCAGTAATTTTGCCGCAAGATAAGGCGTGTTTTTATGCATATACAACTGCGCAAGCCGGACGATCTGGTCTTTCGGCAAGTCGAATTTCCGATGCGCCAACTCCAATACCGACAGCGCTTTTCCGTAATCCTTCAACATCAAATGCACGTCGGTCAAGTTCAGCCACCAACTTTGTTCGTTCGGCGCTTGCGCGATCAATTTGTTCAACAACGGCACCGCTTCCCGGTATTTATTCTGTTCCAGGACGATACTCAGCAATAAGATTTGCCAATCTTGCCTTTCCGATATGGCCAAGGCCTTTTTCAGATAATCCGCCGAACGATCGAATCGTTTGATTTTATGATGTGTCAAAGCCCGCAAGTACCAGGCTTCGGCCGACGGGCGCGGCTCGCTGGCGAACCAAAGATCCAACTGTTTGATCGCTTGTTCGAAACGTTCGGCCTGTACCGCGGCCTGCGCCAGGTTGTAGCGTAAATTGTGGACCGTATCCGGCGGCAGCGTATCGGCGCCGCGTAACGTTTCTTCAAGGGCGATGACGGCCTGAAGATAGTCGTGCCGTTCGAGATGGGTATAGGCCAGATGCTGATGGATCAAGGCGCGTTCGTAGTGGTTGTCGGCCACTTTCGGCAATTGCGCTTGCAACAGCGATAAGGCTTTGCTGAAGCGCGATTGATCGCTCAATTCGCGGGACTGATTCAGCACCTTATAGGTTTCGGGCGAAACGGCATATTTTTTGGACTCGTCCGTTTCGGTCTCCGCCCTACCCTGCAAACTCAATAGTGCAAGTAGCACGCCAGTGATTAATCGCCGATTGACATTCCCGATGCGTGTTCTGTTCCAGTGCATGATTATCTTTCCAGGTTGAAATAGATCGTCTGAACGCTTTGCCAGCGGACGGCCTGACCGTCCACTTTCTTTTTCTGGAATTTCCAGTGACGAATCGCGCGTAACGCGGTGCTGTCGAAAACGCCTTTCGGCTCGGAAACGATGACTTGCGGATCGACGACCGTGCCCTCCTCGGTGACCGTGAACAGGATTTTCACTTTGCCTTCGATGCGTTTGGCCAACGCGCTGGGCGGATACAGCGGCGCGGTTCGAATCAACGGCATCGCTTCCTGAATCGAACCGAGTCCGCCGCCGCCCATTTCGCCTTTGAACGGTTGACCGGCGATGTTCAACGCCAGATCCATTTTCGGCACATTCATCGCCACCGGATTGACTTTGACCGGTTTGGGGCTCGGCACCGAGAGCTCCGGCACTGTCAGCGGTTCGTTTTTCGGTTGCTTGGGCTTCACTCGCTCTTTCAATTGCGGCACCGTCGGTTCGCGTTTGAGTCTGACGAAATCGATCACCAAAGTTTCGGTCGGCATTTTCAATAAAACCGGTTGTTGCGTTGCCATGCGCTCCATGACGGCAAACAGCAGCACATTAATAAAGACGGCACCCAATCCGATGACGGTATGACGTTTCGCGATCATTCGGAAAACGCCGCGATCGAGACGTTGGATACGCCTGCCAAACGCGATTGATCCAGCGCCTGTACCAATAGTTCGGTGCGTGCGTCACGGTCGGCGGCTATGACGACAGAGCCTTCCGGATTTTCGGCATGCAGGCGTTCGACGTTTGCGCGTAGCGCATTGACGTCGACTTTGCGCCGGTCTATCCAGATTTCACCGGCCTTAGTCACTGAAATAATGATATTGCCTTTTTCCTGACGCTCAGCCGTTTTCGCCGAGGGCCGGTTGACCTCCATGCCGGACTCCTTGACGAACGACGAGGTCACGATAAAAAAGATCAATAAGATAAAAACCATGTCGATCAATGGGGTCAGATCAATGCCGTTGCCGTTGAATTCTTCGTCTTCGCTGTGTATTTTCATAGAAATAATGTTGCTTCGTTATTTTGTTTGCGTAGCCCGTATGCAGCGTAGCGGAATACGGGACTTCGCGGCTTCGGCCTTCCCGGATTGCGCTGCGCTCCATCCGGGCTACGATGCTATTCCAACTCGTCCGCAGCGAGGTCCAACAAGGTTCGGATGCGTTCGTGCAGGTCGCTGCTGAAATACAGGCCGGACAACGCGGTAACCAGTCCCGCCATCGTCGTCAATAAGGCTTCGGAAATACCGCCGGCCAAGCCGCGCGCATTGCCGTTGCCGAACACCGCGATCACGTCGAAGGTGTCGATCATGCCGAATACGGTACCCAGCAAGCCGAGCAACGGCAACACCTTCGACGCACTGCGTATGCCTCCGAGACTGGCGTCGGCGGACAGGCTCAACTGCTCCAAAAGACGGCCGCGCAGGCGTTTGGCTACCTTGGCGGGCCGGCGCTTGTAGTGCTGCCATTCGCGTTTGATCGCTGCCAATTGCCGAGGATAAGCGCAGTACAGATACCAATAGCGTTCCAGAATCATCGCCCACATCGCCAGTGATACGACGAAAATCGCCCATAGCGCGGGACCGCCTTTGTCCATGAAGGCACGGGCGATGTCGATCGTTTCAGCCGGTGACAACACGAACTTGTCCTCCACGGCTCGCCACCAACGCCGCGCTTTCCTCGTCCAACAAATAGATCAGTTTTCGGGTATTACCGTTCAACCAACTATGCAGCAATAACAAGGGAATCGCGACAACCAAGCCCATTTCCGTCGTCACCAACGCGCCGGATATACCGCCCGACATCAATTTCGGATCGCCGGTGCCGAATAGCGTAATGGCTTGAAAGGTCTCGATCATGCCGGTGACGGTACCCAGCAGACCCAACAACGGCGCCACCGATGCGAAGATCGCGATGGTTGGGAGAAAGCGTTTGATTTTCGGGCGTTCGCCGAGTATCGCCTGATCCAATTTGAGCCCCAACGCGTCGGCATCCAGTTTCGGATGTTCCTGAGCGACTTCGCGCAAACGACGGATCGCCGTATCGATTTCGGCTTCGGAATCGCTCCTCTGTTCTTGCATCTTCCGGTGCAGACGCGTCAGCGAAAACGTACGCTCGGCGGCCAGCAACAAACCGATGAGTCCCAATCCGATAATCAAATAACCGATCACGCCGCCCTGTTCGATATGTTCCGACCAATCCGGCTTTTGCACCATCAACGACAAGATCGCGCCGCGCGACGGATCCAACGCGACAGGGCTAATGCCGTCTTTGCTCTCTTCCAAGGTTTTCGCCAGAGTTAAGAAACGCGCTTGAGGTTGACGGCCCAGTTCGACCAAACGTCCGGTTTCCGGTAGATAACGCAGATATAAGCCGTCGGAAACCGCATTGAACGCACCGATACGCACCACTTCGCGCCGGCTTTCCTGACCGTCGGCGGTGATCACCGGTGCTACGAAACGAGCGACTTTGCCGGCTTGCACCATTTCATCCAGCAACAAATGCCAGAATTTCTCCAACTCCTGGATGTTCGGATTGCTTTTCCGCTCGGCCAGCAATTTCGCGGTCTCTTTGCGGTCGGGTAATTGCGCGGATATGATCGACGCGCTGAACAGGCTCAGCATGTCTTTCGACGTTTGCCGGACAATGCCGAACAATTCGCCCAATGCGCCCATGCGCTCGTGCAAGCGTTCGGTCTTGTCCTTGATTGCCGGCTCGTTGGTTTCGTAACGGTTTTTAAGTTCCGCGCCCCGCTGCCGTTCGGCCGCCAATTTAGTCTTGACCGACTGCAACAAAGCCGCCTGCCGGTCGCGCGCATTGCGAAATTCGCGCTCGCGTTCGGCTAATTCCCGGCTTTCCAGGACGCTATCGGAGCGCACTTGCTTGATCAATTCATCCAGCGTTTTCGGACTATCGGCCATGACGGCCGGTACAGCGGCAAAGCACAGGCATAATACCCATAGCGCTTGTCTGATGGAATTCAGGTTTCGAATCGTCGATTTCATCGTGCCGTCTCCGGTGCCGATACCGGCAATTTGAGCAATTCGGGTGCCGCCTGTTTTTTCGCGACACGCAAGGATTGTCCGATCGGAGTGCGGTATTCGCTCGGCAGAATTCGCCATTCTTTGTTTTCCTTGTCCCAATAGCCGCATTCGTTGCCGTCCAATGTCAAATAATACAGACCGACGCGGCCGAAGCGCAGAAACTCGACGGTACGATTGCCGCCGCCCTTCGGCAGTTCGCCGCTGTAGGCTTCGATCGTGCGCCCGTAATCGGTTTCGACCAAATAGGCATCGATCAAACGATGAAATTTCTCGGCCAGACCGACGTCGGAACGGTCCAACAAATGCTCCAGCTCCTCGACTCGCAATGTGCGTTCCTGCTCGAGAAACGGCGCATCCAATTCGACGAATTTGCGCAGCACCGCTTGCATGCGCTGCATTAGCGGAATGATATTGCGCTGGGTTTCGTCGATCTCGTCCATTTGCCGGTCCAGCTCGGCGATTTCCCGGTCTTGGCTATCGACGATCTTGGCCAATTGCGTATGATAACTTTTCAAGTTTTCGAGCTCCCGAATCGCTTCGCGGTACTCGGCGAGCATCTTTTGCTGTTGGTCGTCCAGTTTTTCCACGGTAACCTGCGAACGACGGGCGCTTTCCAGCCGCTCCTGTTGAACTTGTACCGCGCTGTCCAGTTGCGCGCCCGTTACCGCTGCCGGCATCAAAGCCGGCAATAACAACCCGATACTCAGCGCGCGGAGGCGGGACCGATTACATATCATTACGTTTATCCTCTGAAATTTTATTTTATTGTAACTATTCAGTCCCCCGGCAATTTTCGTTCCCACGCTCTGCGTCACTGCCATTAAGTTAAGGTAAGCCCGTCATTCCGCCATGGACTGGCGGAATCCAGTGCCATGGATGGCACGCTTTTGAGGCACATTAGAGCCTGAATGCAAGCATTACTTATCTCTGTGACGGCTTAACTTAATGGCAGCGACGCTCTGCGTGGGAACGCCTGAGTACCGCGCCAGCGGTACGAGACGCCAGAGCGTCTCGGTCTTCATTCCCACGCCGGAGCGGGAACGATTGGGGGGTGTGAAAAATTACAGTTATTCGCTTTAATGAATTTTTTAGACCCGAAATCCGCGACCGATCAACCGGCCGACATTTCGGAAGCCGTTAGACTATTCAATAAGTCCAACGCCTTATCGAGCTTTTCCTCCAACTGAACGGCATACAGCCTAAGCTGAATGATTTCTTTTTGCATCGTTTCGACATTACTGTGAACATGCTCGAAATGCACTTGAAAATAGCGCGGCATCGGAAACGATTCGATTAATTGGCCGCTGAATTTTTTTAGTTCGGACTCAGTAGCCGTTCGATCTGTTATTGACGAAGAAAAATACTGTTGTTTGTCTAGATCTATCATGGCGAATTCCTTACTCGGGCGTCGAACCCGGGTTGTTTAATTCCAACACTCATTGCTAATCATGCCCCAAGCTGATCGACATAAGGCTTTACGATCGAATAAAAATCCGTCCCTGGAGTTGTCGCTTCCATTGTCTTCATAACACTCATACAGGAAACAAAATCCGAATTGCGGGAGGATGTTAAATAACATTGACCGGTTTTTTTTGCTTCCGCTTATTAAGACGTTTCAATCGCCAAAAAACCTCACCGTTATTTTGAATTTTTTTCGATGAATGATCATTCGGCACAATCTACAACGCCGAGGTGGGCTTTTTTTTGATAGTTCGTGCGGAGTAATTTAGTTTCATTAATATATCGGCGAGGCAAATTCGAGATAAATTTCGTAGTTTCGTAGCCCGTATGCAGCGCAGCGGAATACGGGAATGGCGCGGCTTCGAACGTCCCGGATTGCGCTATGCTCCATCCGGGCTACGGGGCTGGTAAATCGGATAGTTCGAAAACTCAATCTCGCCAGGGATTGATGACATCGAGCTCAGGGTAACTGAAGTCGCGAACATTGCGGGTAACCAGCTTCAATCCATGCCTAAGCGCTGTAGCCGCAATCAGGCTGTCGATCGCTGGAATGGGACGCCCTATTTGAGCAATCAATCGTCCCCAGCGGTCAGCTACATCAGCATCCACGCTCAAAATCCGACCGGAAAAAAACTGGGGCAGTTCTACTTCCAGCCAATCCAGTAGTTTGAGCTGTCGATCGTCATTGTTCAGCAAATCGATACCTTTACGGATTTCTCCCAAGGTTAGTACGCTGAGGTAAAGCGTGCCGGCTGGACGTTGTTCGAACCATTCGATGACGCCCTGATTGGGTTCACGGCGACGCAATTCCGATAACACGTTGGTATCGACCAGATAACTCATAGTTCGAATTCACGGGTCAGACTGGCATCGCGTTCTATGATGAGATCGTCCTGATCATAAAGTGGCGAACGACGCATGAATTCAACCAGCGACTGCCGATTACCCGTCAGTCGGTCGTAATCGGCGCGTGAGAGCAGTACCGCAACAGAACGACCGTGATGGGTGATGTCCTGAGGCCCATCCTGTTCGGCGCTGCGTAATACGGTGGAAAGACGCGCTTTCGCCTCCTGAATTTGCCATTTATGCATAATCAACCTCTAATTCTAACCAGTCTGGTCAGATTATAAGCGGTATTTGTTTTAAACGCACTTCACGCCACTAACTGCGCCCGGATCCATACTGCCATTGATCAGACTAAGCCAACGGGGTCAAGACTTGACCCCGTAGCCGGAAAGGCGTTTCGTAGCTTCGTAGCCCGTATGCAGCGCAGCGGAATACGGGAAAGGCGCGGCCTCGAATTTCCCGGATTGCACTACGTTCCATCCGGGCTACGGTGCTATTGAACCTCCGTGTTTTGTCCGCTTCGCCCGGCGTTTTTGCAGCCAACGGATGACACCGGTGACGAACAACAGCGAGCAAGCCAGGCCGGAAAGCAACACCAAAATGCGGCCCGGCCAGCCAAAAGCATGACCGCTGTGCAGCGGCCATTGCCAATCCAAAAAAACATCGCCGGCGCTGCCGGTGCCGGAGTCGTAGACCTTGACGATGGCGCCGGTGTATTGATCGACCGCCACATCACGGTAACCGATGAACCGGTTTAGCTCAGTGACATCGCGCTTCGAGATTTTATATACGTCTGCCTCGCCCTGAGGCGCGTTCAAGCCCCAAAGCCGTCCGGAAGGATAAAAGCGCTGCACGATCGCTTCGGCCTCGCCGGGACTGATCGGTTTATTGCCGGCCCAAGGATCGGACCGGTATTTTTCCGATGCAATGCCGGTCCAAGGATCGGACCGTTCCAACTCGGAGACTTGGCCGACTAAGGTGTCGACTTCATCGGGCAGGTTGAAATAAACCCCGGAAAACAAAACCGGCAGCAACACGACGGTCGAATAAATCCCGACGGTTTTATGCAAATCGTAATTCAGTCTGGTTCTGCCAGCATGGCGTTTTAGGGTAAGCGCTTGCTTGAATTTTCCGGTCAACGGCCACCAGACGATCACGCCGGTCAAGACTAAAATAATCGATACGATGCCTAAAATGCCGACGATGATCCCGCCCGTTTCGCCTAGCAGCAAACACCAATGCAATTGCATGATGAAACTGACCAGCGGCCGGCCCCAATAGCGTTCCTTGGGATGCCAAAGTTGCCGGCCTTTGAACTGGACCGTATACGGATCGACGAATAGGTAATATCCGTCTCCGTCGTTGGCTTGTTCGGCTGCTCTGATGTAATAAAGCAATTTGTAAGCTACATCTACGTTTCGAGGGTAATAGACTTTATGAAGGCGGCTGCCTTCGGGTTTACTGCGCTCTGCTGCAGCGATGATGTCATCCAGCGACCGGTAAGCCGCCGCCCCTTCCGGCGGCGCCGAAACAACCGACAGCTCGGGGTTCACGACTTCTTGCAATTCCTGATAAAAAACCAGAATGCTGCCTGTGACCCCGACCACCGCCAGAATCAAGCCGGCGAACAAGCCCAAATAAAGATGTACGCTCAGCCAAAGCTTGCGGCGTGACTTGAGCCGAGCCAAACGGTCGGCATTCCGTTTGGCGGCGCTCGGCATCCGTTCGCCGGGCGCTGGGTCATCAATAAGTCGTTTCATGATAATCGGCTACTCAATTGCGGTGCGGTTTTGATTGCCGTTAAAGCACGTATCATGTAGCCCGCATGCAGCGCAGCGGAATACGGGAATGGCGCGGCTTCGAACGTCCCGGATTGCGCTATGCTCCATCCGGGCTACCTGGCTATCTTGTTTCTCAATGCCATTTGAGTGGCTTTATGACTTGCTCTGCACTTATGCCTCCAGCGCACAACTCCCGTTACAAACAACAATGGACAAAGCAACCCCGACAGGCATACCAATATACGTCCAGTCATTCCGAATGCTTGACCGGAGTGCAACGGCCATTGCCAATGACTTAGCACCTCGCCAGCCGATCCAATAGTCGGATCATCAATATCCAGAATTTCGCCGCTGTAGCGGTCTATGACTACGCAACGACGACGCAAGAGACTACCGGCTTGTTTAACACCGTCCTTACAAACGGTAAAGGTTGAATCAGGTTTCGTCGCACCGTAAATGACTTGCAAACGCCCGCTTGGATACTCGCGCTCAGCAATTTTTACAGCATCTGCCATTCCCAAAGATGCTAAGTTGATGTTTGGATTGGAATGAAACCAATAGCGATAAGTCGCTGGCGAAAACAACTCGACGACCGGCACCACGTATTTCGGCACGGTAATGTAGATGCCGGAAAACAATACCGGTAACAGTACAGCAGCCGAATAAATTCCACTGGTTTTGTGTAGATCGAAAATTAAACGTTCGGCGCTGGCCTTGCGCTTAATGGTCAAAGCTTGACGCCATTTACCGGTTAAAGGCCACCAGACGATCAGTCCGGTCAATACCGAAATAATCGTCAATGCGCTAATGACGCTGACTGCCAGCTCACCGTATTCACCCAGAAGCAGCGAATAATGCAGGATAAAAATAAAATCGATAAACGTTGTTGGAAAGAGTTGATGACTAGACCAACGTAAACGTTTACCTATCACCTCAGCAGTGTACGGATCGACCGATACCTCCCAAAATTCGGTGGCGCCATGGGCAATCGGAACGGCATAACGAATCCTGCACGCGGCTTCGGCATTCTGCGGATATTGCATATGCGCTTGTTTAGCTTCTCCAGGCATCTCAGGGACACTGGCGGCAATAATATCAACCAATGGTTTATAAGTGGCATCCGCGAACGGTGGTTTAACCGTCAATAATCCCGGTGCCAGCCATTCGTCAATTTCGGGATAAAACGCCAGGATGCTGCCGGTTAGGCCGATCACGGCAATAAATGTACCGAAAAGCAAGCCGAGCCAAAGATGAATGCTTAACCAGAGTTTTCGACGGCGCTTTAGCCGAGCCAAGCGGATTTCGCTAAGTATTCTTGTCGAAGTCATTGTGAGAATTTAGGGGCTTCTTCTCCCCTCAAGCTCCATAAGTTGTGAAAATGATTCTGCAAATCAGTCTAAAAGCCCTGCAAGCTGGGTTAGGCTGTAGCCGTTACCCAACCCGCAATTCCTGCTAAAAACGATATTCAACTCCGCCAATCACTGAGCGGGTACCACCCGGATTAAACGCTGGTACATCAACACCACCGGCATTACCTCTTACCCAAACCGAAGAAGCATAATGTTCGTTGGTCAAATTACGCGCATCAATAAATAGATTCCAATGTTTGCCGTCATCCCAACCGGCACGAGCGCCAAGTAATGCATAAGGCTTAGCAGACAAGGTGTTGGAAAAATCCACCCAATTAGAGCTGACAATTTGTGCATTCGGTCCGATATAAAAACCGCCGGGGTGTTTATAAAGCGCTTCTAATCTGGCGTTATGCTCAGGTATTCCGGGTATTCGGTTATCACCTAGATTCTGATCGTTATCAAAACGAAAGTTATTCCAGGTATAGTTGCCGCTAAGACGCAGTTCATCGCCGGTTGTAACAAGGTTTAAAGATAAGTTAGACTCCAATCCGAGCTCAATACCCGTGTGTAAAGTAGTGCTATCCGCATTTGTCGCGGTAAAGGCGCTACGATCAGTTGGACTGCTAACGATCAAATACTCGTTATTAACCCAAGAGTGATAAAATGCTAAATCCCAATTAAAGAAATCTGTTTGCCCACGGGTACCAATTTCTACTGTGCTCGCAGTTTGAATATCACGGGGTGGCTTCAAAAAAACATGGGCTAAATTTGCTAGCGGCGGCGGTTCCGAACTGCGACTTAAGTTGCCAAAGACCTGAGCTTCTTTGGTCGCTTGCCAAGTAAAACCAAGTTTAGGATTAGGGGCAAAGAAATCCTTATGCGCTTTGTTGTAAGGTGTTGCAACACTGGGAGAGAAACCAAATGTGCGTTCATATTTGACACTGCGATAGTTTATCTGAATACCAGCTACCAGTGTAAATGTGTCGGTTAAGCTGAGTTGGTCTTCCAAATAGACTTCGATATTCTTCCATTCGTCGCGCTCTTGCGCTAATAGCGGTCCCCGTCGCCTATTAACGGTCGCATAATCAAGATCATCGATGAACATCCACTGCATCAAACCGCCCCATACCACCCGGTTTTTCAGACCTAATAGATCGCCATTGATTTCGTGCCGCCAGTTGAATCCTGTGTCTTGCCAAATATCTTCCGGGGTGGCGCGAATCCATTGAAAGTTAAATTTTTTATACCCGTAATAAGCGCCCACTTCGAAGGAGTCTCCATTGTCCATCTGTATTGAATGCTTCAAATCCACCCGATACAACGGAAAGTCATTTGGAAATGCCCAGTTAGGTCCAAACAAACTCTGAGTGTTTTGTTGTGGATTGTCCTTAACTTGCTGTTTTGTTAAGGGATCCAACCCAGTGAAATTGTGTTTTTGAATGTCGAAATACAAACGAGTTTCGTGATTTTCGTTCCAACGGTAACCAACATTACCGTGGCCATAGAACTGTTCCTGTTTATTGTTATCACGGGTGGTGTCGGTGCTTAGATAGGAGAACGATCCGTAAACATCGAAACCGTTGTCGAACACTTTGCCAACGCTAAACGTTGGATTGACGTAATCATAAGTACCCCATTTCATACCGACTCGCATGCCTTCGGCTGTGTAGCCGGTGGGGGTTATCAGATTGATTGCTCCTCCGAGATTGCTGCCACCATATTCAAGCGCATTGGCTCCACGGTACACCTGGACGTGGTCAATGGCATACAAGTTGAACGTTTGAGTATCGGAAGCACCATTTGCACTGGTAAAAGGCATGCCGTTACGGAGTATTTTCAGTCCGCGAATAGGGGAAATAATCGAATTGGCGTCGGAACCGCGAATGGAGATGCGCGATCCACCTGCCGATCCGACGCTGGAATCGCCGACATAGACACCTGGCGCATTGGTAAATACGTCGTTCACCGACAATACCGCGCCCTCATTTATTCGCGCCCCATCAATTACCGTTGTCCCACCGGGAACGCGATTAAGTTTAGTTTGAGATTCTGTAATTGATGGCGATGTCAAATTTAGATCCCCGCCAAGCACTTTCATATCCAACTGCTCCACCGGCCCGGTCCAGGGCTTCTCTTCCGGCTCGGCCTTGACCAGCTCGAATTCTCCGGCCGCCGCCAACAAGGTTTCGGTGCTTAGGCTCCCGGTTTTGGGTATTTCCAGCGTGATCACATTACCGTCGACGGTGCGATAGCTTATTCCGCTGCCTTCGAGCAGGCGTTCGAGCGCTTGTTGCGGCGTGTAGCGTCCTTTGAGGGCGTTAGCGGTCAAGGATTCGGCCAGTTGCGCGCTGTACAGCAGTTGTACGCCGGTTTGCCGCGCGTATTCGGTCAAAGCCGGCACGAGGTCTTGTTTCGGGATATCGAATGCGAAGGTTTGTTCGGTCGAAGGCTCGGCATGGAGCGGGGCGGGAAATACGAGCGAGCCCGATAGGGCGGCCGCGAACAGCGGCGCGGCAGTAAATTGAAGCCGGTGTCGTTTATGCATGGTTTCTCCTGAAGCTTATCGAAAAATGAACGGTGTCTTTGATAAGACGGAGAAGTGATAAAGTACCGCACTGTTTTTTTTATTTTTTTATTGGGAAGGGTTTCGTAGCCCGTATGAAGCGTAGGGAAATACGGGGAGTTCGTGGCCCCGATTGTCCCGGATTGCGCGTTGCTCCATCCGGGCTACGAAGTCGCTTGGGTAGCCCGTATGCAGCGTCAGCGGAATACGGGGAGTTCGTGGCTTCGATTGCCCCGGATTGCGTTGCACTCCATCCGAGCTACGAGGTCGCTTGGGTAGCCCGTATGAAGCGTAAGCGGAATACGGGATTATTCGCCGTAGTCGCCGTCATAATGTTGTGATTCATCGCCCCAATCGACCGGATAAACTCCCGCTTTGACATATCGGTGGAATGTCGAATAGGGCCAGTCCCGGACGCGAGTTACCAACCCGTGTTTGACGGGGTTGTAATGGATGTAATCGAAATGCCGGGTAAAGTCGGATTCATTCCTGATCGTATGTTCCCAGAACCGGTTTTGCCATAGATCGTATTCGCCCCTGCGGTTCTTTTTCACGGCTACGCCGGCTTCGACGAGCCGGTTGGTAAATTGCCTCTTGATCCGTTTCCAACGCATTGAATAGTCTGTATCTTCAGGCGGCAGGATCCAAATGGCGTGCAAATGTTCGGGCAGCACGACCCAAGCTTCGATATGAAACGAGTGTTCGCGCCGCACATCCCGAACCGATTCCCGTAAGACTTCGATGTAATCGACAAGCAGCGAGCGGTTCCGGTTTTGCAAGGTCACGGTAAAGAAATAGGTGCCGCCTGCCACGCGGTTGCGGCGATATGAAGCCATTGATTACCTCGATCGATAGAGTGTCGTTTCGTCGTTCCGTGGCCCGTATGAAGCGTAGCGGAATACGGGGCGTTCGTGGCTCCGATTATCCCGGATTGCGCTACGCTCCATCCAGGCTACTCTAGTACAGCATCACATAGTTGCCGATGCCGGCCGATTTGACCGGCAGAGTTTGGCTAATGACCGCTAAAATCCGGTCGATTCGGTCGATATCGAATACGCCGCTGACCCGGTGCGCAGCCAAGGTTTTGTCGACCAGAATCACTCGGCCGGGACGGTAGCGGTTGATTTCTTCGACGACTTTGTCCAAGGGTTCCGATTCGAACACCAGACGATTGTCTCGCCAGGCCCGTACTTTTTCGAGTTTTACCGGCACCACCGCACCGGGCCGTTGCCCGGCTACCGCCCTAACCTGCTCGCCCGGATGCAACACTACGGCGCCGAAGGGATAATCGGGCTGTGCGACTTGCACGGCGCTTTCGACGACCGTGACGCTGATTTCGCGGCTTTGCTTGCGGACAATAAACTCGGTACCGAGCGCTTGGATTTCATGGCCGCCGGCCGTGACGATAAACGGCCGACCGGGATTTTTGCCGACCACGAATTCGGCTTCGCCGGAAATCAGTTCGACCCGGCGCGTCTCGGGTGTGTACAGGGTATTCAAGGCGCTGCCGGAGTTGAGATAGATCCGGCTACCGTCCGCCAGCTTCACGGTTTCCCGCGCCCCGATCGCGGTACGGTAATCGGCCAGCCAAGGCTGAATACCGGCGTATGGATTTAACCAGCCGACCAGTACAATCAGGCAGGCCGCTACAGCAAGCGACGCCCATCGCGAGGTCCTTTTTTTTCCGGCAGGCTTCGGCTGTTTCGGACCGGCTTTCAACGTGGCCGGGAGGTTTTTGCTATCGGCACCGGCCTCATCGTTTTTATCCAAATAGCGGGCGATAACTTTGCTGTCCTGTAAGCGGCCAAGGGCTTGCCACAAATCGAACGCCTCGGCGAGCGCCCGCCGCCGGTTTTCGCCTTGCGCCAGCCAGCGCTCCAGTTCGCGCTCTTGCGTTAAACCGAATTCGCCCGAGGTCATGCGCGCCAACCAGACCAGCGCTTCGTCTTCCAGTGTTTCGTTGTTATCTGGCAGCATATCGGATGGGCGGATGAATAATGAAGCGGTAAAAAAACATGTCCTTTTAATATTAAGACGAATGGGCGTTAGTTTACCGTATTATTGATGTGCTTATTTCGAGAAATTCCCGGATTAAAAATCGCCGCCGTCAAATTATGAGCAAGTTGCCCGGATGGAGCGTAGCGCAATCCGGGACGATCGAAGCCGCACCTTTCCCGTATTCCGCCGCGCTGCATACGAACTTACGGAATTACGCATCGCTTAGGGCTTTTTTACATTGCTTCAATGCGAGAATGATGTTTTTTTCGACCCAACTCACCGAAATATTCAGTTCTTCGGCGATTTGTTTGTGACTGTAGCCTTCGAAGCGACTCATCGTGAAGATTTTAAGGCATAACGGCGACAATTCTTCTAGCGCCTGTTCGCATAGCTCGAGTTGCTGCCGGCCGAAAACGATTCGTTCGGGACCGGCCGTATCGTCGGGCAATTGTGTGTATTCATCGGCATCGATGTCGTCGGTTTCGCGTTGTTTGCGTAAATGATCGATCGCCAAATTGGCCGCGATGCGGTAAGCGAAAGCACGCGGATTGCCGATCGGTTCGGCGCTATGAAGATTGATCAAGCGCAAAAAAATATCTTGCAGCAAGTCGTTCGCGGTATCCGCGCAAGCTATTCGCCGCACCAAAAACCGGTGCAACTCCTCTCTGTGCCGTTCGATCAAGGCTTGCGCTTCGCTGGGAGTGAATTCCAACATTTAGACTAGAAAATTATTGATTGACGAGGTTCAACCGCATTCATACGGTTAAAGCTTACAGCAATTAACAAGCCATTCGCAGCGCAATGGGTAAACCGTTCGAAAACAGGCTTGTTATTAAACGACAATTTGCCTTGCGCTTCTTCCTAAAACCTATGACGGAATGTTCCGTCAAGCATTAAAAATAGGTTATTTCACACACTCAAATGCGCGATATGCCGCATTTTTTCGAATAAATAAAGACCTAAATGCAGCTTCGGAAAGACCAAAAAACCGGGAACAGCAAGAAAATACACGCAGCCGAATCAAACGCCCAACCTCAGGCACAAGAAATGCTTAGTAAATCGATAGGAAATTCCATGACCATATAATTTTCACCTCCTCCACTCTCAATGCTGAAACCAAGCGCTCAACATATTGCCGAATTGATCACCGAACACCGGGACGAGTTGGACCGTTTCATCATGCGTAAATTGGGATCGCAAGATATCGCCGCCGATATTCTGCAAGACGCTTTTTTACGGATGACCCATCAATCCGGCAATGAATGCATCGAAAACCCTCGCGCTTTCATCTTCCGTATCGTCGCCAATCTGGTAATCGACCATAAACGGCGCAGCGTCAACCGGTTGCCGCATGAAGCCGATGAAGAAACCCTACATGCCATACCTGACAATTTGGCGTCGCCCGAAGTCTGCTGGGAATCCCGGCAGCGTCTTGAAATCCTGCAGCAAGCGTTAAGCGAATTACCGGACAAATGCCGCCAGGCTTTTTATCTGAACCGGGTCGAAGGTTATACGCATGCTCAGATCGCGCAAGCGTTGAACCTGTCGGAAAGCATGGTTGCCAAGCATTTGCTAAGAGCGATGAAACATTGCCGCGGCCGCGTTCAAAATTGACCTTTTTCTCGCTGGGCATGCACTTTGCCGGCCGCCCTGCCGATAATGGCGTACTTTTCCCGAATCCCGGCTAGAATCGGGTAAAATCCGTTGCCGATAATCCTCTCGTGATACGTCATAGTATTTAAACCACTCTCGAAACGTTTTGATGTCCAAAAAACCCGTATCGAAAATCCATGCCTTATCGGACCGAGCTTTGGAATGGCTGATTTTACTGCATTCCGGCAATGCGACCGAATGGGACCGGCAAAACGCCCACGAATGGCGCGCGCGCAGTCCCGCGCACGAAAAAGCCTTTGCGGAAGCCGAGCGGCTATGGTTCGACATGGGCGAAGCGCTGGCCGGCAAACCGCTGGAAACCGTCAAACCCCGGTTTTCGACGGCCAAACTCTCGGGACTGGCCGCACTGTTTTTGTTGGCGGCGGTTTTACCATTTTTGGGCCTCCACGACTACTTTTTCAGCGATTACCGGACCGGCGTCGGCGAACGGCGCACGATCATTTTGGCCGACGGCAGTCAAGTGCTGTTGAATACCGATACAGCGATAGCGCTGAATTGGAACGAACAAGAACGGTCGATAACGCTGCGGCGGGGGCAAGCGCTATTCACCGTCGAGCCCGACCCGAACCGGCCGTTTTCGGTCGAGACCGATGACTGCACCGTCACCGCGCTCGGCACCGTGTTCGAAGTCCGCACGGAGCGAGAGGCCACCCGCGTAACCGTATTGGAACATGCCGTCGAGATCGAGCCAGTTTTAAGCGGCAAACCAGCATTGCGCCTGGAGGAAGGCCACCAAACCCGCTTCGGTACAGCGCAAGGATTCGAGCCGGTGAACGCCGCCGATATCGATCAAGTCAAGGCCTGGCAACGCGGCAAGCTGATCGTCAAAGACCGTCCGTTGTCCGAAGTCGTGGCCGAACTCGACCGTTATTACCGGGGAGCTATGATCGTCGCAGGCAACCATCTACCGAATTTACGGGTCACCGGCGTCTTCCCGACCGGCGACCGGGACGGCGTGATCGCAATGATCGAAACAGCGCTGCCGGTCCGTGTAACCCGGTTAACGCCGTGGTTGACGATATTGCACGAGTGATGGCGATGGTAGCCCGGATGAAACGCAGTGCAATCCGGGAAAGCCGAAGCCACGCCCTTCCCGTATTCCGCTCCGCTGCATACGGGCTACGAAACGGCTTTTGCTCCAACGTACACCGAAGTGACCGACTTGACACAATGGACCTCGCATTCCCAAAGACCGTGACGGTCGGCATACCGAAACCGTAGACCCCGTAGCCCGGATGGAACGCAGTGCAATCCGGGAAGGCCGAAGCCACGCAGTTCCCGTATTCCGCTCCGCTGCATACGGGCTACATGCTACACTTTTTCAATCCGATAAAATTATCCGTTAGCCCATGACTCAACCATCCGATCCATCGAACGACTTCGATTCGCCCTGGAAAGAGGCGCTCGAATATTATTTTCCCCAGTTCATGGCGTTGTTGTTTCCCGGCGCCCATGCCGAAATCGATTGGTCCAGGCCGCATGAGTTTCTCGATACCGAACTGCAAAAAATCGTCCGGGATGCCGAATCCGGGCGCAGGCATACCGACAAGCTGGTCAAGGTATTTACGCTCGGCGGCGTCGAAACCTGGGTTCTGATCCATGTCGAAATTCAAGGCAAAGCCGACCGGCACTTCAATCGCCGCATGTACCGCTATCATTATCGGCTGCAAGACCGTCACCCGAATCGGCGCATCGCGAGTTTCGCAATTCTGACCGACCGGAATTCGGCCCGGCAGCTTGGACATTACCGACAAACCTTGTGGCAGACCGAAATCGATTTTAAATTTCCGGTCATCCGCTTACAGGATTGGCACGACCGTCGAACCGACCTGGAAAACAGTCCGAATCCGTTTGCGCTAGTGGTGTTGGCGCAATTGGACGCGCATCGCACCCGGCAAGACGATACCGCGAGGAAAGTCAGTAAATTCGGTTTGATACGGCTATTGTTGTCGCGCGATTACGCGCGGCAGGATATTATGGAGCTGTTACGGGTCATAGATTGGCTGATGCAGCTCCCGGATGAGTTAGAACGGCAATTAACCGATGAAATCAAACAACTGGAGGCGGAAACAATGACTTATGTGATGTCGATAGAGCGCTTGGCTCTGGAGCAAGGTAAATTGGAAGGTAGATTGGAAGGGAAATTAGAAGGGAAATTAGAAGGGAAAGCCGAAGGGAAGGCGGAAGGAAAAATAGAAGGCAAAGCCGGACTACTTCAGCGCCTATTGATCAAACGCTTCGGCCCATTACCGGACGCGATTCAACGGCGTCTCGATCAAGCCACGTCGGAACAACTCGAAATCTGGGCCGAGCGCGTTCTGGATGCGCCGAACTTACCGGCGGTGTTTGACGATCATTGAGCACCGTAGCCCGGATGAAACGCAGTGCAATCCGGGAATGCCGAAGCCACGCCCTTCCCGTATTCCGCTTGCGCTGCATACGGGCTACGAAAAGATAAATTCATTTCGACAAAATTTTTTTGCGATTGCCGTTACAAGATTTTCCCTCCTGATCCGTCTTAAGCAATAGGCCGCTTTAGGCCGTGACCTTATCAGGAGAAAACATGGAAAATAATGAAGATCATTTAGGCTCCCGCGCCAAGTTTGCGTTCGGCCTCTGTTCCGTCGCGGCCGGACTATTGGCCGGGAGCATCGCAGCGCCGGCCGTGGCAAGCGAAACACCCGCCTTCGCCTCGCCGCAATCCTTCGATATCCCCTCGCAACCGCTGGACAGCGCACTCACCGAACTGGCCGACCGCGCCGGACTCAAACTGCTGTACCACGCGGACACGGCCCGGCAAGCCCGCTCCCACAAAGTCACCGGCAATTACACGCCGCAACAAGCACTCGACATCATGTTGCACGACACCGGCTTGAGCTACCGCTTGACCGATGACGGCGCGCTCACCATCGAAAAACCTCGCACCGAATTCAGCACCGAAAGTCTTCTAGCTGAAGCCGGCGAGTTCGAGCTGGTCAAGGCCGAGCCGGAGGAAAAGCCCTGGACCGGGCCGGTGGAGCAGTTGGATATGAAAGTGCTCGGCGGGGCTTTGGACGGGTACGCGGCGGTGACGGCCAGTACCGCGATGAAGACCGATACGCCGATTATGGAAACACCGGTTTCGGTGCAGGTGGTGCCGAGGACCGTAATGGACGATCAAAAAGTAACCCGGATAACGGAGGCATTGGAAAACGTTAGTGGCGTTCGCCCCCAATCCTCGATGGGAACCGGTACCGGATTTATCGTACGCGGCTTTAGAAATCCTTCCGTTTATCGCAACGGACTATTGGCAGTACCGGGTGGATTTCGTACCGAATTCGATAGCGCTAATATTGAAAGCGTGGAAGTGCTCAAAGGGCCTGCTTCGATCTTATACGGGCGCATCGAGCCGGGCGGATTGATCAATGTCAACATCAAAAAACCGTTGGATACACCGCATTATTCATTGGAACAGCGCTTCGGCTCTTATAATTTTTATCGAACCGAATGGGATGCGACCGGATCGATTACCGACGATAAGTCTCTGCTCTACCGTTTTACCGGCTCTTATCAAAATAATGAATCTTTTCGTGATTTCGTATCGAACGATCGAATCTTGATTTCACCTAGCATTACTTGGCGCCCTACCGACGCAACAGACATTACCCTCAATGTCGAGGGTGTCACTCAGGATTATCAGGCGGATTATGGTATACCGGCGCTTGGCAAGCGCCCGGCTAATATACCGATCGAACGTTCGTTTGGCGATCCGAACGATCCGTTCGACAGCTTACACAAAGTTTTGGTTAGTACGGAGCTGAATCACCGATTTAATGAGGATTGGGCGGTGCATAGCCGTTTTCTAGCAAATTTCAGTGAGCAAAAAGAAACGTTTCTCAATCCGACGCCAGCATTCGGCAATGCATTGAATCCGAACACAGGGATACTTCAACGCAACGTTTTTTCTCAACATAACGATAACGAAACCTACTCCACCAATCTCGATTTGACCGGCAAGTTTTTTATCGGCGGCACACAGCACGATATTTTAGTGGGTTATGACTATTTCAGAGGCTTCTCGAAATACAATACACAAGGATTTTATAACAACGCCAATCCGGCACTGGATATCAACATCTATAACCCGGGACCCAGTTACGGCATCGATCCTTCGGTCTTTAGTAATGCCGTCTCCACGACCGAACTAAGCGGAAGGAATTTTTCTCTGTTCAAAAACGAATGGCATGGCGTGTATTTCCATGATCACATCACGCTTTGGGATAAGCTGCACATTCTGGGCGGTGGACGTTACGACTGGGCGCAAACCGGAAGAGGTAGTGCCGGTTCGTTCGAAGCGGCCGAAAACGCTTTACCGGCCGCGATCCGCAAAGACGAAGGTTTTAGCCCGAGAGTAGGCGTTCTCTATCAACCCTGGGAATGGGTCAGCCTGTTCGGTAACTGGACGACATCGTTCGGTGCTAATAACGGTATTTCAGCGACCGGCGAATCGTTCGACCCCCAAATCGGCGAACAATTCGAAGCTGGAATCAAAACTCAACTGTTTGATCAACGGTTAACGGCTACGCTGGCTTATTATCATTTGACCTTGGAAAACATTTTGACGCCCGATTTGACCGCATCCGATCCGAATGCCCGAGTTGCCATCGGCGAACAACGCAGTCAAGGCATCGAGCTGGATGTGCTCGGCCAGATTACAGACGAACTGAGTGTAATCGGCAGTTATGCATTTACCGATGCGCGGATCACGAAGGATAACCGGACTTTAAACGGCGTAGTTCAAGGCTACGAGGGCAACCGTTTAACCAATGTGCCCGAGCATTCAGGCAGTCTTTGGTTGAGATACGATGTCAAGCGGTATGCTCCATTGGATGGTTTGAGTTTCGGGATCGGAACATTTGCCGCCGGACAACGGCAAGGCGATAACGAAAACAGTTTTCAATTGCCGGGATATGTGCGTTTGGACGCGTTTACTGCCTATCAGTGGAAAGTGGGCGATTCAAAATTGACCGCGCAATTCAATATACGCAATCTGTTGAACAAAACCTACTATGAGTCGACCGATCCGGATGCCAACGTCGCTCCACGCAATGGCATCTATCCCGGTGCGCCTTTGACGGCAATGGGGTCGATCCGCTTGGAGTATTAATTCGCGTCTGTTATTTCATTCTATCAGCACCGTAGCCCGGATGGAGCGCAGCGCAATCCGGGAAGTTCGAAGCCGCGCCTTTCCCGTATTCCGCTTCGCTGCATACGGGCTACAACCGTTCATTCATACATCCGATAGAACATGATGAGACAAAACGAAAACGACCGTCCCGGCGGCGAATTCGCCGCTTCGGCAAAAAGACCCATCAAGACCCGCCTGCATCGACTCAAAAGCCGGCGCAAAGTCTGGCTCGACGTGCATTTATGGCTGGGTTTGGCGTTAGGGTTTTTGCCGGCGATTTATGGCGCCGTAGCCCGGATGAAGCGTAGCGCAATCCGGGAAGTTCGAAGCCGCGCCATTCCCGTATTCCGCTTCGCTGCATACGGGCTACGTCCGTTCATTCACACAACCGATAGAAGATGATGAGACAAAACGAAAACGACCGTCCCGGCGGCGAATTCGCCGCTTCGGCAAGAAGACCCATCAATACCCGTCTGAATCGGCTCAAAAACCGGCGCAAACTCTGGCTCGACGTGCATTTGTGGTTGGGTTTGACGTTAGGCTTTTTGCTGGCGATTTACGGTTTGACCGGCAGTATTTTGGTGTTCCATGCCGAAATCGACGAATGGCTGAATCCGAAGTTGTTGACGGTCGAACCGCCCGAACGGACGGCTGCTTACCGACCGCTCGCGGAGATTTTCGCCGCCGGCCGATCCGCCATGCCGAACAATGCAAACCATACCTTCGCGACCTATCCGCGCAACGATGAAGCGGCCTTTCGACTGTCCTATTCGGTACCGTCCGGCATAGACGCCAATAAAAGCTGGCAGGTTTATGTCGATCCTTACACGTCCGAAGTAATCGGAAAACGCTTGATGGTGTCATCAGGCCGCTGGCTGCCGCATACTTTCATTGGATTCGTTTTCAGGCTGCATTACGATTTATTGTTGCCGGAGGACATCAGTCCGGTTATCGTCGGCCTATCGTCCGCGTTATTGATCATTTCGGTCCTGACCGGCTTGATCGTTTGGTGGCCTTTGACCGGCAAATGGCGCAACGCGCTGACGATCAAACGCCGTGCGAGCGGCGAGCGCTTGAATTACGACCTGCACAAGACTTCCGGTTTTTATACGGCTTTGATCATGCTGCCGGTGCTGTTTTCCGGTATTTACATGGTTTTACCGCATAATGTCGTGCCGGTGCTGGAGCTGTTTTCGCCGGTGACTTACCGTTACTGGTTTAAATCCGTACCGGTCGACGGCCTGGAGCCGATTGCGATGGATCGGGCTATCGCAATCGCAGATGAGCGCTACCCGAACGGGCGGCCGCATTGGATTTACGGCGCGCCCGGCGCGGAAGACACCTATACGGTTTGCAAGGACGATGTCGATCGGCCGGGCAGTTGGATACAACGGGTTTGTGTCGTGATCGACCGGTATTCCGGCCGGGTGCTCGATGTCGACGATCCGGCGATCGGCACGGCCGGCGAAGTGTTCACGCATTGGCAATGGCCGTTGCACTCGGGCCAGGCTTTCGGCATAACCGGACGCATTCTGGTCTTTCTGACCGGCTTGGCTTGTCCGCTGTTGTTCGTCACCGGCGTTATCCGCTGGCTGCAAAAACGGCGGGGCGCGAATTCCAAAACGCGTAGCCCGGATGGAGTGTAGCGTAATCCGGGACGGCCGAAGCCGCGCCTGCTCCGTATTCCGCTTCGCTGCATAGGGCTCTACAGCGCTCAAGGCTTTCGATGTTCCGAATTAGCCTTGAAGTTTGTATAAATAATTTAAGCTAGGGTATGATCGAATCACCACTGAGTCACACCACTTCACATTTTAGGTTCTTTGATTCCCTGGCTGCGTTTTACGGTTGCATTATGCCGCCCGCAATTCCTCATGCAATATTTTCCGTAACATTTCAGCGATGAGGGGACGGCTCCGGAGACAGGCTGATACGCAACGTTTCGTTGATCAAAGTTTGATAGCCTTTACCGGTTTGAGCGGCACGCTCACGGAATACCGCGAGAATGTCATCATCCAGAAACATAGTGATGCGGTTTTTGCCGGACTGCTCAACGACTGCCTCGCGTTTGCCAACGGTAAAAACGTACTCGTCTTTTATTGTCTAGCCCTCATAAACGCGCCGCTCGTGAGGCTGGACGGTGCGCGCGGAAATAATCCGGATTCATCTGGCTTGGCAGGCGTCGAACACCATGGAATGGCTCTGGTCTTTGCGACGTTCCTGGTTGCGGCCTTATCAAGGTATCACTCAAGAATATCTACTGCTCTACCTGGGCTTTTTTGAAGTTATTCATGACAAAAAAACGCGGCAAAGCGTTTTACAATGTCTGGTTGAATTGTTGGTGGCTTGAATTAGCTCCCAGGATTCCACTATGAGCCAATGCGAATTGTACAGATAGCATAAAATAAGTAGTATTTAATACTACTTATTTCATCGACTCCTAAAGGTACGCCATGCAAATAGCCGAAAAAATATCCATCCCGCTTCCTTCTGAAGTGGTGAAGATCATTCGTGAAAAGGTCGGTAGCGGAATATACAGCTCAAACAGCGAAGTTATCCGCGAAGCACTGCGTAACTGGATTGAATGCAACCAAAGCTTCACCACTCTCGATACCGCGATAGCCAGAGGCCTTTCCGACGCAAAAAACGGACGGAAACAAGACATTGAGACTGTCCGGCAAGAACTGCACGGCCGATTTGGCTCGTGAAAGTCGTCATCACGCATGCAGCCAAAAACGATTTGATTGAGATAGGTGGGTTTATTCGTTCTCATAACCCCACGCGGGCGGCTTCATTTGTCGATGAATTGTTGGGCCGTTTCGCCGCACTATTCGACATGCCAAAAGCTTACCTGCTAATACCCCGCTATGAGCAACATGGAATCAGACGCTGCTTACACAGGGATTATTTGATTTTTATAGGCTCGATAAAAACCTCATTGAGGTCATCCATATCCTGCATGGCGCCAGAAATTATGAAGCTATTTTGTTTCCACGCTAACCGGCTTCGGGTATTGGCCTACTGTATAAACACATGCTTAGGAGTCGGCACTCATTGTGAAGAACTATGATGTCATTGTGATCGGCAGCGGTATCGGAGGCTTAACTGCGGCCGGTTTGCTCGCGAAATCCGGTAAGTCGGTGTTGGTACTCGAAAGCCATGACCGGCCCGGCGGTTATGCGCACGGTTTCAAGCGCAAAAAATACCGTTTCGATTCCGGCGTGCATTTGATCAGCGGCTGCGGTCCTGACGGTTACCGGGGCGGACAAATCATCTACAAGGTGTTACAGGCGCTCGATGTCGAACACCGTATCGA
Organism: Methylotuvimicrobium buryatense; assembly: GCF_005931095.1. Classification (GTDB taxonomy): domain Bacteria; phylum Pseudomonadota; class Gammaproteobacteria; order Methylococcales; family Methylomonadaceae; genus Methylotuvimicrobium; species Methylotuvimicrobium buryatense. The sequence continues at coordinate 392,689 of NZ_CP035467.1, read as the reverse complement.
GTTCATCAACATAGACCCGTTCAGCCATGCCCGTTATCCGGGTTTGGTCGCCGCCTTGCCGCAATCGGTCGAGGCGTTTTGCGAACGGCTGGGGCGGCTGTTTCCGGAAGAACGGCAGGGTTTACGCGACTTGACCCGTTTATGTCTGCAGGTGGCTGAAGAAATCACCGTCGCCGATGAAATCATGGCCTGCACTAATTTCGCCGAGGCGCATCGCTTGATGCCGGCCTTATGCAAATACCGCAAAGCAACCCTGGCCGAAGTGGCAAGAGAATTCATCATCAACCCGAAATTACTGGGGCTCTTCGCAAGCAATTGGCCTTATCTTGGCTTGCCGCCTTCGGAAGTCTCTTTTGTCTATTGGTCGACGATGTTGATCGGCTACATGGTCGACGGCGCTTATTACTGCAAGGGCGGTTTCCAGCATTTGGCCGATACGCTGGTCGACGGGCTCGCACGGCACGACGGCGAGATCCGCTTCAAAGCGCCGGTCGATAAAATTCTGATCGAAAACGGAAGGATTGCCGGTGTCGAGGTAAAAAATGAAAAGTTTGCCGCGCCGGTCGTGATCGCCAATGCCGACATCCGGCATACGATTTGCGAGATGATCGGCGAAGAGCATTTTCCGCCGCGTTATATTCAACGCATCAAAAAAATGCAGCATTCTTTGTCGATTTTCGCAGTTTATATCGCGACCGATATCGATCTCATCGAGCATAAATTGGCTCACGAGTCGTTTTGTTTCCAAGACTTCGATCATGAGAAGAATTTTGCCGCGACCTGCAACGGCGAGATTACTTGGCTCAGTATTACCGCGCCGACGCTGGTCGACCCGAACCTGGCCCCGCCCGGACATCACTTGTTGATGCTGACCACCTTGCTGCCTTTTCAAGCAGCCGAGTCCTGGCAACAGGCCAAACCGGGCTATATGGATGCGATGCTAAAACTGGCCGGAAAGTATATTCCCGGACTTGAGGATCATATCTTGTTCATTGAAGGCGGGTCACCGGCGACAATGCGCCGCTACACGCAAAATTTTCAAGGCGCAGCCTACGGCTGGGACGTCTCGCCGAGTCAAGTCGGCCCCACTCGTATCCCCAATCAATCGCCGCTGCCGGGGCTGTATTTCGCCGGCCATTGGACTTCGCCGGGCGGCGGCGTCTACGGCGTCAGCGTATCCGGCGTGCAGGCCGCGCAAAAAGTGTTGGGAATTAGGCAACAGGCCGAATTCTGGCGATTGATCGAAACGATTGGACAAACATAGAATCGCTGCTAACCGCTAACCGACATTATTCTCCTTGATATAGCTGATCCACCGTTAAATGCACGGCCGGCAGAAAGTGCTCCCGAAAATAATCGACCTCCGGTAAATCGATCTTGTTGAGCCGTATTTCAATGTCGTCCATGGCATCCTTAAATTCGAAATTGCCGGCCCGAGTCTCTTCGACGCATTTGACATAGGCGCTGATCGTATCGGCAGCCTTGACCAATTCGGCAATCGACTCCTCGCAGGACTCGGTGACATAGTTATACAGATCGTCTTTTAACGCATCGGGCAAGGTATCGACTAAGGCCTGCGAGGCGACCGACTCGATGTCCTTATAATGATTTAATATTCCGGGATTGAATTTTTTGATCGGCGTCGGCAGATCTCCGGTAATGCTTTCGTGCGCGTCATGATAAAGTGAGGCCAAGACGACCTCGCCGGGGTCGATCGCCCCGCCGAATAGCTCGTTTTTGATGATGCATAATAAATGCGCGATCACGCAGACATCGAATGAATGTTCCTTGACGTTTTCATTGATCGAATTACGTTTAAGCCCCCAGCGTTGAATATATTTCAAACGGTTGATGGTAGCGAAAAATCCCGACATGATTGTGGCTCCGTAGCGAAAAATGCGTAACTTATTTTAACGATAAAATATCACGGATATTAATATACTTCGCACGGCCACATTCGCGCGAAGTATAACCATCGTAGATCAAAATCCGACGCCTTGAATACGAACAAAAATCGAGGCGTCGGTTGCCTAACTTAATTCATGCCCGTTCCTTAAACCGCTTTGCAGGTTCCGGCGGACAAAAAAAAGCCGGAGCATAAAGCTCCGGCAAAACAACACACGAGGTAAAAAAGGTAACGAGAGGGAGAATCAATCGCGAATACGGCGATTGGAGAACATGATGCTAAACATCGCGGCCGAGGCAAATGTCATTGCTGAAACGATAAAAGCTCCGGAAATGAATCCGAAAATTCCGATGATAAACATCAGACCGAGCGCGATATCTTTCTGAAAATCAGTCATTTCGCAATATCCTAGTGAAAGAGTATGGATTAAATGGGATTGAGGGCAACTATACCGAGTTGTTTTATTGTTAACAATAGGATTAATTATTGATAGATTATTTCTTATTGCGTAACAAAAGATCTTTTAGCTCACTCTTCGGTTAATTTGAGACTCCCTTTTGCGCTTCTGACCGTCATTTTGCCATGGATTCACTCCGGGCTATCCTGCCCGGAGCCCTTCGGGTAAATGCAAATCCGTTCCATACGGATTTGTGGCGGAGTCCAGCGCCGTGGATGGCAAGCTTTTGACACTCATTTAGAGCCTGAATGCAAGTATTACTTATTTCTGTGACGGCTTAACTTAATGGCAACGACGTTAGAGCTGAGTTAACCTCAAACAAAAAAAGGGGATTGAATATCCCCTTTTCGATTTAAAGATTTATGCGTTTTTTATTTTTTCTCTTTGAGCAAATCTCTGATCTCGGTTAATAGTTGTTCTTCTTTGGAAGGTTCCGGCTCAACTTCCGGCGCTGGCGCCTCTTGCCTCTTGAGCTTGTTAATAAATTTGACGGCAATGAAAATCGCAAAAGCGACGATAGTAAAGTCGATCAATGTTTGAATGAATTTACCGTAGCTTAATGTGACGGCTTCCGCACCTTCCGTGGCTTCCTTTAACACAATAGCCAGATCGGAAAAATCGACGCCCCCGATCAAAATACCGATTGGCGGCATGATCACGTCACCGACAAATGACGAAACGATTTTACCGAATGCCGCGCCAATAATAATACCAACCGCCATGTCGATTACGTTGCCCTTGACCGCGAATTCCTTGAATTCTTTTATAATACTCATAGTAAAACTCCCAGAAAGATAGAATTGTTATTGTTGTTCTTGCCATAGAAATCCACTCCAATACCATCCCTTGTAAATGAGCTCGGGGTTACGTTCGTCTCACCGATGCTCCAAGTCCGCCCTGAGCCCCCCCCTTTTGGGAGAACAGTTTTTTTCGTCGATAAATGCCTTTTGGCCTTGCCTATTTCCGTTTTGGCTCTCCTTAACCCAAAAGCACATCGATATCCTCTCCGTGGATTACTTCTTTTTCCTGAAGAATTTCGGCAAGCTGATCCAAAACGTGCCGTTTAGCAGTCAAAATATCCATCGCGCGCTCGATTCCCTCATCGACCAGCGCCTTGACTTCGGTATCGATCAGCTTAGCGGTTTCCTCGCTGTAATTGCGATATTCGGTGCCTTCGGTTTCGAGAAATTGCAGTTGTTGACGTTTGCCGTAAGTCAACGCACCGAGTTTGGCGCTCATGCCCAAATAACACACCATGGCCCGTGCGATTTCACTGGCTTTTTCCAAGTCGTTTTGCGCGCCGGTCGATACATTGCCCAATGCGATCGCCTCCGCCATGCGCCCGCCCATCAAAATCGCGATTTGATCTTTTAGTTCGGCATCGGTGGACAGAAACTTTTCCTCGACCGGAAGCTGCAGTGTAAAGCCCAAAGCCGAAACGCCGCGCGGAATGATCGAAACCTTATGTATCGGCTGACCGGTGGGAACATGCTTGGCGACCAATGCATGACCTGCCTCGTGGTAAGCAACGCGGCGTTTTTCCTCTGGCCCCAGCGCCCGCGATTTTTTCTCGGGACCGGCCAAAATGCGGTCGATCGCCGCTTCGAAGTCGTCCATGCGTACATTGTCGCGATCGACGCGCGCAGCTAGAATAGCGGCTTCGTTCGCGATATTCGACAAATCGGCGCCAACCAGTCCCGGTGTTCGCTTGCCGACGACGGTCAAGTCGACGTCGGAAGCGAGCCGCATTTTAGCACTATGCAGTTTGAGAATTTTGACGCGGTCTTCGAGGTCCGGTTTGTCGACAATAATCTGCCGGTCGAAGCGTCCGGCGCGCAGCAAGGCTTTGTCGAGAATTTCCGGGCGATTGGTCGCGGCCAATACGACCACGCCCGACGACGGGTCGAATCCATCCATTTCGGTCAGCAATTGATTGAGCGTTTGTTCGCGTTCGTCATGGCCGCCCATCACCATCGGCCCGCCGCGAGAGCGGCCGATGGCATCGAGTTCGTCGATAAAGATAATACAGGGGGCTTTTTGGCGGGCCTGTTCGAATAAATCGCGAACTCGCGCGGCACCGACACCGACGAACAGTTCGATAAATTCAGAGCCGCTGATGTTGAAAAACGGCACGCCGGCTTCGCCCGACACAGCCCTCGCCAGCAAGGTTTTACCGGTTCCGGGCGGACCGACCAACAATGCACCTTTCGGCATGCGCCCGCCGAGTTTTTGAATTTTTTCCGGGGCTTTAAGAAATTCGATCGATTCTTTCAGCTCCTGTTTCGCACTCTCGCTACCGGCAACATCGTCGAACGTGATTTTCGGTTGCGTTTCCGGATGTATCTTGATTTTGTTACCGATATTCAAAAAGCCGCGCCCGGCCGGTCCGCCGCCGGCCATGCGCCGAAATAGCCAGGACCAGATCGCGACTAAAATCAACATCGGAATGATCCAATTGAATAGGATATTGCCAAGCCAACTTTCTCCGCTTCTAACGATGTAGTCGACGTTATGCTCGGCGAGCGTCTCGGCGAGATGTTCATCCCACAGAGGAATGGTCATGAAGTGTTGGGGAGAATCTGACGGGGTGTCGGGTTTGATCAGGCCGGTAATCGTTTTCTCAGTGACCACGGCACGTTGAATTTTGTTATTCTTAACCAATTCGAGAAATTGGTTGTAGGGTAGTTCGTCTTTTTGCAGTTCGTTAGCCTGATTGAAGATCGACAAAATCATTAACACGCCCAGGCCGATCAACAAATAGCGTGTCAATTTATCGTTCTTATCGGGCTTTTCCGGCGCATTGATTTCTTTTTCCGGCTCGAGCTTAAATAATGATCGATAAAGACCGGTCATCGTTGTTTTGAGCGACTTCAGTAATTGAACCAGAAACCCGGTCAATATTTGCAGGAAATTATCGGAATTTTGCTTGTCCATAGTGATGACCTCGAATAACGGACGAAATGGTTCAACTGTCTATTTCCACATAGTACCACTCAAATTATTACGCTCAACTTTTAAAAATTAGCGTTTATTATGTATAACCGATGAGGATGTCGGTGTATACCTTTCGCACTTCAAATTTCGGCAGTGCTAGAGTAGGCGCCTGGGTGTCCGACAAAGGCTTTGCCAGCATGGATCTGGCATAGCGCCAATATTATCAATGGCGCCCCAGCATCATACTCGCTGGAAGAAATTTTGAAGAAGCTAAAGAATTAATCGATAGAGGTATCGCCGCCGATTATACGCATCCGAAAGGATCGGCCTATTTGCTGCAAACAAAGGATAAGGCACGCAGTTCGCACGCTGCATTATTTCCGGGGATAAGCGAGAATTTTAACGGCATATGGCCGGTTCATTTCCTTACCTGATTAGCAAGTTTCTTCAGCTAAAGCCCAAAAACCGGCATATCCCTAGCAGGACGGGGTTTGCAACCCCGTCCTAAACGTTTTGACTTTGGCCGAAGTTAGCCGAAATGTTTAGGGCAAACCGAAACGTTGGGGACGGGTTAAATAACCCGTCCCGCAGAAGTGGCTACGACTGGCCACTGCTCGGACAATTGGCTTCAGCAAGCTGAAGCATCTTGCTAATCAGGTTTCCTTAAGAGCGAATTTATACCCTTTGCTGGTCAAATTTCGGCGCCGAAGAGTCAGCGTCCATGTAGGCTCTGTGACAGCATCCCTGCTGTCACAGCCTTTGCCGAACACCCCGGCGCCTCCATGTGTCAATGCCGAAATTTGAAGTGCGATGGGTATATCAAGGATAAGTCCGATGTGATGTTTTATTTTACCGGCCTGCCCTACGTTCCTCGCATACAAGGCTCTATGCCATATCCATGCTAGTCCGATGGCTCCTCGGGCACTACCGAAACTGGCAATACGATAGTCATAACTCGAACCATTGAACGACAAATCGACAGGCCTTCACATTTGTAAAATTATTCGATGCCTTATCGTCCTTCGAACAAGGCCCGCAGACGATTCAATTGCTCTTCGCTCCAACCTTTAGGTTCGGTCAAGGCCAGCCATGCATCGATGTAATGTTTAGCGGCAAAAACATGACCGAACCCCGGCGGCGTAGACCCGACCGCCATGTCGGCCGCCAATTGCAGCATCGTGACAACCGGATACCATCTTAGATACGGCGAGACGTCCGGCCCTCTGGGAGCTTGCATCCATTCCGGCTCTCGAAAGAACGCATGGCTATCGAAAAACGTTATCGGGTCGCTGGCATATTGCAGATAAGCGATTCTAAAAGGTCCCCACGGCGTACTATCGTCATTTAATCCCGTATATTGATTCATGAATCTAATCACCGCGCCATCTCGAAAACGAGGTAGCCATACCGGAGAGTCGGGATCCCTTTCTTGCGTCACTTTGCGCCAGGTTTCGCTACGAAATGGCGGACCGCTCCATAATGCTCCATCGAATGGGTCTTGAATGATGTCGTACACATCGAAAGAACGATCGGAATTCAGCGCGCCCAAGCTCAGCCCGTGTAAATACAATTTCGGTCGGTGGTCGCTAGGCAAGTTCGTCCAATAGACATAAACTTTTTCGAACAGCGCTCTAGCCATTTCCGCACCGTACTCCCCTTCGGTTATCAACGACAAGGCGCTGGGCAAATACGAATATTGCGCGGTGACCGTCGCGATGTCGCCTCGATGTAAATATTCGACGGTATCCAGTGCGGCCGGGTCTATCCAACCGGTACCCGTGGGCGTCACCAACAACAAAACCGAACGGTCGAAGGCATTGACGCGTTTCAGCTCTTGCAAAGCCAATTCGGCTCTTTCTTCCGGCGTATTCGCCGCATTCAACCCGACATAGATGCGCACGGGCTCAGGCACCGGCTCACCGAAAAAATCGCTCAACGCTTGAGCTGTCGGGCCTGAAGACATAAATTTACGCCCTTGCCTTCCCAAGTCCGACCAAGCGATCAAGGAGGCTTCGCTACCGGTCTTCATCGGATCGTCGGGACGCTCCAAATCATCCTGAATCAGCGCGTCTAATTGTTGATAAGAATTGTTCGTCGCGCGTAAGAACAAAGAAACAACCACGCCATCGATAACCGACCAAAACAACATTCCAGCTGCCAGTATGCTTATCGCATGCGCGACATGATCGGATATGTAGCGCGCTAGCCTTAGAGACAAAAATTGAAACGTCCTCCGAAACAATCGAGCAAACTGTATTAATACGCCAAAAACGAGTAAGGTCATCAAGGCAATACCATAAGAAGGCATCGCACCCTCCGGCATCATCCCCATCATTGAGCGCAAATCGTCTTGCCATTGCGAAGCCTGCCAAAGAAAGGCGATTGCAACGATCGAACAGACGCCCGATGCAACAATCCTAAAAATTCTGATTGCATCGCGACCAGGCAACGGCAACTCGACATAATCCCAAAACCATCGACCGAAAACACCAAGCGCGTATCCCGCCGTAAAAGACAAACCGGAAATCACCCCTTGAAACAAAAAAGAACGAGGCACTAGACTTGGTGTAAGCGAAAATGCGAAAAAAAGCGTCGCCAGCAATAAGCCGGGTATGGAAAAGCCGAAGCTTAATTTGGTAATCAATTCGTCAATCTTGCGCATAGTAAAATCTTGAGCCGGAAAAAGTTATCATTTCGAAAAAATACGTCATCATTGAGGTTCGATTATAAAGCACTCACCTCAGCCTTCAATTCAACCTTGGTTTCAACTATTGGGAGCACGCTCTTACTCCTATTTGCGAGCGAAAAAGCGTCTAATAATCTGAAAGCTATAGTTACCCATCGGCTTTTAATCCACTCCGGCCAACAATACCCGATTAATTACCGTATAATCATACAGTTACAATAATCACTTAATAAAAATCCGCAGCACCCTATTTGATGCGGCATTTTTGAACATCGTTAGCTAATCGACATGGCAAGAAGAAGACAGAAAAAACATCGCTTTTTACTCGCTACATTCATCACGTTTTTTAGAGTTGGTAAAAAATATCCGCGCATTAGCGTACTGACCCTACTCCCTCTAATTGGCGGCTACAGTTATGAAGTCATGCTGGCTAGGCCCGACATGGCATTTCAAGGCGTCCCGCAAACTCAAGTCTGGTATCAGCCGCTGACTTGGTCGAGGGTATTTCGCAATGATGGATTCATGGTCGGATACTCAGACATTCGTGGCAATCCACTTTGGGTAATCTATCAAGTCACCACGATTAAAAACAATGCGACACCCCATAAACGGCCGCAAACATTCAGCACCGATTGGCGCAGCCTGACGCGTATCAGCCATCAAGACTATACCCGAAGCGGTTTCGACCGAGGCCACATGGCGCCTAACTATGCCATCAGCAGGCTCTATGGCAAACAAGCGCAATTAGATACGTTTTTAATGACCAACATTACCCCTCAAAGACCCAATCTAAATCAAAAAGTTTGGCAGCGATTGGAAGCCGTTGAAGTCGACTACTTTACCAAATTGCATCGACGCGTCTGGGTAATAACCGGCCCCGTATTTTCGAATCCTCTGAATCGATTGAAGAGCAGCTGGAAAGTGGAAATACCGGATGCTTTTTATAAAATTTATGCCGCGGAAACAAGTTCCGGAATCAAAATGTTGGCGTTCCTGGTCCCGCAAACGGTGCGAGGCAATGAGCCTTTAACCGATTTTATCGTCTCCGTTGACACTATCGAAGAATTAACCGGCTTGGACTTTTTTCATGAGTTAGACGACCCATTGGAAGATAAGTTAGAGGCAGCCATCAATCCGAAACCCTGGAAATTAAATTCGGTTGCTCGCTTGCCGTCACGCTATTAAGGATTTGGGCATCAATAAACCCATCGTATACCTATCGTAGATCAAAATTCGGCACCGGGGTGCCCGTCAAAGGACGCCGTGAATACATCCATGTAGGCTCTATGCCAGCTCCATGCTGGCAAAGCCTTAGCCGAGCACCCCGGCGCCTCCTAAGAAACTGCCGAAAATTGAAGTGCGAAAGGTATAGATCAAAATTAGGCGCCGAAGTGGACGAAAGCTCTATACAAGCGCTTAACAAGTTATTGAATTAACTTCTTATCCTTCACGACCTTCATGGTGAAATGCTTTTTCTAGGATTAAAGTTCCTGATTAGCAAGTTTCTTCAGCTAAAGCCCAAAAACCAGCATATCCCTAGCAGGACGGGGTTTGCAACCGCGTCCTAAACGTTTTGACTTTGGCCGAAGTCAGCCGAAATGTTTAGGGCAAACCGAAAAGTTGGGGACGGGTTAAATAACCCGTCCCGCAGAAGTGGCTAAGACTGGCCACTGCTTGGACAGTTGGCCTCAGCAAGCTGAAGCATCTTGCTAATCAGGTTAAAGTTTACTATCTCAACGATCAAAAAAGCGCTATAGTCAGACTCTCCCCATTCTGACTTCAGGAGACACTCATGACAAACACCGAAATCGATAACGACGCCGTGATCAAAGTGCTGAATAACATTCTGGAAGCGGAACTGGCGGGCGTGGTTCGTTATACGCATTATGCCTTGATGGTTGTCGGCTACAATCGAATTCCCATCGTTTCCTGGATGCGCGGCCAAGCGAATGAATCGTTACTCCATGCCAACGAAGCCGGAGAAATGATTACCCATTTGGACGGGCATCCCTCTTTGGGAATCGGCCCGTTACTGGAAACGCATCGCCACGATATCGGCGCCATTCTCCGGGAATCGTTGGATCATGAAGCATCGGCACTGGCCGAATATCATCGTTTATTGGAGTTGGTCGACGGCCGTAGCGTTCTGCTCGAGGAATATGCGCGCCGAATGATCGCCCAGGAAGAAATTCATGTGGGCGAGGTGCGAAAAATGCTAAGTAAACCAAGCGAATAATCCATCGCTGTTAGCTCATTTGCATAATAACCATGACAATCGGAAGTTCGGCCGGGCGAATTGAAAGCGACGCACTGGGCTCCATTGAAGTCCCCGCCGACAAATACTGGGGAGCGCAAACACAGCGATCCCTACGCTATTTCGCGATCGGCGACGAACGATTACCGCGACCGTTGATCCGCGCCCTCGGGATCGTCAACAGGGCAAACGCATTAAAATTACTTTCCTAACAGCAATTTAGCGCGGTAGCGATCGTTCCAGGCGGCTTTGAGTCTTTTCTTTTTCATGCTGAGTTTAGATTCCTCTTGCTGGAACAGATTGACACAGATATGCCGGATGGTGGTCATAATCGCAGCGGCATTACCTTTTCGAATTCGGTTGTCATCTTCTCGAAAGACCACGTCTAAGCGCCAGTGCAATTGGTTTTCAATACCCCAGTGATGGCGCACAGCCCGCGCAAATAGCTGCGCATCGGCTTTAATGCTGTTAATGAAACAACGCTGCTCGATTGTTACTTTATCGCCGATGTGGCATTCGCGCTCCACGAAGCCAATGCTGCGTAATTCTTTCCAGAGCTCCGTTTTCGGGAGCGTACAAAGCTCCTCGGTAATCCAATAACGGCGGGTTTCTAAACGCCCATGGTCGTTGTCGATTTCTTCGTGATAAGCGTATTCGACGTGGTTAAAATTCGCTTGCTTGGCCGTGTTGAAAAAATCCTCGACGGCTTCATGCAATTCGCCTTGATTGCCTTTCAGGCCCAAACAGTAATCACCGCCTTGATCGACGATTTGCTCAGCAATCGTGCGCTGGCAGCCCATGGCATCAATGGTCACAATACAACCTTTAAGTTCTAGCAAAGCCAATAGCTTCGGGATTGCGGTAATTTCATTCGACTTTTCTTCGGTCGCTTCTTGGCCGAGCACTAATCCATTCGCACAACCCCAGGCGCTGACCATGTGCAACGGATTTTGGCCGCGTTTGCGGTCATGCGAACGGCGTGCGGTTTTGCCATCTATCGCAATCACTTCATCGGGTATCACTTCGCGAATGGCGTTCACCCAATCTATAAAGCAACGTTGAAATTCTTTCGGTGACAATCGAGAAATGACATACGCCAAGCAATCATGCGATGGAATGCCATTCTTTAACGGTACAAACTGCCTTAACCAATCTAATTTATTATGGCCAAACTCTTCAATGGCTTCCCATCCCTCAGCACCGCTTAACGAGGCGCAAACAGTGAGTACAATGATATCCATCAACTGATGAAGTTTCTTACGTTCAATTCGGGGATCAGTCACGTTGGAAAAGTGCTTAATTAAACTGCAGTCCGTTGGTAACATACGCAAAATTCCGATACGATACCTCTAAACTCTATGTTTTAACAGTATTTTTAATGCGTTTGCCCTGGGATCGTCAAACGTTGTGCGGCTTTGAGCAATATCGCCCAAAACAAGCTGGATGTAAATCTCGGCCGCGCGATCGTCGATGCGGCACATGAAGTCATCGACGGCGCACTGGATGAACACTTTCCGCTGGCGATCTGGCAAACCGGCTCCGGCACGCAATCCAATATGAATGCCAACGAAGTGATCGCCAACCGGGTCAACGAACGCCTGGGCGGCGCGCTCGGTTCGAAATCGCCGGTTCACCCCAACGATCACTGCAACCTCAGCCAGTCTTCGAACGATGTGTTTCCAAGCGCGATGCATATCGCAGCGGTCGAACAACTCCAATGTCTACTGATCCCGTCATTGCAGCGCTTGCAAAAAACGCTGTCCGATAAATCTCAGGCATGGGCCGACATCATTAAGATCGGACGCACGCATCTGCAAGATGCGACGCCGCTGTCATTGGGCCAGGAGTTTTCCGGTTACGCGACCCAAGTTCAACTCAGCATCGAACGGCTACAGGACAGTCTCAAACGCCTGTATCCTCTCGCGCAAGGCGGTACCGCAGTCGGAACGGGCTTGAATTCGAGCCAGGGTTTTGCCGAACTATTCGCCGACGAAGTCGCTAAATTCACCGGGCATCCTTTCACATCCGCCGCCAACAAATTCGAAGCGATGGCCGCGCACGACGCACTGGTGGAACTATCCGGCGTGTTGAACTGCATCGCGGTCAGCCTTAATAAAATCGCTAACGACATTCGCCTCTTGAGTTCCGGTCCGCGCTCGGGACTCGGTGAACTGATTTTGCCGGCAAACGAACCCGGCTCGTCGATCATGCCGGGCAAAATCAATCCGACCCAATGCGAGGCATTGACGATGGTTTGCGCACAAGTCATCGGCAACCATACGACGGTAACCTTGGCCGGCGCGCAAGGTCATCTGGAACTCAATACCTTCAAGCCGGTGATGATTTATAACGTGCTGCAATCGATACGCCTTCTCCGCGATGCGGCGCATAGTTTTACCGAACATTGTGTGGCAGGCATACAACCGAATGCCGAGCGGATAGCGGAGTTAATGGAGCAATCGCTGATGCTGGTCACCGCACTGGTTCCGCAGATCGGCTACGACAAGGCCGCACAAATTGCCAAAACGGCTTTGCAAAACGGCACGACGCTTCGCGAAGAGGCCATTGCCGGCGGTCTGGTGAGTGCCGAACAGTTCGATGCGATCGTCCGGCCGGAACAGATGATCGCCCCCAAATGAATCATCCTTTTTAATATCTATAACAAGCGGGAGAAAAACCATGCATGTAACCTACGAACAAGCAGAGAAAGCGATTGCGGCAGCCATCGCAGAGGCCAACAAAATCGGCACGCAAATGTGTATCGCCGTGGTCGATTCAGGCGCCGATTTGAAAGCGTTCACCAGAATGAACGGCGCGTGGGTCGGCAGCATCGACATTGCCCTCAAAAAAGCCAAGACCGCCTGTTTCTTCGGCATGAACACCGGACAAATCGGTCAGCTATCGCAACCGGGCGGACCGCTTTACGGAATCGAACACTCCAACGACGGCTTAATCACCTTTCCCGGCGGCGTCCCGATTGTCGATGAAGATGGTGTTTTGATCGGCGCGATCGGCGTCAGCGGCAGTTCGGTGGAGAACGATCATCAAGTTGCCAAAGCCGGCGTCGATGTGATCGGCCTCGCCGATTTACCGTCGCACCCTTGGCGGACCTGAAGCCCATCGATTATAAAAAAAGTATCGGCAGACAATTCCATGCCTAACGAACCAAAACTCTTCGACGACACGCCGCAATGGGTTTGCCTCGAATGCGGTTATAACATGATCGGCGAAATGCCCGAGGTTTGTCCGTTCTGCGGAGCCCGGCATGATCGCTTTTTATCATGGGTTGAGGCCGAAAAAACCTATCGAGTGACCGCACGACCGGTCAACGAATATGTCGGTCAACTACTTTCGGTGCCGAAATTGGGCCTGGAACATGCGGCCTATCGAATCGAAACCGACCAAGGCGCGGTCTGGATCGACGCACCCTCGGCTTTCAACCGGGATTTGTCGCCGGTGCGCGCCATCTTGTTCACGCATCATCATTTCATGGGCGCGTCGAATCAATACCGAAAGCTCTGGAATGCCGAAGTGCGCATGCACGACTTGGACGCGCGGCATCCGTTGGCGGCCTCGTTCGATGTCGATCTGCGCTTTACCGGCGACTCTATCGCCTACGGCATCGAAGCCTTCCATACCGGCGGACACACGCCCGGATTCACTTTTTATATTTACCGTGACGTACTGTTCATCTGCGACTATGTCTTTTTGACCGATGCGGGGATGCGTTTCAATCCGTTCGGGCCCGAGCAGGAAACTCTACTGCGCGCGCGCCGCATTTTTGAAGTCGTCGAAACCAGAAAGTTAGAAACGGTCTGCGGCTATAACTCTGTGATGAAATTTGCCGAATGGTTACCTCGATTCGAAAAGCTTGCTAACAGTTCGTAAATGAGAGTATTGATAAAGAATCCCGAAAGAGCGCGAATCTGTTGCCGGTAATTTTTGATAAAGGTACACGATGCAGACGAAGAATGCGGCCGATACATGCCGTGAAATTAAAAATAGCGATCGACGAGATGGACTAATCCGTAATTACTGTGAAAGTTCGTAGATATAGACCCTTTATCTAATTTTTCGATATACGGCGCTCGACAGAGCAAATGCCGGTTCCGGAGAGGGTGCGGTTGCTCGACCGACAGGCGTCGGCGGCAGGGAAATCCGCCGTCGAGCCTACATGGATGTATTCACGGCGTCCTGTCGGGCGAGTGACCGTACCCTCCCCACCAGAGAACTTTCATTTGCCGGGGCGATGGCTAGACCTTCATGGACGTTACTGTGAAAGTTCGCAGATTCTACTCCCTTTTGATCGAAAAACCGTCTAAGAATAAAAGGTATGGGATGTGTCCATCGAGGACCGCCATGAATCTTCGTTCCTACGCTCTGCGCTCATCGTTATCCACAAATATCGGCAAACTTGCTAAACAGAGGTCGTCGTATACCTGGAAACGGTACTGTTTGATAAATCTGCGAATATTGCACATCAGTGGCTTCGAAATCGGGATCTGGGTATCGCGCGCTCCCAAGGAGCATCCAGTTCCCTTGTGAGAGCGACGCCTTGTGCGTCCGCGTTCAGCGCTTCCCGCCGAGCAACGAGCCCATGATGCCGCGTACGATTTGGCGGCCGAGCTGCGAGCCGATGGTTCTCGCGGTGCTCTTGATCAGCGCCTCGCCGACGCTTTGCCGATTCGATGTGCCGGTCCGTCTCGTTGCCGACGCCTTGAGATCGCGCGCGGCCTGCGCCTGAAATGCCTGCTGTTCGGCTTTGTGCTTCAGCATTTCGTAAGCCGATTCGCGATCGACCATTTGATCGTAACGTCCTTTGAACGGCGAGCGACCGATCAGTTCGTTGCGTTGATCTTCGGTGAGCGGGCCTATTTTCGACTCGGGCGGCCGGATCAACGTGCGCTCGACCGGGGTCGGGCTGCCGTCCTTGTTCAGCACCGACACCAAGGCTTCGCCGGTCTTCAGCTCTTGCAACACGGTTTCGGTATCGAAGCCAGGATTGGCCCTGAACGTTTGCGCGACACTTTTCAGTACCTTGCGATCGGCCGGCGTAAATGCTCGTAGCGCATGCTGGATTTTCAGCCCCATCTGACCGAGTATCGGCGCCGGAATATCTAGCGGACTTTGACTAATGAAATAGACGCCGACGCCTTTAGAACGGATTAAGCGAACGATTTGTTCGATCTTGTCGAGCAAGACTTTCGGTGCCTGATTGAACAACAGATGCGCTTCGTCGAAAAACAACACCAGCTTCGGCCTATCGCCATCGCCCACTTCGGGTAAGGTTTCGAACAGTTCCGACAACATCCACAGCAGAAAGGTCGCATACAGCCGCGGCGATTTCGTCGTCAACTCGGTCGCGTCGAGAATGCTAATCACACCGTTGCCGGAAAAATCGGTCCTGCGAAAATCATCGAGCTCGACCGCTGGTTCGGCAAAGAAATGTTCTGCGCCTTGTTCCTCGAGCACCAACAGCCGTCGCTGTATCGCACCGATGCTTGCCGATGTGATGTTCCCGTATTGTTTGGACAGTGCCGCTGAGTTTTCGCCCATCCAATTCAACATCGCGCGCAAATCTTTAAGGTCCAGTAATAACAACCCTTCGTCGTCGGCGATTTTAAAGCCGCTATAAATCACGCCGGTTTGCGTGTCGTTCAATTCCAACAGATTGCTGAGCAGCAAAGGGCCTAAATCGGACATCGTCGTACGCACCGGATGCCCGTTTCGGCCGAACAAATCCCAAAAGACCGAGGGATTTCCCCGGAATTGGAAGTCGGCAATCCCGATTCCCGTCACGCGTTCGGTAATTTTTTCGTGTGCTTGCCCTGCCGTCCCGATTCCCGACAAGTCTCCTTTGATATCGGCCAAGAATACCGGAACGCCCAGTCTCGAAAAACCTTCCGCCAAAACTTGCAGGGTTACGGTCTTGCCCGTCCCAGTTGCCCCGGAAATGACGCCGTGACGATTCGCCATCGCGGCATCCATCAAGAGCTGGCCGTTGGCCGTTCCTCCGATCAACACTGTTTTCATTGTAAACTCCTTAACCGACTCAAGTTGCGGTCATGCTACCACACGCGCTGAATCAGCCATAAGCGGGCAATGGCCGGAATGTCAAATCGCTCATTGGCCGAGATAGCGCCGAATATCCACTGCATCGACCTGCTCAGTGCGCAGGTAACGTTTTGCGTACTCCAAATAGGCGCCGCTACGCAAGAAAAGCTCGAAAACATCACGGTCCACATGCTGTTCTTGCACCATTCGATGTAGTATATCGAGCGCGGCGCTGATCGGCTTTGCATCTTTATACGGTCGATCGGCCGCTGTCAATGCTTCGAAAATGTCGGCCAACACCATAATACGCTCCGGAATTGAAAGATCTTTGGCGATCAGCATGCGCGGATAACCGCGCCCATCTAGCGTTTCATGATGAGTAGAAGCATAGCGCGGCACCTGGAGCAAATCTTCGGGCAACGGCAATTTATCGAGCATTTTGATCGTGCTGATCATGTGCTCGTTAATCTTGAAGCGATCTTCTTCGGTCAAGGTACCTCGTGATACAGTGAGATTGTGCAATTCGCCCAGATTGTAAAGATGTTCCGGTATCGCCATCTTTATGCCCAAGCGCTCATCATGGATGTTGTTGCGCAGGCGCTTGATGATGTGCCAAGGCTTATCCGCCAATAGTGGCTCCGTGACCGGCAGCGGTGTTTGCTCCTCGGGATAGCGTGCAACTTCGATCGGAGATAAGCCTAATCGGTCGTCGAAATGCCGCCGCCAAGTGATGCGAGCCAATTGATTCAGCCTATCGATATCGGCCTCGCTCATGCTTTCACCGCCCAAATTGCAGTTGGCAACAAAGGCAAAATCCTCTTGTAATTGTCGTTGGCGTTGCTCTAATTCATGACGATTTCGTTTCTCATCACTCGGCGCGTTCAAGTACTGCTTCCAATAGTCGATTTCGGCATCGCGCCACAACACTTCGAAGCGCATGCGGATTTCGTGAATGCGGTTATAAATCGTCTCAAGCTTGGTGCTTTTATCGATGATGTGCTCAGGCGTCGTAATCTTGCCGCAGTCGTGCAGCCAAGCTCCGATACGGAATTCGCGCCAGGCATCTTCGTTACCGAAACCGAATGTATCGAATGGCGGTCGACGACTCTCTTCGGCTTTTTGCGCCAACAAGATTGCCAGCTCCGGAACCCTCGCACAGTGCCCCGCCGTATAGGCCGACTTGTCATCGATGGCTTGGGCGATCAATTGGATGAACGATTCCATCAATTCTTCCCGTTCTTTGGCATGCTGCCGTATCGAATGCGCCATAGTCATCATCGAACCCGATAACTCATCGATTTCGATAATATGGCTTTCCATCGGATCGAGTTCGCCGTATCGGCGCCGTTTAATCTTTTCGTTTTCCAGAGCGAGATGCTTGATCGGCTTAACAATCAACGAGGCCAGCCAAAATGCAAGCGGCAACAATAACAAAAGGCAGCCGCTGGTAATCAATAACACGGCATTGACTTGAGCAACGGCAGGGGCTAGCACGGCGGATTCCGGCGTAATCACGGCAAAAAAGTCGGCCGCCCGATGATTTTGGCCAATGGCCTGCACATAGACGAAGTGAGGCTCGCCATCGAGCTCCATTTTATGCAGTTGATTGAGGTCGGTCGACTTCGAAGCCAAACTGATGAGTTCTTGGAATGGGACCATGGCATCCTGAGCAATGTCCCTTTCCGCATCGACCAGCCAGCGCGCATTTAACCAACTGTGCTGCTGTTCGCCTAAATTATCCAGAGCCAAGTTAATCAACTCGATAACTTCTTTTAGTTGCGGCCGCACTACAAAGTGCAGACTGTTGGGAATGCTTGATTCCCCCCAATCCAACTCCTCATAGATCGCGACATCATCGAAGAAAAATTGCCGTGTCGTATAATGCAGGATTGCGGCAGTATCGAGCCCGGCATCGACCTCGCCTCGCCGCACCGCATCGAATAATCCCCGAACGCCATCGACTTCGACAATGTCGATGTCCGGAAACATTTGCTTGAAAGAAGCGATGATGGACCACCCGGCCGGTATTGCAAGCCGTTTTCCCTGCAATTGTCGGATTGATGTAACAGGCGTTTGATCCTTGCGCATCAGAATACCATCCGATGGCTCGGCAAAGGCCTTGCTCAATATACCTAAAGCGGCGTTTTGTTCGGTACCGACCACCGGCTGCAAAATATCGATCTGACCGGTACGATACATCGCGACCAGCTGAGGCCAGCTATAACCGTTGACATAGTCGAACTGCAAGCCGGTCATTTGCTCGATCATCGATAATACGTCGATAGCATAGCCGAATGGTTCGCCGGCGATGACAAAATCGAACGGCGGCCAATCGAGCTCGTTCGATACCGTCAATATGGGATTTTTCTCTACCAATTGCCGCTGTTCATCGTTAAGTACGAGGGGCTCGACTTTCGGCATCACAGTCGGCGGCATTCGACTTTCACTAGAGGCAATGATTTCGCCACTGCCTTGATAGAGATAAATGCGGCTATCTTTGCTCAACATTTGTTCATTGAGCTTATCGGACATAGCAGACAACGCAATATCGACCGCCAGAACCGCATCCTGACCGGCAATCCGCATCGAATAAGTCTGGCCTGGCGCTTGAAGATGTTGAAATTGATAGGGAGCGGTTTTATGGACTTTGCCCAATTTGGCTTGTATATACCACGGTCGCTTGCTGGCTAAATAGTCGCTCCGCTCTGTTCGGCTGGTTCGGAGATTAAATTGCTCGTCATAATAGAGAAATTCCCGAGTTCGCCGATCGCCTTTGCCCAAGACCGTGATAACGACCCACCTGTCCTGCGGCAATGCCCGTAATTGCATGCGCACGGCTTCGCTCGTATTCAGATTGATCAGCTCGTAAAAGTCGCCATCGCCAAAACCGATATAAGCGGCATAGAACAAAGGGTTTTCATCGAGCACTTCGGCAAAGATGTCGCGTGTTCGCTCCGTAACTCGGCCTTCGCTCAGAATATCGGGATTACCGGCCAGTATGCGCGTGGCATCAAGCGCGCGTCGATCCATGGCCGTCAAATATTCACTCGTACTCGCTGCGGATTGGCGATAGGTTATCAGAGTCGATTCGACCGCCAATGAGCTCGTAAAATAAAATTGCAAGCTAATGGCGACAATCACGGTCAGCGATGTCATCAATAAAAACAGACTGACAACAGTGATTTTGATAGAAAACTTAAACTGCTTGTTTTTCTGCGATATTGTCATTATTCCCTTCGTGAACCGTTGGTATTGCTTTCATCAAAAACGCCGTCATCATGTATCGACAAAGGTATACCTTTCGTGGATCAAAATTCGGCGCAGGGGTGTCCGTCAAAGGACGCCGTGAATACATCCATGTAGGCTCTATGCCAGCATCCATGCTGGCAAAGCCTTTGTCGCACACCCCAGCGCCTCCTTAGACACTGCCGAAATTTGATTAGCAAAGGGTATATCAGCGCGGAGTAAAACAGTCTAGGAACGCCAGTCAGTATCGGAAGAATAATGAAAAATTTGCCGGCCGCCGAAATTCTTTTTTACGCCTGCGTTATTGAACCGGATAACCCAACGGCAACAGATACAATGGACGTTGATCTTTGGGCAGTTTAAGGGCTTCCGCTACACGCTTATCGTTGAACGCACCAATCGGCACGCCGGCCAGCCCTTGAGCAGTTGCTTGCAGCAATAGATTCTGTGCCGCATGACCAACTTCGATCGGGACATAAAGATTCGCGCGCTCTCGATATTTGATGGAGGTCCTTTCGAAAACGGCGGTAAAAACAAAAACGGCCGGCGCCGAGCCGACTGAGTCTTGATCCAGCGCGGCTTTTTGCAATTCCGATCGACGGTCACCTTCGACAGTGCGTTTGAGCTCATGACGCTCAGGAATATAGCGATAAATTCCGGCCGGCAGTACGACATAAGTTTCTAGCGGATACAACGCACCGGCCGAAGGCGCCGCACGTAGGCCGCCCTTTGTATCGGTAATGCCTTGCGCCGCCCAAAGCAATTGCCCGATCTGCTCGATCGATAAAGTTTTTGCCGCAAACGCCCGTATTGAGCGTCGTGCGGCGATGCTTTGTTCCAGCGACATCGAACCGACAACTTTCGCTTGCGGCAGATGTATCGTTTCGTCAAAAGCGATCGCTTGCGAGAAAAGCACCATCGGGATCAATCCTATCGAGTTCACGGCTTGCACCTCAGTAGTCGTCTAGATCCAATTTAGTGTAGCATTTCGGCAAGTTTTCAATGCGGATTTAGACCCATGCAACCGGTACAAGACATACTGAACCGCATCCGATGGGACGAACATTGGAAGGGCGACGAATTCAAGATCGGCTATTACGACCGGATCGAAGACAGACTGATCGTTGTAGCGTTCAACGAAATCCGTTTCCCGAAGGGCGATCATTTTACATTCGAGGTTATCGACCAAGACGGCGAATTGCATTCGGTGCCCTATCACCGCGTCAAGGCGATCTTCCGCAACGGCGACCTGATTTGGCATCGCAAACATTAGAATTCCAGATCGGGTCAGCGATAGCATCACCCGATTTTTTTTAGGCTATGTTCGCGTTAGCAGTTGAAACGGTTTTCCTTCCTACTAAATAAACCATTTAGGAACTAGTCAATGATTGCTTTCCAATACACTGAGCGTGGAAGATGGTACGATTACTCGCTTGACAGGACGCCGTGAATACGTCCGTGTAGGCGTGACGGCGGCTTTCCCTACCGCCGACACCTGTCAATCGAGCAACCGTACCCTCCTTTCAACCATTAGCGTCATATTGAAAAAAGGAAAGTTATTCAGAGTTGTATCCTGGAGTTTCATGTTGGCTTTAAGTTCAAAAGTATCAACTATTAACGCGAACATAGCCTTTTTTTACGGGATGTGTCGGGTTATGGCTATTACCTAACCCGACCTACGCCTAACTCTCGTCGCACTTTTCGCCCGGCATCGCTTTAAACATATCGCAGTGATCGAAATCGCATTCGGCTTCGAGCCACATTGCGTTAATGATGCCAAATGCGCAAGCGAAGCCGACGCCCAATATCCAACTGAAATACCACATAATAAATTCCTCGATTCGGTTTTAAAGCAAGCACCGTTTGTCTGTCACATCCGATGCGCCCCGCAAAATGTGCGCAATGCCGTAATCTACATTTAATTTTTTCGGGCAACTAAAGTTAAATACGATCTTGACGGAATGTTCATAGTTTTGCGAAATTGTTCTCAATCCAGTACTCAGCAAGTCATTTTGCCATGATCGATAAAACTCTGATTCCGCATTGGGAACACTTCGAACATAAAGCCGATATCGGTATTCGCGGTATTGCGCCTGCGCTCGCCGCAGCTTTCGAGCAGGCCGCGCTGGCGATGACCTCGGTCATCTGCGATCCCGACTTGATTCTAGAACATCAATCGGTCGAAGTATCCTGTCAAGCGGACGATATCGAATTCTTATTTCTGGATTGGATCAATGAATTGATTTATCTGATGGCTGTCAAAGGCTTATTGTTCAAGCGGTTTCAGGTCGAGATCAATGGCAACTTTCTAATTGCGACGGCTTCCGGCGAACCGGCCGATCCCGCCAAACACCAACCCGCCGTCGAAATCAAGGGCGCGACCTTGACCGAACTTGCCGTGCGCCAAACCGAAGACGGGCTTTGGCTGGCTCAGTGCGTGGTGGATGTATGAATACGGCAATTTACTTCCACATTCTGCATAAAAGGTAAAATCGATGGACCTCAAACAATTCATTCAACGCGATGAAACTTGCTGGGAAATCCCGGCGAAAGGCGCGATGCGAGTGCCGGCAATTATTTATGCCGATGCCTCGCTGTTGCAAGCGATGGACCAGAAAGTCCATGAACAGATCTGCAATGTCGCGGCGCTACCGGGCATCGTCGAGGCGGCCTATGCGATGCCCGACGCGCATTGGGGCTACGGTTTTCCTATCGGCGGCGTCGGGGCGTTCGATGCGGACCAAGGCGGTGTGATTTCTGCCGGCGGCGTCGGCTTCGACATCTCCTGCGGCGTTCGCACATTGCATACCGGCCTGACGATGAACGACTTGCAAGGCGTCAAAAAAGACCTAGCCGACGAACTCTACCGCACCGTGCCGGCCGGGGTCGGCAGCCGAGGCCGCATTCATTTGAATCACGACGAAATGCGCGCGATGCTGACCGGCGGCGCGCAATGGGCCGTCGATCAGGGCTTCGGCGAAGCACGCGATCTCGAATTCACCGAGGAACGCGGCCGCGTCGACGGCGCCGAACCGCGCGATGTATCGCCGCGCGCTCGCGAACGGCAAAAAGACGAAATGGGCACGCTCGGCTCCGGCAACCATTATCTCGAAGTACAGCGTGTCGTCGAAATTTTCGATCAGGAGGTCGCCGAAGCCTACCGGCTCAAGATCGATGCGATCGTGATCAGCATTCATTGCGGTTCCCGAGGACTGGGGCATCAAATCGGCACCGAGTTCTTGAAAGACATGGCGCTCGCGGCGTCCCAATACCATATTGCTCTACCCGACCGCGAACTGGCCTGCGCGCCGCTGAATTCGCCGCTGGGCAAGCGCTATCTCGGCGCGATGCGCGCCGGCATCAATTGCGCGCTCGCGAACCGACAAATCATCACGCATTTGACGCGCCAAGCGATGAACGAAATTTTTCCGGGCATTTCAATCGACCTGCTCTACGACGTCTCGCATAATACCTGCAAACAGGAACGCCATATCGTCGGAGGTGTGACGCAGACAGTCTTCGTCCATCGCAAAGGCGCGACGCGTGCCTTCGGTCCCGGCCATCCCGACTTGCCTACCGAATACCAATCTGTCGGCCAACCGGTCTTGATAGGCGGCTCGATGGGCACGAGTTCCTATATTTTGTGCGGCACCAAACAGGCCGAGCAACGCTCGTTCAGTTCGGCCTGCCACGGCGCGGGACGAGCGATGAGCCGCCGCCAGGCCACAAAACAGTGGCACGGACGGGCGTTGGTCGATCAATTGGCCGAACAAGGCATTCTGATTCGCAGCCCATCATTACGAGGCGTCGCCGAAGAGGCGCCGGCCGCTTACAAAGACGTCAGTGCGGTCGTCGACTCCGCCGATAAGGCTGGTCTTGCGAAAAAAGTCGCGCGCCTCGAGCCTGTCATTTGCATCAAGGGCTGACCAAGCTTTATATCGGCACCAGCGGTTGGTGCTACAGACACTGGCGCGACTGTTTCTATCAAAAGACAACACAAAAAGCTTGGCTCAAGTTTTATTCCGAACGATTCAACGCCATCGAAATCAACGGCACCTTCTATCGGCTGCAAAAAACGTCGACATTCGAAAAATGGTATGCCTTGCCGCTGGCCGAAAAACTGTCGGCCATACTTTGGCAATTGCCTCAGCCGTTAAAAAAGACCTCGACCGATTGTACGGTTTTGTTGAGGCATCGAAACAATCGGCGAAAACGATTGCCGAATACTGACAACAAGGCCGAACCGTACACGTTTATTTCAACAATGATGCCGAGTGCGCCTCGCCATTCAATGCATTGACTCTGCAAGCCCTATTGCAGCATCGGTCCTGGATTTATACCTTTCGCACTTAAAATTTCGGCGATGCTTAAAGAGGCACCGGGGTGATCGACAAAGGCTTTGCCAGCACGGATGCTGGCATAGAGTCTACATGGACGTATTCACCCAACACCTAAATTCCATAGCCCATTGGCTATGGTTAACTATCTTGGATAATTTAGGTGCTGGGTTCACGGCGTTCTTTGACGGTCACCCCGGCGCCGAATTTTGATCTACGGGGTATAACTCAATTCAATAACTCCGCGCTCTATTTTTTCAACCGAAAACTGTTCGCTCGGTTATCATATTCCGCCATAGTTGTTGATGTTGGTTTTGCATGAAAACGAGGTTTTTTATTTTTTTTGTGTTGCTCTGGTTGGGACTTAACGGTATTTCGCTATTACTTCAAGTCTATAATGCTCAAGATACCGCCAAAAAAATTGCTTTCTCGCAAGGCAAGCTGTTTTTTCAACACATCGTCACGATGCGGCATTGGAATGCCCGACACGGCGGTGTCTACGTAACGGTTACCGAAGATACGCCACCTAATCCTTACTTGGATATTCCCGAACGCGATATCGTTACTCTCGACGGACGTCGGCTAACGTTGATCAACCCGGCTTATATGACGCGTCAATTGGCTGAACTGGAACACGACAAATCTCGGATTCAATTTCATATAACCAGCCTTCATCCGAAACGCCCGGAAAATAAAGCGGACGATTGGGAAACGAGTGCGCTATTGGCATTTGAAGAAGGCGAATCCGTTGTTATGGATATCGCAACCTTGCATGACGAACCGTTTTACCGCTATATGGAGCCGCTGAAAATTACCGAATCTTGTTTACGCTGCCATCGGAATTATCAAATCGGCGACATCCGTGGCGGCATCAGCGTTAGCATCCCCAAGACCAAGATTATCCCTTATGTCGAAAACCAGTTAAGTCATATCTATTTGCTGCATGCCGTAATCGCTTCACTCGGAGTGATGTTGTTGATTGTTTTTCACTACACCGAGCGACTGACCCAAAAACAGCTTATTCGCGCCAAATCCAAATTACACCTGGCTTATATCGATTCGTTGACCGGTTTGCCGAACCGGCGCTATTACGACCAGTATGTGCAAAAAGAATGGCAACGTGCATTGCGTCATCAATATCCATTATCGATAATCATGCTCGATATCGATTATTTCAAGAATTATAACGATACCGAAGGCCATCCTGCCGGCGACCAATGTCTGATCGAATTAGCCAAAGTACTTAAATTATTTTCAAAGCGCTCGGACGATTTCGTTTGCCGTTACGGCGGTGAAGAGTTTTGCGTGGTTACGGCTTGTAATGCAGAGCAAAGCTTATCGTTGGCCGAGAAGCTGAGAGACGCCGTCGAAAAAAGACGATTAAGGCACCCGAATTCGCCCGTGTCTCATTATGTGACATTGAGCCTGGGAGTTGCCACGGTCGTTCCAAAAGACACGCTAAGCTCAACCCGTTTGCTCGGTTTTGCCGACAAGGCGTTATATCTAGCTAAACAAAACGGCAGAAATCGCGTTGAACAATTCGATCAGAAACAAATCGACGATGCGGAAATGGCAACGATTGCCGAAATCTAGGCTAAAGCGGGAAACGACCAACCCACATCACGCTCTTTCCCAAGCTCCAGCTTGGGAAAGACACCCCGGAAGCTCCAGCTTCCTGAGACCGACACAACCTCCGCACATTCTCAATCAACCCCGACTCGCTCGTTCAATCTTTCTTGATTGTCGGGAAGCTAGAGCTTCCTGAACAGGTTACCCAAGCTGGAGCTTGGGTAACAGCATATTTTAGTTTTTGCGACTACGACTGGCCCCTGCTCGGACACTTGGCTTCGGCAAGCAGAAGCATCTTGATAATCAGGAAAACACATAAGAAGCTATTGAGTTAACTTCTTATTCTTCATGATCTTCATGGTGAATGCTTTTTCTAGGATAAAATTTCGGCTGGAGTAACTGGCTGATTCAGCCAAATTTTTTAATAGTAATACTGCTTCGGCGCTCTACCCTTTTTTTCGATGACTTTCGGTTCCTTATATTTCCCTGCCTCCTTGATAAGCGACTCGATTTGACACTCAAACCGCCAGTCGTCGCCGAAGTCGTAATGAAAAACAAAGGTCATGCCTTCGTGTATCGGCATTTCTCCGAGTGTCATATCATCGGCCCAATAATCGCCGTCATCGGAAAAAGGATGCATCACCGTCTCGTTTTTCCCAAGTTCGTTTTTATAAACGAACTCGTACAAATGATCGTCATCGAAGTTGAATGCATCCAGAATGCTCATCGCAAAATCGTGGAGAACCGCGTCGTGAGGGACCGCCAGTTTTCGCACAGCGTCACGCACTTTAACGGCGATCACCGAATAACCTTCCGTCAAAACCTCTCTCTCCTTTATCAATAAACGGTTTTGCCAATGCGGAAACAGCGGCATCAAATCCTTGGCGCAAAAGCCGTAGAAACCATCCGACAACTCATCGTCGTTTTCATCCATATACAGCGTAGTAGCCGTGTCAAAATAGGCTAGCAAGGTGCGGCCGAAATCCGATAACTCGACACCCTCAACCGATCCGTCGGCATTGATTTTCGGTTTCCCGGTCAAGAAACCGAATAACGTCATTAGCGCGATATTATGCAAACCGGCGAAAGTCAAGCCTATCATATACCTCGCTTCGCTTTCCTCCTTCGAGTCCAATTGCTTCGTGAATTGATAAATCTGCAAACAACGAAGAAAACCCTGAATCCTCCAACTTCTGGGTTCACCGAGAATTTCCTCATCGCCGCGTAGGATCCAACAAAACAACAACGAAAAATAACGCTCCACGGCATTGAGCTGCTGCCAGGAAGCCAATACATCCGGATCGAGTTTTAACAGTGTTTTGTTCTTATCCTTGACCAAACGCGCCAGACCGGACACTCGCAGCAACAAATAAAGCCCGTGAAGATTGGGAAACGCCTTTTGTTGAGGCCGCTTCAGTTCGGTTTCAACAGGCCGAGTCATCCGCTCATTGAGTTCAAACAAGTATTTCATGCCGATATGCTGGGTTGTTTTGGTCACTTCGATGCCATCGCTCCCA
This sequence comes from Methylotuvimicrobium buryatense, assembly GCF_005931095.1. Lineage (GTDB taxonomy): Bacteria > Pseudomonadota > Gammaproteobacteria > Methylococcales > Methylomonadaceae > Methylotuvimicrobium > Methylotuvimicrobium buryatense. The sequence goes on along the minus strand of NZ_CP035467.1, from coordinate 365,729 downwards.
ATGAAATCCAGCAGCGCCTGAAAATCTTTCAGCAAAGTACCCGGCAGGGTATCACTGAACGCCTGATTTTTTATGATCTCGGCATCTTCGGGCGATAAATGTTGGTTTTTGTTGCTCATAATCTATGCTCTGTTAGTCTTGCCTTCGGCAGGGTAATTATAGCTAAAATCTTTGACAAGCAATTGCTCAAATCGGTGCTCTGTCAAGCTTCGTAAAAGGGTTTTCGCCAATCATGACGAGAAAAGTCGTCGGTCGGGCTCAAAATCGAGCAGGCGCGCGTGCTTAACGACATCGGCAAAGGCACGATGTTTCGTGTTGACGATGAAGTTCCATTCCCGGGGTACAATGACGCTCGGCATCGCTAAAGCCAGCCCGCCGCCTTCGATCAACCACGCATCGCCGATCGCGGCGGTTTCCGGCGGCGCCGGCTCGTCGCGCCAACAGGTCGGTAATTTTTCGGCGTCGAGATAGTGGACGTCCTGTTTCGGCAATTGCAGCTCGAACAGCGCGTAATACGTCAAAAATTGCTGCTTGTCGAGATGAACCAGTATTTCCAGTATCGCAAGCGATTCGGAGCCGGCCAGATAGACGCAAGGCTTGCCTCGGCTGTTCCACCGCCCCCCGTAACGTTTCGCGCCCTCGCCGTCGAAAGCGCTGTCGATCCATTTTTGTTTGACGATTCGATAGGCTTTGATGCCGCTCAAACGAGCACTCCATGTTCGAGCCGGCCGATCAAATCCATGGCCGCCTCAGTCTCGGCGGTCGTCGCCAACATGTCGACCGGCCGGCGCCCGCCCAATCCGAGCGCGGGTTTATGTAGCCATTCGCGCGCCGCATCCAGATCGCCTTCGAACAATTCGGCCGCCGCACCCAAGAGCTCTACCAGACGATAAAGCCGATCGCTCTCCTGTTGATTGAAACGACCCGCTTTGGCGCGCCGCTGTAATGTCGACGGCGCTATCGAAGCACATTTGGCTAAATCTTTTTTGTCCAGTCCGGTAAGCTCCGCGAGTTTTCCGTAAACGCTGAACGACAACCCTTTGTGCAAAGCATCGTGAAGTTTCGCGCCGCGCGCAGGCATCCCGATCAAATGCCATACATCGCGCCGTTCATTGAATTCAGACTCGTAAATCTTCAAGGCTTCCGACATCTCGGCTTCTCCTATTGCATAATGAGTTTCATGGGTTACGTAAAGCTTTCAGGCTATATAAAGCATTTTGTCCACGAAAAACACAAAAATCACGAAAACATTCAATCACTGCACCTTACAAACCATTGGTTAATTTGGGATATTTCGTGATTTTAGTGGACTAAATACTGAATTTAGAGTCAGTATATCCTCAACCACGACACGCGAGGCAATTGAGTTAAGCCGGGCCGACTCGAACCGCCCCGGTTCCGGCGCAAACAAATTGGATGTACCGCAAGCCACGCCCAGTTTCAACGCGGCCTCCGCATCCAGACCTTGCTCCGCCGCGACCGCCAAACCGGCCACCAGCGCATCGCCGCAGCCGACGCGACTGACGATTCGTTCCGGCGCTGTATTCAGATAAGCCGATACCGCCATGTTCTCGCCGACGGCAATGCAGCCGTGCTCGCCCCTTGAGACATAAACCCGTTGAATGCCTTGACCGACCAGTTCCTTGGCAGCTTCGGCGATACTGCGTTCGTCCGGCAAGGACTTACCGAGCAAGGCTTCGAGCTCTTGTTGATTCGGTTTGATCGCATCAGGCTTGGCTTCGATGCCGAGACTCAAGCCGGAGCCGCTGGCATCCAAAAACGTCGTCACCCCGCGCTCGCGACAGACCTTGATGAGGCTACGATAGAAATCGTTTGGCGCTCCGGGCGGCAGACTGCCGGAAATGATAACGATAGCGCCGGGCTCGGCATGAGATTCGACGGTTTCGCATAAGCGGCGGCAATCATCTTCCGTAACGCTAAACCCTGCGGTTCGTATATGGGTTTCCCGGCCGCTCGCCGAATCATGCAGCGTAATGTTGGTGCGCGTCTTGCCGGAGACCACTGTCAAATCGGTTGTGAGCCGCTCGGTTTGCAAGGCATGAAACGCGTCGACCGACCGGGCTCCCGCAAAGCCCAGACATAAAACCTCACTACCCTGCGACTCGATAGCCTTCGCGACATTGATGCCTTTTCCGCAGGCGAATTCGGCGCTACGACTGGCCGACAGCGTTTCGCCAAGCGCAAAACTTTCGACTTCGAGCAATAAATCGATCGCCGTATTGGCGGTCACGGTCATGAGTTTCGCCATGGCCTGCCACTCAAACCCGCTTGAAAATTAATGAGGTATTGATGCCGCCGAAGGCGAAATTATTACTCATCAAATAGTCGCATTCCAGCTTACGCATAGCCCCTTGAATATAATCGAGCTCCGCGCATTTAGGGTCTATAGCGTCCAAATTTGCGGTTGGATGAAACCAGCCTTCGTTCATCATCCGGACCGCCGCCCAGGCTTCGATCGAGCCGCAAGCGCCGAGGGTATGGCCGGTATAACTTTTCATTGAGCTGATCGGGATCTTGCTGCCCAATACGGCTGCCGTAGCATGACTTTCGGCGATGTCGCCCAACTCGGTCGCGGTGCCGTGCGCGCTGACATAACCGATTGCCGCAGGATCCAGACCCGAGTCTTGCAGCGCCAATTGCATTGCGACCTGCATGCTCGCGCTGTCCGGTTGCGTGACATGCAAACCGTCGCAATTGGTGCCGAAACCGACGATCTCGGCATGAATCGTCGCCCCGCGGCTTAAGGCATGTTCGCGCTCTTCCAGAATGAAGGTGCCGCCGCCTTCGCCGATGACCAGGCCGTCGCGGTCACGGTCGAACGGGCGCGGCGATTTATCCGGTTCGTCGTTGCGCAGACTGGTCGCGAACAAGGTATCGAATACCGCCGCTTGCGAGGCGGACAATTCGTCGCTGCCGCCGGCGATCATCACGGTTTGCTGTCCGTGTTTAATCGCTTCGTAGGCATAACCGATGCCCTGGCTGCTCGATGTGCAGGCGCTCGAGGTCGGAATGATGCGGCCGTTGACGCCGAAATGCAGACTGATATTGACCGGGCAGGTATGCCCCATCATGCGGATATAGGATGTCGCGTTCAAGCCGCCCTTGTCGAAATTCAGCAGCATCTTGGTAAAGTCGATCAAGCCGTCGAAACTACCGGACGAACTGCCGTAAGAAACTCCGGTACGGCCGCTTTTCAAAACCGGATCATTCAGCAAACCGGCATCCTGCAAGGCCAGTTCGGTGGCATAGGTCGCCAGCATCGCGACCCGGCCCATGCCGCGCACTTGTTTGCGCGAATAATGCGCGGGCCGCGTGAAATCGACCGGCCCGCCGAGCCGGGTATTCAAGCCGTTGTATTTATCCCAATCGTCCATACGGCGAATGCCGGTGTTTTGCGCTTTCAGATTAACCGCGACCGTCGCCCAATCGTTGCCGATAGGCGTGATCGCGGCCATGCCCGTTACCACGACGCGTTTCATCAGCATAGCCCTCCGTTAACCGAAATCACCTGCCTGGTGATATATGCGGCTTCCTCTGACATTAAAAAACCGACCGTGGCCGCGACTTCATCGGCCGAACCGACCCGACGCATCGGAATCATTTTTTTGATTTCCTCGAGCGGCAACTCGTCGAGCATTTCGGTATCGATCAAGCCCGGCGCGACGCAATTGACCGTGATATTGCGTTTAGCCAGTTCCAACGCCAACGCCTTGGTCGCGCCGATGATGCCGGCCTTCGCGGCGCTGTAGTTGACCTGGCCGCGATTGCCGATCAGGCCCGAAACCGACGACAGCGTGACGATACGGCCGGGTTTGCGCCGCCTGATCATCGGCATAATCAGAGGATTCAGTACGTTATAAAAACCGTCCAGATTGGTATGCACGACACTGTCCCATTCCTCGCCGGTCAAAGCCGGAAAGGCATTGTCGCAAGTCACGCCGGCATTACAGACCACGCCGTAATAAGCGCCGTGTTCGTCGATATCTTGCTCGATCGCCGCACTGCATTGCTTGCGGTCCGCCAAATCGAATTGCAAAATGCGGGCTGCCCGACCGATGGCCTTAATTTCCTGCGCAACTTGCTCGGCCTCGCTTCGGCGGCTGCGGCAATGCACGACTACATCGTAACCCTTGCGCGCCAGATACAAAGCGATCGCCTTGCCGATGCCCCGGCTGGAGCCCGTCACTAAAACTGTTTCATTCATGCTGTTTCTTTAGTAAGTGTCCAAAATTTATTTCCCGATTTGGCTAGTATCAGGTAACGCTGGAAGAAGTGTGCGCGGCATGGACGCCGCGCCCAAGCCTATAGGGATATATTCACGGCGTCTTCTGGAAGCGTTACCTGATACTGGCCGATAAAACCGGGTAATTATTTTGAAACAATTACTTAGTTTGTGATGACCCGATTGATTGCCGTATCGGGTTGATAAACACTCAGTTTGGCCGAAATTTCCACGCCGTCGCCGGTCACTCGGCAATCGAACACGCCCAAGCCTTGATCCTGTATAAGGCGCTTGACCGTCACGACCAGCACCGCCCCGGCGTTAAGCCGGCTCACATTGCAATGATAACGCCGCGTACCCAATAAAAAGCCGGGATTGAGCGGTTTTCCGGCCAAACGGCACATCAAGCCGCCATGTGCCGCCACCGTTTGCGCCATGTATTCGATACCCAACCAAGCCGGAACGCCGGTGTTGTCGCCGAACAGACCGTCGCCGCGCACGGTTACTTGCGCACTCATCGACTCGTCGTCGTAGGTCAACACATGATCCAACAACATCATCTTGCCGGCATGCGGCAATAATTGCTCTATCGAATAAGCAATCATACACGCGACACGACAATCGAAATATTATTGCCGCCGAAAGCGAAAGAATTGCTCTGGCAATGTTCGATACGCCTGCCTAAAACTTGCCCCGCCTGCACTAAATTCAAGGACGGCAACGAGTCGTCCAACGCATCGCCGTTGACGTTCGGCGGCAATGCGCCCTCTTCATCATCGCTATTCAGCAGCAGCCAACACAGACCCAGCTCGAGTGCGCCGGCCGCGCCTAAGGCGTGCCCGGTCATGCCTTTGGTCGAACTGGCCGCGACCGAACGGCCGAAAACTTCGACGACCGCCGCGCTTTCCATCGCATCGTTCAACGGCGTGGCCGTGCCATGTAGATTAATATAGTCTATTTGCTCGGCGGTCATCCGGGCTTCGATCAATGCCGTTTGCATCGCCGTCACCACGGCCGCGCCGCCGGGGTCGGGCGCGGAAAAATGATACGCATCGCTGCTGGCACCGATTCCGCCGAGTCGCACGGGGCCTTCGTCCCGGCTCAAGATGAACAAGGCTGCGGCTTCCGATAAATTGATGCCGTCCCGGTGCCGTCCGAAAGGCTTGCACAAACCCGCCGATACCGACTCCAATGCAGCGAAACCGTTCACGGTGAAGCGGCACAGACTATCCGCGCCGCCGACGATGACGGCATCGCAAATATCCAACTCGATCAATCTTCGGGCCGAAGCGAAAGCCCGGCCGCTGGAAGAACAAGCCGTCGATACCGAATAGGCCGGTCCTTTCAAATCGAGCCGATGCGCCAAAAAATCGGCTCCGCCGGCCAATTGCTGTTGCTTGTAATGAAATCCGGACGGCTTTTCGAGACCGCCGGCGACCGCGGCAATCGCCAGCTCGGTAGTTCTTACGCCGGAAGTGCTGGTGCCGATCACCACGCCGATTCGATCCGTGCGGTATTTCCGTTTGATGCGGTCAACGCCCGCTTGAATTTGATTCAAGGCCGCGAGTAACAATCGATTGTTTTTGCAATCATAAACGCTGTATCGTTTTTCGATTTCAGGTAGTTCGGCACGAATCTCGCCGACATAAAACGGCTTACTCGGCGAATATTCATCGGTCTCGATCAAGCCGGAACGGTCTCCCGCCAGCAGTCTCGACAACATTTCGGCGCCATTGCCGCCGGCCGCCGATAGGATGCCGAGATCATTGAGATACAGCGTCATTTTCTCAAGGCTCGCGACACAATTCGACCAGGGTCTTCAACCGAGGTTCGGAGTTTTTGACATACGGATTGTTTTCATCCCAAACATAGCCGGCCAGAATCGAACAAATCATCGCTTTGATATTGGGCTGCTGCTGTTGATAAAGCACCACATCCTGTAAACCGCCGTCATACCATGAGCTGACAAAGGCGCGGAAGGTGTCGACGCCTTTTTGCAAGGGCTCGGCAAACTCCTTTTGCCAATCGACCGCAATGCCGCCGAGTTGCCGGTCCACTACCTCGGCGGCGAGACTTGCCGATTTCATCGCGATCGTGACGCCCGAGGAAAAAACCGGATCGAGAAACTCGCCGGCATTACCCAATAGCGCGTAGCCTTTGCCGTGCAGCCGCTTGACGTTGGCGCTGTAACCGCCGATGCTGTTGACCGGCGTGTCGAACACGGCATTATGCAGCAGCGCCGACAAGCCCGGCTCGGCGTCGACGAATTGCTTCAGCACCGCTTGCGGGTCGCGCTCCGGAACCTTGAGAATCTTCGCTTCGCCGACCACGCCGAGACTGCAACGCCCATTGCTGAACGGAATCAGCCAATACCAGACATCGGTCAATTCGGGATGCACGATGATGCGAATTTTGTTGCGATCGTAGCGCGGATCGTCGATTCTGTCTTCGATATGCGTGAACACGGCCTGTCGCACCGGAAAACCGGACGGTTTTTCCAAATCCAACAAACGCGGCAACACCCGCCCGAAACCGCTGGCATCGAGCACGAAATCGGCGGTCATGCGGTAGCGGTCTTCGCTGTCCCTATCCTTGACCGTCAACACCGGCTGCTCGCCGCTGAAGTCGGCCTCGACGACTTCCTGACGCCAGCGGATGTCCACGCCCATACGTTGCGCCTCGGCGGCTAGCAGCGCATCGAAGCGGTCGCGCTGAACTTGATAGGTCGAATCGAAGCCGGACGTGAATTTGTCGGCGAACCAGAATTCGCAGTGCTTGCCTTGAAATAAAAACGCCGCACCGTCCTTCAATTGAAAACCGGCATTGCGCACGGCATCGAGCATGCCGGCCTGTTCGATGAACTCCATGCATTGCGGCAGTAGGCTTTCGCCGATGCTGAAGCGCGGAAAAGCATCCCGCTCCAAGATCACAGCCCGGTATCCTTTGTTATTGAGCAATGCCGCGGCGATGCTGCCCGCAGGGCCCGCTCCGATAATAACGATATTGCCTTTTTCAGCCCTCATGCGAACCCGCCTGTTTTGCCATTGCTAACCTGTTTAAATGTTTCTCGAAATATTCATGCGCGAACTTTGTCCGCACGCTAATCGGTCATTGAATTAAAGCGGGCCACCCCTAAGCCGGACAAGGGTTGTAACCCATATACATCAAGCTAAACGCTGCTCCCCACCTCTGCTAAATCGCTATTGTTCGGAACGGATGAGAACCATTGTAATAAATCGCTGCTTTAGTTAATGGCTTCGCTATCACAATCGTACCTGCGCTCAAACAAAGCGATGGGTTTCCGCTTCGCTGCTACCCTACGGAGCACTGCCATTAAGTTAAGGTAAGCCCGTCATTCCGCCATGGACTGGCGGAATCCAGTGCCATGGATGGCAGGCTTTTGAGGCACATTCGAGCCTGAATGCCAACATTACTTATTCTGTTGAGGCTTAACTTAGGATTTAGCCGTAAATAACATCCCTATTTTAAGGAGGTTTCGGTTGCTCGATTGGCAGGTGTCGGCGCCAGGGATAGCCGCCGTCAAGCCTACACGGACGTATTCACGGCGTGCTGCCAAGCGAGTGACCGAACCTTCAACAAGGCTAATAGTTCCAGGACGTTATTTATCACGAAATCCTTAATGGCAGTGATCCTACGGCGTCGTAAGTTTGATAGGCCGCTAATGTAGGATGGGTAGAGCGGAGCGAAACCCAATCATGGAACTATGACCAAGGCAAATCAAAACGTTTGGGGCGGGTTAAATAACCCGCCCCGCGTGATTTCTAACACTCAATCCTAAAAGCTATCGCCCTTTTCCGTGACTCTACTTGCCTTAATCGGCTATCATTTAACCAACGAATTATACCTTAGAAACGAACATGAAATAACTTATTCAAATGTTGGAAGGGGGCTCAGTGGCCCGATTGACAGGTGTCGGCGACAAGGATAGCCGCCGTCAAGCCTACATGGACGTATTCACGGCGTCCTGTCAGGCGAGCCACCGAACCTCCTCAAAACATCCTGTTTCGAGAAGTTATTTTGTGCATATTCCTTACCACAGTCATGAAAAAAAAATTGCGCGACTTTATCTTTCAAGAGCTCGTTTTCGTCGCCGAGCCGAATCAATTCGGCGACGACGACGATTTGCTCGAAGCGGGCCTGGACAGCATGGGCATCATGCGCTTGATTATGTACATCGAAAACGAATTCGGCGTCACCTTGCCCGATACCGAAATCGAACCGGACAATGTGCAATCCTTTAATGCATTGGAACGTTGGATCTTAAGGCATAAAAACGCATGAGCATCGATAAGTCCGCCATTTTGGAAAGGCTGAATCCGGCCGACAGCTTCACGCTGGCGATGGACGAGGAAATCCGCCGAGACGGCTTGGCCGGCAGTTTGGCGTGTTACGGATTGGAACTCGCCAATATTCCGGATATCGACGCATTACAACAGCGAATCGACGAATTCGGTCGGCGTTTTCCGGTAGCCCGCGCCAGCCTGAGTCAAATCGGCAAACGTTTCTATTGGTGCAAGCGCTCCGATCCGCCCGACTTGTTTTTTCAGCATCATTGCCCGACCGGCGCGGATGAAGCAGAATTCCGGCACGCCACGCTCGACCGGATCATGAACGAAAAGCAGCCTCGGGAAAGCGTCGCTCCGCTCGAGTTTCATCTCTTAACCGGCCCGTCCGAAAACGTTTTTCTGATGCGTTGGCTGCATCCTTTCTGCGATGCGCGCGGCGCGGATCTGATCATCAAATATCTGTGTACCGCCGATGCCGAACAACGTCAACGCTTCGGCCATCCCGAAACCAGTCCGCTGGTATTCGAACAGTTACGTAAATACCGCTGGTGGCAAAAAATTTCGCTATTGCTGAAAGGCAAACGCTATATCGACAGGCTGGATAGACTGAGCAGCATTCAACCGTTGCGCCACGAACAACCGCCGCAACGCCTCGAGTTCGCGGTTCGCAGGCTCAGCGAGGAACAAACCGAACGGATCGTCAAACTGGCCAGGCAACAGGTCGGCTTAACCGGCACCAGTCTTTATTACATCGGCTGTCTGATGCGCGCCCTCGAAAAATGGCGTCCCGACAGTCCAGGCGAGGCTTATTGCGTGCCTTATGCATTCAATTTGCGCAAACAGCGCGCCTTATCGCCGGTCAACGGTAATCATCTCAGCGCGTTGTTCGCACAGGCGCCTCGGGAAGTCGTCAAGGACCGGCAAAAACTGTTCGAACATCTGAAACAACAAAACGCCCAAGTGATTCGTCAACAAGAAGACTATGCCTTTCTGCCGCTGATGTGGGCCGGCAGTTGGCTGTCGCTGGCCGAATACGGCAAGGTCTTGCGCCTTTCTTACGGTTCCGGTCGGGAGCGCAGTTCATTCTGGTTTTCCGATATCGGCCGTCTGGATCTTCCGGCGGACAGTTTCCCCGGCGCCGAAATCACCGACGTGTTCCATGCCTGCCAAGTCACGTCACCGCCGTCGCTGGCTTTTCTGAACTGTATTTTCCGCAATCGTTTGACCTTGAGCTATAACTATATCGAACCGATAGCCGATGCCGAAGCCATTGATGCATTGCACCGGCTGATGCTGGCGGAACTGCTGGGAGAGACGGATTGAATCGTTTTAAGGATTTGGTCGTAAATAACCTCCTTATTTTAGGGAGGGTTCGGTTGCTCGATTGGCAGGTGTCGGCGGCAGGGAAAGCCGCCGTCAAGCCTACAAGGACGTATTCACGGCGTCCTGCCAAGCGAATTAGCGTACCCTCAACAAAGCTCATAGTTCCAGGTCGTTATTTATTACGAAATCCTAATTCTCGATCATGCCCCTACTGACAGCATTCGACCGGCAATGCCGAAACGCACCGGATCGCCCGGCGTTGATTGAAGGCGAACGTCGACTGAGTTACCGCGAAGTCATGCTTAACTCTGAGCGCCTTGCCGCCCATTTAGCCGCGCGGATCGAGCCCGGCGCTCGCGTCGCGCTAGCCTTGGACCGAGGTATCGATGCGATCATAGCGATTCTGTCGGTCCTGCGTTGCGGCGCGTGCTACATCCCGCTGGACATCAAAAATCCGGCTCGACGCTTGCGCTTCATCGTCAACGACGCGGTTGTTCACTGCATCATCGGCCGCGGAAACCCGCCCGATTGGCTCGACACGCCGGCGCTTTGGCTCGATATCGACCGACTGCCCGAGTCTGCCCAATCGTTCTATCCTCCCGCTGCCATCGACCCCGAAGCCTTGGCGGCGATTCTGTATACCTCCGGGTCGACCGGCACGCCGAAGGGCGTCGCGCTGAGTCATCGCGCGTTGCATAATTTCGCCGATTGGGCGACACTCACGTTCAAGCTCAAAGCCGACGACCGTATCGCTTCGTTGGCGCCTTTTTATTTCGATTTGTCCGTATTCGATATATTCAGCAGCCTGAGCGCCGGCGCTAGCGTTAATTTCGTGCCGGCCGGCCTGACCTTGTCGCCCAGCCGCCTGACGGCCTGGCTGCTTGAGCAGCGCATCACCGTGTTTTACACGGTGCCCTCTTTGCTCGGCTTCATCGCGCTAAAGGGCGGATTGACCGAACAGCCGTTGCCGGATTTAACTACGCTACTGTTCGCCGGAGAAGTATTTCCGACGCCGCAATTGAAAAAACTCTGCGAACTTTTGCCCGAAACCGATTTTTACAATCTCTACGGCCCGACCGAAACCAATGTCTGTTGTTATTGGCCGGTCGATCGGGCTCGACTCGACGGCGATCAACCGATACCGATCGGCCATCCTGCTTGCGCTTCGGAATTGAAGATTGACGCGGAATCCTCCGAATTGCTGGTAAATAGCGTGAACAATCTGTCCGGTTATTGGCGTCAAGGCCGGCTGACCGAAGCCCTGGAAGACGGCGGCTATTACCGGACCGGCGACAAAGTCTCGTTGAACAAGCGCGGCGAATACTGCTATCACGGCCGCCTCGACCGCATGCTCAAATGTTCCGGTTACCGGGTGGAACCTGCCGAAATCGAAGCGCTGATCCTGCAATGTCCGGAAGTCGCCGGTTGCGCCGTAGTCGGCATCGAAGACAGCACTAGCGGCCAACGCCCCGCCGCCGCGCTGGTGCTACATCCCGACGGCCAATTGAACGGCATTGTCAAGACTATCAAGCAAGCGCTGCCGGCCTACATGCAGCCGTGCCGGCTCAGCGTGATGGATGCCTTGCCTCTACTGGACAACGGCAAGACCGATTATCAAACCTTGCAACGCCAACTGGAGCGACACTGAATGGATATCGGCAATCTACCCGCCGCCGGCGGAAGCCAAGCCGCACGGGCGCGTTTTCGTCATTGCGCCGGTTTCGGCCTATTGAAACATGCCGTGCCGCAAAACCGCGGCGGTCACGGCAACCATTTCGCCGATCTCGTGCAGGCCCATGAACAACTTGGCAAAGCCTGCCAGGACCCTGGCTTGTTGTTATCGATCAACGCCCATCTGTGGGGCACGGTTTTTCCGCTGTTGAACTACGGCAATACCGAGCAACAGGCGACTTATCTAAATGACCTGCTCGAAGGCAAACGCATCGGCGGTCATGCGATTACAGAACCCCAGGCCGGCTCCGACCTCACTGCGTTGACAATGACTGCGGAGCAGACCGATGCCGGATTCACATTGAACGGACATAAACGCTTCATCACCAATACGCCGATCGCAGACTTACTGGTCGTTTATGCGAGATCCGGCACGCGATTGTCCGCCTTCATCGTGCACGCCGACGACCCCGGCGCCGCCTTTCTCGACACGCCGCAAGTCTCCGGCTGCAAAAACGCCACGATGGGCGATGTTCGTCTTGACGATTGCCGGATTCCTCTCGACCGGCAACTGGGCAAGACCGGTGCCGGCAACATGATGATTCAGCAAGCGCTGGAGTTGGAACGGGCCTTCATTTTTGCCGGCATCCGCGGCGTGATGGAGCGGCAATTGGAAGGCGTGATTCGGTTCAGCCGGGAACGCAGAGTCAACGGCGCGCATCTAGGCAAAAACCAGGCGATCGGTCATAAAATCGCAGATATGAAAACCCGACTGGATACGATTCGGCTTTGGGTAAACGAGTGCGCGCGCCTGAAAGATCGAAAGCAACGCATCACGCTGGCCAGCGCGCAGACCAAGTTATTCGCCGCCGAAGCCTTTCTGCAATCGAGCCTGGACGCGGCGCATATTTTCGGCGCAAACGGCTTGCTCGAAGGCGGTCAACAGCTCGAACGAATCCAGGATGCCCTTGCTAGCCGGCTATTCTCCGGCTCGTCCGAAATTCAGAAAAACATCATCGCTGCTTTATTAGGTACGGGTGACGGTTATCAATAAATCTGTCATTCCGCAGATCCCAAGGGTCATATATTAGTTCGGCTACTCATTAACGCGGGACAGTTTAAGGTTAATCCGTTCGTGTTGAGCCCTTCGGCAGCGCCCCCTGCTGCCGACATCCTCGCTAGCCACACCCCATACCTTCATTAAAATTTGCTAACTTTTGAATATAAAGGGAGTAGTGCTTTTGTCCCACCTTAAGTGGGAAGCCTATGAGCTCCATTTATCCAAAAAAACATTTCACTATGAAGAATATATAGTTAATTCAACAACTTGTTATGTTTTTGCATAGAACTTTCACTCGCCCAAGAGGTTAACGAGAACGCCTAGGTAATATCTTGAAAATCTTCAGGAACTTCATATGCTTCATGGTTAAACTACCGAATTTAGGTTTATCGATGACTCATTTCCAACTATCTCTCCTCCTTCGTTAGCCTTGTATCAACTTGCCGAATAATGGCGTCGCCTCTATATTCAAATATCTAATAATTAGATATAAAAATCTAATTATATCGTTTCATTTGTTTCTGCTATTTCATTAACATTCGCACAACACCAATTCAGCACATCAACACAGAATTAAGTGAAGCGCGGAAATTGTATGAATAAACCATTAGATCTTGATTTATTAAAACTGGATAACCATCAGGAAATCGCTGCACACATCATATCGATTTTGCAGACGATTCGTTTCGGCTCGATTGAGATTGTGGTGCACGACGGCCGCATCGTGCAAATCGACCGGCACGAAAAATTTCGGATCAAAACTAGATAAAACAAACGCTTAATCCACCGAGCCATCGGCGATAGATCATAAAATTTAGCGGTTGCCTGACCGGAACACCGGAAGTGGCTGTATTTTCAAGGGGGAATAAACCATGTCGATTTATAGAAAGACTGCCGGATGGCTCGTGGCCGGCAGTTTATTGATTCATCCGGCTCAGCATGCTGTGGCCAAAACGGACGAGCAGCCAAGCAGCTATTATATAGAACCGGGGAGCTACGGAACCAAACGCGAAACCGACCCGCCCGACTATGTCCGCAATCTCAGTAAAACCGGAATAAAAGGTACGGAAGATATCACTTGGCTGGATGTCGGTCTCGATTACCGGATGCGCTATGAACGCCGTGAAAACGACGTGCGCCGCCGTCCTAGCCGCAGTTTGGACGAGCCTATTTTACTCCGAACCCGCGCCTATCTCGGGATCAAAGAAATTCTGGACCCGTTGCGCGCCGTCGCCGAATTCGAAGATGCGCGCCGCTATAACAGCCAGTTTGACCGCGATAACCGCGACATCAACGAATTCGAACTGATTCAAGGCTATATGGAGCTGCATTTCAAGGATGCACTGGGTTACGACGATCGCGGCAATGCCAGACCCGCCTTCATTCGTGCGGGGCGCATGGCGTTCGAATTTTTGGACAGGCGCTTGATCGGCTTGAACAAATGGCGCAACACCACCAATACTTTTCAAGGTTTTCGCGCCAGTCTGGGAGAAGACGCCAACGATTGGGCACTCGATTTACTGGCCCTGCAACCGTTGACCCGACTGATGACCGATTTCGACAAACCGAACCAAGATCAGTGGTTTTCTGCGGCGATCGGTCACTGGCGCAAATGGTCCGATATCGTGACTATCGAGCCTTATTACATGGCGCTTAGACAAGATGCGAGTCCCGGCAACCGCAACCGCGCGCGGGATATTCACGCCACAGGGTTGCGCTTGTCCGGCTGGGTAAGCGATACCGGCATCGATTACGATCTGACCGGCACCTATCAATTCGGCCGCGACGACGGACGGCAACATGATGCCTATATGGTCACCGCAGAAGTCGGTTACACCTTCTTGGAGCACCCATGGAAACCTCGGATCAGCGCATTTTACGGTCATGTCACTGGGGACAAAGACCCCAACGACAACAAAAACAACCGTTTCGAACGCTTCTTCGGCTTCGCCAGACCCTGGTCATCGGATGATTACATGATCCCTGAAAACGTGATCGCACCCAAGGTCAAAATCGAATTCGAGCCTATCAAGGGGCTAAAACTCGACGGCGGTTACAGCGCCTTCTGGCTGGAGAGTAATACCGACCGTTTTAACAACCTGTTAGACGGCAGCAGTTTCAATCGCGACCCGACCGGCAATAGCGGCGACTTTTTAGGCCACGGTCTCGATTTCCGCGCCCGCTACAACATAACGCCTTATATTGCCGCCAACGTCGGTTATACCCATTTCACGAACGGTGAATTTACCAAAAACCGACAAGTGGCCGCCAATGGCACGAAATCGAACCAATCGGACTTTATCTATGTGGAATTGTCGTTCAACGCACTCGATATTTTCAAATAACCCTCGAAACCAGGAACACTTATGAAACCTCAAAAATGGCTCAAAACCGCCCTGCTCGCGGCAGGATTATTAAGCGCTACCGGCGCATTTGCCGACCGAACGTTGCTGAACATCTCCTACGACCCGACCCGAGAGCTGTATCAGGCGTTCAATAAAGCATTCATCGCCGATTGGAAAACCAAGACCGGCGAGACGGTGACGATACAACAGTCGCACGGCGGCGCAGGCAAACAGGCGCGCGCGGTCATCGACGGTTTGGAAGGCGATGTGTTGACGCTGGCCTTGTCGTACGACATCGACCAGATTGCCGAAATTTCCGGGAAGCTCGATAAAGACTGGCAAAAGCGCCTGCCGAACAATAGCGCGCCCTATACCTCGACGATCGTATTTCTGGTGCGCAAGGGCAACCCCAAAGGCATCAAGGATTGGGACGATTTAATCAAGGACGGCGTTGCCGTGATTACGCCGAACCCGAAAACTTCCGGCGGCGCCCGTTACAACTATCTAGCCGCCTGGGCCTTCGCTGAAAAAAAATACGGTAACCCGGAGGCCGCCAAGGATTTCGTCAACAAACTGTTTAAAAACGTACCGATTCTGGATTCCGGCGCGCGCGGCTCGACGACCACCTTCGTACAACGCCGCATCGGCGATGTCTTGCTGGCCTGGGAAAACGAAGCCTTTCTGGCTATCGATCAATACGGCACCGATCAATTCGAAATCGTCGTGCCGCCGATCAGCATTTTGGCTGAAACACCGGTCACGGTCGTGGACAAGACCGTCGAGAAACGCGGTACCCGTGACTTGGCTGAAGCTTATTTGAATTACTTGTACTCGCCGGTCGGGCAAAAACTGGCGGCCCGATATTATTACCGCCCATTCCAACCGGAACACGCCGACCCAAAAGATTTGGAGCGCTTCCCGAAATTGGAACGGCTTTCCGTGGATGAATTCTTCGGCGGCTGGCATAAGGCACAGGCCGAGCACTTCGATGACGGCGGCACCTTCGATCAAATCTATGCACCGTAATATCCACATCGCTCACACGGAGGATCTTGGAGACCAGAAAGTTCTCGCACGGAGGCGCAGAGTTTTTCCTCATCCCCTCCGCTCCAGCCTGGGAATGCATACCGCTATTACCTCGACAACCAAATTATGGATTCCCACGGGGAGACCGTGGGAACCAGAAACAAACGTGCTGAACAAAGATTATCGAATATCTGGGGATAGTGCTGTTTGATAAATCTGCGGATATTGAAAGTCAGTGGCTTCGATAATCGCGACGAAGGCGTCGCTCCCACAAGGGTTCCGAATGTTCTGTGGGAGCGATCCCCTGATCGCGATTTCGAAGCCGGGAAAGTTAGGAGACTATAAATGGTATCGAGCCCACATTAGCTATGATGGCATGACGGTAATACACGATTTATGTCTAACGATGAGTGTTCTGCGTGGGAATGCTAGAGCTTGCGGAAATGGTTTCCCAAACCGGAGTTTGGGAAACAGCAATACCCGACCGCTTTATCGTCACAAAGAACGGATGAGAGATATCACACCGCTGTTTTTTGCAATTTATTAAAGGCTACCGAAATGCCACAAAGCCATATTATGCCGGGGTTTCGCCCCACACTCGGGTTTACGCTGTTTTATCTGGCGTTGATCGTGCTGATTCCCTTGAGTGCACTGGTGTTCAAAAGTATGCAGCTCAGCCTGGATCAATACGGGGACATACTGACCAATGCCCGGGTTCAGGCTTCGTTCCGGGTCAGTTTTGTTTCAGCGTTGATTGCGGCCGGTATCGCCGCGCTGTTCGGCTTTATCATCGCCTGGACCCTGGTGCGCTATCCGTTTCCCGGCAAGCGCCTATTCGACGCCTTGATCGATCTGCCGTTCGCGCTGCCCACCGCCGTTGCCGGCATCGTGTTGGCGGCGATCTACGAGCCTAATGGCTGGATCGGTCGTATCGTCATGGACACGCTGGGCGTGCAAATCGCCTATAAGCCCCTTGGTATCGTGTTTGCGCTGATTTTTATCGGACTACCGTTTGTCGTGCGTACAGTCGAACCGGTGCTGCAGGAATTCGACACGGCAATGGAGGAAGCGGCCGCGAGCCTAGGCGCCAATCGTCTGCAGACTTTCATCCGAATCATTCTGCCCAATATCCTGCCGGCAACACTGACCGGTTTCGCACTGGCCTTCGCGCGCGGAGTCGGCGAGTACGGCTCGGTCATTTTCATCGCCGGCAACATGCCTTATGTGTCCGAAATCGTGCCGCTGCTGATCATCACGAAGCTGGAGCAATACGACTATGCCGGCGCGACCGCGATCGGACTGACCATGCTGGTCATTTCGTTTTTATTGTTATTACTGGTCAACGCGCTGCAATGGTGGGTACGCCGCCGCAGCGGCCAACTCTGAGAGACGCTCAAATGAATACAGTGACTGCAACTCATGCATACCAACCTAAACCGATCGCGCTAAACGATCCGGGCTGGGTTCGCTTTGGACTGATAGGCGTAACCTTGGCGATTATCGGGCTGTTCTTGATCCTGCCGCTGGCGACCGTACTGATCGAAGCCTTCAGCAAAGGCTGGACGGCATACAGCGACAGCCTGGCTCACCCCGACACCCTAGCGGCAATACGGCTGACACTGTTGACCGCCGCAGTGACCGTGCCGCTAACAACTTTTTTCGGCATTTGCGCGGCGTGGGCCATCGCCCGTTTCGAGTTTCGCGGTAAAAGTTTATTGATCACGCTGATCGACCTGCCGTTCTCGGTGTCGCCGGTCATCGCCGGTTTGATCTTCGTGCTGGTATTCGGCGCTCAAGGCTGGCTAGGCCCATGGCTGTCCGAATACGATATCAAGGTCATCTTCGCGGTGCCCGGCATCATTCTAGCGACTTTGTTCGTGACCTTTCCGTTCGTCGCCCGCGAGTTGATCCCATTGATGCAGGAAATGGGGCATGAAGAGGAAGAAGCCGCTTTATCGCTGGGCGCCAGCGGTTGGCAAACTTTTTTTAAAGTTACCCTTCCCAATATCAAATGGGGGCTGCTGTACGGCGTACTACTCTGTAATGCCCGGGCGATGGGCGAGTTCGGCGCGGTGTCGGTGGTTTCCGGCCATATTCGAGGGCTGACCAATACTCTGCCGCTGCATGTCGAAATTACCTACAACGAATACGACTTCGTCGGCTCGTTCGCCAGCGCCTCGCTGCTGGCAGGCTTGGCGGTGGTTACCTTGATTGTGAAAACCTATTTGGAATGGCGGCAAAAGCAGGATAGGAAGGCGGTATAAACTGCTTTCATCACTCCCAAGCTCCGCGTCACTGCCATTAAGTGAAGCCGTCACAGAGAGAAGTAATGCTTGCATTCAGGCTCTACTGTGCCTCAAAAGCTTGCCATCCATGGCACTGGATTCCGGCAGTCCATGGCGGAATGACGGACTTACCTTAACTTAATGCCAGTGACACAGAGCGTGGGAACCATTTGAAAAACCATTAAGCTGGGTTTCACGTTGTTCAACCCCACCTACATAAACAAATTGAACGAGAGCATCACTATGAGCATTACTTTAAACAATATCGGCAAACGCTTCGGCAATTTCGCTGCTCTGGACAATATCAACCTGGAAATCCCCGAAGGCGAATTGGTCGCCTTACTGGGGCCGTCCGGCTGTGGCAAGACCACCTTACTACGCATCATCGCCGGACTGGAACAAGCGGATCGAGGACAGGTTTTATTGAACGGCAGCGATGTCACCGACCAACCGGTCAAAAACCGGCAAATCGGCTTTGTTTTTCAACATTACGCGCTATTCCGGCACATGACGGTATTCGACAATATCGCCTTCGGTCTCAGGGTCAAACCGAGAAAGGAACGTCCTAGCGAAACCAAAATCCAGGAAAAAGTGCATGCGCTTCTCAATCTGGTGCAATTGGACTGGTTGGCCGACCGTTTTCCCGATCAACTATCCGGCGGTCAACGCCAACGCATCGCATTGGCCCGCGCCTTGGCGGTCGAACCGTCGGTGTTGTTGCTGGACGAGCCGTTCGGCGCGCTCGACGCCAGTGTGCGCAAGGACTTGCGCCTGTGGCTGCGGCATTTGCATCATGAGCTGAACGTCACCAGCATTTTCGTGACGCACGACCAGGAAGAAGCAATGGAAGTCGCAAGCCAGATTGTCGTGCTCAATCACGGCAAGATCGAACAAAAAGGCTCGCCCAGCGAGATTTACGACAGTCCGAACAACGATTTCGTGTCTCGCTTCATCGGTCATACCAATGTTTTTCAGCTGGAGAAAGACGACAGTTCATGGCTCGCCGGTGCCGGAATCATCATAGACGACCCGAAAGGAATCGTCGCCCACGTGCGTCCACACAATATCCAAGTCGAAAAACCGCAAGATCCCGCCAATTCCCCCGTTTACCTAAAAGATTGGCAACACCTAGGAGCTATCATCCGACTGGAATTGAGCAAGGACGGAACTAACGGTAAGGCAACGACAATCTTTGCGGAAATGCCGAACGAGCAATTTCGCGAACTGGCTTTGCAAAAAGGCGACCGGCTGTCGTTGCATATTAAACATGCGCATTGGTTTAACTGAACGAATAGATGGCGAGTTCAACTATTCGATCCTAGAAAAAGCATTTCACCATGAAGATCATGAAGAATAAGAAGTTAACTCAATAGCTTATTCTGTCTATGCAAATCATTTTTGCCCCCTAAAAGGTTATTCGAAATTTTAGGACAAGCCGTTGAAAGACTTCATGCGCTTCATGGTTAAACTGCCGAATTTAGAATAAACGCCATTGAGGAAACATGGCTAAGATAGTAAGCATGGCAGGGTTTGCATCGCAATCCTTTGTCAAAGGATTGCTCCGGTTGGAAGCTTTATTGAGAAAGAAGCAGCCTTTCCTTAGGCGGAATAGGGCGATGATGAAAACATCAGTTTTTTCGGTAGTTGAATCGATAAATTGACCATAGCGCTTTCAAGCAAAACTTGCAGTGACGTGACCCATTCCACTATCAACGGCCACTCGCCATAGCCGGCCTCGCTGTTGATGTGGCCCGCATTGCCAGCGTCATAAAGCGTCAAACCCCATTGACGACTGAATTGTTCGGCCTGACTGAATTGCATCCAGGGATCGTTTTGACTGGCTACCAACAAGCCCAATGTATCGAGTCGTCGATTCGGCAAAAAACCGGAAATATCGTTTTGAGGTCTCGAGTCGACAGCTATCGGCCCCGTCATAGAAAAGCGCTGCGGCGACGCCGGCGCGACCAAGATCAAACCGGCTACTTTTTCAGGAAGACGTGATGCTACCAAAGCGCTAGCCAGACAGCCGAAACTGTGCGCGACCAGAATCACTCGGTTGGGCGTCGCATCGATATGCTTTTCGATAGCGTTGGCCCACGTCAAAATTTGCGGCAGTTCCCAATCGATACCGCCAACGCGCTCGCTGTTAGGCAGCTGCCGTTCCAACCAGCTCTGCCAATGCTTATCGTCACTACCATGAAAGCCCGGTATGGTTACTATTTTAATTTTCATCATGCAACTCCCGAAAGGCGAGAAAATGTGTCTTTGTTCAAAGAAACCGATTGTTCGTAATAAGCGCCTTGCACCCAATTGAATCCAATCGTACGAGCCAAAGCCTTGATATTGGCATCCTCGATATCAAGCAACGCTGTTTGCCCACCGACCGAATCCGTCAGTTTGTGCAAGCGATGCAGTTTGTGCGGTAATTGATTGTCTTGAATCCTGCCAAGATCCTTGGCCGACAGACCGACATTATCTGGCGATAAGGCCGTAATCAGCTCTAAAGCCGAACCACTCAAACCGTTGTAATCAAATTTAAGGGCCACTCGATAACCGCGCTGCCGGTAGTTTTCAAGCCCCTTCAGCAAGACTTCGTAATAATTGGCATAGACGCTGCTTACACTCAAAGTAATTACGATGTTATTGGGCTCCAAACCGCATTTCCCGATAACTTCTTGAAAATACGCTCCATGATCTTTCTTGACGCCGAGAATATGCCTAGGATCGACCTCTAGTTGCAAAAAAAACGGCTCATGGGAAATCGGCAAAAAATTGAGCATATGAACGGTACGAGCTAAACGATCAAAATCGACTATGGAATCGGGACAAATTGATTGCCGTGCAGGCAGCGATATAATCAAATCCAATTCATGGCTTTGCAGATGCGGAATTTCGGAAGTGCTGACATTAAGCTTGGCAATATAGCCTGCTATCGTTGAGGGTTTCCGCGTTTCGCGCAGAGGCGCCAGTTCAGTAGTGATATGAATGGGACCGAATAAACCATGCACGACTCCTTCTTTTAAAAAGAAGGGACGGAAATTGGTATGATGCTCCCATTCAAGGCGGTCATTGAAGTGTTCGACGAGTTGTTCTAATGGCATTATCCTGCTCCTTGTTGTACTTAGGCTTTGCTCTGTTCAGGTAGCGAAAAAAACAGGCGGAGATGTTTTTCCGCCTGACAAATATCCCTATGATTTAAGGAGGAGTTCAATACGAATCCGTTCAATCGCGCTAACGAAACGGCTCTGGCCATTTGTTGGGTTCAGAATAGCGGGATTTCTTTGATTATTAAAACGATATAATTCGATTTATACTTCTAAAAATTAGATATTAAAAACGCTTCAGGCCATCGCATCTCATGAATCTCAGCCAGATTGAATTACTTCGCACTCTGCATGAAAACGGTTTCAACCTCTCCAAGGCCGCCGACAGCATGCATATCGTCCAGTCTGCGGTTAGCCGGCAATTACATTTATTCGAGGAGGAATTGGGCTCGCCTTTATTGACAAGAAACGGCAAAAAACTGACCGGTCTGACCGAACTGGGACAAAAGGTATTGGCGCAGGCATCAACCATTCAACAAGCCAAAAAAAATATCAAATCGCTCGCCTCGGAATACCGCAATGGCGACAGCGGAATTTTGCATGTCGCGACGACGCATACCCAGGCAAAATACTTTTTACCGAAGCCGATACAACGCTTCCGCGCCAAATATCCCGGCGTCAAGGTTTATATCGTGCAGTCCTCGCCCGACCACCTGATCGACTTTCTGCATAACGATCAGGCCGATCTGGCCATTTGCACCGAAAAGGTCGCCGAAGATGAAACCTTGATCATCAATCCCTGTTACGAATGGCACCATGCCGTCGTCATCCCGAAAGAACATCCGCTGGCTAGCGGGGACTTGACCTTGGAACGCTTGGCCTCGTTTCCCATTCTCACCTACTCGCTCGGCTTTACAGGCCGTTCCAATATCGAGAAGGCCTTTAACGACCGGGAATTGCAAATGGATGTGGTGCTGGCGGCAGCCGATACCGATATCATTAAAACTTATGTGCGTTTGGGATTGGGTGTCGGCTTGATCGCCAGTATGGCCTATGATCCGATAGCCGATACTGATTTGGTCGTCCGAAATTTGCCCGGACTCATACCCAGCTCGATGACCAAAATTGCTTACTTGCGACAGAATTATTTACCCGCCTACAGCCGGCATTTTATTGAAGAACTATTGGACGCCGCCCAAGAAATGAACGCCTGAGACAACCAGTCCCTTTATACTCAAAAAATGGATAACCATATGAAGTTATGGGGAGTGGCTAGCGAGGATGTCGGCAGCAGGGCAGATTTTGCAGGAGCAAAAATCCGCCTAACACCCCGACACCCCGACACCCCTTTCACTAATACTGAAATTTAAGTACTATCGGTCTATTTACGGTAATCGCCTAATCGTCGATACGCGCGGTTTTAAAACGGGCCGTGGCTCCAAGCAGACCAACTACGAAGAAAGCCGTACCGACTACAGTAAAACGCAGATTCGACTCTTGCATGCCCAAGTCGTCGGTCGCATAAAGCATGATTATAACGGCGACCGCCCCCCATCCTAGAAATCGCAACGTCGCGTCTAGTAGGCATTTACCTAGCGTTTCCGATTCGGTCACCGGAGTGTCCATGCGATAAGCCACAAAGCCGCATATCAGCGCCGGCAGGATTCCCCAACGCATATGATCAAAAAAGCTTTCCCAAAAAAAGAAATACTCTCTGCGGTAGAAGGTTAACTCGAGTACCAGTGTCGAGACCGTGGTACTAACAACGAAGCCCATGATCATCATCGTCATATAAAACCCGTAATAGCGATCGTATTGCTCCCGCTGGCGGCTGAAGACAAGCGTCCGCAAAACGAAGATCAACGCTAAAGGAAGGACATACATCGGCATGACATAAGCCATCCAACGAAGCGTTGTATAGCTAAAATGGGCCAAAGGCTTATCCGGAAACAGGAAAGCATTATGTAACGAAACCGAAATTTCTCGGCCTAATATGACTCCGATAGCGGAGGCCGCCATGAAAATCAGAATATACTTATAGGTGTGTTTCAAGCGGGCTTCGTGAACATTTCCACCGAGTTGCTTCACGGTTGTCCAAATATCGTTTTCGCTAGCGCTACCGAACACAATCAAGGAGGCAAGCATGCGGCACAATAAACCGGTGAGTTGATCCAACTCTTTGATCAAATTGACTGTCTTGGTGTAATGCGGCTCCGCTTCCTTCCAAACTGCCACTTTTTCCGACATGGCGTTATAGGAGATACAAATTTCCCCCCATTTCAGAGACGGTTCGTTGAACAGTCGACGAAAAGACGACTGATTCGCATAATATTGTATCCGATCAAACAGCAGGCAATTATGAGCCCATTTATATTCGACCGTGGCACTGGACATGTCAAAGTCCCCGGGGTCGATGCTCGACACTAACAATCGATTGGCAATTTGCTCTTTCAGTTTCTCGTCAACCGCCGACAATCTTGAGGTGACTAGAGCGTTATAAACTTCTACCGCCTTAGTTGGGATGGCAAAAGCATCATGTATGCTATCTCTCAAAATCAGCAAAGGATTAATTTTGCTTTCCCAAGCGATAAAAAATAGAAATAGCCCAGCGGCAATCAACGGTACGATCGTAGTACCGTCCAAGCCATTCAGAAGATCCACTAACTCTCGAGAACGAAGGTTCTTAACGATAAGTGTTACCAAAGGCTCCAATGGCAACCACTGGAAAGTCAGTAATAAATATAGAGCCGCCATGAACGCGCAGTACGACGCAACCCCTAACCAATAGGTGCTTCTGCGGATAAAATATTGCGGAAGCGTCGGTTCTGCGCCTAATTGAATCCGACGTTTTTGGAAGGAACGATAGGCCAGGAATACTACTGCCACGGTTCCAAGAAACTGCACCGCAAAGTTAATCATAAGTTCAACAGTCATCGTGCGCCTGCTCCTACGTGCTTTTTATAAGGTTCGAAAGGGTTGTCATCATAGTCAAAAGACAATGATATATCCGTGTCGGCTCTATGGCAGGTCCATCCGTTAATGCCGTAATTTGAATTACGATAGGTATAACCAGCCGAGCGTCCGTTGCGGTATCCAGTGGAATTATTATACTTGACGGATTATTATACTTGACATAGAGCGACAAGGTCTCTTACTGGTTTCAGAATAAACCGAAACATATTGTCGTTCAATTATCCCATCAATCTTGGGATGGAGAGGACCAAGATATTTTTCTTGGATGGCGATGAGAGGAATTAATGATGAAAACCTTTTTACGTACTCTGTTAGAGAGAAAACCAGGGGTAATGAATGCTGTCGAAATTGTAACCATTCAGTCCCCCGGCAATTGTTGTTCCCACGCTGGAGCGCGGAAACGATAGGATCGGCATCAACGAATACCTTCCCGCTTAAGTTGCGCGGTTAATACTTCAATTTTGACATCAAGATCGAATAGGTCATCTTCAAATAATTTTTGTTGCTGTTCCAGGAAGGTCGCTTCAATTGTTTCGAGTACATTACGAAAATTCTGTGTCAATTGCCCGGATTGGATATGGCTGTGCGTTTTGGCATAGCCTTCGGTGACTTGCATCGCTCCATCGAGATAAACGTTCAGAAATTTTCGAGCTTTGCGAATATCTCGCGGGTCGGCTTCGATTTCGCTCAAAATACTGTCGGCAATCATACAAATACGCTCTATCCGATTTTTGAATTCGTGATTATGAATTCGATTGCCGGCCTGTTCGATTCGCCGAATCATGCTACGGGACTCGGCGACCGTCTGCTTGACTTCATTGTCCGATTCGTCTGTCGTGCGGGGCAAATTTTGCTGTGCTTTTTTAACCAGCAAGCGGTCGTTCCGATCAATTTTAACAACCTCGATCCGATCGCCGTGACGCAGCGGTTCGAGCGTATCGGCAGAGAATCGTTGTTGATCGATCAGCACATAGCCGTTGCTATCGAAATCGACCATTGCTTCCCCGATTTTGCCTTTCAAGCCCTTTTGGCGCGAACCGAAAATAAAGCTGCCGGTAATAAGCAACGTAGCGAGCAGCATTGCTGCACTCACAGCGATACTCACCGACAATATCGTGTTGCTCTGATCGGCCGGGATGGGGCCGTCGAATAGATTCAAACTACCCAGCACGAAGGCGATCGCTCCGCCGATACCCAGCACGCCGAAGCCGGCAACGAAATATTCGGCGATCATCAACGCAATACCGAACAATAACAGCACTAGAAAACCAAGATTAACGGGTAAGGCTTGCATGCCGACCAAGCCCAGAACTAGCGCGATCGTGCCAAGGATACCGGGAAGAGTTAGGCCCGGAGCGAGCATTTCGATAAAAATCGCGAGTAGGCCCACAGAAATCAACATGTGCGCGATCTGCGGATGCGCGACTAGCCCCAAAATATGATCGATAAACCGCGGCGTAATCTGGCGAATTTCTTTATCCGAGAGAGCCAGTTTAAGCAATTGGCCTTGAAATTGAATTTCACCTCCGTCAACGGCTTTTATCAGATCAGAAAATCCCGGCACCACCAGATCGACCACATTGGCTTCCAAGGCTTCGTCGGCGGATAGGCTTTCGGCTTCGGAAACGAAACGTTCGGCAATATCCGCATTGCGATTGCGATGCTTGGCGATACCCCG
The DNA here is from genome assembly GCF_005931095.1 of Methylotuvimicrobium buryatense. Classification (GTDB taxonomy): domain Bacteria; phylum Pseudomonadota; class Gammaproteobacteria; order Methylococcales; family Methylomonadaceae; genus Methylotuvimicrobium; species Methylotuvimicrobium buryatense. The sequence goes on along the minus strand of NZ_CP035467.1, from coordinate 339,774 downwards.
CATGAAAGCCCGGGTATCGCTCATGATTTTCTTTGCCATGGTACCTTGTATCTCGCCGCCATCGCCCGCAACCGGCGATGCGGCCCCGACATTCGTACCGGAATTCATCACCGCAAGGTGCGTGGACAGCAAAATAAATGCACCGGCCGATGTCGCGCTGGCGCCGGCAGGACCCACGTAACCGATGACCGGCACCTTAGACTCCGAAATTGCGCGAACCATGTCTCGCGTGCTACTCAGTAAGCCGCCCGGGGTATTGATTCGTAGAATCAACGCAGCTGCGGAATAAGCTTCTGCTGTTTCGATTGCATGCTCGAGCAGGGCGGCCGTACCCGGATTGATTACGGCATCTATGTTTACCAGGTATACGGGAGCCGCTGAGTCATTCGGTTTTTTTCCGTGCGCCAAGCCGCCTATACCGACAAACAGCGATAACAACAGGCAAGCGCCGACGAGCATTCGCAACGACTTGATTGAGGGGAGTACACGAAACAAGTTCATCTAAGAAGTCAACCCGCCATCCTAAAAGTGCAATTGAATGCCTTAAGCTTTGGCAGGACGCGGTTTGCAACCGTGTCCGAAGCAAGCCGAAACGCTTAGGCCAAACCGAAACGTTAGGGACGGGTTAAATAACCCGTCCCGCAGGTGTAAGTTCATCTAAGAAGTCAACCCATCATACACTTGCCTTACGATCAATATGTAAATCGAGCGCTTCCAACAGTTGGTTCAAATTAGTCAAATCGGCAGGAAAGATCACCGAAGTCTCAGCATCGGCCAAATGCGCGATATTATTGATAAATTTTTCCGATAAATTGAGTTTAATGGCTTCCTCGCCGCCGGGCTGGACGACTGCATTACCGATTTTCTCGATGGATTCGGCCGTCGCGGTCGCCAAGGCCAAAATTTCGGACGCCCTACCTTCGGCTTCGTTGACCAAGCGTTGGCGTTCGCCTTCCGACAAATTGATCAGTTCGCGCATCGTACCTTCGGACGTGTTGATTCGGCTTTGCTTGTCGCCTTCGGCTCTGGCCAAAATAGCCCGCTTTTCCCGCTCGGCGGTCACTTGTTTTTCCATCGCACACTGAACCGTGCTCGGCGGTTTGATATTCTTAATTTCGTAACGATGCACATGCACGCCCCAGGTTTCACCCGCGGCATTGAGCGTATCCACCACCGCTTGACTGATCATGTCGCGCTCTTCGAAAGTTTTGTCCAACTCCAACGTACCGATCACCGAACGGGTTGTGGTCTGCGCCAACTGCATCGCGGCAAACCGATAATCGGTCACGCCATAAGTCGCTTTGATAGGGTCGGAAACCGACATATAGATAACGCCGTCGACTTCGACCTGCACCTCGTCCTTGGAAAAACATTCTTGCGGCGGAACATCGATGGTTTCTTCACGCAAGTCCTGTATCGCGGTCACGACATCGATAAACGGGATCAACACATGAAAACCGGGCCCCAATGTAGCCTTATACTTGCCTAAACGCTCTACAATCAGAGCGGTGCGCGTGGAAACGATGCGTATGGAGCGAAATAACTGTGTAATGATGACAAGAAAAATGATGCCCCATACGGCAAAATTAAACAAATCGATTGGACTAACTTCGTTATTCATTTGTTTGCTCCCATTTTAGCGACCGGCAGGTTTTGATTAAGCGCCGACAGCAGACCTTTGATGTGAGCAAGATCGGTAGGCAACACAGATACGTTGGCCCCTTTCATGACCTCGCCTGTTCGATCGATAAAATCCTCGACCAAACGCATTTTTACCGCCATATCGCCGCCCGGCTTCTTGATGGCTGCCGCGACTTTCTGCAAGCCCTCGGCGGAGGCTTCAGCTAGTATCCCAATTTCACTCGCGCGCCCTAAGGCCTCATTGATGCGTTTTTGTTTCTGGCCTTCGGAAATATTGATCGCCTCCTGACGATGACCTTCCGATATCAGAATTTTCGATTCTTTTTCCGCCATGGCCAAAGTGATTTCCGCACGCTTTTCGCGTTCGGCCTCCATTTGCTTTTCCAAGGTATGCACCACTTGTGCAGAAGGTGAAATATTTTTGATTTCGTAACGCATAACCTTGATGCCCCAAGGGTCCGAGGCTTTGTCGATTTCTCGTACAATCGCTTCATTCAATTTATCGCGCTCATAAAAGGTATCGCCGAGCGTCAGCTTACCGATTTCGGAACGCATCGTCGTTTGCGCCAAATTAACGCTGGCCATCTGATAATCGCCGATTCCGTAACTGGCCCGTTTGGCATCCATGACTTTCAAATAGACGATACCGTCGACCGCAACCTGGATATTGTCTCGGGTGATGCAGCTTTGCGCCGGAATATCGAACACTTGCTCACGAATCTCATGACGATAGGCTACCTTGTCCAAAAAGGGCACGACAACATGATAACCGGGCTCCAGAACGCATCGAAAATTGCCTAATCGCTCCAAGACACAAGATTGCCGCATCGGAACGATAATCAACAGCTTCCAAAAAATGATACCGGCCAATATGACGAATATCGTAAGGGTAGTAAGCATAACGTACTCCTATTTTATTGAGTTATTATTCGAGTCGGTTTCGTTCATGGTTTTATTGGTTTCGATGGCATCAACCACCCACACCAGATTTTCGCGAAAAATAATGCGCACCTCGGCCCCAACGTCCAAATTTTGGTCATTACGATAGCTTCTTGCTTTCCAAGTACTTCCGCGAAACGCAATGCGCCCCTCGCCGCCTGCGGGTATAGCCTCGCAGACTTTAGCAATTGCATCGTAGGCGTCCAGATCTTCATCGGTCTTGCCCTGTTCGACTTGTGCGGGAATGAATTTTTGGGCGACCCCACGCAATCCGAAGACCAACGTTAGGGAGCCGATAAACCAAACGGTAAAAGCTTGTAACCAGCCTTCTATCAAACCGGCGTATAGCAAAGCGGAAACCAGAACGGCGCCGAGACCTAGAAAAAATACTATCCCGCCGGGCAACAAAATTTCCAGCAGCATGAGAATAATGCCGCCGATAAGCCAGATATTTACAATTTCATATCCCTGCATTGATTATCCAAAATAAGGAACGAGCATGAAATAACTTCGACAAATGCTGAGAGGGGGTTCGGTGGCTCGATTGAAGGGCGTCGGCGGCAGAAATAGCCGCCGAGCTTACATGGATGTATTCACGGCGTCCTATCAAACGAGTCGCCGAACCATCACAATGCCTAAAACTTGTAGAAGTAAATTTCTGCATATTCCTAAGACGGTTTATATCGGTATCGGAGCACAGATATGCCGGCTCCTGATAAGAAAAAAAAGCGCGTGAGACTATTTACATTAAACCCCACCTTCGCCTCTTTAATCGAAAAGGAGGCATGCGTGGAATTGATTGTAGTTAAATTTATTCAAAATGGTAGCTTGTAAATGAATTCGCGGATTTAACCAACCATTGCTTTTTTGGCGGGCCTATTCGAAAGCATATCGCATTCGAAATATTTCGAGATACTTTCCTTCTGCACGCGCGTACAATGAATCCGCTTATTTAACACAGAGGTAAAACTATGAAAATTATAAAATTTGCAGCTTTATTAGGTTTAATGGCTATTACAGGCCATGCGTGGGCTGAAGCCGCCTTCGAATCGATACAAGACGTTCAAGGAAAATGGAGATTGGAATACACTAAAAAGTCACTCGATACCAAAGAAACGATAAAACGCGAAGATACTTGGGCTTTTAATGACGGAAAAGTCACTATAACGAATATCCCTCGAGAGGGCTCATACTATGACCAATTGCCGGTAAAGTATGAAATAGAGGACGGCAAACTCAAAATTGCCCTATTAGGCCGCTCCGATCGCTTCGATACTTTTTCCCTGATCGAAAAAGATGAAAAAAGCATGACTCTCAAAGGTAAATACGGCGACATTTATTATTTCCAAAAAAAATAGCTTTTTAACTAAGTAGCATCGTTATATCGGATAACAATTCCAACGTTTCTCTCCCTTTTCAGCGCCGCTTTATAGGGGCCCCTTTTAATGCTCCTTGCGATAGAAATGCGGCGCTACCATTCCGGTTTTCAATACATACCTGAGAGCCATAACCATAATTAGTCCTTCTCATAAAATCGAAACACGCCGCATCTCAAGTAACGTGAGGTCTTGCCGATAACCCGTTTGCGATTAAATAAAAAAGAGGAGTATGTCATGGTAGATTCCGTCTCGGGCTTAGCCAATCTAGCCACCCGAATGTCCGTACAGCAAACCGCACTCGATGCCAATGTCGCGGTACTCAATAAAATTCAAGATCAACAAGAAGCGGAAGGCGAAGCCGTAGTAAAGTTGATCGAGTCGACGTCCGCAGCCAAGGACGGCATCGATGTCTATGCCTAGTCATTGCTCATGATCCTAAATTTGGCAGCTTAACCATCAAGAAATCGAGGTTCCTGAAGAATTTCAAGACATTACCTAATCGTTCTCGCTAACCTCTTGGGTGAGTGAATGCTCTATACATGCTCATAGCACATAGCAAGTTATTGAACTATGCCTTTCGTACTTCAAATTTCGGCAGCGCCTGAGGAGGCACCGGGGTGTGCGGCAAAGGCTTTGCCAGCAAGGCGCTGGCATAGAGCCTACATGGACGTATTCACGGCGTCCTTTGACGAACACCCGGTGACGAATTTTGATCTACGATGAGTATAGTTGCTCGGGATCTCTGTCGATGCACGACGTTCTTTGAGACACCCAATCCTGTATTTGCGTCGCCACCCATCCGCCGTCATCGAGAGTCAAATCATGGCCTGCCCAGGGATGGGCACGCAGTTCAATACGCCATTTTTTATGAATAGCTTCAGAGCATGCCGGCGATACCAGACGATCGCCCTGCCCGTTCAATAACAAAACCGGCTGTTGCGGCTTGCTATGACTCGGCTTATAAGTGGCTGCCGCAACAATCTGCCGTAAAGCATTTTTAGTAGATACAGGCCGTGCTTTTTGTATCCGCGACCATTCCTCGATTGTCGCCTCATACCGATCTTTACGATTACTAACCAAACGAACAATGCGGGATTCTCGTCGAAAAATATCGCGCGTCATCGCCAATTCTGCAAAATCGCGATAACTTTGCCGACGTAAGCGCATATAAAATGGACTTAGATCGGCAAAGCTGGTATTCATCAAAACCTCGCCCGCAATGTCTTCAGGATGACGACTCAACCATTCCCAGGCAACCATCGCGCCGAGTGAAAGTCCCAGAATTGAGACAGGCTTTTCCAGCCAGCCTTTCGCGAGTGCATCACCACGAACACTTTCTACTATCGCTCGTATCGAACATGGACTGGCCTTTCGATAATAGCAACCTGTGCCCGGCAAATCGATCAAGCTGATCCGGGATGCCGGAAATGCATCTTGCAATAGCGGTACAAAATCGCCCCAATGCGCGGACTCCCTAGCCAAGCCTCTAAGCAGAATCCAATGTTTTCCGAGCACCTCATCCATACCAAAGACCTAATGCCTTATTTTGATTATGTTGTTTTTGTTGCTGATCGAGCTTTGCCCAATGTTCCGGATACAATAAACTCCGTTGTAGAAAGTCGAACAGCATAAAGTGCCGCCTTAGAATTCTCTCCCGGCGATGCGGTAAGATCGGATGAAACAAACCGTGTTTCTGAAAGAGATGCATCGGGTTTTTGCGTAACCAAATCCAAGACCCCATCTCCAACGTAAACGGAAGAAATAGCCGTTCGGTACCAAACCGTTCAACGAACTCATCGAATAAGTAATCCCACAAATCGCCATTGATAACGTATTCTTTGCAAGTCGGCTCAATCGTGTAAATATGATGCGGATAACAACGGTCATAGCGTTCCTTTAAGCCCACGGTTTCCGCAATAAAAGTAAAAGGCGTTTTTTTTGATGCGTACGGAAACCACAAGCGATCCCGAACACCGAAACCCGAGTGTAAATCAAGCGCAATCGATAAGGGCGAGTTGAAAAGGTGGCGCTCAACGACGTTACACAAAGCTTGCGCTTCCAGCTCCATTTTCACTTTATTACCTCGATACCATGGCAGTCGGGCCGAGATTCGATGCCCGCTATATAATCGGCGTTTGCCCGGACCCTCGACGGGTGAGTTGCGCATTAAATCGACGCCGTTGCCATTACAACGAGTACCGAGATAAACTCCGACCGGATTTACGATGGGCACGAATACCAATCGCAATTGCTCGAGGCGGGTCAGCAACTCACGATCCCAATCCAGCAATTGAACGACGGTTTGAAGGTAGGACAAGATCACCTCGGAACCGATTTTTTCGAGTCCATGCACACCGCCGAAAAAACCCAGAACGGGCACATCGGGCCCTGCCGCTCCGATGCTGATGCAATGTATCGGAAATTCAAGCTCCCGGCATTGAATCCGCGAAATCACCTCGGTTTGAGCCCGTGTACCGAGTTGATCGATAATGCGTTCTAATTGGTCAAGTTCAGGAAATTTAACTCCGGTCATGACAGCCAATGGCATTGTTTTTTATTCAGCATCCCAAAACTCTAGCATGAAAAAAAGACAATTCAGTTAAAACCAATTACTCCCTCTATACTCAAAAATTGTCTAACTTTATACCCGTCGTAGATCAAAATTCGGCGCCTGGGTGTCCGCTAAAAGACGCCGTGAATACGTCCATGTAGTCTCTATGCCAGCGCCATGGATGGCGTGAATGTCGATTTTGCAGGAGCGAAAATCGACCGGACACCCAGGTGCCTCCTCTGGCACTGCCGAAATTTGAAGTGTGAAAGGTATATGAAGATGAGGGGTATGGCTAACGAAGACGCCCAAAACCATCCGATAGATCTTATCGGCTAAGATTCAGAAGCGTTTGGCCGGCCGGTTTTGACTTTTTCGACTTGCTCCACAGCCTGTTTTAGACCATCAATGTCCAATTTCGTTAATAAATGTAGTCCGGCACGAAGAATTTCACCTTTTTTGACATGAACGCCGGCCGTTAGGCAGGTTTTCTTCAACTCCGAAATTTTCTGGTAATCCTCTTCAGGAAACGAAAAACTGTCGCGGATCACTTTGGACTTGGCGGCTTTTTTCTTTTTGAGCGGCTTTTTAGCTTCGCTTTCAGCTTTTTTAACGTTAATTTCCGGCTCGGCAAATTCGGCTGATTTAGCAGCAGCCTGTTTTTTAGGCGCTTTTTTTGCCGGAAGCGGGGTTTCGGTTTCAATTGATTCTATTGCCGAATTTTTTGATTTTGGCTTGGTTGTATTCATGACGCCTCCTTAAGACAAGTTCATTAACAGTATATACCGTTTATACTGTTTTTCATGTTTTTTTTACCCGCCTTAAAATGCCCCCCCCGATACCGTCATTAATTACGTGCAAGGTTTGATCGACTACTTACAACAAACGCTAGACGGTGAACCGGTTAAACTTCCAGCGCCGTCCGAATTTTCAACGCAGTCGATCACCACACCATTACCATAAGCAAGCAAACCACTCTATCCTCACTGCCGGAATTCTATGTACAGGGATGTATATTTTTTCGTGATCGTAGCCTGCTTATTCAGAACCGCGCAATCCCCATACATTTTTCGAAAACCTTCGGCATGCTTCATGGCTTGTATCTATTGCGTATTACTTTTCATCAAAATGCCTTTGAACCGTCATCATTTTATAACGATTCGAGAGCAGACTCTGCTTGCGTTAGCATCGACAACAATGACGGTTGCGTAACGCTGGCGGATTATCGTCAGTGGTATAAACACTTTCGCACTTACATAACCAGTTGCAGTAAAAGAAAGCGTCCGTCTGGCTGCAATCGAGCGGTTGAGTTTGACTGCAGTCAGCCCGATCAAATCAACCATAACAATTGAGGACAAAATGAAAAAAATGATTCGATCACTAATCGGTGCGGGCCTCCTGGTTCAGGTTGCCGGCGTATCGGCCCTTGAAATCAAGGCCTCTTTCGAGCCCGCAATCGACGATCCATCGCTCGATTTGGGTTACTACACCCATCCGGCGGGAGGACAAACTCTTTCGTTGTTCGGCGGTGCCGGCAGCGGCAGTTACCGAGGACCGGGCGATGCCCCCAACATCATTTGGACGGTCGGCGACCGGGGACCGAATTTTACCTGCGATGCCGCGCCTTCGGTATTGGGATTGACCGCAGCAGTTGCATGTCCAGCCGATCCGCAGCGGGGAGTCGCTGCCGGCGTCGGGCGTATCTACCCACGTCCGGATTACGCCCCCAGTATCTATCAACTGCGCATGGAAAAAAGCGGGTTGTTGAAAGTGCTTAAAGTCATTCCATTACGCAATATTGACGGCACGCCGATCAGCGGTTTGTTGAACCCGCAAATCACCGGCACGACCGAGATACCGCGCGACGGCGCCGGTAACGTGCTCGATCAAGATGCAGGCGCAATCGATGCCGAAGGCTTGGTTCGCTTACCTCATTTCGGCGGGCGGTTTTTCATCGGCGAAGAGAACGCTACCGGTTTTGTCGAAGTCGCATCGGACGGACGCATTCTGAAACGTTTCGTGCCGGCCGGTACCGAGAACGAGTACACACATCCGATTGAAGGCTTGCCTGCCGGCTACCCGGTCGAAGGCTCGTTGCCGGAGTTGTTGGCCAAGCGCCGCATCAATCGCGGCATCGAATCAATGGCGGTCTCGCCGGATTTCCGGTTTCTGTATTTCATCGTACAAAGCCCGCTCGACAACCCGAATACATCAGTGCGTGATACGCCGAACATTCGCCTCTATAAAGCGCGTCTGAAAGCACATCCTAAAGGTTCGAAGATCGAGGTCATCGGCGAATGGGTCTATCAGCTCGATCCGGTCAGTATCTTACAAAATGTCGGTGTGACTGATGCCAACCGGATACGCGATCTGCGCATCAGCGAAATGATGTGGCTCGATAAAGAGCGTTTTCTGGTGATCGAACGCACCGACCAAGCAACCGCGTTGTACGAGATCGATCTGAAAGACGCGACCAACATTGCGGGTTCCGAATGGGACGACCCTCTGACCATTCCAACGCTTGAACAATATCCGGATTTGTCGGCGGTAGGCGTTAAACCGGTCGAAAAAAAACTCCGCTTCATTGCTTCTTCGCTTGACGGCGCCGAGCCGCAATTCGCCGAGAAGCTGGAAGGACTGGGCTTGACCAATCAAAAAGAATTGATTCTTATCAATGACGACGATTTCGGTATCACCGGCCAGCGAATCCGCGTCGATATCGTCAAAGGCGCCGGTTTCGGTCGCTAGATCAGCGATCTTAAGACAAGGCGCATCGCGCTGATGCCGATGCGCCTTTTTCGTACATCGTCACACGGAGTATACCCATCGTAGATCAAAATTCGGCAGCAATCAATGGCGCTTACCTTCGACTGGAAACAATCCGCAAACTGGATTTAACCAAACCGACAGTGAACTGGGTGGATTAAAATCTAGCCCTACCCTTGACACCAATACCTTCATTAACGAGCAAGCCTTAACGTAGCGGTCGGATACTGAATGCGGACCATCTCCTGGTAACGCATGGCACTTCGATACCCTCAGCGGCCTTCAGCTCCACTTCATCAAGTCTTCTCAGTACTTCGCTGGGGGCAGTCAGTCCCGGGCAAGTAGCCGAGGTGCCTGTACCGAGCCCAGTGTGGCTGATAGGCAGCGGCCTGATGGGATTGCTGTGCTTGAAAAAGCGCTTGAACGCTTGCTAATTCGGTCTGATCGGCACTTCGAGATAAGCTAACTCGTCGAGAGACTAATACCGATAATTACTTTACACGCTTGGGGACAAGCCAATAATTTCGACTGTAGAAGGCTTGCAAAACCCGGAATGATCGGTTTCCGGCTTTTTGTCTTGTTTTATTATCAAATCATCTTTTTCTCTGCGAATAGTGAATAGCTCTATATCGTCAGTAAAACTCCTCATGAACAACGATCCAACCCGGCTCAAGCTCTCTGGCGATAACGGATAATGCGCTCGAATAACAGCGCTGCATGATAGGCAGCATCAGTCGTTTCCTCGAGCACACCTAGAATTTCGGTCCAATTGCTCTCGTCGATCAAAGACATTACGAGAAGACTGCGTTGTTTCTTACGCCAGTCGTGATAGATGCTATCGGCGCTAGATTCATGGTGTTTGAGTTCCTTGGAGCACGCTCTGACGTTAGCCAATTCATTGTTAGGATACTCGCCGATTTCGATTCTGAGCCGGTCGATCATCGATAGTATTACCTTGAGCATGGCATGCGCGGCGTCTTCGATTTGTTTGGGGTGACAGATATCAATCAGGCGTGCGGTATTGTTGAGGCCATCGACGATGTCATCGAGGCGTTTGATCAATTCCTCGGTGATGCGAATGTACTCCGAGTAGGTCAAATGCTCGAGCGCGCGAAACGCTTCCTCGGTCAATTTGTCTCCCTTTTCCTCCAGAATCTTTGCTTGAGCGATGTGGAGACCGCGTTCGTCCAAATTCGAAAACAGCAGGCCCAATGCCTGTGCACAGTCGAGGGAATTATCGAGATGTTCTTTGAATATTGTGTCCAGCGGACGGGAGTTTAGATGATGCTCGAGATTATTGTTGGTCATAGCACAAATTTTAAAGTTGGAAAATTCGTATCGGTGTTGCCAGCAATTCCCAGTTTGAGCAGTTTCGCCGATTTTAGGGTGTGGGGTATGCCTGTCGAGGAACGCCGTAAACCCATCCATGGGGCTTGGCGGCAGCTCCCTGCTGCCGACATCCTCGCCAAGCATACCCCACACCCTTTTTGATCTCCAAATTGGGAATTGCTGCGGTGTTGCGATTCCGAAATCTTATATTGGCTCGATAATATGACAAATCGATGACTGTTCTCGATTTAACTGGGATCGGCCGGCGATGACTAAATGGTTATCGCTTCATCATCCTGTCACAATATCTTTTTACGATCGCGTATCGGGGTTAATTTCAGCGGGGCGGTCATGTATCTAATCAAATATCTGAAACTAGCGGACATTTTCACGGTAGCGAATCTGTCCTGCGGCATTCTTTCGATCATCATGTCGATCGAAGGAAATTTAGTGCTCGGTGCGACTTTATTATTCATCGCGGTGATTTTCGACATCTTGGACGGTAAAGTTGCCGGCTTGATGCATCAGAAGAATTCGTTCGGCAAACAAATCGATTCAATGTCAGATTTAATATCGTTCGGCGTCGCGCCGATGTTTCTCTTTTACGCCTTGCAAACGCCGGCACCCTGGGTATCGGTTTTGTTGTTATTTTTCATCACCTGCGGCATGTTCAGATTGGCCCGATACAACGTTTCGGAAGCGCAAGGTTTCGAAGGCGTACCGATTACGGTCAATGGCGTACTGTTTCCGGTTCTTTTTTTGATCTACAGCAATTTTCCGGCAAGCCTGAATATATGGCCGTTCATTATTATCATACAAGGCTTGCTGATGGTTTCGACACTAAAAATATCGCGAATCTTTTGAGGCTCGCCTATGAAAAACGTTAAGTTATGGTTGGCCATTATATGCCTGATCATCCTGATGTCTTTTTACATGGCCGGTATCCTGACGCTCGACAATATCAAGACCAATGAAGCCTACCTGCGCGTTTTCATCGAAGACCATTATGGTTTGTCGGTGCTGTTGTTTTTTGTCGCCTGCACGCTTTTTATCAATTCGCCGATTCCGCTGGCCGCCCCGCTGAAAGTGTTGGGCGGCTTCTTTTTCGGATTCTATTGGGGGGCGTTTTACAACATCGGAGCAACCCTTTTGGCGTGCCTGGTTGGCTTCGGAATCAGCCGTTACACATTCAAGGATCTATTTGAAAAACGTTATTACGATAAATTGCAAACGATTGAGAATGAAATTGAGACAAACGGGTTTTATTATTTCTTGTCGTTGCGGTTAGTTATGGTCGTACCCTATTTTCTGATCAATATTTTGGCCGGCCTGTCCCGAATTTCCTTCAGGAAATATGCGACGAGCACGCTAGCCGGCATTACGCCGGCTTCGTTCATTTATGCGAACGGCGGCGACAAGCTCGAACAGATTACTTCACTACAGGAAATATTCCGATTCGACATCATCCTGTCATTGACTGTAGTGGCCGCGATTTCGCTGTTTCCGGTGATCGTCAAGAAATACCGTTACAAAAGCTCGTAAAAAATGCAGGACGAGAAAGATGAATGCATAAAGCCTAAAGCCCGTCGCCCTGGGTGTAATGGCATTACTAACGTCATTCTAACAATCGTAAATTAAGCATCGTCCGAAACCAAAAGCTCTGCGTTGAGCTCGATGCGTTCATAGTTGCTGATGACTGTGCTTCTCAACGGATAATCAGAAATGGGGCCGTCCCGATTCAAACGCTCAATCTCCCGCTTTGCCATAATTTAGATACTCGGTTCGATGTAAGAAACCATTGGAGCCTTGGCCAATTCAAGCGGATTCATCAAAAGTTCTACCAGTCGCTAATAACGAACGGGGCACCCGATGCCCAAATTAGGTAGCAAAAACTTACCTGATTAACAAGATGCTTCCGCTTGCGGAAGCCAAGTGTCCGCGCAGGGGCCGGTCGTAGTCGCAAAAACTTCATTATGCTGTTACCCAAGCTCCAGCTCTCGTCTTTATACATAAGTATAAATATATCTAATTGTGCAAAAAGTAGCGACCGAGCGCTAAATTACAGCAATTCCCAATTTGGAGATCAAAAAGGGTGTGGGGTATGCTTGGCGAGGATGTCGGCAGCAGGGCAGATTTTTGCTCCTCGGCAATTGCTGAGTTACATGGATGTAATGAATGCAGAAAATGCAGGAGCATTTTTCTGCCCTGCATTGCCCTACTACACGCCATCCTTGGCGTTCGAGCTGCCGCCAAGCCCCCATGGATGGGTTTACGGCGTTCCTCGACAGGCATACCCCACACCCTAAAATCGGCGAAACTGCTCAAACTGGGAATTGCTGGCTAAATTGTTGTGTTGTCCGGAAAGGCTATTGGTGTTTGAGCGTTACTGGCTTCGATAGTCGCGACGAAGGCGTCGCTCCCACAGAGAGCGGAGGACGCTCTGTGGGAGCGATCCCCTGATCGCGATCTCGAAATCGAAAGTGTTAAGTAACAATAAATGGTATCGAGGTCTCATTGGTTAAGGTTGCAAAAGGGTAATTTTTGACTTATGTATAACGATGAGAGCTCCAGCTTGGGTGTAACCTGTTCAGGAAGCTCTAGTTTCCACTGCCATTAAGTTAAGCCGTCACAGAATAAGTAATGTTGGCATTCAGGCTCGAATGTGCCTCAAAAGCCTGCCATCCATGGCACTGGATTCCACCAATCCATGGCGGAATGACGGGTTTCCCTGAACTTAATGGCAGTGAGCTCTAGCTTCCCGACAATCAAGGACGATTGAACGAGCGAATCGGGGCTGATTATGAATAAGCGAATGTTGCGCCGGTCTCAGGAAGCTAGAGCTTCCGGAGTGTCTTTCCCAAGCTGGAGCTTGGGAAAGAGCGTGATGTGGGTTGGCCGTTTTTCGCTTGACTCGCTGGCTTACGAACCCCGTCCTGCTAGGGATATGCTGATCTTTGGGCTTTAGCTGAAGAAACTTGCTAATCAGGAAAATTTATGAGTCGCAACCGAAATGGCTTTGATAATCCGCTAATGATCTTCTGATTACTTCGTGAGCTTCCTCTCGACCGTAGACTTGTGTGATTTCGCAAATACTGGCTTCGTCAGGGAGATGTTTATAGGTCAGAAAATAATGCTTCAAGCGATCAATATAGGATACCGGACAATCCGACACGTCATTCCACTGCCGGTAAAACGTGTCTCCTTTCATGACGGCAATAATTTTATCGTCAGCTTCTCCGCCGTCTAACATACGAAATCCTCCGATGGGTATCGCTTGTAAAAGAATGTCGCCATGCGATACGTTGCGCTCACTCAACACACAAATATCCAGTGGGTCGCCATCACCTCCGATTACCTCTCTACTCGATTTCTGTTCGGCAAATTCGGCTACTTGTTCCGCACAAAAGGTTTGTGGTATGAATCCGTAAAGCGTCGGAATCATATTGGAAAATTTTTGCGGCCTATCGATTTTAAGGAATCCGCTCACTTTATCGATCTCGTACTTGACTGTGTCCGAAGGGACGATTTCGATAAAGGCGGTAACGATATTCGGTGCTTCGTCGCCCGGGTGTATGCCGTGCCAGGGGTGTGCTCTATGTTTGGTATTCATTTACAAATATGTTCTGAAGTTAAAATTAAAAACGAAAAGGCTGCGCTGCGGGAGGACTTGTGTGCTCCATTTCTATTAATGTATCAATCTAATAGAACTTGTCGAGTACGTCGAGGAATTGTTTATAAATTTTCTTAAACGGTTTGTTTCTATAACACTATAAAAACATTTTAACCACGGAACACACGAAATTCACTAAAGAAAGAGCGCAAAATAACTTCTTATACCTTTCTCACTTCAAATTTCGGCAGTGCCTGAGGAGGCACCGGGGTGTGCGGCAAAGGCTTTGCCAGCATGGAGCTGGCATAGAGCCTACAGGGATCTATTCACGGCGTCTTTTGACGGACACCTCGGTGCCGAATTTTGATCTACGATGAGTATAAATGATTACAACGCTCTAAGTTTTTGTCATTAAGAAGCCATCACCCAAATAAGTAATGCTGGCTTGAGGCTCTCATGTAACTCAAAAGCCAGTCATCCATTGCGCAATGACGGGTTTTCGATAACATAATGATAATTAGACTCTGCGTTGGATGAGGGGAATCAAAACCGAAATTTGAAGAACGAAGACTATGATCGAATATTTCCGTGTTTTTCGTGTATTCCGTGGTCGAAATTCTATGTAGGTTAATCGCCTCGGCCCAAATAGACAAGCTGCCTCTTTGCCGCAAAAAAAAGAGGCAGCTTGGATTTACAGTATAACGAATCGTTTAGTTATTTTTGCAACGTGTTAAAACAGAAGGCGATTAAACTATTTACGGAATCCTTTGATTGCCTTCGAACCGACCAAACGCTCCCGATCGATGCGGAAAACCGTCGTCGTACCGCTGACTTCGTTTGCAACGACCAGTAATGGTACGCCCGGAATCGGACTTTTCGAAGCTTCGATTACGATCAAGCCCTCTGCGCCTAAATCGCCGGCTTCCGGAGTTCCTGGTGCAAAATTGAAGTCGCGGTTATTGATGTATTGAACGAATGACGGTTGATAAGGGTTACTGATATCGTAAACCATTACGCCGCCAATACGCTCCAAACCGATAAAGGCGTAAGTGCTGCCCCACAATTTAGCGACTACCACACCTTCAGGTTCAGGCCCTTTGTCGTCACTGCGGGTTTCGAAACTGTTTTCGCGGTGATTGGAATTAAAATTTTCAGGGTAAACTTTAGCAGTGATGCGTTCGAAATCCGAACCACTGTCGTAGACTTGCTTCATGCTATCGGCGGCATAAATGGAAAACGAGCGGGCACCGAAGGCATAGATATCTTCGTAACACGAACCATCCGCACGTAAACCGTTTGCAGTCGTCACGTTCAAGCGACCGAGATTGGTATTGTCACGCAATTGAGAGAAAGTGCTGATACCCATTTCATTGTTGGCAAAGAAATCCAGAAAACGCGGCGAGTCGGCGCAAACGGGGATATCGCCCGACAGAGCGCGAAACCGGGAGGCTTCGACATAACCCGGATTGCCCAACCATTCACGCGCATCCCCTTCGTTGGCCGTTACGATGAACGATTTTCCCCGGTATTCGTAATTGGCGATTGTGTCCGGCATGTAGATGCCCCAGATAGGCCAATTAGTGATATTGATCTTGCCATCCCGATCGCTGACGTCGAGCTCGTTACCGGGCAGCATGTGATCTTTGAATCCCAAGCCATTGACTGCAGTGAACTTGCCGGCTTTGATGTCTAGCGTCCCGATCGCGTTGTTTTCTTGTAACGACACCCATGCGGTTTTCGAATCTTTGGAAACGGTTATCCATTCGGGCTCCATGTTTCTTGCGACACGTTTGCCGTCGCCAGGATTGACATCAGGTCCGAAAATTCGAACGGAAGCATCGAGATCGCTTTCTTTCAAACCTTCAAAGCCCGCCGTACGAACATGGCTTTGCGTCAATTTAGCGATTTGCTTGGGTAAATCGATGATGCTGACCGAACCTTCCGGATCGATTGTATAATCGTCGTTCGGTTCGCCTTCGTTGGCGACCAATACACGTTTGCCGTCCGGAGTAAAGGTTATAGCATCAGGCAACGCGCCGATTTGCACGCTAGCCAAAACATTACCCTCGATATCGAGGAAAACGGCCTTGCCCGGATCGGTCTTGACTGCCGCTTCAACGGCTGCTGCAACCAAACCTTTATGAACGGCAACACTATTTACTACCGCGCCGTAACCGGATAAATCGATATTGAATAGTAAGGTCGGTTTAGACGGATCTTTAATATCTAATACATCGATCTGACCGCTTTCGGCATTGACGACAAACAGGCGTTGCGATTCCGGATCGTGTGCGACGATCTCAGCAGAGGACTTGTCAAAAGTTCCCGTCGCATAAGTGCCGAGAGGGCTTAACTCAAGTTTAAACGGTTTACCGGCTTCAGCCTGACCATTGAGGACAAGACACAATCCGAAGACACTGCTTGCAAGGATAGTATTTTTCACTTTTTCTCCTAGCCTGGCGGGTTGAAAGGAAGTTCGCATAAGGTTAATGAGTCGATGCCAGACCTTTTTAATCCTAAATAAGCAAGGTTACATTTTGATGACTTTGAAATTTGCTTAGAACGACTAAAACGAGGAAAGAACGCTTTTCCTAATCGTTTTTCAATATGAGTTTTATACCTTTCACACTTCAAATTTCGGCAGTGTCTAAGGAGGCATTGGGGTGATCAGCAAAGGCTATGCCAGCATGAATGCTGGCGTAGCGCCTACATGGACGTATTCACGGCGTCCTTTGGCGGACAACCCGGTGCCGAATTTTGATCTACGGGTACTATGCAACCCATAAGCGCCAACTTAAAAGGGGCTCGTCATTCCGCCAGGGATTGGCGGAATCCAGAGCCACGGATGGCAATGCGCAGCACCACATTCATGCAACATGGATATCGACAACCTATACCGATATGACGAATAAAGCCATAAACGCACCATAGAATAGGCACTAATTTGGGGCTCAATGACTATGCAACCGCCTTCGACCTGAGTTTAATAGTCGATTCTCTCCGGCGCCACACGCAGCACTTCCTCTATTGTCGTCAGGCCCGACGCGACTTTTTCGGCGCCACTTAGCCGAAGCGGCTTCATGCCTTCCTTAATCGCTTGATGTTGCAATGCGGTTAAATCGCAGCCTTCGGTAATGAGCGGCTGGATACCGAGACTGTTTTCGAAAATCTCATAAATTCCGATTCGCCCGGCATAGCCGGTGTTGTGGCATTCCTTACAACCGACGGCCTGATAGATTTGCTTAGGGGGTGCGACCTTAAACGGTGAGACCAAGTTTTGCCATTGCCGGCTATCGACCGGCGCGACCGCTTTGCAATGCCGACATAACACTCGAATCAATCGCTGCGCCATGATACCCAATACCGTCTGTTGTATCAGATAGCTCGGCACACCTAAGTTGAGCAAACGAATGACCGCAGCCGGCGCATTGTTCGTGTGCAGCGTCGAAATGACCAAATGCCCGGTTAATGCGGCCTGCACGGCCATTTCGGCGGTTTCCAGATCGCGAATCTCGCCGATCATGATGATATCGGGATCTTGTCGCATCAACGTGCGTATGCCGCTCGCAAAATCGAGTCCGATATTGTGTTGAACTTGCATCTGATTGAATAACGGCTCGATTTGCTCGATTGGATCTTCGACCGTACATAGATTAATTTCCGGTGTCGCAAGCCGCTTTAGGGTTGAATACAAAGTGGTCGTTTTTCCGGAACCGGTCGGCCCTGTGACCAAAATGATGCCGTGGGTTTGCGAAGTCATCCGGTTCCATATCGCCAATTCCTGCTTGTTGAAACCCAGTTGCCGGTAGTCGCGCAACAAGACTTCGGGATCGAAAATACGCATCACCAGTTTTTCACCGAACGCTGTCGGCATCGTCGATAATCTGAGTTCAATTTCCTTACCGTTGACATTTTGGGTTTTGACTCTACCGTCTTGCGGCAGTCGCTTTTCGGCTATATTCATTCGCCCCAAAATCTTGAGTCGACTCAAAACCGCATTCATAATCGGCATCGGCAACTGATAAACATGGTGCAAAATGCCGTCGATGCGAAAACGGACGTTGCCTTGGAGGCGGCGCGGTTCGATGTGGATATCGCTGGCGCGTTGGTCGAAGGCGTATTGGAACAGCCAATTGACCAAATTGACGATATGCTGGTTATTGACATCGAAATCGGATTGCTTGCTTAGCTCGACTAATTGTTCGAAATTTTGGCCTCCGGCACGGCCATCGCTATTGGTTTGGACCCCGGCGCCTTTGAGCGAGCGCGAGAAATTATAAAATTCTTCGGTATAACGCTTGATTTCATCCGGGTTAGCGAATACCAAGCTAATATTGCCGCTATGCATCTTGGCAAGATCGATTTGCCAAGAACCGATATCGGGTTCAGCCGTTGCAATCAAGACTTCGTCATCAGTGACTTTGATCGGCAGTATGTTGTAATGAGTGGCGTAGGCCTTACTAAAGATAGCAGTGACGCTCGGCACGTCGATTCGCAAGGGATCGAAATAGTAATAAGTCATCCCTAATTTGTCGGCAAGCCATTGCGTTAGTTCTTCCTGAGTCAACAATTTGCCGAGCCGGGTCTTGTCGCCGATTTCGCATTCGGTCAGTATTTTTAGCGGGTGTTTGTGCTTATTGACCGAGGCATTAGCGTATTGCCGGCATTTTTCGAGGTCCTTGGCCGACAGCATACCGTCCCGATCGAGCCAATCGATAACCCGGCCGATATCCAGTTTTTTGTCGTCAGTATTGAATTCTACCCGCATAAGCCTTATTTAATTCAGGGATTGTCTATACAGCTTAGCTAAAATTTTAGAGTCAGGTTCGCATCACAATCGATTTCTAACAAATCATATGCATCGCAAAAATCGTCTTATTGCATTCTTTTAGCTGTTACTATACTTCGCGCAGTCATGATTGCGACTTTTATGGCACTGCCGAAATTTGAAGTGCGAAAGGTATATAAGCGCAAACTTGGCGCGTAGTCTATGGTGTGTTTTAGGCATTATTCGTCATATCGGCATGTGAATTGCCGATATCCAGATTACATGAATGTAAAGCTACGCATTCTATCCCTGGGACTCTGGATTCCGCCAATCCCTGGCGGTATGACGTGTAATTTCCTTAAGTTAGCGCCTAAGGGTTAAGCGGTAGACTGCCTGAGCGGGACGGAGCATGTACCCCGTCCCTAACGCTTAGACTGCGACTGAAACCCATGAAAACGTTTAGAATGGGTTTAATAAACAGCCCGGCAAGGTCCGATGGGCTCCGGTTACCCATACCGAGGCGACGCCAACTATTAATGCAAACATAGCCCAATTTAAACACACGAATTCAGTAAGAATTCTGTAAGCAGATTTTAATAAGCTATTAAAGTTTTGGCGTTACACTTTCCATTTTCAGCTCACTTATTTAATTTTCTTCGCAATGACGCAAAAAGCATTCAGTCAAACCGTACTCAGAACATTGTTTGATTACCTGCTGTCGGAAATGGGCAGTTCGGCACATGATAAAGGCCTGCATCAACATGAAGTTCCGTCCAGCGCCGTTTCGGAGAACTTTCATATAACGGCCAACAACCTTGGATTGATCAGCCATGAGCTGATGCTGACGATCGATCAAGCCGCTATCGCCTCCGGGCATTTAACGCAGCTACTCAAACCCCTCGATGACGGACGCTGGTTGGTATTGTCGGGCTTTAGCCGAGGCCGGATCAAAGGCACATTGATCGATGGTCACGTAGTCACGGCGCATGTTTTCAAACTCAATGAGCTCATGGAATTGCTCAACTGTCCTTGCGACCGGTTACTCGAATGGCATTTAATCGAGTTGAAAGCGCCGATGGATGCTTCGTCCCATCATGAACACGACCACGAGCATATGCCGCCCCTGCAACGGCTGTTTGAAATGATTAAAGTCGAGAAAAAAGACCTGTGGCACGTCATTGTTTTGGCCATTGCTTCCGGATTGTTGAGCCTTGCAACACCCGCCGCGGTTCAGTCGCTCGTCAACACTGTGGCCTTGGGCGGAATGATGCAGCCGTTGACGGTATTATCGACGCTATTATTTATCTTTTTGGTGTTTTACGGCGCCATTTCGATAATCCAGTCTTACTTGGTCGAATTGATTCAGCGCCGCGTCTTTGTCCGCATGGCGGCCGATCTCGGCAATCGGCTACCGAATGTCGAATGGTCGAAATACGACGATAAAAACGGTCAGGAATTGGTTAACCGTTTTTTCGATATCCTCACGGTACAAAAAGCCGGCGCCTTTTTGTTACTGGACGGCTTTGCCATCGCCATGCAGGGCGCAATCGGTTTACTGGTATTGGCCGCCTATCATCCGTTGTTGTTACTGTTCGGTTTGATTGTTGTCTTATGGATTTCATTCGTCATTTTTGTACAGGGCCGCAAAGGCGTTGAAACCTCGATAGATGAATCCTATGCCAAATACGCAGTGGTCGCCTGGCTGGAAACTTTGGCGCGCAACGGCCAAACTTTTAAGTTTTCAGGCGGCCCGGAACTGGCGCGAGAGCGCACCGATGAATTGGCTTATGAATACTTAAATACCCGTAAACGCCATTACCGCATTCTATTGAACCAACAATACAGTCTTTACGCCTTATATGCCGTGGCCAGTACGACATTATTGGCCGTTGGAGGGATATTAGTCATGGAAGGACAGCTTAGTCTCGGGCAGTTGGTCGCGGCCGAGCTGATCGTTTCCGGCGTACTGGCTTCGTTTGCCCAATTAAAAAAGAAATTGGAAAGTTATTACGATTTAATGGCGGGGGTCGACAAACTGGGACATTTACTCGACCTGACGGTCGAACGAGAAACCGGAGACGTGTTAAAGCTGTCGGAACCGGCGCATGTCGGCGTTTATGATTTGACGTTGACCTATCATAATCGCTATACAGCGTTTAAAAATATGACCTTCGAAATCATGCCCGGCGAAAAGGTTGCTCTATTCGGAGGCCCAGGCACCGGCAAATCATCGATTGCTGAATTGTTGACCGGACTGCGCGTACCCAGTCACGGCCATGTTGAAATCAATCATATCGATATGCGCGAAATTCGCTTGGAAAGTCTGCGGCAATCGGTCGCGGTGGCAGGGCGCACTGAAATCATCGAGGATACGATCATCGAAAATGTCCGGCTGGGCCGGCCCGACATTAGTGTGCATCAAGTTAGGGATATAGCGAATCGTTTAGGCATCTTTCCCGATCAAAAACAATTACCGGAAGGTCTTTATACCGTGCTTAACTCGGCCGGTTCTCCGTTATCCTCCAGCCAGACCCGAAAATTGTTACTCGCCCGCGCAATCATCGGCAATCCGCGCGTATTGATTCTCGATGAACTGCTTGACGACTGGAAACATTTCGCCGACAGCCCGGCCCGCGATGTATTATTCGCGGACGATGCGCCATGGACCTTGTTGGTGCTGACCGGGTCGAAAACAATCGCACAACTTTGTCAACGAACCATCGATTTATAGATTCATTGGCCTTATGCAGACACAAGATCATCATCCATTATTATCGGTATTGAGTGCCTCACAGACCCCTCGTTTTGTGGGACAGATCGTGACGATATTCGCCTGGTTGTTCATTCTGATACCGATATTCGCACTGTTTTTACCCTGGCAGCAAAACGTCAACGGTACAGGATATGTCTCGGCATTTGCACCCCTTGAGCGACAACAAACCGTCGATTCGCCGGTTTCCGGTCGAATCTTGCAATGGCATGCCAAGGAAGGCGCGAAGGTGAAAGAAGGCGATTTATTAGTTGAAGTCGTCGATATCGACCCGTTATTGCCGGAACGCTTGAAACGTCAACAGGAAGCCAATATCGCCAAACTGGACGCCAAGCAACGAGAGCTCGACTCTTACGAAATCCAAATCGACAGCTTGCTGACCGTGCGCGACATGAGAGTCGCCGCCGCGCAGTATAAACTGAACATGGCGCAGCAAAAAGTGGCAGCGGCTTCCGAAGCTTTGGTTTCGGCTCAAGCGTCATACGAAACGGCGCAACTGCAGCAAAAACGATTTTCACGCCTGCTGGGCGACGGGCTGGTTTCGCGGCGCGATTTCGAAGTTGCCGAACGGGACGCAATTGTCGGAATTCGCTCGCTAAACAGCGCAAAAGCCACGCTGCAATCGGCAAAGGCCGAACAAAATGCCGCAGAGGCCGATATCAATCAAATTCGTGCCGATGCGCAAGCTAGAATCGATTCGACGACCGCCTCGAAGAACAAAATACTTGGCGAAATCGAGGATATCCGTAATAGTCTCGTCAGTAATGAAGTCAGTATTGCCCGACAACAATCACAAAGCATTACCGCGCCACGAAGTGGTACCGTATTGCGATTGTTGTTAAACCCGCAAGGACAGATGGTTAAGCAAGGCGATCCCTTGCTGATTCTGATACCGGATATCGATGCTCGCGCGGTCGAAGTTTGGGTATCCGGCAACGATGCGCCATTAATTTTACCTGGGCATCATGCACGTTTGATGTTCGAAGGCTGGCCTGCCATTCAATTCGTCGGTTGGCCGGAAGTCGCGGTCGGCACCTTTGGCGGAACCGTCGCTTTTGTCGATTCCAGCGACAATGGCCAAGGTAAATTCCGTGTAATGATCGTACCCGACGAAAGCGATCATCTATGGCCCTCTGAGCGCTTTTTACGCCAAGGCGGCGCAGTCAAGGCTTGGATTCTGCTCGAACAAGTCAGTATCGGCTTCGAAATATGGCGGCAGTTGAACGGCTTCCCGCCGATGTTGACGCCGGAACATCCATATCGCGATCTGGACCGTATACAAACACACAGAAAATCCGATAAATAGCGCGTTTTAACGAGAACAAACGATTTATGTTGAAAACTCATTTCCCGATTGCACGCCTTCACCGGAATTTGACGGTTTCCGGTGCATTCGCTTTATTGTCGGGTTGTTCTTTCTATTTCGATACCGGGCCAAAGCCCGAGCTGGCGCAAAAAGTCGAAGAGCGTATGCAACGTGACGAAGACCTTGCCCTGCCGGATCTGTCGAGAGCCGAGCCGAAAACACTCGACACCGCGATTGCCGAATTCAGAGCCGATCCGAAAAAGCTGGATTTGACCGCACCTCCCATTGTGCTCGAAGAAAAAGACACAACCGAAGCCGTGGATGAAAGCCATGCACTGACGATCGCCGATGCGCGCGCAATGGCGTTGACCAACAATCTTGACTTAAAAATTGCGCTGATCGACCCGAGCATCGCCGCCACGGTCGTCAGCGAAGAAGAGGCCCGGTTTGACGATCTGATTTTCGCGCGCGCCAAGTATTCGAATAAAGACACGCCTTTTCTCGACGGCGATGTCGTAAACTTCAAGGCTGTCGACAAAAACTCGCCGTTGAATGACGAAATCGCCAAGCTAGGCTACATGCCGCAAAGCGCCGAACAATGGGATGTCGAGGCCGGCATCATGATTCCGCTACGAACCGGCGGAACAGTGACACTCAGTACCCCGCTCGAAAACAAAAGCAAAAGCCGCTTCGTGGCCTCCGACCAATACCGAAGCGCGCTGCGTTTCTCGATGAGCCAACCGTTATTGCGCGATGCCGGTATATCGACTAATGTCGCCGGCATTCGGATCGCACGCTACGAACAACAAATCGTCGACCTCAAAACTCGGCTGCAATCGATCCGCGTATTGGCCACGGTCGACAAGGCCTATTGGGCGCTTTATGCCGCCTGGGGGGAATTGGACATCCGCCGTCAACAATACGAAATCGCACAGCAAAATCTAACGATGGTCAAACGCCGCGTCGAAGAAGGCTTGACCGCCGCGATCGAAATCAACCGAGCCGAAATCGGCGTGGCCGAACGCATGGAGTCTTTGATCGTCGCAAATACCCGCCTCAAACTTAGCCAACGCCAATTATTGCAGTTTCTCAACGACAAGCGTTACGGCATCGATACATCCACGATTATGATTCCCGAAACCTCGCCGATGCTGGTCAGTTTCGATTTCGACCGCGAAGCGCTGGCCCGAAAAGCATTAGACGGCCGCTTGGAACTGTTGGAATTGGAATTAAAACTCGCTGCCGACGCGACCAAGATCGACTATTTGGAAAATCAAACCTTGCCGATGTTCATGTTGGACTACAGCTACGGAACGCAAGGCCGCGATTACGACGATTTCGGGGGGGCCTACGGCGATACATTTACCGGACGCTACGACGACTGGTCGGTCGGTTTGAGACTGGAAATTCCGTTGACCAACGAACTGCGCAAATCGCGCCTGTCGCGCGCCGTGCAGCAAAGATTGCAACGCTTGACGACGCGCGATTTAAAAGAACTAACCGTGCGCAGAGAAATATATGATGCCCTAGACACAGTTTCGCAGAATTGGCAGCGCATCATCGCGGCCCGGCAAAACGTCGTATTGGCCGGAGCCAACTACGACGCGGAACTCAAGCAATTTGAAGAAGGTTTGCGGACGATGACCGAAGTATTGGAAATGCTCACCAAACTCGGCGACTCGCAAATGAAGGAAGTCAGGGCTATTGCTGATTATCAAGTTGGGTTGATCGACCTGGCCTATGCAACCGGCACCCTTCTCGGTTACAGCAAAGTCGATCTGGCGGGATTGATTTCGAAATGACGGAACTCGAGACTCATTCGAAGTACCGCGTGTTTATGAAAATTATCCGGGCAATCTAGGATCATTCGTTGCCCGTATCCGCATACTTATCGCCGTCGAAACGATACACGGCGTTTTCGGCCGAGTTAATCGGGTGTTGCTCATCCCCGCTTTGGGTGCCGGCTCGCGCGACCAATAAATCCGGATAGCCGTGATGAATATCGCTTAATACCGAAATAGTGCCGGTATAAGACCAACAAGGAATCGTAATCCCGGAAGGCAGCGGCTCATCATCGCAGGCCCCGGCATTATTGCCCCCGGTCTGCACAAAACCCAAATCGGCCCAAGTCGTGCCGTCGAAACCGAACAGCACTTTGCCGTCATCGAAATAACCGCCCATGCCGTAGCCGAAGTCGAGCATGAACGCGATCCGCTTGGACGATAAAATCAAAATTTCCGACTGCTTAATATCGGGCGCTTCGCCCCAGGAACCGATTTCGCCGATTCCGGTTTGCATGCCGATTGCGCGCCAGCCGTCCGAATCCAACCGGTAAATCGCCGCACCGACCTTGACGCCTTGCACATGACTATCCAATGGCGATCCCGTTTCCGGGTCGATTTTCTGAGCCTTGCCGAATATCACATGATAATCGCGATCGCCGATCGAAAAACCTTGCTCGAACCAAAAACCGGCTAATTCCCCGGATTCGGTTTTAATCGATTCGCCGGAGAATTCGCTACCGTATAATTCTTGCAATGCAGCGAAAGCATCCGGTTTCGAAAAACGGCGACTCGTTTCGGTTACGGTTTCTTGTTCCGGACCGACAGCTTCCCGATCCATCGAAAAATAGACGGCTAAGCCGATCCCCGCTAACGTAGCGATCAAGCCGATGAGTAGTGTTTTTCTGGATTTTGGACGATTGTCAGTTTGCATAATAGTGCTAGAGGGAAAGCTTACCAATGAATGAGGACTCACTAACGATAAAATGAAAATTTTTCCGTTTAGGAACGAGCATGAAATAACTTCGACAACTTCTGGGAGGGGGCTCGATTGACAGGTGTCGGCGGCAGGGCAGATTTTTGCTCCTCGGCAATTGCTCCTGCATTGCCCTAATACACGCCATCCATGGCGTAATGCAAAATCTGCATTCATGCCATCCATGGCAATCAGATTCCGCCGTCAAGCCTACATGGAAGTATTCACGGCGTCCTGTCAAGCGAGTCACCGAATCGCCGCAAAGCCTACTACTTGTAGCAGTTATTTTGTGCATATTCCTTACTTTCTATTAGTCGTAGCCGCAATGCGATTGAAAAAGCCCGAGGCATTTGAGTTATGGATGGAATCCTACAACAAGCCTGCATGTATTCCAACCTGTGTCTCAAAAAGTCAATCAACGAGAAAGACAATAGAACACAAGGCACATTCACATAGCCAACAATTACGCCTGAATTACCGTTTTTTTCCAACGATGTCCGAACACTTACCAATGACTGTTTTATCCTAAAAAGAGCAGTTGACATGTGTTGTAGGCCGTTCGTGCTGAGCAAAGTAAGCGCCCTTCGGTCGCATGGCGTTACTATGAAACAGTCGCTGTTTTACGTATTTTTTTGTATTCTTACATATTGTCAAGTTATTGATTTTAAATATATAAAAAGCCGTTTCTTGAAAGCCGAGTCAAAACATGAAGGATTTACAACACTTTCACCGGCTTGGTGAAGCCTCAAACTACCGTTCGTCCTGAGCCCTTCGGCTGCGCTCAGGAGAGCCCTGTCGAAGGGCGAACGGTAGTTTGAGGCTCTCAACTGCTCTTTTTAGGTTTATGGATTTTGAGAGAATACCTGGCGCTTTATAACCTATGATTATCAACAGTTTCCAGGATATCATGAGCGCCGTAGGGTGCGCGATGCGCAGCCTACACGCTACCTCCTTCTACGTGTTAGTTTCCTGCCCTGACATATAAGGCGCACCGTTTGAATTAAATTCGTGAAGCCCTCATTCGTATTTGACAAGCGCCTGCGCTTTCAGTACTTTCAGCTCTCCAAAATCGCCTAGTCGACAGGATTTCAAACATGGAAATCAATCACCCGCTCGTGATAACGGATGAGAATACTATGACGCCGATTAAAATTGTGTTCTTCGGACTCGGTGCGGTGGGTTCGGCAATGCTGATTTGTTTTTCGGAATTGGCCGAGCGGGACGGCGCAGCCATCCGTTTTGTCGTTTATGTTCGCAATCCGGATGAGGCCCGGGATGCGCTTTTTCATGCCGAGCAATTGTTTGAACATATCGATTTCATCAAGCTTTCGGATTTCAGTTCGGTCTTCGCGTTGGAGCCTGCGCACGAGCAAGAACTGACCGGCGCCACATTTTTGGTAAACGCGGCGCTGCCGGAGTTCAACGGGGCCATGCTTGAACTCGCGCTTCGAATCGGCGCACACACCGTGGATCTGGCTTCGGATATTTATGGCGCGAAAACCGAGCGCACGCTGACTTTCGCGCAATATGCTTACGATACGGCACTTCGCGAGCGCGGAATCGCCGCGCTGATCAACATGGGCGTGTCGCCGGGCGTCACCAATTTTCTCATCGGCCGCCGGATGCACGACCTGTTGGCGACCGACCGGAAAGATCTCGAAGTGGAAAGTATCGATCTTTATTTACTCGAAGATATCGATTCGGATTCGATCGTCTTTTCCTGGTCGCCGGTCGTGGCACTGGAAGAGTTGGCGCAACACCCGCGAATCTTACGTGACGGCCGCATGTTGGTGCTCGATCCGTTCAGCGAGGCGCGCGAATATCATTTTCCTCACGAAGCCAGTTCGAGCCGGCAGTATCCGCTATATCAGGAAGAGTTGTTGTCCCTGCACCGTTCGTTTCCCGAGATCGAATCGATCGGTGTCTACACTGGCGGCTCGGAAGTTGAGTTGGTCAAAGCGCTGTTTCAACTCAATCTATTGTCGAAACGCAGTCTGCCGGACCGACCGGAAATGACGATCGAGGCGATGGTCCGCGCAATTCTGCCGGGCATGAACAAGCCTCGGCGTATCGAGGAATATTTGCGCAGCGGTACGATTCGGCGAGCGCATTTTGCTGCGGCGGCTGAAATTCGCGTATCCGAAACGGTGCGTAACGAACGTCAAACCGCCATCGAAACGGTTGGTCTGAGCTATTTACGCTACCCGGAATTATTGAACTCGCCCTATGCCGGCGCGACCTACATCGCCTATCCAACCGCGGCTAGTGCTGCGATTCTGGCTTGGCATGCCTTGGATTATCTCCGCACAAAGTCAGCGCAGACGCTATCCGGCGTGATAACCGGGGAGGATCTCGCACGTATACTGCCGAGGCCGCGAGCCGATGCCATACGCCGCGATTTGGTCGCTTGGGATATCGATTTGTTTGAAAGCGTGCGCGATGCTTCCGAAACCTAAAATCTCACCTGATTAGCAAGTTTCTTCAGCTAAAGCCCAAAAACCAGCATATCCCTAGCAGGACGGGGTTTGCAACCCCGTCCTAAACGTTTTGACTTTGGCCGAAGTTAGCCGAAATGTTAAGGGCAAACCGAAACGTTGGGGACGGGTTAAATAACCCGTCCCGCAGAAGTGGCCACGACTGGCCACTGCTCGGACAATTGGCTTCAGCAAGCTGAAGCATCTTGCTAATCAGGAAATCTCATACCCCCCAGCAATTCCCAGTTTGAGCATTTTCGCCGATCTTAGGGTATGGGGTATGCCTGTCGAGGAACGCCGTAAACCCATCCATGGGGGCTTGGCGACAGCTCGAACGCCAAGGATGGCGTGAATGCAGATTTTGCATGCAGCAAAAATCTGCCCTGCTACCGACATCCTCGCCAAGCACACCCCAAACCCTTTTTGATCCCCAAATTGGGAATTGCTGATACCACCCCCGGCCATCACCGCAAAGAACCCGCCGCAGACACTTGTCAATCGAGCAACCGCGACCGCTTAAAATCGTGCACTTTCGAAATAACAAATGGCGTCCTAAAAACTTCCATCAGAAGCAGTCATATCGTAGTTTTTGCAGATTATGCCTTTCATGTGTTTCGTGGACTAATTGCCGGATTGATGAAGCGGGGGTCTTGCAAAGCGGAATAAGTCGGCTTAGCGTCGACGCAACCCGGCAAGATACCGGCGAGATCGGTTTTCTAGTTGCTGGAACTGGTAGCTCAACCCTCCTTCAATTGGGCAATCACAGCATCTGAAATTCGATACCCCATCTGTCTGAGTTCGGCGATTAAAGCCTCGGCATCGGGAATCAAGGTTTTTCGTTGTGCGGCAAACAATAATGCTGCCGTGCCGACTATCAGTAATTGCTTGCGCAAAGCTTGTTTTCGCGCCAATGCATCATCCAAGATCAACAATGCGTTACCGTTTGTTTGCAAGGCATACTCAATGCTGGATTGCTCGCCCAATCCCAAACTTCTCGATAAAGGGTGTTTAAAGTCCGGATTGTCCACACATTGCAACCACTCCGAAGTCAAAGCCTGTTCGATCAAGAGGGTATCGGCGGATTGCCCCCGTAAACATTCATCGGCAACGGCTTGAGTCATCAATACCTTGCCAAAAAGTGCGGGCAGCAATTGAAGCTGATTTATTTTAGCCAGCGCTATGAGCGGTCCGGCATCGGCTATGACGATAGCCATGAATCCAATGTTTCCAGTTCCTTGGCGGTTTGTTTGTCGGCCACGACAACATCGATATCCAACTGGGTCAAATGGTCGATAAATTCGGATAGGCTCAAACCGCTGATTTGCGCGGCTGCTCCCAATGACAACACTCGGTCTTTAAATAAACTGGCTGCCAAAGCGGGCTTGAGTTGATCATTCAACTCCCCTAGAGAGCTTTTTAAATTTAACAGCAGAGCATTCGGTTTATTGCCTTTTAAGATCAATACCGGTTCTTTTTCGGCATGTCTTAGGGCCTCCGAAGGATTGCGTTTTAAATTCCTGACATTGGTTGCGTACATGGTCGACCCGCTCGGCTAAAAAACTAGAGTGTAGTCCACGCCAGGGGCGAACACAATCGCTTTTTTACGGGATGACTGTGGCAGATGGAGTAGTGTCGGCATAATCTCGGACGTAAGGATTTACCTGAGATTCAATACCACCTTCCCGGCACCGGACAAATCGTAACCGCCCAGCTCTTCGGCTTTTTCGATGAAGGCGGGAGAACGGGTCAGTTCCAGTAGATTCTGGATCGGCGGCTCAAAATAGTCGAAGCGGCGCATCACCAGATCGAATCGTTCTTTCGTCAGCGGAATGAAATCGAGGCGTAGTTGCCGGGCGACCGACTCGACTGCGATGCCGACATCGGCCTTGCCGTTCGAGATCGTCAGGCCGACGTCGATTTCGGTACGCGCAGGTTTATCAGCAATCTTGATAAGCGACTTGTCGACTCCAGCCTTTTCGAACAAATGATCGAGCAAAATCCGGCTGCCGGCACCGCTTTGCCGGTCGATCAACAGCGCTTTTTTTTCGGCGATGTCTTCGAGCGAATGCAACTCTAGCGGATTGCCCGGCGCGACGATCAACCCCTGTTGCCGCCAGGCCCATTCGATCGCTACGACGCCGTGATCCGGAAGTGCATTCTTGATAGCCGGCGTGTTGAATTCGCCGCTGGCGGTGTCGAGCACATGCATGCCGCAGATCAACGCCTCGCCGGACGCGAAGCGGCTTAAGCCTTCCATGCTGCCGGTCGTTTGCATTGCTATCGGCCGACCGCTTTCCCTGAGCGCCCATTCCAGTAGCGGGTCGTGACTGCCTACGACGATCTCGGGAGCGCTTCTCAGCAATGCGTCTTGCGAAACTGATTCGCTGTTTTGCATCAGCCACATGTCGATCAGATAACGCGGAAAAAGCCATTTTCCGGTCACGCGCGTGCACGGAATCTGCTTTTGGTTGATCAGATCGTAAATTTTGCGCTCCTTGACGCGCAAATAATCGGCGACCTCGTGCACGGTCATCATCTCGGACAAAGGGAGAGCCTCGCTGGAAAACTAAAGGGTTCAACAATATAGCGAGCTTAACGGCGTTCCGCAATGAAGGTCTAAGCGGATGAGGTTGGACCGGGATGTATCAGAAAATCTGATTTAACGTCAAAAAAATGTGATTTTTACGTTAAAGATTTTAGGCCTATAATTAATAAGCAAACAATTTATGCATAAATATGTTTATTTATGTGTTTTTTGATATTTAAAAATTACGTGATATTCTCTCAGAACGATCAAACCTATATTCGATATAGCCGTCTAGCGGCTTTCGAACCGGAAAGCGAGGCACCATGACCGAAACCGTTTCCACGCAAAGCACCGTTAAGGAAATCACCCGCGCACTGAAGCATAAGCCGGGCGCGCTGCTGCCGATTTTGCACGATATTCAGCACGCATTGGGCTATATCCCCGCGGACAGTATTCCCGTCATCGCTTCTGAATTGCAGCTATCCCGCGCCGAAGTGCACGGCGTAATCAGTTTTTATCATTACTTCCGTGAAACACCGCCGGGTAAACAGACGATTCATTTGTGTCGAGCCGAATCCTGTCAGGCGATGGGTTCTAAGAAACTCGAAGAACATGTCAAGGCCAAACTAAGCATCGACTATCATGAAACGACACCGGACGGTAAATTTTCGCTAGAACCCGTGTATTGTCTAGGGATGTGCTCCTGCTCTCCGTCTATGCAGATCGGCAACGATGTTTACGGGCGCGTATCCAATGAATCATTCGACAGCGTGATCGACGAGAGGGAGGCTTTGTCATGACTGTGACCGTTTATGTACCGAACGACTCCGGCGCGTTGGCATTAGGCGCAGGCCGAATTGCCGCGGCGATCGATAAGGAAGCGCAGAAACGCGGGTTGGACATCAAGCTGGTCCGCAATGGATCTCGAGGCATGTTTTGGCTGGAACCCTTGGTCGAGGTCGAGACCTCCGAAGGCCGCATCGGCTATGGGCCGGTGCAATCAAAAGACATTTCCGGCCTGTTCGATGCCGATTTCTTGAACGGCGGCACGCATGCGCTCGAAGTCGGCCCGATCGACGAAATCCCTTATTTCAAGAATCAACAACGGCTGACCTTCGCGCGTATCGGTCTCACCGATCCGATCAGTCTCGACGATTATCTGGCCTATGACGGCTATCGCGGCCTGAAAAACGCCCTGGCGATGAGCGGCGCCGACATCGTCCGGCATGTGACCGATTCGGGATTGCGCGGCCGGGGCGGCGCGGCGTTTCCGACCGGTATCAAATGGAACACCGTACTCAATACGCCGAGCGAGCAAAAATACATCATCTGCAATGCCGATGAAGGCGACTCGGGCACGTTCTCCGACCGCATGGTCATGGAAGGCGACCCGTTCGTATTGATCGAAGGCATGACGATCGCAGGGCTAGCGGTCGGCGCGACACAGGGTTATATCTACTTGCGCGTCGAGTATCCGCATGCGCATCGGGCGTTGAATACGGCAATTGCGAAAGCCTATGCGGCCGGCTATCTCGGCGACAACATTCAAGGCAGCGGTAAAAAATTCGATCTCGAAGTGCGTTTGGGCGCCGGCGCCTATATTTGCGGCGAGGAGACTTCGCTGATGGAGAGTCTCGAAGGCAAGCGAGGCCTGGTCCGCTTCAAGCCGCCGTTGCCGGCGATCAGCGGCTTGTTCGGCAAGCCGACCATCGTCAACAACGTGATTTCGCTGGCCTCGGTGCCGATCATTCTCGACAAGGGCGGCGAGTATTACCGCGATTTCGGCATGGGCCGTTCGCGCGGCACGCTGCCGATTCAATTGGCCGGCAACATCAAATATCCGGGCCTCGTCGAACTGGCATTCGGTTTGACCCTGCGCGAGCTGCTCTACGAGTACGGCCGCGGCTCGGCATCGGGTCGGCCGATCAAGGCGGTGCAGGTCGGGGGCCCGCTGGGCGCGTACCTGCCCGAATCGCAATTCGATACGCCGCTCGATTACGAAGCCTTTGCGGCGATTTGGGCCGTCGTCGGTCATGGCGGCATCGTCGTCTTCGACGACACCGTCGACATGGCCGAAATGGCGCGCTACAGCATGGAGTTCTGCGCGATCGAATCCTGCGGCAAATGCACGCCGTGCCGGATCGGATCGACGCGCGGCGAAGAGGTCATCAAAGACATCATCGCCGGCCGCGATCTCCATAAAAACATTCCGCTGCTGCGCGACTTATGCGACACCTTGTTGAACGGTTCGTTATGCGCGCTCGGCGGCATGACGCCCTACCCCGTACTGAGCGCATTGAATCACTTTCCCGAAGACTTCGGGATAACAGAACAAGCCAGCGCAGCTTGACCCCACCGGAGGTACTAACATGTCCCTGAATAAAGAAAAAGACTTTGGAACCCCCGCCAGGGAGGCAGACACACTGGTCACACTGGAAATCGACGGATTTCAGGTGACCGCGCCGGCCGGCACTTCGGTGATGCGCGCTGCGGCCGGCATCGGCATCGACATTCCGAAATTGTGCGCGACCGACAGCATCGAACCGTTCGGCTCGTGCCGCTTGTGTGTCGTGCAAATCGAGGGCGCGCGCGGCATGCCGGCATCCTGCACGACGCCGGTCGCCGAAGGCATGAAGATCGTCACTCAGAACAAGCGCCTGGCCCATGTACGCCGCGGCATCATGGAGCTCTATATTTCCGACCATCCGCTTGATTGCTTGACCTGTTCCGCGAACGGCGACTGCGAACTGCAGGACATGGCCGGCGCGGTGGGCCTCCGCGAAATACGCTACAACCCGCAAGGCAAAAATCATTTGCAAGCGATCAAGGACGAGAGCAATCCGTATTTCAGTTTCGATCCGTCCAAATGTATCGTTTGTTCGCGTTGCGTCAGAGCCTGTGAAGAAACGCAAGGCACCTTCGCCTTGACGATCGACGGACGCGGTTTCGATTCCAAAGTTTCGCCCGGTCAAAACGAGGCGTTCATGGACTCCGAATGTGTTTCCTGCGGCGCTTGCGTGCAAGCCTGCCCGACCGCGGCCCTGATGGAAAAATCGGTGATCGAACATGGCACGCCCGAGCATGCCACCGTGACGACCTGCGCGTATTGCGGCGTCGGCTGTTCGTTCCGCGCCGAAATGAAAGGCGATCAATTGATTCGCATGGTGCCGCACAAGGACGGCAAGGCCAATCACGGTCATTCCTGCGTTAAAGGCCGTTTCGCGTTCGGCTACGCAACGCACAAGGATCGCATCACGACGCCGATGATTCGCAAAAGCATCACGGACCCGTGGCAGGAAGTCGGCTGGGAAGAGGCGATCAATTATGCCGCTTCCGAGTTGAAACGGATACAAGCCCAATACGGCAAGGATTCGATCGGCGGCATCACGTCGTCGCGCTGCACGAACGAAGAGACTTATCTGGTGCAAAAACTGGTTCGCGCCGGCTTCGGCAACAACAATGTCGACACTTGCGCGCGCGTCTGTCATTCGCCGACCGGTTACGGTCTGAAGCAGACCTTCGGCGAATCGTCCGGCACGCAGAACTTCGACTCGGTCATGAAGTCCGACGTGATCATGGTCATCGGCGCGAATCCGACCGACGGCCATCCGGTGTTCGGCTCGTTAATGAAAAAGCGTCTGCGTCAAGGCGCCAAACTGATCGTCGTCGACCCGCGCGAAATCGATCTGGTCAAAAACTCGCCGCATGTCAAAGCCGATTATCATTTGAAACTGCGCCCGGGCACCAACGTCGCGCTGATCAATGCGCTCGGCCATGTCGTCGTGACCGAAAACCTGCTCGACGAAGTCTTCATTGAAGAGCGCTGCGACACGGCGGCATTCGCCAAATGGAAAATCTTCATCGCCGATCCTCGTCATGCACCCGAGCAAGCCGAAGCGGTCACCGGCGTTCCGGCCGCCGATGTCCGCGCCGCGGCGCGTCTTTATGCCACCGCCGGTAATGGCGCGATTTACTACGGCTTGGGTGTTACCGAGCACAGCCAAGGTTCGACGACCGTGATCGGCATCGCGAATCTGGCGATGGCGACCGGTAATCTCGGACGCGAAGGCGTCGGCGTCAATCCGTTGCGAGGTCAAAACAATGTGCAAGGTTCGTGCGACATGGGCTCGTTCCCGCACGAATTTCCGGGCTACCGTCATGTCTCCGACGACGACACGCGCCGTCTGTTCGAGAATGACTGGAACGTGATTCTCGAATCCGAGCCGGGCCTGCGCATTCCGAACATGTTCGATGCCGCATCCGACGGCACTTTCATGGGGCTCTACGTCGAAGGCGAGGATATTGCGCAATCGGACCCCGACATCCAACACGTCCATCACGCTTTGAGATCGATGGAATGCGTGATCGTACAGGATCTATTCCTGAACGAAACGGCCAAGTTCGCGCATGTTTTCCTGCCCGGGTCGTCGTTCCTCGAGAAAAACGGCACGTTCACGAACGCCGAACGACGTATCTCGCCGGTGCGCAAGGTCATGAAGCCATTGGCCGGTTACGAAGACTGGCAGGTCACGCAGTTGCTCGCGAATGCTATGGGCTATCCGATGAATTACAGCCATCCGTCCCAAATCATGGACGAGATCGCTAGGCTGACGCCGACATTCGCCGGCGTCAGCTACGAAAAAATCGATCGCCTCGGCAGCATCCAATGGCCGTGCAACGAAGAAAATCCTGCGGGTACTCCTACGATGCATGCCCATGAGTTCATGCGTCCGAACGGCAAGGGCCTGTTCATGCTGACCGAATATGTCGCGACCGAAGAACGCACGACGCGGATGTTCCCGCTGATTTTGACGACCGGCCGCATCCTGTCTCAATACAATGTCGGCGCGCAAACACGCCGAACCGAAAATGTCGCGTGGCATGCCGAGGACAGGCTGGAAATTCATCCGCACGATGCGGAGGATCGCGGCATCATCGACGGCGATTGGGTGGGCATCAAGAGCCGTTCCGGAGAAACGGTATTACGCGCATTGATCAGCGAACGCGTACAGCCGGGCGTCGTCTATACGACTTTCCATTTCCCGGAATCGGGCGCGAACGTGATCACGACCGACAATTCCGACTGGGCGACCAATTGTCCGGAATACAAAGTCACCCCGGTGCAAGTATCGAAAGTCACGCAGCCTTCCGAATGGCAAAAACAGTACAGCGACTTTTCGAAGCAGCAATTGGAATTGTTGGAGCAAGGCACGCATCATGCTTGATCTTGCGGCACCCGAATCATCTGCGTGGGAACTGGGCTGGCCGAGTTATCGGCAATGCCCGGTAGAGCGCTGGCAGGGCGGACGGCATAGCGTGCAACAGGATTACATCGCCGAGGAAGTGCCGGTGTCGCTGGTCTATAACGGCGTGCCGCATGTCGTGATGCTGGCGACGCCGACTAATTTGGAAGAGTTCGCGCTCGGCTTCAGCATCACCGAAGATATTGTCCGTCATCCGGCCGAGATTCTGAGCACGCGGGTTTACAACCGCAAGGACGGCATCGAAGTACGTCTTAAAATCCCCGAACAGCGCAGGCAAGGTATGGCCGATAAAGGCCACAACTTGACCGGGCGGACCGGTTGCGGCTTGTGCGGGGCTAGCACCTTGCAACAAGCCGTCCGTCATCCCGAACCGGTATCGGGCGGTGCTTCGGTAACGTCTGCCGAATTGTTATCGGCATTGGACGAGTTGACGCAGCATCAGCAACTCAACCGATTGACCGGCGCCGTGCATGCGGCCGCATGGGTCTTGCCTGGCCGGGGCATTCAAACCATACGCGAGGATGTCGGGCGCCACAATGCCTTGGATAAACTGATCGGGGCATTATTGAGGACAGGACGAAATCCGGCCGACGGTTTTGTGATCGTCACGAGCCGGGCCAGTTACGAAATGGTCCAAAAAACCGCCGTGGCCGGCATTGGCTTGTTGGCCGCGATTTCCGCGCCGACAGGACTTGCGATACGGTTGGCCGAGGAGACCGGCCTGACGCTGGTCGGCTTCGCCCGAGAAGACCGGCATGTCGTCTACAGCCATTCGCATCGGCTGATCCACCGAGAAGCCGATTTGGTTTGAAATTAGCCCTGTAATGGTTTCACGAAAAGCACGAAAGAATCGGACGTAGGAAAGGAGTGCAAAAGCTTCAGCTTTTGCCTAAAAAAGCTAAAGCTTTTTTACTCCACCATGGTTGAAACGGGTAGCCAATAAATCCTATGAATCATATCCTTTAAGAAAATTTTGTCGCGTACAAAGGCAGACAATCATGCAGATAGAAAAACTCATCAAAATGGCCAATGCAATCGGCGAATTCTTCAATGCGGACCCTGATAAGGAGGCCGCCGTCGAGAGCATAAAAAATCATCTACTACGCGCCTGGGAACCCCGGATGCGCCGCGAAATCATCGATTATTGCCGAAAAGACGGAAACGGCCTGGCCGAGCCGGTCAAGCAGGCCGTTCTGAAATTAGAAGTCTAACTCTAAGGATTTCGTGATAAATAATGCCCAGGAACTATGAGCGTTGTTCAGGGTTCGGCACGGCGGAACAGTTCTCTATAACTTTACATGATAAATCAATGAAATATAACTAATCCTGGACAAACCTACATTTTTCAGATATAAAGCATCCTGACATTCTATGTTTGGGATACCCGCTTTGAACCTTCAAGAGATCATCGTACAACCAGTTCAGTCGGAAGAGCAGGAACGTTTTCAGTCATTAATGAAGGCACACCACTATCTGGGTGCTTTACCAAAGATCGGACATACCTTGTGGTATGTCGCCAGCTATCATAATCAATGGCTGGCACTCATCAGCTTTTCCGCCGCCGCCTGGAAATGTGCAGCGCGTGATCAGTGGATCGGTTGGAGCTATCGGGTTCAATATGATCGCCTTCACCTGATTGCTAACAATAGTCGCTTTCTGATTCTCCCCGAGCACCATTATCCTAACCTTGCGTCCCGGGTTCTTTCCTTATGTGAACGGCGAATTTCTCAGGATTGGCAGCAACGCTTCGGTTACCCCTTATTATTGCTAGAAACTTTCGTTGATCCTCAGTTGTTTCATGGCACGATTTATCGTGCTTCTAACTGGGTGCATGTCGGCGATACCCGTGGTTACCGTCGGATTCGCCAAGGCTATAGCCCTAGCGCTCAACAGCCCAAGCAGGTTTTTGTTAGACCCTTGGAAAAGCGCGCTCAAACTCACTTGTCGCAACCTATGCTTAGCCCCTGTTATGGCTATGGAGCACCAAAAATCATGCTAACCGCCGATCAAATGCGCACTTTACCAGAGTTCTTTCTTGATATTCCTGACCCGCGGCGTAAGCAGGGACAGCGTCATTCTCTGCCGTGTATTCTGGCTCTTGCCACAGCTGCCGTGCTCTGTGGAATGGAAGGCTATAAAGCGATTGGCAGCTGGGCGGATGACTTAGGCCAAAAAGCGCGAGCCCGTTTTGGCTGTCGCAAACGCAATGGGCGTTATCAGGTACCCAGTCGCACCACCTTTAGAGAAACCTTAATTAGCGTCGATCCCGCACAACTCGATCTTGCGCTGCAAGGCTGGAACGAACAATTCGCCGAAGCCGACGAAGGCTTGGCCGTCGACGGTAAAACCCTGCGTAACGCGATTGATGAAGACGGTCGTCAAACACACATCCTGGGCGTCGTCGGGCATCAGACGGGACGCTGCCACACTCAAAAAAAGTCGGTGCTTTGCCTGTAGAGGGAAGCGATGAACTTAAACAGACCAACGAAATCGGGATGTTCATCCCGGTTATGGATGCCCTGGCAAATATTGCCGATAAAACGATCACCGGCGACGCTCTTTTAACACAGCGTAAACTGGCGCACTATCTGGTCGAAGACCGGCAGGCCCATTATGTATTTACCGCCAAAGACAACCAACCCACAGTCGCCCAGGATATTCGCCTGGCCTTTGAAAATCGCCAAGCGCCTGACTATAGCGAGCCCTACACCTTAACGCATGGTCGTATTGAGTCACGCTCTATTTGGACGTCTACGCTCCTGAACAACTACCTTGATTTCCCTTTCGTCGGGCAAATATTTGCCATACAACGCCATACCATCGACAAAAAAAGCGGCCAAGAAACCTTTGAGATGGCTTACGGCCTGACCAGTCATTCGCCGATGAGCGCCAACGCTGAACAAGTGCTCAAGTTCAATAGAGATCATTGGGGCGTTGAGAGTCATCATTACCTACTGGATTGGAATTGGAATGAAGATCGTTGCAGGATAAGCAAAGGCCATGGACCTGAAAACATAACCTGTCTGCGCAGATTTGCCGCAGGGTTGATTAAGTCCATGAGTAAAGACAGTGTGGCAGCCACTACCGAAAAGCTGGCGCGTAATGTACGACGGGTATTCGATTACCTACGCATGACAGAGAATTCGAGAAAGGTTATATTGCGATACCAAAGTCAAGAAGTTTAGAACGGTTTCGCCGTGCAGGGTTCGGTAACTCGCTTGACAGGACGCCATGAATACGTCCGTGTAGGCTTGACGGCGGCGACTAATTGCCATGGATGGCATGAATGCAGATTTTGCAGGAGCAAAAATCTGCCCTGCCTCCGACATCTGCCAATCGAGCAACCGAACCCTCCGTAACGTTCATGAAGGCCTGGCCATCGCCCCGGCAAATGAAAGTTCTCTGGTGGGGAGGGTACGGTCACTCGCCCGACAGGACGCCGTGAATACGTCCCTGTAGGCTCGACGGCGGCTTTCCCTGCCGCCGACGCCTGTCGGTCGAGCAACCGCACCCTCTCCGGAACCGGCATTTGCTCTGTCGAGCGCCGTATATCGAAAAATTAGATAAAGGGTCTATATCTACGAACTTTCACAGTAAAATAGAGGGGTATTTACGACCAAATCCTAAATAGGCTTGAGCCTGGTAATAGCAGCAATTCCCAATTTGGAGATCAAAAAGGGTGTGGGGTATGCTTGGCGAGGATGTCGGCAGCAGGGCAGATTTTTGCTCCATGCAAAATCCGCATTCACGCCATCCTTGGCGTTCGAGCTGCCGCCAAGCCCCCATGGATAGGTTTACGGCGTTCCTCGACAGGCATACCCCACACCCTAAAATCGGCGAAACTGCTCAAACTGGGAATTGCTGTGGTAATAGACCGCGTTCGCCTAAGATCTGTTGTAGGCTGAACGGTCTTTTACGGCATCAACAAGACACTTAGAACGGAATATTTTTTGCCTGAAATCGTCTTAGGCCCATCACAACATCGGCGCAATTACCAATGCCACCACAGACATCAATTTCAACAGGATATTCAGCGAAGGCCCCGAAGTATCTTTGAACGGATCGCCGACCGTGTCGCCGACTACCGCCGCTTTATGGGGTTCCGAACCTTTACGATAGGTGCGCCCTTGAATTTCCACACCGGCTTCGATCATTTTCTTGGCATTGTCCCAAGCGCCGCCGGCATTGGATTGAAAAATCGCCATCAACACCCCGCTTACCGTTACGCCGGCCAGTAAACCGCCCAACATTTCAGCGCCGCCGCCGAATCCCACGACAACCGGCGAAACAACGGCCAATAAGCCCGGAGCCACCATTTCCCGAAGCGAGGCCCGTGTTGAAATCGCGACGCATTGACTGTATTCCGCTTTGCCGTCCGCATTATTGAAAACCAGCTGATCGGCCTCGCTCCATTGATCCAATTCCTTCCCTTCGTTGCGACGCATGACTTCGAGCGCCGCTTTCAACTCGGGGATAGAGGCAAACTGTCGTCTCACTTCTTGAATCATATCCATCGCCGCTCTTCCGACAGCCGCCATCGCTAACGATGAAAATAGAAACGGCAACATGCCGCCCAAAAATAAACCGCCCATGACATACGGTTTGGAAATATCGATACTGGAAATGTTGGCGGTGGTCATGAAAGCGGCAAACAATGCCAGCGCGGTCAATGCGGCCGAACCGATCGCAAATCCCTTACCGATTGCCGCGGTCGTATTACCGACTGCGTCAAGCTTATCGGTCCGCTCTCTCACGTCTTTCGGTAAGGCCGCCATTTCGGCGATGCCGCCGGCATTATCGGAGATGGGCCCATAAGCATCGACCGCCAATTGAATGCCGGTATTGGACAACATCCCCACCGCCGCTATGGCAATGCCGTATAAACCGGCGAATTCATAAGCTCCAATAATGGCGGCGGCAATAATAATAATCGGTACTGCGGTCGACTGCATGCCTACTCCGACCCCGGCAATAATATTGGTCGCGGACCCGGTCAGCGATTGCTCGACGATGCCTCTTACCGGGCGGGTTCCGGTTCCGGTATAAAATTCGGTAATCGCGCCTATTGCCAGCCCTGATGCCAAGCCAATAATAATAGCGATGAAAACGCCCATCGAAGTGTAAACACCCGAGCCGGTTTGCCAGGATTCCGGCAACATCCATTGAGTGATCCCATAAGTTGCTAAAAGCATGAATAATGCCGACACCAGTTCGCCGCGATTCAAAGCTTTTTGCGGATTGCCGCCCTCTTTGATACGCACAAACCATGTACCGATAATCGATGTCACGATACCTACAGCGGCTAGCACCAAAGGCAACAACACGGCATTCAATCCGCCGAATTCGTTGTCTGCTTCAAATCCGACTGTCCCGATCAATACCGCGCCCAGCACCATGGTGCCGATAATGGAGCCGACATAGGATTCGAAAAGATCGGCACCCATTCCGGCAACATCGCCGACATTATCGCCGACATTATCGGCGATCGTCGCCGGATTCAGTGGATGGTCCTCGGGAATCCCGGCTTCGACCTTTCCCACCAAGTCCGCGCCGACATCGGCCGCTTTGGTGTATATGCCGCCGCCGACCCTGGCAAACAAAGCAATCGAAGACGCGCCGAACGAAAAGCCGGTAATCACCGTGACGATGCGGCCAATTTCCCATCCCATCGAAGAAAACACGATTAGCAGCAAACTGAGTCCTAACACGCCGAGGCCGACCACGCACATGCCCATCACCGAACCGCCGGCAAAGGCCACCCGCAATGCGCTACCGATATTCGTTCTGGCCGCTTGCGTCGTTCTGACATTGGCCTTGGTGGCAATGCGCATGCCTAAAAAACCGGCAAATCCGGAACAAAACGCGCCTAATATGAATGATAATGCAATCATCCAGGATGAATCGTCAGACAAAGAGCCCATCCAACCCAACAAAATAGCGACTAGAACGACAAAAATAGATAAAACCCGGTATTCCGCCTTGAGAAAGGCCATGGCGCCATCTTCGATGAAGCCTGCGATCCGTGTCATTCGTTCATTACCGGCATCCTGTTTGCTAACCCATGCCGAACGTTTAATGATAAAAAATAGCGCTAATAACCCGAAAACCGGGGTGAAATAAGTAATCAACTGTCCTGTATTCATCGATGTTTGCCTTGTTTTAGTTATTAATGGTTTATGACATCGACGCTTTTTGATAGGGCATAAAAAGCGACTTAATGATTTTTTTGAGACGAACCCTTACAATCCAACGTTGTTTTGCCGCGCCTGTCAACACTTGTCTTATTAAAATTGG
This sequence comes from Methylotuvimicrobium buryatense, assembly GCF_005931095.1. Taxonomy (GTDB): domain Bacteria; phylum Pseudomonadota; class Gammaproteobacteria; order Methylococcales; family Methylomonadaceae; genus Methylotuvimicrobium; species Methylotuvimicrobium buryatense. The sequence goes on along the minus strand of NZ_CP035467.1, from coordinate 297,402 downwards.
TTATTTGTGAAACCCGGACGCGGATTTTAGGCTCAAATTTTTTTAGCACCTTATGGCGGCACGCTATGTCCGGAAAAAACTCGATCATTGCCACCCTGTTAGCGTTGATGTTAACGCTCGGCATCGCACAAGCCGATAGCCTTAAAACTCAACTCGAACAAATCATTCATGCGCAGAGCATAACAATAAAGAATTTACACTTAGTCCAAGACGGCCCTCCCCTTCGTCTTAGCGGCACACCGGATCAACAATTAAAACGATTGCTAAGTGATTATAACTTTGTTCAATTATTTAACAATCAAGGAGATATCGAAAAAATCATCATCACCAGCATCAAGCGCTATGACAACACGCCGCCTCCTGCAGTTGTTGAAAAACCCAAGACCGACGCCAGTTATGCCATCAAAACCACCCGCAGCGGTTCGCATCATTTGGTAAAGGCCGAGTTATCGGGGCCTTACGGCACCAAACTGAAAGCCAATATGCTGATCGATACCGGCGCGACCACCCTTGTCTTACCCGCCTCGCTTCAATCCGCATTGGGTTTTACCGACAGAAATTTACAACCTGGATTCAGCGAAACTGCGAACGGCAGAGTCGAAATTATGCAAGGCAAGCTTAAATCGGTCGTTATCGGCAAAGCTCAAGCCGATAACGTGGATGTGAGTTTCATTGCGGACGATAAATTACAATCGAGCGGCTTGCTGGGTATGAGCTTTTTAGGACGCTTCCAAATGACGTTCGACGATGCGCGCAATCAAATCATTTTAAAACCCTACTAACCTTAGGATTTCGTAATAAATAACGTCCTGGAACTATGCGCTTTGTTGAGGATTCGGTAACTCGCTTGGCAGGACGCCGTGAATACGTCCGTGTAGGCTTGACGGCGGCTTTCCCTGCCGCCGACACCTGCCAATCGAGCAACCGAACCCTCCGTAAAATAGGGAAGTTATTTACGACTAAATCCTTACTCGCTAATCACTTGTTCAGCTTCATCGATAAAGTGCATCACTTCCCGCCACCACGGCAGTTCCGGAGCCAGCGGCAAGCTGTTGTGATCGGCATTTTTGAACGACCACAGCCGTTTATGGCATTGAAGAGAGTCATATAAATTCAAGCTATAGCGATTCGGAATGATTTGGTCGTCTTCGGCAATCACCATGGCCGTATTGCCGCTGTAGCCGTGCAGGTACTTGAGATTATCGAAGCGGTCGCGAATCAGCCATTTAGCCAGAAACAACCAATAATGGTGTTGCGCAACGTTAGCCATGCTGTCGAATGGCGTCATCAGGACAATGCCTTTAATCGGGACTTTTCCGGAATGCACGATTCCCCCGACCACACCGCTACCCAGCGACTCGCCCCAAAGAAAAATGGGGTCGCCGAAATCGTCCCTCGCTTGTGTTGCGATGGCAATACCGTCGCTGATCAATCCCGATTCCGATGGCGATCCCGATCTTGCGCCGTAACCCGGATATTCCGCAACAATAACCCGGTATCCCAGCCTTTCCAATGCATTGAAGTAATAACCCCGATTGATCGCGCTTCCCGCATTACCGTGAAACACGATAACCGTTCCTTTACTGCCCTTCATAGTCGATTTAGACATCAAGCCAAGATAGCTTTCCTTTGCCGGCCAAAGTTCCAGATTTAGCCGTTGCGCCAGCTCTTGTTGCCTAGCTAACGACTGCTTTCCGGGAAAATAAATCAGGTTTCGTTGCCATATAAATAAAGCCAGAAGAAACAACAAATAAGGCAACAGTATCGAAAGCATTCGTTTAATGACCATAATAAAGCCGCATCGTTAAAATAAACCATTTGTCGCTCATCCCAAAAAGAGCAGTTGGCATGTGTTGTAGACCGTTCGTGCTGAGCCAAGTCGAAGCATGAAGGGTCTACAACACTTTCACCGGCTTGGTGAAGCCCAAATTACCCCTCACACCCTTCGACAGGGCTCCCCTGAGCGCAGCCGAAGGGCTCAGGGCGAACGGTAGCTTGAGGTACTCATCTGCTTTTTTTAGACTTATATCTTATCCATATCCTTCGCGCGGCCACATTTTCGGTTTTCTGAAACAAATTGTTCACACGCCCTGCATCTAAAACAAGATGGAACTTTGCCCCCTTTGAAAAAAGGGGGGACTGAATATTTACGCGCTAAGCATAATCCATATTTATTTACTGTAATCCGTGGGAAAATACCTTTTTTTTCGCTCGGTAAGCAAGAGCTTACATAAAGAGGTTCCCAAACCGTAGAGACTGTGAAAATTATCGGCGAATACATCATAAAACAATTTATTCACCATGAAGAACATGAAAACAATGAAGAAAAAGACGATAAAATCAACAATCTAATTATTCATATGACTATGAATTCATGTTCTTCATGGTTATTTCGCAATATTGAATATTCTCACAGTCTCCGTAATTTCGGAAACAGCAGGGAGGATCTGAATACTTACAAAAAGCAAAACGTCAAAAATAAAAAAAATCGGTTATTTTTAGCTGGCCTGCCCTATTTTTTAACCTTAATAAACCCTCGATGAACTTATTACTCAACTATCTTTCGCTTTGTTTGTTCCGACAAAACCCTATAAATTTAATCCCCGGACCATCATTCGTAATGAAGAACTTGGCGTTCTATCTTGTTTCGGGCATGATCGTCGAGGGGCTTATTTCCGATCCGGTCAGCGGTACATTGGAAGTATTGATGAGGACCATAATGGCTTTCTCATTTATCACTGTTTTTTTGCTGACGATGAAGAAATGGCAATTTTTTAAACAAGTCTTCACTGCCATTTTTGTCTGCGAAAACTTTATCATCACCCTGGCGATTGCCGCTGAAGTGCTGGATGTTGTTATGGTAATGAGGCATGTTGAATATCAAGAAGAAATATCAATCGGGATCAGCGTGTTTTTAGTCATTTGGTATATTGCAGTTATCAGTTATATTTTCCGTCAAGTCTTTTTGTACACGGCAACGCCAAGCGTTATTTCAGCGATTGCCTACTTTATTGCCAGTTACGGCATACCGATGCTAGTTATGGAGCTCTAAAATCATCTCAAGATTCGGGCATCTTCATGCTTTCATCGATTATCCTAGACAAAGCATTTCCTGATTAGCAAGATGCTTCAGCTTGCCGAGGCCAAGTATCCGAGCAAGGACCAGTCGTAGTCGCAAAAACTAAAATATGCTGTTACCCAAGCTCCAGCTTGGGTAACCTGTTCAGGAAGCTCTAGCTTCCCGAAAATCAAGAAAGATTGAACGAGCGAGCGAGTCGGGTTTGATTCAGAATGTGCGGAGGTTGTGTCGGTCTCAGGAAGCTGGAGCTTCCGGGGTGTCTTTCCCAAGCTGGAGCTTGGGAAATAGCGTGATGTGGGTTGGCCGTTTTTAGCTTGACGCGCATGGCTTGCAAACCCCGTCCTGCTAGGGGATATGCTGATCTTTGGGCTTTAGCTGAAGAAACTTGCTAATCAGGAAGCATTTTGTCCACGAAAATCACGAAAATATTTAATTAGTTATACCTTTCGCACTTCAAATTTCGGCAGTACCCTAGGAGGCGCCGGGGTGCTCTTCAAAGGCTTTGCCAGCATGGACGTATTCACGGCGTCCTTTGACGGCCCCCCGGTGCCGAATTTTGATCTACGATAGGTATATTATTTTCCCCTTAACCATCACAGGAGACCCGCTCATGAACATTGAACTAATACGTGACGTCCTTTTATGGTGCTCCATAATCAACTTCAGCGTGCTGCTTTTGTGGGGACTGCTCTTTATCTCCGCTCACGATTGGATGTATCGATTACACGGGCACTGGTTTCGCTTGCCGGTCGAACAATTCGACGCCATACATTACGCAGGCATGGCGCTTTACAAAATCGGCATCATTCTGTTTAATCTCGTGCCTTATATTGCCTTGCATATCGTCGCATAAGAGCACGAAAGCACAGGCAAAGGATTGTCCTTGAATACTTCGTTGAAAACATCATTCCTCTACCGAATCAGCCGCTTGGCCGCATTATTCGCCTCGCATGCCAATCATGACCAGTTGTCTTTAGCCGAAGACGGCATAATCTTGCATAAAGGCGAAACACAGCTCCGAATTGCTCATCTGGCGATCGGCAGCGGCATCGTCTTGGAGCCGGGCTACTTCTGGGATGTACTGGCATTTCATCAGGAGAACAGCGAGACCGTGCGCATGGGCGGCATCGCTAAAAAACGATCGAAACGCTTGCAAACCGACTTGCAGCAAGCCAACCGCCAATATCTCCACGATTTTTATCAACGCCTGGTTCCGGAAATAGAAAGCGCTTATCAACAGGCGCGCCCATGGTTTTCCGGAGATCGCTATATCCGCCGAATTGCCGTACGGCAATGGCTGAAGACGCATCGAGACTTGGTCAAAGGCATTCAGCGCAAAAATATACAACGCTTTTTACCGACCGATACGGCACAAGCCCTGCAATTCATCCGCCCTTTGTTAAACCACGGATACGACGCGGTCGAGCGCTTGAATGAAACTTATATCGAACGTCAAATCGAGGCATTTAAATCCTTTTTCGACGACGTGGAGAGCAATCCGTTAACGACCCATCAGCGCCGCGCCTGCGTGATCGACGAACAGCACAATCTGGTATTGGCCGGCGCCGGTACCGGCAAAACCAGTACGATGATCGGCCGTGCCGGATATTTAATCAACGCAGGACTAGCAAAGCCGGAACAAATCCTGATGTTGGCATTCGCCCGCAAAGCGGCCGAGGAAATGGAGCAGCGAATACAAGCAAAACTTCGCATCGATACGCTGACCGTAAAAACCTTTCACAGCCTCGGCAAACATATCATTGCCCAGGTTGAAGGCACTGCGCCGACCATTGACAAAATGGCTGAGGACGAGCATCTTCGCACCCGGTTTGTCGACGAACAAATCCAAAGGTTGCTGCAAGACGATCAATACAAGTCTCGACTGGTAACTTATTTCTTGCACTTCAGCCATCCCTATCGAAGCGCCTTCAAATTCAAAAGTCTCGGCGAATATAACCGTTATATTCTCGAAAACGACATCCGCACGCTGCAGGGCGAATTGGTCAAAAGCTACGAAGAATGCGAAATCGCCAACTTTCTTTATCGGCAGCGTATCGCCTACCGCTATGAGGCTAATTATCAGATCAACACCTCGGGACCGGATTATCGCGTTTATCAGCCCGATTTTTACTTGCCCGATTACGGTATTTATATCGAACATTTCGCCGTCGACGAACATCAGCAAACGCCGCCGTTTATCGACCGGCAAAGCTATTTGGAGGCAATGGCGTGGAAACGGGCCTTGCATCGAAAACATCGGACCACCCTGATCGAAACCTACAGTTATCAGAAGCAACAAGGCATTTTGACGCAATCGCTGGAACTGCAACTGAAACAAGCCGGTGTGGTTTTCGACCCGCTGCCCAACAATGAACTGCTTCAGCAATTGCATCAATTCGGCCTTATTTCGCAACTGGGTCAATTGCTGGCTCAGATGCTGGCGCTGTTTAAAGCCGCCTATTTGAATATCAAAAGCCTGGTCGCGCTGACTAAGCAACATGAAGATCATGAACGCATGCACGCGGCGGCTTTTTTGTTTGAGCCCATTTTCGAAGCCTATCAACAGTATTTGCGCGACACCGATACGATTGATTTCGAAGACATGATCGGGCGGGCGATCGACTATGTCGAAGCCGGACGCTTCCGTTCGCCGTACACGCATATTCTGGTCGATGAATTTCAAGACATATCGGCCAGCCGCGCCCGACTGATCAAGGCTTTGCTAACTCATAACCCGAACCACAGCCTGTTTTGCGTCGGCGACGACTGGCAATCGATTTACCGTTTTACCGGCAGCGATGTCACGATCACCCAGGAATTCGAGGAACATTTCGGCGATACGGCCTTGAGCATTCTGGATCAAACCTTTCGTTTCAATAACCAAATCGGTGCGGTAGCGTCCCGTTTTGTCATGCAAAACCCAACGCAAATCGCCAAGCGAATCGAAAGCCATACCGTCATCGCACAAGCAGCCGTCTCGCTCATCCGGACTCGGCTCGATCCGGTCGGCCTGAATGCGGCATTATCGGCAATTAATGCCAAAACCGCCGTTCAGGCTAGTGTATTGATCTTGGCCCGGTTCAATTTTAGAAAACCGGATTTGTCGAGCTTAAAACGGCAGTATCCCAAACTTGCCATTCAATTCATGACGGTCCATGCCTCGAAAGGCAAAGAAGCCGATTATGTGATCGTACTTGGACTGGAAAAAGGCAAAAACGGTTTTCCGTCGGAAAAAAAGACCCATCCGTTAGTGGAGCTATTACTACCGAAAGCCGAAGCATTCGACCATGCGGAGGAAAGACGCTTATTTTATGTCGCGATGACCCGCGCTCGGCATCATGTTTACCTGATCGGAGATGCCGACAAGGCTTCCGATTTTATCCGCGAACTGGTTGATCAACGCTATGAAATTCGCATTGACGAATTTACCGGCGAGGGTTTTCAGGAGAAAGTGGCCGATATTTCCTGCCGCGAATGCGAAACCGGTTACCTAGTGCCGAAAGATAGCCGGCATGGCAGCTTTTTCGGATGCAACCAATATCCGCTATGCACGCATACCGAACCGGCCTGCCCCGAATGCGGCGGCGGTTTACGCCAAGAAGGCCGGTTTCGGGTCTGCGAAAACCGGCGCTGCGATCATGTCGAACCGGTTTGTCCTGAGTGCTGCGGCAAACTCAGCTTGAGAAAAGGCCCTTACGGGCAGTTCTGGGGCTGCTCGCATTTCCGCAAGAACTCTGAATTTTCCTGTAATCATACCGAGCAATTTATCGATCTGAAGGACGCGAAGATTGCACTGTTCCTGGAGGCGTAGCCCATGGTAGAGGCTGGGCGGCGAGAATCGCCCGGTCACGTTGTCCTTTTATCGTTTCTTCCGGGGTGCTTCTAATAATTGTCTGGCCTGATCGTTGCTCAAGGCCGGGGTTTTGCCTTCATTGTTATTCGCGGCCGGCTGCTTGACGCCTTTGACCGGATTGTGATTCACAGCGTTTTGTTCACATATACCCATCGTAGATCAAAATTCGGCACCGGGGTGCACGTCAAAGGACGCCGTGAATACGTCCCTGTAGGCTCTATGCCAGCTCCATGCTGGCAAAGCCTTTGCCGAGCACCCCGGCGCCTCCTCAGGCACTGCCGAAATTTGAATTGCGAAAGGTATAAATACTCAAATAGGGAAGACAGGGCCGAGAGCTTGCGGCGGATGGTGGCGTCGGAGAATTTTTTCTCTTCAATGGTTTTTCGCAAGGCAATGACATGGGAGCGGGTGACGATATGAAACTCGGCCGGGCGGCTCCCCTATCATTGTTTTGTCCTTCCCAGTCTAGACATGAACAACCGGCATTCTCTATACCCTTTGCTGGTCAAATTTCGGCGCCGGGGTGTCCGTCAAAGGACGCCGTGAATACGTCCATGTAGGCTCTGTGACAGCATCCCTGCTGTCAAAGCCTTTGCCGAACACCCCGGTGCCTCCATACGTCAATGCCGAGATTTGAAGTGCGATAGGTATATTCATGCTGCCGTTAGCGTTAAGCCAGAATACCCGCGGCACCGCAGCATTTCTTGTATTTTTTGCCGCTACCGCAGGGGCAAGGATCATTCCTACCGACTTTGTCGGACTTGGCCGGTTCCGGTGGATTTAAGGCGCGCTCCAGGTCTGTAATATCTTCCGGCTTATCCGGCTCGATACCAATGATGTAATGCCAACCCTGCGAAGCACAGGTTTCTGCCACGTATTCGCCACGTTTACTGTTTTGCACACAAACGATAATGGGGTTCTTTTCTGAGCCCAGTCTTGCCATAGTCTTAAATTATTAAGTGAATAAAAAGGAATGATTTTAACCGATTTTCGATTGCTGTAGATGAATGTTTTATCCAACGAGAAGCAATCCAGTCGTCGGCAATGCTGATTTACATGCTTGTTCAGCGGCCAGAGATGTTGTTGTTCTCCAAACTGCAACAGAAAGGCACAGGATCGGTAATTTGAATGTGCCAGTTCCCGATTCCGAGTCTTGTTGGGAACGATAACTTCACGCTGCCCGTCTCATACGGCAATATTCGCGACGAAAGTTTATAATCCTGTTAAGACTAACGATTAAAACTTTGCGCCCATCATGCAAATAAACTTCACGAAAAAAGAATACCGGATATTGCTCGATTTGATCCATATCGCCGATTGGGTCTTGCACGCACATAGCACAGATGATCGCGCCGATACCAAAGACTACAGAAATTTGATGCAAAAATTGATGTCGTACGCCAAGGAGATGGGCTTCGAGGCTCTTGTCGATTTCGATAAAGAACGAGGGGAGTACGTCACTTCAGGTGAATTCGCAGGTGAATCCGTGGCTGAAGATTATATTGAAGAGTTCGAAGATAACACTTTTTGGAGTCAGTTAATTGGAAGGTTATCGGACCGCGACGCGATGAGACAAACCGGGGTCAATCATTTGAGCGAGATTGAAATGAGCGAACGATTTAAAGCTATCGGGGAGGCCGAGGAAAAATGGATAACGGAAATCGATAACTACGGCCTGAGCAGAATCCGTATCGATGACGACGAAACGAAACCCAATGTAGTCCATTAAAACATCCTTTCCAACTCCACCGCCACATGCCCATACTTGCCCATCACCAAACCACCCCAACCAACATAATCGCCGACACCACCAGAACCTTCATACCCCAAGCAATTACGCAATCCGACCGGCGATCCTCCATAATCTCGGCCACCCTGTTCCTGACCTGATCCTGCATGTGAATTTTGCGTTGCATAGCGGCTCTCCTCGTTTAAAGGTTTGTTGCTAATGTACCCGGTAACTGCGCATTTGTCCGACCAAAATACCTTGAATTTGAACTTGTTCGGGCGCATAAATTTGGGTTGTCATCGCTGAATTAGCCGGTATCAACAGCACTTTGCCCGGCGATTGTTCGATATATTTCAACGTCGCTTCGTGATTGTCGATCAACGCCACGACAATTTCCCCGTTGCGTGCGTAATCGCGCTGCTCGATCACCACCCAATCCCCGTCGAAAATGCCGGCTTCTTTCATCGAATCCCCTTTGACTTGCAAGACATAACACGGCTTGTCGCTTTTCAGCAGCGCCGGGACCGGCAGGTAATGCACATCGGCCAATGCTTCGATCGGTTTGCCGGCGGCGATTTTACCGACATAGGGCAAGGCATGTTCGCACGCGGCATAATCCCGCTGCGCCTGGGCCGTCAAACGAATGCCTGTTTGTTTGCTGCCCGAGAACGGTTCGATCAGTCCGGCATCGATCAAGGCGCTGATGTGCTTGTGCAACGATCCACGCGAAGCCATGCCCAACGATTCGCAGAGCTCATCGAGCGTCGGCGGATAGGCAAAGCGTTCGTAGTTATCGCGCAAAAACTCGAAGATTTGTCGTTGTCGGCGGGTTAATTCAGTCATTGTGTCAACATCATTTGCTTTTGGGATGTTTGGCAGTTTAGCAAAAAGCGCCTAAAATGAGAACAAAAAGAGAACATAATAAGCGCCTTTCGACTTCGCCTCGCTCTCAACCTGCTATGCTCATTATGCCAACGAATTTTTATTCCGCTGCTTCAAACCCGAAAACTGTGAACCTGCCGCTGTTTGCCGGCAAAGTCTCGGCCGGTTTCCCCTCGCCGGCCGACGATTACATCGAGAAAACGCTGGATCTGAACGAGCTGCTGGTGCAAAAGCCCGCCGCGACGTTCTTCGTCCGCGCGCAAGGCGAATCGATGCTCGGCGCCGGCATTCATCCGAACGATATTCTGGTCGTCGATCGGTCGCTGGAACCGGTACCGGGCAGGATCGTGATTTGCGCGCTGAATGGGGAGCTGGTCGTCAAGCGCTTGAAGCGCCGGGGCGGTAAGTGGGTGTTAGGCTCGGTCAAGCCGGAGAGACGTTCAATATGGGATGAAGCGTCAATAATAGGTGAAATTGTCTATGGCTGGTTAAGCCGAATTCCCGAGCTTATCCACTATAGCCAGGCAATTCTACCGGAATTGGCACCGATACTCGAAACGTTCCAAAAAGACGACCTTAGTCTTTTGTAATCGAATATAAGCACTGGCCGTGAAATTTCTTGCTAACGACCGTTTAACTGATAAGTTGATTTTGCAGTGTGATTAATTAAAAGTTAACGTCAACATGATTTTTAATCATTAAAAATCAATAGGCTACATCATTGATACTGCATCATTAACCTGCCACAGGAGTCCGTTCCAAATGAAAAAAACAACCTCAAACCGCATGATAGCTGCTTGGTTAAGTCTCTTGTTTTCTAGTTTTTTTATGAGCCAAATTGGCTTCGCAGCTGACTATGAAGACCAATGTTTCAACGAAGTTCAAGGAAAAATTCCCTGGAATGATGAAAAAAACATGAATTGGCGTGATGATAATATAAAGCAGTTATGCAAAGGCACTACTAAGCCGCTTGAGCCCGGTAAATGTTTCTCGAAAGTAAGATCAGAACGGGTGAATTGGGGTAAGGGTAGCCAATGGGAATGGAAAAACATCATCAACTTGTGCGCTGGCACCAATGACGCGGAGAAGACCGTTGAATGCTTTAACAAAGGGATTGCTAGCGGCGCAGACTGGAGGGATGCCATCTTAACCTGTCAACGAAACTTAAGCAGCCAAGGAAAAAGTAATAAACTAGATTGGAATCAATAATTCTTTTTTTTCTGATATGACGCCTGTATTTAACTAAGCAGCGAGAAAAAGGGGTCAGGTTGAATTAATAACTTAAGCTACCCCCTTTTTTGGTATTAAGCATTTCAAATCTGAACAATTGGTTCTTAGTAAGGTCTCAGCTGCATTCGATAAATGCGACAACGCCGAAAATTTTATTCGATAGTTTCAAAGATATGCTTACATTCCAAGCAAATACTTAGTCGATATATCCGGGTGATTTTTAAATAAATTCAGTTCCTTGCCAGAAGATCATGAAATTGATTAAAATCCGCCGCGAAATCGCCGATGTAGCTCAGCTGGTAGAGCAACTGATTCGTAATCAGTAGGTAGCGGGTTCGAATCCCGCCATTGGCTCCAATAAATTCATAGGCTTGCATAAATGCAGGCCTTTTTTGTTTGTGCCTGGGTTAGGTATGGGTTAGGATTCAGGGAGAACTTCGCGGAATAGGCGAGGTGCTTTTTTCTCTTATACCTTGATACCGTCCAGAATTTTTTCTTCTCGAATTCTCCAATTGCGTTATGGCTTTTAATTACGCTTAATGCAATTTCATTTCAAATTGTTCTCGCCTTTTGCTCTATGAATCCTGCGCGCTGCATACTGAGCGTCGGACAAAATGAACAAACGAGTTTTTTCGAAGCGCGTTTTTTCGTAGGGATTTTGGGTTCAGAGAAATTTATTGCTCGACCGGTTTAGCGTCTCCACTAGTCTCATCCACTCGTTGTGCATAACGCATGACCATGTCGATTTGACCCATTACCCATTTGTGGTCGCCAGTATAGTCGATCAGTAAATCGCCCTCGGTCGATTCGATTCGTTCGAAATGGATCGTTTGTCCCTGTTGATACAGGCGCGGGCCATGATCGGCCAGCGATTCAAACAAAGCTTCCAAAAGAGGCGCCCAACCGTAATCGATCCAATATTTATCCGGCAGTTCCAGAATGTCGCCAGTTCTATTATTTATATTTTGATCGACGCCATGAGGCGAACGCCAAGGCATCATGCCTTGAATCAGGCCATGTCGTTCGCATAGCGTTTTGACGCCGATGCGTTTGTGCAGCGTCCCTAAATTGCCGCAAATTTCGCAGGTTCGATACGACAGGGATTCGGCCATGACGCGAATGCCGTTGACATAATGACTTTTCTCGGGGCCGCTGAGATACACTCGAAGCCCGCCCATTTTCTGTTTAACCTCGACGATTTCGGCTCTCAAGTCATGGGCCTCGATCAATTCAGACATCACGTCGATCAGGTGAAACCAACCATTGTCGCAGCTCAAGCCCCAACGGAGCAGGGAATTGCTTTCGTCATGTATCAGGTTGTGCCGGCGATAGAGGGTAGGATATTTGTCAAACAGGTACTGTTCTAGAAATTTGTTCATGATCAATTTGGTATTGAGTCGTTCGGTTCTTCTTTTGCGGCTGCGAAAATGATGCTTGGAGCTTGTGTCACCATATGTAACCCATCGGTTTGTCTCGTTGTGCATCGTTCGGTTTGACCAGATCGTCGTTTTGAATGGCAACTCGATCATCAGGGTTACGGTAACGACTGGCTGCAGCCGCTACCGATCGCATTAGCGCGATCTTGGTTTGCCGAGGACTAAAATCGGTTAGGGTATCTATTACCTCATCCGCCAGTTCTACATCGAAATGTTCTACAACACAGAGATGCCCAAGAACTGCCCGATAAATTGATCGGATGACGGTCGCCCGGTGCTCACTGGTAATTGCCTCGATATGGAGAACCACGAACCGCGATAGCAGCGGTGCGGAAATCCGGCCCAGATCATTAGCGGTTGCGATGACCAACAGCTGGCTCGCGTCACACGGCATATCCAATGCTTCGTCGATGAAGTTTTTTGCCGCATCCGGTTCAAGCAGCGTATATAGGGCTCCAAGTGGATTGAATTTCGAGGAGGTGCTCGCCTTATCGATTTCATCCAACACCAACATCGGATTCGCTGTTTTTCCATCCCGCAGTAGGTCTACGATACAGCCAGTTTTGGCCTCGCTCCATGAGGAACTCATGCCAGATAAAACAAAACCTGCGGTCGTACTAGCCATGTCTAAAACGCGGCATTGGACATCCAACAATTTTGCCACCTCACGCACCACTGCCGTTTTGCCGACGCCGGGCGGTCCCGCCAACAAAACCGGAGGGAATCGCAGATGCGGTTCGCCATGGCGAAGGCGGGCTAGATGGGCAAAATGCCCTACAAAGTCCAAAAACTCGACACAATTAGGGAAGCGGCATTTCAGATCGTTAATCTGCGTACCGAAGTTTTTCGGAATTGCTGCCAATGTGCGACGACCGTCGTCGCCGGACAGATCGAACTTTTTCAAAATGCCGCGTAGGCTCTTTTCGGAATTTTCCAGTTTGTCATAACGCGCACGGAGCGCCGTGATATCGAATATAACAATGGAAGGTTCGGTACGCGAATTGGGGGCAGTTGGTGTGGACATGCCAGAAGGAAACGAGTTTAGGGACTTTTTTGGCAAAGCGGCCTCCAATTCCTTCGCAAAACGGTCGAAAACCGACTCTTCGGAATCGTCACTGGAAGCAACACGGTGTTTTAATAAATCATCATCCTGAAGCGGGTCCGATGTTGAGCCATAACGAATATCCTGTAGTCGCTCGAAGAAGCGATCCGATTTCGATATTAATTGCAAATGGGGCCGAAAAAATTTAAGTCCTCGTTGGCGATGCATGTTGAAAGGATGCATAAAATCTCTCTTAAATGGTCTATTTGCTAGACATATTATCGCGACGAATAACCTCTGTAAATAGTGGCTATAAAATTTCATCAAAACAAATTTTTGAATTCGGTTTGTGCAGTAAAGTTGACTGTGGTTTTGTTAGTTCAGCTCAAATTTTAGTTTGGGCGCCTATCGGATGGCTATACCTTGAAAGCAGTCATTCACTGTTATTGTAAGCTTGCAATATTTGTCGATTTATTTGAAGTTTTTCTATTTCAGATGGTTCGTCTTTAGCTGACTCTATCAATGACGCTATATTTCGTTTTCCAATTCAAGCATTGATTTCTTTTTGTTGGTTGTAAATGTAATTTTTAACTCCCCATTTTCTCGGCAAATAACTTAATTTTCATGATGTTCAAAGGTAGAACAGTCTAATGACAATACTCACTGGTGGTTGTCCGGTAGTAGGTAACTTTACGGAATCTGGTTCGACCCTCATTTCAAATCCCCATCCTTGTTGTACCTTGCGCGTTCCCCCAGATGGTCGTTCTCGATCATCTCTCTAATTTCCGCGTCGTCTTTGAATACCTTCATCGTTGGAACCTTGAACTTCGTCTTCTTCCATCGTTTCATTTTCTCAAAGTTCATCAGAATCCGTTGCCCGGTGGTGTCGTCATCGACGATGAAGATGGGGCGTCCTTCCCACTTGATTCCGGGGATTATCTCATGCGTCTGTATCTCATGATTCGGGGGAAAAGCCTCCTGTATCTGGGCAATAATCTCGTCCGCATATTCGATCCAGATCACGACCCAAGGCCATTTTATTTCTAGAGTATCTTTCATTTCTCTTCCCGAACAAATCATTGTTTGACAAAAATGAATATTTGCAATTCGGATTATTTCATAAAATGTAATTCTATTCTGCAATCAGCGTGCCTTTTTACTAGGATGGCGCCAATCTCCAGAACAAATTGACCGCCTTCAACGACCTGGCTTTCCAACTCAACGATACAAAGAATTTTCCGTACCTGCATGATGTTGTAGCCAGGCTAATAGCTGGGCAATATCCTCGGTTGACGCAGTGTGATGAATTCGCCTCCACAGACAAATTCTCATGTCCGTTAATCCCCAAAAGCGCAGACCTGTTTCCATAATGTGGACCATAAGCGGCTTTGTGTTGCTTTGCTAAAAACGTGTGTCCTCGCAAAATAAAGATAATGATCCATATATAAAACATAAAGCATCATTATGAGTCATATATAAACCTTTTCTCACTTGCCGAAGCGTTTGGGAACTGCTAATGTGATTCGCATGTCGATCACAAGGTAGCCCTGCGATCCATTTATAAACCAACAGTTAAACTATGGCCAAAGTATCGGCACGCACCTATTCCCGCTATAGCCGTGAAGCGATGACGCTTCTGGGCAAGCTCATCCGCGCCGCACGAATAGAGCGTAAGATGACCGCACAAGAGGTTGCCGAACGCGCCGGTATCTCGCGCGGGCTTTTGCAGCGCATAGAAAAAGGGGATCCCAAGTGTGAACTAGGGGCAACTTTTGAAGTGGCCGCCCTAGTCGGCGTCAAACTTTTTGATATCGAAGCGACGACGCTCAATGGGCATATTCGCCAAACCGAGGACAAGCTCGCGCTTCTCCCGAAGTCTGTGCGGAAAAAAGTAAAAGTCGTTGACGATGACTTCTAACAACGCCGATAAAGAAGCCTATGTCTGGATATGGTTGCCTGAGGCAACCGAGCCGGTCGTCGCGGGCAAGCTTGAAGCCGACGATCAGGGCAATATTCATTTCAACTACGGCAAAAGCTATCTGGAGCGCGTCAAGGATACGCCTCCGGCTATTCCCATCTACCTGCCGGAGCTACCGCTCAAGAAGGGAGTATTGGCACTACCGGATGGGCTGAGCATGCCCGGCTGTATCCGTGATGCCGCTCCGGACGCATGGGGACGGCGCGTCATCATCAATAAAAAGCTTGGACGGAAAGGCAAAGATACGGATACCGATGCGCTTGGCGAACTGACCTATTTACTGGAATCGGGCTCTGATCGTATCGGCGCTCTGGATTTCCAGCGCTCGCCAAGTGAATACCTCCCCCGCTCCGCAAGAAATGTCCAGCTGGAAGAATTGCTTAAATCCGCCGAACGAGTCGAGCAAGGTATTCCGCTCACGCCGGAGCTGGATCAAGCGCTCTTCCATGGAAGCTCTATCGGTGGCGCACGCCCCAAGGCCTTGATCGAAGACCAAGGCACAAAATACATCGCAAAATTTTCATCGAGCTCCGACCTCTACAGTGTCGTAAAGGCTGAATTCATCGCCATGCGGCTAGCGGTCGCAGCCGGGGTGAAAGCCGCCCCCGTAAAGCTTGTTCAAGCCGCAAACAAAGACATCCTTCTAATCGAACGGTTTGATCGCGAAAAAACCGCCGATGGTTGGACGCGCAAAGCCATGGTGTCCGCCTTAACGCTGTTTGGCCTTGATGACATGATGGCCCGTTACGCAAGCTATGAAACGTTTGCAGAAATCATACGACATCGCTTCGACAACCCCAAAAAAACGCTCGAAGAGCTGTTTTCTCGTCTCGTCTTTAACATCTTGTGCGGCAATACCGATGACCACGCACGCAATCACGCGGCCTTTTGGAACGGCAAAACACTCAGCCTTACACCTGCTTACGATATTTGCCCGCAAAACCGTACCGGTAATGAAGCCTCACAAGCCATGCTCATTTCCGGGAACAACAATCTGAGCAAACTCAAGTCGTGCCTTACGGCAGCACCCCACTTTCAACTCCCGCAGGATGAAGCGAAAGCCATTTTCGATAGGCATCGCGAAGCCATTGAAGCAAATTGGAACAACGTGTGCGATGAGGCCAAGCTCAGTGAGATTGATCGAAAACTGTTTTGGAAACGGCAGTTTCTGAACCCTTCAGTGTTTGAAGAGTAATGCTCATTCATTCGTCGGTTTTTGATGCTAAATCCTTTGACAACCGCATGGGTAGCAACACTTGGAATATTGCTCGTCAAACAAACCGATCATTTTGTGGCTCATATTTTTAAATTGATGAGCCACAAGTCTTGTTGTATTGAATCTGTGAGCATCAAACCCACTCCCCCAACTGTTCCAGTTGCTGCAGGCCGGCCGCGATCATAAAACGCTTGATTGAATCATTGGTCCTACAAGTCGAGGACGATCGGTTGATGCCTGAGACAAAATCTTTCATCATGCAGGCTGGCGTTGACATAGGTCGTTTCACCTTGCTTTAACACGCCATGACATTCATGTATGTGGCCAAAGACATGAATTTTCGGCCGGACGAGTTGAACTGCATCGGCCAATGCTTCGCAGCCGACATGTTCACCAAACACCTCATCCAAAATACCATAGGGCGGCGTATGCGTTATCAATACGTCGGTATTACTCGGAATGCCATCCCAAATCTCGGCTAATCGAGGACCGCGCGGTAGATTGAACGCCCAATCACAAAACTCCGGCTGCCAGGGCGATCCCCAAAAGTTCACGCCATTGATTTCAATGCCTGCGTCTTCAAGATAAATGGCGTTTTTGAGCAGATTTATTGCCGCGCCCTTCCCCACTATTTCAAACGGCCAGTCATGATTTCCGGCAATCACGAGTTTGCACCGATGCGGCAGCGTACCTAACCAATCGTCGAAACGTTTGACCTCGGCTAGCCTTCCTTCTAAACAGATATCGCCGGCGACGATCAGTACATCGCCGTCCGGCACCGACACTGTTTGTTGCGCATCGTGCAGGTCTGACAGGCAAACCAGGCGTAAAGCGGGTTTATTTTGATTGTCGATCAGTGCCATTGCCGCTCCTTATGTCTTGTTGCTAGACATATTAACCTAAAAACGATCTTCCGCAAACATTTTTGAACTGCCCTTGTCATTTCATGAAATCTAGCAGCAACTCGCTGACAGAAAATGCGATTGGCGCTGAATTTTGAGGTGGTTTCTGTTCGATGCGCAATTCGTTCGCCGTCGCAACCATGACGCCCCATGGATCGGGGTAGCTTTTTCGAGAACCATTGGCCGCTTTGATCAAGGTCGATTCTTGGGCGATCAGCCAAACTCTTTCATTCGAAAGGTGGTCTTCTTGTTCTCGATCAACCGCATCTTCTACCTGAATTACAATAAACGCCACATCGACGATCCGATGCTCATTGAATACGACCATGATGGCATCGTAACCATAGCTCTTTTGTCGATCGCTGAGTGGATTAAAAATCCGCAGGACCGCTCCACTTTCATAGCCCAAGCTAACAGGATCGATCGCTTCAAGACGTCGCAAAACATTGTGTTTGAATGATAATTCTTGCTTATGCAGATTCTTTTCGTCTAAAACAGGACGCTGGGTACCCCGCCCTCTGGCGGTTTGACCTTCCGGCATGGCCTCACGGTAAATCTGCCAGGTCTTGAGGAGTTGCGGCCGTTTGATTTTTTTTTGGTACAGCGCTTCAGCCAAGGCGTTGAAATCGCTCTCGGTCGCAACTCGATTGATTTTTTCCAACAATTCGAGAGAGTCTGCGTTAATGCCTTCCGGAATATCCAGCGGCGTCTTTGCGTTTGCCCATCCGCCCGTTTGCAATTCGACGGCAAAACGCCCAACCCTTAAGTAACGCCAAAGCACTGAAATCCGCACACCCTCCTTCTCGGCACGGGTCTTCAGCCAGTCGCTAAAACTCTTGGCCTTTTGTTCTCGCCAAGACTGCTTGTCCTGGGTCTCAATCAGATCTTGGGCTTCTTGACGCCAGTTGAAGTTGCGGAGCTTAGACATATTTTGTCATTTAATCAGTCGGTAGCCTTCGCTGCCTGTTATCTTGGCCATGGAAAAAATTGAATCGTTGCCGATTTAGGATGTATTGGCGGCCTTTAAAACAAGCCCTTAGAATAAAACCTAACCAAAACATTATAATTCAAATTAGATCAATCACTTTTAATTGGACGAGAGCATTCAAATGTCGATTCAATAAAACCGGTATACGTCCGCCGCTGATCAAAATACCCGCTTCAATGTTTTTCTCCATCGCAAAACCGGTCAAATTGGCACTAGTGATAAAACAAAATCGATCGTCAGCCAAAGCAATCTTGGCATGAACTCGCCCACCCAAATAATTTTCTGTTTTATTGATCCATGCGTAAATCAAGGCCTCGGGAACCAATTTGAGCATTTTGCCAATCACGTCGATGATCACACTACCTCCATGATCATTCGATGATTCCAGCAACATCGAAACCACCACGCCACGAGCAATGGCTGCATTAAGGGCATTGATAATCGATGACACATCATAGGCAACGAAACTTGTGATGAAAAGGGACTTTCTGGCCGACTCAATGACCTGCAACAATGCTTGTTCGGTACGGCGAGCCGAAACGAATGGCGTCGATGGCCCTGTCCATACGAGCTCCAAGGATTGTTCCGTGTTCACTTTGTCTATCGTGTGAGATGCGGCGACCAACATTGCGGCCAACTCGCTGCCAGTGACCTCACTAGCCTGCCATGTTGTTTTCAGCCTGTCGATCGCAGATGCCACTTGGTGCGTGCTTTCGAAGTCGGTCAACGATACTGCTTTGGATTTGGCGTTTCGAATTCTATTGGCAATTGCGCCAACTTTCTCCCGAGGAACTAGGACCACTAAATTCGTGATGGCATCTAGTAATATTTCCATATCAAAAACCTTTGAAGAAGCCAGCTTCGGCATGTTCGAAGGTCGGGATCAACAGTGACCTGTCCAAATATCGATTACCGCGTTCACACGAAGTCTCGGCCACGAAAGAGCAGGCATGGCAAGCCGCGGCATGCAGGGTTCTGTCTTTGGCCGGATCATGCTCTGAGCACAACGGATCGGAAGAACAGACTTTGGCTCGTTCCAAAGCTTGCCTCAGCAGTCGCCCTAGATTCTCGGGTTTACCAAGCTCGACCAAACCACCCAGCGTCCCATCGGAATCGGCTGCAGCCGTGTAGATCAAAATGCCCGCTTGCGGCATGTCATCGATCATGTCGGCATAGACCCGCTCACGAATACTTGCCGCGTTGTAACCGCACTCCAAAGCCAATTCCCGGATCAGAATATGCGCAAGGGTATGCAACATCGCGTAGCGAATGCCTGGGTAGTCGCCATCAGGACTCAAATGCCTGGCATTACGCCACCCTCGGTGACCACCCAATAATATTTGATCGATGCCGGCAACGGCTTTCTTGCCTTCCCATTCCTTCAATGCCGATTCGTTGAATTGGATGAAGATTCCCTCACCATGAACCTCGCAAGCAGGCACCCATTCTGGATTAGATCGAGAAAGCGGTGCCATAGACGAATGTTCCTGTCCAATCGATTCATCAGGGGATTCGACGCGAGTGAAACCAATCAGTGCATTGACTTCGCGCAAACGTTCCAACAGTAACACTCGACTGATTCTATCCTTGAATCCTTCCGGCACGTCAGTCGGCGTACTCATGAAATGTGGATAATCGGTAGGTGGATTGGGTGACGACAAGACTTCCCATTCTGGTCCTTTGATGTCTGCTTGTTCGACGACCTGATCGGTACCGTCACGGTGGTGTTGAATGGCAACCCATACCGTTTCGACTTCATATTTCTCTATGCCTTGCGCCTCGCCACGTTTCTTCAATGCCTTGATCGTACCTTTCAACTCCGACAGGTCTTCCGTATCGGCAAAGTCTTCCCAATAATCGGTGATGATTTGCTGCAAAGGTGAACCATTCTGCTGAGGAATCGCCAATGCCGACAAGGTCATGGGGAACCAGCTGTTGGTGGCACCCAACAAGACTGCTCGAGGAGCTTCCGTGCAGTCATGATCGAACCAATCCAAATGCGGATGTCGTCCACGACAGCCAGGTAAATTTTCTCTGCCGGCTTGTCCAAAGGCATGAGCCATGCTTCGAGATGCCGAACAAGTATCGCACTTGACCCAAAGATTTTCGGTTTGTAGTGATGCACCGCTTTCGAAAAATCGCAGTGTGCCTTTGCATTCGCTGGGACCACCATGCACGAAGTAATGCCAGGGGAAGTCGTCCAAGTGACCGCCGCGACAAGCCAACAGGAAACGCGCCGGTACAGCATCGGCGTCTTTGGCCTTGTCACTGCCTTTCGAACCAGTGCATCCCTTATGTACGAATTTCGTCAACTCAGGTCGATAGCGATTTTCCTTGAGGCCGAACAGGCCGAGATCGTAAGGCGAGAGCAAGCCGCACTTCACGCAACGCAACCATCGTGGAAAAGGACGTACTGGAACTCCGATGTTGGCCTCGGCCGACCACACGTCGGCGAGTTCACTTTTCGAAAAGGGCGGCATGCGCAGACTCTCGACCTGGTCGCCCAACACCTGCCGTACGGCATTCAATAAGCGAGCTTCATGGATGGGCTGACATCTGTCTCGCTCCCAACGGTCGATACCGGACGTTACGACCGATAGATTCGGTAAATCGATCAGGGCACCTGGACCATAGGTCCACAACAATTGGCTCGGTCGCACCTCACCAACGGGAGTTTTTTCGCTCATCCTTCATCCTCTTCATCTCGTTCCGTAACAGTCGAACGTGGTCTCCACTCGTACTCGTCTTCCAAGCGAGACGTGTTCATGATCAACCGCACGCCTGGCTCGACTTCCCGCATCGACATTGGCACCGTCCAATTATCCCAGGCACGAAGACCGGGCGATTTGATCAAGGCCACCGTCGTATCTTTTTGTTGACCACGCTTCTCATAAGCCAAGGTTCGGCCACCCAAACTAGCTTCCTTGGCCCAATCGTCAGCCCTTGCCTTCAAGCCATCGATCGCGAGCTGTTTCTTGGTGTTGTCCTCGACGTTACCGGCGCGAGCGGCCAATACTTCGATGACCTTGGTGACCTCAGACTGATTGGCCTGCTCCAAATGACCAGCCCCTACATTGGGACTGAAGGCTTCATGACTCAAACGCATGACACTGAGCATGGCTCCGGTTAGTCCACGATCCATGGCTCGTGGCGAAAATGGTGTGACCGATTGTGCTTCGACGTGCTTGTAGAATGTCGCGTGATAATGCTCGAAGGTCTCGTAGTGTGAGAGGTCTCTAGGACGAGCCCAGGTCAGAACAGTACAGACCAGGCCCGGCGATGCCCGTCCGACGCGGCTGGTAGCCTGAATGTACTCTGCCGTACCTTTTGGCTGACCATTGACGGCCATCAACCCCAATCGATTGACGTCGACTCCGACCGACAGCATATTGGTGGCCAATACCACGTCGATGGCTCTGACGTCACCGTCTTGCCAACGACAGACGTACTTACCCTTTTCCGCATCATATTCGGTGTTGAATTTGACTTCCAACTGATCAAGATACTTGGGAATGTCCTGGCTGGAAACACGCGAGGTCAATTCCCGGATGTTGTTGACGCCACGTTGCCCCAATCCTGGCCGTTTTACCAGACTCATCTGAACACGATAGGATCGAGTCTGCACGTCGTCCTCGGCCAAACGTTTCATACCACCTAGCTCACGTAAGGAATTGAAATAACCGACCATGGTCATGTAAGGATCGGCAGCCGAACCAAATCGTTCGAACAATGTCTGACCAGCCGTCAAGAATGCGGTATAGACGCGTATCAACATGGCCGGTCGAGAACTGCCCGGCGAGCAAACGCCCAAATAGCGGCGTCCCGGACGGTCTTGGATTGGACGTTGTATCGAGAAAAAATTGTCCTCCACATCCAAACCATGAGGCGGAAACACGGCAACCTGTCGCATGAACACGTTGTTGACTTGTTCTCGTGCCTTGCGCACCGTCGCCGTCGACGCAATGATCTTGGGTCGAACGGTCAAACCATCCAATTGCCAGGCGCTCAATTCGTCGACTGCCGTTTCGTATAAGCCGACCATGGTCCCTAGTGGGCCGCTGATCAAATGAAACTCGTCCTGAATGATCAGATCCGGTGGACGTATGGGCGAAATCGTTTTGACTTTTACCGCAGGCAGGCTTTTTTTGGCCTGGTGAGAGCCATGACAATCCGCATCGGGTAACACCAGGCCATGTCTCGGGCATTCCCGATCGGCACGACCAAAAAGAGTTCGCACTTCGCCACGCCAAGCCATCATCGCGAATTTGTCGACCGTACTGATCATCATCGTCGGTGGGCGATGATAGATTTCTTCGTCGACGACCAGTACCGGAATACCAGGATGGGTTCGTTTACTGGATTTTCCTTTGGAGAATTCGCATTGACCTTTCTTGTCGCCACAGTAGATCACGGTCCGCAATGTATCCCGATCCACTTCGATGTCACGACCGGGTGCGATTTCCGATCCGCACCAGGGGCAACTGGTCAACTGCGCCGGCGACGCTAGTCCAGTCGTATTTTGACCAGGGTTTCGTCTCGCCTCGATGGCACGATGGCTGTCCTGGGTGGTGCCTGGCGTAACCTTGTTGCCAACCCATAGACCAATGGTAAAGGGTTCCTTGCCCAACGATTCGTCACCCTTGTCCAACGCTTCCCGCCGTAATACGTCCATCGCACAAATCAGCGTCGTGGCACGTTGGAATTGCTGCAAAGTCAACAAACGCAAGGTATAACGCATGATCACAGCCAAACCGCGCGAACTATCATAACCACCCAAATTGGGTTGCATGCGGCGTATGGCCATGGTGAAAGCAGCCACTCCCAAATAGGCCTCGGTCTTACCGCCACCGGTCGGAAACCACAGCAAGTCGGCGTAGGCTTCGACGGGACGGGTTCGACCCTGATGCTTGGGGTCGGTCAGTGACGGTATGGACAACAACAAGAAGGCGAGCTGAAATGGCCGCCAACTTCGATTCCCAGATATGTCGGTACTTGCCAAGGAAAGGTCTTCCTTACGCCGCATGGCCAGGGAATAAATACTCCGCACCCTTTGCGTCGCCATCGCCCGATTGGCAAACCGAAACGCAGCCAACGCCTTGTCATTGGTTTCCAAAGTGTCGATACCCTGTCTAAGGCGAACCAACACCTCGTGGCACCGATCCAATGTTTGATGGGCTTGATGGTCATGCCCGATTACATCCTGACCGATACGGACACGCTGTTCGTGAATCCATTCAGCATAATCGTCGGTCAACACACGCAAAGCGAGCGACAATTCCGATTTTTCGAGGGTGGCCAGAGTGTGCATGTCCAGCCAACCGTTTTCCAGCATTTTTCGCATTGCTGAACGATCGGCGGGATCTTCTCCTGGTGTTTCCGTCACTGCTACCTCGTATTGGGGCATGATCACGGTGCGAATCTCGGTGGCCAGCGTCACGTCGTCACTCAGATTGGCATGGACAGCGACACCATGGCCTACGCTAAATTCGACCCGATTTCGGTAGATCATTTCCAATGCCTCGCGCTCGGGATCCATGCCGTTGGCATCCAACATGGGGCGGCGACGAAAGATAGCTCGATTGGAAGACTTGGGGGCGGCACGGATGATCATTTCAGGCTGAAACAGCCAAGCCGAATCGCGATTGGTTTCTGGTTCCACTTGAGCATTGACCAGAAACAGTGTCACCAAACGATCGCCATTGGCATTGGGTGCGCGAATCGAGCCCTGAATCCTGACCTCCGGTTGCTCCGGGTCGGGAGCCTGATGGGCAATGGTTCCCGTGGTCAACGGTAGTATCAACTTGCCACCACAGGGTATGCGCTGCCAGACTTTGGCTCTGACTTCTTCTTGTTCCACCCGCACGACGTTGCCGTCCGCATCACGCACCTTGCGGTTGATGACTTTTGTTTGCCCACCATCTTCGCCGGACAAACGTTCGTAACGTCCGAAACCGACATCGACCTCTATGGCCGACGCATCGCCCGTGACGCAAAACGTGAAGCCCATGCTGGAAGGTATCAACGACTGATTGCTGCTGGCATCGATTTCATCGGTGGAATCCGATTCGGGTTCGACACGCCCCGTCGTACCAGCAAACTCGGCGCCGGGTTCGTGTTGGCCGGGTAGCGATGTATCTACAGACTCTTCCTCGTCTTCATCGACGAGTGATCCTTCCCAGTTTTCAGTGTCAGTCGGCGCTTGTCTGGGGGCCAATTTGCCGACCAGATAACGATCACGAACACTCATGTCGACGATTTTTTCATGTGGTCCATCTGCCGGTCCCAGAAGATCGTCCATTACCGCCAGTTGCAGTAATTCCCGGATATAAGCGCGTTCCCGAGCGCCTTCACCGCTGCCGATGACAGGGATGTCTTCCAGACGGGTTTTCAAGACATTCGTCATTCCTTCGATGAAATCGGTCCATTGCAAACGTCCTACCGTGCCCGACCCAGGTAAGGAAAAGGACGTATCGGTCAACGGTATCTTTTCATCTAGTACCAACGATCTATCGAAATACAAGGTCGTGGTCTCGAGGTCGGAACGAATCCGCATGATCCTGGCTACTTTCGTGATGACCTGCGAATCGTCGACGATCAACAGCCAATCGTCTTCATAGATGGATCGATACAGGGATCGTTCGCCATCAAGAAGTAGAACGTAGGGTGCCAAGATCGGGTCGACGGCAAGTCCTTTGTCTACTGCGATCCACGCGTTTATTTCAGTCATTCAATTTTTCCATTTAAAGTCGTGATTTTTGAAGAAGTGCATCCAATATGGTCCGAGTCATTCACTTAGGCGTAGTACGTCTCGCCGGAGACAAATCGAATCCTTCCGGCACTGGTTTATAAGGGTCATCTTCACATGGCCAGCGTTTCTCACGGCTTTGAAACGCTCTCAAGTTCTCAATGTCGAGCTCGACGACGACTAGATGCTCGTTTTTGCCACCTCGCAATCGGCACAGATCTCTTTCATGATGAACTTTGGCTGGAACTCGAACCCTGCTATCGCCATACTTCCTGTTATTTACCAACGCAATGTGAGCATGAACATCCAAGCTGGCAGATTCGACGAGTGCCGAAAACGTTTCCAAATCCTGATTCCAAGAAAGAACCATCATGCAATCGACATAACCCTGAAAATATTTGCGATAAGAAATGTTTTGCAGCTCCGAGCAAACCAACACCCCGAAATGAAAGCCAGCGTGGTCGTATATCGGTTTTGGTCGATAGCGGAGTCCCTCGGTCCATTTTCGACCAAATAGCTTCAACAACATTTGATCTTCTCCGGGTGCAGGCAAGCATTTGGGCTGACGTATCTGTACCGAAGTGGGAAAGCCCAATCGATCATCCATCAAAACCAAAACGGCCTCGCTATGAATCGAGTCCAAAGCCCCGATTTGATAGTCCAGTCCTGCAATCAGACTGATGTTCGCGTCTCGTAGCATCCCCGAAACGGTATCTATCCATCTTTCGGGTAGAGAAAGCTCTGGAAGTAACAAATGGGTAGGCTTTGGATAGGCAGAAATGGTCGCATTGACGATTCTTTCGATGCGGGCATATCTCTGAGGAGAAATGTCAGGGCGTCCCTTGGCTGCGGCGATATAGCTGTCGTCATTGGTCAATAAGCTACTGATACCCAATTTGATGAGGGGCTTACTTTTCGTCCCGAGCTTCGCAAACCTTTTTTCCTGATTGGTATTTTCACTTTCAGAAATGGTGGGTGGATGGACATCGAATCCGAGTAGATTGCCCCATACCCATATACCACGCATGGCTCGGGTATATTTGGCCCAAGCCTTGGCTGGGTTTTGGACACCGTCGCCAAAGATAGTTTGTTCAGGAAGAAACAGCGGTATCTCTTGGGTAGAATAAGGCCGAGTTGGAAACAAGTATGGTAATAAAGAGACGTCTTTCCCTGGTTTTCCTCTCCCGGAACAGCGACCGTTGACTCTATTGACCCCTGAAGCACTTGGAATGGATGATTCATCAAGGAAATCACGTAAATCATCTTCGAAATCATACAGTCCATGTAACTGGGTTTCGTCGACAACCGACGGGCGTTGTCTCGTCGCGTCTCGGCGTAAGTGATCTTTATAGGCCGTTTTTGCCCAATCCGCTTCTCTCAACGAAATCGACAACCTTTCGATTTGTTTAGTATCAGTACCCAAGCCAACTTTTTCACATACGGATAGCGCTGTTTCCGAAAGAGGTCTGATTCCTCCTTTTCGTTGGCTCCATCGCAGTGACCGAGTCAAGGCATCGGCACTCAGTTTTCGTACGGCATCCTCTAAACCTTCCCATATTTGTTCGATATTTCCGGAGGCCTTATGACCATTGATCTTTATTGGAACCTCTTGAGTATGCTTCCTGAGCGTTCGAAGAGACGTAAAAACGGCATCCAATAATTTCGAAGCCTCTACCCAATCCATCAAGGCAACGGCCAAAGACAAAAGTCTTGGCAAATAATCAATGTGGTCAAGGATCTTATCTGGGCGCAGAATGTGACTATGAGCGAACTCATAGAATTTGATGCGTTCGTCTTTCCAATCGTCGGATCGCAAATCTCTAGCAAACATTTCCACGGCACGAAGTTGGATGGACCAACCCAAGCGACGAACCGACAAACCATCGGCACGACGCAATGTATCGGCTTCTTCGGATGGATGCGCGGCGGCCGTCAATATCTTGGCAGAAGACATGGATTCCAATCCTTTCAAAGATGGCATCAATCGTCGCTCGCTGGATACACTACGAATCTGTGTTTCGATGTTGTCGAGTAAATCCAGTCCCGCTTGCCCTTGTAAGAAAAAGGCTTTTTGTTTGTTCTTCTGTAACGTTAGTTTCGTTGCGCCTTGAAAACCGCCAGGCAGTTTCAGCTCGATTTCTTCCGTATTACTGGCATCTTCCGGAAAACACTCGGTTCGTTTTGAAATGAAGTCCAAAAGAGCACTGGTACTTCTAAGATGGCCTGGGTCACGAAGTACCAAAAAAATATCATCGACGTATCGTCCGTAGTAAATGGGGGTCAATCCCTGTTCTATATCGCGATCCAATGAGATCAACAATGCATTCGAAACGATCCGGGATATGGACAATCCTATTGGTAAGCCACCAATTTCGATGTCTTCAGATGAACACCCCATTTCGATGAGTTTTTGAGCCGTAAGTTTTGACCAGCCAATAAGGGCTTTGACGAATGCCTTGGTAAAGTCCAATTCCCAAGCATCGAGTTCGATGCCTGCCGATGCTAGAAAACGCTTCTTGCTGATGAAAGAAGGATCGATTTGATGATAGTAACTGGTGAAATCCATTGAGATGGCCACGACCGATCGATCTCCTTCCAATTCCTCACGGATCGCATTCATTCCTCGTTCGCGCCACTTTCTATACAACCCGAAATACGGCATGAATGAGCCGATAGTCTCCAGGTGATAACGGCCTACATTGGTTTCAATTTCTTTGGGATCAGGTCGGTAACGGCGAAGTCTCGCACCATACGTGGATTTGGACAAAACAGTGTCATATTTGTGACCGATCAGATTGATCCAAAGCGCCGACATCACATGCATTTCGACCGGGAATTCGCCAACGAGCCTGAATTCTGGTGTGATTTCTTTGGCATTGCGAAGAAACTCAAAAGCCCTCGTCGAATCAGAAAAAAAGCAGTGTCCGCCCAATTCCGCCTTCTTATCTTCCCTGCCTTCCTTGTCTTTTTTGGGTTCGATTCCCAGTTTTTTGGCGGTAACACCAGGTGTCCCGATGTTTTCGATCAAAATGCTTTTGGCTTTCCCTGCGTGCAAGCGATCTAACAACTTGGACAAGTTTTCAGGCAGGTTGGACTCGTATTCGGCAAATTGACTGGCAATACAAATGGATCGTTCGAAATAGCAATCAGCCTTGGCTTTTCGATAGGCATAGAACAGGTCTTTCAATTCGATATCTAACCACGATTCCCGCATTTTCATTTCCATGGGCGTCTATCCATATCAGGGTTTGGCTCTATAACGAATGGCATCAGACTCACCTTGAGATTCGACGTATTCGTCTTTCAATAGCTCATCGATCGCAAAAGCCCACTCATTAGGATCGGCGCCACAACCATTCAGAATGGCTGATTTGTTGAACCAGCCTTTGTGGGCTTCGAGCCAGGCAAGCATTTGATCTGAAGCGATTTTCCCCCATTGATTGCCCACTTTGACAGAGGTTGGTTCTAGAATTTGATTGTCGTTTTGATCCTCAAAGACTAGTTCTGTTTGATAAAAAGACTTACTTGTTGAAGGATGTTTGGCACGAGCAGTAATTTTTTTATCTTTTAATTGTGATCCATTCGTTGATTCAAGTTCATTCTGAAGTTTGTTTAAATTTAGCAACCTCGTTATGATTAATGATCTATTTTCTTCGGAAATAGTGAAACGTATTCCTTGTTTAGTTAAGTTGAAATTATGATTTATTTCAGTTACTGGAATTGAATACATTTCGCAAACAGCTAAATCAAGCTGTATATGCATTTCTCGCATTTTTTCTATTGCAGGTATATTGCAATTAGGATTATGAAAGCTCTGATAAATTGATGTGAGCCCGTTATCTAGCTCCTTCATGGTAGAAATTCTAAACTGATGGTAATCTTTAGAAATTTTTAATACTTTATCTGAGTTTTTTTCAAAAATTAATGGAAATGTTTCGAAGCATGTTGAAGGTATATAACGAATATCTGTTTTCATTCGAGTAGCAAAATTAGCTGCATACTCTTCATGGATTGTAGAGTTTAAGACACCCCAGCTACAATAATCATCCAATAAAACCACCACAACTGCGTTTGTATATAACCAATCTATTGAACCAAATTCAAACCATGACATGTTCGATGTATATGGCCTTATAAGCACTCGTGAAAGATTTTTCATGCCGTCATAAAGTTTTACTCGAGGCCTATGAAATTGCCACCAATTCTTTCTTCTTGGACGTTTTGCATCTGGCTGAGAAAAACGCTCTTTTAATATTTCTGTGGCCGTATGAAATTCTGACTCTGCTCTTGCTAGGGGCAGATCGGATAGAAAAATCACCCAGCGTTCAGGTTTAATTATTGAAGTAGACGTCAATTCTTTTCCACCAAGTATAGGCTTGAAAACCACGGAATATTTTTCTTCTTCTTTAATACAGGAGCGAGCTGTCTCTTTGGATATAAAGAAATCACCAAGCAATTCCGATCCTTTGTAACAAATGGACTGGTTCTTTAAAAGTGGTTTTGGCTCAGAATTGACATCATCCAATAATCGAGGAGATATGTTTCCAACCAAAATATTATTGATATATAAGCAGCCATTCCAATCGCCTTTAATTAAAAAAGCTACCGAAACATAAACCGAAGCAGTGCCAGGCCACTTTATATCTGTCAGAGCCGAATAAATCTTACCTGAGTCCTCTGTAATCGGAATTAGAGATGCTTTGAGGTTTTCGCCTTCTGATATGCTATTTGTTACTAATAAGCCAATACGTAATCGTTTAGCCCCCCCCTGTTCCTATCACGCCAAAACCGGCATAGGCAAACGAGGGACGGGTTGGTTTTTACGGCGTTCGGCCAGTGTTTGAGCAATAAACTCCCAAGGATTCAGGTCTCTCAAACGCGCGGTATCAATCACGCTCGCCAGCAAGGCAACCACGCGACTGCCTTGTGCCGTCCGCGAACCGAAGGTGATTTTGCGCAGCAATACCCAGTGCCGCAAACTGCGTTCCGCCACGTTGTTGGTCAATGGATGCGCCGGCGTTTCGACCACGCGCACGATGGCCTCCCAATCGTTGAGAAATTCGCCGGCTAATTGTCGGCTGTCAACATGCGCGATGTCTCGGTGCGTCTCGCAGAGCGAGCGCAGCAAGGTCAGCAACTGTTGATTCTGCGCCCATAAGGATTCGGCATCCGGCGGCGATTCGCGGAGTCGGTGGATGTTGCGCATCAACAGGATCATGGCCAATAACAAGGCTTCGCCGAAAGCTTGTCCTTCGCTATCCAGGCACTGATACAGTGCTCGGGCCTTGCGCACCAAGTGCGCCCAACAGCGCAAGCGCCTAGGAAAGATGCGATAGACGCTGTAGCCGTCGGTCATCAGTAAGCCGCAAAACGCTTCCCCTAAGAGCTGGTTCACGACGAGACGATGGCGTTTGCCCACTTGATAAATCACCGTCTGTGCGCTGACAAAGACCCAGAGCCAAAATAACTGCCCGGCTTCTTTCCAGGGTGTTTCATCGATATGTAAGAGGCCGGCGGCCTTGAGTTCCGCGATCAACTGCTCGTCGACGACCGGCGCAACGGCACGTCCCGCTTCATGAATGCATTGATTAATGGTGCTGGTGCTGAGGTAGATTCCCAGCCAATCGCGCAAATAGGCTTGGATTCTGCGGCGCGATGCCCGTAGGGACAATGAGAGATAGACCAGAAAACTGACCAGCCGGGGGCCGCACAGATGCCATTCGCTCAGGGCTACGCTCCAGCCGTCTTCGTCGGCGCCTCGCCCGGGCTCGGCAAGGGTTTGATGACCGCAGGGACAGGTCGCCGAGAAGTAGTCATGTCGGCTATGTTCGATTTGTAATTTCGGCGATTCGGCGTTGCCGACTTCAAGCTCCAGTTCGAACCGGGCGTTCCAGGGTCGATAGTCGGTGTTGTCGGCAAACGATTGCCCACACGCGGCGCAGCAATCCGGGCGATGCTCAATTGTCCGTGTCACCGGTAAGGTCAGGTTGCGGCTATAGCCTGGGCTACCGACTTGGCGCCCGGCTTTTTTAGGCTTTCCGCTATCACCGGTCGCCGCCGGAGGTGTTGCCGAGTCCTGGCTAGGTAAGTCATCTGACGAAGACTCAGACGAATCCAGTGCCGACAAGTCGTCCGTTGCCGGCGCTTCTTCCGACGGTTCGGCGCTGGATTGATTCGATTGCCAAGGCTCCCGGGATGACGGCGGACGCGAACTCGTATCCGGGGATTGTTTGAGTCGTTCTCGGGCTTCTTTGAGATCCGCCAACAGTTGCTTACTCAATGGACGCAACTCACCCTCCGGCAAATCATCCAGATAGTCCGTGTCCATTTGGCTAAGGTCTCGGTCGCTCAACGTCATGTCCTATAGCTTTTCATGTTTTAACGGGAGATGCTACTTTTTTAGTGATGGGGGGCTAAACGATTACGCCAATACAGCCATCTTTTCGAATTAACGAAAACCCTTTTCTAAGGAAATAGGTGCAAAGATCAGCCTTTCCAAGTGATTTCTCATACACTGATAATAATGTTTTTAAATATCGATTACCAAATATACTAGATATTCTACTTCCGTGGTGGTATGGCGGGTTTCCTATAATTGCATCAAAACCATTCTTGATAGAAAAAACTTCGGGAAACTCTAAGGCCCAATGAAAAGGCTTTAGTCGTTCATTTTTTGTTGACAAATCCTTCGATAGACTAAGGAATGCGCGGTCCGAAATATGTTTATGAGTTTTAATATCTCCAAGCAAATATTGCTCAGCCTCAATCGATAATACTGTAAGCGTTGGAACAAGGGCATTTATATTTCCCTCGGTACGAAAAACTTCACCGATAAATGTATCCGCTATCAGTTCCGGAGCTTCGAGTTTTGCTTTGGCTTCGGTATCTAGCCTGGCCATCGCCTCCACGTCATGAATGTCCCGAATCGGCATTTGGCGTAAGCGTTTGCGTAATTCGATGGCTTCGGCGACGGCCTGTTCGATGTTCCGGCCGAAGATGCGCATCTGCGTATTCTTCTGACCCGGCGTCATGCTCAATTCGGTGAGCTGATCCAATCGGTGTATGCCCAGTAGACTGTCGCCACAGCGCAGATTGTGGTCCAGAAAACCGAACGGCCGTCCTTTTGCAAGCGTCACCAACCAGATCGAAAGTTTGGCCAGTTCCACCGCCAATGGATTCAAGTCCACACCGTACAAGCAGCGCTCGGCGATCAAGCGGCGGGCGATGACGATGCGTTCTTCGTCGTCTCTCGGCAAGGTCTCCTCGCCGGTCACGGCGTCGCGAACCTCGCCGTCGACCGTGACGTATTTGCCAGACGATTCCGCTTGGCTCCAGGCCTCGACCAAACGTTCCGCCAACCAGCGGCAGACTTGCACCAAGAACGCGCCGGAGCCCATGGCCGGATCGCAGATCTTTAGATCCAACAATTCGGCGGCCGATTTGAGCTGCCACTCCTCGCGCGGTTTGCCTTCCGCCGGGCCGACATAGACCACGGGCGTGAGGGTCTCGGTGACGATGGCTTCGGTCAGGGATTTGGGGGTGTAATGGGTGCCGGTCTCGCGCCGGTCGGAACCGGTGGTGACCATGAATGAGTCTTTAGGATAGACAAGCGGATACCCCCAAGGATCGACACGCAGTAGATTGGCGAATGGCTTGACGCGATCGCGCAACGCAACGTCGGCGTGACATGCCGTCAGCAGTTTGTCGGCCAGTAAATCGTCGACTACTTTGGCCAGGTCGTTACGGATACGACTGGCCGAACTGCCGGAACGCTCGCGAAGCAATTCAGCCAGTTTTTCGGCGCCGGCTGTTCGCGCCGTTTCCAACTCAGTCAAGGTCACCCAAGGTGATTTGGCGCTCTTGGTAGCGTCCAATTCCAAAGTGACGTCCTTGGCACGTTTGACGGTGCGTTCTAGCAAACCTTCATAGACGTAGCCGATCTGTTCTACGTCCAGTGCCCGATAAGACAAGGTGCGGCCCTGGAATTGCTGGATCGCGTCCAACAGCAATAGGACGGTGCGGTTGTCGATGGGTAGTGGTTTGGCGGGATCAATGCGCCACTGGCTGTGTTTGTCACGTCCTTCCAGGAAAGGAAACCGGTCCGGATCGAACAATGAGCCACCCAAGGCTGGCATGCGCAGGTTCTCGTGTTCGATGCCGCCGAAGACAGCACGGAACAAGGCCAATAGTCGTGACCAGGCATCCCAACGACGTTCGAGGATTTCCGCGCTGTCGGCACGCAGCTGCATTCGCAACGTGGATAGCGCATAGTGGGATTCGTAACGTCCGTCACCCAACAGCAACAAACCGCGTTCCTCGGCGGACAACAGGAACACCAAGCGCATCATCACCGTCAATGAGGCTTCGTAGATCTCGGCGGTCGAGACATCCGCCAACAAGGTGCGGTCACGGTCCAGGTCGGCTTTGTCCAAGGACTGGATCAATACCTCCACAGCACGACGCACCTGTTCGCCGAGGGCTTCGGTGACTTCGTCTTGGTGTTTCAGTGACCGATCGAACAATGCCGGCAATCGTTCCGACTCGTCGACGAAGAAACGGCGAATACCGAGCAAATGCACGAAGGCTTGCAGCGTAATCGGTTCTTGTCCCCACAAGCGGGCATACCAACTGGCGAAGGTGGTAACGGCACCGACGGGGGCATCCACCAACATCCAGCGTTCGCCATTGGTCAGCAATCCCAATCGGCATCCGGTTCGGCGGCAGAGGTTCACCATCCTTTCCGCCGGATTCGTGGCCCAGCCATCACGCTTACTGGTGGCTTCCAGATCGGTGTGGACCGGAAAGGTTTGGATCAACATCAGGGCATTGCCGCTCTGTTCGTCGATCACGGCGGCATCCGGCGCCAGTTTCACGCCGTATTCGGGCAAATCTATGATCAGTTTGTCGGGAATGGCCGTACCACGTTTCAACACGTCTCCGCGCCCGTCCTCGTCCAATTCCAAACCACGGTCCAGCACTTCGGCTATCCAGGCCTGATGTAATTCGGAAAAGCGTGGATCGTCGTTTTCCAACGCTTCTCGCCATTCCTCGTAGGCTTGGCGCAGACGTTTGCGCTTGTTGGCATCCAGTTGCTCGAGGCCTTGCGGGAATACCTCTTTTAGTACCGGCACCGCCAGGAACGGGCCGGATATTTCGATCAGCGACAACCATTCCGCATGCGATTCATTGAAACTCATGTTCGTACACCAACTTCCATGCCTGTGGGGATCAGAAAGACGACAGCGACCGGGAAGGTTCGGTCAGTGAAGTCGGCATAGCGAGCCTCGATGGCTTGGATTTCTCGCTGGCGTTCCTCGGGGATGCGATCCAAGCGCGCTTGCAACGCACCGATGTCGCGCTTTAGTTGGGTTTTCTCGTCATCGCTGAACATGTCGAATTGTTGTGGCTGTTCGTCTTTGTGCAATTCGGCCTGGATGGCTTTTTCGAGTTCCGATAGGACGTTGGTGATGTCTTCGATTTCTTGGGCCTTTCTAGTGTTCAGGGTGTTGATCAAATGCTTGAGTCTATCCTTGGAACGGACATCGACGGTTTGCAGTAATGCGTTTTCGCTTTGTTCGAAGCGAAAACGCAACGTTTGAAAATTGGCCTCGTCGGCCATTGCCGGTTTGGCCTGGTCCAACCAGTGTTGGATGCGCGTGACGCCATCTTCCCGTTTGAAGCCTTGCTCGCGGAGATAACCACCGGCAAAGGTCAATTCCTCGTGCAAACGGTGATGGTTTCCGCCGGTGATGAGCAAACGAGAAATCACCACCACGGCCATTTCGTTCAGTTCGGAATCCGATACGCTTCGTACCGTTACACGATGTAACTTCTTGACGTCGTCCTGTGCCCAGATCTCGGCCCTCAGCAGTCTCAGACACATCTGCACCAAACGATGATTGAGATGGATCAGCACCACGTCGTCACGGCCATTGGCGACGGCATGATCGAATGTGATCGGGCGAGTGACTTGGGTATGAGGGTGTCGCAAGCCTTCCAGGCAGCGTGCCCAAGATCCTGCAAGTGCTGGCATCTTGAACACGGAATCATCTGGCGTGGATGGTATGCGAATGCTTTGCAACTGTGGTTTGCCGGCGAGTTTCAGCGCGGTTTGCACGGCCATTTCGATGTGTTGGGGCGTGAGGTGAAAATCGTGACGGGTCTCTAGTAACCGTTCGTGCAATTTGGCGACACGAGCCTTGAGTTCTCGCTCTGCTTTGACGTATTTTCGGGCGCCGGCGATTTTGGCTTCGGCAAGGCGGGTATCCAGGTCCGTGAGCGAACCTTCGATCAATCCTGCCATCTGCGGAGCGATGACCGGATTGACGCTGCCCATGTCGGCGCGCATCGAGTCCAGTTTGCGTAAGGCTCGAATGATGTCTTCGCCGTGGCCACCGACCTTGTCCTTTCCTGAATCACCACCGTCGACGGGATGCCAGATCAACACTTCTGAATGCCGCTGACCATGCCGGTCGACACGACCGTTGCGTTGCTCCATGACATTGGGATTGTAGGGAATTTCCAGGTGGATCAAGCAATGACAGTGGTTCTGCAAGTCGATACCTTCGGAAGCCGCATCGGTGGCAAGCAGGATACGCACTGCGGAGTCGCGCGGCGAGGTTTGGAATGCAGCCTTGACTCTCTCGCGCTCATCGTGATCCATGCCGCCGTGCAAAATCTCCAGACGCTCACCGCCAAAACCATGGCTGGCCAGGATTTCATGTAGCCATTGATGGGTAGTACGGTACTCGGTGAAAAGAATGACACGGTTGTCGTTCCAATCGCCATGGGTCTTGAGATGTTCTTTACACCATTCGAGTACGCTATTGGCTTTGGAATCGGCTTGATTCTTGACCCGTTGCGCCCAAGACCTGAGTTCATCCAATAGTATACGTTGCTCTGGAGTCAGCTCGGGCGCTCGCCGAGAAGCTTCTTCGACGGCTTCGGCTTGTGCAGTCTCGTAGTCTTGGTCATTGGCGTAATCTTCCTCGACCTTGAGTATCGCCTTATACAAGATGCGCTCGGCCATGACATCGCGTTTTTGCCGAGTACCCGCGCCCGAAAGACTGGCAATGTGTTTTTCCAAAGTCGAAGCGAATGCCGCTGGTGATGAAAACAGACGTTTCTTCAACAAGCGGTTGGTGAAGGCCGTGCCGAATGCATCATTATTTTGAGCAGCCGATTTTTCTCGGCTGGAACAATATTCGTCGAGCTTCTGATGAATGGCCCGTTCTTCGTCGGTATAGGCCACCAACAAGGGTTGTAATACCCGCTTGGGGTAGATTGGATTACCATCGCCATCGACCAGATCACTCTTCAAACGGCGGATCATGACTTGCGAGAGGCGTTTTTCGTCCGGTAGGATGTTGCGTGCGAAGCGCTGGTCGTCGAGGAGTTCCAGTAGTGAGGTGAAGGATTCGGTGTAACCGTTGTGCGGCGTAGCCGTCAGGAACAACCGATGCTGGAAGTGCGGGCCAATGGCACGGATGAAACGAGTGCGTTGGCTTTCCAGGGCATAATGCGCTCCGGCCGAAGGAGCGACATTGTGTGCTTCGTCGACGACCAAGATGTCGAATTTACGGGGAAAACCGATGTGGGGAGGCAGAACGTCACGCATCAGCCTGAGACCTTCACCCGTCTTTGCCCAGTCCATGGATGTGATGAGTCTTGGATGTGACGTCCAGGGATTGGCGTGAATGCCCCGTTCACGGCGCAACTGCTTGATATAGGCCGTATCGACTATCTGGAATTCGAGACCAAATTTCTCCAGCATCTCGACACGCCATTTTTCTTGTAGAGAGGCTGGACAAACGATCAAGACGGTGCGCGCCCGATGTCTGAGCAGTAATTCCTGAATGACCAAACCAGCCTCGATGGTCTTACCCAAACCCACGTCATCGGCGATCAACAAGTTGACACGGGCCATGTCGATGGCTCTGACCAGCGGATCTAGCTGGAAGTCTTCGATGCTGACGCCGCTACGGAAGGGTGCTTGCAGGAAACCGCGATCGGCGTTGGTTGCGGCTCCCCAACGTACTGCATCGAGAAAGGCTTCCAACGTATCGGGATCGTCCTGACCAGAAATCGAAGGCAAACCAGCTCGCTCTATGGTGTGAGCGCCGGGTTCGATTTCCCAAATGACTTCCAATTCCTCGCCGAGACCATCTTCGTCGATGGAGGACAAGGTCACCAGATTCTGTCGAGCGTGGTTGGTCGCCAATTGCGATGATACGACGTCGGCTACGACCCATTGCCGGCGTCTGACTTCTACCAACTGGCCTGGTTCCGGCGGTGTAGCATAATAAATTCTCGTGTTTTCATCGACCGCTTGATTCATGAGTTCCATCTGTGTTCTCTTCACTATTATTATTTTGGTCGAGACTTACTTTGGCCTCGCTCCGTTTCACATCGATGACTGCATTGATTTTATCGGCAGCCATTTCTGGGCATTCGTGTTCCCAAACACGAATCACGGTCCAGCCGATTTCTTTCAACTTGGCATCGGTATCGGCATCTCGAGCCCGATTGGCTTCGATCTTATGCTGCCAAAACTCCGCATTACTCTTAGGCCAACTCGCATGTTCCGGGCAACCATGCCAGAAACATCCGTCGACGAAAATCGCAATTTTGAGCTTGGTAAAGGCCACGTCTGCAATACGTCGTGGCTTCTTCAGCACTTGGTAATTTACTCGATAGCGTAGTCCAGAGCGCTGCAAAGCTTTTCTCAAAGCCATTTCGGCTTTGGTACCAGTCTGCCTGATCTTCTTCATTCGATGACTGGCTTGTGGTGACGAGGCTTGGATTCGTCTCACCGAGAATGACTGAATTTATTAGCTGGAAACGGCTATCGACAAATGGTTGGTGATGCTCCTCGCAATGGCTCTACCTAATTCAACGGGCACTGCATTACCTATCATCCGACCCAAAGCCTTGAAGCTTACTTCGGCCTCTTCTGGTAAAAATACGTAGTCTTTTGGGAAACTTTGAAGGATGGCGGCTTCTCTCAAGGAAATGGCACGATCTTGTTCAGGGTGACCAAAGCGTCCGTTTCCGAAACCATAGCATTGTGTGGTCATCGTCGGAGCGGGCTTGTCCCATTCCATTCGACCATAGACACTTGGATAGGTTTTACCTGTCTTGGATTTATGGCAATCGGCTATCAGATGCTCCGGCCAATCTCGCCAAGTGCCACCAGGTTTGGAAATCCGAATCCGTTGAAGATTTTTATCTGAAAGTGTCGATGCAATGTGTAATTTGTCATCAGGATTAGACTCTCCAGCCTCGATGATAGGCATATTCCCGATGGCCTCTTCGACGGTCATTGGTTTTGAATGAGTAGGTTCGATCATTCGAATCTCGCCGAATCTGGAAGCCAAAAGAACCATACGGCGCCGAGATTGCGGAACACCGTATAGTGAACTATCCACGACGCCATACCAGACGTGGTATTCTAAATTCTTCAATTCCGTCACGAAATCATGGAAGACCTGATGTCTGACGACTGTCGGTACGTTTTCCATCGTGATTACATCCGGGTTGGTTTCCCTTACCAATCGAACAAATTGATAGAGCAACCCCCATTTACCATCTATTCCGTCGGTTTCGTACCGTTGCGCGTAAGTAGAAAATGGTTGACAAGGTGCACAGCCGGCCAATATTTTCAGCTCAGAATCGCCAAACAATTCATTGATTTCATCGCCAGTGACTTGGCTTATGTCACGCTCCAAAAACCTGACAGTGTTGTTAGTCTCGTAAGGAAAACGGCAAGCGGGGTCTAAGTCGATACCTGCTACAACGGGTATGCCCTCTTGCGTGAATCCGTGTGTTAGGCCACCAGCGCCACAAAAGAGATCCACGCAAGAAAAACTCACATCAAATCCAAAGTTCATTATGCAACCAAAGTCATTTAAGTCTATTAAATTAAGTTAAATATTTTTCAAATATACAGTAAAGCCAAGCGGTTATACAAAATTAACCTGGTATTTTGAGCAAGATTCATAATTGTCAAAAATATCTTAATGAGTATTCCAGATAGTTTGAAAATTAGCATAAACCACCCACGGTAACCGTACGCATTTGATTTTCTATCATATACCAACGCAATCTTTGATCTCGGCCAATAAAGCACAGGCAACTCTGGGGTATTCTTCGGCAATGTAGCTTAAAATTGACCCTTAAACCCTGTCGGGCGGGTTCAGTCCAAACGATTTTCACGCGCGGTCTTTCGCTTTTTCTTCGATCAGGTCTTCCAGCTCCCGCATCATGTCATCGTGATCGGCAATTTCGCCACGATCGGCGACGGCAATCTCTTGATTGATTTTCTCGCTCTGCCAGGCCTGATGTTGCAGATATTCTTTCAGGGCTTGATTTACAATGTAATTTCGCGATCGATCCAGCGATTCGGCAATGTTGTCGAGTTGACACATGATATCTTGTTCGGTTCTGACGGTGAATGCTTCTGTAGTGGCCATGATCGTGATTCGATTCGGTGTGGTGTGGTTCGATTGTAATCTTAGACCATGCTTTGTATAGGTGCTATCAGATTTTCAATGAGGACCCGGTAGCCCTTTTTTCTTCTTGGCATCAAAAACTTTTTCAGCGGCTTCCAATACTTCCGGCTCGGTATCGAACCAATCTTTCCGCATGGCTCCCGGTGATGCTGCTCGGCCCCATTCCCGGACCACCGACCAATCACCCAATATGCCCCGCGTAACGAACAGCTGATAAAACCGGTTGTAGGTTTTTCTCGGTATCATGGCGTTCGAGGTAGATGCGATTCATGACTCGCATTGAATTAGATCGGCTATCCATTTCCGGTAGCGTTGATGTCACCGTTATATTGTACTTTGTGCCTGTCTGAGTTATCGCATA
Source organism: Methylotuvimicrobium buryatense (assembly GCF_005931095.1). Taxonomy (GTDB): domain Bacteria; phylum Pseudomonadota; class Gammaproteobacteria; order Methylococcales; family Methylomonadaceae; genus Methylotuvimicrobium; species Methylotuvimicrobium buryatense. The sequence continues at coordinate 257,451 of NZ_CP035467.1, read as the reverse complement.
ATCGACGACCACCCGATTATCGTTCGGGTATAACTCGTCTTTGCGTTGAATCAACCGCTCAACACTTGGAAAAAAACAACAGAATCCGGAGGATTCTTGGAGTTTGGATTGCTCATATACTCATTAATTCTGATTCTTTGAAATCGGAAAGTTGATAGAGGCATAAGCGCGCGGATAGCCCGAAGGTTCAACAAACTCCTTTAATAAGCCGAATATTTGGCGGCAATCTCGATTTCTGTTGGAACATTATTTTGAGAGCTCTTGGCTTGCAATGGAGGAGTCCATATAAGAATAAAGTTACTCACAAACCCCGCCCCAAAGCTGCACTCATATCCCCCTAAAAAAGAGATTCCTTTTTTTCAGTCATCACGACACTCCATGTGTATGTTACTGCCATCTCAAAAACGGCATGTCAGTAACACGACCTGTCGACCGGAATTTCCGAAAAAAAATTTCACCTGCTTGTTCCATTAGCCACAAGCGCAGTTTCGGTTCCCGGTCAAAAATATAGAGATTCTTGATTACGTAAACGCATCAGCCAAATTAGGAGTCGAATGGATTAGCTGAGACTATGAAATAGAAGGAGACTGAGATGAGCAAAAACAAAGTCCAATTCCAAAAAGGCATGAGCTTGACAGAATTCCAAGCCTTGTACGGGAGCGAGGAGCGCTGCCGAGCGATCGTTCGGGCAATGCTTTAATTTTCAGACAAACTCTACTTTACCAGGCATCCCCCTTCGACTACCTTGTTTTAGGAACTGCCCAACCGTGAATGAATCCATCCGAATCCTGCTGCGGAAAACAGATTGTTCGGTCCTTATTTAGCACCCATCCTGCCCCAGGTTTATTGCAGGCGGCTAATTGCGCTATATCTGTTACCTGGCTGAGCGCAAAAGCTGTTTTTCCGGTTTGGGTATTGGCCCAATTGGCCCGCGCCGTTTCATCGTGGGCGATTTGGTAGGCGTCGTTTAACGCTTTTTTGTAAATCGTGGATTCTAGGTATTGGTAGGTGAGGAGCGAGATTCCTATATAAAAAGAAGCACCAATAACGGCGGCGCCGACTAGCCAACTGGTTGTTATCCGTAATTCACGTTTTCGAAATAAATTTTGCGCGTTCACCGCCAATGTCTCACTGATTTTTTGCAGCGCTTCGTGAGCGGCCTTATCCATACTTTTTTCGGCCAACAACCGGGCCTTATCCTCGAATGCCTTGATTTCACGGCTATGAACGCCATTCAATTCGTTAATTGCCTTTTCCATGGCCATCAATCCGGATTGGTTGACAGCCAATATCACCCAGGCCGGATCGTCAGGACTCAAACCATAGGCCATCGCGGTTTTCATGACTCGCTCTCGCTCAGCTGCTGAAAAAGATCTCAGGAGAAGGTCAAACGCTTGCTGGCTCATGCTGATGCTCCGGCAAATTTTCGGTCAATTGCAATCGGTCCAGTTGGACATCAAGGTCTTTGAGCCATTGATTGACGCGGCAGCGGTAGGCTAGTTTTAGCTGGACATCATCGATGGCCCGCCAAAACGGAATATTTTTGGCGTCCAATTCGGCCAATACACCGGTGCTGATTTTCGGCATATTGATTTCCAGTCCGCCATGTTGAGCCAGAGCCTTTTTCCCCTGCCCAGACTCGTACAGATGGAATTCGCCATCATCCCCGAAAAATCGATTTTTCACGACGACATAGTCTGCGTGACCTCCGGCCAATTCGATCATCGCTTTGACGGACCGCACCGAGGCTTTAAAGGGACTAATGACATTGCAAAAAATGAGTTGATAACCGTAATCGCCTACCACGCGAAAAAAATCGATTTCGTCGTTTAGCCGTCGTAGATGCGTAATCGATGCAGCCGGAAGATCGGCGACGATAAGAGCTTTTTGCGACTCTAAAATCTCAACGAATTGGTCACGTTTTTCCTCATCGGTGATCTGTGCGCTGATCGCGCCGTCAGATTTGTAAAATTGCAGCAGCTGGCCAACTTCGCCATCGCCGTCTACGAGCAATGTTTGTGATTGTAGTTGCCTTCGTATCAGATAATCTGCAACCCCTCGCGTGAAAAGACTTTTCCCCGTACCCCCTTTATCCGACAGATTCAAAATCAGTTTTTTGGTCGGTTGATTGTTCATTAATAATCCTCCAATGCGTTGAATATCTTGTTTGTTTGTTCGGTAATTTGGTTTTTTACATCGGTAGCGGTTGAATGGGATCGAATCGCATCACTTAATTGACCAGTTCCTCGTTCATCAGTTATCGATTGGGTTTTTCCAGATCCCGACTGAGTTCCTTGCCCAGTTGCTTGTGAAGTTCGTTTTAGAGTTTTTTTAGCGATTGATTTCCCAGTTTCCCTTTTGCCAAATCCCAATTCCTGTTGGCAATGGTCTCGCAGCGTTTGTTGGCTGACATACAGCCCAATTTTGTCTGCCAGAAGCGCGCAAATGATTCGGTATGAGATCCCAGTATCTTTGAATTTGATCAACTCATCATTCACCAGCCTCAATTTGTCCCGAACCGTGATTTTGGCGGTTTTCCGGTGGCTGTTGAGCGCCAGGTCAACCGATTCGGCAAACGCCGACTTGTTTTGTGAAATTTCGTGATCAGGGGGAAGTTTTGTCTTCATGCTGAGGTCATCTCTATTGCATTTTTCTCAAAATATAGCACAATAGAAATTAGTTATAAACTATTGTTTTTGTTAAAAGTTTTAGAGATTACAACAGGGAACGATAGAGCACACCAGGGAATAAAAACCAAAAGTTCACCCAGCAATCCAATTTGTTGAATTGATGCGCCGGCTATCCCAAAGGAGATTTTTTGCCGTTGTAGAGAAAAAGGAGGCGTGACAGAAATCACATATTAAATAATTTTTTCCGAAGGCTGATTTGAACCTTTTTGTCTAGAAAAGCGCATTTCATACCTATGAGGGACGTTAGCAAATGTTTACATACCTACATTGTTTGAATATTTAGCGTCCAACTTAATTCGAAACTTATTGAGATAAAACTTATGACACAGAACACGCAATCAACTAAACAATCAAAAAAACAGGTAAAAGCACCAACACGCACACGCACAATCAGTTTTCGCGTCACTGAGGAAGAGTATAAAAACCTCGTTAACCGGTGCACTAATAAACACGGTGAGCGCCTAATGACACCAAGCGATTTTGCACGATACTCGACGCTTAATTACACTACCTCGACAGTAAAGCACGAGGATCCGCTTGAGCGTTATCGGATCGCCATTGCCGCGCAGCTCACAACGAAATTAAGTGAGTTGATTATATCTGTTGATTCCCGCAACTATCTCGGCTCTGAGGGACACTTTAAGATTCTTGCTGAATTGAGTCAGAACGTTGTCGACCTGCGGGAACAGATTTATCAATTACTCAATACAAACAATATAGTCGGGGGAGCATCATGATTATTCGGATTTCAGAACACGAGAGCGGCATCGAAAAATATCTAAACGAGGGCAACAAATCAGGTCGGTCGTTACACCGTGACGAGCTTGATCGACGTATGCCGATTTATGGAGACCTCGGGGTTTTCAGTGCGGCTCACCGGTATGTAAAAAAACATAAAAAATGGAAAAAATCGTATTGGCACATTACCGTTTCACCGGCTTTTGCTCAGCACGATTTAACGCGCGCACGCTGGCAGGAAATAACACTCCAACTGCTCGAGCATTTTTTTCATCTTTATGACCGCAATCGATTGGCGGCTTATGCTGAAATACATTACCCCATCATGCAATCAGTCACCGATCCAGTAACCCAGACCCCCAAACAACGCATCCCGCACATTCACCTGATCATCAGCAAATTGGATCTTTTGAGCGACAATCAGCTGCGGATTTTACCGTATAAAAAATCCGTGGCCGCCGCATTCCAAAAATGGCTGGGATCACAATATTCAACAAATTATAACCTGCAAAAAGAGGCGGATTCGGCGCTGAAATCAGTTCAACAATATCGGGAATGGCATCGGGAAAACAATCGGGTCGACTTGAATAGAACGCCCTATTCCCCTCAAAAAATAACCCCGGTTCTCGCTGATCAGCATGGGTGGATATCCAATACAAACCTTTCCGAAAACTCTCGAAAACACCCTCATTATCCCGGCTTTAGTGCTGAGCAGCAGCGGCTCGATGCGCTCGATGGCTTCAGTTGGTGGGTGTCCGATGCACAGTGCTGGTTCGCTGAAAAACCAGAAATTAACCGACTGAATGCCGATATTTCGATGGCAGCACTTTTAGAGAAGGCCGAACGCGATTACGGTCTATTGACCGAACATTATCGCATTGATGACAGGAAACTGGTGGACAACCGTACCGGTGACAGGGTCAATGCCATTGATTTTGCCTACCTATGGCTAAATTTACCAATGGATCAGGCTATTTCATGGGTGCGGAGTGCCGAGGCACCAATTGAGGAGGAGAGCAACGATCCGGCGGCTCGTTTTTGAGGAATTTCCCACCTAAAGGGGTCGAAATTGGATAATTAAAAAATCTGTTAAAATGTTTTTATGACGTTTTTTACAGACCTAACGGAGGGGGGGGGTAACCAGGGATAAATTTGAAACATGATAAAATAAATTTGGAGTTGACAAACCGCGAATTTGCCAACTCCTTAACTAATATTTTTTCTATGCACATTAAAAAATGCTCTTCCATTGTATTTAAATTTAAATAAAAATTCATTATTTTTTATTTAAAATTTGTATTACGCCTGAATTACATTCGGGTGGAATGAGCATTTTTGTGCCCAAAATTTGGGAACAATCAATGAACAATTTAAATCACGAACGCCTTTTTTCACGCTCCGAGGCCGCGATATATTTGGGCGTATCAACGAAAACACTCGCCATTTGGGCATCGACACGTCGATATGATTTGCCGATGGTTAAAATTGGACGACTGGCCAAATACAAAAAAGCGGATCTCGACGCGTTCATCACCCGCCGCACCCAGGGAGGCGCGGTATGAAAACTTTATCCCCTGATTCAAAAATTTCATTCACCGTTTTTCACAGCGAAAACTCTCCATTATCAAAAACCTATTCACTCGACGAAAACGATCAAATCATCAAACGCCCCGCAGCTCAGATGAGCCGGGGCATTGCCGAACGAAAAACCATTTCTTTTGCCGATTTTTGTGCGTCATTTGATGAGACCGACGAAAAAACGGCGTATGGTTATGGCGTTTTTGGTCGAAATTTGGGCGATTCCGTGAAAATCGTGACTGCAAAACGTGTTCAATCGACACCCAACGCGATCGCGCGAACGCGCGAGTTTTTTGCGTTTGAAAAAGGCCCCGGTATTTTGATGCTTGACCATGATCCGGGCAAAAATGGCCGCAATTTAGAATCCCCGGCTGAGCTAGTGGACATTTTAGCCGGCATAGATCCGGTATTCAGCCGATCCGCGTATTTTGCGCGGGGATCGGTTTCCAGCGCTGTTGAACGTACCGGTGAACACAACGGCGCCAAATCAGCGCCCCGGGGATTCCATCTTTATATCCCCGTGCAGGAGGCATCTCAAATCCCGCGAATTGGTGAATTTCTGTATAAAAAATTATGGCTCGCCGGTTTTGGACACATTGAAATTGCAACATCTGGAGCAATTCTGCTACGCACCCTGATCGATGCACTTGTTTTTACGCCGGAGCGTTTGGATTTCGTGGGAAAACCGATAATCGATGGTGCCGGCCTAACATGGCGACCACCCGAGGCGGTGTTTCGAGATGGCGAATTTTTAACGCCACACCTGCTAACCGATCTGAGTGCCAATGACGAAAAAATATTTCAGAATCTCATTGATGCAGCGAAATCTGAGGCTCGATCAGAATCGAACCGGGTTTCCGAAAAATGGCAACGCATTCACATAGAACGCCTAATCGATAATGGCGTTTCAGCCGTACAGGCCGAAAAGCAAATTCGTGAGCTCGCGGCGGGCGCTCACGAACTCCCCGACAATTTTGAGCTGCATTTTGCCAATTTAGGGGTGGCCACGGTTCGAGATGTACGAGCGGATCCTGAGCATTACAATGATCAGGCGCTGGCGGATCCGATCGAGGGCCCAGATTATGGCCGGACCACCGCGAAATTTTGGCACAATGCACCGCATGGACGACCGCTCATCCATTCAATGGCCCATGGTGGATGCCGATATTTTTTTGCCTCGGATGCGAATTCAAAACCCGAAATCAAAATTAGATCCGGTAACAAACCTGAGGTTGTCGACGCCTGCGAGCGGATTTTAAAAAACGCCGGCGGTATTTATCAATCCAGTGACGTTTTGGTCGCGGTTTTGCCAACGCAAAAAAATGCGATTTCGAAAATCATTCCGGTGGATGCGTCGTTTTTGGCCGATTTTTTAATGAAAAATGCGCGGTTTACAAAATATAGTTCGACCAAGCAAGACTGGGTCGAAACCAATTTACCAATTGATTTCGCTGCGACGCTCCTGGCACGCCGGCACTGGCCAATCCCACATTTGACCGGCATCGTCTATGCGCCTACGCTGCGTCCGGATGGATCGGTTATCAATCATCCGGGTTACGATATTGAAACCGGCCTGTATTCCGATTTTAATGCCGCAGATTTTGCCCCGATCCCCGATAATCCGACATGGGATGACGCGCTCGAGGCCATCGAGGTCCTGAAAAAGCCTCTATCAGGGTTTCCATTCGTCGAACAATCCGATTTATCGACCGCAATCGCCGCGATTTTAACGGCATTAACACGTCATACCGTCGACAATGCCCCGCTTTTTCTATGTACATCCCCCAAAATGGGCAGTGGCAAGGGGCTTTTGGTCAATGCGATCGCGCAAATCGCTACGGGGCGTGGAATACGGTCCATGACCCAATCAACGAATGCGGATGAGGACCGAAAGCGCCTGATGGCGTTGTTAATATCAGGTACACCATTGATTTGCATGGATAATATTGAAAATTATTTTCAGAGCGAGACACTGTGCACCGTTTTGACGATGCCGGAACTGACCGATCGGCTCCTCGGAAAAACGCAAATGGTGTCTGCCCCGACCCGGGCGACGTTTTTTGCGACGGGAAACAATGTTACGGTTGTCGGCGATTTAACGCGTCGGGTTTTGCCGATCGTCATCGATGCCGGCATCGAACGACCGCACGAGCGAATTTTTGATGTCCATATTCCATCATATATCGAAAAAAACCGTGCAAATCTGGTTGTTGCGGCGCTAACCGTATTACGCGCATACGATATCGCGGGACGTCCCCGACAAAATTTAATGCCATTTGGATCGTTTGAATCGTGGTCGGATTGGATACGCAACGCAATTGTTTGGGCCGGTCTAGATGATCCATGCGCCGGTCTATGCCGGTGGGATACCATCGATCCCATCCGATCCGAATTGGCGGGGGTTCTGGAATGTTGGCACGCCGCGATTGGCACGGAGTGCGTAACGGTCAACCAACTGGTCAAACATGCAACCACATCATGCGAACCACTTTTTCAAGCGCTATTTGATGTGGCCGATAGCTCTAGCGGCATTAACCGGCCGCGCCTGGGCAAATTTCTAATGAGGCACATTGACAGGATTGAGTCCGGATATCGATTGACAATCGCCGGCTCATCCGGGACGAGAAAAAAATACCGGGTTGAAAAAATAATTTAATCACCGCTTTGCAGGGTGTGCAGGTTGTGCAGTGTTTTTTACCATAATTCATTTTTTATATTTTTTTATGGATGTATAAAAATAAACTGCGAATCCTGCGCAAACTGCGCAGCAGTTTCATCGATAAATCGTTTTCCGTTATCGACCCACAAGAGACATTTGGGTGAGGATTTATGCTTCCCGATACCTGTCATTGGCAAAGTAGTGTTAACACCGATTGAAAACTGACCATCTGGAGTGGTTAGGAATGGTGTTGAATATTCCCTTAGTGTTTTAATATTTCTGCAATAAAAGTTTTATTGTGAAATTAAAAACTAAAGTATAAGCTGTAAGGTTAAATTTGGATGAAAAATGTAAGGGGTTATCGGGTTTTTAACCTTCTAAATCTAGCTGGGCATGTTTGATTACAAGACCGGCTCCCTTAGTTTGTGCCATAAATATTGTTGAAAAAATATTTATTCGAAAATAAGAAGGAAAAATAATATGGCAGAAATTTACCATTGGGATAAATATGCATTTGTAGTGTTGGCGATGTCACAAGAGTACCTGAGTAAAAATGCGGGAGTTTTTGTTTTTGCAGGTGAAAAAACGCAACTATGGTCCCCTCCCTCGTTCATCCCTTATTTTATAGGGGAAACTAATAATTTTCAGGCATTGAAAACTAATCCGTTATGGACTACAGCCACAAAGATGGGAGCAACGCATTTACATACATTAACCGTAGGTGAGCTGGAAAGAAAATCCATAGCAGAAAAACTCCTTAAAATTTATAACCCCCGCCTAAATCAACTTGAACACTTTACGCAACCTACGCCAATGGAGGCAACCATGTCAAACGATGTCCACATTTCTGAACAATTAAGCGAAACAAAATCTAAGCTAGAACTGCTTTATCAATATGAAAAGCATTATCTTGGTCTTATTAAAGAATACAAAGAAGAAATTAAATTCGCTAATACTCTTCAGGAAGATTTGCGAAGAGAACGGACACAATTTTTTACGCAAACTCTTAAGGATGTCATTCAGACTATGAACGTAGCCCAAGTTGATAATGCTGTTTCAGCACAATGGATTCAAGAGTTAGTTGGCAGTTATACCAAAAGCATTGATTTGAGTGGCGATCTCGCAAAAACGCACGTCATAGAAATATTAAGTATTTTGACAGGAGAATCTAAGCGAGAAGCTACAAGCGCCCAACTTGATAACATTAGCAAAAAGGCCGATGTTAAATAAAAAAGCAGCATTTGTCACGCTGCAAACATTGAAGCAATGTAGGGCTGATATGGTGCAAGATTTTTTGAGCCATAATACGGAAATATATAAGCCATCTTATAAGTATGAAAACAGTCCTGTGATGTTGAAATTAGCTAGAGAAAAATACTTTATAACATGGTTAAGTAGTCACTGGCAGGTTTTTAATCATATCGTGGCACATTTACCAGGGGAGGAACGGTCTATTATTGATACGTTTTTTACACCTGTTTTTCTCGAATTACTGAGCAAGTGGGCTATTGTAAAAACAACTGATTCCTCTCAACTAAATTTAGGAGTTGAATTGGTCAAAGATATGCAAACAGCTTTGAGTCAATTTATGAAAGCAGGTGAGAATGCAGATACGATGCGTAATATATTGGAAGTTACCTTAGAAAAAAATCGTGTTGTATTTGACAGGATAATCAAACAATTTAGCGAGGAGAAGTTATGAGTATTGGTATTGGTGGGGCTATAGGTGGAATTGCAATTGGTACGGGTACTGCCTTATCTAAATTAGGAGATATTTTACTATCACCTGTAAATATGATGTGCAACTGGGCAGAAGAACCTTTAAAACGCAATGATTATATCCGACAAGAAGAAGCGAAGGACAACGACGTTAAACGGGAAATAGAACGCCAGATAGGCGTTGAAACAGGGCTATCCGATCAAAAAATGAAGGAACAGGAATTAAATACAAACTTGAAAATTCAGCGGGAAACTGAAATTGTCCGCATTATTACAGAAATAGAACAGCTTAAAAAAGATAAAGAATTTGAGCGTATGAAAATGGTTTCCGATGCAATGATGGAATATCAAAAAGAATTAACTCGCATTAATGTAGAAACTGTTGAAACCATTGGCTCTATGCGTATCGACTTGCAACGCAAAGCCTATGATTTAATTCATGAAAAATCTCAGCAATATGCAGAATTACAAGATAGAGCCCTTCAACAAGCAGAAGATCAACTTGCTCGTATTGATAATAATACCGACATGCGAGAAAGTAGCAAAAATATTTTGAGCAACGCTGTAGAAGCAAAATTAGCAGGTATCATAACCAATGCGACTCGATTTATTGAGCAACTTAATGACGACATGCAACTTATCAGTAAAGATATAAACCTGATTACATCAAGTGGACAGAAATTTATTGAACGTCACCTCGAACAATTTCAACTAATAGGTTTTTCTGAACAAACAACGGCATTGTTAGGTAACGAAGATTTAACTCACAAGAGTGAGTCATTACTCTTCTCAGAGGCTAAATATTGAAGTTGAAGATATTTTTCTGACTGATGCTACGATGATTTTGGTACGAGCAGGTTATAAATATGCACGATACTCATTTATTTATCACGCTTAAAAACCCCTTCATTAGGGTTTTTGTTTGTTTAAATCTGACTAATGAATCATCATGAAACTATCACTTAAAGTAACATTCTTTTGGTTATTCAGTCTTTGTGCCCAAGCCGACGAGGAGCGAATATACCAAACCAATTCAATCGGTAACATTCAATACAACAAATCTTCACACACCATCCAAGAAAATGGTCGGATAATCGTAACTGATCCGATTGGTAATAAACAGTATGATAAGCAACAATATCAAATCAAAGGTGACAAGGTCTACCAAACGGATTCGGTTGGAGATATCCAGTACAATAAGCCTCAACAAAAAATCAAGTAATCAATATCTACAACTCAACCGCCCCTTTGGCCTTCTTGGTCATTAAGTGCAATATTCATCGCCATAAAGCAGCCAGTTGCGACCGGCAGGTTTTGGCCGTTATGCATAGCTATGCATAACGGCCATTATGTGAAGTTTCCTTTTATGGATAGTAATTTGGCTCCGAATGGTTTATAGCTTGTAATCGGCAGGTTTAGCAAGGCACTTCGTCCTAAAGGCTAAACATAAATTCCGCAGTTATCTGGAATGGAAATTCCTTAGGCTTTTTTCTGGAGACTGTTATGAACGTAATCGTTTAGCCCCCCATCACTAAAAAAGTAGCATCTCCCGTTAAAACATGAAAAGCTATAGGACATGACGTTGAGCGACCGAGACCTTAGCCAAATGGACACGGACTATCTGGATGATTTGCCGGAGGGTGAGTTGCGTCCATTGAGTAAGCAACTGTTGGCGGATCTCAAAGAAGCCCGAGAACGACTCAAACAATCCCCGGATACGAGTTCGCGTCCGCCGTCATCCCGGGAGCCTTGGCAATCGAATCAATCCAGCGCCGAACCGTCGGAAGAAGCGCCGGCAACGGACGACTTGTCGGCACTGGATTCGTCTGAGTCTTCGTCAGATGACTTACCTAGCCAGGACTCGGCAACACCTCCGGCGGCGACCGGTGATAGCGGAAAGCCTAAAAAAGCCGGGCGCCAAGTCGGTAGCCCAGGCTATAGCCGCAACCTGACCTTACCGGTGACACGGACAATTGAGCATCGCCCGGATTGCTGCGCCGCGTGTAGGCAATCGTTTGCCGACAACACCGACTACCGACCCTGGAACGCCCGGTTCGAACTGGAGCTTGAAATCGGCAACGCCGAATCGCCGAAATTACAAATCGAACATAGCCGACATGACTACTTCTCGGCGACCTGTCCCTGCGGTCATCAAACCCGCGCCGAGCCCGGGCGAGGCGCCGACGAAGATGGCTGGAGCGTAGCCCTGAGCGAATGGCATCTGTGCGGCCCTCGGTTGGTTAGCTTTTTGGTTTATCTCTCATTGTCCCTACGGGCATCGCGCAGCAGAATCCAAGCCTATTTGCGCGATTGGCTGGGAATCTACCTCAGCACCAGCACCATCAATCAATGCATTCATGAAGCGGGACGTGCCGTTGCGCCGGTCGTCGACGAGCAGTTGATCGCGGAACTCAAGGCCGCCGGCCTCTTACATATCGATGAAACACCCTGGAAAGAAGCCGGGCAGTTATTTTGGCTCTGGGTCTTTGTCAGCGCACAGACGGTGATTTATCAAGTGGGCAAACGCCATCGTCTCGTCGTGAACCAGCTCTTAGGGGAAGCGTTTTGCGGCTTACTGATGACCGACGGCTACAGCGTCTATCGCATCTTTCCTAGGCGCTTGCGCTGTTGGGCGCACTTGGTGCGCAAGGCCCGAGCACTGTATCAGTGCCTGGATAGCGAAGGACAAGCTTTCGGCGAAGCCTTGTTATTGGCCATGATCCTGTTGATGCGCAACATCCACCGACTCCGCGAATCGCCGCCGGATGCCGAATCCTTATGGGCGCAGAATCAACAGTTGCTGACCTTGCTGCGCTCGCTCTGCGAGACGCACCGAGACATCGCGCATGTTGACAGCCGACAATTAGCCGGCGAATTTCTCAACGATTGGGAGGCCATCGTGCGCGTGGTCGAAACGCCGGCGCATCCATTGACCAACAACGTGGCGGAACGCAGTTTGCGGCACTGGGTATTGCTGCGCAAAATCACCTTCGGTTCGCGGACGGCACAAGGCAGTCGCGTGGTTGCCTTGCTGGCGAGCGTGATTGATACCGCGCGTTTGAGAGACCTGAATCCTTGGGAGTTTATTGCTCAAACACTGGCCGAACGCCGTAAAAACCAACCCGTCCCTCGTTTGCCTATGCCGGTTTTGGCGTGATAGGAACAGGGGGGGGCTAAACGATTACGTTATGAACTCATTAAATCATCTCTTCTGCTACCAAGTGCTGGTCGAGCACACACCATTACTCCTTGAAGTAAGCCGAATTGATGCTATAAAAATGGCGATTAGATGATTTTTCGATATGAGTACATGTCAGAAATGGGGTTCGGAGATTTTGCTGCCTATCTTGAAATCGTGGAAATTATGTAAAGTTTGTGGCGTGATAAAGGCTTCCAAGCCAGATCGCACCTCGTTTGCGGCAACACCGCTATACATAAAAGGAAGCTTCACATAATGGCCGATCCAAGGCGTTCAAAATCTAGCTGGTTTCGGATCGAACTTAGTGGACATTTTTCGAATGGAATGCCCGATAGTTTTGAAGGCAGAATCAGCGGCTGATTTTTCCAAATTCTACTCCCCATTCATACCTCTACACTATCAATAGGCCTTGATCTAATGATAGAGTCACAACCCCGCCAAAAATCCTATCAATAGACCTTTAATTGCATTATGATAGATACTCTATCACAGCACTTAAAACTCTATTGAGAGAAACATGATTATCGGTTACGCTAGAACGTCGACGACTGAACAAATCGCAGGGCTTGAAGCACAACTTCGAGAGCTCGAAGCGGCTCAGTGCAAAAAAATTTTCCAGGAGCAAGTTTCCTCGGTCGCCGTCCGGGCTCAGTTAGAAGCGGCCTTGGAGTTTACCCGGGAAGGCGATGTCTTGGTCGTGACAAAGTTGGACCGTTTGGCTCGATCGGTTGCGGATCTCATGGCCATTATTCAGACGTTGGAACAAAAGCAGGCCGGCCTGCGCATTCTTAACCTGGGCATGGATACGCAAACGCCCACCGGCAAGTTGATGCTGACCGTCTTGGGCGGTGTCGCTCAATTCGAACGGGAAATCATGTTGGAGAGGCAGCGCGAAGGCGTCGCCAAGGCAAAAGCCGCGGGCAAGTATAAAGGCCGAAAACCCTTGCCCACCGAACTGCGCCAGGAAGTCGTTGAGCTCGCGGCCAATGGCGTAACAAAAACGCAGATTGCCCGGCAGCTTAATATCGGTGAGGCCAGTGTTTATCGAATTTTAGCGGATAATAAAAAGGTAACTTGAAAAGGCTATGGTGATACCTTGAAACGACTAATCTTATAAACCGAATAGATTAGCAAGAAGAAACCGATTGCTAACACAACTCCCCATTGCCATGTTTCATAAACAGGGGCAACATGTGTGATGGTAGTTGTGACCGTATCCACTGAAGTCGTGTCACCTGTAGCGGCACCTGCAACCGCACCGGCACCTGCACCAAGGCCTGCCGCAAGTGAAATCAAACCTATACCTGCTGGCAAGCCAACACCGGTACCCGCAACAACAATACCGATTCCACCAACAATCGTGGCCGTGACCCCGCCTCCGACTGCGCCGACACCTGCACCGATAGCCGCATTTCTAACTTTGGTGCCAGGCTTTATGATTTGGTCAGTCTTTTTCTCATCCCACATATTTTGGGCTTTAGACATATTGATGCCAATAATGATGAGAAAAATGCCCAAAGTTAGACTGATTAGCGGTGTGATGTATTTTTTCATATTTTTAATCACCTAGGTTCGTAGGTATAAAAGATGCCATTTACCGCAAAACGATGAGCATTAAAATAAGTTAAATCGTTTACCCTGTTTTTTAATATTACAAAGTGACGACATTCTTTCTTTTTTGAAATATTAAAAATTTCAATAGTCTCATTGATAAATTTTCCTTTGGAAACAACTTTTCCTAATACATTTTTAATTCTTGGGAGATCCAAAGCTTCACTGTTTCTATGTTCAGGCCATGCTTTATCGACAACAAGCCCTTCCTGTGTGATGACAATATCAAAAAGATATTCAATTCGACCAGTGTTCTCATCTGCCCAACAGGGAGGATGATCCCTTCCTGGACCAGAGGACAATCTATTTTGAAGATAAGCTACTTGACCTTTAAGATCGGAAAGTTCTCTAGCATAATTTATATCCGAAGACTCAATCAAAGTTCTTGCAATCTTCTGAAGCTTTTCTCTATCAATAGATTGATCAAATTTATCGAAATAAGATTTTTCTAGATATTGCATTAACTCCAAAGCATTAAGTGCTTGTTCTTGTATTCTCTTTATGTTTTCCTCAGATAAATTTTTCTTTTCATCTTTTTTGATATCCGGTATTTTTTCGCTCAGGTTGCTGACCAATTCAATCGCCGCTGCTAATTCCTTATCTGTTATATCGTTATCTGATTTTTCTTTTAATTCTTCAAGCATTTCACGAATATTTACTAGCTGTGTAAGTTGTTCATCCTGCTCATCTATCTTAGACTTTAACTCAACAGATTCAGATATAATTTTCGTGTTTTCAATAAGCTTCGATATTATTTCATCTGGGTTAGCGCCGATTTCTTTTAATTGGTTTTCAAAATTTTCTAATTGATCTTTATATGTATCTAAAGTTTGGAGTTTTTCTAATTTCTCATTTACTTCTTTGTATTTCCTGTCGGTGCTTGCATACATCCACCCCAAAAGAATCAACAATATAAAAATCAAAGAGAAAGCAATTTCTGTCAATGAGAGCTGGAAAATTGAATCGCCACGCGGTGGAATACTTTTCATTAAGCTAAATATCGATTTGCCCAGGTGGTGGCGTGGTTATTCTTTGAGAATCATTGCCCAAGGATACCGAACCGGCAAGACGTTGAAGGATATAAGCCCTATCACTAGCCGCATTTTCCAAAATATCTTTGAAACTAGGTACTTCTCTAACAATGCCTTCCAGTTTCGAAACAATCTGATCCAATACTTTATTGATATCCTTAACTGTTACCTCGTGATGTTGAACCATTTTGTTCTCTATTTCTACAAGCCTATGACCTAGTTCAACTTTTTCTTTATTTATCTCGGAAAGCGTATTAGCAATTACTTCATATAAATTCTGCTCTGTCTTATTGCTTTTAGTCAGCGTTTCATTGGTGTTGGTTAGCTCTTTTGCCGCTAAAGATAAATTTGATGTCTGTGATTTTTGTTCTTCGAGATAACTCTTAAAGAGTGTTGTTTGTGTTACTAAAGCTTCGGTTACAGTATCAATGTTAATTTGTAGAGTTTTTAACGATCTGGATAGATCGCTAAGTGTTTCAACTTGATTATGTGCGCCGGCAAGAATTTTATCCTGCGTGTCTGAAAAAGAAACCACACGGTCTAATACATATTCAATGTCATCCGACCTTGAGCGTAATAAACCCAATGAACTTTGAATACCATCAACTGATGAATCGACATCTTTAGCCGCTTTTGCCACATTTAAAGCTATTTTTTCTGTGCTAATGCAAAGACGATTAACGGGGGCTTCCAATTTTTTACTAAAATAATCATCTGGAAAAGCCGTCTCATCTAGCCTTTTAGTCACGGCATCTGAAAAATAGCTTATTTTTCCCTCAATACTATCAAGATTGCTACGTAGACATGAAGAATAGTAGTCGACTAAGTCAGTCAGACGATTTGTTGAGCCTTTCACTTCGTTCAATGCAGACTCAAATGCTTGTCTGTTATGGTTAGATATTTCCTCAAATAATAAAGAGATTTTGTTGCTGTAGGATTCGGTTAGTTGTTCTACTCCAATGGCAACTCTGTCCAGGGTCGTTCTAGTTGCATCTTCAACTCTTGAATCAAACTCTTGCAACTTTTCCAAAGAGATAATCAACTGTTCGTTAAGCCTAGTAGTAGCATCAATAACACCATCTTCCGCTGAGCTTATTGCATCACTGAAATCGTGCTTGAAGCTGACCATGTAAACTCGCACTGCTATACCCATAACAGTGCTCACCATTGCAACACCAAATCGCACGGCAATTTCAGACATCTTTGACTCAATATCTGGTAGATCAAAAAGGCTAAAAACGATTGATGTTATGGTAAAAATAAAGCCTATGTAATAACAGGAGTCTGCAAACTTCTCATCAGTCACATCATTATGGGCTCTATAATTACCTAAGATGATGTAAAGAGACATGACCGTAATGGGGAGTAATAATCCAAATATCCAAGGGTCACTGATATACCAACCGATGCCTGAAAAACTTACCTTCAGAACAATAGCAATAACAAAGAGTTTCTTAAGTCTAATTTTGACAGCCATAGTGTCCTAACCTTCAAGAGGTCTAACTAACACAATATGCGCCCCTGCATTTGAAAAATAATCCTCCCAAAATTTGAGATGTTTGCGTGTCTGATACTTAGGGGTATTGAGCACATAATGCAACTCAACTTGAACACCGGCTAGATCTACATTCATTTTTCGCCCGTAGTCGGTATCTAAAAACTTCTTATACTCGTACCCATTTTTATACATTGAATAATTAGGCGTGTGATGCAACATATCTGAAACTAAAATTAAGCGTCTTGGTCCATCAACGCCTGATGCGCGGAACCCATTGATTGATACCAGTTGTATCATTTCTAGTATGGGGGATAATTTAGCCGGCTCTTGACTGGTCAACTCTTTAGCGAGTTGTAACATGGGCAACCTAAATTGATTTTCATAACGATCGACCAATCTTTTGATGTTTGAGGTTAGCTCACTCTTATCTCTAGCATCCCCCGGGTTACATATACTGATTAAAGGCTCTGCGGTTGATTTATAATCTTCTCCGAGGGAAAAAACAGATACGAGTTCACCGGGACCGATCTTATTCGATATGATTTCTTCTAATAAAACCTGAAAGGATTTTTTCTGTGTAAAGTTGAGAGGGTCTGTTTTATCAACGAGAATGACCAAGTGACCTGTAGGTCCAGAAGACGGGCATAATGTTAAATTATCTAACTCAATATTTTTGTTTTCTATATGGTATAGCGCTAAAGCACCAGCAACAATGAGAGTAACAAAAATTAAAAACACACCACCAATGATGTAGGATGTCTCACTTTTTTTCTTTTTTCTTCTTAAACTCATTTTTAATACTGGTCTATTGACTATTTATATGTAAACCAAGTGGTTGCAGCCTATCGAACTCTCTATTGAACGAAGCTTGAATGGAGGCTTTAATATCTTCAAGCTTTAGTACAACTTCATCTGCAGCAAATTTTTGTTTTTCAAAATTTACCCAGTCTTTATCCAAATGAAAATTGGGAATGTTTAGAGATTTAGGTGATGGTACTTTATTAAAGGTTTTTGGAACGGGTAGACCTTTTCGGTGGATCATATTTTCTTGCCTGAAAATACCTAGTAAAGACCGCATACATTGGTCTGCATCTTGTATTGCTGTCTGTAACCTTTTCTCAGATGTATGCTTTCTTTCAATAACAGACTTTTGCTTCTCTAATGTTGATTTTATTTCATTTGAGTTTTCATTGAGCTTCTTCAGAAATCTTGCTTTCAATTCGTTTAATTCTTCACGTAAATCATGAAACTCAGTCTCATACTCTTCCTTAGCTTCAATATAACGCTTTGTTTTAGAAGCGTAGAATGGATAATGATCAGACATCGAAATACCATCTATCAAAGCAAAAACAGCAAACAGTAGGCTTATCCCAAATAAAGCCCAGGACATAATATCGTGTAAATCCAAAGGATTGGCTTTCAAAGCTAAAAAAGCTGAATACGCAGGTTCAACCTTATCCATACCTAAAGCATCTCTATAATGAGATATTCCTAAAGCTATGCAAACAGTTAAAACCACCCCTAACAAAGAAAGAAAGAAACCTAAAAATTTAACCGGCCAATTGTTATGAAACAAAAAAGGAATGACAAACCGACCTTGTAAACCAGCGGTTATCACGTTAAATCCAGAAAACATCATGGCCATAAAGAAGCCACCGATAAGACCACTATCAACACCTTGAGCAAAGAAAAAAGAATTAGCTAAACCCTCTACTAAAATTAAAAATATAAAAAACGAGAATTTAAAAAATAAATGCCACTTAGTCGGGTAGTGTGCATCTCGTGTGAGATCATTGTTAATCTTAAAATTATCTAATTCGGTTTTTGTTTTCTCAAATCTATTAAGCAATGACTTTATAAAAGGCTCAGAATCATCCAAAAGAGAGCTTGCTTCCCGAGAAAACTCTTGATCGAGTTGAAGGGTGTTCTTTACGATAGGTTGTATGTCGAGACGAGATAGATCTTCGTTTAAGACTTGAAGGCGTGTATTTGCCCAGTCCAGGTAATCCAGTCGGGCACGGTCAATTCTATGAATTATTTGTTCTTCAATTCCTGTTAACTGGACAGCGTCTGGTGACGGTAGGCCTGAGTTACCAAGACGTTCAGCTTCACTTCTAATCTTTAATTCCTTTTCTATGTCTGTATCTTTTAATACATAAAGATCAGGATTTTTATTTTTAATTCTACGTTCGTCGTTTGAGGTCAGCCAATTAAAAATTGATGAGAAAATATTGATTTTTTGATACATATTAGGCTGATAGATTGACCTAAAAAGGTTAATAAACACCAATCGAAGCTAACGCTCTAGGTAATCTTTAATTTCTTGCTGTATTTGCATCCATATATCTAACGTATAAAAAGCATCACAGGAATCATCATAATAAATTAGGCATATTTGGAACCAAGCTACAATTCCCTTATCTTTTTTAGATCACGTGAAATTAGAGCTTGTGAAACACTAAATAAATCAGCTATTTCGCTCTGCGACCAACCATCATTAAATAGCTCTTTACATAATACTTGACGTTCTTTGATAGACATCTGTGAAGGATCAAACTGTTCTATTTTTTCAGAGTTCGCACGAACACACACAGATATCACTTCACCTGTTGATTTTTTTGCATGCGCTTTAATAACGCCGGCTCCGCCTACGATCTTAAAGCTATCAAGGAGAGGATCAATCTTAAGACCGCTAAGCCCAATCGCCAGCTCTTTGCTATATGCAAGAATAGGGTCTTCGCTAAATGAATTCATAAAAAATTAAATTATCAACAAAGTATGTTTATTTGAATTCATAAAATTCAATGAATACAATAACCTTTTTTTAAAAAAAATCAACGTTAATAAGCCAATTATTAGGCATATCTGAACCGTTAAAGCCATCAAAAATTACTCAAAAACGAAAACCGCCCAACCCGGCGCTCAATACCCACTAAAACATCCCCACCAACATAATCGCCGAAACCACCAAAACCTTCATACCCCAAGCAATCATGTAATCCGATCGGCGATCTTCCATAATCTCGTCCACCCGGTTTCTGACTTGATCCTGCATGTGAATTTTGCGTTGCATGGCGGCGCCCCTCATCGCTGGTTTGGAATTTTTTGACAGCATAGCAAAAACCGATTTAAAAGAGAACAATAAGAGAACATAATAAACGCCTTTCGGCTTCTTCTCACTCTCAACCCGCTATGCTCATTATGCCAACGACTGTTTTATACGCTGCTTCAAACCCTAAAACTGTGAACCTGCCGCTGTTTGCCGGCAAAGTCTCGGCCGGTTTCCCCTCGCCGGCCGACGATTACATCGAGAAAACCCTGGATCTGAACGAGCTGCTGGTGCAAAAGCCCGCCGCAACGTTCTTCGTCCGCGCGCAAGGCGAATCGATGCTCGGCGCCGGCATTCATCCGAACGACATTCTGGTCGTCGATCGTTCGCTGGAACCGGTACCGGGCAGGATCGTGATTTGCGCGCTGAATGGGGAGCTGGTCGTCAAGCGTTTGAAGCGCCGGGGCGGCCAATGGGTGTTAGGTTCGGAAAACCCGGCTTATAAAAATATCGTGCTTCGTGAAGAGATTGATACGGTGATTTGGGGCGTGGTCACCAATGTCATTCACCCGCTGTAATGCCCACGCAACGGCTTATCGCCCTGGTCGACTGCAACAACTTCTATGTGAGTTGCGAACGCGTGTTCAGGCCTGACCTGATCGGCAAGCCGGTTGCCGTACTCAGCAACAATGACGGCTGCGTCGTCGCCCGAAGTGCCGAAGTCAAGAAATTGGGCATTAAAATGGGTGTGCCGCTGTTCCAGATTCAGCAACTGGTCAACCAGCACCAAATCAAACTTTTTTCGTCAAACTACACGCTGTACGCCGATATATCAGCCAGAGTCATGTCCACTTTGGAAGAATTCGCTCCCAATCTTGAGGTGTATTCCATTGATGAGGGCTTCCTGGATTTAACCGGCGTTTACCCTTGCGGCAAAGACCCAATTGCTTATGGCCAGCTGATCAGAAAAACGGTGGTTCGAACCACCGGCATTCCGGTTTGCGTGGGGCTAGGACCGACCAAAACGCTCGCTAAACTGGCGAACTTCGCCGCCAAGAAATGGCCGCAAACCGGCGGTGTTCTGGATCTGTCCGACCCGGTGCGCCGGGAAAAACTGATGCGCATTGTGCCGGTCGGCGAGGTATGGGGCATAGGCCCGCGCACGGCGGTCAAGCTGAATCAACTTGGCATTCATACCGTTTGGGATTTGGCGTCCCAATCCAGCAAGCGCATTCAAACCCAGTTCAATGTTGTGGTGGCTAGAACCGTGATGGAGTTGAATGGCACGCCTTGCCTGGCACTGGAAGAAATCGCCCCGGATAAACAGCAGATTGTCTGCTCCAGAAGTTTTAGCCGCCGCTTAACCGAATACGCCGAGCTGTCGCAAGCCATGGCCGAATTCTGCAGCCGGGCCGCCGAAAAACTCCGGCAACAAGACTCGGTAACCGGCTGCATTACGATATTTATCCGGACCAGTCCCTTCAACCCGGATGAGCCGCAATATCAACGGGCGGCCAGTAGTAAGCTGAATGCGGCTACGCAAGACACGAGGTCTATCATAGCTACCGCTAATCAGATGCTCAAAGAGCTATACAGGCCAGGCTATAACTATCAGAAATGCGGCGTCCAGCTGAGCCATATCCAGCCGGAAACCACGCCAGGGCAAATGGATGTATTCGACTTGATGGTTGACGGCCTATCTACTGAAAACCGTCACCTGATGAAAGCCATTGATCAGATAAACCACCGCTTTCCGAGTGCCGTTTCGATCGCGGCAACTGGTTTTGATAAAAGCTGGAAGCCGAAGGCGGAGCGGATTTCGCAGCGTTATACGACGGATTGGCGGGAATTGGCGGGGGTTTGGTAAAGCTATGAGCGGCGCCGGATTCGAACCGGATAATGCAATCACCGTAGCGCCTGCAACCGTTCCCATTGGAAACAACCGCCCATAGCGGCTAGAGTATAGCAAATAAGGGTATACGGCTTATTAGCCATGCAAATAAAATAGGCACTTCGTTTTTATACACCGAATAAATGAAAATCGAATATTGCCCACTGTGTGGTTGGGGACCTCTCGAAAAACCCTATGAGTCAATGGAAGAGCTATGGTTCAGCTACGATATTTGCGATTGCTGTGGTTGCGAATATGGCCTCGATGATAACGAACCCTACTATGAAAAATGGGTATCGGAAGGAT
Organism: Methylotuvimicrobium buryatense; assembly: GCF_005931095.1. Taxonomy (GTDB): domain Bacteria; phylum Pseudomonadota; class Gammaproteobacteria; order Methylococcales; family Methylomonadaceae; genus Methylotuvimicrobium; species Methylotuvimicrobium buryatense. The sequence continues at coordinate 235,482 of NZ_CP035467.1, read as the reverse complement.
GTCGTTGGCTTTATCCTAAAGCAAAACCAACAGGATGGCGGCTACAAGATCAATTACAACACCAAATCAGGCCATGGCCTCCAAACCCGCTCACATAAAGATTCAAACAGCAATCGATCATTTTTTGTCGATCGTTTTGAATCAAGAAGATAAACCGGAAGACTTGGGCATACTTATGTCCTCACTCGATGAATTGGCATATTCGGTCAGGCTTGTAGGTGATGAATTCGATGAAACAGACTATCTCGATCCGCCGGAAACCGACTACCCAGCAATAAGGGAAACCATTAAAAAGCGCTTTCCAACTCTGGACTGGTACAACATGGCAACCCATATCTCGGAACCGAACGGGGAAACAAAACTATTTCTGAGGGATGCTATCGATGATCTGGTCGATATCGTCAGTGATTTACAGAAAATTTCATGGCGTTTTGAAAACACCTCGGAAGACGATGCCTCATGGCATTTTCAATGGGGCTACATGAATACATGGGGAAGAGCCTTGAGATTTCTACAACTCTATTTGCATGATTTTTGGTGGTAATGATTAAAACAACCCCTCCAACCGCCCCGGCGTCTATGCCTTACCTTCACAGAAAAAACTCCACACTATCTCTCATCAACTTTATGACAAGCATCAACGGCAACACAACCGCTTTTACCATTTAGCCACACAACAGCCGTATGACCGCCGAGTATGCTGGCGGCTGTACGAGTTGAAAATAACTCTGGTTCAGCTCCAGGATAGCTACGATATTCAACGGTATCGCCTATTGATACGTTAGCGTTCCATTGAGCAGCTATTTCATGTTGTGAAGCTTCGCGTTGTTTCATTTTTATCACCTAGAGGCTTACAGGCCATTTAATAGACTAGGAACATACTCACTTTTTCCACTACCGGAAAAACTCAACTCCACCATCGCATCCCACCGGATCGCGGTCAGGCTTAGAGGTGTTTCTAACTATACTGAGGTAATGAGTACATTCAATTAGAATATAAATTAACTAACATATATATACTTTAGTTAATTCTATAAAATACAGCTTTCCGAACCTTCCCCATGTCGCTGATCGCTTTTTTGATGTCTCTATCCACTTGCTCCTTGTATTTCTCTATCAACTCATCCTTCCTGTGATGGTCCCTGCTTTTATTCGCAGCCGTGCGCCCGGTAACCGCGAACCATTTGTTTAATGTCAAACGGTCAATGCCTCGCCCCATCCAGCCCTTCACCAGATTCAGCGCCAAGGTTGGCGTCAGATCCACGCCATCATCTACTTCCGCCCTTTCCAACCAATGAAACAATACCGTTTGCTTATATCGTTTCGACGCCGCCGCAGCCATCGCCCTTCGCTGGTCTATATTCTCCAAATCCATAGCAATTTCGATATCGGCCTTGTAGTGATCCAGTGTGTAAAAATAGATCGATCGCCCAGATTTAGCCATTGTTATTACCAACTTTAACTAACATATATATATTTTAGTATTGACGGAAGTTTTAGGCTAATGGAAAATCGGTTATCTATAAATATAATTGGTATTGATCAATTTACCGCCGCTATGGACGACAACGCACTACAAAAAGCCAGAGATGAAGCCATCGCCGCTGACAGATGCTTTTCCAAGGGTCGGTTGCGGGACGAATTCAGAATGAAACCAAAGCCGGACGCCATTCCCATAAAGCATTACAAAAACGGCTATGGTCGAGAATTCGGGGTTTATCGAATAGCCGACTGCGTGCCGATCCGGACAATCCAACAGCGTGAGCCGACAGAGAAGCAAAAACGTGCCAGAGCGATCATGGCCTTGAAAGCGAAGCTCCGCAGCAATGAAGCGCTTGCCGGCGAAATCGCCTGCGCTTGGCTTGCTGAAGACCCGCTGTTTCTCGACACGGAAACCACCGGCCTCGGTTATAACGCGCAGATTATCGAGCTGGCTCTAGCGGATGCGGCCGGCCATGTGCATTTCGAAACCAAGATGAAACCGACCATCCCTATCGAGCCGGATGCATCTGCCATTCACGGCATCGATGAAGCCGCCTTGACATCGGCGCCGGCCTGGCCGGAAGTCGCTCATCGGGTCAAAGAGCTGGTCGCCGGACGGATTGTGGTGATTTTCAATGCCGAGTTCGATTCCCGCATGGTGTATCAGACGTGTAGCGCGTTCGGCGAATCTACGGACTGGTGGAAAGCGGTCGAAACCCGATGCGCGATGTACTTGGCGGCCAAAGCCTTCGGACCCACGAACCGCTACGGTTCAATATCACTGGAAACAGCGACATCGATAGCCGGCATATCATGGACAGGTTCCGCGCATTCGGCCACGGCCGACACGCTGGCCACCGTCGATCTTGTAAATTCGATTGCAACGTACCGGCGTGACATCGAGCGGCAACTGAGCGAATTGGAGGCGACGTAAAAATGTTGATCCTTAAATTACAAATTTAACTAAAATATATATATATGTTAGTTAACAAATAAATAATAAGAATCCATACTCACAGGGATTAAAAGTTTTGCAGAATGCCTGGAATCCGGTTCCCAGCATCGCTACCGCTGAATTTCAGATCCACCATCGCATCCCCCGGCCTCAACCAAAACTGAACCACTAACTCCCCCCGGATGGCGGTCAGATTCAAATAATCGGCCAGATCCCCCGCCTTCGCGTAATGCAGCTTGACCTTCGCCCCGCTCCAGCTGACCGGATGATACGCCTCCAATTGCGTGACATCGACCACTTTGTCGGCGTCGATGTGCAATTCGCCGAGCAAATAATAAGCGTGGTTCGCCTGTAGGTTCTCGACCAGCCAGCGCAACGACCGGCCTTTCATGTCGACGCGCTGGGAGATCACGCGCAGCGGCTCGCCCTGAATCAGCACCGCATCGACCGGATAGAGGTTGTGGTGCAATTGGCTCTTGCCGACCGAACGGGCTTGGCCCTGGTAGTCGACGATCAGCCCTTTTTGCCAGGCGCCGAGCACCGGGCAGGCGCATTCGATGTGTTCCAGGGTCAAATTGTCGATCGCCTTCAGTTCCAGCGTGTGCCAGGTTAGGCCTTGGACCTTGACGAACTCGCTGTAGGCGATATCGAAATCTTTCAATATCTGATGCAGTCCGCCGCGCAGACCCAGATTGCTCATCGGGTACAGCCCGACGCAGAACACCAGCATCGCGCACAACACGATCATTTCGGCCTTGCTGCCGACCTCCAGACGGTATTTGACCTTGCCGGGCATCACCACGCGCAGCGGCGATGGCCAGAACAGGTCGACGCCCCGGATGTTGGCCATGTCGATCTGGATATGCGACCAATAGCCACCCAGGATCGCCCAAAAGCCCATCGGCCAAACAAGATACAACGGCGAGGCCAAGGCCGCGAGGACGCCGACGCCGATTAGGGAATGGGTAACGGTCCGGTGGCCGAAGCGCTTTTCGATCGGCACCGAAATGAAGAACAACGGCCGGCCGACGCGCGAGGTCGGGATATCGATATCGGGCATGAACGAAAACAGAATCGCAAGACCCCAGGCGATCGGTTCGGTCGGGTATTCGAACACCGCCGCCCCGCCGAGATAGAGCGCGGTCGAAAAGGCGGCGTGGGTGGCGGCTAGCATAGCGAATGATATGATACGGTATGATATGAAATCATATCATGCGATCGATAACAATAAGATCGCTATCTTCATCTACCCAATACACATCGCCATATGCGGCGGCAGACGGCCCTTCCGGCTCCATGACTTCGCATAGAATCACAAACGGTAACGGCTTTCCGGAAACAGCACTTAAATTGGCTGTGTTATATTCATCGCTCCAAATCACCAGCCGCTCGTAATCCTCTGTCAAGCAAACCAGGCAAAACTTTCCGCTTTTCTCGATGTATTTCACCCCGGCATCAAGAAACCCGATAATTGTAAATTCTTCCATTCTTCGCCCCTGAATGAGTCGAGCTACACTACCGCCCTACCCCCTTAAAGATAAAGAACCGGAAGGTCAGAAACAGCGCCGCCCCGATCCCGCCCATGATGTACAGCGTCTTGTCCCCGGTACCCATGCCGACGTAACGCATCGACACGATCAGCGCCCCGAGGACCATCACCATCGGCGTGAAATCGAGATATTGCACGCCGGCCTCGTGGCGCATTTCGCGCACCTTGCGCTTGTCGATGATCCGTTCCTTGCCGGATTCGTCGAGCATGTCGTAGATCGCCTGCGGCACCCCGCCCGATTGCTTGACGACGTGGCTGATATACAGCTCCGGCGATTCGATCAGGATGCCTTTGGTTTCGATGTAGCGTTTGACGATCGCGCGGATCGTGTCCGCCGGTAGCGGCTTGACCCCAATCTCCCGCATCTTCCACCACAGTTTCCGGACCCGGGCCTTTTTCTCGGAGGCGCAGCCGATCACCTGGGCATGGTCGAAGATGGCCAGCCAGAACGCCATTTGCGTCGGCGTCAAACTGGTCAGGTCGTCGACCGCGATCACCGGCTTGTCTTCGGCGCGGGCCAACGCCGGAATCACCGCGTGCGTCAGGTCGCGCATGCTCATCCGGTTGACCTGGCTTTTGATCTCTTTCCAGTCGATCTCGGAACCCGGCGTATCGTGATACTTCGCCGGCAATTCCAACTCTTGCGGCGTGACCAGATCCAGCGCCAGCATTTGCCGGGCCATGTCGACGAATTGCCCTTTGGCCTGATGATCATGCAGCCGGATCAACAGCGGCACTTTCGCCCCGAGCCGGTCCAGCGCCGCCCTCAGCACCGCCGATTTGCCGATGCCGACCGGGCCGGTCAAAATGACGTGCTTGCCCTTCTTGATCTCGGCGACCAAATCGCCGACCACTTCGTCCCGGCCGATCAGGCCGACAATCTCATCCATCGGTGCCTCCCAAGGTTTCGGTCTTGCCCTCCAAATAGGCCAACAGCGTTCGCCATTCTGGGCCGGCATAACGGGCCAGCTTGTAACGCTGCGTCTTGATCAGCAGCGTGTCTTTGGCCACCAGGGCGTCTTCGGCGTTGACCTTGCTGCCGATTTGCCACAGCTCGTTCATGTCCGAGGCATAGCCTTGATCAATACGGTCCTTGACCCAGGCGGCCTTCTCCTTCAAAAACGTGCGCTTCACTTCCGAAGCCTCCAGGTCCGCCTCCAATTGCCGCAATTGCACGATATCGGCCACCACGCGCGACAGCATATCGTCAAACGCCTTGGCTTCGGCGACTTGCTTCAAGGCCGCCTCTCGTTCTTCCTTGACCGACGACAACGGAATGTTGATTTGCAGGCCGCCGAACACGGTGTAAGGGTCGTCCCGGAACTCGGTACCGCCGACACCGACCCGGCCGGCCAGCGAGGTGTTCTGCAACGCCCAGGTTAAAGCATCCGGCTTGGCATAGGCCTTGGTGACGTTTTGCTGGGCCAGAAGGGTCGGATTAACCCGGCCGATGAACGACAACACGGCGTCGTCATCCCAGGCCACTACCCGGAAAGGCAAGAATAAGGCTACAATAAAGACGATTCGCACAATCATGGATGCACTTTTATCATACAAAAGTGTAATTTTGTTTTAACTTAGTCTAGCTTTTGTAGCCGCAAAAGTGAATATGAATAGTAAAGAAGCCGAAATTTTATTCCAGGCGGGCGCTTTAGAGGCGCCCGTCATCCAAAAACACGCCTCCGGAGACGGCTGGACCGTCACGCTGTCCGGAAAGCATAAACTGAATCCGATGCTGGAGACCGCGCGCGGCAAAATAAGGGTGTTTAAACGCCTTGATGCTGCGGTCGGGGTTTTGTTTGGGGTGGGGTTTGGTGAGATAACGATTGTGCAAACAAGTAAATCATTATTGACGTGAAAGTTTTATATTGCTGTTCGAACAATCACCTGTATTTACAACACCTAAAAACGCATTGAGTTCAACTTTGCATTTTTCGATATTTAATCCATTATTGCCGTCACTTGAAATGTTAGTGACGTAAGGGCCGGCTGTAGTACAACCAGTCAAGAAAATAACCGCTAAAAATGTTAATAAAAATTTCATTCAGGTTCCTTTTTCGTTATTTTAAAAATACAACTAAAGCATAGTAGCCATGTACCGAATCAAAAGCCACCTTTGCGAAGTATTCAATTGCACCACCCCCGAACTGACCAGCAAAGGCATACTTGACGAGTTCCGGGCATGGCTCAAGGATAATCCCGAATAATCGATTTATTCAACGGGGCAACTTGCCGAAAAATACCTGCTATTTCCAGATCCCGTATCATTCTCTTGGCAACAAGACACGGTACACTCAGAAGGATTCGTACCGCTCAACGAATAACCTTGACCAGGGTTTCGAAAAAAACAGCTACAGGAAACAAAGCCTCCACCGCCGCCTACAACTTCTCCTTCTCCTTCTCCTTCTCCGTCGTTACCATCTTCTGGTGGCGTCGTATCTCCCCCATCGTCGCCTCCGTCACCATTCTCGCCATCGACACTGCACGAAAGATAGGTATAAGCACCGGATAAAACACCTTCGGTGCATAACCTGGTTTCGCTGACGCAATCATCGAGCGACGCGACTGTACCGGACAAATAAGCCGTTACGGTACTGCCATTCGGCACGGTGCCATGTACCCAAGTACAATCGTCAGGACTGCCGCCTCCGCCTCCGCCAGTATTATTCATCGCCAGGAGCACTACGCCGCCTTTCACCGGATCGACTTCGGCAATGAATGAAGTCAGCTGTACGATTTGCGTCGTATCCGCTTGATCTTGCCAAGATACGGCAACATTGGCTTGTTTGCACTCAACTGAATTCGCACAACCCGTAATCGTCCAGGTTCGTGTAAATGTCGCATTGGCGCCTAATTGTGTATCGCTATCAGACCCTGAATACGCGCTATAGTCGGACTGATGTACAAAGGTGCGTAATTCTTCGATTTTTTCTTGCGCTAGATTCAGCGCATGCGTTCTCATCCGGCTATCCCCGCTACTGGACAACGTAATCCCTTGCAAACGGGCAACGCCCAGCATTGTCATGCCGACCACTAAAGAGGCTATCATAGCCTCAATCAAAGAAAAGCCTCGAATTTTGCGATGCTGCACGTTCATAATGATCACGCCTTTAAAAATCTTTCCAGGTACCGGGAATGCGCGTAGCATCATCTACGCTCATTTGAAAAATATCATTCAAGGCATCACCGCTGCCGTGATCGACTTCAATGAATTTCGTATTGGCATTAAACTTATACGCATCCCCTTCGATCAGAATTGCCCCATAAACTTCTGCTCCACCAAAACCATTGGTCGCACAAGCTGTCGCCGTCTCGTAATAAATAACGCCGTAGACGCGAATGCTGCCATTAAACTTCGGGCATCCGTATCCGCTGGGGATAATCAGTAAAACCGGATTATTCGGTCCGCCGATGGTCCTATTGTCAATGCCTACGCCAGAACAAGAACCGGTTATATCGGATGAATTTATCGGCCCACTGTTATTGACAACATAGATTGAAGGCGATGAATTCGGCGGCCCGCAAGGAATGCTTGTATACACATGGCCTGCATCTGTGGCTTCTTGTTTAGCATCGGACAAGCTCATTTCAAAATAATTATTCCATGCGCATTCAGTGCCTGGACACCCGGGAAACGTACCGACATTATAATTATCCGATACCCCCGTCTCGCCAGTGTCTAACACGCCATTGTTATTCGCATCGTCCCACAGGTTTACGTTCATATGCCCTTGAGGAAGACAAGTCGAAGAAGCGCTGGTGCCGCTTGCGGCCACAAGATTGCCTACCCCGAGTAAATAAGTAGTCGGGCTTCCTTTGGTACCCGTAATACACCCTGATGCAGCCAACGGCGGCGGCATCGTCATGCCGGAACCGAACAGACTTTTGCGGATTTGTTTAACCCACGCTTCTGATTGTGCTGTTATGCTGGCATCGTTACTTCCTTGCGATACCGAAGTCACTCGTATCGCGTCGCTTCCTTTAGTAAAAGTTAGTAGATAATTATAGCTTTCACCTGTCGAGGTTCCGACAACAGGCGGGAGCGCCGAGGGGCAACCATTTGGCAACGAACCCGCTGCACAAGTGACGTTATTGGGAATTGTGTTGCTTTTGGCCCAAGCCAAGCCATATTCAAGCCCGGCTTCGGCTGCCTCCTGTGCTTCGCGGGCTCGTAAATCGTTACCGACAATTTGTTGTTCCATGACGCCTGTACGCGCCGTAGTCAGCGCAACGCCCCCCATCACTATCGACAAAACTATGACCACAATCAACGTAGCCGCTCCTTGCTGTCGTCTCATAAAGCCAATACCAATCATATTCATATCAAGGCAGTCCCAATCAATTAAGAGGCGGTAGATATTTATCGTTCCTGATCCGCACTTGTTGCGTGATTGTTTGCGAAACTGCAGTATCGGTCCGTAAACGCCCCGTCAATCCGATTGCAACATTGCGAACGAACAAACAAGCAGGATCAGGTGCGGTGCCATTTCGAACGCATGTCCGACACGCTTCACCGGCATCGCACAATCCGTTGCAGTTATCGTCGCCATCAAAGCATCCATCATTATCTGAGTCGGTCGCCATGCTGGTAACATTAAGAACTTCTGTAGCCAATACGAACGCTAAATCAATTATCTCAACATCCGGCTCGGTGACCGATTGCCAATCGCCATTAGTACAGTTCTCATTGGTCGTGCCATCACGACGCATTTCCAATTCGCCGTCATTATTCAGTCGAAAGCCAAAACGTTCATCATCATTCACAACCGGAGGATTGTCATTATTACGGTTATACGCATAAACAATGCATGAGCCACTGTCATATATCGCAATATCCGTTGTTGCGCCGGCTGTGAGATCGTCAAAAAAGGGGTTATTTTGCAAAGCGGCATTATTTTCAGGATCATCTGTAACAAAGCCAGCGCGTCTAATATCGCGCACCATGATATCCATCATTGCCCGCATATCCTGATTTAAGCGAGTCAATTTAATATTGTCGCTTTGACCTCTAACCGATGTAGCGAAAACATTGACACCACCCGCAACAACGATTAAACCGACCAACATCCCAATCAACAACTCGATTAAAGTCAAGCCGGTTTGATATCGTTTACTTAGCTGCATAGCGGATACCTGTCTATAGTCCCGCATATCCTAATGCGCCCCAATAGACTGACGGTGACAGTCGCACTAAAATATTCAGATGTCAAAGTAGTAGCGCCATCCATCAGATTATCGCCTCGAGTTGGATTAAATAGAGTAAAAACATCGTCATCCCCGCCAAAGGCGGCTGAATCTAATGTTGTCCCGAAAAAATCGCTACCGTTGACTGTCTTGAGTAATTCATTACTTCCGTCAGGATCGGCATGAACGGTATAACTCCAGTTGCTTCCTGTTGAAAAAGTCACCTTGACGATTCTATTGCGTTTAATCGATTCAGCGCGTGCCAAACGCAAATCGGTGGCTATTGCTTCAACAGCACCGGTAATACGTTGTTTATCAAGGGTCGAATTAAAGGCAGGAGCGGCAAGAGCTGCTAAAATCGCGATAATCGCAACCACAACTAACGCTTCAAGAAGAGTGAAACCTCCGGAACACGCACTATTCCATAAGGAAGACATAGAGAGGGGGTTTTTATTCATTCCATTATTATGTGGCTGCACAAAAAATAGCGCCTAATAAAACGCTATTCGCATTATGCAATATGCGGTATTAAGCTACAAGCAATGATGCGAACCGCATAATGTGTTTGAAACAAAGAGGACTTATGACAGACATACCAAATCACTGGGCGCAAGGCTGGGCGTTTTATAAATCCGGAGGCAAGGGCTTTGTGCCGAACGAAGAAGATCCGGAACTGATCGAATGGGTCAAAGGCTTCGGGGCGGCGATGGCCGATTACGACTTGGAAGGCGAATATCCGAGCCTTCAAACCGCCCTACTCGACCACGGCATCGATGCGGATTTGCTCGCGGAATGTTTAAAAGCGGCCGAAAGAATCCTCGCGGAACCGGAATTCAACCGCTGGCCGTCGGTGCCGGTGCGGGGTTATGGCGAAGGGAATCTTCGGGCGGGGCCGTTTGTGGTGGTTTTGCCGGATGCGGCGAATGATGATTATTAGACGGGTAACGGCCAAAACCGGCCGTTGGCGATGCCGGCGAAATTTTCCATCCCTAAGTTCGGTGAATGGCAGCTATTCGGCAACCAACCTTACGTCCTTTTTTGGCTCCACCCGGCCATCAAGAGATAGACACCGGATTAGTATGGGTGGCTGGTCGTCCTTGTAAAGCAGTCATTCAGAGACATCTAGCCACGCACCTAAACCGACATTGAAGGAAAATTCAACGTTTGAACTCACCGGCCGTCGGAGGCGGTCCGCTAGAATTATGGGTTCGGCGTAGATTTCAACCGCATGTGCTCCCCTTGGAGTTCAATCAATGTTTTGGCCAATGCGCCAAAGAACACCGGATGGATCGTAAAGACAGAAATCACGCATGCGCCAAGGCTGATTTTCCAACTCGGTAACCTTGACTCCGTATTTTTCAATGACACCGCTTTTCTGGACTTGCTGCCACCATGAATTCACATCTTCTACCAGGATGTGCATCATGAAATTCTCGGCGAACGACTCGGCGCAGAAATCTTGGAGCAGAAAGCTAACATGCCCAAAGTGGAAGTAAGCGATACCGGCACCTTCAGAGGCCATCGTAAAACCAAGATCCTTGTAGAACTGCTTGGAAAGCTCGAAGTCCTTTGACGGAACGAAGGCCTTGATTTCAGTGATTTTGAGATTTGACATTTCGGTTTCGTCCTACGACGCTGAACGCTCAGCATCAGCATCAGCATCAGCGGTTGCAATCACCCGGTCGCGACGAGAGACTTTCCAACTTCAAAACGTCCGACTTCGCGACTCGGGTGCATTGCTTGGTTCTGCGATTGCAGGTAGACCGTCCACCAGCCCACTGCGGTGGACGCATATAATTATGATTCCGACACGCTGAATCAATGGCGCTGAAGACCAGCGGCTAGAAAGTTCAGCAAATTTTGTAGAGTGTGGCACGGCAACACCTAAAAGATCAATATCCGAAACTTCTGAAACCGTCATTAGTTGGCCGATTGCCTCACGTAACAATGGGTATTCCGATGAGCTCTTGGATCGTTGCAGCTTTCCCTTCTTGCTTTCAACTCGTAGTCGCCGGCCGTTTCGCAGTGTTGCTACAACATCGCCAAGGCCTGGGCTGGAGTGAATCTTCAATTTACTTTGAGAATCAGCAATCTTGTATACGCCCTGCCATGAATCTCCAGATCTTGTAACGGCAATCAACCCCTCATCGCGGAGAAATTTGTCCATCGGGAAGTGAATTTTATTCAGATTTCGCACCTGCGCACCGTCGATTGCGACATCCACATCACCTGTCGCATATTGATTGCGAGCAATGTAAAGCGCTAACCGAAGGCTAACTTCGGCTTCAGGCATTCGATCATCGGGTAGGGTGTCCATCATCTTTTCGCAGAACGACCAAGCTCACTGGCGGCAATGGAGCGCAGCGGAATTGCCGTCCAGTGGAGCGCCTTGTTAGCGGAATATGCTGATTAAATACCAACTGCCTTTTGAACATGAAATGTAGCCAATTCTTTTAAAGTAAACGAATTGTTTCCGTTTAATGTTTCTTCAAGATCAGCGTGTTTCTCAAACCAGCTGTCATCAAGTGGGTAGAAAGTTTTCACATACTCAGTTCCCGTTTCAATAATAGCCCTGGCTTTGCGTTCTCTAAAGTCAGTTAAAAGCACCTCGTATAGGTCTTTGCTCACCTTTCTTGTTTTTCGCAACCGAATCGTGCTCGCAGGCTCATAATAAACTTGATCCCTATCAGGGTTCCTCTTCTGCTCACCACCTTTTGCATAGTACCAATACTCTTTAACTTTTCGTTCTTGGTTGGCAATTCCATATCTAATAGCAAGCGATTCATTCCCGTGCTTGCCAATTTGGTATGTATATGGTGTAGTTTGTTGATCACCATCTCGGTGCTGTTGGCGTTCGACTTCAATTTTTCTTTTTTTCTTAGCTTCACGCTCCATCCACGCTCTGTTTTCAGCCTTTGCTCTCTCTCTTTTTGCTTTGGCTTCTGCCTCTTCTTGCTCTTTTCGCTTTCGATTCTCCTCAGCCTCTTTTGCCTTCCGCTCTAGATAAGCTCGTTCTGACTCAGGGTAAAATGCATGGTAAATACTACGGATTACAACATACAAGATCCAAAACCCAACGATAAGCAATACCACATAGGGGAGGAAAAGATACAGCGCAGCAAAAACTATGAGATGCCACATTACTTGCTACTCCTTTTGACAATCATCCCGGCACTCTCTTGTACTTTTCTCGATCTGGCTGATAAATGACCTTGGATAATATCTGCCGGAGACCTTTTATTCTCATGAAAAATGGACCTGCCTCTAATTTAACCCTCTCCCAATCATGTTTGAGTAGCAGGGCTATTCTTTCTGAGAATTCATCAGAGCACTCATTTTCTTTACCCTCAACTGGCAGTTTTATACAACCAATAATCTCTCTGTCATCTTGTAATCGTTTAGCCCCCCTGTTCCTATCACGCCAAAACCGGCATAGGCAAACGAGGGACGGGTTGGTTTTTACGGCGTTCGGCCAGTGTTTGAGCAATAAACTCCCAAGGATTCAGGTCTCTCAAACGCGCGGTATCAATCACGCTCGCCAGCAAGGCAACCACGCGACTGCCTTGTGCCGTCCGCGAACCGAAGGTGATTTTGCGCAGCAATACCCAGTGCCGCAAACTGCGTTCCGCCACGTTGTTGGTCAATGGATGCGCCGGCGTTTCGACCACGCGCACGATGGCCTCCCAATCGTTGAGAAATTCGCCGGCTAATTGTCGGCTGTCAACATGCGCGATGTCTCGGTGCGTCTCGCAGAGCGAGCGCAGCAAGGTCAGCAACTGTTGATTCTGCGCCCATAAGGATTCGGCATCCGGCGGCGATTCGCGGAGTCGGTGGATGTTGCGCATCAACAGGATCATGGCCAATAACAAGGCTTCGCCGAAAGCTTGTCCTTCGCTATCCAGGCACTGATACAGTGCTCGGGCCTTGCGCACCAAGTGCGCCCAACAGTGCAAGCGCCTAGGAAAGATGCGATAGACGCTGTAGCCGTCGGTCATCAGTAAGCCGCAAAACGCTTCCCCTAAGAGCTGGTTCACGACGAGACGATGGCGTTTGCCCACTTGATAAATCACCGTCTGTGCGCTGACAAAGACCCAGAGCCAAAATAACTGCCCGGCTTCTTTCCAGGGTGTTTCATCGATATGTAAGAGGCCGGCGGCCTTGAGTTCCGCGATCAACTGCTCGTCGACGACCGGCGCAACGGCACGTCCCGCTTCATGAATGCATTGATTAATGGTGCTGGTGCTGAGGTAGATTCCCAGCCAATCGCGCAAATAGGCTTGGATTCTGCGGCGCGATGCCCGTAGGGACAATGAGAGATAGACCAGAAAACTGACCAGCCGGGGGCCGCACAGATGCCATTCGCTCAGGGCTACGCTCCAGCCGTCTTCGTCGGCGCCTCGCCCGGGCTCGGCAAGGGTTTGATGACCGCAGGGACAGGTCGCCGAGAAGTAGTCATGTCGGCTATGTTCGATTTGTAATTTCGGCGATTCGGCGTTGCCGACTTCAAGCTCCAGTTCGAACCGGGCGTTCCAGGGTCGATAGTCGGTGTTGTCGGCAAACGATTGCCCACACGCGGCGCAGCCATCCGGGCGATGCTCAATCGTCCGTGTCACCGGTAAGGTCAGGTTGCGGCTATAGCCTGGGTTACCGACTTGGCGCCCGGCTTTTTTAGGCTTTTCGCTATGACCGGTCGCCGCCGGAGGTGTTGCCGAGTCCTGGCTAGGTAAGTCATCTGACGAAGACTCAGACGAATCCAGTGCCGACAAGTCGTCCGTTGCCGGCGCTTCTTCCGACGGTTCGGCGCTGGATTGATTCGATTGCCAAGGCTCCCGGGATGACGGCGGACGCGAACTCGTATCCGGGGATTGTTTGAGTCGTTCTCGGGCTTCTTTGAGATCCACCAACAGTTGCTTACTCAATGGACGCAACTCACCCTCCGGCAAATCATCCAGATAGTCCGTGTCCATTTGGCTAAGGTCTCGGTCGCTCAACGTCATGTCCTATAGCTTTTCATGTTTTAACGGGAGATGCTACTTTTTTAGTGATGGGGGGCTAAACGATTACGTCATCTTTATCGTTTGGGTTGAGCAGTGCCGCAAACTCCGCTCTATGTTTATTAAGTGATTTTTCATCTCGCGAAATCAGTGCATCGTGAACTGAAAGAGCATTATTTCTGATTTTTTCGCGCCACGCTCTACGATCCTGTGTAATGTTTTCAATGCTTATTTTTCTCTGTGCAGTCCAAAAGGCAACAGCAGCAGCAACAATCGCCGCAATAACCGTTGAAGTAAGTAATGCTCCCATCGTCTCCTTCTCCCGCTAACAAGTTATAAAGCTGTTAACAGTATATCTACCACGAAACTTAGGTTGCAACAATAAATCTGTGAACTGCAAGGATTTTCCCCTTCCGTATATCATCCAAACTGAGCCAATAGATGTAATTGGAGGTTGTCATGTTGACCCTTACCGTATCCTTAAGCTAGGCGTTCGAGTCGCAGCGTAGCTTACGCAACATTCCGGACCAGCAACGCCGTGATTTTCATAAGTAGCTTAGGTTTTAACTGGATTTTTGACCCAAGCCAAATCATTGGCGGCAATGACCCAGTTTGCAGTCAGTGATCAAAGATATTTTTTTGGCCGGTTTTGGCCGTTGGATGCGGTCGCTAACGACTGCTTTTTAGCCCGCCCGTTCCAAATATCTGTATTTTGCCGACTGGCGGCTTTGGAGAAGCGCGAGTGTCAAAAATGGGTCGGAACAAGACAATCACCTGATAACCCTATTCAATCAAATTAAACTGACTCTTCCGTACTTGCCGTGGTAATAGCGTATCGAGACCAAATAAGAAAAGAAGACGTTCTTTAAGTAATTGATATTAAATGTGATTCAAGCGCGCCAAGATTTTTCGCGAAAGCTGAAATGGGGTCCGTCCGATTTCAGCAGCGAAAAATTACTTGGCGATTATTGCCTTCGGCGGCCCCGATTCGCCCTGCGTCCGTGCCACTACGCCACATCATCGTAAACTCGATGCGGCTCCGTAGCACTCCCACAAATGGCTTTACGCCGTGTCGCGATGCCTTGTATTTTGCCTCCGCCTACGCTATTCGCGCAGACTCCGGCAAAACACCCGGCGCTACGGCTATCGGGGACTAAAAATCTTCACTTCGCTATCGCTCCGTTGTTGAGTAGACCGCAGGCACTTCCCCCACAGACTCTCGCAGAACGGTACGTGAACCTCTCGATTCATACCGCTCCCATCAGGCAAACGCACCTATCATTCCCGCCCGCCAATGGGCAAACAAGTTTGGATGTTGATCTGCAATCTTCTCCAGAAACAGCATTGCCTTTATTTTATGCTGGCGTAGCGGCTTGAACTTTCGTCTTACCCACCTCACCAGAGTCATGTTGACGTGACGACACATACCATATAACGCAGATCGGGTATAACAACCATAATAGCCTATCCATCCCCTAATGATGGGATTCAACCATTGTGCTATTTGCCCTAAGCTCAACTCGGTACGCGTTCTGACTCGTAACTTTCTGACCTTTCCTCGCATTGACTTCAGCGCCGCTTTACTCACCGCCGGCGTAAAGTTTACAAACACACTGTTTCTTTTGCGATTCCTACACAGTCGCCGTCTGAACGTATACCCCAGAAAATCAAAGGAGGTATGCTTATAGCGCCCTTTGCGACTTCCATCTTTACAGTAAACAATCTTGGTTTTCACCGGATGAAGTTCAAGCCCACAGGACTGAAAGCGTTGTTTCAGTGCTTCCAGCATGTGTTTGGCTTCTGCCTCACTCCGGCAGTGCACCAGACCATCATCGGCATAACGACACCAGGGTGTATCCGAGTAGTGCTTTTGCAACCATTTGTCGAAGACATAGTGCAGAAACAGATTACTGAGCACCGGACTGACAACTCCACCTTGTGGCGTGCCTTTTCCCCGGCTACTCAATTCCCCATTGGGCATCTGCATCGGCACCGTCAACCAGCGCTCGATATACAATCTCACCCAAGCCGTATCGGTATGCTTATAGACCGCTTTAAGCAATAGATCATGCGGTATATTGTCGAATAATCCCTTAATATCAAACTCAAGTACCCAGTCATAGCGCCAACAACGTTCTCGCGTGACACCCACCGCATCGAAAGTGCTGACTTATTCGGCCTGTAGCCATACGAGTCAGGCAAAAGTGCGGCTCAACCTGGGGTTCAAATTCCAGTTTGACGACCATCTGAGCAATACGATCACTCACGGTGGGTATACCCAAAATCCGTTCGCCACCTGCTTTCTTCGGTATGGCTACCGCTTTGACAGGCGGCGGAAGTAACTGCCGGACGACAGCCGATTCCATAACTTGTAAAGATTGTCTTTCAGATTTCTTTCAAAATCTGCCAACGATTGCCTATCAACACCTGCAGCACCCGCATTGGCTTTCACCAATTCAAATGCACGCATCACTTGCCATTTCGAAATGACAAATGGCTTTGCCTCGCTCATATCATCCTCCTGCCTTTCAACAGTTGTGATAGCAATAAAGGCTGCCTGATGTTGCCCCCTTCGCTCCTCGTTCATTACAAACGCTTCAACACTACTACGAGCAACTCCGCCCCAGTATCACGCATCGGTACTCTCATACTTATCAATTTAGTGATTTGCATTTCTCCCTTAACATCATGATGACTGGTTCCCACAGTTCCCATTGAAAGCCCGGTACAGAGTCACGCCCACTATACGCCGGACACCATCTGCACAGACTTCGGATCCGCTTGCAGACTCATCCCTGAAGTCTTGGACGCCCCAGGTTTTGATGTCGAGTCTCTGAATAACGACGCGTCAACATAGGTTCGGTTTAACTCGTCTCTCTGTACCCTACCTGCTAATTATGAATTAGCTTTTCCTCAACGCTCACTACCTGCACTCTTAATACAAGCAGCTTGAGGTGGTTTAAAGCCGGTTTCCGACAACAGACTTTGATGGACCTACCATCATCTTCCAATGAGCTTATACACATCTGATCGCTATTTCCGTATAGCGTCAGTTTGTGTGCCTGTGGCACACTCCAAGATTTTCAGCGTTCGCTGCAAGGCTACATGTTTAGCCGACCTGTTACAGCGGAGCAACTCGAAACCGGCTTCGGCCAGGTTGTTTTTTAATGGCGATAGCGAGGAAATCAGCCGTGCTGTGGATCGCCACCGCTAGCGGCGGCCTGACTTGAGGCGCGGCACATTACCGATAATTCTCAATTCCCGTACTAAACTTCCGTGGATTGCACCTGCTCCGGTAAAAAGGCCTCCGGCCTGCATAGACGTAACTTCTTAAAAAGTCACGGCAACCTCTCGCAAAACAAGCGACATTGGGTGCTAATCAACAAAAGGCTCTAAAGTTTCACGAGATTTTAGCTAACCTCTTGCGCAGAATGGCCTGCGGACGATTTTCGATCTCTCAAATTTTAGCTAATTTTAGAGGCTGTTTTTTGAGAGCTTACAACCCAACGGAATCAATCATTTTTTCATCCGAGAAATCATAATCCCCTGCAAGTTAAAATGGCTCCACCGCATGACGGAATCGTTTCGGATCGCTTCCATGAGTTCTTTTTTACGCTCTTCGTTATTATCCTTACCGAGTTCCTTTGCAAGATAAAGATAGTTCCAACATATAAGGGTATTTTTGATGAGCCGGCGACAGCCTTCCGCAATGTCCTGGTCTTCTTTTTCATCTTGAGAGAAGGCATGATCATTACCCAGTGAAATCGCCTTGGACAATTTATTCGCCCCGTTGATTATGCTGGTTTCATATTCAAAAACCGCCGCCCCGCCTAAATATAACGCGCTAGAAAAGGCAATGTGCGTCGCTGCCAGCACGAAACTTAACCTAATTCAAAGCTGGTGACACCATAGACCTTGTTAACCGGCACAGGCGGCTCTAGTCCGATATACATCCGGGCTGTTTCAAAAACCGGTTGCATAGCGCAGCGATCGACCAAGCTCGTTGCACACGGGTTTATTGCAGGAATATCGAGAAAAAACGGACTGCTTTCTGGCAATCTGGTTTGCAGTGCCTGCAATAAGGCTTCGGCTTGCGGTTCTGTTTGGGCAAATAAAGGGCCGATTTTAAAGCCGATTCGACATTTTCTTGCCATGCCGTAACCGACAATTTTGCTGTATTCCCGATAGGCCAACGCATGGCTATTGGGCTGATTGAGCCAGGAGAATAAAAAGGCGGAACGGTCAACGGTGAAAACCGATTGGTCAAAATCCATGAGGGCTTCCCAGTCACACGTCATAACATCAACAATCGCCGGGTCAATAGATTGCGAAGCGCCCGATAATCCTTTATAGCGAATATTCTGGTACGCCAGCTTGAAGCCAAACTTTTGATAATTGGCCTGTTGGCTGACCACACCGTCCAAGCCGATGGTGCGTCCTTGTAAACGATCTATCCCCGCTTGCCATATCTGAATACCGTAGCCCTGCTCCCGGTATGCCGGTTTGACGATGTAAAAGCCGAGAAAACCAAACGTCTCTCCGTATTTCACCGCTGAAATGCAGGCAATCGGTTCATCATCCAATAAACCGATTAAAAACCCGTCTGGGTCAGCGGCAAAAAAACATTCGTGGTCATAAAGACCCGGATTCCAACCCTCGCTAGCGGCCCAGTCAACAGCAATCATCATTTCATGGCAGGTCATCGGGCGGATTTGATATCTGGAAGCAGTCATAAAAATAGTCTCAACGTTCATGTGTTAGCACAGGAAAAGAATGCCTCATTTTCCCACGCCTTTAAATATAAAGAACCTAAACGTCAGAAACAGCGCCGCCCCGATTCCGCCCATGATGTATAAGGTCTTGTCCCCGGTACCCATGCCGACGTAACGCATCGACACGATCAGCGCCCCCAGGACCATCACCATCGGCGTGAAATCGAGATATTGCACGCCGGCCTCGTGGCGCATTTCCCGCACCTTGCGCTTGTCGATGATCCGTTCCTTGCCGGATTCGTCGAGCATGTCGTAGATCGCCTGCGGCACCCCGCCCGATTGCTTGACGACGTGACTGATATACAGCTCCGGCGATTCGATCAGGATGCCTTTGGTTTCGATGTAGCGTTTGACGATCGTCCGGATCGTGTCCGGAGGCAACGGCTTGACCCCAATCTCGCGCATTTTCCACCACAGTTTCCGGACGCGGGCCTTTTCAGCCGATCACCTGGGCATGGTCGAAAATGGCCAGCCAGAAGGCCACCTGCGTCGGCGTCAAATTGGTCAGGTCGTCGACCGCGATCACCGGCTTGGCTTCGGCGACTTGCTTCAAGGCCGCCTCCCGTTCTTCCTTGACCGACGACAACGGAATGTTGATCTGCAGGCCGCCGAACACGGTGTAAGGATCGTCCCGGAACTCGGTGCCGCCGACACTGACCCGGCCGATGAACGACAACACGGCGTCGTCATCCCAGGCCGCTACCCGGAAAGGCAAGAATAAGGCTACAATAAAGACGATTCGCACGATCATGGATTCACTTTTATCATACAAAAGTGTAATTTTGTTTTAACTTAGTCTAGCTTTTGTAGCCGCAAAAGTGAATATGAATAGTAAAGAAGCCGAAATTTTATTTCAGGCGGGCGCTTTAGAGGCGCCCGTCACCCAAAAACACGCCTCCGGAGACGGCTGGACCGTCACGCTGGAAGGAAAGCATAAACTGAATCCGATGCTGGAGACCGCGCGCGGCCAGGTTCGCGTGTTCAAGCGCCTGGACGCGGCGGTGGGGGTGTTGTTTGATATCGGGCTTGGTGAAATCCATGTGATGCGATGAATCCTGTTGCTTAACCTTTCATTCTGCCCTTGGTAATCCACCATGACACATAAGAAATCAAAAAAATCCTCGCGCATCCCCCGCCAACGCCCTAAAGCAGACCGGCGCAATATCTATTTTGTCACCAATGAACCGGTGATCGACAAAAGTGACAACTTGACTCCCGAAATTACGCTCGCCTTAAATAAAATCTATGAAGAAATCGCCAACCACAGGCCGAAACCCGCCATTGCCGAACTGGAAGCGCTGCAGGTCAAGCACCCCGACGTGCCCAAGATAGACAATTTACTGGTTGCCGCGCACAGCATGCTGGGTTACCGCGATAAGGTCAATGAATTAGCGGAAACAGCCTACCGAAAATTTCCGAATTATCTATTCGCCAAGATTAACTATGCGCAAATGCTGTTGAGCCGGGGGGAATTCGATGCCGTTCCCGATATATTCGATCATAAATTCGACCTGATGCTGCTTTATCCTGAGAGGCGATTATTTCATGTCTCCGAACATACCGGTTTTATCAGCGTCCTATGTGCCTATTTCTGTTGCGTTGGCCGACAGGACATCGCCCAGGAGCTCTATGACAGCCTCCTGAAAATTACCCCGCAGTCGCCCATGACGGCCTACGCCCGCTCGTTTCTTAAGCCGAGTTTACGCCTACGGCTAATACTGTGGTTGCGGCGGCGAAACGCCCGAACGGACGACGACATACCGTCTCCGCCCACCTCGTCCTATCGTTTCGAGGCGTGAGCCTTTTGAAAGATGCGTAATTTGTAAAACCAAGCGCGCCAAGATTTTTCGCGAAAGCTGAAATGGGGCCCGTCCGATTTCAGCAGCGAAAAATGACTTGGCGATTATTGCCTTCGGCGGCCCCGATTCGCCCTGCGTCCGTGCCACTACGCCACATCATCGTATACTCGATGCGGCTCCGTAGCACTCCCACAAATGGCTTTACGCCGTGTCGCGATGCCTTGTATTTTGCCTCCGCCTGCGCTATTCGCGCAGAATCCGGCAAAACACCCGGCGCTACGGCTATCGGGGACTAAAAATCTTCACTTCGCTAACGCTCCGTTTCCAAGATTTTCAGCGAAGGTAGGTAAACAATGAGCGATATTCCAAATCACTGGGCGCAAGACTGGGCGTTTTTTAAATCCGGCGGCAAGGGCTTCGTCCCGAACGAAGACGATCCGGAGTTGATCGAATGGGTTAAAGGTTTCGGAGCGGCTATGGCCGATTACGACTTGGCAGGCGAATATCCGAGCCTTCAAACCGCCCTACTCGATCACGGCATTGATGCCGATTTGCTCGCGGAATGTTTAAAAGCGGCCGAAAGAATCCTCGCGGAACCGGAATTCAACCGCTGGCCATCGGTGCCGGTGCGGGGCTATGGCGAAGGGAATCTTCGGGCGGGGCCGTTTGTGGTGGTTTTGCCGGATGCGGCGAATGATGATCATTAGGCGGGTAACGGCCATTATGTCAAGTTTCCTTTTATGCACAGTTTCTTAGTTTCGAATAGCTGACATCAGGAATTAAGCGGATTGAGCAAAGCAGCCAGATAAAAAACTGGTCATAATTTTTGCAAACTTCAGGAATAGATTTGGCTCTATGTGAAATACAGTGGGTAATAAAATTTCAACTTTCCACATAGGAAGTAAATCATATTAATGAAATTGTTGATGTTGCGATAGCCTCTGGCTCGCCGTTTAGCCAGCTGAATCTTACTATTGATGCCTTCAAGAATGCCGTTACTAATGAGTGATTCCACGAAATGCACAATTCCCGACCAATGTCCTCGAACTGTGTTGGCGAACTTGATAAACGCTGGAATTTTGGCTGCGTCCACCTCATCGCACCATTGCCTCAAAAAAGCCTCCGCTGTCGGTTTGTCGGGCATTTCCCAGAGATCATTGAATAGCACTTTTAAGCGGTAAGCTTCGCCCAGCGTGGGGTACAGTTGTATCAGTTCATCCAGCTCTTTTTCTTTTTTGTCGGATAGGTTTTCCCGGTTCTTTAGAAAAGTGTATTTGTGGCCTTTCAGAGCATCATGCTCTTTGCGTTCGGCAATGCGCACCTGATTCATGGCCTCGTTCAATAATTTCACAACATGGAATCGGTCAAAGGTAATTTGTGCAGACGGGAATGATTCGGCAGCACCGGCAATAAATGACGGTGACAAATCCATGCTGATTTGCTCCACCTGTTCTTTATCAACACCTTTATCTTCAAGGTGTTGCTGAATACTTTGCAGCGTTGCCTTACCCTTACCTTCGGTGACATGAATTACGCGGGCTTCATCCAAATCAACGCCCAGCGTAACGTAATGATGGCCTTTTTTGGTCGAGGTTTCATCGACGCCCAGCTTGGTTATCATGCTCGGATCATCGGCTGCTTTTGCCTTGCTAATCCAGTGATTAAAGATAGTCCAGATGCGCTGTGGATTGACCTTCAGTATCTCGGCGACTCGGTTGACCGGCATTTCCCGCTCAATCAAGGCTAGCGCTAAGGCTTCGAATAACAGGGTAAAACCACTGCCTGGCCGTGCCCAAGGAACGTCAACAGTACGGACTTTGCCATCGGTCGTGGTAATGCGCGGCACCGCACAATGGAGGTAACAGGTGTGTTCAAAAAAGCTCAAATGTTGCCATTGCCGCTCTACGGTATCATGCACTGGACAGAGGTTATTCGCGTCGTCTAAGAAGCGCGAGCCAGTCACGAAATCGATATGCAGATGAAGTTCGCTACGGGCCAATTCATCTGTAGAAAAGGTCACAGCTTTGACCTGCCAAGGAGGTTGCAGGCCTAAAGCCATGCTGAATAAAGTTTCACTGTTCATGGCTATATTATTGCATTACCCACTACGAATCACATAGAGCCATAGATTTTCGTTGTTCAATTCAGAAAAAGGCCTTCAACACAACAGATAGCTTTTTTCTACTTAAATTAGTTCCCAACAGGAAAACAATCATGCGGAATTTATCCGTCATGTCGATAAAAAGTGATAATTCGAAAGGGTCTGATGACATCGACTGGAATAAGCGCTGATATTGCTCCCTTTTGGTGTATTTGAATCCTTGTTTCAATTCATGGAAATTATGCAAAGATTGCGAGCGAGGTAGAGGCATTAAAGCCAGCTTACATCATGGTTGCGCCAAAGCCGCTGCACATAAAAGGAAACTTCACATAATGGCCGTTATGCAAAGCTTTGCATAACGGCCACAACCTGCCGGACGAGTTTGATTTTGGAATGGCAGCTTTATGTCATAACGCGCTTATTTTTAGGCAGAACTAACTAGGCGAAAGACACAAAACCAATCTACAAACCGACTGCGGTCGGCGTTAGGTCAAGAAAACATACCCAAACCCAAGTAAGCGCACGAAACAAACAACCCAACCTGAAAAAACACGGTAGCAATTGTTGATGCGATTCTGAAATGCCCTGACTCAACGTCATTTCCTCTTAACTTGGTCAATAGTATCTGCCTGACTGACTGGATGATTTGCTTGCCTCGACGCAATAGCCCTAGAAACCATCTTATCAACGTTGGGTTCCATGTTATCGGGCAGTAATGTTATTTCTGGATGAGATTGTGCGTAGACACGGAAAATTTCATCGGCAAAAGCTTGGCCGATAGCCAACACACCCTCAAAGTCAAAAATAACGTAATGAAAGCGTTCTAACCGTGCCAGTAATCGTTTCGCTTGCGACCTGGATACAAGTTTTTCATTACCGTATTGGGCTAAGCGCACAGGAATGATGGTTTTGTTGAATTGAAATTCGTCGGGTCCGGCATAGTCGTCGAACACCGCTTGAATCTGGCGCGTCGAATCCCGATTAATAAGCATATAGACCACTGTACCGTCTTTATCTCTAGAAATAGACGACTCGAGAATAAAATCGAAATCGAATGTGTCGTCGTGACTAAACCTGATTCCACACGATTCGATTTCAAACTCGTCGAAGACTCTCGATGTAAAGAAAATGCCTTCGCCGGTATGATTGTCGGGATCGGTGGTCAGCTTGCCTTTGGACAATTCGAATAGGGCTTGTCGTTCGTCACTTAAATCGCACAGCCGTTTAATTTTCCTAAAAATACCTTCACCGTCGTCAACGACAGCGATGACTATTTTTTCTTTGTCCCGTACAACGGATATATAAACTTGTTCTCCGCCCGAGTGGTCGATGACGTTATTGACCATTTCGGTAAAACCGTAATGGCATATGTCGACGATGTTTTCAGGCAAACCGTCAAATACGAAAGCGTAATAATCTCGCCAGACGCTATCCTCTGTGAAGCCTTCGGTCAGAGGAAATAGAGACTTATATTGTCTTAAGTCGCCAAGAAAATATCTTTTTCCTTTACCGGTGCCGCTCGAGTTTAACCAGCCTTCGGTTTCTAAGCGTTTTATGTGGTTGTTGACTGCTTGTGCGCTTATCGAGAAGATAGTTGCAATATGTTTTGCAATATCAATGGGATGATGCCTGACGTCCCTAATAATTTGGCGTCGAATTTGCTCACCGCGCTCTTTGTTGCTCATACTTTATCCTTTAAGAAAACAGTTTTCTTAAAGGATAAATCGATTTTTCTTAAAGGGCAAGAGCCCGATATAGACTGATTGCACGGTTTCTTGTTATCTAGCGAACGTCTGCTGCTTGCCAATGGCCAGTCAACCAAACAATTTCTGTCAAAGACGGCTTTGGGTCAATACCGACCATACGATTTAATTATCGCTAAAAACCCATATTTCGGACAAAAAAATGCGGTCAACGAGCCGCGCATTATAAATAGGAGTAATTATTCAGATCCCCATGCGGCATTTGGGTACTTTTTTCATCCAGGCTTTCGTATGGCACTCAATAAATCATCCGGATTTCTTGGAAGGTTTCGGTCAATAGTTTTAAGCGCTGTTTTTTGCCGCATTCAACATGGCTGCTGTTGCACGATTGACCGACTCTCTGACGGGGTCGAGATCGAGCCGCGCATAAATCGCGGTGGATTGGGTGCTCTTATGATTGAGGCTTTTGCCAATCGTCAACAGACTGGCTCCGGTTTTCGCTTGCCAACTGCCTAACGTGCGGCGTAAATCATGAATGCGTAAATCGGAGAGGCCTGCGCGTTCAAGCAATCGTTGCCAAGCTTTTTTGGGTTCTACCAAATGACCTGTCTTACCTGTACCGGGAAAAACCCACTCGCTCTGAGCGCTGAGTTTTCTGTTTGCTAAAATATCAATGACCTCGGGTGATAGGGTTACTGTTTGAGCGGAATTGCTCTTGGTAATGATTCGCCATTCGCCTCGTTCTAAATGAATTTCATCCCAGCGCATCGCTAGAACGTTTGATTTCCTAACACCAGTCAACAAAGCCAATAGAAAATAATCCCTCATGTCAGGATTTTCTTCTTTAGCCAAGGCATCGAAAAATCGCGGAAGCTCGTCGGGGTATAAAAATCGATCCCGCTCGTTTTCAGGATATTTTTTAATTTTTTCAGCGGGATTTGTGACCTTGTATGAGCGTTCCAGAATTCCAAAATTGTAAAGGCTTGATACTAAAGCCATCGTTCGATTAGCGGTAGTGGGCCGGTCTTTGCCCAGCTTTTTGTGCAGGGCAGACATTTCTGCAGAAGCGATTTTGGATAATTTGCGTTTGGACCAAGGTTCCAAATAGCAAGTAAACGATTTACGGTATTCTTGAACGGTTTTGGGCGACAAGTGCTGGCCTTTTTTATTGCGCTTATGCTCGATAAAATCGTAGAATAACTCCAACAGCGTAGGTTCTGCTTTTTGAAGCTTTAACGGTTCATTCGGATTTTCACCATTTTCGACCGCTGCGTTTAATTGGGCAGCTTTACTGCGAGCCTGCTCCACCGTCATTGCCGGAAATCGGCCTAAAGTAATGCGTTCCGGTTTTGAGGCACCTTTGATCCAACGATAAAAACAGAATGTTTTGGTGCCTGCAGAAGATACCCTCAATAGCAGCCCCTTGGCTTGCTTATCATGAAATTCGAATCGCTGTCCTTCAGATGGCAGGGGTATCGCCTCGATCCTGCCTTTAGAAAAATTCATTGTGTTTTTGCCATAGCTCCGGCTCCGTTCCGTTTTTGGGGTTAGGATTCTGGGTTAGGTATGGGTTAGGGTTTTAGTCGACTTTGAGGGAAAATAATAGAAAAGAATGGTTTTGCGTAATTTCATATATTATTGTTTTATATAAAATAAACGACTTATGGAGAACCCGGGAGAATATAGGACTTACTAATTCGTAATCAGTAGGTCGCGGGTTCGAATCCCGCCATTGGCTCCAATTAAAAAAAGGGTTTGGTCGTCTTTGACCGGGCCCTTTTTTATTCCGATGTATCCATCCAATACTTTCCTATTCTTGCTTGTCCCGGAGCTTATCACTGAATGAAAACTAAAATCCTCACTTTATTGATTTTACCTTTATTGGTTTGGGTCAATTTAAGCATCTGGAACTATCTGAATTATCCACTCAAGATGCAATCTTGGGATAAAGTCATGAAAGGGATAACTTACAGCCCGATGCGGAGGGATTTCGACCCCGGGAACAGCAGCCCTCCTACCCAAGTTCAAATCGAGGACGACCTAAAGCTGCTTGCCGGCAAAGTTCATGCGGTAAGAACCTATAGCGCTCTGGAAGGGTTGGAATTCGTTCCCGAACTGGCGGAAAAATACGACCTGAACGTAACGATGGGCGCATGGATCGACGCCGATCTCGACAAAAACCGGCGCGAAATTGACAGCTTGATCGAGCTCAGCAACCAAAATTCGCCGACAATCGTACGCTTATTGGTCGGTAATGAGGTGTTGTTGCGTAAAGATATCGCACCCGATCAATTGATCGCTTATATCCGTGAAGTGAAAGCACGCACTTGGCGTCCGGTCAGCACATCGGAAACGTGGGACATGTGGTTGGCGCATCCCGAACTGGCCGAAGAAGTCGATTTCATCGCTCTGCATATATTGCCGTACTGGGAAGGCTTGTCGATCGATGCAGCTGTCGATTACGTGTTCTACCGCTTCAATGCGATGCGCGAAGCATTTCCGAATAAACCTATTATCATAACCGAAGTCGGCTGGCCTTCCGACGGACAACCTTTTAAAAACGCCACCGCATCGCTGGCGAATCAAGCCCAGTTTTTAAGACAATTTCTCAACCGCGCGACCGAGCAAAAAATCACCTACTACATCATTGAAGCCTTCGACCAACCCTGGAAAGTGGAACTTGAAGGCTCGGCCGGGGCCTATTGGGGAATATTCAACGCCGATCGAGAATTAAAATTTCCGATGAAAGGCGATGTCACGCCGATGCCGGATTGGCAAGCCTGGGCGACCGGCGCCGCTGTTTTAAGCATCTTTTTGATGGCTTTGTTTCTATTCAGCCGCCACCGAAGATTGAAGTTGCCCGGCAAGATTTTCTTCGGCATCGTCGCAAATTTGGCCGCATCGGTCATTCTATGGTCCGCGGCGGTAGCGGCCCAGCAATATCAAACTGGGGTCTCATTGGTATTCTGGACTCTGCTGTTGCTAATGCAGGCAATGGCTGTCGTTATTCTGTTGACCGAAAGCATGGAAATCGCCGAAGTGCTGTGGCACCGCAAAGGCAAGCGCACGTTTAAACCGCTACAACCACCGGCCGGCTTCACATTTCCCAAAGTGTCGGTACATCTGCCGATTCACAACGAACCGCCGGAAATGGTACGCGAAACGCTCGAGGCATTGGCGCGTGTCGATTATCCGAATCTTGAGGTGTTGGTACTCGACAACAATACCAAAGACCCGGCCGTTTGGGAGCCGGTACAAAAAGATTGCGAACGGCTTGGCGGCGTATTCAAATTTTTCCACCTGGAAAACTGGCCGGGCTTCAAGGCGGGCGCGATCAACTTCGGACTGGAACAAACCGCCTCCGATGCCGATATTATCGCCGTGATCGATAGCGATTACATCATCTCGCCCGATTGGCTGAAATCGATGGTGCCTTATTTCGAGGACGAAAAAGTCGGTTTCGTCCAGTCACCCCAAGATTATCGCGATCGAGGCCTCAGCACATTCAAGTCGATGTGTTACTGGGAATATGCCGGATTTTTCAATATCGGCATGGTACAACGCAACGAATACAACGCAATCATACAGCACGGCACCATGACAATGATTCGCAAATCTGCGTTGCTCGAAGTGGGCCGTTGGGGAGAGTGGTGTATTTGCGAGGACAGCGAATTAGGCTTACGCCTTTACGAAGCCGGGTACGATTCGGTCTATTGCAAGGACTCGTTCGGACAGGGGCTCATGCCGGATACGTTTTCGGGTTACATGACACAGCGATTCCGCTGGGTGTACGGAGCGATGCAAATCATCAAACATCATTGGCGGCAATTTTTGCCCGGCAAACAATCCACACTGACCACCGCGCAACGCTATTATTTCATCGCCGGTTGGCTGCCTTGGTTTTCCGATGCGTTGGCGTTACTTTTGACGATTGCCAGCTTGATCATGACGACATTGCTGGTCGCCGATCCGCTACGCAGCGAATTACCGGTCAACGCCTTGTTGCTGCCGACCATCGGTTTGTTCTGCTTCAAAATTTTCCGTACGCTATGGTTATACAAGGCCCGCGTTAACTGTTCGACTCTGCAATCGCTCGGAGCCGCGCTGTCCGGCTTATCCTTAACGCATACCGTCGCTAAAGGCACGCTTCAGGGCTTGTTTACCTCCGGCAAACCGTTCATGCGTACGCCGAAACTCGAAAAGCAAGGCCCTTTCATCGCGGGCCTCGCGACGATCTGGCAAGAGCTCTTGTTGCTGACCTTACTCGGTTTGGCGATTTATTCGATGTCATCAATCGATCACTTCGATAATTTGAGCGGCCGCCTCTGGGTTGCCGTACTCTCGGTGCAAACGGTGCCCTATATAGCGACATTTCTGACCTTGTTATTCAGTATCGCGCCCAATTATTATCCCGGATCGGAAACACAAGCCATCAAGGGTCCGCAAGATAAGGAGTTGTTGTAACCTAAATTCGGCAGTTTAACCATGAAGCGCATGAAGTTTTTTAAAGGCTTGTCCTAAAATTTTGGATATCCTTTTAGGGAACAAAAATGATTTACATAGGCAAAAAAGCCAATGGATTAACTTTTTATTCTTCATGATCTTTATGGTGAAATGCTTTTTCTAGGTTGTAGGATATCAATTACCAGACCGTGCTCGGCTTTCTGCCCTCGCGCCGCCGGACTTTTTTGAGAATCTTCGCGCTCTAATGCATTATTTTCCTTTCGACGACTGGGATCATTTGCTGCGGTTTATGCTTAAAGAGCTCAACGGCGCAATTCCTGGTTTCAGGTATGGTTATAAAATGAGAATGGGTATGTAGGATTTGAAGTATACCTGTCGAGGGGCGCCGTGAAACCATCCATGGGGGCTTAATTGCAGACCCTGCTACCTGACTAAGCCGTCCCTGTAAATATGCGAACTATAAACCCGGGATTATTTTTAAAATCAATAGGCTCAACAAAAAGACTGCTTTATGAGAACATTTAAAACATTAGCCATCATTATGATGTTGTCTTTGGCGTCACCGAGCTTCGCACAAAAGCGTATCGACGAACCCGACGGTCATGATGTTTTGCTCGACGTTATCTTGTTGCGCCCAATCGGCTTTGTCGGCTTAATCGCGGGAACCGTATCGTTTATAGCAACCAGTCCTTTTACGGCCATTGCCACAATACCGAAACCGCATGATGCATTTTCGAAAATGGCGAAGTTCTTAATCGTTAAGCCGGCAAAATACACCTTCGTCAGACAGGCGGGTGATCTCGATTACGAACAAGGATTTCGCGGCAAATAACTTTTCGCTCCTTCCCAAACTCCGGCCTCCCGAGCCCTGCCAGCTAGCCCGACCGATTGAACTTGGTAGCTGTAACCGCTGCAAGCGAAGGAACATTAGCTTCTTTTTCGCTTGTACAGCGAAGCTAGAGCTTCACTCATCCTGAAAACCGGGGTAAGGCCTGACCCCGATCTCGTGTGTGACCGACATTTCCATGATCCAATTTGATGCAAACTGAGCAATGTACGTTACCGTACAGAACTTATCTATTTTTTAAGCGTAAAGTCTAAAGCTGATGAGGCAAAATAGTTTATTCATTAAACACAAACCTGTTAGGGGACTTATGGATATTGAAGTAGGCGGTTTTCTGGGTCTTATTGTGCTTGTACTGAACATCTGGGCCATAATTAGCATTGTAAAAAGTGGTGCTTCAACTGGATCGCAAGTTTTATGGGTGATTTTGATTTTACTGCTGCCCGTTGTCGGTCTGATACTTTGGTGGTTTGCCGGACCGAAAGGGGGTTAACCGACTTGTCGAAGGAAGATAGACGCTGTCAACGCAGTAAGCCGCAATTCGGTTAAAGGGGCTCTTGATAAGTATGTTCTGCATTCGGCGTTATTCATTAAACCTTAACCACTCAAGCCTAGAGGCTCGCAGGAAACAGAGCCGTCGTCAGTGCATTATAAATGTTGTTTCGTCATTTTGGAGGTTCCGGCAATACAGGCGGCGTAATATCAATGTAGGTTAAGAAGCTTTCCCAAAGCTCGTGGGTTCTTTGTTGCGTAAGCCTGGCTTTACACAAAATCGCCATATTACTCCGAATGCTGCCATCACGCCATTTCGTAAAAACCGCGTTGCAATGCGCCTCCCGGTAGGCTTTCCATTGCTCTTGAGACGAAGCTATCGCATCAATGAGTTTGAAGTCATCGGCATAATGCTGGCTGCTTGCGTTTAGATACTTAGCCAATTCGATTTCAGCACGTTCAAGATCGATCATCGCGCAATGACTAACTTCGATAGTGGTCATCGCCTGATCACAATCGATTGGATCATCAGACGCAGTCACTGATAACGAAAACGCGACCAAGGCCGCGCCAAAAAACTGATTATTCATTGCTTGAACCCTAAAAATCGTTGTTGTTTATTTGCAGAAAAAAGGGGTCAGGTTGATTTTTAGATTTATCTGACCCCCCATAAGCGCCAACTTAAGGAAGGAACGCGTCATTCCGCCAGGAATTGGCGGAATCCAGGGCCAAGGATGGCAATGCGTAGCACCACATCCATGTAACATGGATATCAACACCCCATACCGATATGATGAATAAAGCCATAAACGCACCGCTAAGTTAGCGCTTATGATCTGCCCTCCCCCTTTACCGACCCCCTTTTTCCTTTTTATGGACTTGATTTATCTTTATAGAAATATTGCCGTCCTTGGCATTCTAGGTTTTTTATCAAGAAAGACCGGAGTTTTCGATACTATTCATTGATAGCCCACTGCTTACAGTAACTCAACTCATGAATTGTCTTCAGAATCGGCGGTTTTTTCACAACCAAGCCAGCGGTAGACCAATCCGGCAAGGCCCGCGCCAATGATGGGCGCAACCCAGAACAACCAGAGTTGCGCGACCGCCCAATCGCCTACAAAAATAGCGACTGCGGTACTGCGAGCCGGATTGACCGAGGTATTCGTAACCGGGATGCTGATTAGATGGATGAGCGTGAGACCCAACCCGATTGCAATCGGAGCAAAGCCTGCCGGCGCCCGTCTATCGGTTGCACCGAGAATGATGATCAGAAACATGAAAGTCATGACTATTTCGGTAGTCAATGCTGACGCCAAACTATAGCCGCCGGGCGAATGCTCCCCATAACCGTTCGAAGCGAACCCACCGCTTACATCGAATCCCGCTTTACCTGTCGCGATAATATAGAGCACGACCGCCCCGAAAATTCCGCCTAACACTTGCGCGGCGATATACGGCCCGAGTTCTCCGGCCGAGAAGCGTCCGCCGGACCACAGGCCGATCGAAACGGCGGGATTAAGGTGACAGCCTGAAATATGACCGATGGCATAGGCCATGGTCAATACTGTTAAACCGAAAGCAAAGGAAACACCGGTAAGACCGATGCCTACTTCGGGAAAAGCTGCGGCAAGCACTGCGCTCCCGCAACCGCCGAGAACCAGCCAGAACGTACCGATGAATTCGGCGCCTAATTTTTTTGATAGTGTCATGATTAAATCTCCCCGGACTGCTTAAAAGCTTATTGTTAATATTGTTATGAGTCCTACTACTTCAAGATACTTGCCGCGGATTTTCTCCTATGTGAACGAGTTGGAAGAAATATAGCAAAGTTTATGTTAGCGGACTTGTAAAATTAACGCATCGAGTACGAAAATATCGTGTGGCCACTAACAAATAGCAAGCATCATGAAAATATTCATTCCGACCATTTTTGCCTTGCTGCTCTGCTGCCCCGCCCTCAGCGCCACGTTGTCGGTCGGCCCAGAGCGTGTCTTGAAACGGCCCAGCGATGCGGCAAGAATCGCCAAGAGCGGAGACACGGTGGTCATCGATGCCGGCGACTATTCGGGCGATGTCGCAGTTTGGCGGCAACATCGGCTAACATTACGCGGCTCCGACAAGCGGGCGCGTCTTCAGGCCAACGGAAAGTCCGCCGAAGGCAAAGCCATTTGGGTCATCAAGGGTAATAATGTCGTTGTCGAGAATATCGAATTTTCCGGCGCGGCTGTCGCAAGTTTAAATGGAGCCGGCATACGCTTTGAAGGCACGCATTTGACGGTTCGCAATGCGCATTTTCATGATAATCAAATGGGGATTTTAACCGGCTCGAATCCGCGTAGCGATATCTTGATCGAAGGATCCGAGTTCAATGACAATACGGTCGATTACCACCGGCACGGCAAGCTTGGACACAATATTTATATCGGCGCTATTCGCCGCTTTACACTGCGCAATTGTTACGTTCACGACGCCCAAACCGGACATAATGTTAAATCGCGGGCGCAGGAAAATTATCTGCTTTACAACCGCATTACCGACGAGCACGGCGCGTCGAGTTATTTGATCGATCTACCGAACGGCGGCGATGCTTTCATTATCGGCAATGTGCTGCGGCAAAGCCCCGGCTCTGATAATTGGACGGCCATTGCCTATGCCGGCGAATATAACCGGAGCAATCCGGATCAAAACCTCTATGCGGTGAACAATACTTTCGTCAACGATCGCAGCAGAGGCGTGTTCATTCACAATCACGGAAACGCCGAAGTGGTATCGATCAATAATTTACTGGTCGGTAACGTTATTCCGCTGCAAGGATCCGGGCGGCAACGCCATAACCTGAGGACTGAGGGTGGCGGTTTTGTCGATCGTGACGCTTTCAATTATCGCCTTTTGCCCGGCTCTCCCGCGATAGGAAGAGGCACCGCTCCGGGCATGAGCTCTAGCGGCGTTTCGCTTCGTCCGGAATTTCAATATCGCCATCCGCTGAGCCGAGAAAAGCGTCGGGAACGAGACCCGATCGATATCGGCGCTTTTGCATTTGACGGTGGATTATAAAACCGTCAAGACA
Source organism: Methylotuvimicrobium buryatense (assembly GCF_005931095.1). Lineage (GTDB taxonomy): Bacteria > Pseudomonadota > Gammaproteobacteria > Methylococcales > Methylomonadaceae > Methylotuvimicrobium > Methylotuvimicrobium buryatense. The sequence goes on along the minus strand of NZ_CP035467.1, from coordinate 202,073 downwards.
TAAACTTGTTCTTGCAAACGACTTAGGCCTCTTTCCCGAAAGCGAGGCTCTTTAGACAATATGTCTTCGGTGTGCAGTAAATCGATCCGGCACCAATCTCGATATAGCATTTCTACTTCTTGGTATTGCACGCTGAACGGCGGCCCGTCCATTTCTTGCTGCGGATAATCGAATGCTACTAATAATATTTTCGTTCCGGTTTTAAGCAAGCGTTTCATATGCGCCGCATAATCCGCGCGCATCTCCGGCGGCAACGCAACGAGCGAGGCCCGATCATAAACGGCATCAACACCCGTTAAATCGTCCTCTCTCAGGTGAAAAAAATCGCCGCAATAAATGCACAGATCATCGTTTTCCCACACTTCGAATTTGTCTTTATGCCCTGCGGTTGCCGGTACTTTGTTCTCGGTGAAAAACGCGTTGACCGCCAAGGGACTCAATTCGACGCCGATGACTCGATAGTTTTGCGCGAGCAGCCACAGCATATCGTTACTCTTTCCGCACAACGGCACGAAGACCCGGCTTCCCGCTTCGATATGCAATGCCGGCCAATATTGTTCTAAATGCGGATTGATGCTTTCACTATGAAAACCGATCTGATTTTGTTGCCAGCGTTCAAGCCAGAATTCTTGATGCATAGTTTCTCACGCTATTTATTCCCTTTTGATCGAAAAACCGTCGAAGAAATATAAGGTATGGGATGTGTCTATCGAGGGCCGCCGTGAACCACACCCCATACCTTCATAAAGTTAGCTATTTTTTGAGTACAATGGGAGTAACCGTTCATTGGTTTCAATCATTCAACACAGCTTCGCATAAAGCGGGCAACTCCGGCGCTTTGGCCGGAGCCGCCGGTGCTGCGGGCGTTTTCGCTTCGGCGGTAAACCACCAGTCGAGCGTTGCATCGCAGCCGTCGCCTTTAGATATTGGCTCTTGGCTTCGGCAATCGGGGTTGCTTTCCGGGCATTTCAAGCGCACATGGAAATGATCGTGATGCCCCCACCACGGGCGAATCTTTCCGAGCCAATCACGTTCTGCCGAATTTTCGCACAGATGCCGTTTGATCGCGGCATTGACGAAAATCCGTTCGACTTCCGGCATGCGCGCCGCCGTTTCGAGTATACGGTCATGGCGTTGCGTCCACTGAGTATCATCGATGCGGTCGATGGCAGTCCTTACCACTGACGGAGCGCTCCATTTTTCCCGCTCTTCCATCGTCAATGAACGCAAGGTAGCCTTGTGCGATATTAAATACCAGATATCGACATCGAGACCGGTTTGATGACTACGGTGTCCAGTCAAAGTCGGGCCGCCGCGAGGCTGCCCCAAATCGCCTATCAATAGAGTTCCCCAGCCTTGCGCCATCGCTTCGCGCCCCATGTTTTCGATGAATTGAATCAAATCGGGATGGCCGTAATAACGTTTGCGCGACAAACGCATCACTTGATACCCTTCCCCCCTGAACGGCAACGATATCGCCCCACGAATACACCCGGCCGTATAGTCGCCAATGCTTTGCGCAATATCGCGGACCGGCGCAGGTTCGCTGACCTTGGCCCATTTTTGTAGGGCGGGATTGGCTGCGGCAATTGTCGCACTTGTCAATAATGAAATGATGATCAATAGCTTTTTCATGGTTACCGATTTGGATGAGCGACTGGCGAATACTGCGAAAGGAATCATTTCATGCCCGCAACATCAATCATCATTTTCCATGCTGCTCGTATAGAGCGCTCGTTGACGTATGAAGTATTCCTGTAAATAACCATTGAAACGACGCACTGCAATCGACCGTGGCTGCAGCGAAGTGAATTCTTGCATCGGGATATCCTCGCCAACGTGCATTGCAAGATGAAAGCGCCGGTGGGGAATTTGATACCATTTTTCGGCCTTGGTCAGCGTACTGGGGTAGCAAGACATCGTCACCGGCGTCACGATTGTTTGTGCTTTTAATGCGATGCTGGCCGCGCCGCGTTGAAACCGGTAGGGTTTGCCGGGCACCGAGCGGGTGCCTTCCGGAAATATGATCATCGTGCCGCCCGACTGCAGGCGTTGTACGCATTCGTCTATCATGGTTTCGGGGTCGCCGTTACTAATATAGCCGGCATTGAGGATCGGCCCCCGCATGAACGGGTTGCGCCACAGACTGGCCTTGACGATGCAACTGGCTTGGCTGATTCTGCTGATCAGAAAGACAATATCGACCAATGTCGGATGATTGGCGACGATCAATTGTCCGGGCCTATTGAGTTTTTCCAGCCCTTCGATCTCGTAGGTCATCACGCCGATTCGATGCATCAGGCCGATAAATGCGTAAAAACTGTAATGAACGACTTTTTGGCCCCGGCGGATCTTACTCTGGTGAGTTCCTGGAATGATCGACAACACCGGAAAAACTAATACCCATAACAAGAATCCGCCGGCGCCGAAGGTAAAAAAACTGAACCCGGTACCAAACAAGCGCCAATAATAATTCAGCCGCTTTATCTGAGGTTGATGGTTTTTCGTTATTCGGTTTAATGTCCGGCCGACGCTTTGAATCATTATCAAACGGGTTTATTGTGTACGAAAATTCGGGCCCGAAGTGCCAGCAGTTTAGGCAACTGCCAAGATCCGGCCCGGTTATGCCGTGTTTCGAAACAAGCCATCGTCCGAGATGATATTTGGCGATTTAGGTATAAACCCGCAAGAAATTGTTTCCGGCAAGGTATGCATTGCGCTCTCCGTTTATACGCGCTATTGTCTTCCGCGCCGGTGCGCTCATCGTTATACATAAACCGTAGATATACCTTTCGCACTTCAAATTTCGGCAGTGCCTGAGGAGGCGCCAGGGTGTGCGGCAAAGGCTTTGCCAGCATGGAGCTGGCATAGAGCCTACAGGGATGTATTCACGGCGTCCTTTGACGGACACCCTGGCGCCGAATTTTGATCTGCGATGGGTATAGCATCTTGCCATCTTAGCCAATGTGCCCCGATACCATTAATTAATTGTCACCAGGCGCTCCCCGCTTCGACATCGCGATCAGGGGATCGCTCCCACAAGGCATCCGGCCCTCTTGAGAGAACGATACGTGGGGTATTTTTTATGCGAGTCGGCCTTATGTCCCCGGCACATTATTAACCATGGTGCCGAGATAGTCGACGAATTCGGTTAAAAACACAATCAATTCATCGATTCTATCTTTCAAATCATGCAAGAAATCGCGGTGATGATGATGTTCCTCGACGTAGAACGACAGCCCCATATAGATCGTATTCGAACCCATTACGATCATGATCAAGGCCGCCGTTTTCAACATCAAGCCTCTGAAATGCGCACTCATCTTACCGAATGCGACACTGATGAACAACATCATCGGTAGCGTTCCGGCACCGAAAGTCAGCATCAACAATCCGCCCTCGGCAATGCTTGTCGCGGATGTAGCCTTAACGGCCATTGCAAACGTCAATGGGCACGGCATCAAACCGTTCAACAGCCCGGCAATCAGCGCGCCGACGACCGGTCCCTTGGTGCTGGCGGATGCATAGCCCTTGCGCAACACATTCATCGGAATCAATCGAATCGAGCCTTGAAACGGTATCCAACCGAGAATACCCAAAGCCAAAATAATCACCACGGCGCCGATCACCATTTGCAACAAGCTTTGCAATTTGCCGAACAGACCGCTCGAAACCAACACGACGCCGAGCGAGGCTGCGGCAAAGCCGACCATCGTATAAACGAAAATGCGCGCGAGTTGATAGGCGAAATATGGGAGATAGCTTCTGGACGGTCCTGATTTCATGAAGTAACCGGAAACCAATGCGCCGCACATTCCCAAACAATGTCCGCTGCCCAACAATCCGGCCATGAACGCCAGACTGTAGTCGAAACCGCCGGCCGCAGCAATGTGATGCATGCCGTGATCCATTGTCGAATGATCCATCTTAAATCCTATTTTTTACCCAAGCGCAACGAATTGACGATCACCGACACCGAACTCAGCGCCATCGCCGCAGAGGCGATCATCGGATTAAGCTTACCCAAGGCCGCGACCGGAATCGCGATCGTGTTATAACCGAACGCCCAAAACAAATTTTCCTTGATAATGCGAATCGTATCGGTGCTCAGCTCGATTGCATCGGTCACTTTGGTAATATCGCCGCTGACCAGCGTCATATCGGCCGACTCGATCGCGATATCGGTACCGCTGCCTATCGCAAAACCGACATCGGCCGCCGCCAGTGCCGGCGCATCATTGATGCCGTCGCCGATCATACCGACATGGCGACCTTGTTGTTGGAATTCGTGGATAATCGCCAATTTATCTTCGGGCTTGGCGTTTGCGACAACCGTTTCGATACCGACTTTTGCAGCTATATAGTTAGCCGTTTTTTCGGTATCGCCGGTCACCATCAGCGTATGTACGCCCATTTTATTCAAGCGCGCGATTGCTTTGGCCGCTTGTGGTCGAGGCTTATCGGCAATACCGAAAACCGCCGACTCCTTGCCGTTTATCGCCATAAACACGGGCGTCTTTCCTTGCCCGGCATATTCGCCGGCCGCTTTCGATAAGGCATCGATCGAAACACCTTGATCAACCAACCACCCTCTATTGCCCAATAATAAATTTTGCCCCCCGACTTCGGCTAGAATGCCTCGTCCGGTTTCGCTCTTGAAATGACTGCATTCCTGTAGGACCATCGAACGTTCTTTGGCATAGTCGACAATCGCTTTACCGAGAAAATGCTCCGAATTGTTTTCTGCCGACGCAGCCAATATCAGAACTTCCTCATCGTCTACTCCGGAAATATTGAGCCACTCGCTGACTTTCGGTTTACCTTCGGTAATCGTGCCTGTCTTATCGAACACGATCGCATTGAGCTTGGCCGCCAGTTCCAGACTTTCGCCGTTGCGGATATAAACACCTTCGCGCGCAGCACGCCCTGTACCCACCATGATTGCTGCCGGAGTCGCCAAGCCTAATGCACAAGGGCAAGCAATCAATAGCACGGTAATCGCATTACCGAATGCATGAGCGAACGGCGCGCCAACCAGCAACCAGCCGCCCATCGTCAAGCCTGAAAAAACTATGACCGACGGCACGAACACCGCCGAGATTTTATCGACCTGTTTCTGAATCGGCAATTTGGAGGCCTGAGCCTGATCGACCATGTGTACGATACCGGCCAGCACGGTGTCCATACCGACCGCAGTCGCACGTATCTTCAATACGCCGCTGCCGTTGACGCAGCCGCCTATCACTTTTTGACCGACTTCCTTGACGACCGGTAAACTTTCCCCTGTCACCATCGCTTCGTCGACGGTCGAAACGCCATGAATCACTTGGCCGTCGGTCGGTATTTTTTCCCCCGGACGCACCAACAAAATATCGTCGATTGCGATATCGTCGACATCGATCGAGATTTCTTCGCCATCGCGCAACAACGTTGCGGTTTGCGGCTGCAAATCGACTAATTTTCGGATCGCCTCTCCGGCCTTGCCCTTTGCATTTTCTTCGAGATAGCGCCCCAACAAGACAAAGGTAATGATCGCGGCGGCCGCTTCGAAATAAATATGACCTCTGTTTCGAAATAATGCCGGCAAACTATAACCGTATGCGGAACCGACGCCCAACGCGATCAATGAATCCATGTTGGCGGCTCGGTGTTTCGCCAAACGAAAAGCCTTGCTGAAAAACTGCCGGCCGGACCAAAATACGACGGGCGTCGTCAAACCGAATTGCAGCCAATGCAGCCAGCGCGACGACGGCATGCTCATGCCGACTGCGACGACGGGCAGGCTCAAAATACCCGACCAGACGAAACGACGACGCGCCTCCACGATACGTTGGTGTTCTTTTTCAATCAGAATTTTGCGTTGCGATAAGGTATCCATCGCATAGGTTTTGTAACCGAGCGACGCCACTCTTGCACCGACTTCGTCCTTATCGAGCTGCCCATGGACGGTTAAAGTTTCGGTGCCGAAATTGACGCTGGCATGTTTGATCGCCGGATCGCGCTTCAGCACCATTTCGATTAGCAAAGCGCAGGACGCGCACGTCATGCCTTCGACGGCAAGATCGACTTCTTGCAGCGGACCGTCAAAGTCTTTCTTTCTTGCTTGGCGATCGATGCTTTGTTTATGAGCGATATTACCGAGTACCGCATCGATCAAAATCAGTAAATTCTTTTTCGGAAGGCTAGCCGGGTCAAATTCGATCACGACCGAACCCAGCGAGAAAACCGAGCGAACCGCTTTGATTTCCGAGCGCTTTTTTAGCAGGATTTCAAAAATATAACCTCGTTCTTGGTCTTTTTTTAGTATTGGAGATTCGATCCGAATGCGCCGGGATAATTGATGAACTAGCCGGAAGTTTTTAAAAGTCACGCTTTGGGAATCCATATCGATTTAGACGGTAATATCAGGCCAGTGAATAACAACAAATACTGCGATTTGAAAATTATGCCGCACAAGGCGGCATAGAAATAAAGAATTTATTTTTTACGTGACCGTATCAATAAATAAAACATATAGAAGATCGCCATCCATTCATAACGATATTTGAATGGCTTCACGATCCATTGCTGGGTAATGTGCTGCCAATGCAACTTGATCAGAAACAGCACTAAAATATCGTTTAAAAAGTCGATAACGGCTTTTTCAGGATCGTTTAAAAAAGCTTTGGGTTTTTTTAAACCGATTTTTCCGACGACTTTAGCGGCATGTACCGTATCTTTGGCATCGGTGTATTTTCGTTTAAACCAATTGAGAGGACCCGGTTTAGCTTTATTACTAATGGCTCGTACTTTCCATAGCCTCGATTTGGCTATAGGCTTCGGATTAAAAAGCCCAGTTTTCTCAATCTCGGCTAGGATTTGATACAACTGCTTGACCAGCGATTCGAACTCGCAAATCGTTTCTTGAAAACGTATCGATAATTTTTGTTGTCGCCGATATAGCACGACCCGATAAACTCCGTCGAGTTCAAGCAATTTTTCGGTCAACGCTTTAGCCGCAGCGGAATCGCAGGCTTCCGAGGGAATTTGAAACCTGACATGTCCGTTCTCCCGATAACGCAACACAAAACTTCTTTGGATAGCCATAATTCAAACATTGCCTTAGTAGAAACAAAAACGGGCGTTCCGACAAATCAGTACAGAACACCCGTTAAATACTCCGCATAAACAAATTCGCGGATTTCTATTCGACCCTTTTATTGATTAGTGCAGTCACTATCTCTTATATCCTTATCGGCGTCGAATAAAATAATCATGCCATAACAAAATATGACCGAAGTATAACAATAATTCATCTATCCAGGATGAATCGACTTCAGCTTCGACCTATAAGCTATTATTCTTTTGTTTCTGCAACGATATCTTCTAAATTCTCTTTTTGTTGCAAAACAAAATCTTTTCCGGCATCGACCACTTTCGTGGTTCCCGAAATAATTTCCTTACGATATTTATAGATCACGTAACCGGCGGCTACACCTAAGCCGAAAACCAATAACGGATGCTTGGCCGCTTTACCGAGCAATTTGCTTCCGCCTTGAACCGTTGCAGAAGCCATCGAACCTTTAACAATTTCTTTAGACATGGAATTCATCCCCTGTTGTGCGGTTTTGCCGTGCACATGTTTCATATAGTCTTTTCCTTAATTATTCAATTTAATGATAGAAGTTAGGCTTACTCGGATTTTTCGGATTCAGGTAGAATTTGATCCTCGTGCAGCATCTGATAAATTCCTTTACATCCTTCACAACAAAAATCTTTATCACCTTCTTTGGTTTTCAACTTGAACCCCGGCGTCTCCACCGTTAAACCACATAAATCACAAGCTTTTTTGGTATCGTTCATTCTGAATTCTTGATTTGATTTCATTTCCTAACGGCGGATATTAGCAAAATAAATTTTACACAACAAGCGCTTACTCTAAGAGCTAAAGCAAGCTCATGAGAATTAATGACAATTTAATTTAACAAAGAAAGTTGTTTGATAGGAAAAGTATAGAACGGGCTGAGAACCAATCATAAAATACCCATCGTAGAACAAAATTCGGCGCCGGAGTGTCCGTTAAAAAACGCTCCGGCACCGAAATTTGACTAGCAAAGGGAATAATTACGAAGCGGCCGTTTTTGTCGATGATCGATAAGCGCCGCTCGCGGCACGATTTGATGCTTTCATTAACGCGATTCTTAATGCACCAGTCAAGCTTGCACCCAAGCCTAACCGCATTGCCAACGCCGGCAACACTATCATGGATGCTACAGCCAAACCGGCACCCACTAACAGGGCGCCATTGTTATCAAAATTGACTTCATTTTCCACACGCGCTAAATCTTGACTCATTTTTTTTACCTCTGCAGACAATTAAGCAATTAACTCAATGCTATAAACATAAGCAGAATGAATGCCAACTTATAACTATTTGTTTTTATTATAAATAATAAATACGGAAGAGGCGGTCAATAAAAAAATAGGTTAAATAACACAGTTTTATTGTGTCATTTGACCTATTTTTAGAAACAGACTGTTTCATTTCCGATCAAAATGTCGACAGGTCTTCTTTTTCTCATTGCGGAGCGTGTCGTTCGAGGCAAGCCAGTTTTTGTATTGCGGATACAGGAATACTCTGCGCCGACATCAGGTACGCGTAGCGTACCCTAAAATTCACTTTGAATAGTTAGGAATATGTACAAAGTATACCTTTCGCACTTCAAATTTCGGCGATGCTTAAGGAGGCGCCGGGGTGCTCGGCAAAGGCTTTGCCAGCATGGATGCTGGCATAGAGCCTACATGGACGTATTCACGGCGTCCTTTGACGGGCACCCCGGTGCCGAATTTTGATCTACGATGGGTATAACTTATACAAGTAGTAGGCTTTGTGGCGGCTTGGTGACTCGCTTGACAGGACGTCGTGAATACGTCCATTTAGGCTTGACGGCGGAATCTGATTGCCATGGATGGCATGAATGCAGATTTTGCAGGAGCAAAAATCTGCCCTGCCGCCGACACCTGTCAATCGAGCCACCAACCCCCCTCCTTCAACAGTTGTCTAATTTATTTCATGCTCGTTCCTTAAGCGTTTCCGGTAGTGACAGGAGTTTTCAACTTTTACCGCATACAGAACCTAATAAATGTAGCGCCTATGAACTAAGTCATTGAATTATATAAGCTAGATTCATAGTAATGAAAGAACACACCGTTATCGCATACAATATTAATAAACAGCAATTCCCAGTTTGAGCAGTTTCGCCGATTTTAGGGTGTGGGGTATGCCTGTCGAGGAACGCCGTAAACCCATCCATGGGGGCTTGGCGGCAGCTCGAACGCCAAGGATGGCGTGTAGTAGGGCAATGCAGGAGCAATTGCCGAGGAGCAAAAATCTGCCCTGCTGCCGACATCCTCGCCAAGCATACCCCACACCCTTTTTGATCTCCAAATTGGGAATTGCTGATTAATAAACCCATTATTTTTTTCCATAAACTATGCCGCATTTACTATTTTCACTCAGAGGGGTACCAGAAGACGAAGCCGAGGAAGTTCGCGAACTTCTAAGCGAACATTCGATCGACTTTTATGAAACGTCGGCAGGTAACTGGGGAATTTCGATGCCGGCTTTGTGGCTTAATGATCAAACCCAACTCCAACAAGCACAAATCCTACTGCATCAATATCAAAAGCAGCGGGCGCTGAGTCAGCGAGCATTGTACGAACAACTTAAAAAAGAAGGCAAAGCACCAACACTTTTAGGCAACCTTAAGCATAATTCTATCCGCTTGTTGGTTTATCTTGCCGCTATCGCATTGGTACTTTATGCATCTGTAAAGCTGATTTTCGAATTCGGCTTTACAGTGCCTTGAGCGGTCATTTGGGCATTCGCCTCGAAACATGAATATAAAAGCCTTGCCATCCCTGCACTGGATTTCGCCGATTCCTACCGGAATGCAGCGTTTTTCCTTAAAGTTTGGCGCTATGGCAAAACGCCTTATTAAAACTGTGTTAAATAACACAGCTTTAATAAGGCTGAAATATAATTTCTTCGGTGTAATTCTGCCCGGCATCCTTACATTAAACGTATTCCATGGCATTGGCATTAGTCGCCATTCAATCATCAATCCCAAAAGCCGCGAATAAGCTTTGCAAAAACGACTACTTTTAACTCGACGCCTAGCTCCGTTCCTAGGTCAACAACTTACACGATCGGAATACACTTTTTGCTTGGCCCTTTGCGAAACATTGTTAAGAATATTGATACGCGCTTCATCATCTACCACCCCCCAAGATTTGATTTCTTCGAGCGTGCGATAGCAACCTAAGCAAACATCGGCGTCGTCGAGACAGCAATTACCGACACAAGGGGAGTCTACGCGTTTATGCTGAATCATTTGAGTTTTACCGCAGTTCCATAAGCCATGATTTCGGACGCATTGGCCATGATCGCACTGGTCGTAAACCGAATATTAATCACAGCATCGGCGCCGCGACGCTGTGCTTCTGTCACCATTCGTTCAATGGCAAGGTCCCTAGCATCGGCTAACATTTCAGTGTAGCCTTTAATTTCACCGCCAACCAATCCTTTTAAAGCCGCCATGAAATCGCGCCCTACATGCTTTGATTGCACAATATTACCCACTACCACGCCCAAGTTTTCAGTAATCTCTCGTCCCGGCACATCCGGTGTTGTTGTAAAAATCATTGTTAATTTTCCTTTTTAAATAAAAGCCTAGGCCCGCCGCTTACAAACGGGCATAAAACTAGATCAGCATGCCGCCGTTGATTTTATACCATCCGGTAAGGCGGCATCTGAATCGACTCGATGCACCGACCGGTCATCGTTATCAACCCGATATAACGATCATCGCCCGACGCCGAGAATTCAAATTCGAAAGAACGCATCAACCTTAACTTACCGAATTCATCTCTTTTAAACGTCATCCGACTTAATGCGACACAATCGTCCAACATTTGCACATCCATATCCGCACAGTGTTTTCTTGCGGCCAGATAAGCATATTCTCTAATCGACAAAGCATCCGACCAACAGAAAAGAACTACAATCAATAAAAAAATCAGAAGCACTTCAACTTGCATCGGTCGCCCCTAAAATTGCGTATTAGTGTAAAGATCGAGTGATTCCTCTAATACGACCTAACAATCGGTGCAATCTATCCGAATTTTATTGGCTTAGCAAACGAGACGTTTATCTTTCGCCCATGAAACTACGGTATTAGCTAATGAAAGCAGTGGAGTTTTAGCCGAAACGTTTTTACTTCTAGAGAGGCATTATTATGAACTCATTGCAAAAAATTTTATTGATCCATCATCATATAAAGCCGAAACAACTGCATGGCGCACAAGAATCGGCGCAACAATACGGCATCGAACTCGAACCTCTTTTATTGAACGATTTTTTGCTTAATCCCAAAAAACAACTTAATGGAAGACACCATCTAGTGAGCCTGCTGGAAAGCGCAGATCTTTCTTTGTTACTCAACCAGGCGCATCGATACCACTTCAGTATAGGACTGCTGCCCGCACATAAATCGTCAATCGTCTGCCGCCTTTTCAACATTCCGACCCAAATCGAGAAAGCGTTACCGCTTGCCATCTCGCCAAATAAGGCTATCGATCTCGACTTGTTACTGTGTAATGACGAGGCCGTTTTGTTATCGGTGATGGTCGGCTATGTACCTTTTTTTAATTTTCGCCAACAATATTACGAACGGCAATCCTTGTTAAGAAGATTAATTCATCTCATCAAAAATGCCGCTAGCCTTACCCGCCTGAAACCATTCGATTTGAGCATTGCCACCGAAAAACGCGATCAAATCAAAACTGCGGTCACCGGTGTATTAATCATTGAAAACGATATCGAAGCGTTTGCGGCTAACTTGGTCAACGAAACGATATCATCTCAAGACAATAAGCTATCGGCCATGCTGGTCGCGCCTTGTTCAACTGTCGATTATCTGTTTTTTTTGCTGGATTGTTTTTATTATAAAAACCGAACAGCCGCAAGACTTCCTAAAGCGGTTAGCTATATCAAAACCCGCGAACTCACACTGAGCACTTCGAAGAAATTGGATTATTGGATAGACGGGCGCCCCTGTAAAGCAGAAACATTGTTTTTCAAATGCATACCGGACAGCATTAAGATCATTGTCGGCGAACAATTCAAATTCGTCCATGATACCCATGAGGCAGAAAAGGAAACTCTAAAAATCAATAACCTACCTCAAAACGAAGTGCGTTTGCAGCGTTTGCGGAAAAAAGTCCCATTTTTTTCGGTTGCGCAGGAAGACGACTTTAAGGACCTGTTCCTAATGCTCAAGGAAAATGCCCAACTCTCCGGGCCGTTTTTGGTATTGATGGTGCTGAGCAGCATGCTGGCGACATTCGGTTTATTTTTAAACAGTGCACCGGTCGTGATTGGTGCAATGATCCTAGCACCACTAATGGCGCCGATCGTGTCGCTATCGATGGCTATTTTGCGTAATGACCGCAAACTGTTTAATAATGCGATTTGGGTGTTTTTAATTGGCCTTATAGCCGCCATTGCGGTATCGGCTTTAACAACGCTAATATTGCCTTACGAAAAGATCACTGAAGAAATCCACGCCCGATTGCAACCGAGTTTATTGGACCTCGGTGTCGCAATCGTATCGGGTATGGCCGCCGCCTATGCTCACGCCAAAGAAAACATACTGAAAAGCCTTCCCGGCGTGGCGATTGCCGTTGCGCTAGTTCCACCACTTTGCGTAATCGGTATCGGCTTAGCTTGGCACGATTGGGTAATTGTCAGCGGCGCCGGCTTATTATTTCTGACTAACTTTGCCGGAATCGCCATGACCGGCGCGCTAACGTTTCTGTTTTTGGGCTTTTCCACCGTAATTCGCATTAATTGGGGCCTTGGGTTCTCGCTGCTATTAATCGCGTTGGTGAGCATTCCACTCTACGATTCGTTAATGACCGATATTAACCATGGCCGAATTACCTCAGCCGTCGGAAGCCAGACTTATATGGTCAATGGCAAAACTATTCAGCTTGATGACGTCAGGGTCATTTCGGCCGGCGACACCCTTTGCCTTTCAGCTGTATTGGGCAGCTCCGAAAACATTAGCTCACAAGACGTTGAAGTGCTTCGAATCGATATCGAAAAACTCCTTGATCAACCGGTTAAGATTGAAGTCACATTGAAAATTATTAGTTCGGCATATAATCACCCGTAATTTTTTAAATTATCAGTTATCATGTCTAACTCCTCTCCCTTCCAACGCGCTAGAGAAGCTCCGAACCTTCCTACCGGTACGGTCAAATTTATCCTGTACTGTATTAGCAGTTTCCCGGGTCTATTGACGTTAATGTTAATTCTCGAGACCGGACAGGCGGCATGCAATATTCTGGTGCCTTATGCAGTCAAGGCCATTATGGATGGCGTCGCTTCATTGACCGGGGACACCGGCCCGGTACTGAAAACATTGCAACAACCATTGCTATTGCTGGCAGGCTTGGCTTTGGCCGAGATCATCTTCAGTCGAACCAGCGGTGCATTGCTGATTATTATCGGACCTCGTTTGCGGCAAAGAACAACACAAAAACTTTTTGCTTATTTGCAGTATCACTCGGTTAGCTACTTCGGCCACCACTTTGCCGGAGCGCTGGCGCATCGCATTAGCGAAACCGCGATCAGTGTCAATCATACAACGTGGTCGGTTTTGTGCGAATTTTGGCCAATTACAATAACCTTTAGCGTGTCGATTTTTTTATTGCTAGGGGTTCATCAGGGTTTGGGGCAATACGTTGCAAGCTGGGTACTGGCCTATATTGCCATTTCTTATTGGCTTGCCACCCGCTGTCAGCATTACGCAAAAAGTTACGCCGCGACTCGCAGTCAGGTCAACGGCAAAATCGTCGACGCGGTCAGCAACATGCTTAACGCAAAGTTGTTTGCCCGGCTCGATTACGAACGCCGTTATTTGAATGAATATTTGGAAACCGAAGTTCGGGCCGGACGCCGCACATTTTGGTATATGGAACGGGTCCGTTGGTTTCAATTCATTGCCGCCGCCGCACTCAAGATCGGCACGGTCTACTATGCGCTCACACTTTGGGAAGGCGGCATAATCAGTGTCGGCGATTTTACAATGAGTATTGCCTTGGCGTTATTGATTATCAGCGATGCCCGTAATCTAACACGACGTTTTTTAGAGTTTTTCGAATATGTCGGCAATGTTGCCAACGGTATCGATACCATCGTTCGTCCTCACGAAATTGTCGACAAACCTGAAGCTACACCTCTAATCGTGACACATGGCAGGATCGAGTTCCGTCATGTTCGTTTCGGTTACGATCCCTCGCAACCGGTTTTCGAAGACTTGAACGTCATCATCGAACCGGGGCAACGGGTTGGTTTAGTTGGTTTTTCCGGGTCCGGAAAATCGACCTTTGTCGCGCTAATGCTGCGCAATTACGAGCCTCAAGACGGAGCGATTCTAATCGATGATGTCGATATTGCTGGCGTATTTCAAGATTCCTTGCATGAACAGGTCAGCCTGATTCCTCAGGATCCGAGCTTGTTCCACCGCAGCCTCAAAGAAAATATCGGTTACGGCAAACTGGATGCGGAGGATGCGGAAATCATTGGCGCAGCTGATCTCGCTCACGCCGACGAGTTTATCAAAGACATGAAAGAAGGTTACGATGCCCTGGTAGGAGAACGCGGCGTTAAGCTGTCCGGCGGACAGCGTCAGCGCATCGCCATCGCTCGCGTCATGCTGAAGGATGCGCCGATTCTTATTCTTGACGAAGCCACATCCAGTTTGGATTCGGTCACTGAAAAAACCATTCAGGAAAATCTCGACCGAGCCATGGGCCGTAAGACCGTCATCGCCGTTGCGCATCGTTTATCGACGATCGCCCATCTCGACCGCATTTTGGTCTTCGACAACGGCCGAATCGTCGAGGACGGCAGCCATAATGAATTACTGGATCGAAAAGGATTTTATCATCGGCTTTGGTCAATGCAGGCAGGAGGCTTTTTGCCGGAAGAGGCGGTTAGCGGTTAGCGGTTAGCGGTTAGCGGTTAGCGGTTAGCGGTTAGCGGTTAGCGGTTAGCGGAATAGTTTAAACCGCCTTTGTCGTTGAACAAGCGGAGAAAATTGTTCTGACAATCATTGCTTTACTAAGCGACGGTTCGATCTATATAGGTGTGCGATAGATCACTTTACAGACTAGCCTAGCAAAAACTAACAAAACGGTCGTGAAAAAAGTTAAAATGAGCGGCTTTTAACTCTCCGCGCACTTTCAAGCTGGATAACTATTATGTTAAGCAAATATAACACCGATGACTTAAGAATCAGTGAAACGAAAGAAGTCATCGCGCCTGTTGCAGTACACGAAGAACTGCCGATGAATGAACTCGCGGCGACTACGGTGCTGCAAACGCGCGCCGAAATTCATGACATATTAACCGGAGATGACGACCGCTTGTTAGTCGTGATCGGCCCGTGTTCGATTCATAATCCGGAAGCGGCGATCGAGTATGGAAAAAGACTCAAAACGATCAAAGACGAATTGAACAAAGATCTTCTGATCGTAATGCGGGTTTATTTCGAAAAGCCCAGAACGACGGTCGGCTGGAAAGGTCTGATCAACGATCCCGATCTGGATTCCAGCTTCGATATCAACAAAGGCCTGCGTATTGCCCGGCGCCTATTGCTGGATCTAAACACACTGGGCATGCCGGCCGCAACCGAATATCTCGATTTAATCACACCGCAGTATGTTTCCGACTTGATTTCGTGGGGGGCCATCGGCGCAAGAACTACCGAGAGTCAGGTGCATCGCGAATTGGCTTCCGGTCTGTCCTGTGCGGTCGGTTTCAAGAACGCGACCGACGGCTCGATCAAAATCGCGATCGACGCAATCGGCGCCGCAATGAGCCCCCATCACTTCCTCTCGTTAACGAAAGAAGGCCGTTCGGCGATATTTTCGACGCGCGGCAATGAAGATGCTCACATTATTTTACGCGGCGGCAACGGCCAGCCCAACTACGATGCGGTCAACGTTGAAAAAGTCGCGGAGGGGCTGGAAAACTCAGGATTAAGACCGCGCATTATGATCGATTTCAGCCATGCGAATAGTTTGAAACAATATCAACGTCAGCTGATCGTCGGCGAGGATGTCGGCGGGCAAATAGCCTGCGGCGACAAACGCATCATCGGCGTCATGATCGAAAGCCACTTAAAGGCCGGACGCCAGGATGTAATTCCCGGCAAACCGTTGACTTTCGGACAAAGTATTACCGATGCCTGCCTAGGCTGGGAAGATTCGATACAGTTGTTGAAAGATCTTGCTGCGGCAGTCGTTGCACGCAGAAAGACTGAAAATTAAAACGGAGCGTAAACGTGAACATATTGTTAAATGGCGAATCCCGCGAGTATCCGGAAGCGACAACGGTCGCGCGGGTTATAACCGATATTGGGCTAAGCGGCAAACGCATCGCGGTTGAATTGAATAAAGAAATCCTGCCATTCGACCGCTACGAGCAGCAAACGCTGCAAGACAACGATCGTCTCGAAATCGTTCATGCCATCGGCGGCGGCCAAGACGATACTTTCACCGTAGCCGGCACCCGCTTTCATTCGCGCTTATTGGTCGGCACAGGTAAGTATAAAGACCTGGAGGAAACCCGCCTGGCTATCGAAGCTAGCGGTGCTGAAATCGTTACGGTCGCGATCCGACGGACCAATATCGGCCAAAACCCGGGCGAACCCAATCTACTCGATGTAATTTCGCCTGATAAGTACACGATCTTGCCGAATACCGCCGGTTGCTTCACTGCCGACGATGCTGTGCGGACCTGCCGTTTGGCCAGAGAGTTATTGGGCGGCCATAAACTGGTCAAACTGGAAGTCTTGGCCGACCAAAAAACCTTATTCCCCGATGTCGCCGAAACGTATGTTGCGGCGGAATTATTGGTCAAGGACGGCTTCGATGTGATGGTTTATACCAATGACGACCCAATTGCCGCAAAAAGACTGGAGGATATCGGCTGTGTTGCGGTGATGCCATTGGCTGCACCGATCGGTTCGGGATTGGGCATTCGTAATCCATACAACATTTTGACCATCGTCGAGAACGCCAACGTACCGATTCTGGTCGACGCCGGCGTCGGAACGGCTTCCGATGCCGCTATCGCGATGGAGCTCGGCTGCGATGGCGTGCTAATGAATACCGCGATCGCCGCCGCCCAACATCCGGTCATGATGGCTGAAGCGATGAGAAAAGCAATCGAAGCCGGTCGCCTGGCATTTTTAGCCGGACGCATGCCAAGAAAACGATTCGCTTCGGCTTCGTCGCCGATCGACGGTTTGTTTCTTTAAACCTAGAAAAAGACTTTGAAGGTCAAGTGTAAGTTAATTCAATAACTTGCCCAGCCTAAACAAATCAAGCACCCATGACCCAAATACCGAAAAATGTTAAAGCTGGGCTTGCTATGCGTTTGCATAGAACTTTCGTTCACCCAAAAGATTAGCGGAAATATTACTGTGGAAGTTCGTAGATTTTGGCTCTTTATCTAATTTTTCGATATAAGAAGCTCGGCAGAGAAAATGCCGGTTCCGGAGAGGGTGCGGTTCAGGCGTCGGCGGCAGGGAAAGCCGCCGTCGAGCCTACATGGACGTATTCACGGCGTCCTGTCGGGCGAGTGACCGCACCCTCCCCAACGCCTAGCACTTTCATTTACTGGGGCGATTACCAGACTTTCATGAACTTTAGGTAATCTCTTGAAATACTTCATGTGCTTCATGATTAAACTGCCAAATAGGATTCGCTTGGCTGTTTTTTCAACTCTAAGCACATGCATTCGCACTGAACTGTTGGGTTACGCTTCGCTAACCCAACCGATTCAGCCGTATTCATTAATATTGCAATATAAACGCCGAACTCCGTCAGCATGAATTCCCCCGATTTATCCAACGCCGGCAAAATCCGAAGCTTTTCGCGGCGTCAAGGCCGTATCACCGCCGGCCAGCAGCAAGCACTCACCGATTCCTGGGATAAGTACGGCCTGGAGCCCGGTATCGAATGCTGTTTCAGCGAAATTTTCGGACGCGAAGCGCCGGTTATCGTCGAAATCGGTTTCGGAAACGGCGATAGCCTCGCGGACATGGCCGAGGCGAACCCCGGTTGCGATTACATCGGTATTGAAGTGCATAGACCGGGCGTCGGCCATTTGATTATGCAACTGGAAGCGCGCGAACTGAGCAATGTCCGAATTTTTTGCCATGATGCAGTCGAGATTCTGGCCCGAAGCATCCCCGATCAAAGCCTAGCGGGTGTCCATCTATTTTTTCCCGACCCTTGGCCGAAAAAACGTCACCATAAACGGCGTATCGTCAAACCGGCCTTCGTCAATTTGGTCACGGCAAAATTGACACGGGGCGGTTATTTTCATTGCGCGACGGATTGGGAAAACTATGCTAAGCATATGCTGGCGGTATTATTAAATGCACCGGATCTTAATAATGCCGAAGCCGGCGGAGGATTTAGCGAGCGTCCCTCTTATCGGCCCTTAACTAAATTCGAAAGCCGTGGACTACGCCTCGGCCACGGCGTTTGGGATTTGATTTTTAAAAAAAACTAGTACTCAGTCAATCTTGTTTTGCCGGGGAAAAGTAAATCCGTTCGTCCTGAGCAAAGTAAGCGCCCTTCGGTCGCATGGCGTTACTATGAAACAATCGCTGTTTGACGTATTTTTTTGTATTTTTACATCTTGTCAAGATATTGATTTTAAACGCATAAAAATCCATTTCTTGAGAACCTGCCGAAGGATGAGCGGATTTACGCTGAGCTAAACTATTTTTACCCGACATTGTAAAAATGACTGAGTACTAAATATCTGTGTAAATAAAAAAGGCGCGAAAGGCAATTGCGTCATTCGACAACACCAAGAAGAGAACACATTAAGCATTGTGTAGGCGTATCCGAGAAAATCATACAACAGAGCTCACAACCGAAGTGCTCTGTTCACTGTTCCCTGTTCACTATTTACTTCTCACTGTTTACTGTTCACTATCAGCCGACATATCCAATTGCATCGCCTTAATGATCGTGGCCAATTCGCTTCGCTGTCTTTTTAACGGCTCTAGCTCTTGCTCCAGAATCGCTATATTTTCAGCAACGCTACCTTTGGATTCATTAATCTTTCTCAGCATTTGCAAACGCCCTTCAATCTGTTTTTTATGATCCTTGATTTGATGCATCAACGGTGTCAGCACGCTGTTACTCCAGGCGGCGGCGTCTTTTTGGGCATGTTTCATAATATTTCGCGCTTTACTAATTAACGTACTATAAAGCTTATTAATTACAATGCTTTGTTCAGTCAATGTGGTTTTTGCACTGGTCCGGAATACTTCCCCTTCTTCGAAGATCTGCTCTAATTCGAACTGATATTGCTTAATCGAGAAAAGTTGCGGTTCGATTTCCTTGAAACCGTATTCGTCCTGAAACTTTTTATGAATCGCTTTAACCAAACGGCGTGTTTCATTAGTCGTATCGACTGCGTCTTGCAATAAATCCCGTAAATCGTCGAACAACTTACGAATTTGCTGCTTCATGCCGTATGTCGTTAAACTCTTGGTCATATCTTCCCGAGTCTGCCGGATGATCTCATCGACTTTTTCCTTGGCAAACGAGTCAATAAGGATTTTTGCCTGCACGCTAAAAACCTTGCGACTGGCTTGAAAATTTTCGACATTGATCATGTAATGCTGTTGCCTGTCGCGGGTTTCGGCCATCAGCTTTTCGGTCATTTCATGATTTTCAAAATCCAGCTTCTTGAACTCCTCCAATTGCTTGGTAGCATTGGTCAACTTACCGTCGGTAAGATTAGACGATTCGCCCACCAAAAAACCGATATCTTTTTTAATCGTATTGAGTAATATTTGCCGCCGTTGCTTCAGGATGTCGTCGGACAAATATTTTTCCAAGGAATATAACCGACTTTTTTCGAGCAACACGTCATCGGATTTGACCTTCGCCAGCAGCGCCTGCTTTGCCGATACCGGAAAGATGGATGATTCGTCGATATTTAAAATTCCGGCCGACGTGCTAATTTGCGATTCTATAGCTGCGTCATAACCCGTCTCACCGGCTAGATCGTCCCACATCGAATCGATTTTGTTCATGACGACCGCTAATCCATGCTTTCTCCCGCCCCTAGCGCTACAAACATGATTACGCCACATTTCCAAGTCACTCTTCGTCACTCCGGTATCGGCAGCTAGAACGAATATGATTGCCTGAGCGCTTGGAAGCATGTTCAACGTCAGCTCAGGCTCGGTACCTAATGCATTTAAGCCCGGCGTGTCGAGAATACAAAGTCCTTCCTTCAATAACGGATGCGGAAAACTGATTAATGCATGGCGCCAACATGGAATTTCAACGGTTTCAGGATTAACGACCCCTTGCTCGGCCGCTTCACGTTCGTTCCATAATCCCAATTTATCCGCTACATCCCTTGGCACGCTCTTTGTGGCGATCAACTCTTTAAATGCTTCTTGCATTTGCGTCGGAGAATCGAAATTTAGATCGATTTGTGTCCAGCGAGCGGGATTGTTTTTATACTCGGCCAGCGAAATATCTTCTAAGCGACTTTCTATATTCAGCAGACGAATATAACTGCCCCCCTCCTCGTCATAAAATACTTCGGTAGGCGACATCGTTGTCCGACCAGGAGCTGAAGGCAACAATCGAACACCGGTTTCGGCAAAAAACAAAGCATTGATCAGCTCCGTTTTGCCGCGCGAAAACTCCGCAACAAAAGCCAGCGTAACGCGGTCCGATTCTAAGCCATTAAGGATATTCAAAATTGTCCCGGTGCTATGAACATCGTTCATCCCGTAACGGATACGCCATTCTTGATACATTTCAATCGCTTGTACCAACTGACTGCGCCACTGCGAATATTCATGCAGCTGTTCTTTAAATTCCGGGTTCCTCATGGCTGGCCTTTTTTTCGGTCATTAGTCTGCAAGATGATAAGGTCGCTTGAGTCTTTCACGCAACCGAAGCGAACGAAGTATAACGATGTAATGCGGGTAAGTGTAGACCATATCGTTGAATCTGTTAGTCACGCACAACTATTTTTAAATACCGTATTGTTTGCGGTATTCGATAATTGCATCAACTGGATAGCCTAAATCCTGAACAGTTTCCAAATATTCAATAATCTGTTCGAGTGAAACGATACTTTGGACAGGCATATCATACGTTTGCCTGACTTCCTCTGTAGCGGATTGCCCATCCGGGCCTTTTTCCTGCCGATCCAGCGCGATAAGCACGCCCGCAGGATAAGCACCCTCTCCGTTAATAATGGAGACGGACTCGCGCACAGACGTCCCAGCCGTAATCACATCATCCAAAATCAGAACGTTCCCGGACAAAGACGTACCGACGATCACTCCGCCCTCGCCGTGATCCTTGGCTTCCTTGCGATTGAATGCAAACGGCATATCTCTTCCGGTTAGTCGAGCATAAGCAATCGAAGTCGCGCTAACCAACGGAATGCCTTTATATGCCGGGCCGAACAACATATCGATATCTAGCTTCGACTCCAGCAAGGCCCGCGCGTAAAACTCGCCTAATTTGCCCAATTTCGCACCGGTATCGAACAATCCGGTATTGAAAAAATAAGGGCTCATGCGTCCCGACTTTAATTGAAATTCACCGAATTTGAGCACGCCGCAGTCCAGGGCATACTGAATAAAATCTTTTTGGTAATCAAGCATTGCGTTTCTTTATGTAATAGTTTGAAAGATAAGGTGTAAATTGCTTTAAGTATGGGGGTCACGGGGCCCTCGATAGACATATCCCATACCTTTTATTCTTAGGCGGTTTTTCAATCAAAAGGAAGTAGGCTAATTTGCCCTCGATACCTGTTATGACGATCTCTCACGTTCCTCCGAGGGATTCTACACCTTGGCTGCCGAAACTAAATCGCTATGCATTCCCAGGCTGGGGCAGTGGAAACGAGAAATAGGGCAATTATTTATACTTTTTCACACTTCAAATTTCGGTAGTGTCTGAGGACACCCCGGTGCCGAATTTTGATCTACGATGGGTATATGACCAAACCCTCATTCAACGAATGAATTTTTCAAGGATGGTATCGAGAAAATTCCAACCGTGCTCCGAGCAGCGGTAATGATCATCCGTAAAATCGACCAAGCCTTGCGCGATACATTGCTCAAGGCCCGGCTGCAGACTGTCGAGACTCAACCCCGTAACGGCGCGATAGTGCGCTTCGGTAAAACCCTCTTTAAGCCGGAAATGATTCATCGCGAATTCAATAGGAAGATTATCGGCTTCGCACAAGACGGGGTTTTCCTCGCCAAGCGTTTGCATATATAACTCGGGGCTTTTAGGTTTAACGCTACGATAAATCTCGAAGGGCAGCTCCAAACTGATTTTACCGTGCGCACCTGCGCCGATCCCCAGATAATCGCCGAATTGCCAATAATTGCGGTTATGTCGGCACTGAGCACCCGGCTTGCTGTAGGCGGAAATTTCGTACTGCCAATAGCCCGCGCTTTCCAATAATACTTGGCATTGCATTTGCTTTGCAAAGATACTTTCCTCTTCCGGTAGTTGCGGCGGAAACTTATGAAAATAAGTATTCGGCTCCAACGTCAACTGGTAAAAAGAGATATGAGCGGGATTCAAATCGACGGCGGTACGAATATCGGACAAGCCGTCATATTCGCAAACTTCCGGCAAACCGAACATTAAGTCTAGATTGAAATTGGAAAAGCCGACACGTTGCGCAATTTCCGCCGCGTGAATCGCCTCGGCCGACGAATGAACCCTTCCCAATTTTTTCAATTGCGCATCATTAAAACTTTGCACGCCGATCGATAATCGATTAATCCCGATAGCTCGAAATTCAGCGAATTTACCGCTTTCAAAGGTACCTGGATTGGCTTCGAGCGTGATTTCGGCGTTATCGGCTAGCTTCGTTTGACACCTAATACCGCAAAGCAATCGATCGATCGCTTCGGGTGAGAACAAACTGGGCGTTCCGCCGCCAATGAATATCGTCCCAATGGCGGGCTGCCGAACGGCAAAGCGCTCCAAATCTAGGCTCAAATCTTGCAACAAAGCATCGATATAGCGAATTTCGGGTAACTCACCCTTGACCGCATGAGAATTGAAATCGCAATAAGGGCACTTTTTGATGCACCAAGGTATGTGAATGTATAAACTTATCGGCGGCAAGATTTTTTTGCACATGATTGAAGATGAGGTATTTTAACACCGAAATCATTGTAAACGCTCGCTTTCCCTTTTCCTGACGAGAAGCATGTCTTGTTTAACACTCCGACGTTCTGCAGCAATAATTAAGCGAAAAACAAGACCGTTCACAGACACTGCGTTCCGAATTGATGCGGCTAAATTTAAAGAGTATGTTATGCAATACGGTAAACGCTTGGAAAGTTGACGTCTTACTCTCTTTTAATCGCAAAATCGTCTGAGAATATACCTTTCGCACTTCAAATTTCGGCAGCGTTTAAGGAGGCACCGGGGTGCCTGGCAAAGAATTGATTTTTTCAGGTATTTAAAACTACTTATTGAACATCAACGCATTCTAATTGGTAACACTATGCGGCTATTATTGGTCGAAGACGATGAAATTCTGGGCGACGGCATACAAGCCGGCCTAACGATGGAAGGCTATGCGGTCGATTGGCTTAGGAACGGCGCGCAGGCAGATGAAGCACTGAAATCCAACAGTTATGAACTGATTGTAATGGATCTTAATCTGCCGGGTATGGACGGCTTAAACCTACTTTCCGAAATCAGAAAACGAAAAGATGAAACCCCGGTCTTGATCTTAACGGCGCGGGACGGCATCGACGATCGAGTTACTTTACTCGATAGCGGCGCCGACGACTTTGTCGTTAAACCATTCGATTTATCGGAAGTCTGCGCCCGCCTTCGAGCACTAGCCAGAAGACAAGCGGGGCGAAGCGTCTCTCAAATCGAACATAAAGGCATCGTGCTAGATCCCGCGGCGCATACCGTCACGATCCATAACACCCCGGTTAATTTATCGCAAAAGGAATTCGGCATTTTAAATTTTTTAATGAATAATATCGGCAAGGTCGTTTCCAAGGCGCGTATCGAGGAAGCCTTATATTCCTGGGGTTCTGAAATAGAAAGCAATACTGTCGAAGTGCATATTCATCATCTACGCAAAAAACTAGGCTCGGATTACATCCGCACAGTCAGAGGCGTCGGCTACATACTCGATGAGAATTAATGCGTTACTCACTTAAAGGAGTGCTGCTGTTTGCATTGCTTTCAGCAACCATAGTCATCTGGGCTGTTACGGCATATATCAGCTATAGGGTCACACGCGATGAAGTCGTCAAACTATTCAATGCCGAACTCGAACAATCCGCTCAAGCGCTATATTCGTTTGTCGGACAATTGCTTTATAAAGGCTCGCTGAATGAATTATGGGATTTGGACAGCCCTGAAAAAATGCCGCCACCCGACCAGCAACTCACGCAATTACGTAAAAAAATATCGTTTCAATTAATCGATAAAACCGAGGGTTTGATTTTAAGGTCGAAAACCGCACCCAAACAACCGATGTCGCATTCGACAAACGGCTACACCAAAACCGAGGTAGCAGGACATACTTGGCATGTTTTCAGCGTTTCCAATGATGAAGACGAATATATCGTTCATGTCGGTCAACGTGACGATATCCGTCAGGAATTGAAAGACGAAATCGCCAACCATTTAATCAAACCGCTATTGATCAGCTTGCCTTTATTCGGACTGGTCATTTGGATCATTGTCGGCCGCTCGCTCAAACCGGTCAATCGCCTGGCGCGGCAACTGGCGAAGCGCGAGGCTAATTACTTAAAACCCCTATCGACGCGCTGGCTTCCGACTGAAATCATACCGGTAGTCGAGTCCTTGAACACTTTATTCATCCAGCTTGAGAAAGCCTTCGAAAACGAACGGCGCTTTACGGCCGACGCTTCGCATGAACTTAAAACCCCGCTCGCGGGCTTGTTAACTCAAGCCCAAGTCGCGATAAAAACAACCGACGCTGGCGTCAGACAACAAGCATTAAGCCGTATTGAACAGGCAGTGAAACGGATGACCGGCCTAGTACAACAGTTATTGACTTTTTCGCGCATCGAATCGGACCCCAGTTACTTGACTAAACAACCGATCAAATTGAGCAATGAAATTATTCAAATCATTGCCGAAATGGAACCGGAAGCCCATAAAAAACAAATTACCATGGGTTTTGATAACGACACCGACAGTTTAGTCATGGTCAATTCCTTACTCATCAATATCTTAATAAGAAATATCGTCGATAACGCAATCAAATACACGCCAAGAGGCGGCAAAATATTGATTAGCCTGACCGCACAAGGAAACCGCCCTTGTTTATGTGTCGAAGATTCGGGGCCGGGCATTCCGACCGAACAATTCGAAAATGCATATCAACGTTTTTACCGTTGCGTCGAAACCGCCAACCATGCTCAGGGCAGCGGTCTCGGCTTATCGATGGTGAAAAGAATCGCGGCCTTGCATCATGCCGAATTACAGATGGCTCAATCCCGCTTTGGCGGCTTGCGCATCGCGTTACTCTTTCAAGCCCAACAAACCGATTACCCGGTGGCCCCAAACATCAATTCGGATTTTTTCAAAAAACCGCCTTATGCTTGGCACCAATTAAAAAAATAATATACCTATACCTTTCGCACTTCAAATTTCGGCAGTACCTGAGGAGGCGCCGGGGTGCTCGGCAAAGGCTTTGGCAGCATGGATGCTGTCATAGAGCCTACAGGGACGTATTCACGGCGTCCTTTGACGGGCACCCCGACGCCGAAATTTGACTAGCAAAGTGTATACATCGCTTATCGACATTCGATAGCATTAGGCTCTTCGACGACTGAATTGCATAACTCGCCAATACCTTCGATTTCAATACGAACCGTTTGCCCGGGCTTCAGATAACCGCGCGGTTTCATTTTAACGCCGACGCCCGACGGCGTGCCGGTTGCAATGACATCGCCAGGCTCGAGCGTCATAACTTGACTCAAATAAGCAATCATTTGATAGCAATTAAAAATCATGTGCCGAGTATTGGAATTTTGCCGTAATTCATCATTAACCCAGGTCTTGATCGTCAAATTATGCGGATCGATGATTTCATCCGGCGTGACTAGCCATGGCCCGAGCGGGCCATGTGTATCGAACGATTTACCCAGCGTCATCGTCGGCGAACGGGCCTGCCAATCCCTAACCGACACATCGTTGGCAATCGTGAAGCCAGCGATGACTTGATGCGCTTGTTCCAGAGGCACATGACGGCAACGCTTGCCGATTACAAATGCCAACTCGCCCTCATAATCCAGTTTTTCCGATACCTTAGGCCGATGAATCGGTTCACCGCTACCGATTACACAAGTTGTTTGCTTATTGAAAAATGTCGGGTATTCGGGTTTTTCCTTGCCGGTTTCCTCAATGTGTTCGGCATAATTAAGGCTGATCGCTAAATATTTCCCTGGTCTCGGCACCGGTGCATGCACTTTCACCTCTGCAACCGGCAGGCGATGCGTGCCTGTATCGACGAGTTGTTGCAACGCCTCTAATGCCGGAGCGCCAGCGTTTAGAAAATCGATCATCGAGACCGAAAGCGCACTATCCCCGAAACCGTCGACAATTTCATCGCCGACGACAGCGCCAATTCGTGTTTGCCGATTATGCGTAAAAGTAATTAATTTCATCGTTTGCTTCGTCCTACCATTGGAATGAGACATTAATTTTAAATGATCCGGTATAAGGAAAATACGCCTCATTGGTTTTGGCTCTTCAATGAACCACGAATGCCCCGGATGCCATTATTCAACCAGGCATTCTCTAAACCGTTACTTTTACCTTAGAAGCGCCGCCTATTCTTATATATAATGTGCCGACCGACGAAAGGACGGTTTCGTTTTAAGACCCGTCCGTGCGTCATCAACTTATGCTGACAACCACAATGACACCCGAACAATTTAAACAGCATGCCCTGCAAGGCTTTAACCGAATTCCGATCAGCCGGGAAATTCTCGCAGATTTGGACACACCGCTCAGCGCTTACCTAAAACTGGCCGACGGTCCCTATTCGTATCTATTCGAATCCGTACACGGCGGCGAGCAGTGGGGCCGCTATTCGATTATCGGCCTGCCTTGTCGAACTGTCGTCAAAGTTATCGGCAATGACATCCGAGTTGAGCGAGACGGCGAAGCCATTGAAATACTGTCTCATGAAAACCCACTGGTCTGGATCGAAGCATTTAAAGATCGTTACAAAGTCCCCGATATCGAAGGGTCGCCACGCTTTAACGGCGGACTAGTCGGTTATTTCGGCTATGAAACCATCGGCTATATCGAACCTCGACTCAAGTCGACAAACAAACCGGACCCAATCGGCACGCCCGACATCTTACTAATGGTTTCCGAAGAAATACTGGTCTTCGATAATTTATCCGGAAAACTGCTGCTCTTGACTCATGCTGACCCTGAGCAAGACAATGCCTACCAAGACGCCGTAAATCGCCTGGACGATTTGGCAGTCCGGCTACGCGAACAAAAAGCGCGTTCCGAAACTCACAAGGCGCCGAAACAAGTCGAGGAATCGCATTTCGTTTCCGGCTTCACGCAACAAGGTTTCGAACAGGCCGTGTTGAAAGCGAAAGAATACATCGTCGACGGCGATATCATGCAAGTCGTGCTGTCGCAACGCTTGTCGATCCCGTATAGCGCCTCGCCGCTTAATTTATACCGCGCGTTGCGTTGTCTAAATCCTTCGCCGTACATGTATTTTCTAAATCTCGAGAATTTTCATATCGTCGGTTCGTCGCCCGAGATCCTGGTACGCCTGGAAGACGGCACGGTCACGGTTCGCCCGATCGCTGGAACCCGCCCGCGCGGCGCGACGCACGAGCAAGACCTTGACCTGGAAAGGGAACTGCTTGCCGACCCGAAAGAACTGGCAGAACATTTGATGTTGATTGATCTCGGCCGCAACGACGCCGGTCGCGTCTCGCGTACCGGCACCGTGCAACTTACCGACAAAATGATCGTCGAACGTTATTCGCATGTCATGCATATCGTCTCTAACGTCACCGGAGAATTGCAAGAAGGCAAAAACGCCTTCGATGTCTTGGCTGCGACATTTCCGGCCGGCACGGTCAGCGGCGCGCCGAAAATCCGCGCGATGGAAATCATCGATGAACTGGAACCGGTCAAGCGCGGCGTCTATTCGGGCGCGGTCGGTTATATCGCGTGGTCGGGCAATCTCGATACCGCGATTGCGATCCGCACCGCCGTGATCAAGGATAAAACCTTGCACATTCAAGCGGGTGCCGGCATCGTTTACGATTCGGTGCCGATTAACGAATGGGAAGAGACGATGAACAAAGGCCGGGCCGTATTCCGAGCCGTCAGCATGGCCGAGGCAGGCTTGGAAGGAGAACAATCATGAGCGCCGTCAAACTGGTTATGATCGATAATTACGACTCGTTCACTTATAACCTAGTGCAATATTTCGGCGAACTCGGCGCCGATGTAACGGTCGTACGCAACGACGAAGTCACCGTGACCGATATCGAACGCCTGGCGCCCGATAAAATCGTCATTTCACCGGGGCCTTGCACACCTAACGAGGCCGGAGTTTCGGTCGAAGCGATCTTAAGGTTCGCAGGCCGTTTTCCGATTCTAGGCGTGTGTCTCGGCCATCAAAGTATTGGACATGCTTTCGGAGGCAACATCATCCATGCCAAAAGCATTATGCATGGTAAAACCTCGCCGGTTTATCACAACGATGTTGGAGTATTCAAAGGACTGAACAACCCGTTTACCGCAACGCGCTATCATTCTCTGGTCATCGATCAAGCCACGTTGCCGGAGTGTCTTGAAATCACGGCGTGGACTCAGGACGAAACCGGCAATATCGAAGAAATCATGGGCGTCCGCCATAAAATATTTGATATCGAAGGCGTGCAGTTTCATCCGGAATCGATCTTGACTGAACACGGCCACGATCTGCTGCGAAACTTTTTGGACAGATAAAACAAAGCCCATCCCACGGTAAAATTCGCAAAATACGCGATTCATTGATCCGACTTCCAACTACCGACGAGAATATTAGCCAAACACTATGGATCTCAAACAAGCTCTGCAAACTCTCCTGACCAAGCATAATCTCAATCACGAGCAAATGCGCGACGTGATGCGCATTATTATGACCGGCGGTGCGACCGATGCACAAATTGCCGCATTCTTGATTGCCTTACGCTGCAAAGGAGAAACCATCGAGGAAATCGCCGCTGCTGTCGAAGTGATGCGAGAATTAGCCGACACCATCGAAATCTGCGGCGAGCATGTCGTGGACACCTGCGGCACAGGCGGTGATGGCGCAAACACATTCAATATTTCGACGGCCAGCGCTTTCGTCGTTGCGGCAGCCGGAGGCAAAGTCGCCAAACACGGCAATCGTTCAGTTTCCAGCCGCACCGGTAGTGCCGACGTGCTGGAAGCGGCCGGTGTCAACCTGGACTTAAGCCACGAACAAGTCATCCGCTGCGTCAATGAAGTCGGCGTCGGTTTTTTGTTCGCACCGAAACATCACGGCGCAATGAAATATTCGGTCGGTCCTCGCCAAGAAATGGGCGTACGGACACTATTCAACCTATTGGGCCCATTATCCAATCCGGCTAAGGCACCGAATCAATTGATCGGCGTCTATGCAAAGGAATGGGTTCGGCCGATGACCGAAGTACTAAAAAAACTCGGCAGCCACCATGTCATCGTGGTCAGCGCAGAAGACGGACTCGATGAAATCAGCATTGCCTCATCGACTTCGGTGGCGGAGTTGAAAAACGGCAACATCAATTGCTACACGATCACACCGGTCCAATTCGGTCTCAAACGAGGCAACCTGGAAGAGCTTGCGGTCGATAGTGCCGCAGAGAGCCTAGCTATGATTTATTCGGCACTCGACAATCAACCGGGACCTGCCAGAGACATCGTCGCGCTCAATGCCGGCGCGGCAATTTATGCGGCAGGCCTGACCGACAACTTACATTCCGGCGTGCATAAAGCTCAAATAGCCATTGAAAGTGGCATGGCAAAAGCGAAATTGAATACATTCATCGAATTTTCCAACGCGCTAACTTCAAGCGAATCATCATGACCGATACTCCCGATATTCTAAAAAAAATCCTTGATACCAAAGCCGACGAAATCGCACGCCGCAAGCTGAACACGACGGTCGACATGCTGCGTGAAATCGCCGCCGGCGTCGAAAGCCCGCGCGGATTCGCCGCCGCGCTACAGAGCAAGGTTGCCGGAAAAAAAACTGCGATCATCGCCGAAGTCAAAAAAGCCTCGCCGAGCAAAGGCGTGATCCGCGAAAACTTCGATCCGGTCGCGATCGGCCAAGATTATGCGATGAACGGCGCAACCTGCCTGTCGGT
Source organism: Methylotuvimicrobium buryatense (assembly GCF_005931095.1). Classification (GTDB taxonomy): domain Bacteria; phylum Pseudomonadota; class Gammaproteobacteria; order Methylococcales; family Methylomonadaceae; genus Methylotuvimicrobium; species Methylotuvimicrobium buryatense. The sequence goes on along the minus strand of NZ_CP035467.1, from coordinate 171,528 downwards.
GCTGACCGATAAGGAATATTTCCAAGGCAGCGAAGTGTATCTGCAAATGGTCAGGGAACGCTGTCCGCTGCCCGTGCTGCGCAAGGATTTCATGATCGACCCTTACCAGGTCTTCGAAGCGCGCGCCTTAGGCGCCGATTGCATTTTGCTAATTGTCGCCGCGCTCGACGATGCGCAAATGCACGAATTAGCGAACACCGCGAAGGAATTGGGCATGGACGTCCTGGTCGAAGTACATGACGCAGATGAATTGCAACGCGCGCTAACACTCGACACGCCGCTGATCGGCATCAACAACCGTAACTTAAGAACCTTCGAAACCTCGCTGCAAACGACGCTAGCCTTGAAAGATCAAATCCCTGAGAACCGCATCATCATTACCGAAAGCGGCATTCACACGCCTGAAGACGTCAAGCTGATGACCGACAACGCTATCTATGCCTTCCTGGTCGGCGAAGCCTTCATGCGCGCGCCAAGCCCGGGCCAAAAAATGCGCGAATTGTTTGAATTGCCGTAGATTTGTTTTTCAAGCTCGAGGCCATACGAATTCTGGAAATATCAGACCATAAAAATGCCTAGGTTAGACAGCATTTCCATTAATGGTTACAAGTCGATCAAAAATTTAGATAATTTTAAACTGACTAACCTCAACATTTTATTGGGTGCGAATGGCGCGGGGAAAAGTAACTTTATTTCCGTATTCAAGTTTCTAGCAAATATGTATGAGCGGAATTTGCAGGATTATGTGCAAACCAACGGCGGCCCGGATGTGTTATTACATTACGGGCGAAAAAACACCAAAGTCATTCATATGGAATTTTATTTTGCACAAAACGGCTATGAATTCAGTTTAAAGCCTACTTTAGATAATCGGTTGATTTTTGCTTCCGAAATGCTTTGGTTCACTGATTACTATACAGGTCACGACGGCCATCCCCGTTATCCTTCATCGACAACCATCCAATCCGGAGGCAACGAAGCGTCGCTCAAAAATTCCTCACATAAGTTTGCGCAATATATCAAACCTGCCATCGCAAGCTGGCGGGTTTATCATTTTCATGATACCAGCGATACAGCAACGGTTAAACAGATTCATTCTGCGACGGACAATCTGAAACTCAAAACCGATGCAGCAAACTTGGCCGCTTTTTTAATGCGATTAAAACGCGTCTATCCTGAAAATTATCAGAAAATTGTCAGTACGATTCGGTTGGTTGCGCCATTTTTCGCCGATTTCGTACACCGAGAAGATGCCGATAATGTTCAACTTGAATGGTTCGAGCAAGGCAATCCCGATACGCCGTTTAAAGCGCATGTTTTATCGGACGGCACGTTGAGGTTCATCTGTTTAGCCACGCTGTTACTACAGCCATTTCGGTTGATGAGCGATACCGTATTGATCGACGAGCCGGAGCTAGGTTTACACCCCTATGCCCTTGCAATTCTCGCCGATTTAATCAAAAGGGCGTCCGAGCAAAAGCAACTCATCATTTCGACACAATCCGTCGAGCTGATTGAGCACTTTTCGGCTAACGACATCATCGTTGTAGACCGAGTAAACGACGCATCTACATTCAAACGCCTAAACGAAGAGAATCTAAAAGACTGGCTGGAAGATTATAGTCTTGGCGAATTATGGAAACAAAACATTATCGGCGGGAGACCGTCGCGATGAAACGAATGTATGTAGTTTGTGAAGGCCAAACCGAAGAAACCTTCGTTCGCGATGTGATCGCCCCGATTTTTGCTCACAGGCAAATCTATATAACTGCGCGCTTGATTTCAACATCAAAAGGTCATAAAGGCGGCGGGTTAAATTATCAACGCATCAAGAAATTTATCTTGAATTGCCTGAAAGAAGAAGCCGATACCATTATTACCACTTTTTTCGATTTATATGCGCTGGATAACGGCTTTCCATCTTACGAGGAAGGCCGGAAAATTAGCGATGTGCATCAAAGAGTCGCCCGGCTTGAGGATGCTTTTAAAGCCGATGTCATTAAGGAAAACGAACTCTATGCAGAGCGTTTTCCCACTGTATACAGCCTTATGAATTTGAAGGGTTGCTGTTTACCGACATAGCAAAGCTAATTGAATTAGAAACGTCTTGGGAAAAAGCCTTCAAAGAATTAAATGCCATCCGTGACTCGTTTAGTTCCCCTGAGCATATCAATGACGGTTATGAAACTAAACCTTCGGCTCGGATTAATGGAATTTTGCAAAAACCTTCATACCGTAAAATACGGCATGGCTCCTTAGCGATTAAAAATATCGGCATTGATAATTTGTGCGAACAGTGTACGCACTTTGCCGAGTGGTACCATAAATTAAATCAAATAAGATGTTCGGCCTAAATCCACTTCTTCAACCCAGTCGGTTTTATAATATACCTTTCGCACTTCAAATTTGGGCAGTGCCTGAGGAGGCGCCAGGGTGTGCGGCAAAGGCTTTGCCAGCATGGAGCTGGCATAGAGCCTACAGGGATGTATTCACGGCGTCCTTTGACGGACACCCTGGTGCCGAATTTTGATCTGCGATGGGTATAAACTAATGACCCAGGGCATACTTGTTAGATATGCCGGATTTTTTGGGAACAAACCAACTGAGCTGACAATCACCACGCCAATCCCCGATTTACTCCCACGCCAATCAATGACTGACTTCGGTCACCATCACATCAATACCATTTTCCTTAAGGCGGTTCTTAATGGTCGTGACGCTCGACATCTGCTCGTAAGGCCCCATTTTGACGCGGTTCCAAATCACATCGCCGACTTGGGCTTTCTCGACGCGGGATTCAATGCCCATTAGCGCCAACTTAGCACGCAGGCGGTCGGCATCGGCAAACTCTCTGAACGAACCGGCCTGCAGCAGGTATTGAGTCGCCTTAGCCTTGCCGACCCGTTCTTCGCGCACCCGGGTTTTGATCTCGTAATCGGGCACGACGACTTCTTTTTCCGGTAATATCGTATAAAAATCGAAACGCGGCTCGTCGATCGCTTCAGGCTTTGGCGATTTCGCCTTTGTTGATGTTTTGACTTGATCGGCGACTTGTTTAGGAAGCGTTTGTTTAGTCGAGCTCTTGTTTTCCGGAGTAGGCCCGCACCATTTTAGCAATAACACCGGAAATACCACGATCACGAGAACGAGCACCAACCAACTCCACCAGGTCGCTGGTACACCGGCTTTCGGTTTCGGCTGGGTCCTGTGTTGCCCCCTGTGTTTATAGTCTCTTGCCATATCACATCACTTCAGGCGCATTGATCTTCAACAACTCCAAGCCATTGGCCATGACTTGTTTTGCTGCGGAAATCAAGTTTAGCCGCGCGTTCCTCAATGCCGAGTCCTCGACTAGAAACTGATGGGCATTGTAATAAGTATGAAAATCGGTCGCCAAGTCGCGCAGATAATGAATCAACTGGTGCGGCTCGTAGTTTAGGGCGGAACGCTCCAGCACTTCGGGATAACGCGCCAAGGTGCCGATTAAATTTAGCTCGTGCTCTTCTTTCAGCAGCGCCAGATGCTTCATGCCGTCGAGCAAGTCGCGCGCCCAGTTTTTTTCGTCAAGCTGGCGAAATACACTGCAAATCCGCGCATAGGCGTATTGCACATAATAGACCGGGTTTTCGTTGGTTCGCGATGTCGCAAGCTTCAAATCGAAATCCATGTGCTGCTCTGAACGGCGCATGACATAGAAAAAACGCGCGGCATCTTTACCGACTTCGTTACGCAACTGTCTTAAGGTCACGAATTCGCCGGAACGTGTCGACATTTGCACTTTTTCTTCGCCACGGTACAACACCGCGAATTGCACCAACAATACCGTCAATTTCGATTCGTCGGCTCCGAGCGCCTGCATTGCGGCCTTGACCCTTGGGATGTAACCGTGATGGTCGGCCCCCCAAATGTTGATGATGCGGTCGTAACCCCGATGCAATTTGTTCATATGATAGGCGATATCGGAGGCAAAATAGGTGCCTTGACCGTTTTCGCGCACGACGACGCGGTCTTTTTCATCGCCCAAACGACTCGATGCAAACCAGGTCGCCCCGTCTTTTTCGTAAAGGTAACTGGCTTGTTGTAAACGGCTCAAAGCCTCGTCGACCGCACCGCTTTCCATCAGCATGCGCTCGGAAAACCATTCTTGATAATTCACGCCGAACTCGGCGAGGTCTTCTTTAATATCCTGCAAGATCGTTTTCAGACCGACTTGAAAGATGTCCTGATAAAGCCCTGAACCCAACAGGGTCTTGGCTCTTTCGATCAACGCATCGATATGCACTTCCTTGTCGCCGCCCTGCGGCTCATCTACCGGAATATTCTCGATCAGTAATTCGGCGGGTCTTCGATATTCGTTGCCTGAGGCTTTATGAATCTCGGCCGCGATTTCGCGAATATATTCGCCGCGGTAACCATTGACCGGGAACGGGATAATTTCGCCGCATTCTTCGAGATAACGCAGCCAGATACTGGTCGCTAAAATATCCATTTGCCGGCCGGCATCATTGACATAATATTCGCGGTGTACTTCAAAACCGGCCGCTTCCAGTAGGTCGGCAACCACCGAACCATAGGCCGCCCCGCGTCCGTGACCGACATGTAAGGGCCCGGTCGGATTGGCCGAAACGAATTCGACTTGAACCTTTTGTCCGGCACCGGCTCGGCTCAAGCCGAATTGCGAGCCATCGTCATGAATTTTTTGGATGATTTGATATTGCGCATTCGGGTCAATGAAAAAATTGATGAAACCGGGACCGGCGATCGCAACGCGCGCGACCGCGCTATCTACCGGCAATGCCGCGACGATTTTTTCGGCCAACGCTCGGGGATTAGACTTGGCGGGCTTTGCCAGCATCATGGCAATGTTGGTCGCAAAATCGCCATGCTGTGCATCACGGGCATGTTCTATCGTAAATTTAGGGCTTACGCCCCCATCCAGGATTCCGTCTTTTTTTAAGACATCAATGGCTTGCAGGATAAGGGCCTCTAATTTTTGTTTCATGACTTCCGCGAATTTAGGTGAAAAACAACTGGATATTATCCATGAAAGTTAACCGCTTATACAATGCGGATTTGTGTTGCAGCAATCCCCGGTTTGGGCGTTTTCGCTGTATTTGGACATGCCCGCGACGTTAATACAAATCCACCGGATCGACATCGAGCGACCAACGCACTTTTCGGGTTAATTTAAGTCCCGCTATAAGCGGCATTAGTTTATCCAGGAAGCGATGCAATTCGGGCCTAGTCGCGCTTTGTAGCAGCAACTGATAGCGATACCTTCCGGCGCGCCGGGACATTGGCGCCGGCACCGGACCCAACATCCGTACCGTTCGATTCGGTTCGACAGCTTGCATCAGTTGCTCGAAAAATTGCAGCGGCACGGCGGAATCGGTGGCTTCGACGCGTAACAACGCTTGAAAACTATAGGGCGGTAACTCGGCCAATCGTCGTTCGGCTAGTGCGGAACGGGCGAAGCGGCCATAGCCGTCCTTGATCAATATAGTCAACAACGGATGCTCGGGCTTTCGGGTCTGTAATATCACCCGCCCGGGTTTTTCCGCGCGCCCGGCGCGGCCCGATACCTGTACGATCATTTGCGCCAGTTTTTCCGAGGCATGAAAATCGATGCTGAACAGACCGCTGTCGACATCGAGCATCACGACCAAAGTTACATTCGGAAAATGATGGCCTTTCGCCAGCATCTGTGTGCCGAGAATAATATCGACGTCACCCCGATTAATACGTTCGAGGGCGTCTTCCAACACTCCTTTACGTTGAGTGGTATCACGATCCAAGCGAATGACGCTTCGCCCGGGAAACAGTTGCGCTAACGCTTTTTCGACCCGCTCGGTACCGAGGCCAAGCGGTGTCAATTGACCGGTCTCACACTCGGGACATTGCGGCAACAAGCGCTGTTCGCTACCGCAATGGTGGCAGCGCAACAGCGCTTCGTCGTAATGTACGACCATATTGGCTTCGCAGCGCCGGCACCGCGCCACCCAACCGCAACCGTGGCAGATCAACGTTGGGGCAAACCCTCGCCGGTTAAGGAACAATAATACCTGCTCATTTTTAGCCAGCGTCTTGTGCATTTCGGCGATCAACGGCTCCGACAAACCTTCCTGCATGCGTTTATTGCGAATATCCAAAAGCAACATTTTAGGCGGGGCGGCGTTACCGGCTCTTTCGGTCAAATGTAATAACCGATAGCGGCCTTGCTCGACATTATAAACGCTTTCCAAAGACGGCGTCGCCGTACCTAACAAGACGGGAACATTAAGCAGTTTGCCGCGCACTACTGCGACATCGCGCGCCGAAAACCGGAATCCCTCCTGTTGTTTGAATGATGCGTCATGTTCCTCATCGAGAATGATCAATCCCGGTCTTGCCAGCGGCGTGAATAATGCCGAGCGCGTACCAAGCATGATCGCATAATCGCCGCGTTGCATGCCGAGCCAAGCTTGTTGACGCTGTATATCGGTCAACTTGGAATGCGAAATCGTAATTGGCACGGCAAAACGCAGACGGAAGCGCTGCTCTAACTGCGGGGTCAACGTAATTTCGGGCAACAAAACCAACACTTGCAGCCCTCGTTCGAGTACCGAGCGGATCACCTGCATATAGACTTCGGTCTTGCCGCTGCCGGTCACGCCTTCCAATAAAAAGACTTCGAAGCGGCTCAAAGCGCTAACGACTTGTTCAATGGCTTCCTGCTGCAATGAATTCGGGTGCAGCTGCGGATTCAATATCAAATGAGTCGTGGCGTTGACGGCGACCCCTTCTAACCTGAGTAGCTGCTTGTCTTGCAGCGCTTTGGCTGCCGGTCGCCAATTTTCGATAATCGCATTCAAATGCGATGCCGGCACCGCGTCTCGCTGCGTTTGCAATTGATATAACAATTGTTGTTGTTTCGGTGCGCGCCTCAGTTGCTCAGGATTTAATAAACGGCCTTTTTCGGTCAATACATAAAATTTTTCTGCTTTAATCGTAGCCGGCTTACCTTGCCTGAGCGCAACAGGAAAAGCGGCACTAAATACTTCGCCCAGCGGATGATGGTAATAACGCGCGGCCCAATGCAACAGACTCAAGTCACGATCCGACAACAAAGGCCGTTCATCCAAGACGGCCTCAATCCGCTTGAGCTTAGCGCTAAGGATTTCGCTGTTTGAATCAATTCCAATCAAAAAAGCGGTTTTTTGGCCCTTGCCGAACGGTACTGTTAGCCTAATACCCGGCTTTAGGGTTTTCGGATCAAGATCCAACGGCGGTAAATAATCGAATAAACGATAAACCGGTACCGGAATCGCGACTTTGAGGATGTACAAATTGTTTCGCACTCACCGAGCCATTTCGTTTTTTATTGCCATGTGATTTAAGAGTTTATTAACCTAAATTTAGCAGTTTAACCATGAAGTTCATTAAGTATTTCAAGAGATTACCTAAACGTTGCAGCTAAGCTTTCGGGTGAGCGAAAATTGCACGCAAACGAATGACAAGTTATTAAATTAACTTCTTATTATTCATGACCTTCATGGTGAAATGCTTTTTCTAGGATTAAAGATATCCACATAATCTGTGGATAACTCTGTGCATATCCCGTTAATACTTGTCCTGAATAGCGGTTTTTATTCGATTTTTTAGGTTTGACCAATCATTAATCGGCTCGTCAATTATTAAAATATCAATGACTTGCTAATTAAGCATATCATTAGCAATACCGCCGAGAGCTGGGTTGATTAAATTTCTGAATTGTGTATAAAACTCGAAAACCGTTAATTTCACGGCTTGACAAACTTCAACGTCATACGGTCGCTTTCGCCGATCGCCAAATACTTGGCTCTGTCCTTCTCGTTCAAACGTAGTGTAGGCGGCAAAGTCCAGACGCCGGCCGGATGATCCCTAGAGTCTTTTAGATTGGCATTGATTTCGGAACGATCCAACAGTGTGAATCCGGCTTTTTCGGCCAATTCGATAACATGGCTCTCGTCGACATAGCCCGATTGCACTTGTATTTCGATAGCGGCACCAGGCAGGCTTCTATGCTCCACGACACCAAGGATTCCACCCGGTTTCAGCGCTTTGAACATCGCAGCGAATACCGCATCGGCTTGACCGGCCTTGATCCAGTTATGCACGTTCCGGAAGGTCAGCACGCGATCGGCAAAACCTTCAGGCGCTATCTCGACAGATTCGGGCGGTTGCAAAACAGTCAATTCAACCTTACCGTAGACCTCGGGCTGTTGCTTCATTTTCTCGACAAAAGCCTGTAATGTCATTTGAAAATAGGGAACTTTTGCATCTTTTGAGAAATGTGCGGCATAGAGCTTGCCATTATTTTTCAGATAAGGCGCCAAAATTTCGGTATACCAACCTGCGCCCGGCCAGATTTCGACAACAGTCATCGACTCGCCGACATCAAAAAACGACAAGGTCTGTTCGGGATGACGGTAAGCATCACGGGCTTTGTTTTCGGCCGAACGATGCGCCCCGTCGATCGCTTGCCTCAACGCCGACGTTTCGGCGGTCGCCGTAGCCGCGCACAAAACCAAACTGAGTAATACAATCACTTTTTTCATTACACTATCCCCATCTAAATCAACACCACAGGCTTGTCGGCCCGCAAAATCACTATAATCCAAGCCCATTCGTTTACCGCTCACGGCTCACTGAAATTATCCGCCATTCCCAAAACTGCACGAGACTCCAGGCAGCCAACATCAAAAAGGCAACCAACGTCCAGCCTGGCATGCTAATGCCGAACAGACTCCAATCGATTTCGGCACATTCACCTGTGCCGCTAAGCATCATTTTGATCGTATCAGTCAATGGAAAATTTTCGAAGACATACTCCAAGCCAGGCCCGCATTCAGGTACTTGGTCGGGCGGCAAATTTTGTATCCAGACATGACGCATCGAAATCGACGCGCCTGCCAATGCCACAATAGCACCGATGACTGCATAAACTCTTCTGCCGACTCCGTTCGGGTTATGTATCGCAGCAATCAAGAACACAACGCCGGTCGCCGCAATCGCGATGCGTTGAGAGATACACAACGGGCAAGGCTCGAGACCATCGACGAACTGAAAATACGCACCCATCGCCAATAAAAAAGCACAGCCGGCGGCGCCGAGAAAAAACCAAATGCGCGGCCGCGATGCGGCTTGCAAGAATAAGTCATGAATCATATCTTGATGCCTTGTTCATTGTTACTAAATTTTATTGAGGAAATCGGATTATACCGGTGGAACTGACGATCGTGGAGTGGGAATGGCTTTTAATCTCGCGCTGAAGCGCGGAGATTTTTTTCCGATCAGGCATCGACGTATGGATAAACCTAGATTCAACAATCAGTCCACGAAATACACAAAAGCAATCATATGGTTACAGAAATCCTTTGCGTGTACTGATGCTGCATAATGTTTATAGCTTGTTTATTATTACCATGAAGATGATGAAGGGGAGAGAATTGAGTGCTTTATGAACTGTCTCAATATCACAGATGAACTCAATACAGTAATACAGCGTTTTCTAATCAGCAATTCCCAGTTTGAGCAGTTTCGCCGATTTTAGGGTGTGGGGTATGCCTGTCGAGGAACGCCGTAAACCCATCCATGGGGGCTTGGCGGCAGCTCGAAAGCCACGGATGGCGTGAATGCGGATTTTGCATGGAGCAAAAATCTGCCCCTGCTGCCGACATCCTCGCCAAGCATACCCCACACCCTTTTTGATCTCCAAATTGGGAATTGCTGGTTTTCTAATCCAGTTAATGATTAAAAAATATCAAAACAATAGCGGGACTGGAGTGCTCTTCATGGTAAGAATATACCTTTCGCACTTCAAATTTCGGCAGTGCCTTAGGAGGCGCCGGAGTGCTCGGCAAAGGCTTTGCCAGCATGGAGCTGGCATAGAAGCCTACTGGACGTATTCACGGCGTCCTTTGACGGACACCCCGGCGCCGAAATTTGACCAACAAAGGGTATAAAATGCTTTTTATCAAAATAATGAATCATTCACGATTTTTTGAATTTAACCACTTTATTCAGCGGGCTTAAGTTAATTTCATCGACGACGATGTTAGCATTCGAATGCAGAATATACAGCACCGCATCGGCAACATCTTCGGGCTCGATAGCTTGTCCGGCCTCGCCGCCGGGCCCAAAGGACAAGTTCTCGAAAAACGGCGTATTGACCATGCCCGGATTGATCAGCGCAATCCTAACACGGCTTTTCGAACATTCCTCGCGTAACGCCTGAGTAAATCCGCGCACGGCGAATTTACTCGCGCAGTATACCGCGCCTTTGCGGCTTCCCTTGAGCGCCGCTTCCGAGCCGATAAAAATCAGATCGCCCCTCGCTTGTTTTTTTAAACCCGGCAATAATGCGCGCGTCAAAAACGCTTGCCCGGTAAAATTGACCGTCATCAATGATTCGATCGCGGCAAACGAAAACTCCTCCAACGAACCGAAGCGGCCCGCACCGGCACAAAAAACCGCTGCATCGATTTCAGGATGATGCTTGCTCAACTGGGCCGCTTGGTCTGCCAAACCCGTCAAATGACTCAAATCCATTTGCACCGCCGTAAAATTCGACATCGACGATTGAAAACGATCGGCATCACGCGATACGCCAAGCACATGATGACCTTCGCCCAATAATTTTCTAGCCACCGCTCGTCCGATTCCGGAACTGGCACCAGTTACCAGAATCGTTCTTTTCACAAACGACATGGAAAAAATTTATCCTCGGGTATGTAGGCCGATAACTGCTCGCTACAAAAGTCCATCATCTCCTGTTCTAAATCCTGGCGATAAGACACCATGCCCTGCTGATTGACCAAGGGTCCCGCGAAAAGTTTTTCTTCCGGATACAGTTTATGCATTTTTTTGTAATTGTTCTCCGGCAATCGAAAAACGCCTAAGCTAACCGAATGCAAGTTCTCAGGATCAATGCGCTTGAAAACCTGTTCGAACAATTGCCGGTAATGCCGCCGGAAATCGTCGGTATAGATCAAAGGATCGAAACGTAAGCCCAACGGCCAACCTTGTGCTTGTAGTTTGCCCATCGCCTCGATCCGTTTTGCCACGGACGGTGCGCCTGCCTCAACCTTATCCGCAATCGCTTCCGGCGATAAACTGAAGGCGACGATGCAGCGCGCTAAAGGCTCTCGGTCTAATAGGCCCCTAACCTGTGTACTTTTTGTTCTCAACTCCAGCCAGGCATTGTCCAGACCGGCAAAAACCGGTAGAAATTCTTCGACAAAACCGGTAACCGGTTCCAGCGCCAAGCTGTCGCAATCGTAACCCGAAAAAAAATAAAACCGCTCATCCGGATTTTCTGTGCAAATTTGCTTGATCTCACTCTGGAAATCCTCGTAATTGACAAACAAGACATAATGAGCCGACTGATACATTCCCTGTAAAAAACAATAGCGGCAATCATACAGGCAATTGAGCATGTGCGAAAAATAATAATTTTTTCCGGCGCCTATGCCGTAACCGGCCGGGGCTTCCAATACAAACCGCCGATACTTTTCAGCCAAAATCAGTGCCGGCTGCTGTTTTTGCAAGCGGAAGTTTTGCGCCTTCGGATTGAATACCTCACCGAAACGTGCGCAGCTGATCGTTTGCGCCTTAGGAAATCGTGCGCGTATTGCTTCGACACGCGGGTGCTGGCGAATCGATTCTTCGATGTAGAGAGTTTGTATCATTACCAGAGTTTAACGCAAACCATAAAATCATGTCAGCGCTTTGATACACGACAGCAATTCACAATTAGAGGTTAAAAAAGGGTGTGGAGCACAGGGTAAACGCATTAAAATAATTAACATATCAATATGTTATCCTGTTGCTTAGAACGCTTAGTCAATTCGGTTTAACTTATGGTGCCCCTCCCTGGGCCCCGTTAGGCCGCGCCGAGCACTGGCGATTTTGCCGAGAATAGCCCGTTAGGGGAGCGGCAGGGATGCCGCTCGTTTTCGGAGGGCTAAGGATTGCCCTTCCGAAAACCCTCGGCAAAATCGTCAGCGCGCAGGATGCAGCGGCCTCCGGGTGTCTTTTCTTTTGGATACTTTTCTTTGGACAAGCAAAGAAAAGTATCGCGGTTGTCGGTCCGCGAACCGACTACACATAAGCGTCGCGATAGCGACACAAAGCCTTATTTAGGTTTCAAACAAACCAAATCTTATAGTTAACCAGGAAAAAAAGAATATTTTAACTATCTGATTTTCTATAGTGTTTTAATGCGTTTGCCCTGGTGTGGAGCATGCTTGGCGAGGATGTCGGCGGCAGGGACGAGCTCACGGCGTTCCTCGACAGGCATGCCCCCGCCCTAAACTGCGTAAACATGTTCAAACTGAGAATTACTGGATATAAAGACGCCTTGATCATAAATAGCATTGCCGTACCGTAAAGACAAAAACCGTCAATGAACAAACTACACAGACCTTGCGATTTCTGACACAATCCCCATATCGGGTTAAAATACCGTAACCTTTGAAACCATATCTCAACATCATGAAAACGAAAAAAATCGGATTTATCGGGGGCGGCAATATGGCCTCCAGCCTTATCACGGGCTTGATTGCCAGCGGCCACTCACCTTCCCAAATATGGGTTTCGGATGTCAATCAAGATGCCCTTAAAACGCTGGCCAACAATTTAAATATTAATATTTCCGTTGCCAATGAAGCCGTCATCGAAGAAGTCGACGTCGTCGTGCTTGCAGTCAAGCCCCAGGTACTACGCGAAGTGGCGGAAAACTGCGTGGCCGTCATCAAGAATAAGCGTCCGCTGGTCGTATCGATCGCCGCAGGCATCGCTCAAGAGAGCCTGAGTCGCTGGCTAGGTACCGAAGTCGCCGTAGTTCGCTGCATGCCCAATACACCGTCCTTGGTGTTGACCGGCGCGACGGGCTTGCATGCCAATACGAATGTCGACGAAGAACAACGCGACTTGGCTGAAAATATTCTACGCTCGGTCGGCGTTGCGCTGTGGGTCGATCAAGAATCGGAACTCGATGCGGTTACTGCGGTATCGGGCAGCGGCCCGGCCTATTATTTTTTACTGATGGAAGCGATGGAACAAGCCGCATTGTCTTTGGGCATGCAGGAACACACGGCCCGTTTACTAATTCAGCAAACCGCGCTCGGCGCCGCTAAAATCGCACTCGAATCGAACGAGTCACCCGAACAATTACGCAAACGCGTTACCTCACCGGGCGGCACCACCGAACAAGCAATCGAAGCTTTCGAACAAGGCGGCTTCAGAGAGTTGGTCGCCAAAGCCGTACTCGCCGCACATAGCCGCTCGATCGAAATGTCCAAACAATTGGGAGAACAATGATGGATTCGAATTATATGTCTAATCCGGTCATTTTTTTAATCGATACGGTTTTTTCGTTATACATTCTGGCCGTCATGCTGCGCTTCCTTCTGCAGTGGTGTAAAGCCGAATATTACAATCCGATATCGCAATTTTTGGTCAAAATTACTCACCCACCGCTTCGACTCATGCGCCGCTTCATTCCACCGGTAGGTCAAATCGATACCTCCTCGTTGGTTTTGGTCATGGCTTTGCAGATGCTTGCCGATTTTTCGATCTTGCTTTTGAAAGGCATCATGATCAGCGTTGGCGCATTGATTGTTTTATCGTTTACGCAACTGGTTTCGTTGCTGTTCAACATTTTTATTTTTGCGATTTTTGCCCGGGCGATTCTAAGCTGGGTCAATCCCGGCTCTTTCGATGCCGCCTCGTCGATATTACATAGCTTGACCGAGCCCCTGCTCGATACTTGCCGTAAATTCATCCCCGATATCGGCGGCGTCGATTTATCGCCGCTAGCCGCGCTGGTGTTATTGCAACTAGCTAAAATGGTTATTTTGCCGCCTTTGCATCAATTAGCCGGTCTGATTGGCTGAACTGGTTTTGTTCAGCCATTCCAAATTTGGAGATCAAAAAAGGTGTGGAGTGTGCTTGGCGAGGATGTCGGCAGCAGGGGCAGATTTTTGCTCCTGCAAAATCTGCATTCACACCATCCTTGGTGCTTAGCTGCCGCCAAGCCCCCATGGATGGGTTTACGGCGTTCCTCGACAGGCATACCCCACACCCTAAAATCGGCGAAAATGCTCAAACTGGGAATTGCTGTTAACAACGACTCATCGCTGCATACGATTCACTTACGTTATATACTTAGCTGATTTCCGGCGAAAAATATACCGTATGCCTGATTTTTTGCCTATCTACCGCGCTCAAAATGGTTACATAGCTTCGCTTAACGCTCTTTTTTGCGCCTTGCATAGGGGAAAATACGCCATCCTGGCATATTTATAATAATAATCGTCTTATTCTTCTTTTGATCAGCTGTTGCTGTAGCCGCCTATGCCGATTGCCTTACTACGAAAATACCTTAACATTGCCGCAGTCACACTACTTCTATGTCATGCGCCCTCGATCCATGCAAAAAAAATGTACCGCTGGGTTGACGACCAAGGCAATACTTATTTTTCAGACCAAGTCCCGCCGGAACACGCAAAGCATCGCCGCGAAGCGTTAAACCAGCGAGGCAGGGTAATCGATGTCATTGAAAAAGCCAAAACAAAAGAAGAGCTAGAATTGGATCAAAGACTTAACGAGCTTCGTGAGGCGCAGGAAAAAATCATTCAAAAACAACAAACCTATGATAGGGTTTTACTAAGCACTTTCCGCAACATAGACGATTTATTGTTGTCGATCAAAAATAAGACTCGCACTATGGAAGCCCAAATCAGGGCGACGGAAGGCAACTTAAACCGGCTCAAGAGTCAGCTATCCGGACAACAAAGAAAAGCCGCAGCATTCGAAAGAAATGCTCAACGCGTCCCCGAGTCGCTATTGAAGGATATCCGGTCGACCCAAGAGCAAATTCAACAAACCGAAATAGCGATCAGTCGACAAATGGAAACGTTGAACCAAGTAAAAAAAGAGGACGATGCCGACGTCGAGCGCTATTTATTTTTGACTCAATCCAGGACCGATACGCAACCGAAACAACATAAAATTCCTAGCATTAAGGAAGCCAACGAATTAGGATTGTTTTATTGCGAGAACGATCATCAATGTAACCAGGCGTGGGAAATTGCTCGAACTTTCGTCACTTTTCATTCAACGACCGGCCCGGATATCGACACCGACAAGTTGATCATGACCCGCTCGCCGTCTAAAGATTCCGACTTAAGCTTATCATTATCAAAAATCGCGATTAGCGATGTCGACTATCAACTTTTTCTCGATATTCGTTGCCGAGACTCTTCATTAGGCCGCGAGTTATGCGCGAGTCAGCGAGTCAGCGATATCCGGTCCGCGTTTAGACCTTATATTAACGACGCCTTATCTCGGTCGACTGAATAATAAGGTCCCCACTCCCTGGTCGGTAAACAGCTCCAACAATACTGCATGCTCGACGCGCCCGTCGATGATATGGACGCTAGAGACCCCTCCTTTCAGCGCATCGGTTGCGCAGCGGGTTTTCGGTATCATACCGCCGGAAATCGTACCGTCTTCAATCAAGTCGTCTACATCCTTTAACGAGAGACCGGTCAGCAAATTTTGTTGCTTATCGAGAATGCCTGCGGTATTGGTCAACAAAATCAATTTTTCGGCTTTCAAGACTTCTGCAACCTTGCCGGCGACCAAATCGGCATTGATATTATAGGAATGCCCATCGTCGCCCACGCCGATCGGAGCAATCACTGGAATAAAATCACTGTGATTCAACATCGACAGTACCGCCGGATCGATACTACTGACCTCTCCCACATGACCTAAATCGATGATTTCAGGCTCTTGCGCTTCGATCGCATTTTTTTTCATTTTGATCTTGTTGGCGCGAATAAAGTCGCCGTCCTTACCGGTCAAGCCAACCGCTTTGCCGCCATGCCGGTTTATCAGATTAACGATCTCTTTGTTCACCAAGCCGCCCAATACCATTTCAACAACATCCATCGTTTCGCTGTCGGTTACACGCATGCCGTCAATAAACTCTGAGGTTTTTCCGAGCCGTTTCAGTAAGTCCCCTATTTGAGGGCCGCCGCCATGTACGACGATGGGGTTTAAACCGACCAGTTTCATCATGACAATATCTTGCGCAAAACTGTTTTTTAGCGATTCATCGATCATCGCATTGCCGCCGTATTTGACGACGACCGTTTTATCTTTAAAACGGCGAATATAAGGTAAGGCTTCGATCAGAACGTGCGCAATCTGATGCGCGGCTTTGTTTTTCATGTATTCTTTATCCATTGATTAAAAAGGTAAAACTAGCTGTGGCTCGATACTCGCGATCAATGTCTTGAACTCCTTTTGAATTCGGCGCATCGCTTGCTCGCTATCGGCTTCGAAACGGACCACTAATGAAGGCGTGGTATTCGATGCTCTAACTAGCCCCCAACCATCGGAAAAATCGACCCGTAATCCATCGATGTTGGTGATTTTCCCATCTTTGAAATCGGCCTTGGCAAATAACCGTTCAATAAAGTCAAAATTTTCGCCCTCTTTCATTGAAACGAGCAATTCCGGTGTATTAAGGCTTTCCGGAAACTCGGCAAAAATTTCGGCACTGGTTCTGGCATCCGAGGACAAAATCTCAATTAGACGCGCCGCTGAATATAAAGCGTCATCAAACCCGTACCATCGGTCATTAAAAAAGATATGCCCGCTCATCTCTCCAGCTAATTTAGCACCGGTTTCTTTGACTTTTGCCTTCATATAAGAGTGGCCGGTTTTCCACATTAAGGCTCGACCGCCGTATTTGGCGATCTGCTCGGCCAAATGCCTAGAGCATTTAACATCGTAAACAATCTGCGCACCGGGCTTTCTTGCCAAGACATCCTTGGCAAACAGCATCATCAGCCGATCCGGCCATATAATTTTGCCGTTTGAATCGACCACCCCAAGACGGTCTCCATCACCGTCGAAAGCGATGCCGATGTCCGCTTCATAATGTTGTACCGCAGCAATTAAGTCTTCCAAATTTTCCGGAACGCTTGGATCCGGATGGTGATTGGGAAAACTGCCATCGACATCGCAAAACAATTCGACGACTTCGCAACCCAGCGTCTTAAACAGTATCGGTGCAATATCTCCGGCCACGCCGTTCCCACAATCCAATACGATTTTCATCGGCCTGACCAAATGTACATCTTCGGCGACAATACCGATGTATTCATTAACAAACATGCTGTTCTGGTCGACCGTACCGCCTACCTCAACGGCATAATCTTGTTTATCGATGATGTTTTTAAGCTTCGCGACACGCTGCCCTGCCAAGGTTTCACCCTTAATCACCATTTTCATGCCGTTGTATTCTGCCGGATTATGACTCCCGGTAATCATTAACCCGGTCCGTCCTTCGGTATGTTGCGTAACGAAATACAGAATAGGTGTCGGCACCATGCCCAAATCGAGGACATCCCGCCCTGTCGAAACAATGCCATTGATCACGGCATCCGCCAATTCGGGACTGGAATGGCGCCCATCACGTCCGACCACGACAATGTTACAATCCGCTTTTCTCACTTCCGTACCAAACGCGCGGCCAATATCATAAGCCAGTTCGGTTGTCAGCGTTTTGCCGACCACGCCCCGTATATCATAGGCTCTAAATACTTCTCCGCTCCCCTCGTGCAACGGTGCCGTCGCTTTTGAAATAGGGGAGGGTTTTGGCTGCTCGGGAACCGGAGTTGGTTTCGCTTCTGGTAACGGCATATCCCAATCGACATCCGGCATTGAGACTGGACTGGTTTCGGCATCGCCTGCTTTAGCGTTTTCAACAATTTCTTCAATCGCAAAATCGGATTCTTCAAAAAATCCGTCAAAATCGGCTTCGCTTTCATTAGCAATCGCAACGACGTCGTCTCCTTGATGATCCAATACTCGCTTGAATTGTACCAGTGTGGAAATAATGACACTCATCTCACTCAAATTTACCGGATAATTACCATACGCATTTCCGGTCATTAGATCCTTGACGGCTTTTAAAACAATACTTTGGTCGTGGCTTAAAATATTGGCACTTTTCCGATAGCCTACAAAAAACGCAAGACAAACCAACAGCACCGCTATTAACATAATTGCCGCAATCAACCCTACATCCGAAGAGCTCCCCCCTATCTGATACCAAACCTGAACTTGCCATGCCGTGTGAGCAACAGGCATCTGCACACTAGCAGCATCGCCGATAAGCGCTCGGTTTCCAACCGCTGCCAACTCGAAGTCACCCTGCCTCAATTGAATCAACTGATTGCCGATAGAGCTAGGCTTAATGCTGTTATTAATAAAGTCATAACTCAAACTGGCCAATATGACACCCGCCACGCGGCCGCTTTCTTCAATTCTAGCCGTTATCGCAAGATGCCGGTTAGCACCCTCCCCTTGAATCAAGGGTTGAGGATTCCCGCTAAAGGTTTCCTTAACCATGTCCAAATCGGCAAAGCCCATGTGCGGAACATGTTCGGTATCCAAATCGTTTATGCCTGGCAGCAATAATCTGATCTTTAATGCGCCCGGCAAATATTTTTCCAATTGTGCTTCTAACGCTCGAATCCGGCCCCTGTCTCTGTTTTCCATTGCCTCTATTACAGTCGGATCTCGAGCCATTTTGTCGATTGCGCTAGCCAATTGTTCGATTTGTTTTGAAATACCTAATGCGGTACCGGCAGCCAGAGCCATTGCTGAATCATGCTTAGCTTCCTTGATGCTGGAGTCATTAGCCCAATAAATCGCTCCTCCTGTCAATAGCACCACAAATGCCGCAATGATCGACAGCGGTAAGAATATACGCTCCATCAAATGTCCCCTATCAATTTAATGTCGCCCGGTATGTCCGAAACCACCTTCACCTCGAGCACTTTCATCAAACGCGTCGACCAACTCGAATTGCGCCTGTTCGACAGGCACGAAAATCATTTGTGCGATTCTTTCCCCGACATTAACGATAAATGCGGTCTGTCCACGATTCCAACAAGATACGAAAATCTGTCCCTGATAATCCGAATCGATCAATCCCACGAGATTACCCAAAACGATTCCGTGTTTATGCCCTAATCCCGAGCGAGGCAGGATGATTGCCGCCATAGTATTATCGGCAATATGAATCGCAATGCCGGTGGGGATCAAGATACTGTCGCCAGGCTTCAATTCGACCGATTCTCTCAAACAGGCCCTCAAATCCAAACCGGCCGAACCGGTAGTGGCGTATTCAGGCAGAGGAATATCCTTACCCAATCGTTCATCCAGAATTTTTAATTGTATTTTTTTCATTGATTTTCTCAGCGATTAAGCTCATTAGCTGCCGTGCGAGTTGTTTTTTATCGGTCATGGCCAAATCTACGCCGCCACCATGCCAGAAGACAGACAGGGCATTTAGATCGCTTTCGAACCCGCCCTTATCTTTACCAACCCAATTGGCCGCAACCATATCCAAATTCTTTCGAATTAACTTGTCTTGAGCATATCGCTCCAAATCGTGCGTTTCGGCGGCAAAACCTACCGTATAAGGTCTGTTATGCGTCAACTTCGAAACATCGGCTAAAATATCACGGGTTTTATGTAACAAAATGACGACCTCGTCATTTTGTTTTTTTATTTTCTTATCATTAACACTAACCGGACTGTAATCGGCGACTGCCGCCGCCGCGATAAAAATATCGGCCGATTGAACACTCGTCATGACCGCTTCATGCATTTGCGCGGCAGTTTCAACCTGTATCAGACGCGCGCCATCGGGTGCTGACAATGCGACTGGCCCACTAACCAAAGTGACTTCAGCTCCCATTGCCAAGGCCGCATGGGCAAGCGCATAAGCCATTTTTCCGGAACTGCGATTCGTAATATAGCGAACTGGGTCGAGAGGTTCCCGTGTAGGGCCGGCTGTAATCAAAATCTTTTTACTCTGTAAAACCGCTTGCGCAGTATTTGCCATTAAACACTGCATGATCGCTTCCGGCTCGGACATACGCCCTAAACCTGTTTCGCCGCAAGCTTGACTGCCGACTTCCGGCCCGATGAATTGCGCTCCTTGGCCGACTAAGCGCTCTATATTTTCCTGAGTAACGGCTTTATGCCACATGACACGATTCATTGCCGGCGCCAAATAAAGAGGACACCCGGCGGCCAACACCAACGTGGAGACTAAATCGTCGGCCAAGCCATGGCTCAATTTTGCGATCATATTTGCGGTCGCCGGAGCAATCACGATGCAATCCGCCCAGCGCGCCAAGCTGATGTGTCCCATTGCGTGTTCTTGATCACAGTCCAACAAATCAATATGCACAGGGTTTCCGGATAAGGCTTGCAAAGTCAACGGAGTGATAAAGGCCATCGCCGACCGAGTCATCACCACTCTAACTTCACACCCGTGTTTTCTCAAGAGCCGGATGAGCTCTGCAGACTTGTAGGCCGCGATTCCGCCGCAAACTGCTAGTAATATTCGCTTCTTATTAATAGTTGTACCGATAGAAAATTAAATTGGATATTATGGCAAGTATAGTAAATTTCTTCTATGCTTGATATCTTTGACCTAACTTGGGTAATCAATGGCAATCAAAGATTGGCCGGCGGATGAACGACCTCGGGAAAAATTATTACAAAAAGGCTCAAACGCGCTTACCGACGCGGAATTGCTCGCAATATTTCTGCGCACCGGAACGCCTGGAAAATCGGCTGTCGATTTAGCCAGAGACTTACTGAACGACTTCGGTTCTTTAAAGGCGCTGCTCGATGCCGACCTGGAACGTTTTTGTCAAAGTGTCGGCTTAGGACCCGCCAAATACGCGCAACTGCAAGCCGTTTTAGAAATGGCTAGAAGGCATTTTTGTGAAATTCTACAACGCGGTGACGCCTTGACCAGCCCCGACATTACCCGAGCTTATCTCAGCGCGCAATTAAGAGGATACAGTTATGAGGTATTCGCTTGCTTGTTTCTCGATAACCAACATCGTGTTTTAAAGCTCGAAGAATTGTTCCGAGGCACTATAGACAGCGCCTCTGTGTATCCTAGAGAAGTAGCCAAAGCCGCTTTACAGCACAACGCCGCCGCCGTTATATTCGCACACAATCACCCCTCCGGAATCAGCGAACCCAGCCAAGCCGACCGCCACATAACCGACAAACTCAAGCAAGCCTTGGCTTTATTCGACATTCGGGTTCTCGATCATTTTATCATCGGCGACGGCTTACCCTACTCGTTTGCCGAGCATGGGTTGATATGACAAATAATTTTTATCTATATACTTTTTAAAAAGTAGACTAAAAAAGGCGACCCGCAAAGAGAGTTATAATACACGGATGTATCAATCGTCCAGAAAGAGTCTCCCCGGTCATAAACGCTAAACATCTAAGGCTGCGCATTAACTCTTTGAACCGATTAACTTTGTCTCCGCTTCCAGGTATTTTTCGGTCGTCTTCCGAATAACTTCCTCGGGCAATGATGGTGCCGGCGGCTTTTTATTCCAGTCCAAGGTTTCTAAATAGTCGCGTACATACTGCTTATCGAAACTGGCCGGGCTAATACCGACTTGGTATTGATCGGCGGGCCAAAAGCGCGATGAGTCGGGCGTTAGCGCTTCATCGATCAAATATAAGACGCCGGCGTCGTCGGTGCCGAATTCGAATTTGGTATCGGCAATAATTATGCCTCTTTCCTTGGCATAATTCGCCGCTTCTTGGTAGAGGGCCAAACTGGCCTCACGCACTTTTTCGGCGAGTTCTGGCCCCATCAATTCAACCGTTTTCGCAAACGTTATATTTTCATCATGATCGCCGACAGCGGCTTTGCTGGACGGGGTATAGATCGGTTCGGGCAATTGCTGTGCCTGCTGTAAACCTTCGGGAAGACGAATGCCGCAAATATGACCGGTTTGTTGATAATCTTTCCAACCCGAGCCAATGATATATCCGCGTACAATCGCTTCGACCGGTAGCGGTTTCAATTTTCTGACTACAACCGCCCTTCCTTCCAGCTGGGCGAGCTCTTGCGGATCGGTAAGCACTTCGGCCAAAGAAACGCCGGCTAAATGATTCGGCAAGATGTGTTTCAATTTGCTAAACCAAAAATTCGAAACCGATGTCAAAACCCGCCCTTTTTCCGGAATCGGGTCCGGCAATATCACATCGAAAGCCGATAGGCGATCGGTCGTGACGATCAACATGTGTTTATCGTCTATGTCGTAAATATCACGGACTTTTCCGCGAGCACGCAGCGTCAATTGCGACAAAGATGATTCGTAAAGAACAGCCGGAGCGTTCATAATACCTCGTTCTAAGAAGTTAATATCAAATCGCATACAATAGCATTTATTTTCGAATTACGGGATGTCTGGCAATGAGTTGGTTGGGAAAATTCTTGGGCGGCGCCTTCGGATTTCTATTGGGCGGTCCGCTTGGGGCTATACTAGGGGCATCGGTCGGCCATCATTTCGATTCCGGCTTGGAGGCATTCGATTTCGACGAGAGCTTGAGCCCCGGCGATAAACATCGCATACAAACCGCTTTTTTTACCGCGACTTTTTCGGTAATGGGCCACATCGCCAAAGCGGACGGGCGCGTTTCTCAAGCGGAAATCGATCTGGCTAAACGCGTAATGGACGAAATGGGTTTATCGGCCAACTTGCGCTCGACCGCCATCAAACTGTTTCAACAAGGCAAAAGCAAAGACTTTCCCCTTGACGATGCGCTTCGTCAATTTCGTCACGAGTGCCAGAGACGAACCGACTTAATCCGCATGTTTTTAGAGATTCAACTTCAAGCCGCGATGGCCGACGGCCATTTGGACGAGGCCAAGGATAAGCTGTTGATCAAGATCTGCGGAATACTCGGTTTATCGCGGTTTGATTACGAGCGCATCAAATTGCAAATTCTAGCGCAATATCGGCTCTATGGCAGTCAACATCGACAGCAATATCAATCGATTAAAAAAGAGGATAACTTAGCCACTGCCTATGAGGTCCTCGGCGTTCGCCCCAATGCCAGCGATAGCGATATTAAAAAAGCTTATCGCCGCCTAATCAGCCGACATCATCCGGATAAACTAGTTGCGAAAGGTCTCCCCGAAGAAATGATGACCTTAGCCAAGGAAAAAACGCAAAAAATTACAAAGGCTTATGAAACGATAAGTGAAGCGCGTAAAAAATGATTGAATTAAAAACGAGAATGTTCGTCTTCGTCTTCTTTTAAATGCATATTTTCATTGACTAAAGTCCCTAAGTCTTCGGCACCCAGCTTAATCATCAAGCGTACTTCGTTTCTTGAATCAGCAGAGTTCAAGGCATCCTCATAGCTAATTTTTCCGGCGGTATAGAGATCGTAAAGCGCTTGATCGAAGGTCTGCATCCCATGTTCCCGCGAGTTCTTCATTAATTCCTTAAGTTTGTGAACCTCGCCTTTACGAATCAAGTCGGAAACCAAGGGTGTGTTCAACAAAATTTCAACCGCGGGATAGCGCCCTTTGCCATCGGCACGGGCAATCAACTGCTGCGCGACAATGCCTCGCAAATTCAACGACAAGTCCATAAATAATTGATTATGCATTTCGTCCGGGAAAAAATGCAAAATCCGATCCAATGCCTGATTGGCATTGTTCGCATGCAAGGTCGTTATACATAAATGTCCGGTTTCGGCGAACGTAATCGCATTTTGCATCGTTTCACGGGTTCTAACCTCACCGATCAGGATGACATCGGGCGCTTGGCGCAAGGTATTCTTAAGTGCGACTTCATAGGACTCGGTGTCCATGCCGACTTCACGCTGCGTAACGATACACCCCAAGTGCGGATGCAAAAACTCGAGCGGATCTTCAATGGTAATGATATGACCGCTGCTGTTTTGGTTTCGGTATTTGATCAACGACGCCAGTGAAGTCGACTTACCGGTTCCCGTCCCGCCGACAAACAACACCAGTCCGCGCTTGTTCATGACCATATCTTTTAAAACCGGCGGCAAATGCAGATCTTCGGCATCAGGAATATGGGTCTCAATACGTCTCAACACCATTCCCGCCGCATCTCGCTGAGTAAACGCACTCACCCGAAATCGGCCGAGCTTAGGAAAGGCAATCGCAAACTGACATTCTTTGGTATTATCGAATTCGTCTTTTTGCCGTTGCGTCATCACACTCATGACAATGGCTCGAGATTGATCGTTGTTAAGCATCGTTTTGGATACCTCGATCAACTTACCGTCGACTTTTATCGTGGGCGGGCGTCCCGCTGTGATGAATAAATCGGAGGCCTTTTGCTGGACCATTAACTCAAGTAGTCGCTTAAATTCATCCATATCGCCACCTTTATCTGAACATGTCTTTGTTGACCGCTTTCATCATGGCGACTTTTGAAGCCACTAACCCTTTTTCAACCATCTCTTTCAAATTTTGATCCAAGGTCTGCATGCCTTCCTTGCGCCCGGTTTGTATCGCCGAATACATTTGCGCAACTTTCGCTTCGCGAATCAAATTTCTAATGGCAGCAGTCCCGACCATGATTTCATGCGCCGCGATACGTCCTCCTCCGACTTTTTTCAGCAAGGTTTGCGAAATAACCGCTTGCAACGATTCCGACAACATTGAGCGGATCATGTCTTTTTCAGCCGCCGGAAACACGTCGATAATGCGGTCTATCGTTTTCGCGGCCGACGTGGTATGCAACGTGCCGAAAACCAAATGACCGGTTTCCGCCGCAGTTAGTGCCAATCGTATCGTTTCCAAATCGCGCATTTCGCCCACTAGAATAACATCGGGGTCTTCCCGCAATGCGGAACGCAACGCTTCGGTGAACCCTAAAGTATCGCGATGGACTTCGCGTTGGTTGATCAAGCATTTTTGGCTTTCATGTACGAACTCGATCGGGTCCTCAACGGTTAAGATATGTGCATAATCATTGGTGTTGATATGGTTGATCATCGCCGCGAGCGTCGTCGATTTACCCGACCCGGTAGGTCCGGTTACCAGTATTAAACCTCTCGGTTTGCGCGTAACTTCTTCAAAAAACTTTGGCGCATTTAGATCCTCTAAACTCAACACCTTCGAAGGAATTGTTCTAAAAACAGCCCCCGCACCTCGATCCTGATTGAATGCATTGACACGAAACCTTGCAACGCCCGGCAATGCAAAAGAAAAGTCGGTTTCAAGAAATTCTTCATAATCGCGGCGCTGTTTGTCGTTCATGATGTCGTAAATCAAAGCATGAACTTCTTTATGCTCCAAGGCAGGAATATTGATACGCCGGATATCGCCGTCCACTCGAATCATCGGCGGCAAACCAGCCGATAAATGTAAATCCGATGCATTGTTTTTAACGGAAAAAGTCAATAATTCAGCAATATCCATACGATTCTCAAGCGGCTAATAAAAATAGAAACACTAGATAACCTTAGCCTAAGTCTTTGCTTTTTGAAAGGGCTGCTGTTTAATAGCGGTTTTTTATCATCTAAATTGTGCTTATGTTCGCAATTGCTCAACAAATCGCATCCGTTCGAACCCAAATCAGACAAGCCGAGATCGACTTCGAACGCTTACCGGGAAGTGTTCGCTTACTTGCCGTCAGCAAGACTAAACCTACTTCGGACATTATCCTCGCCTATCTTTCCGGCCAACGCCATTTCGCGGAAAGCTATGCTCAAGAAGCGCGATCCAAGCAACAAGAGCTCGGGGCTTACAATATCACCTGGCATTTCATCGGCCCGATTCAATCCAATAAGACCAAGCTCATCGCCCGCCATTTTGCCTGGGTTCATAGCGTAGACCGGTTCAAAATTGCCCAGCGGCTTAGTGAACAACGCCCGGCCAATTTACCGGCATTGAATATTTGTTTGCAAGTCAACATCAGCCATGAAAGCAGCAAATCAGGCATTGCTCTGAATGATCTTTCGGAATTGGTCGACGCAGTTAAAGCCCTTCCGAGTCTCCGTCTAAGAGGGGTTATGGCGGTACCTGCACCGCAAAGCGACTTTTCTTTGCAACGAGAACCCTACCGATTGCTCTATGAAGCGGTTTCCGAACTCAAGCATCCTGAACTCGATACGTTTTCATTCGGGATGAGTAACGACTTAAACGCGGCGATTGCAGAAGGATCCACAATGGTCAGAATCGGCACGTCCTTGTTCGGAACCCGGCAATACATTTAATCCGGTACCACAGATGCATCAACCTAAAAAGAGCAGTTTGAGACTTCACCAAGCCGGTGAAAGTGTTGTAGACCCTTCATGCTTCGACTCGGCTCAGCACGAACGGTCTACAACCCATGTCAACTGCTCTTTTTAGGATCAATCTTTTTTCTTAACTATCGCCAACCCCTGATCTTTTAGCTGCTGCGCGGCTTCGAGAATATCTTTGCGGTGCTTGTTAATATATAGCCCGCTACCGATACCCATCGCCATTAACAGCACAGGGTGCTTCGCGAGTTTGAGAATGATTTCCGCACCAACCTTAGAGCCGACCGAGAGTATGCCTAACTTGATTAATGGATGCATACTCTTTCCGTCCTGCTCTATGTTGCCAGACCCTCCATTTGACTCCTGTTCGCTCATTTAGATTTTTCCTATTATTTTGAATTGAAACCTTCACGACGAAGCATACCTTTCGCACTTCAATTTTCGCCAATATGCACTCTCTACCGACATGGGAGAGGGTTTTAAAAAACGAAAACAGGGCTGCTCGAAAGGTATATTTTCCGTCCTTCGCCTGTACTCGACAAAATATTAGCAAGACCTCTGATAAATCCCAAAATTAATGATTGATTTTTATTATTGACAGTTAAGACAACCGGTCGTATTATTTTCCCATGATCGAAATATCGCAAAAACAAATCAACCGAGATAATCTACTCAATCAAGGCGTAAAGCTATTGATGGAGCAGGGTTATCATGGTACCGGACTTAAAGAAATTTTGGATGCCGTTAAAATACCAAAAGGTTCTTTTTACAACTATTTCGGCAGTAAAGAAAATTTCGGCGCGGAGGTCATTCAGCATTACATTGAACCATTTATTAAACAGCTTGACACCTATTTGGAACATTCGAATGGCGACGCCCTATCTGCGTTAAAACGTTATTACCACGAGTTAATTGCCGAAACCGAAAAACAAAACTTCAAAGGCGGTTGCCTGCTTGGCAACCTCATGGGAGAAATCGGCGACACCAGCGAAATATGCCAAAAGGCATTGCAATCCGCGGTGACTCGTTATCGCAACATCATGCGTTCGGCACTTGCCCAAGCGCAGCAAGAAGGAACCGTTCGATCGGATTTGACGGCCGAGGAAATGGCCGATTTATTACTCAATACCTGGCAAGGCGCACTACTTCGAATGAAAATCGAGCAGTCCTCGGAACCCTTAAAGCAATGCTGCCGGAATTTGTTGGAGGGCTATTTCAAAGCCTAATTTTTTTTCAATCTCTACAGAGACGACCAGTCATTTTTTAATTGGAGAAACACATGCCTAAATTCATTATCGAACGAGAAATCCCCAACGCCGGATCGTTGACAAGCGAAGACCTTCAAGGTATTGCTCAAAAATCATGTTCCATTCTTCAGGATATGGGGCCGAAAATTCAATGGATTGAGAGTTATGTAACCGATAATAAAGTCTATTGTGTTTATATCGCTCCGGACGAAACGGCTATTCGGGAACACGCTCAACAAGGATCATTCCCTGCTAATCGTATCAGCCAAATCAAGACGATTATCGATCCAACCACTGCCGAAGCATAAGCACTTTATCACCCCTGAAACACTATAAGCCAAAGGAGGTAGCCAGTCCACCTAGCGAAAACTCACTATTACTCAGATAATTATAAGAGAGTGCATACTATGAAATCACAAAGCAAAAACCGAAATCTTCTTGGCAAACTAACTCAATCAGCCCTGTTTGCCGCTTCAACAATCATGATCAGCAGCCTTGGCATTCAGTCTGCTCAAGCCGATGAAACCTGCATGTCGCCTTATATGGCCAAAATCGTCGGACAGGAGGACTTTGTCTATATCTGGACGCTCGGCATGGAAGGTGTCGGTGACGAACAGGACAAACTGGTCACGGTCGATGTAAATCCTAAGTCCAAGAACTACGGCAAAGTCGTCAACTCGCTGTCGGTCGGCGGTCGCAATGAGGCACATCATTCCGGTTTTACCGATGATC
The DNA here is from genome assembly GCF_005931095.1 of Methylotuvimicrobium buryatense. Classification (GTDB taxonomy): domain Bacteria; phylum Pseudomonadota; class Gammaproteobacteria; order Methylococcales; family Methylomonadaceae; genus Methylotuvimicrobium; species Methylotuvimicrobium buryatense. The sequence goes on along the minus strand of NZ_CP035467.1, from coordinate 143,374 downwards.
GACAGTACTTGTGGGCTGGCGGCCTCGATACCAATAAGGTTTTTATTTTCGATGTTCACAGCGACCCGGCTAAACCCAAATTAACGAAGGTCATCAGCGATTTCGTCGCGAAAAGCGGTGGCGTAGTCGGCCCGCATACGACCTATGCCTTGCCCGGTCGCATGCTGATCACCGGTCTGTCGAATAACAAGGATCACGGCGGCAGAACCGCCTTAGTCGAATACACCAACGAAGGAGAATATCTCGCGACTCATTGGCATCCGACCGACAGCGACCTGCGCGGCGCGGTCAAGACTGGAAACTATGCCGACGGTTATGGCTACGACGTGCGCGTGTTGCCTAGACGCAATGCGATGTTCACCTCGTCGTTCACCGGCTGGTCCAATTACATGATGGATTTCGGCAAGATGCTGAACGACCCCGAGGCGATGAAACGCTTCGGCAATACCGTCGTGCAATGGGACCTGCATGCGCGCAAACCGAAAAAAGTCTTCGACGTTACCGGTGCGCCTCTGGAACTTCGTTGCGCATGGGGGGCCAATAATAATTACTGTTTTACCAGCACAGCACTAACATCGAAAATCTGGTTGATTTACGAAGACCAAGCAGGCGAATGGCAAGCGAAAGCCGTTGCCGATATCGGCGATCCTTCAAAAATCCCGTTGCCGGTCGACATCTCTATTTCGAGCGACGACAAAACATTATGGGTCAATACCTTTATGGACGGGAAGACTCGAGGTTTCGACATTAGCGATCCGTTCAACCCGAAACAAGTTTACGAACAAAAAATCGGCGCCCAAGTCAATATGGTGTCGTCAAGCTGGGACGGCAAACGTCTCTATTATACGTCTTCTCTATTGGCCAACTGGGATAAAAAAGGCGACGATAACGAGCAATTCTTCAAGCTTTATCACTGGGATGGAAAGCAACTAAAAGAACAGTTCGCGATCGATTTCATCAAGGAAAAGTTAGGCCGTGCGCATCAAATGCGGTTCGGTGCATATTCTCTTTATAGCAGCAACAGCCAGCAGCCCGACCTGCTCACAAAATATCAATAGCCCCAATGAGCGGCTTCGGCCGCTTTTTCTATTGACAGCGGCTTCCGCCGCTCTCTGTTCCCATCGATTCGCCGGAGCGACGTCATGAAACATTTGTTTACCATCGTCATTTTGCTGTCGAGCGTAGCGGTCTTTTCGGTCAAGGCCGACAACGAAACGCTTGCGCCAGGTTATGGCGCGCTGCAATACGAACTCCCGGCCGTCGGCAGCTATCTGTTACCGGCGCTCGGAAAAGCCGCAGACGGTAAAATTCTCGACGAACAAGGCCAAACTATTAACTTGCATCAACTGATGGGCGATAAGATCGTGCTACTCAGTTTTATTTATTCGACGTGCAGCGACGTCAACGGCTGCCCTTTAGCAACCGGGGTATTTCATAAAATCAAAAACCGGCTTAAAAAGGACCCCGAATTGAGCCGACAACTGCGTTTGTTGACGTTAAGCTTCAACCCGGAACAAGACACGCCAGACAAAATGAAACAGTATGGCGAGCACCTGCAGGATGAAAATATCGAGTGGCGCTTTCTAACGACGGCTTCGGAAACCGAGCTGCGACCCATTCTCGATAATTATCGGCAAAGCATCCAGAAAGTCTACGACGAAAACGGACGCTTCACCGGCACTTTTTCACATATTTTGCGCGTCTACTTGATCGACCGAAACAAAAAAATCCGCAACATCTACAGCGTTTCGTTCTTGCATACGGACACTTTGATCAATGATGTGAAGACCTTACTGCAACCGGTAGTCGTCGCCAATGGCAAAACGTCGGAACAAGTCGCCAAACGTTTTCGACCCGGCGATGATAAATCGAATTACGAAAGCAGCGACTATGCGACTCGTAGCATTGCTTTGGACGACCGAACCGGTCAAACGACTGACTTGATGAAAACAGTCTACCACCCACCGAAAGGACTGCCTCCCGTGCCGGTTCCGGCGAACAATCCTGTGACGACGGAGAAAGTGCAATTGGGCCGGAAACTGTTTTACGACCGCCGCTTGTCGCTGAATAATACCTTTTCATGCGCCATGTGTCATATTCCCGAACAAGGCTTTACCAGTAACGAGATGAAAACTGCGGTCGGCGTCGAAGGCCGGACCGTCAAGCGCAACAGTCCGACACTTTACAATGTCGCTTATTACACCAAATTGTTTCACGATGGACGCGAAAATAGTCTCGAACACCAGGTTTGGGGTCCTCTATTGGCGCACAATGAAATGGCCAACCCGTCGATCGGTAGCGTCATCGAAAAATTGCATAACGATAGCGAATACAATGCTCTTTTCAAAAAGGCTTTCGGCAAAGGGCCGACAATCGAAACAATCGGCATGGCGATCGCGAGTTACGAGCGCACCCTTAACTCGGGCAATTCGGCATTCGACCGTTGGTATTACAGCAACGACAAACAAGCCTTGAACACTTCCGCGCAACGCGGTTTCAAGCTATTTTCCGGAAAGGCGCAATGCTCGTCTTGTCACAGCATCAGTAAGAAGCATGCGCTGTTCACCGACAATGCGTTTCATAACACCGGCATCGGTTATCGCGAAGCAATGCGCAGTACTGCTAAGACACAACGAGTCCAGGTCGCTCCCGGCGTCTTTGTCGATATCGATTCGCAATTAATCGATTCGGTTTCGGAAACCAAGAGCAATGATCTCGGCCGCTATGAAGTTACCCAGAATCCTGACGACCGTTGGCACTACAAGACGCCGTCGCTGCGCAATATTAGCCTGACAGCGCCGTACATGCACAACGGATCGTTAACCACATTAAAGGAAGTCGTCGAGTTTTATAACCAAGGCGGCATCGCCAACGAAACTCTCGATCCGTTGATCAAGCCGTTGAATTTGACTTCGAAAGAAATCGACGACCTCGTAAACTTTCTTAAATCCTTGACTGGCGACAATGTCGACGAATTGGTTGCCGATGCGTTTGCGGCGCCGGTGGGCGATCATCAAGAAAACTGATTACGAGTGCAATCCTTTTTACAGCATCGCCAATAACGATGAAATCATTTGAAAATAAACGTCCAACAATCCGGCTAACGCATTTTGATATACGGCTTCCAAGGTTTCAGTCGGTTGTTCAAGCATTAAATCGAACAACTCCAGAATCGCTGAATAAACGCTCACAAAATAGACTTCCGCAACGTCAAGCGCTTGATTTGTATAATTCGTCACCGGTTCGACCAATGCTGCGACCGTTGCTTGAGGATGATCATAAAACGCTTGCCATAATTCGCCGGCTTGCCGACCTAATTGCGTCGCTTCGGCTATTGTCTGTTCATACATGGACTCGACTTTCGGAAAATAAACCTCGTTAACCTGAGCATACATCTGTGCTCCGTAATCAACGGCTTGAGCATACCATTGCGAGCCAGTCTCGACCGGATGCGCATAAAATTGTTTCGCGGAAACCGCTACTTCAGCGTGCCAATCGAGCAAAACCGTTTTAATTTGTCGATACAACTCGTTCAATTGCAAGCTCAGACTACTGTAAAGCTCCCGTGTTGGCAAAAACACTTTGTTTTCGAGGTCTAGCGGTTTGAGATCGAAAAAATCTGGATCTTTGAAAATTGACATAACTTACCTTTTTTTAAAACCGGGATGTCGAAAAAAAGATGCGGCCGGGAGGCCGCATTAAAGAGGAAGGATTCAACTCTAGTCTCGTGAAGAGTGCATACAAGAGTCGAAGTAAAGTGTATCCACTAAAGATGACCAGGAAAATGTGGCATTTTGCCGCGCGACAATTGGCCGCTAACTTTGGCATTTAATTTGCCGTGTATTATTAGTTTGGGCTTCAGACAAGCCCTTTCTATACAAACAAAACCGCATGATCAGTCGCGTTCAGCTACTAAAGATTTGGTTACATACCCATCGGAATTGCTGTAATAACTGTGTTATTTAACTAAATTAGGTGAAATGACCGATTATCCACACACACGCTTTGACATCGACTAACGCGTTTACTATTTCGACTTGCCCCGTTAAGGTGCCGGAAGGTTTGTTACTAAGACTGTATTTAGGACGCCCTCTGTCTCGCCCCGAAATCAGGCTAGCAAAAAATTAAGCCAAACAGTCATTTCAATAACCGCTTTCCTAATTAAGTCAGAAAAACTATTGACCGCACCCAATGCATTGGCCGATATATTGACTTGTTCAAATTGAAACGCTTTTCGAGCTATTGGTGCATTTTCATTCGTCTTATACACTTCAACTTCAAAAGCAACGACCGAACGCGCTTGCTCTGGAGTGTCGAAACGTTGTTCAAAATCCAATAAACGCACTTTTACAGTTAACGGCTCGCTTACTGGAATTGCTGCGAAGTGCTTGGCCAATAAAGCGGCCGGTTGCGCAATCCATCGGTCTAGGTTATAAAATTTTACAATGGTAGGGGTTAAATAAAGCTGCCTGTAGTGAATTCTCGTATCCCTTAACCACTCCGGAGCTGTTACTTCAGCATTTAATGGGGCCTGCTCGGCATTACGCTGAACAATAAGCCCAAGGTCGTGCAAAGCCGCTCCCTCAGGCCTAGTTTTATAGCTACAGCCACTTATCAGCATCAGCATGATTAAACACAAACTCGTCAGTGATACATTCACTTTGGCTCCTCATATCCCGGTTCGCCCGGAGCAGGCTCGGTTTTAATCGGCCCTAATATTAATGCTTGAGGATTAGCTTCTAGCATATTAGCAACTCGTTTTAATTGATCCATTGTGGACTGTAATTCATTCATTGTTTGATGCACTTTTGGTAATGTTGTCCGCGTCAGCACATCGCCAACATTCGCTCCCGATGTTATCAATGCATCTCCTCGGTCTCCAAGCATTTTTACGCTATTTGCCGCCGCTTTTAAATCAATCGTCAAATCACCGATTTGACCGAGCGTAGTCTCCGTACTATCTATTAAATTCGGCATTTTTTCCAATACCTTACCCAGCTGATCCTCAAGTTTTGGCATTTTCGCAGTGACGACATTTAGATTACGCAAAATTTCACGTCCATGCTCTTCATTTTCATCGCTCAACACACGGTCTAGACGTATCATCAATTGTTCGGCTTTCATTAATATTTCTTCACCTGAACTCAATAAACGATCCGTCAACGATGGCAACAACGGAATTCTTTGCTCCGGCCTATCACCAGGTAACAACCATTCATCGCTGTCTCCCGTATCTTGTAAATCGATTTGCGTTAACCCTGTCACCCCTTTTAAACGTAATGTCGCAAACCCCCCCCGTGTAAATCGTATATTGTTATCCACCTCAATTTCGACCAAAATCGTCAGTGGATCGCTCGGATCGAAATTTACCGTCAAAACCTTACCGACCGCAATCCCCCGGTAATACACGGTAGATTCTGGATTTAAACCGGTTACTGAGTCTCTAGTCGAGATCACATAAAGATCACGTGCTTTTTCAAAGCTACCGATCCAATACACTATGCCGACTAGTCCTATTATCAGTGTTAGTAAAAAAAGACCGGTAGCTAAAGCGTGCGTATCTCTACCCAAAACAATGCTCTCTATTCATAAAAACTTTCTCAGCGTGCTTATTATGAAAAAATTGTCTCGCAAAAGTATGGTTACACTTTAGCGCGACTTCCAACGGACCGTATGCAATTAATTTTTTTTCCGCCAGCACAGCCACTTTTGAACACAAATCATTCAAAACGTTTAAATCATGGGTGACCATCACAACCGTAAAGCCCAAGTCATGATGAAGCTCACACAATAGATCTACAAATCCTTGACTCGCAATGGGATCAAGACCGGATGTCGGCTCATCAAGAAATAATAACGCGGGCTCTAAAATTAAGGCTCTGGCAAGAGCCACTCTTTTAATCATACCCCCAGAAAGCTCTGCTGGCATGAGTAGTTCATCCTTTGCAGATAAGCCAACCATAGCTAATTTTAAAGCAACCAAATGAGATATCCATTCGAAATCCTTGACACCAATTTCCCGCAACGGAAACGCAATATTATCGAAAACATTTAACGAACTAAATAAAGCGCCTTTTTGAAACAATACACCACACTGACTTAACATCTGACCTGAAATATTTCCGGACTCATAATCTAAGGCCTGCCCCATTACCATAACACGTCCTTTGGTCGGAGCCTGCAGTCCGATCATTTCACGCATTAATGTGGTTTTTCCACTTCCAGATGCCCCAACCAAGCCGAGAATTTCCGCTTTTGGTAAACTGAAACTGATATTCTCGTGAATTACGTTGTCACCAAATTGGGTCCAAATATTTTCCATCTGAATTGCGTTCACATCATTCATGGCATTCCCGTTCCCATAAATAAAATTGCAAATATCGCGTCCACCATGATCACTACAGTAATTGAAGCGACAACGGAATTGGTTGTTTCATTCCCTAAACTTTCCGAATTCGGTTTAATATGAAATCCATAGTGACAGGCTATCATTCCTATTAACATGCCGAATACCGCAGCCTTGCCTACTCCAATAAATACATTAACCAAAGGTACGGAATCAGGCAGTCTCTGCACAAACTGTTGCATACTTATATCGAGCGTGTGCCAAGCCGACACCATACCACCTAAAAGAGCGGCCGCATTTGTCCATACCGTCAATAACGGTAAAGTTACTGTTAACGCCACTACTATCGGAAAAATGATTCGTAGCGAATGCGAAATTCCCATCGAGGACAATGCATCTAATTCTTCTGCAACGCGCATGATTCCTATTTGGGCGGTTAATGCAGACCCTGATCGGCCTGCCACTAAAATAGCCGCTAACAAAGGCCCCAACTCTCGAATAATACTCATCCCCAAAATATTGATAATGTAGATTTCCGCACCGAAGGCTTGCAACTGAAGTGCCGACAAATAACTAAGAACAATACCAATCAAAAAGCCAACTAACGCGGTGATGCCAAGTGCCTTTACACCGGAACTATATATCGTCATTGATATTTCCGGCCAAGGTATTTTGCTCGGTGATCTGAATAGATATACTGTGTCGAGCAATAATTGCCCAAGCAAAATAATGCCATTAAAGACATGCCTATAAAAAGCCAAAATGACTTTATTTGAGTCTTTGAAAATTTGTACCAAACTTTTCTGTGCTTCTTCCGGCCGTGCATAGCTAAAGGTTTTCCAGCGATCGAATAAGCGCTTATGCTCCGGTCTCATTTCTACTTGATTTGGAAACTCCTCTCCCCATGCTTGCCATATCAGCCAAGCCCCCGCAGTATCGAGCGCCTCAACCTCATCAAGGCGCCATATGCAATCCGAATTATATTGCAGTCCTTTAAGATCTCGAGTAATAGAGGGGCTTTCGTTGATTGCTAATAAGTTCCATGAACCTTTGAGATTAATAGAAGATAAGTTATTTTCCTGTTCTATTTGCAACACCGGTTTAGCAATAAGCTTATTATTTAACGAGGCCATCAACGTATTTTTCCATTGTTACAAGTAAATACAATCATTCGACCATTCTATAGTAATTTGGTTTTCTCCCATGAATCAATTAGCTTTATTGCAGCAATTCCCAATTTGGAGATCAAAAAGGGTGTGGGGTATGCTTGGCGAGGATGTCGGCAGCAGGAGCAGATTTTTGCTCCTGCAAAATCTGCATTCACACCATCCTTGGCGCTTAGCTGCCGCCAAGCCCCCATGGATGGGTTTACGGCGTTCCTCGACAGGCATACCCCACACCCTAAAATCGGCGAAACTGCTCAAACTGGGAATTGCTGGCTTTATTGACTACTCCCTTTATATACCCTTTGCTAGTCAAATTTCGGCGTCGGGGTGCCCGTCAAAGGACGCCGTGAATACGTCCATGTAGGCTCTATGACAGCATCCATGCTGCCAAAGCCTTTGCCGAACACCCCAACGCCTCCATACGCTAATGCCTAAATTTGAAGTGCGATAGGTATACTCAAAAAATGGTTAGCTTTATGAAGGTATAGGGTGTGGCTAGCGAGGATGTCGGCAACAGGGAGTGCCGCCGTCGAGCCTACATGGACGTATTCATGGCGTCCTGTCGGGCGAGTGAGCGCACCGTCGACAAGGCGCATGGTTTCAAAACGATATTTATCAAGAACTCCTTCGCAAATCAAATGACATCAAACGGCAATGATTGTGCTTTATTGGCGATGCCATTCTATGACAAACCTTAAGGCAAAAAAAAGCCCGTGTTGAGTGATCAACACGGGCTTTAGGATAAGAGCCTGGCAATTCCCTACTTTCACATGGCAAACTGCCACACTATCATCGGCGCTAAGCGGTTTCACTGCCGAGTTCGGGATGGGATCGGGTGGGACACGCTCGCTATGGTCACCAGGCAAACTGGTTACAGCAGGTTCAACGCTAAGCCGTAAGGAATAAGTTGGTATTCTTTAACTCACTCGATACGCTCTCGGCTTCTTGCTTTGAGCCTACTCAAAACTCTTTACTTCAGGTGTTTTCGGTTTTATCAGGGTTTTCGGTCTCTGCCGCTTAGCCTTTCGCCTTGCGCCTTTTACCTTGCTCTTTTCACCTGTTTTTTTGGAAATCTGTACACGTTTTTCGCTCTCTCGCTTTAGCGATTGTCGGCCGTTGTATAACACTCTGGTTTTCAAACCGATTGGGTGTTATATGGTCAAGCCTCACGGGCAATTAGTATCAGTTAGCTTCATGTGTTACCACACTTCCACACCTGACCTATCAACCTGATCGTCTCTCAGGGCCCTTCAGGGGACTCATGGTCCCAGTGAGATCTCATCTTGGGAGAGGCTTCCCGCTTAGATGCTTTCAGCGGTTATCCCGTCCGAACATAGCTACCCGGCAATGCCATTGGCATGACAACCGGAACACCAGAGGTTCGTCCACTCCGGTCCTCTCGTACTAGGAGCAGCTTCCCTCAAATCTCAAACGCCCACGGCAGATAGGGACCGAACTGTCTCACGACGTTCTGAACCCAGCTCGCGTACCACTTTAAATGGCGAACAGCCATACCCTTAGGACCTGCTTCAGCCCTAGGATGTGATGAGCCGACATCGAGGTGCCAAACACCGCCGTCGATATGAACTCTTGGGCGGTATCAGCCTGTTATCCCCGGAGTACCTTTTATCCGTTGAGCGATGGCCCTTCCATTCAGAACCACCGGATCACTAAGACCTACTTTCGTACCTGCTCGACTTGTCCGTCTCGCAGTCAAGCGTGCTTTTGCCTTTACACTCATCGCATGATTTCCGACCATGCTGAGCACACCTTCGTGCTCCTCCGTTACTCTTTGGGAGGAGACCGCCCCAGTCAAACTACCCACCAGACACTGTCCCCAATCCAGATTATGGACCTAGGTTAGAACTTCAAACATACCAGGGTGGTATTTCAAGGTTGGCTCCACACCAACTGGCGTTGATGCTTCACAGCCTCCCACCTATCCTACACAAATAGGTTCAAAGTCCAGTGTCAAGCTATAGTAAAGGTTCACGGGGTCTTTCCGTCTAGCCGCGGGTACACTGCATCTTCACAGCGATTTCAATTTCACTGAGTCTCGGGTGGAGACAGTGTGGCCATCGTTACGCCATTCGTGCAGGTCGGAACTTACCCGACAAGGAATTTCGCTACCTTAGGACCGTTATAGTTACGGCCGCCGTTTACCGGGGCTTCGATCAAGAGCTTCTCCGAAGATAACCCCATCAATTAACCTTCCGGCACCGGGCAGGCGTCACACCCTATACGTCCACTTTCGTGTTTGCAGAGTGCTATGTTTTTGCTAAACAGTCGCAGCCACCAGTTTAATGCTACCCTCTTGGGCTCCATCCGCAAGGGACTTCACCTACCAAGGGCGTACCTTCTCCCGAAGTTACGGTACCATTTTGCCTAGTTCCTTCACCCGAGTTCTCTCAAGCGCCTTAGAATTCTCATCCCACCCACCTGTGTCGGTTTAGGGTACGGCCGCAGATAACCTGAAGCTTAGAGGTTTTTCTTGGAAGCAGGGCATCAATCACTTCGTCTCCCCAAGGGGACACTCGTCATCACGTCTCAGAATTATGGAACCGGATTTGCCTAATTCCACTCCCTACTCGCTTAAACTGCCTATTCCAACAGACAGCTGACCTAGCCTTCTCCGTCACCCCATCGCAGTTACCTCCGGTACAGGAATATTAACCTGTTTTCCATCGACTACGCCTTTCGGCCTCGCCTTAGGTGCCGACTAACCCTGCGTCGATTAGCGTTGCGCAGGAAACCTTGGGTTTTCGGCGTGGGGGTTTTTCACCCCCATTATCGTTACTCATGTCAGCATTCGCACTTCTGATACCTCCAGCCGACTTCTCAATCGACCTTCGCAGGCGTACAGAACGCTCCTCTACCACCTTACTTACGTAAGATCCGTAGCTTCGGTACTATGCTTAGCCCCGGTGAATCTTCCGCGCAAGCCGACTCGACCAGTGAGCTATTACGCTTTCTTTAAAGGATGGCTGCTTCTAAGCCAACCTCCTGGCTGTCTGGGCCTTCTCACATCGTTTCCCACTGAGCATAGATTTGGGGACCTTAGCTGACGGTCTGGGCTGTTTCCCTTTTCACGACGGACCTTATCACCCGCCGTGTGTCTCCCGTGCTCGCACTTGTTGGTATTCGGAGTTTGCATCGGGTTGGTAAGTCGAGATGACCCCCTAGCCGAAACAGTGCTCTACCCCCAACAGTGATACACGAGGCGCTACCTAAATAGCTTTCGAGGAGAACCAGCTATCTCCGAGCTTGATTAGCCTTTCACTCCGATCCACAACTCATCCGAATCCTTTTCAACGGATCCCGGTTCGGCCCTCCAGTTAGTATTACCCAACCTTCAGCCTGGTCATGGATAGATCGCCCGGTTTCGGGTCTAATCCCAGCGACTATGACGCCCTATTCAGACTCGCTTTCGCTACGCCTCCCCTATTCGGTTAAGCTTGCCACTGAGATTAAGTCGCTGACCCATTATACAAAAGGTACGCAGTCACCCATCCGAAGACAGGCTCCTACTGCTTGTACGCATACGGTTTCAGGTTCTATTTCACTCCCCTCTCCGGGGTTCTTTTCGCCTTTCCCTCACGGTACTGGTTCACTATCGGTCGATAAGGAGTATTTAGCCTTGGAGGATGGTCCCCCCATATTCAGACAAGGTTTCACGTGCCCCGTCCTACTCGTTTTCACACTCAGCAAATTTTCGTATACGCGGCTATCACGCTGTATCGCCAGACTTTCCAGACTGTTCTACTAATTTGCTCAATGCTTAAGGGCTGCTCCCCGTTCGCTCGCCGCTACTAAGGGAATCTCGGTTGATTTCTTTTCCTCCGGGTACTTAGATGTTTCAGTTCCCCGGGTTCGCCTCCTTAAGCTATGTATTCACTTAAGGATAATCAGGTTGTCCTGATTGGGTTGCCCCATTCGGAAATCCGCGGATCAAAGTTAGTTTGCAAACTCCCCGCGGCTTATCGCATGCTACTACGTCCTTCCTCGCCTCTTATCGCCTAGGCATCCACCGTATGCGCTTATTCACTTGACCATATAACCCCAATAAGTCTGACGTTATACGGATCAGCTGACATTTTCGCTTTCTGCTTGAGAACTCATTCAGTTCACGTTCGGTTCCGCCTATTTTAATCGCTCCCCTTGCCTTTCGACACGGGCGCTTCTAAACTCGACTTCTCCGTCTGTGTACATGAACTTGTTATTTGTATCTTCTTAGTTTAAATTGCTTTAAACGCTGAATTTACAGTGTACAGATTTCCAAATTGTTAAAGAGCTATTACTGACGTTGTTGTTTCGTCACCAATGCTATACAGTCTTTTCGGGTGTTCGCCGTTAAAACTGTATAGCATTGGTGGAGCCAGGGAGGATCGAACTCCCGACCTCCTGCGTGCAAGGCAGGCGCTCTCCCAGCTGAGCTATGGCCCCTTGGGGGGTCGTGCAAACCAGGCAGTGCTAGCTTGACGGGTGGTCCTTCCGCTTCCAGGCTTGCGCCGCGTTGGTGGGCCTGGGAGGATTTGAACCTCCGACCTCACCCTTATCAGGGGTGCGCTCTAACCAACTGAGCTACAGGCCCAGGCTCGTGACGTCTTCGATCAAAATAATTTGTTGTGGGTACTTATGACGAACGCTTGCTGTCTTTGTAAGGAGGTGATCCAGCCCCAGGTTCCCCTAGGGCTACCTTGTTACGACTTCACCCCAGTCATGAATCACAAAGTGGTAAGCGCCCTCCCGAAGGTTAAACTACCTACTTCTTTTGCAACCCACTCCCATGGTGTGACGGGCGGTGTGTACAAGGCCCGGGAACGTATTCACCGCGACATTCTGATTCGCGATTACTAGCGATTCCGACTTCATGCAGTCGAGTTGCAGACTGCAATCCGGACTAGGACCGGCTTTCTGGGATTTGCTTACTCTCGCAAGTTCGCTGCCCTCTGTACCGGCCATTGTAGCACGTGTGTAGCCCTACCCATAAGGGCCATGATGACTTGACGTCGTCCCCACCTTCCTCCGGTTTATCACCGGCAGTCTCCCTAGAGTTCCCAGCTTGACCTGTTGGCAACTAAGGATAAGGGTTGCGCTCGTTACGGGACTTAACCCAACATCTCACGACACGAGCTGACGACAGCCATGCAGCACCTGTCTCAGAGTTCCCGAAGGCACTCCACTATCTCTAACAGATTCTCTGGATGTCAAGGGTAGGTAAGGTTCTTCGCGTTGCATCGAATTAAACCACATGCTCCACCGCTTGTGCGGGCCCCCGTCAATTCATTTGAGTTTTAACCTTGCGGCCGTACTCCCCAGGCGGTCAACTTAATGCGTTAGCTGCACCACTAAGTCTCAATAAAGACCCAACGGCTAGTTGACATCGTTTACGGCGTGGACTACCAGGGTATCTAATCCTGTTTGCTACCCACGCTTTCGTACCTCAGCGTCAGTTTTAGGCCAGAGAGCCGCCTTCGCCACTGGTGTTCCTTCCGATCTCTACGCATTTCACCGCTACACCGGAAATTCCACTCTCCTCTCCTAAACTCTAGCTGCCCAGTATCAAATGCCGTTCCCAGGTTAAGCCCGGGGCTTTCACATCTGACTTAAACAGCCGCCTACGCACGCTTTACGCCCAGTAATTCCGATTAACGCTCGCACCCTCCGTATTACCGCGGCTGCTGGCACGGAGTTAGCCGGTGCTTCTTCTATAGGTAATGTCAAGGCATCGGGTATTCGCCAACGCTTTTTCCTCCCTATTGAAAGTGCTTTACAACCCTCAGGCCTTCTTCACACACGCGGTATTGCTGGATCAGGCTTGCGCCCATTGTCCAATATTCCCCACTGCTGCCTCCCGTAGGAGTCTGGGCCGTGTCTCAGTCCCAGTGTGGCTGATCGTCCTCTCAGACCAGCTATGGATCGTCGCCTTGGTAGGCCTTTACCCTACCAACTAGCTAATCCAACGCAGGCTCATCTGATAGCGCGAGGTCCGAAGATCCCCCGCTTTCCCCCTCAGGGCGTATGCGGTATTAGCGTGAGTTTCCCCACGTTGTCCCCCACTACCAGGCAGATTCCTACGCGTTACTCACCCGTCCGCCACTCGTCGGCTCCCGAAGGACCGTTACCGTTCGACTTGCATGTGTTAAGCATACCGCCAGCGTTCAATCTGAGCCATGATCAAACTCTTCAGTTTAATATGGTTTGTGACTAAATAAGATCAGTCACCAATCTTGGCTCGACTAAGAATTAAACGTAATCTACTTGAATTAACGTGTTGTTCTTGCGTCGAATAGCTTTAACCGCTAAGCTACCCGCCACAAGCACCCACACAAATTATTTTGATCTGCTTGTTAAAGAGCTGGAAGACTTTCTCTCCCGTTGAGCCCGCCTATTATACAGAGGCAAAACTCAATGTCAAACTTTATTTTCAATCTCTTTCCCCGTCGTTCCGCTGTTTCGCGGCGGGAAAGACGAGCATTATACAGCAACACACCAACCCGTCAAGAGTTTATTTTGCTTTTTCATTTTGTCGATTTACTTTATCCGGCATACTTGGTCTCACCATTAAACTGCATCTCGTATAACCTGGCATAAAGCCCTTTCTTTTCAATCAATTCCTTGTGACTTCCCCGCTCTACTATTTGGCCGTTTTCCATTACAAGAATCACATCCGCACTCTCTATGGTGGACAAACGATGGGCCACCACTATTGTGGTCCTATTAGTAAGAACGTTCTGCAAGGCCTTTTGAATATACCGCTCCGATTCGGTATCGAGGGCAGAAGTTGCCTCATCTAGGATTAAAACCGGCGCATTCTTTAATAATGCTCTCGCTAAAGCTAATCGCTGCTTTTGTCCTCCTGACAACTTAACGCCATTTTCCCCGATTTCAGTTTGCAAACCCTTCGGCATTTTTTGGATAAAATTCATTGCATAGGCATCTTTCGCCGCTTGCTTCACGCTTTCCAATGAAACTCCTTGCAACGCGCCATAGGCAATATTGTTCGCTACCGTATCGTTAAACAATGTGACTTGCTGGGTTACTACTGCAATTTGTCGCCTTAAGTTTTCCAACTTATAAGCGGTTATGTCTACGCCATCCAGAAGGATTTGACCCGACGAATATTCGTAAAATCTCGGCAATAAATTAATTAGCGTACTCTTACCTCCTCCAGAGGCACCAACTAAAGCTACAGTCTGCCCTGGCTCAACAGTAAAACTTATTCCTTTTAATGCCTCGCTCTCCGCTCCCTGGTATTTAAATCGTACATTTTTAAATTCAATTTTACCGCTACAATGCTTTGACTCATATCCGCCAGAATCATTCTCGAGTGGCTCATCCAATATGGTAAACAAGGACTCGGCCGCCACCACACCTTTTTGTATTTTTGAATTAGCATCACTCAATTGCCTAATGGGTCGCGGCAATAGAAAAGCGGCTGTTAAAAACGCAACAAATTCACCCGCAGTCGCCTCCTGCATTAAAGTCAAAGACATATACATTAAGCCGGCCAAAGCAATAGAAATAATTAATTGCAGCAATGGACCATGTAACGCTGATGTTGCTGCAAGCTTTAATGATTGCCGACGATGAAATTGACTACCTTCCTTGAATCTATTTTTTTCATATTCTTCGCCACCATAACTCCTGACGATGCGATGCCCATTGACCAGCTCAGAGGTTATATGCGTTAAATTACCTATCGAATTTTGAATATCTTTACTCAATGCTCGCAATCTTTTACTCACATATTTGACCAGCCACACAATAAATGGCGTTACCGACAAAAACGCTAATGTCAACAACCAGTTCATATAAAATAAATACAGCACTAAACCAAGCGCGGTCAGTCCTTCCTTAATCACGATTTGCACCGAATCGGTCGTTGCTTGAGTCACTTCACCAACGTTATGCGTGATCCTCGACATCATATAACCGCTATTGTTTGAATCGAAATAATTCGTAGGTAAGCCTGTATAATGATTGAATATTTCACACCTTAATGCATGGACAATACTTGTTGACACTTTTGCGATGAAATAATTACCCAGATAAGATCCGGTTCCTCTTAACAGTATCAACCCAATAAAGAGCAAGGGCATCAAACCTACATCTTCTCTCGAACCACTCTGTAAAGAGTCGATGATGTGTTTTAAGATTGCCGCAAACAATGGCTGTGTCGCAGCATAAATAAAGAAACCGATTATGCTTAAAAAAAACCAACTTTTATACGGCCTGACATAGCTCAGTAATCTTTTATAAACTTGATAACCGACCTTTGCTTTTTTCTGTTTTTTTAATTTAAAAATTTTCATGATCCCACAGTCTAATTCGTAACGAAACTAACCGACTGCTTAACTGATTAATGTATATTTAGCCCTGTTATCTTTCATTTGCCTGAAAGTTGGCTCAAGGTTTTGTTTTCTGCACTTCAAATTTTGGCGATGCTTAAGGAGGCACCGGGATGCTAGGCCGATCTTTGCTCCTCGGCAATCGCTGAGATACAAGGATGTAATGAATGCAGAAATGCAGTAGCATTTTTCTGCCCTGCATCGCCTAAGCGCTAACTGTTGAAACCCTAATACACGCCATTCATACCGCTTGCAAAAGCTTTGCCTACATTGACGTATTACCGGCGTCCTTTGACGACCGCCCGGTGCCGAATTTTGATCTACGATTGGTCTATAATGAAAAATCTTCTTAGGATTTGGTCGTAAATGACTTCACTATATTACTCCCTTTATACTCAAAAAATGGTTAGCTTTATGAAGGTATGGGGTGTGGCTAGCGAGGACGTCGGCAGCAGGGAGAGCTACCGTCAAGCTCCCATGGATGGATTTACGGCAGTCCTCGATAGACATATCCAATACCTTTTATTCTTTGGCGGTTTTTCAATCAAAAGGGAGTATGAAGGGTTCGGTTGCTCGATTGACTGGTGTCGGCAACCGGGATAGCCGCCGACAGGCCTACACGAACTTATTCACGACGTACTGTCAAGCGAGTTGCCGAACCCTCAACAAAACTCATATCTCCTGGACCTTATTTATTACGAAATCCTTACTTCATAAAATCGACTACTCAGATAATTTAGGTGCTGGGCGAATCCATTCATGGCAACCTGCAGAAACCTGAACAACATGGATCAGTGAATGCAGATTTTGCATGAAGCTAAATCCGCCCCACTGACGATTACCTCGTCAAACACACCCTACACCTTCTGAAAATTAGCCTATTTTTCAATTCGATAGGAGCAAATATAAACAATCCCGATAAACATTCAGACACTTACTTTTGGATAACCAAAGTAAAAGTCTTGCGAACAGCCCTATTAAAAATGTCTTTATTGTAAATTGTAAACAAGATTCAAAGTGACGGGTACCACTCCAGTAATACTTTGCAAATTAACGATTTCTCGTAACTTTTCAACTCCCGCCTGCAAACCGAACCATTCGGTATTCATTATAATCGGCTCGATAGTTGTCACCGAGACTTGGGCATTGGTTAACTTAATAATTCTTAAGTTAGCATCCATTGAACGCTCAACGCCCTGCAATCTAAGATTCGCGGTTACGGGCAGGTCCATCATTTGCCCGGCCTTTAACGAATCTAAGCGAGTCTTTTCAAATTTCAGCTCAACTAACGCTTCCGGAAAACGTTCAATTTGAAATAACAACTCCTTCATTCGCTCATTTCTGATCGGTACGCCGGTTTCAACGCTATCTAACTGAATAACTAGTTTGGCCACACCTTCATCACTTAACGATCCAGACATTTTATTGAACGTATGTTTCTCGGTAACGCTTGCATTTTTGGTAGTGAGAAAACTTAATGACGATAATTTTTGATTTAAGGCCCAATCGGCAAACGCCGTTGGCGCAAATAATACCAACCCAATTAATGCTAACTTTTTCATTTTCAACCTCGGTTTAAAATCCAAACAATCGAAAAATCACGCGACTGAACCGCGCGTAAATAACTCAAGTGACATGAAGCAACTTATTGTTTACCCATTGCCAACCAAATTTTCGTGCCGAAACTTGATCAAAGGTACAGCAACATTCACGATGAAAAATTTTCACTCATAGAAACTCCAACTACCTATTCATCCATCGTTTGATAAGCGGCGGCTCTACTTCTCCCGATAGGTACCCAAGCAGATATATTTGTTAAGCCTCTCATGACCGGCGCCGCCCCGCCCATCGCAACCGCATCGACCAAACAATACCAAGCAGCAACTCCGCTCGGCGGATTTCCTTGTGGAAGACCCAACACAGGATCAATGGAAGCCCACGTCCAAGTTCCGGCAGCCGTCCCAATTAACTCCAACCAGGTTGTGATAAAAAATGCAGCCAGATAAACCAGCGGAGAACGTCCTTTAAATAAATAACCTAAAAATACGCAAAACAACAGCGCCCCTACCGAGTCTCCCTGCACAGCCAGGCCACTGATGCCCCAAATCGACCAAAGTCCACAAACTACGACGACGAATAGCGCAATCATTCGTGCATACCGCATAAAGAATCCGGAACGCGCCAACGCAACGGCGGTCAAGTAAACCATTCCATGCCCCGGGGGAACATACGCCGGTACATTTTCAAAGCGATAGGTATACCCCCCCATATAAGGAGACGCAAAATGCTCGCCGACTGTCGCAAAAGCTACGGCAATAATAACTTGCATCCTTACTTCACTGGATTCACCCAACAACAAACCTATGAGAAAAACCCATCCGCAAACGCCCAATGCATTTTGTTTTTCCATGGTAGCGTTGGCATCTACGACCAAACACACAGCTACACAAAAAAATGTAAATCCTGCAATAAAATAGTCGCGCGGTCTATGCTCGTAAGCAATACCCGGCTCCGGAAAATGTCTTAACATCAAACTTCCTCGTTGATCACATATTTAAACAAAAGCAGCAATCCTCGTTAATTTCCCGCGAATACCCAGGAAATCACCGCATATCGAACTAATTTTCCAATAAAAATGAATACTATAGATGAATACAAAGATAATTTTAACCACCCTCCGGCAAAACAAAAACCATCTCCGATAACAGGCAACCATGAAAATAAAAGCGCCCATTGTCCCCATTTTCTAACCCACATTATCGCTTTTTGTTTATTAGTCTCTAACAATGATTCGATAGGATATTTCTTTGCCGCCAAATATCCTAAAAACCAAGTTGTTAAAGCACCTAAAGTATTGCCGATCGTCGCAATACCGACTAATAGTATCACTTGGTCTTGATGGTCCGACACCATCAGAGCCAGCACGGCTTCAGAGCCGCCTGGAGCAATCGTCGACGATATAAAGGCACTAAAAAATAAACCCGCAAACCCTAGATAATCTTCCGGCATTTACTTAACCCACAAAAAAGCCCCTGAAACCCATAGGTTACAGGGGCTTGACCCATTTTTTACATTTATTTCTCAGGCAATACTTTATTTTTTCCTGAAAAAACGGACTGTAGCACTTTGGAAAAAAATCTGTATATAAAACCTAACACATTTCCGATTAACTCAAATACATAAGAAACACCTTCGGAAAAACTCATCCCTTTGAATTTTTTTGCTAATAAAGGCGAGATCAACAAACCAATCGCCAAACCTATCACCATAACCCCGGAAAACCATGAGCTATTCTCTTGCGAAACTGTGTTACTTGTTATTGCCGCTGAAGCGGCTTGGGACTGAATAGGATTATCGAGAATTGGGGAAACTTCGTAACTATCCTGAATCACATAGGGAGTCACACCCGGGATACTCGGCAAATCGCCGGCTCCCTTACCTACTTTCAACTGCGCCTTCATCCCTTTCTCCATGTGTTGGGCGATATCGCAATGCACTAAATAGGTTTTATCTCCAGGCGGTAAAATTAATGTACCCGATATTTTTCCGGGACCGGTTACTTCCAAATGGAACATACCTTTCGGATACAAATATTTGGGCAAGCCATGCATCATCCATTGATGTCGAATATTGTCATCGTTAATGAAATTAACCGTCAATTTGGTGCAGGGTTCGAACTGAAACTCCTGGGTATCGAATGCAAACATTCGCCCCGGAAATTTTTCGGCATATTGGTGTCCCGCGCGAACCGTAATTTCCTTAGTTGCAGCAATCTTATCGCAACCACCGGGCAAGGTATCCGAATTTTGCCCCATTACCATTCCGCCGCCCATGTCCATCAGATGGCCGCCACCGTGATCCATCATATTGTTGTGCTCTTCATACTCCTTTGCTTGGAGCACCGTCGATGCCAACATAAAACTTGCAGCAACCATTGAGAAAAATCCAAACCTCATTATTTTCACCTTAACTTTAAAATTCGTCTTCATTAATAACTTTTTGTCGACATTCTTAACCATCTGACCGTTTAGGATCGTTCGCTTGACCTATTCCACTCGGCCACAATTTCGGATTTTCGTCCGGCCTTTTCAGATCACCTGCTCCGCCTAACACAGTTCAAAGCGGTTTCTAGGCCTGGAAAAGACCCGTATCGTCGAACACCAGTTTAACAAGCCTTGCCTTCCGATTACCGGTTCTCAATGATTGCTTACTTCCTTGTCTACGCTATTAATTAAATGACTCGCCTTTAATATTTGCAACCAAAACCGACGATAAGCATTTGAAATAGATTTGAAAACAGAACTTAGCAAATATTTCATTCCTGTCATAACCAGGCATAGCACATGCATTGAAATGGGCTATGCCTGTATGTAATGACAAAAATTGATTGGCGACTTTCGAGTATTCACCGCCACCCAATAAAAACTTAGGCTTCTTTGATTTTTCCTAACAATTCGTCAACTTTTTTCTTAAATCCGGCATGAGACAGATAGAGGATATAAAGACCGGCAAACACAAAAAAGGCATATAACGCCATTAAACCCGTACTGGTCTGTTGACCTTTACCTGCGACAAAGCCCATGTGAACATCCAGCCTTTCGCCTTCATCAGGTACCAGCGTGATGTGAATTAGGTAATTTCCGACCTCTGGAACGCCTTTATCCAAAGTTAACGTTACTGTCCCGGATTTATGTTTTGACGCAGGCAAATGAAATACGCGAGTACCCTCAGGCTCTTTTGTCACCTCGAACTCAACCGACATCTTTCTGTATCGTGGATCTTGATAATCGAAAACTAATTGAGTCAAAGTGTTAATGCTAGGAATATTTGCACAAAATTCCTCGGCTGGAAAAGCATTGGGTTGATAAGCCGTGTAATGAACCCAGTGCCCAGGCTCCAATTCAAACTTACATTGATCGGTATCGGTACCCGCCGCACCACCATGAGCCCAAACGGAAGCGGAAAAAACCAAGCCCATAAGCGCTAGGAGACTATTTCTTACGATGTTCTTTCTGTTCATAATACCTTCCAGTTTTGTCGGTTAATTATAATTTTTATAATTGCTTGTTGCTCTTTTATAGACTAAAACCAGCGATAAACCAAAGCTTCGAATAAGCAAAAATCTGCATTAATTTTTTATTATCACTGATGCACTTATGAACTCTAGCATATCGCCCAATACAAATAAAGCCACTCCCGTCTTAGTCAATAACCTTGTCAGGTGGGAACATGTTCGTCGAGGCGCACCGTAAACCCATCCATAGGGGCTTGACGGTATGACCTTGATGTCGACTTTCGCCTAACATTCCGCCCACCTTTTTTGTTTATTAGACGTTTTTTCGCTCATGATAAACGTAATGATATGACATATCTCCATGCAACTACACAATCAAAATCCATCTTAACAAACAACGCCCTTTGAATTTAGGTGCGGGGTAAATTGCCCCAAAAAGGCACATAGTAATATAATGCTTATTTAATATGTATCCGCAATTAGCCGTGTTTTCGTAGACTTTTGCAAACCTGACCGCCCATACAGGAAATTAATCACATGCCATCTTTGACCCAGACCCCCACCTGGAAATCCTTAGTTAGTCATTGCGCCGCCATTCAAAACTTCGACCTGAGAGAAGCTTTTAATCTAAATCCTCGTCGTTTTGAACAATTCTCACTTCAATTCAACGACATTCTATTCGACTACTCGAAAAACTTAATCACGGAAGACACGCGTTCATTGTTGGTCGATTTGGCAACTCATTCGGCACTTAGTTCAAAAATCGAAGCCATGTTTACCGGCGAAAAGATCAACCACACCGAACAAAGAGCTGTTTTGCATACCGCATTACGCAACAGAAGCAACCACCCGGTCATGGTTGACGGAGTCGATGTAATGTCAAACATCAATCAGGTTCTGGCCAAAATGCGCGTCTTTACGGATAAGGTAAGAAACGAACAATGGCTAGGACAGACTGGAAAACCCGTTAAGGACATCGTCAATATCGGCATAGGCGGCTCGAACCTTGGCCCGAAGATGGTTGCTACTGCGCTAACCCCTTATGCTTCCGATAAATTAAATGTTCATTTTGTTTCAAACGTCGATCAAACCGATCTCGTCGAAACACTCAAACCGCTCAACGCCGAAACGACTCTGTTTATCGTTGCATCAAAAATGTTCAACACTCAGGAAACCATGACTAATGCGCACTCCGCAAGAAATTGGTTTCTCGAGCAAATTAATGACGAAAAAGCCATCGGTAAGCATTTTGTCGCGATTTCCACACACCCTGAAAATGTCATTGAATTTGGCATCGATCCGGAAAACATTTTCGAATTTTGGGACTGGGTTGGCGGACGCTATTCATTATGGTCATCAATTGGCCTGTCCATTGCGCTACAAGTAGGGATGGATAATTTCGAACAATTGTTGCAAGGCGCCCATGAGGCCGATTTACATTTTAGAGATACGCCATTCGACCGCAATATTCCGGTCATCATGGGTTTACTAGGCATTTGGTATAACAATTTTTATGGCGCAGAATCTCATGCAATATTGCCCTACGACCAATCACTGCGTTATTTTTGCGAGTTCCTACAACAAAGCGACATGGAAAGTAACGGTAAAAGCATCGACAGAGAGGGGCAACCGGTCGATTATAGTACCGGACCGATCATTTGGGGCCAACCGGGAACGAATGGACAGCATGCATTTTACCAATTGATCCATCAAGGCACTAAACTAATACCTTGTGACTTCCTGGCACCGGCTAACTCACATTATCACCTACCGAAACATCATGATATTTTAATTTCAAACTTTCTTGCCCAACCGGAAGCTTTGATGCATGGCAGAAGTGCCGAAGAAGTCATTGCCGAACTACCCGAACAAGACAGAAATAACGCCATATTAGTCGCATCTAAAGTCTTTGAGGGTAATAAACCGTCTAACTCTTTTCTTTTCGATAAGCTTACGCCTAAAACATTAGGCTCGTTGATCGCATTTTACGAGCATAAAATCTTCGTGCAAGGCGCTATTTGGAATATCAATTCTTTCGACCAAATGGGCGTTGAACTGGGCAAAGTACTGGCCAAAGTCATTTTGCCCGAACTGCTAAATGACGAAACCATCGGCAGTCATGACTGTTCCACGAACGGTCTGATTAATGCCTATAAAAAATTACGTAAAGCAGACGATTAATCAGTACTAAACTAACGACGGGCCCGAAAGAAGTCTTTAAGCATTTCGGAACACTCGTCTTTTAAAACACCGCATCGCCATGCGACTCGATGATTTAAAAATGACGATTCGGATAGATTCATTGCACTGCATACTGCGCCACGCTTAGGATCTTCGGCGGCAAATACCAGGCGCTCGATTCTTGCATGAACGATCGCCCCCATACACATCACACAAGGCTCAAGCGTAACGAAGATCGTCGTACCGGTCAGCCGATAGTTTTTCAATACCTTGCCGGCCTCACGAATCGCAAGCATTTCCGCATGTGCCGACGGATCGTGACTCGCAATCGGCCGATTCCATCCTTCGGCAATGCAGACATCATCTTTGACGATAACCGCCCCGACCGGCACCTCACCCATAGACTCGGCACGTTGCGCCAATCTAAAGGCATGCCGCATCCACGCTTCGTCGTTATGATTATCGGCTATTCCCACTCAATCGTAGCCGGCGGTTTGCCGGAAATATCGTAAGTCACCCGAGAAATACCCGAGACTTCGTTAATGATCCGACGCGAAACCAAATCCAAAAAATCGTAAGGTAAATGCGCCCAACGCGCCGTCATGAAATCGATGGTTTCAACCGCGCGCAAGGCAATCACATAATCGTAACGCCGCCCGTCGCCCATTACGCCGACCGACTTGACCGGCAAAAACACCGCAAATGCCTGACTGACCTTTTCATACAGTTGGCGCCGATACAATTCTTCGATAAATATCGCATCGGCTTGTCGCAGCAAATCGGCATAGTCTTTTTTGACTTCACCTAAAATCCGCACACCCAAGCCCGGCCCAGGAAAAGGATGACGAAATACCATTTCGTAAGGCAAGCCAAGCTCCAAACCAAGCTTTCTAACCTCATCCTTGAACAATTCACGCAAGGGCTCCAGCAACTTAAGCGTCATATTTTCCGGCAAGCCACCGACGTTATGGTGAGACTTGATTAAATGAGCCTTACCGCTTTTCGCACCCGCCGACTCGATCACATCCGGATAAATCGTGCCTTGCGCCAACCATTTCGCATCGGCCAGTTTAGCGGCTTCCTCATCGAAGATCTCAACGAACAAGTTACCGATAATTTTTCGTTTCTGCTCCGGATCCGCCACTCCTTGCAATGCCTCTAGGTAACGTTGCTCGGCATCGACCCTAATTACCCGAACGCCCATGTGCTCGGCAAATGTAGCCATGACCTGATCGCCTTCGTGCAAGCGCAACAAGCCGGTATCGACAAACACACATGTCAATTGATCGCCGATTGCCTCATGCAATAAAGCCGCCACAACCGACGAATCCACTCCGCCTGAAAGCCCTAAAATCACTCGATCGGAGCCGACTTTACGACGAACCGCATGTACACTGTCTTCGATGATATTATCGGCCGTCCACAGCGCCTCGCAACCGCAAATGTCGAGCACAAAACGCGACAGTATTCTTGAACCCTGCCGGGTATGAGTCACTTCCGGATGAAATTGCAAACCATAAAACAACTTTTCTTCATGCGCGATACCGGCAATAGGCGCTCCGTCGGAACTGGCAATACGAATAAAACCTTCCGGCAATTCGACAACCCTATCGCCATGACTCATCCACACATCCAGTAAACCGAAGCCTTCCGGCGATGTATGATCCTCAATACCTTTCAATAACTTAGAATGCGCATGCGCGCGAATTTGCGCATAACCGAATTCCCGATGACTGGACGACTCGACTCTACCGCCTAATTGCTCGGTCATGGTCTGCATACCGTAGCAAATACCCAATACAGGAACACCCAATGCAAAAACCCGTTGCGGCGCACGCGGCGTATCATCGCTAGTGACTGTTTCCGGACCACCCGACAATATAATGCCATTCGGTGCAAATCCGATGATGTCATCGATCTCGCAATCACAAGAAAGTATTTCGCAATACACACCGATTTCTCGTATCCTCCGGGCGATTAATTGGGTGTATTGGGACCCGAAATCCAGTATCAGGATTTTATACAGATGAATGTTGGTCGATGCTTGCTGGCTCACGTTGAACCTCGAATATTGTAACGACAAAAATTAAAAGGGCTCCTACGAGCCCTTGATGAGTTTTTCGGATGGATTAACCGTTATTCCATATGATAATTAGGTGCTTCCTTGGTAATCGTAACATCATGAACATGGCTTTCACGCATGCCGGCATTGGTAACCCGAACAAATTCGGATCGCTGATGCATATCATCGATCGTACGGCTACCGGTATAGCCCATGCTCGCCCTAATACCGCCCAACAATTGATGGATGATCGCATACAGGCTGCCTTTGTAAGGCACTCTGCCTTCAATACCCTCGGGCACCAGTTTTTCGACTTTATCGGTTTCCTCTTGAAAATATCGATCGCTGGAACCTTGCGACTGGGCCATCGCGCCCAGCGATCCCATTCCTCGATACGATTTATAAGATCGGCCTTGATAAAGCTCGACTTCGCCAGGCGCTTCTTCAGTGCCGGCGAACAAACCACCTAACATCACCGCATAAGCCCCCGCAGCCAATGCCTTGGCAACATCGCCCGAATACCGAACGCCGCCATCCGCGATCAGAGGAACGCCGGTACCTTTAAGCGCATCGGCAACATTACTGACTGCAGTTATTTGAGGTACACCCACACCGGCAACTATACGAGTCGTACAGATCGAGCCCGGCCCGATCCCCACTTTAACTGCATCGGCTCCTGCCTCAACCAACGCTTTCGCAGCTGCCGCCGTGGCGATATTTCCACCGATCACCTGTACTTCCGGATAATATCGCTTAACCCAACTGACCCGATCCAATACGCCTTGAGAATGCCCATGAGCCGTATCGACAATGATCACATCCACGCCGGCTTTCACCAACGCCTCAACGCGCTCTTCAGTACCCTGACCGGTACCGACCGCAGCACCAACGCGAAGACGCTCTTGCTCATCCTTACATGCTTGCGGATAGTCTTTCGCTTTTTGTATATCTTTGACCGTGATCATCCCTTTCAAATGAAATGAATCATTGACCACTAATACTTTCTCGATGCGATATTTGTGCAGCAGTTCGATAGCTTCCTTGTGATCGGCGTTTTCATTAACCGTAATCAAGCGTTCTTTTGGCGTCATCACTTTCGAAACCGGCTCATCGAAGCGTGTTTCAAAGCGTAAATCGCGACTCGTTACTATACCGACTAAATTATCGCCATCAACCACCGGAACGCCGGAAATGTTTTTTGCCCGTGTCAGCGCCAATACTTCACGAATACTAATATTGGGCGACACGGTAATAGGATCCTTGATCACCCCGCTTTCGTATTTTTTGACTCGCAACACTTCCCGCGCTTGTTGCTCCGCAGTCATGTTTTTATGAATAATACCAATCCCGCCCTCCTGTGCAATTGCGATAGCGAGCCTCGATTCTGTTACCGTATCCATCGCCGCGGAAATCAAAGGAATATTAAGCGTAATATCGCGCGTCAAACGGGTTTTCAAATCCACATCGCGAGGCAACACCGTCGAATGGGCCGGAACCAGTAATACATCATCAAACGTGAGAGCTTCCTGAATAACTCGCATACTCACTCCTTACAGTCAGAAAAATAACCGAAAATTATACTATGAAATATTTGACATTAGAATCAGCTTGTTCAATATAGTTTCCGAACCGCTAGACAATCGTGCTAACAACCTGATTATTCCGAAAGCAACTTTGCCGCCATGATAAAAATTAAGAGTGAAAAATAACACTTGATGGTTTGCGCGGGAAGCTTATGAGCCAATTTTGCTCCCAACGGAGCAGTGACCATACTCAATAACACAATGCCTGCAAACGCTGGCAAATAAACATATCCCCAACTGCCTGCAGGCAAACCGGTTTTTTCAAAGCCTAACAACATATAACTAAGCGTCCCGCCAAACGCAATCGGCAATCCGCACGCACTGGCAATACCCACCGCGTTGCGTACCGGAAATTGTCCGCGCACCAAGTAAGGCACCGTCATCGTCCCTCCCCCGATACCTAACATTGACGAAAGAATTCCGATGACAATGGAGGCCGCTGCATCCAGGAACGGCGATTGCTGCATCGCACCGGCTTCCGGCTTGATTTGGAATGCCATCTGAAACCCTATGTACAACAGAAAAATAGCAAAGATAATGCGCAGTGAGTCCGCCGATATTGTATCGGCAATTACGGCACCTAAAACCGACCCTATTACGATGCCCGGAACCAAGCTGTAGACCTTGCCCCATATCACAGACTTCAACCTGTGATGTGCAAGAGTCGCCGAAATTGAAGTCAACACGATAGTCGCCAATGACGTAGCGACAGCCATATGCATGATAAAATCGGCTGCAAAACCCTGCGCCTTAAACAAAAAAACAAGTATCGGCACCAATATTAGTCCGCCGCCGATACCGAATAATCCCGCAAATAATCCGCTAACCGTGCCGGCAATCATGCTTAAAATAAAAATTTCGACCACTCCCCCCCCTTTTGTTAACAGCGTATTTTTTTAAGACTCTAATCAAGCGTTATACTAACCCTATCATAGAAAGACGAAGACAAATCATAATCATGAAAACCTATTTAGTCGGCGGCGCAGTACGCGACCAGTTGCTCAATCTCCCCGTGACGGAAAGAGACTGGGTCGTGCTAGAGGAAACGCCGGAATCGATGCTGAAAAAAGGATTTAACCCTGTAGGCAAAGATTTTCCGGTATTTTTACACCCCGAGAGCAGGGAGGAATATGCGCTGGCACGCACCGAACGCAAGACCGGCCCAGGCTACAAAGGATTCAGCATTCACAGCACACCAGACGTCAGCCTGGAACAAGACCTTCTACGCCGCGACTTGACTATTAATGCCATCGCAATGAGCTCGGAAGGCGAAGTCATCGATCCGTACAACGGTATTGCCGATCTAGAAAATCGGATCTTACGCCATGTCTCCCCAGCTTTCAGCGAAGACCCGGTAAGAGTGTTGCGCGTTGCACGCTTTGCCGCCCGTTATGCGCATTTAGGCTTTCAGATTGCCGATGAAACCTTGAGACTCATGCAACAAATGGTACGCGGCGGTGAAATCGACTATCTCGTTCCCGAACGCGTCTGGGCCGAGCTATATAAAGCGCTCATCGAAAGAACGCCATCGGCATTTTTTTATGCCCTCAGAGAATGCGGAGCGTTAGCTAAAATTTTCCCGGAAATAGACGCCCTCTTCGGGATTCCACAACCGCGGCAACATCACCCTGAAATCGACACCGGCATTCATACGATGCTGAGTCTCGAACAAGCGGCTCGCCTATCCGAGAAACCCGAAATACGTTTTGCGGTCTTAGTGCATGATCTCGGCAAGGCGATATCTCCGAAAGAACGACTTCCGCATCACTACGGCCATGAAAAAACCGGTCTGCCTTTGCTTGAGCAATTAGCCGACCGAATACGAGTACCGAATCATTATAGATCGCTCGCTAAACGGGTCATGCGCTACCACACACTTGCGCACAGAGCTTTCGAACTGCGCCCGGCTACCTTAACCGACCTGCTGTTAGATCTAGGAGCATTTAAAAATACCTCAACTCTAAAAGATTTCTTATTGGCTTGCGAAGCGGATGCGAGAGGCAGGGGCGGGACAGAAAACAACGCCTATCCGCAAGCCGATTACATTTTAAAAGCCGCTGAAGCGGCGGCAGCCATCGATATTTCCGGCGTACTCAAATCCGGCCTGGAAGGTGCGCAAATCGGTGCGGCAATTCGCAGGTTAAGGATACATGCGATTACCGAAAATCTAAAACAACAAAAAAATGCCAATGCAACCCAGTCTTGAATTAAAAAGACATTCGTCTTATATTGCCCTTTTAAACCATACATTGCACCATGCCATCTTTTGACATAGTTTCCGAATACGACTCGCACGAAGCGCATAACGCCGTCGACCAGGCTAATAGGGAAGTCACCACGCGTTTCGATTTTAAAGGCTCCGGCGCGACATACGAACTCAAGGACGACACAATCACAATGAGCGCGGGCTCGGAATTTCAATTGCAGCAGATGCTGGACATCTTGCAAATGAAACTGACCAAACGCGGCATCAACATTAGCTGCATGGAAATCAACGAACCCAAAACCACCGGCCGAACGGCTCAACAGATCGTAGAACTCAAACAAGGCATTGAATCGCTACTTGCCAAAAAAATCGTCAAGTTGGTCAAAGATAAGAAACTTAAAGTACAAGCGGCTATACAAGGCGAAAAAGTGAGGGTCACCGGTAATAAAAGAGACGACTTACAACAAGTCATTCAAATGCTCAAGGCGGAAAATTTTGAAATGCCGCTACAATTCAATAATTTTCGCGATTAAACCGAATCATAACCATACCACCCATCGTAGATCAAAATTCGGTACCGGGAGCCCGTCATTCCGCCATGGACTGGCGAAATCCAGTGCCATGAATGGCAAGCTTTTAAGGTACATAAGAGCCTGAATACAAAAATTACTTATTTTATGATGGCTTAACTTAATGGCAGTGACATGTAGGCTCTATGCCGAGCACCCCAGCGCCGAAATTTTACTGGCAATTACTGGCAATAAGAATGACACCGAATCAACGTAATTTTAAATATCGATAACCGATATAGCAGAATAGCACTAGGAACATCCAAACTGTCACCAACGGACCGACCACACCGTCATAACTGCTCACCAAATAAAGATTTGGCGATTGGGGATCGACGTTGAATAAGGACTTGTTAAACTTTATCTGCCAAACCCAAGCGGTGTGACAGCCAATACATAAAGCCAAGCTGTTCGGCACCCTCGACCTAACGACTCCCAGAAAAGCTCCGACCATGAACAACGCCAAAAAGGCGGACAAAATATCGGGGTTCAAGACATTTAGCAGCGCCTCTTTCAACAAAATGAATCCGCTAAAAAAGGTAACCTCTTCATTCGCAAAACGGCTATGACTATCGAGAAAATGCAGTATGCCGTAATAAAAAGAACTGATCAGTACCGCTCCGATCACCGGCATTCTTTGTTTCAGGCCGGCGAACAAAATGCCTCTAAAAATCGGCTCTTCGGCCAGCGATATCAATAAAGCCAATAAAAACCCAGTGACGAATTTTTGCAAAACCCAAGCAAAAGACCAGGATCGCGCCTCATCGATGACATGAACGCCCGTGAGGTAGAGCACGATAAAAACCGGTAGCAACGTCAAAACCCCTAAGCCTAACCCGTAACCGAACTGCCGCAGCATCGTAGCCTTATCGGCAAACCCCAGATCCCGGCCCTTGAGATGAAGCACCGCCATGACCGGAAAAATACTCAATACCAAGAATAACTTACCGACCTTACTGATGATTTTATGCAGCGGAAACTGATCGCCGAAACCCAGCCATATCAAATAGCCCAGCACGCAACCCAGCGACGCCGCCACCAACAAGACCGCCAGTGGCATTAGAATATAAACAAGATATTTCATGATTGTGTGCTACCTCCGAAATCGCCCCACAGCATCTGTAGAGAAGCAATCGAAGCCAACGCTGCCGTTTCGGTACGCAAGACTCTGGAACCCAGACGAACCGGTATAAACCCCTCAGCTTTGGCTATATTCCGCTCATGATCGGCAAATCCGCCCTCCGGACCGGATAACAAGGTAACTTGATTATTTAGCGGCTTAAGCTCAGACAAACGCGTTTCGGCATAGGGATCCAAGAAAATTCTCAGGCCTGCTTGTTTATCGACCCAATCGGTCAAATCGACAATCGGATTCAATACCGGTAAAACGGTTCTGCCGCATTGTTCGACCGCATGCTGCACGATTTTTTGCCAATGCGTCAAGCGTTGCTGTTGCTTTTCACCTTTCAATTGGACGACGCAGCGCTCGGTCACCAACGGAGTGATGCGGTTAACACCTAATTCCACGGCTTTCTGCACAGCCCAATCCATCTTGTCCCCTCGCGATATCGCAAGTCCCAAATTGATCGTCAAATTAGACTCAACTTTTCGGTCATGCCATTGCCCCAGATCCAGAGCAACTCTTTTTTTGCTCGCTTCTGCAACAACCGCTGTATATTCGCCGCCCGTGCCATCGAAAACGATCAAGCTCGAATCTTTCTTCAGTCGTAAAACCGTTCTGACATAATGTGCAGCATCGTCGTCAAGCTCTACGGTTCGATTTTTGCCAAGACCTTCTTGCACATATAAACGGGAAACTCTCATCTCAAATACCCATGACCTGTGAGTTATACTTCGCGCGGTCACAAAAAAAGGGCTTTCGCCCTTTTCTCGATAAACCATCGATTCTTTTTGATTAATCCGATAAATTCAAATTATTCCAAATCGCCAACGTTGGCGCGGATTGATTCATCGTATAAAAATGCAATCCCGGGGCGCCATTATCCAACAATTGCTGACATAAACGCGTTACGACATCGCAACCAAACGCGATGATTTGCTCCTTATCGTCACCAAAGCCTTCCAGCTTTTTCCTTAGCCAGCGTGGAATGTCCGCGCCGCACATATCGGAAAAACGGAATAATTGCGAATAATTCGTAATCGGCATGATACCGGGAACAATCGGAATATCGATACCCATTTTTTCGCAGGCATCGACAAAATAAAAATAAGACTCTGCGTTATAAAAATACTGCGTAATCGCGGCATTCGCACCGGCATCGACTTTGCGTTTGAAATTCTTTAAATCCTCAGCAGCACTTCGCGCCTGAGGATGGGTCTCGGGGTAGGCAGCGACATGAATCTGAAAATAATCGCCGGTTTCGCTACGAATAAAGTCGACCAATTCATTGGCATATCGAAATTGCCCGGCCGACATCATCCCGGACGGCAAATCGCCTCTCAACGCGACGATTTTTTTTATCCCGTTCGAACGATAACCGTGCAAAATCTCTCTGATATTTTCATGCGTCGATGCAACGCAAGACAGATGAGGCGCAGCAGCAACGCCGCGCTCTTGTATTTTGACAACCGTATCGAAGGTCTTATCCCGCGTCGACCCGCCGGCCCCGAAAGTCACCGAAAAGAAATCGGGATTTAATCGGCTCAATTTTTCATGTACCGCCTGCAAACTTTCCTCGCCGGCTTCGGTCTTGGGCGGATAAAATTCGAAACTGAACAGTTTGGGATATTTTTGTTGTGTTTGCATGATTTCAGAGTATTGAAACAACAGACAAGCCAATTAATGGCTTGTCTGTGTCTACATCGATCAATAACGGTAATGTTCGGGCTTGAACGGTCCGTCCACAGGCACATTGATGTATTCGGCTTGCTTCTCAGTCAATCGGGTCAATTTCACACCCAATTGATTTAGATGCAATGCTGCGACTTTTTCATCCAATTTTTTAGGCAATACATAAACTTTGTTTTCGTACTTATCCGCATGGTTCCATAGTTCGATTTGCGCCAAAACCTGATTGCAGAACGAGTTAGACATGACAAAGCTTGGATGACCTGTCGCACAACCTAAATTGACTAAACGCCCTTCGGCTAATACGATTAAACGCTTGCCGTCCGGGAAGATGACATGATCGACTTGCGGCTTGATGTTTTCCCATTGGTATTGACGCAACGAAGAAATTTCGATCTCGGAATCGAAATGCCCGATATTGCAGACAATAGCTTGATCCCGCATCGCCGCCATATGGTCATGCGTGATCACATTGAAATTACCGGTTGCCGTGACAAAAATATTGGCAATCGGCGCAGCTTCTTCCAACGTAACGACACGATAGCCTTCCATCGCCGCTTGTAATGCGCAAATCGGATCGATTTCGGTAATCCATACGGTCGCCCCCAAGCCACGTAACGATTGAGCACAACCCTTGCCGACGTCGCCATAACCGCAGACGACTGCAATTTTACCGGCAATCATGACATCGGTCGCGCGCTTGATACCGTCAACCAAAGATTCGCGGCAGCCGTAAAGATTATCGAATTTCGACTTGGTGACCGAATCATTGACATTGAAGGCCGGCACCAACAATTTGCCTTTAGCAACCATTTCAGTCAACCTCAGCACGCCCGTGGTCGTTTCCTCGGAAAGCCCTTTGACATCGGCCATCAACTCAGGATATTGCTGATGCATCATCAAAGTCAAATCGCCACCGTCATCCAAAATCATATTCGGACGCCAGCCGTTCGGGCCTTCGATGGTTTGCACAATACACCATTCGGCTTCTTCCTCGGTTTCGCCTTTCCAAGCAAAAACAGGAATGCCTTTAGCGGCAATCGCCGCAGCCGCATGATCCTGTGTCGAAAAAATGTTGCAAGATGACCAGCGAACTTCAGCACCCAGTGCGATCAAGGTTTCGATCAACACTGCCGTTTGAATCGTCATATGCAAACAGCCGGCAATGCGTGCGCCTTTCAGCGGCTGCTCACTGCCGAATTCCTCGCGCAAAGCCATCAAGCCAGGCATTTCGGTTTCGGCGATATTGATTTCCTTACGGCCCCACTCGGCCAGGTTAATATCTGCGACTTTGTAGTCCGGTTGAGTCATTGTTATCTCCTAAATTTACTTAAAGTCCGGCTGCATCTCTCAATGCATCGGCTTTATCGGTTTTTTCCCAACTGAAGGACGCTTCGGTTCTACCGAAATGACCGTATGCAGCAGTCGCCTGATAAATCGGCTTCAATAAGTCCAAAGCTGCGATTAAACCTTTCGGCCTTAAGTCGAAATGGTCCCGAATTATCTGTACCAATCTTTCTTCGCCGACTTTTCCGGTCCCGAAAGTATCGACGCTGATCGAAGTCGGTTCGGCAACACCGATCGCATAAGAAACTTGAATTTCACAGCGTTCGGCAAGTCCTGCCGCAACGATGTTTTTTGCGACGTAACGTGCCATGTAAGCAGCGGATCTATCCACTTTCGAAGGATCCTTGCCGGAAAACGCGCCGCCACCGTGTCTCGCCATCCCACCGTAGGTATCGACGATGATTTTACGGCCGGTTAAACCGCAATCGCCGACAGGCCCGCCGATCACGAAATTACCGGTCGGGTTGATAAAATATTTGGTGTCTTTGTGCAGCCACTCTTTCGGCAGGACATGCAGAATAATCTCATCCATGACCGCTTCATGAATCTGCTTCGCGCCGATTTCGGGTGAATGCTGAGTCGATAATACGACTGCGTCGATCGCGACCGGCTTATTGTTCTCATAACGGAAAGTAATTTGGCTTTTCGCATCCGGTCTAAGCCATGGCAGGGTTTTATTTTTACGAACTTCGGCTTGGCGTTTGACCAACAAATGAGAATAAGTGATCGGAGCCGGCATCAACACGTCGGTTTCATTGGTTGCATAACCGAACATCAAGCCTTGATCGCCGGCGCCTTGCTCATGATTATCGGACTCATCGACGCCCATCGCGATATCGGACGACTGCTTACCGATTGCGTTTAAGACCGCGCAACTTTGGCCGTCGAAACCGATATCACCATGATCGTAGCCGATATCACAGACGACCTTTCTGACCAGTGCTTCGGTATCGACCCAAGCATCAGTCGTAATTTCGCCGGCTAAAATAACCATGCCCGTTTTAACCATTGTCTCGCAGGCCACCCGCGAGCGCGGATCTTGTTCCAGTAATGCATCCAATACCGCATCTGAGATTTGATCC
Source organism: Methylotuvimicrobium buryatense (assembly GCF_005931095.1). GTDB lineage: Bacteria > Pseudomonadota > Gammaproteobacteria > Methylococcales > Methylomonadaceae > Methylotuvimicrobium > Methylotuvimicrobium buryatense. The sequence continues at coordinate 108,658 of NZ_CP035467.1, read as the reverse complement.
GCGACTTTATCCGGATGACCTTCCGAAACCGATTCTGATGTAAAAATAAAATTATTGCTCACGACACCGCCTTTTATATCTATTGCCTAATACACAAAAGGCTGCATGAGCAGCCTTTTTAACTATGGTGGGCCCTGTAGGACTTGAACCTACGACCTGCCGATTATGAGTCGGACGCTCTAACCAACTGAGCTAAGGGCCCTTAATTTTTTATTCGCCGTCCAGAAAGCATCGCAATTGTTCGGATCTCGACGGATGCCTCAGTTTTCTTAATGCTTTTGCTTCTATTTGCCGTATCCTTTCACGAGTCACATCAAACTGCTTACCGACCTCTTCCAAAGTATGATCGGTATTCATATTAATTCCGAAACGCATTCTTAAAACTTTCGCTTCCCTAGCGGTCAATCCGGCCAACACATTTTGAGTTGATTCTCTAAGCCCTGCAATCGTCGCCGATTCAATCGGGGATAATACTTTAGCATCTTCTATGAAATCCCCCAAATGAGAATCTTCATCATCGCCAATCGGTGTTTCCATCGAAATCGGTTCTTTCGCAATTTTCAATACCTTACGAACTTTATCTTCAGGCATTTCCATGCGCTCGGCCAGTTCTTCAGGAGTCGCTTCGCGGCCCAATTCTTGCAGAATCTGTCTTGAAATCCGATTTAATTTATTTATCGTTTCGATCATATGCACCGGAATTCTAATCGTTCTGGCCTGATCGGCTATTGAACGAGTGATCGCCTGTCTGATCCACCAGGTCGCATAAGTCGAAAACTTATAACCGCGGCGGTACTCGAATTTATCGACCGCCTTCATTAAACCGATATTGCCTTCCTGAATCAAATCCAGGAATTGCAAGCCGCGATTGGTATATTTTTTCGCGATCGAGATAACCAGCCTTAAGTTCGCCTCGATCATCTCTTTCTTAGCGCGCCTGACTTTTGCTTCGCCAATCGACATGCGACGATTAATATCCTTGATGTCGCTAACGGATAAGCCATAAGTGCTGGCAATATCGGCCAATACCGATTGCGCCTTCTTGATTTCCTGCTCATTCTCAGAAATGACCTGATTACCAATACCCGTCGATCGCAGGTATTGCACCAACCATTCGTAATCGGTCTCATGCCCGGTCATTGCAATAATAAATTCTTTGCGACTCATTTTGGCTTCATTGACACACAGATCCGCTATTAACTTTTCCTTTTCACGGATAAGGGCGACCGCCTCGGAAACGGTAGCTGTCAACCTTTTAAAATATTGCGGAGCCCATTTAAACTCGAGAAAACTTTCCGCAAGTTCATCCAGCTTTTCATTGACCTTAGGATCACCATAACCATGTTTCTTAATTGCCGCCGCCGCCGATTTATGCAGTTTACGCAGCACTTCGACTTTTTCCTTAACTTCATTATAGTCAAGTCCTTTGACCTCATCTTCGTCGGCTTGCTCGTCGACCGAGTCGTCATTAGCCGCTTGACTACTAAATACTGTCTCCGGCTCACTGAGATCGACGAATCCCGAAACTAGGTCTGTCAAACGAACACCACCCTCTTCGTCCGATATAGAATCGAAGGCGCTAATGAATTCATCAACGACTTTGCAGGATCGAGAAATCGCTCTGACAACCTGTTGTTGTCCTTCTTCTATACGTTTGGCGATTTTTAGTTCGTCTTCCCGATTCAGTAATTCAACCGATCCCATTTCCCGCATGTACATGCGAACCGGATCGGTAGTTCTACCGAACTCGCTATCAACCGAAGCTAAAGCAGCCACTTCGTCATCATCATCCTCATCACCGGTAACCGCAGCGCCGTCGGTAATCAGCGAGTCTTCATCGGGGGCATCCTCATAAACTTGAATACCCATGTCGTTGATCATGCCGATGATATCTTCTATCTGTTCCGGATCGGCAATATCGCTGGGCAAATGATCGTTAACCTCGGCATACGTCAAGTAACCTTGCACCTTACCTTTGGCTATCAATTGTTTAAGTTGGGACTGCTGTTGTTCTTGATTCATCACTCACTCACAGAATACGATCAGCACAATTACGCTGAACAGGAAATTATACAACATATTCTTTTTTATGTTAATACGAATTCCCTTTTATCGGCTTACCAGTAACCTCCCTAATATTTCCCGCTCCTCTCGACTTAAGCCTTCCGCCGACTCTTTTTCTAATAACTGCTCAATACGACCTTCTCTCGCTTGCGCATTCAATCGTTCCAAAGCGTCTGAAAATTCGGCACGAACCCCTTCCTCGGGAACCATCACATCCAAAAAAACCAGTTGCTTCACAACTTTCTCGCTGTGTCGTCCGCGAAATAATTCTAAAAGCATGGAAAGATTTTTTGGATATTCGCTCGAAATCAGATCGACAACCTCCTTAAACAATTCTTTGCCGGGAAAGTTCAAACTCTCCCAATCAAGCTCTTTTTGCTCGACAACCTCGATTAATTCGGGATTTTGCAACAGCAATGAGATTGCCACCCTTGCAGGAGACAAGCGCTTTTTATCCCTATGGACGGCAGCCTTGGGCACCTTTGAGAGTGTAGCCGTATTTTCTAAAACGTCCAGTTTATTGAAACCCGATAAATTCTGGAGTCTTTGATACATCATCTCCCTGAATACGCCGACCGGCAATTGCTCTAAATACTTTTTCGAACGGTTAATCAACTGAGCGCGACCCTCCATCGACTCAAGCGACAATTCGTCTTGAACTCGTCCGAAAAAATATTCGGATAGGGTTGCTGCCGAAGCAATACCACGCTCGAATGCAGCAACACCTTCCGCCCTAATTAACGAATCGGGATCCTGACCTTCGGGCAGCAGCATGATTTTTACATGCCGGCCATCTTTCAAACAAGGAAAAGTTGCCTCCATCGCACGCCAAGCCGCCTCTTTTCCGGCTTTGTCGCCATCGAAACAAAACACTAATTCCGAACTGAACCGGAATAATAATTCCATATGCGCCTTGGACGTCGACGTACCTAGGGTCGCAACGGCATAGCCGATACCGAACTGAGCCAAAGCCACCACATCCATATAGCCCTCGACCACCAGAATCCGTTCCGGCCTTGAATGGCTTTGCAGTAATTCATAAAGCCCGTAAACTTCATTACCTTTAGAAAATATGGGCGTTTCCGGTGAATTCAAGTATTTCGGCAAAGAATCATCCAATACCCTCGCACCGAAACCTACGACGCGCCCACGCTTATCGCGGATAGGAAACATGACTCTACCGCGGAAGCGATCATATCCGCCCCCACCCTCCTTGCTAACAAGCAAACCGGCTTTAGTAAGCGCCACAAAATTGAAACGGGAAGCCAACGTATTCCAGCCTTCAGGCGCATAACCCAATTGATACGTCTTAGCGATGGCACCGCTGACACCACGGCGCTTTAAATAATCGATCGCCTTCTTGCCGTCTTCGCTCGCTAATTGTTCGGCATAAAATCCGGCTACTTGATCCATCAAGTCGAAGAGAGGCCCGACATCGCTCCGGGAGCTTCCTGCCGGCGCTACAAATGACTCGCGCGGCACCGAAACACCGACAAATGCAGCCAGATCTTCGACCGCCTCGACAAAATCCAAATGACTAAAATCCATCAAGAAGCTGATGGCATTGCCGCTGGCTCCGCATCCAAAACAATAAAAGAACTGTTTTTTACGATTAACCGAAAAACTAGGCGTTTTTTCTGAGTGAAACGGACAGCGCGCTACAAAGTTGCTACCCGTTTTTTTTAAAGGAACGTGCGAGTCGATTAAATCAACGATGTCAACTCGCAGTAGGAGATCATTAATAAAGTCTCGAGGAATTCTACCGGACATAGATTACCCGGAACTCAAACTTTAAAACACGAATTGGACTATCACCCTGCTAAAACGGCTTTAATTTTTGCACTAACGATCGACATATCGGCGCGACCTTGCATTTTATCTCTCAACAACCCCATCACCTTACCCATATCCTTAACCGACTCGGCACCGGATTGCTGAACCGCTTCGGCAATCATTTGATCGATTTCCTGCTCGGTTAATGCCTGCGGCAAATAATCCTGAATCACCAAAATCTCGGCTTCTTCGACCTCGGCCAAATCCATCCGGTTTGCTCCGGTGTACTGCCTGATCGACTCTCGCCGCTGCTTGACCATTTTATCAAGCACAACAATGATCTGATCGTTATCGAGTTCAATACGCTCATCGACCTCGCGCTGCTTGATGGCCGCCATGATTAAACGTATCACGGCAAGCCTCGCTTTATCGCCGCCTTTCATGGCGGCCTTCATATCTTCCCTGATACGGTCTTTTAGTAATTCCATACCGATCTCGATTCCGGACGAATTATAATTGCGGACGACCGCGGCGCAGATTTTTCAATGCATAACGTTCGCGAGCCAATTTTTTTAAATGACGCTTGATCGCCGCAGCACCTTTTCTTTTGCGTTCGGCAGTGGGTTTTTCATAGAATTCACGACGTCTGACTTCGGACAGGACACCGGCTTTCTCGCAAGCACGTTTAAAACGGCGAATAGCAATATCGAATGGTTCGTTTTCTTTAACTTTTACTGACGGCATTATTAATAATCCAACTGTGTTAATATTTAAAAATTGAAGGACGATAGTCCCTATATAAAAAAGAACTCGTTATTATACGCCCTCTTAGCATTTTTTCAAAAATCCATGTACGTTTTAGGCTTAGAAACTTCCTGCGATGAAACCGGAGTCGCCATTTATCATTCCGAAAAAGGTCTCATCAACCATTTGCTCTACAGTCAAATCGACATGCACAGCGAATACGGCGGCGTCGTTCCCGAACTGGCCTCGCGCGACCATATTCGCAAACTCGTCCCGCTGATCAAACAATGCATAAACGAAGCCGGACTAACGAGCCGAGATATCGGCGGTATTGCCTATACAGCGGGGCCTGGACTAATGGGCGCCTTGCTAGTCGGCGCGGCTACGGCAAACAGCTTAGCTTGGGCTTGGCGTAAACCGGCGATCGCGGTTCACCACATGGAGGGACACTTACTCGCGCCAATGCTGGAAAACGATCCGCCGTCATTTCCGTTTCTAGCCTTGTTGATTTCGGGAGGTCATACGATGCTGGTCGAAGTTAAAGGTATCGGCCGATATCGCTTATTAGGAGAATCGCTCGACGACGCTGCCGGCGAAGCCTTCGACAAAACCGCCAAAATGCTCGGTCTGGGTTATCCTGGAGGACCCAAACTATCCGAACTGGCTAAACGCGGTTCGCCACGCTTTAAATTCCCAAGGCCGATGACCGACCGACCAGGGCTCGACTTCAGTTTCAGCGGCCTAAAAACTTACACAATGAATGCATTGCACGACACAGCGCAATCCGATCAAGACAAAGCCGACATCGCCTTCGCATTTCAGACCGCCGTTGCCGAAACATTGAGTATCAAATGCAAGCGCGCACTACAACAAACCCGGCTGACCACATTGGTCGTGGCCGGCGGCGTCAGCGCTAATTCGACCATACGCCAATCTTTGACGGAAATGGCCGACAAAGAACGAGCCCTAATTTATTTTCCACGACCTGAATTTTGTACAGATAATGGCGCAATGATTGCCTATGCCGGTTGCCAGAGATTGATGGCCGACCAACACCAGGGAAGCGTTATATTTGCACGCGCACGCTGGCCGATTGAAGAACTGCCGCCGGTTTAACTGACTACTTAAATATAGTTCGACTTTATTGAAGGTGCGGGGCGTATCTGTCGAGGACCGCCGCTGCCGACATCCTCGTAAAACTCCCCCGAACTGCTAACTGCTAACTGCTAACTGCTAACTGCTAACTAAAATTATAAGCCATCGAACTATCCCCGCTTAATTTAGCTCTCCTCGCCGGCCAATAGCCTCTGTATGTTACTTTTATGACGCCACAATAATAATACGGTCATCAGCACACAAGACCCGACAAGACCTGGACTCTCGACAATGTACCATGCATACGCGGATGATAAGCTTGATGCAATCAATGCCGATAAAGACGAAATCTTGGAAATTTTATAAATTAACAGCCAAGTTGCAATAACCGCGAAGCCTAATGCCCAGGAAAAACCCAACAATACACCGACCGATGTCGCAACCCCTTTACCGCCTTTGAATCCAAAAAAAACCGGATACAAATGCCCAAGAAACGCCGCCAAACCGATCAAGGCCAACGCATCGACAGGCATGCCCAGTATTTTTGCTAAATACACAGGCAATAAGCCCTTCAACATATCGCCTAACAACGTAATGCCGGCCGCTTTTTTGCCGCCGATTCTCATCACATTCGTCGCTCCGGGATTTCCGGACCCCTGCTCACGAGGATCAGGCAACCCCATCATTCGACAAACAATAATCGCACTAGAAACCGAACCAGCCAAATACGCAAACACCACAAACAAGCTTTCAAGCATTATCTCACCTATCAACATAGAACTATATTTCCCCCAACATTCAATAAATTTGATGATATTTAAGGCCAATTGCTATAAATTTGCCTTATATCATTCTTATATCGATAATAACTCAACGACATAATAAACGGAAAATTCAATGGACATCATTTTTTTAGGTGGTCTGGAAATCGAAACGATCATTGGTATCTATGACTGGGAAAGAACCCAAAAACAGACCATTGTACTTGATATACAAATGGCCTTCGATATTAGCAAAGCAGCCGAGACCGACGATATCAAGCATGCCCTCGACTACAAGACCGTTTCCAAACGCATTATTTCGTTTGTCGAAGCGAGCGAATTTTTTCTAGTCGAAAAATTAATCGAAGAAATTGCTAGATTGATACAAAGCGAATTTCATGTACCATGGGTAAAAATCGTATTAAACAAAAAAGGCGCCATTCGCGGAGCCAGCGATGTCGGCATTATCATCGAACGAGGTGAAAAATAAATCATGGCGCGATGCTATATCAGCATAGGCAGCAACATCGACCGGGAAACCAATATTCCTTCAAGCCTACGTGCGCTCAAAAATCATTTCGGCGAACTGATCATTTCCAGCACTTACGAATCGGAAGCGGTCGGCTTCAGCGGCGATAATTTTTATAACCTCGTTGTGGGGTTCGATACCGATCTCGATGTCAAAAACGTAGCCAAGATACTCAAACAAATCGAATTGGAACATGGCCGAATTCGCGAGAGTAAAAAATTTTCCGCGCGAACACTAGATCTTGATTTACTGTTATACGATGATCTAATTATCGAAGATGGCCGATTACAAATACCTCGAAAGGAAATCGAACAATACGCCTTCGTCCTTGAACCGCTCGCTGAAATTGCTCCGGCCAGCAAACATCCGATTAGCCGATTATCTTATAAAGAATTATGGCAAAATCTAGATAAAAGTAATCTCAAACAAGCGCGCATTCTGCCTGATTGGCCTCTTAGAAACGGAGACGGAATAAATTAAGGATTTCGTGATAAATAACGTCCTGGAACTATGGGCTTTGTTGAGGGTTCGGTAACTCGCTTGGCAGGACGCTGCACCTAAATTATCCAAGACAATTAACCATAGGCTAATAGACTATGAAATTTAGGTGCTAGGTAAATACGTCCCGTGTGCTTGCTGCCAATCGAGCAACCGAACCTTCCATAAAATAGGGAAGTTATTTACGACCAAATCCTAAACGGCACACGCACGATTTTGGTTTTAGTTCAAGGAGCGGGCTTCCCACTTAAGGCGGGACAAAAGCACTAAGGATTACCTGATTAGCAAGTTTCTTCAGCTAAAGCCCAAAGATCAGCATATCCTTAGCAGGACGGGGTTCGCAAGCCATGCGCGTCAAGCTAAAAACGGCCAACCCGCATCACGCTCTTTCCAAAGCTCCAGCTCTCATCGTTATACATATGTCAAAAATTACCCTTTTGCAATCTTAACCAATGAGACCTCGATACTTTTTATTGCCATTTAACACCCTTGGATCTCCCTCACCTAACGCTCACTGCCATTAAGTTAAGGGAAGCCCGTCATTCCGCCATGGACTGGCGGAATCCAGTGCCATGGATGGCAAGCTTTTGAGGCAAAGTAGATCCTGGATACAAGCATTACTTAATTCTGTGATGGCTTAACTTAATGGCAGTGTCACCTAACGCTAGGTGATCCGCGTAGGGTACGCTATGCGTACCATGGTAACCCCGCGATGTTAATTTCATGTGCCAACCGAACCGCTAGGGCACGGCTTTGGTACGCGCAGCGTACCCTACAATTTATGTATAACGATGAGAGCTCCAGCTTGGGAAAGACACCCCGGAAGCTCCAGCTTCCTGTGACCGACACAACCTCCGCACATTCTCAATCAATCCCGACTCGCTCGCTCGTTCAATCTTTCTTGATTGTCGGGAAGCTAGAGCTTCCCGAACAGGTTACCCAAGCTGGAGCTTGGGTAACAGCATATTTTAGTTTTTGCGACTACGACTAGCCTCTGCTCGGACACTTGGCTTCGGTAAGCTGAAGCCTCTTGCTAATCAAAAAGGATTAACCGTTCGCCCTGAGCCCTTCGGCTGAGCTCAGGAGAGCCCTGTCGAAGGGTGGACGGTTAATCCGCCCATGGTTCGACAGGCTCACCACGAACGGATTAACCTTAAACTCACCAAGAACGAATTAACCTTAAACTGTCCCGCGTCAAGTGAGTAGCCAAGGAGCGCAAACAGGTGTATAGCTGACTATGTAACTGTTTGTGTAGCTCAGAAGGCCTATGGGTTGCCAAATCTATAAAAGCACCCCCTTAATCAAGGATCTATTTATAACTTCGTTATTCTTTATTAAAATTTAGGCTATGCTTTTTTACTATCTGCTATTCAAATTTACTCGATAAAAAATCGAATCGATTAGTTTTTTCATACCTACCTAATATCCCGCGGATTCAACTATCAATCGCTATGAATTTACGATGACCTCGTCCCCTTCCCCCACAAACCGCGGACTCGATAAATCTTTCGAGTCGTTTAGCGCGGATTTACATCGATTGGCGAAGCAACAACTGCAAGAACACGTAGGCGCGAGAACCTTCAAGCTTGTTTATCAACAACAAGCTTTTTGGATTAAACAGAGCCAGATTGCTCACCGTAGCATTTGGCATTGGCTAGGAACCGTTGTCGCGATATTGAGCCGCAACCCCTTGCTAAAGTCCACCGTCGCAACAGGAGGGCCCGAGGCATTGAAAGCCGAGGCTAGCCGCTTGAGAAAGCTTGCTGCTTTAGGCATTAGCGTTCCTCAAATCGTTGCCGAAGGCAAGGGCTGGTTCATGCTTAATGATATCGGCCGCCCATTGACGGGCTGGATTAGAGACTCCAAAGTTTCTAGGGAACAAAAATGCACAATCGTCAAAAAGGCCTCCGAACAATTGGCCTTGCTTCACAGTCAAGGGCTCTGGCACGGCCGCCCCGCTTTCAGAGACATGGCTTACGATGGTCAATCCTTCGGTTTTTTAGATTTCGAAGAAGATCCGAGCAGCATACTGACTCCGGATCAATGCATGATGCGCGATGCCTTGCTTTATTTCCATAGCTTACATCGATACCTAGCCGATGATCGAACCATGATCCTAGAAGCAATCGAATCCTACCGACAGCTGGCGCCTAATTCGACTTGGCGCAATACCCTTTCCTTCGCAAGACAAGTTTGGCTGATTTACGGACTGCTTGCTTTGCTGCACCGTTATTTAGGAAAGGATGCAAAATACGCTTACCAAACCCTCAAAACCCTAAGAAACTACGGCAACTAAAGACGATTCCCCAAATGCGTTCGCTGAAGGGTTAGCAAAACAATGTTCTCCCTCCATCGACCGCAATGACTTGGCCAGTAATGTAATCTGCGTCCTTGATTAAAAACCGTACTGCGCGAGCAATATCCTCGGGCGCGCCGCTGCGTTTCAGCGCAATCCGTTCGACAATTTCTTGTTTAACCGCTTCCGACATATCCTGCTCCGGCCATAAAATTGCACCGGGCGACACTGCGTTGACCCTGATGTCCGGGCCTAGCTCCTTGGCCATAACGCGGGTCATCGCCACTAAGCCGGCCTTGGCTATACTATATACCGGATAACCTTTGAGTCCCCGTTCCGCATGAATATCGGTAATATTCACGACACAACCCCGCCTTGCCGAAAGCTCCTTGATTAAGGCTTGCGTTAAAAAAAACGGCGCTTTGAGATTACTGCCGATCAACTCATCCCAGTCATGCTCGGAAACTTGGCCGATTCCGGTCGGATAAAACGAAGACGCATTATTGACCAAGGCATCGATACCGCCCCAGGCCGTTTTCGCATAATCGGCCAACAATAACAATTCAGCCTTTACCGCCAAATCCGCCTTAATTGTCTGTGCCGAGTCGAGTCGAATGTCGTTCAACAAATCGCACAACTGCCGAGCACTACTCTCCGATGATCTATAATGCAACAAGATATTAAACCCGCTTTCATGCAACAACTTCGCGCAGGCCGCGCCAATACGCTTGGCGCCACCGGTAATCAATACATTTTTGCGCACGAACACCCCTTCTCGCTTATGAATAAAACCATACTACTCATCGGATTTTACTTATTAATTAACGCTTGTAGCGAATCGCCACCCACTCTTCCCGAGCTGCCCAAAAATGCAGTCATTCTCGCATTCGGCGATAGCTTGACTTATGGCACCGGCGCGTCTGACGGTGCCGACTATCCTCGCGTATTATCCAAATTGATAGCCCGCGAAGTCATCAACGAAGGCCTCCCTGGAGAAACCAGCCAATCGGGGGCACATCGCTTGCCGGCCTTACTCGACGAATATCGCCCGGATTTGTTGATATTGATTCACGGCGGCAACGACATGCTAAGGAAAATTCCTACCCAGGAAACCATTGACCATCTCAACTCGATGATCGCAGAAGCACAGCAACGCAATATCGGCGTGATTATGATGGGCGTCCCTAAGCCCGCGTTATTTTTGTTGGATAGTGCGGAATTTTATCGCACCATAGCCGAACAACATGGCATTCCGGCAGACCTGAATACACTGCCTGAATTACTCGGTAGTACCGAATTCAAATCGGATCCGGTTCATCTGAATCCTGCCGGCTACAGAAAGCTCGCTGAAAAAATTCGAGATTTATTGATCAAAACAGGCGCGCTGGCGCCAGCCTAAAGCTGAACGAAACAATAGAAAATTATCAATCTTTGTCGCTATCGTTAAAACTCTGCAATTGACCCGATAACGTCTCGGCGGGTTTACGCACAAATAATCGGGAAAACAACAAACCGAGTTCGAACAAAAGCCACATCGGAATAGCCAACAAAGTCTGAGATATTGCATCCGGAGGCGTCAAAAACATTCCGATGATAAAAGCGCCGACAATCACATAAGGGCGTTTTTCAGCCAAGGCTTTCGGGGTAACCAGACCGGTCCAGACCAATACGATCGTAAAAATCGGCACCTCGAACGCCAAGCCAAAGGCAAAAAACAAGGTCAGCACAAAATCGAGATATTTGGCGATATCGGTCATTACCGCGACCCCGGCGGGCGCGGCTGCGGTCAGGAAACCGAAGATCAAAGGAAACACAACGAAATAAGCAAACACAACGCCCAGATAGAACAGAAAGGTACTTGCAATCAAGAGCGGCAAAATCATGCGACGCTCGTTTCTATAGAGCCCCGGAGCGACAAAAGCCCAAAATTGATACAGAATGATCGGTACCGCAATAAAAATCGACAGTACCAAGGCTAACTTGAAGGGTGTAAAAAAGGGCGATGCGACATCGATCGCGATCATCGTACTGTTTTCCGGCAAGTGGGCAAGTAACGGCCCCGCCAGAAAACTATAAATTTCGTTAGCATAAGAAGCTAAAGCGAGAAACACGAGTAAAACCGACAAAACGACCTTTAACAGACGATTTCTCAGTTCAATTAGATGGGAAATAAACGGCTGTTCTTGCGTTTCGTCGAAGTTATCGCGGCTCATAGGATTTACTTGGATTTGCTTTGGTCTTCCGAAGCCGATTCAATGCTGGATTGAATCGAGTGTGCCGCTTCCTTGGTTTCATCCAAGGTTTTTTGTATCTCATCGAACGCCGATTGCTCTTTCAGCACTTGACGAATTTCCTCGGCTTGTAATTCCTGCTTGATTTCCGCTTTCACCGAGGCAACGGTATTCCGTAATTTACCCACCCAAAACCCGGCAATCCGAGCGGCTTTCGGCAACCTCTCCGGCCCGATGACCAATAAGCTGACCAAGCCGATCAGAATTAATTCCCAAAAACCGACATCGAACATAATTTAAACTTTGTCCTGTTCCGACGGCGCTTTTTCTTTTGACTTTTCGGTGTCGTCCTCGGCAAGTTGCTTATCTTCCTCGCCGTCTTTTACCGCCGAACGAAAACTTTTTATCGCCCCGCCCAAATCCGAACCGATATTGCGCAACCGCTTGGTACCGAACAAAACAATCACGATCACCAAAATAATCAACAATTGCGTGACACTCATGCCCATTTTTTAACTCCGGTTGTATTAGTGAATAGCGAATGATAGATGGTGAATAGTAAATGGAAAATCGTAAATTGAGTTCGTACTTTAGCTTTTTTGTTTATACATCGGGCTATTCAGCAGCATAAGCTTAAACGAAGGACACAATGAATCCGCTAATAAACATGGCTTTCCGCCATTCATTGACTATTCACTATTGACCCTTCTCTATTTCTCCCGGCTCGCTTTTTCCTCGAGTCCGGACAGTCCGAAACGACGTTGCAGCTCGCGCAACACATCATTTGGCCCCAGTCCTTGATGCGCCAACATCACCATGCTGTGAAACCAAAGATCGGCCGTTTCGTAAACGATTTTTTCTTTATCTCCATCCTTCGCGGCCATGACTGTCTCGGTCGCTTCTTCGCCTATCTTCTTTAAAATACTATCCAAACCTTTCGCATACAGGCTTGCGACGTAAGACTTGTCGGCCGACTCCTCTTTACGTTGCTCCAGAATTGTAGCCAGCTCTTGCAATACTTGATTCATTTTTTATAGATCGTTTGAGGGTCTTTCAAAACCGGTTCTGCCGCCTGCCATTGTTCGTCTTTCAAGGTTCGATAAAAACAGCTTTCACGGCCGGTATGACAAGCGATTCCGCCCTGCTGTTCAATTTTCAGCAAAATAACATCTTCATCGCAATCCAGATAAACCCCAAGCACTTTTTGCCGATGACCCGATTCCTCGCCTTTGCGCCATAATCGGTTACGGGAACGCGACCAATACACCGCATAACCTTCGCTAACCGTCAACGCCAGCGATTCGCGGTTCATCCAGGCAAACATCATCACCTTGCCACTATCGGCTTGCTGTGCAATGACCGGAACTAAGCCGTCACTGGTCCAGCGAATTTCATCCAGCCATATTTCACTCATGACAAACGCACCTCGATTCCTTTTGCCGCCATGTGCTCCTTGGCTTGTTGCACGGTATACTCGGCAAAATGAAAAATACTCGCTGCCAAGACTGCATCGGCCTTGCCTTCGAGAATGCCGTCAGCCAAGTGGTCCAAATTGCCGACCCCACCCGAAGCAATCACCGGCACGGCCACGGCCTCGCTGACCGCGCGAGTCAGGGCCAAATCGAAACCTTCGCGAGTTCCGTCCCGATCCATGCTGGTCAACAAGATTTCGCCGGCACCGTAATCGGTCATTTTTTTTGCCCATTCGACCGCATCGATACCAGTCGGCTTGCGGCCGCCATGAGTAAATATTTCCCAACGATCGGGTTGTCCCGCTTCGCTGACTTTTTTGGCGTCGATCGCAACGACGATACACTGCGAACCGAATCGTGAAGCCGCTTCGCGCACAAATTCGGGATTGCTAACCGCCGCACTATTGATACCGACTTTATCGGCACCGGCATTCAGCATGCGTCGGATATCGTCGAGGGTTCTGATACCGCCGCCGACCGTCAACGGAATAAAAACCTCGCCGGCCACTTGTTCGACCACATGCACGATCGTATCGCGATCATGATGCGTCGCGGTAATATCAAGAAAAGTCAGTTCGTCCGCGCCTTCTCGGTCATAACGCCTGGCGATTTCGACCGGATCGCCGGCATCGCGGATATCGACGAATTTTACACCCTTAACGACGCGCCCGTTATCGACATCCAAGCAAGGAATGATGCGTTTAGCCAGAGTCATCGATCAATCGCCGAAAGACTCGGCCAATTTCGCAGCTTCGGCAAAATCCAACGTTCCTTCATAGATTGCACGCCCTGTTATCGCACCGACAATACCATCGCCGACATGCTTGCCAAGCGCTTTGATATCATCCAAATTGGTTATGCCGCCCGAGGCGATCACTGGAATTCGGATCGAACGGGCCAATTCGGCGGTCGCCTCGACATTGACGCCGCTCATCATGCCATCGCGTGAAATATCGGTATAAATGATTGCCTCGACACCGTCTGCCTCAAATTTCTGCGCCATGTCGATCACATCATGATGGGAAAGTTTAGACCAACCGTCGATGGCCACTTTCCCATCTTTGGCATCGAGTCCGACAATGATATGCCCTGGAAATTCGATTGCGACATCTTTGATAAAGTGCGGCTCACTGACCGCTTTAGTGCCGATAATGACATATTGAACGCCGGCTTCGAGATACGCCTGAATCGTATCCTCGTCGCGAATACCGCCCCCGATTTGTACCGGTATATCTGGATAGGCTTCGACAATGCTCCGAATAATCGCGGCATTTTTCGGTTTACCGGCAAACGCACCGTCCAAATCCACCAAGTGAATGCGTTTGGCACCGGCTTCGACCCATTTTCCAGCCATACTCACCGGATCGTCAGAAAACACCGTATCGTCGTCCATCTTGCCCTGCCGCAAACGGACACATTTTCCTTCTTTCAAATCGATTGCAGGTATCAACAACATAAGATCAACATCCTCAAGATTTTAATGCCGGATTAACCGGACGCCCTATCAATTAACGTTAAATTGTCCATCCCACTGCAAAAAGTTTTTCAATAGCTGTAAGCCGGCTGATTGACTTTTTTCAGGGTGAAATTGCACGGCAAAAATATTTGCCTTTGCCAATGCACAGGCAAATGGTTTCGGATAATCCGAAGTACCGGATACGACTGATTCATCCTCGGGAACGGCATAATAGCTATGCACAAAATAAAATCGGCTGCCCGGTTCGATATTTTCCCAAAGCGGGTGAGGCTGTTGCTTAACTCGATTCCAACCCATGTGAGGAATTTTCAGCCGTTCGCCGTTTTTATCCTGAAGGTTATCAGAAAAGCGCCGCACATGGCCCGGAATGATATTCAAACACATTGTCGCATCGCTTTCCTCGCTATCGGTCAATAAAGCCTGCATGCCCAGACAAATACCGAGCATCGGTTTTTCTTGCGCGGCGGTCTTGATCGCCGAGGCAAGACCTGAGGTATTGAGCGCTTGCATGCAATCGCCGATCGCTCCAACGCCGGGGAAAACGATGCGATCGGCCCGCAAAACGGATTCGATATCGGATACGACCCTGACTTCGGTACGAGGGTCCGCATGTTGCAAAGCTTTAGCAATGGAATGCAGATTGCCCATTCCATAATCGATAACTGCGACTGATGACATAGTGAAGATAGGGTTACAGTGTTCCTTTGGTTGACGGCATCATTCCGGCCATTCGCGGATCTTGCGCGACCGCCATGCGTAACGCGCGGCCCATCGCTTTGAATATGGTTTCGGCAATATGATGCGCATTGGAACCTTTAAGGTTATCGATGTGCAAGGTCACGCCGGCATGGTTAACAAAGCCTTGGAAAAACTCTCGGAATAAATCGACATCGAAGCGGCCGATTGCGCCTCTAGGAAATTTGACATCGTACACCAATCCCGGACGACCTGAAAAATCGATCACGACGCGAGATAAGGCTTCATCGAGCGGCACATAAGCATGGCCGTAGCGATATAGGCCTTTTTTATCGCCGACCGCTTGAGCAAAGGCTTGACCGAGTGTAATACCGATATCTTCGACGGTATGATGGTCGTCAATATGCAGATCGCCTTTAGCGGTAACATCGAGATCGATCAAACCATGCCGCGCAATTTGATCCATCATGTGCTCGAGAAAAGGCACGCCGGTTGAAAAAACCGCGCGTCCGGTACCATCCAGATTAATTGCGACTGCTATTTGTGTTTCGAGTGTGTTGCGCTCGATTCGCGCGCTTCGTGAGGTCATAAAGACTGCGTTGTTAATAATTAGCGGGCTTATTCTACTATGAAAAAAATCAATTATGCAGCGATTCGCTGCTAATTAAAGACTAATCTTATTTTGTAAGCCTAGACGTACATAAATTTCAGCTTTGACTGACTTCTTTTTTAGTCATTTTGCGGCACAATAAGCCGTCGCCAAAACATAGGAGTTAGGGATAGATTTCGACAGGGTGTCGTAGGGACGATCGCATAAGCCAACCACTCGGCGATAAACGCCTCGAATCGCAAGTCGATTCGAGGCTTTTTTTATGCTTTTTAAGCAGCCGCGGCTCTCGATGCCTTTTTGCGCTCATGTTCCTGCAGCAATTTCTTACGCAAGCGAATCGATACCGGCGTCACCTCAACCAGTTCGTCTTCATCGATAAACTCCAAGGCTTGCTCCAGCGACATTTTCTGAATCGGCGTTAAAATCAGATTCTCGTCGGTTCCCGCCGCTCTGATGTTAGTCAACTGCTTCGCTTTAGTCGGATTCACAACTAAATCGTTGCTGCGGGAATGAATGCCGACCAACATGCCTTCGTACACTTCATCGGCATGCACCAAAAACAACTCGCCACGCTCCTGTAACGCAAACAAGGCATAGGCCAATGCTTTGCCTTGAGCCATCGAGACCAACACGCCACGTTTACGCGCACCCAATTCGCCTTTTTTGATAGGTCCGTAATGATCGAATACATGATACAGCAAACCTGAACCTGAGGTCGATGTCATGAACTCGGTTTGGAATCCGATTAAACCGCGCGACGGAATCATATACTCCAATCGAATACGGCCTTTGCCGTCCGGCACCATATTCAACAAATCGCCTTTGCGTTCGCCGAGTTTCTCCATAATCGTACCCTGATGAATTTCCTCTACCTCGATCGTCACGAATTCGAAAGGCTCGCATTTCTCGCCATCGATTTCTTTAATAATGACTTCCGGCCGGGACACACCCAATTCGAAGCCTTCGCGGCGCATATTTTCGATCAATACCGATAGATGCAGTTCGCCGCGTCCGGACACTTTAAACTTATCCGGGTCGTCGGTATCCTCGACTCTTAATGCGACATTATGCTGTAATTCTTTTTGCAAACGATCGCGAATTTGTCTCGAGGTCAGAAACTTACCTTCGCGTCCGGCAAACGGCGAGGTGTTGACTTGAAAAGTCATCGTCACGGTCGGCTCGTCGACCGACAAGGCCGGCAGCGCTTCTACCGCATCGGGATGACATAAGGTCTCAGAAATTTCCAGCTTATCGATGCCGGTAAACGCAATGATGTCCCCGGCTTGCGCTTCCGACACTTCGACGCGTTCCAGCCCATGGAAACCGAAGATTTGTAAAATACGACCTTTTCGGATCGCCCCTTCACGATTGATCAACGTCAACGGCATATTGGTTTTCACCTTACCTCGCTGAATACGTCCAATCCCGATCACGCCGACATAGGAGTTGTAGTCCAGGCTACTGACCTGCATTTGAAATGGTCCGTCCAAGTCGACAGCAGGCGGACTGACTTTTTCTACGATCGTTTCGAACAACGGCGTCATATCGCCGTCGGTCGCATCGGAATCCAAACTGGCATAACCATTGAGCGCCGACGCATAGACGATCGGAAAATCCAATTGCTCATCGGTCGCGCCAAGACGGTCGAACAAGTCGAAGGTTTGATCGACCACCCAATCCGGACGAGCGCCGGGGCGGTCGATTTTATTGATCACGACAATCGGTTTTAAACCCAATGCAAACGCTTTTTGCGTCACGAAACGAGTTTGCGGCATCGGCCCATCGACGGCGTCGACTAGCAGCAAAACCGAATCGACCATCGATAATACGCGCTCTACTTCTCCGCCGAAATCGGCATGGCCTGGGGTATCGACGATATTAATATGATAGCCGTTCCAATCCAACGCGGTATTTTTGGCCAGAATCGTAATACCCCGTTCTTTTTCAATGTCGTTCGAATCCATGATCCGCTCGGAAACCTTTTCATGGCTCTTGAACGTGCCGGATTGTTGCAACAATTTATCGACCAAGGTGGTTTTGCCGTGGTCTACGTGCGCAATGATTGCGATATTTCTTAAATTTTCGATCACTTAAATAAACTCTGATGATTAATGAATTATGCGGCAACCTGTACTCGTGAATTGAGAAGTCAGTCGCCGAATATTGAGAAAGGCAAGTTGTGAATGGTTAGTTAGCTTTGTTCCCACGGTAGATTATGAAAGCGCCAACCTCCCAGGTTACCGCGATGTTTGTCGTCGTCGAGAGGTCCTTCGAAGCCTTCCAATATATTGATAGGACGAGAATACCCTGCCGCCTCCAAGGCAGCCGCCGCATCCAACGATCGCTGCCCGCTTCGGCACAGCAACAACACAGGCGCATTTTTATCGGGAACCGCTTCAGCTGCCTGCTCGACAAACGCGGTATTGACTTGCCAATCCGGATATTCTTTCCATGGAATATGAACCGCACCGATCGGGTGACCGACGTGGCTATATTCCATTTTGGTCCTGACATCGACCAGTACGGCGCTCTGGTCGGTTTGCAATAATTGCCAAGCTTGTTTCGGTTCTAAATTTTCTACCATAATGGAATCGATCGGCTAAGTTTAGCAAATGACGTTAAAGGGGTGTTGTTCAAACAGATCGCAACGGATTCAATTTTTCGATCTTAGGCCCGTTAGAATTTGAATAAAATTATCTTTTCCTACCAATGAATTGAGCTTCATTCCTGAGCCCTAAACCTATGCTGCCTACCGATCCGTTTTCCCGATAATAAATCAGCTTTAATTCGGCAAATAATTCCAATAATTCGCCCTCAGCTAATAAAAAGTCGGGATTATTCGGCCCTCTTTCAACGACTTTCTCGCGGGTATACGTCTGATAAAATAACAAACCGCCGGGATTCAACGCGCCTATTATCGCATCACACAGACTCCGGTCAAGAAATCGACTGATAACAATGACATCGAAACGATAGCCGAAGAAAGATTTTTTATCGATAGCGCATTGCTTTGCCTGAATAGCCAAGCCTTTCTTGTCGGCATCATCTTGTAATTTTTCTACCGCTACGGTCGATATATCCCAGGCAAAAACAGCCAAGCCTGCCGTCGCAAGCAATCGAGCATTAGCGCCTAATCCGCAAGCCAAATCCAAAGCCGCACCATTTTGCGGCAACAAAAATGCATTACCCGATAAAACCTCAGCCGGCCGGTAATCCGAAATCTCGCCCAGCCGGTAAACGGCATCCCATTTTGCCGAAATTGCTGCCTTAGATTCCGTCAATACCAATCCGCCTGGGCAACCATTCCTGTAAAAAATCCAAAAACTTTCTGACCTTGGTAGACAAATATTTTCGATGCGGATAAACGGCATGTATCTCCAGGGGCGCCAATCCATAATCTTCCAATACCGGCATTAACTTACCTTTTTCGATATCCTTACCGACGATATACCTGGGTAACATCACCATTCCCAATCCCTCTATCGCGCCGACTCGAATCGGATCGGCCACGTTGGCGACTATGCGTCCTTTCACCTTGATCATCAAATCACCGTAAGGCCCCTTGAACCGCCATTGATCCCTCGGCGGAATCGACCAATTGACCAAACAACTATGATCGGTCAAGTCCTCGGGCGTTTTAGGAATGCCATATTGTTGAAAATAACCCGGAGCACCGCATACCACTAACGGAGAACTGGCGAGTTTGCGCGCAATCATACTGGAATCTTCAACGCCGCCCAAATTTATCGCGAGATCAATGCCCTCATCAATCAGGTCACCCATATTGCCTTGCAAAATGATAGTCACCTCCAGATCGGGATACAACTTGAGAAACTCCGATATCGCCGGCGCAATCTGGGTGGCGCCGATGACTTGCGGCGCACTGATTTTCAGCGTTCCGCGCGGCTCGGTCTGCAGTTGCGTTACCGTAGCTTCCATTTCTTCGATATCATCCAATACCTGTTGGCAACGTTCCAGATACGATGCGCCCATTTCTGTCAGACTCAGACTTCGCGTGGTTCTATTAAACAGACGGGTGCCTAAATGTTCTTCCAATTGCATGATATGTTTGGTTGCCATAGCTCTCGAAATATCCAAATCGCGCGCGCCGCCGGCAAAACTACCGGCCTTTGCCACCCGAACGAAAACATTCATACTGGTTAATTTGTCCATTTATCTCTCTTTGAGTTTCAAATGCTCGAGTCAACAGCTTAACCCGTTGCTCACGATAATTCCGTTTTAGAATCGCTCCGCGACCACAATACACAACTACCGCTTGCCATTTATTTCATTTTTACTTAATATTCGCGGCGCTATAATAGCGCCTTAAGCGAAATTTCAAGACTCCATCTTCCAAATAAACGTCTCGATAGATTAGTCTCAAGAAAAAGAGACTATTTTGCATGCCTTTTGTTTCTAATCAAGAAACAATTTATCAACAAATCACCCTATTGTCTGCTGAAATAATCTCTGTATAGTATTTCCCAAGTCCGCTGCAAAACTTCATTGCCTCACTAATAGTCAACGATATCCATGCATCGGAGACCCCTGATTAGTTGAATTTAACTGCAACTTGCTGGAATGCCATCGAATTGATAGAAAATTCCTATGCAGATTCGTTTACCATGTTCTAACCCTCCTGGTGTAGTACCAACAAGCAGTTCCTCCTCAAAACTCTGCTTGATTTTTCACCTCCCTCTGCCTCCAAGCATTGGGAGGTTTTTTTTGCCTCTTTAATCATGCTCGGCTATTTTTTCTAAATAATTCGACAATGTATTATTCGCGGCAGAACTATTCGTCGAGCAGTTGAATAACCAATCGTCGATATCGCATTGGGGCGAAAAACCCGATACCGCTTGTTTCAAAATCATCCGGACTTGCCTATAGTCGTCAACTAATGCAGCCTGCTCCATTGCCGACAACAATTTTTCAAGCTCATTCCAAGCAATAACCTCTTCTTCGGCCCGCATGATACGCGGATGGTCGGTTACGGAAACATTGTCGCCTATCAATAGCTCTTCATAGAGCTTTTCTCCCGATCGCAAACCAGTATATACAATCTCGATATCGCCGTCAGGTCGCGCATCACCCTTGACCGTTAAACCGCTAAGCTTGATCATACGTTTCGCCAAGTCCAAAATCTTGACCGGTTCGCCCATGTCCAAGACAAAAACATCGCCGCCCTGACCCATTGCTCCTGCCTGTATCACCAATTGGGCAGCTTCCGGTATCGTCATGAAATAGCGAATGATTTTCGGATCGGTCACAGTCACCGGCCCGCCCTTGGCAATTTGTTCACGGAATAACGGCACCACAGAGCCCGACGAGCCCAACACATTGCCGAAACGCACCATCGTAAAACGCGTTGTCCGCAGCTTTTGGTTTTCAATGCTTAAGGCCTGCAGAATCAGCTCGGCAAAGCGCTTGGTCGCCCCCATCGTATTGGTTGGACGTACCGCCTTATCGGTCGAAATTAATACGAAAGTCTCTACATTCGCTTCGATAGCGGCGCGGGCGGTATGTAAAGTGCCGAATATATTATTCCGTACCGCTTCGCCCGGGTTTTTCTCAACCATCGGCACATGCTTATAAGCGGCGGCATGATAGATCGTTTGCACACCGAATGCCCGGCAAATTTTTTCTACTCGACTCCCGTTAACCACCGACCCGAGAACGGCAATGATTTGCGTATCGACAACATCCGATTTTGCCAAATAAAGATTTAACTCCCTCTCGATCTCATAGAGCGCAAACTCGCATCGCTCGAATAAAATCAATGTCTTTGGTTGCAATTGAATAATTTGTCTGCACAACTCCGAGCCGATCGAACCGCCGGCACCGGTGACCATAACCTTTTTCCCGGCCGTATTGGCGGTCAATAAAGTCTGATCCGGAACCACGGCATCCCGACCCAGCAAATCGGCTATATCCACCTCTTGCAATTCATCGAACGTCACCTTCCCTTGCGCAATATCGGACATTCCCGGCATTGACCGAACATGGACCGGAAAAGGCTCCAATAGGCGAATAATCTCGCTCCTCCGGCTTCTGGCAACCGACGGCATCGCCAACAGAATATCGGTAACGGCAAATTTATCGATTAAATAACTTAACGCGGTAAACGGATGAATCTTAACGCCGTTAACTTTTTGCCCATGCAACATGCCATTGTCGTCAATAAATGCAATCGGCCGAAAATCATGGCCATGTGCTAATGCCGAAGACAATTGCACACCTGCACTTCCTGCCCCATAAATAATGACATTATTGCGGCGACACAATTCCGGATCGGCACTCCTTGCCATACGCGCATATTGCTCGCCAAACCACCATCGCGCCATAAACCGGCTCCCGCCGGCAAAGAACAATATGATCAACCAATTCAGCGGTGGCACCGTTCTCGGCACCAACCCGACTCTCAATTGAAATACTAAGGCGGCAAATATCAACGCATACAAAGTGACCGCTTGAACGATCGTCGCTAACGCTCTGACGCCGATATAACGAATAATCGCCCGGTACAGACCCATTCTGATAAAAATCGGAATGACAATACAGGGAGCCAATACGAACAAAACCCAAACACGGTCTTCAGGAACATAAAACTCACCAAAACGCAAAGAAAACGCCAGCCACAGCGCGAAGACCGCAAAAAAAACGTCCGCAGTCATCGTTATCGCCGCTTTTTTAGGGCGCGATAATCTTAAAAACCAGTCCGCTAAATTTTCCATGCTCTTTAACCCTTCCAAAATGAAACTCACCGAATTGCTCAACGTGCCGGTTATACCTGATCCGAATCGAAGCTGCTAACATCAAGTATTTCCGATCGAAAAACTTGCATGCTGATCGGCAGTTTTGTCATACACCGGCTCCGAGCGTTTCGATGTCGAACCCGACTACCGAACGACTTTCCTTGCTGAATTCAACGCCGATCAAATGTATCGGTATCCTTTCGGCTTTATATTTCTCGGTGTAGTTCTTATTCTTCAATTGCCGTAAGGCTTTGCCTTCCGGCACCAGTTCCACAACCTTGAATTCGAATAGATAGATTTGCCCGTTGAAATGCACTGTCATGTCGATACGGCCATGATTGGTCGCGTCTTCGAGCGTGACGGTCAAGCCCAACGCCGCGAAGTAGCTATAGAACACGGTCGCATAGTATCCTTCGTATTGCGCGATCGGGTTGTTGCGGTACCAATCGTGCGGAATGCCGGTGTAAAAGGCCGTGAATAAGTTTTGAAGACCTTCGAAATCGTTAACCAGCAATAAATCGTATAATTGACCGGCCTGCCTGCCGTAACGTGCCGGATCGACGGTCAAGGCTTGCAGCAGAACGCCGTTCAGACTCGCCTTCACTTCCAGATTCGGATACCCCAATGTCACTTGCGTCATCCCGGGTAAATTCCGCGACGATACGATTGTCAAATAACCGGTTTGGAACAATAAAGCTTCGCTGGCGATATGATCGACATCGAAAGTCGACAGTAAGGTTTCGGTCGCCAACAGTTTTTCGAAATCCGGCGTGAAAAAACCCCGTTGCATCAGCAGATCCACCAAAAAGGTCGGCGTGCCGGTCTCGAACCAGTAAGGTTTGAATTCACGCGTATCGAACAGAAGCAATAGATCAAAAGGATTATAAACCGCCTCGCCCAGCCAATTGTAACCATTGTACCAATCCCTGATTTTGCCCCGTTCAAGGCCTTGCAATTCCGGCGCGAATACCGTGTCGAGATCGGCTTCGGTATAACCGCATACCGCCGAATAGCGTTTGTCGACGGTGATATCCTGTAGATTATTCAAGCCCGAAAACAAGCTAACCTTGCTGAATTTGGATACGCCGGTCAAAAACGCAAAGCGGATATGCGCATCTTGCCCCTTGATCACCGAGTATAGATTGCGCAAGCCATCGCACATCTGCCGGGCGATGTCCGGGTTAGTAATGTTGTCGAGTATCGGTTTGTCGTATTCGTCGATTAATACAACCGCGCGTTGACCGTATTTTTGATGCGCCAACCTGATCATTTCTGAAAAATTACCGGAAATACTCGGCTGTTGAGGATCGATATCCAATTGTTTTCTATTGAAATCCAGAATTTCTCCGATTTTCTCATCCAAATCGGCTCGGCTCTGCAGCACACCTTCGGCAAAACTAATCCGAATCACCGGATACTGCTTAGCCCAATCCCATTTATCATGACAATAAAGCCCTTGAAACAATACTTCTTTGCCGGCAAATAATTCGGCCAGCGTGTCGAGAAACAAAGATTTACCAAAGCGCCTCGGTCGCGACAGAAAATAATATTTACCTTCGACCGCAAGCTTCAACGCATAAGCTGTCTTGTCGACATAGTAACAATCGTCTTCGCGTATTTCGCAGAAGGTTTGTATACCGATCGGAAGCTTTTTTCGCGTCATTTTGTTAAGCACTATTTAATAAAACGGTAGGCCGGATTAGCAAAGCGTCATACGCAAACATCATGATTCAATCATTAGTCGTGCCGGCGCCAAGCTTCAGAACTGCAACACACAAAGGCGCCATCGCAACGATACAGATCAACGGTGCCCAAGCTTCGTACACCACCGACACATAAGCCCAAGGCAGTAACCAAAACACATTTATCGCCAGCACGCTTTGCGTTACCTTTTTATGCGAATTTAAGCGCCTCGATAATATCTGATAGGCATGACTCCGGTGAGCCTGATACCAAATTTCCCCTCTCATTATTCGTCGACATAATGTTGTCGTGGCATCGACAATGAATACCGACATTAAAATCCACCAACACCACATATTCAGCCCCCCACTTATTGAGGTCATTAGGGCCATCAAACCTAAGATAAATCCCAAAAATCCGCTACAAGCATCACCCATGAAAATCTTCGCCGGCGGCCAATTCCATACTAAAAAACCGCCTACGCAAGCGGCCAATAATAATGTAATCAATGCCCAATACATTTGACCTTGCAGCCCCAGCAGCAAAACGGCCGCACCTGCCGTCGTCATTGCCTCAACACCCGCGAGCCCATCGATACCATCCATGAAGTTATAAAGGTTCAATAACCAAACGAGCATCAAGCTATAGAAAAAAAACAAAATTATCGAACTATCCAAGACCCAGGAAAACAATTGTATCCCCGGCAATTCCGGTAGCAAGAACAATGCGCCGGTTGCCGCGATAAAATGCACCAAAAAACGCCATTTAGCCGCCAACGGTTGATGATCATCCCAAAAACCAATTCCGGCAATCAAAGCACTTGACAGAATCAACACAGCTATGGTATGAGGGTCTGCCTCCAGTTCATAAATAACCGTTAACCCTATAATGGTGGATAAAAAGACAATAACAACAGCGAAACCACCTCCTCTAGGCGTCGGAACATCATGCGAACTTCGTAAATTTGGAATATCTATCAATCTTTTTTTTAGTGCGTATCGCCTAATTAGCCCAGTTAACAGATAACTTGCCGTAAAAACATATAAACATAATGCTATCGTTAAAACCATAATCAACCTATGACTGCCTATCATTGAGGCAAGCTCTTAATGAATAGCTGTTTGCCAAAAACCGGCAACAACAATCTGCATTCGACTTATTTTGATTGATAAGTCTCATCAATGAGTTAAATCTACAACGACGGGTTTCCCCTAGCGCAGCCTCATTGCATTTAGAATTTCGTGATAAATAACGCCCTGAAACTATGAGCTTTGTTGAGGTTTCGGTAACTCGTTTGACAGGACGCAGTGAACCCAGCACCTAAATTATTCAAGATAGTTAACCATAGCCAATGGATAGAATTTAGGTGCTGGGCGAATACGTCCATGTAGGCTTGACGGCGGCGACTGATTGCCATGGATGGCGTGTATTAGGGCACCAACAGTAGGCGCTTTAGGCGATGCAGGGCAGAAAAATGCTCCTGCATTTTCTGCATTCATTACATCCATGTAACTCAGCAATTGCCGAGGAGCAAAAATCTACAAACGCCATGGATGGCGTGAATGCAGATTTTGCAGGAGCAAAAACCTGCCCTGCCGCCGACACCTGCCAATCGAGCTACCGAAACCTCCATAAAATAGGGACGTCATTTTCGACCAAATCCTAAGAAGGGAATAACACCCCTTTTTGCTACTTAAAATACGCCTCGGCAGCTTTTTGCAATTGTGCTTCCATCGTAATGACTGGGCTCCATCCCAATAGCCTTTTAGCCTTTGTACTGTCAACCCGTAATGAACCCAATAAGCTTTTCGCAACCCCTGGTTCCCCGATAAGCTTAGCCGCAAAATACAACCAACTTACCGGCACCGGAATCAACAATAGTTTTCTTCCGAACGCCCTAGCGGTCATTTTCAATAAGTCTATCGTCGACACATCTTCGCCATCGGCAATCAAAAAAATTTCATTGGCTGCATTGGGATGATCGATACATATCACGATAAACTCCACTAAATTGTCCAGAGCTATCAGCGAGCGTTTGTTATCGACCGCACCGAACGGAAGCGGTATGCTTTTCGCCGCAAAATCCATAAGCCTTCTGAAATTACCGGGAGCATTGGGCCCATAGACCAGCGGCGGACGAATAATTACGACTTCCATTCCCGTTTCACTCGCTATTGCTTGTAGACCGCACTCCGCCTCATACTTCGACACGGCATAAGCTTCAACGGGGCTAGGTCTATCCATTTCGGTAAAAGGTTGTTCATTACTGTTGCCGTTGACGCCAATGGAACTGATAAAGACAAAGCGTTTGACGCCTGCTCTCGCCGCCTGCCTGGCTAAATTCAAGGTCCCTTCAACATTGACTTTCCGAAATTCGGCCAAGGGATCGGCGGAAGAATCATTCAAAACGTGTGCTCTTGCCGCCAAATGGACGATACCGTCAACATTCTTCAGAACCACTTGCCAATCCGTAGCGGCGGTAATTTCGCTAACCGTTACCGTCTCTATATTCGAATGAATAGAAGCGCTCTTATTTCTAACGATACCCGTAACCTCGTACTTTCCCGCATCCGTTAGTCGCTTGACAAGACCTTGCCCAATGAACCCGTTTACCCCCGTTACAAGAAGTTTCATCGATTACCCTGAACGACTGCATCATAAATCTGCATGGTTTTTTGGAGCATTGTTTGGAAAGTAAATTCTTTCTCAAACCGTTGCCTCCCATTTTGCCCCATCTGTATCCGCAAGGATTCCGACTCGACAAGGCTTGTAATGGCTTGAGCCAATGCATCTTCATCATCACGGTCGACCAATATTCCTGTCTTACCGTCTTGAACCGCCTCGGGCACACCGCCTACCCTTGACGCAATAACCGGTAGCCCGGCACGCATGGCTTCTAAAATCGTCAACGGCAGACCTTCCCAATTAGAAATTAGACAAAAGATATCCGCCTTCTCCAACAGAGTATCCACATCATTACGGGCTCCTAAGAATTTAACGCGTTCCGCCAGTCCATAATCCCTTGCTAAGTCAGTCATATTGCACATGGTCGGCCCATCGCCCACGAACTCAATGATCCATGGAAGATGTTTAAGCCGAGCCAGTGCCGTTAATAGGGCGTTATGGTTTTTGGGCGCCTCGAAACGCGCGACCATAATCAGCTTGATAACATGACCGAACGGCAGGTCTCTTTTTATTTTTCGATGGGAATCGGGTATGCCATTATGAATGGTCGTTAAAAGTTTTTCATTGCCAACACCCAAATCAAGCGCCAATTTTCTATCATAATTCGAGACCGTAATGATTTTATCCGCAAAATTCGCCATGAACCGTTCGATATGCTTATAAACCAAACGCCTCTTATTGGAAACGCCCTCGGTAAAAGACCAACCATGAACCGTGAACACAACTGGAATATTCAACCGTTTTGCGACCAAACGCCCCAAAATACCGGCTTTCGACGAATGAAGATGCAGTATATCCGGCTTAATTTTTGAAATGATCTCTTTAAGTTCAAAGAATCCACGCCAATCATTAGCGGGGCTAATTTGGCGGACCATGTGACGCAATGAAATACAAGACAAGTGATTGGCTTTCGCGCGCGCTTGAAAAACACCATGTCCGCCAACCAAAATATAGACCTCATGCCCCGCCTCTTGAACCCCTCGAACCAGATCAAGCAAGTGCACACTCGCTCCCCCCATGACATCGGAACGAGTAATGACATAAACAATTTTCAAAATAATTCCTCAAAGCCTCGAGAATGAAAACCGCCCCGGCAATCCTAAGGAACGAGCATGAGATAACTTAGACAACTGTTGGAAGGGGGTTCGGTGGCTCGATTGACAGGTGTCGGCGGCAGGGCAGATTTTTGCTCCTGCAAAATCTGCATTCACGCCATCCATGGCGTTTGCAGATTTTTGCTCCTGCACAATCTGCATTCACGCCATCCATGGCAATCAGATTCCGCCGTCAAGCCTACAGGGACGTATTCACGGCGTCCTGTCAAGCGAGTCACCGAACCTCCGCAAAGCCTACCACTTGTATAAGTTATTTTGTGCATATTCCTAAATAGGTTATTTTCGCTATTATACGCTTAAAAACGATGCCTCCAGCGCCGCGCAAAGGTCAGAAGCTTAGGCGGTATTGACAACAACAATGCGATTTTGATGTACAAACCCCACAACCCTAAATCTTTTACCAATTTTAGAATGCTTATGGCACTACCGTAATCCCCTGTCTCGCACATTCCCGCGCATGTATAAAAAGCAATCCGTGAAAAAAGTAACGAAATTGACTCCCGCCGATGCGTGCCCTCTACTTCCGACAGTAATTGACTGAGATAAAGCAAAGATCCGGGGGCCTCGCTCTCGCGCATCCGCACGCTTCGATTGACCGCATCTCGATTGTACACCGCGGTGATGACGGCAGCATGAGCTACCTCATAATCTAGCGCTAATCTTGTCCAAGCAATTAAATCGGGCCCCTTTTTTACACCGACCGGAAAACCACCAACAGACAACATCGCATCTTTTCTAACACATGCCGTCGTTGAATTAATTAAGGACAGGCCATTCGCAAAGCGGCAAAAAAAATCATCGACATAACCATTAAAATTCTGCGGATATGGCATTCCCGGAACTATCGTTGTTCCATCATGAAAGATTTCGTGCATCGTACTAAACAAAGCCGCGTTAGGATAAGATTTGATCAAATGCTGCAATCTCTCAATATGATTGTCATACCAATAATCGTCAGCATCTAGAAAGGCGACATAACAACCTTTTGCCTCCCTAAGCCCAGCATTTCGCGCACTACTTTCCCCCTGGTTCGTTTGTCGTATTAATTTGATCAAAGGATTTTGAAGGCTTTCTACGATATCCGCACCGTTGTCTGTCGAACCATCATCGACCACGATAATTTCTAACGGCAACACTTTTTGCGAAAGGACACTAGCTAACGTATGAGCGATATGCGGGGCTTTGTTATAAAGCGGAATGACTGTGGATATCGTTGGCAGCACGTTAAAGTCTCCGATAATTCTTAAATAGTCTTGCCAAAAAAATTACTAGTTGAAAGAACCGGTACTCCCCTGTCGCCAGTTGCACACGAAAACATTCGGTTAACGCACCCAGGATGTCGTTGCCGCTGGTTCCCTCGGTAGAAAACTCCCCGGCAACAAAATCGGCTTTGACAATATTAGCGCCGCTATCACCCACTTTCTTTAAAAAGAATTGATCCGCCGCCATCGGAAATCGGTGAGAATATAAACCGAATTTTTCATGCAAGCCTTTACGAATAGCGGTTCCGACGGCATGGCTACTGACATAGGCAAACTGCCCGTACAACCAGGGCCAAGCCCGCCTTACACTATGAACAATACCATCGGCGAAAACCTTTGCGGTGATTATATCGACATCGGAATCGTCTACAGCCGAGCGAAACGCCGCCACTGCTTCCGGAAACAGTCTGTCGTCGGCACCTAAAACCAGATAGTATTTTCCGCTTGCCATCGTAACAGCACGATTCAACGCATCATAAATCCCAAAATCCGGTCTTGAATCCACTGCTAAATTTAGGTCTTTAACTTGAGCCAATAGCTCTAATGTATTATCAGAGGAAGCCCCATCGGCAACGACCCATTCAAAATCTTGATCGGTCTGAAGCCTGAGACTTTCTATTAATCTTGGCAATACAGATGCGGCATTATAAGTCGCCGTTATAATACTCAGCGTTGGCTTATTTCGATTAATGTCACTTGTCACTGGAATTTTTGATTATTTGATAAATATAACTTTTGCCGGCTAAATTTCGAAACCGGGCAGCCTACCTAAATTAATGGGCAAAATTGGAAGTACGAAAGATAGAATCATTATTAAACTGACGAGACTAATGATTGATAAAGCCGGCTATATTGATTAGCCACGATCGAATAGGAAAAACGCGCGACCGCATCCGTCCGTGCATTTTGACTCAACTCATCGTTACGCTTTTCGTCTTGCATTACCCATTGAATACCCCATGCCAAATCTTCAATATCAAAGGCACGGGCTAAATAACCGGAGTGTTTATGTCGAACAATATCGGGCAAGCCGCAAGTATCGAAGGCAATCACCGGAGTCCCGCAAGCGAGCGACTCAACACCGGCATTAGGTAAGTTGTCCTGGCGCGACGGCACGACAATTGCGTCCGCCGCACTATAAAAAAGACGCAAACTCACATCGTCGTGCAAATGACCTGTGTAATGCATTGGAAACCCGAATCCCTGGGGGTGTTTCGGAGCCAATTGTCCAAGTACCAATAGCTCTAAATCCGGCATCAAACCCTGTAAATGCAACAAAGACGCTTGCAATAAATCGAAGCCTTTACGAAAATCGCTTACGCCCCCTATTGCACCGAATAACAACAAAGGCACATCTTCGGGTAAATGCAATAATTGCCGTGCCAAAGCTTTGTCGACCGGGGACCATTTTTCGGTATCGATTGCATTCGGTATCACCGTTAACGGCCAATCGCCCATCAATACGCTTTTTCGAACGCAGTCGGCCAACCAGTGACTTGGAGTCACAATATGGAACGGCCGCTGCCAATGTTTTCGCTTGTGCTTCCAAACCCAGCGGTTGACATCCAGTCCTCGTTCGGAATCCGGCCTATTTTCTTTTGTATAGCCCTCTTGCCATCGTTGATGCTCAGGATAATGTTCTGCGCCGCTAAATGCCCACATGTCGTGCAATGTCCAAACGATAGGCTTGTTGAGGCGAGCAATGTCGGAGATCGACATCATTTCATCATTGACCCAATGCAGATGAATGACACCACTATCCGATGCATTCAAATTTTTTGAGCGATTTGAAGGCAATATCGCGAGGGAATTGAATGTCGAATTCCCCGAACTCAAAGACTTTGAGCACAAAGCGCCCAATAATGGACGCAATTTACTAATGGCTTTAGACCATTTTGATTGGGGTCCCATTACCGTCCAATCACCCGCCTGCGCATTGGCAACACACATACGCGAATCAATACCTTGCTGTCGTAAGGCATGATGGATGCGATAAGCCGCTCGGGCAGCACCACCGCTGATATCGGAACAATTAAGATGGGTAACTTTCAAGGTTTTATCGCCTCTAGGTACATCGATTCCGCGCCCTTTCGCGGAAGACCATTCGCATTGACATCCAAGGGCTCGAATGGAAAATCGGAAATAGCCGATGTTGTTGCGGACATTCGCCGCACATCCTTAAAGCCGGCTTGCAAAAGTAAACATTCAATCGTATGAAAATCATACATCCATGCATGTTTTTCCCCAACTCCGGTTAAACTGACATTTTGTTGCCGAAAGGTTGAAGGTAATAGCGACACAATTCCTTTTATATAAAATTGCTCCAGCTTATTAATAATCTTTTTGGGGTTTTTGATGAGTCTTGACCAACGATTCCCCGGCAAAGTCCGAACCTGCGCATGCAGATCATACCCAGTGCGCTGCCGGACGAACTCAATCATCTCTCGTTGTTCACTAGGCTCGAAGTTTAGCCTCGCATAATAGGCAGCCAATTCACCGCCAGAAACCCGACGCACACATTGGTCTAGCATTTCCAACATCAAAAAATCGGCCTTTTCGTGTTGCTCTCCTCCTGAACGCCGCAGAGACAGATAGGTATCGCACAATTCCTCCCAATCCGGCAAGACCAAACGTAAAACGCCGCCGCTTTTGGTGATACGAAAACATTCCGATATGAAGCCGCTAACTAATTCACGCGGTATATGCTCAATAAAGTGCGAGGAATACACAACATCCGCTTGCGCGTCCGATAATGGAAGCCGACCTAATAAATCGGCTTGACTGACATGAGAAGAGTGCGGCATATAATCATAATTCTTCCAGCCTTCGACATAAACATCTCCGCATCCGATATTAACAAGCATACTCATAATATTTACCATATAAAGTGAAGACTCGGCCCAAGATAACTATCTAGACAAGCCGAGCTCGAAAAACAATCATATAATTTTCCAATGAGATAAGTCTCTGTCTATTAATTTTTCAAGTCTTTCGATATCGTTTTTATATAAATAGAAAAGCCTTTCTTTAGTCGCTTTATCTAGTGTTGGCTTAACTAAATTCGACTCTTGTATTTTATCTAATTTTTGATTCAATTTTTCAGTTCCAAAAAACCAAGTGAGAAGCTTTTTTAAGGTTGGCTTAAATGGATATTTGCTTTTTATAATTGAATCGAGACACTTGTACTTTGGAACCCCTGTTTTATTTTTAAATGACGGATCACGAAATTGAAAAGTTTCATCGATACCAAGAAAAATGCATAATTCTTTTAAACATTTTTCTTTATCTTTTAAAAAATCATCGAATATTATAATTTTTACATCGTCAAAGTTTTCCAGATAAGACTTGACTGACTGATAGTAAAAGCCGGGTTTTGTGATAAAAAAACCATACCATATATTTTCCTTAACCCAGTCATCTTCTTTTCTCAAAACCTCCTCAATACTGAGCTGGTCGAATCCATCTCTTACAATATGTAAGTAATTTGAATAAGCTCTATCTATCGGGTTTCTAAGAATTAAAATAATTTTGACCGATTCCCCTAACTCCGATTTGATATTTTTTATTGATTCTTCATAATAATATAGATAATCAGGAGAAATATCGCCAATCGCCTTATTATGCTTATCGACGAATAAATTATAATATTCTTTCTTATTCGATATTATCTTAGTCCATTGTTTTTTTGAGAATGGATTTATATTCTTGTCCGAGATATTTGAAAAGTATCTACATTCTTTTATCTCTGGCAAAAAAACGTCAGGATGTTGCTTTAAATAGCCATCCAGCGATGTAGTTCCGGACTTTGCGGCACCGGCAATCAAAAAGTTTGGCCTACTCATATTTCATCGACCGAGTACCCAAGAATGTCGAGAAGTTCTTTTGTTTCCGATATTATGTATTGCCGAACACTTGCATCCATATCGGCAGCAGCTTTACCCGTACCGACAAATTGTAACTTTCTTAATGGATCGTGTTTATTATAGAGAGATTCATTCTGTTTCATGCTTTCAAGACTCACAAGCTCAATCGCCTCATTTGCAGTATCGGAAGAAATACCGACTCCCAAATTAGTGTATAACTCAATGATTGCATCGAGTGTATTTTTTCTTAAATCTTCGAACTTGAGCACATGCATTCGTTGTGACTTGGGCTTGTTTAACCATCCTTCGACATGACTTTTCCAAGCCTGAATACCATATTTTTTATTTGTAACAAAATCTATGAGCGAACCTGAGAATTGTTGCCTTTGTGCCATAAACCCATAGTAGCTATTCATGACGCTTACAGGATTTCTAACCAAGTAAATAACATGATTGTAAAATGGGCAATATCCGTAATGGCTTTTTATAAATCTAAACTTTGGCATATCCCACATTGGCTCGTCAATGATTGATCGGGAAACTTGAACGTCCGGAATAATCTGAGAAATATTATAATATGTTGCTCTATGAATAGACCCAGACTCGATCAAATTAATATTGGCGATGATACTGGAAAACCAAGTCACTCCACTTTTAGGAAACTCGACTATATAAATATCGCTATTCTTTGTTTTTTGCGGCAAATATTTATAATATTTATATTCAATCAGTTTTTCTTTTGCAAAAGCAATCATATTATCAGTCCTTGTAATAGCCATACTTCCCCAGACTTAGCTTAAAACTCTGGGATAATTTTTTGTTAGCGTCTTCATAGATCTCCAAAATCGCCTTCCTTTGCTCAGAACTCATAGATATGGACTTGCTAATATGATCATTTTTTGAAAGCACAATCGAACGCAACCATTCTTTTTGTCTTTTTGAAAGCTTGATTTTAGCAATAGGCAAATATTTTTCTTTGAAAAAATATAACTTATCCAAAAGCGTCGTTTTTCTTATTCTCTTATAACCGTGACTAGTGCTTCGAATATTCTCTTGCTTATCTATGAATTCTTTTTGTATGCAATTGCCATCGACACCCAAAAAATCACATAAATTATTATAAAATTCTTTAGGATCATGTTGGAGTTGTTCGAATACGATTACATGGATATTTCTGTCGCCGAATATTTTTTTATATTGAGAAACAACATCATTATAATCCAGAGATTTTTTAAATGCATGCTCACTTTTATCTTCTAAAAATAAACTTAAAAATTTTAAAAAAGTATCCGTCTCATTATATTTAGAATAATAATGCGTATATGATTGCGCATAAAGAGATGCTATCATGTCATCATGCTTTCTTATTGAAATTAGAATTTTTACGTCATATCGATTCTCATCAAATGCTCTTCTTAAAGCCATGGCAATATTATTACAACTAGGTAAATAATCTTTCCCTTTTATCCTTGATATCCGCAAGCAATCGAATAAAAATGCCTCTTCTGAAAGAATAGCTTTATTTTTTATTACGCTATCATCAAGAGTGCTGCTTATTTGCGATCTGACTTCATCATTGAAAATTATTTTAGCTATCAGTTCATCTTCGAATACAAATTTATTTTCCTTATCATAAAATTTACCTAAATATTGTATATCTTCAATATTTGGAAAAAAATGGTTTTGCAAGGTAGTCGTCCCTGTTTTTGGGTAACCAATATGAATAAATATTGTTTTTTTATTTTCCATTTTTATCCCAACTGATCCAATAAAATGTCAACAACGCCTTAGTTTGAAGTTTGAAGTTTATTCTAGTTCCTTTAAAAATGGCATTGCCTAAATATATAGCCAAAAAATAAGAAATTAAAGTCGCAAAAGCAGCGCCAATAAGACCATAATGGTTAATGAGTATTAAGTTAAGCACAACATTAATCACCGCTCCGACAACTAGATTAAACGATATCAGCTTTTGCTTATTCTCAGCCGTATACCACATCCTGGAACCATTATTCATAAAAATAAATATATTAGACCATATATAAATAATTAAAATACCGACTGACGGCAAGTATTCGGAACCAAAAGCAGTTTCGACAATTTCTTCCGAAAACAAAGTAATTGCTATCGATATTACAACCGAAATAAGTATCAGAAGCCTATATAAGTTTAAGAGCCTTTGATAATACAACTTTTCGTCGACTTTTTTTGCATTCAATACGGCTGGAAATAATGAGGTAGTCACCGCAGCAGTAATAAATAACCATACTTCTGTTAACCTTACTGCAACGGCATAATAACCCACCGATACAGGCCCCATAATCTCCTTAATCATTACTTGATCGATTTTCATATAAACCGATATAGCAACACCGGATATTATCATCGGCCAGGATTCTTTAAGTAGCTTTCTGGCGATGGCTAAATCGAATATTCGGTAAAATGTTGGTTTTTTTTGTAATCGATAGGCGACAATATAACTGATGGCAAGACTAAGACTATCGACAAGCACAACGAGTACAAACCATAAAAGCTCCGCTTTAACCAAAACCAAATATATTTTGATAAGTGACGACAATGCTAGCTGAATAGTCTTGCAAATGGAAACGACTTTTCCTTGTACTTTAGATTGAAAATAAAAATCAATAACCTCAAAACCTTGGAAAATTATTCCCGCCCCTATAATAAAAATATATAGATTAGTCGTCGCATCGTTTGATGTGAAAGGAAGAATAACCGCGATAAATGTCAAGGCTAGAATTGCACCTATAATTTTTAACCAAAATGCCGTTCCCAAATACTTGTCACGTTCATTCGGCTCGTTTACTAAGTCCCTTATCAATATCCCGTCAAAACCTAATTTTGCCACACACCCAAAAATAGCGGTAAACGAAAGCACATAACTCAACACACCAAATTGTTCCGGCCCCAGAAATCGAGCCACCCATATTCCAACAAGCAACCCGGCGACTATGCGTAAGACCTTCTCGCTCATTAGCCATAGGATATTATTCAAATAACGTATAAACCCTCGCTTTTTGATAATCGATCTAATCCTATTAGGGATATTATTCAACATTCAATAATACCTATTTTTTAAAATCATGCTATTCCAGAATTGCCCATCTCAATAATTTACTTGTGAATATTCAGTTCCCTGGCAATTATCGTTCCCACGCTTTGCGTGGAAACGATAGGGAAAGTGAATATACCTTTCGCACTTCAAATTTCGGCAGTGCCTGAGGAGGCGCCGAGGTGCTCGGCAAAGGCTTTGCCAGCATAGAGCCTACAGGGACGTATTCACGGCGTCCTTTGATGTGCATCCCGGCAGCAATTCCCAATTTGGAGATCAAAAAGGGTGTGGGGTATGCTTGGCGAGGATGTCGGCAGCAGGGGCAGATTTTTGCTCCTCGGCAATTGCTCCTGCATTGCCCTACTACACGCCATCCTTGGCGTAATGCAAAATCTGCATTCACACCATCCTTGGCGCTTAGCTGCCGCCAAGCCCCCATGGATGGGTTTACGGCGTTCCTCGACAGGCATACCCCACACCCTAAAATCGGCGAAACTACTCAAACTGGGAATTGCTGGTATCACACAGCACCCTTTGACGGACACTCCGGTGCCGAATTTTGATCTACGATCGCTATATCAAAGAGATGGGCTGAATATTTACCGAAATGTTCGTTGGATTTTTGCCTCGAGAAAGGTACGACTACAGAAAATACCCAATGCGAATAGCCTTTCCCTCATTGAATTTTACCACCTCCCGAAAGCAATATTGGCGGCATTTGCACGAAAAAGCCCTTGGCTTTAAGGCTCTCGATCACTTTCCCTGAATCTTCGCGGGCCAATTTTCTATCCGACGTCAACTCGAGTTCCATCACGAATTGCATCGGACTCATTGACTTGAACAAAGTATCCGGCACTTCGGTAAAGTCGTCTTTTTTATCGATGTACAAATAAAGCTCTTCTTTTTTTAGACTTTTATAAATAAAACACTGCATAATCGGATTCTTTTAAACGACAACGGATTGAGCATTTTAGCTGTTTTTGTTTAGAATCCCTATGCCGATTAATTTACGATTCCCTCATGGCCAAATCCTCATTCGACTCTTCCCGCTTTTTTACCACCGCCTGCAATTTCGAAGGCTCGCTGATTCTAGTCGCCGCTTTGTTGGGCTGGTTCGCCGGTATTAACCCTTTTGCCGATCTTTATTTTTCCGAACAAGCGCTTTTTTACGGTATTGTCGGCACGGTGCCGTTATTTATATTTTTTTTCGCGCTAGAGCAAATCAATATCCCGTCGATTCGTAAAATTCGCAGCTTACTGGTCGACACTTTGGGTTCCGGGCTGAAAACGTGCCATTGGACCGATATTTTTTTTCTCGCCGCGATCGCAGGATTTTCAGAGGAGTTATTGTTTAGAGGATTGATTCAACCGTGGATCGAAGCGTCTTGGGGTATAGCGGCGGGACTTATCGGCAGTAATATCATTTTTGGATTGGTCCATGCCGTGACACCGCTTTATGCGCTACTGGCAACCTTAATCGGTATTTATCTCGGCTTGGCAATGGACTTCGGCGGCGAAAGAAACCTGATGACGCCGATGATCATTCACGGACTCTACGATTTTCTGGCGTTTTTGATGATTATGAAATCGTTCCGTCGCGGTAGCGAATAGTGGTGTCTTTTTCTTTATTTTTCTTATTCGCCCAACGGCTCGGGGCGACCCAACCAAAAGCCTTGCGCATAGTCGACGCCTAATTCCAATAAATGTAAATAGATCTCTTCGGTTTCGACGAATTCGGCAATCGTTTGTTTGCCAAGCAAGTGCCCGATTTCATTGATCGATTTGACCATTGCCAAATCGACCGGATCGCAACAAATATCCTTGACAAACATTCCGTCGATTTTTAGAAAATCCACCGGCAGATTTTTTAGATAGGCGAACGACGACAAGCCGCTGCCGAAATCGTCCAACGCAAAACGGCATCCTAGCGTTTTCAAGGCCCCCATGAATCGAGTCGCTTGGTTCAAATTGGCAATCGCGGCGGTTTCGGTCACTTCAAAACAAAAGCGATCCGCCGGTAACTTGAATTTTTTTAGCGCCGCTTGAATACAGAGTTGAGCCGAATCGGAACCGAGCGTTTGCCCCGATAAATTGATCGAACACATCGACAAATCAGCCAATGCGCCCGAATGTTCGGCAAACCAAAGCAGCGTATTTTCGATGATATACTCGTCGATTCGGCTCATTAGGCCGTATCGCTCGGCGGCCGGAATAAATGCGCCGGGCAAAATGACCTCCCGGTCGGCACTCAAAATCCTGACCAAAATTTCATAATGCTCGCCATTTTGCGTTCCGGTCGTGCAGATAGGTTGACGGTATAATTGAAAGCGTTTATGGTCGAGCGCGTCGTTAAGTTTGGCGACCCATTGCATTTGCCCGGATAGCCGGCGAATTTCCTCGTCGTTTTTTTGATAGACAAAAACTCGATTACGTCCGGCATCTTTCGCGGCATAACAAGAGGCATCGGCAACCATTAACAAATCGTTCAAGCAGTTAAACTCCTCGGTGATCGCCATCAAGCCAATGCTGACTCCGATATGAAAGCTTTGGTTGTTCCAGTTGAATCGATAATCGGCAATGATTTCGCGCAGCTCATCGGCCAATCGTTCAGCCTGCTCGATTCCGCAATGCTCCATCAGCACCCCGAATTCGTCGCCGCCCAAGCGCGCCAACGTATCCCGTTTGCGTACCTTACGCTGCAGCAATGAAGTAACCTGCTTGAGTAATTCATCGCCGGCGGTATGTCCGCAAGTATCGTTAATCACTTTGAATTGATCGAGATCGAGATAGCAAAACGCAAATTGATCTTCGCATACTTTACGAGTCTGCAATACGCGGTTCAGCCGCGTCTCGAATTCGCGGCGATTGACCAAGCCCGTCAATGGATCGTGCGACGCTTGATAGGCCAGCTCTCTCGATAAACGTCGGGCATGACTGACATCGCTGAATACCAAAACTACGCCTTGAATTTCGTTACCTTCCCCGCGAATCGGAGCCGCTGAATCCTGTATCGCATATTCGCGGCCCAATCGATCGATTA
This sequence comes from Methylotuvimicrobium buryatense, assembly GCF_005931095.1. Taxonomy (GTDB): domain Bacteria; phylum Pseudomonadota; class Gammaproteobacteria; order Methylococcales; family Methylomonadaceae; genus Methylotuvimicrobium; species Methylotuvimicrobium buryatense. The sequence continues at coordinate 68,942 of NZ_CP035467.1, read as the reverse complement.
AAACTGTTCCGGTCACCAGAATTTTCGACTCACCCTCGGATAAACATTGAGCGACCGGATTCGGCAATGGCTTTCGGGTTTTTTCGTCGATAATATGGAAAACTTCATCGATAGGGCGGCCGAGTGCTTCGGCATGCCGCCATTCGGTCAGTTTTTCGGCGGCGGGATTGATGAACTCGATCAGGCCCGTATCGCCGGTGACGATCACCGCATCGCCGATCGATTTGAGGGTTACTTGTGCGCGCTCTTTTTCCTGCATCAGCCTTTCCTCGGCCCGCTTGCGGTAATCGATTTCCAAACGCAATTCGGCGGTACGTTCTTCAACCAATTTTTCGAGATGCCGGCGATAAGATTCCAGTTCCGCCTCGACCGCTTTCGCTTTTAAAACATTGTCGATTGTAATCGGAATAAGATGCAGATATTCGCCGTTGAGATCCTTGGTCAAATAATCGGCGGCACCCAGCTTCAGAGCCTTCACGGCGACGGCTTCGTTACCGCTGCCGGTCACGAAAATAATCGGCGTTGCCATCGGAATATAATCGACGATATCGAATGCGGTACCGTCGCCGAGCGCATGGTCGGCCAACACGATCTCGAAAGTCTGTTTTTTCAACAGATCAACCGCTTCAGCCACCGATCCTGCAATCGTATAGTCGTAAGGTAATTGCTCTTGCTTGACAAAGCGCTTGAAACTCATCTGATCGGCCAAATCGTCTTCGACTAACAGCAAGTTTACCGGCTTTTTCCGATTCATGAACGTTGCGTCCAATAAGGCTTAAGTACCTGAATTGCGTCTAAAAACTGTTCGTAATCGACCGGCTTGAGAATATACCCGGAAATTCCTAAGTCGAAACAACGGTCGACATCATGCCTTTCTTTTGATGACGTCAGCATCATGACCGGAATATTTCTGAATACCGGATGCTCTTTGAGATGTTTCAGGCATTCGTGACCATTCATCTTAGGCATGTTGATATCGAGCAAAATGATGGCCGGCAAGCCATGTTTAGGATTGCGTAAATACTCGAGCGCTTGTTCGCCGTCGTGCACGACCAACAATTCATTGAGTACGCCAAGTTTTTTGAAACTCCGCTGAACGGTCATCACATCGACCTGATCATCCTCGACCAAGAGAATGGGTTGTATGTTATTCATGTTGTGCGGTTTTCGGTATCGTAAACAAAAAATCGCAACCGCAGCCCGGTTCGGACTCGATCCGGATGCGGCCGCCCCAGTTGTCGACTATTTTCTCGATTAGGCTTAATCCGATACCGGTGCTATCGGATTGATCCTTTGGCGCGAGTGTTTGAAACAGTTGGAAGATTTTCTCCTGATAGTGTCTTGGGATGCCCGGACCGTTGTCTTTGACGCTGAATTCCCAGCAGGACTCGTGTTCGCGGCAACTTATTTCAATAACCCCATGGCTTTTATCGTTATATTTAATCGCATTATCCAGTAAATTTTGAAAAACCTGAAATATTTTAAGCTTTTCTCCTACGATCGTCGGTAAGCCGGCTTGCATCTTGATTTCGATATGCGGCGGCGGTGCGATATGCTTAACCATTTCCATTAATAACACATTGATGTCGACTTGTTCGTCGGGTTCTTTGATGCGCCCAACCCGCGAATACTGCAAAATACCGTCGATCATCTCATGCATGCGTTTTGCCCGGCTTTGCAATAAGGCCATTTGCTCCTTGCCGTCATCGTCGAACGCATCACGGTAATCTTCGGCAATCCAGCCGGACAATTGATTGATCGCGCGTAAAGGCGCTTTTAAATCATGCGAGACGACATAAGCAAAACTTTTCAGTTCTTCATTGGCTTTATTTAATGCCGAGGTCCGCGCGGCAACCCGTTGTTCAAGCTCCTTATTGAGCAAATTGATTTGCAGCTGGCTTTGTTTCATTTCTTCGATCAACAAAGTATTTTGCAGCGCAATCGCCGCTTGCGCGGTCAATAGCCGGGTCATTTCGATATCTTCGAGCGAGAAAACCGATTTGATCAAACTGTTTTCCAGATACAAAACGCCCAGTACTTGTTGTTGCATTTGCAACGGCAAACACAATACCGATTTAAGTTGCCTACCCTGTACCGTATCATCGGTTTTAAAATCGCCTTCGGCCGCGGCATTGTTCAAAACCACCAGTTCGGCGGTTCGGTAAACATAATTGACGATCGCAAGGCTAAGGGTCTCGGCCGGCAATTCGCTACCGTCGCGGATCTCGACTTCGACCCGGTCATGCTTGACGCCTTTCGCCAATTTTTTTAATTGCTGATTTTCGGCAATCAGCAAATAACCGGTTTTAGCCCCCAAGCGCGCCATTACCGATTCCATGATCGTCACCAGTAAGGGTTTGAAATCGAGTTGTTGCGTGATCGTTCGAGTCGCTCGAACCAAATAGTCGACATCGAGCAATTGCGCCAACGATTGCTCGGTCTGTTTACGTCTTTCGATAACCGTGAACGAATATTGCTTCGCCAATTGCGCCGTTTTGATTTCGGCGCCGCATTGCCGATAAATTTTAACGGCCCGATTCAAATGATACGAAGTATGATCGTGTTGCCTATCGAGCAACATCCGCCCCAGCCGCTCGTGTAAAAATGCCTCCAAAAATAGAAATTGCCGCGACTTGGCCGAATCGATCGCATCCAAGCCATATCGCCGCGCCTGACTAAAGTCATCGGCGTGACAAGCCCGTTCCATCATCATGAACAGTAAATAGGGGGTGAGAATCGGTCCTAACGAAGACCAAACCTCGACCCGTTCGAAGCATTTCGACAGCAGATCATGTTCGTCTCCGTCCACTGTTCTATACAGTCTTAAACCGTTGACGTAGCGGAAAACATACCAGAGTCGATTGAGAATATTGTCGCTTAGGCCGCGTAAATACGGCTCGGCCTTTGCCAGATAACCGGCCGCCTGCCGATAATCGCCGAGATAATGACTGCTTATTCCTTTTAAAGTGTAATATCCGCCGATCGACACGACATGCTTGTCTTGCTCCCAACGTTTTAACTTGGCATCGATTTTCGCCTCGGTTAGCTTGTTTCGGCCGACATTCATTTCGTCGACCCAACCGGCCAATACGCTTTCGGCAAGCCCGAGCGATAACGACAGATTAAATTTTTTCGAAAAACGCCGGCATTCTTCGGCCACACTAATCACCTGATACAAATCGTTGCCGCGATGGATCAAATGCCAAAGATAAGGCCCGTAGGACAAACCGGCGTTGTATAAATCGCCGCAATTTTTGCCGCGGTGAATATTTTGCTGACATTGCTGAATGATATGCTCGGATGACCTTCGATTATGCATATTGGTCCATAATATGCCGTTGATTCCCTTGGTCGCACCGAAGGTATCGGGATAGCGCTCCGATAACGCGAGGCCGAGATCTTCGTATCGAAACGACATGTCGTATTTATCCTGACGCTGCAAATACAATCCGACCATCGAAAAACCGTAAATCACCGTTTCATCGACACCGCCGGCCAAACAGTTTTGCGTCGACTGAATCGCGGAAAGATACAATTGCGGCACCATGCCGGCCAAGTAATAATCCGGAATCAATTCGCTATAGATGCCGGTTTCGATCCGCGTCGCGCGATCGCCGCTGAGCGTAATATCGAGAATTTGCTGCCAAACATCGTCATGCCCTTGATGAATTTGTTCCAGAATGCTTCCTGCACGCCGCAAGGCCTCATTATCATCGTCCGGAATCGCGCGCCCAAAATAGCTCAAGCCGCGATTACCCAATTCAATCGCCTCTTTGAACTTGCCCATAGACGACAGACTCGTGGTCTGCTCGTACAAACAGTCGACCCGGTCCAGATCGCTTTTCGCTTTTTCAATCAAGGTATTGAGTATCGCCTCCGAAGCCGGTTGATTGCCGAGCGCCATTTCGGTTCGTGCCAGATATTTATGCAAATCGAATAAAAATTCATAATCGCTGTCCCAGTCCGGATTGGGATACAAGGCTTTAGCTTGCGCAAAGAAAAAATTGGCGTTATCCATCGCCAGTGCTTTCATCGCGGCAATTCCGGCATGGTAATTAAACACGGCCTCTTGTTTAATCCGCTTCGCGCTGGGGTTTTGCGGACGACCGCCCTCCAAGTGTTCGACGACCGCGAATAAGTTCGGCTGCGTCTCAAGATCGGCGTTTTCGGGAATCGCTTCAATATAGGCCTGCGCAATGCGCTCATGAACGTCGCGTTTTTTCGTTTCATCCATGAAACTCTCGACCGCCGCTTGAACTTGGTCGTGAAAGAAATAGAGTTGATTTTTTTCACGCAACAAAATGTTATCGACAAAGGCTTCCGACAATGATTGATATAAAACCGACATTTCGATACCGGCGGCGCGCGCCAAATCTTCGGCTTGAAAGCGCGCGCCCAAACAGGCACCAATCATCAACAAGTCGAGCGTTTGACGAGTCAGCTTCGTAATTTTGTCCTTAAACAAATCCAAAGCCGTATCGGGAATTTCGGTATGCCGTAAATGTTCGTCATCCCAGGTCCAAATGCCGTCATCGCCCAAATGCAAATGCCGGTAACTATGCAGCCAGCGTAAACTTTCATTGACGAACAACGGATTACCCGCAGAGGTCTGAAATATGATCTCGGCCAATGCTTCGGTCCGAACCGGATAGGTATTGAGAATGTAGGCCGTCATCAAATTGACCTCATGCAAGCCCAAGGCATTTAGACGAATCTCCAACAACGGCCGGTCATCACGCTTGATGCGTTCGATCAAGCGATTCAATCGATGGCCGGTATCGACTTCGTTATGCCGGTATGCGCCCACCCAAAACAGCCAAGGATATTCCGCCGAATTGTCGAATAGACTTTCCAGGACATCGAAGGTTGCACCGTCGCACCATTGCAAATCGTCGATGAATAAGGTCAACGGATTTTCAGCGCTGGCCAAGGCAGCGATAAAACGTCCGATGGTATCGTTGAAACGATTGCGCGCTTCGACCGGCGGCAAATCGGCGACGTTCGGCTGCGGGCCAATGATCAATTCCAATTCCGGCACCAAGTCGATCATCAAGCGGCCGTTATCGCCCAATTGCTCGCCAATACGTTTTCGCCAGTAGTCGATCCTATCCTTATCTTCGGACAAAAAGGTTTTGATCAAGCTCGTGAAGGCTTGTATCAAGGTGCTGTAAGGTATGTGTTTTTTAAACTGGTCGAACTTACCCGATGTGAAATAGCCGGAATGCGCGACGATCGGTAGTTGCAGTTCTTGAATCAGCCGGGTCTTCCCGATACCCGACCAACCGGAAATTAATGCAGCGCGAAAGACGCCCGAGCAGACTTTGTTGAATTCGCCCAATAATTGCTTCTTTTCCTTGTCTCGACCAACCATTACCGAAGGGATCGTAATCCGGTTGCTGAAATCGCGCTGCTTTAATACGAAATCGTCGATACGCCGTTCCATCTGCCATTGCGTCAAACAAATGCGCAGATCGTTGGCGAGGCCGGATGCGGTTTGATAGCGTTTTTCGGGTGCTTTTTCCAAAAGCAATGCAATAATATTGCTTAAGGCTGTCGGAATTAGCGGGTCGATTTGATGTAAGGGCTCCGGCGTTTCGGCAAGATGCGAATGAACGATTGCGATCGGATCGTTAAATGAAAACGGTGCCTTACCGGTTAGACAGGCATAAAGCACCATGCCCAAAGAATACAAATCGGTTGCATAATTCACCGTGTATTTGATGCGCCCGGTCTGTTCCGGCGAAAGATAAGGCAGGGTCTGTGTCCGAAAATGCGGATCGTAGATAAAATGACTGACCTGATTGATATCGAGGATACGAATGTCGTCGATTATTTGGACGGATAAATTATCCGACCGTATCAAAATATTAGTCGGCTTGATACTTTTGTGAATATGCCCGGCTTTATGGATTTCTTCGAGCCGTTCGGCCAGCGCTACGGCGATCGTCAGCACACGTTCGATATCCGGTTCCGAACCTACCGACAAACATTCGGATAACGGTTTAGCATCGAGATAAAGCTGACGCAAAACAAGCCTGCCGTTTTCCCTGCTGAGGATTTCCGGAATTATGCTATGCGGCAAGGCCAACTGACTGAGCAAGTCGATTTGTTGCCGAACATAATCGCCAATACCCTTCACGCAAAAACGTAGCTTGATATCCTTTAAAACGACTAACTGCGAAGTGCTTACATGCTGCGCTTTAAAAACATTTGCGTGCATACTTTCGCCGAGCTTTTCGAGGATACTGTGATTTAAAATTTGGGTCATGCCATTAGGGGAATCATTGCGGGTTAGAAAAAATACCTAGGGCATAACGACTATAGCATTTTCCTGAACAATGTCAGGGTTTTATCGACTTTGGCAGCAATTCCCAATTTGGAGATCAAAAAGGGTGTGGGGTATGCTTGGCGAGGATGTCGGCAGCAGGGCAGATTTTTGCTCCTCGGCAATTGCTGAGTTACATGGATGTAATGAATGCAGAAAATGCAGGAGCATTTTTCTGCCCTGCATCGCCTAAAGCGCCTACTGTTGGTGCCCTACTACACGCCATCCTTGGCGTTCGAGCTGCCGCCAAGCCCCCATGGATGGGTTTACGGCGTTCCTCGACAGGTATACCCCACACCCTAAAATCGGCGAAACCGCTCAAACTGGGAATTGCTGCGACTTTGGTATCATAGAGCTCTCAAGCCTAAAACAGATAGCTACCCGCTCAACCGGAATTTTTCGTAATCTACATGGTTATCACAAACTTACAGGAAGCCTCATGTCGAGTCACCATTCTTTACAACACAGCAATAACGATCTTAAACTTCATTGGACCATCGCCGGGCTGACTCTTACCACCGTAGCGGCCTATTTGATTTTTTGCCATGTAGCCGGCGAACAATGGCGGATTAATCTTCCGGAAGATCAACGCGTCCTGATTCGTACCCTCTTTTATGTGTTGGCCATTATCGGTTTTCCGGTGACCAATCTGCTCCGCCATATTCAATTGCGTCTAAACCAAACCATGCCCGGGCCAAAGCCGGCCAAACAGCGCTATTTGCTTACCGTGATCGTATCGATGGGACTGGCCGAAACTGTCGCTTTGATGGGTTTGGCGATATTCCTGCTGGGAGACGATTACAACACCCTTTATATTTTTACCGCGTTGTCGGTTTTGGCCGTGTTCCTGTACCGCCCGAAAGCCGATGAATATCGGGAAATAATGGTCGCGCTGGCAAGCAGGGAAGACGATGACGATTAATACGCTCAGCGAATGGTAAATTCCAGTGTTTTGATGACGACTTGGTAGGTTTCTTTGAGTTTTTCCGGGTTAAATACGTCAATGAGGTCGATCGGCAAAGCATCGGGGCTTGCTATCGCGATCACTTGATCGATACCTTTCGGCTCTCCGATATCGATTGTAAAATCGCCCTCTTCCGGCGGGATGCGGTAGCGCTTGCCGGGAAGACTGTAATTGTCTTCCTGATAGGGATTGGGATATACCCAACCCACGGCACCCGCCGCATCGATTACGGCGATGTAGACATACAAGGCTTGCTCGACCTGAAAATCGACTATTAAACTTTCTCCGATTTTAAAGTCGGTTTTGTTGATCGAGATAGAGAAGATATGTTCGGGTAATGAATTTTGTTCTATTTGACCGCTTGGCGGTGTTGACACTTCGGAAGTTTGCCCATCGGCGACCGTCTCCTCTGCGTCAAGCTGCGCAGCGGTTTTATCGATCGGCACTTCGGTTAGAGCTTCGTTTTCCGGTTTTTCGATCGAATACCGCTGCCAATAGGGCCGAATCATCGCCGCCGCCCCCAGAAATATCGCCGCCAGCAAGACATAATACAAAGCCTGGTAAGGCTTGTTCCGCGATTCCAAACCTTTTAAAAACGCTTCAACACTATCGATTCGATCTTCGCGCTTGAACTGTAGCCCCTTCTTCAATGCATTCCATTGCCGGGCATTGAGCGATCGTATCGCTTTGGGGCGGACCTTTTTTTGCAAACAATCGTCGGCACGCTGCCGGTTGAACGGATGAAAGCCGGCGAACAATTCATAAGCCACGCAAGCCAACGCATAAATATCGTCCCGAGGGTCCGGCTTTTCCCCATGCAACATTTCCAGCGTTGCATAAGCCGGCGTCATGCCGCCAAGCACGCCGGCATCGAAACTTCCCACCCGGGAAAAATTCTGTAGCCGTGCGATACCGAAATCCAATATTTTGACTCGATTATGGATATCGATGAATATGTTGGAGGGCTTAAAATCCGAATGGATAATCCCTTTTGCATGCGCATGGCTCAATGCAGCGCAAATTTGCCTAATAATCGCCAATGCTTCGGACTGTTCGAGTCCCGCCGGATGGTTTTTGACGATTTTGTCCAGCGTAACGCCTTCCAGATATTCCATCGTCATGAATACGATCGGACCGTCTCTGTCGAAATCGTAAACGGTCAAAATATTCGGATGCGCCAGCGATTGGGTTTTTCTGGCTTCGCTATGCATGGCCTTCAATAATTCGGGATTGGCCCTGAACTCGTCATTCAGCACCTTGACCGCAATAAAGGCTGAATTGCCGGCTTCGATATCGCGCCGGTCCAAGGCTTTATAAACACTACCCATGCCCCCCGTTCCGATTTTCTCCAAAAGGTCATAGCGATTTTTCAATACCGAGCCCGAACCCGGAGTGACTGAGCCGTCGGCATAAGGACTGCTATCGTCAAAACCGGTCGCTGTTTTACCGATTCCGCCGGTCGTTCCGAAGAGTTCGTGCTGCGTTCGAGCCGAATATAAATCCGAATTGCCCGTTTCTCGACGCGGCTTTTGTTGAATGATGGTTTCATCCGACTCTTTAGTTCGGTTGACGGCTGATTCTTTAGGATCTCGATCCATGGTTCGGTATGTGTTTGATGTCAATGAGTCGGGGAATGCGCCGGAATCATTTTTCGTCCAAATGCCAGACGCCGTCGGCGCCCAATAAGCGTCTTTCCAGCCATTTCGTTATTGTGCTTCGGTCCTTTCGGTAAACTTCGGGGCATTCCGATGTCGCCGAACTGTGCGTTTCGATGCCTGCCAACCAGTTTTCCCAAGCAGCAATCGCATCCGGCGAAAAACGCGAGTCGCCGGCATGGCCCACGGCATATAAGGTTGCCGGTTCGTTCCTGCCCTTGACTTGCAGGCGCCCTAAGCGCCGAACCGGATAATTCAATTGCCGCGCCGCGCCGATAAAGTCTTCGGTGACGATGATCTCGGTATTGAACAAGCGGGTCAGGCTTTCCACTCGCGCGGCCAGATTCATTGGATCGCCCAAAATGCCGAATTTTCTGACGCCTTTTTTCGGCCCCAGATCGCCCATCACCACCGAGCCCGCAGTCAAGCCGACACCGGCGTCGATAATCGCATGAATCCGTTTGAGCACATCGGCTTCAATTTTTCGATCATAGCGCTCTTCGAGCGTCGCAAAAAAACGTTTTTGCAATGTGACCAATTCCAACGCGGCCTGCAATGCATTGGCGCATGCTGCTATATTTTCCCCTTCATTGTATTGATAGGGCCAATAATAACAAACCATATCGCCGACATAATCTTCCAGCCAGCCATTGTATTTATCTTGAAGAATCAATGAGGTTTCGCTCAAATAATCGTTCATTAGATTCAGCACTTCGGCCGGATCCTTAATGAAGCCGGTCACGGTCGTATACCCGGCCAAATCGCTCATCAATACCAGCGCGAATCGACGCCGGTTTTGAAAGGTTTCGTTAGGTTTCAAGCTTATCAATAAATTATGAATTTGCCTCGGCATATAATTGATAATCAGCTTGCCTTCCCGCGAACCGATGATCAAATGCATCCCTATCGTTTGGCCGACACCGGCGATAAAAACGATCATACTTGTCGTTACCGGCCAAAGTTGAACCAAATCGTTCAAATAGCACAAGGATCCGACAGCAGTAATAAACAAGCCGCCGATAAACCAAACAAAGCTCTGCTTCAAATAAGCGCCCGATAGGACGCCGATCAAGGCCGCTATCAAAAACAATGCCGCTTTTACCGGTAACGCGGGCGCTCTCGGATGATCTCGATTCAGTAGCGTCTCGACCGCATCGACCAAAAACTGCGCTCCGTGAGTCGGCAAATGAGGGCCGAACAAACCCGTCGTCATCGGCGTTACCAACACGTCGGTAGCTTCGTCGGGTGCAGTCAACTGAAACACGGCTACTTTATCCCTCAATAACGCGGCAGTCCGCTCTGCAATTTCGCTATCGCAAGACGCCAAGCGACTGACCGGTATCATCGGCCTATTGCCTTCTTCGGATATGACGAACTGCGGCTTGCTCAACCGTATTCGGCGGCATGGACGGCGGCCGTCGCATAGTTCATCATCGGGTCCGTGTAAATAATCGTCGCCGGTATTTTGCGGAAGGATAAATCGAGTCAGTGCAACGACGGCATGATCCGGGCTCAAATCCAACCATCGTGAGATGGGGCTGTTATTTTTAGAGACCAAACGGTCGCTTGCTACCAAACCGTTTTCGGGTACTGCGAAAGCGGCCTCCAAGCCGTACAGTAAGAAATCGGGAAGCGCTTCTTGACCGCTAAAATAGGGAGCAATTTTGAAATGTTCTATAGCAAAGGCCGGCATTTGCAAAGGCGCGTTGCCTAATTCGCTATTACTCATTCGGCATTCGCCGGTAGGGGAAGCAGCACATCGAGGCTGCGACCATTGCACGGCGCCGGGCGATTCGATACAAGCGGCATAAGGCATTCTGCCTTCCATTTCTTTCGAAACAACCGCGTCGAGAAAAACGCCCTTACCGCCAGCGGCAATAATTCGTTCCGTAGCTTTGGCAAAAAGGGGTAAAGCCTGTTTACGGCCCACATCAATCGGGACGCCGTGATCCAAAACCACAACCGCAGTGTATCGCCATTCTTCTCGGGCTTGAAAGACCAACGCGGAATCGTGTATCCAGTCGTCGATAGCGGTACCGGCCAAGCGATCCAAAATCAAGCCGGCCAAAAATGCCGCTGCGATTAGCGGTATCAACACAATCCATCGGTTGATCGGTAAATCAAGCATCAAAAAGTGCGGGTAAACTTTTGGCCGGTTCTTGTCGCCGGATAACGGTAGTCCTTGATGACTGCCTCGACACAATTCGAAAACCGGCCGTCTTCAGATTCTATGGACGATAGCATTACAGACTCGGCGCGCCCCATCGAATCGACGGTCCAATGAACCGTAATTTTGCCGTCGACTTGAAAAAGATTCCGGCACAGTCCGATTTCAGGCTCGATGGCCTCGAAGATTTCGTCGATGCCGGCCTGCCGCTCATGATCCGAATAGTTACGCATCTTGACCGAAGTCGACATCGCAAGTTGCCCGCTGCCTGCGGTCTCGGAACGCTTGATCGCCGCGATAGCGCAAAAGAATGCATTACTGCCGCCATGAACGCCGTCGCATTTGAGTTTATGGTCCACCCATCCGGTGCAGTTTTTCAAATCGGTCGGCGTAATCCACGGCAAAAACAAGCTCGATACAGTGACTTCGAGCGGTGCGGACGAACCGTTTTGACAAACGAGTTGAAAATCCGCATCGGTTTCGGGCTTAGGTAACGATTTGATCCATAATCTTGCGTCCGGGCTTAATTTAAAGACGGTCCCCAGGCCGACTTCGTTTCCCTTGGCGCAACGATCGTTTACGACTTCGACGCCTTGACTCTTGGCATCCAGATATTGGATGTTACTACACTCCGAGGCAGGCACTTCGAGCCCCGTCAGTACTAAAAACGCAACGACTATGGTTTTCATAACAAATGCCCCCCGGCAAAACTCTGTTGAGTTACAACTTATTTCCTGATTAGCAAGTTTCTTCAGCTAAAGCCCAAAGATCAGCATATCCTTAGCAGGACGGGGTTCGCAAGCCATGCGCGTCAAGCTAAAAACGGCCAACCCACATCATGCTCTTTCCCAAGCTCCAGTTTGGGAAAGACACACCGGAAGCTAGAGCTTCCTGAACAGGTTACCCAAGCTGGAGCTTGGGTAACAGCATATTGTAGTTTTTGCGACTACGACTAGCCCCTGCTCGGACACTTGGCTTCGATAAGCTGAAGCATCTTGCTAATCAGCACTTATTTTGACTACTTTATTGATAAAAGAACAATATTCGTCAACTTGCATTAAACGATTCGGGCTAAAACGCCCTTTCATTTATTACTGTGAAAGTTCGTGGATTCGGACTCCTTATCTAATTTTTCGATATGAAAAATAATGCCGGTTCCGAGGAGGGTGCGGTTGCTCGACCGACAGGCGTCGGCGGCAGGGCAGATTTTTGCTCCTGGAAAATCTGCATTCACGCCATCCTTGGCGTTCGAGCCGCCGTCGAGCCTACAGGGACGTATTCACGGCGTCCTGTCGGGCGAGTGACCGTACCCTCCCCAACCAGAGAACTTTCATTTGCCGGGGCGATGGCTAGGCCTTCATGAACGTTACTGTGAAAGTTCGTAGATATAGACCCTTTATCTAATTTTTCGATATACGGCGCTCGACAGAGCAAATGCCGGTTCCGGAGAGGGTGCGGTTGCTCGACCGACAGGCGTCGGCGGCAGGGATAGCCGCCGTCGAGCCTACAGGGACGTATTCACGGCGTCCTGTCGGGCGAGTGACCGTACCCTCCCCACCAGAGAACTTTCATTTGCCGGGGCGATGACCAGGCCTTCATGAACGTTATGGTAAGTAAGCAATTAATTCTTTAATATGCTAGCTTTGTAAATCAATATAAGAAAAAGCGATTTTTGCCAATGTAAATCGCCGAAATCATTTCTTGATAACCAATCAATGCAGAGTCGCCATGGCCACCGATATTGACATTTTAAGAAACAACGGTTTATTCAGCGAATTGAACGACGAAGAGCTTACCGCTCTGGCAAAACTGACCCAAACCCGGACATTTCTGAAAAACTCGTTGATCTTATGCGAAGGCGATACTTCGAATGCCATGTACATCATACAAAAAGGCAAAGTCAACATTACCGTAACCAATGAAGACGGAAAAGAAATGATTCTTTCCACGTTGCAAGCGGGAGATAATTTCGGAGAATTGTCCCTACTTGACGAAGCCCCACGGTCGGCAAATGCCGTCGCCCTCGAAAAATGCGAATTGATCGTTTTGCACAAAGCCGAATTCGTACAACTACTGACTCAAAACTCTGCAATCGCATTGGCGATCATACGTTATCTATGCGAACGGGTAAGGTTTTTGACGAGCCTAGCCCATGGCTTGGCATTATTGGACGTCTACGGACGGCTCGTTAAACTGATACAAAGCCTGGCCGAACCGAATCAAGAGGGCCAATTAGTCGTCTCAATACCGTTGACCCACAAAGATATCGCGATGCGGGTCGGCTCGTCGCGAGAGATGATCAGCCGAATACTGAGCGAATTGGAAAAAGGCGGATACGTCTCATGCGAAAACAAACACATCAAAATCAACAAAAAATTACCGTCGGCTTGGTGACGACTTAGCGAAACCCAGCCTTAACAAATGTAGCACCTACGGTATAAGACAACGAATAATTTAAAAAACGCGTCATTCCGCCAGGAATTGGCGGAATCCAGTGCCAAGAATGGCTCCGATACTCTTGCGGGACGGGTTATTTAACCCGTCCCCAACGTTTCGGTTTGGCCTAAGTGTTTGAGCTTGCTTAGGCCACGGTTTAAACGTTTCGAACGGGGTTTGCAAACCTTGTCCTGCCAAAATTTTGATCTGAGATGGCTATACATCAACGCACAAACGAGACCACTTACCGGTCACTTCCAAGGAGCCGATCATGGCTGATTCTAACGAGCGCAACCGAATCGAAGAAAACCGAGGCGATCTGCCTCCCTGGTGGTTATGGGGTCCCTATGTCGGCGAAAGATCCTGGGGAACCGTCCGCGAAGATTACAGTCCGGATGGCGATGCCTGGCGTTATTTGCCCCACGATTTGGCGCGTAGCAAAGCTTATCGCTGGGGCGAAGACGGCTTGGCCGGCATCTGCGACCGCTATCAACTATTGGTTTTCGCCGTCGCCTTATGGAACGGACAAGACCCGATTTTAAAAGAGCGCGCGTTCGGCCTCAACATGTGGGAAGGCAATCACGGCGAGGACGTCAAGGAATATTATTTCTATCTCGACAACACGCCGACACACAGTTACATGCGTTATCTATACAAATATCCGCAGCGCGCCTATCCCTACGAAGCGTTGGTTCGGGAAAATCAAGCCCGGGGCGGACAAGGCCCCGAATACGAGCTGCTCGATACCGGACTATTCGACGAAAACCGCTACTTCGATATCGAAATCGAATACGCCAAGGCATCGCCCAGCGATATTTGCATCAAAATATCCGCAACCAACCGGGGACCCGACAACGCACCGCTACACATACTCCCCCATCTGTGGTTTAGAAATACTTGGGCCTGGAGCGAACCGCGCAAACAGGCGCCGGAAATTAAATTAATCGATTCTCCGAATTCACCCTATCGTTGCATATTGGCCGATACCACCCGGCTAGGTGCACTACCCGGCCTGCTTTTCCCTTACCGCTTACCTAATTACCATCTATATGCCGAAGGCGACTGCACGCCGCTGTTTACCGATAACGAAACCAATACCCTTAGAGTCTACGGTACCGACAATACGCAGCTTTACACCAAAGACGCGTTTCACCGCTACCTTATCGATCGGGAACCGTGCCTTAAACCCGACAATTCCGGTTCCAAAGCCTGTTTGCACTATGCGTTCGATATCGAGGCGGGCAAAACGGCCGTAATTCATCTGCGTCTAAGCGAGCAACTCGTCGACGAGCCGTTCCGGGACGCGGAAAGCTTAATCAAACAACGCAAATCGGAAGCCGATGCATTTTATCGAACGCTTCATCCCGAGCTTGCGACCGAACAAGAACGCTTGGTGCAGCGGCAAGCATTGGCCGGCTTGCTGTGGAGCAAGCAGACCTATTTATTCGACGTGCGCAAATGGCTCGACGGCGATTTGCCGAGCGCACCGCCGCCGGAATCGCGGCAAACCATTCGTAACCGGCACTGGCGGCATCTCAATTCGATGCGCGTGCTGCTAATGCCTGACAAATGGGAATACCCCTGGTTTGCCGCTTGGGATTTAGCGCTTGCCAGCATACCGATGGCATTGATCGATCCTCAGTTTGCCAAAGAACAGCTATGGCTGATGTTATTCGAACAATTTCAGCATCCGAACGGTCAGATCCCGGCCTACGAATGGGACTTTTCCGATTTGAATCCGCCGGTACACGCATTGGCGGTCTGGCGCGTTTACAACATGGAAAAGCGCTTGCACGGCCATGCCGACCGCGACTTTCTGGAGCGTTGCTTTCATAAATTAATGCTCAATTTCACTTGGTGGGTCAACAAAGTCGACAGCCAAGGCAATAATATCTTCGAAGGCGGATTCCTGGGTCTGGACAACATTTCGGTCGTCGACCGCAGCCAACCGTTGAACGGCGGCCAAACCCTCGAACAATCCGATGCAACCGGGTGGATGGCGATGTTCTGTTTGAACATGATGCGTATCGCCTTGGAACTCGCGTTGACCAACCGCACCTACGAAAGCCTTGCGACCAAGTTTTTGGAACATTACATTTACATCGGCGCCGCAATGAAAAACATGGGCGGACGCCACTACCAACTTTGGGACGAAGACGACGGCTTTTTTTATGACGTGCTCCGGCATCACGACGGGCATTTCGATAAGTTCCTGGTCCGCTCCTTGGTCGGGCTGATCCCGTTATTTGCCGTCGAACGCCTCGAAGCCGATTGGATCGCCCCATTTCCGTCGTTCCGGGCCAATCTGCAATGGTTCCTGACGAACCGCAATCAATTCGCGCAGTTCAGTTGTCATCCCGTCGAACGGAACGGCCAAACCAATTATTTATTGAGCATTCCGAATCAAGCGCAAATTAAACGCATGCTGGAACGCGTCTTCGACTGTAACGAATTCTTATCGCCGTTCGGTATGCGCAGCCTATCGAAATTCCATGACGAAACCCCCTTCGAGTTCGGGGCGAACAGCGTCCGGTATGAGCCGGGAGAAGCCGAGTCCAAATTGAAAGGCGGCAATTCGAACTGGCGCGGTCCGATCTGGTTTCCGGTCGGTTTCTTAATGGTCGAATCGCTACGCAAACTGGATAAAGCCTTGGGCCCCGAATTTAAGATCGATGTCATGTTGGACGATAAACCTGCTTCGCTAACTCTAGGTGTACTGGCCAAAGAATTGGCGGACCGCATGATCAAACTTTTTCAGCCGGGCTCCGATGGACGTATTCCCGCTTTCGGGGAAGACAGCCGATTTCATGACGACCCGCATTGGCGGAATCTATTGCTGTTTCACGAATATTTTCATGCCGAAACCGGCAAGGGTCTGGGTGCATCTCATCAAACTTGGACAAATTTAGTGGCTGCGATGATCGACGAATGGAGACGCGAAGAGTAAAGCTATGAATTCATTTACGAACCGATGTGAATTGTAGGTTACGCACAGCGTACCCTTATGTTTTGATGTTGGTGTAGTATTAATTTAATCTATTAACAAGAACATAGCATCGTAGGGTACACTGCCATTAAGTTGAAGGAAACCCGTCATTCCGCCATGGATTGGCGGAATCCAGTGCCATGAATGGCAGGCTTTTGATGCGCATTCGAACATGAATGCCAGCATTACTTATTACGTGTCGGCTTAACTTAATGGTAGTGAGTCGTAGGGTACGCTTCGCGTACCTCTTTTAGTTTTGGTGAGCGTTGTATCCCACAATCTCCAAATTTCGGCATTGGCGTAATTGACTTATGAATACCACTATAACCAAAAAAAGCACGTCCCTGTGTCATACGGTAGTCCATTAGGTCTTTTTCCTTACAGTAAATTTGTCTTTGGCGACGTTCATTCAAAAGCCGGTGTTTAGGGTTCTTCCTTAAAAGCTTCTTTCCTGCCGGATAATCCAGGAGAAAATGTGGAATTGAAAGAAGCCTGATCACTTAAGAATCGAACCGTTAGCGAATATCGATCGAACCGGTATTCGCGACACTGTCCCTGCCGATCGCTTGGGTGTTGGTCAACGTATTTTTAGACGCATTGATTACGGTGGATTTTTCGACTTTCGACCCGACCACGTTGATAGAACCGGTGCTCGCGGCGCTATTGCGGCCGATGGCTTGCGTGTTGGTCAACGTGTTTTTCGATGCGTTGATCAAGGTCGATTTTTCGATTTTGGAACCTTCGGCCATTGCCGATCCGCTGAAGACTGCGACCAATGCGACTGCTGCTACTGTGAATTTTTTCATGACGTTTTCCTCTTGAGTTTTAAGTATTGGGTTTTCTGTTACGGTTTTACTGTATCGTTTGGTTGTTTGTTTTGCGGTGAACCGCTCACACTAAAATTGTGAACTATTCACCGCTTCTGCTTTAGCGAATGTCGATCGAACCGGTGTTCGCGACGCTGTCCCTGCCGATCGCTTGGGTGTTGGTCAACGTGTTTTTGGACGCATTGATCACGGTGGATTTTTCGACTTTGGAGCCGACCACGTTGATGGAACCTGTGCTCGCGGCGCTGTTGCGGCCGATCGCTTGCGTATTGGTCAGCGTGTTTTTCGAGGCGTTGATCAAGGTCGATTTTTCGATTTTGGAGCCTTCGGCCATTGCCGATCCGCTGAAGACTGCGACCAATGCGACTGCTGCTACTGTATATTTTTTCATGACGTTTTCCTCTTGAGTTTTAAGTATTGGGTTTGTTTGCCACGGTTTTAATGTACCGTTTGACTGTTAGTTTTGCGGTGAACCGTTCACGCTAAAATTGTGAACTATTCACCGCTTCTGCTTTAGCGAATGTCGATCGAACCGGTGTTCGCGACGCTGTCCCTGCCGATCGCTTGGGTGTTGGTCAACGTGTTTTTGGACGCGTTGATCACGGTCGATTTTTCGACTTTCGAGCCGACCACGTTGATAGAGCCTGTGCTCGCGGCGCTGTTACGGCCGATCGCTTGCGTATTAGTCAACGTGTTTTTCGATGCATTGATCAAGGTCGATTTTTCGATTTTGGAACCTTCGGCCATTGCCGATCCGCTGAAGACTGCGACCAATGCGACTGCTGCTAATGTATATTTTTTCATGACGTTTTCCTCTGATTATTAATGGATGATGTTGGGTTCAACCGTGCTGTTGAACTTGGGTACAGTATCCCGATTTGGAGAAGAAAACGCGGTGATCGAGTAACGCCGGTTCTGTGATTTATTCACGAACCGGATTCCAATGAATCATTGGTCGTTGTGTTTAATCGATCGGATTGACGAATCATAGAAAAAGTAAATTTATTCTGATCACAGATCTTTCAAATTCAGGTGCGCCGTTACTCGACCCAGGTTGTGATTTAATTGAACCAATGTTTTTTTGAGTGCAAGTCGTAATTTGGAGTTGCTAAACTGCGCATTTTTTCAGGATTGAGAGAATGGCTGCCGAAAAGAAATCATTGGCCCGCTACGGGTGGTTGTCATTCATTGCGGCTATATTGACCATCGGACTGAAGAGTTATGCTTATTGGCTAACCGGTTCGGTGGGCTTGTTGTCCGATGCGCTAGAGTCGTTGATTAATCTGGTCGCTGCGGTGATTGTGTTGATTTCATTGAACATTGCTGCTCGACCACCGGATGAATCCCACTCATACGGCCACGATAAGATCGAGTATTTTTCCAGTGGCGCCGAGGGCATGATGATTTTGCTGGCGGCCGTCAGTATCGCATACACCGCTTGGGAACGCCTGCTGCATCCGGAGCCTTTGCAGCAACTGGATGTCGGTATCGCCATTTCCGTGTTTGCGTCGTTAATCAATCTGGTTGTGGCTAAAATTCTGATTACGGTCGGTCGTAGCCGGCATTCAATTACTTTAGAAGCGGACGGTAAGCATTTGATGACCGACGTGTGGACCACAGTCGGAATTGTCCTAGGTATTGGCTTGATCGCGTTGGGTAATCGGTTTCAGTTGACGCTGGATTTTGCCGAGCAAATAGGGATGCCGGGTTGGGAGATTCTCGATCCGGTGATTGCGATTTTAGTGGCAATCAACATTCTATGGGCAGGATTGCATCTATTGCGCCGCACTATTTCCGGATTGATGGACGCTACGCTACCGGAGGAAGAACTAGCGGAAATTGTAGGGGTATTGGAGCAATTTATCGCTTCGGATCAAATTGCCTACCATGCTTTGCGCACTCGATATGCCGGCGCGCGCCGTTTCATGTCGGTGCATGTGTTAGTGCCGGGGCAATGGTCTGTACAGCAAGGCCATGATTTGCTGGAAACCATAGAACATCGAATCAAAGCTAAATTCGACCATATCGATATAGAAACACACCTGGAACCGATAGAAGATGCGGCTTCGTGGCAGCATTAGGCAAGGAGTGTAGTAAATACCATACATGAGCTTCACCTCTTAGATCATCAAAGGTCTGCTCGACCTGCATGTATTTGATGTCCTCGACATCATTACCCGCCAAGTAAGATGCAATCCTCTGCTCAGCATCAATCCAATATTCTGGTGTCATTTTGCCCCTACTTGCTGACTAAGGGGCGTGCCGCTGAAGAAAGCCAAGAGAAGCCGCCAACGGGCGGCGTGTCCCTTAGACCGTTGTGTTAGGCCAAATTATAGAGATGGCTGGTGCTCTCGGCTTGCGTGCCAAAACGCAAGTACATGAAGGAAACTGCCCTCAGCTTTGTAGTAACTGAAGTACCCTACGCGACTGAGAAAAAGGCGGCGAACGCCAACGGTGCGAGAACCTTTATATTTAGCGCCGATGCCTGGTTGTTCGGCCAACAAAGCCACTGCCTCGCCAAAGTCTGTGGCGATAGCGTTTGGAACGCTGGGGCGGTTTACCGACCACCACTCAGATGCCTTGCGAATCTGGTTTGCTGCTCGTGCGGCGATTCTTATCCGAAGCGCCATGCTCAATTATGCGCGGGAAGAGACTGCAATAGTTCTTCCAAGCTTACATATTCACCACGTTCAATTTCAGCCATGGCCGCAAGTAGTTCGTTTTCTTGGGCCTCAGTAAGTAAAAAGCTTTCGTCAGAACCGCGCGTAACGACGGTTACCACGGCACCCTCGGTAAGAGAGACCCCTTCCAGCACGATTTTTCCGTTGACAACGGTTCCGGTAGCAACTTGCATAATATGAATGATACTCCGAATTGCTCAATTAAGTTGTTTGCATAATGATACCACCACCTTGCTTACCAAACTCAACGCTTCAATCAACCGACGCGTTAGCAGTAGGCTGTTTTGATTTGTTAAACGTTACCACAGCAATTCCCAGTTTGAGCCGTTTCGCCGATTTTAGGGTGTGGGGTATGCCTGTCGAGGAACGCCGTAAACCCATCCATGGGGGCTTGGCGGCAGCTCGAATACGCCAGCGGTCAGCGTGCGACGATCATCGGCAAACCGTCGCCCAATTTTTTCCGTGCGGCGCTGACCGAATTGGAATTGCCGCCCGAACGCGTCGCGATCGTCGGCGACGACATCGATTCCGACATCGGCGGCGGTCAAAATACCGGCCTAATCGGTATTCTGGTGAAGACCGGCAAATACCGCAAAGCCTATGCGAACGCCAGCCGCGTGATGCCGGATTTGATCATTCCGTCGGTCGCTGAGTTGCCGGCTCGATTGCCCATTGAGATCGCCGGTTCTTAACATTCAATTCGGACGCAAGCTTGGCTAAGCTGCGCGCTTCCCTTCCCTCTCGATTTTTGGACTTCCTTGCGCCGGGCCATACTGCAAAGAGCGAATAAAAAAAGCTATGTTAGCATTAATAGTTGAAATTAATACTACGCCAATGTCGAAACTTTAAGACTGTAGGGTACGCTGTGCGTATCGCAGGAAACCCACCCGCTGCTTAATGTGCCTTAAATAACTGGGGTCAGGTTCGGGTTAAATGATACTGAATGCTGAATTGGCCTGCGTTTAATTTTTACCTGACCCCAGTTTTCCTCAGTTTTCCTCAGTTTTCCTTAAGGATTTTGCCAATACCCTTATTCTTCTTTACAGATTCTTTGCGATAGCTTTTTTTTCTTCTACAGCCACCTAACCTCCTAATTTTTTGGCGTAACGTAAAGCTCAGCGGTGTAGCTCTAGCGGAGTCTTCTGGTGCGTTGGTTTAGACTAGAAATTTAAGTAACTCTCCAACTGTCATGCCAATATCCTTAGCGATTTGCCGAAGTAAAACTGGCGAGATATCACGTCCTGCATGAAATGGCACTGTTGTGCATCTACCGTCAGGATGACGGAATTGTTTATGTGAGCCGCGTTGCCGGATTTCTGTAAATCCTAATATTTCAAGCAAAGCCACAACTTCGCGAGGTTTAAGAACTGGTATGTTTCCCATGCTTAAGCAACAACTACATTTTGAGTTCCAACAAACTCGGCTTCCAGTATTGGCTCGCCATCCTCAAGTAACATTTCAATGACTTCCCGAAGATTTTGATTAAGCTCATCCAATGATTCCGCTTGGCTATGTGCACCTGTAAATCCAGGAATGAAGCCCACGTATAATCCGGTATCGCGACATTTTTCAATAATAGCCGTGTAATTTTTCATATTGATCTAACCTCTTTGAATATCAATTGGAATCCAAGCCGAATTTCCCTCACTTGGATTTTATGAACAGAATTTCGTCATGTAATCAGTCGGATTTATATCATTATCGCTAGTTTTCAAATCATCAAACATTAAGTGTTCCAGATCTAGCGGCCCAATAGCTCCAAATACGAAGCGCTCAATTCCGGCGTCTTTAAGCTTATTCGCAAATTGAATTTTTATTACGAAAGAATGCCGAATAATAATATCGTGTGGCCCCTGCCATAAGGTCGGCGACTTGAAGAGCAGGATATTGTCTTGAGTTTCCAGAGCGAAATTCTTTAACTTTTAAAGGAACCGTAAATTTCCTTTGACCATAGCCCACTTCTTCAGGAGGAATCGAACTATCCATCATTTTCATAAAAATGGGTTGCGACGCTGTAATGGGTTTTGATTCGTCATAGATAATGATAGGCGCTTCATCTAGCTGTTTTTCCCATTCAGTTAAATGACAAAAGAACAGACTAATGGCGGGGTCTATAGCGTATTTTTTGTCAATGCCGTTGAGAATATCATCTATAACACGCTCCGCATAAATGTAATGAGCAAGCATGGATTTATGCTTCTCATCTGTGCAGTTATCGTATAGCACTTTAGCGCTATTAAAAAACTTACTTTTAAATTCGCTGGATTGATTTCTGACCATCTCAACAAAACTGGCCAGAAAGTCATCAAATTGTTGTTCGCCACAAAAATGTGGTGTCAAATACCAATGTAAATTGGCTAATACAATATTGCCGCTATTTTTATAAATATCGATTCCATCCCTACGCATAAGCGTTTCTTCTATGCTATCAACAAGTTGAGTAATTACATTGAAACGCTTATGTACAATCATCGTTTTTACACATTTTTCAGAGTGCATTTGCGAATTAACAAAATCCAATATTTTTCTACGTCCTGCTTCACTGCTTTGAAGACTACTGAATTTCGCTTCGGATGCTTGATGGGATGAAACTAAGTGTAAAAGCTCTGAACATTCATCTGGATTGTAATCTACCGAGGCAAGCGTAAATATCGGTTGATTAGCATCTAATAAATGAGAACCGGTATTATGTGACTCATCGAAGAAAATTATTGGTGTTGTCATTGGGTAATCGTTTAGCCCCCCATCACTAAAAAAGTAGCATCTCCCGTTAAAACATGAAAAGCTATAGGACATGACGTTGAGCGACCGAGACCTTAGCCAAATGGACACGGACTATCTGGATGATTTGCCGGAGGGTGAGTTGCGTCCATTGAGTAAGCAACTGTTGGCGGATCTCAAAGAAGCCCGAGAACGACTCAAACAATCCCCGGATACGAGTTCGCGTCCGCCGTCATCCCGGGAGCCTTGGCAATCGAATCAATCCAGCGCCGAACCGTCGGAAGAAGCGCCGGCAACGGACGACTTGTCGGCACTGGATTCGTCTGAGTCTTCGTCAGATGACTTACCTAGCCAGGACTCGGCAACACCTCCGGCGGCGACCGGTGATAGCGGAAAGCCTAAAAAAGCCGGGCGCCAAGTCGGTAGCCCAGGCTATAGCCGCAACCTGACCTTACCGGTGACACGGACAATTGAGCATCGCCCGGATTGCTGCGCCGCGTGTGGGCAATCGTTTGCCGACAACACCGACTATCGACCCTGGAACGCCCGGTTCGAACTGGAGCTTGAAGTCGGCAACGCCGAATCGCCGAAATTACAAATCGAACATAGCCGACATGACTACTTCTCGGCGACCTGTCCCTGCGGTCATCAAACCCTTGCCGAGCCCGGGCGAGGCGCCGACGAAGACGGCTGGAGCGTAGCCCTGAGCGAATGGCATCTGTGCGGCCCCCGGCTGGTCAGTTTTCTGGTCTATCTCTCATTGTCCCTACGGGCATCGCGCCGCAGAATCCAAGCCTATTTGCGCGATTGGCTGGGAATCTACCTCAGCACCAGCACCATTAATCAATGCATTCATGAAGCGGGACGTGCCGTTGCGCCGGTCGTCGACGAGCAGTTGATCGCGGAACTCAAGGCCGCCGGCCTCTTACATATCGATGAAACACCCTGGAAAGAAGCCGGGCAGTTATTTTGGCTCTGGGTCTTTGTCAGCGCACAGACGGTGATTTATCAAGTGGGCAAACGCCATCGTCTCGTCGTGAACCAGCTCTTAGGGGAAGCGTTTTGCGGCTTACTGATGACCGACGGCTACAGCGTCTATCGCATCTTTCCTAGGCGCTTGCGCTGTTGGGCGCACTTGGTGCGCAAGGCCCGAGCACTGTATCAGTGCCTGGATAGCGAAGGACAAGCTTTCGGCGAAGCCTTGTTATTGGCCATGATCCTGTTGATGCGCAACATCCACCGACTCCGCGAATCGCCGCCGGATGCCGAATCCTTATGGGCGCAGAATCAACAGTTGCTGACCTTGCTGCGCTCGCTCTGCGAGACGCACCGAGACATCGCGCATGTTGACAGCCGACAATTAGCCGGCGAATTTCTCAACGATTGGGAGGCCATCGTGCGCGTGGTCGAAACGCCGGCGCATCCATTGACCAACAACGTGGCGGAACGCAGTTTGCGGCACTGGGTATTGCTGCGCAAAATCACCTTCGGTTCGCGGACGGCACAAGGCAGTCGCGTGGTTGCCTTGCTGGCGAGCGTGATTGATACCGCGCGTTTGAGAGACCTGAATCCTTGGGAGTTTATTGCTCAAACACTGGCCGAACGCCGTAAAAACCAACCCGTCCCTCGTTTGCCTATGCCGGTTTTGGCGTGATAGGAACAGGGGGGGGGCTAAACGATTACGTCATTGGATATATCATGGGGAAGAGATGCCTGGTTTTAACTCACCAGATTGAAGCTTAGCGATTTTTCTTTTAATTCCTAAAATTCTGACAAAAAAATAGTTTTATCTTTTTACAACAACCGAATAAATTCATCTGCTGGCTTATCATTTTTCATGGAATTTGCGTCATAGCATGGCGCGACAATGTTTTTGTAAGAGTTGTTTCCAAAACCTACTTGCGGAATGACGTGATCTAGATAGCAATTTTGGGTGGTTATCTTGCGGCCAGTATAGAAACAACGACGCTTCTCTCGAGCCAATATACTACCGAGGGGCCACCGGTCTCTCGTTACGGTCAATTGGCAATCACTGAATCGTTATTCGGCATCGTACAAATGCAGAAAAACAATCGTCTTTTGCATTTCTCTATTTACCCTCTGTGTCTGGATAGTTCCCACGGCGGAACAGTTCTCTATAATTTTACATTACGAATCAATGAAATATAACTAATCCTGGACAAACTTACATTTTTCAGATATAAAGCATCCTGACATTCTATGTTTGGGATACAGGCTTTGAACCTTCAAGAGATCATCGTACAGCCAGCTCAGTCGGAAGAGCGGGAACGTTTTCAGTCATTAATGAAGGCACACCACTATCTGGGCGCTTTACCAAAGATCGGACATACCTTGTGGTATGTCGCCAGCTATCATAATCAATGGCTGGCACTCATCAGCTTTTCCGCCGCAGCCTGGAAATGTGCTGCGCGTGATCAGTGGATTGGTTGGAGCTATCGGGTTCAATATGATCGCCTTCACCTGATTGCTAACAATAGTCGCTTTTTGATTCTCCCCGAGCACCATTATCCTAACCTTGCGTCCCGGGTTCTTTCCTTATGTGAACGGCGAATTTCTCAGGATTGGCAGCAACGCTTCGGTTACCCCTTATTATTGCTAGAAACTTTCGTTGATCCTCAGTTGTTTCATGGCACGATTTATCGTGCTTCTAACTGGGTGCATGTCGGCGATACCCGTGGTTACCGTCGGATTCGCCAAGGCTATAGCCCTAGCGCTCAACAGCCCAAGCAGGTTTTTGTTAGACCCTTGGAAAAGCGCGCTCAAACTCACTTGTCGCAACCTATGCTTAGCCCCTGTTATGGCTATGGAGCACCAAAAATCATGCTAACCGCCGATCAAATGCGCACTTTACCAGAGTTCTTTCTTGATATTCCTGACCCGCGGCGTAAGCAGGGACAGCGTCATTCTCTGCCGTGTATTCTGGCTCTTGCCACAGCTGCCGTGCTCTGTGGAATGGAAGGCTATAAAGCGATTGGCAGCTGGGCGGATGACTTAGGCCAAAAAGCGCGAGCCCGTTTTGGCTGTCGCAAACGCAATGGGCGTTATCAGGTACCCAGTCGCACCACCTTTAGAGAAACCTTAATTAGCGTCGATCCCGCACAACTCGATCTTGCGCTGCAAGGCTGGAACGAACAATTCGCCGAAGCCGACGAAGGCTTGGCCGTCGACGGTAAAAACCTGCGTAACGCGATTGATGAAGACGGTCGTCAAACACACATCCTGGGCGTCGTCGGGCATCAGACGGGACGCTGCCACACTCAAAAAAAGTCGGTGCTTTGCCTGTAGAGGGAAGCGATGAACTCAAACAGACCAACGAAATTGGGATGTTCATCCCTGTTATTGATACCTTGGCGGATATTGCCGATAAAACGATCACTGGCGACGCCCTTTTAACACAGCGTAAACTGGCGCACTATCTGGTCGAAGACCGGCAGGCCCATTATGTATTTACCGCCAAAGACAACCAACCCACAGTCGCCCAGGATATTTCGCCTGGCCTTTGAAAATCGCCAAGCGCCTGACTATAGCGAGCCCTACACCTTAACGCATGGTCGTATTGAGTCACGCTCTATTTGGACGTCTACGCTCCTGAACGACTACCTTGATTTCCCTTTCGTCGGGCAAATATTTGCCATACAACGCCACACCATCGACAAAAAAAGCGGCCAAGAAACCTTTGAGATGGCTTACGGCCTAACCAGTCATTCGCCGATGAGCGCCAATGCCGAACAAGTGCTCAAGTTCAATAGAGATCATTGGGGCGTTGAGAGTCATCATTACCTACTGGATTGGAATTGGAATGAAGATCGTTGCAGGATAAGCAAAGGCCATGGACCTGAAAACATAACCTGTCTGCGCAGATTTGCCGCAGGGTTGATTAAGTCCATGAGTAAAGACAGTGTGGCAGCCACTATCGAAAAGCTGGCGCGTAATGTACGACGGGTATTCGATTACCTACGCATGACAGAGAATTCGAGAAAGGTTATATTGCGACACCAAAGTCAAGATGTTTAGAACGGTTTCGCCGTGGCCGTGGGATAGTTCCACTTGACCTTGACGTAAACAATGAGGCTGAAATTTCGAATATTTGATAAATCTGCAAAATTCCTTTTGAAAACCTCCACTAGCCTTTCGATAACTCAATTCAAACCCGAATTGTTAGCTTCTTAATGACTCTATGGGCCATGATGCGGAAAAATCTCTTTTTGAAACGAATCGAGGAATTTCCCAGCAATTCCCAATTTAAAACCCTGATAAAATAAGGGGCACTTAAAACTAATCAATCGCAACATTAATAAAGCCATCGGTAGATACAAATGGACTTGGAAATAATTGACTTGATACGTCGCACCTTCGAAGACTTAGGAACGAGCACGAAATAACTTGAGCAACTTATAAAATTACCGCTTCAGGCATGGCGACATAATTCCATTGCCTCAGATGCTTATCAAATACAATTCGCATGGATTCTTTAAAGCCCTCCACAACTTTTCTGCCCGTTTCATAAACCTTGTTAAAAATACAGGCAAAGACATTTAATCCCGCTTTTGTTGTTGTCTTTTCAATTAACTCTTTCATAAAGACATGGCTGATTAAAATCATGCCGGATAATTCACGAGTAATATGAGGAAATACCCGGTGCTCGATGGGATTCCATTTAGAGGTGTACGGAGGATAATGCGCTATCCGTATTTCAATGCCTATTTCTGCCACTAATGCCTGCAAATCCTGTTTGAAAATATAGTGTCTGGATGAGTTACTGCCACCGCCATCCATCAGCAATAAAATGGATGTTGCCAGCGGATAGTAGAGGTTGCCATAGGTGTACCACCAGTGACGAATCGAATCACAGGAAAACTCGCTGGTGTCACGGCTTGTCCCAATGTTGACGTAGGCTTCGTTGCGCTCAGTATCATAAAGCGTATGAGGTACGGCAACGCCTTCGGCTAATGACGGAAAGTCATGATCATAAACTTCAACTGTTTGAGTGGTATAGATCTTGCCATCGCGAAACAGATTACCAATCAGCTCCTTTTTCTTGGTATCCACGCTGATGACAGGATTTCCCGCCGCCGTATATAAAGCTCTCAATTGACTGATATTCTCAAATTGCGCATTACGATTTACATGCCCGCCAGCCGCTTTCTTTTTCAAGGCCTTACGCTTCACATAATCATTCTTTTTTAATAATTTTCTGACAATATTGCGACTGACTTTGAAACCCTTTTCAGCCAATAGACAGGCCATTTTGGCACACGTCAAATTAGTCCATTTTTTCGTTTCATCCATCGGGTCGCCTGCCGTATGCTCTTTTAAAATAGACAGAAACGCGTCATTAATATCCGTGTGTTTTTTAATAGTTTGTTTTCGACCTCCGCCCGCTTTTCTATCTCGTTTTTTGGGGATAATTGCCTTCTCTTTCAGTTCATTTATCCCTCGTCGGATGGTATTGCGAGAACAGGAAAACAGCTGAGCAATATAGCTGATGCCGCCATAAGGAAATTTTAATGCTTCAACCCCCGCATACAAACGCTTATCTTTTTCGGATAGACGGTCGAACACTTCTTGCATTTGTTTTTCAATTTCTATTGGGTAAGCAGGCTTCACTATAAGTTTTGGGGTAATGTTTTAGGTTCGTTAACTTTACCGCATTGCAACGACTACTTGCTCAAGTTATTTCGTGCTCATTCCTTACCGGACTCCCGTAAACCCGGCAACAATCGGAAATACAGGATAGAAGATGCCGTTCTGAGCGCCTTCTCGGTGTTCTTCACGCAAAGCCCGTCTTTTCTGGATTATCAGCGACGGATGGAAAAACTCCACAATCGAAATAACGCACAATCGATTTTTGGTGTTCATCAAATTCCTTCGACCAGCAAATCGGCAACTTGCTGGATCCCATTGCATCGGAAACACTCTATCCGGTGTTGGCCGAAGTAGGTGACAGATTGTACACACAAGGTTGCCTGAAGCCGTTCGTGAGTGTTGGCGGTACCCTATTGGTAGCGCTGGACGGCACCGATTCCTTCAGTTCGGAAAAAATTTCCTGTCCATGCTGTACCCAACAAACGCTGAAAAACGGTCAGATCTTATACCATCACACGCTGGTGACACCGGTCATTGTTGCTCCCGGACAAATTTCAAATGACCCCATGAACCATAAATAAAAATCGCCGCTATAATCCTGTAAGAACATGTGCTTTTTCTAGTCGTCTTTATACCGTAACACTATGAAAAATATAACTTATAACTCAATCATCATTGCGGTTTGCTTATCGTTGTCGGCATGCGCGCCGAAACGTTACTATACCGACAACAACATAACGACCCGCCCCCTCGCTTCAGGAACAAGTACCCAAACCCGCGTATCGGCAGCGGTTGAGGAATGGCGAAATAGCGGCGTCAAGGTTTCGGCTGGGCAGAATTATCGGGTTTCCGCTAAAGGACAATGGCGGACTTATCCGACCTGCAATTTTACCGGCCCCGACGGCATCGGTTTATACAAGGCGTGGTGCGATAATTCGCCGCTATTCCCTCCGATTATCGATGGTTACAGTCATTCGACTCTAATCGCCAAAATCGGCGAACAGGGAAAGCCTTTCGTAGTCGGTTCGGACGTCACGTTTACGGCATCCGAAAACGGCCCCTTAATGTTCAGAACTAACGACGTAATCAACGGCAACCACGACAACGAAGGTTATGTCGATGTCGAAATTGCCTTTGCCGATTCTAATCCTGCAATCGCATCACCAAATCCCGCAATGATCACCCTGCCGCCCGGGACCCAACAATTGTCGGCGTCATTGCCCACAGTGCAACCCATGTCGAACGCCGCCATTGATGCTATCGGCACGATACCGCTGCGCCGTACCGCTTTGCTCATCGGCAATAGCGCCTATGCCTTCAGCCCGTTAAAGAACCCGGTCAACGATGCCAAAGCCATGGCCGACTCTTTGAGCCGTTTAGGGTTTGAGGTCACGTTACTGCTTGATGGAAATCAGGAGCAAATGGAAGCGGCGATCGATAAATTCGGCCGGCAAATGAGTGCGGGTAAATTAGTCGGTTTATTCTATTTCGCCGGCCACGGCGTTCAGGTCGACGGATCGAATTACTTGATTCCTACCGATGCGGTCATCAAAAGGCAGTCCGATGTCCGCTATAAAGCGGTCAATATCGGACAAGTTTTGGGGGCCATGGAAGGCGAAGATAATTTACAAATCGTGATTTTGGATGCCTGCCGAGACAATCCGTTGCCGCGCAGTTTCAGGAATGCCGGCCGAGGCCTAGCCAAAATCGACGGTCCGAAAGGCACCATTATCGGCTTTGCAACCAGCCCCGGTTCGGTTGCCGCCGACGGCGAAGACGACAACGGAATCTATACCAAGCATTTGCTCAACCATATGCAAGTTCCCGGCCTCACGATAGAAGAAGTTTTCAAACGCGTCTTGCAAGGCGTCAATCAAGAAACCGGCGGCCAACAAATCCCCTGGATGGAATCGTCGTTTACCGGCAACTTTTTGTTTATACCGTAACGTTCATGAAGGCCTAGCCATCGCCCCGGCAAATGAAAGTTCTCTGGTGGCGGAGGGTGCGGTCACTCGCCCGACAGGACGCCGTGAATACGTCCATGTAGGCTCGACGGCGGCTCCCTGCCGCCGACGCCTGTCGATCGAGCAACCGCACCCTCTCTGGAACCGGTATTGCCAGCACAGAGCTTTGTATATCGAAAAATTAGATAAAGTGTCCAAATCTACGAACTTTCACAGTAATAAATCGTGACAACAACAAAAATGACGCCTATTCTTGACAAACCCGCTCAATTATTGTTGCATGCAATTTGATGGTTTTAATACTTCTCTTTTTATTCTTAAGGCCATACGTAAATATTTAGTCCCCCTCTTTGAAAAAGACGACTGAATGGATGCAGGAGGTAGGGCTCCAACAGGGAGGCGCTTTAGGCGACGCTGGGCAGAAAAAAGCTCCTGCATTTTCTGCATTCTTGACATCCTTGTCACTCAGCAGTTGCCGAGGGGTTAGGGGAGATTATTTAAATAAATCCCCCTTTTTCAAAGGGGGAGAAAATCATCGTGGCCATCCTTATTTTTTAACTCGACACGTCATACTGTCTTTGTACCAGTAATGAGACGTCACAAAAATAAGTAACGGCAGGGAGTCGCTATTTTTGCGAAAGATTTTTCCGGGCATCCTGCTTGAAAAATCAGCAAAAATTACGCGACTGCTAATGCCTTCGGCGGCCCCGATTCGCCCTGCGTCCGTGCCACTACGCCACATCCTCGTATACTCGATGCGGCTCCGTAGCACTCCCACAAATGGCTTTACGCCGTGTCGCGATGCCTTGTATTTTGCCTCCGCCTGCGCTATTCGCGCAGACTCCGGCAAAGCACCCGGCGCTACGGCTATCGGGGACTAAAAATCTTCACTTCGCTAGTGCTCCGTTTCCAAGATTTTCAGCGCTTGCATTAAGGCTCTATGCGCCTCAAAAGCTTGCCATCCATGGCACTGGATTCCGCCAGTCCATGGCGGAATGACGGGTTTCCGTTAACTTAATGGCAGTACCGTATCCAGACGGAAAAAGAAGAAAGATTGCCGGCAATTTCCCGCTGGTCACTAAATCACAAATCGCAAGCGCGCCAAGATTTTTCGCGAAAGCTGAAATGGGGTCCGTCCGATTTCAGCAGCGAAAAATTACTTGGCGATTATTGCCTTCGGCGGCCCCGATTCGCCCTGCGTCCGTGCCACTACGCCACATCATCGTAAACTCGATGCGGCTCCGTAGCACTCCCACAAATGGCTTTACGCCGTGTCGCGATGCCTTGTATTTTGCCTCCGCCTGCGCTATTCGCGCAGACTCCGGCAAAACACCCGGCGCTACGGCTATCGGGGACTAAAAATCTTCACTTCGCTGGCGCTCCGTTTCCAAGATTTTCAGCGAATGTGTATGCTTCACATCGTAATTTCTCAGGGATGGTTACACTGACCTCGAACTTTAAAACCACTCGGAGAAACCCCATGAAAACATTATCTATTTCACTGCTTGCATTGGCTTTGACTGCCGCCGCTTCGTCTTCCGCATTCGCCGAAGGTTCGAAAATCGAAAAATCCACGTTGATCAATGCGTCTAAAAATACCTTGACCAATACCCAAGCCATCGGCCGCAATTCTTTGGCCAATACCGGTTCAATCAGTATCGAAGGTTCTAAGGTCGAAAAATCGACTGTGATCAATGCGTCGAAAAATACACTGGCTAATACTCAGGCGATCGGCAGAGACAGCTCGGCCAACACCGGTTCGGTCGATATCAAGTAACGAATTCAAGCTTCGGATGTGAATAGATCACATTTATTCCGTGATTGCTTCACGCCGATAAACCCGAGGCCCGGTTACACTGACCTCGAACTTTAAAACCACCCAGGAGAAACCACATGAAAACATTATCGACTTCACTGCTTGCATTGGCTTTGACTGCCGCCGTTTCATCTTCCGCATTCGCCGAAGGTTCGAAAATCGAAAAGTCAACATTGATCAATGCGTCCAAAAATACCTTGACCAATACCCAAGCCATCGGCCGCAATTCTTCGGCCAATACCGGCTCGATCAGCGTCGAAAGTTCTAAGGTCGAAAAATCGACTGTGATCAACGCATCGAAAAATACTCTGACCAATACTCAGGCGATCGGCAGAGATAGCTCGGCCAACACCGGTTCGATCGATATCAAGTAAACCTTAACCCTTAAGGGAAACCGGTCCGATTATTCTATCCGTCCGGTTTCTCTCATAACGAGGAAGACGGCTATGTCACTCATTCGATTGTGTACTTTTTTACTCTTAATAGGATTGCCCGTTACGCCGCTTCTAGCCAACGATTTAGACGACGGCATCGGCATCGATGAAGACATCAACGACAACATACAGCTCCGTCCCAATATCGATTTTATTAAACGCAATGCCCTGGCAAAAGCGCGACGCAAAACCGATCAAAATTCCGGTTGCGGCGGAACCGGCAATCAAACCTTCGGTCCGGGCGCCAATTTGCAAAATGCCACCATTATCAACCTATCGGATAACAGACGCGCCAATTCGGTCTGCATCGAGCGAAGACGATAAGCATCCGGATGCCAAATTTTTAGAAACGAGGTCGTGTTATGAACAACTATAAACTCACTAGCGGTTTTCGCATCATTGGCTTGCCGCTCTTGCTCGTAGGCTGCGGTTTGAATCCGCAGAGTGCCGATATCGGACTCAACGAGACACTACCCGAAGCCAAGACCACAATCTATCAAAGCGCGGTTAACCGTTTAGGTTTGATGACCGAAATCTATAGTAACGAACCCGTCAAAATCATGGCCAAGGAAGTTTTCGACAATACCGGAACGTCCGTGGCAACAAGCGGTGAAATTCCGCGCGACATTACCGAGATGGTAAAAAGCACCCTGAACGGGATAGGCGGCAATGTGCTCTATATTCCTTACGAACCCGAATTCATGCTCAACACCGCGCAAACCGGTTATAGCGGCTATGAAGACAAGATCCTGCCGCAGGTCATTTTATCGGGCGGTATCACCGAGTTCGATCGAGGCTTGGTCACACAAGGCGACTCCTTCGATGTCGATATCGAGGTGAAGGAATACGGGCTCAATTTTACCGATCAAAATAAGTCCTCACTGGCCAGCGTCACGTTGGATTTCAATATGATCGATTTCAAAACGTTTACCGGCATTCCCAGAATACAGGCGATCAACGGCATCAAACTACATAAGGCGACCAAAGAGGACAGCATCGGTTTTACGATCAAAAGCGTCACGTTCGGCGCAAAAGGCGAAATCAAAAAAGTACAAGGCAGGCACGCGGCCGTCCGTTTGCTGGTTCAATTGAATATGATTCAATTGATCGGACGCTATCAAAAATTACCCTATTGGCGTTTGATACCCGGCGTCGAACCCGACGATGTCGTGATAGATCAAGTCCTAGCCGATTATTATTCGTTTACCCGTTCGGAACAAATAGCCAAGGTTCAGGAATTACTCTATCTGCATGGCTTCAGCGTGCAACCTACCGGTCAGATGGACGGCGCGACTCAAAGTGCATTACAAAATTTTGTTCAAAAACACGGCCTACCGGGAACCGATTTGAATCAAGAGCTTTATCTTGCCTTGTATGAAAACGTTCCTTTGAATCATGCCACCCGACAACTGCGAAAAAATCTGAAAGGACAGGGAAGCTTCCATTATGCCGCTCATGAGCCGATGACTTATAGCCCGCCGGCGCCCGCCCCGGCTCCGCAAACTTTTATCGACGCTTCGCCTACTCCCGGCTCGTTATCGCTTAGAACCAACAAATCCGAATACCGTATCGGCGAACCGATGCAAATCGATTTCACGGTCAGCGAACCGATGTACGTCCGCATCGTTCTGATCAATTCGGAAGGCAAAATCGACACGGTTTTCCCGAATATCTATCAACCCGATAATTATTGCTTACCTGGAAAAACCTACAGCATCCCCTCACCCGGCGCTGATTTCACTATCGATGTCTCGGGCCCGACCGGCACCGATAAACTCAGGGCTATAGCCTCTAAAAATCCGATTCCGGCCGAAGCATTGTATTTCACCAACGACGGTCAATTCGACGAATCCAGAATAGCGGCCAATTCGGTTAAAGCCGCACTCGACTATGTCATTCGATAAGGTGAGTATTATGAAAAAATTAACATTAATCTTACTTACCGGCCTGATTTTACAAGCCTGCGAAAATGCTCCGGTCAGACGCGAGGAAATGATTTCCGAACATCCGGAGTGGGACAAGGAAATGGTCGAAGTCATCAAAGCCGGCTATTTGGTTAAAGGCATGGATCAAGACCAAGTCAAAGCGGCTTGGGGAAGGCCTTGCTGGAGCTGTACAGGCACCACTTCCGGAGATTGGGGCGAAGCCTGGGAATATTCCACGCAAGTGGTATTTTTCGACAAAAACGGCAAAGTTACCCGTTGGGAACAAAAATAAACCAACCGTTTCAATGAGATGAAACTAAGACTATTGAAATTTATGAGGTTACTAACATGAAACTACATCACTCTATCACCGCCGCCAGCGGTGCCCTTTTGCTGGCTTTATACACCCTTAATACTCAAGCCGAACAAGTACGCATGTACGATGCTCCGCCAAGCGCCGAGGAAATGGGCAAAGTTCTGTTCGGAGGACAAACGAACGACACTCCGGGAACCATGAAAATGCGTTCTATCAATTTCCAACCCAAAAGGAATGAGCGAGCCGACGATTTCGCCACCGCCGAACGTGTCGAAGCGGAAAAAACCAGTATCGGTTTGCCGATTAAATTCGCCTATAACTCGGATGAAATTTTGCCCGAATCGCTTCCATTCTTGGAAGAAGTCGGAAAAATGATGACGATGTCCGATTTTGCCGACAAGCGCTTGATCATCGAAGGCCACACCGATGCGGTCGGGTCGGCCTCTTATAATCTGGATTTATCCAGACGCAGAGCTCAAGCCGTAAGAAATTATCTAGCGCGTAACTACGGCGTTTCCTCGAACCGGCTTACCACCAAAGGGCTCGGAAAATCCAAACCCTTGCCGGGCCGCGACCCGTTCGATGCGGTCAACCGCAGAGTTCAGTTTTATAGCGCGAATTAACAACGCGGCTTTTTTATACGATTCGTCATCAGGAAACACGCTATGACAACGCAAGGAATACAAACACCCGATTTCCGGCCCGGAAAACGGGCCGGCCGCCGATCTCTCACTATCGGTCTGAGCTTAAGCCTATCCGTTTTATTACCCTTACCGTCCGATGCTATTGCAGGCCAAGCGACGACCGGCAAAATCATCATCGACGGTGTCGTTTACGACGGCAGCGATGCGCGTATAGAACAAGGCTCCGGAGTTTTAGGCAAGGAACGCCGCGACGTCGGTCCGTTCCGGGCTATCCATGTTGCCGCCGGGATCGATATTAACTATCGTAACGGCCCGGCGCAAAGTATCGAGATCATCGGCGACCGAAACTTGATTCCTATTATCGAAACATCGGTTAGCGGCGGCCTATTAACGATCGCCGGACGTAAAAGTTATCAACAACATTTACCGCTGACTGTCGAAATTACGAGCCCCCGTCTGGACACCCTTGCTCTGCATGGCGCCGGCGATATTCGTCTAACCGCTCTCAGGCAAGAGTCGTTGGCTCTGACTCTCAACGGAAGCGGCAATGTGATCGCCGACGGACAGATCGACCGTTTCAGCGTGACCGTCAATGGCGCCGGCGATATCGATGCACAAAAACTTTTCAGTCAACAGGCCGATATCAAATTATCGGGTTCCGGCAATATTACAGTTACTGCACAGGAAACATTAAAAGCCTATCTGATCGGTAGCGGCGACATTACTTACTACGGACGTCCGGCACTCATCGAAAAACGCATAATCGGCAGCGGCGATCTGCAACCGGGAGATTAAATGAAACTCACATGGCGCGGCGCTTGGATCATTCTTGCCGGTTCCCTCCTGATACTCGCGAACGGTTCTGCACAAACCAATCAATTGGCGGGGATCACATTCAACGAATCGGAATCGCCGACAATCAAACCAAAAGCGATGACTAAGCCGGAACTCAAGACTAAAAAAGATCAATGGCATGAGTTGCACGGTAGTTTGAATAACCGGTATGTTTTTTTGATAGTGAAAAAAACCGGAGCTAGAGACGTCACCGGCTATTTATTCGACGGCAAAGGCAACAAAAAATACATTTACGGCGAATGGTTCAACCGAAATTTACAGGTGTACGATCAATCCAACAAGCTGTTGAATATTATTCTGTATCCTTAGATTTATACCCATCGCACTTCAAATTTCGGCATTGACGCATGGAGGCGCCGGGGTGTTCGGCAAAGGCTTTGACAGCAAGGATGCTGTCACAGAGCCTACATGGACGTATTCACGGCGTCCTTTGACGGACACCCCGGCGCCGAAATTTGACCAGCAAAGGGTATAATCATTTATTTTGCATTGATATTCTTTAATTTTTCCTACGACCTCTCTAAGAATTTCGTAACAAAAACTTCCCGATTATTCAACTTTCCTTCGCTACGCGTACCTTCATGCCGTTAACAGCAACTCCCAATTTGAAGATAAAAAAGGTGCGAGGGTATATTTGGCGATGATATCGGCGGCAGGGTAGATTTTTGCTCCATGCAAAATCTGCATTCACGCCATCCTTGGCATTCGAACCGCCGTCAAGCCCCCATAGATGGGTTTAGGCGTTCCTCGACAGGCATACTCCGCCCCTGAATAAAAGGCGAACTTTCTCAAACTGGAATCTTGATACCGTTAAGCACCGAATAATCCTTACCCAGATCAAACCATAAGGGCTTGTCTTAGCATTGGCGGGGTTACCATGGCATAAGCGCCAACTTAAGGAAGGAACGCGTCATTCCGCCAGGGATTGGCGGAATCCAGGGCCACGGATGGCAATGCGTAGCACCACTTCCATGCAACATGGGTATCGACAAGCCATACCGATATGACGAATAAAGCCATAAACGCACCATAGAATAGGCACTAAGTTGGCGCTTATGGTTACCATGGTACGCATAGCGTACCCTACGGGGGCATATAGCTAACAAGCGCGCCAAGATTTTTCGCGAAAGCTGAAATGGGGTCCGTCCGATTTCAGCAGCGAAAAATTACTTGGCGATTATTGCCTTCGGCGGCCCCGATTCGCCCTGCGTCCGTGCCACTACGCCACATCATCGTATACTCGATGCGGCTCCGTAGCACTCCCACAAATGGCTTTACGCCGTGTCGCGATGCCTTGTATTTTGCCTCCGCCTGCCCTATTCGCGCAGACTCCGGCAAAACACCCGGCGCTACGGCTATCGGGGACTAAAAATCTTCACTTCGCTAACGCTCCGTTTCCACGATTTTCAGCGTGCGACCTTGATACCGTTTATTGTCGCCTAGCGCGTAACCCGTATGCAGCAGAGTGGAATTGGAATGCGGGAAAGACGTGGCTTCGATCTTCTCTGTCTGATTAAAACGGAACTTGTACTCTCACTCCCCCCGAAAAGTTATGGTTGTTGACGAAGGAATGTGCTTGTACCGTATCGTAATTGACGAATGCCGAAATACCGTGCATGAACTGAGCGGAAACTCCCGCACTCATCACAATGTAGTCTCGGTCCGGTCTATCGGTGCGGATATTGAACCGTGTTTGCGTCGAGTCTTGGATAAAAAATGCTTGAATATTTCGTTGATCGTTTTTGAATTCGTGAATATATTCGGCTCTGGCCATCGGCACGATTATGGCCCAAGGCAGGCTTATCACATAATTGAGCTGTAAACCGGCTGCAGTCTGCATTGAATCGAAATCCTGTTCGTCGACATGCAACGCCCAACCAGCACCGCCCCGTTCATTCAGCGCATCCACTTGGCTGCTCGTGTAGTCGACACGAACTTGTGGAGTAATCGTTAGACCGCTGACGTTGAAATTATAACCGGTATTCATCGACACGTTAAACTCGCGGCCGGAGTTATCGCCTAGAGCATTGGTATTGATAGTCTCAGCGGGAACCGAATATTGAATGCGCCTTCTGGTCGCGTAATCGATGTGGCTACCGCTGAATATGCCGTCGATGAAAAAACCGTCTTCGGTATAAAACGAGGCGTATACCGCGCCGGTATAGTTATCGGCCTCCATTTCGCCAAGATTATTCCTATATCTCGACGTCGCATTGTTATAACCAAACGCCATACCCATCAGGAAGTTATCGGTAAACCGGTAGTCCATACCGACGGTTCCTCCATGCGTATCGAGATTATAGCCGGCTTCGTTCGCCGTAGTGCGACGGTCGCCAAAACCGATATTGCCGTTAACGAACACTCCGAGCCGCTCATAGCTATCGCCGCCGGCTGCTCCTTTGTTCTGATAATCTCCCCAATTGGCCAATTGGTTGGACGACGCCGGATTGCCGTTACTGTCGAGCATCAGGCCGCTAATGTTCAAGCCTCCGCCTTGCCTACCGCTTCGTATCGCACTGATGCGGTTACTGAGAAAACCGAACTGAGTGCTGTTCATTTCCAGCGACATCGACTTTTGTGCTGCAGTTTGCTCGGACGTTACTCGTGTCATGATTCCGCTGGGAAAACCCACTTGTGCGACGTTATTACACCGAGCCTGCAATTCGCTTCCGAGACGACCATCATTCGGAGGGCAAATTGCAATAATAGTGTTCCTGACAAAATCCCGGTTATCTTCGGTCGCATATGTATCGTGACTCATTATTCCAACTAATAAAGGCGCCGTACATAACGCCAACCCTTTAGAGTCTCGTATTAGATTTTTACTTTTTTTCATTACTCCCCCTACGATTTAATTGCTAAAAAAGCCTGAATTATTATATTTTTAATGTTATTTAACAGAGGCTTATCTATTATATTTAAGGTTATTTTTTTTATTATTTAGTGGAAATTTAATGCTTATGCCATGCATCAAGGCTCGTTTCGATTAAGCAATACACCTACTTTTAATCCTTGATTACTAAAAAATCAAAAACTATTTCGGCACAAAGAAAAACTCCCCTGACTCATGCCCCGCATGATTAACCGGCGCGTATTGCGGAACTTGCTCGATACCGTAACGGGCTGCTATCGCTACGATATTGGCCGATACATTCCGGTACAATTCCTGGCCTTCGAGCAAAGAATCGTTGCGATCCAATGCCTTGATGAAGGAGGCTGCGAATACCGAATGCTCGCCTCCGCCGCCATCCATCACCGGTTTCAATCCGCCCGAAGTCATTACGGTCCGGGACCGGGCTTTGAGCATCGCTTTCAGCCATTCGGATTTCTTTTCGGGACTCATGCCGGCATCTAAACGCGCCAGTGAAGAACGGGTCATCGCACCTGAGTAACAAGAATCGGCAACGACCATAACGTGTTTTGCGGACATTGCATTTAAAATATCGGTGATCGAAATGGTCGAAATCCAATTTGCGTTATTGTCGGCTTCGGCATCGACCGGCAACCAATGCCCGCGCATGTTGACTTGATCCAACTCGCCATGGCCGGCATAGTAGATCAGTAAATTATCTTTTTCGGTCAGCTTGGCCCGCATTTCATTCATCGCCGACAAAATTTGATAACGGTTTGCGTCGATCAATACCTTGGTCTTGAAACCGTATTTTTCGCGAAGAACCCGGTCGACCGCTCGCGCATCGTTGACCGGCGTATCGAGAGACGGAATTTTCTGATAACGATTGTTTCCGATGATTAGTGCATGATAATGGCCGAAATCCAAATCTTTCCATGGGCTGACAGTCTGCAAGCGGGTAATGTCTTCTTTACCGCGTTGACTATCGCTTATCGGGCCTTCCAAGGTCATTTTGAATTCGAGGCTTTCGCGTGCGCCGTTGTTATCGACCGCGACAATTCTGACCGGCGTTTCCTGAGCAGTAATGGCGATGCTGCTGTTAAAAAGGCCCCGTTCGTCGAGACGGCTTTTTACATCGTTGATCAATACCGACAACATACCCGCCGGCGAACTAGCCTTACCGATGATTTCCCGTTCTTTGACTGCAGAGCGCAACGTTACGGTCGGCACTCCGCGCATCCGGACGAAAGGCGGATCGATAATTTCGATCACAGGTTTTTGCGCCGCTGCCACGGTCACCGAAGACTTTTGTAATTGCTGGATTTCTTGTTCGTATCTTTTCTTGTCGGCTTCGAGGCTTGCAATCTGATCGGCCATGAGCCGTTCACGGTTTTCTTTTTCTTGTAAGTCCTTTTGAATTTTCTGCAGGGCATCCTGGTGTTTTCGTTCGATTGTGTCCAATTGCTGCGTATCGCCGGCCGTCGGAGTGGCAGACACGGGACTCTTGGCCGACAACAATTCTTGCTCGGTTTTTGCTAATTGCGCCTCGGCGTTAACTAATTTAAGCTGGATTTCGCCGGCTTCGGTCGTCTGTCTTTTGAGTTGGCTATAGATTTGATTGGCCCGGTTTTCGGTTTCCTGCAATTTACTGTTGAGTTGGTCGACTTCTTGACGATACTGCTTTTCAAGATTGCCGACCTGAGCCGCGTAAGACGATAATTCCCGTTCCGCATCTTGCAATTTCCTTTTTAAATCGGCGATGGCCGCATTGTCGCCTCGGCCGATAGCCGCATCTAATTTCGACTGGGTATTGTTGCGCTCGTCTAAGTAGCGTTGCAGTTTTTGTTGGCTTTCCTGTAATTGGCGCTGCGTTTTCGCGAGTTCGCCCGATAAGCGTCTTGCCTCATTGCGGCTGTTGTTGAGCTCGGCTTTGAGCCATTTGATTTCCTCCAACAAGCCTTCATCCGGCGAGGTCTGTAGAGTTGCCGCATAGGGAAGATCTTTATCGTCGAGTCCCGAGGCTTTCTGGTACCATTCCATAGCAGCGGCGGAGTCCTGCTCGACACCAAGCCCCTTTTCATAGAGATAACCGAGACTTAATTGCGCTCGCTTGTTGCTCTGCTCGGCCGCCCTTTTAAACCATAACGCCGCGCTTTGATAATCCGGCTGCGTTCCAAGCCCTTTTTGAAAAATTTCCCCGACATAGGCCTGAGCTTCGGCATCTCCCTCTTGAGCGGCAGGGAGCCATAAGTTCAAAGCGGTCGCATAATTCGAACGATCGAATGCGACATAATCGCCGCCCCGAATTTCGCAGTCCAGCGCGGTGGTCTTGATCGGAATCTTGGCCGTTAAAAAGGTCATCATCCGGCCCATTCTTCTAATTTGCCCGGGCAGGAGACAATCGACGATATAAAGTTTATCGGCATCGCGCATCTGTTCCACTTTCGCAAAATCCGCCGCGCGCTCCTTGACCCCGGCGGAATCTGCCGTACAAGCGGCCAACACTACGATTGTCATTGAAGCTAATAAGGGAAACGGTTTCATAGTTTAAGCCGAATCAAAATTATCAATATAACGTGAACATAAAATTCAGATCTTCTCAGGGTTCTTTAGATTATCTTTAGCCATACCTAATAGTCATGGCTATTAAGTTCAGTTTGGGTTCCTACAGAGAACTATGAAAACCGGGCTCCAACCACAAAGCGATGTTAAGACAAAACACATTACCGACAAATATTCATTATAAATATTGGGATTTTGCGCGCATTTTCACAAAAAATAATATTAGTACTAATTTTTAAATCATGCTAGAAACAAAATAGCCGATCAGTTCAGACAAACCTCATATAAAATCAGTCCACTCAACGGTATTAGTACGCTCGACTTAAAACGGCAAAGCGATAAGTTTCAAAATTTGGGAAAATTTTTTAGGGAAAATTCGGCAATCGATGCGGAAAGCTTATTGGAGAGAGAAGGGGAAAAGACATAAGCGCCAAATTAGCGCTTATTTATGGTGTGTATATGCGGCTTAATTCGTCATCTCGGCTGAACTAATCCATGGATGAAGCTACGGCCATCCCTAGCACTGAATTACGCCAATCCCGGGCGGGGAATAACGCGTTTTTTCCTAAAGTTGTCGAAATGGGAAAACAGGGAGTTCAGACCATCCTTGGTCACAATGTCAAAAGCAATAAGAGAATGGATAGCTCAAATACAACCTATCCGAGCAAAAATTTATTCACTATTAACTGCTAACTATACCCATCGCAGATCAAAATTCGGCGCCGGGGTGTCCGTCAAAGGACGCCGTGAATACATCCCTGTAGGCTCTATGCCAGCTCCATGCTGGCAAAGCCTTTGCCGCACACCCCGGCGCCTCCTCAGGTACTGCCGAAATTTGAAGCGCGAAAGGTATAAAATTAAGCATAGTTTCTACCATAAAATATTTCAGCCATTTCCTGCTGCAATTGCTCTTGTATTGCTTCCTTTTCTTCTTCGCTGAACGCGCTTTCTTTTTCGAACAAATAATTTTCCAACTCGGTTTCTTTCAACATCATCTTGGTATGGAAAAGATGCTCTTGATAGACATTAACGTCGATCATCTGATATTTTTCGCGCGTATCTTCCGAGATATATTTTTGAATCGACGTAATATTATGATCGATATAATGCTTTTGCCCCGATACATCTCGTGTAAAGCCACGGACTTTATAGTCCATGATCACAATATCGGATTCAAAACTATGAATCAGATAATTTAATGCTTTCAACGGCGAAATTTGACCGCAAGTCGATACATCGATATCGGCACGGAATGTACTGATCTCGGTATCGGGATGACATTCCGGATAGGTATGTACAGTGATATGGCTCTTGTCCAAATGCGCTAGCACGGTTTCGGGCAGCGGCCCTGGCGATTCGCTGTTGAGCTGCTCGGCATCGACTTCATTGTCCATGCCTTCGGAAATCAACATCGTGACACTTGCACCTTGCGGATCGTAATCTTGGTGCGCGATATTAAGGATGTTTGCGCCGATAATTTCGGCAACATCTTTTAATATTTGTGTGAGGCGATCGGCATTATAGGCTTCATCGATATAATCGATATAAGCTTGCTTCTGTTCCGCAGGCGTATAACAAACATCGTAAATATTAAAGCTAAGCGACTTCGTTAGATTGTTAAAGCCGTGTAATTTTATTTTTTTCAAAATTTATTAAACCTCGATCACTTCAAA
Organism: Methylotuvimicrobium buryatense; assembly: GCF_005931095.1. Classification (GTDB taxonomy): domain Bacteria; phylum Pseudomonadota; class Gammaproteobacteria; order Methylococcales; family Methylomonadaceae; genus Methylotuvimicrobium; species Methylotuvimicrobium buryatense. Next base: position 25,533 of record NZ_CP035467.1, on the reverse strand, counting down.
ATCGTGGGTAATTTCTGCCGTCTTACCCAGCATGATGGATGCGGAACAATATTTTTCCGCCGATAATTTTATCGCGCGTTCTACAGCATTCGCTTTAAGTTCACGTCCGGTTACGACAAAATGTAAATGAATTTTTGTGAATACGCTGGGTATCGATTCCGCACGTTCCGCCGCTAATTCGACACGACAATCGACGATGTCGTTTCTGCCTTTCCTCAAAATGTCCACGACATCGAAAGACGAGCAACCGCCTAATCCGAGCAAAATCATTTCCATCGGCCGCGCCCCCATGTTACGTCCGCCATGGTCTGGTGAACCGTCCATGACTACAGCATGTCCGCTACCGGTTTCGCCAACAAACATCACACCGTCAACCCATTTAACTTTCGCTTCCATCTGTCTATACCGACTCAATAAAAGTGGCATAGATTACCACACCAGGCTAAATTTAAAAGATTATCATTGTTGATTTTTTTACAAAAATGCGGCACTGTTAGCGGAATTTTTTTTACAACATAGTTAGAGGATGATTAGTTGTTATGACCCCTAGTAAGCTAAACCCGGCATATAGAGATGCATTGGAGCCTTTTTTACACTTGTGCCATACCAAGTCCTACCCGGCTAAAACCACCATCATACGTCCCGGCGATACCGGTGACCGTCTCTATTTTATTATCGAAGGCTCTGTCAGTATCGGTGTCGAAGACGAAGATGGTCGTGAATTGATCCTTGCTTATTTAAACAAACACGACTTTATCGGCGAAATCGGTGTATTTAAGCCGACCGACACTCGAGAAGTCAGTGTTAATACACGAACGCCCTGCAAATTGGCGGAAATCGGTTATGAAAGGCTAAAACAAGCCTTAAAAAAAGAATTGCTGGAATATGCCCCCGAAATCCTGTCCATGCTCGGCGAACAATTAGCGTCTCGCCTTTTGATCACCAGCCGTAAATTTCGCGATCTAGCCTTCATGGATGTGGAAGGCCGTATCGCTCGCACCCTTCTCGACCTAGCAAAAGAACCGGATGCCGTTACTCACCCGGACGGCATGCAGCTGCGCATCACCCGCCAAGAAATCGGCCGGATTGTCGGTTGTTCTCGGGAAATGGCCGGAAGAGTGCTCAAAGAACTTGAAGATAAAGGTTTGATTACCGCCCACGGCAAAACCATCGTCGTTTTCGGCACCCGTTGAAGTACTCGTTATTTCATTGATGGTTGATATGTGTCTTTGCGGTTCGGGACTACTGTACGAACAATGCTGCCGAACTTACCATAACGGTAGCCGCTTTGCCGAAACCGCCGAAATCTTAATGCGTTCGCGATTTACCGCCTATGCCTACCAAGATGATTCGTATCTTTTAGCAACTTGGGACAATACTAAAAAACCTCAGTCTATCGATTTTTCCAAAGATAAAACGGTTTGGACCAAACTCGAAATCGTCAACGTCAAAAAGGGCGGTAAAAACGACACTAAAGGCTTAGTGGAATTTAAAGCCCATTTTAAACTGGATGACGAAGATCAAGTCATGCATGAACTTAGCCGTTTCAAAAAATCCGGCGGTCGCTGGTATTATTTGGACGGACTGGTTAAATCAATCGGCCAACCGAAAACGGAAAGCGGCCAAGGCAAAAATGCCCCCTGCCCCTGCGGCAGCGGAAAAAAATTCAAACGCTGCTGCGGACAAAATTAACGCAACTTTTTTCGCCTAATTCAGTCTCATTTCGACATCCATCATAACAGGGGACCGCAATGAATCAGCATTTAGCAGCAATCAGAGCTTACCACGACGCATTAGCGATTCCGCAAGCCGAGCACGGAGCGCCCGTTGATATTTCCGATATGGATATTATTCTACGTCAGGCTTTACTGATGGACGGCGGCAGCGAAACCTTTAAGGCGATCAAATCCGGCGAAATGGCTGCTATCTTGGCCGGCTTGACCGATCTCGCTTATTACGCAGTCGGCGCGATCGCGCTTTCGGGGAATGATGTCAGCGATGAACCGGTGGATTGGCGGCACGACGGCTTCGTGCTATCGGTCATGACCTTGCTGTCTAAGGAAATCGATCGATGTAAAGACGGCGATCCGAAAAACTATTCGGCACTCTATTGCTTATGTGCTCACTTAACCAAAGCCTTTTTGAATGCCGACTTTAACGGCGCCTTCCAGTGCGTTCACGCCAATAACATGGCCAGACTGAATGCAATAAAAAACGCCGATAGGCTAACTCAATTACAATTACCGAAAGCGCCGGATTTGAGCGAATTTATGTACGAATAACGAAGCTAAACCGAAATTGCCGCCTTGATATGCGCGTGAGCCTGGTAATCGAGCATCTCAAAGTCTTCGTAGCGATAATCGAATATCGATTCGGGCTTGCGTTTGATCGCTAAGCGCGGCAAGGGATAAGGCTCGCGTGTCAATTGTAATTTGGCCTGCTCCAGATGATTCAAATACAGATGGACATCGCCGCCGGTCCAAATAAAATCGCCAACCTCTAAACCGCTCTGCTGCGCGGCCATATGCGTCAACAACGCATAACTGGCGATATTGAACGGCAACCCCAAAAAAGTATCGCAGCTGCGCTGATACAACTGACAAGATAGTTTTCCGTCGGCAACATAAAACTGAAACAAGGCATGACAAGGCGCCAATGCCATTTTTCCGTTGGCGACGTTTTGCTGCGGACTGAGTTTTTCATCGGGCAAATCGGCAACATTCCAGGCCGAAACGATCATGCGCCGGCTATTGGGATTGCTTCTTAATTGCTCGATTACTGTAGCGATCTGATCGATATACGTTTTATCCGGAGACGGCCATGATCGCCATTGATAACCGTACACCGGCCCCAAGCCACCGCCGCCATCGGCCCACTCGTCCCAAATCGTCACTCCGTGCCGATGCAAATAATCCAAACGGGTATCGCCCTGCAAAAACCAAAGCAATTCATGAATGATCGATTTCAAATGAACTTTTTTGGTCGTCACCAACGGAAATCCGTCCGCCAACGAAAAACGCATTTGATGACCGAAAATCGATAAAGTACCGCTACCGGTTCTATCGCCTTTCAACGTCCCTTCGGTTAATATTTTTTCCAATAAATCCAGATATGGCTTCATGCGGTTTTTCTGTGAGCCCAGTAGAACATAAATCCGCCGATTATTATCATCGGCGTCGATAGGATCTGCCCCATCGTGACCCAATCCAACATCAAATAACCCAGATGTGCATCGGGCATGCGGAAAAACTCGACAAAAAACCTAAAGCAGCCGTAAAGCATCACAGCCAAACCGGTCGCCGCCATTGTCGGCCTCGGTTTGCTGCTATATATCCAAAGCACGACGAACAACACCACCCCTTCAAGAAACGCTTCGTAAAGCTGCGAGGGATGACGGGGCAAAGGTCCGGCATTCGGAAACACCATTCCCCAAGGCACATCGGTCGTTCGTCCCCACAATTCGGCATTAATAAAATTGCCGATACGACCCGCACCCAATCCGATCGGCGCCAGTGGTGCGATGATGTCGGTTAATTGCAACATGGTGCAATTATGTTTACGCCCGAAAATCCACATCGCGACAAACACGCCGAGCATACCGCCATGAAAGGACATGCCGCCCTGCCAAATTTTGTAAATGATGCTCGGATCGTTCAAAAACTCGCTGAAGTTATAAAACAAAATATAACCCAATCGTCCACCGAGTATGACCCCTAGTGCGCCATAAGTAACGAGGTCTTCGATCGCTTCCGGTTTAATCGGCGACCAGGGTTGTTCGGCTCTTTTTTTGCCCAACACCCAAACAGCGGCAAATCCGATCAAGTACATCAAGCCATACCAATGGACTTTTACGGGACCCAGACTGAACGCAACAGGATCGATATTAGGATAAGTCAGCATTTTTCTCGATAGGTAATGATTAACGGCCTTCCATTATACATGTCTTCCGCCGCATCCCGATAAGCACAAGTAACTCTCTATTGTCATTAAATATTCAATAAACTTTCACCGATTTGTCATATTCCGCTGTTATCTTGCCAAATTGTGCTCAAACAACTCCTTTGATACTGAAAATTCGCGCGACCTCATTTTTAAGTTTGGGGTGAGCCGAAATATGGACTTTCAACGGTAATTCAAGACATTAAATGGAGATTAAATTGCCAACCCTAAACGAACTATGTCAAAAAATCCGGCCCGGTAAAATCGCTCCGGATTTTTTATTACCGGAAGTAGAAGGAATGCCGGTAACTTTTTATGAACAATATTGTGGTCAAAGCCCGGTCGTAATCGTATTTTCCGCCATTCAAGTAGAACTCTTGCAATATGCGCCGCTAGCAGATCATACCAAGCTAATCGGAGTATTTTCCGGAAAGCAAAATCATCAGATCGATTCCCCATTTCCAATACTTCAGGATGACGGGCGCTTGACACAGGCTTTTTTAAACGCCTCACAGGTAAGCGAACCGCTGGTATTGATATTGCGCCCTACCTTGACCGTTTTTGCCTGCCTTGAAAATCCCACCCTCAACGAAATAGAACACATACTCGATGCGATCCCGGCACAATACTCCACAGTTTGTAATGAAAGCGCCCCGGTCTTAATAGTTCCCGAAGTGCTGCCCTCTTCGTTATGTACACAATTGATTGCTGCTCATGAAGCGGATAACTTTGATAGCGGCATGGTGCGCATGGTCGCCGGGGAACCGACACTCATCCCCGATGCCAGAACTAAAATTAGACGCGATCATCGCTTAAACGATCCGGATTTGGTTCAAGCTGTAAACGACGCATTAGTCGAGCGATTATTGCCGGTTATTGCCCGCGCCTTTCATTATCAGGTGACCCGACTGGAAGGTTATAAAGTCGTGGCTTACGATGCAATCACCGGCGGTTATTTTCGCCTGCACAGGGACAATGTGACGCCGGATGCCAAACATCGGCGTTTCGCATTATCGCTGAATTTAAACGACGATTACACGGGAGGCGAAATCGTTTTTCCGGAATTCGGAGCTAAACGTTACCGTCCACCGGCAGGAGGCGGGTTAGTGTTTTCCGGCACCTTACTGCACGCCGCTTCCGATGTCACTGCCGGAAAACGGTATGTGTTGCTGACGTTTATGTGGGGGGATGATGTTAGCGGTTAGCGGTTAGCGGTTAGCGGTTAGCGGTTAGCGGTTAGCGGTTAGCGGTTAGCGGTTAGAAAATTGTAACGGTAATCATGCATCTGTCAAATTCCAAAACTTCTTTCATGATTGATCGTTTAACCTAACGATCATGAGGAAGCCGTCATCAACCCGGCAAATCAAAGTGCGAGGAGTGGGTTAGTGTGCGGTGACTCGCTTGACAGTACGCCGTGAATAAGTCCTTGTAGGCTTGACGGCGGCTCGAACGCCAAGGATGGGATGGCGTGTAGTAGGGCACCAACAGAAGGCGCTTTAGGCGATGCAGGGCAGAAAAATCTGTCCTGCCGCCGACACCTGTCGGTCGAGCAACCGCACCCTCTTCGGAATCGGCATTGTTTTTCATATCGAAAAACTAGATAACGAGTCCAAATCTACGAACTTTCACACTAAAAAGCAGTTGACATGTGTTGAAGACCCGTTCGTGCTGATCCAAAGCGAAGCATGAGCGGATTCCACATGCCGGTCACTAGTTGGGCATTCTAAATCCCGTCCACCCTTCGACTCGGCTTAGGGCGAACGGGATTTAGAATGCCCAACTTATTTTTTTAGGATCAAAGTTTCTTGGCGCGCTTTGGCGATGGGACGATCGACGGCATCGGCTTGTTAATCTTTTGCCTGAGTTCATCGGCCTCTGCTTTGAATTGATCTATCTCCTCAAAGCCGTTTTGCTCCCGAACCGCTTGACGCAGTTCTTCTGCGTCCAATTCTTCCTTGATTTCGGCCTTGACTTTGGCCACAGTATTTTTCGCCTTGCCTACCCAAAAGCCCGCAACGCGGGCCACTTTCGGCAGTTTCTCAGGCCCTATGACCAACAATGCGACCAAACCGATCATGCACAGTTCGGTAAAACCGATATCGAACATAATGGGATTTAGACTTTGCTTTGATGTTGCAATTCGACCGAATCTTCCACTTTTTCGGACTCGTCTTTGCTTAATTGTTTATCGTCTTCGCCTTCCTTGACCGAATTGCGAAAACTCTTGATCGCGACACCCAAATCGGAACCTAAATTTCTAACGCGTTTGGTGCCGAATAAAAGAATCACGATGACCATGATGATGACTAATTGCGTAACGCTGATGCCCATTGCATCTCCCGGCTAAAAGCATTTTAAAAAAATGGGCGTCCTTGCCCACTAGTCTTTCCTTTAGAAAATGACTAACTAACGATCTCTTTATAAACCGACCACGCCGCCGTCTTCACGCGTAACGACCAATGTCGCTGAGCGCGGACGCGGACCGCTAGGACTGTGGGTTACTATCGCATCGCCAGGATGTCTGTAAACCGCGCCGCTATCCGGCCAGTTGCTGGTGAATGCACCCGGTTGCGAACGGTCGCCCGGATGTTGGAAGTTGACGAACAAGGTTTTGCCGTCCGGTGTCGAGACAACGCCGGTGGTTTCCTGATCGTTCGGTCCTGCTAGGAAACGCTTGATTTCGCCGGTTTCCGGGTTGGCCGCCAGCATTTGGTTGGCGCCGAATGGGCCGGACGCTTGTTGCGAGCCGCTCATGTCGGTTTGAATCCACAGCGTACCGAATTGGTCGATCCACACACCGTCCGCGCTGGCGTGGATGTTATCCGGCGTCAATGCTGGACCGCCTTGTTCCGGCAATACTTGGCTGTCGCCTTCCGTACCCGACAAGACAAAGATATCCCATTCGAATTTGGTCGCCCAAGAACGGTTACCTTGTTCGCGCCAGCGGATGATATGGCCGTAGGGATTCGGTCCGCGCGGATTGGCTGCATCGATTGGATTATTACCATTCTCATCCGTACGTGAACTGTTGTTGGTCAGCGTCATATAGACTTCGCGGGTTTGCGGATGTACTGTACCCCACTCAGGTCTATCCATTTTCGTCGCACCGACGACATCGGCCGCCAGACGCGTGTTGACTAAGACATCGGCTTGATCCGCGAATTCGACGCCGGCAGCGGCAGCTGCGGCTTGAAACTTCGGATCGTTGATGTCCAAGGCCAGCCATTCGCCGGTTCCGTCGTCGTTGAAGCGGGCGGCGTACAAGATGCCTTCGTCCAGCATGTCGCCGTTGGATTTTTTGCTGTAACGCGCTTTGGTGACGAATTTATAGATATATTCGTTACGTGCATCGTCGCCCATATAGAAAGTAACCGGCTGACCCAACTGCGGCGGAGACAACCACGCGCCTTCGTGCGCGAAACGGCCCATCGTAGTACGTTTAATCGGCGTACTGTTCGGATCGAACGGATCGATTTCCAGCACCCAGCCTTGCGTGTTCGGCTCGTTACGGTAATCTTCAGTCGCATCCGCACCTTTAGGCGTGGCATCGAAGCGGATGTATTGATCTTCGCCGCTTTGCGCGGTTTCCCAACGGTAACGGCTGTTGGCGGTAGGCACGCCAAAGCGGCTTTGTTCTCTCGGCCGGCTCAACGACAGGTCTTCTGCAATACCGGCTTGTGCCAACAAGGCGCCGAATTCGCCTTCCAACACGCGATCTGTGTCGTTAAATGTATTACCGGTTTGCGAATAAACCAAGTTGGTGACTTTTTGATCGAAGAACTCGTCGAAAATACCTATGATACGGTTGGTTTCCGGATAGAAACGCGCAAAGTAACGGCCTTGTACAAAGGACGTTTTACGGCCCGGGTAAAGAGCGGATTGCGAGTCTTCGAACCAGTTCAACAAGGCTTCCGCGCGGGCCAATTGCACGCGGCTGACAAAATAGCCCGCCCAGTTTTCTTCGCAGGTCAAATAAGTACCCCAAGGCGTGTAACCGTGCGCGCAGTTATTGATCGTGCCGCGCGCCATCGTGCCGTCCGGGCTGTATTTGGTTTTAACCAAATCGCTGCCGCGTACCGGGCCGCGAATTTCGGCAGGCGTGCCGGCCGTGACACGGCGGTTGTACGAACCGTTGACCACGCCCCACTCGCCGCTGATCGAATTTTTTTGGATCTCGACCACACTGACGCCGTGCGCGGCGATCTCTTTTCTGACTTCGTCGGTCGGACGTTGACCGGCAACGAAAGTTGGGCCGGCTGCATGAAATACGCGTTGATCGACATACTCATGGTTCACGCACAAAAGACCGTGACCGTTCGGATCGTCTTGCATCGGGAAATAATGCATGCCGTCGTGATGCGAGCCGACTTGTTGTTCTTGCTCTTCGCCGGTGTTGCCTTCAACCGATTTGAATTCCGGATAGCTGCCAGTGATCGGAGTACCCCAAGGAATCAGGGCTTGCGCTTTATAACCGTGCGGGAGGGTTGCGGTATCGGAACGCGTGACCGGAATCGCATCGAACCCTAAAGTAGGCTTCAATGCAAAAGGCTGTTTGCCATTTGACAATGCGGCTGGCGGCAGTTTTTTTGGGTTAGCCGCTTCGGCTATATTACCCATACCGGAAGCGCCGAAAACGCCGGCTACTGCAGCTGTCAAACTGCCGCTCAGCACTTGGCGGCGCGACAGTCTTTTTTCCAAAATCGTCGCGAAATGCGGGTTGTCCGAATGATTACTCATTGGCTCGTCGCCATTATCCATCTCAATCATCGGCTGTTTATTATCGCTCATGTAATGCCTCTCTCTTCGCTTAATCAAGGTTAAGGTGAGCGGTCACTATAATGAGGACATGTGAAAAAATGATGAAGATTTAGTGACTCTTAAATGACGAAAGCGTTACCGTGCAAGACTTAATCGATAATTGACAAGCATCAGTGAATCAACCCACTGGCTAATTCACTGCCATTAAGTTAAGGCGTCACAAAAATAAGTAATGCTTGCATTCAAGCTCTAATGTGCCTCAAAAGCTTGCCATCCATGGCACTGGATTCCGCCAGTCCATGGCGGAGTGACGGATTTCCTTAACTTAATGGCAGTGAGTGGCTAATTGGGTTAACTTTGTTTTGTACTAACTTTTCTTATTAGGCTTATACATTTTCATTGGCTATCACTTTTGATTTCCATTCACTCAATGTTCATCCCAAATTGATCGACCGGAACCGGTTTACCGAAAAAATACCCCTGAAACACGATGCATCCTTTTTCAACCAAAAACGTCAACTGCCGTTCGGTTTCAACTCCTTCGGCAACAACTTTCAGACCCAGGTTGCCTGCCATCGCAAGGATGGTTTCGACAATGACTGCGCTGTTTTTATCGACATCAATATTTTTGACAAAACGCTGATCGATCTTCAATTGGCTGAGCGGAAATTGCGTCAAGTAGGCCAGCGACGAATAGCCGGTACCGAAATCGTCGATCGAAATCGCGATACCCAATTCCATCAATGCCTGCATTTTTTCTATAGTGTCGTTGATATCCTGCATCAACACACTTTCGGTTATTTCAATCATTAACCGACTTGATTCGATATCGGCTTGCACAATGGCTCGCCTAACATTAGTCACGAAATCTTTTTGCCGAAATTGTTGCGAACTCACATTAATCGAAACATAGGCATAGTCCATACCGGCTTGTTGCCATAGTTTAATCTGGCTACACGCAGCCTCGATAACCCAAGCGCCTATTTGCTGTATCATGCCCGTTTCCTCGGCGATGGGAATAAATTCGTTCGGGGCAATCAGTCCCTTATCCGGATGATTCCAACGAATCAACGCTTCGGCGCTGATTATCCGGCCGTTTCTATCGACCTGAGGTTGAAAATAAAGCGTAAATTGTTGTTGCTCTATCGCCATTCGTAGCGCATTTTCGATCTGTAAGCGTTTATCGGCAGCTTCTTGCATGCTTCGATCGAAAAAACTGATGGTATTGCGACCTTTTTCTTTCGACCGGTACATCGCGGTATCGGCCTGTTGCAGTAAATCGGTCGCCGCCAATTGGCACCGACCGGAAAATAAGGTAACGCCCATGCTGGAACTGAAATAATGCTCGTTGCCTTTGATTAAATAGGGCTCGTTCAACTTGCTCATAATTTTTTCGGCAAGATTTAAAATTTTTTGAGTCGCCTCATCTTGACGATCGGTATCGGTATGTACCAAGATAACGAACTCGTCGCCGCCGAGTCGAGTCGGCGTATCCTCTTGTCGTATCGATTGCTTCAAACGTTTGGCTACTTGGACCAACAACTCATCGCCGGTTTGATGCCCCATCGAGTCATTCAATACCTTGAATCGATCTAAATCCATATACAAAATCGCCGCATAAGTATTTTTTCGTTTGGCTTGTATCAATACCTGTTCGATTCTTTCGAGTAACAGTCTGCGATTCGGTAAATCAGTCAACGGATCGTAAAAAGCCAATTGCGAAATATATTCCTCGAATTTTTTCTTCTCACTCAGATCGGTAAACACCGCAACATAATGCGTGGTTTCGCCCCGGTTGTTTTTAACCGCAGTAATGCATTGCCAAATCGGAAAAATCGAACCGTCCTTACGGCGATCCCAAATCTCGCCTTCGAATCGACCGTCGATTTGCAATTGCCGCCATAAGTCCTCATAAAATAATTGATCGTGTTGATCGGAGTGCAGAATATTCGGATTTTTGCCGATCACTTCTTCGGCAGCATAGCCGGTCACTGTCGTGAATGCTTGATTGACACGTAAAATTGTCGCGTCAGGGTCGGTAATCATGATCCCTTGCAAGCTTTCGAAAGTAATCGCAGCCAGGTGCAGTTCTTCTTCGGCTTCTTTATGTTCGGTCACATCCATCCATGCGCCGAACACTTCATCGATTTGCCCCGTCGATGTTCGGGTCATAATCGATTTGTCATGTATCCAACGATAGGTGCCGTCTTTATGCCGAAACCGGTATTGATGATTTAACTGTCCGGTTTCTTTTAGTTGTTCCATTAATTCGATAGTCTGCTCACGGTCGTCCGGATGCAGGCGATCGATCCATAAACTATCATTGCTGTACCAATCGGCAGGTGCAAAGCCGGTAATGCTTAAGAAGGCGTCGCTTATAAATGTCGTTCTATAGGGATATCGGTCATGGCCGGTAAAAAGCAGAGTGTATATCGCTGCCGGCGTGACGTTGACGACATGCTTGAAACGTTGTTCGCTTTCCTGAAAAGCTTGGTTACTCTGTTGCAGCAACTCAACCGTTTTATCTAAATCTTGATTGAGCCGCTTGAGTTCATTTTGTATTTTTAAGTTATATCGAATTTCGTCCTGTAACAGAGAATTAGCTTTCAATAATTCCGATGGGCTCGGAATCAATAGCGCTTTCGGTATTAAGGGCCAAAGCATTACGGCCGCTACCACCGAGACACCTGCAGTCAGTGCATCGATAATGCCTGACAATCCGTAAACGGGTCTCCAGATCGTTACGACATGCATGACATGCGTCGTGCCACAGGAAAAAATAAACAAGCTGAATAGCAATAATATGCCTTTGAATTCGACTTGCTTACGCTTATAAACGAAATAAAGCAGCGCAACCGGAATTGAAAAATAAGCCAAGGCGATCACGATGTTCGCCGTTACAGTTAACCATAGCAAGCCGGGTTGCCACAGGAAGCAATTACCGTGCGGCATTAAATCTGCGCTGCCGAATAAAAATTTCATCAGTTCTTGCATAATGGCTATCCGTTTATTGATTTACCGAATCTTAGAAACAACATGATCGGCAATTTATTTTATTACGGTTATTAAGGTTTATTAATACGCCATTCTAAGCGAAGAATACCGGAAAGATAAGACAATAGTTGTCGGCAATAAATAGTTATTAAATGTCCCTATATGGGTTTAAGCCCGACTTATGCGATACCCTCGCACTTCAAATTTCTGTATTAGCGTATGGAGGCGCCGGGAGAAATCAAATCACACCGCTATCGAGTACCGGCGATACCCGGTAGCTGATGCCCGAACCCGAAAATTCGCCGCGCAATTTATCGAGCAGCTCGGCCAAGCCCTGCTCAGGCAGATACATTTGAAAACGGATTTTGCGTTGACGGCCGGTCACCTGCTCGGCCAAAGACAAACCGACGTTTCGGTGGTCGTGAGAATAGACCGGCAGACTGCTGAAACCGTGTTCGGATTCCAGCGTCAACAAACAATCGACGACTGCCTCTTCAAGATCCGGCGCAACATTCAATGTAACTAAAAACTCAGGGCTACTCATCGCTAAGCTCCTTTGCCATACCAAAACGTTGAAACAATATCGGCAATAAAAACAGCGTCAAAAAGGTCGATGACAACAAGCCGCCGATCACGACGATCGACAACGGCCGCTGAATTTCCGAACCCGGTCCAGTTGCGTACAACATCGGCAACAAACCGAATGCCGTCGTTGCTGCAGTCATCAAGACCGGCCGCAAACGTCGCATCGACCCGACTACGACAGCCTTCCCGACCGGCATGCCGGCTATGCATAATTGATTGAAATGGGTCACCATCACCACGCCGTTCAAGACCGCGATACCCAACAATGTAATAAAACCCACAGAAGCCGGTACCGATAAATATTCGCCGGACAACCACAACGCAATGACGCCGCCGATCATCGCTAGCGGAATATTCGACAATACCAAAGTCGCTTGACGGACCGAGCCGAAGGTCGCGAATAACAGCAAAAAAATCAGGATCAACGCAATCGGTACGACAATCGCCAACCTTGCAGCGGCCCGTTGCTGATTTTCAAATTGTCCGCCGAACTCGACCGAATAACTGGGCGGCAGTTCGACCTGTTGCGCAACCTGTATTCGCGCTTCGTCGACGAAACCGACTAAATCTCTGTTTTCGACATTGCTGCGAATGACTGCGAAGCGCTGAGTTTTCTCACGCTCAATCGACACCAGACCTTCGCTGCGATCGAGTTTTGCCAATGCCGACAGCGCGACATAGCCGCCTCCCGGCAACGCAATCGGTAAACTAGCGAAATTCGCCGAACTGCCAGCGCCGCGCAACAGTAGCGGCGTCCTTACTTGACCTTCCTGAACGATACCCAGCTTCAAACCTTCGATCTGCGCTCTCAACAGATTCTCGACCGCATCGATATCCAACCCAAAGCGTCCGATCGCCGCACGATCTAGCTTTAATTGTAAAAACTGCATGCCTTCGTTTTGTTTCAGAAAGACGTCGCTAGAACCTTTTAACCCCCTCAACACCGCTGCGATTTCCTCGGCTTTTCGATTCAAAACGGTCGAATCCGGGCCAAATAATTTGACCGCAACATCGCCTCGGGTCCCGGTCAGCATTTCCGACACGCGCATCTCGATCGGCTGCGTAAATCCGTAAGAAATGCCCGGAAGTTGATCGAGCACCTTGCGAATCTCGTCGATCAACAGTTCCTTACTTGCCATCCGCCATTGATCCTTGGGTTTTAAAATCAGAAACGTATCGGTCTCGTTCAAGCCCATCGGATCGAGACCGAGTTCGTCGGATCCGACCCTCGATATCGCTTCGGCAATTTCCGGTACTTTTTCCAGCAACGCTTTTTGCACGCGCCCGTCGAGCGTTACCGATTGTTCCAACGTGATTGACGGCAGCTTTTCCAACTGCACGATAATATCGCCTTCATCCATACTCGGCATGAAAGTACTGCCGATTCGGTTAAACAACAATAAAGCCAGCAGCAATAATCCGCCCGCGCCAAGAAACACCGATTTACCGTTATCCAAGCACCATAGCAATGCCGGCCGATAGGCTTTAAGCATTTGCCGAGGCAGCCAGGGCTCATTTTGCGATACCTGTTTCAACAAATAAGAAGCCAGCACCGGAATCACGGTCAGCGATAATATCAAGGAAGCGGCCAAGGCAAACACGATCGTGAGTGCAACCGGCGCGAATAATTTTCCCTCCAATCCTTGTAAGGTTAACAGCGGCACAAAGACGATGATGATAATCAATGCGCCCGAGGTAACCGACACAGCCACTTCACGGGTCGCCCGGTAGATCATATGCAATCGCGGGAGACGCTCGGCTTTTTCTTTGTGCGCCAATTGCGTGATAATATTTTCGACGACGACCACCGCCGCATCGACCAACATGCCGATCGCAATGACCAGTCCGCCGAGACTCATCAAATTAGCGGACATATCCATCGTTTTCATCATGATGAACGTAAACAATGCCGCCAATGGCAACACCAATGCTACGGTCAACGCGGCGCGCCAGTTACCGAGAAACAACACCAGCATCAACAACACCAATACGATTGCCTGAGTCAAGGCAGTAATCACTGTATCGACGGCTTGTCCGACTAATACCCCTCGGTTATAAAAAACGCCGATTTTCACGCCGTCCGGCAAGGTTTTTTTGATGCCGTTCAGTTTTTGTTCGACCAGATCGATCGTTTGCCGGGCATTCGCTCCGCGCAGACTTAATACCAAACCGGTAACCACCTCGCCTTCTCCGTTACGGCTAACTGCACCGTACCGGGTCAGTGCGCCGATACGAACCTCTGCAACATCCCCAATCGTAATCGGCATGCCGGAAACGGTATCGACCACTATCGCCCGCACATCCGATAATTTCTGAATGCGCCCTTCCGCGCGAACGATCAAGGTTTCCTCGCCTTCTTGCAGACGTCCCGCTCCGTCGTTGCGATTGTTGGTCTTCAAAACATCGATCAAACGGTCGGTCGTAATATTTCGGGCAGCCATTTTGAGCGAATCGGGCACGACTTCGAAACTCCGCACCGTACCGCCCAGCGAATTGACATCGGCGACGCCCGGCACGGTTCGTAGTGCCGGGCGAATCACCCAATCCAATAGGGTACGTAGCTCCATCTGATCCAAGCCTCCACCCGATACGGTAAACATGAACATCTCGCCCAAAGGCGTTGTCATCGGCGCAATCCCCCCTTCAATGCCCTCCGGCAAGTCTGCCCACAAGGTATTCAAGCGTTCGGCGATTTGCTGGCGCGCCCAATAAATATCGGTACCTTCCTCGAAATCGATCGTGATATCGGTTAGCGCATACTTAGCGATCGAGCGCAGCATCGTTTGATTGGGAATACCCAGCAGCTCGACTTCGATCGGTGCGGTAATCCGTGTCTCGACTTCTTCCGGCGTCATACCCGGCGCTTTGACGATCACCTTGACTTGAGTCGGCGAGACTTCCGGAAACGCATCGATCGGTATCCGTTGCCATGCATACCAGCCGCCGCCTGCCAGCAACAGCACAAACAAAACAATCAATATCCGCTGAGCCAGTGCGAATCGAATCAAGTGACCCATCACTCAGCGCTCCCGGACTCCAGCCAAAGCGCTTTCAATGCCGCGGCGCCGCGCACCGCGACCGTTTCGCTACCGTCCAACTCACCTACGATAAAGACTGCATCTTCGTGCCGGCCGATAACTTCGGCCGGCTTAACCTCAAAGCCCTGTCCTGTCCGCACGAATACATAATCCCGCCCTTCGCTTTGCACCAACGCCGATTGCGGCAACTTAAACGCAGCAGTCTCAATACGCTTGATCGCTAAAGCATTGACTGTCTGTCCCGGCCGCAGCTCGGCTTGAGGTCCCGCTAATACGGCGCGCGCGAGCACCGATTGAGTCTGTTTATCGACATGCCGGCCCAGCAAAACAATCTCGGCGATAGCTTCTGTACCGGCGACTTTAACCTTGTCTCCGACCGTCAAGACATCGATACGATCCTGAGCGACCGACAGCTCCAGCCAAAGTTGTTCGAGATTCGCGATGCGGAACAACGGTGTGTTCGCGGTTAGACGTTCACCAACCGAAGCGCTACGCTGCAGTATCGTGCCGCCGATCGGAGCGCTAATTTCCAGTAGACTGTTCAACCGTCTTGATGCAAGCAATTGCCCGGCCTCCGTTTCGGTCATACCGGTAATCAATAACATTTGTTTGGCCTCTTGCGCCTTAGCTTTGGCGACGTTGAAGCGGCTAAGCGTTTCCTCCCATCGGCTCTGCGGAATAATGCCTTCCTTCTGTAATTTCCGGTCGCGCCGATAGACCGCCTCGGCTAATTGCGCTTCGCTGGCCCGTTTCAGATAGTCGCGCTGTAACGCCAAGAGTTCAGGACTGTTCAATTGAGCCAATACTTGACCTTGCTGAACGGCATCGCCATCTGCGACATGAATGCGGCTCACCATCCCCGCTACGGTCGTACTGACGATTTGTTCATTTTCCGGCGGAACGATCACACGAGCCGATGCAGTCAGAAGCGGTATTTCGTCGGCCTTTTCCAAGGCGGCGAGTTTAATATCCAAGTTGTCGATCTGCTCGTTGCTCAGATCGAGAACGGACTGTGCCGATACCGGCGAACAATGATTCTCCTGCGCCGTATCCGCTCCGACAACCTCGCACGCGTTTGCCGCCCAACTATTATTTGAGGCCTGTAAAACAAACAGACCGGCCCATACTGATAACAAGATTCGTTTCATGGCAACACTCCAACGGCCTGATTGTATAGTGCGATATCCCTTTGCAAGATCACCGAACGTTCTTTGGCGTTGAGGATGGCTTGTTGGGTTCTGGCACGGATTCTTAATAATTCGATCAGATTGATTTCACCGACCGAGAAACTTAATTCGGTCATATCCAAATGTTCTTCCGCCAGTTGCTTCATTTCATCGGCGGTTGCCTGTTCGGCGCGGTTGACTTCCAAAGCATGCTCGGCTTCGTGATAGGCGAGTTTCAAATCTCTAAACAGTTGCTCACGTTCGGCGATCAGACGATTTAACTCGACATTGACTGCGGCAATTTTCGGCGCCTGATGCGCGCTGCCGCCGAACGGTACCGAAATACCGACACCGAAACTTTCGGTATAGTTACTGCGCGGGTCGTTGTTGCCCCGATCGCTGTTGATGCCGACAGAAACCTGAGTTTGACCCGAGCCGGTCAAACGTATCGCT
The DNA here is from genome assembly GCF_005931095.1 of Methylotuvimicrobium buryatense. GTDB lineage: Bacteria > Pseudomonadota > Gammaproteobacteria > Methylococcales > Methylomonadaceae > Methylotuvimicrobium > Methylotuvimicrobium buryatense. Next base: position 8,600 of record NZ_CP035467.1, on the reverse strand, counting down.
TCGAGTTCGGCTTGTTTACGGGCTATTTGACTGTTGAGCGCGGCCAAGGCGGGATGCTGCTGTTCGATTGTTTTCAGCGCAACCAAGGGTTCATGGAATTCGGCCGGAATCTTTTCGGTCCGCGTCAAATTCGTATAGCGCTTTCGGGCATGCATGACTTCCGATTCCGCCAGGGTCAACACCGACCGTTTCTGCAACAATTCGCTTTGCGCGAGCAATAAATCGGCCCGGGCCAAGTCACCCAATTCATAAAGCCGCTTGACCTTGCCGACCAATTTTTCGGTTAATTCATAATCGGTTTTTGCCTGGTCTTGACGCACTTCGGTCAATGCGATATCCCATAAGGCCGACCTAACTAATCCAGCGACACGCAATTTGAACGCCCGGCTTTGCGATTGCCTGCTGTCATCGGCACGTTGAGCAATATTTTGTTCGGCATCGCGTTGCCCGAAGTTCCACAAGGGCACGCTTACTACTGCATCGAGAATATGCAAGGTACCGCTGGTCGCTTCCAAAAAAAACAAATCTGCAGTAGCAGGTCCTGCTATCCAACTTTGCCCGCGCTCAGCAAGTGCTTTCGCTTCGTCTTCCAACGCTTTGAGCCATGCGGCATCGGGATAATGTTCGGCAGTGGTATCGATCAAACCGGCCAAAGTCATGGTCGGCTCGACCTCTATTGGATCGAAATGATCGACGATCATTTCGCTGTCTGCCCATACAACGAATGTCGACAGCAGGCAGCAACACAGCAAAGCGCCTTTTAAAGGCTTGAGGGGAATCATATTGAGCTCCGCAATATGCGGCAGCAGGGCCGCAACTGAAACAACGAGTCGGATATTCAGCGAATCCGACGGTCTATAAACTGTTTACAGTTGCACGGGTGGTGCACGGGGCGCTTGAGGTGAGGAAGAGGTTCGGCCGGAAAGCACATTCGGCGGTGGAGAAAACGCAACTTCGAAACCGAGACATTCATCCGGTTCGGGAAACACGAAAGCAACGAACACTACGGCAAAAGGGAGCCAATCGGACAGCAGCGTCGTTTCGGTTTCAATGCCTTGATCCAAATCGATCACGGACGCGTCGAACAATGCCAATGCATCGTCGTCGTTCGCGGCGTTGAATTGCTCAAAGCCGGGCATGTGCACGCCGTCCGACAACTCGTCGACCATCGGATGCGCATGCACCAACGGCGCGATCGATTGCAGGATCACGAGAAAAATGACTAAGGCTGTTTTGAAGGGCGTCGACATGGGGCTTATGCTATGCCAAATAGTGATTGGTGGCAATAAAAAACAGGCGTGTATCAATCAATGCGGTTCGTTCCTAACCGCGTCCTACCGTGACTATGCTGCAATACCCTCAACAATCAGATGATTAACGTCAGTGCGCTGGCTTGCATGCTCAAATGTCATTGCACAGACGTTGCCTTGTGCATCAACGTCAATGATGGTGTTTTCATCCAAATCCTTGGATTCCACTATCCCGCTGCTGCGGAACTCGATGTATAGGGTGTCGGTATCTTCGAAATAGGCTGACTTTCATGGTTTATACCCTCTATCGATAAATGCGTTATGTACGGTTTCCCCATCCGGCAACAGGATTACCCGCGGATACCGGCCTCCCATTTCTTCAATTCTTGCCCATCGCCTTATTCTGCCATCGAACTGTATGTGCTCATTTTCAGGAAACCGGACAACGTATTGAATCCATTCGTCCTTGATAATCTCTCGATCCGGTCTCATACGGGTTGTCAGGAAGTATTTTGTTGTCTTCACTGCTCTTCTTTTTCAGCTCTGTATGTTTGATTATGCTGAGCTATACCCACGCACCTCAAATTTCGTTGTTGACGCGTGGAGGTGCGGGGTGTTCGGCAAAGGCTTTGACAGCAGGGATGCTGTCACAGAGCCTACATGGACGTATTCACGGCGTCCTTTGACGGGCACCCCGACGCCGAAATTTGACTAACAAAGGGTATACAATCCCCTTTTTAGACCAAAAACCTACACATCCAAATTCGTCACATCCAGCGCATTCTTGACGATGAAATCCCGGCGCGGTTCGACGATGTCGCCCATCAGGGTCGTGAAGATTTCGTCGGCGGCGATTGCGTCTTCGATGCGGACTTGCAGCATGCGGCGGCTGTTGGCGTCGAGCGTGGTTTCCCAGAGCTGTTCCGGGTTCATTTCGCCTAGTCCTTTGTAACGCTGGATGTGTTGGCCTTTTTTGACTTCTTTCATCATCCACTCGAATGCTTGTTTGAAATTTTCGATAGGCTGCTGGCGTTCGCCCATCCGGATAGTGGACTGTTCGCCGAACATACCGACCGTGTCCTCGGCGTATTGTGCGATTTTCTGATAATCCTTGCTGTCGAAAAACGACGCTTGCAGCATAAAGGTTTTGGTATTGCCGTGATGGCGCTTGTTGACCGTTAGAGTGTAATCGCCGGCCGACATATAATCGAGCTCAAGTGTGAATTCCATTTTGCTTTGCGGTTTGTACAAGCGTTCGGCCAATTGGCTCACCCATACCCCTAAGCGTTCCTTGTCTTGTTTGACTTCGTCGGTCACGCGTTCCATGTAAACCAGTTGTTCCAAAAACGTATCGTCGTAGCGACTGGTCAAGCGGGTGATGACGGCCAATACTTCGGTGTATTCCTTCGCCAGTTTCTCTAAGCCTTGGCCTTGTATCGGTGGGGCGGTTTCATCGGTGTGCAGCACCGCTTTGTCGAGCGCCAATTGGATCAAATAATCGTTCAATTGCGCATCGTCTTTTACGTAATGCTCCTGCTTGCCCTTCTTGACTTTATACAACGGCGGTTGGGCAATATAGATATAACCCTTTTCGATGATTTCCGGTAATTGCCGGTAAAAGAATGTCAATAGCAAGGTGCGGATGTGCGATCCGTCGACGTCGGCGTCGGTCATGATGATGATCCGGTGATAACGAAGTTTGGCAAGGTTATATTCGTCCTTGCCTATACCGCAACCAAGCGCGGTGATCAAGGTGCCGACTTCTTCTGACGAGATCATTTTGTCGAAGCGGGCTTTCTCGACATTCAAGATTTTACCCTTAAGCGGCAGAATGGCTTGCGTGCGACGATCGCGGCCTTGTTTCGCCGAACCGCCCGCCGAGTCACCCTCGACAATAAACAATTCGGACAGAGCCGGATCTTTTTCCTGACAATCGGCCAATTTACCGGGTAACCCGGCGATATCCAGCGTGGTTTTACGGCGTGTCATTTCTCGTGCTTTACGGGCCGCTTCTCTGGCTCGGGCCGCATCGATGATTTTATTGACGATCGCTTTTGCGATTTGCGGTTTTTCCAATAAAAACTCCTGCAATTTCTCGTTCATCGTCGATTCGACCAGGGGTTTTACTTCCGATGAAACTAGTTTATCTTTCGTCTGTGAGGAAAACTTCGGGTCGGGGACTTTGACTGAAAGCACTGCCGTTAACCCTTCCCTTGCATCGTCGCCGATCGTCGAGACCTTTTCTTTTTTTGCTAAACCGTTGCTTTCGATGTATTGGTTGATGGTACGAGTCAACGCTCCTCTAAATCCGGCTAAATGCGTGCCGCCGTCGCGTTGCGGAATATTATTGGTGTAACAAAAAATGTTTTCCTGGTACGAATCGTTCCACTGCATCGCCACTTCGACGGTCACACCCTCTTTTTCGGCGCTAAAGTGAAACACTTCGGGAAATAACGGCGTTTTATTTTTATTTAAATGTTCCACGAAAGCGCTGATGCCGCCCTCGAATTCGTAGACATCTTGTTTATTGCTGCGTTCGTCTTCCAGGCAAATTCTGACTCCGGAATTTAAAAAAGATAGTTCTCTGAGTCTTTTCGCCAAGATATCGTAGTGAAACTCGACATCGCCAAAGGTCTGATCGCTCGGTTTAAAATTAATTTTGGTTCCGCTGCCCTCGGTAGGTCCGATTTCCGCCAATGGTGCTTGCGGTTCGCCCATTAAGTATTTTTGTTTATAGAGCTTGCCGTTTTTCCTAATTTCCAGGTTAAGTTCTTCAGACAGTGCATTGACAACGGAAACACCGACACCGTGCAATCCGCCAGAAACCTTATACGCATTATCGTCAAACTTACCGCCAGCATGCAGCACCGTCATGATAACTTCCGCAGCGGAACGTCCTTCTTCTTTATGAATATCAACGGGAATCCCTCTTCCATCGTCGGATACCGTAACCGAACCATCATTATGAATGATAACCCTGACTTCTTTGCAGTACCCGGCTAAGGCTTCATCGATCGAGTTATCAACCACTTCGAAAACCATATGATGTAGACCGGTTCCGTCATCGGTATCGCCGATATACATCCCAGGCCTTTTTCTGACCGCATCCAATCCTTTCAGCACCTGAATATTCGTACTATCGTACTGCTTAATATTTTCGCTCATGTGTGTTCACTACCTTCTCAATGTACCAATGTTTCACGTGAAACATTACGCTTGTTTAATTTCACCATGTTCCACGTGGAACATTTTATAGTTATTAAGTTTACTCAAATCACCATACTCAGACAGCTCAGTGGCCGTGATAAAAACCTGAACATCCATTGCTTGTAAATATTCTATTAACAGCGCTCTTTTGGTTGTATCCAATTCAGCAGTAAAATCATCGATTAAAACACAGACATTGTTACTCTGATGTGTCGACAATAATTGTACTTGCGCAAGCTTTAAACATAGAACTAACAATTTCAATTGTCCGCGTGATACAAAGTCCTTGGCGAGTCGATTGTTAACCGAAACAATGAAGTCGGCACGATGCGGACCACTATGCGTCATTTTATAGCGTAGATCACGATCGAGGTCATCATCCAAGGATTGGCGAAAGCCTTTACCGCTATCCCAACCCGATAAATAATCGAATTGAACAGTTTCACATCCTAAAAATCGACTGACAAATTCTTGAAAAACCGGCTCAAGCCTTTGTAAATAGGCTCGCCTATATTGATCGACTATTGTACCGTAATTAACCATTTCATTATTCCAGACTTGGATGGAATGCGTTTGCTTTAGTTTGATTAAGGCATTACGTTGATTCAATGCGGTTTTGTACTGCCGCCAAGCCAAGAGAAATTGTTCGTTTTCATTGAAAGTCCCCCAATCGATAAATTCTCTTCTAATTTGGGGCCCGGTATCCAATAGACGATAAGATTTAGGCTCAATCAATTGAATAGGTAAGGCATAAGCAAGCAAATGCCGGGGTTGGTTAGGTAATTGCTGAATTCGGATTTCAGAAACCTTCCCATCGAATTGTACGCCTAGTTGGCAACTGCTGCGCCCGCCCTGTTGCAACACTTTGCCCGATACGATTAAATCGTTTCGATCAAAGTTTACGACTTGTTTGATATGTGTGGTTCTAAAAGAACGTGCCCGGCCAAGAATGAATATCGCTTCAAGGACAGAACTCTTACCGCTTGCATTAGCCCCGTAAATTAAATTGAGTCCGGGCGATGGTTGCAGACTGGCTTGCCGAATATTTCTAACATTAAAAATGTCGAGCTTTTGTAAACTCATCGTTTATTAGTTGCTAGTCAAAAAAAGCACGCGGTTAACACCGGTTAGATGAACAACAAGCTCGTTTTTTTGTTGCTTCCACATTTAATAATGACTGCGATTTAGAAATTTCAGGAAGTTAGTGAAAAGTTGACCTTAACGTTCATGAAAGCCAGGTCATCGCCCCGGAAAATGAAAGCTCTGGGTAGCTGAGGGTGCGGTCACTCGACCGACAGGACACCGTGAATACGTCCGTGTAGGCTTGACGGCGGCTATCCTTGCCGCCGACGCCTGTCGGACGAGAAACCGCCCCTCTTCGCAACCGGCATTGTTTTTCATATCGAAAAATTAGATAAAGAGTCTCAATCTACGAACTTTCACAGTAAAAAAAGCATGTCGAGGCAATAACTGATTCATTTGACTTCAAAGGCTTCATTTTTCCATTGATAAAGCTCCCCAAAATTGCATAAAGCAAAGATCATAGACGCATCGGCATCACGATGAATCGATAAGACCTAGTTTCCGGTTCGTCAATGATGCAGCAACTGGAATTACTTGCAATCGTCAACTCTGAAATTTCCGAATCGATATTAGAAATGGCATCAAGCACATATTGCACATTAAACGCAATCGAAAGCGGTTCGCCGACATAATCGGTAACAATTTCTTCTTCGGCTTCTTCGTGTTCAGGATTGTGCGCACTGATTTTCAGCGAATCCGAAGAAAGGTCGAAAGTCACACCTTTGTATTTTTCATTCGATAAAATCGCCACTCGAGTCAATGCATCTTTTAATAACTGACGTTGAATATGAATCGGCGTTAGAAAATCTTGATGAAAGACACGGTTAAAATCGGGGTATTTGGCATCGACCAATTTAGCTGAAAAGATCGTATTGTTGATCGTAACCCTTATGTTATTACTGGAAAATTCAATAGCAAGTTGAATTTGAGGATCATCCAATAAACGCACCAATTCCATGACCCCTTTTCTGGGCAAAATGATACGCGCTTCATATCCGGCTGGATTTGCTAAGTTGTCTTCGAAAACCGATAAACGATGTCCATCGGATGCCACGAGTTTGATACGCGAATTGGAAATGTTGAGTAATAAACCGTTCAGATAATAACGGACATCCTGAGACGCCATACAAAAAACGGTTTTCTCAAGCGCTTTTTTAAAAAGCCCTGCATTGATGGTAAACCTATGATCTAACTCGGTTTCTGAAAATTCCGGATAATTTTCGGCAGGCAGTGTACTTAAAATAAAGCGGCTACGTCCCGAGAGCACCTTAACTTTGTCGTCGGCGACTTCTAATTTGATATCGGCACCGGTCGGCAGCAAGCGGCAAATATCGAGAAACTTTCGGGCGGGTAAAGTAATTTCGGCAAAAGTCGTATTTTCTATCGCAATTTCGGTAACGATTTGAACTTCAAGATCAGTACCGGTCATTACCAAGGTGTTTTCACGAAAAACCATCAGCACATTCGACAAAATCGGCATGGTTTGTCTTTTTTCAATCACACTGACAATTTGCTGCAATGGAACCAATAGCTGTTCTCTATTAATAATATATTTCATATAAGATATTTATTTATATTTACTATTAGCCTATAAAAAAAGCGTGATAAGTCATTTTTTATTTTATTTATCAATAGCTTATGAACTGTAAAACCGGCGTTTAAAGCTGTGGATAAGCGCTTGATAAAAAGAGGATAACTCTCCTTCTCTGCTAAAGACTATAGTTATCCACAAGTTAAACACCGTTAATGCGACAATGTTCTCAACAGGTTTAAATAATCTTCCTCAAGCTTTACATCCGAATCACGTAAAGAAGCAATGCGTTTACAAGCATTAATAACCGTGGTGTGATCGCGTCCACCGAATGCTTCGCCGATTTCCGGAAAACTGTGCGAAGTTAATTCACGAGCTAGACACATAGCAATTTGCCGTGGTCGGGTAATGGATTGCCTGCGATTTTTCGACGATAAATCTGCAACCCGGATTTTAAAATATTCGGCAACGGTTTTTTGGATGTTATCGATATTGACGAGCTTATCTTGCAATGAAATCAGATCGTGCAATGCTTCTTTGGTAAATTCGGTGGTAATTTCACGTCCGGTAAATTGCGCATTGGCAATAACTCGTCGTAATGCGCCTTCGAGATCTCGTACATTCGAAGGGATCCTTTTACCGATAAAAAATGCGACTTCCTGAGGTAGATCGACACCCGCCATCATTGCTTTTTTCATTAAAATAGCGGCACGGGTTTCAAGGTCCGGGGGTTCGATTGCAACCGGTAATCCCCAACCGAAGCGCGATTTCAAACGGTCTTCCAAACCGACGATTTCTTTCGGGTATTTATCGCAGGTTAAAACGACCTGGTGTTTTTTTTCCAACAACGTGTTGAAGGTATGGAAAAACTCTTCTTGAGAGCGTTCCTTGCCGGCAAAGAATTGAATATCGTCAATCAGCAATGTATCGACGCCTCGATAATATTCCTTGAAAGTATCGATCGCATTTTGTTGTAAAGCCTTGACCATATCCTGCACGAATTTTTCGGAATGCAGATAAACGATTTTCGCGGACGGATTATGTTGCAGGATCGCATTACCGATCGCATGCATCAGATGCGTTTTACCTAAACCGGAGGCGCCGTAAATTAATAACGGATTGTATGCCTTGCCAATATTTTCGGAGACTTGAATAGAGGCCGCTTTTGCTAGTTGGTTGGATTTACCTTCGACAAAGTTATCGAAAATGAATGCTCTATTAAGAAAGTTAGGGCGTGATTTTTTGGAATCGGGGGCTTTGGTATGCTGCGGTGCAGGAGCCGGTATGGCTTTCTTAGAGCCGATGTCCAATTGTAAACTTAAGGAACCGTTGGATAATTGCTGTATCGCTTCTTCCAGTTTGGCGAAATGATGTTCTTTTACCCAATCCAGCACAAACCGGTTCGGCGCTAATAACTTGATTTGTCCATCGGTTTCGATTGCCTGCAAAGGTCTAATCCAGGTGCTGAATTCCGAGGAAGAAATTTCATTTTCAAGTTTAGCGAGACAGTTGTTCCAGAGTGCACTCAT